>NZ_JBBOPJ010000001.1:0-4441580 GCF_038003565.1 Viridibacillus sp. FSL H8-0110 | reverse complement strand
GCTTCTTTCTCCTTTACATAAATATCTCTATTGAATATTTGGTTATAAATGCGGTTAAAATATGTTTATAAATGAACTATACATGATAGATACTCACAATAAAAACAAGCTGTGGATAAATGTTATTCTTAGGTGGTGGATAAAACTATCCACACATTATCAACAATTGTGGATAACATTTTGCATACACAAATTTATTTACAGAGTAAAACACAATAATCTTATCAAAAAAAACCAGGCAGTTCAAGATTTTTTCGAAGTTATCCACAAATTGCATAAATATACACAACGAACTTATCCACAACAAGTGAATTTGTGTAGAACCTGTCTATAAGTCTTGTGGATAATTTTGAGGGTGTAAAAAAGTGTCCACACTAGTTTTTGAGAGTGAGATAGTAGATTGTGGATAACTTACTAATAAAAAAACACTGCTAACTGGATCGCGATAAAATGTATTTTCTAAATAAGCATTGACAGAATGACTGGAATTTATATATAATATGCAAGACTGTCTGTAGTATTTTTTATAATAGACTTTCCAGGAGGTGTCATATAAATGAAACGCACATACCAACCGAAAAAACGTAAACATAGTAAAGTACATGGCTTCCGCGCACGTATGAGTTCTAAAAATGGTCGTAGAGTACTTGCTGCACGTCGCCGTAAAGGAAGAAAAGTATTATCAGCATAAGTCCACTGACCAACATCAGTGGTCTTTTTTTTCTTTATGGAGAAATTAGTGTTTAGTATTGTTGGTTTTTCTCCAAAACGGCCAAACTATTATGGTCAACTCCTTTTGCAAAGCTTTAAGAGGTAGGTCGTAAAAATATATCGTTTTGGAGGGAATCAACGATCAGTGTAATTGAAACCTTCATATAGAGAAGAAAGAACAATGAATAAGCAGGTGCAAAGATGAAAAAACGCCGCAGAATTAAAAAGAATGAAGATTTTCAAAAAGTATTTCGTAAAGGCAAGTCATTTGCGAATCGTCAATTTGTTGTCTACTGTTTACCAAAAGAAGGACAAGAAGAATTTCGCATTGGGCTATCCATTAATAAGAAAATAGGTAAGGCAGTCACTAGAAATCAAATCAAACGTTATATCCGTCAGAGTTTCTTCGAATTACAAGATGATTTGAGAAATGATATGGAATACGTGATCATCGCCAGACATCCGGCGGCCACTATAGATTTTCATGAAACGAAAAAGAGTTTACAGCATGTTTTAAAAATTGCGAAGGTTTTAAAAAGAAGTAGTAGAGAGTAATAGAAGGTGCATGATAAAATAGCTGATAGAAAATGAAAGTTATTTTAGGGGGATGAAGATTGAAGAAAAAACTTTGGATCATTCTCGCGCTTACTTCAATAACATTATTATTAACTGGGTGTACAGAATATAACCAACCAATTTATAGTGACACTGAAGGTTTTTGGAGCAAATATATCGTTTGGCCATTTGTAGCTTTCATAACGCTATTTAAAGGATTACTGGGTACGTATGCTTGGGGAATAGTTTGTGTAACAATCATTATTCGCTTAGCTATTTTACCGTTAATGATTAAACAGACAAAAAGTGCGAAGAAAATGCAAGAATTACAGCCTAAATTGGCGAAGTTAAAAGAGAAATACAGCTCCAAAGATGCAGTAACTCAGAAAAAGTATCAAGAAGAAATGATGAAATTAATGAGCGAATCTGGTGCTAATCCAGCAGCTGGATGCTTACCAGTGCTGATTCAAATGCCAATTCTAGTTGGTTTCTATCACGCAATTAGTCGTATGAACTCGACACCAGAAATTAACTTGGGCGACTTTTTCATGTTCCCATTAGCAGAATCGAGTATTGTACTCGCTGTTCTAGCAGGTATCATGCAGTTTATTGTTCTACGTACTGGCCCAGCGATGGATAATCCTCAAATGCGAATTATGATGTACATCATGCCATTTATGATTATTGGATTAGGTAGTTATTTACCTGCCGCTTTATCTCTTTACTGGGTAATTGGTAATATTATTACATTCATACAAAATCTTGTTATGTATAAGCCGTGGAACAAAACAACAAAACCTGCAAAAACAGGAGGGGCCAAAAAGTGAAACAGATTACGCAAATGGGAGCAACCGTAGAAGAAGCGATCTCTATAGCGTTAAAAGAGCTTGACCTTACCCGAGAGCAAGTAGATATTGAAATACTTCAAGAAGGTAAAAAGGGTTTTTTAGGTTTTGGTTCACGTAAAGCAAATGTACGCGTAACTGAAAAACAACTTGAGAAATCGGATCAAGAGCAACAATCTGTGCAACAGGCAATGGTAGAAGTGAGTGAAATTGAATCATCAGAAGCAGTAGCGCTTATTTCGAAAAGTGAAGTAGAAAATATACAAGAATCGACAACTGAAAACTTACAAGAACTATCACCTTTGGAAGTTGAAGAAAATGAATTAATAGATGAGAAACGTAACGATAACACAGTAGCTATTGAGCATGCAGTCACTTATTTAACAGATATAGCTAAGCAGTTAGATATCAATGACTTAACTATCGGTGTTGAAGAAAAGGGTAAAATTATTAATATTAGTTTAGAGAGCAAGAAGGCAGCATTACTAATTGGTAAACGTGGCCAAACGCTAAACTCCCTACAAGAATTGACACAATTAGTTGTTCATCAATACGCAAAGCGATTCGTCTTAGTAAAATTAGACGTAGAAAATTATCGCAAGCGTCGCCAAGAATCATTGGAACAGCTAGCAAATCGTATGGCAGATAAGGCCGTTCATACAGGGAAAAAGATTGAGTTAGAGCCAATGCCTTCGAATGAGCGAAAAATTATCCATCATATTCTTGCCAATCGAATTGATATCGAGACGTATTCCGTTGGATCGGATACCAAACGCTATTTAGTTATTGAACCAATTCGATAAATGAAATATTCTGTTAAAGCCCAGCTCATTTTAAATGAGCTGGGCTTTTGTTTGTTTTAATGGATAATTTTAGTTGGTTAGCCTTTATCCATTTGATAAATAATAAATTTACGAATGAAAAATGGTTGTTTTTTCATTAAATAGAGCTATCTAGCTTCAGGAGCTAATGTTTGGGGAGTTTCGCAGTTAAACGAGCACCCTAAGCTAACAGGACGTTGGTATTGGAACCGTTATGACACGACGTGGCGAACTTAGGTGGCTATCCTCAATTCTCAAAAAAAGTTGGAAAGTTTTTTGATTAGAAGATTCAAGTACTTGTAGAGCTTAACGAGTGCCTGTAGCATTCAAAAAAAGTAATACGGCTTTAGGTGCTAGCTACTTGGGGCTTTTTAACGGAAGGGTAAATTCAAAGAGCGATTTTGGCTTCCGCCTACCAATGACCTTGTCGCTAAGCGGACGCCTTCTGCATTTAAAAAAAGTTGTCCACAATTCTACTTTTCGAGCTTTTATGCTATTATTGTATGTTAGAGAGTTAGTTCGTTTTCAGGTTATCCACATGTGGATAATTTTTAATTTTTTAGGAGGTATTATCTATGGAGTTCGATACAATTGCGGCTATCTCAACGCCAATGGGTGAAGGGGCAATTGCCATTGTCCGTTTGAGTGGAGATGATGCTGTTGCCATTGCAGATCGTGTGTTTCATGCACCGAATCGGAAAAAGTTATCCACACAGCCGTCACATACTATTCATTATGGACATTTAAAGGAGCCTGAATCAGGTGAGGTAGTAGAGGAAGTTATGCTATCGATGATGAAAGGACCAAAAACATTTACACGTGAAGATGTAGTAGAAATTAACTGTCATGGTGGAATAGTTTCAGTGAATCGAGTACTGCAATTAGTATTGAAGAATGGTGCGCGATTAGCTGAGCCTGGTGAATTTACAAAGAGAGCATTCTTAAATGGCCGAATCGATTTATCCCAAGCAGAAGCTGTAATGGATTTGATTCGTGCAAAAACAGACCGTGCGATGAATGTAGCGCTTGGTCAAATGGACGGGAAATTATCACGATTAATCGGTGAACTTAGACAAGCACTATTAGAAACTTTAGCGCAAGTAGAAGTGAACATAGATTATCCAGAATATGACGATGTTGAAGAAATGACAATTCCACTTATGCTCGAAAAGTCTACATGGGTAATGAAAGAAATCGAGAAACTTTTACAAACATCTTCTCAGGGCAAAATTTTGCGTGAGGGCCTTTCAACTGTTATACTAGGTCGTCCGAATGTCGGCAAATCATCACTATTAAATAGCCTTGTACAAGAAAATAAAGCAATCGTTACAGACGTTGCTGGTACAACGCGTGATATTATAGAAGAGTACGTAAATGTAAGAGGTGTTCCATTACGGTTGGTCGATACTGCAGGTATTCGCGAGACCGAGGATATCGTTGAGCGCATCGGTGTTGAACGCTCTAGGCAAGTATTGAAAGAAGCAGATTTAATTCTGCTGGTTGTGAATTATGGAGATGAACTTACTGAGGAAGATGAACGTCTTTTCGAAACGATTCAAAATATGGACTATATAGTCGTTGTTAATAAAACAGATTTGTCACAACAGATCGACTTAGCTCGTGTACAAGCATTAGCGGGCAATCGCAAAGTGGTGACAACATCACTACTTAAAGAAGAAGGTGTCACAGAGCTTGAGGAAGCAATTGCGGCATTATTCTTTGAAGGATCATTGGAAGCTGGAGATATGACATATGTATCAAATGCACGGCATATCGCTTTACTACACCAAGCGCATTCAACGATTAAGGATGCTATTGAAGCAGCTCACGCGGGTGTACCTGTCGATATGATTCAAATCGATGTCACTAGAACATGGGAACTTCTTGGTGAAATTATTGGAGATACCGTGCAAGAAAGCTTAATCAATCAGCTATTTTCACAATTCTGTTTAGGGAAATAAACTTAAATATAGAAAGGAAGTAACGAGCATGCCAACAAAATTTGAAGCAGGCACGTTCGATGTGATTGTAATTGGAGCAGGTCATGCAGGAGTAGAAGCTGCATATGCTGCGTCAAGAATGGGTGCAAAAACACTTATGTTAACAATCAATCTTGATATGATCGCCTTTATGCCATGTAATCCTTCAGTAGGTGGCCCGGCTAAAGGGATTGTTGTACGCGAAATTGACGCATTAGGCGGTGCGATGAGTAAAATTATCGATAAAACACATATCCAAATGCGTATGTTAAATACAGGTAAAGGTCCTGCAGTACGTGCTCTACGCGCACAAGCAGATAAAGTACTTTACCAACAAGAAATGAAAAAGTTACTAGAAGACGAAGAAAATCTTACAATTCACCAAGCAATGGTAGATGAATTAATCGTTGAAGATGGTGAAGTAAAAGGTATCGTTACGCAAGTTGGTGCTGTTTATCATGCAAAAACAGTTATTGTTACAACAGGTACATTCCTACGTGGTGAAATCATTATTGGTGACTTGAAGTATTCAAGTGGTCCAAATAACCAACAGCCATCTATTAAATTAGCAGATAATCTAAAAGAACTTGGCTTTGAGTTAGTACGCTTTAAAACAGGTACACCACCACGTGTTAACAGCAAAACAATTGATTACAGTAAAACTGAAATTCAGCCTGGTGATACAGAGCCTCGTGCATTTAGTTATGAAACGACTGAATATATTACAGATCAACTACCATGTTGGCTGACATATACAAGTGAAGAAACACATGAAATCATTAATGATAATCTTCATTTATCTCCAATGTATTCAGGGATGATTAAAGGTACGGGCCCACGTTATTGCCCATCGATTGAAGATAAGGTTGTTCGTTTTAGTGATAAGCCTCGTCATCAATTATTCTTAGAACCAGAAGGTCGTAATACACGTGAAGTGTATGTTCAAGGGTTATCAACAAGCTTACCTGAACATGTACAACGCAAACTGTTGGAATCGGTGCCAGGTCTAGAAAAGGCAGAAATGATGAGAGCAGGTTACGCAATCGAATACGATGCAATTGTGCCAACACAATTATGGCCAACACTAGAAACTAAACGCATTGCAAACTTATATACAGCTGGACAAATTAACGGTACTTCAGGTTATGAAGAAGCTGCTGGACAAGGTCTAATGGCTGGAATTAACGCTGCTGCTAAAGCGCTTAGTAAAGAAGAGATGATTCTAGGACGTGCAGATGCATATATAGGTGTGTTAATCGATGACCTTGTAACAAAAGGAACAAACGAACCATATCGTCTATTAACATCTCGTGCAGAATACCGATTATTACTACGTCATGACAATGCGGATATGCGTTTATCTGATCGTGCTTATGAAGCAGGTTTAATTACTCAAGAACGTTATGATAGATTTAATATAAAACGTCAAAAAGTAGACAATGAAATTAAACGTCTTCGTGATACAATTTTAAAACCGGATGCTAAAACACAAGGTTTATTACGTGATTTAGGTAGTAGTGAATTAAAAGATGGTATCCGTGCAGCTGATCTATTAAAACGACCAGAAATGACGTATGAATTATTGTCAGCATTAACTGAGTCACCTGTTGAGTTATCAACAGAGGAAAAAGAGCAAATCGAAATTCAGGTAAAATATGAAGGTTATATTGAAAAAGCACTTCAACAAGTAGATAAGCTTAAAAAAATGGAAGACAAAAAAATTCCGGAGAACATTGATTATGAAGCAATTTCAGGAATTGCAACTGAAGCAAAACAAAAATTAAAACAAGTAAGACCACTATCTGTTGCGCAGGCATCACGTATTTCGGGTGTAAACCCGGCTGACATTTCAATTTTACTAGTGTATATTGAACATGGTAGAATAGCGAAATTAGCGAGCAACGATTAATATGATAAAACCAACAGTGGCACTACATGGAAGGGGAAAATCATGAACGAAGAACAGTTTGTGCAGGCTTTAAAAGAACAAGGAATTGAGTTATCAGAGGGACAGTTAAAACAATTTCATACTTATTTTGAACTATTAGTTGAATGGAATGAGAAAATGAACTTAACTGCAATTACTGACCAGCCATCTGTTTATTTAAAGCATTTCTACGATTCTATTAGTGCTACTTTTTATATGGATTTCGATAAAGTGCAATCGATATGTGATGTAGGAGCAGGTGCAGGTTTTCCGAGTATTCCGATTAAAATCTGTTTCCCACATTTACAAGTGACAATTGTAGATTCATTAAATAAACGTATTCAATTTTTAACACATTTAAGTGAACAGCTAAATTTAGATCATGTGGAATTTGTTCATTCACGTGCAGAGGATTTTGGTCAAAATCCGAAATATAGAGAACAATTTGATCTTGTGACAGCTCGTGCAGTCGCTAGATTATCAGTACTTTCTGAGTTATGTATACCGCTTGTGAAAACAAACGGCCATTTTGTTGCGATGAAAGCAGCAAGTGGTGATGAAGAGATGAAGGATGCAAAAAAGGCATTAACAGTATTAGGTGCTAAATTAGTAGATAGCTATTCATTCTTATTACCAATAGAAGATAGTGAACGTTCTATTTTTATTTTTAATAAAACAAAAAATACACCGAAGAAGTATCCACGTAAGCCAGGTGTACCAAACAAATCACCAATCCAATAATTGTTTCGTTCCACGTGAAACATAAAAGGGTTCTTACGTTTTTTATAGAAAATAACTATAATGATATGTAGAAGTTACTTATTGCACAATGATAGTCAAAATATAAATAGTTCTCTCCACCTTCTAACGGGCTTTTACCTATGATATTAGATGGAGAATGCTTGGAAATATCGTTAAAGGTGGTGCCAAGGGATGAAAAGTACTTTTTCACGTTTTTTTGGAAGTGGTGAGAAAGTAGAACACGACTCGAAAAATGAGGTAGAAAGTGCGGAATCGGTTGTTAAACTCCTTATTGATGAGATCCAGCCGAATCGTTATCAGCCACGTACAATTTTCGATGATTCGAAGATTGAAGAGCTTGCACGAACAATCCGTACACACGGTGTAATTCAACCAATCGTCGTTCGAAAAATGGAAGAAGGTCATTACGAAATAATTGCCGGTGAGCGTCGTTATCGCGCGATGAAAATGCTAGAGTGGACAGAAGTGCCCGCAATCGTCCGTGAAATGAATGACAAAGAAACAGCTTCAGTGGCGTTAATTGAAAACTTACAACGTGAAGAACTTACATCAATTGAGGAAGCACAGGCTTACCTAAAATTATTAGAACTTCATGGTTTAACACAAGAAGCACTTGCCCAAAGGCTTGGTAAAGGTCAGTCAACAATAGCTAATAAAATCCGCTTATTAAAGTTACCTGAAGAAATCCAAATGGCTATTTTAAAAAGGGAAATTTCAGAACGTCACGCACGTGCTTTGGTACCTGTTAAAGATAAGGAATTACAATTAGCGTTGTTACAAGAAATAATCGACAATGATTATAATGTACGACAGTTAGAGCAAAGAATTGATGGAATTCTAAATCCTGCTGAAAAGCCAAAGAAAAATAAACCAACCCGTAAAGCAATTAGTAAAGACATTCGTATTGCATTAAATACCATTCGACAATCACTTACGATGGTTACAAAAACAGGTATTAATGTAGAAGCCGAAGAAGAAGAACATGATGAGTTTTATCAAATCACTGTGAAGATACCGAAAAAGAAATCATAATTTCATCTATTTTAAACTCTTGTCTAGTATTTAAGACAAGAGTTTTTTTATATATATTTCTTTTATAATAAGAGCCTATTGTACTTTTTTTTGATAGAATGAAAATTAGGTATTCAAATTAATTTAATATTGCCTATTTTTATAAAATTGATTTTGGAAAGCAGGTGCACATGTGGGTAAAACAATTGCAATCGCTAACCAGAAAGGCGGCGTAGGAAAAACTACAACATCAGTTAATCTTAGCGCTTGCCTCGCCCATTTAGGTAAAAAAGTATTAATGATTGATACAGACCCTCAAGGAAATGCAACGAGTGGAGTTGGGGTTAACAAAGGTGAAGTACATAAATGTATTTATGATGTGCTAATTGATGACGAACCAATTAAAGATGTCATTCGAGAAACAAAAGTAGAAAATTTATATATAGTACCTGCTACAATTGCGTTAGCGGGGGCTGAAATAGAACTAGTATCAACAATTTCAAGAGAAGTACGGTTAAAACATGCAATTGAAGATATAAAAAACGACTATGATTACATCGTAATTGACTGTCCACCATCTCTTGGATTGTTAACAATTAATTCATTAACAGCATCTGATTCAATTTTGATTCCTGTACAATGTGAATATTACGCTTTAGAAGGATTAAGTCAGCTATTATCAACTGTCCGGTTAGTACAGAAGCATTTAAATCATCAACTAACAATTGAGGGTGTTTTATTGACGATGCTTGACGCACGTACGAATCTGGGTCTTCAAGTAATAGAAGAAGTGAAAAAATATTTTCAAGATAAAGTGTTTAAAACGGTTATCCCACGTAATGTCCGTTTAAGTGAAGCGCCAAGTCACGGGGAACCAATTATTGTATATGATGCAAAATCGCGTGGGGCAGAAGGATATTTAGAGCTTGCAAGGGAAGTGATTAAAAATGGCTAAAGGTCTAGGAAAAGGAATTAACGCATTATTCCCAGGTGAATCTTTATCTAGTAATGAAACAATTGAGCATTTGGCATTAACAGATTTACGAGCAAATCCATATCAACCTCGGAAAATTTTTGATGAGTCTGCAATCGAGGAATTGGCCATATCCATTAAAGAACATGGAGTTTTGCAACCAATTATTGCACGCAAACGAGTTAACTTTTATGAAATTGTTGTTGGTGAAAGACGATTTAGAGCTTCCAAACTTGCGGGGTTAACAGAAATTCCGGTTGTTGTCCGAGAGATGGACGATCAACAGATGATGGAGTTAGCAATTCTTGAGAATTTACAACGTGAAGATTTAACCCCAATTGAAGAGGCTGAGGCTTATACAAATCTAATGGATAACTTAAACTTAACGCAGGAACAATTAGCAGCTCGTTTAGGGAAAAGTCGTCCACATATTGCGAACCATGTCCGGTTGTTAGCATTGCCGGAAGATGTGCGTATTCTTTTATCAGAAGGTAAAATCACAATGGGTCATGGTCGTGCATTACTGGGATTGAAAAGAAGAAAATTAATATCACAAGTAACTGAAAAAGTGTTAACTCAGCATTTGAACGTTCGTCAGTTAGAGGCATTAGTACAATCTATGAATGACAATGTTTCACGTGAAACAAAGAAGAAAGTGAAAAAGGATATTTTCATTGCCGAAAAGGAATCACAGTTACGTGATTATTTTGGTACGAACGTGACAATTAAGGAATCGAAAAATAAGGGGAAAATTGAAATTGAATTTTTCTCTGCTGATGATTTAGAACGTATATTAGAATTACTCGAAGATTGAGAGGATTTCACTTGGTTCTATTAGGTACGGCAATAAACGCAGTGTTGATTGTAATTGGCACGTTAATTGGTAGATTGTTACAGAGAATACCCGATAACACTAAAGAGACAGTGATGAGTATTATAGGTCTAGCTGTCGCAGTGTTGGGCATTCAAATGGGCATACAAAGTGAGAATTTTATCATCGTCATTGTTAGCCTTGTATTTGGTGCTATTCTAGGAGAATGGATTGATCTAGATAAGCAATTAAACCGTCTAGGTCAGTTTCTTGAGAGAAAACTAGGAAACAAGGCTAAAGATGGGAATATTTCACAAGGTTTTGTTAACGCTACTCTTATTTTTGTTATTGGTTCCATGGCTATAATAGGTGCGTTAGATAGTGGGCTACGTGATGATCATTCTGTTTTAATAACAAAAGGTATTATTGATGGTTTTACAGCAGTAATTTTAGCTTCGACACTAGGGATAGGAGTTATTTTATCTGCTGTTCCGGTATTTTTGTATCAAGGTATTATTGCTGTTTTTGCAGGACAAATTAGTCGGTTCATACCTGATGCTGCACTACAAATGTTCATTCAAGAAATGACCGCGACAGGTGGTATTATGATTCTTGCAATAGGTCTTAATTTAGTAGGCTTAACGAAAATCCGCGTGGCCAATTTACTTCCGGGAATACTCATTGTGGCCATCGCGGTTATGTTCATGTACCTTTTTTAAAGAATAACGACTCCATGCTAAAAATAATGCGCGGGAAATTTGCTGGCTCATTTCGTACGTAACATGTAGGCGAGTGTTTTGTAAAACTGCATGCTCCATAAATCCTCCAATATTGACTATGCCTTTTATAGACATATCGCCAATAGGGGGGAGCTCCTTCTTCACAGCTTTGCCAGGCAGTAAAGGTCCCTCATGTACAATAATTTCCCCAATGCGTTGCTGTGAACCAAGACAAGCATCAATGGCAACTACAAACGGCTGTATTTCATGGGTAGATAAATTATCAACTGTATCTGTTAGATTCAGTGCATGAAGGGGTTTTTCCAAAGTCCCTATAATTTCATAAGGAAATGAAACATACTGATTTAAAAAACTGCCGGCTAATGGTCCGAGTGAGTCTCCAGTAGAGCGATCGGTTCCAATACAGCAAAATACAAGATTTTCGTGATGAAATGGTATATGCTCTAAAAGGAAAGAGCTCAACCTCCAAATGGCACCTGATTCTTTATAATGAAGAACATGTGAAAATGGTTGATTCGAAGTTATAAGCATCCAGAATCTCTCTTTCTTTTTTCAGCATTATACGCATAACGAGAATTTTTTATGCAAGAGGAGCGGCAAAATTGGAAAAAATGTATAAGAACTTTATGGCAGCTTTGACTAGTGAAGAAATGTGGATAGGTGTTGGTCTTGCAACAATAAAAATTACAGCAATCACGATATTATCAATGGTTGTTGTACGTGTAGCTAAAATAGCTATTCGTAAAGGATTTGAAATCCGTATGAAAGCGCCAGCCCCTTTACAACCAGCATCTGAAAGACGATATCGAACTATTTTGAGACTGGTACAAAGTATTGTTTCATATGTAGTTTATTTTTCGGCGATTTTAGCGATATTATCAGCTGTAAATATAGATGTTAAAGGACTTTTAGCAGGTGCCGGAATCGTAGGTTTAGCAGTCGGGTTTGGTGCACAAAGCTTAGTGAAAGACGTCATCACTGGATTCTTCATTATTTTTGAAGATCAGTTTGGTGTTGGTGACTATATTAAAATCACTTCAGTAGAAGGTACTGTACTCGAAATTGGGTTACGTACAACTAAAATTAAAGGTGCTGCAGGAGAGATTAATATTGTTCCAAATGGTTCAATCACTGATGTTGTAAACTATTCTATAAATAATTCAATTGCTATTATCGATGTAAGTGTTGCTTATAGCTCAGATATCGCAAAAGCAGAGCGCTTGATAGAGGAATATCTTAAAGAGCTACCAAAAAAACATGAAGAAATAACTGCGCCTCCTACTTTATTAGGCGTACAAAATGTCGTAGGTGCAGAAGTTTCTCTTCGTATTTCAGTGGAAACATTACCAATGCAACATTTTGCAATATCACGTATGGTTCGTCGTGATGTAAAAGAAATTTTTGATCGAAATCGTATCGAAATTCCTTATCCAAAAATGATGGTTTATGAAAGAGATAATAATCAAACATTTAACGAAGAAGGAGAAAGATGATGGAAGCAAAAAAGTTTGAGTTGGGCGACGTTGTAGAAATGAAAAAACAACATCCTTGTGGAACAAACGAGTGGAAAATTATCCGAATGGGTGCAGATATTCGGATTAAATGCGAAGGATGTCAGCATAGCGTGATGATTCCACGAAGAGACTTTGAAAAAAAGTTAAAGAAAATATTAATTCCTGCTAATCCTGTAACAGAAGAGCAAAATTAGACTTTTATTAGATGAGTCTCTATAATTAACAAGTCGTGTAAATATAATACTGTTTATGAAAAATTGAAAGGTTGTGAATAGAATGGCTTTAACAGCTGGCATCGTAGGTTTACCAAACGTAGGTAAATCAACATTGTTTAATGCAATTACAAAAGCAGGAGCAGAATCTGCAAACTATCCATTCTGTACGATTGATCCAAACGTAGGAATCGTTGAAGTACCAGATAATCGTCTACAAAAATTAACGGAATTAGTAGAGCCGAAGAAAACTGTGCCAACAGCTTTTGAATTTACTGATATTGCTGGTATCGTAAAAGGCGCTAGTAAAGGTGAAGGGCTTGGTAACAAGTTCTTAGCACACATTCGTGAAGTAGATGCAATTACACAAGTAGTTCGTTGTTTCGCTGACGATAATATCACACATGTATCAGGTAAAGTAGATCCAATCGAAGATATCGAAGTTATTAACCTTGAGTTAATTCTTGCAGATTTAGAAGCAGTTGAAAAACGCTTGTCTCGTGTTGAAAAATTAGCAAAACAAAAAGATAAAGATGCAATGGCAGAAGCACCGATTTTGACTCGCCTAAAAGAAACTTTTGAAGCTGAAAAACCGGGTCGCTCTATTGACTTTACTGAAGAAGAATTTAAAATCGTTAAAGGGTTCCACCTACTGACTGTGAAACCTATGCTATACGTAGCTAACGTTTCTGAAGATGAAGTAGCTAATGCTGACGACAATGAATATGTACAAAAAGTGCGCGAATATGCAAAAGCTGAAGGCGCAGAAGTAATTGTTATTTGTGCGAAAATCGAAGAAGAAATTGCAGAACTTGATGATGAAGAAAAAGCAATGTTCCTTGAAGAACTAGGAATCGAAGAATCTGGTTTAGACCAATTAATTCGTGCATCCTACAATCTACTTGGACTAGCAACTTACTTCACAGCAGGTGTACAAGAAGTACGTGCATGGACATTCCGTAAAGGGATGAAAGCACCACAATGCGCTGGTGTTATCCACTCTGACTTTGAACGTGGATTTATCCGTGCAGAAACAGTTGCTTACGAAGATTTAATGGCATATGGCTCAATGACTGCAGCCAAAGAAGCAGGTAAAGTACGTCAAGAAGGTAAAGAATACATCGTACAAGATGGCGATGTTATGTTATTCCGCTTCAACGTATAATATAAAATTAAAAGACAGTGCTGGATGTATCCGGCTCTGTCTTTTTTTATTTTAATATGTTTTGTTTTTGTACAAATATAATCTAGGTAAATCAGGGTCATCTTTTACCCAAAATGTATTTGGATATTTACGAAGTGCGAAATACATAGCAAAATCCCCAACAGCACCAGCAATTAACCAAGCTCCTAATACAACAAGCATCGTACTATTAAAGTAGAGACCAAAAACAGCAGGAATAACGCCGGTTGTCCAAAAAGGTAGTAGAAGTGCTTTTTTCATTGCCTTATTACAAATAGGCTCTTTCGTTGTTGCATAGGCAACACCCATTTTCAAATTCACACCGTAATCCAGTGAGTGAAAAGGTACTTTACCAAAAATCATAAAACCAATTAAATGAAAAATTTCATGTAACACAATTAAAATAATATAATATACGATAAATAATATAATACTTAAAAGTGAAAAATTTAGTTCAAATACTTGATGGATCCAACCATTTAGAATAATAAGTCCGATCATTAAGCTAAAAGTCATAATGATGTTTTGCCAAGCTATTTTCTTTAAATCTAGCTCAATAATTGAAGGTTTTTCGTGTTCTATCAAAATAATCACCTCTACGCTAAGTATAATGGAAATGACTTGGAAAAGTATAGGGATGAAGGTTGCTATATTCAAATTAATGTGCTACAATTCACTGATGTGAGTAATAAATTTACTTGCTCCTTGCCCACTGCAACTAGTCGGGCCAAAGTCCATAAGGAGGTGCTTATAGATGAAAAAGTACGAATTAATGTACATCATTCGCCCAAACATTGAAGAAGATGCGAAGAAGGCTCTTGTAGAACGCTTCAACGAAATCTTAACTTCAAACGGCGCTGAAGTCATCGAATCTAAAGAGTGGGGCAAACGCCGCTTAGCTTACGAAATCAATGATTTCCGTGAAGGTTTCTACCAAATCGTGAAAATCAACGCTGACGCTAAAGCTATCAACGAATACACTCGTCTTGCTAACATTAGCGAAGACATTATTCGCCACATTGCAGTTCGCGAAGAAGAAAAATAATCTAAATTTATAAAAATCGCAGATAAAGGAGGTTGTATTCTGATGATTAACCGAGTCGTATTAGTTGGAAGACTAACAAAAGATCCGGAACTTCGCTATACACCAAGTGGCGCAGCTGTTGCTCGCTTTACAATTGCTGTAAATAGAACATTTGCTAACCAACAAGGTGAAAAACAAGCGGACTTTATTAACTGTGTTGTTTGGCGTAAACAAGCTGAAAATACTGCTAACTTCTTGAAAAAAGGAAGTCTAGCGGGCATAGAAGGCCGTATCCAAACAGGTAGTTATGAAGGACAAGATGGTAAACGTGTTTACACAACTGAAGTTGTTGCAGATAGCGTGCAGTTCTTAGAGCCGCGCGGTGCTGCAGGAGATCGTCCACAAGGACAGCAACAGTACGGTGGACAACCATCATATGGTGGTGAACAATCGTACAGCCAAGCTCCACAACAAAACAACTATCAGCAACAACCATCTTATCAACAGAATCAATCACCTAGTCAGCAAAACTATACGCGTGTAGATGAAGATCCATTTGCTAACAACAATGGTGGTCCAATCGAAGTTTCTGAAGATGACTTACCATTCTAAGTAAAAATCCATTGCACGCAATATATACCAATATACTTAAGGAGGCGACAATACTATGGCACCACGTAGAGGAGGCCGCAAACGCCGTAAAGTTTGCTATTTCACTTCTAACAACATCAAACACATCGACTATAAAGATGTAGATTTGTTGAAAAAATTCATCTCTGAGCGCGGAAAAATTCTTCCACGCCGTGTAACTGGTACTAGCGCAAAATACCAACGTAAACTTACAGCTTCAATTAAAGTTTCTCGTATTATGGGCTTACTTCCATTCAGCACAGAAGAAAGATAATAACTTTCTAAAGACCGGGTAACCGGTCTTTTTTTTTTTTTACAAAAATAATACCTACATCAATCTAATTTATTTTATAGTAGTTAAACGAACTGCATAAAATATCTCCATTAAACACCTCATAATCCACAAAAGTATAGCCTAGTGCATTTTTGTTCATGAACATGAAACATGGTACAATAATAAGATGAAATAAAAGATAGTCTTTTGAAAAAAGGAAGGTTATAAATGCCTAAAAATAAAACGCAACAACTGACACAAGGGGCGATGATGGCCGTAATATTTACAGCCCTTTTAGCGATTACTTCATATATTCCTATATTATCTTTGGTAACAATATGGTTTATTTCTTTTCCAATTGCTTGGTATAGTACAATGTATGATCGCAAAGCATCAATGATAGTAGCTGTTGTTAGTATAGGAGTTTCTATACTTGTTACAGGTATAATGTCCCTGCCACTTGCTATTATTTTCTGCCTTGCAGGATTTTTAATTGGCGACACACTGCGTATGAAAAAAAGCAAAGTTTATTTATTTATGACTACAGGTATTAGTGTATTACTATCTATGGCGATTATGTATGTTATCTCGGTAAAATTATTCAATGTAGATAGTTTGAAGATTTTGATGGACATCGCCAGAGAAAGCTATGAAAGATCAAATGAATTAGCTAAGACTATGCCGGGTGTTAAAGCGTTGACTGCTGAACAGTTAGAGCAAATGTTTAATTTAGTAACTATGGTAATGCCGACTATGATTACGATGTCTGTATTCATAATCACTTTTATTATCATTACAGTTAATTTACCGTTATTAAAACGTTTTGGAATAACTGTTCCAAAATTTGCACCATTTAAAGACCTTCAATTGCCTAGATCGGTTTTATGGTACTATATGCTAGTTTTAATAGTGACATTATTTATAAAACCTGAAAGTGGCTCTTTCGCTGATATGGCTTTTTTGAATCTGTCATTTATACTGAGCACATTACTGCTGTTACAAGGGATTTCATTTATTCACTACTATATACATGAGCAAGAATGGCCTAAATGGGTTGCAATAATAAGTACTATTTTAGCGTTACCTCTATACTCGTTTGTTACGCTACTTGGTATTGTGGATTTAGGATTTAATATTCGTGCGCTTGTGACGGGAACGCCGAGAAAATAAGGAGCTGAATTCTATGGGTACTTTGTTCAGAAAAAGACCAATTCGATATCCTCTTTTAATTCTGTCTCTTCTTAGTGTAGCAAGCGTTATCGTATGTATAATGTGGAATCCGTTCATTGGTATCGCTTATGGTCTTGTAGTGGTATTGGCGCTAATAATGACATGGAAAACGGAAAAAACAACCTATGAAGAAACAGAAAAGCACATTGAAACACTCTCATATCGTATGAAAAAAGTAGGGGAAGAGGCCTTGCTTGAAATGCCTATTGGTATCATTTTAATTGATACTCAATATATGATTGAATGGTCGAATCCATATATGCTAGGTATTTTAGATGTAGATACATTAATGGGAGAGGAGATTTTTACACTTTCAGAAGATCTCTATACATTAATCAAACATGATGAGAAGCATGAGATGAATATCACTCTTAGGGATCGTAAGTATAGAGCATTTTATAAACCCGAAGAAAGGTTATTATATTTCTTTGATATCACTGAGCAAGTAGAAATTGAAACGCTTTACTATGAAGATCGGTCAGTAATAGCAGTCCTCTTTGTTGATAACTATGACGAAATCACACAAGGTATGGATGATCAAAATCGTAGTCAGACAAATTCACTCATTACATCGCTTATTAATAATTGGGGCACACAATATGGTATTTTTATAAAGCGCATTTCGACGGATCGTTTTATAGCGATACTAAATGAATCCATTTTACAAGAAATTGAGAAGAAGAAATTCTCTATTTTAGATGATATTCGTGAAACTACTGCAAAACAGAGTTTATCTTTGACATTAAGTATTGGTGTTGGTGCTGGTTCTCAATCACTTATAGAGCTGGGTGAACTAGCGCAATCTAGTTTAGATCTTGTTTTAGGGCGCGGTGGTGACCAGGTTGCAATCAAGCAACCTAATGGTAAAGTGAAATTTTACGGTGGTAAAACAAATCCTGTTGAAAAGCGTACTAGAGTACGTGCACGCGTTATTTCTCATGCACTACGTGATTTAATCCAGGATAGTGATCAAGTCTTCGTAATGGGCCATAAAATGCCTGATATGGACGCCATAGGAGCAGCCATTGGAGTTCGTAAAATGGCTCAGATGAATAAAATTGATGGTTATGTCGTTATGGATTTCGATCAAATTGATAATAGTATTGTCCGCTTAATGAATGTGGTCAAGGAAAAGTCTGATCTCTATGATCGATTTATTACTCCGGAGGAAGCATTATCGAAAATTACCGATAAGTCATTATTAGTCGTTGTTGATACACATAAGCCATCGATGACTATTGAAGAAAAATTAATAAATAGGGCTGAGAAAGTCGTCGTAATTGACCACCATCGACGTGGCGAAGAGTTTGTGAAAAATCCGATGCTTGTATATATGGAACCTTATGCGTCATCGACTGCGGAGCTTGTAACAGAATTATTAGAGTATCAACCAAAAAATGATAAAATAACAATGTTAGAGGCAACAGCTCTTCTGGCAGGCATTATTGTCGATACAAAAAGTTTTACTTTACGTACTGGAGCGCGTACGTTTGAAGCAGCGTCGTATTTACGTACAAACGGTGCAGATACAATTTTAGTACAACGTATATTGAAGGAAGATATCAATACGTATATTGAACGTTCTAAAATAGTCCAAACAGCGGAGTTTGTACATCAAGGGCTAGCTATAGCACGTGGGGATAATGATAAGATTTATAACTCGGTTTTACTTGCACAAACAGCAGATATATTATTAACAATGAAAGACATTTCTGCATCATTTGTAGTTGCTCATCGTCATGATGGAGTCATTGGTATTAGTGCGCGTTCACTAGGTGAGATTAACGTCCAGCTTGTAATGGAAGAGCTTGGCGGTGGTGGACATTTAACGAATGCTGCATGCCAATTAGACGTAGCAACAATTGATGAGGCTATTAACATGTTAAAAGAAGCAATAGAGGTTGTATTAGAAGGGAGTTCGGAATCATGAAAGTAGTATTCTTAAAAGACGTTAAAGGTAAAGGCAAAAAAGGTGAAATCAAAAATGTAGCTGATGGTTATGCACATAATTTCTTATTAAAAAATAATCTAGCTGTTGAGGCAAATCAAGCAGCAATTAGCCAATTAGATGGGCAAAAGAAAAAAGCTGAAAAAGATGCTGCTGCTGAATTAGCTGCTGCTAAAGATTTAAAAGCAAAAATTGAAGAGTTAACGGTTATACTAAAAGCAAAATCAGGTGAAGGTGGCCGTTTATTTGGTGCAGTGACTACAAAACAAATTGCAGATGGTTTAAATAAACAACATGGTATCAAAATTGATAAACGTAAAATGGAATTAGCAGACGCTATTCGTGCACTAGGATTTACAAACGTACCAGTGAAGCTACATCATGAAGTAACAGCTACACTGAAAGTACATGTTACAGAAGAAGCGTAAGGAGAGACATATATGAACGATCCATTATTGGAACGCGTTCCGCCTCATAATCTTGAAGCTGAACAATCTGTCATAGGAGCCATTTTTCTTGAACCACAATCACTCATAACGGCTTCAGAAATTCTTCTTGAAGATGATTTCTATAGATCTGCGCATGTTAAAATCTTCTCGACGATGTTGCGTCTAAGCGATCAAGGTAAAGCAATAGACGTCGTTACAGTGACAGAGGAACTTTCCAATCATAATGAGCTAGAAGACATCGGTGGCATTTCTTACTTAACGGAACTTGCCAATGCTGTACCAACAGCAGCCAATGTCGCTTATTATGCACAAATCGTTTCAGAGAAGGCTTTATTACGCCGTTTAATTAGAGTAGCAACGAAAATTGTAGAAGATGGTTATACACGTGAAGACGAAGTGGATGCACTTTTAGCAGAAGCTGAACGTAAAATGATGGAAGTGGCAAGCCGCAAAAACGCAGGCGACTTTAAGCCCGTGAAGGATGTACTCGTCCAAACATATGAAAATATTGAGCAGTTACAACACCGAAAAGGTGACGTTACAGGTATTCCTACAGGATTCCGTGATTTGGATCGCCTAACAGCAGGGTTTCAACGTGGGGACCTAATCATTGTAGCAGCCCGACCTTCAGTTGGGAAAACAGCATTTGCTTTGAATGTTGCCCAAAATGTAGGAACAAAGACATCGGAAAATGTTGCTATCTTCTCACTGGAAATGGGTGCAGAACAGCTTGTCATGCGTATGATATGTGCAGAAGGTAACATTGATGCACAAGTATTACGAACTGGTGCTTTAAATGTTGAAGATTGGCGCAAACTAACGATGGCAATGGGCAGTTTATCTAAAGCAGGCATTTTCATTGACGATACACCAGGTGTACGTATTAATGAAATACGAGCAAAGTGTCGCCGTTTGAAGCAAGAACATGGACTTGGCATGATTTTAATCGACTATTTGCAGCTGATTCAAGGCAGTGGTAGTGGGCGTGAAAACCGCCAACAAGAAGTATCCGAAATCTCACGCTCTCTAAAAGCATTAGCGCGTGAATTAGAAGTGCCTGTTATTGCTTTATCTCAGTTATCACGTGGCGTTGAACAACGTCAAGATAAACGACCAATGATGAGTGATTTACGTGAATCCGGGAGTATTGAGCAGGATGCCGATATCGTTTCTTTCCTATATCGTGAAGATTACTACGATAAAGAAACGGAAGATGCTAATACGATTGAAATTATTGTAGCTAAGCAACGTAATGGTCCAACAGATACGGTTAAGCTTGCGTTCGTTAAAGAACATAACAAATTTGTTAGTGTCGATTGGTCGCAGCATGAGCCAGCTGGAGGATATTAGAGTATATGAAACACGAACGTTAATTGCTATATATTATAGTGCGTTCGTGTTTTTGTTTGTTTTCAATTGACTATTGCCTTTTCAGTTGATACAATTATCGTGTTTGATTCAGGATGCTTGAAAGCGTCTGACGGAGGTGCTGGTAATGACATCAGTAGTAGTAGTGGGAACTCAATGGGGAGATGAAGGTAAAGGTAAAATCACCGACTTCCTATCAAAAAAAGCTGAAGCAATAGCTCGTTATGCGGGTGGAGATAATGCTGGCCATACGATAAAATTTGATGGTGAGACGTACAAGTTACACTTAATTCCATCAGGTATTTTCTATCAAGATAAGATTTCAGTTATCGGTAACGGATTAGTTGTAAATCCAAAATCCATCGTAACGGAATTGAAAGGGTTACAAGAGAGAGGCGTAAGTACTGAAAATCTTCGTATCTCTAACCGCGCACACGTTATTCTACCTTATCATATTAAACAAGATATCGTAGATGAAGAAAGCCGTGGAGACAACAAAATTGGGACAACTGCTAAAGGTATCGGACCTTGCTATCAAGATAAAGTAGCGCGTATTGGAATCCGTATGGCAGACTTATTGGACCGTGAAGTATTTGAGCATAAACTACGTGAAAACTTAGCTCTTAAAAATCGCCTTTTTGAGAAATTTTATGAAACAGAAGGGTTACATTTTGAAGATATCTTTGAGGAATACTATGGTTATGGTCAAGAAATTGCTAAATATGTAACAGACACTTCAAAAATCTTAAATGATGTTCTTGATGAAGGTGGTCGCGTATTATTTGAAGGCGCACAAGGTGTTATGCTTGACGTCGATCAAGGAACATACCCATTTGTAACTTCTTCAAACCCAGTAGCTGGAGGAGTGGCAATTGGTGCCGGAGTTGGGCCATCTAGAGATATGCGCGTTATTGGCGTTTGTAAGGCTTATACATCTCGTGTTGGTGACGGGCCATTCCCAACTGAATTATTTGATGAAGTAGGTCACCAAATCCGCGAAGTAGGTCGTGAGTATGGTACAACTACAGGACGTCCACGCCGCGTTGGTTGGTTTGATAGCGTAGTAGTACGTCACTCACGTCGAGTAAGTGGTATTACAGATCTATCGTTAAACTCAATTGATGTATTATCAGGACTTGAAACAGTTAAAATCTGTACAGCTTATAAATACAATGGTCAAATACTTACAGAATATCCTGCTAATCTTCACATTATTGAACAATGTGAACCAGTATATGAAGAACTTCCAGGTTGGTCTGAAGACGTTACAGGCTGCAGAACGCTAGAAGAATTACCAGTGAACGCTCGTCGCTATGTTGAGCGCGTTAGTGAACTAGCTGGCATTCAAATTGCTACATTCTCAGTAGGACCAGACCGCGATCAAACAAATGTCCTTGTAGATGTTTGGGAGAATAAGCATTAATTAATAAATAGAAAAAAAGCGGAGATAATTATCTCCGCTTTTTTTATGGCATTACACTGTATAATATTAATTTACACAAAATGCAAAATAGAATGGCAAAGTGCATAGAGATTAATATTTTTATTTAAATAAAAAAGGTTAATTCTTTATAGGGAATTAACCTTTTTACATTTAGTGAATATCTTTCTTCTTAAAGCGTCCACCACGAACTTCAGCTATATTGCCGATTGCCAGGAATGCGTGGTCATCGAGTTCTTCAACAATTGTTGTTAGTTTAGATTCTTCTAGTCGCGTGATGACTGTGAAAATCACTTTTTTCCTGTCACCAGTATAAGCGCCTTCTCCTATTAAGTACGTTACTCCACGGCCAAGACGATCCATAATAGCGCGCCCAATTTCTTCATATTCTTCGCTAATAATATAGACTGATTTCGATTCATCGAGCCCTTGAATGACTACATCGATTGTTTTGTAAGCAATGAAATAGGCTAGTACTGAATACATCGCTTGTTCCCATGTAAAAACAAAACCGGCTATAGCGAAAATGATTAGGTTGAAGAACATAATGATTTCGCCGACAGAGAACGGAGAGTTTTTGTTAAATAAAATGGCCATAATTTCAGTCCCATCAAGAGAGCCACCGTAGCGGATAACGATACCGACACCAGTACCAAGAACAATTCCGCCAAATACTGTAGATAATAGTAAATCGTTTGTGACAGGTTCAATTGGGTGTAATAGAACCGTTGCTATAGATAGAGTAGTAATTCCTAACGCGGTTGATAATGCAAATGTTTTCCCAATTTGCTTATAACCGAGGAAAAAGAAGGGTATGTTCAAGAGGAAAATAAATAATCCTAGTGGTAGACCGCTAAGGTGAGAAACAATAATAGATATACCAACAATTCCACCATCTAAAATATTGTTTGGTACAAGAAATTGTTCCAAGCCAATCGCCATAATGATAGCACCGGTAATCACCATAATAATGCGTTTTAGTAAACGGGTTTTAGACGTTTTCCTATTTCTATCATTGATTTTTTTTGCTTCTGCTAAAATGTCTTCCATACTCCTGTTTGAGTCACTCAAACTAATCTCCCCATTCTCTAAAAAAACTAATTATTCTAACTTAATTTTAACGGAATTTTCTAAAATGCAAAAGTAAAAAGAGTTATATTGTAACAATTTTCATGAAAATGAAATGAGATTTTTGTATATATAGAGAGTGGTATGGTGAATAATGTTTACAAAAAATGTTTATAATAAATAAAAAATACCTATTAAAACCCTTTATTTGTAAAAGCTTTAAAATAAATGGAGTTAATTATACATTTTAGTGACATCAAGTGTAATATGTTCAATTGGAAATTGGAATATGTTAAATTAGAGAGGCTTGATTTCGACATAACTCTTGTAAATAATAATTGATTTTTATCAAAAAACGAAAGGAGCTTATCATGCGTTTGAATCGGAATGGTAGTGAGAACTCCATATTTTCTAAACGAAACCGCCAATCAATAGCAATGAAAGTAGCAACTATCGCAATATTCCTCGTGTCATTAGTAGGATTGAATAATGGTTATGTAAATGCTCAGAAAGACAATCAATTGCATAAAATTTATCATATATACATTAAGAATCAATACATGGGAGCAGTATCTAATGAAAAGTTGATTGATAAACATATTGAAGATAAGGTGAAAAAGGCTAGCACCCAATACGAAGATCTCTCGCTTAATGCTACACCAGATTTATCCGTTATATCAGAGCAAGTTTTCCAAGAGGATACAAATGACGAAGATACTTTAAAAAAGCTAGACGATGCTTTAAAAATTAAAGCTTCAGCATTTGCCTTACTTATCGATGGTAAAGTGGCTACCTATGTCAAAGACATCGATGCATATGATGAAACAATTCGTCAGCTTAAATTACAGTATGTTTCAGCCGAAGAGCTTAAGTCATTGGATGCTATGGAAAATAATCATAAAACTTTACCACCATTAAAGAAAAATGAAACACGTATTGTGGATATTTCTATCAAACAATCAGTAGCTGGTATGACTCAGTATACAGATCCAGCTAATGTATTAACTACAAAGGAAGCTGTTAAATTACTAACAAAAGGCAAGCTTCAAGAGAAATCTTATACCGTTAAAAAAGGTGATACACTTAGTAGTATTGCAGCTAAATATAAACTTTCAACTTCTAAGCTTTTGAAACTCAATGAAAATTTAACAGATGAAAAATCTCTAACAATTGGACATACCATAAAAGTAGCAGAGTTGGAGCCTTGGATTAATATCGAACTAACAAAAGAATCCATAAAGTCTGAGAAAATAGAGCACAAAACAATTATTAAAAAAGATAAAACAATGCTAACAAGTGAAAAAGAAGTAAAACAAAAGGGCGAGGACGGTAAAAAGTTAGTAAGGCATGTAATAACTGAAATAGATGGTGAGCCTGCTTTAGAAAAAGTAACAACACAATCTGTTACGAAGGAAGCAGAAACACGTGTAATCGTGAAGGGAACAAAAGAAGTACCTTCACGTGGGAGCGGAAGCTTTGAATGGCCAGCAGAAGGTGGCTACATTTCAAGTGAGATGGGCTATCGTTGGGGCGAATTACATCGAGGACTTGATATTGCTAGACCAGATGGTTTCACAATTAAAGCAGCTGATAACGGTGAAGTCACATTTGCAGGTGTGGATGGATCTTACGGCAATAAGGTAACAATTGACCATAATAATGGCTTTCAAACAGTCTATGGGCACTTGGCATCGATTGATGTGGAAGTTGGACAAGTTGTAGCGCAAGGGTCAAAATTAGGGGTCATGGGTACAACAGGTAATTCAACAGGTGTACACTTACATTTCGAAGTGTCTAAAAATGGAAAATTACTAAACCCGTTAAATGTATTAAAATAAAATAGAACGTTACAGTCCATTATCCAAGTGGACTGTTTTTTTACATAGAATGCTTTGTAAAATGGGTTAAGAATAACATTATTCCCGGGGAAATATTAATATACCTTGAATTCCAAAAGATGCACTGAAGGCTAAAGCATGATAGAGTTAAAGATGTGGAATATACGAAAACTAACGTTAATTGACAATATAAATCCAATTCATATATGAAGGGAAGTATAAATGTGGACAAGACAATTTTAGTTGTAGATGATGAAAAACCGATTGCAGATATACTACAATTTAATTTAATAAAAGAGGGCTACAAAGTTGTTTGTGCCTATGATGGTGATGAAGCACTTGAGAAAGTGGAAGAAATAAAACCAGATTTAATGCTTCTGGATATCATGTTACCAAAAAGAGATGGCATAGAAGTATGCCGTGAAGTACGAAAGAAATATGATATACCTATTATTATGTTAACAGCAAAAGACTCCGAAATTGATAAAGTATTAGGTTTAGAATTAGGAGCAGACGATTATGTGACTAAACCATTTAGTACACGCGAATTAATCGCCCGTGTAAAAGCGAATATGCGTCGACATCAATCAACTATAGCAACA
Organism: Viridibacillus sp. FSL H8-0110; assembly: GCF_038003565.1. Classification (NCBI taxonomy): domain Bacteria; kingdom Bacillati; phylum Bacillota; class Bacilli; order Caryophanales; family Caryophanaceae; genus Viridibacillus; species Viridibacillus sp. FSL H8-0110. The sequence continues at coordinate 4,415,664 of NZ_JBBOPJ010000001.1, read as the reverse complement.
GAAGAGCAAGAAGAAACTTCAAGTGATATCGTAGTTGGCTCGCTTGTCATTCAACCAGAAGCGTATCTAGTATTAAAACGCGATGAAGCAATTGAACTTACACATCGTGAATTTGAATTACTACATTATCTAGCAAAACATATTGGTCAAGTTATGACGCGTGAGCATTTATTACAAACGGTATGGGGCTATGACTATTTTGGGGATGTCCGTACAGTGGATGTAACAATCCGCCGCTTACGTGAGAAGATTGAAGACAATCCAAGTCATCCAGCATGGATCGTGACGCGCCGTGGCGTAGGATATTACTTAAGAAATCCTGAACAGGAGTAAAATACATGCAGAAAGTCCGTTTTTTTAAATCCGTTCACGTAAAGCTAGTACTTATTTACGTGTTATTAATTTTAATAGCTATGCAAATTATAGGATTCTACTTCGTACGGGAATTGGAACAAACATTAAAAGATAACTTTAAAACATCTGTTGACGACCGTTTAAAGCTAGTGACATTTAGTGTTAAAGAGGAACTTTTAAAAGAAAGACCAGAAACTGATCCTAGCTTGGAGCAAAGCTTGAAAACGGTATTAGGCGGAATATCTTCTGGAGATATAAGTGAAATTCAAGTTATCAATGCTAGCTATCGGATTTTAGCTACATCTGATGCGAGTAATCAGTCCATCGTTGGACAGCGTGCGACGGATAAATTAGTGCGCCAATCAATAGCTACTCCAACTCGTTCAGAAAAAATCGCATTAGATGATCAAACTAAAACACGTGTATGGTTAGTAGCGACGCCTATTACTTCCAATGGTAAGGTCATTGGAACCGTTTATTTAAAATCGAATATTGAAAGTGTTTTTGGACAGATGAATGAGATTAATCGCATTTTGGCTGGAGGTACAGCACTTGCCTTAGCCATTACAGTTATACTTGGTATTTTCATCGCAAAAACAATTACAAAACCAATATCAGATATGAGAAAGCAAGCCCAAGCAATGGCTAAAGGAAATTATTCGCGCAAAGTACGCGTTTATGGCAATGATGAAATTGGCCAACTTGCAATAGCCTTTAATCATTTAACAAATAGGCTTCAGGAAGCGCAATCCACAACAGAGGGTGAACGAAGAAAGCTAGCATCCGTTCTAGCTAATATGACAGATGGTGTAATTGCGACTGATCGAAAGGGCCGTATTATACTAATCAATACACCTGCTCAACAGCTTTTAAATAGTGAAAACGATGAATTAATGGGACGCCCACTTATTTCCGTTTTAGGGTTAGAAGAAGAATATACTTTTGAAGATCTAATCCATATGAAAGATGCTGTGAATCTAGATTTTAGTTCACCAGAACGACCTTATATTTGGCGGGCGAATTTCTCTGTTATTCAAAAAGAAACTGGTTTTGTAAATGGTCTGATTACAGTTCTGCATGATATAACTGAACAAGAGAAGATAGAAATGGAGCGCCGTGAATTCGTATCTAACGTTTCGCATGAACTTCGTACGCCATTAACAACAATGCGTAGTTACTTAGAAGCATTAGCGGATGGTGCATGGCGAGATGAAAATATCGCGCCTACTTTTCTAAATGTTACCCAAACAGAAACAGAGCGAATGATTCGTCTTGTAAATGATCTATTACAATTATCTCGTATGGATAGTAGAGAATATGAGTTAAATGCAGATATCGTAGATTTCAATAAATTTTTTGATCGAATTATTGATCGCTTTGAAATGTCTAAATCAAAAAACGTAGAATTCCAACGACACATCTCTGATATACCATGCTATGTAGAATTAGATACTGATAAAATTACACAAGTCATTGATAATATTATTTCGAATGCATTAAAATATTCGCCAGATGGTGGTAATATTCGCTTTGGAGTAACAGCACAAGAAGGAATTTTAAAAGTCATGATTTCCGATGATGGTATGGGAATACCGAAAGAAAATGTTGAGCGTATCTTTGATCGTTTTTATCGTGTAGACCGTGCTAGAGCCCGTTCTATGGGGGGCACTGGCCTCGGCTTAGCAATTTCTAGAGAGATGATTCATGCTCATGGTGGTAAAATTTGGGCAGAAAGTGAAGAGGGGAATGGTACAACGATCTTCTTCACATTGCCGTACGAATTAGATGAGGCAGGTGAATGGGATTGAAGTATGTTGAGCAAACAAAGTCTATCGCTCTATTCGTCCTTGTCTTTTTGAGTATTACACTTACATTTTCTATTTGGACTTACAAACCAAACTATGAAACAATTGGAACTACGAAAGTCTTTGATATTTCAATTGGAAAACAGCGTCAAATGTCAGATATCATTAAGCCCTATCGTATGCTTTTTCATATGAGTGAAAAATGGAAAGGCACAAATGAAAATACTAAAATGGATCCTATTTTAAGTGAAATGAAAAACTGGGAACTTTCTGATTTGACACTTGTAAGTAATAATTTAGATGATAAAAAGCTCAATGAATTAATAGGTATGAATAATCGTATGACTTTGTTTTATACAGATGAAATACCTTTCCCTGTATTCTTCCAAAACCTATTACCCACACAGAATAAAAAATTAACGGAAGCATCATTCAATCGCATGATTATTGATTGGAATAAGTTAAACAATAGTAGCATGTCTAATAATGAGCTTATTGTTTTTTTTGCTAATTCAAAAAACAATAAATTGTATAAAGCTAAAGTAAAAGTTCAAAGTGAAAAACACTTCCAGACTAATGTAGTACAAGTGGCAAAAAGCTTCGCAAATTATCTTGAAATTGAACGTGAGGGAGCAAAGAGTTTCTATTTGCCGGCAAAAGCTATTAGCATTCCTAAATACACGTATATAATTGAATCAGATCCTGTTTATAACTATAAAAATGCGCTTTTCTCTAATCCTAATATAGTGAAACGTAGTCCAGATGAAGCAACTGGCACAGAAAAGTACACAGATGACAAATCACTAATGACTATTGATGTTACAAAGAAAACACTCAATTTCGTTAATACATCCATAGTAGAAAACAAAGAAAAGGCGTTAGAGTCAGATCTTATTTTGAATACATTTAGTTTTATTAATGAACATGGTGGTTGGACTGGCGACTTCCGGTATAGTGAAGTAGATTACGGGAATCAGAAGGTTACTTATCAAATGTATTTAGAAGATCAGCCAGTCTTTAGTGACCGATCAGTTACTTTAACGGAAATTTCGACTTATTGGGATTGGGGTAACGACCGCATCTCGAAGTATTATCGTCCATACTACCAGCCGGTTCCTATTCCTTTAGTAAGGAATGATGGTAAGTTAATATCTGGACCAGAGGCAATAGAGAAACTAAAGGATAGAAAAGATATTAACTATGAAGATATTGAGGAAATTCGGTCAGGTTTTTATTTAACGAAAAATGCTAATCCAAATTTATTCACACTGGAGCCAATGTGGTTCTATAGTATCAATGGTAAGTGGGAACATTTATCGCCTGTTATTGCGGGAGGTGGCCAAATTGGATTGGAGTAAAACGAAAACAATCTTCATCATTGTATTTTCATTACTAAACGTTTTTCTTTATTCACTTTATGTCAATCGATACAATGAGGACCAAGATGTTGAAAAAGTTGGCGAAGCATCGTTAGAAGAGCGCTTAGAGGATGAGAATATTACGGTTAAAGGCCTACCTGCTAAAAATGAAAAAATTTCGTATATATCTGGTCAAATCAAGCACTTTAAACCTGCTGACTCCAAGAAATTTGATAATCAGCATTATGACATGACTAATGGTTCTATGCGGACTGTAAAATTTGAAAAACCAATATTACTCAGAAACATTAAAGATGCCACGAGTTTTGCAGAATTCATGCAAAAGTATGTGTATGAGGGAGAAACGTATAAACTTTGGCGTATAGATGAAGAAAAAAGAGAGGCAACCTTTTTCCAACAAATTGACAATCGCGTAATCTATTTTAATGAAAATGCGAGGATAACATTGCATTGGAATAAAGACTTAGCAGTGACAGGTTATGAACAAACGATGTTTGAATCACTAGATGCATTTGGTGAGAAAAGTAAGGGTTTCACTGCTAGTGAAGCAATTAAAGTACTATATGAAAAAGGTCTGTTAAAGCAAGATTCGAATATTAATAAACCACAGCTTGGCTATTATACATTTGCTCCTTTAATAGAAACTCAAGTTCTTGCGCCAACATGGCATATCCGTGTTGATTTTGCGGATGGTGACGAAGCAGATTATTTTGTTAATGCGGTAGATGGTCAAGTTATCGATATTCAAGCAATAGAAAATGATAAAGAATTAAATAGCAATAAAGAAGTAGAAAGTGAATAAGGAGTCTTTACTATGCAGTTCAGTGTATTAGCAAGTGGTAGTACAGGTAATGCTATTTATGTAGAAAATGAGGACCATGCATTTATTGTAGATGCAGGTCTAACTGGCAAGAAAATGGAGCAGCTTTTTGCAAAAGTTGATCGCGATATAAAAAAACTAAGCGGTATTTTTGTAACGCATGAACATATTGATCATATAAGAGGCGTGGGCGTTTTAGCACGTAAATATCATGTTCCAGTTTACGCCAACGCTAAAACATGGGCTGCAATGGATGACAAAGTTGGCAATATTCCACTAGAACAGCGCTTCCAATTTGATATGGAAACAGTACAATCATTCGGCTCATTAGATGTCGAATCATTTGCTGTTTCTCATGATGCTGCGGATCCTATGTTTTATACCTTCCATGAAAATGGTCGTAAACTTGTAGTTATTACGGATACAGGTTATGTCAGTGATCGAATGAAAGGGATTATCCAGGGTGCTGATTCCTTTGTTTTTGAAAGTAATCATGATGTAAGTATGCTACAAATGGGGAGTTATCCTTGGTCTACAAAGCGCCGTATACTAAGTGATGTTGGACATGTATCAAATGAAGATGCTGCTGTTGCTATGAGCGAAGTTGTAGAACAAAAACCAACACGTATTTATCTTTCCCATTTGAGTAAAGATAATAATATGAAAGATTTGGCTCGTATGAGTGTATCTCAAACGTTGCAATCATGTGGAATTATGCCAGGCGAATTTGTTACCTTATTAGATACCGATGCAGACGAACCTACTAAAGTTGTAACAGTATAGTGATTTTAACCTCTCTTAAAAAGGGAGGTTTTTTTATGCACTTATAGGGAAATATATGCTACGAAGATGAAAAATAAAGTAAAAAATTTTGAACTGATTTTTAATCCATTTTCATCTGATTTTAATCTTCGAAAGATATAGTATAACTATCAGGTAAACAACGGAGGGATGATACGTATGGGATATTACGATAACATTAACGGAGAAGATAGAAGTCGTTCTAAAAAACGAAGTAGCAGAGCAGGCTATTTTTTTAGTGGTCTAATTGGTGTTATTATTGGTGCTTTACTTGTTTGGCTGCTGATGCCATCGATGGTAGATCGTTTACCAAATGGTTCAGGAAGTTCGGGAGCCATAGGTACAAGCAATAACACAACGAAGCAAGTGACAACTGAGGTAACAACAGATGTTACAGGAGCAGTTGAAAAAGTTGCAGGAGCGGTTGTCGGTATTACAAATATCCAAGAATCTGCACAAGATTTTTGGAGCCAAGCTGAACCAACTACCCAAGAAGCCGGAAGTGGTTCAGGAGTCATCTATAAAAAAGATGGTGACACAGCGTATATTGTAACAAATAATCATGTTGTTGAAGGCGCAAAACAATTAGAAGTAACATTAGCAGATGGTTCTAAAGCAGAAGCAAAACTAATCGGTAGTGACGTTTGGACAGATTTAGCAGTCATTTCAATTTCAAGTAAGAAGGTTAACACAGTTGCTACATTTGGTAACTCTGAGGTTTTAAAACAAGGAGAGACAGTTATTGCAATTGGTAACCCATTAGGTCTTGATTTTTCAGGTTCTGTTACAACAGGGGTTGTTTCGGGTAAGGATCGTACAGTACCAGTGGATTTAAACTCTGATGGTGAGCCAGATTGGCAAGCAGAGGTATTACAAACAGATGCAGCTATTAACCCAGGCAACAGTGGTGGTGCACTTGTAAACCTTGCAGGTGAAGTGATAGGCATAAACTCAATGAAAATTTCGGAATCCACTGTTGAAGGTTTAGGATTTGCAATTCCTATTAACTCAGCAATTCCTGTTATCAATGAATTACAAAAATCAGGTAAAGTAGAAAGACCATCAATGGGCGTATCATTAATCGATCTAACAAATGTACCTGCATTCCATCAAACTCGTACATTAAAATTACCTGCTGAAATAACTGAAGGTATTGTTATTAGTAGCGTCGTTAAAAATTCATCAGCCGAAAAAGCAGGTTTAGAACAATATGATGTCATTGTTGAAATTGATGGCCAAAAAGTAGACAATTCAATTGATCTTCGAAAACATTTATACAATGAAAAAAAGGTCGGCGATAAATTAAAACTTAAAGCATACAGAGGTGGGGAAATAATTGAGAAGGAACTAACTTTAACGAATAGTCCAACAAGTTAATCTTGTGGATAATGGAAATTAATTACTAACGTATCAACAGGCGAGTAGGAAACGTGAAGCCACGACTTTCCTACTCGCTTTTCCTTTGTTACAATAGACTGTGGATAACATTGACCGAATTGTGTATAAGTTTGCGGAAATTTTGAAAATTGAAAGGATGAAATATTTTGAAAATATACAGCTGTGAAACGCATATAGGACACGCTTTAGACATGTTCGTGGCAGAACAAAAAGAGGTTCCGTTATTTGAAATGGCGACAGAGGAAGAAAAGTTATCCACAAGTTGTACTTATTGTGAAGAGGCAGCAACATATGTTGTGGCGAACGAATGAACGCACACAAGATATTGATGTAGCTTGTGGATATGTGTATAACTTCTGTGGATAACGTGTTTGTAAATTAAATGTGAAGGTGGATAACTTGTGAATATAGCGATTATTACCGTTGGGAAATTAAAAGAAAAATACTTAAAGATGGGGATTGAGGAGTATGTCAAGCGCCTTGGCGCCTATGCAAAAATCGATCTTATTGAAGTCCCAGACGAAAAAGCACCCGAACAATTAAGCGAAGCTGAAATGGAAATTGTTAAGAAAAAAGAAGGCGAACGCATTTTAGCTAAAATTTCACCTGACACTCACGTCATCGCTCTTGCTATCAACGGTAAAATGAAAACATCCGAAGAAATGTCCAAAGACATCGAATCACTTATGACATATGGTAAAAGTAAAATTACTTTCGTCATCGGTGGCTCGCTTGGATTACATGACGATGTTCTGAAGCGCGCAAACGAAAAGCAATCATTCGGTAAAATGACATTACCTCATCAGTTGATGAAATTAGTGTTGGTAGAACAGATATATAGAAGTTTTAGGATTATGAAGGGTGAACCGTATCATAAGTAAGTGCGGTTTTAGAAGGGGATTTCTCTTAAGTCATTTAGTGACTGAGAGATGGTCTCCTTTATTCATGTATTGATTTCCGTTTCAGACGGACGCGTTCCGCGGGCATGGCTTCAGTCTCCTCATCGCTTCGCTCCTGCGGGGCCTTCAGCTCATGCTATTCCCGCTGGAGTCGCCGTCTTCCACTACAATCCATCACCAACTAAAAATAGTGATTCACTAAAAAGTATACCTGTTTCCATTTAAGAATTTGTTGGACAGTCCTTTTTCTCCAAACTGAGTATAAGCATAAAATGGGAATGGAGTGGATTTATGAATCAAATGTTACTTTCATTTCTAAATCAGTTAGAAGAACATAGTATTTAGTATAAGTTAACGAAAATTCGATAGGCATGTTCAGATAAAATGAATGTGTTTATTTTTTATGGAATAAAAATTTTTGTAATGGAATACAAGTTCAATAGTTATAAGTGAGGGGGCAAAAGATAGGGACTTTGAGGAAATTTATCAAGCATATTTTCATGATGTGTATTTATATATGAAATCATTATCGACAGATGAGATTTTTGCAGAGTGAACGTGTATTGGTGCGAATGTTAAATATTACCTCTGAAAGAGAACAAATGACAACAAAAATCGTGCGGAAAATGTAGCTCATGCAAACAGAATCAACAATCAGTTCTTATTCATTGGTATCATATGAATGGTCTGTTAAGTGGATAGAGCCATTGAAGGTGACTGGCAATGGAAAAATATAAGGACCTAACAAAAGCAAATTGAAGTTATTAGAAGTCCTTATGGTCGTTCCTATCATCGGATCTAAACAGGCTAGCGCTACCACGGTGAACCGTATCATAAGTAATATAGGTTTTCCATGTATAATAGGATACAGATATAAAATTAAAAATAGTAAAATGATCTAGAACTAGACTGTTAGCTAGAAATTATACTTTTAATTTTAGTAGGCTTTGATTGGAGAACATGTGAATGTTAAGTGAACAGACGAGATATTCTAGGCTCGCGAATATAACCAAAGTAATTAATACAAAGTTAGAACTACGTGAAGTTTTACAGCGTGTAACGCAGGCAATATCCGAGGAAATCGTGCAATGTAACTCGGTTGGTATTTATTTACCCGAAAAAGATGGCACATTTAGAGGATTTGTAGGAAAGCCAGAAGATATGAATGGCATAACACTCGATACACAGGTAATTGATATTGAAACAGACTTACTGGCCAAAGAAGTTATTGAAACTAAAAAAACCATCTATATCTCTGATACCTCAAAGGATAATCGGCCGGACCCGAGATCGGTAGAAGCCTTCAAAATTAAATCCTTATTAGCACTGCCTATCTCATATGAACAAGAGATATTTGGTTTAGTTTTTTTATTTGATTATGGAACGCCGATGAATTTAACAGAGTCGGAAATTCAAAGTGTTGAAGCATATGTGAATATGGCTGCAGTTGCAATTCAAAACGCAAATAATTTAAAGCAAAAGGAAAACCTTATTGCAGAAAAGCAGTTGTTACTCGATGTTACACGTGATTTATCGATGTGTTCCTCCGTGCAGAAAAGTCTTGATAAATGTTTTTACTACTTAGGAAAGATTTTAGATAGCAAAAAAAGTGCAGCCCACATCCTGGATCCGTTGGGGAAAAACACAATCACGTTCATGAAGTTAAATAAAGACTGTGATTGGACAGAAGCGAATTGGATGGAGAATCTTAAAAGCATAAGAATGAACCAAAGCTACGAAGCTATGATTCAACAGGTTATTAAAACAAAAAGTATAATTCTCACTCCAAATATAGAAAGTATGAGTCTACTTATGATTCCACTGGTTTCAATGGGGGAAGTATTAGGGGTTATAACAGTTGTCAATTTAGGAGGGGAAACTTGTAATTACCATGAATCTCAAATTCAATTAGCAAAATCGATAGTCGATGCCACAGCCCCTACGTTTTCAAACTTGTTATATATGGACCAACTTGAAAATATGGTGGAAGAGCGAACAAGGGAATTAGCTACTGCTAATGAAAAGGTTACAAGTGTTATTGAAAGTATAACGGATGGATTCTTTGCATTGAACAAAGAGTGGGAATTTCTTTACATGAATAAACATCAATATTTGCCGCAAAGGAAAACGGCAAAAGATGTATTAGGCCAGAATATATGGGGAATTTTCCCGAAATGTGTAGACACGGTCATGTATAAGGAATTTCATCGTGCGATGTCAGAGCGAATAGCAGTACATTTCGAAATGACCTCAGCCTATGGTGATTATTGGTACGAAGTAGTTGCTTACCCGTATGATGAGGGAATCTGCTGCCTTTTAAAAAACATAACCGAAAAAAAGAAATATGACAAGGAACTGAATAGATTATCAAACCTAGACTTAATAGGTCAGATGGCAGCAGGTATTAGCCATGAGATTAGAAATCCCATGACAACAGTACGAGGATTTTTGCAGCTATTAATAAAAGAGAGCGAATTCGAAAAACATAATGATTACTTTAATGTAATGATCGAAGAACTTGACCGTGCCAATTCTATAATTACTGAATTTCTTTCTATAGGTAATACAAAGACATCCGATTTACAGATGTTAGATTTAAATTCTATTATTCGAGATATTACTCCTTTAATAAAGATAGATACATTTAATCAAAACAAAATTATTCAATTTAATCTGAAAGACATTCCAGATTTACTTTTAAATCGTAACGAAATACGACAATTGATAATAAATCTATACCGTAATGGCTTAGAAGCAATGAGCACAGGTAAGGTTTTATCCATCAGTACCTACAAAGGAGATGGAAATTGTGTAGTTCTTGCAGTACGGGATCAGGGAGAAGGTATCAGTCCTGCGATAGTAGAGAAAATGGGTACTCCATTTTACACGACCAAAGATAATGGCACTGGCTTAGGACTGGGCATATGCTATGCCATTGCTGCACGTCATAACGCAAAAATTGAAATTCAGACAGGATCTGAAGGAACTACTTTTTTTGTAAAATTTACTTGTATATGAAAAAGTGAAACTCTGCTTTAGTGTTGTTACGAAGAACCGTAGAGTTGAATAGATTAGCAAGATATGCAAACTACTTTACTTGCATATCTTTTTTGTTAAGAAGGTATTTACATATAATGCGCTGAATAAATAAATTTATAAGTCTAAATATTAAAAACCTATTTCTATAATTATTCTACAGCTATGATGAAATCTGCGCTATATTGATATGCTATTTCGAAGGAGGTGTAGAATGAAGCAACTTTATATAAAGCAAAAGGTATTCAGTCTAAGTGGCAAATTTACGGTAAAGGATCAGCAGGAGAAGGATGTTTATTACGTAGAGGGTAGTTTTATGCAAATTCCAAAGACTTTCTCCATTATGAACACAAAAAGAGATGAAGTCGCGCTTATTACGAAAAAGGTGTTCAGCTTTTTACCGAAGTTTTTTGTTGAGGTAAATGGTCGAGAGGTGTTAACGATTAAGAAGGAGTTTTCTTTCTTTAAAGCACGCTATACGATTGATGCAGCAGACATTGAGATACATGGTAACTGGTGGGATATGGATTTTCAGGTCCTACAGCATGGTGTAGTCATCGGTAAAGTGAACAAGGAGTGGTTCACTTGGGGAGATAGCTATAAGGTTCAAATATTGAATGAGGAGATGGAGGCCATCATTATTGCGTTCGTTGTCGCAATTGATTGTGTGAAGGCTGACCATGCAACCGCTTCCTCAGCAGCGACAATTTAATGTAGGGACGTACAATATAAAAAATTCCGACGGGTCTTCTTTAAAAATTCAAAATTAAAAATAACAGTTGAAATAACATCAATAAAGTGGGGAAATTACGAATAGTTTCCCTGCTTTTTAATATGGAATTTTTAATGATACAGTTAATAATAGATAATAAAATTATTTTCGAGGATAGATGTATAAATGTATGCGATGTTATAATTTTGGACTTAATAAATCTATAAAAAAGAAGGGAGAAGCTACTAGATAAAATCTCTAACAATAAATAGTCAGAGTAAAAAGAATTCATAAAATATTGATAAATAGGTATTCAAAGTTATTTTTTGTATATATCTTATGTAGTAGCGATAGAAAAATGAAAAAATGGATTGATGGTGCAAAAAATAAAAAGTTTATAGCATCATATAGTGGAGGGAAAGATAGTACTTTAGCATTATATAAAACTATGCAAGAAGGCACAGCTATAGGAATTATTGTAATGATGGAGGAAACTGGAGAAAGGTCAAGATCACATAGTCTTATTCCATCAGTGCTTAAAGCACAAGCAGAATCTATAAGACTTCCGCTTTACACAGGGGCTGCGACATGGGAAGGTTATGAAGGAGTATTTGTAAAGCTGCTAAAAGACGCGAAAGAATTAGGAGCAGAGGTGCTTGTAACAGGTGATATTGATGTACCAGAACAAGATTGTTGGCATGAAAGAGTTACAAGCAGTGTAGGGCTTGAACTTGGTATGCCACTTTGGCAAAAAAGCCATAAAGATGTAGTAGAGGAGTTTATACATTTAGGATTTGTAACAAAGGTAGTGGCAGTTAATTTGAAAAAAGGAATGAAAGAAGAAGATCTTGGACGTGTACTTACTTTAGAATATATGAAAGAGTTAGAAGAACGGGGTATCGACCCTTGTGGTGAAGCAGGAGAGTTCCATACTACAGTTATAAGTGGGCCACTTTTTAAACAAGATTTAAAGGTTAGAAATGGAGAGATTACGTCAAAAGGTGAATATATGTACCTAACATTAGAATTAGAAAATTAACATTTTGAAAATAACCTCCATTAAAGGTGCAACGGTGAACCGTATCATAAGTAAATGAGGTTTTATAAATGGCGTTTTTTGTAATAATCTATAAAATTAATTTATGTAATATGATAAAAAGATTAGATTAAACGATTAATGAAAAGAGTTAATTGCTGCTTTTTTATAAATCTTTGTCCCAATGTTTACTGTAAAACTTAATACATAATATTGTCTGATTAATATCATAGTATGTGAATAGAATGATATCAACATAAAAGAGGGATAATATGACGATAGTGCCTAAGCTGGCTTCGAAGTTACAACGTCGTGATGAAGAACCAAATATTGAACTAGCACAAGAATTAGTTAAGGATCATAATCTTGAAGGTATAAAAGAAGTAATACAAAACTTATCTAATAAGGATAAAGGAATTCAACAAGATTGTATTAAAGTAGCATATGAAATTGGGGAAGCTAAACCAGAGCTTATAAGTGAATTCGCTTTAACCTTTATAAATTTACTGAAAAGTAGAAATAACCGTTTAGTTTGGGGTGCAATGACAGTATTATCTACCATTGCAACAGTGTCATCTACGATTATGATGGAGCATCTTGAAACGATTTTTTCAACGATGAAAACTGGCTCCGTTATTACTGTTGATAAAGGGGTATTAACTTTAGCAAAGTTAGCATCCGCAAGCAAGGAAAACAATGAACGAATTTTTCCTTTTCTGCTTCATCATTTAGAAACTTGCAGATTTAAAGAACTCCCTCAACACGCTGAGAGTACTCTTATAGCTGCTAATAATGATAATAAAGAAGCATTTTTAACTGTGTTAAAGCGAAGAGAGAATGAACTTACAGCACCTCAATTAAAAAGAATTAAAAAAATTTATAAAGTACTAGGGCTGGATGAATAAAATGTAGAAGAACTATGATGAAAGAATTAAGAAAACCTCGTATTGATTTATAACGGAGAACTGTATCATAAGTAAATGAGGTTCTAATTTGTTTAACAAGTTTTTTCTAAAGTAATTATTTTGTATTTCAATTAAATATTTATTCTGACGATGTATCAACGGTTGAAGTTAGTATTACTCACCTGCAGTAAAGCTATGCCAAGACCTCAATTTAAATTACATCGGTATTCATTAGATTTACTCAGTGCATATTTTCTGAACATATTACAATACTAAGCATTGGATCACAATATGTTTGGAAAGGAATGTGGAACAATGGCTAAGCACTCGGATACAAGTTGGAAAAAGGATCATCCAAGTACTTTGTTAAGCAACTCTGTTCAAAAGGCGGATCGTGCAGTTAAGCAAGCGATGTCACACCCAGAGGAGATAGCGGTTGAGCATGCTTTCAATTCAATATCCCATGCAGAAAATGCACTCTTAAATGCAGAACAACGTCATGAGCATATGGATACAGTGGGACAAAATAAAGATCAGTTAGAGTTGATAAGACAGCAATTGGTCGAAGCCGATGAGATTGTAAAAGAGTAGCATTATAAGACAATAACCCCGTAGGTTAACAATACTTACGAGGGTTATTTTTCTGGAGTGAAGGTTAAGAAGAATTTGCGAAGTAGATACATTATTATTTTTCTTCAACATCTCTGAAAGTCGAGGTGAATTGATATGCTATTTATGCGGGTGTTTTTTCCACACATCCAATGTCTATTGAATTAGATGGTGTACTTAAGAATGTGAGCTTTGTTTATCTCACAGAAACAATTGCTAATTCACCTATGAGAAATTTAAATCTGACCATAACTCAACTTAATTGCGCTGTACTAGTATATTTAGATACGAAGAATGTTCCCCTTTCTTTTATAGATATTCAGAAAAAAGTCATATTCGAGAGCTCTGATATTCCCACAGTTTTAGTTATTAAATAAATCTAAAATAATACATTGAACCTATTATATTACATCTTAAAAAAGTTATGTATCTGTTATCATTACTTATGAAAAAGCCTCTAGGTCGTACTTTGCAAAAGCTCTTCCCACGTTTTCTCTTTTGTTATAATTATTTTTACTAGATCAAATTCACCGTAATATACCGCATCCACCGAACGACTATCCGGCAAATGGATCTGGTAGGCTTCCGTTTGTTTAACTGAATTGATAATGGGTAAAGGCATTGCAAAAATTTAATTTTTGCAAGATGCTGAGTTAAGGACTTTTTACTGGCTTTTAAATAGCATATAACTATCAAATAGTAGTACATGTTTTAATTATTTCATAACTTTGATAGACTAGGATAGAATAATGATTAATATAGATAAGGTGTCTTCCTAGGTTGCGCCTTGTCTTGCTATGACGCCTAAGCATGAGCGCCTACATCTTTTTTGAAAATTTTAGGAGATAAGGAAGGTTAATATGAGCAACAGTCAGAATAAAACAGACGTTATCTTAATTGGTGCCGGAGTCATGAGTGCGACTTTGGGATCGTTACTGAAAGAATTAGCACCAGAATGGGAAATCAAAGTATTTGAGAAGCTCGCAGACGCGGGAGAGGAAAGCTCTAACGAATGGAATAATGCGGGAACAGGGCACGCTGCACTGTGCGAACTTAACTACACTTCCGAAAAATCGGATGGCTCTATTGATATTAGCAAAGCTATAAACGTTAATGAACAATTCCAACTTTCAAGACAATTTTGGTCTTATCTTGTAAAAAACAATCTAATTAGTAATCCACAAGACTTTATCATGCCATTACCTCATATGAGTATGGTACAAGGCGAAAAAAATGTAGAATTTTTAAAGAAACGTCATGAAACAATGACAAAAAATCCATTGTTCCAAGGTATGGAATTTTCTGATGATCCGGAAACATTGAAAAAATGGATTCCACTTATTATGCAAGACCGTCCAGTGAATGAAGCAATTGCGGCAACAAAAATGGACATTGGAACTGATGTCAACTTTGGTGCTTTAACGCGTATGATATTCGATAACTTAAAGACTCAAAATGTCGATATCAATTATAAACATAGTGTTGAAAGCATTAAGCGTACTAAAGATGGCTCATGGGAATTAAAAGTGCACGATATCGATGGCTGTAAAATGGAATACCATAAGGCGAAATTCGTATTCCTCGGAGCTGGCGGAGGAAGCCTGGAGTTACTGCAAAAAACAGGTATCCCTGAAGGTAAGCACATTGGTGGATTCCCAATCAGCGGTTTATTCTTGGTATGTAAAAACCAAGAAGTTGCTGAGCAACATCATGCAAAAGTATACGGAAAAGCTAAAGTTGGTGCTCCACCAATGTCTGTTCCGCATCTTGACACACGATATATTGATAACAAAAAATCATTGCTATTTGGACCGTTTGCCGGCTTCTCACCTAAGTTCTTAAAAACAGGTTCAAATATGGACTTAATAGCTTCTGTAAAACCGCATAATATTACAACATTATTGGCTGCAGGAGTTAAAGAGATGGGATTGACAAAATATCTGATCCAACAACTAATGTTATCGAAAGAACAGCGTATGGAAGAGTTACGTGAGTTTATACCGAACGCTAAAAGCGATGATTGGGATATTGTAGTCGCTGGTCAACGTGTACAAGTTATTAAAGATACTGAAGCAGGTGGTAAAGGAACACTTCAATTTGGTACAGAAGTTGTAAGTGCAGCTGATGGTTCAATTGCTGCTTTACTAGGAGCTTCTCCGGGTGCTTCTACTGCTGTTCACGTCATGCTTGAGGTATTAAATAAATGCTTCCCGCAACATATTAAAGAGTGGGAACCAAAAATAAAAGAAATGATTCCTTCTTATGGCGTATCATTAGCGAATAACCCAGAGCTTTTCCAAGAAATTCATAATTCAACAGCGCAGGCACTTGGTCTAAGCGAGGACTTGCAGGATAATAATTAATTTTTGGATGTAGAAATAAAGATACTGAATGAAAGTAAAACATAAAACCTTTGATCAATCTTTGGATTAATCAAAGGTTCTTTTTTTTTAAAACTCGCCGTTAGATAGGTTACTCTTGATGGTGTCATCAGTAATTGAGTTCATTTCAATTTGCAATTTGAAGTTTAATGAAAAATAAAAGAAGGAGAATTGTTGATATATAGCATTCTCCCCCTTTTTATGAAATTGAAAATAATGTTTTTAAGAATCCATTTATATTGTTCTGTAACTTTTTATAATTATTTAAAAAATGGAAGTTTTTTCAGTACAGCACAAACTGGAATGGCAGCACATATCCCTACCACATTTTGAACAATGTTTCCAGGAATAGAGGCAGCTGGTACAATCCAACTACTAAATATAACTCCTTCGCAAATGTAATAACCAGCTAGCATAAAAGGAACTGAAATGATAGTAGCTAATAGATTGAAACCCATACTACGTCCATTACGGCCATTCGACCATGCAATTTTCCCAACTATATAACCTTGTAATCCGCGAGTTAAAATGGTGAATGGTGCCCACAATGTCCAACCAGAGACTAAGTCAAATAAACCCATCCCAATGGCACCCGCTATGGCGCCCTTTTTAGGTCCAAATAAGATGGATACAATAAAGAGCATAGCTGTTCCAAGATGCACTAAACCTCCATTTGCCGTGATAGGTAGTTTGATATTTAATAAGAGCGTTGCAACGAAAACAAGTGCAATTAACATGGATGTTAAAATTAAATTAAAAGTACGTGCGTTTGAATAACTTGTTGTTTTTTGCATATTCA
Source organism: Viridibacillus sp. FSL H8-0110 (assembly GCF_038003565.1). Lineage (NCBI taxonomy): Bacteria > Bacillati > Bacillota > Bacilli > Caryophanales > Caryophanaceae > Viridibacillus > Viridibacillus sp. FSL H8-0110. The sequence goes on along the minus strand of NZ_JBBOPJ010000001.1, from coordinate 4,398,730 downwards.
TAATCCTTTCTTATCTTTACTTTATAGGCATCAGGGAATAGTAGTGCATGGTTGCCCTTAATATTTGATGACTGAATATTTAGAAAAATAAAATTAAAAAATTACCAAGATACCTTTATTGAGTACTAGCGCATAATCAGAGATCGTAGTCATAACTTGTACAAATTACTTTCAATGATAGCATCCTTCTCTTTAAATCAATTTCTTCAATTATTGATAACCATAGCAAAGGATTGGTGTTTTTAAAAGTGCCAATTTTGCGTAAAACTTAGGTGCCAGTTTATATAAAAATCGTAAAAAATTTATGTTGAATCATAAAACAAAGAATTCAAGATTCGAAATAGGATAAATGATGTAATAAAAAACTTGAAAAATGATATTTAGAGACGTATGGTTTTAAAGGCGGTCTTTTCAAAATTCTTCAAATAAAAATTGCAATTAAATAAATCACGATGAACCTTACTATAAATAAAGGATAAAAATAAAATCAACTAAACTAAATAGGAGAATGGCATAATGATTATCGATGTTATTTTTCTATTTCAATATTGGAAGAACATCGTCATTATAAGAATTGCAATGACCATACATTACAATGCTAAATTTTGATTGTTTATGATAAATTATCTTAGTCTATTCAATAAAAAATTGATTTTGCGAATTTTTCGCAGTAGTATATACAGGCAATGTCTTTAAGAAAGTTTAATTAAACAAACGAGTAATTTTGATATTTACTATTATATAGTGCTATTGTTGGAAAGGAAGTTCTTGATTCCATTTCATAAGCAAATGAATATTTTAAAAGAAATCCGTAGGATCTATTTCATTATTTATTTTTTCAATAAAAAACGATGAGGAAGTACCAGTTTGTATGAAAAATCGTAAAATAAAATTAATTTTATTGTTATCTACTGTCTTATTATTAGTATTTACAAGTTTAAATATCTTTACATCTTATGTGAAGATGAAAAAGACGGTTGAAGAGTCAATCGCAAACCAAAGCCTTGAGGCTGCAAAATCCATTGCGGCAGCGATAGATATAGAAGCATATCAACAATTTTTGAATGATCCTGTGAGAAACGAATATTATTGGGATCTAAGAAGCTACCTAAATGATGCAAGGGAAAAACTGGGTGCTTTATATGTATATACATTAGAAATTGATAATCCTAAGGTATCAAAAGCGATGATAGTGGGGCTACCTAAGGAAATAGAAAAGGGCTTTAATATTGGTGAGTTTTGTACAGTACCTGAAGAGCAGGTCAAAAAAGCGTATGAGGGAAATACATATGTAACAGGTGTAATTAAAGATCCCGATTATGGAGCTTATCTGTCTGTTGGTGTACCAATACAGGATGAAATGGGAAAGGTAATTGGATACCTAGGTATCGATATTAGTACTGATAAACTTAATGATATAAAAGTAAAGGTACTGGCAAATAATATCAATCTTTTCGTCTATAATGGTGTATTTATCTTGGTAGTAATTGGTTCATTTTTCATATTACAAAGATGGTATCAAAAAGAAGTGGCTAAAGAAGTAGGGTATACAGAAGATACTTATCAAGCGGAAATTAGAGCATTAATTACTTCTATATCTTCTTTAAGGCATGATTTCACCAATCATATTCAAGTTTTACACGGGTTGCTACAGTTAGGAGAATCTGATCAAGCACAACAATACTTATCATCTCTGTCTAAAGAAGTTCAGGCGATTGAATCGTTAAAATTAAATATTGACCACCCCGGGCTTTCTATATTATTGCAAACAAAGAAACTTGCAGCACAAAATTATAATATTGATATGAATTTTACAGTTTCTCACGATTCATTTGATAAAATAAAAACAACAGATTTAATTAAAATATTATCGAATTTAATTGATAACGCTATTGATGCAACAATAGAATTACCTGAGAGTAAACGTAAAATAATGATTAGCTGTAAAGCAGATGATGTGCAATATGTATTTGAGATAACGAATACAGGACCGGAGATTATGGAGAATGAACATATCTTTAAACAAGGGTATTCAACAAAAAAAGCAGAACGAGGAAAAATTAGAGGGCAAGGTTTATTTATTGTGAAGGAAATAGTGAATAAATATAATGGGGAAATCTCAATTGATTCAACAAATGAATTAAAGACTACAGCCATTGTGGAAATCCCTCTAAAATAAATCTGACTGTAAATGTAAACTTCCTACTAGTAGTTGTAGGAAGTTTTTTTAAATCTCACTGAGTTCATTTGACCACATCAGTGGAAAAGAAAAGAGCTTTCACCTGTAACGATGAAAGCCCCTGACTAATTTTAATAAAAAATGGATAAAATAAATGTCCAAATACAAACAAATGCGAGTAATGCAACGCTGTATTTTAACGTCATTTTAGTTAATTCGGATTCCTTACCAGTTTGACCAACAGCAGCAGTTGCGATGGCAATTGATTGAGGGGAAATTAATTTTGCCATTACCCCACCAGCTGTATTAGCGGATACTAATAGAGCAGAATCTACTCCGATGATGATACCTGCTGTAGCTTGAATTGGTGCAAATAAGGTATTGTTATTAACAACTGATCCGGTCATAAATACGCCAATCCACCCTAGTATTGGTGATAAAAATGGGAAGGCATTACCTGTAGTTGCTACTGCTTCACCTAATGCACTTGTTAATCCTGCGTAAGTCATTAACTTAGCAATCCCAAGAATGGCACAAATCATCACAATAGGAATCCAAAATTCCGAAATTGTTCTTCTTAAAAGCTTAACACCATGCCCAAAACCAATGCCTTTTGTCGTAAAAATAGTTGTTAAGGCTGCTAGCAATATTGCTGTACCTGTTGCACTTATTACTTCAATACTTGAACTTAATGTAGATCCAGGTATGCCAAATGTTACTTTTGTAAAGTCTAGAGCTCCGCCTTCCGCAAACAAAGCTTTAAAAGGTGGAATACTCCATATTAAGATAAATAAACTCAATAAATAAAACGGAGACCAAGCTTTAATCACATCACTAGTTGTATGTTTTTCAATTTTAAGTTCTTTGTTGTTGAGTAAGAATATATTTTTTGGTCTCCATTTTTTTGAGAATAAAGCCAAAATCCCCATAGCAAGTAATGGAGGGATAATATCAGCTAGTTCAGGACCTATAGAAATGGTGATAATAGCTTGTGTCACCGTATAGGTGGTAGATACAACGAGAATAGCTGGTAATGTTTCTTTAATCCCTTTGAATCCATCAATTAAGAAAATAAGTAAGAATGGAATTGTAAAATTAATGATTGGTAAGGTTAGTGCCGTCATTGTTGAAACGTCCATAGCAGTTACATTGCCTTCTAAATTTAATGTACCTGTAATTGCGACAGGTATACCAATTGCGCCAAACGCTCCAGAGGCACCATTTGCTATAAGACAGAGCATAGCTGCTTGCAAAGGTTTGAATCCTAACGAAACCAAAAGTACCGCGCAAATTGCAATTGGAACACCAAAACCAGCTGCTCCTTCAAGGAATGCATTAAAACAAAAGCCTATTAGCAGTAGCTGCAGTCGTTGATCTTGTGAAATACCGGCGATACTTGCGCGTAATACATCAAATTTCCCTGAGTCAACTGAGATTTTATATAACCAAACTGCCATGACAATAATATAACCAATTGGCCATATTCCTTGAATGGCACCTTGAATGACGCTTCCAACCGATTCGCCAAAAGGTAATTTAAATACCATAATTGCGATAAAAAAGGTAATGACTAAATTTAATAAGGCAGCATAAATACCTTTCATTTTAAATATAGTCAAACACAAAATAAAAACAATAATTGGAATTGCCGCAACCATTGAGGAAATGAGTAGTTGATTAAAAGGATTATAAGTTTCTACTAACATGGTCCATGGCTCCTTTGCTAGAAATTCCTACTCCATTTAGGAATTACTTCCAAAATGGAGATTGAACTTCTTTCAATGTTTTTACGGAATTAGCCAACTTTTCCTTTTCCTCTGGGTTTAAAGAAAGTTCTACTATACTCTTTCTTCCCCAACGATTAATAATTGTCGGAACACCAACGTATACATCGCTGTGACCATATTCTCCTTCTAATAATGAGCCAACCGGTAATACGACCTCTTCATTTCGTAAAATGGCTTTTGTTATTCGAGCTAGCCCCATTGCGATTCCATAATAAGTAGCTCCTTTTGACTCAATAATTTCATAAGCTGCATCGCGAACTTGAACGAAAATTTCATCTTTTCTTTGATCAGTTAAATCAGTTGCAATTAGCTTCCCTGAAATATTAGCAGTACTCCAAACTGGAAGTTCTGAATCGCCGTGCTCACCAATGATATAAGCATGAACACTTGTTGGTGCTACACCAAATTCTTCCCCCAATAAAAAGCGGAATCGAGCAGAATCTAAAATTGTACCTGATCCAATAACTCTTTCTTTTGGCAGACCAGAGTATTTCCAAGTTGCATAAGCTAAAATATCTACTGGATTGGAAGCGACTAAGAATATGCCATTGAATCCAGAATTCATAATGCTTCCTACAATAGATTTGAAAATAGCAAGGTTTTTACTTACAAGATCCAGGCGCGTTTCTCCAGGCTTTTGTGCTGCCCCTGCACAAATTACAACGATTGCCGCATCTTTACAATCACTGTAATTCCCATATTTAATTTTTTGAGGTATTGGTGCGTAAACAAGTCCATGATTCAAATCCATTGCATCAGCTTTTGTTTTAGCTTCATTTATATCAACAAGTACAAGTTCTTCACATATGCCTTGATTGATCAACGCATACGCATAACTAGATCCCACTGCACCTGTACCAACTAATACAACTTTATCTCCTTGTGTAAAATTCATCTTATATTCCTCCAATTCAATTTTTATATTTACTATGCTTATCATTCGTTTAAAAGAATTTTATAAATGAATAAGCGTAGTTTGGCGCTGTTTATTTGTAATATACCTTGAGGTATTTAAAGAAGTTTTTCATTTCAGCTAAGCTAAGCTAAGCCCTAAAAAAATCCCACTGGATATTAATCCAATGGGATGATTTGATCATTATATAGGGAATTCTTTTTTCGATATTGAACTATCCATTTCAGATTTTTTAATGAACTTCTTAAATGGATAGTTGTTCTATTACTTTCTCCAAATAACTCATCAATTCATCCAAAAATATTATAACTTAATTCAAATTCTATTAAAGGAGAAATGATTTCCTCCATACATATAAATTACCAATAAAACACCTATTTTTTTCGTTTGCTTTTGGTAATCAATGTATTAAGTTCAGCCAACTCTTGAGAAAACTCTTCATTTACCTTGTTCGGGACTATTTTTTGATTTTTAGGTGTTTGAGGTAATGTACCCTTGTTATGACTTTTCCCTTGTTTATTGTCTCTTCCCATACTAAATCTCTCCTTTCATTTTGAATTATTCTTAATATGGCATTGATACATTTTTTTATCACAACAAAATAAACAGCACGCAAATGGTTTTCCGCAGCTCTGTATTTATTGCACTTTATTTAAGTGATACTAAGTTAAGTTTTATATAATTTTGATAACCTGTGTGAATTTCAATAAATTTCCATTAGTTGTGATTATGAATACTCTCTTTGAAATTTGTATGTATTAAAAATAGATTTGTTTGTAACCTTAGAGTGCATTGATAATTAAGAAATTCATCAAGTACAATGTTAAGCTTGACTGTACAAACTTTAGTTGTAAAAAATTAAACAATCCAGTATACTTTTCCCGATAAAGAACGCATGATATTACTGAGATAAAGGATGAGTATAAGTGACTTTTGAAGAGGTATTACCACGCTTAAAAGCTGGTGAGAAAGTGATTCGCGAAGGTTGGGGCGGTGCCGAATTGTATGTAAAGCTTGTTGGACAAAGCGAACATGATGGTGAGAATTTAAACCCATACTTTTTAATTAATGTACAAGGTGAGGGCTATACAATGTTCACACCAACAGTATGTGATTTGTTAGCAGAAGATTGGATAATCGTCGATTAATAGGAAAAGCTCATGAGAAATCATGGGCTTTTTGTTATGAGGAGTGTAGTTTTGAAATTTGAAGAATATACGGGAAAAACAGTATTTGTAACAGGTGCTTCATCTGGCATTGGGCAGGCTCAGGCAATTGCTTTTTTAGAGAATGGGGCGAATGTATTTGGTTTTGATATAGATGAGCGGGGGTTATTAAGTATTGATCAAAAATATGGTGCACGCTTTGCCTACTCTATAGGTAGTGTTTGCAAGAAGGCAGATGTAGTGCAAGCGTATGAAGGAGCTATGGCTAAATTCAAGCAAATAGATATTTTACTGAATACCGCTGGAGTTTTAGATGGATTTGCGAAAACACTCGATACAGATGAGGATCTTTGGGATAAAATTATGAACACGAATATAAAGGGTACTTATTTTGTAACGAATGCAATTTTACCTCAAATGTTAAAGCGAAAATCAGGTGTAATAGTTAATATGGCATCAATTGCTGGTCTTGTGGCAGGCGGTGGTGGTGCAGCTTATACAGCATCTAAACATGCAATTGTTGGTTATACAAAGCAGTTAGATCAAGATTATTGTCGAGAAGGAATTCGTGCAAATGCGATTGCACCTGGGGCAATTCAAACACCGATGAATAAGGCTGATTTTGAAGGAGATGGTGAAATAGCAAAATGGGTAGCTAAAGAAACACCTGCGGGACGTTGGGCTCAACCAAGTGAAGTGGCAAATTTAACACTTTACTTGGCTAGTCAAGCATCTGATTATATTCATGGTGCTGTTGTACCGATTGATGGTGGATGGATTGCGAGATAGCCTTGTTCAATGTTAAATTCTTCTGATATAATACGCAAGTAAGCAAATATAGCTTGCACTACGGCACTTCAGATAGGGCGATAGGCTCTCTTCCTTTGGTCGTAGTTATTACTAGAATAGCTGATACGCTATTTTACAAAGGAGAATTAAAATTGAATACGTCTTTTTCAAAGGATTCACCACGAATTTCTGTAAGTGAGCTTACAAAGACGGCACTTGTAGCAGCCGTATATGTGGCAGTGACTGTTTTATTGTCAGTCATTAGTTTTGGAGCAGTGCAACTACGTTTGTCTGAGATGTTCAACTATCTGGCATTGTATAACAAGCGCTATGTTGTGGCAGTGACAGTGGGAGTAATACTTGCAAATTTTATGTCACCAACTTGGATACTAGATGTACCAATTGGTGGTATTTCTACTTTTCTTGTATTAATTCTTTGTCGTGCAGTGACAAAAAAAATAACAAATGACATTTTGAAAATGGTTATTACCGCATTGATTTTTGCTATATCAATGTTCACAGTTGCAGGACAATTAACGATTCTTTATGATCTTCCATTTTGGCCAACTTGGTTAACAGTAGGGATTGGGGAGTTATTGTCTATGACTGTTGGAGGTATCACTATTTACTTATTAAATAAAAGATTTGATTTATCAAAATAAATTAAAACACATTCGCATTAGCGAGTGTGTTTTTTATGCGTATAGAACTAAATTGTTAAACATTTTTTCCTTAAAGCAGATATTATAACTCTTTTTAGTCTGGTTAAATATTATAAATAATGCTGAAAAGTAGGTCTTCTATGTGACTACAACTTTAAGTTTTTCTGGCCGCGGGGAATATAGAGGATTAACGCTTGGTAATTAGCTTCATACAGTATGGATGAAATTTTAAGTGTTGATAACAATTAAACAAATAAAAGCTAAATGAAATAATAGCTTATTGGATTAATCAACAAGTAACTGAATCTAAAAACTGTTTAGCAATTTATATTCGATATTCAAGAAATCTTTAAAATTTATACGTGGTAATTAGTTCCTCTATTAAGATTCGTACTAGTGGTATGCTTAAGTTTTAAACTAATATTAACAATGGGATTATAATTGTCCTGAGTTACGATCTAATTTCAGGGAGAATAAAACAAAAAGCAAACCAAGGGGAAAATTCCTTGGTTTGTTTTATTTTTTGGAGATATTGAGAAGAGCCTTTTGTCTATAATTAAATCCATTACATAACTATTTTGAATATATTAATAGAACAGTGAATTTCCAATATAATGCTACTAAATAATTTAAATGGATAAGGGATACCTATTTTTTTTCTTTCTTGTTAAAAAACCATAAATGGACTGGTCTTTCTAGTGGCGTAATATTGATTATGAAATAACCAATAATCAGAATTAAAATTATTAGTGAATAAATAAGTGTATCAGTTGGGTGATCATGCTCAACAATAATAAGGCGGATCATTGCCGTAATGCCAATATATATAAAATATCGAAGTGGAAAATGGTAATCTTCCTTAAAATATTTTACAATCATCGTGATAAATTCGAAGTACAAAAAGAAGATAAGGATATTTTCGAGGAATAACTTATAGTCACTACTGCCGCGAGTCATTAAAATCTCAAAGAACACAACTATTTCTTTCACAAGTAAGAATGACAAAATGAGTGCTAAAATAACTAGACAAAAATTTAGGAATAATTGTAAAAATACAGGTATTTTCCTTATCACCGCAGATAAGTCCACTTTGTTTTTGTTCATCTGATTCCCCTATTCCGTTGTAATTTTTATAAAAGTTAGTATGGAGAAATAATATAATGTCATTACAGTCTATGAGAAAAGTCAATAAATGATGAGAAATCATCTTGAGTACATTATTAAAAGTCTTTTAGCCATATTAATTAGTAGAAGAATTGCATGTGTAAGTAAAATTTCGAGTATAATTGAAGTTTGTATAAGATAATCATCTTTTCGGAAATATAAATAGTAAATAATATAAAAATGAGGCTTAGTTATGAGTGGAGAAAGTTTTAAAGATTATAAATTAAGTAATGAAATCGTAAATGCGCTGAATAGCTTAGAATACAGAAATCCAACAGAAGTTCAAAGTAAAGTTATACCACTTGTGTTGGAGAATAAAGATCTTGTCGTGAAATCTCAAACGGGTAGTGGTAAGACGGCTTCTTATGGAATTCCAATTTGTGAATTAGTTGATTGGAAAGAAAATAAACCCCAAGCTTTAATTTTGACACCAACAAGAGAACTTGCGGTTCAAGTAAAAGAGGATTTCACAAATTTAGGTAGATTTAAACGAATAAAAGCAACAGCTGTCTATGGCAAACAACCTTTTGCCATCCAAAAGACAGAATTAAAGCAAAAAACGCATGTAGTTGTTGGTACTCCGGGTCGTGTAATGGATCATATTGAAAAAGGTACACTAGCTTTAGATCAGATTCGTTATCTCGTTATTGATGAAGCAGATGAAATGTTGAATATGGGATTCATTGAACAAGTGGAAGCCATTATCAAAGAATTACCTCGAAAACGAGTGACGATGTTATTTTCAGCTACTTTACCTGAAGCGGTTAAAAGCTTAGCGCTCAATTACATGAAAAAACCTACTGATATTGAAATTAAGGCCACTGGATTAACGACAGATAAAATCGATCACTCGCTTATTGTCGTAGAAGAAAGCAACAAACTATCAATGCTTAAAGATGTAACGATTGTTGAAAATCCCGATAGTTGTATTATTTTTTGCCGAACAAAAGATCGAGTAGATACTTTATGTGAGCAGTTAGCAGATTTAGGCTATAGCTGTGATAAAATTCATGGAGGCATGATCCAGGATATTCGTCTTGAAGTGATGAATGACTTTAAACGAGGGGATTTCCGCTATTTAATTGCCACAGATGTAGCCGCTAGAGGAATTGATATTGATAATATTACGCATGTCATCAATTATGACCTGCCATTAGAGAAAGAAAGTTATGTTCACCGTACAGGAAGAACCGGACGGGCGGGTCAAAAAGGGAAAGCCCTTACGTTAGTTACACCGTTTGAAGATAAATTTTTAAATGAAATTGAAGAATATATTGGTTTCAAAATACCACACATGGTAGTACCTTCAAAAGAAGAAGTTTCAAATAAAAAATCTGATTTTGATGAAAAAATGAACGTAGAACCGAAGTTGAAAGCCGCAAAGAATGAAAAATTAAACAAGCAAATCATGAAATTATATTTTAATGGTGGAAAGAAAAAGAAACTCAGAGCAGTAGATTTTGTTGGTACAATTGCCAAAATTAATGGCGTGACAGTCGAAGATATAGGTATCATTACAATTACAGATACTTTTTCTTATGTTGAAATATTAAATGATAAGGGTCCAATTGTGTTGAAAAATATGAAGAATACGACTATAAAAGGCAAATTATTAAAGGTATATGAGGCCAATAAGAAGTAAAATGTTAGTGTTGCTAATAACAAAGTGGTAAAGATATATATCTATCACTTCTATGCTTTTAAGTGAAAAATTAATTTTAAATATATCAAAAAAAACCGTACCGTTAGCAGGTGCGGTTTTTTTGTTTATTATAACGCTTCAAATTCCTAAATTAAGTAGTTGATGATAATTTTATAAAAAATATAGTTCATCCAACATTTGATTTTAGATAAATTATCATTTATTTCTATGAAACCGTACTCTAAGTATAGAGTACGGTTTTTTATTTAATTTCCTTGAGTTCTAAATAGTTTAATAGTGTCTATTTTAATTGTAGTTATCATATTCTTTTGAAAGTATTTGAAAAAGTAGTTGTAAACATAGTTATTGTTTGATATATTTCTATTTGATAATGATAATTATTTTCAATTAAAATTAGACGGGGGATTTTTAGTAATGAAAAAAGGCTTATATGGAGCGGCATTCTTATCGGCATTACTTGTTTTGGGTGGATGCGGAGAAGATAAGGCGGAACCAGAAACGACAAAAGAAAAAGTTGTAGCTAATCAAAATAGTGATGCTGAGAAATCTCAAAGCGATACAAAGGTTTCTAGTGAACATACAGAAGCAGTAGAAAAGTTATTGAAACAATTTCCAGCAGAACAACCTACATCAATTGTTACAACTTCTGTTTCGATTTTAGAAATGATGAATATTTTAGATGTAAAACCAGTTGGAATACCAACTTCAACACATAAATTACCTGAGGGATTCGATAAAATTGAGCAGATTGGTTCTACTATCGAGCCAGATGTAGAGAAAATTGTAAGCCTTAAACCTGACATCTTAATCGGACCAGAATCGATTAAAGATAGTTTAGATAAGAAAATAAAAAATAGTAAAGTAGCAACTGCATATATTCCAACAGATTCTTATGAAGATCTAAAAATTTCATTTGAAGTAATGGGGAAAGTTTTACATAAGGAAGATGCAGCTAAAACGTATCTTTCACAATTAGAAGAGAAAGAAACAGCAGTATTAGAAGAGGTAAAAGGTAAAGATTCATCAAAAGTTATGGTGCTATTTGGTTCAGGCGAGTCATTCATGTTGATGAGTGAAAAAACATATGTTGGTAGTTTAGTGAAGAAGTTAGGAGCTACAAATATAGTTAATGAAGCGTTAAAATCAACGGAAGCATATGTACCGATGAATATGGAAGATGTAGTTGCCTCAAATCCAGATGCAATCCTTCTTGTTTCACACGGTGATCCAACAGCAGCATTAGAACAGTTTAAAGCAGAAGTGAAGAAGAATGGCGCTTGGGAGAAATTACAAGCCTTTAAAGAAGATCGCGTTCAAGCACTTGACTATGAAGTATTTGGTTATGCTTCAATTGAAAAAGCAACAAAAGGATTAGAGCAGTTAAACGAAATTTTATATAAGTAATATGACTTAGGATGAGGGTTGGACGTAATGAAAGTGAAACCGAAGAAAAAATTTAGCATAGGTATAACAGCTATTCTACTAATCATTTTTATGATTCTGTCGATCGGTATTGGAAGTGTGCAACTGTCACCTATGGAAACGATAAGAACTATATTCGGTTCTGGTGAATCATTGTCAGAGACAATCGTCTGGGATTTACGAATACCTAGAGTCCTTATTGCTGCTATAGTGGGCATTAACTTAGCTATATCTGGTGCATTGCTACAAGCAGTAATGAGAAATCCTCTGGCAGATCCAGGTTTAACAGGGGTATCAAGTGGTGCTGCAGTGACAGTATTATTTATCTTATTACTATTCCCTGAATTCGGTAAGTGGATTCCTCTCGCAGCTGTAGTAGGCGGATTGATAGCTGTTACGCTCGTTTATGCATTAGCGTGGAAGAAGAATGGTATTTCACCTGTTCGGATTATTTTATCAGGAGTAGCGGTAAATGCAGTATTTGGTGGAATAACAGGGTTACTTTCGATTCTTTATAGTGATCGTCTTCCTTCAGCTTTACAATGGATGAACGGTAGTTTATCAGCGAAAGGAATGGGAGATGTAAGTATTCTTTTCCCATATTCCATTATTGGTTGGATTGCTGCATTATTTTGTATTCGTTCAGCAAACATTTTGAACTTAGGTGAAAATGTAGCTGTAAACTTAGGTGAAAATACAAACAGAATTCGAATAGTACTATCCTTAGTAGCGGTATATTTGGCTGCTATTTCTGTATCGATTGTAGGATTGTTAGGTTTTGTAGGACTTATTGTGCCACATATGTCTAGATTAATAGTCGGTTCAAATTATCGTCTTCTAATGCCTATGAGTATGGTATTAGGGGCTGTTGTTCTGCTAGTTGCCGATACAATTGGACGGTCCCTATTCTCACCTTTAGATATTCCAGCAGGTATCGTCATGGCGATGGTAGGCGGCCCTTACTTTTTATATTTAATGAGAGCGGGTGACATTTAAGATGCTAAAAGCTCAATCATTGGATATTAGCTATGATCAGAAAAAAATATTAGATAATTTTGAGATAAACGTAGAAAAAGGCGAAATCGTTTCGATTATAGGTCCGAATGGTTCAGGAAAATCTACAGCTTTAAAAGCGATGTCTAGATTGATTCCAGTGCAAAAAGAAAAAGTTTTTTTAGATGGTAGAGACTTGCAATCATTAGGTACAAAATCAATTTCAAAAATGATGAGTGTTTTATTCCAATCAAATGAGCCACCGTCAGATATTACAGTTGAAGAACTAGTGAAATATGGACGTATACCTCATAAGAAATGGTATGAACGTACGAGTGATGAGGATTTAAGCATAGTTGAATGGGCCATCGAAAAAACAGGGTTAACACCTTTGAAAGACCGATTAGTAGCATCACTTTCAGGTGGAGAAGCGCAGAGGGCCTGGATTGCCATGTCATTAGCGCAGAGGCCTAAAATTTTGATGCTTGATGAACCTACAACTTACTTAGATATTGCTCATCAACTTCAGTTGTTAGAATTAGTTCATACCGTCAATCGCGAATTAGGCATGACGGTTGTAATGGTACTACACGATTTAAATCAGGCGAGTATTTATAGCGATAAAATATGCGTTATTTCCAAGGGAATAGTGGTAAATTACGGTACGCCAGAAGAAGTAATGACTCAGGAAATGATTCGTAACGTTTATGGAGTGGAATGTGACATTGATTCACATTTTCAGCATGGAAAACCACGTATAAACTTATTAGGAATTTCTAAAGTAACTGCTCAATAATAGGAGGCAAACAAATGGTAAAACAAATTGATATCACTAAAAAGAAAGACCAATATTTACAGTTTATCGAAAAGTGTAAGACAGTTGTTATTAGTAGCTTAGATAGCAATGGTAATCCATTCACTAGTTATGCACCATATGTTCAGCATGATGGGAAGATTTATATTTATATAAGTATCATTACGGACCATTATAAATTTATTGAAGACAATAATTTAATTAGTATAATGATGATTACAGATGAACAAGATTCTCCAAACTTATTTGCACGTGAGCGAGTTCGCTTCCAATGTGTTGCAGAGAATGTAGGAAATGATGGCCATGAAGAAATTTTTGCTAAGTTTGAAAAGAACCACGGCGCACCAATGATGGGCGTTTTACGAGGATTAGATCTATCTTTATTTGAGCTTACGCCAAAAGAAGGTCGCTATGTAGTTGGCTTTGGTCAAGCATTTGATATTGATTTATCTGGCGGAAAATTTGAGCATGTTGTGGTAGATAAAAAGGATAAATAAGCTTTACTTTAATGAAGTGATTGTCCACTACTGAGCTCTATATGATAAAACAAAGCTCAATTTAACAGTAGCAGTTAAATAGTAGGGAAATTGAATACGCTTAATATGAGGAGAAGAGATATCATCCGCTCGTGATGGCATGCCTTCTCCTTTTTCCTATTTATATCTACTTATGAAGATGAATGGTATTTTAATTTCGAAGCTCTAACTTCGCATTTGCATCTCTTTTACACTTCCCAGTTATATTAATCTTCGCTTACATACTAAGAGATTCTATCTATAGTAAAATTAATAAGAGGCTCATCTTCATTAAATCTCTCTACCGTCGTTCACTTCATATTGAGTTCATAATGAAATGCTAAAGTAACTATTATAAGATCGTTAAATCGTTGTATGAGAATATATAAGGAGGAGTATAAACGATGAAAGAAGATATAAAAGAAAATAAATTAAAGGGTTGGCGACAGTTTGTTCAGTTAATTAAACAAACTGAACCGCCTAAGCTTTTGCTAATTATTGCACTTTGTATGAGTTTTGCGACAACAGGAGTAGGCTTTGTCGTACCGTTATTTACAAAAAAATTAGTGGATGGGTTTTCACTAGATTCACTTAACTATTGGCAAATAATTTTATTAGTAATTGCTTTTATTGCCCAAGCAATAGCGAGCGGGCTCTCGATTTATTTGTTAAACCGGGTTGGTCATCATGTAGTAGCAAAGTTGAGAGATCGTTTGTGGAAAAAGCTACTTCACCTACCAATACCTTATTATGATAAGAATGATACTGGGGAGACACTAAGCCGTGTAACAAATGATACTGCTGTTGTGAAGGAGCTCATTACAGAGCATCTTGCTAACTGTTTATCTGGCATTATTGCGATTATCGGTTCTGTTACGATTTTGCTATTCTTAGATTGGAAAATGACGTTAGTAATGCTTGTTGCTGTTCCAATTGCAATGTTGATATTGATGTTGTTAGGTAAGAAAATGTATGTAATTTCAAAAGGAATGCAAGATGAAACGGCAAAATTTACTGCTGTGTTAAATCAAGTATTACCAGAATCACGTTTAGTAAAAGCTTCAAATGCAGAAAACATAGAATATGAGCGTGGAAAAAAAGGCATTACAAATCTTTTCAATTTTGGTTTAAAAGAAGCTAAAATACACGCACTTATTTCACCATTGATTTCTTTCATCCTTATGATTGTGCTTGTGGCAGTTATTGGGTACGGGGGAGTACGTGTCTCTTCAGGTGCATTAACAGCTGGCGATATGGTTGCATTTATTTTATATTTAATTCAAATTATTATACCGATGACGCAATTGACGATGTTCTTTACGCAATTACAAAAAGCAATGGGAGCAACAGAACGTATTAGTGCAGTACTTGAACATGATGAGGAAGACATCTATGAAGGTAAAGAGTTAGATCTAGTGAAAGAACCTATTCATGTCAATCATGTGGACTTTGCATATGGAAATGAAGCGATTTTATCTGATATTAATTTCACAATTGAACCTGGTAAAGTAACGGCTATTGTTGGTCCTAGTGGAGGGGGAAAAACTACTACATTTTCTCTCTTAGAACGGTATTATCAACCTACAAAGGGAAGCATAACATTAGGGGATACACCTATTGATACATTTTCTTTACATTCTTGGAGACGTAAAATTGGGTATGTTGCTCAGGAAAGTGCACTTATATCCGGAACAATACGCGATAACATTTGTTATGGAATAGAAAAAGAGGTTACAGATTCAGAACTTGAAAAAGTCGTAAAAATGGCGTATGCCGATCAATTTATTCAAGCACTTCCAGATAAGTTTGATACTGAAGTAGGAGAACGAGGAATCAAACTTTCAGGTGGACAGCGACAACGGATTGCAATTGCTAGAGCACTATTACGTGACCCCCAAATTTTAATGCTTGATGAGGCGACTTCTAGCCTTGATAGTAAATCGGAAATTTATGTTCAAAAAGCATTAGACAATTTGATGAAAGGCAGAACGACACTCGTTATTGCCCACCGTCTTTCTACCGTTGTCGATGCCGACAATATTATTTTTATTGAGAAGGGCCATATTACGGGGAGCGGGACGCATAATGCGTTATTCCAATCACATGAGATGTACAAGGAATTTGCTAAACAACAATTACGTATTCAAGAGTAAGTATGAAGGGATTTGTTGTCATGACAAGACTGTTAGTTGTGGATGATGATGAACATATTAGAGAATTAGTAAGTGTGTTTTTACAAAATGAAGGACTAAGTATACTTGAAGCTGTGGACGGTGTTGATGCACTGTCCAAGTTAGAATCGGAAAAAGTTGATATGGTCATTATGGATATAATGATGCCAAATATGGATGGATGGGAATTATGCCGAGAAATACGAAGGCTAAATAACGATTTGCCTATTCTTATGCTGACTGCAAAAGGGGAAACCGCTCAAAAAGTAAAAGGATTTAATCTGGGTACGGATGATTATCTTGTAAAACCATTTGAGCCAGCAGAGTTAATCGTTCGAGTTAAATCTATCCTAAAGCGTTACCATATTTCTTTATCTCAAACAGTGGAAGTGGGAAATGTTTGGATGAATCGAGAAACGTATGAGCTAATGTATGGAGGAGAAAATATTACTCTTCGATTAAAGGAATTTGAATTATTATTTACATTAGCAAGTTATCCTGGGAAGACATTCTCACGAGAACAATTGATAGAAGAAATTTGGGGATATGACTATGAAGGTGATGATCGTACGGTAGATGTTCATATTAAAAGACTTCGAGAGCGATTCCCAGAAGATAAAAGTGAATTCATAATACGGACAATCCGGGGGCTCGGTTATCGATTGGAACTAGGCTTATGAAGAAATGGATAATTATATTAAAATTACTGTGTGTGATTATTCTTTTCCTTTTAATTAACACTCTCTTTGCGTTTATCTCTTTTCACGTGACCTCTTATATATATGATTGGCTAGGCAAGTACCCTCAAGGATTTTGGCAACAATTTAATACTGTAATAGGTGTTTTTATACTTTTTGGATGTACTGTTACTATTCTCTTTTTATTTGGATTAAAAAGACAACGTAATTATTGGGATACCATTGTTGATGCCTTAGGACGAATTGCGAAAGGGGATTTTAGCGTCAAATTAGACTTAAAATCAGATGATGACGAAGATCATTTTGGACAACTTATTAGCGGTATCAACCATATGGCAATTGAATTAGGAGAAATGGAGAAAATGCGTCAAGAGTTTATATCCAATGTTTCTCATGAAATTCAATCTCCGTTAACATCGATTAATGGTTTTGCAAAAGCTTTGAAAAATATTAATTTGACTGATGAAAAAAGGAAGCACTATTTAGAAATTATTGAGATGGAAAGCCATCGATTATCGAAAATCAGTGATAATTTATTAAAATTAACTTCATTAGAATCACAACATCATCCATTTGAACCAAAACAATTTCGATTAGATAAACAATTACGTAATGTCGTTTTATTTTGTGAGCCTAGATGGATTTCTAAAAATATTGAAATGGAAATCGATTTGGAAAATGTCACAGTCTTTGCTGACGAAGATTTGATGAATCAAGTATGGATGAATTTAATTAGTAATAGTATAAAATTCACTCCAAATGGAGGAACGATTTATATTCGTTTATTCAAACAAAATGATACGGTCACTATTTCTATTACTGATACTGGGATAGGAATGACAGAAGAAGACCAAAAACATATATTTGAACGTTTCTTTAAAGCAGATAGATCTAGAGCAGTATCAAACGGGGGCAGTGGCTTAGGGCTTTCTATTGTGCATAAAATTATAGACATGCATAATGGCAGAATCTCAGTACAAAGCCAACTTGGTGAACAGACTACATTTTTTGTGACGTTGCCTTTAGAGCTAGGTGAAGTGGTTCAAAAATAGCCATGAGGCAGAAATTAAATAATCTATGGTTCAAAGTAAAAAAAGACTTCTAGAGCTTGCTAGAGGTCTTTTCTACTTTCTAAAATAAACCAGGAGTATATTTGATTAAGTAATAGATAACGTAAAACCAGCTAAAACAACCATGTATAACAGCCCACCCTATGGAGTGATACGTAGTATAAGAAATAATCATAGATAGGCAAGTTCCATAACTAATACCCTTCTTTATAACATTAGTTTGTGAAGGATATTTATTATTATTATTTGTTTTCAATGTGCTCATTTTCATTTTGCTGAAGAAGTAACTTCAAGTTTAATACTTTCCCCTGAAATTCGGCGTGAAGTTCTTCAAATTCTTTTAGATTATTTAAGTTAGACATGATAGAACCCCCTTATATTCACTCAGAATAGAATAATAATTACGTTTTACCCTTTAAATTTTGTATCCTCTATAATATCTTACAAGCGCACACTTTATTACCTATTTTTGTAAATGATGCCCCCTAATTTTTTCAATATTTTAAATCGCACAAATTGCACATTAATATAAGTCTTTTGTATGGTGTAAAGGTACTTTTCAAGTAATATTTCATGTTTTAGGGAAATATTTATAAAATAAGATTTTTATTTGTCTTATAATTTTTCAGAAAAAAATTATAAAGGAGAACGTAGAGCCGTTATAGAAAAATACATTAGTAAAGTATGTATTTTGAAAGTAGGAAGATTTTATGGATTTACAATTTTTATTTAAAGAGCCAATTAAAGATATGCTGGAATTAAGCCCTGGTTATGAAGACCACGCTAGTGATGTATGGTTGGTTAAAACAGATAATCAAGAAGTGGTTGTACGATCTTCTAAAATGAAAGATGATCCTAATAATGAATTTTGGTGGGGATGTAAAAGGTTATTTGGAATTGACCCAAGGCAAGTTTATGAATTAGAACATGTTAATAATACATTGAGCAACCTTACTTCAATATCAATACCAAAAGTAATAGATAAGGGGAGGATCCTAACAAAAGAATTCGTTGTTGTAGAAAAACTAAAAGGACAAATAGTCGAGTCATTTATTGGTCAGCCATCTTCAGTTTTGCAAAGTTTTGGAGAAGGTTTGGCTAAAATTCATCAATATAAAGAAAATTTTGTAGGTAATCCATCAAGGAGCTATCAAGTAAGTTTAGAAGAATTTAATCAACATATGAAAGATGCTTTATTTGATTTAGTATCCCGATTTCACTTTAAAGAAGAAAGAATAAAAAACATGCTCCCTGAAATAAATAATTTGATCAATGGATTACCTGTCCCTGAATATTCTACATTTGTACTAGTAGATATGGATCCAACACAGTTTTTATCGGACGGTAGAGAAATCACTGGTCTTGTCGATACGGAAGCATATGTTATTGCTCCTAGAGAGTTAGATTTTATCGCATTAGAATATGTGCTAGATGAAAAATCAGTCGAAGACTTTAAGGAGGGTTATGAAAGGGTAATGGAAATTCCCGACTTAACAAAATATAGAGTGCCTTATCGATATTTATACCGATTATTAGCCGTTCAAGGTAGCGTTGATATAGAATCTTGGTTAGGACATAAATCGTTATTTTAATCATTAACTTAAAAAAATAGGTAGTCTTTGAAATAGATACTTATTGCAGAATAAAAGAGATTATATGAATATAACTTGATTTTTAAGGTAAAAGGAGAAATTATCAATGATTTCTCCTTTTTGATTGCTAGACCATAATAGCAAGATTGAGGACGAATTGAATGTGGATACCTTGTTAAAATGAGATTCAATACACTTTAGGAGGAAATGAAATGACCACCATTCAAGAGTTCAATGAACTTCATTTGTTGGAGGAACCGTTATTTTTGGGAAATGCTTGGGATCTTCTATCTGCTTTAATTCTTGAGAAAGTAGGGTTCAAAGCAATTGGTACGACGAGCTGGGGAATTGCCAACTCACTTGGATATGCAGATGGTGAATTAATTAATTTTGATAGGCATTTAGAAATTATTAAGACAATTACAGATAATGTAAAGATACCTGTTTCGGCGGATATTGAAGCAGGATATAGTGAAGATATTGATATAATTGTTAATCATGTGCTAAGAACAGCCGATATTGGTGTCGCAGGAATTAATATTGAGGATTCTCTAAAAAGCCAACAAGGATTGAGAGAGTTAAAGGATCACTGTAATCTTTTAACGAAAATCAGAACAGCTCTAAATCAAAATGGTTTTAAAGACTTTTATATCAATGCTAGAACGGATACTTATTTACAAATGGGAAATCCACTTTTGGAAACGATTAATCGAACACAAGCGTACGTAGAAAGTGGGGCTAGCGGAATATTTGTCCCAGGTTTAACTAAAGAAGATGAAATTAAAGAAATAGTTATTCATATTGACGCCCCACTAAATATATTATCTTTACCTGGTTTAACAAATTGTAATAAGCTGAAGGATATAGGCGTGAGACGTTTTAGTTTTGGAAATGCTTTATCGGATAAAGTAATTGCCTTTTTAGAAAAAAATGCGACACAAATGCTGGAGTTAAAGGATACTTCACTTTTATATGAAGATTAATCCGAAAGGGCGGTGAAATAAAAGGTGAAAAATTTAAATTTTTCTTTTGAAGAAATGTGGGAAAAGATTATTGCATGTGATCGAACATACGATGGGCTTTTTTTTACCGCAGTAAAAACAACAAAAATCTATTGCCGTCCTTCTTGTAAATCAAGGAAGCCTAAAAAAATAAATGTAGAGTTCTACTATGACATCAATGAGGTTGAAAAATCCGGATTCCGTGCTTGTAAGAGATGTCAGCCAGAAGTTGAGCATTCACCACACACCGGACTTGTAAGAATTGTAACTACCTTTTTGGTCAATCACTATAAACAAAAGATATCATTGCAGGATATTGCTGATCATGTCGGTATAAGCCCGTATCATCTTGACCGTCTATTTAAACAGGAAACTTCAGAAACTCCGCGTACTTATTTAGAAAAAATACGAATCGATAAGGCAACGCATCTTCTTAAAAGTACAAGTCACACGAATCTTGAGATTTGCTATGAAGTTGGATTTCAAAGCTCATCCAATTTTTATAAGTCATTTCGTCGTTTAACGAATTGTTCCCCTAGTGAATATCGAAGCCTTGAAGGGTAAGGAGTTGTGGAAATGAATTGGATTAATCACCAATCATATATAGAAATTTATCCACCTGAAGAATTCAATTTCGAAGAGTGTTTATTGTTCTTAAATAGGTCTAAGCAAGAAGTATTGCATCAAATAAGAGATGGATATTTATATAAACTAATAAAAATAAATCAAGAATTAGTTTTATGTAAAATTGGATGCATTCAAAATATAATTCTTGTCGAATTTCCTATTACTCCGCCCTCGAAAGGAATCCGTGAGGAAGTGGCATCTTATATATGGGAATGGTTTGATTTGGAGACAGATCTTCGTGTGTTTTATGATGCAGCAAAGCAGGACAAGGTGTTACAGAGTTTTGTTCAGAAATATTATGGTTTAAGGATTATGTGTATTCCAGATTTATTTGAAGCACTATCCTGGGCAATTATTGGACAGCAAATAAATTTAACTTTTGCTTACATAATAAAAAAACGCTTTGTTGAGACCTTTGGTGAAAGTCTTACCTTTATGGGTGATACCTTTTGGCTATTCCCGACCTATGAAAAGATTGCAACTATAACTGTGGATGATTTAAGGGAACTGCAATTTTCTGTTAGAAAGGCCGAGTATGTAATTGATGTAGCTAAGATAATGACAAAGGGTATATTAACAAAGGAATTGATACTTGGGTATCAGGACTATCAACAAATTCAAAAGTCGTTAATGAAGATTAGAGGAATAGGGGCTTGGTCGGCTGACTATGTGATGATGAAATGCTTACATCATCCATCTGCCTTTCCAATAACGGATGTCGGTCTCCACAACGCGCTGAAAATCCATTTAGGCCTAGGGCGTAAGCCAACAATAGATGAAATCAAAGAGCTATCAGCAAATTGGGCAGGGCTGCAAGCATACGCAACCTTTTATCTATGGAGGTCTTTATATGAGTAAGTTATATAAATTAGATTATGAATCTCCAATTGGAGTGATAGAAATAACAGGTACAGATGAAGCAATTAGCTCTATTATGTTTTCTGAACAGGACAGAGCCGTAAATAATAAGCAAGACGAAACGCCAATTATTTTAGAAAATTGCTATACTCAACTTGATGAATATTTTAAAGGGGAGCGTCGTGAATTTACTTTTCCTATTAAATATGAAGGGACAGACTTTCAAAAAATTGTGTGGAACGCCTTAACAAGTATTCCATACGGAAAAACAGTGGCGTATAAAGATATTGCCGTTTCAATTGGAAATGAGAAGGCCATTAGAGCAGTAGGAAATGCAAATGGAAAAAGTAAATTAAGTATTGTTATACCTTGTCATCGAATTATTGGTTCAAACGGAAAATTAACAGGTTATGCAGGGGGCGTGTGGAGAAAGGAATGGCTACTTCAGCATGAAAAAACTAGTTGTAAAGGAATTACGAAAGGTTATGGAAAATAGATTGATAAAATAAAAAGAGAGAATAGACAATTGCCTATTCTCTCTTTTTTGATAAGAGTGCTGATTAAAGTTCTTACAGCCTCACCCATCATCTTTAAATCTTATTTAGTATAGTTATCAAAGTAACCTTGGATAAAGATCATTGGAGTACCTTTGTCACCACTGCCTGATGTTAAATCAGATAAAGAACCGATTAGGTCAGTTAGTTGGCGAGGTGTAGTACCTTGTGCTTCCATAGCGCCTACAAGGTCAGTTCCTTTATTATCAATGTATTCAGAGATAGCTTTTTGAAGTTCTTCGCCTCTTAAATCAGCAAAGTTATTATCAGCAAGATATTTTAATTTGATTTCATTAGGTGTGCCATTAAGACCAGCTGTGTAAGCAGGTGATACAACTGGATCAGCAAGCTCCCAAATTTTACCTACTGGATCTTTGAATGCGCCATCACCATAAATCATAACTTCAACATTTTTGCCTGTTTTTTCTTTCAGCATTTGTTGAATTTTATCTACAACAGGTTGGCAATTACGTGGGAAAAGCTTCACGCTATTTTCTGTTGATTTATTTGATCCTAGTAGACCGTAACTTTCGTTGAAACCACTACCATCAATTGATTCAGCTAGGATGTTATCTAGGCTGTAGATTTTTTCTCCACCGTTAGCTTCTAAAATTCTTTTTGTTCTAAATCTTGTATGGATATCGCAAGTTAATACACTCTTAGTATATTCTAAAATTGTTTTTGGATTGTTCGAGAAGATAACTTCACATTCAACACCGTATTCTTCGACTAGTGATTTGTAGTAATCGATATAATCAACGCCAGTGAAAGTGTGTTTGTTATGTCCGAATAATTCGCGGAATTGTTTTTCAGTTAAAACGTCTGTCCATGGGTTAACGCCTTTTTCATCAAGTGTATCAAGGTCAACTAAGTGATTACCTACTTCATCTGAAGGGTAGCTAAGCATTAAAACAACTTTTTTAACGCCTTTTGCAATACCACGAAGACAGATAGCAAAGCGGTTACGGCTTAAGATAGGGAAAATAACGCCTACAGTGTCATCTCCGAATTTCGCACTAACATCTTTTGCGATGTGATCGATTGTAGCATAGTTACCTTGAGCACGGGCAACGATTGATTCTGTTACTGTTACGATATCTTTATCTTGAATATTAAAGCCTTCAACTTCTGATGCTTTTAATACACTTTCTACAACGATATCTTCAATGCTATCGCCTTGATTGATGATTGGGCCACGAAGACCTCGTACAACTGTTCCAACTACTCTTTCCAAAATAATCGCTCCTCATTGCTATATTGTTTACTATTATTTTTTAAAACTCACAACTTGTAATATACCTCACAATAATGGTATAAGTAAAATTAATATATCAAATGATAGGTATAAGGTGAGGTTATATGGTAAGTAAATTAGATTTATATAAAGTGTTTTGTAAAGTGGGGAAAAGCTCAAGTTTTTCAAAAGCCGCAAATGATCTGTATATGACACAACCAGCTGTTAGTCAGGCGATTAAACAATTAGAAAATGAACTAGATATCCGCCTATTTAATAGAACACCTAAAGGGGTTTCTTTAACGTATGAAGGTAGCTTATTATTCGAATATGCAAATTCAGCAATTAACTTACTTCATGTCGGAGAAGAAAAGCTTTTAGAATTTAAAGATTTAACTACAGGTGAATTGAAAATAGGTGTGGGCGATACAATTTCAAAGTATTTTTTACTTCCTTTTTTAGAAGCTTTTCATAATCAGCACCCAAATATTAAATTTAAAATAATGAATGGTACAACAATGGAGCTTTGTGCAGTATTGAAATCGGGAGAAGTTGATATTGCCTTCTGTAATTTCCCTATTGATGATCCAACATTAGAGCTTAAACCTTGTATTGATGTTCAAGATATATTCGTTTGTGGAGAACAATACATGAAGACAATTACGGAGCCACTTAGCTTTGCTTCAATAGTAGATTTGCCACTAATATTACTTGAGCAACAATCTGTCTCGAGGAAATATGTAGATGATTATCTTATGACAAAGGGTGTTAAGATTTCACCAGAATTTGAACTGGGTTCACATGATTTATTATTAGAGTTTGCAAAAATAAATTTGGGGATAGCTTGTGTAACAAAGGAATTTTCCAAAGATTATTTAAATAAAGGAATTTTATATGAAGTGCCTTTAATGGAAGAAATCCCAAAAAGGAGTATAGGCGTATGCTTTTTAAAAAGTGTTCCTCTATCGCCAGCTTCAACAAAATTTGTTGAAATTGTAGAAAGTAATCAAATATAGATAATTGAAAAAAACCGCCAAGAAATTTTTTGGCGGTTTTTAATGTTTTACAAGTTCTTAGTACGTTTTATCACCATTAAAGATAGAGTTTTTAACGACAACGTAATCTACTGTACGGATAGCGTCAAGTTTTTTGCCGCCAGCATAAGAGATAGATGATTGAAGGTCTTGTTGCATTTCAGTAAGGGTATCTTTTAGAGAGCCTTTATGTTCAACATACAGTTTTTTACCTTCAACGTTTTTCTTCTCACCTTTTTGGAATTCTGAAGCTGAACCAAAATATTCTTTAAGAAGTTTACCGTCTTTTTCAATAGTCTTACCTGGAGATTCTTCGTGTCCAGCAAATAATGAACCAATCATGACCATTGAAGCACCGAAGCGTACAGATTTAGCGATATCGCCATTAGTACGGATACCTCCGTCTGCAATAATCGGTTTAGTAGCAGCTTTTGCACACCAGCGTAGAGCAGCTAATTGCCAGCCACCTGTACCAAAGCCAGTTTTAATTTTTGTTATACATACTTTACCTGGTCCAATACCCACTTTAGTAGCATCAGCGCCAGCGTTTTCTAATTCTCTTACAGCTTCTGGTGTACCAACGTTACCAGCGATTACAAAGCTAGTAGGTAAATGTTTTTTAATATGTTGAATCATATTGATTACAGCATTTGAATGACCGTGTGCAATATCGATTGTGATGAAATCAGGAACAATCTTATCTGCTGCCAATTGTTCGATGAAGGCATACTCTTCTTCTTTTACTCCAACGCTAATTGAAGCGATTAATCCGCGAGCTTGCATATCTTTAGTGAAATCTGCACGTTTTCCTGGTTCAAAACGATGCATTATATAGAAATATCCATCTTCAGCTAATTGAATGGCTACTTTTTCGTCAATAATTGTTTGCATATTTGCAGGTACGACAGGCAATTTAAATGTATGTTCACCTAAAGTAACAGATGTGTCACATTCAGATCTACTATTTACTATACATTTTGCAGGAACCAATTGAATATCTTCGTAATCAAATACATTTTCCATAAAACACACTCCTAAAACCGAATAATTATTATCCTTATAAATAAAACGTTCGTCTTTTAGTAATTTACATCATTTTTGGTCTTATGTCAAAAGATAATAAGCGTTTTCATCTTATTCTGTAGATATTCAAGTAATAATCATAAAAAATCTTATAGGGAAGTTTAAAATACAGAGTTTGATGTAAGAGATTCTTAAGGGAGAGAAGTCTTTAATTTCAAAAAATGAAGTTTATTAAGAGTAGCATTAGGAGATCTTGTTGAAATATACCTTGAAGTTTTAGAGAGTAGTTGTAAATCGCTGTTTATATTCATTTTAATTAAAAATCTTTTAGCAATATCGTATGTTGTATTGGTTTCGTTTCATCGCTGGTAGTTACTTTAAAAAAATCGGTCCACTTCATATTATAATTATTTCTGTTCTTTGAATTACTATTATTGCTTTAATTTAAGCAAATTATGGACATTAAAAAGCATTACGATTAGTGGTATACTGATTAAATAGATTAACCATCTGAAAGGAGATGAAAATCTTTGAAATACATTAAATCACAAATGCAACAATTAATAAATGAAAACAAAGAATTGCATACAAAATTTAAAGAGTTGAAAAAGTCTTTGGATCTTGAAAAAAATTATGCCCTGAAAGCTTTATATCATGCAGAAGTTGCTGATGGCGGTAAATATCAACAAGATTATCAAGCGTTAGATGATCCAAAATACTAAGAGCATTTTTTAGATATATATTTGAGTATCAATGACGTAAAAAAAGACTAAAACAATAAATTTAATATAACTTGTGTAGGAATATCTGCTTATTGTAGAGTTGTATCATACAGAATATATTTAAGGGCTAATTTAGTTTTAATTGGATAATGACAGGGAAAAAGGCTTGCGTAAGGCAGGTCTTTTTTCTTTTTTTTTGGATTTTTTCTGTTAAATTAGAAATATGACGTTATTTGTAGATTATTTTTTTTATTATGTCCTATTTGATAGTAATTCACTGTTTAAGAAGTTAATATTATAGTAACAATAATACATTTCTTGAAAGGGAGCATCGTATGATAGAGATAGAAATGAAATTGAAGAAGTATTTAATTGGACTGCCTCCGATTGTAATCAATGAAGATGAAACAATGGAAGATAGTATTGAAGTCCTGGATGCAAGAAATGATGTCAATTACGGTTATATTGAAGTGACTGACGATAAAGAGTTGACAAACATCAACATCGATTTTGATAAATTAGTAGAAAACAACGATGTTGAGTTAGAAAATCTAGAAGAACTTGAGATGGATGAAATTTTACATATTACAGAGTCCTTTGTGAAGGATTTCGGCCGTGAAGTAATACAATTTAGTAATTTCTCTGAAATTGGCGAAGGAGAATATTTAGTAGTTTATGAAGCTATCGATAAAAAATTAAAACTCCCTTTACCTAATTCTGGTGCAGTTATAGAGATTAATTCATATGGCACTATTACAGCGGCTACAATATTCCAAGAATATTATCAACTTACATATCCAAAAGTGGAAGTAACAGAAGATGAAGCTAGAGAAATTTTATGTAAAGAGACATTAGTGGAATTAGGAATCGAAGAAAATGAAGAGCAAGGAGAATTTGAATTGGTTTATCAACCAATTCGAGATTATATAGGTGTTACTGTTGATGGGGAAGTTCAAAAAGCAAGTCAGTTGTTCAGTGAATCACAGCTTGAACAATTTGCTGTTACACCTGTCCAAGTGACGAAGGCATTACCAAAATTATTGGGTGCAACTGATCAATATGTATTACGTGAAGAAGAGGGTAATTTATATTGGTATGTTACGGAAGAGTTAGATGAAAAAGGTGAAGATGCAGAAGCTGTAATCGAAGTACTACATTTTGATGATGCAGGCGCTAACTATGAATCTAATGTGGAATGGGATACAGAAGCAAAGATTGAGTTACCTTTTGAGCAATTAAAAGACAATGCAATGCAATTTTTAGAGATTATTGCGGGTGACATACACCATAAATACATGCTTGAAGAACAATCTGTATTGAATGATGATACAGAAGAATTTGACGATGATTCGGATGATGATCTCTTCAATGTGGATGAATATGATGAAGACGAGCATGAAGACGAACATGAAGATGAACCAACAACTATGTTTACTTTTATCCCATTTTTCCAGGGATACAAATTAGACAAATACTCCGTTCTAATTGAGGTAGGTATACATACAGGAATTATTCGTTCATGTTTGTATAGCGCATTAAATATGGAGGCTATTCGAGGTGTGAATACTACACCAATGATTACATTAGAAGAAGCGGATACTATATATAAACAGAGTTTGCAGATGAAACTTTCACGTTTTGAAGAGATAGATGAAGATGATGAAATGACAATATACAGCTTAAATTACTCTATTAATGCACCTTCTGAAAATGGTGTAATTGATAAGATTAATGCTACGACAGGTGAAGTTACGTACGCTGGGTCAGATATTGTTAGAGGCTAAAAACTAGTTGTAAGAAAAAAGATAGTATTCTGAGTATTTTATAAAATGTGTGTTGACACTGAAAGTTCGTTACTGTAGACTGTGTACAATGATAATTGAATACAACCTCACTTGTTAATGGGTGAGGTAGAGGCGCGATATCTATTAGTCTTTAGTGGAGCTTGAGAAACTATGAAACTATTGAGAAGGAGATGTCGCCGAAGTTTGTAATACACTCGATGTTACTTGCTGGGTCTGTAGTTAATAACTGCAGGACTGTCTCAATGAACGTCCTAGTTCGTTGAGTTGAGCTATCTCATTTAGGGATAAGTAGAGGATTTAGGCTATTGTACAATGCGACCTGAGTTCATCTCAGGGCGCGTTTTTTATACGTACAATAGCCTTTTTTAGTATTTTGAAGAAAATTAAGGATATTATTTAGAGGGGGAGAATATAATATGAAAAAAACATGGGCAATTTTTTCTGCTATGACACTACTTGCTATTTTACTATTAGCTGGTTGTGGAACTAAAGATGCAGGTTCGGGATCAGGTGCATCTACTGAAGGGGAAACAAAAAAAGAAACATTCACAATTGGTATGGAAGCGGGATACCCTCCGTTTAACTGGACACAAAAGGATGATTCAAACGGCGGCGTGAAAATCTCTGGTAACGCAGAATATGCTGGCGGTTATGATGTTGAGATTGCAAAAAGAGTTGCAGAATCTTTAGGAAAAGAACTAGTAATCGTCAAAACAGAATGGGACGGTCTAGTACCTTCATTAACTTCAGGTAAAATTGATGCAATTATGGCGGGTATGTCTCCAACTGAAAAGCGTAAAAAGACAATTGATTTCACTGATAACTACTATACATCTAATTATGTAATGGTTGTTAAAAAGGGCAGTAAATACGAGAAAGCTAAATCAATCCAGGATTTTAGTGGTGCCAAAATTACAGGTCAATTAAATACAACACACTATGATGTAATAGATCAAATTACTGGTGTTAAAAAACAAGCTGCAATGGATAACTTCCCTGCAATGCGTGTAGCACTTGAATCAGGTGTGATTGATGGTTATGTATCTGAACGTCCAGAAGGTATTAGTTCTTCAGCTGCAAATGATAAATTTGTAATGGTTGAATTCACAGATGGCTTTAAAGCGTCTGAAGAAGATACAGCAATTGCTGTAGGTATTGAAAAAGATAGCGAATTAAAAGATAAAATTAATGAAGTTTTAAAAGGTATCTCTGAAGAAGAGCGTACAGAAATTATGGATAAAGCGATTGCAAACCAACCAGCTGCAAAATAATGTATGACGGATACCGGCTGCATATGAAGCAGTCGGTATTACTGCTTTTGAAGGAGGAACAGTATGAGTATTGATTGGATTATAAGTATAGCAACAGAAAACTGGGAAATGTTCCTTCGCGGGGCATGGATGACGTTATTAATTGCAACACTTGGTACTGTTTTCGGTGCAATCATTGGATTACTTATCGGTATTATTAATACGATTCCTAAACCTGAAAGAGGATTAAAAAGAATTGTATTAAAACTAATAAATATAATTCTTGGGATATACGTAGGATTTTTCCGAGGTACACCAATGATTGTTCAGGCAATGGTAGTTTTCTATGGTGCTGCCCAAGCATTTGGTGTAGATATGGACCGCACGTTTGCAGCAATTTTTATCGTTGCTATTAATACAGGAGCGTATATGGCTGAAATTGTACGTGGCGGTATTATCTCAGTAGATAAGGGCCAATTTGAAGCAGCTCAAGCGATTGGTATGAATCATTGGCAAACTATGATTCATGTAGTATTACCACAAGTTTTAAGGAATATTTTACCTGCAACAGGTAACCAATTTGTTATGAATATTAAAGATACATCAGTATTGAATGTAATTGGGGTTACAGAACTATACTTCCAAACAAAATCTGTTTCGGGGAATAATTTCAGATATTTCGAGTCATTCTTTGTAGCATGTATTTTATACTTAATCATGACATTCGTAGTGACGAAAATTCTACACTACTTTGAAAAACGATTAGATGGTCCACAAAACTATCAAATGATTGATGATCTAGAACAAATGGAAGGCAAAAAAGCATGATGCGGACAAAGGAGATAGACTTATGAAAAATGTAATCGAGATACAACATCTAAGCAAATCCTTTGGCACTCATGAAGTTCTTAAAGACATTGATTTCTCTGTAAACAAAGGGGAAGTTGTCTGTGTCATCGGCTCTTCAGGATCAGGGAAATCTACGCTTCTACGTTGTATTAACTTATTAGAAAGACCAAGTGGAGGACAGATTGTTTATCAAGGTGACAATATTCTAGATAACAACCATAATATAAATAATTATCGTACAAAACTAGGTATGGTATTCCAATCATTCAATTTGTTTAATAACCTTAATGTATTAACAAATTGTATTGTAGGTCAAACAAAGGTTTTAAAACGCTCTAAAAGTGATGCTGAGAATGTTGCTATGAAGTACTTGAAGGTTGTTGGTTTAGATCGTTATGTCAATGCGAAGCCACACCAATTATCAGGTGGTCAAAAGCAACGTGTAGCTATTGCTAGAGCGCTGTCTATGGAACCAGATGTATTACTTTTTGATGAACCAACATCTGCACTCGACCCAGAAATGGTTGGAGAAGTTCTAAAGGTTATGAAGGAATTAGCAGGTACAGGTCTTACGATGTTAATCGTGACACATGAAATGGAATTTGCAAGAGAAGTTTCAGATCGTGTTGTTTTCATGGATAAAGGGGTCATAGTGGAAGAAGGTTCACCAGAGCAAATCTTTAACCATCCGCAAAATGAACGTACAAAGTCATTTTTAAAACGCACGTTTAAACAATAGGGGTATTGAATAAGAAAGCCGTTTTTACGTCATTCGTTTGATGTAAGAAACGGCTTTTTATATATGCCACTTATTGTTGATTTCTTTTATGAACATAGAGGTATTCTTTTTACTTCCCATAATAGGTGAATATACATAGGAAAAACTCCGCTTAAATATATGGTCTTCTAAACGGATAGCAGCGAGTGTCCCTCTTTTTAATTCATGTTCAATGACACTCTTTGATAGTAGTGTAAGTCCGTCAATTCCTTGTGTCATAAATTCTTTTAATCCTTGATTACTGCTAATGGAGATTAGCGATTTAATATTGATACTGTTAGATTCTAGTACATGAAGTAAGTAATTACGTGTACCTGAGCCTTCTTCGCGAGTTAGCCATGTGTGATTATGTAAGTCTTGAATCGTTATGATTTCTTTTTGGGCAAGCACATGTGAAGGAGATGCGACTAACAATAACTCGTCTTCCATGAAGGGTTCTATAATTAACTCTTTATTGGTTGTTTGCCCTTCGATTAAGCCGATATCTATCTTCAGCAATTGAACAGCTTCAACAACCTCATCCGTATTTCCGATCATTACCTCCAGATGAAGTTCAGGATATTTTTGCTGTAAAGTAACGAGTAATGAAGGTAGTACGTATTCGCCAATGGTAAAGCTTGCGCCAATTAGCAGTTTTCCTTTAATTTCATTTTGAAGTGTTAGAATATCCGATTTGGTCTGATCGTAAATAGCTAACATTTGTTTAGCGCGATCATAGAGAATTTCACCAGAGGGGGTAATTTTTAGAGATTTAGGTGAGCGTAAAAACAACTGTGTATTAAATTCAGTTTCTAAATTTTTTATGTGTAAACTAACGCTAGGTTGAGAAATATGGAGGTATTCAGCTGTCTTCGTGAAGTTTTTTATATCCGCTAAAGCAACGAATGTCTTTAAAGCATCGTAATACATTAAATTCCCCCTTATTAGAAATACTAATAGTCATAATTACTTATCTGTATTTTACTGATTATTAATTCTCCAGTAAAGTTTAGGTACAAACAAAAATAAATGGGGTTACAAAATGAAGAAAATAATAAATGTTCTACCTGGATTGATAATTTGTATTATGATCGCTTTTATTGGAATGGTATTTGGACGTTTCTTTCCAAGTTTAGGCAGTGGGTTATTTGCTATTTTAATAGGTATTATGATTGGCAATTTAAAATTTGGGTCGAACTCGATGTTAAGACCAGGAATAAAGTTTTCAGAAAGTAATCTGCTATACTATTCAATTATTTTATTGGGTGCAACGCTGACATTTAACTCTTTATTTAATATTGGGCTAACGGGTATCTCTTTTATTCTTATTCAAATGGCTGGGACAATTGCTTTTGTTATTTGGTTGGGAAAAAAATTAAGTTTTGGTGAGGACTTTCGCTTATTGATGGCGAGTGGTAATGCAGTTTGTGGTTCTTCAGCTATTGCATCAACAGCACCAGCAATTAATGCAAAAACATCAGATATGGCTGTATCAATAACAATTGTTAATTTACTAGGTACGGTTTTGATGATTCTTTTGCCTGTCATTACAAGTACTGTTTTTCATAATAATATTCTACCGTCTTCAGCTTTAATAGGTGGGACATTGCAATCCGTAGGGCAAGTAGTTGCTAGTGGGAGCATAGTTGGTGAGGCAGTGAAAGATCAGGCAGAAATTTTTAAAATCAGCAGAATCATTTTCTTAGCATTAGTCGTGTTTGTTCTAACACGTATAAAGATGGCAAATCAAGAGGCTCAAGAAGCTCAAGAAGCCACTAAAGGAAAATTCAACATACGTTCAATTGTTCCTTGGTATGTAGCAGGGTTTTTATTATTGTGTGTAATCAATAGTATTGTTTTATTTCCAGCAGCAATTACACATCCAATCAAAGTTTTTGGAAATTATTTGGAAATCACGGCACTTGCAGGTATTGGTATGAGTGTTAATATAAAAGATTTAACACAGCATGGATGGAAATTATCTGCATATGCAGGTGGTATTGGTCTATTCCAAATTATTTTTGCGTTGATCCTAATATTCATTTTGCTTTAATACCCTAAAATAGTTATATTATTTGCAGGCAAAAATAAAGAAGTGGTCGATTTACTATATAAAAATGCAAATGATTGTGGTGTTGAATATATAACCGCTGAAAATGATGCAAGAACAAGTATTAATATAATAATGAAAAAAACCTCTCATAAATGAGAGGTTTTAGTTTATTTTTTAAACAATAGGTAAATGAAGTACGGTGCACCAATTAGAGATACGATAATACCCGCTGGAATGCTACTGAAGCTTATAATATTACGCCCTATAGTATCGGCAAGTAGTAATAGCCAACCACCTGTTAAAATAGCCACAGGTATAAATAATTGATTTCTCGGTCCTACTAGTGCTTTCGCAATATGAGGTGACAAAAGACCAATGAAGGCAATTCCGCCGGTGACCGAAACCGCAGAAGCAGCTAATGCTACAGCAGTTAACAGTAAAACAATTCTTTCTTTCTCAAGTGAGACACCTACTCCAATAGCTACAGGTTCACTCAAGTTTAATAAGTTCAGTTTATTTGCCTTGAATAGAGTATAAGGAATTAATATAACAAGCCAAGGCAAAATTGCCCATACAAATGCCCAATCATTTCCCCAGATATTACCTGCTAACCATTTAGCTATAAAATCCACTTTTGTACGTTCAGCTGATGAGATTAGAACAATCATCACGCCTGAGAGCGCCATTGAAAACCCAATACCGACCAAAACTAAGCGTACCGGTTGTAGACCTTCTTTCTTACTATAAGAAAATGCATATATCAATATAGCCGTTAGCAAAGCACCTAAAAAGGCAACTGCCGGTAAGACATATATAAATGTTCCAACATCAACAGGGAAAAATAAAAAGAAAATAGCTACGCCAACTCCAGCGCCAGCATTAATCCCGATAATTCCTGGATCGGCTAAATCATTACGTGTAATGCTTTGCAAAATGGAGCCAGATAATGCGAGTGCCATACCCGCTAAAACAGTAATAAGAATTCGAGGTAGGCGTATTGAAAAGAGAACAAATTCTTCTTTGAAAGTACCGTTACCAAGAATAGTTGGAATGATACGGTCGAATGAAACTGAAGATGCTCCCATACCTAAACCGATAATAAATGTAGCTATAATTAATGCGCATAGTATAAATATGATTAATCGTTGTCTTCTAATCAAATGAGGTGCAATCATGAGAATACTTTGCCCCCTCTACGAACAATGATTAAAAAGAACGGTAGTCCTAAAACAGCAATAATAGCAGCAATAGGCGTTTCATAAGGTGCGTTAATTGTACGCCCAACTGTATCAGCTAATAGCATAAAGGAAGCTCCTACGATAGTTGACATGGGAATAACAAGACGGTAATCTGTACCGACAATGGCACGCACGATGTGAGGTACCATTAAACCAATGAAAGCCATATTTCCTACAAGTGCCACTGATGTTCCAACTAAAATAATAATGATGAAAAATAAAATGATCTTTACACGCATTGTATTTTGCCCTAAGCCAACTGCTACTTCTTCACTTAAACTTAGTAAAGTGAGCTGTCTTGAAAGAAGGAGAGCTACAATTAGACCTACAATAATAATAGGTATAATTAGTTGTAACTGACTCCATGCAGTGCCGACAAGGCCCCCAGCTGTCCACATAGAAACGTTTTTTGAAATTTTAAAGTATAAGGCTACCCCGTCAGCTATTGCATAAAGGAATGCAGAAACTGCAGTTCCGGCTAACACCATTCGTAGTGGAGAAAATCCACCTCTTTTTAACATACCAATTCCAAATACTAAAACAGCGCCAATTGCGGCACCTATGAAACAAGCAATCATAATACCAAAATAGCTTGTGGATGGTAGAAGAGCAAAGGTGATGGCTAGAGCAGCATTTGCACCAGCAGTTAGTCCAAGTAATCCTGGATCTGCTAATGGATTTCGTGTCATGCCTTGCATAATAGCACCCGCAACAGAAAGGGCGGCACCAACAAAAATGGCGCCGACCTCTCTCGGTAAACGGATTTCTCGAATCATCGTAATGGTATCACTCGCTGAATCTGAAGTAATAGCTAGCCATACTTCTCTTACAGAAGTATTTGCAGCACCGAATACCATAGCTACTGTAAATATACAGATCAGAACGATAATTCCTACTATGAATTTAATAACAAACGGTATGGATTGTTGTTTTTCTTTTGTCATAGTTAATCATCATTCCTATTTTAAAATTAGTGATGCTTATTTTCCTAAGAAATGGTCTTTGAAGAATTCTAATTGATATTCTAGAGTTAACGGATCATTGAAATAGAATTCATTAGCATTTGCTTCATATACATGACCATTTTTAACAGCAGGAATGTTTTTAAATGTTTCTGTTTTTTGGAATGAATTATCACTATCCGAGAATTTACTTAAGATAACATAATCACCAGCATAATCAGGTAAAACTTCTTGAGATAGAGCATAATAGCCGTCTTTTAAGACTGACTCTTCTACTTTTTTAGGCATTTTTAATTTCATTTCTTGATATAAAATTTCTGTTCCACGACCCCAGTGATCGCCGTATACATATAGGTCTTTATTGAAGTTTTCGATGACAGAAACTGTTGTATCTTCCCCGATTTTCGCACGGATTTCATCGCCTGCTGTAGCAGCACGTTCTTTAAAATCGTCAACCCATACTTTTGCTTCTTTTTCTTTATTTAATAATTTACCAATTTCTAAATGTTGTGTAAGGTAATCTACTTTTCCGTAAGTAAATGTTACTGTTGGAGCAATTTCTTTTAGTTTATCAATGTTTTTAGCAGTTGAAAGACCAATGATTAAGTCTGGTTCAAGCTCTATAATTTTCTCTATATCTTCATCTGTTACTTCTTCAACGTCTTTTAAAGTTGAATCAAAACGAGGATTCATTTTTGCCCAAGCGTCAACACCTACAAGTGGTACATCAAGTGCCATTACGTTACCTGCAAAAGAACCTAATACTATAACTTTTTGTGGGTTGGCTGGCACTTCTACTGGACCATCTTCAGATTCATATGTAATCGTCGTTGGCTCATTGTTTTTATCTGCTGAAGTATCCTCAGCTTTATCCTCAGTTTTATTGCCACAAGCGGCAATGATTAAAACGAATAATAATACGAATGGTATAAATAACTTTTTCATTTTTCTGCTCCTTTTAGTAAATCATATGTGACACACATTGGTTTGTTTGTTCTAGGGTCTATTCCGATATGAGCATCAATTGCGAATACTTTCTCAAGTACATCAGCTGTAATAACATCTTCGCAATTTCCTGCCTTCACAATTTCCCCATCTTTTAAAGCAATAATATAATCAGCAAAACGCGCTGCTTGATTTAAATCATGTAATACCATGATAATAGTACGTTCTTGTTCTTCGTTTAACTTTTGTAAAAGATTGAGAACTTCTAATTGATGAGCTAAATCTAGATAAGTTGTTGGCTCATCAAGGAAAATAATCTCTGTCTCTTGTGCAAGCGCCATGGCAATCCAAACACGTTGTCTCTGACCGCCTGATAATGCATCAACAGAGCGGTATTTGAATTCAGTAGTTCCTGTTACATCGAGAGCCCATTCAATGACGTCATAATCCTCTTTTGTTAACCGGCCAAGTCCCTTTTGATAAGGAAAGCGTCCATAGGATACAAGCTCCCCTACTGTCAACCCACTAACACTCTCTGGTGTTTGAGGGAGAATAGCCATTTTGCTCGCTAAGTCCTTCGTATTTTGCTTGGCAATGTTTTCCCCATCTAGCAAGACTGCACCTGATTGCTGAGAAATAATACGAGTCATTGTTTTCAAAAGCGTTGATTTACCACAACCATTTGCGCCGATGATCGTTGTAATTTTCTTATCGGGAATTGATATACTCAATTCTTTGACAATTAAACGGTCACCATAACCAATGCTTAAGTCATCTGTATATAGGCGAACCATAATATGACTAACCTCCGTTTACAAAATAAAATTAATAGCTTACAATTGAGAATGAATTTCAGTATCATTGCACATGCTTAAATATAAGGTCAATGATACTGAAAGTCAATTAATTTTTTCAATTGAAGAAAATAGATAGATACATAAATTATTTAATACAAATTAGGAGTGTTAATATATGGAACTACAAGAGTTGTACGATGTGACGATAATTGGTGGAGGACCAGCAGGATTATATTCAACTTTTTATAGTGGATTACGTGAAATGAAAACGAAAATCATTGAATATCAACCTTATTTAGGTGGTAAATTGCACGTTTATCCAGAAAAAATGATATGGGATGTAGGGGGACATAAGCCGCTACCAGGAGAGCAATTGATTGAGCAATTAGTCGAACAAGGATTAACGTTTAATCCAACTGTTGTGTTAAATGAAAAAGTAGAATCCATTGTAAAAAATGATGGAAACCTTTTTGAGTTAACGACAGCTTCAGGAAATAAGCATTACTCCAAAACCATAATAGTTGCCGTTGGAAGTGGTATCTTGAATCCAACGAAAATTCAACTTGAAGGTGCAGATAAATTTGAAGTATCGAACTTGAACTACACTGTAAAATCTATTCAACGCTTCAAAGATAAAACGGTCATCATTTCTGGCGGCGGTAATTCAGCAATTGACTGGGCAAATGAATTAGAGCCAATAGCGAAAAAGGTGTATTTAACGTATCGAAAAGATCAACTAAATGGGCATGAATCCCAAGTGAATCACTTATTAGAAAGCTCGGTTACATCTTTTTTTAACACATCTATTACAAAATTTATCGCTAGTGAAAATCGAGAAATAATTGAGAAAGTCGAATTAACAAATCATCAAAGTAATGAAGTAGAGTATGTAGAAATTGATGAAGTCATTATTAATCATGGTTTTGAACAAGATGCGTCTTTACTTCAAAATAGTGAAGTTGAAATTGATATTGCGGAAAACTTTTATATTGAAAGCAACTCTTCGGGCGAATCATCAGTACCAGGTCTATATGCCGCAGGTGATATTGTAAAATATGAAGGGAAAGTGAATTTAATTGCTGGAGCATTCCAAGATGCAGCAAATGCAGTAAATAAGGCTAAAAAATATATTGAACCTGAGGCAAATGGATTTGGAATGGTTTCCTCTCACAACGAGTTGTTTAAAAAACGTAATCGGAAGTTAATTTCAAAAATGATGGAATGTTAAAGTGTTTTGGTAATGTAATGATTAGTACTACTAGCTAACCGTTTATCTAGAGTTAAAATAATGAAGCCCGATAAAGCAAGTGCATCAACTGACTGCTTAATCGGGTTTTTATTATTTATTAAAAGCAAACTAATCAAAAAATTAATTTAAATTGAAGTAACAATACTTATATATGAAGGTATTACCTCAACCATAAAAGACCAATCTAACTGTATAAACAGTCATCTTACGCTTAATTGAATAATTAGAACGAAGTAATATAGTTCTTTAACTTTTTCAATTCATTCCCCTAATTAATTTGGAGTTGCCTTTAATATCTTTGGTGAAAAATGTTAAGAATTCAACCATTATAGTAGAAAACAACTTAAGTCCTCATATTGATCACATTATTTGTGTAACTTAAAGATCATTTTCTTAATAAAAGAAGAGCATTAAGTAAATGTTTTTCCTTGTAAATAGAACAATGGTAAAATGGCGTAGTGATTGCGTTTTCATAAAATAGAGATTTTTAAGCAAATTCATTTTTATTGGGTAATTTATTTTAGGAGAGTTCTAATGATCAATTTAAGTGCTAAATGGAGAAAGTCCGAGCTGATATGGATAATTCTCATCGCTATTTTGACAGCTATTAGCAGTGAGATAAAAGTGGCACCTTTCTATGGGGAAAATTTTCGATTTGGTCTTGGGAGCATTATGTTCCTTTTACTTATATTAATTCGACCGCCTTATGCAATTATAAGAGCTGGGATTGTTACGGGGTTAACGGTAGTTTTATTCCGAATTATGAATGATGTAGCGTTTAATTTGTTTGATATTACGGAAAGCCTAAAGCAAAATGCTCCTGCCTTTATTTATTACTTTATTTTTTCTAGTGGTTTTCGAATATTTGGCGTTGAAAAATATCAAGATAAACCATTACGCTTAGGTATATATGCGACATTACTTGAAATTATAGGGAATAGTGTAGAACATATCATTCGCTCTTTCTTAATAGCTGAAACGAGTATTGATTTATATGATTTGGGGCTATTAAGTGCAGTTGCTTTATTGAGAAGCTTTTTTGTCGTAGGTTTATATAGTTCAGTCGTTATTTCAGAGCAACATAAACGATTAGAGGAAGAGCTAACGGTAGACTCAGGTTTATATGTAGAGACGTTGTATTTGCAAAAATCAATGAATCATATAGAGAAAATTACAGCTTCTAGCTATGATCTATATCGTAAATTAAAGGATATTGAGCAAAGAGAGCTGAGTGTGAAGGCTTTGCATATTGCCCAGGAAATTCATGAAGTTAAGAAAGATGCTCAGCGTATATTCTCGGGTTTATCAAACATCACGCTTCAAAAAACAAATGATGTTTATTTTTTATCGAATTTATTTGATTTCGTTACAACGGCTAATAAGAAATATAGTGAGCTATTAGGTAAACAAATTGTTTTTCATGTGAAAGTATCCACCGATTTTGAAACGAATCAACAAATTCCGTTACTAGCTATGCTCAATAATCTTGTAGCAAATGCTGTTGAGGCCATTGATGATGATGGTGAAATTTCAATTGAGGTGACTGATATAGAAAAGAAGACATGCTTTAAAGTAAGTGATTCTGGCAAGGGTATATCTAAAGAGGATTTAGATATTATTTTTGAGCCTGGCTTTACAACGAAATACAATAAGCAAGGTGTTGCAGCAACTGGGATTGGCTTATCTCACGTACGCGAAATTGTACAAATGCTTGAAGGGGATATTTCTGTTAGAAATCTTGAGAGTGGCTTGATTTTTAGAATCGAAATACCAACGAAGAATATTCGAAAGAGAGTTGAATAATCCTGCGTTATTTTATAGTAGATGATGATGCAGCTAGCCGCCGAATGCTGAAGCAAATAATTATTGAAGGTGATTTGGGGGTAGTAATTGGGGAGGCTGATAGTGGAGAA
This sequence comes from Viridibacillus sp. FSL H8-0110, assembly GCF_038003565.1. Classification (NCBI taxonomy): domain Bacteria; kingdom Bacillati; phylum Bacillota; class Bacilli; order Caryophanales; family Caryophanaceae; genus Viridibacillus; species Viridibacillus sp. FSL H8-0110. The sequence goes on along the minus strand of NZ_JBBOPJ010000001.1, from coordinate 4,358,261 downwards.
AGTGCATTGCCACTTATTTTATCAAGCCATCCTGATCTTGTATTAATCGATTTATTAATGCCAAACTTAGATGGTATTGAAACAATAGAACAATTGAGAAAACAAGGATTTAAAGGCCATTTTGTGATGATTTCACAAGTCGTTAATAAGGAAATGGTAGGACAAGCATACGAAAAAGATGTGGAGTTCTTTATCCATAAACCCATCAATCGAGTGGAAGTGCAAAATGTCTTAAAGAAAACTGCTGAGCGTTTTTTATTAAAACGATCACTGCTCACGATTCGTGAATCTTTAATAAATTTTGAAGAGACCACAAAAGAAGAGACACATCGAACTATAAGAGATGTTGTGTTATCCATTTTAAATGATATGGGTATTGTAGGAGAAGTAGGAAGTGATGATATTCTATGCATAATGGAATTGTTGATCAATCGTAGTGAATCTTCAATGCAATTGCCCGCTTTAAAGGATTTATATGAGGAACTTGCATCTGAAACAAAGACTAACGGTGTTGAGATAATGAAAGAAAGTAAGGCCATAGAGCAACGCATACGTAGAACGATATTGGCCGCAATGAACAACTTAGCAACTTTAGGTGTTGTAGATTATACAAACCCTGAGTTTGAATATTATGCTCCGCGCTACTTTGAGTTCTCAGAAATTCGAACATGTATGCGTTCGATTCAAGAGGATTCTAAAGTGACTAGGAAGATAAAAGTGAATGTGAAGAAATTCTTACAAGTGTTATATGTAGAGTCTTTAGAGAAGTATCAACATCCACCTAAATAGGCAAAATAGATAGTGGAAAAACAATATAATTTCTTATTTCAAAATTTTTTAATCAAATAAATGTCGGATTCTGTCGGATTTGATAAGTCGTTATTAAAATGTGAATAAGGCTTTTTCTGTAAAAAGTAAAACAGAACAAAGGGGTGACTTATTGATGAAGAAAAAATTTAAGATAAGTTTAGCTGTTCAAATATTGATCGGACTTGTTTTAGGTATTACAGTAGGTGCGATTTTCTACGGCAATCCAAAGGTTGAAACTTATTTACAACCAATTGGTACAATATTCTTGAATATGATCAAAATGATCGTTGTGCCGATTATTGTTTCTACATTAATTTTAGGTGTTGCTGGAACAGGTGACATGAAACAGCTTGGTAAATTAGGTGCGAAAACGCTTATTTACTTTGAAGTTGTAACAACAATTGCAATTGTTGTCGGTTTATTGGTTGCGAATATATTCCAACCTGGTGTTGGTGTGGATATGAGTGCTATCACTAAAGGTGATATTTCTCAATATCTTCATACAACTGAAGAAGTACAAAGTCATGGTTTCGCTGATACAATTATTAATATTGTTCCAACGAATATCATTGATGCTATGGCTAATACGAACATGTTAGCAATAATCTTCTTCTCTGTATTATTTGGGCTTGGTGTAGCTTCTATTGGTGAGAGAGGGAAACCAGTTCTTGCTTTCTTCCAAGGAACAGCAGACGCTATGTTCTGGGTAACGAACACAGTTATGAAATTTGCTCCTTTTGGTGTATTCGCATTAATCGGGATAACCGTTTCAAAATTTGGTTTAGAGTCATTAATTCCTTTAGGTAAATTGGCGATTTTAGTTTATGCATCCATGATATTCTTTATAATCGTGATATTAGGTTCAATTGCTAAGCTCGTTGGTATCAATATTTTCCGTTTGCTTAGAGTATTAAAAGATGAGTTGATTTTAGCATACTCTACTTCAAGCTCTGAAACCGTATTACCAAAAGTAATGCAAAAAATGGAGAAATTCGGTAGTCCAAAGGATGTCGTATCTTTTGTAATACCTACGGGATATTCATTTAACTTAGATGGTTCTACGCTATACCAAGCGATTGCGGCAATTTTCATTGCTCAAATGTATAATGTTCCTTTAACTATTATGGATCAAATTACATTAGTACTTGTATTGATGGTTACTTCTAAAGGTATTGCAGGCGTACCAGGTGTATCTTTTGTTGTATTATTAGCGACTCTTGGTACTGTTGGTATTCCACCAGAAGGTTTAGCATTTATTGCTGGTATTGACCGTATTCTTGATATGGCTCGTACAGTGGTAAATGTAGTTGGTAACTCTCTAGCTACAATTGTTATGTCTAAATGGGAAGGTCGCTTCGATTACGAAAAAGCGGCAACCTACTTTGACAAACCAGAAGATTCAGTACAATAAATAGCTTAGTGGAAGAATTATTTTCATTCACTTCTAGGACATTTCTTTAATAAAAAATTATGAGCTCCACTAACGGCTATGTTAGTGGAGTTTTTTTAATTTTTTACCGCTTTTCAGTTATGTGTTATTTGTTTATGACATCTAGTTGACGTATTGAAATGATATAATGTTTGGAAAACGAAAATATAAGCGAGTTGGAGGGAATTGTATGGATAAAGTACTCATTGTAGAAGATGAATTTGCGATTAGCCAAGTGCTCAAGGCCTATTTGCAAAAGGTGAATTTTCAAACAGAGCAGGCCTATAATGGTTCTGATGCAATTAAGAAATTCCATGAATTTAATCCTAATCTCGTGTTATTAGATATTATGCTCCCAGGAAAAAGTGGGTGGGAGATCTTAAAGGAAATACGTCAAATAAATACTTGTCCAGTTATCATGTTAACAGCCTTAGGTGAAGTCAATTATCGCCTTGAAGGCCTAAATGAAGGTGCAGATGATTACATTACAAAGCCATTTATTGCTGAAGAGGTTGTTGCACGCGTGAAAGCCGTTTTAAGAAGAACACAAGGCGATAAAGCCCCTAAGAGGAAATTTGGTAGCTTAGAAATTAACTTACAATCACATGATGTACATGTGAATAATCAAGAAATAGATTTAACACCAAGAGATTTATCAGTATTAATGTTTCTAGCAGAGCATCCAAACAAAACATTTACACGAGATCAATTAATTGAGCAAGTGTGGGGATGGGAATATGATGGTAGCGACCGTGCAGTCGATTTAGCAATAAAGAGATTACGTAAATCACTACAAAACTGGCCTGCCGAAGACGGGGAAATAAAGACACTTCGTGGATTGGGGTATCAGTTAAGTGTTAAAAAGTCGTAAAAAGAAAAGGGTATCCTTAACGCGATATTGGACTACGCGCTATTTGCTAACTCTATGTATAGGGCTAACAATTATTGCGTTTATATCAGCAATCTGGTTACGTCATACAACACTAGTGTATCGATTGGATATGATTGAGTTCATGGCAGAGGAAACGACTCATCGCATTTCAGATAATGTTGATGCAGGAATTCCAAATGGTGAAAATCCTGGACTATTTAGAGAGCGTGATCGTTTTATGAATATGGATATTAAGCCCGTCATTTATATAGTAGATACTGAAGGCAAAATCATTTCAAGTAATCGTCCTAAAGGACCGCGAGAGCAAAGTATTCAAGCCGATATTTTATCGTCTAGTGATGAGGTACAGAAACTTACTTATAATGGTACATCAAAAGTTTTTTATGCGGTAAAGAAGAAAATTGAAATTGACGATGAACAAGTCGGTTGGGTAGTCATTGTAGAATCGAAGGAGAGCCTTACACATTTAAATCAAGAGTATGGTCAGCTAGCTATTATGATAGGCAGTTTAGCATTGCTAGGTTTAGGTGCAATTTATTTTTTATCAAGAAGATTAGCTACACCAATTAAAGAGGTTGCCGCCGCAGCAAAACAAGTACAGCAGGGAGACTATAATATCAAACTTCCTGAAAATTTAAAGGAAGAAGAAGTGTATGAACTTGTTCGTTCGTTTAAAGAGATGGCAATGCGCTTGGAACAACTTGAGTCAATGCGAACAGAATTATTAGCAGGTGTGACACATGAATTAAAAACACCTGTAACTTCTATTAGTGGTCTGTTACAAGCCATTCAAGATGGAGTTGTTTCAGGTGATGATGCTCGCGAATTTGTTAAAATGGCGATAAATGAAACATCAAAATTAAAAACAATGGTTGGTGATCTATTGGCATTCAACTCATTTGCTGTAAACGCCATTCCTGTAAAATTTGAAGAACTTGAAATTAACCAAATGGTAAAAGACGTAGTTAATCGATGGAGGCTAATGCAGGACACTGACGATATCCAGTTAACACTGACTACATTAAAAGAGTTAGTAACGGTGAATATTGATGCTATTCGTTTTCAACAGATTTTCACCAATTTATTTACAAATGCTGAACAAGCTATGAAGGGGCAAGGCAATATTAACGTCGTTTTGCATGATGAGAAGGAATCGGTTGTTATTACTGTATCTGATTATGGACAAGGTATTCCAAAGGAAGAGCAAGATTTAGTTTTCGAACGCTTCTATCGAGGTGAAAATAAGAAATACGAAGTGCGTGGCTTAGGTCTAGGGCTACCGCTTAGTAAAATGATGGCGCAGTCCATCCTTGGCGATCTACATCTTGTAGAAAGCTCTGAGAAAGGTACAACATTCAAATTAATAATTCCAAAATCAAATAAATGATAATGACCAAGAAATCCAATTCGATCATAAATTCGAATTGGATTTTTTTCTTTCATAAATACAAATCCCGACATTTAGCTGACACATTGATTCTGTAAAGTAGGTTTTGTAAAGAACAGAACATAAGGAAGGATGATATAAATGACAAAAGAAATATCAGAAGATAAGAAGGGGAGGGGTAAGCGCCTCATTCTAGTTATAGGAATCCCATTAATTTTACTAATGGCGTTAATTACCTACTATTTAACAGTACCAAAAGCAGATAATTACGTCGCTAAAATTAACGGGGAAAAAATAACCCAATCAGAGTTAAATAAAGAACTTGTTTCTCAATATGGGACTGACGTGCTTAGTACACTGATCACAAATAAAGTCATTGAGCTAGAAGCCGTCAAGAAAAAAATTACCGTTTCAGATAAAGAGATTCAGGCGGAGCTAGATGACTTGCAAAATTCTTATGGTGGTAAAGAGGCATTTGAAGCAGCGCTAGAATCTAACGCTATGAAATTACAAGATGCAAAGGACAATATTAAGACGTATTTAACAACTACAAAATTAATAGAACCAACAATAGATATTACCGAAAAAGAGCTAAAAACATATTTTAAAGAAAATAAAGATACTTTTTCTCAAGAAGAGCAAGTACAAGCCAGTCATATATTAGTTGAAGACAAAGAAACAGCAAAAGAGGTAGAGAAGAAAATTAAAAAAGGTGAAGACTTTGCAGAGCTAGCTAGTGAGTATTCAACTGATACAGCAAGTGCTTCAAATGGGGGTAACCTAGACTATTTTGGAAAAGGTGTAATGGACGAAAGTTTTGAAAAAGCTGCTTTTTCCATGAAAGTGGATGAAATAAGCGATCCTATTAAAACAGATTATGGCTACCACATTATTAAAGTTACAGGTAAAAAAGCAGCAAAGGAAGCTACATTTGAAAACTCAAAGGATGATGTAAAAACAGCTTTAATGAACGAAAAAATAAATGCCAACTATTCAACATGGTTGTCTTCTTTATATGAAGATTATGAAATCGAGAATGCATTAGCTGATGGAAAATAAGTGATAAAGGGAGCAAAAAAATATGAGATATCAAGATGAGTTTACTGTTAAAGGTCGAAAAGAACTCAAACATGCCATCTCACAAATGGATTACACCATTTTACGTAATAAACTACAACATGTGATGAAACTTGATGCACATGCTGGTGGTGATGGGAAGTATTTAATTCGTAGCGTGTATTTCGATAACTTTGAAAACAAAATTTTGAATGAGAAAAAAGAAGGTTATTTCAAACGTGATAAATATCGCGTTCGTATTTACGGCCATAATTCATCATTCATTAATCTTGAAAAGAAAAGTAAGCGAAACAATTTAACTTTTAAAGAAAAATGCCGTATTTCATGTGATGAATATGAATCAATGCGTATTGGACAGATTGACTGGATGGAGGAGGATGAACGCCAACTTATTCGTGAACTATTTATTCAAATGTCTTTATATCAATTGAAGCCGATGACAGTTGTTGATTATGTTCGCGAAGCGTATGTTTACCCATTTGGGAATGTACGCGTGACATTTGATGGCCAAATTAAAACAAGTTTTCGTAATACAGATATTTTTAATCCAGATTTACCTATGGCATCTGTATTTGATCCAACACAAGTAATTTTAGAAGTGAAATACGATGAATATTTACCGGATGTTATCAAAATGATGTTGCAAATGATGGATCGTAGACCTGATGCATATTCAAAATATCAATTAAGCCGTATGTACGGTTAATACTTTTTGGAGGAATTAATAATGGATACAACAAATTTCACAGATATTTTCAAATCAAGCTTTATAGAGAAAACGTCAGCTTTCTCGCTAACAGATGCATTAATCGGACTCTTTGTCTCATTTATCATTGGCCTTTTTATCTATGCAGTATATAAAAAGACATTTTCAGGTGTAATTTATTCACACACTTTCAATATTTCTTTATTGATTATGACAATGGCCACAGCACTTATTATTATGGGTATTTCTTCAAATGTCCTATTGTCCCTTGGTATGGTCGGTGCTTTATCAATTGTTCGTTTTAGAACACCTATCAAAGACCCAATGGATTTAGTCTTTTTATTCTGGTCTATCGTATCAGGTATTTTATGTGGTGCCGGATTTATTCCATTAGTAATCGTAGGTTCAATATTAATTGGTTTAGTGCTAGTACTATTCGTCAATAGAATCACAATTGAAAATCCATATTTATTAATCATAAAATATGCAGATTCAACAGTTGAAAATGCTATGGAAAAAGTTATTTCATCTCAATCAAAAAAACACGCTTTAAAATCAAAATCAGTGATGCCTGGTGAAGAGTTAGAAGTAACTTACGAAATTCGAGTAAAAGAAAATGATTCAAAATTCATGAATGATTTAACAGCTATTCAAGGTGTGAAATCAGCAGTAATGCTTAGCTACGATGGTAACTTCACTGCTTAATACAAGAACCACAAATCATCGTAAAGGGGTTACAGCATGATCAAAAATAGAGTAGTATACGGCATTCTCGCTGTACTCGTGATTGTGTTCATATGCGCTGTAGGAATCTTGCCCAATCTATCTTTGGATTCCAAAAATACAGAAACAAGTTATACAAATAAGGTATTTAACAAAGATAAAGTAACCACAGTCGATCTTGAAATTTCTGATAAGGATTGGCAAGACATGTTAGATAATCCGCTTGATGAGGAAATTAAAGAAGCAAATGTTACTGTAAATGGAAAAATACTTGAGCACGTCGGTGTACGTACAAAAGGTAATTTGTCGTTGCGCGAGGTGGCAAGTGATGAAGATTCAGATCGATACAGCTTGAAAATCGACTTCGATTATTACAATGACGAGCAAAGTTTATATGGTTTGAAGAAGCTGAATTTAAACAACAATTATAGTGATGCAACTCTGATGAGAGAATATCTTTCTTATCAGCTAATGGAAGAAATGGGCTTGCCAACACCCTCATACTCATATATGTATGTAACGGTGAATGGTGAAGATAGAGGGCTTTTCCTAGGCGTTGAACAAGTGGACGAAACTTTCCTAGCCAAAAATTTCTTAACCAATACTGGGTCATTATACAAACCAGATGGTACAGGCAGTGATTTGAAATGGATTAGTGATGATATCGATGATTACACTGGTTTGAATGAAAAAACAAGTACAGATGATTCTGATGATGAAGCGATGATTAATTTCTTAAGTGCCATTAACAATAAAGGTGCTAGTATTGAAGACACAGTTGATGTGGACAATATGTTGCGCTATTTTGCAACAAATACAGCACTAGTAAACCTAGATAGTTATCAAGGTAACATGAAGCATAACTATTATTTATATGAAGAAAAAGGCAAGTTCTCCATTATTCCTTGGGATTACAATATGAGCTTTGGAGGTTTTGGTGCAGGGGGAGGCGGTGGCGGCCGTGATAGAACCCAAGAAAACACTAACGAAAATACAGAAAAAGATTCTTTAGCTACTAAAGGTGATAGCAATTCTGAAATAAAATCAACTACTGAGAGTAAAGCTCAAGCAGGCTCAAATAGTGATGAACAAATGGATATGAATGGTATGCCTACACCTCCAGAAGGTACGCAAGGTCAACCACCTAGTGATGGGGGACAAATGCAGCCACCACAGGAAAATAACGGAGAAGTGCAAAATCAGGATCCTATAAATAATGCAGATCAAGAAGTATTAACAGACGATACAATAGGATCTGAATTAAACAAAGAAGAGGCTGATGGAACAAAAGATGCCACTAAGGATAAAGACGCTATCGAAAAACGTGTAGGTATGGGCGCAGGAAATGGTCAGTTGATTTCAGATTCAAGTATCAATTTCAGTGTAACAACACCGGTTTCTGGGACGTCTTTAGAAGAGCGTCCATTATTAAACGCCCTACTATCGAATGATAAATATCGTAAAAAATATGAAGAATATTTAAATGATATAGCTACAAAATATTTAACAGAGGATAAAATTGCAATAGAAACTGCTAAAATTGCAAAATTAATCACTCCTTATGTTGAAAAAGATCCAACGAAATTTTATACAACAGAAGAATTTAAAGCGGCAGTAACAGGTGATAATAGCTTACCTGAATTCGCAAAACAACGTTCACAATCAATTTTGAAACAACTATCAGGTGAATTGGTTGTAGATTCATCCACCTCTACAGGTGATAAAGTAAATCAACAAAATACAAATACTGATAAAGGTACTACCGCAAAAACTAACGCAGAAACCAAAGAAGAGGGTATACAAAATCTACCTGGTGGCGAAGGTTTTGATCCAAACAATATGCCTGAAAGAGGACAACCTCCAAATGGTATGCAGATTCTAGGTGTACCCGATAAAGAAAATCAGCAAATAAAGGGTTATTCAAGAGACACGATTATAATAAGTTCTATAGCTATTGGATGCCTAATTATAGCCACGATTTTCGTCTTCCTATTTAAACGCAGACGATAAAACTAACAAATGAATAATCACTGCCCGGTAACTGATTGCCGGTGCTGGCAGAGTGAACCCACCCAACTTCTACTTTAAAAGAGACAAAAGGTTGCCAATTGATTGTATAGCACATCAATCTATGGCAACCTTTTGTTATTTAAAAAAGTTAGTGCTGTTAACTAAATCAACTGATGTTAGTTGAATTTCTTATGTGTATGTCTGATTCCTATTATTAATAAAGGAGTCAGATTTTTGTTGAAGTTAATAAAATATAACTCAAAGAATAAAAAAGAAGCTAGCTGTGTCGAGCAGCTAGCTTAAAAGAAAGGTATTTTGTCGTTAAAACATTTAAATGAGTAAAACTTCTCCTTCAGATTTTGAAAGCCAAAGTTCACTGCCCATTTACATTTAATAAAAACGGATTAAGAAGAGTGAGTTAGAAAATGATTAAAAGAATCTAGCCTCCGTTGCTAGTCCCTAGAGTTCACTTCTTGAACAAACGGTTTCTTCAGCATAAAAACGAGTGGTTTTCATCAATTACGGCACCACTACTAGTAATGATGGAAGCTCATTTTGCTAAACAAGTCGTATAATTCACAAATTCCCTTCCGTTAAATTATTATTAAATTGTGAGACCATTATAATTGAAAATTATTAGATAATCAAAAGTTTTAATTATAAAATATTTAATATTAAAGATTGGGTGAACAAAATATGAATGAAATACAATTTGATCAGCTTTTACATATTGAGACTGGAGGCAATCAGTATGGCTATCCAACATTGACGCATTACCACCGCTATGAGCCTACGCCATACGCCGCACTAGACCAACTTTTTGAGAAATATAGTCTTGAAAGTACGGATTGTGTGGTGGATATGGGGTGTGGTAAAGGACGTGTACCTTTTTATGTGCATCACCGCTTTCATACAAATGTTGTTGGGGTTGAAATGAATTCTACTTTTTATGAAAATGCTTTAACGAATAAAGTTCAATATATGAAGAAACACAGTGTGAAAAATAGTGCTATTGATTTTGAATGTGTGTTAGCACAAGATTATTTAATTCAGCCAAAAGATAATGTGTTTTTCTTTTTCAATCCATTCTCAGTTCAAATATTCCGTAAAGTAGTAAACAATATATTACGCTCTGTTGAATTGGAGCCTCGTCAAATTAGTCTTATTTTATATTATCCATCAATAGATTATGTGCAGTTTTTACAATATGAAACTAATTTTGAATTAGAGAATGAGATATTTCTTAAAGAAGTTTCCATTCGTAATATAAATGAGCGAATATTAGTGTTTAATTATATGTAAATGATATCCATAAAAAGTTGCTGTAAAGACTTATGTAGTATAACTTTTATGAATCAATAGGCTTTTTAAAGGGGGATTTTACATTTCACTAATAAATGTTTTAATGTTAAAATATAATCATGAATAAAAGGAGTTGTGATTAATGGGGAAGTTAGATGAAAAAGTGGTAATTATCACCGGTGGAGCTGGCGGTATCGGTGGCGGTATGGCAAAAGCAATGGTTAAAGAAGGCGCAATCGTTGCAATCGTTGATTTAAATGAAGAAGCTGGAGAAGCAATGGCAAAAGAATTACAAGAAATTTCTCCAAAATCAACATTTATCCAAGCTAACCTTATGGATCGTGATAATTTAGGCAATATCGTGAAGACAGTCGCTGATAAATATGGTAAAATTGATGTCTTAGTAAACAATGCTCATGCATCAAAACAAGTATCAATTGAGGAAACAACTCAAGCAGATCTTGATCTATCATTTGGTACAGGTTTCTACGCAACATTCTATTTAATGCAAGCCGCACTTCCATACTTGAAGGAAACAAAAGGAAATGTTATTAACTTTGCTTCAGGTGCTGGTTTAGCTGGACATGAAACGCAAGGTGTATATGCGGCAGCTAAAGAAGCAATTCGTGGTATTACACGTGTAGCTGCTAACGAATGGGGCCGTTTCGGTATCAACGTTAACATAATTGGACCGCTTGCAAATTCACAAGGTGTAGAAGCTTGGGCAAAAGCACAACCAGAATATTATGAAGCAGTTAAAAACAAAATTCCTTTGGGACGTTTTGGTGATGTTGAAAATGATATCGGTCGCGTAGCAGTATTCTTAGCTTCTGAGGATTCTCAATATATTACTGGTCAAACAATTATGGCTGACGGTGGATCAATAATGCTTAGATAAGTTTTTCTGCAATCAGGGGAGGACAAATTGAGAGACACGAATATTTTTAAACTTATACATGCAGTTGAATTAGTAAACAATGCTAATATCATTCGATTTTCACAAATGTTTCCACATAATATAGGCATATCACCTATATTAGCTCTGAGTGAGTTAAAGATAAACGGACCACAAAAGCAGACTGTTTTAGCAGATAAGCTCGGCTATACGCCAGGTGCTATGACGAATATTGCAACAAAGTTAGTAAAAAATGGCTTTGCAGAACGTCAATATAATGCTAATGACCGTCGTCATGTTTTATTAGCTATTACAGAAATGGGAAGTAAGGTGTTAATTGATGCCCAGTCAAAGGGACATGATTTAGCATTGGAACTTTTCAGCGTATTAAGTGAGGAAGAGGTCGATCAATATTTGGCCATCCAAAATAAATTGTTGAAAAATGTAGCAAAAGAAGAGTTATAATAAAAAGCTTAGTTCTCTCATGGGAACTAAGCTTTTTTTATGAGATTATAAGCTTGTAACGCACGTTTTCTTGCGAAATCATGTTCAACAATAGGGTAAGGATAGTCATTACCTAATTCTACTTGTGCTAATGCTAGTATTTCTTGTGAGGCTTCCCACGGTTTATGAATGAATTTTTTGGACAAATGCTTCAATTCGGGTATCCATTGACGAATGTAATCGCCATTTGGATCAAAACGTTGGCCTTGCGCGACTGGGTTAAAGATACGGAAATAGGGAGCTGAGTCAATGCCACAGCCAGTTGTCCATTGCCAGCCCATAGCATTATTGGCGACATCAAAATCGATTAGCTTTTGCGCGAACCATTTAGATCCCTCTGTCCAGGGAACTAGTAAATGTTTAACCAAGAATGAAGCAACTACCATTCGTACTCGATTATGCATATAGCCTGTAGCTTGCAATTCTCTCATACCAGCATCCACTAGTGGATAACCAGTTTGTCCTAGCTTCCATTTGTTGAAATCACTTGATGTACCTTCCCATGAAAAAGTGTTAAATGCTTCTCTCAATGGCTTTATTGGCATAGTAGGGAAGTGGATTAGCTGGTCATATGCAAAATCACGCCAAACCAGTTGTCTTAAAAACATTTCAGTAGATGGATCTTGTATTTCGTGAGATTGAATAGAATGCCAAATCGATTTCACACTAATATTCCCCCAAACTAAATAAGGGGATAACAGTGATGTAGCCTGTGTGCTAGGGAAATCTTTATAGCGTTCATATTCATTAAGTCCATATTCTAGAAACTCTGTCCAATGACTAATCGCTGCTTGTTCCCCAATTTTCCAATGTAGATCTAGCCTAGGTTCTATGCTGTTAGGTGATAATAATTGTAATTCATGTATTTCTAATGATTCAGGTAATGTTTCTAAAGTAGAAGTCATCTTTGGAATGGCATAAGGAGTGGGTACATGTTCTTGCATAGTTCTCTTCCAGTAAGAAGTGAATACTTTATATGGTTCATGGCTTTTATTTAAAATGGTGCATTGCTGATTGAGAAGATTACCTGGAAATGATTGTACTTCAATTTTAGACTTAGAAAGTTGTATTTCAATCTCAAATAAGGATTGCACCATGAAAGGTTCGTAACATCTATTATAAAAAACCGCATCAGCAGATGTTTCTTTTATAAGCTGCAATAACTCTTTTTGGATATTTCCTTTACGTATAATAAGAGGTATTCCTTTTGTTGCTAAATCTTGTTTCAGGGATATTAATGATTGATGAAGTGACCATTTTGCAGCAATACTATCAGTATATTCGAATTCTTGCTCAGAAGGCCAAATAAAAACAGGTATTATATATCCTTGTTGAGCAGCTTCAAAAAGTGCACCATGATCGTGGATTCTTAAATCTTTTCTGAACCAAACGATTATTTTTTTCATAGTAATACCTCCATTTATAGTCCAGTAAATATTTAGGGAAGGGTGATGGTAGTGAGAAAAAAGGATTTCGTTATAAAAAGTATTATTGCAGGTACTATCGCAGGTCTTTTCCTAGGATACCTCTTTAAATATGTTGAAGTCACTTACAATATACGAGTGTACACATTGTTGTTAAATGTTGATTTTATGCCCATCTTTGGAAATTATCACTATCCGGAAACTGTGGAATTTCTATTGCATCTACTTATATCCATTGGGTTATCGATTGTTATGGTATACATAATTTACATTAAAAAATATATAAAAAGACATCAATTAATTGTAGTGATTTTAGTATCAATATTCATCGCCTTAGTGTATTTCCCAATGACGGTACTTTCTAATAGAACACCAGCCATTACCTCGGTTGAGGCATTAGTTGTGTGGATAGTGGGTCACCTTTTATTTGGTATAGTATTAGCAAGTCTTTATTTAATATTGTTCAAAAACAAAAAGATTTAGGCGTTTTTATTGAACACCTAAACCTCTAAGATAAAAATCAACAATTTGTTTTGTCGCTTCATCAATGGAAGAGAATATGGATTGGGATTGTGCATCTCGATAATTACCTACGTTTAATAAAGACATGAATGAATGTGTGGCGAATTTAGGGTCGAACTTTGGAATTTCACCTTTGTTCATAGCTTCTATTAATACATTTTCCACTGCTTCATACATTTGCTCTTCAGATTCTTTCATCATTTGTAGCTGTTGATCAGATAAATGCGTTTTGGCGTCTCGCATAAAGCTTCCCATATCCACATCAATTGTTGCTGATAGCTGAATTTTAACAAGCTGATATAATCTTGCTTTTAAAGGCGCATCTGTTGCTAAAATTTGCGAAATTCTTAAAGCGATTCGCTGCATCATATGCACCATAGCATCTGTAAATAACTCTGCTTTCGTAGAGTAATAATAATAAACAGTCGCTTTTGTAATATTACATTCTTTGGCGACATCATCCATGGAAACAATCTTATAGCCGTGTTGAATAAATAATTTTGTTGCTGTATCTAAAATAATCATTTTTGTTGGTTTTGTCGTTTGATTTTGACGAGGTCTCCCAAGGCTACGTGATTTCTGCCTCACTTGAACTCCTCCTACTTGGTTATTTTATATATATTATATCATATTAAGTGAAACCACTTGAAAAATTAACTAACCAGTATATATAATAAAAACAAATGTATTAGGAAGGTGGTAAAGCGTGAAAAAACATCCATTAGAAGCATGGGGTGAATTAGTTGGAGGAAAGAAGTCACGTTGGATTGCACTTATAACGTGGGTATTGCTCGTAACAGTTTTATCATTCATGTGGCCACAAGTAAACAGCATTGATAATGATTCAGCTGAAAATGTCCCAGCTGATGCAATGTCTCAACAAGCTGCTAAGTTAATCGATCAGGAGTTTTCCGATGACTCGGGTAATCCATTATTAGTTGTATGGCATAGAGGTGGGAAATTATCGAAAGATGATTATACAGCTATTCAAAATGTATATAAGAAATTAGCTGATAACCCATTAGAGCAACAAACAGTATTACCACCATTAGGGAATTTACCACCTCAAGCTTTAGCTGCAAGTGCATCTGAAAATGGTACAACAATTGTAACGCCTATTTTCTTTGATAAAGATGCTATTACAGATGACCTTGAAAAAAGCACAGATGAATTTAAAAAACTTGTAAAAGAAGAATTAGGGAAAGACCCGTTCACTGCAAAATTAAGTAGCGATGAATTACAGCTACGTCTATCAGGACCAGTTGGAATTCAAATAGATGCAGTTAGTTTGTTCTCTTCAGCAGATATTAAACTAATGATTGCCACAGTATTACTTGTTTTAGTTCTACTTATTTTGTTATACAGATCACCGCTACTAGCAATCATTCCACTTATTATCGTTGGATTTGCTTACGGGATTATTAGTCCTTCATTAGGTTTTTTTGCTGAGCAAGGATGGATTAGTAAGGATGCCCAGGCAGTATCAATTATGACTGTTCTACTCTTCGGGGCAGGAACCGATTATTGTTTATTTTTAATATCAAAATATCGTGAAATATTACTAGATGAAGAAGATAAGTACAAAGCGATGAAACTTGCTATTAGAGATTCAGGTGGCGCCATTGCTATGAGTGCTTTGACAGTTGTTATTGGTCTAGGAACGCTTGGACTCGCACATTATGGTTCTTTCCAAAGATTCGCAGTACCATTTAGTTTTGCAATATTAGTTATGGGAATTGCAGCGCTAACCTTATTACCCGCATTGCTAGTCTTATTTGGACGTATAGCATTTTATCCGTTTGTGCCACGTACAGTGGATATGGAAAAAGCTAGAGCTAAGAAAAAAAATAAACCTTATAAAGAACCGAAGCTACAGCATAAATTTAGCCGCAAAGTGGGTCATTTAGTAACACATAGGCCCTGGCTTGTTATTACGGCAACTGTAATTTTACTTGGAGGCTTAGCAGCTTTCGTGCCACGAGTACAATTTACTTTCGATATTCTTTCTTCATTCCCCGAAGAGATGGAATCAAGAGAAGGATTTAAGCTTATTTCAGACAACTTTTCTCCTGGAGAACTCGCTCCTGTGAAGATAATTGTTGATACAAAAGGTAAAGATGTAAATTTACAAAAAAATCTTGCTAAATTAGATTATATAGACGGCGTAAATGATGTACGTCAAGGCAGTAATAATAAAGATATTCAGTTGTATGAGTTAACACTTTCTGATAATCCATATTCCGCTGAATCATTAGAGCATATTCCTGATTTGAAGAAGGAAGTTAATTCGTTATTAAAAGAAGCTGATATAGAGAATGCCACAAATAGTTTTTGGATTGGTGGAGAAACTGCCACTCAATATGATACAAAAACGACGATTGCCCGAGATGAATCAGTTATTATGCCAACAATGATTGCTATCATAGCATTACTATTATTAGTGTATTTGCGCTCAATTACAGCAACTGTTTATCTATTAGGTACTGTTGTTCTTTCATTTTTAGGTGCATTGGGTGCAGGATGGCTAGTGTTGCATTATGGTTTTGGAGCAGATGCAATACAGGGATCCATCCCACTGTATTCGTTCGTATTTTTAGTAGCATTAGGTGAAGATTATAATATTTTCATGGTGTCAGAGATATGGAAGAAACGACGGACTCAAAGCCATAAGGATGCAGTGGCTGACGGTGTTGTTCATACAAGTAGTGTCATTACATCCGCAGGGCTAATTTTAGCTGGAACATTTGCTGTATTGGCAACATTGCCAATTCAGGTACTTGTACAATTTGGTGTTGTGACTGCAATTGGTATTTTGTTAGATACTTTTATTGTTCGTCCATTATTAGTACCAGCATTAACAACTGTTTCTGGTCGCTTCGCATTTTGGCCAGGGAAATTATCGAAAAAAGAAAATAACTAATTTTAATAAAGAAACCTCGAGGGATATTATATTTCTCGAGGTTTCTTTATGAGTATAAAATGACATAAATATACTATTTGAAAAGGATAATAGTATATAAATAGTATAAAATAATAATATCAACATAATATATAAGAATATTTTAAATAAACTGAAAAATAATATAGACGGAATTGTAAGAATGTTTTAATATATTGAATGTACTTTGAAACCTGTAAAAAACTGATAATCCATTAAAAATTATTTTACTGTATTGCTTATAGTAACCTAATTGTTTATAATTATCAGAAATATCTAAAAATATAGTATTATACTTAAAGGGGGATTCATATGATATCAAAAAACAAACTTAAAAGATTTGCTTCAGTATTCCTAGCTTCTTCATTAATCATAGGTGTTTTAGCAGGTTGTGGTGAAAAAGATGGTGCAACTAGTGGAGGTAGCGGAGGTGGTAAAGACAGTGACGTTATTAAAATTGGTATGAACTTAGAGCTATCAGGTGGCGTAGCATCTTACGGTTCAGGTGTTGCAGCAGGGGCTGAATTAGCAATTGATGAGATTAATAAAGCAGGCGGTATTGATGGTAAACAAATTAAGACCGTTAAAATTGATAACAAATCAGATGCAGCTGAAGCAACATCAGCAGCGATTAAATTAGCAACTCAAGAAAAGGTAGTAGCACAAATTGGTTCCGCAACATCAGGTAATACAGTAGCGGCTGTACAAATTGCAGAGAAAAACAAAATGCCAATCATTGGACCATCTGCTACATCTACAACTGTTACAGTAAACGAGGATGGCTCTGTCAATGATTATGCATTCCGTACTTGTTTCATTGATCCCTTCCAAGGGCAAATTGCGGCAAATTATGCAACAAAAGATTTAAAGCTTAAGAACGTAGCAATTTATGCTGATAGCTCTAGTGATTATGCAAAGGGCTTAGCTAAATCATTTAAAGAAACAGTTGAAGCTAATGGCGGTAAAGTAGTAGCTGAAGAAGCGTATATAGCTAAAGATACAGATTTCAAATCTATATTAACGCGTTTAAAATCAAAGAAACCAGAATTCATTTATATCCCTGGTTACTATGAAGAGGTTGGCTTAATTGTGAAACAAGCTCGTGAAGCAGGTATTGATGTACCTCTTATGGGTGGAGACGGTTGGGATTCACCAAAAATGGTTGAATTAGCTGGTAAAGATGCATTAAACAACACATTCTTTACAAACCATTATTCTTCTGAAGATCCAGATGAAAAGATTCAAAAGTTCGTATCAGCATTTAAAGATGCAAATAAAGATAAAGCACCAGATGCATTTAACGCTCTTGGTTATGACACAGTTTATTGGTTAAAAGATGCAATTGAACGTGCAGGATCAACAGATGGTGAAGCAGTTCAAAAAGAGTTAGCGGCAACAAAAGATTTGCCATTAGTAACGGGTACATTCTCAGTTGATGAAAATCATCATCCAGTGAAAACAGCAACAGTTCTTGAATTTAAAGACGGTAAACAAGTGTTCAACTCTAAAGTTAATCCTTAATGATTTTCTAACCGAAAGGGGAGGCACAGACCTCCCTTTTCGCGTTTTAAATTGCCCGATGCGGGTTTAAAAGGAGTGAGATTTTAATGGAATGGGTGCAACAACTAGTAAATGGTATTTCACTCGGTAGTATTTATGCATTAATCGCATTAGGTTATACGATGGTTTACGGTATTATCAAGCTAATTAACTTTGCGCACGGTGATGTATTCATGATCGGTGCATTTATCGGGTTTTATGCAATATCAGGATGGGGTTTAGGTTTTTTCCCGGCGTTGCTTTTAGCGATGGTAGTGTGTGCGATTTTTGGAGTACTCATTGAGCGGATTGCATATAAAAGACTTCGTAATGCTACGAGAATAGCGGCATTAATCACAGCAATCGGTGTGTCATTGTTAATCGAATACAGTGTAATTTATTTCCGCGGAGCTCAACCAGAAGCGTATCCAGATGTCTTATCAAAAAGTACATTCAATTTTTTGGGAGCTCAAATTAGTGCTCAGTCAATTATGATTTTGTCAGTCTCATTAAGTTTAATGATCATACTACAATTTATTGTACATAAAACGAAAATTGGCAAGGCGATGCGTGCAGTATCACATGATGTAGAGGCAGCCCGATTAATGGGTATCAATGTGGATAATACAATTTCTGCTACCTTTGCTATTGGCTCAGCATTAGCTGGAGCCGCAGGTGTAATTTTCGGTGTATATTATACAAAAATTGACCCATTAATGGGGGTTATTCCAGGAGTTAAAGCTTTCGTAGCTGCAGTGCTTGGTGGAATTGGTATTATCCCTGGTGCAATGGCCGGTGGTATGGTACTAGGAGTTGTAGAGTCAATTGTTAGTGCTCTTGGTTTCTCTTTATGGCGGGATGCTGCGGCATTTGTAATCTTAATTTTAATTCTAATCTTTAGACCGTCGGGTATCTTTGGTAAAAACACCCGTGAGAAAGTGTAGGTGAGTGGTACTTATGAAAAAGTCTAAAGTATTTTGGCTATATACAATTATTGCTCTTGTCGTTTACGCGATTGTTCAATTCATGATTACTAGCGAACAACTGGATATGTATTACTCAAATTTATTAATTACGATTGCCATCAATATCACTTTGGCTGTAAGTTTACATCTTGTCATTGGGATTACGGGACAATTCTCGATTGGTCATGCAGGATTCTTAGCGGTAGGTGCTTACATTTCAGCGATTTGTACGATGAATTTAGGGCTACCATTCCCAGTTGCACTATTTATTGGTGCAGTTGTAGCGGCACTTGCAGGATTAATTGTAGGTATTCCATCTTTACGCTTAAAAGGTGATTATTTAGCAATTGCGACTCTCGGTTTTGCCGAAATTATCCGAATTATTTTCTTAAACACGGATTATGTTGGTGGCGCAGCAGGTATGCAGATTACACAAATGACTACATGGACTTATGCATTCTTTGGTGTTTTTATTACAGTCATTATTATTGCGAACTTTACAAAATCTAGGCATGGCCGAGCTTGTATAGCTGTTCGTGAAGATGAGATTGCAGCAGATGCTATGGGGATTAACACAACCTATTATAAAGTTGTTGCCTTTGCGTTAGGTTCATTCTTTGCGGGCCTTGCAGGTGGTTTGTTCTCACATAACTTCTATATCATTCAACCTTCGCAATTCGGCTTTTTAAAATCTTTTGATATTTTGATTTACGTTGTATTAGGTGGTTTAGGGAGTATGTCAGGTGCAATTATTGCAGCGATACTTTTGACAGTTGTCTCAATGTATCTAACGGAATTCCCAGAAACGCGTATGATTATTTATAGTTTAGTATTAATTATCGTAATGCTTTATCGTCCATCAGGTTTGATGGGGACAAAAGAAATAACAGACTATTTTAGATTCGGGAAGCGTTCTAAAGGAGGTAATATAGATGACCAATAACCTTCTTCTAAAAGTAGAAAATGTCGGCATTCAATTCGGTGGATTAAAGGCCGTGCAAGGTTTGAATCTAGAGCTATTTCAAGGCGAATTAATCGGTTTAATTGGTCCTAATGGTGCCGGTAAAACCACGAGCTTCAATATGCTAACGGGTGTTTATAAACCTACTGAAGGTGAAATTTTATTTGATGGCAAGCGAACAAATAATATGTCACCGCACCAAGTAACAAAAAGTGGTGTCAGTCGTACATTCCAAAACATCCGTCTATTTAAAGAATTATCTGTATTAGATAATGTTAAAGTAGCAAATCATTCGTTAGCAAAGCACTCCATATTCAGTTCAGTATTTCGTTTGCCTAGCTTTTTTTCTGGAGAAGCCAAAATGGAAGAGATATCGATTGAATTCTTGAAAATATTTGGTCTAGATAAATACAAAGACGAATTAGCAAAAAACTTACCGTATGGAATGCAGCGTCGACTTGAAATTGCACGTGCACTAGCTGCAGGTCCAAAACTACTGCTTCTTGATGAACCTGCAGCAGGTATGAATCCACAAGAAACAAAAGACTTGATGGAGTTAATTGCATTAATTCGAAAGAGATTCGATTTAACTATCTTATTAATTGAGCATGATATGGGATTGGTAATGGGCATTTGCGAACGAATTTATGTATTGGATCATGGTCAATTAATCGCGGATGGTATTCCCGAAGAAATTCGCAACAATCCAAAGGTTATTGAAGCTTACCTTGGTGAGGAGGTTACAGAATAATATGCTTAAAGTAAATGACATCAATGTATATTATGGCAATATTCAAGCATTAAAAGGCGTCTCCTTGGAGGTAAATGAAGGTGAAATCGTAACATTAATCGGTGCAAATGGCGCGGGTAAAAGTACGCTATTAAAAACATTATCAGGATTGTTAAAACCTAAGCAGGGAACAATTGAGTATTTAGGTTCTTCTATTGCAGGGAAGCAAGCACAGTCTATTGTTAAATCAGGTATTTCACATGTTCCTGAGGGACGTCGTGTATTTGCAAATATGACAGTTGAGGAAAACCTGGAGTTAGGTGCCTATTTACGTAAAGATAAAGGAGGCATAGCAAAGGATTTACAACGGGTTTTTGAGCTATTCCCTCGTTTGCTAGAACGTCGTAAACAACAGTCAGGTACTTTATCTGGCGGTGAGCAACAAATGCTCGCAATGGGTCGTGCAATTATGGCAAAACCAAAGTTATTATTGCTTGATGAGCCATCTATGGGGCTTGCGCCTCTTATGGTAAAAACGATTTTTAGTATTGTAAAGGAAATAAATAAAGAAGGCACTACAATACTACTTGTGGAACAAAATGCACATATGGCATTATCTGTTGCTGACCGAGCTTATGTTATTGAGACTGGGCGAGTAGTGTTATCCGGAACAGCAAAAGAACTGAAGGAAACTGAGCAAGTTAAAGCCGCATATCTAGGTGGGTTGTAAAAAATATGTCTCAACTTTAATTTATAAAAAAATAGAAACACCTTCGGAACCAGTATGTAAACAATACGTACAACTAATCGAAGGTGTTTTTATGTAATGTAAAAATATAAAATTTATAGGGTCTTATTGCAGGTCTATACGTTAGCAAAATCTATAAACCATAATGTGATAAATAGCTATTAAGTCTGGAGTGAATACTAATGATTAAGATAACCATATTGGATAATGACGACTCATTTATAGATATCCATGATGGAGAAGTGCACTGGTCGAATCTATTTGAATTTAATGCTATTCTCACGTTTGCTTATGGTGATAATGGTAAGTGTGAATTCGAAACAATGCACCATTTTATGTTAATAGAAAGTATGTGCGAAGGAATCCTAAATTTATTATTACAACAGAAGCAATCCAGCTATTCTGATTTCGGGAAGACTTGTGATAATAAGTTAGCTTTTAAAATCAACAATCATGATGTAAATATTACTGTTCATCCCTTAAAGGGTGAAAATACTTTAGCTAAAACAACTCCAAAAGTTTTAGCACTAGATTTTTTAAGAGTGTTAAAAAATCTAAAAAAATTATATTTATCCTATAGAATGGATGATTTGTGTGATGAGGAGTTGAAAGCACTTGATGATTATTTCTATTCCATCTCAAAAGCGTTGAATAAAATAAGCTAATGAATAAGGCTACTATTGAATTTAGTAGCCTTACGTACTTCCTAAACAAGCTAAGTGCCCAGCGCTTTGATTGTTGGGGACTGGAAAATGAATCATTACAATAGTACATTTCTGTCTGTGCAATTTGCGCCTTCCATACGTTAAATTACCATTTAATTTCTTTAGGGTATTTTAAGGGTAGCTTCATTTTATGAATGGGGATTTTGGTAATCCTGGATGTTTCTAGTAATTGTTTTTTTAATGCGAGGTATTCAGTGTCTTCAAATGCAATTTTATAAGCAAACGTTAATAAATTTGATTGCCTTTCTTCTGGCGTCATCTCAATGAACTTCAGGTTTAAGAGATCTATATATTGAACAGCATATTCTGCTATAGATGTTTGATGGACTTGAAGCATATTAATGAAAAGCTTGAAATCACTGGGGTTCATTGAATCCTTCAGACAGTCGATTACATTGGCTTGGAATTTCCGAACTGTAGCCATATGTAGATTCCACTCATGACAATTGTTATGTTCTTGCTGTAATCGGAATAATTCATTTAGAACGATTGTTGTGAAAAGTAATTCTGGCCACAATACTTCAACGGATAGATATACATTTTGTTCAGGAACAATGACATTCTGTGACTTTATAATGTCTTTTTGCATACCATTTTTAACGAAATCGATATTATGCTTACCTTGAGCAGCAAGCCTTATATCGTAGCAGACACCTAAAATCCTAATGCAAACGCCTTCATAGGAGGATTGTAGATCATCAAGAGTCGTGATGTGGTGCAGTGCATGGACAAGCTCTTCGAAGTCCCAAAAGTCGCCACTAATGCAGGCACCAGTCAAATTTTCTGTACTCTTGATTGAAATCATTGTCTAGCCCTCCCACATATCTATCATTTCCATTAAATTAATTTTTAGGTTTATAATTCAGTAAACTAAATAACTTTGAGCTTTCTTTATCAGTTAGGTCACGCCATTCACCGACACGTAGGCCATCGAGTTCAATATTCATAATACGGATGCGCTGTAAGCTTGTTACGGCATAGCCTAAAGATGAACACATTCTACGGATTTGGCGGTTTAAACCTTGCGTTAAAATGATTTTAAAAGTGTTACTAGATAATTTTTCAACTTTACAAGGTAACGTAGTAGTATCTAAAATATCTACGCCTTCAGCCATTCTTTTTAAGAAGTGAGTAGTGATAGGTTGATCCACTTTAACAATATATTCTTTTTCATGTTTGTTTTCAGAACGTAATATCTCATTTACAATATCGCCATCATTTGTTAATAATATAAGTCCTTCTGAATCTTTATCTAAGCGACCTATATGGAAAATTCGTAGTGGGTGGTTAACGAAGTCTACGATATTACCTTTAATATGTTTTTCTGTTGTACTTGTTATACCAACTGGTTTGTTTAATTTAATGTAGACAAATTGATTTTGTTTTCCGACTGGTTTACCGTCTACACACACTTTATCTCCGTCTTCTACTTGGCTTCCTAAAGTTGCTGGTTCACCATTAATCGTTACTTTACCATCTGCTATCCATTTGTCAGCTCCGCGTCTTGAAACTATTCCTGCTTCGCTTAAATACTTATTTATACGCATAATCTTCCACCTTTTTTTGAGTAATATAATTATACATGATAGCATAAATTCTTTTCAGAAAAATTGAGCTCTTTAAGTTGTAATTTATTCTAAAATAAGGGAATATAGTAATTGTAGACAACCACTTGAATAATAGATTATATATTTAATAAATGTAAATGTAAGCGTATTCTATGTGGGCGGTTTTAAATTATTGCAAAAGGGGAGATAAATAATGATTTATGCTAATCCTAATACTGAAGGTGCTTTAGTCAACTTTAAAGGGCAATATGAAAACTTTATTGGAGGCGAATGGGTAGCACCAGTTAATGGTCAATATTTTGAAAACGTATCACCAGTAACAGGGCAAGTGTTTACAAAAGTAGCACGCTCAACTGCTGAAGATATTGAACTTGCATTAGACGCAGCACATGCAGCAAAAGATAGTTGGGGGACTACTTCTGTTACTGAACGTGCGCGTATCTTAAATAAAATCGCTGATCGCATAGAAGAAAACCTCGAACTTTTAGCTGTAGCTGAGAGTTGGGATAATGGTAAGGCAGTACGTGAAACGTTAAATGCTGATTTACCATTGGCGATTGATCACTTCAGATATTTCGCTGGTGCTATCCGAGCTCAAGAAGGTTCAATTAGTCAAATTGATAATGATACTGTAGCATATCATTTCCATGAGCCAATCGGTGTTGTTGGACAAATTATCCCTTGGAATTTCCCTATACTAATGGGTGTTTGGAAAATGGCTCCAGCATTAGCGGCAGGAAACTGTATCGTTTTAAAACCAGCTGAGCAAACACCAACATCAATCCTTGTATTATTAGAGTTAATCCAAGATCTATTACCAGCAGGCGTATTAAACGTTGTTAATGGATTTGGTCTAGAAGCAGGTAAACCACTTGCTACAAGTACAAGAATTGGTAAAATTGCTTTTACTGGTGAAACAACGACTGGTCGTTTAATCATGCAATATGCAACTCAAAATTTAATTCCTGTAACTCTTGAGCTTGGTGGTAAATCACCAAATATCTTCTTTGAAGATGTAATGGATCAAGATGATGCATTTTTAGATAAAGCGGTTGAAGGTTTTGTTATGTTTGCCCTAAACCAAGGTGAAGTATGTACATGTCCTTCACGTGCTTTAATCCAAGAATCTATTTATGATAGATTCATAGAAAAAGCATTAAAACGCGTTGCTGAGATTAAGATTGGTAATCCTCTTGATACCGATGTCATGATGGGTGCTCAAGCTTCTCAAGAACAACTTGAGAAAATCCTTTCATACATTGATATTGGTAAACAAGAAGGTGCAGAGTGCTTAGTCGGTGGCGGACAAAACGAACTTGATGGTGAACTTGCAACTGGTTATTACGTGAAACCAACTGTCTTCAAAGGAAATAACAAAATGCGCATTTTCCAAGAAGAAATTTTTGGACCTGTGCTTTCAGTGACAACTTTCAAAGACAAAGCAGAGGCGCTTGAACTTGCAAATGATACTCTATACGGATTAGGTGCAGGTGTTTGGTCCCGTGATATGAATACAGCTTACCGCATGGGTCGTGAAATCCAAGCAGGTCGTGTTTGGACAAACACATATCACCAATACCCAGCACATGCTGCATTTGGTGGTTATAAGTTATCTGGTATTGGCCGCGAAAATCACAAAATGATGCTAGATCATTACCAACAAACTAAAAACTTACTAGTAAGTTACGCTGAAGGCGCACAAGGGTTCTTCTAAGAAAGGTGTGTTCAGAGCATGGTAGTACGTGTTATTGCAACAGATGAGGCGTTAGCGTTAATCGACTTGCTTAAAAGTAAACATGGACCTATCATGTTCCACCAATCAGGTGGATGTTGTGATGGTTCTTCACCGATGTGCTATGCAGAAGGGGATTTAATCCTAGGGGATGTCGATGTACTTCTTGGTTCAATAGGAGAAGTTCCTTTCTATATGCACGAAAGCCAATATGATTATTGGAAGCATACTCAGCTTATTATTGATGTTGTGAATGGGCGTGGAGGCATGTTTTCCCTTGAAGGTGTTGAAGGTAAACGTTTTTTAACACGTTCGCGTGCGTTTACTGACGAAGAATATATAGAAGTGAAAAAGCTTTTATAAAAGAAAAGGGTCTCTAGCATTAAGTAGCTAGAGACCCTTTTGTGTTCCTTATTCTTCAAGAGTTTTTTGTATGATCATTTAGCCAGATTGTACCGTATTCGATAAGTGGTTTCATTGCAATAACTTTAGTGATGGCTTGCCCTAACGTCCCATAATGTACATGTTCAGAATGCGCCTTTTCAAATGA
Source organism: Viridibacillus sp. FSL H8-0110 (assembly GCF_038003565.1). Classification (NCBI taxonomy): domain Bacteria; kingdom Bacillati; phylum Bacillota; class Bacilli; order Caryophanales; family Caryophanaceae; genus Viridibacillus; species Viridibacillus sp. FSL H8-0110. Next base: position 4,332,124 of record NZ_JBBOPJ010000001.1, on the reverse strand, counting down.
GTTACCAATCTCAAGGAAGCGGTCTGAATCTACATTTAGCATATTAAAGGTAACCCATTGGCGCTTACCCTCGATTAACATAGCTGCCCCTTGAGGAGATGTATTTTGTACATTTGCAAGGTACTCTGATAAATGAAGTGCTGTACAAGAATCATAATCAACACCAATTAATAATACCTTCATATCGTGTTGAAGCATTTTACCAAGAGGTGATTCAAGTCCAAATGAGCTTTCAATTGGATGCGAACTCATCCATTCTTTTGCATTTAATCCCCATGCCATAAAGGAATGTGATGGATGCATGCTACGAACCGTTGAGGGGTGTCTTAGAAAGCATTCTGCTATTTTCCCCATACCACGCAAGGAAGATAAATGCGGATCATAAGCTGGGATTGAATCACGAATTGCTTGATGCCAAGGCTCTGGTGCAGGTGGTAGGGCCCAATATGATGGTTCAGAATTGGTAGCAGATTGGGAAGGCATAACGATTGTACCTTTATCAGTTATGATCGCCATTAAAGCCTCAATTACGGCCTGTTCAGCACCTGCAATCCATCCCATTTTGCTAAGGGAAGAGTGAACAATTATAGAATCACCCGCACCTATGCCAAGTTCTTGGAGTTGTACTTTTAATGTGTCTTTTGATTGAAAGATTTTCGTTTCTTGTATGATATCAAATTCTGTCATGCTACTCACCTCATTCGTAAATTATTTACATTATAACAAAATGAAACCAGCCATTAACTAATACGTATAATTTAAAAAAGGAGATGGATAATATGGAAATGGTGCAAGTGAAGCGGGATATACAAGATACATATGGAAAATTGAAAAATGCAGTGAGCTGGGGTGTAGATAAACGCTTTTTAATCTCTATAGCTAGCTATTATGTTATAACTGGGCGTACTTTTGATGCAAAACGATTTATAGAGATATCAGATGAAATTAAAGCACAGACAAAATTATTATCACCTCTAAGATCCCATATTCATCATAGTATGGTTGCTTTCTTAGATAGCACAGATGAGATGCCAGGTACAGCAGTTGGGCAATTAATAGCACGTGAAGAAATCCTGAAGCAAGTAGGATTTAAGCGGTCCATGTATTCTTATTTAGCAGCGCTTTTTATCAATGGTGATGTTATATCAGAAGATGAACAAGGGGTGAGGGGAAAAGAGCTTTATGATGCAATTCGGAAGCATCATCCGTTTCTTACATCACATGAAGATATTCCATTTGCTGTGCTGCTAAGTAAACAAGAAGGGGATATACAAGAGCGCGCTACAACAATGAATGATTATTTTAAAGATTTAAAGGGTAATCATTTTTATAGTAGTGATGAACTACAATGGACTTCGCAAATTATGACCATTACAAATGCTAGTTATAACCGGCAACTTGTAGAAAATGTATTGTATGTACGTGATTATTTTAAAAAAGCGGGTATTAAAGTAAAGAGAACGCATTATATGGTAATCGGTTTGTTGGGGGCTATCTGTGCAAAAGATGAACTCTTGCAGCAAATTGTTGATGTCTATTATGACCTTGAACAGATGAATCTCTTTAAATGGGGTTATAAAGAGATGATTTTACCTATTGCGGTTCAGCTTGAAACAAAACAATTAATTGAAACACAAACTGGAACGACAATGACAGTACTCACATCCATAGAATCTATTTTACAGGCCCAGCAGGCTGCAATGATTTCAACTGCTGTAATTGTCAGTGCATCTACTGCAGCAAATAGCAATGGTGGTAATTAAACGCCCACCTGCATTGGTTCAAAAAAATAGTGATAATATGGAAGGAGTAGTGATCTACATATAGGAGGACTTAAAATGGAAGAAACGAAACTTTGGATAGATGGTAAATGGCAAGAGGTATTAGAAAGCTATGAACTACAATCTCCTTATAGTGGTGAAGTGATTGCTAAAGTAGCAAAGGCAACACCAGCAGATGTGAAACAAGCTATTGAAGGAGCGCATAATGCTTTTCAATCTTATAAAAAAACAACGGCATATGAACGAGCAGAAATTTTATATCGTGTGGTTGAAATTATGCGTAGACGTCGTGAGGAATTAGCAGAAATTTTGACGTTAGAGGCAGGAAAACCAATTACAGCTAGCTTAGGTGAGTTGGATCGTACTATTGCTACGTATCAATTTGCAGCAGAGGAAGCAAAACAATTACATGGTGTAACAGTACCGATGGATGCAGCACCAGGGGTAATGAATCGAATCGGTTGGACGAAGCGCGTACCCCTTGGTGTGGTTTCTGCTATTACACCATTTAACTTTCCATTTAATTTGGTAGCACACAAATTAGGACCAGCTCTTGCTGTAGGAAATACGGTTGTCCTAAAGCCAGCAACGCAAACGCCGTTAAGCAGTATTGTGATGGCAGAAATTTTTAAAGAAGCGGGTTTGCCAGATGGTGTGCTTCAAATTGTCACGGGTAGCGGCAGTGAGCTTAGTGAGGAGCTGGTTACAAATTCAGCGGTGAAAAAAGTAACGTTTACTGGAAGTGGAGCTGTCGGGTTGAAAATCAAAGAACAGGTTGGCTTACGTAAAATCACACTTGAACTTGGTTCAAATGCAGGGTTAATTATAGAGCCAAGTGCACATATTGAAAAAATTGTAGGACGCTGTGTGAATGGGGCATTCGGTTTTGCAGGACAAGTTTGTATTTCATTACAACGCATTTTTGTTCATGAATCGATTTACGATGAATTTACAAAAGCGTTCGTGGCAGAAACAGAAAAGTTAAAAGTAGGTGATCCGTTTGATAAATTGACGGATGTCAGCGCAATGATTAATCCGAAAGAAGTAACAAGAATTACAGAGTGGATTGAAGAAGCAAAAGCTCAAGGGGCAATTGTTGCAACTGGCGGAACATTCACTGAACGTACGTTGACACCGACCGTCATAACGAATGTCGAAACAGATATGAAAGTAGTTTGTCAAGAAGTATTTGCACCTATTGTGTCGATTGTTCCATATGAAACATTCGACAAAGCTATTGAGTTATTAAACGCATCTGACCTTGGTTTGAATGCAGGTATTTTCACAAATAAGCTAGACGATGCTATGCGTGCAGTCGATGAAATAGAAGCAGGATCTGTAATTATTAATGATATTCCCACATTCCGTACAGATAATATGCCATATGGTGGCGTGAAAATGAGTGGTTATGGTCGTGAAGGAGTTAAATTTGCAGTTGAAGGTATGACAGAATTGAAATTTATTACAGTAAACAATGGTCTTTAAAATAACTTAATGATTCCTTGTAGAATACGAATGACTCAATCTGGAGAAGCTATAAAATGAAATCTATAATTGTTAGCAGCATTAGTTTACTAAGAAGGTTTTCCTTAGGGAATTTTAAGTTAGTAAACGGTCATTAATGATTTTAGATATTATTTTAATCTGAATTGTAGAAAAACAAACGCATTAACTTTAAAATAACATTAGCGTGAGAAAACAAAATGATCTAGGAGCGTGTTTAGAAAATGACAGAAGCAATTCCAATGAAAGAGTCCCGTACTATACAATCGAAATTAGTCCTGCCTCCGGATACAAATCATATGAATTCTATTTTTGGAGGAAAAGTTTTAGCTTATATTGACGAAATTGCTGCAATTACATCAATGAAACATGCAAAAAGTGCTGTTGTTACAGCTTCTATTGATTCAGTTGATTTCGTATCACCAGCCCATGTAGGTGATGTTTTAGAACTAGAAAGTATAGTGACTTCTACTGGTCGATCTTCTATGGAAGTTTATGTACGTGTAATTTCCCGAGATTTATTAACAGGAGAACAAAAATTAACTACGGAATCTTTTGTAACAATGGTTGCAGTTGATGAAAATGGCAAACCTACTCCTGTGCCAGGTGTGTTCCCTGAAACAGAAGCGGAAAAACGACTATTCGATTCGGGACCTGCACGCCGCGAGCATCGTAAAGCAAAACGATTAATGCCACACTGATAAAAAGCCGTCCTTCATGCATGAAATCATGTCATGTATAGAAGGACGGTTTTTTTTATTCGAAATGTGAAGTGTCACCAATCATTTTAAAAGTGGCTTGTCCATCACTATCTATTTCTACAACGGTTAAGCTCGTACCGTGTATAAAAGGGGGATCCCAAAGAGAGTTTAATGAATTCCCTTTAAAATAGTTTATAAGTAATTTTTTTACAACGCTATGTGTAACGATTAAGACGTTTCCTTCTAGGTCTGCTTCAATTATACGATTTAAAACTGAAAGAACCCGCTTTTCAACATCGTGGAAACTTTCCCCGGATGTGGGTTTGAACTGATCGGGCTGCTCATAATATGCCACATACTGGGTGGGAAATGAGGATTCAATATTACTTAAAGTCATTCCTTGCCATTCTCCCGCATTAATCTCTCTTAAATCATCGTCTAAAATGGTTGTCACTTCGCGTTCCTTTAAAAGAATTTCTGCTGTTTGTACAGTGCGCCCGCTTGGACTAATATAGGCGGCTGAGAAAGGAGTATTCTTTAATTTTTGAGCTAATTTCTCCGCATCTTGATGTCCTTTTTCTGTTAAAGGGGAGTCAGACCAACCTTGCATCCTCTTTGCTACATTCCACTCTGTTTGTCCATGTCTTGTTATATATAAAGTAACCAAAAAGATCACCCTCTCACGATTATTCTATTAGTTTATCAAAATAACTGAAACCATTTCATTACTTTTTCGTATGTTAATAAAAGGCAATTATGGGGAGTTGAATAAATGTTGCAACAAATAGACGGTCGACAAGCAGAATTAAAGCTTGAAATGGATAAAAGAGATAAAGTTTTGCGTCGTCAAATTGCGCTTCAAGAACAACTTGAAGAGATAGGAAGACGTTCAGAAAGATATTATAGAAAGTTACAGAAAGAAACAAAGGATGTCGATAAACTAGATCGATTTTCGTTTTTAAATATGTTTAGAACTTGGACAGGCAAGCAGGATGAAATTCGATTAAAGGAATTGTCGGAAATGGCATCAGCCGAAGCGAAGTGGCGTGAGGCTGAGAAGATGAAAGAGACTTTACAAGCTGATTTAGCAGAGATACAAACAGAACTTTATAACCCTAGATGGCAAAATATTGAAGACAGATGGTCTGCAATTATTAAGGAAAAGGAAGATTTTATTTTCAAAAATAATTTACCAGAGTGTCGTCTATTGGGAGACTTGTATGAAGAAAGAACGCTACTAACGACTTTACGCCGGGAAATTAAAGAAGCAATGAAAGCTGGGGACGTAGCAAAGAGATCACTGCAGTTTGCTTTAAAACGATTAGATAATGCTGAAGGCTATTCTACATGGGATACGTTTTTAGGAGGTGGTTTTATTGCGACTGCTTTAAAACATGGTGAATTAGATGATACCGAAAATGCTATACATAAAGCGCAGGTCGCACTTCAAAATTTTCAAACAGAATTATTAGATGTGAAGGAAATCCAAGCTGGAAATTTACAAGTCGATAGAGGTTCATTTATAACATTTGCAGACTATGTGTTCGATGATATCTTCTCTGAATGGTCTTTGCATTCGCGTATTAAATCATCACAAAGGCACGTAGAACAAACATTGAATCAAGTGATTGCTACTTGTGATGAACTTTGGAAGCGTTTTGAAATGACAGAGGAGAAAGAAACGCAAATTCAGAAAAAAATAGATGCTATTTTAGGGTGAAGTAAACTTAGTAATAGCATGGGATGAAACGTTTAAATGAATAACATTTTGACCAGGTGTTTAGTAATTAAAATACAATATTACTTGCTTTTTCCCTTTTTTTAGGTGTACTATGTTACTAGTACACTGGAACATGTGAGGGATACTTATGGAAAAATGGAAAGGCCTTTTTCAAAGAGAATGGTTATTATATCGTTCTTGGATATGGGGAGTTATATTGGCCACTGTGGTAACAATTTTTCTGATACCGGTAGGACTTATGAAGATGTTCGACTGGGATGGGATGTATGTAGGAATCGCACTTGTGTTGACAGGTTTATGGGTGCTCTTACAGAGTTTTATCGTATTGATCCAATTCTGTATCAGTTTAAATCAAGATGCTAAAAGAATAGACGTCTGGTTACATACACCTGCTACGACGGGGCAAATTATAAGCTCTAAAATTGCTTTTAGTATCCTTTTTGAAATTGTTGTGTTTACCGTGTTGGGTGTATTGGGTATTACTTTGCTAGTAGCTAGCCATATAGCTGAATTAGGAGAGTTAATTTTACTTGGGATCCATCTTCTACTTCTACTCGTTTCAAACTCGTTGTTTATGTTTGTTGTCGTGTTATTGTTATGGATTTTCCATATGAAAATGAGACATTACACAGGGAAATTTACTGGGTTTATTACCGTGGTCGTTGGAATTGTAGCCACTTTACTTTGGTCAAAAATGTTAGAGCTAGCATGGATGGAAAAGTGGCTTTATACGTTTGAAATCAAATCGACTGTAGTTGAGAAAGTGGTACCAAAGATTACTGATATCCCAGGCACACTAGAAATTCAGAATCTTTATTTAGGTTCTATTCTATTTTATGCCATCGTAACAATTCTCTTCTACGTTATAGCGTTAAAGTGGTTCGACCGAGGAGTTGAACAACGATGAGTGTAGATTTTTTGAAGGATAAACCAATTTATCAACAGCTTGTAGATCGTATATGCGGTGATATTATTCGTGGAAGCTTAAAATCGGGAGATCGCCTTCCATCAGTTAGGGAGTATGCTGTTGAAGCCGGGGTTAATGCGAATACAATGCAGCGTGTATACAAGGAGTTGGAGCAAATGGATATTACGGAAACGAAGCGTGGTCAAGGTACATTCGTGACGGAAAACCGTGAGCGACTAGCTGAATTACGCGAAGAGATGAAGCTAGGATTAGTTGAAAGCTTTATTCATAACATGGAGTCATTAGGCTTTACTCAAAGAGAAATGATAGAGGTACTGCAATCAAAGGAACGAGGTGAGTAAGTATAATTACAGTTGATAAAGTCTCAAAAAAATATGGCAAAAAAACTGTATTATCCGATGTTTCTTTTACCATTCCAAAAGGAAAAATTATTGGGTTAGCTGGAGAAAATGGTAGTGGTAAATCTACACTGCTAAAAATCATTGCTGGTTTATTACATCCTACGAGTGGAAGAGTACAGCTAGATGGTAGAAGGTCAAATCGAGGAAGTGCTGAGCACATCGCTTACTTACCTGACTTGGATTTATTTTATCCATACTTTACGGGAGAAGAACTTTTTCGATATTACGACACGCAATTTGTAGACTTCCATTATGACAAAGCTTGTATTGTGGCGCAATTTTTGAATATTTCATTAGATGTAAAATTAAAGAATATGTCAAAGGGTAGTCGTGGGCGTGTGAAGATGGCAGCTACACTAGGGCGAGATGCATCTTATTATTTAATGGATGAACCATTCTCGGGTTTTGACCCACTTGTACGAGAGAATTTGATTAAAGGGCTAATTCAATTTACAGATTCAGAAACACAAACAATTTTTCTTTCGACTCATGAAATTAGGGAAGTTGAGCCTTTGTTGGATAGTATTATCGTTCTTCAAAAAGGAAGGATTGTAGGTCAGGAAGAAATTGAAAACATCCGTGAAATATACAACCAAGATACGATTACATGGTTGAAAAATTTATTGAAGGAAGGTGACAAAGTTGGACAATAAACCAATTGTTGAACTCAAGAATTTATCAAAAACAATTAAAGGTAAGAAGATTATCCATGATTTAAATTTAGCTTTGTATCCCGGTCAAATTACGGGCTTTTTAGGACCAAATGGTGCTGGGAAAACGACAACAATCCGTATGATGGTAGGGCTTATGAAGCCGACGAGCGGTGAGGTTTTCATCGATGGGCAGTCGGTCCAAAATCATTTTGAGGAAGCGATTAGCAAAGTAGGTGTAATCGTAGAAAACCCTGAGATGTATAAATACTTATCGGGCTATAAAAACTTGGAACATTTCGCTCGTATGAATAAAAACGTAACAAAAGAGAGAATTAACGAAGTTATTCGCCAAGTAGGTTTAGAAAATCGTATTCGTGAAAAGGTATCGACGTACTCGTTAGGGATGCGTCAACGTTTAGGTTTAGCACAGGCTTTGCTAAATAAACCGAAGTTTTTAATATTAGATGAACCTACGAATGGCTTGGATCCAGCAGGTATTCGAGAATTCCGTAACTACTTACGTAAAATTGCGGAGGAGGAAGGCGTCGCTGTTTTCGTATCAAGCCACTTACTCTCTGAAATAGAATTAATGTGTGACAGAATTGCAGTTATCCAAAATGGTAAGTTAATTGATATGCGTGAAATGAAAGATGATGAGCAGTCACACTATTATATTGAAACAGAACAAAATGCTAATATTACGACAGTCTTTGCTGATGCGGGTATTGCTTTTGAACAGCATGAAAAGGGATGGCTTGTACAGGCAGAGAAAACACAAATTCCAGCAATAGTGCAGTCGCTTGTTGCAAGTGACATTAATATTTATGCAATAAATCCTTATCATAAAACGTTAGAAGATCAATTCTTAGAAATGACAGGAGGTGGCCAAATTGCTGAAACTAATTCAAAATGAGTGGATGAAGTTATGGCGTAAAAAAGCCACTTGGATTATGTTAATCATGCTCATAGTAATAGTAATTGGTATGGCTGGGTTAAATAAGTGGATATCCTCTAAGTATGGCTCTACGGAGGATTCAACAGGTGGAACAGTGACAATAGAAAATGCTGAAGGAAAAGATGCACCAAAGTTGAGTTGGAAAGAACAGGAAAAGGCTATTGTTGCTGAAAATGACAAAATGCTAAAAGAAGATGGTCTATCTAAAGATGAAAAAGAAGATCTAATCGAGCAAAAAAGTATTTCAGAGTATCGCTTGAAAAATGATATTGCACCTGAAAGTGACATGAGTACGGAAAGTTTTGTGTTAAACTCTAGTGGTATGTTGTCGCTAGTTACAATGTTTGTTGTCGTTATTGCAGCCGGAATTGTGGCAATTGAATTTTCAGAAGGCACAATTAAAATGCTATTAACGAGACCAGTAAAACGTTGGAAAATACTCACTTCTAAGTTCGCGACAGTATTATTATTTGGAATAGTAATGGCAGCAGTCACGTGGATTACTTCCACCATAATTGGTTTTATGTTATTTGATACAAGTGGTGAAAGTTACTTGAAATGGAATGGCAGTGAAGTGGTAGAACAGTCAATTTGGCTACGCTCATTGTATTTATATTTAATTTCATCAGTTAATATATTCGTAACTGCAACATTTGCATTTATGATTGGATCTGTTTTCCGTTCAAATGCATTAGCAATTGGGATTTCAATGTTCCTATGGTTTATGGGAAGTACTATTGTTGTTTTCTTAAGCAAATATGAAATAGTAAAATATTTATTCTTCACATATACGGATTTAACACAATTTGTAAATGGTTATGTGATAGTTGAAGGTACAACAATGGCATTAGCGTTAGCCGTGTTATCTGTTTATGTAATTATTTTCATGGTGATTAGTTATATTGTTTTCACTAAACGAGATATTACAGCGTAATAGAGTGTAGTTAGGGCGGATAAATGATGTCAGAAATGATGTGCATTATAGCAATCATATTAGTTGGAGTTCTCTTTATATTTGGTGGTTTTTATGGAATAAAGAGATTTTATCAATAGTATAAAACAGGCTGTTCACTATGAAACTCATAGCGAACAGCCTGTTTTTATTAATTTAATTGGCTTGTAATTTCAATTAGATGGTCAGATGATGCAGATACTTGAGCAGCTCCTTGGCTCAAATCTTCAAGTAAATGAGAAATACTAGTAATGTCTTTAGTAGTATTTTCATTTTTTTCTTTTATACCTGCAACCGCCTCTGCAATTATGTTAAATGATTGAGAAAGGGTACTTTGCATTTCAACACCTTTAGAGATTTGAACATCGACATCCTTAACTGAACTGGACATATTCTCAATGTTATTTTCAGTGTCTTTAATAAGAAGTGATACATTTCGAACAGCACTCTTCGTTTCCTCAGCTAATTTACGTACTTCATCAGCTACGACAGCGAAGCCTTTACCATGTTCGCCCGCGCGAGCTGCTTCAATCGACGCATTTAATGCAAGCAAATTAGTTTGATCTGCAATGTCTGTTACTAGACGAACAATTTGTGTGATTTCATTAGAAGAAATACGTAGTCTATTCATAGTCTCATCTAATAAAGTGACGCTTGAAGACATTTTGTTCATCAATTTTGTTTGTGCGTCTAATAGCTCTCTGCCACTATCAGATTTTTCTTGAGTAGAAGTTACGAACATTAAGCCTTGTTGAGTTGATTGAGCAATGTCATCTGATTGGCTAGCTAAAGATTGTAGAGAAGCAGTTGTTTCTTGGCTAATAGCACTAAGCTCTTGTGCCGTACTTTGAACTGAGATGACAACTTTTTGTTGCTTTTCATCTGAATTATCCCTAATACGATCTTGTTCATTTTCATAAGCCTCAATAACTAGCTGTTGTTCGAGATTTATTAACTTTGAAAATGCACTAATTGCTAAAGTCGACTCCTTTGCACTTAGATCTAGACTATTAACAAAATGAATGAAAGAGGTAGTTAAAGATTGGAATGAATTAATATACCACTTCGATTGTAGGCCTATGCGAACGTGTACTTGTGCGATAATCTTGCGTTGTTCAATGTAATCATCATTAATATTACATTCAAACATTTCAGATAGGTGACGTGTTAATGTTACTTTTAATTTGTTGATTTTAGAATGCTTTTGAATAATACCCACTAAAGTATCAGATTGGCTAATAGCTTCATAAAATTTCTCAACCATTTCGTTGATGAGTTCCTGAGTCAATGGTTGTAGTTGTTTTAAAATAGCTAAATCTTGCTTAGTTAGATCTAATAATTGAAATTGTTTTTGTATATCATGATGTCTAGTTACGTTTAAAGTAACTCGATTCATATAGTTCTCTGTTTGAAAATAGGGTTCTTTTTCTTTTCTTGTTCTTCTCATTGTCCAAATTGACACGTCAATTTCTCCATTCTACTATAAGCGAAGTTTAGTTTATGATGATTCTATTCTACCATTTTTAACGTATCTATAGACATAATATAGATTTCTTTTTATTGAGAATTTAGTAATATTTAATTAATAAATAAGGAATTTTGAAGTTAATATTAGAGGTATAAAGTAATGCGCCGAGTATTTGATGGATCTACTTATAAAAAAGCACCTTTAAAACTGACACAGAGAAGTGAACAAACGATGTCACATATTATTTCACCGTGTTCTTGTAGGTTGTCCATGCTACAATAAAAGAAATGTCTTGATGAAAAGGATGTATTGGTCAATGGATCGTAAGCGAGGGATGAAATTTGCTTTACCAATAATGGCAGTTGTAGTGGTATCGGCGTTGATGTTATTGAATAAGGATTATACAGACGTTCCTTTGAACTCACGTATAATGATTGCCTTAGGTGCAGCATTATTTTCGGGTGCCATTTCTTTTGTATTATTTGGTTTAAAAGATGCTAAAGACGATGAACTAAAGTAAAACGCAGACTCTCCTTAAATTGTGGAGAGCCTGCGTTTTTTTATGGTTTGAATAAGTCGAACCAACCTTTGTATTTAAACCAAACTAACATAGATATGGCAATAATAAGCATAATAGCTAGAACGATAAAGTAGCTGTAATGCCAATGTAATTCGGGCATATTTTCAAAGTTCATACCGTATACACCAGCTATAAAGGTTAGTGGAATGAAAATAGATGAGATAATGGTCAAGATCATCATAATGCCGTTCATGCGACTGGCATTCATAGACATATGACTATCTCGCATATCAGCAGTAAGCTCACGGTTTGATTCAACCATTTCTGTTAGCTTTATCAAATGGTCATGAATATCGACAAAGTAAGCACGTTCGGATTTGATCAATGTAAAGCGTTCGGAGTTTAAAATACGATATAAAAGGTCGCGCATAGGTAAAATGGTACGTCGAATATGAAGTAAATCACTACGTAAATCAAATACATAGCGCATAGATTTTGTGTTGCTTTGATAATTTAGCTCGTCCTCAATTGTATTTAAATGATCTTCAATGTTGTAGACCATTGGGAAATAGCTATCTACGATTTTATCTATTGCTTGATAAGCGACGAAAATAGCGCCACTTTCCCAATACTGTGGTTGATCATGTATACGTGAACGGACGATATCAAATTCAGGAACTGGCGATTTATGAAAAGTCACAATAAATTTTTCGGAAACGAACATATTGACCTCTTCGGCTTCAAAGGTTTCTTCGTTTAACTTATGCGCAACCAAAAATTGGTAGTCGTCATAATAATCGAGTTTTGGTCGTTGTAATCGCATTAAACAGTCTTCAATAGCTAGTGGGTGAAAGTGAAAGAATGTGTCTAGCAGTAGTTCTTCTTCCACAGTAGGTTCATCAAAATCAACCCAATACCATTCAAAAGGATTATTTCGTAATTCTTCTAGCGGAAAATTAATTTTTAGTTCTTGATTATTAGTAATGCCAAGGGTCCGAATCATAGATCGTCCTCATTTCAACTAGTGTATAACTATCCTCTCATAAACGGTATCGTATTGTCACGGGAAGATGCTGAATGAAACATAAGATAAATAGAAATAAAAAAGAGGGCGCTTATGCATAGCTGCCCTCTTATATATTTTATGGTATTTATTTATCACTTAGGAAAAGGCTTGATAAAAATTGATCTCGATGACTTTTATCGGTTGAGTCTTCGATAGTATTCTGATCTTGATACAGAACATCTGACTCACTTATTGAATTGATGATTTTTATTTTATGCTCAATGGTTTTAGAGCATGAGGAAGTTTTAGATTCGCAATCATTTGAAAATGAATTTTTCAATAAACAATAAGGCATTACAATGAAAATGATTAAGCATAATGCGATGCTACCGATGAATAATAATGCTTTTTTCAAAGGAAAAACTCCTCTCTTACTTTTGTTACTTCAGAGGACGAATCGAAATAAAGAATGTTCCTTTTTTTTATGAGGATATGAAACTAATGGATTTTTTAATCGTATAAATAGAATAAGAAACATATTAATTTATGAAAGTGAGTTGCTCTAAGTGGAATCTAAAGGGTTAAAAGTGATTCTTCACGCAAGTGCATTTTTTGCGCCGTGTTTAGTGCCAATCCTATTCTATATTTTTATTGAAGATAAACAGATTAAGCGTTTGTCCATTCAAGCGCTATTGTTCCAATTTGTTATGTGGGTATTAGTCATTGTATCAGGGATATTTAGTTTTTTATTAATTGGACTTCCGTTCTTAGTAGTCTTTTTGATTATGGGCGTTGTCATTCCAGTAATAGGTATTGTAAAGGCTCTTAATGATACAGAGTGGAATTACCCGATTGTTGGGAAATGGTATTGATTTGAAAAACCGCGATGGCAATTGCTGTCGCGGTTTTTGTTTTGACCGAATATTAGATAAGTGAAACGGGTATCTTGAGAAAGTAGGATGTTTTTCGAGCAACTGTTACGATGGGACGACTAAGATTTACGATCTTCCTTAAAATGAGTGTTTTTAGTACTTCTTCTGCTCACCAGCCTCGACATGGCTCCGAGGTAACTGCCACTTTCTTGAACGAAAACTGAAAAGACATTTTCGATTTGAAGGTATGGGTGCTTCTCGAGGCTAAACAGGTACCTTACACATTTCAATGAGCATTTCAATTGCGTGTTTTTTATTAGGCTGTGTATAATGTAATCAAATATAGTCAAAGATAGTCAAAGTCAGTGATGCAAGCGAGGTGGAATTTGAAATGCGTAATATCTCTGACATAATAGAAGGTTATTTGAAAGAGGTTATCGAATTAGGTGGAGAGGGACATATTGAGATTAAACGGAGTGAAATTGCTGATAAATTTCAATGCGTACCCTCCCAAATTAATTATGTGATAAATACTCGATTTACCGCCGAGCGTGGCTATTTAGTTGAAAGTAAACGTGGCGGTGGAGGATATATAAGAATTTTACGTGTTAAAGCTAGTTCAAAGGCGGATTTAATTGACCAAGTGATTGAGCAAGTGAACGAAGGTGCTTCACAAACTATGACGAATGATTTAATTTTCCGTTTAATTGACGAAGGTGTAATTACGAAAAGAGAAGCTAAAATGATGTTAGCAGCTCTTGATCGTTCTGTGTTACGAATAAATTTACCGGTACGTGATGAGCTTCGCGCGCGTATCCTACAAGCAATGCTACTGACTATAAAATATGACAAGCAATTGTAAAAGAGGTGCGAGGGTATGATTTGTGAAAACTGTAAACAAAGACCGGCCACTATCACGGTGACACAAATGAAGAATGGCAAAAAAACGACAAGGCATTTCTGTGAAGTGTGCAATAAACAACTTGATTCTTTCCATTTGAACCTCGATTTTAATGCCGATCCAATTTCAATGCATAAACTTTTTTCAAATTGGTTTGGTACACCGAGTTGGTCAGTTGCAGCACCAAATGTAAATGAGCAGAAAATGCAGGAACAGGAGAATTGTCCTGAATGCGGCATGACATACCATCAATTTTTGAACGAGGGAAAATTTAATTGCCCTGGTTGTTATGAAACTTTTAAAGAGCAGTTACCTCAGGTATTAAAACGTTTGCATAATGGAGCAGTGGAACACATTGGAAAAGTGCCAGGATCTATTAATGAGCTATACCAATTAAAAAGACAAATCGAGGCAATTCGGTTGGACATGAAAGTGGCCATAGAGGAAGAGCGGTTTGAAGATGCAGCGGCAATGCGGGATAATGTCCGTACTCTTGAAAAAAAGTTACAAGTAGGGGGTGAGTCTCAAGATGAACATTGAGCACTTTTTACACAATCCAACGACCAATTGGATGCAAGAAGAAGGACAATATGGTGATATCGTCATGAGTACTCGCATCAGGTTAGCTCGTAACTTAACAGATTTCCGTTTTCCAAGAGCTTTTTCTGATGAAGAGGCAATGCAAATTGATAAAGCTGTTTCGAATGTATTGATTGATGCAGATGATGAGGAAGAACAACATTTTCAGTTTTCTTATTTTTCATTGCATGACATGCCTGCATTACAGCGTAAAGTATTAGTAGAAAAACATTTAATCAGTCCTCAGCTTGCAGATAAAGAGAGAGTTGGATCGGTTTTGCTGTCAAAAGATGAATCGATTAGCGTAATGATTAATGAAGAGGATCATATTCGTATACAATGTTTACAGCCAGGTCTACAACTAGAAAAAGCTTATAAAAGCGCAGATCAAATTGATCGTCTATTAGAGCATCATTTACCGTATGCTTTTGATGATACATTTGGTTATTTAACAAGTTGCCCTACAAATACAGGAACGGGTTTGAGGGCGTCTATTATGATGCATCTACCTGCATTAACTATGACAAACCAAATTGGTTCTCTCATAAGTACGATGCCACGACTTGGTATGGTTGTGAGAGGAATGTATGGTGAGGGGACGGAATCGGTAGGCAATTATTATCAAATCTCCAATCAGATCACACTTGGTAAATCAGAAAAGGATATTTTATTAGACTTACAAAGTGTAACTGAACAAATTATTCAAAAAGAGACAGAAGCACGTACTGCATTAATAGAACATGCATCAATCGCTTTAGCGGATCGTCTCAATCGTTCATTGGGAACTTTACTATATGCCAGAATTTTAACGAGCGAAGAAGCAGCAAATTGTTTATCTAACGTTCGATTGGGTATATATTTGGGTATAATCCAGAATATACCTATTGCTGTTTTGAACGAATGTATGCTTTATATGCAGCCTGGCTTTTTACAACAACATGCAGGTACTACACTTCAACCAAACGAACGAGATGTGTACCGAGCAAGTTTGTTGCGAGAACGATTGCAATGCAATAGAGAATTAAAAAAAGGTCAATCTGACGAAGAGGGAGAGGATTCTTATGATGTTTAATCGATTTACTCAACGCGCACAAAAGGTGCTTCAATTGGCACAAGAAGAAGCTATTCGTATGAAACATGAATCAATCGGTACAGAGCACATTTTACTTGGCTTAATTCGTGAAGGTGGCGGTATAGCAGCTAAAGCGCTTGAAGCAATTGATATTAGCTCTGAAATGATAGAAGAAGGTATTGAGGAGCTAGTTGGTGTAGGTACAAAAGACGTTGGTCCAATCGTGCATTACACACCTCGTGCAAAGAAAGTAATCGAACTATCTGTCGATGAATCACGTAAACTAGGTCACTCTTATATTGGTACAGAGCACTTATTATTAGCCCTTATTCGTGAAGGAGAAGGCGTAGCAGCTCGTGTTTTAAACAACGCAGGAGTTAGTTTAAATAAAGCGCGCCAACAAGTGTTACAGCTGTTAGGTAGTCATGATCATGCACAAAATGCAAATAGTGCTACACAAGCTGCAAGTACACCAACTTTAGATAGCTTGGCACGTGATTTGACTCAAGTTGCAAGAGATGGCAGCTTAGATCCAGTGATTGGCCGTAGTAAGGAAATTACACGAGTTATTGAGGTGCTATCACGCCGTACTAAAAACAACCCAGTTTTAATCGGGGAACCAGGTGTCGGTAAAACGGCAATTGCAGAAGGCTTAGCTCAACAAATCGTAAACAATGAAGTACCTGAAATTTTACGAGATAAACGTGTTATGACACTTGATATGGGAACAGTCGTGGCGGGTACAAAATACCGTGGTGAATTTGAAGATCGCTTGAAAAAAGTGATGGATGAAATTCGCCAAGCAGGTAATGTTATTCTCTTTATTGATGAACTACACACATTAATTGGCGCAGGTGGAGCAGAAGGTGCTATTGATGCATCGAATATCTTGAAGCCATCTCTAGCGCGTGGGGAATTACAATGTATCGGTGCTACAACATTGGATGAATATCGTAAATACATTGAAAAGGATGCAGCATTGGAGCGCCGTTTCCAACCAATTCAAGTCGATGAACCAACTGTTGAAGAAGCCATACTAATTATTAAAGGTTTACGTGATCGCTACGAAGCGCATCATCGTGTGAAAATTACGGATGAAGCCATTGATGCGGCTGCGAAAATGTCCGATCGTTATATTTCGGATCGTTTCTTACCAGATAAGGCTATTGATTTAATTGATGAAGCGGGATCAAAAGTAAGGTTGCGTTCTTATACAACTCCTCCAAACTTAAAAGAACTTGAGCAAAGACTAGAAGCGATTCGATCAGAGAAAAACGCATCTGTTCAAAGTCAGGAATTTGAAAAAGCGGCTTCGCTTCGCGATACTGAACAAAAATTAAAAGAAGAATTAGAATCTACAAAGAAAACGTGGAAAGAAAAGCAAGGTAAAGAAGAATCCAAAGTAACTGTTAATGACGTGGCCGAAGTAGTTTCTGTGTGGACGGGGATACCGGTATCGAAGTTAGCACAAGAGGAATCTGCTAAATTGCTAAACCTTGAAGAAGAGTTGCACAAACGCCTTGTTGGTCAAACTGAGGCAGTTGAAGCCATCTCTAGAGCAATCCGCCGTGCACGTGCAGGGTTAAAAGATCCGAAGCGTCCAATCGGTTCATTTATTTTCCTTGGACCAACTGGTGTTGGTAAAACAGAACTTGCTCGTGCATTAGCAGAAGTAATGTTTGGTGATGAAGATTCTATGATCCGAGTTGATATGTCTGAGTACATGGAAAAACATTCGACTTCGAGACTTGTTGGCTCACCTCCAGGATATGTAGGATTTGAAGAGGGCGGTCAGTTGACAGAAAAAGTCCGTCGTAAACCATATTCAGTTATTTTACTTGATGAAATTGAAAAGGCACATCCAGATGTTTTCAATATTCTATTACAAGTATTAGAAGATGGTCGTTTAACAGATTCTAAGGGACGCGTAGTAGACTTTAGAAATACAGTTGTTATCATGACATCAAACGTAGGTGCTTCAGAACTTCAATATAGAAAATCACTCGGTTTTAGCTCAGCTAATGCAAAAGACATACACAAAGATAATAAGAGTGTTACAATGTCAGAATTGAAAAAAGCATTCCGCCCTGAGTTCTTAAATCGTATTGATGAGATGATTGTCTTCCATGCATTGCAAAAAGAAGAATTAACGAAAATCGTTGCACTAATGGCAAAACAATTGACAAAACGTTTGCAAGAACAAAATATCGAACTAGAGTTAACTGACGCAGCTTTAGATAAAATCGCTAAAGAAGGCTATGATCCACAGTATGGTGCTCGTCCTTTACGTCGAGCAATACAAAAACATGTGGAAGACCGTTTATCTGAAGAGATTTTAAAAGGAACAGTGCTAACAGGTCAGCGTGTCATTTTCGATGTTGAAAACGATGAGTTTGTTGTAAATATTAAAGAGTTTGTAACAAAATAATTCATTCTAACGATGAAATTGTGTAGTTAGCTACTTAGTTCATCAAAGGTCTGAAAAAGCAGGGCATTCCGAACAACATGTTTGGAGTGCCTTGTTTTATAATAGAGAGAACAATAGAAGTATTAGTGGGAGGAAATATGGTTAAAAAGAAAACGAAATTTTTATGTAATTCTTGTGGCTATGAATCACCAAAATGGATGGGAAGATGTCCTGGGTGCGGTGAATGGAATAAGATGGTGGAAGAAGTAGAAGTCATTTCTAAAGGACCTAGAGGAGCGTTCCAGCACTCATCAAGTACTTCTCAAAAGGCTATGCCAATTATTTCGATTGAGACAGAAGATGCACCTAGAGTTGAAACGGAACTAAATGAGTTAAATCGTGTACTTGGTGGAGGAGTAGTGCCAGGTTCTTTAGTGTTAATTGGTGGCGACCCTGGAATCGGTAAATCCACACTACTTTTGCAAGTTTCGGCGTTGCTTTCTAATAAAGGTCATAGGGTACTCTATATTTCAGGTGAGGAATCTATTCGCCAAACAAAATTACGTGCAGAGCGACTAGGTGTGAAGTCAGCTGAGTTATATATTTACTCTGAAACGAATTTGGAGTTTTTAAATCAAACAATAGAGGAAGTTCAACCAAAGTTTGTCATTGTTGACTCCATTCAAACCGTACATCATCCAGAAGTAACTTCTGCACCAGGTAGTGTATCACAAGTGCGTGAATGTACTGCTGAGTTAATGCGAATTGCTAAGACAAAAAATATTGCTATTTTTCTTGTTGGACATGTAACGAAAGAAGGGCAAATAGCAGGTCCACGTATTTTAGAACATATGGTAGATACGGTTCTTTATTTTGAAGGAGAGCGTCATCATACGTATAGAATATTACGTAGCCAAAAAAACCGTTTTGGATCAACGAATGAAATTGCCATCTTTGAAATGCTACAGGGTGGTTTAAAAGAAGTATTAAATCCTTCTGAATTGTTCTTGCAAGAACGTTCGCAAGGGGCTGCGGGTTCTAGTGTCGTTGCCTCTATGGAAGGGACACGCCCAATACTGGTTGAGATCCAAGCTTTAGTGACACCTTCAAGCTTCAACTATCCGAAACGTATGGCTACAGGCATTGATCAGAATCGTGTATCCTTGTTGATGGCAGTACTTGAAAAACGTATGGGTATGTTGTTACAAGCTCAAGATGCATATATTAAAGTAGCAGGTGGCGTAAAATTAGATGAACCGGCAATCGATTTAGCAGTCTTAACAAGTATTGTTTCAAGCTATCAGGACCGTGCTGTGAGTGCAGGAGATTGTATTATTGGTGAAGTAGGTTTAACAGGTGAAGTGCGTCGTGTATCACGTGTGGAGCAGCGTGTTCAAGAAGCTGCAAAGCTAGGCTTTAAACGAGCTATTGTTCCTGCTTCTAACATAGGGGGTTGGGATTATCCAGCGGGTATTGAAGTAGTTGGGGTAGAGACGGTAAACGAGGCGCTGAAACTTTGCTTCCGCGATTTATGATGTAGTGAAATGAAAGCGACAACCAAAAGGTTGTCGCTTTTTCTAAAATGTTTGGTTATTTGTTTGTAAGTGAGCGGTTTTTTCTTTTTCTACTGGTTTAGTAATAATTCCGAAAGGTTTACCTAAAGGTAAAAATTCGAAACCAAAATGTTTGTTCAAAACATTTGCACCAGCACCGTATAAAGATAGGATTGCAATGCCAAACTCAGAATAAGCTGCTAGAAGGTGCATGCCGTGTTCCATGATGCCAAGAGAACTTAGTGATAAGCCAACAAATAAAAAATTGATTAAGAAGAAAATGAAAAATAGTACTTTATTTGTTTCTAATGCACCAATGGTCATGAATATTGTAAAAACAAGGTACCCTATGTATACGAACCCTAATTGATGTACATCAGCACTTTCTTGTAACGTTAATCCAAAAGTTCCAGATTGAACAAACCAAGAAGTAGCCACTGCCATCCAAAAAAGTCCATAAGCTCCGAAAGCAGTAGTACCGAATGTATTATTATGTTTAGAATCTAGTATAGAGGCATAAAATTGTGCGATACCGCCTAAGAATATTGCCCAGGGAATGACTAGACCCACACCTTCAGTCCACCCTAATTTTTGAGATGAGGCTACAAGTGTAACGATGGCTAGTCCAAAAAGTCCGATGCCTGATGGGTCTGCAGTTGTTATTTTAATATTTTTTGTTTGATTCATAACAATCCTCCTGTTTTGCGTTGTGAATTTTCTCGAATATGAAGATTGTAACCGATTTCAAGAAATGTGACATAACGATGTCACATTTGACTAAAGGATGGTCATTAACAAGAGGGATTTCTGTTGTAAAGAGCATATTTTGTTTAATTTATAAATTAAGTTTTTTGTGTAAAAAGTTGTTTTTTCTAGATGATTGAAAATGAAAAGTAGAAAAAACAAGCAATTAAAATGATTTGAATTGTCCAAGGGGTTTGCCGAGCAAATAAAAGGGAAACTATGTATAATTAAAACTATAAAGGAGGTGTTCATTTTGTTGAAAATAGTTATTCAAGTTGCTTTCTTATTTATCGGAGGTACGTTGGGTTTATTATTTTTACCGCCATTATACGAATTCATTCATTTATCCTCAAACCCATGGCTAAATAATCCATATGTGTCAGTTACAATTGGCGCATTCATTTTATTTGGATTTTCATTTTTATTTTCCGATTCATGTGTCCGTTTTATTCGTTGGATGGAAGACAAGTTATTGAAAGCTCCAGTTGGTGATTTGTTATTTGGCACATTAGGTTTGATTGTAGGATTAATTGTGGCGTATTTTGTTGGGTTTTCGATTGATAGTATACAACTTCCGGTCATTACGACAGTTTTACCGATATTGTTATCTATTGTTCTTGGGTATTTAGGGTTTCAGGTAGGTTTTAAAAAACGTGATGAATTACTTCATGTGTTTTCCGCAGCAAGAGCAAATAATTTAGCTAAAAAGAAAAGTTCTGATGAAGTTGCTTCAGAAACACCAGCAACTGCTTATAAACTACTAGATACGAGTGTTATTATTGATGGGCGTATTGCTGATATTTCGAGAACTGGTTTTATAGAAGGTACATTAGTCGTTCCGCAGTTTGTGTTAACAGAATTACAACATATTGCAGATTCTTCAGATACACTTAAACGTACCCGCGGTCGTCGAGGTCTTGATATTTTAAGAACTTTACAGGATGAACGGGCAACGGATATTTTGATTACAGAAGTTGATTTTGATGATATTCAAGAAGTGGATTTAAAATTAGTTCGTTTAGCTAAAAAAATGAGTGGTCAGATTTTAACTAACGACTTTAATTTAAATAAAGTATGTGACCTCCATAATGTGGCTGTTCTGAATATTAATGACTTAGCCAATGCTGTAAAACCTGTAGTTATTCCAGGTGAAGAAATGCATGTAGTTGTTATCAAGGATGGTAAGGAACACAATCAGGGTGTGGCTTATTTAGATGATGGTACAATGATTGTCGTTGAGGAAGGGAAATCCTATATTGGGCAAGCAATTGTAGTCGTAGTGACAAGTGTTTTACAAACTTCTGCTGGTCGTATGATTTTTGCAAAACCAAAAAGTGGCGGTAAAGTAGCATAATAGAAAACAAAAAGAGACAGGGCAATTTGCCTTGTCCTTTTCCATGAGTAGGACGTGAAAATTTTGAAGCAATATGACGTTATTTTGCCTGCAGCCGGTAGCGGTAAGCGTATGGGTGCGGGACATAACAAATTGTTCTTAGAACTACGTGAAAAGCCAATATTAATCCACACACTGGAGGTCTTTGAACAAGACTCTGCATGTAAGGGAATTTGGTTAGCGGTAAAACCTGAAGAACGAGAATATATCCAATCGCTCCTTGTGAAATATAATATTAAAAAAGTTAAAGCATTACCGGATGGCGGAGCAGAACGCCAAGATAGCGTGTATTCTTGTGTTAAAAAAGTAGAAGATGGTGAAATTGTACTCGTTCATGATGCTGCTAGACCGTTTATCACAATTCCGGTTATTCACAAGCTAGTAGAGGCTGCAGAAGAGAAGGGTGCGGTAATTGCTGGTGTGCGTACAAAGGATACGATGAAAAAAGTTGAAAATGGTGTCATAGTTGAGACGGTAGATCGTTCTAACTTATGGATGATTCAAACACCTCAAGCATTTCAGTTTACAATTTTACAAGAAGCAGAAAATGCGGCTGAGAAGGATCAATTTTTAGGAACCGATGAGGCTATGTTAGTCGAACGTTTAGGTCAGGTTGTACATATCGTTGAAAGTAGCTACGATAACGTTAAAATAACAACAAAAGAAGATTTAATATTTGGAGAGGCGATTTTAAGCCAACGTATAGGAGGATAACTATGTTTCGAGTAGGACAAGGGTTTGATGTACACGCATTTGAAGAAGGTCGACCATTAATTATCGGAGGTATTACAATTCCTCATGAAAAAGGTTTAGTAGGTCATTCGGATGCTGATGTTTTATTACACACAATAACGGACGCTGCTTTGGGGGCAATCGGAGAAGGGGATATCGGTCGTCATTTCCCAGACACAGATCCTGCATTTAAAGATGCTGACTCAGCAAAGTTATTAGAATATATTTGGGAAATCGTTGAAAGTAAAGGATATGTACTTGGTAATGTAGATTGCACAATCATGGCACAACGACCTAAAATGGCACCATATATTGAACCTATGCGTAATCGAATTGCGGAACTCTTAAATGCAGAACCGGATCAAGTAAATGTCAAAGCAACAACTACTGAAAAATTAGGATTCACAGGTCGCGAAGAAGGAATTGCTTCAATGGCAACCATTTTACTAATAAAAAATGACTTCCTTTAAATTTTAAACTTGCAGTGGTAAAATGAACGAAGTGAATTTTTGCAGGAAAACTAGGAGGATTATATCATGACTAAAAAAGTTCGTGTTCGTTATGCACCAAGCCCAACAGGACATTTACACATTGGTGGCGCACGTACAGCTTTATTTAACTACTTATACGCAAGACACCATAACGGAGATTTTATCGTTCGTATTGAAGATACAGATATCGAGCGTAATATCGAGGGTGGCGAAGCTTCTCAATTAGATAACTTAAAATGGTTAGGTTTGGAGTATGATGAATCAGTTGATATCGGTGGACCTTATGCGCCGTATCGCCAAATGGAGCGTTTAGACATCTATCGTGACCATGCTCATCAATTAATTGAAAAAGGTATGGCTTATAAATGCTTCTGTACATCAGAAGAATTAGAAGCTGATCGTGAAGTACAAAAGTCAAATGGTGTAGCTGCTCCAATGTACAATGGGAAATGCCGTCATTTATCTGCTGAAGAAGTTGCAGCAAAAGAAGCTGCTGGTGAAGCGTTCACAATCCGTATGCGCGTTCCTGAGGGAGTTACATACAAATTCGATGATTTAGTTCGAGGTGAGGTATCGTTCGAATCTAAAGATGTTGGTGATTGGGTACTAGTCAAAGCAAATGGAATTCCAACATATAACTATGCAGTTGTATTAGATGATCACTTCATGGAAATGACTCATGTATTCCGCGGTGAAGAGCATTTATCAAATACACCGAAACAATTAATGATTTTTAATGCGTTTGGTTGGGAAGCTCCAAGTTACGGTCATATGACTTTAATTGTTAATGAAAATCACAAAAAATTATCAAAACGTGATGAATCTATTATCCAATTTGTTTCGCAATATCGCGATCTTGGTTATTTACCAGAAGCGATGTTTAATTTCTTCGGTTTATTAGGCTGGTCACCAGAAGGCGAAGAAGAAATCTTCTCTAAAGAAGACTTCATCCGCCTATTTGATGAAAAACGTCTTTCAAAATCTCCATCTATGTTTGATAAACAAAAATTAACGTGGATGAACAACCAATATATTAAAAAATTATCTCAAGAAAAAGTAGTAGAACTGGCATTACCTCATTTACAAAAAGCAGGTCTATTACCAGCTGAGTTAACTGAAGAACAACATGCTTGGGCATCTGATTTGATCGGCCTCTATCATGAACAAATGAGCTTCGGTGCTGAAATTGTTGAGTTATCTCAATTGTTCTTTACGGAGGAACTTGCATACAATGAAGAAGAAAGAGAAATATTAGCCGGTGAACAAGTTCCAGAAGTAATGGCTTCATTCAAAGTACAATTAGAGGCTTTAGAAGAATTCGAACCAACGGCTATTAAAGCAGCGATTAAAGCAGTGCAAAAGGAAACTGGTCACAAAGGTAAAAACCTATTCATGCCAATCCGTGTGGCTACAACAGGTGAAATGCATGGTCCAGAACTTCCAAACTCAATAGCATTACTAGGTAAAGAAACTGTCATTAAACGTGTCGAACAATTTATCAAGTAATTTAGTTTGCTTTTTTCCAGCTTCATTGTAAAATGGAGCTACTATCGATAAAAAAGCGTTGAAGAGGAGAAGTATGTAGAGCAAGCTCTTTAGAGAGGACCATCACCGGCTGAAAGTGGTCTGAGCCAATGTAATACAGAAATGCACCTCTGAGCACTAAGCTGAACTTTAAGTAGGCTTAGTCGGTAAGTCACCGTTATAGACTTTAAGCGGGAAGTATTTCTTTAGATGCTTCCAACCAGAGTGGAACCGCGCATATCCAGCGTCTCTGTCCTATAGGGCAGAGGCGTTTTTATTTTGAAAAAAGAGGGGAGCTTTGAATATATGTTCAAAACTATAAGGGAAGATGTTGCGACGATTTTTGAAAATGATCCTGCTGCACGAAGCACCTTGGAAGTTGTGCTAACTTATTCTGGTTTGCATGCGGTTTGGGGACACCGCATCGCACATGCTTTTTACAAGAGGAAATTTTACTTTATGGCACGTTTTATCTCTCAGGTAAGTAGATTTTTCACTGGGATTGAAATTCATCCAGGTGCCAAAATCGGTCGCCGTTTCTTTATTGACCATGGAATGGGTGTTGTTATTGGAGAGACATGTGAGATTGGCAATGACGTTACCTTATATCAAGGGGTTACACTTGGTGGTACAGGAAAAGAGAAAGGGAAACGTCACCCAACACTAGAAGATAATGTACTTGTTGCAACGGGTGC
This sequence comes from Viridibacillus sp. FSL H8-0110, assembly GCF_038003565.1. Taxonomy (NCBI): domain Bacteria; kingdom Bacillati; phylum Bacillota; class Bacilli; order Caryophanales; family Caryophanaceae; genus Viridibacillus; species Viridibacillus sp. FSL H8-0110. The sequence goes on along the minus strand of NZ_JBBOPJ010000001.1, from coordinate 4,306,552 downwards.
AAAGGTGCTTGGTTCAATAACGATTGGTGCAAATAGCAAAATTGGTGCAGGTTCTGTTGTGTTAAAAGCTGTACCACCCAATGCTACAGTAGTTGGCATTCCAGGGAAAATTGTCATTCAAGACGGTATCAAAGTAGAGAAGAAACAAAAACTAGATCATCAAAATATTCCAGATCCAGTAGAAGATCGTTGTTCTACGTTAGAACGGAAAATAGAAGAACTCCAACAACAGATTGGACTAAGCAAAAAGGAGATGTAAATTACAATGGGTGTTCAAATTTTTAACTCATTAACTCGACAAAAAGAGGATTTCGTACCACTTGAAGAAGGAAAAGTGAAAATGTATGTATGTGGTCCTACTGTTTATAACTACATTCATATCGGGAATTCTCGTCCTGTAATTGTATATGATACAGTGCGCCGTTACTTAACTTATAAAGGTTTTGAAGTTACGTATGTATCAAATTTCACTGATGTAGACGATAAAATTATTAAAGCGGCAAATGAACTTGGTGAAGATGTATCAGATTTAACAAATCGCTTTATTCAAGCTTATTTTGAGGATATTACAGCATTAGGTTGCCAAAAAGCAGATTCACATCCACGTGTTACGGAGCATATGGATCAAATTATTGAATTTATCGCTGTTTTAATTGAAAAAGGTTATGCTTACGAATCTCAAGGGGATGTTTATTATCGTCCGCGTAAATTTGAAGGCTATGGAAAACTTTCTCATCAGTCTGTAGATGATTTGAAAGTTGGTGCCCGCATCGAAACTGGTGACAAAAAAGAAGATGCTTTGGACTTTGCTCTTTGGAAAGCCGCTAAACCAGGTGAAATCTTCTGGGAAAGTCCATGGGGCCAAGGTAGACCTGGCTGGCATATTGAATGTTCTGTAATGGTACATGAGCATTTTGGTGATACTATTGACATCCACGCAGGTGGGCAAGATTTAACATTCCCACACCATGAAAACGAAATAGCTCAATCTGAGGCATATACAGGTAAGCAATTTGCGCGTTACTGGATGCATAATGGCTATATTAATATTGACAACGAAAAAATGTCTAAGTCCCTTGGCAACTTCATTCTTGTAAATGATATTCGCAAGCAAATTGACCCTCAAGTTTTAAGGTTCTTTATACTATCAGTACACTATCGCAACCCAATTAACTTTGCGCAAGATTTAGTAGAAGCTGCAGCTGCAGGATTAGAGCGTATCCGTACTTCTTACAACAACTTGCAACATCGACTAACTGCAACAGCTAATTTAGGAGAAGAAAAAGACGAGTGGTTAGCAAATATTGCTGAAGTAAAAGAACAGTTTGAAATTGCTATGGATGATGACTTTAACACTGCGAATGCAATTGCGGCGCTATTTGAGTTATCAGCAACTGCCAATAAATATTTACTTGAACAAAATACGAATGAAGAAGTATTGACGAAATTTGCTGATACTTTACGTACGTTAGCTGATGTGCTCGGAATTGAATTAGACGTAGCAGAAGAACTACTTGATGAAGAGATCGATGCGCTTATTGAAGAACGTATACAAGCGCGTAAGGATCGTAACTTTAAACGTGCTGACGAAATTCGTGATCAACTAAAAGAGATGAATATTATTTTAGAGGATACACGCCAAGGCATTAGATGGAAACGAGGTTAATGGCAGTGGGTGAGCTTCGTAACCAAGATGTAAAACAGTTAAATGCATTGGCGCTGGCGTATATGGGAGATGCTGTACTGGAAATCGCGGTACGTGAGCATCTATTACGCTCTGGACGCGTCAAACCGAATATTCTTCATAAAGAGGCAACGCATTATGTATCTGCAAAGGCTCAGTCAAGTGTCATTCATCGAATGATGGATGAAGAGTTTTTTTCAGAAGAAGAAATGGCAGTCCTAAAACGCGGTCGAAATGCAAAATCTGGTTCGGTACCAAAGAATACCGATGTCCAAACATATCGTTATAGTTCTGCGTATGAAGCTGTAATTGGCAGCTTATATTTAACAGGTCAAATGGATCGGGTAAATGAAATAATTCAATATACAATTGATATCATTGAAGAATCAAAAGGAGTATCAAAGAATGACGGAAGAACAGTCAAATGAGATGATTGCCGGGAAGAACCCGGTATTAGAGGCACTTCGTGCAGCAAGAGAGATGAATAAAATTTGGATTGCAGAAGGTGTTCAGCACGGTAGCTTGACAGAACTTCTTGCATTAGCTAAAGAACAAGGAATTATCGTGCAATTCGTACCGAAGAAAAAATTAGATCAGTTAACAGATGCTAATCACCAAGGGATAGTGGCATCTGTTGCTGCTTATAAATATGCTGAATTAGATGACTTATTTAAATTGGCAGAAAGCCGTGGTGAAGATCCATTTTTCCTTATTCTTGACGAATTAGAAGACCCACATAATTTAGGTTCTATTATGAGAACTGCGGATGCTGTGGGAGCACATGGCATTATCATTCCAAGACGTCGAGCAGTAGGTTTGACTGCTGTTGTAGCGAAAGCATCTACAGGTGCGATAGAACATATTCCAACTGTACGTGTCAATAACCTTTCGCAAACAGTAGATGAGTTGAAAAAACGCGGTGTCTGGATCGCGGGAACAGACGCAAAAGGCTCAGCCGACTATCGTAAAATGGATGCGACTTTGCCACTAGCTGTCATTATCGGCAGTGAAGGAAAAGGTATGAGTCGTTTACTAACGGAAAAATGTGATTTCCTGTATAATTTACCAATGGTTGGTCATGTAACATCGCTAAATGCATCTGTAGCGGCTGCTTTATTGATGTACGAAGTATTGCGTAAACGCCAAGAAGTTTAAGGTGAATGCCATGAATATACTGTTGGTTGATGGTTATAACATTATTGGTGCTTGGGAAGAACTCAGAAAATTAAAAGAGCAAAGGCTAATAGATGCGAGAGACCGACTGGTAGAAATGATGGCAGAGTATAAGGCGTATTCTGGCTGGCGCGTCATTGTTATCTTTGACGCGTATCTCGTGCCGGGAATTGAAACAAAAAACGTGCAGCATGACGTAGAAGTTATTTATACAAGGGCTAAAGAAACTGCGGATGAAAGAATTGAAAAGCTCACTGCTTCTTTAATTAGTAAAAGGGTTCGTATTTATGTAGCGACATCTGATATGACAGAACAAAATGTCATTTTCGGGCATGGGGCATTAAGAAAATCTGCTAGAGAATTAGAAATTGAAATGCAATCTACGCAATCTAAAATCACGCAAACCGTAAGAGATATTCAAGTGCAAAAGCCCAGCTCTAAGATACAATTAAGAGATGATATTGCTGCAAAGTTTGAGTTATGGCGAAGAGGAAATAAAATGAATGATTGACTCATATTTTCCAATTCCGTTATACTGTTTTTAACAATGCTAGCGCAATTGGAGTGATACTATTGATTATTAGCGATCATTTACACTTGAAGCAGCAACAACAATATGAGCAATATACCGACGAAGAGCTAGTGGGAATGGTCCATAGTGGTGATAGTGAAGCGTTAGACTTCCTCATTACGAAGTATAAATCATTCGTTCGTATGAAAGTGAAGTCGTATTTTCTCATTGGTGCTGATAAAGAGGATATTGTGCAAGAAGGTATGATTGGACTTTATAAGGCTATTCGCGATTTTAGAGGAGATAAGTTATCTTCTTTCAAAGCATTTGCGGAACTTTGTATTACACGTCAAATCATCACTGCAATAAAAACTGCAACTAGACAAAAGCATATTCCACTTAATTCATACATCTCATTGGACAAACCAATTTTTGATGAAGAATCCCAGCGCACATTAATGGACGTGTTAACGGGTTCAGTTGTCGACGATCCAGAGGAGCTTATCATTCATCGTGAAGAATTTAGCTACATGGAAGAAAAAATTGGCGAAATATTAAGTGATCTCGAACGTCAGGTGTTGGCACTCTATTTAGATGGACAATCTTATCACGAAATTTCTGCTGAATTGAACAGGCATGTGAAGTCGATTGACAATGCCCTACAACGCGTAAAACGGAAATTAGAACGGCATTTAGATATTGAATGATTGCAAGAATGCTAGCTGTAGGCAAGTTGACAGTATTTGTGATAGGTGTTAGTCTTTATAAGGACAAATGCCGAAAAGGTGATAAAATGGCAAAAAAAGTCGTGCTTAGCTGTGAAAAGTGTGGTTCAAGAAACTATTCACTTCCTGCATCTAAAGACAGTGCAACTGCAAGGATGGAACTGAAAAAATATTGTTCTCACTGTAATGAACATACATTACATAAACAAACTAGATAATACGATTCGCTTTGTATATATGATTTTATTCGGGGGTTAGTTAGATGGGTAAGATTAGTAACTTTTTCCGCGGTGTTATGTCGGAAATGCAAAAAACAAGCTGGCCTAAGCGTAAAGAACTTACGAAATACACAATTGTTGTTATTTCAACTTTACTTTTCATGGCTGCATTTTTCATGTTAGTAGACTTAGGTATTTCTAAATTATTCCGCATGTATTTGGATTTATGATTGAATTAATGTTAATATTTTTGAAATGGCCCGTGAATGATCTGTAACGGGTTTTTTCATTTGCCTTTAGCGAAGGAGGGAAGGACGAGTAGTCCTATCTATTATGGAAAAAAATTGGTATGTAGTTCATACTTACTCTGGTTATGAAAATAAAGTTAAAGCAAACCTAGAAAAACGTGTTGAAACAATGGGTATGCAAGATAAAATTTTCCGAGTTATCATTCCTGAACAACAAGAGACGGAAGTTAAAGATGGCCGCAAAAAAGAATATATGCGTAAGACATTCCCTGGTTATGTACTAGTGGAATTAATCATGACAGACGATGCATGGTACGTAGTTCGTAATACACCAGGTGTTACTGGGTTTATTGGTTCATCAGGCGGTGGAGTAAAACCTACACCATTATTACCTGAAGAAGTTGAATTCATCCTTAAACAAATGGGTATGCAAGAAAAATCACTTGAAATCGATTTCTCTATTGGCGATTTAGTTGAAGTGTTAGAAGGACCGTTTGCACATTTCCAAGGTAAGGTCGAAGAGATTGTTGCTGATAAAGGAAAAGTCAAAGTAACTATTGATATGTTCGGTCGTGAAACTAAAATGGAATTAGACTACGATCAAGTGTTAAAAGTATAATTGACAATTATACTTGCCTTAGAATGTTAAAAGTGATATTATTTCTAAGGTCAGACTGTCAATTTATTATGGACTGGCATTTTTATTTTTAATGTTATCGGAATAAGCCGACAGACAGATATTGAGTGGGAGGGGCAACCCAATTACCACATCACGGACTTAAGGAGGTGTGTCTCGTGGCTAAAAAAGTTATTAAAGTTGTAAAACTTCAAATCCCAGCTGGTAAAGCAAACCCAGCGCCACCGGTAGGTCCTGCATTAGGTCAAGCAGGTGTTAACATCATGGGGTTCTGTAAAGAATTCAACGCTCGTACTGCGGACCAAGCAGGTTTAATCATTCCAGTAGAGATTTCTGTATTTGAAGATCGTTCATTCACTTTCATTACAAAAACTCCGCCGGCAGCAGTTTTACTTAAAGTAGCAGCTGGTATCCAATCAGGATCAGGTGAACCTAACCGTAAAAAAGTAGCTACAGTGAAACGCGATAAAGTTCGCGAAATTGCTGAAACTAAAATGCCAGACCTTAACGCTGCAACAGTTGAAGCAGCTATGTTAATGGTTGAAGGTACTGCACGTAGCATGGGTATTGTTATCGAAGACTAATCCCATTACTTGATAGAAGTATTGTTTTTGAGGGTTGCGAATGTTTCTAATAGTGATATTTGAAACTCGCAGCCTTTATTCGTGGGAGGTTTATTCCGCTACAACCACAATCAAGGAGGAAATTTATAATGGCTAAAAAAGGTAAAAAACTGCAAGATGCAGTTAAATTAGTAGACCGTACTCAAGTGTATTCTGTACAAGAAGCAGTTGAATTGGCTAAAAAAACAAGCACTGTTAACTTTGACGCAACTGTTGAAGTAGCATTTAACTTAAATATCGATACACGTAAAAATGACCAACAAATCCGTGGAGCAGTAGTACTTCCAAACGGAACTGGTAAAACTCAACGCGTATTAGTTTTCGCTAAAGGCGAAAAACTTAAAGAAGCTGAAGCAGCTGGTGCAGACTTTGCTGGTGATGCTGAATATATCGCTAAAATCCAACAAGGATGGTTTGACTTCGATGTAATCGTTGCAACTCCTGATATGATGGGTGAAGTTGGTAAATTAGGTCGCGTATTAGGACCAAAAGGCTTAATGCCAAACCCTAAAACTGGAACAGTTACTTTCGACGTTGCTAAAGCAATCGCTGAAATCAAAGCTGGTAAAGTTGAATACCGTGCTGACAAAGCTGGTATCGTTCACGCTCCAATCGGTAAAGCTTCATTCGAAGCTGATAAATTAGCTGAAAACTTATCAACTCTTGTTGATGTAATTATTAAAGCTAAACCTGCTGCAGCTAAAGGTACTTACATGAAATCAGTACACGTAACAACTACAATGGGACCATCAATCAAAGTTGATGCTTCTACTTCAGTTGCTGCGAAATAATTTTTGATTGACAAATGACATCATATTTTGGTATGATGTACAACGTTGTGAATCATCCATTTGTACCGTAGACCGTAGGGGCAAGTAATTGCTTAATTATCCTACCGAGGACAAAGGAACTCAGACTCTTATTTAAGATGATGACTTTCCGCCTCTTTGTCTACATAGACAGGAGGCTTTTCTTTTGTTGGTATAAATGACCCATTCTTATAGGAGGTGTCAAGATGAACAAAGCAGTTGAAGCTAAACAAGCTGTCGTTCAAGAAATTGCTGACAAGTTCAAAAGCGCTGCATCCGTAGTGGTTGTTGACTATCGTGGCCTTTCTGTTGCTCAAGTAACAGAACTACGTAAACAATTACGCGAAGCTGGTGTTGAATTTAAAGTATACAAAAATACTTTAGTACGCCGTGCTACTGTAGAAGTTGAACAAGAAGAACTTAATGAATTCCTTACAGGTCCAAACGCAATCGCATTCTCAACTGAAGATGTAATTGCTCCTGCTAAAATCATTAACGACTTTGCAAAAGCTAACGAACAACTTGAAATCAAAGCTGGTCTTATCGAAGGTACATTTGCATCTGCTGAAGATGTTAAAGCATTGGCAGAACTTCCATCACGCGAAGGTCTACTTTCTATGCTATTATCTGTGCTTCAAGCACCAGTACGCAATTTCGCTCTTGCAACAAAAGCTGTTGCAGAACAAAAAGAAGAGCAAGGCGCTTAATTTTAAGCGTAGCTTAATCTTCTCGGCATAATATGCCAAACAAAACTAATATTCCGTATAGGAGGAAATTATAATGAACAATGAACAAATCTTAGAAGCTATCAAAGCTATGACAGTTCTTGAATTAAACGATTTAGTAAAAGCAATCGAAGACGAATTCGGTGTTACTGCTGCTGCTCCTGTAGCTGCTGCTGGTGCTGCTGCTGGTGCAGTAGAAGAAAAAACTGAATTTGATGTAGTTCTTGCTTCTGCAGGCGAATCAAAAATTAAAGTAATCAAAGTGGTACGTGAAATCACTGGTCTTGGCTTAAAAGAAGCTAAAGAAGTAGTAGATAACGCTCCTAAAGCTATTAAAGAAGGCGTTTCTGCAGCTGACGCTGAAGAAATCAAAGCTAAACTTGAAGAAGTTGGCGCTAGCGTAGAAGTTAAATAATTTCTACTTTCTATTTGAAAAAAGCTCGTCAATTATGACGAGCTTTTTCTTCATTTTACGTGATGGAGGGCATTTTCTTGTCAGAACATTATTATTCGAAAAAACCTCAAGTCGGAAGTAATCCGAGTAAATGGAAATTCACTCTTAGGGGATTTTCTTTTATATTTGAAACAGATGCAGGGGTTTTTAGTAAAAGCGAAGTAGATTTTGGCTCCCGTGTGTTAATTGATAGTTTTGAAATGCCTAATGTTGAAGGGTGTATTTTGGATGTGGGCTGTGGCTACGGTCCGATCGGCTTGTCTATTGCAAAAAGTTATCCTGAACGGGTCATTCATATGATGGATGTTAACGAACGTGCGGTTTCATTAGCGGAGAAAAACGCTGAGGTAAACGGGGTACAAAATGTGCAGGTTTTTGAGAGCGATGGACTTTCCGCTGTTCAAGAAGAACAAGTCGCTGTCGTAATGACAAATCCTCCGATTCGCGCGGGAAAAGATACAATTTTCCGTTTTTATGATCAAGCTTTTGAAAAACTTGTGGATAACGGTGAGTTGTGGATAGTTATTCAGAAGAAGCAAGGTGCACCATCGACAATAGCGCACTTGGAAGAAAAATTTACTGAAGTAACAGTGGTAGAGAAGAAAAAAGGCTATTGGATTATCAAGGCGAAAAAATAATCTGTTAAAGTTTATAGATTGACTTGACAAATTAGCTGTGATATTATAATAAAATGCAAAAATATTAATTTGAATACGTCTGTCCTTTTGTATAAAAACTATATCAATATGGTTAGACTTTTCAAAGTTATGTTTGGTTAATCGAAAATGAGCTCTTTAACGAACTCGTTTTCTTTTTGTCTTTCGATATCATACACCATTTGTATGATTTCGCAAAGACCTATTATCGCTTTATTGAGGGGTGAATGAGTTGACAGGTCAACTAGTTCAGTACGGACAACACCGCCAGCGTAGAAGCTTTGCGCGTATTAATGAGGTGCTGGAACTTCCGAATCTAATTGAGATTCAAACCGCATCTAACGAGTGGTTTCTTGAAGAAGGTTTACGTGAAATGTTCCGCGATATTTCACCGATTGAAGACTTTACAGGGAATCTTTCACTTGAATTCGTCGACTACAGTCTCGGAGAACCGAAATATGATGTCGATGAATGTAAAGAACGCGATGTTACTTACGCTGCACCATTACGTGTAAAAGTACGTTTGCACAACAAAGAAACAGACGAAGTGAAAGAACAGGAAGTATTTATGGGTGATTTCCCACTAATGACTGAAACTGGCACTTTCGTTATCAACGGCGCAGAACGCGTTATCGTTTCACAATTAGTTAGATCACCAAGTGTATACTATCACGATAAAACAGATAAAAACGGTAAAAAAGGCTTCGGCGCAACAGTTATTCCTAACCGTGGAGCATGGTTAGAGTACGAAACAGACGCAAAAGATGTTGTCTATGTTCGTATCGACCGTACACGTAAATTACCTGTAACAGTACTTTTACGTGCATTAGGTTTTGCTTCAGACCAAGAAATCATCGAGCTTATCGGTGATAATGAATATTTACGTAATACATTAGAAAAAGATAACACTGAAAGTACTGAGAAAGCGTTGTTAGAAATTTATGAACGTCTACGCCCAGGTGAACCACCTACAGTAGAAAGCGCTAAAAATCTCTTGTACTCACGTTTCTTTGACCCAAAACGCTATGATTTAGCTAATGTTGGTCGTTATAAAATGAACAAAAAGCTTGATATTAAAAATCGCTTATTCAATCAAACAGTGGCAGAAACACTAGTTGATCCTGAAACAGGGGAAATTTTAGTTGAAGCTGGAACTTTAATCGATCGTCGTGTACTAGATCGCTTAATTCCACATTTAGAAAAGGGCATTGGTTTCCAAACGATGTCTAAAGTTGCAGGCGTTTTAGAGGGCGACGTTTTAATTCAAGAAATTAAAATCTATGCACCTAATGACGAAGCGCAAAAAGAAATTAAAGTAATCAGTAATGCGTACGTAGAAGAAGAAGTGAAACATATCACTCCTGCTGACGTAATTGCATCTGTATCTTACTTCTTCAACTTACTATATGGTGTTGGTAACACAGATGATATAGATCATTTAGGTAATCGTCGCTTACGTTCTGTAGGTGAATTATTACAAAATCAATTCCGTATCGGTTTATCTCGTATGGAACGTGTTGTACGTGAACGTATGTCGATTAACGATACACAATCTATTGTTCCACAACAATTAATCAATATTCGTCCAGTAATTGCTTCTATCAAGGAATTCTTTGGTAGTTCCCAATTATCTCAATTCATGGACCAAACAAACCCGTTAGCTGAATTAACGCACAAACGTCGTCTATCAGCTTTAGGACCTGGTGGTTTAACTCGTGAACGTGCTGGTTTCGAAGTACGTGACGTTCACTACTCGCACTATGGTCGTATGTGTCCAATTGAGACTCCTGAGGGTCCGAACATTGGTTTAATAAACTCACTTTCAAGTTTCGCGAAAGTGAATAAATTTGGCTTCATCGAAACACCTTACCGTCGCGTTGATCCTGAAACAAGCCGAGTTACTGGCCATATCGATTATTTAACTGCAGACGAAGAAGACAACTACGTAGTAGCACAAGCGAATTCAATCTTAAATCCAGATGGTTCATTTGCTAAAGAAGAAGTTGTAGGTCGTTTCCGTGGGGATAACACTATATTCAAACGTGAAAACGTTGACTACATGGACGTATCACCAAAACAAGTTGTTTCTGCTGCGACAGCATGTATTCCTTTCTTAGAAAACGATGACTCTAACCGTGCTCTAATGGGAGCGAACATGCAACGTCAAGCTGTTCCATTATTAAATCCAGAAGCGCCATTCGTTGGTACTGGTATGGAACACGTAGATGCACGTGATTCTGGTGCTGCAGTAGTTGCAAAATACCCAGGTATTGTTGAACATGTTGAAGCTCGCTCTATTCACATCCGTCGTATTGAAGAAATCGACGGTAAAGAAGTAAAAGGCGACTTAACTAAATATAAATTACAGAAATTCATTCGTTCTAACCAAGGTACAAGTTATAACCAACGTCCAATTGTTAAAGTTGGCGACCGCGTAAATCCACGTGATATTCTTGCTGATGGTCCTTCAATGGAATGTGGCGAGCTAGCACTTGGCCGTAACGTAGTAGTTGGCTTCATGACTTGGAACGGTTATAACTATGAAGATGCTGTAATCATGAGTGAACGTCTTGTTAAAGATGACGTATATACATCTGTTCATATTGAAGAATATGAATCAGAAGCTCGTGATACTAAATTAGGACCTGAAGAAATCACTCGTGATATTCCGAATGTTGGTGAAGAAGCATTACGCAATCTTGACGAACGTGGAATTATCCGTATTGGTGCTGAAGTTCATGACGGAGATATCCTTGTAGGTAAAGTAACTCCTAAAGGTGTAACTGAATTGACAGCTGAAGAACGCTTATTACATGCAATCTTCGGTGAAAAAGCACGTGAAGTACGTGATACATCACTACGTGTTCCTCATGGTGCAGGCGGTATTGTTCTTGATGTTAAAGTCTTCAATCGTGAAGATGGCGACGAATTACCTCCAGGCGTTAACCAACTTGTACGCGCATATATCGTTCAAAAACGTAAAATTCGCGTAGGGGATAAAATGGCCGGACGTCACGGTAACAAGGGTGTAATTTCTCGTATTCTTCCAGAAGAAGATATGCCATTCCTTCCAGACGGCACACCAATTGATATCATGTTAAACCCACTTGGTGTACCATCACGTATGAACATCGGTCAAGTATTAGAGCTACATTTAGGTATGGCAGCTCGCTACTTAGGCGTTCACATGGCAACACCAGTATTTGATGGTGCCAATGAAGAAGATGTTTGGGAAACAATGGAAGAAGCGGGTATGAACCGCGATGGTAAAACAATTCTTTATGATGGACGTTCAGGTGAACCTTTTGATAACCGAGTTTCTGTTGGTGTCATGTACATGATCAAACTTGCTCACATGGTTGATGATAAACTTCACGCACGTTCAACAGGACCATACTCATTAGTAACGCAACAACCATTGGGTGGTAAAGCTCAATTCGGTGGACAACGTTTCGGTGAGATGGAAGTTTGGGCTCTTGAGGCTTATGGCGCTGCTTATACTCTTCAAGAAATCTTGACAGTTAAATCCGATGACGTTGTAGGTCGTGTGAAAACATACGAAGCAATTGTTAAAGGTGAAAGTGTTCCAGAACCAGGCGTACCTGAATCATTTAAAGTATTAATTAAAGAACTTCAAAGTTTAGGTTTAGATGTGAAAATGCTAACAATTGACGACGAAGAAATTGAGCTTCGTGACATGGATGAAGATGAAGACCTTCAACCAGCAGACGCGCTTAATATCTTACCGAGCGCTGATGAAGAAGCACCAGTAGGATCTGTTGAATAATTGTAAATAACAAATAATTGAATGGCGGGCAGGTCCATTAGGGCTTGTCCAGCTTTCCAATTATCATTAAATCAATCGTCGAGCTAAGAATAAAGTCGAAAAGACTTCATACTAAAGGGAGGTAGGCTCCTTGATAGACGTTAATAATTTTGAGTATATGAAAATTGGTTTAGCTTCACCTGATAAAATCCGCTCATGGTCTTATGGAGAAGTAAAAAAACCAGAAACTATTAACTATCGTACACTCAAACCAGAAAAAGATGGTTTGTTCTGTGAACGAATTTTCGGACCTACAAAGGACTGGGAATGTCACTGCGGTAAGTACAAACGTGTACGCTATAAAGGTGTAGTTTGTGATCGTTGTGGAGTTGAAGTAACACGTGCAAAAGTACGTCGTGAGCGCATGGGTCATATTGAATTAGCTGCTCCAGTCTCACACATTTGGTATTTCAAAGGAATTCCAAGCCGTATGGGGCTTATTTTAGATATGTCTCCACGTGCATTAGAAGAAGTAATCTACTTCGCTTCTTATGTTGTAGTAGAGCCTGGCGATACTGCACTTGAGAAAAAACAATTGCTTTCAGAAAAAGAATATCGCGCGTATCGTGAAAAATACGGCAATACATTCCAAGCTGCAATGGGCGCTGAAGCAATTAAACGTCTTTTACAAGAAATCGATCTTGATAAAGAAACAGAATCTTTAAAAGAAGAACTTAAAACTGCACAAGGTCAACGCCGTACTCGTGCAATTAAACGTTTAGAAGTTGTTGAGTCATTCCGTCATTCTGGTAACCGTCCAGATTGGATGATTTTAGACGTACTACCTGTTATTCCACCAGAGCTTCGTCCAATGGTGCAATTAGATGGTGGCCGTTTTGCAACAAGTGACTTGAATGACTTATATCGTCGAGTTATTAACCGTAACAACCGTTTAAAACGTCTTCTTGATCTTGGAGCACCTGGTATTATCGTTCAAAACGAAAAACGTATGCTTCAAGAAGCGGTAGATGCTTTAATCGATAATGGTCGTCGTGGCCGTCCAGTAACTGGTCCAGGTAACCGTCCATTAAAATCTCTTTCTCATATGTTAAAAGGTAAACAAGGTCGTTTCCGTCAAAACTTACTTGGTAAACGTGTTGACTATTCAGGTCGTTCTGTAATCGTTGTAGGACCTAGCTTGAAAATGTATCAATGCGGTTTACCGAAAGAAATGGCAATCGAATTGTTTAAACCTTTCGTTATGAAAGAACTTGTTGAGCGCGGTCTTGCGCACAATATTAAATCGGCAAAACGTAAAATTGAACGTATGCACTACGAAGTATGGGATGTTTTAGAAGACATCATCCGTGAACACCCAGTATTACTTAACCGTGCACCGACTCTTCACAGACTTGGTATTCAAGCTTTCGAACCGACTTTAGTTGAAGGGAAAGCAATCCGTCTGCACCCATTAGTATGTACAGCATATAACGCTGACTTTGATGGTGACCAAATGGCGGTCCATGTTCCTCTATCAGCAGAAGCACAAGCGGAAGCACGTTTATTAATGCTTGCAGCTCAAAATATCTTGAACCCTAAAGATGGTAAGCCAGTTGTTACACCATCTCAAGATATGGTACTAGGTAACTACTATCTAACTCTTGAACGTAAAGGGGCTCGAGGCGAAGGCGCTGTATTCTATGGTCCTGAAGAATTAATGGTTGCTTATGAAAACCATGAAGTCCACTTGCATACACGTATCGCTATTAAAGCTTCATCATTGAATAATCAAACATTTACGGAAGAACAAAATAGCAAGTTGTTATTAACTTCAGTTGGTAAGGTAATATTTAATGAAATTTTACCGGAATCATTCCCGTACATTAATGAACCAACGATTACTAACTTGCAAGTTGAAACACCAGCTAAATATTTTGTTCCTACAAATACTGATGTTAAAAAATATTTATCAGAAGTTGATCCAGTTAAACCATTTACGAAGAGCTATTTAGGTAAAGTTATTGCTGAAGTATTTGCTAACTTCCACATTACTGAAACTTCTAAAATGCTTGACCGTCTTAAAGATCTTGGATTCAAATATGCAACTAGAGCTGGTATTACAATCGGGATCTCAGATATCCTAGTATTACCAGACAAACAAGAGATTCTTGAAGAAGCTCAAGAAAAAGTTGATAAAGTATTGAAACAGTTCCGTCGTGGTTTAATTACAGAAGAAGAACGTTACGATCGTGTAATCTCTTATTGGAGTGCAGCGAAAGACGTAATCCAAGAGAAACTTATGAAGTCATTAGATAGCTTTAACCCTATCTTCATGATGAGTGACTCTGGTGCCCGTGGTAATGCATCTAACTTTACTCAACTTGCTGGTATGCGTGGTCTGATGGCCAATCCAGCTGGTCGTATTATCGAACTTCCAATCAAGTCTTCATTCCGTGAAGGTTTAACAGTATTGGAATACTTCATCTCTACACATGGTGCTCGTAAAGGTCTTACCGATACAGCACTTAAAACGGCCGATTCAGGTTACCTTACTCGTCGTCTAGTTGACGTAGCACAAGATGTTATTGTACGCGAAGATGACTGTGGTACTGACCGTGGTTTAACAATAGGTTCATTAAAAGAGGGTACAGAAGTAATCGAAGCTCTTGAAGAACGTATTCTTGGCCGTTATGTTAAGAAAACAATTCGTCATCCAGAAACAAATGAAGTTATGGTTGAAAGAAATGCATTAGTAACACCAGAACTAGCTCGTAAAGTAATTGAAGCAGGAATTGAAGAAGTAACAATCCGCTCAGCATTTACATGTAACACTAAACATGGTGTATGTAAAAAATGTTACGGCATGAACTTAGCGACTGGTGATAAAGTTGAAGTCGGCGAAGCAGTTGGTATTATCGCAGCTCAATCTATCGGTGAGCCAGGTACACAGTTAACAATGCGTACTTTCCATACAGGTGGGGTAGCAAGTAGCGATATTACACAAGGTCTTCCACGTATCCAAGAGATTTTCGAAGCGCGTAACCCTAAAGGTCAAGCGGTTATTACGGAAATCGCAGGTACTGTAGTTGACATTGACGAAATTCGTGAAGGTCAAAAAGAAATTACAATTCAAGGTACAGTAGAAACTCGTAAATATTTGGCTCCGTACAATGGTCGTATTATAGTACAAGTTAACGATCAAGTTCACCACGGACAAACGCTTACTGAAGGTTCTATCGATCCAAAAGAATTGATTAAAGTAACTGATGTAGCAACAGTTCAAGAATACTTATTGAAAGAAGTTCAAAAAGTATATCGTATGCAAGGTGTAGAAATTGGAGACAAACATATCGAAGTAATGGTTCGCCAAATGCTTCGTAAAGTGCGTGTAATTGAAGCTGGTGAAACAGATGTTCTTCCAGGCTCGTTACTTGATATTCACCAATTCTCTGAAGCCAATGCAGAGGCGTTGTTAAATGGGAAACTTCCAGCAACATGTCGTCCTCTTATCCTTGGTATCACTAAAGCTTCTCTTGAAACTGAATCATTCTTATCTGCAGCATCATTCCAAGAAACAACTCGTGTGTTAACGGATGCAGCTATTAAAGGTAAGCGTGATGAACTTCTAGGACTGAAAGAAAATGTAATCCTAGGTAAACTTGTTCCTGCTGGTACAGGTATGCAACGTTATCGCCAAATCAAAATTGAGGACAGCGAAATTGAAGATGCTGAACCAGCGTTTGCTGATTAATAAAATGATCCGGGAAGAAGCGTTTTTCGCTTCTTCTCGGAATTTTTATGATTTTAATTGACAATAAATACTTTGAATGATAATATATTTTAGGTTGATAGTTGATTGTCTATCATTTCGGAGGATATGCAAATGTCTTATGAAAAAGTCAAAAAGGCTAAAAAAACAATCATCGGTACTAAGCAAGCAGTAAAAGCAATATATACTGGTCATGTTACTGAAATTTTCGTTGCTCTAAATGCAGATGATCGAATTACCACGCATGCGGTGCAATTAGCACAAAAAAATGGTATTCCCATTGTATTTGTAGACTCGAAAAAAGAACTTGGTAGAGCCTGCGGAATTCAAGTAGGTGCTGCAGTTGTTGCAATTACTGAATGATGGTTTTTGTGTATGATACACAAAGACTTTGTTTTTTACCTAAAAATGAACCACCTGGATGTGTGGATTTAAACTGAAGATATGAAGGGAGGAAAAACCGATGCCTACAATTAACCAATTAGTACGTAAGCCTCGCCAATCCAAAAGTAAGAAATCAAACTCACCTGCGTTAAACAAAAGTTATAACAGCTTCCAAAAAGCTCTAACTGATGTTAACTCACCACAAAAACGCGGTGTTTGTACACGTGTTGGTACAATGACACCTAAAAAACCTAACTCAGCGTTACGTAAATACGCTCGTGTACGTTTAACAAACCAAATTGAGGTTAACGCTTATATTCCTGGTGAAGGCCACAACTTACAAGAACACAGTGTTGTACTTATTCGTGGAGGTCGTGTAAAAGATTTACCAGGTGTACGTTATCACATCGTTCGTGGTGCGCTTGATACTGCTGCAGTATCTGGCCGTATGCAATCTCGTTCTCTATATGGTGCTAAAAGACCAAAAGAAAAAAAATAAATAAAATTCAAGCTCTAATCGAAAGGAGGAAAACACATGCCTCGTAAAGGTCCTGTTTCCAAACGTGACGTGTTACCAGATCCAATTTATAATTCAAAACTAGTAACTCGTTTAATTAATAAAATGATGGTAGATGGTAAAAGAGGTACTTCTCAAAAGATTTTATACGGTGCGTTCGAATTAGTTAAAGAACGTTCTGGTAACAATCCAATTGAAGTATTTGAAGCTGCATTAAACAACGTAATGCCAGTTCTTGAAGTTCGTGCTCGCCGTGTAGGTGGTACTAACTATCAAGTACCAGTAGAAGTACGTCCAGAACGTCGTACAACTCTTGGTCTTCGTTACCTAGTAAACTACTCTCGTCTTCGTGGCGAAAAAACTATGGAAGAACGTCTAGCTAACGAAATTTTAGATGCTTCTAACAACACTGGTGCGTCAGTTAAAAAACGTGAAGATATGCACAAAATGGCAGAAGCAAATAAAGCATTTGCTCACTACCGTTGGTAATATAAAATCGGCTTAACCCCAATATGGAAGGAGAAATTTCCTATGAAACGCGAATTCTCACTTGAGAATACTCGTAATATTGGGATCATGGCTCACATTGATGCTGGTAAAACAACAACAACTGAGCGTATCCTTTATTACACTGGTAAGATTCACAAAATCGGTGAAACTCATGAAGGTGCTTCTCAAATGGACTGGATGGAGCAAGAGCAAGAACGTGGTATTACAATCACTTCTGCAGCAACAACAGCCCAATGGGAAGGCCACCGTGTAAATATCATCGATACTCCTGGACACGTAGACTTCACTGTAGAAGTAGAACGTTCATTACGCGTACTTGACGGTGCTGTAACAGTACTTGATGCTCAATCTGGTGTTGAGCCTCAAACTGAAACTGTTTGGCGTCAAGCTACAACATATGGTGTTCCACGTATTGTATTCATTAACAAAATGGATAAAACAGGAGCGGATTTCTTATATTCTGTAGGAACTCTTCATGAGCGTTTACAAGCAAACGCTCACCCTGTTCAATTACCAATCGGCGCTGAAGATCAGTTCTCTGCTATCATCGACTTAGTTGAAATGAAAGCTACTTTCTACGGCGACGAAAAAGGTACAGCAGTAACTGAAGGAGAAATTCCTGAAGAACACCGCGAACTAGCTGAAGAATACCGTGAGAAATTAATCGATGCTGTTGCAAGTGTTGATGAAGAAATCATGGAAAAATATTTAGAAGGCGAAGAAATTACTGTTGCTGAACTTAAAGCGGCTATCCGTCGTGCTACGATCGCAGTAGAATTTTACCCAGTAATCTGTGGTACAGCATTCAAACACAAAGGCGTACGCCCTATGTTAAATGCAGTTATCGATTACTTACCATCTCCATTAGATGTACCAGCAATCAAAGGTACAGATATTGATGGTGACGTGGAATTAGAACGTCATCCTTCTGATGAAGAGCCATTCTCAGCTCTTGCATTCAAAGTTATGACTGACCCATTCGTAGGTAAATTAACTTTCTTCCGTGTGTACTCTGGAACATTAGATTCAGGTTCATACGTACAAAACTCTTCTAAAGGTAAACGTGAACGCGTAGGTCGTATCCTACAAATGCACGCTAACTCTCGTGAAGAAATCTCTAAAGTGTATGCTGGGGACATCGCAGCAGCAGTAGGTCTTAAAGATACTACTACTGGTGATACTCTATGTGACGAGAAAAACCTAGTTATTCTTGAATCAATGGAATTCCCTGAGCCAGTAATCTCACTTTCTGTAGAACCAAAATCTAAAGCAGACCAAGATAAAATGGGTCAAGCTTTACAAAAACTACAAGAAGAAGATCCAACTTTCCGTGCTCACACTGACACTGAAACTGGTCAAACAATCATCTCTGGTATGGGTGAGCTTCACCTTGATATCTTAGTTGACCGTATGCGCCGTGAATTCAAAGTAGAAGCTAACGTAGGTGCTCCAATGGTATCTTACCGTGAAACATTCCGTGGCTCTGCAAAAGTTCAAGGTAAATTCACTCGCCAATCTGGTGGTCGTGGACAATACGGAGATGTTACGATTGAGTTCTCTCCAAATGAAGAAGGTAAAGGCTTTGAATTCGAAAACGCTATCGTTGGTGGTGTAGTACCTCGTGAATACATTCCTGCAGTAGAACAGGGTCTTCGTGACTCTCTTGACCGCGGTGTAGTTGCTGGATACCCACTAATCGACATTAAAGCGAAATTAGTATTCGGTTCTTACCATGACGTTGACTCGAATGAGATGGCGTTCAAAATTGCTGCATCTATGGCTCTTAAAGAAGCTGCGAAACAATGTAACGCTGTTATCTTAGAACCAATGATGAAAGTTGAAGTTGTAATTCCAGAAGAATATCTTGGTGATATCATGGGTAACATTACTGCTCGTCGCGGACGCGTTGAGGGTATGGATGCTCGCGGTAACTCTCAAGTAGTTCGTGCAATGGTTCCACTATCTGAAATGTTCGGATATGCTACAACTTTACGTTCTGGTACACAAGGTCGCGGTGTATTCTCTATGACATTTGATCATTATGAAGAAG
Organism: Viridibacillus sp. FSL H8-0110; assembly: GCF_038003565.1. Lineage (NCBI taxonomy): Bacteria > Bacillati > Bacillota > Bacilli > Caryophanales > Caryophanaceae > Viridibacillus > Viridibacillus sp. FSL H8-0110. The sequence goes on along the minus strand of NZ_JBBOPJ010000001.1, from coordinate 4,287,093 downwards.
TGCCAAAATCAATTGCTGCCGAAATCATCAAAAAAAATAAAGGTGAATAATTTCTAAGTTGAATTTTCACTCTAATTAAAGTATAAATAACTTGTATGCTATATATGGAAGAGGATAGGGCCCTATTCTCTGAAATATATGACTATAAAACTAAAATTATAAACATTATTGAGGAGGCATTTTCTAATGGCTAAAGAAAAATTTGACCGTTCTAAAACGCATGCTAACATTGGTACAATCGGACACGTTGACCATGGTAAAACAACTTTAACTGCTGCAATCGCTACAGTTCTTTCTAAAAAAATGGGTGGAGAAGCTAAGTCATACGCTGATATCGACAACGCTCCAGAAGAAAAAGAACGTGGTATCACAATCAATACTTCTCACGTAGAATACGAAACTGATACTCGTCACTACGCTCACGTAGACTGCCCAGGACACGCCGATTATGTTAAAAACATGATCACTGGTGCTGCTCAAATGGATGGCGGTATCTTAGTAGTATCTGCTGCTGATGGTCCAATGCCACAAACTCGTGAACACATCCTTTTATCTCGTCAAGTAGGTGTTCCATACCTAGTAGTATTCATGAACAAATGTGATATGGTTGACGACGAAGAACTACTTGAATTAGTAGAAATGGAAGTTCGTGACCTATTATCTGAATATGATTTCCCAGGCGATGATCTTCCTGTAATTAAAGGTTCTGCTCTTAAAGCTCTTGAAGGCGAAGCAGAATGGGAAGAAAAAATCGTTGAATTAATGGATGCTGTTGATTCTTATATCCCAACTCCAGAACGTCAAACTGACAAACCATTCATGATGCCAGTAGAGGATGTATTCTCTATCACTGGTCGTGGTACAGTTGCAACTGGCCGTGTTGAACGTGGTCAAGTTAAAGTCGGCGACGTAGTAGACATCGTTGGTATTGCTGAAGAAGCTAAACAAACAACTGTAACAGGTGTTGAAATGTTCCGTAAATTATTAGACTACGCTGAAGCTGGAGACAACATTGGTGCTCTTCTTCGTGGTGTAGCTCGTGAAGATATCCAACGTGGACAAGTACTTGCTAAACCAGGTTCAATCACTCCACACACAGACTTCAAAGCTGAAGTTTATGTTCTTTCTAAAGAAGAGGGTGGACGTCATACTCCATTCTTCTCAAACTACCGTCCTCAGTTCTACTTCCGTACAACTGACGTAACTGGTGTTTGTAATCTTCCTGAAGGCGTAGAAATGGTTATGCCTGGAGATAACATCGAAATGACTGTTTCTTTAATCTCTCCTATCGCTCTTGAAGAAGGTACTAAGTTCTCTATCCGTGAGGGTGGACGTACTGTAGGCGCTGGCGTTGTAGCTTCAATCACTAAGTAATTTCTATTACTTTTTTTAAAACCATCTCGTGACGACGAGATGGTTTTTTTGTTTATAAATTTATTAAAGTTTTCCCTTTTATTGGAGAAAACTTTTTTTATTTGAGCTATTTCTTGTACAATATAGTAGGAGAGGGTGAATGTATGATAAAAGTTTTTATTATTGAAGATGATCAGGCTATTTTTGATATAATTCGAGAAAGATTCAGTCAGTGGTCTATGGAAGTTACAAAACCGGGGGATTTCCAAAAAGTGATGGAAAGCTTTCATGATACAACTCCGCAACTAGTTGTTATTGATATTCAGTTGCCTGCATTTGATGGTTTCCACTGGTGTCGTGAAATTCGCCATATTTCAAAAGTGCCGATTATCTTTTTATCTTCACGAGACCATCCTATGGACCAAGTTATGGCTATGCAAATGGGCGCAGATGATTTTATACAAAAACCATTTAATATGGATGTACTGTTAGCTAAAGTACAAGCCCTTGTAAGGAGGACGTACGATTATAAACAAGAAAGACTACATACGATAATATGGAATGGAGCTACCATTGATTATTCAAGAGGTACCATTTTTCAACAAGAACGTTTAGTTGAATTAACTAAAAATGAATTGTTTATTTTAAGAATTTTAATTGAACATTTAAATCAAATTGTATCTCGTGATGAATTAATGAGAAAGCTATGGGATGATGAACGGTTTGTTAATGACAATACGTTATCAGTTAATGTGAATCGTTTGCGCTTAAAGCTTGAAGAAATTGGATTGGAAGATGTTATTCTTACAAAAAAAGGACTGGGCTATATGGCTATTACCAAGGAGGTCTGATTTGTAGTGTTTTTAATATTTCTTAAGGAAAGAAGGTCGTGGATTCTTTTTTTTATAGTCATTCAGCTGTGGTTAAATTTAGTGCTTTTTTTAGATGTGGGATTATCTAGTGTATCAGCAGTTTATCTTAATTTAACTAATACAGTCTTATTTATAGTGTTTTTAATGTGGCGATATTTAAAAGAGACCAAATCAATTCGTAGACTGAAACATTTCCTGGGAAATGATTTAGATATAGAAAGTGTTCTTCCTGCTCGTTCAGAAAAATTATCGAGTTTTGAAACAGTATTTTTCGATGTGATTGAAAATGTAGAAGTAATAAGACAAGAACAAATAAACAATGTACATGTTGAGTTTTCAGAAGATAAGGATAGAGCATTAGGCTGGATTCATGAAGTGAAGACACCTTTAACTGCGATGAAGCTTTTGATTGACTCATTAGAAGAAAATAATTTAAAGAAACGTCTTGAAATTGAATGGTTAAGAATTCATTTGCTACTCGATCAAGAATTACATCATATTAGACTTTCTTCAATTGAGAATGACAACAGGATAGAGATAATATCGATTAGGCAAACAATACTGAGAGAGATTAAGAATTTGCAAACTTGGTGTATTGAGAAAGGTATTGGCTTTGATATTCAAAATCTTGATGCTGAAGTACTGACTGATCAAAAATGGACATCCTTTATTATACGTCAATTACTTTCTAATGCAGTGAAATATAGTAATGATAATTCAGATATACAGATATACGCATCAAAGGATTTAGACGGTCATGTATATCTATATATTAAAGACTCAGGTATAGGGATTAGCCAAGCTGACTTGCCACGCATTTTTAATAAGTCTTTCACCGGTGAAATTGGTCGACATCAGACTGCATCAACTGGAATGGGGTTATATTTGGCCAAAAATGCAGCATCAAAATTAGGTATCCAAATATTTGTACAATCTGAAGAGAACGTCGGGACAGTCTTTTCCTTACGTTTTCCTTTGAAAAATGAGTTCGTTAAAATCATGAGTAGATGACGAAAATGTCACCTACTCTTTTTGTTTGTCATGTTAATCAAACGATTCTTTTTTTAAAATTCTATAGAATGGTCATATAAGCGAGAGGGAGGAAATGTAATGGCTATTTTAAAAGCACGTAAAGTTAAAAAAGTATATGGACGTAAATTAACTGCTCAAGAAGTCTTGAAGGGTATTGATATAGAGGTTAATGAAGGAGAATTTGTTGGTATCATGGGTCCATCAGGTTCTGGAAAGACGACTTTGTTAAATGTTCTATGTTCGATCGATAATGCGACGGAAGGTGTCATAGAAATTGACGGTAATGATTTAAGGAAGATGAAAGAGAAAGAACTATCGAAGTTTCGCAGGGAACAATTAGGTTTTATCTTTCAAGACTATAACTTATTAGATACATTAACTGTGAAAGAGAATATATTACTACCTCTATCTATTAGTAAAGTATCGAAATCTGAAGCTGAGAGTCGCTTCAATACATTAACAGATTTATTAGATATACGTGAATTGGCTAATAAATATCCGAATGAAATATCGGGTGGGCAAAAACAAAGGACATCTGCGGCACGTGCCCTCATTTCTAATCCGTCCATCGTTTTTGGGGATGAGCCAACAGGTGCACTAGATTCAAAATCAGCTACAGCTCTTCTAGAAAACTTAGCTACTATTAATGAAAAGCAAAGGGTGACAATTATGATGGTTACCCATGATCCAGTGGCAGCAAGTTTTTGTAGTCGAGTATTGTTCTTGAAAGACGGCCAACTCTATACAGAGCTATATAAAGGTGAAAAAAATCGTAAAATGTTCTTCCAAGAAATTATGAATACGCAAGGTGTCTTAGGCGGTGACGGTTATGACGATTAGTCAACTTGTACTCAGAAGTATGAAAAAGAATATTACACACTATTATTTATACTTTTTTGCGCTGATCTTTAGTGTGACATTGTACTTTTCATTTGTGACTTTGCAATTTAACCCAAGTATTTTAGAAATGACAAAGGAAAGTCCAACAGGTACAGCAGGGTTTAAAGCTGCCTCGGTTATGTTAGTTTTCATTGTGACGTTTTTTGTAATTTACGCAAATCATTTATTTATGAAACGTAGAAGTAAGGAAATTGGTTTATATCAATTGATTGGTATGTCTAAGGGAGTAGTTGTCCGTCTATTATCAATTGAAAATATGCTGTTATGGTCTGGTGCAACGGCTATAGGCGTAAGTATTGGTTTTTTAACATCACGGGTATTTGCAATGATTCTATTAAAGCTAATTACTAAAGAGGCACTTGTGGAAATTGCATTTTCTTCACAGGCACTTTTTCAAACACTTGTTGTTTTCTTAATTTTATTAATAGTAATAACCATTCAAACTATTTTCGTGATTCGTCGTTCAACTTTACTTGATTTGTTTTCTGCAAGTAAAAAGGGTGATACGCGTGTGAAACGTTTTGGATTGTTTCAAATGTTATTAGGTCTAGTAGGCTTAGTATTAATTACCTTTGGATATTATAAATCAGCACATTTATTTGATTTTGATTCCGCCACTATTAATCAGTTAGTAATAAAGATGATTATAATATTGGCTTCCACTATTACAGGGACTTTCTTCGTTTTCCGTTTTTCAGTATCTTTAATTATGAATATTATTCGTAAAGGAAAGAAAGGGCACTTATCATTAACTGACGTATTGGCATTAACGCCTATTATGCATCGTATGAAAGGGAATGCGAAGTCTTTAACGCTTATTACAGTAATGACTGCTGTTGCTTTAGCTATTATGTCCTTGTCTTATATTGCGTATTACTCAGCAGGTGCAAGTGCTAAGCAATATGTTCCATTTGATGTCATAACTTTAAATGAACAAAATAAAATGTTTGAAGAACACCTAAGCAATGAAAATATAATCTATAAAAAATATGAGTTTTCCTTGTTGAATGTAGATATTGATATTTCAAGCTTGATGAAGAAACCTATATCTAGTGATATTAAAGAAAATATACGACTTGATTCCATAGTGACAAAGTTAAGCGATATGAAGAAAGTCTACCCTAAAGCTAGTTTAAAAGAGGGTGAAGCTTATCTAGTAGGATATAGCGGTATGCTTGCAGAATTAATGCCTCTAGAAGTTGGTAAGTCTATGACTGTGCATACAACAGAAGGCAAATCAAAACTAAAAATGATCGGACTTGAAAAGGCGGGTATTATTACAAGTCAACTTTCATATGGTAGTGCAGCTATTGTTGTAACAGACCAATATTTCGATAAGTTATCAACAGATTCCGAAATTCAGAAGAACTCCATTTGGTATGAGCAAGAAGGTTACTCATTTGAAGAAAAAGATTTGGAGAAGGTTCAAGGAATATATATAAAGACAACCAATGGTGGGAAATTCACTACAAAGGATACAAAGGGGAAAGAAAAACAATTTTTTGCATGGACTCAGGAAGGTAATAAAACTGATGCATTAGAATTATGGGGTAATGTCATTTTCATTACAGCATTCCTCGGTCTCGCATTCTTACTGGCAACGGGCAGTGTTTTATACTTCAAGCAAATGTCCGATGCAGAAGATGAAAGAGAGTCTTATACAGTTCTTCGTAAAATCGGCTTTACGAAGTCAGAGATTATGAAGGGAATTTATATGAAGCAAGCTTTTAACTTCGGTGTACCACTTCTAATTGGGTTACTACACAGTTATTTTGCGGTTAAATCAGGCTGGATGCTATTTGGTACAGAGTTAACAACACCATTAATTCTGACAATGAGTATTTACGCGTTACTTTATTCGGTATTTGCATTGTTGTCTGTTACGTATTACCGCAAAGTTGTAAATGAAAGTTTATAATTACAGAAAAAATCCCATGTAGAGTATTACTTTATGTGGGATTTTTTTATTGACATTAATAATTAATCTACTTATAATTACTTTATCGAACTAGAGAACTAGAGTATGAAAGTGAAGTGTGAATTATGAATGCAGTAATTATAGCGATAGCTGTCATGTTGATATTAAGCTTATTACGTATAAATGTTGTTCTTTCACTTGTATTAGGTGCGTTTGCAGGTGGCCTAACAAGTGGTATGGGAATTTCTAAAACTGTAGAAACATTTACAGAAGGGTTAGGTGCAGGGGCAACAATAGCTTTGAGTTACGGATTATTAGGTGGTTTTGCAATCGCCATTTCAAAAACAGGAATTCCAGAGTTAATGATTGCTTCGATTCTGAAACTTTTAAATAAAAACGGTGCAAGCAATAAACAAGGATTAGTGAAGGCTTTAATCTTCTTTTTAATTTTTGCAATGGCCGTATTCTCTCAAAACTTAATTCCGATTCATATAGCATTTATTCCGTTATTAATTCCGCCAATTTTGAAAATCCTAAATATGCTTGAAGTAGATCGCCGAATTATCTCAACAATTATTGCAGTTGGTTTAGTGGGCACATATAGTTTTGTACCTTCAGGATTCGGTTCTATTTTCCAAGAGATTATAGCGACTCAAGTAACGAAGGCTGGCATGGAAGTATCCGTAAGTGATGTTCCTATTGCAATGGCTATTCCGGTGTTAGGTATGCTTATTGGTTTAGTTGTTGCATTATTCTTCTATCGTAAACCTCGACGCTACGAAGAAGCGGGTGTTGAAACATCTCCTTTAGAACTAAAGGTTAGCAAAAGAGTGATTATTTCAACTATCATTGCATTAATTGCAGCTCTCTATACACAGATTACAACTGATTCTATGATTGTTGGTGCATTTGCAGGTATTACCATTATGTACGTTACTGGAGCTTTAAAATGGAGAGAAGCGGATGAAGTTTTAACAGATGGAATGCGCATGATGTCATTTATCGGATTTGTTATGATTGCAGCAAACGGCTTTGCATCTGTTATAAATGCAACAGGAGATATAGATAGCCTTATTAACAGTTCATTAAGTATTTTAGAAGGTAATACTAGCTTAGCGGTATTGGTAATGCTAATTATTGGTTTAATCGTGACGATGGGGATAGGTTCATCTTTTGCAACAATTCCAATTATAGCGACGTTATTTGTACCGTTATCTGTTGAACTAGGATTAAGTCCATTAGCGATTATGTGTTTGATTGGAACAGCAGGTGCTTTAGGAGATGCTGGATCGCCTGCATCAGATACGACACTCGGACCAACTGCGGGTCTAAATGTTGACGGTCAGCACAATCATATTTGGGATACATGTGTACCAACATTTATCTTCGTAAATATTCCACTCATCATCTTTGGCTGGATTGCTTGTGTATTTTTCTTATAATAGTAAGGATGCAATTCGAATTGAATTGCATCCTTTTTTATTACATATAATTTGCAATATAGCTGTATTTTTTATATACTTGGAATCTGCTGAAGAGCAAAAGATGAGGATAACATAGAATAAACGTGACATTGAAAAGAGTTTAGCAAAAAGACTTGCTTATTCTTTTTTTTATGTGTATAATATCAAATGTTGGTCTTCGACTGCGATGAAGCGGGAGGTTGCCGACACACCCGGCCGCATTGCCATGGCGCGTGTGACGGAGAAATTTCCGTGGAGAATGTCTAGGAAATAGGCGAAAAGGAGGGAAAATAATGGCAAAACAAAAGATCCGTATCCGTTTGAAAGCATATGATCATAGAATTCTTGATCAATCTGCTGAGAAAATTGTGGAAACTGCTAAACGTTCAGGTGCAAGTGTATCAGGTCCGATTCCACTTCCAACTGAAAAATCGGTGTACACAATTCTGCGTGCCGTGCATAAGTACAAAGATTCTCGTGAGCAATTCGAGATGCGTACTCATAAACGTCTGATCGATATCGTTAACCCAACACCACAAACTGTTGACGCGTTAATGAAACTTGATTTACCATCTGGCGTTGATATTGAAATCAAACTTTAATGGTAAAAATGAAAATAGAAAAACAATAATCACAGGAGGTGTGACAAATGACCAAAGGAATCTTAGGTAGAAAAATCGGTATGACGCAAGTTTTTGCTGAGAACGGTGATTTAATTCCTGTAACTGTAGTTGAAGCTACTCCAAACGTAGTTCTTCAAAAGAAATCAGTTGATACAGATGGTTACGAAGCGATCCAAATCGGTTTCGAAGATAAGCGTGAAAAGCTTTCTAACAAACCTGAAAAAGGACACGTAGCTAAAGCAAGCACTGCTCCTAAGCGCTTCATCCGCGAAATCCGCGATGTAAACTTAGCTGAGTACGAGGTTGGTCAAGAAGTCAAAGTTGAAATTTTCGCAGAAGGCGATGTAGTAGATGTAACAGGTGTTACTAAGGGTAAAGGTTTCCAAGGTGTTATTAAACGCCACGGACAATCTCGTGGTCCTATGTCCCACGGTTCTCGTTACCACCGTCGTCCTGGTTCAATGGGTCCAGTTGCTCCGAACCGCGTATTCAAACAAAAGAAATTACCTGGTCAAATGGGTGGCGGAGTTGTTACAATCCAAAACTTAGAAATCGTAAAAGTTGACGTTGAACGCAACTTACTACTTATTAAAGGTAATGTTCCTGGTTCTCGTAAAGCATTAGTAACAGTAAAAGCTGCTATTAAAGCTAACTAACTTACCGAAGAAAGGAGGAAACAGGAATGACAAAAGTATCTTTGCTTAGTCAAACGGGTTCTTCTGTTGGTGAAATCGAATTAAACGATGCAATCTTCGGAATTGAACCAAACCAAAACGTGTTATTCGACGCAGTAATCGCTCAACGCGCTTCATTACGTCAAGGTAACCATAAAGTAAAAAACCGTTCTGAAGTTGCTGGTGGTGGTCGTAAACCATGGAAGCAAAAAGGAACAGGCCGTGCTCGTCAAGGTTCTATTCGCTCTCCACAATGGCGTGGTGGTGGTGTAGTATTCGGTCCAGTACCTCGTAGCTATAGCTACAAACTACCGAAAAAAGTACGTCGTTTAGCTCTTAAATCAGCTCTATCTGCTAAAGTATTAGAAACTAATTTCTTAGTATTAGATGCTCTTAAACTAGACGCACCAAAAACTAAAGATTTCGTAAAAGTTCTTAAAGATCTTTCAATCGAATCTAAAGCATTATTCGTAACTGCTAATTTAGATGAAAACGTAGCATTATCTGCTCGTAACATCCAAGGCGTTACTGTTGTACCAGCTGCTGGTATTAACGTTCTTGATCTTTTAGGTCACGAAAAAGTAGTTTTCACTAAAGCTGCTGTAGAAAAAGTTGAGGAGGTGCTTGGTTAATGGAAGCACGTGATATTTTAAAACGTCCTGTCATTACTGAGCGTTCTTCAGAACTAATGGCAGAAAACAAATATACATTTGAAGTTGACACTCGTGCCAACAAAACTGAAGTTAAAGACGCTGTTGAATCTATCTTTGGTGTTAAAGTTGAGAAAGTAAACATCATGAACTACAAAGGTAAATACAAACGCGTAGGTAAATTCGGTGGTTATACAAACAAACGCCGTAAAGCAATCGTTAAATTAGTTGCTGGCAACGAAATCGAATTATTCGAAATGTAATTTTCGTTCATAATTGAACAATAAAGAAGGAGGGAACTCAAATGGCGATTAAAAAGTATAAGCCTACCTCAAATGGTCGTCGTAACATGACGTCATCTGACTTTGCTGAAATCACAACTAACAAGCCTGAGAAATCATTGTTAGAGCCGACTAAACGCAAAGCTGGTCGTAATAACCAAGGTAAAATCACTGTTCGTCATAATGGTGGTGGCCATAAACGCCAATATCGTGTCATCGATTTCAAACGTTTGAAAGATGGCATTCCAGGACGCGTTGCTACTATCGAATATGATCCAAACCGTTCTGCAAACATCGCATTAATTAATTATGCAGATGGTGAAAAACGCTACATCCTAGCACCTAAAGGTCTAGTTGTAGGAATGACAATTATTTCAGGTGCAGATGTTGATATTAAAGTAGGTAACGCGTTACCACTTGAAAATATTCCAATGGGTACTACAATCCATAACATCGAAATGAAACCTGGTAAAGGTGGACAATTAGTACGTTCTGCTGGTACATCAGCTCAAATCCTTGGTAAAGAGGGTAAATACGTAATAGTTCGTCTTCAATCTGGCGAAGTTCGCATGATTCTTGCTACTTGCCGTGCTACAATCGGTCAAGTTGGTAACGAACAACACGAATTAATCAACATCGGTAAAGCAGGTCGTACTCGTTGGTTAGGCAAACGCCCAACTGTACGTGGATCTGTAATGAACCCGAACGATCACCCACACGGTGGTGGTGAAGGACGTTCTCCAATCGGACGTAAATCACCAATGACACCATGGGGTAAACCAGCTCTTGGTTATAAAACTCGTAACAAGAAAAACAAATCCGACAAACTTATCATTCGTCGTCGTAAAAAATAAAGTGATTAGACTGCGGTTCGTTGAAAGAACCGTAGTGGGATCACGGAGGGAGGCTCCAATATGGGTCGCAGCTTGAAAAAAGGACCTTTTGTAGATGACCACTTAATGAAAAAAGTGGAAGCACAAGAGGCTTCTGAGAAAAAACAAGTTATCAAGACTTGGTCTCGCCGTTCTACTATCTTCCCGAACTTTATCGGACTAACTATCGCTGTATATGATGGACGTAAACATGTTCCTGTATACGTGACTGAAGATATGGTAGGTCATAAACTAGGTGAGTTCGCACCAACACGCACATATAAAGGTCATGGTGCAGATGATAAGAAAACATCAGTACGCTAATATGAGGGGAGGTAAATCCTGATGCAAGAAGCTAAAGCTATTGCTCGCACAGTTCGCATTGCTCCTCGTAAAGTCCGCTTAGTGGTTGATTTAATCCGAGGCAAGCAAATTGGCGAAGCGGTTGCAATTTTACGTCACACTCCAAGAGCAGCGTCTCCTGTAGTTGAAAAAGTACTAAAATCTGCAGTTGCAAATGCTGAACATAACTATGATTTAGATGTAAATAACCTAGTTATTTCAGAAGTATTCGTTGATGAAGGTCCAACGTTAAAACGTTTCCGTCCACGCGCACAAGGACGTGCAAGCGCAATTAACAAACGTACAAGCCACATTACTCTAGTGGTATCTGAGAAGAAGGAGGGATAATACGTGGGTCAAAAAGTACATCCAATAGGATTACGTGTTGGTGTCATTCGTGATTGGGAATCTAGATGGTACGCTGAAAAAGAGTACGCTACTTTACTTCATGAAGACATTAAAGTACGTAAATACATTGAAACAAGCTTAAAAGAAGCTTCAGTTTCTAAAGTAGAAATCGAACGCGCTGCAAACCGTGTTAATATTACAATTCACACTGCGAAACCAGGTATGGTTATTGGTAAGGGCGGTACTGAAGTGGAATCACTTCGTAAAAACCTTGGCAAAATCACTGGTAAACGCGTTCACATCAATATTGTTGAAATCAAACGTGCGGATCTTGACGCTAAATTGGTTGCAGAAAACATTGCTCGCCAATTAGAAAACCGTGTATCATTCCGTCGTGCACAAAAACAAACTATTCAACGCACAATGCGTGCAGGCGCTAAAGGGATTAAAACTCAAGTATCTGGTCGTCTAGGCGGCGCTGATATTGCGCGTGCTGAACATTATAGTGAAGGAACTGTTCCGCTTCATACTCTTCGTGCTGACATTGATTATGCTCATGCAGAAGCTGACACTACTTATGGTAAATTAGGTGTTAAAGTATGGATCTACCGCGGTGAAGTCCTTCCAGTGAAGAAGAACTCTGAGGAAGGAGGCAAATAATATGTTATTGCCAAAACGCGTAAAATACCGTCGTGTACACCGCGGAAAAATGCGTGGAGAAGCGAAAGGCGGTAAAGAAATTGCATTCGGCGAATTCGGTTTACAAGCAACTGAAGCTAGCTGGATCACTAACCGTCAAATCGAAGCTGCACGTATCGCGATGACTCGTTACATGAAACGTGGCGGTAAAGTTTGGATTAAAATCTTCCCACATAAACCATATACGAAAAAGCCTCTAGAAGTGCGTATGGGTTCAGGTAAAGGTGCTCCTGAAGGATGGGTAGCAGTAGTTAAACCAGGAAAAATTATGTTCGAAATCGGAGGCGTTTCTGAGGAAATCTCTCGTGAAGCACTTCGTTTAGCATCTCATAAGCTTCCTGTGAAATGTAAGATCGTTAAACGTGAAGAAATTGGTGGTGAATCTAATGAAAGCTAATGAAATCCGTGAACTTACAACAGCAGAAATCGAAACTAAAGTAAAATCACTGAAAGAAGAGCTTTTTAACCTTCGCTTCCAATTGGCGACTGGTCAATTAGAAAACACAGCTCGCATCCGCGAAGTACGCAAAGCAATTGCGCGTATGAAAACTGTGATTCGTGAAAGAGAAATCAGTGCAAATAACTGATAAAGGAGGTTTGCAGCATGACTGAGCGTAACCAACGCAAAGTTTACACTGGCCGCGTAGTTTCAGATAAAATGGATAAAACTATCTCAGTTTTAATTGAAACTCACAAAAAGCATAAGCTTTATGGCAAACGTGTAAAATACTCTAAGAAATTCAAGGCGCATGATGAAAACAACGAAGCAAAAGTTGGAGATATCGTCCGCATTATGGAAACTCGTCCGCTATCAGCTACTAAACGTTTCCGTTTGGTTGAAGTAGTAGAAAAAGCGGTTATTATCTAATTAAATTTCGGAACTAACAACGTCCGAAGGGAGGTAACCTAAGTGATCCAACAAGAAACCCGTTTAAAAGTTGCTGACAACTCAGGTGCGAAAGAAGTATTAACTATCAAAGTACTTGGTGGTTCTGGACGTAAAACTGCGAACATCGGTGATGTAATCGTATGTACTGTCAAGAAAGCAACACCAGGTGGCGTTGTCAAGAAGGGTGAAGTAGTTAAAGCTGTAATCGTTCGTACGAAAAGCGGCGTTCGTCGTAAAGACGGTACTTACATCAAATTCGATGAGAACGCATGTGTAATCATCAAAGATGACAAATCACCACGCGGAACTCGTATTTTCGGACCTGTAGCACGTGAATTACGTGACAACAGCTTCATGAAAATCGTATCTTTAGCTCCGGAAGTTCTTTAATTTTCATGAAAGTGCCAATCAAGGAGGTGCGACAGAATGCATGTTAAAAAAGGCGACAAGGTAAAGGTTATTTCAGGTAAAGAAAAAGGCAAAACAGGTGTAATTCTTGCTGCTTTCCCTAAAAATGATCGTGTACTAGTTGAAGGTGTAAACATCGTCAAAAAACACGTGAAACCTAACCAAGTTAACCCACAAGGTGGAATTGTCAGCCAAGAGGCAGCAATTCACGTTTCGAACGTAATGCTAATCGATCCAAAATCTGGCGAGCCGACTCGCGTAGGTTATAAAATCGAAGATGGCAAAAAAGTTCGTGTAGCAAAAAAATCAGGTGCAGTAATCGATAAATAAGTTATAGAGAAGGGAGGTACAAACACATGAGCCGCCTAAAAGAAAAATTTGTAAACGAGGTTTCACCTGCTCTTATGAGCAAGTTTGAATATACATCAGTTATGCAAGTTCCTAAAGTTGACAAAATCGTTATTAACATGGGTGTTGGTGACGCAGTTCAAAACTCTAAAGTTCTTGACTCAGCTGTTGAAGAATTAGCATTAATTACAGGTCAAAAACCTGTTATTACTAAAGCTAAAAAATCTATCGCAGGTTTCCGTCTTCGTGAAGGAATGCCAATCGGTGCGAAAGTTACATTACGCGGTGAGCGTATGTATGACTTCTTGGATAAACTAATCGCTGTTTCTCTTCCACGTGTACGTGACTTCCGTGGTGTTTCTAAAAAAGCATTTGACGGTCGCGGTAACTATACTCTTGGTATTAAAGAGCAATTAATCTTCCCAGAAATCGACTACGATAAAGTTTCTAAAGTACGCGGTATGGATATCGTTATCGTAACTACTGCGAACTCTGATGAAGAAGCTCGCGAGTTACTAACTCAATTCGGTATGCCGTTCCAAAAGTAATAAAACAAGGAGGGCGAAAACGTGGCTAAAAAATCAATGATCGTTAAACAACAACGCACGCAAAAGTTTAAAGTGCAAGAATACACTCGTTGTGAACGCTGTGGGCGTCCACACTCTGTATACCGCAAATTTAAACTTTGCCGTATTTGTTTCCGAGAACTTGCATATAAGGGACAAATTCCTGGCGTGAAAAAAGCCAGCTGGTAATCCCCTAATTTGGGAAGGAGGTAAATGTAATGACAATGACAGATCCGATTGCAGATATGCTTACACGCATTCGTAATGCTAACATGGTCCGTCACGAGAAATTAGAGGTTCCGGCTTCTAATATCAAAAAAGAGATCGCTGAAATTCTTAAGCGTGAAGGTTTTGTACGTGACGTTGAGTATGTAGAAGATGACAAACAAGGTATCATCCGTATCTTCTTAAAATATGGCCAAGAAAACGAACGTGTTATTACAGGATTAAAACGTATTTCTAAACCAGGTTTACGCGTTTATGCGAAAACTAACGAAGTACCTAAAGTGTTGAACGGACTAGGAATCGCTTTAGTTTCAACTTCAAACGGTTTATTAACTGATAAAGAAGCTCGCGCTAAACAAGTTGGCGGAGAAATCTTAGCTTACGTTTGGTAATTAGCAACAAAAGAATGGAGGTGCAACATAAATGTCTCGCGTAGGTAAAAAACCAATCGAGGTACCTGCTACTGTAACTGTAACTGTCGCTGCTGACAACACAGTAACTGTTAAAGGACCAAAAGGTGAACTTGTTCGCTCTTTTAACAAAGATATGAAAATTGAACAAGAAGGTAACGTGATTACAGTATCTCGTCCTTCTGAGTCAAAAGACCACCGTACTAACCATGGTACAACTCGTGCTCTTTTAGCAAACATGATTACTGGTGTTTCTGAAGGATTTGAACGTGCACTTGAATTAGTTGGTGTAGGTTACCGTGCTCAATTACAAGGAACTAAACTTGTATTGAACGTAGGTTACTCACATCCTGTTGAGTTCACACCTGAAGAGGGAGTAACTGTAGAAGTTCCTTCAAACACTAAAGTTATCGTTAAAGGGATTAGCAAAGAACGTGTTGGAGCACTTGCTTCTAACATTCGTCAAGTGCGTCCACCAGAGCCTTATAAAGGTAAAGGGATCCGTTATGAAGGCGAATTCGTTCGTCGTAAAGAAGGTAAAACAGGTAAATAATGCTGCTTAAAGCATTAGAAAGGAGTGACCTCTGTGATTACGAAACAAGATAAGAATCAAGTTCGTAAAAAACGTCATGCGCGCGTGCGTTCTAAAATTACTGGTACTGCTGAATGTCCACGTTTAAACGTATTCCGTTCAAACAAACACATTTACGCACAAATTATCGATGATTCTAAAGGCCTAACACTAGTAAGTGCTTCAACTATGGATAAAGAGTTTGAAGGAACTGCTGGTAACTTAGAAGCTGCTACAAAAATCGGTGAAACTATCGCTAAAGGCGCTGCGGAAAAAAACATCAAAGCTGTTGTATTTGACCGTGGTGGTTACTTATATCATGGACGTGTTAAAGCTTTAGCTGAAGCTGCACGTGCAAATGGTTTAGAATTTTAATAAGAAGGAGGTACACATTTCATGAGTCGCATTGACGCAAACAAACTAGAACTTGAAGAACGCGTTGTTACGATCAACCGCGTTGCTAAAGTTGTTAAAGGTGGACGTCGTTTCCGCTTCACTGCACTAGTAGTGGTTGGAGACCGTAATGGCCATGTTGGTTTCGGTACAGGTAAAGCTCAGGAAGTACCTGATGCAATTCGCAAAGCAGTAGAAGATGCGAAGAAAAACTTGATCGAAGTTCCACGTGTTGGTGGTACAACACCACACTTAATCATGGGTCGCTTCGGTGCAGGTAACATCATGATTAAACCTGCTGCTCCTGGTACAGGAGTTATCGCTGGTGGACCAGTTCGTGCTGTATTAGAGCTTGCTGGTATCACTGATATTCTTTCAAAATCACTTGGTTCAAATACGCCAATTAACATGGTTCGCGCTACTGTTAGAGGTTTATCTGAACTTAAACATGCTGAAGAAGTTGCAAAACTTCGCGGTAAATCAGTAGAAGAACTATTAGGTTAAGGGGGGAAATAATATGTCAACTAAACTACAAATTACCCTTACTAAAAGTTTAATCGGTACTAAACCTGCTCAACGTAAAACAATCGAAGCGCTTGGCTTACGTAAAGTAAATCATACTGTTGAACATCCAGATAATGTGGCTGTTCGCGGTGCGATCACAAAAGTAGCACATTTAGTTACTGTTACAGAGATTTAATTCAAAAATCAATAACAAGGAGGTGCCACCCAAATGAAACTTCATGAGTTAGAACCAGCTTTAGGTTCACGTAAAGAACGTAACCGCGTAGGTCGTGGTATCGGTTCTGGTAACGGTAAAACTTCTGGTAGAGGGCATAAAGGTCAAAAAGCTCGTTCTGGCGGCGGCGTTCGTCCAGGATTTGAAGGCGGTCAAAACCCATTGTTCCGTCGTTTACCTAAACGTGGATTTACGAACATTAATCGTAAAGAATACGCTATCGTAAACCTTGACGCTTTAAATCGTTTTGAAGACGGCACAGAAGTAACACCAGCTTTATTAATTGAAACTGGTGTTGTGAGCAACGAGAAAGCTGGAATCAAAGTTCTAGGTAATGGAACTCTTGAGAAAAAGCTTACTGTTAAAGCTCATAAATTCTCAGGTTCTGCTAAAGAAGCAATTGAGAATGCTGGCGGACAAATCGAGGTGATTTAATGTTTCAAACAATCTCTAACTTTATGCGCGTGAGAGATATTAGAAATAAAATCATTTTCACTCTTTTGATGTTGGTCGTATTCCGTCTTGGAACGTTTATACCGGTACCAAACGTCGACGCTAATGTATTAAAAGCCACTGATCAATATAGTTTAGTTGGTTTTTTAAATACATTTGGTGGGGGAGCTTTGTCAAACTTCTCGATTTTTGCTATGGGTATAATGCCATACATTACGGCTTCAATTATAGTTCAGCTATTGCAAATGGATGTTGTCCAAAAGTTCACCGAGTGGTCAAAACAAGGTGAAGTTGGTCGACGTAAAATCGCTCAATTTACACGTTACTTCGCAATTATCCTTGCATTTATTCAATCAATCGCAATGTCTTACGGTTTTAACCGTATGTACGGCGGTTCATTGATTAAAGATGAGGGTGTTATGACGTACTTAACAATTGCGATTGTGTTAACTGCTGGTACTGCATTTTTACTTTGGTTAGGTGAGCAAATTACTGAAAAAGGTGTTGGGAATGGTATTTCCATTATCATCTTCGCAGGTATCGTAGCTGCATTGCCAAACACTGTGAATCAAATTTATGCTTCACAATTCGAGAATGCGGGAGAGCAATTATTCATCCGTATAATCGTGATGGCTCTTATTGTATTGGCCGCTCTTGCGATTGTTGTAGGTGTCATTTACGTTCAACAAGCGTTGCGTAAAATTCCTATTCAATATGCAAAACGTGCTGGTGCTCAAAGAGGTGCACAACAATCTCATTTACCATTGAAAGTAAATGCGGCTGGGGTTATCCCAGTAATCTTTGCTGTTGCGTTTATCGTAACGCCAAGAACAATTGCAACTTTCTTTGGAGATAATAAAGCAACTCAGTTCATTGAAAGAACGTTCGATTATTCTCAACCAGTTGGGATGATCATTTATGTAGCGTTAATTGTTGCGTTTGCATATTTCTATGCGTTCGTTCAAGTGAATCCTGAAAAAGTTGCAGATAATTTGAAAAAGCAAGGTGCCTATATTCCGGGTATTCGCCCAGGTAAAAGCACTCAAGATTATCTAACAACTGTTTTATATCGCTTAACGTTTGTAGGTGCGATCTTCTTGTCGCTTGTTGCGATTCTTCCAATCATTTTCATTAATGTTGCGAAGCTTCCATCATCGGCACAAATTGGCGGTACTAGTCTACTAATCGTTGTCGGTGTTGCACTGGAAACGATGAAACAATTAGAATCACAACTTGTGAAACGCCACTACAAAGGTTTCATGAAATAATGTTGGTTTCTAGGGACGATTTTCGTTCCTTGAACCTTCACAATAACTTGAGGGGGCTCTCTCCGTATGAATATCGTTTTGATGGGTTTGCCTGGTGCTGGTAAAGGCACTCAAGCAGATAAAATTGTTGAGAAGTACGCAATCCCTCATATTTCTACAGGCGATATGTTCCGTGCAGCTATTAAAGGTGGTACGGAATTAGGTCTTTTAGCGAAATCGTTTATTGATAAAGGTGCACTTGTACCAGATGAAGTAACGATTGGTATCGTTCGCGAGCGCTTAAGCCAACCTGATTGTGATCAAGGCTTCCTACTAGATGGTTTTCCACGTACTATTGAACAAGCTGATGCGTTAGATAATATTTTATCTGATCTTGGTAAGAAAATAGAATATGTAGTAAATATTCAAGTAGAACAAGAAGAGTTGATTAAACGTTTAACAGGTCGTCGTATCTGTAAAGTATGTGGCTCTGCTTATCACTTAGTGTTTAATCCTTCTAAAGAGGAAGGCATTTGTGATAAAGACGGAGGAGAACTTTATCAAAGAGCTGACGATAATCCAGAAACGGTTTCTAATCGCCTGGAAGTGAATATCAAACAAACACAACCTTTACTTGATTTTTATCAAGATAAAAACGTGTTAACAAATATCAACGGACAGCAAGATATCTCAGATGTTTTTGCTGACGTAGATGCTCTATTACAGGGCAGCCGCAACTAATACCCGAATCCCGGGTGCAGATAACTGCCTCCGCGGGGAGTATGCGGTAGCAACGGAAATGTATTTTCGAGAGCTGCAAAAGCATATTGTGCCCGGTCTATGCACTGATGAATTAGATGTATCGGTATACGGGATACCCTTTGTCCTTGATGCAATCATAGTTCTGAAAGGGTATAATGGGTTTCGTGGAAGCATCTGTGCAAACGGGTATGGAAGGATCTTATCCAAGGCAATTCCGGATGGTCATGTTGACATGAGGGAAACAAGGTTCAAACGGAAAGTCAATTCCATGGGTTGTAAGAAGCGAAACCTGATGAGCGTCTTTCGAACATCTCTCATACAATCCAAACATATGTTGAGACGAGTCGTTTCTTTCATGAAAGAAAAAAACTTGAAGCAAATTCCGTTTGATTTGAAGATGGGAACCTGAATTGCATATAGAAGGGAGACAGGGTCGATGGCGAAAGACGATGTAATTGAAATCGAAGGCACAGTTGTTGAGACTTTGCCAAACGCGATGTTTAAGGTAGAATTAGAAAATGGTCATACAGTTCTTGCTCATGTATCGGGCAAAATTCGTATGCACTTTATTCGCATCTTGCCTGGAGATAAAGTAACTATTGAGTTATCTCCATATGACTTAACTCGCGGTCGTATCACATACCGTTTTAAATAATCTTTTGCACTCCGGACCACTAAGGAGGTTAGGTTAGATGAAAGTGAGACCATCTGTGAAACCGATCTGCGAAAAATGTAAAGTTATTCGCCGACGCGGTAAAGTAATGGTAATCTGTGAAAATCCTAAACACAAACAAAAACAAGGTTAATTTGAAGGAGGTGCACAACGTATATGGCACGTATTGCTGGTGTTGACATTCCTCGCGACAAACGCGTTGTAATTTCATTAACTTACATTTACGGAGTAGGTAACACTACTGCTAAGCAAGTTCTTGCTGGAGCAGGTGTTTCTGAAAGTACTCGAGTTCGCGATCTTACTGAAGACGAACTTAACAAAATCCGTGAACAATTAGACACTTATAAATTAGAAGGTGATCTTCGTCGTGAGATCTCTCTTAACATTAAACGCTTGATGGAAATCGGATCTTTCCGTGGTATCCGTCACCGTCGCGGTTTACCTGTTCGCGGTCAAAATACGAAGAACAATGCGCGTACGCGTAAAGGTCCTCGTAAAACTGTAGCGAACAAGAAAAAATAATCGGTAAAGGAGGTTTCTTCTTAACATGGCACGTAAACAACAATCTCGTAAACGTCGTGTGAAAAAGAATATCGAATCTGGTATTGCTCACATCCGTTCTACATTTAATAATACAATTGTAACCATCACTGACATGCAAGGTAACGCTGTTTCTTGGTCAAGTGCAGGTGCTTTAGGATTCCGTGGTTCTCGTAAATCAACTCCTTTTGCTGCACAAATGGCTGCTGAAACTGCTGCTAAAACATCAATCGAGCATGGTTTAAAAACTTTAGAAGTAACTGTTAAGGGTCCTGGTGCAGGTCGTGAAGCTGCTATTCGTGCACTTCAATCTGCAGGTTTAGACGTTACAGCAATTAAAGATGTAACTCCAGTTCCACATAACGGTTGCCGCCCACCAAAACGTCGTCGTGTATAATTGATGAATCTCAATCTATTGATTGAGAATCTCATTTCTTGTACAAACTGAATTGTGCAGACACATGATTGATTAGACATTCGATTTTATGTAGGAAATAAAAATCATACATTCGATGTTTTGAAGGAGGGTAAATTTGAATGATCGAAATTGAAAAACCAAAGATTGAAACCGTTGAGATCAGCGATGATGCCAAATACGGCAAGTTTGTTGTAGAACCACTTGAACGTGGATATGGAAACACTTTGGGAAATTCTTTACGTCGTATCCTTCTGTCTTCTTTACCAGGAGCTGCTGTTACTTCAATCCAAATTGACGGCGTACTACACGAATTCTCTACTATTGAGGGCGTTGTAGAAGATGTTGCATCAATTATTTTGAACATTAAAAAGCTAGCTTTAAAAATCTATTCTGATGAAGAAAAAGTCATTGAAATAGATTTCAAAGGTGACGGAGTAGTAACTGCTGCGGATATTACGCATGACAGTGACGTTGAAGTGTTAAACCCAGATCTATATATTGCAACTATTGCTAAAAATGGTCATCTTCGTATGCGTATGTATGCGCAACGTGGACGTGGTTACACTCCTGCTGATCAAAACAAACGCGAGGATCTTCCAATTGGCGTGATCCCGATCGACTCTATTTACACTCCAGTTTCACGCGTCAACTTCCAAGTAGAAAACACTCGTGTTGGACAATCGTCTGATTTCGATAAACTTTCTCTTGATGTATGGACAGATGGTAGCATCGGTCCTAAAGAGGCGATTTCGCTCGGAGCAAAAATATTAACCGAGCACTTAAATATCTTCGTTGGTTTAACAGACGAGGCACAAACTGCTGAAATCATGGTTGAAAAAGAAGAAGACCAAAAAGAAAAAGTCTTAGAGATGACTATCGAAGAGCTTGATCTTTCTGTGCGTTCTTACAACTGTTTAAAACGAGCAGGTATCAACACTGTTCTTGAACTTGCTAACAAGTCTGAGGACGACATGATGAAAGTTCGTAACCTAGGACGTAAATCATTAGAAGAAGTAAAAGCGAAGTTAGAAGAGCTTGGTTTAGGGTTACGCGAAGAAGACTAAGCGAACTTTTATATAAAAGACTGATCAGTTATTGAACAAAGGAGGGAAACATCCATGGGTTACAGAAAACTTGGACGTACAAGTTCTCAACGTAAAGCGATGTTACGCGATTTAGCTACTGACTTAATCATCAATGAGCGCATTGAAACAACAGAAACTCGTGCTAAAGAATTACGTTCGGTTGTTGAGAAAATGATTACTTTAGGCAAACGCGGAGACTTGCATGCTCGTCGTCAAGCAGCTACATTTATTCGTCGTGAATTAGCTACTACAACTGACGCTGAAGGCAATGAATCAACAGTTTACGCTTTGCAAAAATTGTTCGATGATGTAGCACCACGCTACGCTGAACGCCAAGGCGGTTATACACGCATTATGAAAATGGGACCTCGCCGCGGTGACGGTGCGCCTGTAGTTGTGATTGAACTAGTTTAATCATACGATGCGGAGGAGGGTGTTTGGTTCATAGCTATTTGAACTGCACCCTCTTTTTTTAAAAATTAGAATTAAGATTTATACGACAAATTTAAAAGCAGAGTGTTATGATGAGCGGACATAAGTGCCGTCTCGTTTAGCTCTACGCACCTCATTCACTCTTAAGGTCTGAGCAACTTTAAGAACGGAGATACGAAACAAAGCGCATTTCTCTGAATGGGGTGCGCGCTTTTTTATTTAATTTGGAAGAGCCCTAGCTCATGTCCACTAAATATTAGCAATGAAGAGAATCGACTTTCGCCGTTATAAGCAAAAGTCGTATTTTTCTAATCTAGAATCTTTTCAGCTAGTATTCATACATAAAACAGTGTAAGTTAGAGAGAACAGCGGAGCGAAGTTGAGCGAGAGGAGTTTGAGCATATGGATGAAATCTTATCACTGGAACACATCACATTTACATATTCCCCGGATGAACCGGATATTAAGAACGCGGTTGAAGACGTGTCATTTACTGTGCATGAGGGCGAATGGATTGCGATTGTTGGTCACAACGGATCTGGCAAATCAACTATCGCGCGCCTTATGAACGGCTTATTGTTCCCACAAGAAGGAACGATTAAGGTTTTGAATCAGTCATTAACAGAAGAAAATCTTTGGGATATAAGATCTCAAATGGGTATGGTATTCCAAAATCCTGATAATCAGTTTGTTGGAGCGACTGTACAGGATGATGTTGCTTTCGCACTTGAAAACAACGGTATACCATATGAAGAAATGGTTAAACGTGTACATGAGGCATTGAAACAGGTAAAGATGGATCAGTTTTTAAATCATGAGCCACAGCATCTATCAGGTGGTCAAAAGCAACGTGTGGCAATTGCAGGTGCACTTGCACTAAAACCGAGATTACTGATTTTGGATGAAGCGACATCAATGCTCGATCCTCAAGGTCGTGCTGAAGTACTTGCTACTGTACAAGCATTACGTGAAGAGACTGGTTTAACGGTCCTATCAATTACACATGATTTAGAAGAAGCTATATTAGCTGATCGTATGTTATTTATGAATGGTGGCAAGAAATTTGCTGAAGGAACACCATCTGAAATTTTCGCTTTAGGCGACCAATTAGTAGAGCTTGGATTAGATTTACCATTTGCTATGAAGCTAACAAAGCTTTTGAAACAAAATGGTGTAAAGCTTCTAGGCGAGCACATGACAGAAGAAGAGCTGGTGAATGACTTATGGACATCCAACTTCAAAAAGTAAGTTATGCTTATGCACAGGGAACGCCATTTGAAAAGAGAGCGTTATTTGATGTTGAATTGGCTATTCCTTCAGGTAGCTATCAAGCAATTATAGGTCATACAGGATCAGGGAAGTCTACGATTTTACAGCATCTAAATGCCCTTTTAAAACCTACAGAAGGTACTATACAAATCGGAGACAAGACTATTACAGCTGGTAAAAAGACGAAGGATTTAAAACCGGTTCGTCAAAAAGTAGGGATTGTATTTCAGTTTCCCGAACATCAGTTATTTGAAGAAACGGTTTTAAAAGATATTATTTTCGGTCCGATGAACTTTGGTATCTCTGAAGACGAAGCGACAAAACGTGCGCAGCAACTAATCGAGCTCGTAGGTTTACCACTTACGGTACTTGATAAATCACCATTTGATTTATCTGGTGGTCAAATGCGAAGAGCTGCTATTGCAGGGGTACTTGCTATGGAACCGGAAGTAATTGTCCTTGATGAGCCAACCGCTGGACTTGATCCTCGAGGTCGTAAAGAAATTATGGATTTATTCCTACAACTACACAAGGAAAGAAATTTAACGACAATCCTTGTGACACATAGTATGGAAGATGCGGCACGTTATGCAGATCGAATTGCAATAATGCATGAAGGGAAATGTGTATTAACAGGAAATCCAGAAGAAATCTTCGGTAATGCTAAGCAATTGGCAGCTTATCGACTAGAGCCTCCACGTATTGTACGTTTCCAGAGAGAATTTGAAGAGAAGGTCGGTCGCAAGTTACCAACGCTTTGTCTAACGGAAGAAGAGCTCGCATCAGCGATTGCGGAAGCTGTTCGAGAGGAGCGTGCGGGTCAATGATGGAGAAAATGATTTTTGGCCGCTTTATGCCAGGGGATTCCTTCGTGCATAAATTAGATCCTCGCTCGAAATTATTATTTGTATTCGCATTTATCATTATCGTATTTTTAGCGAACAATCCTGTGACGTATGCAGCTCTCTTTGTGTTTACACTACTTGTTATTTTTGTTTCGCGGATTAAATTATACTTCTTAATAAATGGCTTGAAGCCGGTTATTATATTAATGGCATTTACATTCTTACTTCATATTTTCTTCACGAAGGAAGGTGAACTGCTTTATCACTGGAAGTTTATCAGTATATATGAAGAAGGTTTGAAGCAAGGTATTTTCATTTCTATTAGATTTTTAGTATTAGTCTTTATGACATCCATTTTGACGCTAACAACTTCACCGATTTCAATTACAGATGGATTAGAAGTTCTATTGAATCCATTCAAAAAATTAAAATTACCTGTACATGAGTTAGCTCTAATGATGTCAATATCGCTTCGCTTCATCCCTACACTAATGGATGAGACAGATAAGATTATGAAGGCACAAATGGCGCGTGGATCTGATCTTAGTACAGGACCAATTAAAGAACGTGTTAAAGCCGTAGTACCATTGTTAGTACCACTCTTCGTTAGTGCATTTAAGCGTGCGGAGGATTTGGCAACAGCAATGGAAGTACGTGGTTATCGAGGCGGAGAAGGACGGACACGCTATCGCCAGCTGAAGTGGGATAGTAAGGATACATTAGCGATCCTGTTACTTGTAGCTATGACAGCATTATTAATAATCCTTCGTAGTTAATGAATGAGGAGACTGCATAACGATGAAAAGAAGAATGAAAGCTACAATCACATATGATGGAACGAATTTCTCAGGTTACCAAGTGCAACCTGAGAAACGTACAGTGCAAGAAGAGCTTCAGAAAGTACTTACCGTCATGCATAAAAATGAGATTGTCCAGGTGACAGCAAGTGGGAGAACAGATGCTAAGGTGCATGCAACAGGCCAAGTAATCCATTTTGATACGACACTGTCCATTCCTCTTGATCGTTATGCACAAGCATTAAACGTTCAATTGCCGAGAGACATCCGAATTGTTCAAATAGAAGAGGTGTCTAATGACTTTCACGCGAGGTTTAGCGTCCATGGTAAGCGATATCGCTATATCTGGTCGTGTGAAGCCGTACAGAGCCCTTTTAGACGTTTTTATGCGACACCTTCCAATGGTGTAAAGCCAAATGTTATGGCTATGCAAGAAGCAGCACAGTATATTCTAGGGACACATGATTTTTCGTGCTTTTGTGCAGCCAATACAAGTGTGAAAGATAAAGTGCGTACTGTTGCAAAGTTAGACTTTGAATGGCATGGTGAGGAATTGCATATGACAATTGAAGGAAATGGCTTTTTGTATAATATGGTGCGAATTATTGCAGGTACTTTATGGGAAGTCGGAATTGGTAAACGCCAAGCTGATGAACTTGCCTCAATTATTGCTTCAATGAATCGAGGAAATGCCGGTAAAACCGCGCCACCACACGGATTGTACTTAGAATCTGTGTTCTATAACGACTGAAGCAACATCACCAGGTGTTTTTGGTTAAGCACTTGACAAAAGTTGTTATTCGTTATAATATGACATATGGTATTTTCATTACCCCACTCGATAAGCCCCGAATCTTATAGTGTTGTGGATAAAGAAAACAATTGGAACAGAAAATAGAAACAATTAGTAGGAGGATACTAACATGCGTACAACATTCATGGCTAAAGGTCACGAAGTAGAGCGTAAATGGTTAGTAGTTGATGCAGAAGGCAAAACTCTTGGTCGTTTAGCTTCTGAAGTAGCTGCTATCTTACGCGGTAAACATAAAGCAATTTTCACACCAAACGTTGACACTGGGGATCACGTAATCCTTATCAACGCTGGTAAAATCGAATTAACAGGTAAAAAATTACAAGATAAAATTTATTACCGTCACACTCAATTTGCAGGTGGTTTAAAAACTCGTACTGCAGGTGAAATGAAAGAAAAATATCCAAAACAAATGCTAGAATTAGCTATCAAAGGGATGCTTCCTAAAAACTCTTTAGGTCGTCAAATGTTCACTAAACTTCACGTATACGCTGGAGCAGAACACCCACACGCAGCACAAAAACCAGAAGCATATGAGCTTCGCGGATAATCATTAGAGGAGGAAATACCCTTGGCACAAGTTCAATATATCGGCACAGGTCGTCGTAAAAGTTCTGTAGCTCGCGTACGTTTAGTACCAGGCGAAGGAAATATCGTTATTAACAACCGCGACGTTGAA
Organism: Viridibacillus sp. FSL H8-0110; assembly: GCF_038003565.1. Lineage (NCBI taxonomy): Bacteria > Bacillati > Bacillota > Bacilli > Caryophanales > Caryophanaceae > Viridibacillus > Viridibacillus sp. FSL H8-0110. The sequence goes on along the minus strand of NZ_JBBOPJ010000001.1, from coordinate 4,260,506 downwards.
AACTACGTCCCATTCGCTGCTTTACGCGAAATTATTAAACAACCATTAGTAGCAACTGAAACAGTTGGAAGCTACGACATTCACGTTAACGTGAATGGTGGTGGATACACAGGTCAAGCTGGCGCAATCCGTCACGGTATTGCACGTGCATTACTAACAGTTGATCCTGATTTCCGTCCAGCACTTAAATCAGCAGGTCTACTTACTCGTGACCCACGTATGAAAGAACGTAAGAAGCCAGGTCTTCGCGGCGCTCGTCGTGCACCTCAATTCTCAAAACGTTAATCATTCGTTTATGCGAATTCAAACCGTCCCATTTTTATGGGGCGGTTTTTTGTTTTAAAATACAAGAAGTTATATATAAATGATATTTATACGCTTATCAATACGACATATCGTCCAATCTTATGGCATATATTAATGCAAAAGGGCGGTGTCGTTATTTGAAGCGGTGGCTTATTTTAGGGACAATTTTACTTTGTTGTATACTATTTGTTGTATATGGAGTAAAAGCATCAGATCGGGGATTTTTCATCTCAGAAACTCTTGGTGGAGTGAAAATAGTAGTAGATGCTGGGCATGGCGGGATAGATGGCGGTGCATCTACGGCGGATATTATTGAAAAAGATATCACACTTGCCATTGCGCAAAAGGTAGAGAAGAAGTTAAAGAAAAAAGGTGCGACTGTATTTATGACTCGTACTAAAAATGGTGATGTTATTGCCGAACATGCTTCAGATCAAAGTTACAACACATTGCGTGAACGTAAAAGAGAAGACATTTTTTTAAGAGAACGACTTGTAGCTAAGCAAAAACCGGATCTCTTTATAAGTATTCATGCTAACGCAATTCCAGAAACGAAGTGGAGAGGTGCACAGGTATTCTATCATGCAAATGGGCATCCCGGTGGTGAGTTTTTGGCAAAAGAAATTCAGTCTTCTATTCGAGAGAATTTGAAGAATACAAAACGAGAAGCGCTGTCTATTAAGCAAGTATATTTATTGAAAAAAGCTACGATGCCTTCTGCACTTATAGAGACAGGCTTTCTCAGTAATCCAGAAGAACAAAAATTACTTACATCACCGAATTACCAAGATCAAATGGCAGATGCAATTGTCCAAGGAATTGAGCAATACTTTGAGATTAATATTGAATAAAGCAACTCGTAGACCTAATTCATACCCTTTGTGATATACTAAAATTCGAAAAAAGATATTTACTAGAGGAGTGTCTATTGTGATTAATGAACAACAAGTCCGTGAATTAGTCGGAGAACTAAAAGATCCTTTTTTACATAAAACATTAGCAGAAACAAACGGTATTACGAATGTCTCAATAAAAGAAGAAAAAAACCATGTAAGTGTGAAAGTGGCGATTGCTAAAACTGGTACACCAGAACAAATGCAATTACAAATGCAAGTTGTAGATGCATTGAAAAACGCTGGAGTGGAAACTGTAGGTATTCGTTTTGAAGAACTTCCTCAAGAAATTTTAGAACAATTTCGTGGTACAGCTACAAGAGCAGAAGCTCAAGATGTATTATCTCCACTTAATAATGTTAAATTCATTTCAATCGCTTCAGGTAAAGGCGGTGTAGGTAAATCAACAGTATCAGTTAACCTTGCTGTAGCTCTTGCACGTCTTGGCAAAAAAGTCGGCCTAATTGACGCTGATATCTATGGTTTCAGTGTGCCTGATATGATGGGTGTACAGACAATGCCAGTGGTAGAAGAAAACCGTATTATTCCGGTTGATCGCTTAGGTGTGAAAATGATTTCTATGGGCTTCTTTGTTGAAGATAATGCACCGGTAGTATGGCGCGGACCAATGCTTGGAAAAGTATTAGACCAATTCTTCCGCGATGTAGAGTGGGGCGAGCTTGACTACTTACTATTGGACTTACCTCCAGGTACAGGGGATATTGCACTTGATATTCACCAAATGCTACCTGAATCAAATGAAATCGTTGTGACAACGCCACATCCTACTGCAGCGTTTGTAGCAGCTCGAGCAGGCGCAATGGCAATTAAAACTGATCATAACATCCTTGGTGTTATTGAAAATATGTCTTGGTTCCAATCAAAAGTATCTGGCGAACGTGAATTCGTCTTCGGCGAAGGCGGCGGTCCTAAATTGGCTGAAGAACTTCGCACAGAATTACTTGGTCAGATTCCATTAGGTCAACCTGACTGGAATGATGTTGATTTTGCACCATCTGTTTATGCAAAAAATCATTCTACAGGTCAAATTTATCTTGATATCGCTCGTAACGTAATTGGAAAATTAGAAGAAAAATAATTACAAAAAGAAGCGGGACCCTATAAAAGGTCCCGCTTCTTTTTGTTAATCATTACTGTCATTGTTTCTGTTTATCGCCACTGGACTCATCGCCACTTTTACCACCCTTTGATTTCTCTCCACCACCACCTGATTCACCGGCAGATTGAATCAGTTTGAGCCATTTTTCTTGTAGAAGTGGGCTTTCAATTGTTTCAGCAATAATTTTTTCTAAATTTTCTTTTGAATTTGCTGATTTTAAAATCTTCTCGAGCTGTTTTTGCATATCGGGCTGACCAAAAAATTGTTCAAGATCTTTTTGGAATGAAGCATCTTTAATTAAGTCCTTCATAACGCCTTCTTGTTCCTTCTTCATACTTTTAGCAAATGTTTCACGGAATTTTGGATCTTCAAACTGTTTCTTCCAATATTCTTCAGATTTTTTGGATAGCAATGTTTCCTCAATTGCTTTTTTTACTTCTTCATTTTCCAATATAACTAAATCCCGAAAGCTGTTATCTTCTAGAAGCTGTCGTATTGCTTTTTTGCCATCTTCAGATTGCAGTGCATCGAGCATTATTTTCTTTACTTCATCATAGGACTGTGTATTTTGTTGGTTTGCAGAACAACCTGCCAAGAAAACGATGAAGCAAAATGAAAAGACGATCCTTTTGGCCATTCTAATCCCTCACTTTCTTCATATTGCTTTCAATTATTGTTCACAATTAACGAAGTAATATGTATTGATTTGCAGGAGAAATAGATTTTTTGCGGATTCGTTGTTAGAATGAAACAAGAAATTGTTTTTATAAACGGAGGACTTTTAGTCGTGACGATACGAAATTGGTTTAAATTTTTCTTAAATGCAATGTTGATCGGTGGTTCTATTACAGGAGTTTTTAGTTTATTCATTAGATGGAACGACTTTTATGCTGTGCATTTCTCTAATGGAGAATGGGCAGAGTTCTTTTCAGGAATTATTTGGTTTGTTATTTTAGGTTTTACAATGAGTGTTATTGCGCAAATGGGGTTCTTTGCATATTTAACTGTGCATCAAATTGGAGTGAACATTTTCCGTTCTTTAACATTATGGAATTGGGTACAAATGCTAATTATAGTTGTTACGTTAGTTGATTTGGTATTGTTACGCTTCAAACCATATGCTCATACTGCTCAAGATTGGCTCTTGTATATAGTTTTATTGCTTGTCTTATTGGCAGGATCAATTGCAACAGCTATTCAAAAGACAAGGCTAACAAAGAAACACGTTCTCATTCCAGCCTTATTTTTTATGATTGTTGTAACCACTCTAGAATGGTTAATCGCGTTATGGGTACGTACTGACGGTGGTGATGAATACGTAACGTTATTACTATTCCCGCTTTTAGCAGTTAATGCTTTCCAATTGTTGGTTTTGCCGAAGTATAATGCAAAGTCAGATGAAGATCGATTAAAACTGGAAGAGCGTCGTAAAGCACGTCGATTAGCCGAAGCATCTAAAGTGAAGTAATAAGTAAAGTGATGTCCTTGTATAGATGGACATCACTTTTTTTGTGAAAAAACATTAGTATTGGACTAATAGTATTGAAACGTCATAACATGCTTTGTTTTTTAAAATTAGTGAATCATAGACAGTGTTAAGTAATAATTATCCCTATCTCTTGTGAATGAAGACTCTCTTAAGGGAACTTCTTATCCTTTACTTCGTAGCCAAAGATTGTCTTTTCTAAAGTAGAAAATTCGTATTTAGCGCGCAATTCATCAATTTTTTTAAAACTTATACGTTCTTCTTGATGCATAGGAGCAGTAATAATATCTCCTTTTACAAGTATAGGTAGTTTATCGGTCGACCATACTTTAGTAGATCCGAGCATATTAATTTGTTCTTGCCATAAATGTTGACGCATATCACTAGGGAATAGTTGGTCCTTTGTTCTAAACCATAATGGCTTTACGCCAAAATGCTTTTCATAAATAGCGATTTCTTCCTCCAAGGCCAGTAGGTTACTTTCATAATATGTGCTTTCTTTTCCTAATAATCCAGTTGGAATCTTTTTCTCTTTAATTAATTGTAAAATCGCAGGGGAACGATTAATCCAATCCTTATCTAATAGTAATAGAGGATAAGGGGGAGACAAAACCTTTACCCATTGCTCCAGTTCCTGATCTCCGAATGAAACATCAATTGTTAACGTTTGACCATAAGTACCTTTTGCAATTACATCTGGACCATCTGTTACATTAAAAACTTCTAAAAGTTTCTCTTTCGTAGGTATAAGTAATAAAAAAACAACCAAAATAAAACTACTAAAAATGATAGTTTTCCGCATCATATCAACGCTCCCACTCATTTTTTATTATCACTAAAAAAATCCCCTATTACTTTTTTATGATAATGTGTTGACAATAATGCAAAAAGGATGATAAGATATGGAAGTCGTCAAAACAACACGACAAAATGAACCTTGAAAACTGAACATGCAAGACGTTAATCAATAAATGTTTTTGAACATCAACTCTGTTGGTGGATCAAAACAAAAATAGATATCATCTTCGGATGATACGCTAGCAAAGCTAATGAGCTTTCAAACTACTTTTATGGAGAGTTTGATCCTGGCTCAGGACGAACGCTGGCGGCGTGCCTAATACATGCAAGTCGAGCGAATGATGAAGAAGCTTGCTTCTTCTGATTTAGCGGCGGACGGGTGAGTAACACGTGGGCAACCTACCTAGTAGATTGGGATAACTCCGGGAAACCGGGGCTAATACCGAATAATCCATTTTGTCACATGGCAAAATGCTGAAAGGCGGTTTCGGCTGTCACTACTAGATGGGCCCGCGGTGCATTAGCTAGTTGGTGGGGTAACGGCCTACCAAGGCAACGATGCATAGCCGACCTGAGAGGGTGATCGGCCACATTGGGACTGAGACACGGCCCAAACTCCTACGGGAGGCAGCAGTAGGGAATCTTCCACAATGGACGAAAGTCTGATGGAGCAACGCCGCGTGAGTGATGAAGGTTTTCGGATCGTAAAACTCTGTTGTAAGGGAAGAACAAGTACGTTAGTAACTGAACGTACCTTGACGGTACCTTATTAGAAAGCCACGGCTAACTACGTGCCAGCAGCCGCGGTAATACGTAGGTGGCAAGCGTTGTCCGGATTTATTGGGCGTAAAGCGCGCGCAGGTGGTTTCTTAAGTCTGATGTGAAAGCCCACGGCTCAACCGTGGAGGGTCATTGGAAACTGGGAGACTTGAGTGCAGAAGAGGAAAGTGGAATTCCAAGTGTAGCGGTGAAATGCGTAGAGATTTGGAGGAACACCAGTGGCGAAGGCGACTTTCTGGTCTGTAACTGACACTGAGGCGCGAAAGCGTGGGGAGCAAACAGGATTAGATACCCTGGTAGTCCACGCCGTAAACGATGAGTGCTAAGTGTTAGGGGGTTTCCGCCCCTTAGTGCTGCAGCTAACGCATTAAGCACTCCGCCTGGGGAGTACGGCCGCAAGGTTGAAACTCAAAGGAATTGACGGGGGCCCGCACAAGCGGTGGAGCATGTGGTTTAATTCGAAGCAACGCGAAGAACCTTACCAGGTCTTGACATCCCAATGACCGCTCTAGAGATAGAGTTTTCCCTTCGGGGACATTGGTGACAGGTGGTGCATGGTTGTCGTCAGCTCGTGTCGTGAGATGTTGGGTTAAGTCCCGCAACGAGCGCAACCCTTGATCTTAGTTGCCATCATTTAGTTGGGCACTCTAAGGTGACTGCCGGTGACAAACCGGAGGAAGGTGGGGATGACGTCAAATCATCATGCCCCTTATGACCTGGGCTACACACGTGCTACAATGGACGATACAAAGAGTCGCTAACTCGCGAGGGTATGCTAATCTCATAAAATCGTTCTCAGTTCGGATTGTAGGCTGCAACTCGCCTACATGAAGCCGGAATCGCTAGTAATCGTGGATCAGCATGCCACGGTGAATACGTTCCCGGGCCTTGTACACACCGCCCGTCACACCACGAGAGTTTGTAACACCCGAAGTCGGTGAGGTAACCTTTATGGAGCCAGCCGCCGAAGGTGGGATAGATGATTGGGGTGAAGTCGTAACAAGGTAGCCGTATCGGAAGGTGCGGCTGGATCACCTCCTTTCTAAGGATAATTACGGAAACAGATCTTGGATCTGTCGATTAACGTCTTGCGTTCAGTTTTGAAGGCTCATTGTAAAATGATCTTCAAAACCTTGTTCTTTGAAAACTGGATAAAACGACATTGAAGCAAATTAAGTAACACATTTTTTATTATTAAGTTTTTTAGGCTTAATAACTAACTTTTAGGTTAAGTTATTAAGGGCGCATGGCGGATGCCTTGGCACTAGGAGCCGAAGAAGGACGGCACTAACACCGATATGCTTCGGGGAGCTGTAAGTGAGCTTTGATCCGGAGATTTCCGAATGGGGGAACCCACTGTTCGTAATGGAGCAGTATCTTGACGTGAATACATAGCGTCTTGATGGCAGACCCAGGGAACTGAAACATCTAAGTACCTGGAGGAAGAGAAAGAAAAATCGATTCCCTGAGTAGCGGCGAGCGAAACGGGAATAGCCCAAACCAAGAGGCTTGCCTCTTGGGGTTGTAGGACACTCTATATGGAGTTACAAAGGAATGAGTTAAACGAAGCGGTCTGGAAAGGCCCGCCAGAGCAGGTAACAGCCCTGTAGTTGAAAGTTCATTCTCTCTTGAGTGTATCCTGAGTACGGCGGAACACGTGAAATTCCGTCGGAATCTGGGAGGACCATCTCCCAAGGCTAAATACTACCTAGTGACCGATAGTGAACCAGTACCGTGAGGGAAAGGTGAAAAGCACCCCGGAAGGGGAGTGAAATAGATCCTGAAACCATGTGCCTACAAGTAGTTAGAGCCCGTTAATGGGTGATAGCGTGCCTTTTGTAGAATGAACCGGCGAGTTACGATTACATGCGAGGTTAAGTTTTAGAAGACGGAGCCGCAGCGAAAGCGAGTCTGAATAGGGCGAATGAGTATGTGGTTGTAGACCCGAAACCAGGTGATCTACCCATGTCCAGGGTGAAGGTAAGGTAACACTTACTGGAGGCCCGAACCCACGTACGTTGAAAAGTGCGGGGATGAGGTGTGGGTAGCGGAGAAATTCCAATCGAACCTGGAGATAGCTGGTTCTCTCCGAAATAGCTTTAGGGCTAGCCTCGTGATAAAGAATCCTGGAGGTAGAGCACTGTTTGAACTAGGGGTCCATCCCGGATTACCGAATTCAGACAAACTCCGAATGCCAGTGATTTATGCACGGGAGTCAGACTGCGAGTGATAAGATCCGTAGTCAAGAGGGAAACAGCCCAGACCACCAGCTAAGGTCCCAAAGTAATTGTTAAGTGGAAAAGGATGTGACGTTGCTTAGACAACCAGGATGTTGGCTCAGAAGCAGCCATCATTTAAAGAGTGCGTAATAGCTCACTGGTCGAGTGACGCTGCGCCGAAAATGTATCGGGGCTAAACAATTCACCGAAGCTGTGGATGGACATCTTAGATGTCCGTGGTAGGAGAGCGTTCTAAGTGCTGTGAAGTCAGACCGGAAGGACTGGTGGAGCGCTTAGAAGTGAGAATGCCGGTATGAGTAGCGAAAGACGGGTGAGAATCCCGTCCACCGAATGACTAAGGTTTCCTGAGGAAGGCTCGTCCGCTCAGGGTTAGTCGGGACCTAAGCCGAGGCCGATAGGCGTAGGCGATGGACAACAGGTTGATATTCCTGTACCACCTATTTACCATTTGAGCAATGGGGGGACGCAGTAGGATAGGGTAAGCATGCTGTTGGTTATGCATGTTCAAGCAGTGAGGCGTGAAATGAGGCAAATCCCATTTCTATAACGTTGAGCTGTGATGACGAGGACGTATGTCCGGAGTTCCTGATTTCACACTGCCAAGAAAAGCCTCTAGCGAGGTAAAAGGTGCCCGTACCGCAAACCGACACAGGTAGTCGAGGAGAGAATCCTAAGGTGTGCGAGAGAACTCTCGTTAAGGAACTCGGCAAAATGACCCCGTAACTTCGGGAGAAGGGGTGCTCTAGTAGGGTGAAAGCCCGAGAGAGCCGCAGTGAATAGGCCCAGGCGACTGTTTAGCAAAAACACAGGTCTCTGCAAAACCGTAAGGTGACGTATAGGGGCTGACGCCTGCCCGGTGCTGGAAGGTTAAGAGGAGTGCTTAGCGCAAGCGAAGGTGCGAATTGAAGCCCCAGTAAACGGCGGCCGTAACTATAACGGTCCTAAGGTAGCGAAATTCCTTGTCGGGTAAGTTCCGACCCGCACGAAAGGCGTAACGATCTGGGCACTGTCTCAACGAGAGACTCGGTGAAATTATAGTACCTGTGAAGATGCAGGTTACCCGCGACAGGACGGAAAGACCCCGTGGAGCTTTACTGTAGCCTGATATTGAATTTTGATACATCTTGTACAGGATAGGTAGGAGCCAGAGATTCCGGAGCGCCAGCTTCGGAGGAGGCGTTGGTGGGATACTACCCTAGATGTATTGAACTTCTAACCCATGCCCCTTAGCGGGGTAGGAGACAGTGTCAGGCGGGCAGTTTGACTGGGGCGGTCGCCTCCTAAAGAGTAACGGAGGCGCCCAAAGGTTCCCTCAGAATGGTTGGAAATCATTCGTAGAGTGTAAAGGCATAAGGGAGCTTGACTGCGAGACCTACAAGTCGAGCAGGGTCGAAAGACGGGCTTAGTGATCCGGTGGTTCCGCATGGAAGGGCCATCGCTCAACGGATAAAAGCTACCCCGGGGATAACAGGCTTATCTCCCCCAAGAGTCCACATCGACGGGGAGGTTTGGCACCTCGATGTCGGCTCATCGCATCCTGGGGCTGTAGTCGGTCCCAAGGGTTGGGCTGTTCGCCCATTAAAGCGGTACGCGAGCTGGGTTCAGAACGTCGTGAGACAGTTCGGTCCCTATCCGTCGTGGGCGTAGGAAATTTGAGAGGAGCTGTCCTTAGTACGAGAGGACCGGGATGGACACACCGCTGGTGTACCAGTTGTTCTGCCAAGGGCATCGCTGGGTAGCTATGTGTGGACGGGATAAGTGCTGAAAGCATCTAAGCATGAAGCCCCCCTCAAGATGAGATTTCCCATTACGCAAGTAAGTAAGATCCCTCAAAGACGATGAGGTAGATAGGTTCGAGGTGGAAGTGTGGCGACATACGGAGCTGACGAATACTAATAGATCGAGGACTTAACCAAATTTTACTTAACAAACTTCAATGTAATTTATCCAGTTTTGAGAGAACAAGTTCTCTAATATAGTCTAGTGATGATGGCAAAGAGGTCACACCCGTTCCCATGCCGAACACGGAAGTTAAGCTCTTTAGCGCCGATGGTAGTTGGGGGTTTCCCCCTGTGAGAGTAGGACGTTGCTAGGCACATGAAAGCACAGCTGATTTAATCAGTTGTGCTTTTTTTGTATAAAATTATTTTAATGCTTTAACATCAAATAGTTGGGTGACTAAAAACCTTATTTATATTTAATGAGGAATACATCTTTTACTTCAAATCGTTTCAAAATTTTAAAGCCGAACGCATTTCGTTTAAGCACTTTCAGGGAGTTAGCTTATTAAAGCCGGGCTATTTTCTTTAGATTGACCAAACCATGTACAAAAGTGTTTATTATTCATGAGCTCTAGAGACATATCGGTATACCTCTTTAGATACCAAATCATTTAGTTTACTTTACTTTCTCTTTTATAAAAGACATTGTGTAGTTTTTGTATTTCTTTTAATCATAGGGATTGCATTTTTTTGTGTACAACGGGGAATAGAATTCATTCCCTAATAGATACAAGGACAATAAAGATATTTCTCTGTGATAATTAAAGGTTGATTTAACTCTCTTTGAACGGCTGCCTTGAAGGATGGATTCATATCCATGACAACAATATCTGCATTCGTTGAAGTTATATCTGATTTTTTTCGGCAATCCAAGTATAAAGAAATCGTGGTTCTCTTGCGCTTTTTTACTCAATTATTTGAAATTCTCTACAAAAATATTATAGAATTTGTTTTTAAAGTGCACTCCAATTTTAAGAGACAACTAACAATTGAGTGGCGGCTCTTTTATGAAAAGTTTACTCTTGAAATTATCATCTATGTTTTACAACGAAATTTAAAAGTCCAATTTTAGAATCTCAAATTCATTTATTATCTAGAGAAGGAAGGAAAAAACTTAAGTTGGAGCGTTAAAGACTTCTTGTATTAGAAAAGGAAGGGTCGTCCACCAATGAAGGAATAGCCAAAGAAGTACAAGCATTAGGAGAGTTAAGATATAACTTTATATTCATGCTTTAATCTATAAATTACTTGCGGTTTGTCCATTGTAAGAGTAGCCCCTATTCTAGGGGAGATCTTTATTACTGGATGGAGCAAATGAATTATCTACATAAATAAGAGTATAAATTCAAATCAAATAAATAATATGTTTGATAAAGATTAAGTAAGGTATGAGCAGCGTAGTATTCACTGGAAATACGTAATCGAAAGTTATCAAATCAATTCCAAAACAGAATTTATTTTGATGTGTCGATTAGGACTGAAATGTCTTATTTGTATGAAAAAACATCTTATTGAAAAAAAGACAGTTACATTTCCTTTGTATCGTGACTTGTGATAGAGAGGTTAGACTAACCCTTAGAGCTTTTTAAAGTTAGTAATTCTTTTATTATATATGCAGTTCAAGGCTGGTACGATCCAATAAAGTTATATCAGTACTTAACTAAAATTTTTTTCATAAAGTTTTTTATAAAGGGGGAACTGGGTGTAGTTATAGAGAACTTTTTTAATTATTGAACTCAAAAATACACTAGTCGGTTTATCATCATAAAATTTATCAACTTTTTATATAATTTGTTTTGTTTATATTCATATAGTTGTCTAACGTAATGTGAGATATAGTAGTTTTTATTTCAAATGTATAATACTGAACTCTTTGAACTCTTATTATATGTATTTAATAAGTTGTTCTGTTTTTTAATCAACTAGAGAAATAATTCCGTATATACATAATCGACTCTTCATTCTTTTATTTCTTAACAAAAGTAAAAGTTACTCTATGTTATAAAAAGAATTGAATCTTGTAATAACCGATAAATTGAGCTTATAGTAGGTGCTATTTGTTGGAATTAGGTAATTATTATTCTATTATCTTTGTTTTATGGCAGTTAATAATGGTAATGAACTCAAATAATGATTGAGCTGATTAATCGTGAAACTGTCTTTTCAACTTTTTAAGACGAGTGTAATAAGGGGGATGTTTATGTTGATAAGACCTAATACTAGTTCTTAAAATCTGATTTAAAACGTTATTATTCTAATGCTTATTTTATTATTTTGTTATTAAATGACCTACACACATTAGTGTAAAGTACATTAAAAGTGGATAATTTGTTATCTAATGCTCCATCTAAAGAGACTTAACCAATAATCTTTGAATAAGTAGATTTCTGACAGCCTCTTAGAGTGTAGGAGCTAATGTTATAGAACAAAGAAGTATATTTACGGTTGAAAGATTTACTTCATCTTTGTTAGGTTCATTCATTCTGAGTACAGGAAATAAAGCTTATTTTTTTCTAGGATATCTAGCGATGGATCTAAATTCATTTGTTCTAGGTGTGATAATAATCAAAGCATCTAATAGAACAGGATTAATCGTACTTTAATCTTTTCTGGTGCCTCTAAGTAAAGCTAGTCCATTTGCAAAGCGATTTCATGAAAATCTCTTTTAAATGATAATAATCAAATGTATAAAGTTTTCTAATCTCTTTAATATTTTTCTTTAATGCTATTCGATAAACTCTAAAATGCACAAAGGAAGTAATATAAAGTTAATAGTATTGAGCCTTATATAATAAGCGGTCAATCCCTAGATAGATATCTAAAACCTTACTCTAACTGCGTAGCTACGCCTCTCTCGGAACAGTTTTTATAAACATAAAAACTCCTTTTATATTTTTCTGTAATAAAGTGTTGACAGTTATATCTAATGTGTTGTATTATATTAATTGTCGCTAATACGTACTGAGAAAAACTTAATAACTTCACTTTCAAATAAAACTTTTAAAAAGTTGTTGACAGTTGAAGATATAAATGTTAAGATTTAAAAGTCGTCAAAACAACACGACAAAATGAACCTTGAAAACTGAACATGCAAGACGTTAATCAATAAATGATTTTGAACATCAACTCTGTTGGTGGATCAAAACAAAAATAGATATCATCTTCGGATGATACGCTAGCAAAGCTAATGAGCTTTCAAACTACTTTTATGGAGAGTTTGATCCTGGCTCAGGACGAACGCTGGCGGCGTGCCTAATACATGCAAGTCGAGCGAATGATGAAGAAGCTTGCTTCTTCTGATTTAGCGGCGGACGGGTGAGTAACACGTGGGCAACCTACCTAGTAGATTGGGATAACTCCGGGAAACCGGGGCTAATACCGAATAATCCATTTTGTCACATGGCAAAATGCTGAAAGGCGGTTTCGGCTGTCACTACTAGATGGGCCCGCGGTGCATTAGCTAGTTGGTGGGGTAACGGCCTACCAAGGCAACGATGCATAGCCGACCTGAGAGGGTGATCGGCCACATTGGGACTGAGACACGGCCCAAACTCCTACGGGAGGCAGCAGTAGGGAATCTTCCACAATGGACGAAAGTCTGATGGAGCAACGCCGCGTGAGTGATGAAGGTTTTCGGATCGTAAAACTCTGTTGTAAGGGAAGAACAAGTACGTTAGTAACTGAACGTACCTTGACGGTACCTTATTAGAAAGCCACGGCTAACTACGTGCCAGCAGCCGCGGTAATACGTAGGTGGCAAGCGTTGTCCGGATTTATTGGGCGTAAAGCGCGCGCAGGTGGTTTCTTAAGTCTGATGTGAAAGCCCACGGCTCAACCGTGGAGGGTCATTGGAAACTGGGAGACTTGAGTGCAGAAGAGGAAAGTGGAATTCCAAGTGTAGCGGTGAAATGCGTAGAGATTTGGAGGAACACCAGTGGCGAAGGCGACTTTCTGGTCTGTAACTGACACTGAGGCGCGAAAGCGTGGGGAGCAAACAGGATTAGATACCCTGGTAGTCCACGCCGTAAACGATGAGTGCTAAGTGTTAGGGGGTTTCCGCCCCTTAGTGCTGCAGCTAACGCATTAAGCACTCCGCCTGGGGAGTACGGCCGCAAGGTTGAAACTCAAAGGAATTGACGGGGGCCCGCACAAGCGGTGGAGCATGTGGTTTAATTCGAAGCAACGCGAAGAACCTTACCAGGTCTTGACATCCCAATGACCGCTCTAGAGATAGAGTTTTCCCTTCGGGGACATTGGTGACAGGTGGTGCATGGTTGTCGTCAGCTCGTGTCGTGAGATGTTGGGTTAAGTCCCGCAACGAGCGCAACCCTTGATCTTAGTTGCCATCATTTAGTTGGGCACTCTAAGGTGACTGCCGGTGACAAACCGGAGGAAGGTGGGGATGACGTCAAATCATCATGCCCCTTATGACCTGGGCTACACACGTGCTACAATGGACGATACAAAGAGTCGCTAACTCGCGAGGGTATGCTAATCTCATAAAATCGTTCTCAGTTCGGATTGTAGGCTGCAACTCGCCTACATGAAGCCGGAATCGCTAGTAATCGTGGATCAGCATGCCACGGTGAATACGTTCCCGGGCCTTGTACACACCGCCCGTCACACCACGAGAGTTTGTAACACCCGAAGTCGGTGAGGTAACCTTTATGGAGCCAGCCGCCGAAGGTGGGATAGATGATTGGGGTGAAGTCGTAACAAGGTAGCCGTATCGGAAGGTGCGGCTGGATCACCTCCTTTCTAAGGATAATTACGGAAACAGATCTTGGATCTGTCGATTAACGTCTTGCGTTCAGTTTTGAAGGCTCATTGTAAAATGATCTTCAAAACCTTGTTCTTTGAAAACTGGATAAAACGACATTGAAGCAAATTAAGTAACACATTTTTTATTATTAAGTTTTTTAGGCTTAATAACTAACTTTTAGGTTAAGTTATTAAGGGCGCATGGCGGATGCCTTGGCACTAGGAGCCGAAGAAGGACGGCACTAACACCGATATGCTTCGGGGAGCTGTAAGTGAGCTTTGATCCGGAGATTTCCGAATGGGGGAACCCACTGTTCGTAATGGAGCAGTATCTTGACGTGAATACATAGCGTCTTGATGGCAGACCCAGGGAACTGAAACATCTAAGTACCTGGAGGAAGAGAAAGAAAAATCGATTCCCTGAGTAGCGGCGAGCGAAACGGGAATAGCCCAAACCAAGAGGCTTGCCTCTTGGGGTTGTAGGACACTCTATATGGAGTTACAAAGGAATGAGTTAAACGAAGCGGTCTGGAAAGGCCCGCCAGAGCAGGTAACAGCCCTGTAGTTGAAAGTTCATTCTCTCTTGAGTGTATCCTGAGTACGGCGGAACACGTGAAATTCCGTCGGAATCTGGGAGGACCATCTCCCAAGGCTAAATACTACCTAGTGACCGATAGTGAACCAGTACCGTGAGGGAAAGGTGAAAAGCACCCCGGAAGGGGAGTGAAATAGATCCTGAAACCATGTGCCTACAAGTAGTTAGAGCCCGTTAATGGGTGATAGCGTGCCTTTTGTAGAATGAACCGGCGAGTTACGATTACATGCGAGGTTAAGTTTTAGAAGACGGAGCCGCAGCGAAAGCGAGTCTGAATAGGGCGAATGAGTATGTGGTTGTAGACCCGAAACCAGGTGATCTACCCATGTCCAGGGTGAAGGTAAGGTAACACTTACTGGAGGCCCGAACCCACGTACGTTGAAAAGTGCGGGGATGAGGTGTGGGTAGCGGAGAAATTCCAATCGAACCTGGAGATAGCTGGTTCTCTCCGAAATAGCTTTAGGGCTAGCCTCGTGATAAAGAATCCTGGAGGTAGAGCACTGTTTGAACTAGGGGTCCATCCCGGATTACCGAATTCAGACAAACTCCGAATGCCAGTGATTTATGCACGGGAGTCAGACTGCGAGTGATAAGATCCGTAGTCAAGAGGGAAACAGCCCAGACCACCAGCTAAGGTCCCAAAGTAATTGTTAAGTGGAAAAGGATGTGACGTTGCTTAGACAACCAGGATGTTGGCTCAGAAGCAGCCATCATTTAAAGAGTGCGTAATAGCTCACTGGTCGAGTGACGCTGCGCCGAAAATGTATCGGGGCTAAACAATTCACCGAAGCTGTGGATGGACATCTTAGATGTCCGTGGTAGGAGAGCGTTCTAAGTGCTGTGAAGTCAGACCGGAAGGACTGGTGGAGCGCTTAGAAGTGAGAATGCCGGTATGAGTAGCGAAAGACGGGTGAGAATCCCGTCCACCGAATGACTAAGGTTTCCTGAGGAAGGCTCGTCCGCTCAGGGTTAGTCGGGACCTAAGCCGAGGCCGATAGGCGTAGGCGATGGACAACAGGTTGATATTCCTGTACCACCTATTTACCATTTGAGCAATGGGGGGACGCAGTAGGATAGGGTAAGCATGCTGTTGGTTATGCATGTTCAAGCAGTGAGGCGTGAAATGAGGCAAATCCCATTTCTATAACGTTGAGCTGTGATGACGAGGACGTATGTCCGGAGTTCCTGATTTCACACTGCCAAGAAAAGCCTCTAGCGAGGTAAAAGGTGCCCGTACCGCAAACCGACACAGGTAGTCGAGGAGAGAATCCTAAGGTGTGCGAGAGAACTCTCGTTAAGGAACTCGGCAAAATGACCCCGTAACTTCGGGAGAAGGGGTGCTCTAGTAGGGTGAAAGCCCGAGAGAGCCGCAGTGAATAGGCCCAGGCGACTGTTTAGCAAAAACACAGGTCTCTGCAAAACCGTAAGGTGACGTATAGGGGCTGACGCCTGCCCGGTGCTGGAAGGTTAAGAGGAGTGCTTAGCGCAAGCGAAGGTGCGAATTGAAGCCCCAGTAAACGGCGGCCGTAACTATAACGGTCCTAAGGTAGCGAAATTCCTTGTCGGGTAAGTTCCGACCCGCACGAAAGGCGTAACGATCTGGGCACTGTCTCAACGAGAGACTCGGTGAAATTATAGTACCTGTGAAGATGCAGGTTACCCGCGACAGGACGGAAAGACCCCGTGGAGCTTTACTGTAGCCTGATATTGAATTTTGATACATCTTGTACAGGATAGGTAGGAGCCAGAGATTCCGGAGCGCCAGCTTCGGAGGAGGCGTTGGTGGGATACTACCCTAGATGTATTGAACTTCTAACCCATGCCCCTTAGCGGGGTAGGAGACAGTGTCAGGCGGGCAGTTTGACTGGGGCGGTCGCCTCCTAAAGAGTAACGGAGGCGCCCAAAGGTTCCCTCAGAATGGTTGGAAATCATTCGTAGAGTGTAAAGGCATAAGGGAGCTTGACTGCGAGACCTACAAGTCGAGCAGGGTCGAAAGACGGGCTTAGTGATCCGGTGGTTCCGCATGGAAGGGCCATCGCTCAACGGATAAAAGCTACCCCGGGGATAACAGGCTTATCTCCCCCAAGAGTCCACATCGACGGGGAGGTTTGGCACCTCGATGTCGGCTCATCGCATCCTGGGGCTGTAGTCGGTCCCAAGGGTTGGGCTGTTCGCCCATTAAAGCGGTACGCGAGCTGGGTTCAGAACGTCGTGAGACAGTTCGGTCCCTATCCGTCGTGGGCGTAGGAAATTTGAGAGGAGCTGTCCTTAGTACGAGAGGACCGGGATGGACACACCGCTGGTGTACCAGTTGTTCTGCCAAGGGCATCGCTGGGTAGCTATGTGTGGACGGGATAAGTGCTGAAAGCATCTAAGCATGAAGCCCCCCTCAAGATGAGATTTCCCATTACGCAAGTAAGTAAGATCCCTCAAAGACGATGAGGTAGATAGGTTCGAGGTGGAAGTGTGGCGACATACGGAGCTGACGAATACTAATAGATCGAGGACTTAACCAAATTTTACTTAACAAACTTCAATGTAATTTATCCAGTTTTGAGAGAACAAGTTCTCTAATATAGTCTAGTGATGATGGCAAAGAGGTCACACCCGTTCCCATGCCGAACACGGAAGTTAAGCTCTTTAGCGCCGATGGTAGTTGGGGGTTTCCCCCTGTGAGAGTAGGACGTTGCTAGGCACATGAAAGCACAGCTGATTTAATCAGTTGTGCTTTTTTTATTGTTTATAATAAGGTCTTTTAATAGATAGATAATTTTGCAGTCGTATAGGAATAAAACTATTTATTTACATATTTTAGGTATTAGTGAGCTTTGATATAATATATTCAAAAAGATTGGTGGATTCTTATGACATTAAAAAAACCATTAGTTATTTTACTCCATGAAATTTATGGAGTTAACGATCATATGGAGTATTATAAAGTTATTTTTAATGATGCAGGATTTGATGTAATGGTTCCTAATTTACTAGATAGAAAACCTTTTCATTATTCAGAAGAAGCGGAAGCATATACATACTTTATGATAGAAGTAGGGTTTGAAAAGGCGGAGTTAATAATTGAGCAAATTATAAATGAACAAAAACAATTTTATGAGGATATTTATATTGTTGGATTCAGTATAGGCGCAACGCTGGCATGGTTATGTAGCGAAAAGTCAGTATCAGCTGTTTTCGCTTTTTATGGATCGCGTATTCGTCAATACTTACATATTAACCCAAAAGTTCCTACTGTGGTTTATTTTGCTGAAAAAGAGAAATCTTTTAACCCTCAAATAATTCTTAAGCAATTACAACAAAAAAATCAAGTTTATACTCACTTAGTGAATAAAAGTCATGGCTATATGAACCCCTTTGATAAAAAATTTGATAAATTAGCAGCTGATGAATCAACAAATGAAATTTTTAGATGGATTAAATTGTAGGTATTTATTTGATTTGTTATAATACATATAGAACAGAATGGAGTGATACGTATGTTTCTGCAAATTGAGCCACAATCAGATGTGCCGATATATACGCAACTAACGCAGCAAATTATTGAAGGTATTGCCAGTGGACAGTTAAAGCCTGGAGAGTCCTTACCATCAGTTAGAGCATTGGCAGCTGATTTAGGCGTAAATATGCATACGGTTAATAAGAGTTATCATGAATTAGAGAAGAAGGGGATGATACTCATTATCCCAAAGTCTGGTGCAGTTGTTTCAGGACCAAATGATTTAGGTGTGACAAATGCGCAAATACAACAAGTTGAGAGAATGCTACGACCTGTGGTTGCAGAAGGGCTGGTCGTTGGATTGGGGGCACAAGATTTACAACAACTTGTGCAAAAACTAATAAAAAACTTGTCATAAAGGGGCCTAAAGGAAATGGATGGATATATTTTTTCATTAGTTATGTTCGCTGTGATTGGTTTACTACAAGCATTTGTACCATATTGGATTAAAGAGACGATTGTTTTTGGCGTAACCGTACCAGATCAGCAAGTCTATCACCCTATTGTGAAAGCATCTAAAAAGATATATACTTTAACACTTTTAAGCATCCTAATCATTATAGTGGCAGGTTATATTTTATGGGAACTAAATAGTAGAGTGAATGATGAGTTAGCCGTTATTGTGGGAATATCCCTACAATTTATATTGATCGGTATAAGTATGGTGATGTATTTTATATTTCATAATAAAATTACGAAGTTGAAAAAAGTAGAGGAATGGGGAGCAGACCTGAAACAAGTAAAGGTAACAGACTGGTCTGTACGGGCACGTGATGAAATGTTACCGATATTCTATTTTTTACTACCAATCTTTGTTGTAGGTGGCCTAATTATTTACACTTATATGCAATATCCATTACTTCCTGAAAAAATTGCAACACATTGGGGGCCTAACGGTCAGCCGGATGCCTTTACAGATAAAAATAGATTTTCAGTAATTGCATTACCACTCATTTTATTAGTGATGCAGATTATGTTTGCAGGTATTATTGAGTTAACACGTCGCTCTGGAATTAAAATTAGTGCGACTAGAACGCAGCAATCCATTCGTCAGCAACTGGCATTGAGAAAGTATTCGAGTTGGTTAATGTTTTTAATGACCATGTTAATAACAATTCTCTTTAGTTTCTTACAATTGACAACAATTCATAGCGACCTAGTAAGTGAGAGCGTGATGCTTATCATGTTCATTAGTTTCATTTTTCTCACGATTATTGGAGTAATTACTTTTGCAGTGAAATTGAGTAGTTTAGGTGAAGCTAAAGGGACTAATTATTCGTCTTCTGGCATTACAGATGTAGACGAAGACCAGTACTGGATAGGTGGTCTTATTTATTTTAACCGCAATGATCCATCAGTCTTTGTAGAGAAGCGATTTGGTGTTGGGTGGACGGTAAATATGGCTCGTCCTACTGCCATTGCATGTATTTTCGGGCCGATTGTATTAATTATTTTAATTTCTATATTTGCATAGAACGATGAAGATGCTGTAGCTAACATATCTACTTAAACACGTCTATAGAGCCGATATAGACCTTAAAAAGTAGAAATATAAACTAGGTACATCAAATTATCAAAGAGCTTTATAAGGTATCTAATGACGATATCTGAGTAATGAGTTCATCGAATAAAAGGACCACATTTACAACCAAACTACTTAATTTGTAACGATTTGTTCATGTGGTGTTCATATTGGCAAAGTAATGTTACTACCATAGTAATAAAAAATTCTATGGGGGAATGACATTATGGAGGCAAAATGGAGTTTACGCTTAATTCGTTTAGCAGCAATTTTTGGTTTGATTGGAGCTGGATTAGGTTCGCATATGGCGGGCTCTGGTAGTTATCAATTCCGTCCGATTCATGTTCATATTTTATTAGTAGGTTGGTTATCAGTGTTCTCATGGGGTATGTTCTATCGCGTCTATAAAGTGAAATCAGCAAAATTAGTAGCGGCGCATGGATGGACTGCAATTATTGGCTCTATTGGTTTAACGGTCGGTATGTGGTTAAACGCACTAAAGCCATTTAACGTGAACGAAACATTCGCATTAGTCTTTTATATCGTAGGCGGAACGATTTTATTGGTAAGCTTTGGTTTATTCATCATTACAACATTCATGATCGATACTAAGGGTAGAAAATGAAGTAATATATATGAGAAAAGCATCTTCAGAAAATAGATTGAAGGTGCTTTTTGCGTTTTTACACACATATAAAACAAGAACTGATAATAAATCATTTAGTATAAGGCTTACAGCATAAATATAATTATATTAAGTATTTTAGCCCTTATTTGCAAAGTATTTCCCGGGAAATACTTATAAATCAAGTCAAATTAACACTTTACCATCACTTTGATCGAAAATTTCATAGGTGAAGTAATCAATCAGATCATACAAACAAGAAATTGCAAAATAGTCCTTTAACGGTGTAAAATATTGTGTGAATCGATATTGATTTATCGTATCGTATCGTCCAATTTATAAAAGGATGTGATTAGGGTGGGATATGAAAAATACTTACCAGCTACTACAAGAACTCATGCAAAGCCTTTTAATAATAATTTGGCGATTCTTTGCATGGGGTGATTAAAGTATCATCGCCGTTGCATGTCATATTATTCATTGAAATGCTTTGCCCTAAACTTCAATTATGATAGTGAAGGAGCGAGTTCCAATGAGATATGTGAATGCACAGGATATTATACCGCAAAAGCTGTTAGCTGAAATTCAACAGTATGTACAGGGAGATTTACTCTATATTCCCAAGCTAGAAAAAAACAGGGTCAAATGGGGAGTTCATTCTGGTGAGCGTAAACGGCTATCTATACGCAATGCACAGATACGAGATGCATTCCGAAATGGATCATCTTTAACAAACCTAGCCGAGCAATACAATTTATCTGTGGAAACAATAAAAAAAATTATTTATACAAAATAAGTCGTAATAGCTGCTATCGTAACTAGCAGCTATTTTTATGTAGAGTTTAATTATAAAAATAATCCCCAATTGTAAACCTGATATATATGTAGTAAGTTGAATATAAAGGAAGTGATGCGAATGGAACCCTTTATGAATGTAGAGCAATACCAGTTCGTCAAGAAGCAGGCTAAGAAATTAGCTAATGCTTATGCGAACACCAATGATGGGCATGTCCTTCAGGCGGTACAGGCGCTAGTAATGGAGAGTATTAATGAGAAACTCATTGGATTAGATGAAGATAGCAGTAGTATTGTGAAGCAAATCGTAACTATAAAAACGAAGGAGCAGCTTGAAAATTTTATTGAAAAGATAAAAGTTTATGTTACGCCCTTTGAAAAGCTAACTGAAAAAGAACTAAAAAAGCTCTTCCCAAAAGATAAAAAATTGAAAGTTCCAGATTTAAAAAATATAGATTGGACTGAAATTTCTTATTTAAGTTGGTTCGATTCTGGAACTAACCGTAAATATATTGTTTATAGAAATGATAACAACATTAAAAGTATCCGAGGCGTCTTTAGTCAATCTAGTAAAAAGGGAATATGTACTATTTGTAACCAGCATCAATCAGTCGGAATGTTCATGAGCTCTAAAAAAGGTAAAGCGATAGGCACATATGTAAAAAGAGGAAACTATATTTGCGTAGATAGTGCAGCATGTAATGAAAATTTAACAGATTTTACTAGGCTAACAGACTTCATTCAAACGATTAATGACTAAATTTTAGCTAAAGCAAATCATCTAATTTAGTTGATTTGCTTTTTTTATTTGCATATTTTGGAAGATATAAGTAAGGGATAGATATTTCTAAAATAAATTATTAATCCATTAACATATTAAAATTCATGCAGATTCCGTTTCAAAATAAATAAACATTCCAGTAAAAATGTCGCAACACTTAGAAAGAGCATATTGTAACCTCTCCTACTTTGTAAACAAGAGTCAAGAAAATAATTATGGTACAATCAAGTTAAACTCATCATTAATAATACCCTCGTAAGAAAAGAAGGTGACAATATGTCAAACCCGTCAGAAGAAGTAAAAATTACACATCGATCAACAAAGGAAAAAGATGATATTTTAAATCGCTTAAAACGAATTGAAGGACAAGTTCGTGGTATTCAAAATATGGTTGAAAACGATCGTTACTGCGTAGATATCTTAATTCAAGTATCCGCTATCAATGCAGCATTGAAGAAAGTGAACATGAATTTATTAGAAAAGCATACTAGCCATTGCGTATCGGATGCGATTAAGAATGGTGAAGGGGAAGAAGCGATTAAAGAATTAATGGACGTTTTTAAGCAATTTGCAAAGTCCTAATGAGTGATAGTCAGCTATTTATGCTGGCTTTTTATCTCGTTATTGACATACCTAACGGGGGTATGGTAAATTGTTTATAGGGAGCAATAAAAACTCCATCGAAACTTTGGAAGGAGAGATAAAAAGAATTAGCAGAGTTATGGACGCTTATAGTAATTAAGAAATTTAGCCGGGAATGCCAAGTTTTCAATATAGATGGATAAAAAAATGAGTATAAGAAAAACTTAAAGTGAAGCTCCGTTTTAGAACACTTTAATTATTTGATTAGTATTAATAGTTTTTCATGTAGCTATTAGAACGGCTGAAAAGGTATAGATAAGATGGTACAAACAAGGTGAAAGAGTTTGTAGTATTTTTAGTTAGATAAACAAAAGTTTTATTTTACCCTACGTGGGTATAGTAAATTTATAAAGGGAATAAAAACACAATAGGAGGAATTTTTTTATGCAACAAATAACTTTAAACGTACAAGGCATGTCTTGCGGACATTGCGTTAATTCAATTGAAGGAAATGTAGGTAAGTTAAACGGAGTTGAATCTGTAACAGTACATCTTGATACAGCAAAGGTAGATGTATCATTAGATCCAAATGTGATCAGCTTAAAAGAAATTAAAGATGAAATTGAAGATCAAGGCTATGATGTAGAGTAATCTACTTAAAGAAAAAAGTGTCAATAATAAATCGTGCTGGTTTTTTCAGCACGATTTATTTTAAAACAAAGCATTCATAATTGCAGTGATGTAAGGAGTGAAAAATGATGAGTCAAAAGAAAGCGACTTTACAAATAACAGGTATGACATGTTCTGCTTGTGCAAATAGGATTGAAAAAGGATTGTCCAAAATGGAAGGTGTTGAAGAGGCAAATGTGAATTTTGCACTCGAAAAAACACAAATTGTCTATGATTCAGATAAAACAGACGCTACGAAATTTAAGGAGAAAGTTAAAGCGTTAGGATATGACGTAGTAAGTGAAAAAGTTGACTTCGATGTTACTGGGATGACTTGTGCAGCTTGCGCAAATAGAGTTGAAAAACGCTTAAATAAATTTGACGGAGTTGAACTAGCAACTGTTAACTTTGCATTAGAATCTGTTCATGTGGAATACAATCCAGAACAAGTGAATATTCCTGAAATGCAAGAGGCGATAAAAAAACTTGGTTACTCTCTTGAAGAAAAACAAGAAAAAACTGGTGACCATATCGACCATCGCCAAAGAGAAATTCAAAAACAACAAGGGAAATTTATTTTCTCGCTTATTTTGTCTATCCCTTTGTTATGGGCAATGGTAAGTCACTTCGAATTTACAAGCTTCATTTGGTTGCCGGATATGTTGATGAATCCTTGGGTTCAATTTGCCCTAGCAACACCTGTTCAATTTATTGTTGGTAAACAATTTTATGTTGGCGCATATAAGTCATTAAAAAATAAGAGTGCAAACATGGATGTACTTGTGGCATTAGGTACATCAGCTGCTTATTTCTATAGTTTATATTTAAGTATCAAGTCGATTGGCACAAATGCTCATATGGTGGAGCTATATTATGAAACAAGTGCGGTTTTAATCACCTTGATTATTTTAGGAAAGCTATTTGAAGCTAAAGCAAAAGGTCGTTCATCTGAGGCTATTAAGAAATTAATGGGGCTACAAGCGAAAAACGCTACTGTTTTTCGTGACGGCAAAGAGATAATCATTCCTATTGAGGAAGTATTAAAAGGGGATATTGTCTACATTAAACCAGGTGAAAAAGTACCTGTTGACGGTGAAATTGTGGAAGGTCAATCAGCACTTGATGAAGCAATGTTAACGGGTGAAAGTATTCCTGTAGATAAAACAGTGGGCGATACGGTTATTGGTTCAACGATTAACAAAAATGGTTTTTTGAAAATTAAAGCAACGAACGTTGGGAAAGATACAGCTCTAGCGCAAATAATTAAAGTAGTTGAAGAGGCACAAGGCTCAAAAGCACCGATTCAACGTTTAGCTGATGTGATTTCAGGTATATTTGTTCCAATTGTAGTAGGTATAGCTATTATTACGTTCCTTGTGTGGTACTTCATGGTGAGTCCGGGAGATTTTGCGGAAGCACTTGAGAAATTCATCGCAGTATTAGTCATTGCTTGTCCATGTGCACTTGGCTTAGCGACACCGACTTCAATCATGGCTGGATCGGGCCGTGCAGCAGAATTCGGAATCTTGTTTAAGGGTGGCGAACATCTTGAAACAACACACCGTTTAGATACAATTATCCTAGATAAAACAGGAACTGTTACAAATGGTAAACCATCATTAACAGATGTTTTGTTAGCACAAGGTGTAGATGAGGTAAACTTCCTTAAACTTGTGGGTACAGCAGAGAAAAACTCTGAGCATCCACTTGCAGAAGCAATTGTATTAGGGATAAAAGAAAAAGGTATTGAACTTGGTTCTTCTGAAATATTTGAAGCAGTCCCTGGTTACGGTATTCAGTCTAAAGTGGATGGTAAACAATTATTGATTGGTACACGTAAACTAATGGCGAAACACAACATTCAAGTGCAAGATGTATTAGTACAAATGGAGAATTTAGAGAAGCAAGGTAAAACAGCTATGTTAGTTGCTATCGATGGTCAATACGCGGGTCTAGTAGCTGTAGCAGATACAATTAAAGAAACATCAAAAGATGCTATTGCTCGTTTACACAAATTAGGGTTAGACGTAGTAATGATTACAGGAGATAACACTCAAACAGCAAAAACAATTGCAGCTCAAGTTGGAATTAAGCATGTCATTGCAGAAGTTTTACCAGAAGGAAAAGCAGATGAAGTAAAAAAACTTCAAGCTGTAGGGAAAATTGTTGCGATGGTAGGCGATGGTATCAATGATGCTCCAGCATTAGCGACAGCTAATATTGGGATGGCAATTGGTACAGGTACTGATGTAGCAATGGAAGCGGCAGATATCACGCTAATTCGAGGCGATTTAAACAGTATTGCCGACGCAATTTTCATGAGTAAGAAGACCATTTTGAATATTAAACAAAACCTTTTCTGGGCACTTGCATATAACAGTTTAGGTGTACCAATAGCCGCAGTCGGTTTATTAGCTCCGTGGTTAGCTGGAGCAGCAATGGCGTTTAGTTCCGTTTCTGTTGTTCTAAATGCTTTAAGACTACAACGTATTAAGCTAAAAGTTTAGAGGAGGCAATATATATGAAACGTAGTACGGCAACTTGGGCTATTTCCGCAATTGTCTACTTAGGAATTATCATAATAGGTTACAGTGTATATGCCAATATGAACCCAAAAGCAGAAGTAACAGACGATCATAATAGTAAAAATGAACATACAGATCATAAGGTAAGTGACATGAGTGAAGTTACACCTAAAGTAGCTTACGCTAATGGAATTACAACAGTAGAATTAAAAGACAAAAACAATAATGCACCAGAATTAGAAGTTTCCCACGAAAAGCTAATGCATTTAATCGTTGTTAGTGCAGACTTAGAAGAATATCATCATTTTCACCCTGAAGAAGCGAATAAAGGAATCTATCAAAACAAGTTTGACTTAGCTGATAATTCTTATAAAGCATTCGTAGATATCAAACCAAAAGGGCTTCCGTATTCAGTGCAACCAATTGAATTTCATGTTGGTGAAACACATCAAAAGAACAGCGGGAATAATCTTGTTGTAGATAAAGGATTTACAAAAACCATTAACAATCAGCCAGTGGAGCTTAAGACTACAGCATTTAATGTGAATAAGGAAATCACTTTGAATTTTGATTTGAAAGGGGCTAAACCTGAACAATATTTAGGTGCTTTAGGCCATGTTGTCATTTTAGATGAAAACGCGGAGAACTTTATTCATGTACATCCTGTATCGAATGATCAAACCGTTTTTAAAACAGAATTCACTAAGCCTGGTGTATATAAAATGTGGGCTGAATTTAAGTTTGGTGAACAAGTAAACGCTTATCCGTTTGTAATCGAAGTAAAATAAGATTTTGAAAAGGGGGTATTTCTAAGTCGGGAGAACGACTGATGAGAACCCCTTTTTGCTAGGTTATAAAATACTTAGTGGGAGGTCGTTATGAATGAAAAAACTTCAATTGGAGCTCTATACAAGACCGACATGTTCAGATTGTCAGGAAGCGAAAGTGTTTCTTGCCAACAATAACATTTCATATATAGATTATGATTTAACGCAACAGCCGTTAAAGGAAAAAGAGTTAATCAAGTTAAGCGGCGCAAGAATGGTTCCTACCTTTGTGTTCAAAAATAACTCTTTGTTAGGTCTGGCTAGCAAACTAACAGTAATGATTGGATTTGAACAAAATCTAGATGAAGTAAAAAGGTTATTAATGATTAATAACTAAAAATCGAGAACCTGCTGCAAAAGTAAGCAGGTTCTTTTTTTCATTCAAATATAAAAGTAATCTTTTCATATATAAAGATATTTAAGATTCTACATCAATGATGAGAGAGGAATAGTAAAGAACATAAATCATTGGATCGAGCAAAATGAGTATAGAATTTCTATATAGTTGAGATAGCTTAAATAGAAAGAATGCACACGCTTCATTTAGTATGAAATGAAACGTGTGCAAGTGGAATTACAGTATAACTTATATATATTGATATATTACTCTCGAATTTTAAATTTCCTATATTTAATGAACAAGTTGCGCTTTAAGATTGTCTAATCCAAAGCGTTTAATGAATTTAAATAACGGTTCACGCTTTTTACCATTCTCAGCATAAATTTCAACGATTTTCTCTACAACCTCATACAATTGTTCAGGAGTAAGTTGCTCCATTAGTAAAGTCCCTGCTTGAGCATCAAAACCTTTTGCTTTTCCTCCTATATATAAATCATAGCCATTTTTGATTTTCATGACGCCGATATCATTGACTAAAGGTTCACCGCAGCCGATGGGGCAACCTGTATAGGCTGGGCGAAGCGTAAAGGGAACGGGTTTTCCTGCAATACGTTTATTTAGTTCAATAGCAACTGGCATACCTTCTTGTTCTGACCCTTTGCAGAAATTACAAGTTCTTAGGCTTTTGACGAAATTTCCGACAGGGTAACAGGACAGGCCAACTTCTTTAAATTTCCCTTTTACGAATTCCACATTACTTTCAAGTACATCGATGTAAAGCTGCTGGAAAGTCGTCAATTCCAGTTCATCCCCGTCATTCATGTACTGAGCAATGACAGCCAACTGTTTGGCATTTAGTTTAGCACCAAATGAAATTCCACCGTTAACGGCTAATTTCACTGTGTTGTCATTTTGAGTCATATCTATTTTCACAACCTTCTAATCTTTTATCATTTGAATTGCACATTTACATAATACCATACCGCGGGAGGGTATATTAAGTTTAAATAAAATAATTCCGCGGATAATTGTTCACGAAATTATTTTCCCATAGGAAACAGGATAGAATTGATTCGTTTTGAACGATTTCTTAATACCTGCTACATTTTTAGACTTTCATGTTTTCATGTTGAAGCATTGATTTTTCAACTTGAATTGTAGTGTGTCCAATATGGAATTCTTTCTCGATTATATGAATGGCTTTTTGAAGAATCACTTGTTCATTTTCTTCATCTTTAATTAGTAAATGAGAACTTAAAGAATTTAATCCAGATGTAATTGTCCAGATATGGAGATCATGTACATTAATAACACCATCTATACTCTCTAATGCTTTTTTTACCTCTTGTTGATCAATTGCTGCCGGTGTCCCTTCCATTAATACATGTACGGTATGCTTAATAATTCCCCATGCACCTTTTAGAATTAATAATGCAACAACAACACTAATGATCGGATCTGCAATGTACCAGTCGAAGAAATACATGACAATACCAGCAACGATAGCTCCGACAGAACCTAATGCATCCCCAAGAACATGAAGATAAGCACTTCGAAGATTGACATTATCTTTTACATCACCTTTACTCATTAATGACCATGCGCTAATAAGATTTGCTAATAATCCAACTAGAGCAATTAACATCATAGAACCACTAGCAACAGTTGGTGGTTCAAAGAATCTTCCATAAGCTTCATAGATGATGAAACCTGCAATTAAGAATAAAGTGATGCCATTAAAAAAGGCTGCTAGAATCTCAAATCGATGGTAACCAAATGTTCTCTTTGGAGAAGCGGCTTTAGCAGCAAATCCTATCGCCACTAAGCTTAGGATTAAAGAAGCTGTATCACTTAACATATGTCCAGAATCTGCAAGTAAAGCTAAACTATTAGTAATTAAGCCTCCAATAAACTCCAATAACATAATTCCTGCCGTGATTGAAAGGGCTATAATAAGCCCCTTTTTGTTGCCGTCCCTGCTATGATCATGCCCGTGGTGGTGATGCCCGTGATCATGACTGTGGTCGTGTTCGTGATGATGCATATAAATTCCCCCTAATCATGTAATGAGTGGTCAATTACTTGTTTGAGTACTTCAATAACATGCTCGTCATCATAGCTATAAAATAATGATTTACCCTGACGACGTGATTTCACTAAACGTAAGTTTTTCAGAAAGGATAGTTGATGGGATACAGCAGATTGAGTCATGTTCAGAACATCTGCAATATGTCCAACTGAACATTCTTCCTGCGATAGTAAATATAAAATTTTCACTCTTGTAGGATCTGCTAATGCTTTGAAAGTTCTTGCAACATCTTCAACCGTCGATTCATTTAAAAAGTGATGTTTACTTTGCTCCAATTAATTGACCCTCCCTAATATTATTATATGAACACATGCTCATATGTTGATATTACAATATTATATGTGATTTGTAAACTACGTGTGCATTATTTTGCATTAATTTAGAAATTTAATTCGTCTAAATATAATAATCAATCATTCATAAATATTATAAGTGCTATTTAGAAGAATTTATTTCTTTAACATGCTAGTGGTTGTCAGGTGATGTTTTATGATTTCTAGAATCAAAATGGCTATCGGTTTGGATTTTTTAAAATTTTGTTATAATAAAAGATTAGAAAGAGTGGTGAATTGACAGAATGTCGAATTGGTATAGTATTTTCCCGAAAAATCCATTGCTTAGTATTTCGACTTGGATTCTTTTCTGTTTCGTCCCTCTTTACTTTGTTTTTCGTACAACATCTACATTAATTGTATCTATTGCAGTTGCTATTTTGATTGTATATATTATTTGTTTTCGCTTTTCTTATAGTACTAATAATGGTTTAGTTTATGTGTGCATTTCCCTAGAGATGGTTATAAATGCGGTAATGACAGTTCTTTTTGGCTACATTTATTTTGCCTTCTTCACGGCTTTCTTTATCGGGCGAATTCGCCATACTGTTGGGTTCTATATTATGTATGGTCTTCATATTGCTATGACCGTTGGTTCAATTATAGGGGGTTTCTTTATCGAGACAGAGCTATTTATTAAAGAGATTCCTTTTATCGTTATTGTCGTATTTGGTGTGATTTTAGGGCCCTTTTATATATATAGCACAAACAAACGTGATAAATTACAAGGACAATTAGCAACTGCCAATGAGCGTATTTCTGAACTAAGCGTTTATGAAGAACGTCAACGGATTGCTAGAGATTTGCACGATACTTTAGGGCAAAAGCTTTCTATGGTTGGCTTGAAGAGTGATTTGGCTATTCGTTTAGTAAAAAAAGATCAAGATGCTGCAATACAAGAGCTTCGGGATATTCGTCAAACAGCTAGTATTGCTTTAAAAGAAGTGCGAGAAATGGTGTCGAATATGAAGGCTGTAAAAATTGAAGATGAGCTATTACATGTTCAACAAATTTTAACAGCAGCTGATATTAAAATGATTATTGAAGGTAAATCAGAATTTAATCACATTCCTGCAATTATT
This sequence comes from Viridibacillus sp. FSL H8-0110, assembly GCF_038003565.1. NCBI lineage: Bacteria > Bacillati > Bacillota > Bacilli > Caryophanales > Caryophanaceae > Viridibacillus > Viridibacillus sp. FSL H8-0110. Next base: position 4,230,066 of record NZ_JBBOPJ010000001.1, on the reverse strand, counting down.
GGCAATACATTAAGTATGTGTTTGAAAGAGGCCGTCAATAACGTAGTAAGACATAGTAAAGCAACTGAATGCAAAATTACCATTAAACAAAAATCCGATGTCATCCAATTGACTGTATTGGACAATGGTATAGGTATTTCTAATATGAATAGAAAACCGTCGAGTAACGGTTTAAATGGTATGAAGGAAAGAGTCGAGTTTGTAAATGGTGACCTAGAGATTTCTGAAGAAAATGGTACGCTTGTGAAAGTTACTTTGCCAAATGTTATCATGTACCAAAAGGAAAATTCAAAGCGTAATTAAAATTATACTATTGAATATACAAAGGCCCCTAAAGATATAAACTTTACGGGCCTTTGCTCTGTTATTTATTTCACTGTAAATGTTTTTTCTTCATGGAAATGAAGCTCTTTGCCTTTTTCAACATGAAGCGTTACATTATAAGTACCTGCATCATTGAAAGTGTTTTTTACTTCGTAAGTACCGTCTGCTTTTTCTTTTAGTGTTAACCATCCAGCTTCTTCAGTATCTTTATTAACAACTTGGAAACGAACTTTTGCATCTGTCAGTGCTTTACCGTCATGCTCAATAGTGACACTAAAATTAGTGTTCTCACCTTTTTTAGCAGTTGTTTGAGAGAATGTAGCAGAAGTATCTCCATGTGCATGTTCATGTGCTTCTTCTGAATCGTGATCATTGTCTTTAGTTTTTGCGACTTTTCCTGCAACTTTCATATCTGCATCGACCATTTCATGACCCTCACCATTTGTTACATGTGCTGTAATTTCATAATTACCAGCTTCTTTAATTGTCATTTCAGCTACATAGACATTATCTTTGTTTACTTTAGTTTCTAACATTTTATCTGAATGGGTATCAGCATTTTCCACTTCGAACGTTACTTCTGAAGCATTTGTTAAAACTTTTCCATCTTCTGTTACTTTTACTTGGAATTCAACTTTTTCTCCGACATCAGCGGTTTTAGGGACAGTAACATCAGCTTTTAGAACAGGAGCCTTGACTTCCTGTTTTTCGACTTTATCTGTATTTTTCTCTTCATTATCATTACAAGCTACAAGTGCAACACTTGAAATTAATGCTAATGCTGTTAGTGCAATTTTGCGCATAAAAAAAGCTCCCTTCTATTCAATACGATTGATTGTACCAAAAAAGAAGAGAGAGTTTGCAAAAAAAGTGTGAAGTTTTATCTAATTTGCTTTATTTCTTGTCAATAGAGTAGGTAAAGTCATACCAATTAATACTAGAATAATCCCTACAATTTGTATCCAAGTTAAAGATTCATGTAGCACAACAACCGAAACAGTAATTGCTACAGGTAGTTCCATGGCACTTAAAATAGAAGCCATACCACCACCGACTTTAGGGACAGCGATTGTGAATAATAATATCGGTAAAATTATACCAAATACTCCAAGTAGTAAGCCGAATTTCCAAAGTCCAGCACCAAATAATTGTCCATTCCAAACAATTTCAGGTGATAAGAAAATAGATATTAAAACAAGTGCAAAGAATGACATAATCAACATCCGTGCAATTGTAGAAATTTCTTCAGTTGGTCTTGAATTGATTTGGATGAAAATAGAGAAGCTGACTGCAGCAGCAAAACCAAATACCCAACCTTGCCAAGCAATACCGCTTAAATCGACATCTAAAATCCCAGCTGCCAAAATTGTTCCCGCGAAGAGGAAAATAAGAGAAATGACTTCCTCGCGCTTTGGTAAGCGACGATGTAATAAACAATCGATAAGCATGCCAACCCAAGTGAACTGGAATAACATAACAACCGCTAAAGAAGCAGGTAAATAATTTAAAGATTTTCCGTAAACAATACCTGTCGTACCTGTGAAAATCCCGGCTAAAAGTAATATAATCAGACTTTGTTTAGATAGTCGAGGTAACTTACGTTGTGTAAATATAAAGAGTAGCAATGCAAGTGAAAATCCAATAACATATTGGCTAGTAACTGCCTCAGCTGAATCAAATCCGTGTTGCATAGCTACCTTTATAATAGTGGACAATATTCCGTAACTACTAGCCGCAAGTACAACTAATAGCGAGTAAAATAAATTTTTATTCATATAAACAACTCCTATTATTGGCCAGATTAGAATCAACCAAGAGGATAGTATAACATTTTTTTAGAATTTGTGAAGAGGGAAGTTTACTGTGTAGTATTACTTTTTACACAAAAAAACATGAGCATCTTTTGAAGAGACTCATGTTTTTATATTAGTTGTAGTAATTATAAAATTTGTTATTTAAAGCTGTTAACCATAGGGATAGAAGCTTTTGGTTTTGGTCGATGGACGAGTACCTTAGCAATAAAGAGGCTTAACCATATGGTGGAAAGGTTCGTCTATGATTGTCCATGGTTCTGTGATGACGTATCCCATACGTTTGTATAGTTGGAGTGCTTTTTCTTTTTGAGTTTCTACATTTAATGATATTTTTTTATAACCTTTTTCACGTGCTAGTTGTTCGGAGAATTCTAGAAGAATGGTGCCGATCCCTTGACCACGGAAGTCAGGATTGATGCAAATTGTATCGACGTAATATTCGTCTTCATGAGCTTCTTTATCCACTTTTGGTGTTTCTGCGCCTTTTTCTTGTAGCCATGTTTCTAAGTTGGCATCCATTTGCGGTGCTGCATCACCCGAATAAATTACTAGAGTACCGACTACTTGACCATTATGTTCTGCAACATATGTATTGAGGTATGAGTGACGGTTATCTGTGCGCTCAAATAAGTTAATTAATTCGCTTTCGATAGCTTTAGGTTCTGTTTCACCTGTCATACGATTTGCGATATCTCCTATTGCCTCAATAATAAGTGGTGCGACAAATTTACCATCAGCTAGTTCAGCATTTCTTACAGTAATCATCATTTTTTATCAAACTCCTTCAAGGTTAAGTATAGCAAATAGAGAAGGCAATTTCCGATTATAAGTGTTTGTGCCTATGACGAATTAAAGAATGAAAGGGAGGTTCTCCTTAATTTGACGAAAGATGTCGAAAAATACCGAAAGAAACTTTTTCAATGAGCGATTTCATGGTACGCTAGAAGTAAGATATTTTGTGGAGGAGTTTGTGAATGTTAGACTCAAAAAAAGAATTCGTTCTCGTATACGGAGATGCGTTTGTAGATTTTATTGCCAATGATATGACTAATACATCGTTTACTAAGTTTTTAGGTGGTGCTACTGTAAATGTAGCTGCAGGAATTAGTCGCATCGGTGCGCCTTCTGCATTAATCACTATAACAGGGGATGATGAAACATCTGAATTCGTCCGTAATGAGCTAGATAAAGAGGGCGTAAACATGAATTATGCAAAAATTGTCCCTGAAAAACGTGTAAGTGGTGTACATGTCCATCTAACTGAAGGAAATGATCGCATTTTTACGAATTATATTGATGAAACACCTGATTTACAAGTAGAGCCTGAGCATTTGCAAGAAGAAGCATTTAAACGTGCTTCTATATTTAATATCTGTTCAAATACTATGTTCCATCCGACTGCACTTGAAACAACTCGTGCAGCAGTAGTATTGGCTAAAAAACATAATGTATTACTTGCGATGGATGCCAATATTCGTCCATTACGTTGGGAAAGCCAAAAAGTTTGTTATGATACAATAAATACATTTTTGCAAAGTGTAGATATGTTGAAGTTGGCTGATGAAGAACTGTTCTTCTTAACAGAAACCACAACCCTAGAAGAGGGGGTTGTAGCGTTAGCAAAATACAATATTCCTTTTATAATGATAACGGTTGGCGCACAAGGCACGTATGTCGTATTGAATGGTGAAGTGAAACATGTACCGTCGATTCCAATTACATGTGTAGATTCGACCGGTGCTGGCGATGCATTTATGGCTGGTATTTTACGACATGCACATTTATATGGTATACCAAAAACAATGGAAGATGCTTATAATTGTGTATTCTTTGCAAATCAATTAGGCGCAATGGCTGCAACAAAAGCAGGTGCTATTACAGCAATGCCATGTTTCGAGGAGATAAAATCACTTATTAAAGAAGGTGTTTAATGGTGGAGAAAAAATATCATGCATTATTGGATGATCGAATTTTCTTTGGAGGGGCAGCAGATGCAGAAGAAGCTGTTACTAATGAAAAAATTGACGTTGTCGTCGATTTACGTGTGAAAGAACCAGAAAAAGTTACTTATTATAGAGTACATGCCCCTATTGCAGATGAAGCGAAGCAGGTTGAAGCCTCTATCTTGGAAGCGGTCGATAAAGTAGTATCAGCATATCGTGATGGGAAAAAAGTTTTTTTTCATTGTGGAGGCGGTGGTGGCCGTGCAGGTACTGTCGCGGTTGGTACACTTATTGAACTAGGACAAGCAACTTCTGTCGAAGAAGCTGAGCAAAAAGCAAAAGCTATACGTAATAAGGTAAACGTTCGCGAACCGATGAAGATTGCTTTGCAAAATATATATGATAAATAATTTTTGAAACCTTGTTGAATTAACAACAAGGTTTTTTTGATAAAGCCACTTATAAAAATGTCCCTATTCAACAATAATTTTCCTTTTTAATTCATCATGAAATGAATTACTCACTAAAAACAAAAAAGGTGTTTCCTGGAGAATACCTATGATAATTGCTAATTTACTACACGCAAAGAACAATAAAAACGAATGGTTTATTAACATAAGTACTCTCTACATTATTACTGATTTAGGAAAGGTGAATTATGTAATTGAAAGCGCCTATCGAATAAAAGCGCTCTTTATTAATAATTGTATAAGCCAATATTGAAAAAACTAATCATAATTTTATTCTTAATAATAAGTAAATGAATTATTATATATCCTTATCCCTCACGGTAATATACAGTGAGCCATTGGGTTGGACCTGAGCGTAAAATACATCATTTACAGCTTCAATCTCTTTTTTGCGGAGCTTACGTATTAACCAATCTTCAGTTAAATTTAGTTCCTCCATTGTACTCCAGACGATCTTCCCATCAGCGATAACTTCCATGGGTATATGAGGGGGAGTTGAGACGTCGGCCTTTACATCTTGTTTTGTGGCACTCTGTTGAGGAGTCTTTTTCAAAATGCTCAGTTCTCCATTTGTTTCTAAGACAGCGTATTCTATATCTTGAATTGAGAAGACGGATTGTTCACGCATCATCATCATGACATCATCCATATGCAGCCTCGCGGATTTTAATGCTTGTACAGATAGCTCACCATGTTTAATGATAACTGTAGGTGTATCATCGATTATTACTCGTATCTTTGGAAACTTAATTGCGAGGATACTCATAAGTATTGTCAAAGCAGTCCACCATACTAGAGAAATCAAGCCATCTATAAAGGGTGTTTCTTCTTGAGAAGCGATTTCTGCAGCTGTCGAACCAATCGTAATACCTGTAATGTAATGGAAAAACGTTAACTGACTTAGCTGTTTTTTCCCGAGCCAACGTGCCAATATGAGGAGTACTATAAATGATATGGTTGTTCTCAGCATCATTTCCCAAAAGTTAATCTCGAAAAAATGGTCCATGTAAATCAAACTCCTTTTCACTTCATATCTGTTAGCTTTCCTTTAAAAACAATAGATATTCCCGATTAATATGAAAACATTTGCTTAATTATTGTTATAATAAGTAAATTGATTATTTCGTAAACAGAAGGAAGTGTAATGAAAGAAGATGACGACAGTAAATAAAACGCACTCGCTAGGGAATCCAGTATATCCGATAATGTTTGCAATAGGGCTTTGTCATTTGTTCAATGATACTTTACAAGCCGTTATCCCAGCGATGTTTCCAGTATTAGAAAGTGAGCGAGGTTTAACATTTACTCAACTTGGTTTTATAGCATTCGCATTAAATATGGTAGCTTCAGTATTACAACCGGTTGTTGGTTATTTTAGCGATAAAAAGCAAAAACCTTATGCACTACCGCTTGGTATGACTAGCTCATTTATTGGTATGGCAGGTTTAGCTTTTGCCGCAGATTACTGGATGATCTTAGTTTCGGTTATATTTTTAGGTTTTGGATCTGCTATTTTCCATCCAGAAGGTTCACGTGTTTCTTTTATGGCCGCAGGTTCGAAACGTGGATTGTCACAATCTATTTATCAAGTTGGTGGTAATTCAGGACAAGCACTTGCACCTTTGATTAGTGGCTTTATTTTAGTGCCATTTGGTCAAAAAGGAGCAGCGTGGTTTTTAATTGTTGCCGCTATAGGCATCATAGTTTTAACTAAAATTTCAGCGTGGTATAAAAAACAGTTAGAGGAAGAACGTTTATCTAAAAAGAAAAAAGGGATTATTTCTTCTTTGCCACAAATGACGAAAAAGCAAATAGGAATAGCACTGGGCTTATTAATGATGGTCATTTTTGTTCGTTCATTTTATGTGACGAATATAACAAGCTTTTATATTTTTCATTTAATGGATAAGTATGGATTGACTATACAAAAAGGGCAGTTGATTATTTTTATATTTTTAGCTATTGGTGCAGTTGGGACATTCTTTGGGGGACCGATGGCAGACAAATTAGGGCGTAAAAATATCATCTTATTATCGGTGCTTGTACCGATGCCACTTGCCTTAATATTGCCTTATGTTCCATTGTGGGGTGTTATTGTACTACTTATTTTAATAGGATTCTTCATTATGCTAAGTTTTTCTGTGACAGTAGTTTACGCACAAGAATTAGTACCAAGTAAAATTGGCACTATGGCAGGATTAACGGTTGGATTAGCTTTTGGGATGGGAGCAATCGGAGCAGTAGTTATTGGTATTATGATGGACCATTATGGGATTTTTAAAACAATGGTTGTTATATCTGTATTACCAATACTTGCATTAGTTGCTTTTGCATTACCGACAGATCGTAAATGGAAATTAAAAAGTTAAAGATATTTATAAGTGAAAAAGCTGTCTAATGGTTCATTTAAATAACCATTTAGACAGCTTTTATTATTGGCGAGATTTACTTGGGATTTTCGTTGAATCTGTTACATGATTTTCAGAGATATGTACCTCATGCATTTTGTTTTCATGCATAAACTTGAAGATACCATTGTCAAAATCAGTACCAATTTCTTTGAAGAAAATACCTTCGTAATAAATGTTTTTTGAGCATGTAAAGCTTACTTTATAATCGTTACCGTCCTCTAGTAAATATGCTCGAACACCTTTTTCGAACATCGCATCTTCTTCATTACGGACGTGACGTTCAACAGAAACGACATGTAAATCGACAAAAGAGATTGTTTTAAGAAGTAAATTCATAAATGAACCTTTCGTAATTTCCTCCCATCGACTTTGTGCAGTTTGTCCAATAACGACTTGTGTGATGTTGTATTGGTGTGCAACCTCTGCAATAACATTTTGTATTGGCTTTTTCTCGTTGTCGCGAATGATAAATTCCTCTACCTCTAGCTCTTCCGCAAGTTGTTGCCAATTGTTAAGATATTCAACCTTCTCAGCATCGAAGTTATCAAATGGCTGCGGATCAACCGTTAGAATATAGAGTGGACAATCTAGCATTTTAGCCATTTTATACCCTCTGCGAATCAATCTTTCTCCGTTTGCTCCGTAGTATGCACATACTAAAATACTCTCGTCCATACGTCCTCTTAAATGTTTCACGGCAGTTCACACCTCGTGTTTAGTATTTTGTTCCTTTATATGAAAGTGTCTTAATTTTATATGGTTAGTTGAAGCAAGAATATAAATACCTGACTGCGTCTAGGAATAATCCGTTTTATCACTTTTAGAGTTGACTCTTTTTCTTCAAAATAATCATGAATACTAATATGTATCCATATGGCTTCTTATTATGATGGTACTCACATTTATAGTCAAGTGCCCAAATATGTAAAAATTTATTGTTTAATAAAAGGTTATAAGGAAAGGACCTCGTTTGATAAGAAAGATAAACAATAATAAATTAAATTAAAAATTATCTACGCAATAAATCTTTATATTTACTGCGTAATGAATTTAATTTTTCGAGTTTTGAAATAGAATTTTCCTTCAACTGTTTTCCTACATCAATAATTAAATTTTCTATTAAAAACGTGGGAGCAATCATTGAATGGAACTCCCATAACGCACCTCTACTTTGATCAAACATTTGTTTATGAAAATGAGTATTACCTAATTGACGGCATAAAGGTCTTTCCAGCAATGGAAGTGGATATTAAAGAAGTAGGACATATTTTATTAATTGGTAATCGTACAGATATTGGTGAACTACGTATAGCCCTTGAACCGTTTACAGATAAAAATAGCTTTATTGAATTTGAACAGTTACTTGAAAAAGCTGAAGCATATAATCTTTTGAAAATAGGTGCTCACCCATTTTGAGACAGTACTTCATTGAATGAGTTGGATCCACAATTGCTTTGTAGGTTAGATGCATTCGATTTAAATGGGAAAGACTTATATCAACAGGGTATTAATGAGAATTCTGAAAAAGTATATGGCTTCGCAGAAAATCTAGAAAAATCAGTTGTTGGTGGCAGTGATACGCATCATTTTATGCAATATGGGTGTATTGTAAATGAGCTTGAACAAGAATGTTCAACAATCGATGAACTGAAAAAAGTAATCTTTGAAGGTAGATATACGATTGAGATTTCTTCAGAACTACATGAGTAGGTTAAAACAGCAAAAGAGATGAAAGAAATAGAGAAAAGAAAAATGGAAAAGTTAATCAAAAATTAACATGAAGAAGATGTATTATAACGGCGGATTTTTTATGACATGATGGAGGTTATGTCTATAGAAAATTCGTCTTTTTTTAATATTGATAAAGAAAAATTAACAATTTTATGACTATTTATTGTGTCAGGGGTGTCTATTATGATGATTCGAGTAGCATAAAAGTGAAATGACCGAGAAAATATTGTATAATTTACAGGTAATATCGTTATATCCTTTTTAATATATTATCGCCATAATATGCGTTCATAGATATTAAATAGATGTAATACTAGTTTTTTACCACGTATTGTTTTACCCCTAATTCTGCATTCTTTCATTAATAAAGCACTATAAGAACCTTAGTCAGGACTCTTAATATGTTGGTAAGTATTTTGCCATAGGTTAACCATTTCAAATTAAAATTCACATAATTTTAGAATACTGTTACAAGGAGGTTTGGACTTTTGACAATAAATTTGGCAATTGTAATACCGTTTTTGATGGCAATACTTATTCCAATACTATATAGGCGTTTTACAAAACTACATATAGGTTGGCTTGTATTAGCCGTTCCTGTCATTATTTTTATAATGCTAGTTCGATTAGTCCCATTTGTGGCGGAAGGTCATACTTATTCTCATACGTATAATTGGATTCCTTCTTTAGATATAAACTTTACAACATATTTAGATGGACTAAGTATGATTTTTGGACTTCTTATCACTGGTGTAGGTAGCTTAGTTATTTTATATTCCATTTTCTATTTATCTGCTAAAGAATCCCTTCAACATTTTTACTGCTATTTACTCCTTTTTATGGGCGCTATGCTTGGCGTCGTATTTTCCGATAATTTAATGGTGTTGTACGCTTTTTGGGAGCTTACAAGTGTTTCTTCATTCCTGCTTATTGCGTTTTGGCATCATCGTAAAGCTTCGCGTGCTGGTGCACAAAAAGCGATGCTTATTACAGTTACTGGCGGCGTTTCGATGCTTGTTGGTTTTATTATGTTGCATATGATGACGGGTTCATATAGTGTGCATGAAATCATACGTAATGTAAGTGAATTCACGGACCATCAGCTGTTTATTCCTGCAATGATATTAATATTATTTGGAGCATTTACAAAATCTGCACAGTTCCCATTCCATATATGGTTGCCAGATGCGATGGAAGCACCAACGCCCGTTAGTGCATATTTACATTCAGCTACGATGGTGAAGGCTGGAATATACTTAGTTGCACGGTTAACGCCTATTTTCGGTGGAGATGCGATTTGGTTTTGGCTTGTCACTGTAGCTGGGCTTGTGACGTTGTTCTGGGGTTCGTTTAATGCGGTGAAACAAACGGATTTAAAAGCATTACTCGCATTTTCAACCGTCAGTCAATTAGGACTTATTATGAGTTTGTTTGGTATGGGTTCAGTCGCCTTTAAGCTGGGTTATTCAGACTCTACTATTATTTATACACAGGCAACTTTTGCTGCACTTTTCCATTTAGTAAACCACTCAACCTTTAAAGGTGCATTATTTATGATGGTTGGAATAGTGGATCACGAGCTAGGTACACGTGATGTACGGAGGCTTGGGGGCTTGATGTCACTAATGCCTCTGACGTTTACGGTCGCTGTCATTGGTAGTTTGTCGATGGCTGGAATGCCACCATTTAATGGCTTCTTAAGTAAAGAGATGTTCTTTGCGGCAGCGATTCATATGAGAGAACTTGATATCTTTTCAATTAGTAGTATAGGGATATTATTCCCTGTTGTAGCTTGGATAGCGAGTATTTTCACATTTGTATATTGCATGATCATCATTTTTAAAACATTCTTTGGTAAACCTTATGAAAACAATGAGGGGAAACCTATTCACGAGGCACCAATAGGAATGCTTGTCTCTCCAATTATTTTATGTGTGCTTGTTGTAGGAATATTCGTTTTCCCAAATGTTCTTGGTCAATACATTTTGAAACCTGCAATGGCAAGTATTTATCCGGGATTTGCTCCTGCTGATGTACTTACGCCAGAAATTCATGCTTGGCATGGTATTAATACGGAATTACTCATGACGATAGGGGTCGTTATTGTTGGGGTAATGTTGTACAGGAAATTAAAAACGTGGAAGCCTGTGTATCGAATATTCCCATATCGTTTTTCGTTTAATGAACTGTTCAGGCATTTATTAGAGGTACTTGAAAGTGGTTCAAATAAGGTGACAACTAGTTATATGACGGGTTCACTAAGGAAATATGTACTTTATATCTATTTATTTTTCATTTTAGCGGTTGGTGGCTATTTCTTATTTAGTGGTGGATTTGCGTATAGTAGTGCAAATGATGCGCCGGTTGAGATTTATGAGTTGATGTTAATCATTGTGATGTTGTTAGCTGGCATATCTATGCTTTTTGTTAAGTCACGATTAACGGCTACTTTATTAAACGGGGTTATTGGCTTCGGTGTATCAATTTTCTTCGTTATTTTCCGAGCACCAGATCTCGCTTTGACACAGCTTATTGTGGAGTCCGTGACGACAGTGTTATTTTTACTTTGCTTTTCATTTTTACCAGAATGGAAACGAGAGGATTCTCCAAAATCAGTGAAGATAAGTAATGCAGTAGTCGCTGGTGCAGTAGGCGCGCTTGTAGTGGTGATGTCATTTGCAGTAATGTACTATGATGAATTTGATTCAATTTCTTCATATTTTGAGAATGCATACGAGCTAGCCGGAGGCGCCAATATCGTTAATACGATCTTAGGTGATTTCCGTGGTTTTGATACGATGCTTGAAGTGGTGGTTCTCTTTATTGCCGGCTTAGGTGTTTATACACTGATTAAACTGAAGGCGAGAAAGGAGGATACAGACAATGAAAATTAATGATGTAATTTTGCGGACGGTAACAAAAATTGTCGTCTTTATCATTTTGACATTGTCCGTTTATTTATTCTTCTCAGGGCATTATTCTCCAGGTGGAGGCTTTATCGGGGGGCTAGTACTTGCATCTGCAATTGTATTAATGTACTTAACTTCAGATATTGAGACAGTGCATAAAGGTATGCCGTTTGATTTTAAATTAGTTGCAGCACTGGGCGTGTTGATAGCTACAGGGACGGGTTTTGCCTCAGTCATTTTCGGCAAAGATTTCATGACACAGGTTGCTATGAAATTGAATTTACCGATTTTTGGTGAAACGGAATTAGCCTCTGTTGTATTATTTGAAGCAGGTGTGGCAATGACCGTTATTGGTGTCGTTGTTACCATAATTTTAAGCATAAGTGAGGATGAGTAGACGATGGAAACATTAATGATTTTATTAATCGGTGTGCTAATTGCAGTCGCTACGTATTTAATCCTCTCGAAAAATTTGATCCGAGTGATTTTAGGAACTGCTGTATTATCGCATGCAGTCCATTTATTAATATTAACAATTGCCGGTGTTAAAAAGGGTAATGTACCGCTGTTGGAAGAAGCTGAAGCTCCGTATACAGATGCACTGCCACAGGCATTAATTTTAACAGCAATTGTTATTAGCTTTGCTGTGACAGCTTTTGTTTTGGTACTAGCTTATCGCACATATCAATCCAATGGAACAGATGACTTGGAAGGATTGCGGGGGCCAGAGAATGAATAACATTGTAGTAATTCCTTTAATTTTACCAATTATGCTTGGTATCGCACTCGTGTTTTTACGTCCATATGTGAAGACACAACGTGTGATTAGTCTGTTGACGATGGTAGCAATAGCTATTGTAAGTGTGATAATGCTTGGAAGAATTCAAGAGACGGGTATTATGCGACTTGATTTTGGTGGTTGGAAGCCACCGTTCGGTATTTTATTTGTTGCAGATTCTTTTGCTGTATTACTTGTATTAACAACGAGTATTGTGACAGCCATTTGTTTGCTTTATGCGTTTTCGTCTATTGGTGAGAAACGAGAAAACATGTTTTTTTATCCGTTCGTGTTATTACTAGTAGCGGGTGTAAATGGTTCCTTTTTAACTGGAGATATTTTTAATTTATTTGTTTGTTTTGAAGTGATGTTGTTGGCATCGTATGTACTTATTACGCTTGGTGGGGAAAAGGCACAGCTACGTGAATCATTAAAATATGTACTAATAAATGTATTGGCTTCTTGGTTTTTCTTAGTAGCACTTGCGTATTTATACGGCACATTAGGAACATTGAATATGGCGCATTTAGCAGAGCGAGTTGCTGAAGCTGGGCAAGACCCTATTTTGACGACAATAGCGTTACTTTTTCTAGTTGTCTTTGCATTAAAAGCTGGTCTACTGTTATTTTTCTGGTTGCCAGGTTCATATAGTGTGCCTCCTACTGCTGTGGCAGCTTTATTTGGAGCTCTTCTAACAAAGGTTGGGATTTATGCCTTGTTCCGTATGTTCACACTTATTTTCATACATCAGCCGGAAGTGACGCATATGCTCATTAAAGGTATGGCAGCGGTGACGATCATTGCTGGTTGTTTAGGGGCTTTAGCGTATAAAGATATACGCCAAATTGTTGCGTATAATGTTGTGATTGCTGTGGGCTTTGTATTGATTGGACTTAGCGTTTCGACAGAAGCGGCTTTTGAAGGAGCCATTTATTATTTAATGCACGATATGATAGCGAAGGCTATGCTGTTCTTACTTGCTGGTGCGATGATTTACTTAACTGGAGAAAAGCGCTTTGACAAGATGAGTGGTTTGATAAGAAATTACCCTGTTTTGGGTTGGATGTTCTTTGTTGTAATGGTATCACTTGCTGGGATTCCACCTCTTAGCGGATTTGTAGGCAAGGTACTTATTGGGCAAGGACTGATTGAGACAGGTTCATACGTATTATTAGCACTGGCATTTATATCAAGTGTTGTTGTGTTGTATTCATTATTACGTATCTTCTTAAATGCTATTTTTGGCGAAACAATTATAAGTATTGAAGATGAAACGCCTTTGCCGAAAAGAATGCTTACTCCAATTGTATTATTTGCAATTTGCACGATTGCACTTGGCTTTGGAGCAGAGGGGTTGTCCAGTTATGTAAGTGATGCGGCAAATACTTTAGCTAACCCATCAATTTATATTGATGCAGTGCTCGGCGGAAAATAAGAAGGAAAGAGGTGAGACGTGATGCCCGCACAGTTTTTATTGAATATATTTATCGCGGTGCTATGGATGTTATTGAAAGATGAAGATGCCCCGTATTTCTCTACATTTATGACGGGATTTGTTGTTGGAATCGGAATATTGTATTTGATGCATCGCTTTTTTGGAACTCAATTTTACTTAAAAAGATTGTTTGCACTCATTAAATTGCTGTTTCTTTTTATATGGGAACTGTTATTATCTAGCGAGCTTGTTTTAAAGCAGATTTGTAGTCCAAAGTTGAAGATAAAGCCTGGGATTTTCACATATAAAACAGCCTTAAATGGTGATTTGGAAATTACTACTCTTTCAATTTTATTAACGCTGACCCCTGGTTCGGTTGTGATGGAAATATCGCCAGAAGGAGACCTTTTCTACATTCATGCAATGGATTTGGAAAAGTCAAAGGCAGATGTACTACGCTCAATTGGTAACTTTGAGAAAGCAATTATGGAGGTGACACGCTAATGAAGGAGACGATATTACTCATTTCACTAACATTATTTGCATTGACGATTATGGTTGCGTTTTACAGAGTTTTACGTGGTCCTTCAATGCCAGATCGCGTAGTAGGTCTTGATATGATTGGTGTTAATTTGCTTTCGATGATAGCGATTATTTCAATTGTATTGAAGACGAAGGCATTTCTAGAGGTTATTTTGATTTTGGGAATTCTGTCGTTCATTGGGACGATTGCATTTTCAAAATATCTAGAGAGGGGCACTATAGTTGAACGTAAATCCGATCATTGAGTGGGCAGGTGTGTTATTGATTTTAGGTGGTAGTCTGATGAGTTTAATTAGCGCATTTGGTTTGCTTCGCTTGCCAGATGTGTATACTCGTTCACATGCAGCCACGAAGAGTTCAACATTAGCTGTACTACTATCGCTTCTTGGTGCGTTCTTATACTTTTGGGCGCATGAAGGCTATATAAGTGTTCGTTTAATACTTGGTATTGTATTTGTGTTTTTAACAGCTCCTGTAGCAGGACATTTGATTACTCGTGCTGCGTATCGTTCAGGTGTTGAGTTATCGGAGTCTTCGGATGATGATGAACTTGAGGATGTCTTGTTCCCTGAAGGGCGCAATAAGGGGAGTTAGGAATTGAGTTTTATAGGAAGCGAAAGGCTATCTGATTAAGTGGAATTGCTTAATTAGATAGCCTTTTTAATGTATTTGATGCTAGAGCTCTACCTATAGATTAAATGTTTTCTCTACATTATTCGTCCTCATAACGAAGCATTCGGTACCCGACACGTACATGAGTTTGAATATACTTTGGGTTTGCAGGATTCTCTTCAATTTTCTTGCGTAAAGTTGCCATGAAAACCCGCAAACTGGGTACATCAGATGGTAATACTTGTTGCCAAACTTCTTTCAATAGAAAATTGTGCGTCAATACTTTTCCAACATGTTTGGCCAATACGATCAATAATTTGTACTCAATTGGTGTAAGATGTACTTCTTCTCCACGAATAAATACGGTGTTAGCTAAATAGTCAATTTTCAAATTACCATTAGTAAATATGGGAAGTTCCATATCTAGAAGACTGTCTTTTTTTACTCTCCTAAGAGCTACCCGAATTCGAGCCAGTAGTTCATCTACGCTAAATGGTTTCGTCACATAATCATCTGCCCCTGCATCGAGAGCGTGAATTTTATCATGCTCCTCACCACGTGCGCTGACAATAATAATTGGAGTTTGGGACCATCCACGAATTTTATTAATCACTTCAATGCCATCCATATCTGGTAGGCCAAGATCAAGAATAATTACATCTGGTGGCATTGAAAGTACCTTTTGCAATGCTGATTTACCATCAATAGCAATATCGTATTCATAGCCTTGCGTACTCAATGTCATTTTAATCAAATTTCCAATTGCTTTATCATCTTCTATAACAAGAATTCGGTTATTCATTGACATTGACAACTCCTTTTTGAAGTACAAAACTAAAAACGGTACCTTTTGGTTTATTGTCTGAAACAGTTAATTTACTATCGTGTACTCTTAGGATGGTTTGGCATAGTGCTAAGCCGAGCCCTAGACCCCTTCGGCTATCACTACGATAATTTTTCCCTATTGTAAAAGGTTCAAATAGTCGTGTTTTTAGAGCATCATCAATGCCAGGTCCATTATCGCTAATACTTATATGCACATAGTCTCCCTGCTCCTTTGCAGATAAGATAATCTCACTTCCTGCTGGAGTATATGTCAGTGCATTATCAATAATATTGATAATCACTTGAATGATAAGTCGTGCATCCATCACAGCAAATAACAAGTCTGGCTCGACATGACAATGAATTTGATGTGTATGTTCATTACGAACTACATGCATGAGCGCCTCTTGTATAATATCTTCAACAAGTTCAGGTCTCATCTCGATCGCAAGTTGCCCATCATCTAGCTTTGAAACGGCAAGCAAATTCTCTACCATTTGTACAAGCCATTTTGAGTTGCTGTAAATATCTTGGTATAGCTGTTTTTTTTGCATATCGTCAATTTGGCTGCTTTTGGTTAATAATATATCAGCATTACCTGAAATACTCGTAAGTGGCGTCCTTAAATCGTGGGAGATGGCACGTAAAAAGTTTGCTCGCATTTGCTCAAGTTCAGCTTCCCGTGTAACTTGCTCATTGGATTTCTGTAAATACCATTTATCAATGGCAAACGAAAAATCATTCATAATCGCATGCAGAATATGTCGTTCAAAGGCAGGTAGTGGTGTTTCTTTCGACAACATAATACCAATTACTCCTTTGACATCATCACCAGAAAGAACTGGTAAATAATAAGAACTTGCTCCAGGAAACGTATCAGTAGAAACACCAGCTACCTGCTTATTATTGGAAACCCATGTTACTACAGCACGCTCGTTTCGATTATTAAATAGATTTTCCAACTCTTTATTTTTTGAATTAGTCATCACATCGGTTGGGAAAAATGATGTTTTCATAATCTGTTGATTGTTTATCTCAAAAAACATCGCTGGCTTTTCGACAAGCTTTACAACTTGTGACATACCCTCTGTAACAATTTCTTGTAACGATTTTGCTTGTTGTAGCTTACGGTTAGTTTCAAGCAAAACCTCCATTCGGTAAGACTTTTGTACAGCACCGAGAGCTTGTTTTTTTACTTTCCTAGTCAAACTACTTGTGATTATCCCAGAGATGAACATGATGAAAAATGTCATAGGATAATCTCTGTTGTATGCTTCAAATGAGAACCTTGGTTCAGTGAATATAAAATTGAAAATAAGAACGGCCATCAATGAACTAATTATGCTAAATACCCAGCTTGTCGACCAAATGGCAAGTATTAACACGCCTAAAATGTATATTGTTATGATATTGGCTTCACTTACGCCTATTCGTGCAAAGAACAAACCAATTAAGGATGCCAAGCTAAAAACGAATAGCATTTTTAGTAAGTCATACCAATTGAATTTTAGTTGTGATCGTACATCTGGGAAACGTATTGATTCGTTTTCTTGGTCAGGTACTATATACATAGCTAAATTAGGCACAAATTCGTTGAGCCGATCTCCGATTTTTGAATTAGGTTTCCACCACTGTTTTTTTGTAGTTGTTCTACCGATAACGAGTTTTGTAACACCACTCATTTGAGCATAATTGGCTAGTGCTGCAGCAACATCATCTTCTTGTACAGTCACTATATGGCCTCCAAGTTGCTCCGTTAGTTTAATATGCTGCTGTAACCTTTCTAAATTAACCTCGTTTTCATCCTTCATTTCTTTGTTATGTACATAAAGTGCAGTGAATTTTCCGTGTAAGGCTTGAGCAAGTCTCGCTGCAGTTCGGATTACTTTCGCATTTGTAGGTGAACTACTGATACCTACTAAAATATGTTCCTCAATTTGAGAGGTATGGAACAGTGAACAGCTTTCCTGCGTTTTCTGATAATCAATTGTATCGGCAGTTCTGCGCAAAGCTATTTCGCGGAGTGCTATTAAGTTAGCTTTTTGAAAAAAATGTTGCATTGCTTTTTCAGCCTGTTGAGTGTGATAAATTTTGCCTTCTTTTAATCTTTGAATTAGATCATCAGGCTCAATATCTACGAGTTTTATTTGTGTAGCATTATCAATCAGATAATCTGGAATACGTTCATTTACTTTTACACCCGTAATTTCTTCAACCAAATCATGAAGACTCTCAATATGTTGGATATTAACAGTTGTATAAACATGAATTCCTTTTGCTAATAATTCTTGAACATCACCGAATCGTTTTAAATGGCGCATTGTTGGAACATTTGTATGCGCTAGTTCATCAACCAGTACAAGATCAGGTTTACGTTCAAGCACTGCATCTATATCCAGTTCTTCAAATGACTTTCCTTTATAGTGAATCTTTTTGGTAGGAACCATCTCAAGTCCGTCGAGCAAAGCAGCTGTTTCTGGTCGGGGATGTGGTTCAACATAGCCAACAACTACATCCAAACCTAGCTTTTTTGCTTGATGGGCAGTATCGAGCATTGAATATGTTTTTCCTACTCCAGCAGCATACCCAAGAAATATCTTCAGGCTCCCCGATGCTTCTTTTGATTCCTGTCTTTTTACCTTAGCTAAAATAGCATCGGGATTAGGGCGCGTGTATTCCATCCATCTTCACCTCCTTCTTATTATAGCCCCAACTAGCATTAAGACAGTATTAAGATTGAATCTTAATACCATTTTAATACAATTAGCTCTTTTTCTAACACTACATTAATTTTAACTGCATTATGATTATCCATGAAATCAATAGAAGGAGTGATTGACTTGATGGATTTATATATGGTCATTGCATTAATCCTAAGTTTTGCTAGTCTCTATTCGCTAACGGCTTGGTGTTACAAGCAAGTAGACAATTAAGGGGGTCTCATTATGTGGGTTGTAATAGGTATCATTATTGTTTCATTGTTTGGTTATTTAGGTTATGCATTGCTCTATCCAGAAAACTATTAATAAACCTATAGGGGGAAATAAATATGTGGCAAATTGCCTTAGTGCTAGTCATTTATTTACCGCTTGTCATTGCAGCAGGTCATTATTTGTATCAAGTGACGATGCAGCAAAAGACATGGCTTGATCCGGTAATGAATCGCGTGGATAACATTATCTATAAATTTTGTGGAATCAAGCAAGTTGATATGACCGGTAAACAATATGTAATAGCGCTCATTCTATCAAACGCAATTATGGTATTCATCGGCTATTTCATATTACGGATTCAGTCGACTTTATTTCTTAATCCAAATGATATCGATAACATGGAATCCACGTTGTCATTCAATACGATTATTTCATTTATGACAAACACAAATTTGCAACACTATAGCGGAGAATCAGGGTTAAGCTATTTGGCTCAGATGCTTGTCATCACATTCATGATGTTCACATCGGCAGCGACAGGTTATGTTGCATGCATGGCATTCTGTCGTAGATTGGTAGCAAAATCGGATACAATCGGAAACTTCTTTGTGGATTTTGTACGTGTGATAACACGCTTATTAATACCTCTTTCATTTATAGTGGCGTTAATTTTAGTAGCCCAAGGTTCGCCACAAACTTTAAATGGTAACGAAACAGTTCAGACAATAGAAGGGAAAATGCAGGATATTGCACTTGGCCCTATTGCATCCCTTGAATCGATTAAACACATCGGTACAAATGGTGGTGGTTTTAACGGAGCCAATTCAACCACACCCTTTGAAAATCCAACAGTCATTTCAAACATTGTGGAAATGCTATCTATGATGTTATTGCCTGGTGCTTGTGTTGTGACATTCGGTTTAATGGTAGCAAATCGACGTAAGAAAACGCTATTTGGCAAACAAGGTTTGGTTATTTTTGCAGCTATGTGTATTCTTCTCCTCATCGGCTTAGTTACTTGTTACATAGCAGAAAGTGTAGGTAACCCCATAATTAATAATCTAGGTATCTCTCAAGATATAGGTAGTATGGAAGGAAAGGAAATGCGCTTTGGTATCCCCCAATCTGTGTTGTTTACAGTGGTAACGACGGCCTTTACGACAGGCTCAATAAATAATATGCATGATTCTTTAACGCCGCTTGGTGGTATGGTACCAATGTTTAATATGATGCTGAATGTCGTGTTTGGGGGTAAAGGTGTTGGATTAATGAACATGATGATGTATGTCATGTTAACTATTTTCATCGCGTGTTTAATGATCGGACGTACTCCACAATTTTTGGGCAAAAAAATCGAAGAGAAAGAAATGAAATTAATTGCACTATGCATTTTAATCCACCCGGCTCTTATATTGTTATTCTCAGCTCTTGCTGTAGCGACTACTGCTGGTATCGCAGGAATTACAAATCCGGGAGCACATGGATTATCACAGGTTTTATATGAATATGCCTCATCCTCAGCAAATAATGGTTCAGGGTTTGAAGGTTTAGCTGATAACTCGCCATTTTGGAACATGACCACTGGCTTTGCTATGTTCTTTGGACGCTATCTATCTATCATTATTCAACTTGCCATTGCGTCGCTTCTAGCGAAAAAGTTATGGCACAGTGATTCGGTGGGGACATTGAAAACCGACAATCCGATGTTCACATTCTTGCTTATTGCTATTGTCTTGATGATTGGTGCATTGACCTTCCTGCCAGCCTTAGCATTAGGCCCGATTACAGAACATTTACAAATACGTTCTTAATGAGGAGAGACATAAATGGAAACCGTAACGAAAAAGAGTTTTATAAATCGTGATATTATGAAGAGTTCAATTTTAGGCGCATTCAAAAAATTAAATCCTTTATATATGATAAAAAATCCGGTTATGTTCGTAGTGGAAGTAGGTTTTGTTTTTGTCGTTTTGTTAACCATTTTCCCGAATATGATGGGTGATGTCACTGAGGGATCGGCCCGTCTTTATAATGCGATAGTAGCTTTCATCTTGTTTATTACAATCTTATTTGCGAATTTCGCTGAATCCATTGCAGAAGGGCGTGGAAAAGCGCAAGTTCAGTCACTTAAGAAAACAAAAACAGTGACAGAGGCTTGCGTTTTACTTGCTGATGGAACGCAGGTCAAAAAACAAGCCGATGAACTTAAGAAAGGTGATATTGTCTTAGTTCAGGCAGGAGAAGTTATCCCAAATGACGGGGAAGTAATTGATGGAATTGCAACAGTTGATGAATCGGCAATCACTGGCGAGTCAGCACCTGTTGTGAAAGAACGAGGTGGAGACTTTTCATCTGTTACAGGTGGAACGACAGTGACGAGTGATTGGCTGGAAATTGAAATCACCTCACTGCCTGGGGAATCTTTTTTAGATAAAATGATTGCTCTTATTGAAGGGGCTAGTCGAAAAAAAACACCGAATGAAATTGCCCTAAATACGTTATTAGTCAGTTTAACGATTATCTTTTTACTGGTTGTTGTTACGCTTTATCCTATGACTACTTATCTACAAGTGCATATTCCAATCGCCACACTTGTTGCTTTGATCGTCTGTTTAATCCCAACAACAATTGGAGGATTGTTATCGGCAATTGGAATCGCAGGCATGGATCGTGTAACACAGTTCAATGTGATTGCTATGTCAGGTAAAGCTGTGGAATCATGCGGTGACGTGGATACATTGATTTTAGATAAAACAGGTACTATCACTTATGGAAATCGTTTTGCTTCCGAATTTTTACCTATCCAAGGTGTTGGGAAAAAAGAATTAATACGTGCGGCATGGTTAAGTTCATTGACAGATGATACGCCTGAAGGGAAATCTATTTTAGCTCTTGCAAGTCAATTAGATGTGGATAGTACTGATGAAAGAAAGGTCATTGATACGAGCGAACATATTGCATTTTCAGCATATACTCGCATGAGTGGTCTAGATATGAAGGATGGAACGAAAATACGTAAAGGTGCGTATGATTCGATAAAAAATAAGAGTGTAAATGCTGGTTATGAAGTACCGAAGGATCTAGAAAGTCTAGTTCATCAAGTATCATCTTTAGGTGGTACACCATTAGTAGTAATGAAGAATGAAAAGATTCTTGGCGTTATATATCTCAAAGATATCGTAAAGCCTGGTTTAAAAGAGCGTTTTGAAAAACTTCGTTCAATGGGGATTAAAACCATCATGTGTACAGGTGACAATCCACTCACTGCAGCTACAATAGCAAAAGAATCTGGAGTGGATAGCTTTATTGCTGAAAGCAAACCTGAAGATAAAATCAAGGTGATTAAAGATGAACAATCTCAAGGGAAAATTGTCGCTATGACAGGTGATGGCACGAACGATGCACCCGCTTTGGCACAAGCGAATGTGGGGTTAGCTATGAACTCGGGAACGAATGCTGCGAAAGAAGCAGCAAATATGGTTGATCTAGATTCTAATCCTACGAAAATTATTGAAGTTGTAGAAATAGGGAAGCAATTACTCATGACTAGAGGTGCATTAACGACGTTCAGTATTGCAAATGACGTAGCAAAATATTTCGCTATCATACCCGCTATGTTAATGGTTGCAGTTCCGGAAATGAGTGCTCTAAATATTATGCAGTTAAATTCACCAACAAGTGCAATCATTTCAGCACTAATCTTTAACGCGGTTATTATACCTCTCTTAATCCCAATAGCAATGAGGGGAGTGAAGTATGAGCCAATGAGTGCCTCGAAATTATTAAGAAGAAACTTGCTAGTATATGGGCTAGGAGGTATTATCGCACCCTTTATAGGTATTAAACTAATCGATTTAATGAGCGGACCAATATTGAATTTAATGGGTTTATAGGAGGGATAACATGAAAGCATTTTTTAGCAATTCTAAACAAGCGCTGAAGGTTACATTATTAATGTTTGTATTGTGTGGCTTACTTTATCCATTCGCTGTCACTGGGATGGCACAAGTGTTATTCAATCATGAGGCAAACGGGAGTTTAATTGAGATGGATGGCAAAATGATAGGCTCGGATAAATTGGGGCAGGCTTTTACTTCACCTGAATTTTTCTGGGGGCGTGTTTCAGCCATCAATTACAATGTTTATACGAAAGAAGATCTTGTACCCAATGCTAAGGGGGAGACAAATTATAATGGCGTCAGTTCAGGTACCTTTAACTATGCACCGTCTAATCCTGAGCTAAAAAAACGAATGGAAGCAGATATTGAAACATTTCTAAAAGCGAACCCAGGGGTACAACGTGAACAAATTCCAGCTGATTTAGTTACGGCATCTGGATCGGGACTTGACCCACATATCAGTGTAGAGTCTGCAAAAATCCAAATAAAACGTATAGCACAAGCAAGCAGTCTCTCTGAAGACGAAGTGAATGACATTGTAAAAGCAAATACTGATAGTCGCACATTTAATGTTTTTGGAGAGGATAAAGTTAACGTCCTTAGTGCAAATTTAGATATTTATAAAAAAATGAAGGGAAAATAATTAGGAAATAATAATTGTGATAAATAGGATGAAATAGCCATTTAGTTACCGTGGTTTATCGGCGCTCGATGGCTAATTCTTTTGTAGTTGATTTTGTTATTAAGAAATTGAAATAAATTTCATACAGTTAAAACCTTAACAAAATGGCATTTTCATAAGTATTTAAAGCAGGTATTTGCCGGTCTATCAAGAACAAGTATATGAAAGCGAAAAAGGAGGAATTGTATATGGAGATTCAAATTATTAAAGAAAAAAATAAAAGTAGTCACGATTACATAAATGACCAGCTATATAAATATAATTTGGCTCACTTCCCAGTAGATTTAAGAGGCAGGTATCAAGAGATTAGTATTTTTCTTAAAGATGAACACGGCAACGTTCGAGGTGGCATTATAGGTCAAGTGTGTTGGAATTGGTTAGAAATACATTCATTAATCGTTGATGAAGATTTACGTGAATATGGATATGGTACAAAACTTCTATTAGAAATAGAAAAGATTGCAATAGAAACAAAATGTGATTTTATCAAAGTAGATACACTAAGTTTTCAGGCATTAGGCTTTTATGAAAAGCATGGCTATGAGGTATTTGGTAGCATTGATAATGTTGGCAGAGACTATCAGCATTACTATTTGAAAAAGGAATTATAAAAAATACAAAAGAGCTGTCCCAAAGTAGGTTTTTATCGACTTTGGGACAGCTCTTTTATAGTTAAACATATTTTATCTCGTTTGGTAAAACCATAAATTATAATATTATCTTCTCCACATAAACTTCCTCATATCTATTGATAGACTCCTAGATAACTTCATACTAGCTCCAGACAAGTGCTATATATTTTAGATATCAAGGAGGTTATGGAAATGAATTTTATTAAACGAGCATTTTTAAGTGTAAGAGCAAGAAAGGGGAAATCCCTTATCCTATTTACTGTATTTTTAGTCGTTGCTAATTTAACCTTAGCAGGATTCGCCATGCAAAATGTCACAGAGACAGCGAGTGATCTTGCTAGAAAAAAGTTGGGCGTTGACGTAACGCTAGGATTAGACCAAAAAAAGGTTCAAAAACATATAGAAAAACAGTATGAAGAAAATCCAAATGAGAAAATAAATCTTCCGGAAATTTCTACAGAGGAAGCAGATAAGTTAGCTAAATCACCCTATGTAAAAAATTTCAACTATATAAAAGAAGCTTATGGTTTAGCGGATGGCTTTACTCCCATTGAGGTTGATGAAAATGAAAATGAAGGCTCGGTTGGTTTCGTTGGTGGAGGCCAAAATGATAGAGAAATGCCAAATATATCATTGGTCGGCGTGAGAAGCTCTGATTTATTGAAAGGATTTACAGAAGGAACGGAGAAAATCATTGAGGGGCGTACCATAACAGCAGAAGATAAAGGTAAGAAAGTAGCCTTGATTGAAAAACAGTTAGCTGAACAAAACAAGCTAAAGGTTGGTGATAAGGTGAAGATCAAAACAGACGATGGAAAATCGAAAATAAAGGTAGAAATAATAGGGATTTATGAAGCATCCGATACAACTGGCCAAAACATGCCAATAGCGTTCTTGAAGCCATCTAACAAAATATATGTTTCGTGCGAATCGGTAAAAGAATTTTCTGGAAATAAGAATATGAAGGGCACACCCATTGATAAAGCCATTTATTACTTAAATGATCCAGATCATATCGATGCTTTTAAAGCACTGGGGAAGAAAACAAACATTGATTTTGACCTATTTAAACTAGATGCTCATGATGCCTTATATAAAAAAATGATCGGCCCTATTGAAAACATGGCAACCACTTCAAAATGGATTGTATATATGGTTTCAATCACTGGAACAATTATTCTTGGTCTTATCATAATGTTGACTATAAAAGAACGTCGGAAGGAGTTAGGTATCTTACTGGCGATTGGTGAGAAGAAAGGGAAATTAATAGGTCAACTCTTAGTAGAAGTATTATGTATAGCTGTTTTAGCATTTAGCCTTTCTATATTTACGGGTGGGGCAGTTTCTCAAAAAATGGGAGACAGTTTATTACAGAAAGAAATTACGGCTTCTGAAGAGCAAGAAAATAATCCAGGGGAACAAGGAAAAGCGGTTATGATTACGAGTGCGATGGATGGTGATCTAGGTAAAGATGTAGATCCTATTGATAATATTGATGTAAGTGTAACATCACAAGATATTTTGAATTTAGGTGGGTTCGGTCTATTAATCGCAATTTTAGCAACACTTCTTCCGGCATTATCGATTCTTCGATTGAATCCAAAAGAAATTTTATTAAAAGACGAATAGAGGGATAGACATGGATACTATATTACAATTCAAAAATCTGAATTATCACTATCACAGCAATAATAAAAAAATCAATATTTTAGATAACGTAAACTTCTCGTTTCGAATGGGCTGCTTATATACCATTTTAGGACCATCAGGATCGGGGAAAACAACTACCCTTAGTTTAGCAAGTGGATTAGATGTTCCAAGAGGTGGTTATGTATTATACAACGGAAGAGATATACGGAAGATAGGTCTAGATACTTATCGAAACAAACATGTTTCGATTATCTTTCAATCTTATAATCTTATAACGTATATGACTGCTCTTCAAAATGTAGTCACCGCGATGGAGATTACAGGGGTCGATGTAAAAGACAAAAAAGAAAGAGCACTTGAGTTATTAAGTAAGGTAGGATTAACAGAAGTAGAAGCAAAAAGAAAAGTATTACAGCTTAGCGGTGGTCAGCAACAGCGTGTAGCGATTGCTCGCGCACTATCTTGTAACGTAGATTTATTAATTGCTGATGAACCAACTGGAAATCTAGATCAAGAAACTTCTATGGAAATTATCGACCTATTTAAAGAACTTGCTCATAAAGAAAATAAATGTATCATTGTCGTTACTCATTCCCAAGAAGTGGCCAAGCAATCAGATAAAGCGTTGTATCTAGAAAAAAGAAATTTAGTACTTAGACAATTATAGGGAAAACGAGTATTAAAGCTAAAAAATATGTCGGTAACGCTGTGAAAAAAGAAATAAAACCATGCAAACTAGTATAGTTCTAATTAGATAAAATCTAGAAATACAGTGGTGAAACTCATAAGAAAGGGGTGAGAGAGATACGATGAAAATTGTGGCTTCTATTGGTCTAGTGACAATCGGTATTTTAATTGGTACGTATTTAAATCTTTTAAATTTAGGCTATAACACAGAATCGGGTCCAAAAGAAACAGATTCGTATCAAGATAGTAGAATGCCAAATGCACCAAATCCAGAAGTGATGCCCCCTTCTAACCAAGATAAGCATGAGAGTGGTAGAACAGGATCACCTAGTTGAGTTTCAGAAGATAGAAAGAATAATGGGATAGCTTCAAGATAGACTCAGAAGGCAAAGGTCCTCAACGAATGAGGATCAAATAATAGGTGTGTTGCCTTCCAAATAAAAACAGCTTGTGGATTTAAAATCCCGCAAGTTGTTTTTATTTGGAATATTTTAAGGTAGAATGAAATGAAAAAGAACATTTTTATTCACGAAAAGGTTAGAGAGGAGTAAATCTATTGGAACTAAGTGGCTGGATTTTTATGACGATTGCCGTATTCTATTTTCCACTCTTTGTATGGCTTTCTTTCACATATATTGAATCTACAAAAGAACCTAAAAGAAGACCAATATATTATGGATTTTTGCTTTCTTTTTGTATTTTTAACATTTTGAATAATACTCTCCTTAAATTAAATAGTTCATACGGCTTATCAATTATTGCAAGTTTTATAGTCTTGTTTAGTGTATTTATGTTGTTAGCTGTCATGAGGGACAAAAAAGTTATTGAAGAGTATTGAGGTTGTTAGAATATAAGTTGTTCAAAGGTTAAATGTAGTTAACAATTTTACATAGAAAAATCCATTTTGAATTATCTCTTTCAAAATGGATTTTTTCTTCTTCTTAAAAATGATCTTTTGAAAAAAATTATAGAAATTTCTTTCAAAATTAAAATCTAAACTATTTTGTTGTTCACTTTGTGGATAAAGGAATGGTAAATAAAAATTGTACGCCATTTTCAGTGTTATTTAAAGAATAGGTAATAGAAAGTGTTTCAAAAACTTGCTTTACAATATATAACCCTAAGCCACTTCCACCAGTATTTCGATTTCTTGATTTTTCGATTCTATAAAACGGATCGAAAATTTGCTGTAAATCCTCTTCTTTAATTTTAATACCTGTATTAATGACTTTAATTTGAATGTGTTGTTTTGAGTCCGCAGTTAAAGATATATATACTTTCTCTCCATGAGGTGAATACATAATTGCATTATGAACAATATTTTTGCAGGCTTTTTCTAAAAGAACCCGGTCTGTATAAACAAGATGGTGAGAACCAACTTGTTTTATCATTTGAATGTCTTTTTGAGAAGCAAAAAATTCAAGATCTTTTGTGATTGTATTAATTAATTCTGAGAGATTTACTTCTTCCAATTGTAGTTTAAAAGTATGTTGCTCTAATTTTGACATGCTTAAAATCTCGCGAACAAGTTGTTCCATACTTTCGATAATTTGGTGATTCTTCTTTAAGTATTGGTCACGATTTTGATACGGGCCAATATTATAAATCATTCCTTCTAAGTATCCTTTCATGACGGTGAGAGGAGTTTTTAATTCATGTGCTACTATTGAGAAAAATTCCCTGCGTTTTTCTTCTATTTTTCTTTCTTTTTCAATATCGCTTTTTAACTGTTGATTTGCTTTCTTTAAATCATGCATAGTATGTTGTAAATTAACTGACATATCATTTAAGCTATTGGATAATTCCGCTAGCTCATCATTGGATCGAACCTCGATTTTTTCAGAGAAATCCAAGTTCGCCATCTTTTGTGCCCCTTGATTAATATAAATGAGAGGTTTTGTGATGAACCGTGAATACAAATAAGCACTACCTAAACCAATAACAATCACAATAATACTAATATAAGGAAGGAAAAGGGCCAATACCTGTGAAGCTTCATTAATAGGTTGAAATGTTGCGAACACCACGAGTGTTAAGTTAACGTTTAGGAATTGAATAGGTATGGTAGCATTATACGAATTGGAAAGATTATCTGAATTCTCCAATGGACCTTTAGTAGCCGGCGTTACTGCTACCCCTTGACTATTACTACCGGTAAAGGAAAAGGTAGGAGAATAAATAATTCTTCCTTCTTGATCTTGAAGGTAGATTATTGCGTTATTTTTTTGTGAATATTTATCAAGAAGTGGTATTGCATTTTGAAAAGTAAGATCCTTGGATTTATCAATTATTTCTTCTATTCCTGTTTGAAGTTGATCTGTTTTATACTGTTCATAAAACGTAGGGAGAAAGAAGTATAAAGTTAGATACATGACTAATGCAAAGGCTAACAAAATAAGTGAAGTAATCCAAAAGAGTTTATAAGTAATTCGATTCATCTTTGTGATTTTTAATATTTTATTCATCGATTTTGTAACCAATGCCTTTTACGGTTTTAATATAAGGTATATCTAATTTTTTTCGTATGTTTTTAATATGTGTATCGATAATACGTGTTTCACTACAATATTCGTAGCCCCAAGCCTTTTCTATAATTCGCTCTCTTGTAAGTACTTTTTTTTCATTTTGAAGTAGTAGTTGCAGAATTTCGAATTCTTTTGTAGTTAATAGTATTTCAATCTCATTAACATATACTTTATATGCTTCACAATCAACATGGACTTCTTTAAATACTAAATGATTATCCGTACTTTGATCATAACTTCTTCTCAGTACTGCTTCGACTCGTCTAATCAGAACATGGAAAGAAAAAGGCTTAGTAATATAATCATCGATTCCAATATCAAAGCCTTTCATTTGATGTTGTTCTTCTTCTAATGCGGTTAGCATAATAATTGGTACATTAGACTGTTTTCGTATCATTTGTGCCATTTCAAATCCCCTAAGGTTTGGCATCATCACATCCAAAAGAATTAAATCATAGGAATGCTTATTAAATTGTCTCATTCCTTCTAATCCATCTGATGCGGTTTCAACAATATAGTTTTGTGTCATTAAAAATTGTTTTATTAACTCTTGAATTTCTTTGTCATCCTCTACTACAAGAACTTGATAGTTTCTCACTGTATCACCTCTTAAAGCATTATAACCGTGTTATCTGGAGTTTATGTGAAGAAACATTGGTATGATACTTAGAAACAATATAGAAAATTAATAGGGAAACTTTGTTTATTTCTATACTAACTCTCCAAAACCCGTATACGAATGTATGGAAATCTTCGTATACGGGTTTTATTTATGTTTCTTAGAAAGTATCTTATTGATCATTACTTTTAAGAGCTTAAATGCTCATGAACTAGAAGCCATTTATCCGCTTCTTTCACAAAAATATTAGTGGCTCTTCCTTTGCCACATATATACTCATCATTAATATATCCCTCATAGAAATATGTATAAATACAAGTTGCAGAGCTTTCTTTTTGGTCTAACCATTCAACATCATGTGCTTCGTAATTTTCATTCTTTACTATTGACCAAGCATTTTCAAAGTATTGTTGGATTTCTTCGTGACATGTGCAGGTCTGATCCGAGAAAAAATATACAGCTTTAGGATGCAACAATTTTTTTACTTGCTTAAAATCATGCGTATTTGTAGCTTTAATATAACTATCTAATATCTGCATGGAATCCCTCCTATAGATTGTTAAAAATAGTATACTAATCCCTAAATCCCCTGTCTAATTTACGCAAAAAACTTCCATAAAGCATTCTATTATTTCCAACAAAACAAACAATGCTAAACTATAAAGAAGACGATGAAAAAATATATAAACCATTTCATAAATCACCAATTATAAGAATAATAAAGGAGCATCACCAAATGAAAATCACAATCTTCGGTGCAACCGGACGCGTAGGAAATGAAGTATTACAACGTGCCTTAGCTGAAGGGCATGAAGTTAAGGTACTCGTACGTTCGCTAGAAAAATTGCCAGCACATCCAAATCTCCAAAAGATTAAAGGAGATGTTAAAAATTTTGAACATACGGTCCAAGCTATGGAGCAGGCAGACGCAGTAATAAGTGCAATTGGTACGGACAAAACGACAACATTATCAGAAGGCGTCCCAAATATTATTAGGGCGATGGAGCAACTAAATGTAAAAAGAATCGTCACAATCGGTACAGCCGGCATTTTAGATAGCCGCGCTGAAAGAGGAAAACTACGCTTCCAATCATCTGAATCCAAACGAAAGCTTACTTTTGCGGCAGAGGAACATGCAAAAGCATTCCGTGCATTAGAAGCATCGGATTTAGATTGGACAATTGCTTGTCCAACTTATTTACCAGATGGCTCAGCTATTGGTGTATATCGTACAGAAAGAAATATGCTACCACTAAACGGAGAGAAAATTACAGTAGGTGACACTGCTCACTTCGTTTATCATGAATTATTTCAAAATGAATTTAAACACTTACGTGTCGGTTTGGCATACTAATTTGGAAAAGTAGTTTCACAAAGAGGAATGGTGAAATCATATGGGAATGCGTAATAAAGCAATTTTTGCGGCTGTATCATTAGGTTTAGCATTTGCAGGTTATGTGACAGTTAAGAAAGTAGGGGTACAGATGTCATTATTTGAAGCTGTTGAGAAGCAAGATAGTAATGCTGTAAAAAAAGCGCTGAAATCTGAACAAGATATTAATACACAAGATGGCAAAGGACGCACAGCGCTTATGATTGCGACATATAATAACGACGTGAAATCGGCGAAAGTGTTAACTGAAGCAGGAGCCGATGTAAATATTCAAGATGATATGCAAAATTCTCCATTTTTATATGCAGGAGCAGAAGGTTATTTGGACATTGTAAAGCTAACTTCAAAAGCCGGTGCAGATCCTAAAATTACAAATCGCTATGGTGGTATTGCTTTAATTCCAGCTTCTGAGCACGGGTATGTTGATGTTGTAAAATTTTTATTAACTGAAACAAATAGTGATGTGAATCATATTAATAACTTAGGGTGGACGGCATTATTAGAAGCAATCATCTTAGGCGATGGTGGTAAAAAACAACAAGAAACTGTGCGTATTTTGTTAGAGCATGGAGCTAATCCAAATCTTGCGGATAGAGATGGTGTTACTCCACTTGAGCATGCAGAAAAACTTGGTTACAAAGAGATTGAAAAACTGTTAAGAAAAGCTCGATATTAATTCCAATTTTGCTTGTATCAGTGTTCCGATTAATTATCCGATAGCGGCAATAAGCAAACTCACTATAAAACAGTAAATTAAGGGTAAAGTTTATAAAACGCATAGTACCCTGTACAATATAGATCTTTCAGAGAAAGTTAAGCCAACTGTGATTAGCTGGTCAGATCAGCATACATTAAATTTTAAAAAACCTGATTCATATGAATTCGAAGGTAATATTTTTACAGATGAAATTGGTCTTTTCCCATTTGCCCAAAGTGGATTTGACACAATTGACGGAAATATCGGTGCTGATGGCTCTACTTATGTCATTCTGAAAGTTCCGAAACATATCAATGTATTAGATGAAAACGGGTCGAGAATGTATCCACCAGTTGAATATTGATACCCAATGAATATAGTTGATAGTATTATGTTAAGGATTGTAATGAGGAAAAAAGAGATTAAAGAAACGAGCGATGACCATTGAAGAAGATTTTACGTATTATTATCGGATTAATACTGGTTGTGATTTTTTGTATAGTAAATAACAAATGGTTAGTCACAACGACGTATAAAATAGAGTCTAAGAAATTACCAAAATCTTTCGATGGTATGCGCATCGTTCAAGTTTCTGATTTACACGATGCTACATTTGGCAATAAGCAGGATCGACTTATTAAAAAGGTTCTAGATGCAAAGCCGGATGCCATTTTCTTGACAGGCGATGTTATTGATCGCAACCGCTATGATTTGGAGGAGAGCATGCAGGCTGTCGCTGGTTTTGTGAAAATTGCGCCGGTTTATTATGTTACAGGTAATCATGAAATAGCTGTAAATAAAGTTTCCGAAATTAAAGGTGCTCTTACTGAACTGGGCGTCAATGTATTATCAAACAGTACCTTGCCATTTGAAAAAGATGGAGAAGTAATTCAAATTGTAGGTATTGAAGATCCGCTTGCTGGAACAGATACACAAGCAATGCTAGATACTGCACTTCTCCATCAATCAGAGGCTAATTTTAAGCTTTTACTAGCTCATCGTCCTGAATACATGACAGTATATGCTGAAAATAATATTGATATAACATTTTCTGGTCATGCACATGGCGGACAATTCCGTTTGCCAGGTGTCGGTGGTCTCATCGCACCAGGGCAAGGATTCTTTCCGAAATATACAGCTGGTACATTCGAGGTCGATCATATGACTCAAGTAATTAGTCGGGGGCTTGGTAATAGTCTAATGCCTGTTCGCTTACTCAATTTACCTGAAATTGTCGTGGTGGAATTACATTCTATATAATAATAAAAAATTTCGCTAGGTCCTGATAAGCATTTCAGTACTTAGCGATTTTATTATTTAAACTTCACATCAAATAGGAATTTTAATCTCCACAGTAAAGCCTTTGACGGTATAAGTGGAAAGGCGATATCTCGTGCCTTAGCTAAAATCGGGGAACCAAGTTGAGCGCTCCAACCAATTTGGCGTGAAAGTGAGATTACTTTTGCTGTACGAGCTACGCGTTCGCTTTCATAGTGTTGGAGAGCGTCTTGAAAATTAGCGTATTCAGCAAGAGCCGTCGTTAAAACAAGTGCATCTTCAATCGATTGCCCAGCCCCTTGGCCCATATTTGGCGTTGTAGCATGTGCAGCATCTCCTAACAAAACGATACGTCCATATGCGAACTTCATTAGAGGACGGATATCTTTTATATCATGGTGTAAAATAGCATCTGGTTTTGTATCCAGTATAAGGTCAGCAACGTGAGCAGGGAATTTTTCAAACAAACGAGCGATTTCTTTTCGACCTAGGGTGTGATAAAAAGCATCATTTTCGTGTGCATTGACGCAGGCAAACCAGTAAACTTGTCCGTTTTTCAAGGGGGCATAGCCAAATCGTCCAGAAGTTGCCCATATTTCACAGGATGTATGTTCATCAACACGCCCCTTGTTTTCAGCTACACCACGCCAGCACATATAACCGGCATAACGCGGAGCAGAGTCAGGTACAAGTTTTTGCCGAATAGGCGAGTGAATGCCATCTGCCGCAATGAGCAAATCAGCTGTCACATATGTCCCATCTTCAAAAAAAGCAGTTACTTGCGTATCCTCAGATACAACATCTACACATTTCTTACTATATTTCACCGTTCCTTCAGCTAAAGCTTCTAATAAAGTACTATGTAGATCAGACCGTTGAATCGTAATGTTTTCCTGTCCGTAAAGTCGTTTAATAGCACCAAAATCGATTGTGTTCAATATTTTTCCAATGCTGTTTTGAAACACTTGCGTTGTCAAAGTCGTTCCATTTGTATAGACCTTTTCTCCAACGCCCATTTTCATGAGTGCCTGCATGGCATTTGAACCAATGCCAATACCGGTGCCAACGGGTTGGAAAGTAGGAGCGGCTTCGAAAACTTCAACATGTATTTGTCTTTTTTGAAGGGCAACTGCAGCACATAAACCTCCGATGCCGCCACCAATGATTGCAATCTTCAACTATAATCAAACCTTTCAGAAATGAATTATTTACTATAATTATAGGGTATAACAAAGACGGTTGTACCTATTATGCTTACGTTTCATAAATAGGACTAGTCGCATCTACATTAAATTGTTAAAATATTCATACAGATGCAGTCGGTATTTATATGTTCACATAACCGATAATTACTATTAAAAGGAGGGCGACATGTAAAGTGAACAATTATTATGTACAAAATAGAGTGTCCCTACCTGACCAACACACGAATCAAGCCGATAAAAATAATATTTTAGAACCTTTTTTAGATGTGAAAACGGTAAAACACTTGAAGAAAAAATATATTGCGGAAGTACAGGAGCGTTTACCGATGTATTTTTCAGCAGATAAGCGAATGAAAATGCAATCGCTTACAGAAGAGCAATTTCAACAACAAGGCTTGCCAAAAGAAATTTTCTGGAAGATGGTCGAATTTAATGTGAGTACAAAAGGTGGGATTTCTTTTGAACGACTTCCTGCTATTGGCGAGCATCTCGATTATTTAGCTTCCGAATATATCACATATAAAATGCGTATCGAACGTGATTTTGAAAGTGAAGACCAAGTAGCACAACTTGCTAAACTGGATGAAATTTTTGGTCGTGGGTTAAAAAGAATGTCGAATGCTTTTATTGATTCTGTCGGCGCTTTTTTTGAAAAAAATGAAGTAGTAGGAGAATCAGCTTTAATGGAGCAATCGATTAAAGGGATTTATCAATACAAACTTGCTAAATACGGAAATTTTGTTGTAGCAAATAAGGATTACGCTTTTATTAAAGGTACATCGGATGAGTGGTTGGAAAGAGATTCATATTTTATGGGAGATATTCTACGCTTAGTGATAGCTAAAATAGATGAGAATCGTATTAAAATAAGAGAAAATCCGTATACAACATTGGAATTAAATGCAGTAGCGGCTTTTTACCAAGCAGTACAACGTAGATTAGCTAACCAAAAATCAACTTCCGTTAGCGAGGAGCAGCTAGGAGTAGAGCTTGGGTTTTTAGGTATGAAGTTAGAACTTCTGATTCAAAAAGATGGTATATCCCCTGAACTAGCTAGTAAAATGGAGACTGCGTATTTATCATTTTTCAACTACAAAATAGAAGATATAAATCAACGTCAATTAGAGACTAAAAATAATCCTTATACTAGAAATCGAGAAGCATTTAGCGATTTAAATCGTGAAACGGTTGAGGATTGGGCAAAACGTTTGCGTAATAGCTTACAGGAAGAAAATCCTCAACAAGTATTTGAAGCAACAATCTTATTGGCCTACAATATATTCCAAAAGAAAGTGCAACAAGTGAGTAAATTAGAACGCTACCAAGAGCAAAATGATTGGAATACGTTTTATGAGGAAGCTCCAACGAATAATTATCAAGTTGAGCTACCAGATGTATTTTGCTATAACGCATTAATAGTCGATTGGAATAAATTTATAACTGAAACAATCGTCGATCAAAAGATGCTTTTCATTAAAGATAGAATTTAAAAATTGTCGTTTGTATTTGAAAATTTTTTATTTAAACAAGGTTTAAGAATTTGAACTAGAGGGTATTTGTAAATTACCCATTTAAAAAATACTTATTGTAGTTAATATTTAAGTTCATTGATGATGTATTTTAAGTACAGCATTAAACTCCTTTATTGATCGTTAAGTTTTAAGTAAATAGTTAGTTAAAATGCCCGTATGTGAAAATAGTCAATACTATATCACTGCGGGCATTTTCTATAATTTTTTATTTAGAAATTGGTATTCCATTAAACGAGGAGGGAAAAAGATGAAGTTAGCTCGTAATATTATTATTGCACTCATATTAGGTGCGTTAGTTGGTATTGGGATGAATATGTGGGCGGAGGATATCTTTCCTAAGGTGGATCAATACTTCTTTAGCCCATTAGGTACCATTTTCTTGAGTCTTATTAAAATGCTTGTAGTGCCACTTGTGTTCTTCTCCATTATTTTAGGGACTGCGAATATTGGTGATCCAAAAAAGTTAGGACGTATAGGTATTAAAACGATGGTCTTTTTCCTATTGACTACGGCAATGGCTATTATTTTAGGGATTGGCTTAGCTTCGATAATTCAACCAGGGAACATCGGGCAGTTCGAAACAACAGGCTTAGAATATAAAGCAGACAAAGCCCCACCCATCTCAGAAACGTTCTTTTCTATTATTCCAACAAACCCTATCCAAGCAATGGTAGAAGGAAATATGCTTCAGATTATTTTTTTCGCAGTCTTTGTGGGGATAGCTATTAGCTACCTTGGAAGCAAAGCAAACACTTTACTGAAAGTGATAAACCAGGGAAATGAAGTCATGATGATTTTAGTGAACATCGTGATGAAGTTTGCTCCATACGGTACATTTGGTTTACTTGCTTCTGCTATCGGTAAACAAGGGATAGGTGCCATCAAAGCGATGGGACTTTATATGGTTGTAGTCATGCTCGCACTTATTTTGCATATGTTCATTGTTTATGGTACAGCTATATCATTATTATGTCGTAGAAATCCGGTGCAATTTTTCAAAGACTTCTTCCCAGCTATGACCGTGGCCTTCAGTACATCAAGTAGTAGTGCAACATTACCTGTATCAATGGAGATAGCTCAGAAGAAGATGGGTATTCCTAAGGCCATTAGTAGTTTTGTCCAACCATTAGGTGCAACAGTGAATATGGATGGCACTGCCATAATGCAAGGAGTAGCAACGATTTTTATCGCTCAAGTATTCAACGTGGATTTAACTTTTGGTCAACTTGTTACAGTTGTTATGATTGCTGTACTAGCAAGTGTTGGAACCGCAGCTGTACCTGGAGCGGGACTGATTATGCTGGCAATGGTTTTACAATCTGTTGGGCTTCCAGTTGAAGGAATAGCTCTTATTATTGGAATTGATCGTTTACTCGATATGGCACGAACAGCGGTTAATACAACAGGTGATATCACTTGTGCAGCGTATATAACAGAAAGTGAAAAGCGCAAAGGTGAAACTTTTGAAGACAGCAATTCAAATGAAGAGGATTCATTTGAATTAGAGGGTCATAGCTCATATTAAAATGAATGGTCATCCTATGGGTGGCCATTTTATATTTACATTTATTGTTATGACGACTTCGTATAAAATGGAAGTAGGTTGATAAGATGGAAGAAGGGGTCTTGTGTCATTTTTTATCTTCATTGTGATTGGCTTTGCCGGAAACTTTATTGGCACACTAAGCGGGGGAGGTGGATTGATTTCTTTACCGACGATGCTTCTTTATGGTCTACCCGTGCATTCTGCTATTGGAGCAAATAAAGTAGCGAATACAGTTAGTTCATTTACTAGCTTTCTAGTAATCTTTAAAGAGAAGGAAATTACGTTAAAGGAATCAGGTATCGTGTTAGTCACTTGTTTATTAGGCGGAGCAACAGGAGGAATGGTTGCCTCGTTAATGAGTGGAGATACATTGACACTAGTAGCAATTTTTTTATTAGGCTTTGCTTTTATAACTTCATTATTAAAGAAAAGTAATTTTGAAGGGGAAGAACAATTTAAGCTGAATATTAAAACCGGTTCATCGTTATTTGGAATTGGTATGTATGACGGGATGTTTGGACCTGGAAGTGGTACATTACAGATGTATTTATATGCAAGTCAGAAAATTGCTTATATCCGTGCGGTAGGCTTAAATAGAGTAGGTGTTTTTGCAGGATGCTTTGGTAGTTCTATCACATACATTTCGACAGGGAAAATCGAATGGCCACTGACAATTGCTTTAATGTTTGGCGGTATAATTGGCGCACAAGTAGGCATTAAAGTGGCGCGTAAAATGAATGTGAAATATATTAATCCGCTATTACGGGGTATTACGCTCTTATTAATCGTACAAATTGTTGTAAATTATTATAAGTAATTGCTGAACTCAGTTAATTGGTTTAATTGATAATTTAAAATCCACCTCTTTATAGAAAGAGGTGGATTATTTTAATTGTAAAAAAGTGAGCTAACTGGTTGCCTGTTTATATAATATTTCTCATCTTCTCTAGTAATTCAGCACCCGTCATCGTATGGTCGCCACCACCCTGTACAAAGGCATCGCTACCGCCACCTTTGCCATTTAATAATGGTAGGACTGCTGAAGAAATATCTTTCATACTCATATCAATTGCATTTGTACCGCGAGCAGCGACAAACTGTAACTTCTCTCCTTGCTCAGCAACGAGAAGCACCACGATATTTTCATTTTCGGCTATAACTAGTCGAGCTAACTTTTGCAATTCTTGAATGGAACGCGCTGCATAAACAGCACCAGTTACACCGTTTTTAGTGGTTGTTGCAAGTTCTAATGCTTCATATGATAGCAATTGTTCTTTGGCTGCATCTAAAGCTTTCTCTAATCCTTTTTGAACAGTAAATAGTTTTGAAACTGTATCAGCCACTTCGTTTTCAGGAGTACTTGCTAGTTTAGCCACTTTACTTAGTTCATTTTTTCGCCAGTGTAGTTCACTTAATACGCGTCCGCCACAAACAAAATGCACGCGTATTTTTCTTTTTTGTTTTTCAGTATGCATAATTTTAATGGTGCTAACTTGTCCGGTTGAAGTGGGATGAATACCACCACAGCCGTTATAATCGTAATCTGGAATGATAACCAGGCGAATTTCTTTTGTTACACTCAGTGCTTTACGAAGGTTATAGCGTTCTAATTCATCTACTGTCACCCACTTTGTTTCAATTGGTCGATTTTCCAAAATAATTTTGTTAGCTAGAGCTTCTACTGCTACAAGTTCGTCTTCACTAATGTTTTCAATATCTAAATCTATCGTTACAGTTCCTCGCCCTAGATGGAAGCTAATGGTTTGGTAGCCGAATAGCTCAACAAAAGCAGCGGTCAAAATATGCTGCCCTGCATGTTGCTGCATATGATCGAATCGTCGTTCCCAATCGAGCACGCCCATTACCAATTCATCATCGTTAGGTAAAGACTCTGCAATATAATGACGAATTTCGTCGTCCACTTTCTCTACATCTACTACGGCAATGCCATTTAAAGTACCTGTATCATGAGGTTGACCGCCACCAGTAGGAAAGAATGCTGTATTATCAAGCACGATAAATTCGCGTCCGTCATCTTCAATCCCTTTTCTTATAATTTTTGCTGGAAACTCTTTCATCATCGCATTTTGATAGTAAAATAATGTCTGCAAACGTCATCACTCCTAATTTTTTTATCGAAAAGTACAGGTAAATCAGCTAAAAACTTTACTAATCGCATTTTTGCTTTAATATTAATGATTGAAACATGCAAAAGAG
Organism: Viridibacillus sp. FSL H8-0110; assembly: GCF_038003565.1. Classification (NCBI taxonomy): domain Bacteria; kingdom Bacillati; phylum Bacillota; class Bacilli; order Caryophanales; family Caryophanaceae; genus Viridibacillus; species Viridibacillus sp. FSL H8-0110. The sequence continues at coordinate 4,190,776 of NZ_JBBOPJ010000001.1, read as the reverse complement.
GAGCGATTCTTTATGGACATTTTAGCATATACAATGGATGAAATTTTAGATCCTACAAATATTATTGAAGGACAACGCTTTGAATTCTTATTAGATATCGAAGTAGATGAAGAAGACGAACTATTTGTAGAAGGTGGTCTTGAGATTCGCGCAATCGTAGGGAAAAAAGAGGACGACTTTAAGCTTGCGAATTACTTCATCATTGATAAAGGTACTGAAAAAATGCTCGAATTTGGTCTAGAAGAAGATGAAGAAGAATTGATTTTGAGTTTTTGTAAAGAGCGCATTATAGCAGGCGAATAACAAATTGATTAGGTAACAGGAGGCATTCGATTTTAGTTTAAATACTTTTAATCTGAATGCCTTTTTTGGTATGATGAGAATTATTTTATGAATTAATGACGAAAGAGGTAGGAGAGCATGTCAGCTTATACACAGCCAATTTACGTTGCAATGATAGTATTTATCCTTTTGGCCGTTATTATTTTTGTGCCTTGGCTTATTTACACATATCGTAAATATGGATACTTGCCATTATCAACGACGCTAATCGCATTTTCATTTATTTTTTATTTTATTAGCGCATTATTTTTAGTTCTACTCCCATTACCAGAATCACGTAATACTTGTATTACACAACAGCCAGGTACACAGCATTATTCATTGATGCCGTTTACCTTTATCTCAGATATGTTTAAAAATAGTGGTGTGATTTTATCTCAGCCAAGTACATATGCATTATTAGTTAAACAGTCTGCCTTTTATCAAGCCTTTTTTAATTTCTTATTACTATTACCGTTTGGCGTATACTTACGTTATTTCTTTCAACAAAGAAAGTACTGGAAAAGGGCACTTGGCTTAACTTTTGCATTAACATTATTTTATGAAATCACACAAGTGACGGGTATTTATGGTATTTATAACTGTGCGTATCGTATTTTTGATGTGGATGATTTGATGCTTAATACATTAGGCGGCATACTTGGCTTCTTCATCGCACCTGCTATTTTGGCATTGTTCCCATCAAAAGAAAGCATTAATGCAAAAGCGGAAAGATTGATTGCACTTGATGATGTTCGTGCAATGTCTGTATTAATCGCATTACTTATTGATATTTTCATTATTGATCTGCTTGGGCAATTAAGCACTACATTTACAGAGTCAAATTTAATTATAAATTTCCTGATTAAATCTATTGTCATTTTCATTGCATTTTTTGTCATTCCAATCTTGTGGAATGGACATTCAATTGGTTCGAAAATTATGCGTTTCCGCTATGATAGTAAAGTAAGTACTATAGATACAAATAAGCGATTGTTCAAACGTTTTGGTGCAATCTATCTTACTTATTTTGCATTCTTTGTACTAAGTATTTTCGCTCAAATGAACTTACAAATTGGTTCACCGTATTATAAATTAAAAGTATTTTTAGCACTGGGTACAAACTTACTTGAATTAGTATTAATAGTTGTTCTGTTCTTCCATGCATTGCTCGTTGCATTTGGAAAAGGCAAACGACGATTTTACTTTGATGAAGCATCAGACTTACACACAACGAGAAAATAAAGATAGAAAAGGACTTTCTGTAAATCGGGAAGTCTTTTTTTATTTGCGAAAATAACAATTAATAGTGCTCGAATAAGATTTAAGGTTCCTGTAAGGTTACGACAATTATGCTGTAAGGATGAGGCGATATAGTATGTATATCAACAAATGACAGTAGAGGTGACGCAAATGGAATCATTATTAAAAATAGAAAACGTCAAAAAAATATATGGTAAAACATCGAATACTTACACAGCGTTAGAAAATATATCATTTCAAATTGAGCATGGTGAATTTGTTGGGATTATGGGTCCCTCAGGAGCAGGTAAATCAACATTACTAAATCTTCTTGCAACAATCGATTCGCCAACAGAAGGTAAAATCTTTATGAATGATAAGGGTATACATGATATGAAGGAAGCTGAGCTCTCAGATTTTAGACGCGATAATCTTGGCTTTATCTTTCAAGATTACAACTTGCTAGATTCACTAACCGTAAAAGAAAATATTCTATTACCGTTAGCAATTGCAAAAGTACCTGCAAAAGAAATTGAACAACGCGTCCAAAAAATAGCTAAAGTTTTTGGAATTGAATCTTTGCTTAGTCAATATCCATATCAAATTTCAGGAGGTCAAAAGCAACGTACGGCTGCTGCAAGAGCAATTGTTACAGAGCCTGCGCTCATTTTAGCTGACGAGCCAACAGGTGCACTAGATTCAAAATCTGCAACAGACCTACTAGAAAGCTTAAGTTCACTTAATGAGAACAACGAATCAACGATTATGATGGTTACGCATGATGCTTTCGCCGCAAGTTTTTGCCGCCGCATTATATTCATTAAGGATGGCAAGCTTTCAACGGAAATCTACCGTCGCGATCAAACGCGGAAAGAGTTTTTCCAAGAAATTTTAGATACTTTATCTGCAATTGGGGGTGAGGTTGATGACGTTATTTAGTTTAGCTAGAAAAAATATTGCACGAAATTTTTCACAGTATTTTTTGTATATCGCATCGATGGTATTCAGTATCGTCATTTATTTTACCTTTGTTACTTTAAAATATAGCGATATTGTCTCTGATATGACGAAGTCTTCACAGAAGATGGGGTCCCTTATGAGTGGAGCCGCCGTAGTACTACTCTTCTTTGTTGCTATTTTCATCGCATATTCAAATTCATTTTTCATGAAAAAGAGAAAAAAGGAAGTAGCGCTTTATGCATTATTAGGCGTTAGAAAACGTCAAATTGGTTTCATGTTATTTTTTGAAAACTTATTACTTGGTGTATTTTCATTAGTGATAGGTGTTTTTCTAGGATTCCTTAGTTCAAAATTGTTCGTTACCTTATTAATCCGTTTAATGGGTTATGATGTTGTCGCTCCATTTACGTTCTCAACGGAAGCGGTTATAAATACAGCATCTGTCTTCCTAATTATCTTCTTCATCACTTCATTCCAAGGATATCGTTTAATCTATCAATTTAAATTAATCGATCTATTCCATGCATCGAAGAAAGGTGAAGTAGCACCCAAGCCGTCATGGATTGTCGCTATCTTAGGCGTAATAAGCATCGGAACGGGTTATTGGTTAGCTTTACAGAACTTATTAACATCCGAAGCATGGCGTATTTTAGGAATGTTTACACCACTTATTATATTAGCAACAGTTATTATAGGAACTTTCCTTTTGTTCCATAGTGTTACAGGTTTTGTTCTAACTTTATTCAAGCGTCGTGAAAAATGGCTTTGGAAAGGTCTACACTTAATGACCATTTCACAATTGCTTTACCGGGTTCGTGGTAACGCCCGTACATTAACTGTTATCGCTATTTTGAGTGCAACAACAGTAACAGCTGGAGGTGCGGTTTACAGTCTGTATTACAATATTAATGACAATGTAAAGCTCACTGATCCAAACACATTTATGTACGAGCAAACAGCGAATGTCGATAACGAAAAAGTAACATCATTACTACCAAATACAATATATGATGAAAATATCTCAGCATTATTCGTTACATTTGAGGCGAAGCAACTTGATTCGGCAATGGGAACAGACGGAGATAAACGTATTTACACAGTAATCAATGAAACAACATACAACAAGTTAGCGAAACTTCAACAAAAAGAAGAACTAAATTTAAAAGGTAATAAAGCGACTATGATTGATGTTCAATATCATGAAAGTCTATCGCCGAAATATGCGGGTAAGACGATTACAGCGGAAAAAAAAGGAACAACAATTACATTGGAAGGGTATCATGAAGTTCCAGTCTTAAACCTAATGGCAGGAATGACACTAGTAGTCACAAATGAGCAATATAAAGAGCTTGAAAAACAAGGTGAGAGTGTGCAATTCCGTGCTATTGGAGTAGATGATGCAACAACTGATTTATCTAAGAAAATTGCTAGTGTATTGCCTGACAAAGCTCAATTTTCAAGCGCACCTGAGGATTATCAAAACGGTATTGAAGGAATGGGTTCACTATTATTCATTGGTAGTTTCTTAGGACTTGTCTTCCTAGCAGCCACAGGTAGTATTATCTACTTCAAAGTACTAACAGAAGCAGAGGAAGATAAGTCACAATACAATATGCTTTATAAAATGGGTGTTGGTGCAAGAGAAATGAGAAAAACAGTGGCATCTCAAGTATTTGTTATTTTCTCTGTACCACTTGTCATTGGTCTTACACATAGTGCCGTAGCATTAACAGCATTTTCAAAGTTATTTTCGATGGATTTCACTAAGCCTGTCATCATATGGATGGTTGCTTACACAGCTATTTATGGAATCTATTACGTATTAACGGTTTATTCATATAATCGAATTATTACCCAAAATAATAAAAGAGAAGGATGATAATAATGAAAAAATTTTTAATTGCAATTGGCGCACTGATCCTAATTGGGGTTATAGGCATTGTAGTATTAGGGAAAATTGATTTTAATCGTATGAATGCAGATAACTATTATGTGCATATTACAGAAGATGGTTTTAAAAAAGAGGAGAAGCAGTCTGATGGGAAAATATTTGTCACTTATATTTATAATCTAGAAGGCGTAAATGCAAAAGGTGAAGCAAAATCATTTGAATTCACTGCAAGTAAAAACTTACGTAAAGATGCATATTTAATGCTTTATGTAAAAGACAAAAAAGGCGTTTCTTCATACGATGAAGTTAAGCTTTCGGATATTCCAAAAGAAGCACAAGCGAAATTAAAATAACTATCTAATTAGGTTGTCACCAAATTCTAACTCACAGAATTGGTGGCAACCTTTTCATATATTCAAAGATAGGGAAATGGATAAATCTTTAATATGAAAGTTAAATGAATTTATATGAAAATAATTTCCCGGGACATATTGAGTTCTTTGATACAAATAGAGTGCTTTAAAAAGAATAAGTTTACTATTTTAAAAGAGTACATGACTTAAAAATTTCTTTCTTGTTGAGTGTATATTACAGTACATATGTTATATAAAATAAGTTTTGAGCTTGCTAAATTCTCAGAGTTTTAATGGTTTTTTAATGAAATATTCTTTCTACTGACGAATATTTCAGCTATATTATTAAAGAACTAGTTAAAAACTATATTGTGTTGAAAATAAAGGGGTGATATGAATGGAGCAAATGGATAGTATCGATAAAAAAATATTGGATTTATTAATTGGAAATGGACGAATTTCTTATGTAGATATAGGTAAAGAATTAAATCTTTCAAGAGTGGCTATTCGTGAACGAGTTAATAATTTACAAGAAAAAGGAATAATTGAACGGTTTACAGTGGTGGTGAATTCTGAAAAAATAGGAAAAAATGTTTCTGCTTTTTTTGAAGTAGATTGTGAGCCAAAATCATTAGTTGAAGTGGCAGAAAAATTAGCTTTTAATCATAGTGTAGTAAGTTGTTATCAAATGACAGGGCCATCAACATTACACATGCACGTATTAGTCGATGATTTCGCCAGTTTAGAAAAGTTTATTAATGAAGAGTTATATGCTTTAGAAGGAATAACGCGAGTTGAAAGTAATATATTACTTAGAAGATTTAAAAGTCGTTTAGGATTAAAACTCTAAGAGAATCGATATTCGGTTCTCTTTTTTTTGATTTGTAGAGCCGAACTTTTGTGAATCCCTCGAGATTAACATCTGATCGATAACTTTGTATTTCCATTCATTTGTTAATAATTAAATATAAATTGATTAATTAATGTAATGAAAATCAATATAATTTAAAAATTTCGAAAATTCTATAGATTTTTATAATTTTATATTTTATAATCAAAAACAGTGAAAACTATCCGTTTGTTAATCCAAATGGGGTTTTTAATTAACAAATGATTAAGGAGGTTTTGATTTGATAAGTCTAATTGCTCGACGAATAGTTGAACTTTTATTGTTATTAGTGGGGATATCATTTCTTGTGTTTTCATCTATGTATATTGCTCCAGGTGACCCTTCAACAATGATAGGCGGACCAACTGCAACTGAATCTGACCTTGAAAATATACGAGATAACTTGGGGTTGAATGACCCATTCCTCGTTCAATATGGTCGTTACGTAAAAAATGCAGTACAGGGGGATTTTGGATATTCTTATCAGACAAAACAATCAGTTTCTGAGGCAATAGCTGTCCGATTTCCGAATACTTTAAAGTTGGCCATAGCAAGTATGATTGTTGCGATAATTATTGGTATTGTCGCTGGATTAATATCTGCATTACGCCATAATACATGGCTAGATGCAACATCTACAACTTTTGCGCTAGCAGGAATTTCAATTCCAAATTTTTGGTTAGGTGCGTTACTAATTTTAGTTTTTGCTGTGAATTTACAGTGGTTGCCAGTTGGTGGAATGGATCAGCCGTTGTATACATGGGAAGGAATTAAGCAGTTGATATTGCCTGCTATTACATTAGGTACAGGGTCTGCTGCAATGATTGCCCGTATGACACGCTCCTCTATTCTAGAAGTCGCGAAAGCTGATTATATTAGAACTGCTAGGGCAAAAGGATTGAAGGAAGGAAAAGTTATCTGGATACATACGTTAAAAAACGCGATGATTCCGGTTATTACCGTAATCGGTCTGAATTTTGGACTTTTACTCGGTGGAACAATAATTACAGAGAAAGTATTTGCTATTAATGGTGTTGGGCGTTTAATGATTGATGCTATAGCTATGCGAGACTTTCCTTTAGTACAAGGTTCAGTGTTGCTTGTTGCGACATTATTTGTAGTCGTGAACTTAGTAGTTGATATCGTATATACATTTATCGATCCACGAATTAATTACGATTAAGAGAGGAGGACAGAAATGACGACTTTATCAAATATGGAAGAGCAAGTAACTAAGCCTAAAAAGATGGAAAGTAATTTTATTTCTTTAACTAAAAGATTATTGAAAAATAAACTAGCAGTTATAGGATTACTAATTATTATAGTACAAATTTTAATGGCGATATTTGCTCCAATGGTTACATGGCATGATCCGATTAAGCAGAATCTTGCACAAAGCGAATTACCTATTTTTTCAGAAGGTCATTGGTTAGGAACTGATAACTATGGTCGAGATGTTTGGTCAAGAATTGTATACGGTGTTCGAATTTCATTATTAGTAGCTATTTCATCCGTGTCACTAGGCTTGGTAGGAGGATTGATACTAGGTTTATTGGCAGGATATTACAAAAAGTTAGATGGATTCCTTATGAGAATTGTTGACCTATTATTTGCTTTTCCCGGAACACTATTAGCAATGTTAATTATTGCTATGTTAGGAGCAAGTCTAGTGACAGTTACGATTGCGATTAGTGTCTGGTCTATTCCTGCATGTGCGCGTATTGTCAGAGGGTCTGCCCTTTCTATAAAAGAAAAAGAATATATTATGGCTATGCGGTCTCTTGGAGCATCCGATTTTAGAATAATATTTAAACATATTTTACCGAACTCATTCGCGCCAATTATTGTATTTGCAACAATGCGAATGGCTACAGCCATTTTATCTACCGCTTCACTAAGTTATTTAGGTCTTGGTGCTCAGCCACCTAGTCCTGAATGGGGGGCAATGATTGCTCAAGGACAAGCTTTTATGTGGACTTCGCCACATTTAACTATTGTCCCAGGAATAGCTATAATGTTAACCGTTTTTGCATTTAATGTTGTTGGTGACGGATTGCGTGATGCGCTTGATCCGAATATGGATATTCATTAAGTTATGGGGAGGAAAAGAAATGAAACAAAATCTAGTGTTTTTACTTTTACTACTAATGTCTATTATTTTAGCAGCATGTGGAAAATCCAGTTCAGCTCCATCAGGGGGGGCTAATGCAGATGGATCAATTGATAAGTTTGTGTACGCTTCTACCGCTGATGTCGCTGGTCTATCTCCGATTTTAACAAATGATTCTATATCAGCAAACGTGCAAGAGCATGTTTATGAAACGTTATTTAACCGCAATTCTGAAACTGGAGAAATCACACCAAAATTAGCAGAGTCTTATGAAAATACAGATGAAAATACTTGGATGATTAAACTTCGAAAAGATGTAAAGTTTCATGATGGTACACCTTTCAATGCAGAAGCAGTAAAGTATACATTCGATAAATTGCGTGATCCAGCAACTGCTGCTCCTCGTGCATCTCTACTAGAACCAGTAGATGAAATTAATGTAATTAATGAATATGAGATTAAAATTAAAACGAAGTACCCATATGGCCCATTCTTAGCTTCTTTAGCTCATACAAATGCTGCTATAGTGAGCCCTACCGCTGATAAAAAACAAGATTTAATGAAAGAACCTGTAGGTACAGGGCCATTTAAGTTTGTAAGTTATACGCCAGGCGATGAAGTAGTTTTAGAGGCTAATGATGAATACCGTGATGGTACACCAGCAATTCAACAACTAGTTTTCAAGGTAGTGCCTGAGGTCTCAACAGCTATATCTATGTTACAAACAGGTGAAGTTGACTTTATTGATAATTTGCCAAGTGAACAAATTAGTCGTATTGATTCTCTAAAAAATATTGATGTTACAAAGAAAAATGGCAGTTCAATTTATTACCTAACTGTTAATCATTCTATTAAAGAAAATCAAGATCCTGAGTTGCGAAAAGCAATAGCAGCCGCGATTGATCGTGATGCGTTTGTATCAAAATTAAATGGTCTAGGCGTACGCAGTGACAGTGTTTTAGGACCAGAGATTTTTGGATATGAAAAGGACAAGGATTCCGCTGGACAAGCCTATGACCCTGAGCTAGCAAAATCATTAGTAGATAAAAATGGATATTCAAATCGTCCAATTAAACTTTTAACAGCAAACAGAGCAAACTTTATTTTAATGGCTGAGATTGTACAAGCGCAATTAACAGAAGCGGGTTTTAAAGTTCAAATAGAAACTATGGAATGGGCAGCTTTCTTAGATACTGCTAGAGCAGGAGAATACGATATTACTTTCTTAAGCTGGGCTAACTTAACACAAGATGGGTCTGAAATGTTATATCCAAATCTGCATAGCGATAATATTAAAGAATCCAATCGTACAAAATATAGTAATAAGAAATTCGATGAACTTGTAGATGCTTCTCGAGAAACGATTGACCAAGATAAGCGATTAGAATATCTTAATCAAGCAAATGGTTTATTGTTAGAGGATAACGCTGTAGTCGTTATGTATCATGGTGTTGTGACAGCGGCAATGAACAATAAATATGAGGGATTAATATTAGAACCTAATGGAAAATGGTTATTAAAAGATGTGAAAAGAAAGTAGGGTAATTTATGAGGGAGACATTGTTGGAAGTGAATAACTTAATTACTGAATTCCGTACAGCTGATGGGAATGTTCAAGCTGTGCGGGATGTCTCCTTTTTTGTTAAAAAGGGAGAAACACTTTGTATTGTAGGAGAATCAGGTTGTGGCAAAAGTATAACATCTTTATCTATCATGGGGTTACTTCCAAATAACGGTATAATTTCAGGTGGTGAGATTAAATATGAAAATCAAGCTATCCATGCATTAAATGCTGAAGAAAAGAGAAAATTGCGTGGATCAAAAATTTCAATGATATTCCAAGAACCTATGACCGCATTGAATCCTGTATTAACAATAGGTTACCAATTAAGAGAACCTTTCATGTTGCATCACAAAGTAAATAAAAAGCAAGCTAATATACAAGGAATAGAGTTATTAAAACAAGTAGGTATTCCATACCCTGAAAAACGGATGAAGCAATATCCACATGAATTAAGTGGTGGAATGAGACAACGTGTCATGATTGCACTTGCCTTAGCTGGAAACCCTGGTTTACTCATTGCTGATGAGCCAACTACTGCCTTAGATGTGACTATACAAGCTCAAATTCTCGATTTAATCAATTCGCTTAAAGAAAAATTAGATATGGGCGTTATGTTTATTACCCATGATATGGGTGTTGTGGCAGAAGTTGCGGATCGAGTGATGGTTATGTATGGAGGAAAGAAAATTGAAGAAGGATCAGTAGAAGAAATATTTAATCAACCTCGTCATCCATATACAATAGGCTTGTTAAACTCCGTGCCCAATGTTGATGACCCTGAGTTTGAGTTAGAACCAATACCTGGATCGTTACCAAGTTTAACAGAGCAGATTTCAGGTTGTAGATTCCATCCAAGATGTCAATTCGCTATAGAGCAGTGTAGAATCACAGCACCTACTGAATTTGAAATTGGAAATGATCATAATGTAAGCTGTTGGTTGGTCGAAGAGGAGGCGAGTAATAATGGTAGAGCAATTGGAGTTGCAAAAGCGTAAAATAATTCTTAAATTGAATGGTGTAAAAAAATATTTTCCTATTAAAAGTGGATTATTAAGACGTGTACAAAATCATGTCAAAGCTGTAGAATCGGTAAATTTAGAATTATATGAAGGCGAGAGTTTAGGCGTAGTAGGCGAGTCAGGATGTGGAAAATCAACATTAGGCAGAGCAATACTAGGCTTAGAGCCTTTAACTGAAGGTAAAATTAGTTTTCGCGATGAAGAGATACAAGATCTCAAGAGAAAAGAAAAGCTAAGGTTTGTTAAGGAAATGCAAATGATTTTCCAAGATCCCTTTGCTTCTTTGGACCCGAGACAACGAGTTGGAGATGCACTAAGTGAAGTATTTTCAATTCATACAAACATGGGGGCAAGAGAACGTAAAGAAGCAGTTCTTAAGTTATTAGGAGAAGTAGGCTTAAAAGAAGAGCACTATGACAGATATCCACATGAATTTAGTGGCGGGCAGCGCCAAAGGATTGGCATTGCAAGGGCAATTGCTCTTAATCCCTCTTTTATTATTTGTGATGAAGCGGTATCAGCCTTAGATGTATCAGTACAAGCGCAAGTACTAAAGTTATTGAAGACATTACAAGAAAAATATCACTTATCCTATATGTTCATTTCACATGATTTAGGTGTAGTTCGATACTTTTGCAATCGTGTACTTGTAATGTATTTAGGGAATACAGTTGAGTTGGCAGAAGTTGAGGAACTTTTTAAAGAACCTCTTCATCCATATACTCAGGCGTTATTATCTGCGATTCCAAGACCATCTGTCAACACTAAAGTTCAACGGGTACGACTTCAAGGAGATTTGCCAAATCCAGCAAATCCACCGACAGGTTGTCCATTCCATACAAGATGTCCGGTAGTAAAAGATATTTGTAAAACAGAAAAACCACAGTGGGAAGAATATACAAGCGGTCACTTCGTAGCATGTCATTATGCTGGGACTAGTATTGTGTCAGGAGAGGTATAAAAATGGATCATTTATTTCACCCGTTCACGGGAAAACGTCATACTGTATTTGGCAGAAAAGGTATGGTGGCAACTTCACAACCATTAGCTGCTCAAGCAGGACTAGAAATCTTACAAAAAGGCGGGAATGCAATTGATGCTGCTATTGCAACAGCGGCTGCATTAACAGTTGTAGAACCAACTTCAAATGGTATTGGTGGAGATGCCTTCGCATTAGTTTGGACTAAGGATCAACTACATGGTCTAAATGCATCGGGGCCTGCTCCAAAGTCAATCTCAGTTGAGAAATTACGGGAAAAAGGGTATGAAAAGATCCCTACATATGGCGTATTACCAGTTACAGTTCCTGGTGTACCAGCCGGTTGGGTAGAGCTTTCTAAAAAATTTGGTAAGCTATCGTTTAAAGAAGTACTTGAACCTGCTATCCGATATGCTGAAGAGGGATATCCTGTTTCACCGATATTAGGAAAGTTTTGGGATTCTGCATATCGTAAATTCAAGGAAACATGTACATCCGAGGAGTTTACTAGTTGGTTTGATACATTTGCTCCTAATGATCGTGCACCGCACATCGGAGAGATGTGGTCATCTCCTGGCCATGCTTCAACTTTAAGACAAATAGCAGAAACCGATGGACATGCTTTTTACCATGGAGAATTAGCAGAGAAAATGGATGCATTTATGAAACAACATGGTGGCTATTTATCGAAAGAAGATTTAGCTGATTATAAAGTGGAATGGGTAGATCCAATTTCTACTACTTATAATGGGTATGATGTGTGGGAAATTCCCCCGAATGGTCAAGGATTAATTGCACTAATGGCTTTAAACATTTTCAAACAGACTGGAGATTCTAAGTGGCAAGATGCTGAAACGATTCATCGACAAATTGAAGCTATGAAACTAGCATTTACTGATGGAAAGGCATTCGTGACAGAAGTTGATGAAATGCCAATAGATGTACAGCATTTATTGTCAGATGAATATGCTACAAAACGCGCGGCGTTAATAGGTAAGCAAGCCATTAATCCGGAACCGTATGAATTACCTAAAGGTGGGACTGTCTATCTAGCTGCAGCTGATGAAGAAGGAAACATGATTTCATATATTCAAAGTAACTATATGGGTTTTGGTTCAGGAATTGTGATTCCCGATACGGGAATTGCATTACAAAATCGTGGGCATGATTTTTCATTGGAAAAAGAACATCCAAATATTCTTAAGCCAGGAAAACGTACATATCATACAATTATTCCGGGATTTTTAACAAAAGAAGGGCAAGCAATCGGACCATTTGGCGTGATGGGAGGATATATGCAACCACAGGGCCATTTCCAAGTCGTAGCTAACACAGTTGATCATCAATTAAATCCACAAGCCACATTGGATATGCCACGTTGGCAGTGGGTTGGAGGGAAAACTGTGCATGTTGAACCAGAGTTCCCGAACTACATTGCTCAATCACTTATACGAAAAGGTCATAATGTGCAAGTGATGTCAGACGGTGGAAGTTTTGGCCGTGGACAAATTATTTGGAGGGATCCTGAAACGGGCGTATTACAGGGTGGAACAGAATCACGAACAGATGGAGCTATTGCTACTTGGTAAAAAAAAATGAAGTGAAGTCCCAAAGTGAACGCCCTATTTTGCGACTACATGGAGAGATTGCATCCGCATTTTTTAGAGTAGGTATGCTAGGATTTGGCGGTGGACCATCTGCTATTCCTCTTGTTCATCAAGAAGTGGTGAAAAAGTATAAGTGGATGGAAGATGATGAGTTTAGTGACGTAGTAGCACTTGCTAACACTATGCCGGGTCCAATTGGTACAAAAATGGCTGGCTATATAGGATATAGAGTAGCTGGAGTGGTAGGTGCAATTAATGCAATTTTAGTCAGCGTAGTCCCAACAATTGTATTAATGATTATATTGCTATTTTTATTACAAACGAATAAAGATATACCTGCCGTTCAGGCAATGGCTTCGGCGGTTGTACCAGTAGTAGCTGTAATGCTTGGTATATTGGCTCTAGATTTCGTTAAAAAGTCTGGCGAATCTATGGGGTGGAAGAAAACACTCATTATTCTTTTGCTTTCATTCATTGCAATGTCTTTATTAAATATACACCCGGCTTTTGTCATCTTGTCGGTCTTTATAATCGTCTTTGCTCCTCTAGTAAAAAGGAGGAATAATAAATGATTTATTGGAATATTTTTATGGCATTTTTTATTCCTGGTATTTTAGGTTATGGAGGGGGTCCTTCTTCTATTCCGCTCGTTCAGCAAGAGGTAGTTGAGCACTATGAATGGATGACCAATCAAGAATTTTCAGAAATGGTCGCAGCGGGCAATGCATTACCAGGGCCAATAGCAACAAAAATGGCTGGCTTTGTTGGATATGACCAAGGAGGTATTTTAGGCATTATTGTTGCAGTTTTTGCTACAGTTGCACCTTCTTTGATCCTCATGATAGCGTTGTTAAGTGTCTTAATGAAATACAAAGAATCACCATACGTTAAAAATTTAACGAAATATATTCGCCCAATCATAGCCGTATTATTATTAGTGATGACTTTCGATTTCGCAAAAGATGCTTGGTTAAGTATAGGTTGGATATCAACATTAATAATAATGATTGGCTCTTACTTGTTACTTGAAAAGATTAAAATTCATCCGGCTTTTGTTATTTGTATTGCATTGATATATGGGATGGTATCTACACTTTTTTAAATTACAAGGTAATATGGATAACAAAAAGCAAATGTTATTGATAAATAGCCTCAACGGGCAAAATAAAACACCTTCTAGTTAGAAGCTTGGTTTAGATATACCAAACTAACTGGAAGGTGTTTTAAAGATGACTCATTTTTAGCTCCATAGAACCTATTGTTGAAAGATAACAGGCTGTTAGAGAGCTATTTTGTTGTCATTATTTCATTTTATCAAGTTGTGCATTTAACTCTTTAACACTTTTCACTTCATCTTGAACAGATGTCTTTAGTAATTTTTCTTGTCTTTCAAGAGCTGCATTTAGAGTTGATATTTCTTTAGAAACATCAGCATTCTTTTGGTCACGTTTCTTTTTCAATGATGCTACTGTGTCATATAAGTCTTCGTGACCCATAATACGACCTGCACCCCACATTAAACGATCTGCAGGTTGATCCAATACATAATCTGTGAAGTAATCGAATACCTCTTTGTCAAAATCATAAGTGTACCAGTTATTATCAATTAACCATAAATAATCATCTAGTGCTTTACCCGCATCACCTTTTTCAAGTGCTTTGATTGCTCCTTGTAAGTTAGGGATATTATTTTGTGCGTGTTCGTGAGGGAAAATTGGTTCGTCTTCCCAAGTTAAACGTACGAATTGATCTTGAGCATATTTATAAGTAGCTAACAAACTACTATTTAAAGAGCGACTGTCATCATAAAGCTTTTTCACTACTTTTTCGTCACCAGCTACTAATGCTTTTGTATAATCAGCATTAATTTTTTCAACTTGAGCATTAATCTCTTTAGCTGTTTTAGCCGTTTCTTCAATAGCTGCTGTTAATTCGTTTGAAGAAACATTTGCAGATTTAAAGACATCAGATTTAACAGATTTAGCTAATGCATCTAATCTTGTTGTGAAATCAAGAGGTGTTACAGCTGTTTGGTCATAATGCATAGCTAGTAGACCATATAAATTTAAATGGAATTCTAAAGCTTGACCGTTATAAGTATCTTCATTATCGTACTGTGTATGATAATGTGAATGCATGAATTCGCTATCTTGGAAATCATTTCGTAATGATGGAACACCTGCAATAGAGAATGAAAAATCATCCGACCAAGTGCGTAATGGTGATACAACAGAAATACCGTCTTTATATACACCATCAACTGATGGTACAGACTTCGTGAATTTAGTTAAGAAGTTTTTCAACTCATAATCTGCTCGAATTTCATTTGTCGTTGTATGCTCATAAGCTGGAAGCTCGAAGTTCATGTCTGCAAATGCTTTTCCAACCCATTCTGGATGGATGCGGAAAATTTGATTGTAAGCACCAGTAGACCAGTCATAACGCGTATTTGAAACGCCCCATTCTTCGGCAGCCAATGCATTAAATATAATTGTTTTCTCAGGTTTATAGCCACTGTCTACTAGACCTTTCGCTACGCCCATCATTAGGGCAATCGCAGCATTATCATCTTGGAAACCGTCAAAGTAAGAATCATAATGTGCTGAAAGGATGATATATGATTCTGGATCTTTACCTTCGATTTTCCCATAGTAATTGTATGTTGGTTGATCGAATTTAACTGTAGATTTGGCATCAAAGTTAACAGTAAGTTTATTGTTATTTGCTTTTAGTGATTTTTTTAACTCTTTCGCATCATTTTGAGACATAGAAAATGCAGGCGCATCATCAGGTCCACAAATATCCTGTGCATTTAAAGCGTCGCCATCTACTTCGCTATAACCTTCACTTTGCACGGCTATAACTGCAGCTGCCCCTTTTAAATGAGCTTGATAGGCTGGGTAGTTAACCCACCAATCTTCTCGTTGGTTTACATCTATAAGTACGAGCTTGCCTTTAATATCAAGGTTTTTCAAATCATCTGATGTTCCACGATTTGCATAAACAACATCAAATTCTTTCGTCCCCTTTGTATCAAAATTTGTTTGATATGCCCCTAAAACAGCTAATTTTTCTTTACCATCAACTGTATTGAATGTCATATCTGCTTTTTCGAATGTCCAGCTATCAACTGTAAATTCATCTTTTGATACGTCGGTAAGCCCAATTTTCTTCATTTCATCTGCAATTTTTTCGCCAGTTTTTAGTTCTGCTTCAGAGCCTGCAGTACGATATCCTAGCTTTTCATTTGTTTTAAATTCTTCAAGACTTTTGGCGAAATCAAATGAATAATCAGCACTTACTTTTGATAAATAATTATCGGAGTATTGCTTTACTGCTGCTAAATCCTCATTTTCTTTTACCTCTGTCTTTTTGTCTGCTGGTGTACAAGCCGCAAGTGATGATGCAATTAGAGCTGTTGCTATTGCACCACGAAAAAATCTGTTCAATTAACCACATTCCTTTACAATAATTTTTTTCAAGCAGAACTAATTAAACGATAGTTTTAATAAAATAGCAATATTTTTTCGAATTGTTAGACAAAATATTTTTCGACAAATAGAAGGAATGTAATATATTTAATTTGAAATAGTAATTTAGATTCATAGACTCTAACAACTAATGTATTAAGATGGGGTGGAATTTTAATAAAACTTACATTAATCTTAGCTTTTTATGTCATATTGGTAAGATGTTATTTCATAAAAAAATTATCGGAGTATTGCTTCAATTCTGCTAAGCGTCACTTACTTTTACTTCTGTCTTTTCTTCTGCCAGAGCTCAAGCTGCAAGTGATGAAGTGATTAGAGTTGTGGCTATTACACCACGAAAGAATCTTTTAAACTAGCATTATTAACTCGTGTCCTGTTTTTTGGTACATTACTAATTTGATATTAATTTCCCTTAAATACCAATATTGTTTTAAAAATGATAATTTAGTTATGTGAAAAAAAGAAATATAAAAAACCAGCATGCGCTGGTTCTAAAGTAAAATTGTAATAGTTGTACCTTCATTTAATACACTAGATAATCGCAGATCGCCGTTGTGAGCGAAAATAATATCACGAGCAATCGCCATTCCTAGCCCGGTACCGTGTGTGTTTTTTGTATTTGATCCCCGGTAATAACGATCAAATACTTGTTTAATATCTTCAGGTGAAATACCTCTACCATTATCAGTTATCATTATTCGTGTTTTATAAAGAGTAGGTTGTGAATCTTCAACTTGTCCACATTGTGGATAATCGGTATCAATTTTTATTGTTACACACACATTTTCATCGTTATGCACAAGTGCATTGTAGATAAAGTTCAAAATGGCCCTTTTTAGTAATTTTTTATCCACTTTATGCACGATTTTATTCACATTACTAACAAATTCTACCTGACGTTCCCCAAATTGAGGGTCATTCAACAATTCAATCGTCAGTTCGCGTATAAAGCTTACTATATTAATATCTTCAAAGTGCATAGGTAGCTGTTGATTACGTAAACGAGTCGTTAAATTTAAATCATCAAGTAGATCTTTCATATAAATAGATTTTTTCTCAATAATAGTTGAGAATTCTTGTACTTCGCTAGCAGTGAGATTATCAACATCATCCTTCATCAGTTCAGCATATCCTTGAATTGATGCAAGGGGAGTTTTCATATCATGTGATACATTACTAATCCACTCTTCACGCATTTGATCTAGGCGATTCCGCTCTTTCTCATGTTCACTTAATTTTATTGAGAGTTCATTTACATTGAGGAAAACGTCTTTATACACACCATTTGGTACGTTTATTTTTTTGAATTGGCGGTTACGTAGTTGTCCGATAAAATCAATTAATATGTGAAGTGGTTTCGTTAAATGTCGTGTGAACAACAACCCGATGATCAAAGCGACTAGCACATCCACTATTAAAAATGCTATTAAAAGTAGGTTAATAAATTTTAAAAATTGATCATAATCATAGTTCAAAACATAACGTCCAACCCCGTAATTCTTCACACCGACAAAATAATCTAAATCGTCCATTGTACTAATATAAACAGTCGTATTGCTATCAACTTCTTTATATTTATACATTTGCACGACTTCAGCAGGGGAGTAGCTCGTGGCAAGATTATCTGGTGTCTCATAAGCAGCAACTTGGTTCCCTTTAGAATCTAAAAATTGAACCCATGCATTCTTATCTTGCAATGCTTTTACACCTTCATCATTTACAATAGGTAAACCATTTTTAATCTCGACATATTGAGAGAAGGAACGTGTGAATTCCTCAGAAGAGGTTTCAGGAGTGCTTAAAGCAAGATGACTTCTTTGATAAAGGAGTAGTCCAACTAATAGCACAGTATTGATGATACCGACAATAATAACAATCATTACAACTGACCATAAAAAACGTCCAGTTATTCTCCACTTCATTTTATCATCACCCCTTACTGTTCAATTTATAGCCTAGACCTTTAACGGTGATCAAAAATGTTGGGTTAGATGGAGTATCCTCAATCTTTTCACGTAACCGGCGTATATGCACCATGACTGTATTATCTGAACCAAAAAAGTCTTCTCCCCAAACTCTTTCAAAAAGTGTTTCTTTACTTAAGATTTGATTAGGATGATGGATAAAACAATTCATTAAGCCAATCTCCTTTGCTGTAAGCTCGATTATTGTGCCATTTTTCTTCAATTCAGTACCGTCCATATTCATTTCAAAAGGGCCTACAGTAATATTGTTTAAAACTGTTTTTTCCTCCGAAAAGCTTGCTCGTCGTAGTTGTGCTTTCACTCGATAAGCCACTTCTTTAGGGCTAAATGGTTTTGTAATATAATCATCCCCACCAATTGCGAGCCCTAAGAGCTTATCAATCTCTTCATCCTTCGCGGACATAAATAAGATCGGTACATTTGAGATTTCACGAATCTGTTTGCATAAATCATACCCTTCACCGTCAGGCAGCATAATATCTAGTAGCACTAATTCGGGTTTTACTTCCTGGAATTTAGCCCAGCCATCACGAATTGTTCCAGCCGTTATCACATTTGAAAAGCCTTCCTTATGTAATACTGTTTGTAGCAAATTTGCCAAATCCTCTTCATCATCTATTAATAAAATACATTGTGTGTTCATTAGAAAGCCTCCTCCGTATTAATTGTTATATCGTAAGTATAGTATACGTTTTCATTTTTCACTGCATATGATAATTTCAAACACTCACCTAGTATGTTAAAATAGCCCAAACTACACTGGCGGAAAAAATTACAAGGAGATGACTAATTTGATTGAAATAAAGGGTTTGTATACAAATGCGAAAATATTTTCCCATATTAAACAGGACAAAGCAGTAGAACAAGTTCAAGAATTATGCGACCAACAATTTTTAAACGATGCGAAAATTCGTATTATGCCTGATTATCATGCTGGTAAAGGTTGTGTCATTGGTACAACTATCGTCTTAAAAGATAAAGTCGTTCCAAACCTAGTAGGAGTGGATGTTGGCTGCGGAGTACATGTGACAAAGATTGCACCAATCGACATCGACTTCCAAAAGCTTGATGATACTGTAAAACAATATGTTCCATCCGGCACCAATTTACATGATAACGACAGTATTCGATACGTCACAGGCAACTTCCCTAAAGCACAGCAATTTATAGCTTCTCATATTTTAAATGATGAAAGAAGTAAGCTTAGTCTCGGAACATTAGGTGGAGGTAATCATTTTATCGAAGTATCTCAAGATGAGGATGGCTACCTGTATCTATGCATTCATACAGGTAGCCGCTCAGTAGGTGCTAAAATAGCTACTTATTATCAAAAGATAGCATATGAAAAAATACAACACCGCGATGTATCAGGAATAGTAGCGGCTTTAAAAGAGCAAGGGCGCTTTCAAGAAATTCAACCTGCCCTTAAGAAATACCAAAAAGAAACACCACTTATTCCAAAGGAACTTGCTTATGTACAAGGTGAAGATTTTCAAAATTATATCCATGATATGAAGCTTGCACAGCAATACGCAAAAGAAAATCGTCGACAAATTGCGCGTTCTATTATTGAACATTTAGATCTTGAAAAGTATTTAGTTGAAGAATTTGATTCTATTCACAATTATATCGATACTGACAATATGATCTTAAGAAAAGGTGCCATTTCTGCGCAAAAGGGGGAACAGCTCATTATACCTATTAATATGCGTGACGGCTCCATTATCGCCTATGGGCAGGGAAATGAAGATTGGAACTATTCAGCCCCACACGGTGCAGGGCGTATTATGAGCCGTACTCAAGCGAATAAAAATTTAAATCTTGAAGAATATCAAAAAACAATGGCTGGTATTTGGACATCATCAGTTAATAAGGAAACGCTTGATGAAGCGCCAATGGCTTATAAACCAATGGAAGAAATTCTTGAAAATGTCCGTAATACTGTTGATGTCAAAACTATCATTAAGCCTGTTTATAACTTTAAAGCGAGTGAGAATGAGTGGCCATCTTATCGCCGTAAGAAACGTTCTAAATAATTTTTGATCAGAAATGGAACTTGTCCTAATGTTACTTCGTATATAGAGAAGATAGAATAAAATCTTAACATTAGTGGAGGAACAAAATATGCTTAAAAAATTTGCCTCAGATGCACTAGGTCTTTCTGATATTGGGATTGTTGTACCAAAAGAAAATTTCGACAAAACAGAAGCCGACGATTTCGTTCTACACGAATCAGGTGAAGTTGTTTACTTCCTAATCAAAACGAAAGCAGACGAATATTGTTTCACAAATAAAGCACTGATACACGTAGACGGTGAAAATGCGATTAGTAAAAAGCGTCTATTAAAGCGCTATGACTATCAACATAGCACAATTACAGATGTTATGTTAGAAACTGCAGGCACAATCGATCTAGATATCGAAATTAAATTCACTATTAACAATATTCCAATGTCCATCGATATTCACAAAAAATTCGACACAGAAATTAAAGATTTATATAAAGCACTTCATGCAATTTCAGTAGAAATGAAAAACAACACACAATACTTTGAAATAGCTCAAAACAGCTTAACGTATGCAGCAGAGTCAATCGGCAAAGTAGAGAGTAATGTAGTAACACCGGCTCAATCATTTGAACAAATTGCTCGCTTCGCTAACGATTGGGTTCTTCAAAACAAAAAGCAATATGTTAAAGAAGATTACAGAGAAATATTTGAGTTATATATTAATCACTAATAAAAAAGAAGTTATCCACTTTAGTGGATAACTTCTTTTTTAGTGACTAGTAAAAGCATTTCTAGCAATATAATTTAAATATTAAGACTCCTTAATTATTCACTTAGTTGTAGTAAAGTAAATAAATCAGGAGGGAAACAACGTGTCACAAAATGCATCACCAAAACAAAAATCAAAAACGCTATCGTACATCGCTAAAATGAGAGGTAAAGGCAATTCACCGCTGAAAACAAATTGGAAAGATATACTGACAGCTTTAATTGGTTGTTATATCACGATCTTTGTTCTCCTTGAACTAACGAAAATGACTAATACGCTATGGTTTATGGCACCTTTTGGTTCAAGTTGTTTATTAGCCTTTGCTTTTTGGAACGGACCACTATCACAGCCACGTAATATTATTGGAAGTCATGTATTAACAAGTGCAGTTGGTATCATTATACTAAACCTTTTTGGTAACGAGCCTTGGGCAATTGCTCTAGCAGTAGCGTTAGCTATAGCACTTATTATGATTACTAAGACAACACATCCACCAGCAGGAGCCAATCCAGTTATAATAATGCTGGGTAACTACAGCTGGCATTATATCATTACTCCTGTATTAATAGGTTCACTAATAATTGTTATTTTCGCACTCATAATAAATAACATGAGAAGCACAAGAAGATATCCAACTTTCTGGTGGTGACAAAATCTACCCAAAATTGGTTAATAATTTTTAGATTAAAACAGCTAACTTAGAAGTGCCTGTTTTAATTTATAAAATTATTGTTCACAGTGAATCATTTTATAGTTAGTGAATTATTTAGGTATTTATATGAAAAATCCGACATCGCTAAGTTATTGGCAGGTTGTAGGATTTTTTATTTAAATGAATGAAAAAAAAGAGCACCTAACCGAGTGTTAGAAGCTCAAAAACAAGTTTATACTCACATGAAGTTCGAACTTTACCGAATTAAAAAACGATAAAATTACCGAACGATTGAAATCTTATCAAATTTTAGTGATTGAGTCAAGCTTTGGATATGTTAGGTTTCTAAAAATAAAAGAGCTTCTATTAAAGAAGCTCTAACTACATCACTCATTTTTTTTAGCTTGCTCTGGTTTTTCATAACTAAATACGGCCACAATAATATATAAAAGTACAAATATAATAATAGAACCAGTCCATGTTACATCAATTCGACTAAAGCTCATTACTAATAAACTTTTAAAAAGGATAGCACAAACAGTAGTTTGTATGGCATAACTAATAACTGCTACCGGTTTTGACCAAAGTAGATTAAAACTCGCAACGACAAATAAATTTATGAAGTCCACCAAGAACATCATTGCGGCAATCAATATTAAAAACCATCCGTAATATAATCCATTTCTATACCACTGTTCGTAAATTTGTATAGATGCTAAATCATACTTAGCCAATAAATTATACAAACCAAAAAATCCGAAGAGCGGTACAGTCACTACTAAAAAAAGTCCAAGAATTAATATAAATATCAAAATCAGAAGTGCTGACCATCCAGATACACGGATTTTTATTTTTTTATTTTTAAACATAAAACCCTTCTTCACCTACTCATGACGCAACTTATGCGCCTCTCTTTAACCCCAAATTAATACTCTCTATTCATTTCATACCTTTCATTATAAATCAGGAATGCTTACAATGCACCTGAATGCTATATCAGAGTATTAGAAGATAATAGAAAGTGGCTAGTGAGCGATGGAATAGCACAGAGGTAAAAGAACTATTAGCTACTTATAAAAAAATCTTCATCCACGTATTCTTTTATACGTTTGAATAAATTGAGTTGGATCCACTTCGATTTCGAACATGAATACTCCTTGGTTTGTATGCAAATAAAATAATCCGGACCCACTAGAGAAAGGTTTATATGACATGTCATGAACATGTTCTAACTTAAAGATTTTTTTGGCAGTTGAAACTGAATCGGTATACAAGTGTATGTGGTGAGTAGTACGTTGTGTTGTTTGTTCAAACCAACCTGTAATCCGCTCTACTAAATGATATTTGATGGCGCATATAGCTGTGTTATTTTGTTGAGTCATGACGATACCTCCAATCATAAGATGCCCATGATAGAAAAACTATACGCATATCTTAACAGTTTTCTAATTAAAGAATGTTATTTGAACCCTCAAATTTAATGAATTCATAATATATTTAATAATTAAAGATGATAAATGATGTTAATAAATAGTATTTGGTTAACAATTCTTGACTGGAAATAGACGTAACACTACAATGAGTAATGTGAGGTGAACAAGTCGTGAGGATTCGAAAATTCAAAATGAACGAAAGTGGGTTAAATCGTTTTTTTGGCCCTCTAGAAGCAAAGATTATGGACATTTTATGGAACGATGTAGAAATGACCATCAAAGATGTTCAACAAACACTTGATCAAGAAAAGTTGACGAACTTTAACACAGTCATGACAGTCATGAATCGATTAGTAGACAAGGGAATTCTTCAAAAGAGAACAGAAGGTAGATCGTCTTTGTATAAGCCAGTTCTCTCGAGAGATGACTTTTTGAATACACAATCTAAAGAAATGACTAATGAGCTAATTGACGAGTTTGGTAATGTTGTAGTTAGCCATATGCTTGATGCATTAGAAGATGTCGATGATGATCTTGTAGCTATGCTTGAGAAAAAAATTAAAGAACTGAAAAAGGACATGTAACGTATGTACAAACGTCACTCGTCTATCACCCTCATCGTATCACTCATTATTTCGGGAATTATTTTTTTAGAAATGGGTTTATATTTCGTAGCAAAGATAGCTGGTTGGACTGTTCAATACAATCTTGTAGCCGTCTGTCATAGCTGGATGAGGATAGCAGGATTGTCTTCACTGGACTATATACTTGATATACTGGTCGGCTATACACTGATTTTGACTATATGGAAAATAGGATCTCAATTCTATCATGCTATTCGTATGAAAAAGAGATTTAAGCAATATAGAGAGAATATGCTTACACTCAATATGAATTGTATATATAGCCAAGGTAAAGAGGTATTGCTTGTCATTTCTCATCCTACACCATTAGCACTTACTATTGGGTTTATAAGACCAAAGATCGTCTTATCAACAGGTTTGATGAATCTTATATCTGACGAAGAGTTAGAAGCGGTTATTTCACACGAGATGTACCATAAGGAAAATCGAGATCCACTTAAAATCTTTTTAATGGAACTCTGTTCATCTACAATGTGGTATATTCCGATTTTAGATTGGTGTAATCAGAAATATAAAATCATGAAAGAATTACTAGCAGATGAATATGCTATTGAAAAACAGCAGACATCTGTCCACTTGGGTAGTGCCTTGTTGAAGATGTTAAAAGTAAGTAAGTATGAAAAAATGCCTTTTTCTTATGCATCATTTGCAGATACATCTGTTAACTATCGAATTGGCTTTATTTTAGATCCGTTAAGAGAAATTCAATGGAATTTACCAGTGAAAATGTTAGTAATCTCTTTAGCAGTTTTTAGCTTTATTTGTTCTTTATTTATTTACGCCTTGGCGTAAATTTTTTACCCCAATACACTACGTAATGTAGTCTTGATTAGGAGTGCTTATTAATGTCTAAGAAAATATTTTGGTTTGTAGGTATAGTAGTAGTTTGTATCGTAGGTATTATTTTTTTAACGAATTCTGCAGAAAAATCGGCAGAAATTGATTATAAAGGGCAACCGTTTTTAGGTGAAGCATCAGCACCCGTAGATATTGTTGAATTTGGTGATTATAAATGCCCAAGTTGTAAAGACTTCAATGATCGACTGTTTCCTATTATTAATAAAGACCTTGTTGAAACAGGGAAAGCCAAGTTTTACTTTGTGAATTATTCTTTTATTAATGTCGATTCCAATCGTTCAGCCAAATTTGCCGAAACGGTCTATAAAGAATTGGGAAATGAGAAGTTTTGGGCTTTCCATGAACTAATGTTCAGTAAACAACCAACAGATTTATCTTATGAAAAAGTAGATTTATATACTGAGGACTTTTTAGAAGATGCATTATCTGAAATAGCCACTGAGAAAGAAACTAAAAAGGTAATGAAAGCTTTTGGTGAAAATGCGGGACAAGAAGCATGGGATAAAGATATGCAAATGGCAAAAAATCTCGGTGTCCAATCAACACCAACTATCTATATTGATGGCAAGCAATTCACTGGAAACACATACGATGATTTTGTGAAAATGGTAGAAGAGGCGACTGCTAATGGTAAATAAAGCACTCCTCTTTGGCTGGATAACGTCGATTATAGCCATGATGGGTAGTTTGTTTTTTAGTGAAAAAATGGGTTTTATCCCATGTACACTTTGTTGGTATCAGCGTATATTAATGTACCCACTTGTCTTTTTCTTAGGGATGGCATTTTATAGGAATGATAAAGCGATTTATAAATATGTGCTTCCAATGTCGACTTTTGGGATGCTTCTCTCTGGCTATCATTATGCATTACAAAAGATACCATCCATGCATGAGTTCAGTACATGCACAAATGGAGTACCTTGCTCAGGGCAATATATTAATTGGTTTGGCTTTGTAACGATTCCATTTTTATCTTTTATCGGTTTTACATTGATTACAATTTCGATGTTAGTACTATGGAAACGTAAATAAATAAATTAGAAAACGCCCACCTCTTATAAAACTTAGAGGTGGGCGTTTTTTAATTTAAATAAAGAATGAATAATCTTCAGGTAGCACACGTTTTAAAAATTTCTTCGTACGTTCTTCTTTAGGTTTAACGAAAATTTCATGAGGATTACCTTCCTCAACGACAACGCCACCATCCATAAAGATAACGCGGTTAGCTACATCTTTAGCAAAGGACATCTCATGAGTAACTACAAGCATTGTTGTACCTTCATTGGCGATATTCTTCATAACAGCTAGTACTTCACCAACAAGCTCTGGATCTAGAGCAGATGTAGGTTCATCAAAAAGAATAATATCAGGATTCAAAGCAACTGCACGTGCAATACCAACTCGTTGTTGTTGTCCACCTGACAGTTGGCTTGGATAAGCATCATATTTGTCGGTAAGACCAACTTTACTTAAAGCTTTTTTACCGATTTCAATAGCTTCATTTTTTGGCACTTTACGTCCAATAATAAGGCCTTCTATGACGTTTTCAAGTGCAGTTTTATTGTTAAATAGGTTGTAGTTTTGAAAGACAAATGCAATTTTCTGTCGAATAGCATGAATATCTTTTTTCTTTGCATCATGTAAATCTACATCAATTTCTCCGAAAGTAGCATGACCTTGATCTGCCTTTTCTAAAAAGTTAAGGCAACGGAGTAAAGTCGTTTTACCGGAACCACTAGGACCTAAGATGACGACAACATCCCCCTTATCAATGGATAAGTCGACACCTTTTAATATTTCATTATTGCCAAATGATTTATGCACATTTTTAATATTTAACATATTATCACACCCCAGTTTTAAGCATTTGCTAATTTATATTTCCGTAAGTGTTTTTCATACAATTTAAATCCATATTCGACAACACTACATAAGATTAAGTACACGATGAATATATCTATATATGCTTCAACATAGTTATAACCTACGTTTGCAGCAACCTTAGCTTTCAATGTGATTTCCTGTAAAGACATTGCGTAACCAAGGGAAGTAGCTTTGATGAGGTTGACGGTTGCTGTACAAATATTCGGTAGTGCTACCACAAGTGCTTGTGGAATGATGATGCGTCGGTATGCTTGATAAGTCGTTAAGCCTACCGAATGTGCAGCTTCTAACTGTCCTTTGTTGACTGTGCTCAGTGCAGAACGGAAAATCTCGATTAAAATGGCAGTAGTGCTAAATGAAAAGACGATAAAGGCGTACCAAATTGGATGGATTTTATAGACATCAATAGCAATATCATATTTTTTAAATAGTGCGGTTAAAATTAATGGAACGCTACTATAGACGATGAAGATTTGAATAATAATAGGTGTACCTCGTACAAAAGATACGTACACTTGAGTTAAACGTTGTATAAAAGGTATTCGATAAATACGTGTTAAAGCGAGTGAAAACGCAAGAGGTATAGCAATCAGTAAAGAAACAATAGTCACGAGTAGGGCCACTGGTACGCCAGACAATGCGACGAAAAATGTATCAATCAAAAATTTATAATTTAATCCTTCAGACATGCGCGTACCTCCTTATGTTGTCTCCAAAGTTTTTTTACCTTTACTAAAGAATTTCTCTAGAATTGAGAAGAATTTTTCGATGATCAATGACAATACCCAGTAGATGATTGCTAAAGCGATAAAAATTTCGAGAGCATGTGCATTTATATTGCTGGCGATAATGAGATTAGCTTTTCCAACGACATCAATAAGCCCGATAGTATAAGCAAGTGCACCTTCTTGTAATAAGGCAATCATACCGTTACCAAGATTGGGGAGTGCTACAACTAAAGCTTGTGGAAAAATAATACGAAGATAGGCCTGAAAAGGTGTTAGGCCTACACTAACAGCTGCTTCGTATTGGCCCTTGTCAATTGAACCGTAAGAAGAACGAATTACTTCTGACATAATGGCTGCAAATTGTAGTGTGAAAGTTACGATAACAAATATGGCTGTATCAATATCATGCAAATTGAGGCCGAAATTTTCAGCTAATGCAGGTACACCATAATAAACGAGAAATAGTAAGACGATTGAAGGTGTACAACGCATGATAGTTGTATAGCCGTTTGCAAGTTTTTGAGCAATTCTACTGCTACTCAGTTTGGCTATCGCAAGTAATAAACCGAAAAAAGAACCTAGTAAAATGGACAGACCTGCTATCATAAATGTCACCTTTAGAAAGGGGAGTAAAATAGGGAGTGACTCCCAGATGTAAGATGCATCAAAATATTTTTCCATATGCTCACCATTTTCGTTTTGTATTGGAAAGGCTGTTGAGTGTAATGACTCAACAGCCTAAGGACGTTACGTATGCATAAGCAATTAACGCTCCACTTGCTCAAGTACTTCAAATAAATCACGGTCGTAGAATTTTTTGCTTAGTTCATTTGTTTTTTGTTCTTCTTTAATTTGTTTTATAGCTTTGTCGTATGCATCTGCAAATTTCTGTTCTTTTTTGTTGTATAGTGGCCATGTTTTAATTACTGCAAATTCATTGTACACAATGTCATTTTCTAATTTATGATAAGCACCGTCTTTGGCTGTAACTTGTTGGTTAAAAGGACCTTCAATCATTACACCACCATCTACTCGACCTTCATTGACCCATTGAACAATATCGATAGTGAAAGCATCTCCAGCTTTTAGTTTTACTTTGTTATCTGGATTTTTTTTGTTGTATTCATCGATGACTGTATATTGAGCATTATTCGCAGCGATTGGTGCTAGAGAGTAACCTGCTGATGCAAAGTCTTTTAACGATTTAATATTTTCATCCTCTTTACGTAATACTAAACCTGCACTACTTAAGCCAAGGAACTCTTTAGGGTAGATGAATTTTTCTGTACGCTCTTCTGTGAAGAAGGCATTTTTGACACCGACTTGGTATTTACCTTGTTCGACACCAATCAATAGGTCGTCACTAGTCGTGCCTACATATTCAAATTTATAGTCTGGTAATAATTCATCTACTAGCTTCATCACTTCTACATCGTATCCAGTTGGATTACCTTGGTCGTCAATATATGAAATTGGCTTACTCGCTTGGTCAAAGGCAACTTTCACGGTACGTACTTTAGAGGAATTTCCTTTATCTTTAGAATCGGATGCTTCACTTGTAGAGCAACCAGCTAAAATTGCTATTGAAGTAATACCGACTGCTGCAAATTTTAATAGTTTTTTACTGAACATATCTTAAAACCCCTTTTAAGTTAATTTTTTTATTATTAATTCACAATCGAATTCTTTTTCTTTTCTTCTTCAATAGCTGTTAATGCTAATTTTGTTATAGTCATATCATCCATTGGAGGATTGTGTAGACCCGCACGGACATTCCGGTAATATCGTTGTAATGGATTAGCGTTTTGTAAACTTTTTGCACCTACTACTCTCATAGCTTTATCAACGATATCAATGGCTGCATTAGTCACTGTATGTTTGGCAACGGCAATTTCATTGCTCAATGAGTCTCTTCGTTTTGGGTCGTCATAAGCTTCTGCTGTACCATATAAGACAAATCTAGATTGCTGAAGTTTTAACTCAATTTCACCTAATTGATGCTGCACATTTGGTAATGAGCTGATCGGTGCATTTAAGCTATTTGGTTGATGATGATTTGCGAAGTGAACCGCATAATCACGAGCTGCTTGTGCTATGCCTAAATATGTTGCAGGAATATGCAACAACCAGCCGTTGATTTTACCTCCGCTTGGATGATTTGGTAATTCGACTAAATCCGAGTCACTTACTTTAACATTTTGTAATATTAAGTCGTGACTTGATGTGCCGCGCATCGACATAACATCCCACGTTTCTTCAATAGATACCCCTGCTGTATCTTTATGAATTAAAAAGAACCCGACTTGTTGTTTTTCTTCAATCCAAGCAGAAGTTAAAAAATAATCTAAAACAGGGGAAGCCGTTGTGAAAATTTTGCGTCCATTTATAAGCCACCCTATTTCAGAACGAACTGCAGTTGTTCCAGGACGCCCGCCTCGAGTGGGGCTGCCAGTGCGTGCCTCACTTACAGAACGATTCACAATGGCGCCATTTTGTACTTTGTTTGCAAAAAAATTAAGCTTGTCATCTGACCACAATTTCTCCTGATACAATTCACCCACAACTCCTAAAGTCCAGCCCATTGAAAGTGAAGTATTCTCATCGTAGCTTGCAAGTGTTTCTTGTAGAAGGACCATATCGTAAACTGAAAATCCTTCGCCACCAAATTCTTTCGGCAAAGTGATTGCAGGATAGCCAATTTCGCGTAGCAGGCTAAAGCTCTCTTTAGGAAAGATAGATAATTCATCTACAGTTGCGGCGCTACCTGTAATTTGGTCTTGAAGCAACGCTAGCTTATCTAACCATTGTCGTTGTAGCTCTGTTCTTATAAATATCTCTTTCATAATAAATCCCCTCGTCTTTTCTAAGTTTATAATTCTTATAGAATTACTATGTATTGAAGGTATAAAAAATCCCCCATTTATAATAGAGGGAGCTTAAATGTTGTGTATGCACCCTTATCTGTCAAGATTTCTCTTGCTGGAAGTAGCACCATTCTGTTATACAGTGGTTGCTGAAGCTTCATCGGACCAGTCCCTTAGCTTCTCATGATAAGTAATATTCTATTGTTTCAATTATCTTACTTTTTCTAAAGATGAAAGTCAATATGAAAAACAAAGTATTTTTGTAGGGATTAAAAGTTATAGAAAAGAACCTAAGATTACAATTTAAAATGAGATAAATTCTATTGGATATAAATGAAGGATTTTAATTATCAATGATCAGTAGATTGCAAGGAATCAAAGCATTTGACGTATTGAAACAAGCACATTCATACAGTTGGAAATTGTGATGAATTATACAATCAAGTAAATATTTTCAATATTTTTATTTTTTGAGGTTTAATGTCTATCGATAGTGGGTAAAAGAACTTAGGTTATAAAATTTGAGGGGGAATACTTATGCTAAAGATAGAGAATTTATCGAAAGTTTATAGGGGTGGAAAGAAAGCCGTTGATGATATGAATATTGAAATAGAACGCGGTGAATTTGTCGCCTTTATCGGTACAAGTGGAAGTGGGAAAACGACTGCCATGCGTATGATTAATAGAATGATAGAACCAACCAAAGGCACCATATACTTAGAAGGGGAAGATTTAGCGAAAAAGAACCCCGTAGCACTTCGTAGGAGTATTGGATATGTTATTCAACAAATCGGTCTTATGCCACATATGACCATTCGTGAAAATATTACGCTTGTACCTAAATTGTTAAAATGGACAAAAGAAAAGAAAGATCAAACAGCAGAACGCCTCATTGAACTTGTTAATTTACCTCAAAGCTATCTCGATCTATATCCCGCGCAATTATCTGGTGGTCAACAACAGCGTATCGGCGTGCTCCGGGCATTAGCCGCAGACCAAGACATTATCTTAATGGACGAACCATTCGGCGCATTAGACCCTATTACTCGTGACACGCTACAAGACTTGATGAAAGATTTACAGCAACGTCTTGGTAAAACAGTAATTTTCGTCACGCACGATATGGACGAAGCGATTAAATTGGCAGATCGTATTTGCATAATGCATAGTGGCCAAGTTATCCAATTTGATACTCCTGACAATATCCTATCTAACCCTGCTAACGAATTTGTTCGTGAATTTATTGGCTCTCACCGTTTAATGCAAGAAAAACCAAGTGCAAAAATTGTTGATGATGTAATGATTAAACCAATCTCTATAACGTTAGAAAAAAGTATTAATGATGCTTTTCGTTTGATGGTGACAAAGCGTGTCGACACATTATTTGTTGTTGATGGACAAAATCATTTGAAAGGTTATATCGATGTTGAGGGATTAACTACGGCACGACATACCACTTCTAGCATTTCTGAAGCAGTAGAAAAAGACGTCTTTTATGTACGAAATGGTACAAAATTACAAGATTCAGTGCGTCGTATTTTAAAGCGGAATTTAAAACACATTCCTGTTGTAGATGAAGAGCATCGTTTAATTGGACTTGTTACTCGTGCAAATATTGTGGATATGGTATACGACACTATTTGGGGTGATGAGGAAATAAATGAGGATGCAAATGGTATTAATCCAGAGCAACAAAGTGAATCTAATAAACAACTTAACTGAATATTAACTAAATAGAAAGGACGTGAGTAGATGATTGATTTTATAACACAAAACGGCGGAGATATTGTGCAAAAAACATGGGAACATTTTTATATATCTGCTATAGCTTTAATTTTAGGTATAGTCGTTGCAGTTCCTTTAGGTATTTTATTATCAAAACTACAGAGAACCGCTAAAATCGTTTTAGGTATTACAAGTGTTTTACAAACGCTGCCGTCATTAGCTATTTTAGCAATTATGATTCCATTCTTAGGAGTCGGGAAAATCCCTGCAATTATTGCTCTATTTATCTACACACTATTACCTATTTTAAATAATACTTATATTGGTATGAATTCTGTGAATTCAGGTCTGAAATCAGCAGGAATTAGTATGGGAATGACAAAAATACAATCCATCGGGATGGTGGAACTGCCATTAGCTATCCCTGTCATTATGTCTGGGATTCGCTTATCTGCAGTGTACGCAATCTCATGGGCAACGTTAGCATCTTACATAGGAGCAGGTGGCTTAGGTGATTTTATTTTTAATGGACTGAACCTTTATCAACCTGAATTTATTATTGGCGGCGCTGTATTAGTAACTATTTTGGCCTTAATTACTGACTTTATATTATCTAAAGTAGAAAAGTGGGCTACACCAAGAGGTTTAAAAATTGAACGTTAGGAGGGGAACATGCTTATGAAATATAAACAAATAATTACCATTGGCTTGATTATGACGGTGTTAATTTTATCTGCTTGTTCACTAACCGGTTCAAGTGATGATAATGACGTGAAAATTGCTTCAATGACAACGACAGAAAGTAAGATTATGGCTAATATGCTGAAATTAATGATTGAACATGAAACAGATGAAAAGGTAGAACTGATTAATAATTTAGGATCAAGTGTCGTGCTGCATCAAGCAATGATTAACGGCGATGCAAATATTTCTTCAACACGTTATACAGGAACAGACCTTACTGGGGCTTTAAAAGAAGATCCTGTTAAAGATCCTAAAAAAGCGATGGATACTGTACAAAAAATATTCCAAGAGCGCTATGATCAAACATTTTTCGACACATATGGTTTTGCAAATACGTATGCATTTATGGTCACACGTGAAATGGCTGAAAAGCATCATTTGAAAAAAGTGAGTGACTTAAAAGGCATCGCAAAAGATTTACAGGCAGGCGTCGACAACTCATGGGTCAATCGTGTAGGGGATGGCTATAAAGACTTTGTGAAAACGTATGGTTTTGATTTTAAAGACGTGTATCCTATGCAGATTGGGCTTGTCTACGATGCTGTAGAAGCAGGCAAAATGGATGTTATTCTTGGCTATACAACAGATGGTCGTATTGCAAGTTATGATCTTGTTGTATTAGAGGATGACCGACAATTCTTCCCACCGTATGATGCGAGTACTCTTGCAGTAAATGAATTATTAGAAGCAAAACCAAAAGTAAAAGAAGCGATTGAAAAATTAATAGGTAAAATTTCAACAGAGCAAATGCAAAAGCTTAACTATGAAGCTGATAACAATCTAGTTGAACCAGCTATTGTGGCCGAAAAATTTTTAGAAGAACATAATTATTTTGAAGATGCAGAAGGAGGGAAAAAGGATGACTGATTTAAATACATTCCAACAATTCTTTTACTACTTCTCTGAAAATGGTTCTTATGTATTCGAGCAATTTATAACACATTTTCTTATCTCAATTTACGGTGTAATCTTAGCAGCCATCGTCGGTATTCCACTAGGCGTACTAATTTCGAAATACGCTAAATTATCAGGGTTTATCATTACGATAGCGAATATTATACAGACTATACCAGCGCTTGCATTACTAGCGATTCTTATGCTAGGTATGGGGCTTGGAAAAACGACAGTAATTATCACGGTATTCCTATATTCATTACTGCCGATTATTAAAAACACATATACAGGTATTAATAATATTAATAAGGATCTTACCGATTCCGGTAGAGGGATGGGAATGACACGCATTCAAGTGCTGTATATGATTGAGTTACCACTCTCACTCTCTGTAATTATTGCAGGAATTCGTATAGCCCTTGTTGTTGCTATCGGTATTACAGCAATTGGTGCTTTCATTGGAGCAGGTGGACTTGGGGATATTATCATTCGTGGTACAAATGCTACGGATGGTACAGCGATTATTCTAGCAGGTGCCATTCCAACAGCACTGATGGCTATCATTACAGATTTGATACTTGGTTTCATAGAGCGTAAATTGGATCCAGTAAAGCGTCATAAAAATTTGACGACACCAACAGTACAAAGTTTGAATGAGTAAAGTAAAAGCCTTGAAACCAAAATTAATCGGTTTCAAGGCTTTTATTGTTACTCGTTAATCATTTTCATATAATCGAACATTAGAGATACATTAGTAAATCTTTCCAAAGAGGCAAGGTCAGCAGATATGCTTTGCCAACTTTCCAAATACTTTTCTTCTAATGTCATACTAGTTGAAATGGGTAAAAAATTAGAAAGAAACTCTTCTATTGGCTTTTGTTCATTTTCTAAAAACTCCTCAACCTCACGTACTTTATAACGTGTTTCTGGATTGGCTTCGTTAAACAAAATATGTTCAAGTGCTCTTGAAAAATAATAAATTTGATAATTTACCTTGCCAGATAAAATGGTATTGAGTGTCCGCATGGTATGAATGTTTTTGCTTTTTAATTTGTTTCTTTCAATAATTTTACTTTGTTGATTACTATTTGGCACGCTGATTGTTGTAGCGTTATAAAGTGTTAATCTATCTTGGTTTTCATCAATAATTACGGCCGATTCGCCGATGAAGCAGCCGTCTGTATCGGCTATTTGGATAATTGCCAATAAATCTGTAGGGCCTAATTTCATTTTATTAATATAGCTTTTAACACGATCTCCAATTAAGTTTTTTATATTGGAGTTCTTTTGATTTAAATCCCCCAAAATATCCCCTTTAATAATGTCGAATCTAATTTCATTATTATTAAATAATGTACGTATTCGATCGTATAATAAAGCTTCTTCACAGGCACCTTCTACTAGTAACAAGACAACTTTTTTCGCTTTTTTACTCATTAATAATAGCCGCTTTTCTAAATGCTCTCTTCATATCATAGGCATTCGTTTCTTTATAAATTGCTTCGTCTTGACCACCTAACTGTATTGCACGTAAATAAACATCCCTAGGATTATTAAGCTTTTTAACACCTTTTAATTGCATATAACGATTCTCTTCATTGGTAGTAGTGAACCATAAATTATGAATTGGTAGTACTTCAAGGATACGTAAGTTATGAGAAGTGAATATCAATTGGCCTGCTCCATTCTCATGGATAATTTCAAGTAATTCACCTAATAAGTATTCAAATACACCAGCATCTAATTCATCAATAATAACGCATGCATTAGGATTGTTATAAACAGCAATGAGTGTACTTAAGATAGAAATTATTTTCAATGTACCCTCGGATTCACATTTCAAAGGTAGCTCGATGTCGCCTTTTCGAGAAAGAAATTCAACGAGCACACCATCAGATCCGTCATTCAATTTTTGTGTATGAAGAACATGAATTTTAATCTGTAAACCAGGAATAAGCATTTTAAGGACAATGTTCGTTTGTTCTATTAATTCTTTCATTGCATTGAACATGTCTTTTGGCAGTAAAGTAGTATCTTCTAATTTGGAGGGAATCACGCCACGTTTATTTTCGAGATGTATATTAAAAGGCATCGTAATATTAGAGATTAAATTGCCAAACTGCGTATTATCAATGATATGCAAATCTCTTTTGAAGTCAAAAATAATATTTTGAATGAGTGCCATTTCCACTTCATCTAAATAATTGGGAAGAATATTTCTAACTTCTTTTCTGAAAATGAAAGAAGAATGATTTTCTTTAGAAAGGTGGTTTGCTACTAATACTTTAACTCGATCATTTTGGTTTAAAGAGGTGAGATTGGTAGTGCGGATAGTAACTTCTTCTCCGTTTTTTGAGAGTATATTTTTAAAGCGTTTACCTCGTTTATTTTCTCGATAACTTAAGCTTTCTGCCATCACATTTAACCTTTGTTCACCAATCACAAGAGAAACAGCGTATTTTAAGAAATACTCGCCAAATTTATTTTTGATGATGAATTGGAAATTTAGTTGTAAAGATGATTCACCGTAGTATATATGTAGATGATGAACATGAGGAAGTTTTTTATAGATTCCACCATCTAAGAGTGCCGATAAAATTTGAAATGCCTGTACAACTGCAGTCTTACCTGAACCATTTTGACCATAGAATCCAATAACATTAGCCTCTTCTAATTTGTCAAAATTTGTATCGATGTGGAATGTTCCATATTTTACGTTTTTTAGGTTGTTTAATGTAACATCTAGAACTTTAATAATCGGTTTCATGTACTTCCTCCTAAAAACGAACTGTTTATATTATTTAGATAAAGGATAAAAAATATACTAATTTTAATTATAAACTCGAAGTTGTTATGTGTCATTTATTGTTAATAATAGTATTTTTGTTACATAAAAGATGGGTTGATCATTGACATACTACATTAGTAATCTCTCTATTTATTTATCAAATTGTTAAATTTACCCTATTTAAAATAGTGAAAATATAAACAAAATTGTCTCAATTAATAATTGATTTTGAAAAATATATCCTTTATAATTTCACTAAACCGATTTAGTAACTATATTTTATAAATACTAAACCGATTTATTGTTTATAAATACCTAAATTAGCTACATAGGACAACAAAATTCTACAAATGAAAAAATTTTTGATCTAAATAGGTAATGTGTAATCTATGAATTTGCATCTAAATTAGAAAGACTGCTTATAACTATAAGTTTCTAAAAGAAAGGATGTTAAAAATGAAAGCGCTTCAAGTATTAGGGCCATATGAGCTGGTTATGAAAGATATGGAAAAACCACAAGTAAGCGAAGGTACAGATGTACTTGTGAAAGTTAAGCGTGTAGGGATATGCGGGTCAGATATGCATATTTATCATGGGACAAATCCACTTGCTACTTTACCAAGAGTTGTTGGTCATGAGGTAACAGGAGAAGTAGTAGAAATCGCTTCTGAAGTAACAAATTTAAAAGTAGGAGACCATGTCGTTGTAGAACCAATTAGTTACTGTGGGAAATGTTATGCGTGTCGTAAAGGTCAACCTAATGTATGTGAGCAATTGTCTGTTTTCGGTGTTCATGAAGACGGAGGTATGCGTGAGTGGATCGTACTTCCGGAGAAGCAACTTCATGTAGTAGATTCTGCATTACCATGGGAAGAAGTCGTGTTGGCGGAACCATATACAATTGGTGCACAAGCTGTTTGGAGAGGCGGAGTAGAAAAGGGAGATACCGTTTTAATCCAAGGAGCCGGTCCAATTGGAATTTGTATTTTGAAACTAGCAAAAATTCAAGGTGCTAAAGTTTTCATTACAGATTTAAGTGAAGAACGACTTGCTTATGCAAAACAATTAGGGGCAGATGAAGTCATACAAGTAGGCTCAGAAGATGTGAAGGAACGTGTAATGGCAATAACAGACGGTGAAGGAGCAAATATTGTGATTGATGCAGTATGTTTACCTTCAACTTTCGAGTTATCATTTGAAGTAGTGTCTGCTGCAGGTAACATAGTCGTGTTAGGATTTGATGAGCGTCCAGCGGCTATTTCGCAATTACCAATTACGAAAAAGCAAATTACAGTAACTGGATCACGTTTACAAACCTACCAATTCCCTAAAATTGTTCAATTATTGAATGAAGGAAAGTTACGTCATGATGGGTTAATTACACATACATTTACAGTTGATCAAGTTCAAGAGGCTTTTGACTTTATTGAAAAACATCCAGATCAAGTTAGAAAAGCTATTATCACATTTGAGTAAAAAGAAAAAATGTCGGAGGTGCTATATGAATATTACATTTAGATGGTATGGACGAGGTAATGACACAGTTACTTTAGAGCAAGTGAAGCAAATCCCAGGTGTACAGGGAATTGTTTGGGCATTACATCAAAAACCGGTTGGTGAAGTTTGGGGAAAAGAAGAGATTCAGAGTGAAGTAGATTATATTCAAAGCTTTGGATTCCACACAGCTGTAGTGGAAAGTGTGAATGTCCATGAATCAATTAAATTAGGTAATGCTGAACGCGATCAGTATATCGAAAATTATAAACAAACAATACGTAATCTTGCAGCAGTTGGAGTTAATACAATTTGTTATAACTTCATGCCGATTTTCGACTGGACACGTACAGAAATGTTCCATCCTTTAGAAGATGGCTCAACAGCATTATTTTTTGAAAAAGCAAAAGTGGAAAATTTAGATCCAAAAGAACTTATTAATACAGTAGCTTCAGCGTCAGATTTAACACTTCCAGGTTGGGAGCCAGAAAAAATGGCGAAGATTTCTGAACTATTCGAAGCGTATAAAGAAATCGACGAACAACGATTGTGGGAAAATCTGGGATATTTCTTGGAAGCAATTTTACCAGTGGCCGAAGAGTGCAATGTTAAAATGGCAATTCATCCGGATGATCCACCATATTCAATCTTTGGATTACCTCGTATTATCACAGGTGCCCAAAGCTATGAAAAATTAATCGAAATTTCAGACTCACCTTCAAATGCCTTTACATTCTGCTCTGGTTCAATGGGAGCTAGTCCTGAAAATGATATGGTGGAAATTGCAGAAAAATATGCATATCGTTCCCCATTTGCTCATATTCGTAACGTGAAAATCTATGACAATGGTGACTTTGTTGAAACATCGCACTATACACAAGATGGTTCAATAGATGTCAAAGGTATTGTAAATGTATTACATAAACAAGATTATACAGGTTATGTAAGACCAGACCACGGCCGTCATATTTGGGGAGAAAAATGTAGACCTGGTTACGGTTTATATGACCGTGCATTAGGAATTATGTATTTACTTGGCCTTTGGGATGCGTACAAAACAATTGAAGAAGGTAATACGAGATGATACCAATTCATGAAAATCTAACTGGTAGAGTTGCTGTAATTACGGGTGGGAGCGGTGTTTTATGCTCCCGCATGGCAATAGAGTTAGCTCGTCACGGGATGAAAATAGCCATTTTGAATAGAACAGCTGCAAAGGGACAAGTCATTGTAGATGAAATTGTATCAGCAGGTGGAACGGCTATTTCAGTTGTAACAGATGTCCTAAGTCGCGATGAGTTAGTGCTAGCAAAAGAACAAGTTTTGAAGCAATTTGGTCGTATCGATTTGTTGATTAACGGTGCAGGCGGAAATGATGCCGATGCTATAACATCAACTGAAATTTATGAAGAAGAAACAGAGGGGAAAAGTTTCTTTGATTTAAAAGAAGAAGGATTTTATAAAGTCTTTTCTAGCAATTTCACAGGAAGCTTTTTGGCTAGTCAAGTATTCGGGGAAGTACTTTTAAAAAGTGAATCACCTTCGATTATTAATATTTCGTCTATGAGCGCTTACTCTCCAATGACTAAAGTGCCAGCTTATAGTGCTGCAAAAGCGTCTATTAATAATTTTACTCAATGGATGGCCGTTCATTTCGCTGAAGCAGGATTACGTGTAAATGCAATTGCCCCAGGTTTTTTCCTAACAAAACAAAATCATAATTTATTGGTCAACGAAGAGGGCGGCTATACACCACGCTCTAAAAAAATATTAACGGCGACTCCGATGAAACGTTTCGGTCAGCCAGAAGATTTGCTTGGAACATTATTATGGCTCTCTGATGAAGCTTATTCAGGTTTTGTAACAGGAATAACAGTACCGGTAGATGGTGGTTTTATTGCTTACTCAGGAGTTTAAGGGAAACGTGAATTTTGTGCGATATTACTAAATCGGTTTATTACGTTTAATAAAATGACAATTGGGGTGATTTTATGTTTTCACAAGGCAGAGGCGTTGTAATAGCATTTTTATTTTTAGCTGGTGTGATTAACTATCTTGATCGTTCTGCACTATCAATTGCAGCACCGTTCATTAAAGATGATTTATCGTTAACTGCAACGCAAATGGGGATTATTTTCAGTAGTTTCTCTGTTGGATATGCGTTATTCAACTTTTTCGGGGGTATGGCTTCAGATAAATTTGGGGCAAAAATGACGCTTTTTGTAGCAATGATTGTTTGGTCATTATTTAGTGGTGCGTTAGTTTTAGCAGTTGGATTTGTTAGTATGATCGTTATTCGCGTGTTGTTTGGTATGGGAGAAGGTCCGTTATCAGCCACCATTAATAAGATGGTCAATAACTGGTTTCCGCCGAACCAACGTGCTTCCGTTGTCGGATTAACAAATAGTGGTACCCCACTTGGCGGAGCAATTTCAGGACCAATTGTTGGTTATATTGCAATAGCATATGGTTGGAGAATTTCATTTATCGCAATTATGATCATTGGTTTAATCTGGGCGGCTTTCTGGTGGAAATTTGTGAAGGAAAAACCAGAAAAAGCTGGTGACAAAGATCAAAAAGAAGATATGAATTTAATAAAAGAAAGCAAATTAAAATTCACCTTCTATATTAAACAAAAAACAGTCTTATTTACTGCCTTTGCATTTTTCGCTTATAACTATATTTTATTTTTCTTCTTAACATGGTTCCCGAGCTATTTAGTAAGTGCACGTGGATTGAGTGTTAAGGATATGAGTATTATTACAGTTATTCCTTGGGTTTTAGGTTTTATTGGTCTTGCAATGGGTGGTTTTGTTTCAGACTTTATTTATAAAAAGTTTTTACAAAAAGGTGTTTTGTTCTCTCGTAAATTAATACTTGTGTCATGTTTATTCCTTTCGGCATTATGTATTGGATTTGCTGGATTAGTAACAACGACTGTAAGTGCAGTTGCTTTAGTAGCAGCATCTGTATTCTTCTTATACTTAACTGGTGCAATTTATTGGGCAATTATCAATGATGTAGTAGATCAAAGTAATGTAGGTTCAGTAGGAGGTTTCATGCACTTCTTAGCAAATACTGCAGGGATTATTGGACCAACTTTAACAGGTTATCTTGTAGATACTACAGGAACATATACAGCAGCATTCCTATTAGCAGGGGGCTTAGCAATAGTTGCTTCACTAGCAGTTATTCGTTTCGTCAAACCTATTATTAAGCCAAATGAAGAGACAGTAGCTTAAGTTAAATAAGATATCTTCATACATAGGGAATTATTTTTCACTTCTTGTCTTCAATAAATTGTAAAAATTGTGCTAGAAGTGAAAATGCCCTATAATTTTAATAAATAACTAAACCGATTTATTAAAAATGGAGAGATGACAAATGGAACGAGTAACAATGGCGGATGTCGCCAACAAAGCGAATGTCTCGAAAAGTACGGTATCACAGTATATTAACAACCGTTTTGAATATATGAGTTTGGAAACAAAGAAAAGAATTGAATGTGCCATTGATGAGTTGAATTATCAACCAAACATAATCGCACGGAGTTTAAAACAGAAAAAGACATATACAATCGGTGTCATTGTTGCGAACATCTTGCACACATTTTCAACACAAGTTATTCGTGCAATTGAAGATGAATGCCAGCTCAAAAATGTAAATGTCATAGTTTGTAATGCAGATGATCAACCTTCAAAAGAAAGAAAGTATATTGAAACACTAAGAGCGAAACAAGTGGATGGATTAATAATTTTCCCGACAGGCGGCAACTTAGACTTATATAAGAAGTTAGAGAAAAGTGGTTATCCCCTCGTTTTTGTAGATAGATCTGTAGAAAATACGGACATAACTTCGGTGTTATTAGATAACGAGAAAGCCTCTTTTCTTGCTGTTGATCATTTAGTGAAAAAAGGATATCGAAATATAGCATTTTTAACAACTTCTATTGAAATGAATATTACCCCTCGTATAGAGCGGATGAACGGATTTAAAAAAGCGTTGCAAAAGCACAATTTGCCACTTTTAGAACAGTTTTGTGCAGGTGAGCAAATTCATAAAATGCAGGAGAAAATACATTTTATGTTTTCACAAGATGAAGTGCCAGATGCAATTATTTGTGGGAATGACCTGACATTACTTGAAGTTTTGAAGTTTTGCCGAAAAAAATCGTTAATAATTCCAACAGATATCGCTTTGGTAAGTATAGATGAAGTTAGCTTTTCAGAGATATACAATCCTCCAATCACAGTTGTAACACAGCCATCTTATGAGATTGGTACTTATGCAGCAAAGCAGTTATTAAAAAAAGCAGATGATCATGAAAAAACGGAAGAAACTATTATCCGTTTTGAACCACAATTAGTAGAACGTTCTTCAACTTAAAAACAAAAAGAATGGGAGCGAATATATTGGATGTACTAACAATAGGTGACGCACTCATCACAATGAATCCTATGTCTAATGGGCCATTAAGATTTGTAAATTCCTTTGAAAGAAAAGTAGGAGGCGCAGAGCTTAATGTAGCTATTGGCTGTTCAAGATTAGGATTGAAATCAGGTTGGATTAGTCGTTTAGGACAGGATGAATTCGGCAGGCATATTTATTCATTTGCTCGAGGAGAAGGTATTGATGTTGAGCATGTGAAGCTAGTGGAAGGTTATCCAACGTCAGTATATTTTAAAGAAATTTTAAACGCCAATCGTATCAACTCATATTACTATAGAGGGAATTCTCCTACAGAAACATTTGAAACTACGGATATAGATGAAGAATACGTAAGGCAATTCAAAATTCTTCACATTAGTGGCGTATTTTCAGCCATTCATAAAAACAACCGAGAAATTATTTTAGCATTATTAAAAATAGCTAAAAAAAATAATGTTTATGTTACTCTTGATCCTAATATTCGCCTGAAGTTATGGAGTGCTGAAGAAGCTCGTAATACATTATGTTCTTATTTACCATATGTAGACATGATTATGATGGGTGAAGAAGAAGCAGAAATATTATTTTCGACAAGTAAAATGGATGAACTTACTCAACTTTTGCAAGAAACCTATAGCATCAAGAATTTTGTCTTAAAGCGCGGATCGAAAGGTGCAGTTGGTTACGAAGACGACCAAATCACTTCATCATCAGCCTTAGAAAATTTAGAAATTGTCGACGAAATTGGTGCAGGAGATGCCTTTGCATCTGGTTACATTTACGGAATTATTAACGGCTGGACAATGGAAAAACGATTAAGCTTTGCAAACTCTGTAGCAGCATTCGTATTAACAGTACCAGGAGATAATGAAGGTTTACCTTATATAGAGGATCTAGAAAAATTCCTAGGTTTAAAGAAAGATATACAAAGATAGTATAGACGCAAATCGAATAGGACAAAAAAATGCATGTAATATTTTTCATTAACTTAATTGTATATTGAAATAATACATGCATCTTTTATTTTAGTGGACTATTTAATCTTTCAAGAAGGGGTTGTTACTAATTGGTGTCTCAAAAAACTATTCAAATCAATATAGCTGATAATGTAGCCATTGCATTGGAAGATTTAGAAAAGGGCTATGTGATTAAATTACAAGATAGAAAAATCACTGATTTGCCAAGTTACAAGGTGCTACAACTTTCCTAATGGATTTAAGCGAAGAACGCCGTAACTATAGTAAAGACTGGACAGATGCAGATGCAGTATTTCAGCCAAGTGAGCAAGTATTAGATGAATTAAGAGAAAAAAATAATGGCCAATTGCCAACTATTGTTTTTGATGCTACTGGCAATAAGCATTCGATGATGAAAGCGTTTGAATATGCAGAGCATGGAAGAAAAGTAGTCTATGTTGGTTTAGTGAAAGGTACAATAAGCTTCTTCGATCCAGATTTTCATGCAAAAGAAATGACATTACTAGGAAGTAGAAATGCTACTTTAGAAGATTTCCAATATGTCATTGATTCTATGCAAAACGGATCGGTTAAAGGGGGCTATGTTACAAAGAAAATTACATTCGAGCAAACACCTGAATACTTCCAACAAGGTGATTTCCGAACAAATAAAGCACAAATCACTTTAGAGAGGTAAGGGGAATTCAAATGAATAAAGAACAAGCACTTTTACGTATGAAAGAAGCAGGTGTCATCCCTGTTATGCGCGGTATGGAAACAGCTACAGTTATTGATTTACTGCAAGCATTATATGAGGGTGGTTTAAAGGCAGTTGAAATTACAATCGAGGGCGACGAAGGTTTAGATTCTATTAAAGTTGCAAAGGAGCATTTCCAGGACAAACTATTTGTCGGTGCAGGCACAATTTTAAGTGGAGCAGATGCACAAGCTTCAATCGATGCAGGAGCAGATTTTATCGTTACACCAATCGTTGTGGCAGATGCTATTACAGTAGCAAAGGAAAATGACTGCTTTGTCGCAATTGGAGCATTCTCACCAACTGAAATTGCCACAGCGTATTCATTAGGCGCAGATATCGTAAAAGTATTCCCGGCAAACACACTTGGGGCTGATTATTTAAAAAATGTTAAAGGTCCACTTCCACAAATTCCGTTAATGCCAACTGGTGGTATCGATTTAAGTAATATTCAATCGTATTTCAAAAATGGCGCAATTTGCGTAGGTGTAGGCAGTGCAATTTATAAATTCAACACAGCAGCTGAAATTACAGCAGCAGCTCGTGAATATGTTCAAGCATTTGAATCTGCTAAAAACTAATAACATTTTTATAAAAAAGAGGTTGCTCATAGTCAATTAAATTGGCTTATGAGCAACCTCTTTTTGCATAGTAATATTATTTTGAGTTTTTTCGTAATAAACTTTGCCATCTTCTGAAATCTCCCAATAACCATACTGAGAATCTTTGCGGATAAAGTTTTTAATATTCAGCTGTTGACTAGCCCAACGAACATTGTTTTTCCATTGAGGCTCTTGACCATCACGTACTGTAATACGTGCTTCATCCTCAGTGATTTCGAACATCTC
This sequence comes from Viridibacillus sp. FSL H8-0110, assembly GCF_038003565.1. Classification (NCBI taxonomy): domain Bacteria; kingdom Bacillati; phylum Bacillota; class Bacilli; order Caryophanales; family Caryophanaceae; genus Viridibacillus; species Viridibacillus sp. FSL H8-0110. Next base: position 4,145,890 of record NZ_JBBOPJ010000001.1, on the reverse strand, counting down.
GCGCATTTCCTCATATGCATCATTAATTGCTACGGGTTCATTGCGATTGTATAAATAAGCTAGTAAATTTGGCTCTATGTCTGTAGAGGTAGGAAGGATAGGACGTTTGTTTTTAATCTCCAAAGACAAATCCTTAAACCCGTTTCTCTGTATCTCTTGCTCGATTAGGAACCGTATAGAATCTCCGATTTCAGATTGAGCACCGGCCCATTTCATAATGCCCTCATCACTTTTTCGTAATCGCAAAGTTAATGAGTTTCCGGCATGATATTGCTCCTTTGACATATGTTATCCCCCTGGAAGCCGATTATATCGATTTATTAATTGAATTTTTTTAGACGAGAATGGAGATAAACTTTTTTGCCTTTTTCGCTAATGCTCCAAAATCCTCGTTTTGCAGTACTCGTAGTATATTCCTTTTTCTTTAATTCAGTATGAGCATTTCTTACTTCATTTTCGAAAAGGCTTGCCCCGCTTTTTAGGGTTAGTTTTTGTTGTGCAATAGTCAGTTGAAAAACATTGGCCATGGCTTTATAAACATCTTGAATAGGTACCTGTCTTTCTTTTAAATAAAGAAATTCGAAAAGACGATTTGTAATAATTTTACGCTCCGGTAAGCTGACCTCTGGAGTTACAACGTTGACATTTGACATAATGTAAAGCCCCCTTAGTTAGTAGAAGCAATTTTAAGTAGCTGCTAATGTACCTATTGTAACACAATGAAGTACATTAGTCGACAATGCAATGCATTGTAATATGTTCTAGTGACTTGTGTTAACCATTGTAAATTTATAGGTTGACACAAATTGTTTTTTTTTTTACTATATTTATAAATACATAAACATACAGGGGTGTAAAATGACAACAAGTACAGTGAATTCTAAAAGTAAATGGAGAACAGTCGATTTAGTCTATTGTGCATTATTCGCAACACTTATGATGATTGGAGCGAATATTACTTCTTTCGCGCCGTTTATGGTAGTAGGTGGCGTACCGATTACATTGCAGCTATTCTTTGCTGTATTGGCTGGTCTTGTATTGGGAAGTCGACTAGGTGCCCTCTCAATTACGGTTTATATGTTAATCGGTTTAGCGGGTGCACCTGTTTTCGCACGTTTCGGTGGAGGCTTTGCCCAAATATTGAGTCCAACATTTGGTTTTATAGTTGCATTTATACTAGTTGCATTTATTGTCGGTAAAATTGTAGAAAATCATAGTTCGAAAAGAATGTACATCACAGCAGCGGTAGTAGGGGCAATCGTGAGCTATTTGATCGGTACTAACTGGATGTATGCTGCATATATGTTATGGTTTAGCGCACCTGAAGGTTTCACCTATAAAATGGCATGGCTTTGGATGATGCCACCATTACCGAAAGATTTAATATTAGCCGTATTTGCAGGCATATTTGGTCATCGATTACAAAAAGTGTTGAAGGTGAGGCAATCACGATGAATTATGAAGTGTTAGCACAGAAGGTCCTAGATGGATATCAACTGACAGATACCGAAGCATTCGCAATATTGAAAAGTCCAGATGAAGATTTATTACCTTTATTACACTCAGCTTATAAAATTCGCAATCATTATTATGGTAATAAAGTGAAATTAAATATGATTATTAATACGAAATCAGGTTTATGCCCAGAAAATTGCGGATACTGCTCACAGTCCATTATTTCAAAAGCACCGATTGAAAAATATGCGATGATGAAACAAGATGAAATCGTTGCAGGAGCAGAACGAGCAGCATCACTAAATGTAGGGACATATTGTATCGTTGCGAGCGGGCGTGGTCCTGTTAATAGAGAAATTGATATTGTCGTAGATTCTGTAAAGGCTATAAAAGAAAAACATAATGATATGACCATCTGTGCGTGCTTAGGTATTCTAAAACCGGAACAAGCCCAGAAGTTAAAGGAAGCGGGCGTTGATCGTTATAATCACAATATAAATACGTCTGCTAACCATCACGAGAACATTACGACATCACATACATATGATGATCGTGTAAGAACTGTTGAACTAGCTAAAGAAGCGGGTATTTCACCTTGCTCAGGTGTTATCGTCGGTATGAGAGAGACACAACAAGATGTGATTGCAATGGCACGTAGCCTACATGCCTTGGATGCAGATTCTATTCCAGTAAACTTTTTAAATGCAGTAGATGGTACACCGCTAGAGGGTACACATGATCTCAACCCTCGTTATTGTCTAAAGGTATTATGCCTATTCCGTTTCATCAATCCAACTAAAGAAATTCGAGTATCTGGGGGCCGTGAAGTGAATCTGGGTACACTTCAACCACTCAGCTTATACCCGGCAAACTCTATTTTCCTAGGTGATTACTTAACAACGGAAGGACAAGCAGGAGAAAAAGATCGCCAAATGCTTGAAGATTTAGGGTTTGAAGTGGATTTGGAGCCTTTACAACGTGAATTAAAAGTTAATTAAAAAATACCCTGTCGTAGATTATTACGACAGGGTATTTGTGTTTAATGTTTTTCTATAACATGAATTTATCTTAAAATACACATGCTTTAGGGATCCAACCAATCTCACCAATTGAATTTTTAATCAGGATATACCCATCTGTAGAATCATTTATCAGCCATACTTTTTCTGATTCTTGTACTGAAAGAAATGTTGTACTAATCCCTCGGGTACATGTTGCTTTTCCATCAACAATTTGTAAATATTCGTTTTTGATCCATTGTTGTTGCTGGAGATTGATATTTTCACAAAGCGTGAAATATTGTTCTTGTTGAATGATTTGCATTTCATAATATGGATAAGTAACGGTCCCTACTCGGCTTGTTGTGTCGAAATGGTCTTTTTTGATAATGACTTCATTTGTTAAATCGTCAACATAACATGATGTATATTGATTATCTTGAATGATTAAAGCATTTAATTGACCGTCTTCTTTGATTCGATTTCCTCCATCTATCGCCGTTATTTTCTTATCCCAATCGATTAATGGGAGATGTGAAGTTGTATGATTAAATCTATAATTTACCACTGGCCAATGTCCAACAATCACCATCTTGTCGGCTTGATGATTTTTTTCATAAAATGCATCTGCTTGCAAAGCAAATGTCTCCTGTGTTTGTTGCCAATCCTCTTTATTTTCAATTCCTGCATGAATAACTATGAATTCCTCTGTTTCGATTGCATGAGGTAATTGTTCAAGCCAAGTTAATATATCTTCAAAATGTTGACGATAATATTGCGTTAGTTGCTCTAAATTTCCAAAATCATTCAAGGATTTATGATAGACAGCTAGCATGTCGTTTAAAATGGAATTCTTTCTTTTTTCAATATAAGAGAGAATACCCTGGTCACCATTTTCTACATAGCGAAACAATACATCACAATTGCCTTTAGTGACATACACATTACTAGAGTGATTACATAGTGTTCTAATGTATTCTACGACTTCTAAACTATTCTCACCTTTCTCACACATATCACCATTAATAATTAAATAATCATTTGTTGTGTAAGTAACTTTATGAAGCAATTTTTTAAATAAATCCAAGCTTGCATGAATATCTGAAACAATAATGACTCGCTTTTCTTTTTCTACATGAACCTTCTCTACTCTCATATTTGTTGATCCCTCTTTTATGTAAAAGTAATAACAATTCCTAATAATTCAATAACATAAGATGAAAATCCTGCTTTAATAGAAACAAATTTTTCCATTACTATACAAAATAATGCAGAAATGTAGATTCGGCCTTTAGAATCTGTTAGTGAGGGATTCTATGATATAGGGCATTTAACATAACAATGTTCAATAATTTGAGCGTGTTAAACGAAATTTAATAGAACTTATAATGGGTGTTGACACTTTGTATATTAAGGGTTATATTGGTAAAAGTTATTGATATTGATAATCATTATCAGTTGTTTAACGGTAAATAAGTAGGCCTGCTTATATTAACTAATACATAAAGGAGATTTAACAGATGAAAATGAATAGATTTTGGATATTTGGATTAGCGGTATTTTTAGTAGCTTGTGGAGGGAATGAAACAACTCCAAAAAAAGAGGACAATAAAGCTGTAGAAACCGAAGAAACAGCTTCAAAAGAACAAACAATCACATATCTAGATAAATCATATACTTTACCATCTAAAGTAAATAATATTATCGCTGCAAGTTTAGAATCTATGGAAGACGCAGCAATGCTTAATGTGAAACCACTAGGAGCTGTAACAACTGCTGGTAAACTCCCAGAATACCTTGCTAGTGATTTGGAAGGTGCAACTTCTATAGGAGAAAAAATGCAACCGAACTATGAAACTATTTTAAAATTAAAGCCAGATGTTATTTTAGGTTCATCAAAATATCCGGATGAAGTGGTTGAGCAATTAAATAAAATTGGAACGATGATCCCGGTATCACATATTTCTACGGATTGGGAAGATAATCTACTTTTAATGGGTAAGTTGACAGGTAAAGAATCTGAAGCGGAAAAAATTATTAGTGATTACAAAACAGAAGCAGAAGCTGCAAAAACTAAGGTAGCTGAAAAAGTGAAAGACAAAAGTGTTTTTGTAATACGTATCCGTGCTAATAGCATGTTCGTTTATCCAGCTAGTGTGTATTTAAATCCCGTTATATATGAAGATTTGGGAATAAAAGTTCCTGAATTAATTACTAAAACTGCTGCTCAAGAAGAAATCTCAATTGAAACTTTGGCAGATGTAAATCCAGATATTATTTTCTTGCAATTCGAGGAAAGCGAGAATGATAAGAAAACTGCTGCACTAGATGATGTATTAAAAAATCCTATCTTCAAGAGCATTAACGCTGCTAAAAACGACAAAGTATTTGTGAACGTAGTAGAACCTATGGCTCAAGGTGGTACAGCTTGGAGTAAAGAAAAATTCTTAAATGCAGCTGTTGAAAACCTTTCGAAATAATGTGTGAACCTATGATAAATAAAATGATGAAACCTAAATTTGTGCCAATCCTAATTATTGGTGCCGCACCTCTCTTCATCATATTTACAATTGCGTTATCGATCTTATACGGTACAAAGGATATTGATGTTACTACAATTTGGTTGGCGATTACACAATTTGATTCGGGAAATGTTGATCATAATATTATCATGCAATCTCGTTTGCCACGTGTTTTGGCTGCTCTGCTAGTAGGAGCATTTCTAGCAATATCAGGAGCTATTATGCAGGGGATGACAAGAAACTATCTTGCTTCCCCTTCTATTATGGGAGTAACCGATGGTTCAGCATTTGTGATCACGATTTGTATGATTTTTTACCCTGGAATGTCTAACTTTAATCTAATCATTTTCTCTATGATTGGCTCTGCTTTTGGAGCGGGGATTGTATTTGGTTTTGGTTCATTAATGAGAAATGGCCTATCTCCTGTAAGATTAGCCATTATTGGCACAGTTATTGGAACTTTTTTAAGCAGTATATCAGCAGCACTTTCTACATACTTTCAAATTTCACAAGATATGAGTTTTTGGTATAACGCTAAAATTCATAAGGTTGATCCTGAAGTTCTTTTACTTGCTTTACCATTTGGTTTAGTTGGTCTTTTACTTGCTTTATACATTGCTAAATCAATTACTATTTTATCAATTGGCGAGGATATTTCGATAAGTCTTGGTCAACGTACAAAATGGGTTAAGGCTATTAGTATATTAATAGTCGTTTGTTTAACCGGTACTGCTGTGGCTCTTGTTGGGAAAATCGGTTTCGTAGGATTAATTATTCCTCACATTACGAGATTTCTTGTAGGAGTCGATTACCGATTTGTCATCCCATGTTCAGCGATTATTGGTGGGGTCTTTTTAGCATTATGTGACGTTGGTAGTCGATTTATTAACTTTCCGTTTGAAACGCCAGTTGGTGTAGTTACATCGTTAATTGGTGTACCTTTCTTCCTCTATTTAATTCGTACGAGAGGGGGAGAACGACGTGCATAAACAACATTTTATGATGAAAATTACAGCCGCTTTTTTGCTTATTTTTATAGCTATGTACATTCATATCACCAATGGCACTTTCGATATGTCGATTAAAGATGTCGTCACAACGCTGTTACGAATTAATCCAAATGAAGATTTTGATCTAGTTATCTTTCAATTCCGGCTTCCGCGAATTGTTATTGCGGCTCTTGTAGGTCTAGGGCTAGGTATAGCGGGTACGGTTATTCAAGGAATCACAAGAAATGGCTTAGCTGATCCAGGAATATTAGGTATCAACGCTGGTGCAGGTACTTCTATTGTAGTATTCATGTTTCTTTTTCAGATGCAGTTAGTTGCATCTGGTAGCTCTAACTGGATTTCGATATTAATAATGCCTTTATTTGGATTTATAGGTGGATTAGCTGCTGCAATTATTATATATAGCTTTTCCTGGCGTAATGGCAAACTAGATACGCAGCGCCTGATTTTAACAGGTATTGCCATTAGTTCAGGATTTGGTGCGCTTTCAATGTTTATTTCTCTTAAAATGCGTGAAAGTGACTTTGAGATGGCGACTGTTTGGATGACTGGAAGTATCTATAATGCAAACTGGATTTTCATCGTTGCCATGTTACCTTGGCTTTTGATTTTGATACCTATAATCTACAGAAAAGCATATTTATTAGATTATTTACAACTTGAAGAGGCAAGCGTTAAAAGTCTTGGAATTGAAATTGAAAAAGAGAAATCGATACTGCTTTTATGTAGCATCGGTGTGATAAGTGCATGTGTAGCAGTATCAGGTAGTATATCCTTCATTGGATTAATGGCTCCTCATATCGCAAGACAACTTGTAGGTATACAACATCGGTATGTCATTCCTATGAGTGGTGTAGTAGGAATGCTATTAGTCATCTTCTCTGATTATGTTGCAAAAACAGTATTCGCCCCTGCGGAAATTCCCGTAGGCATCATAGTAGCAATTTTAGGTGTACCTTATTTTCTATATTTATTAGTTAAATCAAAAGCGTAAAAGGAGAACCGATAAATGGTGACTAGTGTTATTAGAGCGAAACAATTGACGGCAGGATATGAAAAAGTCACAGTTTTTTCAGATTTGAATACGACAATTAAAGAAGGAAAAATAACAACAATTATCGGTCCAAATGGATGTGGTAAATCAACCTTATTAAAAACAATTGGACGAATCCTAAAACAACAAAGTGGTAATGTATTTTTGCAGGAACAAGACATGAAGACAATTTCGACGAAGGAGATTGCAAAGCAACTGGCACTCTTATCTCAAAATCCCGAAGCACCTTTACAATTAAAAGTAGAGGAGCTTATTTCTTACGGTCGCTTCCCGCATCGGAAAAATGTAGGTACTTTATCAAATAAAGATATTGAAGTGATTGAATGGGCTATGGATATAACGAAAACGACTGCTTTTCGTGATCGAGAAATCGCTCAACTTTCAGGTGGTCAACGTCAAAAAGTATGGCTAGCAATGGCTCTTGCACAAGAGACAAGTATTTTACTGTTGGATGAACCGACGACTTATTTAGATCTTGCTCACCAACTTGAAGTACTGAAGATTGTAGAGCGTCTAAATAGAGAGCATCATTGCACAATAATAATGGTATTACATGATATCAATCATGCTGCACGTTTTTCGCATGAAATCATTGCAATGAAAGAAGGAGAAATTATTACTGTCGGTACACCTAATGAAATTTTAGAAAAAGGAACTCTAAAGCAAGTGTTCAATATCGATGCACGCATAATGATTGACCCAGATAATGGGGCACCAGTGTGTTTTGGATATGATACTTTCCTAGAGCAGGAATCGGGGGAAAAGTAGTGAAAGCAATAAATAAAGTCACTCAAGACAATACAGAACAATGGCTATACTATTCTGATGAAATGGATTATTCATATGATATAAAAGTATCATTACCTAGTTCACCCCCACCTGTAGATGGCTATCCTGTTATTTATATATTAGATGGAAATTCATACTTTCAATTTGCTCAAGGCATCGTAAGTTTGCAATCTAGAAATGCACCGAAAACATTGGTGAATGAGGCGATTATTGTAGGTATTGGGCATCAAGGTGAGGGAAAGGATGCTTCCAAACGAAGATTCTATGATTTTACTGCACCTGCAAATAAGTATGTTTATCCAGATCGGCTAAAGGGTTTTGATGTTGGTGTCCACGGAGGAGCACAGAAATTTCTTGATTTTATTGAGTTAGAGTTAAAACCGAAAATAGAAAGACGCTATTCTATTAATAAGGGAAAACAAGCTCTGTTCGGACATTCTCTCAGCGGCCTTTTTACATTATGGACACTTTTCACAAAACCAAAAGCCTTTCAAACTTATCTAGCTTTAAGTCCATCAATCTGGTGGAATGATCATGAAATTTTAACATACATGGATGGATTTCTGAGACAATCGGAAGCGTATGGGAAGAAGAACCTTTACATTGCAGTAGGTGAATGTGAGGGCTTTATGGTTGACGATGCAAAACAAGTGTTCAGCCGATTAAGTGCAGATCAACAAAAGTATGTGGAATGTGAATTTTACTGTGCTCCAGAAGAAAATCATGCATCTGTCGTGCCTACAGTCATGAGTAGAGCAATTCGCTTTGCAAATAAGAAATAGAAAGTTCTGATATAATGGATTATTACGAGGCTGATGGTGCTTAGGGAAAATAGTACTGTAACATCATACATTTAAGCTAGTTAGCCCAAATGATGAAGTTATTAAAGAACAAAGGAGTAAGAGTAAATGGCAGAACTAAAATACGAAATCGTAGAAAACATTGCAGTACTTTCTGAAGGTGCTAAAGGTTGGCAGAAAGAATTAAATTTAATCAGTTGGAATGATCGTGCCCCTAAGTATGATCTAAGAGATTGGTCTGAGGATCATACGAAGATGGGTAAGGGCGTAACGTTAAGTTCGGAAGAGGTTCAGGAATTGAAAAAGGCGTTGCAAGAATTGACATTATAATCAAGTGCAGTTTTTTGTAAAAATTGACTAAGTTATTCAATAGAACACATAGAAAAAGAGTTATCCGCTAATATGACGGATAGCTCTTTTTTTATGTGTATATGGTTTAAAAAAAAATTTCAGAAATCCGCTTATTTTTTGTTATTTAATTTCATATCGTAATAACATGGAAAATCTAAAAAATAACAAGGGTGTTGTCATGATAGACGAGTATATCAAACAAATAATTCAAAAAAAATTGCTACCGGGTGTAGTTATTAGTGTGCAACAGGATTCGAGGCATTTAATAACCAAGAGCTACGGGCATTTCAAAGGACAGGATTTGCAATTGCATGCAATCACAGAAAATACCCTTTTTGATTTGGCTTCTTTAACAAAGGTCGTCGCTACATTACCAGCTACCTTATATTTACTAAGTAGAAATGAACTTCAACTTGATAGAAGTGTGTCGGAAATTATACCAGCATTTCGTTTTCCAAAGGTGACGATTCGACATTTGTTACAGCATAGATCAGGATTACCAGCAGGGTTAGTACCAAAAGTAGAGAGACATCATAACAGGGATATAATGAGTGAAATATTAGCATGTAATTTAGTCTATAATCCAGGTCGGTTTGTCGCTTATAGTGATCTAGGGATGATCTTATTAGGCAAGATAGTAGAAAAAGTGACAGGGGAATTGTTAGATCAATTTGTGAAACGACATTTTTTTAATCCGTGGAATATGCATAATACACAATTTTTATTGCCGAATAACCAAAAGTATAAGGTGGCTTCTACTGAACTAGTTAAAGGACAATATGTCCAAGGAGATGTACATGATGAGAAAGCGCTTTTATTAGGCGGTGTATCTGGTAGTGCGGGCTTATTTTCAAGTGCAAAGGATTTACTCTTGTTTTCAGAGTATTGGTTAGGTATTAGACAACAGTCGGTTATTCCATTCAATTGGATGGAGTCAGCATATATGAATACGTTTTTAGGAAGGGGTCTTGGGTTTGAAGTGCTGACTGGTGAAGAACCATCAGTATCCTTTGGAAAGAAGGTGAGCGTAGGAGCTTTTGGACATACAGGATTTACAGGAACTAGTATTTGCATGGATCCTGTAAAAAAATCTTCTATCATATTATTAACTAATGCCGTGCATTTTGGAAGAAACAATTCGATTCGAGAAATCAGAAGGCAGATTCACGACCTGGTGTATGAGGAATTGCTTAACTAATTTTGGGGTGGAGGAACAGACATGAAGGTATTGAATAGGTGGTTCTTTTTGTTTGTACTTTTGTTGACAATCGTATTAGCTGGCTGTGGCTCAAAAGACAAATCTGATGACACGAGCAAGGGAGATAAAGAATCCGAATCTTCAAAGGAAGTGTCACTGACAATTGGTAGCTGGCGTACAGAAGATGTAGCAAAATATGAAAAAGTAATCGCATTATTCAACGAGGAACATCCAGATATTAAAGTCACTTTCAGTCCTACAAAAAACACAGAATATAATACGGTATTAAACACAGCATTACAAGCGGGAGAAGGTCCGGATATTATTCATTTACGTCCATATGCTGCTGGTTTAAAACTAGCAGAATCAGGATTCATAGAAAAAATTAACGATTTAAATGGAATGAATGTATTCTCGGAAGAAGCGCTACAAGCTTCTCGAGATGCAGAAGGAAATCAGTATGGGGTACCAATTAATTTGAGTTCTACTCAATTCTTCTATAATAAGAAGATTTTCAAAGAGCAAGGTTTAGATGTTCCAAATACATGGGATGAATTCATTCAATTAAATGACAAACTTCTAGCAAAAGGTATCACACCTATTGCGATGGGTACAAAGGAAAGTTGGCTATTATCTTTGCTCCACGGCATTGTGGGGCCAGGTGTTTATGAGGGTAATGATTTCTACAAGTCAGTTTTAGCTGGTGAAAAAGATTTCACAGATGCAAAGTTTAAAGAATCTATTCAAGTGATGAATGATTTGAAGAAATACTTTCCTAAAAACTCAGAGGGTCTAGGAATGGATGATATTCGAACTGAGTTTGCATTAGAAAAAGCAGCCATGTTCCCATTAGGTAGTTGGGAAATCCCCGTTGTTTCGGAAATGAATCCAGATTTAGATTTTGGCTTTTTCCCCATGCCATCTAAAGCAGGCAATAAAACTGTTACAACATGGGTTGATGGCTCATTTGCTATGAATGCCAACTCAAAAAATAAAGAGGCAGCAAAGGTGTTTTTAGAATTTTTAACTACAAAAGAATTTGGTGAACTATTTGTAAAAGAGTTCTCAATGATTAGTGCAATGCCTGGCATTTCTTCTGATCAGGCACTATTAAGTGATCTTAGTAAAGCAGTAGTATCTAACGCGACACCTTATATGTGGGTTACTAATTTTACAGGTGGAGACCCAACAACGAAAACAGTACTTGAAACTGAACTACAAGGAATGTATTTAGGTGATGTGAAAGTTGATGGTGTAGCAAAAAAAGTGCAAGAAAATGCAAAAACATGGTTTAAGCCGTTTCAATAAATAATAATTGCCCTCACTGAAAAGAGGTGAGGGCCTATTGTTTCAATTTACATAAAGGAGGCTATGGTATATGACAAATGGGACAGCTCCATCGATAAAAAAGAAACGGAGTTGGTCAAAGTGGACAATTCACTTATTTCCTATACCGGCATTAATCATTTATGGAATGTTCGTGTTATATCCAATAATGGCTGCCCTATCCTATAGTTTTTTTGAATTTAATGGAATGAGCAGAGGCAATTTTGTAGGGCTTCAAAACTTCGTTACGCTTTTTACAAAAGAGCCTTATGGGTCTATGTTTTGGAATGCTTTTAAGCATAATGGAATTTATTTTATTATACAGATGGTTGTGATGAATGGTCTGGCTTTCTTTTTAGCCTTTATCATCTATAAAAGAATCAGAGGTTCAGAGTTTTTCAAAGCTGCTTTCTTTTTACCAAGGGTACTCTCTGTTATTGTAGTCGGCTTTTTATGGAAACTCATCTTAAATCCAAACTATGGTACAGTGAATGTTTTACTTGAAAAGCTAGGCCTAGAAAGTTTGCAAAGAGCATGGTTAGGTGATCCGGATACAGCTCTTATTGTTATTATTCTAGTGAATTGTTGGTTTGGTATTGGATTTGGTGTTCTTATTTTTTTGGCCGGTTTTCAAGGGATTTCAAGTGAACTTATTGAAGCAGCCAGATTAGATGGAGCAAAGGGCTTTAAAATGTTGTCTAGAATCTATTTACCATTAATGATTCCCTCCATTATGATTATGGGCGTATTGACGTTCATTCAATCGTTTGAAGCTTTCGAACTTATTTATGCTATGCAGGGATCGATGGGCGAACCCTATTATTCTACAGATACATTAGCAGTGTTTTTCTATAGGTTAGCATTTGGCAGTTCAACTGCTGCGGGATCTACTTCTATAGGATTAGGCTCGGCTTTAGCGACATGCTTATTCTGCTTTATTTTAATATGTACTTCGGTTTTCTTACGAGTGATGAATAAAAAAGATGTTGAGATGTGAGAGGTGAAGGTATGAAGCAAGGTACTATTTGGACTAAACCTTTCTATTATATTGTTGTTTTTGTTGCAGCGACAATTAGTTTGTATCCGATTTTGTTAATGATTCTTTCTTCATTCAAAACGAGTGCAGAAATTTTTAAAAACCCTTTAGGTCTGCCGACAAGTATTAGCTTAGATACTTATCGGACGTTATTATCAAAAGTTCCTTTTACTACTTACTTTATGAATAGTGGCATAGTAAGCGTTGTGTCAGTATCTTTAATTATTATTGTGTGTTCTTTAGCAGCTTTTTATATTGCTCGTTTTAAATTTTCGTGGACTAATGCCATTTTCTTTATTTTTTTATTAGGAATGATGATACCGATTAAGTTAGGGATTGTACCATTATTTATTTTGATGAGAGATTTAGGATTAATTAATTCACTTTGGTCATTAATTTTTATGAATGTTGCAACAGGGATCCCGTTAACGATGCTTATTTTGACAGGCTTTTTCCGTACAATGCCTGTTGAATTAGAGGAAGCAGCTCGAATGGATGGTGCAGGAAATATACGCATACTCTGGCATGTGCTCTTACCAATTATGCGACCTGCTTTAGGAACTGTAGTTATTATTAATTTTATATCTGCATGGAATGATTTTTTCTTCCCATTAATTTTTATTACGGAAAAGGCGAAAATGACGATCCCTGTAGGAATGATGTCATTATTTGGTGAACATTCCGCAGATTGGGGTTCGCTATTCGCAGGCTTAACTTTAGCTTCATTACCAATGATTTTACTATTTTTCATCGCTTCAAAGCAGTTTATGGAAGGACTGACGGCAGGTGCAGTTAAATAAACGATATTTTATTGGAATAGATGGTGGCGGAACTAAAACTCAAGCGGTGATTGGCAATAGCGATGGAGAGATTCTAGCTCTTGTAACTGGTGAAGGCTCGAATATAAAAGCCACTCTAAAGGAAAAAGTTAAAATCCAATTAGTCCATTTATTAGATAAGTTGTTAGTAAAGTCCGCTATTCAAAAAGCGGAGGTCAAGGCTGTATTTGTATGTGCAGCTGGTGGTGATCGTGAGGAAGATTTAGTCTGCTGGAATGAATGGATACAAGAGTATTTTCAATCGTATCATTGTACAATTCGAGTTACTAATGATGCAGTAGCAGCCTTGGTAAGTGGCACATTTAAATTGGATGGATTGGTTTTAATAGCTGGTACCGGTTCTATTGCTTATTTAGTACAAGAAGATGGTCGCAAAATTAGTCGAGCAGGTGGATGGGGCTATTTATTTGGCGATGAAGGTAGTGGTTATTATATTGGGACACAGGCATTAAGTCATATCTCACAACTATACGATTTACAAGAGCAGCTTGATGAATTTACGGAAGAAGTTCTCAAATATCTTCAACTGAATAATACCGTAGGCATCATCACGAAAGTTTATGAACAGGAGCAACCACGTTTGATCGTGTCATCTATTGCGATGATTGTTTTGAAATTAGCAGAGCGAGGTAACGATGTAGCGTGTCGAATTGTATTTGATGCGGTGGCTCAACTAGTGCACCTATTGGAAATTATATATTCAAGAGAGGAAAGTGCAAAGTCATTACCAATAGTTGTATGTGGTGGCTTATTTGAAAATGAGTATTTCTTAAGTCAATTTGAGCATTCTCTAAGCTTAGTCTTAAGTGACAATGAATTGATTAAACCATCTGTATCACCAGTAGTTGGTGCATTTACTTTAGCACTACTTGAAATGTACATTCCAATCACAAAGAAAATGAAAGTTGATCTGTTACAGACATGGATGAAAGTTGATCTTGAAAATAAGATTAGGAGGAATTGAAAATCTATGGAGCGAGAGCTAAAACTGAAAACAGAAGCGCATCATAGGGAAACAACCAATTTAGATTTAATGTCTGTAGCTGAAATTATAAAATTAATGAATCAGGATGACCTCAAAATTCCACTAGCTATTGAAAAGGTACTACCAAAAATAGAAAAAACGATTAAGGTAGTATATCATTCGCTTGAGACAGGGGGAAGATTATTCTATGTAGGTGCTGGAACAAGCGGGAGAATTGGTTTGTTAGACGCAGTGGAATGTCCTCCTACATTTAGTACATCACCAGAAGTAGTACAGGCAATATTAGCAGGTGGAATCGATGCAGTTGTCTTAGCCATTGAAGGAGCGGAAGATGATGAACAATGGGGTCAATCGAGCCTAAAAGAACATGGTTTAACAGAACATGATGTGGTGATCGGTATTGCGGCAAGCGGAAGTACCCCTTTCGTAAAAGGGGCTTTAGTTTATGCTCGTTCTGTCGGAGCTAAAACAATGAGTTTAACAAGTAATCCAAACTCAATTATTAGCGAATGTGCTGATATTGCGCTTGAGGTAGATACAGGTCCAGAAATCTTAACAGGGTCTACACGATTAAAGGCAGCTACAGCACATAAAATGGTATTAAACATGATCTCTACAGCTACTATGGTTCAATTAGGTAAAGTCTATAAAAATCTAATGGTTGATGTACATGCTAGTAATAATAAATTAAAAGAACGTGCAAAAAGAATTGTTTGTGAGGCAACAGAAGTTACTTACGAACAAGCAGAGCAGGTATTAGCTAAAACAGGTTATGAAGTGAAACCAGCGATAGTTATGCTTTTAACACAGTCAACTTTGGATGAGTCAAAACAACTTTTAGCAAATTCAAAAGGTCACGTTCGTGCAGCAATACAACTGAAGAATCTCTAATTAAGAGAGAATATAGTAATATTGCTTCAATATTAAATAAGGAAGCAGGGGGTTATAAGTATAGAAAAGATGAATTCGGGATTGCTAATACTTTCCGAAATGGAAGCTAGCTTGCCACCTTCTGAGAGGAAAATTGCTCAATATATTTTAAAACATCCTGCTGAAGCAATTAAAATGACAGCAATCGATATTGGCAAACATAGTCATACAAGTAGTGCGGCTGTCATTCGCCTTTGTAAATCATTGAATTTAAGTGGCATACAAGAATTGAAGCTTAGAATTGCTGGAGATTTACAAAGCGAGAAGGTTGATGTACGTGATATCGAACCGAATGAGCCGTTAGAGTTAACTATTGATAAGATTACAAATCATAGTATGCAAATTTTACGTGAAACTGCAGATTTAATCGATCAAAAAGCGCTTATGCATGCTGTGGATGCAATATTAAATGCTAAGAGAATTTTCTTCTTTGGTGTTGGTGCATCAGCAATAGCTGCAATGGATGCGTATCAAAAATTTGTGCGTATTAATAAATACTGTATGTATTTCACGGATACACATTTAGGCGGCACCGCCGTTGTAAACGCGGAAGAGGGAGATGTAATTGTTGGCATTTCATTTTCAGGAGAAACACATGAGGTAGCTAAGGTGTTAGAGATAGCAAATGGTGTAAATGCTACAACAATTAGTCTTACCAGATACGGGAATTCACTTGTTGCCAGCTTAGCAGACATTTGTTTATATACTTCACCTAAATTAGAAGCTACTTTTAGAAGCGGTGCAACTTCTTCGCGATTAGCACAGCTACATGTGTTAGATATATTATTTATGTGCGTGGCAACTAGTACATATGAAGAGACAATAGAGTATTTGGATAAAACGAGAACAGTAATTAAAACATTACATGAAAAAGTTGGGAAACGGAGAATCAACTATTCTTAAAAAGAAGTATCAGTTCTTTATTTAGGCCAGATATTTCTTTTTTGGGGTTTGTTCTTAGGATTCAAATTCTTGCAATAGTAATTTTTTATGAGCAAAGCTGAAAATATTTGCAAAATTAAAGCATTAATCTAGTAATTGTTTATACAGATAACTATGGAAACTAACTACTATTACAGCAAATCAATAAAAGTGATAAGGATTCGGTTGTTTTATTGAAATGGTACTTAGTATAGATTAGTGATTAACCTAAAATATAAAAACCGCGACCATTTCTGGTTGCGGTTTAATCTCTTATTTATTCAGCTTTTTAATGAACACAACTTTTAAATAGTTGAACTCAGGGAAGTCGCGGTTTGCGCGGAAATCTTTTGGTAGTGAAGATTGTTCAACTATTTTATAGCGAGTGTTTGAATCTTTAAACGCCTTATCAATGAACGTCTTGAACTTTTTCATACCGAAGCTTGCATTGTTTGTAGAAGCAACAATAATACCGTTTTTTTCCGTAATAGAAATTGCGTCCATTAGCAATTTCGGATAGTCTTTTGCAGTACTAAATGTCATTTTTTTCGAACGTGCAAAGCTAGGAGGATCAAGTACAACTAAATCATATTTCATGTTGTGACGAACGGCATATTTGAAGTAATCAAATACATCCATTACTTTAATATTTTGCGCTTCATAATCGATACCATTGACACTAAATTGTTCAATCGTTTTTGCTAAGCTACGTTTTGCAAGATCAACACTCGTTGTTTCTTTTGCGCCGCCAAGAGCAGCAGCAACTGAAAATGCACCAGTGTAAGAGAAAGTATTCAGCATATTCGTATCTTCTGCATAATAATCACGAATTGTACGACGTACATCGCGTTGGTCAAGGAAAATCCCAGTCATTGCACCATCATTTAGGTTCACTGCAAAATTCATACCATTCTCTTTAATAATGATAGGGAAATCTCCAGGTTCACCCATTACGAAATCATCTTGCTCGATATATTGTCCCTTCGTATCAAAACGTTTTTTCTCATAAATAGCTTTGAACTCAACTAACTCAGCAAGTGCATCATAGATATATTGTTTGAAGCTATATATTCCATCACTATACCAACTAACCATGTAATAACCATCAAAATAATCGATTGTTAGACCGCCAATGCCGTCCCCTTCGCCGTTAAATACACGGAATGCTGTTGTTTGGCTATCCTCGAAAAAGTCAGCACGGTGATCTAGTGCATTTTTCAATTTAGTCTTGAAAAATGCCCCATCAATCTCTTCATGTTCTTTTGTCGTTAGGACCCAACCAATTCCTTTATTTTGATTACCATAATATCCAGTTGCTAAATAGCGATTAGCGCGGTCTACAAGACGAATAAGTTCGCCTTCTTCACGTAGCATATCTGTATTAACTACAGCCTCTTTTAAAATTAATGGATAGCCTCTTTTTAAATCTGCAAGAAAGCTTTGATCCACTCTAAGTGTTATCATTTTTGTCATCATGTCATCCTTAATATTCGTTTTCCTCATTATCGCATTTTTCGCCATAAAATGCGATAATGAGGAAGTTTAAGGTTGATTAAATAATAAAATAATGGAATATATGAATTGCAGCCATTAAAGGTATCGCTTCCAAGATGAGAAGTTGAACAACAGCCTTGTACATTTCAGCAATAATCCTTATCACTCCCCAATATTCTAAAAATTCATAGTAAAATAATAATAATGAGTATCAAGGAGGCAATGAAAATGCATTATGATGTGATAGTTATAGGAGCAGGTTCAATGGGAATGGCTGCGGGATATTTCCTTTCACAAAGTGGAAAAAAGACTTTACTATTAGATGCCTTTAATCCACCACATGATAAAGGAAGTCACCATGGTGAGACACGCATAATTCGTTATGCATATGGTGAAGGGGTAGAGTATGTTCCACTCGCTTTACGTGCACGTGATTTATGGCAAGAACTTGCACAACAAACAGGTAAGGAAATTTTTCTCCAAACTGGTGTCATTAATGTTGGTGATAAAAATATTCCGTTCATAAAAAACGTGATTAAGAGTGCAGAGAAATTTGATCTACCATTAGAGGTTATGACGGCAACTGAGGTAAACGAAAAATGGGAAGGTATGCAATTACCAGATAACTACCTCGGTTGTTTCGAACCTACTTCGGGCGTGTTAAGAGTAGAATCATGCATTGAAGCTTATAGAGAATTGGCCATAAATGCAGGAGCAACTATTCGTACAAATAGTCGTGTTATTAAAGTCGATCCACAGACAGACAAAGTTACGATTTATACAGAAGATGGTGCAATATTTACAGCAGACTCCGTAATTATTTCTGCGGGTGCTTGGGCTGGAGAAATACTAAAACAATTGGATTTAAAACTTCCACTAAACCCAATTCGCAAAACATTCGCTTGGTACGATGTAGATGAAAAATACTATAATCAAAACGATTTTCCAGCTTTCACATTCGAGCTTGCGGAAAGTATATACTACGGTTTTCCAAGTATTGATGGCGCAGGATTAAAAGTGGGACGGCATGATGGAGGAGATAATATTAATCCAGATGAGGACAAACTTGCATTTGGTGATGTCGTCGGTGATGTAGAAAATCTGAGTGGATTCCTAGATGAATTTATGCCACGTGAGCATGAGTTGAAATTCGGAAAAACATGTATGTACACAATGACGCCAGATGAAGATTTCATCATAGATGTCCATCCAAAACATAATAACATCGCCATCGCAGCTGGTTTCTCAGGACATGGTTTCAAATTTGCTAGCGCTGTTGGAGAAGTCCTAAGTGACTTGATTACAAAAGGATTTACAGATTTAGATATCACACCGTTTTCTATTAAACGGTTTAGTAACGTAGGGAAAATATGATTACAGTAAAAAATGCAGAGCATGATCTATAAAAAACAAAATTGCAGAAAATACAAGTAGAAGATTTCTATAGAAATATTGAGTCATTTCAGGGATTTCAAATTCCAATGTCAATGACAGCTCTCAGTTTAGAAATTTATCAATAAGAACCATAATCAGTTCTTTCACTATATAAGTAAACTCCCTTAGCTTTTAAAGCAGAAGGGAGTTTTTTTGCATTGAATAATTATGTTTTTATCAAGTAGTTACCATTTTCAGTAAAAAAATTATGGAATTCATCAATTAAATAAAATAACAAAGAAAAGTAGTATTAAATGGAAAATTAATCCGTTTATATTTCCGTTTTATTAAAAACTGGATATAGTATGAGGATTTTGAGTTATTTGTAATAAAGTGTAATGACATTGTAAATGAAATGCCGTTGTTTCTCCATCTGACTTTCCTTAGTATTAATAGTGGAATTAATAAAAAAACGTTATTTACATCCATAAACATCGAAATATTATTATCTACTATAAAAGAAAAAATTGGAGGAACATTATTAATATGAACAAGCAAACAGTATTTAAGGCTATCACAGCAACTACTTTGACAATAACACTTGGACTTGGAGCATTAGTAAATAATCAACCTCAACAACCAACACAAACGAATGCAACAAATGTTTTACAAGATTCTGCTAACGGAATTACGATGGTTTCAAGTTCAAAAGCAACTAAAATTTCAGGTAAATATAAAACAACAGCAGCATTGAATATGCGTAAAGGTCCATCTACAAGCAGCAAGAAAATAACAACACTAAAAAAAGGTGCAGTCGTAACAGCTACATATAAAAAGAAAGTAAGTGGTACAACATGGTACAAAGTAAAACACGGTGGAAAAACTGGTTGGGTATCTGGTTCATACTTAAAAAAATATAAAAAATCAACATCATCTACTGCTAAAGCAACAAAAATTAGTGGTAAATATAAAACAAAATCAATATTAAATATGCGTAAAAGTGCATCACTAAAAAGTGGGAAAATAACAACACTAAAAAAGGGAGCTGTCGTGACAGCTTCATATAAAAAGACAGTAGGCGGAACAACGTGGTATAAAGTCAAACATAGTAGCAAGAAAGGTTGGGTATCAAGCTCATACTTAAAAAAATACAAAAAAACAACAAAAGTTTCTAGCTCAAACTCAGCACTTCGTAACAAAGTGATAAGTGTAGGTAGTCAATATTTAGGCGTTCCTTATGTATGGGGTGGCATGTCGACATCAGGTTTTGATTGCTCAGGTTTTACAGCTTATGCATATAAAAAAGCTGGATACGGTACACTTCCACATAATAGTCGTTCTCAACGTGCTGTTACTAAAAAAGTAAGTAGTCCAGAAGTAGGCGATTTAATCTTCTTCACTGCTACACCAGGAGGTAGCACGATTACGCATGTTGGTCTATATGCAGGAAACAACAAAGTTTTACACGCAGCAGGGGACAAAGTACAGTATCAAAGTGTTGCAAAAGGTAGTTACTGGGAACCACGTATCGTAAGCTACGGATCATTAAATTAATAGTATAAATTTAAAAAGGCTCTAACTGGAGAATAAAAACTTCAGTTTAGAGCCTTTCTTATTGAATAAAAGCTTAAGCTTGTGCTGCTTCAATACGTGAAACAATTTCAGCTATAACGATTTGACTACCAAGCATTGGAGATTCTTTTGGAGCTTCACCTGGTTTTGCTTCTGGACGTTTGTGAGATGCTTTGAATGCGTCACTTTCGCGCCACGCTTTGAAGCCATCAAGTGTTTCCCAGTACATATTAACGCTCATTTCATCGTATTCTTCAAAATCTTTGCATACAGCTACTTCAACTTTGACAAAGCCTTCAAATGATTGAAGTGCACCTGGACGAGTGAAGTTAGGAGCCATTTTTTCAGCAAAGCCTTTTTTCGTTTTAATACGGTTAGTTACTACGAACATAAACAATCTCTCCTTTTTTTAAAACATTGGCATACTAGAAACCTATGCCTTTTAAGAAATCGTATACCATGTTGAAACCCCAATGCAAATGAGAACCTATATTTCAGTTGAAAACGCTTAAAAAATGTGTTCCCATATGTTTATTAGAAAGGACAATTTAATTATATCTCTTTTATAGTAAGTACTTAATAATATAAATACCCTAAGATTTAATAATCAAACAATTTCAAATGGAATTGTTTGTGCTGATAATAAGAGTTGTATAAATCTTGTATAAATTGAGAGCTATACTTATGCGATGATACAAAGAATACAGTGGCTCCCTTCCTTTGTGCGTGAAGCGAAACCAGCCTTTGTTTTAGATGTTGATCACTCTTAATACAATGTTTGAAGATAGTTACAACTGGCAATATAGTGGTACAGTTGGACTTTTCAAGGAAGATATCAATGCCTATTTTGCTCACTTTCTAAAAAAGTATTGTTTGATAAGAAAATTCTTATTAAAAAGAAGTAATAAAAAGCGCTAGGAGTCCTAAAAACTTCTAGCGTTTTTAATGTGAAAGAATTTCTTGGTTTTACATAAAATTATTCAATATATTGAGATAAATATATAATTTGCACTATGGTAATGCTATTATTGGGTGATAATGGTATAATATACCTTGTCGATATTATAGGATAGTACCACTACTTTAAAAATAGAGGTGATTAAAATGGCGCGGGAGAGAAAATTTTCATCCGATGAAATATTTAATACTACCAAAATACTTTTATTAAAGTATGGATATGAAGGTTATACATTTAGTCTACTGGCTGATACTTTGAATGTCTCAAGAGCAGCAATTTATAAATACTATGTTAATAAAGAGGAACTTATTTTTGATTATTTAGTTTCAGCCTTAAAAAAAATACATATAGACTTAAAGTTAATAGATCAAGAACTGCCCTTTACGGCACAGTTAGATGAATTAGTGACTAAAATGTATAAATATAAAGATTTACAACAAATTTTAGTGAAAGCAAAGGAAATTCAGGAAAACGATTCTGAAGTACTTATACATAAAAAAGCGGCAATACAGCAATTACAAATAGGTATGTATAGCATATTACAAACAATAATAGATCAAGGCAAAAAAGAGAATTTTCTGGATAAAGAAATGCCAAATGAAATTATATTAAAGTTTATTCTCCACAGTGTCGCTACTCCAAATAGTGATGGAGTTAAACAGGAATCGTGGTTATTTTACATAAAAAAACTCATTTGTAGTGGAATTTTTGCTAAAAAAGTTAGCATAGAGGTTTAATGAGTTCTAGATATAAATTTAGTTTTTACTTAATGATCCTTTTCATTTCATTTGAAAAATAAGCATTTTGCTATTTCTTATGTTGTTAATGGATACTATAATTGAAAGCCTCCTCATTGTTGGATAGATATAACTATGAGGAGGTTTTTTGTATAGAATAAGTAACCTTAATATGACAGTAATCGTGCATGGTTAGCGTCTTATTAGAATTTCTATCAATTTTTATGTATAATAATAGTAGGAACGAAAGTAAATCATCGAAATAAGTATAGGAATTTCAAGAATGTCAGTACGAAGATTAAGGGGTTGATCGTATGTTGGACAGGTTATTGAGGTTTTTAGGTATTAAAATAGATGATGTAGAAGAAGATTTTGACGATACTATACACTGTTTCGACAATGCAGATTCTATTTTCAACCACTCTAGAGACAAAGAATAGTAAGGAAATTGCCTTACGAGTAATTAACATTAATAATTAATTAATTTGGATAAATCGCTATTAAGCTGGATGGCTTAATAGCGATTTTTTTATTTTAAAAAGAGAATAAATTACTTATAAAATAGTAAATTATTGTATTTTAACACTTGTGGTATGTTACTATTTTACTTGATGTATTATATCGAGCTATATAAGGAAATAGGTAGGGGCATATGAAAAAAATCAATCTAAAATTACACCATTTAATTATCAGTGTAGCTGTTTTGGCATTCCTTTTAACAATTGCGAGCAGTTTGTGGAGTAGTTATCGTACGAATACGCAATCCTTACAAGAAAGTACTCTTGAAACGAATCATGCGTATGCTCAAAAACTAGCAATGACAGCAAATGATTATATGAAAGAAACATTACAAACACTTAATATAAGTGCAGAAGAAATCACAGCTATTTTTGATGATGAGGATAAATTGTTACATGAAGCTGATCGTGTGAAAAATCAAACAAATACTTTTAATTCTGTAGCTATTGTCGACGCAAAGGGTGAAGTACTTGCAACTTCCCCTCAATCATTAGATTTAAAAGGAAAGACTCTTACTTCTAATGCTATAAAAGAAGCGATAACGCAAAAGAAACCATTAATATCAAAGCCGTATAAAGGAATTACAAATCGTTTGCTCATCTTCATTTCAGTTCCAGTTTTCGCAAAAGAGGGCCTATACCTAGGGCTAATAGGTGGAACTATTTATTTGAAAGAAGATAATGTATTGAATGAGGTTCTCGGTGAGCATTTTTATAAAGACGGTTCTTACGTGTATGTAGTAGATAACGATGGCCGCATAATTTATCATCAAGATAAATCACGCATTAATGATGTAGTATCTGATAATAAGATTGTAAGTGAAATGCTTGAAAACCATAGTACAGGTGCATCTCGTTTGATTAATTCTAAAGGTAAAGACATGCTGGCAGGATATTCGTATATTTCAATTGCCAATTGGGGAGTTGTGGCACAACGCTCAACTGAAATTGCTTTGAAACCGGCAACAAATATGGTAAAGCAGATGCTGTACGTTGCATTACCACTATTGCTCGTTTCACTAGTTATCATCTTATGGGCTTCACTTAAAATTGCACGTCCATTACAGCAACTAGCAACATTAACGGAAAGTAGTATGAAAGCAAACGAAGAAAAGAATCTCGCTCAAGTACCCGGCTGGTATTATGAAGTTATACAACTAAAAAAAGCATTAATTCAGAGCCTATCTTTTCTCCATGGACAAGTAAGTTTCTTTATGGACCAATCAACAACAGATCCACTTACAGGATTGACGAATCGCCGAACATTAAATGAACGAATGCAAAAATGGACAAGTGGGAATACACCTTACTCAATTATTTTAATCGATATAGATCATTTTAAGTCGGTGAATGATACATACGGTCACGGTGTTGGAGATGAAGTATTAAAATTCTTAGCTTTGAAAATGAAAAAAGCAACAAGAGCAAATGATTTATGTTGCCGTTATGGTGGAGAAGAGTTTATTATCTTATTGCCAAATACATCTGCAACTGACGCTTATTTAGTAGCAGAGCAGCTACGTACGGATATCGAGCGAACAATAAGTCCAACTGGGGAAAATATTACAATTTCAGCAGGAATCGCAGAATATCCTTCAATGGCAAGTGAGCCTGCAACAATGATTGGATTAGCAGATCAATGCTTATATGAGGCGAAGGAACAAGGTAGAAATCGCGTTGTAATGGCAAAAGAAATATTTATTGTACTGTAATCCACTTTATAATAGAAAATTCCCTTTTTGCATTCAATAGTATAAAATTACACTAAAAGAAACAATTAAGGGTGATAAATATGGATAAAGAAAAAATCATTAGTATCGCTACTGAGAAATTTAAGTTAGTTCGTACAGAAAATAATTATACTCAGGATAAAATGGCTGAGGTACTAGGTATTTCAAAAAAAACACTTGTTCAAATCGAAAAACAACGAACACCATGTGGCTGGACAACAACAGTTGCACTATGTGCCCTATTTAGAGAAAGTTCAATTTTGCAAAATGCAATGGGTGGCGATCCTATGGAAGTAGTGGAACTAACAGCGCATGACGTGATTGCACGCCCAAAAGAAAAAACTATGGGCGGACATGTATGGTGGCGAACAGTACAAGAGGATAAGGGATATCGTTTGCAACAAAATATTTTAAGCAACCATTATCGAATTTTAGATTCTGAATCATATCGTTGGTTTAGTACGATGAATGAAGTGGCCGCGTTAGAAGAATTTACCCGTATTATAGAAGAAAATCACTTTAATTAAGTATTTGGCATCCATGTAATATGTGGATGCCTTTATTTATGTTACATAATAAACAAGTGAATAAATGCAATCATGAGTTAGGGATTGAGTATATATTTGTAGTAGATTGTCAAACTGTTTTAGTAACAACACTCACAAGTTGTATTACAGTAACGATTGTAATATACATATCAGTCATACTTTATACATAGGTACTACAGATGAAATATGAAGTCAAATTATTTATTTGAGTTTAAAAAGCAGCTCTTCAACGCGAAGAGTTGTTTTTTTGTGGATAACTTTTTGGTGGAAAAATGATACTATCCACAATCTACACAAAGTTATACACCAATTCTGTGAATAAGTGCATAGAATATTCAAAATAATTAAGTAAATTGTGGATAAGTAGTTAAAAAGTAAAAAAGCCTCGTTTAGCATGAGTAGCTAAACGAGGCTTTGTTATATTAGCGATATTGAATTTCTTTTTTAAGGTCAATTTCTTTGATATCGATACCCATTGCTTTGGCAACACCTGTACCATAAGCTGGATCTGCTTTGTAGCAGTGAATGATATGGCGTTCTTTAATAAAGAACTCAACACCTTCCATGTTACGAGCAGTATTTTCGAATAAACGTTGTTGCTCTTCTTGGCTCATGATGTTGAACAATTTACCTGGTTGTTCGAAGTAATTGTCATCATCTTCGCGGAAGTCATAGATATCTGCTGGTCCATCAAGTGCTAATGCAGGGTCTTTATATGATGGTTGTTCTTGCCATTCACCGTAGCTATTTGGCTCATAATGCAATGTGCTTCCTAAGTTTCCATCTACACGCATTTGTCCATCGCGGTGGAAGTTGTGTACTGGGCATTTTGGTGCATTAACAGGGATAGATGTATTGTTTACACCTAAACGGTAACGAGCAGCATCTGCATAAGCGAATAAACGAGCTTGTAGCATACGGTCTGGTGAGAAGCTAATACCAGGAACAACGTTAGATGGCGCAAATGAAGCTTGTTCAACTTCAGCAAAGTAGTTAGCTGGGTTACGGTTCAATTCGAATTCACCAACAGGGATTAATGGGAATTCAGATTTGTACCATACTTTTGTTAAATCAAATGGGTTGTAACGGTGGTTACGAGCTTGTTCTTCTGTCATCACTTGGATAGACATTTTCCATTTAGGGAAGTCGCCTTTTTTGATTGATTCAAATAGGTCACGTTGTGAAGATTCACGGTCGTGTGCAACTACTTCAGCAGCTTCTTGGTCTGTGTAGTTATTAATACCTTGTTGTGAAGCGAAGTGGAATTTCACATATACACGTTCATTATCAGCATTGATCATTGAATACGTATGTGAACCGAATCCGTGCATATGACGGTAATCAGTTGGGATACCACGGTCACCCATAACATAAGTTACTTGGTGCAATGCTTCCGGTAAGTTTGTCCAAAAATCCCAGTTGTTATTAGCTGAGCGCATGTTAGTATGCGGGTCACGTTTAACAGCGTGGTTCAAGTCAGGGAAGTGCATTGCATCACGGAAGAAGAATACTGGAGTGTTGTTACCAACTAAATCCCAGTTACCTTGTTCTGTGTAGAATTTTAATGCGAATCCGCGGATATCACGTTCAGCATCAGCTGCACCACGTTCACCAGCTACAGTAGAAAAACGAGCGAACATTTCTGTTTTTTTACCTACTTCAGAGAAGATTGCAGCTTTTGTATATTTAGTAATATCGTGAGTTACTGTGAAAGTACCAAATGCACCTGAACCTTTAGCATGCATACGACGCTCCGGAATAACTTCACGGTTAAAATTAGCTAATTTTTCAATCAACCATACGTCTTGCAGTAAAAGGGGTCCACGTTTACCTGCAGACATAGAGTTAGTATTACTAACGACTGGTGCGCCAGCAGCAGTTGTTAACTTTTTATTATTATCATTTGTCATAATGTTGTGCCTCCTATTTTGAACTCAATTGAACTCTTCAAAACTAATATAACAGATTGCTAGATGAAAGTAAATTATAATGATTATCTTTAAGGAATTTATATCTTTAAGTATGTTCTATAAATAATGGGAGGTTAATTATGTATATATAGTGTTTCAAAAAGTGCAATTCACTTACTAAATAAATTATAAAAGGAACAAAAAGTGTAATGAAATAGCTTGAATAGTGATAAGTGTATTAAAAAATCATTGAGAATATGAGTTAGACAAAATAAAGATCTTTTAAACAACTTACTCATCAATTAAAGTCAAGAATAAATTTTATATAATAATAATTATTATTATCATTTTGGTAGTAAAAATAAGAGTAATTGATAATGTTTTAATGATAGTTGAATCTTTATTTCTTTTTTTATGATCAGTAGATTGGCTATAAGAAAGGCATGTTGAGAGTTTAAACTTTGCGCAGTTTTTTTATATTCAAATGTATTCTAAAGTGAATATTCTTTGAAATGATTTAACAATTTAAGCATCTTATGGATTATTCATTTACAATAGGTTTATACGAATTGAAAAATAGAAATTGATTCATAAAAGAAACAAACTTACATATTTGATCTAGCAAAGAGGTGTGTTATGAAAAGAAAGCTGTTCATCGCTATTTGTATCGGTATTTTTTTGTTCACAATTATAAGTAGTTTTAACTACTTTAATATTTTCCAACCGAATGGGCCTGATGCAAAAAATGGTGTATTAGATTTGAGTAATTGGGATTTTGAAAGAGATGGAAATATAAATTTAAATGGTGAATGGCAATTTTACGCCGGAGATTTAATAACGCCTGACAATAACCCGCATACTTATGATGAATATACTCAAAATCTGACAACTATTAATGTTCCAGGAAATTGGAATAACCAATATACAGAACAATATGGTACATACCGTTTACTTATTAAGTTGCCAAATAACGAGAAGTACGGATTCAAAATGGATACGATTCGATCTTCTAGCCGATTGTTTATAAATGGCGTAGAGGCCGGTGCAAAAGGCGACCCTTCAAAAAATATGAAAATACATCAGTTTAGTAATGAGAAGTATGTGGCGTATGGAACTGGTGAAGGCCTAGAAATAGAGGTTGTTATTCAAGTGGCCAATCTAAATTACCATGTTGCTGGCATTATTTCTCCAATAAAATTTGGGACTTCAAAGGACATTGAAATATCAAAAACAATGGATGTAATGTTGGAAACGGCTCTTTTTGCAGGTTATTTCTTATTGTTTATTATGTATTTAGTAACCTACTTACAACGAAAAAGAATTTTATATGAATTATACTTTAGTTTGTTTTGCCTCTTTCAAGGATTTTATATTACTACGTTAAATGAGCAATTATTTTTTATAAAAATGTCGAATTTATCTTTGCTTGATAGGTCGTATTTCCAATTCACATTTTTTCATCTAGCAATTCTATTCTTTCTGTTATTTATATATGAATTTTTTAAACAATATACAAATAAAAAAGTTGTCATATTTTTATGTAGCTTATTAATTGTTGAGGTGTTTATAGAGGGAATACCAAATCCTATATTGTTGTTAGTAACTCCTCCTATTATGGTCGAGAAAATAGTAATGGTTTTCATTTTAGGGTTAAGCTATGGATACATCGTATATATATTACTGAAGGCGGCTTTAATAAAAAAAGCAGAAGGTTCTGAGTATATATTAATGATAGTTACATCTTTTGCATGTTATGGAACTTTAATTGCATTAAACTTTTTATTTGAAATAAAAGTTAAATATGAGCCCGTGTTTCTGTTTTTAACAATGGTAATTGGCTTATCTTCTTTAATTGGTTTTCGTCACCAGCGTGCTTTTATAGAAGTAGATCGTTTATCTAAGGAATTACTTCGTTTTGATGAATTTAAGGATGATTTTTTAGTGAAAAGCTCTCACGAATTACGGACACCATTACACGGTATTATTAATCTCTCTAAATCATTAATGGAAGGTAATAAAGGGGCACTAAAAAAAGAACAACAAGAAGTCGCTGTTTTAATTCACACCGTTGGTAAACGGTTAGCGAAGTTAGTAGAGGATTTATTATATGCTGGAAAGATCAAGCGTGGGGAAGTAAATATTTCACCTACTCCGGTCAATGTTCATATTGTTGAAGAGATTATAGCTGAGGTATTTTATCTAATACCGACTTCGAATAAGTTAAAATTAGTTAATATGTTTCCATCTAATCTACCATTAATCTATGTAGACGAATACAAGTTAAAACAGATTTTCTTTAATCTTATTTACAATGCTATTAAGTACACGAAATATGGCGAGATTACACTTTCTGCAAAAGTGCAGAATGGAGAAATGTTCATCTCAATTACAGATACAGGCATAGGCATTGAGGAAGATCATATTAATCAAATTTTCGACTCATTATATCAAGTAAAAGGAATTGAATCTGAAGGTCTTGGTCTAGGGTTAAGTATTACTAAGCAACTAGTGGAAGTGTCTGGTGGGCGCATTTGGGTTACTTCAGAAATCGGAAAAGGCTCGTGTTTTACTTTTACGATTCCTTTAGCGAACGAATCACAGCTTAAAGCGGTGGAGAAACCAGCATATTTTCCAACTGAAAAAAATAGTATGCTTCTGGCAATAAAAGATAAAGAGGCTTCAAAAGCATTCTTGGATGTACCGGTGAAAATTGAAGGGAAAAAGGGTTATACCATTTTAGTAGTAGATGATGATCATGATAATTTAAAGATATTGGTAAATTCTATACGATCTTTAGACTATACCGTGATTGCAGTTGAAAGCGGTGTAGACGCCCTTGAAATAATGGGAAATGAATCCGTGGATTTAATGTTATTAGATTTAATGATGCCAAATATGTCAGGTTTTGAAGTTTGTAAAATTGTGAGGGAAGAACATGGTTTACTCGAGCTTCCAATTGTCATCTTAACGGCAGCTGGTCAATTATCAGATTTGATAATTTCCTTGCAAGGAGGGGCAAATGACTTTTTACAAAAGCCAATTAATCTTGAAGAATTAAAAGTCCGTATAGAATCATTGTTATCAATGAAAGAATCTTCAAGGGAAGCAGTGAAAAATGAATTAGATTTCTTATCTGCACAAATTACACCACATTTTTTATACAATACATTTAATACGATTATAGGATTGAGTTATAAGGATGAAGAGAAAACGCGGGAGGCGCTACAATATTTGTCTACGTATTTCCGTGCAAAATTAGATTTTAATGGTCAAGATTGCTTAATCCCATTAGAAAATGAAATAGAATTAGTGAAAGCTTATCTATCCATTGAAAAGATGCGTTTTGGTAATAGATTAAATATTGAATATGAGATCGACGAAACGATAGAAGCACTTATCCCCTCAATGACCATTCAGCCACTTGTTGAAAATGCAGTTCAGCACGGCATCGCCAAAAAGTCTAATGGCGGGACAGTAAAAGTAACGATAGAGAAAACTACAGTAGGTGTCAAAATAGTGATTGAAGATGATGGCGTAGGAATCCCTATTCAAAAGCAATATGAGTTAATGAATGAGCGGAGTACACGATTAGGCTTTTTAAACCCATATAGAAAGCTAAAACTTATTGAAAAATCATCATTCTTATTAGAAAGTAAAGAAAGTGAAGGAACGAAAATAACTATAATTGTACCTGGGGGTGAAAATGATGAGAGTTCTATTAATCGATGATGAAGAAATTGCTTTAGAAGTGCTTGAGATTATGACTAGTAATATAGAAGGAATTGAAATTGTCGGGAAATATACAAATCCGGTTCTTGCCTTGCAAGAATTAGCTAACATACAGGTGGATGTTATTTTTATAGATATGGAAATGCCGGGAATGCACGGAATTGAATTTGCTGAGAAAGTAATGGAAAGGTACAGTAATATAGACGTGCTTTTTGTAACGGCGCATCCTCAATTTGCAATAGAGGCATTTGAAGTGAACGCGTCTGATTATTTGTTAAAACCTGTA
The DNA here is from genome assembly GCF_038003565.1 of Viridibacillus sp. FSL H8-0110. Lineage (NCBI taxonomy): Bacteria > Bacillati > Bacillota > Bacilli > Caryophanales > Caryophanaceae > Viridibacillus > Viridibacillus sp. FSL H8-0110. Next base: position 4,114,820 of record NZ_JBBOPJ010000001.1, on the reverse strand, counting down.
AATATGACGCGGTTAAGAAAGGCAATTAAAAAAGTTGAAGAAAGAATTACTTTATATAAATCTAGGGAAGGTCTTTCTGAGCAAACACACAAAGTTTTGTATGCTCGCTTCATGAGTAGCTTTGCACTACAAGATTATCAACAAAATGAAGTGAAATGGCGTACAAGAAAAGTAAAGGAATTATTCATTTTCTTATGGCACAATAGAGAAAATCCGATTCATAAGGCGAATGTTGTTGAGGCATTATGGCCAGAAATGGACGCTACAAAAGCTGTGACATTATTACATACAACTGTTTACCAATTGAGAAAAGCTATAAAAGATATTGGTGTGGAAAATTCCATTACATTAGTAAATGATCATTATAAACTGTCTGTGCCCCTCACAAGTGATGTGCTTGAACTAATGCAAATTGTACAAACAGAGGACATGCATCCTTTAAAGGTAGAAAGGTTACTCGAACTTTATAGTGGAGATTATTTGGAAGGGGACGTCTACCCATGGTCAATTCAATACCAACAATGGATAAAACAGGATGTTCTACTATATCTCGAAAAATTTATAACGAGTACAGAAAGTAAAATAGATCAAAACGCATTAGTGGAAAAGTGTCTGGAAAAAATGCTGATTTTAGATATGTATAATGAAACGATCATGCACCAGTTGATGAAACATTATCAACAATTAAATAATACACAAAAGATAAAAGCGCTTTACGAAACAATTACGAATAATCTCGTAGATGAATTAGGCATTAAAATACCTAGAGAAATTGTAGATTTATATAATGAATGTTTTTCTCATTAATAGGGGCTGTCTCACAAGTCATTTTTTGACTTAGAGACAGCTCTTTTAATATTGTGAAGAATTAGTTGGATTTTATTTTCTTAGTTGTTAAAAATCTGTGAATTCATAATTTATAACTAAATATATACCTTTTTTTTGCTTAGTTAAATTTGATAAAATATTAAAATTTTTTCGTTTAATCAATAATATATTATATCTAATATTTATTATAGGGTTTTAGTCTCATTTATCTTTCAAGTTCAGAATTTGTTCAGAACAAGAGGTTATAATGGCATAGACCATTCCTAAATTAGAAAAGTTTTACGAATTAGTCCCGAAAAGAAGTAGCTAATAATAAATAGAAAAGGAGAAAGGTGGATTAATCGGGAAATAGATAGTATAAATAGCTTAAAAAAATAAGCTAAGTTAAATGCCATTGTATTATCAGGTGTACCCCTGACTCGTTCTTATTTAGTGAAAAAGGAATGTTAAACCCGAGCAAAAAGTTAATTGAAACATTAAGATTATAAGGTGATATCGGGAGAATTGAAATGGTGCAGAAAAATGATGAGGTTAAATAATAGGGAGGTAAGTATGAAAAAGATTGGTTTTATAACAATGATGATTCTATTACTCGTGAATAGTTTTTTAACTCCAATTGCTGCAAATGCAAATAGTAATAACGAGCAATTATTTATTTTAGGAACCCCAGAAATAATCAAAGGTTCGGAAGAAGAATCGACAGCGACGGTTAAGTATAATTGGCATTTTAATGCTGGTGATAAGAAAGAGGCAGCAGTATTCGATTTCCAATTACCTGAAGGGGTTAAGGTAGGTACATCTCAAACAAATAAATTACTAATTGATGGGACAGAAATCGGCTCATACACAGTTTCGGGTAACCAAATTCAAGTGAAAATCTTACAGAATCAGACGAAAAGTGGTTCTGGTACGATAGAAATCGTTGGGGAACAGGAAATCACTGTTAACCAACCTGAAGCTGATTCAACAGTTACTGGCGATTCTACAGAAGAGGCAGTAGAGAATACAAAAGTTGAAAATGGAAAAAAGGTAGAATTACTTAAAGAAGTTGACGGAATCACTTCTGAAGAAGATGGAAAATCAACAACAGAAGAAAATGGTACAGATGATTCAAAAGGAAAAGAAGAAAATAATAAAACGACAAACACAGATATAAAAGACAATATCTTAACGAGTGCAAAATTAACCTTTGAAAATAAGGAAGGCCAGGAAATAGAAAGTGTCGATCGTGAATCGATTATTACGGTAGATTACGAATATGTACTTCCAAATAATCATGGCTACACAGATGGTGCGATATTCAAATTTAATTTGCCAAAAGAACTAATTGTTTATGAAGAAGTGAAAAATGCACCACTTAGGTTCGATGGAGAAGACATTGGGGTCTTTTCGGTTGGTATGGACGGGGTAGCTACTGTTACTTTTAATAAATTCATAGAAAACCATTCAGATATTAAAGGGACACTACAAGTTTTATCAAAAATAAGTGAAAAAGTAGTGGTTACTGATGAAAAAATAGTTACAGTAACACCTATTACTGGTAAAGATTCTATTGATATTCCTATTAATTACAATCCGAATGGTACTGCAATTGATAAAAAAGGAACACCAGATAAAAACTACAATGCAAAAACTATTAATTGGACGATTGATTTTAATAAAAACCTTGATTCTATTAAAAATGCTAAGCTTAGTGATCCTATCCAAGAAGGGCAATTATTACAAGCTAATTCTATAAAGGTGTATAAACTAATAACACATTTAGATGGTAGCGTTGAGCAAGGGGAAGAAGTTACAACCGGATTTAACGTTGGGAAAATAACAGGAGATAAAGATTTCCAAATAGATTTAGGGGACATCAAATCAGCTTATCGTGTAGAATACACAACGGATATCATAGATTCTGATGGAACGAAGTATCAAAACGAAGCAACATTATCAGGTACAGACTTTAATGAGCAATCGGCTAGTGCAACAGTAAGCGTTGGAAGAGGGAAAACGTTAGAAAAAAAATCAATAGGGTACGACCCAGCAACACAAACAATTACGTGGGAAATCAAGTACAACTACAATGAAAAAACAATTCCTGCAGAGAAAGCGATTCTAACAGACTTTTTTAACAATACACAGGAGTTTGTAGATGCTTCTCTTAAAGTTGAAAAAGTGAAAATTGGTGAAGATGGTAATGAAAATGGATCAGAAGCAGTATCAACTGGTTATACATTCACTCCAAAATCAACAGAAGGTAAAAATGGGTTTGAATTAAAGTTTAAACAAGAAATAAATGCTGCATATAAAATTGTCTATAAAACAAAAGCGAATAATCGTGTTTATGATGGCGAGGAAATCATAAATGAAGTGACATCTGGTAATGGTGGACAAGGAACAGGAAAAGAGACCATTTACCAACAAATACTAGAAAAATATTATGTAAGCTCAGATTATAAAGACAAAACAGCAACATGGATGATTTCCATAAACCAAGATAGTCATTCAATGAAAAACGTTAAACTTGTAGACTCATTTACAAATAAAGGGCTAACATTACTTCCGGACACACTTAAAATTACAACACCTGGAAATGAACTTAAAAAAGGTGAAGATTACACATTAAAAGAAGATAAAGATGGTAATGGATTCACAATTGAATTTACAAAAGAAATTAATAAACCACATGTAATTGAATATAAAACAAAATTTAATTATGAAAATCGTGATGATAAATCTTTAAATTATTTAGAAAATAATGTCAGTCTTACATGGACTGATAAAGATGGTAAAGATAAATCAAAAGAAGCAACGGCAAAATTTACGCCAGATGAATATACACAATCAAACGGTTTTAAAAACGGCTCGTACAATGCTGTGGAAAAAGAAATAACATGGAATATCGGTGTAAATTACAACCTTAAAACACTATCAAATGCCTATGTAGAAGATTTCATTTTAGACAATCAAAAACTTGTTGAGGATTCATTAAAAGTATATAAAATGTCTTTAACGGGTGGAGCAAACGGCACAAATAAAGAAGAGTTAGTAGAAGGTCAAGATTATACAGTTGAGTGGAATCCTGGTAGTAAACCAGGTTTTAAAGTGATTTTCAATAATGAAATTAATGAACCTTATTTAATTTCATATAAAACAAGTTTGAAAGATTCACTTATTAAAAATAAATATAGTAACACTGCGACACTATATAATGACGGGAATAAAGTAACTGATCTTACTGCAAGTGTATCCGTGCAACATGGAGGCGAATATACTAAAAAATCAGGAGTACAGAAAGGTAAGATTATTAATTGGAAGGTTAATATTAACTTCGGGCAATCAAGCGTATCGAATGTAAAATTAACAGATAATCCAAGTGGTAACCAATCTATACTCGAAAACTCCTTCCATCTATACGCTACTACAGTTGATGAAAAAGGGAACGTTACAAAAGGAAAAGAATTAGAACACGACCAATATAAAATTGAATTTAAAAAGGGAGAGGGCGATAAGGATTTCTTTGAGCTTACCTTTAAGAATTCAATTGACACTCCTTATATTCTAGAATATCAGTCACTTATTTTAGATAAAGTGGGAGCTAAGATTAATAACGATATTACATTGACAGGCGACCAAATTTCAGAGGAAACAACTGAATCTAAAGCCGTTGTTGAAGTTAAAAAAACAACAGGTTCAGGAACAGGGGAAGGTAAAGTTGGAAGTCTAGAAGTAAAGAAATTTGCTGCTGATGATAAAACAAAACCTCTTCCAGGAGCTGTATTCTCACTAATCGATGAGGACAGTGGTGTGGTCATCAAAACGTTGACTACAGGTGAAGATGGTACTGTGAAGTTTGAAAAATTGCTTTACGGAAACTATTTATTAAAAGAGGATCATGCCCCTAAAGGATATGTTGTAGGTATTAATGATACAAAAAAAATAGAGATTATTGGCGCTAACGAAGAAACTATTTACAATAATAGAATCATTCAAGCTGTTGAGCTAATAAAAGTTGATAAGGATAATTCCGCTACGACACTGCAAGGCGCGATATTTGACCTTCAACAAAAGCAAGGTACTGAATATAAGACAATTAAAAAAGCACTAACAACAGATGAAGACGGCAAAATTATTGTAAATAATCTTGAACCTGGTAAGTATCAGTTTGTTGAAACACAAGCACCTAAACATTATTTATTAGACGGAGAACCAGTTGGATTCACAATTGAGAAGGATCAAACTAAAGTAGAAGTAGTGAAAAAAGAAAATGTTAGAGGCAAAGGAAACCTTTCAGTCATTAAAGTGGACGCGGCAGATGCTAGTAAAGTATTAGAAGGTGCAATCTTTGAACTTTACGACAGTAAAAATTCTTTAGTCGATACAAAAACAACAAATGCAAAAGGTAAGATAGTATTTGAAAACTTACCTTATGATAATTACACATTAAAAGAAATCACTGCTCCAAATGGTTACGCAATTGATTCGAAGGATAGTAATGTGGTTGTTACTCTAGACAAATCAGATAAAGAAATAACAATTAAAAACAACAAAATTATCCGAGCATTTAAATTGAAAAAAGTAGATGCAAATAATTCTAAAATCGTATTAAAAGATGCAGAATTCAAATTGATGTATAAAAAGCTAGAGACAGATGAGTATACCGTTGTTAGTGGAAAAGAGAAACTAATAACAGATAAAAATGGTGAAATTTATGAAGAGAATCTTGATGAAGGATTCTATCAACTTATTGAAACAAAAGCTCCAGCTGGTTATATACTAGATAGCAAGCCGATAGAATTTGCTATTCAAAAAGAACAAATTGAAATACTGGACTTAACAAAAACAAATGAATACAAACATCCAGTTGATCCAGGCAAACCAGTTGATCCAGGCAAACCAGTTGATCCAGGCAAACCGGTTGACCCAGGTAAACCAGTTGACCCAGGTAAACCAGTTGACCCAGGTAAACCAGTTGACCCAGGTAAACCAGTTGACCCAGGCAAACCAGTTGATCCAGGCAAACCAGGAGAACCAGGCAAACCGAGCAAACCAGGAAATCCAAATAATCCTGGAGGACCAAACAATTCGGGTAATCCTAACACACCAGGAAAACCGAGTGATACAGGTAAGGCGAATAATTCTGGGTATAATAAAAATGAGGATAAGCCAAATAATCTGGGAAGCATAAAAGAAAGTGAATTACTTCCACAAACAGGTGTAGAGTATTCAGCAGGTACCTTATTTACAGGGATTTTAGCTATCCTGTTTGGTTTATGGGTTTTATATAACAGAAGAAGTACAAAGGCATAGGAAAAGAGGACTATTTAGTGGGAATTCACCACTAATAGTCCTCTTTTTATTTTAGGAAACGAATAGATAATAAGGTAATTTTATAGGTATTTAGTCCGGAATTTAAACATTTGCATTATTATTATAGATACATATATTCACTGATGAATTACTCAGGATGGAGTCAATATAACTAATGTCGGATACTTATTTAGAACTATATTTAATATAATTAGAGAAAAGAAAAGGTTAGGAATGGTATAGATGAAACAGTTAATGAAGGTGATTCTAGGAATTATTTTAATAGCAAGCATCTTTCCTATGCAAACCTTTGCAAGGAGCACTATCTCAACAAAATCTTTTAGTAACGAAGAACAAAAGACATATAATAATATTCTCAAAAGCTTGCAAAATGTAGAAGCAAGTACATATTTTAATTCTAGCGAAGTAAGGCCTGAAGAAATTGGGGCAATCGTAAATAAGGTAGTTGAGGATCATCCGGAAATTTTTTATTATAATGGAGCAACTACATTCTCAACTGGAACAATCAAATTTAAATATGATGGCAGTAAACAAAGTATTCTTAAAAAGAAGAACAAAATTGATGCTGAAGTAAAGCGTATAATAAATGTAAAAATAAAAAAAAATATGAGTGATATAGAAAAGATAAAGGCTATTCATGATTATCTAGTTTTATCGGTAAAATATGATTACAAAAACCATAGAAAAGATAAGGTTTCCCGAGATTCTTATGAAGTTTTTGGTGCTTTAGTGAATAAAGTTGCCGTTTGTGATGGGTATTCAAAGTCAATGCAACTACTTTTAAATAATGTAGGAGTGGAAACAATAGTTGTTACGGGAAGTAGTAAAGGCGAGAGCCACTCTTGGAACATGGTGAAGATTAATGGTGAGTACTATCATATCGATACGACTTGGGATGATCCAATTCCAAACAAAACTGGAGTTGTCAACTATCATTATTTTTTACTAAGTAATGCACAATTGAAAAAAGATCATAGCTGGAAAGAAAAAGAGTTTCCGAACGCAAATAGTGTAAAATACAGATATTTCCACAACATGGGGAACGTGATTGAAAAAAGTGGAACATATTATTTTTCAAATAACAAAAATGATCAGTTATTTAAGATGGATAAAAAAAGTAATAAGCAATTAAAAGTTGTCAACGACAGAGCACCTTTCTTAGCCGTATATGGCCAATGGATTTACTATAGTAATTATTCTGATGGTGGTTATTTATATAAAGTGAAGTTAAATGGTCAAAATAAAACTAAAATAAAATCCACCCATGTCGTAGACTTGTATGTAAAAAGTAAAGTACTTTATTATAAAGAAAATGAATCAGGGAAGATGCGCCAATTAGCTTTTAATGCTAAATGAAAATATTAACTGTAAAATACTGTTAAAAACCCTAACTTCTACAGAAGTTAGGGTTTTTAGTATTTCTGATTTAATATTTAGACAGTTGTTAATTACTAATAATGTAAATAATTGTCTAGCACATCACATTTTGTTCAGAATTTGTTTAGAACTGATGGTTAGTATTACTAAATAAATGCTCTAAATTAGTATTAAATCTAAGTAAAGAACTTATATTATATAATTTATTAAACAAATCCGTTACCATTGACATAATTGTGTGCATCTATCTATGGTTATTTTAGGGGGATTAATACTATGAAACGTGTGTATTGTTAAGTTTAGGACTATGAATTAGGTTCAATCGAAGGTGAAATATTTTTATAGCAGTGTTGGAATGTATTGTACAAAATAGGATTTCATAAGGGAATAATGCGAGCCGATTGATGGGAGTGGCCCCTATGAGGAAGGACCAAGACTCTAAACAAGAGCTTGTTTTTCGAAAAGAACGATTGTTGGATAATATGTCACGCATGTTGTTGATAACAAAAGTGTATGTGGTTGTTATTGTTTTGATTGGTATTGTTAATATTGGAATTACGTCTTTTTCAAGTTTTCATCCGAATTTCCCATTTCAATATATGGCGGTATATACGTCATTTTGTTTGTTTAATATATATTGTTTTTACATTGTTAGTAGACAAATGAAGGTATCCAATTACTCTGTTAAACATATTGATAAATGGGAAAAAATTATTGTTGTCTATATTACCATTTCAATGATTTATGGAGCGATTATTTCTGTAATGGATCAAGTACAATATCAGGATTTTATGGTCTATACATTGTGTATGCTACTTTGTGCAGTACTATTTTATACATCAATAAACCAAATATTGTTGCCTATCATAATTGCAACTACAATTTTAGTAGTAGGAATTCCAATAGCTCATCATGATTTCTATCTATTCTATCTACAACTTTACTTTGTAGCGCTTATTGTTATCATAACTTTTATAATTTCAAGAGTAGTTTACAGAGATTATTTGAAGTCATATAAAACGAAGGAACAGTGGCTTGTAGAATTGAAACGAAATGCGATATTGACAGATCAGCTACAAAAAGCAAATAGGCAATTGTCATTAAAAGCCTATTATGATGAGTTGACGGGTATCTATAATCGACATGGCTTTCAACGAGATATACAAGATATATACAGAAATCGTGCTGAACAATCTATAGATGTGACAATTATTTTAATTGATATCGATTACTTCAAAAATTATAATGACCATCATGGACACAATCGTGGCGATAATACACTGCGTTCTATCGCACAAGCAATTGCCGATACAGTACAAGAATACGATTGTATCCCAGTAAGGTGGGGTGGGGAAGAATTTGTCGTAGTTGGAAGGGATTTGACGGAAGAACAGGTCCACACACAATGCAAATTGATTGAAATGGCTATATCAAAATTGTTTATTCTTCACGAAAATTCACCTGTATCTAACATTGTGACGGTAAGTATTGGCGCTTGTACATTGCCTTGTTCTAACTCAACTGATGTAGAAACTGTAATCAAAAGCGCCGATAAAGCATTATATAAAGTAAAAAAAAGCGGTCGTAATAATTATTCGATTGTATGATTATTCGGTAATAAGTATATAATCTTGATTATAAGTAATGAATCGTGTTTACTCTCTGTGGAGAGTGGGATACCAATGCCAAAAAAATTTAATAAATAGACTTCTAATGGAATTAGAATATATTTTTCAACTAAATCCTTTCGGGGGCGTTTTTTATTTACACTTTAAGCTGAATTTTAAGAAGATATTATTTTATTTTTTATTCTAAAAATTCATTCAAATCAAATCGGTTTATGCCAAAATTGGAAGTTGCCACAAAATCACCACATTATTTAAGTCTTATGCCTTGTCTGATGGAAATCAATTCTTCTATGATGGTAGATAGGAAGTCGAGTGGTGACAGGAGGAACTATGGCGATGTTGAATGAGGCTATTGATTTTATAAAGTTGTATTATTCGGAAACGGAGCGATCTGAAGAGGAGTTAGTAAGACGCTTAGTTGAAGTAGAGAATGATATCCAAGATAATGGATATTATGAACATACAATAGATGAACTGAGATTTGGTGCACAAGTAGGTTGGCGTAATAGTAATAAATGTATAGGTCGTTTGTTTTGGCAAACGTTGCAAGTGCTTGATAAGCGGGAATTGACAAGCGAGCACGACATTTTTCAAGGACTTCTAGAGCATATTGATTTTGCAACAAATGGTGGTCGAATCCGTCCGACGATTACAATTTTCTCTCAACCTAACGTACGTGTTTGGAATCATCAATTAATCCGCTATGCTGGGTATGAAACAGCAAATGGCGTTGTTGGAGATCCAGATTCGGTAGAGTTTACGAAGAAATGTGAGCAACTTGGCTGGCAAGGAAAAGGTGGGCGTTTCGATGTTTTGCCACTAGTTATTCAAATTGGAGAAAGAGAACCGCAAGTATTCGATATTCCAGCTGAATATATATTAGAAGTACCAATCCGACACCCTGAATTTGAGTGGTTTAAGGAACTTGGTCTGAAGTGGTATGCGGTACCGATGATTTCGAATATGAAATTAGAAGTTGGTGGTATTACATATGCAGCTGCTCCGTTTAATGGCTGGTATATGGGAACGGAAATTGGTGCGCGTAACCTAGCAGATGATTATCGATATAATATGTTACCGACAATCGCAGAAAAAATGGGTTTAAATACATCTTCAAATTCTTCCTTATGGAAAGACCGTGCATTAGTTGAATTGAATGCGGCCGTTTTATATTCGTATAAAGAAGATGAAGTGAGTATTGTAGATCACCATACAGCAGCACAACAATTTAAACGCTTCGAATCCAATGAACAAACTGCAGGGCGTGACGTAACAGGGAATTGGACATGGCTTATTCCACCGTTATCACCGGCTACAACGCATATATTCCATAAACCATATGACAATGAACGTAAAACACCAAATTATTTTTATCAGAAAGCGCCGTATTGATTTAGAAAATAGCAGGAAATTTATTGCAATTTTCAATGGATTGGCGTAACATGATTTTAATTACTACTAATTCAATAGGTTTTCTTATCAAGAGAGGTGGAGGGACTGGCCCTGTGATATCTCAGCAACCGCTATTAAAGTAAGGTGCTACTTCCAGCAAGTTGATTAAAAACTTGATAGATGAGGAGAGACTTACATACCGAGTTGATTTCTCTAAATGAAATAGAGAAATCGACTTTTTTATTATCATGAAATAAATTTACAGAGCATATAATGAAAAGTTCTAAGAAAAAAATTTAACTCAAATTCAAAGTAAACCTATTTGAATTAAAGGTATAAATTGAGGGAGGAATATTGAATGAGTGCGATAACGCAAAAAGAACTTTTAACTACAATTTATGAAGAAATAGATAAAGATTTTGATGAAATTGTTGGATGGAGGAGATATTTGCATGAGCATCCAGAGTTATCTTTTGAAGAATATGAAACTGCAAAATTTATAGCAGAAAAACTTGAGGGCTTCGGTTTAGAGGTGAAAAAAGGGATAGGCGGAAATGGTTTAATCGGTGTTTTGAAGGGGGATCAAGCTGGTCAAACAATCGCTTTAAGAGCAGATTTTGATGCATTACCAATCGCAGATTTAAAAGAAGTTACTTATAAATCTCAAAAAGATGGTGTTATGCATGCATGTGGTCATGATGGACATACAGCCTCATTACTTGGAACAGCGAAAACGCTAAGCCATTACAGAGAGCATCTGCACGGTAACATCATTTTTGTTTTCCAACATGCGGAAGAAAAACCTCCTGGTGGTGCGAAATTCATGATTGCTGAAGATGTATTAAAGGATGTAGATTATGTATTTGGTGCGCATTTAGACTCGGGTTCGCCAGTTGGAAAGGTATCTGTTGGGGATGGTTTCAAAATGGCTGCAGTTGATAAATTCACAATTAAAATCCAAGGACTAGGAGGGCATGGTGCGAAACCACAGCAATCCATCGATTCGATTATAGTGGGTAGTGAAATCGTTGGAGCGTTGCAAAAAATTGTCAGTCGTCGCTTAAATCCATTTGATGCAGCGGTGGTGACAGTTGGTGTATTCCACGCTGGAAGTGCCTTTAATATCATTGCAGATTCGGCAATTATTGAAGGAACGGTCCGGACGATGACAGAGGATGTTCGGAGTAAGGTAAAAGAAGAAATCTACTCAATTGTCAAAGGAGTAACGGAATCAGCACATGCCACATGTGAAATCGATTATTTGCATGGCTACCCAGCCCTTTACAATCATCCAACTGAAACAGAGCTTGTGAAAGAATTATTTGAAGCAGAATTCGGTACAGAATCTGTGATTGATTTTGAACCGTCAATGGGTGGGGAGGATTTCGCGTACTTTTTAAATGAAAAGCCAGGTACTTATTTTAAAGCAGGTTCACGAAATGACGACGAACGCACTCATTTTGCACATCATCATCCAAAATTTGATTTTGATGAAAGAGCGTTATTAACTATAGAGAAATCATTTGTGAAAATCGTTTCACATTATTTATTTAAATAAGGGGGACTGGAACATGACATTATCTTTTGATCACTTAGTACATTTTGTGGATGAGCCAAAAGAAGTAATTAAGCCATTACAAAATCAAGGAATTTACGCTGTTGAAGGTGGCGTTCATGAAGGGCGCGGAACGTACAATGCACTTAGTTACTTTGATCTAAGTTATATAGAGTACCTTGGTACATACGACAGAGAATTAGTAGCAGGGGCAAAACATTTACATCACAGCCTTATTGAAACAGTAGTAAATAATAAATTCAAAGAAGGTTTCGTAAGATTTGCAGCTCGTACAACGGATATTGAAGGTATAGCAGAGCGTTTGAAAGAGCAAGGTTTATCAGTAAATGGGCCAGTACCAATGAACAGAAAACGACCAGATGGCAGTATTATTAGCTGGCAGTTACTTTATGCTGGTGAAGGAAATGACTCTCTTCAATTACCATTTATTATTCAATGGGACGATAATGACGATGCCCGTAGACAGGAACAAATTGAAAAAGGTGTCATTGGAAATCAACCAGAAAAGTTAGAATTTGCAGGTGTTACTTTTGCTGTAATAGATGCTGAAAAAACTGCTGAAAAATGGTCTCGTTATTTAGGGTTAGAGGTTGCAGAAGCATATGTCGATCCAGAGTTGAATGCTATTGTACAGGTTCTTACATTAGCTGGAGGGGACTTATACTTTGCTAGTCCTATTGGAGATGGAGTTGTTGCAAAAGTATTAGCAGAACAAGGCGAATTTCCATTCCAAGTTAATTTTTCAGGTGCTAAAGAACCTGGCACAATTGGATTATTTAACGGTCGCTATCATTTTGAGAAGTAATTTATAGCAATATTATAATTGTGTGACATAAAGTGGAGGGGAAATAGTAAGCCAGCAATTATAAAGACAATAAAAATTAAAAGCTATTAGGTAGTGGTTAAACTACCTAATAGCTTTTTTATGTGGATAACTTGCGCCTAGTAATATAAAAACCCTAACCATTATAAGCTCGGATTCAACTCTATTTTTCAGGGGTAACATAACCTTCTTTTGCAGCATGCATACTAACAGTTACTAATAGCAGAACTGTAAAGATGAATAGAATGATAGCTGTTGTCCAGCTATTGGTAATATCGTGAACATAGCCAAATAGTACAGGACCGATAGCAGCTAATAAATAACCAAGTGATTGAGCAGTACCAGATAATTCTGCCGCTTCATGAGCAGTACGCGTGCGCAGTGAAAAATACATCATAGCTAAACTAAATGATGCACCACCTGCAAGTCCAAGTAAAATCATCCATAACACTGTTAAAGAGGTCCATCCAGCTAAAATACCTCCGAATCCTACTAGATAAAGAACGCCGAAAACAATAACAAGTGGGCGTTGATCTTTTCTACGGCCAGCAATAATGGGAATCATAAATGTTGCAGGTAATTGCGAGAACTGCATAAAGGAGAACATCCACCCAGCTGTATTAGCACTCATACCTTGTGATTGCAACATTTCAGGAATCCAAGCCGCAGTTGTATAGAAAATAAGAGATTGGAAGCCCATTGCTAATGTAACTGTCCAAGTTAGAGGTGATTTCCAAAGTGGGATGTGTTCTTTATTAGTTTCAGAGCCAATATTAGATTCAGACTTAGATTTACGAATTTGTGGGACCCAAACAATAATAGCGATTATTGCTAAAATGAACCAGATACCTAACGCAATTCTCCAGCCGAGTTCTCCGCTAGCAAGTGGATAGCTAATACCAGCTGCTAAACTTGCAGATAGATTCATCGAAACAGTGAAAATTCCTGTTAGTAACCCAACTTGTAAAGGGAATTTTAATTTAATCAAACTTGGTAACAGTACATTTCCAAAAGCAATTGCTACACCGATTAGAGAAGTACCTAATAACAGTGTGGATGTGGTACCTAATGATCGAGTAAGAATCCCTACAGCAAGTAATGCTGTTGAGAATAGTAAAGTACGTTCTATGCCAAAGCGCTTTGAAAATTTTGGCGCTAATGGTGAAATAGCAGCAAAAGCAAGCAAAGGGATCGTTGTGATAAATCCTGCTAATACATTTGAAATATGAAGACCATCACGAATGAATGAGATAATTGGACCTACAGAAGTTAAAGGAGCACGTAATGTAGAAGCAATGAAAATAATCCCAATTACAAGTAGCCAAACTTTACGATTCCATTTTAGCTTGTTGCCATTTTGAACAGCTTTATTTGTTGCCAATTGTAACTCCTCCTATTATATATATTTATAAATCTTATAATATTTTAAACCTACTAATTGACAAAGGTTAATTATATCAAAGAAAATTGATAATTATAATAAGATGGCTCAAAATAAAATCACCAATTTAATACGGGGGTATTGATGATGAGAACAGCGCAGCAAATGATGGATTTAATCCTAGATATAGCGAAAAATGATGATCGCGTACGCGCGGTTTGTATGAATGGTTCAAGAACAAATATGAATGTGAAAAAGGATCCCTTTCAAGATTTTGATATCGTTTATATTGTGACGGATATCAAATCATTTACTAACACCCCTTATTGGGTAAATATTTTTGGAGAGAGAATCATTATGCAAACGCCAGAAGATATGGTGTTGTTTCCTCCTGAACTTGGTGGGCGCTATACATACTTGATGCAATTTTCGGATGGAAACCGAATTGATTTGATGCTTATCCCTGTCGAAGAACAAGAAGAATATTGTAAGGAAGATAGTTTAACCACAATCTTGTTAGATAAAGATGGGTCACTTCCTAAACTCCCTTCACCAACGGATGTGAATTATTGGGTGCAATGCCCGACAGAAGAACATTATAAGGATTGTTGTAATGAATTTTGGTGGGTTTCTACATATATTGCGAAAGGTTTATGGAGAAAAGAAATGCTCTATGCACAAGCACATTTTAATAATACGCGTGAAATGCTGATTCAAATGCTTTCTTGGCAAGTCGGAGTGCAAACAGACTTTTCTAAAAGCGTTGGTAAAAATGGCAAGGACCTAGAGTACCTGTTACCAAAAAAGGTGTGGGAGCAGTTACTCGCAACATATAATAATGCTAGCTATGATTCAGCATGGCAAGCACTATTTACTATGTGTGATTTATTCCAAAATACAGCAACAAATGTTGCTAGCATGCTTTCATTCCAAGGTTATGGAGAAAGTGTGATAGTGCTCAATTACTTAAAACATATTCAAACGCTACCGAGTGATGCAAAAGTTATATTCTGAAGTCTTAACAAAAATTAACTTAAATTGTTCTAATATTCAAGATAATTTACATCTTGAATATAGAACACTCTTGTATTATAATGGGGACATATTAAATTAATATATTGCAATGCCTCATCCATTCGATGAGGTAGAGGTCGCGGTATTAAAAAGTAAAATGGATGAGACGAAAAGCGTCGGGGATTCTATTTGAAAGGGAATATCGCCGAAGTGATTATAAGCTTTTTCTTATAATCATTGGGGCTGTTGCCGAAAGGTGCAGAACTGTCACGTCTTAGCAGGCGTGTTGAGCTATCTTTATCAAGGTTGATGGGCATATTTCGATACCATCGCATATTCCTTGTGATGGTATTTTTTATGACATCAAGTTAACCTTCTTGCAATGAAAAATGGAAAGAGGAGATTCTTAATGAGTAATAAAAATAATGGCCAAAGCGTAGAAACGCAAGGTCTTAATAGAGGATTGAAAAGTCGTCACGTGACGATGATTTCACTTGGAGGAACAATCGGTACAGGGCTGTTCTTAGCAAGTGGTGGAGCTATCCACGAAGCGGGTCCAGGTGGAGCGTTATTAGCATATTCTTTAATTGGTATTATGGTGTTCTTTTTAATGACAAGTTTAGGGGAAATGGCAGCATTTATGCCTGTATCAGGTTCATTTAGTACTTACGCATCTAAATTCGTTGACCCAGCGCTTGGCTTTGCTCTTGGTTGGAACTACTGGTATAACTGGGCAATTACGATCGCAGCAGAAATTGCAGCGGTATCATTAATTATGAAATTTTGGTTCCCAGACGTATCATCATTTGTCTGGACAGCAGGATTTTTAGTAATCATCTTCACTTTGAATGTCTTATCGATTAAAAGCTTTGGTGAAAGTGAATATTGGTTTTCACTAATTAAAGTCGTTACAATTGTTGTCTTTATCATCGTTAGTTTCTTGATGGTATTTGGTTTGATGGGTGGACAAGACCCAGTTGGATTCAAAAATTTCTTCATTGAAGATGGTCCATTCCATGGTGGTTTTTTCGCAATGTTCGGTATTTTCTTAGCAGCAGGTTTCTCATTCCAAGGAACTGAGCTACTTGGGATTACTGCGGGTGAAACAGATGATCCAGGAAAAAATATTCCGAAAGCTGTTCGTCAAGTTTTCTGGCGTATCCTTTTATTCTACATTTTAGCAATTTTAGCGATTGGCTTATTAATTCCATTTACTGATGAACGTTTAGCTAGTAGTGATATTACAGTTAGTCCGTTCACATTAGTATTTGAAAATGCAGGTATCGCGTTTGCAGCTTCAGTTATGAATGCGATCATTTTAACGGCGATATTATCTTCAGGAAACTCTGGTTTATATGCATCTTCACGTATGCTTTGGGAGCTTGCTAAAGACGGTAAAGCACCAAAAATGTTTACCAAACTAAACAAACGCGGTATTCCGATGGCAGCACTAGTAGCAACTTGTTTAGTTGCTTGTGTATCATTCATTGCATCATTCTTCGGTGATGGTGTTGTCTATATTTGGTTGCTAAATGCCTCAGGTATGTGTGGGTTTGTGGCTTGGCTAGGGATCGCAGTAAGTCATTACCGATTCCGTAAAGCATATATCATACAAGGTCGCGATTTAAACGAATTACCTTATAAAGCAAAATGGTTCCCGTTCGGTCCGATTTTTGCCTTTGTACTTTGTGCAATTGTTGTTGTTGGTCAAAACTATACAGCATTCACAGGTGACCATATCGATTGGTACGGTATGCTTGTTTCATATATCGGATTACCAATTTTCTTAGCCATTTGGTTCGGCTATAAAATTGTTCATAAAACGAAAGTCGTAAAACTAGAAGATTGTGACTTTGATAGTCACCGTTAACCTAAAAAACTACGTAGCCTTTAGGCTGCGTAGTTTTTTGTTTAATTAATTTATACCCATTTGCACTATTAAACATATTCATGAACGTGTTTAAGGGAAGTAAAGCAATAAATTATCTGAAGGGCATTTAATCAATAATGGAATAAGAAGAGTTATTGCAAATTCTTAAGTTCAGTGACATAAAGAGCTTCAATGTATCCACAATCATTACAATACTCTGCTGATACAGGTGAAGATTTCCCTCTAGTATTGCTTGCTGGCACCATTTGAAGTATTACAGCACCACTGTGAAGCACCCCTTTTTTCAATACGTTTCCATCACATTTAGGACATTTACTCATACCACATCTTCGACTCCTTGAAATTGTATTTTTTGTAAAATACCTTAAGGGGAATTATAGCATAAATTCCAATTTGCTGAGTTGAAATGAATGAGATACTTATATAGATGGAACTAGTTAAATACCACATAGTTCCTTTTGGTTTAGTGCTTTAAAAGGGCGAAAAAGATTGAATAGTCTTTCATTATTTGTAAGGATTGAAATTCAAAATTTCAGTGCTATAATAGGAACATTCTATAACGAAAATCTTAATAGCATTCACTCATATAAAAGCGAGAATAAGGCTCGCAAGTTTCTACCGGTTTGCCGTAAACAAACTGACTATGAGAGGCAATGATATAGAAAGTAAATGTCTAAAGACATTATTTTTCTATACCCAAAGAACTTTTAGCTCTAGGGACTTTGCTCCACTCGTAGTATGAATGGATGCATGGTTTCTGAGTTTTTTTATTATATTCTAGTTGATACAAACGCTTATTAATGATTAATATAGTAAAAATTTAGAAACCGCTAGGAAAAGAAGGGAGCGCCTAAACTTGAAGGCACTGCAGGACAAAATCGTACAAGATGGTAAAGTATTATCAGACACAGTATTAAAAGTTGATTCTTTCTTGAATCACCAAATCGATCCGAAACTTATGCAAGAAATCGGTCAAGAGTTTGCCAATCGCTATAAAGATGCAGGTTTAACAAAAATCGTTACAATCGAATCTTCAGGTATTGCACCAGCTACTATGGCAGGCCTTATTTTAGGTATACCCGTAGTATTTGCTCGTAAACGTAAATCTTTAACTTTAGCAGGAAATTTATATTCTTCAAAAGTTCATTCATTTACAAAAAATGAAACGAATGAAATTTCTGTATCAAAAGATTTCTTGAAATCAGATGATGTTGTACTAATTATCGATGATTTCTTAGCGAATGGAGAAGCTGTGAAAGGCTTACTTGATATCGTTGGACAAGCAGGCGCAACTGCTAGTGGCGTAGGTATTGTCATTGAAAAGGGTTTCCAAGATGGTGGCAAGCTACTTCGTGAAAAAGGTATTCGTATTGATTCTCTAGCAATCATTTCATCTTTGGAAGACGGTAAAGTTACATTTGCCGAAGGAGACTCAGCTCGATGAAAAACCTGAAATTAGTGACACTTGGGATTCAGCATTTATTAGCAATGTATGCGGGGGCTATTCTAGTTCCTTTAATCATTGGTAAGTCTTTAGGGTTTGATTCAACGCAATTAACGTATTTAGTTTCCATTGATATTATGATGTGCGGTATTGCAACACTATTACAAGTGGTACGTGGTAAATTTTTTGGTATAGGTTTACCAATCGTTTTAGGCTGTACCTTTACGGCAGTAGCACCAATTATTGCAATTGGTAAAGGATATGGCTTATCCGCAATTTATGGTTCTGTCATTGCTTCAGGCCTAATTGTAGTATTAATTGCAAGTTTTTTTGGAAAGTTAGTACGTTTTTTCCCACCAGTTGTCACTGGTTCAGTTGTAACAATTATAGGAATCACTTTAATACCAGTTGCTATTAACAATATGGGTGGTGGCCAAGGAGCTAAGGATTTCGGTTCTGCTCCTAACATCGCGTTAGCATTTGGTACATTGATTACTATTGTTTTAATTTATCGATTTACAAAAGGATTTGCTCGTGCAATTTCTATTTTAATAGGACTAGTACTCGGAACAATTGCGGCAATCTTCATGGATAAAGTTGACTTTACTCCGGTAATAGAAGCTGACTTTTTACAAATGGTTCAGCCATTCTATTTTGGTACACCAACATTCCATTGGGAACCAATCGTTACGATGACACTTGTAGCATTAGTATCTTTAGTAGAGTCGACAGGTTCTTACTTTGCACTTAGTGATATATGTAAGCAACCTGTGACAGAAAAGGATTTAGCTCGTGGTTATCGTTCAGAAGGTCTAGCTTCTATTATAGGTGGTCTTTTCAACTCATTTCCGTATACAGCATTCTCTCAAAATGTTGGGTTATTACAAATGACAGGCGTACGTACACGCAATGTTATTTTCATCACAGGTGGTTTCCTAGTAACTTTAGGTTTCTTACCTAAGGTAGCAGCATTAACGACAATCATTCCAACTCCAGTACTTGGTGGAGCTATGATAGCAATGTTCGGAATGGTTATCGCACAAGGCATTAAAATGTTAAGTACAACGATCAATCAATCTGAAGGTAATTCAATGATTATCGCTTGTGCAATCGGCATGGGCCTTGGTGTTACAGTTGTTCCAGATATCTTCAAAGTCTTACCTTCTAGCGTTCAAATCCTAACAAGTAACGGTATCGTTGCAGGAAGTGTAACTGCTATCCTATTAAATATTATTTTTAATATGATCCCATGGAGAAGAGAAGAATCAAAGAAAGAATTAATAGATTAAAAGCTTAAGATTATTTTAAGGTACATCATTTCTTTATAGTGGTGTATCTTTTTTTTATTATCGTAAATTACTAAAATACATCGTTTATAAACTAGACCATTAGTTTAGTATGATAATTTAAAACCTCAAGCATATAATCTAATAATATTGTTAAGGAGGTAAGTAACATGCAGACGATAGAAAAGATCGGGAAATTTGTTGGCGATACATTTGCCATATGGGTCTTGATAGTTGCGGGTCTAGCATTATACGCACCAGAGCAATTTACGTGGATTGCCCCTCATATTTCATTATTATTAGGGATTGTTATGTTTGGAATGGGGATGACGCTATCTATAGGAGACTTTAAATTAATTTTGAAGCAGCCTAAGGGGGTTATAGTTGGTGTTTTATCTCAATTTATAGTCATGCCATCATTAGCATACATACTCGCAAAAGTATTTAATTTATCTCCAGAAGTCGCAATAGGTGTCATCTTAGTTGGAGCATGCCCCGGGGGGACAGCTTCAAATGTTATGACTTTTTTAGCGAAAGGGAATACAGCGTTATCTGTAACTGTCACATCTATTACGACTCTACTTGCGCCGCTTTTGACACCAACTATTGTGTTTTTATTAGCTAGTGAGTGGTTAAAAGTATCAGCAAGTGATATGTTCATCTCTGTTGTTAAAATTGTTTTAATCCCTATTGTTTTAGGCGTTGTTGTAAAATTAATATTTAAAAATAAAACGGATGCTGCAATTGGTGTGATGCCTTTCATTTCTGTTATTGCGATAGTAATGATTGTAGCTGCTGTTGTAGGTGGTAGTCGCGATAAAATTTTAGAAACAGGGCTATTAATATTTGCTGTTGTTATTTTACACAATGGTTTAGGGTTACTATTTGGATTCTTAATTGCAAAAGCACTGAAATTGAATTATGAAGATCAAAAAGCAATATCTATAGAAGTAGGAATGCAAAATTCCGGTCTAGGAGCAGCATTAGCAGTTGCCCATTTCAGTCCATTAGCTGCAGTGCCGAGTGCGATTTTCAGTGTTTGGCACAATATTTCGGGTCCATTACTCGCAACTTATTGGAGCTGGAAGGCAAATAAAAAAACGTTAAAAGTATTAGAAGGAAACAAAGAACAATAATTTAAGGCTATTCCACAGGTGTTAAATACTTGGTGGAATAGCTTTTTTATTTTGTCATCACTAATATGAGTATCAGGCTAGTTGTAGATAGTAAAAACCTATACCAAATTTAAAAATTAAGATAGGCTATACGTCAATATCATATTAATTATGAAACTATTGATTACAGAAAATAGAGAATATAGTGACAATAGTATATGATTTACAGAATGGGTGAAAGTTGCATACAATTCGATGCCCATTGTAGCCAACTTACAATTATAGAATTAGGAGGTAGTAAGCAATGCAGAATCTATTGATAAAAAACGCTAAGTTAGAAACAGGTTTTAGCTATATAAATGGTCATATTGTAAGTACGAAAACAGAGATATTTGATGTATTAATTATGAATGGACAAGTAACTGAAATAGGGAAAGGTATACTGGCTTCAAATATTGATATTTTAGATGCACAAGAATCTTTATTAATGCCTGCCTTTAGAGAAATGCATATTCACGTTGATAAAACATATTTTAGTGGTCCCTGGAAGGCTTGTAAGCCAGCTATGAAAGGTATTTTTACTAGAATAGAAGAGGAGGAGGAATTATTACCTGCTCAACTTCCTATAGCACTTCAGCGTGCAGAAAATATAATTCAATTACTACTTTCTCAAGGGCATACACATATCAGATCACATTGTAATGTGGATCCTAAAATCGGTACAAAGCATATAGAAATTACGAAAGAGGCATTTCGAAAATTTGAAGGACAAGTTACTTATGATATTGTAGCGTTTCCACAGCACGGATTATTACGTTCGGGTGTTGAACCATTAATACGTGAAGCTATGAAAATGGGTGCCACACTAGTTGGTGGAGTAGACCCCTCTGTTATTGACCGTGATATTGATAAATCATTACATATTACTATGGATATTGCATTAGAAGCAGGCACAGGCATCGACATGCACATTCATGATCCGAATACACTTGGTGCTTTTGAGTTCTATCAATTAGCGAAATTAACAAAGCAGGCAAACAAAGTTGGTCAAGTAACAATTAGTCATGCAATGGCTTTAGGAGACTTAGAAGGTAAAGAGTTAGAAGCATTAACGGAGACTTTAGCAGATGCTCAAATCGATGTCACTTCAACGGTGCCAATTGGTCGAACAACTATTCCAATTCCATACTTATATGATAATGGGGTGAAAGTTTCGCTTGGACACGATAGTTTAACAGATCACTGGTCACCATTCGGGACAGGGAATACTGTAGAAAAGTTAAATACATTTGCAGAAAGATTTAAATGTATTGATGAATACTCACTTAGTCGATGCTGGAAATATGCCTCAGGTGGAATTACCCCACTAAATGATGTAGGTACGAGAGTTTGGCCTCAAGCGGGGGATTTAGCGAATATAGTATTACTTGACGCAGAATGCTCTGCACATGCTGTTGCTAGAAGAAGACCAATTACGCATGTTATTTCACAAGGTCAGCTGATTTTCACAAATGAAGAACTAGTAGGACAGGAGGGGTAATAATGAGTAAAGTACAATGGCTTTCGAATGTAAAATTAGAAGTAGGAGAAAGAACCTTAGCAGATGGCACAGTTGAAACTGAAACAGCATTATTCCATATTCAAATAACTGAGGGTAAAATAACAAAATTAATATCTACTTCTGAAAACATTCCTTTTAACGAAGATAGTATTGATATGAAAGAGAAACTTGCCGTTCCAACATTTAAAGAAATGCATAATCATCTTGATAAAACATATATGTCATTAGGATGGAGAGCATGTACACCCGTAGCTAATCTAAAGGAACGATTGGCTCATGAAGCAAGTGAGTTGCCATTACTAGCGGATTCTACTCAGCAAAGAGCGACACAAATGATTGAAACAATTTTAGCTAATGGTGCGACACATATCCGTACACACGTTAATATTGATCCTTATATAGGACTGAAGAATTTAGAGGGTGTTATTGCAGCATTGGATTCATTCAAAGGTAAAGTAACAGCAGACATTATTGCATTTCCACAACATGGTTTGCTAAGAGATCATGTTCCTACTTTACTTAGAGAGGCGATGCGTAATGGGGCAACAATGGTTGGGGGATTAGACCCAGCAGGTATTGATAATGCAATAGAAAGATCTTTATATGAAACTATGAATATAGCTACAGAATTTGATGCAGACGTTGATATTCACCTTCATGATGGTGGGCACGTAGGCTATTATACAGTGGATAAATGGGTAGACATTGTTGAGGATGTAAATTATCATGGACGTACAGCTTTAAGCCATTCATTTTGCTTAGGTGATGTCTCTAGCCGTGAACAAGAAAAAATTGCTACACGCCTAGCAGAAAATAATGTAGCAATTATGTCTACAGTTCCTATTAATTTAAAGAGAGTGCTCCCACCAATCGATTTACTTGATCGATACGGAGTAAATGTGAACTTTGGTTGTGATGGTTTCTTTGATTCTTGGAGTCCGTATGGCTCTGGTGATGTTCTTGAAAAAGTAACTCGTTTTTGTGAATTAACGGGTAAAATTGATGAGAAATCACTTAGAAAAGCATTGAAATGGATTACAGGGGGACTTACAGCTCTAGATGAGGAAGGTCAAAAGGTTTGGCCGAATGTTCAAGATGATGCAAATTTTATTTTCTTTGATGCCACTTCATCTGCAGAAGTAGTTGCACGTAAACCACTTAAACGTACAGTCATGGTGAATGGTCAATTTGTATAAATAATTAGAGGATAACCCTAAAGGAAGCAGTGTTTACTGATCCTCTTAGGGGTATCCTCTTTCTAGAGTTATTGTGAAGGCTGAAAAATTATAGAAAGGTATTTTTATGAAAAACCAATTATTTACGTATTTTATTTTATTTTGTTGTGTTTTTGCTTGGGGGAGTAATTTTATTTTTGGTGCAATATTAGTAAATGTATTTGCTCCAAGTGTTATTGCGTTTATTCGATTAATTTTTATAGTGCTATTTTTATGGAGCATTACTTACCGAGAAGTAAGAAATTATAGGCTATCTAAAAAGGGGCTTCTAATATTAGTTGTTGCGGGGCTTATTGGTATTACCCTCAATCAATGGAGTTTTTATGCCAGTTTACAATATTCAGAACCAGTAAAAGCTGCTCTTATTTTAGCGTTATCCCCTATAATGACGGCCATTTTATCTGTAGTCTTTTTTAAGGAGCGAAAGAAAAAAGTATTTTGGTTCGGCTCATTAGCTGCCCTACTTGGTGTTTGGCTAGTCATAACGAATGGTTCCTTTGTGACAATTCACTTTGGTAAAGGTGAGTTATTAATAACATTAACAATGCTATCCTTTTCTATTTTCCTCATTTTTGTTCAACAATTATCAAAATCGATGCCACCTGGCGTCATAACTTTTTATAGTAATATTTTTGGTTTAATTGGGTTGCTACCATTTGTGCAGTGGAAGTATATGGAGCAAGCCCTTACTGTATCATTATCATATTGGTTACTATTAATAGTAACAGCGATTATTATGCACGGCCTATGTACTTATCTTTGGAATAACTCGATTCAAAAAGTAGGAGCATCTAATGCCTCGTTATTGATGAACTTGGAACCATTTATTGCTATGGTTGTGGGTTTAATCGTACTGGGAACTCCAATTGAAATAGTCCAGTTACTAGGTGGAATTGTAATTGTTTGTGGAGTTACTATTTCATTGAGAACTAAAAAAACTCTCCTCTAAAAACTAGTCCCATTCTTTCATCTGTTCTTCTTCAGCAACAACCTGTAAATCATAGGCGTTAATGTTGAGGATCGTGTAATCATGCTTGTCGGCATACAGTTCGGCAAGCTTTTTTATATATTTAGGAGAACCATCGTTTTCTTCATCATAAATAATGAGAATACCATCTGAATTTTTTATAAGGAATTTATTTTTCTCGATAAATTGCCAAGGAGCTTCATATGGTCGCTTCGTTAAACTCGTCACAAAGTTTGCTTTTGCCGCAATCATATCGTATTTTTCTTGTTTTTGTTCATTCCAATTCTTTTGTTGATCCAGAAAAGGTGTGATAATCGCATATTTTAACTCTGAATATTCTATTTGTAGTTCTTGTACAACTTCTGCTGCCCAAGTTTCTACACCGAGTTGTCCACTTAAAATAACCCATTCTAATCCATCATTAATTAAGGAAATCAATTGATTATGTAATGCCTTCTTTATAATCGTTATACCGGGGTGTTGATCATTAAAAATACCAAGTTCATGTGCTTTGTATCCAGTGATAACTAAACGTTTAAGCATGAAGTGCCTCCTCTATAGATTTATTATGTTATAAAGTATTTTACATGCTTAGTGAAGGAATGGAAAAGCATATGCAACAATTATAGTAGAGATAAAAAGAACCTATTTGAAAGTTAACCTCCCAAATAGGTTCTTTAATTGTTATCGCTTCTAAATTGAACAACTTTTTTTGTTTAGTTCAAATCTAAGGCTTTGGTTAATATATTATTTCCCGAACCTACACGGAGGCGAAGGTTTGCTGTTGTACTCGAAACAGATGGATTCAGACGAAGGTAAATTGTTTTTGTTCTACGTCCGCTTTCATCCGCAGTTACATAAAGAAAAAGTCTTATTATAGAATTGGAAAAGATATTTTAACTAAAAATTTACATTTCACGAAATATAAAATAAAATATATATCGTACACGATATATATTTATGGAGAGAGTAATGTGAATAAATCATTTAAATTAGACAACCAGCTTTGTTTTGAAGTTTATAAAGCAGCAAATCAATTTACAAAATTATATCGCCAAGTTTTAGAACCTTTTGACTTAACATATCCACAATATTTGGTACTTTTAGCTCTTTGGGAGAAGGATCAATTATTAGTGAAACAGCTTAGTGAAAAAGTGTGTTTAGGCATAGGGACACTAAATCCGATAATTAATAAGTTAGTTGATAAAGGATGGGTGACAAAGGAAATTTCTATTCAAGATAAGCGAGCTATTATTGTGTCGCTTACAGAAAAAGCACAAATACAAGAATCCTTAATAACCGAAGAAATTCTCAATAAAGTATCGGAATGTGAAACATTAATAGTGCAAGACGGGGTATTGAAATCACGGTTAAACGAATTAAACAAGTTATTAACACAATTAAATGAGATGAGGGATAAATGTGAGTATTTATGATATTGAAGTGAGATTGGATGATGGGACAAAATATAGCTTGGATCGTTATAAAGAAAAGGTTATGTTAATAGTTAATACAGCAACAAAATGCGGATTTAGTCCACAATTTGATGAACTTGAGGCGCTATATAAGAAATATAAAAAAGATGGCTTTGTTGTGTTGGGGTTTCCGTCTAATCAATTTCATCAAGAAGTAGCATCTGCAGAAGAGGCAGCTGCCAACTGTCGTCTTACGTATGGGGTTACATTTCCAATGCATGAAGTTGTCAATGTAAATGGTAAGGATGCACACCCAGTATTTCAATATGTTACTTCTCATTCAAAAGGTTTCTTAGGGAAAAGCGTAAAATGGAATTTTACGAAATTTTTAGTGAATCAAAATGGAGAAATTGTTCAACGTTTTGGTTCAAAAGATAAGCCGTATAGTTTTGAAAGGGAAATTCTAAAATATTTATAGAATATAAGATTTACATAATTGAACTATTTAGTAGGCAATAGAATCATTAAAAATTTTTAGATATATCGCAGAGTTGGTATGTTGGAACGAGGATAATAAATATATTCAATCAACTTAGATGGCTTTTTCATAGTTAAATTAAAGTGAAATACATTGAGTAATAATGACATGAATATTCAAATATAAGGGGTTGAATAATATGAATGTGTTGGAGAATCAGGTGACAGACGAACTTGTAGTGAAAGCCATTGAAAATAATTTAGCAATAATACGTTTTGATTTGAATCGAAAAGTGGCATACGTAAATAATCTTTTTGCACAAACATTAGGTTATAGTGTAGAAGAAATGTACGGGAAGAATCATAAAGAATTTTGCTTTCCATCCTTCGTAAACAGTGTATCCTATGAACGATTTTGGAGAAGTCTACTATCTGGGAGAAGCTTTCAAGATAAAATTGAACGGATGGATGCAACGGGAAATCGAGTATGGTTAGAAGCTACCTATATGCCTATTTTTGCTGAAAATAGTAATAAAATAGTAGGTGTATCAAAAATAGCTACTAATATAACAGAGCGTCAGAATATGATTGTGGAAGTAGCCGACGATTTAAAGAGCATGTCCAAACAGCTACATAATCGTTCCGAAGCCGGAATAATGAGAAGTCATGAATTGCGTGAGACGATTAATCGTATAGCAAGTGAATCAGAGGAAAATACAGTTAATTTAGTGAGTTTACAAAGTCAGGCTGATTCTATTAAAGGGATTGTGAAAACCATTCGTGAAATTGCTTCCCAAACAAATCTATTAGCATTAAATGCGGCAATTGAAGCTGCTAGGGCAGGAGTGCATGGTCGAGGTTTTGATGTTGTTGCAAAGGAAGTAAGAAAACTGTCTGAAAAGGTAGCTCATTCAATTTCCGAAGTGAGGGATAATGTTGAAGGAATTACTTTGGAAATTGAAAAAGTAACAGGAAGTATAAACCGAGTGTCTCAAAGTGTGGAGGAGACGCATGATCAAATCAATGTAGCAATACAAGACTTTGTAGAAATATCAACTTCTGCTAAAGCATTGGATGGAAAAGCGCATAATTTCACAGAGATTGTTTGAAGAGATAGTAAAATGAAAAAAACGTTCATGAATGTACGCACCGTACTAAGTGAACGTTTTTTAGCAATAGTAGGATTTGAATAGAAAGTCGAAATAGAATGAAAAAACCAGTTTCCTTAAAGGAAACTGGTTTGATAATTTAATTTTAATAAGC
The DNA here is from genome assembly GCF_038003565.1 of Viridibacillus sp. FSL H8-0110. NCBI lineage: Bacteria > Bacillati > Bacillota > Bacilli > Caryophanales > Caryophanaceae > Viridibacillus > Viridibacillus sp. FSL H8-0110. Next base: position 4,086,828 of record NZ_JBBOPJ010000001.1, on the reverse strand, counting down.
CGCGTATGCCGTAATTTTTTAATATTGAAAGTTTTAAACCACCACTCCTCAAAGTGGGTGTTCGCAGAGGGTTTCATGTTTGTCCGCATTAACAATGGAATGCGGCATGCCAATCCTTCCTCAATTAAAACTCCCTTTTACAGCTTAAAGGTTAAAACTTAATATGATTACGAACAATGCAGCCTGTATTCATATAATACTGCAAAATTGCTGTAACTGCAAGAATGATGATTACATAGTATTTACTTTCTTTTTCGAGTACACTAAGACTGAAAAATGGAATAATAAAGGGAGGTAAATAGATGAATATTGATCATTTAGAAGCCTTTATGTATGTCGTGCATTTGCAGAGTTTTCATAAAGCATCGAAGGCGTTATTCTTATCACAGCCTACAGTTACAGCACGGATTAAAACATTGGAACGTGAATTGAATACTGAATTATTTGAAAGGCAAGGAAGAGGAGTAATACTAACTCAGCAGGGGAGGGATTTTATTCCATATGCTCAGCAAATAATCCAAACATTTAATGATGGAAAACAGCAGATGAAACATCGGGAGAATCAGCATGAAATTGTAATTGGGGCAAATATAATAACTTCTCAATACTTTATTCCATTTGCTTTGTCTTTTTGGAAAACGCAAAATCCTGAGTTACGCTTTAAAATTGTATCTGCTACAAATGATGTGCTGTTAGAAAAGTTGTTGAATAAGCAAATTGATATGGCTTTTATGAAACAGTTAACAAGTGAAGGTATTCAACAAGATAGTATGCTTGATAATTCAGTGAGATTGATCGTTAGTCCTGGACATGCTTTATTAGGTAAGAAAATAATCACCGCAAAAGTACTAGCAGAGGAACCAATGGTGTTTTTTGAGTGTGGTGCTTTTGATTGGAATTTGATTTATAAATTGTTTGAGGTAGAGCAGGTAGAACCTCTTATTGAATTTAAAGTAGATCATTTAGAAGTAGCAAAATCACTCATTAAAAATAAACATTGTATTGGGTTCTTACCTTATTTATGTGTGAAGGATGAGCTTGCAAGAGGTGAATTAGTAGAAATAGATACTTCTCATTTGTTGTTGATTAAGCAACATGTCTATTTAACATATTTTCAAAGTGAAGCGGTTGAACTACTACGCAAGGATATAAATCGCTCTATAAATGCATTTCTATAATGGAAAATAGATTGATAGAAATTTTTAATCAATTATTAATTTTTCCTATCATTATTACTCTTGTCAGCTCTATATGAAAAATGTTAGTATTATCCACAATTAGAAAACGTATAATTCTTATCAGTTAACTTGTGATTAAAAATTATGCGGAATTGAAAATGGGAGGTATTAGTATGGCTGAAAAACGAGAAATCAAATTCGGTGCGATTATTCATGGTGTTGGTGGTAATATTTCAGGATGGCGTCATCCAAAAGTGTTAACAAATTCAAGTGTAAATTTAGATTTTTATACGCAACAAGCACAGAAGGCAGAGAAAGGGAAATTTGATTTAGTATTTATAGCAGATGGTCTATTTATAAATGAGAAATCAATTCCACATTTCTTGAATCGTTTTGAGCCGATAACTATTTTGTCAGCGTTAGCTGCGGTTACTTCAAAAATAGGTCTTGTTGGTACAGTCTCGACTTCTTATAGCGAACCGTTTACTATTGCACGTCAATTTGCTTCACTTGATCATATTAGCAATGGTCGTGCAGGTTGGAATGTCGTAACAACCCCATTAGAGAACACAGCATTAAATTACAATAAAACTGTTGATGAACATCCTGACCATGCAAAACGTTATCGCATTGCGGAAGAGTATTTAGAGGTTACAACAGGTCTTTGGGATTCTTGGGATGATGATGCATTTGTTGGGGATAAAGAAAATGATCAATTTTTTGACCCATCTAAGTTACATCAACTTAATCATCAAGGAGAATTCTTCTCTGTACAAGGACCGTTGAATATAGGTCGCACAAAGCAAGGGCAGCCAGTCATTTTCCAAGCAGGTTCATCAGAAGCAGGAAAACGCTTAGCAGCTAAAGATGCCGATGCCATTTTTACAATGGCTAAAACTTTGCAGGAAGCACAAGAATTTTACCAGGATGTTAAAGATCAAGTTAAAACCTTTGGTCGCAATCCTGATGAAGTTGTTATTTTGCCAGGGATCTCTCCGATTATTGGTGATACTGAAGAGGAAGCAGAAACAAAATATGAGGAATTAGCAAATTTAGTGTCTATTGAACGAGCACTAGCCTACTTGGGGCGCTACTTTGATCATCACGACTTTTCTCAATATCCACTAGATGAAACATTCCCTGATTTAGGTGATATAGGCGCAAATAGCTTTCGTAGTCATACAGACCGTATAAAGAAAGAAGCAATAGAGCAAAAATTAACTTTACGTCAAATTGCGTTGCGAGAAGCAACACCACGTACACAATTTATCGGTACACCTGAAAAAATTGCGGATTTAGTACAGCTATGGTTTGAGGAGCGCGGAGCAGATGGTTTTATTATAGCAGCTACATTGCAAGACGCATTGAATGATTTTGTTGATAAAGTTGTACCAATTTTACAACATCGTGGTATTTATCGAGAGGACTATGAAGCTGATACTTTAAGAGGGAATTTAGGATTGCCATTCAAACAAAGCCGCTATATAAAGCAAACTGTTTAAAATTTTTAGATTAATACCTAGTTATTCAATTTGAATAGTAATGATTTTTGAATAAAAGTATTGAGAGGAGGTATTAGATGATTGTTATTAAAGAGTTACGTAAAAGTTTTGGGCATAATGAAGTGCTAAAAGGAATTAATATCGAGGTCGATAAGGGCGAGATTATTTCAATTTTAGGACCAAGTGGATCTGGAAAGACAACACTTTTAAGGTGTTTAAATTATTTAGAAAGGCCAGATGGCGGCACTATAACACTCGGTGATATTTCTATTAATTCTGGTAAGGTAAATAAAAAAGAAATTAATAATTTGCGTAAAAAATCTGCGATGGTTTTTCAAAGCTATAACTTATTTCAACATAAAACAGTACTGCAAAATGTAATGGAAGGTTTAATTGTAGTACAAAAAAGAAACGCAAAGGAATCGAAAGAAATCGCATTAGAAGTGCTGCAAAAAGTAGGGCTAAAAAATAAAATAGATTCCTATCCTAGTCAATTATCAGGAGGACAGCAACAACGTGTAGGAATTGCTAGGGCACTTGCTTTAAATCCCGATGTTATTTTATTTGATGAGCCTACATCAGCCTTAGACCCAGAATTAGTCGGAGAGGTTTTAGAAGTAATCGCTAAAATTGCTAAAGAAGGAAAAACAATGATTATCGTGACTCATGAAATGAACTTCGCTAGAGAAATATCTGACAGAATTATTTTTATGGATAATGGTGTTGTAGTAGAAGAAGGGACACCAAACAATATATTTGTTGAGCAGAAAGAAGAACGTACAAGACAATTCTTAAAAAGGATGACTCCCGAGTTGGATTATTCCAATTAAGGAGAAAAGAGGAGAGTTGGAACGATGGCATATAAAATTGGAATACTTGATCAAAGTCCAGTCATTGAAGGATCTTCTAATCATGACGTTTTGCAACAGTCAGTAAAACTAGCACAACTTGCAGAAGATTGGGGGTATGAGCGATTTTGGGTATCAGAACATCATAATTCAGTTGATGTTGCAGGTTCATCCCCTGAAGTATTGGTATCTTACTTATTAGCTAAAACAAAAAGAATTAGAATTGGTTCTGGAGGTGTGATGCTTCAACATTATAGTCCATATAAAGTAGCAGAAAACTTTCATGTATTGTCTACTCTAGAACCGGGACGTGTAGATTTAGGGATTGGCAAAGCACCAGGTGGATTACCTTTATCAACGAAAGCTCTACAATATGGAACTGTTAATAATGGTGAAGATTTTGAGGAACGTTTAATATTCTTACAGCAATTAATAGATGACAAAATTCCCGCGACGCACCCACTAGCAGGAATTCAAGCTACTCCAATACCACCTAATAAACAGGAATTATATTTGTTAGGTGCTAGTCCAAACAGTGCAAAATTAGCTAGGGAATTAGGAATAACATTTGTATTTGCACGCTTTATTAATAGTGATGACAGTATTATTGCTGAGGCATCAAAAGTCTATAAGGAAAATAATACGAATGGAAAATTCATTGTAGCTGTAGCAACAATTGCAGCACCAACTTCACAAGAAGCAAGAATTTTAGCTGAGAACCAAAAGATTGTAAAAGTACATTTAGCGAGTGGACGTAGTTTGACTTTAAATTCGTATGAAGCAGCAGACAAATTCGGCCAAGAGTCCGGTCAGGATTATGAGGTGAAGGAATATGCAGCGAATATAATTGCTGGCACAGCTACTGAAGTGAAGAGTACGCTAGACCAACTGCATCAGTTATACAGTATAGATGAATTTATTTTACATACACCTATACCTAAAAGTGAAGAGCGTTTAAAGTCCTTTGAATTATTAAGTCCAAAATCCTTAGCAACAATGGTACGCAAAGAAGTATCAATATAATAGCTATAAAAAAAATATTATATTCCGGGGGTAGATAGCATGTCAGAAAATATATCTATTATAATTTGGTCAAAAGAAGGCTGTAGTTATTGTGATGATGTAAAAAAATATTTAGTTGACAAAGAGTTATCTTATAAAACAGTGGATGTCACTAATAATGATCATTTAAGAGATATTTTAGATGTAAAATACGGTGTACGTCACGTACCTGTTGTAGAAATTGGTCAAGGAAATGTATATCGTGGAGTAACGGAAGTAGGAATAGAGCATTTGCAAGAAGCATTAGATGAAGTATTTGTTTTGGATTAAAACCAAGTAAACAAATAGATATTTAGTTATTTAAGTGGGAGGGAAAATAATGAAGAAACTATGGTTATGGGGTCTTTTATTTGTAATAGCTTTATTGAGTGCTTGCTCATCAAAGGCAGAGTCAGTGGATGATAAAGGAAGTTCAACAAAGGTTCAGAAAATCATTGTTGGTACGGGTACTCAGTTTCCAAATATCTGTTTTATAAATGATGAAGGAAAGTTGACGGGGTATGATATCGAAATTGTAAAAGCGATAGATGAAAAGCTACCGGAATATGAATTTGAATTTAAGACGATGGAGTTTTCAAATTTATTATTAAGCTTAGAAACTGAAAAAATTGACCTTATCGCGCATCAAATGGAAGTGAATAAAGAAAGAGAAGAAAAGTTTTTATTCAATAAAGAACCTTATAATGTTTTTCCGTTAAAGGTGACTATTCATCAAGGCAATAATGATATTAAATCAATTAATGATTTAGCAGGGAAAAAAATTAGTGTTACTCCAACTAGTAATTCAGCCGTTTTCATTGAAGAATACAATAAAAAACATAATTTAGGAGCAAAAATCAATTACGGGACTAACACAACTGATATTATCAATCAACTTAAAACAAAACGTATAGATGCTATTATTTCAACACCTTTTGCAGCTGAATTTTATAATGAGCAAGCAGATGCACAGCAAAAAGTAGTTGGGGAAACATTACTAAATTCTAAAGTGTATTTCTTGCTAAATAAGGATGAAACAACACTTTCAAATAGAGTGGATGAGGCACTTAGAGAATTAAAGAAAGAGGGAGTTGTTAGCAAATTGAGCGAGAAATGGCTAGGAGCAGATTATTCTGTTGAGTTTTAAATAATAGTTTGGAAGGAAGCGAGTGGATGGGGAAAGTATTTGATCCGGCATTAATTATTGAATTTATTCCTACATTAATAAAATACTTGGGTATTACTCTAGAAATTTTAATTTATTCTATAATACTTGGAATTTTAATTGGTATAGTTGCGGCTATACCAAAGTTGTTTCATATTCCAATATTAAAGCAATTGATTACTTTATATATATCATTTATTAGAGGTACACCTATACTTATTCAGTTATTCCTTGTCTACTATGGGCTACCAGCAGTTTTAATGATATGGAATATAGATATTACAAGAATGGATGCACTCTATTTCGTTATTATTACTTATTCACTAAGCAATGGAGCAATTTTTGCAGAGATATTTCGCAGTGCCATTTCAGCTATCAATTATGGTCAAACGGAAGCAGCTTATTCAATAGGAATGACTCGTTTTCAAAATTTCTATAGAATTATATTTCCACAAGCAATTAGAATCGCATTTCCTAATATCTCAAATTCTATAATAGGTTCTTTAAAAGATACTTCTTTAGCTTTTACAATTGGTGTAATGGATATGATGGGGAGGGGCGAGACGTTAATCGCTTCAACTGCACATGCTTTAGAAGTGTATATTTCATTAGCAATTGTTTATTACATTGTTGTAGTGATTTTAGAGAAAGCATTTAAAATTTCGGAGAGATATTTAAATCGTTATCAACCAAGTGAAACAGCTACTATTTGAGAAGGGGTGTAAAGTAATATGACAATTGACTTTCCTTTTATCTGGATTGCATTCAAAGAACTATTAAAAGCTGCCCCGTTAACTCTAATTCTTACATTTACACCTATTATTATTGGTTTTTTTATCGGAATATCTGTTGCAATGATTAGAGCATATAATTTGAGGTTTTTAAGTCAAATAGCTAATGGTTATGTTTCTTTCTTTAGAGGAACTCCTGCAATTATGCATATTATGTTAATTTATTTTGGTGTACCGCTATTACTGGATATATTAATAAAATATTTACATTTACCTATACAATCTAACTCTATTCCTATTGTTTTGTTTGTCATAACCGCTTTATCTTTAACAGCGGGATCCTATTTATCTGAGATTATTCGATCAGGGATATCTAGTGTATCTCAGGGGCAAATAGAGGCAGCGTATGCAATAGGGATGAATACATTTCAAGTACTGAAAAGAATTATTTTACCTCAAGCATTAGCTCAGTCTATTCCTAATTTTACAAACTTAATAATCGGCTTTTTACATACTACATCAATTGCTTTTCTAGTATCTCAAAAAGAAATTACAGGTGCTGCAAATATAATCGCTTCCAAAAATTTAAAGTTTTTGGAGGCTTTCATAGCAGCTGGTCTTTTATACTGGATTATTACAGCAATTATAGAATGGGTATCTTATGCCGTAGAGAAAAAGGCGAAATCCTATAATAATAGTGCAATTTAAATGAAATTAGAAAGGGGTCAGGAATAATGGGGAGTATTATTGCAATAGATGTCTTGTTAGAACAAGAAAAGGATGCAACACGTGAAGTTTTAGTGAAAAGCTATGAACAATATAAAGATAGTTATGAAAATGAGGAAGTTTGGAATACGTATATTGGGGAGATTAGAACTTCATTAGACAACCCTAATTTGGACCGCGTTTTAGTAGCGAAAAGCAACGATAATATTTTAGGAACATTACAAATTTTTTCTTCATCTAAAGAAGCATATGGTTTGCCTGAGTTAGAAATCCATACTCCTGTTGTACGTTTGTTGGCAGTGCATCCTTCTGCTAGAGGGAAAGGTGTGGCAAAAGAACTGTTAAAAGTAAGTATAGAGTATGCTAAACAAAAAGGAGCTGAGTCTCTTTATTTGCATACCACAGATAAAATGTCAGATGCAATTAGATTGTATGAATGGCTTGGGTTTCAAAGAGATCAAACCAAAGAGTTTTATAAATTTAATACATTAGTGAAATGTTACAGATTTGATATAGCAGAGTAGGAAGGAGGTTCTTAAAATGTCAGGTGATTTTTATTCTGCGATAGAAGAAAGACGATCCATTTATGGTATTACGGATGAATTTGTGATTTCTGATGAACGTATTGAGGAGATTGTCCAATTAGCTGTGGCAAATACTCCATCGGCTTTTAATTCTCAAACAGGTCGATTAGTTGTATTGCTTGGAAATAGCAATAAAGACTTTTGGCAAGTGATTTTTGAATCAATCAAAGAAGGATTAGCGGAAGAACACATAGAAAAAAACAAGAGAAAGTTTAATGCATTTGCAAGTGGCTATGGGACAGTATTGTTTTTTGAGGATTATGAAGTAGTTGCATCAATGCAGGAGAAGTTCCCATCATTTCATGAACAATTTACTGAATGGTCGCATCAATCATCAGGAATACTGCAATACTTAGTATGGACTTCATTGGAGTACGAAGGGTTTGGCGCTAGTTTGCAGCACTATATTCCAACGTTTTCATCTGAAATCTGTCAGCAGTGGGGAATTCAAAAAGGATGGAAACTGATAGCGCAATTACCATTTGGAAAGCCAACTGTTGCGCCCAGGGAGAAAGAAATACAGTCGCTCGACCTACGAATTGTTATTGTAAAATAACTTATAAAATAAGAAATTCTTCGTCATACTCTTGACCGAACCCTTTCGTTAAAAATAAACATATGATAGAGATATCATAATAAAAGGAATTGAAAAATAGGAGTGAATAATATGTCAGAGCAACAGCAAGCGTTTCGTAAAGCTTTAGGTAACTACCCTACAGGCGTTACAGTGGTAACAACATTCAATGGAAATCATGAACCTCTTGGATTAACGGTGAATTCTTTTGCATCTGTTTCTCTAGATCCGTTACTCATTTTATGGTCGATCGATAAAAAATCAAAATCATATAATGAATTTATGAAAACGAAAAAATTTGCCGTAAATATTTTAGCAAATGATCAACAAGAATTGTGTAACCTATTTTCAAGTAAAATTGAAGATCGTTTTAGTCAATGTAAATGGCAAGAGTCTGTACAAAGATTACCTATTTTGAATGATACATTATCAGTGCTAGAGTGTGAAACAGTCCAACAAGTTGATGCAGGTGATCATACTGTTTTAATCGGGCACGTCATTAATATTGAAAATACAGAAAAAGAGCCATTACTCTATCATCGACGTAATGTAGGGCCAATTCCTAAAGAGTTTTATAAAATAGAAGCAAAGTAAAGGGGAAACTGTGAATTCCTAAAGTGTTAGGGGATTTACAGTTTTTCAGTTTTTTTATGAAATCGGGGTAAAATAAAAAAGCTCTTCGCCTTTTTATTTCCAAGGCTTAGGCTTTATTGATAATTTCATGGGTTAATGAGTAAATATCGATTTGCGTTTCTTCAGCAATAACGTCTGCTAACATAACTTCTTTGAAGTATGCGACACTTGTTGGCAGTGGGATACGCAACAACTTTTCTAAAGCCGTTTGATACATATAAACAAATTCTAAATCAGTATTCCCTCGTTTTAGCTCTGCAAATGCTTCGTAGAATTGGTCGAGTTTGTCTGCGAATTCAAGTAAACGACCTTCTGTTGTGGCATCTTTACCTTCCTTCATACGGTCAAAGAAGATGGCTTGGAACTCATCTGGAATTTCTGAGACGATGAATTTTTCCATCATTTTCTCTTCCACATGCGCCAGCATTTGTTTGAGCTCAGGTGATGCATGTTTAACTGGTGTTTTAATATCACCAATGAAAACTTCTGCGAAATCATGGTTGATCGTTTTTTCATATAAAGATTTCCAGTTGATCGTTGCGCCATTCATTTCCTCTAAGGTGCCGAAGAACATAGCGTATTGTGATACTTTCCAAGAGTGAGCTGCTACATTATGCTCCTCGAATTTGAAGCGTCCGGGACAGCGAATAATTCGCTCTAAGTCGTTTAAGCTTGTAAAAAATTTATGAATACCTATAAAAATCCTCTCCTCTATCTTAAGTATATGCTAAAGTGCAACCTTTTATGTGATGGTTTCACCTATATCTGCATTGTACTACAGAAATTTAAAAAACCAGTCCAATTTACGATTTTTTAATAAGTAATTTACATTAGATTAACACTAGTTTAAGTGTATATGATTAAACCATGGAAATGCTACTTTTTTGCTTATGACTGTGGAATAAAACAACATAGTTTTTTGTTCATAATTCAGACATTGCACTCTATTACCTTTTCAATTATCGTGAATATAGAAGGAATATCGAAAAGTAAATACCATTTAAAGGATTCGATCAAATGATATATTCAATAATCGTTTTTATACATGTTATTAGTGCCATTTTGTCGATTGGGCCATTTTTTGTATTGTTACCGATGCTGAAGAAGATGCGAACGACGGAAAATCACCATGCATTGGAAGCATATGTGGGGACATTTTCAACTGCCATTCGTATTGTGAAGCATGCGGGCCATGTTCTCGTCACTACTGGATTGCTTGCTATGTGGCTAGGTGGTTGGAACTTGCTGACGTCATGGATTGTTATGACATTTGCTGTAATGATTAGCTCAATCGTCTTTTTGGCAAGTGCCTTTAAGCCAACTATTCGTACATTTAATACACCAGAATTCGATCAGCAGCAGTTTATCAATAAATTAGTGAAATCTGTTTGGATTTATATTGTACTGTTGTTAATTATGCTATGGTTTATGGTTGCAAAGCCGATATTATGGTAATAAAAATATGAAAGCTATCTATTCATCAAATTTGATGAGTAGATAGCTTTTTTATTTTTTAGAATTTCCTTCTACACCTACAATTATAATAGAAGGAAATCATGGGTTGAGACAATGTGTTTATTATTAGCAGAGGAAAACTACTGGATTTCTCTTATTCAGGTGTGTTTATGACGATGATAACAATGATCTACATTTTAAATGCTACGATTGGTTTTAGTTTTCCGATGAATGGGGCATATATAGGCTCTATAGTCATTATTTTGGGAATTATTTCTATCTTCTTTCTTGCTGCAGCCAAACAAAGGAATGAAAATTTGATCTTATTGGACAAAGATGAATCAGGTTATAAAAAGGACCATATTTAATGGGATGTTGCAATCCTGATTATCGCAAAATCGTAGATGAAGAAGAGCAAAGAGTCAAAAGGGAAATGAAAATACTACTAGGTTATTCAAATTGATTGTTATCATAATCATTTTTTGCGCTACATGGGTAATAGTAAATTAAATTAAAAAAACCATTTCATCGATTAGATGAAATGGCTTTTTTGCTTTTAAGTTAAAGTGAATTCGCTCTGTAATCTAATTATTATTCTAATAAACATTAAAATTTTCTCTTTAAAGCAGAAAAGTTGTTAAAAAGAAAAGGTTTAAGAAGCAGGGTGTCGAATTGTATAGTAGATGGATTATTTTGCAATAAGGGGGATGAATGTGCATGAATAAGGTAGAAAAAATAGCTATTCAGGATGAATATCCGGATGAATTTGCTTGGTGCTACGGTTGTGGAAGATTGAACACTGAAGGTCATCATATTCGCACGGTTTGGGAAGGCGAAGAAACCGTTACTTTTTATGAATCAGGAGATAAATTCACTGCTATACCAGGATTCGTATATGGTGGCTTTTTAGCTTCACTTGTTGATTGTCATGGTACCGGATCAGCAGCATTGGCACTCCATAGAAAAAATGGCCATGAGCCAGGTGATAGTGTGGAACCGCCAAGATTCGTTACCGCGTCATTACATGTGGATTACCTGAAACCGACGCCACAAGGGGTACAGCTAAAAGCTGTTGGCAAGGTAGAAGAAATTCACCCAAAGAAATTCAAAGTTCACGTGAAATTATATGCTGGGGATGAGCATGTAGTTAATGGAGAGGTAGTAGCTGCTTATATGCCAGCTAGTTTTGTTAAATAACAATTTTATTTAGTCATCAGAGTTAGTTTTCAACACTAAATTTCAATAGTGCAAATACGAAAACTTAATAATAGAAGTAATTCAAGAACCACAAAAGAAAATACATTAAAAGGAGTGAGAAAAATGTTTGACGCTCAAGCTTTTGGAATGAAGTTGAAGGAACTACGAGAGTTAAATGATTATTCAATGTTGTCATTAGGCAGAAAAATTGGCACGTCCGCAAGCCGTATTAAAAGTTGGGAGATGGGAGAAAGTGTTCCATCCGCAAGCTGGATTGTAAAGTTAAGCGGGGTGCTACAAGTGTCGGCCGATGAATTACTATTGAATGTAATGGACGAATCAGCTGAGCAAAAAGAAGATAAAGACAAATTTAAAAAACGTAAAGTATTACTTAGAGATATTCATTTATTATTGCCTGAACTTAACAAACAGGACTTATTAGAACTTTATACTTTGGCTGAATTAAAGGCGATGCAAAAAGAGGTTACTTCTTAAATTCATTAAATGTTTGTGATCAAGCATGGTCAGATTAAATTTACTTAACACCTTCCTAAATGATAAAGGAAGGTGTTTTTTTGTTAAGAAAATATATGCTTTAAAATAAAATTTTGTTTTTAAAGTATATATTAGTTGAATGTTTTACCAGAAAGTAAATTGAAAAACATTCTTTTACTGTTTATTTCTTCTAAAAATGTGTATGGACATTTGTAATATTTGAACGCTCAACCCTCTATTTTCACCCTCAAATTTAGTGAAATAACCTCTTTTTGCAAGGAAATAAAAAAAAATGGAGACAATTTCTTTATGTTCTTTGAGCATGAAGCGCTTCAGAAATGAGTGATTGGAGTTATATTCCAATGCCTGTGATAGTAGTCATGACAACCTTTTTGAACACTTTGAAAAAAATTTTTTACAGAAAAATGTATAAAATGACAGAATATTGCTAACTATTGTAACAGGATTGATACCCCCCCTACATCGTTTAGAAATATTCATGCAATGTGGGGATGTTAGAGTTATCCGTGTTAGTGAAAAGGAGGTCGTTTTTAACGATGAGAAAACAATTGATTGCACTAGCAGCAGGTTTTTTATTATTAGGATCTGCAACAATGACAGCGCAAGCTGCATCTGTTAGTTATACTGTTGAAAAAGGTGATACACTTTGGGCTATTGCACAGGCCAACAACATTTCAGTCGAAGACTTGCAAGCATCTAACCTGCTAGATTCTTCTTTAATCTTCCCAGCGCAACAACTAGAATTAGAATCTAAATCTGATAAAAAATCAGATGACACATATACTATTAAAAAAGGTGATACACTTACAAAAATCGCCGAAGAAAATGAGGTTACTATAGCGGATTTGATGAGTTGGAATAATTTATCAAGCGATTTAATCTTTGCAGGAGATACACTCGCATTATCGGCTAAGGCAACTTCAAATATTACAAAAGTTCAACAAACGCCTGCTCAAACACAAGAAGCACCACAAGCAAAACAAACAAAACAAGCTCAATCAACATCTACACAATCAGCAACAGCAACACCTCCTCAAGGTGGTAAAACAATGACTGTACGTGCGACTGCGTACACTGCATATTGTACTGGTTGTTCAGGTGTAACAGCTACTGGTTATGATTTACGTGCAAATCCAGGAGCAAAAGTTATTGCAGTTGACCCTTCTGTTATCCCATTAGGTTCAAGAGTGTGGGTTGAAGGTTATGGGGAGGCAATCGCTTCTGATACGGGTGGCGCTATTAAAGGAAACCGTATTGATGTATTCATCCCAGATAACAACAAGGTTTATCAGTGGGGCGTACGTAATGTCACAATCAAAGTTTTAAACTAAACTGATAAGCTATATAAAATGTACCTCTCATGTCGAAAAAATTTCGTTGTGAGAGGTACTTTTTTATTCGCTTTTCTTGAAAAAGAGAGTCATTAGCATTCCTCATACATAATTTTCAACATTTTAGCCATCCTTTTATAAAAGGAGTGGTATTCAATGAGAGTAAAAAAATCGCAATGGATGTTACTAAGTATGACATTATTGCTTGGTGCTTGTTCGTCTAATAAAGAAGTTTATAAGGAAGTAACCGCAATTCCAGCTGAATCTGCACATGCAATGTTCATTAATAGTGAAGGTAAATCTATTGGTGAAGCAGTTTTAACTGAAACAGAAGAAGGTGTTAACATCGGAATTGCTTTACAAGGGTTAGAACCTGGTGAGAAAGCGATTCATATTCATGCAGTCGGAAAATGTGAAGCGCCTACATTCGAGTCGGCAGGTATGCACTTTAATCCAACAGATAAGCAACATGGATATCTAAATCCAAAAGGGTACCATTTAGGTGATTTACCAAATTTACAAATAGATAAAGATGGTACAGTTGATTTAGAATTTTCGACTAAAGCATTTACTTTAAAACAAGGAGATAGTCGTTCTATTTTAGATGGAGATGGTAGTGCTTTTGTTATACATGAATCATCAGACGATTATAAAACAGATCCATCAGGGAATTCTGGTAAGCGAATAGCGTGCGGGGTTATCAAAAAATAGTCGATTTGTGAAAAAAATAAGAATTTAAGCAACGAATTCAGCATTTTTTGCGTTACAACTGTATAGTAGTAGTATAAGAAGTTGACGTAAAATGGGTGGTTGCGAATGAAACTAAACAGATCGACAATTTTTCAATGGCTGAAAATCATTCTTCCGGTACTATTAATGATTTTTGCTATTCATGAAATAGGTAAGATACTTGGGAATGTTAATGGGCAAGAAATTGTTCGAGAGCTAGAGAATTTAGATGTTCGTACTTTAGTATTAATGGCAGCTGTTCCTTTAGCACTTGTATTTCCAATGTTTTTTTATGACTATTTTATTGTAAGAAAACTAAAGCTTAAAAGACCTTTAAGACGTTTGATGAAAGAATCGTTAATTATTAACTCGTTCTCTAATCTAATTGGTTTTGGCGGCTTAATTGGTGTGTTGTTACGAACACATTATTTTAAGAAAAAAGAAATAGATAGTGGTGCCTTTTTCAAAACAATTGCTTCAGTAACTTTATTTTATTTAGCTGGTCTTTCATTATTTGCTTGGGTATTACCAATCTTCTATTGGGATTTCCCATTATTTAATGAACGAAAGATTTTAGTTGTTGCTGTATCAATTATTGGTCTATATGTGCCATTTTTAATTATCAAAGCTATTGTTCAATTAGTTAAAAAAACAACAACACCTCGCCATGTATTAGGTGATGTGGGATTACTAGGTGTATCAGTCTTAGAATGGTTAGGCGCATTTGCATTTATATACTTAATCAGCTATATGCTAGAAGTTCCAATTGGATTTGAACAATTATTGCCGATTTTCATTGTTGCTTCATGTGCTGGTATTGTGAGTATGATTCCTGGTGGTCTCGGATCTTTTGATTTAGTGTTCATCTGGGGAACTCAAAGTTTAAATGTTCCTGAAGAGTCTGTATTATTAATGCTATTATTTTACCGCGTAGGTTATTATATTATTCCTTTTTTAGCGGGGCTTGCTTTGTTCCTTCGAGAGCTATGGGGGAAATTAAATGCCGGTTTTAATAGTGTTCCTAATATTATTTTAGAACGTGCTAGTCATATCACAGCTACTGTTCTTGTGTTTTTATCAGGCTTGTTGCTTTTACTATCTTCTGCAGCTCCTGGAGCCATTGAAAGAATTAAGTATGCAAAAGATGTATTATCTTTGCCGATAGTAAACGTATCTCATCAAGTTGCTGTAGCGACAGGATTTATATTGCTAGCATTATCTAATGGTATTTCATACAAGGATCGACGTTCATACCAATTAACATTATTTGTATTATTGTTTGCTGCAGCATTATTTATTTTAAAAGGTATTCAATATGAACAGGCATTATTTATGATTTTTGTAGCTGGATTATTATTTGTATCGAGAGATCGTTTCTATCGTGAAAGTTATATTGTTACATGGGGTCGCTCAATTATAAATGTATCTATTATTTTGGTTATTACAGCATTGTATGTTGGTATTGGCATTTGGGCGAAGCCATCTGCAAAATATCCAATTCCGGAAAGCATGAGACCATACTTTATTACGGATTCGGGTGATCTATTTCGTAGCGCTTTTATCGCTTTAATTGTTGTAACCATTGTTGTATTAATAGAAGTTTGGTTAAGGAAAGTGACACAATTTAAGAAAATATCTTCATTCCAGCATGAGAAAGAAATATTTTTACATCTCAATAAATATGGTGGTAAAGAGCTATCACACCTTATTTTTTTACATGATAAATATATTTTTTGGAATAAGAAGAAAACTGTTTTATTCCCTTATCAGGAAAGTGCCGATAAACTAGTTGTTCTTGGAGACTTGGTTGGAGAAAAGGCGGATTTTGCGGAAGCGATTGAAGAGTTTGTTGCGCATGCTGATTACTACGGTTATACGCCAGTCTTTTATGAAGTAAGCGATCAGTTTGTACCTTATCTACATGGCTATGGCTACAATTTCTTTAAATTAGGAGAAGAGGGCTATATAGATGTTGAGAAACTTGTATATTCAAACGATGATGCAAAGTCCGTTAGTAAGCTGACAAATAGTTTAGAGCAGGAAGGCTATTCTTTTGAAATCATACAACCTCCATTTCAAAAAAATTTGCTGAAAGAATTGCGCACCTTATCAGATGAATGGCTGGATAATCGAAAGGAAAAGGGATTCTCACTTGGTTATTTTAACGAAGATTACTTACAATTTGCACCACTCGCTGTTGTAAAAAATGGTGAAGCGCAAGTTGTAGCATTTTCAAATATCATCCCGTTATATGACGAAGAACAGACTATTTCGATTGACTTAATGCGTTCGAAAAAGACGGATCTTCCAACAGGAATAATAGATTATTTATTCCTCAATATCTTCATCTGGGCAAAGAGTGAGAATTTCAAACTTTTAAATGTTGGTATGACACCACTTTCACATATTGGGGTTTCCAAGTATGCGACGTTAACAGAGAAAATTGCTGCAGAAATTATATTTAATGGGCAAGAATATTATAATTTCCAAGACGTGCAACATTTTAAAGAGAAATTCGCAAATACATGGAAGCCTAAATATTTGGCTTATCGAAAACGAGCCTATTTACCTTTTACAATGTTACAAATTATGATTTTAATAGGCGACAATAAATACGCTACAATGAGAGAGCAAGTATCTGAAATTAAAAACTCTCGTAAACGATAATATAACCATAAAACCTTAGAGTCATTTATACGATTCTAAGGTTTTATTATAATTAAAGAAAAAAGAAAATTCTTATAAAGGAGTGATTTTGTTGATAGGCGAATCCATTTTACGATTACAAAACGTTGAGATGTCTTTTGGTAATAAGCAAGTCTTAAATGGTATTAATCTAGAAGTAGGTAAGGGACAAATTATTGGTTATATAGGACCGAATGGAGCAGGTAAAAGCACGACGGTAAAATTAATGCTTGGGTTAATTGAAGGCTATTCAGGGAAAATTGAAATTTTCGGTAAGGATATTGCTGATGGAGATTATACATATAAAAAACGGATTGGCTATGTGCCTGAAACGGCAGAGCTATATGATCATTTAACGGCTGCAGAGTATTTGACCTTTACTGGAGAAATGTACGGTTTAGGACGAGAGGAAGCTGAGAAAAAAGCATATCAATTGATGTTCCAATTTGGGTTAGAGCATGCTTTTCATCAACGCTTAACCTCTTTTTCAAAGGGGATGCGTCAGAAGGTGCTGATTATTTCGAGCGTATTGCATAATCCCGATCTATTATTTTTTGATGAACCTTTAAGTGGGTTAGACGCAAATAGTGTACTCGTTGTGAAGGAGATTTTAGCAAAGCTTGCTGAGGAGGGGAAGACTGTTTTTTATTCTTCTCATATCATGGAAGTTGTTGAGAAGATTAGTGATCGAATTGTGCTTTTAGTTAATGGTTTAGTAGTAGCAGATGGTAGTTTCGAAGAGTTACAACAGCAAGGCAAGGAGGGGACTCTAGAGGAAATATTCAATCAAATGACAGGATTTAATCAGCAGGTTGAAATTGCTGAGCGTTTTGTCGAGATTGTGAAAGAAGGTCGAGTACATGAATGATTTTAAATCGTTGAGAGTACTCGATGCGTTCCGATGGATTTTTGAGAAATTCGATATCGATTATCCAATTATGAGGAAACTGATTCAATTGAAACTAACGATGGACAGTCGTCGAATACCGGCTATTTTCAATGGACAAAAGCAGAAAAAAGAGGGTAATCAGTTTATTAAATCACTCTGGATATATCTTTTATACGGACTCTTATTGTTAACCCCTTTTTTATTTTTGGAAAATCAATATATGTTCGCGTCGAGCATTTTATTTACTATGCTAATGTTCATTACAATTACGACGATGGTGTCTGATTTCTCAGCAGTATTGTTAGATGTGCGTGACAAAAATATATTACAGCCAAAACCCGTCAGTAATCGTACACTGAATGCGGCTAAATTAATGCATATTGTAATTTATTTAGCATTGTTGGAAGGTGCATTTGTCATTATTCCACTTGCTGTTGGTATATATCGATTCGGTATTTTTTACGGGCTCATTTTCATCATTAGTATTGTTTTTATTAGTTGTTTTGTCGTTGTCATTACTGCCTTCACATATTTATTTATTCTACGTTTCTTTAGTGGTGAAAAACTGAAGGATCTTATCAATTATGTGCAAATATTTTTAGCTGTCGCAGTTATGCTTAGCTATCAAGTAATGGCACATTCATTTGAGTTAACTCAAATGAATTTACAGTATATGTTTACATGGTGGCATGTTTTTTTACCCCCTCTTTGGTATAGTGCCTTTTTTGAAGTAATGTTAAACCAAGATTACTCGATAAATATGCTTATATTAATGGCATGTGGTATTGTTATTCCTTTGCTGATGCTGCAATTATATATTAAATTGATGCCAGTATTTGAGCGAAGCCTCTCAAAATTGTTGAGTGATTCTGTACGTACAAAAGGTAAATCCCACCTATTTGAGGAATGGACTTCGAAGGTATTATGCCGTAATTCTCAGGAGCGTACATTTTATCGATTTGCATCACTAATGATTCGGCAGGAACGAGAATTTAAATTGAAGGCATATCCACAAATAGGTTTTGCCATTGTTATTCCATTTGTCATGTTTTTTAATGAAGTACGAATCTATTCTTTAAAAGAAGCCATGGCAAATGAAAATGTGTATCCTTTGTATTTTAGTGCGCTTATGATTCCGACTGTTGTTCATTTGTTGAAGTTTTCAGGGGCATATAAAGGTAACTGGATTTTTAGAGCAACACCTATTAGCAATTCGAAAATGTTTTATAGTAGTACACTAAAAGCAGCAATTGTAAAGTTGTTCTTCCCGACATTTACTCTGTTAAGCATTGTATTTATTGCCATGTTCTCATGGGCAATAATTCCGGATTTACTTATAATTTTATTAGTTGCAGTTATGATGACATTGCTTTCATATGTACTTTTGAATGGAGAAGTATATCCTTTTTCAAATTCTCATGAACTAACACAAGATAATAATACGTTAAAGATTTTTGTAGCAATGTTTGCCATTGGTGCATTTGCTTTAGTCCATTATTTAATCGATATGATTCCATATGCTAAGTTGATATATATACTGATATTAATAATTGCGGTTGTTATTGGATGGCGTCTTGTTTTTGGAGAAAAGAAAAATCACGGTCACTCTTAGAGCGACCGTGATTTTATTTTGTTTCTTTAAAAGAGATTGGAGTAGGTTCTATATTTAAGTCTGGTTGAATAGGCTTAAATTCTAACAATGCATCTTTGGATAGTGGAGATGATGAACGAACTTGTTCAATTTCTAAACGAAGCCTTTCAGTTTCAGCTATAAAACTTTGTTGTTTCAGTTTTTCAAGCTCAATTTCATCTTTTAGTATAGAATGTTTAATTCTCAAGCGATCATTGAAAGCTTTCGATGAAATAGCGACAATTGGGATTAACATTGCGAAAATGGGAATTATATAAGGGCTCATGAGCAATCTCCTTCAGTTGTATAATGTTTACATTATTATACTGTAAATTGTTGGATTTAGATTCATATTTATAAAATAACAGAAAATTTAAATTAATTAGGTTATAATCATTGATTTTATGTGGAGAAAATTGTAATATAAAAAAACCATAAAAAATATTTTTAAAAGGAGGATGCTAATGAAAGCATCAAGATTTGAAACGTACTTAGTAGATCAGGATTTTGAGGTTCAAAAAGAAGAGGAAAAACGTGAGGAGATTTGCCATGAGAATAATAGTGAGCAATATCCTGAAGGTTTTTTTACGGAGTTATAATTATTAAACAGCCGTATTTAAGGGCTGTTTTTTTTATGAAACGGGAATTGATTTTACATAATTTAGTTAATTTACATCAAATTCAAGAGATTTAAAATATACGAGTAATTTTAAGAGCTCCATAAACAATGTTAAGTCACTAAACTTTTATTCGTTTCTTAGTAAAATTATTTACAGGAAATTATAATAGGACAGAAAAGCTTAGTTGGAAATCTATTCATTTTTGCAGTATGATGTGATTCAGATGAGGTGTATAACATGACAATTGATGAACAAATAGTAAATTGGTTTGAGTATTTTCATGCGAACCCTGAAATTAGCTGGGAAGAACATGAAACAACAAAAAAAATCGCGTCTATATTAGATGAGTTGAGTATTTCTTATAAACTTCTTGGTGATGTACCAGGTTTACTAGCAGAAATCGGTGAAGGGGAAGATGTAGTAGCAGTACGTGCCGATATTGATGCTTTATGGCAAGAAGTTGATGGTGAATGGCGTGCTAATCATTCATGTGGTCATGATGCCAATATATCGATGGTGTTAGGCGCACTATTACATTTAAAAGAGCAAAAGCAAAAGTTAAATCACCGTGTTCGTTTTATCTTCCAACCTGCTGAAGAAAAAGGAAACGGTGCTGTTGCTACCTTTGAAAGAGGGGCAGTTGAAGATGTAACTCATTTATTTGGTGTGCATTTACGTCCTATTGAGGAACTTAAAATAGGGCAAGTATCTCCAGCTATCCACCATGGAGCAGCGGTATTCTTAGAGGGCAGTATCCATGGAACAGATGCCCATGGTGCACGACCACATCAAGGACAAAATGCTATTGATGTTGTAGTAGCTATCCAACAAATGGTGAAGAATAT
This sequence comes from Viridibacillus sp. FSL H8-0110, assembly GCF_038003565.1. NCBI lineage: Bacteria > Bacillati > Bacillota > Bacilli > Caryophanales > Caryophanaceae > Viridibacillus > Viridibacillus sp. FSL H8-0110. The sequence continues at coordinate 4,065,949 of NZ_JBBOPJ010000001.1, read as the reverse complement.
TTATATATCTCCATTTGAGCCAAATTCAGTGAAATTAACGAAAATTGTAGCAGATGGTGGGAGTATCAACATAATTCCAGGTAGTGCAAACTTCACAATGGATGTTCGCGCGCAGAAAAATGTTGTATTAAAAGATATGCAATCTAAAGTTGAACATGGATTAGAAGCAATTAAGCAACAATTTAATGTGGATATTACTTGGAATTGGGTGGATTTAACACCAGGTGCTGAAGTATCTTCAGAGGCTGCAAAAATGGCAGAAGAAGCGATTGTTGAAGTATTAGGTAAAGAGTATCTAACTCCACCAGTTGTAACACCAGGTAGTGATGATTTCCACTTCTACACAGTATTAAAACCAGAATTAAAAGCGACAATGATCGGTATTGGCGCTAATTTAGCGCCAGGATTACATCATCCTAAAATGACTTTTGAAAAAGAAGCATTACTTGATGCTGCTAAAGTTTTATCGAAACTACTTTCAAAAACTCTAGTAAAATAATTTAAAAACCTATGCGAAGGAATTCTTTGCATAGGTTTTTTATTTTTTAGTAATATCTGTTAGATGAATTTTGCTAGTTTATGAATAATAAATGATAGCGTTTTCAAAAAAGGTTTGACTCAAAAAGAAGTGGCTATTACTATTATTATAATAGTGATTATTTATAGACTATTCTAAACTATTTATATTTTCGCAAAGGGGTTGTGAGAAATGAAAAAGGAGATAAGTGCAGGTTGGGCTGGTTTAACATTTTTGATTATGATTATCACAATGTTAGTGACAGTCGTGGTGTTAGATCAAAGTCCACATGTGCCGCTAATTGTGGGGACAATTGTAGCGGCGATTGTTGCTTGGAAACATGGTTATAAATGGACAGAGATTGAAGGCATGATGTATAAGGGGATACGACTTGCGTTACCAGCAATTGTGATAATTATGTTAGTCGGATTGACGATTGGTGCATGGATTGGTGGAGGAGTCGTAGCGACGATGATTTTCTACGGTTTGAAAATTATTTCACCAGCATGGTTTTTAGTAACGATTATGCTTATCTGTTCAATTGTGTCACTGGCTATCGGAAGTTCTTGGTCGACAATGGCTACAATTGGTGTAGCTGGAATGGGTATTGGTTTAAGTATGGGTATTCCTGCAGCAATGATTGCAGGGGCGGTTATTTCGGGCTCTTATTTTGGTGATAAGATGTCTCCGCTTTCTGATACGACGAATTTAGCTGCGGGTTTAACAGATACAAATTTATTTGATCACATTAAGCATATGTTTTATACAACAATTCCTGCGTTACTTATTTCGTTAGTTGTATTTGGCATACTTGGTCGTCAATTTGCGTCATCTACAATGGATATTGGGAAAATTGAAGGAACATTAAGCGTTTTACAAGAAAGCTTTGTTATTTCTCCGTGGTTATTATTAGTACCGGTTATTGTAATTGTATTGGTAGCGAAAAAGGTACCTGCTATCCCTGCTTTAATTGTTGGTATTTTGTTAGGATTTATAGCTCAAATTTTCGTGCAAGGCGGTGCACCAGCAGACGCAGTAAATGCCTTACAAGAAGGATTTAAACTAGAAACTGACAATGAAATGGTCTATGAGTTGTTTAATCGTGGCGGCTTAGATTCAATGATGTTCACTGTTTCTATGACTCTTGTTGCGATGACTTTTGGTGGTGTATTAGAGTATTCTGGTATGCTTCAATCAATGATGAATATTATTGTGAAAGCTGCGAAATCAACGGGTAGCTTAGTAGCTGCAACAATTGCTTCTTGTATTACAACAAATGCAACTTGTTCGGAACAATACATATCTATCGTTGTACCTTCTCGTATGTTCGTTAAGGTTTATAAAGATAGAGGACTGCACTCTAAAAACTTATCACGTACTTTAGAGGATGGCGGTACATTGACTTCTGTGTTTTTCCCATGGAATACGTGTGGTGTATTTATACTAGCGACACTAGGTGTAAGCGCTTTTGAATATGCGCCTTATGCGATATTGAATTTTACAGTACCAATTCTTTCAATTATTTATGGATATATTGGGTTTTCAATCGTTAAATTAACGCCGGAAGAACAGGCATTAATAAAGAGTAATGAAGCGAAGTTAAAAAAGGAAGAAGATTTAAATAGTGTACCTGCACTAGATTAATAGGCAAAAGCCTTCTAGCATATTTGATGTCTAGAAGGCTTTATTAATTGTATGTGGAAAAATTCAGCTCATATAAACTGCGTGGTCGACCTTGCTGATATGTCATCTCTTCTCCAACGATTTTAGCGTAGTTATGTTCAACAAGTTTTTTTAGAATACGCTCTGTTGTTCTCCGTGTTACTTGTAAATGCTCGGATAAATCATGAGCTGTAAATTGTAACGACTGTCTCGCTTTACTAAAGGCCATAATTTTAGAAATGTTGAGTGGGCTAAGTTTTGTTTCCTTCGCCATAAGGACAATATAAGGATCTTTAGCTTGTAATGATAATGTTGAGGCTTTATTAGGAAACGGTCCTTGTAGTTCTTTGTTTTCAGTTAAGATATAAATAGCATTAGGAGATGCATAATTTAAAGCATGTTGTGCATTCCTTTGAGCTTCTAATATAGATTCACCATAACCAAAGACGAGCTTCACCGACTTTTCTGAAACAGTAAAGAAAGACTCAAGTTTGTTTTGGGTAAGTGCATTTTGTAAATGTCCATATGTTGTGAATAATTCAAAACGGCATGTATCTACTTGTTGATATGAAGCATGGATGATAGTAGCTAATTGATCTACCGTTTGTAGTGGATTATGTGTAGCTTCATTGAACTCTATAATTCCGGCAACTGCTTTTGCAGATTCAAATTTTGTTAATTGTGATAAGGATATAGATTCATTTAGATGCCGAATAATTGAACTTTTTGGATCAAGCATACGTATGACAGGAATGTCCAATGCCGTTAATTCATCATAAATAGCATGAATACTCGTTATGATTAAGTCAATTTGCCTTGACTGCCAAAGAGCAATATGATTTGTAAGTAATTGCTTAGTTGGTGTCGATAATTCAATTTCTTGCGTGAAGGGTAATTGCCCTTCAAACTGGATATCATGCAAGACATTTTGTATAAAGGTAGAGCTCATTACATCAATAGATAATCGGTCAATTGTAACATTATGTTTTGCGATGGCAGAAAGAATAGTTGTTGATATCATCGTTTCATCTTGTTTTATATATGTCCAAGGTATTGGCCATTGATGTAATAAGTGTTTAGCATATAAATAAGGCAATGTCCCTGCCAACAGTAGAACATCACAAGGTTTTACTTGTTTCATTAAATTAGGTGTTTCTTCTGGTGAATTGTAAATATAAAAATCTAATTGTATATGTGGTACTTCGTGTGAGATAATATTGAGACGATTCATAAATGCTTTTGAACAAATGACTGCTATTTTTGTTGACATAGAATATGACTCCTTTGTTATATTTTTTTATTAATTAACGACTATTTAACGACAACTATAACAGCTCGTAAATAAAAAGAAAAGAGTGAATATAAATGAAAATTACTGAAATTGAAATTTTTGCTATCGAGCTACCTTTAATTGAACCATTTATTATTAGTTATGACACATATCCATCAATGCCCTCTATAATCGTGAAAATGACTACGGATGAAGGTATTATAGGTTACGGTGAGTCTGTCCCCGATGAACATGTAACAGGGGAGACTTGGGAAAGCACTTATGCTGTATTAAAAAACCAACTTGCACCATTAATGATTGGTCAAGATCCAATGGCTTTCGAAAAGATTCATGCATTAATGGACAAGGCAGTTTATCAAGTACCTGCAGCAAAGGCAGCGATTGATATTGCTTGTTTCGATATAGTTGGTAAAAAATTAGATGTACCAGTCTACCAACTAATTGGTGGGCGTTATCATGAGAAGTTCCCAATAACACATGTACTAAGTATTGGTACACCTGAAAAGATGGCAAATGAAGCAGAAGAGCGTGTGAGACAAGGCTACCGCTCATTCAAAATGAAGGTTGGAACAGAAGTCTTGAAAGACGTAGAACGTATTCAAGCGGTACGTGAGCGTGTTGGGTTTGATATCGCAATCCGAGTAGATGTCAATCAAGGATGGGAAAATAGTTCCACAACTTTACGCGGTTTAAGAGCATTACGTGACGTTGATTTAGATTGGTTAGAGCAACCTGTTGTTGCGGACGACATTGATGCGATGGTAGAAATAAAATCTAAAACAGATATTCCTTTAATGATTGACGAAGGCTTACATGGTGTAAAAGAAATGCGTGAAATTATTGCTAAACGTGCTGCTGATAAGGTCAATATTAAACTGATGAAATGCGGAGGTATTTACCCAGCGATGAAATTAGCAACAATGGCTGAAATGGCAGGAATTGAATGTCAAATCGGATCGATGGTAGAATCATCAGTCGGTTCTGCGGCTGGATTCCATGTTGCATTCTCAAAAAAAATCATGACAAGTGTCGAGTTAACAGGTCCATTGAAATTTTCAAAAGATGTGGGTAACTTAAAATATGATGTACCATTTATTTGTTTAAATGAGCGTCCAGGATTAGGCATTGATATAGATGAGGCTATCCTACAAGAACTTTGCCACTACTCGCATGTAGTGAAATAACAATTGGAGGAGGGCTTGAATGAACAGTATATATAAAGGTCATTTAGGTGAAACACCATTTGATATACGCTTATTAGCAATGGAACATTTAGCGATCATACAACAATTACAAACTATTGTTTATAATGCATTACCAGATCAATCCGTGTTACAGCCTCTATCACAAGAAGAATTTGAATATATTCTTCATGGCAACGGCTTAATGATTGGAGCATTTGTAGGAGAAGATTTAATTGCATTCCGTGCACTTCTTGAGCCTGAAATTGATGATGAGCATCTTGGACGTGATTGTGGAGTAGAAGAATCTCTATTACCACGTGTTTTATACCAGGAAATTTCAAATGTTTCGCCTGATTATCGTGGCTTTGGTCTTCAAAAGACATTGGCTAAAGTTATTATGGACCAGGTAGATGTGGAACGTTTTGATTATATTTGTGCGACAGTAAAGCCGTTCAATATTCCAAGCCTAAAAGACAAATTTTCTCAAGGTATGATGGTTGCAGCTTTAAAATTAAAATATGGTGGAAAGCTTCGTTATGTATTTTTCAAAAAAATAACTGAAGAGGTTTTGTCATTCAATGAATCATATAAAGTATTAATGAGTGATACCCCTATGCAGCAACGTCTATTAAAAGAAGGCTGGCTTGGTGTACAAATGTTTCTAGAAAATGACGAATGGATTGTAGAATATAAAAGAATGAAATGAGTATTTGCCACTTCCGATAAGGGAAGTGGCTTTTAAATATAAATACAAGAATATACTATGATGATACAATCTTGAAAAAGGGTTACAATACTTATTGAAGTAAATATATAGAATTAACTGTATTGAGGAGTGAATCTATTGAATAAAATCCCTGTAATATTAGACTGTGATCCTGGTATTGACGACACAATGATGCTAACACTTGCTTTTGCAAGACCTGAGTTAGATATTCGTTTAGTAACAACTGAAGCTGGAAACGTATCGCAAGATAAAACAACGTATAATGCACTTAGTTTCTTAACGTATATTAAACAAGATGTTGAAGTAGCTAGAGGTCTTGATGCTCCTATGTTCCGTACATTAGAAGTGGCTGAAGAGATTCATGGTGAAGGTGGATTAGGCAATGTGAAATGGGCGGAGCCAACTCTACAAACGAGTGATCGCTCAGCTGTAAATGCAATGCGTGAAACACTTTTAGCTAGTGATGAGCCTATGATTATTGTAGCAACTGGCCCATTAACAAATGTAGCAGCGTTATTATTTGCACACCCAGAAGTAAAACCGAAAATAAAAATGATTTCATGGATGGGTGGAGCAGCAGTAGGTGGTAATGTGTCAACAACTGCTGAATTTAATGCTTATGTTGATCCACATGCGGTAGAATTAGTTTTCCGTGCAGGTTTACCGATTGTTATGAGTGGTTTAGATGTAACGCATAAAGCATATATTACCCTTGATGAAATGGAACGATTAAGCAAGTCAGGAACTCCGTTTGCTGAAAAAGTTGCAGAGATGATGAAATTTTATACATTCACACAATCACAAACACCATTTCACGCTCCAAATTTCGAGAAACAAATTCGTGTACATGATGTGTGTGCAGTTGCATATCTTGTTGCTCCAGAGTTATTCCAGGGTGGAGATTACTTTGTAGAAGTGGAGTTGGAAGGCCGTTTAACAGCTGGTTCAACAATTGTTGATTATGTAGGTAAAACAGGTAAAGCGCCAAATGTTAAAGTACTACATACAGTTAATCGTGAAGGATTTATCGAATTATTCTTTAATGCAGTGAATACGATTGGTAAACAATTAGCTTAAGGAATAAGTATTTAAAAACTACTTGATATCTATTTAGATATCAAGTAGTTTTTTTGTTTTTAATAGTAGTATTTGATAACACTCATAAATATATTAAGTAAAACAGTGATTGAAAAAATAGTAAAAACATAATAATCAAATGTTGTAACTAGATTGATAATAGAAAAAGGTTTTGCCCCCAATATTAAGGATTTTATTTGTTAGTGGGAACATATCGCCTAAAGCATTCTAGATGATGTAGTTTCGAATGAAATACAAAGTGTCCTAAGAATTTTGATTGAGTTTAATGTCACAAAAACCATATTTCCATCATTAGATGAAGTAGGAGAAGACAATGCAATTAATACAGGCTTTCTATATGAAGGAAGGAAATAAAAAAATGTATCCGCTTACACGTCTGTCGTGTGGCTTTATATGTATGATAATCAGAATTATAGAGGGAGTTGACTTCTATGTGAAAACAATATGATAGGTATATGGAGATGCACTTATTGAACAGTTACTTTGAGGTAGAAAAATAGCCGAAGGAGGAAGATGAGATGAAACGTAGCTTTAAAGACGATTTTAATATGTTAGCAATGCTTTTAATTCCAATAGGTGTTGCGGTTAATCTAGTAGGGTTCCAGGTTGCTAATGTATTAAAATTACCTATCTTTTTAGATACCATTGGCACAATTTTAATCGGTGTAGTGGCAGGGCCTTGGGTAGCGCTTTTAGCAGGACTTATTACAAATTTAATTAATGCTATTTTTAATCCTATTTATTTACCGTATGCGTTAACATCTATAGCAATAGGGATTGGTGCAGGTTATTTATCTAAGTTTGGTATGTTCAAACAAATTGGTAAAGTGATTATTTCAGGTATTATTATCACATTTATTGCTGTCATTGTATCTGCACCAATAACCGTTTTAGTTTTTGGTGGCGCTACAGGTAATACATCAGCAATTATTACGGCGACATTTTTAGCAGCAGGCCAAGAGTTATGGACTGCAGTATTCTCTTCTTCATTTATTACAGAAGTAGCTGATAAAGTAGTCTCAGTATTAATTGTATACTTCATTGTTAAAAGTATGTCAGATCGTTATTTATCCAAAATGAATTATGGGGAACTTTATATGAAACGTAAACAACGTTAATACTACTAAGCTCTTTCTATTTTCGTTGTCGGTTTATCAATGGAAAGGAAGGGGCTTTTTTCTCTATGATTTAGATTTTAAGACATATTTTTAAGGAGATGCCAATAATGAAACTAAATCCAATATTAAAATTGCATCCATTGACAAAATTGTATTTTACTTTATTTGTAACAATCTCAGTTATTATCATACCTAGTTATATATTTGCATTTACTTGGTTTCCTATACTACTTGTGATAGCTATTATTGCGGGAGTAGGAAAACAATATTTAGACATTGTTGTGAAAGCATTAGTGTTTTTACTGGGAATCGTTTTTATAATGCAACTTTTTTTCTATCCAGGAGACCAAGTTATAGGTGAATGGTGGATATTTGAGATAACTAAAGAAGGGTTACAGTACGGACTCGTACTAACTTCACGTGTGTTAGCAATGGGTTCAGCTTTCATACTTTTTTTCAGGATTACAGAAATACGTGATTTCGTAAAAGCGCTGGAGGATTTGGGTATGCCACCCATGGGTGCGTATATTGTATTATCAACGCTACAAATAATTCCTGAAATGAAACGCCAAGCAAATACTATTATGGAAGCGCAAAAGACTCGAGGAGTGGAAACGGAAGGATCACTTTTGATACGTGCAAAGGCATTTATACCAATATTAACGCCTCTAATTTTATCTTCTATTGCAAGTACGGAGGAACGTGCTATCACGCTTGAATCACGTGCATTTTCTGCGCCTACTAAAAAAACGAGCCTACATAAGTTAAAGAATAGTAGCTCTGATAGGACAATACCAATTGTATTACTTATTTTGATGATTAGTCTTATTGTTTGGAGGTTTTTCTTATGAAAAATATCATTGAAATAAAAAATATGTCGTATCGTTACCCTGTTAGCGATGATTTTTGTTTGAAAAATATTACATTTTCAATTCAAAAAGGAGCATTTACAGCCATTGTTGGAAATAATGGAGCTGGAAAAACAACGCTGTGCAATGCGATACGTGGTTTTGTTCCACATTTTTATAAAGGTGAATTAGCAGGAGAAGTTATTGTAGATGGCAAGCAAATTGTAGATTATCAACTTGGACAACTAGGTGGAAAGATTGGCTATGTATTTCAAAATCCTTTCAGTCAAATTTCTGGTGTAAAAGATTCTGTTTTTGATGAGGTTGCATATGGTTTAGAAAACTTAGGTGTACCAGTAGAAGAAATAATACAAAGAGTTGAAGATGTATTAAAACTAGTGAACATTGAACATTTAAGAGAAAAAAATCCATTTGAATTATCTGGAGGACAAAGGCAACGTGTTGCGTTAGCCGCCATTATTGTAATGGATCCAGACATTTTGGTAATCGATGAACCGACATCTCAGTTAGATCCCATTGGTACTGAAGACATTTTTAATGTTATTCGTATCATGAAAGAACGAGGTAAAACGGTATTACTTGTAGAGCACAAAATGGATTTAATTGCAGAGTATGCCGATAATATATTAGTACTCCATGAAGGATCACTTGTTATGCAGGGACCTGTAAGAGAGGTTTTTTCAGATTCCAAGTATTCAACATATAATATTCAATACCCATACGTTACTGAAGTGGCTTTAAATCTTAAAGAGATGGGTGTTCCATTAAAATTTATCCCTATTCAAAATGAAGAACTACCGAAATCTTTAGAGATAGAGTGGGAGGAAAATAATGACTAATATAAAAATAAGTAATGTAAGTTATTCATATCCAGATGGAACTCTAGCTTTAGAAGATTTTTATTTGTCTATATTAAGTGGAGAGCGTATTGCTATTATTGGACAAAACGGTGCAGGGAAAACAACAGCTGTAAAATTAATGAATGGATTATTAAAGCCAACTAAAGGAAATGTTTTAGTCGACGATATGGATACAAATGAATACACAACAGCGCAAATTTCTAGAAAAGTAGGTTATGTTTTTCAAAATCCTGATGATCAAATTTTTCATAATAACATAGAATCAGAAGTACGTTTTGGACCTAAAAATATGGGCTTTCCTGAAGAGAAAGTAGACAAACTAACGGATTGGGCAATGGATTTATGCGGTGTGAAAAAATTTAATGATGAGAATCCATATAATTTACCTTATTCTGTCCGCAAGTTTGTAACAATTGCATCTGTTTTAGCAATGGATTCGGATGTTATTATTTTAGATGAACCCACTGCAGGCCAAGATAAGGTTGGTTTAGAACGTTTGGTACACATTTTAGAAGTACTTGAAGAAAAGGGAAAAACGGTTATTACAATTACACATGATATGGAGTTTGTAAGTGAATATTTTGATAGAATTGTTGTTATGGCGAATCGTAAAATAGTTGTAGACGATAATGTAAATCAAATTTTTTATAACCCTGATGTTCTAGAAATGAGTATGTTAAAGCCTCCTGCCGTAACAAAAATGGCTAAATTATTATCCTTATCGGATGGTATAACTACGCAGGCCCAGCTTCTAGCTGCCATTTCCGAAAAAGTTAAGCCATAAAGGAGCAAGTTAAATGAAGACTAAAAAAATAATAGTAGCAGGTAGTATTAATATTGACCTTGTATATGAAGTACCTCATATAGTAAAAGAAGGTGAAACAATTCACAGTACGAAACATGATCTGTATTTTGGGGGGAAAGGAGCTAACCAGGCAGTTACTGCAGGGCAGCTAGGTGCAGACGTCCAATTTATCGGGAGTGTTGGAGCCGATGACCATGGCATTCGTGCGAAAGAGAATATGGAGAGAAAAGGTGTTAAAACTGAAGCGATTTCTTCTCAAGGCGCAACAGGCCAAGCAATCATTCAGCTTTCTGATGTTGGTGAAAATTCGATTGTTCTATTCCCAGGAGCCAATTTCCTTGTAACACCTGAGCAGATCCAAGAATCAGAAGCTGCTTTTAAAACAAGTGATATATTGCTATTACAGTTGGAGATACCTATTGAAGCAGTAGAAAAGGCTGCAGAGCTTGCATATGCAAATGGGGCGAAAATCATCTTAAATCCAGCACCTGCACGAAATATTCCAGATTCACTGTTACAGAAAGTATCAATATTAACACCTAATGAAACAGAACTTGAATTGTTAACAGGAATTTCAGCAGATTCGGAAGAAAACTTGCAAAAGGCATGTTCTATAATGATAGGAAAAGGAGTACAAGCAGTAGTCGTAACGCTTGGAAGTAAAGGTGCGTTTTATATGACTTCCGAAGAAAGTGGATTCATAGCAGCTGAAATGGCAAAAGCAGTGGATACAACAGGAGCAGGGGATTCTTTTAACGGAGCTTTAGCGGTTGCATTATGTCATGGAGATTTGCTTACAGATGCTATTGCATACGCTTCAAAAGTAGCGGCATTTGTAGTTACTGAAATGGGTGCTCAACCAGATATCCCAAGTACTTTATGTAGATAATTAATTTTAAAGATAAAAGCCTTACCTAAAGTATAGATAAATACTTTAAGTAAGGCTTTTTAATACTTTAATAAAATATTCGATCTTACGTTTCTATATCCTCTTTCGAGCGTGCGTATCTCCGTTTAGTAGAAGAGGTTGATTTTGTTCCATGATGATTGTCTTCATCCTTCACTTTATCATTCAATTCTTCAACAGGAATGGCGTCAACTGTTTGCATATCTTCATGCAAATCGAACAAGCTAATGGAATCTGTATCGACAACATCAGGATTATCTAGATAGGGCAAATCAGTGAAAATCTTTTTATCAGCTGGAATTTCAGGTCTCTCCATTTAGTCACACTCCCTTGTATATAGAAGTGTGCTCGAACTTGTTTATGATTATGCACCGAATGCCATTTGATAAAGTAAATATAAATTTAAGGAAATTACGATTGCAGCAACTATCCAGCCAACAATTGTAGTAATTTTATAATTTACAAGCTCGCCCATGATTCTTCTATTACTTGTAAAGATGATAAGGGGAACGAGTGCAAATGCGATACCAAATGATAATATGACTTGGCTTAATACCAATGCATAAGTTGCATTAACACCAAATGCAATAATAGCAAGAGGAGGCAACATCGTAATTGCTCGTCGTAAATAAATTGGGATTTTTCTTCGTATAAACCCTTGCATTACGATATCTCCAGCCATCGTACCAACTGAAGAACTTGCTAGACCAGCAATCAATAATCCGAGTCCAAAAGAAATACCAGCCATCGGTCCTATATATTGTGTTAAACCTTCAAATGCCACATCTAAATCTTCAACAGCAATACCTTTGTTAAAGAACACGGCAGCTGCAACAATTAACATACTCATATTAATTGCTCCTGCAATTATCATAGCAATGACAATATCAATTAATTCAAAATGGAAAATTTTTCGTTTTTCTTCATTGGTACGGCCAATAACACGACTTTGTGTTAATGAAGAATGTAAATAAATTGCATGAGGCATTACAGTTGCTCCTAAAATACCTGTTGCAAGTAAGATGGAATCTACACCCTCAAATCGTGGTGTGAAAATACCTGAAATGACACCACCCACATCTGGCTTCGCCATAAATGTTTGAAAGGCAAATGCTGCAACGACTATTAAAACCATTCCAGATATGCCTGCTTCAAATGCACGATATCCACGACGTTGTAATTCTAATATAGCAAATGAACCGGCTGCTGTAATAAGTGCTGCAGGTAACATAGGAATACCGAATATTAAATATAACCCTAGAGCAGCGCCTATAAATTCGGCTAAATCGGTTGCCATAATGACTAGTTCAGCTTGTATCCATAAAAATATTGATGTTTTTTTAGAAAAGTTTTCACGAGCAACTTCCGGTAAGTTTTTTCCTGTAGCAATCCCTAATTTTGCAGAAAGAGATTGGATGAGGACGGCCATTAAGTTTGAAACTGCGATTACCCATAATAGTAAATAGCCATATTCAGAGCCGGCAGTGATATTTGTTGCAAAATTTCCTGGATCTATATAAGCGACAGCAGCGATAAAGGCTGGACCAAGGAAAGGTAAAATGCGTCTGAAGCCTTTCACATCGCCTCTTAATACATCCTCTGCTCTAGGTGCTTCGAAGCGTTTGTAGACATTTTTCTCTCTAGTCTTCGTCATAGTTTCCCACACTCCCAAAAATGTTGTATGAACAATAAAGTTTCCTGGAGGAAACTTTAAGTGTTTAAATTATAATCCTCAATTTGGAAATTGTAAAGAAAAATTTACGATTATCCGAATAAAAAAATCATTAAATTTTCAGTCTTCTTATAGATGGGGAAAACTTACTTTAAAGGGCAGAAGCCACATTGTAACCATCCTGGTACGTCTTTTGAGAAACAACATGTTTTACGAACAGGGATATTGACTAATTTAGATGGATGTTGACCACCAGTATACTTTGCAAATTGAGAGCGCTTTAAGAACTTAGACCATACTTTATCATCCTCTAAAATGTCTAAATCAATACGTGCCTGATCTTCAGTTGCAGGATTAGACAGTAGGGTATGGAAATGCCATAACATATAGCCGAAAATGTTTTCCCACAGCATTAATGGAGAAACAGATGTAATTTTTCGTAATTGCTGAATAATTTCCTGACACTGTGTGAGCAAAATATGTGCAATTACTTCTTCGCGTTCTGAATCATCAACAATGCGCCAATCGTTTTCTTTAATAAAAATGCAAAGCGCTGTTCTCCCAAATTCTTCACGTGCTCCAAAATGGATTGAAGAAACATCGCTATCCCAAACTTCGTCATATGTACTAAGCATGTAAAACTGCATAGCGATGAACATGCCATAGCGTTTTGTGAAATATGAAATCGCAGTAGTTTCTGATGTTACACCACTTATGGCATACATAAGATTCATAAAATCAGGAAGAAATGAATCGTCTTGCAATTGATCTAGCCGGAAGAGAACTGTTGATGGCTCGTCCGTATATACGCTGTATGCATTTAGTTGTTGTCTTTGATCCTTTGATAAAGTACCCATTTAATCACCCCTTACAAACTACTATACAATAAAATTTTAAAGACCTATTGGATAAATATTTAGACTTTCGTAGAAAAAGAAAGTAAAAAAATCTAGAGAATAAAATATAAGTGAATTTTCTATAAAATGCTTGACTATTTATATGATAATGATTATCATTATCATATAAAGAAAAACCTCCTTTACAACATAGCAAGTAGAGAAGGACTTTAATTAGCTACTTTTCTCCAAAATTTAGCTAAACAATACAATGTGTTCTTAAACCCCCCTCAAAAGTTTAAGAATATATCGATAAAACTGGAACGGTAAGCCTTTAATGGCTTACCGTTTTTTGTTTTTCTTAACACTTTCGTATAGAAAAGTAGAAAGTAATTAAGAGTGAGAAATGATTTCTAAAATGAAATTAAAACCTCCTTTAACAAGCTAATAATCATTCCGAAAGATTTTTCTGAAAAGTAAAAAACAGTAATTATTATAGGTGTTTTGAGATGTTATTAATATGAAAAATACACTATAAAATTATATTGAAATACTTTTATTCAAAATAAATATATTGATTATTGTAATGATTATGAATTTTGATAAACGAAAGTTTCGGTGTATGAATTATTTTTACTGTATATCTTCATTTTTCCATATTAATTCCTAATTAATGAAAATAAATAAAATATACCAATTTAAAAAAGTCTATAAACCTATAATAAAGCCCTTATAATGTAAAATTTATGATTAATAAGTTCTGTTGTTCTTCTGAAGTGAGATGATTAGAATTGAATATGTGACATTTTTCGAAACTTTTTTATTAAGACATTTTTGTGAACTTATCGATTTCTCTCCAAACAGATGGTTTCTTAATAATCTGTTTGAAGAATAATCGACAACTGTTTTTACATAACGTATTTTATTAATTAAGTTAGGAAAATATTATTTTCAAAAAGTAGTCTTGGGGTAACGGTTGCTTTTTTATGAGTACTTAATGACAAATTTAGTACGAATAAAGTATTAAGGGAGGTTCCTATATGAGTAAGAAAGATTTATCAAGACGTGATTTCTTAAAAACAACAGGTATTGCAACTGGAACATTAGTAGGTGGCGGCTTAATTGGTGGATTAATCGGATTTGGTTCGAACAAGAATAATTCATCAAACAGCGATAAAAACGCATCTAAAGATCAGGCTGCAAATACGAACAGTAAAGGTAAAATGTTCTTTACTACTGATAAAGAATTCGAAATTTTATCAAATGCAACAGAACGTATTTTCCCTAAAGATGACTTAGGTGCAGGTGCGATTGATCTTGGTGTTCCATATTTTATCGATCATCAATTAGCAGGTAACTATGGCAGTAACTCTAGAGAGTATATGCAAGGACCTTTCTATGCTGGTGAAGCTACTCAAGGTTACCAATCACGTTTAACAAGAGCAGAGATATTCAAACAAGGTGTTGGTAAACTTGAAGCGGAAGCTCAAAAACGCTTTAAAAATGGATTCTCATCACTTGATGATAAGCAAATGGATGAAATTCTTACTGCTTTCCAAAAAGGTGAAGTAGCAATGTCTGGAGTAACTTCTGCATTTTTCTTTACATTACTGCGTTCAGCAACAATTGAAGGAGCATATGCTGATCCAATGTACGGCGGTAACTTGAACATGGAAGGATGGAAAATGAAAGGCTTCCCAGGTCACCAAATGTCATATATCAATGTAATTGAAGAAGATAAATTCCAAAAAATTGCACCTAAACCATTAGGTCAACATTAATACAGGAGGTTAGAAAAATGACTAAAACTATGCCCAAAGTAGACGTTGTAACAGTAGGGGTAGGTTGGACAGGCGGTATCGTCGCAGCTGAAAGCGCGAAAGCCGGTTTGAAAGTCGTAGGTTTGGAACGTGGTGCTAAACGTGGAACAGAAGATTTCATGAACGTACATGATGAATATCGTTACGCAATACGTTATGAATTAATGCAAAACCTATCAAAAGAAACTGTAACTTTCCGTAATAATCGTAAACAAAGAGCACTACCAATGCGCCAATTAGGTTCATTTTTATTAGGTGAAGGTCTTGGTGGTTCTGGTACTCACTGGAACGGTCAAACATATCGTTTCTTGCCATATGATTTTGAAATGAAGACAATGACTGAAAAAAAATATGGTAAAGACAAATTAGGCTCAGATTATTTAATCCAAAACTGGGGAATGACTTATGATGAGTTAGAACCTTATTTTGATAAGTATGAAAAAACAGCTGGTATATCAGGTGAAGATAAAAACCCATTCTGGGGTAAACGTTCAAGCGAATATCCAACACCTCCAATGAAGAAAACCCCACTACTGCAAAAATTCGAGAAAGCAGCTGATAAATTAGGCTACCATCCATACATGGTTCCTTCTGCAAACTTATCAGAAGCTTATAAAAACCCAGATGGCGAACAAATTAATGCTTGTCAATACTGTGGCTTCTGTGAACGTTTTGGTTGTGAATACGGTGCAAAAGCTTCTCCAGAAGTAACAGTTATCCCAACTGCTAAAAAGACTGGTAACTATGAAGTGCGTTGTAATTCAAACGTTATCGAAGTATTAACAAAAGGTGGAAAAGCTACTGGCGTTAAATATATTGATACAATTTCTGGTGAAGAATTTATCCAACCAGCTGATGTAGTTGTGTTAACAAGCTTCATGATGAACAACGCAAAATTACTAATGGTATCTAACATAGGTGAAATGTATGACCCTGCAACTGGTAAAGGTACACTCGGTCGTAACTATTGCTATCAAATCATGCCAGGTGCAACAGGTTTCTTCGATGAACAATTCAATACATTTATGGGTGCAGGTGCTCTTGGTATGTGTATCGATGACTTTAATGGTGATAGCTTTGACCATAGTGATTTAGACTTTATCCATGGTGCTAACATTGCACTTATGCAATTAGGTAACCGTCCAATTGGTAATAACCCAGTACCATCTGATACACCAACATGGGGAGCAGAGTTTAAAAAACAATCTATTATGAACTACACGCGTTCATTAAGTCTTGGCGGTCAAGGTGCATCTATTCCACATAAGGAAAACTTCTTAACTTTAGATAGTACTTATAAAGATGCATATGGACAACCACTATTACAATTAAACTATGATTTCACTAAACAAGATATTGCTTTACACAAATTTATCTCTGATAAATCAGCAGGTATTTTAAAAGAAATGGGCGCTAAAAAGGTTGAAGCACGTGCTCCAATCGATCACTACAACATCGTACCTTACCAATCTACACATAACACAGGTGGTACGGTTATGAGTTTAACTCCTGAAGAAGGTGTTGTTAATAAATACTTACAACATTGGGATTGTGAAAATCTATTTGCAGTAGGTGCAGGTAGCTTCTCTAATAACAGTGGTTACAACCCAACTGCTACAGTAGGTGCGCTAGCTTACCGCTGTGCAGAAGGTGTCATTAAATACAGCAAAAAAGGCGGCTCTTTAGTCTAATTATAAAGGAGGAATAAAGCATGGGATTTAGTTCAATAGGTGTACCAGGATTAATTATTATTTTAGTTATCGTTTTAATCGTATTCGGTCCAAAAAAATTACCTGAAATCGGTTCAGCAGTAGGGAAAACTTTTGCAGAGTTCAAAAAGTCTACTAAAGGCTTAATGGATGACGATGAAGATGTTAAAAAAGAAAAAACAACAACTGATAAAAAAGAAATTTAAGTAGAGGGTGTTCGTATGGATCCGTATGAAGAAAATGGAAAAAAGGTACTTAGCCCTTTGGATTTAATCAGTTCGGATGAAAATGAAACTCCAGAAACAACAGAAGATGCTTCTGTTGAAAATCGAGAGCCATCTCCTACTCCACCAGAGGAAAATGAGGAGGAAAAAGGAAGTTTGGTTAACGAATCTCTTGTTGCTCATTTAGCTGACTTACGAAAACAAATCATAAAAGGTGTTACTATTTTTGTCATATTCTTCATCATTGTATTTGCTACGGTGAATAAATGGCTTCCGTATGTAACACGTGGACATGATTTAGTCATTTTAGGTCCGTTAGAAGTGGTTAAATTCTATATGTCTGTTTCTACCACAATTGCACTTGGTCTTTCACTACCATTCTTAATGCATTTTATTTGGCAGTTTGTTAAACCAGGATTAAAAGAAAATGAAAGCCGCTTTTTAGGATTATATTCTCCTGTAATGTTGTTACTATTTTTAGTAGGGGTTTCATTTGGTTATTTCATTATTAACCCGCTTAGCTATCAATTTCTTATTGGTATAGGTGAATCAAACTTTAATGTGATGATATCAGCGAGTGAATATATTCACTATCTCATCATGACGACTGTTCCAATAGGTTTACTATTTGAACTGCCGATTATAGCTATGTTTTTATCAACGATTGGTATTTTGACTGCATATACAATGAAAAGTATTAGAAAATGGTCATATGTATTTATGGCAGTATTTTCTGCACTTATTACACCACCAGATTTTATGAGTCAATTACTTGTTCTCATACCGATGATTTTACTTTATGAAATCAGCATTCATTTAGTAAAAAGAATCGAAGATAAAAAAGCTCTAAAAGCCAGTTTAGAGAATGTAGATTAATGATAGTCTATTTGTCTGAGTATTAAAAAGTCCTCTATGAAATAATTGCAAATTGCAGTTATTATCATAGAGGACTTTTTTTATTGAATAAATTATTAATAGCATTAAATTAAAACAATTCCGTAGTTGAATATACAATCATCACTTAAGTAATGTGAGCGTCGCTGCTATTGCATTGTCGACAAATGAACGTTGGGGGCGAGATTTCAACATAACTGTTAGACCGATTAACGCTACAATCAGTGCCTGTGCCAAAGGCTTTGCATCTGTGTTGGCTTCCAGCTCACCTGATTGGATTCCCCGCTCGATCGTCTCCTGAAAAATGACGGCTAGATACATTTGATGTTCTCTGGTTAAGATTTCAAATTTCTCATCATGAGGTGCTAGTTCAACCATTGTATTGATACAAAAACAACCTTTACTAAGATCTTCTGCGTATTCTTCAATGACGACATCTGCAAAGAAAATAGAAAATGCCTCTTTTACAGAGGAGTGACTTTGAAGCCTAGTTCGTATATCAGAGGCCCGAGACATTGTATATCTGCGAAGTGCGGCTTCAAATAATTCTTTCTTATCTCCAAAAGTCGAATAAATACTAGGGCGTTGAATACCCATTCTAGAAGTAAGATCACTTAATGAGGTAGCCTCATATCCCTTCTCCCAAAATAACTGCATTGCTGCATCTAAAACTTGATCCTCATCAAATTCACGGGTTCTTGCCATTAAGAATTCACCTCTTCAAACTTTGATTTTATTAATTGCTTAGGATGTATGTGTAGGTAATTACAATTGCTATTTTCAATACCAATCAGTATGTAATTATTATATTATTAGCCATTCAACATGTCAAACCACTCCCCATTTATTTAATGTAATATTAACTTTAATGCAAATAAGTTGTTGACATAATGAATGTGGTTAAGATATATTTACCAGTAATTATATTGTACCGAACGGTATGTTATAATCAAAAATCCAATATGATTGGGGGTTAAGGTGTGTGCGAAACAGAGACGAATCTAGAAAATGATCCACTCTACACCAAGATAAGTGATAAATATTCCATAACGAAACCTAATTTGAATCAACAGCCATCAATGTCTCGCGCGTTGGCATTATTGTTTGCGATTGCCTGTGGAATGTCTGTTGCCAATATTTATTTTGCACAGCCGTTGCTTGATCAACTATCTAATGAGTTTGGTATTGACCATTCCATTATTGGTGTCGTTATTACCATCACACAGATTTTTTATGGATTGGGCTTACTACTACTCGTACCGCTTGGAGATTTACTAAACCAGCGACGTCTAATTGTCGGCCAGATGCTATTATCTATAACAGCTCTGGTTATAGTTGGTACTGCCTTCTCTAGCATGGTACTTTTCGCAGGTATGGCTTTGGTGGGTCTGCTTGCAGTTGTGACACAGACTCTCATGGCGTTTGCAGCGACCATCGCTTCCCCTATAGAACGAGGTCGTGTCGTTGGCATTGTAACAAGTGGGATAGTCATTGGCATACTTCTCGCACGGACTTTTGCTGGTATATTAACAGATCTTGCGGGTTGGCGTTCCGTATATCTAGTTTCTGCTGCGCTCATGCTTTTGATGGTTTGTATGTTTTTAAAGTTGTTGCCCAATGTTGAGCGCGAGGTAAAATCACTATCCTATTCTCAGTTGATTAGATCGGTGCTTGTTTTGTTTATTCAAGAACGAACATTACGCGTTCGCTCCGTTCTAGCCATGCTGATTTTTGCTGATTTCAGTATTTTATGGACTTCACTAGTCCTGCCACTAAGCACACCTCCATTTGCTCTATCTCATAGTGCAATTGGTGCATTCGGTCTTGTAGGTGTGGCTGGAGCATTGGCTGCGGCACGAGCAGGGAAATTGGCCGATCAAGGTTACGGACAACGAACGACAGGTATTGCTTTAGCTTTATTATTGATTTCATGGTTGTTCATCAGTTATATAGAGCAGTCATTAATCGCATTAGTGATAGGTATAGTTCTACTTGATTTGGCCGTACAGGCAATACATGTTACAAATCAAACCATGATCCTTCCATTGCGTACAGAAGCACGGAGTCGACTTACTGCTGGGTATATGGTGTTTTATTCTATCGGCAGTGCTGGTGGTTCCATTGCTTCGACTCAAATATACGCACACTTTGGCTGGGGAGAGGTTTCCTTACTCGGAGCCTCTGTCAGTGCTTTCGCTCTTCTTTTTTGGGCTATGACCAGCCGAGTTAAGACTTCATGAAATAAACATGTGTTAGCCAATATGAATAACACATTACTACCATAAAGGAAATGACTAATTTTTTAGGCTTAAAATCTAATTAAACTAGGAGAGATAACAAATGGAAATAGGTATTACGTCTTTTGTAGAAACGAAACCAGATGTTCATAGTGGCGAAGTGATAAGTCACGCACAGCGATTGCGTGAAGTTGTCGAAGAAATCGTTCTTGCTGATCAAGTAGGACTTGATGTGTTTGGCGTTGGTGAGCACCATAGGAAGGATTATGCAGCATCCTCTCCAGCGATGGTTCTGTCAGCGGCGGCACCACAAACGGAAAAGATACGGCTCACGAGTGCAGTAACCGTGCTTTCTTCAGCAGATCCTGTGCGCGTTTTTCAGGATTTTTCTACACTGGATGGCATTTCAAATGGACGCGCAGAGATTATGGCGGGTCGTGGTTCCTTTATTGAATCCTTTCCATTGTTTGGCTATAACTTGAATGACTATGATGAACTGTTTGAAGAACATTTGGAATTACTGCTCAAAATACGTCAGTCCGAAAAAGTGACTTGGGAAGGCGGACATCGACCAGCAATCAATAATTTAGGTGTGTATCCAAGACCTGTTCAAAATTCTCTACCGATTTGGGTTGGTAGCGGTGGAAATGAGGAGTCTGCTATCCGTGCCGGTCTTCTGGGATTACCACTTATGCTGGCAATTATTGGTGGTAGCCCAATGCAATTTGCACGAATCGTAAAGCTATATAAGAAAGCGGCGGCTCACGCTGGTCATGATGTATCAAAACTTCAGGTGGGATCTCATTCGATAGGATTTGTTGGAGAGAATACGGAATTGGCAGCAGATACATTTTTCCCATCCACTCAGGCAGGCATGAATAAACTTGGCAAAGAGCGGGGCTGGCCTTATTATGATCGTTCCAGCTTTGATGCTGCACGCAGTTTTGAAGGGGCATTGTATGTTGGTGATCCAGATACAGTCGCCGAAAAAATCATCCATCTTCGTAAGCATGTAGGGATTACACGCTTTATGATGTATGTTCCGTTAAGTACAATGCCACATAATCAAGTCATGCGTGCCATAGAATTGCTTGGAACAGAAGTTGCCCCTCGTGTACGGGAGGAAATTGCCAAATGGGAAGCTGAAGGAGAACAGGAGACACATCCAGTCCGTGAATCATTCAATAAGGAATGATTGAAGTCTCATTATCTAACTGGAGGAATTTATATGAAAATTGACAGTAGAGTATTACCAGAATTAAAACAGGCTTTCTCACAATTTCCAGGCTTTCAATTAGCGGAGAATTTAGAGTCGAGTCGAAGTTTCTTGTCGAATCCACATTTGGAAAAATCAAAATTTGTACTCATGACCAATCGAACGATTCCTGGCGCTGCGGGCGAGATGTTAGTTAAAATTTACGAACCCGTTGAGAAAAATCTTGATAAACTTCCAGCTATGCTGTGGATTCACGGTGGCGGATACGTAATGGGACACCCCGATATGGACGATGTTTTGTGTGAACGCTTTGTTCAGACTGCTAAATGCGTTGTTGTGTCTGTCGATTATCGACTTGCTCCCGAACATCAATATCCAGCGGCTATCGAAGATTGTTATGCAGGATTGGTTTGGATGACAAATGAGGCAGACTCGCTTGGCATTGATGTGAATCGAGTTGCGATCGCCGGTGCAAGTGGAGGCGGCGGACTAACAGCAGCGCTTGCGATAATGGCTCGTGATAAAGGAGGTCCATCTATTATATTCCAGATGCCGCTGTATCCGATGCTTGACAACCGCAACATAACACCATCAAGCTATGAGATTACAGAAGACCACGCAACATGGAATAGAGCAAACAATTCAACGGCTTGGAGTATGTACTTGGGCAAGGAGAACGATTCCAACGAGGTATCTCCCTACGCTGTACCTTCGAGAGCAGACAACTTAGCGGGGCTACCGCCAACTTATACATGTGTAGGTCAACTCGATTTATTCCGAGATGAAACCATTGAATATGTAACACGACTAGCACAAGCAGGAGTAGACGTTGAATTTCAACTCTACCCTGGCTGCTTCCATTGCTTTGAGGTATTTGTGCCTGAAGCCGAAGTGAGTCAGCGTGCCAGTCAGAACTATTTGGACGCGATGGCACGGGCACTTCATCCATAATTTATCTATCTGACTGTGGATGATTCTGCTTATAATCGTAAAATGGAGATTATAAGCATTATTTACACTTTTATTAGTAAGTTTAGGAATTTATTTATCAATTCTTTTCAATTTAAAAAGTATTAAGAAAGTAATTTCTATTGTTATATTAAATTGTATTGGGATTGAGATGTTACACCTTTTATTTGAAGATCTTGGTTTGGTTATAGGAGGCTTTAATATTCTTACAATTATTTATTTGTGGCTTAATATTTTTGGAGGGATTCTTGGACTTTTGTTAGCAGGATTAACAATAAAAATTATTAATTCATATAAATATACAAATAAAATTAAAGCGAAATTATTAAACTAACGGGGTGCTTTAGTTTAAAAAAAGGAAAGAGCGTTACATATTAGTCATATAAAATATGTAACGCTCTTTTATTTATCTTTTTAATTTAGTTCTTGATAATTTCGGACAGTGGGCATTTGTTTTTTCTTCATCAACATTGTGTAATAGCTATGTAAGAACATTCCAATGATGATAATAGCTAAGCCGAATAGGGCGAGTGGCTCTGGTAAAGGAATACCTAAGATAATCATCTCTCCTACAATAACGAATAGTATTTCAGTCGATTGTGTTGCTTCAACGGCTGCAAGTTTTCCTTGGTTATTACGGACGCGATCTGTTGCGATAAAGAAAAGAATAGTCGCAATAACACCTGAGCTAATCCCAACAAGAAGTGAATTAATTACTTGGCTAGCAGAAGGCAACCCGACTGTTATTAGAGCAATAACAGCTAATATAATCCAAGCAGGAAGGGAAGCGATGGTCATGCCGAGAACCCTTTGGAAGGTATCTAAACGACCATCACACACATCCATCATCTTACGATTTCCAAGTGGATAAGCAAACGCTGCAACAATAACCGGCAAGATGCCTAACATTAAGCTTTC
This sequence comes from Viridibacillus sp. FSL H8-0110, assembly GCF_038003565.1. NCBI lineage: Bacteria > Bacillati > Bacillota > Bacilli > Caryophanales > Caryophanaceae > Viridibacillus > Viridibacillus sp. FSL H8-0110. The sequence continues at coordinate 4,042,416 of NZ_JBBOPJ010000001.1, read as the reverse complement.
AATAGAAACTGTTTTAGCACTAGGGATTTGAATTAATATAATCCCAACTAAAATAATGCACGATATAAGCAATGACACGATAGGAATCTTCTGTCGTATTGTTTTCTCACCAAGTCGTATGAAGAAAAGAGGTGCTAATAATACTCCTGCAACAATTGTAAATTGCCATGTTCCCGATACGAGCCAACCAGGTCCATAAGCAGCCGCGAATGTTAACGGTGCATAAAATAGGACAAAGCCAACAAAGCTCCATAATAGCCAAACTTTAGGTCGTTTTTTCATTTCCTTTGTCATTGGTTGTATGCCTTTACGGTACATCACAATAACGAGTAAAAAGGGAATCATGAAAAAGTAACGTAATGATGAGCTCCATAGCCAGCTACCACCATCTAACTCCATTACTCGATTTAATATAAAAGTTACAGCAAAAAATAATGACGCTAAAACACCTAAAGCAATTTCTTTCAAAATATCACCTACCTATAAATACGCTTTATGCTCGTTGCTCAAATAATTGGACAATTTCGATGATAACTTCAGTAGCTTTAACCATCGTCTCAGCAGAAACATACTCGAATCGTCCATGCATATTCTCGCCGCCAGCGAAGATATTCGGAGTAGGCATTCCCATATACGAGAGTTGGGACCCATCTGTACCACCACGAACTGGCAAAATTAAAGGTTTGATATTTAGGTTTTCCATTGCTTTAAAGGCTACATCAACAATATCTTTTTGTGGTTCAATTTTTTCAGCCATATTATAGTATTGATCTGCTATTTCAACTGTAATGGCATCTTCACCGAACTCAGCTTTAATTTTGGCTTCAACTTCTTTAAATAATTGTTTTCTTGATTCAAATTCTTCACGGTCAAAGTATCGAATGATATAAGAAAGTCTTGCTTCTTCGATATGGGCGTTGAAGTTCATTAGATGAATGAATCCTTCATGACCAGATGTTTTTTCGGGTACTTCATCTGCAGGCATATAAGATTGGAATTTAATAGCCATTGTAATAGCGTTGACCATTTTATCTTTGGCAGAGCCTGGGTGTACACTTACGCCGAAAGTTTTAACTTTTACTCCAGCTGCGTTGAAGCTCTCATATTGTAATTCACCTAAAGGACCACCATCCATTGTATAAGCGAAATCAGCATTAAATGCTTCAACATCAAATTTATGTGGCCCACGGCCGATTTCTTCATCAGGTGTGAAGGCAACTCGGATTTTACCGTGTTTAATATCTGGATTAGAAATTAAATATTCCATAGCTGTCATGATTTCAACAATACCTGCTTTATCATCAGCACCAAGTAAAGTAGTACCATCAGTAGTAATCAATGTTTGCCCTACATAATTGGCAAGCTCTGGTGAATTTTTCGGAGATAGAACTGTATTTTCATTTAATTGAATATCTCCACCGTCGTAATTGTCATGACGCTGTGGTTTAACATTTGTACCAGTATAGTCTGTAGTAGTATCAACGTGCGCTAGAAAACCAATTGTTGGTAATTGTTTATCTGAATTAGCTGGTAGTGTAGCAAATAGGTAGCCATTTTCATCAAGAGAGATTTCAGTCATACCGATTTCGGCTAATTCCTTCTCAAGTACATGTAGTAAATCCCATTGTTTTTCAGTTGATGGAGTTGTTTCGCTTTCAGCATCAGATTGTGTATCAATTTGTGCATAACGTACTAGTCTTTCAATCACTGTTTCTTTCATATTGGAATATCCCCCTTATTGTAAAAGCATTGTCACTATTCTAACACTTTCTTTCGGATGACGGAATAATAAGAAATACTAATAGCAAACAATAGCTGTGCACCGTAATAGCTCACCATAATAAGTGCATGAGAAAAAGGTACATCAGTAATGAACATATTAATCGATAATATTGAATCTGAGAAAATAAATGATAGTGCCCCTATTGTAGCAAGCTTCGAGTTTGTCTGAATAGCTGTCCATCCCATTGTTAAAATAACAGTGATATATGCGATAACAGCAACACCTAATATGATGTCTCCAGATTTAAAGACAGTCCCAGCAATCCAAATAACCATAAACCCTCCATAAAGTAATAAAAGGGTAGCTGCAGGTCTAGCAATTATTTTTTCTTTAAGTTGTACAAATGCAACGATGTAGCAAATGTGACCGATTAAAAAACTAGTTAAACCAAATAAAAACCATTGGAGTGTTGCGTCACCAATCATACAAAAGAGTAATCCAAGTAGTAACCATTTTTTATAACTTGTATTAGGCGATGCTTTTTGAAACGAAGCTAACCAAATAATTAGAAGCATTGGAACTACTTTAAAGCTTAGTTTCACTGTAACAGGCTCAGCAGGTATAAAGAAAATATAAATGATGCCTAATAGAATGATTAAGCTAATGAGAATTTTTTGTTTCATATTCTCACCTCCCTTCATTAAAGAGTATTCTTGCCTAAAATAAATAAAACCTTTCTAATATAAAATATAACTGAAACTTTCTGAAGATTGTATCGTAAAATAGATATGTGAAAGGATGATCAAAATGATTGCTACATTAATAATGTCGGCGATAGTTGCAGCAGTAGCTGGACTATTAATCGTACCGATAACAAGTAAAACAAAAGATGGAGATTTGAAAGCTAAATTCAAAATCCAATTCTTTATTTTCGTATTCATAGTTGCATTTATAGCGACAGCAACAATTTACTATGTTCTAATAATTGATCAAAATTGGACGCTTTTATGGCCAGTGATAATTGTTTTAACAGCGCTTGGAGCTTGGTCTGCAAGTGGTATGGAGCGTAATTTAAAAGGTATTCTGTTTTTAGGAAGCTTAGGTTTTGGTGTATATATTTTGGCAGCGCCATTATTTAATGCGAATGAAAAATACACATCAGCTGAAATGACACAAAAAGTGGAACTGAAGGCATTTGATGAAACAAAAACACCTGCAAGCGTACCGCCAAAATTTGCTCGTAATAAAATGAAAAAGGCTTTTAGCCAAGTACCAAATACAAGCTACTATGAATTAGGTAGTTTGCAAATTCAGAAGGTTAACGGCGAATTTGTGTATATTGCGCCTGTTGAATTCTCAGGCTTCTTTAAATGGACGAAAGGGAAAGTGACACCAGGTTATTTTAAAATGAGTGCTACAGATTCTTCAGATAATCCAAAGTTCATCAAATCAGAAATGAAATATACGACTTCTTCATTTTTAAACAATAATGTTGAGCGTCATATTCGTTTAGAAAATCCAACGAAAATTTTCTACGGTGAGCCTCAACTTGAAGTTGATGATAATGGTAAACCATATTATATTCGTTCATATGGGAAATTCATCACAGCGCGTAACGGCTTTGATGCAGAAGGTATTATTATGGTTGATGCAAAAACAGGTAAATCTCAGACATTTGCTTTAAAAGATGTTCCAACATTTATCGACGGTGCAGTTTCACCGGAAGCAGTTAGCCTTCAAAATAGCTATTTTGGTAACTATGTTCACGGTTTCTGGAATAGTAAATTTGGAAAAAAAGATGTGAAATTACCTTCGGATGAAGGAACGGAAGCTAATGTTAGCCCAATCTTTGATGAAAATGGTGATATGTACTACTTCACAGATTTTACAAGTCCTAAAGAAGGTGTCGATTCAATGCTCGGTTATTCATTAACAAATGGCCGCACTGGAGAGGCAACGTATTACACGGGCAACCAAGAGGAAGCGTACATGGATTCTCAAGGAGCATTACAAATAATCGAAAAGAAATTTATCGAGAAAAAGTGGCATGGTCAAATGCCAATCATCTACAACTTCTATGGTGAAGCAAGCTGGTTAACACCAGTGCTCGATTCAAACGGTTTCTTACAAAATTATTTCATCGTCTCAGCTGCTAATCCTGAGCTTTCAGTTTCAGGAGCTACTCCAAATGAGGCATTAAGACAATATAAAGCTATCCTAAGTCGTGGAGGCAGTTCTGTAAATGGTAGCTCTAAACAAGAGCAAGCAACCATTAAAGGGAAAATTGTCCGCGTTTATAAAGAGAAAAGTGGCGACTTCACAACAGTATCGTTTATGTTAGATAACAAAGACAACTATAGCGTGAGCTCAGAAGTTGTACCATTAGCTATTTATCTACAAGAAGGTGACACAGTCGAAGTGAAATATATCAACTCAGGCGAAGTTTTCCTACCTGTAAAAGAGCTAGTAATCGAAGGTTTAGTCAAAGAATAAAATGAAATGCCTACCTGTCACTAAATAGTGGCAGGTTTTTTAATGGGATTATGAATAGTAATTTATCAAAGTGAAGGAGAAGAGGCGTAGTAAAACAACTTATAATAGGTTGAACTCATGCAAAAAAACTCTAAAACTAGGTATCCCTAATTTTAGAGTTTTCTTTATTACTTCCAAGTGAAGCCTTTCTGTGCTAAAAATTCATTGATATGTGGTCGACGCTGTTCTATTAAGAAATCCGCCATTTGTTTTGTCCAATTGGCCATTTTACGATTAGACCCGCGGCTTGCATAGTAGTCTTCCATTGTTGCATCATACTCATCTAACAATGTATCATATCGATCTACATCATAATTGTTTTCATGTAGTATAGCTTGAACTGGTAATCGAGGTTTTGTTTCATTACGCTTTGTAGGTACACCAATCGTCATAGCAAATAACGGGAATACATATTCAGGAAGACCAAATAATTCACTAATTTCTTTTGGATTATTACGCGCTCCACCAATATAACAGATACCGTAACCTTGGTCTTCAGCTGCAATAACGAAGTTTTGAGCGAAAAGAGCAACATCTGCTACACCTACAAGTACGTTCTCTGCAGAATCAGCAATAATTTCTACACCATTTTTTTGGCCCGCAACTTGCAGTCGTTTAAAATCTACACAAAATAAAAACGAAGCACCCGCTGTTCCAAATTGGAATTCATTATTCGAAAGTTCTCCAAGTTTTTTCTTTTTATCTTCATCTGTAACCCAAATGACACTATATGCTTGTACAAAATGAGAGCTCGCTGCCATTTGTGCTGTTTCAATTAAATCGACAACTACTTCTTTAGAAATAAGTTCTCCTGTATATTTACGCACAGAAGCGTGACTACGTAGTAATTCTCTTGTCATTATCCGAAACCCCTTTGCCAAATAATATATATTTACTGTCTATCTTTAGGCTAACATATTTTAAAGTCTACTTAAATTAAATTCATCTATCTAAAAATTGTATCTATTAAATTTAATGTTCAGAAAAAACAAATAAAAGTATTGACATTAGTTTGATTTATCTTCTATACTTGTCAACAAGATGGAACTGAATCAAATACTCTTATCAAGAGCGGCGGAGGGATAGGCCCTGCGATGCCCAGCAACCGGTGAGTGACGAACTCACAATGGTGCTAATTCCTACAGATTTTTAATCGGATCTGACAGATAAGGGGAGGAAAAATTGCTTATGCAACCCTCTTCTTAGCGAAGAGGGTTTTTATTTTTCCAAAAAATCCTCCTCACACCTCCGATTTGCCATCTCAAAAATACATTTAGGAGGAATGAATGATGACAAATTTACGTCCAGAAACTTTATTATTACACGGTGGCCAAGTAGCAGATCCAACAACAGGTGCTCGTGCTGTACCAATTTATCGTACAACTGCTTATGCTTTTAATAGTACGGAGCATGCTCAAAAACTATTTGCACTTGAAGAACCCGGTAATATTTATTCTCGTATTATGAACCCAACTGTCGATGTATTTGAAAAACGTGTTGCACTATTAGAAGGTGGAACAGCGGCAGTAGCACTATCTTCAGGAATGGCTGCTATTTCATTTTCAATTTTAAATATTGCACGCGCAGGCGATCATATTGTTGCTTCAGGTAGTTTATATGGCGGTACATATAATTTGTTAGCCAATACTTTACCACGCTATGGTATTACAGCCTCATTTGTAGATGAAAGAGATCCAGAAAACTTCCGTACAGCGATTCAAGAAAATACAAAAGCGATTTATGTGGAAACAATAGGTAATCCAAGTTTAACTGTAGTGGATATTGAAGCTTTGGCAAATATCGCACATGAAAATGAGATTCCACTAATTGTTGATAATACATTCCCATCACCATATGGTTCAAATCCAATAGAGTTCGGTGCTGATATTGTAGTGCACTCTGCAACAAAATGGATTGGTGGCCACGGTACAGTAATCGGTGGTGTCGCTGTCGATGCTGGTAAATTTGATTGGACGCAAGGGAAATTCCCTGACTATACAGAACCAGATGCATCTTACCATGGTATTCGCTACGGTGTTGATGCTGCAAGTGCTGCATTCGCAACTCGATTACGCGTTCAATTGTTACGTGATTTTGGTCCAACATTAAGTCCTGACAATGCATTCCAGTTAATTCAAGGTCTTGAAACATTACATTTACGTGTACCACGACATAATGAGAATGCTAAAAAAGTAGCTGAATACTTGCGTGGTCATGAAAATGTTGAGTGGGTTAGTTTCAATGGATTTGAAGACAGTGCAACTCACGAAAATGCGAAAAAGTATTTAAAAAATGGGTTCGGATCAGTATTAACATTCGGTATTAAAGGTGGCCGTGAAGCTGGTCGCCAGTTAATTGATAACATTGAGTTATTCTCGCATGTAGCAAATGTAGGTGATGCGCGTTCATTAATTATCCATCCAGCATCTACAACACACCAACAGTTAAGTGCAGTAGAATTAGTATTAGCGGGTGTTTCTGAAGAGCTTGTACGATTATCAATTGGTTTAGAAGCAATTGAGGATATTATAGAAGCACTAGATAACGCCTTCGCAAAAGTAACAGAAGCTGTTGTTACAAAGTAAGTATTTATTAATGAAGAAAAGGCTAATTCAAGGGATGACGAGGGGCATTATGTCGTCCTTTTTTCTTTTCAAATCGTTATTTTTAAACTAGTAACATTTAATCTGAAATTCCAAAATACAGTTAAAGTGTTGTTATTCTTGGCTTGTGTGACCTTCTGAGAAAAACAATTGTCCTTTCCGGAAAGATTTTTCTTGTAATCTGTTCATTTATAGTCTAGAATCATCAATAAGTAAAAAAATTGAAGTACAGTGTATTAGTAATTGATATAATTGCTAAACGCTATTTGAAAAACTATTCGTAAGGGGATTATGGGGGATATACGCTGTAAAGGGGTTAAATACAGTTGTACAGCAACATAATTAGTAAATATCTTTTCTCTGAATTATTTAGAAGTCAATATCATATGGTGTTGTGCTAGAAAACAAACAGAATTGGAACTACAAAATGATGTTTAACATCTGGCTTTGAAGTCATCAATACTAGATGGAGTTTGAACACAATTTGGAGATTGAATGTAAGATTGCAATTTTATTTTTGGAGGCGATCGTATGGCGGCAGTAAAAGTAGCGATTCTAGGATTTGGTACTGTAGGGCAAGGTATTTATCATATCATTAATGAAAAGCGTGAACAGTTTAAAGAGACATTAGGAGTAGATATTGAAATCGCTAAAATTTTAGTACGTGACGTAACTAAACCACGTTCAAATGCACCACAAGATTTAATAACAGATAACTTTGAAGATATTTTAGCTATTCCAGATTTACAAGTTGTATTTGAAGCAATAGTTGGGGAAGAACCAGCATTTAAATATTCAGCACTTGCAATCGAAAATGGTTGTAACGTAATTACTGCTAACAAAGTAATGTTCTCTAAACATGGTTTAGCTTTGCAAGAAAAAGCGAAGCAATATGGCGTACAAGTGGGCTACGAAGCAACAACTGCTGGTGGCGTTCCTGTTATTAAAACGATGCAAAATATCTTACGTGTAAATGATGTACACCATATTCAAGGAATCTTGAATGGTACATCAAACTACATCTTAACTCAAATGCGTAGTGAAGGATTAGCGTTCGATGATGTATTAAAAGATGCACAAAGCCTAGGTTACGCTGAAGCGGATCCTTATAACGATATTTCTGGTCAAGATGCATTCCGAAAACTTATGATTCTTAGTGCGTTAGCATTTGGTAAACAGCCAAGGTGGGAAGATGTTGATGTAATTGGTATTACAGAAATCACATCTGAGCAAGTAGATGAAGCTTCTGCTAAAGGTTTACGTTACCGTCATGTAGCAGATGTACAGTTAGGTGAAAACGGAGAGTTAATTGCTAAAGTAGGACCTGAACTAGTTGGTCCAGAACATCCACTTTACTCAATCGAGGGTGTTAATAATGCTGTTGCTCTTGATACAAACTACATTGGGACCCTAACTCTTGTAGGGCCAGGAGCAGGAATGTTCCCAACTGCAAGTGTGATGGTTGAAGATTACGCAGACATGTTAGCTAAACAAACAGCACCTGTTACAATCTAAATATAAATTGGAGCTGCAATCAGTTGCTAGCTTCTACATATCGCAAACACCAGTGGCTATTGTAAAAGCCATTGGTGTTTTAATTTTCTTTCAATATAATGCAAAACAAAAAGACAGCTCTTGGCTGTCTTTTAGTCCTCATCTTTAATATCAATGTCTTCTGGAATCGGCGTGTTCTTCCAAATCTCAATTTCTTCTTTGATACGTTCAAGTTGTTCATGGAAACGCTCAAATTGGTCACTGCTGATTAAAAATTGTTCGCCATCGTGAACCGCATGAATGCGACCTTCTAGGATGTAACGCATCACTTGTTGCTCTGGCATTGAGATATCTTTCGCTGTATCTGTAACAGTTTTGTACATAGATCAATGCCTCCTTTTGCCTTCATTATAATAGAAGAAACCGTCTGCCTCAACTTTCAGAATTTATGGTATATTTATGAAAAGATACATAAGGAGTGAGCAGTTAAGTGAGTATATTACCCTATGCTTTTGTATTATTGGCAGCTGTTTTATGGGGGACAGTTGGTACTACACAGACATTTTTAACAGATGGTATTAATCCTCTTACTGTTGCTATGATGCGATCAGCAGTTGGTGGCGGCACTTTACTGATCATAGCTACTTTAATGAGAAAGATAAAATTTCGTCATTGGGCTTGGAAGTATACTTTTTTTGCAGCACTATCGATGGCTCTATTTCAACCGCTATTTTTTTCATCGGTACGTTTGACAGGTGTAGCCATTGGAACTGTCGTAACGATTGGAAGTTCGCCAGTATTTGCAGGTTTAATTGATTGGCTTTATTTCAAAAATAAGCCGACGCGCACATGGGGAGTAGCTACATTACTTGCTATAGTTGGATGTGTATTATTGTTTGTGAACAAAGGAGAGGCAACTATCAATCCGATTGGTATTGCCATGGCTCTATGTGCAGGAACAGCTTTTGCAATTTATACACATGTGAGCAAGGCATTAATGGAAAAAGAAGAAGCGATGCCAGCAGTGGCTATGACATTCTCAATCAGTGCGTTATTATTGTGTCCAATCTCATTAATATATGGAATTGAATGGGTCGGACAAGGCGCAAACTGGCTACCATTAGCATTCATGGGCGTTTTCGGTACTAGTATCGCGTATTTGTTATTCTTAACGGGCTTGCAAAAAATATCATCATCTTCAGCGGTGACACTGTCACTTGGAGAACCATTAACGGCTACTATACTCGGTGTATTTCTAGTAGGTGAGTATCTAAGTGTAACGTCATGGTTTGGTGTTGCGATGCTACTCGGTGGTATTTTAGTTATTACATTTGGTGGTCGTGTTAAAAAGGTTAATAAAATTTTAGCTACTTAGTTAAGGCTAAGTAGCTTTTTTGTGGGGAAAATGAAGTATAGATATGAGTAGCATGAGCTATTTTCGGTATTATGGTAGCGGATTAGGACGTGAATATTCTGCTAAATAACAAAGGGCCGAGTTAGCGCAACAAACAATCGAGTTAATGCAACAAACAGCTGAGTTAGTGCAACAAACAATCGAGTTAGTGCAACAAACAATCGAGATAGTACAACAAACAACTGAGTTAGTGCAACAAACAAGTGTTTATCAAGATATCCAGCTTCAGGCGCTAGCTGCTCGGGTCGTTTCAGTCGGGCGCTCAAAGTCTAAGAGCGACTTTGGCTTTCGCCTTCTAACGACCGCGCAGCTGAACGAGCGCCTTCAGCATTTAGATAGATATCCAGCTTCAGGCGCTAGCTGCCCGGGTCGTTTCAGTCGGGCGCTCAAAGTCTAAGAGCGACTTTGGCTTCCGCCTTCTAACGACCTCGCAGCTGAACGAGCGCCTTCAGCATTTAATATAAACCTTAAGAATTTCTTCATTTTTGTGATAAGGTGGTCTTAAGATTTGATGTGTATTATAAATGTTATAGAACTACGAGATTAATGAATGAGTAAAATATATCTTTGAATTTGTTGAGGGATGAGGTGCGAGAGATGGCTGAGTATACGGTACTTGTGACGGATGATGACCAGGATATTCGTGATGGGATTGAGATTTATTTGAAAAATGAGGGCTACAACGTAATAAAGGCAGCGGACGGACTTGAGGCGTTGGAGATACTTTCAGAAAATGAAGTACATTTAATAATTTTAGATATTATGATGCCTAAAATGGATGGGATAACTGCGACATTTAAAATTCGCGAGGAGCGTAACATTCCTATTATTATGTTGAGTGCAAAGGTGGAGGATTCGGATAAAATACATGGTTTGTCCGTCGGGGCCGATGATTATGTGACGAAGCCATTTCATCCGATGGAGCTTGTGGCGCGTGTGAAATCGCAAATGCGTCGTTATGTGAAACTTGGAACGTATAATGAGCAACAATCGAAAATTGCTGTGCAAGGTTTAGTGCTGGATCAGGAATCGAAAGAAGTAACACTTGATGGGGAGTCAGTAAAACTAACCCCAATTGAGTTTAAGATAACTGAACTATTAATGACGAATGCCGGTCGTGTATTTTCGATTCAGGAAATTTACGAGCGCGTTTGGAACGAGCCTGCATACAATGCGGAAAACATAGTGGCCGTGCATATTCGGAAGATAAGAGAAAAAATTGAAGTGGATCCAAAAAATCCGCGTTTTTTAAAGGTGGTGTGGGGCATTGGCTACAAAATCGAGAAATAATAATGCGTTTTTATGGTCAATCCTTGCAATATTTATAGCAGTCATTAGCTTGACGTATTGCTTATCATTTATTTTAGATTTAGTAGATTTAAGCTTTGCAAGAACGACAAGAACATTTGCTCAGCTAACAAGATGGATGGGAGGGGAGTAATAATGAAAAACAATTCTAGAAGGCTTTTTAGTTTGTTTCTACTAACAATTGTTGCGTTCAGTGTTTATTCATTAGTCCAGAAGGGTCAGGAGTATATAGGAAAGGATTATTTTGATTCTGAAACTTTCCAATCTAAGTTATATGAGTTTACAAACAATATCGGCCCTCTTTTGTTAAACCCTATTGATGCTGATGAGGCGAAAAAGGCAATTACTGTGACAGATAATGAAATCGAGGAACATCGCACAAGATATGGTAGTTTAAGCGAACAAATTGAGAATATTAATAGCCAATACGAAGACCGTATTTCTGCAGCAATCGATTCTAAGTCAACAAAAGTGAAAACAGCTTTGATTAAAGAACGCGATGCTAAAATAGATGATATTACGAAAAATTTTGAAGACGATGAGTATATTAAAGCTAAAATTATTGACAGTAAGAAAAGAGCCATAGATGATTACGTGGCAAATGTAAGTAATGAAAAAAGGGATTTATTGAATAACTATCGCTTTTTTGCTTTTAAATTTACTGATGTGGATACACAGAAAACAACTACATTTGGTGATGTAGATAGTCCTGCTGCATTTAGTATTAAATATGGAAAAGGAAGAGAATTACTTAAGTCGAATAGTATTAATAGCAATTATTCAAATTATGATGGAAATCCTTGGTATGATGATTCTGATATTGTATCGACAAGGCTAGAGCCAAGTGATATCGACCAAGCACTTATTGATAAAACGTACCAATACGAAGGGCTAATCACAATTCCAAAGAATGCACTACAATATGCAGAATTTGCTACAGACTATAAAGCATTTAAAACAAATCAAATTTGGTACTCTATTATTTGGGGATTAGGTTTAATAAGCTTAATACTATTAATAGCTTCTTGGAAATCACATAAGAAAGCTATTCTAGAAAGTAATAATGCAACTCACTGGATTCACAAATGGTCGATTGATGTACGAATTATAAGTCTACTTGTTACGATTTGGGCTCTGTTTATAGGTTTGTTATTAGTAGAAGATGGGATTGAATATAGTTATTATCGTATTAGCGTATATCAGTTACTCAGATTTGGCTTTGCTTTTGTAATTTTATATTTAATTATTTGGATATTCCTTGCACAGTTAGTATCTGTTTTAGAAGATCTAAATAGCGAAGAGAAACTTATGAAAGCATATCAGAATAGTTTAGCAAGAAAAACTTTTGAGAAGTTACAGGATTTATTTTTAAATCGTAGCATCGGTTTCCAATCAGTTATTCTACTAGGGATTATTTTCTTAGGGGGATTAGGTCTTGCTGGAGCATTAGTGGCGTGGCACCTATTCCTCATATACATCCCGCTGTTTCTATTCATCCTACTACCAGCGACGCTTCTATTCTTAACACGAATGAGCTATTTAAATCGTATTATGAAAGAAACAGAGCAAATGGCTGCGGGTCGCTTGAGCAATGAAATTAAAATACAAGGTAAGTCAGCACTTGCTTCACATGCCAAAAATTTGAATGATTTACGTGATGGTGTTCGCACGTCGATTTCTGAGCAGGCAAAAAGTGAGCGTCTAAAAACAGAACTAATTACTAATGTTAGTCATGATTTGCGTACACCATTAACATCGATTATTACGTACACTGATTTATTAAAAAAACCAAATGTCACAGAAGAAGAACGCAATTCATATATTGCAATTTTAGATAAAAAATCACAGCGTTTAAAAACACTTATCGAAGATTTGTTTGAAGTATCTAAAATGGCTTCAGGCAACATTGAGCTTCATAAACAACGGGTCGATTTGAATCAGTTGTTACAACAAGCTCTAGCTGAACATGAAGAGGATATAACAAAATCCGCGTTAGATTTCCGTGTGAATACGCCAGATGGGCCGTTACATGCGTACGTTGATGGTCAAAAGTGGTGGAGAGTACTGGATAATTTAATCGTCAACACATTGAAATATGCACTGGAAGGTACACGTGTTTATGTGACACTTCGTCAGCACAATGGAGAAGCAGAATTTGTTATAAAAAATGTAACGAAATATGAGATTGGTGAAAATGTTGAGGAATTATATGAACGATTCAAGCGAGCAGATGCTTCTCGTCATACAGATGGATCAGGTCTTGGCTTAGCTATTGCACAATCGATTGTAGATTTACACGGAGCTCGTATGAAAATTGAAGTAGATGGTGACTTATTTAAAGTTACAGTAAATGTAGTATCCGTTTATTAATAAGAAAACCCAGATTGCAACGACGCAATTTGGGTTTTTACTGTTATGTGAGGTCTTCCCACTTATTAATATACTTTAATTGATACATAGCTTCAGTTGATCTTTGGAAGTAGGAAGCAGCTTTTTTATATTCATGATGCTCATAGAGAATATTGCCTAAAAGAATGGCGTATTTTTGGACGTTTTTAATGTCATTGATTTTTTGGAAATGATCAATTGCATTGGCGATTAGCTTTTCGTCAAAGGAAATTAACTGATGTTTCATTTTAAAAATTTCAAAGTGATACAAATAGGTAGTTGTACTAGTGGTTAATTCATTCTCTTTAATAAGGTCTAGCCCTTTTTCGCACCATATTCGCACATAATCTTCTTGTTTTAATTTTGAGTATTCTTTAATGATTGAATGGATAGTAATGAGAATACTAAGAGGCTCTGTTTTAGCTTTATAACTTTTCTTGTAATAAGTAATAGCTTTTTTTGCATGGCCTTGTAGAGCAAAAATAAAGCCCATATTCTGCGACAGTAGACTATCAAATTGGTGAAGCTGGTGCCTATGGCAGAAGAGAGAAGTATCTTCTAAAATTTGCTCGGCACTAGCATAGTGACCGTTTTGAATGAATGTTGCGGCAATTAATGTTTTACAATCGACAGAGCGGGCAAAGTACCCTAGTGATTCGTAAATAGCACTAGACTTCTTTGCGTAATTAAGCGCGTTTAAGTTTTGGTTTAAGGAATAATAATTTAAAGCTAATGTATAATAATAATCTGCTCTTTCCCAATCTTCTAACTGGATATTAGGTAGTAAATTTATAGATGATTCCAAATAGGAAAGTGCCTTTATATAATTGCTCTTTCTAAAATGATAAATATTGGCATTGACGTTATAGATAAAACTTTGGCGTTCATCTAAATTTTCTTCCATGGCATAAAAGGCTGTTAAAAAGTGTTCTATTTCATTTAGAGGTTGCTTAGAGACTAAAAAAAGTCTAAACAAATACAGATTGTAGTAGTAAAAGTTTTTTGGTTCATCAAACCTAATTTCAAAATTCATATAATGGTTAACTTTTTCCTTAGCAGCTTGCTCGTTACGAGTTAGTACTATAGATTTATAATTTTCATAGAGATTATCCATAATTTGCTCTTCGTTTTCTTCTGAAAAGTAGTTTAAATCGAGCTGTAAGCGCTCAATTAAGCCATTCATTACTTCGGGAGAGGGAGATTTGTTACCATTTTCAATCTTACTTAAATAAGATGTAGAACAAATATCTTCAGCAAGTACTTTTTGTTTCATGTTTTGTTTTATACGTTCGGATTTAATAATTCGCCCAATATTTTGCATATATATACCTTCCATAAATTATACTATTTTGGATATTACACTAATAAAATAATTTTAGAATCGGTAAAAAGAGTGATTTTGTGTGACGAAAATTATGACTTGTAGAGACTATATTCATAAGCGTAGGAAAATTTAGATAATTCCACAAAAAACATAGTATTAAAATATCATATTCTTACTTATTTTCACAAAACAGGGTATTTATTAGATGGATTATTGTGGCCAATATCATTTACTTTACTAAATGATGTTGGAACGCGTATACGACTGCTTGAGTACGATCTTGTACTTCAAGTTTAGCTAATATATTACTGACATGTGTTTTTACTGTTTTTATAGCAATGAAAAGTTCATTTGCAATATCTTGATTTGCCTTTCCTTGAGCAATTAACAGAAGGATTTCGCGCTCACGTTCTGTTAAATCTTCATGAAGAGGACGATCGGTTTGACGTAAACGCTTCATCATTTTGCTCGTTACTTCAGGTTCTAAAACAGGGGTGCCACTTGCAGTTTGGCGGATGGCATCTGCGATTTGCTTTGCATTAGTAGTTTTGAGCAAGTAGCTAATGGCACCAGCTTCTAAAGCTGGGTATACTTTATCGTCATCTAAGAAGCTTGTCACTATCATGATTTTGGCTTGTGGCCACTCTTTAATAATTGCAGCAGTAGCTTCTGCACCTGTCATAATGGGCATGACCATATCCATTAAAATAATATCAGGACGATGTTTTAACGACAGGTCAAACGCCTCTTGACCATTTGTAGCTTCTGCAACTACCTCCATATCAGGTTGTGCTTGAAGATAGGCTGATACACCAATCCGTACCATTTCGTGGTCATCCGCTAATAATATTCGAATCATCTGGTTCATACTCCTTCTCTACTGGAATCTTAACTTCTATTACTGTTCCTTGATTTGGAACGGAAACAATTTTACAAGTACCACCAATTTCGATGGCACGTTCTTCAATGTTTTTTAAACCGTATGAGCCGGCTTTCTCATCAAACTCTTGGAAGCCAACCCCATTGTCTTGTACACGGAAAATAGCAAGATTATCACGTTCTACTAGTAGAATGTCAACTTCAGTTGCTTTTGCATGTCGTAAAGTGTTGGATAGGGTTTCTTGAGCAATTCTAAATAAATGGTCTTCTGCACCTTTTTGTAAAGAAACTTCTTCTAAACGATGATGTATGTTAAAGAAAACCTTTTGTTTTAATTCAAACAGTAAATCTTCAAGACCTTGAGCCAGTGATTTGTTATGCAGGGCGGCTGGTCGTAAATGTAATAATAATGCGCGCATTTCAAGTTGAGCTTGTTGTACAATTGTCTCTGTTTGTTTTAATGGTTTTGTGAAATGTAATGGTAAATCTTCAGGTGCTGTTTCATTGACCGTTGATAACAACATAGAGGCTGCAAATAATTGTTGAGATACAGAATCATGCAATTCCCGAGCAAGTCTTTGTCTTTCTTGGATGATCCGCTCTTGAATTAATTTATCTTCTGCCTCCGCACGTTCATTAGTAATACGCTGAAGACTTTTTCGTTGTGTAATAATTAGGTCTTCAACAGACACAATCGATTTACGAATAATTTTAGATAAATATTTTGTTGAGACAGGTGTTTTCTTCTCCGTTTGTATTAAGGTTTGTAGTACATCTGCTAATTCTTTATCTTTACTTTGAGTCAATGAAATTGACCAAATAGCAACACTAATACTGAATGCACCGAGTAGTGTTAAAATCCACAAACCAAGTGGTAATTCCAAGTAATATAACTTCCATAGAGGGGACCAAGTATCTATTTCAGGTAGCCCCCATAAAATGAAGAGAATAAAAAAAACAATCGCAATTTCGATAAGGAAAATGGATAGAAATCTTGGGAAAAGTGATCTCATTTACGAATCACCTCAACATCACCGAATAGAGTGGATACAGTAATAATCAGCTCAACAGTATGTTCAATCTCTTGATTATAGCCATCCTTCATCGAAATTGTTTTATTCCACAAACGTGGCATTCTGTTTCCGAAAAGCTGAACATCACCAACCATAGTATTAAAATGAATTCGAACGGGAACTTCATATGGTACGGCAATTCTCACTTTTCCAAAGCCTTGACGGACTGATATAAGTGAAGTACCTTTCGGCAAAAGTGTTTGTGTTGTATCAATTGTTAAATCTCCAACGATTCCTTGCACGTGTATATCTTGCCATTCATAAGCATTTGTTGGAGTCTTTTGAAAGGAAAATGCTTTATTTTGAATTATCGGTTGAGCTTCTACTGAATTATAATCAAATTGCTTTGGTAGTGATATTGTGATGGGAGAGCCTTTTTTTAGCTGCCATAAAATATAAATAAGTGTTGCTACGACAAGTAAGCGTAAACTCCACATAGAAAATAATGAAATGATACTAATAATGGTTCCCATCCAAAATAACCATTTTCGACGTTTACTAATACTCATATAAATCATTACGATGCCAAGAAGGGCGAAAATAATGCTGCCATTACCGAAAAACGTCACTTCGATAAAGACAAGCAATAGTGAAATGATAAGTAACATCGTCAGTTTATTTGTTGTAATTTGATTCATATTGTTCCTCCTTCTTCGCATCATAATGTTTATTTAATAGAAAAACTCAAAGGAGAAGGGCATCTGCCTTTCTCCTTTTTAGTATAACTGGCCTTCCAAAGAAGTCTAGTATTAGCTTAATTTTTCTTCATTAATTGCAATCGGTTGTGGCGCATTTTTTTCTAACATTGCTAGTCGTTGCTCCATAGATGAGATTTCGTGCTCTTGATCAATTTTTTGCCCTAGACGCTCAATATAAGCTTCCATAGATTCGAAAGTTTCTAAACGTTTACCGACTTGACCGTTTGTTTCTGGATTTAGAACACGATCCATCTGATTATGGGCACGCGTGACATTTTCTTTCCCCATTAATTGGAGCTGACGGACTTTCATATCTTTAATTTTATGTTTCATTTCTTCGTATTTGCGTTCCAAGCCAAATAATTCTTCAGTTGCTTTGTTAATGCTGTCTTTTAATACGATTTGTCGGTTTGCATAAGCAGACATTTCTTGTTCTGCAAAGCCGATTAAATCTTCTTCGCCACTTAGCTTCGCCAGTTCGGCTTGCTTTTGGCGCTTAATGAACATTTCGATTGCTACTGCTAGTTCGTTTTCAAGTTCTTTTTTTAGAGATGCTTGGCGTTCTAACCATTTACCAGTTTGCTCTGTTTGCTTTTCTGCTTCACGGATATACTGATTTAGCATAGCAATAGGGTTTTTAGCTTCCTTTTTATCAAATACTGAATGTAAGTCGGCCTCAAGAGTATATTTTAAACGTTGTAGTAAGTTTGCCATTTTTAATTTCCTCCTTATTTCGTTAATTCATCCCATTGGTTTTCAAAATTTGTGAATGGATCATCTGTTTTTGCAGTGATGATTTGTGTTGTTTCTTTACCGTCCCATTTTCGAATAATATACCAAAGTGCAACGATTGCGATTAAACCGATAAAGCTAGGGATATTCGCTACAGCTGTTAGTAAACCTGCGATTGCAACAAGAGCCCAGATGATTTTTGCGAATGTTGATTCACTCTTTAAGTAGAAGTGAATACCTGCATATAGGATGGCTGCTGAAATAGCCAATCCTGCCATAGCTCCAAGTGAACATAAAATGGTGATAGCGGCGATGACGCCGATGATAAATAACCCGACTTTTTTCATAAGTTAGTGCCTCCCTTCGTTTGTACCTTTATATTACGCTAGGATTGTTTTTGGACAAACGGCCTTGAAATGCATTTTCAACTAAGACCAGAGACGTAGAAATTACTAGTTATGCTTCTAACAAGTCGTTTCTAGAGTGAAATGCTATACTAACAGGAATAAGGAGGGGTTTTATGGGTAAAAGAATTGGGTTTGGCTTAATCGCGTTTCTACTATATAATTCAATAGTTTTTTATTTAGGCTGGAATGTCTATACATGGCTCCATGTGACTTTTTCTTTTGAGGGACCAGTCGTTTTTGGAGTGATTTGGGCAATAATGGCTTATAGCATTATGATTGAACGCATTCATCATAAACTACGTATATTTAAAATTATTGGGAGCTATTGGATGATTGTTATTCAGTATGGTTTGTTGTTATTCCCAATCGCGAATTTACTTGTATGGCTTTTGCCAGGCACACTAAAATGGGTGGGTTATGTTGTTGCCGTATTATTACTCATCATTGTAGCTTTCGGTAGCTATATGGCGTACTCACCAGTTGTAAGAAATCTTACGATTAAAATTCAAAAAGCTAATCCAGTACAAAAGCCATTAAGAATGGTTATAGGCTCAGACTTTCACTTAGGCATTTTATCGAATAAAACCCATTTAGAACGTTTTGTGAAATTGTCTAATGAAGCAAAACCAGATGTTGTCTTTCTAGTTGGAGATTTAGTTGATGATGATCCCATTTGGTATGTGGAGTATGGGATGAGTGAAGTGATGAAGCAATTGAAAAGTACATATGGTGTATATGGCGTTTTAGGTAATCATGAATATTATGGACGTAAAATTCCATTATTTGTTCATGAAATGGCTGAATCTGGCGTAAACATTTTACAAGATGAAACAATTCTAGTGGCAGATTCGTTTTATGTTACAGGAAGAGAAGACAAAACTAATGCGGATCGAGCTTCGCTAGAAACGTTAGCAACAACCGTTGATCACAAGTTACCTTGGATTGTAATGGACCATACGCCTACGGATATTGAAACACCAAGTAAGCTTGGTGTAGATGTACATTTATCTGGACATACACATTTAGGACAAATGTGGCCGAATCAATACATTACACGAAAAACATTCGAACACGATTATGGTTATAAACTGAAGGTAGCAACGCATACAATCGTGTCATCAGGGTTCGGATTTTGGGGACCACCAATTCGGACGAATAGTCGTTCAGAAATGTGGGTTGTAGACGTAGAGTTTTGTAAGTGATTTTTAACATAATGGTAAAAGTTAAACGAGGTATATTGTGGTATGATAGTTTAGCTAGAAATGGCGTGAGGATTCGGCATTTCAATTATTAAAAGAATAAGGAGATACTATGGACTTTATTGAATTATTAAAGGCTCTTATACTGGGCTTAGTAGAAGGTATGACGGAGTTTGCACCAGTGTCATCTACAGGACATATGATCATTGTAGATGATATGTGGTTAAAAACCGAAGAATTTTTAGGAATGTATTCTGCTAATACATTTAAAATCGTCGTACAGTTAGGCTCTATTTTAGCGGTCGTCGTAGTCATGTGGAAACGATTATTAAGTTTAGTAGGACTTTATAAAATTAAAGGTCAACCAGCAAATCGTAAATTTAACTTAATACATGTTATTGTAGGAATGTTACCTGCAGTTATTTTAGGATTTGCGTTCAAAGATTATATCGATGACTATCTATTTGGAGTAAAACCGGTTATTTTCAGCTTAGTAGCTGGCGCGATTTTAATGATTGTTGCAGATAAATTCGGGCCGAAAAGACCGACAGTTACTACTTTAGATAAAATTTCATATGGTCAAGCATTAAAGATTGGTTTAGTACAATGTTTATCATTATGGCCAGGATTTTCACGCTCAGGTGCGACCATTTCAGGTGGGGTATTATTAGGGTTAGATCATAAAACGGCAGCGGATTTTACATTTATCATGGCAGTGCCAATTATGGCAGGGGCTAGCTTAGTATCTGTTTTGAAAAACTGGGAGTACATGTCGATGGACCATATTGGATTTTACGCAGTAGGATTCGTTAGTGCCTTTGTTTTTGCACTATTATCGATTAAATTCTTCTTAAAACTTATCGACAAAATAAAATTAACACCATTTGCCATCTATCGAATTATTTTAGCGATTGTATTAGCAATTATCGTGTTTTAATGAAAAGTGAGTCTACCTTTTAAAAAAGGTAGGCTCTTTTTATTTGGGAAATTTGTATAACGTATAGTCCTTCTCATGGAATTTTCATAATGACATGATACTATGGAAATAAAAAACGGTTGGTGAGAATAATGGCTGAGCGCATATTAATCATAGAAGATGAGGAAAAAATTGCACGAGTGTTACAACTGGAATTAGAATTTGAAGGTTATGAAACGGGAATTGCCCATACAGGAACAGATGGACTTATTTTATACCGTGAACAGCAATGGGATCTCCTACTACTGGATATTATGCTTCCAGGTTTGAACGGGCTGGATGTATTGAAGCGAATTCGTGCAACAGAATTTAATACACCTGTTATTATGCTTACTGCAAAAGGTGATGTTGAAGATAAAGTGGCTGGACTGGATCTTGGCGCTAACGATTACATGACAAAACCTTTTGAAATAGATGAATTACTAGCACGAATTCGAGCGGCACTCCGTTTTAAACCTCAGCAAATGGAAGTTACTGTAGAACAAGATGAGTTTTTCCATGAGTATGCAGACTTGTCTATACATGAACAGACGCGTGAAGTAAAAAGAAATGGGAAATTAATTGATTTAACACCCAGGGAGTATGAATTACTACTCTATTTAATTAAAAATCCAAAACAAGTTCTTTCACGAGAGCAAATTTTAGATGCTGTATGGGGGTTTGATTATTACGGGGATACGAATGTCGTAGATGTTTATATTCGTTACATTCGTCAGAAGGTGGATAAAGGCAGTAAACAACCACTTATTCAAACAGTCCGTGGTGTCGGTTATGTATTAAAGGAGCAGGTGAATGAAGCTTAAGACTAAAATTCATGTTTTCTCGTCGCTTGTTATGTTGATTATCCTTGTACTTACGATGGTTGGAATTTACTTCTTATATGAAAAAATGGCCTATGACACAGAGTATAATCAACTATTATCTGAGTCAACAGAACTTGTAACGTCTATTAGCCAGACAAGTAAAGTAAATGACCCAGCTACTATATTACGCGCATATATCCCTCCAAGAGGTGCAATAAGAGCCGTTGATAATAATGGTAAATCACTCGTTACGGTACAATCTACTGAAGGTATTGAGGATTATCATCCCAATATTGATGGGCATAAACGATATTCAGTGGAAAAATACGAAGGTATCCCAGTGTTATCAATGAGTATGCCTGCAATTTGGGTTGACGGTTCTGTTGTACACATACAAATGCTACAGTCCATGAAGGATGTAGCGCGAAATTTAGAGTTGTTACGTCTTGTCTTACTTGGTGTAACAATTATTGCGACAATTCCTATTGTGCTCTCAAGTATGACGCTAGGGCGTATCGTTACTAAACCAATTCATCGGCTAATTGCAACGATGCAGGAAAGCCAAAAGTCAGGAACCTTCGAAAAAATAAATGTAGAAAATGAAGGCAGAGATGAAATGGCTGAAATGAGTCGTACATTTAATGAGATGATGTGCCAGTTGGAGCAAAACTTTCGTAAGCAAGAGCATTTCGTTTCGAATGCATCTCATGAATTAAAGACACCTTTAACTGTAGTTGAGAGTTATGCTCGTCTATTGAAGAGACGTGGTTTTGATAATAAAGAAGTTGCAAATGAAGCGGTACAAGCAATTTTAAGTGAATCCATTCGTATGAATGAAATGATTCAACAAATGCTTGAATTAGCCAAAAATAAAGAACAATCACCATTATCCATTGAATCAGTTGATATTTATAAAGTATTAGAGGATACATTACATCAAATGCATCAAGCTTATGGCAGAGAATTTAACTTACTAGGTAAAGGTCCAGTTATATCGAAAACGGATGAACAAAAAATTAAACAGCTATTCTTTATTTTCTTAGAAAATGCACGCCATTATAGTGAACGTGAAATTAATGTAAGCATAGCAAAAGAGGGATCGCAATTAGTCGTTCGCATTCAAGATTTTGGTCAAGGCATTGCCCAAGAGAATATTCCACATTTATTTGATCGTTTTTATCGTGTTAGTGAGGATCGCAATCGCAAAACCGGTGGTACGGGTTTAGGACTAGCTATTGCACATGAGCTTGCTGAGCGTTTAGCAATTAATATTACTGTATTAAGTACGCTAGGTGAAGGAACTACAATCGTCTTGCGATTTGAAAATAGTAATGAGGGGGAACGATGATATGCGCATTCGCGAAAAGCTATCAATACTATTCATTGTGACACTCATCATTATTGCGACGATTCTTAGTATCATGATTTGGAATAAACTAACGAAAGAAACACCTCTTACAACTGAGGAAATTTATAATAATATTGAAACGATGTATGGAGGGGAAATTATCTCTTTCCTTACTATAAACGATCAATATCGAGTGCAGCTTCAAAGAAATAGCAAGCTTTATCAACTCGAAGTTGATGCTGAATCAGGCAAAATCTTATTGATGAAGCAGAAAAAAACAGCTGTTAAAGAAAAAATAAAATATCTACCAGAAACTGAAATACGAAAAATTATAAAAGAACAATATGACGGGAATATAAAAAAAATCTCACTCAATACAAATAAGGAAGACCCCGTATTCCAAATAGAAGTAGTAAATGGTAAAGAGCATATTAACTTATTAATAGATGCAATTAATGGGGAAGTTTTATCAGAAATTCAAGCAGATGCAGAGCAAGATTCTTCACTTTTATCTAAGGAACAAGTGATTACTATTGCTAAGAAAAAACTGAATGGAACTGTAGAAGAAATTTCTTTTTACGATACGAGTGATGGCGGATATTATTTAGTGGAGATTGAAGGTAACGACAAAGATGCAGTATTTCAAATCCATGCTATTTCCGGCAAAGTGTTATCCATTACGTGGGATTAATAATTTCTCATCAAATTCTAATCTTATTCTCCTTATTCTTTCATTTTCATTGTGTAAAGTATAAGTATCAACAAAGAGGAGGAACTTAATTATGAAAAAAATGATTACAGCATTAGCAATTACGGGGTCACTTGCAGTATCTGGAGTAGTTGCGGCAGCGGGCATTCAAACTAACTCAGGTAAAATTTTATCGTCAGAAGAAATTACGAAAAAAGCACTTAGCTACGTAAAAGGTACAGTATACAAAGTAGAGTTGGACAAAGAAAAAGGTGTTCAAGTATATGAAATTGATGTGCGAGGCAAAAGTAAAGAATACGAATTAACATTAGATGCTAAAACGGGAAAGTTACTAGAGAAGAAAACAGAGACTACAAAAGTTTCTAATTCAGTAAATAATAAAAAAGTAATTGGTTTAGCAAAAGCGAAAGAAATAGCATTGAAATCGGTTAAGGGCTCTGTAAAAAAAGCGAAGTTAGATCGTGAAGATGGTATTTACGAAATTGAAATCATTAGAGCTGGATATGAATACGATTTTGATATCAATGCGTACACAGGGAAAATTGTGAAAAAAGAAAAAGAGAGAATTTCAAAAAAAGTAGTAACTGGAAAAGTGATTGGTTTAGAGAAAGCGAAGCAAATAGCTTTAAATAATGTTGGTGGTACTGTACAAAAAGCCAAACTAGATAAAAGTGATGGCGTATACGAAATCGAAATTATTAATGGTACAACAGAATATGATTTTGAAATCGATGCAAAAACAGGGAAAATCCTTAAAAAAGAATCAGAAGTAGCTGACGATGTAATCACAACTACTAAACCAAATACTCCTAACACTGGCGATTCAGCAAATCCTTCAACACCTGCAAAAGTAATAGGCATTACAAAAGCCAAAGAAATTGCTTTACAAAATGTTAATGGTACAGTAAAAAAAGCAGGATATGACCGTGAAGATGGCGTATATGAATTTGAGATTTTAACTGCTGATTATGAATATGATATCGATGTCGATGCAGTAACTGGGAAAGCTATGATTACAGATAAAGAAAGAATTACAAAAGTACCAAATCCAACAACAACTTTCATCGGTGAGCAAAAAGCTTCTCAAATTGCTTTAACAAAAGCAAAAGGAACAATTACTAAAATTGAATTAGATGAAGAAGATGGCGTTTATGAAATTGAAGTAAAAGATGGCATGTATGAATACGAATTAGAAATTGACGCTAAGACTGGTGCCATTCTTGATTTCGAAAAAGAGTATGAAGACGACTAATCTTTAATAAAATAGTTCTTTGGCTACCTAAAATATAATTTTGGGTAGTTTTTTATTATTTTCATACTTAAAAACAATCCTAACCTACTGTTTTGTAAAAATAAAATAGACTTTATAGGAAATTATAAAACATTTTTCGTAGGTCTTTTGCTTTCATTTACTTTAATTTTACGATTCTACTTGTCTGATAGGAACACAATATGTTAGATTAGATTAATCAATAAAACACAATATATAGTATGTGAGCGAAAAAAGGTACCATATACGGTTTAAAAGGGAATTCGGAAGAGAAACCGAAGCTGTCCCCGCAACTGTGAATGCGGACAACTGTCAATTAACCACTGAGCAATGCTTGGGAAGGATGACAATTGGATGATGCATGAGCCAGTAGACCTGCCTTTTTCGCATGACGACACTTTCTTCGGGGGTTGAGGAGTTGAAGCGAGAGACTTTACATTGAACAATTTACTTTTGATTACAAAAGTATTTTTTTGTTGTGATTTCGCCTGCTTCCAATTTTAAAACCTAGAGCGATGGCTCTGCCGAAGAAGGCAGATTCATCGCTTTTTATATTTGTAAAAAAGGAGACGACAATATGGTCCAATTAATGACATATGAAAGAGCAATATTATTATCTCAATTAGAGGAAGAGTTTGGTAGAGAAGAAATTAGCCAGCTTATTAGAAAGTCTGAACGCTGGGAAAATAAGAATCCAGAAGGAACTGACGCTGAATGGACAAAGGCGATGAGCTTAGAAGCGTTAAGCTTTTTAGATGAAGAAGACACATATTGGACATTCGTTGCAGCTCGCTTATTATTGGCGGGTGTTTATAGAGAAGCATCTACAGTACGCCAATTAGAAGTAGGACAGGTATACACAGCATTTGCTATACAAGTTGAGAAGCTTGTCGAAAAAGGTTTATATGATCCAGCTTTAACAAAATCATATACAAAACAGGAACTTGAAGAAATTGGTCTAATGCTTGAACCTAAACGAGATGAAATCTTTACATATATCGGATTGAAAACATTATTGGACCGTTATGTTACGCGAGATTATGACAAAACACCAATTGAATTGCCCCAAGAGCGTTGGATGATTATAGCGATGACACTTATGCAAAATGAAAAAACAGATCGCCTTGCGAAAATTAAAGAGTCTTACTGGGCAATGAGTAATTTATATATGACGACTGCTACTCCTACATTATCAAATGCAGGTAAAACGCATGGTCAATTATCAAGTTGCTTTATCGATACAGTAGATGACAGTTTACAAAGTATTTATGATTCAAATACTGATGTTGCGACACTTTCGAAATTTGGCGGTGGTATCGGTGTCTATATGGGGAAAGTACGTAGTCGTGGATCATCTATTCGTGGCTTCAAAGGAGCTTCAAGTGGTGTTGTTCCTTGGATTAAACAATTGAATAATACAGCAGTATCAGTAGATCAATTAGGTCAACGCCAAGGCGCGATTGCTATTTATCTTGATATTTGGCATAAAGATATATTCCCATTCCTTGATTTGAAATTAAATAACGGTGATGAACGTATGCGCGCACATGATATTTTCACAGGCGTTAGTTTACCTGATATTTTCATGGAGGCTGTTGAAGCACGTGAAGATTGGTACTTATTTGACCCGCATGAAATTCGCGAAGTAATGGGCTTTAATCTAGAAGATTACTATGACGAAAAACGTGGACAAGGATCATTCCGAGAGAAATACGAAGCTTGCTTAGCGAACCCAATATTAACGCGTGAAGCTGTACCAGCAATTGATATCATGAAACGTATTATGCGTAGCCAATTAGAAACTGGTGTGCCGTTCATGTTCTACCGTGATGAAGTAAACCGTAAAAACCCAAATAAGCATGAAGGTATGATTTACTCAAGTAATTTATGTACGGAAATTTTCCAAAACATGAGCGCTACTAAGTTCGAATCAATTACATTAGAAGATGATGTTATTGTAACGCGCCGCAAACCTGGAGATTTCGTTGTATGTAACTTATCATCTATCAATCTTGGACGAGCTGTACCTGCTGAAGCTTTAGAAAGATTAATCCCAATTCAAGTGCGTATGTTAGATAATGTTATCGACTTAAATCGTATTCCTGTTCCTCAGGCAGAACGTACAAATGCACGTTATCGTGGTATTGGTCTTGGTACATTCGGTTGGCATCACTTATTGGCACTGAAGAGTATTGCATGGGAATCTGAAGAGTCTGTAGAATTTGCGGACAAGCTTTACGAGCAAATTGCTTATTTAACAATACAAGCATCAATGGAATTAGCAAAAGAAAAAGGTCAATATCCATTATTTGAAGGTTCGGACTGGCAAACAGGAGAATACTTCACAAAGCGCCAATATAAAGGCGAAAAGTGGGCTACATTACAACAAGCAGTTGCTGAAAATGGTATGCGTAACGGCTATGTAATGGCTATTGCGCCGAACTCATCAACATCAATTATTGCAGGAAGTACGGCGAGTATCGATCCAATTTTCCAAAAATCGTATTCTGAAGAGAAAAAGGATTATAAGATCCCGGTAACTGTTCCTGATTTGAACCAAGAAACAACTTGGTATTACAAATCTGCTTACTTTATTGATCAAAATTGGACTTTAAAACAAAACGCAGCACGTGCTCGTCATATTGACCAAGGTATTTCGTTGAATATATATGTACAAAACACGGTAAAGGCTAAAGAATTATTAGAATTGCACTTAAATGCTTGGAAACTAGGCATTAAAACGACATACTACGTTCGCTCAACGTCGGTTGAATTATTAGAATGTGAATCATGTGCAAGCTAGGAGGAACTAACGATGACAAAACTAGAAAAACGAAAATTAATGGATAAAACAGCTCCAAACCGTTCGACAGGTATTGTAAACGGGAGCTCTTCAAATATATTAAACTGGGATGATGTTCGTTTTAGCTGGGCATATCCAAAATATAAAAAGATGCTAGGTAACTTTTGGACTCCTTTCGAAATCAATATGGGGAACGACATTAAAGAGTTCCCAACATTAACAGCGAATGAAAAAGAAGCATTTATGAAAACAATTGGATTACTTGCAATGTTAGACAGCGTTCAAACAGACTATGCAGGAAAAGTGGCAGATTATTTAACAGATTCTAGCTTAAATGCTTTAATGATTATCCTTGCACAGCAGGAAGTAATTCATAATCATTCTTATTCATATATTCTTTCAAGTTTAGTATCAAAAGATGAGCAAGATAAAGTATTTGATTTCTGGCGTACAGAACCAGTCCTTGAAAAACGAAATGACTTTGTTATTAAAGGATATAAAACATTTTCTGAAGAGCCTAATATCGACCATATGTTAAATTCCATCGTCTATGACGTCATTTTAGAAGGTTTATTCTTCTATTCTGGCTTTGCATTCTTCTATCATTTAGCACGAAACCAAAAGATGGTAGCAACGAGTACGATGATTAATTATATAAACCGTGACGAACAACTTCATGTTGACCTATTCGTTAAAATCTATAAAGAATTGTTGGAAGAATATCCTGAATACGATACGCCAGAGCGTGCTAAGCAAGTGGAAGATATTTTCCGTGAAGCAGCTGCACTTGAAATTGAATGGGCACATGAAGTCATTGGAGACAAAATTGATGGCTTAGATGTAGATGATGTAGAAGATTATATTTATTTTTATACGAATGTACGCTGTTCACAATTAGGCTATGAAAGACCTTTCGAAGGCTACCGCAAAAATCCAATGAAATGGATCAAAGCTTATGAAGATGTTGATTTAGGGAAAACTGACTTCTTCGAACAACGTTCTCGTCAATATGTGAAGGTAAATGTTCAAGATAATGGTTTTGATGAACTATAAAAAGTGAAATAATAATATGAAGATGGGCGCTTTAGACAGCGCTCATTTTTTTGTTGTACACATAGTCTTTAGACCTATCTATAATTATGATAGAAAAAACTTATTAAATAAATATCGTAATAATAGATATAAAGGTGTGTTTTTTGATATAGTTTAGTAAAAAGTATAGATATTTTAGGGGTGGGCTAAGTTTATGTTGTCGTTCAAACGTAATAAGGTAAATAAGATGATTCTTCCGGAAGTGGACATAACGAAAACTGGGGTTTTTATAAGCGATCAGGAACGTCTACACCAAATAGATTTATTAAACTTAACAAATGAAGATTTACGTATCGCACGTCAATTGAAACCTACAGTGGAGAAACATATAGTCGAAGTTGTAGAGCAATTCTATGCATCAATTGAAACCGTCGCTTCTATGAAGGAACTTATTCAGCAACATAGCTCTGGTGAAAGGTTACGTCAAACATTACGACAACATGTAATTGAAATGTTCGATGGGATTATTGATGATACATTTATCGAAAAACGCACTCGTGTAGCGAAAGTGCATGTTCGAATTGGATTATATCCAAAATGGTATTTAGCTGCATTCCAAAAATTAGAACATAATTTAATCGAGAAAATATATGGCTTAGAGTTGGAGACTACCTTAGAACGTAATGTTATTGATTCTGTGAAAAAATTAATTAGCTTTGAACAACAAATCGTCCTTGAAGAATACGATCAATTTTCAAATCAATTATTAGAACAACAACAAGAAAAAACGCGTATGTATGTAAAAAATGTTATGGGTAGTATTTCTAGTAACTTAGAATCGCATTCTTTACATACTTCAGAGTCTGTTGAGACATTAATTGCAAGTACTAGTGAAGTGAATAAACATGTGAAGAGCAGTATTCAAGATGCAAAAGGTACTCGAGAAGCATCCGAAAAAGGATACGAGCAAATGCTTCTACTAAAAAAACATACAAATGAAATTAATGAAAAAACGAATGAAATGTCAAAAATGATTCATGCGCTAGACGCATCTTCATCTGAAATTCAAGCAGTAATCGAGATTGTAAAAAATATTGCAGGACAAACAAATTTGCTGGCATTAAATTCAGCTATTGAAGCTGCTAGAGCTGGTGAGCATGGTAAAGGATTTGCTGTTGTGGCTGATGAAGTACGTAAACTTGCAGATCAAACGAAGAAATCTGTCGAACAAATTGCAAGTTTAATCGGTGTATCCAGTGGTGTAACCAGTCAAGTAGTTACAGCTATTCAAGATATACAAAACCTTGTAACTAATGGTATTGAAGAAAATGAAAGATCGATGCAAGAATTTGAGAACATCGGTAAGGCTGTAAATATAACCATCCAAGATTTTCAAGAGGTAGAACAACGAATGGATATTCTATCGAATGTCGTAACAACTATAGGTGAAACTTCAGAACAATTAAAACAAGCTGCTACAGAATTAGAAACAACGGTGAGAAAGTTTTAATGAATATTACTGTATTAATAGAAATGTTAAATTTATCTATTAAGATAGTTTTTTTATGCTTTTTAATCGGAGCACTTTGAGAATATGATAAGCTTTCACTAAGTTCTTTAAAGGAGGCAATTTAGATGAAACCGTTAGTTTGGATTACTAGACAATTACCAGAGGAGAGCATATCACCACTCCGTGAAATAGCTGAAGTGAAGATGTGGTCATCTGCGGATCAACCGATGCCCGCTGAAGAATTGAAACAAGCAGCTGGTGAAGCGGATGCAATGTGGGTCATGATATCTGATCAAATAACGCGTGAAGTTATTGAAGTGGCGCCAAAGTTAAAAATAATCGCTAACCTAGCAGTTGGCTATAATAATATTGATATTAAAGCTGCAAAGGAAAAAGGTGTTATTGTAACGAATACACCCGATGTCTTAACAGGAACTACAGCGGATTTAGCATTTGCTCTAATGCTAGCAACAGCTCGTAGAATCCCAGAAGCAGAGCGTGAAGTACGAAATGGTAAATGGACAGGTTGGTCTGTTAACCAATTAACAGGGATGGACATTCATGGTGCAACTTTAGGTGTCGTAGGAATGGGGCGTATCGGAGAGGCGGTAGCAAGACGCGGAATGGGTTTTGATATGAGAATTTTATATCATAATCGTACAAGAAAGCCTGAAGCTGAAGAGAAGTATGGTTTTGAGTATGCGGAGCTAGATACATTACTGAAAGAATCGGATTTTGTTGTGCTATTAACTCCGTTAACACCTGAAACAAAGGGCTTAATCGGTAAAAGTGAAATAGCATTGATGAAAAACAGCGCAATTCTTATTAATGTTGCACGTGGTGGAGTTGTAGATGAGCAAGCGTTATATGAGGCGTTATTAAATAAAGAAATTTGGGCAGCAGGACTTGATGTTTTTGAAACAGAGCCTGTCCCAACTGATCATCCTTTATTAACATTACCAAATGTTGTAGTGCTTCCTCATATAGGTAGTGCTTCAATTCGTACTAGAAATAATATGATGGCAAAAAATACAGAGTCAATTGCAGCCTGTTTACAAGGAAAAGAAATAAAGAATCCAGTGAAATAAAGCAAAAATGTGCCTAGAAGGATATTGGAATCCTCGGCACATTTTTTTGCGAAAAACATCTAACTAAAATTGTTAATCTTTCTTTGCATCAGTACTAAGAAGAATAAAATCGGTAAAATAAATACCACAGTAGATGCGATACCACTAGCGATTGTTGTATAAAGTGCTAATAGTCCAATAATAGGTCCCCCAGCAATTTGTCCAATAGCATCAAGTTGTCCGAACATAGATAAAGCAGTTGCTCGACCCTTTGCTTCCAATCTTTCATTCGTCATTACACTCATTAACGGATAGTTAACATCACGTAGCGTACCTGCTATCCAGAAAGTTATAAGAGCCAGCAAAAAGTTTGAACTAAAGGCAAATGCAAGCATTGCAAAAATTAATAAACCATTGCTAATCAAAAGAATTACAGGGTAATTTTTATTAAAACGACGCTCTACAAATCTTAAAACAACAATGTTTAATAAAAATGCTACTGCATAGAAAGCACCAAACCAGTAGATAGATTCAGCCTCAGGTATATGGAAGTCTTCAATAAAATGAGCACCCCATAGTCGATCGAATCCTTCACTCGCCAATCCCAAAAGTATAGTTATAATCGCGATACTCACGAGCATTGTATTTCCTTTAATTTGACGCGCACCATGTCGAATTGTTGTTATTAGATGATGTATGGCGGAAATATCTTTTTTTCGTGAGATTTTGACGAACTTTGTCTCCGGCATTGTGAATAATGCACCAAAAGCTAGTAGTACTAATAAAATTCCAGCAATAATTATTGTTACTTGCACTGAAAATAAAGTAGCAATACAAACACTAAGCAAAATACCAAAAAATCGACCTAAAGATCTAAATTGAGCGCCCTTAAGAAATACTGAATCTAAATTTCTACCTTCTAATTCATCAGCAATCCAAGCCTCTTCAGCACCGCTAATAAATGTCCAGCCTAACCCCCACAAACCCGAAGCGATGGCAATTGACCAAAATGCTGGGAAAATTCCTTCAAGTAAGTGTGCTATGCCAATTATAAAAGTCCCGATGAATAGAGAACGTTTTCGTCCAAAATGATCGGCAACTAAACCAGTAGGCATTTCACAAAGAAATACAGCTACCTCCATAATCGTTCCAATAAGTACTAGCTGTAATGGATTTAATCCTGCATTTATAACGTAATAAATTGCGTTCAGTGTGAATACCATTTGTATAAGCAATGAGCGTGAACTAGTGATTGCATAATAAGTATTTTGTATTTTCATTTTTTTCCCTCCGCGTTAGTAAAATAACGGAGGCCAAACTCTCGTTATTAAGACAGCATGCCCTCCGAGTTGTCTTTGAAAGTCATTAAAGTGCTTTTCATATTCGTTCACTCCTTTTTTGAAATTATTGTAAGTTTATCATAAGGGAAAGAGGAAAAGAAGAATTTTTAAATAGAGTAATAGAAGTGAAGAGTGACTAATAGATTATTAGGTACAGTATTGATGGAGAGCTGTAATATGGTAAAAAACACTGCGTTAAAGAAAAAACCTACTCTTAGAAAGAGTAGGTTGAGTTATAAGAATTGGATACGAGTAATAAAGATGGACGAGCGCTTAAAGTAAAATGTCGACTCTAGCTTCTGTCCTGCAAAGTGTTTCGTAATTAGTTTGCCGTCCTTATTTGTTGAAAATATCAAATAGGCCGCCGATTCCGCCTTCGCCTACGGATTTGTTACCTGGTACTTGAGGCGCTGCTGCGAATACACGACTCGCTAAACGGCTGAATGGAAGTGATTGGATCCATACTGTTCCTGGTCCTCGTAGAGTAGCGAAGAATAGACCTTCGCCACCAAATAGGGCAGTTTTTACACCTTTGACCATTTCAATATTGTAATCAACGTCTGCTGTCATAGCTACAAGACAACCTGTATCTACACGTAATGTCTCACCGACTTGTAGATTCTTTTGAATAATTGTACCGCCTGCGTGAACGAACGCCATGCCATCACCTTCTAGTTTTTGCATGATGAAACCTTCACCACCGAAAAATCCCGTTCCTAATTTACGTTGGAATTCGATGCCGATCGAAACCCCCTTAGCAGCTGCTAAGAATGCGTCTTTTTGGCAAATGATTTTTCCGTTATATCTACTTAGATCCATAGGAATGATTTTCCCAGGGTAGGGAGAAGCAAAAGAAACATGTTTTTTTCCATAACCTTCATTTGTGAATGTTGTGATGAATAAACTTTCACCTGTTACAAGTCGTTTACCAGCGCCCATTAATTTACCCATGAAACCGCCACCGCCGCTTGAAGTATCACCAAAAACAGTTTCCATGCGAATGCCGTCTTCCATCATCATTAATGCACCAGCTTCTGCAATGACTGTTTCTTGTGGATCTAATTCTACCTCTACAAACTGCATGTCATCGCCGAATAATTTGTAATCAATTTCATGATTATTCATCTTTTTTCCTCCCAATTGTTATAGCCTAGTATTTAATATTAATACGATTTGAGATTTTAAAAGGTTTCGTCAATTTTCAGGAAAAAATAAATTGACTGCAATTTTAATAAAAATAAAGGATATTTAGGTATTTTGTAGAAAATATATACAGAGAAAGCGTTTTCATTTAAAAGGGGGAGTAGCAGTGAAGTTGCAAAATTTTATCGGAGGTCAATGGGGAACCTCTGAAGATTTGAAATTCGTACCCGTTATTAATCCTGCAAATGGTGAGGAATTAGCTCAAGTACCTATGTCTTCAACAGGAGCTGTGGAGCAAGCAGTAGCTGTTGCAAAAAAGGCACAAAAAAGTTGGGCACTAGTACCAGCACCAAAACGCGCAGATTATTTGTATGCAATTGGCTTAAGAATGAAAGAAAAGAAAGAACATTTAGCTCAGGTACTTACGAAAGAGATGGGAAAAGTTATTGAAGAAGGTCGAGGCGAGGTACAAGAGGGCATTGATATGGCATTTTATATGGCTGGAGAAGGGCGACGTTTGTTTGGGGAAACAACTCCGTCAGAGTTAGCCAATAAATTTGCTATGAGTGTCCGTGCTCCAATTGGTGTCGTCGGACTAATTACACCTTGGAATTTCCCTGTAGCAATCGCAACTTGGAAATCCTTCCCTGCAATTGTTGCTGGGAACACATTCATTTGGAAACCTGCTACAGAAACGCCGATGATGGCTTATGAAATGGCGAAAATTTTTGAAGAAGTAGGTTTACCAGAAGGCGTCGCTAATGTTGTCTTTGGTTCAGGTTCAGAAGTAGGAACAGCATTAATCGAGCATCCAGATGTCAAAGTCATTTCGTTCACAGGTTCAACTGCTACAGGTAGCAAGGTAGCAGAGTTGGGCGGCCGTCATTTAAAGAAAGTTTCTTTAGAAATGGGTGGCAAAAATGCAGTGATAGTAATGGATGATGCTGATTTAGAACTCGCTGTTGAAGGTATTTTGTGGAGTGCATTTGGTACAGCGGGTCAACGTTGTACGGCATGTAGTCGAGTAATTGTGCATAAAGATGTAAAAGCAGAGCTGGAAGAACGCCTCCTAACAGCTATGCAACTATTAACAATAGGTGATGGTTTAGATGAGTCGGTAAAAATTGGTCCTGTTATTAATAAAACTGCATTACACAAGATTAATAGCTATGTAGAAATAGGCCGTCAGGAAGGTGCGAAGTTACTTGCAGGAGGCAATATACTAACGGGATCTCCTTTCGATCAAGGTTTTTATTACGCACCAACATTATTTACCGATGTGAAATGGGATGCTCGTATTGCACAAGAAGAGATTTTCGGACCAGTTGTCTCATTGATAGAAGTAGAAAGTTTAGAAGAAGCTATTGAAGTTAATAACAGTGTGCAGTTTGGACTTTCAAGTTCTATCTTTACACAGGATATTAATCGAGCATTCCAAGCGCAGCGTGATTTAGATACGGGTATTGTATACGTCAATGCTGGTACAACTGGAGCAGAAATTCATCTACCGTTTGGTGGCACAAAAGGAACAGGAAATGGTCATCGTGATTCTGGTGTTGCAGCACTGGATGTCTATACGGAATGGAAGAGTATTTACATTGATTACAGTGGCAAGTTGCAACGGGCACAAATTGATACGGAATAATAACAAAGAAAGGGGACATTCAGATGAAAGTAGCAGTATTAGGTGCAGGTTTAATGGGGAAAGAGGTTGCGCGTGATTTAGTTAAAAGTGACAAAGTTGAAAAAGTGTACTTAGCAGACTTAGATGTCGGTCAAACAACATTATTCGCTGAGTTATTGAAGTCAGATAAATTAGAAGTGCTACATCTAGATGCCAACGATGATGCGGAGTTAAAATGGATTATGG
The DNA here is from genome assembly GCF_038003565.1 of Viridibacillus sp. FSL H8-0110. Lineage (NCBI taxonomy): Bacteria > Bacillati > Bacillota > Bacilli > Caryophanales > Caryophanaceae > Viridibacillus > Viridibacillus sp. FSL H8-0110. Next base: position 4,006,771 of record NZ_JBBOPJ010000001.1, on the reverse strand, counting down.
CAAAAGCAGATGTTGTGATTAACGCTCTATTTTATACATTTAACGAAAAAGTTGCACGTATGGCAATTGAAGTGGGTGTGCATTCAGTCGATCTTGGTGGTCACATTGGCGGTGCAACAAATGCTGTTTTAGAGCTATCTGAGGATGCTAAGGAAAAAGGCGTTACATTAATTCCTGACCTAGGTGTTGCACCTGGAATGATCAATATTTTAACGGGCTATGGTGCATCAAAATTAAATAGCGTCAAATCGATTAAAATCTTTGTTGGAGGAATTCCGGTAGAAAAAGAACCACCGTTGGATTATAACATTGTGTTTTCTCTAGAAGGGGTATTCGATCACTATACTGATTCTTCTCATGTTATTCGTGGTGGGAAATTGCAGGAAATTGCTTCATTGTCAGAGATTGAAAAGGTTTATTTTGATGGCTTTACCGGGCTAGAGGCTTTCCATACTTCAGGTGGATTATCTACTTTAGCACAGACCTTCCCAAATGTGAACACGTTGGAATATAAAACAATTCGCTATCAAGGTCATGCAGAAAAATTCCAGTTACTTGTAGATCTAGGTTTAACAAATAAAGAGACAACGGTTAATCTAGATGGTCAAGTTATCAAAGCGCGTGATGTTTTACGTGAAGTGCTACAAACTAAAATGTCCCTTGGTAATAAATCAGATGCGGTATTATTACGGGTGATTGTTTCAGGCGAAAAAAGTGAGGAACTAGTTTCGTACGAATACGAATTGATTATTAAGAAAGACAAAGAAACCAATGAAACAGCAATGGCTCTAGCAACTGCAAATACAATTTCAGTAGTTGCTCAGTTAGTAGGCGATGGTACGATTTCAAAACGTGGAGTATATCCACCAGAGAAAGTAGTTCCAGGTGAAAAATACATGGAAGAAATGAAAAAACGTGGAGTATCCATTAAAGAAACTATGCATCGTTCAACTAATATTGTAAAAGGATAGAAGAGGACTATGGAGATGGTTTTTATAACATAAACAAAGTCTAACGAGTAATCTCGTAAAGTAATTTATAAAATCGATGATTAATAGTTTGAATATTTGTAATTCATAGACGATAATATGTATTAAGGGTAAGTGTTGAAGGTAGCCCTAAAATATAAATAGTAAAGTGCTTGAGTTTACAAATATGACTGCCTAATCTGTTAAAAGCCAAAACCAGGTTTTTCGTCGCAGATATAAGCCAGTTCAATTTGACTCACAGATATCTATCTGTAGTCTTTTTGAATTGGCTTTTTTTATGCAGTTAAGAAGGGAGGTTAACATTCCTTTAGCAAAAACAAGACATCATTCAGTACATCATGTGTAGTTTACGGTTATGCCATCACTTCAATAAAAGATATTTAAAAACAGGAGGAATACAGATGACAACTTTAAACGAATGGGACAAAAAGCATTTTATTCATCCAACCTCATCAATTCAAGAGCAACAAGCGAATGGACCAAAAGTGATTTTCGATAAGGGTGAAGGGATATATCTAACAAGTAAAGATGGTACGAGATATATAGATGCTATGTCGTCGCTTTGGAATGTTAACATTGGGCACGGTCGCAAAGAAATAGCAGAAGCGGCAAAAGACCAGATGGAACAATTAGCATACAGTTCATGTTTTTCGAATTTTAGTAATGAGCCAGCAATTCGTCTAGCAAAGAAAATTGCTGATTTAGCTCCACCTAGTTTAAATGCGGTGTTCTTTACATCAGGTGGTTCAGAGTCAAATGACTCAGCGATAAAAATTGTACGTCATTATTGGCGTATTCAAGGTCAACCCGAGCGAAATAAAATCGTTGCATTACGACGAGGATATCATGGCGTCTCAGCAGGCGCTACAAGTGCAACAGGTATACCTGAGTTTTGGGACATGGCAGGAAGTTTGATGCAAGGATTTATACATGCAAAATCTCCATATGAAATTGGTACTGAGTCATCGATTCAATCCATTCGCGAAGTAATTGAAGCTGAAGGACCAGAAAAGATTGCGGCATTCATGGCAGAACCTGTCCAAGGGGCAGGTGGAGTATTGATCCCACCGAAGGATTACTACAAGGAAGTACGTAAGATATGCAATGAATATGGCATTTTATATATAGCAGATGAGGTTATTACAGGATTTGGACGCACAGGGAAAATGTTCGGTGTTGAAAATTATGGAGTAGAGCCGGATGTATTATCATTTGCAAAAGGTGTAACAAGTGGCTATTTTCCGCTAGGTGGTGTCATTGTTTCCGACCACGTGCATAATGTGCTGAAGGAAAAATCAGAAGGAGTATTATTCCATGGTTTTACCTATAGTGGTCATCCAACAGGTGCGGCTGTAGCACTAAGAAACCTTGAAATTTTAGAACGTGAAAATCTAGTAGATAACTCCTCTAAAATGGGTGGAGAATTACAAAAAGGATTTAAATCCATTAAAGGGGAATCAACGATTGTAGGTGATATTCGTACGTTAGGTTTACTCGGAGCGATGGAATTTGTACAAGATCCATTAACGAATAAACGCTTCCCTGCCGAGTTGAAAGTGGCTCCAAGAATTATTGCGGCCTTACATGAACGTGGTGTTATATGTCGTGCAGTTACTTATGACAATACAGATATCGTATGTTTCTCACCACCATTGATTATTACAAAAACACAGATAGATGACCTAATTGCTATACTACGTGAAGCTGTACTAAGTGTTCAACAAGAGGTTGAAGAGCAGCTAGCAGCACTTTAAAAACTAATGAAAAATTATTCAAGGCTAGATAGATCGAGAGTAATTCCATTAATAGAGTCTATTGTATTTCAATAGACTCTTATCCGGGGGTGTAAGATGGAAGATCAAAAGCTATTGAAAATTTTAGGGAATAGAGACGTTATGGCACTTGCTTTTGGAGCAATGATTGGTTGGGGTTGGGTGGTAACAGCTGGTTTATGGATTACAGAAGCAGGTTCACTAGGTGCAATCATAGCATTTTTAATAGGCGGTTTACTTGTTATTTTTATAGGTTTAACATACGCAGAGTTGTCCTCGGCTATGCCGTTATCTGGTGGAGAACTATTCTTCACATATAGGGCGACTGGACGGCTCACCTCGTTTATAGCAACATGGGCAATGATTCTTGGATATGTTTCAGTTGTAGCTTTTGAAGCTGTAGCTTTACCGACTGTTTTTGAATATGTCGTTCCTGGCTATAGCGTCGGTTACATGTATACAATTGCAGGTTGGGATGTAAATTTCACATGGGTAGCCGTAGGAATTCTTGGGTCGATTATTATTGCATGGATTAACTATAGGGGAATGAAGATTACAAGTGTTGTGATGTCAATTTTGACATTACTCATATTAATCTCAGGTGTATTGCTTGTTACGGGAAGTTCTATTGCAGGAAGCCCAGAGCATATGCAACCTTTATTTGAAAAAGGATGGGGTGGCATCATGGCTGTATTGATTATGACGCCATTCATGTTTGTTGGATTCGATGTGATACCTCAAGCAGCAGAAGAAATTAATCTGCCACGTAAGCGAATTGGACAACTGCTAATCATTTCGGTGTTTTTAGCTATTACTTGGTATGTAGCAATTATCTTCGGCGTTTCATACGTGTTGACACCATCAGAAATTGCTAGTTCATCACTTGTCACAGCAGATGCGATGGCAAAAGCATTTGGTGGTAGTAAGATGATGGGGAATGTTTTAGTACTAGGTGGAATCGGTGGGATATTAACGAGCTGGATTGGCTTCTATGTTGGCGGTAGTCGGGCCATTTTTGCATTGGCGAGAGCGGGAATGCTACCTAAGGCATTAGGCGAGCTACATCCTAAATATAGAACGCCACATAAAGCAATTTTACTCATTGCAGTTTTGACTACTTTAGCACCATTATTCGGTCGCCCAGCACTTGTCTGGTTAGTAGATGCAGGAGGGTTTGCTCTTGTTATTGCATGGGTTTTAGTAGCAATTGCCTTTATTATTTTGCGCAAAAGAGAGCCTGATTTAAAAAGACCGTTTATATTGCCAGGGGGTACATTAATTGGTTGGTTAGCTGTTCTAATGTCAATTGGCGTATGTATTTTATATCTACCAGGTATGCCTTCCGCGTTAGTTTGGCCGTATGAGTGGGTAATCATATTAGCTTGGGCTCTGTTTGGGACAGTGTTATACAAAATCTCTATGGCCAAATATGGCGCTAAAAATGCCAACAAACTAATGGACCAGGAAATAGAACGTGTGTTATCCGAAGAAGATATTGAAGAAACTTCATCACGAAAAGATGTGAATGGAGTTTTGGAGAGAGTTTAATATTCATATGAATAAAAATGAGACTTGAGCATAAAAAAGACCTCTTGTTATGAAGTATCCCAAGCACGCCAGTGAAAAGGATAGCTATATCATGAACAGGAGGCCTATCATAAATTATAAGAAAAACAAGGGAATCGCTCAATATTTTAAAATCAAACGGTACAATTAATGGGTCGTCCCACCTACTATATGAATATCCGAATCGTATTTAGCAGCTGTGACAGCTGCTATTTTTACGCCATTAACAATTGTCTCAAGACTTAAGCTAGGTGCTTCTTTATTAATGGTTTGCTCCGGAATGAAAGGAATATGGATAAATCCACCCCGAATGCTTGATGAGGTTCGGGCGATATAGTCCATTAATCCATAAAAGATATGGTTGCATACAAATGTTCCAGCGGTATGGGATACCGATGCAGGAATATTGCTCTCCTTCATGTTTTCGACGATTCTCTTGATGGGGATTGTAGACCAATAGGCTACCGGACCTTTGTCTACAATCGGCTCATCAATGGGCTGGTTTCCCTGATTGTCTGGGATTCTAGCATCATCCAAATTGATTGCCACTCGTTCAGGTGTGATGTGAAGCCGACCCCCGGCTTGTCCTATACAGATAACGATGTCAGGATTATGCTGTTGAACAAGAGTCTCCAAAACTGCAACTGATTTCCCGAACACAGTTGGAATTTGTTCAGCAACTAGAGTCACATCATCAATAACTTCTCCATGTAACTGTTTTACTGCTTCCCAGGAAGGGTTTATTCTTTCTCCCCCAAAAGGCTCAAAGCCGGTTAACAACACTTTTTTCTTCATGCCGATCCCTCCTATATTCCTAATGAGACAAGAAAATACATAAGTACGATATTGAAAACTAATACTGCTAAAGCTGTTGGGACTTGAACTTTTATGACATGGTTTTTATCTTTCAAGTCCAACAAGGCTGCCGGTACAATATTAAAGTTAGCGGCCATTGGTGTCATTAATGTTCCACAATAACCAGCAAACATAGATATGGCAGCTATATGATTTGGATTAGCGTCAAATTGTTTAATCAGAAAAGGAATGGCAATACCTGCAGCCATAATCGGGAAAGCAGCAAAGGCATTCCCCATGATCATAGTGAATAGAGCCATGCCAAGACAGAAAATGACCACAATCCAAAATAGCGAACCTTCTGGGATGATCGCTGTTACAGCGTCGGAAACGACTGTACCAACCCCTGCATTTGTGTAAATAGTTCCTAATGTTGCAAGTAACTGTGGCAGCAATACAGCCCAACCAATAGATTCTAGCAGACGACGTGATTCTTTCACAGCTCCTGTAGGTGTTCCGCGTGTCATCCACATTGCAACGATAATGGCAGTCAAACACGCCAGACCTAAAGCAACCATCGTTACATTAGATGGATCAAGCAATGCCTTTCCTCCAATTTTAACACCATCTAGCAGCTTAGAACCAGCCAAGGTTAAAATAGGAATCAAGATAGCGGGTAGGAAAAGGCGACCGCCAAGGCGTTTTCTTCGCTCTTCCTTAATAGTAATGCTTTCTTCAACATGTTCACCTTTCTTTAACCCACCACTTGCAATGATTAAAACCATAAGAATAACCATAAGCCCAATGTAAAAAGGAGGAATAATTTGGCCGAACATTAATGTAACTGAATAAATCAAGTAAAAGCATCCCGAAGATAACCGCCGGCTGTTTGTCCGATCAGTGAAAATATATAGGGAGCAGCCTAGAACAATGATGCCCATTAATACGTAAATCATTTCAACTGAGAATATCATAATAGACTCTCACTTTCTCTTTAGATTGTTTTGCGTTATTTACCATTATTACCCAAACGTTTATCCAGCCTTTTATCAAACATACGAAGACGAATGGCGTGTACGATAAAAGCAAAGATGGCAGTAGGAATTCCCCATAACGCCATTGATATTGGATCGGCAGGTATATTATTCTGTTCAAAAAATCCGTTCATCAAAAGAATTGCACCAACCGCCACGAAAATATCTTCACCGAAAAACAAACCGATATTATCGGTTGCAGCTGCGTGTGCACGGATTTCCTGTTGCTCTTTCTCAGGTAGTTTTCCATATTTCGATAGAGCAGCGCCTTCTGCCATTGGAGCAATCAGCGGACGTACAGTCTGCGGATGTCCCCCAAGACTGTTTAAACCAAGAGCAGCTCCGGCTTCCCTAATCAATAAATACATAGTCAATACCCGACCAACAGTGATGGCTTTAATTTTTGATACAATCTTTGCAGCTTGTTGCTGTAGACCATTTTTTTCAAGCAGCCCAATAACAGGAAGCGTGACTATGAGAATAGACATGTACCTGTTAGTTGTAAATGCTTCTCCAAATTGCGTAATAATACTGGTAATGGGAATACCGGCAATCATCCCCGTAACGAGTGCTGAAATAGTTACTACAACTGCTGAATTGATTCTAAGTACAAATCCAATCATGATTAAAAGAACACCAATTAGAACCATACATATCCCCTTTCTTCTTATTAAATTATTCTTCAATAATATAAACTAAATGTTATTGTATATCAAAGTAAGAATTTTTTAAATATTTTTTTCGATCCAAGTGCCTAATTATGTAATATCCAAAGTCTTTTATAAGGCGCGGGTATGAAATAAAATCACGATTTTTGGCATTTTTATAATGAAGGAAACTTATCGAAGAATAAGATTACGGAATTGTAGGTTGGAATGATGACGTAGGAGGTGAAGGAAATGAATGGATTATTAGAATCCTAATATTAATCAATTGGCATTGATTAATCTATTAATAGAATTGGCACTGTTCTAAATTGGATAGTGCTTCTTTTTTTACTCTGGAAAATTGCCATTTTTGTTGGTAATAGGGCATTTGCGTTTATTGAAAAGACTTTCAAATTAACAATAAGTATTGTATGATTTTTATATAAATTGGAAATTTTTATAAATAAATGTGCTGAAGGAGTTGAACCATTATGAACACAATTTTTATAGCAGGACATGCGAGGCTGCCATCTGGTATGGCCGCACAAAACATTTATGAGACTCTAACAATCACTGCGGAAATTGATAAGAAATATGGGGTAATCGTTGCAGCAAGTTGTACGTTAGCAACGCAGCATGGGAAATCATTTGTTGAGCAATTGCTAAGAGGGCATAGTTTGCAAGATGGTATTACACAACCGGTCGAAGCCGTGAAAGTCCATTACTTAGGTAAAGCAGGAAACGCATTAATGTCGGCATTGAAAGATTTATATAAACAATATGAATCTTACAAATCGTCAAAATAATTCAGAATTTTCAGGTAGTTATAAATTTACAAAAAAAGAATAGTATAGTAAAGTAAAGTTAAAGATAATAAATCATGCAAAAACGTTCAAATCGTTCATTACGCGTGATGAGGTAACAAGGGTAATAGTAAGCCAATACTGTCTAATCTGTTTGAAGCCTAGCCGGGTTTTATGACACAGATAAGAGCCAGTTCAATTTGACACTCAGTATATTCACTGGAGTCTTTTTGAATTGGCTTTTTTATTGACCTATGAAAAGAGGTGACAGGATGTCTGGTGCTTTAGAAAATATTCGTATAATCGATTTATCTCGAGTACTTGCAGGACCATACTGCACAATGATTTTAGGTGATTTAGGAGCTGAGGTCATTAAAGTAGAGGCCCTTGATAGTGGTGATGAGACGCGAAAATGGGGTCCTCCATTCCAAGATGATGTAAGTGCTTATTATTTAACAGCAAATCGTAATAAAAAAGCTATCACTCTCAATTTGAAGGAAGATGAGGGACGCGAAGTTATTAAAAGGTTAGTACAAGATAGCGATGTCATCATTAATAACTTTAAAACCGGTACTATGGAGCGCTTTGGTTTAGGGTACGAAACATTAGTTGAGATCAACCCGGGTATTGTCTATTGCTCTATTACTGGCTTTGGTGAGACAGGACCAGATCGCTATTTACCGGGATATGATTTTATTATTCAAGGTATGAGTGGCCTTATGAGCATTACAGGGACAGCAGAATCTGGCCCACAAAAAACGGGCGTAGCAATCACTGATGTACTTACGGGAATGTACGCATGTATTGGTATTCAATCTGCATTACTAGAACGTAGTCGCTCAGGAATCGGTCAAAAAGTTGATATCGCATTATATGATGCGGCTGTGAGCGCATTAGTCAATGTGGGAAGCAGTTATTTAATGTCAGGCAATATTCCAACTGGACTTGGAAATGCGCATGCCAATATCGTACCATACCAGACATTTAAAACGGCCGATAGTGAAATGGTCATAGCAGTTGGAAATGATCATCAGTTTGCAACGCTTTGTGAAGTGTTGAAGGTACCTCAATATGCACAGGATTCACGTTTTCTTACTAATCCAGATCGCGTAAAGAAACGTGATGTGCTGATACCTTTATTGCAAACAGCTTTTTTACAAGAGTCTACAGCACATTGGTATGAAGCATGCAGAAAAAAGAACATACCAGCTGGTCCGATTCAAAATATACAAGAGGTTGAACAAGATAAGCAGTTACAGGCACGTAATATGTTCATCACTTATGATCACCCTACAATAGGTCCAATCAAAATGATCGGGAGCCCGTTGAAATTATCAAGAACACCTGTGACAGTCAGACATCATCCACCAAATATAGGAGAGCACAACGATGAAATTTTACAGCCTTTGTATGAAAAAATGACACATAAGGGAGAGAATTAATATGAATTTTGAATTTACCGAAGAGCAAAAAATGTTGAGAAATACAGTACGTGCTTTTGTTGATAAAGAAATCATGCCTCATATTACTGAATGGGATAGTCAAGGTAAGTTCGATCCAGAAATTTTTTCTAAGTTATCAGATGTAGGTTTAATGGGTGTGTGTATTCCAGAAGCTTATGGTGGTAGTGGAATGGACTATAATTCATTAGCCATTGTTTGCGAGGAATTAGAGCGCGGTGATACAGCGTTCCGTACAGCTGTGTCTGTCCATACGGGACTAAATAGTATGACTCTATTGCAATGGGGCAATGAAGAACAAAAGAAAAAGTACCTCATCCCTCAAGCTAAGGGGGCAAAGTTAGGCGCTTTCGGCTTAACTGAACCTGGAGCAGGATCTGATGTGGCCGCTATGTCTACACATGCAGTACTTGATGGTGATCACTATATTTTAAATGGTCAAAAAACGTGGATTTCTTTATGTGATGTTGCCGATTATTTCATCGTATTTGCATACACAGGAGATCGTTCATTAAAACATAAAGGAATTTCCGCCTTTATAGTAGATCGTACGTGGGAAGGCTTTTCTTCGAAAGCAATAAAAGGGAAGTATGGCATACGTGCTGGTAATACGGGTGAACTTTTCTTCGAAGATGTCAAAGTCCCAAAAGAAAATTTATTAGGTGAAGAAGGCGAAGGATTTAAAATTGCGATGGCAGCTTTAGATAATGGTCGTTTTACTGTAGCAGCAGGAGCAGTTGGTTTATCAATGGCATGTATTGAAGAAAGCGTAAAATACTGCCATCAACGTTACACATTCGGCAAACCAATAGGACAGCACCAGCTTGTAAAACAAATGATTGCGAAAATGGAAGCAGGCTATCAGATGAGTCGTTTGTTAGTCTATCGTGTAGGAGAATTAAAAAATCAAGGCGTACGTAATACACGCGAAACGTCATTAGCAAAGTGGCAGGCATGTGATTTCGCCAACAAAGCAGCAGATGATGCAGTGCAAATACATGGTGCTTACGGATATTCAGATGAATACCCAGTAGCTCGTTTCCTTCGCAACTCAAAAGCACCTGTAATTTATGAAGGAACACGTGAAATCCATACGTTAATGCAAGCAGATTATGTATTGGGGGAACGTGAAGATAAACCATTGAATCATATGTTACCTAAATGGCCATTTGAAATTGACCATCAATTATGTTAGACTATTCATAATTATTTGAAACGGAGGTGAGGAAAGAATGAGAAATGCTGTGGATGCATATGTTTATACTTTGGAATTTTTGCCAATTACATGTGCGATTTCTTTCGATTTTGCGGTCAACGGGATAAGTGCGCCCTTTTTTCAACAAAATCAAATGATCCACAGCTGATTAGCCATTCTTTCCAAGCCGAATTTTAAGGCGTAAAAGACTGTCTGTTAATCAGGCAGTCTTTTTGTTTTGGCAAAGATCGGGTGCTTTCAGCTGTGTCAAACGGAAGGAAGTAATCAATCATGATTTGTACAGTTCAACATATAAGCAAAATGCTCGGTGGGAATAGTATTTTTGAAGACTTAGTATTAGATATTAAAACAGGAGACCGTTTAGGAATCGTTGGACGTAATGGTTCTGGAAAGACAACTTTATTTAAACTGATTGCAGGAGTAGAATCGCCAGACCAAGGGAAAATTCATTTTAAGAAAGGGACTAAAATTGGGTATTTAGCTCAAATTCCATTATTTTCAGAAGAAATTACAGGTCAGGACATATTAGCCCAAGCATTTAATCATTTACTTGTTTTACAGAGTCAAATGCAAGAGCTTGAAAATAGTATGGCCAATGCAACATCGGAGCAATTAGAAAGATGCTTAGTTCAATATGGAGATGTGCAAGAACGCTTCACACTAGCAGATGGTTATAGTATGCAAGCACAAATTGAGATGGTCATTAATGGACTTCAATTAAATGATTTTGTAGAACAGCCCTTTAACAGTCTTAGTGGTGGGGAAAAGACGAAAATTATGCTTGGTCAATTGCTTTTGACGAAGCCAGATTTACTACTATTAGATGAACCGACGAATCATTTGGATTTGTTTGCTGTAGAATGGTTAGAGCAATATTTAGTCGACTACACAGGGACAGTTGTGATAATATCGCATGATCGCTATTTTTTAGATAAAGTTGTGACGAAAATTGTAGATTTAGAGCAAGGTGAGCTGCAAGTTTATCATTGTAGTTATTCAGACTTTTGTGTTGAAAAGGAAGCGCGTCTTATGCGGGAGTTTCAACAATACGAAGAACAACAAAAGAAGATGAAGAAGATGCGTGAAGCAATCAAACGTATGAGACAATGGGCGAATGAAGCCACTCCACCGAATGAGGCAATGCATCGACGTGCGCGTAATATGGAGCGAGCTCTAGAACGTATTGAAAAACTTCGCAAGCCAATTATTGATCCTAAAAAAATGAATCTATCGTTTGAAGCGGCGCCTCGCAGTGGGAAGGAAGTTGCCATACTAGAAAATGTCACAAAAGCTTTTGGAGATAAAGTATTACTCAGAAATGTAAATTTACAACTTCTATGGCAAGAACATATGGCAATCGTAGGGCGCAATGGTACAGGAAAATCTACTATCTTGAATATGTTACTGAATAAGACAACGATAGACACGGGAACATGTAAGTTAGGTAGCCAAGTGAAAATTGGCTATCTATCACAGCATTTTCAAATTGATAAGCCTAAAGCGCGTCTCATTGATGTTTTCCGTGATGAAGTTTCTGTCACTGAAGTTGATGCTCGTCATATTTTAGCTAAATTTATGTTTTACGGAGCAGATGTTTTTAAGAGAATTGCAGATTTAAGTGGTGGTGAACGTATGCGACTTAGATTGGCACAGCTCATGCATCAAGACGTCAATTTACTGATCTTAGATGAACCGACAAATCATTTAGATATAGAATCAAGGGAAGTACTAGAAGACGCGTTAGAAGACTTTAAAGGTACTATTTTAGCTATTTCTCATGATCGCTTCTTTTTAAATAAATTGTTTACAAGAACAGTGTGGCTTGAGAATCGGAAGTTAATAACATATGAGGGTCCGTACGACTGGGCACGACAAAAGTTTAATGAGAAACAAGCTCTTAACTCACCACAGTCTATAAAACAAGAGAAAAAAACATCTCCAAAAGTAAAAGTAATAAAAAATGATACAAATAAAGAACAAGAAATTGCAAAGATTGAAGCTACTATAAAACAACTGAATCAGAAAATTCATCAAGAGCAGGATTGGAGTTTATATGAACAACTAATAGCTGAGAAAGAAAGAGCAGAGCAGCAACTAGAAGTTTTATTGGAGCAATGGATGGAAGAATTAGAATGAGCATAAAAATAGCCCTTGATTACATAATGTAATCGAGGGCTAAAATCATTAGTCTTGGGCTATACAATTATCTTCTTAACTCAGATATGGTTACAAATTCATAACCTTGTTTTTGTAAGTAAGCTAAAACAGAGTCTAAACCTTGAGCTGTTGTAGGTTGAATATCATGCATTAAAATAATAGCGCCATCATGACTATACTGTTTGACCATAGTCAATAGTGTTTTAGGATTACGATGTTTCCAATCAAGTGTATCAACATCCCATAAGATAACTGGTAGTTTATTTTGTGAACGCACTCTCTCGTTGATTGAACCATAAGGTGGACGGAATAACGTTGGTTTTTCTCCCGTAGCTCTTTTAATTTCCTCATTGGTGCGGTTGATTTCAGCTTTAATCTTCTTATTTGAAAGAGTGACTAAATTTGTATGTGAAAATGAGTGATTGCCAATTTCATGTCCAGCACTCGCAACTTTTTTAGCAAGCTTTTGATTGTACATTGCTTGGCTTCCAAGCATGAAGAACGTTGCCTTTGCATTGTATTTCTTAAGCGTTTTTAAGATTTTCGGTGTTACTTTTGCGTTAGGCCCATCATCAAATGTTAATGCAATTTGTTTCTTTCTTGTACCATCTGGATTTATTCCTGCCATTTTGAACGGTTTAGCCAGTATACTATTTACAGAAGAAAGTGGTATCTTAATCTTAGAGATAGCATTACTATTATCGGACAGTTTCGCTCCGTCAAAATAAATGTATAAAGAGCTATCAGTTAAAGAAAAATGCTTATAATTTGAATACGTAGGTGCTATAGCATTTTTTAACTTTGTTGTATTGATATATGTTTTAAACTGGTCATCACTTTTTATCTGTTTTTCAACAAAAGGTATAAGTTTTGACAGATTATTTTCGTTTTTAATAACGTTGTTTAAAAACAACTGTTTCTTATTTTTTTTATCATACATAAAGGTTTGGATTGTTTTTTCTTTACTTCCTGTGCCTTTATATGTATTTTGAGTTAAAACAAACGAGTAGTAATTCTTTTTATGATACAAAGTTTTAAATGTTATTGTTAACTTACCAACTTTATTTGCATCATTTTGGAGTACTTCCTCCATGCTAGCTAAGTAGGTATCGCGCGTCTTATAAACGGCATCTTTCATAACTTTGTTGAATTCTTTATCTTCAGTTTGAGGATATTCAATTGAATAGGGCATACGATGGTCTTCTGAAATAATAGAGGCAATTTTTATACCGGTATATTTCGAATCCTTTGTTTGATGCTCAGGTGGTGCTGCTAAAGCGACCCCATTTGTTACTGAAGATTCTTTGTCGTTTTTTGGTACTAAAAAAAAGAAAAGCAAAACAGCAGATAGTGCTAAAACACTACAAATTAATATTGTGTCAATCCAAAGCCCTCTTTTTTTAGGGCGTGATGTGGTCATTTCCCCAAGACCTCCTTTAAAACTATTATGTGTTCTATTCTATACGATTAGACGGCGAAGTGGCGCGAAAAGTTTTGAATTTATGTTAAAAAATCATCTTTTGTTGAAAAATAAGTAAAAATGACGCAAAAGAGGCATTTTGCCATGCAAGATATTACATTTTTTTACTAATAATTGGTCTTACATAACGTATTTTTGGTGAATTTTGTTTATGAAGGGCAGGAGAAAGCCGTGATTGAAATGGAAGAAGAGGAACTTGCGATAGATTGTTTTCTTCTAGCTGGAAGATTACTTATGCAAAGTGGAGCAGAAACGTATCGTGCTGAAGATACGATGTTACGTATGGCGAATTCCCAAGGATTAACATCCGCGCAGAGTTTTGTGACACCTACAGGAATAATATTTTCAGCTGGTCATAAAAGGCCAACAAGAATTGTTCAAATACCAAGACGCTCGACAGATTTAGAGAAAATTGCGCTTGTAAATGGTGTATCACGTCGATTAACTGCAGAGCAAATTACTTTGTCAGAGGCGTTTGAGGAATTACAACGAATAGATCGTTCAAATTTATATTTCCCGACATGGCTTCAAATAGTCGCTTCGGCTATTGCAAGTGGATGTTTTTTGATATTATTTGAAGGTGTTTGGAAGGATGTTCCTGCAGCGATTTTAGCTGGCGGAATTGGTTTTTTGCTTTTTGTTTTAATGCATGAGTTAACAAAGGTAAAGTTTTTTGCAGAATTCACAGCTGCATTGTTTGTAGGTATTACAGCGTTTATAACAGTAAAATTGGGAATAGGTATCCAAATAGATAAAATTATTATTGCTTCTGTGATGCCGTTAGTACCAGGCTTACTTATTGCAAATGCAGTGCGGGACTTGATGGCAGGACATTTTGTATCCGGAGTAGCTAAAGGAACGGAAGCTTTTTTAACGGCATTTGCGATCGGTGCGGGTGTTGCACTAGTATTGTCATTTTAGGAGGAATACTATGTTTTGGGTCACCCAAGGAGTTCTTAGTTTTTTAGCAACAGCTGGTTTTGGAATTATTTTTAATGCACCTAAAAAAACTCTATTCCATTGTGGGTTAGTGGGAGCCATCGGATGGCTAATATACTATTCTCTATTGAAGCATGGTATGGATGCTGTATTAGCTTCATTTGCGGGTTCGTTTGTTATTTCGATTGTGGCACATATGTTGGCAAGACGTTTTAAAATGCCGATGATTATCTTTAGCGTTGCTGGTATTATTCCTCTCGTACCTGGGGGAATGGCTTACAATGCAATGAGACATGTCGTTGAAAATGAATATCTTGAAAGCATTCAATATGCAGCAAGGGCATTCATTATTACAGGTGCCATTGTTATGGGGCTTGTCTTCGCAGAGGTGTTTATGCAACTCATTTTCAATGTAATACGCAAACGTAAGGCAAAAGCGTTACAAAATGAAATTTAAAGAGATAAATGGCCATCGCTAATTTGAGCGATGGCCATCTTTTATTTACGAACTGTATTTATTGAAATAAATATAAGAAATTATTTTAAAAGGTTTTCAACCTCTTTAGGTGTAATAGGATGGCTAATATGATAGCCTTGTGCTGCATCACAGCCAAATGATGTAAGTAATTCGAGTTGCTCTGCTGTTTCAACCCCCTCAGCTAAAACACGCATATTGATAGATTTTCCAAATTGGATCATACCTTGTATTAATTTTTGCGCTTTCTTCTGATATTGAAGTGTTGAAATAAATGTTTGGTCAATTTTAATTTCAGCTAATGGTAAGAGTTGCATGAATCGGAAAGATGCATATCCTGTACCAAAGTCATCAAGGACGAAGACAATACCGTCAGCTTCTAATTGCTTCATCTGTTGAATTATAGAAGTTTCGGCTTCAGCTTCTAAAGCAAATTTTTCTGTAATTTCAATTTGCAATAGTTTAGCAGGACAATTTGTTTTCTCTAATACTTTTCTAATATGTTGTACCATGTTTTTATCACGGAATTCTCGTACAGATGAGTTAATACTTACTTTTAAATCTAAGCCTTTTTTGTGCCAAGCTACTGCTTGTAAACAAGCTTGTTCAAGCATAAAAGCGCCAATATCATTAATCAAACCAGTTTCTTCGGCGATTGGGATTAAGACATCTGGTGTAACGATACCAATTTCCTCGTCTTCCCAACGTACGAGGGCTTCTACACCAGTAATATTACCTGTCTCTAAATTTAACTGGGGTTGATAGAGTACTTTTAAGTTCTTTTTATCCAGAGCGATTAGTAGGCGCTTTTCAATAATGGCCTTTGTACTAAGTGCTTTATGATCAGCTTTTGTTAAACTAATAATATTGCCCCCACCATCAGAACGCACTTTAGAAATTGCTGCATGTGAAGCTTTCACTAAATGTGAGAATGATGACTGATCTTCAGGGTATTTTGTAATACCTCCGCTAATTGAAAGTGGTAGTGCACGATTGTTTACATAAATAGGGTGTTGTTTTAGATAGGCAAGGAAACCTTGGATAAACCATTCACCAAGTGGAGTTAATACGACAAATTCATCTATACCGACTCGAGCCATTGTGCTATCTTGGAAATATATCTTCATACGGTTTGTGAATTCCTGTAAAAGGACGATTTCTGTTTGTTCATCATAAATTTCCTTCAAAGAGTAAAATTTATCAATGCTTAGGTAAACAAATGTAAAGTGATTCTTTTCTTGAATCATGTCAGTGACAATTTGTTCTAAACGATAGCGATTCATTAAACCAGTCTCTTGATCGATATAAGCGATTTTTTCTAAGCGGTTTTGTAGCAATTTTTTTTCTGTAATATCATTTTCGAGCAGTATAAAGTAGGAAGGGTTTTTGCATGTCACGAAAATCGGGATAGCCGTTAAATCGACCCAATAGGATAAACCGTCTTTCGACATTTTTTCAACTTCGCCCTTCCAAGCCTTGCCGTTTTTAAGGGATGTCCAAATGTTATTTGCATCAGCAGTTCCGTCATCTGTTTGAGGGAACATTTGCCAAAATGTTTTGCCTATAATTCGTTTTGGTGTCCATTTGCTCCGTTTTAAGAAATTGTTGTTTGCGAAATTGATTAAACCTTCTTGATCCATCGTTAACATCATAAAGGAGGATTCCAATCCTGATTTCAAGCTAATTAATTCTTGATAAGGTGATGGGTCTTTTTGAATCTCATCTGTCATTTCAAAATGGAAAAATACATAACGCTCGTTTTCGATAGTAAATGCTTTTGCTAAAGCAGACGAAAAGATAGCTTCTTTATTTTTTGCTATGAATGCCATTTTATCGAAATGGAAAGGTTCAGGAGAACGTAAAAGCTTTGTCCATCCTTCTTTATGTAGGCCTGATTTCTCTGCTTCAATGAAGGGGGTAAATTTACCAAGGACTTCATCCGCAGAATAGCCGAAAGTTTTTTCGGCTTGGCGATTCCATGCTGCTACGATTCCTTCATGATTAACAATCATCATTGGAAATGGCATTTGGTTCAAAACTGAATTGGCTGTACTAAAAATTGTTTGAGTTTCATTCATGCATGCGACGACTCCTTGAAATTACTATATCTATCATTATAGTGAAAAGATTGTCATCCGTCATTAGTAATAGGTAATGTATATAAAAGAAATTCAGAATTATATATTAATATTAGTGATATATAAAGGATAAAATGGGTAGAAATATGCAAAAAAATATTCAAAATACAGTAAAATATAATCACTATGGAGGGGTTCGGTAATGAATCATCAGTCACATAGATTAAGAGGGATAATTCTGATTATTTCTGGAGCGATGCTTTGGGGTGCTACTGGGCCGCTCATGGAGTGGGTATTATCTAATAGTGAGTTAACTGTACCGTTTATGCTAACAGTCCGCCTCGTTTTGGCAGGTATAATACTATTGTCCTTTTTATTGATAACTAAAAAAGATGTAACAAGTATTTGGAGATATCCTGTTTGGTGGAGGAAATTAGTCATATTTGGCGTTTTAGGAATGCTTGGAGTGCAATATTCATTCGTAGCAGCTATTGATGCTAGTAATGCAGTTGTAGCCACATTACTACAATTTTTGGCACCTATTTTCATTATTATTTTTGTTTCAATCTCATATCGCAAATGGCCACCAAAATACCAAGTATTAGGTATTCTAGGGACGCTTGTTGGTTTGTTTTTATTACTCACTAATGCTTCCTTTGAGACATTGCTCGTAAGTTCTGAAGCTCTTTTATGGGGAGTTGTGGTTGGGTTAACATTTGCTTTTTATACTTTATATCCTGCAGCTATTATGAAGGAATGGGGTGTACTTATTGTAGTAGGATGGGGAATGCTAATCGGTGGTATTGTACTAGGTGTAATTTCGCGAGTCTGGAGTTCAGATGAATGGAGCCTATTGTTAGACCCGAAAATTGCATTAATGCTAACTGCTATTATTTTCTTTGGAACAGCTGCCTTTGTATTGTTTTTAAGTAGTATGAAATATATAACAGCTATAGAAACAAGTGTGTTGTCGAGTATGGAACCATTAACAGCTATGATCATTTCTGTTATTTGGTTAGGAAGAACACTAGCAATATGGCAAATTGTAGGAATCGTAATTATGCTTGTTTGTGTGACATGGCTTTCCATTGAAGGGGATAAGCAACAAGCAGATGAATAAATTTGGATAAAAAATAAATACCACTGTGTTTTTAAAGAGGTTTTTTATTAGATACTAAATTAGTGTGAAAAATTGTATTATCTATTTCGAAGCTCATTACTTATAAATTGCCTCTTTCACTTTTGGAGTGAAGGAGTTTTTTTTAGATATTTATGAGTAAAAAAAATTTATCATATTATCATTCAAAATATTTCGAGTTTTTATAGCACAAGTTATGTCTATTTTGTGGCATAATAAGGAATAATTAAATAAATTTCGAGAGACGAAATGAATGTGGGGGTTATACCATGAAGACAATGTTTTCATACATAAAACCATACAAATGGTTCGCTGTTATTGCTATTTCGCTCATGCTTGTAGAGCTTGCTGTTGAATTAATGCAACCATTAATTATCAAGAAAATTATTGATGATGGAATCGTTTTACAAGATTCTGCAACTGTTTGGTTATGGGGTAGCATAATGATGTTGATAGCTTTCCTTGGCTTTATTGCAGGTATTACGAATTCATTTTTTTCAGCACATGCATCACAAAGCTTTGCCTTTGATTTGCGAAATGCATTGTTTAAAAAAGTACAATCATTTACAATGACGACGTTTTTGAGGTTTCCAACGGCTGGACTTATTACGCGCTTAACAAGTGATGTATCTCAAGTACAACAGGTCTTATTTATGAGTCTAAGAGTCATGCTACGTACGCCTCTTGTTGTGATTGGTAGTTTAATAATGGCGTTTTATGTGAAGCCATCATTAGCCGTATATCTTGTAATAGGTGCACCGTTTTTAGCTATTTTCTTATTATTAATGGTTCGGAAAGGTATTACATATTTCTCATCCGTTCAAAAGCGTGTTGACCGAGTCAATCGTGTTATTCAAGAGAATTTACAAGCGATGCGTTTAGTAAAAGCCTATTTGCGTGGTATGTACGAAGCGAGTAGGTTTGAAAAAGTAGCGAATGCTTTGAAGGTAGATACCTCTAAAGCATTACGAACGATGGAGTATATTCAGCCCATATTGCTGTTTGTTATGAACGTTAGCTTGCTTGTGGTTCTTTGGTTTGGAGCGGGAAAAATTGAGCAAGGAGAAACACAGATCGGTGAGCTTGTAGCGATAGTCAACTATGCATTACGTATGACAGGGGCATTTTCAATGTTTTCATTTATTATCGTATTTATTTCACGAGCGAAAGCATCAGCGGATCGCATGGAGGAAGTATTGTTAATTGAAGAAGGCTTAGAAGATGATGAGATGGATAAAGGATTACTGGAAGTTCGACAACGTGGGACTCTACGTTTTGACAACGTTTCTTTTAAATATCCACAGACAGATGATTTCGTGTTGCGTAATATCTCTTTTAAATGTGAGCAAGGTGAAAAGTTAGCTATTATGGGTGCGACTGGCTCAGGTAAATCGACATTGCTACAGCTATTACCTCGTTTTTACGATACGACGTCTGGGGATATCTTTGTGGATGGAGAGAATGTGAAAAACTGGTCTTTAGAAAAGTTGCGTGAAGAGATTGGTTATGTACCACAGCGGGCATTGTTATTCACAGGTTCTATCCACGATAACGTAACATGGGGCAATACAGCTGCTTCAATTGAACAAGTGCAAGAGGCAACAATACAGGCACAAATCCATGATTCAATTCAGCATTTTCCAAATGACTACGAAACTAGAGTTGGTCAAAAGGGAGTAAACTTATCAGGTGGTCAAAAACAACGATTATCAATTGCTAGGGCATTAATACGTAAACCAGAATTTTTGATTTTAGATGATAGTACGAGTGCACTAGATGTCAAAACAGAATCGGCATTATGGAGTGCTCTAGAGGGTGAAGATGCAACAATGCTAGTGGTGACACAGAAAATTCGCACAGCAAAAGGAGCAGACCGAATTTTGCTTCTAGAAGACGGATTAGTTTCAGCATTTGGTACTCATGAAGAATTGATGGAAAGTTCTATATTATATCGGAAAATTGCGACTTCACAACAAGAGCAGGGGGTGGATGATAATGCTTAAAGCAATTCGAGAACCTTTTGGCTATAAAAATATTTTGACGAAAGAAGATATACAAAAGAAGCGCAATAAAAAGGTGGATCGTGCAACAAATTGGGGTTCAACGCTAGGACATATTTGGCGTATTGTGGATGAACAACGTGCGCTATTAATTATTGTTCTATTCATGGTAGTAGCGAGCTCGGTATTCTCATTACTAGGTCCTTATTTGATTGGGAAAATTATTGATAACCACATTATGAAGGCTCAGTTTGCAGGTTTGTCTAAGCTAATATTTGGTTTGATAGCCATTTATATAGGTTTGTCATTATCATTGTTTCTCCAAAACTATTGGATGATTGGTATTGCACAACAAACGATTTATCGCATGCGTACAGGTCTATTCACTAAGCTGCAGAAGTTACCAATTTCCTTTTTTGATAAGCGACAACATGGCGAGTTAATGAGTCGTATGACAAATGATATTGAGAATGTTAGTTCGACCTTGAATAGTACATTTATTCAAGTATTTTCAAGTGTTTTAACATTAGTTGGGACATTAGTTGTTATGTTGTCAATGAGTCCATTATTAACACTTTTGACGATGATCATTATTCCAGTAATGTTCGTAGCTACAAGATGGATTACACGCCGTACTGGCAAATTATTTAAAGAACAGCAGCGTGCATTAGGGGCATTAAATGGGATGATTGAGGAGTCGATTTCAGGACAACGAATTGTTAAGGCTTTTTCTCAAGAGCCGCGTATGATTGAAGAGTTTGCAGAGAAAAGCACTAAGTTACGACAAATTGGCTTTTGGTCTAACGTATACTCAGGTGGCATTCCAAAGGTCATGAACCTATTAAATAATGCAAGCTTTGCCATTGTTGCGGGAGTCGGTGGTTTATTAGCGTTGAAGGGTCAAGTTACAATTGGGACGATTGTGATATTTTCAGAATATGCGCGTCAGTTTACACGTCCTCTAAACGATTTGGCGAATCAGTTTAATAATGTTTTGTCTGCAATTGCAGGAGCAGAACGCGTTTTTGGGATTATGAACGAAGAGGAAGAGAAGGATTTAGCCTCAGATAAAGTAATCCATCAACTACAAGGTGATGTAAAGTTCAACAACGTCTCTTTCAAATATGAACAAACAGATGCAACGCATACGATAAAAAATGTTAGCTTTCACGTAGAGGCAGGACAAACAGCTGCTTTAGTCGGTGCTACGGGGGCTGGTAAAACAACAATTTTACAGTTACTCGCACGTTACTATGAAGTAAATAATGGTGAAATTACTATTGACGATACACCTATTCAAGCAATATCACGTCAAAATTTGCGCAGTCAAATGGCATTTGTTTTACAAGATCCGTTTTTATTTGAAGAAACAGTTAGAGAAAATATTCGATATGGTCAATTAAATGCAACAGATGAAGAAGTGGAGGAAGCCGCACGTAAGGCTAATGCTCATGATTTCATTATGAAATTGAAGAATGGTTACGATACATTTCTGACTGCTGATGGTGCTGAAATAAGCCAAGGTCAAAAGCAGTTATTGTCTATAGCAAGAGCGCTTGTTGCAGACCCTGTAATCCTATTGTTAGATGAGGCAACGAGTAGCATTGATACTGTAACAGAGTTGAAAATTCAAGAAGCTCTAGAACGTTTAATGAAAGGGCGCACAAGCTTTGTAATTGCTCATCGATTGAATACAGTACGCCAAGCTGACATCGTCTTTGTCATGCAACAAGGCGAGCTTGTTGAAGCAGGTACCCAGCAAGAGTTAACTGAAAAACAAGGGATTTATTATAAAATGTTAGAAGAATCAAATGCATAACTGTTTGGTAGATAGAAAAGGCATTCATCCATTTCAAATGGACGAATGCCTTTTTTGTTTATGTGGTAAATAGCTTGCCCTTAAAAAGAAGTGGGCGTTTTGCACGAATATCTCCGATAAAGAATAATCCGTAAGGGATGAATTTCTTTATAACTAAAGAGCCTATAATAGATACTCCCAGACATAGAACAGTATATCCAACGAGATCGTAGTCAAAGAAATTATTCATCTGTTTATCTACCGAAATATGCATATACATAATAGTGATTGACTGCATTTCGATAAAATTCAACGATTTCAATGGTGTGAAGCGCGTAATAAATTGGAATATACCGAAAATGGTAATGATAAAGATGAAAGGGATGACAAGGTCCAATAAGGCGTGATTGTAACGAATAAACTTCAAGCTTAAATGATAGTCAAATTGATCTATCCAAGCTAGACGCATTACCAAGAGAGAACTAACTGTACAAACTGTCCATAAGGGCAAACGTATGTGTAAGAACAAATCCTTTGCATAATAGCCAATGGCGAAGTAGACCAAAGTTATGAGCGTAACATCTAAATTCCATAGTATAGGAATTGTTTGTGCAGCTTCAGCTGAAGAGCCGCCAATAATATCTATTACATAGTAACTTTGGATATGCGCGATAATATAGCAAATTGCAAGTACAAGAAATTGATAGAATCGGTTTAAATATTTTGTTAGTAATAAGAATAATAAGTAAGTAAAGAATAAGACTGTTGTAAACCAAAATACACCGTAAGATCCGCGTGCATAACGTCCACCAATAATGAGCGTACTTAAATCCTCCATATACCATGAAATATCGGTATTTCCATAAGCGAATGCCAATATATAACGAATGCATGTAATAACCAATAGGAAAAAGAAATAGGGAACCATCAATTGCATAAATCGTTTTTTAACAGCTTTACGAATAGGCTCGTCCTTTGATAACGGTTTGAAAAATAATCCACTCAGTACAAAGAAAGCGGGCATGTGGAACCAATAAATATATTGTAAAAGAGGGTAATCCAAGTCGCCAGGAAAATGACCTATTACTACTAATATCATTAAAAATCCCTTTGTCACATCAACCCAAGTTAAGCGTTGTTTTGTCATTGTAAAACCTCCATCTCGATATTCTATACCCCTAAAAAGCCAAATGATAGTCGCTTAATTTGATAATTTGTTATCATTTAGATGACAAAACAATTACAACAAGGTGGTTTCAATTTGAATATTTTTATAATGAAAGCAACATATCCTATTGATGGTGAAACTTATCAAGAAGTTTTACAATTATTGAGAAAAGCTGAACTTGAAGATAAACTAAATTACAAAGTGGTGATGAACGAAAGTAGCTGGTGCAACCCAGAGGCATATGGCTTTCTAGTGCTGGCTTATGATGATGACAAGGACGAACTTGTTGGTGTAGCTAGTGCAGTTGATACGATGGGGTTCAATACTTTTGAATGGTCAGCAGTTGTAGCTCCTATGTATCGTGGGATGGGAATTGGTAAGCTACTAGTTGGGAGCATTGCAACTGGATTTAATGAACGTAATACTGTTGGAGAATTAGCTCTTACATTAAACGGTGACGAAGGTCGTAAATTCATCGAAGAGCAAGGCTATGAATATAGTTTTTCAGAAGCAACACTACAGGCATCTGCTGAATATACAGACGTTCTTAGAGACTTAACAATTCGCTTATATAATGGAGAACGCGATGCACTTGTTCCTATTTTTGAATCTGCATTTGATGATACTCCAGAAGATACAGATCATCTAATCTCTACGAATACGACAACAGAGGGACGCGTGTTATGGGTTGCGGAAAAAGCGGGTGTAGTTGTTGGTACTGTGACTTCAGTTGAAGAGAATGATGTCCAGTGGGTAACTGCTTTAGCAGTACATCCTGATTTCCAACGTCAAGGAATAGGAGCTGCACTTTTAGCATGGGTCAAAAATGTTGCTTCTAAAAAAGGGCAATCGACAGTATTACTTGATGTTGAGATTGAAAATGAACAAGCGCTATCTGTTTATGAAAGAGCTGGATTTTCGAAAATACAGCAAGTAGATTATTTTGCGAAAAAATAATCACTAGAAAAGAGCAGAAGGGGATTATTAGATGAAAATCATATGTTTTGGAGATAGTATTACAGCACGAAAAGAAAACTATCCAAAACCAGTGTTAACATCCATGCTAAAGTTGAAAATGAAACAGCATCAATTTATTAATGCTGGAGTATCTGGTAATACAACGGAGCAAGCTAGAGTTCGTTTTCAGAAAGATGTACTTTCAAAAAATCCTGATGTTGTAACAGTATTATTTGGTGGAAACGATTCTGCAAAGCATAAATTAATACCGATAGGCACGTTTAAATCTAATATTCGCTACTTTGTTCAGCAAATTGGAGCTGATCGAACTATTCTTATTACATCTCCGCCAGTCGATGAAGCATTACAACCAAATCGTAAAAATCAAAGGCTAAAGAAATACGGCCAAGCAGTCAAAGATGTCGCGGAAGAAACAGGATGTCATGTCATTGATTTTTTTGACATTCTCTACAGTAGGGTAAACTACAAGGAGCTTTTGGTCGGTATAAAAAACGATGGGTTACACTTCGGAGAAGCTGGTTACGAAATGTTATCAGACGCGATAATAGTAGAATTAAATAAAATGGAAGATGTGAGTAAAGTGGGTTTTTTCAAAAGAATTTGGAGCATCTTTAAATAATCCGAAGAATACCAAGCAAATAATAAATTGCTTGGTATTTTTAATTTACTAAATCATTTTAAGAGGTGTTTAAAATCATAAGTCATTTAAGGATAGTTGTAGTGCGATAATAATCTGGATATCATAAATCATTTATTTTATAAAATTCAAAATAAAAATTTGAAATCAATAATAATTTTTACTAAAAATATACATATTTAGTCGATAATATTCATAAACTAATGGTAATGTTAAAGGAATACAAAAACCATCGCAAAGGGGAGATCTACAATGAGATTACCTGCACTAGGAAAAGTCGATGAAAAAAACGAAAAGCAATTAGTAAAAGAGAAAAAGGGCATCCGCCGAAAGATAATGAATATATTCTCTAAAAAACAAAATTATTATCCTCTCTCTGCGAGGAAATAAAAAGAGGCTTCCAATTGTCGGCTTGCAAACGACTTTTGGAATGCCTCTTTATTTTTATTCTGCTAATAAAAACGCATTGCGTGAAGAGCCTACTAAATGTAGCTCATGCATGGCACGGGTGACAGCTACATATAAAAGCTTTCGATCAAGTGCTGTATCACGGAAAGGCTTTTCGATGGCTGTTACAATAACTGCATCGAATTCAAGCCCCTTTGCTAAATGACTTGGTATGACGAGAAGTGCACCCTGATCAATCTCGGATGATTCAGATAAAGTCTGTGCCATTACACCAGCATTTTGTAATACTTTCGTATAGTCCATTGCTTCATCAGAGGTTTTACAAATGAGTGCGATGGAGCGGTGCCCTTTTGCTCTAATTTGTTGATGAATATCTTCAATCGCTGTGGGGTCAATTATTCCCATCTCATGGAAGGTTGGTTCATCTCCATGACGGACAACTGGCTCTACAAGTGGTAAATCTTCGCCCATTTTCGATAAGATTTCATTTGCAACAGCCATAATTTCTATTGTAGTACGATAGCTTTTTTGTAAAGTTTTATAAGTAGCGCGAGGGAATAACTCGCGTACGGGCGTCCAGTCCGTTAAGGAGCGGTAACTATGTATACCTTGGGCCAAGTCGCCTACCATAGTGAACATATCAGTTTCTAGACCTTCTTTTAAAGCAGCTAACTGGAATAAGCTATAATCTTGCACCTCATCGATGAAAACAACGCGCATTTTCCATTCTTCGTTGACCCCTTTGATTTTGGCATGCAAATAGAAGATTGCAGCCAAATCTTCTAAGGCCCAAGTTTCTTTTATATGAGCGTTGAAAAATTGCGCATGCTCTTCTTCAGACCATTTGGGAGATAACTCTCTTTGTAAATCATAATTCGTCAAAAACTCACGATATAAGGATTTGATTTTATGCTTCTTAAAACGCTTCATATAACTTGAACAGGTAGATTTAGCCATCTTTTCAACAGCTGGAATTCGAACATCACGTTCATCAATCCATTTTGTAACTGTTTGTTTACGCTTAGCTGCATCTTGAATACCGAACAATGCCTTATCCAACATTTCATCATATCTTTTATTTAAAGAAAGTAGTATTTGCTTTTTCTTTTGTCGTACATAATTTTGTAGCACAGCTTTAATTCGTTCAATTCGCTTTTCAATGGGCATATAGGCAAAATCTTTTAAGAAGAGTTTTCTTAAATGAGAGCCTGTTAAAATGCGATATTTTTCGATATAAACGTCTTCGAATTGATCAGCTATTTGGGATTCAATCCTTTTTAAATAGCGATCCATAACATCTCGGTATTCTAATGAACCTTTCATTTTGGTCAGCCAAAGCACTGTTTCATCGGTAGTGTCTTCGCTCACGAGTTTTTCAAGCTGTTCATTTGGATTTTGGATTTTCAGCTTAATATCAGTTGCGTGTTGCACATAATCTGAGTAAGTTGTTTGGCAAATTTGATCAACACCAAGCTCAGGTAATACGTCGCCAATATAGTCTATGAATAGCTGATTAGGTGCTAAAATCATCAGTTCTTTTGCGTTGAAATGCTCGCCCATTGTATAAAGGAAATAAGAGATTCTATGGAGTGCAATAGTTGTCTTTCCTGAACCAGCTGCACCTTGTACGAGTATCGGTTGTTTTAAGTGAGCACGTATAACATCGTTTTGTTCAGCTTGAATCGTTGAGACGATTTCAGTAAGTCGTACATCAGCTTTACCTGCCAGTGCATCTTGTAATAGCTCATCATTTGTTGTCAGGTCAATATCTTGGACGTCTAATAGTTTGCCTTCTTCAATTTTATATTGCCGTTTTGAAAAGAGGTGCCCATTGTATTCTTCGTCATGTACTTTATAAGTAAGATCACCAAGTCGTCCGTCGTAGTATACGTTAGCGACAGGAGAGCGCCAGTCAACTATGATGGGTTCTTGTGTTTCACGGTCAAATAGAGAGGTCTTACCAATATATAGTTTTTCCGCTGGTTCGCCTTCTTTTTGAAAATGTATACGTGCAAAATAAGGTTTTTGTTGAACTGCTTCAAGGCCTTCTTTTTGATCACGTGCCATTTCAAAAAAACGAGCATTCGTTAAAATATTGAGGTAGCTTAAACTTGAATCTAGGTATTCTAAATCAGCCATCGATTTTCGAATACTGTCCTGTGCTGATTGAACGTCACGTTTGGATTCTTCTAAGAGTTTTCGCATATAATGTTTTGTGTAAGCCAGGCGCTGAGCTTCTTGTTCAAAATCGGGATGCTTCTGTGTCATTTACAGTCCTCCAATTTGGCAATTTTGCGTCCTGTTGAAGATGTTGGGGTTTTGATAGCAATGATAAATATTACTACATGAATTCAGAGAGTACAAGTAAAAGTTTTCAATTGTCTGGAAAATCTAGAAAGTGTAGCATATAGTTAACGAATAAACCTTTGGAGGAAATAATAAATGAAAATATTTGCACATCGTGGGGCTTCAGGTGATTTCCCTGAAAATACACTTTGTTCTTTTCGTGAAGCCGCAAGATTACCTATTTACGGTATTGAATTAGATGTCCAACGTACAAAAGATGGTGTTCTCGTTATCAACCATGATGAACGTATCAATCGTACTTCAAACGGAGAAGGCTATATCCGTGATATGACGTTTGAAGAATTACGTTCATATGATTTTGGGTCATGGAAAGGTGAACAATTTGCAGGCGAGAAAATCCCAACTCTGCAAGAGGTATTAGAGCTTTTCAAAGCGACTCATCATATGATTAATATTGAATTGAAAACGGATGTCTTTTCATATCAGGGGATAGAAGATGAAGTAATAGCTTTGCTAGTAGAAAATGACATGTTAGACAGAGTTGTTTTTGCATCATTTGATCATGAAATGGTGGAGCGAGTATTAAAAAAAGCACCGCAAAATGAAGTAGGGGCATTATTCATGAAGATATTAGTAAATCTACATGAGTACGGTGTAATGATAGGTACGGATGCACTGCATGTTTCATTAGTAGCGGCTAAACGAGAAGCCGTTAAAACGGCGATTGAACGAGGAAATATAGTGCGCGTCTATACTGTGAATACAATAGAAGATTATGATTTGATGAAAAAGCTTGGAGTCGAAGCTGTGTTTACAGATTATCCGGAGAAACTCTATATGCATGGGAATAAATAAAGGATTGGTGCTCGCTATTGGGAAGGAATCAGTGCTAGTCGAGAAGAGATAATCGCTACTGGGAAGAATTATCGATACTCAGAGCGAGATTAGCGCTACTCGAGAAGAAAGTATCACTACTCAGGGGAGAAGTATCACTACTGGAGAATAGATTATCACTACTCAAGGAGACCATAGCTACTCAAAAAAACTAATCTTACTCAACGAACGCATTTTTAACAACTGCCAAGATAAAAGGACAGCCTCTCAATCAAATCAGAGGCTGTCCTTTTTACCATTTAGCTAAATGTTCTTCGGCGGTGCCGAGTAGTTGTTGGATAGGTAGGTAACAACCGCTGTCTAATCGGACGCGGCCGTTGAAATAGCCTACCATTTGATGTACTTCGGATTTGATAACTTTGGCGTTTGTAGTAGCGATACGTTCAAAGAAAGGTGTGAATGTAAGTTGAACATCATCCGTGAATTTAGATTTAATATGCCAAGGTTGCATAAAATCTTTTGTATTGTATTCGAAAATAACATCTTCATGGATTTTAGTCATCTTGCCATCTAGAAATATTGCATTTTCCGTCATGCCGGTACCATCTGTCCATTGTCCACCTAAGTTTAGACCGATTCGGTGTCCTCTACATCTTTGGGAAGCCATAGCCCAGTTCCAAGTTGCTTCACGTGGCCAAACGCCACGACCATAGTCAAGCACTGCGTAGCACTCTTCTTCTTGAAAATTATAACGTTTTTCTCCTATTTTAACGTAACCGTTAGTTGGTAATGAATGATGTTTTCCAGTAAATTGGAAGGTTTGACGATTCCAAGGGATGACGACATTGAGAGAGTCGTCGTTTACAGGGTGTTTGATTGTTAAGTCAGCATGCAGTAAATCGCCATCAAAATCAGGGATAGTGACAGTCATTTGTGTTTCATTTTGCGCATATAGCAGTTGGATTTTCATATCATCGTGATTGAAACTTATAGTTTCTAATACGCTTGTAGGCATTTTAACTTTATTGCCCAAGGGAATAGTGATTGTTTTTTCAAAGTAACGTTGAGTTTCGTAATCTAAGAAGTAGACGAAACAAACAGCAGCATAATCTAAATGGCTAATTGTAGCAGAGAACATAATTTCATCTCCGAAAACACACCAATAATTCCATTTCTTTTTACGCATGAAATGGCCTTTCAAATTACTATTGATAATTGGTTTTCGAGCGAATCCTATGGCAGCGGGATTTAGATTACCCTTCTTGTCACATAATAATGTCGACTCAACAATTTCTTTTTCTGCGTGCTGTGTCAATTTCGAACACCCTTTCAAACGTAAAGTAGGAGAAACAAATTAGTTGTTTTTATTGTACCAAATTTTTGACTTATATTGGGCAATTCAAATAAGGAATATTGAAATTGTTGTATAAATGTAAAGACACTGACAAATATCATGGAAATGTAATAACATGAGTAATAGTTTGAGGTTCTTTATAAATAGATAAATTTCGTTAAAAAGACTTTTAATGACAAAATAACTACTTTATAAAAATCCTTTACAATAATAGAAATATTCAATCAGGGCAATACATATACATGAGTAAGGAGGTGTGATGGAGCAGTTTACAATCGACAAGCAGCTGTCGCTTACGCCGATAAATGGTGGGACAGCTACAATCCAGCATTTCCGCGATTTGATGTGGATTGTACGAATTATATATCGCAATGTCTTTTTGCAGGAGGCGCACCAATGTGGGGAGCGCCAAACCGATCGGGGGGATGGTGGCTAAAAGGAGGTAATTGGAGTTTTAGTTGGAGTACACCGCATTCATTGCGTTGGTATTTAGAAACTTCAAAGAAGGGACTGAGGGGAAAGCGAGTTGCATCTGCCTATGACTTAGAACTAGGAGATGTTATTTTTTACGATTTCCAAGATAACGGAAGAATAGATCATTCTGTCATCGTTACAAGTTTTCAAGATGGTGAACCTCTTGTGAATGCCCACACATCCAATAGCTTTCATCGACCATGGGAATATTTAGACTCAACTGCTTATACGCCGAATATGAAATACTACTTTTTTCACATAGAAGATGTTATATTACCAATATAATAAAGTACCCGACCTATTCAATGGATAATAGGTCGGGTTTGCTGTGTTTTCAAAAAAAGTAGGCTATTATAATATTGGTTTTTTCATTATTTTTTTGATTTCCAAGCTTTTTCTTGATAGGACTCGATAATGTCGAAGCGATGTTTGTAAACAATGATTAAAATAATAAGAATGATTGGCCACGCAACTGGTAAACATCCGCTGTAAATAATTGATCCTATATAACATACATAACCAAAAAGCATACTTAGTGTTGCGCTTTTCAGGAAAGGAATTGGAATTAAAAAACCAACGACAAAAGCTAAAAATAATAACGGATTAAAAGCAAGTGTAACTCCGACAAAGGTTGCAATACCTTTACCACCTTTGCCTTTTAACCAAAAAGGAAATAAATGGCCGATAATGACAAGGGCACCAGCAACTGCGATTGAAAATTCCGTTTCGTTCAGCAAGTAGCCGAGTAGAACAATGAGTAATCCTTTGCTACCATCACCAATTGAAGTTAGGAAAAATGCGGATTTACCAATAACTGCTCCAGCATTTCTAGCGCCTAAATTCCCGCTGCGATGCTCACGTAAATCGATATTTCGCCATTTACCAACCCACCATGCAGTCATGAATGTACCGACGAAGTAACTTACTAGCCAATAACAAATCGTCAAATAAGACATACAAAATCCTCCAGACTCTTTTTTACAGTATGTAGGAAAAACAACTATGAAAACAACCCTTTTTTAATCGATTATCAAATATTTGGAGGAGTACAATTGAGAAAGATCAGTGCATTAATACTATTTGTATTCATCCTCAGTGGCTGTACATTAGTCGATTATGAAACTAATTCCCAAATCAAATACGGCTTATTAGTAATCAATCAAACAGATATAGCAGAGAGTTCTATCATTCCATTACGAGGTGAATGGTTATTTTTTACTCATGAACTACTATCTAATAGAGAGATAGAGAAGAGGATTATAACATCTAATGTTGATAAAGAATATTTGCCAAGAACTTGGAATGACTCTTTAAGGAATATAACAGACTATGCAACATTTGCTCTCTATTTGAAAATTCCTAAAGAGCAAATTGGTCATACATTTGCGCTTTCTACTCGTTTCCAATCAAGCGCCTATACCTTGCTTGTTGATGGAATGCCCATTTCAACGAGTGGTTCTGTTGGTACTTCTAAAGATACATCAGCTCCTTCAATGACACCTAAAATTGGCTATTTCGTTCCTAACTCTGATAAGATTTTAGTCGTTTTGCAAGTGTCTAATTTTGAAGACAACGTTGGTGGGCCAAGTGAAGAGATTTTATTTGGACGAGCAAATGCTATAGTCAATTATCATTCAGATCGGCAAGCAGCTCTGTTATTTATGAATGGCAGTATAATTATTATAGGGATATACCATATAATTATTTTTTTATATAGGAAAACTGAACGACCTTTCCTTTATTTTGGCTTGTTGAGTCTATTCATAGCGGTGCGCTCACTTTTCGTAGGGCCAATGCTTTTGCAAATGCAGTTCTCACATTTGTCTTGGTTTTTACTAAAGCGAATAGAGCACACATTAATTTACGGATCAGTCTTAGTATATATAGGTTTTATTTCTCGACTATTCCCTAGAGAAGCTGGTAAGAAGATAGTTTATATAGTAATAGCAATAATTATGCCTCTATTATTGCTAACGTGGGTAACACCACCGAGCTTTTTTAAATCTCTTTTCTTTGACATTTTTCCTCTTGCTTTTATACTTATGATTTTCATAACGATTATATTAGTAAAGGCTTTTGTTAACAAAAGACCTACTGCTCTAATGAACTTAATAGCGAATTTATTGTTTTTTATAACGGTGGTGAACGATTATTTGTTTGCAAAGGGTTTAATAGATACACTCATGCTTTCAATTTACGGATTTTTCTTCTACGTCATTTTGCAAGCATTCAATTTAAGTCGCAATTACGCAAAAAATTTCCATGAATCTGAATTACTTAGCAAGGAATTAATGACGTTAAATACATCACTTGACAAAAAGATTCATGAAAGAACATATGAATTACAGTTGAAAAATGAGCGATTGAAGCAACTGACAGAATTAGATGGCTTAACAGGCATTAATAATCGACGCTATTTTGAAGATCGACTACCAATCTGTTTCCGAAAAAGTTACAAAGACAAGTGGCCTCTAACAATACTCATGATTGATATTGATGAATTCAAAAAATATAACGATACATATGGTCATCTAAAAGGTGACGATCTTATTTGTCATACTGTGAATATAATGAAGGATATCGTAGCTGACCGAGGCGTAATTTCTCGTTATGGTGGAGAAGAATTCGCAATCGTTATTCGAGATATGGGCGAGGGTGAGGCAAGGATACTTGCTGAGAAAATACGCAGTTCAGTTGAAAATGCTAAATTTGAACATAAAGGTAGAAGTGATATACAATTTGCAACTATTAGCATTGGTGGCACTACGACATTTATGCATTCATTTGAATCAGTAAGTGATTTTATCGAAGCAGCTGATCAAGCACTTTATCAGTCAAAAAATAGCGGCCGCAATCAAACAAACTTTTTATAATAAAAATGATAAGGATTACTTTCGTCATTTTTTGTTTTTTTTTAGGAATATGGTATGGTGGATAGTGATGCATACATAACTCGTATGATGAAACTTACTGCCAAATTGTAAAAATTTGCAGAGTAGGAGTGATGGAAATGAAGGAACAATCATTAACAGTAATAGAAGCAATTAAACAACGCCGTTCCATTAAAATGTTCAATGGTCAGCCGATTGATCGTGAAGATTTAATGTCGATAATTGACGATGCAGTATGGGCACCTAATCACGGTAACCGTCAACCTTGGCGATTAGTAGTGGCATGCGGTCCTGAATTAGAACCATTAAAAGACCTTATTCGTGAATTTGCTGTACCAAATTGGAAAGAACTTTCAGAAGATGAGCTTCAAAGCAAGATGAGTAAATTCTCATTACCAGGTGCATATGCATTTGTAGTCATTCCAGAAGATGCTCGACAAAAAGAACGTTTAGAAGACTTCGCCGCAGCAAGTAGCTTTATACAAAATATGCAGCTGCTTGCTTGGGATAAAGGAATCGGTGCATGCTGGAAAACTCCTGCTTGGCTAGATAATCCAAAATTCCGTGAACCAATGGGTGTAAAATCAGGTGAACGCATTATCGGCATGTTACAATTCGGCTACTATGATCTTGTACCAAAAGAAAAACCACGTAAATCAGCAAGTGAAATTGTAACGATTTTTGGTGAATAGAAATATACACTAACCATAGTACTTCTATGGTATTAGAAATCCTGCATGCGTTAACCAAACGTATGCGGGATTTCTTTGATTTTGAGGGGAGGGGATGATAAAGAGAGCTTGAGTGAAGTAAAAGAGTAGGCGAGTAGGATAAATGGAAGCCTAAGTAGCAAAAGAATAGATGAGTAGGTTAAATGCGGCCTCAAGCAATGCAAAAAAAGGAGTTCGAGTAATATGAATAAAGTACTAAATCTCTGATTAAATTAATTTTGCAAATAAAAAACGCTCCTTTTTTAAAAGGAGCGTTTTTTATTTATAGGGCATCCTTATCAACTGCTGCTACTTCGTAGTAGTAGTCGCTGATAACACGGAGTCCTTTGTCGTAGTTTTCTAGATGGAAGTGTTCGTTTGGTGCATGGAAGTTTTCACTTGAAAGTCCGAAGCCCATTAAGATTACTGGAGTTCCTAGAATTTCATCAAATGCTGCGACGATAGGAATTGAACCACCACCACGAATATATGCTGTTGGAGTGTTATATATTTTTTCGTAAGAACGTCCAGCAGCTTGGATTAGTGGATGGTTCATTGGTGTAATGAATGGTTTACCTTTATCAAAGTCAGTAACTGTAATTTCAACGCCAGTTGGCTTGTGAGCTGCGATATGTGCGCGTAGCTTTTCTACAATTTCTTCAGGATCTTGATTAGGAACAAGGCGACAAGTTATTTTTGCACCAGCTTCAGCAGGTAAAACTGTTTTAATACCTTCGCCAGAGAAACCACCGAATACGCCGTTTACTTCAAGTGTTGGGCGCGCCCATGTATGTTCAAGGTAAGTGTAACCCTTTTCACCGAATAACTCTTTCACACCAATTTCCTCTTTGATACCTTCCTCGTCAAAGTTTAAAGCGCGAAATGCTGAACGTTCTTCGTCAGTAAGAGGAACAACGTTATCATAAAAGCCATCCACTGTGATAGTGCCGTGCTCATTATGGAAGGATGTTAAAATATCAGCTAAAGCATGTATTGGATTTTGTACACCACCACCATAAAGTCCTGAATGAAGGTCACCTTTCGCTCCACGAATATCTATTTGTACGCCTGTTAAACCACGTAAAGCATAGCAAACAGCAGGTTTCCCAGGTGCATAAAGACCTGTATCTGAAATTAAAACTAAATCTGCAGCTAGATAGTCTTTATGTTCCTCAACGAATGCCGGTAAGTTTTTACTACCGATTTCTTCTTCACCTTCGATTAAAAATTTCACGTTAACGGGTAGCTCACCTTTTAGTTGCATTAAAGCTTCAATGACTTTAATATGCATGAACACTTGACCTTTATCGTCACTTGAACCACGTGCATATAAAATATTGTCACGAATCTCAGGCTTAAACGGTTCGCTATCCCATAAGTTTAAAGGATCAACAGGTTGTACATCATAGTGACCATATACTAAAATGGTTGGTTTGCCTTCAGCGTGTAACCAATCTGCAGTAACAGCGGGATGGCCCCCAGTTTCATTAATTGTGATGTTTTCTAATCCGACTTTTTTCATAGCATCGCCTAAAAAAGCAGCGGCAGTTTTCATGTCTTCTTTATGTTCAGATAAAGAACTGATACTTGGAATAGATAAAAACTGCTTTAATTCTTCCAAATGTTCCTCACGTTTGGTAGTGAAATATTGGTCTATACTATTCATAATTATCCCCCATTTCGAAATATTCGATAATAAAATAAGTATAGCATATCCCTTTAAATAATTTGAAAGGTACACATGAAAAAGAGGTGGATTATCAATAATATGGTATATTGTCTATATGAAAATGTTCTGAATTCGTTTATTAACAGGAGGAAGTTTAGTTGGAGTTTATAGGTTTAATCATATGTTTGGTGGCGTCATTTTTCTTTTCAGGCAGTGAAACAGCTTTAACAGCTATCAATAGGATGAAGGTCCAGTTGCGTGCTGAGCAAGGAGATCGCATGTCTGAAAAATTGTTTTTGCTCATTTCGCATCCGGACCGCATGATTACAACAATTTTAATTGGAAATAATATTGCGAATATACTTTTGCCAACGTTCTTAACCATCATTGCACTTAGACATGGGTGGCCACTTTCGGTAGCTACTACAATTTTGACAGTAATTATCATTATATTCGGAGAAGTACTTCCAAAAACAATCGCTGTAACTTTTGCGGATCGTATTGCTTATATGGTCGCTCCAATCATTGCATTATTAGTGCAAATTTTGCGCCCAATTACTTGGATTATCCAAAGTTTTACCAATATTTTTATCCAAATCATTTCAAATGGAGCAGTGAAAGAAGCAATACTGACGAAAGAAGAACTTCGAACTATGGTGGACATTGCATCAACAGAAGGAACATTTGCTTTTGATGAATCAGAACGCCTTAAAGGTGTTATGGATTTTCCAAATAAAGATGTATCAGATGTTCTCGGTACGCACAGAACAGAGGTTATTGGACTATCTATTCATTCAACGTTTGAAGAGGTGCGCGATACCATTTTGGAATACTCGTTTACCCGTTATCCGGTTTATGATGAAAGTATGGATGATATTGTCGGTATGTTCTATTCAAAGAAATTTATTGAATGGACATTAGATCCTTCGAAAACGCTAGGTGATTTCATAGATCGCGAACCACTTTTTGTAGTTTCGAATATCAATGTAGAAAAAGTATTTAAATTAATGCTGGCTAAGAAAAAGCATTTAGCTATAGTTTTAGATGAATATGGAGGGACGCTTGGGATTATTTCTCATGAAGATATAATAGAAGAAATGATTGGACAAGAAATCGAGGATGAATCGGATGAGGAAGAGGAGTCGCTCATTTATGAAGTGACTGAAACTAAACTTGTTTGTCATGGTCGTCTTGAAATTGTGGAAGCTAATCGCATTTTTGAAGTAAATATTCCACAGCTCCATGATACGTTAGGCGGTTTTGTCCTTGAACAATGCGTACATGTTCCAGAAGAAAATGAATCATTTGATTTTGAGAATCTTCATGTAGTAGTAAATGAAATGGATGATAACCGTATTGCTAAGTTAACTATTACAAAAAAGCCAATCGAATCTGATAAAGAGGAAGAGTAATCGAAAATAAATAAAATC
Organism: Viridibacillus sp. FSL H8-0110; assembly: GCF_038003565.1. Lineage (NCBI taxonomy): Bacteria > Bacillati > Bacillota > Bacilli > Caryophanales > Caryophanaceae > Viridibacillus > Viridibacillus sp. FSL H8-0110. The sequence continues at coordinate 3,969,564 of NZ_JBBOPJ010000001.1, read as the reverse complement.
CTATCCAAAATTTTGGGTAGGATTTTTCTTTTGTAATGTAAGCTTTCACTTTAGATAGTTGATATTCCAACGTTTTAGAATCTAGATTACATGATTTATATATTAACCTTACATGAATGTAATAAAATTGAAAGAGAATCCGATAGAGTGAAAGGTTTGTTTTTGCGACAATAGGGTTAACAAAGCAAGACGCGAATCGGAGGTAATGAAAATGAAAACAAATACAAATACAAATACAAATACAAATACAACACTAGAAACAGTTTATGAGGAATATAATCGTTATATATATCATTTATGTCTAAAACTAACTCGCAATAAAGCAGAGGCAGAGGATTTAATGCAAGAAGTTTGGGTGAAAGTTGTACGTTATGAATCTTATGTAGCAGACGTAGATCACGTCAAAGCTTGGTTAACTACAATTTGTATGAACACTTTCCGCGACCGTTATCGCAAAAATGTTCGTCGTAGTAAATACATGATGAACCAACCTGATACTTTAGACGTTCCTGTACTAGATTTGGTTCCCAATAATGAACTATCTACTGAGGAAGTTATTGAGCAAGATGCAATCGCTCAAATTGTGCAAGATAAAATTGGTAAATTAGATGCTATATATCGCAATACATTAGTATATTTCTATGTAAATCAATACTCACTTGTTGAGATTGCAGAATTAATGAATGTTTCAATCGGTACAGTTAAATCTCGTTTATTCCGTGCGAAACAACGTCTAAAAGAAATGATGATGGCCGATCAATCTTCAGTTGAGGCAATCATGCCTGCTTAATCTATAGTTGTCCGTTAATCAAAAGTCGGGCAATCTATACAGAGATCGCCGCCTTGAAAAACGGTAAATATATAAGAAAATAGCTACCCAAATGTGGGTAGCTATTTTGGTATGGTAGGAAGTATGATATTCCAACTATAGGATTTGGCCAAAATTTTGTTCAAAATAAAACCGCTAACACAATAATTTCATGTTAGCGGTTGTTATGAACCAAATAAGCATTTAGAGAAAATCTTACTGAGCGTATGAATTTCTTCTTCGCTGAGCATGCCAAACATTTTTTCGATAATTTCATTTACATGGCGATGTGCCTTTGATAGGAGTTCTCTACCAGTATCTGTAATTTCAAGTTGTGATGCACGACGATCTGTTTCATTTTGCGTCTTTTTAACAAGGCCAGTTTTTATTAGTTTGCTAGTTAGAACAGTTACTCCACCTGTTGTCACTTGAAGTTTTTCAGCGATAGCTGAAGGACGTTTTGGACCTTCGTTATTTAGAAGATCTAGTATTAAAATATGCGTTTTAGAAAAGCCTAGACTGTTCTGGCTATTCCATTCATTTGCCCATTTGCGCTCTAAAGTAGCAACTACTTCAAATAATGAAGAAATGCTTTCTCTTCTAGCATCATTCATATTACTCATCTCCAAAATGTTTCATTCAGCCTTCTAGTGAAAGGCGTTGCATTTCATAAAGCTCATAAGCACGCACCTTGCGTGGGATGAAACGACGAATATCCATATCATTATAGCCAACTTGTAGGCGTTTTTCATCGACCAAAATTGGGCTACGTAGCATTTTTGGATGATCCTTTACAATATCATATAGTTCTTGAATAGAAAGTTGATTTATATCGCAATTTAAGTTTTTGAAGTCTTTAGAGTTTGTAGAAATAATTTCGTCTGTACCATCTTCAGTCATGCTTAAAATCAATTTGAATTCAGACAATGTTAACTGATCAGAGGTAATTCTCTTTTCAGTGAAAGAAATGTTATTTTCCTTTAGCCACTGTAAAGCCTTTTTTGATGATGTACAGCTCGTTTGAGAAAAAATTGTAACAGCCATCTATTTATCCCGCTTTCTCTACTGATTATTATACTTATATCTTACAAGTAAGATATATATAAGTCAATGGTTTTGATATGAAAAACAAGTTAAATTAACATCTAAAGCAGAAAGTTTGAATTTTCGACAAAAATAGTAGCTGATAAATAAAAAAAATCCACTGTACTAATTATGCCCAGTGGATTTTGAAAGTATGAGTTATTTAGTGAACATCTTTTTTCTTAAAGTTTCCGCCTTGAATTTCAGTCATATTACTGAAAGCAAGGAATGCAGAAGGATCGACGTCTTCTACAATGTTTTTTAACTTAGCTTCTTCTAAACGGCTGATAACACAGAAAATCACTTGTTTATCATCTTTTGAATAGCCGCCTTGTCCATTTAAGTAAGTAATACCGCGACCTAAGCGAGACATAATCTGATCTCCAATTTCATCTGCTTCATCACTAATAATCCAGATGGATTTTGTTTGATTCAAGCCTTCAGAAACAAGGTCAATTGTTTTGAATGCAATGAAATATGAAATAAGCGAATACATAGCGCGGTCAAAACCGAATACGAATCCTGCACTACCTAAAATAAATAAGTTCATGAATAAAATAATTTGTCCTACAGAGAAGGGCAACTTTTTATTGAATAAAATGGCTAATGTTTCACTACCATCTAAGCAACCGCCAGCTCTAATTGCAATCCCAACACCAATACCTAGTAATATAATATACCGCCTAAAACCGTAGCTAATAGAGTATCATTTGTAAATGCTGATGAATTATGCATAAATGAAGTCGCTATTGATAAAACGACGATACCATAAGCGACTGAAAAGGCAAATGTTCGACCAATTTGTTTATAGCCTAAATATAGAAATGGTAAGTTAAAGAGGAATAGGAATAACCCTAGTGAAAGATTTGTAAGGTGAGAGGCCATAATGGCAATACCGGTAACGCCACCATCAATCAAGTTGTTTGGGATGAGTACCATTTCCAACCCAACAGCCATGATAAGTGCTCCTATTGTTAAGAAGAAGAGTTTTATTGCATATTTCTTAAGTTTATTTTTTTTTCTTTGTACTATTTTAGCTTTCTTGTCTGAATCCATAAAAACACCTTCCTTATAATAATTTTTACACGATATGTTGCTGATTTCAAGGGATATCTATGAAACCATGGTAAATGTATAGGATTTGAAAAAACTCCGCAAAAGCGGAGTTTTAGTTTTTAGAGAAATAATTAACTTTAGATGCTATTAGCTTGCGGATATTCGTTCTCCAACTTCAGTCGGGCGCTCAAAGTCAAATAGCGACTTTGGCTTCCGCCTTCCAACGACCTCGCAGCTGAACGAGCGCCTTTAGCATTTAGATGATATCCAGCTTCAGGCGCTAGCGGCTCGGGTCGTTTCAGTCGGGCACTCAAAGTCAAAGAGCGACTTTGGCTTCCGTCTTCCAACGACCTCGCAGCTGAACGAGCGCCATCAGCATTTAGATGATATCCAGCTTCAGGCGCTAGCGGCTCGGGTCGTTTCAGTCGGGCACTCAAAGTCAAAGAGCGACTTTGGCTTCCGTCTTCCAACGACCTCGCAGCTGAACGAGCGCCATCAGCATTTAGATGATATCCAGCTTCAGGCGTTAGCGGCTCGGGTCGTTTCAGTCGGGCACTCAAAGTCAAAGAGCGACTTTGGCTTCCGTCTTCCAACGACCTCGCAGCTGAACGAGCACCATCAGCATTTAGATAGATATCCAGCTTCAGCGGCCAACCCCTCGAGGTCACTTCCACTTTCTCGGTCGAAAATTGAAAAGATATTTTCGATTCGAAAGTTCCAGTGCTTGTCGGGGCTGAGCGGGCCGCTTCAGCATTTAGTTATTGATGTCCAGTTGAGAACCATTCTGCTACGTCCCATACTTTTGTAACTAGACCTTCGTAAAATTCAGGTTCATGGCTGACTAGGATGATTGTGCCTTTGTATTCTCTCATAGCTCGTTTTAATTCTTCTTTTGCATGAACGTCTAAGTGGTTTGTCGGTTCATCGAATAGCATCCAGTTACTTTCATCCATCATTAATTTACAAATACGAACTTTTGCTTGTTCTCCACCGCTAAGTTGGCTTAATGGACGTGAGATGTGCTCGTTTTTCAAACCAGTAGATGCTAGAATGGCACGTACTTGGCTTTGCTCCAAACTTGGATATGCATTCCAAACGTCTTCAATTGGTGTGATGTTACCGGCTTTAACTTCTTGTTCAAAATAAGAAGGGAAGAGGAAGTCACCACGCGTTACTTTACCACCAAGAGGCTGAACTTTGCCAAGCATTGTTTTAAGTAGTGTTGATTTACCAACACCATTCATACCTACAAGGGCAATTTTTTCACCACGTTCAATTTCGAAAGTAAGTGGTGGTAATAGTGGTTTGTCCTTGTCGTAGCCAATTAACAAATTTTCAGCTTCTACGACGTAACGACCCGAGCTACGTGATTCTTTAAAGTTAAACTTAGGTTTTGCTGCTGTTTCTGGACGGTCAATACGTTCCATGCGATCCAATTGTTTTTGGCGCGACTTAGCTCGTCCAGTAGTAGAATATCGTGCTTTATTTTTTGCGATAAAGCCTTCTTGTTTTTTAATAAACTCTTGTTGCTTTTCATAAGCATCGATATGTTGACGCTTGTTAATTTCAGCTAGTTCTAAAAACTTTTCGTAAGTGGCAGTGTAGCGAGTTAGTTTTGAAAATTCTAATTGGAAAATAACATCGACAACGCCATTCATAAATTCTGTATCATGTGAAATTAAGAAGAATGCATGTGGGTAACCTTTTAAATAATTTGAAAGCCAAGTTACATGCTCTTCATCCAAGTAGTTGGTAGGCTCATCAAGTAATAAAACTTTTGGTTTTTCTAATAGAAGCTTCGCAAGTAATAATTTTGTACGTTGACCACCAGAAAGTGCTGTTACATCACGCTCAAGGCCGATTGCATCTAAACCAAGTCCACGTGCAACTTCCTCAATTTTCATATCTAATGTATAAAAATCTCCAGCATCTAAAGCATCTTGAATTTCAGCCATCTGTTCTAATAATTCTTCTAGCTCTTCAGGTGTTGCTTCAGCCATTTTGCCTGTAATTTCGTTCATCTCAGATTCTTTTTGGTAAAGCGGTAAAAAGGCATCGCGTAAAGTTTCACGCATCGTTTTACCTGGTGTTAACACAGTATGCTGATCCAAGTAACCGTAATGTGTGTTCGGTAACCATTCAACTTTGCCTTGGTCATGGATTAATTGTCCCGTGATGATACTCATTAATGTGGACTTTCCTACACCATTAGCCCCAACAAGACCAACATGTTCGCCTTCTACGATACGGAACGATACATCTTTAAAAAGTGTACGGTCGCCGAATGTATGGCCAAGATTTTCAACTGTTAAGATACTCATTATTTTGTCCTCCATATAAAATACGATAGTTGCACTTTGTAAAAAAATATTCATTTCCAAACGCATGATTGCAAACGAAGCAATTCGTATTTTTTGTTATAGTTAGTAGTTCGATTTTAGGTCAACATGACGTTGATCATGCAACCGTTGCGACAGGACGTCGCAAACTTAGGTTGCTTTCCTTTAAAAGGCGGTTTTGCATTTAGATGAGATATCCAGCTTCAGGCGCTAGCTGCTTGGGTCGTTTCAGTCGGGCGCTCAAAGTCAAAGAGCGACTTTGGCTTCCGCCTTCCAACGACCGCACAGCTGAACGAGCGCCATCAGCATTTAGATGAGATATCCAGCTTCAGGCGCTAGCTGCTTGGGTCGTTTCAGTCGGGCGCTCAAAGTCAAAGAGCGACTTTGGCTTCCGTCTTCCAACGACCTCGCAGCTGAACGAGCGCCATCAGCTTTTACAATAAAAAAAACCCGCAGTTATGACAACGCTGCGAGTTGTTTGTTCAATTCGGCTAGTTGTTGCTCCATGTCTTTTAGGCGCTGTTCGGCCTGTTCGACAGCTGATCCGTTACCTATTGAATCGAGTTTTTCGATGTCACCTTGATGACGGATGTAGTCGCTTTTTAGTTCTAATATTTGGTATTCTATTTCGGCTTTAGTAGGCATGAAAATACTCCTTTATATAGATTTCGACTATTGTAATGTCTAATTCTGGAACTGCGACTAATTTCAACACAGCTTTTTTATTATTGTATCATACGTGGCGTTTTCTTGGTGTGATCTTGTACTAAAAAAGCCTGTGTTTTTGGTGTTCTGTGCGCAAAATTAATGAGCATGGAATAGATGTAATGGTTGTTACTTTGTAGATCGAGCTTTTTTTGGTTTCGAATGGCGCGGTCGCGACGTGCTTCGTGTAAAAGTAGTTCCATAACAGCATTTTGCAAGTGAGATTGTTTTAATTTGCGACCACTTCCAAGTTGAATAAAACCATTTTGATCACGAGGGAATGCGTGCATGATTTCTGTTTCATTTTGAGAGATGACGATACATGGGATGCCTACAACAGCAACTTTGTAAGGGGTATAACTTGCTGCACAAATGACGATTTGGGCTTGGGAAAGTAGAGTTTCAAGCATATCAGCAGCTTGTATAACAGTAATATTCCTACGACTTAAAGCCATCATATTCAATTCATCTATATCATGTGCGTATGAAGGATCTACTAATACAGAGATACGTACAGGAATTTGCAGTTGCATTAAGTGGCGCATTGTTCGATACGTTAAATTTTCCGAATCACTACCTTCATATACGACGACAATATGAGGTCTTTCTCCTTCATCTTCAGTAGAAGTAATGGCTGCAATTTTTTCAGGTACAACAAATGAAGATGGGCCAGTTAAGTAATGAGGGTCTACCTTTTCTCGAATTTCTCTATAAAGTGTATGCAACACGCAATCAGCTGCTTTACCTCCCTCGCCAAAATCATCAAAATGAACGAGAGCAGGGACAATTTCTTTTAATTTCTCCGTATCTTCGAGTTCTGTATTTATGCCATCACGTACAAGTAAATCAGGCTTTAGTTTCGATATATATTGAAGCAACTGTTTTTGATCGCGGTAAGAAATAGGCTCTATTCCTGTCGCTGCTAGCTTTTTCAAGGCTAACTCAGAAGGTTGCTTAATGAAAATGAGAATTTTTTCATCGCTGAACATCTTAACAAGTGTTGCGATTCTTTCAACAGGGTATAGGTCATTATGTGATGAAACTTCAACCGCAAATGCAATCGTTTTTTTAGAATGATTTTCTGTTTGGTTATTAGTCATTTAAATCCCATCCTTTCAACTTATCTATCTACTTTATGGTGGAAAATTAATGATTATGTCTGTAAAATCACTAGAATGTAAGATACATAGGCTAAACTATCCTTCATTTTGGACGGTATATAGAATAGGAAGGGGCGTGAACAGTTATGTTGATGCGTTCAGCAATTGTCGTTGGAGCAACTGGCTTGACTGGACAGGAGCTTGTCAAAGTCCTTTGTGAGAGTGAAGAGTACGCGGAGATTACAGTAATTGCTCGCCGTGCCTTGAATTTTGAACATCCAAAACTTATTGTGAAAATTCGTCAGTTCGATCAATTGGAAGAAATAGATTTCAAATTTTCCCATGAACTTTATTGCTGCCTAGGTACTACACGTAAAAAGGCAGGCTCAAAGGCTATGTTTGAAAAAGTTGACCTTGAATATCCAGTGAATATCGCATCGATAGCAAAAAAATGTGGTATCCCGCATATACTTGTTATTTCAGCTATGGGTGCAAATAAAAATTCTAATTTCTATTACAATCAAGTAAAAGGGAAAATGGAACAAAATTTAATGGCACTGGAATTACCTCAATTATCGATTTTTAGACCATCGTTACTGTTGGGAAATCGTGAGGAAGTACGCCCAGCAGAGAAAATTAGTGGAGCTGTAATGAATATCTTGAATCCTATATTCAGTGGTCCACTTAAAAAGTACCGTGCTATCGCTGCCAATACATTAGCAAAAGCTATGTATAGTGTAGCTATAAAAAATACAAAACAAAAAGTCAGGGTATTAGAATCTGCAGAAATTTCAATGATTGGAAAGATAGACCCATTAGTTGATGATCATGAGGAAATAATTGACGAAGAACTTATCTTTAATTGGGAGAAACGTCAAGATATTTTCATTGAAAAGGAAATACTTGAAGAAGAAAAAATAGACAAACCGTTAAATGATAAACAGTAATATTCAAAAACTGTTGAAGATAGTTAATAATTTTGTCAAAAAATAATTTTCAAAGTAAACCACCTTGTTTAAGTAGGGTGGTTTACTTTGTTTGGCGAAAAATGTAGTTTTCTGTTCCGTCTAAAGACTGAAATTATGTCGAAATTGTGCTTGTCACCTTATATAAAGAATCTGCATTTGTTACAATAACGATAGGAATTTTGAATTGGAGGTAACATCTATGAAGATCTTACTTGTAGACGGTACAATTATCGGAAGAAAAACTGGTGCAATTTTAAAACAAATAGAGACATATATTAAAGAATTTGATGATAGCTTAGAACTAGAATTATTACATCTAGCAGACTTCGAACATCAATTTGTCGATGGTCGTCCATTTGATCAATATAATACTGATATGAAAACACTTGTGAAAAAATTCGAGGAAGCAGACGGTTATATTTTAGCTACACCTATATTCCAAGGATCAATTCCAGGCGTATTAAAAAATGCATTTGATTTCCTACACCCTAAAGCTTTGCGCTACAAACCGGTTTCAATTGTAGCTAATGGTGGTACACAACAACATCACCTAGTTGTAGAAAACCAACTAAAACCAATCCTCGACTACTTCCGTGCACTCGTAACTCCAAACTACGTATACACACATGCTAGTCACTTTGATAAAGACAACAACATCATAGATGAAAATGTTCTTGAACGATTACAAGAATTAGTACGAGTATTCGGGAAGTACTGCGAACTAAGTAATGATCTTCCGAAGGAACCAATCGACCAACATTAAAAGGAGTGGCTTTTGCCACTCCTTTTTAGTTTGTATAAATTTTACTGCTGTGCCATATGCACACACATTAACCGTTGCATCTTTCATAAACTCAGATGTATACAGAACACCTATGACAGCATCTGCCTCTTTTTCTTTTGCCACCACAATCATTCGATTCTTTGTATCTTCAAGTGCTGTTTTGTCATTTCAGTATACGATTTATTTTCCCCACTCATAGTGCCTCTTAAAGAGCCAAGAATATCACGACCAATATTTTTGGAAGTTACAATTACCCCTCTACTACAGTTATCACTTCTTCAATTGTTGTAATAAGTATTTTTAAATTTTCTTGCACACAAAATTAATACAACTGCACTAATAAAGTAGCACAACTGTATTAAAAACGTTCAATGTGTTATGATTGGGTAATGGAAAAGATAAATAAATTTGAAGTACAAAGAGAAAAAATTGTTCGAGCAACTTGGGCAGTTATTCGAAGAGAGGGACTGGAAAATGCAAGTGTGCGCAACGTTGCACAAGAAGCAAATCTTTCTGTTGGCTCTTTAAGGCACTATTTTTCAACACAAAGTGATCTACTAGTTTATTCAATGGAACTAATTCGAAAAAAATCGGATGAACGAATTGAAGCGATGCGTTTATTTGGCAACGGTCCTTCAATAGAAGATATACTAGAAGTCTTACGTCAGTTTTTGCCGTTAGATTTAGAAAGAAAATTAGAAATGGAGGTTTGGCTATCGTTTTCATCTAAAGCATTAGTGGATGAAGCCATTCGGGCAAAATGTCAGGAGCTTTTAGAAAACTCCTATCAAATTTTGAGAACGATACTTGAATTACTAATATTCTTAAAAGAGGCAAGAGAAGATTTGGATATTGATGTAGAAGTCATTCGATTATATGCCCTCCTTGAAGGGATGTCCTATCATTGCATCATGCTGCCAGATAAATTTACGCCTGAAATCATTAAGCATGTATTACATGAACATTTACAAACGTTAAAATAAGGAGATAAGAATTTATATGGGAAAAAGCTTAGTTTTAGCAGAAAAACCATCTGTAGCACGCGATATAGCACGTGTTTTAGGGTGTACAAAAAAAGGTAATGGCTTTCTAGAGGGGCCTCAATATATTGTTACTTGGGCACTCGGCCATTTAGTTACTCATGCTGATCCAGAACAGTACGATCAGAAGTTTAAAGAGTGGAAGATGGAAGATTTACCGATATTACCGAATCCTTTCAAACTAGTACCTATTCGTCAAACAACAAAACAATACAATGCAGTGAAAGCACAATTAATACGTCAAGACGTCAATCAGATTATTATAGCAACAGATGCAGGGCGTGAAGGGGAGCTAGTAGCTCGCTGGATATTAGAAAAAGCGAAATGCCGTAAACCTGTTAAACGTTTATGGATTTCGTCGGTGACGGATAAAGCTATTAAAGATGGCTTCAAAAACTTAAAAGATGGCCGTTCTTATGAACATTTATATGAGGCAGCTGTAGCACGTGCAGAAGCTGACTGGGTTGTTGGCATTAATGCCACACGTGCTTTGACAGTTAAATATAATGCGCAATTATCCACTGGCCGTGTACAAACACCTACTCTTGCAATGATTGCAGAACGTGAACAACAAATTAAAAACTTTAAACCAAAAACGTATTATGGCTTACAAGCACATACAAACGAAACAAAATTCACTTGGTTTGACCGTCAAAATAATCAATCTCAGTCTTTCCAAAAGGAAAAAATTGAACAGTTATTAAAAAAATTAGACTCTGTAACTGAAGGGGTTGTTCAAGATATTCAAACGTCCCCAAAACGTCAATCTGCCCCAGCATTATTTGATTTGACTGAGCTACAAAAAGAGGCACATAAGCGTTGGAGCTGGTCTGCAAAAGAAACACTTTCAACGCTTCAAAATCTTTATGAGCGTCATAAAGTAGTTACTTATCCGCGTACAGATTCAAAGCATTTAACGGATGATATGAAGAGCACATTAAAGGAACGTATTAAAGCATCGGCTGTTGGGGATAATCGAGCTGCAGCGAACCTTTTACTTCGTAACAATTCAGTACAACCACAAAAGGGTGTTATTGATAATGCAAAAGTATCTGACCACCATGCGATCATTCCAACTGAAGAAGTGGCTATTTTACAAGATTTGTCTGATAAAGAACGTCGCTTATACGATTTAATTGTCAAACGGTTTTTAGCTGTTTTCTTTGGCCCGTTCCAATATGATCAAACAACGGTTACGTTAGCTGTGGGTAATGAAGTATTTAAAGTAAAAGGCCGTACAATTCGTGATGAGGGCTGGAAACGTGTATATCAACAAGATGATGATGACGACACAGATGAGCGTTCACTACCGAGCTACAATAAAGGTGATAAAATCGCTATCCGCGCCATTGCAATGACACAAGGTGATACAAAGCCACCAGCCTATTTCAACGAAGGAACATTACTAGCTGCGATGGAAAATCCAGCACAATTTATGAGTGGTGAGTCGAAGGACTTAATCAAAACGTTAAGTGAAACAGGTGGTATTGGCACTGTAGCAACACGTGCAGATATTATTGAGAAGCTATTTAATTCATTTTTAATTGAGAAAAAAGGTAAGGACCTACATGCTACTTCTAAAGGTCGTCAGCTTTTAGAATTAGTACCGACAGATTTAAAATCACCTGCTTTAACTGCAGAGTGGGAACAACAATTAACGAAAATTGCAAAAGGTTCAGCAAAAAAATCGGATTTCATTAATGATATGGTTAATTTTTCTGAAAAAGCTGTTAGTGATATTAAGAAGAGCGATCAAAAATTCAAGCATGATAATGTTACAGGGAAAAGATGTCCAGATTGTGGGAAATTATTACTTGAGGTGAATGGTAAACGTGGTAAAATGCTTGTCTGCCAAGATCGAGCTTGTGGTCACAAGAAAAAAGTATCAATGGTGACGAATGCGCGCTGTCCAGTTTGTCATAAGAAATTGGAACTTCGTGGTGAAGGAGAAGGACGCATTTTCGTTTGCTCATGTGGCCATCGTGAAAAATTATCGGTATTTGAGAAACGTAAGAAGGAAACTGGTAATACAAAGGTTTCTAAAAAAGAAGTCCAAAAATATATGAAAAAACAAGATGATCAACCACAAAACAATGCAATGGCAGAGGCACTGAAGAAACTTTTAGGAACAAAAGATGAATAAATGGGTATTTTTTACCAATAAAATTTTATGAACATTTGAGAACAACGACCTTTTGAATTTTCAGATAACGGTGTTAAAATAGGTTTTAACTATAATGGTATTAGAAAAGAGGTGATTTGCATGAAATTAGCTGCTCGATTAAACAATCAGTATACAGACATTGAAAATCGTAAACGAGCTCTTAGGCAAAAGAATGCAGGTGATGCTTATCGTAAAACAGCTCAGTATTTTCAACCAAAGTCGAATCCAGCTTTGGAAGAGCTAATGGATTTGCTAACGGGTAAAAAGGAAAAACAACATCAGCCGCAAGTCCAAGCTGCTATTCGTGAGCTTCAACAAAAGGACCATGAATTCCGTGCTAAAGCAAAAGATAACATGGAACAGACATCACCATTAGTTGAGACCTCAGTTGCAGTTAGTCAGGTTATTGAGAAAATGCGTTCCTCTACTAGTGCTACGCTCGAAAAAACAACTGGAGTGTTAGAGAGAGTTCACCATTCAGCATTAGAACCAATGAGACAAGATGTACGTACTGAAGACGAAAATGAGATAATCCAGCAAACTCGTGATCAAATCACCAAAGTAAAACAACCAGTTACAACAGAAGATTCTACTAATCAATTTGGGCAAGTAACAAATTCAACACAAACTTTAGAGCAAAAGCTTAAACAGCGTCTATTTGATCGAGCAATTTCTCGCTATTCATATCATGTGCAGATGGCGAAATCAGGATTTAGAGTGACGCAGCCTAGCTTTTATCGTATTGCTTAGGAGAAGTGAATGTTTTGGCTAAAAATGCAAAAGTACAAAAAACAAATGCAGTGCGCTTATTGGACCAAAAAAAAGTCCCATACTCATTGACAGAATATGAAATCACAGACGGTCAAGTCGATGGTATTTCAGTTGCAGGTAAAATTGGGCAACCTGTCGAGAGTGTTTATAAAACGCTCATTTCTACAGCTAGTAAAGGGAGATTTTACGTTTTCGTCATTCCGGTAGCAGCAGAGCTTAATCTAAAGGCTGCTGCAAAGGCTGTTGGGGAAAAGAAGATAGAGATGCTACCTGTCAAAGATTTATTGCCAACTACAGGGTATATTAGAGGTGGCTGTTCGCCTATTGGTATGAAAAAGTTATTCCCAACCTTCATAGATGAATCAGCAAAAACGATTGACCGTATCTTTGTTAGTGCAGGGAAAATAGGCATGCAAATATGTATCCAACCGGCCGTTTTAGCAAAAATCATCGATGCGAAATTCGCAGCTATTATATAAATCTAGGACAGTATTATTTTAAATAGGAACGAATTTTGTTATAATAGTTTAGTTATCATTGAAAAGCCACTTTATGCTTGTTGCGTAGAGGGCTTTTCATTTTTCTGTAGAAAGAAGGATTCTAGTGAATAAAATAAATAGTTGGCGCTGGGGATTTTTTATGACGGGACTTATCGTCATTGCGCTCGGTGTTTCGTTAACAATTAAAGGGCAAACCTTTGGGGTAGGCTCATGGGATGTACTGCATATAGGTCTATTCAAAAACTTCGGTTTTTCCATTGGTAGTTGGTCAATTATTACTGGCATAATTATTATTGGTATTACAGCAATTGGTACTCGTCAATTGCCTAAGATAGGGACCTTTATCAATATGGTGTGTATCGGTATTTTTATTGATTTCTTCAATTGGTTATTGCCTGATGTTGATCATTTAGCACTACAATTTCTTAGCTTCGTAATCGGTATTATTTTAATAGGTTTAGGTGGCGGAATGTACATCTCAGCAAATCTTGGGGCAGGTCCTCGTGATAGCTTGATGCTTTTAGCTGTAGACAAGTTGGGTTTAAGTATTACTAAAGCCCGTACAATTATGGAAATTGCAGTTGCTGTAGCAGGATGGTTACTTGGTGGTCCTGTAGGTCTTGGTACTGTCCTTATGGCATTTGGTCTTGGTCCTATTGTTCAATTTTCGCTTGCGTATAGCCGCAAATTATTATTGAAATGTATTGGCGAAGAACAAGTAACATTTTCAGAGTTAACGAAATAAGTAGAAAGTGAGTAGATAATTGTCTACTCACTTTTTTAGTACTCTAGAATAAGATGAGTGAGTCATAACAGAGAAATTTAGAAGAGGTTATGAATGATGAATTACTTAATAGAATGTACTGTTTCCATCAAAATAATCTAGAAAAGTAAGTATTCTAATTTTTCTGAGTGTACAACTGTGTTTCTTGTAAGGACAGTATGTCTAGTTATTGCAATGAATTTCATATCGCTGTTGGTAATAGTTCTTTTCAGATGTACAAATAACGATGAAAGTATGCTACAATATTTTTATCGAAAATTGAAAGGATGATATTCTTGTCAAACGTACTGAACACATTCGTAGACGACAACTTGCAACAACTGCGCGACCAAGGCTTATACAACGAAATAGATCCAGTAGAAGGCCCGAACGGTTCAGTTATTCAAGTGCGTGGCAAAAATTTGGTCAACCTATCTTCAAATAACTATCTTGGCTTAGCAACAAATGATAAATTAAAGAAAATTGCTCAAGAAGCAATCGAAAAATACGGCGTAGGTGCTGGAGCAGTCCGCACAATCAATGGTACACTCGATCTTCACGTTAAATTAGAAGAGAAACTAGCAGAATTTAAAGGTACAGAAGCAGCCATTTCATATCAATCAGGATTCAACTGTAATATGGCAGCCATTTCGGCTGTTATGGATAAAAATGATGCTATCCTTTCTGATCAACTAAATCACGCATCTATTATAGATGGTTGTCGCTTATCAAAAGCAAAAATTATTGCTTTTAATCACTCTGACATGGACGATTTACGTGCCAAAGCAAAAGCAGCAACTGAATCAGGCTTATACAATAAAGTAATGGTCATCACTGACGGTGTGTTTTCAATGGATGGAGATATCGCAAAACTTCCTGAAATCGTAGAAATTGCGAAAGAATTTGATCTTATTACATATGTGGATGATGCTCATGGATCAGGTGTAACAGGTAAAGGGAAAGGTACTGTGAAGCACTTCGGTTTAGAAAAAGAGATCGACTTCCAAATCGGTACACTGTCTAAAGCAATTGGTGTAGTAGGTGGTTACGTAGCTGGTAAGAAGAATTTAATTGATTGGTTAAAAGTACGTTCTCGTCCATTTTTATTTTCAACAGCTTTACCACCAGGTGATGTTGCTGCAATCACTGCAGCTGTTCAAATGTTAATTGATTCAACAGAACTTTGCGATAAACTGTGGGAAAATGGCGATTATTTAAAAGCGGGTCTGAAAAAACTTGGTTTTAACATCGGCGCATCTGAAACACCGATTACACCGTGTATCATTGGTGACGAAAAACTAACTCAAGCCTTTTCTGCTCGTCTCTTTGAAGAAGGCGTATACGCTAAATCAATCGTCTTCCCAACTGTACCAAAAGGCACTGGACGCGTACGTAATATGCCAACTGCCGCACATACAAAAGAAATGCTAGACGAAGCTTTAGCGACTTATGAAAAAGTAGGTAAAGAGCTAGGCGTAATTTTTTAATATAAAAAATGCTCAGCGCTATGTGTGCTGGGCATTTTATTAGGAAATTTTCTTTGTTAAATCTATAACCATCTGTGATTATGTGACTGTTTTATTGATATAGTTATTAAACCCATGCACTGAAAAGCTAACTTATGAGATAAGTTAGCTTTTCAGTTTATAAATACTTAAAATAAATTTAGTTTTGAGATACGAGTTATTGCTTCATGAAGCCTGTCCTCATCAACAAGTAAGCCAACACGTACGTACCCTTCTCCATATTCACCAAAACCATTACCCGCAGCAACTGCTACATCAGCCTGTTCTAGCAATAAATCAGCAAATGTTTCACTCGTATATCCTTTTGGTACAGGAAGCCATGCAAAGAATGATCCTTTTGGAGCTGTCACTGCCCAGCCAATACGATCGCAAGCGACTTTTAATGCGTTCCGGCGGCTTTCATACATAGCCACTAACTCAGTTACACAATCTTGTGAACTAGAAAGTGCTGCAATACCAGCCTCTTGCACAGCAGGAAATAGGCTGACAAATAAATGGTCTTGTACTAAATTTAATGCTTCAATTAACTTTGCGTTACCAACGGCAAAGCCGACCCGCCAACCGGCCATATTATACGTTTTCGATAAAGTATACAACTCAACCCCGACATCTTTAGCACCTTCAGCTTGTAAAAAGCTCACTGGTTTTTCACTATCAAATCCAATTGCTCCATATGCAAAGTCATGCATTACTGCAATATCGTGATCTTTCGCAAACTGCACAGTTTCATCGAAAAATGATAAATTAGCAACAGCACCAGTTGGGTTGTTTGGGTAATTTAAATACATTAATTTCGCACGAGCTTTTACCTCATCTGACACAGTTGTGTAATCAGGTAGGAAGTTGTTTTCCGCTAGTAATGGAAGTGTATCGAACTTGACATCCGCTAGTGCTACGCCTGACCAATAGTCCGGATAACCAGGGTCTGGGAGTAGCATTGAATCACCAGGGTTCATAATAGCTAAAGGTAATTCAACTACACCAATTTTTGTGCCGAAAAGTATGGCTACTTCCGTATCTGTATCAATTTCAACGCCGTATTCTCGCGCATAAAATTCAGCAATGGCTTCCTTGAATTCTGGCAAGCCACGGAATGGAGAGTATTTATGAGTTTGCGGATTAATAACAGCTTCCTGCATAGCTTTTATAATATGAGGAGGCGTTGGTTGGTCTGGATTTCCTTGGCCTAAATTGATGACATCTCTACCTTCCGCAACTGCGGCACCTACTTTTTGTACTAAAGTTGCGAAAAACTGCTTCGGCAACTGTTGTAATCTCGTTGAAAATTCCATCTTCGAACAAACCCCCTTGAATTATTTTCTTTAATAACTTGTTATCCACAAAATCTTTCTTATAAAAACGCTATACACAACAACTACTTTGTGGATAAAATAGACGTATGTATAAAATAGTCGCAATAATAAGAGAAATATTATAACCTTTTTAAGAAAATGTCTACAGGTGGTGGAGTTATGAAAATTGCATGTATACAATTAAATGTTGCCTTCGGGGACATCGAAAAAAATTTTACAAACGTCGAAAAGTTTATCAGGGAGGCCGCTGATAAGGGGGCGGAACTCGCAATTCTTCCCGAAATGTGGAATTCTAGCTATGCTTTAGAGAAATTAGAAGACCTTGCAGATCCGAACGGGGAACGCACAAAGAATTTTCTACAAAAGCTTTCAGAAGAATTACAAATTCATATTGTTGGTGGCTCGGTATCAACGAAAAAAGATGGTAAATTCTATAATACGATGTACGTATATAACAACAAAGGGGAGCTTGTCAGCGAATATGATAAAGCGCATCTTTTCCGTCTAATGGACGAGCATTTGTATTTATCAGCTGGCGATAAGCAAAATAACTTTGAACTGGGTGATATTCCAGCAGCTGGTGTTATCTGCTACGATATTCGTTTTCCAGAGTGGTTACGTCTTCATGCATTGAACGGAGCGAAAGTAATTTTCGTTTCTGCACAATGGCCAACGCCACGTATTGATCATTGGAAAACGTTATTACAAGCACGTGCAATTGAAAGCCAGTGTTTTGTTATTGCAGTAAATAGAATTAGCCATAAAAAACAAAATTTCAACGGTCAATCGATGGTTATTGAACCTTGGGGTGAAGTGTTATGGACTGGTGGAGAAGATGAAGAAATGGCGATTATCGATGTCGATTTCTCTATAGTGGATGAAATTCGCCAACGAATCCCGGTATATGATGATCGTCGTCCTGAATTATATAAAGATATTTTGAAATAATTCAAAGTTTCAAAAAAGTGTTTGACATCTACATTATTTCACAGTAATATTTAGTTCATAACTTACAAACGAATATTGAATTTTATCTAGAGAGACCGAGGGATAGGCCCTATGACGTCCGGCAACCCCCTGCCAAAGGGAAGGTGCCAATTCCTACAGAATGAGTACATTCTGGAAGATAAATCGCCAATTTACACTTACGATGCTTCTTTCAGATAACCGAAAGAAGCGTTTTTTAATACAGCAAATTCCAAGTATTTCTATAGAAGTTACATAATTTAAACAGATTTGAGGGGATACAATATGCTAGAGATTCAGAATCTTACAAAAGTATATAAAACCAAGAAGGGTACGGTAACGGGTGTAGACAACGTATCGTTGACAATCGATGAAGGTGAAGTTTTCGGTATTGTTGGCTATTCTGGCGCAGGAAAAAGCTCGCTTCTACGTTGTATCAATTTATTAGAGCGACCAACAAGTGGCAGTATCGTAGTAAATGGTCAAGATTTAACAAAATTAAAAGGTGAACAACTTCGTAAAGCGCGTTTGAAAATCGGAATGATATTCCAACATTTTTACTTAATCAGTCAAAAAACGGTTGGCGAAAATATTGAATTTGCTTTAAAAGCAGCGGCTACACCACCGAAGCTGATTAATGCTCGTGTAAAAGAATTGCTTGAAATGGTAGGTTTATCTGAGAAAATAGACGTTTACCCAGCACAATTAAGTGGTGGTCAAAAGCAACGTGTCGGCATTGCCCGCGCACTTGCAAATAATCCATCCGTACTACTTTGTGATGAAGCGACATCAGCACTTGACCCAAAAACAACGGTTTCCATTTTACGCTTACTAAAAAAGATCAATCGTGAGCTAAATATTACAATCATCCTTATCACGCACGAAATGGATGTTGTGAAAGAAATTTGTGATCGAATGGTTATTATGCAAGATGGAAGAGTCATTGAAGAAGGGGCAGTTTACGACGTTTTTGCAAATCCGGTTGAGCCATTAACACAAGAATTTATTAGCAGCGTTGTATCATTTGAACTGCCACCAACGATTCTTAAAGGTGTGACAGGGGAAATTGTGAAAGTACTATTCAAAGGAGATGTAGCTGGAGAGGGCGTCATTTCAGATATGATTCAAAACTTTGAAGTACGTGGTAATTTCTTGCACGGCACAATTGAATATATTCAAGAAAAACCTCTTGGCATTTTCTTAATGGAGCTACAAGGTCAACCGGATAATGTAGGGAGAGCTATTTCTTATATGGAAGGACGCGGTGCGTTTGTGGAGGTGATTAACAATGCTATTTGATTTCGAGCACTTTATTAGTATGCTTCCAGACATTTGGAAAGCATTTGGTGAAACGTTACTGATGATTGGTATTTCACTTAGCATTTCACTAATTATTGGTTTACCACTTGGAATTATACTATTTGTTACAAGCAAAGGTTTATTTTTACGTAATCGTTTTTTTAACGGAATTTTAGGGTTTATCGTCAATCTAGTTCGTTCCGTTCCGTATATCATTCTATTAGTAGCGTTGTTCCCGCTAACAAAAATACTGGTTGGAGATACAATTGGTCCCGTAGCGGCAAGTGTTTCATTATCTGTAGCAGCCATTCCGTTCTTTGCGAGACTTGTAGAAACGTCTATGCGTGAAGTTGATAAAGGTGTCATCGAGGCATCAATAGCTGTCGGTGCAACACCGTGGATGATTATACGAGATGTGCTATTACCTGAAGCGAAATCGGGTATTATCCAAGGTGTGACAATGACGATTATTAGTTTAGTCGCATATTCCGCAATGGCTGGTATTGTCGGCGGCGGTGGAATTGGCGACCTAGCTATTCGCTTTGGTTACTACCGCTATGACAACACAATTATGATTGCGACAGTTGTCATTTTAATTGTTATTGTCCAAATTATTCAACTTTCAGGCGATGCCATTTCAAAAGCAATTGATAAACGATAAAGGGGAGATTTGAAAATGAAAAAGTTTTTACTAGCAGCGTTATTATTCGTATTAGCAACAGTTTTAGTTGCATGTGGTAACAAAGATGAAAGCAAACCAAAAGATTCAAAAGACATTAAAATTGGCGCAACTGCAGGGCCGTATAGTGACATGTTAAATAAAGCAATCATCCCGCAATTAGAGAAAAAAGGGTATAAAGTAAAAACAGTTGAATTCAGTGACTACGTACAACCAAACAAAGCATTAGATTCTGGTGATATTGATGCAAACCTTTTCCAACATTCAATTTATCTTGAAAACTTTAATGAACAAAATAAAATGAAATTAACTGGTCTAATTAACGTACCAACTGCACCAATGGGCTTCTTTGCAAAAGATTTTAAATCAATTGATGGTATTAAAGACGGCGCAAAAGTAGCAATTGCTAATGATCCATCAAATGCGGCACGTACATTATTAGCGTTACAAGAACAAGGTCTTATCAAAATTGACCCGAACATCGAAGAACTAAAAGCATCTGAAAAAGACGTTGTTGAAAATCCTAAAAACTTAGTGTTCCAACCAATAGAAGCGGCGGGGCTGCCTCGTGCAATCGATAGCGCTGACCTTGTTGGTGTCCCAGGAAACTTTGCACTTGCGGCGGGACTGAATCTACAAGATGCACTCTTCTTAGAAAACATGCCTGATAAATTCCGTAATGTTATTGCGGTTAAGGAAGAAAACAAAGATTCACAACTAGCAAAAGATATACTAGAAATCGTTAAATCGGAAGAATTTGAAAAAATCATCGATGAAGAATTTAAAGGTTTCGGCAAACCTGACTGGATGAAGTAAATGTTGAAGCGGTCCGCCTAGACTCGACAAGCGCTGGAACCTTCGAATTGAAAACGTACTTTCAGTTTTCAACCGAGAAGGTGGAAGTGACCTCGAGAGTCTGACCGCTGAAGATGGATATCTCGAGTAAATGTTGAAGCGGTCCGCCTAGACTCGACAAGCGCTGGAACCTTCGAATTGAAAACGTACTTTCAGTTTTCAACCGAGAAGGTGGAAGTGACCTCGAGAGTCTGACCGCTGAAGCTGGATATCTCGAGTAAATGCTGAAGCGGTCCCCTAGACTCGACAAGCGCTGGAACCTTCGAATTGAAAACGTACTTTCAGTTTTCAACCGAGAAGGTGGAAGTGATCTCGAGAGTCTGACTGCTGAAGCTGGATATCTCGAGTAAATGTTTCGAGCATTTTTCTAAAGAGACTACTGCACACTTTTAAGTGTGCAGTAGTCTCTTTTTATTATGAAGTCCTCCTGGTAAAACTTATACTCACTACTCATTCACAATACCTGATATTCCCACTTGCCATCTCACTCATCTCAATTTAAAATAAGAACAAACGTTCTCTATTGGAGGATAGGTGTATGTACGAAAACATGCCAAGGCGATCAATTATGTGTATCGATATGCGTTGCTTCTATGCGAGTTGTATTGCAACATTGGAGCATTTAGATGTGATGAAAACGCCGATTGCGGTAGTTGGTAACTTCAATCAAAAGGGAAGTATCGTGCTAGCGGCATCGCCGATGATGAAAAAACGTTTCCAAGTAAAAACGGGCACACGCCTCTATGAAATTCCGAAGCATCCGGATATTCGCCTATTTGAACCTAAAATGGACTTCTTCATCCGCGTTTCAATGGAAATTACACGCTTACTCAACAGTTATGTCCCAAAGGAAGCTATCCATATTTATAGTGTTGACGAAAGTTTCGTTGATTTAACAGGAACAGAAAAATTATGGGGACCAGTTGAACAAACCGCGAAGAAGATACAACGAGATATTTACAATCAGTTTGGAATTCCAAGTGCCGTCGGCATGGGGCCTAATATGTTGTTATCAAAGCTAGCGCTTGATTTAGAAGCGAAAAAAACGGGCTTTGCTAAATGGGTATATGAAGATGTGGAAGAAAAGTTATGGCCTACATCACCACTCTCTAAGATGTGGGGTATTGGGTGTCGGACAGAACGCACGCTTAATCATATGGGGATTTTTTCAGTAGGAGATTTAGCGAAAGCAGATTTAAAAACACTAGAAGCTCGTTTTGGTATTATGGGTAATCAGCTTTATCATCATGCGTGGGGAATTGATCTTTCTGAGCTCGGTTCACCGATAATTGAAGGGCAAATCAGTTATGGTAAAGGACAAATTTTAATGCGCGATTATAACAAAAAAGAAGAAGTGCTTGCAGTTGTTTTAGAGATGTGTGAAGACATCGCAAGGCGTGCGCGTGAAGCATTTAAAGTAGGGCGTACCATTTCACTAGGACTCTCCTACAGTAAAAATGCATTTGGTGGAGGCTTCCATCGTTCACGCACAATCGATGAGCCAACAAATGAAACGATGAAAATTTATCAGGTCTGCCAGCAGTTGCTTGATGAACACTATATAGAAGATAGACCGGTACGCCAGCTGACGATTAGTATTACAAAGCTTGAATCTGAACGTTCAATGCAGCTTAGTTTGTTCGATACTGACCGCTTTCGTCGTCGTAAGCTCGGAGCTACCATGGATCAACTACGCTCTCGTTACGGCCCTACTGCACTTTTACGTGCGGTCTCTTATACAGAAGCTGGCACCGCTGTCTCACGTTCAAAATTATTAGGAGGTCACAAAAAATAAAGTAATGTATATTTATTCAATATCCATTTAATTGATATACACTATTTGAATAATAGTTGTATAACACGGCAGGGTGGTAATGTCTTGCGGACATGTGGATAACTAAGTGTTAGTTGCAAATAGGTCTAGTTATGCACAACTTATGCACTAAATACACAGGTTGAAGCAGTTCGCATAAAAAGACTGACGTAATATTGAATGCGAAGAAATTAATTTAAAGTATGTTTTAGTATGTTCTTTTATATCATGTCATACAAAATATAATGGAAAAGCAGGTGTTTTAAGATGATTCGTGACAGAGGTAATGTTAAATGGGTTTCGATGATGTTACCAGAACATGTGCAGCAAATTAGAGTGTGGAAACATGAATCAGAAGAAGAATTACCGAATGAATTGACTGAATGGGAATTAGAAGAACTGCAACAGGTTATTCAACTCGCGTATGACCAAAAGTTAATTGTTACGCTTAAAATTATGGTTGATCATAATTTAAGTCACTATACAGGTATTATTACGGATCTTAAGGCATCCACTCGTGAGCTATCATTAGAAATGGATACAATCATTCGGCGTATACCATTGGATGCTGTTTATAGAGCGCAATTAGAAAATAACTATTGTGATTAATCTTTAAAATAAAAATCAATTACATTAGATGGCCCCTATACCAATGTATAGAGGTCTTTATTGTTATATAAAAAACAATGAAATCAATAATGTTTTCTGAAAATCACTTTTCGTGACAATTACGACAATAATCGTTGCTGTGTAATATTGAACAGGGATAAACTACTATCACTCCTCACAGCGTTACAGGTGGGGCATTAATTCATCGAATGATTCTATTTTAGAGCTCGTATAAATCACCTAAATATAGAGTTATAATAGGTATTTTGTGCAACGAGGGGAATTAATTTATTACACTGAAATTTCACGTATTATCTATTGAAACAAATGCTCAAAATGCAAAGTTATGTATCATACACTAATGATGACGACGTAAATTAATAGAAGGGAAAGGAGAAAGTAGAAGTGAACTATGGAGGGTTTTGGATCCGTTTCTTAGCGTCAATTATTGATGCTGCTGTGGTGGCTGTGGCAACAGCGCTAATTGGGGGCGTTTTAAAAGTTCCAAAAGGGGTCATATCTGAAATGATATTTGGTGATGAACTATATCTAACAACTTACCCTTTATATAGCTGGATTCTCATTATCGTAGGTATATTATATTTCATCGGACTACCGGCAACGCCATGGAGAGGTACCGTCGGGAAAAAAGTGCTAGGCATAGAAATTGTTGATAAGAACGGTGATACAATCTCTATTTTCCGAAGCGTCATTCGGAATGTCGCTCGAATCTTTAGTGGACTTCTCCTCGGACTTGGTTACATAATCGCCGCATTCCACCCGCAAAAGCGTGCCTTGCATGATTTGGTTGCAAACACTTATGTGATTGATGCTAGGAAGATTGATAAATAATACAACAGAAGATTTACTACTAGTTGGTGAAAAGTGGTGTGGGATTGAGTGACTTTATAAAATTGTTAGGCAGGTAAACGTAAGAGCTAGCTGATTTGAAATCTTAAAGTCGTGAGAAAAAGATAAAGTTTATACTAATTAATGAGGTAATCTTAACTAAAATAAATGAATTTTTAAAGTAATGTATAAAACCCACCCGAAATGCCTAATACTATACCAACTCCCCATTGGAATGTAAAAATTCCATCCTTAAAAAACCACCCTCCCCCGGGTGGTTTTTTATTTTGCCTCTAATCTTGCCTTCATTTCTTTGAAAGAATAAAACAATAAATGTTTTTGTAATCCTCTTACTTTTGCGGTGGCTGCATGTGCTTCTTTTTCGAATGTCTGGAAATCATGCTGTTCATAGGCGATCAAACCCTCAATGGCGTGTGGCATCCATTCTTTTTTTAGGTTTGGGATGAGCGATTTTGCTGCCTCGAAGTTACCGAGTAAAGTTTCAATATGTGCGATAGTGTAGCTACGAATAGGTTCTTTTTGAAGTTGCTTCGCTTCTACTAAAGCAAGTTCGAAATCTTTGTCCAGAGTAGCTAGCAAAGAACGGTAGTTGTGTTGAACATCTTGTTTTTTATAACTGCTTAGTATTTTTTGTACGCTTATTTTTTGCTCGGTTACTGTTTCATGTGCAACCGCGTATGGGTAGGCAAATACGGGTTTTGTTTTATGCTTTGTTATAAAGCGGTCCATTTTACTAATGTTGTTAGACCAAAACAAAGTGTTGAGGTATGGGAACATTGTGAGAGCGAAGACATACATAAATAGTAAGAGAAATACTACGACTATAGGTAAGTCCATTATAAGTAGGAATGTGCAGCTGATGATGGCGACCAAATAAATAAAAGTTAGTTTAAATAAATGCATCGATTCCACTCCTTTTGTTTATTATAAAATAAACAATGAATAATTGTATTGTAAACAAACTGTCCTTTGTGTGAAAACGATTATTGTGTTTTAGAAACATACATTGTATAATCTAATTATTAAAAACATTGATAAATCAACGTATTATTGTTGTTATTTGTATTTTCTAGAAATACATTTGTAACACTCGGGAGAATGTGTTTTCTGTAAATACAAATGTTTATTGGGTGAGGAGGATTTTTAAATGAAAAAAATTATGATAACCGGTGCGTGCGGTCAAATAGGGTCAGAGTTAGTATCTAAGCTGCGCGAAACATATGGAACGGAAAATGTTTTAGCAACAGATATTCGCAAACCGGATACACAAAAGGGACCTTTTGAAACACTGGATGTTATGGATGCTGGTCGCATGAATGATATGGCGAAGGATTTTGGAGCAGATACTTTAATGCACATGGCTGCATTATTATCAGCAACTGCAGAATCTAAACCGTTATTTGCTTGGAATTTGAATATGGGTGGACTTGTTAATGCTTTAGAAGTTGCGCGTGAACAAAATCTGCAGTTTTTCACACCGAGTTCAATCGGTGCATTTGGACCTTCTACGCCCAAAAATAATACACCACAAGATACGTTGCAACGCCCTACTACGATGTATGGTGTAAACAAAGTAGCGGGTGAACTATTATGTGATTACTATTACCAACGCTTTGGTGTAGATACTCGTGGAGTACGTTTCCCAGGATTAATTTCTTACGCAACTCCTCCTGGTGGTGGTACAACAGATTATGCGGTTGATATATACTATAAAGCGATTTCTGAAGGGAAGTATACTTCATATATCGCACAGGGCTCATACATGGATATGATGTATATGCCAGACGCGTTGCAAGCTATTGTAGATTTGATGGAAGCAGATCCTACGAAGTTGATACATCGCAATGCGTTCAATGTGACAGCTATGAGTTTTGAACCTGAAGAAATTGCGGCATCAATCCGCAAACATATCCCTAATTTTAAAATGGCTTATGAAGTGGACCCAGTACGTCAAGCCATTGCAGATAGTTGGCCAAATTCTATTGATGCAAGTGCTGCAAAAGAAGAATGGGGCTTTAAAGCAAAATATGACTTAGATGCAATGACAGCAGATATGTTAAAAAAGTTAAAAGAGAAAGAAACTAAAACTGCTTAATGGATAGGCATTAATAGAGCCGTACCTTCTTAATTGAAGGTACGGTTTTTTTATTGGAGAAGATAAGTATTTTAATAGATAGAACTGCATATTGTAATGAGATGATAGATTTAAGAATATTCTCTTTTAATTAATATTTTTCTCAAAAATATTCCATTTTAATAGTTTCATAATAGCGCTTACATGTATAATTGTGTAAAATGTATTTATTGGAAAAGTTTGAATATTTATGTTTTGAAAAGATAATCTATAGATTTGACTATTCTATTAGTATTAAATAGCATCATGAAATTTTGGATGCTACAAAAATTGACTTGTCAGATAAAAAATGAGGGAATCGCCTTAGGTATTATCGAGTCAAAGGATAATCGAACTTTAAGTGAGCAAATGTATTAAAGCTTCAATAGCAATAGTAAGAGGTTAGCGGCAAATAAGGTTCTGAAGAAAGTTTTATACACACAAGTGTTACCCCGCAATGCTTCTAGGATACAGGTGGCTATGTTATATGGAAGTAATAAGGTTGATAAAAGCTTCCGAGACAGCCATAGTAGCATCTATTTACGCAGATACAAATGAAGTCATGAAAATGATTATTGCAAAGAATCTCGGTTTATAAGCATTTGTTTTTAAATAAAATCATATTACTTAATTAAAGGGGAGTTGGATGAGTATGATGCAAACGCCATTAGTACTAACTGATTTTGTGAAACGTGCAGAGAGATATTTTCCGAAAAAATTAATCATTTCTAGAACGAGTGAAACGATGATTCACCGTATTACTTATAAAGAGTTTGGACAGCGGACACGAAAATTATCTGAAGCATTAACGAAATTGGGGATGAAAAAAGGTACAAAAGTAGGCTCATTAGCGTGGAATCATCACCGCCATTTAGAAGCATACTTCGGTGTACCATGTGCAGGAGCAGTACTCCATATGATCAATATTCGCCTATCACCAGAGCATATAGTATATATTATTAACCATGCTGAAGATGAAATTTTACTTGTAGATAGCGATATTTTCCCGTTAATTGCTCAAGCTGCACCTTTACTAAAAACGGTGAAACATTTCGTTGTTATGCAAGATGGAACAGACTTACCTGAAACTAACTTAGAAAACGTTCATTCTTATGAAAAACTGCTAGAAGAGGCATCAGATTCCTATGAATTCCCTGATGATTTAGATGAAAATATGCCGGCCGGAATGTGTTACACAAGTGCCACAACAGGCTTCCCAAAAGGTGTTGTTTACACGCACCGTAGTTTAGTACTACACAGCTTAGCACTTGGTTTAGCAGATTCACTTGGTATTCGCGAGAGCGATGTAGCTATGCCAGTCGTACCGATGTTTCATGTAAATGCCTGGGGTATGCCATTTGCAGCAGTAAATTTTGGCACAACACAAGTATTGCCAGGCCCAATGTTCAACCCACAGCTCTTACTCGATTTAATCGAACAAGAAAAAGTGACATTAACAGCAGGTGTACCGACAATTTGGCTTGGTGTGTTAAACGAACAAGAGCAAAATCCACGAGATTTATCGTCATTACGTGCCATAGTTTGTGGTGGATCAGCTTCACCAAAAGGTCTAATCCGTGCTTTCGAAGAAAAATACAAAGTACCATTTATCGTTGGTTACGGTATGACTGAAACTACGCCGATTGTAAGTCTTTCCACGTACACAACGGAAATGGAGAACTGGTCTGCAGAAGAGAAACTTAATATTCGTGCAACACAAGGATTGACGACAACTCTTGTTGAAACACGTGTTGTCAACGAAAATGGAGAAGTGCCTTGGGATGGTAAGACTATGGGTGAGTTAACTGTTCGAGGCCCCTGGATTGCAGATGAATATTATAAGGATGACCGCACGGAAGAAGCGTTTAAAGGCGGTTGGCTATACACAGGTGATATTGCTGTCATAACACCAGAGGGGTATCTCAAAATTACAGACCGAACAAAAGATTTAATTAAGAGCGGTGGAGAGTGGATTTCATCTGTAGATTTAGAAAATGCACTCATGACACATGAGGCTGTATTTGAAGCGGCTGTAATCGCAGTTCCAGACGAAAAGTGGCAAGAACGTCCACTAGCTTGTGTTGTCTTGAAAGAAGGTAGTAGTGCAACGAAGGAAGAGCTTCTTTCGTATTTAGAAGGGCAATTTGCAAAGTGGTGGGTACCAGATCATGTTGTCTTTTTAAAAGAAATCCCAAAAACATCCGTCGGCAAATTCTTAAAGGCAAAATTGCGTGATGAAGTGAAGGATTACCAATTATAAAAACAAAGAGAGAGTCTTCATTAGGGACTCTCTCTTTGTTTTGGTCTGAAAAATTTTATTGTGAGCGTAAAACAAAAAACCACCCATCCGCAAAAATGCGACTAGGTGGTTATAATATTAATCTTCAATTAGCTTACTAAAGTTAATACGCTTGTTCAGTGCTAGCATAATCGGAATACCAAGTCCCATCACAACTAATTCACCGACAGCAACTGTTAGCCAAGTATATAGAAACGGTAGCTGGAATGCGAGATTCAATTCGATGGCAATTAAGAACATCGTAAATGTAAATACAAGTGTACCGAAAATCATTTGCTTAACATGTCCTTTAATAAAACGTTTCGCAAAGATTGTGATGCTTAAGGCTAAGACAGATTGACCAAGGCCAAAGATTAAATCATACATACCAAGTGGTGAAAATAGATTTGTAATCAATACACCGATCACGATACCTACAAAAAATTTCTTGTTGAAGACAACAAGATGATTGAACACTTCAGCAATACGGAACTGTATAGCACCGAATGCGAGTGGGGCAATTAGCATAGACACAGCTATATAAAGCGCTGCGATAATTCCGCTAGTAGCCAAAGATTTTACTTTCATTATTCATTTCCCCCTAGTTTTTTTTCGTGGGATGGTTACGAACCACGTTATAAAAAGTCTACACTACACCCTATCATAGCGAATTTAAATTGTACATGTATAAATTAACCTTTCACTACAACTTTTATATTCAAATTTAAGCTAAGTAAATCAATAAAAAAAACAATAGATTCCATATTTTTCGGATACCTATTGTAGAATTTTTTTCATGAATCAAGATGTAAATTGTTTATAACCCTCTAAAAACAATGGGGATTTTAAAGAGACGTTCTCCACAATGACATGGCTAAATGGAAAATTCAAAGTCGTTTATTATGTATTTTAAGTTTTATGCCATTACTTATTATTGGCCACTTCAACATCTATAATACCCAAAAATTATGATGAAAGAATGAAA
Organism: Viridibacillus sp. FSL H8-0110; assembly: GCF_038003565.1. Taxonomy (NCBI): domain Bacteria; kingdom Bacillati; phylum Bacillota; class Bacilli; order Caryophanales; family Caryophanaceae; genus Viridibacillus; species Viridibacillus sp. FSL H8-0110. Next base: position 3,940,177 of record NZ_JBBOPJ010000001.1, on the reverse strand, counting down.
AGGGTGGATGTATCTTCCTTTTATATCCTACTATTCTATAGTATAGTAGTGGTGATATTGATAATCATTATCATCATTGTCATGTAAGTTGTTAATGAAGGAAATAGGTAAGTTTTCTTTTACTAGTAAAGCATAGGAGGAACAGTTTGTTGATCAAAAGTGGAAAATACATAAAGTTAATCAATGTTCTAAAAGATATAAAAATAACAGAAATAAAGCCTAAGAATGTATTGATATTTAATACTATTAAGTCACCTACTCTCATTTTAGTAGTAAAAGGAGAAGCTGAAGCAAACTTAAATGAGTTACAGTCTTCAATAGTGGAGGGGAATCTTATTAGCATACATCCTGGATCTCTTCTACGTTTAAAAAATAGTTTATCTGATGATGTTTTTGAATATTATCAAATGACACTAGAGCAATATGAATTGACCAGTATTTTGGACAGTGAATTAAAATATCATCTTCAATATAATAATCTACCTCAAAATGGATTTCTAACAGAAAAACTCCCTCATAGAGCTTTTATGATTATGAAAGAATTAATGGATTGTTTTTCGTCAATGGAAGAGGATGATCGAATTCATTATTTATTAAAAGAATTCTTAGAGCTCTACTTTTCTACAGATACTAGATATCCGAGTACAGTATTTAGCTCTACTTGTGCTTATATAGACGAGCATTTTCATGAAAAGATAACGCGTACTTTTATAGCTGAAATGATTGGTTATAATCCACGCTATTTTTCGGCATTTTTCAAAAAACAAATGGGTTGGAATTTTTCTGATTATTTGGCATACGTAAGGGTGAATAAAGCAAAGGAATATTTACTTACTAGCGATTCGCCCTTAAACGATATTGCTTATAAAGTTGGATATGCTGATGGTAGTTCGCTTAGTAAAAAATTTAAAAGTTTGGTAGGCATGTCACCAAGTGATTTTCGATTAAAACGTAAGCCAGAGAGAATTATAGCGTTACAATTTTTAGGAGATATGCTTGCGTTAGGAATTAAACCAATAGCATCTACAGCTGAAGTCTTAAATGATTCGCAACTTCTACAAGCTGAGTTAAACGGTGTTATTGATGTAGGAAAAGTCCCTTTAGATGAACTCGCTGCAGATTTAATCATTGTCCCAACTTATTACTATTATGCTAACCCGGAAAGGATAGGGCAAATGGAGAAAATTGCACCTGTTTTGATGGTTAATTGGGGAAACAGTGATTTACTAAAGGAGTTACGTTTTTTTGGAGAGCTTCTTGGGAGAGAGAAACAGGCAGAGGATTGGATAATAGCATTTAAAGAAAAGGTGCAGCAGTCTAAACGAAGAATTGAACAGGTAAAAAAACAAAATGAAACAGTAGCATTATATGAGTTTTGGGACGATCAATACATAAGAATATGGGATCGAACAGCTAGAGCGGCCTATAATTTGTACGACATGCTTGAATTAGCAGCACCAGAACGAGTTCAGAGAGAAGTGTTGGATGCTCAAAACCATTTAGTGATTCCAGAGGATCGTTTACCAGAATATGCAGCAGATCATATGTTTATCATTGCATGTGAAAAAAGTGGATATTTGCATAGAGTGAAAAAAACAATAGAAAATCACCCCATTTGGAGTTCAATCCCTGCTGTTCAAAAACAGCAGATTTATTTTTTGAAGCAAGAAGAATTTAGATTTTGTGAAGCATATGCATTGGAAAAACAATTAGAGATTCAAGTGAGACACTTGTTAAAGGAAAAAGAGGACTGACTATCTAACATATGAAAATACTGACTTATTGACATCGACTATAAATATGTAAACTGATATCCTAAATGAGAATGATAATCATTAACAGGAGGATAAAGATGTTAAAAAATAAATCAATTTTCTTGTTTTGTTTACTATTAATCATGTTTTCAATTGTTATGGTTGCGTGTAACAAAACCGAAGATAGTACAAGTAAACAACAAAATAATGAGAATAAAGAGGAAAAGGTAACAAGGGTTGTAAAAACTATACATGGAGATATTGAAATACCATCCAAACCAAAAAGAATCGTTGTAGATGGCTATTTACCAACCTTGCTTTTATTAGATGAAAAACCAGTAGGAGCAACTGATTCGGATCTTGAAAATATCCATATTCAAAATTTAGTCACCGGAATTGACAGTATCGGGGAAAACTCTAAAGAAAAAATATTAGAGTTGAATCCAGATTTAATAATAAGTGCCAACTCTGAAAATAGCGCGTTTGAAGATTTTTCGAAGATAGCACCTACAATAATAATTCCTTATGAAACTTACAAAGATGCTCATGAGGAAGTAACAGCATTTGGAGAAATGCTTGGAAAGGAAAAGCAAGCACAAGAATGGCTTGCTTCATTTGATACAAAAATTGAAGAACAGCGAGAGAAAATTAAAAAAGTAATAAGTGCCAATGAAACTGTTTCAATCTTTGGTGCTTATAATAAGGACTTCTACATATACGGAGATGGTATTTATAGGGGTGGACAGGCAATATACAAGCAACTTCAACTCACACCACCTGAAAAAATAAAAAAAGAACTGATCGATACAGGCGATACATTTAAACAAATATCGTTTGAGGCTTTAAATGATTATGCAGGTGACTATATCTTTTTGGATCAATCATATGGTGGCAAATTGGACAAGAAAAATAGTATGTGGAATTCAATGGATGCAGTAAAAAACGACCGAGTTTTTGATCTTGATCCTAAGAGATTTTGGCCATATGACCCTATCTCAGTATTAGCTCAGTCTGAAGAAATAGCTGATTTACTAGTATCGAAGAATCAGGAAAAGTAAGACAATATTAATTTTATTTCCATTGATGAGAGGCTTTGCCTGGAGCAGTTTGATATAGTGGAGTCTCTCTTTTTATCTCAATAGCTAATAAGAGTTCATTTGAATTTTCGTGTTCGTTATCATATCCATTGAACAATATATGGATTTGGCATAAAGAAAAATATTGCTGAGTAGGGGTGTATTTAACAATGTTAAAGCGATTTTTTTCCTATTATAAACCGTATAAAGGTTTGTTTATATTGGATTTTTCTTGCGCAATCATTGCAGCGTTATTGGAGCTTGCTTTTCCATTAGCCGTAAATCGCGTAGTAGATGATTTATTGCCATCAGGAAATTTGGCGTTTATCTTATGGGCGTGTGTCGGATTATTTGCAATTTATATCGTCAGTTCAGCCCTTCACTATGTAGTTACTTACTGGGGACATAAGCTTGGTGTGAATATTGAAACAGATATGCGTAAGGAGTTATTTACACATATTCAAAAGCAACCATTTAGATTTTTTGATAACAATAAAACAGGTCATTTAGTTTCACGGATGACAAATGATTTAATGGATATCGGAGAAATTGCCCATCATGGGCCAGAAGATTTGTTTATAGCACTGATGACATTAACGGGTGCGTTTGGTTTAATGCTATCAATTAATTGGAAATTAGCTATTCTGACATTTATCATCATTCCACTGATCATCTATTTATCATTGTACTTTAGCCGGAAAATGTCTCGGGCATTCGATCGAATGTTTGCTGATATAGCTGACTTCAATGCAAGAGTAGAAAATAATGTGAGTGGTATGCGAGTGGTACAGGCTTTTACAAATGAAGATCATGAAATTGCTCAGTTCACAGAAAATAACAGTCGCTTTCGTAATACAAAATTGATTGCTTATAGAATAATGGCTTGGAATTCATCTATTAGTTACATTCTTATGAAAGTTGTTTCCATTTTTGTTCTATTATGTGGAACTTGGTTTGTTATACAAGGGAATATGTCATATGGAGAGTTTATCGCCTTTGTACTTCTGTCAAATGTATTTCTTCAGCCGATTCAACAAATAAATTCAGTAATTGAAATGTATCCAAAGGGTATTGCTGGTTTTAGACGTTACTTAGATTTACTTGAAACAGAACCGGAGATTGCAGATGCTTCAGAAGCAGAAGATGTCACACAACTACAAGGGAATATTAACTATCAAAATGTATCATTTGGTTATGAAAATAAAGAAAATGTGCTAGAGAAGATTAATTTATCAATCCGTGCAGGTGAAACGGTAGCACTTGTAGGTCCATCTGGTGCAGGTAAAACAACGATTTGTAGCTTACTACCTCGTTTTTACGATGTCAAAAACGGCAAAATTACGATTGATGACATTGATACGAAGAAAATGACTTTAGAATCTCTTCGATCGCATATAGGGGTAGTTCAGCAAGATGTTTTCCTTTTTGATGGAACGATTCGTGAAAATATTGCCTATGGTAAATTAGGAGCTTCAGAAGAGGAAATTTGGGAGGCGGCCAAAAAAGCACAGCTTGAAGATATTATCCTTTCCCAATCAAATGGACTAGACACAATGATTGGTGAAAGAGGGGCCAAGCTATCTGGAGGGCAAAAGCAACGTCTTTCAATTGCTCGTATGTTTCTGAAAAATCCATCTATTCTTATTTTGGATGAAGCCACTTCTGCACTTGATACAGAGACAGAAATCGCTATTCAGAAAGCTCTAGCCAATCTATCGAAAGGACGTACAACGCTTGTTATTGCCCATCGTCTAGCAACGATAAAAAATGCTGATCGTATTATTGTTGTAACGGAAGAGGGTATCAAGGAACAAGGGAATCATAGTGAATTATTGGAGATGAAAGGTGCATACAGCAGACTCCATGAAGCACAATTTGGCTATTAAAATTGAAATAATATGTAGGCGATATAGTAAATACAAACTTAGAATTACGCGGATAGAGGGGAATATTATAATGTTCAATAAATTGAACTTAAAGGTAATTTTGCTGATGGTACTTAGTTTGATGCTTATTTTAACAGGATGTGGAGCGACTAAGAGTAATAAAGCACAAGAAGAACAAAAAAATGAAAACGTACAAGCTGAAACGGGAACTCGTACGATTACTGACGATATCGGTCGTAAAGTTGAAGTGCCAAATAAGCCTGAACGAATAGTGACGGATTGGTATTTAGGACAATTGCTAGCACTTGATGTCATGCCAGTAGGAGCTGTTATGGCAAACCTGGATTATGCAGCATATTTGAAAGACTATTATAAAGAAGATGCAATTGAAAATATTGGTGATGGTGAAGCGTCTTTAGAAAAAGTTATGGAATTAAATCCTGATTTAATTATTACATGGGATAAAGAAGCAGTTGAAAAATACGAAAAAATAGCTCCAACAATTGTTTTTTCAGATACTAATTATAAATCTATTCACGAAGAAATCAAAGCAATGGGGGAATACCTTGGACGTACAGATAAAGCGGAGCAATTTCTTGGAGATTTTGATAAACGTATTGCAGTAGCTAAAGAAAAAATTAACAAAGTAATCAGCAAAGATTCTACCTTTACTATTTTCGATTTAGGGAAAAAGAACCTTTCAGTTATTGCTCCGAACGGTGTTGTTGGAGGACGAGCATTATATGAAACATTAGGAATGACACCTCCACCAAAAGTAAAAGAGTTGTTTGATACGAAAGAAGCGGATGGCAGCCGTTACGAAATATCATATGAAGTTGTAAATGACTATGTAGGAGATTATGTAATAGAGATGAACTACTTTAATAAGGGCGGTTCATTACCAGCGACATGGACAAATCTTGATGCAGTTAAAAAGGGAGAAGTAATTAGTTTAGCGCCCGAATATTATTTCGCTTCTGATCCCGTTTCAGTACTGCACCAAGCTGAAGATTTAGCAACTAAAATTGAGAAATTAACTAAGGAAAAAAAATAGTGTAGTAGTAAATAATCTCAATTATAAAAAGAAAATTATATTTTATATCGCTAGAATTTAGTGTTTGATAGAGTTTGCATTATTAAGTAACTAACAGGATGTAATAGACAAGGGGATATTAATTTGTATATACAACAATACCGCAATCGAAATTGGAAATTAGGAATAGTAGTAACCCTATTTGTATTAATGGTTTTAGCCCTATCTGCTTGTAGTAGTACAAATAATGATAAAACAGTAGAAGATACAACTAAGAGTTCAGATGTTAAAGAGAGTAAAACAACAAAAACAATAAGTACAATAAATGGAGAAATAGAGATTCCTACACAACCAAAACGCATTGTGGCAGAAGAATATTTAGGTAGTTTAATCGCTCTAGATGTTATTCCTGTTGGAGCACCCGAATTGACACTTAAAAACTATTATTTCAAAGATAAATTAAAAGGTGTTTCTGATACAGGAGTTTATGGGAAACCATCTGCAGAAAACATACTAGCAATGAATCCTGATCTAATTATTACCGGGAACAATGAAAGCTACAAGATTTTAAGCAAAATTGCCCCTACAATTGTTATTCCTTATGGTGATTTAAAAAATGCTCACGAGGAGTTAACTTATTTTGGGGAGCTATTAAATAAGGAAGATGAAGCAAAAGTTTGGTTAGAAAAATACGACCAACAGATTGCAGATGCTAAAGCCAAGGTAGACGCAGCTATTAAAGAAGATAGCAGCTTCTCAATTATGGAAGACGCAGGAAAGGTGACATATGTGTACGGTGACAATTTTGGTCGTGGCGGCCAGGCAGTCTATCAAGCTTTTGGAAGGAAACCTCCAAAGAGTATTGCTGAAGAAATTATGAAGAAGCAATGGGCAGAGCTTTCAGAGGAAATGATACCAGAATACGCTGGTGACTATATTATCATGACTTCCAACGGTCGAACAGTTGAAGATTTTAAGAAAGATCCAATTTGGGGCAGTTTGGAAGCGGTTAAGAACGACCGTCTATATATTTGGCCAGAAGAACGCTCTTGGTATTATGATCCCATTGCAACACTTGCACAAGTTCAAGAACTGACTAATTGGCTTACTAATCTTAAACAATAGAAAAGGGTGGTCCCTGCCTACTTAATGGTGAGGGAACATCTTTCTTTTTATAGAAAACTTTTAAATTGATCATTATTCAGTAGTAGTTCAACAGGAATGTTTAAGCTAACGGAAAAATGTTGTAAATATTTTCAACATACTTTATACTGAAATAAATGACAATGATAATCATTATCAATTGAATTGTCATAAGGCGAAGGAAGGATGATAAAAAAATATGTCAGTTCTTACTGTTGATCATGTGGCAGTTGGGTATACAAACACTGTAATTATAGAAGAGTTAAGTGCCGCAATTCCTGAAAAAAAAATTACGACCATTATTGGTCCAAATGGATGTGGTAAATCAACGCTCTTAAAAGCAATAGCAAGGGTTTTAAAGACACAAAAGGGTGCAATTTTTCTAGATGGGCGTGCAATTCAACAAGTTTCCACAAAAGAAATTGCAAAGAAAATGGCAATCTTGCCACAAAGCGCCGAAGCACCATCAGGACTTACAATATTTGAATTAGTCTCATACGGCCGATTTCCACACCAAAGAGGCTTTGGTACATTAAGAAAAGAAGATTTACAACATATTCATTGGGCAATTGAGGTCACTGGATTAGGTGAGCTAAGAGATCGCCCCGTAGAAGCGTTATCAGGAGGACAACGACAGCGCGTATGGATTGCAATGGCCCTTGCACAAGATACGGAAATTTTAATATTGGATGAACCAACAACGTATTTGGACTTAGCCCATCAACTTGATATTCTCTTATTGCTTAAAAAGTTAAACGAAGAGGAAGGGAAAACGATTGTAATGGTACTGCATGATTTGAATCATGCATCACGTTTCTCGCATTATATGATTGCGATGAAGGACGGTAAGATTATTACAGAGGGAAAACCGGAAAAAGTAATGAAAAGTGAAAATTTAAAAGCAGTTTTTGATATTAATGCAATATTAATGACATGTCCTTTTAGCCAGAATCCAATTTGCTTATCTTATCAATTGAATAAAGAAACGGAATGCTTATTGCAAACTGTTGAATAAAAGTAAGGAGAAAGAAGATGTCAGATTCAGTAGAAGAATCAATAGATTTAAAGAAAGTATATAAGGGCTCACGTCCAATTATTGCAACTGTCATATTACTGGGTGGAACGATAGGCCTTTTATTCGCTATAGGATTATCAGTATCATTTGGTGCAGCAGATATTGATTTTGGAACTGTTTGGTCTGCTGTTTTTCAATTTAACCCCAATTTAACTACACACCAAATTATTCAAGATATAAGACTACCAAGAGTTCTTGGGGCAGGTTTAGTAGGAGCGTGTTTTGCTGTAGCAGGTTCTATTATGCAAGGAATGACACGAAACCCATTGGCTGACTCAGGTCTATTGGGATTAAATGCAGGTGCTGCTTTCATGCTTGCTATCTGCTTTGCTTTCTTTCCTGGCTTACCTTATATGTATATTATTTTATTTTCATTTTTTGGAGCAGCTTTAGGTGCTGGCATTGTTTATGGAGTGGGTTCTTTAGCAAAGGGTGGTTTAACACCTATGCGTCTTGTATTAGCAGGAGCAGCAGTCAGTGCTTTGCTCGGAGCGCTTAGTGAAGGAATTGCAATTTATTATCGCATTGGTCAAGATTTGGCGTTTTGGTATGCAGGTGGTGTTTCGGGTACAAAGTGGGAGCATCTTAAAGTTATGTCTCCTTGGATAATAGCAGCAATTATTGGTGCAATCATGCTGTCAAAATCAATCACTTTGCTTAGTCTAGGAGACGAAGTGGCGATTGGACTTGGACAACGAACAGGGAGGATAAAATTCTTTGGATCAGTTGTCGTATTAGTGTTGGCAGGTGCAGCCGTTTCAGTTGTAGGTGCCGTTGGATTTGTTGGATTAATTGTTCCTCACTTAACGCGTTTTCTTGTAGGAAGCGATTATCGTTGGATTGTACCTTGTTCAGCAATTTTAGGTAGTCTATTAGTTATACTAGCTGATTTTGCTGCGAGGATGATAAATCCACCTTATGAAACACCTATAGGAGCATTGATTGCTTTGATTGGCGTTCCATTCTTTCTTTACCTTGCTCGTAAAGGAGGAAAAGAGTTGTGACTGAGGAAAATTACATATCTGCTTATCAACAAAAAAAACATCGGAAGAATATCTTGCTTATTCTCACTATTTGTCTACTCATCATTATAATGTTCATGATAAGTATGGGTACAGGTTTTATAAGGCTTACCCCAATTGAATTAGTTCGAACATTATTTGGAATGGGGACGGATAAACAGAATATAATCTTGTTTGATTTCAGATTACCACGAATCGTTATCTCCATTTTAGTAGGGATGGCATTAGCTGTATCGGGGAGCATATTACAAGGAGTTTCAAGGAACGCATTAGCTGATCCAGGAATTTTAGGTATAAATTCAGGAGCAGGTTTAGCAGTCATGTTATTTATTTCGTTCTTTCCAACTACAACAGCAGCACCGGTTTTTTTTCTTCCTATATTAGCGTTTGTAGGTGCAGCAGCCACAGCTATTCTGATCTATGTACTTGCATATAAACGTGGTGAAGGAATTTCGCCTACAAGGCTATTGCTAACAGGTGTTGCAGTAGCGGCGGGTATTAGTGCGGCAATGATTGTATTGACATTGAGATTATCACCTGAAAACTACCAATTTGTTGCTATTTGGATGGCAGGTAGTATTTGGGGTTCTAACTGGAGCTTTGTATTGGCATTATTGCCTTGGATTCTTATTTTATTACCAATCGCTTATTCGAAGGCTCGTGTCTTAAATACATTTAATCTTGGAGAGATACCTGCTACGGGCCTTGGGCTAGCTATAGAAAAAGAGCGATTAATTTTACTAGCAATTGCAGTTGGCTTAGCTGGTGCAAGCGTATCTGTAAGTGGGGGAATTGGCTTTATTGGTTTAATTGCACCACATTTAGCACGACAACTAGTGGGTGCAAAACATCAGTATCTCTTACCGACAGCTGCTTTAATAGGTAGCCTTTTGTTAATAACTGCGGACACGATAGGTAGATGGATATTACAACCATCTGAAATTCCAGCTGGTATTGTCGTTGCAGTTATTGGAGCACCCTATTTCTTATATCTACTTGCAAGGTCAAAAGCATAGAGTGTGAATTTTGAATATTAAAAAATAATAAGTTTAATAGGAGGATTCAAGATGAATTCAGAAGAATTGTATGATGTAACAATTATTGGCGGTGGCCCAGCAGGACTTTTTTCAGCTTTCTATAGTGGCTTAAGAGAAATGAAAACAAAAATTATCGAATTCCAACCTTTTTTGGGAGGAAAAGTGCATGTGTATCCAGAGAAAATGATCTGGGATATTGGTGGACTGACACCTGTTACAGGTGAACGACTGATAGAACAATTGATTCAGCAGGGAATGACTTTCAATCCTAAGTTAGTATTAGGAGAAAAAGTTACGTCAATTAATAAAGGCGAAGATGGGAACTTTATTATTTCAACATCAGCGAACAATAAACACTTTTCAAAAACAGTTATTTTAGCTGTTGGGGGCGGTATTATAAATCCAACAAAACTAGATATCGAGGGCGCTGAACGGTTTGAAATTTCAAATTTACATTATACTGTCAAATCTCTAGAACGCTTTAAAAACAAAACTGTATTGATTTCAGGTGGCGGAAATGCTGCAATAGATTGGGCGAATGAATTGGAGCCCATTGCCAAAAAAGTTTACTTAACCTACCGAAAAGATATGTTAAAAGGGCATGAGGCAGAGGTATCACGTCTATTTAATAGTTCAATTGAGTGTTTACTAAATACATCAATTGAAAAACTAATTGCCTCAAATGATCACGAACGTATTGAAAAAGTCGAGTTGTTGAGTATTGAAGATGGCAATATTATTCAACTACCTGTTGATGAAGTTATTATTAATCACGGTTATGATAGAGATAAAGAGCTGACATCAAATAGTGGATTAAATATTGAAATGGCAAATGAATATAGTATTGCAGGAAGTCCTTTAAGTGAAACGTCTGTAGAAGGTCTATATGCTGCAGGTGATATTTTGAATCATGAAGGAAAGTTACATTTAATTGCAGGTGCATTTCAGGATGCAGCAAATGCAGTAAATAAAGCAAAGCAATACGTAATACCAGATGCATATGAGTATGGAATGGTGTCATCTCATAATGATATTTTCAAAGAAAAGAATAAGGAATTAGTGAAACATTTATACTTAGCGAAAAATTAACTATAAATATAAGCGTTTTTTACCAATGCATTTAAGTAACACTAGACTTTGAAACAATTTTTTGTTTTGGAGCCTAGTGTTTCTTTAATTTTAAAGGTATTTTTTTTCATTCTAATTTAATGCATTTATGAGAGGCTTAATTTTGAAATAGGATAAAATTAATTTCATTTCCATTAGTTATAAAAATTCACAAAATGTTCACATTTTAAAGGGATACATCAAAACGTTGATGTTCAGCCATTCAACGCGTTAAAGTGGCGAAGATGTCATATTTTGAATTGTCGAAAGATTCATAATGTTGTTGACGATTGACTTTTCCCCCTGTAATATAACACTAATTATAGTCACGCTAGATTAATAGAAGTGGTTACGATTCAAATAGGGGGGATTTCATATGAAGAAGGGTTACAAAAAGTTAGCATTTTTATTATTTGCAGCAATGCTAGTATTAGCAGCATGTGGAACCAAAGATAAATCTGACTCTGGAGGATCAGGCGATTCAGGATCTGAAAAATCAGATGAGAAAACATATAAAATCGGGATTTCTCAATACGTTGAACATCCATCTTTAAATGAAGCTACTGAAGGATTCAAAAAAGCAATTGAAGATAGCGGTCTTAAAGTAGAATTCAAAATTGAAAACGCACAAGGGGATTCGAGTATTAATACAACTGCAGCAAATAATTTAGTTGGTGACGGTATGGATTTAATATTTGCTAATGCAACGCCAAGTGCTCAAGCAGTTGCAGCTGCAACATCTGATATTCCGGTTCTTTTTACATCTGTAACAGATGCAGTAGGAGCAGAGCTTGTAAAATCAATGGAAGCTCCAGGTGGAAATGTAACAGGAACTCTTGATACACACCCAGAAGCTATTCCAAGTACAGTGAAGTTTTTAGCTGAAGAACTAAAAGCTAAAAAGATAGGAATGGTTTTCAACTCAGGAGAGCAAAACTCGCGTGTACAAGTGGATATGGTAAAAGAAGAAGCTAAAAAATTAGGTGTAACAATTGTAGAAGCATCTGTTTCAACATCTGCAGAAGTAAAACAGGCAACTGAATCATTAGTAGGAAAAGTAGATTCAATCTATATCATTACTGATAACACAGTTGTAACAGCACTTGAATCAGTGTTGGATGTGGCAACTGATAAGAAAATTCCTGTAATGGTTGGAGAATTAGACTCAGTTAAACGTGGAGGTCTAGGAGCTTACGGCTTTGCGTATTCGGATATTGGTTATGAAGCTGGTGAAATGGCAGTGAAAATCTTAAAAGATGGTGTAAAACCAGCAGATATTCCAGTGGCATATCCTAAAAACTTAAAATTCGAGATCAACAAGAAAGCAGCTGAACAACTTGGCTTAGACATTAAAGACGAATGGAAAGCAGAAGTAGTCGAATAGATAGGAGATGATTCTACATGTTTACAGCAATCTTTGGCTCTGTTGAGCAAGGAATCATCTATGCAATTATGGCGCTCGGAGTGTATCTTACATTCCGAGTTTTAGATTTTCCTGATTTAACAGTGGATGGTAGTTTTGTGACAGGTGCTGCAACAGCAGCGACTTTAATTGTACTTGGTTACCACCCAGCATTGGCAACAGCAGCGGCGATTGTCGCAGGTTTTTTAGCAGGATGTATGACAGGAATACTTCATACGAAGGCGAAAATCAATCCTTTGTTATCTGGGATATTAATGATGATTGCTCTTTATTCCATCAATTTACGTATTATGGGGGCAACTACAGAAACCGCAATTGGGCGTCCAAACGTACCGCTTTCGAACGTCGATTCACTGTTCACCATTTTCTTTGGCTGGTGGGGTAATTTAGGTATTGATACAGCAATAAATAACACTTTAAGCAGCATCGGCATCGAAAATGTTCCAAAAACATGGGGTACATTTTTCATTATGATCATCGTAACTTTTGCGATTAAAATTATTTTCGATAGGTTTTTAAAAACCGAAGTTGGTTTAGCTATTCGTGCAACCGGTGATAACGACAAAATGATTCGTAGCTTTTCTGCGAATACAGATACATTAATCATTTTAGGGCTGGGTATTTCAAATGCTTTGGTTGCATTATCAGGTGCCCTTATTGCGCAGTATACGAAATTTGCAGATGTGAGTATGGGTATAGGGATGATTGTTATCGGTTTAGCTTCTGTTATTATCGGGGAAGCGATTTTAGGGACGAAAACAATTGTCCGTACAACTTTAGCTGTGATTGTCGGTGCGATTATCTACCGAATTGTAATTGCTATCGCCCTTCGCGTTGAATTTTTAGATACCGGTGATATGAAGCTTATCACAGCATTAATTGTGGTCGTGGCGTTGATATTGCCTAAATTCTTTGAAAAACGTAAAGAGCGTGCACGCAAAGCAAAACGTCGAGCAGAACGTACGGTTACTAGTGAACAGGAGGCGAAACATCTTGCTTAAACTAGAGGGGATCAACAAAATCTTCAACGAAGCAACGCCAGATGAAAAAATTGCCTTAGATAATATTAATCTAGATTTAAAAACAGGTGATTTTGTCACTGTAATTGGTAGTAACGGTGCTGGGAAATCTACAATGATGAATATGATTTCGGGAGCTTTATCACCTGATTTTGGTACTGTTGAAATAGACGGAAAAAACGTAACCAAATATCCCGAATATAAACGCTCTCATTTAATTGGCCGTGTCTTCCAAGACCCAATGGCAGGTACAGCACCAACAATGACCGTAGAAGAGAACTTGGCGATTGCATATTCTCGCAATAAACGTCGTGGCTTACGTATAGGAGTCGATAAAAAGAGACGTGAGTTTTTCCGTGAATCATTGGAAGCATTACATCTCAATTTGGAAAACCGTTTAACAGCGAAAGTAGGCTTACTATCGGGTGGAGAACGACAAGCATTATCTCTACTAATGGCAACATTTACAAAGCCATCAATTTTATTATTAGATGAGCATACAGCTGCACTTGATCCTTCACGTGCAGAGCTTATTACGAATTTAACAAAGCAGTTAGTTGAAAAAGATAATCTGACAACATTAATGGTTACCCACAATATGCAACAAGCGCTTGATCTAGGTAACCGCCTCATAATGATGGATAAAGGCCAAATCATTTTAGAGGTTGACCCAGAAGCGAAAAAAGATTTAACAATCGCCGATTTAATGGATGCATTCCAACGTATTCGCGGTGAGAAGCTTGTATCAGACCGAACTCTACTAAGTGTATAGTAAGTAGAAATTGCAAAGCAGGAACCCTGTCTAAGGGTGCCTGCTTTTTGTTTACCTAAATCGTAAAATCTGATAGCATAGATAGCTTGATATATAAAATAAATCCATAGTATAAAACCGTTTCTTAGCTTCAAGTAAGAGCAGTATGGTTTATTTATAAATGAAGAACTAATGATTGCCTTCCTTGGAAAGCAGAGAATAAAAAAATGGAGTCTTCTACACTCAGAAGATTCCATTTTTTATGGATATTAAACTAATAGAGCAAATAACGTACTATCATTGTTCACTTCTTTAAATGAGAAACCGTTAAGTTTCATACGGCTAAGTAAACCAGCATAATCTTCAGGACGTTTTAACTCGATGCCTACAAGTGCTGGACCACTTTCTTTATTGTTTTTCTTCGTATATTCAAATGTTGTAATATCATCATCTGGACCAAGTACTTCACCAAGGAACTGACGAAGTGCACCTGCACGTTGTGGGAAATTGACGATGAAATAGTATAACAGACCTTCATGGATTAAGGATTTCTCTTTAATTTCTTGCATACGACCGATATCATTGTTACCACCGCTAATAATACAGACTACGGATTTCCCTTTAATCTGGTTTTGATAAGCATCCAGTGCCGCAACTGGTAAAGCGCCCGCTGGTTCAGCAATAATTGCATGCTTATTGTACAAGCTTAAAATGGTCGTACACACTTTACCTTCAGGAACGGCAATAATATCATCGACATACTTTTTGCAAAGTGCATATGTAGTGTCGCCAACACGTTGTACAGCAGCACCATCAACAAATTTTTCGATATGATCTAAGGCAACAGGACCACCGTTAGCAAAAGCTGCTTTCATACTCGCAGCACCACCGGGCTCAACCCCGATAATTTTAGTTTGAGGGGAAAGGTTTTTAATATAGGCAGATACACCGGCAATTAAGCCGCCTCCACCAATACTACCAAATACATAGTCAATCGGCTCTTCAATATCATTCATCACTTCTACGGCAACGGTGCCTTGTCCCGAGATTACATCTATATCATCGAATGGGTGAATGAAAATATGTTCTTCAGCCTTTGAAAATGCCTGCGCACTTCTAGCAGAATCATCAAAAGTATCGCCTGACAAAATAACCTCTACAAATTCACGTCCAAACATTTTCACTTGTTCTATTTTTTGAGAAGGAGTAGTTGTTGGCATGAAAATGTGCCCACGGATTCCTAAATTTGCACACGCATATGCAACGCCTTGCGCGTGGTTGCCTGCACTTGCACAAACAACACCTTTTTCTCTTGCATCATTCTCGATACTTTTAATTTTATAATAGGCACCTCGTAGTTTAAAAGAACGTACATGTTGCAAGTCTTCACGTTTTAAATAAACGGTACAACCATACTTTTCAGATAAATATTCATTTTTTTGTAATGGTGTGTGTGCAACAACATCTTTTAAAAATTGATAAGCAATTAGTACATTTTCCACCTGAACGGTCTTCACATCTGATACTGTCATAATTATTCGTCTAACCTCCGATTCCTTAAAATGCATTTATTCATTTTAACATATTATTCAAGCTGAATGGACTAAATATTAAGTTAATTCTAAATGTTTCGTTACTTATCGTTTGAGCGGGCAAAAAAGCGTTTCCAACTAGCTTTCAGTTATAATAAAAAGAACAGTATGAATGAACGGAAAGGATTACGAGTACAAATGAATTTCTTTGATAAAATGCAACAACATACGGGTGTTTCTTTAAATGATGTACAAAAACAGGCAGTTCGATATTCTGATGGTCCATTGCTATTGTTAGCATCACCCGGTTCAGGAAAAACGACAACTTTGAATATGAAAATTGGCTATCTATTATTAGTAAAGAAAATACCAGCACGTGCGATTTTAGCCATTACGTTTAGTAAAGCCTCCGCACAAGATATGGCACAGCGCTTCGACCAATTCTTTGGCAAACTGACGCATGAAAAGGTTCATTTCTCTACTATTCATAGCTTTGCTTTTCAAGTAGTACGAGAATACTTTGCAAAGCAACGCATAAATTTTCAACTAGTGGAGGGGGGCAATGACGTCCCACTTCATAAAAAAATAATTCTTCGAAATATATTTACGGAGATAAAGGATACAAATCCAACTGAAGATGAAATGGATGAGCTCCTTACTTATATCAGCTATGTAAAGAATCGTATGCTTTCAAGTAAGCAGCTAAGTACCGTAAAATCCTCCATCTCAGGCATAGCCGATATGTATAAAGCGTATGAACAATTCAAAACTCAAAACCCGCAATATCCACTCTTAGATTTTGACGATATGCTCACGTACTGTTTACGTATTTTACAAGACGATGAGCAAATTCGAACGAAATATCAGCGCCGTTTTGAATATATTTTAACGGATGAAAGTCAGGATAATTCCGTTATTCAGCATGAAATTATTACGATTTTAGCAAAACCACAAAATAATCTTTGCGTTGTAGCTGATGATGACCAATCTATTTTCATGTGGCGTGGATCGGATGTCCAAAAGTTATTAGAATTTGAAAAGAATTATCCTCAAGCAAAGATTTTAACAATGACTCAAAACTATCGCTCCACACCAGAAATCGTGAAAATAGCAAATGACTTCATCAAAAGAAACCCAAAGCGTTATACGAAGGAAATGTTCACGGAAAATCCATCTGGTGAATCAATTGAAATCCACAATATGCAGCGCTATGAGTTACAACTGAACTACATCATTCAAGAAATTGAGAAAAGTAGTAATCCGAAAGAAACGGCGATCTTATACCGTAATAATTCTTCGGCCATCCGATTAGTGGATAAGTTAAATAAAGCAGGTTTGCCATTCTATATGAAAGACGTAGATTTGAAATTTTTCCGACATTGGATTGTAGAAGATATTATCAATTTCATGCGCCTTTCCTATAATGATTCACGTGTAGACATTCTTGAGAAAGTCCATACGAAGATGAATGCATATATTACGAAAAAACAAATGATGTATTTAAAAAATAATAATGACAAAACTTCAGTTTTTGATCAGCTCCAAACGGTTCGACACGCAGATTATCAGGAGCAGGCATTGAATAAAACGAAGAAGTTAATTAAAAAGATAAATATACTAGATCCAGAAGAAGCGATTAAAATCATCCGTAAAAATCTAGGATATGAAAAATCGATTCGTAACACGGCTGAGCACCTTGGCTTCAATGAGGAAGGATTATTAGGTATTCTAAATCAACTAGAGCATATTGCGGTAGGTATACCAAATCTTGAAGCATTCGCAAGACGCTTAAAAGAGTTAGAGGAAATTATGAAAACGTCTTGGTCAAACAAAGGGCGTGATGTAGTTACTTTATCTACTTTGCATAGTGCAAAGGGGCTTGAGTATGACAACGTGTATATGATTGATCTAGTTGATGGTATTATTCCTTCAAAAGATGATTTAAAACAACAGGACGAAGATAATAGCGAACCAATAGAAGAAGCTGCCCGTCTCTTCTACGTTGGGATGACTCGTGCACGCAAGCATTTAGAATTGCTTACTTATCATTTAAAAGACGACGAACATGTAGAGGAGTCTCAGTTTTTAAAACAAGTACGGCGTTTAGTAAAAGGAAAAGAGTTAGTGAAAAAGGAGGTTGGTTATCTAAAAAGTAAACCTTCTAGAGATATTCCCGTAAATGCCATTACTAAAAAAGAAGATTTGCAATTGAATAGTTATGTAGAGCATCATGTTTTTGGTAAAGGAGAAATACGAGAGTTAAGTGGACAAGCTATTGGTGTTGAATTTGAATCTGTAGGTTATAAAAAATTTATGATCGATATATGCTTGAAACAAGGGTTTCTTTGTAATATAGAATAACAGGTATCTATTTGTGGCTTCCAAAATAGAAAATTTTATCAACTTATTTTTAAAATTAGTAATTGGTATTAAAAATAAATTATCTAAAAATAAAGTGCTTTACGAATGCGGAAAAGATTGACTATCGGTTACTTAATATATAAAACGGTAGTTAAATAAATAAGCAGGACCGTCTTTTAAATAAGATGGTCCTGCTTTTATGATTAAAAAATTAAATGTCCGATACCAGCAATAATTGGTAGAGAAATCAAAGTACGTAATAAGAAAATAATCATTAACTCGAAAAAGTTAAGAGGAATCTTCGTACCAAGAATTAAGCCACCAACCTCTGACATGTAAATTAACTGTGAAACAGAAACACCTGCTATGACAAAGCGTGTTAAGTCTGACTCAATACCAGAACCAAGAATAGTAGGTAAAAACATATCTGCAAAACCAACAACCATAGTTTGTGCTGCTTCAGCAGCTTCAGGTAAACCTAGCACTGTTAAAATCGGTTCGAATGGCTTCCCTAAGAAAGTGAATATTCCAGTGAACTCGGCAAGTATTAACGCTACAGTACCAAATGCCATAACGATCGGTGCAACACCAAACCACATATCTAAAACGTTTTTAAAACCATCTACGAAAAATTTACTGAAATTACGATTACGTTCAGCTGTATTTAATGCATTTTCTAAACCATGTGTAATCATATTATAACCTTCTGGCAATTTCTCGCGCTCAAGGTCAAGTGGTTTTCCATTGATATACGTGTTCTTTTTCTTACAAAGGGGGTATATACGTGGCATGATTAATGCTAATACTAAACCACAAAGAACAACCGCACCGTAAAATGGAATGAAGTATTCACCTAAATGTACGGTATCAATTACAACTATACAAAATGTGATTGATACAATTGAAAATGAAGTCGCGATAATCGCTGATTCCTTTTGTGTATAGTTGCCTTCTTCATATTGACGACTAGTTAAAAGGACACCAATTGTACCATCGCCTATCCAAGAAGCTAATGCATCAATAGAAGAACGTCCAGGAATTTTGAATAATGGTCGCATAATTTTAACCATCATTGTACCGAAGAATTCAAGTAAACCGAATTCAGTTAAAAATGGAAGCAGTAGGCCTGCGAATAAGAAAATCGTGAATAGGAAAGTCACAAGACCACCGTCTGGATCCATTAACAGTCCACCTGTGTTTTCATTACGGATTACGCTCGGACCGAAATCTTGTACAACCATTAATGCAAAGACAAAACCAAGTACACGTGCGATTGTCCAAAACCAATTTACACGGAATATTCCATCAAACATTGTAGGTTTCTCAGGATTCTTTTGCGGAATAAAGTGATAAGCAACTGAGCCTAATGCTGCGATGAAAAATACGATAACTGTGAACCAGGAAATGAATGAAACTAAAGATCCAGCAAGTAAATTGGCCAAAATCGCAATAGGAACCTTCCAGCCGTCAGCTGTCTTAAGTGGCGTCATAAATAAGAATACGCCAATCAGTGACGGGATTATAAATAATAGCCAAGTAGATATAGGGAATTTTTTCATTTTATATTAAATACCTCGTTTTATAGTTGAATATTTATTCATCATAAAGAGTTTACATTCAGATGTAAATAGTTTAGGTAAAAGACGTACTTTTCAGACAATAACAAATGTGAATCCTTTTATTTACTTATGAAAAATAAAAAAGCCCCTGTCCATTTTTTGCCGGACAGGGGTGGAGTTATTCGTTTAAAATTGATCTTCAAAATCTTCATGCCAGCGATAGCTGAAGAAACGTTCATAAGTTAACCAGTTCTCAGCTTCTGGTTCACCTGCTTCTAGACGCTTTTCATTTTCTTCAAGCATCCAAGCAGTTTGAGAAATATGAGCGCGCATTGAGCCAAGTTTTTGCTCGCGTACGTCACGAATATTATTGACAATATCCGGTTCTCCAAGACCTTCGCCGGTATTATTTGCAAATGCTACAGCATGTAACTTCGGACGTTGTTCAACAGGCATACGACGTACAGCACGCACAACAGCACGAGCAGTTGCTTCATGATCAGGGTGAACAGCGTAATTTGGATAGAATGTGATAATTAATGATGGATTCAATTCATCGATTAAACCAGTCATCATTTGTACCATTTTTTCATCATCTTCAAATTCTACTGTTTTATCACGTAAGCCCATCATACGTAAATCTGTAACGCCCATTGCTTCGCATGAAGCGATTAATTCTTTTTTACGGACTAAAGGTAAAGTCTCACGTGTCGCGAATGGGGGATTTCCAAGATTACGTCCCATTTCGCCAAGTGTTAAACATGCATATGTGACAGGGGTACCTTGATTGACATAAGTTGAGATGGTGCCAGAAACACCAAATGCTTCATCATCAGGATGGGGGAATACGACAAGTACGTGTCGCTCAGGTTGTAGTGTCATCTGAATCTCTCCTTAATTAATAAGTAAATGGTGTTTCGCTAATTTCAAGTGCTACTGCTAATTTACCGTCATAGTCATGTCCAGCCATTAACAGACGATTTTGTTCATCTATTTCAAAGTGAGTAATACCTTGAGCATAAACCCAGCCATGAGCCATTTTCAAACCAACACGGTGAGGAACATCTGCTGTAACTTTACCCAATTCATATTGAAGTTTAACGTTACGGATAAATGCACCAGCGTTGAATACTTTTTCATTGAAATGAGAGGCATAAGCCCCGTTGGTTGTCTCTAAATGTATATAAACATCTTTATTCGCAAAGGAATTAAGAAGTTGTTGAAGCTTTTCTATTTGTACTATTTCCATTTAAATTCTCCTTCCAACAGCTAGCAATCTATTCTCTAGTATAGAGAAAAATTCCTACGAATGCGATTCGAAAGCTCAAAAATTATATTTTCTTTATATGCTTTGTAAGAATTAAGCTGAAAGTTGTATCTATAGAAGTAGAGTAAGGAAAAATTGTTTCTTTATCTAAAAGTGTATGGTTTATTATTATGTTCTTTTAAATAAGGACAACCTGTTTATATAAAAAGTACTGCTTTTTTTGCATAAAGAACTGTTGTCCCATCATAAATTCTTAGACATCGTTTAAATCTGAAAAGATATACATAAAAAACCTCCGCAATTAATGAAATTGCGAAGGATCTATTATTCGATATTAAACTTCAGTAGTAGTGATTTTCGGAGTACCGTAAACACCTTTTGCACCATGCATAACAGGGCCAACGAATTGATTTAATTTCCAGCCATGTTCAATTGCAGCAGCAACGAAAGCTTTTGATTCGAAAACAGCTTCTTTTACAGATAAACCGTTTGCTAGGTTAGCTGTAATAGCAGCAGCAAAAGTACAACCAGCACCATGGTTATAAGTAGTATCTACTTTATCGGCTTCAAGAAGGATGAATTTTTCACCATCTGAGAATAGGTCGATAGCTTTTTCATGTTGCAACGCTTTACCGCCTTTGATGATAACGTTTTTAGCACCAAGTTCATGGATTTTTTGTGCTGCGACTTTCATTTCTTCAATTGTTTTTGGTGTACCTGTTCCAGCCAATTGTCCAGCTTCAAAAAGATTTGGTGTTGTAACAAGTGCTTGTGGAATAAGGTATTTAATCATAGCTTCAACGTTTCCTGGATTTAAAACCTCATCTTCACCTTTACATACCATTACTGGATCAATAACAACGTTTGATGTGCCAGAGTTTGCAATTGCTTCACCAGCTACTTGAATAGCTTCTTCAGTAGAAATCATCCCTGTTTTTACTGCATCAATGCCTGTAGAAAGAGTTGTTTTTAGCTGAGCCTTAAGAACATCGATTGGTAATGTATATACACCATGAGACCAGTTATTGTCTGGATCCATTGTAGCAACAACAGTCACTGCACACATACCGTATGTGCCATGCTCTTGGAAAGTTTTTAAATCAGCTTGTAAACCTGCACCACCAGAAGCATCGGTGCCGGCAATTGTTAGTGTTTTTTTTAGTGACATAGAAAAAGACTCCTTTTATGAAAAAACTTATTTTATTAAACTTTCCGAATATAAAAAATGTAATTGAATAGTCCTATTATAACGAATTAACTGGCTAGAATGAAATGGTCAAAAACCAACTTTTTAATAAGGTCAGTTTGGATTTCTATTTAGGTAACCGATCTGCATTTATAATTCTTCGTATAATAATAATCCCACCTAAACAAAGTAAACCTACAATGGTAGCTGCTATGTAATGACCCTTTTGTATAAATCCAATTAATAAAAATATAAAAAGTAAAATAATAATAGCAAAGAATATATAAAAACAACCCATGCCAAACGATTTTGCCTGCTCCGGCACGTGCTGGCCACTTTCAGCTACATTCGTAATTCTTTTCACCTTTTCTCGCCATTGTAAATCAGCCATTCCACCAACTCCTTTCCATTATATTACTCTAAAACGGTTTTAAATAATATTTCCGTTAATCACCAAATTCAATCGACTGTATTAATAGCGCAGAAACTTTTATAATAGGAGTGAACATAGTAGAATAATGTCGAATTGAATATCAGGAATAGTAAATTCCTTTTAGATTAATAGAAGAGAGGGATTAAGGTGACTTCAAATAAGAAAATACGAGAGCTTGAGAAGATGTTAAAAGAGTTAAAGTCAGAAGAACAATCTGCCACAATTCTTGATTCTTCAGAGTCTCTTTACTATAGGAAAGATAGAAAAAAGGGTTTTATTCGGAAATTTTTTATACCTAAGTTCTTTATGCAATGGTATGTATGGGCAACTATAATTGTCCTAGCGCTATTAATTATCATTCCGATTGCAACTATGAACATTATTAAAGGAAGTACATTCACAGAAAATAAAGGTTCAATCATGGAACGAATTCAAAATTTAAATGAACTAACAACAGCAGAGGCATATACAAAGATTATGATTGAACGTTCTGACAATAAACTTTTCGGTAAAGAGATTGGCTTAAACTTACCTGGAACTAAAAGAGAATTATTAGTTGTTATACCTGGTGGCGTTAAAGCAGGTGTAGACTTTTCAAAGATTACCGAAAAAGATATTGAATTAAATGAAGAGAAGAAAATAGCTACGATTACATTGCCAAGTGCAAAAATACTAGGGGAGCCTCAAATAGACTTTGATCATGTTCAAGTCTTTTCAAGTGAAGGCCTGTTCCGAGAAAAAGCAGATATTAGCGAAGCATATGAACTTGCTAAAGAAGCAAAGAAACTAATGATTGAAGAAGCAACCACTCAAGGGGTTATTGATACAGCAAAAAGTAATGCGCAAAGTTCTGTCGCTGATATGTTTGCACTTGTCGGATATGATGTGACAGTGGAATTTAAGGAGTAGAAAAGATGACAAAGCAAATTTTAGACAACGATTGGCAGCGAGTACTCAGTACAGAATTTAATCAGCCTTATTTTTTACAGCTTCAGGATTTTTTAGAAAATGAATATGCGACACGAACGAATTACCCTCCCAAAGCGGAGATATGGAACGCTTTTCGTTATACACCATACAATGATGTGAAAGTTGTCATATTAGGGCAAGATCCTTATCACGGAGCAGGGCAAGCACATGGATTGAGCTTTTCAGTGAAACGAGGTGTGAAGCATCCACCAAGTTTAAAAAATATGCTAAAGGAAATGGAGTCGGATTTAGGCTTTCCGATTCCATTAGACGGGACATTAACTAAATGGGCAGAGCAAGGCGTGCTTATGTTAAACACCGTCTTAACGGTGCGTGAAGGACAAGCTCATTCACATAAAAAGCAAGGCTGGGAGCAGTTTACAGACACAGTTATTCAAAAACTATCAGACCGTGAACAACCTATTATATTCGTCCTTTGGGGTAAACCAGCACAACAAAAAAAACGACTGATTGATACAAGCCGCCATGCTATTATCGAAGCACCTCATCCAAGTCCGCTTAGTTCATATCGAGGATTTTTCGGTAGTAAACCGTATTCCAAAATCAATGCACAGCTCCGAGAGTGGGGAGTATCACCAATAGATTTTGATTTAACGAAATAACCATATGAAAAACCGTTCTTTTTGTGGAGAACGGTTTTTATTTTTGAGTATAGGGTTTGAGAAATGCAGGTGAATTACTAGTACTAGAGTTGATATAAAAAGTGGAGAATTAAGGTTTTGAAGACGTGAATATTCAGCTAAATAACAAAGGTGCTAGTTAGCGCAACAAACAGCAGAGTCAGTGCAACAAAGGTCGGAGTTACTGCAACAAACAACTAACTTAGAGCAACAATCACCCTCACTAACTGTCTTCCTACTCTTAATGAACGTCTTCAGCATTAAAGTCAAAAACACGTCACTTTATGGTTTGATATAATCATGGTAAAGTGAAGTATGAAGAGGGGGAGCGTCATGCAAGAGAGTTGTTTTAAATGTAGGCATTTCTATGTGACTTGGGATCAAAGAAGTCCTAGAGGTTGTCGAGCATACCAATTCAAAAGTAAGGAGCTACCTTCTGTAATTGTAAAAAGGTCCTCGGGTCTTGAGTGTTTGAAATTTGAGCTGAAGCAGGGAGGGAACATCTAATGATTTCTCATGAATTAATTGTTACTGAAATTGACAAATATTTATTGCAGGCAAAGCATGCTCAAAATGAGCAGGAAATTCGTGAAGCGCTTTCTGCGGTTCGAGCGTTATGCGATGTAGTGCTAGCTAAATCTTCAGAAACTATAGCAAGACCATCAAGACCACTTGACATGCAAACTAGCCAAGTAATTCAATCACAGAATATACAACCATCACAACAGATGATGCAGACCCAGATACCGGCTTCCATTACTACAAACAAGCTTCATGAAGAGGATGCAAATGGTGACTCGATTTTTGATTTTTAGAAAAGGAAGTGTCAAAAGAAAATGAGATTTTTTATTATTTCAGGAGCTGTGAACGCATTCATCGCAGTGGCACTAGGTGCTTTTGGAGCACATGCACTTGAGGGGAAATTATCCGATCATTATGCAGCCGTATGGGATACAGCTGTACAGTATCAAATGTTCCATGCATTAGGATTAATCGCAATCGGCATATTAATGAGTTCGTCATTAATAGGACCAGTTACACAACTTTCACGTGCAGGTTATTTAATGCTTGCAGGGATCGTATTTTTTGCAGGTAGCTTATATGTTCTGTGCTTAACAGGTGTTGGCGTTTTAGGGGCTATTACACCAATTGGTGGAGTTCTATTCTTAGCTGCTTGGGTAATGGTTATTCTAGCAACTCTTAAACATGTTTAATTTTGAAAGAAATCCTACTTGCTAATTTATCAGGTAGGATTTTTTAGTAAAGGTCGGTACTTTATTAAAAATACGTATTATTTTTTTAATAAAATATAGAAGATGAGGTGATGAAATGGTAGTAAGCCAAAGAGATATAAAAAGCTATATTTGGATGGCGTTACTTTTACTTGTTCTTGCAACGAACTTTGCATTATATCGGACGCCATTGTCAGAAATTTTTTTATCAGAGGAAACAAAAAGTGTTATTCTAGGGAGTCTTTTTGATTTTGCAATTGTCACACCGTTATTAATCATCGCAATCGATCGAAAAAATAAATTTACTATTAAACGTTTCATAATGTTAATGGCAGGCGGATTAATTTTCGCAAAGCTATTAATACCACCCCATCATCTTGCGCCATTTGTCGGGTTCTCTTATGTAGGTTTTGCAATAGAAGGCTCTATAATTTTACTTGAGCTCAGTTTGATTGGATTACTATTTTTCCTCATGCCTGCTGTCATTCGAGAAGTACGAACCTATGATGAAAGTTTATTGTTTGCCTTTCCAAAAGCTGTTCAAAAAAAGGTATCTAAGCAACGAATTGTACAAATGATTATCTCAGATTTACTTATGTTTTATTATGCCTTTGCTTCATGGAAAAAGCCTATTCCAGTAACATCTAACACCTTCACTTTACACAAAAAATCTAGTCTACTTGCCTTTCAAATTATGCTAATACATGCGATAGTAATCGAAACATTAGGCATCCATTGGTGGCTTCATGAAAAATCAATGATTCTTTCCATTATCCTACTCATATTGAACGTATATAGCGTTATTTTCTTTCTTGGAGATATACAAGCAGTACGTTTGAATCCAGTACGTCTAAAAGAGCAGAAATTATATTTGTCATTAGGTCTTGTAAAACAAATGGAACTTTCATTAGACGATATTAAGTCAATCACAACTGATCAAGAAGAACTCGAGAAAAAGCTTAATGCTAAAAAAACGATTGAATTTGTTGCAAGAGACTTTGAAGAAGTGCACCCACATATGATTTTAGAATTAAAAAAACCATGTACGGCATCTTTGTTAATCGGTTTTAAAAAGCAATATACACGAGTCGCTATTCGTCTTGATGACCCAATAGCATTCAAACAAGCATTGCAACAGCGTTTAATTAATGAATAAAAAGCCAAAAACCCTTCCGACTTATATGGAAGGGTTTTGCTATTTACTGAGATTGATTAAAATAAGCTAATTCCTCATCGAATTCTGCATAATCAAAGTAGATCATTGGGAAGAGATATCGGTGATTCGTTCTGAGATCACGTAAAATGACATGATCGCGCCCAGCCGCCTCCACGACACCGCGTACGTTAATCGTATTTTTGCCAGCTTCTACTGCATGCTCAAACGAAAAGTGAAAATTCCCCGGCTTCCCACGATTTAGTCGTAAAATGTTTTCAATATAAGATTCCTCACGCTGTGGAAAACCTGGTGGTCTACCACTCGGAATTGTCACTGGGGGAGGAGTCATTTGTTGTTGATAGCTAGGTGTCCAATAATACTGGACCATTCATTCATCCTTTCTAACAGTTAAATTTGCGGACAATCACTTTCACTTGGTGCGAAGAAGCAATGCGACTTAAAACGCCCAGTATTCCATTGACCATACCATTGAGCAGGACAGCCACCCTCAGGCATGAAAAACCATAGCGAGCGCGTTGCTGGGTGGAATCTTTCGCCGTTAATTACTCTACGCGCTAAACGTTTATCTTGTTCGCGTGCCCGTTGATAAAAATACCCTTTCTGCGTTGCTTCAAATCCACCTGGACTTTGAAAAACCATTTGTTCAATTGTTCGAATATCAGTAAAGTCGAGACAGCTAGCAAGTACCCTATTTACACCGACATTGCCAACCATTAGCATTCCAAGTTCACCGTCACCTTCTGCCTCGGCTCGCATCAACCTTGCTAGTAACTCTAGTTGTTTTTCTGTCGATTGTATAACAGGCATCGCAAAACCTCCTCATTAAAATATATGCAATATTAAGAAATTAAGACCGCCTATTCGTGTATAATGAAAAAAATATCTATTTAGGAGATGTATTTCATGAAGGAAAGTGCACTTGCGATTCAGACAAAATTACAATCGTTAGGTTTCGATAATGAAGTAGTAGAGTTACCTGATAGCGCACGTACAGCACAAGAAGCGGCAGATGCCATTGGATGTAAGGTTGCGCAAATTGCTAAATCGATCATTTTTCGTATGAAAAATACTAATACTCCACTTTTAGTTGTAGCAAGTGGTATTAATCGTATAAATGAGAAGCATATTGCCAAAGTTGTAGAAGACAAGCTTGGTAAAGCTGATGCAGAATTTGTTCGTGAACATACAGGATTTGTAATAGGGGGAGTATCTCCCATCGGACATGTATCAGAAATTCTAACTTTGATTGATGAGGACCTTTTTCAATATGATACAATTTGGGCAGCAGCGGGTCATCCAAAGGCTGTGTTCCAGCTAACTGCAGATGAACTCTTACAGCTCACCGGCGGCAAAATTGTCGCAGTTAAATAATAAGAGGGCAAAACTCACGAAACCTCACAGAAAGAAGTGTCATACATGCATTTTGTTTTCGATTTGGATGGGACGATTTGTTTTAAAGGCCAACCAGTCACAGAACCTATTCTTCAAAGCTTAGAGCAACTTACAGCAAGTGGACATGAAGTCGTTTTTGCATCCGCACGCCCGATACGCGATTTATTGCCTGTACTGCATAAAAGATTTCATGGGTATAAAATGATAGGTGGGAATGGCTCACTTATATGTCAGAATGGAAATATTAAACAAGTAGCTCGATTTAGCCCAACAATATTAGTTAAGTTAAAGGCATTATTAGAAAAATATCAAGCTACGTATTTAATTGATGGCGACTGGGATTATGCTTATACAGGACCTGCAGATCACCCGATATTAAATAATCTTAATCCTCATAATTTAGCAGAAAAGAAACCGCTTGAAAAACTAAGTTCGATTATTAAAATACTTATTCTGACCTCGTGTAATATGGAAGCCCTTCATGAAGATTTGAAACAACTAGATGTTATCATTCATTTACATAGAGATGAGGGGATATTGGATATTAGTCCAACAGGTATTCATAAATGGAGTGCCTTGAAGCAACTGAATATTTCTTCTGGTAGTTATATTGCATTTGGGAATGATACTAATGATATCTCTATGTTCGAACATGCCCATCATGCTGTTATGATAGGCCATCATGAGATACTCGCTCCATATTCTGATGAAGCTATTACAAATGATGTTAATGTTGAACAGCAAATTATTGAGAAATTAGCAGAATTTAATGTTCGATATGCATAAAACGTTTTCTGAAAAAATAATGTCTATTAAGTAAAGAGACACACAAAACAGCAAACTCTTTCGATTCAATTTAAAGAGCTTGCTGTTTTATTTGTTCTACTGTGGAAGACTGTTGGCCATTCGACATTTTGGTCCAATGACTAGAATAAGAATGCAATTCACATGACAAGCATACTCCAGTCATTCCTGCCAAATTATGTTAATGTAACAATCCATATTATCTATAGCTCAGCATATCGTATCCACCAAATTTTAGGTTTTAATAAAGTGTACATTTAAAGGTTTCAAGTGAAAAGACACATATGAACGTAAAAAAAGAAAGCTCAATAAAATAAAGAGCTTTCATTTAAAGATAAAAAATTAAACTGTTAGGAATTTCACTAATTTTTCGTTGTCCAAAATATTACCAACGAAGAATGCGCCGAACTCTGCATAACGAGCACTTACTTCATCAAAACGCATCTCATAAATTAGTTTTTTGAATTGCAATACGTCTTCAGCAAATAGAGTAACGCCCCATTCATGATCGTCAAAACCGACAGAACCTGAGATGATTTGTTTAACTTTACCTGCATAGCTACGGCCGATTAAACCGTGACTGCGCATTAATTCTTTACGCTCGTCCATTGGTAGCATATACCAGTTAGCGCCTTTTTGACGTCGTTTATCCATTGGATAGAAACAAATATGATTCCAACGAGGTAATTCAGGATATAAACGAGAGCGTACATGTGGATTTTGGTACGGATCTTCGTCAGAGTCTTTTCCAGCAAGGTAGTTTGAAAGCTCAACTACTGAAACATAAGAGAAAGAAGGAATTGTGAAATCAGCAATTGCTAACTTGTTGAATTCGGTTTCAATCTCTTGTAATTCTTCCATTGTTTCGCGTAATGTCATAAGTACGAAATCTGCTTTTTGACCTACGATTGAGTAGAAAGCATGGCTCCCTGTTTTCGCAATGTCAGCTTCGTTAATTTTTTCTAGATATTTAATGAATTCTTCAACCGCTGCTTGACGCTCTTCTTCAGAAACTAGTTTCCAAGAAGCCCAGTCAATTGAGCGGAAATCATGTAATACGTACCAACCATCTAATGTTTGTGCTGCTTCAATCATTGTGTATGGACACTCCTTTTAGTGAGAATCATTCTGCATTAGTTTAGCATAAATAAAGAAAATAAGTCTCTCTATTGTTTGAAAGTCACGAATTTGACATGAGAAAATTGACCGATTCGTGTATGCTAGTGAAGAAAACATTATAGTCCAGGAGAATAAAAATGTTAACATACTTACAGCAAAAAACATGGCGTTTTTGGGATCAATCCGTGAGTGGTATTGGACACTCACCATTAGAATCATTTGCCGCTGATGATACATTGTGCCATTTAGTTGGCCAAGACATCTCACCAGCAACAGTCCGCACCTGGGTGCATGATCGTTCAGTTGTACTTGGCATTCAGGACCATCGTTTGCCACATATTGCAGAAGGTATGAATTTTTTGGAGGTAAAAGGTTTCACACCAATTGTTCGTAACTCAGGTGGGCTTGCAGTTGTGTTAGATTCAGGTGTTTTGAATATTTCCATCGTTCTGTCTGAACAGCATTCAAAAATCGATATTAATACAGGTTATGAAGTGATGTTAGAACTCATCAAAGCATTATTTCCAAAAGCTGCAGAACATATTGAAGCGTATGAAATCATCGGTTCATACTGCCCAGGTTCTTATGATTTAAGTATAGGTGGAAAGAAGTTCGCAGGCATCTCACAACGTAGATTGCGTCAAGGTATCGCCGTCCAAATCTATCTATGCATAGAAGGCAGTGGAGCAGAGCGTGCCAGTTTAATAAGAGATTTTTATAAAATAGGTCTGCAGGATGAGCAGACAAAATTTGAATATCCACAAGTACGTCCAGAAGTTATGGCTTCCTTATCCGAACTTTTAAATGAAAAATTGACAGTTCAACAAACCGTTATAGATTTACAAAAATTATTAATGGAACTTAGTGATGAACTAAAAATAGGTTCATTACAGCAAGAAGAAATGGAACTTTATAGTTTCTATTTGAATCGCGTGTTTGAACGTAATAAAAAGATGTTAAGTGAATAACAGAGAAAAAATTAACCCGACTCGCAAGCGGGCCGGGTTTTAGTATTGGATTAAAAAAGATGAGTATAGGAAGTAGAAGAGTAGCGATAGAATCTCTTAGTGAAATACTACCCTCTCATTAACCCTATTAATTTGTAGGCGGTTCTTTAACAACTAAATTCCCGTTGCGTTCCATAGTGAAGACGGGAGCGATATGCTCTTCCTCTTCATCTAGTGTTATCATTCGACGAGCGCGATTCATAATTTGAGCAAATTGCTCATAATCTTTGCGCATGTGGCGATTCTCCTTCTCTAGTTTGTTAAGTTCAGCTTCTAAGCGAGATACCTTATCATTAGCCACATTAGCCAAATGACGCCATCTTGTAGTCTCAGAATCATTGCCACTACCCATATGTTGTAAGCGCATTAAATAAGCTATGACAACATCAAGTGATAGCGATGATAGTGGAATAGAACGTTGTTGCTCAGTGACACCATTACTCTCACTATTTCCACTAGTAGGTAGGACGTAGATTCCTGTATTTCGGCGACGCACGGTTTGTCCGAATACACGCATCCGCTCCTTGCGCTCCTTTTTAGCTCCTGCTAATTCATTTTCATAGATTTTGCGAACGACCGCATTCCAACGGAATCCACATGCTGCTGCAGTACGATTTAGGGCATCTCCCGCTTCTTCAAAGGCATTTAATTGTGTACTTCCTTCTTTAACATGTCGAATAACTGCTTCTGCTAATAATTCATCGTTTTCTTTTAACCAAGCATCTTGTCTCACTTTTACCATTTTATAACCTCCTATAATGTTGATAGTCTCAGCGTGGTCACTTTCTCTATTTTTTATTCACAAACTTGCAAAATATTATGCTAGATGTTGTGATAAAGGCTTTTGTAACGAAAAGAAAAGAGAATGCTATGAGACAATGACCTATTATAAGCTTGAAGGAACGGCTATAAATACGATACAATGACTGTTAGACTTCAGATTCAAATATAGAAAGGGTTGTAGACAGATGGCAAACGAATTCCGAGTTTGCGATGAATGTCAGGCCGTTAATTTAAAAACATTAATCCCGAAATTAAAAGAAATCGATGCTGATGCTTCAGTCGATATCGCATGTCAGTCATATTGTGGTCCTGGACGAAAGAAAACATTCGCATTCGTAAATAATCGTCCTTGTGCTGCATTAACGGAAGAGGAATTAATGGAAAAAGTACGCGCCAAATTAAAATCACAAAATCGTCTATAAAAGACGATTAGTATGTTGATATGACAATCATTATAGTAATTAGAGCAACAAACTGTAGGCTGATTAAAGAAGAAGTTAGTTCATAAACTTACTAAGTTCCTAGCTTGAAGTCAGACTTTAGCCGCCTTTCCGAAAGGTGGTTTTTTCATTTATACTTGTAATTAAAGTTGTAGTAGAATGGTGAATTCAATAATGATTTGAGTGTACTTTACTACAAGTATTTTATGTATAAGCAAGTATACTTTGTTTTTATAACCCAAGTAGCTGCTAATTAATAAGTTTGATGGTCATCAATAGAGTTCCTGTAATTATTTCAATTAGTTTTTAATAATTCGTTATACATTTTCAACAAATCAATACAAACAGCGGAAGTGGGGTGCCTTATGAGTTACGCAACAGCAAAGTTAGAAGAAGAAAAAGTATTTAAGGACCCAGTCCATCGCTATGTACATGTGCGAGATCAGGTGATTTGGGATTTAATTGGAACAAGAGAATTTCAGAGATTACG
The DNA here is from genome assembly GCF_038003565.1 of Viridibacillus sp. FSL H8-0110. Taxonomy (NCBI): domain Bacteria; kingdom Bacillati; phylum Bacillota; class Bacilli; order Caryophanales; family Caryophanaceae; genus Viridibacillus; species Viridibacillus sp. FSL H8-0110. Next base: position 3,907,459 of record NZ_JBBOPJ010000001.1, on the reverse strand, counting down.
CCGTATTAAGCAACTCGGTACGACTTATTTAGTGTTCCATGGTGCAGAGCATAGTCGATTTAATCATTCGCTTGGTGTTTATGAAATTGTCCGCCGGATGGTCGATGATGTGTTCAAGGGTAGACCAGAATGGGATGAAAGTGAACGGCTTGTCGTACTTTGTGCTGCATTATTGCACGACTTGGGACATGGACCTTTTTCACATGCTTTTGAACATGTTTTTGACTTGGACCATGAGGAATTCACACGCCATATTATTATGGGAGATACTGAAGTCAATCAAGTACTCAGTCGCGTTGCGGCTGATTTCCCATTAAAAGTATCGAATGTTATTGCAAAAACGTATGAAAATAAACAAGTTGTCAGTATGATTTCAAGTCAAATCGATGCTGATCGTATGGATTACTTACAACGAGATGCTTATTATACTGGGGTCAGTTATGGTCACTTTGATATGGAACGTATATTGCGCGTGATGCGTCCACGAGAGGATCAAGTGGTCATCAAATCAAGTGGTATGCATGCAGTAGAAGATTATATTATGAGTCGTTATCAAATGTATTGGCAGGTTTATTTTCATCCTGTATCACGGAGTGCGGAAGTAATTTTGACAAAAATTCTACATCGTGCGAAAGCATTAAGTGAAACAGGTTATTCATTCTTACATGAACCTACGCATTTTCAAGCATTTTTCGATAGAAATATTGAACTTGAAGATTATCTAGCATTGGATGAAAGTATTTTGTTGACATATTTCCAACTATGGATGCGTGAGGCGGATCCTATTTTAAGCGATTTAAGCAGACGTTTTGTGAACCGAAAATTGTTTAATTATGTGGAGATTGACCCTGCCAAAGATTATCAAAAGCTGCGTGAACTTGAGAATCTATTCCGAAAAGCTGGTATTGACCCGCAGTACTACTTAGTTTTAGATTCATCTTCAGATTTACCATATGATTTTTATCGTCCGGGTGAAGAAGAGGAAAGGTTACCGATTCATCTATTAATGCCGAATGACGAAATCCGTGAATTATCTAGATCATCTGATATTGTAGATGCCATATCCGGAAAACGCCGAACGGATCATAAATTATACTTTCCAGAAGATATTTTACTAGAGAACGGTAAGAAAAAAATACTCAGAAAACAAATATTAGAAATATTAAAAGGTTAATAACCTCCCGGAAGGAGATTTAAAAGTGCTAGAAGAACACGCAAAAGTCGTACAATTTGTGTCATTAGCAGGTCAAGTCACTGGTCGTAAAAAATTACAAAAGATGGTCTATATAGCAAAGAAAATGCGGTTTCCATTCCAAGAAAAATACCAATTTCATATATATGGCCCTTACTCAGAAGAGCTAACTTTACGAATTGAAGAGCTTTGTAATATGGGTTTTTTAACAGAAGAAAAAGAGGATAAGGGATCATATGTACAATACCGATATGCGGTTACTGCTGAAGGGACAAGTTTTTCTACCATGCTAGGTAAGCAACATGACAAGTTACCAGAAGTGATCAATATGATGAATGATAGAAGTGCACGTTTTCTAGAGCTTGTTTCAACGTTACTATATTTTGATGAACTCACAAAAGAAGAGCAAATTGAAAAGGTACATGTGGTAAAAGGGAAGTTGAACTTTACAGAAGAAGAGCTGACAGATGCCTTTGAATTTATAGCACAACTTTCAACAGTATCGATTCAGTAAGAAAATCCCCAATAGTGGGGATTTTTTATATAAAAAAGCCATCCCTAGAAAGAGACGGCTCTATTTGAAAAAAGTATATTATTAAAGGTCGCTCTTACGTACGCCACCAATAGCGAAGTGTGATTTTTGCATTTCTTCGATGATAATTGAAATGTTTTCTTTTGGTGCATCTACAGATTCGGAAATTGCAGCTGTTACCTTTTCAACCAAATCACGTTTTTGATCGTCTGTGCGACCTTCAATCATTTTTATTGTTACTATAGGCATAAAGAGTCCTCCTCATATAAAATATAGTGTATATTCGTTATAATAACAGAACGGAGGGATTTTGCGAATGACTAATGAAGAAAAACCAAAACAAAAATTAGGCTTTACGATTATTAAAAACGATCCAACAGACGGACATAAAGGATTTGGCGTAGGTTCTTTAACGCTTGAGAATGTATCACCAGTCATCATCGATATTGAAGAAAAAAAAGCCACTGTAGAAGTAGGGGCTATGCATGCACGTAGTGATGTTGAAAGAGGTATTAAATTTACAACGAATCGAGAAGATTCAGCAGGCGGTAAGCCATATTGGTTAGTATGGGTGACTATCGATCACAAAGAAGGCGGAGCTTACTTCGCTGGTATAACGGCTTGTGAAATGGTTGTCAATAGGGAAAAACGTCGTGGTTATAAAATTTTAGCAGACCATGTCAATAAAATGGATAAATCGATGAAGCGTCATATCATTATAGAGCATATGGATGCAGAGTCAAAACGAGTGCTAGGTGAGTTTTTACACGGCTTTAACGAGAAAATGTGGTCTTTAAGTTCAGAACAATTACGTAAAGAATTGGCCTTCTAAAATTTTGAAAATAATTGAACAAAATGTGACATTTGTAAAGCGGTTTCAATACATGGTTGAAACTGTCATTGAAAGGCAGTACACTTTAACTACAACTTACGAAAGTAAGCTAGGACATCTGGTAACCGATTTCAAATGAGTGACAAGTGGCATTTTGACAAACCCAAGCCGAATGCCCCATGTAACTCATATTTTCGAGAACCAAAAAGCTTCATCTTCCTAAGGATAACGGACTCCTTAGAAGATGAAGCTTTTTTATTTATTCAAATAATGAAAAAGGAAACAGACTCCAAGATGTTTCGTCCTTTTTCGTTAAATCACTAACAATGCTTGGATCAGTACATAGCTTTTTTGGAACATCCTTCTTTTTCATATAGACAAGTCGTTGTTTATCACAACTTGATGTTGCGATACCGCCTGTTTTAACATCGACAATTACGCCTTCAATATTATCGGGTGCCATAAATGGCTCACTAGGAAGTCCTTCATGTACTTTTTCCATAAAATCAATCCAAATTTGTTTTGTAGCACGTGAATCTTCTGCACTTGTCATTTGTTTTCCTTTATCATAACCGTTCCAAACACCAGCAGTTAAAGAAGGGGTAAAACCAACCATCATTTGATCGGTTAAAGTTGTACCGGATTTTGCTGCATAAGGTCTGGTTTGTTTGTTGCGAATTGAAATCCCGGTTGCCGGTGCGTAATCATTAAAGACTGGATCGAACATACCAGTCATCAACTGTGTGATTAAAAATGCGTCATCTGAATTAATTACTTGTTTCTTTTTTTGTTTCTTTTCTGCTTTATAAATAACTTTCCCGTTTGCATCTGTAATCGAAATAATAGTCGTTGGTTTCTTTTGAACACCTTTTGCCGCTAATGTATTATATGCGGAAGTTAAATTCATTAAGCTTACTTCAGAAGTACCAAGAGCTACTGCTGGTGAATTTTGTAATTTACTTTGAATATTAAATCGCTCCAGTACACTGCTGAATGCCTTATAGCCGATTGTTTCAAACGTCTTGACTGCGTAGATATTATCCGATATAGCAATTGCCTGTGCCAATGACATTGGATGATCCGCGAATTCGCCGTTTACATTTTTGGGTTCGTACTTAGAGCGTCCATCATCATAAGTGAAAATGGTAGGGCTAGTATCCATAAACGTTAAAGGAGTATAACCTTTTTCTAGTGCAGCACTATACAAAAATGGCTTAATAGCAGATCCAGGTTGCCTTTTTGCTTGTGTTACCCTATTGAATGTACTTGTTAAATAATGTCGTCCTCCAACTAGAGCAGTAACATAACCTGTAGAAGGATCCATACTAACGAAGCCAACTTCTAGTTCATTATTTGGTAACGATTTTTCAACAGCTTCCTCAGCAGCTTTTTGATGGGAAGTATTCAATGTTGTTTTGATTACCCAACCACCTTCTTCAAAGCGACGACCTTTCTCAGTCAGTATATCTTTTGCTTCCTGCCAAGCTGTATCTAAAAAGTATGGTGCTAGTGATTTCGAATTTTCCCATTCCTCATATTTAAAATCAAGAGTCTCCTTCTTAGCTCGTTCTGATTGTTCTTCAGAAATAACATTTTGGTTAGACATCAAACTTAATATTAATTGTTGACGACCTATTGATTTTTCCTTATTTACTGCAGGGGAATAAATGCCTGGTCCTTTTGGAATTCCAACTAGTAAAGCAGCTTCAGAAAGTGTTAAATCTTTTGCTGATTTCCCAAAATAAAATCTACTTGCAGCTTCTATACCGTACATACCATGTCCAAAGTAAACAGTATTTAAATAGCCTTCCAAAATCTTATCCTTATCATAAAAGACTTCTAAACGGTATGCATAGAGTGCCTCATTTGCTTTCCTTAACCATGATTTCTCATGCGTTAAATACAAATTACGAGCATACTGCTGCGTAATTGTACTCGCTCCTTCAACTTTGCGCATTGCCTTAACATCTTTCAATAATGCACCTGCAATACGGGTGTAATCAAAACCGTTATGCGAATAGAAATCTTTGTCCTCCGTTGCAATAAGTGCTTGTGCAACAAAAGGTGAAATTTCATCTAGGTTTACCCAGTAGCGACGTTCCATAGAAAATTTATCGCCAGCTCGATGTCCATCCGTATCTAAAAAAACGGTTGCCTTCGGAACAGCGAGAGAAGGCGCACCCGCAATTTGTGCGTATATTCTGAGTGACAGCAATACTGTTAAAACAGCTGAAATACCTACGACACTCCACATAAGAGTACGTTTCCATCGCTTATTCACCCTTCTTTTTCGCCAATAGTCTGCTCGATTCATAAGAACAGCTCCGTTCCACCAATTTAGCGATAGTATGTGATGATTATATGTAAAATAAACGGACGAAAAAAATTAAAAAGGATGAATTTGGTAATTATTTGACAGCAACAAAAAACGCTAAGATAATGGTGAATTCTCTTAGCGTTTTTTAAAAATATTTCTAATTATTTAATTGATTAAAGTGAACGAGTTGATTTGAACCTCTTTCTATAGCTTGCATGATGGCTTTATCTGCCGAAAATGCGAGATCCTTTGACGTATTACCATTGTCAGGATATGAACAAATACCGATGGAAACCGTAATAGGAATTACATGACCAGAGGACACAACGAGTGGCGTTTTGGCAATTTGTGATTGAATTAAATTTGCATAATGTATTCCATAAGCAGGCGGAGCATCTTTGCAAACAATATAAAATTCTTCACCACTAATTCTAGCAGCTTCTGCATCAATCGTTTTCACATAGTTTTTTAACTGTGTACCAATTTGTTGTAAGATTTCATCACCAACAGGATGACCATACGTTTTATTAACTTTTTTAAAAGAGTCAATATCAATTAATATCAATGAAAAGGGGACATTATTAGAGAGTAAATCATCTATTATTTGCTGGAAGCGTCGGTTATTCGGCAGTCCAGTTAAATAATCTGTTTCTGCCATTTTTTCAGTTTCTCGCATACGATTAAATTGATTTCGAATTGATTTTAATACAAGTAAAGTTATGTAAAATGACAAAATATAAAAAAGTGCAGTTTGAATAACATTTTGTAAGCCATGTGTCCAAGTATCTGAAAGAATATAGAAAACAATGCAAACTTGGAAAACGATATAAGTGAAATAGAAATAGATATTGCGGAATGTAATTGGTTTTTTTATTGAAATAAATGTGATAACGCCACCAATTACTAAAATATTTAATCCTGCAAAAATAGATGTTTCTGACAATCCAAACACATAAATTCGAAAAATCCCAATGATGAGAGAGGACAGAGCGATAGCAATTGGACCTCCGAGCAATCCACTGAGTAAGATACTAATAAAACGACCATCACTAATAATATCATTTTGGTAATGTACAGCCGTGCCCATCAAAAGTAAACCGGTAAGTCCAGCTACAAGACCGACAATCCAAGGTTGCAGCTCAATAAAACTATCTTGATAAGGTTCTAAAGACTCGTATAACCAATATGAAAATATAACAAAAGTAAATAATATCGAAAAATTAATGACTAATTCGAGCAACATATAGATTCTCTCCTACCATTTTATCCCTCCATTATAACATCCAATTTTACAAGGAAAATGAAAATAATTATGCATTCGCTATAAAACGACAAAAGGTAGTTCGAGCGTGTGATTTTAAAGAATTCACTGTTTGTCCTAAATTTACTTACACCTTGAAAAAACAAGCGAATCTAACCTATAATAAGAAGGTTATATAAAGAATGGAACGGAGGCCCATAAGTATGACTAGTGAACTTAAAGCACCCGTAAAATTAAAGTTAAAAACGACAATTCGACAATCTGAAGCAGAAGCAGCTGAAACTTATGAGCTTTGGTCAGAAGGTACGATAGTTCAAAAAAGGGACCAAACGTACTTACAATATGAAGAAGTTCAAGAAGATAAACATATTCGTTCAACTTTAAAATTCGGTAATAATGAGGCAGTTATTCTTCGAAATGGTGATGTGAAAATGCGTATGCCATTTTTACTTAATCATGAACAAAACGGCCATTATGATAGTGAATTCGGTGCATTACCAATCGTGACGTATACGAAGGACATGCTATTCGAACCGCATGACAGTAAAATGAGCGGACGATTTTATTTAAACTATGATTTAATCATTGGTGGACAATCAGTAGGCGATTATACTTTAGAAATTAATTACTCGGAGGGAAAATAATGAACGCAGTAGAACAAGTGCAACACGCGATTAAAGAAGCGCTTCTTGCAGCAGTATCAAAAGCAGGTCTTTTAGAAGATACATCAACATTGAATATACACTTAGAAACACCAAAGGATAAGACGAATGGCGACTATGCAACTAATATTGCTATGCAACTTACAAAATTAGCGAAAAAACCACCTCGTGCAATCGCTGAATCTATTATTGAAAACCTTGATACTACAGGTACTGCTATTGAGAAGATCGACATCGCAGGTCCTGGTTTTATGAATATTGTGCTACGCAAAGACTATTTGGCAGAAGTAATCACAACTGTTTTAGCGCAAGGTACAGAATATGGACGTTCACAAGCTGGCGCTAATGAAAAAGTACAAGTTGAATTTGTATCAGCTAACCCAACTGGTGACCTTCATTTAGGACATGCCCGAGGAGCATCTGTAGGGGATTCATTATGTAACGTTCTAGACTTTGCAGGATATGATGTCTCACGTGAATACTACATCAATGATGCAGGTAATCAAATCAATAATTTAGCAGCATCTTTAGAAGCTCGCTACAAACAATCGTTAGGCTTAGATGCTTCTATGCCTGAAGACGGTTATCATGGTCAAGATATTATCGATATCGCAGGTAAATTAGCTGCTGAGTTTGGTGATTCGATTCTAAGTAAATCAGATGAAGAGCGCTTTGAATTTTTCCGTGAGCATGGCTTGAAATTAGAGCTTGGTAAATTACAAAAAGACTTAGCAAACTTCCGTGTAGACTTTGACGTTTGGTATTCTGAGACATCACTTTATAAATCAGGTAAAGTTGAAACGGCTCTAGAAAAACTTCGTGCGAATGGTCATGTATTTGAAGAAGAAGGCGCTACTTGGTTCCGCTCGACAACATTTGGCGACGATAAAGATCGCGTACTTATAAAAAATGATGGCTCTTACACATATTTAACACCAGATATTTCATACCATGAAGATAAAATTCAACGTGGATTCACTAAACTTATCAACATTTGGGGAGCTGACCACCATGGCTATATCCCGCGTATGAAAGCAGCAATCGAAGCACTTGGTTATGATCGTGACACATTAGAAGTTGAAATCATTCAAATGGTGAACTTAATGAAAGACGGCGAAAAAGTGAAAATGAGTAAACGTACAGGTAACGCGGTTACTTTACGCGAACTTGTTGAAGAAGTTGGCTTAGACGCAGTACGTTATAACTTTGCAATGCGTGCAGGTGATTCACATATGGACTTTGACCTTGACCTAGCTGTTAAGCAATCAAATGAAAACCCTGTTTACTATGCACAATATGCACATGCTCGTATTTCTTCAATCTTGCGCCAAGCAAAAGAACAAGGATTAGCAGCATCTAAAGAACATTTAAATCTTCTTAATGCAGAGAAAGAAATTGATGTCTTGAAAAAAGTAGGGGACTTCCCACAAGTTGTTGCGGATGCTGCGAAGAATCGCACACCACACCGTATTACTAACTACATTCAAGAACTAGCAGCAACTTTCCACAGCTTCTACAATGCTGAAAAAGTATTAGATGCTGATAACAAAGATCGCTCAGAAGCACGTTTATCTCTAATTACAGCAGTTCGTACTACAATCGCCAACGCACTAAAACTTATTGGCGTATCAGCACCTGAGAAAATGTAATGACAGAAATACCCTTTTAGCTACTGAGGTTGAATAAGCTTGTGAATCTAAGAGGTACTTATAAAAAGACTATTTCTCACTGAATAAGTGTGGAATAGTCTTTTGGTTTTTATAAAGAACAAATGAAAGAAAAAAATTGCGCTAGTTAAAGATAAAATAGCTAGACTTCATCGATTCATGTCACAATGTGTTATTGCTAATAGTTCCACCAAGCCTAGTAACATCTTGGACAAGTATTTAATTTTCTGTATAATTGAACACGATGTAATAACAATTGTATATTGTGAAACATGATGGTTCTTTACTTTGATTCAGTAAAGAGAAAAGGGAAGTCGGTGTAAATCCGACGCGGTCCCGCCACTGTATGTGTGAGTAAGTCGTAATTTGTCACTAAAGTATAACACTTTGGGAAGGCACGGCAAGCTGTGATCACGAGCCAGGAGACCTACCAACATGGAGACCACCAATTAGAACTACGCGGATAGAAATGGTGTCAGTAAAAGTGCATTTTAGTACAGCTATGTATATATTCACTGTCATCGTATCTCTCGTCGTAAAACGAGAGATTTTTTTATGAACAAGGAGGAAATGTAAATGAAGAAAATATGGCAATTTTGTTTAGTGTTTGTTTTAGCACTAGGCGTATTAGTAGGCTGTGGCCAAACGGAAGATACGAAGAAAAAGGAAAATAGTGAATCAGCGACAGAGCAACAGGTAGCAGGGTATCCATTAACAGAGACTGATGCACTTGGCAATGATGTGAAATTTACAGAAGCACCAAAGAGCATTATTACATTGGTACCAAGTAACACAGAAATTCTTTTCGCGTTAGGATTAGAAAAAGAAATTATTGCTGTATCGGATAATGATGATTATCCTAAAGCGGCAACGAAAAAAGAAAAAATCGGTGGGATGGAATTTAACGCCGAGAAAATTATTAGCTTAAATCCAGAAGTTGTTTTTGCACACGAAACACTTTTAGGTACTTCTGAAGCAGGTCTCCAACAATTACGTGATGCAGGATTGAAAGTTTTCGTTGTAAAAAATGCTGAGAATTTTGATGAAACGTATAAAACAATTGAACAAATAGGCCACATTACAGGTAAAGCAGATGAGGCTAAGAAGATTACTGATGATATGAAAGCAAAAGTAAAAGAAGTACAAGTTAAAGTGAAAGATGTAAAACAAAAATCAGCATTCGTCGAAACAACAGACGAACCTAATATTTACACTGCGGGTAAAGATACATTTATGCAAGAAATGTTTGATCTAGCTAATATTAAAAACGTCACAGCAGATCAAACAGGCTGGTTCCAAATTGACTCTGAGGAAATTGTGAAACGTAATCCAGATACAATTATTGTGAAATACAACCATGTGAAAAATATTGTCGAGAAGGTGAAAAAACGCCAAGGATTTGATAGTATCACAGCTGTTAAAAATGATGCAGTTGTTCAAGTTGATGCGAACTTAACAAGCCGTACAGGTCCTCGTCTTGCTGAAGGATTAGAGGTCATTGCAAAAGCAGTATATCCAGAGGCTTTTGAGTGAGGAAAACCATTTTAGGGTACACCATAGCCTTTGTGATTTTAATTGTTAGCATTTGGCTAGGTGTATCAATTGGTTCTGTAAAAGTACCAATTAGTACGTTATGGAATACGGCAGCGGATCCAACAGCGACGAATATATTGTGGAAAATACGCATGCCGCGTGTTGTGCTTGCAGGGTTAGTAGGAGCCTCACTGGCCATTGCGGGCGCTGCTTTCCAAGGATTGCTGAAAAATCCTCTCGCCGATCCGTATACGTTAGGAGTGTCATCTGGTGCCTCGGTAGGTGCTGTGGTGACGCTCTTTTTCGGCATTTCGACCCCTATTTTTGGTATATACACATTACCAGCCTTCAGCATGCTAGGGGCCTTATTGGCGATGATGGGTGTAATGGCTTTTGCACGATTAGTTGATCGAACTATGAAAATGGAAACGCTGATTTTAACAGGGATTATCGTTAGTTCATTTTTAGGTGCATTAATTTCATTGTTAATTGCGTTAACAGGTGATGAGTTAAGGCAAATCATTGGGTGGCTGATGGGGAGCGTTTCAATGCGTGGATGGCCATATGTCAAGATGGTGTGGCCTTTTGTACTCATCGGTTCATTTTTATTATGGTTAAACCGTCGTGAATTAAATGCGATGTTATTTGGAGAAGAGCGTGCCAAGTATCTTGGCGTTGACGTGAAGAAAAGTAAAATTCTGATATTAATAGGCGGATCTATGTTAACAGGTGCTGCAGTTGCAGTGTCTGGAACAATTGGCTTTGTGGGACTTGTTGTACCGCATATGACACGACTTTTATTTGGGGCAGATCATCGTCACTTGCTGCCTTTATCGTTTTTAAATGGAGCATCATTACTAATTGTTTGTGATTTATTTGCTCGTACGATAATTTCCCCAACAGAGTTACCAATCGGTGTCATTACTGCACTTATTGGGGCGCCAGTATTTTCATATATCTTTTTCCGACAAAGAAGAACGAAAGGTGCGTAAGTATGCTTACTGTAGAAAATATTACTGGTGGCTATGATGCCACCAGGCCAATAGTACAAGATGTTTCGTTTACAGTGAAAAAAGGCGAAATTCTTGGCGTTTTAGGACCAAATGGTAGCGGCAAATCCACATTATTAAAAGTGATTAGTGGTATCCTGCCATCAACAACTGGTCAAGTACTTATCGAAGAACAAAATATAAAACATTTCTCACCGAAGGAATTTGCGCGCAAAATGGCTGTTTTACCACAGCTTCATGCCCATGCCTTTTCGCATTCAGTACGTGAGACGGTAGCCTTAGGTCGCTACCCACATCAAAATAGTTGGTTTTCGACATGGTCAGAACAAGATGAAAATGCAGTGAAAAAAGCTATGAAGCAAACGGGTGTAGATAGCTATGAACATACAAACCTCGAATTTTTATCAGGTGGGGAGCAACAACGTACATTTGTAGCACAAGCACTTGCTCAGCAAGCTGATATCTTACTTTTAGATGAACCTACGAATCATTTAGATATTGCACATCAACGACAACTGCTAGATATGATTCGTCTAGAAGCAGTGCAAAATGGTTTAACAGTTATTTCTGTTTTTCACGATATGAATTTAGCTTCACTTTATTGTGATCGCCTATTGTTAATGGAAAAGGGACATGTAAAAGCTATTGGAGAACCGCATGAAGTGTTGAAAGAACAGCAAATTTTAGAGGTATATAATACGCGCGTTTCAAGTTATCCGCATCCTGAATTGCCAAAGCCACAAGTAACACTGATGCCAACAGCTATTGATGAACGTGAATCATATGTAGTGACAAAAGAACAATTCAATATAAGAGATGAATTTGTTGAGCTTCGTACGGAAATTCCTTTGAAAACCGTTTCCTCAGCTGTTCACAATGCTGGTTTTGGGTGGTTCCAGTCATTTGTCAATCGTGCAGTTGATTTGAATTATATGTGCGAAGATGCACATGAGGAATTAAAAGGTTATCTTAAAAAACATGACTTTATGCCATCTAATACGGTGGCCATGATGACTGCAGTTGCAGCGAAGCATGTTGTTATAAGGGAATTTTCAAATGCAAACGGAAGTATTATTGTTGCAGTTACAGCTGGTGTTGGAAATGCAGTAGATGTTTCAAGGGCACATGAAAGAGTCAGTAAACCGTATATAGGAACGATTAATACTTGGGTCATTATTAACGGGAAACTAACGGAAGAATCCTTTATGCAAGCCATGATAACGGCAACTGAAGCTAAAGTAAAAGCAATGCACCAAGAAGAAATCATGGATCCAATATCCAATACGATTGCAACAGGTACATCAACAGATAGCCTATTAATTGCCGCGACACAAAATGGGACATTTATGGAATACGCCGGACCTATAACAGATATTGGGAAATTGATTGGTTACGGGGTGTATGAAACGACAGTAACAGCACTACAAGATTACAAACGTGCCAAGGGAAGGTTATAAAATGTTAGCACATATAATTGCTTGTACCATTGGGGTAGCTTTAGATTGGTTAATAGGTGACCCGCCCAAAATGCCGCATCCCGTACGTTGGATTGGCACATTGATTGCCAAACTAACAGAGCGTTTGAATAAAGGTAAGCATCGTAAATTAAAAGGACTTTTACTTGTCCTAATTGTTGTTGGTTTAACAACTACAATTACTTTTGCAGTAATTTATTTTGCATATTCTATCAATGTTATTCTAGGTATTTTTGTAGAATCAATATTAATAGCTGTAGGTTTAGCAGGGAAAAGTCTAAAACAAGCAGCACTTGAAGTTTACAATCCACTTGTATCAGGAGATTTGCAGGAAGCTCGTGTGAAGTTATCTTGGATTGTAGGGCGTGATACAGATTATTTATCGGTACCTGAAGTGACGCGAGGTGTAGTTGAAACCGTGTCTGAAAATACGAGTGATGGTGTAACAGCTCCACTCTTTTGGGCGTTTTTATTTGGCGGCGCTGGTCTATGGATGTATAAGGCAGTTAATACGCTTGATTCAATGGTCGCTTACAAAAATGATCGCTTCGTAGATTTTGGATACGTTGCTGCACATGTGGATGATGTATTAAATTATGTGCCAAGTAGAATGACAGGTTTATTACTTATGCTAGGTACAAAAAATGAAAGTGGAAAACCAGTCGCCTATCGCATGAAAGGGTGGCTGCGTGATGCAAAAAAACATCCAAGTCCAAATAGTGGATGGCTTGAAGCGGCTACAGCATATCAATTAGGCATTCAGCTTGGTGGTGTGAATAGGTATAAGGGGATTATCTCGAATCGTGCGAAAATGGGTGAGTGCCATTATGAGCTAGGGCCTCAGCATATTATACGTTCTATTAAACAGATGCAAATTGTAACCATATTATTTTGGCTACTAATGGTCATTTTAGGAGGGTTTTTCGTTGTCATTACCTAATCACGGGGCAAATCCATATCGTTTATATACACAGCTGGGCATCCAACTACCAGCTGATATATTAGACTTTAGCGAAAATGTAAATCCAGCAGGTGCACCAGATTTTATCAAAAATGATTGGAAAGATTATTTGCAATTATTGCAACATTATCCGGACCCAGAAGGTGAGCCATTTCTATCTGCTGTCGCTAAATATCACGACATTTCTACAGAAAACATCGTATTAGGAAATGGTGCGGCGGAAATTTTCTCATTACTTGCGACATATTTCCGGGGAAATAATGCAATTATTTTACATCCGACTTTTTCAGAGTATGAAGCGACATTAAGAGAAAATGATGTAGAAATACAGCGTGTAGTATGTGAAGATATCGTTAATTGGAAGTTACCATTAGACGAACTTCAACAAGCAATGCAAAATGCAGATGTCCTATATCTATGTACCCCTAATAATCCGACAGGTGTATTACCTTCGAAAGAAGAACTTAAACAGCTTATTGAATCTGCAAAAGAATCGAATTGCAGTATTGTTTTAGACGAAGCTTTTATAGATTTTGTTGATGAAAGTGCATCATTTATAAAATCAGTAAAAGAAAATCATCAAGTGATTATTGTACGATCAATGACGAAAATGTACGCAATTGCAGGTATAAGGCTCGGTTATATGGTAGCCGCACCTGAGGTAGCAAGTGCAATACGGAAGCTTACCCCTCATTGGCATATTAATGGAATAGCAGCAGTAATCGGAGCACGTTGTTTAAGTAAGGAAGTAGATGCTTTCCGTCAAAAGGCTTGTGATTATGCTGGGCAAATGCGTACGCGTTTTCAAGTATTTTTACGACAAAATCATTGTCTTGTTACGAACAGTGTCACAAATTATGTGAGCTTTCAATTACCAAATACTGAACAGTCACAGAATTTCTTTACTTATATGCTTGAGAAGGGTATGGTGCTTCGACATACAGAAAATTTCATTGGAATGGAAGGTGCATGGTTCCGAGTTGGTATGAAGGCACCTGAAGCGATGAATCGTTTAGAAGAGGAGATGATGCATTGGTTTCAAGCGAACTCGTCTTTATAACAGGTGGAGTGCGGAGTGGAAAAAGTGCATTTGCAGAAAAGTGCCTTGTAAATTTAGCAGCGACATCGCCTATGAAGCGACTTGTTTATGTTGCGACAGGTGTACCGTTTGATGAAGAAATGAAGCAAAGAATCATCCGACATCAAAACGATCGAGCAGGGCAAAAGTGGACGACAATTGAGCAACCAACTGACTTTTCTAAGCTCCTCTCAAAAATAAAAGAAGATGACGCGATATTATGGGATTGCGTGACCACTTGGCTAACGAATGAATTTTATGATGGTTATGAAACTGGTGTGAGCTGTTTTCAAAAAGAAGGCTGTATTGAACGGAAATTTATAGCGATGCAAAATACGATTTATGCATTACGTGATAGAAATATACCGATTGTTGTCGTTTCCAACGAAGTGCTAGATGAGCCGCTTTCTACTAGTTTTGAAGTAAGACTTTATCAAAAATGGTTAGGTCGTATTCATCAATGGTTTGTAGCTGAAGCAACTACTGCAATTGAAATGGAATATGGACAGATGCATCAATGGAAATAATTCAGTTTTAGAAGGGGGGTATTCTTTTGCGTACGATTGTTCATAGTATTTTACTTGCATTTCAATTTTTTACCGTCGTGCCAGTTCAAAGAGAATTACCACTTACAAAGCCGACAATAACGGGAATGTTCTCGTTTCTACCTTGGCTAGGTGCATGTATGGGTGCAGTAATGGCTACTGTTTTTTATAGTTTGCAACAGTGGACGGATATCAGTTCATTATTAACGGCCTTTTTACTTGTTGTTGGATTTATCATTTGTACAGGTGGTTTGCATTTAGATGGCTGGGTTGACATGGGAGATGCATTTTTTTCATATCGTGATACCGAGAAGCGACTAGAGATTTTAGATGACCCCCGTATTGGTGCTTTTGGTGCGATGTCTTTATTGTTCTTAGTACTAACGAAGATTTTCTTTCTAGCTGAATTGATTGAAAAAGGCGAACTGTCGATTATGTGGATTGTCGCGGTACCATTTTTAGCTCGGCTAGGAATGTCCTTATATTTTATCCAGACAAAATGCTCAAAAGAAAAAGGGCTAGCATACTTTTTTAAAGAAAAACTATATGTACCACAATTTCTTGTCGTGACATGTGTATCAATGCTTATTGGCTTGATTCTTATAATTTGGTGGAATGGAGATTTCATCGTACCTCTTATATTACTAGTGATTGTAGTTGTTGCATCAGGTCTGTATAAGATTTGGACTGTACGTAATTTTCACGGTAGCTCAGGTGATTTACTCGGTGCTTTTATTGAAGGAATGGAGGCCATTTTATGGATTACGCTATTACTATTGAGTTAATACGCCATGCTAAAACTAAAAGTAATGTTGAAAGGAAGTATCTTGGCTGGACTGATGAGTCTATTATTCCTAATCAAAGTTTGCCGACTATCGATGAGTTAGCTACTGTCGTTTTCGGAAGTGATTTAATACGTTGTAAGGAAACGGCTGCTTATTATTTTCCGAATGCTACATACATGAATATAAAAGGATTACGCGAAAGTCATTTCGGTGATTTTGAATGCAAAACCTATGAACAGTTAAAAGATATACAAGTGTATCGTAATTGGATAGACGATCCATATGAAATTGCACCACCGAATGGCGAGACATTACAACAAGTTATGTTTCGCGTTACAGAAGTGGTTAAATCTTTGCCAAAAGATATGCTGAATTACAGGATAGTCGCGCATGGAGGTTCAATTAGAGCGTTGTTAATGCAATTCGCACCAGAGGAAAAAACTTTTTGGGAGTGGCAAGTTTCTCATAATGAGCGTTATCTATTACACTGGTCAACGAAGAAACAGTTCGAGGAGGGACAACGATGCACGTTTTTATCGGTGGAGCCTATAATGGTAAAAGGGACTATGTAAGATACTGGCTAGAAGAGCAAAGGAAAAAAGATGTTGCTTGGCTAGAAAGTGAGTTACCAATGACTGTACCTGAAGCTTCGACAATTGTTGTCTCAGGTCTTGAAAATGTAGTGGCAGAATATTTAGATAAAGATGAGGATACGTTAGCTTCTCAACTACTACAGCAACTTCAAGCATTAGATAAAGAAAGAGAACTTATTGTTATTGTGACAGAGATGGGTAGAGGTGTTGTCCCAATTGATGCTAATACGCGCAAGCTCCGTGACATTTGTGGAAGATTTTATCAGCAATTATTTAAAATTAGCCCACAAATAACGCGTATTTGGTATGGTATAGCTGAAACAATAAAATGAATCAGGAAAGAAGGATGAGAGATGAACCTATATACACGTACAGGTGATAAAGGGAAAACAAGTATTATCGGAGCGCGAGTTGATAAAGATAGTCAACGCGTTGAAACTTATGGCACAATCGATGAATTAAATTCATTTATCGGTAAAGCAATGACGGAACTAGATCCTGCTATTTTTAAAGATATATTAGAAGACTTAGAAGCAATGCAAAACGAATTATTCGATTGTGGTGGGGATCTTGCTAATGTCATGAAAGAACGTCATTACAAAATGACAGATGGGCCGATAGAAATTATGGAAAAACGAATTGATGTACTAATGGATGAACCACCATTACTTGAAAGATTTATCTTACCTGGGGGCTCACCAGCAGCTGCTACTTTACACATTGCACGTACAATTACACGTCGAGCAGAGCGCCAAATGGTCACATTACTAAAAGAATCCGAAGAGGGTGATGTACCATTAGTTGTACAACGTTATTTAAACCGTTTATCTGATTATTTATTTGCAGCAGCACGCGTAGTAAACGCTCGCTTAAATGTGCCAGATACTGAATACGTTCGAAGTGCCAAGGTATTTAAAGATGGTGGACGTTCAAAAAAAGCAAAGGAATGAATGATTAATTATGAAACTTAAAACCTTAACTTTAACAGCTATGATTGCAGCTCTATGTGCAGTAGGGGCAATGATTAAAGTGCCGGGTGGTTTGGGTTCTATGGCACTCGATTCGGCTCCTGCTTTTCTAGGTGCAGTCTTTTTACCACCAGTAGCCGCAGGTGCAGCAGCAGCGATTGGTCATCTTATATCGGCAATGACGGGTGGTTCTTTCCTTGGTCCATTGCATATCTTTATTGCTGTAGAGATGTTCATCATATTATGGGGCTTTGCTAAGTTTCATAATGCGGGAAAAAAATATTCGAAATGGATTTTTGCTATTATCGCTAACGGGATTTTAGCTCCGCTACCATTCTATTGGCTGAATTCACCAGAGTTTTTCTTTTCGATGGTACCGGTACTATTAATGACAACGCTTTTAAACGTAGTAATTGCAGCTGTTGTAATTCCCGTATTATCTCGTGCCTTTCAACGAAAAGAGGCGCATTAAAAAATGAGAAATGCTATGCAATTATCGAATGGCTTTATCGTTACAACAGATAATTCTGGAGCAATTGGAGAAAAAGAGCGAGATGTTGTTCAAGTGCCAGATGATGTAACAAGTTATTATTCTGCTAGAGTGACTTTACTAGAACAATGGGCTGCGGGTGCAGAACCTGAAGCAATAGTTATGCATAATTTCAGTAGTGAAGCGAGCTGGGGACGTTATGTGAAAGGTATTAAGCAATTATTTGATGAGTTAAGTCTACCAGTGCCACCGATTAAAGGTAGTTCTGAAACGAATATGCCTACTTTACAATCTGGTGTTGCCATCACAATGATAGGAGCTCCGGTTCGACCTTTAACGGATGTCAAAAAGCTTCATTGGTTTACATATGGTAAACCGTTAGTAGGGATTGAATTACTAAAGCATCCCGAATATATTGCAAATCTATTATTAGTGAAAAAAGCGCTCGATTCTAATATTATAGGGCGTATTTGGCCTGTCGGGTCAAAGGGAATCGACTCTGAAATTAGAAGCATGCTCGGAGACGTTTCTTTTTCAAACTCATTAGACTGTAAAAAAACGGCTGGTCCAGCGACGGTAATTTTACTAGGTATTGCTGAAGAACAAGTAAAATCTGCAGAACAACATTTTGGTACATTATTAGAACCTATAGTTTTTAAATAAATCGAAGACTAACCAATTACTAATTTAGTAATTGGTTAGTCTTTTTTTTAGAGCATTTTAGAAGAAATAGGTGGTGAGTTTATCTATAAAATTATTAGTAAATTAAATAATATAAAAGTCATCTAAAGGAAAATTCTGAATTCACATGTAATTCATTCGAAAATATGCTAGAATTTTTAATAAACTTTGAGAAATATGTATAAACAACAAGACATCGGTAATTTTATACGAAATCATTGAGAAATTTAAAATTATGAATTCTACAAATATTGTTGACTGAATGCTCATTCATATTTTACAATGATTACAACATACACATTTCATGGTAAAACACTAAGCGTACGTTTTAGCGAAATGTCACAATCGTATATCGAGCATCACAGAGGGGGAAATGTTATGAATCCATTGTTAATTGCAAACTGGATACTATTTTTAGTAGTAGTGACTTATGGTTTATTTTTATTCGGTTACTTGTTAAAGACGCGTTATGAATTCGTCAAAATGGGGAAACAAGTAGAATTTGACAATGATGTTAAAGCACGTTTACACAAAATTTGGGTGTATGTATTTGGACAGAAGAAGTTATTAAAAGATAAAAAAAGTGGAATTATCCACGTTATGTTTTTCTATGGCTTCATACTAGTCCAATTAGGCGCAATTGACTTCATCTGGAAAGGATTAAAACCGGGATCTCATTTACCTTTAGGACCCGTATATCCGTATTTCACATTCATGCAGGAAATTGTGTCGTTAGTAATTTTAGTCGCTGTTGTTTGGGCGTTTTACCGCCGCTATATTGAGAAGCTTGTCCGCTTAAAGCGTGGCTTTAAATCAGGACTAGTATTGATTTTCATCGGTGGCTTGATGGTTACAGTTCTAGCAGGTAATGGTATGGGGATGATTTGGCATGATCATGCTGCTACTTGGTCAGAGCCAATTGCATCATCTATTGCTACAGTATTTGGATTTTTGCCACCTACAGCTGCAACTGTAGTGTTCTTTGTTATGTGGTGGATTCATTTATTAATTCTTTTAACTTTCTTAGTGTATGTACCACAATCAAAGCACGCGCATCTAATTGCTGGACCAGTAAATGTTTACTTCAACCGTTTAGATCATGTTGGTAAGCTAACGCCTATTAACTTTGAAGAGATGGAAGAAGAAGGGGAAGATGGAGAAGAAGAAATTCCATCGTTCGGTGTGGGGAAAATTACGGATTTTACACAACTACAACTAATTGATTTATATGCTTGTGTAGAATGTGGCCGTTGTACGAATATGTGTCCAGCAAGTGGTACAGGAAAAATGTTGTCTCCAATGGACTTAATTACTAAACTACGTGATCACTTAACGTTTACAGGTGCCGTTGCAACACGTCAACAACCATGGGTACCATCATTCATGTTCAACAATGCAAAAGGAAATCAATTAGCACTTGCAGCTGGAGCAGAAGGTGCTGTTATTGAAGATATCTATAGTCCATCATTAATCGGAGATGTCATCACGGAAGAGGAAATCTGGGCTTGTACAACTTGCCGTAACTGTGAAGACCAATGTCCAGTAATGAATGAGCACGTTGATAAAATTATTGACCTTCGTCGATATTTAACAATGACAGAAGGACGTGTAAATCCAGACGCACAACGCGCAATGACTAACATTGAAAGACAAGGAAATCCGTGGGGAATTAATCGTAAAGAAAAAGAAAACTGGCGCGATGCTCGCCCGGATGTTCATATTCCAACTGTGAAAGAAGTATCAAAAGCTGGCGAAGAGTTCGAGTACTTATTCTGGGTTGGTTCAATGGGGTCATTTGATAACCGTTCACAAAAAATTGCATTATCTTTTGCTAAGTTGATGAACGAAGCGGGTGTGAAATTTGCGATTTTAGGTAACAAAGAAAAGAATTCAGGAGATACACCGCGTCGTCTAGGGAATGAATTTTTATTCCAAGAGTTAGCAACAGCTAATATTAGTGAATTTGAAAAAACAGATGTTACAAAATTAGTAACGATTGATCCTCATGCATATAATATTTTTAAAAATGAATATAGTGACTTTGGATGGACGGGTGAAGTGTATCACCATACAGAATTACTTTATGACTTAGTAAAACAAGGGCGTCTTAAACCGCAATTTGCAATTGAAGAAACTATAACGTTCCATGATTCATGCTACTTAGGCCGATACAACGATGTTTATGATCCACCGCGTGAAATCTTAAAAGCCATTCCAGGTGTGAAGTTAGTTGAAATGGAGCGTAATCGTGAAACAGGTATGTGTTGTGGAGCTGGTGGAGGCTTAATGTGGATGGAAGAGCATGTTGGGAACCGAGTGAATGTAGCTAGAACTGAGCAAGCACTTGCAGTGAATCCGACGATGATTTCATCAGGTTGTCCGTATTGCTTAACGATGCTTTCAGATGGTACAAAAGCTAAAGAAGTTGAAGAACAGGTAGGCACATATGATATTGCTGAATTACTAGAGAAATCAGTATGTGGAGAATATAAACCACCTGTAGAAGAAGTTGTTGAAGAACCAATTACTCAGTAATTAATTGCATTGAAATTGGTAATTATGTACAATATTACTAAGTGAAAAGAGAGTGCTAGACGCTCTCTTTTTTTCTAAAATTTTGTTGAGCGAGCGTTCAGTCGAGAAAATAAATGAATTCTCGTTTACTTTAAAAAGAATAATGTAAGCGTATGCAAAATAAAGACAAGGGGTGTCTGATTTGGCGAAAACAGTGATTTTAGATGGTGCGCGAACAGCATTTGGGAAATTTGGAGGAGCATTGAGTACTCTTACTGCCAGCGATCTAGGAGGAGTTGCTATTCAAGCAGCTTTGCAAAGAGCAAACGTCCTACCACATCAAGTAGATGAAGTTATTATGGGGAGTGTATTACAAGCGGGGCAAGGGCAAATACCATCTCGCCAAGCTGCTTCAAAAGCTGGAATTCCGTGGTCAGTGAAAACAGAAACGGTAAATAAGGTTTGCGCTTCGGGATTACGCAGTGTGACATTAGCTGATCAACTGATTCGTTTAGGGGACGAGGAAGTTATCGTAGCAGGTGGCATGGAGTCAATGTCAAATGCACCTTACTATTTACCAAAAGGTAGATTTGGCTTACGCATGGGAGATGCAACTATGGTAGACGGCATGGTATATGACGGCTTATCTTGTGCATTCGATCCACAACATGTACATATGGGGACATACGGAGACAGCACAGCAAAAGAATTTTCATTCTCAAGAGAAGTACAAGACGAATGGGCGTATCGAAGTCACAAAAGAGCACTAGATGCGATAGACACTGGTAAATTTGCAAAAGAAATTGTGTCCGTGACGATTCCACAGCGTAAAGGTAGTCCGTTAGAAATAGATACGGATGAAGCACCAAGAAGAGATACATCACTTCAATCTTTAGCAAAGCTTAGAGCAGCGTTTACGACTGAGGGTACGATTACAGCGGGAAATGCACCTGGTATTAATGATGGTGCTTGTGCAGTAGTTCTTATGAATGAAGAACGTGCTAAAGCAGAAAACCATACACCACTTGCATACATTTTAGGGCATGCAGAAATTGGTGTTGAACCGCAGCACTTCCCACAAACACCAGGTTTAGTCATCAACAAAATTTTAGAAAAGACAGGGAAAGCGTTACAAGAAATCGATTTGTTTGAAATTAACGAAGCATTTGCAGCTGTTGCGCTAGCAAGTAATCAAATTGCAGACCTAGATGCAGAGAAAGTTAATGTCAATGGTGGGGCAGTAGCATTAGGGCATCCAATTGGGGCATCAGGTGCACGAATTATTCTGACGTTAGCTTATGAATTAAAACGTCGTGGCGGAGGTATTGGTATTGCGGCTATTTGTTCTGGCGGAGGCCAAGGAGATGCCATCATGATTGAAGTACCAAAAACGGGGGGATTCGAGTAATGAGTATTCAAAAAATAATGGTTATTGGAGCTGGCCAAATGGGCTCTGGTATCGCACAAGTATGCGCACAAGCAGGATTCGACGTCAAACTAAATGATATGAAAGAAGAGTTTTTTGCAAGAGGTTTAGGAACGATTACAAAAAATCTTTCTCGTAATGTTGATAAAGGGCGCATGACGGAGAGTGAAAAAGAAGCCATTCTAGGTCGTCTAACAAAATCGCTCGATATTAATGATGCAAATGATGTTGATTTAGTCATTGAAGCAGCTGTTGAAAATATGGAAATTAAACAATCTATTTTCAAACAGCTGGATACTATTGCACCAGCACATGCTATTTTAGCTACTAACACTTCATCATTACCAATTACAGAGTTAGCAGCTGTGACTAATCGTCCAGAGCAAGTTATTGGGATGCATTTTATGAATCCTGTACCAGTGATGAAGCTCGTTGAAATTATTCGCGGCTTAGCTACTGCAGATGATGTCTATCAAACAATCGAAGACATGACGAAAAAACTTGAAAAAGTACCAGTAGAAGTAAATGATTTCCCGGGGTTTGTTGCAAATCGTATATTAATGCCGATGATCAACGAAGCCATCTATACACTTTATGAAGGTGTAGCGACGAAGGAAGCTATTGACGATGTCATGAAACTTGGTATGAATCATCCAATGGGACCGTTAACATTAGCAGATTTTATCGGTTTAGATACTTGTCTCTATATTATGGAAACATTATATGAAGGCTTTGGCGATAGCAAGTACCGACCATGCCCACTATTACGTAAATACGTGAAAGCAGGTTGGTTAGGTAAGAAATCGGGACGTGGCTTCTACATTTACGAATCTTAAAAGGGGTGTTCCACTATGGAATTGATGTTCACAGAAGAACAACTAATGATGCGCAAAATGGTACGAGATTTTGCGCAAACAGAAATTGCACCAAAAGTTGAGAGTATGGAAAATGGGGAATTTCCACGCGACATACTAGCTAAAATGGGAGAGCTAGGACTAATGGGCATTACAACACCAGAACAGTACGGTGGAGCAAATATGGATTTTACATCCTACATCATAGCAATAAATGAGTTATCGAGAGTAAGCGCGACAATAGGCGTGATTTTATCTGTCCATACGTCGGTTGTGACAAATCTTATTCTTTATTTTGGTAATGAAGAACAAAAACAAAAGTATGTGCCAATGCTCGCATCGGGAGAATATTTAGGTGCTTTTTGTTTAACAGAACCGTCCGCAGGATCTGACGCAGGTTCATTAAAATCTAAAGCAGTGAAGGACGGCAATAATTACATTATCAATGGTTCAAAGGTATTTATCACTAATGGTGGAGAGGCAGATGTATATATCGTTTTTGCTTCAACAGATCCATCGCTCGGTTCAAAAGGAATTTCCGCCTTTCTTGTCGAAAAAGGAACTGAAGGCTTAGTGATTGGTAAGGATGAACATAAAATGGGTTTACATGGCTCACGTACAGTTCAACTAAATTTCGATAATATGATTGTCCCTGCAGAAAATCTACTTGGCCAAGTGGGGGAAGGCTTTAAAATAGCTATGGCGAACTTAGATGTCGGTCGAATAGGCATAGCTTCACAGGCTCTTGGTATTGCTGAAGCCGCTTTAGAAGAATCAATTATCTATGCGCAACAACGTCACCAATTTGGGAAACCTATCTCTAGTAATCAGGGTGTAGGTTTTAAATTAGCTGATATGGCAACATCGGTCGAAGCTACTAGGTTACTCGTTTACCGTGCAGCAGATTTACGTGCCAAAGGATTAGCTTGTGGTAAGGAAGCATCTATGGCAAAACTTTTCGCTTCTAAAACTGCTGTAGAAGTAACAACAGAGGCAATTCAGGTATTTGGAGGATATGGCTATACGATGGACTATCCGGTTGAACGTTTTTTCCGAGATGCCAAAGTAACGGAAATTTACGAGGGTACTAGCGAAATTCAACGACTTGTTATAAGCAAACACTTAAACAAATAGGGGTAAAAAAACTAAAACAAAGGTGGAAAAAGAGATGAACTTTCAATTATCAGAAGAACATGAAATGATTCGTAAAATGGTACGTGATTTCGCTGAAAATGAAGTAGCGCCAACAGCTGCAGAACGCGACGAAACAGAAACTTTCGATCGTGCAATATTCGATAAAATGGCAGAGTTGGGCTTAACAGGTATTCCGTGGCCAGAAGAATATGGTGGTATCGGTTCTGACTTTTTAGCTTATTGTATTGCAGTTGAAGAATTATCTCGTGTTTGTGCTTCGACTGGAGTAACTCTTTCAGCACATACATCTTTAGCAGGATGGCCGATTTATAAATTTGGTAATGAAGAACAAAAACAAAAATACTTACGACCAATGGCTGAAGGTACAAAAATTGGCGGATATGGCTTAACGGAGCCGAGCTCAGGCTCAGATGCAGGTGGTATGAAAACTACAGCAAAATTAGATGGTGATGATTACATTTTAAATGGCTCAAAAATCTTCATCACAAACGGTGGTATTGCTGAAATTTATGTTGTATTTGCTGTTACAGATCCAACAGTTAAGAACGGAACAAGTGCATTCATAGTAGAATCTGATTTTGAAGGTTTTTCGGTTGGTAAAAAAGAAAAGAAACTAGGAATTCGCTCATCACCAACAACTGAAATTATTTTTGATAATTGCCGTGTACCAAAAGAAAACTTGTTAGGTGCGGAAGGCGATGGTTTTAAAATTGCCATGAAAACATTAGATGGTGGTCGGAATGGTATTGCTGCTCAAGCAGTTGGTATTGCACAAGGTGCATTGGATGCGTCTGTTGCATATGCAAAAGAGCGCGTTCAATTTGGCAAACCAATTACAGCAAATCAAGGTGTATCTTTTAAACTAGCAGATATGGCTACATCAATTGAAGCTTCAAGATTATTGACATATCAAGCTGCATGGTTAGAGTCGAACAATCTTCCTTACGGTAAAGCATCGGCTATGGCGAAATTGATGGCTGGAGATACAGCGATGAATGTAACAACTGAGGCGGTGCAAGTATTTGGAGGCTATGGCTATACAAAAGATTATCCAGTTGAACGATATATGCGTGATGCGAAAATCACTCAAATATACGAAGGAACACAAGAGATTCAACGTCTAGTGATTTCTCGTATGTTAACGAAATAATATATGGTAAAAAGACAAAATAAGAGACAAGTAGAATCGTCTGTTAAAGATGAAAGCCTGATAGAAAAGCGTAGGAATGAGATGATTCATGGAGCGGTTAAATTATTTAAACAAAAGGGCTTTCACCGTACGACGACTCGAGAAATCGCTAAAGAAGCTGGCTTTAGTATAGGAACGCTTTATGAATATATTCGAACGAAAGAAGATGTTCTGTATCTAGTTTGTGACAATATTTATCGTGAAGTAAGTTTAAGGTTAGCCAATTTACCGACGGAAGAAGGTACAATAGCAGGATTAAAGGCATCTATACGCCAGTATTTTTTGCTTATAGATTCCATGTCAGATGAAATTCTAGTCATGTACCAGGAGTCTAAATCTTTACCAAAAGATGCATTGCGTTACGTTTTAACAAAGGAACTTGAGATGGTTGGGTTATTTGAAAATCTATTAGCTGGTTGCGTACAGTCTGGGGAACTGTCTCTATCAGAAAAAGAAATCAATCTTATCGCAAATGATATCGTGGTGCAAGGTCAAACGTGGGCATTTAGACGATGGGCTTTCAAAAGAAATTATACAATTGATGATTATATCGATATGCAAACGACTATTTTCTTAAATGGTATTTTGAAGAAGTAACTCTTCGCTTTGTGCAAGGTAGGAAAACTCAAACTTTTCATATAGTTTTAGTTTCTATAACCTTGCACATTTTTTGTTCCAATGATTTCAGGGGAATGGTAAGAAAAACAACTTAGTTTTTTGTTCATAACAAGGGGGAGCTTATATATGGTTCAAGCAACAGTGTATCGTCCAAAAAATCACGTAAGATTTGTCACGGCTTCTAGTCTTTTTGATGGCCATGATGCATCGGTTAATATTATGCGTCGTATTTTGCAATCGAGTGGCGTCGAAGTAATTCATCTCGGACATAACCGCTCAGTTGAAGAAGTAGTCAACGCAGCAATCCAAGAAGATGCACAAGGGGTAGCAATTTCTTCTTATCAAGGTGGTCACGTTGAGTATTTTAAATATATGCAAGATTTATTTAGAGAAAAAGGAGCTCCACACATAGGTATTTTCGGCGGTGGAGGTGGTGTAATCTTACCTCGTGAAATTAAGGAACTACATGAATATGGTATTGCGGGGTTATTTTCGCCTGAAGATGGTCGTGAACTGGGATTACAAGGCATGATTAATAAAATGATTGAAAAAAGTGACTTCACTACGATTAAAGAGAACTTAATTAGTAAGTTAGATACATTATCAACGGAACAACCTGAAGTACTAGCGCAACTTATCACTGCAGCCGAAGAAGCAAAAGATGGTGAGTTAACAGACTTCCTAGAAAAAGCACGGAGTTTATCAAAAAACACACCTGTACTTGGTATTACTGGTACAGGAGGGGCAGGGAAAAGTTCTTTAACTGATGAATTGATTCGTCGATTTTTACAGGAATTCCCGGATAAAAAAGTTGCTATCCTATCAATTGATCCGACGAAGCAAAAGACTGGTGGGGCACTACTTGGAGACCGTATTCGTATGAATGCTATCTTTAATAATCGTGTTTATATGCGTAGTCTTGCAACACGGGGATCGCACTCTGAGCTTTCGGATGCAATTGCTGACGTATTAGATGTTGTGAAGGTAGCAGGATATGATCTAATCGTTGTTGAAACAAGCGGTATTGGTCAAGGTGATGCTGCTATTACAAAAATTTCTGATTTGTCCATGTACGTTATGACAAGTGAATTTGGTGCACCGACACAGCTAGAAAAAATTGATATGATTGATTTTGCTGATCTAATTGTCATTAACAAATTCGAACGTAAAGGGTCAGAAGATGCGCTTAGACAAGTACAGAAGCAATATCAACGTAGCCATGAGCTATGGACAAAAAACCTAGATGAAATGCCGGTATTTGGTACAATTGCTAGCCAGTTTAATGATAAAGGGACAAATTCTTTATTTGCAGAGCTTGTTCAGGTTATTAACGAAAAATGTGGTCTTGATTGGGTAACATCTTACGAGCATTTTGTGAAAACGCAAAAGCAAGATGTCATCATTCCAAATGATCGCCGTTACTACTTACGTGAAATTACAGACGCAATTCGTAACTATCATAAAAAATCCGAACAGCAAGTTGAATTTGCCCGAAAGCTATTCCAATTAGAAGGGGCAATTACAACTGTTCAAGAGAAAGCGCCAGATGATGCATTAATTGCATCACTCATTTCATTAGCTGAGGATATCAAAAATCAATTAACAGCAGAATCCAAGAACATTTTAGCGAATTGGAAAATGCTTAAGGAAGCATACTCGGGAGATGAATTTGTTACAAAAGTGCGTGACAAAGAAATCCGTACAATATTGACAACTACTAGTCTAGCAGGTTTAAAAATCCCAAAAGTTGTGTTACCAAAATTCGTAGATTACGGAGAAATATTACGTTGGGTATATAAAGAAAATGTACCGGGCTCATTCCCTTATACAGCTGGAGTTTTCCCTTTTAAACGTGAAGGAGAAGATCCGAAACGTCAATTTGCAGGTGAAGGGACACCAGAACGTACAAATAGACGCTTCCATTACTTATCTAAAGATGATGATGCAAAACGCTTATCAACAGCATTTGACTCTGTAACGTTGTACGGTGAAGATCCAGATTACCGTCCGGATATTTACGGTAAAGTTGGCGAATCAGGGGTTAGCATTTGTACACTAGAAGATATGAAGAAGCTTTATGATGGCTTTGATCTATGTGCACCGTCTACATCTGTGTCCATGACAATCAATGGACCAGCTCCAATTATTTTAGCAATGTTCATGAACACAGCTGTCGATCAACAAGTGAAAATAAAAGAAAGTAAATTAGGACGATGCTTAACTGTTGAAGAATTCACTGACGTTCGTGAAAAAACGCTTCAAGTTGTGCGGGGGACAGTGCAGGCTGACATTTTAAAAGAAGATCAAGGACAGAATACATGTATTTTCTCTACAGAATTCGCATTACGTATGATGGGGGACATTCAACAATATTTCATCGACCAAAAAGTACGTAACTATTATTCTGTATCAATTTCTGGATATCATATTGCAGAAGCAGGTGCGAACCCAATTTCACAGCTAGCATTTACTTTGGCTAATGGTTTCACTTATGTGGAATACTATTTAAGTCGTGGCATGAATATTGATGATTTCGCACCAAACCTATCTTTCTTCTTCTCCAATGGCTTAGATCCAGAATATACAGTAATCGGTCGAGTAGCTCGTCGTATTTGGTCGATTGTTATGCGTGACAAATACGGTGCAAATGAACGTAGTCAGAAGCTAAAATACCATATCCAAACTTCTGGTCGTAGCTTACATGCACAAGAAATCGACTTCAATGATATTCGTACAACATTACAAGCATTGATGGCATTGCATGATAACTGTAATTCATTACACACGAATGCATATGACGAAGCGATTACAACACCAACAGAAGAATCTGTTCGACGCGCAATGGCTATCCAAATGATCATTACAAAAGAACACGGGTTAACAAAAAATGAAAACCCATTACAAGGTGCATTCATAATCGAAGAACTAACTGATCTTGTAGAAAATGCAGTATTGGAAGAGTTCGATCGTATTAATGATAGAGGTGGAGTTCTTGGAGCGATGGAAACCCAATACCAACGTGGCAAGATTCAAGAGGAATCAATGTACTATGAAATGCTGAAACACTCAGGTGAACTACCAATCATCGGTGTTAACACATACTTGAATCCAAATCCACCTTCATCAGAAGCAATCGATAGTATGGAAATTGCCAGAGCATCACAAGAAGAAAAGGAAACACAAATTCAAAATCTACAAAAATTCCAAACAAAACATGCCAATGAAGTTGAAGTCGCTATTCAAAAACTAAAAGAAGTAGCGGTAACAGGAGGCAACATCTTTGCAGAACTAATGGAAACCGTAAAATACGCAAGTCTAGGTCAAATCACCAATGCCCTATACCAAGTAGGAGGGCAATACAGACGGAATATGTAACTAAATGCTGAAACGGCCCTCGTTGAGAGGAAGATAGCCTAAGTACGCCACGTCCTGTGGGCCTCCGACAAGCACTGGAAGGCTCGAAACAAAAGCATTACTTAAGCTTTTGTCCGAGAGACTGAAGTGACCTCGAGGGGCTGGCCGCTGAAGCTGGATACATCACTTTAGGAAGGCAACCTAAGTACGCGACGTCCTGTCGCAACGGTTGCATGACTAACATCCTGTTAGCCCAAGGCGCTCGTTAAGCTATGAGGACGTTGGAGGGCGGAAGCCAAAGTCGCTTTTTGACTTTGAGTGCCCGACCGAAACGACCTGAGTAGCTAGCGCCAGAAGCTGAATATGTAACTAAATGCTGAATGCACTCGTTTAGTGGAAGATAACCTAAATTAGCCGTTTCCTATAGTGATAGCTAACTGATCCACATCCTGTTGCTCCAGGACATTCACAAGAATTGTACAAATAAACACTAGCTAAAACGCCACTTTCGATGCCCATAAAAGTAATGGAAATGTACAATACTATCAAGAGATAAAAATTAGTGGAAAATAAAAAATGAAGGAACTAATCATTTCATTAGCCCCTTCATTTTTATTTTTTGTATAATAGGGAGTAAAACAAATTTTAAGGAGTTCTTGTTTATATGAAAAGCTTACTACATTGTCTATTTATCATAATTTGCCTGGTACTTATATTCTTTTTGTATAACAAGCAATTAGGGGCCATCCCCATCCTTATTTTTTCCATATATCTTTTTGTTTATGGGTTTCGACAATTGAGAAATCAAAAAAAGAATAATTGATTGTGGCGTAATCAAAGAAAGATTGTATATAATGGATATTATGTTTATGTATTAAGAAGGGACGTGCACGATTTGAACTTTCGTGAAATGACAAAAGAACAACTATCAGAAGAATCGTTTATCGATTTAGCATACGGAATTTTAGATTCAAAAAAACAACCATTAACTTTCCCAGAACTGATGAAAGAAATCCAAGCAATAAAAGGTTGTGATGATGCAGAAGTAAAAGAGCGCTTGCAACAATTTTATACAGATCTTAACATTGAGGGTCGTTTTATTGTACTAGGTGAAAACCGTTGGGGACTTCGCGAGTGGTATGCAATTGAACAAATCGAAGAAGAAACAGCGCCAACAGTAAAAGTCCGCAAGAAAAAAGCTAAAGCAGTAATTGACGATG
Source organism: Viridibacillus sp. FSL H8-0110 (assembly GCF_038003565.1). Taxonomy (NCBI): domain Bacteria; kingdom Bacillati; phylum Bacillota; class Bacilli; order Caryophanales; family Caryophanaceae; genus Viridibacillus; species Viridibacillus sp. FSL H8-0110. The sequence goes on along the minus strand of NZ_JBBOPJ010000001.1, from coordinate 3,876,547 downwards.
AAGATGAACTTGAACTTGAAGAAGAAGAATTAGACTTCGATGAAAACTTCGATGAATTCGTTGAAGATCCAACCGAAGAAGATGAAGAAGAAGAAGAGGAAGAATTCGAAGATGTTACAATCGATGATATCGATGAAGACCTTGATGAAGACTTGCTTGAAGAAGAAGATGAATTCGAAATTGATGAAGAAGATGATGAGTTAGAAGAAGAGGAAGAAGAATAATTTCTTGACTTCTAGCTGAGTTCCATATAATCTTTTACTTGGGCTCCTTAAAAGGAGAATGACCGTATAATTTATACGCTCCCCCTGCATATTATGCGGGAGGAGCGTTTTTTATTTTTTTAGTGTTTAATTTAAAGGAGGAATTGGCTTTGACTAAATATATTTTCGTAACAGGTGGGGTTGTATCATCACTTGGTAAAGGTATTACAGCTGCATCACTTGGACGTTTACTGAAGAACCGAGGATTAGAAGTAACAATCCAAAAATTTGACCCATACATCAATCTTGACCCAGGTACAATGAGTCCGTACCAACACGGGGAAGTTTTCGTAACAGATGATGGCGCAGAGGCAGACTTAGATTTAGGTCACTATGAACGTTTCATCGATATTAACTTAGGGAAACACAGTACAGTAACTTCTGGACGTGTTTACTCTTCTGTTTTGAGAAAAGAACGTCGTGGAGATTATAACGGTGGAACTGTACAAGTTATTCCACATATTACAAACGAAATTAAAGAACGTATCCAACGTGCAGGTCGTGAAACAAGCGCAGATGTGGTTATTACAGAAGTAGGTGGTACAGTAGGTGATATCGAATCACTACCATTCCTAGAAGCTATTCGTCAAATGAAATCAGACCTTGGTGGGGAAAACGTAATGTACATTCACTGTACTTTAATCCCTTACATCAAAGCAGCTGGTGAATTAAAAACAAAACCAACACAACACTCTGTAAAAGAATTACGTTCTTTAGGTATTCAACCAACTCTTCTTGTAGTACGTACAGAACAAGAAGTACCACAAGAAATGAAAGAAAAATTAGCACTATTCTGTGACGTAAAAGCAAGTAACGTTATCGAATGTCAAGATGCAAAACATTTATATGAAGTACCATTAAACCTACAAGCACAAGGTATGGATGATATCGTTCTTGAACACTTTGGTATCTCTGCACCACAAGCAGACATGGTTGAATGGACGTCATTAGTAGATCGCGTATTAAACTTATCTAAAACAGTGAAAATTGCACTTGTTGGTAAATACGTTGAATTACAAGATGCTTATCTATCAGTAGTTGAAGCGTTAAAACACGCTGGATATCCAGTAGATGCAGATATTGATGTAGACTGGATCAATTCTGAAGATGTTACAGCTGAAAATGTTGAAGAATTATTGAAAAATGCAGATGGTATCCTTGTACCAGGTGGCTTTGGTGACCGTGGTGTTGAAGGTAAAATCATTGCAACTCAATATGCACGTGAAAATGACGTGCCGTTCTTAGGTATTTGCCTAGGTATGCAATTAGCAACTGTTGAATTTGCACGTAATGTTCTAAACTTAGAAGGCGCGCACTCATCAGAACTAGATGCGGACACTAAATACCCTATCATCGATCTTTTACCAGAACAAAAAGACGTGGAGGATTTAGGTGGAACACTTCGTCTAGGTCTTTACCCATGTAAATTAAAATCAGATTCTAAAGCTATGGAAGCATATGGTGAAGAAATAGTCTATGAACGTCACCGTCATCGTTATGAGTTTAATAACGAGTACCGTGAAGCATTTGAAGCAGCAGGATTCGTCTTCTCAGGTACAAGCCCAGACGGCCGTTTAGTTGAAATTGTTGAATTACCAGAGAACAAATTCTTCGTGGCATCTCAATTCCACCCAGAATTTATCTCACGTCCGAACCGTCCACAACCATTATTTAGAGAATTCATCGCAGCAGCAGTTAAATAAATTCTGTTTTTGCGTTACAAGACTTGAATATCTTTATATGGCTCGAGTTCAAAATGGTTTTTCAGATTCAATTGAGTAACTAGCATACAAAGTTTGTTAGCTAGAAAAACAAAAGATTTATACAAAGAGACTACTCCACATGTTTAAATGAAGAGTAGTCTCTTTTTTTGTGGAAAATAAATAAATTAGACCATACTATAACAGTAATCATAATCATTCAAATAACTAAAAAACAAAAAAAACCACTCCAAGAATCTATAGAGTGGCCAGAAAAAGTTGGATTATTACTAATCATTAGATAGCATTTCGTCATAAGACATTTTAACAGCTTCGTATACAAACAGTGCAGCGAAACTATATGGCAGTACAATTCGTTCACCGGTATCATTTGGCAATAACCCTTTATTGATGCCTAAAGATACATAGGTATAAGCTAAATCAGCCATCTCGCCACTATCTTCAGCTTTTTCACTTGCAACTACAGCAAATGGAATAAATAAATCGTATAATGAATGTGCCAATTCGAGAGCCTGTGGATCGTTTGCGTGACGAGTGAAAATACATACACGGTCTGTTGATACTAATTTTGTATTTTTAGACCAAGGGTTTAATTTTGTAAAAGGTTCTGCACTGTGCAAAGCATTATCTTCAATTGCTTGCATTTCATCAAAACAAGCAAAATATACAGTTCCTTCAGCGATACCGGCTTGCGCTAATAATCGAGCAGTTTCTTCTATTGCTTCTTCTTGACTAGTCGAAATTCTTTGTAAGAGACCGCCAAGCTGTGTCGACAACATTTTCAACATAATATTCACCTCACGGCTTTTATTATAATAATTGTTCATTTTAAATGCAAAATGAATTATTTTAATGTATTAAAAGGGAAAATGAGGTATATTATCGAATAATACGTACGGGGGAATAAAAAAAGGGAGTATGGTAAAGGTGAAAAAAATACTTATAGTAGATGATCAACAAGGAATTCGCTTACTACTCAATGAGGTGTTCAAGAAAGAAGGCTATGAAACATATCTAGCGGCTAACGGTCTTGAAGCTTTGCAATATATAGATAAAATAATGATGGATTGTGTCTTGTTAGATATGAAAATTCCTGGTATGGATGGAATTGAAATACTAAAACGTATAAATAAACAATTGCCTGACCTGCCTGTACTTATGATGACAGCTTATGGCGAATTGGATTTGATTAAAGAAGCAGAGGCGCTTGGTGCTAAGCATTACTTTACAAAACCATTCGACATCTACGAAGTGCGAGACGTGGTCAATAAAATATTGAAAGATTGATGGTGAGCAGTGGTCAACGACGTATGTTTTTGATATTATGAGTTATGATATTAAGTAACCTTAATACCACGATTCATACTAGAGGAGGAATTTGTAATGGCTTTGGTTTCCATGAAAGAAATGTTGATTAAAGGTAAAAAAGAAGGTTATGCAGTTGGTCAATTCAACATCAATAACCTTGAATTCACTCAAGCTATTTTACTTGCTGCAGAAGAAGAAAAATCACCAGTAATTTTAGGTGTTTCTGAAGGTGCGGGGAAATACATGGGAGGATTTATTGCCGTAGTCCACATGGTAAAAGGCCTGATCGAAAGCTACAAGATTACAGTTCCAGTAGCAATTCACTTAGACCACGGTTCAAGCTTCGAAAAATGTAAAGAAGCAATTGATGCTGGTTTTACATCAGTTATGATTGATGCTTCACACCATTCGTTCGAAGAGAATGTTGAAATCACTTCTAAGGTGGTTGAATATGCACACGCTAGAGGTGTTTCTGTGGAAGCAGAACTCGGCACAGTTGGTGGCGATGAAGATGGAGTAATTGGTGGCATCATGTATGCAAATCCACAAGAATGTAAAAAACTTGTAGAAGCTACAAATATTGATTGCCTTGCACCTGCATTAGGTTCAGTTCATGGTCCTTATCAAGGTGAGCCAAACTTAGGTTTTAAAGAAATGGAAGAAATCTCAAACTTAGCTGACTTACCATTAGTATTACATGGTGGTACTGGTATTCCTTTAAAAGATATTCAACGTTCAATCTCTTTAGGAACAGCTAAAATAAACGTTAATACTGAAAACCAAATTGCTGCTACAAAAGCAGTTCGTGAAGTATTAGCAAATGACACTAAAGTTTATGATCCACGTAAATATTTAATTCCAGCTCGTGATGCTATTAAAGCGACAGTTATTGGCAAAATACGCGAATTCGGAAGTGCTCAAAAAGCATAATTAATTAGGTGAAATGAGGAGAAGTGTTCGGTTAAATTAATCGGCCCTTCTCCTATTTTCCATCATCCAGGGGGATATTATAATGAAATTTTTTATCGATACAGCTAACTTTGAAGAAATCAAAGAAGCGCATTCTTGGGGAATTATCTCAGGTGTAACAACAAATCCATCATTAGTAGCAAAAGAACAAAATATCTCATTCCACGATCGTCTACGTGAAATTGCGGAATTAGTAGATGGTTCTATTAGTGGAGAAGTAATTTCACTAGATGCAGAAGGCATGATTAAAGAAGGTCTTGAACTTGCTGCAATTGCACCGAATATTACTGTGAAACTACCAATGACACCAGCTGGTTTAACAGCTTGTTCTACACTATCAAAAAAAGGCATTAAGACAAACGTTACATTAATCTTTAGTGCAAACCAAGCACTATTAGCAGCTCGTGCGGGAGCAACTTACGTATCTCCATTCTTAGGTCGTTTAGATGATCTTGGCCAAGATGGCATTGAGTTAGTACGCCAAATCGCTGAAATCTTCGCTATTCATGAAATCCCTACGCAAATTATTGCAGCTTCTATTCGTCACCCACAACATATTACAGAAGCGGCTCTTGCTGGTGCACATATTTCCACAACTCCATTTAAAGTTTTAGCTCAATTATTCAAACATCCTTTAACTGATAAAGGAATTGAAGGTTTCTTAGCGGATTGGAATAAGAAAAACGGTTAATAATAATAGAAATATCCGAAGATGAAGGAGATTTACATGGACGTTTATAAAATTAACGGCGACAAGCGTTTGCAAGGTACAATCAAAGTAAACGGCGCTAAAAATAGTGCTGTGGCCTTAATTCCAGCATCCATATTGGCTAATTCACCCGTCACGATCGAAGGCTTACCAGAAATTCTAGACGTTACAACATTGAAAGCCTTACTTGAAGAAATTGGTGGAGAAGTACAATTTTCTGACGGTCATATGGTTATTGATCCTCGAGGAATGGTTGATATGCCTTTACCAAATGGCAATGTCAAAAAACTTCGCGCTTCGTACTATATGATGGGAGCGATGTTAGGACGATTTAAAAAGGCTGTTATTGGATTACCTGGTGGTTGTCATTTAGGACCACGCCCGATTGATCAACATATTAAAGGCTTTGAAGCATTAGGCGCTAAAGTAACAAATGAGCATGGTGCAATCTATTTACGAGCTGATGAATTAGTAGGTGCTAAAATCTATTTAGATGTTAGCAGTGTAGGGGCCACTATTAACATCATGCTTGCTGCAGTTAAAGCAAAAGGACGCACAGTCATTGAAAATGCTGCAAAAGAACCCGAGATTATTGATGTTGCCACGTTACTAACGAATATGGGAGCTAAGATTAAAGGTGCAGGTACGAACGTTATTCGTATTGATGGCGTTGAAGAGTTACACGGTACAAATCATACAATTATTCCAGACAGAATAGAAGCTGGTACATTTATGATAATGGCCGCAGCAATTGGTGATGGTATTATAATCGATAATGTAATTCCTTTACACGTAGAAGCTGTTACAGCGAAACTACGAGAAATGGGCGTCAAAATCATTGAGGAAGAAGAGAGAATCATCATTCCTAAAGTTGAAAAACTTCAGGCTGTTGATGTGAAAACTCTTGTATATCCAGGTTTCCCTACGGATTTACAACAACCCTTTACTGTATTATTAACACAATCTCAAGGTTCATCAGTCGTGACAGATACAATCTATTCTGCCCGTTTTAAACATATTGATGAAATAGCCCGCATGGGAGCAAATGGTAAAGTAGAAGGACGTACAGCCATTATTAATGGTTCGACTAAGCTAGAAGCTGCTACAGTTACTGCTACAGATTTAAGAGCAGGTGCAGCACTGGTTATTGCAGGCTTATTAGCTAAGGGCGAAACAGAAATCCATGACATTTTCCACATAGAAAGAGGCTATAGTTCATTGGTTCCGAAGCTACGTGCGCTTGGTGCAGATATTCGCCGTGAATCGCTACCTTCAGAACAAGAAAACAAAGCCACAAATAGATAAAACTGAAAAAAAGTCGCACAGAATTATCTGTGTGCTACAATAGATTTAGTTTTAAAGGATTCCAACCATTTAATGAGTTGGAAAGCGGGAGGATAAGTTAAAAATGAAACGCAGTTTATCAATGGAAGTAGTACGTGTTACAGAAGCAGCAGCAATTGCCTCAGCAAGATGGATGGGCCGAGGATTGAAAATGGAAGCAGATGACGCAGCAACAACAGCCATGCGTCAAGTATTTGATTCTATTCCTATGCAAGGAACAGTCGTAATCGGTGAAGGTGAAATGGACGAAGCACCAATGTTATATATTGGTGAACAATTAGGTCATGATGAAAATGGACCTCATGTCGATATCGCCGTAGATCCTCTAGAAGGGACGAATATCGTAGCAGCTGGTAGTGGTAACGCACTAACTGTATTAGCAATCGCTGATCGCGGAAACTTACTTCATGCACCTGATATGTACATGGAAAAGATTGCAGTAGGTCCAGAAGCAGCAGGGAAAATTGATATTAATGCACCAGTAATTGATAACTTACGTGCAGTAGCTAAAGCAAAAAACAAAGATATTGAAGACGTAGTAGCGACTCTATTAAATCGTGATCGTCACCAACATATTGTTGATCAAATTCGTGATGCTGGTGCTCGTATTAAATTTATCTCTGATGGAGATGTAGCAGCAGCAATTAACACAGCTTTTGATGAAACAGGCGTAGATATTCTATTCGGAATGGGTGGAGCTCCTGAAGGTGTAATTGCCGCAGTAGCATTAAAATGTCTTGGTGGAGAATTCCAAGGTAAATTAATTCCGTCGAATGATGAAGAGATTGAACGTTGCAAAAAGATGGGTATCGAAGTTAATAAAGTATTATATATGGATGACCTTGTTAAAGGTGACGATGCAATCTTCGCCGCAACAGGTGTTACAGATGGAGAGTTACTAAAAGGTGTTCAATTTAAAGGTGGGCACTGTACAACTGAATCAGTTGTTATGCGTGCTAAATCTGGTACTGTTCGTTTCATCGAAGGACGCCATAGCCTAACTAAAAAACCAAATCTATTTATGGAATATTAAACTTCAATATTAATTGCCCGGCATTTGCCGGGCATCTTCTTAAAGTACATTTCATTCATTTACTCGCAATTCTCACACATCTATGTTGACCAAATTCATCTATACAAAAAACTTATATAAGAGTGGTGCTATGTCTATGACGACAATGACAATTTCTCAGCTTGAAGATATGAAACTGAAAGATTTGTATGCGCTTGCGAGAGATTATAAAATTTCATACTATAGTAAGCTGACAAAAAAAGAATTAATTTTTGCGATTTTAAAATCAAGAGCAGAACAAGAAGGCTACTTCTTCATGGAAGGTGTCCTTGAGATTATTCAACAAGAGGGCTTTGGTTTCTTAAGACCTATAAATTATTCACCAAGCTCTGAGGATATTTATATCTCAGCATCTCAAATCCGTCGATTTAGTTTACGTAATGGTGATAAAGTAACGGGGAAAGTGCGCCCGCCAAAAGAAAATGAGCGCTATTATGGTTTGTTACATGTAGAAGCGGTAAATGGGGAAGACCCTGAAACTGCAAAAGAACGAGTACATTTCCCAGCATTGACACCGCTATACCCGGATCGTCATATTAAACTTGAAACAACTCCTGCAAAGTTATCTACACGTATTATGGATTTAGTAGCACCAGTAGGTTTTGGTCAACGTGGACTTATTGTGGCTCCTCCAAAAGCGGGTAAAACATTACTTTTAAAAGAAATTGCAAATGCAATTACAGAGAAATATCCTGAATCTGAACTTATTGTACTATTAATAGATGAACGGCCTGAGGAAGTAACGGATATTGAGCGCTCAGTAGCAGCGGACGTAGTTAGCTCAACATTCGATGAATTGCCAGAAAATCACGTTAAAGTAGCAGAGTTAGTGTTAGAACGAGCTATGCGATTAGTAGAACATAAGCGAGATGTTATTATCTTAATGGACTCTATTACTCGACTTGCGCGTGCATATAACCTTGTTATTCCTCCAAGTGGACGAACTTTATCTGGTGGTATTGACCCTGCTGCATTCCATCGTCCGAAACGCTTCTTCGGTGCTGCACGTAATATTGAAGAAGGTGGTAGTTTAACAATATTAGCTACTGCATTAATCGATACAGGCTCTCGTATGGATGAAGTAATTTACGAAGAGTTCAAAGGGACAGGTAACTTAGAGCTTCATTTAGATCGTAGTCTAGCAGAACGTCGAATCTTCCCAGCTATTGATATTCGCCGTTCAGGAACTCGTAAAGAAGAACTACTAATTCCAAAAGACCAACTAGATAAACTGTGGGCGATTCGTAAAACATTCTCAGATTCATCAGATTTTGCGGAGCGATTCCTAAAAAAATTACGTCAAACAAAAACGAATGATGAGTTTTTTGAACAGCTAAATTCAGACATGAAGGCTGCTCGAAACGGTAAAGGATTACTGTAAAAACAAAGTTATTTTCTACTAAATTATAAATTCATATAATTTATTTGCTTGCAACACTGTATAGTTTTTGATATAATTCATACAGTATTGCAATAAACGTGTTGCATATGCGGCAAACTAATCTGGGTCGTGTAAGGCAACAGTTCGATAAACTCTGTTCCAGATGGTTCAGGGCGAAAGGAGATCATACACATGAAACAAGGTATTCATCCAGACCATAAAGAAGCAACAGTAATCTGCTCTTGTGGTAACACTTTCAAAACTGGTTCAGTAAAAGAAAAAATCGTAGTAGAATTCTGCAACGAATGTCACCCATTCTATACTGGCCGTCAAAAATTCGCGTCTGCTGACGGACGTGTTGATCGTTTCAACAAAAAATACGGTATTAAATAATTTAACCCGTATATACAAAATACCTGCCCGGCAAGTAATTGCTAGGCAGGTATTTTTCTTGCGCCAAAATGCTTTTTCGTGTAGTATAAAGCTCGTTCGTTTAAAATAAAAAGCTGTGTAAGTGGATTACATAACATAGTTTTTATATAAAAAAAAGAGAAGTATTCTCTCTATTTTTTCGTTATGATGTTGGATATAAGTGTTGAAAGGAGTCTAATTCATGTACGTAATGACTCAAAATGGTTGGATTGAAGTAATATGCGGAAGTATGTTTTCAGGGAAATCGGAAGAACTAATTCGCCGTGTTCGTAGATCTCAATTTGCAAAGCAGAAAATTGCAGTTTTTAAACCTGAAATTGATAATCGTTATAGTGAAGAGGCAGTTGTAAGTCATAATGGCACAACAGTATTAGCAAGACCTATCAAATCTCCCAAAGATATATGGGATCACATTTCAGATGATTTCGATGTAATTGCAATTGATGAAGCACAATTTTTTGAAGATGATATTGTAGAAATCGTTCAACAATTAGCTAATCACGGTTTCCGTGTAATATTAGCTGGACTTGATCAGGATTTCAAAGGAGTTCCGTTCGGTCCGATGCCTAAGTTAATGGCAATCGCAGAGTTAGTAACAAAATTACAAGCAGTATGTAGTGTATGTGGATCACCATCGAGTCGTACACAGCGCTTAATTAATGGACAACCTGCAGGAATCGATGACCCGGTTATATTAGTAGGTGCTTCGGAGGCGTATGAACCTCGCTGTAGACATCACCATGTAGTGCCAGTAGGAAAATCAATTTCTCAGTAAGAGTAGCTTGAAGGCTGCTCTTTTTTTACGTTTAAAATGGAGGTTTTAATTTACATAAATAATCATTTTACCCTAAATTGGATTTTGTTATATTGAGGTATGCTAGTATTAAATATAGTAAATCTATTTTTAAAAGGGGAACATATGAAGAATGTTATACTAATATTGTTTTCGTTTATCGCTTTAATCGCTATTTTCTCAACAGTTCCAGTAACTGCAAAATCGGCAATAAAGAAATCTAGCAAGAAAATAATAGTTATCGACCCTGGCCATCAGCAATATGCCAATATTGATGTTGAACAAATTGGGCCGGGTGCACTTAAAACGAAGTATAAAGTGACAGATGGTACGCATAGTCCCTATACAAACAAAAAAGAATCCAACCTTACTTTAGAAGCATCTAAAATGCTAGGCAATACATTAAAAAAGCGTGGCTATAAAGTAATTTATACACGTACAAAACAAAATGTGAACATAAGTAATCGTGAACGTGCCAATATTGCTAATAAAAGCAAAGCGGACATCTTTTTACGTATACATGCAGATGGGTCCATTGATAAAAAAGAAAAAGGTTTTTCGATTTTAACGCCATCATCAAAAAATCCATACATATCAAAAAGTATTAATAAAAAGAGTCTAGTAATTTCAAATGAAATTATACAAAAGATAGAAAAAAATAAAAAAATTAAAGATATAAAAGGAATTATTTATCGGGATAACCTATCAGGAGCAAATTGGTCGAAGGTACCTGGAGTGTTGATTGAATTGGGTTACATGACAAATAAGGAGGAGGACAAAAAGTTAGCAGATCCATTATATATAAAAAGCCTGACTAATAGTATAGCTGATGGTATTGATCAATATATAAAGAAAAAATAACGATCAATTCTCAAAAGAGTAGCGATAGCAGCTCTTTTTCATTATACTATTGAAGGAGCATATTTCGGCAAATAGCTAATCACAAGTTGATTTAAATAAATTTCCAAAAGAAAGGTCAAGGTGAAAAAATGTTTGATCGCCTACAAGCCGTTGAAGATCGTTACGATCGATTAAATGAATTACTTAGCGACCCTGAGATAGTCAACGACTCAAAAAAACTAGCGAAGTTTTCAAAAGAACAGTCTGATATCAGTGAAACAGTAGAAGTTTATCGAGAATATAAAGAAGTGAAACAACAGTATCAAGAAGCAAAAGAAATGTTTGAGGATAAACTAGACCCTGAAATGCGTGAGCTAGTAAAAGAAGAAGTAAATGAATTAGAAGAGCAAATTACAAAATTAGAAGACCACCTACGTCTTTTATTAATTCCGAAAGATCCTAATGACAATAAAAACGTTATTATGGAAATCCGCGGTGCTGCTGGCGGTGATGAAGCCGCTCTATTCGCCAATACATTATTCCGTATGTATAGTCGATATGCTGAAGCACAAGGTTGGAAAATTGAAGTCATGAACGCCAACCCAACAGAACTTGGTGGCTATAAAGAAATTGTCTTCATGATTAACGGACAAGGCGCATACTCAAAATTCAAATTCGAAAGTGGCGCACATCGTGTACAACGTGTACCAGAAACAGAATCACAAGGTCGTGTGCATACTTCAACATCAACTGTAGTAGTAATGCCAGAAGCCGAAGAAGTAGAGTTAGACATAGCTGATAAAGATATCCGAGTAGATATTTATCACGCAAGTGGTGCGGGTGGACAGCACGTCAATAAAACGGCATCTGCTGTTCGTATGACACATATTCCAACAGGCGTAGTTGTTGCAATGCAAGATGAGCGTTCTCAATTAAAAAACCGTGATAAAGCGATGAAAGTATTACGTGCGCGTGTATATGATAAATTACAACAAGAAGCACAAGATGAATATAATGCAGAACGTAAATCTGCAGTTGGTACAGGTGACCGTTCAGAGCGTATCCGTACTTATAATTTCCCACAAAACCGAGTTACTGATCACCGTATCGGTTTAACAATTCAAAAGCTTGATCAAATTATTGAAGGTAAGATAGATGAAATCTTCGATGCATTAATCTTAGAAGAACAAGCAAACAAACTTGAAAGCCTAAACGATTAATATGACGAGACAAGTATTTGAGGCCCTCAACCGGGCTTCTTCTTTTTTACAAGAAAACGGTCGAGAAGAAGGAGCTGCACGATTACTTTTACAGCATGCATTAAATACATCCTATACAGGATTAATGATCATCATGCGAGATGAAATGACGGAGGCACAGTGGGAAAACTATTTTAACATGATTGAGGAACATAAGAGTGGTCGCCCTATTCAGTATATTACGGGCTCAGAAGAGTTTTACGGTCGAACTTTTAAAGTAGATGAATCAGTCCTAATTCCTCGTCCAGAAACAGAAGAGTTAATCGTAGAAGCACTAAAACGCATTAAGAAACTATTTTCACCTACATCATCCATTCAAATAGCAGATATCGGAACAGGTAGTGGCGCAATTGCAATAACGATGAAAAAAGAAGTACCTCAAGCGACTGTAATCGCAACAGATATTTCTCTAGCAGCACTTACCACAGCCGAGAATAACGCTAATCAATTAGATGCGAAAATAACTTTCAGAGAGGGAGATTTAACAGCACCTCTAGTACATGAACAATGGGATGTTGTGTTATCTAATCCCCCTTATATAGCTTTTGATGAAGCAAAGGAAATGTCTGATATCGTTTTAGAACATGAGCCGCATAGTGCATTATTTGCAGAAGAAAGTGGACTAGCTTTATATCGGAAGCTTGCTGAAGATTTGCCACCTCTTATGAAAACACCAAGTTTTATTGGCGTAGAGATTGGTTATAAACAAGGGAAAGCAGTAGCGGGGTTTTTCAAAGAAAAATTTCCACAGGCCAAAGTAGAAATAGTAAAAGATATTAATCAAAAAGATAGAATGATTTTTTGCGAGATTAGTGAATAAAACATCTGAACCCTGTCTATCCTTGTGACAGGGAGGGATTAAGATGATACCAGATTACAAGAATATCGAAATGCCAAAACAAGAAACAAAAACAATAACAAAAACAAAAATGATGCCAGTGCTACAATTTATTGCAGCCCTGCTTTTTATACAAACACTTTTATTTTTACTACCACAGTGGTTTACGCAGGATACTTCACCAATTGCAGATGCTGATCAAATGAGATTCCGTATTGTTGCAAATAGCAACTCAACACAAGATCAGCTTATTAAACAAGATATGTTAAAAGAAATAGAACCTATTATTAAACAGCTAGCTTTCCAAACAAATGGAACGGGAATGGAACAGAATCTAGCAGTTGTGGAACACGAAATTCAAAATAAATTATCCACAAAATTCAGTCAGCAATCGATACAGGTTTCTAGGAAACAAGAATTATTCCCGGCTAAAAGGTATGAAGGATTTTTATATCCACAAAACTACTATGATGCACTTGTCGTGACAATTGGTAGTGGTAAGGGGGATAATTGGTGGTGCGCGTTATTCCCAAAAGTATGTTATCGCGAAGAAGAACCAAAAAAACCAGAAGAAACAAAAGAGGAAACACAGAAGTTTTTCATATGGGAATGGTTAAAAGATATCTTCTCATAATAGGTTATGCACAATATTTGTAAAATTGTCCACAATATACACAAAGTTATCAACAAATTGTGTATAACTTTCTGAAAACTCTTGAGTGAAGGGAGATACAGAGATGGAAACTAAACGTCTAAATGTGGACATGAATGTGGATAATGGAAAAAGTTATGCACAAGCTGTGGATTTGTTAAATAATGGAGAGGTAGTCGCTTTCCCCACGGAAACTGTATATGGTTTAGGTGCAGTTGCTACGGATGAAGCAGCTGTAAAGAAAATCTTTGCAGCAAAAGGTCGTCCTTCCGACAATCCACTTATCGTTCATATAGGTACTTTCGAAGAACTAGAAAATTACGTCGACCATATTTCGCAAAAAGCAAAACTTTGTATGGAAGCGTTTTGGCCAGGCCCTCTAACAATGATTTTCAAAGCGAAACCAAATGTACTTGCTACTAGTGTTACAGCTAACTTGGATACAGTGGGGATTCGTATGCCTAATCATGCAGTTGCATTACATTTACTCCGACAATTAGGGAAACCAGTAGCCGCTCCAAGCGCGAATAGAAGTGGTAAGCCTAGTCCGACAGAAGGTATCCATGTTGAAGAAGATTTAAATGGAAGTATCCCCATGATTTTGGATGGAGGCACTACAGGTATTGGTGTTGAGTCCACTGTACTAGATCTAACATTGGACACACCTGTTATCTTACGTCCAGGTGGTGTCACAAAAGAAATGCTAGAAGTTGTTATTGGCCCTGTTTCTCAACCGTCACATACAGAACAAAATAGTGGCCAGGCGCCAAAAGCACCAGGTATGAAGTATACTCACTACGCCCCAAATGCTCCCGTTTATTTGATAGAAAAAGAAGAAAAAACAATTGCTAATGCTCTTGAGACTTTACATGAAAAAGGGCTTAAAGTGGCGTTACTAGCACCAGAAAATTTAAGCCATCTAGAAGCTGATTGGTTTTTTACTTTTGGTCAAAAGGATACAAATGAAGAGATGGCAGTTAATCTATATCATGCTTTACGTTCGTGCAATGCAACGACAGCAGATCTTGTTCTTGCTACAACTACTTCAACAGAAGGTGTCGGTGCAGCAATTATGAATCGCCTCGAGAAGTCCGCAGGTGGTAAATGGTATTCAGCAGATATTCAGCTTTAACTGAGGGTGAATTTATCTAGTGGAAGCCATTAATTAATTTCTGATACTAAGCTGTTCTTTCTATATAAAAGAGAGAACAGTTTTTTTGTATATAGATTAAAGAGAAAAAGAGATATACGTAATTTCATCTTGGGACATAATTACACTTTAAACGTGAAGCAACACATTAGAAAGCTAGCATAAAGCCGAACATCCCTTGCATATCGTAAAGAGATATCCAAAAGCAAGGGGGAACAGCGTGCAGGAAATAATAGCAGGTGTTATTACAGCGTTAGATGTACTCGCCCTATTTCTTATTTTACCGAAAGTTCGTTTTCGATTTGCCCTTTCCTGTTGGACAGCCGGTCTCCATGTTATATTTCCACTAATCGGTTTTTATGTAGGGGAATGGGCTGCCCAATATTTAATTACAATTGCCAAGATGCTCTCCGGTGCATTACTCAGTTTGATAGGTCTACAACTCCTATTATCAGCTAGAGTTAAAGAGCCACCCAATCTCTCTCCTATATTATTAGCTGTTACTGCAAGTCTTGATACCTTTTCAGTTAGTGTATCTTTTGGTATGCTTCAACTACAGAAGAGTTTATTTATTATGAGTACGGGTATAACAACTTTTATCTTTTCTTACATCGCTTTATCAATAAAAAGAAAAACACCAGTTAATTTAGGTATAATGTTACAGGTGATAGCGGGTGTTGCATTACTTTTAATGGGGATATTATCTATTATTTAATAATTATATGGAACATTATTACTACTATGATATATAATGAGGAATGAGGGTGTGTAATGAATATTTATTTTATATGTACTGGAAACACTTGTAGAAGTCCAATGGCAGAAGCTATTTTAAAAGCAAAGAAATTAGATGATTTGGAAGTTCGTTCAGCAGGTATTTTCGCAATGCCTGGTGGTGAAATTTCAGAGAATGCTAAAGTGGTGTTATCAGAGGCGAATATTTTTACAGAACATGTTTCAAAACAAATTGAAGCAGAGGATTTACAGTGGGCTAATCTTATTTTGACGATGACATCAGCTCATAAAGAAATGATTTTGCAGGCTTACCCATCTATCTCTGATAAAACATTTACATTGAAGGAATACATTGCGCCATATGGCTCTTATGATGTTTCAGATCCATTTGGAGGAGATGTCCATTTGTATCGTCAAACGTTCCAGGAGTTAAATAAATTAATTGATGCACTCGAAACGAAATTATCGGAGGGCTAACGATGAATAAACGAAGTGTGAAGCATTCTTTTGGATTGAGAAAGCAACTCGTATTATTTGTATCAATTTTAGCAATCATCACTTATTCAACCAGTTTGATTTTTATCGAATATATTCAACCACAATTTTTCCCAAATATTAATCGAGTAATATTTGAAATTATTACTTATGCATTAGGTATTATATGGTCTGGTATTTTAGCAGCAGCATTTAGCTCATTTATTATTAAGCCATTGCAAAATCTAGAGGCTGCTACAAATCGTGCAGCAGAAGGCTACATAGGAGAAGATGTAGATTTACCAAGATCAAATGACGAGATAAGAGCACTGGCAGTAGCATTTCAGTCTATGCTCGAAAATCTCCGCAAAATGGTAGATAGTATTGAACAAAATTTCCAATCGACTAACGAAACGGTGTTAAGTTTATCAAAGGAAACTGAAAATGCAGCTAGTCAAGCAGAGGCAGTCTCTCTTACAATTGCACATATTTCTGAAGGCGCTGAAAGCTCAGCAGTATCTATTCAGCAAACAGCAGAGGCACTTGAAGATATTCAAGTGATAGCTAAGGAAGTTAACGGGCGTGCAGAATTATCCTCGAAACATTCTGAGCGCATGATGAGAGAACTAACATTTACAACAAAGAAAATTGAAGATCTTGTAACAGGCATAAAACAAATTGTCTCAGGCAACAAAGATGCACTTGGAAATATCCATCAACTCGAAAGTAATGCGAAACAAGTTGAACGCATTATCCAATTGGTTGGAGATATTGCTGCACAAACAAATTTATTAGCATTAAATGCGTCAATTGAAGCTGCCCGTGCTGGAGAGCATGGTAAAGGCTTTGCGGTTGTTGCTGAAGAAGTACGGCAATTAGCAGACCAAAGTGCAGAAGCTGTACAAGGTATTACAGGATTAATCCAAACGATGCAATCGGATGTGCATAATGTTGTAGAGCAAATGACTTCTCAAGTAGCTTTTGCAGTTAAAGAGGTAGAGAGAGTGTCAGAAACAACAAACGCAGTAGAAGGAATGACTTCAATCGTTCATGAAATGGCAGATTCCGTTGTTGAAATATCTCAATTCGTGGAAAAACAATTGCATAATATTGAAACAACTGCTCATCAATCTCAAGAAGTAGCTGCCATAGCTCAACAAACATCTGCTGGTGCACAAGAAGTTCGAAGTGTAACGGAGGAGCAAGCTAGGTCAATCGAAGAAATTGATCAATTATCGAAGCATTTGAAAATGCAATCAGAAGAGTTGTATAAAATGATACTGCAATTTGACCGCTCCTAATCAATAATGTGTACATAATGACTATCATGAAAGCCCTGATGTGGCTATTGTGATAGTTTTTTTACTTTTAAAGAAGGTATATTTTAGTTAGAAATAACACTTACTATCTTAAAGCTCAATAATAGCTTGCACGAATTTGCAGATAATTGTATAACAAAATGATTTTAATGACAAATTCATTGAAATCCGAATTAAATACTTATAAATAATGATTTATATTCGGTAATTGAACATTAAAATCTGTGATATACACTATAGAAAGAATAACATTCGTGTTTTTATTTAAAACTTTTATTTAAATACTGTGAAAAATATGTCTTTCTATAGCTAGAAGTGGTAAACTATTGTTGAATAAAATTATCGAAAAGAGGGAACCCATTGAAAATTGCGATTTCATCAGACCATGGTGGCAACAATTTACGAAAAGAGATTATGACACTGCTAGAAGAGCTAGGCATAAACTACGACGATTTTGGACCACAATCCTCTGATTCAGTTGATTATCCTGACTATGCACTACCAGTTGCAGAAGGTGTAGCAAGTGGAAAGTATGATCGAGGTATTTTAATTTGTGGAACAGGCATAGGTATGTCTATCGCAGCTAACAAAGTGAAAGGTATTCGATGTGCATTAGTTCATGATTTATTCAGTGCAAAAGCAACTAGATGCCATAACAATTCAAACGTGTTAGCAATGGGAGAACGTGTAATTGGCCCAGGACTTGCACTTGAAATTGTGAGAACTTGGTTATCTACAGAATTTGAAGGCGGACGTCACGAACGACGCGTTGAAAAACTTGCAGAGATTGAAAACGACTAAGAAGGTCATAAAATATGAACTTACAACAAATAACAGATCAACTACAACAGCTTCTAACTGAGTTAGAGCAACAAGCAACGTTCCGTAAAGGGCAACTCTTTGTTGTTGGTTGTTCAACTTCAGAAGTCAAAGGACAAAAAATCGGTACATCTGGTGGTTTAGAAATAGCAGAAGCACTGTACAAACCATTACATGCATTTGCAGAAAATCACGAATTATCTTTAGCATTCCAAGGTTGCGAGCACCTCAACCGTGCTTTAACTTTAGAACGTAAAGTAGCGGAAGACTACCGACTTGAGCCGGTTTCAGTTATTCCTGCCCAAACAGCAGGGGGCTCTATGTCGACTTACGTATATAATCAGCTTACAGATCCTGTCGTTGTAGAAGAGATACAAGCACATGCTGGTATAGATATCGGTCAAACATTAATTGGCATGCATTTAAAAAGAGTGGCAGTTCCTGTTCGTACTTCCATAACCCATATAGGTGAGGCAGTTGTGACAGTTGCGATAACACGCCCCAAATTAATTGGTGGCGAAAGAGCAGTTTATAAAAAAGACTAGATTACAGGGGGAATATGTATAATGATCAAACTTGCAGCACTAGACACAGCGGTATTTGAAGCAATGGAAGCGGAAAAAGCACGTCAACAAGCCAATATTGAATTGATTGCATCAGAAAACATCGTTTCAGAAGCAGTGATGGAAGCACAAGGTTCAGTATTAACAAACAAATACGCTGAAGGCTATCCTGGCAAACGTTATTACGGTGGATGTGAACACGTGGATGTTGTTGAAAACATCGCACGTGACCGTCTAAAAGAAATTTTTGGCGCAGAATATGCTAACGTTCAACCACACTCAGGTGCACAAGCGAACATGGCCGTATATTTCACAATCCTTGAACAAGGCGATACTGTATTAGGTATGAACTTATCTCATGGTGGTCATTTAACTCATGGTAGCCCTGTAAACTTCTCAGGCGTACAATACAACTTCGTAGAGTATGGCGTAACAGAAGATACAAATGTAATTGACTATGAAGATGTTCGTCAAAAAGCGCTTGAGCATAAACCAAAATTAATCGTTGCAGGTGCATCTGCATACCCTCGTCAAATAGACTTTGCTAAATTCCGTGAAATCGCTGACGAAGTAGGTGCATACTTCATGGTAGACATGGCGCACATCGCAGGTCTAGTTGCTGCTGGTGAACATCCAAACCCAGTACCATATGCTGATTTCGTAACGTCTACAACACACAAAACTTTGCGTGGACCTCGTGGGGGACTTATTCTTTGTAAAGAAGAGTTTGGCAAAAAAATCGACAAATCGATCTTCCCAGGAATCCAAGGTGGTCCATTAATGCATGTCATCGCTGGTAAAGCGGTAGCGTTCGGTGAAGCACAACAACCAGAATTCAAAGAATACATTGGACAAGTTGTGAAAAACGCAAAAGTATTCGGTGAAGCACTTCAAGCTGAAGGCATTAATTTAGTATCAGGTGGAACAGATAACCATTTACTATTATTAGATGTTCGTTCTATGGGGTTAACTGGTAAAGTTGCAGAAGCATTACTTGATGAAGTACAAATTACAGCAAACAAAAATACAATTCCTTTCGAAACAGAAAGCCCATTCGTAACTTCAGGAGTTCGTGTTGGTACAGCTGCAGTTACTTCTCGTGGTTTCAAAGAAGATGATATGAAAGAAGTTGCTTCAATCATTGCATCTGTTCTTAAAAACCCAGAAGATGTAGCGATTAAAGCAGAAGCACAAAAGCGTGTTGCGGCATTAACTACTAAACACCCACTATACGCATAATTTAATAGTTTAATAAACTATAATAATAGTCGAAGCTACTTTTGTTCATTCAAAAGTAGCTTTTTTAATATTCGATCTTAAAAAAGTAGAAATCACTTTTTTAAGATGAGAAGATTTTAAAATAGTTTAAGCAATTATGATAGAGCTAAAATCATACAGCTTTGAAACATCCTTGATGATTATTTAGTTGGCTTTTGATCATGAAACTATTTAAAGAATTCGCCATTCACGAAAAGTGAAATATGTTGAAGCATTATTGATAATATATGTACCTAGTACTTTTGCAATTATCCGTATGATTATTTAATTAGCTAATAATCTCCTCATGTTATCGGTATCAGAAGGGGTTGAAACATTTCAAAGAATAGTGGTTTTATTAGTTTAGGTTGTATAATTGGACAGGGTTACTATTTTAATAAGCCATTAACACTAGAACAAGTTGACGAATTACTCGGCAAAATATAACAAATTAAAAAAACGCAACGGACTCATAGTCAAACTGCGTTTTTCTGGTATAATAGTCAAGATAAATAAAAGTAGGGAGAGGAACACTTTGGGTAAAGTATACGTATTTGACCATCCATTAATTCAACATAAGCTAACATACATTCGCGACAAAAATACAGGAACGAAAGAATTCCGTGAGCTTGTAGACGAAGTGGCAACTCTTATGGCATTTGAAATCACTCGTGATTTACCATTAGAAGAAATTGAAATTGATACACCAGTAACAACAGCTAAAACAAAAGTATTATCAGGTAAGAAGATAGCTATTGTTCCAATCTTACGTGCTGGTATCGGTATGGTAGACGGAGTATTAAAACTAATCCCTGCTGCAAAAGTAGGTCATATCGGATTATATCGTGATCCACAAACTTTAAAGCCAGTCGAGTATTATGCGAAACTTCCTGCTGATGTAGAAGAACGGGACTTCATCATCGTAGATCCGATGTTAGCAACAGGTGGTTCTGCAATTGAAGCAATTAACTCTTTGAAAAAACGTGGTGCTAAAAGTATTAAATTCATGTGCCTAATCGCAGCTCCAGAAGGTGTGAAAGCGATTCATGATGAGCATCCAGAAATCGATATTTATATCGCTGCACTTGACGAAAAGTTAAATGACCATGGTTATATTATTCCTGGTTTAGGTGATGCTGGAGACCGTTTATTCGGTACAAAATAATGCGAAGGTGGTGCAAGGTCATTGCGTAAAAAATGGAAAGTGATGACTATTTTTGGAACAAGACCAGAGGCCATTAAAATGGCTCCCCTAGTTTTAGAATTACAAAAACATTCAGATCAAATCGAAACAATTGTGACAGTGACAGCTCAACATCGACAAATGCTCGATCAAGTGCTGGATACATTCAAAATTACGCCAGATTATGATTTGAACATCATGAAAGATCGCCAGACACTTGTCGATGTCACAACTAGAGGGTTAGAAGGTTTAGACCGAGTGATGAAACAAGCTAAACCGGACATCGTATTAGTTCATGGGGATACGACCACAACATTTATCGCAAGCCTCGCAGCCTTTTATAACCAGATTGCAATAGGTCACGTTGAAGCTGGACTACGAACAGGTGACAAATATTCCCCATATCCAGAAGAAATGAATCGTCAGCTTACTGGTATTATGGCAGATATTCATTTTGCACCAACAGAGCAGTCTAAACAAAACCTATTGAAAGAAAATAAAGCGAATAGCACGATTGTAGTTACAGGTAATACTGCAATTGATGCATTAAAAACAACTGTTAACACATCTTACAGTCATCCAGTGCTTGAACAAATTGGACAAGATCGTATAATTTTACTAACTGCACATCGCAGAGAAAATTTAGGCGAACCAATGCGCCATATGTTTAAGGCTATAAAAAGACTTTTAGTAGAGCATAGTGATATACAGGTTGTTTACCCCGTTCATATGAACCCAGCTGTACGCGAAATTGCCAATGAAATACTTGGAGACGAAGCGAAAGTTCATTTGATCGAACCACTTGAGGTTTTTGATTTCCATAATTTTGCTGCTAAATCATACATGATTTTAACAGACTCAGGTGGCGTACAAGAAGAAGCGCCTTCTCTAGGGAAGCCAGTTCTGGTTCTTCGTAATACGACAGAACGTCCCGAAGGAATTGAAGCAGGTACTTTGAAATTAGCAGGTACGGAAGAGGAAACTATTTATAGCTTAGCAAAAGAGCTTTTAATAGAAGAGAATACGTATAATGCTATGGCTCAAGCTTCAAATCCATATGGTGACGGATTTGCCTCAAAAAGAATTGTCGAAGCTTTACTGACCTATTTGGAAAAGTGAAATCAATAATTTAATGAATAGAAACTACCTTATGATTTGTTATAAGTAATTTGTAAGGTAGTTCTATTTCTGTCTATAAATAGATGAAAAACTAACTTAAGGCAATATTGTTGTAAATTTGTCGACAATTTGACAAGGTTACCACCTTTGTGAAGTTTTTCACTCTAACCAATTGACATGAAATATTCACTATTGTATGCTAACTAAGGGTAAGAATGATAAGGGTTCCTTAACTGTAAACAATCTACAATTACTTGAGTTATCAAGTTTCTACTAGATTTACAGTTTGGGCATAAATTGTAAATTTGTACGGTATTGTGCATCAATTTTGGTGTCCTTATATGCGGTGGTTCTCCATTAAAAGCTTATCTCTCACATTTAATATGGATTCCGATTCATCTCTTTATGAGAGTAGATTACGGCTTCCGCCCCGCAAGTAGTTTTAAATGACTACTTATCCGGCATCCAACCGGTGGTCAGCTATTACTTCCGTCATTCGAAAATAAGATTCAGGAGATCAAAGACCAATGCTAGAATTGCATCAGATTTTTGCTAAGCAGAAAAGAATGCTATTTTTTTTGCTCGCATTTTGTGCGTTAGGATGGGCTTTTACGCCATATCAAACAGTATTCGCTGGTCTCGCATTAGGTGCGCTTTTTGGTCATTATAACTTTTGGATTCTAGTCCGAAGAATGGAACGATTTGATCGCTCTATTAGCGAAGGAAAGAAAGTGGCATCACTAGGTTCGGCTTTTCGCTTTGCATCAGGTATTGCTGCAGTAGCGGTTGCTACCATGTTGCCAAAGTATTTTCATTTAATTAGCACGGTCATTGGGCTAATGATTCCGTACGTTCTGCTTTTAGTAGACAGGATCGTATTTCATGTAAAATACCAATAAGCGCATTTGAAAGAGAGGTGAATGCAAAGTGCAACATGAAAATCCACATTTTGAATTGTGGGGACTAGGATTTAACCCAGGTAATATTTTAATGTTAGTGGTAGCAGCGTTAATAGTTTTCTTAATAGCTTTCATTTCGACACGAAACTTAAAATTGAAACCAACAGGCATGCAAAACTTTATGGAGTGGGTTATGGACTTCGTAAAGAATATTATTGGCAGCAACATGGACTGGAAAACAGGTGGTAAGTTCCATATACTTGGAATCACGCTGATTATGTTCATCTTCGTTGCGAATATGCTTGGTCTTCCGTTCTCAGTCATAATTCATGGAGAATTATGGTGGAAATCACCAACAGCAGATCCAATCGTTACTATGACACTTGCCGTTATGATAATTGTATTATCTAACTACTATGGTGTTAAAGCGAAAGGATTCAAAGGGTATCTTGGAAGTTTCGCTCAACCGATGGCTTTCTTATTCCCATTGAAGATTATTGAAGAGTTCGCAAATACGTTAACTCTTGGTCTACGTCTTTACGGTAACATCTACGCAGGTGAGATCCTTTTAGGATTACTTGCAAGTATGGGGACGCTTTGGGGAGGATTAGGTTTCTTCGCAGCAGTAGTTCCAACAATGATTTGGCAAGGTTTCTCGATCTTTATCGGTGCAATCCAATCATTTATTTTCGTTATGTTAACAATGGTTTACATGAATCACAAAGTGAGTGAAGACCATTAAGTATAAAATACTTAATTTAATAAGTTAAGTAGCTGACACACAAAAAACTTTATATTTCCAAGGAGGAAAAATTTCAATGGTAGGTTCAGTTGGTTTATTAGCAGCAGCAATCGCAATCGGTTTAGGTGCACTTGGTGCAGGTATTGGTAATGGTATGATCGTTTCAAAAACAGTAGAAGGTATCGCTCGCCAACCAGAAGCACGTGGCGTTCTTCAAACAACAATGTTCATCGGGGTAGCATTAGTTGAGGCCCTACCGATCATCGCTGTAGTAGTAGCTTTCATCGTAATGAACAAATAATCGTCTTTAATTGTTTTATAAAAAAATGGCGAAGAGACTTTTCGATAAAGGAAAACTTCGCCATTCCTTTATGTCTTTAAGGCATAATATTCCTTTAGACAATACATCTTACTAAGATTCAATCATATAAGATTTGAACTCTAAGCTCTTGAAGGGAGTGAAACAATCGTGTTTTTAGACTATCTAGTACTAGGAAATTCTGCTGAATTTATTAATGGTGGAGATATCCTTGTAACGTTAGCAGTTTTCATTATCCTAATGTTCGCTTTGAAAAAAGTGGCGTGGGGTCCATTGATGGGAATCATGCAACAACGTGAAGAATTAGTTGCTAGTGAAATCGAGTCAGCTGAAAAGAGCCGTCAAGAATCACAACAACTTTTAGAAGATCAACGTAGCCTTCTTAAAGAAGCGCGTGTAGAAGCACAAACGATTGTTGAAAACGCGAAGAAACAAGGCGACTTGCAAAAAGAAGAAATTATTTCTGCTGCTCGCGCTGAAGCATTGCGTTTGAAAGAATCAGCTGTGCGTGATATCGAGACTGAAAAAGAGAAAGCTATTGCTGCTGTTCGTGGAGAAGTGGTTTCACTATCTGTACTTGCTGCATCTAAAGTTCTTGAAAAACAAGTCTCAGTAGAAGAGAATCGTGCTCTAATTGAAGAAACGATTGCGAAGGCAGGGGAAACTCTATGAGTCAATCGACTGCAGCGAGTCGCTATGCCAAAGCATTGTTCCAATTGGCACAAGAAAAACAATTACTAACTGAAGTAAGTTCTGACTTACGTGAAGTGAAAGTTGTTTTCGAGGAGAACAAAGAGTTATTCCAACTTTTAGATTCTCCAAAATTAGAAGACAAAGAAAAGAAAGAACTTGTTTCTAAAGTATTTGCTTCTGTTCAACCAATCATTGTGAATGCAATTAAAGTCTTAATTGATAAAAAACGTATTCATGAAGTAGTAAGTGTGATTGAAGAGTTTATCCGTTTTGCTAATGATACGCAAGGCGTAGCAGATGCAATCGTATACACTACTCAGCCTCTTACAGAAGATGAAACACAACGCATTTCTACGGCATTCGCTCGTAAAGTGGGTAAAAATACACTTAATATTACAAACGAAATCGATCCATCTTTAATTGGTGGGGTTCGACTTCAAATCGGTAACCAAATTTTTGACAGTAGTATTTCACACAAACTAGCTGGCTTAAAACGTGCGTTAATCGGTTAATTATAAAGAATTTGAGAGGTGAGAAACATGGGCATCAAAGCTGAAGAAATCAGTGGACTTATTAAGCAGCAGATGGAGAATTACCAATCTGCAATGGAAGTTAGCGAGGTAGGTACAGTTATCACAGTTGGTGACGGTATCGCTCGTGCTCATGGCCTCGACAACGTCATGGCTGGAGAATTGCTTGAGTTCTCTACTGGTGTACTTGGTATGGCACAAAACTTGGAAGCGAACAACGTAGGTATCGTTATCCTTGGACCAACTAAAGGCATCAATGAAGGCGATGAAGTGCGTCGTACTGGCCGTATTATGGAAGTACCAGTTGGTGAAGAATTGATCGGTCGTGTTGTCAATTCACTAGGTCTTCCTGTTGATGGTTTAGGACCAATCAACACTACAAAATCTCGTCCAATCGAAAGCCCTGCTTTCGGAGTAATGGATCGTAAATCAGTACATGAACCATTACAAACAGGTATTAAAGCGATTGACGCATTAGTTCCAATCGGTCGTGGTCAACGTGAGTTAATCATCGGTGACCGTCAAACTGGTAAAACTGCTGTTGCAATCGATACAATTTTAAACCAAGCAGACCAAGATATGATTTGTATCTATGTTGCTATCGGTCAAAAAGAATCTACTGTACGTGGCGTAGTTGAAACACTTCGTCAACACGGTGCACTAGATTACTCAATCGTTGTAACTGCATCTGCATCTCAACCATCACCATTATTATACCTAGCTCCTTATGCTGGTATCTCAATGGCAGAAGAGTTCATGTTACAAGGTAAACATGTATTAATCGTATATGATGATTTATCTAAGCAAGCATCTGCTTATCGTGAACTTTCATTACTTCTTCGCCGTCCGCCAGGTCGTGAAGCATATCCAGGGGATGTATTCTACTTACACAGTCGCTTATTAGAACGTGCTGCTAAGTTGAACGAAAAATATGACTGTGGTTCAATCACAGCACTTCCATTCGTTGAAACACAAGCAGGGGATATCTCAGCTTATATTCCAACAAACGTAATTTCTATTACGGATGGACAAATTTTCTTACAATCTGACCTATTCCACTCAGGTGTACGTCCAGCGATTAACGCAGGTCTTTCTGTATCACGTGTAGGTGGTTCAGCTCAAATTAAAGCAATGAAAAAAGTTGCGGGTACACTACGTCTTGACTTAGCTGCATTCCGTGAGCTTGAATCATTCGCTCAATTTGGTTCTGACCTAGATAAAGCTACTTCAGCTAAATTAGAACGTGGTAAACGTACTGTAGAAGTTCTAAAACAAGATCTTCACAAACCTATTAAAGTTGAAAAACAAGTTACAATTCTATATGCACTAACAAAAGGATTCTTAGATGATATTCCTGTACAAGATATCGTTCGTTTCGAAAACGAATTATACGCTTGGTTAGATGCAAATGACGAAAGCCACAAAAACGTTTTAAATCATATCCGTACTACTCAAGGACTTCCATCTGATGAAGACATGGCAGAAACTTTAAATGCTTTCAAAAAAACTTTTGCTAAATCAGAATAAGATCTGATAGTTTTACGTCAATATAAAATAAACGGTAAGGTGGTGAAATACCAGTGGCATCATTACGCGACATAAAAAAACGTATCACATCGACTAAAAGCACAAGTCAAATCACGAAAGCGATGCAGATGGTTTCTTCTTCTAAAATGACACGTGCTGAAGCAAACGCTAAAGCTTACGTTCCATATATGGAGAAAATTCAGGATGTTGTAGCTGCAATTGCAGCAGGTACTCCAGACGGGTCACACCCGATGTTAGTATCTCGTCCAGTTAAGAAAACGGCTTATTTAGTTATTACTTCTGACCGTGGTCTTGCAGGTGGTTATAACAGTAACGTAATTCGTACTGCTAAAAACGCTATGGATGAACGACACAACTCTAAAGATGAGTTTGTTATCATCGCTATCGGCCGTATGGCAAGTGAATTCTTTGCGAAACGTGGATATAACGTAGTAGATGAAGAAATTGGTCTACCTGACCAACCTTTATTTGCTGACATTAAACAAATCGCTCGTAAGGCTGTTGGTATGTTCACTGATGGTACATATGATGAACTTTATATGTACTACAGCCACTTTGTCAGTGCCATTCAACATGAACCAACTGAGAAAAAGGTACTGCCAATTACAGACATCGCAGCATCAAGCACAACTGCATCTTATGAATTCGATCCATCTGGTGAAGCAATTCTTGAAGTATTGTTACCACAATACGCAGAGAGCTTAATTTATGGTGCGTTGCTCGACGGTAAAGCTAGTGAACATGCTTCACGTATGACAGCAATGAAGAGCGCAACCGATAATGCAAACGAACTTATTAGTTCATTAACACTTGTATATAACCGTGCACGACAAGCGGCAATTACACAAGAAATTACAGAAATCGTTGGTGGAGCTGCAGCCTTAGAATAGGCGCTCTCCAGCTTCTGTAATGCAAGTACGATAGGAGGGGAAAAGTATGAAAACAGGACACGTTCTTCAAGTAATGGGTGCCGTTGTTGACGTTCAATTCGACAACTCATCATTACCAGAAATTTACAACGCGCTTACTGTAGAAATTAAACGCCCTGGTGAAGAGCCTCAAACACTTACTCTTGAAGTAGCACTTCACCTAGGAGACAATGCTGTCCGCACGATTGCTATGTCATCTTCAGATGGCTTACAACGTGGCGCAGTAGTAACAGACCTTGGTGCTCCAATCTCAGTTCCAGTTGGTGACATCACTCTTGGACGTGTATTCAACGTACTTGGTGAAACAATCGATTTAGCGGAAGAAATTCCAACAACTGAACGCCGTGACCCAATTCACCGCGAAGCACCAACATTTGAAAACCTTTCAACTCAAGTTGAAATCCTTGAGACAGGTATCAAAGTAGTAGACTTATTAGCACCATATATTAAAGGTGGTAAAATCGGTCTATTCGGTGGTGCCGGTGTAGGTAAAACGGTACTAATCCAAGAACTTATTAACAACATCGCTCAAGGACACGGTGGTATCTCTGTATTCGCCGGTGTAGGTGAACGTACTCGTGAGGGTAACGATTTATTCTTCGAAATGAGCGACTCAGGCGTTATTAAGAAAACAGCAATGGTATTCGGTCAAATGAACGAGCCACCAGGCGCACGTATGCGTGTAGCTTTATCTGGTCTTACTATGGCTGAATATTTCCGTGATGAACAAGGTCAAGACGTACTTCTATTCATCGATAACATTTTCCGTTTCACTCAAGCAGGTTCTGAGGTTTCTGCGCTATTAGGTCGTATGCCTTCTGCCGTAGGTTACCAACCAACTCTTGCTACTGAAATGGGTCGTTTACAAGAACGTATTACGTCAACAAACAAAGGTTCTGTAACTTCTATCCAAGCGATCTATGTACCAGCCGATGACTATACTGACCCGGCTCCGGCTACAACTTTCGCCCACTTAGATGCAACTACTAACCTTGAGCGTAAACTTTCTGAAATGGGTATCTACCCAGCGGTTGATCCATTGGCTTCAACTTCTCGTGCACTATCACCAGATATCGTAGGTGTTGAACACTATGAAGTTGCTCGTCAAGTTCAACAAACTTTACAACGTTACAACGAATTACAAGATATCATCGCTATCCTAGGTATGGATGAATTATCTGATGAAGATAAATTAACAGTTGACCGCGCTCGTCGTATTCAATTCTTCTTATCTCAAAACTTCCACGTAGCGGAACAATTCACTGGTCAAAAAGGTTCTTATGTACCTGTTAAAGAAACTGTTAAAGGTTTCCGTGAAATTCTTGAAGGTAAATATGACAAATTACCAGAAGATGCATTCCGTCTAGTTGGTCGTATTGAAGAAGTTATCGAAAAAGCGAAAAGTATGGGTATTGAACTTTAATACTAGGGACGAGGAGGAAAAAATATGAAGACCATAACAGTCAACATTGTCACTCCCGACGGCCCAGTATACGATTCAGAAGTCAACATGGTGATTGCTAAAACTGTAACGGGTGAGATGGGTATTTTGCCTGGTCACATCCCTACAGTTGCGCCACTAGTAGTAGGTGCTGTACGTCTGGACTCAGACAAGCATACTGAATTAGTAGCAGTTAGCGGCGGTTTTGTTGAAATTCGTCCTGATAAAGTAACGATTTTAACTCCTTCAGCTGAAACAGCAAGCTCAATCGATCTTGCTCGTGCAAAAGAAGCGTTAAATCGTGCTGAACAGCGACTACAAAGTAAACAAGACGGCATTGATTTCAAGCGCGCTGAACTTGCACTTAAACGCGCTATGAACCGTATCAACGTTAAAGAGGGTAACATCTAAGCTTTATAAATAGAATTGCGGGCAGAATTTTTCTGCCCGCTTTTTTAAGATTTATTTAAAAGGAGATGAGAAATGTGGATATAACAGCATCAATTGGTCAAAATGCACTAATTAGCATTATTTCACATATATTTTTTATAGGGATCTCATTCTATGCTTTACAAGCAATTATGTTTGAAAAAGTATTTAAAAAAAATCATGTTTTTCAAATACAGTTGCTATTTATTTTATTAAGTATCGCAATTGGGTCAACTGTTTCGAATTTTTTCCTAACATTTTCTGGATGGTCAAGTCAGCTTCCATATCTCTTTGAGTAACTTGTTTTATATGTAAAAACCAATTATAATATAATATTTTTTAGTTTATCCGTCATTTTGACAAGATTAGCTAAAATTTTTGAACTCTTACAGAGGGAACGCTTTCATTATTGCTAGATATTTGTTATGGTTGAATTTGTGAGAGCATATTATTATTTTTCCATATAGAATAATAATTACCCAGGAAATATTTTGTGGAAATTTGTTTTATTTTAATAGTAATTGGGTATATAAAATGGGCGTCCAGTTTTCTAAAATCAGACACCATTTGCGCAAACTTTGCGTAAAGTATAATGTCTATAGTTAATTGTTATCACTTAATTAAATAGTTTGTTGGATACTTGCCATTAGGCAAAAAAAAAGGTAACATGTTAAATGCTTTGTTTACTAATTATTGACATCATACAATAGAAATTTATCGACTGAAATATATAATAAATGGATACATGGGTTCGGAGGGACAAATGGTGGAGAAAATCATTGTTAAAGGCGGTAATACCTTAACTGGTAACGTTAGAGTTGAAGGGGCAAAAAATGCCGTATTACCTATATTGGCGGCTACATTACTTGCGTCAAAAGGAAAAAATATTATTAAAAATGTGCCAAATTTGGCCGATGTGTATACAATTGATGAAGTATTAAAAAGTTTAAATGTGGAATTATCATTTTCACCTGAAACAAATACAGTAGAAATTGATGCAACTAAACAATTATCATCTGAAGCACAATTTGAATATGTACGTAAAATGAGAGCTTCAATATTAGTAATGGGACCATTATTAGCACGTAATGGTTTTGCACGCGTAGCTATGCCGGGTGGTTGTGCAATCGGATCACGTCCAATTGATCAACATCTAAAAGGCTTTGAACTAATGGGTGCGAAGATTTCAATGGGACACGGCTATGTCGAAGCAACAACTGAAGGACGCTTACACGGAGCTAAAATTTACTTAGACTTCCCAAGTGTAGGTGCAACTGAGAATATCTTAACTGCTGCAGCTTTAGCAGATGGTACTACATTTATCGAAAATGCTGCTAAAGAGCCAGAAATAGTAGACTTAGCTAACTTTATTAATGAGATGGGTGGTAAAGTTGTTGGCGCTGGTACTGACACAATCCGTGTAGAGGGCGTTAAAGAACTATATGGTACAACTCATTATATTATTCCTGATCGTATTGAAGCTGGTACATTTATGGTAGCAGCGGCGATTACAGGTGGAGATGTACTAATTGAAAATGCCATTGCTGAACATATGACAGCACTTGTCGCGAAAATGCGTGAAATGGGTGTTGAAATTACAGAAGAAGGCGAAGGTTTACGTATTCGTTCAAACGGATCTTTAAAAGCTGTAGATATTAAAACAATGCCACATCCAGGGTTCCCAACAGATATGCAATCTCAATTGATGGCTTTAATGTTGAAAACAACTGGTACTGGTGTTATTACTGAAACAGTATTTGAAAATCGCTTTATGCACGTTGAAGAGTTCAGACGTATGAATGCTTCTGCGAAAATTGATGGTCGTTCTGTTATTATTGATGGCCCATGTGATTTACAAGGTGCTGAAGTTGCAGCGACAGATTTGCGAGCAGCAGCAGCACTAATTCTTGCAGGATTAGTAGCTGAAGGAATTACGCGTGTTTCTGAATTGCATCACTTAGATCGTGGATATGTTAACTTCCATAAAAAACTAGCTGCTTTAGGCGCTGATATTGAAAGAGTATCGACGATTGAAAAAGCATCTGTAGAATTTCAAACAAATTAATCTAGCATAATACTAAAACGTTTAAGAGCTTTGTTGCTCTTGAACGTTTTTTTCGTATAACGACGAATGCTCCAGCATAGTATGGCATATGAAAAAAATTCTACTAATACCCATCAGCCTTTTTATCGTCATCCTTTTGTTTGTGCTACCAATTGTTAGTATGCATTTTTATCCTAAAAATTTCACAAACGTATCTACTACGCAACAGACTCAGAAGAAACAACAAGAAACTGAGCCACCTTGTGAAGTTTACATTACTGTGGAAGGAATTAAAGACCCCCTACCTCTAGAACAATATATCGCTGGAGTAATTGCAGCTGAAATGCCCTCTAGCTTTCATGTAGAGGCGCTTAAAGCACAAGCTGTAGCTTCACGCACATTTGCCCTTAAAGTCACGGAGAATGGCCAGAAAGCGATAAAACCGAGTGTCCTCCATCAAGTCTTTGAGTCAAAACAACAAAGAAAGAAAAAATGGGGAGCGAATTTCAATAAGAACGAGAAAAAATTACAAAAAGCTGTAGCTACTACAGCAGGTGAAATTCTCACTTATAACGGTGAATTAATCACGGCAATGTTCTTTTCTACAAGCAATGGAAAAACAGAAAGCGCAGAAGAATACAGTGGACAAGATATTCCATATTTACAAACAGTTACTGTAGAAGGCGAAAAGGAATTGTCTCCAAATTATATTCAAAACACAGATTTCGCATTAACACAGTGGAATACCATCTTCAATTTCCAATGGTCAGCAGAACAACTAAACGCTATTAACCTAACTAGAAACAGCTCTAATCGTGTTCAAACGATGCAAGTGGGGAGTTATAGTTGGACAGGCAGGGAAATCCGAGAAAAGCTTAATATCCCTTCTACGGACTTCACAATCAATTGGAAACCAGCTCAAAATAAAGTCACTGTCACAACAGTAGGGTACGGCCACGGAGTAGGCATGAGCCAATACGGTGCGGAGGCTTTGGCGAGGGAGGGGGTCCATGCAAAGGACATCTTAAAGCACTTTTATAAGAAAGCTTCTATTACCTCCATAAAAAATAATAAAAACATATGTTTAAACTGAAGCGTTATTGTCTAGAATGACGTTGAGGTGATGACAATGAGGGAAGAAAACAGACCAAACCCTTCTCCGAAAAAAGGTAGTGTCACAACAAAGCGTTGGTTTTGGCCTACTATTTATGCAAGCTTTTCAATTCTGTTAGTAGGACTTGTTTGGGGATATAGTGCTTATACAAACTCAGACAATAACAACGCTACGAATTTAGCAAGTAAAGGCGAGACAGGCGCATCAGTTGAAACAAATGCTAAGGCAGAGTCTATGAAATACCCATTCCAACAGGATCTTTTAGATGAAGTAGCAATCGTACAAGACTTTTACGATGTCGAAGCAGATGAAAAAACGAGAGAAGGCGCATTGCTTGTGTTCAATCAAACTTTCACAACGAGCAACGGTATCTCACTTTCAGTTGATGGGAAACCATTTGAAGTATTGTCAGTGATGAGCGGTAATGTTGAGGAAGTGAAGATGGATCCATTCATCGGTAACGAAATCGTTATTGCACATCCAAACGGTACAACGACGAAATATAGCTCAGTAGGCGATATCAAAGTTAAAAAAGGTGACAAAGTTTCACAAGGACAAGTACTTGGTAAAACAATCGAAAACGAGTGGAATCCAACAGCGGGTAATCACTTATACTTCGAAGTTATGGAAGAAGGGGTTAATGTTAACCCTAAAAAACTCTTAGCTTTTTAAATTTAGCTGAATAATGTCATTTATCAACGAAATAAGGAATGCTTAGTTCTTAAAAGCTCCAAGCAAACATAAGTTGAAGAAACGTTCGTACATTGTGGAAAGGAAGAGAATGTGCACGAACATATTCGCAACCGCTGTTTGAAACTTGGGTTTATGTTGAAAGAAACGAGGCAAACCGTAAGAGCGATGGCACAAATTACAGGCTATTCAAAAAGCACTATTCATAAAGACTTAACAGAACGTCTCAATGAAGTAAATGAAGAGTTGGCCAAGGAAGTTAGTGAAATTCTTGCGTACCATAAATCGGTACGTCACATACGAGGTGGAGAGGCTACAAGGAAAAAATGGTTAGCCCGACAATCGACTATGGAGAAGGCATCGAAGTAGGCAATCTGCTTCGATGTCTTTTTACGTTATTAGGAAAATGAAAACGCGGATATAGATTGAAAGAAAACCTTTAACAAGCCGTTCATATAAGCTATCTCCATAAAATATGTAGATGTAATTTCCACCTTGATATGATAAAATATTCTAGATAATTACATATATAAAACGTACGATAAATGCTGTTATGTGAAGGAAGGGGAAAGTTCCATGTTTTCTAAGGATATTGGGATTGATTTAGGAACTGCTAATGTATTAATCCATGTTAAAGGTAAAGGAATCGTTTTAAATGAACCATCCGTTGTTGCGATAGATAAAAATACAAATAGAGTGCTTGCTGTTGGAGAAGAAGCACGTAAGATGGTAGGAAGAACACCAGGCAATATTATTGCGATTCGACCATTAAAAGACGGTGTAATTGCTGATTTTGATATAACAGAAGCGATGTTAAGACACTTTATAAGTAAATTAGACGTTAAAGGGTTTCTCTCAAAGCCTCGTATTTTAGTTTGTTGTCCAACAAATATTACAAGTGTAGAACAAAAGGCTATTCGTGAAGCAGCAGAGAAATCTGGTGGTCGTAATGTCTACTTAGAAGAAGAACCAAAAGTAGCTGCTATTGGAGCAGGAATGGATATTTTCCAACCAAGTGGGAATATGGTTGTTGATATTGGTGGAGGCACTACAGATGTTGCCGTACTATCAATGGGAGATATCGTTACTTCTGAATCCATTAAGGTTGCAGGAGATGTATTCGATAATGATATCTTACAATATATTAAAAAAGAATATAAATTACTAATTGGGGAACGTACAGCCGAATCAATCAAAATGACAATCGGTACTGTGTATGCTGGTAGCCGAGAAGATGAGATGGACATTCGAGGACGAGACATGGTGACAGGCTTACCAAGAACAATTACAATTGGTTCTGCTGAAATTGAAAAGTCTTTACGAGAATCCATTTCAATGATTGTACAAGCAGCTAAAAATGTATTAGAAAAAACACCTCCTGAACTATCAGCAGATATTATTGACCGCGGTATTATAATTACTGGTGGTGGGGCATTATTGCATGGACTTGACCAATTATTAACGGACGAGTTAAAAGTACCAGTAATCTCTGCAGAGAATCCGATGAACTGCGTTGCTGAAGGAACAGGCATTATGCTCAACAATATGGACAAAGTATCAAAACATATTTGATTTGTAGCCGAAATAAGGAAAGTATAGAAATCGCATATACTTTAATTTATTGATGAAAGGGTGATTGCAATGTTTCGTGGGTTTTATACAGTAGCTACAGGTATGATTGCACAACAGCGACGTACTGAATTACTGTCAAATAATATTACCAATGCCAACACACCAGGTTATAAAGCAGACCAATCTACAATTCGTTCATTCCCAGATATGCTTATGTCGCGTATGACGAAGTCAGGTACGAATTTAGAGAGTGGATTAAACACAACAGCCAACAATCAGATTGGTGCATTAAATGCAGGTGTATACATGCAAGAAACATTACCAGACTACTCACAAGGTCAAATTACAGCTACTGATTTAACAACTGATGTTGCTTTAGTTGATAACCAATTACCGACGGATGCAGAAACTGGCGCTAAAGGTGCAATATTCTTCCGTTTAGAACATCCTACAGAAGGCGAAACGTATACACGTAACGGTAATTTCACTTTAGATCCACAAGGTTACTTAACAAACGCACAAGGTCTTTATGTGTTATCAGATAGTGGTCAACGTATACAGTTACAAAATGATGATTATCAAATTATGGATGACGGTCGTATTATCGGCGCTGGAGAGCAAGAAGTAGCACGTATCGGCGTATCATACGCAGCACAGCCAGATACACTTCAAAAGCAAGATAACGGACTATATCGTACATACAACGGTGAAGATTTACCATCTGCATACACTGTAAATGGTGTCAGCTTTAATTTAAAACAAGGTTATATTGAACGCTCAAATGTTGATGCTAGTAAAACGATGACAGAAATGCTGACAGCTTACCGTGCATTCGAAGCAAATCAAAAGGTATTACAAGCCTATGACCGTAGTATGGATAAAGCCGTTAACGAAATTGGAAAAGTGTAACAGAAACAGTATTTTTGAAATACATAGGAGGGCTATGATATGCTACGTACAATGATTTCCGCTTCCAACACGATGACTCAATTGCAACAACAGCTTGATACGATTGGAAATAACTTAGCGAATAGTAATACGCATGGTTTCAAAGCTAAGGAAGCAAAGTTTGGCGAATTATTATATCAACAATTTAACAATGACAAGTCTGATAAGACAGAGCGCCAATCTCCAATAGGAATTCGTATTGGTGTTGGGGCACAACTGGCCCAAGCACAAACGGTTTGGAAGCAGGGGAATATTCAAACGACAGAACGTTCTCTCGACTTTTCATTCACAAAGCCGAAGCAATACTTGAATATCATCATGCCAGATGGTGAAAATGGCGACCGTACAGTCTATACACGCCAAGGGGATTTATATATATCAACCGATGATTATAACAATGCCATGCTCGTAAATGCAGATGGTTATCCAGTTGCTGGAGCTGATGGAAATCCAATTATTTTCCCTGAAAACGTAAAGGAATTTGGTATGAAAGACAATGGTGAGCTGAATATTACTTTTGATGACGGTTCACAACGTACAGTAGAACTTGCTGTTACGGAGCTTCAACGTCCCCAACTAATGGAACATATTTCGGGTACATACATCGGTCTTCCTACAAACTTAAATGAATTAGGTGTGACAGAAGCTGATGTCCTTCGTAATTTACAAGGTGCAGACCGAGCTGAGATAGGTTTGCAAAACGGTTCTTTAGAAATGTCGAACGTAGATACGTCTAAAGAGATGACTGAGCTTATTAATACGCAAAGATCTTATCAATTTAATGCTAGAACGATTACTTTATCAGATCAAATGTTAGGTCTTGTTAACGGCATTCGATAAAGCAATCTGAACAGAGGAGAAAAACAAGTTATGACAAACAATTTGAAAAAAAACGTGACTGTGCCTAATACTTCAAAGCCAATGACTCGTAAAGAAGCAAAAATCGAGAGAGAGGTTAAAGAAGAAGTTAATATGAAATGGTGGTCAAATTTACGACTCCTCCCAATCGGGATGCGAATCCTTGTCGTACTCATTTTGCTTGTCATAGCGGCTGTGTCAGGTGCAATGATTGGTTATAGTGTTATTGGTGAAGGCGATGCATTAGATACACTGAAAGTCTCTACATGGCGCCATATATTTGATATTATGAACGGCGTAGTGGACAAATAATCATTATTTCTACAGAACCTTTCATATTAGGAGGACTAAAATGTTAACTGCAGATCAAATTCAAGCGATTTTACCTCATCGTTATCCATTTTTACTTGTAGACCGTATTCTTGAACTTGAAGAAGGAAAAAGAGCGGTAGGTTTAAAAAACGTTTCAATTAATGAACAATTTTTCAATGGGCATTTCCCAGGATATCCTGTGATGCCAGGTGTTTTAATTATTGAAGCACTTGCACAAGTTGGTGGAGTAGCACTATTGAAATCTGAAGAGTTTAAAGGAAGATTAGCTTTCTTAACAGGAATTGATAATGCGCGTTTCAAACGTCAAGTAATTCCTGGCGATCAACTTCGTCTAGAAGTAGAGTTTACTAAATTACGTGGTGTAATGGGTAAGGGACATGC
The DNA here is from genome assembly GCF_038003565.1 of Viridibacillus sp. FSL H8-0110. Taxonomy (NCBI): domain Bacteria; kingdom Bacillati; phylum Bacillota; class Bacilli; order Caryophanales; family Caryophanaceae; genus Viridibacillus; species Viridibacillus sp. FSL H8-0110. The sequence continues at coordinate 3,838,877 of NZ_JBBOPJ010000001.1, read as the reverse complement.
CAAAGCAACAGTTGATGGTGAGCTAGTTTGCGAAGCAGACATTTTATTTGCAATTGGACCAGTACAAAATGCATAAATAAAACAAAGAGTTTTTAAGGATAGTTTCCTTCTTTCGGGGCAAGATATGTTATATCGCACGGATAGTGTGTGATGGATATGACATTGCAGAAAGGAGGGAACTTTTTTATGTGGATTAAACCTGCCGCAGTACTTATGCTAGGATCACTTCTACTCGTAGGCTGTAATAATGATAAAGCAAACGAGCCAGCAAAAGATGAAACACCGATGGAACGTGTTGAGGATGATGTGCGTGAAGGGGTGGATGATATGACACCAGACGTGCATGATGAAAAGGTGGATCAAACAGTACCTGGTGACAATGAAGTCATAGATGAAAACACAACAACAGAGAAGGAAATCATAGACGAAAACACAACAACAAATGATGATGTCGTCGAGGATAACCTTAATAAAGATAATAAAGACAATAAATAAAAATGATTATCAAAAAACTCGGCATAAGATTAATATGCCGAGTTTTTATCGTTTACTAAGGACTTAATCGAGGTCTATTTTTCATATCTGTTTTAAATTGAGTTAAAAGATCTTCACCTTCAAGACCTTCTTCAATTAACTTAGACAGTAATTGCTCTGCATATTGCCGACGTATCGTTTTAAGTGTTCCCTTCAGCAATACGGAAACTTGATTGTCTATTTCCTTCACAGCATTTACTACAACCCTAAAGGCTGCTGGTTCATTGTCTGGATAAGAAATAACTGCTCGCACTTCTAAAATTTCGTCGGTTCCTAAATAAGGTTCAAATACAGTTTTATATTGGTGATCCATATACATTTCCAAAACCCATGATTTATGGCTATTCTCTTGATTGATAATGATGCCATCTATTAAAGGGTAAGATTTTAACTGATTATCCTGTAACAATTCCAAAGAGAGCATTTTAAACGTTTTCACTAAAACCAACCACCATCCTTTATGTAATGTATTATGTCCATTATAACATATTCCTAAATGTTCCAAATTTAACATTTGGACAGTCAATCTAAAAAAGAAAACCTATATAAGACAACAGTTTACAGGAAAGAACTTAAATTGACACGTTAAAAAAGCTAATTATACATATCAGAAATAGACCAAAATCTATTTTTAAGACTTTGCACAAATATTCTTTCCCGAATATGATGGACTTACATTCAAGCAAAAGGAGGTGATACATTGAATCAAGTTTCTTTAGTAGGAAGGATTACAAAGGATCCTGAACTACGAAAGTTACAAGAAGGGAGGGTTCAAACTAACTTTATACTAGCTGTAAATCGAAACTATAAAAATCAAAACGGAGAAATAGAAGCTGATTTCGTCTTCTGTACAGCATGGGGAAGGCTGGCTGATAATGTTGTGAAGTATTGTGGCAAAGGATCACTAATAGGGGTTAGTGGCCGCTTACAATCACGCTCTTATCAAAAGGAGGATGGCAAACGAATCTATATAACGGAAGTCATTGGAGAGGACGTCCGTTTTCTCGTTTTGAAAGACAGGGAAGGTATACATGAAAAAGTCGCTACAGATGCAAGACTAACGAAACAACAAGCATCTGTAGCAGCAGAATTCACAAAAGAATTCCATCTGCCAAATACTGAAAAAGAAAAATTACCGATTGTTTAATCCATATCGCTATTGGAAGACCGCACCAATAGGCACATAATTTCCTTTAAAGAATTACCAAATAATCTACCACTTTACATGGAGAATGTTTCATAGATTATGGTATTAACATCGGACCAAGCAATTAGACTCAAACATGGATGAAGCAGTAAAAGTAATGATAAATCATTTCTTGAAATTTTGTCTATCTGAGTAGGGGAAGTAAGAAGTAGAAATAACGATTGTATGTGAATAAGATCTAACGGGAGAGATCAAAAAAATCCGGCTATCATGATAGCCGGATTTTATCGATAATCATTTAGTTAAAATTGAAAGATAATAGATCAAGGATTTCTTCGTCTTTTAGTTCAGTAATCCACTGACTTGATTGGATGAGATCCTCTGATAATGCTTGTTTTTCAGTTAATAGTGTATCGATTTTCTCTTCAATAGTTCCTGTCGTGATGAACTTATGAACATGTACAAATTGAGTTTGACCAATACGGTATGCACGGTCTGTCGCTTGGTTTTCCACCGCAGGATTCCACCAGCGGTCAGCATGTAGAACGTGATTGGCTGCTGTTAAGTTTAGTCCGGTTCCACCTGCTTTTAAAGACAAGATGAAAATAGGGAAATCACCTTTTTGGAAAGATTCAACGAAATGATCACGTTGTTGCTTAGGCATACTACCTGTTAAAAACGGCACATCGATATCATAAAGTTCGGAGAAACAATGTTGTAGTAAGTGGCCCATACCAATATACTGAGTGAAAATTAAGCATTGTTCATTATTACTGGCAATTTCAGATCCAAGTGTTACAAGGCGATCTAACTTTTCTGAACGCGGTAGCATATCGGCTGCATTATCAAAGGGTTCTTTTAAATACAGAGCGGGGTGATTACATAGTTGCTTTAACTTACTAAGCATTTTCAAAATCAAACCTTTACGTTCAAAGCCAGTTAATGTTTCGAGCTTATGCATAGTTTCTTGGATAAAGCTCTCGTAAAGTACAGCTTGTTCTTGTGTTAATGGACAGTATTCAAGCTGTTCAAGTTTATCAGGTAAGTTCAGCATAAGTGCAGGATCCTGCTTCGTTCTACGTAATAGGAATGGTTGAATTTTTTTTCGTAATTTTTGCTTATGAGCTTCAGAATCATCACGCTCAATCGGAGCGATATAATCTTCTTGGAAGCGACGAATGCTTCCTAAGTAACCTTTGTATATAAAGTCGAAAATAGCCCATAGTTCGGACAAGCGGTTTTCAACAGGTGTCCCTGTTAATGCAATATGATGCTCGCCATGCAACTTACGAATCGCTCTAGATTGCTTTGTTTGCATATTTTTAATATTTTGAGCTTCATCAAGCGCAATACAAGCCCAATTTAACTTTTCAAGGCTATCTGCATCTTGTGTAACAGTTCCGTACGTTGTCAACACAACTTGAGGGGATTGCTCTTTTAAGTAACTAACTAAAGATTCTTCTTTCAAACGACCTGCGCCATAATGTAAGTAAACCTCTAAAGAAGGGGCAAATCGTTCAAGTTCTTTTTGCCAGTTGCCTAAAACAGAAGTTGGGCAAATAATTAGAGTCGGTGGCTTTTCTTCTTCATAGACATGACATAAATAAGAGATAAGCTGAACTGTTTTGCCAAGTCCCATATCATCAGCCAAACAAGCTCCAAACTGCTGGTCACGCATGAATGTCAGCCATTCATAACCTTCCTGCTGATAAGGACGTAAAGAAGCCTGTAGCTTGTCTGATACAGGTACAGATGGCAAACCTTTTTTATCTTGTAGCTTTTTCACATAGTCCTTCAATGACTTCTGAATTTCAAATTGGAAGAATGGATCATCCGCAGAATCATCCTCATCCTCTTCCACTGGTACAACAAGTTCTTCAGGCAACTCCTGGAATAGCAGATCACGAACGGTCCAATTTTCATTTTCAGCTTTATCCATTAGTTTACGGATCTCTTGCATCCAAGCCGCATCCACCCGTACCCATTCTGTACCAGCACGTATAAATTCACGATTATCATTGACCATTTGTTGAAATTGCTCCATGGTTAGTTCTTGACCGTTTAAGGATAATTTCCAATTAAACGTTAGAATCTCTTGTAAACCAGCAGCTGATTTATAATTTGAAGCAGTGCTAGCACTAGCTCGTACTTTCACACGAGAATCTTTTATGTCTTTTAACCAAGCTGGTAAAATAATTTCAAATCCTAGTGCTTGTAGACGGATAAAATCTGCACGTAAAAACTGTCTAACATCTGCATCCGATAAAGTTAATGACAAGAATAAACTGGTATCAGCATTATCCATGTAATCATGCATATGCAATAAATTAGACATTTGACCTTGTAGCTTTTCTATTCCGTCAGCATGTTGCTTCCACTTATCAGGCAGCGCGTTTTCGATTTTCAAAGCGCGCTTGCGCATAGGTGGAGCCCAATAAGTCGCACTTTTTTTCCCACGAATAACGGTCTCTAATAACCAATCCTCAGACAATTCCTCTGGTTCACGCAACCTCAATGCAACGAAAATTTCATCATGAACATTTTTGGTTGTAATTGGCCATCCACCATTTCGGAAGAATGGTAATAATGGCGGTAAATCTGAAAAAAGCAAACCAGCCTCCACCATTTTTTGCATTAATGCATTTTCTAGTAAATTTGCAGCTGTTTCATCTAATGGAACCTTTAGATCCAACTTTTGTTGTTCTTCGTCAAGTGAAATAGAATCCCATAGACGAGGAGAATACCAGAAGCTAGAGGCTTCATTTGCCGCAGTCAGCCACTTGGCTGATGCCATGTCGATACCTTCGTATTGAACAAAAGGATGTTGCTCTTTTTGAGAAAATAATTCAACCATTTCAAGGGGAGTTAACGTAACAAATTCCTCCGAATGATTAGCCGTTAAACCATAAAAAGTAGCCTCGTAGTGGAAGAAGAGAAAAGGAAGCCATTCATGTGTATACATTGGTTGTCCATCGGATTTAAAAGCTTGCAACGTGAACGATTGATTGGACTCGGTTTGAATGCCAAGCGTGATGGATTTCATGAAAGTAGATGGCACGTTTGAAATAGTTGTCATAGCTTCAGGTTTCCTTTCTCGATTTCTTCTTGTAAAGCTCGTAATCGTTTATATTGTTGGCGAAGTGTTTCGACATATTGATTCCAATATTCGTTTTTTGCACTTTTCTTCGCTGCAGCTTTCATTTTTTTCCAAACTCGGACTGCTTGTTTATAATGCTGTCTCGATTTTTGAGAAACTTCTTCTAATGCAAGTGCATGATACAGAGGAAGTAGAACTTCAGGTTTATACTCCAACACATCCTTCACACCACATAACTCCAAATAAGCTAGTGAAGAAGGGAAGCGATGATGCAGAGCAGCCCATTCCAAATAACGTTCCTTTTCAATTAAATAATGTGAAAAAGGTTGCATGCCATACATACCGGAAGCTGTAAAGAGTAACTCTGCCTCTTCATCAGTTAAATCTATTTTTGAACAAAGACGATTGAAAGTATTGACGAAATTTGAACGATACCTCGTTGCTAACCAACTATTGATGAATTCATCTAACAGTGGAAGCATAGAACGCAAAATCATTTGTAGCGCTTCTGAATCTTCGTTACGGTCCGCAAAATGAGCTAGATCGAGCCATACTAATAACTCATCGACTTTAATCTGTGTCAATGATTGTTGTAAATCATCATACTTTTTAAGCATAAGGAAGAACATAGCTCGGATGCTTTCTATATTTACATCACTCGAAAAGTCTTTTTCTGCACGAAGCATATCAAGTTCAAGCTCACGTCGTTTTTTCTCATTAAACATAGACTCCCAAAACAATGTATAAATGTACAATCGCTCTTCAAAATAACCTTCCTGTTTTACAAGGAAATAATGCGTCATTTGTTGCAATGTATCATAAAACGGATCCGTCGCAAAAAGACGAGATTTACTAGCTGTTAATCGAATATAATCTTTTAATGCCTGGCTCTCTTGCTCGATAAAATTGATCATATAGGAGCGCGCCGACTCATTAGCTGGATGGAGGTGCTTCCAAGTATGAGATAGAAGTGCCATATGCGTAAATAATTGATATAAACTGCGCCATTCACGTTCTAAAGGCGTATGTTTTGCAATCTGAGACTGCATATCAGCGAAAATGCTCTCTATTAAATAAGGGTTTAATGATTGTTGATTATATAAATTTACTTTATAAATATTCTCCACAAGCTTTAGCCAACTTTCAGGCGTACGCTCATCTTTAAATAAAGAAAGCTGATTTAACTTCTGAGAACGGAAATTCTCGAGCCAACCAGACAGTGAATCAACATATTGATATAACACGAACATCGCCGCTAATTTATGGCGGCACCATTTTTTATTACGACAATCACATGTAAATAAATCATCGTTTATATATAACGTTGCCGTAGCAGGAGTAGCATCCTGCACAACAAAATGAAGTATATTAAGTACTTCACTATATGAAGAAATTTTCACATAGTTATGGCGTGCTAAAAAAGCTGCTCTTCTGACAAGCTCTTCATCCTCGGGAACTGATGAATTCAGCTCTAATTCAATTGCAGCCATATTATTGCGAATAGCATCTTCATACTTTTTGGCAATTTCTGAAATATTTGTATTCATACATTCCGCTCCTGAAAAAAGTCGTTCCTTTCATTATACGGCTATTTCAGGTCATCCGTAAATGCATAAGGACAGTCTTTATTTTATTATATTTGCAATCAAACAAGAATAATATTATTTTTACTGAAAATAAGCGGCTATAAGCATACAGTATGAATTGATAAATAGTGAAGAAAGTCTGATTTTATTACAAAAGCACATCTAAAACATGAAGAAAATCAATAAAACAGGGTACTTTTTCATTATGTTATTGAATTCTTAAGAGAATAATGTGAGAATGTATATAACTAAATATTGGAATAAATAATAATATTAGGGTGGTGATTGATTGGCACGCTATATGATTCGAATTCCTGATTTTAGATCATCCATACATTCAGTTAAATCCTTTAAATGGTATTTAGTTTATGCGCCTAAAAACCGTTCCAAAAAGGTCATCATTTCTTCTGAGGGAAGTTATGAAGAACGCCACGACGTTTATATTGATAATCACTTTTTCGATACAGTCAGTGTAGACTTAACCCGGAATCATATTTTTTTACATCAACGAAGAATGCCATACGAGCAAAGCGAGGAAAATTTAAAAGCTTTATTAACCACTATTTATGTAATCGCTGAGCCGAATACTTTTTATTTTTTTACATATGGAAGGAAGAAAAAGAGATAAATTCTAGAAAGCAAAAGAAATTTGTTCTTTTGCTTTTTATCTGCACTAAATGAGCATATAATGGTACCATATAAATAATCTGAAAATTCTATAAAAAGGAGTGACTTGCATGTTACATGTACGAAGAATGGAACCTTTTTATACTAAGAAAGAGGGTAATCGACTAAAGCTAGTATTTGCTTATCAATATTTTTCCATTACAAAAGAAGATGAGCTATATCATTTTGTCCCAGTAGAGGGCAAGGAAATCATTATCAATCTCAATAATCTACAAATTGAAAACTTATCTGAAGTATTTGTTTTCCAAAAAGGTAGTCGTTTCATACGCTTACCGTTGTATCAATTGCTAACTATATCTAACATCCATGATCATCTGCAACTAATTTATGACTCCTTAGAGCTGGGGAAGGAAAAAGGCAAAACAGTGCAATTCATTAGTACAAACAAGGAAGTAGTAGACCTAATCACTCAACTTGAAAAGAACAACAAACTTCGCCTTATCGATCAAGCACTCGCGGTTCGAGATGAGCATCTATTTTTCACACTAACAAACAAACTATAGCATCGTACTAACGGAGGATTTTCAATTGAATAACCAAACCACATAGAAAGCACCTATCATTTATAAAACGATAGGTGCTTTTAACATGCCCTCAATGTGTTAACACATATACAAAAATAATTAAAAGTGCTATAAAAACTCCAAATGCATTAATTACAAAATCATAGAAATCCAATTTTACATTTTTTTTCGATTCCATTTCAATATAGCCCCTTTCGATGAATACCGAGAATATTTATATAAAGCTTTGACAAATCACTTAAACTTTAAACACATGAACTAGAATATGATTTTCCTAATAAAGGAATTAATGTAAAGGCCGATATAAATGAAAAACACAAAAGGACTGAGGGGTATGAGGATAGGAGATTGGTATTCACAAGGACTCTCTATATTAAAAAGTATGAATAACAACTGGAATATGGCGAGTAAAGCACTAGAACGCCTCTCAACGGGCTATCGTATTAACCGAGCTGGTGACGATCCTGCAGGGCTAGCCATTTCAGAGAAAATGCGTGCACAAATTCGGGGACTCAATATGGCCAGCAAGAATATTCAAGACGGTATCGGAATGATCCAAACAGCTGAAGGGGCACTCAATGAAACACATGCCATGCTTCAGCGTATGCGAGAACTCTCGACTCAAGCATCAAATGATACATTAACTGACGAAGATCGTCGTCAACTAAACCTAGAATTCCAAGAACTAAAAAAAGAAATTACAAGAACATCAACAGACACCGAATTCAATACAAAAAAACTTCTCAACGGCAGTGCATCAAAAGATCCTTTGAAAATTCAAGCAGGTGCAAACGCAGGTCAGACGATCGACGTATCCATTAATGATATGAGCGGCGCAAGCCTCGACATCGACGGACTATCTATTGATACCAGAGAGAATGCCGAATCAGCCCTCTCAAAACTTGACGCAGCTATCAATAAAGTCTCCAGCGAACGCTCGCGCCTAGGAGCTTACCAAAATCGTCTCGAACATGCCTACAACAACTCAGTCAACATGGCAGAGAACTTAACCGCTGCCGAATCCCGCATCCGTGATACAGACATGGCCAAAGAAATGATGAACTTTGTCAAAGCTAACATACTTCAACAAGCAGCCCAATATGCCTTAAGCCTACACAACCAACGAGCCCAATCCATCTTAGAGCTTCTACGCCCACCAAATCCAAAACGCTAAAGCCCGCCAAAACAGCGGGCTTTTTTATTTTAGGGAGAATGGCGGTGAGTAGTGATAGAGGAGTCTTGAGTAGCGCAAAAGGAGTCGTGAGTAGAGCCAAAGGGAGTCGAGTAGCGCCAAAGAAATCCTGAGTAGCGCTAAAACACCTCCAGCAATGTCAAAGTTATCACAACCCCCCAGTAATTACTGTATAAATGAATATACATACACTTTGCATAAAAATGAATAAAAACACTAAAAACCTCTTAATATATGTATAAAATCTCTGAAAAACTTATAATATATTAATTTTTATGTAGACATATGAATAAAAATAAACTATACTTCAATTTATCAACTTATTCTAAAAATTAAATGAAGTGAGGTATATATTATGAAGAAATGGTTAGCGGCATTATTAATGATTACCATGCTAGTAGTTGCTGGATGCGGCAATGGTGGAGATTCAAATTCATCTGCAGGAAAGAGCAATAGTAACTCAACTATCCAAAAAGTAATCAAAGCAAAAAAACTAGTAATTGGTACAAATCCTGGTTACTTCCCGTTTGAAATGGTAGATTCAAAAGGAAAATTCATCGGTTATGATATCGATGTTGCACAAGCAATTGCAGATAACTTAGGTGTTAAATTAGAAGTAAAACAATACGGATTTGACGGACTGGTTCCGGCTCTACAAACGGGTGAAATCGACATGATCTTCGCAGGTATGTCTATCACAGGTGAACGTGCATTAGCAGTCAGTTTTGCAAATCCTTACTACAAAACAGGACAAGGTATCATGCTTCAATCAAAAAACAACACTATAAAATCATATGAAGACCTAGATAAAAAAGGCACTAAAATTGCAGCTCAAATTGCAACAACAGGTTCATTAATTTCAAAAGACATGTTCAAAAATGCAGAAATTAAAGATTATGAAGACTTCCCAGCAGCAGCATTAGCACTACAATCTGGACAAGTTGATGCAGTAATCTATGACGAACCAGCTATCCAAGTTTACAACCTACAACATGTAGGAAAAGTGAAGAAACTTGAAGGCGTCATCTCTGCAGATAACTTAGGTCTTGCAGTACAGAAGAATGATTTCGAATCAGTACAATGGTTAAACTCATTTTTACACTCATATATCGATAGCCCGGCTGAATTACAATCACGTGCAAAATGGTTCGAAAATAGCGATTGGTTAAAAACAGTTAAAGAATAATAGAACAAGCTGTACTTTGAAACATTACAAACGGCGTAGCTAAACATAAAGGGAGGACTACTCCACTATGTTTGCTGACGTCTTTGTAGTCTTTCATCGAATAAAAACCGATCACAGAAATGATCGAGGAGGACATTTACATGGACATTCAACTAGACTGGAGCGTCATTCCAAATAATATGGACGTCTTTATCCAAGGCGCCTTACTAACATTAGAAATTTCAGCGATCTCACTATTATTAAGTATTCCATTAGGAGTCATTTTCGGAATCGGGCGTATTTCAGGTAACCCTATTATTCGATTTATATCAAGTGCTTACGTAGAAATCATGCGTGGCGTACCATTACTAGTATTGTTAATGTGGATTTACTTCGGATTAGGTCAATTTTTCTCATTAGGATCTTATTGGGGTTCAATCGTTGGTCTAGCAACATTCTCAGGGGCATTCCTTGCAGAAATTGTTCGCTCTGGTATCCAAGCTGTTCCTAAAGGTCAAATGGAAGCAGCGCGTTCAGCAGGTATGTCAAATTTCCAAGCAATGCGCTACATCATATTACCTCAAGCATTCAGAAGAATCTTACCGCCAATGGCATCACAATTTATCATTCTTATCAAAGATTCATCGTTAATTTCAGTTATCGCAGGTGTAGATTTAACGTTAAAAGCAAAAAATTTAGCAGCAACATCATTCCGTTATATAGAAATTTGGACATTCGTTGCGCTCGTTTATTTCATCATGACATTCAGCTTATCTTTAATCATTCGTCAAATCGAAAAACGTATGCTGAAAAATGAACAATAAGAAGGGGAATGCGAATTATGATTTCTATCAAAAATGTTAATAAAAGTTTCGGTAATCATCATGTATTAACTGACATAGACCTAGAAGTACCAAAATCAAATGTTGTCGCACTAATCGGACCGAGTGGAGCAGGTAAATCAACTCTAATCCGTACCATAAATGCACTAGAAGAAATCGACAAGGGTGAAATAGTCGTGGACGGTATTTCTATTCATGACAAAAAAACGGATATTAACAAAGCTCGCACGAACATCGGCTTCGTATTCCAAAGCTTTAACCTATATCCGTTCTTATCAGCACTTGAAAATGTCACAATCGCCCCAATTAAAGTAAAAGGTCTATCGAAAGCTGAGGCAGAAAAACGAGGCAAAGAACTACTGACATCTCTAGGTTTAGGTGACAAATTCGATGCATATCCAGGGCGCCTATCGGGTGGTCAACAACAACGTGTAGCGATCGCACGCGCGCTTGCAATGGATCCTCAAGTCATGCTTTTTGACGAACCAACATCAGCTCTAGACCCAGAAATGGTTAAAGAAGTACTCGACGCCATCCGTAAGCTTGCGAACGACGGCATGACAATGGTAGTCGTTACCCATGAAATGGGCTTCGCTAAAGAAATCTGCGACCAAATTGTCTTCATGGCCGATGGTAAAATCGTCGAAGTCGCACCACCAGAAAAATTCTTCACAAATCCAGACTCAAAACGTGCACAAGACTTCCTATCTGTTGTCTTAAATCACTAAAAAAAAGCCAGCCGCATAAGCAGCTGGCTTTTTTGTGCTCATTATATAATTGTAATAAATTACAAAAAAAGATATAATAGTATGTAAAATTATGATGGAAAGGAGTAATAATAATTTTCGAACCAAGACCAAAACCAATAATATTGTCAGCATATCCAAGACTACTAATGAGGCTCTCCCCAACATTCTCAAAAAACATTGAATTGCAAAAAGAATTGATCAACATTCAAGCAGGATACAATGGAGAATGTAGAGTCGATCAATTAATTCAAGAAACGCATTTTACTCTCCCATTTCAAACTCTCCCAAATGTTGAAATTCAAGCATCCCCAAACAGACTCATTCAAATCGATTCATTAATAATCACACCAAGCTATATTTGCATTCTTGAAGTAAAACATCTAAGAGGAACATTAAAATTCTTAGAAAACCCCTACCAACTAATCCAATCAATTGATGGCACCAACACAACATACGTATGTCCTCAACAACAAATTTTACGAACAGTCGACAGTTTAGAATACTGGTTGCAACACGAAGTCGGCATGCAATTACCAATTTTCAAAGCAATCGTATTGCCAAACAAACGCACACACATCGAGATCCCACCAACACAAATTAAATTACTAGGATCAAAAGAAGTACCACTATATCTACAAGAATTAAATAAATACCCAGCCATTATCACAACAAATCAATTTCAACATATTATTAATAAAATAAAAAATAACAACAAACCATACAACGTCTTTCCATTAACAAAAAAACACAGTATTCCTTTAGAACAACTTAAAACTGGCATCATCTGTTGCTGTGGGGGACAAGGCAGACGTTACTCCCAACGTACATGGACATGCCAAACCTGTGGGAAAAATATCGACAACGCAATCAAACTAGCAATGCTAGACTGGTTCTGGCTCTTTAAATCCAACATAACCCATAAAGAATGTAGTCAATACCTACAAATTAACAACAAAAACCGAATAACAAAACTACTAAAACAAATGACCCTAACCCCCACCGGCCATACTAGATCACGAACATACCACTATGATTATAGAAAGCCATTGTTTAAAGAAAATCTGCCTAAGTAACAATCAAGAATAGTTTTTAAATAAAGATAGATTTTGAGTAAAGCCAAAGCCGGAGTGAGAAGCGCCAAATGTTGAGCAAGTAGAGCCAAACCCGAAATGAGAAGCGCTAAAGCCAGCGAGTAGCGCCAAAGCCAGAGTGAGAAGCGCTAAATGCTGAACGAGTAGAGCCAAAGCCGAAGTGAGAAGCGCTAAAGCCAGCGAGTAGAGCCAAAGCCAGAGTGAGAAGCGCTAAATGCTGAGCGAGTAGAGCCAAAGCCGAAGTGAGTAGCGCCAAAGCCAGCGAGTAGAGCCAAAGCCGGAGCGAGCAGCGCCAAAGCTGAAGCGAGTAGAGCCAAAGCCTGGCCGAGTAGAGCCAAAGCTGAAGTGAGTAGCGCCAAAGCCAGAGTGAGAAGCGCTAAACCTTGAGCGAGTAGAGCCAAAGCCAGAGCGAGCAACGCTAAACCCAGCAAAAAGCGCAAAAGCCGAAGGGAGCATCGCCAAGCCCCACCCGAGCAAACTCACCATAAAATCAAAAAATCTCCAAAATATGAAATAAAATATTTAAGTTTTCAGAATATGAGGGTATAATAAATAGCAAGAAACAAAAATGCTAATCAAATGAAAGAAGGAACACCAAATGTCTTTATCCCTTAACCCGAAAGCTCTAAAGGGTGGTTTACCTGGTATACGCCAATTCGCAAATCAACTGATCAACTACCCTGATGCCATCAACTTAACGATTGGCCAACCAGACTTCCCAACTCCTGAATCAATCAAACAAGCAGGTATCCGTTCAATCGAACAAAACCTTACAACATACTCTCATAACGCTGGTCTCATCGAACTTCGAGAAGCGGCTGTAGCGTTCTTTAAAGAAAAATATGATTGCCATTATAATGCTGTAGACGAAATTATCGTCACAAACGGAGCAAGTCAGGCTATTGATTCTGTATTCCGTACAATCTTCGAAGAAGGGGATGAAATCATCCTCCCAGCACCAATTTACTCAGGATACGAACCAATTATCCAATTTTGCGGTGCAAAAGTAGTTTACTTAGATACGACAGATACAAACTTCCAACCTTCAGCGGAACGTCTAGAACAACTAATCACACCTAAAACGAAAGCCGTACTATTTAACTTCCCATCTAATCCAACAGGAGCTACAATCTCCCATGAACAAATGGACGCGTTAGCAAAAGTACTAACAAAACAAGATGTCTATATCATTTCAGACGAAATCTATAGTGAAAACACATTCGAAGGTGAACATCGCTCATTCGGTGCGTATCCTGAGCTAAAAGATAAATTGTTCTTAATTCACGGTTTATCAAAATCACACTCAATGACAGGCTGGCGTATAGGGTTTCTTATGTCATCTGCTAAGCTTTTGGCAGAAGTCGTGAAAATTCACGCGTACAATGCAATATGTGCTGCACTTCCTAGCCAATATGCTGCTATCGAAGCACTTACAAACTGTAAAGACATTCCATCTGAGATGAACAAACAATATATTGTCCGTCGTGATTATGTTTTCGATCGCCTTGTTGCAATGGGTATTGAAGTTCAAAGACCAAATGGTGCATTTTACATTTTCCCATCTATCAAAAAGTTTGGATTATCATCTCAAGAATTTGCAATCCGTCTTATGAAAGAGGGAGGCGTTGGTGCTATCCCAGGATCTGTTTTCACTCCATATGGTGAAGGCTATATTCGCATTACTTACGCGTATGCACCAGCAACATTAAAAGAAGGCCTTGATCGTCTTGAAGCCTTTATTCAAACACTATAAATTAAAAAATATACCCAAAATGCCAAGTGAAACTATCTCACTTGGCATTTATCATGAGTCATGCAAAATATACGGCTAACTTGAAAATAATTGAATTCAGAGTTGAAAACAGAGTATAGTAGACCTTAACAAACACACCCAAAAAGAAAGTAGTGAAATAATGAAAAAAATATTCATGGTCGTTTGGGACATTGACGTAGATAAATATGGCGTTAATAGTGTCATGTATAAGAGGGCAGGCTTATTAAATAACGCTAATTATTGCACTGAACTAATCACACTAGACTATAAAGATAATTATTCTGAAATAGAATTAAAGTTAAAAAAAGAAGGTAGACTTTCCGAAAACGTCAAAATCACGAACATTTATGACTACTATAAAAAAAGCTACACAAAAAGTGAACCAACAGCTGAAAGTATTGAAAGCTACCGATTAGCCAGCGAAAAATTTGAACCCGAATATCAAGTAGAAGAAAGCGGAGAACAAACGCACTACTTCCAAAATGGTACATATGTAAAATGCAAAGCTTGGGACAAGCATCAAAAATTGAGATATATCGACTATTACACACCCGAACAAATTCTCATTAAACGTGAAGAATTCCATAGCGATGGTTATATTAATCGTACGCTTTATTATCATTTGTCTAACAATGAGCTAAACCAAGAGCTACACTATACACCAGACGGCTTTTGTTATCTTTCGAAATGGTACAACCATAAAACGGGGAAGCAACAGAAAATTTATCTATTTCATCCCGAGTCAAAAAAAGTCTTAAGTTTTGCTAATAACAAAGAATTTCATGTCAATTGGTTTAACGAATTATGCAAAAACGAGCCGGAAAAGCCAATTATCATCTGCGACGGAGCAGGTACAGCAAGTAAAGTTCGGAGTATGGAATCCGGCTTGGCACACCGTATCTATACTATTCATACAAATCATTTTGAAGCACCTTACACTTACGGTAGTGAGCTCAAAGAACATCACAGAGGCATGCTAGAAAATTTAGAGAATGGCGACCCTATTATTGTCCTAACAGAAAAGCAAAAAGAGGATATCATCAAGCAATTTGGTGATCACGACAACATTTATGTCATTCCAAATACAATCGAAGTGAATAATGTGGATATGACTAAAAAAGATCCACTTCTTGTTACAGTTGTAGCAAGATTAGATGAAGGTAAAGCAATTGGTGAAGCTGTTCGTGCATTTGCTAAAGTTATTCAAGACGTTCCTGATGCTAAACTTCACATTTACGGTGCAGGGCCTAGAAAACGTGCGCTAACATCGCTTATTCGGAAATTAAAATTGAGAAAAAATGTCGAATTAAAAGGCTACACAAACAAAGTAGACGAAGTATTAGCAAAAGCTACCGTAACAGTCCTAACATCAAAATACGAAGGCTTTAGCTTAATAGCGTTAGAATCATTTGCTAATAAAACACCGGTCATTTTATACGACAACAACTACTATATAGACGAATTTGAACCAGCTGGACAGAATGGTTATGCTGTTCCAAATAAGGATCGTGAGCAATTAGCAGAAAAGATCATCTACATGCTAGAAAATGAAGACGAGGCAAAAAGAATGGGAGAAAATGCATACCGTACCGCACAAAAGAAATACTCTCCTGAACTTCAATACGAATTATGGAACAGCCTTTTGAATAAAGTCACATCACAAGATTAAAAGGTCGCTTAGGCGACCTTTTTTGTTTGTCATTTCTAAACAAAATAAAAAACCACCTCTCCAATATAGGAGCAGGTGGTTAGTTAAAGCGAAATGCTTATTTAGATACTTGGGTATTTAAATCTTTTTTAATCTTAGTTGTAGAAATACCTTCAGTACGAGGTAAGTAAATTACTTCGCAATGATCTTTTAGGAAATCGAATTTACCTTCCCAGTCGTGGCCCATAACAAATGTGTCGATATTATGATCTTTCACGTCTAGAACTTTTTGTTCCCAATTATCTTCCGGTATTACTTCGTCTACATACTTGATTGCTTCAAGAATTGTCTTACGGTCTTCAAAACTATAGTAAGCTTTTTTCCCTTTTAAAGCATTAAATTCATCAGAGGAAATAGCAACAACAAGGTAATCGCCTAAAGCTTTTGCACGTCGAAGAATATTAACATGTCCCACATGAAGTAAATCAAATGTACCATACGTAATTACTTTTTTCATAGTGTGCCTCCATACATAATACTAAATGGTATTATATTATATTTAACTAGAAATGCCAAATTCATTTCTGTAGATAATCTCTATAAAAAGTCTTAATAGAATAAGGAACGCCGAGAACTCATGCAAGGTTCCCAAGATCAAGCTTTGGACCATTTATCTAATCCATCAAATACGCTGCCAATCTTTCACTAGCATGCCCATCAGAATAGGTATTCCAATCTTTAGAAAAAGTCTCCATTTGCTCCTGATTAAATTCATGATGCAACAGAACATAAACTAGTTCTTCATCATTTGAAACAACCGGACCGGGAACTAACTGTTCATAATCCTTCCAAAAACCTCGCTCCATCTCATATGCTTCTAAATCATAAGGATAAAAAATCTGCGGTTTCCCAAGTAGAGCAAATTCAAATGGGATCGAAGAATAATCACTGATTAAATAATTCGTAACAAACAGTAATTTGGAAACAGGTACATCATTTGCAACGGAAACAATTGCAGGATGAGCAATCAACTCAGCATTATGAGCCACAGCAGGGTGTAACTTGATCACCATTGCAAAATCTTCTCCAAGTGAATCCATGATTTCTACAAAATTCAAAGGAATCTTCTGTTCTAACAGTTGCTGATCGCGGAAAGTTGGTGCATATAAAATTACCTTTTTCCCAGCTAATTGAGGATACAACTCGAGAATTTCACTACGAGCATTAACTTCTTCTTTTTGTCGAAAGTAAAAGTCAGTACGTGGAATCCCAAAACGCAAAAATTGATCTTTGCGCATGCCAAATGCTGACATGAAAATCGGTACCATCTCATCAGAGCCAATGATTACTTTCGTCATTCGCCCATAAACCTTCTCAAATCGCTTAACAGCAGAAGGGGAACGGAACATGATACTTGGATCTTGCAATGCAAACTTCTTAATCGCGCCAGCTGCATGCCATAACTGTATACACTCGACACCTTCGCGAAACGACGTTGCACTTAAAATGGCAAAATAATTGTCGATCAATACCTTACTACCCGTTGCCAAATGATATAAACCTTTCAAATAGCCACCAATATTGGATGCGCGAAAATCCACTATATGTTTAGCATTTAAGCCTAAATCGGAAAAATCATCTTTGCATTTGCTAGTCTTCAGAACATAAATCTCTTCAAACCCGCGTGATTGCAACTCTCGTATAACAAACTTCGCATTATCCCCAAAGTCACATAAAAAAACGATTTTACTCTTTTGTGGTAAAAACTTAAAAAGCCCAAATACCAACCTATTTACCGACAAATAAATATATATTATAAATTCCTTTAACATTCATTCACCTATTTTTCTACATTTCGTTGGATAATCGCTAAAAAAATCGAAATATTCGAAAAAAATTCAATTTTATGTTTAATTACCACATTGTGAGAGGTATTGTAATTTAGGAATTACATACAATAACTGCTATTAGTATAACTGAAATAATAGTTATATAACAAAGAAAATTTTAAGAATAATTATACTGATTAATATTGTCTTGTGGTATTATCGATGAGGCATATAAATCAAAAAAATAATAAAATAAGATGGAATATTTACAAAAATCATCATTAAGAGGAATATAGAATACATAACAATTAATGATTTTATGATAATGCATGAACTTAATAAAGAGGTGTAAGAATGGATAAATTAGTAACAATTATCGTAACTGTATATAATACAGCTGAATTTTTAGAAGAATGTTTAACATCTATAACGAACCAAGTATACAAAAATATAGAAATAATTATAGTAAACGACGGCTCGACAGATAATTCATCAGAGATTATTGAGCAGTATACAACTGCAGATTCTCGTTGCCATAGTATCAATTTAACTGAAAATAAAGGTGTAGGTTTTGCAAGAAATCTTGGAATCGAACAAGCTTCTGGGGATTTTGTATATTTTGTAGATAGTGACGATTTTATCAATGAACATGCGCTTGATAAATTAGTACAAGGTCTTGGTAACAAAACTTATATTATGGGCCGCACTAAGAAACTAACGAATAAAGAAGATAGCAATATCGATATTGATGAACATGAAGTGACAATAAGAAAACGTAACAAGGTATTTAAAGTGCTACAAAATTTAAGTGTGCTCAATAGTTTGTTTTCTATGGAAATCATTCGTAAATACAATCTTCGTTTCTCAGAAGAAACAGATTGTTACACCGAAATAGCATTCTTACTGCCTTTATATAAAAATCGTTCAGTAATTTATCAAGTAAAAGAAAGCGTATATTTCCGTCGCCTTCGAAATGATCCGATTACTAACCCATCGCTAATGCAGCAAGATAGAGAGAAGATATTAAAGGATTTCTTAACAGTTTATAATCAGCTTAAAGCAGAGCTAAAGGGAAATAACAAAGAACAAAAACTCCTAGATAAATTACTTATTCATTTTTATCGCTCAAAATTTATCCTAATAATGAGAGATGCAACTCAAATCGATCGAAACTTTGAACAACTAGCAACTGCAATGGAAAAAGTTTCTCCAGCGCAATATAAAAATCAAAACTTATTAGTTCGTGGTGAACTGAAAGCACTACGTAATCACAAATTGAAAAGTTACAAAAGAGCAGTTAGCATTCACCATTTTGGAAGAGAATCAAAACAAAATTTTACAAGCAAAACAAAACTGACTCGACAAATTTATAAAGATATACTCCAAAAACGACCTCTTAATGAGAAAAAAATAGTTTTCGAAAGTTTCCTTGGAAAAAACTACGCGGATAGTCCGAAGTATATTTATGAATATATGGTTAAACACTACCCAGAGTACGAATTTGTCTGGTCGTTTAATGAAACAAACCATGATATTCCAGGAAATGCGAAGCAAGTGAAGCGTCTAAGCCTTGCGTATTACTATCACATGGCAACGGCAAAGTATTGGGTAAGTAACATGCGTCAACCACTTCACCTTCAAAAACGTGAAGGGAATGTATTTTTACAAACTTGGCATGGTACACCGCTGAAAAAACTAGTATTCGATATGGATGAAGTCTATTCAGCCAATCCTAAATACAAACAACAATTTTATGAGCAATCACGATTATGGGATTATTTAATTGCAGCAAATTCGTACTCATCGGATATTTTCAAAAGCGCATTTAAATTTGATAAAGTCATGCTGGAAGATGGCTACCCACGTAATGATACGTTGTACATTAACAACAATTCAGATTACATTACGAAGATGAAAACTAAATTAAACATCCCGTTAGATAAAAAAGTCATTCTTTACGCTCCTACATGGCGTGATGACGAATTTTATGAACCTGGAAAATACAAGTTTAATCTAAAATTCGATTTGCAAAAAATGCAAGAAAAATTTGGTGAAGAATATGTCATCTTACTAAGAATGCACTACTTCATAGCAGATGATCTCAATATTAATGGTTACGAAGGTTTTGTCTATAATATGTCCAAATATGACGACATCGCGGAACTATATCTGATCTCAGACATTCTTATTACAGATTACTCATCTGTATTCTTTGATTACTCGAACTTACGAAGACCGATTCTGTTCTACACTTATGATCTCGAAAAGTATCGTGATCAACTGAGAGGCTTCTATATCGATATCGAAAACGAAGTACCAGGGCCACTAGTCAAAACAACTGATGAAATCATTGATGCCGTACTTAATATTGATAAAGTAACAATTGAATATAAAGAAAAATACGACGTTTTCTATGATAAAATTTGTAGCTGGGAATCCGGAAAAGCAACAGAGAAAATCGTAAAAAAAGTATTCAAGAACCATTAAATTGATGAAAAGCGTTTCTACCGATGTACAATGTGCGGGAAGAACGCTTTTTTTTTTATAGCAAAAAATAAAAACTTTAATGTTTTTTTCTTGTAATGCTTAATGCTAAAATATAAAATGGGCCAAATGAACTTAAAAAACACGAATATAAATTTGAATAGAAAGAGTGGATTCAGTTGTTAAAGAAGATAAAGAAAAGTAAATACACTAAAAAGCTCATTACAAAAACATTCAGGTTATTATCTAGAACACCTAGAAAGAAAAATTTAGTCGTATTTGAAAGTTTCCACGGAAAACGTTATAGCGATAATCCGCGTGCCATTTATGAATACATGAAAGAAAATAATCCAGAATACACACTGATCTGGAGTGTAGCTAAGGAAAGCATACCTCTATTTGAAGAAATGGGCGTTCCGTACATGAGACGCTTTTCATTAAGATGGTTACTGAATTTCCCGCGCGCCGAATACTGGGTCAATAACGTTCGCTTACCAAAGTGGATGCCAAGACCGAAAGAAACGGCGTATCTACAAACTTGGCATGGTACACCGCTGAAAAAACTAGGTACGGACATTGAAGAAGTATATATGCCGGGCACAAAAACAAACAAATATCGTAAAAACATTATTGCTGAGTCAAAAAATTGGAACTACTTAATAGCTCCAAATGCATACTCAGGAGAAATTTTAGCACGTGCATTCCACTTTAAAGGCAAAGTAATTGAGTCAGGATATCCACGAAATGATGCATTACAAAACACAGATCCAAACAAGATTGAGAAAATCCGTAAGTCATTAAACATCCCTGAAGGTAAGAAAATCGTCCTATACGCACCAACATGGCGTGATGACCAATTCTTCAAAAAAGGGAAATACAAATTTGAATTCCAATTCGACATTCAAAAACTAAAAGAGCAATACGGAGACGATTTCGTCCTACTTGCTCGCATGCACTACTTAGTATCAGAAAGCTTTGATTTTGCACAGTACGGCGATTTCATCAAAGATGTTTCCAACTACTATGACATTGCAGACTTATACTTAGTGAGCGACCTTTTAATCACTGACTACTCATCTGTATTCTTTGACTATGCTATCCTAGATCGCCCAATTATCTTCTACATGTACGATCTTGAAGATTACCGCGACCGCTTACGTGGCTTCTACATCGACATCGAAGCAGATGCACCAGGACTAATCGTCAAAGAACAGGACGAGCTATTTACTGAAATCGGTCGTGCCCTAACCGAAGGCCACCACTCAAAAGAACAATTCGACCGCTTCGCAGAACGCTTCTGCGAATGGGAAGACGGCAAAGCCTCAGAACGCGTAGTCAAAGAAGTATTCAAAAAATAACACCAAACAAATAAAAAGCGAGGAGAAAATACAATATTTTCTCCTCGCTTTTTTCATTTGGCAAAAAAGAACCTGAGCAGCGCCAAAGCCGCCGCGAGTAGCGCTAAATCCTGCGCGAGTAGAGCCAAAACCCGAGCGAGTAGCGCCAAAGCCCGCGAGTAGCGCTAAATTCTGCGTGAGTAGCGCCAAAGCCCGAGTGAGCAGCGCCAAAGCCCGCCCGAGCAGCGCCAAAGACCGTGAGTAGCGCCAAAGCCCGCCCGAGTAGCGCTAAATTCTGCGTGAGTAGCGCCAAAGCCCGTGAGCAGCGCCAAAGTCCGAGCGAGTAGCGCTAAATTCTGCGCGAGCAGCGCCAAAGCCCGAGTGAGCAGCGCCAAAGCCCGCCCGAGCAGCGCCAAAGACCGAGTGAGTAGCGCTAAATCCTGCGCGAGCAGCGCCAAAGCCCACCCGAGCAGCGCCAACCCCCACTCGAGCAGCGCCAACCCCCCCGCAATCAACCCCAAATCCACCCCAAAAACCAAAATCTTTACACCCCATCAACACAACTGTTAATTTCTCACATATCTTTACGTTTTGAAAACAGAATTAAAGGATATTATATGATATACTATGGTGTATGTTTTTATGGTAATATATATAATATTTGGCGTGATAAAATGCCGTCATCATACACTTTCAAGACTTTTAACAGAGCTACAAAATGATGGAAGATAATATCGCCAAAATGCGAAAATGCATCTTTTCGAAAACAATAGCGTCATGATAACCAATCATTCTACAATTAAGCTATCATTTATACGAAACAATGCGACAAAATCATCCCTTAATGAAATTCGAGGAATTGAGGAAAAAACAATATGAAAGCATTTATTAATATCATTAAAGAACAAATATCGTCTTTTTATATGGTACAAAGACTAGCAAAATTCCAACTAAAAATTGATAATCAGAACAACTATCTAGGATTCATATGGGAAGTACTTAACCCGGCAATTCAAATGGCTATGTACTATGTTGTCTTCGGAGTTGGACTCCGTGGGAAATCAGAATTGGATGGGGTACCCTATGTCTACTGGATGCTTGCGGGGATCTCAATGTGGTTCTTTATCAACAAAGCTATATTAAATGGTTCAAAAGCGATATATCAAAAGTATTCCATGGTCGCCAAGATGAACTTCCCGTTATCCGTACTACCAAGCTACATTATTACTGGGAAGTTTTACGGTCATCTAGCATTAGTGGGCGGCATTATGGTCGTCTTTTGGATAAAGGGTTACGCCCCGAGTATTTATTATATACAGCTTATTTATTTCCTAGCGATGAGTTATATTTTTGCGTTTAGTATTACACTATTAACTTCAACATTGACAGTCGTAGTACGTGATGTACAGATGCTGATTCAATCCGTTTTACAAGGGATGTTCTTCTTATCACCAATCCTATGGGACCGAAGTCAGAATTTCCCTGAATGGGTACAAGGTTTATTGACACTAAATCCATTCTATTATTTAGCAAATGGATATCGCGCATCACTACTGTATAACGAATGGTTTGTAGTTACACACTGGCAACTAACGCTATATAACTGGGGACTTATTCTCGTACTATTGATAATTGGTTCATCAGCACACTTTAAATTCAGAAACCGTTTCTCTGACTTTATCTAAAAGTAACATGGAGGACATAAAACATGACAGAATCAGTCATTATAAAAAATGTAACTAAAAAATATCGTATGTATAGATCAAAAAAAGAACAAATAGGCGATCTACTTTTCCCTGGTAAAATGGGCTCTGACTTCAATGCTATCGATGGCATATCATTTGCCGTTGAAGAAGGAGATGTAGTTGGGCTAGTAGGTATAAATGGCTCTGGTAAATCTACCCTTAGCAACATCATTGGCGGAATTATTCCTCCCTCTTCAGGTGAAATAATTGCCAAGGGTGAGGTCAATGTTATCGCCATAAATGCAGGTTTAAACAACCAACTAACAGGTATCGAAAATATCGAATTTAAATGTCTATTAATGGGCTATAGCAAAGAAAAGATTGATGAAGTGACACCGCAAATTGTCGAATTCTCAGAACTAGGCGATTTCATCTATCAGCCTGTAAAGAAATACTCTAGTGGTATGAAGTCTAAACTAGGCTTCGCCATCAGTGTTACAGCAGACCCTGATATTATTGTCATCGATGAAGCGTTATCTGTAGGGGATCAAACCTTTGCAGACAAATCACTAGCCAAGATGAATGAATACAAAAAACGCGGTAAAACGATCTTCTTCGTCAGCCATAACTTAAGACAAGTAACGAGCTTCTGTAACAAAATAGCTTGGATTGAAGGCGGTCAACTTAGAGAATTTGGCCCGACAAATGTCGTTATGAAAAACTACAATGATTTCATCAAACAATACAACAAACTTTCATATGAAGATCAAAAAGCTTTCCAAAAGAAACTTGCAGATCGTCGAAAATATGGATCCAAAAAGAAGAAATAAATAACTGCACTAGAAAGGATGTGAACCCCTAATGAAAAGAAAAATCTTCATGACAGCATGGGATATGGACATCGAAAAAGGCGGCATCAACAAAGTTATGCTCAAGCGCGCCAGCCTTTTTGCTAATGATGAATACGATATTGAACTCCTAACAATGGATTTCAAATTTAACTATGACATCATTGAAAAAGAACTGAAGCTATCAGGGCAACTTCCAAAAAGCGCAAAAATAACAAACGTCTATGATTACTATAGAAGAAAATTTACAAAAAATACGATATCATCTGCAGCTCAAGCTAAATTCGAGCAACAAATAAAGAAATTCGAAGAAGGCTACTGGGTAGAAGATGGTGGTGAATTCGCTCGGTACTTCCAAAATGGTACTTATATAAAGTATAAAAAGTGGCATGAAGATGGCACGATTAACTTTATAGATTACTTCGACGACAACCGAGTACGTACACGCCGTGAAGAATTCCACCACACTGGTTTCCTTCAGCGGGAAGTTCTTTATCATCCAAGTAACAACAAAAAGAACCAAGAGCGTTTCTATACGGAAGATGGTTTTTGCTTCTTATCACTTTGGTATAACAACAAGAGTGGTAAGCTTCAAAAAGTATACTTATTCAGTCCAGATTATGATAAGGTCGAATACTTCCCGTCGAGCAAAGAATTCCATGATTTTTGGCTAAATGAAATATGTCGTGTAGAAGTAGTTAAGCCTGTCATCATTTGTGATGGTTCTGCACCAACTACACGAGTGACATCAATTGACGATGAACTTGTCTACAAAATTTATATGTTACACTCAAATCATTTCGCTGCACCATACGAATTGGGTAGCCCATATAGAACAGTGTATCAAGCGAAACTCGATGTCATTCCAAAGGGGTATCCGGTCGTAGTGCTAACAGAACAACAACGACTTGATCTACACAAAGAAATTGGTAACCGTGGTAATATCCATGTCATCCCAAACTGTGTAGAAGTAAATGATTTTAACATCGAAAAGAATCCGAATCTTGTGTCGATGATTGCCCGTTATAGTCCAGAAAAACGATTAGACGAAGCGATCAAAGCCTTCTCACTAGTTGTAGAACAAGTACCGGAAGCGAAGTTGGACATTTACGGTAATGGCAATGAAGAAGAGTCGCTGAATAAGCTGATTCAAGAGCTTAAGCTAGAAAATAGTGTCGAGCTTAAAGGTTACACAAACAAAGTACATGAAGTACTTGCGGCATCATCTGTTTCGCTCGTTACTTCAGCATACGAAGGTTTCAGCCTAGCGATGCTTGAATCACTAGCAAATAAGACACCAGTAATTAGCTATGACATTAACTATGGTCCATCTCAAGTAATTGAAGATGGTGTAAATGGCTATCTTGTCCCGAATGGTGACAGTGAACAACTAGCGGAGAAAATCATTCATCTATTAAATAACCATGATTTAGTAGTGAAGATGGGGAACGAAGCACGTAACACTGTGCAAAAAGATTACTCACCAGAGCGTTACTATGAAAAGTGGTCAAAATTACTACAAGACGTCGTAAACGAAAATCACAATCTATATACTCAAGAAATCTAAGAGTTGCCTAGGGCAGCTCTTTTTTTTACTTCTCAAAACCTTATTAACCCCCAAAAATAATAAAAAACAGTGAACATCAAATACCTCTCCTCAATTTTGTAACATAATCGTAACGACAAACTCTACTATTAATAAGCTATACTTAACGAGAATAGTGATAGGTCGATATACACATCAGATAAAATGATGCATTATATTACAAATTCTCTGCTTTTTTAAAATATATCAACAATTACATAAGTCATAAGATGTGATAATAAAGAACTAATTTAAGTATTACAACACAATTTTAATATAATTTACTATATAATGGAATGTGTGTAATCTAGTAATCTAATTTTTGTAAGGCAAAAGTCTATAGTTCTGCATCAATTTAACCATCGTACGAAAACACAAACTATATTATTGCCAATATCTAATGACCACCTACTTTGTTGAAGCAATATAAAAAAGCTCAAATAGCCATCAGTAACCAACATTTCTGACGCGTATATGAACCTATTAAAGTGAAAAAGAAAGGAAGTAGAAAATGATAAAAAAACACGCATGGACAATCATCTGTACATTACTACTAGCGATTTTCATCATTGGAGCTAACGGCACTCAAGCTGCGGCAAGTTACAAAACAACAGCAATTAGCAAGATCACAGTCATTAAATCTACAAAAGCGAAAATCTATCAACAACCAGACGCAAAGTCTACAAGTAAAGTCGCAACAACAGCTCAAACAAAGCAAGTAATGATGAGCAATAAAAAAGCCACAACAGGCGGAGTGACATACTATGCCATCTACAAATTCGGAGATACGAAAAAAACACAATTAGGCTGGGTAAAATCTACAGACCTTAAAATCCGAAACTACAGCCTAACTTCGACAAAAGTCCAAACATTCTATCTAAAAGGCTCGGGTAGAGGATATGTTAGTCCGTGGGGAAGTACAGATGCTATCTACACATCATTAAAATCATACAAAAACGTTAAATTCTCAGCTACAACAACAATTACATCAACAAGCAAATGGTACCAAGGTAAGCTTAATGGCAAAACAGTATGGATTCACAACAGCCATCTATCAACAAAGCCAACTGCTGATACTTCAGCAGTCCCAACAGAAAAGCCTGTAGAAACGAGCGTTAGTTTCGTAGCTAAAGTTAATAGCAGTTCAGCTAAAATTTTCAAAGATATCACAAAATCAACATATACAAAAGCAGGAACTAGCAATATCAACACTGTTTTATATGTCAAAAAGAAAGCTACATATAAAGGGAGCAAATACTACCTACTAAGCACTAAAGAAAGTGCAACATCAGGAGTCATCGGCTGGATCAAATCAACAGATGCGAAAGCCTATAACCATAAAGCCATCAGCACAAAATCTAAAACCCTTTCGTTAACAGGAACCGGCTCAGCCTATACGAAAATTTGGGGAGGCACAAATGATGTTGCCATCAAAACCCTTACAAAATATAAAAACGCAAAATTTGTCGTAACAAAAACAGAAAGAATTGGTAACACCGATTGGTACAAAGGTAAAATCGGTACAAAAACAATTTGGATTTCATCAAAATATACAAAGGCATATGTGGAAGTAGCAGCAGAACCAGAAGAAACTGACGTTAGCTACCTTGGTCGCCTTTCTAGTAAAACAGTGAAAATCTACAAAGATATCACAAAACTAGAAGACTACATCTTAGCAAATAGCACATACACTAACGAAACCTTTTATATTAAAAAAGAAGCTTTATACGAAGATGAAGATTACTACCAAATTAGCCGCACAAATGGAACATCAACAACCGTAGTCGGGTGGGTAGAAGCAAGTGATGTAACTACTTACACCAATTCACTTGTAGACACAACTAAATTTACAACTTACATTGCAGGGACAAGCAGTGCTTATAACATCCCATACGGTACAACAAATAACATCGTCTACGACTTAAGCAAATACCGAGCGAAAACGTTCAAAGTTACTCGCACAGAAAAAGTCGGCTCAAGTATTTGGTATCAAGGTACATTATCAAGCAAAACAGTATGGATCAATTCAGCTTACGTAGAAACAAATCCATATATTGCACTTAACTTAAGAAAATCGACAGACCTAACAGCGACACAAATGCGCTCATTCCTTATTAGTAAAGGAAAAACAACAGACAATGTACTATATAAGTTAGTACCATCATTCTTAGAAGTTCAAAATGAAGCAGGTATTAACGCACAGTTCATGCTAGCTCATGCAATTTTAGAAACAGGTTGGGGCAGTTCAGCCATTTCACAGTATAAAAACAACTATTTTGGCTTCCAAGCATATGACACATGTGCTTTCACATGTGCGAAATACTTCCCAACAGGAAAAGATGGCTTGAATGCCTATGCATTTAAAATCTATCGTGATTACCTAACTACTACAGGTGCTTATTACAACGGTCCGACATTATTAGGTATGAATGTAAAATATGCGACAGACAAAGAGTGGAGTCGTAAAATTGCCAACCTAATGGCACAGATGAAAGCCTATAGCTCATCAGACTACAGCGGCAAAACAGCGAGTACAAAAGTTATGACAGCACCAAAAGAATACGATCATATTCTGCCAGAGTCTAAAGCACAACCAGCTCAATTCGTAAAATTACCAACTGATGTAACAGCAACAGTTTCAGCGAGTAACTTGAACATCTATTACATGCCATATGCGTATTCGAAAAAGATTGGCACTTACGGCAAAGAAAAAGTAATTACATTAAAGGCGTACCATACAGATGTACGTGACTTTAAAAATACGAGTGGCAAAAACACACGCTGGTTACGTATTGCATACAATGGCACACAAGGCTGGGTACGCACGGACGAAATTACACTAGATAATCTATCATTCACAAAAGACGAATCGAACCTACGCTCAAGTGCAGGAGCGACTACTAGTGATACGATTAAAGAAGTAGTACCAAACAACGCACCACTAAAACATGTCTACACTATTTTCGGTAACAAGAAAAAAGAAAAAGTAGGAAAAGACACATGGTACCAAGTATACGCCCCTAAATCAGGCAAAAAACTATGGATCAGTGGCAGCCTATTAACAACATTCTAATAAGAGTGCCCCCTGCAAACGCAGGGGGTCTTTTTTTGTCTAAAGATAAAAATATTATCAACTAGACCTCTCCCGCCAAAACTCCACACAATACACCAAATAACGCAAAGGACACGAATTTACTCTAAATAAGAATTATTTGAGTGAGTACTACAATTTAAGTAAATCACGCAAAAACACTGGAAGCTAGCGTAACAATCTAAATATCCTATCGAGCGAATTCAAACTTTCTAATACTAAAAAAGCGGCTAAAATAGATTCCAACTATACATGTTGCTCAAAAAAGCTAAAAATTATCATCTAATAGGACGTGAATGTTCTGCTAAATAACAAACAATCAAGTTAGCGCAACAAACAATGGACTTAACGCAACAAACATCCAAGATAGTGCAACAATCCCCAGACTTCGCGCAACAAACCTCACAGATAGCGCAACAATCCACCCCCATCACAAAACTAAATATATGGATAATATTGGTTTAAACCCAATTTCCTAGTATACTAAAAAGGAACAAAATAGATTGGAGATGAAAGAAATGAAAATGATGAAGTACATAGTAATGATGGCGGTGATGGTCATGATATCCGTATGTCTAAACAGCACCATAAGTCATGCTGAGGAAGTTTATGAAACCATTCCACTAAACAAAACGCTATCAAAAACATTACTCATGGATGAAAACAAAGAAGCAGGGAATATGTATCAAGTGAAAATACCAAAGGATGGGGTTGCAAAGCTTCAAATCGAGTCCCCAAAAAACAAGGAATTCACGTTATTCCTTATGAACAGCTTAGAAAACGTAGGCATACTTGATCCGAAAGTGAATTCACCAATTATTAGTTATGCTATCAGTTCAAAAGAAGCCTATTACAACAAATCAATCATGACCGATTCAGTCGGTGTAAAAAAGGGAACTTACTATGTATTCGCCTTCACAGAAGGGAATGTTGAGAAGGTCAAATTCAAAGTATCCTTCAAAGCAGCATCCAACTACGAAAAGGAAAATAACAACACGATAAAAACTGCGACACCGATTAAGCTTGGTAGCACATATAAAGCCGATATTAAGATGTATGATATGAAAGATTATTACAAAATCACAGTGCCTAAAAAAACGAAGCTCCAAATTACAGTAAAGAAACAATTAAAAGCGCCATTTAAAATTGCACTACAAAACAGCAAGAAGCAAACAATCAAACAGCTGAAGATGAAAACATTAAACAATACATTAACACACACAGGTACGGTAACCGTAGATAAAGGCACCTACTATGTCAATGTATCAAGTGGAGTATATTTCGGAACCTCATCTGATTATGATAAAGCACCTTATACGATTAAAGTGAATACTACTAAGTAGAAAAAGACGTCACTAGTGGCGTAGAAGAAATATTACAGCCTGTAACATTTAACATGCAGGCTGTAATATTTGTAATGTGATAATAGGTATGCTATTAAAAGTAGAATCATATAAATCACTAACAATAAAATGATAGCGCTTTCAATTATGCAATTAAATAGTGAAAATATTGCTATATAATAGGAAGAAACTCGATGCAAATATTAGCAAGCGGATCGTTAAAGAAGAAGAGTAGGGCAGACATCTTCTATTTGAGTATGTGTCTTATGTTACAAAAAAGTAACTAGCAGTATAGGTTGTGGTATAATTTTATGTATTTTGTTAAAAATATACCTCAATTGGTATTATATTACTAACTTTACAGTCGTTATCGTAATAATCCCACAGGTTTTGTAATAAATTGCTAAATTCTCTCAGTTTTACTAATAATTTTGATAAACATAGCATTATAGTATTAAAGTAACGAATAACTACAAATCTATGGAAGAAAAAAGGGTGGAAATTCTCCTATTTATAAACGATAATTAGGCTTAAGCATGATTAGCTGATGAAAAACAAAAACAGCGAAATGCTAATCATATCCAATAAGGGAGGATTTTTTAAAAATGGGTAAATTCAATCTAAAATTTGTAAAACCTGTCGCATCACTAGCAATCGGTGCAGCAGTATTAACAGGATCATTCGCAGTATCTGGTGCTGCTGATACAGCTTTCGCAAAAGCAGCAACTGTAAAAGTATCTAAAGGTAAATTGGTATCTGCAAAATCAGGTAAAGCGGTGAAAGGTTACAAATCTTACAAAGGTGTTCTTTACAAGAACGGTAAGAAATTCACTGGTCTTTACAAAAATACTTATTACAAATCAGGTAAAAAAGGCACTGGCCTTTACAAAAACGTATACTACAAAGCTGGTAAAAAAGGTAGTGGCTGGGTAGGAAGCGGTTCTTCTAAAAAATGGTACCAAGATGGTAAATTACTAACAGGTCTTGGTAAAAACTCTGGTAAACTATTTATCAAAGGTAAATACGCTAACGGAATCCAAACTTACAAAGGCGTAGAAAAACTATACAAAAACGGTGTTGTAGTTAAAACTGTAGTTGATGCAGCTAAAGCTATTAACAACACAACTGTTGAAGTAACATTCGCAGAAGCTCAAAAAGCTAGCGATATCTCAGCTGGACGTTTCAAAATCGAAGGCTTAGAAGTTACTAACGCTGCAGTTAAACAAACTGACGATAAAGTTATCGTTTTAACAACTGCTGCTCAAACTGGCGGTAAAACTTACACTGTAGCACTTGATGGCGTGAAATCACGTACATTCAAAGGTGTTTCTAATGTACAAGCAACTGCTATTTCTCACGTATCTCCTTCATTACAAGGTGTTATCGGTAAAGAAGTAACTGTTAAAACTCAAGTTGAAGTTCCAGCTGGATCTTCTAAAGAGGGTATTGCTGTAACGTTCAATATCACTAACTCTGCTGATACTTCTAACAGTAACTTCGGTAAGAAAATTACTGCTGAAGTATTCACTGATGCAAACGGTGTAGCTTCTTACTCTTACACTCAATATGTAGCTGGTACAGATGATGTTGTTGAAGCATATCCAACTGGTAATGCTTCAGTAAAAACTACTCAAGCTAAAGTTTACTGGGGTAATACTGCACGTTTAACTCTTTCAGAAGTAACTGAAGGAAACTCATTAGCTAACGGTGCTAAAAAAGTTTACAAAATCGTTTCTGCTGAAAATGCAAATGGATATATCAACATTGCATACAAAGAAAACGTTAATGTAGCTCCAGATAAATTAGTTCGTACAGTAGATGTTACTGACGCTAATATCCGTAACAATGGTGCTAAGTATCCATCACAAGTAACAACTGGTGGCGTACAATTCGTAAAAGTAAAACTTGATTCTAAAGGTGAAGCAACATTTACTTTAACAGGTACAAGTGGTACTGTTACACCTATCGCATTTGCAGATGGCAAATTTAAAGATAGTGTTACTACTAGTGAAACTGACTGGTCAGGCGATAACAAATTAGGTGCTACAGAATTACAAGCAGCTGCAGCTCCTGTAACATTCGCTCTTAATCATACTCAAGCACTTGATGTAGTAGGTGTTGAATCAGCTAATGCTGCTGGTATTAATGCAAACGGTACAGGTCAAGGTGGACGTAATTATACTGTAACTGTTACTGGTAAAGACGGAAAATTAGCACCAGCAGGTACTGTAGCTTACGTAACATTTGCAAAAGGAAGCTTCAGCTCAGATAAAAATGTTTATATTTCAAATGTAAAAGGTGAAAACCCAACAAAAGTAACAGAAGGCTATTCATTCCCAATTAAAGTAACTGGTGATAAAGGTCAAGCTACATTCAAACTTACAGGTGTTCGTGATGGATATGCAACACCAACTGTATACGTTGATAATGGCGAGAAATTTGGAGTATTAGATACATCTGATTTACAAAAAGTTGGTGAAACTACTTACTTCGTAGATGCAACTGTTTCAAAAGCTACACTTAAAGTTAACGATGAAGATAAAAAAGTAGCTGCAAACAAAGCTGCAGAATTTACTTTCCAATCAGTTGATCAAAATGGTTTCCCATTTGCAGTTAAATATAACAATTTAATTGGTCAATTCGACGTAACATTTGAAGTTTCAGCAAGATATGCTGATGTAGTAGTTGCTTATAATGGAACTACAAAAACTGTAGCACAAGGTAATACTGAATCAGTTACAGTGAAAGCAAATTCGACTGGAGAAGCTAAAATTAGTGTAACATCTAAGAGTCAATTATCAGCAGACGTATCAGTTAATGCATCTGCTTCACAAGTAAGTATCTTTAACGCTTCAGAATCTATCCAATTTATCAAAGGCTTAGATGACGGTGCTTATGTAAGTGCAGAAGTATTAGCTAAAATCAATGCTGCAACTGATAAAGATGGAATCGAAGCAGCACTTGAGGAAGTAGATAACTACAGAACTTTATCAGATAGTGAACAAGCATATGTTGTAAACACTATCTTTGATAAACGTAAAGGTAATGCTACTGTAAGCTCTATCTTTGTATCTGATACAATAAATGATGCACCAGCAAAAGCACCAGCAGCAAATAAAGCTGCTGCAATTGCGAAAGCAGATGCAGAGCTAGCAAAAATCACACAATTAACAGTAACAAATGATACAGAATTAGCTAAAGCAGAAGCTCAAAATAAAGCAGCGAAAGATGCAGTGGATGCGGCTATTAAAGTTGGAGCAGTAGCAGCAGATTTCAATGCAGCTAACTATGCAAACCTTGCTACTCAAAAATCAGCTATCGAAGGTCATAAAAAAGTAGCACCTATTGCAAATGCAGATGCAGAGCTAGCAAAAATCACACAATTAACAGTAACAAATGATACAGAATTAGCTAAAGCAGAAGGTCAAAATAAAGCAGCGAAAGATGCAGTGGATGCGGCTATTAAAGTTGGAGCAGTAGCAGCAGATTTCAATGCAGCTAACTATGCAAACCTTGCTACACAAAAATCAGCTATCGATGCTTATAAAAAAGCACAAGCTATTTCTAAAGCACAAACAGCAATTGATGCTCTTCCATTAGCAACTGAAATCAATATAAATAACAAAGTCGAAGTAGCGGCTAAAGTGAAAGTAGCTAAAGGTTTAGTAGCAGATGCAAAATCACTAGGTGCAACTGCAGCAGATGGAGTAGTATCACCTACAAACGATATCGATACTACTAAATTATCACTTGCAGCAGCAAAATTAGACGCACTATAATTCTTAGTTTAAGGTGCCAGTCACCCAAACAATCGTGATACTCACGTTAGTTTGAACAATTGATACAGAATAAGTCTTAGTGACTAGCCCCTAATCTCTTCGGAGGTTAGGGGTTTTCTGTTTGCCGTAATAAGTGAGATTTCAAATATATATCATAATCATGATTGAATCAGAAGCCTTAATACCACTGGTATTAGGGCTATTTTTAATGGAGGAGGAATGAAACATGGTTGAAGGTAAAAAGGCATCTAAAAGAGTAGATATTGTACATGTTCAGCTAGTGAAAGAAACATCGTTATTGTACAGTAATCGCAAAGTAAGAAGCCCACAAAATGGTGCGGAATTGTTTCGAGAGTTTCTAGGAGAGGTAGATCGTGAGCATTTTCTAGTGATGTGTCTGAATACAAAGAATGAGCCAACTCATTTAAATACTGTTCACATCGGTAGTCTAAACGCTAGTATTGTACATCCAAGAGAGGTAATAAAGCCAGCTATATTGTCGAATGCGGCTAGTATAATGGTTTGTCATAATCATCCAAGCGGCAATGTAGAACCATCGTCAGAGGACATAGAAGTAACCAAAAGGTTGCAGGAGGTAGGTGAGATTGTAGGAATAGAATTATTGAATCACATCATTTTGGGTGAAGATAGTTATCTATCTTTTAGAGAGAGAGGATACATGTAATAGGCATTAGAAATAGCTAGAAACGTGTTTCAAAATCAAAATATGTTAGAAAGGAAAGGTGGATAAGATGACGACTCTAGGACGCTTTTTGCAAGCTCTAGAAAAGATGATGAAAGAAAAGATTGAGTTGAAGGACGTTGGTTATGAAACAGTAGAAATGTATCGAATGAATTGGATACAAATTTAATATCAGAAGATGTAATAAAGAATTTACCAGATGAGGTTCTCGTATCATCAGCTAATTTTATAGATGAAAAAGGCGATGAATACTTAATGATTGATATTACATTGTATGAAAATTCTGAACTATTAAGTGCTATTTGGATGAAAAATGGAGAAGTAATTGAAGTACCGACTCAATGATTTGGTCAGGGAAACTCACGACATTTCTAACGTGAAACTGACGACATAAGTAAATGACAACGGCATAGAAACAGGAAAGTGCATGCGTTACATAGTATGTGCTTATTTGGCGTGCCTAAAAACTGACGACGTTATTATATAACTGTCTCGAGTGAAGACAAGAAGTGTAATTAGATGATTGAAAAAATAGTCGTATCCATTGCAGTGGCAGTTATCACAGCTTTAGGTTCATTAGGTCAATGACAAGCATATATGAATAATCAGTGAGTATAAACGTCTAATATTTTAACAATTTTTATGATAAAATTATATAATAATACCTATTAATGTGTTGTGGGAGTAGAAGAGGAGTGAGTATATGAAAAGATGGATGCAATTTGTATCAGCAGTTTTAGGAGTATTTGTACTCTTATGCATATGCACAACGGAGGCAAGTGCTAAAACGAGTTACATACATAACGCGAAATATTCGTATAGCTATTATCTAGATCTAGACATGGATACGTCTGAAAAGAAATCTAATTTTAGGTATGAGTATGCTGAAAACACAAAAGAAGGAACAATGTGGATGATATCTTCTGCAATGGGAGGTAGCTTTTCTTATGAAAAGCAGACGGCAACCGGATATTATGAATGGCAAACGACTAAAAGTAAATTGTTAGCCCTACCTGTAAAGAAAAACAAACAATGGACAACTATAAATAGCTATGATGAAAAAGAAACACGTAAAATTGTATCTACTAAAGCAAATGCGAAAACACCTTATAAAACATTTCCGAATGCAATCAAAGTACAAATTGGCAAAGCAAGTGCCAAACATTACGACTATTTCGTTGAAGGTTACGGAAAAGTGCTTGAAACGGAAAATGGAAAAATCAAATATCAATTAATTCAACGTTACAAAGATTGATTGAAGTGTGCGCTTATTGAATGAACCTAATCTCATTGGAGGTTAGGTTTTTTCATTTTATCATTTGTCTATCTAAAAATAATGAATAAGTAAAACTCACGCAGTTAGGACGTTAATAGTTGAGTATACGAATAACAAAATTTTTTGAATTACAGATTATTGTATAGATTAAATGGATTAATTGTTAGATAATTGAGAATGGTAAAACTATTTGGAATTTTAATGAGTAGTTAATCCTATAAAATGTTTGAAAGGGTGGGATAATGCAGAAAAACAATTTAAAGCAGGTTAAAGCGTTAACGTCAGTAGCGTTAGGGGCAGTTTTATTAACAAGTACCATTGCAGTACCTATTAATAGTGTGGAGGCAGCAAGTTCTTCAAACTACAAAGTTTCAAAAGGAAGGTTAATCTCAAAACTAACCGGTAAAGTAGTAAAGGGTACAAAAACATTCAAAGGTAAAGTTTATAAAGATGGTAAAACTCTAACGGGCCTAAAAGCCGGTGTTTTCTACAAAAGCGGTAAAAAAGCGACAGGTACATACAAAGGAAAATACTATTCAAATGGTAAAGTGTATACTGGCGTGAAGAATAACATCTACTTCAAAGCAGGAGCAAAAGCAACGGGTATTTACAAAGGAATGTACTATTCAAAAGGTAAAGTATTTACAGGTCTAAAAGCCGGTGTTTACTATAACCGTGGTAAAAAGGGGACTGGCACATATGGAGGAAAATATTATGAAGCGGGTAAAGTGTTTACAGGCATTCAGTCAACTTCAAATAATCTTTACATCGATGGATTATTAAACACAGACCTAATTGTATTTAAAGGCCAACTTTATAATGGAAGCAAGTTAAATGAAGGCGTTGTCCAAGTAGATGGTAAATGGTACAAAGATGCTAGCATTGCAAACGGTACTATTACATTACCAAATGGAAAAACAATCACAGTTACTAATGGTATTGATACTACACCAGGTTCTGGTTCTACAGGTGGTGGATCATCTTCAGGTGGTACTGGAGAAATAACATTTACATCTACGATAAATAGTGACATTGCTAATAATGTAGATAAATTAGGATTGGTAGGAACTTCAGTTTCTTCAAGTAATGAAAAAGTAGCAACAGTAAAAATTACAGATGGTAAAATTGCCATGACATCTATTTCAGTTGGGACTTCAATCATCACAATTGCAACTGATGATAAGAAAGCAACAATTGAAGTGGCAGTAAATGCAAATGGTTCGATTACTATTGGTACAATTACAAAATATACGACTCCTCAAAAAAATTAAACGAAACGTTACTTTATAAGCTAATAAACTAGTGAAAAAAGTGGGAATGATTGATTATTTCTAACTGTTACTTTCTAATTGATAGGTGAAATCCCTATCCTTGCGAAACAGTCTTTTATGCAAGTGCCTAATCCTCCTGGATCCAGTGATGCGCTGATACGCAAAAGGGGTTAAGTCAGGTGAAGTCGTACTCGAAGAATTGAGGCGGGGCTCTTTAAAAGACAGCTATGGTTAGGCGGACGAATCCATGTAGGCAGGGTGAGGTAGTGAATAGCGCGAAATGCTAGGAGTTCGATATTCATCCTTATATAAGAAATGATGTATTGGTGGTTAGCATAATTGACTGTTAAACTAACCATTCTCACACCTGAATAGTGGAAACCTAAGGCTGTCAAAATCAGGGATGGAAATAACGGAACGTTTGAAGTTCTCTTTGAAGAGGTGAATCAGCATCGACGAAGCAAAGAGAATGGCTGCGGGTTCATAGTAGTGTCGATCACATGCCACTAGTACTTGTATGGCAACATATGAGGAGGATAAAACATGTAGGAGCGAAGGAACCCAGTCTATGGTAGTTTTCAATCACATCTATATTTTTCATGAATGAAAATGACCATTGATAGATCGCCATGTGCGGTGAAAGCCGCCTGCATGGTGAAGGCTCGATTCGAAAGCTACGATAAATGTGGTATAAGACGAGAATAGTACAAATACAACTGCTCTGAATGAAAAAATAAGTAGGGCAACTGCAGTTTTAAAAGGAACGACTGTAGGAATAGAAGTAGGTCAGGTAGCCCAAGTAGATAAAGATACTTTAGTTACAGCTATAACGATAGCTCAAAGTGTCTATGATGACAGAGCTAATAAAACTCAAGTGCAATTAGATGTAGCGACCACAGAATTAGATAGTGCCTTAACAAATTTTGAGGGCAAAATCATTAAAGCAGGAGATACAACTGCACTAACTACAGCCATTACAGAAGCAACAAATCTTTACAAGAATACGGAAGAAGGAGTAGAAATCGGTCAAAATGTAAAAGGCTCAAAAGCGACATTAAAAGAAGCCATTGATGTGGCAGAATTAGTTGTAACAAATTCTGCAAACAAAACAAACCAACAATTAGCTGATGCAAAAGCTGCATTAGATTTAGCGGTAGTTGCCTTTGAAAATAGTAAAGTGACAGCATTAACAGGATTGCTAAATGTAACAGTAACTAGCGCTGGGGTTGATAGAAGTAATCATATCAACCTTGAAAATGATGAAACGCTCGTCCTCACATCTAGTGATTCAACGAAAGTTGCAGCTACTGTATCTAATGACTCTAGTGGAACCGCTATAGTAACAGGTGTTGCGTTGGGGGGGCCAATTACAATTACTGTTCAAGTGAAAAAAGATGGACAAGTAATTAAAGCAGGTACATTCACCGTAACTGTAGTTCCAATGGCTATCACAAGTAAAATGATCACGAATTTTGACTATTCAACTGTAAAAGGAACTCAAGCAAAACTCGTTAGTAAACCTGTTACATTAAGTGATTTTACTGGTAATAGAAAAGACTTTACTATTGTCATTGGATCAGATCGTATACCAATTTATGTTTCATGGGCACTTTCGACAGATTTTTCTAAAGGAGTATCAATGGGCAGTGTTGTAGAGAGTCACATTCAAGATTTCTATTATAAAAAAGACGGAGAAAATGGTATATTGAATCGTCCAATTGCTGCCTTTGGATTTGAAGATACGTTCCAAATTAGCGCATTCCAACCGGGTTCCGCTTCATCATTTACATTAGAAGGTGCAGATTGGTCGTACTTCTTTGAGCAATCCTCTGGGCTAGGAACAGATACGGATACCTCAAAAAATCGAACATTTACAATTAGTGACGGCACAACTACGGCAAATATTCAACTAACATCCAATTTTGTGACAATCGATGATCTGGTGAATCATATAAATAATCGTTTAATGAACACTGGAGTAAAAGCTCAAGCTGAAAAAGTAAGTGCAGCACAATTTAAAATCACCTCAACATCAAGTACAGGGAACATTATTATTGATGGTGTAAATAAAGCCGATTTCTTTGAATAGATAGTACAGTTATTCTCGAATAATTATAATTATCAATCAGTGCCAACCAACCAATCATGAATTTCATGTTAGTTGAAACAATTGAAACAAATTATCCCCTGGTCTCTTCGGAGGGTAAGGGGTTTTTTGTTTGCCGTAATAAGTGAGATTTCAAATATATATCATAATCATCCCTCTGGACATGTCAATCCGTCACCAGAGGATATAGAATTACTAAAAAGATCAACTTTAATAACCTAACCTTCAAATAGTTCATCTTATACCAATAAATTAAGAGCCTTTATTCCTTCTAACAGGAGTAAAGGCTTTTTATATTTGAGAAAGGAACTATGAAAGAAAAGCGTGATGTATCTCACAAACCATGTAGATAATGGCCACTAATTACAACTATAGATGACATGCGGTAATAGTAGCTATCTATGTAACAGAAATCAAAAAGAGGAAGTGTCTAAGTCAATCAAATAGTTATTAAGAAACAATAGTCATGTCGAATAATACAGAACTAATTATAATGTTGAAAAACAGCGATGATGGGAGAAAACCCTCTAATAGTTGTATATTTTCTGTGATAACTTTCTGATATTTTCCTTTTAAAGTATTCAATCTAAAACATTACTTAACTATATGAATTTAAACAGAAAATAAATAAAAAAGAGATATTTTAATGCATTAAAATATATTTTAGAATATTCAAAATACTACAAGCTTCGCTATTTACTAGCTAAATTTCGAATGATACATTTTGGATACCTAGTAAAATAGTTTAATTTACTAGGTTTTATTCTAAGTAGAGAGGAGCGGGGGTTTATTATTTCACTAATTGAAAAAGGGGAGAAACGAGTGAAGAAAATTCAAAAACTGAGAAAGAGTGCGATTATTGGTTTAGTTTCTTTATTAACTGTTTCAAATGCTGCGTTTAGCACATCTTTTGCAAAAGCTGAAACAAGTGATCTCGACAAACTTGTGAAGATTGAAAAATCGAACAAAAAAATTAAAGAAGCCACGAATGAGTATAAGGATAGTGACACTGTTAGGGTAATAGTTGAGTTGGAAGGAGCCCCAGCCATCTCTTACTCTACTAAAAGAGGTATAAGATATAAAGATTTAGCAAAAGAAAAGAAAACAGAATTACAAAACACTGTGAAAGATGAACAATCAGAATTCATGACAGATGTGGAAACAAAAAAGATTGATTTTGATGTGGAAAATACCTTCACTACTGTTGTCAATGGAGTCAGTGGAGAAATAGAATTTGGTCAAATAGAGGATCTTGAAAAATTGCCGAATGTTGAATCGGTGAGCATTGTTAATGAGTACGAAAGACCAACTGTAAAACCTACAATGCTATCTAGTAAAGACATGGTGGAAGCCATTCAAACATGGAATGCTGGTTATGATGGAAAAGGCATGGTTGTAGGAATCATTGATACAGGAATTGATAATACCCATGATGATATGGTTTTAAAAGAAGATGCCAAACATAAATTGACATCAGGAAAAGTAGCTGATTTTGTAAAAAATAATAATCTTCCTGGTGAATATTACTCTTTGAAGGTTCCTTATGGTTACAACTACGCTGATAAAAACAAAGAAATTCGTGATCTTGGCCCTGACGCTACAATGCATGGAATGCACGTAGCAGGCACAGTAGGAGCAAATGGTGACGAAACAGGTAACGGACTAAAAGGTGTAGCTCCACAAGCTCAATTACTAGCACTCAAAGTGTTTGGTAATGACCAAGCAATGCCATCGACTTTTGGGGATATTTATATTAAAGCAATTGATGATGGAATTATACTTGGTGCAGATGTACTGAATATGAGTTTAGGCTCAACGGCAGGCTTTGTTGATTCAAATAGTTTAGAGCAAAAAGCCGTAGAAAGAGCTGTTGAAAATGGAGTATTAATGTCTATTTCGGCTGGTAACTCTAGTCAGTTTAGCTATAATTACGGGGAAAATCCGTTAGCTTCAAATCCTGATATTGGTTTAGTCGGTGCTCCTGGGCTTACCGCCAATTCAATATCAGTAGCTTCCATTGAGAATGATAAAATCACATTAGATCAAATGACATTGAAAATAGGGGAAGAAACGTTGCCAATCGCTTATAAAACGCAGGCGTCCCCAATACCTCTAGAAGTATTTGGAAAATCGCCTGAAAAAGATGTTGTCTATGTTGGCGATGGAAGTGCAGCACAATATAAAGGTAAAGAAGTAAAAGGGAAAGTAGTATTCGCAGTCAGAACAGCAGCGAATCCAAACTATGGAGAAATTCAAGCTCAAGCTGAAAAAGCAGGTGCAGTAGGTGTCATTATTAGAGGAACTGCAGCACATGGCGATTACGTAAACATGGCACTAAATAGCCCAACAATTCCACTTGTTTCTTTAAGTGTAGCAGATGGTACCACTTTAGAAACAAAAATCAAAGCAGCAGGCGGCACAGGAAAAGTAAACTTTAATGGAAAAATGACTACGGTTGTTAATGGTTCTAAGGGGCAAATGGCAGCTACTAGTTCTTGGGGTGTCACTCCGAGTCTTGAAATGAAACCAGAGATTACTGCTCCAGGCGGACAAATCTATTCTACTTTTAATGATGATAAGTATGGTGTCATGAGTGGGACATCAATGGCAGCCCCGCATGTATCAGGTGGTGCAGCACTTGTCTTGGAAAAAGTTCAAGAATTATTCCCAGGTTTAAAAGGTGTAGAAAAAGTGAAACGCGCAAAAACATTGCTTATGAATACAGCGAAAATTGTTACGGAATCATCAAATGACAATATTCCTTACTCACCAAGACTTCAAGGTGCAGGATTAATGCAATTGAATGCTGCAGTCACAACGCCAGTGTTTGTAGAAGCAAAGGGTACAAGTGAAGGTAAAGTTGAGTTGAAGGAAATCGGTACTGACAAGTTCAAAATGACTGTTACAGCTACCAACTTCAGCAAAGAAGATGCAACTTATAATGTAGGCGCATCTGTTTTAACTGATGCAACGCAAGGTTCAGGAACTTCAGCAACAAATGCTTTGAAGGAACAAGTTATTAAAGGCGCAGTAGTAAAAATAGGTACGCCAAAGATTACCTTATTTGCAGGGGAATCTAAAGATATTACTGTTGAAATAGACCTTTCAAATGCAAAAACAGAATTAGAAAGCATCCAAAAGAATGGCTACTTTGTTGAAGGGTTTATAACGCTTACAAATGAATCACAAGATGTCGTCTTTCCAGATTTATCAATTCCATACCTAGGCTTTAAAGGAGATTGGAATAAGCCGCCAGTTTTAGATCAAATGATTTATGACACAGGCTCCTATTATGACGTTTCAGGAACAGTAGATGATCAAGGGAGTTATCTTGGATACAATCCATTCACTAAAAAATACAGCAAAGATTTAATTGCTATTTCTCCAAATGGAGATGGTGAAAATGAATCAGTAGCGCCTGTGCTTTCATTCTTGCGAAACAGTAAAACAGTGGAATATACGATTACCGATACAAGCGGCAAAGTTTTGCGCAAGCTTCGAACTGATAAAGAGCAACGCAAAAATTATCATAATGGGAAGAGCAACAATTCTATTTATTCATATAAACCATCTTATACAAAATGGGATGGGAAACTGAATAATAAAATAGCAGCAGACGGAACATATTATTATCAAGTAAAAACACTAGTTGATTTTGCAGGTAAAGAACAACAAGTAACTAAAATCCCTGTTATTGTTGATAACACAGCACCGGTTGTATCAAACATTGCCTTCAGTAACAAAACGGGCATCCTTTCATTCAATGCTACTGATAATAAAGGAAGTGGATTACAATATCTTGAAATCTATTTAGATAATGAACTCTTAGGTTCGGTAAATCCTGGTACAAGCAATGCGTTTAAATTAGACTTACAGAAAT
This sequence comes from Viridibacillus sp. FSL H8-0110, assembly GCF_038003565.1. Lineage (NCBI taxonomy): Bacteria > Bacillati > Bacillota > Bacilli > Caryophanales > Caryophanaceae > Viridibacillus > Viridibacillus sp. FSL H8-0110. Next base: position 3,795,623 of record NZ_JBBOPJ010000001.1, on the reverse strand, counting down.
TTGATGTTAAAGATAACGTTAAGGTTGTTGCATATGATTATGCGTTTAATAATAGTGGACAAGAGACGTCAAGCCCAGGAGACAATACAATTCCTTATATCGTATCTGACACACCGGAAGCCCTGGGCGTTTATGATACACGCGAAGTACCTTTTACTGGCTATGTAACAGATGCATCACAAGTAGAGTATTTGAAAATCAAGGGCGATAAATTAAACCCTACAGAACAAGATGTAGTTTTAAAATACAATGAAGTCACAAAAAAACATGAATTTGCAACACATATTACATTCACAGAAGATGGTGTGCATGACATTTTCATTGCAGGTGCCGATAAAGTTGGTAATAAAATTGAATTTAGAAGACAAGTAATTGTTGATACGCAGGCACCTAGTCTTTCTGTAAGTAACCTACCAGCTAATAATTTCGTATCTACTGGTGGTAAAGATTCTACTGAAGAGCCAGAAAGTAAAGACCCTAATGATGGCAAAGAACCGAATGAAGGAACTGAAAGTAAAGATCCTATTACCGCTTCAGAAGGTGAAATTACTAATGAAGGAACTGAAAGTAAGGATCTTAATGATACTACTGAAAGTGAAAAACCTGCTGAAACAACAAAAGATGGAGATCCTATTGTTACAGTAACTGTTACAGATAACTTTGATGAATTACGCTTATTAGTAAATGGCAGTGAAGAATATACAAATGAATTCAATGAGCCATATGAAATGAGAGCACTAACTCACGAGCAACAAGTTCAGTTAGTATTAGACGAAGGTAGAAATGATATTGTCTTCGAAGTTTCAGATCTTGCGGGTCATGTGACTAAGAAAACGATAGCTATTTATAAAGGGGCAGCTCTAAATGCACCATTTGTAAAATCAGTAGAGATTTCAAATGGCGGTGGCGATGTAACAGTTGAAAATCCAGCTAATATTGTTGCAGAAGCTACGGAATCAATTACGTGGGAGGCAAAAGTAATTGATCCAAAAGGAAATGTAATAGATTTAGATACTGCTGAAGGCGAAAAATATGAAGCTACATTTACACCGGATATTTTGGCTGAGAGTGGTAGTTACAAATTATTAATAGGTGCAGCTGGTAGTGCTGAAAGTGAAAAGCTAGAAACTAATTTCACCGTTTCAAATTATTTTGTAAATGTTGAATCCCTTTCAACACGTGATTCAAACGGTGAAAAGGCTACATCCTTCACAACAGAAAGCAGTGTAAGCATCAAAACAAACATTAAAAACCAGGGGAAAAACAAGTTGAATCCTACAGTAGCCTTCCAAGTCAAAGATGAAGATGGTGCAGTTGTTTACTTTAAAGAAGTGAAATCGAAAGAGATTAATAGCAAATCAAGAAATAGTTTTGGAGTAGATATCCCGTTAGAATCATTTGATAAAGGTAAATATACAGTAGAAGTGTTTGTATGGGATAACGATGAAAATCCAATTCCACTAGCAGATTCAAGCAACCTCGAATCATTTACAGTTAACTAAAAAAAAGAATAATAGGGAGGCAGAAACTGCCTCCCTACTTCTTATCTACGAATATGGGAGTGAATGTTTTGAAAAAAAGCCTAATCACAAGCTTAATTGCTACTTTCTTATTTTTAAATGCAGTTTTTCCCGCCTTAGCAGCTAGTAGTGTAACGATTACAGTAAATACTGATGCTTCACAATATACTTCGGGAGATAAGATAAATATATCGGGAGTGGTATTAAAGGACGGAAAAGCAGGAACGGGTACGGCTCCCCTTATGCAAGTAAAGAAAGGGAGTACAGTCGTTGAAACCTACCAATGGAAAGATTCTGAAATGGACGGAAACGGCAACATATTTAAAACTATATCTCCTAAGAAATACGAGAGTGGATCTTATACGATTCAAATTACTGCAAAGAATGCAACGCCTGCTTATTCAAATTTTGAATTAACAAATACAAATCCAGTTTCAAAAAAGAGCATAAGTGTGCAAAGTAATAAATCTAAATATGAAATTGGCGATAAGGTCCAACTAACTGGAAAAGTGACGCTTGATAATAAACCTGTCAGCAATGAGACTGTTGATATTATTATTGAAAGAGAAGGCGTAAAAGTAAATACAGAGAGTACGGTCAAAACAACTAAAGATGGGACATATAGCTTTAGTTTTGACTCTTCAAAATCTAAAGTAGGCATGTACACAGCTTCAGTTAGCCTGGCAGATAAAAGTATTACTGCAAAAACAAATGCTTTTGAACTGGTTTCATCAAAAACTACACCAGATCCAACACCAAAACCAGATCCAAATCCAACACCACCTGTAGTACCAACACCAAAACCAGATCCAGTTCCGACGATTCCGTTGGATCCAACACCTGTTCCTGACCCAACAGTGACTCCACATGCCCCAGAAGTCAATGTAGTAACATCTGAAAGTATGGAAATTAGAGGTACAGCGGATGCAGGTACAAAGGTAACAGTAACGGATAAAAATAATTTCTTTGCGCAAGCTGTTACTAAAGCCGATGGCACTTTTGCTATTTCATTGAATGTGAAGATTAAAGCAGGAACAGTTCTTTATGTAACGGCAAGCGCTTCTGATAAAGTTAGCTCGGAAACAACGATTATAGTCGAGGATAAAACACCCCCAAAGAAACCAATTGTCAAGACAGTCACTGACAAAGACCGTAAAGTAAAAGGAACGACAGAAGCTGAAGTGAAAGTAACTATCAAAGCTGGAGGGAAATATATCGGTACAGGTTATTCGGATAAAAACGGTGTATTTTCTATCAATATCAATTCTCAAAAAGCAGGTACTATCCTAACACTTAATGCAACAGATGATGTAGGAAATACAAGTGCCTCTCAGAAAATGACAGTAATAGACAAGACTGCACCAAAAACACCTTCAGTAAATTCATTGAGAACAACATCTACTAAGGTAACTGGGAAAGCTGAAGCTGGTTCAAAAGTCTATGTGAAAGCTGGCAATAAGATTATTGGATCAGCGACAGTATCAAAGAAAGGTACTTTCTCAGTCGCTATTAAAAAACAGAAAGTGAATACGAAGTTATCAATTTATTCAAAAGACAAGTCAGGTAATGTAGGCAAAGCAAAAGTGATTACTGTAAAAAAATAAGAAGAATGAAATATAGTGATTTGAAATGAAGAGGAATATCATGTGAAGTGAATTCTTAAGTGAAGATTTGCTAAGATAAATCCTTTAATCTCAATAATCAAAAATAATTGAGTTTTTGTTTAGTATTCAGTACCTTTTAAATACGTAGCTATAAAGGCAAAGGGTGAAGTTACCTAGTCTTTTATAGCTACGTTTTTTATTGAACGATTAAATACCTTCTTTCTTAAGTTTTAGTCCTTCTGCTAGTAAATCTAAAGAGCCAGCGATCTATGTGTAAATCGCTGGCTCTTTAAGTATTCTTTCACTTTTTTTAAAACTCACTTTATATTCAACTATTTTTATTTGATACTAGTATCCATTAAAATATGCAGCTAAATCCATCATATCGCGTGTACCAATCGCGATATCTGTTATATAACCTTTACCCGATTTATAGCTACGGAAGCCAATATAATAGACACCTGATTTATAAAGCTTGTTTTTGGTACCATATGTACGATTACCAACAGGATGACCAAAATACTTTATCATTTGTTTGTGCGTTAATTTACCAGAATAACTGTTAGAAATGTACTCGACATCATCAGTATTTTTAACTTTAAACGAGATTGAACCAGTATGTGGATTATATTGTTCAAATCCATACATAGTACCGCCTCTTTTAGCATTATAGACATTTACAGATTCGGCAATAATAGCTTTACCAGGTACCGTTTTCTTCAATTCTTTATAAGTCATACCGACATAGCCTTTATTACCAAGAAGTTTGCCTTTTTTTGCAGCACTTTTAAATGACTTGTTTACTTTAATGCTCTGCGCATGGGAATTAGTTGGTACTACAACTGCAATTATTGAAAAGAGCAGTACAAAAGCACATAGAAAACGCGTAAGAAATTTCATAGTTATCACTCCCTTTATTGTGAAATATATGTATTTTTTTATTTTATAATATTGGACTTCGAACGTCAAAAAAGGTATTTATTGGTCTTTGTATTTAAATAAAGCTATCGATTTCCGTATCATCATAACAGTTTGTTTTCTGTTAGTGTTTAGTTCCATTACTCAAGCAAATCCACATTAACATAGTGTATTGTGAAATGTCGTAGAATATTAATATTACATAACTATCATCAGTTTCAATATAATGGTAAAATAAATAATAAACTTACTAGTATAAGAGGGATACCATGAAGAAACTACGGATTTATGTATTGAGCCTTATTGCCTTATGCGTTTTCTTTACGACATCGGTTGCTTATGCAGCAGAACCACTGGATGAAGTGAAGCAGTTAGTGAAGAAATACTATTATCCAAATGTATCGGAATCAGTGTTAAATAGTACTTCAATCGGAGATTTAACAAAACAGCTTGATCCGTATTCCGTTTATATGACCAAAGAGGAATATAAGGATTTTACAAATTCGATTGATATGAAGTTAGTCGGAATCGGTGTAACGATTGAAGAACATACTAATGGATTGAAAATTATCTCGGCTATTAAAGGGGGGCCCGCAGCTAACGGGGGCATACTTGCAGGAGATATTATCAAGGCAGTCGATGGTAAGAATTTGGCGGGAGAAGCAGTTCAAACAACTATTGGGCTTATTACGGGAAAAGAAAATACCAAAGTAACTTTAACCATATATCGCTCAAAAACAAACAGTACATTTACGAAAACGTTAATCCGTAAAGTCATCAACATACCTAATGTTGAGACCGAAAAACTAGCGGGTAACATTGGGTACATACGTCTTAATAGTTATGCGGAGAATAGTAGCAAAGAAATTCAAAAGGCTATTAAATCAATGCCTGGTATGAAAGGCTGGATTTTTGACTTAAGAAGTAATGGCGGTGGTTACATTACTGCAGCTGAAGAAGTAATTGGTTTATTTCCAAAAGCACAAGTAGCTTATTTGTTTAAATATAAGGATAGTGAAACTTACTACACAGAGCCGATAAAGCAAAAGATTAGATGGAATGCACCCGTATCAATTACTATGGATGCCAACTCTGCGAGCGCTTCTGAAATGACAGTAGCATCACTAAAAGATCAAAAAGCAGCCAAATTATACGGACAAACAACATATGGTAAAGGTGTTATGCAGCAAGTATTTTCTTTAAAGGATGGTAGCCAGTTAAAACTAACCATCGGAGAATTCATGGGCCCAAACTACACCAAAATACAGAAAAAAGGTATCACCCCAAATGTTAAAACACCAGTTGGTAAAGAAATAGAATACAGCCATCGCGATTTCTTAAAACAACAAATGAAAGATTATAACAAGCTCTCAAGCATTAGCCAAAAAGCAACTCAGAAAACAATCACCATCAAAAGTAGTACGAAGATGAAATGGAGCACAATGGAAAATGCTAAAGTATCTTTACTGCAAATTGGTGGGAAACAACAATCTATTAAAGTTAAAAAAACATCAAACAAACAATTGAAGCTAATACCTAATGATAAGCTAAAACCTGGCACGAGATATTATGTTGTCTTAAAAAGCAAAACAAAAAAATCTCCAGGTGCCTTTGCCGAGATGAAGGTTGCAAACTAAGCCAACCTTAACCATTTTAAAATATGTAGTCGAAAAGACATGTGCTAAATATGGCCAGTCTTCTCTGACTACGTTTTTTTGTTGTAACAAACTATACATAATACTATTGAAAGTTCATATGGACTATTGTTACTAACTAATAAACAACATTAAAGCCTAACAGGGTAACTTTGAAAATCTGGATAAACAAATATTATTCTATTCTGATTAAATTCCAATCTAATTTAAACCTTGAACATGATTATATACACATTAGGCATTTTTGCATTCGCCAATTCATAAAATACCGTATTTGGTCAATGTTGATTGGTTGTATGCTTTCAAATAATGTGTAGTTGAAAAGTGGGGGATATTAGAATGGGAAAGTATAATTTGAGATTTATTAAACCGTTACTATCATTATCGTTAGGAGCGGCAATTATTACAGGTGCAGTAGTAGGTGGAGCTGAAGATGCCTCAGCGGCAACAAATTACAAAATTTCTAATGGAATATTAGTTTTTAAAGCTACTAAAAAAGTAGTAAAAGGCACGGTTACTTATAAAGGAAAAGTATATAAAAACGGAGAGTTATTCACTGGTACAAAAGGCAATACTTATTACAAAAAAGGAAAAAAGGCAACTGGTATATATAAAGAAAGATATTATTTAAAAGGTAAAATTTATTCAGGTATAGCAAGCGGGATTTACTATAAAAATGGAAAAAAGGCAACGGGCACATATAAAGGGACTTACTACTTAAAGGGTAAAGCCTATACAGGTTTAGTAGTAGACATATATTATTCAAATGGCAAAAAAGCAAATGGTACGTATGAAGGCGTATTTTACTTAAATGGGACGGCATTTACAGGACTTCACCCGAACACTGGATATTTATACATTAATGGTGCATTGAATACAGTACTTAGAATATTCGAGGGCGATTTGTACAATGGTGCAAGATTAAATGAAGGTGTGATCCAATACAATGGTTTATGGTACGCCGGAAAAAGAGTGGCAAACGGTACGATTACAATACCAGGTGGACAAATAATTATAGTAGATAACGGAAGACAAACGGGTACTATAAATTCAGGTCCAGGTAGTTATTATGCTGTCATAAACGAAGCGATAGCTAAATTAGAAGCTTTAAAATTTTATGAAGTGTACACAATTAATCATGTAACAAATTTAGTAGATGCTAGAAGGCAATATAACGAAGCAAAAGTTGCAGTTGATGTCGCAGTAGCGAGAGGAGCAGTAACGTCAGAATTTGGTGTAAATTATTGGAAATTAGCAGCGCAGTGGAGAGAAATTGACCGTTATGAAGGAAGAGATACGAAAGAAGTAGCGATTAATAAAGCAACATATGAATTAGCAAGACTTGAATATACGGCTGTTAATTCAATTCGTTCTGCAAGCAATTTAACAACGGCTAAATTACAATATGATGCAGCAAAAACAGCAGTAGATGCCGCAAGAGCGAAAGGTGCAGCAACTTCAGATTTTGGAACGAATTATTGGAAATTAGCAGATCAAAAAGTGGAGATTGACCGCTATGAAGCAAAAGAAGCGGCAATTACAAAAGCAACATATGAATTAGCAAGACTTGAATATACGGCTGTTAATTCAATTCGTTCTGCAAGCAATTTAACAACGGCTAAATTACAATATGATGCAGCAAAAACAGCAGTAGATGCCGCAAGAGCGAAAGGTGCAGCAACTTCAGATTTTGGAACGAATTATTGGAAATTAGCAGATCAAAAAGTGGAGATTGACCGCTATGAAGCAAAAGAAGCGGCAATTACAAAAGCAACATATGAATTAGCAAGACTTGAATATACGGCTGTTAATTCAATTCATTCTGCAAGCAATTTAACAACGGCTAAATTACAATATGATGCAGCAAAAACAGCAGTAGATGCCGCAAGAGCGAAAGGTGCAACAGTATCAGATTTCGGTTCGAACTATTCAAATTTAGAAGCGCAAGGAAAAGAAATTAATCGCTACGAAGAAGTGAAAAAAGCAGCGATTAAAGATGCAACAACAAAATTAGGAGCTCTCACATTCTTGACAAACAACTCAATTGATGATGCAACAAAGTTAGAAAAAGCAGAAACACAATATAATGCAGCAGACACAGCAGTAAAAGCAGCAATAGCAAAAGGTGCGACAGAAGCTGATTTTGCAAATCTTGCAAATTTAGCAGCGCAAAAAAACGAAATAAATCGCTATAAAGCAGAATCTGAAGTGACAGCAGCTGTAAAAGTTTTTCATGAAGCACATGCAAAAGCACTAGCATTAACTGTAGAAAATGTTGGGATTGAAAATGAAGCTGAAGTGAAAGCTGCGTTAGAAGCATATGGAAAGTTATCACAAGAAGCGCAAGCGAAACTATCTAATGAAAAAAAACGACTTGATGAATTAGACAAAAAAATAGAGGAATTAAGAGCAACTGAGAATAAAGCACAAGTAAACGCAGGAAAAATAATTACAACATTAGAAAATATTAATTGGGAAAATGCCGATAAAGATGTATTAGATCAATGTTCAACAGAAGTTAAGGATGCAGAGTTCTTCATAGATAAGATAAAAGATGTAGTAGTAAAAAAAGAATTACAAAAACGTTTAGATATAATAAAGAAAAAAATAGATGAAGGATATGCAAAAATAGATTGAACCATTCGAAAAGAAAATTAGTATTTGCTAACCTTAACTTTTTAACTGTTTTTCCAATCAAAAAGACTGATAGATGTTGTTAAAATAGAAAAATAGCCAATAAAACAACAGAAAATGGAGTTAAGTGTTTCATTCTGGATAACCTAGAGAAGAAGTAAAAAATAAAAATTTAATAATAAGGAAAAACACTTGAGGAGAAGAACAATTATGAAAGAATTCAAAATAACGTACTTCTTTGATGAAGAGCATTACATTAGAAGGTTTATCCATGTGGAATCTCAAGAAAAAGCGGAAGCACTAATTCAAAGTGAGAGAGAACAGTATGTAACGTTTACGGATAGTAGAGGTATCTATCATGAGTTACATACAAGTAATGTTCGGGTAATTCAAATTTCCGAATATCACAGAATCGACAAGAGTAAAAAAACGGTAAACTGACTTCAGCGATCCATACATTTCACTCATAATAATCTGTCCTTGAGGGAACATAAAGGCATACCAAAATGGAGGTGTCTTTATGGATAATAACAACGGGGGCAATTTTACGTCTGCTGGAACAGATATTGATGAAGTAAAAAGAAAAAATGCAGAGTTCGGTTTGTCTTACAATGAAATAAAAGCAGTGCTTGCAAAAACTGGCGGATTAGGTACGGCAAAGTATAGTGATACGAATAGTGAGGAAGTAAAAAGCAAAAATCAAAACCAGTTTCCAAATTAATTGTGAAACCATGATAGATTAAACAATAGGTACACTGAAATCCCTAATCTGTTTAGAGGTTAGGGATTTCAGGTTGTCGACAAAAGGCATTCAAAATGCTCACATCCTAAATGTCTTTTTTTATTTTATATATTTTGGTTATTTAAAATTCTCTATTATAGATAAAATACTGTTAGAGTATTAACTTTTATACCGTTTTTAGACTTTGCCAAGTCCGATTGGCGAATTTCTTTAAATTCATAGCAACAAAAGTAAGCATCTCCTGCATGGACACTTTTTTAGACCTTTAAGGTTATCCAGAGTATCCTCAATTTTCCCCGTAAGATGTTCTTAAAGTACTAGCGGATACAAAGCAATCATTTCAATTTAATCTCTTTTAATATTTGTTATTATTTTCTATAACATTAAAGATTTATTTATATTACATGTGTAGTTGATTGGAGCGAAGGTGGCGACTCCTGCGGGAAAAGCGGGACAGTCCAAGACCCTGCAGGAGCGTAGCGACGAAGCGACTTGGCGCCCGACCGCGGAAAGCGTCCACCGTAGCGGAAATCAACGGTCTTATCTATTTCTATACAACAAATAATGTACTTTATAAATTTATTATTCCAAGAGTATTTAAACTCTAATAGTAAGATGATTCATTTTTAAATATTTTCCCTTTAGCAAGAAAGCACAATAAAAAACGTAGCCATACATTTATATGGCCACGTATTTTTATAAAGTGTTAGTTACTTGAAAGTACCCAATGACCAGGATTAACCTCCTGCAAAGTACTTTGGCTGAAATCATAATTTTGTACTTCTACTGCTTCTTTTTTTAATTTCTTTGATTCAATAGAAGGGTCAGGAACGGGTACAGCAGCTAATAATGATTTCGTATACGGATGAATCGGGTTGCTATAAAGCTCTTCACTGTCTGCGAGTTCAATAATTTTCCCTGCATTCATCACGGCAACGCGGTCACTAATATGCTTTACCATCGACAAATCATGTGCGATAAACAAATACGTTAAGCCAAGCTTTGCTTGCAAATCCTTAAGTAAATCGACAACCTGAGCCTGAATAGAAACATCGAGTGCAGATAGTGGCTCATCACAAACGATAAATTTTGGATTAACAGCTAAAGCTCGCGCAATACCAATTCTTTGACGTTGCCCGCCAGAGAATTCATGTGGATAGCGCATCGCATGTTCTTTTTGTAAGCCAACTAGTTCTAACAATTCCTCTACACGTGCAAGTCGTTCAGCTTTTGTTTTACATAATTGATGAATATCCAAAGACTGACCTATAATATCCAACACCTTCATGCGCGGGTTCAAAGAGGCATAAGGGTCTTGGAAAATAATCTGAATCTCTTTGCGCAGCTGTTTCATTTCCTTCTTATTTAATCGATTAATAGCCATACCTTTGTATAAAATTTCCCCATGTGTAGCTTTTTGTAGCTGTAATAACAATCGCCCAGTAGTCGATTTTCCGGAACCAGATTCACCAACAAGACCTAATGTTTCTCCAGGTTGGATTGAAAAGCTAATGGAATCTACAGCTTTTAAAGTACGACCACTTCCAAGTGGAAATACCTGATTCAAATCTTGTACTTCAATCAGTGGTTTATCAGGGTTAATATCTGCTGGTAAATGTAGCTTCTCTTTAGGTTTTTTCTTTTCATCCATACGGGGAAGTGCATTCAATAACTTCTTGGTATATGGATGTTGAGGAGAAGCGAAAAGCTCCTCAGTCGTATTTGATTCAACAATTTGGCCTTCTTTCATAACGACGACACGGTCACACATACCGGCAACAACACCTAAATCATGTGTGATTAAAATAATTGAAGTACCAAATTGCTGTTGCATTTTTTTCATTAAGCGCAGTATTTGAGCTTGTATAGTTACATCTAGCGCAGTAGTTGGCTCATCAGCAATGAGTAGTTTTGGTTGGCAAGCGAGAGCCATAGCGATCATGGCACGTTGACGCATTCCCCCAGAAAATTCATGTGGATATTGATTGTAACGTTCTTCAGCATTTTTTATTCCTACAAGTTGCAGCATTTCAATTGATCTGTTTTTCGCTTCTTTAGAAGTAAGTTGCTGATGCTTTGTGAGGATTTCATCTATTTGCTTGCCAACTTTAATCGTTGGATTCAGAGATGTCATTGGATCTTGGAAGATCATGCTAATCTCTTTTCCGCGAACTGCTTCCATTTCGTGATCAGTAAAATTAGAAATCGTTTCTCCTGAGAATTCAATAGAGCCGTCAGTCATTAAAGCGGGTGGAGATGGAAGTAAACGCATAATGGATCGTGCAGTAACACTTTTTCCAGAACCAGATTCACCGACAATTCCTAAAGTCTCTCCTTTATGTAATTCAAAAGAAACTCCTTTAACCGCTTCAAAAACTTCGTGATTTGAGACAAATGAAATATGTAAGTTATCAACCTTTAAAATACTATCCATATAATAATTCCTCATTTACTGAAAATTTAAAATAATTATGTTGACTTCTAATACGATAAAATTTATACTTTGTTTCTAATAGTATACTAAATTACTAGGAATAATCAAGATTAAAGGAGTGATTTTTCTGAAAATAAAAAATGAACGGATAAAAGGCAGTTTAGAGAATGTTTATAGCAATCTAAGCTCTCTCCTTTTTTATAAGTACATAATATTTTTGTTAGGTTTACCAGTTCATATCGTCATGTGGTGCCTTTATAAAACAAAATATAAGAGCACGCAATATCAGCAAATGCTATTTGAGCATATGGAAAAGATAAAAAAATCTTCTACATATAGTGAACTGATTCATCGATATGAGGAACAATATCGAAGTAAAAAGCTATATTTCGATGAACCCATCCATCAACAAGAAATGCAGGAGGAAGCGACAAAGCTTGCAAATGAAAGTGTGTTGAAAATGGCGCAAGCTGAATTAGAAACAACTGATCAAAGCAATACAAATTATCAGCATTTCTTTGCAAAATGCTTACAAAATAGAAACTTTGTTATTGTGAGTTTTATACCAGGTATTCTTATGTATTTGTTCTTAATGATTTATGCTAGGCCGCTCGTTCGCTATATTTTCGAACGATTAGTGATGACTATTTTTGTAATTATATCGGTTACCATCTTTGTATTCTCTATTTTGCATTTTTCTCCTGCTGATCCAGCAGCAAATATTTTAGGAGAATCAGCAACAGCTGAGCAGCGAGCAGAGTTTGATCATAGATATGGGTTAGATCAATCGTACTGGGTGCAGTTATGGGATGCGACAAAAGGGATTCTGACGTTAGATTTAGGCTATTCCTATACAGGCAATGAAGATGTAATGGCAAGCATTGCAAACAAATTCCCTGTCACACTAACGATCGCGTTTTGGTCATTATTAATGGCTATAGTAATAGCGATTCCAGTTGGGATGATATCGGCAGCAAAGCCCAATTCATTTTGGGATTATAGCTTTATGTTTATCGCCTTAATTGGCTTATCTATTCCTAACTTTTGGCAAGGACTTGTGTTCATTTTGAACTTTTCTATAAAGTGGCACATATTACCAGCTACGTATTCTCCAGGTGATTGGTTATCAATCATAATGCCTGTAATTGTATTAGGGACAGGGTTAACAGCGTCTATTGCGAGAATGACTAGATCCTCCATTTTAGAAGTAGTGAACGAAGAGTATATTGTGACTGCGAAGGCGAAGGGCTTAAAGCCAAGTCGAGTATTTATCAACCATGCTTTACGTAATGCAATCATTCCTATTATTACAATTATCGGACTGCAATTTGGTGGCATGCTAGGCGGAGCAGCAGTAACAGAGAAAGTATTTAATATTAGTGGTTTAGGCAGTTATATCGTAGATAAACAATTCGTTCCAGATATTCCTTCTATATTAGGGGGAGTTGTCTACATTGCTATCACGATTTCGATTGTAAATTTAGCAGTTGATATTCTATATGCTTTCTTAAATCCAAGAATTCGATCGCAAATGAAAAATACTTAACGAGGTGTATGAAATGACAATACAACAGGATTTTGCTTTAAAACGATCGCAAGAGTATAAACATGCACTCTTTGTTTTAGTTATTTCAATTGCACTAGTACTTGTTTTTCTAGTGAATGCCTTTGATGTTACAGAGGGAACATGGAACAAAGTTTGGGGCTCTTTGACAATTGCTTATTTAGTAATAGCATGTTGGCAAACTATTATTCTAGTTTGTATGAAAAGAGATTTACTAAATACGGGGGATATTCAAAAAAGAACAAGGTTAATGAGTGCAGTAAACTTACTAACTATTTTAGTGGGAAACGTTTTTACGACAACCTTCGCCTTCCGAATGTTACGTCGCAAAGCTTCTATTGAATATACGCTTTCTTACTATATGTTGCTGACTCAATTGTTAATTGTTTCTGTGTCATTATTAAATCTATTTAAACCATATGTCTCAGATATGTTTTTACTTTCAATGGCTGTATTTATTTTATTAATCATCTTTGATGTCGTAGCTGTAGTGATCTTCGGCAAGCTGGATACGGACCGTCATATTAAACCTGCATTTAAATGGTTAGGTATTGCTTTAATCATTACAGGGTTTTCTGGAAATATATTTGGGTTTATTTTAGGGTATAGCGTGTTATTAAAAAGTACAAATCGAGATATGTCCACGATTGATAAGTGGAATAAGATCTGGTCTAAAATCACAAAGAATTTTACAGCAATGCTAGGCTTACTATTTGTAATTTTCACATTTGCTATTTCAATTGCTAGCTACGGTACATTTGTTTATGAATTTGCTGTAGAAAACAATTATGAATCTATGTTATTAGAGCCAAGTTTAGCTAATCCATTTGGCACGGATAATTTCGGGCGAGATGTATTTTCCCGAATTATTTATGGCGCACGTATTTCATTAATTGTTGGTGTAGTATCAACACTTATTCCATTAGTTATTGGTGGATTCCTAGGTGCTGTTGCTGGCTATTACAACAAGTCAATTGATAACGTCATCATGCGTATTTTAGACGTTCTGTATGCGGTTCCTGGTATCTTACTAGCGATTGCTATTATTGCCGCATTTGGTGCAAATACAGTCAATTTAATCATCGCCTTAAGTGTAGGATCCATTCCTACCTATGCAAGAACAATGCGTGCAAATGTCATGATGGTATCCAATTTAGAGTTTGTAGAGGCTGCAAAGGCATTAGGGGAAGAAGATTGGAAAATCATCTTTAAACAAGTAGTACCCAATTCATTTGCACCGATGATTGTCAAAGCAACCCTAACTATAGGGGGAGCAGTGATTGCTACAAGCAGTCTAAGCTTTTTAGGTTTAGGCGTGGAACCACATATTCCAGAGTGGGGCAATATTTTAAAAGTAGGAAGCATGTATCTTGAAACCAACCCCTATTTAGCGATTTTCCCAGGGATAGCCATTATTTTATTAGTACTTTCCTTTAACTTCTTAGGGGACGGGTTAAGAGATGCTTTAGATCCAAAATTGGATTGATAAATATTATGTATGGAGGAATTTAAATGAAAAAGAAATTAGTACTTTTTTTAGCGGCAGTAGTACTCGTTTTAGCAGGATGTGTTAATACAAAATCCGATGTTAAAAAAGATGAATCAAAACCATCTTCAGAGACAAAAAATACGTCTATTGAAATTTTAGGCATGAGCACAGGTGAAGATGATTTAAATATTTTGCGTGACCAACTTACAAAGAATGGATTTAATGTGAAGTTAAACATTCAACCTGATTACGGTAGTTTCACTGCGCAAAAAGATGCCGGCAACTACGATTTAGCGTTAACTGGCTGGACAACTGTAACAGGTAACCCTGATTACGCTGTTCGTTCATTATTTACCTCTGACGGTGACAATACTTTATTTGCCGATGAAGAAGCAGATAAATTAGTAGAGAAAGCAAGTACGCAATTAAAAGAAGAATACACACAAACATATAAAGAATTAGAACAGTTAGTAGTGTTCGATAAAGCTTATATTGCCCCACTTTATACTTCATATAAAGCACAAGGCGTTAACAACCAAGTAATTGATGAAAAAACTTTACGCTTACCAAAATCTAGAGCAGCAGTTTGGGAAGCAATATCATTCAAAGATAAGGCTAAAAACGCATCACAACCTTTACTTGCTCAACAAGGAATCAGTGCATTAACTTCGTTAGATCCGATTAAAGGAAATGACGGTTCTATCAATACATTAAATACAAATATGTATGTACGCTTGGTGAATTTAACGGATGATGATGAAGTTGTATCAGATGGCTCATTGTCATTAAATCACGCGATTGCAGATGGCAGTAAAGATTATTACTTCTTATTACGTGATGACATTCAATTCGCATCAGTTAAAGACAAAAAAGCAGTTGACTCAGGTGAGCGCGTTGGAGCAGAGGATGTAAAATTCTCACTTGATCGTGCTAAAGATAAAAACTCAGTACCTGACCACCGTACGTATAGTCTTCATGAAAGCATGAAAGACATTTCTATCGTAAGCGACTTAAAAGAATTAGATGTAAAAACAACAGATGGTCAATCGACTGTTCGTGAACAATTAGAAAAAGGTTTAGATAAAAAGATTTCAACATTAGTAAGAGATAAAACAAAAGCAAATAACGGCTCTGGCGCATATCAAATTGTTAAAGTAACGACTGAAAAGCCATTCCCACAAGTACTAAATTACTTAGCACATCAATCTGCTGGTATCGTTTCTAAGAAACAAGTTGAAAGTATTAACACGTATGATGTAGCAAAATATGATGTTAACAAAGATATCGCGTATGGTGATCAAAAAACAATCACTGAAGGAAAAGACTACAATAATGCTCTTTATGCAAGCGGACCTTACATCTTAGTTTCTAAAAATGATTACGAAGCGAAATTTGTGAAAAACCCTGCTTACATGAAAGGCACAGAATATGAACCTAAAATTTCAACAATAACAGTGAAATTTATTCAAGATCCAGAAAGCGCATTGTCTGCATTACGTAACGGTGAAATTCATATTTTAAATGGCGTTCCAGAAAGTAAATACGATATCGTGAAGAAAGACGACAAACTTACATTGCAACAAAACAAGAGTAATGGTGTCGCATATCTTGCTTTTAATATGAAAGACCGTGATGTGTCTAAGAGTGTAGCATTACGCCAATCAATCTTGTATTCGATTAATCAAGAAGAAATTAAAAACTTCTACCAAGGCAACAAAATGAACGCTGTTTCAACGTTGAGCCCTCTTGTAGAAACTGGTTTAAAACTAGAGGCAGATAACAACAAAGCAAAAGAATTATTAAAAGAATACCAAAGTGAGAAGTAACAATTTCACTTAACAAATCATCCCCTAATCTTTTTGGTTAGGGGATTTTAAATTTGTCTTCAATAGTATATTGATATAAATATTAGTAAAATGCTTGAAAGATAAAATTGGCATCACATTTATATGATTTTTATACAATCTAACATCAATCCTGAATTTAAAACCCATGAATTTTTAAAAATACCTTTATTATACTATTATTGGGTATTTTGATATACTATTCCTAATGGAAAGTAGTGTGTGATATCTATTAAGGAGGATTTTAGAAATGGGGAAATTTAGATTAAAGTTCGTTAAGCCTGTAGCTTCTTTCGCTATCGGAGCCGCGATATTAACAGGATCATTTGCAGTAACGGAAGATACCAATACAGCGTTCGCTAAATCTGCGACTGTCACAATTACAAAAGGTAAATTAGTTTCAGTGAACACAGGTAAAGCTGTTAAAGGTTATAAATCTTTCAAAGGTGTATTATACAAAGACGGTAAAAAATTTACGGGACTTTATAAAAAAACGTATTACAAAGCAGGGATAAAAGGAACAGGTCTCTATAAAAACGTATATTACAATGCAGGGAAAAAAGGGAATGGATTATTCGGAAAGAAATTATATCAAAATGGTAAAGAATTCACAGGCATTGAAAGCGCTTCTGGAAAACTGTATGTAAAAGGTACTGTGGCAAATGGTGTAGTTCTTTATCAAGGTACTAAAAAACTATATAAAAACGGATTTGTCGTTTCAACTACAGTTAATGCAGTGAAAGTGATTAATAACACAACGATTGAAGTCACATTTGAAAATGCACAAAAGGTTAGCGAAATTACTGCTGGACGTTTTGTCATTGAAGGTTTAATCGTGACAAACGCTGCGATTAAAGCAACTGATGACAAAGTGGTTGTATTAACAACATCCGCACAACAAGCTGGCAGAAAGTATACAGTAGCACTTGATGGCGTTAAACAACCAGAATTTGTAGGAGTCTCTGCAGTAATGCCAACAAAGGTTTCACTAAAAAATGCTTCCCTTCAAGGAATTTTAGGTGCTCAAGTAACAGTTGAGGCACAAGTAGACGTAGAGAATGGTCAGTCAAAATCTTATATTCCAGTAACTTTTACTATTGGAAATGCAGCGGATACAAGTAAAAAAACAACTGTCGAAGTTCTGACAGACGAAAATGGTGTAGCCAAATATAGTTACATACAGCATGTCTTTACTCAAGATTCTGTATATGCATATTCATCGGTAAACTCTGGCGTGAAATCATCCGAAACAAAAGTCTATTGGGGTGACTCTGAACGTTTAAGAATTACGGATGTGACAAAGGAATCTACAGTAGCCAATAATTCTAAAAAAGTATATAAAGTGAACGTCAATCCAGTAGATGTATCAAGTGATACAAAAGGTAAATACGTCAATGTTACATTTGCCGAAAACTTGAATGTAACATCAGATAAGATTAATCGCAAAGCACAGATTGTAGAGAGTAATAAGACAACACCTTATCAAACTGCAACGACTCAAGCGGGAGCAAAAGTGTATGTTAATGCTAAAGGTGAAGGAACTTTTACAATTACAGGTGCTAGTACATCTGTAACACCGATAGTATTTGCGAATGGTAATGATTCGTTAGAAAGATTAGATGCGGCAGAACTACAAGCAAAAGGATCAACAGTTAAGTTTGACATTAAGCATTCGATGATCTTAAATGTTGAAGCGCTTGGAACAGAGAATGCTTCAAACGTTTCGACAGTCAAAAATGTTGTAGTTGGTAATACATATGCGGCAAACTTTGGTGGCCGCCAATATGTAGCAACGATAACGGACTTAGCAGGCAATAAAGCACCCGCTAAAATTCCTGTTAAAGTAGCATTAAAAGGCGACGCAGAAACAGCTTATATTTTCCAAGACAATAAACTAATAACGCCAGATAGATACGGTAATTACACATTAGTAACGGATAAAAAAGGTACTGTAGCATTTACAGTAATTAATAGAAAAGTAGATTCTTATATTATTCCAACAGTATTTATCGATAATGCTTCAAATGCGGGAACTGGCCAACTAGATGATGGTGATTTACAACAAACAGCACCACTTACTTACTTTAACGAAGCAATTGTAAGCATAGCTAGTATGAAATTCGTCAATGCAAATGGTGAGGATGTAACTTCAATTTCAGCGGAAATGCCAGTGACACTAAATTATCAAACTGTAGATCAAAACGGCCTACCATATGCACCTAAAGTCGGCAGTACAGTTACGTTTGAATTTAAGTCAACATTTGCTACGGTGATCCTATCAAACGGTATAAATAAAGTTATTACGCCTGGAAGTGCAGATAACAGTCAATTATTAACAATGGGGAACAACGGAAGCATCACATTTACGCTTAAATCAAATCTTGCAGATGTGGTGAATATCGAAGCGATTTCTTCGGATAGTCTCATTGTACCTGCTACGGCTACTTTAAATGTTTTAGATCTAGCAACTGCTTTTGAAAGAGCCAATAGTGTAACAGATATAGATGGTATGCTTGCTGCTTTATACGAAATGGATTCTTTAAATGTGAAATTATCAAGACTGAGTGTTACGAATAGAACTGCAGTTGCAAAATTCGTACTAGAAAAGCGCCCAGCCGGAGCAGGCTACGCTAATCAATCAGATTTAGAAAAAGAATTCAATGTAAAATACAATGAATTAAAATAATCAATCAACTACAAGCAAGCCCTTCAAACTAAGGTTTGGAGGGTTTTATTTTCAGGCAATTAAAATCATAACGGAACAATAACATTATGCCTACTTTATATAGCGAAACTAAAAAAATATATATATTGAATAGTTATTTTTTACTATTTATGATAAATTAAGAGAGGGGATAAAATTTCTAAAAAGGAGATGGGAGAAGTGAAGTACTATTATCAAGGGGAAGAAATAATCGATTTTAGTGAAATAACAGTCCATATAATTGAGGCAGATCGAAATGAGCAGAGAATGATATATTTAGTTCGAAAATTATTTCAATTCCCGGTAATATTTATTGTTGATGACACTATGAAGACCAATTCTACTTTTGATATGGAAACAACTGAAACGAGACTTCAACGAAAAGACTTACATATGCATATGAAAGAATGGAAAGGGTTTAAAACCCACCATCATTTTATTACAAGACGAAGAAAAAGCGAAAAGTAGGACAAACATTCAATCTACTTGTGTGGAAATGATAAGTTTCCATTATTAAAATTATACGATTACTAATACATAAACTGACTGCAAGAATAATAAGGCTATGTAATTAGTGAAAAAGAATGTAAAAAAAATAGAATCATTAAAAAGTAAACCTCCACATACTCTATTAGGGGGTTTTTTGCTTTTTAAATGAATGTTTATCGAATATGGTAAGTGGTATATAAAAGTTGTTTATACAGTATTCGGGATATATATAGGTATTTATAAATCTGATAGTTTTTTGTTCGTGATAATTTATAATGATAAAAAAACAAGAGTTAAAACAAACTTGAGGAAGAAGTAGCGGTATATACAGATGATAAAATGATATACCTAGGTGATTATGAAGTAAAAGGTTTAGATGGATATAAAGTAGAACGTGTTGGACAACAATATAACTAATTTGGACACAACATCCAAATGGTCCCCATAATTTCGGTTTAGGGGACTTTTTTGTTGAGGATAATTTTTCTTTGAATAGTTTTTTCCTTATTAAGTTATTGAAATTAGGAGTTCCTTAACCGGACAGTAACAATAGTTAGGTCATATTCATAAAATATGACTAAAGAAATAGTTGAATGTATATAACCATACAGCTATTTCACCATTAGCGAGTATAATTTAGGAGTGTGCGTATGACAGCAATAACCGGCAAACAATATATTGACCGAATTAACAAGCTGAAAACAAATGTTTGGGTTGATGGTAAGCAAGTGACAGGTAATATTTCCGAGCACCCTGCTTTCAAGGGAATCATGAAAAGTCAGGCGTCATTATATGAGATGCAACATGATAATTTATTAAAAAGTATCCTCACATATCCATCACCATCTACTGGAAACCCAGTAGGTCTGTCTTATCTACAACCTAAAACGAAAGCGGATTTAGCTAAAAGACGAGAAATGATTCAACAATGGGCAAAATCAAATAATGGAATGATGGGCAGAAGTCCAGATTATATGAATACAACGTTAATGGCGTTTGCATCATCTGCTCAATTTTTAGAAGGGAAAGAAAACTGCTTTCCTGAAAATTTAAGAGGGTTCTATGAGTATGCACGAGAAAATGATATATCGATAACACATACATTTGTGGACCCTCAGGTAAATAGAGGGCAATATTATTTGGAGGCTACAACAGAGCCTATTGCTGCAAGAGTAATAGATAGTAACGATGAAGGTATTATTGTAAAAGGTGCACGGTTGCTAGCAACACAGGGTGGCATTACTGAAGAATTATTAGTGATGTCGGCTGCTGGAATATTGGAGGAGGAAAAGGGGTTTGCCTTTTCGATACCAAGTAACACTAAAGGATTGAAATTTCTATGCAGAGAGTCTTTTGTTGGGGGAGATTCAACATTTAATTACCCATTAAGTTCTCGTTATGATGAAATGGATACGATTGTGGTATTTGATAATGTATTAGTTCCTTGGGAGCGCGTTTTTTATTATAACAATTTGGATGTTTCCAATAACTTTATGATGGCTAGTGCTTTCCAACCTTTCGCATTGCATCAAGTAGCATGTAGACAGATTATAAAAACTGAATTTGTTTTGGGAGTAGTACAATCAATTATCGATACCATTAATATCGGTGAATACCTACATGTTCAAGAAAAGGCTTCTGAAATTATTGTTGCATTGGAAACAATGAAAGCACTGGTCATGAAGTCAGAAGCAGAAGCCAAGTTGGATGAATCGGGCGTTATGAGACCAGATCGTACAACGTTACAAATATCTATAAATGTATTTCCTAAGGTCTATCCGAGATTTGCTGAAATCATTCAAATCTTGGGAGCAAGCGGGTTAATGTCAATCCCAACTGAAAATTCATTCCAATCAAGTATAAGAAAAGATTTAGATCAATATTTGCAATCGAAGGCTGACACTGCAGAAAATCGCGTTAAAATATTCCGTCTAGCTTGGGATATGACTATGAGCTCTTTCGGCACACGACAAACACTATATGAAAGACTGTTCTTTGGTGATCCCGTTAGGCTCTCTAGTCAGTTATATTTTACGTATGATAAGAATCCATATGTACAAAGAGTACAGGAAGTATTGAATTCTAATACCAATCAGCTAAATAATCTTTAATGTACGAATAGTCCCAATAGTAATAACGAAAATCTCCTCATCATTAGATAAGGGGATTTTTTCACGTCATAATTCAACTCATTTAGAGGATACTACACGTACATTAATTCGAAGAAAAAAGGGGAGTGGTGATATGAATCAGTATTTGTCCAAAAGCAAAAGATTGATGTTTCAGTACATAGCAGTGCTGATCATTCTGACTTTAATAAGTTGCTCCTCTTTCCACACGAAAACTGCTGCAAGTAGTGAGACAACATTATTAGATATGACGATTTTTCAAATTGGGAAAGCGGACAGCATGCTTTTAATGTCCGGTGGCAAAACGATATTGATTGATACTGGAGAAGACAAGCATGGTAAAAAAATTGTCGCGTATTTAGAAAAGCATAATATAGAAAAAATTGACTACCTCATTTTGACTCATTTTGATAAAGATCATGTTGGTGGGGCAGATACAATCATCAATAGTGTAGACGTCCAAGAAATTATTACGCCTAATTATAAGCGTAGCAGTATACAGTATCTAGAGTACAAACATGCCATTACAGCAAATCACATCACTCCTAAAGCTTTAACCTCTACGTATTCCTTTACAGCCGGTACCGCTGAATTCACAGTATACCCACCTCAAAAAAGTAAATACAAAATAGAAAATGATTATTCACTTATAGTAAGCGTACAGCATGGAAGCAACAGCTTTTTATTAACAGCAGATGCAGAAGAAGAACGCATGGATGAAATAATGAAACATAGCGTAGTTGAGCATACATTTTTAAAAGTCCCACATCATGGGAAATTTGAAGATAATACATTGGAATTTTACAGCATGGTGAATCCAAAATTCGCTGTCATCACCAGTGGAAGGAAAAGAGCTAAAACAGTTAGCGCCTTGGAGAAATTAGGAACGAAAGTTTTTGTCACAAGAAACGGAACCGTATATGTTAAAAGTGATGGTACTTCGATTAGTATGCAACAATAACAAGGACTTAAAACTTAATCTATGTGCTTCACATAAAAAAACCTCAGCTCTCCAGAGTTTAGGTTTTTTTTACTCGTTTGAATGTATTCATCAAAGGGAATAATAAGCATTGTGAAATTATTGAAAGGAGTTATGAAATGAACAAAAGATCATGGATCATAACCCAAGAATGGCACGATATATTATTTCTACATTGGCCAGTTCCAGCTGAAGATTTACGTCAATACATCCCATCAGAACTAGAACTCGAGCTCTTTAACAATAAAGCATGGATCAGTTTAGTGTTTTTTCAAGTAAAAGAGAATCGCCCAAGGTTTATACCATCAATACCTGGTATCAGTTCTTTTTTAGAATTAAATGTCCGCACATATGTCACTTATAAAGAAAAGGCTGGCGTATATTTCTTAAGCATAGATGCCAATAATCAACTAATCGCAAAACTAGTGAATTATAAAAACTTTATGCCTTTTAGACAAGCAAATATTACTTTGAAAAAGAACGAAAATGCAATTACTTTATATAGTAGAAGTAAACATATAGAAACGAATTACGAAACACTAATAGCTTCATATGAACCAATTTCTGGGCCCATCGAACGAAGTCAACTCGAATGTTGGCTTAGCGAACGTTATCACAGCTGGACAAAAATAGACGACCAGTTACTCAGAATAGATAATGACCACACTCCATGGACTTTGCAAAAAGCCGCATATACCATCCATGAAAATTCAATCGCTTCCTATATAAAATATGATGACAAAGAGAATTATCCAATCGCTCACTACTCCAAAATGAAAAAGGCCTACCTTTACCCTCCAGTTAAAGAAACGTAAAATCATTATGTCTTTAGGGGGAAATTAAAGCCTCTAAAGCCGTGAATATTCTGCTAAATAACAAACAGCGGAGTTAGCGCAACAAACAACTGAGATAGTGCAACAAACAGCGCAATTAGTGCAACAAACGGAAGAAATAGTGCAACAAACAATGAAGATAGTGCAATAAATAGATGAGTTAGTGCAACAAAGGGGCGAATTAGCACAACAATCCCAGAAATTCGAGCAGCGATCAAAATCGGCTGCGATCCAATCCTCAAATAACAGCTATTATCGGCAACTATCCAAAACATGATGAAACTAGAGAATTTCTCATTAATAAGCTACCTCAAAACGGAGAAAAGAGGCAAAGTAGGACGTGAATATTCTGCTAAATAACAAAGAGGTGAGATAGCGCAACAAACAGATGAGTTAGCACAACAAACAACGCACTTAACACAACAAACAGCAGAATTAGCGCAATAATCCCCAACTCTCTATTGAAATATTTTCCATATTATGATAGATTCTATCTAACTATAGTTGAGAGGGAGTGAATCTTCATCATTATTACAAGACCTGTTCCGCTACAAATTCAAGCACTCAATCGGCTCCTTTATCGAGTCCCGAACACGCATCATCAAGTCATCAACAGTATACGGCAAGACACCGAGCGTATTTTAGCAGGCTATAAAGGTGAATTGCGCGTTGACCATTTCGTTCAAGAAACTCACTTTAAACTGCCATATGTCTACTTTCCTAATGTTGAATTACAAGTTTCAAAATTTCGCTTTGTACAAATAGACTCGCTCATTATCACTCCAAGCTACATTTGCATATTAGAAGTGAAAAACATGCGAGGTGTATTACGATTCCACGAAAATCCTTATCAGTTAGTCCAAATAGTAAATGGTGAAAAACGAATATACGAATGTCCACAAAGTCAAATTATTCGTGCAGTATGTAGCCTGAAATATTGGCTTCAAAATAACAAATATGAAATCCCGATTTACTATAAAATTGTCATGCCAAATACCAACACATTTATAAAAAAACGCCCCAAAAAAGTGCAATTACTGTTCAACAAAGAAATCTCCATCTTTCTAGAACAGCTTAACTCTCTCCCACACAAACTCAACGTTGAAGAATTCCGATTGCTTTGCAATCAACTAAAGACACATATCAAGCCCTACAATCCCTTTCCCCTATGTCACAAATACAACCTACAACCTGAAAGTTTAAACACAGGCATGATCTGCCCATGTGGTGCACTGGTAGAGTATTCATCTAGAAGAGGCCAGTGTTGCTCTAATTGTAAAGCACCGAAGCAAGTCATCCTCGAGCAAACTATGCTCGATTGGTTTCAACTGTTTAAACCTACCATCACAAACAAAGAGTGCAGAGAATTTCTACAAATAGAAGATAAATTTACAATATCAAGACTCTTCAAAAAGATGAATTTAACTTCAATAGGGAGTACAAAATCGCGTGTCAATCACTATGATTACAATCAACCGTTATTCAAAAAATAAAACCAACAAAAGCTGGTTTTTCATGCACAAAATCAAGAAAAACACTGAACATAAAGCCGTGAATATTCTGCTAAATAACAAACAGCCTAGTTAGCGCAACAAAAAACTGAGATAGTGCAACAAACAGCGCACTTAGCGCAACAAACAACAAAGATAGCGCAACAATCAATACTCAACCTACTTTCTGCATCCCAAATCCATTAATTCTACAAATAAAAAGACTACCCAACGAACTGCGGGTAGTCGCTACTATAAAGAATCACTTTCCAACAGGCCTTGAAACATTCACCGGAGATTTGCCCTTAAACAGGTATAGACAAAATCCAATAGCAGTCCCGACAATAGCAGGAATAATCCATCCCAATCCAAGATCTGCAAATGGAAGATAGCTCATGTATTTATCTACTACACCAAACGTGAAGCCAAATGCTTTTAGTCCGTCATATAGTGCAACGATTCCAGTAAGTGCCATTGCTGAAATATAAACATACGAAGAACCTTTGAATAACGGATGGAAAAGAGAAATCACGATCAAGACAATTGTTAATGAGTAAGCAGCAACTAAAAAAGGAACGCTTACCAATAAAATTGTACTAAGTCCGAAATTAGCTAACCCGAAACCAATCAATGAAAAGAATAAAGAGATTTTCTTATAACTAAATTTAGGAACTAATGAATTGAAATAGTTTGAACAAGCAGACACCAATCCAACACATGTAGTAAAGCAAGCTAGAACGAAAATAATACCTAATAATAAGTTGCCCCATTGTCCGAACAATAAATAGGAAGCAGAAGATAGAATGTCGCTACCGTTTTCAAATGTACTTGTTCCTGCCATTTTCACACCAATATAGCCTAGTGAGCAATATACAACAGCAAGTAAAGATCCGGCTAAAAGACCCGCTTTCAGCATTTCTCTTCGAAGCATTTTACCTTCAGTAGCTCCTTGTTGCTTTAATGTAGTCAAAATAACAATACCAAACGCAAGTGCAGCTAGTGCATCCATTGTGTTATATCCTTCTAAAAAACCTTTTAGGAAAGGAGATTGAGCATACTCTGTTGTTGCAGGGGCTAATGCGCCATTTTGTAAACGAACAAAACCTACTACAACTAAAATTACCATGCTAAGTAAAAGAAGTGGTGTAATGATCTTGCCCATAAGATCCATCATTTTACTTTGATTTAAGCTAACTAAAAATACTAAAAGGAAAAATAAAGCCGTAAAGCCGATTAGCGCAAAAGGAGAATCAGATATAAAAGGTTTTAACCCCATTTCGTATGCAAGTGTTGCATTACGTGGGATAGCAAGAAATGGTCCGATTGATAAATATACGATGATAGTAAATACGATTCCGAAAATAGGATGAACGCGACTTGCTAGTGAACGTACTCCTCCTTCAACAAAAGATAGAGCTGTTAATACAAGTAGAGGAAGACCGACAGCAGTTACGATAAAACCAGTAATTGCGAGTGGAAAGTTTGTTCCTGCATTAGCGCCTAAAAACGGTGGGAAAATTAGATTACCGGCTCCGAAGAACATTGAGAATAACATTAATCCAATAAATAAAGTTGTTGATTTTTTCATTTCATTCACTCCTTCAAAATAGTAATCCATATTCAGTGAAAATAGGCACAAAAAAAACTCGCCCCTATAAAAAGGGACGAGATTACTCGCGATACCACCCTAATTCCGGAATTTTGTGTTCACAAAAAATCCAGCACTCAGCCACCGTACTATCATACGTGATCCCAAGGTAACGGAGGATTTGCCGGCAAAATTTACATCAGGTTCAATTTTGCTTCTCGGAGATGATTTCAGAAAAGGACTTAAACATCGACTTTCAGCAAACGTCGACTCTCTATAGATTAAGTGTCCATTCGTACTTATTCTCTTCATCGAATTTGGATATGTTTTATAGCTTATCAGCTTAAAATTTAATTGTCAATATAAAACGAAGAATTAGATAGTTCAGAGAATTGCTAAGGTACTATTACACACGGATGTATCTAATTTATAGGTTTGTAGAATAATTAGTAGTTAAATAGTAACTATTAAATATAATAAAATTACATTTTAAGGTATAATAGGTATATTAGAGTGGGTTGTTAATAGATTTAATGGGAGGGGTTTTAATGCGGAATCGTACGAAAAAGGAACAAAAAATGATTGATGAATTAATGGGACTCTTAGTACTTATAGCGGCGATAATCGGCTGGTTTACTACTAACACTTTGACGGGTGTTTTTGTTGCAGTTGGATTATGTATTATTGTTATTATAATATTCTCGATTTGGAGGTCTATTAGGTTTAACAAGAAGATGAAGGAATCTGGGATACAAGAAATCGATAAGATGACTGGAAGGCAATTTGAGGAATATGTTGGTACAATATTTAAGAGCCAAGGCTACAAAGTGTCCTATACATCTGCAACTGGAGACTATGGAGCAGATCTAATATTAAAAAAAGAACAGCAAGTTATTGTTGTACAAGCAAAGCGATATAAGCAAACAGTCGGTGTTAAAGCAGTACAGGAGATAATCCCAGCTATTAAGATGTACAATGCAACAGTAGCTTGGGTAATTACGAATAGTACATATACAAAACAAGCCTTAATACTCGCAAAAAAGAATCATGTCCGGATGATTGAAAGAGATGAACTAATCAAGATGAGTTTAGATATGAAAAATAGGAATGTGAAACTGGAGCTCAAGACTGATTAATCCAATCTACGCAATAAAATATGTTTGTAATAAATTGGATTTTTTTATGAAAATAATAATATGTTGAAATCTCATTGATTACATTAGTATCCTGAACACTAAATAATGGATAATTCTAAAATAACTTGAACGATGGTACAAATGTTACTATTACTCAAGTTATTTTTATTTTTAAATACAAATTACAACGGAAATATCATAATAATTTTTCCGCTTCACAAAAATTTCGGGCAATCCTAATCATTAATAATTCTATGTAAAACAAAAACTCGACGCATGAATTATCACACGTCGAGCGTAAAAAACTAGAGTTTCTTCTATTATATTTTAGAAAAAATTATAGTGTTTCTGAAGTTGTTTTTGCTTGCATATGAAGTTGTAAATAATCAGGACCGCCAGCTTTTGAATCTGTACCTGACATATTGAAACCGCCGAATGGTTGGTATCCTACGATAGCACCAGTACAGCCACGGTTGAAGTACAAGTTACCAACATGGAAGCGTTGACGTGCGTATTCGATGTTAGCACGATTTTTTGAAATGACAGCTCCAGTTAAACCATATTCAGTGTCATTAGCAATTGCGATTGCTTCTTCGAAATTAGAAGCTTTAGAAATAGCTACAACTGGTCCGAAGATTTCTTCTTTCATAATACGTGCTTCAGGAGATACATCAGCAAATACTGTTGGTTGAACGAAATAGCCTTCTGATTGGTCTGCAGTACCTCCAGCGATTAAGCGACCTTCTTCTTTACCAATTTCGATGTAGCTAGTAATTTTATTGAATGCAGCTTCATCAATAACTGGTCCAGTATAGTTAGTAGGATCTACAGGATTACCGACTTGTAATGCTTTTGTTAATTCCTCAACACGTGCTACTACTTCATCATAAACTTCATCCACAATTACTACACGTGAACATGCTGAACATTTTTGACCACTAAAGCCGAATGCAGATTTAACGATAGATTGAGCAGCTAATTCTAAATCAGCCTCTTTATCTACTACAATCGTATCTTTACCGCCCATTTCAGCGATAACACGTTTAATCCAAATTTGCCCTTCATTTACTACAGAAGCACGTTGATTGATACGAAGACCAACATCACGAGAACCAGTGAAACTGATGAAACGAGTAAGCTTGTGATCTACTAAATAATCGCCAACTTCAGCACCTGAACCTGGGATGTAGTTAACAACACCTGCTGGAAGTCCAGCTTCTTCTAATACTTCAATGAATTTGTAAGCAACAACCGGTGTTGTTGAAGCAGGTTTTAAAAGTACAGTGTTACCAGTAACAACTGCTGCTACCGTAGTACCAGCCATGATTGCAAATGGGAAGTTCCAAGGAGAGATGATGACACCAACACCTAAAGGAATGTAGTCATAGCGGTTAAATTCTCCAACGCGACTTTCAACTGGTTGACCATCTTTAATCGCTAACATTTGGCGACCATAATACTCAAGGAAATCGATTGCTTCAGCAGTATCAGCATCAGCCTCATTCCATGGTTTACCAGCCTCGAATGTTAACCAAGCAGAGAATTCGTGTTTACGACGGCGGATGATTGCAGCTGCTTTAAATAAAATATCAGCTCTTACTTCAGCTGGAGTATATTGCCATTCCCCAAAGGCAGTATGTGCAGCTTGCATTGCTTTTTCAGCTAATTCTTGGTCAGCTTTTGATACAACACCAACTAATTCTGATTTCTTAGCAGGATTGTAAGATGAGATTTTTTGCTCAGTTGTTACTTTTTCACCGTTTATGATTAAAGGATATTCTTGTCCTAGTTGTTCATTTACTTGTTGTAATGCAATTTGATATGCATCTGCATGCTCTTTCGAAGTGAAATCTGTAAATGGTTCATGTTTGTATGGAATCATTATTTTTTCTCCCCCTAAGTTGTAAGGTGCAAAATGAGTTTGCACTTTTCTGAAAAGTATATATATAATAATGCAATATCATTTGGCATATTACAATAAAAATATTCGAAAAATTATAAAAAACTTAAAGGGGTCTATAAAATTGGAATTAAATGGTCTGCTTCAAGTGTATGAATTTATTACAGAAATGAGTGATATCGGTATTAGTGCAATCGATGCCAATGGAATGCCGGTAATTTATAATAAAAAAATGAAAGAGCTTGAGGGTATAACAGATGTGGAGGTTAAAAAACGCTCTGCAAGGGAAATTATTAATTTTGAAGCTGAAGAGAGTCTATTGCTACAAGTGTTACATAAAGGTCAACCGATTAGGAATCATAAAAAAACTTTCTGGAATCGAAAAGGGCAGGAAATTACGACGATCAATAATATATTGCCAATTGAAAAAGAGGGGAGAATTCTTGGAGCAGTAGAATTTGCTAGAGATATTTCTACACAAGAATTCATGATGTATCAGCCACTTCGACGTTATGGTCAACCTTTAACATTTGAAACAATTACAGCTGTTTCAGCATCAATGAAAAACGTAATTTCAACAGCAAAAGTAGCTGCGACTAGCCGTATTTCGGTAATGCTCATAGGGGAATCAGGAACGGGTAAGGATATGATTGCTGAAGGAATACACCATTCACTTTCAATGCCAAATGAGCAGTTTATTACACTCATTTGCAGAAGAGACGAAGAAGCAGTAATTGCACAACTAGAAAAATATATAACTGAAAATAATAACATTACTTTTTTCGGTGAACGGATTGAGTATTTATCAATGTCAGCACAGGAAAGAATCGTAGAATTATTGAAAATCCATGAAACAAAGAATCACGTCTTTATAGCTAGTATTGGTGGAGACCCTATTGAACTTATTAGTGATGGTAAGCTATCGAAAAGTTTATACTTTTTCTTCTCATCACTTACAATCCGTGTTCCCTCAATCAGAGAACGGAAAGAAGATATTATGCCATTTGTGAATGATTACTTTTCGAGACATCGACAAGACTTTGGCTCTTTTGTGCAGGGACTAACGGATGAAGTGGAAGAAATCTTTTTGTCATATGACTGGCCAGGAAACTTGAAGGAACTAGAAGTGTTATTAGACGAAATAGCATCTCTTATTACTACTGAGGAAAGTATTACTTATGAGATGTTACCAGCATATTTCCGATGGAAGGTTCAAGATATTCATCGTCAGGAAAATAATGTGCAAAGTGAATTGTTTATCGTTCAAACAGTTAAGGATCTCCGCCCACTCGACCAATATATCCGTGAAGTAGAGGACTATTATGTGGTGAAGGCACTTGAATTTTTTGGTGGTAATGTCTCAAAAACTGCAAAAGAGCTGGGTTTGAAAAGACAAAGTTTACAATATCGCATGAAGCGAATGAAAGATGCTGATGAGAAAAAATAAAAAAATCCCGCCTTTTGAGCGGGATTTTTTTATTTGCGTTTTGATAGACGACCAACGATGAATGCTGATGCAGCTAAGCCAATCGCAGTATTTGTTTTTTTATTGAAAACTTGTTTTGTAACAAGTGTTAAGTTTTGAGGACGCTCTGCTAAACGGCGCATAAAGTATCCATACCAATCACGACCAAATGGAACATAAGTACAGAAGTTATAGCCTTCTTTTGCTAATTGAAGTTGCATATCTTTACGGAAACCATAAAGCATTTGGAACTCAAATTTATCATTTGGAATATTATTTGTTTTAACAAATTGTTTTACATGGTTAATGACACGGTGATCATGTGTTGCGATTGAAGTGAATTTACCATTCAGTAAGTGATACTCAATCAATTTAATATACTTTGCATCGATTTCAGCTTTATCTTGATAAGCAATATTTGCAGGTTCTTTATAAGCACCTTTTACGATACGTAAACGATAGTTTTTATATTTTTCGATATTTTCATCAGATTCATGGAAGTATGCTTGAATAACGGTACCGATATTTTGATGTTCATTATTTAGCTGCTCCATCAACTCAAAAGAAGGATGTAAGCGATCATAATTCTCCATATCAAAGTTTACGAAAATACCGTATTGATCAGCTAGAGCAACAATTTCTTTTAAATTTTCATAACAGAAGTCAATATCAATGTCTAAACCTAACTGTGAAGGTTTTAAAGAGATATGAGCATCTACCCCATGATCATGAATTGCTTGAATTAATTCTAAAATTTGATTTTTAGCAGCGATAGCTTCTGATTTTTCAAAAACAAATTCACCCAAGTTATCAACTGTACATGCAATACCATGATTATTTAATTCTTTAATACTATCAATCGTTTCTTTAATATTAGTACCGGCTACTACACTTTGTGCCCCCATCTTTAAACCGTATCTTTGAGCAGCTGCATTTAGTGTGCGATTTTCGGATAAATACATAAAAAAGTCTCTTAATATCATAAAAAATCTCTCCCCATCATTTGTGAACTAAATTCCAAGCGATTATATCATAAAATTTCAAATTGCAAGAGTTTTCTTTTAAAATAAATTTTGACAAAAGAGATAATTCAGATAAAAAATTTCATCAAAAATAGTTATAAAATAAGAGTATTAGATATATAAAGTAAGTCCCTATTATAAATTTGTAAAAAACAAGATTTTTCAAAACAGACTAATACATTTTTTTATATTAGTTAGTTTTTGAATCTGAAACCTACCTTAGCAATCAATAAAATTAATAAACATTTGCTACAATTTGAAAATTTTTCAGTAAATCAAAGAAAGTAGTTCATTCATTACAGAAAACATAAGTTTATAATGTGATACTAATATAATAATGTGAGCCGTTAAATTGTATTGAATTATGTATGGTCGTGAAACCAATTGCAATAGATATGACTTGTAGGGGATTAGTAGAAAAATAAGCGTGACTATAACGATTTATTTGATATGACTGTTGAATTAAGGATGTTTTTAAATAAATAGGTCAAAATTTATTAATAGAAAAATTAGAAGAGTTACAGAAGAAATAGTGCTTTTGTATAAACTATTTAAGGATAATTTATGGAAGGGGAATTATAAGAAGATCTTGCTAGTTTATATCTGAAATTATTAGAGAAGAGTAGATTGAATCTAACTGCACATACATACGTTTTTCGTCATTCAGTTTCATGTTGAGGTATTAAAATGAGTAGACAATGCTCTTGAAGAATTGACAGGGTAATAGGACAAGGTTACTCTGTCAATTTTGTATACATAGTAGCTGAATCTAATATTGTCCAGATATCTTTATCAAGTCCATACATTCTACGTATTTTCGCTTTTGTATGAAGTTTATTACTTGGAAACACTATTTTCAACTAATAACACTATTTTTTTGAATCTTCAAAGGAAATAGTGCCATCTTTAATGAGTTTCCGAATAATTAGCAGATAAACTATCAATAATGGGACACAGGGTAATAGGTCACTTTATAAGTATATCTAAAAGTTGAAATATATGACGATCTTTAAAAGGATCTCTAATTTAACTTGGTGTTCAAACGAAGAAATAAATAGCTACTTATATTGAAATGACTATTAAGAATAAGTAAAGCTAACGCAACATTTTTATAATGCTGTATTAGTTTAACACGGGACTTTTTTAATTAGAGAGCGACGCATAATTTCAATTTTTAATAAGTAAATAAATTCTGGGTTTAACATGCTAGTAGTTGCCGTAACATAAGCTTTAATCAGTAAATCGTCTGATAATTTACTCACGAATTAGTTCACCTCCATATTTTTGTGAGTCTAGTTCTAAATCAAAATAAGATGGAATATATTGATAGTTAACTTTGCTATAAATAATGTAGCAAATTGCTTTGCTCAAAACAACCACCCCTTTATCCACAGGTTTTGGTGGATAATTTGTGATTAACTTATGGATATATTGGGGGAATATAGAAGTGCCGGTGTGTATAGTGTGCATAAAGTTATCCACAGTTGTCTAGACAATTAAAATTTGTCGAAACATTTTTCTGAATTGTCAGCTTTTCGTTGGTATTTCGAGTTGAATTGACAACTTAAATGGAATTTTTAATCATGAAAATAGAGTTATTAAACGTTCTCAAATTAGCTGAGCGCTAGAATTCACTAATAGTAAGACGTGAATATTCTGCTAATAATTAATTTAGATGTTCAGTATAATTAATAGTCATAATATTACAAAATTTAAGGTTTTAGCATAAAGGTTTTTATGTTTTCCTCAACAGTCATTGTTTTTAGGCATTAAACCTACATATCCATTCCTATTAAGGTTCAAATAACATTAATTTTCGTAAAATTCTGTCGATTTTAATTTATTTTTTAAAACGTTGAAAGAGGTTATTTTTTACCAGTATTAAACCAATTGAAAAATGTTTACTTGAATAAAATTACAGAGTAATAGACATGCTTAATTAAGGTTTCAACAAATTAAAGTTATTGTAAAGAAATCAGTATTAAAACAATCTCCTAATCTAAAAATTAGGGGGTTTTTTATTGCATTATCCCCATTCTTTTTTAAAAATATCATGAAAATCATTAATAAATGATCCATTTAATAAATAAAGAGTCTTTTCAAATGTAGAGTTTATCCATTAAATAAATATCGACTCTTACCTCATCTATAAATTATCTGTACATAAATTTTGAATGAGTTCTTATATCTTTTTTTAGCATTCCTAGATAAAAAAATAGGATTGCTTGTTTTTAAGGCTATCCTTTCATTTTATTGTGGTTAGGATATTAGTCCTTTGAAAATGCAATGCATAAATTGATGTTTCAAATTTTAATGAATATGAAAATAAGCAAATAAAGACCTTATGGATTTGGATGAAAATGTAGTGATAACTCTTTATTATCAAGAGTTTATGTGGAATTAATATACAGTGAAAAGACAACGAAATTAAAAATAGAGATAATTATTTAGTACTATTCATTGATTTTGAAATTTAACAGACATATTGCCCTCTTTTTTATTTTATAGGTGTATTTAGGCATTTTACAATTAATCTGAAAATCTAATAAATTTAACATAAATATATTAAATGCGTAGAAATATTGTTACATCAACATTTCTACGCACTTTTTATAAATAGCTACAAAGCATTGAAATGATTTTTCGAGGACTTAAGACCTGTAATCTAATAGTAAATTACTATTATTTATAAAAATGGAGAAAAAAATCGATAAAAAATGACAAAAATTTGAATTGTAATCTTATATAGTTGTAGTTACAACTAGAGATTGATATTTAGCACCATTGATTCTGTTTACCTAAATGTCTGTTTGGGAAAGGAGGCAAAGGTGTTTTTCTTTGGTCTTTTTTTGGTGACTTAAAAAGGCTATCAGCTTCTAACAAAAAACAAATATCTTTATAAAATTAGGGGAGGAATGAAAATGAGGAAAAAAAGTAGTTCTGTCAAAGCATTTAGCATCGCTGCATCTGTACTCATGGCATTTTCTTTAGTCGCTCCAAATGTTGCTAGTGCAAAAACGACTGATAAGCTTCATCAATCTTTCAGAGATTCAAGTTCTAACACAACTCTCGTGAAAGACAAGTTAAGCGATCGATTACTCAATAATTTTAAAGATGATGACAAGGTAACATTCCTTATCAAATTCAAGGAAAAATCTACTGCAAATAAAGTAGCTAATGAAGCGAAGAAAAACGCAAAGGCAGATAAAATGACGGCCCATCAAGCTAAGCTCGCTCAACGATCTGCAGTTGTATCTGATTTAAAGGCAACTTCACTTGAATCACAAGAAACAGTCAAAGAATTCCTTGAACAAGAAGAGAAAAAAGGGAATGCAAAAGATATCACATCTTACTATATCGTTAATGGGATGGCTGTTACGGCAACAAAAGAGATTGCTGAAAAAGTGGCGACATTTGCAGAAGTAGAAAAAGTATTACCAAATGAAAAACGTCAATTATTTACAACAAAGACAAAAGAGACTCCTGCACCTAAATCAAAAACTGCAAATGTTGAGTGGAACGTTGAACGTGTTAAAGCACCTCAAGTTTGGGCAAAAGGAATTGATGGAACAGGAACAGTGGTAGCAAGTATTGATACTGGTGTGCAATGGGATCACCCGGCATTAAAGCAAAAATATCGTGGTTTTAATGCATCTAATGGACAAGTTTCACATGACTTCAACTGGTTTGATGCAACTGTTGGACGCACCACTCCGTATGATGATATTGGACATGGTACACACGTAACAGGAACAATGGTTGGTAGTGAACCAAATGGATCTAACCAAGTTGGGGTTGCACCTGGTGCGAAATACATTGCGGTCAAAGCATTTACATCAGAAGGTGGTACAGATGCGGATCTATTGGCAGCGGCACAATGGATTCTAGCGCCAACTGATGCTAATGGAAATGCACGTGTTGATATGGCTCCTGATATTGTGAATAACTCTTGGGGTGGTGGTCCAGGTCTTGATGAATGGTACCGAGATGTAGTGCTCAATTGGCGTGCTGCAGAAATTTTCCCTGAATTCTCGGCAGGTAACACAACGAGAACGAATCCAGGTGGACCGGGTTCTGTTGCTGCACCAGCTAATTACCCAGAGGCATTTGCAACTGGGGCAACTGATATTAATAACAAAGTAGGAAGTTTCTCACTTCGTGGACCATCGCCATATGATCAAATCAAGCCAGACATTTCAGCACCTGGTGTGAACATTCGATCAACTGTTCCAGGTAGTGGCTATGAAGGTGGCTGGAATGGAACATCGATGGCTGGCCCAGCGGTATCAGGGGTATTAGCTCTTCTTCGTCAAGTAAATGCGAACTTAACAGTTGATGAAATGGAACAAATTCTACTTGATACAGCAATTCCATTAACTGACTCTGAATATCCACAAACACCAAATCATGGCTATGGTTATGGATTAGTAGATGCTCAGGCAGCAGTTTCTTCAATAATTACTGGTCTAGGTACGTTAAAAGGTCAAGTGACAAAACAAGGTGATGACAATGAAGCGCCAGTACTAAAACATAAAAGTCCTGTAGAAGCATTTGCAGGGATGGATTTAGATTTGACAGCTTCAGTAACAGATAACATTAGTGTTTCATCTGTTATCTTAAATTACAAAGACGTTAATGGTGCTTGGAAAGCAATTACTGCAACTCATAAATCAGGCGATTATAAATCAGGGGAGTTCGGTGTAACGATTCCTGGTGAAGCGATTAAAGTAGATTCATTCAAGTACAAGTGGACAGTCAATGACTTCGGTAATAACGAAGTGAATAGTGAAGAATATGTAGTACAAGTAAAACCTGGTATCACAGTAGGGTACTTTGAAAACCTAGAAAAACAACCTACTGGCTGGACTTCGTTTGGCAATAAAAACAGCTGGGAGTGGGGAACACCAACGTCTGGTCCAGGAAAAGCTGCATCTGGTGAAAAAGTGTATGCTACAAATTTAGCTGGTAACTATGACAGCCAAATGAACGCAACACTCGTGATGCCTCCAGTTGATTTACCACAAGGCCATTCTTATTTACAGTTCAAACAATGGCATAACTTCGAGGAATCTACATCGGGAAGAGCTTGGGATTATGGACATGTCTTTGTCTCAACAGATAGAGAAGAGTGGACACAAGTAATGATGGTTCAAGGTGCTTCAAACGGTTGGAAAAATGCAGAAGTTGACTTATCAGCTTATGCAGGTCAACGCATCTACATTGGTTTTAATGCTTTCTCTGATGGAAGTGTTAATAAAGAAGGTTGGTATATTGATGATATCGGGTTAGTGGATGTCTCACAAACAGGTAAAGTGTCTAAAGATAAGGACAAAAACAAAAATGTAAATGGCAATAAATCTAATAACGCTAGCGATAAAAATAGCAGTAACAAAGGAAATGTAGGAAAAGATAAAGATAAAGAAGCTATGAAAGAGTGGGTTGATCCTAAGACTATTCGTCCGGTATTGCCTACAAAAGAAAAACCATCGGTAGAAGAAGCTATTGTGAATCCAACGCTTTTACCTTTAGGTGCTCAAGTAAGTATTCTTGAATCTGGCCGTTCAGTGTATTCAAATCCTGCTGATGGTTCATATTCATTAACACATGGTGCCGGAACATTCACTGCGAAAGCAGAAGCTTATGGGTTCACATCTAAACAGCAATCTGTTTCGATCGAAGCAGATGGCATGGCAACTGCAAACTTCACATTGAATGAAGTTGCACAAAATACAGTGAGTGGTAAAATCACTGACAAATCAACAGGTGAAGGCGTAGCAGGAGCAACTATCTTACTAGTTGAAGATGCCAATATTACGCCAGTTACTACAGACGCAAAAGGTAACTATTCATTGACTGCATATGAAGGAGACTACACATTAAAAGTTGTTGCTCGTGGCTTCTATAGCCAAGAAACAACTATTAAAATTGGCCAACAAGCTACGACTCAAGATATTGAGTTAAAACCTTTCTACACTTATCCGGGTGGCGAAATTGGCTATGATGATGGTACTCCTGAAAATGCACGTGCATTTAATGCAGCTGGAAACGCTTGGGCGGTGAAAATGTCTCTTCCTGAAGGAAAGGAAAACGGCATTGTAACTGATGGCGTATTCCGATTCTGGGACACTGAATGGCCAGTTCCAGGTGGTACTGCATTCGCAGTTGAAGTGTGGGACGCGACTGGAGCTGATGGATCACCTGGTAAGAAAATTGCGGGGCCGATTGATGCAACAGCTCTACGTAATGGTGATTGGACAGTTGTTGATTTAAGTGATCACAATATTATTGTAAAAGGCGATTTCTACATGGTATATCGTCAAACGTTTGCTAGTCCGAATACACCTGGACTTGCAACAGATGAAAGCGGAGAAAATGCGGGACGTAGCTACCAAGGTGTTTCCGATGCTTGGTCACCATCACCTGCTGAAGAAGGTAACTACATGATTCGTGCTCGTGTAAGTTATGAAGTACAGGGGCCAGTTATAACTTCACCAGCAACAAAATCAGTGACAAATGAAGCATCAACAAAAATCGAAGGAACAGCTTCACCGACAACAACGATTAAATTAAAACAAAATGATCAAGAGGTTGGAACGGCAGTCGTTGGAGCAGATGGTAAATTCTCAATCGATGCTAAATTATCAGAGGGTTCAAATGAATTCGTAGCAGTAGCAACTCTTGATGAGCGAGTAATAGGGGAATCGGAAGCTGTCACTGTTGTATTAGACACGATGAAACCTGAACTGAAAATCGAAAGTCCGCTTGACGGGGATAAAACAAATCGTGAGTCAGTAACAGTTGAAGGTA
This sequence comes from Viridibacillus sp. FSL H8-0110, assembly GCF_038003565.1. NCBI lineage: Bacteria > Bacillati > Bacillota > Bacilli > Caryophanales > Caryophanaceae > Viridibacillus > Viridibacillus sp. FSL H8-0110. The sequence goes on along the minus strand of NZ_JBBOPJ010000001.1, from coordinate 3,756,677 downwards.
CTGTCGATGATGCGAATCTAGATTGGGTCCGTGTAAATGGAAAAGACGCACCTGTGGTCAACGGAAAATATTCAAAACGTATTCTTCTCGACAATGGTGTAAATGAAATTAAAGTAGTAGCTAGCGATAAAGCGAACAATAAAGTAACAAAGAAAATTAGCATCACAGCAAATTACGATGCACCAGTCATTGAAAATTTAACACCAGTAGAAGACCTTAATTTGGAAACAGGGAAAAGTGTTAAAATTGAATTTGATAGTGCAGCAGGATTAAAAGCTACTTTCGTCATCCATATGCCGCTAACAAATGTTAATGGACAAATTCAAAATGCGACTGAGCTTCCTATGTCAGAACAAGCAAACGGTCATTACGTAGGCTATTGGACAGTACCATCAGGAACAGTAGCTAAAGGAGCAGTAATCGAAGTAAAAGCTGTTGACAATTTCAAAAATGAAACACGTCAAGAAGCGAAGGGTAAACTGTATATCAATGTTGAGAAATAAACGCTATTGAGTATTGAACCCCCTATCTCTTTTGAGAAGGGGGTTTTTAGCATCTTTCTGAAAATTGATCTTGCTGGAGTGATAACATCTTTTTGAAAATTTTAAAAAAGTCAAAAATAAAGAGGAAACTCTTTTTTTTAATCACTATTTCGGACCATTTTGTGTCCTTATACATATCTTACAAAGAATGAAAAGAAAAAGGAGTGAAATTGAATGGTTCAACCTTTTCAAGGAGGACAGTGGCAAAACGAAAGTTCAAATTTTTGGCGTGGGCAGCAATGGAACCAAGGTAACATGTGGCACCAAGGAAACGACTGGCACCACGGTCAAAACTGGCATCCGGGACATCATTGGCAACAATGGAATCCATGGCAACCTTGGTTTCCGTGGCAACAATGGAATCCATGGAACCCGTGGCATCCATGGCATCCAATTCAACGCGGAAACCGCTGGTAATAAAAATAGAACGAGGATAGTCATGCACACATAGATTTCACATATATTAATACGACTATATAGCATCCCCTGATTCAATTGAGTCAGGGGATATTATTATGCCTCAGAGGTGAAAACGCTTTAGAAGTGCAATAAAGATGCAAATTATCTAAAAGAAGCATGCATATAATTGATTGAAAGGTGGGGAGATATTGAAAGAATATGCAGATATACTGATGAGGTTTTTACCTTCAACGGCAACCATTTTAGAATTGCATCAACCTGAAAAAAAGCCGGCGATACTGCTAGCAGATATAGATGGAGATCATATTGAAGAATTAATCGGAGCCTACAATTATCAAGGTCGAAATTATATTAAGATATTAAAGAAACAACATAATGAATGGGTTCCGATAGCAGACATTAAAGGAAGCGGATATGGAATAACGAATTTAATAGCAGTGCCATTAGTAAATAATAGTATTAATACTTTAATTGTGGGTTGGCAAATAGGTAGTATTTGGTCGAAGTTAGACCTACTGCAATGGACAAATAAAGGTATTGTCCATATACCAACTAATAATATGGTCTATAGTAAATTGCAAGTAGAGGATATGCCAAGTACGGAAGGTTCGGATGGTAAATATGAGCTAGCTCTCTGGGTTCATGATACGGGTGAGGCCTATAAAATAGCTGTCTATCGTTTTAATGGTAAGGGATTTGTAAAGGCAAAAGATGTTTACCCATATTATTTCAAAAAAGTAGAAGCATACTATAAGAATCTATTAAAGAATAATGATTATCCCTTTTATTGGTACTATTTATCAGATGCTCAGATGAAGTCGGGAGATTTAGATCAGGCACTTACATCAATTGATAAAACGTTGTCATTTAATTCACCATATCCATCTAAAGAAACCCTACTAGAAAAAAGAAGACAAATTTTAAATCAGTTGAAGCAACATCAAGTGGTCGCTCAAACCGTCATCGTTAAAAAAAGAGGTGATGTCACAGGAGATGGCTTAATTGATACAATTCTTCTAACTGGTGAGAAAACCGAAGGAAGTCCGTATTTAAAGAACATTACTTTAGTTGTTTTTAATGAAAGAACGAATTTTTATGAACAAATCCCGTTAAAAGAAAATGCAGGTTATAACCCCACTATATCGCTTGGGGATTACACAGGAAATCATGTAGATGACATTTTAGTTGTCATTGATTCAGGGGGTAGTGGCGGCATTATATTCGCATATATATTTACATATGTGAATGGGGAAATGCGCCAAGTATTTGACTCAGAAGCATACAATGAACTTTCAAAATATGAAGTTAATTATCTCGATAATTACAAAGCAAGTGTAACTAGCTCCTATCCAGCGAAAAAATATATCTTAGATCTAACATATAAAGGAAAAGTATACTTATCTGAAATTTATAATACAGACGGTACACTTAAAGAACCGATACAAGGGTGGGTCGATCCAATTAGCGGATTCTATCCTATAGATTACGCAAGGGACGGCAACTATGAATTTTTGGCGTACCAAAAAATCGCAGGTAGATACCATGCAGATGGTTTGGGTTATGTAGAAACAATATTAAAATGGAATGGACATGGATTCGTTCCAGATCGCCAAACTGTTTCGATTTTCGGTGCAGATTTGCCAACGAAATAATCTATTAATAAAATTGTAGTTAGCAATTAGAGAGTACTTAGGACGTGAATATTCTGCTAAATAACAAACACTGGAGTTAGCGCAACAAACACCAGAGTTAGTGCAACAAACATCAGAGTTAGCGCAATAAACGCCCAAGACAGAGCAACAAACCACCAACTACACACAACAATCCCAAGAGAAACCACCAAATTCCAAAACCCAAAAACAATCGTTTCCAAATAAATATTGGAATCTTTTGTTTTTTTGATATAATAGATGAGAAAAGTTCATATGTGCAAGAATGTGGGGGGGCTGGTGTTGCCAGCTGAGAATGTATCCGATAGATGCTGACCCTTAGAACCTGATCTGGTTAACACCAGCGGAGGGAACATCAGCTAAAATCTCGAGTATCATTGAATTTTAGAGTGTATGTTAACGTCCGGAATAGTTCCGGGCGTTTTTCTTTTTGCATGGAACTTGTCAAAATAATATAGATGGAGGCAAGGGAAATGAAAAAATGTATGCTGCTCCTTGTAGCATTATTCGCTTTAGTAGGTTGCCAATCAAATGAGTCAAAAGGAAGTGACAACGACTCAAAAAACGAATTAACAAAAGTAACTGTCGTTTTAGATTGGACACCAAATACAAATCATTCTGGTTTGTATGTAGCAAAAGAAAAAGGTTTTTTTAAAGATCAAGGCTTGGATGTAGAAATCATTCAACCAGGTGAAACAGGAGCAGATCAACTAGTCGCTTCAGGAAAAGCCGAATTCGGTATTACAGCGCAAGAATCGATTACGCAAGCAAGAGTCCAAGGAGTTCCACTAGTCTCAATTGCAGCTATTATTCAACACAATACATCGGGCTTTGCTTCCCCAATAGATAAAAATATTAAATCACCAAAAGATTTCGAAGGTAAGACTTATGGTGGTTGGGGTTCTCCAATCGAAAAAGCTGTACTTGATTCTCTTATGAAAATCGAGAATGCAGATAGTAAGAAGCTAGACATTATCAACGCTGGAGATGCAGACTTCTTTACAATGGTCAAAAAAGATGTAGATTTTGCATGGATTTACTATGCATGGACAGGTGTCGAAGCGGAACTGCGTGGAGAAAAAATAAATATGCTCTATTTAACAGACTATAGTGACAAACTAGATTACTATACTCCAGTTCTTACAACTAACGAAAAAATGATCCAAAGTAATCCAGATACAGTGAAGGCATTTACTAAAGCAACTTCACAAGGATATGAATTCGCTATAAAAGATCCAGAAACTGCTGCAGATATTTTACTAAAAGCTGCCCCAGAATTAGATGCAGAGTTAGTTAAGAAAAGCCAACAATGGCTAGCTGACAAATATCAAGATGATGCAAGACAATGGGGAGAGCAGAAACTTGAAGTTTGGGAAAACTATGCAAATTGGATGAGTGAAAATAACGTATTAGAAGGTAAATTCGAACCTGAAAATGCGTTCACAAACGAATTTTTACCACAATAAGGAGGAGAAATAAATGGCTAATTCATTAATCAGTGTACAAATCATTCCAAAAACAAAAACATACGAGGATGTTATTCCTTTTGTAGATGCAGCTATCAAAATTATCGACGATGCTGGTGTGAACTATGAAGTGCATCCGCTTGAAACAACAATGGAAGGTGAACTTTCTGAACTGCTAGACATCATTCGTGTGATGAATGAAAAGATGATTGAACTAGGTAGCGTTAACGTCATCACTCAAGTGAAAATGCTTTACCAACCATCTGGTATCGAACTAGGTACATTAACGGAGAAATACAGATAATGAAATGGATACGTGAAAAAGGAGGAGCGATTTTTTTGCTCCTTTTCATTTTATGTAGTTGGGAATTGATTGTTCAATTAAAAGAAGTACCGGGTTGGTTATTACCTGCACCTACAGCTATTTTTTCAGAAGCGATTAAAGCAATTCCTACTTTTTCAACCGATATTTTATCAACAACTCAGTTAGCAATATTAGGACTTACAATTGGAAGCTTAGTTGGGTTTATCATAGCGGTCTCCCTACATATGATGCCGAAAGTTCAGAAACTTGTTTATCCGTTACTAATTCTATCGCAAAATATTCCAATCATTGTTTTAGCACCGCTGTTAATTATTTGGTTTGGCTTTGGATTATTACCAAAACTAATCATTATAAGTTTAGTCTGCTTTTTCCCAATCGTTGTAGCTGCATTAGATGGCTTTAAAAATACCGCTCCTGAGCTCAAGTACTATATGGAAATGGCGGGAGCATCGAAAAGCCAATTATTTTGGAAACTAGAATTGCCACATTCACTTCCATCCTTATTTTCGGGATTGAAAATCTCTGCGACTTATAGTGTCATGGGGGCAGTCATTTCGGAATGGCTAGGTGCAAAAAAAGGGATTGGCGTATACATGACATTATCTCAATCCTCGTTCCGTACAGATCGTGTGTTTGTAGCTATTTTCACCATCATGCTATTAAGTGTCATCGTATTTGGTTTGCTACGTGTGGTTGAAAGATTAGTAATTAAAGGCAAACTGGAGAGGTGAATACAATGTTACTTAAAATGGATCATATCGAAAAGTCTTTTGGTACAACACAGGTTTTGCATGATATTTCTATACATGTAGAAGAAGGAGAATTTGTTGCATTACTGGGGCCTTCAGGGAGTGGGAAGAGCACCATTTTCAATTTAATAGGTGGAATGGCTACGCCAGATGAAGGAACTATTTCTTTGAATGACAAAATCATTCATGGACAAAAAGGCTTAATCGGCTATATGCCTCAGCAACCATCTCTTTTCCCATGGAGAACCGTCATTGAAAATGTCGTACTGATGCAAGAATTATCAGGTAAACCAAATTATGAAGAAGCTAGTGAATGGCTAGAAAAAGTAGGGTTACGAGAATTTAAGAAATCCTACCCAATTGAATTATCAGGTGGTATGAAGCAACGCGTAGCTTTTATAAGAGCGTTACTCAGTAAACAAAATTTATTATGCCTAGATGAGCCATTTTCAGCGTTAGATGAATTTACTAGAATTGAAATGCAAAAATGGCTTCTATCAGTATGGGAAGAAAATCGAAAGTCAGTGCTATTCGTCACGCATAGCATTGAAGAGGCAATCTTTTTAGCAGATAGAATTTATATACTAACGAAGCGCCCAGCCACTATAAAAGAAGAGATAAAAGTTCCCTTTGCAAGACCGAGAGAGGAAAGTCTCTTAAATACAAATGAATTCTTCCAACTCAAACAGAAACTTTTTAATATGTTGAAGGATGAAATTGAGGTAGGTGAGTGAAGCTGATAATCGATGCTCATATCCATTTTGATCAATACAATGAAGAACAACGAAAGATAATTTTAAAAGAAATGGCTCAATTTAATGTGACACACCTAATAGCAGTATCTACTGACTTATCATCAAGTAAGGTCAATTTAAAATTAGCTCGAAATGATAAGCGCATTCTACCTGCATTTGGCTTTCACCCTGAACAAGTAATGTTGGGAGAAAGTGAGCAAGCTCAATTATTTGAATGGATAAGAGCGCATCACGATGAAATGGTTGCAATTGGTGAAGTAGGGCTTCCTTATTATTTAAAGCAAGAAAAAGAACTCCTATATCAACCATATATCGACTTACTAGAAAAGTTCATAGCACTTGCAGCAGAAATGGATAAGCCGATTATTTTGCATGCTGTATATGAAGATGCGCACATAGTTTGTGGTTTATTAGAAAAATATAATGTAACTGCTGCACATTTTCATTGGTTTAAAGGGGATACACAAGTAGTCAAACGGATGATTAAAAATGGATATTTTATCTCCATAACACCTGATGTATTGTATGAAAAGGAAATTCAGCAGCTCGTAAAGCATTATCCATTAGAGCAAATGATGGTTGAAACAGATGGACCCTGGCCGTTTGAAGGGACTTTCTCTGGTAAGATGACACACCCAATCATGATAAGAGCATCTATTGAGAAGCTTGCTTCGATTAAACAGCTGTCATTTGAAGAAGTTTCTACTAAGCTATATGAAAATACACAGAAATTTTACCGGTTGAAGTATTCAAGTCCATTTCTAAAAGTTTGACTTAATCAAAATAAACTCCTCTTTGTCTTTGGGCAAAGGGGAGTTTTTTGATATTGAGATTAATAAGAAATTCAGCAATAATTTCCACAAAAAAAGCCAGAGATATTTAAATCTCTGGCTGAATCTCAAGCTAAAGCAGTTTTCCGATCTAATAATGTAACACCAGCAAAGCACAGTAATAGGATTCCTGTAAAAATAAAGCCGCCTGTGATTCCAAGTGACAACCAACCTAAAAGGGAAGATCCCGCAACTACTCCTAATGAGAAGAACGCATAGAAGTAACCATAAGCCTTGCCTCGAACTTCAACTGTTGTCGAATCAATCAGTAACGAATTTAATGAAGGGAATAAGAAGGCAAACCCAAAGCCATAACAAGCCATTGCAATATAAAGTAATGTATTTGAATCTGCCTGGCTAATTAATAGTTGGCTTAATCCCATCAAGCTAATACCAAGTGCTAATGTTTTGATCGGCTTGACTCTATCGAAAATTCTATTAGTCGGTAGTAAGAATACAAGAACAGCAACAATGCCAAATGTACTCATTAAAGTTCCGCTCAAACGTGAATCAAAACCTAATTCTTGTACCTTTAAAGGTAATAAATAAGCGATAGCTCCTTGAGAAAACATAAGGAAAAATGCGCCTATAAAGGCTTTAAGTGTGCCTGCATTTTTGAAGAACGCCCGAATAGGAACGTGGGTACTAGTCGATGAATCTTTTTTTACTTGAGTTGATTTTAAGATAAAGATGGATAGAAAAGCGAGCACTAGCATGCATGCAGCAGTAATGTTAAAAACAAATGGCACGCTTGTCCGACTAGCTAAAATACCACTAAATGCAGGGCCAGTAATGGCAGCAATACCTACAAATGCTCCTGATATAGCACTACTCTTACCACGTTTTTCTTGTTCAGTTTCATTTGCTAAAAAAGTAAATGCTGCTGGAACGATTAAACCCGCAACTAAGCCGTGGATAAAGCGAACAACTAAGAGCATGATCGGTGCATCAGCGAACGTATAAAGCAACAAAGCTAGACCAGTAGTGAATAATCCCGCTATCAAGATTTTATATGGACCTCTGCGATCCGTTAAAAACCCTGAAATGATGTTACCAAATGTATTAGACAATGAATACATACCAACCGCCAAACCTGTTATAAAGGCCGATGCTCCAAGCGATTCAGCAAATGTACTCATGACAGGTAGTTGTGTAAACAAATCGAAGAACGAAAAGAACACAATGACATATATAAATTTTTTCATGTAAAACCTCTCCAACAATTAAATTATTTATATATTATAGCCTATCAAAGCTAATCACCCAAATTTTCTTGAATTTAGAGAAAAAATAAAAGGGAAAATAAGTAATTAAATTATCCTTGTACATGCTATAATAGATTGTAAAAAAGAACCATTTTAAATAATTGAAAGTAATTCAAACTAACTATCAAGATAAACTAGAGGTGTTACTATGGAATTAATACGCTCCAATTCTACGAAGCAAAAAAATACCGTAGAGGCAGTTAAAGAAGTTACAAGTAAACTACATACCGAACCTTCATTACTATTATTTTTCACAAGTACTACACATTCATTTCAAGAAGTAACAGCACTATTTAATGCACAATATCCAAATTGTGAAGTCGTCGGCTTAACGACGACAGGTGAAATTGGGCCATCTGGCTTCTTAGAAAATGGCCTCGTAGCAATGAGCTTTGCAAAAAGTATTGGACAAATAAGTACGGTTTTGATGAACGATATTTCGAAATACCCTATATTTTCTCGTAATGATCTAATTTCCTCAGCAAAACATATAGGTATTAATCTTAACAGCCAAACACTTGAAAAAGAAGGGGTAGCATTAGTATTTCCGAATGGATTAATTGCTGCAGAAGAAAAGATGCTATCAATCGTCAATTCAATCTTCCCACATGAGGGGTTCCCTGTATTTGGCGCAACTGCTGGAGATGATGCAAAATTCATTGAAACCTTCATTAGTTTAAACGGAGAGGTATCAAGTAAAGGTGGCGTAGTCATCTTTATGAAACCGACTGTAGATTTTGTCATGCTAAAGGAGAATATTTTCACTAGTACAGGAAAATCGATGAAAATTACTAAAGCTGATACTGAGCAACGCATTGTCTATGAATTCGATGGAAAAAAGGCAACAACAATCTATGCAAATCGATTAGGCGTAAAAGAAAATGAACTAGATCAATATTTTATGACAAACCCACTCGGCAGAAGATTTAACAATGAAATTTTCATCGCATCACCATTCCAAATACTACCGAATGGAGCAATCCAATTTTATTGCCAAGTTTTCCAAGATTCGATTGTTGAGATTTTAGAACCAAAAAACCCAGTTGAAACTTTACAACAAACATTACATACTTTCAAGTCCGAGTTTACTGAATTAGAGGGCGTATTAGCCTTTAACTGCATTCTAAGAAAACTACAATTTCAAAGTCATGGTCTATTCCAAGAATTAAATCGAGAACTTGAGAAATTGCCAAACTTAGGTGGATTCTGCAGTTATGGAGAACAATTTAACAAATCGCTTGTTAATCAAACACTAGTACTTTTAGGTTTAGGGAAGAAAAGATAGGAGCGTTGAGCATGCTTAAAACCTTTTTCAAACAAAAAGAAAATCATTCTGACAGTTTAATAGAAGAAATCAACTTATTAACTCCCGATGAAAAAGAATCAATGATTGATGGTTTACTTGATTTAGTCGCACTATTAAAATCATCCAATGAAAAAAACGCAAAAGGCGACAGCGTATTTATAGAGCGTATTACAGAGGTGAAAAATACTGTGGAAGAGGGCAGAACATCTTTAATCACCTCGAGTGATAATATCCAAAGAATCCTTGATGAAGCGCAAAACATACATAGTATTACAGCTGCAGTGGAAGCACAAGGTGAGCAAAATATTGGATTAGTAAATGAAGGCAATGAAAATATGGACAAGCTCGACTCTCAAATGGATTATGTCAAAAACGTATTTACTAATTTCGAAAAATCAATCGCGGAAGTACAGCAAGAAACAAATGACATTATAGCTATTACCAATATAATAGCGGGGATAGCAGATCAAACGAATTTACTGGCATTAAACGCCTCAATTGAAGCGGCAAGAGCAGGGGAACATGGGAAAGGTTTTGCAGTGGTAGCTGCAGAAGTGCGTAAATTAGCAGAACAAAGTAAAAATGCATTAGTGAATGTGAATAAAAAAGTGAATGAAATTGTCAGACAAGTCTCGGTACTATCAGCAGATATCGTTGAAAAATCAAAAGAATTCGATCATACGCAAGAAATGACTCGTTTGACAAGTGAATTCTTCGGGAAAATAGCAATTTCAGAAAAAAAGCTATTTACAAGTATGTCAGGTATTAAGCTCGCAACAGATCAAACAATGGCTGAAATAATCACATTCCGTCAAGAACTTGAAGCGATTGTCCATTTATCCGAACAATCAACTAAAAGAATAGATGAACTGTACATATTCTCACAAGATAAATTTTTCATTTCAACAGATATGACATCCTATATTTCTCAAGTAAAATACTTAGTTGAAGCACTGAAAAACGACCAACTTTAATATAACTAATATAAATTCAAAAAACCCCCAATCACTACTAGCGTGATTGGGGGTTCAGTACATATTCATTAGTTAGCTATAATAATCAATTTACCTTGATCTAGTTCCTCTTCCGCGTTAGAAGCTTCTTCTTTTGTTAAGCCAGCAGCTTCCATCTTATTGCGTAGTTCATCACCACGTGAAGTGAACATATTCTTCATACTATTTAAGATACCTTGTTCTTTGATTCCAACTTCAGCAGTATCTAGAGCCTTATTGATATCATCAGATCTTTCTTTAAAGTGTGCGAATACATAGATATCATCTCGTGAGTGACCTTGCAGTTCTAACTTTTTGATTTCTTCCAATGCTTGTACGGCGTTTTCTACTGTTAATTTTAATGTCATTTAAATCCCTCCGATTTTGTTTTACATATAATCTTTACCCTGAAGGATTAGTATCTAAACAATAAGTTAAAAAAGACCAAGCGTTCAAATAATACAATTAGTAAAATCTTATACTTTAAATGACTTCCTATATATAGGAAGTAACGTACTTTGTGAGAAAGAAATTAATTACTTTATTTTTATTGAAACTTTTTGCCCTTATGAACGTATATAAAGTAAATCATGATAATTATCCGTGATGAGATAGGCTAACGCTCGTATATCAGTGTAAATATTCAGTAGTGAGTGATACACTGTTCAGTGGGGTTAGCACCAAAGAAAACTACCAAAATTGACGGAGGGTCATACATTGAAAAAATTAGTAGCAGCTTTATTTGCAGCCACTCTTGTATTCTCAAGTGTCGGAAGCTTTGTGTTCAACGACCAAGCAACAACAGTTGAAGCAAAAGGGTATAAATCAGGTAAAAAAGGCTTCAATACGAACAAGAATTACAACACAAATAACAACAACCAACCGACTAACTCAAATATTCAAAAAGATAAACAAGATACAAAAACAACTAACGGAACATCGGCTACAAAATCTGGCGGGGGCTTCATGAAGGGCGGCCTTATGAAAGGTCTTATGCTTGGTGGACTAGCAGGACTATTATTCGGCGGTCTATTTGGTAACATGGGAGCACTTGGTTCTATTTTAGGATTCGCAGTAAATATCCTTGCAATTATCGTGTTAATTGCATTAGTTCGTAAAGTATTTACAATGCTAAAAGCAAAGAAACGTAAAGAGGAAGCAAACCCATGGAACAGATAATTATTCCAGAACAAGATATTATCAATGCAATATGTCTTTTCCAAGCTCGCAACAAAAACGTTATGCCAGAAGATGTTGAAGTTGAATTGGCTTACGATGATGATGAAGGCTTTTCAGCAGAATCATTCATTAGAGGTCAAGTTGAAGCAATTAGCGAAGCAGGTCTAATAGCGGCAGTTCGTCTATGGATTTCCGAATTCCTAAACCGCGATCCATTCGCTTCAGGAATTGAACTTGTACTAGATGATGAAGAAGGCATTATTGCGGTAGTAAACTAATAAAACATAAAACAAAGCATCACTGATCTATTAAATCAGTGATGCTTTTTTGTGTTATTTTAATAATAAAACATAAATACCAGCATTTCACAAAAAAATAGGTTTAAATGTGGTAAAATAAGTATGTTACATGGAGTGTAAGAACTAAATACACTAAATACATATAAGTGAAGGAGCTTTAAAATCGATGCAGAAGACTAACAAAACTCGTACCAAACTTCTCAGACGGCTTATACTTTGTTCCGTACTATTAATCCCTTCGATAATAACATTAACGAAAACAGACATCGCACAAGCTGCTAATTCTACTAAATTACAAAAAGCAAAGGTCGGTTTTCAAACAACAACAAAAAAGCCGACAAAAACTAAGAAAAAGGTTTCTCAAAGCTATAAGGTGAAAAACGGCAAGCTGTATAAAGGAAGCAAGCTCTATAAAAAGCAAAAGCTTTATCAGGGAGTCCTCTATGTAGATGCAAAAAAAGCAACTGGTCAATACACGGTTGATGGCAATGAACGATATTATAAATCCGGTAAACTTTTTACGGGTCTTTTAGAAGGTTATTATTACGAATCTGGTAAAGAGCCTGGAAGATATGTTGTATATAAAAACAAACTTTATACCCCAGATGGCTGGCCGAATGAAGGTTTTAGAATTTATAATGGCTTACTTTACGATGGGGAAGATTTAAATACAGGTGCGCTTATTTATCAAAGTAAATTATATTATGGTGCAAAAATAAATAGTGGCTATAGAATCTTTGATGGCGAACTTTACTACGGAGCGTATTTAAGAAAAAGTAAAACGGTATATAAAGATAGATTATATACGAACGCAAAGCCGAATGTCGGTTATGCAACCTATAATAAAAAACTGTACGATGGATCGTATTTAAACGAAGGATACTTCCTATATAACGATATCTTATATAACGATGCAGAATATAATATGGGATATACATTATTTGAAGATCGACTTTACAATGGAAAAGAAGAAAACTATGGAATTGCAAAATTTGATGGTCAATATTATTATCATACAGATATCGCAAATGGCAAATATGGTGGAAATCTATACGAAGATGGAGAATTAGTTAGAAACGCGACAACTATTAAATCTATTCGTATTGTTGATACTAAAACGCTAGAAGTAACATATAGCCAAGCAGTTAATAATAAGAAGCCTTTAATTAACGTAGAAAAAAATGGTGTTCTATATACTATCTCTGCATTTAAATGGAACAAAGCCAAAACGGTATCAACCTTTGATCTCTCAGGACCCATCACTGCAGGAAAATATAACATTACTATTTTAGGCATTGATAATATTAAACTGTTCGGTTCAATTGGAGTAGAGGGTGAATCAGCTCTCCATATTGCAGATGCCAATTATGGTTATGAAATGGTAGAAGATTAAAGTATATGAAACGTAGTCAGTAAACTGCTGGCTGCGTTTTTACTTTTTTATGGGTAAATATATTGAAATAATATAATATCAATCTATATGTTAGTATGCTAAAAAAACCAATTAAAGTTTTATTTGGAATAATTATGATAAAAATAAACGTAAGGAAATATTTATATCTAATCCTTTTTATTAACATAATACGCAAAAATGTTATAAAAAATAACCTAAAAATACAAATAAAGGTAATAATTAAAGTCTAATAAAACTGAATATTCAAATTATTTAAACATTCCAATAAAATTAATTTATAGTGATATTTTATTATAAAAAATCCACTTATAGTAATTTTTGAATAACATTTTATGAAAATTAGTATGTTTTAATAAAATTTTAATAAGTAATTATCTTGAAATAACATAAATCTATTATATTATTAAGTGGAAATTTATATAAATTTAATAGGAATATACTATCAAAAACGAACAAAATGGTAAAAAACCCAAAAAAATATTAAGTATACCTTTCGTTGTGTGTTAATATAGTCAATAAGGATTACGTAAAGTAAATTTAAAGGATATTTAACGGTATTAACTACACGACTTTAAAACTTTTAGATAGTCCGCAAGTAAAGGAGAATGAATAAAATGGTAAACAACAAACTTAAACTAGTAAAATCGGCTACTGCCTTTGTCATTGGTGCTGCAGTATTAACAGGATCATTCGCAGCTGCTGGATCAGATACAGCATTCGCAAAAAGTTCAACTTCAGTAAAGGTGAGCAATGGTAAACTTGTTTATAAGAGCACTGGTAAAGTTGTAAAAGGTTACAAGACTTACAACAAAGCTCTATATAAAGACGGTAAAAAATTAACTGGTCTTTACAAAAAAACTTATTACAAAGCTGGTAAAAAAGCGACAGGTACTTACAAATCTGTATACTACAAAGCAGGTAAAGCATTCACTGGCGTAACTAACAAAACTTATTACAAAGCTGGTAAAAAAGCGACAGGTACTTACAAAAACGTATACTACAAATCAGGTAAAGCTTACACTGGCGTAGTTAACAAAACTTACTACAAAGCTGGTAAAAAAGCGACAGGTCTTTACAAAGGCGTTTACTACAAAACTGGTAAAGCAGCAACAGGAATCTACAAAGATCAACTTTATGTATCTGGTAACCTAAACAAAGGTTTGACAGTTTACAAAGATCAACTTTACAAAGATGCAGTATTAAACAAAGGTTTAGTAGTGTTCAAAGATCAACTTTATAAAGATGCAGCACTTAACAAAGGTTTAATTGAATTTGAAGGCAAATTCTACTTCGATGCAGCACTTGCTAACGACACTTACACAGTAGAAGGCGTAGAACGCGCATTCGAAAAAGGTATTGAAGTTGGAGCTAAAGTTAAAGCTGTAGAAGCGATTAACGGTACAACTGTTAAAGTTACATTTAACAAAGCAGTAGATAAAACAGATGCTGAAAAATTAAACGTAGTAACAATTGAGGGTGCTCCACTTTCTACTGGTAAATTATCAGAAGATGGTAAAACATTAACATTAACTTCAACTACTGCAATTAAAGTTACAGATGCTACTGTAGTAGTCAACGCAATCCAAACAAAAGCAGATGCTAAAGTATCTACTGAAAAATTCGTAAGCAAAATTACTTTTGAAGATAAAGTAGCTCCTTCAATTTTAAGCGTTGAAGCTCAAACAAACGGTACAGTAGCAAAAACTGCAACTATCCAATTATCAGAACCAGTAAAAGCTGGCGTACTAGTTAAAGTTGATGGTGATTATGTTGCAGTAACTTCATTCACAGGTACTTCTGATAAATTAGAATTAACAGGCTTAAACCTTGAAGCAGGTAAAGCACATACTTTAGAAGTAATCAATGCAGAAGATACAGCTGGTAACAAAGTAGTATCAATTTCAGCTAACTTCACAGTATCAGTAGATGCAGCAATTCCATCTGCAACAGTGTCAGCTGGTGCAAACGATAAAGAAATCTTAGTAACATTCAGTAAAGCAATGAATGTAGCTAAAGTAGCTGGTATCACAGTTAAAGATGAAGCTCTAGCAAATGTTGCAGTTAGCGCTGTAGCAGTAGTAGAAGGTTCAAAGGATACACAATTCAAAATTGCTGTTACAGAAGATATTTTCAAAAATAAAGATAGCCGTACATTCAGTGTAGTTTTACCTAAAGATATGGAAGATAAATTAGGCAATAAAACAACTGATTCAGTACTAAAAGTAACTTTAACAAAAGACGCTGTTAAACCAGTAGCAACTGGCTACAACGTAGTTAAAGATAAAGATGGTAAAGTTGAATCAATCGAAATTAACTTTAGCGAAGGTTTAAAAGCAGCATCAGTAGCAGCTGGTACAACATTACATGCTGTAGCAACTTCAATCGTTAACGCAAATGGCGTTCTTGATACTACTACATTTGCTAACTACAAAGCTCTAGAAGTAAAAGCTGGAGATAAAAAAGTAGTATTCAAAGCAACAACTGCTGAATCTATTTCAGGTCAATATGCAATCTCATTCAACAATGAATTAGTAACTGACTTAGCTGAAGCTAGTAACAAATCAGCAGCATTCAACTACACAATCGATTTTGGCCAAGGTCAACAAGCTACTGAATTTATAGTTACAAAAGCTGAAGCAACTTCTAATGTTATTACTGTAACATTCCCAGAAGCAGTTAAAGGCGGAGCAGTAGCTGGTTCAGCAACTGACCTTGCAAACTATACTTTAGGTGGTAAACCACTTCAAACTGGTACTACTATTACTCTTGATAAAGACCAAAAAGTGGCAACAATTACATTACCAGCAGAATCAATTGCAAAAGACGATAAAGCAGCTGTATTCACAGCAGCTAACATTAAAAATATTGCGGGTACAAAAACAGTTAAATCTCATACAAGTACAGTAGCTGTTAATGATAACATTGCTCCTAAATTACAGACTGCTCAACTATTAGCAGATGGTAAAACATTTGTATTAACTTACAATGAAAATGTTGCTGGTATCGTTTCAACTGATGATGTTAAAACAGCATTTAAATTTACTGAAGATGGTAAAGATGTAACACTTAACTCAGCTACTGTTGTTAGTGTAACTGGTAAAACAGTTTTAATCACAGCAGATAAATCTGTAGCTACTACAACTCCAGCAGTAAAAGCACCAGCAGATGGATTCTACGATGCAACTGCTAAAGCTTACACTGCAAAAGCTGGCGATAAAGTTGGAGCTAACACTTACTATGCTAAAGATGAAGTAATCATTCCAAGTCCAGATGCTGGAGTAACACCTGAAGTAAAAGCACCAGCAGATGGATTCTACGATGCAACTGCTAAAGCTTATACTCTACAAAATACAGATACAATTACAAGTGGTTCAACTACTTATAAGTACTATGCTAAAGATGCTGAAATCGTACCAGCTAAACCTGCAACTTCAACTGTAGTCTTTGATACTACTAAAGCTGTAACAGTTGAAACTCTTGCAGCATTAGTTAAAGATACAGCTTTAAATACTCAAGCTAAAGAAATCAAAATTACAACTACTCGCTAATTGTAACTCTTGATAATCCACCCCTTACCTTATTGGGCGAACGGATTCAAAGACTCCTATCTTCTTCGGAAGGTAGGAGTTTTTTTGTTGCCTAGTGAAATGAATGTCATTTCAAATATATAATATGATTAAGTTAGTATTAACAGCCTTTATGCCATTTGGAATTAGGGTTATTTACATTTAGAAGAAATACATTATGGAAGAAAGAGTAGTAAAAGCAAGACAAGTAGATATTGTATCGATGCAGTTAATAAAGGGAGAATTATTGTTGTATAGTAACTTCAAAGTAAAATCGCTCCAAGATGGGTCAAAGTTATTTAGAGAGTTTCTGGGAGAAGAAGGTAGAGAACATTTTCTAGTTAAGTTCTGAATACAAAAAATGAGCTAACTCATTTAAATTTCTATCATATAGGTAACCTATATGCGATTATAGTAGAAGTAATAAATCAGTCATATTATTAAATGGGGCGTCCGTTTGGTATGTTATAAACACCCATCAGGAGAAGTCGATGCGTCAGAATGGGGTATAGACGAATCGGCTTGTTAACTAAATTAACGAGTCAATTTAATAATTGGAACAATGTAGCCCCTACTTTCTTAAGAGATTAGGGGCTTTTGATCGATTTATTAATAAGATTATGAAGAATGTTGTTTCGTCAACAAACAAAGCGCTTTGAGAAACAAACCCTAAAAAAATCATTTAATCAATCGGTACGTTCTCTTAACCTAATTATTAGTCTTCACTTAAAATTTCTTGAGATTTACTTAAGTAATTCTCTGCTATCGTATTTATGATTGTATTTTCATTAAAATCATAATCAAGATTTGCTTGTTGTAAATCTTCAGTTGGTTCAAATAAAGGATTTTTATAGTCATTTTGATTTTCTACTATATCACTTTTTATATCATCTTTTTCTTTATTCAGTAAGTTTCCGATCTTTTCATCAACGAAGTCGATTGAATCGGATATGAAGATTTTTATATCATCAAATACGACCTCTAGGTTTTGAGGCAGAATTGAAATTAATTCAACGCCATCTTGGAAAATCGATTCCTTATTCCAATCAAGGAACTTAGAGGGTGAATTGTTCATTGTATAATACGACCCTGCGAAAAAAGAAATTGAACATATTATTAAAATGGCGAAAAACTTCTTAATCATAATTTATCATCCTTCTTTCAGTGATAAATACATGCTTTCCAAAAAAGGATGAAATTATAACTATAAGTTAATAATTAGAAAATGTTTATTGGAAATAAAATCTTCTATTTAATGAACGCATTCGACTCTTTTAGGAGAACTACCTTGATTAATAACTATTAAACAACCTCGATGAAGAATTTGTTATGTAAGTTAATTCTATAGTTAAAAACGTTAAAAATAAAAGCATGAGCAATAATCTAAATCGATCATTTAACTGAATAATCGTGGATAGATACATTATTGCTCTTAATTTCAGAACAAGTGATTTTCGTCTGAATGTTATTGGTTTTTAAGCATATATATGAATACAGTATCAGTCATCGAAATTATTTTTTTCTCAAAATCCCTTCTTGGAAATTTCACCAACTCAAAAGTATATTTCACCATCAGTTATCCCAGAATAGTACAAGCATACTATTGAATAAAAAAGGGGTTACATTGTTTGAAAATGAAACTTGCATTTTTTCCTCGTAGCAAACTATTTTTTGCGGGGTTATTTCTATTATTCTTATCCGTTTTAGATTCCATTTTCACCGATTTTGGCATTAGACATAACCACATTACTGAAGCAAACCCACTCATGCGACTAGTATATGAAAGTAGTGTTTTTGGGTTTTATTCGTTGAAAATTATGTTTCCATTATTGTTATTGTATATACTCAGTAAGGTTCAGATTAAAAGATCATTACTACTCTTAATGGGAGCGGCTATTCTTCTTTACAGCGTTGTGTTCATTCAGCATATTTGGTGGATTTCATTAGTCATCTAATCAGTGGGTTCCAGATTCTTAGAGTATTTTACTACAATTAGTCCTTCAACTCTTTGGAGGTTAGGGGCTTTCTTTTGCTTAAAAGGGGAATAACGATATTTCAATAAAATTAGAAAACTACCCTTTATTCAAACAAAAATCTAGATTTTAAGGACATGAATATTCTGCTAAATAACAAACACCGGAGATAGCGCAACAAACAGACGAGTTAGCGCAACAAACATCGGAGTTAACACAACAAACAACCCAGTTACCACAACAATCCCAAAACCACACCCAAAACCACACAAAAAAGCCGCCTATCCAGGCGGCTTTCCAATTTTGTCCCACTACTCAACAAACAATCATTTCCGTCCATCTCTCTTCACAGCAAGCAAAAACTGCGGAATCTTCAGCATTCTCTTCCAACGAGTAGGTTGAGTTATCAAGCGGTGGAACCATTCTAAATTCAACTTAAGGAAGATATCTGGTGCGCGATCAATGTTCCCAGATAGTATATCCAAGCTCCCGCCAACACCCATTAAAATGGCGTTAGGAAACTTTTCGAGATGAGCAGCAATCCATTCCTCTTGCTTTGGAGCGCCTAAGGCTACGAATACATAGTCAGGTGATAGAGAAGCCGCTTTTGATGCAACTTCATCACCAGTACCGTCTCCGCCATAGCCATCAGCGACGCCAACAATTTCAATAGTAGGGTACTGGGCTTTTGCCATCTCAGCAGCCTTAGCTGCGATACCAGGCTTACCGCCATACATGAAAATCTTATTGCGCTTATCCGTAGCATTCGCAGATGCCATAAACTCATGTACTAATTCAAATCCCGGAATGCGTTCTTTTAATGGTTGTCCTAGCATTTTAGAGCCAATGACAACACCTATACCATCTGCCACTACATAATCAGCGGCGTGTAATAGCTTCTCATAACTGGGTAGCTCTTTGGCAAGCATAATGATTTCAGGATTCGCGGTAACGATCCAAACTTGTTCTGCTTGTTTTGTAACTGTATTTACAAATTCTTTTTTTGTTGTATCCGTAATCGGAATCGATAAAATATCTATTTTCTTCATTTAAAAACCTTCTTTATAAAAGCATTTCTTTCTATTATATAGTAAAGCATCTGAAAGGGGCGTGGTTAGGGTGTAAACGTCCAATATGTTTACTTCTTACTATCAACGCCTACAGTCTCTTTTACCCAATCAACGGATCTTACAGCCTGTTTTTCGACATCCTTCAAAAACTCTACTGAATAGAAACCGTCTTTATTCATAATAGCAGTTGGGGTGAAGCCGGGTGAAATAATTCGAATATCTCCTTCGGCATTTTTGACAACATTTAACGAAGCGATGCCACCCACATAAGTAGATGGATCTTGCATTGAAGCGAAAAAGTTACCTAAAGAGTAAAATACATGGGTCTCATGTCCATCTTTTGCAGTTAATTTCTCATAGGGCTGTAAGACATGTGGATGATGACCAAAAATTATATCTGCACCAGCTTCAGAAATGACTTTTGCCATTTGTTTTTGCTTCTTATTTGGTGTAGATTGGTATTCAACACCCCAGTGCATATTAACGATGATGACGTCACTATTAGGCCGCATTTTTTTGATATCCTTTTGAATAGTGTCAAGATCGATGCGATTGACTAGATATTCTTTGCCGGCAGGTGTTTCATTATCATTTGTACCATAGGTGTAAGATAATGTTCCAACTTTGATGCCTTTGACATCGATAATACGCATCTTGTCGCGGTCTTTAGCCGATTTATAAGCACCAACATAAGGAAGGCCATAAGATTTGATATTTTTAAGAGCAGCTAGTACGCCTTCTTCACCACGGTCTAATGTGTGATTATTGGCTACTGATAAGAGATCAACACCAGTTTCTTTTAAATCACGAACAATATAATCGGGGCTCGCAAATTTAGGGTAGCCAGATAAGCCAAATTCTTTACCTACGGGTAAGGATTCCTGATTCGCTAGCAGAAAGTCGTAGCTCTTTAAGGTATCTTCTACCGCAGCAAAAGAAGGGGAGTAATCTTGGTAATATAATAATTGTTCATGCAATAGGATATCGCCAATCATAGCGATGGAAATTTTCTTATCCTTTATAACGGGCGCTTCTTGCTCAACTTTTTCTGGTTGTTTATCAGTAATAGTTTCATTGGATACTATTTTTTGGTATTTTTCAGAAATGGTGCATGCGCTAAGTAAAAAAAGGGTACAACATATTAATAGAATTTTTTTCAAAGAAAATCATCCTTTCTAAGTCCATTTTCTATAGATTGTGCTATGATAAACTTTGTGAAAAATGATTACTACATTTTTTGAAACTTTAGATGTAGTTCATCCGTCTATTATAGTAATGAATTTTATGCAGACAGGAAGTGGATGTAAAAGTGAATAATAATAGAAGATATCGACCCCAAAAAACATCCTTCAAACGTGTAGCGGCTTCCATTATTTTAATCATAGCAGTTATTGCTGGATTATACACACTCCTTACAAAAAATGATGAAGCGACAACTGAACCAAATGTTAAAGTGGCTGATGTCCAAAAACCAACTCAGGAAGAACCAAAAGAAGATTTAGATGAGGACACTCCTGAGAAACAAGAAGGATCTGTCACGACGGATGTAAAAGCTGGTATCACGAATGAAGATGTCACAGATGTGATAATGCCTAAAAATGATACATCTGCTATTATTGCGAATGCAAAAACGCAAGTGTACACTGTCTACACAGATTTACAACAAGGATCGGGCTTTCTTTTCAATAAAAAAGGGGACATTATTACAAATGCACATGTTGTAAAAGATGCATCTTATGTATTTGTGACAAATGAGCATGGTCAAGAATTTCAAGGACAAGTAATAGGTATTTCCAAAAAAACAGATATTGCACTAATTCGTGTTCCTAGTTTAGAAGGTAAAGACCCACTTGTACTGGATACTACAAAAGCAAAAATAAATACGCCAGTCATTGCCGTTGGAAGTCCTAATAACAAGGGTGGTACTTCAACAGAAGGCGATATTAAAAGTTTAGACGCCAATTTTACAGATGAATATAATTATTCAAATCTATATGAAATCACAGCAAGATTAGAGCCAGGTTCTAGTGGTGGACCTTTAGTTAATGCGACAACTGGTAATGTTATCGGTATTAACTCCATCATTTTAACGGATAAACCTGAAATTGGTTACGCAATCCCGATCTATTCAATAATGTCACTTATCACCAAATGGGCAGACCAAGACGTCGACATTAAACTAGATGACGAAGAAGATTACGATCATAAGCAGGATGCTTATTTAGACAAAAAATTAATTAAAGACTATATTGATGGCTACTATGAATTATTCCCATACGCTATCAAAGATAAAAATAAAAACTACTACGAAACTTATTTGTTACCAAACAGTAGTGCAGCAACAACAGCTAAAGAGATGATTGCAAACTATTCATCAAAAGATAAAGAGTATCAAGATTTGAAATTTACTTTTGGCGCAGTGCATATTTATGATGATTCTCCGAACATCTCTGATCACTACGCGACAGCAATTATTAACTCGACATACACTTACAAAGACGTTAAAACAGGTACAAAAGGAACGATAAAACAATCCATTGAGTACACAATAATTATTGATGAATATGGAGACTATCAGTTTACAAAAATTAATATCTTATCGACAAATACAGATCTGCCGACATCAGGTTCTGGTGACAAAAAAGAAGAAGATAAAGAAAATGTAACTACGCCACCAGTTGATGACAATGGAAAATCAGATGAAGAGGAAAAAGAATCTGTAGAAACACAAGGTACAGAAACTCCAACTGAAAAACCTGCGGATGAAAAATCAGAAGAATAAGTACCTAAACCTCGAGCCGGCAAAGCTCGAGGTTTTTTTATGTGACATAAGCTTTAAGTTTTAAAAGAGAAGTAAGGATTACTAATTTCAAACATAAAAACCTCTAAGTAAAGGGCTTTTTTTCTAAAAGACCAATACTTAGAGGTTCTAAAATGATTGATTATTTTAAATTAGTTAAAAGTACCATAGCTGTGTAAATAGCGATTCCAGTATCCATTATTGATAGATTGTACTTGAACTTGGCTTCCAGCAGCATGTACGATTTTACCATCACCCATATAAATCGCTACGTGATCGATTGAGCCTCCGCCTTGTGTGAAGAATACTAAATCACCTGCTTGTGGGTTGCTTGTATATCTAGTTTCACTACGTTGTGAACGACTTGTACGTGTAATAGATTTACCTTGTTGTTTGAAAACATATTGTGTAAAGCCGCTGCAATCGAATCCAGAAGTAGTCGTACCACCATAACGGTATGGAATACCAATATATTTAAGGGCTTGATCGACGATGTCGCTACCAGAATCATTACTTGCAGATGCTTTTGTTACGCTCTTTGATGTTTTTGATAGGTAAGCACCAGACATCCAGCCTACCTTGCCGTTTGCTGTAACTTTATACCATGTTTTGTTATCAATTGTTTTTTTAGCAGATGCCTTTACAACAGTGCCTGAAGCAACAGTTGTTTTTACTGTTGAGCTAGTTGAAGCATTAGAACGTAGGTTCAAGCTTGCAGTTGTTTTAAAACGACTATTAACTTTAGTAGCAGTCGGGTTTGAAACTTGAGTTACTTCAACTGTTTCAACTTTTGTATTTTCTTTAGTGTTGTTGTCGTTTTCAGCAGCTTTAGCACTTCCAAAGGCAAATGTTAAAGCAAGTGTGCTTGATGCGATTGCTGTTAATAATGCTTTCATATTCATCAATTCGTCCTCCAACTTTTTCAACAATTTTTTTGTATATAATGTTCAACGATTATTTTGAATTTTAGTTTGTTTGACTAAGTAATACTTTAAAGAATTCAGAAAAGAAACACAATGCTATTTCGTTTACAGTTATATTACAGTTGTGTAACAAAAATGAGGATAAAGTTCTAATGATGAATGGTATTTAAGTCTTTGTTGTTTGAATATTAGTGGGAAATCACTAATTTCTTTTACTTAAAAGTTAAACAAATTATGTAAAGGTTAAATTGGTGGAATATGTTGGATAATTTAAGTTTTTAGCGAAGTGTTTTGTAACATAATGTTACAAAATCTAGTTGTTATTGAAATATTTCAGTGTAAATAGCTTTGAAGTTGTTCAAGAAGAATATTTCAGTATTATGTTCTATACTTTTCCTGGCTTACTTAACTATACAAAAAAGCATTCCCAAGGCAATTTGGATTGCCATGGCAATGCTTTTTTTGACTGTTGGTTTATAACAACAGTGTAGAATACATTTTTTTGCGTATAAGTATCAATCAAGTGAATAGAAACGTTTATAACTATCAAAGTGCTTGGCCCAATAAGGTTCGTTTACTGAAGAGACTTGAACATGTGTACCTCCAGCATGTACGAATTGACCATTACCAATATAAATGCCTAAATGCGAAATACCAGTTTGATATGTATCACGGAAAAATACTAGGTCACCTACTTGAGGAGTATTGATATAGTAAGATCTAGCTTCATAACCGGCAGCGTTTGTACGAGTCATGGAAAGGCCAGCATTATTAAATACATAGTGAATGAAACCGCTACAATCAAAACCTGCTGGTGTTTGTCCACCCCAAACATAAGGTGTATTTTGTAAAGATAGACCTAAGCTAACAGCTTTTTGTTTAATTTCATTTGTTGAAACTGTTGGTGCTGTTGGTTTAGAAACATTTGTTGTATTTTCCTTATCTTGTTGGATAGTAGAGTTCGAGCTGTTTTTGACTTTTAATGTTTGTCCAACACGAATTAGATCAGAAGTTAAACCGTTCCAAGATTTCAATTGTGTTATCGTTATTCCGAATTTATAAGCAATGCCAGATAACGTATCACCAGCTGCAACTTTATAGGAAGTAGCATTAACATTTGTTGGATTTGATGGTTTAGTTGTTGTATCCGGCTTGGGTTTTGTAGTATTACCAGTTGGTTTACCTGCGTTTGTCGTTGTAGTAGGGATTTTAATCTTTTGTCCTACAAATATAAGATGATCCTTTATATTATTTGTTTTTTGAAGGGCACTGACAGAGACTTTATATTTTGTTGAAATCTTTGAAAGTGTGTCGCCTTGTTTCACTTTATAAGTAGCTGTATTACTAGATGGAGAAACTGCATTTGTATTCGCTGTATTAGATGGTGCTTTAGATGTTTGGGTAGATACTTTGCCGGAAAGTAGCAGTTTTTGTTTTGGATAAATTATATCTGATTTCAAATTATTCGACTTTTTTAATTTAGTGACTGTTGTGCCATGTTTAAGTGCGATTGTGTATAAAGAATCACCACTCTTCACCGTATAAGTGTTTGAGCTTGCTTCTGTCGATTGACTATTTATACAAAGTGCGAGTGCACCTGTAGCCAAAATGGAATAGGTAGCTTTTTTCACAAAAATCACTCCTCTTTATATTTCAAATTGTCATCCCTGTTCTTTGTACCCTCATTCTATTGAAAAAAAACAGAGAAAACAATGAAATTAGTAAAAAGGGGTAATAAGATAGTGATTAATTTATTAAAATGCGCAAGATTCTAAAGTAATGGTCATTTAAAACTATAAAAACCATTGTTGTTAAAATAACAAGGGTTTTTATGACTAATTAAAAATAATAAAATTATATCAATAGTAATAAAAATAAACTATTTAACTATTTCAAGCCTAAATGAGTTTTTAATTCTGCTGATACATCCTTAAGTTCCTTCTTATTCATCATATAATACCAAATACCATGCATCGTCTGACCTTGCCCCTTATTAAAATAGAGTTGTTCAATCGAATTAATCGCTTCTTTATGATTTTTTTGTAGCTCCATCATTTGTCCAAATGTTAAATTAGTTGAAATATTGTCACCAAGTGCATTAAAAATATCTTTATACTTCCATAGACTACTAACAGAAGCTCCTTCTTTTAAAATTCCTTGTATGAGTTGTTTTTGTCGTTCTTGGCGACCAAAGTCCCCATCAGGATCTTCCTTCCTCATACGTACATATGCGAGTGCATGTTCACCGTCTAATTTTATTTCCCCTTTTGGAAAACTATAACTTTCTTCCTTGAATGCGAGCATATTATGCACCGTAATACCTCCAACAGCATCTACAATATCTTGGAAGCCTTCCATGTTCACTTCCGTTACATAATCAATTGGAATATCAAGTAAATTTTCAACTGAGGCCATTGCCATTTTGGTACCTCCAAAAGCATATGCATGATTCAACTTATCGCTCGTCCCGTACCCAATAATTTTAGTATAAGTATCTCGCGGAATACTTAGCATTTTCGTACTTCCTTCATTAGCATTAATCGTTAGTACAATAATGGTATCAGATCGTCCTTTATCATTTTCTCGTTGATCTACTCCTAATAGTAAAATGGAAAACGGCTCTTTTTTCTCTAAATTGACTTTTTCCACCCTCAAATCGGATTTATCTCGATTAATTTCTACGTGCACACTCTTTAAATTCGAAGACAAATTAGCATATACGTTCCATCCATACAGCCCAATTCCTAAAATAATTAGGCCAATAATCCACGGCCATTTTCTTTTTTTCTTCTTCTTTCCTACCGGTACATCCATTGGTATATCACCTCCAAAAAGTGGGATTCGATTATTCTATGTATACTCGCGAGTTATTTCGACAATTCCGTCGATTATCAAACTTACTTGAAACGATGAAATTATACAAAATATCACAAAACATAAAAGTTATCGACAAAAGCAATTTTAATTATCGACTTGCCGAAGATTATGTCGTAAATAGTAGTGTGGTTACATGGCGACTATAAGAAATATCAATTAAGTTTTCAATTTTTATTTGTTAAATGCCGTCATTAGATTAGTTTCAAAACAACATGGAAAGAGCTTTTAACAATATATCTAAATAATAAAAAGCTCGCATTTCTTATGAAAAGGAGCTTTTTTTGATATCACTTTCGACGAATTAGTGTTTGCTGTTTATTAAAACGTAAAGATAAAATAATCGAGGCTAATCGTTGCTGTTGCTCTTTAACTGTATGTAGGGAAACATCCAGTATGACTATTTCGCCGTGATCGAAATAAAGAATTGTCTGTCCTTTACCATATTCCTCATAACGATAATTATGATAAAACACCCATACACACTCAGGGTGATAAGGTGATCGTGTCGGGTACGCGTAAATACCTTCGCCGATATAAAGTGGTAGTTTTTTTGAATAGCCGAGAAGTTCCTTCACTGCATCTATCCGACCTTGAAAAGTGGAACCATAGCGAATACAAATTTTTTCGAGTAGCTGAATAGGCGTTAAAGTCGAGTGTAAATATCCATCTCTAGTCATTACCTTCGACTTCACTTCTCCTTCAAATAAGGGGGATAAAACGAATGAATTGGTAGTGATTAAATCTAAATCCTTATCAAACATCATCAAACACCTCGCATTTTCATCCATCATACGAAAATAACCAATGTAAATCAACATAATATTGTATAATTTCCAAATATTATAAATTATTAATGGATTTAAGATAGGGTAAACATTAAGTTTGTTGTATCAAACGTTAACTTTAGACATTCGTCCTGAACGATAATTCAATATACGATAAGCAATACCCGGGAAAACAAAGTGTTGTGCACAACTAGAAAGGCCATCTAATGGACCAATTTGAAATTGTTTTAGCACAATTTGAACCAATGATTACAAGTGTTATGAACCGCTGTCGTATTTATCGAGATCAAGAGCTATATAGACAAGCAGCACGTATCGGACTTTGGAAGGCGTGGACAAAATATGAAGACAGTCGCGGTGATTTTGCTCCATATGCCTACCGATGTATTCAAGGTGCTGTTTTAGATGAATTGAAGAAAGAATCGCGCAATGAAGAGCGTAATATACCTGCCGAATCAGAGACGTTAGAAGTGCTAATAAAAAACTACCGTGTAGAAGACTCAGATATCCATATACTTGATACTATATTAGAATCGTTACCGACGAAGGATTTACAGTTACTCATCCTGTTGTATATAAAAGGATATAGTTATGGCGAATTAGCTGTTATGGAAGGACTTACAATAGGCGGTATTAAAAAAAGGAGAGATCGTATTATGAAGCAGATACGAGAAGAAAAAATGAAAAGTCGTAAAAAAGTTAAGTAAGGGGAAGCGAAATTTTATAGAAGTCTATCAGTTTACCGTGGTAAATGTCGAAATTAGCAAATTTCTTGGCGGAATTTAAAGAGACTCTGCAGAAAATGTCATGGATAATTGAACTCAAGAGTACAGTTGTAGAAGAAATCTTAATTTGAAGTGGGAGTCTGGTGTCGAACTGAATAGATTTTAGTGATATGCATTGATTTGTTAAGAAAAGCATACAAATTTTTTTAAGGATATTTGTTTCTTCACGAAAACGCATGAATTTGAATTCATGCGTTTTCAGTATTGAGAAGGAAAAAAAAGAAAGTAACTGTAATGTAATTTAATGATGTAATACATTTGTAAAAGAATTGAAAGTAGTAAAAAGTAGTAAAAATAACCTCAATTTGCGAATAAGTTAGTTTTTTTATGTTTTTTTATAGGTAAACGTATTTACGTGAAGCATATAGAGTAGTATTATAAACTCCATAGACATAAAGCGTTTTCATAATTGGGAGGAAAGAAATTGAACGTTCAAAGCATTATTCGTAATCTAATAGTAGAAACACCATCTATACCTGGTAATTTGGCAAAGGTTGCTACAGCAATTGGCACAATTGGCGGAGATATTGGTGATATTAAAACAATGAAAATCGGTACATTATCTACAGTTCGTGATATTTCATGTACTTGTGCAGATATAGCTCAGCTCAATCAGATTGTCGATGCGATTAATAATATTGATGACAATATTCACGTTCGTTCAGTATCGGATGACGTCATGAAAGCTCACGAGGGCGGAAAAATACATATGACGAGTCGTATTGACGTGCGCTCATTAAGTGATTTACGTCGTATTTATACACCAGGTGTGGCGAATGTTTGCCAAGAAATTCAACGAGCACCTGAAAAAGCACATTA
Organism: Viridibacillus sp. FSL H8-0110; assembly: GCF_038003565.1. NCBI lineage: Bacteria > Bacillati > Bacillota > Bacilli > Caryophanales > Caryophanaceae > Viridibacillus > Viridibacillus sp. FSL H8-0110. The sequence goes on along the minus strand of NZ_JBBOPJ010000001.1, from coordinate 3,727,867 downwards.
TTACACAAGTATTGGTAATACTGTTGCCATCATTACAGATGGTACAGCCATTTTAGGTTTGGGGAATATAGGACCAGTTGCAGGTATGCCAGTGATGGAAGGGAAAGCTGTATTGTTTGATCAATTTGCTGGTATTAGTGGTATTCCAATCTTACTCGATACAAGCAATCCTGATGAAGTAGTTGAAACCGTAAAACATATAGCAAAAGGCTTTGGTGGTATTTTGTTGGAGGATATTGGTTCTCCGCATTGCTTCGAAATTGAGGAACGTCTAAAAGCTGAGCTACCAATCCCTGTTATGCATGATGATCAGCATGGAACAGCTGTTGTTACTTTAGCTGCAGTAATATCAGCTTGTCGTTATGCAGGAGTTGAATTGAAAGATGCTGTTGTTGGTCAAATTGGTCTCGGAGCAGCAGGACTGGCAATTTGTCGTATGCTAATGGCTTATGGCGTTAAAGAAGTATGTGGCACAGATCCGCAAGAAAGTGCCTTAGTCCGTTTGCGTAGTTTTGGTGGAACGGTAGTAGGGTCAGTTGAAGAAACGATGGCAAAATGTGATATTGTCATTGCAACGACAGGAGTATCAGGTCTGATTCAACCATCAATGGTGCGTGAAGGACAAATCATTTTGGCTCTTTCAAATCCATACCCAGAAATTACTCCTGAAGATGCAATTGCTGCTGGAGCTTCATATGCTGCAGATGGTCGCCTTGTAAATAATGTTCTAGGTTTCCCGGGGATTTTCAGAGGGGCATTAAATGCCAATGTTAAAAGTATTACGTACTCAATGTTATTAGCTGCCGCTAATGCCATTGTAGATGCAACGCGAAACGGTGACCTTGTACCACACCCACTAGATCCAAACGTCCATAAATCGGTGGCAGAAGCTGTTGAAAGAGTAGCTTTAATAGAGATGGCACATATAGATTAATAACAATAGACCGCTTATAAAGCGGTTTTTTTGTATAAAAAAAAAAGCATTTCGCAACTGCGAAATGCTTCTTTTAAGGGAATTTTATTTTTTCTCTAAATCCTCAACAGAGAATACACGGCCATATGCATCTTTATAAACAATATGTTCACTACTTAATTTTGTAGGGGAATCAAGTCCTGCGGCAGCTGCTACACGGAAAAGTCCTTCACGCATTGAAACAATATAGTTCGTCACACGGTATTTTTTTTCATCGACAATCAGACCATTTTGCAACTTTGGATTCGTTGTTGCTACACCTGCTGGACAATCATTTGAATGACAGCGTTGTGCCATAATACAGCCAACTGATATCATAAAGCCTCGCGCGATATTGATTAAATCTGCACCTAAAGCTAGCATAACAGCTGCACGGTCAGGTGTTATGATTTTTCCTGATGCGATAATCTTCACACGATCACGTACACCATGACGAACCAATGCATCTTGTAATAACACTAGGCCAGAGTGGATAGGTAGGCCAACACCATCAGCTAAATCTTGGAATGTAGCACCAGTACCACCTTCAGCACCATCAATTGAAATGAAATCCGGACCTTTACTAGATTCCTTCATATAAGCAGCTAATTCATCCGCATCTTGCGGGCTACCTACAACAATTTTAATACCAACTGGCAGACCACCGTGCTCTCTAATCTTTTCAATGAAGTCAAATAGAGTAGGGAAGTCATCAAATTGACGGAAGCGGTTTGGGCTATTAATCGTGACAAATGGTTCAATATTACGGATACTAGCAATCTCTTCTGTTACTTTTTCCGCCTCAACGTGACCACCACGTGTTTTAGCACCTTGAGCCAATTTCAGTTCAAATGCTTTTACATGAGGCATGGCTGCTTTTTCAGCGAGCTTATCCCAACTGAATTCACCATCTTTTGTACGATAACCAAAGAGACCTGAGCCAATTTGAGCAATTAAATCCGTTTTACCTGCTAAATGGTGCTCTGAAATACCACCTTCACCGGTGTTCATCCAAGAACCTTTGGCCATACCAATTCCTTTTGATAACGCAGTGATAGCATTTTTACCAAGTGCACCGTAACTCATAGCAGATTGACCAACTAAGCTGCGAACGTGGAAAGGCTCACGGCAATTAGCGCCGATTACAACAGCATCATCTTCTGACAATAACCATGGATTGATATCAACTTCTTCAGTGTGCTCTTTACGTGAAAATAGATTATCAGCATCCATTACATATTTTTTTGTAGGAATACGTTCTTCTGCATCTACATGTAATTCATCCACTTGTTTCGTAAACATTGCATTACGAATATAAAATCCTGCCTCATTAAAATCACGTTTTGAGCCGAAGCCAATAACGTTTCCTAAGTATTTCCCAGGTAATACAATATGTAAAAAATCTTCACGATTAAACGGTTTCGCTGCATGATCATCGTCAAATAAGTATTGACGGAATTCAGGTCCTACCTTTTCAAGAATATATCTCATTCTTCCTAGAATAGGAAAGTTTCTTAGAATAGCATGTTGCTTTTGATGACGGTCAAGGAAATATAAAAAGACTACTGAAATTAATGGAATAACAACTAAAACGACTAGCAATATGAGTAATATAGAAGAAATACCTTCAAACCACCCCATATGCGTCACACCCCTTTTTTATAAAAAAATCTTAATCTATATCAATAACTTATATAACATATCACAATTTGAGATAGATTCAAGGGGTGGAAAATAGATAAATAATGCAGAAAATAATGATTAATCAAAATAATTAATTAATTTAAGTTTTATTAACACGAAAATACCCAGAGCTTTGTGCTCTGGGTATTTTTGTGAAAAGTATCTTATTTTCTTGTAAATAATGAAATAATCCAACCAATGATTGTGCCAACTATTGCAGGTACTAACCAACCAATACCTTCTGCGTAAAGAGGTAAGTGGCTTAATAGATCTGCGTAAGCTGGGATATCCATTTTTGCTGCATGTAAACCGTCATATACACTAACTAGTGCAGTAGCGATTAATGCAACAGTGTAAACAACTGGTGCACCGTTAAAGAATTTATCGATTAAAGCTAAGCTCATTAACACGATGGCAATTGGATAGATAGCTAAAAGTACTGGTAAAGAGATCGAAATTAGTTGCTCTAAACCAAAGTTCGAAATAGCAGTACTGAAAACCGCGAAAATAAAAACAAAAGCTGGATACGGAACTTTAGGGAAAAGTTTTGTAAAGAATTGAGATGATGCTGTTAATAAACCGATTGAAGTAGTTAAACAAGCAAGTAGGATAACTGCTGACAATAGAATATTACCAAAATCACCGTAAAGAATGTTTGCAGATTTTGCAATAATTTCAGCACCACTACCTTGTGCACCAATTGTTTGGAAGCTTGATGCTCCAATATAACCTAAAGAAATATAAACTAAAGCTAAACCAGCTGCGGCAATAAATGCAGCGAAAATAGTTGTTTTAACAATCTTTTTATTATCTGTTACACCTTTAGCATGTAATGCTTGAATAATGACAATTCCGAATATTAAAGCAGCTAAGAAGTCCATAGTTAAGTATCCTTGTAGGAAACCTTCAGTAAATGGCTGCGTAGTATATTTACCAACTGCTTCACCAGGACCGTCCATTGGTGTAATAATACTTTTTGCTGCTAAAAGAGCAATTACTAATAGAAGAATTGGTGTAAGGATTTTACCAACACGGTCAACTAATTTCGTTGGGTTCAGTGCAAAGAATGTTGTTATTCCGAAGAAAACGATTGTAGAAATCAATAACGGAATAGAAGATTCACGCATCGCGTCTGATAAAAATGGTAAGACACCAATTTCATAAGATACTGTACCAGTACGTGGTATTGCGAAGAATGGTCCAATTGCCAAGTAGACGATGGAAGTAAAAACGACCCCAAATATTGGGTGAACTTTACCGGCCATATCTTGTAATTGACCACCAGCTTTAGCAACAGTGATGACCCCGATTAACGGTAAACCAACTCCAGTTATTAAAAAACCAAACATTGCTAGGTTGAATGATTCACCGGCTTGTTGACCTAATTGTGGAGGGAAGATAATATTACCTGCACCTAAGAATAATGCGAAAAGCATTAACCCTACTGCAACTTGTTCCCCGAGAGATAAAGATTTGTTCTTCATAAAAAAGACTCCTTTAAAAATTTACTTGCGTAATGGTTTCATCTATGAAAGCAAAACACTAATTTTTTCTTTAGGTAAATAAATATTCTTTGTAATCTGAAAATTCTAATTACAAATGTTATAAAAGTTCCTAAACAACTTTAACATGAATAAGTTAAGAATGGAACCTTAAAAAAAGACAAGCTAGTAGGATTTTTCTTAATCCAGCGCTTTATAGTATTAAAGCGCTTTCATTTCACGGAAAATATTTATGAATATAGTGTAAAGGGACTGTTAATTATTTGTAAAATGAAACTTTTAGTCTATTTTTTGTGCTAGATTGTCATTAAGGAGGGGTATATATATGTTTAAATGGAATAAAATGGACTTGAGAAGGAAGTATTTTCTTTCACTTAGTATTACTTTACTATTGTTTGCCATTATGACAGTCACACTCACTTTTCAAGTAAATGAGAATAGAAAATGGTCTCAAGAATTAGATAGTTTATCAAAGAGCATCAATGACATAGATATGTTATCAAAGGAATTTAGTACATTATATATTGCAATCATCCATTATGCAGGAGATCCGATAGCTAAGCATGATGCCTCGTATGGCACATCGATGTCTACTCTTGAAAGTTTACTAAAAAAATCAGGAGATGTTGTGCAACCTGGAAACTTGGAAGCAATCGGAGTGGAACTAAAAAGGATTAATGAATTATACATAAAGCGTTTGAAAGTATCAGTTGAGAAAAAAGACAATATTGCAAAAAGACGTCAACTAAATTCAGTTTATCAATCGTATGACAATATAGAGAAAAATTTAGACACAATCCGTGCTGGAGCATCAACTGAACGGGAGCAAATACTACAAAATATGAATGAAAGTCAACGAAGAACTTTAATCGTATTATGTGTGTCATTCCTACTGGCGGTAGCCATTTCGACCGTATTAATGATGATCACAAATCGCCAAATTCGCCAACAACTTGAATTAGTTGCACAAACAGCGGATAGTATTTCTAAAGGTAATTTGAACGTTGCAGAATTACCTATTCATACGAATGACGAGATAGGACAAGTATCGACAGCGATGAATCATATGAAGCATCAACTTGTAGAAATGTTGCAAATAATTAAATCGTCAGCACATGAAATATCGAATGACAGTCATGTACTACAAAATTATTCAGTACAATCTTTAGAAGGATCAAAAATAGTATCAGTCTCACTTAAGGAGTCTTTGCAAAATGCAAAAGCACAGCAATATTCATCAGATGGTATTGTCGCTTTTATGGAACGCTTTTCAAATAATTTGCAGCAAATGGTTGGGCAAGTAGAGCAACTGTCAACACAGGGGCTTCAAGCTGAACAATATGTAGAAGATAGTAGTGTTTCGATGACTGAAGCTGTCAGCAAAATGATGGGGTTACAGCAACTTTTAATAGAAGCAGAACAAGAAAGAATACTTTTGCAAAAGCGTACTGATGAAATTGTCCGTGTCTCTCTATCGGTAAAACAAATTGCGAAACAAACGCATTTGTTAGCACTGAATGCGGAAATTGAAGCGGCACGCTCTGGTGAAGCAGGGAAGGGGTTCGCAGTTGTTGCAGAGGAGGTCCGTAAGTTAGCGGAAGAAGTTTCGAATGCTGCTCACAATATTCATAATTTGTCCGATGATATAACTGTACAAGGTACAACAATGGCGAATACTTTTAACGCGGGACTCATAACATCAGAAGAAAGTGCAACAGCAATTCAAAAGGCAGCACAGCAAATGACGATTATCATACAATATATAGGCGATACACGTGAACAATTTAAAGCGATATCCAGACAAATACAAACTGTAGAAAAAGAAAAGGAAAGTACGAAAACCTTGATTCACCAGTTAAATGACGCTATTTTTCAAAATACTGAGCATATTGAAGAGACGACATTGTTTTTAAGCGATAATCTATCAACTATAGAACTATTGTCGGCACGTATTCATGATGTTTCTGATCAAGTGATGACAATGCGTCAATCAACAACGAAGTTTGAGATGTCTAGTTAAGTGTAATTTATGGAAAAATGTTTAGCCTTCCTAGGAGGGGGGTACAATAATAAGAAAATGCCGTAATGCTTCTCCTAACTGCATTGTTGGGAGATTTTTTCTGTAGAAGTGGGAACTATTTAAAGGGAAACGTCGTCCTATAAACGAATTGACTAGAGTGTAAGAAAGTAATAATTTCGGTTAAACGAAGTGTGTTTTCTAGTAATTCATGCTATAATACATTGTAAATAAATTGTAAATATATTGGATGCATATTGTTGGCGTCTATAAAATATAAATGAAAAGAGTTATTAAGGAGGAAGGGTATGACATACCTTGCATGGATTGTAGCATTTATAGCTTCAATTTTACTGACTCCGCTTGTGAAACGACTCGCATTTCGTGTCGGTGCGGTCGATCGTCCAAATTATCGAAAAGTGCATGCTAAAATTATGCCAAGACTTGGTGGCTTAGCCATCTATCTTGCATTCCTCATAGGGATTTTGATTTTACGACCTATGCATGAAGCAATGCTTCCTCTATTAATTGGGAGCTTTGTCATTATTGTGACAGGCGCCCTTGATGATATGTTTGAGATTTCAGCGAAGGCTAAACTGCTTGGTCAGTTAATTGCTGCAGTAATCGTAATATTTTTTGGCGGAATTCAAATTGAACAAATAAACCTACCATTCGGTGGAGAACTTGATTTCGGTTTCCTAAGTATTCCGTTAACAATCATTTGGATTGTAGGTATTACGAATGCGATTAATCTAATTGATGGACTAGATGGCCTTGCTGCTGGTGTTTCAACCATTGCGTTGATTACACTTGCTGGAATGGCTTTTATAATGGGAAATACATTTGTTATCATCATGGCTACGATGCTAGCTGTAAGTTCTATTGGTTTTTTATTTTACAATTTCCATCCTGCTAAAATATTCATGGGTGATACAGGTTCGTTATTCCTCGGCTTCATGATTTCAGTATTAGCTTTAATGGGATTCAAAAACGTTACATTTGTTTCACTAGTTATTCCGATTATCATGCTTGGCGTACCAATCTCAGATACATTCTTTGCAATTGTTCGCCGCTTGTTAAATAAACAACCACCATTTTCACCAGATAAGTCACATTTACATCACTGCTTATTAAATATTGGTTTCACACATCGTCAAACTGTATTAATCATTTACGGGATGGCTGCGATGTTCGGCCTAGCAGCGATTGTTTTCTCTATGGCTAAGCTATGGGGAGCTATACTACTCATTACGGTATTGCTTGTTGCGATTGAGTTAATTGTAGAAATAATCGGACTAGCAGGATCGAATTATAGACCGCTATTAAACTTAGTACGTAGTAAAAAATAAATAGTAAAAGACGATATTGCAGAAACGACTGCGATATCGTCTTTTTATTTGAAAAGAGATAAATTCTTCTAGAGTAATTAAAGATATGAACGGGAGCTAGTAGCTTTAATGTCATTGTTATCAACTGTATTAATGCTCACATTAAAGTACATATAGGTCAGAGATGTTAGGGGGAGGTAACACTAAATTATTGACTTAATAAACTATATTCTAAACTCCTTGATGAACATAATAAAATCCCTTAGCCGAAGACGACTAAGGGATTTTTGTGATTATTGATTATTGTTGTTGTCTGATTGGTAGTTCGATTTGTAATCTGAATTATATCCAGAGCCTTCAGTATTATTTGTGTCTGCTGCATTATCTGCTTCACCTGAATTATCAGCTAGGTTGTTATCTATTAGCCCAAGTTGAGCACGTAAGATATTTTGCGTTTCTACTAATGCAGGCTCGTCTAATTGGTAGTAGTAAATACCAGTAGAAGTATCATCACTACCTTTAAGGGACAATGATTCTACGTTTGGCATACCACCTTTAATGTATTCAAAGAATGATTTCATTTCATTAAAAGTCATATTTGTTTTCATGTTGTTACCAACAGCTTCAAGAATGTTATCGTATTTAGTAAATGATGTAACGGAAGATGCTTTTTTCAGTATGGCAGCTAAAATCATTTGTTGGCGTTCACCACGTTGAATATCGCTATCTTGTTTACGTGTTCTTGCAAGCGCTAAGGCTTCACGACCATTTACCGTTTGTAAACCAGGTTTTAGGTTTACTGTACGCTTATCATTTTCATCAAGTTCATGAAGTTCATATGGAACATCTACTTCAACACCACCAAGAGCATCAACGATTTCGATAAATGCATCGAAATTTAAGCGGTAATAATAGTCAACCGGTACGTTTAATAAATTCTCTACAGTGTCAATTGTTGCGTTTGTGCCTCCAAGATGTGCGTGCGTAATTTTATCTTTCTTGTCTACATTAGGAATATAAACATATGAGTCACGAGGAATGCTTAATAACTTTACCGATTTCGATTTATTATTTAACGTTGCTAGTAGTAATGCATCGGAACGGGAATGTTCTGAACCTTGACCGCGTTTTTCACTATCGTCGATGCCAACAAATAGAATAGAGACATTATCTGTCATTGGCTTTACGGCCGATTCACGTAAATCCGACTTTACACGTGTATTGTCTTTGTCATATGCATTATTTGCCGCTTCTTCTGCTTTTTTGGTTAACCAATATGCGTAGGTGCCAGTTGAGACAACCATAAGGGCAATCAGAATTAAAGAAGTGCGTAATATCAGTTTTTTCTTTGAGGGCTTCTTTTTTCTTTGGCCCATTCTTAAATTAGTCATACATGATCTCCTCTAAATTAGGAATAAATGCTATATATAAATATTGGACGTATGGCTTATCCAAAAAGTTTCAAATGTAAATGTATAGCGAATTATATTATACTATGCAGATTTGTAACAGTAAAATTAAATTTATATTACCGCATGTCGAATTCTAAAAATTCTTGCTTTTCGCAATTTGTTTTACATTGTCCATTAGTCATTTCAATCATCCAATTCGTAAAGTCATCTACTTCTTCCTTTGGTACAAAGGTATAAAAATCCACATCATCAGTATACTCAATATTATCTAATATATAAGAAGAATTGCGAATAGCATTTTCTACTTTTCCTAACCATGTATAGCTAACGGAAACTTTCATCAAACTATGAAGGCGACGTTCAACCACAGTTGCAGCTTCAATTCCAACGGTAGTAGATTTACCGTAAGCACGGACCAAACCACCAGCTCCCAATTTAATGCCTCCAAAGTAACGAGTTACTACAACGACAGTATCTTTCAACTGTTGTTTTTTCAAAACTTCAAGCATAGGTACTCCGGCCGTACCACTAGGTTCACCATCATCATTTGCTTTTTGAATTTGATCATGTTCGCCAATTAGATAAGCCGAACAATTATGTGTTGCGGAATGATGCTCTTTTTTTATCTTATTTATAAAAGTAATGGCCTCTTCTTCAGTCTCTGCTCTCCCGCAATGCGCTATAAATCTCGATTTTGAGATGATTATTTCATCTGTTCCAAAGCTTTTTAGTGTATAATAGTTATCTCTCATGGTAAACTCCTTAAATAAATCAATTTATTTTTGACATCTAGTTGACACGAAATTTTAATAAAAAAAAATCATAAAAATGCTATAATTAACTTTGTGATACAGGAAAATAGGTGTATATATAGAATTATAATATATGCTCATTATTTCTTCTAAATGTAGCACAAATTGTAAGGGGTTTGGTATGTTGGGAGATAAAATTGATATAAAATCATTAGATTTAATTTTTAATCGAATGGTAAAAACAATAGACGAATCTAAAAGTGATATTTTTACGATCAGTGAACAGAGTAGACGGACATTTGAAGAAATGAAAATCGAACTGGAAGAAGTTCGTGAAAAAATCGCCGATGTAATTACTGAAAATGACATTTTAGAGACCAAAACGAAATTTGCTAGAGGAAGATTAGCGGAAGTATCAAAAAATTTCCAAACTTATTCTGAAGCAGAAATCCACAAAGCATACAATCAAGCAAATCAACTTCAAATACGTCATTCTGTTGTCCAAGCTGAAGAAAAACAGCTACGTGAGAAAAGAGATGACCTTGAAAGAAGGATGCGCAATTTACTTGATACGATTGAAAAAGCAAATCACCTCGTAAACCAAGTAAATGTCGTATTGAATTATTTGACCTTTGATTTGAAGCATGTCGGTCCAGCACTCGAAAATGCAAAGATGAAAGAAGACTTTACGATTAAGATCATCGAAGCAACAGAAGATGAACGAAAACGTATTTCTCGAGAGATTCACGATGGACCTGCACAGATGTTAGCCAATGTATTACTTCGCACAGATTTAATCAATCGCACATACCAAGAACGAGGGGTAGAAAAAGCATTACAAGAAATACTACAATTAAAAGATATGGTGCGCGATGCATTACATGAAGTAAGACGCATTATTTACGATTTACGTCCAATGGCTTTAGATGATCTAGGTATAATTCCAACACTAAAGAAATATCTTTCTTCAGTTGAAGAGTATAATAAAGGTACTGCAATCCATTTTCAGTCAATGGGTGAGCAAAGAAGAATGGGTACAAATTATGAGGTAGCCATTTTTAGACTTGTACAAGAATGCGTAAATAACGCTATAAAACATGGCAAAGCACTTGAAGTATGGGTTAAATTCGAATGGTTGGAAGAATATGCCAATGTAACTATAAAGGATAATGGTGTAGGATTCGATACTAATATTGTGAAAAAGAATTCATTCGGTTTAATTGGTATGCGCGAGCGCGTAGAATTACTTAGTGGAGAAATGGAAATGATTTCTGAAATTAATAATGGAACTCGAATAATATTCAAAATTCCACTAAATCATGAACAAAAGAATTAAAGTAGTATTAAATAGGAGGATTTTATATGACAAAAATAATAATAGTAGATGATCACCAATTATTCCGTGAAGGTGTAAAACGCATTTTAGATTTTGAAGATACATTCGACGTAGTAGCAGAAGGCGATGACGGTAAAGATGTTATCCAACTTTATGAAGAGTATAATCCAGATGTTGTATTAATGGATATTAATATGCCTCAAAAAAATGGTGTTGAAGCAACAGCTGAACTTTTAGAGAAATACGCAGATGCAAAAGTTATCATGCTTTCTATCCATGATGATGAATCTTATGTATCACATGCATTAAAATCAGGCGCTCTTGGTTATATGTTAAAAGAAATGGATGCTGACGAAATTGTTGAAGCTATCAAGATCGTAGCTTCTGGTGGTTCTTACTTACATCCGAAAGTAACTAAAAACCTAGTAGCTGAGTACCGTCGCTTAAGCGAACGCGAAAACAAAGGTTCATTCCATCAAACTGAAATTCGTCGTCCATTCCATTTACTAACTAAACGTGAATGTGAAGTATTACAATTGTTAACTGATGGTCAAAGTAACCGTGCAATTGGTGAAACTTTATACATCTCAGAAAAAACAGTTAAAAACCACGTATCAAGTATTTTACAAAAAATGAACGTAAATGACCGTACACAAGCTGTAGTTACAGCAATTAAAAACGGCTGGGTTGAAGTACGCTAATTGTTTAACAAAATCAAGATAATGACAAGCTAATTGACGTAAGTAAAGATTCCGCCGCATTACTTGTGCTCAATTATGAATTAGCCTATTATTAAAAGTGCAGTTCAACTTTGAACATGGCACAATGTCAGAGCCTGCATTTAAAACTTGAATAGTATTGGTCACTTTCTGCATTCTTATAGTCTGCGATTAGCACTGCAAATTTATTTGCACGCATTCTATCATTTTGTATTTGATGGTACCAAGCACAACCCTGCTTCTCTTTGTCGAGAAGCGGGGTTGTGTGTTTTTCTGCAACTTTCAACGTGCTACAAACGTCATCTATTTGTAAATAATTAATAAAAAGAAATGGTGTATTAATCGATAAAAAAGATTAAGCTATAAGTTGGAACTTTGCATAAAGCTATTAATTTTTAGGTAATCTACAAATATGCTACAATATCCGCGGGAGGTTTTGGAATTGAATATAAAAAAATGGTTGCTTGTCCCAGTATGTGCCTTATTGTTAGTGGCATGTGGCAATGATGACAGCACAACAAAAGAGAATACTGGTTCAGTCAATGATGGTGAGAACGCAACAACATCTAATGCGGTTGACCATAGTATTAAAGATAAAACTGAAGATGAAAAAAATGACGTAACTAAATCAGAAAAATCTGCAGTATCAGAAGAAACAAGCGAAGACGATCAAGCAATAGGATTTGAAATGGTAGATGGCAAAACAAAAGCAGCGACAAATGTTCCTGCTGAAGAGGAAAAAGCACTCCGTCAAGCATTTGATGAATACATTGCTGCTTTAAATGCAGAAGACATAGAGCGCTATAGCAAAACGCTTTCTAAAAATCCTACAGGCTTCGATATGGAAGAAGATGTGGAATATCAAAAACTAAACTTCGAAAATTTCGATATAAAACATACTGCAAAAGACGTAAATGTAGTTCAATATAATGAAAAAGAAGCGCAACTTTTAGCTCAAATTACTGTTGAAGTAGAATTAGATAATGGCGAACCGTTTAAACAGGCAGCTAGAACAAACACTGTCTTTGTTAAAGAAGATGGCAAATGGCTAGTAACACGCGTAGCTGCTATTGGTGAAAAAATGGAATAAGAAAAGGAGCAGCTACTTAATAGACAGGTAGCTGCTTTACTATTTTTTTCGTAAATAAAAACGAAATATAGCGAAGAGTAACATTTTTTGTAAATGCATTATTTATTATTTCACATTCTTACGATATTAATATACTATTGATGTAGGAGTGTGAACGATTAATGACAACTGCCATCGTAACAGACAGTACAGCTTACTTAACGCAAGCCGAGCGTGAACAATATAATATTCGCATGGTTCCATTAAGTGTTGTAATCAAACATGAAACATTTGAAGAAGAAGTAAACATAACAACTTCTAATTTTTATGATAAAGTACGAAATGATAACGAACTTCCAAAAACGTCACAACCACCAATTGGTACTTTTGTGACATTATTTGACGAGCTTTCAAAAGAATATGATGAAATTGTGGCTATACACTTATCAAGTGGTATTAGCGGTACATATCTAGGCGCTTTACAAGCCGGAGAAATGGTCCAAGGCATTGATGTCTATGGATTCGACAGTGAAATCTCTTGTGCTGTCCAAGGCTTCTATGTATTGAAAGCAGGCGAAATGGCCAAAGACGGCGCATCTGCAAAAGAAATTTTAGAAGCTCTTGAAGAAATGCGTAAAACAATGCGCGCTTATTTCATGGTAGACGATCTCGCGCATTTACAAAGAGGCGGTCGATTATCAGCAGCACAAGCTTTAATCGGTGGACTTTTACAAGTTAAGCCAATACTACATTTTGAAAACAAAGTCATCGTACCTTTCGAAAAAATTCGTACACGTAAGCGTGCCCTTAAACGAGTAGAGGACATGCTCGGTGAAGACGCAGCGAAATACGATCAACTTGATGCAGTAGTAATACACGGCAACTGTGAAGATGAAGCGAAAGAATGGATGGCAACTTTGCAAGATAGATTCCCAAATGTTAACGTCAAACTAAGCTATTTTGGACCCGTTATTGGAACTCACCTTGGTGAAGGCTCAATGGGGCTAGGTTGGGTAAAAAAATAAAGTAAACGACGAACCTCCTTACAAAATGTAGGGTGGTTTTTTTGTGGATTTGGAACTCTAAAATTGTTATTTGCAAACACATATAAAAGATTGTAAAATAAATCCAACTCTAACCCCTAGTAAGGAGGCAATATTTGCGTAAACGACTATACAAGCAACCAAGCAAAACTAACCGCTATATAGGCACCTTAGAAAACCCGTCACTGCGTGATTTCCTAACAGGACGCATTTGGCTACGTGAACATTCTCCCTTCTCAGATGAACTAATCACCCAACACATCCAATTTGGCTACATCGCCACTCTCCCTGGTGTGCAGAAAAACTCCAAAATGAATTCTCGATTTAAGCGTATGAACTATACATGTAATCGATGTGCTAACAATAATCCAAATCTATTTGTAACCTATTATTGTGCGGCTTGTGAGCAAACTTGTATCTATTGTAGACATTGCATCAGCATGGGGCGTGTCAGTAGTTGCTCGGATCTCATAAAATGGATTGGACCAACAACTAGAAAATCACCTAATCACTTATTCTCATGGACAGGCACCTTCACTCCCTATCAGCAAAAGGCTTCGAAAGAACTTATTGAAAGTATAAATGCAAACCGAGTTCATCTAATCCATGCAGTTTGTGGTGCTGGAAAGACTGAGATTTTATTCCCGGCTATTTACGAATGCTTAAAGAATGGAAAACGAATTGCAGTCGCAACTCCTCGAACGGATGTCGTATTAGAGCTCGCACCTCGTATTCAACATGTTTTTCCAAAGACAAAAACACAAGCACTCTACGGTGGCGCAGATGTCGACAAGAATTACGCCCCGATTATTATTGCGACGACACACCAGCTTTACCGTTTTGAGGATGCTTTTGATACGATCTTTGTCGATGAAGCCGATGCATTCCCATACACGCATGATGAAACTTTACAACATGCGGTTATTAAAGCTAAAAAAAGTGACGCACCCATTTTGTACGTTACAGCAACGCCATCTGAAAAACTAATCAATCAAATACAAAAACTGCAAGGCGGCTATTCATTTATTCCTCGAAGATATCACGGGCATCCACTTCCAGTACCACGTTATGAATCATTGTGGCGATACACAAAACAGATTGAATCAACTAGGTTACCAAAAAAACTTACTCAATGGACAAAGAAACAGCTCCAAGAGAATAAACCTTTTCTCATTTTCTTTCCAACTATCGCTCTAATGGAAAAGGCAATCCCGTTATTTCAGCAATTGGAACCAAGCATTCAAGCTGTTCATGCAGAAGATCCAAATCGAAAAGAAAAAGTGTTAGAACTCCGTGCAAAAAAAGTGAGGGGACTATTAACAACAACCATTTTAGAGCGAGGTATCACAATACCTAACGTACAAGTGGCGGTAGTAGGAGCAGAAAGTGGTATCTTCACTTCAAGTGCACTCATTCAAATAGGAGGAAGAGTTGGACGCTCTTACGACTGTCCTACAGGCGACCTTGTCTTCTTTCACCACGGTATCTCTGTTGAAATGGACCGAGCAACAAAAGAAATAAAACGTCTCAATAAAACGGAGCTAACAACAATATGAATATGAATTGTTATCTATGTTCAAGGCCTTTAAAAAGACAATTAACTTGGAAGCAACTGATTATGTATGAACAGCAAGCAGTCATTTGTCCTACTTGCCATAGCAAATTTGAGTTTGTTAAGCCAGGGGAACAAAAGTCTCCAGATATCCAAGCATTATTTCATTATAATGAAGCAATGAAAGACTTCCTACATCAATACAAATTTTTAAAAGATATTGTGTTAAAAGATGTATTTAGATCTGAAATTACCAAAGCACTAAAAAACACTGACGCTGTTATTGTGCCAATTCCGATGCATCCAGAAAAAATAATATTACGCACATTTGCCCATATTGATGAATTGCTGAAAGCGGCAGGCATACCCTATACACATTTACTCGAGAAAATTTCAATTGAATCCCAATCATCTAAATCAAAAGTGGAACGTGAACAAAGCGCTCAGCTATTTCAATTAAAGCCGAATATTATAATTGAAAAACGATCACATATTTTAATAGATGATATAGTAACAACTGGAACCACTTTAAAACATGCCAAAGCTATACTCACTGAGGCTGGAGCATCTTCCGTAAAAGCGTTCACCCTAATTCAGGGTTAGTTAAAAAGATACAAAAAATCGTACGATTCTGTACAATCTCCCTGTGTTTTATAAATTTTAGGTTGATTTTACCGACAATATAACTAGTATATTAAGTAGAAGAATTTAAATTCCAGGGGGTAAGAACATGGGTGAATTGCGAAGTTGTCCAAAATGTGGGGACTTTTATAACTATACTGGCATTAGAGAAGTTTGCGGAAAATGTGCGCAAGATGAAGAGAAAATATACGAGGCTGTATACCGTTTCTTACGCAAACGCGATAATCGATCAGCGACAATCGAGCAAATTGTCGAAGCTACAGGTGTAGAAGAGGAATTACTACATAAATGGGTAAGGAAAGGTCGCTTGCAACCAGCTATGTTCCCAAACCTAGGTTATCCTTGTGACAGCTGCGGAGCTCTAACGACGAAAGGCAAGCTCTGCATTAAATGCCAAACCGAACTAAAATCCGAACTCAATAAATTCGAAGCAGCACGCGAATTTAGAACAAGCGTAGAAGACTCAGACCGAGCAACATACTATGCCGACGTGAATAAGAAAAAGCAATAAAATATAAATCTTCGCATACTTAGTATGTGGGGATTTTTTGTTTTTGAGTTAAGGAGCTTATGAGTAGTGGGAAAAGTGCTAAAATCCGAGCGAGAAGCGCCAAACCAGGAGCGAGTAGCGTTAAAGCGGGGGTGAGAAGCGCCAAAGTGAGAGTGAGTAGCGCTAAAGTGAGAGCGAGAAGCGCTAAAGTGAGAGTGAGTAGCGCCAAAGTGAGAGCGAGTAGCGCCAAAGCGAGAGTGAGTAGCGCCAAAGCGAGTGAGAAGCGCCAAAGCAGGGGTGAGAAGCGCCAAAGCACGAGCGAGTAGCGCCAAAGGGAGAGTGAGAAGCGCCAAAGCAGAAGCGAGTAGCGCCAAATCCAGAGCGACCAACCCCAAACTCCAAACAAACACCACCGAAAGCTCCCGTCAACTACCCTCCCACAAATAAGGCATATAGCACTAGCAATTAAAAAACAGATTAGGATGTCTTTCGCTTTTATTACAAAATACTTAACATCGATATAAACCAACCGAAATAATGAATATATAAAAGGAACGATTGAGAGGAGGCCATTCTATATGAAAATTACCAACTATGGCGTGAACGCTGTAAACCCATATAAAAACCAGCCTGTAAAATCTGACTTTGCTAATAAATCGGTAGCGAATAAGGCAGATCAGCTAGAGATTTCATCAGCTGCAAAAGATCTTCAAGGAATTGTCAGTTATGCAGATGAAAGAGCTGAGCGCGTACAAGCATTAAAAGCGCAAATTCAAGAGGGCAATTATAAAGTAGACGCAAAACAAGTCGCTTCAGATTTATTGAAATACTATCGCCCATAAACAAAAGGAGTATGAGATATGTCCATTGAAATGATTTTATCCGTTATGGATAAATTAGAAAAAATGCATAAAAGCCTGTTAGAACTTGCATATCACAAAACGGAGTTCATCAAAACAGGAGACATGGACAGACTCGATCAATTGCTCAAGGACGAGCAATCGCATGTAGCTGCCATCACACAGCTCGAGCAACAGCGTCAGCAAGCGGTAACGGATTACCTTAAGGCAAAAGGAATTGCCTCTGCTGAACATGCAACTGTCGCTCAAGTAATGGAAGTAGCTGATACGCCAATTGAACAACTCAAATTAGACGAAGCCCGCAAAAAACTGCTACTCGTCATTGAAACTCTCAAGTATCAAAACGACTTAAATCAAAAAATGATTTTCCAATCACTGCAATTCGTCAATATGACACTCGATATGTTGCGCCCGCAACCAGACCAAATCAACTACTCACAAACCGAAGTTCGTGGCAGCAGCTTAAAAACAAGTTTTGACTCACAAGCATAATGATATAAAGGAGGAAATATAAATGCGCTCCACATTTATGGGATTAGAAACAAGTAAACGAGGCCTATATACGCAACAAAGTGCTCTATACACAACCGGCCACAATATCTCGAACGCTAATACAATTGGCTACTCACGCCAACGAGTTAATATGCAAGCAACACTTGGTTATCCTGGTGCTGGCCTGAATGCACCGATGACTGCTGGGCATATCGGAACAGGGGTGGAAGCAGGTTCAGTACAACGTATTCGCGACCAGTTTTTAGATAGACAGTTTAGACAAGAAACGACAAAGCTTGGATATTGGGGGGCTAAAACGGATGCTATTAGTCAGATGGAAGACATTATGGCTGAGCCATCTGAATATGGTTTAAACCAGGCATTTAATGATTTTTATCAATCATTGCAGGATATTAGTACCAACTCACAAAATGCTTCTGCTCGTAAAGTAGCGCTTGAGCGTGCTGCTCATTTAGCAGATTCATTCAATTACATAAATTCTCAGCTTAAAGAAGTTCAAGGAAACTTAAAAAACGAACTCCGTGTAGAAACAGATGCAATTAATTCAATCTTACGTCAGATTGCTAATATTAATGATCAAATTCAAAAAGTTGAACCAAATGGTTACTTACCAAATGATTTATATGATGCTCGAGATAATTTAATCGATCAATTGTCGGAATATGTACCAATCGAAACTAGCTATACAAAATCAGGTGGAAACGCTTTAGGAATTGCTGAAGGTTCAGTAGTAATTAAATTAAAAGGTTCTGGTACGACACTAGTTGAAGGAAATAAAGTAGCACAATTACAAGCTCAAGGTAAAAGTATAGATAAAGATGGTAATATAACTGGAGCTGCTGGTGCATTAACTGATGATTTAACAGAATTTCAAGCATTTACGGGTTTTGGTGTTTCGAATTTAGTGAGTGTAGAGGATGCGAAGAACTTACAACCAAATCAATTTGGTGCCTCTTCTATTAAGGTAGAAGATATGCAAATTGGTGGTGGTAAAATGATCTCACTAGCTCACTCATATGGATATGAAAAAACCGGAGTAGCTTTGCCACAAGGTGACTACCCAAATTCTATGCAAGAACTCAGCAAACTAGCAAAAGCATTTGTTAGTGCATTTAATCAAATCCACAATGCAGGATACCAATTGAACAGCAATACAAAAGGTACGGATTTCTTTAAAATCGATGCTGATGGTAAAGTAACGGTAGAGATTACAGACCCGTCTCAAATTGCGGCATCTACAGAGCCAAATGAAGAAGGTAATGGTAAATTAGCGATTTTATTATCCAATTTAAAAACAACCTCCTTATCAAATGGTAAGGTAATTGATTTAGGGAATGGTAATTCAATTACATTAGCATTCACAGCAGGAGAAGATGATTTAGAAGGTGCTACAACACAATCATTCTACCAAGGGCTTGTAGGTAAAATAGCAGTAAATGGCTCTGAGGCAGAGAAGATGACATATAATGCAACTACTATCCAATTAACAGTTAGTAATAATCGTGCTTCAGTAAGCTCAGTATCATTAGACGAAGAAATGACGAATATGATCATGTTCCAGCAAGCTTACAATGCTTCAGCAAGAATGGTAACGGTAGTGGACGAAACTTTAGATAAAATTATTAACGGTATGGGCCGTGTGGGTATATAGGAGGTTAGTTAAATGCGTATAACACAATCAATGTTATCAAGTAATATGCTACGTAACTTAAGTAATAGCTATAACAAAATGGGAAAGCTACAACAACAAATTTCATCGGGTTCCAAGCTTACTCGCCCATCAGATGATCCAGTTGCCGCTATTAAAGGTATGGGATATCGTACAGACTTAACAAAAAATTCCCAATTTACACGTAACATGGATGAAGTAAATAATTGGTTGGATACAACCGATGAGGCTCTAGGTCAAGTTGGGGATGCTTTAAAACGTGTACAAGAGCTTGTTACACAAGCAGCAACGGATACAAATACAGATGAGGATCGTCAAAAAATAAAAACTGAAATTGACCAAATTCGTCAGCAAATTCGCGATGTGGCAAACACGCAAAGCGGTGAGAAATACATTTTTAGCGGTACAAAAACATTAGAACCTTTATTTGCAGATACAACAGCAAATGCAGGTGCTGGCCAACTAACAACACTTCAAGGCAATACGCAACAAGTTGAAGTGGAAGTATACAATGGCGTGACATTAGGTGTTAATACAAACGGCAAAGACCTTTTTGCAAATATTGATAAATTAATGAGCGATGTTCAATCGAAATTAAATGATCCAGATGCATTAAATGCAGGAACTACATCAGGTACTGAAATTGGTAACTTATTAGGCGATATTACAACTCAACAGAACTCGGTATTAGAATCACTTGCTCAGGTTGGGGCTAAGCAAAATCGTGTAGAAATGATGACAAATCGTCTTTCGGCACAAGAAGTAAATGTCACAAAACAACTGTCTAACAATGAAGATGTAGACTATGAAAAAGTTATAACACAACTTATCACGGAAGAATCAATCCACCGTGCATCATTATCCGTAGGTGGACGAATCATCCAACCTACATTAGTAGATTTTTTATAATCAATACTTAGCCAAAAGGCTCTCGCTGTCTAGAGCGGGAGTCTTTTTTAAAGGAGTGAAGGTTCTTGAAACTTGATCATATCCAAATTCGTACCACAGATGCAAAGATAGGCATTAATATTACTGAGCCGATACAAAAAATCAAACAGCCAAGGGCTCAACAGCATATTGAACAACCTGCGGCTACGGTACAAATTAATTCTGACCCAGCTAAATTACTAATTGATTCTTCACAGGCTAATCGAGATTTAGGGTTATATACAAACCGTGAATCTATTCAGAAATTTGCAAGTGATGGCATGCAAAAAGTTTCAGAAGGGGTAGGAAGACGAGCAAGCGAAGGTCGTCAAATGATGAATATAGGTAAAGGAAAAGCAAGTGTTGTACCTTTAATTGCCCAAAGTAATGCAAATCCGTCCCCTAAAAATTTAGGTATTACGTGGAAGCCATCAGTAGGCGCGGTTAAAATACGATACGTACCTGATCAATTAAACATTAATACCACACTTCAAAATCCAAAGATTGATGTTCAAATTGGAAAAGTAGTACATGACTATACACCTGGTGATGTAACGGGAACAATGCTACAATACCCATCAATAGAAACAACAGTTGTTAAAGGGGAGTAAATATGAATATTAAAACTAAATTCTTAGGTTCTGTAGAAATTAAAGAAGAAGACATAATTAAATTTGAAGAAGGAATTCCTGGTTTTGAAGGTGCGAAAAAATTCATTATTCTCCCTTTAAAAAAGGAATCGCCATTTGCAATATTACAATCGATTGAACAAGTTGAAGTCGGATTCGTTGTCGCATTTCCTTTCTTGTTTAAAAAAAATTATGCATTTGATTTACCCAAATCTGATAAGGTCTCATTAAAAGCAGAAGTGGAATCTGATATTGTTACATATTCTATCGTTACATTAAAGGACCCATTCGATTCATCAACTTTAAATCTATTAGCACCAGTCCTTATTAACATCAAAGAAAAAATTGGTAAGCAAATCGTCCTTCAAGAAAATGGGGAATATGCGCTGCGCCATCCAATAGGTACATTGGAAGGAAGTGCAAAATAATGCTAGTCCTCACACGTAAAACAGGGGAATCGATTATGGTTGGAGATCAAATTGAACTGAAAGTGCTATCAGTAGATGGTGATCAAGTCAAGTTGGGCATTGTGGCACCAAAATCCGTAAAAGTACACCGATCGGAAGTTTATCAATCTATTCAACAACAAAATAAAGAGGCGTTGAATGTATCTCAATCACTATTAGAACAACTTTCAAAAAAAACTTTTTAAAAACTCTAAAAAACTATTAAACATTTACATTGGCGTACGATATAACTATTGTAAGGCAGAGGGTAAGTGTAAACAAACTAACTGTCTAACACAGTCCACATGGAAGTGGAACTAAAAACAATTTCAAGGAGGAATCTCACAATGAGAATTCAACACAACATCGCAGCATTAAATACACACCGTAATTTATCATTTAACAACACGCAGTCTTCTAAGAACTTAGAAAAATTATCTTCAGGTTACCAAATTAACCGTGCTGGAGATGACGCAGCTGGTCTTGCTATCTCTGAAAAAATGCGTGGACAAATCCGCGGTTTAGATATGGCATCTAAAAACGCTCAAGATTCTATCTCTTTAATTCAAACTGCAGAGGGTGCACTTAACGAAACACACTCTATTTTACAACGTATGCGTGAATTATCTGTTCAAGCTGCTAACGATACAAACGTTACTGCTGACCGTAAATCAATCCAAGATGAATTAACAGCTTTAACTTCAGAAATCGATCGTATTGCTAATAATACTGAGTTCAATACTCAAAATCTACTTAATGGTAAATTCAGTGGTAAAACTTTCCACATCGGTGCGAATTCAGGACAATCTATTAAATTGTCTATCGCTACAATGGGCGCATCAGCATTAAAAGTTACTGCTGGCGCTGTAAAAGTATCAAGTACTTCTGCAGCAAGTGCTTCAATTACTGCTATTAACAAAGCAATCGAAACAGTTTCGACTCAACGTTCTAAATTAGGTGCTGTTCAAAACCGTTTAGAGCATACTATTAACAACTTAGGTGCTTCATCAGAAAATTTATCAGCTGCTGAGTCTCGTATCCGTGACACAGATATGGCGAAAGAAATGATGGCTTTCACTAAGAACAACATCTTAACTCAAGCTGCACAATCTATGCTAGCTCAAGCTAACCAACAGCCTCAAGGCGTATTACAACTTTTACAATAATCTTTATAGTGTTTAATAATCCCACTCTATTTATAGAGTGGGATTTTCTTTATAATTTTAATAATAAGCCGATATAAAAATTAGAGGTGAAAAAAATATGAGTCAAGATTTCAACATAGAAGTAGTTACTTCAAAATCATCGTTACCGACATTAAAAGTAAATGACTATTATTTACATAGTAAGTATGATCCTAAAAAAGAAGCAGAACAATTTGTTAATAATCATTTTGCTGAAAATAAAGTACACATATTATTTGGGTATGGTTATGGTTATTTTGCAAAAGCTTTTAAAGATAAATGTAAAGAAAACGAGCATTTGCTTATTATAGATCCGATTTATAAAGAAATAGAGAGTGTAATAACGCAAGAAGATTTTGAAATTATTAGCGATGTCAATGAAAAAAATATTGAAATGGCATTAGGCAATTTATTGAAAGATTTAAATCTTAAAGTGAAAGTAATTTGTTCTCCAAATTATGATAAATTCTTATCAAAAGAATATAAAATGGTCTTAAAAATAGTAAAAGAAATACTAAGTGTAAAGAAAATTTATTTAAATACGATTAACTATTTTGCTGAAATGTGGCAGGAGAATTATATTCGAAACATATATCATATTTTTGAGGACGAAAGTCTTTCTGTTTTAGAGAATTATTATAATATGCCAGTGGTAATAGCATCTGGTGGCCCCTCTCTTATTAAACAAATTCCGTTACTTAAAAAAATGCAAAATCATGTTATTATAATTGCTGCTGGATCAACTGTAAACACATTACTTCATTATAATATTGAAGCTGATTTCATTGTTTCAGTTGATGGATCGTTAGCTAATTTTAAACACTTTGAAAATAATATCTTTGAGAACTCTCATTTAATATATAGTGTGAAAAATCATTATGATATTAGAAACCAATTTAAAAAATCATCTTTTAGCTTCATCCCAGTATTTGAACCGGGTGTTTACGAGCATATAGAGCAAATGACTCAAAAACAACTACCTACATTACTTGGTGGGGCATCAGTAGCGAATTATGCATTTGTAATAGCTCAGTATATTTCTAGTGGTCCTATTGCATTAATTGGACAAGATTTGGCTTATACAAATAATCAGACTCATGCAAAATATAACAAGTATTTTGCAAATATAGACGATGATGATAAAAAAATTAGAGGTACATTTTATACAGAGGGCTATAATGGTGATAAAGTATTGACGGATTTACCTTTTACCTCTATGAAAAAAGATTTCGAAAATATCGTTGAATCGATTAATAAAAAAGGAAGATTCTTTAACTGTACTGAAGGGGGAGTAAAGATTAAAGGATTTACTCAAATCTCTTTTAGCGATTTTGGCGAATTCATAGATTTATCTGAAGAAAAGAATCTTAATCTAGTTCAAAAAGCAAATACTAAAACAATAAATGATTGGGAAAATTTGTGCTTCAGAATACAATCAGAGATTCAAATATATAATGAAATTGAAAAACTTTTAAATAAGGGATTAGTATATTTGGAAGGAAGTCTAGTGAAAGAAAAATTCACAAGTAATGTTCTTAAAGGATTAGAACAGGTTGATAAAAAAATAAAAAAATTATTTAAAACAGTTTCTATGAATAGTATCTTAGACCCGATTATTATTGATATAATTAATAATTATCCATCCATAAAAGGCGAAACTGAACAAGAAAATTATATGCGAGTATACAATCAAAATAGTAGTTTATATAAAGGATTACTAAATGCAATAAAACTTTCTAAAATCTATACAAAAGATTTACTAGAGAAAGTAAAAAAGGAAAAACTAGGAGGAGTATAAATTGACAGAAATAGTACAAGAAGCTGTTGAATCATACTATGAATATTTAAAAAACTTACCGACTGGATGTCAAACGATAGCTGACAATTTCCGGGAAAATAAGATAAGTAAAGCACTTGAACTAATCATTTATTTTACAGAAGGGGCAAATTGGTTAGCTGAAATTAGTGAATCATTAAAAAATAATGACATTTCAGTGAATTTAAAAACAGAAAAAATCCATGGTTTCTTAAAAGAGGTTAATCATGGATTAGAAATACAAGATTATATATTAGTAGCAGATATGTTTGAATATGAAATCGCGCCTTTTTTTGAAGAATTAGTACTGATAGAGGGACAACAAAATTAATGAAATGGCATGTAGAACAGGCAAGGGATGGCTCGTATACTCTTAAATTGAATGGTATTTATCTCTATAGTAAATATTGTCCTAGAAAAGACGTAGAGAAATTCATTGTGAAGGAAACTACAGCACAGTCAAAGCAATATGTTTTATTCGGGCTAGGTCTGGGCTATCATGCAGAAGCTCTTATAAAGTATAGTCCAACATCTACTATTTACATACTTATTGCAGATAAGAACGAAATTGAGTTATGTAAAGAGCATGGTGCCACTCATATATTAAATGATAAACGTATTCATATTATTAGTGATAAAGTTCATTTAACAAATATTAGGTTGGAAGAAACGCAACTAGTTATTCCATTACAATGGTTAAAGGCAATAGGCTCAGATCACCCCTTGTTTGCATCTTTAGAGGATATTAAGGTAAGACAAATGTCTTATCAAAATGTTAGTGCCATTATGCATGAAAATTTCTTAGCTAATCTAACAAACTCACATCTTTCATTGTCAGAATTTGAAGGTTTTGCTCAAAGTGAAGAAGCTGTATTAGTATCAGCAGGGCCATCTCTTAATCAAACTATTAAGTCATTGAAGAAAATTAGGAGATTGTGCTATGTTTTAGCTGTTGGATCGGCGCTTAAGACACTACTGGAAGAAGATATTGTTCCAGATGCAGTCATCATTACAGACCCAACAGACTTAGTACAAGAGCAAATTAAGCATGTTGAGTATAATGGTTTATTGTTTTATATGGCTACGGCAAATCATGGAATGACAACAATCCATAGAGGAACAAAAACTATATTATTCCAAGGTGGGTACCCTTTGTCAGAGGAGTTTGCAAAATCCAATTCCATTCCTTTAATAGAAACAGGTGGGTCAGTTGCAACTACAGGATTATCATTATTAGAATTCATGGGTTTTAAAAAAGTATATTTATTCGGTCAAGATTTAGGTTTTAAGAATAATAAGACTCATGCGAATCTATCTACATCTTCTAATACATTTGAAACAAGTATGAAATTTCAAAAAGTTCTTTCAAATAGCGGGAAATATATTAATACATACAGTAATTTTAACATTTTCCGCCGTTGGTTCGAACAAAAGGCGACAAACAAATCTATTCGGATATTCAATACGGCATGGGATGGCGCAAAAATAGAAGGTATTCCTTATATAAGTGCTGATGAAATGGAAAAACAATTGGAAGCTACTCCAATTGTTGATTATAAAAAGATTTTAGATGATAAAGTATTAAGTAAATAATTTGAAAAGGTGTAATTGAGATGACTAAAAAAATCCTAGTAACCGGCGCAGATGGTTTCATCGGCTCCCACTTAACAGAAGAACTTGTAAGACAAGGACACGATGTAAGAGCATTTGTTTATTATAATTCATTTAATTCATGGGGATGGTTGGATCAATCTACTAAGAAAATAAAAGAATCATTGGATATTTTCTCTGGAGATATTAGAGATCCATTTGGAGTAAAAGAAGCGATGAAGGGTTGTACGCATGTACTACATTTAGCCTCACTTATTGCCATTCCTTACTCTTACCATTCACCAGCTACATATATTGATACAAATGTAAATGGGACGCTTAATATTGTACAAGCTGCTCGTGAGCTAGGTGTGGATAAGGTTGTACATACTTCTACAAGTGAAGTGTACGGCACAGCTCAATATGTACCAATAGACGAGAACCACCCATTACAAGGTCAGTCTCCATACTCTGCTTCTAAAATTGGTGCAGACCAAATGGCGTTATCATTCTATCGTTCATTTGATACACCAGTTTCAGTGATCCGTCCGTTTAATACATATGGTCCTCGTCAATCAGCACGTGCAGTAATACCGACAATCATTAGCCAACTAGCAAATGGACAAACAACAATTAAGTTAGGTGCGATTAGTCCAACACGTGATTTCAATTATGTGCAGGATACTGTTAGTGGGTTTATTTCAGTTATGAATTCTGAAAAATCATTAGGCGAAGTCATCAATGTTGGATCTAATTATGAAGTTTCTATAGGTGAAACAGCTGAAATGATTGCAGATATTATGGGTGTGAATTTAACTATCGAAACAGATGAACAACGCTTAAGACCAGAGAAAAGTGAAGTCAATCGTTTATGGGCTGAAAATAAAAAGGCTAAAGAACTAATCGGATGGCAACCTCAATATGGTGGTAAAGATGGTTTCCGACGTGGTTTAGAAGAAACAATTGAATGGTTCACAAATCCGAAGAATTTATCTCAATATAAGGCAGATGTATATAATATATGAACACTCTATGGTTAGAGTTCACAAAACAGATTAAAGAGCATTATAAGAAGGATTTTGTGCCACTGCATGAACCCACATTCAATGGCAAAGAGTTAGAGTATGTTACAGACTGTGTTCAAACTGGTTGGGTATCGTCCGTTGGTTCATATGTGACTCGATTTGAAGAGGAATTAGCACGCTTTACAGGTGTAGGACGTGCAGTTGCCGTCATGAATGGTACAGCTGCATTACATATTGCGCTAAAGGTTGCGGGTGTTCATCCAAATGAAGAAGTATTTATGCCAGCTTTAACATTTGTTGCTACAGCTAACGCTATTTCGTATCTTGGAGCTGTACCGCATTTTGTAGATGTGTCAGAAAATACACTTGGTCTTGATCCTCAAAAGTTAGAAGCACATATCTTAGATATTGGTGAATTAAAAAATAATCAATTAATCAATAAAGAAACAGGTCGAATTATTCGTGCAGTCGTACCGATGCACACATTTGGACATCCTGTTGATTTAGAAAAGTTACAATTGGTTTGCGAAAAGTATCATTTAGTATTAGTAGAAGATGCAGCAGAATCATTAGGATCTTACTATAAAGGTAAACATACAGGTGGCTTTGGCAAAGTAAGTGCGATTAGCTTTAATGGTAATAAAATCATCACAACAGGCGGTGGTGGTGCCATTTTGACCGATGATGAAGACCTTGCAAACTATGCAAAACATATTACGACAACTGCAAAAGTTTCGCATATCTGGGAATATGATCATGATGAAATTGGCTATAATTATCGCTTGCCAAATATTAATGCTGCGTTAGGATGTGCACAACTAGAACAGGTGTCACATTTTATCGAACAAAAACGTGAATTAACAGCTTTTTATGAAAAACTAGTTGATCCGTTAGAGGGTGTAAAACTCTTCAAAGAGAGAGAAAATACATCAAGTAACTATTGGCTTCAAACATTGATTTTAGATGATACTTTAGAGCGAGATGAAGTGTTAGCTTTCTTAAATGATAATGGTGTAATGAGCAGACCTATTTGGACACCAATGCACTATTTAAAACCATTTATAGAATGTCCTAGAGCTGATTTATCAACAGTTGAACGATTGAATAAGAAAATTATAAATATTCCAAGCACACCGATAAAAGAGGGATAAATGTTGAAACGAAAAATATGTGTTATTACGGGGACGCGTGCTGAATATGGATTGCTCTCTAATTTAATGCACTCTATACAACAATCTACTGAGTTCGAGCTACAGCTTGTAGTGACTGGTATGCACTTATCCTCCGAATTCGGTTTAACATACAAGCAAATTGAATCTGATGGCTTTGTTATAAATGAAAAGGTAGAGATGTTGTTGTCATCTGATACAGCAACAGGAGTTGCAAAATCAATGGGATTAGCAACAATTAGCTTTTCTGATGCATTCGAGAGATTAAAGCCAGATTTACTTTTGATTTTAGGGGACCGCTTTGAAATGTTAGCGGCAGCACAGTCTGCACTTGTTATGCAAATACCAATTGGGCATATTCATGGTGGAGAATGTACTTTTGGTGCATATGATGATGCAATTCGTCATGCTATAACGAAAATGGCAACATGGCATTTTACTAGTACGGAATCACATCGTAAAAGGGTCATTCAATTAGGAGAAAATCCTGAACGTGTTTGGAATGTTGGTGCTATTGGTATTCAAAATATTTTAACTATGTCTTTAATGTCGAAGGAAGAGTTATACAGAAATCTAAATCTAGACATTGATAAGCCAATATTCTTAGTCACCTATCATCCTGAGACAAATCTTCAAACAGATGGTGTTCATGCTTTATTAGAAGCTTTAGAGAATTATCCACATATGAATTTGTTATTTACGAAGGCAAATGCGGATAATGGTGGAAGACAAATTAACGAAGTGCTTGAAGATTATACATCAAAACATAACAATGCCTATTTATTTAATTCTTTAGGGCAATTGAGATATTTAAGCGCAGTGAAGCATGCAGCTGTAGTTATAGGCAATTCTTCAAGTGGATTAATTGAGGTACCTTATTTAAGAACACCAACTGTTAATTGCGGGGAACGACAAGCAGGACGTGAAAAGCCGAGTTCAGTTTTTGATTGTAGGTTAGAAATACTCTCAATTAAAAAAACTATAGAGAATGCTTTAGATTATGATGGTCCTTATGATCAAATTTTTGGTGATGGACATGTTGTAGAAAAGATTATGAGTAAATTAAAGCAAATTGCAACATTTGCTATACAAAAGGAGTTTTATGATTTATGAGCCAATCAACGTATATCATTGCCGAAGCAGGAGTTAATCATAATGGCTCCTTTTCCCTGGCAAAAAAGCTAGTCTATACGGCGAAGAAAGCCGGAGCTGATGCAGTAAAGTTTCAAACATTTCATGCAGAGAACTTAGTGACAAAAGAGGCTATGCAAGCAGATTATCAAGTTGAAAATCTTGGTGAGGCTACGTCTCAATATGAAATGTTAAAATCACTGGAATTATCATATGAAGAATTCACAGCGCTGAAAAACTATTGTGATGAAATAGAAATCGAATTTTTATCTACGCCATTTGACCATGATAGCGTGGATTTTTTAGTTGACGATTTACAAATGCAGACTATTAAAATACCATCTGGTGAGCTGACTAATTCACCTTTTATTCATTATATTGCAACAAAGAAAAAGAAAATGATTATTTCAACGGGTATGGCTACAATTGCAGAAATACATGAAGCCTTATCCTTTGTCGCATATGGCTTAGCAAAGCCATATGAGGAAGTTTCTATTGAGAACGTTCATTCTTATTATAAAACAAATGAGGCTAAAGAGATTTTACAAAAATTTGTAACAGTTCTACATTGTACAACAGAATATCCAGCACCATTTGAAACAATCAATCTAAAAGCTATGAATCAGTTAGCAGTAGAGCTAAATTTGCCAATTGGATTTTCCGATCACTCTCAAGGGGTCTTAGTTCCAATTGCTGCAACTAGCATGGGGGCAACTATCATAGAGAAGCACTTTACAATGGACCGAAATTTACCAGGACCAGATCATGTAGCTTCATTAGAGCCATTGGAATTAAGCGCTATGATTGAAGGTATCCGTCAGATTGAGAGTGCTTTAGGAACAGGCTTAAAAGAACCAACAGCAATGGAGATGAAAAACAGAGTAGCTGCTAGAAAAAGTCTTGTGGCAAGTACTGATATCAGACAAGGAGAAATATTAAAAATATCTAATATCGCTGTTAAAAGACCTGGAAATGGCATATCTCCATCAAAGTATTGGTCTATTTTAGGGAAAAAGTCTACTAAATTTTATAAAGAGGATGAACAAATCGATGAATAAGTCGATAATAATAATAGGAAATGGTGGACATGCTTCTGTTTTAACAGAAATCTTATTATTACAGCAAAGAAATATACTCGGTTTTACTGCACCGAAAGAAGAAGTAAATAGTTATGGCTTAAAGTATCTTGGGAATGATGTAGTAATTACAAACTATAATCCCGAGGAAGTAGAACTTGTCTTAGGAATAGGAACTGTGCGTATTTCAAATTTCCGTGAAGTTCTTTTTGAAAAAATGAATAAAATAGGATATACATTTGCAACATGCATCCACGATAAGGCTATTATTTCAAAAACAGCTATATTAGCTGAGGGCACACAATTGATGGCTGGAGCGATTATACAGCCACATGCTCAAATTGGTAAGAATACGATTATTAATACTGGAGCAATTATTGAACATGATTGTGTAGTAGGATCCCATGTTCATATCGCACCAGGTACGACTCTATCAGGCAATGTCATTATAGGTGATGGGTCTCATATTGGTACA
Source organism: Viridibacillus sp. FSL H8-0110 (assembly GCF_038003565.1). Lineage (NCBI taxonomy): Bacteria > Bacillati > Bacillota > Bacilli > Caryophanales > Caryophanaceae > Viridibacillus > Viridibacillus sp. FSL H8-0110. The sequence goes on along the minus strand of NZ_JBBOPJ010000001.1, from coordinate 3,696,860 downwards.
GGTAGTTCTATTATTCAAGCTGTTGAAATTGGTAAGAATACTCTTATTGGTGCAGGTGCTGTAGTTATTTCAAATATAGGTACAAACAAAAAAGCTTTTGGGGTACCTGCAAAGGAAGTGGAATAGTTGAAAAATTGGCGAAGTATCTTAGTTAATGAAAATACAACACTTTTAGAAACAATGAAAATCATCGATGACTCTTCTATGCAATTTGCAGCAGTGGTAGATGAAACATTGAATTTACTAGGTACTGTAACTGATGGAGACATTCGTAGGGGGATTTTAAGAGGAGAAGGATTAGATGTTCCAATTAAACAGGTAATGAATTCTTCTCCTGTAAGTGCATGCATTAATAATACATATAGTGATTGTTTAAACCTACTAAAAAAACATAAATTAAAGCAGTTACCAATTATAGATATGGATAATAGAATTATTGATATCATTTTTGCCGATGAGGACCCAGCTACCAAAGATAATGGAAATACGGTTATTTTAATGGCAGGTGGCCTTGGTACACGTTTACGTCCATTAACAGAGAATATTCCGAAGCCAATGCTAAATGTAGGAAATAAGCCAATTTTAGAAACGATTATAGAAGGTTTTAAGCAATATGGCTTCACTAATTTTATACTATCTGTAAATTATAAAAAAGAAGTCATTCAAGATTATTTTCAGGATGGTTCAGCTTTTGGGGTGTCCATTTCTTACATAGAAGAAGATAAAAGAATGGGAACGGCAGGGGCTTTATCTTTATTGAAGGAAAAACCTTCAAGCCCTATTTTTGTTATGAATGGTGATTTGTTAACTCAAGTAAATTTTGAACAGCTTTTGCAATTCCACGAAGAAACAGAAGCGGCTGCGACGATGTGCGTACGTGAATATGAATATCAAATACCTTATGGTGTTATTGAAACGGAAGGGCAGCAGTTAGTTTCAATTAAAGAGAAGCCAATGCATAGAAGCTTTGTGAATGCAGGAATTTATGTATTAAGTCCAGAAGTGTTTGATTATATTCCACAAGATGAATTTTATGATATGCCAGATTTGTTTAAAAAATTAATGGATGAACAAAATAATGTATCAGCATTTCCTGTGAGAGAATATTGGTTAGATATTGGACGAATGGCAGATTTTGAGCAAGCTAACTCTGATTATAAGGAGGAAGTAAAATGAAGCCAACCTTTTTAGCGGTGATTCCTGCGAGAGGGGGATCTAAAGGTATCCCTCGTAAAAATATCAAAGAATTAGCAGGGAAACCACTCATTGCATGGACAATTGAAGAAGCAAAAAAATCGAAGTATATAACGAGACTCATTTTGTCTTCAGAAGATCAAGAGATTATTCAAGTAGCAGAAGAATATGGCTGTGAAGTTCCCTTTGTAAGGCCATCTGAATTAGCAAATGATACGACATCGGGTATGGAGCCTGTATTACATGCCATTGCTCAATGCCCAGGCTATGATTATATTATCTTGCTACAACCAACTTCTCCGATGAGAACTGTAGAAGATATTGATAATGCCATTGAAAAATTGCTTAAAAACGATAGTAACTATTGTGTTAGTGTAGTAGAAACATCTGAATCTCCTTATTGGATGTATAAAATGAGCGAAGAAAAAGTTTTACAACCTTTATTTGCGGATGAACCAATCGCTGTAAGGCGTCAAGATTTACCTTTAACATACTCATTAAATGGTGCTATTTATATAGGTAAAACAAAAGTAATTCAAGAGTCAAAATCTTTTTTAGCTGATGATACAGTAGGCTATTTGATGAGTAAGGAACATTCATATGATATTGATAATATGATGGACTTTATAATTTGTGAAAATCTAAAAAAAATGTAGAATTTCTTTATGGATAATATTAAATAATAGGGGAATTTATTGATATACATAATTGGTTAAGAGTAAATAGCTAAGTGATTGTTTTAAATGGATTTTTCCTGTTTATTTCTGTAATTGTATTTTCAAGCAATATGTTGTGTCAGCCACTTGTTTTTTAGTTGATAATTATCAAATCACACTACTTGTGACTTCAACTTCATTGAAAAGAGCTACTTAAAAAGTCGATGGAAACGACTTTTTTGGTAGCTCTTTTTTTCACCATTTATTTAAATAGCCCGAGGATTGATTGTACATTACGATTTGTATTTTGAATAAGTAATTCATCGCCTTTTTGAACGATGTTTTGTTTAACTAAATCCATCATTTCAAGAGCCATATCTGGATCCCGGATTAATGATTCGGATTTTTGTAAACTTTCTTCAGCACGCCCTATATTTTCATGATGGGATGTCAATGCATTATAATCAGAACCTACATTAGCCAAGTCTTTTGAAATATGTTCAATGGCTTTATCGATTTTACTAATTAAATCATCTGCATTTTCTCGAGTCTGTAAGTTAGCATTTTCGAGACCTAACGCTTTAGTACTTACATCAACAGTATCAATAGCCAACTTTTGGTCAGCATTTGAACCGACTTGGATAAATAATGGACGGATTTCACCTAGAATTCGTTTTGTGTTGAATTCTAAATTATCTGCTGTATCATTGATAGATTCCATTAATTGGTCTAATTCTTTTTGAGCCGCATTACGATCATCATCTGTTAGGGTGTCATTTGCAGCTTGTACTGCTAACTCCCGTCCACGATGCAATGCCACATTTACACTCTGTAATCCAGAATCTGTAACTTCTAAAACAGATAGTCCATCTTGCATATTTTGTTGAGCTCGTGAAAGGCCCTTAATCTGTGAGCGCATCGTTTCTGAGATACTGAGACCAGAAGCATTTAATGAGGCTCGAACAATTTTATCTCCACCTGATAACTTCTCAAGTGTTTTCGTGATTGCAGATTGATTCTTTTGAACACGGTTATTTGCAAAGGTCGTCCATGCCTTATTTTGTATTCTCAATCTATTCACCTCCATGTGAAATATTTGTTACCAAATGTAATATCGGCAAAATCTTACGAATTTTTTAGATTTGCTGAAAGATTCTTAGTTGACTCCGATAATAACAGTAATAAATATTGTGAACGTAGGAGGATTGAGTTAAATGCGAATATCGTCACAAGCACCTATTGAGAGTGTTACAACTACTGCTGGAACACAAGTCAAGTCATCCATTGTTGAAGTAAATGACATGGATAAAATGATTAAAGTACAGCAAAATTCACAACATGAAGAACAACCAGCTAAAGAAACGTTAGAAAGAGCGGTAAATGCTCTAAATGAATTTATGGAGTTTCATAGCAAAAACTCCAAGTTTGTCCTGCATGATGGACTAAATCGTTATTTTGTGCAAGTAGTAGACACCGAAACAGATGAAGTGGTACGTGAAATTCCACCAAAAAAGCTGTTAGATGCTTATTACACAATGCAAAAGTATTTAGGCATGGTAGTAGATGAAACAATCTAAAAAGCAAGATTACTGGGAGGTAATATAAATGGTAAACCGTGTAGGTGGATTAGCTTCAGGAATGGACATCGATGCATTAGTAGAAAAGTTAATGACGGCAGAACGTATGCCCCTAAATAAATTAAATCAAAAGAAAACAACATATGAATGGCAACGTGACGCATATCGTTCAGTAAATACAAAACTAAAAACATTTAGTGATTATTTATTTGATAATTTCTCGTTATCTAGTAATTTTGTGAAAAATAAAGTGAATGTGTCGAATAGTACAGCAGTATCTGTAACAGCAGGTTCTGGTGCTAGTGGTACATTAAATATTGATAAGGCTACATTAGCAACAGCAGCGAACAAAGTTGTCATTACTGCTCCTCCAACAGAAAAAAGTATAGCAACAAATGAAACAACTTTTGGAGAATTAGGAATCAATTCAAATTCTACTTTAAATTTAGCTATCAAAAAAGATGGGGAAGCAGATAATATTCAATCCATCAGTTTTGATAAAAATACTACACTAAAGAGTTTTATAGATGACTTAAATTCTAAAGGTTTTAATGCATCTATAACAAACGGTAAATTATCTATAACTGCTAAAGAATCAGGTGAATCTATTGAAGTACAAGGTAATCCTGATAATTCAGTAGAACTAGGTAAATTAGGCTTTGATGATACATCAGCCGGATCAAAGTTAGGTACATCTAAAACGCTTTATTCTAGTGTAAATAATAATAATACTACTACTAATAAAACCACTCTTGGTGAATTGGGGCTAACAGACGGAACTATAAAATTATCAGTTATTAATTCAACAGGTGAACTTGCCCCAGCTACTATAAATTATAAAGAAACAGACACTTTGGAATCTTTTATGAAACGTCTCAATGGAGCAGGATTAACGGCTATAGTATCTAATGATGGGAAAATGTCGATAACAGCAAATTCGACAGGTCATAAAGCGGGTGTGTCTATCAGAGTTGATGAAGATAATTCCGGTGTCTTTAATAAATTAGGTTTTTTAAGTGGTAATACAGGAAATATTAATAGCGATAAACCTGTCGTTAACGCATTTTATACAGTAAATGGAATGGAAATGGAAAGTACTTCAAATACATTTACACAATCTGGATATACAGTTACATTGAACCAAAATTTTTCTGGTTCAACAGTTTCCATATCAGCTGATAAAGACTTAGATTCTATGGTAGACAAAGTAAAAGAATTCGTCACTAAATATAACGAATTAATCACCGATTTAAATGATCATCTAAAAGAAACAAAATACCGTGACTACACCCCGTTAACTGCTGAACAACGTAAAGATATGACTGAAAGCGAGCAAAAGCTTTGGGATGAAAAAGCAATGAGCGGACTTTTACGTGGTGATTCAATTTTACGTAATGGTTTAGGTGATATGCGTAATGCACTGTATAGCCAAGTGAAAGGTCTAGGACTAGGAAATAACGTCATCGATACTATGTTTAAAATGGGGATTACGACATCAAGTAATTTTAATGATGGTGGTAAACTTGTTATTGATGAAACTAAGTTACGTAAAGCTCTAGAAGAAGATCCAGATCGTGTAGTTAAAACGTTAACTCAAAATGGTAGTAAAACAGATTCTGAAGGCGACACGCGTGGTATTGTACAACGATTACGTGACTCAATGTCTGACTTCACAAAAAATATCGAGAAAAAAGCTGGCCGTGCAACAATGACTGATAACCAATTTGCTATCGGTAAAAATTTAATCGATACGAATAAGCGAATCACTACTTTAACAGATCGTTTAAAGGACGTTGAAGCAAGATATTGGAAGCAATTCACTGCAATGGAGACAGCAATTAACAAAGCCAACTCACAATCGTCAATTTTCGCGCAATTTGGCGGACAATAACTGGTATAATAGTAGTAAACATTTTGAAGGAGTTGTATGATTTTGGCAGCACAATCAGCGCATCAAGCCTATAAACAAAATAGTGTGACGACGGCATCCCCTGGTGAGCTTACGTTAATGCTTTATAATGGATGTATTAAGTTTTTACATAAAGGTAAACTTGCTATTGGGTCGAAAGATGTAGAAGCGAAGAATACGAATCTATTAAAAGCGCAAGCAATTATCTCTGAATTAATGTCAACGTTGAACATGGATATTGAAATTTCTAAACAAATGCTAAATTTATATGAATATATGAATCGTCGTTTAGTTGAGGCGAATATTCAAAATGATGTAGCAATCATTGATGAAGTTGAGGGCTATGTTGTAGAATTCCGTGATACATGGAAAGAAGTTATACGCTTAAATCGTCAACAACAATTTACAGGGAATCAGATTTGATGGGGAAAGTCCAACAATTGCTAATTGCCTCCGAACAGCTTTATTCACACTTAACTAATTTTCCAGCTGATAAAGACCGTGATGCTTTTATCGAGAAGATAGATACCCTATTGGATGCTCGTGGAGCCATCATTGATGATATACAGGCAAATGATCCTAATGCATTAAATAATCATCCTCTATTAAAGAACCTTATTGAATTAGATAAAGGTATTAAAGAAGGTCTATTAAAAGTGAAAAATTTAATTAAAGCTGATATGCAACAACTCCAAACAACTAAAGCATCGGAGCAAAAGTACACAAATCCATATGCATCTGTCCGTACGATGGATGGCATGTATTATGACCGGAAAAATTAACTTCAACCCTCCTCACCCATTGAGGAGGGTTTTCTAATCACTTATACCTATCAATTTACCAATATAAACAGTTTGATTATAATGAAATTACATAAAAAGAGAAGGTGAGTTCTGATGAAATATAATCGCTTGGAGTCGTTTCGCCATATTCTTCAAGAACCTGTGAAAGCGGAATTTCGTTTGTGTATGGATGGCAAAGAACAGGGTAAATTATCGAGTAAAGTTGACTGTTTGATTTTAGATATTAGCCCGAGTGGCTTGAGGTTGTCGACACCTTTAAATTTGCCTGCGGAGAATTATTTAATTCGAATGGAGTTAATGTTTGTTCTTTTTTCGAAGCCTATACGTACAATAGGTGAAGTGAAATGGAAAAAATCAGGTAATGGCTCGTATGTATATGGCATTGATTTAGAAGAAGATGAAGCGGTTGAAGAGATGATTATTTCAGAACTCAAAGCGAGACGACGCACTGAAGTAATTAATAATAAAACGTCTTCTGATAATTGAGTGTTCAATATTTCGACAAAATTCTTCAGAATTCCTAAATTTTTTAAAATTTTTTTACGGTTTAAGAAGGAGTTTTTAGGGAAATGTAGAATTAGTAAGACATGGTTGAAATAAAGGAGGAGTTTACATGCTAACATTTAACATTCGTGGTGAAAACATTGAGGTGACTCCAGCAATTCGAGAATACGTTGAAAACAAGATTCAGAAAATGGAGCGTTATTTCAACGAAGATTTCGAAGCAACAGCTAACGTTAACTTGAAGCTTTACAATGATAAGCAAACTAAAGTTGAAGTAACTATTCCTATGAAAAACCTAACATTACGTGCTGAAGAGCGCAATGCAGATTTGTATGCAGGGATTGATTTAATTATAAACAAACTTGAGCGACAAATTCGTAAGCACAAAACAAAAGTGAACCGAAAATTCCGTGAGCGTGAAGGTGTAGGCTATTACTTTGCTACTGTTCAACAATCACCGACTGCAGCGGCTGTAGCTGAAGAAGAGGACGAATTAACAATTGTACGTACTAAACAATTCTCATTAAAACCAATGGATCATGAGGAAGCTGTTCTTCAAATGAACCTACTTGGTCATGATTTCTTCATCTTTACAGATGCAGAAACAGATGGTACGAACATAGTCTATAAACGTAGCGATGGCAAATACGGCTTAATTGAAACTAACTAACCAGTAAATATTTACATCCCTCATTTTAAATGAGGGGTGTTTTTTTATGCAAAAAAAGCGAATTTCGTAAAACTGTATTCATTAAAAATTACTTAATATTCCAATTTAATATTTGTATTGCAATATTTTTTCCATGTAATAAAATAGGTATAGATTAGTTCTAATGTATTATTAGGTGAGGTGTGTTAGTGGTTAAAAAGTTTTGGTTAAATGAAATAAGTTTTACTTGGAAAGTTTTGGTTCCTATGTTAATCGTCGTACTTTCTTTTTTTATACTTACTGCAACTTACACATATTCGAATACAAAGAAAATACAATTACAACAATTGGAAAAAGAACTTTCACTTGAAATTCAAAGTATCGAGAAGCAATTTTCAAATGAGTTATTTCAGAAAAGATTGATTGCCGAGCGTATTGGTGAAAAAAAAGAAGTAGAAACGTACATACAAAAAGCACATACACATGACAATGTGCAATTTCATAACTTAAATAATTCTGTACAGAAATTATTAGATGATGCTAAAAGTAAGAGTAGTTATATTGATCATATATGGATTACTGATGCTTATGGAGAATTTATGATAGGGAATTCAGGATTGTTGGCAGAGGATATGATTGGTATAAAAAAACGTCCTTGGTTTACACTAGATACAAAAAAAGAAGGAGTTTTTTATACAAAACCCTATCAAGATGAACATACGAAAACGAGTACAATCAGCGTCATTTATCCATTTTCCACAAATGATAAGAGGTTAGGCTATATAGGCATTGATATGGCTTTAAATAATCTTTTACCTACCGCTAAATCAGGTGGGATTACGGGTCAAAATATTGTTCTCTTCTCTTCAGATGGACATGTATTATTCGATGAAAATCAAATGTGGCCATTATTTAAAAAAGAGCATATTCCATTGAACATAAGCTCACCAGTTTCTATTGATAAAGGTGATTATTATGTCGAATTACGTAAAGTGAGTAATAGTGATTGGAAGATGGGGGTTTATGTTCCCGAAGAGAAAGTTTTAGCACCTTTAAAAGATTTCCAAAAGAGAATTATTTTTTTTTGGTTGGTCGCTATTCTTATTTTACTTTTTGTCATTAAGGCCGTGATGACTTATTCAATGAAAGATTTTAATTCCGTAGTTGACCAATTAAAGCAAATTGAAAAGGGAGATTATACAAAAAAACTCAAAATTCAACGTCGTGATGAAGTAGGAAGAATAGCAGATGCAGCTGAACATATGGGGAAACAAATACATAAGCAGATGGAAATTTTGAATTTTCAAGCAAGCTTTGATATGCTAACTAAACTACCAAATCGCTCTTCCATCGAGCGTCGAATAGATGTCGGAATTCGTCATTGTCGCTTGCAAAATGAAGAAATGACTGTCGCTTTTATAGATGTTGATAATTTCAAAGATGTAAATGATACACATGGCCATGCTTATGGTGATGAGTTATTAATTCAAGTTGGGCAACGAGTGCAAACGAGGCTAAGTAACAGTAGTTATCTAGGTCGCTTTGGTGGAGATGAATTTATTTTATTACTTAAAGCGAATTGCGAAGTTAGTCGACAAAATCTAAACGAAATACTATTGCTATTCAATGAACCATTCAATTTGAACGGTCATGATGTATATGCAACTGCTTCTATAGGAGTTGCAATATATCCGACAGATAGTATAACAAGGGCAGGATTATTAGTGAAGGCTGATACTGCTCTTTATGAAGCGAAGAAACAAGGGCGGAACCAGGTTGAATTTTTCAAAGGTGAGATGCAAGAAAGTTTTGAAAAGAAAATGCGTCTAGAGGCTGGATTACGGACAGCGCTTGAAAATAATGAATTTGAGTTATTTTATCAACCGCAATTAAATGTTTCCTTAGGGTATATGGCGAGTGCAGAGGCCTTAATTCGCTGGAATCATCCAGAATGGGGAATGGTGTCACCTGATGAATTTATCCCTTTAGCAGAGAGTTCTGGCCATATACGTTCGATTGGTGCTTGGGTCATTGATGAAGGTATTAAGATGGCAAAAACGTTAAAACAACATTATCCTAGATTACATCGAATCGGTTTAAATGTTAGTTCGGTACAACTAAGGGAACGGAATTTTGTAGAGCAAGTAAAAATGGCGATTGAAAAATACAATATTGATCCTTCTTTAATTGAACTAGAAATTACAGAATCTGTTGTCATCGATCGTTTAGAGGAAACAATTGAAAAACTTTCAGCGTTAAAAAAATTAGGAATTGCTCTTGCTTTAGATGATTTTGGGACAGGCTACTCTTCACTAAATTATTTGCGTCGTTTGCCAATTGATCGAGTAAAGCTAGATCGATCGTTTATTCAAGAAATGGATGAGGATCCTAAAAAGGCAACAATGGTGCATTATATTATTGAAATGGCACATAGTTTAGGACTGAAAGTTGTTGCGGAAGGTGTCGAAACAGAGAAGCAAATGCAGATGTTAAATATGCTGCAAGTAGACAAGGTACAAGGGTATTTTTATAGTAGACCTATAACGCAAGAAGGACTTTTCACATTTGTAGATGAAAAATATGGAGAAATTCAATTGTAAAATAACTAGGGTTCATTTGCACTAAGTATCAAATCAGTGTTAAAATGAGCTTTGAGACTATATGGGATGTGAAGATAAATGCTTGGCATATTAAATAAAGTTTTCGATTTTAATAAACGTGAAATTAAACACTTATCAAAAGTTGCAGATGCTGTTGAAGCGTTTGCTGGACAAATAGAGAAATTATCTGATGAAGAATTGAAGGCGAAAACAGAAGAATTTAAAGAACGCTATGCAAATGGTGAAGATTTAGATTCGCTTCGTCCTGAGGCATTTGCCGTTGTTCGTGAAGGAGCTCGCCGTGTTTTAGGTATGTTCCCATTCCGCGTACAGCTTATGGGGGGCGCAACCCTTCATGAAGGTAATATCGCCGAGATGAAAACGGGTGAAGGTAAAACGTTAACTTCTACTTTACCTGTGTATTTAAATGCGATCACTGGTAAAGGTGTTCATGTAATTACGGTCAACGAATACCTTGCAAGTCGTGATGCTGCTGAAATGGGTAGACTATATGAATTCCTTGGCTTAACTGTAGGTCTGAACTTAAATAGTTTATCTAAAGATGAAAAGCGCGAAGCATATAATTGTGATATTACTTACAGTACAAACAATGAGTTAGGATTCGATTACTTACGTGACAACATGGTTCTTTATAAAGAAGAGCGAGTGCAACGTCCACTTTACTATGCTGTAATTGATGAAATTGACTCTATCTTAATTGATGAAGCGCGTACGCCTTTGATCATTTCTGGACAAGCTGGAAAATCAGCTCAACTGTATAAACAATCAAATGCATTTGTACGTACTTTAAAAATAGAAGAAGATTATACGTATGAAGAACAAACAAAAGGTGTTACATTAACCGAGAAAGGTATTGAAAAAGCTGAAAGTGCATTCAATATCGACAACCTTTTTGATTTAACACATGTCGGTTTAAACCATGCTATTAACCAATCGCTAAAAGCACATGCTTCAATGCATCTTGATGTTGACTATGTCGTTCAAGATGGGGAAATTGTTATCGTTGACTCTTTCACTGGTCGTTTAATGGATGGTCGTCGTTATAGCGATGGTCTTCACCAAGCGATCGAGGCGAAGGAAGGTCTTGAGATTCAAAATGAATCCATGACAATGGCAACGATTACGTTCCAAAACTACTTCCGTATGTATGAAAAATTATCTGGTATGACAGGTACAGCGAAAACAGAGGAAGAGGAATTCCGCAACATTTACAATATGCAAGTTGTGACAATTCCAACAAATAAACCGATTGCTCGTGATGACCGTCCTGATTTAATATACGCTTCTATGAAAGGCAAGTTTGAAGCTGTTGCAGATGATATTGCTGAACGCCATAAAAATCAGCAACCAGTTCTAGTAGGTACTGTTGCTATTGAAACATCTGAATTGATATCGAACTTGTTAACAAAACGTGGCATTCCACATGAAGTATTAAATGCGAAAAACCATGAACGTGAAGCTGAAATTATTGCAGAAGCAGGTTCAAAAGGTTCAGTTACAATTGCAACAAACATGGCTGGTCGTGGTACAGATATTAAATTAGCTGATGGCGTATTAGATATTGGTGGTTTAGCTGTAATTGGTACTGAACGTCATGAATCTCGTCGTATCGATAATCAGTTACGTGGTCGTGCTGGTCGTCAAGGTGACCCTGGTGTGACTCAGTTCTATCTTTCTCTTGAAGATGAATTAATGCGTCGTTTCGGTTCTGAAAATATGAAGAATATGATGACTAAACTAGGCATGGATGATTCTCAACCAATTCAATCTAGTATGGTATCTCGTGCAGTAGAATCAGCGCAAAAACGTGTTGAAGGTAACAACTTCGACTCTCGTAAGCGTCTATTACAATATGATGATGTTATGCGTCAACAACGTGAAATTATCTACAAAGAACGTTACGAAGTACTTGAAACGGACAATATGCGTGATTTAGTTGAAACGATGATTGATGAAGTGTTAGTGAACACAGTAAATGCATATACTTCTTCAGACTCGGAATCTGATTGGAACTTAAAAGCAATCGAAGACTTCATTTCTGCGAATTTATTACCTGAAGGGGTTATTACTGTTGAAGATTTACATGGTAAATCAGTTGATGATATCCTAGATGAAATTCGTAAAGAAATTAAAGCACACTATGATGAAAAAGAGGCAGAGCTTTCACCAGAGCGTATGCGTGAGTTTGAGAAAGTAATTTTACTTCGAGCAATTGACTCTAAATGGATCGATCACATCGATGCTATGGATCAATTACGACAAGGTATCCACTTACGTGCATACGGTCAAACTGATCCACTTCGCGAATACCAACAAGAAGGTTTCGAAATGTTCGATGCTATGGTTGAAGCAATCCGCGTAGATGTTGCAAAATATGCGATGAAAGCTGAAATTCGCAGCAATTTAGAACGTGAAGAAGTGGCGAAGGGCCAAGCTGTTAACCCAAAAGAAGACGGCGAAAAAGTGAAGAAAAAACCAGTCCGCAGCAAAGATGCCAACATTGGTCGTAATGATTTATGTCCATGTGGAAGCGGTAAAAAATATAAAAACTGCCACGGTGCAGTATAATAAAGCCTTATTATATGATTAAATGAATAGGTGGCAACTAACAAAACATGGGGGGATTTTATCCTCTCATGTTTTATGCCGTCCTAAGGGGTAATCATTTAGGCAAAGATTATTGTGAAATAATCAAACCAAATTTGGAGGAATACAAAAAATGTTTGAATTAGCAGACGTGCGTAACGAGTTAGACAATTCAGCTAAGAAATTAGCGGACTTCAGGGGGTCTCTTTGACTTAGAAAACAAAGAGGCACGAATACAAGAATTTGACGAATTAATGCTTGAACCAGAATTCTGGAACAATCAACAACAAGCACAAAATATTATTAATGAGTCAAAAGGCTTAAAAGAAGTTGTGAATGAATATAAAGAATTAGAAGATACACAAGAAAACTTAGAAATGACACTAGAATTATTACGTGAAGAACCTGATGAAGAATTACAAGATGATTTAACGGTTGAGTTAAAAGAATTCGTAGCACGTTTAAAAGAATTCGAACTACAGTTATTGTTAAGTGAACCTTATGATAAAAACAACGCAATCTTGGAACTTCACCCGGGCGCTGGTGGTACCGAGTCGCAAGATTGGGGTTCAATGTTATTGCGTATGTATACGCGCTGGGCTGAAAAACGTGGCTTTAAAGTAGAAACAATGGATTATTTACCTGGCGATGAGGCCGGCATTAAGTCAGTTACATTAGCTATTAAAGGACATAATGCATATGGCTATTTAAAAGCTGAAAAAGGTGTTCACCGTCTTGTACGTATTTCACCTTTCGATTCATCAGGTCGCCGTCATACTTCATTCGTATCATGTGACGTGATGCCAGAATTTAACGATGAAATTGAAATTGATATCCGTACAGAAGATTTGAAAATTGATACGTACCGTGCGACTGGTGCAGGTGGTCAGCATATTAATACAACTGACTCCGCTGTTCGTATTACCCACACACCAACAGGTACAGTTGTTCAATGTCAGGCTGAACGTTCGCAAATTAAAAACCGTGAAAAAGCAATGGGTATGTTAAAAGCGAAGTTGTATCAATTGAAAATTGAGGAACAACAAGCGGAATTAGATGAAATTCGTGGAGAGCAAAAAGAAATTGGCTGGGGTAGTCAAATTCGTTCATACGTATTCCACCCATATTCAATGGTAAAAGACCACCGTACAAGTGCTGAAACAGGAAACGTGCAAAATGTTATGGATGGTGACATTGATCAATTTATCAATGCTTACTTACGATCTAAACTTTAATTTAACTATGAAAAGCCATTCGACGGAGTAATTCGTTGAATGGCTTTTTTGCATGTAAAAAGGGTATGTTTCCTACTTGCAATTTCTTATAAACGTAGTAAAATACAAAGTAAGAACAAATGTTCCTATTTTGGAGGTGGAAGCATGTCGCGTATCCCAAATGAAGCTCTTGCGGTGCTTGAAACAGTTATTTACTTACCAATGGTACTATCCATTTTCGAAAGAGACTGTAAAGCATTTGAACAAGGAACATTCAAATTGAAGCGGCCATATATCGATTTAGTGCATGAAGCGATGAAACAGGTGCAAAGTGAATTACATGCAGCTCATCAATATTTGCAAAAAAACCGGCTTAAAATTATGCGAGGAAATCGTGATGAGTTATTTTCTGAATACATCTTTATATACAATAATACTGAAGAATATCGTCGGTATTCTAATATTCGATTACGTAACCGAGTAGAAGAACTGTTAACATTTTATTTAACACAAGTCCAATTTAAAAAAGAGAAGGACGTTTAATCTCGAAACGTTGTTGTAAAAAGTATGCCATTGCTAGTTGAGTTCTCATTGTGATGACTGATACGTCTACTTCAACATCTTGTCCGTTTTTAAAAGACACAAGACTTTTTGATGGACCAGCATCTTCAAAAAACTCAATTGCATGCATAGCAAACCAAACATTATAATGCGAATTAGGCGATAAAGTTGGCATGAAAATACAAGGTGTACCATAATCATAAGCAACGACAATAGGGAGTTTATGGCGTGCGCCAAGATATTCTTTTGACTTGTTCGTAGCAAGCTTAAAAGAAGTACCATAGTCAGAGCAAGATTTATGTATTACTCTAGATGGCCTTGCATCTACAAGAAATTCCCTCTCCTTTTCAACTACTCTTGTGTAAATGTGATTACCCTCGAAAACTGGCATAAGGGCAAATGTACTAAAAGACAATGTGAAATTCGATAATTTCGTCAGTTTTTCATCCAATATTTGTTCCTCCCTCCGAATGATAGTGAAATTAGTATAATTTCACTATCATTTTAACTATAATTGGTATAAAGTGCAACGGTAAAATGGAATATATAATTATAATATCCTATATATTACCTTTAATATAAATTAAGATTGCTTATTTATCTGAAATTTCTTATAATAGAAAAAAGGCATTCGAGGTGAGATCGTTGGATAAATATTATTCCTATACCGATTTTCTAAAAGCTCTTGGACGAACTGACAACACGAATAATGCTGAAAAATTGTTAGATACGATCTATTTAGATTTGTTTTTAAACCATGTACATCGTGCACAAACGGAAGAGTATCTATTAGCTTGCATTGACTCAGCCCTAGATGAAAGAAATGAAGTCGCCTTTTATCAATACGCAAAAGAATTAGAGAAATTGCAGACAAGCGCCGGATAAGCATTGTTAGATAATTAATGATAATAGAAATACTAGTATAAGTTTCGAGCTTATACATAGAGAATTTCAACATAGAAGAAGATCGTTCCTATATTGGAACGATTTTTTTGTTGATTTAATATCATTGGAAATAAGTAAGTGTAAACAGCATTGAGTGGACACATATAAACTTGTTTTTAAATTGAATTATCGATAGTAAAAGAAATGAGTAAATCTATAATGATAAATGCCTCGGTAGTACAATAATTGGCAAAACAATGAAACTAGTTTCGAAAAACATATGTTCGCTTATTGCTCGATATTTCCAATTTGCTATGGTAAAATATATGTAATTAGTAACAAGGAGGACGTGGCTATGGTTCAGGCATTTGATTTACATTCACCATACAAGCCAAATGGCGATCAGCCAGCAGCAATAGCAGAGCTTGTAGAAGGTATCCGTCAAGGTAAACAACACCAAACCTTACTAGGAGCAACGGGTACAGGTAAAACATTTACAATTTCCAATGTTATAAAGGAAGTCAAAAAGCCGACCCTTGTGATTGCTCATAATAAGACACTCGCGGGTCAATTATATAGTGAATTCAAAGAATTTTTTCCAAATAATGCAGTAGAATATTTCGTCAGCTATTATGACTACTATCAGCCAGAAGCTTATGTACCACAAACCGATACATATATCGAGAAGGACTCTAGTATTAATGATGAAATTGATAAGTTGCGACATTCAGCAACATCTTCATTATTTGAAAGAGAAGATGTTATCGTCATCGCATCTGTTTCTTGTATTTACGGTCTCGGTTCACCAGAAGAATACCGAGAAATGGTGTTGTCTATCCGAACAGGGATGGAAATCGAAAGGAATCAATTGTTACGTAAACTTGTAGATATTCAGTATGAACGTAATGATATTAATTTCACACGCGGAACATTTCGAGTACGCGGTGATGTTGTTGAAATTTTTCCAATATCTAGGGACGAGAGATGCTTGCGTGTAGAATTTTTCGGTGATGAAGTAGAGCGTATTCGTGAAGTTGATGCGTTAACAGGAGAAATTCTTGGCGAACGAGAGCATGTCGCTATCTTCCCTGCATCCCACTTTGTTACGCGAGAAGAAAAAATGGTCAAAGCCATTGAGAATATTAAAGATGAATTGAAGGAACAACTTGAGAAACTTCGAGAGGAAGATAAGTTACTCGAAGCTCAACGCTTAGAACAAAGAACAAATTATGATTTAGAAATGATGAGCGAAATGGGCTTCTGTTCAGGAGTAGAAAACTATTCTCGCCATTTAACACTAAGACCAGCAGGTGCAACACCATACACATTATTAGATTACTTCCCAGAGGATTTTTTGCTAGTAGTGGATGAAAGTCATGTTACATTACCACAAATCCGAGGAATGTATAACGGTGACCAAGCGCGCAAAGGTGTTTTAGTTGATCATGGATTCCGCTTACCATCAGCACTTGATAATAGACCGTTAAAATTTGAAGAATTTGAGAAACATGTTCATAACGCAATTTTTGTTTCTGCTACACCAGGACCTTATGAATTGGAACATACACCTGATATGGTAGAGCAAATTATTCGTCCAACTGGTCTTCTTGATCCTGAGATCGAAGTACGACCAATTGAAGGTCAGATCGATGATTTAATCCATGAAATTAATTTACGGACTGAAAAAAATGAGCGTGTATTAATTACAACATTAACGAAAAAAATGTCAGAAGATTTAACGGATTATTTAAAAGAAATAGGGATTAAAGTACAGTACTTACACTCAGAAGTTAAAACGTTAGAGCGAATTGAAATCATTCGTGAATTGCGTATGGGAATATACGACGTATTAATCGGAATTAACTTACTTCGTGAAGGTATTGATATCCCAGAAGTATCTTTAGTTGCCATACTGGATGCAGATAAGGAAGGCTTCCTACGTTCAGAGCGTTCGCTCATCCAAACAATTGGACGTGCAGCACGTAATTCGAACGGTCACGTTATTATGTATGCCGATCGTATGACGGATTCGATGACAAAAGCAATCGACGAAACAAATCGCCGTCGTACAATTCAAGCTGACTACAATGAGGAGCATGGCATTACGCCAAGAACCATTCAGAAAGAAATTCGCGATGTAATTCGGGCAACACAGGCAGCCGAAGAACAAGAAACATACGTAACAAAAGTAATGAAGGGTAAAAAGCTAACAAAGCAAGAAAGAGAAACACTTTTACTTTCATTAGAAAAAGAAATGAAGGATGCCGCAAAAGCGCTCGACTTCGAACGTGCTGCAGAGCTTCGTGATACAATCCTGGAACTGAAAGCGGAAGGATGAAAAAATTGAAAAATCAAGAAATTATCGTTCAAGGTGCACGTGCAAATAATTTGAAAAACGTAGATGTTAAAATCCCGCGAGATAAGCTCGTTGTTATAACTGGCTTATCGGGTTCTGGAAAATCCTCTCTCGCATTCGATACAATCTATGCAGAAGGTCAAAGACGTTATGTGGAGTCCTTATCTGCATATGCTCGCCAATTTCTAGGGCAAATGGACAAACCAGATGTTGATGCAATCGAAGGTCTCTCACCAGCTATTTCTATTGACCAAAAAACAACAAGTCGCAATCCACGTTCAACGGTTGGAACAGTCACAGAAATATATGACTATTTGCGCTTATTGTATGCACGTGTCGGCAAACCGATTTGCCCAAATCATGGCATAGAAATTACGTCACAAACTGTAGAGCAAATGGTGGATCGTCTTGTGCAATTTCCTGAACGTACGAAAATGCAATTGTTGGCTCCAATGGTTTCAGGGCGTAAAGGGACACATGTGAAACTTCTTGAAGACTTGAAAAAACAAGGGTATGTTCGAGTTCGTGTCGACGGAGAATTACGTGATTTAGATGATAATATTGAATTAGACAAAAATAAAAAGCATAGTATTGAAGTAGTCATTGACCGTGTTGTTTTAAAAGAAGGCGTGGAAGCTCGTTTAAGTGATTCTCTTGAAACAGCACTTAGATTGGCAGAAGGTCGTGTAATGGTTGATGTTATGGAGCATGAGGAGCTTCTATTCAGTGAGCATCACGCTTGTCCAATCTGTGGCTTTTCAATTGGCGAATTGGAACCAAGAATGTTCTCGTTCAACAGTCCTTTTGGTGCATGTACAAAATGTGATGGGTTAGGAACAAAATTAGAAGTAGATCCTACGCTTGTAATACCTGATTGGAGTCGTTCATTAAATGATAATGCGCTAGCACCTTGGGAACCAACAAGTTCACAATATTATCCTCAACTGTTAAAAGCAGTTTGTGACCATTTTGACATCGATATGGATATACCAGTTGAAGAAATACCGAAAGATAAGATGGATAAAATTTTAAACGGTTCTGGCACGGAAAAAATCCACTTCCATTATGAGAATGACTTTGGTAATGTTCGGGATCAAGATATTATTTTTGAAGGTGTCCTACGTAATATTGAAAGACGCTTTCGTGAAACAACTTCTGATTATATCCGTGAGCAAATGGAAAAGTACATGGCACAGCAACATTGCCCATCATGTAAAGGATACCGCTTAAAACCTGAGACATTGGCGGTTAAAGTTGATAGCAAACATATTGGAGAAGTGACGGAGTATTCTATTAAGGATGCATACGTTTTCTTCTCGACACTTTCACTTTCTGAGAAGGATATGCAAATTGCCCGCCTGATTTTACGTGAAATACTAGAACGTTTAGGTTTCCTCGTTAACGTTGGGCTCGATTATTTAACATTAAGCCGAGCTGCAGGAACATTATCTGGTGGGGAAGCGCAGCGTATTCGCTTAGCAACTCAAATTGGATCGCGCTTAACAGGTGTTTTGTATATTCTTGATGAGCCATCTATTGGATTGCATCAAAGAGACAATGACCGTTTGATTGATACACTAAAAAACATGCGTGATATTGGTAACACATTGATTGTCGTAGAGCATGATGAAGACACGATGCTTGCGGCTGATTATTTAATTGATGTTGGTCCAGGAGCTGGTGTACATGGTGGAGAAATCGTAGCTGCTGGAACACCTGCTCAAGTTATGAAAGATAAACATTCATTAACTGGGCAATATTTAAGTGGCAAAAAGTTCATTCCACTTCCAATTGAACGTCGTAAGCCAGACGGACGTTTCATTACGATAAAAGGCGCTAAAGAAAATAATTTAAAAAATGTTAAGGCGGATATTCCACTTGGTTTATTTATTGCTGTAACTGGAGTTTCAGGATCAGGGAAAAGTACGCTAATTAATGAAATTCTCTATAAATCGCTAGCACAAAAACTGAACCGCTCTAAGGTGAAGCCAGGTGAAGTGAAAGAAATTACAGGTATCGAACAGCTTGAGAAGGTAATTGATATCGACCAATCACCAATAGGTCGTACACCGCGTTCAAATCCTGCGACATATACAGGTGTCTTTGATGACATTCGTGATGTATTTGCAACAACGAATGAGGCGAAAGTGCGTGGCTATAAAAAGGGTCGCTTTAGCTTTAATGTCAAAGGCGGACGCTGTGAAGCTTGTCGTGGTGACGGAATTATTAAAATTGAAATGCATTTCTTACCTGATGTTTATGTACCGTGCGAAGTATGCCATGGTAAGCGTTATAATCGTGAAACATTAGAAGTAAAATATAAAGACAAGAGTATCGCCGATGTTTTGAAAATGACCGTTGAAGACGCAGTGGCATTTTTCACAAACATACCTAAAATTTCACGTAAGTTACAAACAATTGTAGATGTCGGTTTAGGCTATATGGAACTTGGCCAGCCTGCTACAACATTATCAGGTGGGGAAGCACAGCGTGTAAAATTAGCGTCTGAGTTGCATAAACGCTCAAATGGTAAGTCCATTTATATATTAGACGAACCGACTACAGGTTTGCATGCAGAAGATATTGCACGATTATTGATAGTATTACAACGTCTAGTTGAAAGTGGTGATACTGTGTTGGTAATTGAACATAATCTGGATGTTATTAAAACAGCTGATCATATAATTGATTTAGGTCCAGAAGGTGGCGATAAAGGCGGTATGATTATTGCAACTGGAACACCTGAAGAGGTAATTAAAGTGAAAGAATCTTACACAGGACATTATTTGAAGCCAATTATAGAACGCGATCGAGCACGTATGGATAAAGTATTGACAACAGCTACAAATAAGTAGAGACAAATATTCTAGGTATATGAAACTTTTTCCATGAAATTTCGTAAATAATAGTAATAAGTAGAAGGAGGCCGAAAAATGCAAAGTGAGCGTAAACGCATTTTAACATTGCTTGAAAATGGCACCATTACAGCACAAGAGGCAATATTACTACTAGAAGCATTGGAAAATAAAACAGCTACTAATACATCAACTGGAGCGAATTTTACAAATTCCAGCCAAACTGAAATGAATCAACAAGTAGAGCAATCACAACCTGAAAGAGAACAGAAACAAACAAATTATGATGACTTCTTTGAGAAAAAAGAAGAACCAAAACAACAGTCATCTAAACAAAAATCTACTTCAGAGCAAGAATTCTTTGAAGAAATTAAACAAGATTTCTCGCAATTTAGTGCAAAGTTTATGGACTTCATGAATACGGCTGTCTCAAAAGTCAAAGACATTGATTTTGACTTTTCATTTGGTGAAAAAAACGCATTCGAACAGCGTTTTGATCTAGATAATGCGGACTTTTCACATATTAGTGTAGATATTCCGAATGGTCAATTGCAAATTAAACCTTCTGTTGATGCAACTGTATATGCAGAATGTCGAGTGCGTCCTTCAATTGTTCGGTCGGGTGAAGATATACAGAAGGAATTTCTCAATAAATTTATCTTCACGAACGATCAAGGGAAACTACGCATTATTAGTGATTTGAAATCGATGCGTGTTGATATCGTCCTATATGTACCGATTAGACAATACGAAGCAATTTCAGCGAACTTATTTAATGGTAGTTTTGTATTAACTGATTTGGATGTCAGTAAACTGAAGGTTAAAACAAAAAATGGTCTGATCGATTGTGAAAGATTCGCATTTAAGAGTGCAGAGCTAGAAACTGCTAACGGTGCTATTAAAGTGAAGGGTGTTGCAGGAGAAGACCTTGAAGCCGAGACGTTAAATGGCCAAGTGTATATTGACGGTGCAATTCGAGATATTGAAGCGAAATCTATCAGTGGCCATGTTGTTGTGACTACTCGTGCAATTGATGCGACAAGAATGAAAGCACAAACCGTTGCAGGTGCTGTGGAACTTTATATTCCAAGTACATTGTCACTAGAGGGAGAAGTTTCTTCTAATCTAGGTAAAATGGATGTTCAATTGTCAGATGTTCAATATCGCAATGAGCATGAGCAATTTTTACAAAAATCGGTGCGCTTCTCTAAAAAGTTACCGGATGTTTCAACATTAACGATTGATGGTGAAACTAAAACAGGATCTGTCGTTGTTCGATATAATCTGTAATATAAAATAATTTTTAGCGAAGGAGATTTTATCTCCTTCGCTTTTTTAATACATATTTATGATTAATTCGCTATTACAGCAAATTTTTTTTGTAACAAGCTAGAATTGGAAATTCAATTTAAATGAAATGAAATTGTAATAGTAGACAGGCTATTCAATGATATAATAGCTATTATAATAGAGTAGGGTTTATAGAAAATAGGTGGTAAAAAAATGATCGAAATGAAGAATGTTTACAAGAAATATCCGAATGGAATAGTAGCAGCGAATGGATTAAGTATTAAGTTTAATCAAGGCGAATTTGCTTATATTGTAGGACCTAGTGGTGCTGGAAAGTCGACATTTATCAAAATGATGTATCGAGAAGAACGAGCTACATCTGGGGATGTTATCGTAAACGGTATGAATTTGACGACATTAAAAAACAAAGAAATACCTTATCTCCGTCGACAAATTGGCGTGGTGTTCCAAGATTTTAAATTGTTACCGATGCTAAATGTCTATGAAAATGTTGCATTTGCTTTGGAAGTAATTGAAGAACAACCGGCTACGATACGTAAACGTGTCATGGAAGTTTTAGATTTAGTTGGATTAAAACATAAAGCTCGAATGTTTCCGAATGAATTATCTGGTGGAGAGCAACAACGTGTGTCAATTGCGCGATCGATTGTGAACGTGCCGAAAGTTGTCATTGCTGATGAGCCTACTGGAAACTTGGATCCTGAGACATCTTGGGATATTATGAATCTTTTTGAGGAAATAAATGCACGTGGAACAACAATTATTATGGCAACACATAACAAAGAAATTGTTAATACAATAAGACGTCGTGTTATCGCTATTGAGGGCGGATTGATTGTTCGTGATGAAAATGGAGGTAGTTACGGCTATGAAATCTAGAACTATAAGTCGCCATTTCCGTGAAAGTATAAAATCGATAGGTCGTAATAGCTGGATGACAGTAGCTTCTGTCTCAGCAGTAACGGTCACACTATTAATAGTTGGCGTATTTATCATGATAATGATGAACTTGAATAAAATTGCTACAGATCTAGAAAATGATGTCGAAATTAAAGTACTTATTGATTTAGAAGCGGATCAAAAAGCTGAGGATGCTTTACAGAAACAAATTAAAGAGTTTTCAGGTGTAGATTCTCTTAAGTATTCAACAAAAGAAGAAGAACTTAATCATCTTGTGAAAGACTTTGGAGAAGATTTAAGCTTATTTAAACAAAGTAATCCGTTACGCAACGTCATCTATGTAAAGGCTAGTGACCCGCAGAAAACGGCTACAGTAGCCAATGAGATAGACAAGCTCGATAATACATATGAGGTATTATACGGTAAAGGTAAGATTGAAAAGTTATTTAACTTTTTAAATATTAGTCGAAACGTAGGTATTGGTTTAATCGTAGCGTTGCTATTTACAGCAATGTTCCTAATCTCAAATACAATTAAAATTACAATTGTAGCAAGAAGAAAAGAAATAGAGATTATGAAATTAGTAGGGGCAACAAACTGGTTCGTACGTATTCCGTTTATTCTTGAAGGTATGTGGTTAGGCCTACTAGGTTCTATCATTCCAATGACGGTTGTAACAATTTCATATGTGAAATTACATAGTGTATTGCAACCAAAATTACAAGGTGAAATGTTCCAGCTATTAGATGTAACGCCATTTATTATCCAAGTAGATTTATTAATTTTGATAATGGGTGTATTTATCGGTGTTTGGGGAAGTTTCATGTCCGTACGTAAATTCTTAAAAGTATAAGTCATCCAGATATATTAATAGAAACAGAGGGGGTTATTAGTTGAAAAAGCAGTTTAAAAATATTTTATATGTCGTTACAGCAACAGTATCTTTATCATTGGTTGTTCAACCAATAGCGAATGCTGAATCACTAAATGATTTAAAGTCTAAACAGCAAGAATTAGATCAAAAGAAATCGAAACTTAATTCCAACATAAATGAAAAATCAAGTAAGATTAAGTACAACAAATCAAAGCAAGAGAAAATCAATAAACAAATCCAAAAGCTTGATAACAAGATTATCAAAACGGATGAGAAGATTAGTATTGTAAAATCAACAATTGCTCAAACAACTAGTGAAATTGAAGATTTACAAACTTCTATCAAAGAATTAGAAACGAAAATTGCTGAACGTGATGCATTATTGCAAGAACGCGCGCGTGCCATTCAAGAAGGTGGCGGTTCAATTAATTATGTTGACGTTCTATTTGGTGCTAGTAGTTTTGTAGATTTAATTGACCGTTTTTCTGCAGTTAACACTTTATTAGATGCAGATCGTAAAATTTTGCAAGAACAAGCAGATGATAAAAAAAGCTTAGAAGAGCAACAGAAGAAACTTGAAGAAAAACGTCAAAAACAAATTGACAATCGTGATCGATTAGAAGACCTTAAGAAATCTTTGGATTCACAAAAATCAAGTAAAAATAAGTTAATAGATGCTTTAGAGCGTGAGCAATCAAAACTGAAATCTCAAAAGAAATCACTTCAGAAAGAGTATTCTGAAGCGATTAAAGTAAGTAAAAAAGTTCAGAAAGA
The DNA here is from genome assembly GCF_038003565.1 of Viridibacillus sp. FSL H8-0110. NCBI lineage: Bacteria > Bacillati > Bacillota > Bacilli > Caryophanales > Caryophanaceae > Viridibacillus > Viridibacillus sp. FSL H8-0110. Next base: position 3,672,631 of record NZ_JBBOPJ010000001.1, on the reverse strand, counting down.
AATTCAAAATGAGCAAGCGCGTCTAGCTGAACGAGCACGTAAAGAAGCTGCGGCGAAAGCGAGTGCTAAATCAGCACATGTATCAAATGTTGGCAATGTTGGCGAATCAGATAATATTCCAACAGTTTCAAGTGGTACATGGACAAGACCGACAACTGGTACAGTTACATCTAATTTCGGCTGGCGTGATATAGGTTCAGGTCCAGAAATTGATTATGGTATCGATATTGCAAATAGTGTGGGTACGCCAATCGTAGCAGCAGCTGATGGAGTAGTCTTCCGCGCAAGTCCTTTATCTACATACGGTAATGTAATCATGATCACTCACTCGATTGAGGGGAAAACTTTTACAACTGTGTATGCTCACTTAAGTGGTTATAAAGCAAAAGCTGGACAATCTGTTTCTAAAGGTGAAGTAATCGGTTATATGGGACAAACGGGTCGTGCATTCGGAAGTCACTTACACTTCGAACTTCATACAACAGCTTGGCAAGGACAAAAAGTAGGGGCAGTTGACCCACGTCGTTATATTTCATTCTAATCAGGTTAAATAAAAGTCGTCTGGAAATCGGTAAATTCACCGACTACAGGCGACTTTTCTTTTAGGGATAAAACGATTTTAAATAGAGCTTAATACTGTAAAAACCAGTCCAGTCATCAATTAGCAAAACAAAAATCTTGTATTCTAGTATGACAGCCATTAACATACGGTGTAGGGTATATAATGGGAGTAGGTGTGAACTTTGTCAGTAACAGAATGGTATACTATACGCGGAGTGACATTACCGACATCGTGGGTTTCAGTTCTTATCGCGTTTACTTTGGTAGGAATTATTCTATGGTGGCGTTATGGCAAAAAAGAAGCAAGTGTATATGCGGATCATGCTATATTTTTTATTTTAATTTGGAAATTTAGTGTCATTTTCACAGATTTGTCGTTGGTGATAAAACAGCCTTTAATTATACTATTCTTTAACGGTGGCACGATGGGCTTTTACATAGCGATAGTTGCAACTTGTATTTCTATATTCCGTCAATTGAAAAAGAATGTATTTGCAGCTTCTCAATTACGTACATTAACAATGGCATTTATTTTAACGCAAAGCGTGTATCAAATTGCAATGGCCATGCAAAATGATGGTCTCGCATGGCAAAGGTGGCTGACGGTTGTAGCCTTTATCATTTGGTTACTCATAGCGATAAAAAATGGTCTCAATCAGGATATTTGGCGTAAGCAACTCATCATTTTATTTAGCTTATCACATATAATGATCGCATTATTACAGCCAGATGGTTTTTGGCAAAAAACATTAATGGCAACTTTCATATTTAGTTTGTTTGTGTTACTTGTCCATTTCTTAAAAGATAAAAGTCGTAAACAGATGGAGGCTTCCTCATGAAGAAAAAAATATTTGCGTTGCTAATAATTGCAGCGATGATTGGAATTGCGGTCACTAATTTTGTGAAAACGAAAGTTGCTGAAGAGCAAAAAGTAGATACGAGAGCAACCATTGTAGAGGACAAATTAGGTGTTAAAAGTGGCTTAGCAATTGGTGAGTTGGCACCAGATTTTGAATTAGAAACATTGGAAGGAAAAAAAGTAAAGCTATCGGATTTTCAAGGGAAAAAGGTTATATTAAATTTCTGGGCATCTTGGTGTCCACCTTGTAAGGCAGAAATTCCTCATATGCAAAAGTATTACGAGAAATTTGCAAAAGAAGATAATTTTGAAATCGTGGCAGTCAACTTAACAAGTCAAAAAGAAACAATTAAGTATGTGGAAAAATTTGTTAAAACATATGAAATGACTTTCCCAGTATTATTAGATACTGAAGGCGAACAAATGAGAGCATATGAAATTTACACGATTCCAACGACTTATTTCCTTGATACGAAAGGAATTATCCAGAAGAAGGTAATTGGCCCTGTCGATCAGGATAGTATGCGGGAAAGTGTTAAAGCGTTAAATTAATAAAGAAAAATCCACTTTTTGATAGTGTTAATCCTATGAAATCATTCATAAACTGAATGGATAGAAAGGGGTAGACATGATGCGGAAGAGTTGGATTTTTCTTTTTTTTATAGTATTGCTAGGTGCTACAGGAATGTATGCAGTATCAAAAATGCAGGGGGCCGAACCTTCAAGTGCAAAAGTGAGTAAGTTAGAAAAAATTGATGAGGCTTTTAATTTAATTAGAAAAGAGTCAGTGCATGAGACTTCAGAGGAACAGCTAGTTGAAGGGGCAATTAAAGGAATGGCGAGTTCACTGGGAGACCCATATAGCACTTATTACACAAAGGAAGAAGCTAGAATGCATAAAGAGTCGTTATCTGATTCTCGTGTTGGTATCGGGGCAGAAATAACAGCAAGTGATGGCCGGTTTATTATTGTTTCACCTGTTAAGGCATCTCCAGCTGAAAAAGCAGGGCTGAAACCTTATGATGAAATTGTACAAGTAAATAAAGAACGACTAGAAGGTAAATCTATGGCTCAGCTCTTGGCTCTTATTCAAGGAGAAGAGGGCACAACAGTAAAAATGACTATTTTCAGACCTTCAGAAGACAGACACATTGAAGTTTCAATGAAAAGAGCAGCTATTTCCATGGAAACGGTGCATAGTGAAATTTTACAAGCCGATGATAATCTAATCGGATATGTGTCCATTTCATTATTTGGTGAAAAAACTGCAGAAGAATGGCAAAAGCATACGTCTTCTTTAATGAAACAAAAAATCTCAGGTCTTATTATTGATGTGCGTAGTAATCCAGGTGGTTATTTACGCAGCGTTGAGCAAGTGATAGCAAGTGTTGTAAAACCAAGCTCTACATATGCTTTTATGCAAAATGCAAAGGGTGAGCTTGAACCGCTTTTAACTGATGAAAAGAGAGCGAAATTAAATTTTGATGCACAATTAAAAAAGGTGCCGATTGTATTACTTCAAGATGAAGGAAGTGCTTCTGCAAGTGAAGTTTTAAGTGGGGCATTAAAAGAATTAGAGCGAGCTACTATCGCAGGTGTAAAGAGTTTTGGAAAAGGTACAGTACAAGAAACGTGGCCATTATTAAATGGTGGTGAATTAAAGTTATCAACGCATAAATGGCTAACACCAGATAAAGAATGGATTCATGGTAAAGGAATAGAAGCAACATTGCATGTAGAGCAAGATGATTTATATCATATGGAATTGCCACCACTAACAGGTAGCTTCCAAGAAGGAGATTTTAATGAGCAAGTAAGATATGTACAAGAAGTATTATCGAAAATGGACTATAAATTAGAACGAACAGATGGTTATTTTGATCGCCAAACAGCCGAAGCAGTTCTGTTATATAGAAAGACAAAGAAATTAGCACAAGAACCTATTATTAATGAATCATTCTTTTCAGCATTACATAAAGAAATGGTAGAATATAAAGGTAGCAATGAAAATGACCATCAATTACAAATGGCTATCGGGTATATGCTGAAAAATTTAAAATGATGAATTTAAAAGCAATTTATTTGTAAAAAGAAGTTAATAAAAAAGCTTGAGCCTTATAATTTTTAGAAATGGCCCACCTTTACAAGCTTTTTTCTTATATTTCACCCAGAATAGGCTCTAATTATGAAATATAATCCAAATACCACTACGTTTTCAAACATTCGTTTGATACAATTAAAAAATAGACAAACTACTAGATACACTACGGAAGGTGATACGGAAAATGTACTTAGATATAATAGTAGAGCTTGTAAAAGGCATTGGCCGTTTCTTTTTAAATCCAATTCTATACATTGCCATTATTTTTGCCATATTACTAGGCTATCGACGAGTAATTACAGAGCGTAAATCATTTAACACAAGGATACGCTGGGGCTGGACAGAAACGCTTTTCTTGTTAAAAGATGGATGGCTATTAGCACTTGGCATATCGATAGTAAGCATTGCAATTGGATTAGTTGTACCATTTGAATATTTAGTGTTATTCAGTTGCGCTAGTATCATTTGTATTTTAACTTTTTATTATTATACAGCTTCAGCGGTTTATCCCTTCGCTATAGCTTTCGGTGTTATTTGGTATTTATCTGCGAATGACAAGTCTTTTGATTTTTTAGGATGGACGTTTTCTGGAGAATCGATGGACTTAGGTTTATATGTAGTTATACCAGCGTTTATCGGTTTACTCTTATTAGCTGAAGGTATACTCATCTACAAGCACGCAAAGAATTTTGCTTCACCAAGATTAGAAAAGTCTGAGCGTGGAATGCCAGCCACTACATATTTAGTGAAAAGGTTATGGTTGTTACCAATCTTCTTCGTTATTCCTGGTGGTTTAATACAAGAATATATACCATATTGGCCACAATTTACGATGTTCGATTCTACGTTTTCAATTATATTAGTACCAGTTGTAATTGGATTTCAGCAGCGCACACGTAAAACATTGCCCGTTCACTTTTATCCTCGAATGGGGAGAACTATTATCTCATTAGCTATAATTGTGCTAATAGGAGCAGGCATTGCATACAAGGTAACTGTTCTTGGCTTTATCGCTGTTTGTATCGCTGTAGGTGGGCGTGTATTAATTTCGGTTATATATGCTTGGACCGAGCGAAATGCAGGCTATGCGGTAACTCCGCGAGATTCTGGTGTAGTTATTGCCGCTGTCTTACCAGGATCTCCTGCACAAGCGATGGGATTACAGGTGGGCGAATGTATACGTAAGGTGAATGGTCTTGAAGTGCAGAAAGAAGAAGAGTTATACGAAGCGTTGCAAATAAATGCTGCGCACTGTCGTATTGAAGTATTAAATCATGAAGGCGAAGTTCGCTTGCGACAACATGTTATTCATCGACATGATCATTACAAAATCGGTCTACTCGTCGTAAGATAAAGGAGAAAAAATAGATTCTATGGTTACTAAAGTAATTTTAGCGCTGTTCATTCCAGGATTACTCGTCGTATTATTTACACGTATCACATTCAGTCATTATGTAGCTTTAGCGTTATCTGTAGCGCTTATTGCAGCTTCAGTTTATGCTGGTTTTACACATACAACTTTTTTATATGTCATTGATGCATTTTCATTGACAGTTGGCTTTTGGTATGCCACGCGCATGATGAATCGCAAAAAAGAACAATAAGAATAAAAAAGAAAGCCCGATTTGTCGAATGAGACAATCGGGCTTTTGCTTTGCCAGGAAATGACCTGAATGGAATGTGAGCTACGAATGAGTAGTATTAATAAATATATTGCTCGAATGAGAGCGGAAAGAATAGTTAATACAAATGGGTAACAACTAAATTAAATGACTATACTCGAATGGGAGTGAATGAATAGATTTTCTCGCAAATGGGCGATACTCAAATGAGAGTTTCTTAGCAAACAATTGAGATCATCAACCTTCTTTATTGAACGAAAAGAGCCTATTGCTCCTTTACCAGAAAGAAAACAATAGGCTCTCAAATATATACGAACCATCTCGTTCTCATCTTTCAAGCAAATGATGCTTGTAGGAATTGGCACAGTGTTCATACGCGAATCTGTTGCCGAGACTTCATAGGGCCTGTCCCTCAGTCTCTCTGGATAAGAAAGTGATATTACTATGTAATTGTTGTAAGAATTATATATTACTATATACTGCATTGAACGAAAAGTCAAATAATTTAGAAAAAACTAAAAGAAAAAACTGTAAATTGATAAAATGGCAATAGCACCAATTACAACGATGATCACATTAGCACCTGCAAATGCGATGACAAAAGCAGTTACAGTTCCAACTAAGCCGAATAAAATATCGCCCTCTTTAATCAGTAGTATTGCTGGGAAAATCATTGCACCTAAAATTGCATAAGGGATATTTTGTAAAACACCTGAAATAATAGGGGGTAATTCTTTTCCCTCTAAAAATGTTAACGGAATTGCGCGTGGAATATACGTCACAAGTGCCATACCAATAAGCATCCACCAGTACCAAGAACCCATTACACAAAACCTCCTTTACGTTTTGCACGATTTGCATAAACGATTTCAACTGTTATTGAAGAAACAAGAGCAGCAACTAATAATGCCCAGCCAGTTGATAAAATTTGTGTCCAGTAGAAAAAGCAGTTAATAACTGCAGCTAGTAAAGCGAGCATAACTACTTTACGATTACCCTTCATAGAAGGAACTAAAAGGCCGACAAACATAGCATATAGAGCAATCCCCATGGCGACTTGCAAAAAGGCTGGTAAATTTGCACCTATTAAGTGACCAACTGCTGTGAAAACAACCCAGCTCCCATATGCAACGAGCATTACACCGACACCAAATGAAGTAGGTAGCTTTTCTTCTTTTCGTGTTGCAAGTACAGAAAATGATTCATCAGTTACCCAAAAAGCATAGATGGATTTTTTCCATTTTGTTTCGGATTGCATCTTTTCATTTAGTGATGCCGTCATTAAAAAGTGACGGATATTTACGACAAAAGTATTAAGAACAATCAGTAAAGGATCTGTCCCTGTTGTCAATAAATTTAATGCTATATACTGTGAAGCCCCAGCGTAAACGAGTATACTCATAGCCGTTGCTTCAATCATTGACAGACCAGTTGTTTTTGCGAGCAAACCAAATGTCAGTGCAATTGGGAAGTAGCCGATCGCAATACTAGAACCTGCCTTCATACCAGCTGAGAAGCTAAGTTTTTTCATGTTTGGTCCTCCATTGAAATGTTTAATAAAGTATACAACTGTATGATAAAATATACAAGAGGTGAAATTTATGGAAGAAATAAGCCGTAATTTAGGAAAACAATTGAAGAAAATCCGTCATCAACGTTTGCTGAGCTTAGATGATATGGCTAAATTAACTGATGTAAGTAAAGGTCAGTTAGCACAAATGGAAAAAGGAGAATCCAATCCTACTGTGTCGACGATTTGGAAAATTGCCGCCGGTTTACGCATTTCATTTTCAACATTATTACAACAGCCGAAGGAGCAATTTTTAAAAATAAATAGTGCAGAAATGCCATTTGTCACGGAGAACGAAGGAAAATATCGCGTGTATTCTATTATTCCTTATGACCCTGAACGGGGATGGGAACTCTTTAAAGTAGAAATGGATCCGGGATGTAGTCATAAGAGTGATGCACATACTGATGGGGTAGAAGAAACCATAACGGCTATAAAAGGACAAGTAGTTGTCGAAGCTGGTGATATGAGTGAAACCTTAAATGTCGGTGATACGCTCGTATTTAAAGGACATCAAATCCATCAATATACGAATACAGCAGATGAAATGACTGTCCTGCACTTTATATTACAATATAAACAGTAACTTTTAAGTAGTGCTCATCCCTCAATTGGGATACCTACAAGACGCTATTTGTTAGAGAGGGAGAAACATATGCCTGACTGGTTAACGTTAGAAAATTTTCATGAATTAGCAAAAGAATATAGATTATTTGGCACACTTCTAGGTATATTACTGCCACTTATTGAATCTTTCTTACCATTCCTTCCACTAGCAGCATTTGTCGTTGCAAATGCCAGTGCATATGGGTTATGGATTGGTTTTCTACTTTCTTGGAGCGGAGCGGTGTTAGGATCATATTGTGTATTTTTGATCGTAAGAAAATATGGGCAAAGTCGATTATTGAACTACGTAACAAATCGTGCTACGGTGAAAAAATTAATTCATTGGGTTGAACTGAAAGGGTTTACTCCGTTATTTATTTTGCTATGTTTTCCTTTTACACCTTCAGCGCTCGTTAATATTGTCGCGGGCTTATCCAATTTAAAGCGCCATCATTATTTATTTACAATAATGGCTTCAAAACTTGTTATGATTTTCGTTATTAGCTGGATTGGCTCAGATTTAAAAGCGCTAATAACAGATCCTATCCGTACTGGTATAATCGTTATATTGATAGGGGTTATGTGGTGGGGTGGAAAAATGGCTGAAGGACATTTAAATGCAAAAGTAGAAGAAGATATGAGAAGAGCTTCCCGAACGAATAAAAAGTGAAGTAATTTGCCACTGTTCTATTTATAATATAAAATAGGAACAAACGTTCTTTTGTTCAGGTCTACATATTTTTGAGCATAAATAGTAAAGCGATTGGAATTTTATCTTGATTAAAAGAGGGGGAGTTAGAATGTCACTGCGTATCGTTTCCGGAAGGTCAGGCTCTGGAAAATCGACGCTTATTCATCATGAAATAGTTGATATTGTAAAGGAACAGTCGATAGGGGCACCAATTTTCTTACTTGTCCCTGACCAAATGTCATTTTCTTCTGAATATGATTTAACACATCGATACGGTGTATCAGGACTTATTCGAGCGCAAGTTACAACATTTAAGCGTTTAGCGTGGCGCGTCCTGCAAGAAACTGGTGGTATTAGCCGACAAGAGATTAACGGTTTCGGCTATCGAATGCTTATCAAACGTTTATTAGAGGATAATAAAGAACAGTTTTCATTGTTCCGTCAAGCTGCTGGAAAACGTGGTTTTACGGATGAGATGGAAACTTTATTAAAGGAATTTAATCGCTATAGTTTAGATAGCAAAACATTAGAACTGCTTCTATCAGATTTTGAAGGTATGAATGCACCACAAACATTGCGCGATAAGGCACATGATCTTCAGTTATTATTGTCAGCTTTAGAAGAGCGATTAGGTACTACATATATTGATAGTGAAGGTTATTTCCCCTTGCTAACAGCACAGCTAAAGGATTCGGAAATTATTCAATCTGCAGATATTTATATTGATGGATTTACAGCGTTCACAACACGAGAATTTGAACTAGTGCAAGAATTATTAAAAGTAGCACGTCGAGTAACGGTTGTTTTACCTATGGAGTCAGATGCTGATGCAGACGATGAACAAGCACTATTTTATCAATCTGCTCGTACAAGTGTACGCTTAAAAGAATTAGCATTTGAAGAAGGTATTGAAGTAGAACCAACTGTACATTGTCAAACAACATTTCGTTTTCAAAACAATGATTTGAAATGTATCGAAGAAAAATTTCATTTACAAGATGAAGCAATGTGTAACTCTTCCGAGGATTTTGAGATTATTGAAGCAGTTAATCGCCGTGCAGAAGTACATGCTATTGCGAGAAAAATTAGAGAATTTATGCAAAATGACGCAATTCGTTATCGTGAGATTGCTATTTTATATCGTCAGGCTGATGTATATGATCCACTGTTTGCGACAATTTTCCCTCAATACGATATTCCTGTTTTCGTGAGTCAGAAAAAGCCCATGCTTCACCATCCATTAATTGAACTAAGTCGTTCGGCTCTGGAGGTTATTCAATCTGATTGGAAGTACGAGCCTATTTTCCGTGCAGTAAAAACGGATTTGTTTTTCCCAGTAGATGCGGATTTACAAGTTTGGCGGGAGCGCGCAGACCGTTTGGAAAACTTTGTTATCGCGCAAGGAATCTATAGTGAACGCTGGTTTGATGAGAATCGTTGGCTATATAAAAAATATCGTGGACTGGAATTTTTAACAAAAAATCAAACAGATGAAGAGCGCGCCTTCCAACAAGAAATTGAAGCAGCGCGTAGTAAAGTAAGAGAACCTTTAAAAGAATTAGAAAATCAATTAACTAGCTGTAAAACGGGACGTGATTTCGCAACAGCTCTGTTTAATTTTATTGAAAATCTCGAAGTTTATGAAAAACTACAAGATTTAAAAGATAAAGAAATAGACAAAGGCCAACTGTTAGCCGCAAGTGAACATGAACAAGCTTGGAATCAATGGGTAGATGTACTTGATCAGTTCGTTATGATGTTTGGAGAACAAGAAATGACACTAGAAGAAGCACTTCACACTTTAGAGGAAGGGTTTGATACATTAGAATTTTCACGTATCCCACCGTCATTAGACCAAGTAACCATTGCAACAGCAGATTTGTCTCGTTTAACGAATATGAAAGCTGTTTTTGTAATCGGTATGAATGAAGGGGTATATCCACAAAGGATGGACCATGAAGGATTACTTTCTGATGCAGAACGTGAATGGTTTATGCAACTTGGAATGGAACTGGCACCAACATCTAAAACGCGATTGTTAGAAGAATCATTCATCACCTATCGTGCCTTAACCATGGCTTCTGAAAAACTCGTTGTTAGTTATGCCATTGCAGATGAAGAAAGTAAAGCATTATTACCATCCCTATATGTGAAGAAGTTACAGCAACTTATTCCTAATGCACCATTTACAAAAGCGTTAATAGATCCAACTGAAGCTTTATCAGAGCTCTCGGATCTCCCTTATATTAATCACCCTAATACATCTTTAGCCTATTTAATGATGCAACTGAGACAAGCTGAGCATGGAAAGGGGCTAACACCTGAATGGCGTGCGTTACAGGCGTATTATGAAGAGGATCCTTATTGGTCGGATATTCTAGAGCGTTTAATGCGTCCATTAACAGTGCTGAATAAAGCAGAGCAACTTACACCTGATATCACCGATGCCTTGTATGGCTCAACTCTTACCTCAAGTGTTTCACGTATTGAGAAGTTTTATGGTTGTCCGTTTTCCCATTTTTCTACTTATGGTTTACGTCTTGAGGAGCGTGCTGAATATCGACTTGAAACACCGACGATCGGAGACTTATTCCATGCAGCGTTAAAATGGATTTCTGAGGAAACACATGAGAAGAATATTAAATGGGGTCAGTTGACGCCAGAGCAATGTGCTGATTTAGCAAAACGAGCAGTGGATAAGATTTCTCCACTGTTGTATCACCAAATTTTAATGAGTACATCCCGTTATCGTTATATTCAACGAAAACTGACATTGATCGTACAAAGAACGATGCTTTCTTTAAGTCAACATGCACGTGTATCAAATTTCAAACCGATTGCTCTAGAAGCTGCATTTGGACCGGGGGAACCCTTACCACCATTAATGATCAAATTAGATGGCGGTAAGAAAATGCAAATGCGTGGTCGAATTGACCGAGTAGATGCAACTACAATCAATGATAAGCCGTATATTCGCGTTGTAGATTATAAATCTTCTTCGAAAAAACTAGATTTAAATGATGTGTATTATGGTCTATCTTTACAAATGTTAACCTATTTAGATGTGGCTGTTGAGAATTCAGAGGCATGGTTGCCGTTACATTCAGAAGCTGGTGGTGTGTTATATATACATGTCCACAATCCGATGTTAAAGCCACATGATAATTTGGATGGCCAACAGGCGGAGCTGGAACGATTAAAAGAATTCAAGATGAAGGGCCTTTTATTAGATGATCGAGAGACTTTGATTGATATGGATGAGGCGCTAGAAGAAGGCGGCCATTCACAAATAGTACCAGTTTATGTGGGTAAGAAGGATGGTACTGTTTCTCCGAAAATGTCTTCTGTTATCTCGACTCAAGATATGGGGCATCTGCGGAATTTTGTGCGTCACAAGCATCAACAGGCTGGTGAGGGCATTTTAGCAGGTCATACTGATATAAGTCCATACCGTATGAAAACACGTACAGCTTGCGAGTATTGCTCATTTAAAAGCGTATGTCAGTTTGATACAACAGATGCAAATCAACATTATCGATATTTACAACCAATCGGTAAGAAAGAAGATGTTATTGAGCAAATTCGAAAGGAGACTAAAGCAGATGAAGGAAATTCCTGTGAAGCCGGCGACAGCGACTTGGACTGATGAGCAGTGGAAAGCAATTTGGACTACTGGACAAGATACTTTAGTTTCAGCAGCAGCGGGCTCAGGGAAAACGGCCGTATTGATCAATCGTATGATTGAAAAGGTTATCTCATCGGATAATCCAATCGATGTTGATGAGCTGTTAGTCGTAACGTTTACGAATGCATCTGCAGCTGAAATGCGTCATCGTATGGCAGAAGCGCTAGAAAAAGCTATTACCAATCAGCCAGAATCAAAGCACCTCAGAAGACAATTAAGTTTGTTAAATAAAGCACAAATTTCTACATTACATTCATTTTGTTTAAATATTGTTCGACAATATGCGTATCTATTAGACATTGATCCAGGCTTCCGAATTGCAAACGATACAGAAGCTGCACTTTTAAAAGATGATACGTTAGCTGAAGTGCTAGAAGAGGCTTATAACAGCGATCAAGTTGATGATGTTTATCGATTAGTTGACAGTTTTACATCTGACCGTGATGACCAAGCAATTGAGACATTAATTGAAAAATTATACGATATGTCACGTGTTAATCCAGAGCCGATGAAATGGCTAGAATCACTACCGGATCAATATGACCTTGAAGCTATCACATCAATTGATGAGTTGCCAATTAGTAAAATAATTAAGCGTTCGGTTAGTCATGCTATTGAAGCTGCCTATGCGCTTATTAAAGATATGCGAGAGCTAAGCCTAGAACCAAACGGACCATCAGCTTATGGTGAAACAGCTGAGAAGGATTTTATTTTATTAACTGAAGCTCGTGCATTTTTACATGAACGTTCTTGGGAAGAGGCATATGAATATTTTCATACTGTTAGCTGGGCGAGAATTTCTACGAAGAAGATGGATTGTGATTTAGAATTAAAAGCTTTAGCTCAAAACAAACGTAAGCAAGCAAAGGAACTATTTGATGCCGCTAAAAAACAATATTTCACAAGAAGACCAGAACGATTGCTAGAAGAGATTCGTTTAATGAAACCAATACTCTTAACACTAGTGAAAATTGCTGCAAGTTTCAGTGAAAAATATGCCGCTGCAAAAAATGAAAAAGGTCTTGTAGATTTCTCCGACTTAGAACACTTTGCTTTGCAAATTCTAACGGATGAAATAGACGGTGAGCTTGTTCCATCAGCTGTAGCACTTAGCTATCGAGAAAAGTTCAATGAAGTACTTGTTGATGAATATCAAGATACTAATAGGCTTCAAGAAACCATTTTGCAGCTAGTGAAAAATGGTGGGGAAGCGAATGGCAATATGTTTATGGTTGGTGATGTGAAACAATCTATTTACCGTTTCAGATTGGCAGAGCCGACACTTTTTTTAAACAAATATTTGGCGTTTGAGGAAGAACCAACAAATACAGGTATGAAAATTGACTTAAATGCAAACTTCAGAAGTCGTCAGGAAGTATTACACGGTACTAACTATATTTTCTCACAGATCATGGGCGAAGAAGTCGGTGAAATCAATTACGACGAAGCTGCAGAATTAAAGCCACAAGCTCCTTATAATGAAAAAGATGCCCCTATTGAATTGACAGTTTTATATACAGATCAAACTGAAGAGGAAGAGTCTAAGGAATCTGATGATGGTGAAGCGGGTGTTAGCTCTGAGCTACAAGCTGAGGAGGAATTAAAAAAATCTCAGCAAGAGGCACGCTATATAATTGAGAAAATAAAGCAATTAATGGATTCTGGACAAATGGTTTATGATACAAAAAAAGGCACTGAACGACCTTTGGAATATCGTGATATTGTTATATTAATGCGCTCGATGACTTGGTCAGGTGATTTAGCAGAAGAGTTTAAGCTAGCAGGTATTCCGTTATATGCAGAGTTGTCTAAAGGATATTTTGAAGCTCTTGAAGTAATGATAATGATAAATACATTGAGAATTATTGATAACCCGTATCAAGATATTCCTTTAGCATCTGTCCTAAGAGCGCCATTTGTTGGATTAACGGAAAATGAGCTAGCCAAAATCCGTTTAGCTGACCCGAAAGCACCTTTTTATGATGCGTTGAAACAATTTGTACGCATCGAAGGTACTGGTCTAAAATCGAGTACTGCTGAAAAGCTACAACGTTTCTTACTGCATTATGAAGATTGGCGTGATTTAGCTCGTAGGGGTTCGCTAGCAGACTTAATTTGGAGAGTATATATTGATACAAATTATTATGAAATGGTTGGTGCAATGCCTAACGGCAAACAGCGCCAAGCGAATTTACGTGCACTTCATGATCGTGCGTTATCGTATGAAAAAACGTCGTTCCGAGGGCTTTTCCGATTTTTGAGATTCGTAGATCGTATGCGATTACGTGGAGATGATTTAGGAACTGCACGCGCTATTAGTGAAACGGAAAATGTTGTACGTTTAATGACAATACACTCATCTAAAGGCTTAGAGTTCCCTTATGTTTTTGTAGCAGGATTAGGTCGAGAGTTCAATAAAATGGATTTCAATTTACCGTATTTATTTGACCAACAATTTGGTTTGGCGGTGAAAATGATTGATCCTGAGAAACGTATTCAATATACCTCTCTACCATTCCTTGCGATGCAGGAGAAAAAGAAACTTGAGTTGAAGGCAGAAGAGATGCGCGTTCTTTATGTTGCGATGACACGTGCAAAAGAGCACCTTTATCTAGTAGGTACTGTGAAAAACTGGGATAAGACAAAGGCTGTTTGGGAAGATGCTAAACTATTACCTGTAGGTGAAATGCTACCTGATCATATTCGTGCTTTAGCAAAAAGTTATTTAGATTGGATTGGTCCAGCTTTAGCTAGACACCCAGACTATGACCGATGTCTAAATGATGAAACTCAGTTAGTCACTAATGAGTTATCAAGATGGAAAGTTCAAGTAATAGGAGCGGAGCATTTTAAAGCACCTTTAGAAGTGACGGAAATAAAAGAAGAGGTTGTCGAGGATACCCAAAAAACTACTATTGTTGATGAGGGGTTATTAACGACTATCAAAAAGCGTTTTGATACAGCATATGCGTACGATAGAGCGATAGCAAAACGATCTAAAACATCTGTTAGTGAACTAAAACGTCTGCAAAATTTAGAACAATCCGAGCAACCTGAACTTTTTTGGAATGCACCTAAAAAACAACAGCAAGTGGCAAAAAGACCTAGCTTTTTACAACAACGTTCGTTAACAGCAGCAGAAATTGGAACAGCTATGCATACGGTAATGCAACATATACCGCAGCAAGGCTTGCATTCAATTGAAGAGGTTGAGGTTTTTGTGCAAAGGCTTGTTGACCGTCAACTTTTGACGAAGGAAGAGGGGGCAGCTGTACATGCACCTGAAATTGTAGGTTTCTTTGCAACACCTGCGGGTCAGCGCTTTATGAATGCAGTGGAACTTTATCGAGAAACGCCATTTACCTTTAGTATTACTGATGAGGACGGAGATTCACAAATCGTACAAGGGATTGTCGATTGCCTATTTAAAGAATTAGATGGCGACTGGATTCTACTTGACTATAAAACAGACCGAATTAAAGAAACGATGAAAACAACTGAAGGCTTACAAAAGGAAATGAAAGAACGATACGACGTACAGTTGACACTTTATAAAAAGGCGTTAGAAGAGACATTGAAAATCAAAGTTGCAGAAAAATTAATATATGCATTTGACGCACAGCGCTCAATTGAATTATAGGAGGAAAAGCATTTGAATTTAACACCAACACCTATGCAAAAAAGGATTGATACGCTCGATATAATACGAGGTTTTAGTTTGCTAGGTATTTTTTTAGTAAATATGTTTGCGTTTAGTACACCTTCGCCACATATTGATTTAAAAACTTGGTTCGAATCGCCAATAGATAAACAATATCATCAGTGGCTAGATATTTTTGTGCAAGGAAGCTTTTATCCACTATTTTCAATGTTATTTGGATATGGTTTAGCAATGCAATTTACGAAAGCAACACAGTTAGGTGACAACTTCTATAAGATTGGATCGAAACGTTTAGGTGTGTTATTTGGCATTGGTGTGTTACATGCCTTCCTTATTTGGTGGGGAGACATTCTAATGACGTATGCATTTTGTGGTTTCTTTTTATTAATCCTGTTACGTCTGAAACCAGTTTGGTTATTAACAATTGGTGGCGTATTATATGGAATTGTACATGGCTTTTTAGTGGTATTAATGGGATTAGCATCATTGGTGGAAGAGTCTACTGATTTTTCAGATTTTGTTGACATAACAGCTATCGAAAGTGCAATAGCGGCTTACGGCTCCGGTTCTTGGACAGAGGCTTTCATGCAACGCCTAGCAGATTTACAAGTACAGGCATCCCCAAGTATGTGGATTGTGGCGTTGTTTACAATTTTACCTTATATGTTATTAGGGGCTGCTGCATCCAAATGGAAACTAGTTGAACGTGCAAAGGAAAAACGAGTGTTTTGGATTGCTTTAACTGTTATTACTCTACCGGTTGGAGTGGCACTTAAAATGTTGCCATATAATTTAGAGCGCAATCTTTTCCTTGATTATGTGCAAGTTTCTTTCGGTGGTCCAATTCTTGCGATAGGGTATGCGGGGCTAATCGTCCTATTATGCCAAATTCCTAAATTCACAAAAATATTGTCGCCTGTTGCAAAGGCAGGACGCATGTCAATGACAATATATTTAATGCAGTCTATTATTGGAACATTCATTTTCTATCACTATGGATTAGGATTATATGGTAAAATCGGTGTCGATACCGTTACGTGGTTAGCTGTTGGGATTTTTGTTCTGCAGATAGTATTTGCGGAGCTTTGGTTCCTGAAATTTAAACAAGGACCGGTTGAAGCAGTGTGGAAAAGATTAACTTACGGAAAAATGTTACAGAAAAAAGAGGAAATTAGTCGATAATTAATGTATCATTGAAAAAAAAGAAGGAGTGCCAATATTCATGAAAATTTTATCATTTCGTTATAACGATGTAGTAAGTTTTGGTCCGAAAGTAAAAAAAGAAGAAGCTGTATGGGACGTTTTAGCAATCCAAGAAGCTCTTCAAGTACTACCTTCTTTCGCTACAACAATTGTAGAGGGGATGACAGCTGGTTTCGAGTTTGTAGAACAATCTCGTAAACTTGTAGAAGCTGCACAGAATTCAGAGAACCCAGAGCAATTTAAATATGCATTTACGGAAATTGAGTGGTTAGCACCAATTCCACGTACAACGAAAAATATTATTTGTGTTGGTAAAAACTATCAAGATCACGCCAAAGAAATGGGCGCTGAATCTGCTCCAGAAAATTTAATGATCTTCACAAAAGCACCAACTTCAATTGCTGCAGATGAGCAAACAATCTCTGCACATGCAGACGTCACTTCAGCACTTGACTATGAAGGTGAATTAGCAGTTGTTATTGGTAAAAAGGGTAAAAACATCCCTACTAAACTAGCATATGATTATATATTTGGTTATACAATTGCAAATGACATCACTGCACGTGATTTACAAGCAAAGCACAAGCAATTCTTCTTAGGGAAAAGCCTAGATGGCGCTTGTCCAATGGGTCCTTATTTAGTAACAAAAGATGAAATTCCTAATCCGCATTCTTTATCAATCGTTACAAAGGTGAATGATGAAATTCGCCAAAATGGTTCAACAAAAGACATGATCTTCACAATCGAAGAAATCATTTCTGAGATTTCTAGATTAGTAACTTTAGAGCCGGGTGACGTAATTTTAACAGGTACTCCAGCTGGCGTTGGTAAAGGTATGAACCCACCAACATACTTATCATCTGGTGATGTAGTAAAAGTATCAATCGAGGGTATTGGAACTCTAGTAAACCGTTTTAAATAAGCTTTTTAGCATATTATAGATATTACTATAGACCGGTGGATGAATTTCCATCGGTCTGTTATATTTGTATAGTTTTTCACCTCGTGATAGGATATTAATGATTATTAAAACTATTTAAGGTGGGGTAATTAATGGATTTTTTAGCTAGCACCCATTTACACATTACAACTTGGGTAATCGCAATTATCTTGTTCCTAGTTTCTGCTGCTATGCAAAGTGGTACAAAAGGACAAAAAGTAACGCATATGATTTTACGTGTATTCTATATTCTAATCATCATTACTGGTGGCGCATTATTTGCTAAAGGTATGGATTTTAATATGGGTATGCTTTATGGTTTCAAATTCATTGGTGGTATTTTAGTTATCGGTATGATGGAAATGGTATTAGTAAGAAAAGCAAAAGGCAAACCAACAACTATGTTCTGGATCCTATTTGCAGTATTCTTATTAATCACTATGTTCCTAGGATTTAAATTACCAATGGGTGAGCACTTCTTAGCTTAATAACTGGCATGATAAACAGCCACATGACGAATCTCGTTGTGTGGTTGTTTTTTTTATTGGAAAAGATGATTTTTATACAGTAATATACGCATTTTTAGGACGTGAATATTCTGCTAAATAACAAAGGGTGCAGTTAGCGCAACAAACATTGGCTTTAGCGCAACAAATGATGAAGTTAGTGCAACAAAGGAGCCACTTAGCGCAACAAACAATGCAGTTAGCGCAACAAACAAGTTTATAGGGAGTTTCCATTTGATAGGTTTAGTAGCTAAACGAGCGCTTTCAGCATTTAAGTAAATTCACATTTTTGTCGAATTTGTTTTTGTTTCGGTTGTTTTTGGTGTTAAAGCGTAGCGGGGATGGTGGGGGTTTGGTAAAATTACGTTGGACAGTTCTGCAGAGGAGGACTATAAGTGAACGTTGCAAAGTGGATTAGTACGGTAGTTGCGTCAGCGCTTTTGGCTACGACAATGGGGTTTGCACCTATTGCGAAGGCCGAGACTGAAGTGACGCATAATATTAAAGATGAAAGTATCTATGATCTCTTAGTGGATCGTTATTTTAATTCATCGGTCGAAAATGACTATAATGTAGATGCTCGAGATCAAAATGCTTTTGCTGGTGGTGACCTTACAGGGATTGCTACTAAGTTAACACATATTCAAGATATGGGTTTCACCGTTCTATCGATTGGGTCGATTTTTTCAACTGAATCATATGATGGAAGTGCGGTAGTGGATTACGAAAATATTGAGCGTCATTTTGGTACAGCAAAAGAATTTAAATCTTTGCTTGCTGATGTTCATAAAGGCAAAATGAAGCTAATGATTGATTTTCCGCTAAATAATGTTAGCAAAAATCACGTCTGGGCTAAAGATAAAGCTAATTCAGAATGGTACGAAACCGCTGATAACGGTCGTATTAATTGGAATACAGAGAATCCTGAAGTACAAGAGGCATTAATTAATGCAGCAACTGATTTTGCTCAGAAATACGATATTGATGGTATTCGCTTAACTAATTTAGGTAATAGTGATACAGCATTTTTAAATGAGATGATTGAGTCATTAAAAAATACAAATAAAAATATCTATGTTATATCTTCCGAAGACAGCGATGCAAATTTTGATATGTCTGTTAATAAAGAGACAATCGATATTTATCAATCGATTTTCAAAAATGTCGATATGGATTCGTCAAAAGTGGAACAACCACTTGGCACAATTAAAAAAGACGATGCAGAAAAACCTTCAGCTAATATGTTAGATAGTTTAAATAGCTCTCGTTTTACATTTGCTTCTGCAAATGAAAATATGTATCCACCGACACGTATTAAAGTTGCGATGGCTGCAATGTTTACGTTACCTGGTGTACCGGTAATGACATATGGTACTGAAATTGCACAAAATGGTGAACAAGCCCCTGAATCACATGCAGTATTTGATTTCAAAACGAAGGATGACATCGTTTCATACATAGGCGACGTGCAATCTGTTCGTAATAAATCAGAGACGCTTCGTACTGGGGACTTTAAACTATTAAAGAATAAAGATGGTTTCATTGTATTTGAACGCTCTTCTAATGACGAACAGTGGATTGTCGTTGTGAACAACACAAAAAATACACAGCATATTGATTTAGGTAAAGATATTATTGGAGAAAACAAAGAGCTACATGGCTTATTAGAAAGTGATATCGTGCGTCCGAAAGATAAGGGCATATACCGACTAGTGGTTGATCGAGAAATCGTCGAACTATATCAAGTAAAAGAACATACTGGCTTGAATATTTCATATATGATTTCATTAGGTTTTGTCTATGTACTTTTCATAACATTTATCGTATTAGTGTTACGTAGAAGTAAAAAAAATCGAAAAGCAAAAAATAACTAAATTAAAATCCCTTAGAGAATGTAAGTTATCTCTAAGGGATTTTGTATTTTAAGCGGAAGGGTACTGATTTAAGAAGAAAATAGCTAAAGTACCAGGGCCCGCATGTGATGCAACTGCAGAACCAATCAAATGGATTTCGACAGCTTTAGGCTGGAATTTGTCCATAATCATAGCTTTCATCTCTTCAGCAGCGGCTAAATCATCTCCGTGACTAATGGCAATAACTTGATCACTTAAACCATCACCTGTTTCCTCCATCTTGTCTAAGATACGTTTCATCACTTTCTTACGTCCGCGATGTTTTTCTATAGGTATGAGTTTACCATCCTCCACATGAAGTAACGGTTTAATACTAAGTAAGCCACCGATAAATGCGCTTGCTTTTGAAACGCGTCCACCGCGTGCTAAATAATCTAAATCTTCTACTGTAAAGAAATGTTCCATATGTTGCGCATTTAAACGAACTTTTTCTGAGATTTCGTCTAGGCTTAAACCTGCTTCACGGAGGCGAACAGCTTCCTTAACAACTAGACCATAGCCAAGTGAAGCACATTTAGAATCTACGATTGTTAATTTTAAATCAGGGTATTGTTCTTTTACTTGTTTGTAGATCATTACAGCAGTGCTGTATGTACCAGATAATTCAGATGAAAAGGCTATATAAAGACCCTCCTCACCTGATTTTGCTAGCTCTTCGAAAAGTTCTAAAAACAATTCAGGCGATGCTTGAGAAGTTTTTGGCTGTCCGCCTTGACGGATAAATTCGTATACTTTCAAGACATCGACACCAACGACATCTGCATATTCTTCGTTGTTCATATGAACTCGTAAAGGGATTAGTGTTACATTATTTTCTTCATAAAAAGATTTAGGTAAATCAGAAGCGCTATCTGCATAGATTCTCATTTATTTACCTCCTAGTGTAATTTATTTTAGGTTTAGTCGATCAATTAGGAGGTTAGCTATACCATCCTCATTGTTAGTTTGTGTTATTTCATCTGCAATGTTTTTGAGCTGTCCAATACCGTTACCCATAGCAACTCCAAGACCTGCGTATTCTATCATTTCTAAGTCATTATCTTCATCGCCAAATGCAATAATACGTTCGCGAGGGATTTGTAAATCCTTTGCAACATGCGATAACCCGACTGCTTTATGCATGCCACGACGAACGATTTCAATTACTTCCCAAGGGTCGCCCCAACGGCGATGATCGATAAGCTCTGCTTTTGTGTCTGCTAAATGTTGACGAATTAAGGGTACATTCGAAGAGCTAGCTTGAATTAAAAGGCTTGTAGGATTATCTTTTAAATAATCACGTAATATACCAGTAGTTACTTTTGGTTCGCCCATTGTTAAAATATCTAAGATTTTTTGGTCATGGTATTGAACGTACACATCATCCATAACCTCAGCTATTAAATTTTCAATTTCATAATGGTGAATTGATTCGACAACATCTTTTACTACAGATAACTCTATTGGGCTATGAAGTGTTTGCCATGAAGTGTTAGTTGGATGATGTACGAAGGCTCCATTAAAGTTGACGATTGGTGTATGTAAACCTAGTTCTTGATAGTATATTTTGCTCGCACGATACGGTCTACCCGTAGCAATCATAACTTGATGACCTGCTTCTTTCGCCTGTAGTAAAGTGCGTTTTGTTTTTTCAGAAATAACTTTCTCGTCGGTTAAAAGTGTACCGTCTAAATCTAAAACAATCAAATGTGGTTGTACCATATGAAAAAACTCCTTTCCTACTATAATAGAGTGTATCGTTAATCTTACTTGTTCGTCAAAACTTTGTCACCGTCAAATATTTTTGTTACGATATTAGAATAAACTATCAAGGAGTGAATGCAGTGAAGGTTCAACAAGAACAGTGGGGTAAAATTCCGTTACTTCACATTTATGATGAAGAGACAGTAACATCAGCATCACCAGTTGTCATTTTTCTCCATGGCTTTATGAGTGCGAGTGAACATAATTTGCACTATGCATATAAACTAGTTGAAAGAGGCGTTCGAGTACTTTTACCAGATGCTTACCTTCATGGTGAACGTGATGAAGGGCTAGATGAAGTGCAACTTAGTTTGCGTTTTTGGGAAGTAATCTTAACTTCAATTGAAGAAGTCGACTTTTTACATAAGCAGTTAATAGAAAAAGGTTTGCTGCCAGAAGGTAAAATAGGTTTGGCAGGAACTTCTATGGGTGGAATTGTTACATTAGGTTGCTTACGTGTATACCCTTGGATTCAAACGGCATCAGTTATGATGGGTTCACCTTGTTATGTGGAGCTATCAAAAGCACAGATGGCCCAGTTTGAAGAAAGAGGTTTTAAAATTCCAATATCTGATGAAGAGCTTCAGAAAATGGAACAAACACTTAGTTACTTTGATATGTCAAAACAACCTGAATTAATGGCTAACCGTCCAGTGTTATTCTGGCACGGTAAGAAAGACCATATGGTTCCATTTGCGCCTACATATCAATTTTATGAGAGTATACAAGCAGATTATGCAGAACATCCTGAAGATCTTGTCTTTATCGTCGATAAACAAGCAGGGCATAAAGTATCTCGTCCAGGAATGATTGCGGCAACAAAATGGCTTGCAGACCATTTGGCATAAGTCATTTCATTTGTTATGATGGGATAAACACTATGCAGAAAGGGGAAACACTATGGATGCAGATATGAAAGAAAGTATTTACGGCGCTTTAGAAAACGTAATTGATCCTGAGTTAGGTATTGATATTGTCAACTTAGGTTTAGTATATGAAGTGGATTTATCTGAAGAAGGATTATGTGTAGTAACAATGACATTAACATCAATGGGTTGCCCGCTTGGTCCAGTTATTGTTGACCAAATCCGTACAGCACTATTTGAATTACCAGAAATTAGCGAGGTAACTGTTGATATTGTATGGAATCCACCATGGAATAAAGACAATATGTCACGTTATGCGAAAATAGCTTTAGGTATTCGCTAATATTGTAAAGAAAACCCGTTCTGACTTGAAAAGTCGAGCGGGTTTTTTAAATTTGTAAATGGGTATAATATCTGAGGTTAGTCAATTCTACAAATAGTAAGAGGGCAGTTTTCGCATTCACATTCATCTTTTAGAAATTGTAAATTAAGTACTGTGATTGTACTCTTGTCAAATGTAATAATATTATTCTTTTTCAGGTCATTTAACATACGGTTAATGACTTCTCGGCTAGTGGCACAAAGATTAGCCAGCTCATTATTGGTTAATTTATAGTTAATATGGATTGAGCCATCATCTAAATTTTCACCATAAGTGTTTGCTAATCGTATTAGAGTAGAAAAGAGTGCACCCTTTTTTCCATGTAGTAATAAATCACGGAGTCTAGATTGACTTTTCATATTTTGCAACTGTATCCAACGCAAACATGCAATCATCAATGACGGTTCTTGACTTAGATAGAGTTCAAGCATGTTGTTATCGATAGTTAAAATAGTAGTCGTTTCCATAGCTGTAGCTGTTGTTGAATTATAATCTAGAGAACTAAAAATAGTACTTTCACCAATTAAATTATTACTACCACAGATACGAATCGTTAATTCCTTCCCACTTGCAGTTTCTTTTGAAATTCTCACTTGTCCAGATACAACAAAAAAAACATCTTGGGTACGGTCACCTTCTAAGAATATAGGGGTGTCTTTGGCGAATTTGACAACTGTACCATGCTCTTTGAAAAGTGAATGGATCTTAGGTGGGATAGTTTCAATTTCCTCCAAAATTTTCACAACCTCTGCTGTTTTTCACAATTATAACATACTGTTTTCTTGCAATTGGGCAATATTTGAAATTCTCTTTTTTCACCTATTTGATGACATGGATGTTTGATTAAAAACATATTAGAAATGGGAAATTATTTTAGTCAAAAAAGGTCAAACAAATCACTTTACTTTCATGGGAAGACGATAATATAATGTAGTTAATCAAAAGGTCAAAAAAGGTCAAATAAGGAGTGAACTATAATGCAAATGAATATGAATAATGAAGAGCAAAAAAGTCCACTTGAACAATTTGGACGTAATTTAGTAGAAGAAGTGAAAAATGGCAAAATGGACCCTGTTATTGGTCGAGACCAAGAAATCCGTAATGTCATTCGAATATTATCACGTAAAACAAAAAACAATCCTGTATTAATCGGTGAACCCGGTGTTGGTAAAACTGCGATTGTTGAAGGATTAGCGCAACGTATCGTCAAAAAAGATGTACCAGAAGGATTAAAAGACCGTAAAATTTATGAGTTGGATATGAGTGCATTAATCGCTGGTGCCAAATATCGTGGGGAATTTGAAGAGCGTTTAAAAGGTGTCTTGAAAGAAGTCAAAGAAAGTGAAGGGCAAATCATCCTATTTATTGATGAGATTCATACAATTGTTGGTGCAGGTAAAACGGATGGTGCGATGGATGCAGGGAATATGCTCAAACCAATGTTAGCTAGAGGTGAGCTACATTGTATCGGTGCAACTACATTAGATGAGTACCGTATGTATATCGAAAAGGACCCAGCACTTGAACGTCGTTTCCAACAAGTTTTAGTTCGTGAACCATCTGTAGAGGATACGATTTCTATTTTACGCGGTTTAAAAGAACGTTTCGAACTACATCATGCTGTCAAAATTCATGACCGAGCAATTGTCGCTGCTGCAGAATTATCAAATCGTTATTTAACTGAGCGTTTTATGCCAGATAAAGCGATTGATTTAATCGATGAAGCTTGTGCGATGATTCGTACAGAAATAGATTCGATGCCACAAGAATTAGATGAAGTAACACGTCGTACAATGCAACTTGAAATCGAAGAGCAAGCTTTGATGAAAGAAAAAGATGACGCAAGTAAGAAACGACTTGTAGCACTTCGTGAGGAATTATCGGAGCTAAAAGATTCTACTTCTAATATGCGTGAGCAATGGGAAGCAGAAAAATCTTCTCTTCATGTTATCCAAGAAAAACGTGAAACACTTGATCGTTATCGTAGGGATTTAGAAGAAGCTGAAAATAATTATGATCTAAATAAAGCAGCGGTGCTACGTCACGGTAAAATTCCTGAATTAGAAAAAGAATTAGTAGAACTAGAGCAGACTTTGCAACAAGGCAATGATCGTCTACTACGAGAAGATGTGACAGCTGAAGAAATAGCTTCAATCGTTTCAAGATGGACAGGTATTCCTGTAACAAAATTAGTTGAAGGCGAACGAGAGAAATTACTCAACTTAAAAGCTACATTACAAGAGCGAGTTGTCGGTCAAGACGAAGCTGTTCAGTTAGTGACAGAAGCGGTTTGGAGAGCGCGTGCAGGAATTCAAGATCCACAAAAACCAATTGGGTCTTTCTTATTCTTAGGTCCAACTGGTGTCGGGAAAACAGAATTAGCAAAAGCATTAGCTGCTCAATTATTCGACTCTGAGGATCATTTCATTAGAATTGATATGTCTGAATATATGGAAAAACATAGTGTATCTCGCTTAGTAGGGGCACCTCCAGGCTATGTAGGTTATGAAGAAGGCGGTCAATTAACAGAAGCTGTCCGAAGAAACCCATATGCAGTAGTATTATTAGATGAAATTGAAAAGGCACATCCCGATGTGGCGAATATTTTGCTACAAATTCTAGAAGATGGTCGTATTACCGATAGCCAAGGGCGTATGGTTAATTTCACAAACACAGTGATCATATTGACATCTAATATTGGTTCAAGTTATTTACTCAATATGCCTGAAAATAGTGAACATGCTGTTGAGGATTTAGTAATGGCGTCTTTAAGAGAGCATTTCAAACCAGAGTTATTAAATAGACTCGATGATATCATAATGTTCCATTCATTAACAAACGAACATTTTTATCAAATTACTTGGAAGTATATTCAGTTATTACAAAAACGAGTGGCTGAACAAGAAATTGAACTAGAAGTAAATGAAGATGTCATCCAGTGGGTAGTAGCAGAAGGAATAGATCCAACTTTTGGTGCAAGACCTTTAAGAAGATTTGTACAGCGACACATTGAAACGCTCGTTGCAAAAGAATTATTAAAAGGGGAGACAGTACCAGGGGATAGACTAGATATTTCAATGGAAGATGGTAAAGTAACAATTCAAAAAGAACCAGCGTAAAGATAAAAAGTCTGAGCAACCATGAAAAAAGGTTGCTCAGACTTTTTTAAAAGAAAAAAACCCCGCCCAATCTTTGGACAGGATTTTCATTATTGTTGGTGACCTACTTGTTTAGGTGATTCGTTTGGAATAACATTGCTAATAATAATTAAGAATACAGAGAAAACTACTGAAAGCCCTAATCCAAGATTTAAGTTAAATCCAACATTCTGAATTGAACTTACTACGTAGTTCAGTACAGAAACTAATAATGCTGACCAGAAAAATAGCATAATATATCTCATTAATTTCACCTCTAACTAACTTTTTTACCTGTTCTATCATATCATATAGCCACATTTAAATAAAAGAATCTTTTCATTATTATGCCCCGTTATTTGGACAAAAATTGACGAAGTGTTGAAAAAATATAAATCTTTCGTTATAATTATTACCAGGTACTAATAATTGATAACAAAAGAAAAGAGGCGCTACTTCATGAACGCTGGAATAATAGGCTTAGGAAGATGTATCCCTAATCGCGTAGTCACAAATGCTGACTTAGAAAAAATAATGGATACATCAGATGAATGGATTCGCACTAGAACAGGAATTGAAGAACGAAGAATCGCATCAGATGAACATAACTCTTCTCATTTAGCTTTTGAAGCTGCAAAAAATGCAATAGCTAATGCTGGAATTTCGGCTGATCAAATCGGACTTATTTTAGTTGCAACCGTAACACCTGACCGACCATTTCCGAGTGTAGCGTGTATGATACAAGACCAACTCGGTGCACACAAAGCAGCTGCAATGGACTTGTCCGCTGCATGTGCAGGATTTATGTATGGATTGGTAACGGCTAAGCAATTCATTGAATCTAATACGTATGATTATGTATTAATAGTTGGTGTTGAAAAACTCTCGAAAATTACAAACTGGGAAGATCGAAATACTGCTGTCCTATTCGGCGATGGTGCATGTGCAGCTGTGATGGGTAAAGTATCTGAAAATCGAGGAATTTTATCATTTGAGCTAGGTTCAGACGGCTCAGGCGGAAAGCATTTGTTCCAAAATGACGCAGGCCATATTGAGATGAATGGCCGTGAAGTTTTCAAATTTGCAGTACGTCAAATGGGTGAATCAGCATTAAATGTCATAGAGAAAGCTGGATACACTAAGGAAGACGTTGATTTCCTTATTCCGCATCAAGCGAATATTCGAATTATGGAATCTGCAAGACAAAGACTAGATTTGCCAGAGGAGAAGATGTCTACTGCTATTAAAAAATATGGCAATACATCGTCTGCTTCAATTGGCAATGCATTAATAGAAGAACTAGAAGCCGGCAAAATTCATGATGGCGATTTACTCGTACTCGTTGGATTTGGTGGCGGCCTTACATGGGGCGCCGTTGCAATGCGCTGGGGAAAATAACAATACAAAGAAAAGAGGGAGTTAAAATAACATGACAAAACGTCGAGTAGTTGTTACAGGAATGGGTGCTGTAACACCTTTAGGAAATGATGTAGAAACAACATGGAAAGCGGTTAAAGAAGGAAAAAGTGGTGTCGGTCCATTAACACGTATAGATGCTGAGCAATTTCCTGCAAAAGTTGCTGCAGAAGTAAAGGATTTTGATATTGAAGCATACATTCCTCGTAAAGAAGCACGTAAGATGGATCGTTTTACACATTACGCATTAGCGGCGTCTATTATGGCTGTAAAAGATGCAGGGTTAGAAATAACTCCTGAAGTTGGTCTTCGTACAGGTGTTTGGATCGGTTCTGGTATTGGTGGAATGGAGACGTATGAGCAACAATTCCGCAATTTCCTTGAAAAGGGACAACGACGTGTTAGTCCATTTTTCGTACCAATGATGATTCCAGATATGGCTGCAGGGCAAGTATCTATCCACTTTGGTGCAAAAGCTATTAACTCATGTTCAGTAACAGCTTGTGCATCTGGTACAAACTCAATTGGTGATGCGTTCAAAGTTATTGAACGTGGCGATGCTGATGTTATGATTACTGGAGGAGCAGAAGCACCAATTACGAATATGGCGGTTGCAGGATTTTGCTCAAATACAGCACTTACATTAAACCAAGATCCGCAAACTGCATCTCGTCCATTCGATGCTAATCGCGATGGTTTTGTTATCGGCGAAGGATCGGGTATTGTTATTTTAGAAGAATACGAACATGCAGTAAAACGTGGCGCAAAAATCTATGGTGAAGTTGTAGGGTACGGTTCAACTGGAGATGCGCACCATATTACAGCTCCTGCTCCAGAGGGTGAAGGTGCAGCACGTGCAATGAAGCAAGCGATTGATGATGCTGGAATTGATGCAACAGAAATTGGTTATATTAATGCTCATGGTACAAGTACACCGTATAATGATTTATTTGAAACAAAAGCTGTGAAAACTGTATTCGGTGAGCATGCGTATAAATTAGCGATGAGTTCAACGAAATCGATGACAGGTCATCTACTTGGAGCAGCAGGTGGGATTGAAGCAATTTTTTCAGTACTTGCATTAAAAGAAGGTATTCTCCCTCCAACGATGAATCTGGAAACAGCAGATCCTGAATGTGACTTAGACTATGTTGCTAACGGTGCTAGAGAAAAAGAAATTACTTATGCTTTAAGTAATTCACTAGGTTTTGGTGGTCATAATGCCTCACTACTATTTAAAAAGTTTTAATAAGTTATAAATGACCACAGGGTGAATACCCTGTGGTTTTTTATCTATACAATTTTGTTGTTTAAATTAAATGATTACTGGAATAGTGATGTATTTCATTATAGTAAGTGAAAGATTATTAATTAGTAAGAACATCATATTTTTATATAAAAATGACCTCGTTAGTTATAACGAAGTCATTTTTTCATATAGTAATAAAAACTAGAAAAGGAAATATGCAAATGCGCTTACTATTTTTCTTAACTTTTTACGGTCTGATTGTAATAAGTTCAACACACATGATTCTGTATTTGAACTACCGAGCACTAGGATATACTTGGACAGCCGTTTTTATGTTCATTTTGCATACAGTCGATTTCAAAATTTTCATCGGCTCAAGTATTGGACTAGTTATCGTCTATTTCTCCCAAGGCCCATCGCGTCTTCCATTTTCTTGATTGTTGCGCTTGCAATAGCGTTCGCTTTTTCAGCACCGGTATCTAAAATATCATCTAATTTTGGTGAATCGATTAACTCGTTAAAACGTTCCTGGATAGGTGCTAGATGATTAATAACACTTTCAGCAACTCCTGCTTTGAAAGCACCATAACCCAGCCCAGCGTATTTTGCTACAAGATTATCAATTGATTCATTTGTTAAAGATGCTTCAATTGTTAGTAAATTAGAGACACCAGGTTTAGATTCAGTATTGAAAGTAACAACGCCTTCAGAATCTGTCACGGCAGATTTGATTTTCTTCTCGATCTCTTTTGGAGTATCTAGAAGGCGGATTGTTGCTTTTTTGTTTTCATCGGACTTACTCATTTTCTTCGTTGGTTCTTGAAGTGATTTAATGCGAGCTCCGCTTTTTGGTAATTGAATAGTAGGAATCGTGAATACTTTACCGTACCGTTTATTGAAACGTTCAGCTAAGTCACGTGTAAGTTCTAAATGTTGTTTTTGGTCGTCACCAACTGGCACGATATCTGTGTTATATAGAAGAATATCTCCAGCCATAAGTGGTGGGTAAGTAAGTAAGCCTGCAGAAACCGCCTCTTTACCAGTAGATTTATCTTTGAATTGTGTCATACGCTCAAGTTCACCGATGTAAGAAATACATTGTAACATCCATCCAGCTTGTGCATGTGCAGGTACTTCTGATTGAATAAATAGTGTTGATTTTTCTGGATCAATACCTGTTGCTAGATATGTTGCAGCAAGCGTGCGGATGCTGTTACGAAGTTCTTTACTGTCTTGTGGCATTGTAATTGCGTGTTGATCAACAATACAAAAAATACAATCGTACTCGTCTTGCATAGTTGTAAACTGTCTGAATGCACCAATGTAGTTACCTAATGTAATGACACCTGTTGGTTGTACACCTGAAAAAATACGTTTCATAATTAAATTCCTCCTTGGATATAAAAAAACATCATGCGTCTCCTAAATAGGGACGAATGATGTTGAATCCGCGGTACCACCCAAGCTTGTCGATAAATCGACCACTCATCCTCGTAACGTGAGGTAAACGAACAGAGCTACTACATAAAGGTTCGCAAAGTTAACTCGGAAGTCCATTCCACTTAGCGTATCATCTGTTTGCACCAACCACAGACTCTCTTTACATACGACATAAATGTACTACTCTTCGTCTTCGTTTTTCTATATTACTTTGTGTGATTATAATATAGTACCAAGCCAAAAATCAAGCAATCGTTTACAGATTACAAATAATAAAAAATAAGGGCAATGAACATCATCATAATGGTAGCTCCACCGATTTGTAAAATACCCAAATAGGGCATTGAAACAATTTCAGATGGGGCTCTCATACTTTTAACATCCTCTAATCTAGATGACTTCACAAAAACCTTACGCATACTAACCGTGAAAATGTCAAAAAATCCAGATGATAGAATATATGAGGTGAGTCCTACAAAAAGTACAATAGCTCCTATGATAAATGAAATATTAATGTAATCGATTAATCTTAGCATTTTATATTGGAAGAACATGATGATCACGATTAAAAATTGCAGTGCTAAGAAGAGAATACCTTTCTTTTTCAAGCTAATAACCTCCAATTCTGTATTCATTTTAGTTGAAATAAGTTGAAAAATCAAAGAAATTTCACATCATTATATATTCAGAATATTAGAACTTTGTGCTGATAAATACTGATGTTATCACATTTGAATATCAAGTATACGTCAAAAAAAGACATTTTTATCAAAAGGTTACTGTACAACTTTTTTTGAATATGTATAATTAGCAATGTAATGATTTTTCAGAAAATTCAAGGGGGATTAGTTATACATGAAGAAAAGTAAACTAGTATGGCTATCAAGTCTTATCCTTGTTCTTAGTGTTTTCTTAGCTGCTTGTGGCACAGGAAATGACAAAGATACAAGCAAAGAATCTGGTAGTGGTAGCAAAGAAAATTCAGGTAGTGTTGATGCAACTCAAGAACTAAATGTTATGGAAACTGCTGAAATTCCAACAATGGACTCAGTATTAGTAACAGATGTAGTAGGATCTAACGTTTTAAACAACGTTAATGAAGGATTATATCGTTTAAATCAAGAAAACTTACCAATTCCAGCGATGGCTGCTGAAGAACCAAAAGTAAACAAAGAAGGTACAGTTTACACATTTAAGATTCGTGATGCTAAATGGTCAGATGGCTCTGCAGTAACTGCTAATGACTTCGAATATGCATGGAAACGTGCAATTGATCCTAAAACTGGATCTGAGTATGGTCCATATATGATGGATGGAGTAGTTAAAAACGCAAATGCAATTGGTAAAGGTAAAGCAAAAGCTGCTGACCTTGGTGTAAAAGCTCTAGATGAAAAAACACTAGAAGTTACACTTGAAAAACCAGTTCCTTATTTCTTGTCTTTAATTTCACTAAGTACATTCTTACCACAAAAAGAAGAATTCGTAGTAGCGCAAGGTAAAAAATACGCTTCAAACTCAGATACAACTTTATACAATGGTCCATTCGTTCTTGAAGGCTGGGATGGAACAGGATTAACTTGGAAATATACTAAAAATGATAACTACTGGGACAAAGATAATGTAAAACTAGACACAATCAATGTTGACGTAGTGAAGGAAGTTCAGACTCAATTAAATCTTTACACTTCTGGTAAAAAAGACCGTGCAGGACTATCAGGTGAATTTGCAATGCAATATGCTGACAATCCAGATGTAGTGAAAGACGTTGAATCTTCACCTTTCTACTTGAAATTAAACCAAAAACGTGATGGTAAAACAGATACAGCTCTTGCAAATGTAAACATTCGTAAAGCAATTTCTATGGCTTTCAACAAAGAAGATTTAACTAAAGCAGTATTAGCTAATGGTTCATTCGAAGCTAACTACCTAATTCCAGCTGAATTCACATTTGATGAAGAGGGTAAAGACTTCCGTGAAGTAAACGGAGATATGAACAAATACAACCTTGAAGAAGCTAAATCATATTGGGAAAAAGGTCTTAAAGAACTTGGAACCGACAAACTTGAATTAGACTTCTTAGGCGATGATAGTGACTTAGCTAAAAAAATGGACGAGTACTTGAAAAACCAATTAGAAAAAAATCTACCTGGTTTAAGTATTAAACTAAAAGAAGTTCCTTTCTTAGTACGTGTTGATTTGAATTCTAAACAAGATTACGATATCCAAGTTGCAGGTTGGGCTCCAGACTTCCAAGATCCATACACATTCTTAAATTTATGGTTATCAGATAGTCAACAAAACAATATGAGCTATGCATCTGAAAAGTACGATAAATTAGTAACAGATGCTCAAACAATTTATGCAACTGAGCCAGCAAAACGTTGGAAAGCAATGGCAGATGCAGAAAAAACATTGATTGAAGAAGATGCAGCGCTTGCACCTATTTATCAACGTGGTACTATGGCACTTCAAAAACCTTATGTTAAAGGTTTAGTGAAACATAACTTTGGTGCTCAATATAGTTATAAATGGACATATATCTCAGGTAAATAATAGTATTCAATTTTATGAGATTATGCTAAAACCCTGAATAGGGAGAGTATGTGGTTGATTTTAAGCCATATACTCTCTTTTTAATCAGATATTAACTAATTGGAAAATCATGCTACTAAGGGTTTTGTTAATAACAACATTTACAAAGGAAAGAATTTTCTAATTGAGATATTTCTATGAGTTCCATAGTTACGACCACTATTTTAGGAGGTGCAAGAATGGCAAAGTACATTTTAAAACGAGTATTGTATATGATACTAACATTATTCCTGATTGCAACATTTACGTTCTTCTTGATGAAGATGTTGCCGGGTTCCCCTATAGCTAGCTCACCTAAACTAACCCACGAACAGTTAGCTGCGGTGGAAGCAAAATATGGATTAGATAAACCGCTTCCAGTTCAGTATGGAATATATATGAAAAAGATGGTACAACTTGATTTTGGCGTTTCTTATCAATTTAAAGGTGCAAACGTTACAGAATTAATTATTAACCGTGCTGGTCCTTCATTCCTTTTAGGTATTCAAGCGCTTATACTCGGTACTATAGGCGGTATTATTTTAGGGATGATTGCAGCTTTAAGGCAAAATACTGTATGGGATTACGGCAGTACGTTAATCGCGATATTTGGTATCTCCATCCCTTCATTCGTATTTGCTTCATTACTACAATATTGGATTGGTGTTAAGGGAGGATTCCTTCCCGTTGGATTATGGGAGAATGGCTGGCAATCTAGTATTTTGCCGACAATTGCATTAGCCATGGGTCCTCTAGCGACATCAGCTCGTTTCATTCGAACAGAAATGATAGAAGTATTGGGAACTGACTATATTACTCTAGCAAAAGCTAAAGGTGCTAGCGGCCTTGAAATTGCATTTAAGCATGCATTTCGTAATGCATTAATTCCATTAATAACAGTAATGGGTCCTTTAGCAGCAGGTTTAGTAACAGGTTCTCTTGTAGTTGAACAAATCTTTGCTATTCCTGGTATTGGTGAACAATTCGTTAAAGCGATTAATTCTAGTGATTATTCCTTAATAATGGGAACAACAATGTTCTTTTCTGTACTATTGATTTTAGTTATTTTCATTGTTGATATTTTATATGGCATTGTAGATCCACGTATCCGTTTAACAGGAGGTAATAAATAATGACAAATGAATATCGTAAATTACCACCTGAAGCTTTTAAACACGTGCACATGGATGGCAGTCACTCTGAGAAAATTTCTAAACCATCTTTAAGTTTCTGGCAGGATGCTTGGTTACGTATACGAAAAAATAAAGCAGCTGTAGTGAGTATATTTGTACTATTATTCATCATTCTGATGTCATTTATCGGACCGATGATTAGCCCGCATGACTTTGAAACGCAAGAAATAACTCATGCAAATTTACCTCCAAAAGTACCTGGTTTAGAAAAGTTGGGAATCTTTGATGGTACGGGTAATATGGGTGGTCAAGAAGTCAATTTGTATGAAATGAAAAACGTTGATACTTACTATTGGTTTGGTACAGACGGACTTGGGCGTGATATGTTCTCACGTGTCTGGAAAGGTACTCAAATTTCATTACTAATTGCACTTGTTGCAGCTGTAATTGATATGGTTATTGGTGTAGCTTACGGTGGTATTTCGGCATTTTATGGTGGTCGTGTTGACGATGCGATGCAACGTATTGTTGAAATTTTATATGGAATACCGACACTGATTGTTGTTATTTTAATGATTCTTGTAATGGATCCGGGTATTGTGGCCATTATTATTGCCATTTCAATTACTGGATGGATTGGTATGTCTCGTATTGTTCGAGGACAAGTATTGAAATTTAAAAACCAAGAGTTCGTACTTGCGGCTAGAACTTTAGGAGCAAGTAATGGGCGTATAATTAAAAAACATTTATTGCCAAATGTTATGGCGGTTATCATTATTAACACAATGTTTACAATTCCTAGTGCGATATTCTTTGAAGCATTTTTAAGTTTTATCGGATTAGGGTTACAATCACCAGACGCATCTTTGGGTACTTTAATTAATGATGGTTACAAGCTAATACAGTTCCAACCTCATATTTTAGCTATTCCAGCAGCAATTATAAGTCTATTAATGATTGCTTTTAACTTAATTGGTGATGGTCTACGTGATGCACTTGATCCAAAAATGAAAGATTAATAGGGGGAAAGCAGTTATGGAGAAAATACTTGAAGTAAAAAATCTTGAGCTTTCTTTCCACACATTTGCTGGTGAAGTGAAAGCGATTCGTGGTGTGAACTTCGATTTGAAAAAAGGAGAAACACTAGCAATCGTTGGGGAATCAGGTTCAGGTAAATCGGTTACGACTAAAGCTATTATGCGTCTACTCCCTGAATCTAGTTCGGAATTCAAAAATGGTCAGATTTTATTTAATGGAAAAGATTTAACGAAGTTAACTGATAAAGAAATGCAGAAAATTCGCGGGAAAGATATCTCGATGATTTTCCAAGATCCGATGACATCTTTGAATCCAACGATGACAATTGGTAAACAAATAATGGAGCCGATTTTAAAACATCAAAATGTAGCAAAATCAGAAGCTCGAAAAATTGCCATTGATCTATTAAAACTAGTAGGTATGCCGCAACCAGAGCAACGTATGAAACAATATCCACATCAATTTTCAGGTGGTCAACGTCAACGAATCGTAATTGCAATTGCATTAGCATGTAACCCAAAAGTTTTAATTGCTGATGAACCGACAACTGCACTAGACGTTACAATTCAAGCTCAAATTCTTGAACTGATGAAAGATCTACAAAAGAAAATCGATACATCTATTATTTTCATCACGCATGACCTTGGTGTTGTAGCAAATGTGGCTGATCGTGTAGCTGTTATGTACAGTGGTAAAATTGTTGAAATTGGTACAGTAGATGAAATATTCTACAATCCACAGCATCCATATACTTGGGGTCTTCTAAGTTCTATGCCTTCATTAGATGTGCAGGAAGAGAAACTGTATGCAATTCCAGGCACGCCACCAGATTTATTGAATCCACCAAAAGGGGATGCCTTTGCGCTTCGTAGTGAATATGCTATGCAAATCGATTTGGAAGAAACGCCACCATTCTTTAAAGTAAGTGATACTCATTATGCGGCTACTTGGTTATTACACCCAGATGCTCCAGAAGTGACACCACCTGCTACAATTATTGAAAGAATGAAACGATTCCCTAATAGCCGCTATTACGAAAGTGCTAATGGAGGTATTTTAAAATGAAAATACAAAAGAAACTTTTAGAAATCAAAAATTTAAAACAATACTTCAATCCTGGAAAATCAAATGAAGTTAAAGCCATCGATGATATTACATTTGATATTTATAAAGGAGAAACTTTAGGATTAGTAGGGGAGTCAGGTTGTGGGAAATCTACGACAGGTCGTACGATTATCCGCCTATATGATGCCACTGACGGAGAAGTTCTTTATGATGGTGTAAATGTCCATGGTCGTAAATCTAAAACGGAACTAAAGTCATTTAACCGCAAAATGCAAATGATTTTCCAAGATCCGTATGCATCATTAAATCCACGTATGAAAGTAATGGACATCATCGCAGAAGGTTTAGATATTCACGGTCTTGTAAAAAACGCAAAAGAACGTCAAGAACGAGTTTATCAATTGTTAGAAACAGTAGGCTTAAACAAAGAACATGCTAACCGCTATCCACATGAATTCTCGGGTGGTCAACGTCAGCGATTAGGAATTGCTCGTGCTCTAGCAGTAGAACCAGAATTCATCATTGCAGATGAACCAATTTCTGCATTAGATGTGTCAATTCAAGCGCAAGTGGTTAACCTATTAAAGGAGTTACAAGAAGAAAAAGGCTTAACCTACTTATTTATCGCTCATGATCTATCAATGGTTAAATATATTTCTGATCGAATCGGTGTAATGTATTTTGGTAAATTAGTAGAACTTGCACCCGCAGAGGATCTTTACAAATATCCTATGCATCCCTATACACAATCACTACTATCAGCTATTCCACTTCCAGACCCTGATTACGAGCGTAATCGTGTGCGTATAACATACGATCCAAAATCGCATAATTATAAAGAGGGCGAGGATGTAACAATGCGAGAAGTACGTCCCGGACATTTCGTCTATTGCTCTAAAGCAGAATTTGAAGTATTACAATCACAACATGCAAATAACTAATCATTATGTTTAATTAAAGGCTGCCTCTTTAGTCAATGAAATTAGTTGATTAAAGGGGCAGTTTTGTATTTTGTCAAATTTACATAATGAAATTTATCTAAAATTGAAACTTTTTTTACAGATTGAACGTATAATTAGTATAAATATAATATATATTTTTTCAATATAGAGATTCTAAATGAGAATATTTATTTGAATTAATAAGTTTATCGCACGGCATTTTTGGGGATACTACATATATACGCGTAATAAAGTGGTCTAACCTTTATGGAAAAACATGAATTGATAGAAAAAATGGTCATAACTTACAATGGAAATTTTTCTTAATAGCATATATTCAAATTGGACAAAATGTTGTATAATATGCTTACAGTTCTTTTTTTAAAGTCATTCTAATTTAGGAATGTTATTATATTCGCTACACATTTTGAAAGGATGTGTTTTATATGATGGTGACATTATTTACTTCACCCAGTTGTACATCTTGTAGAAAAGCAAAAGCATGGTTAGAAGAACATGATATTCCATATACAGAAAGAAATATTTTCGCGGAGCCTTTAAGCATAAGTGAAATAAAAGAAATTTTACGCATGACTGAGGATGGTACAGACGAAATCATCTCAACTCGTTCTAAAATTTTCCAAAAATTAAAAGTAGATGTAGAAACTTTA
This sequence comes from Viridibacillus sp. FSL H8-0110, assembly GCF_038003565.1. NCBI lineage: Bacteria > Bacillati > Bacillota > Bacilli > Caryophanales > Caryophanaceae > Viridibacillus > Viridibacillus sp. FSL H8-0110. The sequence goes on along the minus strand of NZ_JBBOPJ010000001.1, from coordinate 3,635,061 downwards.
CCGTTACAGCGTCTTTATGAGTTAATCCAAGAACATCCAGGGCTTTTACGACGTCCGATTATTTTAGACGAAAAACGTTTACAAGTTGGGTATAACGAAGATGAAATTCGTCGTTTCTTACCTCGTAAAGTTCGTGCTTATCAATTACAAGAAGCACAGAAGATGGTTAACTAATAATAAGAGCAATTTTCATGTAGCATGCTCGCTCAAATTGGTCAGCAGTATACATGTGTATAATAAGTATATTGATTAGTTAGGATTCATGCGTAACGATCTATCTATTATGTCTTCAGAGCCAGTTGTTGTTAAGTGTTACACAACTGGCTTTTTTTTATGCATAAAAATTTTTTTCATTATTTACTATATAAAAGAGGATAGTACATCTATACATAGAAGCGTTATGACTTGATTTACTATACCTTGTCTACTACAATTCATATACTGTTGTAATTTTCCGAGTTATTTCCTTTCCATTTTCAACAAACTCATCATACAATAGTATTAGACACTGTATTATCAAGAAATTTTAAAGACTTGTTCATAAGTGGACTCGATGCATCTGTTAGTATTGACCGAAGGGAGTTGTGTAATATGGACATCGAACGCATAAATGAGAATACACTTAAACTCTTCATTTCTTATCATGACATTGAAGAACGTGGATTCACGAAAGATGAAGTATGGTATAACCGGGAAAAAAGCGAAGAACTCTTCTGGTCTATGATGGATGAAATAAATGACGAAGAATATTTTGAAGTTGAAGGACCATTATGGATCCAAGTGATAGTTCAAGAGAATGGCCTTGAACTGACTATCACACATGCTAAAATTTATAAGGACGGTCAGCATATCGAACCGCCCTTCGATATAGAAGATAAACAAAGAATGATGTCATCCGCATTTGGTGGCGATGAGCCAAAAGCGCATGAATTTGACGATTTTGAAGATCTTGTAAACAGTACAATCGATGAGGACTCCGATTTTATCTTTAAATTACAGGAATTTGATGATATTATTCCTCTTGCGCAAAAAATACAAGAGACGTCACTATTCCATAATGCGTTGTATCAATGGGAAGGTAACTACTATTTACACATCCGTTTTAATGAAGAGGTTTTACATGATGAAGCTGAGGACATTTTCAGTGTTATTACTGAATTTTCCACGGACGCTGAGGTAACAATCCACATTCTTCAAGAATACGGTAAAGCATTAATGGAAAAAGACTGCTTTGATACAGTTATAAAGTATTTTGTTAAATGACAGTGAAAATCCTCCGAATCCCGGGGGATTTTTTTTCTTGCAATTTATACCATATATTAATAGAATGGATAAAAATAGGAGGTGTTTGTATTTTATCTGCAATGACAGCAAATAATGAACTATTTATATTGTCTGCATCACATACTAGAGAAAATCTAAAACAGTTAAGGAGAACCCATCAGTTTTTTTGTCCGCAATGTAAAGAAGAGTTACAGCTTCGAATAGGTGAAATTGTTGTTCCTCATTTTGCACACAAAAAGGATTCAAATTGTCCACAGTTATTTTCGGATGGTGAGTCAAAAGAACATTTAATAGGTAAACAACAACTTTATTGTTTTTTTGAAAACAAAGGATTAACTGTTCAACTGGAGCCTTTTATAAAGAACTTGTCGCAGCGGCCGGATTTACTAGTAACAACTAAAAATGAGCAATATGCGATTGAATTTCAGTGTAGCAATATACCTATTGAAGTTGTACAAGCACGTACTAAAGGATATTTAAATGCAAGTATAGTTCCTCTATGGCTTCTTAAAACCCCTAATTTTAAGCAGCAAAAACCTACACGTATTCAACTTGTTCAAATCTCTCCGTTTCGTCAGCAATTTATCACATGTCATCCCCAACACGGATCAACCCTTCTTACTTACAATCCTACTACAGCGAAGTTTATTTATTTTTCTCATCTATTGTTCATACATGGGTATCGCTTTATCGCCAAGGTCCAACAGTTACCGATTGCACATCAATATTTTCCATTTTTGCATTTAAAAGAGCCTACAAAGGAGGAATTCACTCATTATTGGAGATTCCATTTGCTTATCCGCCAGCGTTTTTTACGTCAACGTTTCTACTTAAGTAGGAAAGGGGTTCAGGATCTGCTCTTAAAAGGCTGTTACGGTGCGCGTATGAGACTTGACCAATTACCTTTATTCATTGGCTTGCCTGTTCGAAACGCTCAATATATTGATGTCTACATTGCAGAATGGCAAGCAACATTATTATTCTTTCTACAAGATTGTCAAATTAGTATATTACAAGTGGATGATGAGGTTATTGCGATATTTATCTTAAATAATCCGGATTATTTTCAAGATGAGCGAGGGAAAGATGCGATTCTTCACTATATTTTGTTATTGAAAAAATTGAGTGTCCGTTCCATTCATTCTTCAACAAAAGAAGCTATTATCTTACAATTATTGCATAGTGAATTCCTTGCAAAGTGTTATGAAAATTGAGAAAATAATAAAGGTATTTGTTTCTCAACGTATTTACAATAGGAGGTCATAAAATATGACAACGAAATCAGAACAAAAAGTATTAACAAGACAAGAGGTACCTGTTGAACTAACTTGGCGTCTTGAAGATATTTTTGAGACAGACGAAGCTTGGGAAGCAGAGTTTAAGGATATTAGTGCTTTGAGTGAAAATGCTGCATCTTATCAAGGTACAATTGAAAACGGTGCACAGGCACTTTTAGCGGTTTTACAATACCGAGATAAATTGTATTCAAAATTAATGCGTCTTTACACATATTCACATATGCGATTGGATCAAGACACAGCGAACAGTTTCTATCAAGCAATGGACAGTCGTTGCAAATCACTTTATGCGAAAGTTTCAACTGGTCTGTCATTTTTAACACCTGAAATTCTAGCGTTAGATGAAAAAATAATTGAACAATTTTTAGCTGAAAATGAGGAACTTCAATTATACAGACAAGAATTGGTTGAAATTAACATTGGACGTCCACATATTTTGCCAGCGGAGCAAGAGGCAATCCTTGCACAGTTGTCAGAAGTAACAGGTGCATCATCTGAAACATTTAGTACATTAAATAACGCTGATTTACAGTTCCCTACGATTGAAGATGAAAATGGTCATCAAGTTCAACTAACACATGGGAATTATACACATTTCTTAGAAAGTGGCGATCGCAAAGTACGTGAAGCGGCATTCCGAGCAATGTATAAAACGTACGGAGAATTCCGTAACACATTTGCAACGACCCTTGCTGGTAATGTTAAAGGTGATAATGTCAATGCGCGTATTCGCAAATATGAATCAGCTCGTCAGTCAGCAATGGCTGCAAATCATATCCCGGAAAAAGTGTATGATCAACTTATCTCGACAATTCATAAGTATTTACCTTTAATGCATCGTTATATTGCGCTGCGCAAAAAGGTATTGGGTGTCGATGAACTTCATATGTGGGATATATATACACCACTTGTACAAGAATCAAAAGTGGATATGCCATATGAAGAAGCAAAAAATCATATGTTAAAAAGCTTTGAAGTACTTGGTGATGAGTATGTAAGTATTGTGAAACAAGGTTTAGAGGATCGCTGGGTAGATGTACTTGAAAACAAAGGGAAGAGAAGTGGCGCATATTCTTCAGGTGCATATGGTACGAATCCTTATATTCTGATGAACTGGCAAAATAATTTAGATAATCTATTTACTCTTGTTCATGAATTTGGACATAGTGTCCATAGTTATTTCACTCGTAACAACCAACCGTTCGTATACGGTAACTATTCTATTTTCGTAGCAGAAGTTGCATCAACTTGTAACGAAGAGTTATTAAACCATCATTTATTAAATACGATTGAAGATCCACAACAACGTATTTATATATTAAATCACTGGTTAGAAGGATTCCGTGGTACAATTTTCCGCCAAACAATGTTTGCTGAATTTGAACATATTATTCATCAACTTGATCAAAATGGGGAAGCGCTAACAGCAGAAAAAATGACGGAAGTCTACTATAATCTAAATAAACAATATTATGGTGACGACATTGTTGTGGACGAAGAGATTGGTCTAGAATGGGCACGTATCCCTCACTTCTACTACAACTATTATGTCTACCAATATGCAACAGGTAAGAGTGCTGCTACTGCTTTAAGTGCTCAAATCCTTGAAGAAGGACAACCTGCAGTAGATCGTTATATTAACAATTTCTTAAAAGCGGGATGTTCAGACTTCCCAATTGAAGTATTAAAAGCGGCGGGTGTTAATATGGAATCTGCTGAGCCTATCGAAGAAGCTTGCAAAGTATTCGAGAAAAACTTAGAGGAACTAGAAAAACTTCTAGACGTTTAATAATTAATGTTTAAAAGGCCGAGGTGGAAATAATTCCCCTCGGTTTTTTAATTTGGAATCATTCTATATAGTGATATGAAAAGATAAGTAATTTTCGGGTGGAAAACTATAAAAAATATTAACAAGACTCGACAAAACCATGTCAATTTGAAGTTTAAAAGACTTATTACCACTTGCAAACGCTTTCCTTATGACAACTTTGTGAATTCAATTCTGAAGCATTGCTATATCATTTTTTCCATGCTAAAGTGTTAGATGTGAAATAAATCACAAACAAACATACACCCCTTTGTTTGAACGTGAACATTTCTCCCATCCCCTTTGTGAAAAGAAGGCGTCTCTCGTAGAGGCGCCTCTTTTATTTTGTTATTTTCTATTAACCGGTAACTATCATCAACATGTTAACTAGTTCTTACATACAATTAGCAAGATTTCTAATAGAAATTAAAAAAGACTAGCAACGATAAAATAGATCGTTACTAGCCTATATATAATTTATTTTAAACGCCACAGCGATGATTCTTCATAATTGATGCGGTCGACTTTTTGTTGTAGCATTTTCTTTTTTAACTCTCGGTCAGCAGTTTGTTCAGTAATATTATAAATTGATGCTACTTCTTTAGTTGTTAATGTATGATACCGTTTAAATAATTCTTCTACTGATGGAGGTTGTTGACAAATAAGTTCACCGTCTAATAATTCTTCTAATATTTGTTCATAAACTTCATATGAATAATTTCCACTAACTTTTAAACCTTCATCTTCAATATTTTCATTAAAGAAAACGAAGCTTGGTACTTCTTCTACATCCATTTCGCGCGTAATGCATAAGTCACTTTGAAATGCACGAGACGCTTCCAACGACTGGAAGTCTGTTTGGAACTCTTGAATATCTAGTTTGGCTTCTTTGGCAATTTCGACTAAAGTCGAGCGTGAACGGACGTTTTTTGTATTCAACAAGACATATTCTTGCAATTTCATCAGGTAGCGATAGCCAGCTTTTTTCCCTTGTAATTCAGCAGCCTTTACTGCGATTGAAGGAAGAACAGGATGAGAGACATCAATTTCTTCATATTCACTATTACAGCTATTTACACGTTGGCAAGCGACGTTAAGTGAAGCTAATTCTGTACTAAGAACAAATCGTAAAGTAAAGTACTGATTATAATTTACTTGAAGCTTACGGATAATTGCTTGTAAATCCCAACTGTCTGGAGCAAGCGGATCAATGAATACATAAAGCTCAATCGGTCTACTCAGAGTAGTATGCGAAGGCGGTGCCGGCATTATCTGAATATTATTCACTCTAATACCTCCTCGTCGTTATCAGGTGAATTAATCATGTGGTGCGCTGTAAGGACGAGTCGTTTATAGTATATTTCTCGAATCTTTCCATCCAATCCAACTTCATCCATAGCTTCAGCCATACATTCTAACCATGCTTGTGCACGTTCAGGTGTAATTTTGAAGGGCATATGGCGGGCTCTCATCATTGGATGCCCATGCTCTTCAGTAAAAAGATTTGGACCACCTAAATATTGAGTTTGAAATTGAATTTGCTTGCGGGCAGTTTCAGTTAAATCATCAGGAAATATCGGCTTTAGCTTCGGATTTTTAGCGACTTTGGAGTAGAAAATCTTAATCATTTTTGATAGTGTTTCTTCGCCAATTTCCTCATAAGGAATAATAGGTTTTTGCGTCATTGATGATGCTCCTTTGCTTTAGCTGTAATTCTATTCTATCAACCTAAACGTTTTTTCTCAAACAAATCGATTAAATTACATTACTTTTTTCATATAGTTTAATAAAAAAGTCAGAAAAAGTGTATGGCTACTATGAAAAATCGTGCCTTCAAGGAAATTTAATCAAAAAAAAATCGACATAATTCTAAGTTATATGTCGATTCTAAGAGTGACTTGATATGAAATTATAAGACAACAACGGCTGCTGTCTTATTAAGCTTGATAGCTATTCATGATTTTAGTAACATAATTCGTCGTCTCTTTAAATGGTGGAATACCATTATATTTAGAAACATTACCAGGCCCAGCATTATATGCAGCTAACATTAGATTCATATCACCACCGAATTTATCATACATTTGTTTCAAATATTTCGTACCGCCCATAATGTTTTGTTCTGGGTCAAAGACATTTGAGACACCAAGGAATTTGGCTGTACCAGGCATTAATTGCATAAGGCCAGCAGCCCCTGCATGGCTAACGACAGAGTTATTAAAATTAGATTCTTGTTTAATCACAGATTTAATCATTTTTTCAGGAATACCATAAGTTTCAGATGCTTTTTTTATAATGGCATCATATTGCGTATTTGAAGTGACATTAGTAGGTCCCGCGGTGTAACCTGTTAATACTGGATTTAAAGGTGTTGTACTATATGTATTATTAGACACCGAAGTTGGTCTATATATAGGAGAAGTACCGTTATAGTACAAGCTCGAAAGTGCATTATCCGAGCTCGTTGTTGAAGAACCCATTAATCCACTACCTAATAATGCAGCATAAGAATTGCTTGAGCCCGATACTGAATTTGTTAAGCCTAGTAATTGTGAAGGGGCGTTTTGAGATGTTGATGAAGTCATCATTTCATTCATTAATTGAGTGAACATATTAGATGAAGAAGATGATGAATCAGTGGCTGATAAGCTAGTCGATCCCATGGATTGAAGACCTTGAATTTCTAAGAGCGTTTTTAAAGCTGAGATATCCATCTATTAACCTCTTTTCTTATTGACGGCGGCCATGAAGCGAGCAATTTTTTTATCAGCTATTCTAACAGGAATAGTATGTTTTGCTAAAAATTCCTCGAATAATGTTCTACCTAACTTCTCATTTGTCACTTCAAATTCTAGTTCATAATCATCAGTGTCTAAATAGCGAGAATGGTCGAAAACGAGAAGTCCGCCATTATATTTTATTTCGGCACGCTTTGTAAAAAGTGTACCTAATAGTTGTAAATCTGTGGGGTTAATCTGAAGTTTTTTTAATCGGGTATCTACTTCATCTGCTTTTAGAGTAGCCCCATTTAGCACTTCATTCACGTGCTCCTCAGTTAATAAATCCGTTGTTTCCAATAACCCAATACCAGATGCTGGTTCTTTTAGTGTGCATTCAAAGCGGTTTTGAACTTCGCGTATTCGTAAACCTGAACGTGCTTTCTTTAATCGAAAATCTGGTGTATCAAAATAATGATTTGCTTGTTCGTGAAAATCTTCATTTGGAATAGCAAAAGTATTACAAAGGGCTTCATATTCCTCTTTCGAAAGTAGGTTTTTAAACTCAATTTCTAGTTGTTGTGCCATACCAATCACCCTCTCTTTTTATAAATTCTTATAAATTAATTATAGGTGAAGTATAGACTGCATTGCAATGATTGTCGAAATGGGGAAAAGCACAACAATTCTCCGAAAAAGTGGGTAGTAATGAGGCTTACTATGATAAAATGATAGAAGATTCACGGAAAGGAAGATAGGCTTTGCGTAAAACATATACAGTAGAAAATGGATCACAATTAGAAAAACAAATTCATTTACAAATATGCGGAGAAACACCTGATTTGGAATGGCGAGCTGCAGGTCAGGTTATTACTGATTCAGACGCCATGGCTTTTATCTATTTAATGGATGCAGGGGAAGACTACCATTACATAAAATTCCCACAAGCTATTTGGCCACTTTTAGTCAAAACATTACAGTCTGATTTTGAGCCAATATTAACTTGGGGGAATGGACAAACTGAATTAGTGAACTTCCAGGATGAATTAAACGCACTTATATTTAATATTGAAGGAAATCATAATTATGGAGAAGACTTTTCAACAGCTGTTGAAGAAGCCTTTGCAGAAATATTGAACGAATCCCGAGAAGATTAGGGGGACTTATCATGGGACAATGGGACCGCTTTTTACAGCCCTATAAGCAAGCAGTGGATGAATTGAAAATTAAGCTAAAAGGAATGCGCGCACAGTTCGAAAAATCAAATGAAACGTCACCAATAGAATTTGTAACAGGTAGGGTGAAACCACTTGCAAGTATTTATGACAAGACTTTAGAAAAAGGTCTAGTCTTTGAACCGTCAGATATGCTAGCGCATGAGTTACAAGATATTGCAGGGGTACGTATCATGTGTCAATTCGTGGATGAAATTCCTACTGTTATTGAATTATTAAGACAGCGCAATGATTTAACAGTTGTAGAAGAAAGAGATTATATCACCAATGTAAAAGTTAGCGGATATCGTTCTTATCATATGATAATTGAATATCCTGTCGGAACAATTCAAGGTGAGAAAAAGATTTTAGCTGAAATTCAAATTAGAACACTTGCAATGAACTTCTGGGCATCTATTGAGCATTCATTGAACTATAAGTATAAAGGGATTTTTCCTGAGGAAATAAAAAATCGCCTACAAAGCGCAGCAGAGGCAGCGTTCCGATTAGATGAGGAAATGTCTTTAATTCGCGAGGAGATACAGGAAGCTCAAAAGTATTTTACCGAATACAAAGAGGCTTCAAATCCAAAAGTTAGAGAGGATAATTCGAAGGGAGCTCATGAAAACCTATGAAATTTGCCGTTCAATCACGTAATGATCCACAATCAAATGAATTAATGGAAAGAGCTATCTCGTACTTAACTGATTTTGGATTAGAAATAGATGAAGAAAAGCCAGATATCGTGTTGTCGATTGGTGGAGATGGTACACTGTTACATGCATTTCATCGATATAGCCATATATTATCAGATGTTGCATTTGTAGGTATCCATACGGGGCATCTAGGTTTTTATGCTGACTGGAAGCCAATTGAAATCGAGAAATTGGTTATCTCTATAGCAAAGAATGACTATAATGTAATCGATTATCCCCTATTAGAAGTTGTGATTAATTATCAAAATTCAGATGAAAATTACACTTATTTAGCTTTGAATGAATCTACAGTTAAATCCCCAGAAGTAACATTAGTAATGGACGTTGAATTAAATGGGAAACCATTTGAACGCTTCCGTGGAGATGGACTTTGTGTTTCTACACCTTCAGGAAGTACAGCTTACAATAAGGCACTTGGTGGTGCCATTTTACATCCATCAATAGAAGCTATTCAAGTGACTGAAATGGCATCTATTAATAATCGCGTTTTTCGTACAGTCGGATCTTCATTAGTGTTACCGGCACATCATAGTTGCGTGCTAAAACCAGTGAAGGCTAAAGACTTTATGGTTACAGTCGATCATGTACAGTTATTGCATAAAAATGTAAAATCAATTCAGTACAAAGTTGCGAAGGAAAAGGTGAGATTTGCTCGCTTTAGAGCATTCCCATTTTGGCAACGTGTACATGATTCTTTTATCGATAGTGATTTGAAATAATATGAAAGATTTACGATATCGCTTAACCTTTAAAGTAGAGCACGACCAACTTTTTAGAGATGCACTTGCCATGTGGGGGATTTCTAAGAGAGCTTTAACAGCAATAAAATTTCAAGGTGGACAACTTTTAGTAAATGATATTGAGCAAAATGTCCGTCATAGCCTAAAGAAGAATGATTTAGTCACAATCATCTTCCCTCCAGAAGAAATTAGTAAGGGATTAGTTCCTGAAGATGGGAAGCTCGAGGTCATTTTCGAGGATCATGAACTGCTAGTTATTGCTAAACAACCTTATCAAAATACGATTCCTTCCCACGATCATCCCAAAGGTAGTGTTGCTAATTTTGTAGCTGCCCATTTACAACAGCAAGATTTAGCTTCAACGGTACATATTGTAACGCGTCTAGATAGAGATACATCTGGAATTATGTGTATTGCTAAGCATCGCCACGTTCACCATCTTATGAGTGAAGCTCAAAAGAAACATGCTATACATCGGACTTATGAAGCAATCGTACATGGCCATTTGGAATTAGAACAGCAAGAAATTATTGCTCCAATTGGGCGTAAAGATGGTAGTATTATTGAACGTGAAGTACGAAGTGATGGACAGTTTGCTCACACAGATGTTGTCGTATTAAAACGAACAAGGTTAGATGGAGAAGCAATTACTCATATTCGTTTAAAGTTACACACAGGACGTACGCATCAAATTCGTGTACATATGGCATTTATTGGACATCCACTTGTTGGAGATACGTTGTATGGAGGCCATAGAAATTTAATCGATCGCCAAGCATTACATTGTGTTGAGCTTCAGTTACATCATCCAGTGACGAAACAATTTTACAGCTGGCAAATAGGTTTACCAAAAGATATGCAATCACTACTAATAGAATAATTAATGTAAGGTGCTTTTATTAAAAGAAGCACCTTATTTTTGATTTCCTGGGAAATTTAAATATGCTATTTGTAAAAATGCACTACCGAATGTTAGTATTAGGGGTGTTCAAAAGGCTGAAATTAAAAAGTTTTTTAAAAAAATAATTGCTCTTTTGAAGGTCTACACTCTATTATAGTAAGGTGTTATTTTAACTGACTTAATGAGTCGAGAGGAGGGGACATGCATGATAGAAGAAACAAAGGAAAAAGATGAAGTACAATTCGATGAGCAGCATCTACGTCAATTACTGGAGAATTCAGAGACAGATAATTTTCGCGAGGAGTTTCTAGCACTTCATCCGTATGATCAGGCACAGTTTTATGAGAAGGTGGGACCAGACATACGACAGATTATCTATCAGTATCTCTCCCCTAAAGAGATGGCTGACATTTTTGAAGCTATTGAACTCGATGATGACGAATATAAAGGCATTTTAGAGGAAATGGATACGACGTATGCAGCGCAAATGATAGCAGCCATGTATACCGATGATGCGGTTGACGTTTTAAATGAATTAGATAAAGATCAAATCACTCATTTCCTTAAAATTATGGATAAAGATTCGGCACAGGATATTAAAGAACTTCTGTACTATGCAGAATATACAGCTGGTTCTATAATGACGACAGAATATGTCGCTATTCCTGAAAACTCAACCGTTCGTTCAGCGATGACAATTTTACGCAACGCAGCGCCAGATGCAGAAACGATTTATTATATATTTGTTGTCGATGATACAAATCATTTAACGGGTGTCATTTCTTTGCGTGACTTAATCATTGCAGAAGAAGACACATTAATACGACAAATAATGAATGATCGTGTTGTAAGTATTAATGTAACTGACGATCAAGAGGCAGTCGCGCAAATTATGAAGGACTATAACTTTTTAGCTGTACCTGTTATTAATTCAAAAAACGAAATGCTGGGTATCATTACAGTTGATGATATTATTGATGTCATTGATGAAGAGGCGTCAGATGACTACTCTAAATTAGCCGGGGTTTCAGATATGGTGACATTCGACAAAAGCCCGTTTGCTGCAGCGAAGAAACGCTTGCCATGGCTTGTTGTATTATTATTTTTAGGCATGTTAACCGCTAATTTGGTAGATTTATTTACTGGAACATTAGAAAAAGTGGCAATTCTTGCTGCTTTTATTCCTTTAATAGGTGGTACGTCAGGAAATAGTGGAACGCAAGCATTAGCCGTTGCTGTTCGAGGGATTGCTACTGGTGATGTTGAAGAAGAGAGTAAGATGAAGTTATTATTACGAGAAGCAATCACAGGCATAATTACAGGTGTTGTTTGTGGTGCTATTGCATTTGGTATTGTGTTCTTTTGGAAACACATGTGGCTTTTAGGAGTATTGGTAGGGACCGCTATTTGTTGTTCAATTGTTGTTGCAACAATTGCAGGATCTTTTATACCGTTATTAATGCACCGACTGAAAATTGACCCTGCAGTTGCATCTGGTCCTTTTATTACAACATTAAATGATATAACAAGTATTTTAATTTATCTTGGGATTGCAACAATGTTCATTAGTAAATTAATGTGAACTTATTTTCCGGAGGAGCATACAATATGAAAAAAAGGATGTGTTACCTTGGGGAATCGCCCACTCCTTTTTATCAAAGCTCCCCCGGCTTTTTTTATTGATATTAATAGTGATAGTACTTCTGTTGTGGAAGATGCTATTGAAGATGTAGATGTAGATGTAGATGATGTTGTAGAAGAGTCAATGGAACAAGTAGAATCCATAGAACCAGTTATAGAAGATGCTGAAATTCGTCGTAAAACAGAGCGTTTAATATTTTTATCTGCACCGTTTCAACAGAAAGCTTATCAACCATTGCAATTTAGTTTATCAGATGGCCGTATTATAGAAGGTGTCGTCGATCGTGTGATGCAAGATGAAGTAATTTTGAAAAGTTACACAGGTGTCGTATATCCAACGAAAATTAATGAACTCGTCGAAATTAAGTGGCGAGGAAAAGTATTTTAACAGCTGTCCCTTTAAAGGGATAGCTTTTTTTTGCAAAAATAAATCATAACTGCATAAGATAAAGATACATATCACAAAAAGCCCCGAAAGTTAGATTACCTAACTTTGGAGCTCATTGCCTGACACTGCTATCATCCATTTTAAAACAAAGACACTACTGCAAAGTCCTTTGACTTGATATTAGTCGCATACATCTTCTAAAAAGACGTCTTTTATACATTGAACTGCACAGAAGCAATTTAAGTCAACAGTAACACAGCTAGTAGATGCTTCCCAATTTACAACTTTACAAATCATTGATAAATCTACTTCATTGCCGCAATCTGTTAACAAATCAGCTACATGATTACCGTGTTTTAAAGGAATTAATACACGTAAAGTAGCACAGCAACCGTCGAAAATATCCTCTACTCGGAAAAAGACCGAGAAACAGTGATGATCGCCAGAAGCATTAGTTCTGAAAAACGCTTTAAAAGGAGTACCGTCTTTGTTTAATAGCATAAATACACGTGTATTAGCTTGTGTTCGTGCAGGGCTTACTAATCCGCCAAGAGGTTCTAGGAAACAGTTAGTTGGGCAAGGGCCACAACCGTCATCAACGTTTTGGTCTTGAATGTCTTTAATTGCGCGTACTACGTCGCAAACACATCCTTTTGAAACTTTGTGACCTACTGCATTATCATTTCTTCCGCATCCCATTTTTAATTTCACCCCCTTTTCAATCTCCTTATACAATATGTCTTTTTAGAAAATGAACTAGGGCAACTGCCTCAGTTATGCATAATTTTTCGAAATAAACGCATACTGTTTTTAAAAAAAGGTGAAGTATATGAAGAGAAACGTTTTAAGGTTTTTGTTATTAATATGTTGTATTCAGTTAATGGTCGCTTGTAGTGGAGAACAGAAGGAGAAATTTGCCACGTACCATGCAGCAGGGGATAATGGATCGCAATCGACTATTGAAAAGCTTCTGAATGATGAAAAATCGATTGAAAAAGGTACTGCGGTCTTCGTGGATGATGTTATTTTAGTGGGTGTGCAGATAAAACCTTTTTCAAAATTAAAACGAACCAAAATCGAAGAAGGTTTACAGAAGAAATTTGAAAAAGAATTTCCTGATAAAGAAGTACTTGTTAGTACTGACTTTAAAATATCTTGGGAAACACAAAAGCTTATGAAAAAAGAGTTAACTGAAAAAGAACTAAAAAAGAAAATTAAGAAATTACAAGATCTTGCAAAGGAAGAAACCTGATGAATCAAAAAGATTACGAGCAATTACAAACAAAACTGTCACCTAAAACGCCAATTGGATTAAATTTACTAAAAGCTTTTTTAGTTGGAGGTATTATTTGTGTAATCGGACAAGCCATTTCTTTTTTCTATATTATGAATTTTGATTTTACAGAGCGTACAGCAGGTAATCCAACGGTAGCAACAATGATATTCATTTCATTATTACTGACTGGATTTGGACTTTATAAAAAGCTAGGTCAATTTGGAGGAGCAGGGTCAGCAGTACCAGTTACCGGCTTTGGTAATGCAGTTATTTCAGCAGCTATTGAACATAAGACAGAAGGTTTAGTGCTCGGAGTAGGTGGAAATATTTTCAAATTAGCAGGTTCGGTTATTGTGTTCGGAGTTGTATCTGCCTTTTTTGTAGCACTTGTTAAATTAATTTTAGTAACGATTGGGGTGACTCAATGGTGATGGATAAAGGTGTAATTTATTTTCCATCTAAGCCGTCCATTTTAGCAGCCGGAGTAGTAGTTGGGCCATTGGAGAAGAGAAGTGTTTTTGCTCGGAATTTCGATTTAGTACTAGATGATGAAAGGGCAGATCAAAAAACAAATGAGCAAGGACATCAACATTTGATTGAAGAAGCTGCACAAATCGCATTACAAAAAAAGAAGTTGACTAAGGATGCAGTAGATTTCTTTATAGGTGGAGATTTAGTCAATCAAATGACGCCAACGAATTTTGCTGCTGCTACTATTGGAAGCCCTTTTATCGGTATGTACTCAGCGTGTGCTACATCAACCTCAGCCGTTATTATCGCTAGCTTACTAACGGAGCTAGGTGGTAGCCATTATGCAATCGCTGGGGCTGCAAGTCAGCATAATGCGATTGAAAGGCAATTCAGATATCCTGTCGATTATGGAGGTCAAAAACCAGCAACTGCACAATGGACTGTAACTGCTGCAGGTTATGTTCTTATTGGTAAACATCAAGAAGGAGAACCATGCATTGAGGCTGCGACTTTCGGAAAAGTAGCGGATTTTCAACAATCAGATCCATTTCATATGGGGGCAGCAATGGCACCAGCAGCTTTTTCAACGATTAAACAACATTTAAAAGGTAGAGGTCAAACTGTACAAGATTACGATGTTATTATGACAGGTGATCTTGGAAAAGTGGGCTTGCCTATTTTAAAAGAAATGTTAAGGCAAGCTGGATTTACGACAAAACAGTTAGAAACAGTTCGCGATGGCGGAGCTGAGTATTACGGAGATAATCCATTGTTTTTAGCTGGTGCAAGTGGAGCAGGGTGCTCCGCGTCTGTTTTTTTTAGCGAAATACTAGCAGAACTAAAAAGCGGACGGATGAAGCGAGTACTGTTAGTAGCAACAGGCGCTCTCTTGTCTCCGTTATCTGTGCAACAAAATCAATCGATTCCAACCGTTGCACATGCAATCGAAGTAACGATGAAATGAGGGAATAAAATGTTTACTTCTTTTATAATCGCATTTATTGTTGGCGGATTGATTTGTGTAATTGGTCAACTGCTGATGGATGTCGGTAAATTAACACCTGCACATACATTGTCCATACTTGTTGTCACAGGTGCAATCTTAGATGGCTTTGGCTTATATGAGCCACTTATTGATTTTGCTGGTGCAGGCGCAACAATCCCTATTACGTCTTTTGGTAACTCTCTAACACACGGTGCTTTAGCAGAAGTTGAAAGGCATGGTTGGATAGGAGTTTTAACGGGTATGTTTGAAGTGACAAGTTCGGGTATTAGTGCGGCCATCATATTTGGATTTATAGGAGCTTTAATTTTTCGATCAAAAGGAAATATCGACTAGTTCAAACGCCCTCTTCTTTCTGTAAACCGTTGCATACAATACGGTGAGAGAGAGGAGGGATTTCTTATGTCTGGATTCTCAGGTTATGGTTACGGCTACGGCGGTGGCTACGGCGGCGGAAACGAATGCTACTATGGCGGCAATAGCGGCAATGGTTCAACATTTATTCTAATCGTTGTTCTATTCATCTTGTTGATTATTGTTGGCGCAAGCTTTATGGGTTAAAAAGGGGGGACTTAAATGCAAAGCTCATTCTTTCGAAAAATAGAAGGAAAAACGGGCGTACCAATGGAAGATGTACTTGCATTAGCAAATGCTATTCAATATGCAGATTTTCAAGACGAACGCCAGATTCGACAAATTATTCGTAAAGTATCTCAACTAGCAAATAAACCAGTAACAAAAGAGCTAGAAGAAAAAATCGTCGCATCTATCTTAAAAGATGGTAAATCTTTAGATTTAAATAAAATCCAAAAAATGTTATAGCATAAAATAATATTCTCAGTAATATACTAACTTTAATCGAAAATATGTCTTTGCAGGAAAAGTGATAGTATAGGAGGAAATTGTGATGGGCTACATTCTACCAGTTCAGCCATTTCAAGCAATGCAATATGCAGAACGTATTAACATGAAAGCATATAATTATGCTCATGTTAATGCAGTTGCAAAAGTAAAAAAGCAATCTCATTTTGAACGAGAGCTTGATATGCGTGCTGAACTTACTGAAATGCAATTGAACCATGAAAAAAACAAAAATCGTGGGAACTCCCTTCAAGTTCATCAACAATTCATCCATCCTAACCCAGCAGAGTTATCAAAATTTGAACTAAAGGTTACTGATAGAGGTAAATATTATAGTAAATATGTTTGAAAAATACTATAGACGATTATCATACGGTACTTCGAATAATAAAAAGGAGCCAATCCATGGTTGAGTTTACAATCAACCGTGGTTGGCTTTTTTTGCTGTAGAATAAATGAAAAAAAGCTAAAAATATTTATTGATAAAATAAAAAAGCTGCTAAAACGCCGATTGGTCAGCATTTTAGCAACTTATTATTAGAATTCCTTTTCCATTGCGCGATATGGAATACCAGAATCCAAAAATTCAGGTGATGTAATAATATAATTTTGTTTTTCGTAGAAAGGAATAGCGTGAGTTTGGGCATTTAATTTCACTTTTGCTAATTGATGACTCTTAGCGTATTTCTCTAAGTGTGTCATCATTAAAACACCGATTTGCTTTCTTCGAAAATCAGGTAATACACAAACACGGTCAACTTTAGCGATATTACCGTCAACAATTCTTACTCTGCCTGCTGCAATCGGTTCTTCGCCATTGTATGCTACGAAATGTGTTGCTTCTTTGTCGTATTCATCTTTTTCTAAAGGAAGAGGAACACCTTGCTCTTTAACAAAGACTTCCTCCCGAACAAAGAAAGCATCTCGTAACTCTTTCTCTGTCTCAGCAATTTTAGCAAAAACCAATAATTACTCAGCTCCAGACAGTCGGAACGTTTCGTGTACCGTCCAAGAACCGTCTTCTAATTGATAAAGTAAATGAATACGATCAATAACTTCTTCGGAATGAACATCTGTCATGCGTAGCTGACCATAAATATCATCATGCTCACCTGAGGACATATCTTGTGCAATAGTAATATGCGGAACAAATTTATATTCTGGTTCTTGTCCGAATGAAGTAGCATGCAATGTATCATGTAATTTTTGAAGCTGTTCTGTTGCTTCTACTTTTAGATAGATAGCATTGTTCACTGGCGCAAATGAACTTACTTTTGATACGTGAATTGAAAGCGGTTTAAATTGTTTACTAATTTCTTGGAGCATATTAGTAACTTCGTTCACTTTTGAGTCATCTACTTCAAAAGCACTTTTTAAAGTAATATGAGGTGTGATTTTAGAGAAATGCGTGTCATATCTTTTTCTATATGAATTCGCAAAATCTTGTAATTTCTTAGATGGAAATGCAACAATACCGTATTTCATAATTCCGTACCCCCTAAGTAGTTTTATATAGCTTTTCTTAATTTTCAGTATAACAGAAAAAAGTTAATATTCATTGTGAAATACATGTTAAATACTAAAGTTTTGTTTTATGACACGTTTTAAGTCAGGTTGCCAAAACTTCCACGAGTGATTTCCTTCGAATTCATCGTAGAAAGTAGAAAAGCCTTTGTTGACTATCAACTCATGTAATGCACGATTAGGAGTAAGGAAATCTTTTATACTCTTATCCATAGTTACTACTTCATGTTCTTTTGTACCAATAACGTGATAGATTGAAAAAGCATGAACATCTTGTACCTGTTGCACTTTTTCTAAAACATTATCATTTACTAGAGGTGACTGCATTAATACTTTACCAAATATATTCGGATATTGGATGGCTGCTAGTAAAGATACTGTCGCAGCCTGCGAATCTCCAATCAACGCTCGACCCATCCCCATTTGATATGTAGAGTAATGCTCGTCTATATAAGGAACAAGTTCATGTGCTAAAAAGCGTAAGTAAGCTTGATGCTTCTCTCCATTTGGCAAATATTTTTGTCGTCGATCCTCAACATTTTTATAAGGTACACCTACAATTATTAAATTTTCGATATCGCCTTGCTCCAAATAGTCATCTACTACTCGTGAGATTCGACCGAGTTGGAAATAATCTTTGCCATCAGATGCGATTAACACTGAGTATTTATAAAGTGGTGAATAGCTTGCAGGTAAGTAAATTAATAGATGAATGTCCTCTTGTAAGGATTCACTGAAAAAATCTATATCTGTGATTGTGCCACGATTCAAAGCCGTCACTCCTTCAGTTTTCTGTACGGAAATTGTAACATATAAGAAAGTAAAGGTATAATAGTAATAATAAAGGACTATTAATTTGGAAATGAGGATGAGTCATGTATAACAAAAAACTTCAAGTTTCATCTGAAGTAGTCGCTAAAGCGGCACGCGATGCTTTAGAACGTCGCGGTGTAACATTAAAGGATATCGCGGAAATTGTGTATGAAATGCAATTTGCATATAATGAAGGACTATCTCTAGATCATTGTATTGAATCGGTTGATAAAGTACTTTATAAACGTGAAATTCAACATGCAATTTTAGTAGGGATTGAGCTAGATGAATTAGCAGAGAAAAAGTTACTGTCAGCGCCACTACAACAATTAGTTGAATCCGATGAAGGATTATTTGGAGTTGATGAGACAATTGCTTTAGGAGCAGTATTTACTTACGGTAGTATTGCTGTAACAACTTTTGGACATTTAGATAAACAGAAAATCGGAATAATACAGCAACTTGATACAAAAGCGGGTGAAGGTGTTCATACATTCCTAGATGATTTAGTAGGAAGCATTGCTGCCTCTGCTGCATCACGTCTTGCACACCGCATTCGTGATTTAGAAGAGCAAGGAAAATCGATCAAAGATATTGAACCATACGGTACTACAACAGATTAATACAAATCTAGTCATTGCCCAGCCTTCTGACGAAGACTGGGTATTTTTTTGCTTTAAATCCTGAAAGTAAGCCGATAACTAATAGTTTATGTTAAGATTACGATGGTGATGACAATGAAAAAATGGGGACTCCTTCTTATCGGCTGTCTAGTATTTATACTACAAGCATGTACAGAAGCTACAGTGACAAAAAAAGAAGAATCAGAAAAGCGAATAGATGTCGAAGTAGTAAGTATCATGGACGGTGATACGATTAAAGTAAAATACGATGGCGAAACAAAGAAAGTACGCTATTTATTAGTAGATGCACCTGAAATGTACCATAAACAATTAGGTGAACAACCTTTTGGACGAGAAGCGCAGGCTCGTAATCGTGAAATATTGAACAACGCAAAGCAAGTTTCAATTCAATTTGATGTTGGTGAACATGAAGATAAATATGGTCGCCTTCTTGCCTATACATATGCGGATGGGAAAAGTGTTCAAGAGCAACTAATCCGTGAAGGTCTTGTACGTGTTGGTTATATATATGAACCGAATACGACAAATGTGAAAGCTTTTGAGAAAATTCAAAATGAAGCAAAAGCATCGAGAAAAGGAATTTGGCAATATGACGGTTATGTAACAAATAGAGGTTTTGATAAATCGGTTGTGAGAAGTGGGGTGCCTACTGAAGGGCAATCAAAAAACTCAAATAAATCCGATAGCTCAAATAAAACGAACAATAGAAGTTGTTCTATTAAAGGTAATATAAATAGTAAAGGGAATAAGCTGTATCATATGCCGGGCTCTAACAATTATGATGCAGTTAAAGAAGAAGAAATGTTCTGTACTGAAAAAGAAGCGGAGCAAGCTGGTTTTAAAAAAGCCAGTTAAATATTAGGAAAAGGACTTCACAGAATTGTGAGAAGTCCTTTTTTTAATAGTTATTTTTCCACTTATTATTTTTTAGTCATAAATAATACATTATCCGTCGGTTCATACTTTGCTCCATAAAGAAATTCATCTTTGTACGCATGAATATTTTCATATACCCATTTCATTTGTCCAAGTATTTCTTCTTCAGCAACACCCGTTGGTGCCCAGTAATGGATATCCATTTTCAGAGGTTCGCCTGTCTTTACATGATGCCTGCAATAACAAATCTGTGTAGCTAGATTGAAATGGTGACGTTTATAGAAGCGTAATCGTTTTTCTGTGTCATCTTCAGCTTGAGCAAGTGACTCTACCTCCAATAAAATTGGTTTGCCATTACCTTTTAAATGTTCTAAAATTTTACCACCCAATCCTTCACCACGTGCAGTTAAGGAAACATATAAATAATCGACAAATATAAAATCAGTGTGATCTACATATGTTAATACGTATTTTTCGTCCTCTACCTTTTTATAAATATCTATTTTATCTTTCAGTAAAAGTTCTATATGTTGACGTGATTTCATTTCCTCAACTGGAAAATATTCATTCAGTTTTCCAAACCAATCCATATGTATATCCCCTTTCAATCTAATTTTATTATGCAGTGTATTGCTGAAAAAATAAAATAGTATACATCAAAAGGGTGAGATGTTGCTCAATCTTATGAAGGAATTAATAAGTTTAATTAAATGGTAATATCCTTTCAAAGGGGTGGTAAATATGAATAATGATTGGTCAGAAAATATGTTAGTTACACAAGTTAGGGTTGCTAGACCTACAGATCAGTTACGACAAGTTGAGCATTTTTATTGTAAAGGTATAGGATTGACGAAAATTGGATCATTTACAGGGCAAGATTATGAAGGTTTATTGATTGGGCTCCCAACGGCAACATATCATTTGGAATTTACCCAGCACAAAAATGGCAGTCCTTGTCCAGCACCAACTAAAGATAATTTAATTGTATTTTATATACCAAATCAACAACAAATTGATACGATTATCGAGAGATTAAGAGAATTAGGCTATAATGCAGTTCCTCCAGAAAACCCTTATTGGGAAAAGGAAGGTAAGACAATCGAAGACCCTGATGGCTGGAGAGTAGTGTTAATGCATACAGCTGGAATTTAATATGATACTCTAATGTAAAGATGCTTTAGGAGGTACTCACATGACAGAAATTTGTGTAGTAAGACATGGAGAAACGGATTGGAATGCACTAGGGAGGTTGCAAGGTGTAACAGATGTACCTCTTAATGACAGAGGAATCCAACAAGCAAAAGAATGTGGTGTATTTTTCAAAAATACTAACTGGGCTGCAATTTATACAAGTCCATTAACAAGAGCAAAACATACAGCAGAAATAATAAACGAACAATTACACATACCCTTATTTGAAATTGAGGAGTTTAAAGAACGTTCTTTCGGTGAAGCAGAAGGTATGGATATGGAAGAACGTATAAAAGCGTTTCCAGATAAACAATATCCAAATCAAGAATCATTGGACTCAGTGCTTACAAGGTTACGAAATGGACTTGTTGAAATTTTCGAGCAGTATCCAAATGACCGAGTCATTCTAGTAGCTCACGGAGCGGTAATTCATGCGCTCTTTACACTACTCGAGAATGGCGATTCTTTTCCACAGGAAGTACGATTAGCTAATGCAGGCGTCAGTTATATTACGATACAAGAAGATAGATGGTTACTTGGCGAATTTAATCAATCATCACATTTGTCGCAAGTAAGTGAAACAGGAAAGATTTAAGATGTGTATGAAATTATGCACATCTTTTTTATTTCTTTGAAAATGCGTTTGAAAAAGGAGCTTTTAAAAATGTAGGATATTTAACAGCTGTGTCAAGAAAGGATCAAAAATTGATATGATTAATAAGGAGCAGTATGATATGAGGTTACAGCTAGTACTCGATATCGGAAAGTAATAAGAGTAGTGAAGGTGTAATTGTTAATTAATACAAAAATAGGGAATGGTCTAAAAAATCAATATTTGATATTTACATGATTGCTTTTTTTGATGTTGGACATACTACTGTGAAATGAATTTGTTATAATTCATTTTCAATTTTCCCTACTTTCATTAGTTTTATTACCATTTTCTTTTTTTGTATTTCTGTGGATTTTGATGGATGAGAGAAGTTGTCTGTGGTGTATGAATAATTGCATCTGTTATTGTTGGATTTATCTTTGATGGTATACAAGGATTCCCACAAATGTTTAACGAGTCTGTAGTTTTTGAAGTTGGACTCATATTTGTTGTCTCATTAACGGAAAAAAGACTTTTCTTTAGCCAATATCGTTAGCTTTGTAAATTGTAAAACCTACATTTTGTATTAAAATGGTAGGTATTTTGTCGAAAAATAAATCGTTTACAAAGAAAGTTGATATTGACAAAGAAATGTTATATTTATCAATGGATTGACCCTGATATTCAAGGGTTTTTTTGCACCGAAATATATATTTTTCGACAAAATTCGATAAAAAAAATCATGTAATATTCCACATTGGAACAATTTTTTTTCGAATTTGTGAACGCTAATGTTACAGAATTGTAAAAGTTGTCATAGAATATGTAAAAATAGCAGATATTCTATTAAATTATTGTTAAGCTAATTTAGCGTTCAGGACAAATATATGTTTTGACACTAACTTTTTCAGGAGGAATTTATGTTTAATCGAAAAAAGCCAGATCCATTCTTTGAAGTTTTAGCAAAAATTGCCATTAATGTGCAAGAGGCAATGCATTATGCCAACGATTTCCGTATTCAGAGTTTGGAAGACTTAGAAGAAATTAGCAAACGAATGAAAAAATATGAAACGGATGGGGATTCTCTCATTCATGAATTAATCGTGATGCTGAATAAATCATTTATGACCCCAATTGAAAGAGAGGATATTTTAGCGCTTGCAAACAGTATGGATGACGTTCTTGATGGTATGGAAGAATGTATTGCACACTTTGACATGTTCGCGTTAATCGATATCGATGAGTCAATGAATACATTTATCAGTTATATTGTGAAAAGTGCTGATGAAATTGTAAAAGCTATGGACTTATTAAAAACGAAAAACCTAATTGGTATGCGTGATCATGCCATTTTAATAAAAGATTATGAAAGCAAATGTGATGAAGTGCTTCGTACATCCATTAAGCAACTATTCTTGCATGAAAAAGATCCGATCCAACTTATTAAGTTCAAGGATATCTATGAACAATTAGAGGATATTGCAGATGATTGCCAAAATGTAGCGAATACTATGGAAACTATTATTATGCGTAATGCATAGGAGCAGGAGTCACGAATGGATACAATACTCTTATTAACAGTTTTAGTTGTTATTTTTGCACTGACATTTGACTTTATCAATGGTTTCCATGATACAGCAAATGCCATTGCTACATCAGTATCGACACGAGCTTTGCCACCTAAAGTAGCAGTAATTATGGCTGCGATTATGAACTTTATAGGGGCAATCACATTTACAGGTGTTGCAAAGGCAATTACGAAAGACATCGTAGATCCTTTCGCATTATCAAATGGTTCTGTGATTATATTAGCTGCATTACTTGCAGCAATTATTTGGAACTTAATTACTTGGTATTATGGAATTCCGTCTAGTTCATCTCATGCGATTATTGGTGCTATCGCTGGTGCTGCTATTGCAGCAGCCGGTTTTGGTATCTTGAACTACACAGGTTTCGTGAAAATATTACAAGCTTTATTATTATCACCTTTTATTGCTATAGCAGCTGGTTTCTTGATGATGTCTTTATTCAAAGTCATTTTCAAAAATGCAAATTTGTATCGTACAAATAAAGGAATTCGATATTTACAAATTTGTACTGCTGCACTTCAATCGTTTACACATGGTACGAATGATGCGCAAAAAGCAATGGGTATTATGACAATGGCTTTAATCGCTGGAGGATTACAAACTGGCGATGACATTCAAGGTTGGGTTCGAGTTTCTGCAGCATTAGCAATGGGACTTGGTACTTCAATCGGTGGTTATAAAATCATCAAAACAGTTGGTGGTAAAATTATGAAATTGCGCCCAGTTAACGGTGCAGCAGCCGACTTAGCTTCTGCTTCAGTTATCTTTAGTGCAACGTTAATTCACTTACCAGTTAGTACTACACATGTTATTTCTTCCGCTATTATGGGGGTAGGAGCTGCACAACGTGTGAAAGGTGTTAAATGGGGAGTAGCTCGTAAAATTATTATGACTTGGATTATTACAATGCCATCATCAGCAGCAATGGCTGCATTGATATTCTACATTTTAGATTTCTTTTTCTAAAACTTAGCTAACAACTGCCTGACAACTGATCACAAATCGGTTGCAGGCATTTTTTATTTACATTATTATTTGAAAATTATGAAAATATACTTATAATTGATAGAAGGAAGAAAATAGGATGTGGGGGGATTATTGTGAAGAATAAGAGATTAGGAATCATTGTTGTCGTAATGGCTATGCTTTTCATATTGGTAGCATGTTCAACTGACGACTCAAAAGGTGAAAAGTCATCAGACGGAAAAGAAAATAACAATGACAAGCAGACTGTTGTTTATGGTCGCGGAGCGGATTCAGTGTCATTGGACCCTAGTACAGTAACCGACGGTGAATCGTTCAAAGTAGCACGCAATATTTTTGAGACATTATTAGTATTTGGAGAACAAGATACTTCTACACAAGCTGGACTAGCTAAGGATACGAAGATTTCTGATGATGGTAAGACGTATACTTTTATGCTAGAGGAAAATGTTAAATTTCATGATGGTACAGACTTTAATGCGGAGGCTGTTGTTAAAAACTTCGAACGTTGGATGAATGGTAGTGCAGATCAATTTCCTTATTATGCAGACATGTTCGGTGGCTTTAAAGGCGACGAAAATCATATTATTGAAAGTGTGAAAGCTGATGGAGATTATACATTCATCATTCAATTAAAGAAACCAATGATTCCACTTTTAAATAATTTAGCAATGGTGGCTTTTTCAATTGCAAGTCCAACTGCATTTGAAAAAGACGGGGGGAAATTTGGAGAAAATCCTGTAGGGACAGGTCCATTTAAATTTTCAGAATGGAAAAGAAATGATTCAGTCGTTTTGACAAAAAACAATGATTACTGGCAAGATGGTTTACCAAAGCTGGATAGTGTCATTTTCAAAGCAATGCCAGATAATGCAGCAAGGTTAAATGCATTAATGAGTGGAGAAATTGATATTGCAGATGGTGTAGCACCTGCATCAATTTCCACAGTTGAACAAAATGACCAAATTACTTTAATTGAACGCCCTTCATTTAATGTCGGATATTTAGGGATGACAACAAATAAAGCACCATTTACTGATATAAAGTTACGTCAGGCTATTAGCCATTCAGTCAATCGTCAAGTGATTGCGGACACATTCTTTGAAGGGAAAGCATTGGTAGCAAAAAATCCAGTGCAACCCACAGCTTTAGGCTATAACGAAGATACGCCTTTATATGATTATGATCCTGAAAAAGCGAAAGCATTATTGAAAGAGTCTAGTTATGATGGTAAAGAATTAGAGTTATGGGCAATGCCTGTACCACGTCCATATATGCCAGATGGCCAAAAGGTTGCTGAAGCGATTCAGAAGAATTTAGAGGATGTGGGGATTAAAACGAAAATTGTGTCGTTTGAATGGGCGACATATTTAGAGAAAACAAAAGCAGGTGAAGCAGATTTATTTTTACTTGGTGGAACAAGTGATAATGGAGATCCTGACAATTTATTATCTTTGTTCTTTGATCGTGACGGGTCGTTAAATAACTCTCAATTTTCAATTGACAAAGTTCAAAAACTCCTGCAAGCTGGTCGTTCTGAACAGGATGTAGAAAAACGGAAAGAGTTATATAAAGAAATTCAACTTATTTTGCATAAAGAAGCACCGGTATTGCCATTAGTACATTCCACACCACTATTAGCAGCATCTAAATCAGTGAAAAACTTTAAAGCACATCCTACAGAAGCTGATGATTTAAAGAATGTCTCTGTAGAATAAAATAAAAACAACACGCTCGTTTTTTAGAGCGTGTTGTTTTTTGTAAACGATATTATATAGCTCGGTATTTTTTTAGCGCTATGATATTCAAGAAAATAAATAGTACTGAAAATAATAGTAATACACCGAGGTCGATAACGATATCTGCAAATGCAAACCCTTTATACATAACACCCGTAAGAGCATCCGCAGCGTAGTAAAGAGGCATAATTTTACCGATTGAAAGTAACCAATCCGCCATGCCATCCAGTGGGAATAATCCTGTAAAGAAAATTTGCGGAACAATGACTAGTGGTATAAATTGAACCATTTGGAATTCTGAAGATGCAAAGCTAGATAATAGAATGCCTAATGATAAGGCAACTAATGCGAGCAATAAATTAATCAGTAGCACATACCAAATAGATCCAACTAGAACAATATCAAGTATTTTTACAGCATAAAGTACGACAATTGATGTCTGAATGACAGCAAAAATTCCGTAACCGATTAAATAACCAAGTACAACTTCATGACGGCGAATAGGTGTAGCTAATAACCTTTCTAATGTGCCTGTTGTACGTTCCTTTAATAATGCAATTCCTGCAATGAGGAAGACGAAAAAGAATACAAAGAAGCCGACTAAGATAGGACTAATGATGTCAAATAACTGTGTATCTTCATCTCCATATACATAATTTGTAGTTACTCCAAGCGTCGGTATTTTACTAGACATACTATTCATTTGGAGGGTTGTAAGTGCTTGTTTCACCTGCATTTGTAATGTCTTTGCTTTACTAGGTGAATCGTTTTGTAACGTCAAAGTAAGCTGCTTATTTTCAAGTGTTAACCAACCGTCTAAGTCTTTAGCAAGTGCCTCTTCTTGAGAAAGCTGGTTATACTTTTCTACTTCAATATTAGCATTTTCTAATGCTTTAATTATTTTAGTATTTCCACCAACTATGCCAAGCTTCGGAGAATGATCTTCTGTATGAAATATAAAGTACATCAGACTTAAGATGAGGAGAGGTGCAAGAAATAGTAGTGCAAGTGTCCGTTTATCTCTTAGCATTTGCTGAATAATTCTATTTACTAAAGCTACAATCCTCATGTTTTAGCACCTCCAGCTCGTAAAAACACCTCATCAAATGTGTCTGCGTCATAAATTTTTCTTAATTTAGTAGGCGTCCCATTAGCGATTATTTTACCTTCTTTCATTAAGGCGAGTTCATCGCACTTTTCAGCTTCATCCATTACATGTGTAGTGATAAGAATGGTTTTCTTTTCTACTTTTTTCAGACGTTCGAGCTCTTGCCAA
Organism: Viridibacillus sp. FSL H8-0110; assembly: GCF_038003565.1. Taxonomy (NCBI): domain Bacteria; kingdom Bacillati; phylum Bacillota; class Bacilli; order Caryophanales; family Caryophanaceae; genus Viridibacillus; species Viridibacillus sp. FSL H8-0110. Next base: position 3,607,516 of record NZ_JBBOPJ010000001.1, on the reverse strand, counting down.
ATTGTGAGTTTTAGAGCAGGGTCAATTCCTACAGTTGGTTCATCTAAAATAAGAATATCTGGATTTTGAAGTAGTGCAATGGCTAAAGAGAGTCTTCGTTTCATACCACCAGAATAGTTTTCAACCTTTTGAGAAAGAGCATTTGTAAGTTGGACAATATCCGCAGCATAAGCAATACGTTTGTCTCTTTCTTTTTTATTTAATGAATATAACTTCGCAAAAAATTGCATATTTTCCATTCCCGTTAAATCGCTATATAATGCATCGGATTGTGCCATATAGCCGATTCTTTTGAGTAAATTGTAATTTGGTACAGTTTGCTGAAAAACTTCTATTTGACCTGCATCCGCTTTTAACATACCTACTATTAGTTTGATTAATGTTGTTTTACCACAACCAGATGGACCGATTAGACCGAAAATTTTTCCTGAGTCAATAGACAGACTGACATTTTGAATAATGGATCTTTTTTGAAAGTGCTTTTGTACATCTGTTAATTGGATTGAGGACATAAAATTCACTCCTTTTATACACATTAATAAATTGAGTTGCTTGTTCACATAGTCTAATTTAGTATGGAAGATATTACAATATCAATTTGCGTAATGGAGGAACTAGATGGAAGAAAGAATAATAGAAGAAATTATAGACTGTATGGCCATATATGGTGACGATAGTACAATTCAAAAAATTCAAACGGCGCATCGTTTGAAGTTAGCGCAGTTTTGGTCAATCAAAAAAGGGATGAGTGTACTGGAAATAGGTTGTGGACAAGGGGATACTACTGCAGTATTAGCACATCTAGTAGGTGAAGGAGGCTTTGTCCATGGTATTGATGTCGCGGATGCAGATTATGGTAGTCCAATCACTTTAGGAGAAGCAGCCTGTCATTTAAAAGCCTCAAAGTTAGGTGCGCAAATACAAATAGATTTAGCTACAGATGTGATTGCGGATGAAATCGATTTTTCAGAAAAATCATTTGATGTGGTTGTGTTATCGCACTGTTCTTGGTATTTCCAGTCAGCCGAGCAGCTAGCAGTCGTATTAAAGAAAGCTAGGAAATGGGGGAAAACATTATGCTTTGCAGAATGGGATGCAAGGGTAACAAGTATTGAACAGTATCCTCATTTTCTGGCTGTATTGATTCAAGCTCAATTTGAAACATTTAAAGAAACAAGTATTTCGAACATCCGGTCATTATTTACGGCGGAGGATATTAAGAAAATCATTCAACAAGCCGGGTGGGAGATCCAAAAAGAGAATATAATTTACTCTCCGGAATTACAGGATGGAGAATGGGAAGTGGATTTTACTATCCAAGATTATGCCAAAGAGCTTCTGGCTGTAGAGTATATTCCAAAAAAGTTGGTCCTATTACTGCAAACTGAAATATTAATACTTAAAGATGCAATACAAAGAAATGCTATAAAACCGATGTCTACATATGTACTAATAAGTAATTAGATATAGATTCTACTGATTGATTAATGCTGAGTCGGCTTTAATTTTAGAGAAGTGGTTTTCATTAGTAAAGGTTTGTTCATCATCGGTTATTCTATTTAGTAATTCAATTTGAGTTAGGTTTAAACCTTTTCTTCTATTTTTACAACATTTCTTCTCGTAACTTTTAGAAATCAATGTTTCTATAATAATGAATTTAACTCTTTTTTAATAAATAAAAAAATACCCCTATGCAAAGTAAAAGCATAGGGATATATAATTATTTTTAAATTGCTTTTGTAACGATATTTACATCAACATTACCACGAGTTGCTTTTGAATAAGGGCAAGTTTGATGTGCTTTAGCTGTTAACTGTTCGGCTACATCTTGTGATACACCTTTCACTTCAACTTCTAAAGTGACAGCGATTTTAAAGCCATTATCGGCTTCATCTTTCACTAAGCTAACTTTAGCCGTAACAGTTGAATCAATAGTTTCATTTTCATTTTTAGCTACTAAATTGAGGGCACCATCATAACATGCGGAATAGGCTGCAGCGAATAATTGTTCTGGATTGGAGCCTGTTGGAGTTTCATTTCGCTTTGGCATTTTTAAATCTAAATCAATTATGCCATCATTCGATTTTACATGACCATCTCTACCATTTTTTGCAGTTGCTTCTGATGTAAAGTATACGACCATTTCGTCACCTCATTTATTATTTTGATACCCTTCAACTGTACATGACATAATTTGCATAGTCAAAAATAATGATTGAGTATTCAGTTGTTAAAATTCGGTAGAATAACAAAAAACCTTACGGACCCTTCAATTGATAGAAGGCAGCATAAGGTTTCTTGTTTGAGATTATTGAGTCTTTTGTAAGAATCACTATTCATCATAGTTGTCGAGAGGATAAAAGTCAATATGACGGAAGCTTTTTAGTGAATCTTGGTAATTTAACTAATGTAATAAAGGCTAACTTGTCATGAAGACAGAGCCAGCCTTTTATTTTTAATCTCTTATAATAATTCTTTACGAAGTTCTGCTGCTGATTTTGGTGACAACAAGCCAAAAGGTACATCGAAAACTGTTTTAGCTCCTTTATCGCCAGCTTTGTTAAGTTTGTAAGCAGCACGTGCAAAGGCAACTAGGACACTTGATGTGAAGTATGGATTGCTTTCTAAGTTTAAAGAGAACTCCATAATTTGCTTATGCTCCGCGTTAGATTCACCACTTCGAATAACGAACCCACCATGTGGCATACCGCTATGATTTGTAGCAAGTTCATCTTCAGAGATGAAATTTACAGTTGTATTATAATCAGAGAAATAGTTTGGCATTGTTTTAATTTGTTCTTCGATATTCACAGCATCTGCGCCATCTTCTAAAACAACGAAACATTCGCGAGCATGTTTTTCACGAGTAGTTAATTCTGGATTTTCACCATTACGTACGCGATTTACTGCCACTTCAATTGGTAATGTATATTGCACTGCATTTTTAACGCCTTCAATACGACGAACTGCATCAGAGTGGCCTTGACTTAAGCCATCACCCCAAAAAGTATAAGTATTGCCAATAGGTAACACTGCTTCTCCTAAAAGACGGTTTAATGAAAATAGACCTGGATCCCAACCAACTGAAATGATGCTTACTTTATTTGCAGGTTCTGCAACTGCATTTACTGCATCAAAGAAAGCTGGAATTTTGGCGTGTGTATCAAAGCTGTCGATAGTGTTAAACCATTGAGCGAAATGAGGTACTTGCTCCGGTAAGTCCGTAGCAGATCCCCCACATAAGATCATGACATCAATGGCATCTTTAAATTCTTCTGCATCATTTACCGCATATACTGGGACATTAGCGCTCTCGATTTTTAATGAAGAAGGGTCACGACGAGTAAATACTGCCACTAATTCCATATCAGGGTTTTGGGCAATTGCCCCTACAACGCCACGTCCTAAATTACCATAACCTACAATACCAATTCGAATTTTACTCAAAGACTTTCCTCCTAAAAATATGTATAGTATCAATAAATATAATTCCAATTGTACTTTTAATTTTGAAAATTCACAATGCTATACATGAGATTAATAGTGAGAGGGAAGGGGTTGTTTGAGCTTGTAAGTCATGTAGATAGTACTTCGCGGAGGAGATGGCTTCTCCTCATTATTGCATTAATGTTACTGAGAGAAAAAGCTATTCTTATGTGAGTAATTTTATCGCTGGTAAGGAATAAATTTACTATTTTAATAAAGGTGTTTATCTATATCAAAATATCTATATGTGATTTACGTTATAAATTAGCTAGTTAAAGTTAATATTTTCTCGAAATATATTAATTATATACATATTCAGAAAATTTAATGTTATTGTAATATTACAAATTTTATTAATTGGAGGTTATATTATGGCTCAAATGCTTGCCCTTGTTATATTATTAGGGATTTTATATATTGGCGATGTTGTGGCAACTAAAACGAAAGCATGGATTCCGTCTGTATTTGTTTGCGCTGTACTGTTTTTATTGGGGTATTGGACGTTTTTTCCGAAGAATATTGTAGAGATTGCAGGTATTCCAGCAATCGTAGCAACAATGATGATGTACTTATTAATTACTAACATGGGTACTTTACTTTCATTGAAAGAATTAAGAAATCAATGGAAAACGATAGTTATTGCACTATCAGGAATTTTAGGTATCATCGTTATCTTATTTACGATAGGCGCTTTGATTTTCGATCTGCAAACGATGATTGTTGCGATTCCTCCACTAGTTGGTGGATTAGTTTCAGCTCTTATTATGTCTGAGGGAGCAGCGAATGCAGGGTATGATGATCTAGCTGTTTTCGCAATTGTCATATATGTTATTCAAGGTTTTGCTGGTTATCCACTAACGTCAATTTTCTTAAAAAAAGAAGGGAATCGGTTATTAAAGCTATATCGTTCTGGTGAGATAAAAGCTCAGGAAATAACAGTTGAAGAAGAGGAAAAACTAGAAAAACCAAAAATATTTAAGAAACTACCTGATCGCTACAATACGGATTATTTCAAATTTTTCCGATTAGCCATTGTTGGCTGTTTAGCGTATTTTACATCAACTGCATTAGCTCCAATTATTACAGTAAATGCATTAGTACTATGTTTACTATTTGGTGTAATTGCTACTTCACTAGGTTTCTTAGAAAAGCAGCCTTTACAAAAGGCAAATGGTTTCGGTTTTGCCATCATGGCATTAATGTTATTTATTTTTGATGGTTTAAAAAATGCTACACCAGAAATGATGCTACGAATAATTACACCTTTAATAGTTAGTATCGTTCTTGCAGTAATTGGCATGTATATCTTTTCATTTATCGCAGGAAAAATTTTAAAAGTAAGTCCAAATATGGCGTTTGCTGTATCATTAACAGCCTTATATGGCTTCCCAGCAGATTATATTATTACAAATGAAGTTGTGAACGCTGTAACATCAGATAAAAAAGAACGTGAATTTTTAACAAGTCATATGCTTCCACCGATGCTTGTTGGTGGTTTCATCACAGTTACGATAGTTTCTGTTGTATTAGCAGGCTTATTTGTAACCTGGATTAAATAATAAAGGGGTCCTTCAAATGGGGAAAAATATAAAAGAAATTATTGCAAGTTATAATGATGAGTTAGTCGCCATTCGTCGTAAACTACATAAAGAGCCAGAGTTATCATGGCAGGAGTTTAAAACAACTCAGTTTGTATGCGATTATTTAGAACAACTGAACATTCCGTATAGAAAAACTGAACCAACTGGTGTAATTGCTGATATTACAGGTGGGAAGCAAGGTAAAACGGTTGCTCTTCGTGCAGATATGGATGCTTTATCTGTTTATGAATTAAATCGTGAGCTTGAATATCACTCACAAGAAGATGGCAAAATGCATGCATGTGGACATGATGCTCATACAGCAATGTTATTAATTGCTGCAAAAGCTCTAAATGAAATAAAAGATGAGCTAGAAGGAGAAGTGCGCTTAATCTTCCAACCAGCAGAAGAAGTGGCAACAGGTGCTAAGGAGATGGTTCGTCAAGGAGCAGTTGAGAGTGTTGATAATGTGTTTGGAATTCACATTTGGTCGCAAATTCCTTCACATAAAATCCAATGTGCACCTGGCCCATCATTTGCATCAGCAGATCTCTTTAAAGTGATATTTAAAGGTCGCGGTGGTCATGCTGCAATGCCGCATGATACGGTTGATGCAGTAATGATTGCATCATCATTTGCATTAAATGTACAAACAGTTGTATCGAGAACAGTTAACCCGTTACGTCCAGCCGTACTAACAATAGGTAAAATGGAGGTAGGCACTCGTTTTAATGTTATTGCAGAAAATGCAGTTCTTGAAGGGACGGTTCGTTGCTTTGATGTAGAGACTCGTCAACATATAGAAGCACAAATTCATCAATATGCAGAGCAAATTGCCGCAATTTATGGTGGTACTGCCGAAGTTGAGTATAACTATGGTACACAAGCTGTCATCAATGATAAAGATAGTGCAGAGTTAGCACGTCAAGTCATTGAACAATCATTCGGAGAAGAATCATATTATCTTGATGATCCTACAATGGGCGGAGAAGATTTCAGTTTCTATCTTGATAAAGTACCTGGTTGTTTTGCTTTAGTTGGCTGTGGTAATGCTGAAAAAGATTCACAATGGGCACACCATCATGGACGCTTCAATGTAGATGAAGATACATTGAAAGTTGGTTCAGAGTTATTTGTACAATACGCAGTGAATTTTTTAAAGAGAAATAACTAATGTTTTTCATCAAAGCATGTACTTGACTACTTTTAATAATTAAGAAGTCCCTCGCTAAGTTTCAGTAAATACGATTGTTTGCCATTATTTTTAATTGTAAACGATAAGGGTGTAGAAGTATTCGTATAGCTTTATATGTCAAGAACAGACTTCGATGTTGAGAAAAAAGAGAGAAAGGTGGCCTTTCGTTCAAAGTAGAACAAAAAGTCACCTTTTTTATTTTCCCTAAGATTACTGAAATTAATATACTTGATTAGTTTGTTGAGTTGAATTAGTTGATTGAGCTTGTTCAGAACGTCTAAAAATTTTTATAATGACAACAGGTAAATAACCTATTAATTTAGAATGCAGTTCCATATGATATTGCAAGGATGTACTGAACATAAAAGGAGTCGATTTTTGTGGAGAAGTGTCACAATGATAGTAAATGTGTAAAAAAGACATTGGAAAAAATACTACATGAACAAAGAAATGTTAGGAAGAAAAAGAATGATAACTGCGAATTTTCATGCCAGTCACCACTTGGAGAGTTATTTAAACCAAATAAGAACAATACAATACCTTTTATTTTATATTGTAATTGTGAAGCGTTTAAGGTTGAAGGCGTGACTACTTGCTTTGACGATTGTTCAAAAAAAGAAAAATTTGTTTGTTTTTTAACATTCATTTTCAAAATAGTAGAATTAAAGGATGACTGTGTAGTTTTGGAATTATTAAAATTTAAAAACCATAATAAATGTGTTGCTAATACTAAAGATCATATATGCTCCCCTTGTTGTCAGCTTGATTGTGAAGATGTAGAAGATTTGATTTCAACATGTGTATGTATAACAGTTGATATTTCAAGCTTTACAGGCATTCAATGTCTGCCTGCTGTTTGTTTATAGAATGAAAACATGCCAGAACTCACTGCAAGTTTCAACAATTTGGGCATCTACTCAGTTGCTGATTAAAGCTCCCCCAGTTCGTCTTTCTTACATTGAAATGAACTCTTTATCATTACATTTTTGAAAATATTATTAGTGTATGTTTGTAGGACTGGACATTTTGTTATAAGAAAAGCTCTGCAATGAAAAAAAGTGTAGGCGTCGATCAAACGGAACGTCTAATTTTGATATGTAAAATGTCAACACTCCCAATTTAGAAATGGATGTTATAAAGATAGAACCTAGAGAAAAAGTTAATAAAAACGAGACAAACAACAGATTTCATAAAATAAAACGAAGAACTTCTTAGTTGTTAAATGTATATGATTTAGTATTGGGGCCAAATTCGCTTCCTGTATTTTCGAGTCTTCTTTTTTAAGTTATTTTCAATTCATTAATTTCAATATTCTTTTTTAATTAACAGAAATTAAAGTTAGTGCACCTTCTATCTCTACGTATCTTGTTTTCCAGCCTACAAAGACTGTATTCGTGAATCGTAATTGATGGTAATTACAGATTTCTTCCTGTCAGTTTTTTATGATTCAAACAATCCTATACTGCCAGATGTTCGATTTTTCCTCCTTGTGTGATCCAACGTTGCAAAACATGGTCCACAGAGGTTTCGGAGTTTGCGTCTGTTTCTCAGCATATGTCATCGATGTTCCATCCACGTGACTTTGCAAAAAGTTTTGAATTCTTTCGTATATAGATTTCCTGGAGACAGCCAAATATTCCCCCAAAAAACACTTGATTTACCTTTTAAGTTTTTATTAATGGGTATGTTTTCTTCCCTTTACTGAGGATAGCCCTTATCTGACATTATGGACAAGCTTGTAGATAGTCAATTGGTTGGACATGAATAATTAACTCATGTTCTTTTCTCATTCATGTATTTTTTTTGCTTCCTGTAATTCGCTTGTCTTGTGATTGAGAAGAAGGGTAGTAAAATCGGAATGTATCTGTATACTCCTTTCGTTGTTGTCTAATACTTTCGATTATAGGGGAGAGATGTTTTTTATATCAAAATAGATTGTTGTATCAAACACCTAAAATATTCCTAAAAGAAAATTTATATTTTTCTGATAATTATGTTGACTAAAAAGAATTCTGGGGTTAGAATCAAAACTAATCAAATAATGAGTGAGCAATGATTGGAAATAGTAAGAGGAAAAATAAGCTATTCAGAGAGCCGGTGGTTGGTGAGAATCGGTAGTTATTTGCCTTTGAACTCGTCCAAGAGCTACTCCGTGAAATAATAGTAGCGGATGTCGGGATTCTGCCGTTAAAAGAATAGGTGGTGATAGCCATCAAAGTGAGTGGGTTCATGTTAGGCATGGATCAATTAGAGTGGTACCGCGAGCACAGCCTCGTCTCTATAGTTTCTATAGAGGCGGGGCTTTTTATTATTTAAAAAAGAAAAGGAGTGTATGTGAAATGTCGAGAAAAATATGGGTGTTTGATACGACTTTACGTGATGGGGAACAAGTACCGGGGGCGAAACTGAATTTATACGAAAAACTAGAAGTAGCTCATCAGTTAAAGAAATTACAAGTTGATATTATTGAAGCTGGTTTCCCAGCATCATCAGCCGGAGATTTTAATGCGGTAAAAGAAATTGCGATGAAGGTTGGGGATACTGATAATATCATGATTACTGCCCTAGCACGTGCTGTTAAAGCAGATATCGATGCGGTTTATAATAGTGTAAAGTATGCTGAAAAGCCGTTAATTCATATGGTTCTTGGAACTTCAGACATTCACGTTGAAAAGAAATTTGGTAAATCAAAAAATCAAATTCTAGATATCGGAGTTGAAGCTGTTAAATATGCTAAGACACTTTTACCAGAAGTGCAGTATTCTACAGAAGATGCATCACGTTCTGAGTTTGAATACTTATGGTCGACAATTGAAGCCGTCGTCAAGGCTGGCGCTACGATGATTAATGTCCCAGACACAGTTGGTTATGCAGTGCCAGAGGAATTCGGTGAACTTATATTCAAATTAAATGACCGCCTAAAAAATCTGAATGAAAAAGTGCTTTTAAGTGTACATTGTCATAATGATTTAGGGATGGCTACAGCAAATACATTAGCTGCTATAAAAAATGGTGCAGATAAAGTGGAGTGTACGGTTAACGGTATTGGAGAGCGAGCTGGTAATGCTGCATTAGAAGAGGTTGTTATGGCATTAAATACACGTTCATCTTTCTACAAAGCAAACACAAATATTAATTCAAAGGAAATTATGAACACATCTAAGCTTGTGAGTAGCTTAATGGGACTTGATGTACAGGTGAATAAAGCTATTACTGGAGATAACGCCTTTGCACATTCATCTGGTATTCACCAAGATGGTTTACTAAAATCACGTGATGCCTATGAAATTATTAGTCCTACAGAAGTTGGATTAGATGATATGGAGCTTGTTCTTACAGCCCGTTCTGGACGTCATGCGGTGAAAAATGCACTCGGAAAATTAGCTTTTAATCAGCTAACAGATGATCAATTTGAAGAAATTTTTGCAGATTTCTTAGTATTGGCTGATGCGAAAAAAGAAGTATATAACCATGATTTATATATTATTGTAGAAAAGTATTTTGAGCGTCATGACATGAATGAAGAAATTCACCATCATAGTGAAAATTTTTATGAGTTGTTGGATTTGCAAGTAATTAGTAATACAATTTTCCCATCAGCAAGCGTCAAAATAAAAAAGGGAGATCAGATTTTCAAAAGCAGCACTACAGTAGCATCGGGTCCAATTGATGCACTTTACTCATCGATTAAAGAAATCATTGATATCGATATCAAATTATTAGAGTACAAAATTAGCAGTGTGTCTAGAGGAAAAGAAGCATTAGGGAAAGTAAAATTACAGGTAGAATATAAAGGCGAAAAATATATTGCAAAAGCAACTGATACAGATGTCATTAAGGCAAGTGCTTTAGCTTATATTAATGCAGTAAATAGTATTATTGTAGATAATTTAATGCCTGAAATAAACAAAGAACCTATTGCACAATCACTTTAAATACCAAAGACAACTTCTGCTTCATACGAGGAGTTGTTTTTGTTGTTCGAGGGACTTGTAATTTTAAAAGGAGGGTAATGAAGTGAAAGTTAATCAAGCAGATCTATCTGATACAGTTGGCGTAGCGGGGTTATTCGACATGTATCGTCAATTTTATGAGCAACAAACAAATATAGAAGGGGCTTATAAATTCATCCACAGTAGACTAACTAATAAGGATTCAGTCATATTTGTAGCGAAAAAGGGGGAGGAGTATGTAGGATTTACACAACTTTATCCAACGTACTCCTCCATATCAATGAAAAAAGCGTGGATATTAAATGACTTGTTCGTGACAAATAATAATCGGAAATCTGGCGTTGCACAGCAATTATTACAGTCAGCAATGGAACTAGGTAGACAAACAAATGCGAGTTATTTAACATTAGAAACTGCTCTCACGAATATAAATGCAAAAAAATTATATGAAAAGCATGGATTCGTTCACGACACGGAATTTGGACATTATACATTGAATTTAATTACTGTAGATAATAACGGTTAATAATTTAATTTTCGTCTCTATGAAAATTATGATTTATCAAATAGATTATTTACATATAAAAAAGATGTATTTTTATAAAATAATAAATTCAACAATCTCTGAATAGTATATAGCCGCACCAAAATTACACCTTTAGAAGCAGTTGTTGCATAGTTAATAGTGTAATATTAGAGAAAGTTAAATAGAGAAAATACGAATTAAGGCAACTTTTTGTTTTATTTTATACGAAAAGTTGCCATTGTTAGTCTAGTAATATTATATGGTATTAATTAAGCAAACTTTAAATAATTTCAATTAATACCGAAATTAATTTATCAAATAATGATGTATTCTATGGATATTTTTTGCATCAACTATTAGGTAAGAATTGTAGTTTTTAAGATAGTTAACCTTAAGAAATTAACTAATTGAAAGACCTGCGCTAGCATACCCACCTACCATATTATCGAGTGAATGACCAGTGGCTGCAGCAGAAAATACCATCAATAGTCGTGTTTGTGCTGTTACCATTATATTTAATCCTGTAGTGATTCCGTGACTGACATAACCTAGAGGAAGATTGCCAGAGAGTTTAGGAAATAATGTTACAGTAGCGCCTGGGACAGGAGTGAATAGATTATTTGGTGTTGTTGATTGATATAATTGAGCTGTAATTGTGATGGTGGAATTAACTAGAGATAGAGCCTCTGAAGTACTGAAGAAAGCATCCATCGAAGTGATTTTTCCATCACGAGGAATAGAAAATGCAAAATTCAGAAGTGCGCCAGCAGAACCTGTAAGATTTATTTTTGTCCCATCTAACTTAACGTTTGATGCAGAGTTCCCAAAGCCGATTAAACTAGTTGTTCCAATGTGTCCACCAACAGTTGTAAGTTTAACAGGAACACCTGATGCGAAAGGAATTATTGAGCCAGGCCCAGCCACTCCAGGGAGACCTCTTAAACCCATAGGTCCTTGTTCGCCCTCGGCGCCTCTATGCCCACGTTCACCATCAGCTCCAGGAAGACCCATGAATCCCCTAGGACCTCGGTCACCTTTAAGTCCTTGAGGGCCAGGAGGTCCAACAGGGCCAATAGTACCTTTATTCCCTCTTGGACCTCGAGCAGGGTCATTGTTACAAGTACAGATATATTTACTGCACTTATTACATCTTTTTATCTCATAATTCATTATTTCACCTCCTATTATTATCATGCTATTCACTTCAAAATAATTGGTAAGGGCAAGCATCACTTTATAAAATAAATATTTTTAGAACTAATTTAAACCTAATAGGTATTAATTTTATGAAAATCGTTGTTTTTCAATATTAAAAAGAAAGCACGTTTTCATATTAGGAAAAAACAAGATGTAGGTAATCCTTATTGGATTGAGTACTTAGTAAAAGGGAGGGATAAAAATAATTTTGCTATGACACGGTGGATTAACATTGTTCAAATCTAAATTTAATAATACAATTCTTAAAATACAAAGAAGGGTAGTTAAAGAAATCAATACTTGATATTAGTCAGAATAATCTTTATCATTACAACTATTATTTATAAGATTGATTTTTACTTTAAGTTACGAACGTTTCAGAATATTGTACTTGTAAATTTATGAAAAGGAGTTGGCTTTAGAATGATTGCGCCAAAGTTAAAAAAAGGTGATGAAATACGTATTATTGCACCTAGTCGCAGTATGCAAATTTTATCTAAGGATGGTATTCAAGAAGCAATTGAGCAGTTAGAGAAAATGGGCTTAAAAGTGACTTTTGGTGAGCATGTATATGATTGCGATCTACATTACTCTTCTTCAATTCATGCGAGAGTGGAGGATTTACATGCAGCTTTCATAGACCCAAATGTAAAAGGAGTCTTGACAGTTATTGGTGGATTTAATGCAAATGAGATCTTGCCCTATATCAACTATGAACTTATAAAGACCAATCCGAAAATCTTATGTGGCTATAGTGATATTACAGCGCTAGCATGGGCAATAACAGCTAAAACAGGTTTAGTCACATATTCTGGACCTCACTTTTCAAGTTTTGGAATGCGGAAGGCACAGGATTATCAAACGACTTATTTCAAAAAATGCTTCATGCAAGACGAAGCCTATGAGATTGAGCAGTCGGTTATTTGGAGTGACGATGCGTGGTTTAGAGACCAAGATAATCGCAACTTAATTCCAAATGAGGGTTTGAAAATTTATAATGGTGGATTAACTAATGGTACGTTATATGGTGGTAATCTATGTACTCTCAATTTACTACAAGGAACGGAATTTATGCCAGATTTAAAGGATGTCATTTTGTTTATTGAAGATGATGAATTGACAGATCCACTAACATTTGCACGTGATTTTACGTCCTTGCTACAGCAGGGGAAATTAGTCAACTTAAAGGGACTAGTGATTGGTAAATTCCAGAATAAATCTCAAGTGACTGAAGAGCATTTGCATTTTATTTTTGATAAACATCCTATTTTGAAGAACATTCCTGTGATGTATAATGCAAGCTTTGGTCATATTCAGCCTATGTTTACTTTTCCTATTGGAGGACTTATAGAGATAGATACAGACAAAAAGTCGATAAAAATTATTGAACACTAATAAAAAATTACATATATTATGTCTATGTATTGAGGTGTAAAAAGGCTACTGATTTTAGTAGCCTTTTTAAATTCATATTAATCAATCCATGCATTTAATAAACGATTAATGCCATCAGTGATTTGTTCTTCGTTTAATCCACCATAACCTATTAAAAGGAGGTTATCCTTTGGTGAAGTATGATAATAATTCGATACAGAATAAATCTTCACGCCACATTCCATACCTCTTTGAATAGCAGAGGCTTCAGAAATGTTTAGCTTTAAGTGAATAATTAAATGAAGGCCTGCATTCTCACCTATAATTTGAACATTTTCACCGAGTTTCAGCTTTAATTGTGTAACGAGGATGTCACGCCTTTTTCGATATAGAGTACGCATTTTCCCCAGATGCTTATCCCAATGACCTTGCTTCATAAATTCAGCAATAGCTAGTTGGTCTATGCGCGATACAGTGGATTTTTGTTCAGTATAAAAGTCGTTAAATTCCTTTACCAGTTTGTTAGGTAAAATCATATAACTTATTCGTAATGAAGGAAGTAATGACTTTGAGAAAGTGCCAAAATAGATGACACGATCTTGGTAATCTAAACTGTGAAGTGAAGGGATTGGCTTTCCACTGTAACGAAATTCACTGTCATAGTCATCTTCAATAATATACGCATCTGTTTGTAATGCCCATTGAAGAAGTGCGTATCTTCTTTGAATTGGCATAATAATACCGAGCGGAAATTGATGTGCAGGCGTCGTGTATAACAGTCTAAGAGGTTCTTTTGGAATGGACATTCCTTCTGTATCTACAGGAATTGAAACAATTTTCATTCTATACTGATTGAAAATGGTGTAAGCACGAGAAAATCCAGGTTCTTCAAATCCAACCGATGCTGTTGGGCCAAAATAATGACAAAGTAAGGAGAGCTGGGCTTGTATACCATTACATATGTATATTTGATCTACTGTACAGGATACACCTCGGGATAAATAAACGTATTGACATATTTGCTCGCGAAGAGACATTTCTCCTTGCCAAGGACTATGATAAGTCAGATCAGCGCGCATAAGATTTATTGTTATTTTCTTCCAAGTTTTAAAGGGAAAGTGATCATGTGCAATTTGGCCAGAATTAAAGTCGATGTCTATAGGTTCAATAACATCATTATTAAAAGTTTCTTTTGGTGTGGGGATTATTTTCATTCGCCACTCTTCAAGAAAGGGCGCTATGAAATAACCAGAACGTTCACGACTTGAAATAAAACCTTCAGAAGTTAACTGTTCATAAGCAATTTGTACGGTATGAATGCTTACTTGTAATTGATTTGCAAGTTGGCGTTTTGAAGGGAGTTTTGAACCTTCGATTAACTGCTGCGACTGGATTAATTCCTTTATTTGTTCATAAATCTGTATATATAAAGGTGTTGTAGATTGGTCAAAATAAATAGTCAATGTCATAGCTTCACCTCATCTGGTATGGTTAAAACCTTTCTTTTTGGTGCTATTCATTAAATCAAAATCTGTTTTAATAATAGCAAAGGAGTGAAGTATAATGGAAGATATTCAGTTAATAGGTGAACATGTATTGTTAGTACCCTTAAAGGATAGTCATCTAGAGGGGCTTTATTTGGCGGGGCAGTTTCAAGAGGTTTGGGCATATACATCGGCGAAAATAAGATCGATTGAGGATATGAAACAATATATACAACAAGCTTTACATGAAAAAATCAATTGCACCCAAAATCCATTCGTTATTATAGAAAAAAAGACAAATCAAATAATTGGATCTACGAGATTTTTGGACATTGATTATCAACAAAAGCGATTAGAAATTGGCTTTACATGGATCACCCCAACAAAATGGCGAACTCCTATTAATACAGAATGTAAGTATTTATTGTTGAAGTATGCGTTTGAGCAATTAAGTGTCAATCGAGTACAAATAAAAACGGATCACGAGAATAAACGCTCACAGGCAGCAATTGAAAGATTGGGAGCAAAAAAGGAAGGAATTTTACGCAATCATATGATCCGGTCAAATGGTACAATCCGTAATACGGTAGTATATAGCATTATAGATTCAGAATGGTCAGATGTGAAACTTCGTTTAGAAGGATTGCTAATACAATGAGGAATTAGATTAAGTCGATTACAAATATATGTTGATACACGTGATTTAATAATACAAATAATGTATAAACAGTAATAACCTAAGTCAACGTGTCGGTGATTATGTGAATCGTATTCCAGACATCCAACAGTATTTGAGTAATCAAAAAGAAATACTTGATTATTATAATGCACTAACACCAGGGTATCAGCGAGATTGGGCTCGATTTATCTTTAGTGCGAAACGTAAAGAAACACAGGAAAAACGCTTGTCAGAAATGGTAGAGATTCTTGGAAAAGGATTCAAAACCATGAATTTATATCGAGCTAATAAGAAATAATAAATCGGTCGTTATTTTTATTTATTTTAATTTCAATACCTTGAAACCATAGAAAAAACCCCTGCTAAGTGTGGAAGGGGTTTTATTGTTCATAATGCTTTTTTAAATATTGTGCAGTAAATTGAATGAAGTGTTCTAGCATAGGGGACTGAATTCTTTTTTTGTTCCATACTAGTCCAACTGTTCTTGTACAAGATGGTTCTACGATTTTTAGTTTCGCTATGTTTAAATGTCGAATGCGTTTTGCGGATAGGGAATTTGGATAAAAAGCAATGCCCAAGCCATGCTCAACCAATTGATAAGTAACGCCTGTTTCTTCACCCTCAAAGGCAATCTTTGGGTAGAAACCAGCTTTCATACAATATAGTTCTGTCATTTCACGGAATTGATATCCTTTCGGCATGACGATAAAGGGTTCGTTTACTAACTCTTTTAATTGAATCTCATTATATTTAGCAAGAGGATGAGATAGAGGAACTGCAAGCTGAATTTCTTCTTCAATAAGTGGCATCCATTCTATATCATTACCAAAAACAGGTTGTGTTGATATGCAAAGATCGATTTCACCAGTTTCAATTTGTCTTTTGATTTGTGATGGCATTACTTGTCGTTGGCGGAAACGAGCTTCTGGTTGTAATTCAATAAATTCACCTAAAAGTTCAGGAAGAATAGTTGGTATTGTGACAGAAATAGAAAGTATATTGCTTTGTTTCCCAGCGAGCTGATCTAATTCTAATTCGCCTTCTTGTAGCATAAGGAATATATTTTCAACAGTTCTTAAATAACTGTCCCCAAATTTATTTAATTTTATATTTCTACCAATTCGATCAAATAACTCATAACCGATGTTTTCTTCTAATTTTGCAATCATTTTGCTTAAGGCTGGCTGTGAAATATTCAATTCGGCAGCTGCTCGAGTCAAATGCTCATGCTTAGCAGTTACTTGAAAATAGCGCAATTGCAATATGTCTATGAAAAGCACCACCTTATTTTGTAATACAGTTAGTATAATCAATTATGTGCAAATTTGTTTGTTTAGCATACTTTAAAGCTATATATAATTTTGAGTTTTAATTTTTTTGTTTTTGTAAATCAATTACACAGGAATAAAATAGTATTGGCCTAAATAATTTTATAAATGTATTTTTCCATGTGTGATTTATCTAACTTGCTAAAGTAATAATTTTTTCCTGTTATTCATTGTGTAATTGTTTCTTTGTAGTTCATGATTAGAACAATTTTCGCGAATAATTGTTCTATACCGAAGTTTTTAAGGTGATTTTAGTATAATTCTCTTATTCCAAAATTAAAAATAGAAATATTGACATATATTCATAACCATTTAGTTATTAAGAACTTAAAATGAATAAAAAAAGCAGGAATTGATATCTTAATCAACTCCTGCTTTTATATTTATTATTTTACTTTAACTAAAGATCCGCCATCCTTTAGATATTTTTCGATACCTTCCGCAGCACGGTATGACAATGCTCCTAGAGTTCCAGTAGGGTTGAAGCAACTGTTGTGAGGGAAAGCTGAAGCTCCAACAACGAATACATTGTCAACATCCCACATTTGTAGATAGCTATTAAGCACTGAAGTTTCACGATCAGCACCCATAATAACCCCACCAGTGTTATGTGTATTTGTATCTTTGTTTACGTTAAACGGTCCTTGCTCTCCAGCAGTGATGATGTGGTCAGCACCCATTTCTTTCGCAATTTTATTAGTCACTTTTGCCATATATTTTACTAGGGCTTTATCTTGATCAGTATAGTCATAAGTCATACGAAGTATAGGCATGCCATATTCATCTTTGTATGTTGGATCAAGATCTAAATAGTTATTAATATGAGGCATTGAAGCGCCTTGAGAAGCAACTTTCAACCAACTATTCGCATATTTGATTGACGCTTTTTTGAATTCTGGACCCCAGTTTGGTGTACCTTCAGGAACAACATTGTTTGCAATCGGTCGATTACCATATTGGAACATGCGAATACCAGCACCGTGAATAAAGTCAAGGTTTTTATGGTCAAAGTGATCGCCAGTATACTCAGGAATTTCCATACCAAGCGCACCAGCACCAGCATAAGTATTGAATTCTTGATTATCAAACAAAGCTGTAGACCAACCTGAACTTACTTGGTAGCAATAGTTTTTACCAACTGTACCTTTACCAGTTTTAGGATTGTAGGCTTCACCCAAACCAGATGTTAATAAAAGTTTTGCATTATTAAATACATAACTTGCTACTACGACAACATCTGCTGGTTGTTCATATTCGATGCCTGTCATAGTATCAACGTAAATTACACCAGTTGCTTTAGTGCTGTTTTTTGTAACTTTTAATACATTTGCATGTGTACGTAAATCAAGTTTACCTGTTTTCTGTGCTACTGGGAGAACAGTTACGACAGGATCAGCCTTAGCGCCGTATTCACAACCAAAGTTTTCGCAATAAGCGCAATATTGACAAGCACCGCGAGCTATACCATCTGGATTTGTATAGGATTCAGATAAGTTTCCTGAAGATACCATGTATGGCTTGTAGCCTAAGTTCTTAGTAGCGGCTTCAAATACTTCAAGTGTCGGTGTTTTTTTCATAGGGCCAGTAGGGTAATCATTTTTACGTTTACCGTAAAGTTCTACTGTTTCTCCAGAGGTACCAGCCATTTTCTCGAATGTATCGTAGTAAGGCTCTAGTTCATCATATGTGATACCCCAGTCTTGAATTGGCATATCAGATTTGATTTTGCCTTTGCCATATTTTTTCTCTGTCATTGTTTTTATTTCAAAGTCATAAGGCAAGAAGCGGTAAGTTTGTCCGTTCCAGTGACTGCCGGCGCCACCAACACCATCACCGATGATGAATGTACCGTAGCGACGCATTGGAAGTGCACGTTGATCAGGGGAATTACGGTGTGTAATTGTCTCTTTTGCTAAATCTTGCATCAGTTCAGTGCGGTGTTGATAACGAAGTTCATCGTGACCCATAAAGTAATCTGCAGTAGAACGCTCTTTACCACGTTCAAGTCCAACAACATTGATACCTGCTTTTGTTAGTTCAGCAGAGATAATGCCGCCTGCCCAGCCCATACCTACTACGACTACTGGTACTTTTGATAATTTTTTTGCCATGTAATTCAATCCTTTCTGTTATCAGTGATTCATATGGCTATTTAAGCCTTGTGGTTCAAGTGTGACGAATTTTTCACTCATAATTTCTTGGTTATAATTCATGCGAGAGCCTGGATATTTTCTCATTTTCCAACCTAACATGTCTTTGTTACCGCCATACATTGGGTCTGCATAGACACCTTCGATTGTTAACGAACGAAGTAATCCGAAGAATTCAGTAGATGGGACATTGCCATAAAGTTTCACTTTTCCTTCGCTGAATGCTGTTAAAACTTTATCTTGTTTTTCCGTATCTAATGCAGTGAATTTATCTTTGAAGTGTTTTTGACTATAAGTATCTAATGCTTTCAATCCTGTTAAGAAGATATCTTTACGAAGCATTTTTGTTTGTGTACCAGCAGTTTCACGTCCTTCATAGTAAGGTCCGAAACGATAATCCTTGGCGTTAATGCCGTATGATCCTGCTAATTGATGGTCGATGTATATAGCTGCGTTTAAATCTTTAGCCCCTGGACCATTGTCGTCAGCAGGGTAAATACGATCTGCAGCTGCTTGTGTTAAGTTGTATTCTTCTTGTGTAAAAAACATTAATGCAACGTTTGGGTTTGCAGTAAGTTGTGGTTTGTTTGATTTATTGTCGGCTGAATCCGCTTTTGATTTGCTGTTGACGTTCAATAAACCGCCGAAAGCTCCACCAAGTACTAAGCCACCAAGTGTTAACCCGGAATTTTTTATGAAATCCCGTCTTGAATTCGACTCAACATGTGATTGTTTGTTATCTTTTGCTGCCATAATAAGACCTCCAAATCTATTTTTCTAAAAGATTGATGAAAAATTGTGGTAGATGACTAACACGATTGACATCAAAATTAGTGATCCAACAAAAAATGCGTTCTTCTTTCCTGCCCAACTCATAATAATAATGCCTAGACCTACTGCTACTCCAATAATTGTTAGCCATGGCACGATAGTAAAATATTTATATGCTCCCATGACAAAAGCTGACATGAATACGATTGCAGCTACATTTTGTACAAGCGCAGAAAGTTCCTCTTGTCCATATTCCGACATACCTTCTCCTCCCTTCTGTGCATAAAAACCGTATATTATTTTGTGTCTAAATAATGTCCGTTCGGTCACAAGCTGTAATTCTACATTAATTCTTTGAACATAGTAAAGCTTTTAAAATTTCTGTGTTACAGAAAGTTTGTATTTTCCTATAATCAATGTATATAGAAACGTATGTTTTTGTAGAAATAAATGATTTAAAGTAGCTAATTTTGTAATTAAAATATTTATCTTATATTAGTGAATTTTTGTGTAACTAATTTTTTTATAGGACAAATTATAGAAAGATAAAGTTTATATTCATTTTTCCGTTCTTTGCTTAACTTTTGGAATAATTAATAGATATCAAATTTTATGGTTTTAAATTAGTTATATTGAATAAAAATACAAAAATATAAAAAGGGGATTTTTGTCTAATGTAGGTAAAAGTTCAATTCGACAATAAATGTGTAAAAAAGATGAAAAAAGTCATTCTTCTCACTTGAAGGGAGAAAAAGACTAGAGAGATATGAAATTATGAAATTATTATTTAAGGAAGTGAGTAGGAGTAATTTCAAGAATTGAAACAAAAAATATGGAAATGATAGCTTGATAATGAATGGTGATATTTACTGTTAAATTTTAAGAACAAATAAATATACATTAAATAAACAGTTGAAATAATAAAAAAATATCGCAAATTCTATAATATACACTTAAATTCTGATTCAAGTATTACCTGTATTTGTGAATTTTGTTAGGTTAGATTATATTGGAATTCACTAAAAATGTAAGTAGAGAAATTATTTTGAAAGCTTCTGATTCTCGAAAAAATAGGAGCTATTTTTAACGGAATTCACATAAGTTGTAAGTGTAGAGTTATTTTGTAATAGGGGCAGAAAAGTGGAGGGATACTATGCAGAAGGTTATCCAATTTGTAGCCATTTCGGCAGTCATAATAGGCATCGGATATATATTTTCTATGTGGAATATGAAAATTACTTAT
The DNA here is from genome assembly GCF_038003565.1 of Viridibacillus sp. FSL H8-0110. NCBI lineage: Bacteria > Bacillati > Bacillota > Bacilli > Caryophanales > Caryophanaceae > Viridibacillus > Viridibacillus sp. FSL H8-0110. The sequence goes on along the minus strand of NZ_JBBOPJ010000001.1, from coordinate 3,586,550 downwards.
GTAGTAGGCATACTTATTGAGATATTTGGACTTGCAATAGTTTTTAAATTAATTTTCTTTGATATACGTAATACTTCATCGAAAGTCGTATGGATTATAATTATTTTGGGTCTCCCAGTCATTGGAACAGGGTATTATTTATGCTTAGGAAGAGATCCAATAACACGAAAATTTACTGTTTCACAAATAAAAGAAACAACTAAGTTAATTAAAGTAACACATGCAATACAAAAAAAATATCATTCTACCGAACGTCCCCGTTTATCAAAACGTATTGCAAATTTATCAAATATTAAACCATTAAAAGGGAATACGATTGATATCTTAACTAATGGTGCTGCAACTTTTTCAGCTATTATGGAGGCTATAAAAAATGCTAAATGTCATATCCATATGCAATTCTATATTTATAAAAAAGATGATATTGGAACTGAAATACGAGATTTATTAGTCCAAAAGGCAAAGGCAGGTGTAGAAGTACGCTTTATGTATGATGCAATAGGTGCAAAGTGTTTGAATTCGAATTTCCTTAAACCATTGTCCGATGCCGGAGCCGAGGTCATAGCATTTGAACCGATATTATCCCTGTGGTTCTTGCATAAGGCTAATTTTCGAAATCACAGGAAGGTAATAGTTGTGGATAGTCATATCGGATTCACAGGAGGTTTAAATGTAGGTGATGAATATTTATCTAATACGAATACCTTTAAAATTTGGCGCGATACGCATCTTCGTATTGAAGGATTATCAGTTAGTGAATTACAAGAATCATTTCTAAATGATTGGATATTTATGAAAAACGAAAAAGGTGCTGCTACTCCTTTTACAAATGAAAATGGGATACAAAAATACTTTTCCCCGATAAAAAAAGGAGATGATTGGGCTCAGGTGATATATGGTGGGCCATATGATAAAGAAAATATCATTCGTGATTCCATGCTTAATTTAATCGAATCAGCCCATGAAAATGTATGGATTGCAACCCCTTATTTTATACCAGACGCTGAAGCTTTGGCAGTGGTAAGGAGAGCAGCAATGAGTGGCATAGATGTACGAATTATTCTTCCTGGAAAAGGTGATATGGGAATTTCTTATCATGGTAGTAATGCCAATATTAAAACTTTACTTGAAGCTGGAGTACGTGTATTTGTCTATGATGAAGAATCGTTTTTACATTGCAAAATTATTACTGTAGATGGTATGAGTGCAGCTATTGGAACTGCCAACTTTGACATTCGTAGTTTCCGCCTTAATCATGAGCTTATGGTCTTTCTATATGAAGCTAGTGCTGCAATTCATCACTTATTGCATGATTTCAAAATAGATTTTCAAGCTAGCAGAGAGTTGACAATGGCAGATATGAAAAATAAGAGTTTTAAGAAAAAATTAAAAGAATCTATAAGTAGTTTATTTTCGCCAATTTTGTAGTTGGAATTTATTACTATATGTTAGAATTCGCTTAAGGGGGTAATGAAATGGATATAGGTGTGAATTATTTAAACATAGTAAAGAAAAGGTTTATGGAAATAAAAAAGCTGGGGGATCAAACCTTCCATCAACTGGATGATGAACAACTGTATTGGTCCAATCATGAGGAATCTAATAGTATTGCAGTTATTATAAAACATGTAGGAGGAAATATGGTTTCCCGTTGGAGTGATTTTCTAAGTACAGATGGAGAAAAGTCAAATAGAAATAGGGATTTAGAATTTGATGATTCGTACTTACCTAGGAAAGAGTTAATCCGGATTTGGGAACAGGGCTGGCAAATTGTATTTAACACACTTGATGATTTAACAGAGCAAGATTTACTAAAAAAGGTTAAGATACGTGGGGAAAATCACCTTGTGATGGCAGCGATTGAGCGCCAAGTTTCGCATTATTCCTATCATGTTGGGCAAATTGTGTATATTGGAAAGCTTTTAAAAACTTCCGAATGGCAATCATTAAGTATACCAAGAGGGAAGTCCAATCAGTTTAATAAAACAATGTTTGAGCAGCATAAAAACTGATGGGGTGAAATGCTAAATTAGCATCATGAAAAATGTAGAATATATAATATTAATGGAGCTGATATACATGTGGCTCCTTTTTTGTATTCTAAATTGAGGTTATTTATTGACATAGTATAGCGAATAAGTGTGGACTTTATTTAGCTTTGTATTTAGTAATATTTTAAGGGGAAAATCAGCGTGCAAACTATGTCTCTGTTACTTATTTCTCTGATAAACCTGTTAAAGATGAACATAGAGAAATAATCGGGGAATTTGCAAATATATCAACCTGAAATAACTTCAAATATAGAAGTATCATTAAATGAATGTTTTAAAGTTGTGGTTAGATGTGCATATAAAAAAAAGCATATATAGAATTTAAAGTCACCATTTTGAGGTGTTTTCTTCCTGTATAAAATATGTTTTATAGGGAATTCATTATACTTATTAAAACAACAACAAGATATGGACAAAGCCAAAGAATAAACATAATGGACTATAGAACCAAGTGTCGTATCTAGCAAACTGAGAATGTTTAATTTTTTTAAAAAATCCAACAAACTTAAAATCACCAATTGCCCTAATAATAAAAACTAAAGCACAGACAATACTTCCGATTTTAGATAAACTATTTGCTTGGAACCCCTGCAAATAACCTCCTTGAACAACAATAATGACACTAGCCAGTAGAATAAGAATGGCTACGAATAATGTTCCCCATATTCTCGGAGTAAAAGCAGGGTTATGTTCTCCCTCTTTTACTGGGAGAACAGCGGCAGAACCCCATCGACCTCCAAAAGCCCAATAAATATGCAAAAAACTGATAAACCACAGAAGCCCTACAGCTACTAATATTAATAGTGATTTCATTAATTCGCCCCCAATGTCTTAACTTCAAATAAAACATACACTACCGTATGTTGTGGTGAAAATTTTGTCCCTTCAGGTTTTATAACCATATTAGGGACATTTATTATCGAATAATCAATTATGCCTCGGCATAATTGCGTCCGGAATCGGCTTTATGCTTGCACAAATAACTCCTTTCCGATTCCGTGACATCCGCCGGAGGCTTTAACTTCTTTTAGCGAATGTTTGGACACGCGCTGAAAGAAGTTAAAAGCTCAACCATTTTATCAATATCAAAATTAGGATTTGCTTCAAACCTTGTCATCCATCCTACATACGTTAAATAGGCAAGTCTCGCCAGATCAATTGATTCAGTTTCGTTTATGCCCATTTTTTGATACAATTTTGCAACACAAGAAATTCTCTGTTCTTCCATATCTACTAAACGTGCTGCCACAACAGGGTCATATTTAGCCCAAGTATAAATACCATTCTCAATTTTTTTATCTCGACTAAAACTAATCTGTAATAGCTGTTCTAAAGAGGCATCCTGTTGCTCCATACTTTGAACAATCAGCTTTGTTGCATGTACTTCCCAAAAGTCGAGCATAGAATCTAAAAGCTCTTGATGGTCACGAAAATAGTGATAGAAGCTTCCTTTGCTTATTTTTAGCAATCGAGCAAGTGCTTCAATGCGAACTTTATGTATCCCTTCATCAGATAATTGTTGTAATCCTGCTTTTATCCAATCTTCCCTCGTTAATTGCATATCATCTCTCCAGTAAAATACGGTAGCGTATGTTTTAAGTTAGATTACTACTATTATCATTTTTTGTCAATTATTCATTCTGTTTATTTTTATGAACTTTAATGTTGTTGTTAATCGTAATATTAATCCTCATCACCGTTGGTAAAATACAAGCACATACTAAAATTAATAATTTGAAAGTTTTTTATTTCTATAATTTAATATGCCATAAAATAATTAGATGATTATTCAGGAGATTGGGGTATCAAACTTCAAAAAGAAGAGGATTATATTTCGAAGCTCCAATTTTTTTATAATTCTTTTTTATTCTAATTTTAATTATTGTTTAAGTAACTCTCTTAACAGTTGTATCATTTCAGCTTGTTGTTATATCTTCTTGCGACCATTTCGATTAATTGCTGCAAGCTCGCATCCAATTGCTGCAGTAAAGAAGAACAATAAACTTCCAAACATATATAAACCTCCAATCATATTGAAATCAAACAGCCTTACTCATCTGTTCCTTTAGTAAATTCTTCTGATGCTCGTTTTCTTCCTTACGTTGACATACGTTATTTCGTATGAGAGCTATAATAACTAGCAGTGTTCCTGCAACATCAAAGATTGTTATTTTATATCCTTGGATCATCATAATGACTAATGTAGTGATTGGGACGAAGTTAATAAATAAAATTCCATTTACGGATGATAAAATTTTCACGCCATAGTTCCAACTAAGCAATGCCACGAAACCTGGTAATACCATTTGGTAGAGGTACTTCTGTTGATGAACGAGAACAAAACACAGCCTTCGAAATAATGGCAAACGCTGGGGTGATAGCTCTTTTCATCTGTTTTGGAGCTATGTTATATGATTTGATTTTAAACAAAGAAATTACATCACTTGGCATTCTAGCCTTAATTATTTTATTAACAACATCATTTTATATCGTTATGATGATGCGGATCAAAAAAATATATATACGTTATACATCAAATAATAAAATGTTAGGTCGTAATTCGATATTTTCAGGATTTATTTTCTTTGTTTTATTTACTTTATTAACATATTTACCTTCTGGAGAAGCAATTACCATGAGAGATCTTACTGTAAATAGTATGGGCGGAGTATTTTTCGGCTTATGTATATATGGATATATTAAGTATAACGGTAAAAAAGTTGAAGAAGATGAACTATAATGATTTATCCGATTGCATTTTTTCTTTAATAATCAGTACCTGCTATATAGTCATTAGGTTAAACTTCTATAATGCTTTCAGAATGAGAACGTGATGTTTTTTATGGTAACCAAGTGTATTTTAATCGTTGTGTGGGACAACAAAACCTTAGGTTGATGGGCATGGGGTGCCACACACATTTTAACGAAAATATACGCTAAGTAAATTTCGACATAAAAAGAGCCTAATTTTCTACTCTAAGAAAATTAGGCTCTTTTTTTTTATGAAGTTTTAATTGAATTTTTTTTGTATAGTCTGAAAGCATTTATTGCATCTCAAGGAATACAATCGCTTGGAATAATATTAAGAACTTGCGGAAATATTGGACATCATTATCAATCACTATAAAGATTGTGAAGAAATGTACTTAAACTAACGGGGCAGTTTTGTTGAATAAGATATATACTGAAAAAAGTCCCTTCAGATAGTTTGAGGGGACTTTCCTATAAAATTAGTTTTTATATCTAAATCCAAAATGATTATTTGTATTTTTTGGCTAGAGATTCGCTGCCAATCGCTCCAATGATAGTCATAAAAAACGGTCCAATTTGAAATAACAGAGAATCCTGTAAGAACACAATATTTAAATCAAATAACTTATTCCCTATTACAATAATAATCTTAGCTAGTATGATTAAAAATCCAATCATTAGAAGAATATCAAAAAACAATTTCCACCTTGGATAGACTAATTTTTGGCTATCTTTTATGAGTTTCTCTTTCAAAGAATTATCCTCCTTTACTAATTCATCAAGAGTAATATCAAATATGTCACTTATCTTAATTAACAATTCAATACTAGGGTAACCTTCTCCACGTTCCCATTTGGAAATAGCTTGTCTACTAATATTAAGTTTTTCTCCAAGCTGTTGTTGTGACATATTATGCTTTTGACGTTCTTCTTTTATTTTTGAAGAAAAATACATATGATCAACTCCTATTCTCAGTATATTTATTTGCACTAAAAAACTAAAGAACCGCATCGTTGCAAGTGTGTAAACTATTAGTTTCCCCTTGGAAACAGCGTTTATTTTTGTTTATAGTCCTTCATTCACTTGTTAATTATTACAAAAAGGGGGTTTAGTGGGCTACCTAAATAAAGAAAAGCCTTTTTATGTTGCTAAAAAAGTGGCAGTTTAGTCAATGTCTTTTTTGGATTTTCTTAATTATAAGAGTTCTTTTTGTTATTTCGCTAAGAGCAGTATTCCTCTAGTAACTGAAAGTAAATCTAGAGTTTGTGAAATAATGTACTTAAGCTAACGGGTGCTTTAGTTAAAATAGACCATCATTTCGATGGTCTATTTTTATGTCCAAAACATCAAGTAGATTTTGGCGATCCAGTGTGAAATGTTACACTTAAAGTAACGCGGGTTAATAAAAAAACGAGGTAAAGATATATGAAAAAAAGATTAGTATTTTTCTTAGTAGGTGCGGTTATATTTTTAATTTCTCTACCAATAAGTACAAAAATGGTAATGGAGCTCATTCATAACCAAAAAATGAATGTACTTTATAAGATTACAAATGTAAGCGAAGGATTTCCTCCCACTGAATCTACATTTAATTTTAAAGGTCATATTGTAAAAATTAAGGAGACAATAAAAGACGAGAGTAGTTACATGGACCCTCGGAGTAATAAAATTGTCATAGCAGATTTATCACTGAAATTGGATGGAGAGGAAATAGATACTTTAAAAGATTATCCAATAAGGGTGGAAGAAGAAGGTTTAAATAGATACTACGGGGAAATTGCATATTTAATCTTAGTAGATAAAAAAGTTGATAAAACTCAATTTGTTATACTGTTAAAGAAAACAAGAGAAATGGAAAAAAAACTGCCGAACGGAGATATAGTTGGTTGGGTTCCACCGGAGAAATTAAAATACACACTGTATACATTAGATGTTGAAGGTAATTTGAAGAATAAATCTTTTAGTTTTTCTGAACGAGACGCTTTACAAACAGAACTCCTTAATGCTGGTGTAGTTGTCCCTTATAGTATTGGATATTATACAGATGCTTGGGAAGGTTATCCTTCGATATTCTTCCCATTTATATTTCCATTTTTAACTTTGATGGTCGGTTTCCTATTGATAATAGTTTTTTTCCCTATTAGAAAAGTAAAAATATAAAAAATTCCATACTTCTTCAACTAACGTGGTGCTTTAGTGGAATAAGGAAATTTAAAATAATCAAACTTTTTTATAAAAAACAGTACTTAAAAAAATAAAAGAAAGCAATCGTTTAATCAATCTTTATTCAAAACGATTGCTTTTTATATGCAGTAATATCAAGGGTTTAGAGTGATTTATATTCAAGGTTTATTCTAAACCAACATCTAAATCAACAAGAAGAAGGAAATGACTTCATAAAAGCTAATAAAACTCGTAAGACACCCACTACTACTCCTACAACAATTAGGGCTAAAGGGACACGGAATTGAAGAGAGAAAACTGCTTAATCCTTCTCAATAAATTGATCAAGCCAAGTCTCTACTGCTTTTTTCACATTTCTTGATTTCTCCATAAACTCATCCATAATATAACCGATTAACCTAGAAAGTGAAGCCTCATCAGCTTCATATGGATTATCTTTCTGTATATAAGCCAATACCAATTCAAGCTGCTTCTTTCTTTCTGGGTCCAAGATGGTTTGTACATATTTACTTATGTACTCATTGACGATGTTTGTGTTCTGTATGGAACTTTTCAGAAGCAGTGCGGCAGCATTTGAAATTGTAGTGTCTAGTGAGTAAGCAAGTTCAGCTAAGTCATCGTACAGTCTTTGATCGAATCGCATAGATACCCTTGGCTTTATCCCAGGTGTCTTTTTTCTTCTCTCGGATAGTAAATCTTTGTTGCCCATGAATACTGTATTTCTAAATCGATAATCTCTTCGGAAATGAATGGCCAAGTTATCGATTACTATTTTCGTATACAATCCTTTCTTACAAATTGTTTCACCAACAGTCTTCATCGGACTACCTGTGATATGTGATAGCCTTGAAATACACTCGTATAGTTCGTATTCTACACAAGGTTTTATATCAATCTTACGATCTGACCTCACTCTTTTTCCTGTCTTTTTTTCTGGCTCTTTTATCACTCTCTCGGCTTCTCTCTCCACTTTTCCTAACCTCTCTTCCGAACTTTAGTCTGGGACACATTCATTTTGTTCTAGATTTAAAAGTGTATGAAATTTGGTAGGGGAGTATGCAGAAAGCGATTATAACTTTCATAATTGGGCATACTAAATTAAAAACGGAGGTATGGTCGATGGGATATAAAGTGAAAATGACATCAGAAGAGTCAAAAAAAATTATGCAAGGTTGCAAAGATCAAGGGAAAAAATATGGCTTACCAGGGAATAAAAAAAAATCAAAAGCTATAAAGAAATAACGAATTAAAGGGGGAAATAATAATAGGCGTTTTATATGTGTTTAGAATGCTTGTCCTAAAAAAGCGGGATTCCTACTAATAATTTATTAGAAGTAGTAATAATTTCTTTGAATTATTAAGCCGATTTAAATGTAGTGAAGGGCTAACTCATATGCTGGTTGGGGTACTACATGGAAGAAAAATATCTGTAAGTTGGACGAGGGCAGGGAAGGTATTCAACCTTACATAGTTGCTGACAATTATCGCTTATTATAAGCCTACTAATTAAATAAAAAGGAGAGGGATGTAAATTTACCCCTCTCCTTTTTGTTTTACTAAATAACCTATTTCTTTAGTTGAATCTGTTTATACTTATTGAAGTTCAGAACGAATCGGTTCTTCAGGATAGTATAAATCTTTACGTAAGCAGACATTTCTATGGGTGAGTGTTTCACCTTTAAAACGAATCCAAATTTCATCATCTGCCATGACTCCATGTGTTTTTCGTACAATGCCCCAGCGATTATAAGATTGCATATCCAGTGAAGCCAGTAATTCTTTTGCGTTGACCCGAGTAGGAGGGAAGGTACGCCATTTTAGCCAACGTTCTATTTCTTCTAAGCTAATATGCCCTTCCATATTCGGTGAAAATTGTTTGTTAAAATCATCAATATAGTTAATTACATATGGGGTGCCACCATTTGCTGGTTTTAAATCAACATGGGCAATAATGTCATCCATCCACATTACGTCAAAAGTCATGTAATCAATCAATGGATTCACTTCCTTCAATGAATAAGTGTTTCAATCCTGGATCCCGCAATTGTGAAAGTAATACGTCCTTAGCACGCCCAAAATCGTACTGAGACTTTTCGATTGCAGTTACTAATTTCTCTTTATTAATGAATGCTGGTCCTTCGTAAAGGCTAAGTTGTTTTGTGAAGGATGAATTCAGTGGTTTTGCCTTTACTCTTCGCTTTAAAATCGTTAATGGTTTGCTAGGTGCATAGTCTTTTTCATCAGATAGTAGGCTAAGTCCGTTATCAAAAATCGGAGCAAGCTCCCATGTTTTTTCCTTTGGGTCATATAAAAATAAAATGTTATTCGTGTGCCGATCTTCATTTAGAATAAGTGCATCGAAAGCGAATAACTGTGCGATTTGATGATTTACAACGAGCCCTGTATACTGCTCCACCTGCTTCATCAATAGCTCGAACTTTTCTATTGTAGAAAGTGTTTTGTTACTTGTAATCGAATCAGTTGAGCTGAAATTCGCTTCAAATAAGCGTTCAAGTGTAACTTCCTGTTTTGTACCACGAAAATCGAGTGAATAGCAGCCGTCAAATTGTTCACAGTCAGCTAATTGAATGATACATGGCTGATAGACGACATATTTAGAGCGGTCAAGAGTTGAGCATTCAAGAACGAGTGAAGCCAAAACTTCTGCCTGTCCCTCATAACCTCGCGCATTTTGTTTGACCCATTTGTTGCCGATACGCCATTTCGATTGATCGCCCTTACTAGAAGTACTAATAATACGTTCAGCGTCGATAGGAATATGAATTGTTTCCATTTCATCACATCCATTTTATATGAGTTTACTCAATTATATAGTGAATTATTGCTTACCGCACTAAAAGTTGTTCATAGAGAATGACTTGTAATGTAGAAATTATTTGTGAAATTCAAACTACACCATAAATTCCTACAGGATTTTCGTGAACAACTTAAAACTTTTAGACTATCTGAATTATCAAATCTTAAATAAATAGTATATAAAAGGAATTATTGATAAAATAATAGGTTTTTTATAATAATATATGTTAATTTAATGTTATATAACGATAATTAATTTCTATTTGTTGCTCAATATTTAATAGTGTTCTTAATAATTATCTTCACCCCTTATTCTTGCTTCAATAGTGCCAATACCCTGATATATTCTCTTTTTTATCTGTCATCTTATTTTAATATTTTTTGTTAAATGCTATTTGGATTGGGTTTAGACATACAGAAGGAAACTATTTTTAATGGAAATTTATGGAGATAGAACATTTCAGACTTTAGTGAGTGCGCATTTAAAAACCAACTTAAGAATTCAATGAAAAACTGCTCGTAAAATTGGTGGGGCGAGAATGGCATTGATGGTTGTTAAATCTAATCTTACTTGGGGTGATATAGCTGTTTTCGGATTTGGAGTTTCTTATGGATACACTTGGAAATATAGAAATAAAAAATAAAGAGGGATTTTAATGCATAAACAATTACAACTTTTATATTCAATACTAATTTATTTGGGTGTGTCTACTTTAATTATATTTGTTGGGATTTTGGCGATAGCTGATGAACCAATAATAATCTCTGTTAATTTATCAACAAAGGTTCTCTTAGCTTTTTTATTTGTTTGTCTATTACTGATTGTTGGTAATTTGAATGACTATTTTAACAATGATTATCAATAAGGTAACGCTCGTATAAAATAAAAATTCACTCATTTTTTTCACCCTTAATAAAATGTTATATATTCATAATCTTTCTTTGTTCAAAAAAAGTAGAATTGCTTAATAAGTTTATTAAAAATGGTTAACCATTTTTAATAGTTAACCGTTTAGCTGCTCATTAGCATTTATTTTTCATCCCAAAGTAAATAGAACAATAAATACAGCAATTACAAGACAAATCACAAAAATTATCTTTTTATTCTTAATGAATGGATATACGTATGGGAATAATAATCCAATGAAATATGTAGTAGGTGGCATGGTAGTACGTATTATGAGAAGGTATTTTAAAACATATGATAAGAAAGCTAAAGCATACGGTTGGTGGGGACCTAAAGTATCCTACGAATATATGAAACTATGGTGAGGATAAATAAAAAATGATAATACGATTACTTTTTCTTGTTTTAGGAACACTATCACTAATAGGGTTATATAATGTACTTTTAATATACGGTGGGACGAAGAAGAGTAGTAGATTTGTTTTTGTACTATTATTAATAGCTACAATTATCGGTGGTGTTGCTACATTCATCATATATGTCTTCTTTTTCCCTTATGAACCGCTTTTTTCATTCTAAATAAATAGAATAACAAGTTTTCATGAGTAATTTAAAAATATAACATGTAGTTTTATGTTCTAACAAAATAAGTCCTGGTCTTATGTAAATTATAAGAACCAGGACTATTTTTGTCTTTATTAATACTAATCATATTATAGTTTTGAGAAACTAATTGTTCGAAAATAGATGGATACCAGGATTAAATCAAGAATCAATAATTTATGTTACGTTTGAGTTAAGCAAATCTAATTGCATATTTTTCCCCATGTCTCTTATATACTTTAAATAATGGACTATAAAAAAAGCTGCAAGAGGGACAGGACCATCATGGACAATTAGTGGTGGAAACCCCTACTATTCACATTAAATATTTGTACGTTTTAGTTCCATCTTATCCAAAACTTTTTGGCTATCTGTATTAGCCATATTGGTGTATAGAGAAGTCGTTTTAATATCATTATGGCCGAGTTTGAATAAAGTGTAGATTTGTAAAAAAGCTTGTTTTTATATTGGGGATTTTTGTTACTATCAATATTGAGATTGTGAAAGAATGTACTTAAACTAACGGGGCAGGTTAGTTCAATAAGGTGTTTGTTTTATCATTTAACAATAGAGATACATGGACGAAGAAAAAGAAGTAATACAGTTTAATATTAATTATATAGAATAGTGTTACAGTTAATATAAAAGAGAAATCGAATTAATAGGGCCCCAAAAAAAGTCGGTTTGGAAGGAAGGAAGATTTTGCGAAATAAATTACCATGGTATTTAAAAAAAGGATCGTTATATTTTTTCTGTGTAATAACTCCTCCAATCGGTTATATAATTCTCGTTAGTAATTTAAAGAAATTTGAGTATGAGGAAAGAATCAATTACCTTACGATTTCAACGATTATGATGTCTATATGGGTATTAAAATTTTTACCTGATAAATTAAGCTTTTATGTATGGAGCTTTATATTAGCGATTTTAATAGGAAACTCTGTATTAAAAATAATAAAAAGGAAAGGTAAATAGCTGTAGCTTTGTAAAAAAGATTGATTATTTATTATATAGATTGATAATTTGTAAAGTTCGATTAAAATCTCTATAAAGATTGTGTAGAAATTTACTTAAACTAACGGGGCAGGTTACTTTTGTTAAAATTCAGAAAAGGAGTGGTTTAAATAGAGGTTATATTTCTTTTAATAATCGTGATTGCACTATGTCTATCAAACTTCATTGCTTTCAAAATTTCTGGAAAAAATAAAAAGAAAAGAATTTGGGCTGGAATAATTATCTTGCTTTTGACGCCCTTAGTCTTTTTTATTACAGGTATAAGTGTGAGTCCCTTTGACCCTGGTGGATTTGGAACTGGAATTTTAATGGTATCATATAGTTTCTTATTTGCTGTTAACGGTATTATTATTATCATTATTGGTTTGTTTACTAAAAAGTCTCTAAACAGCTAAGTAGAGGAAAATAACAAGTCAGTTTCTTCAACTAACGGGGCAGTTTAGTTGAAGAAGAAATCTATTAAAATTGAATGGTGGTTTGTATAAATGAATATATTTATTGAAAAATTACATATGACAGACGCAGAAGATTTGTTTAATTTTGAACTTGAAAACAGAATTTATTTCGAGGAAATGGTTCCGACGCGTGGAGATGAATACTATAACCCTGAGACTTTTAAAAAAAGACATGAAACTTTACTTGAAGAACAAGTTAAAGGAGGTTCATATTTCTATTTAATTAAAGATAAAGATAGCTCAATTCTAGGAAGAATAAATTTAGTGGATATTGATGAATCTGATAAAATCGGTTACCTCGGTTATAGGGTGGGGAAAGCACATACTGGTAAAGGAATTGCTAATAAAGCATTGAAAATATTAGTAGAAACAGTAACTAACGAAGACGTAAAACAGATCAAAGCCAAAACAACAACTAATAACATAGCATCCCAAAGAATTTTAGAGAAAAATGGATTTGAGAGAATAGGTACTAGTAGTGAAGAATTCGAAATGAATGGTCAGAGGTTAAGTTTCGTTTATTATGCTTTGAATATTTCGTCTTATTGAACTAATGGGGTGCGTTTGTTCAGTAAGAGCAACCGCTATTGTGCTAACAACCAGGATTGGGGAAGAAAACTTTGGAAGAAAAAAACAATCGAAACTAGAAAAATGGAGAACGAAATATGGTTCATTAGCTGTTGCTTTGGGATGTTTATATTCTTTGATAGTTACTTGGGGAGAAGGTTGGTTTTTTACAGCAATAATGATTTTAGGGGTCTTCATATGTGGTTCTTTTGCAATTTTTGATTTAAAAAATAGTACATACAATCGGATTGGTTAAAAAGGTACAAGAATAATACCATCTGTATTATTTGTCAAAGTTTCACTCTTCAACTAACGGGGCAGTTTAGTGCAACAAGGAGTACCTTCAAAATTATGGGGATTTACAACGCTAAGTTAAGAAATATGACCAAACGACGCTTTGGGAGTGTTTTTTCAATCTAGTGTTAAAAACACATTCAAGGTATATAATGGAATTTAAAGAGGTTATTTAAATATGAGTTAGGAGTTGGTGAATATGCTAGATAAGATAAAGGATTCATTTACATCTAAGCAATTAGCTTGTTCTAATTGCGGAAGAAAAATTGAAGAAGGTGAACGTTTTACAGCTAATATAACGATGCCTTCTGAAAGAAATATGCTGGTATCAAGATTAGATAATGCAATTGCAAGAACAGCTAACAGTGTTCTTTGTGAAAAATGTTAGTTAAGATTGCAATAAATGAATCTACGAATGTTCAATAAGCATTTATAGAGCATACAAAACAAACCTAAATAACGTTCCCAAATGAAAGTTTGGAAATACACAAAAAGTCAAGAACTGCTGTGAAACCATCGTTTTAATATTGTTTATACAGCTTTATATGCAAAGGTATATAAACATAGCTTCAATAAGAATACTTCAAAGGCCATTAGTTAAATAACGATATTAAACAATCGGGTGCGATTGTTTAATAAGCGTCGCAGTTCTTCTTAAACTAACGGGTGCTTTGTAATAAGGAGATTTAAACTAAACCATTTTGATAGGCCATCAAAATGGTTCTTTTTTTTAGCAATATAACTAATGATTAATGTTTTTATGACGTTGTTCCATATTAGTCAATATTTTTTGACTATCTGTATTCGCCATATTTGTGTAAAGAGAAGTCGTTTTAATATCATTATGACCAAGTTGGTCACGAAGCAGGATATTAACTTGATATTTTTAATTGAAGATAATGCGCCTAAACTCATGTATATCAAGGGTTTAGACGCTTTTTGTTTTTTTGTAATGACACTGAACGTGTTATTAACAAAACTACAATCACACTTTCGGGTGTTGCTCTTGGCAAAATTAGATATGTAAGTAAATCACGATAAAGATTGTGAAAAAATGTACTTGAACTAACGGGGCAGGTTAGTTCAATAGCGTTGTTTAACTTGTGTTCAACAATCGGGCCAGATTGTGGAATAGATACCTTTGAGTAAATTCAGTCTTTACCTTAATTTAAAGGTATTGTATGATTATGTACTTATTTTATATATAATTAGTTTTTAATCGGATTACGGCTTCCAGAATAGATGGAGGCCGATTTTTTTGTATATATTTCAAATAAATTTGAATCGTTTTGGTGCTCCAATTTCTCTAATAAGTATAAGAGGAAAGGAGGTTTGTTAATTGGAGATAAAATCAAAGTTAGTAAAGCGTGCTAAAAAAGGCGATTCCGAGGCATTTCAAATGCTAATACACGAAGAAAAAGAAAAAATGTACAGAATGGCTTATATGTATATGCGAAATGAAGATGATGCGCTTGAAGTGTTTCAAGAAAGCCTATATAAAGCTTTAAATTCAATTAATACATTGAAAAATAACGATTATTTTTCAACGTGGTTAATGAGAATTTTAATTAACACAGCTATTGCAACTTTAAAGAAGAAACAAAAGCTTGTTTCAATTAATAATGAAATCTTTGATCAGATTGAGAATACAGAGCATCTTCGAACTGAGGAACATCTTGACCTTCTTCAAGCAATGGAAGAAATTGAGGAAAAGTATAAAACGGTCTTGCTACTGCGTTTTTATCAAGATTATACAGTTAAGCAAATTGCAGCGTTTCTTGATTGCCCCGAAGGTACTGTGAAGACAAATATTCGTCGTGGATTAGATCTATTAAGAACAAAATTAAAGGGGGTTTATTGCGATGACAGACAAAATTCCATCGTTTAAAGAAGAAATTGATAACATTCACGTTCCATTTGATAAATTGGACGCAATTATTTCAAAAACGATTCATGAGAACCATCAAAGGGGAAAAAAGTCTTTGAGAATGAAGATGGTATATGGCTTAAGTTCAGTTGCAGTAGCATCTATTCTGTTTGTTAGTTCCGCAACTGTCTCTCCTGCTATGGCTAATATCGTTTCGAAAATACCAATAATAGGTGCTGTGTTTAGTGAGTCTGGAGATCCTGGTCTAGAGAAAGTTCATGAGCAAGGATTAACAAATTTAATAGGGGATACGAAAAATACTGGAGGAACATCAATTACACTTGATGAAGTTTTCTATGATGGGACACGTTTTACAATTGGATTTTCAATCATATCAGAGAACATTATTGAAAAATCCTATTTATCATCCGGGCCTGAAATTAAAATAAATGGACAAGCTTTTTCAAATGCCAGTACTTATAGTGAAACCAAAATATCACCTACACACAGAACAGGAATAATTAACATAGATTCTTTAGATGATTTGCCTGAAGCGTTTACTCTAGGTGTAAACTTTACAAGTGTTGACGGTAAGCAGTGGGATTTTTCTACTCCTGTTAGCATGAAAACAGAAGTAGAATATCTAACTATTAACCATAGTCAAACTGTAGAAGACATTAATTTAACAGTTTCTGATTTAGAAATAAGCGCAGCCGGCTTACGTTTTAACTTTAATGCAGACACAGAAAAAATAAATTATTTAACTAATGGGTACCTAGATTTCAAAGTGATTGATGATAAAGGAAACGAACTTATATCACATTCGGGTGGTAGTCAAATTCAAAATGTCGATGGAAAGGAAGAATTAACAGGTAGCCTACTAATAGACCCAATCACAGATAATGCAAAAACATTGACAGTTATACCATATATTAATTTCCACCAAGGAGGAACTAGTGTGGAAGTTGACCTTAAAGGCAATGAAACAAAAACAAATATTCAACCTTTTAATGAAACGGACATTGAATTTAAAAGCTTTACAGTAACTCTACCTTAGAAGGTAAATATTTTTCGATTATTACTAACGAGATGCGTTGATCCTAGCAAGGGTCAGCGCTTATTTCCATTTTAGTTATAGGAGAAGCCCTTGAAGTTTAAGGGTTTACTGAAGTGAATAGCTATATGTTTGGTGAGCTAATAGATATCTTCAACAATTGGGCGCGATTGTTGAATAAGCTTCACTTTTCTTCTTCAACTAACGGGTGCTTTAGTTTAATAAGGATTTACTAAAGATCAAAAAATAAAGACCAAGTTAATCTACAAAATGTGTAGGATCAACTTTAACTTTATTTTTTTAGAGCAACAATCTATATGAAAACAGCCTTGTTTAATCATTTACCTATAGAGATAGACGTACGAGGGAAAATAATCAATACAAATTAACATTAATTTCAGTGAACCGAATCATAAGTAAATGAGGTTTTTTTTCCATTAAGTTGTTCATGTTGTTACAGTGTGCTGAAATGTGAAGCTTCACCGCGTCTTCCATGTAGTCTTTGTTTGTGAAATAGGCGTAGTCAGTTAAGTAAGTAGTCATCTGTATATTCCTCATTTACCCTCTATCTAGAGAGGAATCTGGAAAGTGAACAAGTTTAAATAAAAAGTAGCCTCATGAAACATGAGGCTATACCGATTCAAAAGATGTATAAAGTTAACGTTTCTTCAGAAGGCGAAAACTAACAGTGCTGGCCAAGCTAAAGGATCAATCACATCTATATTTAAATTTAGGTTCTGTCTGAATGTAAAAGGCATTTCTTACTTGCGCACACCAATTTGCAAAGGCGGATCTCCATTCGGGCGTTTTAAAGAATTGTTCAACAGTTTGTGTTTCAGAATGCCACACGATAAATAGGTTGAGCGGGGCAATTCCTCCTGCCCAAATTCCGTTATTTGCGTCTGTATCCTCTTCCCTGACTAATAATAAGGGAAGTCCAAATTGAAATGCCATTGAGGGTTCTACTTGCGAATAAACGGAACCTTCCCAGACCGGAGTGGGTGGTGGGAGGGGTCCGGTATTGACCTCGACTGTTTCAACTTTAAACCGACGAAGGTTGACTGCCAACATTCCATAACTTGATGAAACTAACCGACGAATATCCGTTAAAATCGATTCGGGATAACTTTCGCTTAGAGGCAATGTACGCGGAAAAAGCAAAGCGTTCTCAATCTCCAAAATTAGACGGTTTAGAAACCGTTGTTGGTTGTCATTTAAATGCGTTGTCGTACTTAAAAATATGGGAATACGATAAGCGCGGTCAATGCACGCTTGATGTGCTGAATCTATTTTTTCTTTATCTCTTTCTCTGCGTGAAGTGTTATGTCCATCATGACTCATTTTCTCACCTACTTTTTTCTTAATATATGAAAAAGGAATAAGGAGGATTGGACATAATTGTTCAACTAACGGGGAACTTTAGTTGAAGATCATTGAGTTGCAAATGCAGCTCTTTTTTTCTTTATAAAACTAGCGGGGCAGATTAGTTAAAAAATGAATTGTATATTAAACCCAATTTAAACGGTAAAACTGGTAAGATTGTTGTAATGATTCTTACATAGGAGGCGATGAATATATGAGATTACAGAAATGTGATAAATGTAATACTCAATTTAAATGGAGTATAATCTTTAAATCTCTTTTTTTAGCACACAGACCTATTCAATGCAATCAATGTGGCACGGAGCATAGGATAATATTCTTTTCAAGGGTTATATTGTCTTTCTTGTCAGTTATACCATTGTGGATATTTGGCTTTATAATATCAACTCAATTATCGTTATCCATTTCTTATACTTTTTCGATAATGATTATATATGGTGTTTTTTTGTTTTTGTTACTTCCTTATTTTGCGAAGTACAATTCGGAATACTGAATATATTTATGGTGAAATAAGATTTTTCTCTTATTAAGCCAAGGGGTGCTGTGGTTAAAGATTATTAAGTTGCATAGGCAGCTCTTTTTTCCTTTCTTGAACTAGCGGGGGCATTAGCAAAAGATTATTGAGCTGTTCATATAGCTCTTTTTTTCTTGTTCAACTAAAGGGGCAGGTTAGTTCAATAAGATAATGATAAAAGAAAGGGAAGGGAAATTTAGTTAAGATTACAATTGGCTACTACATGACCTTGTTGCCATTGATTCTAGAACAAAAAAGCTCGATCCAATCAAACGGACCAAGCCTTAAGGGAAATAATTGTTTTATCAAATGACAGAATATCGTCAGTTCCCGACTTATTTTGTCATTCAACAATTTGTAGCTTAATTATAAAAATTGATAAAAAATATATCTTACAAGGCTATATTTTAAAGTTAAATCAAATGAACCTACTTAGAACGCCTTTCGTTGATATATAACAGTGGTAGTCCCCCAAGAAATAAAATAGACTAATATAATAACAAGTGTCGCTCCTGTATATAAAACCGGGACGGATAAATTAACAATAAAATCAGTTATTGCTGTTAAATGTTCAGCTAAAAACAATACAATAGCCGGTCCTATAGCTGCTAAAAGGAGAAAGCTAATCATTACAACCGTTGAAATATAGCCTGGTTTTAATATATAAAATAATGGAAAGGTAATCGCGGCAAATAATAAAAATAAGCTACTACCAATCGCAATATCAATCATCGTAAACGGTTTATTGAAAGTAAATAATGCTAGACTTGTCACCCCAATTGCTAAAACCATATAAACAATAGCACCAAGATAACGTGATGCGATTATTTCCGTACGTGTATAAGGTAAGGAGTTTAATAATATGTTTGTCTCTACTTTTTCATCGTAAGCATAAGTATTAAAGGGAATAAAAATACTGGCAATCAGAAAAGTCAAAGCTGGATGTGCGTCCATAATGATAAAGAATAAGATAAAAGGAATAAATAATAATAGTTGCCTTTTCTGTAGTATGACATCACGTCTGATTAAATTAAACATGGTGTATACCGCCTTTCAAGTAATACATGATATCTTCCAGAGAGGGGCGTTCAATGACAACTGTGTCTCCGAAAGTATTTTTCACTTCTTTAATATTATTCGTTAATGCTTCAAATCCTGTTGATGAACGATGAATATGAACAAAGTCCTTTTCCGTGTCTCTATCCAGAAGATCCGTTCCCCCTTTAACGAGTGCATAGTTTTCAGCTACGTCGTGAATGGACTGATTAAATACTAATTCCCCATTATGCATAAAAGCTATATAATCTGCGATACGATCTAAATCTGTTGTAATATGCGTAGAGAAGAAAATGGTACGATTACCTTCAATCATTAATTCCTGTAAAAGATCCAATAGCTCTCGTCTAAAAATGGGGTCTAAGCCTGCTGTTGGTTCGTCCATGATAATCAGCTCTGCATGATGTGATAGTGCTATTGCCAATGAAGCTTTCATTTGCATCCCTTTTGAGAAAGTTTTGATCGCTTTATTAAGCGGTAATTTGAATTGTTCAACATATTGATAAAATAAAGTATCATCCCATTGTTTGTAAGCTGGTGCAACTATACGTTTTATATCTTTTATGTTCAGCCCTTCAAAAAAAATATTGCCATCGTAGACAAATCCAATTCTTTCTTTGATAGCCTTCTCATGCGTCTTGTAGTCCAACCCGAAAAGCTTAATTTCTCCGGTATCCGGCTTTAATAGATTCATCATCATCTTTATCGTTGTCGACTTACCAGCTCCATTTGCTCCAATGAATCCAGTTACAAAGCCTTGCTTCACTTGTAAATTAATATTATTAACGGAAAATTCTTTAAATTGCTTCGTTACATTTTTTAATTCAACCACATTTTCCATTCACTTCACTCCTCGTATAAAATCTTCAATAATTGCTTTAACTCATCAAGTGACAGGCCAATTTCTCTACTATTTGTTATGACCGCACTCAGCTGCTCCTCAATGACCTTTAGCTTCTTCTCTCTTATAACCTCTAAATTTTGCTCTGCGACAAAAGAACCTTTCCCGACAATGGAATAGATAAAGCCCGCCTTCTCCAATTCCTCATAGGCACGTTTCGTCGTTATAACACTAATTTGTAAATCCTTTGCGAGGTTACGCATGGAAGGTATTGCTGAACCCTCCTGTAGTTCACCTGCTAAAATAGACGACTTAATTTGATTCGTAATTTGTTCATAAATCGGCTCCTTTGAACTGTTGGAAATAATAATTTGCATGTTAATCCCTCTTTTTTATTTTTTTGAAAACATACTTGAAATAATGTCATATACTGCTTGAATCAGTATAGCAATAACGTGAATTGTCATGAACATATTAAAAAATGGAAAGGAATAAGGGGCAATCCATTTAGTAAAGAGCTTCAAGTCCAAAATCCATCTTGCTAACCTGGCAAATAAGGTACCACTATCGTTTATGTTTGGCTCCAGGAAAGTACCATCAACGGCGATAAAGATCAATTGAACAATTAAAAATATACCAATGGTGATCATCCAGCGTTTTGCCAGATTAATATTATGAGTTTTTTCTATGCCTATCATTTGAACACGTCTCCTCTCTTAGAGTGTTAGTGTGTCGGTTGTTACTCCTTCTTTAAAGGTCATTTAAGAACGATTTGCACATAATTACCCTCATCCCTGTATAATGTATATATACTATATTCACATTATATACATACGTGAAACGTCACGCAACTATTATCATTTGAAAAGAAAGAAAATTAAAACGATTTTAAAAACAAAGTCCACTTGAATTCAACAAAAGAAACCTCTATTTTGAAAAAGAGTAATCAAAAATGATGTGCTTCTTTTGTTTAAGTGTGTGATTTTTGGTATTTTTATAAATTGAAAAAGAAAATCAGAGTTCCTATCAGGGTCCTTGTTTATTTTTTGTTCGATCTGCCTTACGTTTTAGCTGAAAAGGCAAAACAATATAAAGGGGATTGTAAAATCGTCATATTCGATATTACAAGAGGAGGACATACGGAAGCTAACTTTGGAAAAAATAGCATTATGTTTCTTAAGGATTATCAAGGAGTAGCAGAAGGTAACTACTACTGTGAAGTGGAGTATTATCCAGGAACTGAACAAGGAAAGTCATGAAAATTTATCAGTCAAAAGGGGGATTAATAAATGAAAAATAGTTTCATCTTCAACTTACGGGGTGCGTTAATTAAAGATTATTGAGTTGCATATGCAGCTCTTTTTTCTTTATTGATCTAACACAGCAGTATAGTTCAATACGAGGTGCAATCCAGGAGGTTTTTAGTAATATTAGAACTAAAATTTGTTGGGAACATGATGATTAATAAATGAGTAAAACAGTTACTTCTTCAGTTACTATAAAATATGATAAAGAGGAGGTCACTTTACAAGAATTAAGTATTGATAAGAATATGAACGATAAAGCAATGAAAAAAGCAGTAGAGGAATTTTTCCGAGATTGGCTTTGGAATAACGCCTACATGATAGACGAGGACTAACTTAAAAGTACGAACCTACTCTGTAACCAAAAGAGGAATTTACTTATTCAACTAACTAGCTAATAATGTGTATGATAGATAGTTAAATAATGGGATTTCATTGTGCTATACTCTAAATGAGGTATGATAAATAAACTTTAGATTATATTTAGAGGAGACGTTATGGAAAGTAGGTACATGAAAAATTATTTCACCGTCATTTATGAGCAACGAGAAGAATTTGCTAATGAGCTAAAAAATTTTAAAAATAAAGAATGGGAACGTCCTCAAGAAGACAAGTGGTCTTTTGGAGAAACATATTATCATTTATACTTAATGGTTAGACTATTTAGACAGTTAAACAAACCGTATTTACCGATTTCAAAGCCCATTGCTACAATAAGTAGAGGAAAGTCATACAAATTTCATAGTGAAGATATATTCACTGAATATAAAGAAAAACACAATAAACCTATGAAAGCACCTTTTGTTTTAGTGCCACCAAAAGGTATTAAAGAGAAAATTCCATTTGATTGGATAGTAAACGAGTTAGATAGCGAAACTAGGCATTTAGAAAAAATACTTTCTAATATTAGTGATAACATTGCTGGACATATACGTTACCCCGATCCAATAGCTCATTATCCAAATTTAATACAATGTATTGATATACTAGGAATACATGAAAAACATCATTTTTTATTATGCAAAAAATATTATAACTTACATTGATATTGACCTATAAAACAGATATTTCATTTGAAAATTCCTTAAAATGCGAACGGGGTGCTTTAGTTTAATAAGAATAGGGCTTGTGTTTATGATTGATTTTCATATCTGCAATTCCTTTTGTTCTACTGTATCCTACAGTTACCTATAGCATTAGACTTCAACAGGAGCGAGTTAGCATATTTTTTCTTCCATAGGGTATTAGTTCCGAAACTATAATAAGAGTCTTATTGAACTAACGGGTGCTTTGGTAGAAGATCGTTGAGCTGTTCAGACAGCTCTTTTTTCTTCTTCAACTAAAGGGGCAGGTTAGTTGAAGAAGAAATTAAATCTTTAATTGCTATGGTATTTTTTAACCATTAGCTTTTTAATTTTGTCACCACTACTTTTGGTGATTAACCCAATTATTTCTTATACTCCATAAAGAATTTATAATCCTGCTCTACTTGGTTCGCGTATGAAATGGCCCAGTGTGAAAGGTAATGAACAAATCCGTCAACATCATCACCAATTGCTTTTAATATCTCGTCTTCACTATGATAAGGTAGGATACCTTCATTAATATCCGCATCTGCCCGAGCATGGACTTTTGCTGTTATTCGTCCCATTTGTTCAACGGTCTCTATCATGTCCTCATGACTTTTCATCATTTCTAGTTTTAATTTCTTTTTGTACGGAGAACGTTCGCGTATGTAAAAATCACGGTTATCTATCGTCACATTTCCTAAATGAGGATCCGCTTGATGATGCATTGCTCGTTGTGTCATAATCACGCGTTGCCCTTGATATGAAAAAGTTTCCCAAAACTCTTTATTATACGGCATAAAATAAGCAGGAATTGGTACCCTAACCTCTTTCATCTCTAAGATTACATCATCTAAATCCTCTTTTTGTTGTCCACCTTCTATTAAAATATAAAAACGATCTAATCCGATGGAGGCTGTTCCTGATCCATGCTTAATCGCAATATCTTTAATACGGTACTTCGTTTCATCATTCATCTTTTCAACGGTTTCTAAATATTGAGGCCAAACTTTTTCAATCTCTGCTCTCGCCTCATCGCTTAATCGTTGAATCTCATCTGATTCCACAAACTGTCGCTCTGATTGAAAATTGGAAGTAACCTTACCTAATAAATGTGCCTCACTTCTTTTTTCTAGCTTTTTTAATAACTTGTGAATCGCTCCGTTTGCTTTCTTCTTTGTCACAAAAAAAGTATTTGGTAAATCTTTGCGAGTCTGAAATCGCGACATTTGTTTATGATACGTTTGCAGGTATGCTTCTACCACGTCAATCTGCTTGTTTACTTCATAACCTAATTGACGACAAACAAGCACGACACTAACAGACATGCGCAATAAATCATATAAATAAGAACCTAAGTAACCTTCATCAAAATCATTAATATCAAATACTAGCTTCCCTTCTTCATTGTGAAATGCACCAAAATTCTCAAAATGCAAATCCCCTTGAATCCATGTAGGCCTGCTCTCTAACGTATGATATGGAAACCAATGATTTGTTACATCATAATAAAATAAATATGCACTTCCACGGAAAAAAACAAACGGACTTTGTTTCATTTTCTCATACTTTGACTGGCGATTTTCTTCTGTATGCCCCATAATTTTTTGATCAAATTCTACTAATATTTTCTTTAGAGTCTCCATTCGTAAATCACGTTTCGTTTGCTCGACACGTTCTCCAAGGTTCACCATCATTTTCTCTCTCCCTAATTGTATAAATTTTACTTTATAAATAGTTTACTTTATTTATAACTTCCACGCTATTGATCTATCCATTGAGTAGATGTGTTTTTTTATATGGAAGCACGTTTAGAGTATTTGGAGAACTTTCCTTTAAACAAATTAGTGAACTTTTCGAGAGAATAGAAAGTTGGGCGAGAGTCACATTTCACCGAGCAAAACGTAAAATTCAAGACTTGCTGAAGGAGGAATAGAATGGAGTAAAGTATCATGTGAAATAGTTAAAGATTTGCTTCCATAGTATTATGACAACGTATGCAGTGATGATAGCAAAAGAATGGTAGAAGAACACCTTGTCGAGTGTGAAATTTGTAAAATAGAATTAGACAGCATTCTAGCTGATTTTAAATTATCAGTGGAAGATTGTTGAGCTGTTCAGACCGCTCTTTTTTTCTTCTTCAACTAACGGGGCTAGTTAGGCGAAGAAAGTATAGAATAATTAATATTGAAAAGATACGTTCATTTTTTTCGATGAAAAAGATATAAAGATATAGTAGCGGCAAAAAAGTTGACTTTTAATTAAGAAAACCCGGCTGAAGGACGGTAGTCCACAGTCGGGCATTTTTCTTTACTTATACGTCGAAAGTATAAGTGATTTGGTATTTGAAAATGCCAGTTATCGGTGATCCATCACTATGAATTGTGATTTCTCTAACATTAGCAAAAACGCCTGCTAACGAAGAACCAACTTCAACTGTATTAGTGAAAGCAGGGTCGCCATCACTGAATGTTACTGTTAAATGGATGTCATTATCCCCAGTATTTTCAAGGGAAAAAGCAACTACAGCTGTAATCTCATCATCTACGTGTAAAATTGTGTTCAGACTAGTAGGGGGATTTGAACCTGAAACTGGAGTACAATTTGAGAAAGTTAATGTTTCCTCTTGTGGTCTATCAGGGCAGCTGTGATTGAAGTTTTTACATGTCATATCTATCAACCTCCTTTCATTTTACCTATTACTTATGATATGTCGCTTTAAAAAAGTTGTATGGACAGTGAGGTAATGAAATGAAAGTTAATGATTTAACGAAGTTAGTATTTTATTTAGTTGGTGACTTAGAAGCTATTCAAAGAAGAAAATTATAAGTGATTTTCTTGGTGAACACCTTCCGTGTACAACAATGGTTTATGTATTTCCTTTAGCTGAACCTGCTTTTAAAGTTGAAATTGATGCTTGGGCGTGTAAAGAGGTTGAATAATACTATATACCCCTTAATGAACTAACAGGTGCTTTAGTAGAAGATTGTTGAGCTGTTCAGACCGCTCTTTTTTCTTATTCAACTAAAGGGGTAGGTTAGTTGAACAAGATGGTATTTTTAGCATTTATGTTGTAGTGATTTGAGGCGAGGAGAAATTTTAGGTTTAACATGGAGCGACATTGATTTCAATAAAAAAACTATCCACGTTAATCGGTCGTTAGTTTCTATTCCTGAAGAAGGTTATATGTATACAGCTCCTAAAACGAAGAATGCCATACGGCAAATTCCTATTCCAGACTTTGTTCTAAATGAATTAAGTATTCAAGAGAAAATTTAAGATGACTGGAAAGAACTAGTGGGGGAAATGTACAAAGATTATGACTTGATGATTTGTACAAATACTGAAACCTTTAAGATTCGCGAAATGTTATTCGTGTAATGAAGCAAATTATAAAAAGAGCAGGCGTATCAGATATTCGATTCCATGATATTAGGCACACACAAGCATCTATTCTTATTTCTGAAGGTGTAGATATTGTAATAATCTCTAGTCGATTGGGTCATGGAAATCCTAAAATTACATTAGATTTTTATGCACATTTATTACCAAATTCCGATGACGGTATTGCAGATATTTTACACAATGCCATTGATAGTAACGATAAATGGTGAGGAATAATCCTGTGGACAAACTGCGGACAAATTGCGGACAAATTAGAAATGTTGAGGTGTGTTGTGGAATTATTGTGAAAAGAATAAGCCCTCAAACATTGATATATCAACGTTTGAGGGCTTATTCAGAAGATGATTCCTACTGGGTTCGAACCAGCGACCTCCACCCTGTCAAGGTGGCGCTCTCCCAGCTGAGCTAAGGAATCGGGAGAAATTCTAATTCGTAAATTTATGTAATAATTACTTAATATCATAAGATGCCAAACAGTAAAAGTCAATCATTGTTTTCATCAATAAAATAGAAGAGGCTAGTTTGGTCAACATAACCTAACTAGCCTCTTTTTAGTGAAATAACCCAGATTTTCTGGATTTAAGTAGCATACGCGATGTAATGACATTTAAACGTTTTTTGAGAATGGCGCCGAATAACAGAACTATTATGAGAACTATGCCAAGTACTATGACATCCACTAATATTTTATTCCAAATGATTCCGCCTATAGCTTCTCGAGCCATTCCTATAGCGTATGTGAAAGGTAAGTATGGGTTAATCACCTGGAAGAACTTCGGTAGTAAAACAACGGGATAAGTACCGCCTGAGCCTGCTAGCTGAAGTACAAGAAGAACGATTGCGAGTGCTTTTCCAACATCTCCGAAAACCGATACTAAAGTGTAGACAATGCTCATAAATACGAGACTGATGAATAGGCAAAATAGGACGAACCATACAGGGTTATGTGCAGACACTTTAAGAATGAAAAGGTCACCCATAGTAATGATAAGTGTTTGGAGTATGCCAATGGTCCAAAATGTGAGTAGTTTTCCGAAGTATATTTGGCGGGTGGTAAAATCTTCTTCATTTTTCGCTCCTACTGAAAGTAGTGAAATTAAAAGTAGGCAACCAACCCAAATGGATAAAACAGTGTAGAAAGGTGTCATACCTGTTCCGTAATTTTTGATTGGGAAGAGGGCATTTTCGTTTAGCTTAATAGGCTGCTCAAAAAATGATTTCTCCGCATTTGGATCGTTGATAAGTAATTGAATGACGCTATTTAAATCCGTTTCTTTTTCGAAGTCCCGGATTTTATTAGCAAGTTCTTTAACCTTGGTATTCACATAAGGATATTGTCCGAGAGCTGTATTGAGGCCAGATTTCGCCTCTGAGATATAGCCATCGGTATTATTAATGATACGCACAACTTCGGGTAATTGAGTTTGGATTATAGTTAGCTTATTCTTTGCAGTAGATAACGTGTTTTGGGCATCATTAATAGCTTTAAAAACAGTTGGTTCAATAGATTGAGTATATTCTTTGATGAAGCTGTCGAGCTCGACAGAAGTGTTTTGTGCAATAGTTTGTATTGAGTTGACTGCATCAGCAACATCTTGTTCTTTACCAGCAAGTACGTCGTTAATATTGCGGGCATTTGTTTGTGCTTCTACTAATAAAGCCTTTAAATTTTTTGTACGTTCAATTGCCGACGTGAGTAGTTGTGATTGGTCTTGAATGTTATTTTCATCGTTGAATTGCTTTAGATCTGCCAATGCTTGTTCAACTTTAGATACTTTATCAATGGCAGACGTAACCTGATTGTCTAACGTTTCTTTTGCATTATTTACCTCAGTAAAATCAATCTTAGTATTTTGTAGTTGTTTTAACAATGTATTTGCATCAGTAGAAATTTTTTGGACAGTTTGTAAATCTTCTTTAATTTTTGGACTCATATCATTAAGGCGACCTTCAGCTTGTGTCAAGAAGGTTAATGTGTTCTCAATTGTATTTAGTCCATCTTCTGTTAGTTTTTTTACTTGTGGAAATTCATTTTGAGCATCGCCAATCATAGTACTTGCAGAATTAGCATCTTTTTGTGCTTTCTTCAATTCTGTATGAATGCCCGGCAAATCTTTTTCTAATGTAAAAACATAATTTTTAAATTTTTCGATATCTGGCAAATTGTTTTGCATTTCTATTCCAATTCGATTGAACATCTCAAAGATTGTACCGTTTACTGTGCCAATAAATTTACTACTCATTTCTTCAGCAAGTACACTTGCACCTTTACTTGTAATCTTTGGAGCAATTGAGTTGATTTTTTCATTTACATAATATTCTATTTCCGCTTTTCGTGGCTTATCTGATACAACTGTAGCGAGCTCTTTAGAGAAATTCTCTGGAATGATGATTACCGCAAAAAAATCACCGTTTCGAACTTTTTCCATTGCTGTTTTACGATTTGTAAATTGCCAGTCCATATCATTATTTTTATGTAACGTAGCAACGAGCTCTTCTCCAGCATCAATATGTTGACTTTGTATCTTTGCACCACCATCTTCATTTACAATGCCGACGGGAATTTGAGAAGTTTTCGCATAAGGATCCCATGAAGCTGCAATGTTCAACCATGCATATAATGAAGGCAAAATAATAAGCCCGCCTAATATTACTGCGGCTACCCAGTTAGAGAAAATACTTTTAATATCCCGCTTATAAATTTCCCATATATTTTTCATGTCCGTCCTCCTATGTTAAAAAGAAAAAGAGTGAGAATAATATCTCTTTATAATTGCATACCCCTTTTGAAAAGGTTCTAGCGATAAATTTGAAAATGTCTATAGGTTTTTGGTTTAAAATAGGGAAATAAGGAGCTGGGAGTT
Source organism: Viridibacillus sp. FSL H8-0110 (assembly GCF_038003565.1). Lineage (NCBI taxonomy): Bacteria > Bacillati > Bacillota > Bacilli > Caryophanales > Caryophanaceae > Viridibacillus > Viridibacillus sp. FSL H8-0110. The sequence goes on along the minus strand of NZ_JBBOPJ010000001.1, from coordinate 3,557,552 downwards.
TAGTGTAATAAGATTAAAATGACATGTGATTTTATAAGTAGAGTAGGAGAAGTGTAAAAGAACGATATTTTAAGGCGAGATTCATGGTAATTGTAGGTGGTGGATAGTTGAATATGAGATGAAATTAGTGAAGTAGTGGCAAATAATTTTCTACTATGTGAAGGACATGGCGAGGTAGTAAACGGATATTAATTGAATCTAATGAAAAGAATTAAAATTTGACAAATAGATGTCTATACCAATTACAGTTTGGGTAGGCTATTATTATACATACGTTGTTGTAGTAGCTAGATTGTTATTAAGACCTTTATTTAAATAGTTGTTTAAGAAATATATCTATAAAGTAGGAGCTGTCCTTTTAATTCAGACAGCTCACTTTGCTACACTTCATTCAAGATGGCTGATCATTTTCTTCCGAGGCTGTATCATTATACTGGAAAAATAAAAAAGATTCGTCCTCTAATTCCTCTTGTTTTTGCGGATGTATGCCATGTGCTAATGGCCCTGTGAAAATTGATTCCCACCATGTTTCTGTTTTCAACATGTAACATTCCCCCTTTTAGAAGTCTTCAACATTTGACAGCAACCTTCTTGAAAATGGTACAATTTGAGTCAGATAAGGCTCTTTTTCTTATGAAATTATGTAACACTTTTATTATGGATAAATCACAATGTATTTATGCAAGCTTATGAACAAAATTAGATAAATATTTCGATAAATTGGAGGTTTATTAATGGCTAATTTTAATACCCAAGATGTAGAAACGATGATTTCAGCACAACGGAAATTTTTCTTTTCAGGTGCTACAAAAAGCTTGGCATTCCGTAAAGAACAATTAAAAAAGTTAAAAGTTGCAATTGTCAGTCATGAAAAAGAAATTTTACAAGCACTGCACAAAGATTTAAGAAAAAGTGAATTCGAAGCTTACTCCACTGAAGTAGGGATTGTACTAGATAGTATAAGCTATATGCAAAAGTATTTAGAAGAATGGTTACAGCCAGTATCTGTGCCAACGCCACTGCATTTCCAACCAGGGAAAAGTTTTATCGTTCGAGAACCATATGGGACTGTACTTATTATTGGACCATTTAATTATCCATTCCAGTTAGTAATGGAACCTTTAATCGGGGCAATTATTGGTGGTAATACAGCAATTGTAAAACCTTCTGAAGCATCTGTACATACTGCTGAAATTATAAAAAAAATAATACAAGAAACGTTCCAAGAAAATTATGTGCGTATTGTGGAAGGAGAAAAGGAAGAAACAACTGCTTTGATACATGCTTCGTTTGATTATATTTTCTTTACTGGAAGTGTAGCTGTTGGGAAAATCATTGCGAAAGCAGCAGCAGAACGCTTAACGCCACATACGCTTGAACTAGGTGGGAAAAGTCCTGCAATTGTTGATCAAACAGCGAATTTAGAAGTGGCTGTGAAGCGTATTGCATGGGGGAAATTTACAAATGCTGGTCAAACATGTGTCGCACCGGACTATGTATTAGTGCATGAGTCAGTAAAAGTACCTTTTATTCGTATACTGAAAAAGACTCTTCAAAAATTTTACGGCAAAGATGCGCAAGACAGTCCAGATTATGGCCGTATTATTAATGAGCGTCAATTTGATCGCTTGCAGAGTATAATAGAGCGTGAGCAGAGCCAAGTATTATTTGGTGGTAACTATGATCGTGATGATTTATATATTGAGCCGACTGTTCTACAAAATATTACGTGGAATAGCTCTTCTATGGAAGATGAATTATTTGGGCCGATTTTACCGATTATCGTTTACGATGATTTGCGAGTAGCTATTCATCAAATTAGACAATATCCAAAACCATTAGCGGCATACTTTTTCTCGGAAACAGAGAAAGCGATTCAATATTTCCTCGATGAATTACCGTTTGGTGGTGGTTGTGTGAATGATACAGTAACTCATGTAGCAAGTGTTTATTTACCATTTGGTGGAGTAGGCAATTCAGGCGTTAATGCTTATCATGGTAAGGCAAGCTTTGAATGCTTTACACATCCAAAATCTATTTTGAAAAAGTCAACGAAGCTGGCAAATAATTTATTATTCCCACCGTATAAACAGAAGGTGAAATTAGTAAAAACCATTTTAAGATAAGAGTGGCAAAGAGCGTCTATTAGTCGATTTTACTGACTGATAGGTGTTCTTATCTTTTCTGTAAAGATTGAGATTATTAAAACTCAGCGTGACTGTATTCTGTTTGTTCTATTAGTGGAATTAATTGATAAAAGAAAAAGCATTTCTAAAGGCTTATAACCAATAGAAATGCTGTTTTATGTAAATTAAACGTCAACGCAAGGTAGCTTAATCGTAATACTAGTACCTTTACCGTATTCACTATCAATTGTAATTTGACCTTCGTGTTCTTGAATAATTTTCTCTGTAATCATCATTCCAAGACCAGTACCCTCTGCTTTTGTCGTATAAAAGGGTTTGAAAATATGTTCAACAACTTCTTTTTCCATGCCACCCCCATCGTCAGTAAAACAGATACTACAAAATTGTTTGGCTGTTTTTTCAATAGTAACGCTAATGTTACCTTCTTTTTCAATCGCTTCTACTGCATTTTTTATAATATTAATAAAAACTTGTTTAATTTGGTTGGCGTCACCTTTGATCATCATATTATTGGTGTTCCAATTCTGAATGAGTTCAATGTTTTTTAATTGTAATTCAGGCAAATATAAAGTCAGAATATCTGAGATGATTTTATCGATTTGGAATACTTTTGGTTGCATAGCATGAGGTTTTGAAAGAACTAAAAACTCACTTATAATTAAGTTAATGCGATCAATTTCTTCATCAATTAAATTTATATAAAATGCATATGGTGAATTTTTATCGTTTTTCATCATTTGGACAAAACCAGAAATAACAGTTAGTGGATTTCGTACTTCGTGTGCGACACCTGCAGCTATTTCTCCTATCGCCTTTAACTTTTCCGATTGAATGATTAGTTTTTCAGCTTCTTTTTTATATGAAATATCACGCGTAATAACTGATGTAGCTATAATTTTGCCATTATAATCATAAATAGGAGATAACGTCATTTGTGCATCGAAATAAGTGCCGTCTTTTCTCATATCTTTTGATTCAAGCATATCGAAGCTCCCACCACTCAATAAGTGATTGCATCGTTCTTTTGCTAAGTTTATATACTCTGGAGCTACTAAAGGAACAGCTTTTCCAATACATTCTCTCTTTTTCCATCCATAGAGTTTCTCGAATGCGGGATTAACCGTAATGATTTTATTCTCTAAATCAAAAACAGCTATACTGTCTTTTGCATTTTCAAAAAATAAATTTAAATAAGCTTCCTTTGATAAGAATGCCTTCTCTAAGGAGTCTGAATGATTCTCCATATTTTTCCAAGAATTATTGATATAAACTGTTTGCATAAAACCGATAATAGCGACAGTAAATAAGATTATAGTAAAAAGAGCAATATCTGTATCAGTTATAGAATTACGGAAAATTGTGTAGCGATATTCTATTAGAAAAACAAGCTGAATGATAGTAACGATAAACATCGATAAATTAATCCAAAGTGATTGATATATAGCTAGTAGAAAAAGTAGTAGAATAAGAAATACTAAGAAATAAATATAATTAGTTTGCATTATTAATAATATGATGGAACCATTCAATCCGATAATTAATAATATCTTCATTACATATTCATTTATCTGCAGTGCCGAACAAATAAGTAAAATGGCACAATAAATGCTTGCCGTAAGGGGGAAAGGTACATCATAATTTATCAAATGGATGCTACTAATAATGGCATGAATAATGATCCCAGTTGTAAATAAAAACAGTACAAATTGATTTCTTTTACGTAAAATAGTAGAGTGCTTCATAAAGACACCTCGAATTTGGTTATAATACCATCATACATGATTTAACGTTGTCGTAAAATGTCATATTTTGATATGATGAAAAGAATAAGGGAGGCTTTCAATTTGACAAGCGATTTTAAAGAACGAGAAACGGTTGAATTACTGAAGGAATTAGTGAATATTGCTAGTCCATCTGGCTTTACAGAGGACATTATGAAATATATGTCTAGCCTACTAGAAAAGCTGGGTATATCTTATAAAAAAACAAATAAAGGTGCAATAATTGCAACTATATTAGGTAAAGATGATTCTAGACATCGCCTCTTAACAGCTCACACAGATACTTTAGGTGCTATGGTAAAAGAAGTGAAAGAAAATGGACGTTTGAAATTGTCTATGGTAGGAGGATTCAACTGGAATGCTGTAGAAGGTGAATATTGTACAATTCATACAGCTAAAGGTGATAAAATAAGAGGTACGATTCTAATGCATGAAACGACAGTACATGTTTATCGTGAAGCAGGGAAACTACCTCGTAATGAAGAGCACATCGAAGTTCGCCTCGATGAAAAAGTATTTAGTTCTAGCGAGATTCGCACTAAAGGCATTGAAGTAGGGGATTTCGTATCTTTTGATCCACGTTTTGAATTTACTGAGAGTGGGTTTATAAAATCACGTCATTTAGATGACAAAGCGAGCACAACTTTATTATTAAAATTACTAGAAAAAATAACTACAGAAAAAATTGAATTACCATATACAACGCATTTCTATATTTCTAATAATGAAGAAATAGGTTATGGAGGAAACTCTAACATTCCTCTTCAAACGGTTGAATATATTGCTGTAGATATGGGAGCTATCGGTGATGGACAAGCATCTGATGAATATACTGTTTCTATCTGTGCAAAAGATTCAAGTGGTCCATATCATTACGCATTAACTAGACAGCTTGTAGCACTTGCTAAAGACAATCACATAGATTATAAATTAGATATTTATCCATACTACGGTTCAGATGCTTCAGCTGCGATTAGAGCAGGTGCTGATGTGCGACATGCATTATTTGGACCTGGAATTGAAGCGTCTCATGCTTATGAACGTACACATATCGATTCACTTAGACATACAACAAATTTATTATTAGCATACATCAAATCTCCAATGATTGATGAACAGGAGGCAGAATAATGCAAGCCACCGAATTACTACAATGTTTACCAATAAAAAAAGTAATAGGTCAACTACCAGAGAATATTAAAGATATTGCGATTGATTCTCGTGGTGTACAACCGAAAAGTGTGTTCGTCTGCATTAAAGGTTACACAGTAGATGGTCATGACTATGCACAAAAAGCTGTTGAAAATGGTGCTATTATTATTGTGGCAGACCACAAGTTAGAGCTTGAAGGTGATGTAGCACAAGTAATCGTAAATAATACTAGTCGTGCACTGGGTTTACTTGCAGCGAAGTTCTTCGATTACCCATCTAAAGACATGACAATGTTTGGGGTAACGGGAACAAATGGCAAAACGAGTGTTACATCTATAATTCGAGATATTCTTCATGGGTTAGGTATTAAAACAGCTTTATCTGGTACAATCGGATTTAATCTGAATGGTGTCATGTATGAATCTGCAAACACTACAAGTGACGCCCTTAGTACACAGCAAATGATTTTCCGTGCAGCAGCTGAAGGTTGTCGAGGCATGATTATGGAAGTTTCTTCACACGGACTAGTAGAGGGACGTTTAGCAGGTGTCGATTTTGATGTCGCTATTTTCACAAATCTAACGCATGATCACCTAGATTTCCACGGTACGATGGAGAACTACGGAAATGCGAAAGGTATGCTTTTCTCCCAACTTGGACAAGACCTTGAAAAAGATAAGGATGCTGTCTTAAATGCTGATGATCCATGGTCAGAAAGATATCAAGAATTAACACCATATCCAATATGGACTTACGGTATAAAAAATGACGCCATTTTTAAAGCTGCTAACTGTCAATATCATAATCACATGACTTATTTTGATATGGAAACCCCAGAAGGAACTTTCCCTATTAAAATGCATTTACTTGGAGAATTCAATATTTATAATGTGCTAGCAGCTACTGCCGCTTTATATGCTAGAGGTTATGTCCTTGAAGATATAATTGAACAAGTTGAAGCAATCGAATCTGTAAAAGGTCGTATGCAAGGAATCCCAACAGGTGATTTACCTATCTCAATTTTCGTCGATTACGCACATACTCCAGATGCTATTGAAAAAGCAATTAGTGCAGCAATGCCTTATAAAAAAAATAAAATGATTTTTGTCATTGGTACAGGTGGTAATCGTGATAAATCTAAACGACCTGATATGGCGAAAATGGCTTCACTTTCGGATTATGTGATTTTAACGACAGATGATCCACGATATGAAGAATATGACAGTATTTTAGCGGACCTTGAAAAAGGTATGGCACACAATCACTACGCTTGTATCGGTGATCGTGCAGAAGCGGTGAGAAAAGCTGTAGAAGTGGCTGAAGCAGGGGATATAATTATTTTCGCTGGTAAAGGTCACGAAGATTATCAGATTATTGAGAATACAAAATATCCCCATAGTGACGCAGAGATTGCGCTTGAAGCAGCGCGTGAAAAATTCCAGTCATCAACTAAATAATGCTTACTATAATATAAAAACACTACAAATGTATTTATTTATTACATTTGTAGTGTTTTTTTAATCTTCTCGTAACAAAAAGTAGGTATAATGATATGTTGTTAACTAGTTTTTTATAATGATTAATATAGTAGGTGTTGGATATAAAAGGTTTATGTTTTTATTTTATTTTGGGTATAAATGATTATTGATGGGATGGGGGAGAGAAAGGTGTATAAAAGATAATATCTTATAGCACCGTTGATTATGGATACAAAAATTAAAACAAAAAGTTTATTAGTAGTCGGAATGACTGCAGTGATTGGAACATCAGCCTTGCCTGGAGTTGCAAAGGCAGATTTAAATGCTGATAAAGGACTAATAGTGCAAACAAATACCAAAGTCGAAAAAATTACAAAAAATGATCAGCCATTAGCTCCTGTTATTGAAGAACCTGAAGCGCCTGTAATTGAAAGTTCAGAAGATATAGGCATAACTGAACAAGATGTGGATACATCAAATACCTTAGATAAAACAATTGACAAAGTACATGCTGAACCAAATAATACAAAACAAAATGCTGTTACAAATGAAGTAGAAGGAATCTTACCACCACAAACTGTTGTAAAAACAGATGTACCATATAGTAGTGGTAATATATCAACATTTATACAAACGATTGCACCGATAGCTCGGACTTTAGCAAAGACAAATGACTTATATGCTTCAGTTATGCTTGCACAAGCTGTTCTTGAGAGCTCATATGGGACAAGTGCTTTAGGTGCAGCGCCAAATTATAATTTATTTGGCATGAAAGGTAATTATCAGGGAGCTTTTGTAGAGATGCTAACGTTAGAAGATGATGGAAAAGGAAATTACTATCAAATTTCGGCTAACTTTAAAAAATATCCATCTCACACCCAGTCGTTGCAAGATTATGTTAATTTAATTAGAAACGGCGTATCCTGGGATGCTTTTCGTTACATGAAAGTATGGAAAAGTAATACGAATTCTTATCAAGATGCGACTCGTGCTTTAACAGGTACATATGCTACTGACACGCTTTATGCTAGTAAACTAAATAACTTAATTTCAACATATAATTTAACAGCTTATGATACTACGACATCTGTAGAAGATTCTTCAAAAGATGAACCAATAGATAACAATGATTCTAATAGCTCACTAGGAAACGAGGTCTTTTATACAGTACAAAAAGGCAACACGCTATCTGCTATAGCAAAAAAATATAGTACAACAGTAGCAAACCTAAAAAAGTGGAATAATTTAAAATCCGATATGATTTATGTAGGACAAAAATTAAAAATTGGCAAAGGTGAAACATTAGAAAATGCAGGTTTAGGAGAGAATACAAACTCAAATAATCAATCTACAACAACAAATAAATATTACACAGTACAAAAAGGTAATACCTTATCTGCCATCGCGATCAAATACAATACAACAGTAGCGAAATTGAAAAGTTGGAATAATTTAAAATCCGATACAATTTATATAGGACAAAAGTTAATAGTAAACAAAAGTGGAAAAGTTGAAAATGTAATTCAAGGGGGAAATACAAACTCAAGTAATCAACTAGCTACAACAAAATATTATACAATACAAAAAGGCAATACTTTATCTGCCATCGCGATCAAATGCAATACAACAGTAGCAAAGTTGAAAAGTTGGAATAATTTAAAATCCGACACGATTTATATAGGACAGAAAATAATCGTTAGCAAAAAGGCGAATGCTACTAATGACAAATCAACTAATAGTGACAATACGTCAACAAATAACAAAGCGCCCTCCACCAACATGTATTATACAGTGCAAAAGGGTAATACTTTATCTGCCATTAGCAAAGTATACAATGTATCTATCTCGGATATAAAAAATTGGAATAATTTAAAATCTGACACAATATTAATCGGGCAAAAACTAATTATTAAACAAAAAGTAACAAAGGAAAAAGAAAATACACAGTCTACTAATAAAGTCTCTAAATATATAGTTCAATATGGTGATTCATTATCTGTAATTGGAAAAGTATACGGTGTATCAGTAGCAAGTTTAAAAAACTGGAACTATTTAAAATCGGATTTGATTTATGTAGGACAATCACTAATCGTCAAAAAATAACACAATCTAGATAAGAGCATGCTAACTATGTATGCTCTTTTTTGTTATAATAGTAGGGTTAAGAATGTATAACAGGATAAGCGCATGGAGAATGGACTACAATAATAGAAAAAAATAAATTGTACGTCACGCTCACCGAATAGAGTTTGTCAATGAAAAACTTATATTGACAACTGTATTCGGTTCAGTATGGCTTAACATTTTTAGTTTTAAGATGAAACATAATGGATAGAAGGAGACTGGAAAATGAGTTCTAATCTTGAACAAGATATATTATCTCGTCGTACGTTTGCCATCATCTCTCACCCGGATGCTGGTAAAACAACGATAACAGAAAAGCTTTTGTACTTCGGTGGTGCAATTCGCGATGCAGGTACAGTTAAAGCGAAAAAAACAGGTAAATTTGCAACTTCTGACTGGATGGAAATTGAAAAGCAACGTGGAATTTCAGTAACATCTTCAGTTATGCAATTTGATTATGATGGTCGCCGTGTCAACATATTGGATACACCAGGGCACTCGGATTTCTCGGAAGATACGTACCGTACGTTAATGGCAGTAGATAGCGCTGTAATGGTTGTGGATGCAGCAAAAGGTATTGAGGCACAAACGTTAAAACTATTCAAAGTTTGTCGTATGCGCGGTATTCCTATCTTCACATTTATCAATAAATTAGATCGCCAAGGTAAAGAACCACTTGAATTGATGGAAGAACTTGAAGAAGTTCTTGGTATTGAGTCTTATGCTATGAACTGGCCAATTGGTATGGGTAAAGAGTTTTTAGGAATTTATGATCGCTACAACAAACGAATTGAGCAATTCCGCACAGAAGAAGATGAGCGATTCTTACCAATTGATGAAGATGGTGAGTTAGCTGTTGAACATGAAATGAAGAAAACATCTTACTACACACAGGCAATGGAAGACATAATGCTTCTAAATGAAGCTGGTAATGACTTCTCAGCAGAACGTGTAACAAGAGGAGAGTTAACACCTGTATTCTTTGGTTCAGCTTTAACAAACTTCGGTGTACAAACATTCTTAGAAACATATTTGAATTTTGCTCCAACACCACAACCTCGTCTAACAGAAGATGAGCAAATCATCGATCCTTTAGACAAAGATTTCTCAGGTTTTGTATTTAAAATTCAAGCAAATATGAACCCTGCTCACCGTGACCGTATCGCCTTTGTACGTATTGTATCGGGAGAATTTGAACGTGGGATGAACATGACTTTATCACGTACAAATAAATCATTTAAAGTAACACAATCGACTCAGTTCTTAGCTGATGATCGTGAAACAGTTGATAAAGCTGTGGCTGGAGATATTATTGGTCTTTATGATACAGGTAACTATCAAATTGGTGATACCGTTGTTGGCGGTAAAAAAACATTCCAATTCGAAAGACTACCACAATTTACACCTGAATTGTTTATGAAAGTAACGGCGAAAAATGTTATGAAATCAAAACACTTCCATAAGGGTATCTTGCAACTAGTACAAGAAGGTGCTATCCAATACTACAAAACTTTGCATACAGAAGAAGTAATACTTGGAGCAGTTGGTCAACTCCAATTTGAAGTATTCGAACACCGTATGAAAGCAGAATATAACGTAGATGTTCGAATGGAACCAATGGGCTCGAAAATAGCACGCTGGATTCAAAATGAAGCTGACGTTAAAGAATCTATGACAGGACCTCGTAGCATGCTCGTACACGATCGTTATGAAAATCTTGTCTTCCTATTCGAAAATGAATTCGCAATGCGCTGGTTCCAAGATAAAAACGAAAATATTGATCTTTATAGCTTATTATAATTTTTACATGCAGTCGTCCTACTTAGATAGGACGGCTTTTTTTATGTTTTGTTTGAGAAATAGTAAAGATGAAATAGATTTTTCTTCATAGTCTATTTCGCTATAAATTTTAAAAGTTTCACAATTAGATTTAACTCACACTAAACATGTCAATAGTATGTATGATACAAGGCTAATGAAAGTTTAGAAAAATCATTATTTTCAGAAAAGAATTGTAGTTAAAGTAATAATTCAATATGATTAAAAGAATGAGTAAAAAGGAGGGAGCGTAATGAAGATTAGTGATTTTTCCATCAAGAGGCCAGTTTTTACGATAGTTACGATGTTGCTCGTGATTATTCTAGGCGCAGTGTCTTTTTTCAAAATCCCAGTTACTCTAATTCCTGAGTTAAATCCGCCAATTGGTGTTGTCGTTACAAATTATTCAGGAGCTAGTCCAGCTGAAGTAAATGAAAAGGTAACAAAACCTTTAGAAAGTACATTATCAACCCTGCCTGGAATTAAATCGATCCAATCGACTTCTCAAGAGGGTGCAAGTTTTATGATGCTTGAATTCAATTGGTCGACAGATATTAATAAAATACAAACGGATGTGTTACAGCGTATAGATCAAACGCCTATCCCGTCTGAAGCTAATCGTCCGCAATTTTTAAAGTTTGATCCAGCTCAATTTCCAGTTATTCAACTGACATTGCAAGCAACTGGTGACAATCAAGATATCCGCATTTTAGCAGAAAAACTAGAGAAAGAAATACTACGAACTGAAGGCGTTGCAAGTGTGAATATTTCAGGGACTCTTATTGAAGAAATGCGTATAACATTAGATAAGGACAGGCTTGCAAACAATGGTTTAACCCAGGCAGATATTGTACAAATAATTCAAGGTAACAATGTTTCACTACCTGGAGATCCGATTGAAACGGGTCAAGGACAGCAACTGACAGTGAGGGTATTAAGTACTTTAAGTTCAGTAAACGATATAAAAACACTTATTGTAAAAACGGACCCTTTAAATGGTGATGAAATAAAATTACAAGACATTGCAAGTGTAAAAGTGGCTGAGCAACCAACTGCAACGATTACTAGGGCAAATGAGCATCCAGCTGTCTTAATGTCTGTCTTACAAGAATCGGGAGCTAATACAGCGGAAGTTTCACAGAATTTCCAAACTTCATTAAATACTTTATTAACCCAAAAGCAGTATGAAGGAGTTAAGGCTGATATTTTATTTGATCAGGGGGATTATGTAAAGTTAGCAATTGATAATATTGGTTCATCGCTCATTTATGGTGGGATTTTTGCTATGTTAGTTCTATTTGTCTTTTTAAGAGGCATTCGTAGCCCTATTATCATAGCTGTTGCAATTCCGTATTCTGTCATTGTGACATTCGTTCTTATGTATTTCGCCAACTTTTCGTTAAATATATTAACACTTGGAGCACTTGCTTTAGGGATAGGCATGCTTGTTGATAACGCGATTGTCGTAATTGAGAATATTGAGCGCCATCTAGGGATGGGGAAATCATCAAAGCAAGCAGCTTCTGAAGGAACGAAAGAAGTAGCTATAGCAATTATTGCATCTACCCTAACGACAGTAGCCGTGTTTGTACCAGTTATTTTTATAACAGGATTAATTGGTCAGATTTTCACTGAATTTGCTTTGACTATTTCTTTCAGTTTATTTGCGTCTTTAGTCGTTGCACTCACAGTTGTGCCGATGATCGCTGGCCATATGTTGAAGATAAAGCCAGGAGATACGGAAGAAAAGCGCAGCAATTCCAAACGATATACTGCATTTAAAAATTCTGTTGAGTGGGCGATAAGACATAGATTCTTAGTGCTTGCTGTAACTCTATTTTTACTTGTACTTTCGATTTTTGGATTAACCCGTACTGGCATGGAGTTTTTGCCATCGACTGATGAAGGGTTCTTTTCAATTTCTGTGAAACTTCAAAATGGCTCCGCGCTTTCGAAAACTGAAGAAGTAGTTCAATTAATAGAGGAGCGATTGAAAAAAGAAAAAGACGTTGCAGTTTACGTTAGCCTCATCGGAGGGAATCAACAAACACAATCGAGGGGGAATTCTAAATCGAATGAAGCGGAACTTTCTGTTAAATTAGTAACACTTGATAAACGGAAGCGCTCTGTATTTGAATTTGTAGATGATCTACAAAAAGATGTGCAACAGGAAGTAGGAAATAGGGCAGATGTTAGTTTTAATATGCAATCGGCAGCTGGCTCTGCTCCTAATACATTAACATTTAGAGTATCTGACACAAATCATAAGCGCCTTAATCAGGCAGTGGTGGATATTCAGAAGAAAATAGAGGGAATATCAGATATTACCGAAGTTGAAAATGATCTTAATAATACAGTTGAAGAAATACAAGTAAATGTGAAACAACAGAAGGCCGCACAATTAGGTTTTGTGCCCGCCCAAATTGCACAAACCGTACAACAAATGACAAAAGGCGTCACAGCAACTCAGATTTTGACAAAAGAAGATAATGTACAATCGGTTGTTGTGAACTACGGTGATGCATATAAAAAAAGTATAGAGCAATTAAAAAAGTTGCAATTGCGAAGTGCTACAGGCGACTTTGTTGAATTACAGGATGTAGCAGAAGTGAAAGTAAAAAAAGGGCCAGTATCCATCAGACGTACGGACCAACTGCCATCCGTTGCATTTATTTTAAAGTATAAGTCAACACAAACATTAACTGGAGCAGGAGAAAAAATTGATAAAGTAATTGAAGAGCTCAATCTTCCAGGTAGTACATCGATTAAATTTAGTGGAGATCGTGAATTGTTTGATGAATCAATTAACGATATGCTGTTAGCAATTGTATTAGCAGTGATACTTGTCTACATCGTAATGGCGGCTCAGTTTGAATCGTTTAAGTATCCTTTTGTCATTATGTTCACCGTACCATTAATGATTATTGGTGTGGCACTTGCATTAGTGTTAACGAATACACCGATCGGGGTAACTGCCATTATTGGTATTCTTATTTTAGTAGGAATTGTAGTGAATAATGGTATTGTACTTGTGGATTATATTAATCAGCGAAAAGCTGCTGGAGTACCATCTTATGAAGCCATTATTACTTCTACTAGAGATCGTTTAAGACCAATATTAATGACTGCTTCAACGACTGTTCTAGGATTAATACCTTTAGCCATCGGTTTAGGTGAAGGAACTGAAATGAATCAACCAATGGGGATTGCCGTAATCGGTGGATTAGTAAGTTCTACATTTTTAACTCTTTATATTGTCCCGATTGTTTACAGTTTATTTGATCGTGAAACACGTTTTTTGCATAAAAAGAGAAAAGCATAGTAATTAAGGGGTGGATGGGATGGCTACAGTTTTTTTTACAGGATTCCCTGGTTTTATTGCTAGTCAAATTGTTCGTACAGCCTTTAAACAAGAATTGTACGATAAAGTGTATGCGGTGGTATTAATAACGGAGAAGCACCGTGCTGAAGCTGAAGCGGAGTGCATATTAAAAGAGTATCCGGATAAACAAATAACTATTATAATAGGTGACATTACATTACCAAATTTAGATATTAACAATGATCAACTGGAAGAATTAACGAATAAGGTGGATGTCGTTTGGCATTTAGCTGCTATTTATGATTTAGCGGTACCAAAAGAAGTTGCTTGGAAAGTAAATGTTCAAGGCACTTCAATGGTAAATGAATTTGTTAGTCGAATTAAAAATATACAACGTTATATGTATTTTAGTACGGCATATGTTGCGGGGACCCGTGAAGGAATTTTAAGAGAAACAGAATTAATTCGCCCAACTAGCTTTAAAAATTACTATGAAGAAACGAAATTCGAAGCAGAAACTTTAGTAGAAGAATTAAAGGCAACTGTACCAGTAACAATTATTCGACCTGGTATCGTGAGAGGACATTCACAAACTGGAGAAACAGTTAAATTTGACGGTCCATATTTCTTTCTGAATATGATTGATCGATTAAAGTGTTTCCCGATTATTCCATATATTGGTCAATCGAATGCCAGATTAAATGTGGTTCCTATAGATTATATAACGAATGGTGTTGTTTATTTGAGTACTCTTTACGAAGCTATCGGACAGACGGTGCATATGACTGATCCAAACCCGCATCCTGTCCAAGAAATATATCGTGCTATGGTACTTACTATGACTGGTCAGAAGCCAAAAGGTCGTATTCCATTAAGTCTCGCTAGAAAATCAATGAGTATACTAGCCGTGCGTAAGGCGCTGGGGGTTGAGTATGAGACTCTAGACTATTTAACGTGGAATGCATCATTTGATACGAGGATAGCTGAGCAACTTTTAGCGGGTACTGCTGTTCAATGTAAGGATTTCATTCAATCGATGCCTGTGATGGTAGAGTTCTATAATGAACATAAAAATAACAAAGTCTTTCAGATTCAAATTAAGTAAAGCTAATAACTATCTCAATGTAAAAAAGTAGTTTTTGCCGAAAAAAAGTTTACTTCTTTAATTCAATCAGTTATAATAGAGTCACAAACAAACTTAATTACTTTTGACATTTTGTCAAAGGGGAGTAGCTATAGGGAAACCTACCTCATAGTCGTCATTACATGGTTTAACCGCCATCGGTTATGAGAGCAAATGAATTTTTAAAATTGCTAAGCGAGACCTTTGCCTTTTATTAGGCATGGGTCTTTTATTTTTGTTTGAAAAAGGAGGAAATTGGATGGATGCTATATTATTGGAATATGCATGGGTACTATTAGTCCTAATAGTATTAGAAGGTTTATTAGCGGCAGATAATGCGGTTGTTATGGCTGTTATGGTCAAACACTTACCACCTGTTCAACAGAAAAAAGCGTTATTTTACGGCTTACTTGGTGCGTTTGTATTACGATTTGCTGCGCTATTTATGATTACATTCCTAGTGAACTTTTGGCAAATTCAGGCGTTGGGAGCAGCGTATTTACTATTTATCTGTTTCAAACATTTATATGATCATTGGAAGAAAAAGAGTCAGGATGAAGAGGTCGAAGAAAAACCAGGTTCTGGCTTCTGGATGACAGTATTTAAAGTAGAGTTAGCAGATTTAGCTTTTGCTATTGATTCAATGCTTGCCGCAGTAGCTTTAGCTGTAACACTACCTGAACTAGGTGAATTACACGTTGGTGGTATTAATGGTGGTCAGTTCGCTGTAATGTTCTTAGGTGGTATTATTGGCTTAGTTATTATGCGTTTTGCAGCACAATGGTTTGTTAAGATACTCCAATCTTATCCATCTTTAGAAACAGCGGCGTTTTTAATCGTTGGATGGGTCGGAGTGAAATTATTAGTATTAACATTAGCACATCCAAAAGTAGCGATTTTAGATGAGCATTTCCCTCATTCAACTCCTTGGAAAATGACATTCTGGATTGTACTTCTTGTACTAGCATTAGGTGGCTACCTTGTAGGTGTCCGCAATAAGAAAAAGGCAGATGCAACAGAATAATTTAGCCGTAACCCTATTCGCCAATATTATGGTAATAGGGTTTTTTCTTTGGATAAAAAGGGCAGAATAGAGAAGATAGAAAAGTTATAGAGAGAATATTTTTAGGTACTTTCCTTTTCTCTTACTTTTTCATACAATAGGGAGTATCTTGTTTTCAAGATTGAAAGGATTCGATTTATATGGGGTTTACTAAAGATATCAATCGGCGTGCAACACCATTCCAAGCGATTGTTTCATATTATTTTATAGCCATTGCTATTTCTTTTGTACTTTTAAGGTTACCGGGTGTACATAAACCAGGTGTAGAAGTTTCGTTACTTGATTCGTTATTTACTGCAGTTAGTGCAGTTAGTGTAACCGGTTTGACAGTAACGAATATATCTGAAACGTATTCAGTTTTTGGTATTGTTATGTTACTGCTTATTTTACAATTAGGTGCAATTGGGATTATGTCTTTAGGTACCTTTATTTGGTTACTTGTCGGGAAGAAGATTGGGATGCGTGAACGTCAACTAATAATGGTCGATCATAACCAAACGAAAATATCAGGTGTCGTGTATTTAATAAAAGAAATCGTGAAAATATTAATAACGATTGAACTGATAGGTGCTATCATATTAACGCTTTATTTCGTGCAATATTTCGACAATTTCAAAGAAGCATTATTACATGGTGTTTTCGGGGCTATTTCTGCAACGACAAATGGTGGTTTTGATTTAACTGGTATGTCATTAGTACCTTTCCACGGTGATTATTTTGTACAAGTAATTAATATGTTATTAATTACTTTAGGGGCAATTGGTTTCCCTGTATTGATTGAACTTAAAGCGTTTTTAGAAAATAAAAATAGAAATTTCCGTTTCTCATTATTTACTAAAATAACGACAGTTACTTATGCAATCTTATTTATATTCGGTACTTTCGTAATACTTGTTATTGAGTCGTTTCATGCGTTTAAAGGGATGAGCTGGCATGAAGCATTTTTCTCAGCGATGTTCCATTCTATTTCAGCCCGTTCAGGTGGATTAACGACAATAGACGTCACGAAATTCAGTGAAGCGACAGATGTTTTTTTAAGCTTCTTAATGTTCATTGGAGCTTCACCAAGTTCAGTTGGTGGTGGGATACGGACAACTACATTTGCGATAGCAATTTTATTTTTAATTAATTTTGCAAGAGGTAAGGAAGATATCCAGATTTTTAATCGTGAAATCCATATTGTTGATGTGTACCGCTCATATGTTGTTATCATTTTAGCTGTAGCAATGGTACTTGTTGCAACGATGATCTTATTAATCACGGAGCCAGAAGCTACCTTAACTCAAATTGTATTCGAAATTACGTCCGCATTCGGAACTTGTGGCATGTCACTTGGATTGACAGAACATTTATCATCAATTGGAAAAGTAATCATGATGTTACTCATGTTCATTGGTCGAGTTGGCCTTATATCCTTCTTATATTCTCTTGGAGGAAAGGCGAAGAAAACTAAATACCATTATCCAAAAGAACGAGTAATTATTGGATAATTAGCTGAAAGTCGTCTACGCTCTAACATTAAGTTAAAACGCAGACGATTTTTCTGATTGATAAAGTTAACATTTTTATCGAAAGACAAACAAAGCAGAGCAAAGCCAATTTAAATGGTATTTGCTCTGCTTTGTTATTAAGAAATGAAAGTATCTGAAATAGTTGTGAAGTAAGGTTTATTATCTTTTCTGAAATAGGTTAATAAATATCCACTTTGTGCTGCAAGCTGCCCTTTTTCTAATGCTTCATAATCAAGCGAGAAAGGAACGAGTAAAGTATGTTTATATAATTCCTTTTCATTTAATTGGAATGAAGCAAATTCTTCGCCAGCGATTGTAGGGTTTTCACGCAACTGTTGGAGAAGCTTTTTGGATTCTTCACTTGAAACGCGTTTATCCCACCAAATTTTACGAGGTTGGAACTGTTGGACTGTTAAGTAATCAAGTTGCATTAAGTTTGTTACTAATTCTAAATTTACGCCACCACGGTCATGTAAAAATTGAAGTAAACGGTTAAATAAATCCTCAAGCTGATGACCTATTCTAGACCATGCACGTTCTTCCCAATATGTACCGAATTCTTGGAAGAAGTCAAATGGCGATTCAAATACTTCTGTTACTAGATATTCTACGGTACGATCCATGCGATGATCATTCCAATATTTTTCTAATACATCTTCTGCTTGTTTAATACGCAAAATATCATCAAATGTTAATAAGTTGTTAGCGAAAATTTCATAAGGTGCCATATCGACATATTCATAACCATATTCCTTCGCTTGCAATCGTAAACCTGTACCTCGTAGTAGTTTTAAGAAACCTAGTTGTAACTCTTCGGGACGCATTGCAAATACATCATTAAAAGTTTGACGGAAACTAGCATAATCTTCTTCAGGTAACCCAGCTATTAAGTCCAAATGCTGATCAATCTTTCCACCATCTTTAACCATAGTAACTGTACGAGATAGTTTTTCGAAATTTTGTCTTCGTTTAACAAGTTCATTCGTTAAGTCATTTGTTGATTGGACACCTATCTCAAAGCGGAATAACCCCTTAGGTGCGTTATCATTCAAAAATTGAATGACTTCAGGTCGCATAATGTCAGCTGTAATTTCAAATTGAAAAACTACACCTGGTTTATGCTCATCGATTAAAAATTGGAACATTTCCATTGCATAGCTACGGCTAATATTGAATGTTCGGTCGACGAATTTAACCGTTTTAGCACCATGTTCCATTAAATAACGAATATCTTCTTTTATCTTTTCACGGTTAAAGTATCGGACTCCAACTTCAATGGATGATAGGCAGAATTGACAGCTAAATGGACATCCACGGCTTGTTTCAATATATGAAATTCGTTTTGGGATATCAGGAATGTCCTCTTCTAAGCGATAAGGACTTGGCATTTCGCGTAAATCGACTTTTTTAGGCTGAGGGTGAATGATAACTTTACTATCTTTTAAATAACAAATTCCTGGGACTTCTTCAAGCGGTAGCTCTCCATTTAAGTGGAAAAGGAGCTGTTTAAAAGAATATTCGCCCTCACCCATAATGATATAATCCACGTCATTAAGTCGACGTAGCCAATCATGCACATCATAAGATACTTCAGGACCACCAAGAATGATTTTTGTATTAGGACTTACTTTTTTTAACATTCTAATGACGCGAATAGTTTCTTCGATATTCCATATGTAGCAACTAAAACCCACGATATCAGGTTTTTTTTGATAAATATCAGAAACAATATTAAAAGAAGGGTCTTTAATAGTGTATTCAGAGATAATTGGGTCGAATTCGGGTGTAGCAAATGATTTTAAATAGCGCAATGCAATATTTGTATGGATATATTTTGCATTTAATGTTGCTAGTACTATGTTCATATTAGTGAACTCCTTTGGAAAACGGCTTATTGTAGGCTGTTATTAATGAGAAAGTAACATATGTGTAACTGTTATTGATTGTAACAATATTGTGAAATTTCCGCAATATAAGTATAAATACCTATTCCTATATATTATTTTTTGTGGAATAATCTGAATATTATATAAAAACGTTTGTGTCTCTATTGTGACCTTTTTATTTTCGATTATATCTGCATACTATTCTAATAGGATGCATAGGGTTATAGAAGTAAACGAAAGGTACGGTGAAACAGCGTATGACGAGTAGTACTAATCCAACGTTTGACTATTTATTTAAGGAAATAAAAGACCCGCTTACAATTTTAGATACTAATTGCAAATTGATTAGAATTAATAATCCTGCAAAGGAAATGTTAGCAATTGACCTGAGCGTAGATTTAGAAACTATTGTAGAAGAGTCTTTTAAAGCAGATTGGCAACATTTTATTCATGATTTAATCAATGAAAAGCATGCAGCATGCGTACTTAATTTAAATATAAATCAAAATATAATTGAAGGAGTTAAAATTACAGGCTTCCATTATATTAAATTTAATGTCATGATGGTGCGATTTGAGCGATCTACTGTAGAATTGCCGACTTTTAGTCTATTAAATGATAGTGAGAAGAAATTTAATCATGTGTTTAATTATTCTACAAATGGCATTATATTAACTGATAAAAATGGTACTATTGTTGAAGTTAACAATCAGGCTGAAGAATTATTACAAGTGTCAAGGAAGGCACTTCTAGGCAATAAAACAACTGCTTTAATGGAGATATTCCATGGGAAAACAAATGAAATTCAACATTTCTTTAAGAAGTTATTGACGACAGGTAAAGCAGAACATACTTTTAATATTCAGTTTGCAAATGAATATACTAGGTATCTTAATATTGTAAGCACCTACGATACTACATCAGAACTTCACATGACCATTATTCGTGATGATACAGAAATGATGCATTTAAAACAACAAGTAGAACATCAAGATTCCCTAAACATTCTAGGGGAGCTTGCTGCAAGTATCGCACATGAAATACGGAATCCGATGACATCTTTAAAAGGTTTTACTGAATTATTGAAAATAAGCGCGACTGAAGAAAATCGACGCTATTTATCAGTTATTGATAGTGAACTTGAGAGAATGGAAGCGATTCTCAATGAGTTTTTAGTATTGTCTAAACCGAAAGAATGGACAAAGAGTATGCTATCTTTAAGTGGAATTGTAACTAAAGTTCTTGAGTTAATGTTACCAAATGCTTTAATGAAAAACGTTAATATTGTATATAATAAACCAGATTTTGAGCCGGGATATATATATGCGGATGATTTTAAAATCAAACAAGTACTTATAAATCTTATTAAAAATGCTATAGAAGTAATGCCAGATGGTGGCGATATAACGATTACTCAAACTTTTGACTTTATGGGACAAATGAAGCTGACGATTAAAGACTGTGGTTCAGGTATGAGCGACTTGGAAATGCAAAAGATTTTCATGCCATTTTATTCTACGAAAAGAAGTGGGACAGGTCTAGGCCTGCCATTTGTGTTGAAAACAATTGAAGAGCACGGTGGTAATATTGAAGTGTTTAGTGAATTACGAAAAGGGACAAGCTTTGAAATTACATTACCTTTAGGAGTAGACCCTTCAATTCCTCAGTATGAACCAAAAGTAGAAAGCCTATACACAAGCTAAAGGTGTATGGGTTTTTCATTAGTCTATTTTGACAAAGCTTCAACATTATCGATATAATAGCTTTAAATCAAGATAATGGATATGAAGGATGAATTGAAATGACATCAGAGGAAATAAAACAATCGTTAAAACTATTTATTGTTTTATCGAGAGCAAATAAAGCAATAAATGAATGCACAAATCAATTTTTTCAAGATAATGGACTTAACCCAACAGAATTTGCGGTTTTGGAGCTACTTTTCCACAAGGGACGACAACCATTACAGAAAATAGGAAATAAAATTCTTTTAGCAAGTGGTTCAATTACGTATGTAATTGATAAATTGGAAAAAAGAGGTTTCTTAAATCGTATATCTTGTCCATCAGATCGTCGTATCACCTATGCTGAAATTACGCCTGAAGGAGAAGCTTTTATGGATGAATTGTTCCCAAGACATGAGGAACAATTATACGAGCTTACAAATGCCCTTTCGCCTGAAGAAAAAGATCAAGCAATTGCATTATTAAAAAAAATGGGTCTATCTATAAAAGATTTATCTTATTAAAAGAAATTAGAAAAAAACCAATCGATTTTGGATCGATTGGTTTTTTGATAGTTTAAAAATCAATATAGTGGAAATAATAGGAATAATAGTGTTATCATGACAAGGTGAGCGACAATGATAATCGGCATGCTTTTTTTCCATTCATATAAGAAACCAAAAATAATGCCAGTTATGAAAGCAGCTAATACACCTAACCAGAAGCCACTTACTGCAAGCGACATCGCAAATAAACTTGCTGCTAGAATAACAGCATAAGGCATCTTCATATACTGTTTTAGTTGTTGTTGTACATAACCACGCCAGAATAATTCTTCCGCGGTAGCAATAATCAAAATGAGTAGTATATAGTGCCATAAAGTACTAGGACCGAATGTTTTGATAAATTGATGTACAGTTGTCAGAAGTTCTTCTGATAGGAAAGGTAGTAAACGGTAACCTAATGCAAATAGGCCATATATAATCGTTCCAAAACCTATTCCAAATAGTAAGTATTCCCACGTTTTGATTTTGTCTTCAATTTTTCCAAATGCAAATGCAAAAGCCATACCAATTAGCATTGTAAAAGTATATAGATACCAAAATACAGCTTTTTGATCGAAACTAAAGTATAGCAGAACGTATATGAATACCAATGAAAGAATAAGCACTAAAATATTCGTGTGCTTCTTCATATTAATAATCACCTCCAACTTGATATATAAGAAGGTCTTTACTCTTTTTTAACATATTTTTAGCATTTGTACAAAAGAGACGCCGTCCTTCAGATTCTGAGGGACGGCGCAGACTCAAATACAACCATTGTATTGTTTTAGATGCCCAATGTCTAGTAAAGTATACTGTTAACGAATAGTAATTGCTATAAGTATGTCGTATATGTTACATATGTATTCATAGGGGGCATTGAACAATTTTTTAAACTTCGTTACTGTATAATATTTTATAACGTTTGTGATTGACCACTGTTTTTTCTTCAACTTCTAGGCTGTTGAAATTTTCCATATAAGTAAGGTTGACGATAACAGAGTTTTCATTTACTTTCTCAACAATGCCTTGTAGACCGTCGTTAAATTCAATGATATTTCCGATTTCAGCGATTTTCATAGAAATTCAGCTCCTTCACCTACTAATACTTTACAGTTTGCACGAAAATACGTCTGAGGTAAAGTATTTTCTATTATTATTTTTAAAAAAAAGAAAATTTCAAAGAAAAAGGAAGATTATGTAGTGAATTCATATAATGATATGTTGGACGAATTAAAAAATGGTACTAGAAAAGATATCACGGTTGATAAAAATGAATTTTATGCCTTTAGAGAAGTTCTAGTGAAGAGAGAAGACTTCAAACATTTCCGTGGTGTGGCAAAACAAGGCGGTCAAGTTATTTATCAATACATGGAAGTCGCGAGGAGCTAGCTTGTCGAAAAATGTCGAAAGTTTCTTCTCCGAAAAAGTGGGAATAATAGTATAATAATGAACAGAATTTAGCTTGAGAGGAGGATGGTAAATGTCTGATTCCATCTTAAAAAAATTAGAATCTACAAGAGAAATGATGATCCGTTCTGGAATTGAACATGGTTTTTCAAATATCGAAACCATCCGCTTGAGTAAAAAGCTAGATCATTTATTAAATATTTATCAACTTCAGAATGTCGACAAGATGAATGATTATAATTTTACAATGGAAAATGTTAAGCATTAGGGAAAATTCCTAGTGCTCTTTTTTGTTTTTAGTGAATTTTCTAATTATTTAAAAGAATAGGTTTAAAATTATGTTAAAAGGAAATAATAATTATGAACACAGCAACAATCTCATTTCCCCCTTTCTTTGGCAGGTGCTAATGCATCTGTCTTTTTTTTGTGAGTATATAATAGAAGACATACAATTCGGAAAATTATCTGATACAATAAAAAGTATATATATAAATAATGGAGGAAATTTTGATGGCTGAACAATGGAATATTGGATTTGTAGGTACAGGGGTAATGGGTTCTAGCATTATTAAGCGCTTTTTGCATGCAGGACATATTGTAAATGTTTATACAAGAACAAAGGAAAAAGCTTTACCACTTGTTGAATTAGGAGCAAATTGGTTTCAGACGGCTGGGGAAGTAGCTAGTCAATCAAATATTGTTTTCACGATGGTTGGTTACCCGCAAGATGTTGAAGAAGTATATTTCGATGAAAGTGGAATATTTAGAAATGGACAAGCAGGTTTAATCGTCGTTGATATGACGACTTCCCAGCCAACTTTAGCGAAAAAAATTGCTGATCATGCGAAATCACTACATATGGAGGCTTTAGACGCTCCTGTTTCAGGCGGTGATATCGGTGCACAAAATGGAACGCTTTCGATTATGGTGGGTGGAGAACGCGAAGTATTTAATAAAATTACACCGCTATTTAATCTGATTGGAACGAATATTATTTATCAAGGAAAGGCCGGTGCAGGTCAACATACAAAAATGTGCAATCAAATAGCGATTGCAACAAATATGATTGGTGTATGTGAAGCAATTACTTATGGTAAAAAGGCAGGTCTTGATATTGAAGATGTCTTGGTTTCTATTTCTTCAGGAGCAGCTGGTTCGTGGTCATTAAGTAATTTAGCACCTCGTATAGTGAAGGAGGATTTAGCTCCTGGATTTTATGTAAAGCATTTTATAAAAGATATGAAGATTGCTTTACAAGAGGCAGAGCTAATGCAATTAGATTTACCTGGTCTCTCACTTGCAAAGAAAATGTATGATGAAATAGCTAGTAAAGGTTATGAGGATAATGGTACACAAGCATTGATTCACTATTATAAATAACACTGGTCCAAAAACCGCTCTGTGAATTTTTCACAGTAGCGGTTTTTAATTATTAATATCAATAATTCTATCAACATATATATGAAGAAATGATTA
This sequence comes from Viridibacillus sp. FSL H8-0110, assembly GCF_038003565.1. Lineage (NCBI taxonomy): Bacteria > Bacillati > Bacillota > Bacilli > Caryophanales > Caryophanaceae > Viridibacillus > Viridibacillus sp. FSL H8-0110. The sequence continues at coordinate 3,532,992 of NZ_JBBOPJ010000001.1, read as the reverse complement.
AAATATGACATTGTTCGATTATTTGGGTAGGAAACTCGACAATTGAATGTAAGGTTTTTGTAAATTTATTTTGAAATACAGGACATTCTTCTTTCAATATGGAATAGTTATAAAGATGGGGGTTGATATGATGAATGTAGGGTCTCAGAAATCCATATTAAGAGGTCCATGGGGAATATATTTATCGTTACCTATATTGTCTTGGGCATTTTATGATTTTGCGAATACTATTTTTTCATCCAATATTAATACGGTATTTTTCCCGTTTTATATGGATGAAATACTTGGAACAAATGAAGTAAAGCAACAAGTTGCCAGTACTTTTATCTCCTATGCAAATGCTATAGCGAGCCTTTTCTTAGTAATATTCTCACCGCTTTTTGGAGTATGGATTGATAATACTGGGCTCAAAAAAAGGTTTATCGTATGGTTTTCATCGATTTCCATAATCTTCACTTTTATGATGGGGATATTTAGTTACTGGCAGACAGAAATTACATTTGGTGGAGTACCTATGAGTCTATTTTTAGTTGTTGTAAGTTTTGTTATAGCAAAGTTCTTCTTTAATTCTAGCTTAGTATTTTATGATGCAATGATGCCAGATTTAGGAACGAAAGAAGAGATGCCTCTTATATCTGGGTATGGAGTAGCGGTTGGTTATTTTGGTACGATTGTTGGCTTGCTAGTTTATCCATTTGTAAGTGATGGAGATTTCCATCGTGCATTCATTCCTACAGCGGTATTATATTTGATTTTTTCATTACCATTATTTTTTATTAACAAAGATAAACCAATTCCTAAGGAACAACGGAAAGTTAATTCTTTCTTATCTGGCTATAAAGAAATAATAAAAACATTTAAAGAGATGCGTGCTTATAAAGCTATTTTCACTTTTATGATTGCTTATTTCTTTTTAAATGATGCAATTGCAACCACCATTGCGATGATGGCTGTCTATGCAACTGCAATTGTAGGTTTTTCCTCCGGGCAATTTATCATTCTCTACTTAGTATCTACTGTATCCACTATTGTTGGTTCACTAGTATTTGGATACATTACTAAAAATGTTGGTGCTAAGAGAGCGATAACTTATGTAGCATTGTTAATGATTGTATCCCTTGTGATCGCGGTATTTGCATTAAAGCAATGGATGTTCTGGATTGCGGGAAGTATGTTTGGCGTTTCTCTAGGGTCCATGTGGGTAACATCTCGATCATATATTATCGAACTTAGCCCAAAAGAAAAACAAGGGCAGTTCTTTGGATTATTCGCTTTTTCTGGGAAGGTATCATCAATTATAGGTCCTGCTATTTATGGAACGGTGACGTTGTTACTAAAGGACTATGGAACTCTTGCTAGCCGTATAGCTTTGTCAACTTTGATTGTGTTAACTATAATTGGCCTGATCATTCATATAAGAGTTCGCCCGAATGTCACTAAATCCGTATAGGAGTAATGGCCCTTGTATGTTACAATTGAAATAAAGAAAAGTGTGACTCAAGGAGGCTTACCTAATGGCAGAAAGTCAGGGTATTTTACTAGAAAGTGGAACAAATGAACTTGAAATTGTTGAGTTTGAAGTAGGTTCCAATAAATTTGGTATTAATGTTATTAAAGTAAAAGAAATTATACAACCAATTCCAGTTACATTTATACCTCATGCTCATCCACATGTTGAAGGAATAATTCAATTACGTGGAGAAGTATTACCAGTTGTAGATATGAAAAAAGTTTTAGGATTATCTGGTGTTTTTAATGAGCAACAAAAATATATTGTTGCAGAATTTAATCGACAACGCGTTGTCTTCCATGTTGATAATGTAACTATGATTCATCGTATTTCATGGAATCAAATAGAAAAGCCTACTGATATGTACCAGGGTGGTGGTTCGCAAGTCATCGGAGTGATTAAACAAGATGATTTAATGCTGCTACTATTGGACTTTGAGAAAATTATGGTAGATATTAACCCTGATTCGGGTATTAGTGTAGAGTCTGTAAAAAAACTAGGTGATCGTAATCGTTCAGAGAAGAAAATTGTTATAGCGGAGGATTCACCTTTACTACGCAAATTATTGCACGATACTATGCATGAAGCAGGTTATATGAATATAGAATTCTTCGAGAATGGGAAAGACGCCTTAGATTATTTATTGACTTTAGCAGACAAAGAAAATGATGTTTCGAAGGTTGTGCAATTAGTCGTAACAGACATTGAGATGCCACAAATGGATGGTCATCATTTAACAAAACAAATTAAAACCCATCCCGTATTGTCAAAATTACCTGTTATTATCTTCTCTAGTTTAATAACAGATGATTTAAGACATAAAGGAGATCAAGTCGGGGCTGAAGATCAAATCAGTAAACCAGAGATTGCCGAGCTCATCTTAAAAATAGATCAGTATATCTTATAAGTATATGAATGCAAAAAACCGGATACCTTAATAAATGAGGAATCCGGTTTTATCATTATTAGAGCATCTAATGTCCGTAGAAATAACTTGTATTATTAATTATAGGCTTCTTTTTGGGATTTGAACTACTACCCGTTCCTTTTTTTACTATTTGTTGGGTTTTTATTCCTAAATAGTCTTTTAATACATTTCTAGCTGTGTTTAAGCTCATTTTACGTTGGGGGTTACGATAGCTGTCATCAAGATGTCCTAGATGGGGTAATGAAGCAAAGTCATCTTTTTTCGGTAGAGTATGGAAATAGTAATCTGCGCATTGAATGAGTACTGATGATTGTTGCTTACTAAAACGAGGATTTTTTACAAAATGTAAACCAATTTTTTTCGCTCTACTGTCAAGAATCATTTTCTCAAGTGCAAGGCGTTTCAGCTCGTAAAGAGGTTTGTTGTCTGGTGCAGTTTTTGCGTGTCTATTTACAGTATAAATAGCAGTAGCTAGTTGTTCATCACAATATTCTCTTTGCATAAAATACCGCCTTTCTACTTAAGTTAATGTCTGTAATTGATTGTGTTTAGAAGAAAATTCAGAGCATTCAATTTATAATATACATTATAATACCAATATTACTCTCCGTTGTATAGAGAGACAAGAAAAATTCTAAGGATGTGCCCCAAATGACTTATTTTAAAACAGCTATTATAGATATCGGCTCAAATACAATCCGACTTGTACTTTATACGTATGATCCGCTAAGAGGCTTAAAGGAAGTAGAAAATATTAAATCGGTAGCCCGTCTGAGAAATTATTTACAAGTAGATAATGTAATGTCTGAAGAAGGTGTACAGGAACTTGAACAAGTATTGCTTTTCTTTAAAGACATTTTAAAGGATTATCACATAGTAGATCTAAGAGCCATTGCAACTGCTGCAATTCGTCAAGCACAAAATAGTTCCGAAATTATTGAGCGTATGTGGAACAATACAGGGATAAAGATAGAGTTATTATCAGGTGAGCAGGAGGCGTATTTTGGCTATTTTGCTGTTACCCATACATTAGAAACACCATCAGCTATAACAATCGATATTGGGGGTGGTAGTACTGAGTTAACCTATTTTAAAGATAAAGAACTGCAATGTTCTCATAGTTTTCCGTTTGGATCCGTGTCCTTAAAGCAACAATTTATCCAAGGTGACACAATGACAAATGAGGATGGCGAAAAGATTTATGAATTTGCAAAAAGTAACTTTGAGACATTGCTATGGCTAAAAGATGCTCAGTTGCCTGTTATCGGTATTGGAGGAAGTGCTCGTAACATGGCAAAGCTAGATCAACGTAAAAAGGATTATCCTATTTCAGGTATCCACCAATATGAGATGACGAAAGAGGACTTCACAAATATTAGCCGCGAAGTAACATCTTTGACATACGAAGAATTAAAACAACTTGATGGACTTTCAAGTGATCGTGCAGATATTATTACACCTGTGATTATAGTATTTCAAGCGTTGATGGATATTGTGGGTAGTGAAACATTTCAATTTAGTAGAAAAGGATTACGTGAAGGTCTGGTAATTGATCGCATACTAAAGGACAATCCTACAGCTTTTAACAAATACAATGTTTTTGAGAGGAGTACAAAATTTTTAGCTGCAGAATTTGATAAACCTTTAGAAAAGACGGCTCATTTTGTACAACTGACGGGAATTGCTTATTTTGAAGTTTGTAAAATAGGGGCATTTTTGTATAATGCAGAAGATTTACATATGTTGAAGCAAGCCGCTAGATTGTTTCATATAGGCGAGTACATTGAAGTTGATGCAGCTAGTCAACATACATTCTACTTGCTGTCCAATCGCTCAATTGATGGGATAAACCATGGTCAGCGTGTTCGTTTAGCGTTAATTGCTTCTTACAAGAACAAGGATGATTTCAGCCGTTATTCGGAACCATTTATGGAGTGGTTTTCGAAGGATGAGTTTAAAAAAATGCGTGATATCGGAGCGTTACTTAAATTTGTCTATGCATTAGATGCCTCGAAACGAAATATTGTCGAATCGATTGCTATGGAACAATCGGGCGATAATGTAAAACTAAAGATTTTCACAAAAGGTAATGCTATGGCAGAAATGTATCAAGCCAACCGCCAAAAGAAGCATTTAAATCGAATTTTTAAAGGGGAAGTAACACTACACTTTATAGAAAAGGAAGGGTAAACAATGGAATTAGTCCAAGTTAAGCATACAGAAATTACAAAACCAGAATACTACAACAATCGTGAGTTAAGTTGGCTAGCATTCAATGAACGCGTGTTACAGGAAGCAGAGGATGCACAAAATCCATTACTTGAGAGATTGAAATTTTTGGCGATATTCAGTTCAAATTTGGATGAGTTTTTCATGGTACGTGTAGCAGGGTTACAAGATCAGGTGAAAGCTGGATTTCATAAACCGGAGAATAAATCAGGTTTAACACCAAAGGAACAATTAGCTCGGATTTCTGAGAAAACTCAAGCACTTGTTTCAAGACAAACAGCAATTTATAAAGAATTAATGAAAAAACTATTACCAAAAGAGAATGTTCATACGCGTAAAATAGTAGAGCTAAATGAAGAACAGACTAATTTTATCAATGAATATTTCGAAGAGACAATATTTCCAGTGTTAACACCTGTAGCAGTTGATGCGTATCGCCCTTTTCCAACATTAATCAGTAAAACTTTAAATATGATAATACTTTTAGAACAAGACAATGTAGAGCCAGAGTTTTGTGAAAAAGTAGCAGTTGTCCAAGTACCATCTGTTTTAGAACGTTTCATTCAAGTACCATCTAAAGGGAATGAAATCTCAGTGGTACTTCTTGAAGATATAATTAGTGCTAATATTAATAAATTGTTTTATGGTTATCATGTTAAATCTGTACAATCTTTCCGACTAACACGTAATGCAGATTTAACTATTCATGAAGAAGGTGCACGTGATTTACTTTTAGAAATTGAAAAAGAATTGAAAAAGCGTAAATGGGGTGCCCTTACTCGACTAGAAGTTCGTACAGGAGAAATGGATAAAGGAGTACTTCAATTTCTGCTGAACGAATTAGAAGATTGGGAAGCGGAAGTGTATAGTGTAGATTGCCCTTTAGATTTAACATTTCTGTTTTCATTTGTAAAACTTGTAGGTGAAGGCAGAGAGCATTTAGAATATGAAAGTTTCATTCCTCAGCCACCTCAAGATTTAAGGTCGGATGAAAATATCTTTGAGAAAGCGTTAACTCAGGATATCTTCTTTAATCATCCATATGAATCTTTTACTCCTATCGTGGAATTTGTTACAGAAGCTGCGAATGATCCCAGTGTTTTAGCCATTAAGCAAACATTATACCGTGTCAGTGGCAATTCACCAGTAATTCAAGCATTAAAGCTCGCTGCTGAAAATGGAAAGCAAGTAACAGTTCTAGTGGAGTTAAAAGCACGATTTGATGAAGAAAACAATGTACACTGGGCAAAGGAATTAGAACAATCAGGTTGTCTAGTTATTTATGGTATGCATAATTTAAAAACACATTCAAAAATCACGCTAGTTGTGAGAAGAAAACAAAGCAAGATTGAGCGTTTTGTCCATTTAGGAACAGGAAATTACAACGATGCAACAGCGAAAATTTATACGGATATGGGTATTATAACGACGAAAAAGAAATTTGGAATTGATGCGACGAACTTCTTTAATTTTCTAAGTGGATATACGGAGAAGCCAAACTTCCATCACATTGTGGTGTCACCTAATGATATTAGAGTTGAATTTATCAAATTAATTGATGACGAAATCAATTATCATTTGAAGTATGGTAAAGGACATATCCGAGCGAAAATGAATTCATTAACCGATAAAGAACTGATTATGAAAATGTATGAAGCTTCAATTGCGGGAGTAAAAGTAGATTTAATTATCCGTGGGATATGTTGTTTACGCCCGGGTATCAAAGGGATTAGTGAAAATATTACAGTGATAAGTATTGTTGGGCGTTTTCTTGAACACGCACGTATATATTGGTTCCATCATAATGGAGAAAATAAATTATACTTATCTTCAGCAGATATGATGACAAGAAATATGATTAAACGTGTAGAAATACTATTCCCAATTTTTGATACTGAAATAAAAAAACGTATTATGAAATCTATTAAGACTCAGTTCCGTGATAATGTTAAGGCACGCATTCAAGATGAGAAGGGTGTTTACTATTATAATGAGAAAAAAGATGGAGATAAATGTATAAACAGTCAGGAAATCTTCTTAAAAGAAGCATACCGTGTCCTAATAGATGAAGAATAATGCATTATATTCTATAAACGAAGACTTTTGTTAATATGACGATAGTCTTCTTCCCTTAGTTGAAATATCCTTTTTTAAAATCCAATATAGATAATATGCCAATAGATATAAAAGAATAAATAAAATTGTATTCAATCGAATAAAAATCAATTATGATAATACATAGTAGACTACTTCTGTTAATGGAGGCATTATATGTATAATTCATCATTGAGTCCTCAACAATTTCTAGATTTTATACAAAAGTTTTCAAGGTTGTATCCTGAATCCATGACAATGTTAATAGAGCAAGATTCAAACAATCAATATTGGATTACATACGTAAATGAATCGTTCAAAACTTTTTTTGAACATACATTTGAACATAAAGTGCTTGCATCATCATTTTTTACACTTCAAATGGGAACTAATCTAGAAGATTTCCTATTACAAAAAGGTGAAGTGATAGAACCATATAATAAGCAGATCACAATAAGGAAGAAAACGATACTACATACCTTTAATGTTGGTGTGATTGCAGATACAACGACACAACACAAAGTAATTTATTTGTCATTTACTAAAGTGATTAGTAATGAAATGTATTGTTCGCTAATGGATCACAATTTAGATCCTGTCATTACGATTAATCAAAGTGGGCAAATTATAAATAGTAATAGAGCTGCAACTTCTATATTTGGATATAAACAAGATGCTTTAATAAAACTGCCTTATTTAGAACTTGTATCCAAGCGAGATAAGTTAAAACTGTTGAAATTGATAGAGCAAACACTCGAGCAAAAGCAATCTATAGAATTAAACGAATGTAGTATTAAAAATGTCGAGGGTAGAACAATAGTGGTATACGTAAAAAGTATCCCAATTATTGATAATAATGAAGTAAAAGAAATACAACTTATATTGCGCGATATATCAAGGCATAGTGAATCAGGTAAGACTGTTTTTTACTTGTCATATCACGATCAATTAACAGGCATTTGGAATAAACACGCATTACAGGAGCATTTTAAAGAAGAAGAAAGAATTGCAAAGTGTCGGGGTAATCAGATGGCGATAATTCTTTTAGATTTGGATCGGTTTAAAAAGATCAACGACTCTATCGGCTTCAATAAAGGAGATGAGTTGTTAAAGAAAGTTGTGCAAAGACTCTCTACTCTGTCAGATGCTAATAGCCAAATCTATAGACAAAATGGTGATGATTTTATCTTTCTTTTACAACAATCAGATGTCAATAATACGGAAAACTTTGCTGAAAAGGTATTAGCACTATTCAAAAAGCCTTTTTGTATAGATGAGCTAGAATTGAATATTTCAGGTTCTATCGGTGGTGTTATGTACCCATCAGATGGAGTGGAATTTGATGTGTTACTAAAGAAGGCAGATCAAGCACTAAGGTACGTAAAAGAGAGAGGACCCTCAACATTTCGTTTTTATCATAGCAAAATGCTTGACACTTCTAATAATGGGGCAGTAATGGAATCTCATCTTAGACGTGCGATTGAAAAAAACGAATTATCAATACATTATCAACCCCAAGTGGATCTAGATACTGGGAAAATAAATAGTTTTGAAGCATTACTAAGATGGAATAATCCAAAGTTTGGTTTAGTGCCTCCAAGTGTATTCATTCCCATTGCAGAAGACTCTGGTCTCATTTTAGAGATAGGCGATTGGGTTCTAAATCAAGTATGTATTCAGTTAAAAGAATGGCAAATTAAAGGATTTATAGATGTTCGAATTGCGGTTAATATTTCATCCAAGCAATTTAAACAAGAAGCTTTCGCTAATGCTATTAGAAAATATATTTACAAATATGAATTAAACCCGCAATCTTTAGAACTTGAAATTACCGAAAGTTCAATGACAAATATCCATGAAACTCTTACAATTTTAGAAGAACTAAAGAAAATGGGTGTAATTATTTCTATTGATGATTTTGGGACAGGATATTCTTCTCTTAGCTATTTGAAAAGATACCCAATTGATATTATAAAAATCGATCAGTCTTTCATTAAGGAAATTGAACAAGATGAAAAAGATGAAGCAATAGCAAAAACAATTATTCATCTTGCACATAGTTTAGGTATGAAAGTAATTGCTGAAGGTGTCGAGAAAAAAGATCATGTAGAAATCTTAAAAGAAGTAAATTGTGAAAAGGCACAAGGTTACTATTTTAGCAGACCAGTGCCGATTGAAAGTATTACCGAAATGTATTTTTGTTAGACATAATAAATGCAAACCTTAATGAGCTAACAACCATTAAGGTTTTTATTTTTATTCCTAAATAAAGACAGCAATTCCGAAGTATGGTAAAATTATGAATGAATATTCATTCAAAGGGGGAATCGTAATTGTTAAAGGGGAAAACAATTATTATCACAGGCGGTTCAAATGGAATGGGGAAATACATGGCAAAGACGTTTGTAGAAGAAGGTGCAAACGTTGTCATTACAGGTCGTGATTTAGAGCGTCTAAAAAACGCAAAGGATGAAATTTCAAGAGACGGGAACAATATTGCCATCTTCCAAATGGATGTAAGGCAACCTGAGCATGTTACAGGAATGTTAAAGTTTGCAGTAGATACCTTTGGGCAAGTAGACGGCCTGGTAAATAATGCTGCAGGAAACTTTATCGTTCGTGCTGAGGATTTATCACCTAATGGATGGAAATCTGTTATTGATATCGTATTAAATGGCACATTTTATTGTTCAAAAGAAGTAGGAAAGTATTGGATGGATAACAAAATAAAAGGTTCCATTCTTAATATGGTCGCAACATATGCGTGGGATGCTGGTCCAGGAGTTGCTCATTCAGCAGCAGCAAAAGCTGGCGTATTATCTTTAACTAGAACACTTGCGGTTGAATGGGGAAGACAGTATGGTATCAGAGTTAATGCAATTGCTCCTGGGCCGATTGAAAGAACTGGCGGAGCTGATAAGTTATGGCAATCTGAAGAAGCAGCGAAGCGTACATTACAGTCAGTGCCACTTGGTCGATTAGGAAAACCGGAAGAAATTGCTGATTTAGCAACGTTTATGATGTCAGATAAGGCATCTTACATGAATGGGGAAGTTGTCACCCTTGATGGTGGACAACACTTAAATCAGTATCCATTCTAGGGACTAAAATAGCAAATTAATGCACATACTTAGCGAAACAAGTAAGAAGGAAGTGACGCTATGGATACGTGGACTTGGCCATTAATGGGAGTAATATTAATTATTTGCGGTATCGGGTATGCTTATACGAGACGCATTGCGAAAATGGAGCAACAAGCTGTTCATAATAATGATCAACCGATTAGTCAAGCTGTTAAAGATAATCCAACGATGCTTAATCCAATTATTTGGGTATATGGCCTAGCTTTTGTTTTTGTTTTCATTGTAATTTTTTACAATATCGTGAAATACCAATGGATATAAAGATGTGAAGAGGGATATTTAGTATTCCCTCTTCACATCTTTTTATTAGTGTAGTTGCATTAATATACAATTTTGCGGATTTATATTATGATGTATTAAAAATTTATTTGTAGAAATGGAAATTTTATGAGGGACTGTGATATGATTAATAAGTATTTTGCTGTTCTAAAACGAGGAACAGAAAAAGGAGTAGAATACTATGATGTCCTTAAATAGCAGAGAGTTCCTTGAAATGCCAATTACTGATTTTATCATTTCTTCTGAGAAAGTTGCACATGTTCAAATGGGGAATAATGCAGAGCACGCCTTGCTTGTCCTAACGAAAACTGGCTATTCGTCTATACCTGTGCTTGATGCAAAATACCGTCTGCATGGCATGCTAAGCATGCGTATGATCACAGAACCAATTTTGGGAATGGAACATATAGAGTATGAGAGATTAACAGATATTAAAGTAGATGAAATAATGGATAAGAAAGTGGCTACATTAAACATTGGGGATAATTTCCAAAGAGCGTTAGACCTTGTAATTAATCATGCATTTTTATGCGTAATTGATGATGAAGGTACCTTTATGGGGATTATGACACGTCGTGTAATTTTAAAACAGCTAAAAAAACACATCTATCAATTCAATTCTTAATATGACAAAATGAAAGAAGGTCGCCATTAATGGGGCCTTCTTTATTTATAATAAATGATTTAAGCCATATATGGACGAACAGGAGGTTACTTTTCGATGACAACAACAGAAGCTCAAATTGTAAAAGTATTGTCTGAGGAAGGCAATATGAGAAAAGCAGCTGAACGTTTATTTTTATCCCAACCTGCACTTTCTCAACGTTTACAATCCATTGAAAAAGATTGGGGAGCACAGTTGTTTTTACGCTCTCAAAAAGGATTAACACCTACACCAGCAGGGGAGTTAGTCATACAATATGCGATTGATACAATTTCAAAAAAAGAAGAAATTTATGAAATGATTCAGTCGTTGAATTCGAAAGTACACGGAACATTGAAAATAGCATGTGCATCGATTGTAGGGCATACTTGGTTACCGAAAGTATTGAAAGATTTCATGACACAATATCCCGAGGCTAAAATTTCACTGATCACAGGTTGGAGCTCAGAAATTGTTAAATCTCTCTATGAAGGAGAGGCGCATGTAGGTATAGTGCGTGGACATACAGATTGGAAAGGCTCGAAGATTCACTTGTTCCGTGATACGTTGTACTTAGTTGATAAAGAAATTAAAGAGATTGATGAAGTTTTCGAAACAGATCGTCCATTTATTCAATTTAAAAGTGATTCTAATTACTATCAGGAAATACAACAATGGTGGCAACGTCATTTTAAGTCTAATCCTCGTCGGCAAATTACGGTAGATCAAATTGAGACTTGCAAACAAATGGCATTGAACGGAATTGGATACGCTATTTTACCTTCTATTACATTAAGTGGGCATGAGGATGTTAATACGATCCCCCTGACGAATAATGAAGAGGAGTTTGAGTTAACACGCGATACATGGCTTATTGGTTATGAATCTTCTTTTGAATTGCGCCAAGTAGCAGCATTTGTAGACCTTGTGAAAAAACACGCAGAATGTCTTTATGATTATTCGAATAGTGCAGAAGAAAAGAAATGACAACACTATTATTTTTCGTGTACAATTAGTCCATATTTTCAGAATAGTAGGAGGACGTAACCAATGCAGAAATTAGACGCGCAAGAAATTATTGCTTATTTAGCTAATGCAAAAAAAGCAACACCAGTGAAAGTTTATGTAAAAGGTGAAAAAGTAGCAGAGCTTTCATTTGGTGAGGGAAGTAAAGTTTTTGGTGAAGGTAATTCAGCTGTTGTATTTGGCGAATGGGCAGAAATTGAAAAAGCTTTAGTAGCTAACGAAGCACAAATTGCCGATTTTGTTGTTGAACATGATCGAAGAAATTCTGCGGTACCAACTCTTGACTTAAAAGGTATCAACTCTCGTATTGAGCCTGGCGCTATTATCCGTGATCTAGTTACTATAGGAGATAATTGTGTCATTATGATGGGGAGTGTCATTAATATTGGAGCTGAAATTGGCGATCGTACAATGATTGATATGAATGTTGTATTAGGCGGGCGTGCAATGGTAGGAAAAGATTGTCACATTGGAGCAGGAGCTGTGTTAGCGGGTGTAATCGAGCCACCTTCCGCATCTCCAGTTATTATTGAAGATAGAGTAATGATTGGTGCTAATGCAGTTGTTTTAGAAGGCTGTAGGGTAGGAGAAGGTGCTGTAGTTGCAGCAGGAGCAGTCGTTACTAAAGATGTGCCACCGTATACAGTAGTTGCAGGGATGCCAGCAAAAGTCATTAAAGAAATTGATGAGAAAACAAAATCAAAAACTGAAATTATGCAAGATCTTCGTAAATTATAAGCAGGTGTATAAGATGAAAAGTTTACTGGAAATTAGACGAGAGCTACATAAAATTCCGGAAGTTGGTTTTAAGGAAGAAAAAACTCAAAAGTATTTACTCACGATCATTGAAAAATTGTGGAAACCATATATTCAAATTGACGTTTGGCGAACGGGTATTATTGTGACGATTAATGGCTCAAATCCACAGTTGAAAATTGGTTGGCGAACGGATATTGACGGTCTACCGGTTTCAGAAAATACAGGATTGGCTTATTCTTCAGAGCATCAAGGTTTTATGCATGCTTGTGGCCATGACTTCCATATGACTATCGCATTAGGGTTAGTACAGGCCTTTTCAGAAAATCAACCAGAAAACACTGTAATTATATACTTCCAACCAGCTGAAGAAGGTCCAGGTGGTGCAAAGCCTATGCTTGAATGGCTACAAAGAGAAAGACTTGATTTAGTACCTGATACTATTTTCGCCTTACATATCGCTCCTGAATATCCTGTGGGGACTATCGCAACTAGACCAGGTATGCTATTTGCAAATACCTCTGAGCTTTTTATCGATTTAAAGGGAGTAGGTGGACATGCGGCATATCCTCATAATACGAGAGATATGACAGTAGCAGCTGCTAATCTAATGATTCAACTTCAAACAATCGTCAGTCGGAATATAAATCCTTTAGATAGCGCTGTAGTAACGATAGGTAAGATGACTTCGGGTACTGTTCAGAATATAATTGCTGAAGATGCACGGCTAGAGGGTACAATTCGAACGATGTCGGCAGAATCGATGAAGTTGATTAAAAAGCGTATAGAAGCACTTTGTAGAGCGACTGAAATAGCATATGAATGTAAAGTAAGTATTGATTATGGTTCATCTTATTATCAAGTGGAAAATGATGAGCACTGTGCGTATGATTTACTACGCTTTGCCGAGCAGTTTCCTGGGGTTGTAGCTTATGAATGCCCACCAGCAATGACTGGCGAAGATTTTGGATTCTTTTTAAAAGACTTACCAGGTGCTATGTTCTGGACAGGAGCAAATACGCCATATGGTCTTCATCATTCTGCTATACAACCAGATGAAGAATTAGTTAATGTTAATATACAATTTGTAGAACAATTTTTACGTTCATTTACTGTTTATAAATAATAAAAACCTATAGTGTAATTTTGCACTATAGGTTTTTTGCGTATTAAAAGATCATTTTAAATAATAAGAAATATTTTCCTTGTTTTGTAAAAATATATATTTTTGTTATCTATGCAACCAAATTACTAAAAAAACGTATTAATTTAAAAGAAGAAAGAGGGGGGAATTTCCATTGCGAAGTAGGTTATTACTATTGGTCTCATGTTTTTTATTAATATTTAGTTTTTTACCAGGTATTCAAATGGAAGCATTTGCGGCACCAAAGCTTGATGTGAAGACATCAGTTGGATTTGCAAATAAAGGAAAATATAACAGAGGATTACCTCTTACAATAACAGTCAAGAATACAGGAACAGCATTTTCTGGCGATATCGTTATTGACTCAATGCAGGACTATAATACTGGTAGTGGTATCGCTATCCCTGTAGAAATTGGAGAAAATGAAACGAAGTCGATAGAAGTAGCATTCGAACAGTTTTCTGATGCTTACATTGGGAATGGATCAAATCAACAAATGATTCATTTTTATGAAGGTGGTTGGAAAAAGGGAAAATCTATTGAGTACACTGGTAAAGCAAATATCAATCCACAACTACTTGAAGCCGATATTCCAATTGTTTTCACATTAACAAGTAATGCGGATCGGTTATTAGGCTTCACTAAACTCGGCAAAAATAATGCAACTAGAATGGAAGTAATAGATGTTGCACAGTTAACTAACTTCACAATACCATCAAAAGCAGCGTCTTGGTCAGCGGGGGATGTACTTGTCATTGACGAATATAAATTAGCTGACTTATCAGAAGAACAACAACAAGCCATTATTGAATGGGTGAAAAATGGTGGTAAAGCAATTATCGGAGCTTCTATTAACGTAGATGCCGAAGTTGGTTTATTGAAAGAATATTTGCCGTTGACTTTAGGCGAAGAGCGAACAGTATCTAAAGAGACACTCAGAAAGTTAACAAAAGGCGGTAATTTTAAAGAAAACGTAACAGCTTACGAAGCCAAATTAAATGAAAATGCAGAAATGGTATTAGAAGCAAATCAATCTCCGCTTGTTGCTACACTTGCTGTTGGTAAGGGGGAGGTTATTCAAACGGCCTTTTCTCTAGGAAATGCTCCTTTGGCAAAAGAAGATGATTACACAAAACTTCTTGAAAAAATAGTTCCTTTGAAAGTTAATAACCAGTCGCTACAATCAACAATAAGTCAAATGAATTGGGAATTAGTCAGTCAAAATGAGATTTTTCCATCATTCCAAGTCTCTGCTATTTTATTACTAGTGATTGTTGTTATATATATATTCATTTTAGGACCAGTACTCTATTTCTTACTAAAAAATAAAGATAAACGAGAACATGCATGGTGGATTATTCCCGTATTAGCAATTGTCACTTCATTGTTCATCTTTTGGTACGGGGCAAAAGATCGTCTATTAAATCCGCAAATTCAGCAAACTGCTGTATTTAAAGTTAATGGGGATAATAGCTTATCAGGTATCTATGCATCAGCATTGTTATCAAATCGCAGTGGTGATTTTGAATTTACGGCACCAAAAGATACATCAATGACTATGTCTACTACATATTCAGGTTTCAAAAGCTTAAATGATGTACATCAAAAGGCGGTGTTGGAACAATATGCCGACCATCAATCCTTGACGATTCGAAATAGCCGGTATTGGGCTGTAAATAGCTTGGTTGGTCATACGCAAATTAAAGATATTGGTCGTTTAGATATCCAGTTAGACGTAGAAAATGGGGCTGTGAAAGGTACAGTTAAAAATAACTTCCCATTTAAAATTAAGGATGTTTCAATTTGGTCAGGTGTAAAGTGGTTGGAACTAGGTGATATTGAACCAGATGAGACATTAAAAGTAACTCAAACAATTAATGGGTCTATATTATTACCGCCTATGCAAATGGGCATGGTAGGAGTAGAACCAGCAAAAAATAAAAAAGAGCTTATAAAAAATCGACAGCAGAGTGCTCAAAACTTAGCTTATCAAATGTTAGTTGATAATGATCAACCAGCCATTGTGGCATGGGTAGATGAAGCGCTGTTACCAATTGAATTAAAAACGCAAAAAGCTGAGAGATCTTCATTGAATTTAATTGTCCAAAATTTTAATCCCAAAACAAATTTATCTGGTGAATTCGTATTACCTGCAAACGCAATGACTAAGGAGATTAATTCAACGATGGGCGGGTACGTTGAACAAACCTTTGAGGATAATAATTCTTGGTATCTTGATGATGGCGAATATGATGTGAATTGGACAATACCTGATTCCATTTTAGATAAGAAAGTGAAATGGACAGAATTACAACTAGCCAATACCGATATGCAAACTTTAACAATCAATTTATATAATGTGAAAAAAGATAAGTTTGAAGAAGTATCCGATGCAAGATCTATAGTAGATAAAGACGTATCGCAATATATTTCAAAAGATGGTCAAGTTGTTTATAAATTAATAAAGAATGTAGGGAAATATAATGATCCGAGGACTGTGTTACCAGAATTGCAATTGAAAGGAGAGGTCCAAGAATGATAGAAATTAAAGGGTTAACAAAAAAATACGGTTCTTTTTATGCTTTACAAGGACTGGATCTCTCAATTGGTGAAGGTACAGTATTTGGTTTTGTTGGAGCAAATGGGGCGGGTAAGTCAACGACATTCTCTATTTTGTCAACATTGCTGCAACCAACAGCTGGTGATGCATGGATTAATGGTAAAAGTGTAACGAAACAATCTGAGGAGATTCGTAAACTAATTGGATATATGCCGGATTTCTTTGGTGTCTATGACCAATTGAAGGCAGATGAATATTTAGATTTCTTTGGTTCAAGTTATGGTATTCCAGCAGCGGAGCGTGAGAAGTTAATTCCACAACTATTAGAACTAGTCAATTTAACACATAAACGTTATGAATATGTAGATGTACTATCACGCGGTATGAAGCAGCGTCTTTGTTTAGCTAGAACACTTATTCATGATCCTAAAGTTCTTATTTTGGATGAACCGGCATCGGGTCTAGACCCCCGTGCTCGAATAGAAATGCGGGATATTTTGAAACAGCTAAAATCAATGGGTAAGACGATTTTAATTTCTTCGCATATCCTCCCTGAGCTTGCGGAGATGTGTGATGAAATTGGTGTTATTGATAATGGGAAATTAATAGCTCATGGATCAGTCGCAGCTATTCAAACACGATTACAAGGTGAAAAAGTATTGACTGTAAAGCTGAAAAATGGTTTTGAAAAAGCTATAAGTTTCTTTGAGGAAGATCCTTTTGTAACAGGAATTGAAACAGGTGAACAGCAATTAAGTTTCCGTTATCGAGGTTCAGATGAAGAGCAAATGGAACTGTTGAAAAAAGCAGTACTTGCAAATATTCCTATATTATCATTTGCGGAAGAAGAAAAAGATTTAGAAGATGTCTTTATGGCTATTACGAAGGGAGTGGATGAAGAATGAGATCGTTGTTCACTAATCCAGTGCTTATAAAAGAACTTAAGCTAAGATTCCGCGCCTTTAAAAGCTTTTCAGGCATCATGTTTTATTTACTAGCACTTAGCATATTTGTCTTTGGTTTCATTTTTGTATCAATGGAGTTTAATTTAAGTGGTTTTATTAATTCGCAAGAAAGCGTACTTTTATTTAGTTTGTTGACCTTTGTCCAACTAGCTTTAACATTGTTCATTACGCCGGGTATGACAGCCGGTTCAATTAGTTCTGAACGTGAAAAACAAACGTTAAATATTCTCCTAACGACAGCGCAATCTTCTTTCCAAATCATTTTTGGGAAAATGAGCTCATCCATCGTTTTTTTAATACTGTTATTAATTGCAGGGTTACCAATTTATAGTTTAGTGTTTTTATTTGGTGGCGTTTCACCTACACAATTACTTGTTATCTTCGCATTTTTGATTTTGACAATGCTTGCTATAGGAAGTATTGGAGTCATGTTCTCGACAATACTTAGGAAAACTATTCTCTCTATGATAGTAACGTATGGATCGATGCTATTTTTAACAGGTGTTACGGCGTTTTTCTTTTTAATCTCAGTGCAGATGAATGTTTCAAGCACAACGGGTGTGACAAGTAACCCATCAATTTTTGCTTATTTTTGGGGTACGATTAATCCAATTGCTTTAATGATGACACTCATTAGCCCTGAAATGTTGGAGAGTTTCTATGAAGTGACGAAGATTCATTTTCCAATTTGGGCAGGTTATTTAATTTTCTATTCAATTGTAACCTTTGTCTGTCTGTTTATAGCAATTAAGAGACTACGTGTTAACATGAAAAAAGCGAAATGAGGAGGGTAATCGATGAACGGTCAAAGTCGTTTAGCACACGCATTGAAAAAGGCAAAAACGAGCCTTTTTCTTGAGCATTTATTTACTAAAATTCAGTTGGGACTACTAGTCGCATTGAGTGTTAGTTTTATATTAATGATCGTTTCTCGATTCTTTGTTTTTCCTTACTATTCACAAATTGCATTCATAGTAGCTACCGTAATTTTTGTTTCTTGGGTACTTTATATTTTGTGGACGAAGCCATCAAAAGAGCATTCAATATATGCACTTGATGGCTATTTTCCTCATAATCAATTACGAGCAGTTTTTTCGGTAGACGATACATCGACGCCATTGTTTCAACATTTATTGAAACAGACAGATGAACATGCTGAAACAGCGTTACTCAAATTTAAAGCAAGAGAGAAGAAAATTCTGAACGTACCCTTCATATTAGGTAGTTTTTTAATAGCCGTTGCGATTTTCGCTCTTACTTTATTTCCAGCAACAACGCAATTAGCTGCAAAAGATGCAGAGCAAGAAAATAAGATCATTTCAGACATGAAAAAAGAAGTGAAAAAGCTTGAGAAAAAGGCAAAATCAGAAGAAGTAAAAAAAGAATTAGCGAAGCTACAGGAAAAGCTAAAAGAAACGAAAACATCTGAAGAAGCGTTGCGTGAGCTCGTGAAAAAGCAAAAGGAATTACAATTAAAAGAGCAGCAATTAATAGAGAAAAAGGAAATAGCCAAAAGCAATGAAAAGGGCAAAGGAAATGGATTATCAGAGGCGGAAATGAAAGAATTAGCCGATTTGCAAAAAGCGAATGACTTATTGATGAATAAGGCGAAGGATGCACAAACTGCGATGAGTCAACAGGGAAAGCCACTATCTCAATCCCTTCAATCGGCGTTGCAAAATCAGCAAACTAATGTTCAAAATCAAAATCAATCGGCTACTTCAAATAACAATGCTAGTCAGAGTTCTAATCAAAATGGAAGTAGCTCACAAAATAGTAGTACATCTCAATCAAATACGCAAAGTAGTCCTAATCAGAATGGAAAAAGTCAAGGTCAAGGTCAAGGCCAAGGCCAAGGCCAAGGCCAAGGTCAAGGCCAAGGTCAAGGTCAAGGCCAAGGTCAAGGCCAAGGCCAAGGTCAAGGCCAAGGTCAAGGTCAAGGCCAAGGTCAAGGTCAAGGCGATGGTTCAGGTTCAAGCACTGGTCAGGGGGCAGGAATTGGTCAAGGCAATCGTAATTTGCTAGCAATTCCAGATCGTATTGGCAGTAAATGGGAAACATCAGTAGACTCCGGTAAAATGGGTGAGGGTAGTGCTGCAGAAATTCATGAAACAGAAAAGGGCCCAGTTCACAAAGGATCAATACGACCTTATGAAGAAGTCGTTGGAAGTTATAAAGATTCGTATTTCCAAACAACAGATCGCCTGCAATTACCAAAAGAATTACAGAATATTGTTCAAAATTATTTTTCTACGATTGAAAACAAATAGAGGAGGATATCCATGTCATACACACCGGAGCAATATGTAGCGATGAGTGAAAAATTACAAGTTGTTCGAGAGGAAATTGGTCGCTTTATCGTTGGGCAGGTAGAGGCAATCGATTATACGATGTTTGCTGTTCTTGCTGATGGCCATGCTTTACTAGAAGGACTTCCAGGGTTAGGGAAAACGATGTTGATTCGAACCATTTCTGAAGTTCTTGACTTATCGTTTTCACGTATTCAATTTACGCCAGACTTAATGCCAACAGATATAACAGGTACGAGTGTTATTGAACGTTCAGTAGATGGAAATCAGCGCTTTTCTTTCCAAAAAGGGCCTATATTCAGTCAAATGGTTTTAGCCGATGAAATTAATCGTGCAACGCCAAAAACTCAAAGTGCACTACTAGAGGCAATGGGTGAAAAAACAGTAACTGTTCTTGGTGATACAAAGAAAATGGCAAAACCATTCTTTGTATTAGCTACACAAAATCCAATCGAAATGGAAGGAACTTATCCTTTACCAGAAGCGCAAATGGACCGTTTCCTTTGTAAAATACTAGTCCCTACTCCATCAAAAATAGAACTGATGGAAATCATGAAAAGAACGACAGGTTCCATTTCAATTAAACTACAAAAAATAATGAACGATACAGAAATTGTTGAAATACAAGAAATGGTGAAAGGGGTAATCATAGCTGATGATATGCTTTCTTATGCGGTAGATTTAGTTGTCGCTACGCATCCAGATAGTCCTGATACGATTGATGAAGTGAAACAGTTTATCGAGTATGGTAGTGGTCCTCGTGGATTGCAAAGTATTGTAAAACTTGCAAAAGCACGTGCACTAATTAATGGTCGCTATCATGTGTCTATTGCAGATATAAAAACTGTAGCAAAACCAGCTCTCCGCCATCGAATAATGCTCAATTACGAAGGAGAGGCTGCGGGCTTACAAGTTGACGATGTACTAAATACTTTACTTGAAAAAATGAAGCAAGGGCAAGTTGTATGATGCAATCAAATTTTTTGCTGCCAAATGAATGGGCTAGTAAAATTCGCCGGTTGTCTTTAAATACAGCTACAAAAATACGTGGACATCATAAAGGAGCGAATCGGTCACAACGATTTGGAGCATCACTAGATTTCTCTGATTTCAGAGAATATCATCCAGGTGACGATGTTCGACAATTGGATTGGAATGTCTTTGCGAGAACTGAGAAATTCTTTATTAAACGCTTTTTAGATGAGCAAGAGATGCGTGTTCATATAGTACTTGATACAACGAAATCGATGGGTGAGGAGTCAAAATGGCTATTCGCAAGACAGCTAACGACCGCTTTAGGCATTATGGTGTTAAATAAGGATGATCGATTATCATTTTCATATGTAGACAAGCCGACACCACCATTTCGTCGCAAGGGGGCAACTTATCAAAGGGCATATGAAAAGACGGTATCAGATTTATCGGAACCGTTTTTCACCGAATCTTTTGCTGAACATGCTTTACAAACTTTGCCTAAGGATGCAACGATATTGATAATTATTTCAGATGTACTTGAACCACTTGAAAAGTGGAGCGCTTTTTTAAGTAAAACGCCGAGATTTGCAAAGGATGTTCGACTTCTCCAAGTACAGTCACCTGACGAAAAATTACCAACTTACTCTGGGGATGTACGATTAGTTGATGTTGAGACTTCATCGAGTGTAAATGTATCAATGTCACAAAATGTACTTCGATCATATGAAGAGAAACAACAGGAACATCAATTAGAGCTTGAGACAATATGTAGAAAATATGGTGTACAGCATTTAACTGTGCAAGTGGTAGACGGGCTCCAACACGTTCTATTTAATCAACTAGTCAAAGCAAAATGGTTACAGTGAGGTGAAGTAAATGGGATTTAATCAACTACCGTTTCTATTAACAGCAATCATTCCTCTAACGGTATTAATTTATTATTTTTTCCGAAAAAAATATGTGGAGAAACAAATTTCCACCACGCTTTTTTGGGACGAAGTAATGAAAGAAACGAAAGCTTCACCTTATTTACAACATTTACAAAGAAATACCTTATTTTATTTGCAAATGCTTGGCCTTATTTTACTTGTTATTGCTTTATTACAGCCGTATTGGAAAACAAAATCTATTGCTGGTGATCAAATTATATGGGTAGTAGATACGTCAGCGACAATGCTATCAAAAAAAGATGGGCAAACGATATTTGAGGGACATCAAAAAGAAATGCTAGATTTAACAAATAGACTTGGCGGTAAAGCTGTTACGATTATAACAACTGGAACAGAACCTCAAGTAATATTGCGTAATGAAACTAATACTAAGACTATTCAAAACGCCGTAAAATCATTAGAAGTTACATATGCTAATGAACAGTTTCCAACAACGTTAGACTTTTTACAAACATTCATTAGTAAGAAATCAACAGTTATTTATTTGTTCACGGATGCAATAGAACGTGACCAATTACCATTGAAATTACCAGACGTTAAATGGATTGTTAAAGGGGCACCAGATAACCTACAGAACATTTCATTGCAGCGTTTTGGTGCCACAAAAGTAGAAGGTCAGCTGAAGGCGATTACTCAAGTGAAAAATGATACGAGTAAAGAACAACAAGTAACAATCTCAATTACTAATGAGACAGGTAAAGTGTTAACAAATAAGAAAATTATTATCCCTGCAAATAAAGAAGAACGTGTTCTCTTCGATAATCTTCCTGATCAAACAGCTCTAACAGCTAAGTTAAAGGTCGAAGATGACTACAAAGTAGATAACGAAATAACCATTTTGATACAGCAGAATATATCTAAAATTTTAGTCGATCAAGGGTTACAGCAATTAGTACAAAAAGCCTTTCAGGCGATGGATTTCCCAGTAAGCATAGTACCATCGTTACAATTAGGAGATTCGAAGGATGATGCAATCATTGTTACAAACCAAACGAGGTTGTTAGAACAAAAAAAGCAACCTGTTCTTTTAATTGGGCGTGATGATAAAAAAGCAAAAGAAGTAAAGGGAGAACTGAAAACGAAGGATTCTAACCTCTTTGCTTATGCTCCAATAAAGGATGTATACGTCAATGAGTTGTATCCTGCGTTTAGAGATTATAAAACAATTGCAACAATTGGAGATGCGCCATTTATTCAAATTTCACCTGTAGGACATATTGCCGTCTTAGCGGATATACAAATGACAGACTGGCCGCTTCACCCTTCATTCCCTTTATTCTTATGGAGTGCAAAAGAAAGCCTCGCTAGTAGTGGTAGTGATATTGGCACGTTTTCACCGAATGAAAGACGTATTATTTCTTTGGCCGGAACAGGTGGTG
This sequence comes from Viridibacillus sp. FSL H8-0110, assembly GCF_038003565.1. Taxonomy (NCBI): domain Bacteria; kingdom Bacillati; phylum Bacillota; class Bacilli; order Caryophanales; family Caryophanaceae; genus Viridibacillus; species Viridibacillus sp. FSL H8-0110. The sequence goes on along the minus strand of NZ_JBBOPJ010000001.1, from coordinate 3,510,102 downwards.
GAGAAAAAGGGTATGAAATATTTACTCAAGGCGGGGAATATATTCGTAGCTTTGAAGATGGTAACAGTTTTATCGCACCTACTAAACCAGGACTCTATATGATGAAATCGGGTAATGAGGAAAAACGCTTCGTAGTTACATTACAGCAGCAAGAGAAAGTAATTACTAAAGGGACTTCATTTGAATATGGAGAGACTATGGATAAGAAAGCAACAAATTTTGTACAGCAACCCCTAGTGCCATTATTATTATTGTTGATTATCACATTATTACTAGTTGAATGGGAGGTGCAACGTCGATATGGATTTACGCATTGATCACCCCCTCTATCTTTTGTTATTCATACCAGTTCTAATGTATTTTGGGTGGGCATGGCTACAAAGTAGCAAACGTTATAATAAAGAACATAAAATTATTTTCTACATGCGTGTAGTAGCAATCAGTTTACTTATTTTTGCATTGAGTGCCCCTTATATTTTATTGCCGGTAAAGGAAGAACAAGTAGTCTTTTTAGTAGATCGTTCTGCCTCAATGGAAGGAACTGAAAAAGATATTGCGAGTTGGATTCAAGAAAGTATTGAAAGTAGTAAGGACTACCAATCTAAAGGGGTCTATAGCTTTGCTTCAGGAGTACAAACTGATCTAGGCTTAACCGCTGATAACATCAATTTACCAGTATGGCCAGCTATTAAAGATAGTGGACAAACCAATTTAGCAAATGCCTTACAGCTAGTATCCAATGTAGTAGATAGTAATAAGGCTACTCGTATTGTATTATTTTCAGATGGCGTAGAAACAGCGGGTTCAACAATGGATCAACTTAGTCGGATACAAAATAGTAATATTCAAATTGATACAGTAAAAGTAGATAAACCAGTAAAACAAGATGTTGCCATTACATCTTTTGAAACGCCACCAGTGGCATATAAAGGTGAACGGCAACAGTTAACGGTGCAAGTTGAAGCTTCCACAAATACGACAGGTGAATTACTATTGTCGGCGAATGATAAAGTAATTGAAAAACAAAAAGTACAGTTAGATAGTGGCTCAAATACAGTTACATTCCGCCATACGGCAAAAGGTGACGGTCTCATTAAATATAAGGCCCAACTTAAAATGGCAGAAGATGCCTTCCTTGAAAATAATGAATTAACAAGTGTCACTACAGTACAAGGAACACCACATATATTATTAGTACACGGTGATGATGTGAAATCAAGTACTCTTTTTAATGTCATTGACCAAAGTACGTTAAAGATAGATGACATCTCAGCGATAGAATTACCGTCAATGCAGTCATCTTATATTGGCTATGATGCTATTATTTTTGATAATGTCTCAGGGCATTTAGTCGGAGAAAAGAAAATGGCGATGATTGAACAGGCAGTGAAAAACTTTGGGATGGGATTTATGATGATTGGGGGGGAAAATAGTTTTGGGCTCGGTGGATATTTTAAAACGCCGATTGAAACCATTTTGCCTGTTGAAATGGAAGTGAAAGGTAAAGAACAAATTCCTTCTCTAGGCTTAACAATTGTCTTAGACCGTTCTGGGAGTATGAGTGGTAACAAAATTAATTTAGCAAAAGAAGCAGCTGCACGCTCAGTGGAATTATTGCGTGAAGACGACACATTTGGATTCATCGCGTTTGACGACCGTCCATGGGAAATCATACCGCCAATTCCGTTAGAAGATAAGCAGCAGGTGATCGAGCAAATTTTATCTGTTGCACCAAATGGAGGAACCGAAATTTATACTTCATTAAGCTTAGCTTATGAACGTATGCAAGATTTAAAGTTACAGCGCAAGCATATTATATTGTTAACAGATGGTCAGGCAGCCACAAATAGTTCCTATGATCAACTAATTGAAGAAGGTAAAAAAGCGAATATCACACTTTCTACAGTTGCAATTGGCCAAGATTCTGATCGAGGTTTACTTCAATATTTAGCTGAAGCAGGAGCAGGTCGATTTTATGATGTGGCGGATGAAGAAACAATTCCGTCTATATTATCTCGTGAAACGTCGATGTTGACTCGCACATATATTGAAGACAATCCGTTTTATCCCATCATAGGTGGAGGGACGAAATGGCAAAGTCTATTTAAAGATGGCGTACCGAAAATGAATGCTTACATCGCTACTACAGCAAAGCAAACGGCTAATGTCATTGCTGAAAGTGAAAAGGATGATCCTGTTCTTGCTGAATGGAAATACGGATTAGGAAAGACAATGGCCTTCACATCAGATTCCGAAGGCAAGTGGAGTGGAGATTGGGCTCGCTTTCAAGGGTGGTCGGATTTTTGGAACACGACCGTGTCAGAGCTACTCCCTGCTTATAATGAGGTACCCTATAATATCCAACAGCAAAGCGACGGTTCTTTTATCGTTTCAGATCCGACAGCAAAATCTGCCTTTATGGACATAGTTGTTGTAGATGAAAAAGGTGAAGAGTTATCAATCATAGAAGAACCATTAGCGCCTGGAAAAACACGTGTGAAATTTGATCATGGACCTGGATTAGTATTCTTCAGAGTTTCAAATGATGAAAAAGGTATGTATCAAGCGGGACTGACTATCCCTTATAGTGCAGAATATAAAATACAGCCAGACAATACGAAGTTATTAAAAGAGCTATCAACAAAAACTAATGGTAAAGAACTAACAGATCCGGAAGAAGCCTTTCGTAAGCATACTTCTTCGAGTTCAAACCAACAGAGCATTGTACAATGGTTGGTATTAACTGCAATGTTATTGTTCTTTATCGATATCACATTAAGACGTTTCGGCTTGACTACATTACTTAATATTCCAAAGGGCATTCGTAGAACAAAAAAAGAAACCAAACATGGAGAACACCTCAATGTTGGCGAACTGTTAAAAAATAAAAAAACACGTTAAAAAGGCAGCTCGAGATTGAGCCGCCTTTTTATATATAATTAAGCAAGCGTTGTTTTTCTCTTTGCCCAAACCGCAGTTAAAGAGAAGCAACTAACAAGAATAATCGTTCCGAAAACATAGGGACTATTCATATTCCAATCAAATAATATTCCTGCAAGTGCAGGACCAATCATATTACCTAAACTCATGTATGCATTATTCATACCAGCAGCGAAACCTTGTTCATTGCCAGCAGTTTTTGAAATTAGAGTATTGACAGCAGGACGAATTAAAGTTGTTGCTGTTGAGAATATTGTTGCCACAAGCAACATGATAAAGAATCCACTAACGAATAATATACCAAGCATGCTAATGGAGGCAACTGCAAGACCAAATAAAATAATTTTCATTTCGCCGAATTTTTTAAATAACTTATTTAATGCAAAGCCTTGAACAATGACACCTACAAAACCACCAACTGTCATTAAAATAGCTATATCAGTTGCTGTGTATGAAAACTTATAAGTTAAGAACATTGATAGAGTCGCTTGGAAATTTGAAATTCCAAATGAGAAGACAAAGACAACAATAAGTAGTACAAAATATGATGCATGGAATGAACGGGTTAATTGCTTGAATATGTTATCACCTTTCACAACATTCTGTATTATAGGTGTTGTCGCTGGTAATAAGATGAGAGATAAAACGCCTGCAATGATAGAAGCAGAACCAGCAAAATAGAATGGAAAGTGTAAACTAACGTTAGACAAAAAGCCACCAATTCCTGGTCCAATCATAAAGCCTAGTGAAATCGCTGCTCCAATTAGCCCCATTGCTTTTCCACGTTCATCAATGGTTGTAATATCTGCTACATAGGCCATAATTGGCGGTACAATAAAGGCAGATCCGACTCCTGTTAAGAATCGACAAACGAATAGCATCCAAAGTTCTGTAGATAAGCCAAAAGAGATTTGTGCAATACCGTTTAAAATTAGACCAAAAACTATTAATTTTTTTCTACCTATTTTGTCAGATAGATTACCTGCAATAGGGGAGAACAGAAACTGCGCAAAAGCTATTATAGCTATTAAAAAGCCGAGTACTTGTCCAGCTGCACCAAACAGTTTTAAATATGTGGGCATTACAGGAATAATAAGACCAACAGCACTCATCGTGATAAACATATTAAACATTAATAAAATCAATGCCAATTTATTAGAGGATTTCATATATTACTCTCTTTCTTGAAGAAGTATTTCGTGTTGCTAATTAATGTCGCTGTTAGAATTATACAGCTTGTTCAGATGTTAAGCAACAAAAGAAGCTCAGTGAGGTTTACACCTACCGAGCTTCTTTATTTTATCGTATGGACATTTTAAATTTCAAGAAAAATTCATTGTACTCACCGATTTTTTCTTTACCTAAATTTTTGTACACATGTAAATTATTTCGAACTTCTTTTGATGGATAGTAACGTTCGTCGTTTACTACTTCAGGATCCATTAATTTTAATGCAGCTTTATTCGGTGTAGAGTATCCTACATAATCTGCATTTTGAGCAGCCACTTCAGGATCTAACATAAAGTTAATGAATTTATGCGCACCTGCAACGTTTTTTGACGTTTTAGGAATAACCATGTTATCAAACCATAAATTCGAACCTTCTGAAGGCACATTGTATGTTAAGTCTTCATTTTCATACATCATATCAGCAGCTTGACCTGACCAAGTTAAAGCAACAGAGGCATCACCATTGACCATTAATTGTGTTACTTCATCCCCGATAATGGCTTTGACATTCGGAGCCATTTTTATTAATTTGTCAGTTGCTGCCTTTAATTCATCAGTATCAGTAGAATTAAGTGATTTTCCCATACTGTTTAAACCAACACCTAAAACTTCACGAGCACTATCAACTAATATAACTTTTCCTTTTAGAGATGGATCCCAAAGATCGTCCCAGCTATCGAAATTTTGTCCTTTTAACATTTTAGAATTATAAACAATTCCTACAGTTCCCCAAAAATATGGAACAGAGTATTTATTCTTTGGGTCAAAATCCAAATTCAAAAAATCTTCATCGATGTTCTTGATATTCGGAATTTGTTTGTAATCGATCGGAAGTAATAATTCACGTTCTTTCATTTGCTCAATTGTGTATTCAGATGGCATCGAAATATCATAAGATGTACCACCTTGTTCAATTTTCGTCATCATCGCTTCGTTTGAATCAAATGTTTCGTAGATAACGTGAATACCAGTTTCTTTTTCAAATTGTTTCAGTAAGTCAGGGTCAATATATTCTCCCCAGTTGTAAATGGTTAAAATATCTTTCCCTGATTTACCGGAAGTTTGGTCCATTACACTTGCAGCATACATCAGTATTGCGCAAACAAGAATTATGCCAACTGTATAGCGTACTAATGACTTCATTTAGGAACCTCCGATCCACGAGCGCCTTTACTACGGTTTGTGATGAAGTAATAGCCGAGCACAAGTAACATCGTAACAAAGAATACTAAGCCTGAAATAGCATTAACAGTTAAAGACACACCAGCGCGTGCCATCGAATAGATTTCAACGGATAAAGTACTAAAGCCATTTCCGGTAACGAAAAACGTTACTGCGAAATCATCTAGGGAATAAGTTAAAGCTAAAAAGAATCCTGCGAAAATACCAGGTTTGATATAAGGTAAAATAACACGAGTTAGAATGTCACGACGTGATGCACCTAGATCAAGTGCGGCATCGATTAGAGAAGAACTCATTTCTTGTAACTTAGGTAAAACCATAATGACAACAATTGGGATACTAAAAGCAACGTGTGCTAATAATACAGAACTAAAGCCTAAATTAACCCCAACCATTGTGAATAAGATCAAGAAAGATGCCCCAATAATAACGTCTGGACTTACAATTAAAATATTATTAAGCGAAAGAACAGTATTACGTAGTTTGTGATTGCGTATCGAAACAATTCCAATCGCACCAAGAGTCCCAATCATAGTGGAAATAAGTGCGGACAATAATGCTACTACAACTGTATTAATCAAAATGTTTATCAAACGTGTATCTTCAAATACAGCTTTGTAATGTTCCAACGTAAATGATTCAAAATTTGTCATCGTTCCGCCACTGTTAAAAGAGTAAAATACTAAAAACAGAATAGGCGCATACAAAACGACAAAAACCAAAGCTAAATACAGCTTTGAACCTTTACTTAGCTTTTCCATTTTGTGATGCCCCTTTCTCTTTTTGACCAGTGAGTAGCATGATGATGAACATAAATAGTATTAAGAAAACTGCGATTGTCGAACCCATTCCCCAGTTTTGAGTAACCAAAAACTGTTGTTCGATTGCAGTCCCAAGTGTAATAACGCGGTTACCTGCAATAAGTCGAGTAATCATAAATAGAGATAATGAAGGGATAAACACTGCTTGAATTCCTGATTTAACACCGTTCATTGTCAGTGGTAGTATAACTCGACGGAATGTAGTAAGTTTTGAAGCACCTAAATCACGAGAAGCATAAATAAGTGCTGGATTTAGTTTATCCAATGCATTGAAAATCGGTAAAATCATAAACGGGATGAAAATATAAACAGACACAAAAACAAAACTAGCATCAGTAAATAAGATTTGTTGTTCTGGAATGCCAATTGTTTTCAAAAATGCATTAATAGGACCACTCATACCGAAAATCCCAATAAATGCGTACGTTTTTAAAAGTAAGTTAATCCATGATGGAATAATAATTAATATAAGCCAAAGTTGTTTTTGCTTTGTTTTAGTAATTAAATAGGCCGTAGGATAAGAAACTAATAATGAAAATACTGTAATCAGAAATGCGTACCAAAATGAACTTAGCGTCATTTTCAAATAAACGCCCGTAAAGAAGTTCTGATAGTTCGCGAATGTAAAATTACCATTTAAATCAAGAAGTGAGTAATACACAACTAATATAATAGGGGCAATTACAAAGAGAGCAATCCATAAATAATATGGAACGAGTGTAAATGGACTGTTTTTGTTATTTCTCATCTTCTTCATCTCCATATGATTCTAAACGCTTGTCAAAGTCTTCCTCTGTCTCGTTTAGACGCATAACGTGAATGGCTTCAGGATCAAAATCTAGTCCGATTTTCGTACCAACTGTTGCTTTTTTTAATGAGTGTACAAGCCATTCATTTCCAGCTTCATCATAGGTAGATAATTCATAATGTACACCGCGGAATAATTGTGTATCTACAGTTACTTCTAGCTTACCGTTTTCTAGGGAAGTAATTTCTAAATCCTCAGGTCGAATTACGATGTCTATCTTTTCATTTGGATTTAAACCTTGGTCAACACATTCGAATGTTTTGCCAGCAAAATTCACGACAAAATCTTCAATCATCGTCCCAGGCACTATATTTGATTCGCCGATGAAATCAGCAACGAATCGGTTAATTGGTTCGTCATAAATATCTACCGGTGTACCACTTTGTTGAATAGTACCTTCGTTTAAAACGAAAATTTCATCCGACATTGCTAACGCTTCTTCTTGGTCATGTGTGACGAATACAAATGTTTTACCTAGACGTTGTTGTAATTCTCGCAGTTCATATTGCATTTCTGTACGAAGCTTTAAATCTAATGCAGATAATGGTTCATCTAATAAGATGATTTCAGGATCATTCACGATTGCCCGAGCGATAGCGACACGTTGACGTTGCCCACCAGACATTTCAGAAATTTCACGATTGCCATAGCCTTCTAAGTTAACGAATTTTAATGCTTCATTTACACGAGTTGTTATTTCAGCATTTTTTAGTTTTTTAATACGCAATCCAAATGCTACATTTTCAAACACATCTAAATGTGGGAATAGGGCATAGTCTTGGAATACTGTATTCACTTGTCTTTCATTTGCAGGAATATTATTGATTTTCTTCCCATTGAAATAAATCGAGCCACTCGTTGGCTCCATGAAACCAGCGATTAGGCGGAGAATTGTAGTTTTACCACAACCGGATGGACCTAGTAGCGTGTAAAATTCACCTCTCTCTAATTCAAAACTGATGTCTTTTAATACGACAGTGCCATCAGAATAAGACTTCGACACGTTTTCAAAGCGGATAATTGAGTTTTCAGTCATGTGGGGCCTCCTAAACTATAAATAAGATTCGGTTGCGACGAGTAAAAGCTCGGTTTTTCCTGCGTGAGCATTAAACAGTTGATGAGTATCTGAAGCATCGAAATAGACCGCATTTCCTGCAGTTGCGATATATTCTTCTTTACCTAATACAAGTCGAACACGCCCAGTTAAAACATAGATAAATGTTTCAGAGAGAGAAGGCTCAAATTGTTTGAATTCACCGTTTTGTTCAAATGTTAAAATGACAGGTTCAATTTCTTTTTCATTAGAAGTTGGAATAAGCCATTGAATACGATATTTTTTATCTTCGTCTGTAAAGATTGTTTGGTCCTCATCTGTGTAGACGACCTTTTGTTCTTCTTGTTCATCATCAAAAAAGTCTTTCGGTGTTGAGCCAAGAACTTCTAGTAATGTGAAGAGAGTTTCAATAGAAGGGGAATTTAAATCTCTTTCTAATTGTGAGATGTAACCTTTGCTCAAATCTGTTCTTTCACCTAACTCTTCTTGGGTAAGTCCCTTTTTTAGGCGAAGTCTTTTAATCTTTTTGCCGATTTGCATCTACCTTGCTCCTCGATTGTTTACTATTCGTAAACTTAAAGAATCGAAAGTTTACTTTAACGAAACTTTTAGTTTACTCAAACGATATCTATTATACAAAATTGACAGCATTTTTCAACCGTTTTTAGAAAAAAATAATAGCAGTATTGAAAGTTTATGAGAAAATATCTGATGTTTTAAGATGAAAATTGCATTCTCTTTAAACTCATACCCTAAATGGAGATAAAGTATTCTATTTATATAGGAGATGATTTAGTAAAGTTGTTCTAGTAATAAAGAAATTAGGAATATTTAACATGACGTTGACGTCCCTGATTAGCCGAAGTTATTAAATATAAAAAACCGAATGCATCTTCGCATTCGGTAGACTTCACTAATATTAATCTCAAAACTCTAGAGCTCTCTTCACATCATTAATATAGGTATTACTGACAGGTAGTTCAGTATTATCTTTCAAAACAACCATTAAATTTGATGAGAAATCTCTCGTTATTTTTTGAATGGAGTGAATGTTCACTATATAAGAGCGGTGAATTCTTAAAAAACAATCAGGTAATCGTTTATGTAACTCTTTTAATGTTAAGTTCGTTTTGTATTGTTCACTTTTAGCATAAAACCAGCTTTTTTTATTTAAGCTTTCGAAATGCGAAACTTTTTCAATGGCGATGGGCGCCCATTCATCTTGTTGTTTACCAGTTATAAAGCGGAAAGGTTCTTTTACAGCTAGATGATGATTGGGTGGTAATATGACTAGTAGTGCTGCAGGTTGGCCATGTAAGTCGATGGGATATCCAATGCCATAATAGGGTGTACCCAATACCTCTTCTTCTACAACAGCTTCTATCTTTCTTCTTTCTTGAATGACTCGTTCAGCAATACTCCCTTTTTTTATCCCTTTGCCATTGTTTAAATGTACATCATAAGCACCTGCCACATAATAAATGTAAGAGTCTCCGATAGCAATCGCCAGCGTTGCCTCCTGTGGAATCCAATCCGCTAACAAATTCTTGTATTGATCAACTAAACCTTTTGCAAAACCAACTTTATCCTCAACCATTTGAAGCGCCCCCCTCAATTCATCTTGGAAAAACGTTCTTTCATCGTAAAAAAATGGTTTTTTATCACAAAATAATAACAAAATTTAGAAACTGTTATATATTAATTTATAACAACGTTATCTGTTATGCAACAATTAATTTAAACAGACTTTAACGTAAATTTATTGGAAGGTGTGGATTGTTATGGTATCGAAACAAAAACAAGTGGAGCAATTAGAAAAGAGCTGGACTGAAGAGGGGCGTTGGTTAGGAATTGAACGTCCATATAGCGCGGAAGAGGTAGTTAAATTACGCGGTTCAGTAATTATTGAACATACATTAGCCAAAAAAGGTGCTGAACGTTTATGGAAATCTTTACATGAAGAAGATTTTATCAATGCTTTAGGTGCATTGACTGGTAATCAAGCTGTTCAACAAGTAAAAGCGGGTTTACAAGCAATCTACCTAAGTGGTTGGCAAGTAGCAGCAGATGCAAATCTTTCAGGTCAAATGTATCCTGACCAAAGCCTATACCCAGCTAACAGTGTTCCTGCAGTTGTTAAGCGCATTAACCAAGCATTACAGCGAGCAGATCAAATTGATCATGCTGAAGGGCGAGAAGATGGCTTTGACTGGTTCGCACCGATTGTAGCAGATGCTGAAGCTGGTTTTGGCGGACCTTTAAATGTATTTGAATTAGTTAAAGGAATGATTGAATCAGGAGCATCAGGGGTTCACTTAGAAGACCAATTAGCTTCGGAGAAAAAATGTGGCCATTTGGGTGGTAAAGTTTTACTTCCAACACAAAATGCAATTCGTAATCTAATCTCTGCTAGACTTGCAGCTGATGTTTTAGATGTACCTACAATTTTAATTGCACGTACTGATGCAGATGCAGCAGATATGGTTACAAGTGATATCGATTCAAGAGATGCAGAGTTTATCACAGGGGAACGTACTCCTGAAGGTTTCTTCCGTACAAAAGCGGGTATTGATCAAGCGATTGCACGCGGTCTAGCTTATGCGCCTTATGCAGATTTAATTTGGTGCGAAACATCTACACCAGACTTAGAAGAGGCGAAAAAATTCGCTGAGGCAATTCGTGCGAAATTCCCAAATAAAATGCTTGCGTATAACTGCTCTCCCTCATTCAATTGGAAAGCAAACTTAGATGATGAAACAATCGCTAAATATCAAGTTGAACTAGGCAAAATGGGTTACAAATTCCAATTTGTAACATTAGCAGGATTCCATGCTCTAAACCACAGCATGTTTGAATTAGCGCATGATTATAAAGACAATGGCATGGCTGCGTACTCTAAACTTCAAGAAGCTGAATTTGCTAATGAAACAAAAGGCTATACAGCTACAAAACATCAACGTGAGGTAGGAACTGGTTACTTTGATGATGTTTCACAAGTGATTTCAGGGGGAACATCTTCTACAACTGCTATGAAGGGGTCTACAGAAACAGCACAATTCATTTAATCAAAAGGGGGATGGGCTATGAAGACTCAACAAGTAACTTCTCAAGATATAAAAATTTTAGGGAGACAATCGGCAGCAAGCGCAGAAATTTTAACAACTGAAGCCTTGCAATTTATAGCTTCGTTACACCGCCAGTTTGATCAACGAAGAAAAGAATTATTAGAAGAACGTCAAAATAGACAACAGCGCATCGATGCTGGCGAGAAACTGGATTTTCTTCCAGAGACAAAAGAAATCCGTGATGGAGAGTGGACTATTGCTCCACTTCCTGCAGATTTACAAGATCGTCGAGTAGAAATTACGGGGCCTGTTAATCGTAAAATGGTCATTAATGCACTTAATTCTGGTGCAAAAATGTTCATGGCATGTTTTGAAGATGCCACGTCACCTACTTGGGCCAATATGATTGAAGGGCAAGTGAATATGCGAGATGCAGTTCGAAAAACAATTTTCTTTACACAACCATCAAACGGTAAAACATATAAATTAAATGACAACCCAGCTGTCTTACTTGTTCGCCCACGAGGGTTACACTTACTCGAGAAGAATATAGAAATTGCCGGTGAACAAATCGCTGGAAGTCTATTTGATTTCGGTTTATATGTCTTCCACAATGCGAAGGAGTTAGTAGCCCGTGGATCAGGTCCATATTTTTACTTGCCAAAACTTGAAAGCCATTTAGAAGCACGATTATGGAATGACGTATTTATCTATGCTCAAGAGCAACTTGATCTTCCACAGGGAACAATTAAGGCGACTGTCTTAATCGAAACGATTACAGCTGCATTTGAAATGGATGAAATATTATATGAATTGCGTGAGCATTCAGCAGGTCTAAATTGTGGACGATGGGACTACATTTTCAGCTATTTGAAACGATTACGCAATCAACCAGAAGTTATTTTACCTGACCGTGGTCAAGTGACAATGACATCGCCATTCATGCGTGCGTACACTTTGAAATGTGTGCAAACTTGTCATAAAAGGAATGCGCCAGCCATCGGAGGAATGGCTGCACAAATTCCGATTAAAGATAATCCAGAGGCAAATGATATCGCTTTTGGTAAGGTAAGAGAAGATAAGCGTCGTGAAGCATCAGATGGTCATGATGGAACTTGGGTTGCACATCCAGGGTTAGTTTTAGTAGCTATGGAGCAATTCAATGAACATATGAAAACACCAAACCAGATTGATCGTAAGAGGGAAGATGTGCATGTAACAGCAGAAGATTTGTTAGAAGTACCTGTAGGAACAATTACAGAGGCTGGCTTACGAATCAATTGCAGTGTAGGGGTACAATATATCGCTTCATGGCTACGGGGTAATGGAGCAGCTCCGATAAACCATATGATGGAAGATGTGGCTACAGCAGAAATTTCACGCTCTCAAACGTGGCAATGGATTCGTCATCCTCAAGGGGTGCTTGATGATGGTCGTGATATTAATGAACTGTTATTTATTGAAATATTACAACAAGAACTTGCAGAAATTGAGCAACAAGTTGGTCAAGAAAACTTTCAAAATGGTCGTTATGAAGAAGCGGCAGACATCTTCAAGTTCTTGACGTTAAAATCGACATTTGAAGAATTTTTAACTTTACCAAGCTATAGTCATATTCAATAACAAAAACGGAGGAGATTACAATGAAAACAACGAAACAAGAAGTAGCAAAAAAACATTGTCGTGAGTGCGGATGCGTAATTGTTGAGCGTGTAGAATCAACTCTTTATGAGTGTGAGCGCTGCATCGGCATAAACGAAGAATAAAACGAATAGTAAAAGTTAAACTCGTCAGTCAACAATAGGCTGGTGAGTTTTTTTGTTGTAAATATTTTATAGCATGATGCATGATTAGATAATGTATTTGAAATGTGGATTTTTCGATTTTTTTTAACCGCATTCTACATTCCTGATATTATGTCTAAATAGTACTAGTCAGTAATTTATGAACATATGCAATAGTTCACCGAAATGTTCTTCAAAAATAAAAAGTATTATAGAGAAAAATGGCGGTGATTTATGCTAAACTAGGTGTCTAAGGAGGCGGAAATATTGGGAAAGAAATTGTTTTTTTATCTAGATCCTAAAGAACGACAGGGTGCGGTGAAAGTCCCAAGTGATCCCGTTTTTGAAGGTACATTCCTAATGGCGAATAATCGTTTAATCGATGCGATTGCATTAGAGGATTATTGTCCTGAATGTTTAGGGTTATTACGCTATTCAGATGATTATGATGCATTATTTTGTGCAAATTGCAATGAATGGCGAGAAGAGGTATGTGAGGATCCCTCCTGCGATAACTGTCAAGGCCGGCCTAATCGACCTTTGTGATGGATTTTGAAAAATACACAGTAATCAATAGGTGGGGTATTTATCCATAAATAATACGATTACATGGACTAAAAAGCCTATATTTATCATATTTTCTATCGAATTTAAACTCCATTTATGGGGTTTTTTCTTTTGTTATCATTTTTTTTATATAATTAATCATATCTTATTGAAGATATGTTCTTTAATTCTTTGAAGAATAAAATGTCGATTATTTGTCACAATAAGAGATAGATTAGAATAATTATTAAGTGTAAATGATTGATTTCACAATGTTGATTTGCTATTGTAGGAATTGGATTAATGCGAAAATTTTAGTTTTTCGCAATAGCATATATAACAATATTTGGAGGGATTCAACATGGCAGAACGTTTAGTAGCAAATCAAGCACCTCGCTTTGAAATGCAAGCAGTATTAGCTAATAAAGAATTCGGTAAAGTTAATTTAGAAGAAAACATGAAAAATGACAAGTGGACTGTTTTATTCTTCTATCCAATGGACTTCACATTTGTATGCCCAACTGAAATCACTGCAATGTCAGATCGTTACGATGAATTTGAAGATCTTGATGCAGAAGTAATTGGTGTATCAACTGATACAATCCACACTCATTTAGCGTGGATTAACACTGATCGTACTGAAAATGGTCTTGGTCAATTAAAATTCCCATTAGCAGCTGACCACAATCAACGTGTATCTCGTGATTATGGCGTGTTAATTGAAGAAGAAGGCGTTGCACTTCGCGGATTATTCATCATCAATCCAGAAGGCGAACTTCAATATCAAGTTGTTAACCACAATAACATTGGTCGCGATGTAGATGAAACACTTCGCGTACTACAAGCACTACAAACTGGCGGTCTTTGCCCAGCTAACTGGCGCCCAGGTCAAAAAACTCTTGAAGTTTAAATTAGATTTTTAACATCAAAAAGGCCTAACAAATGTTAGGTCTTTTTTTGAAAGATGAGAATATACTATGTACGAATTCCATTATGAGGTGATTAAACATGAAACTACGTGCTCAAATGCCTGAATTGGTAGGCGAAACAGCTTGGTTAAACGGGAAAGTATCAAAAGCGAGCTTAATCGGTAATAAACCAACACTAATCCATTTCTGGTCTGTAAGCTGTCATTTATGTAAAGAAGCAATGCCAGATGTCAATAAATTCCGTGATGAATACAGTAAAGAATTAAATGTTATTGCAGTGCATATGCCGCGTTCTGAAAGTGATTTAGACTTGGACGTTATTAAAGAAACTGCAGCTGAACATGATATTACACAACCAATTTTTGTTGACGGTGAAATGAAGTTAACTGACGCTTTCGATAACCAATATGTACCTGCTTATTATGTTTTTGATAAAGAAGGTCAACTTCGTCATTTCCAAGCAGGTGGTAGCGGTATGAAAATGCTTGAAAAACGCGTAAACCGTGTATTAGACGAAGTTCGTAACGCTGACGCATAAGTCATTTCGAATATCATAAGAATTGTCCTGTTTTTATAAGGATAATTCTTTTTTTATTGGAAAAAATAGCAATAGCTGTGTTTGTATGCTTAAATGTATTGTGTTACACTATGTCCATTCTTTACAGTATCGGGGGAAATTTTCATGAAAAAAGAATTTGTTGTCATTGGTTTAGGTCGTTTTGGCGGCAGTATCGTTTCGGAGCTGATACAACAAGGTGCTGATGTAATGGCAATAGATAAACAACCAGAAAGAGTCGACGAATTTGCTCCAATCGCCACGCAGGCAGTCGTAGCAGATACCACGGATGAATCAGTTTTGAAATCACTTGGGATTCGCAACTTTGAACATGTAATCATAGCAATTGGTGACGACATCCAATCGAGTATTTTAACTACATTGATGTTAAAAGAAATTGGGGTGCAGAAGATTACTGTGAAAGCCCAAAATGATTACCATGAAAAAGTTTTACGAAAAATAGGGGCAGATCATGTTGTTCATCCAGAACGTGATATGGGGATTCGTATTGCGAATAATATGATGTCAAATAATGTACTCGATTACTTGGAATTATCTGATGAACATTCAATTATGGAGATTAAGGCAAATCATTTATTAGAAGGCCATACAATCATTAACTTAGACATCAGGGTAAGATATGGTATTAATATTGTAGCGATTAAAAGAGGGCACGAAATCATCGTTTCACCGCAAGCGGATGAGGTCATTCATGAAGGTGATATTTTAATTGTTATCGGAGCAGATGTTGATATTAGTCGTTTTGAGAAGAAAATGATGAATTAAGAGCATAATGCTTTGGGGTTATTTATTTTGAGAGCTAGTGATGAATAATTTTTTTGAAGATTTATGCGAACTTTAGACTTTCGCCATAAAAATATAAAAAGGGTAGAGATTTTAAAATCTCTACCCTTTTGTAATCAAACTTCCATAATAATCGGTAAAATCATTGGACGACGCTTTGTTTTTTCAAATAAGTATGGTCCTAATGCATCAGTGATATCATTTTTCAGTTCTGACCACTGAGGTGTTTTGTCTTGTAATGTACGTTGTAAGTGACGGTTCAACATTTGTTGAGCTTCATTAATCATCATTCCGGATTCACGCATATATACGAAACCACGAGAGATAATATCTGGGCCGGAAACAATTTTCTGTGTCTCCATATTCACGCTAACCACAACGATGACTAGACCTTCTTCGGAAAGGATACGGCGATCGCGCAAAACGATATTACCGATATCACCAATTCCGTTACCATCGATATAAACATCACCAGAAGGAATTCGGCCCGATACAGCAGCCGTATTAGGGCTAAGTGCAAGGACATCTCCATTTTCCATGATGAACGTATTGTCTGGTTCTACGTCACAATCAATAGCTAGATCAGCATGCATACGAAGCATACGGTACTCACCATGGATTGGCATAAAGAATTTTGGTTTAATCAGACGAAGCATTAGTTTTTGTTCTTCTTGAGAACCGTGACCAGAAGTATGAATATTATTCAATGAACCATGAATAACTTCTGCACCTGCACGGAATAATGAGTTAATTGTTTTATTAACGCTAATTGTGTTCCCTGGGATTGGTGAAGATGAAAATACAACAGTATCACCAGGTTGAATTTGGATTTGACGGTGAGTCCCATTGGCAATACGAGAAAGTGCTGCCATTGGTTCACCTTGGCTACCTGTACAAAGAATTAATACTTCGTTAGCTGGCAAACGATTTAACGTTTGTGAATCAACAAAAGTTTCTTTTGGTGCAGTGATATAGCCCAATTCACGGCCAATTGTAATAGCGTTATCCATACTTCTACCAAATACAGCAATTTTACGTCCGTGTCTAGCAGCGGCATCCGTAACTTGTTGTAATCGGTGAATATTTGAAGCGAATGTTGCAAAAATAAGACGACCTTCCACTTTGCGTAGAATTTCATCAATACTTTCTCCAACTTTGCGTTCAGACATTGTGAAATTAGGAACTTCTGCATTTGTACTATCAGATAGTAGACATAACACGCCATCGCGTCCGATTTCAGCCATTTTTGTTAAGTTTGCTGGTTCACCGACAGGAGTGAAGTCGAATTTGAAATCTCCTGTATGAACGATATTACCAGGAGGAGTTTTTACAACAATACCGTATGCATCCGGAATACTGTGGGTTGTTCTAAAGAAGCTCACAGAAGTTTTACGGAATTTAATAATGTCCTCTTCTTGGATTTCAATCATTTTTGTCTGGCGAAGTAAACCATGCTCGTCCAATTTATTACGTAACAAACCTAGTGCAAGCTTGCCACCGTATACAGGAATGTTAATTTGACGAAGCAAATAAGGAATACCACCAATATGATCTTCATGACCATGAGTAATGAATAGACCTTTAATCTTGTCTACATTTCTTACTAAATAAGTGTAGTCTGGTATAACATAGTCAATACCTAATAGATCGTCCTCAGGGAATTTAATTCCTGCGTCAATCAAGATAATTTCATCTTGGAATTGTACGGCATACGTATTTTTACCGATTTCGCCCAGTCCGCCGAGTGCGAAAACCGCTGTTTGGTCATTTTTGACAAACTTCATACGTTTAGAGTTTCTCCACGTGGAAATGTTCGCTTGCTTGTTCGTACTCTAAGTAGTTTCCTTCAAGCAATTGAATAAATTCGATATTGTAGTTACGGTCTTTAAGTTTTTGACGAACTTCACGCTCATCTACCGCTTCTAAATATAAGCATTGAGTATTTTCGCGAACTGGTACTTCAAGCGCATTTTCTTGATAATAAACTTTGTAAATCATAATATGCTCTCCTTTAACACGTTCAAAATAATTGCATTTCCTTTATATTATCACGCTAGTAACTTAAAATAAAGAAAAGCCCTCCAAAATTATGAAGGGCAAATATACTTAAGCGATTGTTTTTTTTCCGAGCAAGCCATTAAGCCGTTTCAACAATTGTTTTTTAAGGCGTTTAAACATGGCATATCACTCCTCGTGGACATTATACAATATTAAGTTATTACTGTAAAGTCTTTTTGCTTAACAAATGGGAATACAAGAAAAGAGAGGAAGTAATTTAATATGCAGAAAAAAATATTGTTTTTTGATATTGACGGTACACTCTATAATTCGAAAAAAGAAATTCCACAGACAACAATTGATGCGGTCAAAAAGGCAAAAGATAATGGTCATGAAGTGGTTATTGCTACGGGTAGAGCCCCGTTTATGATTCAGGAAGTTCTTGAAACGCTAAAAGTAGACTCTTATGTTTGTTTTAATGGGCAATATGTTGTGTATAAGGGGAACCCTATCTCATTGAAGCCAGTTCCACTTGAACAATTGAAGGCTCTTGTAAACTATGTGGAGAAACAGGATAAACCATTAGTCTTTTTAGATGATCAAGAGATGGTTACTTCTGTTCCAGAGCATCATCAGATAAAGGAAAGCTTGACTTCATTACTCTATCCTATGCCAAGACTGGATAAACATTTCTACTTAAATCATCCTATTTATCAAGTTTTATTGTATGTAAGTGTCGAAGAAGAAAAAGAATATGCAGCGGCTTTTCCTGAGTTGCAGTTAGTTCGATGGCATACTTATTGTTGTGATGTATTAAATAAAGGTGTTTCTAAAGCATATGGGATTGAACGTTTACTTGAATATACTAATTTTGAAATGCAAGATGCGATAGCTTTCGGTGATGGTTTAAATGATGTTGAAATGTTAACGGCAGTTGGAACAGGTGTGGCAATGGGAAATGGTCATGTTAAAGCGAAAACTGTAGCGAGTTTTGTAACTGATCATGTAGATGAAGATGGATTAGTAAAAGCAATGGAAAAATTACAATTGGTATAAAAAACAATAAAAAAGCCTTACTATGATTTTACGATTCATAGTAAGGCTTTTTTTTTAATTGTTTTCAATTGGTTGAGAATTTGGTACATCAGCGAATGGGTTGGATTCATTGATATGATCATAGAACATGACACCATTTAAATGGTCTAATTCATGTTGAAACGCGATTGCGGGTATGCCTTTTAAGCGCATTTTTATTTCTTCACCATCAAGTGTATGGTATTTAACTGTAATACGTGCATGGCGTGGTACGTAACCAGCTACGTTACGATCAACTGACAAACAGCCTTCACCGTTTGTTAAATAAGTGTTTTCAACTGAATGACTAACGATTTTCGGGTTTACAGCGACGAAGCTGATTTGATTGTCATTGTCATCATGTAAATGAAGAGCAAACATTCTTTTTGATTCATTTATTTGCGGAGCGGCAATACCTATTCCAGAACGCAAGTCATATTTTTCACTTATTACAGGGTCTTGACTATTAATAAGGAATTCAAGTAAGTCTTGACCTAATTTTTTATCCTCAGGTGTTAGGGGAAAAGTTAATTCTTTCGCGCGGGTACGTAATGTTGGATGGCCTTCGCGAATTACATTATCCATTAAAATCATTTCGTTTCTTCCTTTCGATACAAAATCTATATCCATAGTATAACGTACAACGACAATCGTTCAATGAAAAAGAGAGATTCTTAGAAGATTATTTGTTTAACTTTACGACAACTGGGAATACATAATACGTGGTAAAAGTCTGTTCTAGTAAAGAGTGGGAAAATGAATCTGTTGTATAATACAGTTGTCTGAGGGTTTATGGTACAGCTTTTTCCGAATAGTAAGAAAAAAATAATGTAAGCATTATCATAACAATGATTGACCTATTTATTTTAATTCAGTATACTGAAAATGAAGAAACGTTGTATTACTAAAACGAAGAATATTTATAATACAGACACAGAGGAGATGTGGTAACATGGCTTCACAAAAATCAAAGCAATTCGATCCAGTTGCAAACTTGCATGAGATTGAAGAAAAATTTGAAATGTTTCAGATTTTGAATGAGGAAGGCGAAATTGTCAACGAAGATGCAGATCCGAAATTATCGGATACTGAATTAGTTGAGTTAATGAGCCGAATGGTTTTCACGCGTATTTTAGACCAACGTTCAATCTCATTAAATCGTCAAGGACGCCTAGGATTCTATGCGCCAACAGCTGGTCAAGAAGCTTCTCAAATTGCTTCACACTATGCACTTGAAAAAGAAGATTATATTTTACCGGGATATCGCGATGTGCCTCAAATCGTTTGGCACGGACTACCGCTTTCTAAAGCATTCTTGTTCTCGCGTGGACATTTCATAGGTAATCAAATTCCAGAGGATGTTAATGTGTTACCACCACAAATTATTATCGGTGCTCAGTATATTCAAACAGCTGGAGTTGCACTTGGTATGCAAAAACGAGGCAAAAAATCCGTAGCTGTAACTTATACAGGTGATGGTGGTTCGTCGCAAGGGGATTTCTACGAAGGTATTAACTTTGCAGGAGCGTTTCGTTCACCAGCAATTTTCATCGTTCAAAATAACCAATTTGCTATTTCAACACCACGTGAATTGCAAACAGCTGCGAAAACAATCGCTCAAAAAGGTATTGCGGCAGGTATTCCTAGTATCTTAGTAGATGGAATGGATCCACTTGCAGTATTCGTAGCAACTCGCGATGCACGACAACGTGCCGTAAATGGTGAGGGTCCTTCATTAATTGAAACAATGTGTTACCGTTATGGTCCACATACTATGGCTGGAGATGATCCAACTCGTTACCGTACTTCTGACACAGATTCACAATGGGAAAAGAAAGATCCAATTGTACGTTTCCGAAAATACTTAGAAGCAAAAGGTTTATGGAGCGAAGAAAAAGAAGCAGAAGTAATTGAAAAAGCTAAAGAAGAAATTAAAGCGGCTGTTAAAGAAGCGGATGCGGCACCGAAACAAAAAGTAACAGAACTGATCCGTAATATGAATGATGGCGATTTACCATATAATTTACAAGAACAATACGAAATCTTCAAAGAGAAGGAGTCGAAGTAACCGATGGCACAACTGACGATGATTCAAGCAATTACAGACGCACTACGCTGCGAATTAAAAGATGACGAAAACGTTTTAGTGTTCGGTGAAGACGTTGGTGTCAACGGAGGGGTATTCCGTGCAACTGAAGGTCTTCAAAAAGAATTTGGAGAAGATCGCGTTTTCGATACGCCACTAGCAGAATCAGGAATTGGTGGATTAACAATCGGTCTAGCGCTTCAAGGTTTCCGTCCGGTTCCAGAAATACAATTCTTTGGTTTTATATATGAAGTAATGGACTCTGTAAGCGGACAATTAGCGCGTATGCGTTACCGTACAGGTGGAGCACTTGGTGCACCTGTTACAATCCGTTCTCCATTCGGCGGTGGTGTACATACACCAGAAATGCACTCGGACAGCTTAGAAGGTTTAATGACATCTCAACCGGGATTAAAAGTAGTTGTACCATCAACTCCTTATGATGCAAAAGGTTTATTAATCTCTTCTATTCGTGATAATGACCCAGTGATCTTCCTAGAGCATTTAAAATTATATCGCTCGTTCCGTGAAGAGGTTCCTGAAGAGTCTTATACTATTCCGCTAGGAAAAGCTGATGTAAAGCGAGAAGGAACAGATTTATCAATCTTTGCATATGGTGCAATGGTGCACGAATCACTAAAAGCTGCTGAATTATTAGAAAAAGAAGAGTACTCAGTTGAGGTAGTTGATTTAAGAACTATTCAACCATTAGATATTGAAACAATTATTGCTTCTGTCGAAAAAACAGGTCGTGCGGTTGTTGTTCAAGAAGCACAAAAACAAGCAGGTATTGCTGCTAATGTAGTGGCTGAAATTACAGAGCGCGCTATCCTTAGCCTTGAAGCGCCGGTACTACGCGTAACAGCGCCGGATACAATCTACCCGTTCCCACAAGCAGAAGCAGTTTGGTTGCCGAATGCAAAAGATATTGTTGAAACAGCGAAAAAAGTACTAACATTCTAATTCGTTTTCGAAACAGAAAGGGTGAAACATATGGCATTTGAATTTCGATTACCAGATATTGGTGAAGGAATCCATGAGGGTGAAATTGTAAAATGGTTTGTAAAAGCAGGTGACAAAATTCAAGAAGATGACGTGCTTTGTGAAGTACAAAATGATAAAGCGGTCGTTGAAATCCCTTCTCCGGTAGAAGGTACAGTTGAAGAAGTCCTTGTTGAAGAAGGAGTTCTTACAACAGTTGGTACAGTTTTACTACGAGTAGACGCTCCTGGATATGAAGATATTCAACTAAAAGGTCATCATGATGAAGAAGAACCGACAAAAGAAGAACCAACAAAAGTTGCTGTTGAAGAAGCTCCGAAAGCAGAAACAACAACAGTAGCATCACAACCATCTGTGGAAGCTGACCCGAACAAACGTGTTATTGCAATGCCATCAGTCCGTAAGTTTGCACGTGACAATGACGTTGATATTAAACAACTATCGGGTTCAGGTAAAAATGGACGAATTGTCAAAGATGATGTGGAATCATTTATGAGTGGTGGCCCATCACAAGCTGAATCACAGGCTGTAGAATCACCAGTTACAGAAGAGTCTACAGTTTCTGGAAAAACTAATGATAAAGCTTCTGTACAACCAGTATTAGAAGGCGACTTCCCTGAAACACGTGAGAAAATGTCGGGTATTCGTCGCGCTATTGCAAAAGCAATGGTTCATTCAAAACAAACAGCTCCACACGTAACATTAATGGATGAAGTGGATGTAACAGAACTTGTAGCACACCGCAAGAAATTCAAAGAAATAGCTCTTGAAAAAGGTATCAAACTAACTTATTTACCGTATGTAGTAAAAGCTTTAGTTAGCGCATTACGTGAATTCCCTGAATTTAATCGTTCACTTGATGACGCAACACAAGAAATTGTGCAAAAACACTATTATAATATCGGTATAGCTGCCGATACAGATAAAGGCTTACTAGTTCCTGTTATTAAACATGCAGATCGCAAATCGGTATTTGCCGTATCTGACGAGATTAATGAGCTTGCTACAAAAGCACGTGACGGTAAATTAGCACCAAATGAAATGAAAGGTGCATCTTGTTCGATTACAAACATAGGTTCTGCAGGTGGCCAATGGTTTACGCCAGTAATTAACCATCCTGAAGTAGCTATATTAGGAATTGGTCGAATTGCAGAGAAACCTGTAATAAAAAATGGTGAAATTGTAGCGGCACCTGTGTTAGCATTATCATTGAGCTTTGATCATCGAATGATCGACGGTGCTACAGCGCAACATGCGTTAAATCATATTAAGCGTTTGTTAAGCGAGCCCGAATTATTATTAATGGAGGCGTAAGAAAATGGTAGTAGGAGATTTCCCAATCGAAACAGATACACTTGTAATTGGCGCAGGCCCAGGTGGATATGTTGCAGCAATCCGTGCAGCACAAACTGGACAAAAAGTAACAGTTGTTGAAAAAGAACACGTAGGTGGCGTATGCTTAAACGTTGGTTGTATTCCTTCAAAAGCATTAATCTCAGTCGGTCACCGCTTAGAACATGCTAAAAACTCAGCAGACATGGGTATTGTGGCTCCTGAAGTTAGCATCGATTTCAAAAAAGCGCAAGAATTTAAAGACGGCGTAGTTAAAAAATTAACTGGTGGCGTATCAAGCTTATTAAAAGGCAACAACGTAGACGTAGTAAGTGGAGAAGCTTACTTTGTAGATGCAAACACAATCCGTGTTATTAACGAAGACTCTGCACAAACGTATACATTCAAAAATGCGATTTTAGCAACTGGTTCACGCCCTGTTGAAATCCCAACTTTCAAATTTTCTAAACGCGTAATAAACTCTACAGGCGCACTTTCATTACAAGAAGTGCCTGGGAAACTTGTTGTTATTGGTGGAGGTTACATCGGTACTGAGCTTGGTTCAGCATTTGCTAACCTTGGTTCTGAAGTAACAATTCTAGAAGGTGGCAAAGATATTCTAGCTGGCTTCGAAAAACAAATGACAATGATTGTTAAAAAAGGTCTTAAGAAAAAAGGCGTTACAATCGAAACAGGCGCACTTGCTCAAGGCGTTGAAGAAACAGAAACAGGCGTTACTGTTAAATATGAAGTAAAAGGCGAAGCAAAAACTGTTGAAGCTGATTACGTATTAGTAACTGTTGGTCGTCGTCCAAATACTGACGAAATTGGCTTAGAAGAACTAGGTCTTGAGTTTGGTGAACGTGGATTATTAAAAGTCGACAAACAATGCCGTACAAATATACCAAACATTTATGCAATCGGTGATATCGTTGCTGGACCACAACTTGCTCATAAAGCTTCTTACGAAGGTAAAGTAGCTGCTGAGGCAATTGCTGGTGAAAAATCAGTAGTAGATTACTTAGCTATCCCTGCTGTTTGCTTCACAGATCCAGAAATGGCAACTGTAGGTCTTTCAGAAGACCAAGCAAAAGCAGAAGGTTATGAAATAGTAGCTGGTAAATTCCCATTCGGAGCAAACGGCCGTGCATTAGCATTAAATGAAACAGAAGGCTTCGTGAAATTAGTTTCTCGTAAAGCTGATGGCTTATTACTAGGTGGTCAAATCGTTGGTGCTGGTGCTTCTGATATGATCGCTGAAATCGGTTTAGCAATCGAAGCAGGTATGACTGTAGAAGATATTGCCATGACTATTCATGCACATCCAACACTAGGTGAAATCACTATGGAAACTGCTGAAGTATTACTTGGAAATCCAATTCACATCGTAGCTAAAAAATAAAATGGCTTTGCCAATTAGTAAACCTCTTGAAGTTCTAGGACTTCAAGAGGTTTTTTTATGAGAAAATATCTAGATTCAATGCAATTGTATTGTCATTATAAGAAGTTGAATTTAATAGAATATAAATATAGAGAGAATTAAAAGTTACTTAAATTATGAATGCCAAAAAAATTCCCTCTATATTATATGCAGGATTAATAGGTATGTAATATTAATAATTAATTTACAAAGTAGCTATATATAAATATGGTATAATAATCCTGTATTTATAGGGGTGAACGACAAGGTACTTTTTTATCGGAATTGAATTTATTTATTCAGAACAACAAGGGAGTGCTGAAAAATGGATTTAGGTTTACTAGGAAAAGTAGCGATTGTAACAGGAAGCAGTAAAGGAATCGGACTTGCTACAGCCTTACAGCTTGCTAATGAGGGTGCCGATGTTACAATTTGTGCACGTAATGAAGAGAATTTAATACATGCGTCGAAAGTGATTTTTTTGGAAACAGGGCAGAAAGTACATACTGTGTGTGCGGATGTATCGATAAAAGAAGATTGCGAGAGAATAATAAATGAAACAATTGAACATTATGGACAAATAAATATTCTAGTGAACAATGCCGGTACAAGTTCTGCTAGTCCATTTGAAGTTGTAGAAAATGAGCTTTGGCAAGATGATCTGGATTTAAAACTATATGGTGCTGTGAATTGTTCTAAATTTGCGATTCCTCATATGAGGGCGGTAGGTGGAGGAGCAATTGTGAATGTTACTGCTGTAAAAGGAAAAGCACCGTCCGAATCATCATTACCCACGTCTGTAAGTCGTGCGGCTGGGTTAGCATTAACGAAAGCGATGAGTAAAGATTTAGGGAAAGAGCAGATTCGTGTAAATACTGTTTGTATCGGACTAATTCGTAGCTCACAAATAGAGCGGAAATGGCAAACAAACGCTCCGGGACTTAGTTGGAATGCATTTTCTGAAGAAATGGGGAAAAATATTCCTCTTGGTCGGATTGGTGAAACTGAGGAAGCAGCAAATGTTATCACTTTCTTAGTATCAGATGCAGCTTCTTATGTTAGTGGTACTGCAGTTAATATCGATGGTGGCTCTGCGCCAGTACTTTAATTATGAAAAAATACGATTTTATGTTTTAAAGTAGAAGGAAATTAGTTTTTCAGAATGAAAAACTTTTAAAATATTAAAATAACAACATCACTTGGATGTCTTTGTTTAGACAAACTTCCTGGTGGTGTTTTTATTTTGCATATTCATTAACTACGATAGTACATTCTTCCTTTAATTAAAGTTATAGTAAATATGTAATAATCCTTATTAAGGAAGAGTTGTTAAATATGAATTAAATAGACCAATGTAATTATTGCCAGTACACATTTTGTACAAAAAACGTACATAGAACGTTCATAATGATGTGAAAATCTTAAGTTTATGGAGAGGTTTTGATTTTTTTATTAAGTATAAGGAGTTATAATTTCATTTGAATCAAGCAAGAGATGTGAAAGTTCCTCTGAAGAGTCTTAGGCGCGAAAACCTGGGTGCCTAATTTCTCCTATTGGAAACGTGAGAATGTATTTAATGCTTTCCCTCAATTAAGTAGGCTATTAAAACATTGAGACTACTATGAATTGTCTCATCGTTGTTCCAAACAAAAGGAGTAACCTTTAATAATCTTGCGAATTCAAAATGTGTTTTTTGTTTTGGAATACTATTATTTTTTAGGAGGACAATTTTTAAAAAGGTCGATTTAATATTCTAAAACATTTAAGCAAGTAAGTTGTTTTTTTGAAGGGAGTACAACATGAAGAAAAAAATGCTAATCTTGCCGGCGTTGATGTCAATCATGGCTTTATTCTTATCTGGCTGTGAACCATTAATGATTTTTGATGCAAAAGGTCCAAATGCGAAGACTTTATCGAATACAATCATTCTATCCATTATCGTGATGGCATTTATATTGTTAGTTGTTTATCTATTATTAGCGAATATGCTTTTGAAATATCGCGCATCTAAATCTGCGAGTGATTATGAACCACCGCATGAAGAAGGTAGTACAAAACTCGAAATTATTTGGACAGTTATTCCGATTCTTATCGTAACTGCTCTATCAATAGTTACGATTAGCACAACATCGAAAGTTGAAAGTCAACAAACAGGTTATGACAATACAAAACCTCTTGTAATATACGCATCATCTTCTAACTGGAAATGGCATTTTAGCTATCCAGAAGAAGGCGTTGAGACGGTAAACTATGTCAACATTCCAACAGATCGTCCAATTGAATTTAGACTATATTCATTTGGTCCAATTACAAGTTTCTGGATTCCTCAATTAGCTGGTCAAAAATATGCAATGAGTGATATGGTCAATAAACTTCATATGGCAGCAGATGTAGAAGGATCATTTTTTGGTAGAAACTCAAACTTTAATGGTCAAGGTTTTGCACAAATGGAGTTTGAAGCACAAACAATGTCTCAACAGAAATTTGACGAATGGGTATCTGACGTAAAAGCGAAAGAGCCTGAGTTAACAGAGAAAACATTCAATGAATTATTAGATACAGACTTCGTAGGACGTAAAAGTTTCTCTTCTACACATTTAACATTCAGTCCGGCTCCAGAAATGCATCATGGAAAATCATCGGATATGTCTGATGGAGAAATGGATGGAATGGATATGTCTGATGGAGAAATGGACCATTCTAATCACTAGATAGCTAGATTAGATGATTGAAAGGAGTTACAAAAATGAGCATGGAAGAATTATTTGAGCCGATGAAAGAACCAATGATCATGGGTGCGGCCGTTAGTATCGTTGTAGGTGCCATTGCAATTGTTGCTGGTTTGACTTACTTCAAGAAATGGGGCTATTTCTATAAAAATTGGTTAACTACAGTTGACCATAAAAAAATCGGTGTTATGTATATTATTGTTGCATTAGTCATGCTATTTAGAGGTGGTATTGACGCATTATTAATGCGTGCACAAACTGCTGTTCCTGAAAATGACTTATTAAATGCACAACACTATAATGAAATCTTTACAACTCATGGTTTAGTCATGATTCTCTTCATGGCAATGCCGTTTATTATCGGGTTAATGAACGTTGTAGTACCATTACAAATTGGTGCACGTGACGTTGCGTTTCCACGATTAAATGCACTTAGCTTCTGGCTATTTGCTGCAGGTGCAGGATTATTAAATGTTTCCTTCATCATTGGTGGATCACCAGATGCTGGTTGGACCGCATACTTCCCACTAGCTGGTATTGAATTCAGTCCAAATGTTGGGAATAACTATTATGCATGGGCTTTACAATTATCAGGTTTAGGTACGTTAATGACAGGTATTAACTTCATTACTACAATCATGAAAATGCGTGCACCAGGTATGAAATTAATGAAAATGCCTATGTTCACTTGGTCAGCATTAATTACAAATGTCATCATTACATTTGCTTTCCCTGTTTTAACAGTGGCACTTGCGCTTATGACATTAGACCGTCAATTTGGTACTAAATTCTTTGCCATGTCTGACGGTGGTATGGATATGTTATGGGCTAACCTTTTCTGGGTTTGGGGTCACCCTGAAGTATATATCGTTATTTTACCAGCGTTCGGTATTTTCAGTGAGGTAATCTCAACATTCTCACGTAAAAACTTATTTGGTTATAAATCAATGGTTATGAGTATGATCGTAATTTCTTTACTATCATTTATGGTATGGGCTCACCATTTCTATACAATGGGCCATGGAGTTATGGTAAACAGTATTTTCTCAGTCTCTACAATGTTAATTGCTGTACCGACCGGGGTTAAAATCTTTAACTGGTTGCTTACAATGAGGCATGGTAAGATTCAATTTACAACCCCAATGCTTTATGCGCTTGCATTTATTCCAATCTTCACTATTGGTGGGGTAACAGGGGTAATGCTAGCAATGGCAAGTGCTGACTATCAATATCACAATACGATGTTCTTAGTTGCCCACTTCCACTATGTATTAATTCCGGGTACCGTATTCGGTGTATTAGCAGGGTACCATTTCTGGTGGCCGAAAATATTTGGCTTCCGCTTAAATGAAAAATTAGGGAAAGCTGCTTTCTGGTGCATTGCAATTGGATTCAATGTTGCATTCTTCCCGTTATTCATTCTTGGTTTAGACGGTTATGCACGTCGTATGTTCACTTATTCTGCAAGTACTGGTTACGGTACATTAAATATGATTTCCTTCCTAGGGGCTCTAGGTATGGCAGTCGGATTTGCGCTTATTTGTTACAACATTTACTACAGCTTCCGCCACAGCCCACGCGACGAAAACGGCGACCCTTGGGATGCGCGTTCTCTTGAATGGGCAACACATAGTCCAGTACCTGAATATAACTTTGCGGTTGTACCAGAAGTTAATCAATTGGATGAATATTGGTATGCGAAAAAAGAAGGTCGCGATATTACGGCAGGCGAATATGAACGTATTCATATGCCTAATAATAGTGGTGCTCCAATGTGGATGGCCGGCGTACTATTCCTATTCTCATTCTTCTTTGTATTTAGTGTATGGACAGCTGTTATCGTATTTGGTATAGCTACTCTTGGATTTATGGCATTCCGTTCATTTGAAAAAGATCACGGTCACTATATTGAAGTGGCTGAAATTGAAGCAACTGAACGTCAATTGAGAGGTGACAAATAATGTCTAAAGAAAACACATCACTTCCATTAGAATATCGTACAGAGGAAAATAGATTAAAGATTTTCGGTTTTTGGATTTTCCTAGGTGCTGAGATTATGTTATTTGCAACTCTATTTACTGTGTACTTTGTATTAACGGATCGCACAGGTTCAGGTCCTGCTGGTATTGACATCTTCGAAATGCCACCAGTTTTAATAGAAACTTTCTTATTATTAACAAGTAGTTTCTTGATTGGACTTGGTGTACATGCGATGAGAATTGGTCGTGTCAAAGCAATGATAGTGTTCTATATCTTGACATTGCTACTTGGCGCAGGTTTCTTGACTGTTGAGGTAATTGAGTTCGTAACATATGTTAATGAAGGTGCAACAATTACAACAAGCGCATTCTTGTCATCATTAATGACACTATTAGGTACGCATGGTGCTCACGTAACTTTCGGTTTACTATGGGGTATTGCGATTATCGTACAGGTAGTTAAACGTGGATTAAATGCTCAAACTGCAAACAAAGCATTTATCTTCTCGTTATACTGGCATTTCTTAGATGTCGTATGGATCTTCATCTTCAGCTTCGTTTATCTGAAAGGAGTGTTGGGATGATGAAAGAATTATTTCCAAAAGAACATGTTGTAGGTTTTGTTGGCTCCCTTATTTTAACGATCGCTGCTCTAAGTGTAATTACATTTGATATGTCTAAAGGTATTGCAATGATTATCTTAAGTGTAACTGCACTAGCGCAAGCTGTTGTACAACTTGTGTTATTCATGCATATCGGAGAAACAGAAGATAAAAAAACTCTATATACAAGTGTCATTTACGCTGTAGTAGTTGGTCTTGTGACAGTCTTTGGTTCATTGTTAACAATGATTTGGGGATACTAAGATAATAATAGAAAAAGCAGTTCAAAGTTTAAATACTTTGGACTGCTTTTTATTTTTGGAAAGAAATAATTAACTACTGTTACTCGGAGTCTGATAGTGCGCTAATTATAAGCTAACATACATGTTTAAATTGAAAGTTCTTTGAATTTAAGAGTGAAGATGAAAGTATAGTTTCTAATAATGACCGTCTAGTCATAAATCTTTTTAAAGTCGAGTATAATGTTTGGAACAAGTGTTAATTTTGATTTTCACAAATTATAAAAAGAGATAGTCGTGCATTGGTACGACTATCTCTTTTGTGTTTATGAAAGGTGTACTATATATTGTTTTAGTAATAAGGCTAGCCATTGTAAGTTATCATGTTGTTTAAGGTTCGCCATCATTCCATTTAATAAAGCAGGACGAGGATTTGTAAGTTTTAATTCAGCTTCTATTAAAGATAATGTGTCTTCAATGATAGGGTGTCCTTTATAAATTTCATGCCAACGATTTACTTCTTCTTGAACTTCGAATGCAGTCACAGAATACTCCTGCATACAATGTGGTTTTGAGTTCCATAATTGTTCAGTAAGGAAAGTGTTTTTTGAATGCTCTACAAGAATATCTACTTTTTCAATAAGAGTAGAACTTAATTGAACGAAATCATATGGTTGTCTATGGAAAAGGATAAATTCTGAA
Organism: Viridibacillus sp. FSL H8-0110; assembly: GCF_038003565.1. Classification (NCBI taxonomy): domain Bacteria; kingdom Bacillati; phylum Bacillota; class Bacilli; order Caryophanales; family Caryophanaceae; genus Viridibacillus; species Viridibacillus sp. FSL H8-0110. The sequence continues at coordinate 3,479,220 of NZ_JBBOPJ010000001.1, read as the reverse complement.
TATCCATGCATGATTCCTTTTAAAGAAATGAGAATGTCATATTGAAAGGGAGCAATACGCTTTCCATATACTTCTGTTAATAATGCTAGAGTAGTTTTATCACTAAGATCTTTATAATAATTTAATCTTTGAAGAATTTGTTCATTAATTGGATGCATTTGTTCCTTCATAAACATAGATATTAATGGTAATTTTTCTTCAAATAGTTGAAAATGGAAAAGAAAATAGTTTTTAATCTTTTCTTTTGGAGGTATGTCACTTTCCAATAAATCATTATATTGACCAATAATTTCTCGTAAAAAATGTTCAAATATAGCAATGAATAACTCATCTTTTGATTTGAAAGATAAATAAAAGGCTCCTTTAGAAATACCGCATGCATCTGTTATATCTTGAATAGAGGTCGATGCTATACTATTTTTCGCAAATAATTCTACTGCCTTTTCAATAATTAATTGTTGCTTAGATATAATAACTCACTCCCTATTCATAGCATTTGACAACTGACTAATCAGTCATTATTATATAGAATAGTGACCAAATAGTCAAAAAAGGCGGTGCAAAGGTGCATTCTATAATTAAATTTATGCTAAAAAACAAGCTAGCGGTATGGTTATTAACAATTATCGTAGCTGTGGCGGGGGTTTATGCAGGCTTGAAAATGAAGCTTGAATCAATTCCTGATATTTCAATTCCAATAGTTACAGTAACAACAGTTTATCCTGGTGCTACACCAGAGCAAGTAACAGATGATATTTCAATTCCCTTTGAGAAGGCAGTTAATAATTTAAAATCAGTAAAATCTGTTTACTCAAATTCATATCAAAACGCCTCAAGTCTTCAAATTGAGTTTAAATATGGTGCGGATATGAAAGAAGCAGTTGACAATGTAAAGGAAGCAATTGAAAAAATTGATCTTCCAGAAACTGCACAAGTACCAACCATTGATCGAGTTAATATTAATGCCTTCCCGGTAGTAGCGTTAAGTGTTTCTGATAAAGAAGAAACAATCGAAGAGTTAACAAAAACAGTAGAAGATTACTTCGTTCCTAAAATGGAAGCAATCGACGGTGTTGCTTCAGTATCAGTAACTGGTCAACAAGTTGAAAAAGTTCAATTAACATATGACCAAAAGAAATTAGCACAATATGGTCTAGATGAATCGAAGGTTAAGCAATACATTCAAGCAATGGATATTAAAGTCCCTCTTGGCATGTTCCAATTTAAGGATGCGGAGCAATCGGTCGTAGTCGATGGTAAATTAACAACTTTAAAAGAGCTGAAAAACTTAGATATTCCTGTTCAACCTCAAGCAGGGGCTGGATTAACTCAGCAACAACCTCTAGCTGAACCGTTTGTGAAATTAGGTAAACTCGCTAAAATCGAACTGATCGGTGACGTAGAATCGGTTTCTCGTACAAATGGTGAATCGGCAATTGCGGTTCAAATAGTAAAATCGCAAGAAGCCAATACGGTTGAGGTTGTAAATGACGTAAAAGAAGCTTCAAAACAATTTGAAAAAGATAATAAAGGCATGAAAATTGATATCACGATGGACCAAGGTGAACCTATTGAGAAGTCTGTATCAACAATGTTAGATAAAGCATTATTCGGTGCTATTTTTGCCGTTATTATTATCATGCTATTTTTACGTAATATTCGTTCTACAATCATATCGATTATATCAATTCCATTATCACTACTAATCTCTGTATTAATTTTGAAACAAATGGATATTACATTAAATATGATGACGCTTGCTGCTATGACGGTCGCGATTGGTCGTGTAATTGATGACTCTATTGTAGTAGTTGAAAATATTTATAGAAGAATATATTTAGAAGGTGAGAAATTACATGGTCGTGCTTTAATTCGTGAGGCAACGATTGAAATGTTCAAGCCAATTCTATCTTCAACACTAGTTACAGTAGCTGTATTCTTACCTCTAGGATTAGTAGGAGGAATGGTTGGCGAATTGTTTATGCCGTTTGCATTAACAATGGCATTTGCTCTAGGGGCATCGTTAATTGTCGCAATTACTGTTGTACCAGTTTTAGCACATTCTCTATTTAAAAAAGAGCTGTATGGTAAAAAACAATCGAAAAAAGAAGAACATGGTAAGTTATCACAAAGCTATAAGAAATTACTTAGTTGGGTACTTGACCATAAACTAGTAACTTCAATTGGTACAATTGTTATTTTAGTAGCAAGTCTATTCTTGGCTCCGTTTGTAGGATTTAGTTTCATGCCAGAAGATGAACAGAAAATGGTCTACTTAACGTATACTCCAGAACCAGGAGAAACACGTGATAGCGTTATTAAAGACGTTGAAGAAGTAGAGAAGATGGTAATGGACAAAAAAGATGTTCAAACAGTTCAAGTATCAATAGGTGGAGCTAATCCTATGATGCCAGGTGCTTCGAATGGTGCTTTAATGTACATTATCTATGATCCAGATACAAAAGATTTTAGTAATGTAAAAACTAAATTAGTAGAAGAAGTCGTTGCAGTTAACCAAACAGGAACTTGGAAAAACCAAGATTTCTCTATGTCAGGTTCAAGCAGTGAGTTAAATTACTCAGTTTATGGTAATACGATGGAAGACATCAAACCAGTTGTCAAAAACATCGAAAAAATCATGAATAAACGCGATGATTTAAAAGATGTAAAAGCATCTCTTTCTGAAGTTTATGATGAACATACATTAGTAATCGACCAAGATAAAGTGAAAAAACTTGGTTTAACTACAGGACAAATTGCTATGGCGATTAATCCAAACGTCCAATCAGAAGTATTAACTTCAATTGATAAGGACGGCAAAAAAATAGAAGTTTCTGTTCATAAAGAAACAGCATCACCTGATGATTTTAATGATGTATTGAAACAAAAAATAAAATCACCACTTGGTATGGAAGTTAAACTTTCAGAAGTAGTTGATGTCAAAGAGGGTACAACTTTATCTCAAATTAATCGTAGTAAAGGAAAACTTTTTGCGAGTGTAACAGCAACAGTCACTTCTAAAGACATTACAAAAGCGTCTAGTGCTGTACAAAAAGACATTGATAAACTAGATTTACCAAACAATGTTGAAGTGAATAGTGGCGGTGTAGCAGAAGATATGGCTGAAGCATTCACTCAATTAGGTTTAGCTATGGTAGCAGCAATTGCGATTGTTTACTTCATCCTTGTAGTTACTTTTGGTGAAGGTTTAGCACCATTATCAATCCTGTTCTCACTACCATTTACCGTAATTGGTGCTTTAGTAGCGCTATGGATAACTGGCGAAACAATCAGTGTATCTTCAATGATTGGTCTTTTAATGTTAATAGGTATCGTAGTGACAAATGCGATCGTATTAATCGACCGTGTTATTCATATGGAGCATGAAGGAATGACAATGCGTGAAGCGATATTAGAAGCCGGTGCAACACGTCTTCGTCCAATTTTAATGACTGCACTAGCAACAGTTGGTGCTTTAATTCCACTTGCCATTGGTGCAGAAGGAAGCGGCTTGATTTCAAAAGGCCTAGGCGTAACAGTAATCGGTGGTTTAATCAGTTCTACTGTTTTAACGTTAATCATCGTACCACTTGTTTATGAATTATTGTCTAAAATGCTTAAAAAGAATCGTGCAACTGAAAATTTTGACGATTAATATTAATAAATGAAAATAGGAAAGAAGCTACCTACCATTACATAGTTAATGAAGGATAGCTTCTTTTTTATTCCAGTTAGATTCATAGACATCTAGGAAAGATAGGCGTACAATATTTCGTATTACTTCATAAACAAGGTATGTGTTAAAAGGAGAGTTTCGAAATGCAATCTAAAATAGGCAATTACAAGTTAGTTAAACACAAAACAAGCAATTACAAGATAGTTATTAAAAAGCTAGAAGTAAAAGAGCCAGAAGTAAGCGAAATAGTTGAAAATGAGTCTGGGATAAAAGAACCAGAGGTAAATGAATCTGAAATAAGTGAAATTGCAGAACAGAAAATAGAAGTAAAAGACTACTCAACAACACAAGTGGATTCAACACAATTGAAACAAAAATACTCTGAGAAAATGAATACTGTAAAACGAAAATCAATTAAATGGATGCGAATAATTTTACAAATGGTAGTACTATATATTTTTTCATTTGTCGGTACGACTATCGTAAATTTATTAGGTGTCAAATTTCCAGGTAGTATTGTTGGTTTACTCATTTTATTAGCTCTGTTGCTTAGTAAAATAATGCCAGTGGCATTAATTGAAGATGGGGCAGGCTTCATGTTAGCAATTTTACCATTGTTTTTTGTACCGGCAACTGTAGGTGTTATTAAGCATCCTGAATTATTATCCTTGAATGGTATTTTGCTATTACTCACAGTTATTGCTAGTACTATTTTCACAATTATTTTTTCAGGTAAAATATGTAAATATTTAGAAGGGAAAGAAAGAGTAGGATCTAAAGAAATGAAGGAGGGCGTAAAATGAAAGCTGTAGCCATTATTCTTATAACTATTTTAATTTTTTATCTAATGTCAAAATTATATGCTCGTTTTTCGACTCCATTTTTACTGCCTATCTTAACAACAACGATTATTGGCGTTTTGATGCTAGCATTAAGTAATATTTCGTATGAAACTTATATGACTGGTGGGAAATGGATTGATACAATGCTTGGACCTGCAGTTGTAAGTTTAGCATATCCATTGTATATGCAACGGGATATGATTAAAACATATAAACTTTCAATTATTTCGGGTGTTGTTGTAGCTATGATTTCAGGACTGATTAGTGTTTTTGCCTTGGCAAAGTTATTACGATTAGATGATGAAATGGTGAGATCGTTACTGCCGAAATCGATTACAACGCCAGTTGCAATGCAAGTAAGTGGCTCTTTAGGTGGTATTCCAGCAATGACAGCGGTATTTGTTATGGTAGCAGGGTTTACTGGCGCTATTCTGGGGCCTTTTATTTTCCGCGTGTGTAAAATTGATACCGCTGTAAGCAGAGGAATCTCGATGGGAGGAGGGGCACATGGATTCGGAGTTTCCAAACTTACTGAATACGGAGAAAAAACCTTATCCATGGGCTCTGTATCAATGACACTAAGTGCTGTTATTGGTGCATTTATTTGTCCCTTATTTGCAATGCTTATATTTTAAAAACAGCATGTGGAAATTCCTTTTGAATTTTTCACATGCTGTTATTATTTCTTGGGAAATAATAATGAAAAAAGGTTTTTGCTATTTTTCGGCGAACCAATTTATTATAGGAAAATAAGGGGGAGTTAAAACAAATGAAATGGAAAACAAGAGTGACAGAATTATTAGGTGTAGAGTATCCAATTATTCAAGGTGGACTTGCTTATTTAGCTTATGCAGATTTAGCCGCTGCTGTATCAAATGCAGGAGGATTAGGTCAAATTACAGCGATGAGTTTAGATGATCCTGAAGCATTACGAAATGAGATTCACAAAGTACGTGAATTAACAGATCGTCCATTTGGTGTCAATTACGCTATTGGCCAGCATGGTCGACCATTTGAGAATATGTTAGCAGTAGCAATTGAAGAGAAAGTGCCAGTTGTATCAATGACAGGTGGTAATCCTGCACCGATTTTTAAGCAATTAGAGGGAACAGATATTAAGAAGCTGGTATTAGTTGCTGCGCGTAGACAAGCTCAAAAAGCTGAAGAATTAGGTGCAGATGCCGTTATGGTTGTAGGACAAGAAGGTGGTGGCCATCTAGGTAGGGATGATATCGGGACAATGGTATTAGTACCTCAAGTTGTAGATGCTGTTTCTATTCCTGTGATTGCTTCAGGAGGTATAGGTGATGGACGTGGGTGGATGGCAGCCCTTGCGTTAGGTGCAGAAGGTATTGAGATGGGGACACGTTTTATCGCAACGAAAGAGTGTATCAATGCATCTGTTGTGTATAAAAACGCTTTGATTAATAGCACGGTAGCAGACACGACTGTAATTAAACGAACTATAGGCGCACCAGCACGAGCAATTAGAAATAGTTGGACGGATCAAATTCTTGATATTGAAAAAGTAACTCCAACATACGAAGCTTTAAAAAATTATATAAGTGGTCAAGCAAATAAAAAATATATATATGAAGGTAAAGAACATGAAGGGTTTGCTTGGGCTGGACAGATAACAGGTTTAATCCAAGATGAACCGACTGTAGAGGAACTTATACAGCGAATGGTTGCGCAGGCAACGGAAATACGCTTAAAATGGGGAGAACAATAAAAAGGCTATATTAGCCTGAATCAAAAGGTAGGTAAGATTATGGAATACTCTTATCCGTTCTCAACGGACTGGTCTACAGAAGAGATTGTAGATGTAATTGCGTTCTTCCAAGCAATAGAAAAAGCATATGAAACAGGTGTTCAACGCGAAGATCTAATGTCGAAATATAGACGATTCAAAGAAATCGTGCCAGCGATGGCTGAAGAAAAAACCATTTTCCGCGAATTTGAAGAAGTTAGTGACTATGTGAGCTATTCAATTATTAAGCAAATGAAAGATGCTCCAGCTGGTTCAAAAATTAAAGGTGAATCAAGAAAAAGAAAGTAAAAGAACAGGCTTATGCCTGTTCTTTTACTTTTTGTTGACCATAGTATTATAAATAGGGAGTAGTGCATCGAATGTTTCTTCAGTTAATTTCTCAAATTCCTCTGCAGTTAATTGGACCGCATCCTCTTTTGGAATTTGTAGACCAACTATAAATTCTCCTTTTTTTACATCACGTAAACGTTCAAGTAAACCGACTAGCTGACCATCATTCAAAGCATCTTTAATATTAATGCCTTCTGGTGAAAAATGATCACCTGAAACATAAAAGTTTTTTGGAAGCTTTTTAAATGAATTCTGTTTTTTTAGCAAACGATCAGCAATTTCAACTTTACTTGGTGCTTCATAAATAACGCAAAGAATTATGAATAGATGAGTACCAAATAAGCCAAGCTGAAAGTGAGGAATTGATTTATAGCCGCGTTTGTAAGGAGCAAATGCGACCCAGCTATCTTTTGGTGGGTTTACTTTACGACGTGCATGTTTTGCTACATGTGGGTAAAATTCATCTGCAGTTTTTGCGGAGAAATATGTAGAAAATGCCGTACCTAATTCTTCGAATTTTGGTCTTACGGTATTGATAAGTGCTTCCATTCGTGGTTCTAAACCATCGATGGAGAAAACGTCGAAATCCTTTTGTGTCCATTTTGTTTTTGGCATAAATAATTTAACTCCTTTTGAAAGTTTATGTTTATTTTATTAGAAATTTGGGAAAAAATCTTCTAGAAGGACTTATCATTTTTCACATCATGCATATAATGTAGTAAGACACTTTAAGTCCTAGCTTGCACAAACAAAATAAAAAGGAGCTGGTTAGTATGAAACAAGTAGTACACATTATTCGCAAAGTTGATTATGAAAAGCAATATGTGAAGGGTCTGCAATTAGAAATGGATTATGAACTAGCAACATTATTTGACGCTCTGCAAGATGAGGATGTAAAACAAATTGAATTAAGCAAAATTCGCCTTTCTGAACTTCATTTGGAATTGGAGGCATTTCATGCTTTTGCCTAAAGAGAGAATCAAAATTCGCCGGTGAACATCTGCTAATCAAATGAGAAGCAGATGTTTTTTTGCTATAATAGAGATAGGCAAAAAACATTAACTTGTACTTATAGAAATGATGTTTTTTTTGCTTCGAAAGGTGGGGCTATGGTGGAAATTACAGCAATACATGAATTTACAGTTAAAATTATTCATGAAGCAGGCGAACGAATTCGTCAATCACTTTCTGAAAAGTTAGAAATCGAGACAAAGGCTAATGCGAATGATCTTGTAACGAATATTGATCGTGAAACAGAATTATTTTTTATTGAACAAATTCATGCTTATGATCCTGCATTTAAAATTCTCGGTGAGGAAGGGATGGGGGAACCCCTTGAATCATTGGATGGTGTCGTATGGATAATTGATCCGATTGATGGGACGATGAATTTCATACGACAACATCGTAATTTTGCGATTTCAATTGGCATTTATGTTGATGGCATTGGAAAACTTGGGTACATATACGATGTAATGCGCAATGATTTGTATTATGCTGTCGAAGGACAAGGAGCATATATGAATGATCGTCAGTTAGAGCGACTGCAATCGTTACCGTTACATGAAGCAATTATTGGAATAAACGCTACTTGGGTTACACCAAATCGCTACATTGACCACAATAAGATTATTGACCTTGTTCATCATGTTAGAGGGACAAGATCTTACGGCTCTGCCACTTTAGAGATTGCTTCAGTAGTATGTGGACGGATGGATGCTTATATGTCCATGCGATTATCACCTTGGGATATTGCTGGTGGTGCAGTGATTGCTAATGAAGTCGGTGCGATTGTGTCAAACTTAGGAAATGAAGCGATTAATTTGGAAGAACAAGATACATTTATTATTGCAAATCCTAAAATTCATAAGACAATCATTGAACAATACGTTCATTTGAAATAGAATATAGATATAAATAAAAAGAATGAACTCGCAAATTGCCAGTTCATTCTTTTTATTTGAGAAGAGTTACAGTAAACCTTTATCGCGAAATTGACGTTTAGTTTTGAAGCCATAGCCCATAATAGCACAAACTAATAAAATGGCACCAAAGATACCAATTACGCTTTTAAAGGCAACTGCAATTCCTATTGAACACATAGCTAGCACTGCTGCTAACGCAAAAAAAGCCATAACGACTTTAGCATTTTTCATTTTAAATCCTCCAGTTGATGAATTTGTTTGACTTATAAGTGATTATAACTTAATGTCGAACTAATAATTATACTGTGAAATAATAAAAAAATTTGAAATACTAGTTGTTAAGAAAAGACAAAAAACATCTCTTGTGTTATAATAACACAGTTATGGACTCGAAAATAGAATGTGGAGTGGAATAATGACAAATTTACGTCAAGACATTAGAAATATTGCAATTATAGCTCACGTTGACCATGGTAAAACGACATTGGTTGACCAATTATTACAACAATCTGGTACTTTTCGTTCAAACGAAAATGTCGCAGAAAGAGCAATGGACTCGAACGACATCGAACGTGAACGTGGTATTACAATTTTAGCGAAGAATACAGCAGTAAACTACGAAGGTACTCGTATCAATATTCTAGATACACCAGGACATGCCGATTTCGGTGGAGAAGTTGAACGTATCCTGAAAATGGTTGACGGTGTACTTTTAGTTGTAGATGCATATGAAGGTTGTATGCCTCAAACTCGTTTTGTGTTGAAAAAAGCATTAGAACAAAAATTAACACCAATCGTAGTAGTAAACAAAGTCGATAAAGATTCAGCACGTCCTACAGAAGTAGTGGATGAAGTAATCGATTTATTAATCGAATTAGGTGCTGATGAAGATCAATTAGAATTCCCAGTCGTATTTGCTTCTGGTGTAAATGGTACTGCATCACTTGATTCAGACCCAGCTAAACAAGAAGATAATATGAAATGCTTATTTGAGGAAATTATTAGTCACATCCCAGCACCAGCTGATACTCGTGATGAACCTTTACAATTCCAAGTAGCATTACTTGATTATAATGACTATGTTGGCCGTATCGGTATCGGTCGTGTATTCCGCGGTAAAATCCATGTTGGACAACAAGTTGCACTTATGAAACTTGATGGCACTGTGAAAAATTTCCGTGTAACTAAAATCTTTGGTTTCTTCGGATTAAAACGTGAAGAAGTTGAAGAAGCATACTCAGGTGATTTAATTGCTGTTTCAGGTATGGAAGACATTAACGTAGGTGAAACTGTTTGTCCAACTGAACACCAAGAAGCTTTAACACCATTACGTATCGATGAACCAACATTACAAATGACTTTCTTAGTAAATAACTCACCTTTTGCAGGTCGCGAAGGTAAATGGGTAACATCACGTAAAATTGAAGAACGTTTACGCGCTCAATTACAAACAGATGTAAGTTTACGTGTAGAAGATACTAATTCTCCAGATGCTTGGACTGTTTCAGGTCGTGGTGAACTTCACCTATCGATTCTGATCGAAAACATGCGTCGTGAAGGTTATGAATTACAAGTATCTAAACCAAAAGTTATCATTAAAGAAATCGATGGTGTAAAATGTGAACCATTTGAACGTGTACAAATTGATGTACCTGAAGATGCTGTAGGTTCAATTATTGAATCATTAGGTTTACGTAAAGGTGAAATGTTAGATATGGTGAACAATGGTAGTGGCCAAGTTCGTTTAATCTTCATGGTACCTGCTCGTGGATTAATTGGTTACACAACTGAATTTATGTCTTTAACAAAAGGTTTCGGTATTATCAACCACACATTCGATAGCTATCAACCATTACTATCTGGTAAAATTGGTGGACGTCGTCAAGGCGTACTTGTTTCTATGGAAACAGGTAAATCAACTACTTATGGTATGATGCAAATTGAAGACCGTGGTACACTATTTGTTGAACCAGGTACTGATATTTATGAAGGTATGATTGTTGGTGAAAATACACGTGATGCAGACATTACTGTTAATATCATCAAAATGAAGCAAAAAACAAACATCCGTTCAGCTAACAAAGACCAAACGAATGTTATTAAAAAACCTCGTATTTTAACTCTTGAAGAAGCATTAGAATACTTGGCTGATGATGAGTACTGTGAAGTAACACCAGAATCTATTCGCCTTCGTAAACAAATTCTAAATAAAAACGAACGCGAAAAAGCAGCTAAGAAATCACGTAGCGCTGAGTAATCATTCGCTAAACGAAAGGAAGGAAAGTCTTGGATATTAAATCCGGTTTTTTAAGTGAACTGAATTTTATTCAACTTGCCGCACCTGATGTATCAAATAAAGATGCATTTGTATTTGATAAAATGTATCCGGTAGCCAAGTATGTTTATCAAACTGCATCTGATTTTAGTGTTGCTAGTAATATTTTGTTAGTGGTTATTTTTGCATTATCGATTGTTGTTTACAATCTAGGGTTTGCGAAAAAACTTAAGTTTTGGCAAAATATCGTTATTTATTTCTTCTTGTTTGTTGGCTGTATCTTTTTGACATTCTTTGCAACTTATTTACCTGTAGTAGAAGGATTATTGATTATCGCACTTGTGCTAATCATGTATAAAATTGGTTTGCATAGAGATAAAAAAGCACAAACAGTACAATAATGGTCTAGTAAATCACATAAAAAAGAGCAATTGAGGACAAGCTAATAGCTGAATCTCAATTGCTCTTTTTATATTTTATTTAACCAACATTACATAGAATAACTAGAATTCATCTTCGACAAGCGAGTGTTTTTTTCTAAAGATAAATCGACCAGTTGCTATACGGGCATTTGTTCTTTCTGAAATCCGATCATGACATATAGGACACATATACGTATGGATAGGACGATTTCGCAATTTTTTTGCTTCTGGTGAATAATCGGGTAATTCATTAATAGAATCGCAAATGACACACTTAACTCGCATCGTTTAAGTCCCTCCTATTCTACTCGAATCGCTACAAGACCTTTAATTGGGTTCTCTACATTTGAACCGTCACCGTTGATTACATAAACAGGACCGTTATCAGTTAGCATTTTACCGTCTTGGCTATATTTTAAGATAAGGGACTCAGCATCTTCTATGGAGAAGTTATATTCAGAGCCATCTCGGCATTCTAGAATAACTGAAGTTGCACCATCTTTAATTTCTGCATTGTTAAGGAAAGGTTTTAATATGATACCAAATGTGCCGGTCATCATGTGTTTTTTCTCGAATTTCCGTTCGGATTTTAAAGTTGGTGGAAATGTGGCGCCCTCCATAATTTCACGTGACCAGTGCTTACCTGCTTTTTCCATGTATTCTTCGTCAGCGTTTACAATTACTCGTTCTTCAGTAAAATATGTGTCTAGATCTAATTTACGATCATCAAAAATCCAAACGGTTGGATCTAATGTGATAGCAAAATTCACGGCACCTTTAATTTGAATGATAGATTCCATGTTAATTCCTCCTTGAATAGTACATTCCATATCTCAGTATACAGCTAATTTATGTAGTTAATAAAGAAATAAAATTGGTTACACGGTTTACTTAGTTATATACTTGCAATTTTACTGCGCAAAAGATAAACTTTATTAAGATAGAATAGAAGAAATATCAGGTAATGGGGGCGTCCTCATGGATACAAAATCGCAAAGTTCATATCAGGAGAAGGCATTGGAACTCCTTATTGCTGACGCAGATAAAATTGCTAAGCTTATTAGAGTGCAGATGGAGCATTTAACAATGCCACAATGCCCACTATACGAAGAGGTTTTAGATACACAAATGTTTGGCTTATCACGCGAAATTGATTTTGCAGTTAAGTTAGGCTTGCTTGAACGTGAAAAGGGAAGAGAGATTCTTGATTCACTGGAAAAAGAATTATCTGTGTTGCATGATGCATTTACAGAGAAATAAGTAAAAAACTCAAACACGCTGTTGTTTGGGTTTTTTTGCTACAAGATGAGTAAAAGAGGTATTCGCATGAAAACATACTTAAAAAGATATGCAAGGAATTTCGATTATCCACTGTTTTTTACATATTTATTACTATGCCTTTTTGGGCTAGTAATGATTTATAGTGCCAGTATGGTCTGGTCAGCAAGTAAACTAGGTTACAGTGCAGATTATTTTTATAAAAAGCAAATTACGAATCTATGTCTTGGTTCTGTAGCATTTGTTGTAGGGGCGTTTATTCCCTACAAGATTTATAAAGAAAATAAGATGATAGTATTTATGTTAAGTGTCATGTTCGCTTTGTTATTAGCCGTTTACTTTTTTGGTTTTAGTCCTGGTAATTCAGGAGCGAAAAGTTGGCTAAAACTTGGGTTTGCTAATTTACAACCATCAGAATTTGTAAAGATTATTATCATCCTTTATTTCTCAGCTGTATTTGCAAAGAAATATGAAAAGGGAAAGATAGATAATATTAATGAATCTATCATACCGCCTATTCTTGTATTATTTGCCGCGTCTTTCCTTGTCTTTATTGAACCGGATTTAGGTACGCTACTGATCATTCTATTTATTGGTGTATCGGTTATTGCGGCGAGTGGGATCAAATTAAAAACCTTCAATAAAATTTTAGGCGTTTTAATAGGATGTATGGCAATTGCTTCGATTGGTATTTTCTTTATAAGAGATAGTATTTTTACTGAAAAACGTATGGGGCGTATTCAAGCTTATTTTAATCCCTTTGAAGATGAACAAGTTTTTGGCTATCAAATGGTTAATGGTTACTTAGCGATAGGTGCTGGAGGCATTAAGGGGCTAGGTTTAGGTCAATCTGTACAAAAAATGGGTTATTTACCAGAACCGCAAACAGATTTTATTTTAGCGATTATTGCAGAAGAATTGGGCACATTCGGGGTCGCGATTGTGTTAGGTGGTTTAGGCTTTATTGTAATTCGAGCATTGCTTATTGCCTTACGAACAAAGGATCCAATGGCAAGAATGATAGCAGCTGGTATTGCTAGTATGATAGGGTTTCAAACGTTTATAAATGTCGGTGGATTAACAGGGATTATACCGTTAACTGGTGTACCGCTGCCCTTTATTAGTTATGGCGGAACTTCGATAATTTTGTTATCTTTAGCTATGGGGATTCTCATAAACGTCTCCATGTTTGTTAAAAGGGAAAGGAATAAAGTCTAGGGGGTAAGGGAAATGGCAATTAAAAAAATTCTAGTGGCAAACCGTGGTGAAATAGCGATTCGCGTGTTTCGAGCGTGTACGGAACTAAATATAACAACAGTAGCAATCTATTCGAGAGAGGATAGTGGCTCGTATCACCGTTACAAAGCTGATGAAGCATATCTTGTTGGTGATGGTAAGAAACCTATAGATGCATACTTAGATATAGAAGGAATTTTAGCAATAGCAAAAGATGCAGGAGTAGACGCAATCCACCCCGGTTATGGATTTTTATCTGAAAACTTAGATTTTGCAAAACGTTGTGAAGAAGAGGGCGTTATTTTCATCGGTCCAACTTCTAATCATTTAGATATGTTTGGTGACAAAGTAAAAGCTCGTGAACAAGCTGTCGCAGCCAATATTCCAGTGATTCCTGGAACAGATGGACCTGTTGCATCTATTGATGAGGTGTTAGCGTTTGGTGAGGAGTATGGCTTCCCATTAATGATAAAAGCTGCACTTGGTGGTGGAGGACGCGGTATGCGCGTTGTACACTCTGCTGATGATGCATTAGAAGCTTATGATAGAGCCAAGTCAGAAGCGAAAGCAGCATTTGGATCTGATGAAGTGTATGTTGAGAAATTTGTAGACAAGCCAAAGCATATTGAAGTACAGATTTTAGGAGACAAAGAAGGCAATATTGTTCATTTATATGAGCGTGATTGTTCTATTCAACGTCGTCATCAAAAGGTTGTTGAAATTGCACCTTCAAACTCAATTACACCTGAATTACGTGAAGAAATATGCCAAGCTGCAATAAAATTAATGAAAAATGTGTCCTATATAAATGCTGGGACTGTAGAATTTTTAGTAGCGGGTAATCAATTTTATTTCATCGAAGTTAATCCTCGTATCCAAGTAGAGCATACGATTACAGAAATGGTTACAGGGATTGATATTGTACATGCACAAATTAAAATTGCAGAGGGTTTATCTTTACATAGTGAAGAAATTGGCATCCCTGAGCAATCACAAATCCCACTTTTTGGATTTGCTATTCAATCTCGTGTAACGACTGAAGATCCATTAAATAATTTCATGCCTGACACGGGTAAATTGATGGTTTATCGTTCAAGTGGAGGTTTTGGAGTACGCTTAGATGCAGGAAATGGCTTCCAAGGGGCAGTTATTTCACCATATTATGACTCATTACTTGTTAAAGTTTCAACTTGGGGAATGACATTTAAAGAAGCAGCAGCTAAGATGGATCGAAATCTACAAGAATTCCGTATTCGTGGTATTAAAACGAATATTCCGTTTTTAGAAAATGTTGTTCGTCATCCGAATTTTATAGATGGTAAGTTTGATACAAGTTTCATCGATACAACGCAAGAACTATTTTTATTCTCACCGCGTAAAGACCGTGGTACAAAATTATTAAGTTATATCGGCAATGTTACGGTTAATGGCTTCCCTGGTATTGAATATCAACAGAAACCAATTTTCTCGAAACCCCATAAACCAGATATTAAAATTGTACAATCAATTCCATCTGGCACTAAACAAATTTTAGATGAACGTGGTCCAGAAGGTCTTGTACAATGGATAAAAGAGCAAGATGATGTACTGTTAACAGATACAACTATGCGAGATGCTCACCAATCATTGCTGGCGACTCGTGTACGCTCACGTGATATGTTCAATATTGCAGATGAAACAGCACAAATTATGCATAATTTCTTCTCACTAGAAATGTGGGGAGGTGCAACCTTTGACGTTGCATATCGTTTCTTAAAAGAGGACCCATGGGATCGTTTAATTAAACTACGTGAGAAAATGCCAAATGTGCTATTCCAAATGCTATTGCGTGGTGCGAACGCAGTAGGTTATAAAAACTATTCAGATAATATTATTAAAGAGTTTATCTCAAAATCAGCAGATGCAGGAATTGATGTATTCCGTATTTTCGACAGTTTGAACTGGATTAAAGGTATGGAAATAGCCATTGATGCAACAAGACAGTCGGGTAAGATTGCAGAAGCTGCTATTTGCTACACAGGAGACATTCTAGATGACTCTAGAGCGAAATATACAGTGCAATACTATAAAGACATGGCGAAGGAATTAGAGGCTGCTGGAGCTCATATTTTAGCTATTAAAGATATGGCAGGTTTATTAAAGCCAGAAGCAGCTTATCGGTTAATTTCTGAATTAAAGGCATCGACAGATTTACCAATTCATTTGCATACACATGATACAAGTGGCAATGGTATCTATTTATATGCTAAAGCAATTGAAGCTGGTGTTGATATTATTGATACAGCGCTAGGCTCAATGGCAGGTCTAACTTCGCAACCAAGTGCTAATTCACTTTACTATGCGATGAAAGGTAGCAAACGCCAAGTAAGAGCAGACATTGAAGGACTAGAAAAACTTTCTTATTATTGGGAAGATATTCGAAAATATTACAGCGACTTTGAAAGTGGCATGAATAGCCCACATTCTGAAATATACGTTCATGAAATGCCGGGAGGTCAATATAGTAACTTACAACAGCAAGCTAAAGGTGTCGGACTTGGCGACCGTTGGGAAGAAGTGAAAAGTATGTATTCCCGCGTAAACTTGTTATTTGGAGATGTTGTTAAAGTAACACCTTCTTCAAAAGTAGTAGGTGATATGGCATTATTCATGGTTCAAAATGATTTAGATGAAGAATCAGTCATTGAACGTGGTAAAACAATTGATTTTCCAGACTCAGTAATTGAATTCTTCCAAGGTTATTTAGGACAGCCATATGGTGGATTCCCAGAAGAATTACAAAAAGTAATTTTAAAAGACCGTGAAGCGATTACTGTAAGACCGGGAGAATTATTAGAGCCAATAGATTTAAAAGAACTTCGCGATGAATTATTTAAAAAATATAATCGTCCGATTACAAGTCATGAAGTACTTGCGACAGCTTTATATCCAAAAGTCTTTGAAGATTACATGAAGACAGTAGATATGTTTGGAGATGTATCAGTATTAGATACGCCAACATTCTTATATGGTTTAAGACTTGGCGAAGAGATTGAAGTTGAAATAGAAAAAGGTAAAACACTTATCATTAAGCTAGTATCCATTGGGGAAGCTCAATATGATGGTACACGTGTCCTTTACTTTGAATTAAACGGTCAACCTCGTGAAATTATTATTCAAGATATGACAGTTGAGGTAGATGGAGATCGTAAAGCGAAAGCAGACCCTGCAAATCCAGATCAAATTGGCGCAACAATGCCAGGTACAGTATTGAAAGTAGCTATTTCTAAAGGTAGCCCTGTAAAACGCGGTGAGCATTTGCTGATTACAGAAGCTATGAAAATGGAAACGACTGTTCAAGCACCTAAGGACGGCGTGATAAAAGAAATTTATGTAGCTGCTGGAGATGCAATTTCAACGGGTGATTTACTAATCGAAATGGAATAACTAGAAAAAACACGCCTTTGCATTTGCAAAGGCGTGTTTTATATTGTTTAGTTAAAATATTTAGTTACTTTTTTGATTTTGTCGACTTCTAGATAATAATAGAATCATATAGCACAATAAACCAAATAATAATGTGATTAATAGTGAATGTAGTAATGCTAATAAGATATTTAAGCGAGAAAGTACTACAGCCATACCCGCTAACACTTGAAGAGAAACTATTATTAGTGCAATGATCCAACCCCAATAGAGGACACGTTGTTCTTTATAATGTTTAATAGCATGAATAGCAATGAATAAAATCCAAACAAAGATTAATCCAGCTGCAAAGCGATGCCCCATTTGAACCCACTCATAGAAATTAGTAGGTAATCCAATATTGTTGTTATTACATAATGGCCAATCTGGACAAATTAAACTAGCATTTGTATGACGTACTAAGGCACCTGTATATACTACGAGATAAGAATAGATTGTAACACCTATTGTATGTCTCTTTAACGTATTGCCAATAATGACCTTGTCCGCATCAAATTTTTGGTCAACTTCGAAAATAATTAATGTGAGTAAGAGTACTGCTGCAAATGAAAGAAGTGATATACCAAAATGAAGTGCTAATATAAAATCGCCTTGTCCCCATAAAACTTGAGCAGCACCGATTAATGCTTGTGCAATTAAGAAGAATAATGCCATGAAAGATAAGAATTTCACTTCACGAATATGTCCTAATACTCTCCAAGCCCAAACTGTCAAAATCAAAATAAGAAATGACACAGCTCCAGTTACAACACGATGGGAAAATTCGATTAACACTTCTGTAGTAATTTCTTTTGGTATTAGAGAACCGTTACAATCAGGCCAGTTTCTACCACAGCCCATACCACTATCAGTTTTTGTGACGAGTGCTCCGCCCAGTAAAATGAGCAACATTCCAATTGTTGCAGCAACAGCAAACCATTTCATGTATTTACTATATTGCATAATTGCCACCTACTTTATATATAGTAATCACCTTTTAAAGGTGGTACCTGCCTTTCTGATGATAGCGAAAATAGGACCAAAAAACAACTTGTATAGAGTATTGTCATTCTAAAGAGAAAATGATTTCACAAATTGTTCATAATTTCGTACAAGAACCTTCACAATTAAAACAAGAAAATGATTTACTATAGATATGTTGTGTCAGAGAAACCGGTTACATCTACCCTTCGACATGAAATTTCACTTTCTGTCTAGAAATCAACGCTATTTTTCGTTATAGTAGGGTTAACGGAATATGCTTACCAATCGAAAGGAGGGGTAATATGTCAAATGGTCGTATATTGTCTGCTAATGGAAACTCGGAACCTGAAACAAGTTCTCTAGTAAAAGACTTTTTAGCACTTATCAAAATTGGCATTGTTAATTCCAATTTAGTTACTACTTTTACAGGACTTTGGTTGGCCTTTCAATTCACGGATAAACATTTTTTACAAGAATTGAATATCATGTTCTTTACTTTAGTAGGTGCGGCATTCATTATTGCAGGATCTGGAGCGATGAATAATTATATTGATCAAGATATTGATCCAATAATGAAACGGACAAAGTCAAGACCGACAGTTACAGGTAGATTTAAACCGAGCCTTGTATTGACAATCGCTCTCTCTCTTTTAATTGTAGGTGAATTTTTGTTATTTATGGCATCTTTTGCTGCCGGTGTGTGGGGACTTGCAGGCATACTAAGTTACGTAGTCTTGTACTCCATGTGGTCAAAGAGAAGGCATGTAAGTAATACCGTTGTAGGAAGTATTTCAGGAGCTATTCCACCACTAATCGGCTGGGCTGCTGTTGAACCGTCACTTGGTTTTGGAGCATTGGCACTATTTTTGATAATGTTTGTATGGCAACCACCGCATTTTTATGCACTTGCTATGAAACGTACTGAAGAATACAGAGCAGCCAATATTCCAATGCTTCCAGTTGTTAAAGGCTTTGCAAGAACTAAACGTTCAATGTTAGTATGGGTATTATTGTTATTCCCATTACCATTTCTGCTTATGAAGCTCGGAATAGGATTTATTATTCTCGCAACAGTATTGAACCTTGGTTGGTTCGCACTTGCTTTAACGGGTTTTAAAGCGACAGATGATATAAAATGGGCGAATAAGATGTTTATTTATTCATTAAATTATATGACCATTTTATTTGTTTCAATGATCATTTTCTCTGTCTTTGCCTAACTTTGGGATTCTTTCTTTAAAGGAATTCATATAGAATGAACCACAGTCCTAGTTACACATGTAAATACAACAAAGAAAGAGGGGTTTAATTAAGCTATGATGAAAGGGCTTAAAAAATGGCGTCTATTCGGATTGCTAGCAGCACTAACGATTTTCCTTTCAGGTTGTGGCGAAGAGTATTTATCAACTTTAACTCCAGCGGGTCAAGTTGGTAAAGATCAATACAATCTACTGCTATTATCAACTGCAATTATGACGTTTGTTATTATCGTAGTGGTTATCATCTACGTGCTTGCTATTGTTAAGTTCCGACGTAAAAAAGTTGGGGAAAATACAATTCCAAAACAAGTTGAAGGTAGCCATACACTAGAAATTATTTGGACAGCAATTCCAATCGTTTTATTATTAATCTTAGCTGTACCAACTGTAAGTTTAACTTACAAATTCGCTGATACTAAAGCGATGGAAGCGAAAGACGCTGATGGTAACGCGAAAGCGGTTACTGTAAACGTAACTGCTAAATTATATTGGTGGGAATTCGAATACCCTGAACAAGGTATCGTAACTTCTCAAGAATTAGTAGTACCGACAGGTCAGAAAGTTTACTTTAATTTAAAAGCTGCTGACGTAAAACACTCATTCTGGATTCCAGCTATCGGTGGTAAAATGGATACGAACGTTGATAATATCAACAAGTTCTATTTGACATTTGATAAAGAATCAGACGGTTTGAAAGACGGAGTATTTTATGGTAAATGTGCTGAACTTTGTGGTCCTTCACATGCTTTAATGGATTTCAAAGTTAAGACATTAAGCCAAGATAACTTCGACAATTGGGTTGATAACATGCAAGCTACTAAAGGGAAAACAGCTGATAAAAAATCAACTGATTTAGGTGAACAAGTATTCGCTAATAGTTGTATTTCATGTCACGCAGTTTCTGGTGAAGGTACTGGAGGCGGAGTTGCACCTAACTTAGCTGCATTTGGAGATCGTAACCGTGTTGCTGGTTTCCTTGAACACTCAGAAGATGGTATTAAAGACTGGATTAAAAACTCACAAGAGCTTAAACCAGGGAACATAATGCCAGAAGAAAAAGCTTTAAATAATGGTAAAGAATTCACAGATGAAGAGCTTGATGCTTTAGCCGCATACTTAATGGGTCTATCTGTAGAAAAATAATTTGATTTAAATCATATTGAGGGAGGTTAAAGTTGTGAGCTCAACAGCAAAGAAAAAGGGCTTTGGCGCAACTATCTGGGACTACTTAACAACAGTAGACCATAAAAAAATCGCCATTCTTTACCTTATTGCCGGTACGTTCTTCTTCGTAGTCGGTGGTATAGAAGCAATGCTTATTCGTATCCAACTTGCAAAACCAGATAACGATTTTGTGAGTGCGGGTCTTTTCAATGAAATTATTACAATGCATGGTACAACAATGATATTCTTAGCTGCAATGCCATTGTTATTTGCATTTATGAACGCCGCTGTACCATTACAAATTGGTGCACGTGATGTTGCTTTCCCATTCCTAAACTCTTTAGGTTTTTGGTTATTCTTATTTGGTGGTATTTTCTTGAACCTTTCATGGTTCTTAGGTGGAGCTCCTGATGCAGGTTGGACTTCTTATGCATCATTATCTCTAGCATCACCAGGTCATGGTATTGATTTTTATGCTTTAGGTTTACAAATCTCAGGTGCGGGTACACTAATCGCGGGGATTAACTTCCTTGTAACGATTATTAACATGCGTGCACCAGGTATGACATATATGCGTATGCCATTATTCACATGGACTACATTTGTAGCGTCTGCTTTAATTTTATTCGCATTCCCTCCACTTACAGTGGGATTATTCTTTATGATTTTCGACCGTATGTTCGATGCTAACTTCTTTGATCATATTAATGGTGGTAATACAGTTATCTGGGAGCACTTATTCTGGATCTTTGGTCACCCTGAAGTATATATCTTAGTACTTCCTGCATTCGGTTTATTCTCTGAGATTTTCGCGACATTCGCAAGAAAACGCTTATTCGGTTACTCTTCAATGGTATTCGCGACTATCTTAATCGGTTTCTTAGGCTTCATGGTATGGGCTCACCATATGTTTACTGTAGGTCTTGGACCAACTGCAAACGCAATCTTCGCAGTAGCGACAATGGCGATTGCTGTACCAACGGGTATGAAAGTATTCAACTGGTTATTAACAATTTGGGGCGGTAACATTAAAGTTACGACACCAATGCTTTATGCATTAGGTTTCATCCCATCATTCGTAGCTGGTGGGGTAACAGGGGTAATGCAAGCATCTGCACCTCTTGATTACCAACTACATGATTCTTATTTCATCGTAGCTCACTTCCATTACGTTATCGTTGGTGGTATCGTATTAGCATTATTTGCTTCAGCACATTATTACTGGCCTTTAATGTTCAATCAAATGTTAAATGAAACTCTTGGTAAGATTACATTCGTATTCTTCTTTGTTGGGTTCCACTGTACATTCTTTGTTCAACATTTCTTAGGCTTAATGGGTATGCCACGCCGTGTGTTCACATTCATGGGCGGACAAGGTTGGGACCAATTCAACTTAATTAGTACGGTTGGTGCTTTCTTAATGGCAATCGGTGTTATTTTACTAGTAGTAAACGTAATTATCACTGCTATTAAAAACGAACCAGCAGGACGCGATCCATGGAAAGATGGACGTACTCTTGAGTGGGCTATTCCACAACCAGTACCATATTATAACTTTAAACAAACTCCACTTGTTCGTGGATTAGATACTTTTTGGATTGAAAAAATGGAAGGAAACAAAGAGGGTATGACATATGCTGAGCCTATTTCAGATATCCATATGCCAAACAACTCATTCATTCCATTCATGATTTCACTTGGTTTATTCGTTGCAGCATTTGGTGCACTTTATCACCAAGATGCAGATAAAACTTGGTCAATTCCAGTATTAATTATTGGTTTAGCGATTACATTCGCTTCAATGATTACTCGTTCTCTTAAAGATGATTTAGGTTATCATATTCATAAAGAGGAATTAATGAATGAAAAAGGGGGTAAACACTAATGGATTTAAATAAGAAATTTACCCCACAATCTTGGCCAGCACATCCAGAGAACTCTACACTTGAAGGGAAAAACAAAACATTAGGTTTTTGGATTTTCCTTGGCGGTGAAACAGTTTTATTTGCGACTTTATTTGCGACTTTCTTAGCGCTAAAAAATAAAGGACCAGCTGGAATGGAATTCTCAACTCAAAGTCTTTTTGAGTTACCACTTGCTTTTATTATGACGATGTTACTATTAACTTCTTCATTAACAAGTGTTTACGCTATGTATCATATGAAAAACTATAATTTCAAGGCAATGCAAGCTTGGTTAATCGTAACTGTTTTATTAGGTTTAGGATTCCTAGGTCTTGAAATTTATGAGTTCTATCACTATGTACATCTTGGTTTTACATTTACTCAAAGTGCATTCGGTTCTTCATTCTACACTTTAGTAGGTACTCACGGATTGCACGTAATTCTAGGTTTAGCTTGGTTTATCCTTCTAATGCTACGTAACTCTAAACGTGGTTTAAACCTTTATAATGCGCCTAAGTACTACTTAGCTTCATTATATTGGCACTTTATCGACGTAGTTTGGGTATTCATCTTCACTGTAGTTTACTTGATGGGAGTGTTGGGCTAATGTCACATGACGTTGAAGCACGTACAAGAAGTAAACACGAGTATGAATATGCTCGTAAACGCGCAAACCAAGGTATGCGTAATCAAGTAACAGTATTTGCGATTATGATCTTCTTAACATTCATCGCATTTGCTGCAGTTCAAGCAGGAATGTCTGCTTACTTAGTTGCACCACTTATTTTATTATTTGCAGCTGTACAAGTAGCGCTACAATTGTATTACTTTATGCACTGGAGCGAAAAAGGTCATGGAATGGCACAATTCTTCATGTACTCTGCAGCATTTATCGCTTTTACAATGATTCTTGCTTTTGTAACAATCATTTGGTGGTAAGAACCAGAGCAAAAAAACCGAGTCTACTACAGGCTCGGTTTTTTGCTTTTTTGCTAGATAGTGTTTGAAGAAGTGATTAAACTTTAAGTATTAAAGTCTCGAATCGTTTTTTTCTCACGTCAAACTCTGAAAAGATGACTTTGGTTCGAAAGTTCCAGTGCTTGTCGAGTCTGAACGAGCGCCTTAAGCATTAAAGTAAAAATTGTCATGATTCGTTCATTGAAGTTCGTGGGGTTGGGACTTATAATGGAGGTATTGAGACTAAAGGAGCGAAATACTATGCCTCTAAGTATATTTGGATTTCAAGCAATGTGGAGCCCTTATTTAATAGGCGTCATTTTGTTTTTAACTGTACTATATTTTCTTATTACTGTTAAATGGAGAACGGACTTCAAAGATAGTGAACCTTTGAAGAAACGTGAGGCGATTAATTTCGTAATCAGTATGATATTGCTATATATTGTTATGGGTTCGCCAGTCGATTTAATGGCTCATATTATGTTTACAATGCATATGGTGCAAATGGCTTTACTACTTTTATTAATACCGATTTTCTTGATTCAAGGGATTCCAAATTGGTTATGGAAGTATGTCATTGAATTACCTTATATCAAACCTGTATTTCATTTTATGACTAAACCTATGTTTGCATTAGCATTTTTCGTTGCATTATTCTCTTTTTATCATATTCCAATGATTTTGGACTATATAAAACTAAATGAAACGTTACATGGGTTGTATACATTACTTCTGTTCGTATCAGCATTATTTATGTACTGGCCGCTTATTAATTCTGTAGAGGGACAACCTCGTATGAAGGATTTACACAAAGTTGGCTATATTATCGGAAATGCGGTTCTTATTACACCTGCTTGTGCGTTAATTATTTTTGCTTCATCTCCATTCTATGCTACATATACAGATGGTGAATTGTGGATGAAAGCAATGGAATTATGTGTACCTGTATCAACATTAGCAGGACTATCATTATCAGGACCTGAATTATTTACTAATATGGACCCTATGTACGATCAACAGCTAGGCGGGATTATCATGAAGATTATTCAGGAAATTATCTTTGCATCTGTATTAGGTAAAGTATTTGTTAGATGGTATCGTAATGAACAAGAAAACGCGGAAGAAATTACGCAAAAAGCTTTATTGGAAAGACAACAACTAAATGCTAATCAATATCACTAATTACAAAAAGATTGTTAGGAGAAAAACGCATGAATTTACCTATTTTACCTACAATTAGTACAACCTTTATTGCATTAAGTGCTATCTTAGTAGCAATTGGTTGGGCACTAATTAAGCAAAGAAAAATTGAAGCGCATAAAAAAACAATGATAGCAGCTGCAATATCAGCATTATTATTCTTTATCATTTACGTATCACGTACTGTATTTATTGGTAATACAGCATTTGGTGGACCAGATAATTTGAAAATCTATTATACGATTTTCCTTGTGTTCCATATCTGCTTGGCAACTACAGGTGCCGTTTTCGGTATCGTAACATTATTAGCAGGATTCCAAAATAACCTTGTACGTCATCGTAAAATTGGACCAATTACAAGTGTAATTTGGTTCTTCACAGCCATTACAGGCGTAGCAGTATATACATTACTTTATGTATTATACAAAGGTGGAGAAACAACTTCAGTTATTAAAGCTATTTTAAGTAATTAAAGCTAAAAAGCTGTTCCCTTATTATTTTTGGGAGCAGCTTTTTTATTTAATAAATTTACTTAGTAATCCAGCTTCCTTCGCTGTTATAAATACCATGACAATTAATGGACCTATAAAAAAACCTAAAAACCCAAATAATTGCAGGCCAATATACATACTGATTAATGTAGCAAGTGGAGGTAATCCGATTTGAGCACTCATAACCTTCGTCTCTAAGATTTGGCGAAGAATTATAATGACAATCGCTAATAGTGCCAATTTGATACCCATTGCCATTTGATCGGTTAACATAGCGTAAATGGCCCAAGGAGCTAATATAACAATGGCACCTAAAATAGGTAATAAATCGACAAACCAAATGATTAAAGCCATTATAATGGCGTATTTAGGAACAATGAATAGCAAAGCGCAAAAAGTAACAACTAAAACAGATAAGCTAACGATTAATTCAGCTTTAATATAACCAAATAATACAATATGGAGTTTTTGAAAAAGTACTTTCCACTTTTCTGCCTTATTTTGAGAGATATATGAATTAAACTTTTTTTTGAGTTTCGGCATTTCAGACATAAATAAAAAGAGAGCAAACATATAAACAAGTAAATTGAGTAAAAAAAACGGTAGCTTAGATACGATCATTTTTAACCTATCGTAGTTAAAAAAATTGATAAATGAGGATTGAAGCCTTTCGATGACTCTGTCAATACCAAGTTGAATTTCAGTAATTACTTCAATAGGTAGATCGTGAGTAATCTTTGCTAATCGGTTTTGAAGGTTCATCCAAGAAGCGGTTAATTGATCGAAAAGTTCAGGAGCTATTTTTGATAAATGAGAGACTTGAGTGATAGCATTTGTGATGGCGAAATACAGGATACTTGATAATAGGATTAAAAAGAGAGAGAATAAAACGATGACTGAAAATCGTCTAGAATTAATCCATTTTCGTTGTAGAAGTTGTATAAGTGGCTCAAGCAACAGGGCAGTCACAAGAGATAGTAAAATTGGTATAGATGCTGGAATCAAAATGTATAATAGTAATAGAACAATAATGGTTAGTAAGACTTTTTTTAATGTACTAAAAAAATTGGATTTAGCCAATTAAATCACCTATCTTTTAAATTTACGCTCATAGTATGGATAAATTTCTAATTTTTATCCAATAAAAAAAAGTGCTGAAAGATACCAGCACTTCAATTAAACTATTAAGCATGAATTTCAAATGATTTAATTTGTTTTTCAAGAGATTTCAAAATTTCTTGGCAAGATTTTACTAGATGAGCAGGGAATGCTTCACCTTCACCATATTCTACGCCGTGTGGGAAGTAGTGTTTACCAAGAGCTGGTTTTAATAGTGTAATCATTGCATCATTAGCGCCGATGTCACCGTCTTTTGTGAAACCGAATACACGTAGGTAGAATGTACCTTCACGTACATCAAAGCGTCTGTCCCAAGTTACGCGTTCATAGTCCCAGCCTGTAGCACGGATTAAACCATGTTCGCGCATAAGATCATCAAGAAGTGTAATGTCAGCTAAAGTGTTTTCAAGTCCTGTATTTTCGAAATACATAAATTTCGTCCTCCTTTGACTCATCGTACCATATATACGTTCCATTTTATAATAGAGCAAAAGTGCATCGGTTGCAATGACAACATTGTGAATACATCACGGCAATTGGTATAATATAATAACTAAACAAATTGGGGAGAGGCCATGTGAAAGCGTTATTTCGAATATTAATTATATTAGCAGCTATATTAGTTGTTTTCTTCTATACAAATCAGTCCGTAAAGGAAAATGAACTATTAACAGCTCCAAATTCACAAGGGAAAGTAATACCTAATCAAGATGTTCCAAATGTGAATGATAAGGCAATACCTAGACCAAAAGATGGCTTATCTATATTAGTAGGAAAGTCTACTAATGCTTTAGAAAAATTAAAAGGCAAGCCTAACCGAGTAGAACCTTCTGCTTACGGCTATGAATGGTGGGTATACGATGAGGGTTATGATGATTATTTAATGGTTGGTGTGGAGGGACGTAAAGTAACACAAGTGTATATTGCAGGTGTTAATGGTGCAGCGAATCCTTTTAAGATAGGTCAGTCTTTAGATGATATATATCGATCTACTATTATTGATGCGGAAGTCAATGTGCAAATCGATGAAAATATTTACACTTTTATTTTAGATGAAGAAGATATGAAGACACGTATTTTAACGATGTATGATGGTTTATATGCACAAATGTATTTTGATGCGACAGATCGAACCTTACAGGCAGTACGCTTTATAGACGGAGAAACGCTTGTGAAACAGCAGCCTTATGATATGACATATGTCGGCGATATGATTACACCAAACGTACCTTCATCGTATTTACAAGTTGAAATAGATTTAGCGAATCAGCGACAACTTTTTGATTTGACGAACGTTTATCGTACTCAAAAAGGTTTACAAGCTTTAAACGCAGCAATTGATTTAAACAGTATTGCTCAAAGTCATGCTGCAAGTTTAGCGCTTGGTAATTTTTCAAAAGAGGGCATTCAGCCGGATACTTTAAAAGAGCGATTAAAAAATGCAGTTGTTAATTTTGATATGGCAGCAGAAAATATTGCGGAGGATTACTTAGATGCTCCTGAAGCAATTAATGGATTACTTAATTCAGAGAAACACCGAGACACATTATTAAATGAAGATTATAATCAGCTCGGCTCAGGTGCTTTCGGTAAACACTTTTCACAGGTGTTTATTCAAAGTATAGATAGTATATCAGATGAGCCATGATGAATAGCAGGTATGATTAGTGTTCCTTGGTCCATAGAAAAAGTATTTCGAATATGCAGTGTGAGATGGTGTTTTTCAGCCGTCTCCGCTGCTTTTTTTTGCACTATGGGATGGCTATCATTCAGTAACTCGTGGAATTCCGGATACGTTAATTTCGCAATTAATTCTGCGTTAGCATTAATTTTAGGATTGTAAGTCATAACTCCAGGGACGTCTTTATAGTATTCAATAAATTGTGCCTTCAAGGCAGCCCCAAGTAGCGCTGCGGTTAAATCACTAC
Organism: Viridibacillus sp. FSL H8-0110; assembly: GCF_038003565.1. Taxonomy (NCBI): domain Bacteria; kingdom Bacillati; phylum Bacillota; class Bacilli; order Caryophanales; family Caryophanaceae; genus Viridibacillus; species Viridibacillus sp. FSL H8-0110. The sequence continues at coordinate 3,451,015 of NZ_JBBOPJ010000001.1, read as the reverse complement.
CGCCACGTCCTAACGTAGTAATATCTCCCTCAGCAGTGGTACCTTGAAAACCAGGGATGATGACGCAAGAAGTCTCACTTAATGCTTTTTCTATAGCTGTTGTGTGAACAGCGTGGATCTCTGCGTCACCGAAGTTATCAGATGTCTCAATGCCAATGCCTTGACCATATAACAATGTATTATTGATACCACTTTGTTCTAATTCAGCTGAAATGACAGCTGCGGCAATCATTTCTCCACATGCTGCAACGAGGTCTTTGGATTTAGAATCATTTTTAAAAGCGCTTGTTAAGGTTAACAAGGTATCAGTGGCATATGCATCTCCACCGCGGCCCATAGCTGAAACAACAATAACTGCCTTTTCAAATTTATGAATAGCCTTACGTATATGAAGGATGCAATGTTTACGCGAAGCTTCGGATTGCATTGCGATTCCACCAAACTTTTGAATAATCATAGTGAATACTCCCATCTTTCTTCGTGTCATTTTGTGCACTCTCTTCATACGATACAAGTGAATAGCGGATTGTAATAATGTATTCGATGATGTTAAAAACGTGCAGGAGGAAAGCAGTTGATCTTAGCAGAGCTTATCAAGGATTGGCCTTGTGAAGTACAGGGCGGCTCGATACGTGAAGAAATAAGTGGAATAACTGATGTTGCAGAACAAATCCAGCCAGGTAATATTTTCGTTGCAAGGAAAGGAAAACTGCATAATGGTTGGAATTTTGTTTCCGAAGCAGTGGCAAAAGGAGCAGTAGCCATTGTATATGATCAAGACCAGCCAATTGAACATTTAGAAGTGCCGCATGTTTGGGTACCAGATTGTTCTACATTTTTATCCTATGCATGTAAAGCTATTGTAGGGGATAAAATTGAGTTATTGACTATCATTGGGGTGACCGGAACAAATGGCAAGACAACTGTAACACATTTCATTGGGCAAATATTACAAAAGCTAGGAGCTAAAGTAGCTGTACTTGGCACATTAGGATTATGGATAAATGGTGAGCGTCAGAATCAGAATACTTCCTCTATGACCACACCACCTCCAACTTATTTGTACCCGATTTTTGCGCAATGCGTAGAATTGGGCGTGAAGTATATTATTATAGAAGCATCTTCTTTAGGATTGTCGCAACATCGATTAGATCATTGCCCATTTAACTACGGAGTATATTTAAATATGAGTAGAGACCATTATGATGAACATGGCAGTAAGGAGAAGTATGAATTAGCCAAGAGAAAATTAGCCACTTTAGCAAATAAAATAATCGTTAACGCTGACGATCCATTTTGTTTAAATATGAAACAGCATCATGTAAGATCCTTTACTTTTGGTCGACATCGATCAGCGGATATTAGTGTTATTCATAAAGAGATTGAAGGTACTTCCACAGTTTTACTTGTGCAGTATTTGGAAAATCCAGTTGAACTAACGATGCCATTTGTAGGAGAGCACCACCAACAAAATGTATTAGCGGCAGTAGCAACTGTACAGCAACTTGGATACCCTCTCCAAATCATTGCGCCAAGCATTCCTTATCTCAAATTGCCTTCAGGAAGACAACAAGAAGTAGAAAACGATCTCGGTATACGAATTGTCATAGATTACGCTCATACACCAAGTGCTCTTGTAGCTGTTTTACAATCTCTAAAATTAGTATCGAAAAAGAAATTAATAGTTGTTTTTGGTTGTGGGGGAGATCGGGATCATGGAAAACGTCGTGAGATGGGGAAAGTGGCGGATAGCTACGCTCATAAAATATGGTTAACAAGTGACAATCCTCGTAGAGAACAAGCAGATATGATTATTGCCCAAATTGCACAGGGCATAGATCTGACTCCATATGCAATTAAAATTAATCGAAAACAAGCGATTGAAAGTGCAATAGCTGAGGCTATTCCGGGTGATACTGTTTTAATTGCGGGAAAGGGGCATGAAACGACTCAAATAATTGGTAATGAAGTCGTCCCATTTTCAGATTATGAAATTGCTAAAGAATATATAAAACTATTAAAAACAAGACTTAATGACGAAAAATGAGCCAGTTGTAAATGAAATATTTTCCAATTTATTTTTTAATTGAAGATTCGAGTACGAAAGTACAACTATTTTGATGGAGGTACTCGTTAAAATATCGTAAAGTAGTTTGCAACTCATATTTAGAAAAACTTCTTGATAAAATATTAGTAAGGTTCTTATTATATAGAACACCCCAAATTTTCAATTGAATAACATTAGAAATCAGACGTATTCGGTTTCTCTTATAAATTTATTTCACATTATTTGCCTAAATTAGAGGGACCTGAAATTATTTATAGGAAAATCACAATGATTCTATCAAAACGAAGGATGAATATTTACATCCTTCGTTTTTTCTATTGACTAATAAGTAATTTGGAAAATGATTTATTAATGGTGAGGAAAAAAATCCTTTAATAATTATAATAAGTCCTAGTTTTAAGTATTCTTAGAATTTTCTTTTTTTAAAATAGTCGTACAAGTAATGCTCCTTGAATATGATGCAAAGACACTATTATATCGGAGGGGTATTTCATGAATTCCATAGTTCCCTACTTCTTTTTAGGGGTATCTTTAGCTACACCAATTGGCCCTGTAAAAGCAACTTTATTAAATACAGGTATTAAAAATGGATTTTTCCATGCTTGGTTTTTCGGGCTTGGTGCAGTCGTCACCGATATTTTATATATGGTCATGGTGTACTTTGGCATTGGACACTTTATAGAAATACCTTTTATAAAAACGCTACTTTGGTCATTCGGCTTTTTCGTACTTATGTACACAGGGATTGAGAATCTTCTTACATTACATACTATTGAGGTGGATTCAAAATTTGGGAAAGTAGTTCGATTAAGACATTCATTATTATCAGGTTTTTTAATGGCATTGCTAAATCCATTAACAATCCTTTTTTGGTTAGGTATATATGGATCGGTCCTTGTCGGAGGAGCGGGAACATTATCAGGGATGGAAATAATTCTCTATAGTGTATTTATATTACTAGGAATTTCTTTAGTCGATTTAATAATGGCCACTATTTCAGGTGGTTCAAGAAAAATTTTATCGTCCTCTTTTTTGAAAATCGTTTCTATTATTTCATCTCTATCGATGATTGGATTCGGTATTTATTTTGGTATTCAAGCTTACCATTCAATTTTTTAATTTGTCACTATGTTCACAACGCTGTTTTCCTTAGTGTACATAATGTGTAACTTAACGCATAAAAAGAATAAGCAAGGAAACCATACCTTTAATAATTGAAATTAATCTAACAGTTAATAGAGGTGTATGGATGGGGAATGTGGATAATCGTGAAGACAATGTCAGCCTCTGGTGTTTAATCAGTTTGGCCTCAATTCCATTAGTTATGACACTTGGAAATTCTATGTTAATTCCAGTGTTACCGATCTTGGAGAAGAATGTAGGTATTTCTTCTTTTCAATCAAGTATGATTATCACCAGTTATTCAGTAGCGGCAATTATTCTCATTCCAGTTGCAGGCTACTTATCAGATCGTTTTGGGAGGAAAATGGTCATCTTACCGAGTTTAATTTTAGCATTAATCGGTGGCTTAATAGCTGGTATAGCTTCTTGGAAAATGGAAAATCCGTATATGGGTATTATTATTGGGAGGATTTTACAAGGTGCAGGGGCGTCAGGTGCTATGCCGATAGTATTACCGCTAGTAGGTGACTTATATAAAGATGATGATGAAAAAACAAGTTCTTGTTTAGGGATCATTGAAACGTCAAATACGTTCGGAAAAGTATTAAGTCCAATTCTAGGTTCATTGTTAGCAGCTTTCTTATGGTTTTTACCATTCTTCTCTATATCTGCTTTTAGCTTAATCTCTATCGTTTTAATTTTTTTCTTTGTGAAAGTACCTAAAGAAAAAGATGAACCAGTAAAACTAAAAGAATTTTTAACTAATGTTAAAACCACATTTAAGCAAGAAGGAAAGTGGTTATTCACCGTATTTCTAAACGGGGCATTTGTTATGCTTATTTTGTTTGGTGCGTTATTTTTCTTATCTGAAAATCTTGAAAAAATACACGATATTAAAGGCGTAAAAAAAGGATTCGTGTTAGCAATTCCTTTACTGATGCTCTGTATCGCTTCTTTTATTACTGGAAGGAAGATAAAAGGGGATATGAAGCTCATTAAGAAGCTGATGATTATCTGTTTAATTGTTCTTTCTATTAGTGTTGTATTTGTAGGATATACAGCAGAAAAGTTGGTCCTATTGTTAGTAGTGACCAGTATTGTAGGAGTTGCAATCGGAGCAATATTACCTGTGTTAGATGCTATCATTACTGAAAATATTCGAAAAGAGGAGAGAGGTACCGTCACTTCTTTTTATAGCTCTGCTAGATTTATCGGTGTTGCAGCAGGGCCACCTGTTATGTCACTGGTTATGGAGAAATACCTAAATGTGAGCTATATTTCAGCAGGTGTTATAGGGCTTATTATCTTGTTTTTAGTATTTAAGTTCATTCAAATTGATAAAATCGGGCAAAAAAATAGCGTCACATAAATAAAAAGGAGCGATCAGCTAACTTAACTGAATCGTTCCTTTTTATTTTTGATATGAAAATGCATGATTTTTTTACTTACTTGGAATTCAAACTGAAAAGGATGAGGAAAATTCCTGAGAATAGACAAACCATTTTAAGTATCGACACTTTTTCAGCTAAACCTGCTAAACCAATTCCAGTAGTAACAATTAAAACAGTTGGACCAACTAATGCGAGCAGAGTATTGATATAAAATGCTTTCTCTAAATCATTGTACTTAATCATAAAAAGTGCTGCTGTTACCTCAATACTCCCTGAACATAGTCTTAACAAAATAATTAAAAGAAGAGCTTTTTCGATAAAAATGACCACCTTATTTTTCATATTCATCGTAAGTAGATAACTTAGCTCGTAAAGAAGTAGTGAAAACTGGTTTAAGAAAAATATGTAAATTTAGTTTATTGGTAACTATCATTTTTGCTTTTTTATAGTGTATGTATGCTTTTCCACTATTATCAATAAGTCATGACTTATTGATAAATAGTTGCGACAGTTAATAAGTGAGGATAAGTTGTTTTGGATATCTTTTATAGTGCAGTTATACATGGGAGAGTTAAGATTTGGTTAGAAGAAAAATACGAAAAAGAATAAGGAGATTTAAGCGAATAACTTTTTTCAATCCCTTACTTAACAATAAAACAGTAAATCTGTTATGATATTAATGGAATGGGGGAATGAAATATGATGATTACTTCGGAGTGGGCACAAATCCTTGATGAAGTAGATGTTCTGAGTAAAATGATACGATCCTCCAAAGAAAAAGCAATGTTGCAGCATGCCTACAACAGTGTTTATTCCGATGTTGAACTTGTAGAAGAAATTGCTTCATTCCAACGAATGAAAGAGCAATACGAGGATGTTCAACGTTTTGGGAAGTATCATCCAGATTACCAAACAATTATGAAATCGATTCGTTTGCAAAAACGTAAACTCGATTTAAACGATAAAATAGCAGCCCTGAAAGTTGCAGAAAATGATTATCAAGATTTACTAGATGAAATCAGTTTGTTAATCGGCAAAACGGTATCAGAGGCTGTCAAAGTACCTGTTAGTAACCCATTTTTAAACTCTGGCTCCGCATGTGGTTCGGGTTGTGGAACTGGCGGTAGTTGTTCTTGTTCAGCATAAGAAAAGAGACTTATACGAAATTCGTATAAGTCTCTTTTGTTATATATAACTCTGTTATTCATTTAATAGTTCAATTGCTAAATCAGGGCGATCAGTGACAATACCTTTTGCGCCGACTGAGAGTAGCTGTTCCATTGTTGATACGTCATTGATAGTCCAATAATGTACAGGAATATTCAAGTTCTCTAAGAAACGTATAAAGCTAGCATTATCTAAAGCAAAAACACCAAATTTCGATGGGATTTGGAATACATCGACTTTTGGATGGTATAGATGACCGAATTGACTAGTAAAGGAAGTATAAGCCTTTTTCACTTCTCCTTGACCAGCACCTAAAGCAACCTTATTTTGAGCATAAAGATTGAATCGGTCTATTTGTTCGTCGAAGAAGCTTGTTACAACAACACGGTTTTCGACACCTAACTCCTCGATTAAACGCCAAAGTTTTGAAGGCATTAGTCCTCCCTCATATGTATCTGGCGCATCTTTCATATCAATATTTACGAGCATTTGAGGGAATTCTTCTAACAATGAACGTAATGTAACAATTGATTGTTTATCCTCGCGATACGGTAAGTAACCATCCAAATCAACAAAATTATAGCCAAAGTTTAATAACTGTAATTCTTCTAAAGTTAAATCTGCTACGCGACCTGTTCCGTCACAAGTACGATCTACATACTCATCATGGAAAACAACGATTTCTTCATCTTTTGTTAAACGAATATCGATTTCAAAGCCGTGAACGCCGAGATCTGCTGCTTTGTGGAATGCCGACATTGTATGCTCTGGTGCTAAATGTGAGCCGCCACGATGTGCAAGTACAATAGGTTGGTCATACTGTAATGCATCTTTATCGCTTCGTTTTTGAGGTTTTGAAAGAGCTTTTGAACCTGCCCATGCTGCTGCGCTTGCCGCTGCAATTGCGATTGCAACTTTCGTTTTCTTTCCCATTATAGTCCTCCTCTAAATGCAGACTTCTAATTTTATTATAACGGATAAACCATATCGCTGTCAGCTAAACTTGGTTGCGGTTGAATTCCAAGCTATGGTATTCTTGTTTGTAAGAAAAGAGGGAATCCATATGAAAGACCGACAAGGCCTGATTGTGTATGTCCATCATTTAAAACAAGCAAAATCTTTGCGAAGATATGGACATGTACATTATATTTCAAGAAAATTAAAATATGTTGTACTTTATTGTGATCAAGATGAAATTGAAGCGACGATGGCCAAAATGATACGACTTCCGTATGTTAAAAATGTAGTGCCCTCATATCGTCCTTTTGTATCAACTGAGTTTGAAAATGCCAAACCTGATAAGGCAAAAGAATACGATTATAAAACTGATTTATAAAACTTTGGTTATATTTGTCGATAAAAAGAGCATCCAGTATATTGTTGTCAAACTGAATGGAAATTGATGAAACGTATCAGTTAGTACATGGATGGGATATAATGATTGAGACGCATAATACCAATAAGATATTGGTAATAGAGAGTACTTTCTGCAAATTCAGATGAGTGTTTTACGTTTAACGTAATTGCTTGTCTGCCGATTTCAGTTATTTTATTTTCGAATAGTTGAACTCGTTTAGAAGGCTTTGTTTGTGAATGCGAAATACCTTCTCTACAAATATAAAGTGGTGTAAATTTACTTTCACCAACTGGATTAAAAGCTACTGCAAGAGAAGCTACACTTTTGCCGTTATGTTCAGATACAAGTATGAAGGCATTACGATAGCGATGCTGATTTGTTTCTGCAAGTTCGCATAGTTCAAAAACGTCACCAAAACCTTTGCCGAGTTCAATAAATTGTTGAATCATTGTTCGTACACATCCTTTCCTAACACATAGTATCATGATGCAGGAGGATTAGCACATGAAATTTGCTGCCAGCTTATTTTCAATTTTATTATTTTTAAACGGCATAATGTTAACTTTTCAGTACCATGTCTTTTCGGATCAATTGTCTGAGGAGGATAGGGTATTTAACTATGACCAAGAAATAGAAGTGATTTATCGTAAAGGAAAGTTGCTAGTGAATCATCACTTTACCGACCTCCCTCAAGATAATGTGAAGCTTATTTGGCCAACTAAGAGTAAGAAAAAGGCATGTCTCTTAGACGATGTAAAAAGTTGCGAACGTTTAAATGAGCAACTTACTCAGCTAAAAGTAGGAGATGAAGAGAAACAATCCATCTCTTATGAAATTCCAATATCTAAAAAAGGGCTTACTTCAGGTGAAATTTTACGTAATATTTTTTTAACTCTTCAAAATGGGAATCCAGTACATACACAGGTTCACATTTCTGATGAGACAAAATCGGGTGGCCAATGGTTTACCGGTCTACAATTAGTAGGTCAAAAAACACTTGATCTAGTAGATTATTCAATGTATAGCGGTTACGGAGCAGTGACTGATTTATATTGGCAAAAACAAAAGTTGAAAACTGTCTTTGAAAATGAGCAAGTCACTTTGTATAGTGACAAGGCGATATCGAAAGATTTAAAAACAGATTTAAAAGACTTTTCTTTGGAAGGCTTTAATCATGTAGCGATTATGCAAAGTTCAAAGAAAAACTCATCAACACGAATTTTATTTACACCCGTATTTAATGTTGGGTCTATTGAAGAGAAAATCGTCATGTCTCAGATTGGACAACAATATGACTTTGTAAGTAATAACAATTGGTTACCAATCGCAGTTGCGTCCTTTATATCTGGGAAAGAAATTGGCTCTGATAAGGCGCATGAAATCACTCAGATTGTAAATAAGTACATGACAAACGAACAATCAATAGCATGGAAAAATAGTTTGATCGCTCAAAAAGGTGAAGTAATCTCACCAAAAGTGCTCGATAAATTGTTGTCAAAAACACTTGATTTACAAACGTCATTTTTTGAAATGAATGACAATGATCGCACTGAGATTGCTCCGTTGTTATTTGAAGATTCGCGACATGTGTATTTGAAAGATAATGAGGATGATGATGCGCAAGTTATTTTCAAAGATGGTCGTATTTTTTATAAAGCGGTTCCGGTATTAAATGGTCTTGGCTATGAAGTAAACAAGGGGAAAAATGGATTGTATATAGAAAGTGATAATCGAAATTTCAGATTCCCAATGACTGAGTCATTCTATGTGTATAATCAAAAGCGCTATAATATCATTTCGCAACCTTTCGAAAAATTTGGTGACGATTATTATGTGGAAGAAGCATGGCTTGTTAGGTTATTCTTAGTCGATGTAGAAAAGTCGGATGACAAAATTAATATTGCGCCATCTGCTATTTTGAATTAAAATCGATTAAAAATGTAAGTAAGAGAAGGTTTGGTGAAACAATGAGAGTGATTGCTGGTGACAGAAAAGGGATGCCTTTAAAAGCGGTATCTGGCACAACCACTAGACCAACAACAGATAAAGTTAAAGAATCATTATTCAATATACTAGGTCCGTTTTTTGACGGTGGAACCGTTTTGGACTTATTTGCAGGTAGTGGTGGACTGGGTATTGAAGCCATTAGTAGAGGAATGGATAAAGGTATTTTCATTGAAAAAGATGGCCGTGCCTTCCAAAATCTAAAAGAAAACATACAAAAATGTCGTTATGATGAACATACTGAGCTTTTTCGAAACGATGCGGTTAGAGCTATGAAAGCCCTTATAAAAAAGGGTGTACAAGTTGACTTAATCTTTTTAGATCCACCTTATAAAAAACGAGCATATTATGATTTAGTAGAAGAAATAGTATCAAATAATGTTATCTCAAGATCAGGTACGATTGTTTGTGAGCATGATCGCGATACAGATTTACCAGACAACTTCCTACATTTCGAAAAAATACGTGAAGAGAGTTATGGTAGTATTATTATTTCATTTTATCGTTCGGTGAAGGAAGAAGGAGAATCCATTGAATAAAATTGCTGTTGTACCAGGGACTTTTGATCCAATTACGAACGGACATTTAGACATTATTAAACGTGCCGCCGATATTTTTGATGAAGTTTATGTTGCTGTGATGAATAATTCCTCGAAAAAACCATTATTTAATGTGGATGAAAGAATGGATTTAATTACACAAGTAACGTGCGACATGCCAAATGTTAAAGTGGATTCATCCTCTGGCTTATTAATCGACTATGCAAAAAAACGTAATGCTGATGCCATAGTACGTGGCTTACGTGCAGTTTCAGACTTTGAGTATGAAATGCAGATTACATCGATGAACCGCTTCCTTGACGAGCAAATTGAAACATTTTTCATCATGACAAAAAATCAATACTCATTTTTAAGTTCTAGTATTGTTAAAGAAGTATCACAATATGGTGGAGATATCCATGGGCTAGTACCAGATATTGTTGAAGTTGCATTAAAAGAAAAGTTCAACTCGAAATAAAAGTAAGGCTGTTCTATGATGTACATCATAAAACAGCCTTTTTTGCGGTGATTTTCATAAGAAAATCACCCAGTACAGTAGAGGGAGTACAGGTATCATAATCAAGCGTAATAAAAAGTATGGAACAAGAGGGATATCAGCATCTTTTGCTAAAACTGCAACTTGCAAATGAATACTCAAGCCTTGGATTGCTAAAATAGTCATGAGCCATAAAGGCAAGTAAGCCGAACTTGCAAATGATTGTGTTGCAATATGTAAGCTAGAAGTCATTTCTAATACTGCATATAAAGAAACGGCCAAAACTGTAGGTAAATCGTGAAAGAAATGAAGTAATGTCTTTGCAATCACATGGCTAATTGTAGTGAAAAATATGACAGTTGTACCAACCAAAAGTACAGTCGGAATACTACCTTTCATACTTTCGATTAAAGGAAATGAAGCGCGTTTTATTTCCTTTTTCACGGACGTTGTTTCAGCAGGGCGTTTAGAAAATAATATGAAAATACCAAGTGTCACTAAATTTACACTATGTATTAGCAGTAACATTCGCCAACCAATTGAGGCATTTTCAAGTAATTCATAACCAACAAAGCCAATCATAAAAAGTGGACTTGGGGCATGACAAATAGCAAGTAGAAACTTACTTTCTCGCAGTGTTAATTGCTGTTCTTTTGTCATAAAGGCAATTGTAGCAGAACCAGTTGGAAATCCTCCTAACGCACTTATACCATATGCTTTTAAGTAAAGAGCTGTCTTAGAAGGATTACTACTGCCTTGATTTGTCAGGCGTAGTAACCATTGAGTCAGTATTAAATAAGGCAATAAATAGGGGAAGAGTGCGTTCATAAATAATTTGATGCCCACATCTGCCCCCTCATGAGCAATACCTGGTTGCAAGAGTAATAAAGCAATAAGTACCCAACAAATAATGATGTTCATACGAGAAACGAGAATTAGCTCCACCCATTCTTATCTTTTTGTAAGTCGAATTCACAAATGCTAAAATTATTTTTGAAAAAATCGAACAAACCTTCTAATGTTTCGTCATATACATAGCTTAAGAGTTTGTTAATTGGAGGTGCATGTCTTGAATATCAAGAAATTTATAGGTTTTATAGTCATTGCAGCAATTGCGGTATTAGGTTTTGTCTATCCATTACCTTATTATATTATGCAACCAGGTGGAGCTTATGAGCTTTCACAATTTGTAGAGGTAGAAAATGCAAAATTAGACAGCGAAGGAACAATGAGTCTTATGACTGTATCGATGTCTAAAGCAACGCCTTTTACTTATGCTGGTGCTAAGTTAAGTAGTCGAAAAGAATTGCTTCCAGAAACGCAAGTAAGAAGTCCACATGAGAGTGAGGACGAATATAATTTACGTCAATTAAAACTTATGACGGATTCACAATTTAACGCCAAATACGTTGGTTTCAAAAAGGCAAATAAAGAATACGAGATACAGTACAACGGCGTCTATGTTGTGTATGTTTTAGAAGACGGTGCTAGTGACGGTATTTTAAAACCTGGTGACGAAGTGATTGGAATAGATGGAAAAAAAATTATTCGTCAAACAGAATTAATCGATTACTTAGCTGGAAAAAAATCCGGTGAAAAAGTAAAACTTACTATCATTCGAGATGAAAAAGAGCAAACAAAATCCGTTACTTTAAAAGAAATACCTGGGACAAAAGGGAAAGTAGGTATTGGTATTACTTTCACAGAAAATAAATCAATTACAACTAATCCAAATGTAAAAATCGAAGCGGATGAAATTGGTGGTCCTTCTGCAGGGTTAATGTTTACATTAGAAATCATTGATCAATTAACAGAAGGAGATCTAACAAAAGGTTATAACGTTGCAGGTACAGGTGAAATGTTAGAATCAGGTGAAGTTGGCCGAATTGGTGGTATTGATAAAAAAATAATTGCTGCTGATGACGGCGGTATCGAAATTTTCTTTGCGCCAGACGATACAATAACGGATGAAGTGAAAAAATTAAATCCAGGAATCAAAACAAATTATGAAGTAGCTGTTGAAACCGCAAAAAAAATAGACACGAAAATGAAAATCGTGCCTGTTAAAACAGTAGATGATGCATTAAATTATTTAAAAGACTTAAAACAAAAATAATTTTTATACACGAATGGGCGGGGTTTTATAATCCAAGCCCATTCTTTTTGTATTTGCAGGTCCGCTAAGCGCAAGCATGTACAAATCGGTAGCATGAATATCTTGCATTAACATTGCGTCGTCAGAGCTCGCTGCACGGCTAATAATAGGTAATGTAAAATCCTTTTTCTTTGAGGACAAATATCTTTGACCATTTGCAGTCATCCCTAACAAGCGAATATATGAGGGCTGCTTAAAGGATTTTAAACGGTCCCACGTAAAGCCGGTAAAAATATGTGTTAACATACGTTGTATACGTGTCCATGTGTAGCGTTTTGATTTAACCTTTTGCATAAACGACACGAAAGATTCACTTTCTTTTGCAGCACGTAGTAGCAAATATTCAATACCTTCCGTCACTTCTGCAAAACTTGCTAATTCTTGTGGTGTATGACGAATGATTGTAAAGCGTAAGAGTGGCCAGAAAGCCTCCCAACTTCCGAAAGTGATATTTGAATGCTGCCATGCTTCTAATCCTTTAAAAGAAGCCAGAGGCATGTAGGTGGCGATTCCATCTATCGAATCTTTTTCGAAAACAGATTTTCTAATTCCGGTAGCACTAGCAATCGTTGAATCTACTTCAATCTCATCATGATAACCAGCTTTAATACGTTGGATTGTTACAGCTTTTATATTTGACTGAATTTTAATTGCTGCTTCAATATAATGAAAACCTAAAATATTATTTGGTTTTGATAAATCTACGAATGACAGTTCATTTGTTGGGATAAGCTGTTTATATGCCGTATTTAATGCTTGAGGATAGCTTATACCTGTTTGAATAGAATCCCTTATCATTTGTTGTAAAGTATCGTTATGCTCTTGTAACAGGCTATAACTGTTTAAAAACGGTGTTATATTACCTTCTTCACTACCAAATGAAAAATAGTCACAGCACATAGCGTCTAATATGCTTATACCACCTTTAGCAAAATCGGATGCTTGAGCGGTTGCGTACGCATAAGGTAATTCGACAACAAGATCTGCACCTGAAGCAAGAGCCATCTTAGTTCTCGTCCATTTATCGACAAAAGAAGGTTCACCTCTTTGTAAAAAATGACCACTCATCACGGCAATGACAATATCTGCATTTGTCTCTTTACGTGATTGTCTGATATGATGGAGGTGGCCGTTATGAAAAGGATTGTATTCTACAATTACACCGGTTGCTATCAAATCTTCACCCCATTTACAATCTATATCCGTAATTATACGGAGAGTTTGTAGTAGTGACAAGAAAATATCTTGACATCTATAATTTAGCATTATATAATCAACTTTGTTGTCTTGAGGTGATAAACGTATGAAATGGGCAATCCCACAATTATCTAAATATCGCCAAAACGGGATGCCGATTGACGAATTAGTTCAATTGGATGATGTGATGAAACGTAACCCGGACATCCGTCAGATTACACCTGTTCATGTAAAAGGGCACTGTACATTTGGTGCATCCCAAATCACTTGTCATTTTCAATTGACAGGCACGCTAACACTTCCTTGTGCACGAACATGGGAAGACGTTGAGTTTTCATTTGATATCGAGTCCGACGAAATATTCAGTTGGTCAGAAACTGCTAATGAAACAGACTATGATAACCTTCACATTGTAGAAGGTGAAGTAGTAAATGTTGACCCTGTGTTAGAAGAACTAATTTTATTAGAAATTCCAATGCAAGTGTATAAAGAAGATGCGACAATTCCGACACCTAAGAATAACTCTGATTGGAGTTTTTCAACGGAGGACGAGTTAGCCTATCAAAAACAGAATGACACAAAAAAAGTAGATCCAAGACTTGCTGATTTAGCAAAGTATTTTGATCAAACAGACGAATAACCGATCTGTAAGGAGGTGCCATCGATGGCTGTACCATTTAGAAGAACTTCTAAAACTGCGAAACGTAAACGTCGCACACATTTTAAACTAGCTCTACCAGGTATGGTTGCTTGCCCAAACTGTGGTGAAAGTAAATTGGCTCACCACGTATGTAAAGCATGCGGTCAATACAAAGGTAAAGAAGTTGTGAGCAAATAATTCAGTATTTGTTCTGGAAAAGACTACTAGAGAGACCATGGCTCTCTAGTGGTCTTTTTTTATTTGTTTTTAATCTTAAAACCGTCTTGATCTACATAACTTTTATGCCTCAAATCATAAACATTAATGGAACCAAATCATAACAACTTATTGGATTAATATTAACTTTAATAGCCGCGGTATAGTTTTTGAACTTAGTTTATCTATTAAGTCATGTAAAAAACTTCTGAAAAGTCCTTTGTTTTTAAAAATATTCCAAAAATTAACTGGAGTAAGGTCAATAGGATTTGGAGTGAACCCGGTTACTTAAAATTCTTTTTTTGTTTATGGGGTGGACTTAGTATCTCCTTTAATATAGAAATGTCATAGAAATACAAATGCTAAAAAGGTTCAAACCATCTTTAAATGGTATGGAACATTTGAGATGGACTTGTGGGTCACTTTGCATCGTCCGATTAAAACAGGTATGATGATATTATTTCTATTTTCTAATTATTCTAAAAGGAGTAGAGTTAAATGGCGTATCATTTTCAAGAACAAGATGGAGTATTAACATTTACTATTGATCGTCCAGAACGACGTAATGCCATAAATGATGAAGTAATGGAAGGGTTTAAAGAAGTAATTACATATGTACATGATCATGATACCGTACGTTTTTTAGTCGTCACTGGAGCAGGGGAGCGTGCATTTTGTTCCGGAGGGGATTTAGCAGAGTTTCATTCATTAACAACTGAAAAGCAAGCTTTTGGAATGCTAAGTAAAATGGCTAAAATTCTTTATGATCTGGCAACATTACCAGTTCCGACTATTGCCTTAGTTAATGGCGCTGCAGTTGGCGGAGGTTGTGAAATTGCGACAGCTTGTGATTTCCGATTAGTAGCTACTGAAGCAAAATGTGGTTTCATTCAAGGGACTTTAGCAATTACTTCTGGCTGGGGTGGCGGAACATATTTATTTGAACGTGGATTACGCCATGATCGTGCCTTGAAAATGTTAGTGGACGCTAAAGCGTATCCAGCTGAACTTTTATATGAAATCGGTTGGGCTATGCGTGTATTTGAAGGGGGGAAAGAAGCGGCTCTTGAGACGTTTATAGAGGATATGCGTAAAGTCCACCCTTCGGTTCATAAAGCTTATAAAGAAATGGAGTTACGCAAATGGCGAGAAATGGGGCTATTTGATCGTGTTATGGAGGAAGTTCACACCTGCGCAAAATTGTGGGAAAGTGAAGCACATCACCAAGCTGTAAATCGTTTTCTATCAAAATCAAAATAACTTCTAAAATTGAAAAACTCGCATATAGTAATAAAAATGCGAGGTGATTGAGATAGAAGTTAAAAAAAGAAAAGATCAATGGTTAGCTGTAGATGATACACGTTTGGTGGAAATTATATTAATGGCTGTTCGTGAAGGTCGATCACAACTTGCGGGTTTTGAAGAAGCGGCTGAAGAGTTAGGTCGTACAAAGCAAGCTTGTGGGTTTCGATGGAATAAAACATTAAGAGCGCAATATGAAGCTGAATTAGAAGATGCTAAAACAAGACCAAAGCAAATGATGCGTTCGCATCTAAAACAAGCACTGATGAGCTTTGATCAATTATCTGAAGCTTATCAATCATTGAAGAAATCTCATGAAGCATTAAAGCATGAGCATGATGATTTAGTAAAATGGCTCGAACAAGGTTTAGAGAAGGTTAGACAATAAAAATGCAGTTGAATATTTCGTATGGAAGATCATTCTAAAGCTATTTTGGAATGATCTTTTTATTGTGAATAAAATAACAAAGAAGAAAAAATACTCAATAATAAGTAAAATTTGCTAGTTAATAGTTGAAATCGCTTTCTTATTTCGTTTAGACTAATAAGGAAAGGGAGAAACGGTTTAAGCAAAGGGGGATGAATATGCGCAAAGTTCTAATTGCCAATCGTGGGGAAATTGCGAGAAGAATTATCTCGACATGCCACAAGTTAGGTATTGAAACAGTTGCTATCTATTCAGATGCAGATCAAGATTTACCTTTCGTTAAAGAAGCGACAAATGCTGTTCGCATAGGTGAAAATCAGGTCGCACAATCTTATTTGAAGGCTGATGAAATTATTCAACTTGCCATTGAGTATCAGGTAAGTGATATTCATCCAGGTTACGGGTTGCTATCAGAAAACGCGGATTTTGCTAGAAAAGTAGAGGCTGCGGGAATTCGCTGGATTGGTCCAAATGCAGATGTAATCGAACAAATGGGTGATAAAATTCAAGCGCGCCAAACGATGAAAATTGCCGGTGTTCCAGTTGTACCAGGTTCAGAGGAAGGTCTAACTTCATTAGAAGAGGCATTGCAATTTGCTAGTCTAATTGGATACCCTGTAATGCTGAAGGCATCAGCTGGCGGAGGCGGTATTGGCATGGTGTGCTGTGAAGATGAGCAAGCGCTCAGTCATAGCTTTGAAAATGTAAAAAAACGTGCACAATCGTATTTTAAGAATGACCTCGTTTTTATCGAGAAGTATATTCCAAATGCGCGTCATATTGAAGTGCAAATTTTCGGCGATGATGCTGGGAATATCGTTCATTTATTTGAACGGAATTGTTCGATTCAACGACGTCACCAAAAAGTTATTGAAGAATCACCTTCACCTCAATTTCCACAAGCTGAGCGCGTAAAATTACTGCAAGCCGCTGTGGATGCTGCAAAAGCTGTTCGTTATACCAATGCTGGAACGGTAGAATTTATAGTGGATGCGGAAAATCACTTTTATTTTCTCGAGATGAATACACGTTTACAGGTTGAACATCCAGTTACGGAGGCTATTACTGGATTTGATCTTGTTGAGTGGCAATTACAAGTAGCAGAAGGCAAGACATTACCTATAAAAGACCAAACAGCTATAAAGTGCACTGGCCATGCAATTGAATATCGTATTTACGCAGAGGATCCAGAGAGGTTTTTGCCGTCACCGGGTAAGTTGCAAGTATTGATGTTCCCTCAAATAGAGAATTGCCGTATTGATAGTGGTTACGTTGAAGGGAATAGAGTATCACCGTTTTATGATCCACTTATTGCAAAACTTGTCGTGTTTGGGGAAACAAGAGAGCAAGCATTGGCCAATTCTGAAACGGTTATAAAGGACATAGATATACAAGGGGTAAAATCAAATTTGCTATTATTTGATCGCTTATTGCAAGAAGAAATGTTCCAATCCGGGGTTTATCACACAAGTTCGCTAACAGAATGGTTAGCCAATCACAAGGGGGATAAGATTTATGGGAGAAATTAAAGCATCGATGGCAGGTACAGTATTTCGTGTTGAGGTAAAAGAAGGAGATGCAGTATCTGCTGGTCAAACTGTCATCGTTTTAGAGTCTATGAAAATGGAAATTCCAGTAGATGCTGAAGTGTCAGGCTCAGTTGCTGAAGTGAAAGTGAACGAAGGTGACTTCGTTAACGAGGATGATGTACTAGTCGTCTTAGGCTAAAGTAGATGTAAGTGTCTAACACAAAGGGGAGGACATAATATGACTGAACACACAGTATATAACGAACGTCTAGCTGACAAACTTGAAGGGATTTTTGCAGGTGGACATCCGAAATATCATGAAAAACTAAAAGAAACAAATAAATTGTTCGTGCGAGATCGTTTAACGCTACTTTTTGATGATGGAGAATATGAAGAGGATGGACGTTTTGCGAATTGTGAAGCAGGTGATTTACCTGCAGACGGCGTGGTCACTGCTATGGGGAAAGTAAATGGCCAAACCGTTTGTGTTATGGCGAATGATTCGACTATTAAAGCAGGTTCGTGGGGTTCTCGAACTGTTGAGAAAATTATCCGTATCCAAGAAGTAGCGGAGAAAAATCAAGTACCTATGATTTATTTAGTAGATTCGGCAGGAGCACGTATTACAGATCAATTAGAAATGTTTCCTGGGCGTCGTGGAGCAGGGCGTATTTTCCATAATCAAGTGAGAATGTCAGGAATGATTCCGCAAATCTGTTTATTATTTGGTCCTTCTGCTGCAGGTGGAGCATACATACCGGCGTTTTGTGATATCGTTGTTATGGTAGAAGGTAATGCTTCCATGTACTTAGGTTCACCACGTATGGCTGAGAAGGTTATTGGTGAAAAGGTGTCGCTTGAGGAGATGGGTGGAGCACGTATGCATTGTACTGTTAGTGGGTGCGGAGATCTACTTGTTTCAACTGAGGAAGAAGCTATTTCCGAAGCGCGTCGATATTTAAATTATTTTCCAGCGAATTTCGCAGATAAGCCAGCAGTTGTTGATGGAAAACAACCAATACAAGGTCGCAAATTAGAAGAAATAATTCCTGAAAATCAAAATGCACCTTTTAATATGTATGAAGCGATTGATCAGTTAATAGATGAGGGAAGTTTTTTTGAAATAAAAAAACTTTTTGCACAGGAATTGATTACAGGTTTAGCGCGTATGGATGGTCAAGTGGTGGGAATTATTGCAAACCAACCGAAGGTAAAGGGCGGCGTATTATTTGTTGACTCGGCAGATAAGGCGGCTAAATTTATTAATTTATGTGATGCATTTTCAATTCCATTATTGTTCCTAGCTGATGTGCCAGGCTTCATGATTGGAACAAAAGTTGAGCGTGCTGGTATTATTCGCCACGGTGCGAAGTTAATTTCAGCGATGAGTTCGGCAACAGTACCTAAAATTTCAGTAGTGGTACGTAAAGCATACGGAGCAGGACTATATGCAATGTGCGGTCCGGCATTTGAACCTGATGTCTGTATTGCTCTTCCAACTGCGCAAATTGCCGTAATGGGTCCAGAGGCGGCAGTTAATGCTGTTTATTCAAATAAAATTGAAGCTATTGAAGATCCGAAAGAACGAATGCAGTTTGTTAAAGAAAAACATGATGAATATAAAAAGGAAATTGATATCTACAAAATGGCATCCGAAATGATTGTCGATGAAATCGTCGCGCCAAGTGATTTAAGAACAGTCATTACGAAACGCTTGGCTTATTATGACTCAAAACAAATCTTACTGCCTTATCGAAAACATCCGGTTTATCCTGTATAATAAGTGTTGCTATTGAGGTCTGCCTGTATCAGGTGGACCTCAGTCTATTTTTATTAAAAGGAGATATCGATATGCAAATTGTTGTTGTAGGTGGAGGAGCGGTTGGATTACTGCTAGCATCCTTGCTACAAAAAGATCACAACCAGATGAATATTCTTGTTCACCGAGAAACTCAAGCAAGTGAACTTAATGACAAAGGTCTACAGCAAATCGATGTCTTGCAACAGTCGCACCATACATATATTAAAGCTTCACAGGACTTTAAAGTATTTCCGACAGATGCAATATGGATAATTGCCGTAAAATATCATCATCTAGCTAGTTTACAGTATCTATTAAATGCATTACCAGAAAGCACGCCATTACTTTTTATTCAAAATGGTGTGAAGCACTTACAATTTGCAAATAACTTGCAACAGAAGCAAATCGCTTTTAGTTCAGTAGAGTTTGGAGCTGAGAAGCTATCGAATTCAAGCGTTGCACACAGAGGGATTGGCAAGATGAAAATAGCTATAGGAAGAGGAGATGGACAACCGTTTAAGGAATTTTCCCAGCTATCAGATTCTAAATTACCTATTGAATGGATTGAGAATGCAGAACAAATGTTAATACGAAAAGCACTATTAAATTGTCTAATAAATTCTTTAACGACTATACTAAATGTTAAAAACGGTTCTCTTATTACGAATGATCATAGCTTAATATTATTAGAGCAATTGTACAAAGAGCTCATGAGCGCCTTCCCGGAACAACAGGATCAGCTTCTATTTGAAGATGTACTTTCATTATGTACAAGTACAGCAATGAATACTTCTTCTATGCTTACAGATCGATTAAATGGAAGGCTAATGGAAGTAGATGCGATTGTTGGTGGGATATTAGAAATAGCACAAAATCGTGGTCACGATCTGCCGACATTAGAGACGCTTTATATGATATTAATGACATTGCAACAAGGCGGTGTGGAAAGATGATGTATATACTGTCAATTTTTTTGCATTTCATTGTACTTTGCCCAGTCATCTTATTTCTCATTATTTATTCTCTACTGAAAAAATTACCTAAGAAGCGAGAGAAAGTATTTGGTAGGGCAGCAGATATAACGACATTTCTACTGTTTTTTTCTGTTCCGGAATCTGTTCATTTTTTATGGGGGTATGATATCGGGTTTATAACTTTTATCTTTGCAATTATAATTGCGATAGTTTTCACGATAATTGAATGGCGCTCTACAAAAGAAATTGAAATACTACCATTATTCCGGAAAATTTGGCGCTTTTTATTTTTAGCATTAACCATTACTTACGTGGTTATTTGGATTATTATAATAGTTCAAAGAATTATTTTATATGTGACGATGACGTGAGCGTATTTTTTCAATCCAACTGATTAAAATGCTATACTCGATTGTAGTTAACAATATAGAGGAGTTATACTAATATGAAACTGGAACAAATAGATGTACCGGTAAACAATCAATTATTGGTAGATTATCGAAATCAAAAATCAACAATCTCGTCGTTTTTCCATTATACAAATGAAGATGAATCTTTTGAACGCCGTTTAGAAGATTTAAAAAATCATCCGATTCGCCGAGCTGAGCTTGTAAAAGTCATTAGTGAATTTATGGCACCTCTTGAGAAATCGGTAAAAATGGAACAACATTTACGAGAATTAGAAAACAATGCAGTGGTTGTTGTTGGTGGGCAACAAGCGGGCTTATTAACTGGACCTCTATATTCAGTCCATAAAGCTATTTCTGTTTTACTTTTAGCTAAAGAACAGCGCGCGAAATTAGATGTTCCAGTCGTTCCTGTATTTTGGATTGCTGGTGAAGATCATGACATTGATGAAATCAATCATACATTTACAGCGTTAAATGGTCGTTTGCAAAAACATATTCATCCAGACCGTTCAAAGAAAAAAACAATGGCTTCAACAACAACTTTAGATATTGAAGATACACGAAAATTTATAAAAAATGTCTTCCAACAATATGGTGAAACTGCATATACAGAAGAGCTGTTGGCGAAAATCGATACTTTATTAGTAAGGAGTCATACATATACTGACTTTTTCGCCCAATTAATGCACTGGCTTTTCAAAGAAGAAGGGTTACTTCTATTAGATGCCGCTGATCCGAAATTGCGTGCTTATGAGGCACCGTATTTCGAGAGATTAGTGAACCACTCTGAAGAGATTGCAGATGTAGTTTCAAATCGCGAGGCACTATTGGCCGATAGTGGTTATGGTACCCCGATAGGTGCAACGAAAGAAAATGCTAACCTTTTTTACGTCAAGGAAGGTGAACGCTTCTTATTAGAGCGTAAAGATGGCAAGTTTATCAATAACGTCGCGAATGTCCAATTTACAAAAGAAGACATGTTACAGCTAGCAATTGAACAGCCTGCTTGTTTAAGTAATAACGTTGTAACAAGACCGCTAATGCAGGATATGGTCTTGCCTGTACTTGCATTTGTTGGAGGGCCAGGAGAGCTTGCGTATTGGTCTACATTAAAAGACGCTTTCGAGTTGCTTGGTATGAAGGTGCCAGTTTTCGTACCACGTATGAATATGACGCTTGTTAATCGCCAAGTCTCCCACTTATTAGAGACACATGATTTATCTGTTACTGAAGTATTAAGTGGTAAAGTGGCCCAAATGCATCATACCTTTGTAAATGAAGTATATGATGATGCTGCAAAAGAGGCTATTGAAAAAACAAAAGCGTTGCTACAGCAGCAATATGTGGACTTACAAAAGCATTTGCATAAGAATGATGTGCACCTAGATAAACTAGTAATAAAAAATCTAGATATTCATGAAAACCAATTAGACTTTCTATTAAAGAAAATCGAAGCAGAAGTATTACTTCAGCATGATGTTGCTATTCGCAGATTCAACGAGATGGAAGGTCAGCTAATTCCTGAAGGTATTTTAATGGAACGTGTATTTAATCCATTCCGATATATGAATGAATATGGCATGACTTTAATTGGTGATATTTTACAGTTACCATTAGAAGTTAGTGAATTGCATCAAGTAATATATATATAAAATGGAATAATGCGGATTAAAAAATGGCTGTTTTTAAAATAAAATAGATATAATATTACCCTGATTTTAGGGTATTAAAAGCTATCTCAATTGAGATAGCTTTTTTTTATTAAAAATATCAAATAAATACTACAATATGGTATTAAAATAATAAAATAATAATAAGAAGTATGAAGTTTTTTTAACAAAAAGGTAAAAATTAGTAGAAATATTGTTGTTGATAAGGACGATTTACGCATTTTAATGTAAACACCCTTATTTTCCAATGAATTAGTGGTGGAATGTGGGGGGATGTGGTACATTAATTTCATATAGTGGGGTGAGTAATATGTTCATGGGAGAGTATCAACATAGTATTGATGCGAAGGGCCGATTGATTATACCTGCTAAGTTCCGTGAACACCTTACGGAAGGCTTTGTCATTACCCGAGGATTGGATAATTGCTTATTCGGGTATCCTATTTTGGAGTGGCGTAAGCTGGAGGAAAAACTGAAGCAATTACCTGTTACTAAGAAAGATGCCAGAGCTTTTACGCGTTTCTTCTTTTCAGGTGCTACAGAGGTGGAAGTGGACAAGCAAGGCCGTATTAATATCCCAAGTAACTTATTAACACACGCTAATGTTCAAAAGGATTGTGTAGTACTCGGCGTTTCTAATCGTATTGAAATTTGGTCCAAAGAGTCTTGGCAAAATTATTTTGCTGAATCTGAGGAATCCTTCAATGACATTGCTGAGAATATGATTGATTTTGATATATAACCAATTTAGAGGAGGGACAAACCTTGTTTAATCATACGACTGTATTATTAAAGGAAACCGTTGATGGATTGAACGTTCGTCCTGACGGCATTTATGTAGATTGTACTTTAGGTGGGGCTGGACACAGTGAATATTTAGTTAGCCAATTATCATCAAAAGGTAGACTTATTTGCTTTGATCAAGATACTTCAGCCATTGAAAATGCTAAAGAACGTTTAGCACCATATTTAGATAAAATAACTTTCGTACATTCAAACTTCCGTTATTTGAAGGAAGAACTAGAAGCATTAGGCATAGATAAAGTTGACGGGATTTTATACGATTTAGGCGTATCATCTCCTCAATTAGATAACGCAGAACGAGGATTCAGTTACCACCAAGATGCACCACTTGATATGAGAATGGATACAACAGCTGAACTTTCGGCATTTCATGTTGTGAATGAATGGTCATTCGAAGATCTTGTACGTATTTTCTATCGATACGGTGAAGAAAAGTTCTCGAAACAAATTGCCAGAAAAATTGAAGAAGCTAGAAAGACAAGCCCAATTGAAACCACGGGTGAACTAGTAGATTTAATTAAAGAAGGTATCCCAGCTGCAGCAAGACGTAAAGGCGGACACCCAGCGAAACGTGTATTCCAAGCCATTCGAATTGCTGTAAATGATGAACTTGGTGCAGCGGAAGATTCATTAATACAAGCACTTGAAGTCATTAATGTAGGTGGACGAGTTAGCGTCATTACTTTCCACTCGTTAGAAGACCGATTATGTAAAACTATCTTCAAAGAAGCATCCTCTTTGCCAGAATTACCACCAGGTTTACCCGTTATTCCAGAGGAATTAGCTCCAGGTATAAAACTTGTTACACGTAAACCGATATTACCTTCAGAGCAAGAACTAGAAGAAAATAATCGAGCTCGCTCAGCGAAACTCAGAATAGCTGAAAAAATCAAAGAAAAAGGGAAGTGATTAAATGGCATTGCTTAATCGGCAACAACAACAAACGTACATCCAGCAGCCACAGCCTACAGTACCGGAAAGAACCGTCCAGCAGCCAACACCCAGACCTTCCAAGAGAATATTGTCTAAGGGGGAAAGGGTTCTCCTTGTGGCCATGGTGACAATAATAGCATTATTGTCAGTTATGAATTTAAATACGCAATCTGCAATTAATACAACATCTGTTGAAATTCAAAATATCGAAAATAAAATTGATGAAACGAAGAAACAAAATGCGGAATTGTCCATCGAGGTAAGTGAACTCTCTACATATGAGCGTATTTGGAATAAAGCGAAGGAATTAGGCTTGAAGCTGAACGAAAAAAACGTGAAAGTAGTGTCTGGACAATGAAGAGAAAGTTTCGGTTTCAATGGGGAGCCTTTCTAATGTTAATCGTTTATGGAGGGCTCTTTTTTGCTATGTTTTTCCGTATATTTGGAATCCAAGCTTCGGGCCAAGTAGAGGGGCAAGCTTTGGCGGCAAAAGCGGCAGCAAAATACGAAAGATCAAAAGTAATTACAGCTAATAGAGGGAACATTCTCGATCGGCAAGGACAAGTTATTGCAGAAGATACTATTAACTATCGCTTAGTAGCTGTAATTAGTCCTAAGGCATCTGAAGGAACTAAAACTCTTATGCACGTAGCAGATAAAGAGAAAACAGCCAAAATTTTAGCGAAATATCTTTCTATTAGTGAGAAAGATATATTTGATAAATTAAATACTAAAGTAAAGAATGCACAAGGTAATGAAATTCGCCAAGTAGAATTTGGTGCTGCAGGACGTAATATTAGCCATGGTGTAATGGAGCAAATTAGTAGTGAAAAGCTACCTGGCATCATTTTCATGGAAGAAACAAAGCGTTTTTATCCAAATGGTATCTTTGCATCAAACTTAATCGGCTTAGCACAACGGGATACTCAGCAAGATGGACAAACTAAAACCGTAGGTAAAATGGGACTAGAGTCCATCTATAACAAAGAATTATCCGGTACGGATGGAAGGGTTCAGTATAAGAGTGATGTATGGGGTTATTTGCTACCTAATAGCAATAAGATGGTAGAACCTGCTAAAGATGGTGCGGATGTATATTTAACGATTGATAAAACCATTCAAAACTTTTTAGAAGATTCAATGTCTAAAGTTTATAAGAAATATAATCCTGAATCGATGGTAGCGGTCGTTGCCAATCCGAAAACGGGAGAAATACTTGCTGTGTCGCAAAGACCAACATATAATCCACAAGACGGTACTGGACTTGAAAATAGCTGGTTAAACCAGTTAACAGAATTGACGATTGAACCGGGTTCAACAATGAAAACATTTACATTAGCAGCTGCAGTCGAAGAAGAGAAATGGTTCCCGAATGCTACATTTCAGTCTGGTCAGTATACTGTGCTCGATCGAACTATTCGAGATAGTAACCAAGTTGGATGGGGAAGTATCTCTTATTTAGAAGGAATCCAACGGTCTTCAAACGTAGGTATGGCTCATTTATTAAAGTTAATGGGCGATGATACCTTTATTTCTTATATGAAAAAGTTTGGTTTCGGAGAAAAGACGGGAATCGATTTACCAAATGAAGCGACAGGACAAATTTTAGATAAATATCCAATTAATCGTGTCACAACTACTTATGGCCAAGGATCTACGGTTACCCCTATTCAATTAATTCAAGCTGTTTCTGCCATCGCAAACGATGGTAAAATGATGCAACCGTATGTAATTGAGAAAATTGTGAATCCAAATACGAAAAAAATCGTCAAAGAGAACACCCCAACAATTAAAGGTCAGCCTATTTCTGAAAAAACGGCTAAGGAAGTTAGAAAGATTTTAGCTTCTACCATTTATTCCGAAAAAGGAACTGGTCAAAACTTTGCAAGTAAAGAATATGAAGTAGCCGGTAAAACAGGTACAGCTCAAATTCCGAAAGCATCTGGTGGATACTACTGGGGAAAAAATGAATTCTTGTATTCATTTTTGGGTATGGCTCCTGCAGATGATCCTCAGTTAGTTATGTACATTGCGGTGGAAAAACCTAAGCTTGGACCAACAGATGTCGGCTCAGAGCCAACATCTACTGTATTTAATACAGTAATGGGAAGTAGTTTGAAGTACTTAAATATTAAGCCGCAAAAAATTAAAAAAACAAAATCCCAAACGATGGAGAACTTAAAAGGTCAACTTGTTGAGGATATTGAAAAAGAATTTGAAGAAAATGGCATAGAAACGGTTATCATAGGTAATGGTGATAAAATTACGGACCAATACCCAGCAGAAAAATCAGAAGTTTTATCTGGTGGTTTTGTATTCTTGAAGACAGATGGGGATTCGGTAGTACCTGATTTTACAGATTGGTCACTCCGTAACGTTTTAACGTATCAAACAATGGCTGGTGCCAATATAGAAATTAACGGTGAAGGCTACGTACAGAAACAAAGTGTTAAAGCTGGTACTGTGCTAAATGCAAATAAGAAAATTATTTTGAAAATGAAAAAACCAGAGGAGATTTATAAATAGTTCATGTGATTTCGCAAAGAATTTGAATAGTACGGAGTGTCATATCATACTTTGTAAGAAAAAAAGGTGTGATATGTCGAACAATGTGGGCCACTAAAAGTACAAAAAAAAGAATGCAGTGGATGTGGATTGTCTTTGTTGTTTTATTCCTCATGCTTATTGGGAAATTAGTACATGTACAGTTTATACAACATGATTTGTTAACAAAAAGGGCAGAAGAAAGCTGGGACCGTGAAATACCAGTTTCAAGTTTAAGAGGAAATATAGTAGATCGCAATGGTAAGTTAATCGTTGGTAATAAACTAGCCCCAACATTGTATTTTATGCCAGCGCAAAATGATAAACCTTTAGATGCTGCAAAAGAGTTGGCAACATTACTTGGAGTAGATGAGCAAGCATTAGCAAAAAAAATGCAACAAAAAACGTCAATAGTAAAGCTTGCTCCTGAAGCTAAAAACATATCTAAAGAACTTGCCGAAAAAATACAACAAAAAAATATACCAGGAATTTACGCAGGGCTTGATTACATACGTTATTATCCGTATGATCAATTACTCTCTAGGCTAATTGGTTTCACTGGTTATGATCAGCAAGGATTAGCTGGATTAGAGTATCAGTATGATGATTTATTGATGGGAAAAGCTTCCGCAATTCGCCTATTTACAGATGCTAAAGGTTCAGCACTTCCTCATGTCCAAGATAGTTGGAAAGATGGTAAAGACGGTGCAACAATGGAATTGACCATTGATGTTGATGTTCAAAAGGTCGTAGAACGTGAACTTTCTCAAGCTATGGTGAAATACGAGGCAGACCAGGCAATGGGTATTGCTATGAATCCTAAAACTGGTGAAATATTAGCGTTAGCATCTTATCCAACATTCTCTCCTCCTTCATTTTCCAAAGTCGATTCCAAAATTTATAACAGAAACCTACCAGTGTGGATGACCTTTGAGCCAGGTTCTACATTTAAAATCATTACATTAAGTGCAGCGTTAGAAGAACAGGTTGTTGATTTAGATAAGGATCATTTCTTTGATCCGGGCTACTCAATGGTAGAAGGTGCTCGTCTACGTTGTTGGAAGCGTGAAGGCCACGGAAGCGAAACCTTTTTAGAAGTCGTACAAAATTCTTGTAACCCAGGTTTTATAGAGCTCGGAAGAAGAGTAGGACCAACAAAACTTCAAAAATATATACGTGATTTTGGCTTTGGGCAAACAACAGGATCGAATATGGCTGGAGAATCAAGTGGGATATTGTTCTCTGAAAAGGCATATGGTCCTGTTGAACATGCTACAACGTCTTTTGGGCAAGGAATCTCTGTCACACCAATTCAACAAGTCCAGGCAGTATCAGCAGCGATTAATGGTGGTACACTCTATCAACCCTATATAGTTAAAAATCTAATCGATTCAAATTCAGGCAAGATATTGAAAAGCTACAAGCCTGTAAAAAAACGACAAGTCATTAAGCCCGAAACGTCCAAAAAAGTTCGTGAAGCATTAGAATCGGTTGTTGCTTTAGGTTCTGGTAGAAATGCATTTAGAGATCACCTGCGCATAGGTGGTAAGACTGGAACAGCTCAAAAAGTTGAAAATGGACGGTATAAGGATGGGGAATATATTGTATCCTTTATCGGCTTCGCACCAGCAGATGATCCAGAAATCGTTGTTTATGTTGCAATAGATAATCCAAAGAACGTTACGCAATTTGGTGGTGTTATTGCGGCACCAATTGTAGGGCAAATCATTGAGGATGTTCATGATAAAGTCGGTATTACAGAGCGAAAGGGACAATTAGAAAAGATATATAAATGGGGGGATGTTGAAAAAGTGCGCGTACCTGATTTGGTCGGTCAGACAAAAGAAGATATAGCAAAATTACAATATCCGTTTCGTTTAGAATGGCATGGAAATGGCTCCAAAATTGCCTCTCAACTGCCAAAAGCAGATGCACAAATCGGACTAGATGGCATAATTCACGTTTATTTAGAAAAATAGCGTGTATTAGTCTTTAAAAATAGAATTGAAACTACTATGATAGTACATGTACTAAAGAAGGTTAGAAGGAGAATTTTCATGACAATTGCAACAACTTTAATTGTTTTGGCCACTTCATTCGTCTTAACGGCTATCACAGCACCAGCTGTTATTCCGTTATTACGTCGAATGAAATTTGGTCAAAGTATTCGAGAAGAAGGACCAAAATCACATCAGAAAAAAGCGGGAACTCCAACGATGGGTGGCGTAATATTTTTATTCGCTATTATCGTTACAACTATAGTATTAGGTTATCTAAATGATGCCTTTACTTCACAATCTGTTGTATTAATTCTCGTCTTATTCGGCTTTGGTTTAATCGGCTTTTTAGACGATGGTCTTAAAATTATTTTCAAGCGTAATTTGGGATTAACATCCCTCCAAAAGTTAATCGGACAAATTATTATTTCGATTGCTGCCTATTTCTTATTAGGTCTAGGCGTTTTCCATAATACAATCCAGATACCGCTTACTGATTTCGCCTTTAACTTAGGTGGATTTTATGTTTTATTCTTAATCTTTTGGTTAGTAGGTTTCTCAAACGCTGTCAATTTAACAGATGGGTTAGATGGGCTTGTGTCGGGTACAGCTTCCATTGCTTTTACTGCATTTGGTGTACTAGCGCTTGTAAACGGTCAAGTTGATATCGCGATATTTGCATTTGCTGTAACAGGTGCTTTACTTGGTTTCTTATTATTTAATGCTAATCCAGCAAAAGTGTTTATGGGAGATACTGGTTCACTTGCTTTAGGTGGAGCACTTGCAATGCTTTCAGTATTAGTTGGGCATGAAGTATTACTATTACTGATTGGTATTATCTTTGTAGCTGAAACACTATCTGTTATTTTACAAGTAGCAAGTTTCAAATTAACAGGTAAGCGAATTTTTAAAATGAGTCCACTACATCACCATTTTGAGTTATCAGGCTGGTCTGAATGGCGTATTGTTCTAACATTCTGGTTGACAGCAGTAGTTGCAGCGTTGATCGCAGTGGTTCCGGAGGTCTTGAAATGAAAAGCATAAAAGAGATGGAACATAAAAAAGTACTTGTACTAGGATTAGCTAAAAGTGGTGTCGCAGCTGCGGAATTACTGCATAAAATGGGTGCTTTCGTTACTGTGAATGATGCTAAACCATTTGAAGAGAACACTGATGCACAACGTCTGTTACAACAAGGAATTACAGTGATTTGTGGCCGTCATCCAGAAGATTTACTAGATGAAGGCTTCGAATTAGTTGTGAAAAACCCTGGTATTCCTTATACAAATATTCTAGTAGCAGATGCTGTAAAACGAGGTATTCCAATTTGGACTGAGATAGAGCTCGCTTACTTAATTAGCGAGGCTCCAATGATTGGTATTACGGGTTCAAATGGTAAAACAACAACGACCACCTTACTTTATCATATTTTAAAACAAGGTGGTTTAAATCCTCTCATCGCTGGAAATATAGGTACAGTAGCATGTTCAGTCACTGAAAATGCTACACCAGATAATGTAGTCGTTACAGAATTATCTTCATTCCAATTAATGGGTACTGAACATTTCAAGCCAAAAATTGCGATTTGGACGAATTTATATGAAGCGCATATTGACTATCACGGTTCGATGGAAGAATACAGTAATGCTAAATTTGCTGTAACACGCAACCAGGATGCATCAGATTATTTAATCTATAACGCAGATCAAGAAGTAGTTGTGAGTTATGCAAATAAATCACATGCACGTAAAATTCCATTCACAACAAATGGTATTAATTATCTAGGAATAAGTGCAGATGATGAAATGGTTTACTGGTTAGGTAAACCATTTATCAAACGTAGCATTATAGCTCTTCCTGGACAACATAATTTAGAGAATGTTTTAGTAGCAGTTGCAGCAGCAATAATTATGGATTGTCCGAAAGATAAGATAGAGCATGTTTTATCATCATTTACGGGTGTTAAGCACCGTACACAATTTGTTCGAGAATGGCAAAGTCGTAAAATTTTCAATGATTCTAAAGCGACTAATACATTAGCTACTCGCAGTGCGTTAGCAGCTTTTACACAGCCGATTGTTTTACTTGCAGGTGGCTTAGATCGAGGGCACTCATTTGAAGAACTACGTCCACATATGGGGAATGTTCACGCAGTTGTCGTAGCTGGGGAAACAGCTAAGCGATTTGCTGAATTCGCAGAATCATGTGGTGTTGAAAAGATAGCATATGCTAATGATATGGAATCAGGTGTTAAACAAGCAGCAGATTTATCAAATGAAGAAGATGTCATCTTATTATCTCCTGCATGCGCAAGCTGGGATCAATACCCGACTTTCGAGGTGCGTGGTGATAAGTTCATCGAAGCTGCAATGAAGTTGTAAGGAAATTCGAACAACAGGAAGGATGCCATAGCTGAATCAACGTGAACGCACACTTTTTATGAGTGCAATCATTTTATTGACATTGATAGGCATTGTTTTCGTCTATTCTGCAGGGACATATTGGGGCAAGGTACACTATGGTAATACTGCCCCTTTTCTTTTTAAGCAACTAATTTATTTAGGTGTGGCAGTCGGAGCATTTTATGTTGTTTCCAATAGTTCCCTTCTAAGAATGGAAAAAAGTTGGACAATACTGTACATATTTTCACTCTTACTTTTAATAGCGGTATTGATTCCTGGAATAGGCGCTGTGCGAAATGGTTCTCAAAGCTGGATTGCTTTTGGACCCCTTAGTATTCAGCCCGCTGAATTTGCTAAGATTGCATTGCTTGTAAAATTGAGCTTTGTATTAGCGCGTAAGAAAAGTACGGAAAGAACTATTCAACTAAGTCACTTTGTTTTGATTCTATTGCCAGCAGCGCTTATAATGCTGCAACCTGATTTTGGTTCTGCGTTTATTTTACTCGTATCATCCTTTGCTTTACTGTTTATAGCTGGTTATCCAATTCGTTTTTACGTTTTTCTAATGATGATTGGTATTAGTGGTTTAGTGGGTTTAATAATGGCGGCTCCTTATCGATTAAAGCGTATAGAGGCGTATCTGGATCCTTGGTCTGACCCATTAGGTAGTGGCTTCCAAGCAATCCAATCCTTACTTGCAATTGGACCTGCTGGACTGTTTGGACATGGTTTTGGTAACAGTCGTCAAAAGTATCTCTATTTACCCGAACCGCAAAATGATTTTATCTTTTCAATCATTGCCGAAGAAACAGGCTTTATAGGCGCAACATTGATCGTTATAACCTTTGCTGTGGCTTTATACTCTGGTTATGCTTTGGCCGTCAGAACACAGCAATTAAGCTATTATTACAGTGTTGCAGCATTGATCAGTATGCTAGGTTTTCAAGCATTTTTGAATATTGGAGTTGTTTCAGGCTTACTCCCTGTAACAGGGGTGACTTTGCCTTTTATAAGTTATGGTGGTTCATCCCTAATGTCCGCTTGGCTTATAGTCGGTGTAATTTGGAATTTTACAAAAAGAATTTAAATAAAAGAGGAAGGAGTGCACAGTATGGAGAAAATTATAGATATAGAAGAACGTATTCCTACGCTTCGTGAACGTCGTAAAAAACGGACGAATCAGCGGTTTACAATATTGCTAGCCATTTTCGGCATTATCTTACTGGCACTTCTTTATTTTCAATCATCATTAAGTCATATAGGGGAAATTAAAGTAACTGGTGGTCAATTAAAAAAAGCAGAATACTACACAAAACATAGCAAGATCCGTGTAGGGGATTCTTTGTGGGCATTTAAGCCGAAAAAAATTGAAGAGACCCTTCAAAAAAAAGATTGGGTCGAAAGTGTATCAGTTGAACGAAATTGGTTAAACACTGTGACTATAAAAGTAAAAGAGTACGATAAAAAAGCTTTTATTAAGAATGGTGGTCAATATAATCTAGTGTTGCAAAATGGCGTAATTTACAGCTTAGATGAAATACCACATGATTTGAATTTGCCCATCTTGGTTGGTTTCCAAGAAGACGCCTTATTACTTAAAATGATTAAACAATTGGACAAGGTCGATCAAGAATTAAAGACTTTAATATCTCAAGTAAATGCTATTCCAACAAAATCCAATCCTTATGCGGTACGTTTATTTATGAATGATGGTTTTGAAGTTCGTGCAACTATTACGACACTGGCTGAAAAATTGCGTTATTATCCATCTATCATTTCGCAAGTCAAAAAAGGTGAAAAAGGGGTTATTGACTTAGAAGTAGGTTCATTCTATCGCTCGTATTCGAGTGAATATGGTAAACCAACTTCAAGGGAGGAAATAGATGACCAAACAACCGGCCAATAAAAAACGACATTCATTTAAACATCAATTTGCCTTTTTAGTAGTTTCGATTGCACTAGGCTTTCTTTTCGCATATGCCTATAACACGGCAAAGACAAAAGATCACACGATGACGGAAACAAGCTCTTCTGATTTTGAAAAAAAAGAACAATTACGTGAAGATTTAATTGCTCAACAAGAGCGTAATAAAGAACTTGAAGAAGAAAAATTACTTTTACAACAAAAAATAAAGGATTATGAACAAGACTTTTCGGGTAGTAAAGAGGGATATAAAGGTTTAGTGAAGCAGGCTGATGATTTACGTCTTTTACTTGGTAAAATACCTGGACGAGGATCGGGTGTTACTGTGACCTTACAAGATGCTGAATATGATCCGAAATCGGTCAACCCGAATGACTATATCGTTCATGAAAGTCACGTTTTCAAAGTATTAAATGAATTAAAGATTTCTGGAGCACAAGCGATTGCCATTAATGGTCATCGATTAAAAGCTAATTCTTATATTAAATGTAATGGTCCAGTAATCACGATTGATGACGACCAATTCCCAGCGCCATTTGTCATTGAAGCAGTAGGTAATCCAAAGGTATTGTCTGCAGGTTTAACACTAGCTGGTGGCGTTTTTGACCAACTCATTGATGATAATATTATTGTGACGATAGATGGTAGTAAGCAGCTCGTCATGCCTGCTGTCCAAGGAAATTCTTAATGGTCTAAGGTAAGGAGGCGATAGATTGAAGCGTAAAATGCATACACCGTTCATCATTGTATTTTTCATCATTGGATTTATGTTAGCGATGCAGTATAACACAGTGAAAAATCCACAACAACGTGATACACGTGATTTATGGGATATTCGTCGGGAACTATCGCTAGAAAAGCAGCGTCATTCAGAACTGTTAGCAAACATTCAGCTATTAAATTCCACGATTAGCAAATATGAGAATATGGATAATGATAGTCCAGATCGCATATTGAGGGAAACAGTTCAAGGGCTGAAACAAGAAGCGGGATTAGCAGAAATAAAATCTCCGGGTTTAGTACTTAGAGTTGATGTTTCGCCTGAGGCAAAGGCATTAGGACAAGCAGTATCAAATATCTCGCCCGATTTATTAGTAAAGCTTGTCAATGATATTAATCGTTTTAAGGGCAATGCAGTTGTGATTGATGGTAAGAGAATCGTTCAAACGACAGCTATTCGTGATATTAATGGACAAACAACAGTTAATAGTTTGGCTGTTCGAACACCTCCATTTATGATAACTATTGGTACAAGTACTTTAGCGGATGCTAATAAGCTTGCAAGTTATTTGGAATCTTCATCCATAGCAGATGAATTTTATCTTGATAATTTAACTTTATCAATTGGAAAACCACAGAAGAAGGTAACTTTAAATGGATTTGATCGTTCTTTTCATAATAAATTTTTATCAGAAACGACAAAGGGGGAATAGAATTTGTGGTTACCATTACTAGGTTTACTATTAGGTATTTCCCTTGGTCTGTTAACTGACGTTCAAATACCTACAATATACGAAAGTTACTTATCAATTGCAGTCCTTGCTGCTTTAGATACTCTCTTTGGTGGGATAAGAGCACAATTACAACAAGTATATGATGATTATGTATTCGTGACAGGTTTTTTCTTTAATATTGCTCTAGCAGCAGGATTAGCTTTTTTAGGAGTTCACTTAGGTGTTGATCTTTATTTGGCAGCCGTATTTGCTTTTGGAGTGCGACTTTTCCAAAATATTGCTATCATTAGAAGGATATTATTATCAAAATGGAATGATAAAAAAGCAAAGCAATCTGAAAAAGCAGTCTAATAGAAGGAATTTTTTCAAAAAAACAGGAATTTATTTAGACAAGTTACTCAATTTACAATAGAATATTGATAAGAGTTGTTGAAGGAGGTGCCACAGATTGAGTCACTCAGAATTATATGTATCACTAGATATAGGATCATCATCCATTAAAGTCGTTATTGGAGAAGTAAATAATGAGACTTTACATGTAATAGGAGTAGGTAATGTAAAATCTACTGGCATTCGTAAAGGGAGTATTGTAGATATAGATGCTACAGTACAATCTATTAAAAAAGCGGTCGAACAAGCCGAAAGAATGATAGGGATGACTATTAATAAAGTTATTCTAGGTATTCCTGCCAATCAGGCTATGCTTCAACCTGTTAAAGGGGTAGTTGCTGTTAATAGTGACAACCGTGAAATAGGCGATGAGGATTTAGATCGCGTAATGGAATCGGCACAAGTGATGTCTATTCCGCCAGAGAGAGAGCTAGTCAATTTAGTTCCTAGACAATTTATAGTAGATAATTTAGATGAAATCAAAGACCCTCGAGGTATGATTGGTATCCGATTAGAAATGGATGGTACATTAATAACTACTTCTAAAACAATCCTGCATAATGTACTCCGTTGCGTTGAAAAAGCGGGATTAGATATACAAGAAATTTACTTACAGTCACTTGCTGCAGGTGAATTTGCATTAACAGAAGATGAAAAGAACCGAGGCACTGCATTTATTGATATTGGCGGTGGTTCAACAACAATTGCTGTTTTCAAAGATGAGCATTTCACTCACACAGCTGTTATTCCAGTAGGTGGAGAACATATTACGAAAGATTTATCGATTGTATTAAAAACACCTACAGAACAAGCTGAGAAGATTAAAATTGACTATGGACATGCATTTTACGACGATGCTTCAGAGGATGAACTATTTGAAGTGCCAGTTATTGATGGAGATACAAAGGAACAATTTAGTCAAAGGTACATATCCGAAATAATCGGTGTTCGATTGGAAGAACTATTCGAATTGATAATCGATGAGTTGTATCGGATGGGTATTCAAGATTTACCAGGTGGCGTCGTATTAACTGGTGGCGTTGCCAAATTAGAAGGTATTTCTCAACTAGCTCGCCATGTGTTACAAACGAGAGTAAGAGTTTACACGCCTGAATATATCGGTGTAAGAGAACCTGAATATACATCAGCAGTAAACTTAATCCGTTATGCATATATGGAATCCGAGTTTCTCGGAGATTATAGCGATGACAAACCGCTAGGACCAATTCAAAATACAGAGTCAAATACAAAAGTGCCAACTGCTTATGATACACAAGAGCAAAAAGAAGGCGTAGTTGGTAAGGTTCGTAGTTTCTTAACCAAATTTTTAGAATAATATATGCGGCTTTCTCTACACACAATGAGCTAAAATAGGAGGAATAGAGATGTTAGAATTTGATACAGATGTCGAACAACTAGCAATTATTAAAGTGATCGGCGTTGGCGGCGGCGGTAATAATGCAGTCAATCGTATGATTGAACATGGTGTACAAGGTGTAGAATTCATTGCCGTGAATACAGACTCACAAGCATTAAAACTATCAAAAGCAGATGTAAAATTACAGATTGGTAGTAAATTAACACGTGGATTAGGTGCAGGAGCAAACCCTGAAGTAGGGAAAAAAGCTGCTGAAGAAAGTAAAGAACAGTTAGAAGAAGCGCTAAGCGGAGCAGATATGGTATTCGTTACTGCTGGTATGGGTGGCGGTACTGGTACAGGTGCTGCACCTGTTATTGCTCAAATTGCTCACGATTTAGGTGCGTTAACAGTTGGTGTTGTAACACGTCCATTCACTTTTGAAGGACGAAAACGTCAATCACAAGGATATGGCGGTACAACTGCTATGAAAGAAGCAGTTGATACATTAATTGTTATTCCAAATGATCGTTTGCTTGAAATAGTTGATAAAAACACGCCAATGCTAGAAGCATTCCGTGAAGCTGATAATGTTCTTCGTCAAGGTGTACAAGGTATCTCGGATTTAATTGCAACACCAGGTCTTATTAACTTAGACTTTGCAGATGTAAAATCTATTATGTCAGATAAAGGTTCTGCATTAATGGGTATCGGTATAGCATCTGGTGAAAATCGTGCAATAGAAGCTGCCAAAAAGGCGATTTCAAGTCCATTGCTAGAAACATCGATTCATGGTGCAAAAGGTGTCCTAATGAATATGACTGGTGGTTCAAACCTTGGTCTTTATGAAGTAGGGGATGCCGCTGATATTGTATCTGCAGCATCTGATGAAGATGTGAATATTATCTTCGGTGCGGTTATTAATGATAACTTGAAAGATGAAATCATCGTTACAGTTATTGCAACTGGATTCTCAGATGATGATATGCCTATAGATCCGCGTTCATCTGGTCGTGGTGGAATCGGTGCTAGCCGTCCAGCTGTTACTGCGGCTCCTCAACAAGCTGTTCGTGAAGTAAGACAAGAAGAAGTAAAGGCACATCAAGAGCCTGTGCGTCAAACACATACGTCACAATCTCAAGATGATGCTTTAGATATTCCAACATTCTTACGTAATCGCCAAAAAAGACGTTAATTTATAAATCCAACTAGCTCACACAATTTATTGTGTGGGCTTTTTATTTTGCGGAAAATTTCTGCAAAAAAATGTCAGTATACACTTTTTTCTGTCGCAAATTTTTTGCGTAATCACTTCACAGTTTGACATTTTTTGAAGTTGGAGGATGATAACCTTTCAGTAGGGAGGCGGTCTCATGTACGGAGAAGTTATTTTAGCGCTCAATACAATTTTTAATTACATTGTCTTGACCTTTACAAGTAAGATTGGTGCATTACAAGTGTCGAGAAAAAGATTGTTGTTTAGTGCTCTAATAGGTGCATGTGTCGTTGTCTTTATTGGTCAATCTGTTATACCAATGATTTTTGCTTTTGTCGTGATGACAATTTGTGCTTTTGGTTTTCATTTTATGAAATGGCTCAAAAGTGCTGTTATTTGCATTGTGGCCGCATTATTTGCAGGTGGTCTATTAACTGCACTTGAGCCACTATTTTTTAAAATGCCTACTGTCTATTTTGCGTCGACAAGCAGTATCATCGCTGTGGCGGGTCTTGTTCTTTTGCAAAATAGATGGACCGTTAGTAAACAGCAATCTCTTGAGCGTGGACTTGTATTAGATACGACAATGACGTTTCAAGGTAAGAGCTGGCAGTTAAGCGGCTTTATCGATACAGGAAATAGTTGTATCGAACCATTAACTGGTAGGGCTGTTCATTTTATTGCTTGGAGTGCGTTAGAAGATCATATGGATGTTGGGCTAAAAAATGCACTAGATAGCTGGCAATCAACTAATCCTTACAAATTATCAATGTTCCCGAAAGAGTTACAAAGTAAGTTGACGGTTATTCGATTCTCAACTGTACAAGAAAAAGCAGTTTATGGAATCGCTTTCCGTTTTGATCACTGGGAGGTACACGGGGAAGATAGTTTCTTTATCGCACCAGGGTTTTTCGTACTTACAAGGGAATCAGATCATTTCCCACAGCAGGTAAATGTCATTCTGAATGTCTCAACGCTTTGTCAATAATGATGGAAGGGGTTTTTACATGATTCGAAAATTTTGGCATTGGCTACAGCAGAAGTTCATTACTTGGAGAACGAAGGGTACTTTTTATATAGGAAGTCATGAATCGCTGCCTGTACCATTGAAAAAAGAGGAGGAGAAGGAAGTTATTGCGGCGTTTATGCGGGGAGATATGAGTGCTAGAGATACGTTAATCGAACGTAATTTGCGTTTAGTAGTTTATATTGCTAGGCGTTTTGATAATTCAAATACACCAATTGAAGATTTAATCAGTATTGGATCGATTGGATTAATAAAAGCAATTGAAACTTTTAATACTGAAAAAAATATCAAACTCGCTACATACGCTTCTAGATGTATCGAAAATGAAATTTTAATGCATTTACGCAAAACAAGTCGAACTAAAGGTGAAGTTTCACTTGATGAACCACTCAATTCAGATGCAGATGGTAATGAACTATTACTTTCGGATATTTTAGGAACGGACGAGCATATTATTACGGATAATGTTGAAAAAAAAATCGAACGCCAACATATGTTTCAAGCGATTCATATCTTGGAAGAGCGCGAGCGTTATATTATGGAATGTCGTTTCGGACTAAATGGTAGAGAAGAGATGACACAGAAGGAAGTAGCAGATCATCTTGGTATTTCACAATCTTATATTTCTCGTTTAGAGAAGAAAATTATTCATGAATTACGTGAAAATTTAAATCAACCAACAATGTAATGGTTGAAATTGGTCATTTTTCCATCGCATATTCTGTCACTTAACGGACAAACTGAACTTACAACAAAGAAAGAAGCGTCCGGAGGAAATGACTATGCGAACAAAAGTGGATTTATGCGGTGTAGATACTGCAAAGTTACCTGTATTAAAGCATGAGGAAATGCGTCAGTTATTTATCCAATTGCAAAGTGGCCAAGAGGAAGTAAGAGATCAGCTCGTTATGGGCAATCTACGTTTAGTACTCAGTATTGTAGGGCGTTTTGCATATCGTGGTGAACAGGCTGATGACCTGTTTCAAGTCGGTTGTATTGGTTTGTTAAAATCAATTGATCATTTTGATTTGTCTCATAATGTGAGATTTTCAACCTATGCAGTGCCAATGATTATTGGGGAAATTCGCAGGCATTTGCGGGACCATCACCCACTGCGTGTTGCTCGTTCATTGCGTGATATTGCCTATAAGGCAATGCAGGCTAAAGAGCAGTTTATCAATGAGCAATTACGTGAACCAACGTTATCTGATTTAGCGCGTATGACAGGCTTGCCGCAAGAGGATATATTATTTGCTTTAGATGCGATTCAAGAACCAATGTCATTGCATGAGCCGATCTATTCAGATGGTGGTGATCCAGTTTATATGATGGATCAATTGAAAGATAATGCAGTTTCAGAAGAACGATGGTTGACTTATGTAACCATGAAAGAAAATGTTATGAAGCTAGATGAACGACAACAAAAAATCTTAGCAAAACGTTTTTACTATGGTGAAACTCAGACTGAGATAGCAAACGAATTAGGAATTTCGCAAGCTCAAATTTCAAGGCTGGAAAAAAGTGCAATCAAAACAATTCAAAAGCAAATATCACAATACGATAATTAATAACTATGGCAAAGACGTATCAAACTCTAAAAGTTGATGCGTTTTTTGCTATTTCCCTTCATAGACTGAGTTAGGAGGGATGTAGATGAGATTTTCTGATATCCAAAGAAAAGAAATTATTGAAGCTGGTAATGGCCGATTTTTAGGGTTTGTCCTAGATGCAGTTTTGTCGGAGGAAACGGGCTTGATTGAAGCATTTGTTGTATCTGAACCAAAAAGATTCTTTCAATTTTCACAAAGTGATAATGATACAATGAAAATTCGTATAGAAGATATTCTAGTAGTTGGGAAGGATGTCATATTAGTGAAAGCACGATAGTGAAATGTATGACAATTCATTGATAATTAATCCGTGGCTTGGTACAATAAGTTAACAAGTATCTTTGAAAAGATGGGAATAAAATGACGTTTAT
Organism: Viridibacillus sp. FSL H8-0110; assembly: GCF_038003565.1. Lineage (NCBI taxonomy): Bacteria > Bacillati > Bacillota > Bacilli > Caryophanales > Caryophanaceae > Viridibacillus > Viridibacillus sp. FSL H8-0110. Next base: position 3,410,521 of record NZ_JBBOPJ010000001.1, on the reverse strand, counting down.
TATAAATAACTTAGAAGAAATTCAGCTAAAGATTAAAAAAGCAGCAAACAGGGTAGATAGACAAGTAGCAGATGTATCAATAATCGCAGTTACAAAGCAAGTGTCTACTGAACGAGCTATTGAAGCGCTTGATGCAGGATTAAATCAATTAGGCGAAAATCGTCCAGAAGGCTTGTTAGAAAAAAGAGAAACAATTACCGAGGGTGCTGTATGGCATTATATCGGCTCGATGCAAACTCGTAAAGTTAAACAAGTCATCGATAAAATTGATTATCTACATTCTTTAGATCGTATTAGTTTAGCAGACGAAATTGAAAAACGAGCAACACGTATTGTTAATTGTTTTGTACAAGTAAATGTTTCAGGTGAAGAATCAAAGCATGGTCTGCAACCAGAAGAAGTCATACCGTTTATAGAGCAACTATCGCAATATTCTCGTATACGCGTAGTGGGTTTAATGACAATGGCCCCAAATACAGAAGATTTAGAAGTAGTTCGCAACATTTTTAAAAATCTCAAAAAACTACAATTGGAAGTCGAAAATAACGGATATGCTCATGCACCATGTCACGATTTATCGATGGGAATGTCAAATGACTATGAAATCGCTGTCGAAGAGGGTGCAACGTATGTTCGAATTGGTACGGCTCTAGTTGGCAACGAAAGAAGGGATTCTTAATGAGCATGAAGGATAAAATTAAGAACTTTTTTTTACTAGAAGAAGATGATGAAGACTATTATGAGCAATCACAGCAATCGCAACCACAACAGCAACATCAACAGCAAGAGCAACGCCAACAAAGAGTCATGTCACAACCAGTTCATCAAGCTGCAGTAAGTCAACCTGCAGTTAAAAAAGTAAGCAACAAGGAGCGACGGAGTGTGGCAACTGAACATACAAATACACCTAATCTAGTAAGTATTACACAAAAATCTTCTAAGGTTGTCTTAGCGGAACCTCGTGTCTATGCAGAAGCTCAAGATATTGCTGAACATCTAAAAAGCAAGCGTGCAGTCGTTGTAAATCTACAGCGTATAGATAAAGAGCAAGGTATTCGTATTATTGACTTCTTAAGTGGTACAATATGTGCACTGGGTGGAGATATAAAACGTATTGGTACGGACATATTTTTATGCACACCAGATAATGTAGAAGTTGACGGTAATATTTCTGAATATTATTATGAAGACTGATCAAACTGAGGAGTTTAATAATTTATGTTTATAGTAGGTAGTATAATTTCAAAATTAATTTTCTATTATTCAATTGCGCTTATCATTTATATTTTGATGTCGTGGGTTCCAGCAGCTTATGAGTCTAAATTCGGACAAATTTTAGGTAAAATTTGCGAGCCGTATTTAGAGTTATTTAGACGTTTTATTCCACCGCTAGGTATGATTGATATTTCGCCAATCGTCGCGTTATTTGTATTGAATTTGGCAAATCAAGGAGTAATAAGTTTGTTTAATGGATTTTCACTCTAGTTTTTAGTCAATGTCACTCTTCCCCACAATATGAATGTGGGGTTTTTTTATTAAGAAAGGAGGGGTATTATGGAAGAGATATTTCAGCATTTCCGACCAGAAGAGCGTGAATTTATTGATCAAGTTAGTGGCTGGCGTATGGAAGTAGAAAATCGATATGCGCCAAAGTTAACGGACTTTCTAGATCCGCGTCAACGTTTTATAGCACAGTCAATTATTGGACATCAAGGCGATATTGAAATGGCGAATTTTGGTGCATTTGATGAAGCTGAGCGCAGAAGGATTCTTATATACCCGTCCTATTTTGTACCAGTAGAAGAGGATTATCAAATCACGGTATTCCATCTGCGCTATCCTACTAAGTTTGTTCAGCTTGAGCATCCAGATGTTTTAGGGGCGTTACTATCACTTGGTTTAGGAAGAGAGAAATTTGGGGATATAAGATTAGACAACTCTACAGCCCAATTCGCTATTGCTTCAGAAATAGAAGATTATGTCCGAGCTAATCTCACTTCAATTGGTAAGGTAAAAGTATATGTAGAAGAGCTAAATTCAACTGAAATGTTACTATCAAATGAAGAAGTTTGGACGGATGAAATGATGACAGTAAGTTCGATGCGTTTAGATACAGTTATCGCTTCTGTATTTAATATATCTCGTCAGAAATCAGCAGCACTTATTAATAGTGGAAAAGTGAAGGTTAACTTTACTATCCGTGAAAATATTTCTTTTGAGTTGCATGAACTCGATTTACTATCGATTCGAGGTTTCGGGAGATTTATGATAAGAGCTATTGAAGGAAGAACAAAAAAAGATAAAATTCGCATTAATATAGGTCGTATGGAAAGAAAAACATAACAATTTCATTAAATTTGTTGTTTTTTCGATGTACTTACCATTAATGACCTGTATAATAGTTTACAATATATATTATGCTATAAGGGAGAGTGTAGAAAATGCCGTTATCGCCTGTTGATATACATAATAAAGAGTTTACTCGTGGTTTCAGAGGTTACAATGAAGATGAAGTCAATGAGTTTTTAATGCAAATCATAAAAGACTATGAAGTTGTTTTAAAAGAGAAAAAAGAGCTAGAAAGCAAATTACTAACTTCGAATGAGCAAATTGGTCACTATAATTCAATTGAATCAACACTTCAAAAATCAATTGTCATTGCACAAGAAGCTGCTGAAGAAGTGCGACGTAATTCTACTAAAGAAGCAAAATTGATCGTTAAAGAAGCTGAGAAGAATGCTGATCGTATTGTTAACGAAGCTCTATCAAAAGCACGTCGTATTGCACTAGAAATTGAAGAGTTGAAAAAACAATCTAAAGTATTCCGTAATCGCTTCAAAATGATTGTTGAAGCCCAATTAGATTTGATTGAATCCGATGATTGGGATCATTTATTGGAGTATGAAATTGATTCAACAGAATTAGAGCGCTTAGATACACCTGTAGAGTAAACGATACTTGACTGAATGCTTTCTGTTTTCTATAATGTCAACATATCAAAGAAAAAGTTATGATGGAGACAGTATTTTTTGAGTGATGTAAAAGCGATCTGAGGACGGTGTAAGCTCAGACTATACATTCAAGGAAGAAAATCACTCTGGAACTAGATTACTGAACAAAAACAGTAAGTAATCTCGGCTCACACCACGTTAAGGTGTCTAAGAGGCGTATTAAATTATTATACGCAATTAGGGTGGTACCGCGAGATAATTCCTCCTCGTCCCTTTTTTGGGATGGGGAGTTTTTTATTTGCTTAAAAAAGAGGAGGATTTTATATGGAATACAAAGATACGTTATTAATGCCGAAAACAGATTTCCCGATGCGTGGAAATTTACCGGCTAATGAACCGAAAATTCAAGAAAAATGGGAAGAAATGGACATCAACGCGTTGGTGTTAGAGCGTACAAAAGATCGCCCAGCATTCATCTTACATGATGGCCCTCCATACGCAAATGGCGATCTTCATATGGGACATGCATTAAACAAAGTATTAAAAGATATGGTTAATCGTCACCGTTCAATGACTGGTTACTTCGTTCCTTATGTACCAGGTTGGGATACGCATGGTCTACCAATCGAGCAAGCACTAACTAACAAAGGTGTAAAACGCAAAGAAATGACTACTGCGGAATTCCGTAAACTTTGTGAAGAGTATGCTTACGAGCAAGTTGATCGTCAACGAACTCAATTTAAACGTATCGGTGTTCGTGGTGACTGGGATAATCCATATATCACATTACAACCTAAATTCGAAGCGCGTCAAATTAAAGTCTTTGGTGAAATGGCTAAAAAAGGTTATATCTATAAAGGTTTAAAACCAGTTTACTGGTCTCCATCAAGTGAATCAGCATTAGCTGAAGCAGAAATTGAATACCAAGATATCAAATCACCATCTATCTATGTTGCATTTGCTGTAAAAGACGGTAAAGGTGTAGTTAATACTGATGAAAACTTTATCATCTGGACAACAACGCCATGGACAATTCCTGCTAACTTAGGTATTTCCGTGAATCCAGAATTCACATATGCGGTAGTAAAAGTGGCTGATAAGAAATTTATCATAGCTAAAGGTTTACTTGAAAAAGTAGCAGAAACTTTAGAATGGGAAAACTACGAAATTGATCGTGAAATTGCTGGACAAGATTTAGAATACGTTGTAGCAGCTCATCCTTTATATGGCCGTGATGCATTGATTATGTGTGGTGACCACGTTACACTTGACGCAGGTACTGGTTGCGTTCATACAGCCCCTGGACATGGTGAAGACGACTTTAACATCGGTAAAAAATACGATATCGGTATTTTAAGCCCAGTTAATAACCGTGGTGTATTAACTGAAGAGGCTCCTGGTTTTGAAGGATTGTTCTATAATGATGCCAATAAAGAAATTACAAAAGCATTAGAAGAAAAAGGAGCGTTACTAAAGCTTTCATTCTTCTCACACTCATATCCACATGACTGGCGTACCAAAAAACCAGTTATTTATCGTGCAACTGCACAGTGGTTTGCTTCAATTGAAGCATTCCGTCCAGAATTGTTACAAGCAATTCGTGATACAAACTTTACACCTTCTTGGGGTGAAACACGTCTATTCAATATGATTCGTGATCGCGGGGACTGGTGTATTTCTCGTCAACGTGCTTGGGGTGTTCCAATTCCAGTGTTTTATGCTGAGAATGATGAACCAATCATTACTGAAGAAACAATCGAACACGTTGCAAATCTATTTAAAGAACACGGTTCAAACATTTGGTTCGAACGTGAAGCAAAAGATTTATTACCAGCAGGCTTCACTCATCCAGGTAGTCCAAATGGCGAATTTACTAAAGAAACCGACATTATGGATGTTTGGTTTGACTCAGGTTCTACACACCAAGGTGTATTAGATGAACGCCCAGAATTACGCTACCCTGCAGATCTTTATTTAGAAGGCTCTGACCAATACCGTGGATGGTTCAACTCTTCACTTATTACAAGTGTTGCTATACATGGGCATGCGCCGTATAAAGGTTTACTTTCTCACGGTTTCGTATTAGATGGCGAAGGGCGCAAAATGAGTAAATCTATTGGGAATATTATCGCTCCTATCAAAGTAATGAACCAATATGGTGGCGATATTCTACGTTTATGGGTAGCATCAGTAGACTACACAGCTGACGTTCGTATTTCGATGGACATCATGAAGCAAGTTTCTGAAGTCTACCGTAAAATCCGTAATACGCTTCGTTTCCTACATGGTAATGTGAGCGACTTCAATCCTAAAACAGATCGCGTAGCATATGCAGATCTTCGTGAAGTGGATCGCTATATGTACATGAAATTACAAGATGTGATTAAAGCGGTACGCACACATTATGATAACTATGAATTTGCAAGCGTATATCACACAATCAACAACTTCGTAGCAACTGAGTTAAGCTCATTCTACTTAGATATTGCAAAAGACGTTGTGTATATCGAAGGTCAAGATAATGCAGACCGTCGTGCAATGCAATCGGTTATGTATGATACATTACAAGCATTATTAAAATTATTAACTCCAATCATTCCACATACAACAGATGAAATGTGGTCGTATTTAGATAACACAGAGGCAGTAAGCGTTCAATTAACTGATATGCCAGAAGCTGTTGAACAAGAAGATTTTGAAGCATTACGCACGAAATGGGCTCAAATCATCACTGTTCGTAATGCAATTTTAAAAGCTTTAGAAGAAGCGCGTAACGCGAAAATAATCGGTAAATCATTAGAAGCAAAAGTGACAGTCTTTGCAGATGAAGCAACTACATCTTTACTTGCAGATCAAGATATTAATTTTGCTCAATTGAATATCGTTTCAGAATTCGTGGTAGGCGGCGAAACTACACAAGCTCCGGCAGAAGCAGTAGTAGTAGATAACGTAGCTGTTCTTGTAGAAAAAGCTACAGGTGAAAAATGTGAACGTTGCTGGTCAATTTCTGAAACAGTTGGTCAAAGTGAATCACACCCAACATTATGTGCACACTGTGCGGATGTTGTAGAAAAATACTATCCTGAAGCATAATTGAAAAAATGAGCAGTCGATAACTAATCGGACTGCTCATTTTTATATGAAAAATGTACATTCAAAGATATCAGAAACAATATAAAAATATATTTTTGTTTAAGAGACTGCCTTTTTCAACGATTATTCATAGAAAGGGGCTTTTTTGTTGCAAAAAGAAGTATTTTATGAGTAGTTTTTTTCATTCATAGCTCTGTTATGTTAAAATGGTTAAGATATAGAGTAAACGGAGGATATTGCGGTGTATAAATATTATGGGCTAGCAGCTTTTGTAGTAATTATCGATCAACTAACAAAATGGAGTATCGTTAAAAACATGCAACTTGGTGAAAGTATTATGCTATGGGATCCTTATTTTGGACTTCTTTCGCATCGTAATCGCGGAGCAGCATGGGGAATGTTGCAGGGACAATTTTGGTTATTTGCAATTGTTACGGTAGCTGTAATAATCGGTATTCTTTATTATTTTCATAAAGAAGCAAAAGGAAAGCCATTATTTCAAGCGAGCCTTATGTTCTTATTAGGTGGAGCGATTGGTAATTTTATTGATCGTGTATTTCGCGGTGAAGTAGTGGATTTTGTAAATGTACTAATCCCAGTTATTAATTATGATTTCCCGATTTTTAATATTGCAGATGCAGCGCTAACAATTGGTGTTGTGATGTTAATTATTTATATGCTCTTTGAAGAGAAACTCAATCAGAAAAAGGTGAAACAATGACAGCAGTAAGTTATACAGTAATGCAAGAATTGAATGGTGAGCGTATTGATAAAGCATTTGCAGCAATGCAACAAGACTGGTCTCGTTCTCAAATTCAAACTTGGTTAAAAGATGGAATCGTTATGGTAAATGATGAGCCTGTTAAAACAAAATATAAAGTCAAAGAAGGGGACGTTATTTCAGTAACCCCACCAGAAACAGAACCACTTGAAATCGTTGCAGAAGATTTAAATTTAGAAATCGTCTATGAAGATAGCGACGTTATTGTAGTTAACAAGCCAAAAGGCATGGTTGTACACCCAGCACCAGGTCATGCAACTGGTACTCTTGTAAATGGTCTAATGTATCATTGCCAAGATTTATCAGGCATTAATGGTGTAGCGCGTCCTGGAATCGTACATCGTATTGATAAAGATACTTCTGGTTTATTAATGGTTGCCAAAAATGATAAAGCACATGAATCATTAGTACAGCAACTTGTAGATAAGACAGTAACTCGTCGTTATACGGCGCTTGTTCACGGTCATATTCCGCACGATAAAGGAACAATTGATGCTCCGATAGGTCGTGATTCACGCGATCGTCAAAAAATGGGTGTTGTTGATAATGGAAAGCATGCGATTACGCATTTTACTGTAATCGACCGTTTAGGAGTGGATTACACTCTTGTACAATGTAGACTAGAAACAGGACGTACACATCAAATCCGTGTCCATATGAACTATATTGGTTATCCATTAGCCGGTGATCCAAAATACGGGCCGAGAAAAACACTCGACTTTGGTGGACAAGTTCTACACGCCGGTGTATTAGGCTTTATTCATCCTTCAACTGGTGAATATTTAGAATTTGAGGCGCCATTACCAGCTGATTATGAAGAGTTATTAAAAGAATTGAAAAGTAACTATTGACATTTTAAGTCCTAGCGTAATATACTTGTCGTAGTGGAAAACAAAATATTCACCTTTAAAGACAGTCCAGAGAGGCTGAGAAGGTATGCGTGAAATGTGGAAAATCCTTGTGATGCAAGTTTTTTTCGACATATCTTAAGTACACCTATATCCTCTTGGGCTCATTGCTCAAGAGGTTTTTTTATGCCCATAACGAAAGGAGGAAAAATAATGACAATGAAGGCAGTATTACTTGATGAACCAGCTATGAATCGAGCATTGACTCGAATCGCTCATGAAATTATTGAACGAAATGAAGGAATTGATGAGTGCATTTTAGTCGGTATTAAAACGAGAGGCGCTTATTTAGCAAGAAGGTTAGCGCAAAAAATCAATAGAATTGAAGGTAAGGAAATCCGTACCGGAGAACTTGATATCACACTATATCGTGATGATTTATCAACAAAAACAGACAACGAAGAGCCACTAGTACAGCAAGTTGATATTACGGACAACGTATCAGAGCAAAAAATCATTCTTGTAGATGATGTACTATACACAGGACGAACAGTAAGATCAGCGATGGATGCGGTCATGGACTTAGGAAGACCTTCTCAAATCCAGCTAGCCGTATTAGTCGATCGTGGTCATAGAGAACTACCTATTCGTGCTGATTATGTAGGGAAGAACATTCCGACATCAGGAAATGAAAGAATCGTAGTTAACATGGTTGAAGTTGATGCTACGGATTGCGTCACAATTCACGAATAAGCAAGGTAAAGAATGTGAGGATAAAAGGATATGGCAAACACAGTATTAGATATAGATGAAAAACCAAAAGCACTCCAACTTATTACCCTTAGTGCTCAACATATGTTTGCGATGTTCGGCTCAACAATATTAGTACCTAAACTTACTGGCTTGAGCCCAGCGATGGCTCTTTTAACAAGCGGTATCGCAACACTGATATTCTTATTAGTAACAAGATTTCAAGTCCCAGCTTACTTAGGATCTTCATTCGCTTTTATCACACCAATTATCTTTGTTTCTCACTCGGGTGGTGTTGGAAGTGCGATGATTGGATCAATGTTCGTCGGTTTAACTTACGGCTTAGTCTCACTACTCATTTGGAAAACGGGTTATAAATGGATTATGAAATTACTACCGCCAATCGTTGTAGCGCCGGTTATTATGGTTATCGGTCTTGGACTTGCAACAGTCGCAGTTGATATGGCGATGAATATTTCAGATGGTAATGGTGGGAAGATATATAGTTTCCCAGACTTCTCTGCAGCACTAGTTACGTTAGCTGCAGCCATTATTTGTACAATCTTCTTCAAAAATATCATTAGCACAATGCCAATTTTAATTGGTTTAGTTGTAGGATATATATACTCAGCAGCAATCGGTATTGTTGACTATACTGCAATTGGACAAGCGAAATGGTTCGCACTTCCTGACTTTTTAATACCAGGAATAGATTATGAATTCAAGGTGACAAGCACATTGCTTCTAGCGATGGTACCAATCGTGATTGTCACGATTTCAGAACATATTGGCCACCAATTAGTATTGGGTAAAGTTGTGAATCGAAACTACATTAAAGAGCCAGGTTTACATCGTTCACTATTAGGTGATGGTTTAGGAACACTAATGAGCGCTTTCATCGGTGGCCCACCGAAAACAACTTACGGTGAAAATATCGGTGTCCTAGTATTAACAAGAGTATATAGTGTATATGTTATTGGTGGCGCAGCAATTTTAGCGATAGTGATGGCATTCTTTTCAAAAGCGATGGCAGTTATCGAAACAATTCCAACTTCAGTGTTGGGCGGTGTGTCTATTCTATTATTCGGAATCATCGCATCTAGTGGTCTACGAATGCTAGTTGAAAATAAAGTTGACTTCGATGATAAACGTAATCTAGTCATTGCATCAGTTATCCTGATCTTTGGAATCGGTGGCGCAACGTTGAAAATACCGCAAGTTTCTGACACATTTGCAATTGAAGGTATGGCCTTAGCAGCCATCGTCGGTGTCATTTTAAACTTAGTACTACCAGGTCGCGATAAAGACGTCGCTGATTTGGATGAATAACATATAAATACTGTACCTTTTAACAGATTGCCCAGAGAGGCAAAGAAGGGTTATATAGATTCGAAAGCATGTGCAAAAGCGCTATGCTTATCCTGTCATATCCTTCCTCAGCCTCCCTACTAATCTAGGGAGGCTTTATTTATAAACTAGGAGGCTCATGATGAAAAACTTACTGTCAATGGATGAAGTATCAAAAGAAGAAATTATGCTGATATTAAAACGCGCTGCGGAATTTGAATCAGGTGCGAAACCACAACTAGAGAAAGAATACTTTATCGCAAACCTATTTTTTGAGCCAAGTACAAGAACAAAAACATCATTTGAATCAGCTGAAAGAAAAATAGGTGCTACAGTGATTCCATTCGATGCAGGATTCTCAAGCGTGCTAAAGGGTGAAACATTGTACGACACAGTAAAAACGATTCAACAAAGTGGTATCGATGCAGTCGTTATTCGTCATAAACAAGATGCATACTACGAAGAGCTTTTAGAAGGTTTGGACGTATCAATTATCAATGCAGGTGATGGTGCCGGGCAGCATCCTTCTCAATCTTTACTAGATTTATACACAATATTCAAAGAGTTCGGGAAATTTGAAGGGGTCAATGTTACAATTGCAGGTGATGTTTCTCATAGTCGTGTTGCAAAATCAGATGCAACAGCACTTACTACTTTAGGAGCAAACGTCAACTTTGTTTGTCCACCAGAGTGGCAAGGTGAGTATGAGGCGCATCAAGATTGGGATCAACTAATCGAAAAGAGTGATGTCATTATGCTACTTCGTGTACAACATGAACGTGAAGCAGCATATGATGGATTCACAGTTGAATCTTACAGAGAAAGATATGGCTTAACTGAGGAACGTGAAAAAATGATGAAAGATAAAGCAATTATCATGCATCCGGCACCGATTAACCGTGGTGTAGAAATTGATTCATCATTAGTAGAATGTGAGCGTTCAAGAATCTTCTCTCAAATGCGAAACGGACTATTCATCCGCATGGCAATATTAGAACATATTTTAAAGGGGCGAGGCTAATATGACAAAATTACTGAAAAATGTTCAAATGTTAAATGAACAAGGCAAGTTTCAATCAACAGACATCCTGATAGATGGTGGAAACATTAAAGAAATCGGTGCTTCAATCTCGGCTGAGGCTACTGAAGTAATCGACGGTAAAGGTCTTGTAGTAGCCCCAGGATTTGTAGATGTACATACTCATCTTCGTGAGCCAGGTTTCGAACATAAAGAAACGATTGCAACTGGTACAGCTTCTGCAGCTAAAGGTGGCTTCACAACAATTTGTGCAATGCCTAACACTAAGCCAGTACCAGATTCAATTGAAAATCTTGACTACATAAATAGTTTGATTGAAGATAGTGCAGTCATTCGCGTTTTACCTTATGGGTCTTTAACAGTCGCACAATCTGGCGACAAACGCACAAACTTAACAGATTTAAAAGCACATGGTGCAGTTGCATTCTCTGATGATGGTGTTGGTGTACAAGAAGCAGCAACTATGTTTGAGCAAATGAAAGATGCAGCGAAAATTGGCATGACGGTCGTTGCGCACTGCGAAGATAATTCATTGATTTACGATGGCGTGATGCACGAAGGCACTCGCAATCATGAGCTAGGTTTACCGGGGATACCATCTGTTTGTGAATCAGTGCAAATCGCCCGTGACGTTTTACTAGCTGAAGCAGCAGGTGCACATTACCATGTATGTCACGTATCAACAAAAGAATCGGTACGCGTAGTACGTGATGCAAAAGCAGCAGGCATTAAAGTTACTGCAGAGGTTTGTCCGCACCACCTTCTATTAGAAGAAATGGACATTCCATCAGATGATGCAAACTGGAAAATGAATCCACCTTTACGTGCGAATGATGACTTACAAGCATTACACGAAGCATTACTTGATGGCACCATTGACTGTATCGCAACAGACCACGCACCACACACAGTTGAAGAAAAATGCTGTGGTATGGTAGGTGCACCATTCGGCATTGTCGGTTTTGAAACAGCGTTCCCACTACTGTATACAAAATTTGTTGAAACAGGTAAATGGACATTAAAACAATTAATCGATTGGATGGCTGCAAAACCAGCTGAGTTATTCAACTTACCATATGGCAAAATCGAAGTTGGGGTATCGGCAGATTTGATCTTACTTGATCTAAATAAAGAACAAACAATTGATGCTGAAGGTTTCGTATCAAAAGGTAGAAACACACCATTCAATGGATGGACAGCAAAAGGCTGGCCAGTTATGACAATCTTTGAAGGTAACATCGTATGGGAGGAAGCACAATGACAAACAGAAAGTTAATTTTAGAAAATGGTATCGTATTTGAAGGACAAGCCTTCGGTAGTGACTTAGCATCAGACGGAGAAGTTGTATTTACAACAGGAATGACAGGCTATCAAGAAACATTGTCTGACCCATCATTTGCAGGACAAATTGTGACAATGACATATCCATTAATCGGTAACTATGGTATTAATCGTGACGATTTTGAAACAATTGACCCTGCAATAAAAGGATTCGTTGTACGCGAATTAGCACAAACACCATCAAATTTCCGTTGTGACACAACATTAGATGAATTCTTCAAAATGAAAAAAATCCCTGGTATTGAAGGGATTGATACAAGAAAGTTAACTCGTTTGATTCGCGAAATGGGTTCGATTAAAGCTACTTTAACAGCAGCAGGAGAAGAAGTAGTTGTTGAAGAGGTTGTAGCAAAATTAAAATCAACTACATTCCCAACAAACCAAGTAGAGCAAGTTTCTACCAAAACACCATATCCAAGCCCGGGTCGAGGTAAAAAAGTTGTATTAATGGACTTCGGTATGAAGCATGGTATTTTGCGCGAGTTAAACAAACGTGACTGTGACGTCGTTGTAGTACCATACAATATGCCAGCAGAAGAAATTTTAGCTTTATATCCAGACGGTATAATGTTATCAAATGGACCTGGAGATCCAAAAGATGTGCCAGTAGCAATTGAAACAATTAAAAATCTAATCGGAAAAGTGCCAATGTTCGGTATTTGCTTAGGACATCAACTTTTCGCACTAGCTTGTGGCGCAGATTCATTCAAACTTAAATTTGGGCACCGTGGTGCTAATCATCCAGTAAAAGAACTAAAAACTGGACGTACTGAACTAACTTCTCAAAACCATGGCTATGCAATCGACCCAGCTTCACTAGAAGGAACTAGTTTAGAAGTTACTCACCTTGCATTAAATGACGGAACAATCGAAGGTTTAAAACATAAAGAATACCCAGTATTCACAGTACAATATCACCCAGAAGCATCACCAGGACCAGAAGATTCAAACCACTTATTTGATGAATTTATCGAGTTAATGAATGTAGATACTAGAAAGGAGCAACACCATGCCTAAACGTCAAGATATCAAAACCATTTTAGTAATCGGCTCAGGCCCAATCGTAATCGGACAAGCTGCAGAATTCGACTATGCCGGAACACAAGCATGTCTATCATTAAAAGAAGAGGGCTACCGCGTCATTTTAATTAACTCAAACCCAGCAACAATTATGACGGATACTCAAATTGCAGATAAAGTGTACATCGAACCAATTACATTGGAGTTTGTATCACGTATAATCCGTAAAGAACGCCCAGATGCAGTCCTACCAACTTTAGGTGGTCAAACGGGTTTAAACATGGCTATTGAATTACATGAATCAGGTATTTTAGATGAACTAAACATTGAAATCCTTGGTACAAAACTTGATGCCATCAATAAAGCAGAGGACCGAGATTTGTTCCGTAACTTAATGTATGAATTAGGGGTTCCTGTACCAGAATCAGACATTATTCACAACTTAGAAGAAGCACATGCTTTTGTTGGAAAAATTGGTTATCCAGTTATCGTTCGTCCTGCATTCACGCTTGGCGGAACTGGCGGTGGTATTTGTTATAACGATCAAGATTTAAACGAAATCGTGACATCTGGTCTAAAATATAGCCCGGTAACACAATGTTTACTAGAAAAATCAATCGCAGGTTTCAAAGAAATAGAATATGAAGTAATGCGTGACTCTAAAGACAATGCAATCGTAGTTTGTAACATGGAAAATGTGGATCCAGTTGGGATTCATACAGGAGATTCAATTGTAGTTGCACCATCTCAAACTTTATCAGACCGTGAGTATCACATGCTACGTAATGTATCGCTTAAAATCATTCGTGCACTTAAAATCGAAGGTGGTTGTAACGTTCAACTTGCCCTTGATCCACACAGCTTCAACTACTACATTATTGAAGTGAATCCACGTGTATCACGTTCATCAGCACTTGCTTCAAAAGCAACTGGTTACCCAATTGCGAAGCTTGCAGCGAAAATCGCAGTCGGTTTAACATTAGATGAAATGATGAACCCTGTTACGGGCAAAACTTATGCTTGCTTCGAACCAGCACTAGACTATGTTGTGGCGAAAATTCCACGCTGGCCTTTCGATAAATTCGAAAATGCAAAACGTAACTTAGGTACTCAAATGAAAGCAACTGGTGAAGTAATGGCAATCGGCCGTAATTTCGAGGAAGCTATGCTAAAAGCAGTTCGTTCACTTGAAACTGGCCATAAACATATTGAAATGAAAAATCCTGAAGAGCTGTCAGATCAATGGATTGAAAAACGTATCCGTAAAGCAGGAGATGAGCGTCTATTCTTCCTGGGAGAAGCGTTGCGTCGAGGTGTGACTATCGAAACAATCCATGAATGGAGCCAAATCGATCTATTCTTCTTAAATAAATTTAAAAACATTGTTGATTATGAAACTGTATTAAAAGATAATCCGCATGACAAAGCCGTATTGCGCCAAGCGAAACGTATTGGTTTTGCAGATGAAACCGTTGCGAAACTTTGGAATACAACAGAGTCAGCGATTTATGACTTCCGTAAAGAAAATGGCATCGTACCAGTATACAAAATGGTAGATACATGTGCTGCTGAATTTGAATCAGAAACACCATACTTCTACGGTACATACGAAGATGAAAATGAATCAATCAAGTCAGATCGTGAATCTGTAATCGTGCTTGGATCAGGTCCAATTCGTATCGGACAAGGGGTAGAATTTGACTACGCAACAGTACACTCTGTTTGGGCGATTAAAGAAGCAGGGTACGAGGCAATCATTATTAACTCAAACCCAGAAACAGTTTCAACTGACTTCTCAATCTCTGATAAGCTTTACTTCGAGCCATTAACAATCGAAGATGTTATGCACATCATTGATCTTGAACAACCAAAAGGTGTTGTCGTACAATTTGGTGGCCAAACAGCTATTAACCTAGCAGATAAATTGGAAGCAAGAGGCGTGAAAATTTTAGGAACATCACTAGATGCAATTGACCGTGCTGAATCACGCGACCGTTTCGAGGAAGCACTACACGAAATCGGTATCCCACAACCGATGGGGAAAACGGCTACTTCTGCTGAAGAAGCGATTGTTATTGCTAAGAGAATCGGATTCCCAGTTTTAGTGAGACCATCATATGTACTAGGTGGACGCGCAATGGAAATCGTTTATAACGAAGAAGAACTACAGTATTACATGGAGCATGCGGTTGAAGCTAGCCCAGAGCACCCAGTATTAGTTGATAGATACTTAACTGGTACAGAAATTGAAGTAGATGCGATTTGTGACGGCGAAAACGTCTTGATCCCAGGTATTATGGAGCATATCGAACGTGCAGGTGTTCACTCAGGTGACTCGATTGCAGTATATCCACCTCAACAACTGTCTCAAAAACATATTGATACATTAACAGACTATACAACTCGTTTAGCCAAAGGTTTGGAAATCAAAGGTTTAATGAACATCCAGTATGTAATTTCTGATGACGAAGTATATGTTATCGAAGTAAACCCACGTGCATCACGGACAGTACCGTTCTTAAGTAAAATTACGAACTTACCGATGGCGAATATTGCAACAAAAGCGATACTGGGTCAATCAATTGTGGAACAAGGTTACCAAACTGGTTTGGCACCGATTCAAAAAGGTGTTTACGTGAAAGTACCAGTATTCAGCTTTGCTAAATTGCGTCGGGTTGACATTACATTAGGACCTGAAATGAAATCAACAGGTGAAGTAATGGGGAAAGATAGTACACTAGAAAAAGCGCTATATAAAGGTCTAGTAGCAGCTGGAATGGATATTAAGGATCACGGTTCAGTCTTAATGACAGTAGCGGACAAAGATAAAGACGAAGCAATTGCTTTAGCTAGACGCTTTACGAATATCGGCTATAGTATTTTAGCAACACCAGGTACTGCAAAAGCAATTGAAGAAGCAGGTATAAAAGCGAGTGTTGTTGATAAAATCGGATCAAATGGTCCTACTTTACTAGACGTTATCCAAAATGGCGGTGCTCAATTAATCGTCAATACACTAACAAAAGGAAAACAACCTGCACGTGACGGTTTCCGTATCCGCCGTGAATCAGTAGAAAATGGGGTTCCATGCTTAACATCTCTTGATACTGCAGAGGCGATGCTTCGAGTAATCGAATCTATGACCTTTACAGCTGAAGAAATGCCTAAGCAGGAGGTGCGAGGATGATTCACCAAGAACGTATGCAAGTTGTACGCCAACAGCAAATTGCTGAGGATATTTTTGAGCTGACTTTAACAGGTCAGCTTGTCCTAGATATGAAACAACCGGGTCAATTCGTCCATGTACGTGTAACGGATACATTTGAACCTTTACTAAGAAGACCGATTAGCATCGCATCAATTGATCATGAACTATTGCAGTTCACAATGATTTACCGAGCAGAAGGTCGTGGTACTACAATCTTATCGGCAAAACGACCAGGTGAAGAAGTGGATGTACTTGGCCCGCTAGGACACGGTTTCCCTGTAGAAGAAGTAGAACCAGGGCAAACAGCACTATTAGTTGGTGGTGGTATTGGAGTTCCTCCTTTGTATCAGCTATCAAAAGAATTGCATGCAAAGGGAGTACGTACGATTCACGTATTAGGATTCCAATCTGAAAACAACGTCTTTTACGAAAAGGAATTTTCTAATTTAGACGACACATACATCGTAACAGTAGATGGTAGTCAAGGAACAAAAGGATTTGTCACAGACTTATTAAAAGAAACAGCACCTAAATTTGATGTTTTTTATAGCTGTGGACCAACTCCGATGCTAGGGGCATTAGAGCAAACTTATCCTGATAAAAAAGGATTCCTTTCCTTTGAAGAACGTATGGGCTGCGGCATCGGAGCTTGCTATGCTTGCGTATGTAATACAACAGATGCAACAGAAAAAGAATACTTGAAGATCTGTTCTGACGGTCCAGTCTTCCCAAGAGGAGTTGTGAAGCTATGAATAGATTACAAGTCGAATTACCAGGCTTATCATTAAAAAATCCAATTATCCCAGCTTCGGGCTGCTTCGGATTTGGACAAGAATATGCACAGCTTTATGATCTATCAAAGCTAGGTGCAATAATGATAAAAGCTACAACATTAGAAACACGCTCAGGTAACCCAACGCCACGTGTTGCTGAAACAGCGGCGGGTATGTTAAATGCCATTGGCTTACAAAATCCAGGTTTAGAGCATGTTTTATCACATGAACTTCCATGGTTAGAAAAATATGATGTGCCGATTATTGCTAATGTGGCTGGAACAGAAACTGCCGATTATGTAGCAGTAGCAGAGGCTATTTCAAAAGCACCAAATGTACATGCATTAGAGTTGAATATTTCATGTCCAAATGTTAAATGTGGTGGTATTCAATTCGGTACAGATCCGAAATCAGCAAGTGACTTAACGGCAGCAGTAAAAGCGGTATCAGATGTACCTGTATATGTAAAATTATCACCAAATGTAACGAATATTTCTGAAATCGCAAAAGCTGTAGAAGCAGGCGGAGCAGACGGTATTACGATGATTAATACATTAATCGGTATGCGTTTGCATCCGAGAACAGGAAAACCGATTATTGCTAACGGTACTGGAGGGTTATCAGGTCCAGCTGTTAAACCGGTAGCAATTCGTATGGTCCATGAAGTAAGCAGAAACGTTAATATTCCGATCATTGGAATGGGAGGAGTTGCAACTGCAGAGGATGTTATCGACTTCCTATCTGTAGGGGCAAGTGCTGTAGCAGTAGGTACTGCAAACTTTGTGGATCCATTCGTCTGCCCAAATATTATAGAAGCATTACCACAAAAGCTAGATGAATTAGGTTATAACAAATTAACAGATGTAATTGGAAGGAGCCACCGCTAAATGAATAATAAGCCTATTATCGCGTTAGATTTTCCAGATGAACAGAAAGTAATGACATTTCTTTCTCAGTTCAATGAGCCACTATTTGTGAAGGTGGGTCTTGAGCTTTATTTACAAGCAGGGCCAGACATTATACGCAAAATTAAAGCACAAGGTCACGACATTTTTTTAGATTTAAAACTGCATGATATTCCAAATACGGTGAAATCAGCGATGAAGGGCTTAGCAAAACTTGGTGTGGACCTAGTCAATGTCCATGCTGCAGGCGGTTCAAATATGATGGCGGCTGCTCTTGAAGGATTAAAAGAGGGAACTGAGGAAGGTAATAAGCGACCAGTTTTAATTGCAGTAACTCAGTTAACCTCGACGACTGAAGAGGAAATGCAAAACGAGCAACAAATCAATTTATCTTTAGATCAATCAGTAATGCATTATGCCAAACTTGCACAATCAGCTGGTTTAGATGGTGTTGTCTGCTCTGTACTTGAAGCAAAAGCAATCAGCGAAGTATGTGGAGAAAGCTTCCTAAAAGTAACACCAGGTATACGTATGGTTGGTGGTGTTGCACATGATCAAAAACGCGTTGCTACACCTGATTTTGCACGCGAAGAAGGCTCGACGCAAATCGTTGTAGGTCGTGCTATTACACAAGCAGAAAATCCAGTTGAAGCGTACCATGCTGTACAGCAATTATGGGGAGGACAACAATAATGACAATTCAAAAAGAAGTAGCACAAGGTATGTTAGAAGTAGGAGCAGTAGAGCTAAGTCCGAATGATCCATTTACTTGGGCATCAGGTATTAAATCACCAATCTACTGTGATACACGTTTAACAATTTCTTTTCCAAAAGTACGTACAACAATCGCAAACGGCCTTGCAGCGCTTATTAAAGAAAATTTCCCGGAAACAGATGTAGTAGCTGGTACAGCAACAGCGGGAATACCACATGCAGCATGGGTAAGCGACATTTTAGACTTACCTATGGTATATGTACGTTCAAAACCAAAAGACCATGGTCGTGGTAACCAAACAGAAGGAAAGCTTTCTGAAGGTCAAAAAGTAGTTGTAGTAGAAGATATTATTTCGACAGGTGGTTCTAGCATTACAGCAGTAGAAGCACTTCGTCGTGAAGGCGCTGAAGTACTTGGTGTCGTTTCAGTATATTCATATAAATTACCACGTGCTGAACAGGCTTTTGCGGAAGTGGGTGTTCCTTACTATTGCCTATCAAACTTTGAAGCATTAGTTGAAGCAGCAAAAGAATCAGGTGCTATTAATGAATCAGACATTCCAGGTTTACTACAATGGCATGCTGATTTAAAAGCCGGGAACTTAAAATAATAATACAAATATAGGTGCTTTTAAACTAGCAAGGGAAAAGAAATTATCTCTTGCTAGTTTTTTTATTGTGCAAAATGCTACTTTATAAAGAATCATTTTAAATGAAGAAAATAATTGTATATATGTTGCTTAATTATGGAAATTGTTTTAAAATCAATTAAACCAATAAGTTAACTAGGGATATTAAGTGGATTTCTTTACTTGAGAAACTGAAGGAAATGGCCCACTGAAGTTTCAGCAACACCTAATTTTTAGGAAGGAGCTAACTTCAACATGATTGCGTGCAATTATGAGAGATAAGAGTTGAATTAGTCCCCCTCAACTCTCTTTCTAGAAGATGTAGAAAGAGAGTTTTTTAATAGAAGTCGTTTATTCCATAATTGGTAAATAACAAAGAGAGAGGTTATAAAGATGGTACAAAGAATTGATGGGAAACAAGGTAAATTTGTATTGGATGCTGCAACACAAGTTGGAAGTGTCATTTTAAAAGTAAAAGATTTGGAACGTCAAATTGCATTTTACGAAAATGTAGTTGGTCTTGTCGTTTTAGAAAAAAGTACACAACATGCTAAATTTGGTGGTAAAGGCAGTAACAACGTTATTTTTGAATTAGAAAAAACCGCGGAAAAATTACAAACCGCTAAAAGTACGGGTTTATTCCATACAGCTTTTTTATTACCAAGTAGAGAAGCGTTTGCAACGAAATTTTTCGAAATTCTACGTAATAAGGAAACGATAGATAGTCCGATAGAGCAATCTTCACGTTTCCCGCACTTTGAACGCTATATTCCAATTGCTAGGTTAGATAGTGCGAGTGATCACGGTTATAGTGAGGCGTTTTATATATATGATATTGAAGGAAATGGTATAGAAATATATGCGGATCGTCATCGTGAAGATTGGGATAAGTATCCTGGTGGAAGTAATCCTCTTAATTTCAAAGAGTTAGCTCCATTAGCTGATTTTGAAACAGATGGGAAATTACCAGCTGAAACAATAATTGGTCATGTTCATTTGCGAATAGCAAATATAGAGGAATCCGTAGATTTCTATATAAATAAATTAGGTTTTGAAAAACAGATGATTATTGATACAGCATTTTTTATTTCAGTAGGGGGCTATCATCACCATCTTGCGGGAAATGTATGGTCGGGTGAAGGACTTCAAAAGGCAGCTGAAAATGAATCAGGATTGAAAGAAGTACGTTTTAAATTACCAACAACAGAAAGTTATGAGACAGCAAAAAATTATATTAAACAACAAATACAAATTCAAGATTTAGGGGATGAGTTTGTTGTAGAAGATCCAAGTGGAAATCGTATGGTTTTTGAAATTGCATAAAACAAAAAATCGAATCGTTATAAAAGGTAACAAAATGAAGTTTAGTTGTTGTATTTTTTAACATCACTACTAAAATTATTGAAGTATGATTAGACTTAGTAGAAAATTTATCGCATGCCCAAATGCTTGTAGCAAAGTCCTACCTTTATATAGAAAGTTATTTATAATGATCCAAATATAAGTAAAAACAACGATTGAAAAAGCTAAATTAGATAATGTGAAAATAGGATTTGGTACAACGGAGAAGTGATTAAGGCAGTGCAGTAAATAGTAAAAGGAGTCGCGTTTGAAAAATGTGCGACTCCTTTTAAGTGTTCTTAAATCTTATTATTTTAATTTCATGATTAATTCTTCATCGGGTGTTACATACAATGTCTTTTGCTCGAAGTAAATAACAAAACCAGGTTTAGAACCATTTGGTTTTTTTACTTGACGTACCTCTGTGTAATCGACAGGTACGGACGACGATTCACGTGCTTTACTGAAATAGGCTGATAAAGTTGCCGCTTCTAGTAAAGTTTGTTCATCTGGTTCAGAAGAGTGAATAACGACATGTGATCCTGGGATATCCTTTGTATGCAACCAAATTTCAGATTTACGTGCGATTTTAAATGTTAAATAATCATTTTGTTTATTGTTTTTGCCAACTGAAATGTCAATACCAGTGGAAGATTTGAATTTTTCTGGAGTTGGTTTAGTTGGTTTTTTACGTCGTTTTGAAGCACGTAATTTCAAGTAGCCTTGTTCAGCTAACTCTTCACGAATTTCTTCTATATCAGCTGGAGCAGCTTGTTGTACTTGTTGCGATAGCATTTCAAAGTAGGCTAAATCTCCTTGCGTTTTATTGAGTTGCTCTTGCACCATGATAAGTGCGTTTTTCGCCTTGTTGTACTTAGTATAGTAGCTCTGTGCATTTTCAACAGGTGTTTTCCGTTCGCTAATAGGGATCGTGATTTCTTCACTGTCCTCACTATAATAATTAACAACAGTAACTTCCTTTTGCCCTTTTTCAAATGCGTACAAGTTGGCCATTAATAACTCACCGAATAATTGGAATTGGTCTAAATTGTTTGCTCGATCCAAATCCTTTTGGAGTTTTTTTAACTTTAATTTAAGTTTGCTAATTTCATTTTGTAACCAGCGTTCTAAATCACCAGCTTGTTGTTTAACGCGGTCTCTCTCAGCTCTTGCAAAGAATACGCGATCCAGTAGACTGCTAAGGTTTGAGTAGCTTGTATGCTCACCTTCTAGATGTGTTAATTTCACTGGTGAAAAATATGTTTTCCCTTTTACTTCAGCGTAGGTTGGTGAATTCCCTCCAATTTTAAATTCTTCAATAAATAAAGAGAAGAGGTCAGCAATTGGTTGCCCTGTAGCTTCACTTCTGTATAACAATTCAGTAGCATGTAAGGGAGAAAAGCCTGTAAAATTCTGTACTATTTCTTGAGTGTTTTTTTCTTCAGCAAAGAATAGTTGTATTGATTCCCTACTTACTGTTTTAGGGTCTTCCTTATCTTGTTCTGGTGGTGCGATAAAAGGTTGGCCAGGCAAAACAGTACGGTAACTATTCATAGCAGGTGGTAGATGCTTTAAGCTATCTACGATTTTGTCTGTTTCTTTGTCGACTAAAATTAAATTGCTATGACGCCCCATGATTTCCGCGTGCAATTCCCTCGTGATTGGGTCACCAATTTCATTTTTACTAGCAATTTTCAAGATGAGGACGCGGTCAGCACCTTGTTGTTGTATTGATTCAATAAATCCACCTTCAATATGTTTACGAAGCAACGAGCAAAACATAGGTGGTTCTGGCGGGTTTTCAATTGTTTGTTCTGTGATATGAACACGTGCATAGGAAGGGTGGATTGAAAATAATAATTTGTGATTTCCACCATTGGCACGTATATGTAAAATAATTTCTTGGGTGTTCGGTTGATGCACTTTCGCGATTCGGCCTGTTACTAACTGTTGTAGCTCTTTCGCCATTGCGATTGTAAATAAACCATCATAAGCCATAAGTGATTCCTCTTTCAAAACGTTTTGTTCTATCTTAACATTTTTTTCGTTTATATAGGTAAGTGTAGGATTTGTAAAATGCAGTTCTTCGTGACTAATGAGTATCGATATTAATCATTTTTTTATTCTATTAAGTGAACTTCTAGCAAATCTGCAAGGCAAAACTTGTATTCATATGTTATAATTAAAAATCAGTATGCAAAGAAGGATGTGACTGACCTTGGTGCGTAGTATGACTGGATTTGGCAGGGGTGTCACAACAACGGAACAATTTCGGCTTACTGTAGAAATTCGATCGGTAAATCATCGTTTTTTAGAAGTTACGACACGTTTTCCGAAAGAGTGGATGGAAGCAGAAGTTCATACAAAAAAAATGCTTTCCTCATTAGTTTCAAGAGGTAAGTTAGATGTTTCCGTACATGTGAAAGAATTGTCACAGCAACAGCAAGTTGTACAAGTGAATTGGCCTCTAGTCAATGCTTATAAAGAAGCAAGAGAAGAATTGCAAAAACAGATATTGCTCGACGAGAAGTGGTCGATGACAGAACTTTTGAGTTTAGAGCAAGCATTAACTGTCAAAGTGCAAGAGACATCAAAAGAAGAAATTTTAACAGCTGTAGATCAAGCTGTACAACAAGCTGCAAGTGCACTGATCCAAATGCGCGAAAGAGAAGGTCAGGAATTGCAAGAGGCGGTAGTAGGTTTCAAAACGGATTTAGCAGAGCAAATAGAGTTAATTCGTAAAGTGGCCGATCAAGCCGTACAAAAGTATCGCGATAAGCTCGTTACAAGAATTGCAGAGCTTGCAGACATTAGCGCGTTAGAAGAACGATTATTAGCGGAGGTTGCAATTTTTGCTGAAAAAGCAGATATTGCTGAGGAATTAGACCGTTTATCAAGTCATTTTGTCCAACTTGATGAAACGCTTCAAGAAAACGTTTCTATCGGACGAAAACTCGATTTCTTATTACAAGAGATTCATCGTGAAATTAATACAATTGGCTCTAAAAACCAATCTGTTGAAGCTTCAGCTGCTGTTGTCCAAGCAAAAACTATTCTTGAGAAAATGCGAGAACAAGTTCAAAATATTGAATAATTGTGTTTACTAAATGTACTATTAATATATTGTAATGATGAGGGAGAAAGCATGAGAAGAGAACGTGGATTATTAATTGTCCTATCTGGCCCTTCAGGTGTCGGAAAAGGTACTGTACGAAAAGCACTTTTTTCACAACCAGATACTAATTATGAGTATTCTATTTCCATGACTACACGTCTACCACGTGAAGGCGAAGTTGATGGTGTTGATTACTTCTTTAAATCAACAGAGGAATTCGAAAGTTTAATCGAACAAGGACAACTCCTTGAATATGCGAAGTATGTAGGAAACTATTACGGCACACCTCTAGAATATGTAAACAAAACATTAGATGCTGGACGTGATGTATTTTTAGAAATTGAAGTACAAGGTGCAGCTCAAATTCGTGACAAGGTTCCAGATGGTTTATTCATCTTCCTTGCGCCACCTAGCATTTCAGCATTACAGCAACGATTAGTTGGGCGTGGTACTGAAACAGAAGATGTTATTGCAACGCGTATTGCTGCTGCAAACCAAGAATTAGAAATGATGAATTTGTACGATTATGTCGTTGAGAACGATGAAGTACAATTAGCTTGTGATCGTGTCAATGCAATCGTAGTTGCGGAACATTGTCGACGTGAAAGAGTAGAAAAACAATACTTAGCTATGCTGAGAGGAGAATAATTAGATGTTATACCCATCTGTTGACGTATTAAAACAAAAAATCGATTCAAAATATTCATTAGTTAGCCTTGCTTCAAAAAGAGCACGTGCAATGCAAGAAGGTAGTGACTATAGGCTTTCATCTTATAAATCACATAAGAATGTAGGGAAAGCACTTGAAGAAGTTTCTGCTGGCGTTTTAAGTCAAGTAGCCCAAGACGAATCAGCTATTTACGAAGACGAAGTTTAATGACATGACAACGTGAGGCTCCCGAGGAAATTAACATTTCTTTGGGAGCTTGTCGTTTTGAAAGGAAGAAAAAAATGCTTGCAAATAAAAACATTTTACTTTGTGTTTCAGGCGGAATCGCCGTCTACAAAGCAGTAGCATTGGTGAGTAAATTATCTCAAGCTGGTGCACATGTGAAAGTAATGATGACTGAATCTGCAACACGTTTTGTAACACCTTTAAGCTTTCAAGTAATGTCTAAAAATGATGTTTATACAGACACTTTTGATGAAAAAGATTCAAGTGTTATTGCACATATCGATTTAGCAGATTGGGCGGATTTAATCATCGTAGCTCCGGCAACTGCAAATGTAATTGGTAAACTTGCAAACGGCATTGCAGATGATATGGTAACAACTACATTATTAGCAACAACTGCAAAAGTGTGGATTGCACCTGCAATGAATGTTCATATGTATGATAATCTTGCAGTTAGACGAAATATTGCCCAATTAGCTGAGGATGGCTATGAATTTATTGAACCATCAGAGGGCTTTTTAGCTTGCGGATATGTAGGTAAAGGTCGTTTAGAAGAACCAGAGAAGATTACAGCATTAGCTGCCCAGTTTTTCGAACCAAAAAACGGACTTTTAAAAGGTAAGAAAGTTGTTATTTCTGCAGGACCAACGCGTGAAAGAATTGATCCCGTACGTTATTTAACCAATTTCTCAACTGGGAAAATGGGCTATGCTATGGCTGCTGCAGCACATAAATTAGGTGCAGAAACTGTACTTGTATCAGGTTCGGTTGCAATTGAGCCTCCAGCGGGTGTACGGGTTGTTCATGTGGAAAGTGCTGAGGACATGCTTCAAGCTATGTTAGCTGAATATGATGACGCCAATATTGTTGTAAAAACAGCTGCGGTAGCGGATTATCGTCCAAAAACGGCGCATTTGCAAAAAATGAAAAAGCAACCAGGTGATGCGATTATTGAATTAGAACGCACCACCGATATTTTACTGACATTAGGGGAACGAAAAAAAGATCAATTACTAATTGGTTTTGCAGCAGAAACCAATGATGTATTAAAGTATGCAAAAGGTAAGTTAGAAAAGAAAAATGCAAATTATATTGTTGCTAATGATGTAACGCAAGATGGAGCAGGCTTCGGCACTGATACAAATACGGTTACACTCGTTGGGCTTAATGATTTCGAAAAAACATTCGTTCATCTTCCTAAAAAAGAATTGGCACTTGAGTTATTCAAAACCATTTTAGCAAGGGAAGAAAGTTTAACGTGATTGCGCAAGTCATCGTAGACGTAGCGGCTTATCCAGTGGATCGACCGTTTGACTACGCTGTTCCAGAAGAATGGCAAGCACTTGTAGAAGCCGGATGTCGTGTGAAAGTACCATTCGGCCCTCGTAATGTGCTTGGTTTCATCACTGCTTTAAAGGAAGAAACGGATGTTCCACAAGGTAAACTAAAAGCACTATCACAGTTACTCGATATTGAACCTGTCTTAACAGGTGAAATGCTACAGCTTGCCCAGTGGATGACAAGGCATACTTTATGCTTTGAAATTGATGCATTACAAGTGATGCTACCCTCTGCTTTACGGGCGAAATACGAAAAAACCATTCATCTCTCAGGCCCACTAGCTGACCTGCCAGCTGAATTGCAAAATCTTTTTGGCAATAAATCATCAATTCCATATAAAAAAGTAGAAGTTGCTGGATTTCTAAAATCATTGAAATACAGTATTGAACAAGGAACAGTTCAAATAAAAACAGTCGTCAAACAACAAGGTCAAGTAAAGGCTGTCCGAAAGTTGGAAATTTTGGATGATGAAGTGAAGTTACAGCAAATTGCTGCTGATATTCCAAAAAGAGCGAAAAAACAAGTTATGGTCGCTGAATGGATGGTGGATCATAAAGGTGAAGTTTTTACACCAGAAGAACTTTGTCAAACCTTAAATATTACAACTGCTGTTCTTAATGCGCTAATTGAAAAAGGGGCTGCCAAGTATATTCAAGAAGAAGTATACCGAGACCCATTTACTAAAAATGCAGTGAAGACGAAGCCGCTTGCACTGACTGATGAACAAGAAGTAGCATTACAGCAAATATTAACAGCGATGAAAAATAAACTACCGACAACGTTTTTACTGCATGGCATTACAGGGAGTGGGAAAACGGAAGTGTATTTACAGGCTATTCAAAGTACTCTTGAAAAAGGAAAAGAAGCAATAGTACTCGTCCCTGAAATTTCTTTAACACCTCAAATGTCGGAGCGTTTTCGTTCACGTTTTGGAGAACTAGTTGCTGTTCTTCATAGTGGTTTATCGAAAGGCGAAAAATATGATGAATGGCGAAAGATTCAAAGAGGGGAAGTAAAGGTTGTAGTAGGCGCTCGATCAGCTGTCTTTGCTCCTTTCACAAATGTAGGGTTATTCATATTGGATGAAGAGCATGAGTCGACTTATAAGCAAGAGGACTCACCGCGTTATCATGCACGGGAAGTAGCTATTTGGCGTAGTGAATTTCATCAATGTCCTGTCATATTAGGTAGTGCAACTCCCTCTTTGGAATCTTTTGCTAGAGCAAAGAAACACGTATATACATTATTGACATTAAAAAAACGTGCAATGCAGCAATCCCTGCCAACAGTTGAAATTATCGATATGCGTGAACAATTGAAAAACGGGAATCGTTCGATGTTCTCTGAGGAGTTAGCAGAAGCAATTCGTATTCGACTTGAAAAAAAAGAGCAAATGGTATTATTCCTTAATCGTAGAGGCTTTTCTTCATTTGTGTTATGCAGAGATTGTGGTACGGTTGTGCAATGTAAAAACTGTGATATTTCTATGACCTATCACCGCTCTCAAGAAAAACTGAAATGCCACTATTGTGGCTATGAAGAACAAGTCCCGCATGAGTGCCCTGAATGTCAAAGTGAACATATTAGATTTTTCGGTACAGGGACGCAAAAGGTTGAAAGTGAAATATATAAGTTCTTTCCTGAAGCAAGAGTACTTCGTATGGATGTTGATACAACGAGACAAAAAGGTTCTCATGAACGTATCTTAGATGCCTTTGGTCGCGGAGAAGCAGATATTTTACTAGGAACACAGATGATTGCGAAAGGGCTTGATTTCCCTAACATTACGTTGGTTGGTGTTCTGAGCGCTGATACGTCATTAAATTTACCGGACTTTAGAGCTGCGGAGCGAACATTTCAATTACTTACCCAAGTAAGTGGACGTGCCGGACGTCACGATAAACCTGGTGAAGTATTTATCCAAACTTATACACCGGAGCACTATGCAATCGAACTTTCAAAAGAACAAGATTATGAGCCGTTTTATATGCAGGAAATGCAAATGAGACAGCGTTTCGCCTATCCACCGTATTATTTTGTCGTACTTATTCAAGTTACGCATGAAGATGTACTGATGGCAGCAGAATATGCAGGTAAGGCAGTGGATTGGTTACGTATGCAACTATCACAAAATGTTGGTATTATCGGTCCGACAGCAGCGTCAATTAGTCGTGTGCAAAATAGATATCGCTATCAATGTTTGATAAAATATAAAAAAGAGCCTAATTTAACGGCTACTTTACAACAATTAATTCGCATGTATCGAACAGACTGGGTGAAAAAAGGTATTCAATTAACAGTTGATTTAGACCCTTCATCCATTTAGATATAATCGCAAGAAAAGAGGGCATTATGGCATTATTAGATATTGTAAAAAATCCAGCAAAAGTGTTAGAAACTAAAGCAGCACCTGTTACTAAATTTGATGCAGAGCTAGCAAAGTTACTTGATGATATGTATGATACAATGCTTGAGCATGATGGTGTAGGGATAGCAGCACCTCAAGTAAATAAAAGCATTCAAGCGGCAGTTGTAGAAATGGGCGAGGAAAGAGCCATTCTGGAAATCATTAATCCAACGATCTTAGCCACAGACGGTTCAGCTATAGAGATTGAAGGATGTTTGAGTTTTCCTGAACTTTATGGAGATGTAGAACGTCCTGATTATGTCCATATTAAAGCGCAAGACCGTAATGGAGAATGGTATGAAGTTGAGGCAGCCGGTTTTGATGCACGTGTGATTCAACATGAAATTGACCATTTGTTTGGTGTGTTATTTGATAAGAAAATTATGCGTGTTTATACGCTTGAAGAATTAGAAGAAATGGCCGAAGCAGAGGAGGAACAGGAATGATTTCCATTGTCTTTATGGGGACACCTGCCTTTTCGGTGCCGGTTTTGCGTATGCTACATGAAGAAGGATACGATATTAAAGCCGTCGTAACACAACCGGATCGTCCTGTTGGTCGTAAACGTGTTTTAACACCACCACCTGTCAAAGAAGAGGCTGTTCGTTTAGGGTTACCGGTAATTCAACCAGAGAAACTTCGTGGGTCTGAAGAGTTGCAAGAAATCATAGCTTTAAATCCCGATTTAATTGTGACAGCAGCTTTTGGTCAAATTTTACCGAAGGAACTATTAGATACACCGAGACTTGGTTGTGTGAACGTTCATGCTTCATTACTACCAGCTTATCGAGGTGGAGCACCTATTCATCAATGCTTAATCGATGGGCAAGAAAAGACAGGTGTTACGATAATGTATATGGAAGTTAAACTTGATGCAGGTGATATTATTTCACAAGCAGAACTCACAATTGAAGAGCAAGATCATACAGGTCTATTATTTGATAAATTAAGTATTATCGGTCGCGACCTACTAAAAGAAACGTTACCTTCTATTATCGAAGGTACTAATAATCGCATCCCGCAAGACGAAGCAAAAGTGACTTTTGCTCATAATATTTCACGTGATCAGGAGCTAGTCAATTGGCAGCAAAATAACACAGAAATTTATAACCAAGTAAGAGGTTTACATCCATGGCCGGTAGCTTATACGAAATTGAATGGCGATAATATTAAAATTTGGTGGGCGCAAAAGTCGGATAAAAAACATAGTGAAGATCCTGGTACTGTTATTGCTATTGATAAAGAATATTTTACAGTGGCTACAGGTAACGGAGAAGCAATAAATATTTTAGATTTACAGCCAGCTGGCAAAAAGCGTATGACTGCGATGGATTACTTAAGAGGTACCGGGTCAAAATTACAGATTGGGGACCGTTTTGAATGACAAAAAAGAAAGATAAAATTTGGGATGGTAATGTTCGCGACGCAGCATTAACTATTCTTCTTGCAGTAGATAAACAGCAAGCATACAGTAATTTACTTCTTCATCAAACAATTGAAAAATATAATATAAAGCCGAAAGACCGTGCTCTTTTAACGGAAATTACTTACGGTACACTTCAATACAAAATGACTTTAGATTATTATTTAGAGCCTTTTGTTCGCGGGAAATTGGATGATTGGGTGAGATGGTTACTACGCTTGTCATTATATCAAATTGCATACCTATCTAAAATTCCTGACCATGCAGCAGTAAATGAAGCCGTTGAGATTGCTAAACACCGAGCACGCCATCAAGGTGTCTCTAAAACAGTAAACGGCATTTTACGTTCGGTCTTACGTGACGGAATTAGAGATACGACGGATATTAAAGATCCGATTGAACGACTTTCTATTGAAACGAGTCATCCGAGCTGGTTAGTACGCCGTTATGTAGAAGCTTATGGCATTCAAAAAACATCTGATATGCTGTTTGAAAATAATCTACCTCCACAACAAACAATTCGAGTAAATACAGCAAAGGTAACTACAGATCAAGCGCTTGAAAGCTTGTGGGGTGAGAAATTTGAAGTTGTGCGTAGTAAAGTGTTACCGGAATGCTTGCATTTATTAACGGGTCAAGCTGCGCGTACAGAATCTTATAAAAATGGTTTGATTACCATTCAAGATGAAAGCTCTATGATTCCGGCTTACGCTTTGCAAGTAGAGCCAGGAATGAGAGTTTTAGACATGTGTGCTGCACCGGGTGGTAAAACGACACACATTGCTGAAAAAATGAAAAACGAAGGCGAGTTAATCGCAACTGATTTACATGCTCATAAACTTAAGCTTATTAAGAGCAATGCAGAACGTCTAGGCCTAACTATTATTGACGCACAAGTATTAGATGGTCGAAAAGCAACTGAGCAATTTGAAAAGCAATCATTCGATCGTATTTTAGTCGATGCACCGTGTAGTGGCTTAGGAGTTATTAGACGTAAACCGGATATTAAATATACAAAAAAAGAAGAAGATTTCTCATCACTACAACCAATACAATTACAATTACTGGATTCAGCTTATGAATTATTAAAAAATGAAGGCAAAATGGTTTACAGTACTTGCACAGTTGATAAAATTGAGAACGATGGAACTGTTTCTGCATTTTTAGAAAAACATCCGGATATGGAACTTGAACCTGTACCAAATGTACCAGACGTACTCAAAGAGCTTCAAACAAACGGAATGATGCAAGTCTTTCCACAAGACTTTAGCAGTGATGGCTTTTTCGTTGCTGCTTTTAGAAAAAAAGGAGAATTTACAAACTAATGGATCAAGAAATACAAAAACCAGTAAGAGTGAAAAAAGAAAAACCACAATTACGCCAATCGATTTATTCATTATTACCAGAAGAAATGCAAACTTGGTTAAAAGACAACGGTGAAAAACCATTCCGTGCAGGCCAAATTTTTGACTGGTTATATATAAAACGTGTAACAACATTCGATGAAATGTCTAATTTATCGAAAGAATTACGTGATAAATTAGCTGCTGACTTTGAACTTAGTACATTAAGCACATTAATCAAACAAGAATCTAAAGATGGTACCATCAAGTTCTTGTTCCAATTACAAGACGGCTATTCAATTGAAACTGTGTTAATGCGTCATGAATATGGGAACTCTGTTTGTGTAACGACACAAGTGGGCTGTCGTATCGGATGTTCATTCTGTGCATCTACTTTAGGAGGACTAAAACGTCATTTATTAGCTGGTGAAATTGTTGAGCAAGTTGTCAACGTTCAAAAAGCTTTAGATGAAGTTGGTGAACGAGTAAGTCATGTCGTGATCATGGGAATCGGTGAACCGTTTGATAACTATGATGCCATGATGAGCTTCTTAAAAGTCATCAATCATGAAAAAGGATTAAACATTGGTGCACGCCATATCACAGTCTCAACTAGTGGTATTATTCCTTCAATTTATAAATTTGCAGATGAACAATTACAAATCAACTTTGCCTTGTCATTACACGCACCAAATCAAGAATTACGTCTACGTTTGATGCCAATCGCAAAAGCATATAAATTGCCAGACCTAATTGAAGCAATTCGTTATTACACTGAGAAAACAGGTCGTCGAGTTAGTTTTGAATATGGCCTATTTGGAGGAGTCAATGACCAAGTAGAACATGCTGAAGAATTAGCGAAATTAATCAAAGGTATTAAATGTCACGTGAACTTGATTCCAGTAAACTATGTTCCAGAACGTGACTATGTACGAACACCAAAAAATGATATTTTCTCTTTTGAAAAAACATTAAAAAATAATGGTATTAATGTAACGATTCGACGCGAGCACGGTTCAGATATTGATGCTGCATGTGGTCAATTACGTGCGAAGGAGAGAAAGCAAGAAACGACGAATTAATGGGGTGACTGGCTGTGGAATATATAGTAGCGAGTGATATTGGAAGGAAAAGAACGGTAAATGAGGACCGGGCTATATTCATTGAACGTGAAGATGCATATAAACTTGCCATTGTCGCTGATGGTATGGGTGGACACAATGCTGGAGATATAGCTAGTGCTATGGCGGTTTCTGGATTTGAACAGTTATTTTTGCAAGCAGATGCGGAGTCATTTCAATCAACTGAATTGAAAAAAGAATGGCTATTAGCATCTGTTCAAGAACTCAATGAATCGATTTATCAATATTCTTTATCACACGAAAATTGTCACGGCATGGGAACAACTTTAATAGCCGTTCTGATTGATGCTGACGAATGTATTATTTGTCATATCGGAGATAGTCGTGTGTATTTCAGCACGAAAACTAATTTGCAACTTATTACAAGAGATCACTCTTATGTGAATGTACTCGTCGATAATGGAGAAATTAGTGAAGAAGAAGCCGAAAGTCATCCTAAGAAAAACTACATCATTAAATCTTTAGGAACAGAAGCGACGATTGCACCAGATTTTTATACGGTGCAATTCGTTGCTGATTCATATTTTTTAGTTTGTTCTGATGGCCTAAGTAACAAATTAACTAAACAAGAAATGCAAGCGATTATTCATCTGCCACTACCTATTCAGGAAAAAGGTGAACAACTGATACAACTGGCAAATGAACATGGCGGTGAAGATAATATCTCGCTTATTTTATTTGCAGATAATATGAAGGAGGTGTAAGAATGCTTGTTGGAAAAAGATTAAGTGGCCGTTATAAAGTTCTTGAATGGATTGGCGGCGGCGGTATGTCCAATGTTTATCTTGCACACGATATGATTCTAGATAGAGATGTAGCAATTAAAGTACTAAGATATAGCTTTTCCGATGAAGAGGAACTTCACCGACGTTTCCAAAGGGAAGCGCTATCTGCCACAAGCCTTACACACCCTAATATTGTGAGTATTTATGATGTTGGTGAAGATGGTGATATGCATTATTTAGTAATGGAATACGTTGAAGGCAAAACATTAAAGCAATACATACAGGAATTTGCGCCTTTATCACCAGTGAAATGTGTCATGATAATGGAGCAACTAACCTCAGCTATTGCACATGCTCACCAAAATCAAATTGTTCATCGCGATATTAAGCCACAAAATATTTTAATGGATCAAGATGGTAATGTGAAAATTACGGATTTTGGTATTGCGATTGCATTAACAGCAACATCCTTTACACAAACGAATTCAGTTTTAGGAACAGTCCACTATTTGTCACCTGAGCAAGCACGTGGAGGAACAGCAACAAAGAAATCGGATATTTATGCATTGGGAATTGTACTCTACGAATTGTTAACAGGCAAGCTACCGTTTATGGGTGAATCAGCAGTGTCAATCGCACTGAAACATTTACAATCTGAAACGCCATCAGTACGCGCAATTGTGCCCTCTATTCCACAAAGCTTAGAAAATGTTGTGTTTAAGGCAACTGCTAAAGATCCAGCACACCGATATTTTACTGTTGAAGAACTTCAGGAAGATTTATCGACAGTTCTTGAAGAAAATCGAAGTCAAGAATCGAAATTTATGCCTCCTGTTGACCACGATGAGACAAAAGCAATGCCAGCCATTACTAAGGCACAAATGATTCGAAATGTGGACATTGAAAAAACAAAGGAAATACCAGTGGTAGAAGATAATAAACATAAGGAAAAAAAGGGCGGTAAAAAGAAATCGAAGAAAAGAAAATTATTGCTACTCGTTAGTGGTATTATAACTTTCCTTTTATTGTTTATCTTAGTCCTGGTACTATACCCTAATCTATTCAAAGAAAAGAAAGTGGAAGTTCCAGATGTTGCTGGACAAGAGTTAGCGAAGGTAATTGATTTACTAGAAGAGAAGGGCTTTGAGATAGGTAGACAAACTGAACAAGCTTCTGAAGATATTAAAGAGGGAGATGTTATATCGACGAATCCGGCTGCTGGAAAAGAGCTTAAAAAAGGTTCGGAAATTGATATCATGGTAAGTTCAGGGCAGAAAAAAGTAACATTGATCGATTATAGAGGTCGAGACATAGAACAAGTAAAAAAATTACTATCAAAGTATAAGTTTAAAGACATCGAAACTAAAACTAAACACTCTGATCAAGAACCTGGTACTATTTTAGATCAGACGCCTGATGCAAGTGATGAGGTCGTACCTGCAGACACTATTATTGTTTTTACTGTAAGTGAGGGTCTAGAGCAGGCGCAAGTTGGAAGTTTACTAAGATATGATGAGGATGCGCTTAAAAGTTATGCAAAATCATCGGGTTTTAACGTCCACATTGCAAAAGAGGAAAACTCAGAAACTGTTCCAAAAGGACAAGTTATTTCTCAAACTCCTCAAGCGGGGACTATGGCAAGTATCGGATCTACAATTAATGTGGTTATTTCAAAAGGACCGCTACAAAAATCAGTAAAATTTTACGAGGCTATAATTGATATTCCATACGACCCTGAAGAAGAGGACGAGGAGCAAGAAATCCGTATTTACGTCCAAGATCGTAAGCGCTCAATTGCAGATGTTGATCAACAGTTTAAAATTTATGAATCAAAAAAAATACGACTTCCTTTAGCAGTTGAAGAAGGGCAAAAAGCAATTTATCGTATTGTCCGAGATGATAAAATAATTATTGATGAGACAATAACTTTCGAACAACTAGAAAAAATGGAAAAATTACAATAAGGAGGAATTTAATGGAGAAAGGTCAGATCCGAAAAGCGTTAAGCGGATTTTATTATGTTCACTCAGACGGTGAACTAATTCAATGCCGCGGTCGTGGCGTATTCCGAAATAGAGGGATTTCACCACTTGTTGGTGACTTTGTGGACTTTGTGGTTGAAGGAAATAATGATGGTACAATCACAGCCGTTCATGAGCGTCATAACGAACTTGTACGCCCGCCAGTGGCGAATATTGACCAAGCAATCCTTGTCTTCTCAGCAAAAGAACCAGCTTTTAATACAATTTTATTGGATAAATTTTTAGTAGCGTTAGAATCTTTCCATATCCACCCAATTATTTGCTTAACAAAAACAGATTTATTAACTTCAGAAGAAAATGAAGGCATCCAACAGTATGTTAAAGATTATCAAGAAATAGGTTATGAAGTGATTCAAACCTATAAAAGTGATCCGGAAATACTGGTGAAAATTGAACAGGTTTTAGATGGTAAAACAACTGTATTGGCAGGACAATCTGGTGTTGGGAAATCTACTTTATTGAATACAATTATGCCATCATTAGAATTAAAAACCGGGGTTATATCAGAAGCGCTAGGACGAGGAAAGCATACGACAAGACATGTTGAATTAATCCCTCTTGCTGGAGGGTTAATTGCTGATACGCCTGGATTTAGCTCTTTTGATTTCGATACACTTGAAAAAGAAGAATTAACATCTTGTTTCCCGGAATTACAGCGTTTATCGGAGGATTGTAAATTTCGTGGATGTTTACATTTAAAAGAACCAAAATGTGCTGTGAAAGCTGCAATAGAGAACAAGGAAATTAAGCAGTATCGCTATGATCATTACCTGCAGTTTTTGCAAGAAATAATTGATAGAAAGCCGAGGTACTAACGATGATTAAAATCGCACCATCTATTTTAGCTGCTAATTTTTCAAAATTAGCTGATGAAGTAAAACAAGTTGAAGCAGCAGGAGCAAAATTAATTCATATCGATGTAATGGACGGACATTTTGTACCGAATATTACAATGGGCCCAATCGTAGTGGAGGCTCTACGTCCGGTAACAGATCTACCGCTTGATGTACATTTAATGATTGAAAATCCAGATCAATATATCGAAGACTTTGCAAAAGCCGGTGCAGATTATATTACAGTACATGTAGAAGCATGCCGTCATTTACATCGTACAATCCAATTAATTCGTTCACATGGTGTGAAACCAGGTGTCGTATTAAATCCTCATACACCAATCGAAACAATTCAACATGTTTTAGAAGATATTGATATGGTGCTATTCATGACAGTAAATCCGGGCTTTGGTGGACAAAAATTCATTCATTCGGTAGTGCCTAAAGTTGAACAACTTTCAACAATTATTAAAGAAAAAGGCTTGAATGTGGAAATTGAAATTGATGGCGGGATTAATGCAGAAACAATCATTCCTTGCGCAAAAGCTGGTGCAACAATATTCGTAGCAGGATCAGCGATTTACGGCAAAGAAGATCGTTCAAAAGCGTTACAAGAAATTCAATTAGCTGGAGAAAAAGCAATCCAATGAAAACTATTGTGATTTGTGCTGGAGGCCCTGAGCAAGAGATCGTGTCCAACGATTTCTTGCTTTCGTTTTCTGATGCTTTTTTCATTGGAACAGACCATGGGACGATGTATTTATTAAATAGAGGAATTGTTCCAGATATGGCTGTCGGTGACTTTGATTCGATAACAAATGAAGAATGGCAAGAAATTTCCGAGCGAGTACCTCATATTGAACGTTACTCACCTGAAAAGAATGAGACAGATACTGAACTCGCAATTATTAAAGCGCTATCATTAGAGCCAACTACAGTATATATTACTGGAGTAACAGGTGGTCGTTTAGATCATTACGAGGCAAATTTGCATACAGTATATCGCTTACAATTAGCGTATCCACAATTACATATAAAAATAGTAAATCGTTCAAATGAACTACAATTTTTACTCCCTGGTGAACATACAATGGTACAGGATGATCATTATAAATATATGTCCTTTTTTGCATTCAAAGGCCCTGTAGAGAATATGACGTTGCGCGGTGTTTTATATGAAACCACCAATGAAGTAATTGAAGTAGGAACCTCTCGTTTTACAAGTAATGAAATATCTGACGGAATCGCGTCTATTTCATTCACAGCAGGCATATGCTTAATGATAAGAAGTATAGATGACTAGCGAGGAGTGGAGAGTTGAAGGTATACACGTTCCAATTGCCAAAATTCGTCAGTGGATTTGCGAGGGTTTGTTTACAAGCATTTCAAAAAGAAACATCAGCATCAGCATCAACAACTGCTACAGCTAAATCTAAACAGAGAAAGAAAAAAGAAAAAATGCCAGGGTGACGATAAGTCAACCTGGCATTTATTATGAGTGCATTATACGCGCTCAACTTTTCCTGATTTCAAAGCTCGTGCAGAAACCCATACACGTTTCGGTTTACCGTCAACTAGAATACGGACCTTTTGTAGGTTTGCACCCCATGTACGCTTGTTAGCGTTCATTGCGTGGGAACGAGCGTTGCCGGAACGAGTTCTACGTCCAGTAATTACGCATTTTTTTGGCATTTTTATATTCCCTCCTCACAAAAAGAAGCTGAAAGATTATAATTTCAGTTCGGTATTTCACATACTTTAATAATTTAACATACACTTTTATGCAATGCAACTGATTTCGATAGACTTTCAAGAAAAAAACCTTTACAGTCTATACTAGACGAATGTATAGGTTTTCTTTTATAATCGAATTTTGTATAGTACAATAAGAGTTAGTCAAAATGGAGTCAGGAGGCATTTTTATGTCAGTTGAATTAAAAAACGAATTCGGAAACATTGATATCTCTAATGATGTTGTCGCACAAATGGCCGGTGGAGCCGCTCTTGAATGTTACGGCATTGTAGGTATGGCAAGTAAACACCAAATTCGTGATGGACTAACAGACATTTTACGCAAAGAGAATTTTGCAAAAGGTGTTCTTGTACGCCAACAGGGCGAAGATTTACATATTGATATGTATGTAATTGTTAGCTACGGCACTAAAATCTCTGAAGTAGCATACCAAGTCCAATCAAAAGTAAAATATACACTAGATAAAACACTCGGAATGGCAGTGAAATCAGTCAATATCTATGTGCAAGGTGTTCGCGTAGCGAACGTGTAAGAGGAGGAACTCATTCAAATGAAGTCATTAGACGGGATTAAATTTGCCGAAATGGTGCAAATGGGATCACATCACCTATTCCAAAATGCAGATTATGTGGATTCTTTAAACGTATTCCCTGTGCCAGATGGCGATACAGGTACAAATATGAATTTATCGATGACATCAGGTGCAAAGGAAACTGAAGCAAATGCTGTGGAACATATCGGTAAAACAGCCCAAGCCTTATCAAAAGGATTATTAATGGGAGCGCGTGGTAACTCAGGTGTTATCCTATCGCAACTATTCCGAGGCTTTGGTAAAGCAATCGAAAAAGAAGCTACAGTCGATGCCATCCAATTCGCGCAAGCATTCCAATACGGCGTGGATACTGCATATAAAGCAGTTATGAAACCTGTAGAAGGTACTATTTTAACGGTTGCAAGAGAAGCTGCAGCTCATGCTGTGGAAGTAGCTAAAACAGAACAAGATATTATCGTTGTGATGGAAGAGTTAGTCAAAGCAGCGAAAGCATCACTAGCTAACACACCTGAATTACTACCTGTACTGAAAGAAGTTGGAGTAGTAGATAGTGGTGGACAAGGTTTAGTGTTTGTTTATGAAGGTTTTGTAGCATCACTTAAAGGTGAAGCACTTCCAGAAAAAACTGTAGCATCTTCAATGGATGATTTAGTAAATGCTGAACATCATAAAGTACAAGACTTCATGGATACATCAGAAATTGTGTACGGTTACTGTACTGAGTTTATGGTTCGTTTCGAAGACGAGAAATTAGGTGGTAAACCTTTTGATGAAGCAAAATTCCGTGAAGATTTAAGTCATTATGGAGATTCTTTACTTGTCATTTCAGATGATGAAGTGGTGAAAATTCACATTCACTCTGAACAACCAGGTGAAGTAATTGCTTACGGACACCAATTTGGTAGCTTGATTAAAGTGAAAGTCGACAATATGCGTCAGCAACATACAGACATCGTTGGCGAAGGTCATACTAATGAGTCAGCTAAAAAAGTACAGAAAAAACATCCATATGCAATTGTTACAGTGGCAATGGGATCGGGTGTTGCTGAGCTTCTTGAAAGTGTTGGCGCTTCTTATGTTATCGAGGGTGGACAAACAATGAATCCTTCAACTGAGGATATCGTTAACGCTATTAAATCAGTAGGGGCAGAACGCGTACTAATTTTACCGAATAATAAAAACATCGTAATGGCAGCAGAGCAAGCAGCTGAAGTATTAGACATTGAAGCTGCGGTCGTACCAACAAAATCAGTGCCTCAAGGAATGGCAGCAGTTCTTGCATTTAATCCTGATGCTTCAGTTGAAGAGAATAAAGCAAATATGACATCGGCATTTGCTCATGTGAAAACTGGACAAGTGACATTTGCTGTTCGTGATACTTCTATTGATGGCGTTGAAATTCATAAAGGCGACTTTATGGCTATTTCTGAAGGTAAAATTGTGGAAGCAACAACTTCACTAGCAGCAGCTTCAGAAACTTTAATTCAATCAATGATTGATGAGGATTCGGAAATCGTAACAGTTCTTTATGGACAAGATGCAGATGAATCAGAAGTTAATACATTTACAAGCTTTATCGAAGAAAACTATCCAGATGTTGAAGTGGAAGTTCATAACGGTAAACAACCATTGTATCCATTTATTCTTTCTGTTGAATAAAGAGTACTTAAAGTTTTTTCGGAAATTGTGGTATTTAAATTAAACAGTTATTCAAAAGTAGCGCGCTATTAGAGTGTGCTACTTTTTTGCGCTGTATCAAATACTTGGTATAGTCTTAAATTATCATGTAGAATGGTGTTACGACTAACAACGATTAAGCAAGGGGGCATTTTTTTTATGAAATACACATCGGTATTCGATATTATCGGCCCGGTTATGATTGGGCCATCCTCATCACATACAGCCGGTGCAGCACGAATTGGTCGCGTCGCACGTGACTTGTTTGGGGGCCAACCAAAATGGGCGAAAATACATCTATATGGCTCTTTTGCAGAAACTTATAAAGGGCATGGGACAGATGTTGCAATTATCGGAGGTCTACTAGACTACGATACGTTTGATGAACGCATAAAAACGGCTTTTGCTGATGCAGAAAAAGCTAACTTAACATTTGAATTTATTCCAGAAACAGCGCATACAGAACATCCAAATACAGCGCGTCTAGTAATTGGAGACGATGAAACAGAAATGTCGATGGTAGGTATTTCGATAGGCGGAGGAAGTATTGAAATTATAGAATTAAATGGTTTCCCGCTTCGGTTATCTGGGGGGATGCCGGCAATTCTAGTTGTGCATGATGACCGAGCAGGCTGTATAGCGGCGGTTGCAAACTGTTTAGCAGGTTATAATATTAATATTGGTCATATGGAAGTTTCACGAAAAGAACGTGGCAATATGGCATTAATGGTTATTGAAGTTGACCAAAATATCGACAAATCCATTTTAGATGAAATGTCAACTCTACCGAATATTACTAAAGTAACACGCATTAAAAACTAGGAGGTAGAAAAATGGAAGTATTATTTCATAATGTTAGAGAATTAGTGGCATTAGCTGAAAGTGAAAATAAACAAATTTCAGAAATTATGATAGAGCAAGAGATGTTAATTACTGAACGTACACGTGAAGAAATTATGACTCAAATGACTCGCAATTTAACTGTTATGGAAGAAGCTGTTGAACGCGGTTTAAAAGGTGTGCATTCTGTAACTGGCTTAACTGGAGGAGATGCAGTCTTACTTCAGAATTACATTGCGACAGGAAAATCTTTAGCAGGAGACCTTTTATTAGACGCAGTAAGTAAAGCTGTTGCAACGAACGAAGTGAATGCAGCGATGGGTACCATTTGTGCAACGCCAACAGCAGGTTCGGCGGGTGTTGTACCGGGTACACTTTTTGCGGTGAAAAATAAATTAAATCCAACGAAGGAACAAATGATTCGTTATTTATTCACTTCAGGGGCATTCGGTTTTGTTGTAGCAAATAATGCATCCATCTCAGGTGCAGCAGGTGGATGTCAAGCTGAAGTAGGTTCTGCTGCAGCAATGGCTGCTGCTGCAATTGTTGAAATGGCAGGAGGTACCCCTCAACAAAGTGCGCACGCTTTTTCGATTTCATTGAAAAACATGCTTGGACTCGTTTGTGATCCTGTAGCTGGATTAGTAGAAGTGCCATGTGTAAAACGTAACGCTATGGGAGCAGCGAATGCAATTGTTGCTGCTGATATGGCTTTAGCAGGTGTGACGAGTAGAATTCCCACAGATGAAGTCATTGATGCTATGTATCGTATTGGACGTACAATGCCTTCTGCACTAAGAGAAACTGGACAAGGTGGCCTAGCAGCTACACCGACAGGTAGAGCATTGGAGGCTAAAATCTTCGGAGGGGCAGTGCTGCAAAGTGAATGATCTTTTGCTCCAGCCTGTCACGAATTTAAAAGGTGTCGGAAAAGGGATGGGAGAAGCACTTCATAGCATGGGCATTGAAACTTTCAATGACTTACTTTGGACCTTTCCTTATCGACATGAAGATTTTAGATTAAAGGATTTAGCAGAAACGCCACATAATGAACGTGTTACGGTTGAAGGGCGTATTGAAAGTGAACCAGTTGCCCTGTTTTTAGGGAAAAATAAATCGCGTCTACAAGTGCAAATGCTTGTAGGACGCCATTTAATAAAAGTCGTTTTCTTCAACCAATTATACTTAAAGAATAAAATGATACCTAGTTCTATAGCGACTGTAACGGGGAAGTGGGATCGCGGTCGTCAAGTTATTAATGGCACCCAAATTACATTTGGCCCGAAAGTAGATCATGCTGACTTTGAGCCAGTTTATAGCTTGAAAAGCGGTATGCATCAAAAAAAATTCCGTAATTATATGCGTCAAGTACTAGATGAATCGAAATCAGCAATTGTAGAATCTTTGCCTAGTCATTTAAGAACGGCCTATAAATTGTTACCTGTCGCAGATGCGCTAGAAGGTGTTCATTTTCCGATAGATGCGAATCATGCCAAGCAAGCAAGAAGGCGTTTTGTTTACGAAGAGTTGTTGCGATTTCAATTACGAATACAAGCCTTACGTAAAATTCGTAAAGAACAAGAGCAGGGTTTATCTATTCACTATGATTTAGAGAAACTAAAAAAGTTTTTTCTAACTTTGCCATATGAATTAACGAATGCGCAAAAACGTGTTGTCAATGAAATATGTCGAGATTTACTAGAGCCTCATCGTATGAATCGCCTGTTACAAGGGGATGTTGGTTCTGGGAAAACTGTTGTAGCGGCCATTGCATTATACGCTGCTGTGACAGCGGGTTTTCAAGGTGCTCTAATGGCTCCAACTGAGATTTTAGCTGAGCAGCACGGAGAGTCACTTGATGAATGGTTAAGGCCACTAGGAGTAGAAGTGGCTCTTCTATCGGGTTCAACCAAAACAAAGGCTCGTCGT
Organism: Viridibacillus sp. FSL H8-0110; assembly: GCF_038003565.1. Taxonomy (NCBI): domain Bacteria; kingdom Bacillati; phylum Bacillota; class Bacilli; order Caryophanales; family Caryophanaceae; genus Viridibacillus; species Viridibacillus sp. FSL H8-0110. The sequence continues at coordinate 3,367,763 of NZ_JBBOPJ010000001.1, read as the reverse complement.
ATACTTCTGGAACAATTAAAAAACGGTGAGATAGATATTTTAATTGGAACACATGCATTAATTCAGCCGGATGTGGAATTTTATAAACTTGGTCTAGTGATTACAGATGAACAACATCGATTTGGTGTAGAACAACGTCGTATTTTACGTGATAAAGGGGAAAATCCAGATGTACTATTCATGACAGCGACACCAATCCCTCGAACTTTGTCGATTACCGCTTTCGGAGAAATGGATGTGTCAATTATTGACGAATTACCTGCTGGACGAAAAGAAATTCAGACAAATTGGGCTAAAAAGGAACAATTTAATCAAGTGTTATCCCAAATGACAAAGGAACTGGCAATGGGCCGACAAGCATATGTTATTTGTCCCTTAATAGAAGAATCAGATAAACTAGATGTGCAGAATGCAGTGGATGTTTACACACAACTGACTACATTATTCGGTGAGAAATATAAAGTCGGGCTCATGCATGGTCGATTACCTGCAGAAGAAAAAGATGCGGTGATGCGTGAGTTTAGTGAAGGGCAGTTGCATGTGCTTGTTTCAACAACGGTTGTAGAAGTTGGAGTGAATGTACCAAATGCAACATTTATGATCGTCTATGATGCAGAGCGTTTTGGTTTGGCTCAGCTCCATCAATTGCGAGGTCGTGTGGGTCGTGGCGAACATCAATCCTATTGCGTATTATTGGCAGATCCAAAATCAGAAGATGGCAAAGAGCGAATGATTTCAATGACGGAAACCAATGACGGTTTTCGTTTAGCGGAAAAAGATTTAGAATTACGTGGTCCAGGTGATTTCTTTGGTAAAAAACAAAGTGGTTTGCCTGAATTTAAAATGGCTGATCTCGTCCATGATTACAGAGCATTAGAAGTGGCGAGACAAGATGCAGAGAAGCTCCTATCAACTGAAGAATTTTGGCAAGCAGATGACTGTGAGCAGCTACGTAATATGCTAGCGGAGTCTGGTGTATTAAATGGTGATCGTATCGATTGATATGAATTATTTTTGTTGAAAAGGGAGAGAATGCGAAAAAGAGTTTAAAACAACTCTTGCATTCTCTTTTTTTAATTTATATACTGATATTAGTACCAAGTGCTAATTTTTGAAAGGTGGCGAAAAAAATGAAGTACTCTAAAAAAGAACGACAAAAATTATTGCAGCAAACAATAATCGATAATCCATTCGTCACCGATGAACAGCTAGCCAGTCAATTTAATGTGAGCGTACAAACGATTCGATTAGATCGAATGGAGTTATCGATACCAGAATTACGTGAACGAATTAAAGGTGTGGCTGCTCATAATTTTGAAAATGATGTAAAATCTTTACCAATTGATGAAGTGATTGGTGACATTATAGATATTGAATTAGACGAAAGAGCCCTTTCCATTTTTGACGTGAAAGAAGAGCATGTCTTCCAGCGTAATGGCATTGCGAGGGGACATCATCTATTTGCTCAAGCAAATTCACTCGCTGTAGCAGTGATTGATGATGACTTAGCCCTAACTGTGCATTCAGAAATCCACTTTGTTAAACCAGTACGAGCAGGTGACAGAGTAATTTCAAAAGCACTTGTCACAGGCAAGGATGACAGCAAAAGTCGAACATTTATCGAGTTAACCTCTACTGTTGAAAATGAAGTTGTTTTCGCTGGTAAATTCGAAATGTACCGTACGAAAGGAAAAGGTGAAAAATAAATGAAAATAGCAATAGACGGCATGGGTGGAGACAATGCACCACAAGCCATTATCGAAGGCGTATATAAAGCGTTAGAAGCTTCTGCAGACATCGAAATCCAATTATTTGGTCAAAAACAGGCAATGCAGCCTTATTTAAAAGATCATGAGCGCTTAACTGTGATTAATTGTGAAGAAGTAATTGAAGGTGACGACGAACCAGTTCGTGCAGTACGTCGTAAGAAAGATGCATCAATGGTGAAAATGGCAGAGGCAGTTAAGAATGGTGAAGCAGACGCTTGCGTATCAGCAGGGAATACAGGTGCATTAATGGCCGCTGGATTATTTGTAGTAGGTCGTATTAAAGGTATTGATCGTCCTGCATTATCAACTACCTTACCAACTTTAGATGGTAAAGGTTTTGATATGTTAGATCTTGGATCAAATGCCGATGCAAAACCAGAAAACTTGGCTCAATTTGCAATTATGGCTAGCATTTATGCACAACAAGTACGAGATATTCAAAATCCAACAGTCGGATTATTGAATATCGGGACAGAAGATAAAAAAGGAAATGAGCTTACTAAAGCTGCTTTTGGTTTATTGCAAGAAGCACCAATTAACTTTATCGGTAATGTTGAAGCACGTGAATTATTAAATAGTGCTGCAGATGTTGTCGTGACTGATGGGTTTACAGGTAATATGGTGTTAAAAACAATCGAAGGTACAGCTGATAGCATCTTTTCTATGTTAAAAGGAGCATTTATGGCTTCAGGGAAAACAAAAGTTGCAGCGTTAATGATGAAGAGTAATTTAAAAGAAATTAAAACTAAAATGGACTACACAGAGTATGGTGGAGCCGCTTTATTCGGTTTAAAAGCACCGGTAGTAAAAGCGCATGGCTCATCAAATGCAAATGCTTTTGCTAGTGCTATTCGCCAAGCAAATATTATGGTTAAACACAACGTATGTGCAACGATTGATTCTACAATTTCAAAGGAGAACTAATCATGACGAAAATCGCTTTTATCTTTCCAGGACAGGGCTCACAATCAGTTGGTATGGGAGCCGAATTTGTGGCTGAGCACCAAGAGTGCAAAGCCTACTATAATAAGGCAGATGAATTATTAGGTTATTCATTATCAAAGTTAATGCTTGAAGGTCCAGCTGAAGATTTGACATTGACTTACAACGCGCAACCTGCATTGTTAACGACAAGTGCAATGATTGCTGATAAACTGACAAAAGTAGGTATTACACCAGATTACACTGCGGGACATAGCTTAGGTGAATATACAGCGTTAGTGGCTTCAGGGGTAATGTCATTTCAAGATGGCGTACAAGCCGTACATAGTCGAGGAATGTTTATGAACGAAGCAGTACCTGCAGGTGAAGGCGCTATGGCTGCTATTTTAGGCTTGGACCGAGATGCGTTGAAAGCTGTGACGGACGAAGTTTCAGCATCAGGAGAAGTTGTACAGCTTGCTAACTTAAATTGCCCAGGTCAAATTGTGATTTCTGGTACAAAGACTGGAGTAGACAAGGCGAGTGTTAAGGCGAAGGAAGCAGGAGCAAAACGTGCACTTCCTTTAGTAGTGAGCGGGCCATTCCATTCTGAATTAATGCGTCCAGCTGCTGGCAAGTTACAAGAGAATTTAAAGCAAAAAGCAATGCAAGATGCTAAAATTCCAGTAATCTCAAATGTTACGGCTAAACCAGTAACAGAACAAAATGAAATCCAGCAACTATTAGTAGAACAATTGTACTCACCTGTATTATGGGAAGATTCTGTTCGAAAAATGATCGACCTGGGTGTGGACGTATTTATCGAATGTGGTCCTGGAAAAGTATTAAGCGGACTTGTAAAAAAAGTAGATCGTCAAGTGAAAACGTATTGTGTATATGATGAAGCAACGTTTGAACAAGTTGTAGAAGCGTCGAAGGAGTGGTCTCATGAAGAAGCTAGAGGGTAAAACAGCTGTTGTAACTGGTGCTTCAAGAGGTATCGGCCGTGCCATTGCATTAGAATTAGCAGAACAAGGTGCGCGGGTTGTTGTCAATTATAGCGGTAGCCAATCTAAAGCTGAAGAAGTAGTAGCAGAAATTACTGGGAATGGCGGCGAAGCAATCGCAGTCCAAGCAAATGTAGCTGATGCTGACGAAGTAACAGCTTTAATGAAGGCTGCAACAGATACATTTGGTAGTCTTGATATTCTTGTAAATAATGCTGGGATAACACGTGATAATCTATTAATGCGTATGAAAGAACAGGACTGGGATGACGTAATGAATACTAACCTAAAAGGTGTATTCCTATGTACGAAGGCTGTCTCACGCCAAATGATGAAACAACGTGCTGGTCGTATTATTAATGTTGCATCGATTGTTGGTGTTTCTGGTAATGCAGGTCAAGCAAACTATGTTGCGGCAAAAGCAGGTGTTATTGGTTTAACGAAAACAACTGCAAAAGAATTAGCAGCGCGTAATATTTATGTTAATGCTGTAGCACCTGGTTTTATTGCGACAGAAATGACAGATGAACTGCCTGCTGAAGTAAAAGATCAAATGCTTGGACAAATTCCATTAGCGAAGCTAGGAGATCCAAAAGACGTTGCAAAAGTCGTACTATTTTTAGCGTCAGATGATGCAAGTTATATTACAGGACAAACAATCCATGTAGATGGTGGAATGGTCATGTAATTTATGCCTATGAACAAACGGGCTTTTTATGTATAATCATTGAGGGGAGGTGACAGATTTGGCAACTGTTATAGAACGTGTAACTAAAGTTGTTGTTGACCGTTTAGGTGTCGACGAGAGCGAAGTGAAATTAGAAGCTTCTTTCCGTGATGATTTAGGTGCGGATTCACTAGATGTAGTAGAACTAGTAATGGAACTTGAAGAAGAATTCGATATGCAAATTGACGACGAGGATGCAGAGAAAATTGCAACTGTTGGAAACGCGGTATCATTCATCGAAAGCAAAATTGGCTAATTATACATTGCTAGGGGCACTTCTTTCATAATTTTGAAGGAAGTGTCTCTTTTTGTTTTTGCACATTGTAAGAGAAAAAGGTAAACTAAACAGGAGTATCAAAAGGAAGATAAGAAGGTTGATGACGATGATGAAAAAAAAGGGACTCTCACAAAAAAATGGTGCAATTTCCGAGAAAGCACGCCTCCAATTTGAGGAATTATTAAATAATTTAGGATTGCATTTTGATAATGCAAGTTTACTTTACAATGCATTTACGCATTCATCATATGTGAATGAGCATCGTCGTAAACTATTTGAAGATAACGAACGCCTAGAATTTTTAGGAGATGCAGTGTTAGAACTATCTGTCTCTAAATTTCTTTTCCTTAAATTCCCTAAAATGAGTGAAGGTGAGCTTACAAAATTGCGTGCAGCAATAGTATGCGAACCGTCATTAGTCATTTTTGCAAATGAATTAAACTTTGGGAAATACGTTTTACTAGGAAAAGGTGAAGAATTAACAGGTGGTCGAGAACGCCCAGCTCTTCTTGCAGATTGTTTTGAAGCATTTGTTGGTGCACTATATTTAGACCAAGGATTAGAAACAGTCGTTGGATTTTTAGAACGTGTCGTTTATCCAAAAGTAGAAATCGGTGCTTTTTCGCATGTGATGGATTTTAAAAGTCAGCTACAAGAAATGGTGCAACAAGCCAATTCTGGTGCGCTTCAATATGAGATTATTAATGAAAACGGACCAGCACATAATCGTACATTCGTGTCACATGTTTTATTGAATGAGCGCGAATTAGGTGTTGGTCACGGAAAATCGAAGAAAGAAGCTGAACAAAGAGCTGCTCAAAGTGCAATGATTGAATTGCAAAAACAGTCAGCTGACAATCAGGAGGTATAATTTTGTTTCTTAAACGGCTTGAAGTGATTGGTTTTAAATCTTTCGCCGATCGTATTGGAATTGACTTTGTACCGGGAGTTACTGCTGTCGTTGGACCAAATGGCAGTGGAAAAAGTAACGTAACGGATGCAATTCGATGGGTACTCGGAGAACAATCCGCAAAGTCTCTTCGTGGTGCAAAAATGGAAGATGTCATTTTTGCTGGAAGTGACTCGCGCAAACCGCTTAACTTTGCAGAAGTATCATTGATATTAGACAACGAGGATGAACGATTACCAATCCCGTATAACGAAGTAAGTGTCACTCGTCGAGTATACCGCTCGGGCGATAGCGAATATCTATTAAATAAACAACAATGTAGATTAAAAGATATAACGGATTTGTTCTTAGACTCTGGTCTAGGAAAAGAAGCTTTCTCGATTATTTCACAAGGTCGAGTAGATGAAATTTTAAACAGTCGTCCGGATGATAGACGCTCTATTTTCGAAGAGGCTGCCGGTGTATTGAAATATAAGCAACGTAAGAAAAAAGCCGAGCATAAATTATTTGAAACAGAGGATAATTTGCATCGAGTCCTTGATATATTGCACGAATTAGACAATCGTATCGAGCCTTTGAAAATACAAGCGTCAGCTGCTGCGGATTATTTAAAGATGTCCAAAGAATTAAAGGACATTGATATAGCGGTTATCGTTCATGATTTACGTGTGTTGCAACAAACACTTGAAACAATTATGCGTGATAAAAAGCAATTTACGGTGACTGAGCAAGAACATATACACAATATGGAGAATAAAGAGTCACAAGTGGCTTCTATTCGAAAACAAATTACTAAACTAGATAATTTACTAGACCTATCGCAACATCAGCTTGTGGAAGCAAGTTCAGAAGTAGAGCGATGGGAAGGTCGTAAAGTATTAATGGCTGAAAAACGTCATAATGCCAGTGCGCAACTAGAAAAATTACAGCAATCACTTGAAAAAGCCCAAATCGCTGAGCGAGAGTGGCACGTACAACAAGTAGACAAACAAGAACAATTAACAATAAGACAAAAAACGTTTCAATCATTGAAAAAAAGTGTGAAACAGCTAGAAGATAACTTAAATCGTTCATCAACGGACATTGAAAAAGATATCGAAAACTGGAAAAACACATATATTGATCGCCTCAATGAAGAAGCAACAGTTAAAAATGAATACAAAAATATAACACAACAGCTAGAACAACAAGAACAAGCTTCGTTCAAAATCACTAACCAATCGTCAGAAATGGCAGAGGAATTAACTCAGTTGACGAAAGAACAGCAGGTTGTTGAAAGTAAATTAAACGATGTGAAGCAACAGCTAGAAGAAAAATTGGCTGCTTATTCAGCTTGTCAATTGGAGCTAGCGAGTGCGACAAAACAATTTGAAAGCAAACAAGATATGCTTTTTAAAGGCTATCAACATTTACAACAGTTAAAGTCTCGGAAAGAAACTTTAGCGGAACTTGAAGCGGACTTCTCAGGCTTTTTCCATGGTGTAAAAGAAATTTTAGTGGCTAGAGAAAATAAAAAACTCTCTGGTATTCACGGCGCTGTTGCAGAGTTAATTCAAGTTAGTGGAGAATATACAAAAGCACTTGAAACAGCATTAGGCGCAGCTTCTCAACATATTGTGACTGAAACTCAACAGGATGCTCAAAAAGCTATTGCATGGCTAAAAGAAAAACGAGCAGGTCGTGCAACGTTTTTACCGAAAAATGTTATGAAATCTCGAAAAATATCACGTGATGCACTTGGAGCGGCTGCAACTCATCCGTCGTTTATTAATACTGCAGATGAGCTAGCAACATTTGACCCAACATTCAAAACGATTGCAGAAAATTTATTGGGTAATGTATTAGTTGCAAAAGATTTACAGAGTGCAACACAAATAGCCAAATCATGCAATTATCGTTATCGCGTAGTAACGTTAGATGGTGACATAGTAAATGCCGGCGGTTCACTTACAGGTGGTTCTACAAAACAACAAACATCGTTATTTACTCGTAAAGCAGAACTGGAAGACTTAACTGGTCAGCTTGTGCAAATGCAAACAAAAATAGAACAAGCTGAAAAAGTTGTTGCAGAGCAAAAAAACTTTGTATCTGTTAAAACGGTTCTTCTAGAGGACTTACGTAAGCAAGGTGAAGTGTTACGTGATGAAGAATTTGAACTGAGTGGACATTACCGTGAATTAGAAGCAACGACAAAACGACTTGCATTACGTGTTACTTTAGTAGCTACTGAAAAAGAAGATGCTACCGATCGCTCTTCAAATTTACAAGAAAGTCAAATTTCTGCTAAAAAGCGTTTGAAAGAATTAACGGAAGAGCTTGCTGAGATAAATACGACAATAGAACAATTAAATATTCTTAAAGTACAAAGTGAAACAGCTCAAGATGCATTGAAAGAACAGTATGCAGAAAAGCGCTCAGAGCTTGCCGTACTACAAGAACAAGTAACGCAACTAAAACAAGCTTCTGAGGAAGTAACCGTGCAATATGACAAGGCGAAGTTGGAAGTCAATAATATTAGTCAAGAAATCAAATGGTTGACGAATGACGAAAGTCAAAATGGACCGTCTGATGAAGAAATAACAGCAAATATTACTACTTGGCAGTTGAAAAAAACTGATTTAATATCGACCATTGCTACAAGTAAGGAAGAAAGAACTCAGCTACAAGTTACTTTGGATAGCTGTGAAGTGGAACTGAAGGAATTACAACGAGTGCATAAAGGCTTATTAGATGGCTTGCGTAATTATGATGTAAAACTTTCTCAACTGGAGTTTTCTAAGCAAGCTTTATTAGACCAACTTGCTGAAGATTATGAGCTTTCTTTAGACGAAGCCATACGGGAAGTAAATGAAGATATAGATGTTGAGATATCAAGAAGAAAAGTAAAATTATTAAAGCAATCTATTATAGAACTAGGTCCCGTAAACTTAAATGCAATAGAAGAATTCGAAACCGTTTCAGAACGACATACTTTTTTAACAGATCAAAGATCAGATCTCATGGAAGCGAAAGAAACATTGCATGAAGCGATTCGTGAAATGGATGAAGAAATGTCAACACGCTTTAACGAAACATTCTTGAAAATCCGTGAACACTTCCAAGTTGTTTTCCGTGAATTATTTGGTGGCGGTCATGCAGATTTACAGCTAGTTAAGCCTGACGATATACTCGAAACAGGAATTGAAATTGTCGCTCAACCACCAGGGAAAAAGTTGCAAAGTTTAAGCTTACTATCAGGTGGAGAACGTGCTTTAACGGCAATTGCACTACTGTTTTCTATTTTAAAAACGCGTCCTGTACCGTTCTGTATACTAGATGAAGTAGAAGCTGCACTTGATGAATCGAATGTTACTCGCTATAGTCAGTATTTGAAAAAGTTTAGCCAAGAAACACAATTCATCGTTATCACGCATCGCAAAGGTACGATGGAAGGTGCGGATGTATTGTACGGTATTACGATGCAAGAATCAGGTGTATCGAAACTAGTATCTGTGAAATTAGAACAAGAAGAACCGGTTCTTGTAGGACAAAGGAGCGAATAACAATGAGCTTTTTAAAGCGTATGAAAGAAAAACTAATGGGCGCGAAGCCTGAAGAACTTGATGTACAATCGGTAGAGACAAGCGTTGAAAAACCGTTTGACGATGTGGTAGTCCCTCCAGACCGAGAAGTAGCTGTCCCAACTGTAGTTACTCCGGAAATTGAGCGAGAATCTATTGCATCTGATCAAGCTCCTCAAGAAGGAGAATCACAAACTAATGAAGTAATCGTCGTTGAAGAATCAACAACAGAAGTTGTAAAAGTGGAAGAACCCCAAGAAGAGAAAAAATCAAAATGGGGCTTCTCAGCATTTTCGATTACAGAAAAATTCAAAGCGGGCTTAGAGAAAACACGTGATTCATTTACATCAAAAGTGAATGATTTAGTAGCTCGTTACCGTACAGTAGATGAAGATTTCTTTGAAGAACTTGAAGACTTATTACTACAAGCGGACGTTGGTTTTGAGACTGTAATGGAGCTAATGGATAAATTACGCTTTGAAGTTCAACGTCAAAATATTAAAGATACGAGCGGTATCCAATCAATTATTTCAGAAAAGCTTGTTGAAATTTACGAATCAAGTGATGAAGAGTCAATTGAGTTAAATATACAAGATGATGAGTTAACAGTTATTCTTTTTGTTGGTGTGAACGGTGTTGGTAAAACAACAACAATTGGGAAATTGGCGCATCGTCTAAAACAAGAAGGGAAATCAGTAATACTTGCAGCAGGTGATACATTCCGTGCAGGTGCGATTGATCAACTTCAAGTTTGGGGAGACCGTGTTGGTGTGGAAGTTATTAAGCAAGCAGAAGGATCTGATCCTGCTGCAGTAATGTATGATGCCATTCGTGCAGCCAAAAATCGTGGAGCAGATGTACTTATTTGTGATACAGCGGGACGTCTGCAAAATAAAGTTAACTTAATGAATGAATTAGAAAAGGTACACCGTGTAATTTCCCGGGAAATACCGAATGCTCCGCATGAAGTTTTATTAGCTTTAGATGCAACTACTGGACAAAATGCACTAGTGCAGGCACAGACATTTAAAGAAGCAACAAACGTGACAGGTATTGTATTAACAAAACTAGACGGTACTGCAAAAGGTGGTATTGTACTTGCTATTCGTAACAAATTGCATATTCCAGTAAAGTTTGTTGGCTTGGGTGAGAAAATGGATGATTTACAACCATTTGATACAGAACGCTATGTGTATGGCTTATTTGCTGATGCACTTGATCAACAGCTAGCAAAAGAAGAGGAATTAAACGAGCAATAAATAGATAGAAGAAGGATGCATAGCTTTTTGGCTATGCATTTTTCAGCTTTGTAGATTTGGGTTTATATGAGGACTAAAATGTATTTAGACAAGTATATTTACTTGACAGAAATCGGATTATTCCTTATGATACTAAAAGAATGTGTAAAACAGGGGAGAGATTTCTTATGCTTCTTGAAAAAACGACACGCATGAACTTTCTCTTCGACTTTTATCAAGCATTGTTGACTGATAAACAACGTAGCTATATGCAACTTTATTATTTAGATGACCATTCTCTTGGTGAAATTGCTGAAGCTTATGAAGTATCGCGTCAAGCAGTTTACGATAATATTCGTAGAACAGAAGCGATGCTTGAAGAATATGAAGACAAACTTCGATTATTCGAGAAATTTCAAAACAGACAACAAATAATTGCAGAGCTATCGAAAAAAACTACTGACAATAGTGCCTCGCAAACTGTGTGGCTAGAACTTATTGAGCAGTTAAAGCAATGGGATTAGGAGGCGGCATGCATGGCATTTGAAGGATTAGCGGAGCGACTCCAAGGCACGATTTCGAAGATTAAAGGCAAAGGGAAAGTGACGGAACAAGACGTTAAAGAAATGATGCGTGAAGTCCGTTTTGCCTTAATTGAAGCGGACGTAAACTTAAAAGTTGTAAAATCTTTTATTAAGCGCGTTAGTGAACGAGCAATCGGTCAAGACGTCATGAAAAGTCTAACACCCGGTCAACAAGTTATTAAAATCGTAAAAGACGAACTGACAGAATTAATGGGTGGCGAACAAAGCCCTATTAAATTCTCTCAAAAACCACCAACTGTTATTTTAATGGTAGGTTTACAAGGTGCCGGTAAAACAACAACTACTGGTAAACTTGCTAATGTTTTACGCAAAAAGTACAATCGTAAACCATTGCTTGTGGCGGCGGATGTCTACCGTCCAGCAGCCATTAAGCAATTGCAAACATTAGGTGATCAGCTATCTTTGCCGGTATTTGCTCTTGGTACGGAAGTATCTCCTGTGGATATTGTTCGCCAAGCGCTAGAACATGCAAAGGAAGAGCATCATGATGTTGTATTAATCGATACTGCAGGTCGTCTTCATATTGATGAAAACTTAATGCAAGAATTGAAAGATATTCGTGCATTAAGAGAACCAGATGAAGTCTTCTTAGTTGTCGATTCTATGACAGGTCAAGATGCTGTAAATGTAGCTAATAGCTTCAATGAAGCAGTAGGTATTACGGGTGTAGTTCTAACGAAGTTAGATGGGGATACACGTGGTGGTGCGGCTTTATCAATCCGCTCTGTTACAGAAAAACCAATTAAATTTGTCGGTATGGGTGAGAAAATGGATGCTTTAGAGCCATTCCATCCAGAACGTATGGCTTCACGTATTCTTGGTATGGGCGACATGATGTCCTTAATCGAGAAAGCTCAAGCAAACGTTGACGAAGAAAAAGCAAGAGAAATGGAAGAAAAGTTCAGAACACAGAGCTTTACTTTCGATGATTTCTTAGATCAAATGAGCCAAGTAAAAAAAATGGGACCTTTGGATGAAATTTTAAAAATGCTTCCAGGTGCCAATAAAATTAAAGGCTTAGAAAATGCGAAAATCGATGATAAACAAATTGGGCATATAGAGGCGATTATTCTCTCGATGACGCCAACTGAAAAAACGAACCCTGAGATTATCAACTCAAGTCGTAAAAAACGAATTGCAAAAGGTTCAGGTTGCTCTGTTCAAGAAATAAACCGACTTTTAAAACAATTTGAAGATATGAAGAAAATGATGAAGCAAATGACGGGTATGACGCAAAAAGGGAAGAAAAAAATGAAACTTCCTGGTTTGGATTCACTGTTTAAATAACTTTTTAATCTAAAATTTAGTGTGTTAAGAAAAAACACTTTACAAACAATCCAAAGCTTGCTATTATACTATCTTGTGTGAAACTATTCGGAGGTGCAATTAAAAATGGCAGTAAAAATTCGCTTAAAACGTATCGGGGCAAAAAAAGCTCCTTTCTATCGTATTGTAGTAGCAGACGCTCGCGCACCACGCGACGGCCGCTCAATTGAAACAATTGGTACATTCAATCCTTTAACTACTCCAGAAGAAGTTAAGATTGATGAAGAAAAAGCATTAGCATGGTTAGCAAATGGTGCAAAACCATCTGATACAGTACGCAACTTGTTCTCATCACAAGGCATTATGGAAAAATTCCATAACTCAAAAATCAGTAAATAATCGGAGGTGACAGCATGAAGCAGCTGATTGAAACAATCGTTAAACCTTTAGTCGATTATCCAGAAGAAGTTCGTATTATAACCGAGGAGAGTCCGAATCGGATTGTATATAAACTATCTGTTCACCCTAGTGATATGGGCAAAGTAATTGGTAAACAGGGCCGTGTTGCAAAAGCGATGCGTACAATTGTTTATTCAGCAGCGGGCAGTCATCATAAGAAGAAGACGTATGTCGATATTCTAGATTAGTCAAAAAGGAGGGAGCTTTAGTTCCTTCCTTTTTTGTTACGATTAAAATCAATTAGTCCTCTAATAATGTATTGAGGATGTTCACATATTTATTAAGAGGTGATTTAGATGGAATGGTATAACGTAGGTAAAATCGTTAATACACATGGTATAAGAGGTGAGGTGCGTGTCATCTCACAAACGGACTTCCCTGAAGAACGCTATGTAGTGGGAGAACAAATTGCACTGTTTAAGAAAGATTCTAAAAAACCATTGCGACTAACAATCGCATCAGCCCGTGCTCATAAAAACTTCATTCTACTAACGTTTGAAGGATATCCAAATATTAATGATGTAGAAGACTTCCGTGACGGTATTTTAAAAGTATCAGAAAAGCAACTAAGTGAATTAGCTGATGATGAATACTATTACCATGAAATTATTGGCTGTACTGTTTTTGATGAAGAGGGTACAGAAATTGGACAAGTGAAAGAAATTTTCGAAACCGGTGCTAATGATGTCTGGACTCTAAAAGGTGTTAATGGTAAAGATCAATATATTCCAGTAATAGACGACGTCATTAAAGAAATCGACGTTGACGAGAAGAAGATCATTATTCATGTGATGGATGGTTTATTATCATGATGAATATCCACGTACTATCGCTATTCCCGAATATGTTTGAAGGCGTATTTGGTTCTTCTATTTTAAAAAAGGCTCAAGAAAAAGGAGCTGTTACGTTAGGTGTAACAGATTTTCGTGAATTTTCAATTAATAAACACAACCAAGTGGATGATTATCCGTACGGTGGAGGAGCTGGTATGGTATTAAAGCCAGAACCCCTTTTTAACGCCGTAGAAGCGCTTGTAAGCGAAGGAAAAAAGCCGCGTATCATTTTGATGTGTCCACAAGGAGAACGCTATACACAGGCTAAAGCAGAGGAATTAGCGCAAGAGGAAGACTTAATCTTCCTTTGTGGTCATTATGAAGGTTATGATGAGCGTATTCGTCAGCATCTTGTAACGGATGAAATTTCTATTGGGGATTATGTCTTAACGGGTGGTGAGTTGGGGGCAATGACGGTGATTGATAGTGTCGTTCGCCTGTTGCCTGGGGTTTTAGGCAATAATGATTCACCTGTATTAGATTCTTTTTCAACTGGTTTACTAGAACACCCACATTACACTCGTCCTGCTGAATTCCGTGGTATGAGAGTGCCAGATGTTTTACTTTCTGGTAATCATGCAAAAATTGACGAATGGCGTGAGCAACAATCTATAAAAAGAACGTTTGAGAGACGTCCGGATCTGCTTGAAAAAATGGAGTTAAATCCAAAGCAACAAAACTACTTGGATATATTAAAATCGGGTAAATAATTATTGCATATTATCATATCATGTGATAATATTAAAAATGCATTTCTATGAGAAATGCCGAATTACGGTGTTCCGCTGTATCATCAAGAGGAGTTACAAGAACATCTGTCTAAGGAGAGAAAATAATGTCAAACATCATTACAGAAATCACTAAAGAACAACTTCGCACAGACATTCCTGCGTTCCGCGCTGGAGATACTGTAAAAATCGACGTTAAAGTAGTCGAAGGAACTCGCGAACGTATCCAAGTATACGAAGGAGTAGTTATTAAACGTCGTGGTGGCGGTATTAGCGAAACTTTCACAGTTCGTAAAATTTCTTACGGCGTAGGTGTTGAGCGTACGTTCCCAGTTAACACTCCAAAAATCGCTAACTTACAAGTAGTACGTCGCGGTAAAGTACGTCGCGCTAAATTATACTACCTACGTAACTTACGTGGTAAAGCGGCTCGTATTAAAGAAATTCGATAATACATTTTTTTGCCGAAGAGAGAGCTTGTTTTACAAGCTCTCTTTCTTTTTGCTTGAAATGATAAATCCTTGTACAATAAGAACAGAATAGTCAAGGGGGACATCGAAATGGAAAAAACAAAAAAAGAGAAAAATGAGTTATGGGAATGGACAAAGGCATTAGTCATTGCTTTTGCATTAGCTGCAATTATTCGTTATTTTTTATTTACGCCGATTGTAGTAGATGGCGAGTCTATGATGCCAACCCTTGAAAATGGCGACCGCATGATTGTAAATAAGATTGGCTATAAAATTGGTGACTTGCACCGTTTTGATATAGTTGTATTCCATGCACCGGAAAAGAAAGATTATATTAAACGTATTATTGGTTTACCAGGAGATCAGGTAGAATATAAAAATGATCAGCTTTATATCAATGGCAAAGCAATTGCTGAGCCTTATTTACAACAATATAAAGATGAAATTACGGATGAAGGTACATTAACTGAAGATTTTACACTTGTGGATATCCCGGATATGGAACAACTAGATAAAATTCCGGATGGTTATGTTTTTGTAATGGGAGATAATCGTCGTTATAGTAAAGATAGTCGTCACATTGGGATTGTATCAGTAGATGAAATTATCGGTAAAACAAGTATTGTTTTTTGGCCTTTTGATCAAATTGGTACCGTGAAATAACGAATAGGAGTGAAACACATGACCATTCAATGGTTTCCGGGACATATGGCGAAGGCTCGTCGACAAGTAACCGAACAACTGAAATTGGTTGATATTATTTTTGAATTGATTGATGCACGCTTGCCATTATCTTCAAGAAATCCAATGTTAGATGAAGTAATTCATCAAAAAACACGTTTACTTATTTTGAACAAAGCGGATATGGCTGATGAAGTTCAAACACGTAAATGGATAGATTATTTTGAATCAAAAGGGCACAGGGCTGTGGCTATTAATTCATTAGATGGTAAGGGACTTAATAAAGTAACTAAAGCCGCACAAGAATTACTAGCAGAGAAATGGGATCGTATGCGCTCAAAAGGTATGAAACCTCGCGCAATTCGTGCAATGATTGTAGGTATACCAAACGTAGGCAAGTCGACATTGATTAATCGACTTGCTAAAAAGAATATTGCTAAAACAGGAAATACACCTGGTGTAACAAAATCACAACAGTGGATTAAATTTGGTAAAGAGCTTGAACTATTAGATACACCGGGAATTCTATGGCCGAAATTTGAAGACCAAGAAGTAGGGTATAAACTTGCCTTAACAGGTGCTATCAAAGATACCATTACAAATATGGATGACTTAGCTATATATGGATTAAACTTTTTGAGTAAGCATTATAAAGGTCGAATGGAAGAGCGATATAAATTTTCAGAAGTCAGTGAAGATCTTGTAGAGACTTATAATCATATCGGTCAATTGCGTAGAGTATACGCAACTGGCGGTGAAATTGACTATGACCAAGTTGCTGAACTAATTGTACGAGATATTCGTAACCAGCAATTAGGTAAGCTGACATTCGACTTTGTAGAAGACATAATCGAAGAATAAAAACTAACCTTTTTTACCTTTTGGTGAAAAAGGTTTTTTTCTAGATTTTTTAGAAATAGTGCCGATAGTATAAATAGATACAAAAGGGAGTTCTAGTTTTGAAAACGATAAAAGACATTAAAGAAGCATTAAATAATGAGCAACAATACCAATCTTGGATGGTGGAGATAGAAGCAGATGAACGCTTGGGCGTACAAAAAGCATGGCAACAATGGCTTAGAAAAAAAACGAAGCTAGACAAACTATTAGCCGAGCATCAGGCGAAACTGGAATTCGACAATGCTTATCGGCCACACCCTACTGCAAGTATTGCAGGTACAGATGAAGCAGGGAGAGGCCCGTTAGCAGGTCCTGTTGTTACAGCAGCAGTTATTTTACCTAAGGATTGTCCGGAGCTTGTTGGGTTAAATGACTCCAAACAATTATCAAAAGAAACAAGAGAAGCATTTTTCTCTAAAATTATGGAATGTGCTATCGCAACATCTATTCATTTTCAGCCTGAAGAAGTAATTGACAATCTCAATATTTACGAAGCGACAAAGCAGTCAATGAAGGCTTCAATAGAAACACTACAAGTGAAACCTGATTTTGTTTTAGCGGATGCAATGACTTTACCAATCGATATTCCACAAGATTCCATCATTAAAGGTGATGCCAAAAGCTTAGCAATTGCAGCAGCTTCAATATTGGCGAAAACAGCGCGGGATCACTATATGGAAGAAATGGATGAAAAATACCCTCAATACGGTTTTGCACAACACGCAGGTTACGGTACAAAACAACATTTAGAGGCTTTACGTGAATTTGGACCTACAGACATTCATAGAACAACATTTGAACCAATTAAATCAATGATTCTTAAGAAAGGGTGAAGAGTATTGGCTTATACTTCGTTTTCGTCCATACAAATGCAACAAAATCAAAGTTTAAACACACAACAACCAGTGGCTTTAAAACAAGGCCAAGTATTTCACGGTACGATTAAACAGCTTTTTCCTGACAACCAAGCAGAGGTGCAGCTAGGTGGCCATCGTTTTATGGCAAAGTTAGAAGTGCCAATGCAAGCTGGTAATGCACACTATTTTCAAGTAACAGGCATAGAGCCAGACTTACAACTTAAAGTCGTATCGGGTCCTATTAATCAAACAGGAACAATAACACAACAAATTAATCAATTATTAGATTCTATGCATCTTCCGAAGACATCAGAAATGCAACAAATTGCAGCCTATTTCTTAAAGGAAAACGTGCCGATGTCCAAAGAACAGTTAACGCAAGCAGAACAGTTGGTAAAACAATTACCTGCTGGTGTTACGATGAAGGATGCCTTACATGCTTTGCAAAAAATAATTGACTTGAAAATGCCTATGCAACAAGACACGTTCCAAGCACTCATTCAAGGTGGGATGAAACAAGGTTTTACACAAACAATTGATGCTTTACGACAACTATTGCAACAGGATACATCCTTATCACCAGCTATACGCGACCAACTATTACAACAATTACAATTGCTAGCTAAACCGTTTGAAACAGAAACAGGTGGTGCAATTTTAGCGAAAATTATTCAATCTTTAACAGACGCAAATACATCGTCTACTGATAAGAATATTCTAATCCAAATGCTCAAAGAGGTAGGTATCTTACCAAAAAACGCTAATATTTTTAATTGGTCGACAACTGCATTGCAAGGACCATCTGTATCACATTCCAACTCAATTGGACATTTATTACAACAAATTCAAACGGCAACACCAAAGGAAGCTACGCAACTTATCTCCCAATTACAAATGGCAATTACAAATAATGCCGATTTTACAGATTCTCAAAGAGCAGAGCTACAGCAGAACTTGATGAAATTCAATGCTGCTCAATCATCACAACAAGCGTTGTCAACGCTTGTGAAGGAACTGCAGGGACAGTTAGGGAAAATGAGACAAATGAGCATTACAGCACCTTCTACGACGCAATTACTGCAAAGTATTCAGTCTGTTAGTCAAAAAGATATGCCAGACTTCATCACCCAGCTAAAGGTATCCATTGAATCACAAAGTTTATTATCAGCTTCACAGAAAGAAATTCTTATTAATACCCTTGGGAAATTTTCACTGGCAAACAATACCCCTCAATCAATTCAAGTTTTGGTCAAGGAATTACAAGGTCAGCTAATGCAAGCATTTAGCCGAATAGCAGAACAACAACCTTTCAAAACTGATGAACAAAATATAACAGCTAAACAACATTTAATAACATTAATGAATGTGTCTAATTCAACGACTGATGATATGACATTTAGAGTGTTGACACAAATCACAAGTAAGTCTGGGGAACCCTTCATTCAGCAACTTGTATCGCAAGCTGAGCAGAGTGTTCATAATGCAATTGATAGTAAAGCTTTAGAGTCTGCTATGAAACAGACTTTGCATCACCTAGGATTAAGCTATGAAGCAAAATTATTAGATAAAACAGCAGATATGCAGCAACTTGCAGGGCAATTGAAACCACAGTTATTATCATTGTTACAAGAGCCTACTGCTTCAAATGCTACAAAAGCAGTGGCCGAGCAAATCGTTGCTCGTATGAATGGTATGCAATACTTATCAGGAGAAAACGGACCTCAACATCAACTGATTATGCAAATTCCATTAGAGTTTTTTGGACGAAAAACAGATGCCACATTGCAGTGGAATGGTCGTATGAAGGACAATGGTAAAATTGACGCAGACTATGCGAGAATTTTATTTTATTTGCAATTGAATTTACTTCAAGAAACAGTAGTTGATATGCAGGTACAGAGTCGCGTCGTCACAGTAACTGTTTACAATGAGAATGATCAGTTGAAAGAATTAGCAGAGCCGCTTAAAACAGCATTAAAAAAAGGATTATCATCACATGATTATCAATTATCAGGGGTCTTTATGAAAAAATTCGCAGAAAATCAACCAGTGAAAACGACATTAAATGCAAAAACTTCAAAGGATGTCAACGGGGGAGTCGATTTTCGCATATGACAGTAGAAAAACAACAACTTGAACGGAAAGAAGCTGTTGCCCTTTCCTTTAACCCAGGTGGGTTTGAAGCTCCTAAAGTGATTGCGAAAGGTAAAGGGAAAATAGCGGAAAATATTTTAGAACAAGCAAAAGATAATAATATCCCAATTCAAGAAGACCCATCCCTCGTCCAATTATTAGGGCAACTGGACTTAAATGAGTCGATTCCAGAGGAACTATACCAAGCAGTTGCTGAAGTATTTGCGTTTATTTACCGTTTAGATAAAAATTATGAAAATTCAAAATAATGGTCGAAAAAAGTCGATATAAGTCGCGGTCAAAACATTGATATATGTATATTTCGAGCGAATTTGCGGATAACTAAAGGTGAAAGTCGAAATAACAAGAATGTAGACATAGTGAATCAGATTATATACAATGGTTATGTAATAGTTAAACTCTATGGGATTTTGATGGGAGGAAGTTAGATGAATATCCATGAGTACCAAGGGAAAGAAATTCTAAGACAGTACGGGGTATCAGTTCCAAATGGCCGAGTAGCATTTTCACCAGAGGAAGCTGTAAAAGTAGCGAAAGAATTAAGTACAAGTGTAGTCGTTGTTAAGGCTCAAATCCATGCAGGTGGACGTGGTAAAGCAGGTGGCGTTAAAATTGCCAAAAATTTGGACGAGGTACGTTCGTATTCGAAAGAATTATTAGGGAAAATCCTGGTCACTCACCAAACTGGTCCAGAAGGTAAAGAAGTCAAGCGCCTCTACATAGAAGAAGGCTCTGATATTAAAAAAGAGTACTATTTGGGATTTGTAGTAGATCGTGCAACTTCTAGAATTACTTTGATGGGGTCTGAAGAAGGCGGGATGGACATTGAAGAGGTTGCTGAAGCAACCCCTGAGAAAATTTTCAAAGAAGTAGTTGATCCAGCTATCGGACTAACAGGTTTCCAAGCACGTCGTCTTGCGTTTAATATGAATATTCCAGACAAATTAATAAATAAAGCTGCATCACTTATGCTTGGAATTTATAAAGCATTTACTGAAAAAGATGCTTCTATTTTAGAAATCAACCCACTTGTTGTGACTGGTGATGGTAACGTAGTGGCGTTAGATGCAAAATTCAACTTCGATGGAAACGCTTTATATCGTCATAAAGATGTTGTTGAATTACGAGATTTCGAAGAAGAAGATCCAAAGGAAATTGAAGCTTCAAAATATGATTTAAGCTATATTTCATTAGACGGTAGCATTGGTTGTATGGTCAATGGTGCTGGACTTGCTATGGCTACAATGGACACCATTAGTTATTATGGCGGATCACCCGCAAACTTCCTGGACGTTGGGGGCGGTGCAACTGCTGAAAAAGTAACAGAAGCCTTCAAAATCATTCTTTCTGATGCAAGTGTAAAAGGTATATTCGTTAACATTTTCGGGGGTATCATGAAATGTGATATTATCGCAGAAGGTGTTATTACTGCGGCCAAAGAGGTTGGCTTAAATGTACCATTAGTTGTTCGCTTGGAAGGTACGAATGTTGAACTTGGTAAAGCGTTGTTAAATGAATCGGGTATTAATATCGTTACAGCAGATTCAATGGCTGATGGTGCAAGAAAAATTGTAGAACTTGTAGGCTAAGAAGGGCGGGGACTTGAAATGAGCGTTTATATTAATAAAGAAACTAAAGTGCTTGTACAAGGGATTACAGGGTCAACGGCTCTATTCCATACAAAGCAAATGCTAGAATATGGTACAAAAGTTGTAGCAGGAGTTACACCTGGTAAAGGTGGTACAACTGTAGAAGGCGTACCGGTTTTTAACACGGTGGTTGACGCTGTTGAAGCAACAGGTTGTAATGTTTCTGTCATCTACGTACCAGCACCATTTGCGGCAGACGCGATATTAGAAGCTGTAGATGCTGATTTAGATTTAGTTATTTGTATTACTGAGCATATCCCGGTATTAGATATGGTTAAAGTGAAACGTTATATGGAAGGTAAGAAAACACGTCTAATTGGTCCGAACTGTCCAGGTGTTATTACTGCAGATGAATGTAAAATTGGTATTATGCCAGGTTATATCCATAAAAAAGGCCATGTAGGAGTTGTTTCACGCTCTGGTACATTAACTTATGAAGCTGTTCATCAACTTTCTCAAGAGGGTATTGGTCAAACGACTGCTGTTGGGATTGGGGGAGACCCAGTTAATGGTACAAACTTCATTGATGTTTTAAAAGAATTTAATGAGGATCCTGAAACTTATGGTGTCGTAATGATTGGCGAGATTGGCGGTACAGCAGAAGAAGAAGCAGCTGAGTGGATTAAAGCAAATATGACAAAACCTGTTGTAGGCTTTATTGGTGGACAAACTGCTCCTCCTGGGAAACGTATGGGCCATGCTGGTGCCATTATTTCTGGTGGTAAAGGAACAGCTGCAGATAAAATTAAAGCAATGAATGCAGCTGGAATCCAAGTAGCAGAAACGCCATCTGTTATTGGTGAAACATTTATTAAAGTTATTAAAGAACAAGGTTTATACGAAAAATGTAAAACCCATTAATATAGAAGGTGTAGCAAAGTCATATTAGACATTGCTACACCTTTTAAGTAGTTATATGAATGGAGGGCAAAGATGAATGAAGTACAATTGACGCAGAGACTCTTAGCATTGCATTATGTATTTCCCGTGCCTCTAAACAGGTTAGCGCCTTTGTTTAAAGAGGATGTAGAACTTGTAAAATTTGAACAAATGTCCACACAAAAAATTGCGCAATTATTAAATCTCTCCTATGAAAAAGCTACTAGATTAAGAGTTGCTTATATAGAAGCAATGGAAACCCCCTTACTCCAAGCTTATGAACAAAAGTTGATTACCCCTATTCCGTTCTTTCATCCCTTATTCCCTAAAGAGTTATTCGAATTATATGATCCTCCTGTATGTCTATATGTAAAAGGTAAAGTAGATTTACTAGTAAACAAACGTAAGATTGCTATAGTTGGTTCTAGAAAGGCGACAGCCTATACAGAAAATGCATTACAGTATATTATGCCGGCATTGGTAGAAAATGATTATATCATCATCAGCGGCCTAGCAAAGGGAGCTGATCGAATGGCGCATGAAAGTGCAATTGCAAACGGAGGTAAAACAATCGCAATTCTTGGACATGGATTATTTCACCTATATCCGAAAGAAAATAAGAAATTAGCCGAAATAATTAGCAAAGATCATTTATTAATGACAGAATATCCGCCATATATCGAGCCGAAACGATGGTATTTTCCAATGCGGAATCGTATTATTAGCGGTATATCAAAGGCAATACTAGTCACTGAAGCCGCTGAAAAAAGCGGTACTTCCAGTACAATGGACCACGCCTTAGAGCACGGGAAAGAAATTTTCATTGTACCTGGAGATATCACATCAAAACTTTCATTAGGACCTCATAAATTGCTCGCAGAAGGTGCTACACCAGTCTGGAATGGTTATCAAATAATAGAAGAATTAGAAAGATATTTTATTTGACGATGAAATATAACTTGCAAAAATTTCTTTTCTGTTATACATTTTGCAACAGGTATTCTTTTGTAAACGCTAAGAAAAAAAGTTATAGTTGAATGGTAAGGTTTTTAACAATATTTTCATGCACTTATTCAATTTTAACAAGTGAAACTAAAGAAAATGAAACATCACCTCTATAAGGGGGAACTCACATGTCGGATTATTTAGTAATAGTAGAATCGCCCGCAAAAGCAAAAACAATCGAGCGATATTTAGGGAAAAAATATAAAGTAAAAGCATCAATTGGTCACGTACGTGATTTACCTAGAAGTACAATGGGAATTGATACGGAAAATAATTTTGAACCAAGATACATTACCATTCGTGGTAAAGGTCCTGTTTTACAAGATTTAAAATCCGCAGCTAAAAAAGCCAAGAAAATCTATCTCGCGGCCGATCCAGATCGTGAAGGAGAAGCAATTGCTTGGCATTTAGCAACAGCTCTTAACATTGATATAAAATCGGACTGTCGTGTATTATTTAACGAAATCACGAAAGATGCTATTAAAGAGTCATTTAAGCATCCACGTCCTATTGATATGGATTTAGTTGATGCTCAACAAGCACGTCGTATTCTAGACCGTCTTGTAGGGTATAACATTAGTCCTCTTCTATGGAAGAAAGTCAAAAAAGGTTTATCTGCTGGTCGAGTGCAATCAGTTGCACTACGTATGATTATCGACCGTGAAAACGAAATTAAAAACTTCCAGCCTGAAGAATATTGGACAATCGAAGGTAACTTTGAAAAAGGTAACAAGCAATTTGATGCTATTTATTATGGAAATAGTAAAGAGAAAATCAAATTGTCTAATGAAGCACAAGTAAAAGATGTCTTGAAGCTAATGAAGGGCGAAGATTTTGAAGTTGCAAAAGTAGTTAAACGTGAGCGTAAGCGTAATGCGGCTCCATCTTTTACAACATCATCCCTACAACAAGAAGCCGCTCGTAAATTAAACTTCCGGGCGAAAAAAACAATGATGCTTGCACAGCAATTATACGAAGGTATAGATGTTGGAAAAGAAGGCACGGTTGGTTTAATTACGTATATGCGTACCGATTCGACACGTATATCTGAAACGGCGAAAAAAGAAGCATTTGAATACGTGCAATCAACATACGGTAACGAATATACAACGCCCCTTGATCAACAAGCAAAAAAATCTGAAAAGGCGCAAGATGCACATGAAGCAATTCGTCCAACAAGCACGTTGCGTACTCCTGATCAGTTAAAAGCTGTTTTATCTAGAGACCAACTTCGTCTTTATCGTCTAATCTGGGAACGCTTTATAGCGAGCCAAATGGCATCAGCTGTATTAGATACAGTAACAGCAGACTTACAAAATGGTGATGTATTCTTTAGAGCTACAGGTTCTCAAGTGAAATTCCCAGGTTTCATGAAGCTTTATATTGAAGGGTCAGATGACCAAAAAGAAGAAAAGGATAAGCTATTGCCACCAATGGAAAAAGGCGACATTGTAAAATCCTTGAATATTGAACCAAAACAACATTTCACACAGCCGCCACCTCGCTTCTCAGAGGCGCGACTTGTTAAAACGATGGAAGAAATAGGGATAGGTCGACCGTCAACTTACGCTCCAACATTAGATACAATTCAGAAGCGTGGGTATGTCACATTAGATAATAAACGTTTTGTACCTACAGAATTAGGTGAAATTGTTCACTCATTAGTTTTAGAATTTTTCCCAGATATTATTAATATCGAGTTCACTGCAAAAATGGAGCACGATTTAGATAGTATTGAAGAAGGTAATACAAAATGGGTGAGTATCATCGATGAGTTCTATCAAGATTTTGAAAAACATGTACAACACGCTGAAGTGGCAATGGAAAAAGTTGAAATTAAAGATGAACCTGCTGGTGAAGATTGCGAACATTGTGGTTCACCAATGGTATTCAAACTTGGTCGCTATGGTAAATTCATGGCATGTAGCAACTTCCCTGATTGTCGTAATACTAAAGCAATTGTTAAAGCAATCGGCGTAACATGCCCAACATGTAAAGAGGGCGAAATAGTAGAACGTAAGAGTAAAACAAAACGCATTTTCTATGGTTGTAATCGTTATCCTGACTGTGAGTTTGTATCATGGGATAAACCAATTAACAGACCATGTCCAAAATGTAGTGAATTATTAGTTGAGAAGAAACTGAAAAAAGGCGTGCAAATTCAGTGTACGAAATGTGACTATAAAGAAACAGCATCACAATGATGAGTAAAAGAAAGAGGTATATATTAGCATGACAACAATCGTAAATGTAATCGGTGCAGGACTAGCAGGTAGTGAAGCAGCTTGGCAAATTGCGAAAAGAGGCATTCAAGTTCGTTTATATGAAATGCGTCCAGTAAAACAAACGCCTGCTCACCACACAGATAAATTTGCAGAATTAGTATGTAGTAACTCACTACGTGCCAATAACTTAACAAATGCTGTTGGCGTTATTAAAGAAGAAATGCGTATGTTAGATTCGGTTATTATAGAAGCAGCAGATCGTAGTTCAGTTCCTGCCGGTGGAGCGCTAGCGGTAGATCGCCACGAATTCGCTGGCTATGTAACAGAAAAAGTCAAAAATCATCCACTTATTGAAGTAATTAATGAAGAAGTAACTGAAATTCCTGAAGAGGGTATAACAGTTATTGCTACAGGTCCATTAACTTCAAAAGCATTAGCAGAACAAATTCAAGCTTTAACAGGAGAAGAATATCTTTATTTCTATGATGCAGCTGCGCCGATAATAGAAAAAGACAGCATTGATATGGATAAAGTATATTTAAAATCTCGTTATGATAAAGGTGAAGCAGCATACTTAAATTGCCCAATGACTGAAGAGGAATTCAACCGTTTCCAAGAAGCCTTAATTAACGCTGAAGTTGCACCATTAAAAGAGTTTGAAAAAGAAAAGTACTTTGAAGGTTGTATGCCGATTGAAGTAATGGCTGCACGCGGTCCGAAAACTATGCTATTTGGTCCTATGAAACCAGTAGGCTTAGAAGATCCTAGAACAGGTAAACGTCCCCATGCAGTTGTACAACTACGCCAAGATGACGCTGCAGGTACGCTTTATAACTTAGTAGGTTTCCAAACACATTTAAAATGGGGAGCACAAAAAGAAGTATTTAGTATGATTCCTGGTTTGGAAAATGTGGAAATCGTTCGTTATGGTGTTATGCATCGAAATACTTTTATCAATTCTCCTAAAGCATTAGCACCAACTTATCAACTAAAAAGTCGTCCAAACATTTTCTTTGCCGGCCAAATGACAGGTGTAGAGGGTTATGTTGAGTCAGCAGGTAGTGGTCTAATTGCAGGTATTAATGCTGCACATCTTGCAATGGAGAAAGACTTGTTAATCTTCCCAGCAGAAACGGCTTTAGGAAGTATGGCGCGTTATATAACAGAAGCGGATTCAAAACACTTCCAACCAATGAATGTGAACTTTGGTTTATTCCCTAAACTGGGTGAAAAAATTAAATCGAAGCAAGAACGCGGAGAAAAACACGCAGAGCGCGCATTGGCTGCTATTCAAAATTTTAAAAATACAACAAATATCTAATTGTTTTAAGCCTTTAAAATTGTTACAATTTTAGAGGCTTTTTTGTTTATAAATGAAGATAATTTCTCATAATTGAAAATAAGATACAAATAGTGGTAATTCGATAGTTAGAATAATACATTTAAGTGTAACAAAGTTATCTAAAAGACATGAATAAACTTTTCTTTAAAAACTTTATTTTGACTTATGAACTGAAGTGTCGAACAATTCACATGAGTGTGTTATACTCATATGTGCCTTAAACAACTAGGATTAACATTAGCTCTAGATTAGTACTCGTTTTTGCTTTATAAAAATGCTTAGAGTTAGATGGTTAAATTTGGAACTTTTATTAACGAGGTGTTCAAATGAACATACGATCTGAACAAGCACTTGAGCAATTTGTTATTTACATTCAATTAGAAAAAAATTTTTCACCATTAACAGTGCGAGAATATCAATCTGATTTACATGAATTTTTATCTTTCTTAAAAGTAGAAGGCGTAGTAGATTTAGCTGATGTTGAATATATTCACGCACGACTTTACGTAACAAAATTGTACGAAGAAAAAAAAGCGAGAACAACTATCTCAAGGAAGATTTCCTCAATCCGTTCTTTTTTTCGTTTTTTGAATAAAGAATATGGATTGGATGATGCCGGCTTTCAAGCCCTTTATCATCCGAAAAAAGAAGATAGATTACCGCGCTTTTTTTATGAAGAAGAGCTTGCCAGATTGTTTCAGGCAAACGAAGGGGAAGATCCGAAGTCGTTACGAGATACAGCCATTCTTGAATTGTTGTATGCTACAGGTATTCGGGTTAGTGAATTGACATCTATTGAAATGAAAGATGTTGATTTTTCGATATGCATTTTACGTGTGATGGGAAAAGGGAGAAAAGAACGTTATGTACCATTTGGACATTTTGCTTCGGAGGCATTGCAACAATACCTAGCAAATTCACGTCCTAAACTTATGAAAGGCCTTCAAAACCCTCAACTATTTGTCAATATGCGAGGTGGAGCCCTTACCGCAAGAGGTATTCGTTATATATTAAATGATATGATGAAAAATGCAGAATTACATTCTAATATTTATCCTCATATGTTAAGACACACCTTTGCCACGCATTTATTAAACAATGGAGCAGATTTACGTACCGTGCAAGAATTACTCGGACACGCAAATTTATCTTCTACGCAAGTTTATACGCATGTGACAAAAGAACATCTAAGAAACACATATATGAATGCTCATCCAAGAGCGTAACAATTGGGAGGAGGGTTATTATGGTTGAAATGCATGCAACCACAATTTTTGCAGTACAACATAAAGGGCAGAGCGCGATGGCAGGTGACGGACAGGTGACACTTGGTAATGCAGTCGTGATGAAACACACAGCTAAGAAAGTGCGTCGTCTTTATAACGGTAAAGTATTAGCGGGGTTTGCTGGTTCTGTTGCTGACGCGTTTACATTGTTTGAAATGTTTGAAGGGAAACTTATGGAGTTTGATGGCAACCTTCAACGTGCTTCAGTCGAAGTAGCTAAGCAGTGGCGCGGAGATAAAATGTTGCAAAAATTAGAAGCAATGTTACTTGTGATGAATAGTGAAACACTACTACTTGTTTCTGGTTCTGGTGAAGTCATTGAACCTGATGACGGCATCTTAGCAATTGGCTCGGGAGGTAACTATGCTTTATCAGCTGGTCGAGCGTTGAAGCAATACTCTGGTGAAACATTATCGGCAGAAGAAATTGCAAAAGCATCGCTTGAAATTGCGGCAGATATTTGTGTATTTACGAACCATAATATTATCGTGGAGGCACTGTAACTATGACACAACAACAAACGCCTAGACAAATGACCGAGTATTTAGATCGTTATATCGTTGGACAACGTGATGCTAAACGCGCGGTAGCTGTTGCGCTTCGTAATCGTCATCGTCGTCAACTTTTAGATGAAGAGATGAAAAATGAAGTCATCCCTAAAAACATCTTAATGATTGGACCAACTGGAGTTGGTAAAACGGAGATTGCTAGACGTATCGCACGTTTAGCAAAAGCGCCTTTCATAAAAATAGAAGCGACAAAATTTACTGAAGTGGGTTATGTAGGTCGTGATGTGGAATCGATGGTACGTGACTTAGTAGAAGTAGCTAATCGACTCGTGAAAGAAGAAAAATATGAAGAAGTGAAGGACCAAGCTGAAACACTAGCTAATGAACAAATTGTGAAATTACTTGTACCAAGTATGCGTAAAAAGCAATCAACTTCAAATCCCTTCGAAATGTTTTTCGGACAAAATTCCGAGAAGGAAGAAGAAACAACTACAGATGATACAGAAATACGTTTAAAACGTTCGCAAATTGCAGAAGATTTAAAAGCAGGTAAGCTTGAAGATGAGTGGATATCTGTAGAAGTGACGGAACAAGCACCATCTATGTTTGGTGGGTTTCCTGGAGCGGGTATGGATATGGGTGGTAGTAACATGGGTGATATGTTATCAAGCTTAATGCCAAAGCAAAAGAAGAAACGTCGTCTACAAGTAAAAGATGCTAGACGTATACTTATAATAGAAGAAGCTAATAATTTAATTGACTCTGATGAGGTTTCTCAAGAAGCAATTACGCGTGCTGAGCAAACGGGTATCATCTTTATCGATGAAATTGACAAAATTGCAAACAAGAATGGCAATTCTGGTTCTGCTAATGTATCAAGAGAAGGCGTTCAACGTGATATTTTACCAATTGTTGAAGGTTCGACTGTTAATACGAAGTATGGTCCTGTCAAAACAGATTATATGCTATTCATTGCTGCAGGTGCATTCCATATGTCTAAGCCATCAGATTTAATCCCTGAGCTACAAGGGCGCTTCCCAATTCGCGTTGAATTAGAAAAGCTGACGAAGGAAGACTTCGTACGTATTTTAAAAGAGCCAGACCATTCGTTAATTCTTCAGTATAAGGCATTACTAAATACTGAAGGTGTTGAAATTGAGTTTACAGAAGAAGCGATTGACCGTATTGCGGAAATTGCAACATTCGTTAACCAAGAAACAGATAATATCGGGGCACGCCGCCTGCATACGATTTTGGAACGTCTTTTAGAAGAGTTGTCATTTGAAGCAGCAGATATCGCTCCAGCTCACATCGATATTACACCGTCATACGTAGATCAAAAACTTGGAGAAATTGCTAAGAACAAAGATTTGTCTCAATTTATTTTATAGTTTATAATCTAGGTTGTTATATGAAAATTTATAAAATTATGAAAATTAAATAAACTACGCAGAAAATATTACAGGAGGCTAAATAAAAATGAATTTATTAGCTAAAACAAGAAAAATTAACTCAATGCTTCAAGCATCTGCTGGGAAACCAGTTAACTTTAAAGAAATGGCTGACACATTAGGAACAGTCATCGAAAGTAACGTATACATTGTAAGTCGTAAAGGTAAATTATTAGGTATTTCAATTACTCAACAAATTGAAAACGAGCGCATTAATAAAATGTTTGAAGAGCGTCGTTTCCCTGAAGAATATACTCAAAATTTATATGATTTCTCTGAAACTGCTCCTAATCTTGATGTCCATGATGAACATAGTGCATTCCCGTTTGAAAACAAAGAGCTTTTCAAATCAGGTCTAACTACAATTGTACCGATTATTGGTGGTGGCGAACGCCTAGGAACATTAATTTTAGCACGTCTAGCAGGTACTTTTGAGGATGACGATTTAATCCTTGCTGAATACGGTGCAACAGTAGTAGGTATGGAAATTCTTCGTGAAAAAGCTGAAGAAATAGAAGAGGAAGCTCGTAGCAAAGCAGTCGTACAAATGGCGATCAACTCATTATCATACAGTGAATTAGAAGCTATTGAGCATATCTTCGAAGAACTAGATGGCAGCGAAGGATTACTAGTCGCTTCTAAAATTGCTGACCGAGTAGGTATTACACGTTCAGTTATCGTTAATGCTTTACGTAAACTAGAATCAGCTGGTGTAATTGAATCACGCTCACTAGGTATGAAAGGTACGTATATTAAAGTATTAAACGATAAATTCCTAAATGCATTAGCAGAAATCAAAATGCGCTAATAATTCCGACCTAACTATCCCAAAGTCTATGGAAGACTTTGGGATAGTTTTTTTATACCACTAAATCAATAATTGTACCTAGCGAATTATTGATCTATATTTGAAAAATCATTAAAAGACAAAGGGAATTCAAAAATATTGTCGATTAAAATGGTGGATTTACAAAATCAATTGAATATGCTGAAAAAACATAATTCTTTTGTATGAAATGATTATATAATATATAGTTACCATTTTACCTTTTAAAAAGGATGGAAAGTAATGAAAAGGTAGTTATTTTTAGAATAAATTAGTAAAGAACTATTATTATATGTGAAGTCTGTTATAGTAATATCAAGTTAAATTATTAGAAAATTGTACAAAAAATATCAAATGAATATGTGTCGAATTGGTGTTATTAGGAGGATTTAACTTTCTAATAATATTGAATGGCTAAGAAATACCTATAAACTCAATAGCCGCTTAAGAAGTGGATAAAATAAAGGATTAAGTTTATTAACACTATTGTTATAGTGAATAATACCTTTACCCCTTATAGGATAAGGGGTTTAGAAGTTTTGAAAGAAAAGGGGAGTAAAGTGATAAAAATGGGTTTTTGTACCTATCAAAAAGAACCTAATACGGATAGACACTAGGATACATCTCTAATACAATTAGATAGTAAAAATAAAATTGAAATTTGGTAGTTTATATCGAATTGGGGTGAAATATTTGGATTTATTTAGTGGAACGATAAGTAATTTGGAAAACGGCCTCGCTTATGCTACGGTGAAGAATAAAACAATCGCTCAAAATATAGCGAATAATGACACACCAAACTATAAGGCGAAAGACGTTAGTTTTAAAAAAATGTTAACTGAGGCACAAAATACATATATTCAAGCAAACAGAACAGATCAAAGACATTTTGATTTTACTACTAAGAATTCGACACCAGGTGTTTATAGTTATTCTAATCTTCGCTACCGAGAAAATGGTAATGGTGTAGATATGGATAAAGAACAAGCAAGTTTGGCGGAGAACACAATTTTCTATAATGCCTTGGTTGACCGTATTAACGGTAAATTAAATACATTACAAACTGTCATTAAAGGGGGTAACTAATTTTGTCTATCTTCCATAGTATGAACACGACTGGCTCAGCACTTACTGCTCAGCGTCTAAGAATGGATGTCATTTCGTCTAATATGGCAAATGTCGATACTACACGAGCGACAATGGAAAATGGTGAATGGGTTCCGTATCGTCGTAAAACAGTAACGTTAACTTCGAAAGAAGGACAATTTTCTAATTATTTAAATACGGCAATGGGTTCAACAAGTAAACAAGGAGTTGGCAATGGTGTCAAAGTGACAGGGATAAATAATGATACTGAAACACCATTCAAACTTATTTATGATCCAACACATCCAGATGCTAATGATGAAGGTTATGTGCAAACTTCAAATGTTGATCCTTTAAAAGAAATGGTAAACCTAATATCTGCTACACGATCATACGAAGCGAACGTAACGGTTTTTAATGCAAATAAATCGATGCTAACAAAAGCTCTAGAAATAGGTAAATAATTTCAATAAAGGAGGATGGGTTAATTGCCAGTATCACAAGTATCTGTAATGCAACCAGTTCAACCAACTATGACACAAAGAGTTGCTGAAACGATGCCTACAGAATCAAAAGAGAGTTTTGGAACAATGTTAAAAGATGCTATTCAATCTGTAAACGACAGTCAAGTCGCTTCAGATAATATGACAACTAAGTTGATAAACGGTGATAATGTTGAACTTCATGACGTTATGATTACTTCTCAAAAAGCGAGTATAACATTGAATACAGCATTACAAGTACGTAATAAAGTAGTAGAGGCGTATCAAGAAATTATGCGAATGACAGTTTAATTCGAACGGTTAGTGCGGATTTAACCACGTATTAGAACATTCACTATAACCGGAGGCTTAAAATGAATGAAAGACTGACAAAAATCAAAACCGACTCCACGAGGTTTTGGGGAAGTCGTACGAAAGCACAAAAAGGTACGTTAATAGGTTCCCTTCTTGGAATTATTATTTTGGCAGCTGTTATTACATACTTTGCAACTCGAGTTACGTATGCGCCACTTTATTCAGACTTATCGACTGCTGAAGTAGGGAAAATAAAAGAAACCCTTGATGCTCAAGGAACAAAATATAAAATTGCACCAGGTGGAACATCTATCTTAGTTCCAGAAAATCAAGTCGATCCACTATTAGTACAATTAGCATCGGAAGGTTTTCCTCAATCTGGTAAAATAGATTACTCATTTTTCTCTCAAAACGCTGGATTTGGTATGACAGATAATGAATTTAGCGTTCTAAAATTAGCTTCTACACAAACAGAACTAGCTAATTTAATTAAAGGTATTAAAGGTGTAAAAGACGCCAAAGTAATGATCACTTTACCTGAAGAGGGTGTATTCGTAAGTGATACACAGCAACCAGCTAGTGCATCGATAGTTTTGAATACGGAACCAGGCTATCAATTTACTGAAACGCAAATTCAAACACTTTATAATTTGGCATCTAAAAGTGTTCCGAACCTAACACCCGAAAATATTGTAATTACAAATCAATACTTTGAATATTACGATTTACAGTCTACTAATACTGCAACAGCGGGAGCTAGTGGAGCGGATGTCAATCAACAATTGACACTTAAAAAGCAAATTGAACGTGATTTGCAACGCCAAGTGCAAACAATGTTAGGTACTTTAATGGGAGCAGATAAAGTAGCCGTTGTAGTGACTACTGATATTGATTTTACCCAAGAACAACGTGAAGAAAATTTAGTTGAACCAGTAGATAAAGAGAATATGGCTGGTATCCAAATCAGTGCACAGCGTATTAGTGAAACATTTACAGGTACTGGAGCAGCAGCTTCGGGTACACCAGAAGCTGAAAATGCAACTGATAATTTTACAAACTATCAGTCTGGGTCAACTGGAGATGGAGATTACGAGAAAACTGAAGAGACGATTAATAATGAAGTGAATCGTATTAAACGTCAGATTGTAGAAAGTCCGTATCGTATTCGTGACTTAGGTATTCAAGTAATGGTAGAACCACCAACTGCTAACGACGCAACGACATTACCAACAAATGTACAACAGGATATTCAAAGTATGCTTGCATCAATCGTCCGTACTTCAATTGATAAAAATGAAGCTGGACAATTAACTGATGCTCAAATCGATCAAAAAATAAATGTTACTGTTCAACAATTGAATGGTAAAGCACAATTAGCTTCAACTGAGACAAGTAAAATTCCATGGTGGGTATATGTGATTGGCGGTATTTTAGTAGCTGCTATTATTTTACTAGCATTCTTTATTTTACGTTCTAGAAAACAAAACGCGACAGAAGAAAATATGATTCTAGAAGATCAAGAGGAAATAGTTGAAGTAGAAGATATCTCTACAGAAAAAGAAACAGAATCAACCGTACGACGTAAACAGCTTGAGAAGATGGCAAAAGACAAGCCAGATGATTTCGCGAAATTATTACGTACATGGATAACTGAAGATTAATGGGGGGAAAAGCTGTGTCAAGGAAAGAAAAAGGTTTATCTGGTAAACAAAAAGCAGCACTCCTGTTAATATCACTAGGACCAGAAGTGTCCGCTGCGGTATAT
The DNA here is from genome assembly GCF_038003565.1 of Viridibacillus sp. FSL H8-0110. Lineage (NCBI taxonomy): Bacteria > Bacillati > Bacillota > Bacilli > Caryophanales > Caryophanaceae > Viridibacillus > Viridibacillus sp. FSL H8-0110. The sequence goes on along the minus strand of NZ_JBBOPJ010000001.1, from coordinate 3,333,581 downwards.
AAACACTTAAGCGAAGAGGAAATAGAACGTTTAACGTTAGAAATTTCAGGAGTTAAAAAAGTTGAACCAGAGATAAAAGAAGAAATCATCGAAGAGTTCCATAATATTGCACTCGCACAAGACTACATTTCTCAAGGTGGAATTGGTTATGCGAAAACTGTATTAGAAAAGGCTCTTGGATCGGATCAGGCTCAAACAATTATCAATCGATTAACATCTTCTCTACAAGTAAGACCTTTTGATTTTGCGAGACGCACAGATCCTGCTCAAATTTTCAACTTTATTCAAAATGAACATCCGCAAACAATTGCGCTAATACTTTCATATTTAGAGCCACAGCAAGCGGGTATTATACTTTCATCTTTACCTCAAGAGGTACAAGCTGATATAGCGAAACGTATCGCAATGATGGATTCAACATCGCCCGAAGTTATTAGTGAAATTGAATCAGTATTAGAACGCAAATTGTCATCAACTGTGACGCAAGATTACACCGAAACTGGTGGCGTTGATGCAGTTGTAGAAGTCCTTAATGGTGTTGATAGACAAACAGAAAAAACAATTCTGGATGCACTTGAAATTCAAGATCCAGAACTAGCAGAAGAAATCAAAAAACGTATGTTTGTCTTCGAAGATATTGTTACACTGGATAACCGCTCAATTCAACGTGTTATACGCGATTGTGAAAATGAAGATTTACTCCTTGCAATGAAGATTTCAAGCGAAGAAGTAAAAGAAATTATTTTCAAAAATATGTCCCAACGTATGGCTGAAACATTTAGAGAAGAGATGGAAGTAATGGGACCTGTTCGCCTGAGAGATGTTGAAGATGCACAAATGAGAATCGTTGCAGTAACACGACGCTTAGAGGACGCAGGTGAAATCATTATCGCTCGTGGTGGAGGAGATGACGTCATTGTCTAGAATCATTCGATTCGATGATACTCTATCATCCAAAGAGAAAATTAGAACAATTGAAATACGCGAGTTAAGATTGCCCGAAGATCAGCAAGAAGTCGTTGAGGATTATTCCTTAGAAGATGTAATAGCTGAAAGAGAACGTATTATTGCTGAAGCGCAGTCCGAGATTACTATTCAACAACAAAAATTCTTCGCACAGTGCGAAGAACAACAGCAGGTACTTGATTTTGCTAAAGAGCAATGGGAACAAGATAAGCTTATTCTTCAACAACAAGCTTACGATGAAGGTTTTCAGCAAGGCTTAGAAGAAGGACGCTTAAAAGCTGAAGACAATATGTCAGAAGCAGTTCAAATAGCTAATGAAACTACTATCAGTTCACAAGAAAATGCTCAACAATATCTAGAAAGTCAAGAAAGAGTCATTTTAGAACTGGCTATGAATGCTGCGACTCGCATTTTAGGGACAGCCTTAGAAGAAAATGGAGAGCTGTTTTTGAATGTGGTCCGTCGAGGTTTAAAAGAGGCAAGAGAGATGAAAGAAATTAAGCTGTATGTATCACTTACTTATCATAAGCTCGTATCAAGTCATCGAGACGAATTAGCTTCCATCTTCCCAGTGGATGTCCCATTCATGATTTTCGTAAATGAAGAACTAAATGATACGGATGGTTATATCGAAACAAATCACGGAAGAATTGTCGTGAGTATCGATGAACAGCTTAATGAATTACGATTGAAACTAATAGAAATATTAGAAAGCGTGGATCAGAAATGATGAAAGCGTCGCAGTTGGTTGAGCATATTCCATCAGTACAAACATTTAAAAAGTATGGTCGAATAACTCGTGTAGTTGGTCTAATGATTGAATCGCAAGGTCCTGAAAGCTCTGTTGGTGATGTATGTAAAATTCATGTGCAATCTTCAAAAAATGGACCTACAGAGATTTTAGCTGAAGTTGTCGGTTTTAAAGATGAAATCGTTGTACTCATGCCGTTTACATCAATTAGAGAGATTTCGATAGGATGTTTAGTTGAGGGAACAGGGTCACCTTTAGAAGTAAAAGTAGGGCCTGAACTTATTGGTAAAGTATTGGACTCAATGGGATTACCTATTGATGGACACAACTTACCAAAAGGCCTTGCTACTGTTCAGACAGAGGAAGACCCACCAAACCCTTTAACTAGACCACCTATAAATGAAACCCTTGAAGTGGGTGTAAAAGCAATAGATGGCATGTTAACGGTTGGTAATGGCCAGCGTGTTGGTATATTCGCCGGTTCAGGTGTTGGTAAAAGTACCCTCCTAGGAATGATAGCGCGAAATACAGAAGCAGATTTAAATGTTATCGCACTTATTGGAGAACGTGGTCGTGAGGTTCGTGAATTCATCGAACGAGATCTTGGCCCTGAAGGCTTGAAGCGCTCAATCGTTGTCGCTGCTACATCTGATCAACCTGCTCTGATGCGTATTAAAGGGGCATTTACAGCTACAGCAATTGCAGAGTACTTCAGAAATAGAGGACTAAATGTCATGCTCATGATGGATTCTGTCACTCGTGTTGCTATGGCTCAACGTGAAATTGGTTTGGCGGTTGGTGAACCACCTGCTACGAGAGGTTATACACCTTCTGTATTCTCTATTTTGCCAAAGTTATTAGAACGAACAGGTACAAATGAACATGGTTCTATAACAGCTTTCTATACGGTATTAGTAGACGGGGATGACATGAATGAACCAATCGCAGATACAGTACGAGGTATTTTAGATGGACATATCGTGCTTGATCGTACATTGGCAAATAAAGGGCAATATCCGGCTATTAACGTTTTAAAAAGTGTCAGCCGTTTGATGAATCATATTGTCTCTAAAGAACATGTACAAGCTGCAGAACGGTTGCGAGAACTGTACTATACGTATAACAAATCAGAAGACTTGATAAATATAGGTGCCTATAAGCGAGGAACTTCCAAAGAAATTGATCAAGCCATTCATTATGAGCCTCTAATTACAGCATTTTTGAAACAAGGATATTTAGATAATGTTAGTATGCAGCAGAGTGTGAATGAACTAATCAGTTTATCGAATGGTGGTGGGCTGTAAATGAGCGCATATACATATCGCTTTGAAAAAGTAATGACAGTGAGAGAGCAAGAAAAAAATGAAACAGAAATTGCTTATAAAGAATCTGTCAGAGTTTTTGAAGAAGTAGCTACCAAACTTTATAATCTGCTAAAGAAAAAAGAAGATCTAATTGGTTTTCAACAACAACGAATGTCTACTGGTTCTAGTATCGATGAAATTCATCATTATTCAAGATTTATTGATAGTCTTGAAAAGACAATAGTGGATGTACAGCAAAAGGTTATTCAAGCTCGCTCTAAAATGGAGTGGCATGAACAGAAACTGCTGGAAAAGTCGTTAGAGTTTCGGAAGTATGAAAAGATGAAAGAAAAAGATCTTGAAACTTTTAAAGAAGAACAAGAAAGACTTGAAGCAATTCGACTAGATGAACTATCATCAGTCGCATATTACAACAAAGAAATCAGGTGATGGCATGGCGAAAAAAAATTTGGAGCATACAAAAGCTTCGGAAATAAAAGCACCTAGTACGCTTCAAAGGCTTTTTTATTGGGTGATTATACCATTACTATTTACAACTGCCGTTCTCCTGATCATTGCGCATTTATTAAACGTAAATGTTTTTGAAAAAGCAAAAGAATGGACAAGTGGTACAGCCCAAAGTACTAACGAAAAAGTGTTAAATGAAAATGATGCAAAAGAAAATGCTAAACAAACTGTGGAGCTAAAAGCTCAAATTAAAGAAAAAGAAGCCCAAATTGCGCAATTACAAGGTCAAATAGAAGACTCGAAAAACGAAAAATCTAAGCTAGTTATTGAACAAGATCGACTAATAGCTGAAATCGATAAGCTTGAAAAGGGAAAAGTAGAAACACAAAAAGAATTTAGCAGTATAGTGTCAACCTTTGAAAAAATGACACCAAAAGCAGCAGCTCCAGTCATCATAAATATGAGTGATTCGGAAGCAATTAAAATACTAGCTAGCTTAAAACCTGAAACGTTGGCGAAAGTATTAGAGAAGATGCCAGCAAAAGACGCTGCACGATATACGGTATTGTTAGCTAAATAAAAATTCTATTAGTCGGAAGGAGGTGAAATCATGAATATAGATTCGATACAAATAGAAGCACCCAAAGCAAGTAGTCAATCAAAAAATTCAACTGATAGCTCAACTAATACTGGATTTTCGGATTACTTGTTATCTTCTAATAAGACTGAACCGCCAACTTCATCTACAACAAATAGTAATAGTAATCAAAGTAATATAGATAAGTTGAATAATCAGTCCATAAAGGAATCCACATTTAGCTCAAATAGATTATCTATCGATCTATCAAGAGGTCTAGAAGGTTTACTTGGACAAGTGCTAAAAAGCAATACTGCTGGAGATCAAGAACAAGCAATCACTATAGAAGATATGTCAAACATCCTTGGTGTAACTTCTCTAACTGATTTAAATAAATTGCTGAACAGTGCAATCGATGAAGCTACTCTAAGTACTGAAAGTATTTCATTAGATAAATTAGGCGAGTTGTTAGGAGTAAACGTTGAAGATTTACAAGCTGCGATTCAAAAGTTAACAGGTGATGATACACAGGCAAAAGATGTTTGGGATTTACTTGCCGGTATCGATCAAAATGCCTTTGCATTTATGCAGAATTTGATGGCTTCTATTAGTGGAGAAAAGGGTGCAACAGTTTCTCAAAATCAGGCTTCAGATGTACTGAAATTTTTAAAATTAGTTGAGCTTGCAGTACCTAAAACAGATTTAGTCTTAAATCAGGAATTACAAGTATTTCAAGTGAAAGAATGGATGTCTGCTTTATCTACAAAAGTAGAACAGCTTCTAAATCAAGCATCGAGCAGTCAACTTCCACTCATAAAATCTAAAGATGTACAACCATTAATGCTTAATTTAACCGATGCCAGTGCCAATGAAAGTGTAACAACAACTTTGACAGAAACAAAAGGTACAGCTAACACGACTGTGACATTAACATTACCAACAAACAAGGCTTCTCAGGCTGAAACGTTTGTCAAAGAGTTCCAAGCAATTATGAATCGTAGTCAAACTTCAAATGCACAAGGAATGACGAAGCTTTTGATTAAACTGTACCCAGAAAATTTAGGGACGATTCGTGTGGAACTAGTACAAAAAGATGGTGTTATGACAGCTAGATTGTTAGCCTCAACAGCACTTGGTAAAGAAATGCTAGATAGTCAGTTAAATACTTTAAAACAAGGTTTAGTTAACCAAAATATACAACTTGATCGTATTGATGTCACACAAGCCTTAAGTGATGCAAATCGTCAAGAAAAAGGCCAGAATCAATTCAATCAATCATTTAAGCAACAAGCACAGGACCAAGACGCTAAAAATAAAGACGAGCAAGATGAAGAACTAACATTTAGCGACTATTTAATGGAAATGGAGGTGTAGGATTATGGCAGATACAACGAAAATTCCAGATAAAAAGAGTATTTTAGATGATTACAATGTTGCCAATAAACCATCTAACCAAAGACAAACAGGTAACTCTGCTTTAGGTAAAGACGCATTCTTGCAATTGCTAATTACACAATTACAAAACCAAGATCCAACAAACCCAATGGATGATAAAGAATTTATCGCACAAATGGCTCAATTTTCATCTCTTGAACAAATGACGAATATGACAACAGCACTAGAGAATTTAACGCAATTACAACAACAATCGCAGTTAATTGAATTTAATTCATTCATCGGCAAAGATGTGAAATGGCATGAAGTAACAGATAAAAAAGGTGAAGATGGTAAACCGATTGTTAATGAAGGAACTGGTACTGTAGTTCGAGTTAAATACAATGGTGAGGGAGTTATCTTTGTATTAGCAGACGGTAAAGAATTAACACCATCAAATATTTCAGAAGTGATTAATGGAAGTACAGGCAGTACCGGGGGGTCCCTAGTAGAAGCGAGTATGTTAATTGGGAAAAATATTACATACAAAGTGACTGAGGATAAAGATGATAATGAAGAATCTGAAGAATCTCCAAATGAAGTAACTAATGAAGCAACCGTCCAATCCGTTTCAAAAAAAGATGGACAAATCAAATATATACTTAGTAACGGTGATGAAGTAACAGCTGATCAAATCGTGTCCATTGCTCAAGGGAAATAAAATATATGGTGGATAAAATTAGATTTCAGCAACATATACAACAACTTCAACCAACTTTAAGACAACAGTCAATTGCAAGACCGAATGTTTCTACAAGCAAACAATCCTTTAGTCAAGAGTTAGAAAAAGCAACAAGTAGCCAACAGTTAAAGATAAGTAAGCACGCTTCAGTTCGTCTGAACGAACGAGATATTCATATTGATGAAAAGCAATGGCAAAGAATTACTGAAAAAGTATTCGAAGCACGCTCAAAAGGTGTGAATGATTCACTTGTTTTAACTGATCAGGCAGCGCTCATAGTTAGTGCGAAAAACGCCACAGTAATAACAGCAATGGATCGTAATGAAGCAAAAGATCAATTATTCACCAATATCGACGGCACAATTGTGCTGACATAAGGCAGGACCTTTTAAGGGTGCCTTAGTACTGCCAAATGACAGAAGCAGTACACTCTAAAATCGAAGGGAGAAAATTAAGTTATGCTACGTTCAATGTATTCAGGCATCAGTGGTCTTAAAAATTTCCAAACAAAATTAGATGTAATCGGTAACAATATCGCCAATGTTAATACCTACGGGTTCAAAAAAGGTCGCGTCGTGTTTAAAGATGTATTCTCACAGACAAGCGCAGGTGCTTCAGCGCCGACTGCTACTACTGGAGGTACAAACCCAAAACAAATTGGCTTAGGTTCTCAAATTGCTGCAATAGATACAATGCATGAAGGTGGTTCATTGCAAACCACTAACCGAGTGTTAGATTTAGCGATTTCTGGTGATGGATTCTTTGTTGTTATGGATAAGGATGGGAAAAACTTAAAGTATACACGTGCTGGGAACTTTTATATGGATAAAAATGGAGACCTAGTTAATGCTGAAGGTAAGTATTTAAAAGGAACTGCTGGAGTAATAAATATTCCTACAACTGCTCAAAGTATGTCTGTCGGTAAAGATGGGTCTGTAGATTATGTTGATGAAGCAGGTGTATTGCAAAAAGCAGGTCAATTAGAATTAGCTAAGTTCCCAAATGCTGGAGGTTTATCTAAGGAAGGTTCTAATTATTATAATGAAACTTCAAACTCAGGGGCACCTACAGTAGGCACAGCTGGTCTAAAGGGTATTGGTGTAATCGCTTCTGGTGCTCTCGAAATGTCCAACGTAGATCTATCAGAAGAATTCACTGATATGATCGTAGCGCAACGTGGTTTCCAGGCGAATACACGTATTATCACTACATCAGATGAAATTTTACAAGAGCTTGTTAACTTAAAACGATAAGTTTTAGCTAAAATTTTTTCATTAAAAGGAGGGGGCTGGGTCGGCTCTCATGACTCGGCCCTTATTTCCTATGATTACAGTAACTAAATTAAATGGTAAACCATTCTCATTAAATGCTTTATACATAGAATCGGTCGAGGAGTTTCCTGATACGACGATTACGTTAACGACCGGACGAAAATATGTTGTATTAGAAACTGAGAAAGAAGTGAGTAATCGTATGATTGCTTTTTATCACAGTGTTCAGCTCCTATCAAACCCGCACTTAAGAGGTGAAGAAGATGAAGAATAACAAACTTTTAACCATTATGTTGATTATCTTAGTTTCAATTACACTGCTTGGTGTTATTGCATTGGTAACTGTCAATCAGTTGAACAAAGGAAGTGCCAAAGAGCCAAGTATCGATGATATCATCGAAGCTTCTGTAGATGTTCCAGAATTGACAACAAACCTTGCCGGAACAAATTTTGTTAAAATTTCACTAAAAATCCAAACTGATAGCAAAAAAGCTGCTGAAGAAATCGGTAAACGTGATTTCCAGGTGAAGAGTATTGTGATTGAAGAAATGTCAGAGATGACAAAAGGTGATTTAGAAGGAAAAAAAGGAAAGAAAATGCTACAAACAACGTTAAAAACAAGATTTAATGAACTGATGCAAGACGGTAAGGTACAAGAAGTTTACATTACTTCCTACATCATTCAGTAAGGTCAATTATTTTGAAATGGAGGTGGGAAAATGGCAGGAGATGTGTTATCCCAGTCCGAAATTGATGCGCTTTTATCAGCGTTATCAACGGGTGAGATGACGGCTGATGATATTAAGAAAGATGAAGAGGCTAGAAAAGTTAAAGTTTATGACTTTAAACGAGCTCTACGTTTTTCAAAAGATCAAATCCGAAGTTTGACCCGAATACATGAAAACTTTGCACGTCTTTTAACGACGTTTTTCTCAGCTCAGCTTAGGACGTACGTGCAAATAACTGTAGCATCTGTGGATCAGATTCCATTTGAAGAGTTCATTCGTTCAATTCCGAATATGACACTCATAAATGTTTTCGAAGTACCACCTTTAGATGGCAATATCCTAATGGAGATTAATCCTAATATTGCGTATTCAATGTTAGATCGTTTAATGGGTGGAACTGGAGCAAGTCATAGTAACGTCGATAACTTAACTGAAATTGAAACAAAAATTATGACAAATTTATTTGAACGTTCGTTCGATAACTTGCGTGAAGCATGGGCAAACATAGCTGATATTGATCCAGCTTTATCTGAGCTTGAAGTGAATCCACAGTTCTTACAAATGATTTCTCCAAATGAAACGGTTGTTGTTATTTCATTCAACTCAATCATTGGAGAAACAAGTGGCATGATTAATATTTGTATCCCTCATGTCGTATTAGAGCCGATTGTACCGAATCTATCGGTTCGTTACTGGATGCAATCTAACAAAAAAGAAGTTTCACCAGAACAAACAGCGATTCTTGAAAATAGTGTGAAACAATCTAATTTACCAGTAATAGCAGAGCTTGGTAATGCTGAAATAACAATTGAAGACTTCCTTCTATTGTTACAAGGTGATGTTATTCAACTGGATCAGAAAATTAGCCAACCACTTACATTAAAAGTTGGCGATATACCTAAATTTACTGTTCAACCAGGGAAACTGAAAAAACGAATGGCTGTTCAAGTTTTAGAGTCTTTGAAAGGAGGAGACGAAGTTGATGAGTGATGAAATGTTATCACAAGAAGAAATTGAAGCCCTATTAAGAGGCGAATCTCCAGAACTAGAAAATAAGAAGTCTTCTCAAATTGAATACAAAGTAGAGGAATATTTAGATGCATTATCTCAAGATGCACTAGGTGAAATCGGTAATATTTCCTTTGGTAGTTCTGCAACGGCGTTATCATCGTTACTTGGCCAAAAAGTTGATATTACAACACCAACAATCAGTATGATTAATCGTGATAATTTGGAGGAAGAGTTTCCTCATCCATATGTAGCGGTTCAAGTAGAATATACGACGGGCCTTGTGGGTATGAACTTATTAGTCATCAAACAATCGGATGCAGCAATTATAGCTGATTTAATGTTAGGTGGAGATGGTGCTAGCCCTGCAGATGAACTTGGTGAGATTCATTTAAGTGCTGTACAGGAAGCAATGAATCAAATGATGGGTTCTGCTGCAACATCTATGTCTACGATCTTTAATAAAAAAGTGGACATTTCACCGCCATCAATCGATTTGATGAATATTTCAAAAAATGAAGGTAGAGATAATATTCCGGAAGAAGATTTACTTGTTAAAGTTTCATTCCGCTTGAAAATTGGTACTTTAATAGATTCAGATATTATGCAACTACTACCTCTTGGATTTAGTAAGAAGTTGGTTAACCAATTACTGAATCAAGATACTGAAGAAATTGCTTCAACTATGGTTGCGCCTGCGCCAACACCAACACCACAGGCAGCACCAGTTCAAGCACCTCCTGTACAACAGGTACCAGTAGCCCAACCTGCTCCAATGCAAGAACAACAATATCAACAATCGTATGCAATGCCTGAAAGACCAATGTATACACAACAGCCAGCAAATGTACAACAAGCGCAATTTGCTAGCTTTGAAAATGCATCATTGAAGCAAGCAGAAGCTAGAAATTTGAATATGCTACTTGACATACCACTGCAAGTTACTGTTGAATTAGGACGTACGAAGCGTTCCGTAAAAGAGATATTAGAACTAGCAAGTGGATCTATTATTGAACTTGATAAACTTGCTGGGGAACCGGTTGATATTCTAGTAAATAGCCGTCTCATTGCTAAAGGAGAAGTAGTTGTAATAGACGAAAACTTCGGTGTTCGTATTACAGATATTTTGAGTAAAGCGGATCGCTTAAACAATCTAAGATAGATAGTTATTGGAGGAGTTAGACATGTCTAAAAGGATTTTAATTGTGGATGACGCAGCTTTCATGCGCATGATGATCAAGGATATTTTAACAAAAAATGGTTTTGAAGTTGTGGGGGAAGCTGGAGATGGTGCTCAAGCTATTGAGAAATACAGCGAATTAAAACCAGATTTAGTAACAATGGATATTACTATGCCTGAGATGGATGGAATTGCCGCATTAAAATCTATTAAAGAAAAAGATCCAAGTGCAATTGTTATTATGTGCTCAGCAATGGGACAACAAGCAATGGTAATCGATGCAATCCAAGCAGGTGCAAAAGACTTTATCGTAAAACCTTTCCAAGCTGACCGTGTTATCGAAGCGATCCAAAAAGCGTTAGGTTGATCAGAATGTTTTATAAAGCCTTATTGAAACTGATGTTGTGTGCATCATTATTAACAATTACATTTATTAATCCTATGCTAAACCCGACACCAGCCTTTGCTGAGAAGGGTGGTATGGTGGATGATTGCTATAACAAAGATAAAGATGTATGCAAAGAGGATTCAACTACAGCTGTCGATAAAAACACACAATCGACAGCTGTCGGCTTGTCTCCATGGGATTATATTAAAATGGTCCTAGCTCTTATCTTTGTAGTAGCCCTATTGTACGGAATGTTAAAATTCGTAAATAGTCGCAACCAAAAATATCAACATAATCAATTGATGCAAAATTTAGGTGGATTATCTTTAGGCCAACAGAAATCGGTGCAGCTCTTAAAAGTAGGAGATTCGCTCTATTTAGTTGGCGTAGGTGAAGATGTACATATTCTTAAGGAAATCTCAAACGAAGTCGAAAAAGAGCGTCTAATGACCTTATATAACGATAAACAGGAATTTGCAAATCAAGTTCCATATATTGCAGACCTTTTTACTAGTTTAAAAGAAAAAGTACGACCTTCATCGAAAGTAGATGAAAAACCAAATGAAGAATTCAAAGATCTTTTTCAACAAAAAATCTCAAAAATAAAATCTGATCGTAGTAAGGATTTGAATGAGTGGAAGCAAAAGGAGAGCGATAAAGAATGAGTGATTTAGTTAATTATTTCTCAGACAGTAATCCATCCAATGTTTCTACTTCTGTAAAACTGATGTTAATGCTAACGGTCCTATCATTAGCACCAAGTATATTAATACTAATGACATCCTTTACGAGGATTGTTATAGTCCTATCGTTCGTACGTACAGCTCTAGCTACACAACAAATGCCTCCAAACCAAGTAATAGTTGGATTGGCACTTTTTTTAACATTCTTTATCATGGCACCAACATTCCAAGAAGTGAATAAAGAAGCATTACAGCCTCTTTTTGATGAGAAAATCACACTGGATGAAGCTTACGACAAAGCGAGTGGGCCATTCAAAGACTTTATGAGTCAGCATACAAGACAGAAGGATTTAGATTTATTTTTAAAATATTCTGGTGCAGAACGTCCTGAAACGATTCAGGATATTTCATTAACTACTTTAGTACCTGCTTTTGCGTTAAGTGAGATTAAAACTGCTTTTCAAATTGGTTTCATGATTTTCATACCATTCCTTGTAATCGATATGATTGTCGCAAGTGTATTAATGTCTATGGGGATGATGATGTTACCGCCAGTTATGATTTCACTACCATTTAAAATCCTATTATTTGTACTTGTAGATGGCTGGTATCTTGTAATGAAATCATTGCTGCAAAGCTTTTAGGGGATGAATCAATATGACAGGTGAAATGGTCATTTCAGTTGCAGAACGTGCGATCATGGTTGTCCTACTTACTTCAGGGCCTTTATTACTAATCGCTTTAATTACTGGTTTGGCGGTCAGTATTTTCCAAGCAACGACACAAATTCAAGAGCAAACGCTTGCCTTTGTGCCAAAAATTATCGCTGTTTTAGTCGGTATTGTGTTTTTTGGACCTTGGATGCTTACGCAAGTGACTTCGTATGCAACAGATATTTTTGAAAATTTACTGCGATATGTAGGGTGATCGAATGGAAGAACTAGTACCTAAAGTAACTGTGTTCCTTCTCATTCTTGTGCGAATCTCGGCATTTTTTATAACGGTACCCTTGTTTTCTTATAAAACAATCCCGTCGAAAATGCGACTTACATTAGCGGCAGTAATTGCATGGATGATGTACTACACAATTGACGTTACTCCTATGGAAGTAAACGGGGAATACATATTATTAGTTATGAAAGAAGCCATGGTTGGTTTAATTATCGGCTTAATTGCTTATATGATTATGTCAGCTATCCAAATAGCAGGAAGTTTTATAGACTTCCAAATGGGTTTTGCTATTGCGAATATTATAGATCCACAGACAGGGGCACAAAGTCCTCTCTTAGGACAATTCTTTAATACATTGGCATTGTTAGTATTGCTAGGTATCAATGGGCATCATTTACTACTAGATGGTATTTATTATAGTTATGAATACTTGCCAATTGGTGAAATGTGGCCATCCTTTGGATCGGAAAATTCCACTGAATTTATTATTAAAATGTTTGCTACAGTGTTTGGTATTGCCTTTCAAATGGCTATCCCAATTGTTGCTACGTTATTCTTAGTTGATATTGCTTTAGGGATAACAGCTAGAACAGTTCCACAGTTGAACATTTTTGTGGTTGGTTTCCCAATTAAAATTGGTGTGAGTTTTCTAGTTCTTGTAGCAATGATGGGGGTAATGGTAGCAGTTATTCAAAAGTTATTTAATATTATGATTGTTAGTATGCGTGATTTTATGGTTCTAATAGGTGGTGGATAAGATGCAATATATTCGTCTTGACTTACAATTTTTTGCGGGAGAAAAAACTGAAAAAGCAACGCCAAAGAAACGATTAGATGCCCGAAAAAAAGGTCAAGTATTAAAAAGTCAGGATGTCACAAGTGCAATTGTCCTCCTATCTGTTTTTTTATTTTTATTATTTGGCGCCGCCTCTATGCGAGATAGCGTCATGGCATTTTTTAAACAAACATTTAGTCGATACTTGTTAGTTGAATCCATTTCGATTAGCTCAGTTATGGAAGTCTATAAAGAAGTCATGATTGAGATGGCATTTGTCTTGTTACCTATTATGGTGATTGCGGTAATTGCTAGTCTCGCGGGAAACTTCTTTCAATTTGGATTACTTTTTACAACAGAGTCATTAAAATTTGATTTAAAGAAGATTGATCCAATTAAAGGCTTAAAACGGATGTTCTCAATGAGGGCTATTATTGAGTTATTAAAATCAGTTTTAAAAATAACCTTTATCGGATCAGTTACAACAGTTATTCTTCTCATGAATATAGATGATGTACTAAGTTTGTCTTTTAAATCTCCGTGGGTCACTTTAATAACTGTTGGAAAATTAACAGTAATAATGGGGATTGCAGCTTCACTTACATTATTTTGTGTGGCAATCTTGGATTATTTCTACCAGAAGTTTGATTATGAAAAAAACTTAAAAATGTCCAAGCAGGATATTAAAGATGAATATAAAAATACCGAGGGTGACCCTCTCATAAAATCAAAAATTAAACAACGTCAACGTGAAATGGCCATGCGTCGTATGATGTCGGAAGTACCTAAAGCGGACGTGGTTATAACCAACCCAACCCATTATGCAATCGCGCTGCAGTATGATGATGAAAGTATGGATGCGCCAAAAGTTGTAGCTAAAGGGACCGACTTTATCGCACAAAAGATTAAATTGATTGCCAAAGAAAATGATGTTGAGATGGTGGAAAATAGACCATTGGCTAGAGCAATGTACGATCAAGTGGAAGTTGGGGGCCGCATCCCAGACGAGTTTTTCAAAGCGGTTGCGGAAGTTTTAGCTTATGTATACCGTATTAAACGCAAAATTTAAAGTTTTAAGCAGGAGGGACAAGTATGAAAATTCGCGACATAGGGGTATTATCGGCAGTTATTTTAATTGTAGCGATGCTCATTATCCCTCTACCTCCGTGGATGTTAAGCTTTCTCATTATTATTAATATATCGCTAGCGTTATTAGTTTTATTAACAGCTATGAACATGCAAGAGGCACTTCAATTTTCAATTTTCCCATCATTACTTTTATTACTTACATTGTTTCGCTTAGGATTAAATGTTTCAACAACCCGAGCAATTTTAAGTGGTGGTGAAGCTGGGAACGTAGTTGAAACATTTGGTACCTTTGTTGTAGGTGGCAATATTCTTGTCGGTTTAGTCGTGTTCGTAATTTTGATAATCATTCAGTTTATCGTTATTACGAAAGGGTCTGAGCGTGTTTCTGAAGTTGCAGCCCGTTTTACATTGGATGCGATGCCAGGTAAGCAAATGGCGATTGATGCAGATTTAAATGCAGGATTAATTTCTGAAACAGATGCTCGTCAAAGACGTGAAAAAGTAAGTAATGAGGCCGATTTCTACGGAGCTATGGACGGTGCCACAAAATTTGTAAAAGGGGACGCCATTGCAGGTATTATTATCGTCATCATTAACCTGCTTGTAGGAATGATTATCGGCGTTGTGCAAATGGATTTAGAGTTTTCTGAAGCAGTGCATTTGTTCTCTACTTTAACAGTAGGTGACGGTTTAGTATCACAAATTCCAGCATTATTAATTTCTACAGCAACTGGTATTGTAGTAACCCGCGCAGCTTCTGACGGTAATTTAAGTACAGATATTACGGGGCAATTACTTGCTAATCCGAAGTTGTTGTATATTGCAGCAGGTACAATCTTTCTGTTAGGGATTGTAACTCCAATTGAATTAATTTATACAGTGCCATTGGCTGGGCTACTTGCATTCGTCGCCTATCGTATAAGTCATCAAAAACAAGAAGAAATTGAAGAGTTACAAGAAATTGAAGAAGAAGTGGCTTCTGATAATCTGAAAAGTCCAGAAAATGTCATTAATTTATTGAATGTTGATCCAATTGAATTTGAATTCGGATATGGATTAATACCATTAGTAGATGCAGCCCAGGGTGGGGATTTATTAGATCGTGTTGTAATGATTCGACGACAACTTGCGCTTGAGTTAGGGATTGTCATTCCGGTTGTTCGTATTCGCGATAATATTCAATTACAACCGAATGAATATCGTATCAAAATAAAAGGGAACGAACTTGCGCAAGGTGAACTATTATTAGATCACTACTTAGCAATGAGTCCTGGAGATGATGACTCCATTGAAGGAATCGATACAGTAGAGCCCTCATTTGGTTTACCTGCAAAATGGATTACTGAGCAAGTGAAAGAGGAAGCCGAAATGCTTGGGTATACAGTAGTAGATCCGCCTAGTGTTGTTTCTACTCATTTGACTGAAATTATTCGTGCAAACGCTTCAGACTTACTTGGTCGCCAAGAAACAAAACAATTAATCGATCATTTAAGAGAATCAGCACCAATTTTAGTTGAAGAGTTAACACCAACGCCATTATCAATTGGTGAAATTCAAAAAGTATTGGCAAAATTATTGGAAGAAAATGTTTCAGTTCGCAATTTACCAATTATTTTCGAGACATTAGCAGATTATGCAAAGCTAACATCAGATGTAGATGTTCTTACTGAGTATGTCCGCCAAGCACTTGCTCGTCAAATTACTGCTCAGCATGCAGGCAGTCAGCCAGAATTAAAAGTATTAACTGTAGCTGCTAAAGTGGAAAAAATGATTGCAGATAGTATTCAACAAACGGATCACGGAAACTATTTAGCGATGGATCCACAAGATTCTCAAGCGATATTAGAATCTATTGCAAGAGAAATAGAACGTATTGCATTCTTTGAACAATCTCCGGTGATCTTATGCTCACCAGCTGTTCGAATGTACCTACGACAATTGACAGAGAGATATTTCCCTCAAATTCCAATTCTTTCGTATAATGAACTGGAAGCATCAATTGAGATCCAAAGTGTTGGGGTGGTGAATGTTGAATGAAAATGAAAAAGTATGTAGCACCGTCAATGCCAGCCGCAATGAAAAAAGTTCGTGCTGATTTTGGTGATGATGCAGTCATTGTCAATTCAAAAGTAGTTTATTCAAAGGGTTTTTTAGGATTATTCAAAAAGAAAAGTATTGAAGTGGTAGCAGGGCTAGATCGCGCAGAAGTAAGAGAGTCTGCGCCTCTTCTAGCTCCAGTTCAGCCTTTGATTGAAAAAAGTATTCATTCAGATCAAAATTCTGAAGAAATCAAAAAAGATATAGCTGATCTAAAATTACTTATGCAATCAATGCAACGACACTCTGTAGGGGCCAAGTATCCAGATGAACTCTTACCTCTGATTGAACAACTAGAGAAACAGGAGCTAAATCAAGAGCTTGTCACATGTATTGGTGATGAGCTTTTTGCAATTATAAAAAATAGTAAAGGAGATTTATTGCAAGAGGAGCTTTTCAAACTTGCAAAAGAATCTCTAATAGCTAGTATTGAACAACTTCCTTTCGGTGGCATTTCTTATGAGAAAAAATATATAAACGTTTTAGGACCAACTGGAGTTGGTAAAACGACAACAATTGCCAAAATGGCTGCTAGAGCCGTACTTGAGAAGAAACAAAAAATAGGTTTCATTACGACTGATACGTATAGAATTGCTGCGATTGAACAATTGAAAACGTATGCGAATTTATTACAAGCACCTGTAGAGATTGTTTACAACAAACAAGACTATGAACATGCGCTAGAAAAATTTGATCATCTAGATTTAATCTTTATAGATACCGCTGGGCGTAACTACAAAGAAGTGAAGTACGTAGAAGATTTACAAAAATTAATCGATTTCGAACAAAACATGGAAAGCTTTTTAGTCCTATCAATGACATCAAAAGAGCGAGACATGGAAACGATAATTCAACAATTTTTGGCATTTCCTATTACTAAACTAATATTTACTAAGCTTGATGAAACAAATTCTATTGGCTCAATGATTAATTTAATGGTTAAATATAATAAAGGACTTGCTTACTATACGACTGGTCAAGAAGTACCAGAGGATATTGAGGAGGCTTCTTTAGAAAGTGTAGTTGAATTGTTCTTTCAAGGAGATAGGAAATGAGAGATCAAGCAGAATCTTTAAGAATGTATATGATGCGTAGCCAAGGATTAATAGGGAAATCTATTGCGGTTGTCAGTGGTAAAGGTGGCGTTGGAAAAAGCAATTTCACCACGAATTTTTCTAATACTTTAGCCTCTTATGGTAAAAAAGTTGTCATTGTTGATATGGATATCGGGATGGGCAATATTCATATTCTTTTAGGTGAAAGTGCTAGGAAAAGTTTGAAGGACTATTTACAGGGGGAGTGTTCATTACAAGAGGTTATTTTTGAGGGGCCAAATGGTTTGCAATATATTTCCGGTGGTACGGGTATGGTTGGGCTAATGGAATGGTCTGATAAAATGTTTAATCGTTTGATTGAAGCATTTGAAGCGTTGCAAAAGTCATTTGATTACATAGTGTTCGATATGGGAGCAGGAGCAACTAATTGGTCTTTAGATTTGTTAGTCGCTGTTGAAGATATTATTGTCATTTCTACAACTGAGCCAACATCAATTACAGATGCTTATTCAATGATGAAATATATTCACTTTAAAGACCCAGAGAAAAAATTCTATCTTCTTTGTAATCGTACAATGGATCAAGAAGAAGGTCCTGATGCCCTTAGACGTTTAAGCCATGCTATGTCACGATTTTTGTCAAAAGAAGTCACTGTGTTAGGGTCTTTACCTGAAGACCCACTTGTAAGACAGGCTGTTCGTAAACAAGTTCCTTTTTCGATTTTATTTCCAAATGCGCCAATTACGAAAACGTTACGAGATATAACTTATCGTTATATGAAAGATTGCATTGAGGAAGTACATGCACCGGCTCAGACGAATAAGTTTTTGTCTAAATTGAAGAGTATTTTTTCGAAAGGTCGTGATTAGTTGAACATTTCTCAACCGAAAAAGTTACTCATCGTTGATGATTCTGCTTTTATGAGGAAGCTCATATCAGATTTTTTTACGGATAATACTAAAATACAAGTTATAGGCACGGCTCGTAACGGTAATGATGCATTGCGCAAGATTAAAAGCCTTAAGCCTGATGTTGTGACTATGGATGTTGAAATGCCAGAAATGAATGGTTTAGAAGCTCTTAAAAGAATCATGGCAGAGTCACCAGTACCGGTTGTTATGCTATCAAGTACGACAGAACGGGGTGCGGATTCGACCTTAGAAGCAATGGCAAATGGTGCTGTTGATTTTATTGCTAAACCTAGTGGTACAATTTCGCTTGATTTACATAAAATCAAAAATGATCTTGTGTATAAAGTTGAACATGCTGCAAATGTACAAGTTTCAAAACTTCGGCAAACGATTGTCCAATCAAATACAACTAAATTAACTGGAGAATTGAGTGGTTCTGGTCTTTTATCACGAAATGTACCGAGAGTTCAGCAACAGATAAGAATGGCTGAAACAGCTGCAACACAAGTCAAAAAAGAATGGTCAGCTCATACTAAGAAACTGATACTTATTGGTACTTCAACTGGAGGTCCAAGAGCTTTACAAGAAGTCATTACTAAAATACCGGCAACCATCAAAGCTCCCATCCTAATAGTTCAACATATGCCTGCTGGTTTTACAAAGTCATTATCCAATCGATTAGATCAACTGGCTGATATTACTGTAAAAGAAGCTGAAAATGGTGACATTTTGCAAAATGGAGTTGCTTACATAGCTCCTGGTGGCTATCATATGAAACTTCGCAAAATAGGTATGTCTTATGGCATCACACTAGATGCTCAAGAGCCTCCTCGTGGAGGGCATAGACCTTCTGTTGACGTACTTTTTGAAGATACTTGTCAATTTCATGAAATTGATAAAATAGCCGTTATTATGACGGGAATGGGTGCCGATGGAACGAAGGGTTTAATTCAATTAAAGAATACAGGAAAAGTTATAGCCATTACTGAATCTGCTAATACATGTATTGTGTATGGCATGCCTAAAGCTGCTTTTGAAACTGGATTAGTTGATGAAGTAGCGGATGTAGATGATATTGCAGATACGATAATGAAATATTTGCCTTAAAGGGGGCCATTCTATGGATACGAATCAATATTTAGAAGTGTTTATTGATGAAAGTAAAGAGCATCTTCAGTCTTGTAGTGAAAGTCTACTAGAATTAGAGAAAAACCCAGATGATTTAGCAATTGTGAATGATATTTTCCGTAATGCTCATACATTAAAAGGTATGTCAGCGACAATGGGCTTCGAAGATTTAGCTGATTTAACTCATAAAATGGAAAATGTTTTAGATGCTATTCGTAACGAAAAGATTAAGGTTACACCAGAAATTTTGGATGTTGTCTTTGAGTCAGTAGACCATCTTGAAGAAATGGTTAACGATATTGCAAGTGGTGGAGATGGGAAAAAGGATGTAAGTGCAACAGTAGAATCTCTAAAGAAAATTGAATTAGGTGAAGTATTTACGAATACAATTTCAAATAACGAAGTGGCAGCAACTACAAATGTTGAACCCGCAGTGTTACTTGAATACGATGACTTTGAATTAACGGTTATACAACAATCACAAGAACAAGACTTTAACACTTATGAAATTTCAGTTCATCTACGTGAAGATTGTTTATTAAAAGCAGCACGCGTATATATGGTGTTTGAATTACTTGAAAAATTGGGTGATGTTATCAAATCATCTCCTTCTGTTGAAAAGCTTGAAGAAGAGCAATTTGATAATGACTTCTATATTGCCTTTATAACAAAAGAGCCAGCTGAAGATATTGAAAAGAAATTGTTAAAAGTATCTGAAGTAGATCGTGTCATTGTACAGCTAGTTGATTTCCAAGTCTTAAATCAAGCAATGCTAGGAACGGTAGAAACTCCACAAATTGAACAAGCCGTTGTAGAACAACCACAACAACAGGTTGCCAAGAAAGAATCTGTCGATGCACCTGCTGCTAAAAAGACACCTGTAAAAAATGGTGGTGGTCACGCAACTAGTAAAACAATTCGTGTGAATATTGAACGACTTGATATTTTAATGAATCTGTTTGAAGAGTTAGTAATTGATCGTGGGCGTTTACAATCAATCGCGTCAGAATTAAATCATAGCGAACTAAATGAAACAGTTGAAAGAATGTC
Source organism: Viridibacillus sp. FSL H8-0110 (assembly GCF_038003565.1). Lineage (NCBI taxonomy): Bacteria > Bacillati > Bacillota > Bacilli > Caryophanales > Caryophanaceae > Viridibacillus > Viridibacillus sp. FSL H8-0110. The sequence continues at coordinate 3,313,085 of NZ_JBBOPJ010000001.1, read as the reverse complement.
CCGAATTTCTGGGGACTTACAAAATATCATTTTAACAATGCGAATGGTGCCAGTTGAAACAGTATTTAATCGTTTCCCTAAAATGGTGCGACAGTTAACGCGTGAATTAAACAAAAAAGTAAATCTAGAAATTATCGGAGCTGAAACAGAATTAGATCGTACTGTTATTGATGAAATCGGTGATCCACTTGTTCACTTAATTCGCAATGGCTTAGATCATGGTGTTGAGAGCCCTGAAGTACGTCGTGCTAAAGGAAAACCAGAAGAAGGTACAATCGTTCTGCGTGCTTACCATAGCGGTAACCATGTCTTCATCGAATTAGAGGATGACGGCGCAGGTATTAACCGTGAAAAAGTATTGTCTAAAGCAATCTCTAAAGGTGTCGTAACGCCAGAAGTTGCAGCATCAATGACAGACAATCAAGTAAATGAATTAATTTTATCATCCGGGTTCTCAACGGCAGACGTTATTTCAGACGTATCCGGTCGTGGTGTAGGACTAGATGTAGTTAAATCCACAATAGAATCTTTAGGTGGGAATATTACAATCGAATCGACTGAGGGTAAAGGTTCATTGTTCTCAATTCAACTACCGTTAACATTATCTATTATTTCTGTAATGCTTGTGGAAATTGAAAAAGAGATTTATGCAATTCCTTTATCTTCAATTATTGAAACATCAATTATTCGCTCTTCGGATATTATGAATGCACACAATCAAAAAGTAATTGATTTCCGCGGAAAAGTTGTGCCTCTTGTATTTTTAGAGGAAATCTTTGAAGTACCACGTAATGAAGCAATAGATGAAGAGTTCCATTCAGTGGTCATCGTCCGTAAAGGTGAGAAAATGGCTGGACTAGTTGTTGATTCATTTATTGGACAACAAGAAATTGTTCTGAAAGCTTTAGGAAATTATTTAACAAATGTCTTTGCTATTTCTGGTGCAACAATTCTTGGTAACGGAAAAGTTGCATTAATCGTAGACTGTAACGCGCTTATTAAATAATGAAATGATTGAAAGAGGTGTAAATGATGGTAAATACGCTCGATATAGAAAGTTTGAAAGTAATTGTTTTTCAATTGGCAGATAAAGAGTACGCAATTCCTGTTAGTCAAGTTCAAGGAATTGAAAAAACAATGCATATTACACGTGTTCCAAAAACACCGAGATACGTGAAAGGTGTTATCAACTTACGAGGTGTAGTAACGCCAATCATTGATTTACGCGAACGTTTTGACTTGGATACTTCTTCAGATAATGAAAGTACTAGAATCATCATTATTTCATTGGATGAAATGGAAGTAGGATTTATTGTTGATGCAGCTAATGATGTAATGGATATACCAAAGGAATCAATTGAACCGCAACCTGAAGTGGTTGGTTCATTAGAAGAAGAATTCATTTCAGGTGTTGCGAAAGTCGGTAAGCGCCTTCTTATTTTGCTTCATTTAGATAAAGTACTAAATACGTTAAAGTAAAGAAAGGTATGAACCTATGACATTTCAAGATAAAATCACGTCATTACATTTAGATGTTTTGAAAGAGATTGGTAACATTGGAGCAGCGCATGCTGCTACTGCTCTTTCATCTTTATTGAATACAAAAATAGATATGCGTGTACCGAAAGTTGAAATGGTGTCATTTAATGAAATGATGGAAAGAGGTGGCGGTGCGGAACAAGTAGTCGCTGGCATCTATTTGAGAATTGAAGGAGATGCTAAAGGTGGAATGTTCTTTATTCTACCGATTGAACAAGCTAATCACTTCATACAAAAATTAATACGAGATGAAGGCTTTGATTTCCGTAAAACACCTGTTTCCGAATTAGGTTTTTCTGCAATGCAAGAGCTCGGAAATATTTTATCGGGCTCATACTTATCAGCGCTCTCGGATTTCACTGGTTTGAAAATTTATCCAACTCCACCTGCGTTAAGTATTGATATGTTTGGTGCTATTATCAGTTTTGGATTAATTGAAGTATCTCAAGTGAGCGATCATGTTATCGTCATTGATACTACGATTTATGAAGAAAATATGGGAGATACAGAGACTGTAAGAGGACATTTCTTCTTGTTACCTGATCCCGACTCCTTTGAATCTATTTTTAGAGCATTAGGAGTTTCTTAATATGATAGATAGCCCTAGTGTAGTCAAAGTAGGAATAGCTCAAATGGACGTAGCAAAAGCGCCTAACACAATCCGAACATCTGGATTAGGTTCATGTGTAGGTGTAGTGTTATATGATGAATCAAAAGGGATAGCAGGGTTAATTCATGTGATGCTTCCAGATTCACAACTCGGTAGAACAGACTCGATCAATGTGGCGAAATTTGCCGATACAGGTATTCCTGCCATGGTAAATCAACTGAAACAAGAGGGGATCCAACTTTTTAAGCTAAAAGCAAAAATAGCTGGAGGGGCGCAGATGTTCCAATTTACATCGAGTAGAGATTCTATGAGAATTGGACCACGCAATGTAGAGGCTGTGAAGTTGCAATTAAAGAAACTGTCCATTCCTCTAATTGCGGAAGATACTGGTGGTAGTAGTGGTCGAACGATAGAGTTTGATTTACAAACGACCAAATTAAATATTCGAACAGTAAATCAAGGAGTGAAAGATATATAATGGTTGGTTCTATTTTATGGAATTGTTGGGCTTCTCTGATTGGATTTTCAATTTATTTTTTCATAACATTCCAATCATTTAAGACGCCAACGACGATATTATCAAGTTCATTTATTGTTGCGTTAGTCGTATTTTTAATTGCGTTTTTAGTACGTTTTGTCATTGCATTTGTCTTTTTTTCACCACTATCAGAAGAGACTCATGCTGAGGGTGAACTTGCAATGAACAATGAACAAGTAAAAGAGCAACAGACTGGTCAAACGAATAATAACATTGAAGAAAATGCTGAAGAAGTAGCAAAAGTAGTTCAATCCATGATGTTAGAAGACATCAAATGATCATGATTTGCTTGGAATTAGAGGATTTTATACAGAAATAGATTGATATAATAGATTTACAAATTGTACTTTACTAAATGGGAGGATTCGGCGATGCAACCAACTGTTAATGAAGAGCAGAAGCTTTGGAGTAGCTGGACTGCTGAACGAGATCCTCGTGCAGGAGACTTGCTAATACGAAAGTATATCCCATTAGTATCCTATCACGTACAGCGTATTAGTACTGGCTTACCTAAAAATGTGTCAAGGGATGAATTAACAAGCCTTGGAATGATGGGACTCTTCGATGCATTAAATAAATTTGATCCAACTCGTGATTTGAAATTTGATACATATGCATCATTTCGCGTTCGTGGTGCTATTATTGATGGTCTTAGAAAAGAAGATTGGCTTCCACGTTCTGCTCGTGAAAAAGCAAAAAAATTAGATGCACAAATTGAGTCGTTAGAACAACGTTTAATGCGTCATGTAACACCAGAGGAAATTGCTGCTACTTTAGATGTGCCTGTTGATGATATCTATCAAACAATGCAAGAACACTTTATTTCAAATGTATTATCAATGGACGAGCAGTCTTCAGAACAGGATGATCATGAAGGTAAATCATTTATTATTCGTGATGATACTGTGAAAACACCTGAACAAGAAGTTGTGAAAATGGAATTACTCGGGGATCTTGCGGACAATATATTGAAGTTAAATGAGAAAGAGCAACTTGTATTAAGTCTGTTTTATACAGAAGAAATGACACTCACTGAAATTGGAGAAATGCTAGAGCTTTCAACTTCACGTATTTCACAAATCCATTCAAAAGCATTATTTAAATTGCGGAATCTATTATCATCTGAAATGCAAAATGCATAAATGGAGGCATGTTGTATGAGCTTAAAAGGTGTCGAGCTTCAAATAGCTATTCCAAAAACATTTGAAGCGGGTAAAATGGCTGACCAAGCACAACAACAAGTAAACACGAACCAAGACTTGGCCAATGCAGCTTTGCAACGCCAAATTGAGCGCAATCGCACTTCTGTATTGGAATCGGAAAGTACCGATGAGATTAAAGATGAAGATCCATCTGCGAATAATCAATCAGGTAGTGGCAAGAATAGTAAGAAAAAGCATGACTCAGAAGAAGTGAAAGAAAAAGCTAAACATCCATATAAAGGACAATTTGTGGATTATAGCGGTTAGGAGCAACAATGGTAGTTGCAATACTTGTCTTTTTATTCATGGCGCAAATCATCAGCTTCTTTTTAATTATCATGCTATATACTAAGCTTTCTCGTTTTAAAGATATTGAAGTAAAACAAGAGCGTTTAAAAGATGACATGGATAATGCTGTTGGTGCATATTTGGCTGAAATGCGTGATGAAAACAATCGATTAATCGAAGAGCTTTCCAACATTAATATAATAAATAAAACAACTAACAATGAGCCGGTGGTACAATTGTTGGAAGAAAAAGAAGTTCCAGTTGTACCTGAAAGGGAACAAAAGCAAAAAAGCGAAGAAGCTTTTTTACTATCAACAATTAGTGCATCAAAAAATGTTGCAGCAAAAGCTTATAAACAGAACCAAACTCAACCACAAAAAAAACACCAAACGTTTGAAGCAGTTCTTCAAACGGAAAAAGAGACCGTAGCAGGCATAGAAATTTCGGTAGAGGATCAAGTTCGAGAACTATATTCTCAAGGTCGATCAATCGAAGAAATTGCAAAATCTTTACAAAAAGGTAAAACTGAAATTGAACTGATACTAAAGTTTAAACACTAAATTTGTTGCAGTTGTAAGTATTGTGTGATATAGTAGCAAGTGGTGTTACAATACACACGTATTCTGATGTATGGAGCAGGTGCTCTTTTAATAGAGTTACTCTTACAAATGACGAATACGGAGGACAAAAAAACCATTTTCAGGAGGAAACACACATGTCAGTAATTTCTATGAAACAATTACTTGAGGCTGGTGTACATTTCGGTCACCAAACTCGCCGTTGGAACCCAAAAATGAAGAAATACATTTTTGTTGAGCGTAACGGTATCTACATTATCGATTTACAAAAAACTGTTAAAAAATTAGAGGAAGCTTATGACTTCATGCGCCAAGTTGGTGCTGATGGTGGTAAAGTGCTTTTCGTTGGTACGAAAAAACAAGCACAAGAAGCTATCAAAGAAGAAGCAGAGCGTTCTGGTAACTACTATATTAACCAACGTTGGTTAGGTGGTACTTTAACTAACTTCGGTACTATCCAAAAACGTGTTGCTCGTATGAAACAAATCGAAAAAATGGAAGAAGACGGTACTTTCGAAGTTCTTCCTAAAAAAGAAGTTGTTCAACTTAAAAAACAACACGAACGTTTAGTTAAATTCTTAGGCGGTATCCGCGACATGCAAGGTATTCCTGATGTTATGTTCGTTGTAGATCCACGTAAAGAACGTATTGCTGTTGCTGAAGCACGCAAACTAAACATCCCTCTTGTAGGTATTGTTGATACTAACTGTGATCCAGATGAAATCGACTACGTTATTCCTGCAAATGACGATGCAATTCGCGCTGTTAAATTATTAACTGCAAAAATGGCAGACGCTTTAATTGAGTCTAAACAAGGTGAAGAAGAAGCTCCAGCTACTGAAGCTGCAGCAGAGTAATTCACAAGTAAGAAACAGGTGATAAGCGGCTAAACCCTCTTATCGCCTTTTTTTGAGAAAACAAAAAAATTCATAACATGATTACACAAGGAGGAACTAACAATGGCAGTAACTGCACAAATGGTAAAAGAATTACGCGAAAAAACTGGTGCCGGTATGATGGATTGTAAAAAAGCATTAGTACAAGTAGACGGAGATATGGACGCAGCAATCGACTTCCTACGTGAAAAAGGTCTTTCTTCTGCAGCTAAAAAAGCAGATCGTATTGCAGCTGAAGGTACAACTTTCATTTTAGAAGAAGGAAACGAAGCTGTACTAGTTGAAGTAAATGCTGAAACTGACTTCGTAGCTAAAAACGAAGGCTTCCAAGTTCTTGTAAAAGAATTAGCAGCTTACCTTCTAGCTACTAAACCTGCTTCAGTTGAAGTGGCTTTAGAATCTACTATGGAAAACGGTTTAACAGTAGCGGATCACATTTCAAATGCGATTGCTAAAATTGGTGAAAAAATCACTCTTCGTCGTTTTGAAATCGCTACAAAAACTGACGCTGACTCATTCGGACCATACCTACACATGGGCGGTCGTATCGGCGTATTAACTGTAGTTGAAGGAACAACTGATTCTTCAGTCGCTAAAGACGTAGCTATGCACGTTGCAGCTTTAAATCCTAAATACATTACTCATGACCAAATTTCTCAAGAAGAAATCGATCACGAGCGTAAAGTATTAACTGAACAAGCTCTTAACGAAGGTAAACCAGAAAATATCGTAGCTAAAATGGTTGAAGGCCGTCTACGTAAATACTTCGAAGAAATCTGTGTTCTTGACCAACCATTCGTTAAAAACCCAGACCAAAAAGTTGGCGATTTCGTTAAAGCTGCTGGCGGTACTTTAAAATCATTCGTACGCTATGAAGTGGGCGAAGGTATTGAAAAACGCGAAGACAACTTTGCTGAAGAAGTAATGAACCAAGTTAAAGGTAACTAATTATTACACATTTAATATATCAGACTAGGGAGCACAGCTTTTCGTGTTCCCTATTTTTCAAGAAAAAAGTATGACGGAGGTTTCCAATGAGTGTGCCACAATACAAAAGAGTCGTCATCAAATTAAGCGGTGAGGCTTTAGCAGGGGATCAAGGCTTCGGACTTGTTCCTAATATCGTAAAATCAGTAGCAGAACAAATTAAAGAAGTTGTGGACCTAGGAGTAGAAGTTGCCCTTGTTGTTGGCGGCGGTAATATTTGGAGAGGTAAGATCGGTAGCGAAATGGGTATGGAACGTGCAAATGCGGACTATATGGGTATGTTAGCTACTGTGATGAACGCTTTAGCATTACAAGATTCATTAGAAAACCTTGGTGTTGAAACACGCGTGCAATCTTCAATAGTTATGACACAAGTAGCGGAACCTTATATTCGTCGTAAAGCAGTACGCCATTTAGAGAAAAAACGCGTAGTTATTTTTGCGGCTGGTACAGGTAATCCTTACTTCTCGACAGATACAACAGCTGCATTACGTGCAGCTGAGATTAACGCCGATGTAATATTAATGGCGAAAAACAATGTAGATGGCGTATATTCAGCTGATCCAAAAACAAATGCAGATGCAGTAAAATATGATAATTTGACATACTTAGAAGTTATTCAACAAGGTTTGCAGGTAATGGATTCTACTGCTTCAACACTTTGTATGGACAATGATATCCCGCTCATAGTATTCTCAATAATGGAGAATGGAAATATTAAACGTGCCGTTCAGGGTGAAACTATTGGCACAGTTGTTAGGAGGAATTCGTAATGCCTAAAGAAGTGATGACTCAAGCGAATGAGAAAATGACAAAAACAATCAACGCGTATTCTCGCGAACTAGCTTCAATTCGTGCTGGACGTGCGAACGCTTCACTATTAGACCGAATTTCAGTTGAATATTACGGTGCACCAACACTAATTAATCAATTAGCAGGTATATCTGTTCCTGAAGCTCGTCTTTTAGTAATTCAACCATATGACAAAACAGTTCTAGGTGATATCGAAAAAGCACTAATGAAATCAGATATTGGTATTACACCAACTAATGATGGGAATGTAATTCGTTTAGCAATCCCTGCATTAACTGAAGAGCGCCGTAAAGAACTTGTTAAAGTTGTTAAAAAGTCTGCTGAAGATGCTAAAGTTGCAATTCGTAACGTGCGTCGTGATGCAAATGAGGATTTCAAAAAGCTCGAAAAAAATGGCGATATTACAGAAGACGATTTACGCGGCTATGCTGATGATGTCCAAAAGGCTACAGACGAAAGCATTGTAAAAGTTGATGAACTTGCTAAAGAAAAAGAGAAAGAAATAATGGCAGTTTAATTTCAAGAACCTTGTTTTCTAAAAGACGTCCTAACTAAGGGGACGTCTTTTTTTTAAACAAGATTAAGGAAAAGAATTCTTATTTTTGATATGATAGATGAAGTATACGTTCCGATTTGTAAGCTAGTGGAGGATTCTAAATGTTGAATAAACTCGTATGGAGAAAATCAGATAAACAAAATCGAAATTTACAGGAACGAATTTCAGATATGACTGGAGAAATTGTGCCCAAACACATTGCTATTATTATGGATGGTAACGGTCGTTGGGCAAAAAAACGTGCAATGCCACGTGTAGCTGGTCACCATGAAGGTATGAAAAATGTTCGTAAAATTACAAGGGCTGCAAATGCGATTGGCGTGAAGGCTCTTACTTTGTATGCTTTCTCAACTGAAAATTGGAAGCGACCTAAAATGGAAGTAGAATTTTTAATGCGCTTACCTGAGGAATTTTTAACTTCATTTTTACCCGAACTCATGGAACTGAATATTCGAATCGCTATGATTGGAGAAATGGACTCTCTTCCTGAACATACACAAAATGCTGTAAAAAAAGCGATGAAAGATACGGAAAAAAATACAGGGATGGTATTAAATTTTGCACTAAATTATGGTAGCCGTTCTGAGATAGTATCAGCGGTACAACAATTAGTTCAGAAAGCTCAAGATGGTGAAATTGCATTGGAAGATATTACAGAAGATAGTATTTCAACGCATTTAATGACTAGTGAGTTACCAGAACCTGATTTATTAATTCGTACAAGCGGAGAGATTCGTTTGAGTAATTTTATGCTTTGGCAGCTAGCATATACTGAATTTTGTTTTACTGACACGCTCTGGCCGGATTTTGACGAACATTCACTTTTAGATGCGGTGAACGATTATCAAAAACGTAATCGTCGATACGGAGGATTGAAAGGGGAATAAAACGTGAAACAGCGTATTATCACAGGCGTCATTGCTGCTGCGTTATTTATACCATTTGTTGTTTTGGGAGGACTTCCATTTTCGTTATTAGTATATGCGATGGCAGCAGTTGGTCTGTATGAAATTTTACGAATGAAGGGTATATCGCTATTTTCAGTACAAGGCATTCTAACATTACTAACAATGTTTATTTTGCTAATGCCAAATGATTGGGAGGCAAAAGTTTTAGAAGTAACATCTTATTCGAAAATGGAATTTCTATTTTTAGGTGCTATTCTATTACTAATTTATACAGTGCTAATTAAAAACAAGTTCACCTATGATGAAGTAGGGTTTGTTATTATTAGTGTGCTTTATGTAGGTATGGGTTTCCATTATTTGATTGAAACACGAATGGAAGGGTTAGAATATGTTATCTATGCCTTGGTTATCGTGTGGACAACTGACTCAGGTGCTTATTTTGTAGGGCGCAAGCTTGGAAAAAACAAATTGTGGCCAGAAATTTCACCAAATAAGACAATTGAAGGATTTGTAGGCGGGATTGTTACCGCTATTGTCTTTGCAATACTATTCCAACTGATTGTTGGTATTGAAACAACATATGTCACTTTAATTATTGTAACGGTTATTGCTTCTATTTTCGGTCAATTGGGCGATTTAGTAGAATCAGCGATTAAACGTCATTATGATGTAAAGGACTCCGGTAAAATATTACCTGGACATGGCGGTATTTTAGACCGTTTTGATAGTTTATTATTTGTATTACCATTGTTGCATTTCTTGCACTTTGTTGGATGAAGAAGGAGAATATTTTGATGAAATCAATTAGTTTACTAGGCGCAACAGGATCTATTGGTATTCAAACGTTAGATATTGTGAAGGACCATAAAGATTCGTTTCAACTTGTAGCCTTCTCTGCAGGGAAAAATATCGAAAAAACACGTGAAATTGTAAAGGAATTTAAACCTCTTATCGTATCAGTGCAATTGGCTGAAGATGCAGTTGCATTGCAAAAAGAGTTTCCGAAAACTGATTTTGTTTTTGGTGCACAAGGCTTACTAGACGTAGCTACTTGCCCTGAAGCTGATGTGTTGGTCAACGCAGTATTAGGTAGTGTTGGATTAGAACCAACATTAGCTGCGATTAAAGCTAAGAAGAATATTGCCATTGCTAATAAAGAAACATTAGTTACTGCTGGTCATATAGTAATGTCTGAAGCTAAAAAACATGGTGTGGCAATTTTACCAGTAGATAGTGAACATTCAGCTTTATGGCAATCGATGCACGGCGAGAACCGAAAAGACATTTCGCGTTTAATATTAACTGCTTCTGGTGGTAGTTTCCGCGATCAAACGCGTGAAGATTTAAAAAACGTAACTATAAAAGAGGCGTTAAATCATCCGAACTGGTCAATGGGAGCCAAAATTACAATTGATTCAGCAACATTGATGAATAAAGGACTTGAAGTCATTGAAGCGGCAGTGTTATATGATGTGGATTATGATAATATTGACGTGTTAATACATAGAGAAAGTATTATTCACTCAATGGTTGAATATCATGATACTAGTATTATGGCTCAACTAGGTACACCTGATATGCGAACACCAATTCAATATGCTCTTAGTTATCCTGAGCGTTTACCACGTTCAACCGCAGAACGTCTTGATTTGGCGAAAATATCTCAATTACATTTTGAAAATGTAGATTTACAACGTTTCCGCTGCCTTGATTTCGCATATAAAGCAGGTCGAATGGGAGGGACAATTCTTACAGCCATGAATGCGGCAAATGAAGCAGCTGTTGGAGCATTTTTGCAAGAAAAGATTAAATTCTTGGAAATTGAAGATCTTATTGAAAAAATTATGGACAAACACGTGAACATTTTACAACCTGATTTAGAAACTATTTTACACGTAGACAAAGAAACGAGAAAATCAGTTCAAAGCATGATAAAATAACTACAGGATTGAATGATATTTTTTCAAGCTGAAGAAGGTGGGATTCCATGCAATCAATCATTGCATTCATAGTAGTGTTCGGCTCAATTGTATTTTTTCATGAGCTCGGTCACTTTATTTTTGCGAAACGTTCAGGTATTTTAGTTAGAGAATTTGCAATCGGCTTTGGTCCTAAAATTTTAGGGATTACAAAAGGTGAAACATTGTATACTATTCGATTACTTCCGCTTGGTGGTTATGTACGAATGGCTGGAGACGATATGGACAATATCGAATTACAACCTGGTTATAGAATCGGTATGCAACTGAATGACAAAGATGAAATCGAAAAAATTGTTTTAAATCAAAATAAGCAACTACCGGACATGTTATTTTTGGAAGTTGAAAAGGCGGATCTACAAAAGGAATTGTGGATTGAAGGCTATGACGAAGATGAAAAACTTGTGCGTTATGATGTAGCGCGTGATGCAGTTATTAATGAAAATGGCACGGAAACAATTATTGCTCCTTATGATCGTCAGTTTAATTCAAAATCATTAGGTAAACGTGCAATGACGATTTTTGCAGGGCCATTATTTAACTTTATCCTTTCATGCATAATATTCATTGTTATTGGACTAGTTCAGGGAATTCCAACAAATGAGCCTGTTATTGCTGATGTAGTAAAAGGTAGTCCAGCTCAAGCGGCGGGTATCGCTAAAGGGGATGTCGTTACGGCTATTAATGGCAAAGCGATTGACAGTTGGCAAGAATTATCTGAAGCTATTCAAAATAGCCCGAAAAAAGAAATGACCTTGGATGTACAACGTGGTGAAGAAAAAGCGCAAATTACACTAACACCAAAAGAAGTTGTAGTAAATGAACAAAAAATGGGACAAATAGGTGTACAATATTCAAGTCCGATGGAAAAAAATCCACTAAAAGCATTCTCGTATGGTGTGGAGCAAACGTATACATGGACAATGAAAATCTTTGAACTATTAGGTATGCTTGTAACTGGTAAATTTACACTAGATGCATTATCTGGTCCTGTTGGTATATACAAAGCAACTGAAGAGGTAGCTAAATACGGGTGGACAAATGTCATGAACTGGGCAGCTATTTTAAGTATCAACCTAGGAATCATGAATTTATTACCTCTACCAGCTTTAGATGGTGGACGCCTATTATTCTTCGGTTTTGAAGCTATACGTGGCAAACCGGTTGATCGTCAAAAAGAAGGCATGGTGCATTTTGTTGGTATTATGTTGTTAATGATTTTAATGATTGTCGTTACTTGGAACGATATTCAAAGATTTTTCTTTTAATAAATAATTATAAATAACGCAAAAGGTGTGGTTTTTATGAAACAAAGCAAAACATTTATCCCAACCTTACGTGAAATACCTGCTGATGCTGACGTTAAGTCTCATCAGCTATTATTACGTGCAGGTTTTATTCGTCAAAATACAAGTGGTGTCTATTCATACTTACCACTAGCTACAAAAGTACTTAAAAAAATAGAGCAAATTGTTCGCGAGGAAATGGAAGCAATCGATGCTGTCGAATTGTTAATGCCTGCTTTACAGCAAGCTGAGCTTTGGCAAGAAACAGGACGTTGGGAAGCATATGGTCCAGAGTTAATGCGTTTAAAAGACCGTCATAACCGTGATTTTGCATTAGGAGCTACACACGAAGAAGTTATTACTTCTTTAGTGCGTGATGAAGTAAAATCTTACAAAAAATTACCATTAACACTTTATCAAATTCAAAATAAATTCCGTGATGAAAAGCGCCCTCGTTTTGGTTTATTACGTGGTCGTGAATTTGTTATGAAAGATGCATATTCATTCCATGCTACACGTGAAAGTTTAGATGAAACATATAATGATATGGTAAAAGCTTATACGAATATTTTCACTCGACTTGGCTTAAACTTCCGTGCAGTTATCGCAGATTCAGGTTCAATAGGCGGTAAAGATACACACGAATTTATGGTGTTATCTGAAATTGGAGAAGATACAATTGCGTTCTCTGATGAATCAAGTTTTGCTGCAAATATTGAAATGGCTGAAGTAAACGTAGAGTATAGTCATTCAAATGAAGATATGAAAGAACTTGAAAAAGTTTCTACACCTGACCAGAAGTCAATCGATGAGATTGTTGAATTCTTAAAAGTATCACCTGAATCTTGTATTAAATCATTAGTATTTAATGTAGATGACGAACTAGTTGTTGTATTAGCTCGTGGAGATCATGAAATCAACGATATTAAATTAAAAAACGCACTGGATGCACAATCTGTTGAGTTAGCAGATGACAAAGTTATCTTTGATTTACTAGGTAGTCATGTTGGTTCTTTAGGACCTATAAAACTTCCTATTAATGTAAAAGTGGTTGCGGATAATGCAATCAAATCTATCCGTAACGGTGTATGTGGTGCAAATGAAGACGGTTTCCACTATATTAATGTAAATCCAGGCCGTGACTTTGCAATTGATCGTTTTGAAGATTTACGCTTTATTCAAATTGGCGACCCATCTCCAGACGGAAAGGGCACAATTAAATTTGCTGAGGGTATTGAAGTTGGGCATGTATTCAAACTAGGTACAACATACAGTGACTCTATGAAAGCAACTTTCCTGGATGAGAATGGACGAGCTCAATCATTTATCATGGGTTGTTATGGTATCGGTGTGTCTCGCCTGGTAGCTGCAGTTGCAGAACAATTCCAAGATAGCTATGGCTTTGTTTGGCCAAAACAAATTGCTCCTTATGATATTCACTTGATTTCAGTGAATGAAAAAGATGAGGCACAAAAGAACTTAACTGAAGAAACGTACAAATTGTTACAATCATATCGCTATGATGTGCTTTATGATGATCGTAAAGAGCGTGCAGGAGTTAAATTCGCAGATGCAGATTTAATCGGTTTACCAGTACGTGTTACAATTGGTAAAAAAGCTTCAGAAGGTATTTTAGAAGTGAAATTTAGACAGTCTGGCGAAACTTTCGAATGGGCTAAAGAAGAGTTAGTCGATCGTTTGAATAACTTTTTTCACGCTGAGTAATGTTGAATGAGTCAAAAGGGGGAAGTACTTTAATGTACTTCTTTTCTTTTTTTACAGAAGGTAGGTGGGATAATGACAAACGAGCAAGACGCAAAGTTGAAATTTCAACTACTGCTCCAACAAATTGATTTAACAGAAGACGTATATATGCCTTATTTTAATGCTGCTGAATTAGCTAGAATGACCGTACACAAAAAAGAACGCGTTTGGCGATTTTCTCTCAAATTACCTGCGATTCTACCATTTGGTGTGTATCGCGAATTTGAAACACGCTTAACAAAGGCATTTTCGCAAATTGCTCAAATTGAATTGGATATTAAAGCTCCGCAACAAACAATTTCAAAGGAATTAGTAACAGATTATTGGCTAAAAGTGATTGAAGACATAGATGAACTATCCCCGCCATTGCGAGAAGGTTTAGTGAAACAACTGCCTGAATGGAATGGTCAGAAAATGATGATCACTTGTCAACAAGAGCTAGAAATGATGACTCTTAAGAAAAAGTACACAGAGATCATAGCGGACGCTTATGAAACCTATGGATTCCCGCATATGCCAATTGATTTTCAACTTAATGAATCAACTGAAGCATTAGCAGAAGCGCAACTTGCATTTTTAGAACAACGCCGTATAGAAGAGGAAGCTTTTGCAAAAAAAGCCGTCGAAGATATGCAAAAGCGTGAAAAAGAACGCAACGATAATCCAAGTGGTGTAGACGTATCAGACCGACCATTCCAACTGGGGATTCCTATAAAGCCAGATGAGGCAATGATGGAAATTCAACAAATTCAAGATGAAGAACGACGTATCACGATTGAAGGATTTGTTTTCGATGCAGAAGTAAAAGAGTTACGTAGTGGTCGATCGCTACTGACTTTGAAAATTACCGACTATACTGATTCCATTTTAGTTAAAATGTTCTCACGAGATAAAGAGGATGCTGCACTTATGCAACAGGCTAAAAAGGGTATGTGGGTGAAGGCACGAGGCTCCGTTCAAAATGATACATTTGTTCGTGATCTAATTGTTATGGCACAAGATATTATGGAAATAAAGCCTATCTTACGTAAAGATACTGCTCCAGAAGGTGAAAAGCGTGTCGAACTACATCTTCATACTCCAATGAGTCAAATGGACGCCGTTACATCTGTTGGTGATCTTGTTGCTCAAGCAGCTAAATGGGGACATCCGGCAATTGCAATTACAGATCATGCTGTTGCTCAATCATTCCCAGATGCCTATAATGCGGGTAAGAAGCACGGTATAAAAATTTTATACGGATTAGAAGCCAATCTAGTAGATGACGGTGTACCTATTGCATATGATGAACAGCATCGCCTCCTTGAAACGGATACATTTGTTGTCTTTGACGTAGAAACAACTGGATTATCAGCTGCATACGACACGATTATCGAGCTTGCTGCAGTTAGAATCGTTAATGGTGAAGTTGTCGATAAATTCGAGAGTTTTGCAAATCCTCATCATCCTCTTTCTGCAACAACGATCGAACTAACAGGTATTACAGATGATATGGTTAGAAATGCACCAGAAGTTGTGGATATGATAAAGAAATTCCATGATTTTATTGGTGATGGAATTGTTGTTGCTCACAATGCTTCATTTGATATAGGTTTCTTATATGAAGCTTATAAAAAAGCAGGAATTGATGAGAAGAATCATCCGGTTATTGATACATTGGAGCTTGCACGTTTCTTACACCCAGAAATGAAGAATCACAGATTAAATTCTTTATGTAAAAAGTTCAATATAGAATTAACACAACATCACCGTGCAATTTATGATACGGAAGCTACAGGATTTCTACTTTTACATCTCTTAAAAGAAGCAGATGAAAAAGGTATTAAATATCACGATGATTTCAACAAAAATATCGGTGGAGGCGACTCATACAAACGAGCTCGACCTACACACTGTACAATTTTAGCAACTGATAATGTCGGTCTGAAGAATCTCTTTAAACTTATTAGCTTTTCACATACGCAAACTTTTTACCGTGTACCGCGTCTTACACGTTCAATGTTAACGAAGTACCGAGAAGGATTAATTATCGGTTCAGCTTGCGATAAAGGTGAAGTTTTCACAACTGTTATGCAAAAATCAATGGAAGAAGCAGAACAAGTTGCAAAATTCTACGATTATCTAGAAGTACATCCAAAGGCTGTATATTCACATTTGATTGATAGTGAACTTGTACGTGATGAATGGAACTTAGAAGATATAATCCGTAAAATTGTCAAGTTAGGAAAAAAATTAGATAAGCCTGTTGTGGCAACAGGCAATGTTCATTATTTAAATGAAAATGATGCTATATTCCGTCAAATTTTAATCCGTTCACAAGGTGGGGCAAACCCATTGAATCGTCATACATTACCAAAAGTGCATTTCCGCACTACTAATGAAATGCTAGATGCATTTGCTTTTTTAGGTGACGATATTGCAAAAGAGATTGTTGTAACGAACCCTCAGAAAATTGCTAATATGATTGGCGATGTGAAACCGGTAAAAGATGATCTTTATACACCTAAAATTGAGGGTGCAGACGAAGAAGTACGTAATATGAGTTATGATATGGCTCATTCTATTTACGGACCCAACTTACCTGAGGTTGTAGAAGCACGTCTTGAGAAAGAATTAAAATCGATTATTGGCCATGGATTTGCTGTTATATATTTAATTTCACATAAACTTGTGAAGAAATCATTAAATGATGGTTACTTGGTAGGTTCGAGGGGGTCGGTAGGTTCGTCACTTGTTGCAACAATGATGGAAATTACCGAAGTAAATCCTTTACCTCCACACTATGTATGTCCAAATTGCCAGCATGCAGAATTTTTTGATGACGGTTCTGTTGGGTCAGGCTTTGACCTCCCGAATAAGGATTGTTCTGAATGTGGTACGCCCTATCAAAAAGATGGTCACGACATTCCATTCGAAACTTTCCTTGGATTTAAAGGAGATAAAGTTCCAGATATCGACCTTAACTTTAGTGGTGAATATCAACCACAAGCCCACAACTATACGAAAGTATTATTTGGCGAAGAGTATGTGTATCGCGCGGGAACAATTGGTACGGTCGCAGAGAAAACTGCATATGGATATGTAAAAGGTTATGCAAGTGACAATAACTTAAATTTCCGTGGTGCAGAAGTAGACAGACTTGTACAAGGGTGTACGGGTGTTAAACGAACAACAGGGCAACATCCAGGCGGTATTATCGTAGTACCTGATTATATGGATATTTACGATTTTTCGCCGATTCAGTTTCCAGCAGATGCACAGGATTCTGAATGGAAAACAACCCATTTCGACTTCCACTCAATCCATGATAACGTATTAAAACTAGACATACTTGGACATGATGATCCGACAGTTATTCGTATGCTACAAGATTTATCAGGAATTGATCCCAAAACAATTCCTACTGATGACGTAGAGGTTATGCAAATTTTCAATGGACCAGAGTCATTAGGTGTTACAGCTGAGCAAATCAACTGTAAAACAGGTACTTTGGGTATTCCTGAGTTTGGTACACGATTTGTTCGTCAAATGTTAGAAGAAACGAAACCGTCGACATTTTCAGAGCTTGTCCAAATTTCTGGACTATCTCACGGTACTGATGTTTGGTTAGGGAATGCTAGTGAATTAATCCAAAATGGTACATGTGTATTATCTGAAGTTATAGGCTGTCGTGATGATATTATGGTGTATCTAATCTATCAAGGGTTGGAGCCGTCATTGGCCTTTAAAATTATGGAGTCAGTGCGTAAAGGGAAAGGTTTATCAGAAGAATTTGAAGCAGAAATGAAAGCTAATAAAGTGCCTGGGTGGTACATTGATTCATGTAAGAAAATTAAATACATGTTCCCAAAAGCCCATGCTGCTGCATATGTATTAATGGCAGTGCGTATTGCATATTTTAAAGTACATTTACCAATTCTTTATTATTGTGCATACTTTAGTGTGCGTGCTTCAGACTTCGATCTTATCGCGATGGTGAATGGTTCACAAATGATTAAGTCAAAAATTGATGAAATTGATGCAAAAGGGTTAGAAGCTTCTACGAAGGAAAAAAGTTTGCTAACTGTCCTTGAGCTTTCTTTAGAAATGTGCGAACGTGGTTATCATTTCCAAAAGGTAGATTTGTATCGTTCTAAAGCAACGGAATTTGTGATTGATGGGGATAGTTTAATCCCTCCTTTCAATGCAATTCCAGGTCTTGGTAACAACGTAGCGTTTGCTATTGTTAAAGCTCGAGAAGATGGCGAGTTCTTATCAAAAGAGGATTTGCAACAACGTGGACGTGTATC
The DNA here is from genome assembly GCF_038003565.1 of Viridibacillus sp. FSL H8-0110. NCBI lineage: Bacteria > Bacillati > Bacillota > Bacilli > Caryophanales > Caryophanaceae > Viridibacillus > Viridibacillus sp. FSL H8-0110. The sequence goes on along the minus strand of NZ_JBBOPJ010000001.1, from coordinate 3,294,852 downwards.
AAAAACATTGATCGAATATATGGATAAACTTGGTTGTTTAGAAGGTATGCCAGATGCTAACCAACTCTCTCTGTTCTAGGGTTTATTTGCATTTCGGGCTATACTGTGCTATCATTTATTTAATTAATTTGTTGATAGAACACCAGCAAAAGAGTGGGATTTCCCGCTCTTTTCTGTTGTTATGACAACATGAAGTGAGTCAGGAGGATTGTATGAGCAAAGTTATCTCAGCAGTGGAACAACTTGCAACGCCTATAGTAGAAGGGTTAAACCTTGAATTAGTCGAAGTTGAATTCGTTAAAGAGGGTCGCGATTGGTTTTTGCGCGTTTACATTGATACTCCTGAAGGAAGCATTGACATTGAACAATGTGCTCAAGTAAGTGAATTATTAAGTTTAAAATTGGATGAATCTGATCCAATTGAACAAAATTATTTCCTTGAAGTGTCATCTCCAGGAGCAGAACGACCATTAAAAAAAGAAGCTGATTTTGAAAAGGCTATCGGTCAATTCGTGCATATTAAATCATATGAAGCCATTAACGGTATGAAAGTATTTGAAGGTTATTTAAAATCTTATTCAGACGCAGGTGTAGAACTTGACGTTAAGATTAAAACAAGAAAAATTAAGGTCGTTATCGATAAAGATAAAATAGCATTAGCTCGATTAGCAATCGATTTTTCCGCAGAAAGTTAATAGTAGGAGTGAAATAGACAATGAGTAAAGAATTGGTTGGTGCGTTAAATGCACTTGAAGCAAAAGGTATCTCTCGTGATATCATTATTGAAGCAATCGAGGCGGCACTTATTAATGCATATAAAAAGAATTACAACCAAGCGCAAAACGTGCGTGTTGATTTAAACCTTGACCGCGGTACAATGCACTTGTATTCAAGAAAAGATGTAGTAGAGGTAGTAGAAGACGATCGCTTACAAATCTCTGTAGAAGATGCGCAAGTTATCAACCCTGCCTATGAGATTGGTGATATCGTGGAACAGGAAGAAACACCACGTAATTTCGGACGTATCGCTGCAACTACAGCGAAACAAATCGTTACTCAACGATTCCGTGAAGCAGAACGTGGCATTGTCTATGAAGAATATGTGGATCGCGAAGATGATATCGTAAATGGTATTGTAGAGCGTTTAGACCCACGTAATATTTACGTTGGTTTAGGTAAAGTCGAAGCGGTATTACCACAAAATGAACAAATTCAAGGCGAGTCTTATGCGCCTCACGATCGTATCAAAGTGTATATCACGAAAGTAGAACGTACTTCTCGTGGGCCACAAGTATACGTATCACGTACTCACCCAGGTTTACTTCGTCGTTTATTTGAATTAGAAGTTCCTGAAATCTTCCAAGGTACAGTAGAAATTAAATCAATAGCTCGTGAAGCTGGCGATCGCTCTAAAATTTCTGTCTTTGCACATAATGAAGAAGTGGATCCTGTAGGTTCATGCGTAGGTACTAAAGGTGCCCGTGTACAAACAATTGTTAACGAACTAAACGGTGAGAAAATCGATATCGTTGAATGGTCAGAAGATCCTGTAGTATTCGTTGCAAACGCACTAAGTCCTTCAAAAGTTCTTGATGTGCAAGTTGATGAAGAAGAAAAGTCAACTACAGTAGTTGTTCCTGACTATCAATTATCTTTAGCTATTGGTAAACGCGGTCAAAATGCGCGCCTTGCTGCTAAATTGACTGGCTGGAAGATTGATATTAAGAGTGAAACAGATGCAAGAGAATTAGGAATCTACCCAACTCAATCATCAACTGTTGTTTATGAGGAAGCTCAAGACGAAGAAGATGTAGATTATGACGTTGAGGTTGATTTATATAAAGACGACGAAGAATAAGTAATAGCATTTGGTCATATGCAAAGTCTTCTAATAGAACCATTATGGCCAATAGTTCTTACGCTAAAAGGAAGGTGTGTTCTTATGTCGATAAACAGAAAAATTCCTTTAAGAAAATGTGTAGCAACTGGTGAAATGTTTCCTAAAAAAGAAATGATCCGGGTTGTTCGTTCTAAAGAAGGCGAAGTTTCCGTTGATGTTACAGGCAAGAAATCAGGTCGCGGTGCATATGTTTCGAAATCCGAAACAGCTGTTGCAGAAGCGAAAAAGAAAAATGTACTGAAACATCAGTTAGAAGTGGAAATTCCTGAACAAGTATATGAAGACCTTTTAAAAGTCATTCGCAAGGAGACGTTAACATGACGCCACAGCAATCTATTTTAAATTTACTTGGATTGGCTGCCAGGGCTCGTAAAATCGTTTCAGGCGAAGAACAAGTTATTAAAGAAGTGCGCAATAATGGTGCGAAGCTTGTTATTTTAGCAACAGATGCATCTGCCAATACGCGCAAAAAAATGCAAGATAAATGTCATTCTTTCAACGTTGAGTTGCAGGAGTTCGGGACTAGATATGATCTCGGACATGCCACGGGGAAAGACGCACGGGTCTCATTAGCCATCGTGGATGACGGTTTTGCGAAAAAACTGTCCGAGCTTCTCAACGAAATCTAACCGGGGGTGAATACATGACAAAATTACGCGTCCATGAATATGCGAAACAAGTAAATAAGTCAAGTAAAGAAGTTATTGATCAGCTTACAAAGCTACAAATAAACGTCACAAACCATATGTCTACGTTAGAAAAAGATGCAGTTAGCAAATTAGATGGTGTATTTAAAATGAAAATTAACGCACAATCATCTCAAGGACCAAAAAAAACTGAGCACCAAAACAGAGGACAACAAGGGAATCGTCCGAACGCTAGAAAAGACGAAAAAGCACCACAAACTAGCGCTGCTCAACCAAAACAAAATACTAATCAAGGAAGTACTATGAATAACAATTCCACTTCAAAAAACAACTCAAACTCAAATTCAAACAATCGTTCTAACTCAAATTCAAGACCAAATACTAATTCAAGACCAAACACAAACACAGGTTCAAGACCAAACACAAACACAAGTTCAAGACCAAATTCGAATTCAAATACGAACACAAACTCAAGACCAAATACAGGTTCAAACAATAAACCAAATACGAATTCGAACACAAGAACTGGCTCGAATTCAAATTCAAGCCAAAACCGTAACACAAATCGCGGACCTGGTGGTCAATCCAACCAACAAGGTGGAAACCGTAACTTTAATCAAAGAAAAAAACCAGGTATTAATGGTGGGCAACGTCGTAAACAAAGACCACAACCAGTTGTACCTGCAGTGAAAAAAGAATTACCAGAAAAAATCACTTTCTTCGAATCATTATCTGTAGGCGAATTAGCGAAAAAATTAGGCCGTGAACCATCTGAAATCATCAAAAAATTATTCATGCTTGGCGTTATGGCGACAATTAACCAAGAGCTTGAACAAGATGCGATCGAACTAATCTGTGCTGATTATGGTGTGGAAGTTGAGGAAGAAATTCGTATCGACGTAACAGACCTAGAAACTTACTTTGAGGGTGACCAAGAAGAAGTAAATACAAATAACATAGCAGAACGTCCACCAGTTGTAACAATTATGGGTCACGTTGACCATGGTAAAACAACATTACTAGATTCAATTCGTAACACAAAAGTAACTGCTGGAGAAGCTGGCGGTATTACACAACATATTGGTGCTTACCAAGTAGTCGTAAACGACAAAAAAATTACATTCCTAGATACACCTGGACACGCAGCGTTCACAACAATGCGTGCGCGTGGTGCAAGAATTACTGACTTAACAATTTTAGTAGTTGCTGCTGATGATGGTGTAATGCCTCAAACAGTTGAAGCAATCAACCATGCAAAAGCTGCAGAAGTTCCAATTATTGTTGCTGTAAACAAAATGGATAAACCAACAGCTAACCCTGATCGCGTAATGCAAGAGCTTACTGAGCATGGTCTAGTACCAGAAGCTTGGGGCGGCGAAACGATCTTTGTTCCTATCTCAGCATTAAAAGGAGATGGCATTGATTCATTACTTGAAATGGTATTGTTAGTTTCAGAAGTAGGCGAATTAACAGCTGATCCAAAACGTAAAGCTATTGGTACTGTAATCGAAGCACAACTAGATAAAGGTCGCGGATCTGTTGCTACTTTATTAGTACAAAATGGTACTCTTAACATAGGAGATCCAATTGTAGTTGGCCACGCTTACGGACGTGTTCGTGCAATGGTTAATGATATTGGACGTCGCGTAAAAACTGCAGGTCCTTCTACACCAGTTGAAATTACTGGATTAAGTGAAGTTCCTCAAGCTGGCGACCGTTTTGTAGTATTCGAAGATGAAAAAACAGCTCGTCAAGTAGGGGAAGCACGTGCAACGACTGCTATTCAAGCACAACGCTCTGAAAAACAACGAGTAACTCTTGATAATTTATTTGAACAAATGAGCCAAGGCGAAATGAAAGAGTTAAACTTAATCGTTAAAGCTGACGTTCAAGGTACAGTAGAAGCAATGGCAGCTTCGTTAATGAAAATTGATGTAGAAGGTGTAAATGTGCGTATCATCCACACGGGTGCTGGTGCAATTACAGAATCTGATATTTCATTAGCAGCCGCATCAAATGCAATTGTCATTGGTTTCAACGTACGTCCAGATACTAATGCGAAACGTGCAGCTGAAGCTGAAGGAGTAGATATCCGTCTACACCGTGTTATTTATAAAGTAATTGAAGAAATCGAAGCTGCAATGAAAGGATTATTAGATCCTGAATTCCAAGAAAAAATAATTGGTTCAGCAGAAGTTCGTGAAACATTCAAAGTATCTAAAGTCGGCACAATTGCTGGTGGATATGTACTTGAAGGTAAGATTACGCGCGATAGTGGTGTTCGTGTTATCCGTGAGGGTATCGTTATTTTCGAAGGCGAATTAGACTCTTTAAAACGTTTCAAAGATGATGCAAAAGAAGTAGCTAAAGGTTATGAATGTGGATTTACAGTGAAAAACTTCAATGACATTAAAACAGAAGATGTAATTGAAGCATTCATCATGGAAGAAATTGTCCGCAAATGATTGTCTACGCAGAGTGTGAATTCTTCATCCCTGCGGCCCATTCGTTAAAAGAAAAACGTGCTGTCTTGCAAAGTATGATTACCCGTACAAAACAGCGGTACAATGTTTCCATTGCAGAAATTGATCATCAAGATGTTTGGCAAAGAGCATTGCTCGCGATTGTTACTGTTGCTTCTTCTAAGGATGCAGCAGATCGTGAGCTCACTCGTGCTCTTCAACTTCTAGAATCAAATCCCGAATGGGAACGACTAAACATACAAAGAGAGTACTTATAAAAATTGAGGTGAAACGATTATGAGTATGCGCGCGAACCGTGTTGCAGAACAAATGAAAAAGGAACTCGGCGATATTATCGTTCGTAAACTAAAAGACCCTCGCGTCGGATTTGTTACTGTAACAGATGTTGAAGTAACAGGTGACTTACAACAAGCAACAATTTATATTACTAGCTTAGGTACTGAGAGAGAGCGTCAGGACACATTAAAAGGACTTGAAAAAGCAAAAGGCTTTATTCGTTCTGAAATTGGTCAACGTATTCGTTTAAGAATTACACCAGAATTATCCTTTGAATTTGACTCATCGGCTGAATATGGTAATAAAATTGACACGCTTTTACGTCAACTACATGAATCAAAAGATCAATAATTGAAACAAGCCTGCAAACCTTATTATTTGCAGGCTTTTTCTGTCTTTAAAATAAAATTATTTATACTAAAAAGGAGTTGACACGAATGCAACATGGCATTCTTCCTCTATGGAAAGAACGGGGAATGACTTCTCACGATTGCGTATTTAAATTACGCAAAATATTGCAAACGAAAAAAGTAGGGCATACAGGTACACTTGATCCGGGTGTAGAAGGTGTTTTGCCGATTTGTATTGGCAATGCAACACGTCTAGCAGAATATCTGACAGACGCAGGTAAAACGTATGAGGCTGTTATTTCAATTGGCACATCTACTACAACTGAAGATGCTGAAGGGGAAATAGTGGCAGAAGATAGTAGTATCAAAACCATTTCTCGTGAACAATTATTACAGGTACTTGCTAACCTTACTGGAGAAATTTCACAAACACCACCGATGTATTCAGCTGTGAAAGTAAATGGACGGAAATTATATGAATACGCACGCCAAGGTCAGATTATAGAACGTCCATCTCGTAATGTTATGATTTATAGCTTAGAACTACTAGATGATGAATTGGTCTATGAGGGAGCTACTATCACTTTCCCAGTTCGCATTGCATGTAGCAAAGGGACATATATTCGCACTTTAGCTGTACAAATAGGTGAAGAGTTAGGGTACCCTGCGCATATGGCTTCACTAGTTCGTACAGCTTCTGGAAATTTTAAGAAGGAAGATTGTGTCACAATTTCTGAATTACGTGAAATTGCTGAGGCGGAGGAATTGGATAAAGTAATAATGCCAATTGAGCAAGCATTAACTAATTATCCAACTTTCCAAATTGATGAAGAGAATCATAAGCAAATTACAAATGGACAAGTACTTCCTATGCACTCATCTCTAGAAGAACATGATAAAATAGTATTTGTAGAAAATGGGAGAGCGGTTGCTATTTATATTAAGCATCCAACAAAAGATGGGCTTATGAAGCCAGAAAAAATGTTCCCAGCTGTTGATTAGGAGGCAGTCTTTATGATGAAAGTTATTCAATTAATGTACCCTCACCAAATTAGTCATCCAGATATTGAAGGACCCTATTCGCTTGCAATCGGCTTTTTTGATGGAGTACATCGAGGTCATCAAGCGGTGATTGAGCATGCGAAAAAGCAAGCACACGAGAAAAACTTGAAAACGGCTGTTATGACGTTTGATCCTCACCCTTCGATTGTATTAGGCCAAAGTAAAGAACAAGTTTTTTATATTACACCAATAAAGCAAAAGCTAGATATCCTTGAAAGTATGGGAGTTGATACGGTATTCGTCGTACGCTTCACTTCGGATTTCGCTAAGCTTAGTCCTAGTAAATTTGTAGATGTATTTATTCGTAAATTAAATGTAAAACATGTGACAGCAGGCTTCGATTTTACATTTGGTGCATTTGGAAAAGGAACGATGGAAGAAATGAAGTCACTCAGCAATGAAGACTTCGATGTTACTATAATTAATAAGCAAGTTCAGGAAGACGAGAAAATTAGCTCGACTAGAATTCGTAAGTTGTTACAAGTGGGTGAAATGGAAGCTGTTCATATTCTTCTAGGAAGACCATACCAAATTCCAGGGATTGTCGTACATGGTGATAAACGAGGACGTCAGATTGGTTTTCCAACTGCGAATATTCAAGCGCATGAAGGTACGTTCATACCGGCTAATGGTGTTTATGCTGTAAGAATGCGAGTACAAAATGAATGGTTCGATGGTGTTTGTAACGTGGGATATAAACCAACATTCAAAAACCCAGATGAAAAAAGTTTATCAATAGAAGTACATATTATGGACTTCAACAAAAATATTTATGCTGAAGAAGTACAAATAGATTGGTATAAGCATTTAAGATCAGAACAAAAGTTTGATGGAATCGACGCGCTGAAAAGACAAATCGAAATAGATAAGGCAACTGCAATGAAATATTTACGTGAACGTTAGATAATAGTTGATTCTATTAGGCGCTTATGTTACTATTTCATAAGTGAGTTGCTCTAAATGAAGTATTTCATTTGCAACCACTGAACCATTGCTTGGCTTTCGAATCACCAACGTTTGCTCAGCATTTGGGGATATTTCAATTTAGGAGGTGAATAGGATGGCACTAACACAAGAACGCAAAAACGAAATTATTTCTGAATTCCGTGTACACGAAAGTGATACTGGTTCACCAGAAGTTCAAATCGCTATCCTTACGGAAGAGATTAACAACTTAAATGAGCACTTACGTACTCATAAAAAAGACCACCATTCTCGTCGCGGTTTATTCAAAATGGTTGGACGTCGTCGTAACTTATTAAAATATTTACGTGAAAATGACGTACCACGCTACCGTGAAATCATTACTAAACTCGGCTTACGTCGATAACATGCAATTTTGTGAAAGCGGGCTTGTCCCGCTTTTTCTTTATGCTTCAATAAACTAACCTCCTACGACAATTTGAATATAAAGAATTGAAATGTTTCGCATAAGCCTCCCTTTTTTGATAAACTAATAGTACTACATAAATACATGAATAGATGTTTTCTTTGAGAGAGGAGTTCAAATAAATGAACGAAAAAAAGGTTTATACCTATGAATGGGCCGGACGACCTTTACAAATCGAAGTAGGTCAGCTCGCAAAGCAAGCTAATGGGTCGGTATTAGTACGTTATGGAGAAACGGTTGTACTATCAAATGCAACTGCTTCAAAACACCCAAAACCATTAGACTTCTTCCCATTAACAGTTAACTATGAAGAAAAATTATATGCAGTTGGTAAGATCCCTGGTGGGTTTATCAAACGTGAAGGACGTCCTTCTGAAAAAGCGGTATTAACATCTCGCTTAATCGACCGTCCAATCCGTCCATTATTCCCTGATGGCTTCCGTAATGAAGTACAAGTAATCTCTATGGTTATGTCAGCAGATCAAGATTGCCCTTCAGAAATGGCAGCTATGCTCGGATCATCACTTGCTTTGATGGTTTCTGATATTCCATTTGACGGACCAATCGCAGGTGTCCAAGTTGGGCTTGTTGACGGTGAATTCATCGTAAACCCAACAGTTGCACAATGGGAAAATTCAACAATTAATTTAATTGTTGCTGGTACAAAAGATGCGATTAACATGGTTGAAGCAGGTGCTTTAGAAGTTCCTGAAGAAAAAATGTTAGAAGCTATTATGTTTGGACATGAAGAAATCAAAAAAATAATTGCTTTCCAAGAAACAATTGCTGCTGAAGTCGGCAAAGAAAAAATGGAAGTAATATTACACGGAATAAATGAAGAATTATACGCTGAAATCAATGCGGAATTCGGAACTAAAATGGTTGCTGCTATCCAAACTTATGAAAAGCATGCTCGTGAAGAAGCAATTAATGCTGTAAAAGCTGAAGTTGTTGCAAAATACGAAGAAGCTGAAGCGGATGAAGCAACTTTAAAACAAGTTGGCGAAATTCTAGATAAAATGGTGAAAGAAGAAGTTCGCCGTTTAATCACAGAAGATAAAATTCGTCCTGATGGTCGTAAATTAGATGAAATTCGTCCATTATCTTCAGAAGTAAGTTTACTTCCAAGAGCACATGGATCTGGCTTGTTTACACGTGGACAAACTCAAGCACTTTCAGTTTGTACTTTAGGAGCACTAGGTGATGTTCAAATTATCGATGGTTTAGGTGTTGAAGAGTCTAAACGCTTTATGCATCATTATAACTTCCCTCAATTCTCAGTAGGAGAAACTGGACCTATTCGTGGACCAGGCCGTCGTGAAATCGGCCATGGTGCGTTAGGTGAACGTGCTTTAGAAGCAGTTATTCCAAACGAAAAAGACTTCCCTTACACAATCCGTTGCGTATCAGAAGTATTAGAATCTAATGGATCTACTTCACAAGCAAGTATTTGTGCTTCAACTTTAGCGATGATGGATGCAGGTGTTCCTCTTAAAGCACCAGTTGCAGGTATTGCAATGGGTCTTATTAAAAAAGATGAACATTATTCAATCTTAACTGATATTCAAGGAATGGAAGATCACCTGGGTGATATGGACTTCAAAGTAGCGGGTACTGCAAAAGGTGTTACTGCACTTCAAATGGATATTAAAATTGATGGATTATCAAATCAAATTTTAGAAGAAGCTTTAACTCAAGCGAAAATTGGTCGTATGCATATACTAGAGTCTATGCTTGCAACTATGCCAGAAAGACGTGATCATCTTTCTAAATATGCTCCGAAAATTATCATGGTTAAAATTAACCCAGATAAAATTCGTGATGTTATCGGACCTGGCGGTAAACAAATCAATAAAATCATCGAAGAAACTGGCGTGAAAATTGATACTGAACAAGACGGTACAATTTACATCTCTTCTGTTGATGAAGCAATGAACGCACGTGCAAAAGAAATCATTGAAAATATCGTACGTGAAGCAGTTGTAGGCGAATATTACATGGGTAAAGTAAAACGTATCGAAAAATTCGGTGCATTTGTTCAAATCTTCCCAGGTAAAGACGGTTTACTACACATTTCTGAAATTCAAGAAGAGCGCACTAAAGCCGTAGAAGATGTTCTAAAACTAGAAGATGAACTACTTGTAAAAGTCATCGAAATCGACAACCAAGGTCGCGTAAACCTTTCTCGTAAAGTAGTATTAAAAGAAGAAAAAGAACGTGAAGAGCAAAAGTAAACTGAGGTTTACGATATAGGGTATTACAAGTCGATACTCCTCGCGTACAACTTAAGTTACTAAACATCATAATGTTTAAATTATTGAGGTCGTCCGTTTCCAGCAAAACGGCGACCTCTTTTGCTTGTATTATAAGGAGGAAACTATTTGGTTACAAAACATATTTGTGCTAATGGAGTACGCATCGTTGCGGAAGATATACCGCATGTACGTTCAGTAGCAATGGGTATTTGGGTAAATGTTGGATCACGATATGAACAACCGCATGAAAATGGAATGACACATTTCATTGAGCATATGTTATTTAAAGGAACAGCTAAACGTTCTGCAAAAGAAATAGCTGAAGAATTTGATCGTATTGGTGGGCAACTAAATGCCTTCACATCAAAAGAAAATACATGTTACTATGCAGTTGTTCTTGATCATCATGCAGAAAAAGCAATTGAAATGCTGTCTGATATGTTCTTTCATTCCAAATTTAGTCCTGATGATATTGAAAAGGAAAGACAAGTGATATTAGAAGAAATTGCAATGACTGAAGATGCACCTGATGATGATGTAGATGAAAGGTTATGGCAGGCAATGTTCCCAAATAGTGCATTAGGTTCGCCTATACTAGGAACAACAGAAACTTTACAAACGTTTAATCGTGAAAATCTTCTGGCATATATGCACAAGCATTATCGTCCCGAACAAGTAGTAATTTCAATTGCGGGTCATTTGACACCAAAGTTAATTCAAACGATTGAGAAATTATTCAATCAATTCCCAACAACAACATCATATAAGCCTACAATTTTTACTTCACCAACATTTGTTCCAGCGAAAATCGAAAAGACGAGTCAAGTAGAACAGTCACATTTGGCATTAGGCTATCCGGGGTTAAGTATGCAAGCACCTAATCTATTAAGCTTAGTTGTATTAAATAGTGTACTGGGAGATTCTATGTCTTCTCGTTTATTTCAAGAAGTAAGAGAGGAAAAAGCACTTGCTTATTCCGTCTACTCCTATTATTCTGCGTATCAAGATGCTGGTGCATTTGTGATTTATGCTGGAACTTCACCACATCAACTACCTTTGTTGCAGCAAACAATTACTCGTTCTATCGACACGATATGCCGAGAAGGTATTACTGAAAAAGAATTATTATTTGCTAAAGAACAACTTGAAAGTAATCTGCTACTCGGATTAGAAACAGCATATGATTTTATGAGTCGCAATGCTAAAAATGAACTTGTATTTGGTTATGATCGCACGATTGAAAAAGCACTAGCTGAATTACAACAAGTAACGGTACAATCAGTAAATCAAATTATTGAAGACCATTTAAAACAACCATTTGCAAGCTCCATCATTACACCAGCTAAGGGAAGCAACTAATGCCCTTAGCTTTTTCTTTTGATCTTTTTTCCTTTGATGCAAAAAATCACTAAAAACCAGGAAAAAGCATATACATAATATACATGCGAAAAGGAGGGGAAGCATGCTCTTATCAGAGTTAGCTGAGAAAGAATTAATTCAAATGAATGATGGTATACGTTTTGGTATTTTGGCTGAGACAGAGTGTTTACTTGACCCAAAAACAGGTCAAATTTTTGGTTTTGAAATGATTCATAAAGGGCATCGAATTCCATTTAAAGCAAAATCACCGAAAATGCAGGAATATATCCCGTGGGATGAAATAGTTCTCATCGGAGAAGATCGAATTCTATTTAATCAAGTAAAGCCAATGAATTCGGGGTTAATAGAATGACGGATGAAAGATGGCTACTCATAGGAACGGACGCACGTTTTAAAAAGCTTGCCGTACAACTTTCAAAGCCTCATCGAACTGTTGTGTACAAATATACAGATGAGTGGAATGAAGAGCTCGTAATGTTGAGCAAAAAGCTTCAACCGAATCGCATTGTTTTACCTATTCACCCACCTAAATGGTCAGCAGATATGAATAGTTTTCTAAGTGTGGCAGAGAATGCAAAGCTGTTTGTTGGAAGAACTACACCAGACTTTAAACAACAGTTGTCTACTTCACAAACTGTTAACTACCTAGAAGATGAACAATTTATATGGCAAAATGCAAAGCTCACCGCTGAAGGTATGCTCAGATCATTCTACGATCATGAACAAAGATCAATGAATGGGCAACACCTAATAATTACAGGATTTGGAAGAGTTGCAAAGATGACTGCTGCATTATGTAGAGACCTAGGTGCTTCAATTCATGTTATGGCACGCTCTGCAACTCAAATATATGAGGCGGAAGCTTTTGGCTATAAAGCTTCTGTTTTGGCACCTGAGGCATTGGAAGGTAAATCAGATTACGTCATTAACACAATTCCAGTAAAATGGCTTACAGTAGCCTTTAGTGAGAAGTTACAATCATCTACTACAGTGTTTGATTTAGCATCAGCTCCAGGATGTCTGGCGTTTGAAGAACAACCCGATTTTGACTATATTCAATTACCAGCATTGCCCGGGAAATTTTTCCCCATAGATGCTGCAGATTTACTAATTCAAACGATAGAACTGCATAATGCAAAGTATAAGGAGGAACATCATGCTTGATGGAAAGCGCATCGGCTTTGGCATAACTGCATCACATTGTACGTATGAAGAAGTTGTACCGAAAATCAAATTTCTTAAAGATGAAGGCGCGACAGTAGTGCCCATTATTACTCACTCAGTATTGCATGCAGCAACCAGATTTGGTACAGGAGAAGAGTGGATTGCAAAAATAGAGGAAGTTGCAGGTCATGAAGTGATTAAGACAATGGCTGAGGCAGAGCCGCTTGGACCGAGAAATCCCCTAGATTGTATGGTGATTGCACCGATGACTGGGAACTCACTAAGTAAATTTGCAAATGCTGCAACGGAATCGCCAGTTTTAATGGCAGCAAAGGCGACACTACGTAACGGCAGTCCAGTTGTCATCGGTGTTTCTACCAATGATGCCTTAGGATTAAATGGTATGAATCTCATGAAACTTTTAAATACAAAGAACATTTTCTTTATACCATTTGGCCAAGATGATCCATATAAAAAGCCAAATTCGTTAATTTCTGATTTTACAAAAATAAATGAAACGATTAAAAATGCTTTAGAAAAGAAACAATTACAGCCATTATTGATTCAATATACTAAATAATTTAATTTTTATACACAATTATGAAAAATTATGATACAATAGCGCCAATATCAATGATGAGTTGAGGAGAGATGTATGATGACTAAGCAATATACAGTAGCTGTCGTAGGAGCTACAGGAGCAGTAGGGACGAAAATGATGGAGCAGCTTGCTAAGCGTAAGTTTCCGATTGGTAAGATTAAATTACTAGCTTCCAAAAAATCTGCTGGAAAAGATATTACATTTAATGGTCAGTCATACACGATTGAGGAAGCAACACCTGAAGCATTTGAAGGTGTAGATATTGCGCTATTCAGTGCAGGTGGTGCTGTATCAAAAGTGTTAGCACCAGAAGCTGCAAGACGTGGTGCTGTTGCAATTGATAACACAAGCGCTTTTCGAATGGATCCAGAAGTACCGCTTGTTGTACCTGAAGTAAACCCTGGTGATTTAGCTAAACACAAAGGGATTATTGCTAATCCAAACTGTTCAACAATTCAAATGGTCGCAGCATTAGAACCAATAAAAAAAGCATTTGGCTTATCAAATGTAATCGTATCTACATATCAAGCAGTATCTGGTTCAGGTATAAATGCCATTGAAGAGCTTAAAATACAAAGTGGTGAGTGGGAAAAAGGTAAAGACGTGGAAGCGAATGTATTACCAGTTAAAAGCGATAAAAAACATTATCCAATTGCTAGAAATGTTATTCCTCAAATTGATGTCTTCACTGAAAATGGCTTCACATATGAAGAGATGAAAATGATAAATGAAACGAAGAAAATTATGCATATGCCAGAGCTTCCAGTCGCAGCAACTTGTGTTCGTGTTCCAGTTGTATCAGGACACTCTGAATCTGTTTATATTGAAGTAGAAAAAGATAATGTGTCAGTAGAAGATGTAAAGAAGGTGCTTGAAAATGCTTCTGGCATCAAACTAGTTGACGATATTACAGCGCAAGGTTATCCAATGCCAATCTATGCAGAAGGCGAAGATGAAGTATTTGTAGGCCGTATTCGCAAAGATTTAGCGAAGGATAATGGCTTCCATTTATGGATTGTTGCTGACAACCTATTAAAGGGTGCGGCACTTAATTCTATCCAAATCGCAGAAGCTTTGATTGATGAAGGTATAATCTAAGGGGGCGTCACGTATGAACATAGGGAATGTAGCAACAGCGTTGATTACTCCATTTCACGAAGATGGCTCTATCCATTATGAAATTGTGGCAAAGGTAGTAGAACATCTAATCGCAACAGGTACTGATTCAATTGTTGTTTGTGGTACAACTGGCGAATCACCAACATTAACACACGAAGAGAAAATGCATCTTATCCAATTTGTTGTCGAAACTGTACGTAAACGAGTGCCAGTAATTGCTGGTACAGGAAGTAATAATACGGCTGAATCGATTCGAGCGACAAAAGAAGCTGAAGAAGCAGGTGTTGATGGCGTTATGCTGGTGACACCATATTATAATAAGCCTAGCCAACGTGGTATGTATGCACACTTTGCCGCAATTGCTAAAGAAACAACGTTACCGATTATGCTTTACAATATACCAGGACGTTCAATAGTAAATCTATTACCTGAAACGATCCTAGAATTAAGTAAAATACCAAACATCCATATTGTGAAAGAAGCAAGTGGTAGTCTTGATCAAATGACAGAAATTCTATCTGGTGCACCTAAGGGATTCAAAGTATACTCGGGTGATGATGGTTTAACTTTACCACTTTTAGCAGTTGGAGGTTCAGGTATCATTTCTGTAGCAGCACATGTTGTTGGCGAAGATATGCAGAAAATGATCAAAGCTTTTAAAGAGGGGCGCCATGGAGACGCAGCGTTTATACATCAAGCATTACTACCTTTAATTCGTGCCTTGTTTGCAACTCCGAATCCTACTGCCGTTAAATATGCTCTTAGTAAATTGAATATTTCATCTGAAACGGTTAGGTTGCCATTAGTGGAATTGACTGAACAAGAAAAAGCACATTTTGATATAGTTTGGGAACATTATTTAGCGAAACAAAAACAGTTCCAATAAAAAAATGGAATGGGTGATAAAACCCATTCTTTTTTTGTTTGTGAAAACGGTCTACTACCGATATAATAAAAACAAGTGGATGCTGTTCGGGATTATTTTTAGGAGGAAAACAAGTGGTTAAAACAAAAAATGAAGTAATACGAGTAATACCTCTAGGTGGGGTTAGTGAAATCGGCAAAGCAATGTATGTCGTTGAAATTGATGACGAGCTATTTGTAGTCGATAGTGGATTAATGTTCCCAGAGGATGAGATGCTAGGAATTGATTTTGTTATTCCAGACATTTCATATTTAGAAGAAAACAAAACAAGAGTAAAAGGAATCTTCTTGACACATGGTCATGAAGATGCAATTGGCTCAATTGCGTACTTATTACAAAAAGTCAATGCACCAGTTTATGGTTCAAAACTTACAATTGCTTTAGCAAAAGAACATTTAAAAGAATTGCCCGCTCCACAACAAGTGAAGTTCTTTGAAGTGACAAGCAAAAGTCGTATGAATTTCCAAACGACGTATGTGACATTTTTCCATACAACGCACAGTATTCCAGATTCACTTGGCGTTGCGTTCCATACATCTGAAGGTGCAATCGTACACACTGGCGAATTTAAATTTGACCAATCAGCACAAGGAAAGTACAAGCCCGATATCGCTAAAATGGCTGGTCTTGGTGAAGAGGGTGTATTCATCTTAATGTCTGATTCAACAGAAGCAGAACGCCCAGGATATACAATCTCAGAATCAATTATCCGTGAAAGATTATCGAAAACATTCCATCGTGCAGAAGGAAGAATCCTTGTAGCACTTTATGCATCAAACTTCATCCGTATTCAACAAGTATTTGACCAAGCGGCAGCATCAAATCGTAAAATTGCTGTTGTAGGACGTAGTCTAGAAAATGTGTTTGAAGTAGGTATGCGTTTAGGCTATCTTTCTGTTGATCCAGAAAGAATTATTCCAGTAAGTAAAATCAATGATTACCCTGAAAATGAAATTGTTGCAATTGTAACAGGTAATCAAGGAGAGCCTTTAGAAGGTCTTGAGAAAATCATTCGTAAGCATCACCGTGATATTCGTATTAAACCTACTGATACTGTATTAATTACATTCACACCTTCTCCAGGTATGGAAGTACAAATTGCTGAAACAATGAATAGCCTAGCCAAAGCAGGCGCTAAAGTAATGTCTGCTGATAAAAAGGTACATGTATCTGGTCATGGTTCGCAAGAAGACCTTAAATTAATGCTTAACCTTATGAAACCAAAGTACTTTATTCCTATTCAAGGGGAATATCGTATGTTAATAGCGCACTCTAAACTTGCGCAAGAAACAGGTTTATCGAAAGCGCAAATTTTCATCGCTGATAAAGGTGATATTGTAGAATATAAAAACGGTAAAATGCGTATGAGTGGCCGTGTAACTGCTGGTAATGTTTTAATAGATGGTATTGGCGTTGGTGATGTAGGTAACATCGTTCTACGTGATCGTAAATTATTAAGTCAAGATGGTATCTTTATCGTTGTTGTTACTATTGACCGTCAACATAAGAAAATCGCTTCCGGTCCAGAAATTTTATCTAGAGGATTCGTATATGTTCGTGAGTCAGAAGAACTAATGGAAGAGTCTGCAGCACTAGTAAAGAATGTTGTCGAAAAGTATGTGAATAAAGGTACGTATGAATGGACAAACATTAAACAAGAAATCCGTGACACGCTAAATTCTTACTTATTCCAAAAAACGAAGCGCCGCCCAATGATCATCCCGATTATTATGGAATATTAATGCGTAGCGGATACAAAGGATTTCCTAGCCGATTTGTGGTGGGAAATCCTTTTTTCCTTTAAAAGAGAAAGGCAGGTAAGAAAATTGGCTACAAAAAAGAAAAAAGAGACAAAACCTAAAAAGCCAGAACAAAAATTAACGATGCATCCTCTTATGTATGAAATCATTGGCCTCCTATTGGTAGGGATTGCTATCATTACATTCTTTGAATATGGCTTAGTTGGACGATTCTTTCAAACAGCTGCTTTGTTTTTATTTGGTAATTGGTCAATTGCTGTATCATTCATGCTTATTCTTAGTGCCCTTATTTTAATGATTCGTAGAACCATCCCGAATATGAAGAACAGAACAATTCTAGGTTGTGCATTTATACTAGGGAGCCTAACTTTATTTAGTCATATTGCACTGTTTGAGCAATTACTAAATGGAAATGGAATTGGAAGTAATTCGGTGTTGAAAGAAACATGGCGAATACTCATAACGAGCGGTGGTATAGAAGAACGTAGTCAATCACTTGGTGGTGGGATGGTCGGCGCTTTATTATTTGCATGTTTCTTTATTTTATTTGACTCTGCAGGAGCGTCTATTGCTAGTTGGTTAATGCTATTTATCGGGATGATTTTATTAACTGGTAAGGCATTAGTTCCATACTTATTGCAAAAGACGCCTGAATGGCAAACGAAATGGAGAGAACGTCGTACACAAGCGAAAAGAGCGAAGCAAGCCAGAAGAACTCCACAAAGTCAAGAGGCGCCAAAAGCTTCATCACGTCGCGCTCGTAAATCTGTAAAAGATGAAGCGCCGCAACAAGTTGAAGAAAATCTTGAAGCTGCCACAGAAGTAGAGCTTCCTGTCCATAAGGAACCTATTATTTCAGCTTTTACACAACGTATTGTAGAACCTGAAGTAATACCACAGGATATAGAACCAGAAGAAGAAATAGAGATTCAACCAATGGCGGGTGATGAGGTTATTGAAAATGTCAATTACCAATTACCGGCAATGTCTTTATTAAAAGCACCACCACATGTTGATCAAAGTGGAGAATTCACATTGATTCAAGCAAATGCACGAAAGCTTGAACAAACTTTTCAATCGTTTGGTGTGAAAGCAACTGTGACAGAAGTCCATTTAGGGCCAGCTGTTACAGAGTATGAAGTACTGCCAGATAAAGGGGTTAAAGTAAGCAAAATTGTCGGTTTGCAAGACGATTTAGCATTAGCATTAGCAGCTGAAGATATACGTATCGAAGCACCTATTCCGGGTAAATCAGCTGTCGGTATCGAAGTACCAAACAAAGAAGTGGCAATTGTTAGTTTGCGTGAAGTGTTAGAGGCAAAAGAAAATAATCAACCAAATGCCAAACTACTAATTGGATTAGGTAGAGATATTACAGGTGAAGCGAAGTTGGCCCAGTTAAATAAAATGCCACATTTATTGGTAGCTGGTTCTACAGGTAGCGGTAAGAGTGTTTGTATTAATGGCATCATAGTAAGTATATTAATGCGTGCAAAACCTCATGAAGTGAAACTCATGATGATTGATCCGAAAATGGTTGAGCTAAATGTTTATAATGGCATTCCGCATCTGTTAGCACCAGTTGTTACGGATGCACGTAAAGCTTCTCAAGCTTTGAAAAAAGTTGTATCTGAAATGGAGCGCCGTTATGACCTGTTTTCACATACAGGAACACGTAATATTGAAGGCTATAATGGACATGTTGATGCGTTTAATGGTGAAAATGATGAGAAGCATCCCAAATTACCATTTATTGTCGTTATTGTTGATGAACTAGCGGATTTAATGATGGTTGCCTCAAGTGATGTAGAAGACTCCATTACTAGACTTGCCCAAATGGCACGAGCGGCAGGTATTCATTTAATTATCGCTACCCAAAGACCGAGTGTCGATGTCATTACGGGTGTCATAAAAGCAAATATTCCATCTCGAATTGCTTTTGCAGTATCTTCTTCAATTGATTCTCGTACTATCTTAGACATGGGTGGAGCGGAACGTCTTCTCGGAAGAGGGGATATGCTATTTTTACCAGCTGGACAATCGAAACCTGTTCGAGTCCAAGGGGCTTTTCTGTCAGATAATGAAGTACAGGATGTTGTTGATTTTGTTATTAGTCAACAAAAGGCACAATACCAAGAAGAGATGATACCGACAGAAGAGGATGACTTAAAGAACTTAGATGACACAGATGATTTGTATGAAGAGGCAGTACAATTAGTAATGGATCAAGAAACGGCATCGGTATCATATTTGCAAAGAAAGTTAAAAGTGGGGTATGCTAGAGCGGCTCGTATAATGGATCAGATGGAAGAAAGAGGAGTTGTAGGACCTGCTGAAAAAAGCAAGCCACGTCAAGTCCTTATCGGAAAATAATGATGGAAAAATTTTCTTTATCAAAAAAATACTAAAATAACTACAGATGAAAAAAAAAAAAACTGTTTTAGCACAGTTTTTAAAAAAACCTATTTATTTACCTAAATAATAATGGTATAGTAACGAATTAGTAGGAATGTTTTACGTCAGATGTCTGATCTCTCTAGGTGGTGGTATGTATGACGATTAAAACAGATAGTCGGCATTTGTATCTCCAAGTAATCGATCGTTTGAAAGAAGATATTGAAAAAGGAGTTTTTAAAGAAAAAGAAAAACTCCCATCTGAATTCGAATTATCCAAAAAACTTGGAGTCAGTCGTGCCACTCTACGTGAGGCACTTAGACTGTTGGAAGAAGAAAACATCATTGTTCGCCGACATGGAGTGGGAACATTTGTGAATCCAAAACCTGTGTTTACATCAGGAATTGAACATTTATCAAGTATCTCCTCTATGATCCTAAATGCTGGAATGGAACCCGGAACAAACTATTTAAGTTCATTCGGGTTGCCAGCTTCTGAGGATGATGTAAAACGCTTTCATTGCGAAGAAGATGAAACTATCATATCAATTGAAAGAGTTCGTACTGCGAACGGAGAGCCCGTGGTTTATTGTGTGGACCAAGTACCTTCAAAGTATTTGCCTAATGATTTTTCAAATCGTAAAGATTCTTCAATCTTTTCTGCGATAGAGGAATCTGGTGATATTCATGTCGCGTATGCAATCACATTTATCGATCCGGTTGGTTATCATAACCAAGCATCTCCAATTTTAGAGTGTGAGCCTGAAACAGCTCTCCTCGTCTTAAAACAGCTCCACTACGATGATAACGATCGAGTGGTGTTATATTCAAAAAACTATTTTAGAGCTGATAAATTTAGCTTCCATGTAGTTCGAAAACGTGTGTAAAACTGTATGCATTCCTGCTAACATCAAACACTTTTGGGGGGACTCCAATTGAAAAAACGTAAATTTGGCTTAGCACTTTCAGTAGTATTAGCTGCGGGTACTTTATTAGGTGCTTGTGGATCTAAAGATGACACTTCTAAAGGTGACAAAGAAGACAACTTCTCACTTGCTATGGTTACTGACCTTGGTGGTGTGGATGACAAATCATTCAACCAATCAGCTTGGGAAGGGATCCAAAAATTCGGTAAAGACAATGGTATGAAAAAAGGCGATGGTGGCTATGACTACTTGCAATCTGCGTCTTCTTCTGAGTACAACACGAACTTAACGAATATGAATCGTCGTAACTTTGATCTTATCTTCGGTGTTGGTTACTTAATGGCTGATGCTGTAAAAGAAGTTGCTGACCAAAAACCTGATACAAACTTCTCAATTATTGATGCTACAGTTGATGCTCCAAACGTAGCTTCTATCTTGTTTAAAGAGCAAGAAGGTGCTTTCCTTGCAGGTGTAGCTGCAGCTAGTGCTACAAAATCAAACAAAATCGGTTTTGTAGGTGGTATTGATATTCCTGTAATTAACCGCTTCCATGCTGGATTCGTTGAAGGTGTAAAAGCAGTAAATCCAGATATTAAAGTTGATGTTCAATATACAGGTGCTTTTGATAAAGCAGAACTTGGAAAAACAACTGCTAATCGTATGTTTACTACAGGCGTAGATGTAATTTTCCACGCTGCTGGTGCAACAGGTAATGGTGTATTTACTGAAGCAAAAGAACGTAAAGCTAAAGACCCAAATGCAAATGTATGGGTAATCGGCGTAGATGCTGACCAATATAAAGAAGGTCAAGTTAACGATAAAACTAACGTTACTTTAACTTCTGTTATGAAACGTGTAGATGTTGCGGTACAAGACGTTGCGAAACAAGCTAAAGAAGGTAAATTCCCAGGTGGAGAAACTTTAGTATATGGTTTATCAGACAATGGTATGGCATTAGCAGATTCACACGGTGCTATTTCAGATGAAACTATGAAAAAAATCGATGATTTTGCTAAACAAATCGCTGACGGTACAATTAAAGTTCCAGAAAAAGTAGAAAAAAAGAAATAATTTAATTTAAGTCATCATCATAAAGGCTAGTTAACTATTAGTCTTTATGATGATTTTTATCTGCATAAATTAATAGATAAAAGGTTTTGAATTTTTGAAATTTCAAAATCTTTCCTGTATTAATTTTTTTAACCTATGTTAATTTATTAATAACAACAAATATAATTTACAGTGTCCAAGGGAGTGAACACATTGGAATATGTGATAGAAATGCTGGGTATTCGAAAACAATTCGGATCTTTTGTAGCAAATGATAATATCACCCTTCAGCTGAAAAAAGGCGAAATTCATGCATTGCTTGGAGAAAACGGTGCAGGAAAATCGACTTTAATGAACGTGCTTTTTGGACTTTATCAACCTGAAGCTGGGGAAATTCGTGTAAATGGAAAGAAAGTTAAAATTTCTGATCCGAATGTAGCGAATGATCTAGGTATTGGAATGGTTCATCAACACTTCATGTTAGTTGAAAACTTTACGGTAACAGAAAATATTATTTTAGGTAGTGAACCTACTAAAGGTGGCATTGTTAGTATCAAAGATGCAGCCAAAAAAGTACAGGCTCTATCTGAAAAATATGGATTGAATGTCGATCCATATGCAAAAATCGAGGATATTTCAGTTGGTATGCAACAACGAGTGGAAATTATCAAAACATTGTACCGTGGGGCAGAAAATATCATTTTCGATGAACCAACAGCATCATTAACCCCACAAGAAATATCAGAACTGATTCAAATTATGAAACGTTTAATTGCAGAAGGCAAATCTATAATCTTAATCACTCATAAATTGCAAGAAATTATGGAAGTTTCAGATAGGGTCACTGTTATCCGTAAAGGGCAAGGTATTGGAACTGTAACAACTTCAGAAACATCGCCAGACCAATTAGCCGAGTTAATGGTTGGACGCCAAGTTGAATTTAAAACTAAAAAATCTAAGGCTAATCCAAAAGAAGAAATTTTGAAAATTGAAAACTTAGTAGTAACTGACTACCGAAATATTGAAAAAGTGAAAGGTTTAAATCTTTCGATACGCAGTGGTGAAATTGTCGGTATTGCTGGTATTGATGGTAACGGGCAGACCGAATTAATCGAAGCAATTACTGGGCTTCGTAAAGTGAAATCAGGCATAGTTTCTTTAAACAATCAAAACATTACTAATCTAAAACCGCGTGATATTACTGAATCTGGTGTTGGACATATCCCACAAGATCGTCATAAACACGGTTTAGTATTAGATTTCCCAATCGGACACAATATTGCACTACAAACATACTATCAGTCTCCAATCGCAAAAGCTGGAGTTATAGATTATAGCAAAATCTCTGAACTTGCGCAAAAGATAATGAAAGAATACGATGTTCGTTCAGGTCATGGTGAAGTTACACCAGCTCGAGCGTTATCTGGTGGTAATCAACAAAAAGCTATTATTGGGCGTGAAGTGGATCGAAATCCAGATTTACTAATTGCAGCATTACCAACACGAGGTTTAGATGTCGGTGCAATTGAGTTTATTCACCAACGTTTAATCGAACAACGTGATAAAGGAAAGGCAGTTCTATTAATTTCATTTGAATTAGATGAAGTTATGAATGTCTCTGATAGAATCGCAGTTATATATGACGGCCAAATTATCGATACAGTAAATCCAAATGAAACGACTGAACAAGAGTTAGGTTTATTAATGGCGGGTCAAGATCGAAAATCAAACAACGGACAAGTAAAGGAAGGTGACGAATAACATGTCGAACAAGTTGACTAATATCCTCGTCCCTGTGATCTCAGTAATTTTAGGCTTACTTGTCGGAGCAATTGTGATGCTTGTAAGTGGGTATGATCCTGTACAAGGTTATATTGCTCTTTGGGAAGGTATTTTTGGGGATATGTTTACGATTGGTGGTACTATCCGACAAATCACCCCTTATATATTGGCAGGTTTAGCGGTAGCATTTGCGTTCCGCACGGGTTTATTTAATATCGGTGTTGAAGGTCAATTAATAATGGGTTGGTTAGCAGCTGCTTATGTAGGTTATGCTTTTGAATTGCCAGCTATTATTCACCTTCCGTTAGCTATAATAGCTGCTGCAGTAGCAGGAGCACTTTGGGCATTTATCCCAGGGATATTAAAGGCGAAATTACAAGTGCATGAGGTTATCGTCACAATTATGATGAACTATATTGCGTTACATGTAGCGAACGCAGTGATTCAATCTCTTTCTGATAGTGGAGAAAAAACGCCGATGATTCATGAGTCGGCATCACTACGTTCTACTTTTTTAGATACATTAACAGACTACTCCCGTATGCATTACGGTTTTGTAATCGCTTTAATAATGGTTGTTATTATGTGGTTCATTTTAGAGAAAACGAAACGCGGTTTTGAACTTAAAGCCGTTGGTTTTAACCAAAATGCTTCTGAGTATGCAGGGATGAATGTTAAAAGTAATATCATACTTGCTATGGTTATTTCTGGTTCATTTGCAGGACTTGCAGGTGCAATGGAAGCGCTTGGAACGTTTGGTAATATTACAGTTCAAGCTGGCTTTACTGGTATCGGTTTTGACGGTATCGCAGTCGCTTTACTAGGTGCAAATGCACCATTTGGAGTATTATTAGGTGCAATTTTATTTGGGGCATTGAAATTCGGGTCTTTAAATATGCCGAACGTCGGAATTCCTGTAGAAATCGTTTCAATTATTATTGCATTAGTTATTTTCTTTGTAGCTTCGGGTTATATCATTAGGGTATTCCTTGAACGATTGAGCAAGAAAAAGGAGGCGAAATAACATGAGCTTTTTGGAAGTGTTATATTTCCTAGTGCCTACTGCAATTTTCTATGCAGCGCCTCTTATATTAACTGCTATCGGTGGAGTGTTCTCAGAACGTTCTGGTGTGGTTAATATTGGACTAGAAGGTTTAATGGTTATGGGTGCTTTTGTTGGAATCGTGTTTAACTTAACGTATGTTGATACATTTGGTTCTTGGACACCTTGGATTGCATTATTAGTAGCAGGGCTAGTAGCGGGTATTTTCTCAATACTACATGCAGTAGCTGCCATTTCATTCCGTGCAGATCAAACGGTTTCAGGGGTAGCAATCAATTTACTTGGTCTTGCTATAGCATTATTCTCTGTGAAAATGTTGTATGATAAAGGGCAAACAGATATGATTAAAGTTCGTTTCCCGCGTTTTAATATTCCTTTTTTAGAGGATATTCCATTAATCGGCCCTATGCTTTTTAAGGATGTTTATGGTACTTCAATTCTAGCAATTGCAGTTGCGGTTCTTGCTTGGGTGATTATTTATAAGACACCATTCGGTTTGCGTTTACGTGCTGTTGGGGAGCATCCAACTGCGGCAGATACAATGGGTATAAATGTAACGAAAATGCGTTATATCGCCGTAATCCTTTCAGGTGTATTAGGTGGTATAGGTGGTGCAATTTATTCTCAAACAATCTCTGGTGACTTTGGTCACGGAACAATTAATGGGCAAGGGTTCATGGCTCTTGCGGCAATGATCTTTGGTAAATGGCATCCACTTGGTGCTTTAGGAGCGGCTATTTTCTTCGGATTTGCGCAATCTCTAAGTATAGCAGGAAACTCAATTCCATATATTCAAGACATTCCAGCTGTTTACTTGCATATTTTACCTTATGTGTTAACAATCTTTGCTGTAGCCGGATTTATTGGTAAGGCAAATGCACCTAAAGCAGTTGGTCAACCATATATTAAAGGTAAGCGTTAATTTTTTACTCAAAAGGAAGGACTGGGCATTCGCTCGGTCTTTTTCTTTATGAATAAAGACCCTTTAATATCAAGTCTAAATACTTACTTTGCCTGAAGTTGCTTTTTTATTTAAAAGGCATGTATAGTGAGTGTAATGGTTTGTTATATTAAAGAGATAGGAGGGGTCTACATGTTTCAATCAATTCAAGTAGCAAAAGGTGTCAATATTCATACAAGAACAACTGACCAATTTAAAACTGTCAATTTTTCAGTGAAATTTAAAAGACCTTTAACTGTCGAGGATGCTTCAGAAAGAACAGTATTAACAAACGTACTGCAACATAGCAGTGCAAAATATCCGTCTTCTGCTGCAATGCGTATGTATTTAGATGATTTATACGGTACGGTGTTGTATTTTGATACTACTAAACGTGGCGATGAACATACTGTATTATTAAATGTTGAAACAGTTAATGATCAATATTTAAAAAATGGTAAAGTTTTAGGTAAAGTACTCGATCTTATGCATACGGTATTATTTGAACCGAATTTTGATAACGGTTTATTCCGTGAAAATATTGTTGCTCGTGAAAAAGAAATGGTGATTGAGCGAATTCAATCTGTTTTTGATGATAAATCGCGCTATGCCCAACAGAAATTATTGAGTATTATGCGCCCAAATCACCCTGCATCTATCTCAGCTAACGGCACAATTGAAGAGGTTAAAAAAGTTACGCCAGCGTCACTAGTTAAAACGTACGAAGAGATGTTAGCCGATGATTTAATCGATATCTACGTAGTTGGGGATATCGATGAAAAAACAATAGTTGAAAGCTTAAAAAAAGCATTACCATTTGCTGATCGTACAGTAGACTATGCTACACGTCCAACCGTAGAAAGTAAACCGACTAAATCGTTTGTTAGTGAACAGCAAGATATGAAGCAAGGTAAATTACATATCGGCTATCATACACCTGTCACTTTCACGCACCCCGATTTTCCAAAAATGCAAATTTTTAATGGCATTTTTGGAGGATATCCACATGCAAAATTATTTATGAATGTACGTGAAAAAGAAAGTATGGCTTATTACTGCTCAAGCTCATATTCTGCCCAATATGGCTTAGTATTCGTCATATCAGGAATTGATGCCAACAAAGAGAAAAAGGCGATTTCATTAATCGACGAACAACTTGTTGCGATTCAAAAAGGCGACATTACAGATTTAGAATTAGCTCAAACAAAAGCGATGTTAACAAACCAAATAAAAGAAGCACTTGATTCAGCAAGAGGGCAAATCGAAATATATGATCAATATAAAGAATTGCCAACAGAGTTCTCGGTAGAAAATATGGCCGCGAAATGGCTAGCTGTAACAAAGGAAGATGTAGTTGATATGGCAAAACAAGTAGAAAAAGAAACAGTATATTTCTTAAGGGGTAAGGAGGATGCTGCAGAATGAAAACAATCCAATTCGATCAATTAGAAGAAACACTTTACTACGAGAAGTTAGATAATGGATTAGATGTTTATATTTTGCCTAAAAAAGGCTTCTCTAAAACATTTGTCACTTTTACTACAAAATATGGTTCCATCGATCGCTCATTCATCCCGCTTGGTGAAACTGAAGCTATTACAGTGCCAGACGGTATTGCACATTTTTTAGAGCATAAAATGTTTGAAAAAGAAGATGGCGATGTATTCCAAAAGTTCGGTGAAAAAGGTGCTTCAGCAAATGCTTTCACATCTTTCACACGAACAGCGTATTTATTCTCTGCAACCGATCATTTATATGAGAGTACGAAAACTTTACTTGATTTCGTACAACAACCATACTTCACGGAGCAAACCGTGGAGAAGGAAAAAGGTATTATAGGTCAAGAAATTACGATGTATGATGACCAACCAGACTGGCGTTTATACTTTGGAACGATTGAGAATATGTTCCATGAGCATCCAGTGAAAATTGATATAGCAGGTACTATTGAGTCAATCGATGATATTACAGCGGATCATTTATACACTTGCTATAATACGTTTTATCATCCATCTAATATGCTTCTATTTGTCATCGGTGCTGTTGAACCAGAGAAAATGATGGATTTTATTCGTGCTGATCAAGCAGATAAAACATTTGAGGAACCAACACCAATTCAGCGAATTGAAGTGACTGAACCTACAGATGTTGCGGTAAAAAGTAGCACGTTAGAAATGGATGTTTTAAAACCAAAAGTTATTGTTGGTTTAAAAGCCAAAGAAACAAGCCTTTCGGGCAAAGCTATGCTAAAGCATGAGCTATCTATCCAATTAGCGCTTGATGTTTTATTTGGTCGTTCTTCGGACTTTTATACAAATGTATATGAAAAAGGCATGATTGATGAATCATATTCTTATGACTTCTCATTAGAAAAGGGCTTTGGTTTTGCCTTAATTGGTTCGGATACGAATCAAACAGATGAGTTAGTTGAAGCTATTCAAAATGTACTAGAAAATACACAAGAAAAATGGCCTTTTGGTGATGATGAATTAGAGAGAGTAAAACGTCGTAAAATCGGCTTTTATTTAAGAGCATTAAATTCAATTGAATTTATCGCAAATCAATTCACAAGATATGCTTTTAATGATATGAATTTATTTGACGCAGTTCCTGTCATTGAAGAATTGACGATAGCAGACGTGCAACAAGCTTTCGCTTCACTACAAGGAGAATCACAGCAAACAGTATTTAAGATTTTACCTGTAGGAAATAAAGCGAAAACAAGTAATGATAAAGAAGGTCAAGAGAAATAATGAAAAAGTTTTGCTTAGTACTTGGCGCGTCCGGTGCAATTGGACGTGCCATAAGTGAGCAGCTTGCTAAAGATGGCTGGTCTTTATATTTGCAGTATAATCATGGTGAAGAGGTGGCTGTCGAGCTTGAAAGTAATCTGTCAGCTTTCTATCCAAAGCAAGAATTTATGAAGATTCAAGCTGATTTAACAGATCCTCTTGCTGCAGAAAGGATTACCCATTCTGTATTTTCACTACAATCGATTGTTGTAGCTAGTGGTCAAGCTTTATACAAGCTAGTAGAGGATACCTCAGTTGATGAAATGGATGCACTCTGGAAAGTCCATGTACAAACACCAATTAGATTGATTAGCCTCCTAGCTTCAAAATTACGCCGAAACGAAATAAGTCATATCATTATGATTGGTTCTGTTTGGGGCGAAGCAGGGGCATCAGGAGAAGCTTTGTACGCTACTGTGAAAGGTGCACTTCATGCTTTTGTGAAATCGTACGCACAAGAAGCAGCGGGAAATGGTATTCTCGTTAATGCAGTAGCGCCAGGCTTAATTAATACTAAAATGAATGGGCATTTGACGGATAAAGAAGAGCAAGAACTAATTGATGAAATTCCATTAGCAAGGGCTGGAGAATCAGCTGAAGTTGGTTATTTAGTATCCTTCTTGTTATCAGGGCGTGCCAATTATATTACTGGCCAAATACTTCGAATTAATGGTGGATGGTACATATAAATAACTTTTTTACACATACTAAATGTGAAAAGGAGGGATTCTATATGGATATCATAGAAAACTGGCAGAAGTGGACGAGCTTTTTAGGCCAAAATGTTGCAAAAGCGGAATCTGCGGGAATGTCACAAAAGGTAATTCAAGAAGCCGCAGTTCAAATTGGTGAGTATTTGGCAAATAATGTAGATCCAAAAAATGAACAAGAGAGAGTGCTTTCTGAGCTTTGGTCGGTGGCAACCGATGATGAGAAGCAATCTCTAGCTAATTGTGTTGTAAAATTAGTGCAGAATAGGAAGGTACAATAGGAAAAATGGGGTTATAGCCCCTCTTTTCCTTTTTTTCTTTCCATATGTACAAAAATCGGCTATTATGGAACTTAGAAATGTTTTAAGCGTCGTATAATAGAAGGGATCGTTGTATGTGAGAGAATGGTATTTTGAATATGAAATACAAATCAATCGCCCCGGCTTATTAGGAGATATTGCTTCCTTATTAGGTATGCTTCGTGTGAATATTGTAACAATCAACGGTGTCGATCAAGTTCGAAGAGGGATGCTTTTACGAGCTGAAAAGGACGAACAGATTGAACGATTTGAGAATATCGTTTCGACTATGGAAATGATAAGTGTAACAAAATTCCGCGAGCCAACAACACGTGATCGTCTAGCGATCCGACATGGTCGTTATATACAAAGAGAAGCAGATGAAAAAAAGACGTTTCGCTTTGTACGTGATGAACTAGGTATTTTAGTAGATTTTATGGCAGAACTTTTTAAAAAGGACGGTCATAAACTTATTGGAGTTCGAGGTATGCCTCGTGTCGGAAAGACGGAATCAGTCGTAGCGGCTAGTGTTTGTGCAAATAAGAGATGGTTATTTTTATCATCGACTATGATTAAACAAACTGCACGCAACAAGTTGCTTGGAGACGAATTTAATAGCAATAATATATTCATTCTGGATGGAATTGTCACAAGGAGATCTTCTGATGAAAAACATCAACAACTTGTACGTGAAATGATGAGTATGCCATCTATTAAGGTAGTGGAGCATCCTGATATGTTCGTGCAACATTCTGAATATACAATTGAAGACTTTGATTATATTATCGAATTAAGACATCATCCAGATGAAGAAATTACATACGAAATCATGGAGAAACATAACAGCTTACTTCAAGATTCGAGTGGTTTCGGTGGTTTTGGAGGATTTAATTTTTAACAGGTAGGTGTTACAGTTGACAGAATTAGGAGCTCGTTTAAAAGAAGCGAGATTGTCAAAAGGGTATAGTCTGGATGACTTACAAGAAATTACGAAAATTCAAAAACGCTATCTTTCTGCAATTGAAGAGGGAAATTATAGCATAATGCCTGGAACGTTTTATGTTCGAGCATTTATTAAACAGTATGCAGAAGCGGTTGATTTAAGTGCCGATGAATTACTTGAGACGTATAAATCTGAAGTACCTGCAAACAAAACAGTTGAAAGTACAACGACAGCAACAATTCAACAACCGCAATCGCGTAGAAGCTTGTCTAAAATACCATCAAAAGGTTTTATGGACTTAATGCCGAAACTTGTTGTTGCTTTATTTATCATAATTGCAATCGTAGTAATCTGGGTATTGTTCCAAAATAAAGCCGATAATTCTACACCAGATATTAAAAATGAAGCACCAATAACTGTAGATACAAAAACTCCAACTACAAATAATAAGAATAAAGACAATGAAGTAGCCGGTTCAAAAGACCAAGATAAGAACGATGAAAAAACAACAAAAAAAGAAGAAGAAAAACAAAAACTTTCTAAAGGTACGCTAGTGAACGATAATGAGACAACTAATTATACTTTAACGGGTACAGAAGAGTATAAAATCCGTGTTGAAGTTACTGGCGATACATGGGTTGGTGTACAAGATGAAAATCGTACAGAAATCTCTGATAGAGCAGATGTATACCATGCTAATGATGTAGTTGAAGTTGATGCGAAGGGTAAGCAAAGCGTTCGTATTCGATTAGGTGCAGCTGCAAATGCTAATGTTTTTGTCAATGATGAGAAATTGAAACTTGCGGCTTCTCCAAGCGAGCGAAGTACTCAAAATATCGTCATTAATTTTTCAGAGAAAGAATAGTCATCTAGAGAAAGATGGCTATTTTCTTTGAAAGAAGGGTGAGGAAATCGTGAATATACCAAATAGAATTACAGTTTCAAGAGTTTTGCTAATCCCGGTATTCGTGCTTTTAATGTTAGTGGATTTTGGATGGGGGCAAATGACGGTGCTTGGGGCACAATTGCCTATTGAGCACTTTGTTGGTGCGATGATTTTCATCATAGCTTCTATCACAGATTGGGTAGATGGCTACTACGCACGTAAATATAATTTAGTAACGAATATGGGTAAATTTTTGGACCCATTAGCGGATAAATTGTTAGTTTCTGCTGCATTTATCCTGCTTGTTGAATTAGGAACTGCACCGGCATGGGTTGTTATTATCATTATCAGCCGTGAATTTGCTGTAACTGGCTTACGACTAATTTTAGCTGGTGGTGGAGAGGTAGTTGCTGCAAACCAATTAGGAAAAATCAAGACATGGGCACAAATTGTGGCAATTGCAGCGCTATTGCTAGATAATATTTTCTTTACTATGTTCGGCATTCCTTTTGCTGACATTGCATTATATGTTGCTCTATTCTTTACTGTTTGGTCTGGAGCAGATTATTTCTACTTGAATCGACGTGTATTATTAGATTCAAAATAAAGGTAAAATGAATTATAGTAGGCGAGGATGTAAGTGTGGAGAATTTTCTCCTACATTATATACCTCGCCTTTTGTAACTTTTCGCTTTTGCGAACTATACATAATATGAAATAACGGAAGGGATTGTTAGAGATGAATGCTGAAATCATTGCAGTAGGGTCAGAGCTTTTGCTTGGTCAAATTACGAATACAAATGCGCGTTTTATTTCAGGTCAATTATCTGAATTAGGTATTAATGTGTATTATCACACTGTAGTTGGAGATAATGTAGATCGTTTAATAAAGGCGATTGAAGTAGCTGAGACACGTGCAGATCTCATTATTTTCTCTGGTGGCTTAGGGCCAACAAAAGATGATTTAACAAAGGAAACAATCGCACAACACCTAGGAACTGTACTGGAAATAGATAATTTTGCTATGCAATCGATTGAAGAATTCTTCATGCTTCAAAATCGTATTATGACAGATAATAATCGTAAACAGGCGCTCGTATTAAAAGATTGTGAAGTACTAATAAATCGTCATGGTATGGCGCCTGGCATGTTGTTAGAAAAAAATAACCGTATTTATATGTTGTTACCAGGACCACCGAAAGAGTTGGAGCCTATGTTTCAATTTGAAGCAAAGCCAAAATTAGCGGCAAGAGTAAATGATGGAGCACAGATTATGTCGCACGTACTACGCTTCTACGGCATCGGTGAGGCAGAGTTAGAGGTAAAGGTACAAGACTTACTAGACAACCAAACAAACCCTACTATCGCGCCTCTAGCATCAGATGGAGAAGTAACTCTACGTATTACAGCTAAAGCTTATAGTCTTGATCAAGCTGAACAGTTAATAGCTGGAACAAAAGATGAAATAATTCGCAGAGTTGGGCAGTTTATGTACGGTGTGAATGATGATTCTCTGTCTTCTAAAACGGCTGAAATTCTTATTGAAAACGATCTAACTATCGCTGCAGCAGAAAGTTTAACTGCTGGGCTATTTCAATCTGAGTTAGCAGAAAATCCAGGTATAAGCCAATCGTTAATTGGTGGAGTTGTTACTTATACAGAACAAGCAAAACGTGAGCAACTAGGAATTCCAGCTGACTTATTAGAAAATTATGGAGTTGTAAGCTCCCAATGTGCGGTGGCTATGGCTAGCAAAGTAAAAGAAAAGTTCGGTACAGATATAGGGATTGGTTTAACAGGGGCAGCAGGTCCTGAAGGGCATGATAATCAACCAGCCGGCACTGTGTGGATAGCTGTAGTTATCGGTGATAATGAACCTCGAACGTATCAATTACATTTAACTGGGCAACGCAATACAAATCGTTTACGTGCAGTGAAGCGTACTTTTGCTTTTATTATTCAATTATTGACCGAACAAGGTTATCGTAAAATACAAAATTTGTCCATTCAAAGTGGTTTATAATCAGCTTTTGAGCAATAAATGGTGTTTATATTTCGATTTTGATTAAATTTTTCCGAATAAATGTTCGCTTTTTTCTTGTGTATTTCTCAAAAAAGAAGTATAGTAGATACAGATATAAAAGAGATAATGTTTTCGAAGGAGGAACAAGATTGAGCGATCGTAAAGCAGCATTAGACATGGCCCTTAAACAAATTGAAAAGCAATTTGGTAAAGGTTCAGTTATGAAATTAGGCGAAAAAACAGACATCGAAATTATGACTTCTTCAAGTGGCTCTTTAGCACTTGATACAGTACTTGGAGTAGGTGGATATCCACGAGGTCGCGTTATTGAAATATATGGACCAGAGAGTTCTGGTAAAACAACTGTAGCACTTCATGCGATTGCAGAAGTACAAGCTAACGGTGGCACAGCAGCGTTTATTGATGCGGAACATGCACTTGATCCTGTCTATGCACAAAAACTAGGCGTTAATATTGATGAATTATTACTATCACAGCCAGATACAGGGGAGCAAGCGTTAGAAATCGCTGAAGCTCTTGTACGTAGCGGCGCAATCGATATCATTATCATCGATTCTGTAGCAGCCCTTGTACCAAAAGCCGAAATCGAAGGTGACATGGGTGATTCGCATGTTGGTCTACAAGCACGTTTAATGTCTCAAGCATTACGTAAATTATCAGGGATTATTAACAAGTCAAATACAATTGCTATTTTCATTAACCAAATTCGTGAGAAGATTGGTGTTATGTTCGGTAACCCAGAAACAACACCAGGTGGACGCGCTTTAAAATTCTACAGTTCTGTACGTTTAGAAGTACGTCGCGCAGAAACAATCAAACAAGGTAATGATATGGTAGGTAACAGAACTAAAATTAAAGTCGTTAAAAACAAAGTGGCACCGCCATTCAAAACAGCTGAAGTAGATATTATGTATGGTGAAGGGATTTCTAAAGAAGGCGAAATCATCGATATCGGTGTAGAAAAAGAAATCGTGCAAAAAAGTGGTTCTTGGTATGCTTATGAAGAAGAGCGTTTAGGCCAAGGACGCGAAAATGCAAAACAATTCTTAAAAGAAAACCCTGAAATCAGCAATGAAATTGCACATAAAATCCGCGTAGCTTCTGGGATTGCAACTGATTCATATACAGTTGAAAATGAAGAAGACGAAGCAATGGATGCAGAACTATCATCATTATTAAATGAAGAGTAAGATTTTCTGAGGGTCTTTCAATGTCAATTGAAGGGCCCTTTTGACTATAACTATAACTGTGAATCCTTGACATTGTTTTTTTTCAACTATACAATTAAACTTGTATAATTTCTAAAATTGAAATGAAATAGGCAGTATATTGAGAGCTCATAGAAATACTTAATGTATAGCCGACTAAAAATGAAAACAATACAGCAAGAGGAGGTGTTCGAATGACTGGAAACATCATCTCCGCTTTGCTTGGACTCATCGTCGGTGCCGCTGTTATCTATTACGTCAATAAAAGAGTGAATGATTCAAAAGTGACAGGTGCAAAGAGTTCCGCAGAGATCATCATAGATGAAGGTAAAAGAGAAGCGGAAGCTCTAAAGAAAGAAGCACTTCTAGAAGCAAAAGATGAAACTCACACACTTCGAACTGAAGCAGAAAACGACATCCGTGAACGCCGGTCTGAGCTTCAGAAACAAGAAAACCGGTTATTGCAAAGAGAAGAAAATCTTGATCGCAAGGATGAAGCTCTGAATAAGAGGGAAGCAGGTTTAGAGCGCAAAGAAGACGCTCTTAACGACAGACAACAGCATATTGAACAGATGGAAAGCAAAGTGGAAGATCTCGTAGCTAAACAGCAATCTGAAATCGAACGTATCTCAGCATTAACTCGTGAAGAAGCAAAAGTCATTATTCTAAAACAAGTAGAAAACGAGTTATCAACTGATATAGCAGTTATGACGAAAGAATCTGAAATGCGAGCGAAAGAAGAATCTGACAAAAAAGCACGAGAAATTTTATCACTAGCCCTTCAGCGCTTTGCAGCTGATCACGTTGCAGAAACGACTGTCTCCGTCGTCACTTTACCAAATGACGAGATGAAAGGTCGTATTATTGGACGTGAAGGCCGAAACATTCGAACACTTGAAACGCTAACAGGTATCGATTTAATTATTGATGACACACCTGAAGCCGTTATTTTATCAGGATTCGATCCAATCCGTAGAGAAACAGCACGTCTAGCACTTGAAAAATTAGTACAAGACGGCCGTATTCATCCAGCTCGTATAGAAGAGATGGTTGAGAAATCTCGCCGTGAAGTGGACGAGCAAATTCGTGAAACAGGTGAACAAACAACATTCGAAGTGGGTATCCACAATTTACATCCGGATTTAATGAAAATTTTAGGCCGTATGAAATATCGTACAAGCTATGGTCAAAACGTCCTGAAACACTCTGTAGAGGTAGCTCACTTAGCGGGCTTACTAGCAGCTGAATTAGGCGAAGATGTACTTTTAGCAAAACGTGCAGGGTTACTGCATGATATTGGTAAAGCAATTGATCATGAAGTAGAAGGAAGTCACGTAGAAATAGGCGTAGAATTGGCCACAAAATACAAAGAGCATCCTGTTGTTATTAATAGTATTGCTTCTCACCATGGTGATACTGAACCAACTTCAGTAATTGCTGTATTAGTGGCTGCTGCTGATGCTTTATCTGCAGCGCGCCCAGGTGCACGAAGTGAAACACTTGAAAACTATATTCGTCGACTAGAAAAACTAGAAGAAATCTCTGAATCATATGAAGGCGTTGAGAAATCATTCGCTATTCAAGCAGGTCGTGAAATACGTATAATCGTACGTCCTGATCAAATTGATGATTTAGCTTCACATCGTTTAGCACGTGATATTCGCAAACGTATTGAGGATGAACTGGATTATCCAGGGCATATTAAAGTGACAGTTATTCGTGAAACACGCGCAGTCGAATATGCGAAATAGTTAATTTCAGAATAAGAAATAAGTTTATGCCAAATGTAAAGTAAGAAAACTGAATTGAAAAATTCAAATATTTTATAAAGAAGGCTTCTTAGAACCTCGGTCGAGAAGCCTTTTTTGTTGGAAAAGAGTGAATCAATAATGAAAGTACTATTTATCGGAGACATTGTCGGCTCAATTGGCCGTACAGCTGTTGAAACATATTTACCAAGATTAAAGAGAAAATATGCACCAGATGTTGTCATTGCGAACGGGGAGAACGCCGCTGCTGGACGTGGGATTACAAGAGCCATTTATCAAGAGTTATTAATGACGGGCGTAGATGTCATTACAATGGGTAACCACACATGGGATCAAAAAGAAATTTTCGATTTCATTGATGATGCAGAATTTTTAATCAGACCTGCAAACTTCTCAGACGAAGCGCCCGGCAAAGGGATGACGACTATTTCAAAAAATGGTCATACTTTATCTGTAATCAATTTACATGGACGTACTTTCTTACCACCACATGGCGATCCATTTGCTAAAGCAGACGAATTAATAGAAGAAGCAAAAAAAGTTTCTCCACTTATTTTCGTAGATTTCCATGCTGAAACGACGAGTGAAAAAATTGCAATGGGTTGGTATTTAGATGGCCGAGTATCAACTCTTGTAGGGACGCATACACATGTACAAACAGCGGATGCACGCATTTACCCTGGTGGTACAGCGTATATTACTGACGTTGGAATGACTGGACCTTATGATGAAGTTCTTGGAATGAATAAAGAAAGTGTAATCTACCGATTTAAAACAAATATGCCAACAC
The DNA here is from genome assembly GCF_038003565.1 of Viridibacillus sp. FSL H8-0110. Taxonomy (NCBI): domain Bacteria; kingdom Bacillati; phylum Bacillota; class Bacilli; order Caryophanales; family Caryophanaceae; genus Viridibacillus; species Viridibacillus sp. FSL H8-0110. The sequence continues at coordinate 3,257,944 of NZ_JBBOPJ010000001.1, read as the reverse complement.
GTTTTGAAGTACCAAAACAAGGCCGAGAAGTACTAAGTGGCTTCTTTGTTGATCTTGATGATAAAACGGGCTTAGCGAAATCATTTGAGCGCATATATATTAATGCAGATTATCCTTTCAAAGCATAATTGTAAGTCTATTCCCAAAACTCGCTGCATACAATAATCCATGGACAAGAGAGATGTCCCACATTTTTTCAAATTAAGGGAGGAATTGTTGTGGATTCATTGAAAGTATCTTCTCGCTCAAACCCGAACTCAGTAGCTGGCGCATTAGTAGCAGTCATTAGAGAGCAAGGCTATGCAGAGATGCAAGCAGTTGGAGCAGGTGCACTAAATCAAGCTGTTAAAGCAGTTGCAATTGCAAGAGGATTTGTTGCACCAAGTGGAACGGACTTGACTTGTTCGCCTGCATTTACGGATATTTTAATTGCAGGTGAAGATCGAACGGCTATGAAGCTTTTAGTAGAAAAGCGTACGAGATAAATAAAAAACTAAAATACCGGGAAACCGGTATTTTTTTATGGGGAAAATAATGAGCGTTTGTATTTTGCTTATTTGAAATGGAATTTTAAGGTGACCACTAATACATGTTGTGAAATGAAGTGAGCACACCAAGCTTTTTTACTATACATAAAAAAATATGTTAACATAGTGAGTATTGTCAGTGATTATTATTACAACTTATTGAACGAGCTTTTCCGTCAAAGGTCTGAATTTCAAAGAAATCGCTTATAAACAATAGTTTACATCGGGTCTTCGTGATAAACTGATGAAGGATAAAAAGCTAAAAACCTGTAATTAAGGAGATGTTATAAATGTTACATCAGCTTTCATGGAAAGTCGGTGGGCAACAAGGGGAAGGTATTGAGAGTACGGGGGAAATTTTCTCTACGGCTATGAACCGTCTTGGATACCATTTATATGGATACCGTCACTTCTCTTCCCGTATTAAAGGTGGCCATACGAACAATAAAATTAACGTACGCACATCTGTCGTACACACGATTCCAGATGATTTAGATATATTGGTTGCATTTGACCAAGAAACAATCGATGTCAATTATAAAGAATTAACATCAGAAGGTGTTATTTTAGCAGACGCTAAATTTAAACCAGTAAAACCAGAAGATTGTCCTGCAACACTTTATATTGTACCATTCACTGAAGTAGCCGCTGAATTAGGGACTACTTTAATGAAAAACATGGTGGCGATCGGTGCAACTGCTGCATTATTAAATCTAGAAGATGAAGTTTTCCAAAGTGTCGTTGATGAAATCTTCGGTCGTAAAGGTGAAACAGTTGTCCAAAAAAATATGACAGCCATCGCACAAGGACACGAACTAATGAACGGTATGCTTGGTGATAATATTGGTAAATTCGAATTAGAACCAGCTGATGGTAAACACCGTCTATTTATGATCGGTAATGAAGCTATTGCACTAGGTGCATTAGCTGCAGGCTCTCGTATTATGGCAGCATATCCGATCACTCCAGCTTCAGAAATAATGGAATATTTAATCAAAAAATTGCCTAAATTCGGTGGTACTGTTATCCAAACAGAAGATGAGATCGCGGCTGCAACAATGGCAATCGGCGCAAATTATGGTGGCGTTCGTTCATTTACAGCATCTGCAGGTCCAGGCTTATCATTAATGATGGAAGCAATTGGCCTTTCTGGTATGACAGAACAACCACTTGTTATAGTAGATACACAACGAGGTGGCCCATCAACAGGCCTACCAACAAAACAAGAACAATCTGATTTAATGGCAATGCTATACGGAACACATGGTGAAATTCCGAAAGTTGTTATCGCACCAAGTACTGGTGAAGAGGCATTCTACGATACAATTCAAGCGTTTAACATTGCGGAAGAATTACAAATACCGGTTATATTATTATCTGATCTTCAATTATCACTTGGTAAACAAACTGTTGAACCATTTGATTACTCTAAAATCGAAATTCGTCGAGGTAAGCTAGAACTTGGTGAATTACCTGAAGCAGAGGATAAAGCATATTTTAAACGCTATGAAGTAACAGAAGATGGCGTGTCAACTCGTGTCGTGCCTGGTCAAAAACACGGTATTCACCACGTTACAGGTGTTGAACATGATGAGACAGGTAAACCATCTGAAGCAGCAGGCAACCGTAAAGCGCAAATGGATAAACGTTTCCGTAAATTAAATCACGTAAACTTTAATATGCCTGTATTTAAAAACACACCACACGAGGAAGCGGATGTACTATTAGTTGGCTTTAACTCGACTAAAGGTGCAATAGAAGAAATTCAACCGATGTTAAACGAAGAAGGCATCAAAACAAACCACGCACATATTCGACTAATTCACCCATTCCCAGCAGAGGAAATGAAAGAATTGATCGACAATGCGAAAAAAGTAATTGTCGTTGAGAATAATGCCACTGGTCAATTAGCTAATGTAATGAAAATGAATATTGGCGCACACGATAAAATTATTAGCTTAGTGAAATATGATGGCACACCATTCTTGCCAAAAGAATTGTTAGGCCGCGTGAAGGAGTTGCTAACAGATGGTAACATTTAAGGACTTTCGAAATAATGTTAAACCTAACTGGTGTCCTGGATGTGGTGACTTTTCAGTGCAAGCTGCAATCCAACGTGCTGCAGCAAACCTAGAAATCCAACCGCATGAACTAGCAGTTGTTTCAGGAATTGGCTGTTCAGGTCGTATCTCAGGATACATTAATTCATATGGTTTACACGGTATTCACGGACGTGCATTACCAATTGCACAAGGGTTGAAAATGGCTAACCGTGATTTAAAAGTAATCGCTTCTGGCGGTGACGGTGACGGTTTCGCAATCGGTATGGGTCATACAATTCACTCAATCCGTCGTAACGTTGATATCACGTACATCGTCATGGATAATCAAATCTATGGTTTAACTAAAGGACAAACATCACCACGCTCAGCTGCTGGTTTTGTCACAAAATCAACACCAGGTGGCGCAATCGAACCGTCATTAAAACCATTAGAAGTAGCATTATCTGCTGGCGCAACATTCGTAGCACAAAGTTTTTCGACAGATTTAAAAGAGCTAACTGCGATCATTGAAGCAGGTATGAATCACAACGGCTTCGCATTTATTAATGTATTCAGCCCTTGTGTAACGTACAATAAAATCAACACTTATGACTGGTTCAAAGAAAACATTACAAAACTATCGAGCATTGAAGGCTACGATTCAACAAACCGTGCCCAAGCTATGGCGACTGTAATGGAGCATGAAGGTCTAGTAACAGGTATCATTTATCAAGACGAGGAAACACCTTCGTATCAAAACTTAGTAAATGGATATAGTGAAGAACCCCTTAACCAGCAGGATATGATGATTGAAGAAAAAGATCTTCAAGAGCTAATGAAGGAATTTATGTAATAAATAATGTAGAGACTAATTCTCGAGTCGTTTAACTGACTAGAGAATTAGTTTTTTTATTGTTGAAAAAGAGAGTGAGTAGCGCCAAAGAGGTTGTGAGTAGCGCTAAAGAGCGAGTGAGTAACGCTAAAGAGATAGTAAGTAGCGCTAAAGAGGTTGTGAGTAGCGCCAAAGAGATAGTGAGTAGCGCCAAAGAGGTTGTAAGTAGCGCTAAAGAGAGAGTGAGTAACGCCAATGAAGGCATGAGTAGCGCTATAGAGCACAAACAGCACCAAAGTAAGTCCAAGTAGACTCCACATAGCACACGGCCTCGCCCCACAAAACAAGCTATATGTCGAAACACCGACAATTAACGTTCTTTTCTTGTAGGAACCATACTCCATTAAGTATAATAAGAAAATGGGTATTCGAGTGTGCGAATACGAGCGGAAGGAGTTTACTGATGAACGAAGAACAACGACTTGCTAGTCAACAAGTGAAACATCCAGATCCATCGGACAAAAAATCCGAGAAGGACTATAGTAAATATTTTCAATCTGTATATACAGCGCCATCTCTAAAAGATGCAAAGAAACGTGGTAAGGAAGAAGTTCAATACCATAAAGACTTCGCGATTGACGAAAAATACATGGGTATGGGACAAGGTCGTAAATTCTACATTCGTACGTACGGTTGCCAAATGAATGAACACGATACAGAAGTAATGGCTGGTATTTTCCTACAACTTGGTTATGAAGCAACAAATAACGTTGATGATGCGAATGTCATCTTAATGAATACTTGTGCCATTCGCGAAAATGCTGAGAACAAAGTGTTTGGTGAACTTGGTCACTTTAAACCGTTAAAGCAAAAAAATCCTGATTTATTAATTGGTGTATGTGGCTGTATGTCGCAAGAAGAGGCAGTAGTTAAGAAAATCTTGAAAACATATGACCAAGTTGATATGATTTTTGGGACGCATAATATTCATCGTTTACCAGACATTTTAAACGAAGCTTATATGTCGAAAGAAATGGTTATCGAAGTGTGGTCTAAAGAAGGGGACGTTATTGAAAACCTTCCGAAAGTTCGCAAAGGGAATACAAAGGCTTGGGTTAATATCATGTACGGCTGTGATAAATTCTGTACATATTGTATCGTACCTTATACACGCGGAAAAGAACGTAGTCGACGACCAGATGATATTATTCAAGAAGTACGCCAACTAGCTGCACAAGGCTATAAAGAAGTGACATTACTTGGTCAAAACGTAAACGCTTACGGAAAAGACTTTGAGGATCTAAAGTATGGTCTTGGCGATTTAATGAATGAATTACGTACAATTGATATTCCTCGTATTCGTTTTACCACAAGTCACCCACGTGATTTTGATGATTATTTAATCGAAGTATTAGCGAAAAAAGGAAACTTAGTTGAGCACATTCATTTACCAGTGCAATCAGGTTCAAGTGATATGTTGAAGATTATGGCTCGTAAATATACGCGCGAAAGCTATCTAGAACTTGTGCGAAAAATTAGAAAAGCAATTCCAGATGTGGCGTTAACAACTGATATTATCGTTGGATTTCCAAATGAAACAGACGAGCAATTTGAAGAAACGCTATCTTTATATAAAGAAGTTGGCTTCGAAATGGCATTCACCTACATTTATTCACCACGTGAAGGTACGCCTGCAGCGAAAATGCAGGATAATGTACCAATGGAAGTGAAAAAAGAACGTCTACAACGTTTAAATGACGTAGTGAACCAACTATGTGGAGAAGCAATTAAACAATATGACGGTCAAATCGTTGAAGTGTTAGTAGAAGGGGAAAGTAAACGTAACCCGAATGTATTAGCAGGTTATACAAGAAAAAATAAACTCGTAAACTTTGTAGCCCCTAAAGAAGTAATTGGTCAAATTGTTAAAGTACAAGTTACTGAAGCAAAAACTTGGTCATTACAAGGGGATTTTATCGAAGTTGTAACGGACCAAAAGGTGGAATTATAATGGCAGAAATATATACTAAAGATCAAATCATCGCAAAAGCAATGGAAATTGCCCATATGGTAGCTAACACGGAAGAAGTAGATTTCTTCAAACGTGCAGAAGCACAAATTAATGAAAACCAAATGGTACGTGAAAAAATCGCTAGTCTAAAAAGTTTACAAAAACAAGCAGTAAACTTCCAACATTATGGTAAAGAAAAAGCACTTCGTTTAATTGAAGATAAAATTGCGAAAATTGAAGAAGAAATTAATTCTTTACCAATCGTTGAAGAATTTAAACAATCTCAGGGCGATGTAAATGATCTATTGCAATTAGTATCAAACACAATTGCGAATAGTGTGACAGATGAAATTGTTGAATCAACTGGTGGCGACGTATTACGTGGTGAAACAGGGTCAAAAGTACAAAACTCAAAACCAGGTAGCTGTTCTTAATATAATAATCGAAAACCCTTATAAAAAATAACGATTTTTATAAGGGTTTTCTTTATTTTGGAATAGAAGATTCATAGCATAAAACTGAAAGCAATGTTGGAGAAGCAAATTATCTTTCCTCATTTAACTTACTTGGTATGGAATGGTTCTTGTCTAGAACAGGATGATGGGAAGTTTAAGTAAGTGAATTAGGCTTTGTGGCGAATTTTCTACATTAAGTACAGTGAAAATAAACGCGGATGGCCAAAGAAATTAAAGATAATTAGTACGATGGGTCATACGAAGCAGTTGGACTAAGTTTGATAATGCGTACTATGTATCCTATTTCAATGCCTTACCGGTTACTAATGAGCGTTTAATGTAGTCGCTACTGATGAAAAAGGATAAAATCTAATTGATTTTTACCCTGGAATTTATAAACAGAAGGTATTAGATGCGGATATAACATTAATTCCGCGATTATATTACGGTCACCCTATATGTTTAGCATTCAAAGTACCGGAAAAATAACAGACTACTGTGTAGCCAAAGAAAGAACGGCTATTCAGTAGTTTTTTTATTTTTAAAAATTAATCTAATCACCCAATAGGCACATGGCGCATAAGATGAAATTAAGAGAAGCAAAGGAGGAATCGCACTGAAACAGTTGCGTCAAATTGTCACAAAGGCGGTCGTCGCGAAGGGTAAAAAAAGAACAGAAGTATGTGAAAATTTAAGACCACCGAATCAACCATCAAGTATATTAGGGTGCTGGGTAATCAACCATACGCATACAGCGAAAAAACATGGTAATTTTGTAGAAGTATCAGGCAAATTTGATGTCAATGTTTGGTACGCTTATCATAATCATTCAAAAACAGCAGTATATTCTGAGACGGTACTGTATAGAGACCGTATCAAACTACATTATAGAGATAACGAAACAACTGGTAAAGAAGAGGTTCATGTCAAGGTGATTCAACACCCGAACTGTACAGAAGCTATTATTACGCCTTGCGGTGAGCAATTCCAAGTCACAATTGAGCGGGAATTGCTTGCAGAAGTTGTAGGTGAGACAACAATTTGTATCTCAGTACATCCATTAGATTTTGAAGAAGAGTGGGATTTCGAAGATGAAAGCTCATCATCAAGCTCATCATCAAGCTCATCGTCAAGCTCATCGTCAAGTTCATCATCAAGTTCATCATCGAGCTCTTCATCAAGCTCTTCATCATCAGGTCCATCATTTGAATCTTCATCATTTCATTAAACATTTTAAAGCCGGAGGCGACGCCGGCTTATTTTTTTTTGAGTAAAGTCTCTAAAAGGTATGAAACGCATTTCAATACTTATTTTGTTATAATAGAAATAAGATTTAGCTACACAAGAGAGGTTTTAAAATGACAACGTATACACCAATGATTCAACAATATCTACAAGTGAAAGCAGATTATCAAGATGCTTTTTTATTTTTTAGATTAGGTGATTTTTATGAAATGTTCTTTGATGATGCTATAAAAGCTTCTCAAATTCTAGAAATTACATTAACGAGCCGAGATGCCGGGATGAAAGAACGCATTCCCATGTGTGGTGTCCCTCATCATTCCGCTAAAAATTATATCGAAACACTAGTTCAAAAAGGTTTTAAAGTAGCAGTTTGTGAACAAACAGAAGATGTCAAACAAGCAAAAGGTGTCGTAAAACGTGAAGTTGTTCGGTTGATTACACCTGGGACAATTATGGAAGGCAAAGCGTTGGATGGAAAAACAAATCACTTCATCGCAGCTGCTGAGCAAATAAACCCTATAGAATATGCTTTTTGTTATTTAGATTTATCAACTGGTGAGGCAACTGTTACTTATGTCGAAGGCGATGGTCTGGTCTTATTACAACAACTCCAATCATTTGGTATTCGAGAAATGGTTGTTTCAGAGCAATTATTTGCAGAGCTGACTGAACAGGCAGAAGCATTATCCATTGTCTTATCAATTGAAGAAGAGGTAATGGATGAAGTTAAAAGTACACAGTATTTAGAAGAGGCACCAAGTAATTTGCATGGTGCTGGACGAAAGCTTCTGCACTATATTGAACGTACTCAAATGCGCTCACTTTCTCATATTCAACCATTCCAATACAATGAAAACAAAAATTATCTAAATATAGATACAAACTCAAAACGTAATTTAGAACTCATTCAATCACTACGTGGTGGGGACCAAAAAGGAACACTATTATGGTTACTAGACGAAACTGTTACTGCAATGGGTGGTCGAAAATTAAAACAGTGGTTACATCAACCGTTAGCAAACCGTCAACATATTGAAAATCGCTTGAGCATCGTTACAGATTTGTTGGAAGAATATTTTGTTCGAGCAGAATTACAGGAATTATTCAAACAAGTGTATGACTTAGAACGCCTAGCAGGGCGTGTTGCATTTGGAAGTGTTGGGGGACGTGATTTAGCCCAATTAAGAGAATCATTACGTCAAGTGCCTGTCATTCAAGAGCAACTACTAAACTCTTCAAAAGCAAATCTACAAAATTTAGGGAAAGCACTTGATTTATGTAGTGATGTAGAAAGTTATTTAAGTCATGCGATTACAGATCACCCACCAATCTCTATTAAAGAGGGCGATGTTATCCGCGGTGGCTATAATGCGAAATTAGACGAGCTTCGTTATGCCTCTCGCAACGGTAAAGACTGGATTGCAGCACTTGAACAACAAGAGCGTGAAAAAACAGGAATTAAGAATTTGAAAATTGGTTATAACCGAGTGTTTGGATATTACATCGAAATCACGAAATCGTATATCCATTTAGCTGATTTAGAAAGATATGAACGTAAACAGACGCTAGCTAATGCAGAGCGTTACATTACAGATGAACTAAAGGAAAAAGAAGCTATCATACTAAATGCTGAAGAAGAAAGTTTGGCGCTCGAATATACTTTATTTACTCAAATTCGTGAAGAATTAAAGCAATATATCCCGAGATTACAAGGACTTGCTTCTGCTATCAGTGAATTAGATGTCTACGTAGGTTTTGCAACTGTTACGGAAAAGTATCGTTTCACAAAACCGGTCTTCCATGAAGGTCGTTCACTTAAAATTGTTAATGGTCGTCATCCGGTTGTCGAGAAAATGATGAATCAGCAATTATATGTGCCAAATGATTGTATATTGACTGATGATCGAAATATGATGCTAATTACAGGACCGAATATGTCTGGTAAAAGTACGTATATGAGACAAGTGGCGCTTATTACAATTCTTGCACAAATGGGCTGCTATGTACCAGCAGATGAAGCGGAATTACCAATAACGGATCAAATTTTCACACGTATTGGTGCAGCAGATGATTTAGCAGCAGGACAAAGTACATTTATGGTAGAGATGTTGGAATCACAACATGCCATTACAAATGCTACCGAGAAGAGCTTATTGCTCTTTGATGAAATTGGTCGTGGTACATCAACTTATGATGGTATGGCATTAGCACAATCTATGATGGAGTTTATCCACAATAAAATAGGCGCTAATACATTATTCTCTACTCATTATCATGAATTAACGGATTTAGAAAATGACTTAAATCGCTTGCAAAATGTCCATGTATCAGCAATGGAACAAGATGGGAAGGTGGTCTTTTTACACAAAGTTAAAAAAGGCCCGGCAGATAAAAGTTACGGTATTCATGTAGCAGAGTTAGCAGAATTACCGGCTGAAATTATTTCTAGAGCGCGCATTTTATTGGAAGAATTTGAGGCAACTAATGCAGTCTCAGCTGCAACGGTTACAAAAGCAGAATCAACACCTAATGTTAAAGATGAACAAGTAGACATTATGAAGGACGAATCAGCACAACTTTCTCTATTTGCAGAAGAAGAGCCGAAAGAAGTAATTCAATTAGCTGTTTCTAAATTAGAACAAGAAGTACTTGAGCAAATTCGATCAGTAAATGTATCTGGCACAACGCCGATGGATGCATTGCAACTTGTTTACGCATTGCAACAATCTTTAATAAAAAAGTAGGAGGTGCAACAGATGGGTCATATTCATATAATGGATGAATTTCTGTCCAATAAAATCGCAGCAGGTGAAGTAGTCGAGCGACCTTCATCTGTTGTGAAAGAACTAGTCGAAAATGCCATTGATGCAGGAAGCACCTCGATTGAAGTAATTTTAGAAGAAGCCGGACTAACTTCCATTCAAGTAATTGATAATGGTAGTGGGATGGACGAAGCTGATGCACTGAAATCTTTTCAACGACATGCTACAAGTAAGATTGAAAATGAACATGATTTATTCCGTATTCGTACACTAGGTTTTCGCGGAGAGGCATTAGCCAGTATCGCTTCAGTATCAAAAATTACCCTGGTCACATCAAACGGGCAAGTGGGTATTGAAGTGCAACTGGAAGGTGGTCATGTTATTGACAAAAAACCAGCGCCATTACGTAAAGGGACGGATATGAAGGTATCCCAACTTTTTTATAATACACCAGCACGATTGAAATACATGAAGACGATTCAAACTGAATTAGGTCACACAATTGATTTGATGAATCGATTGGCTCTTTGTTACCCAGATATCGCATTCAAATTACGTCACCATGACCATATATTATTACAAACGAATGGACGTGGTGATTTACGCCAAGTATTAGCGGCAATTTATGGTATTGCCAATGCGAAAAAAATGGTGCAATTTGAAGGCGAATCACTAGATTATAAAATTTCAGGGTTTGCAACAATACCTGAAATTACAAGAGCATCTAAAAATTACATGTCTATTTTCGTTAATGGTCGATGGGTGCGTCATTTTACTGTACAAAAAGCAATGATTGATGCATATCATACATTCTTACCGATTGGTCGTTTTCCGATTTCAGTTATTAACATTGAAGGCGATCCATTTTTAACAGATGTTAATGTACATCCGTCAAAGCAACAAATTCGTTTAAGCAAAGAAGCAGAATTAATGGACTTAATTGAAAAAACTTTGCATAAGGTAATTCGTCAGTCAATGCAAGCACCTGAAATTGCAGAAAAGAAGAAAAAAGTTCCGCAAACCGGGGAGCAAATTAATTTTTGGAAATCGATGAATTATAATAACACGAGTATGCCTCAATTTAATGAAAAAACTAAGCAAGAAGAAGGTTCAACTCTTTATTCAGAACCATTTCCACAAGATGATTTAAATTCATCACCCAATTCAGGTTTTGTAAAGGAAGCAACATGGGAACAAGTAAATAGTACACACGATTTGTCGGAATCAGAATTGTCTGCAGAGCAAGCTAAAAACGATGAAGATTATAAAATGCCACTAGAAGAAGTTGACGAGCAAGAAACGAAAGAACCATTTCCTGAACTTGAAGTTGTAGGTCAAATTCATGGGACGTATATTGTCGCACAAAGTGAGGATGGTTTTTATTTAATTGACCAGCATGCTGCACAAGAACGAATTAAATATGAGTTTTTCAAAGATAAAGTAGGAGAGGTCGATCCAAATGAACGACAAACACTACTATTTCCGCTAACATTCCATTATTCTGCTGATGAAGCATTAGTGTTAAGAGAAAATATGGCCTATTTAATAGATGTAGGTGTTATTCTTGAGGAATTTGGCACAAACTCATTTGTAGTTAGAGAACATCCCGCTTGGTTCCCAAAAGATTTTGAAGAGGAAATCATTGAAGAATTAATTGAACAGGTGCTACGTGAACGTAAAACGGATATACGAAAATTACGTGAAGACGCAGCTATAATGATGAGCTGTAAACGTTCGATTAAAGCAAATCACTACTTAAATACTCAACAAATGGAAGTCTTAATACAAGACTTAAAAAAAATGGTCAATCCGTTTACATGCCCACATGGAAGACCTGTAATCGTCCATTTTAAAACGTATGAAATTGAAAAAATGTTTAAGCGAGTTATGTGATTTTTACGAAATAAAGGAGGAAGATAATATGTTTTCATCTGCACAACGTGAAAGTTTTATTGAAACACTGGATGCTTATTCTTTTGATGTGTTGGTAATTGGTGGTGGCATTACAGGTGCAGGAATTGCGCTAGATGCTGTTTCTAGAGGATTATCTGTTGCCCTAATTGATATGCAGGATTTTGCTGCTGGTACTTCTAGTCGCTCAACTAAGCTAGTACATGGTGGTTTGCGTTATTTAAAACAACTACAAGTAGGTGTTGTTGCTGAAGTTGGAAAGGAACGTGCCATCGTTTATGAGAATGGGGTACATATTACAACTCCGCAATGGATGCTACTTCCATTTTACAAAGGAGGATCATTTGGACCTTATTCAACTTCATTAGGCTTAAAAGTGTATGATAAATTAGCTCAAGTTAACAAATCAGAACGACGTAAAATGCTAAATGCTAAAGAGACTTTACTAAAAGAACCTTTACTCAAAAAAGAAGGATTATTGGGTGGGGGATATTATGTAGAATACCGCACTGATGATGCACGTCTAACGATTGAGGTTATTAAGAAAGCTGTTGAACTTGGTGCGGTTTGCTTAAATTATGTAAAAGCAGAAGAATTTAATTATGAAAACGAGAAAATTACAGGAGTAGTCGTTCGCGATCAAATTTCATCTCGCACTTGGACAATTCAATCGAATTCAGTAGTAAATGCTACAGGACCGTGGGTAGATGAAGTACGTAAAAAAGATCAAATTAGTAATAATAAACAATTACGTCTCACTAAAGGTGTACATATTGTGATTGATCAATCCCGTTTCCCACTTCAACAATCTGTTTACTTTGATACACCTGATGGCCGTATGGTCTTTGCAATACCTCGAGATGGAAAAACGTATGTCGGTACCACTGATACATTTTACGAGGAAAATCCCATAAATCCAGTTGCAACTGATGAAGATATTACTTATTTAATAGATACAATTCACTATATTTTCCCGGATGTCCAAATTACTCAAAAAGACGTAGAATCGAGCTGGGCTGGAGTTCGTCCACTTATTTTCAAAGAGGGTAAAGATCCTTCAGAAATTTCTCGTAAAGACGAGATTTGGGAATCTCCGAGTGGATTGTTGACAATTGCAGGTGGGAAATTAACAGGTTATCGTAAAATGGCTGAAAATATAGTCGACAAGATAGTAGAAAAAAAACAATTTAAAAAGTCTGGACCTTGTGTTACAGAGCATTTGTCCCTTTCAGGATCTAAAGGTATAAATCCTATAAATTTTGGTCCTTATGTAAAAAATAAAACATATGAAGGAACGAAATTAGGTTTAACTAAAGAAGAGGCGAATATGCTCGTATCTAAATACGGTACGAATATACAAGCCATATTCAACATTATTCATACGCTGAAAGTCAATAATTCAATTGAGGATTTACCGATTGCTATACATGCGCAGCTACTATATGCTATTCAATACGAATTGGCACAAACACCAACAGATTTTTTTGTTCGCCGTTCAAGTCGATTATTATTTGATATAGATAGTGTCTATAATCATAAGGAAGCAGTAATAAAATTAATGAAAAAATACTTGTCCTATTCAACAGCACAGGAAGAGCAATATCGCTTGGAATTAGACCAAGTTCTATTCGAAGCGTCGCATTTTGCTAAAGAGGGAATTTATGAATAAAAATACACATTTAGTTAAAGTCTCAGATGGTCACCTTATTTCGGTGACTGTCTATTTCCCTAGTGAAGAGACGAAAGGACATATTCACATTCTTCATGGTATGGCAGAGCATAGTGCAAGATATGAAGATTTTGCAAAATTCCTCATAGGCAATGGTTATGTTGTTTCTATGCACGATCATCGTGGTCATGGGCAAACAGCGTCTGTAAACGAGTCACCTAAAGGTTTTTTTGCTGAACAGCAAGGCTTTGAGCGAGTTGTGTTAGATGTACATGAAGTGCTTGACTTCGTTCGGGTTGATCAACATTTACCTCCTGTTATTTTATTTGGTCATAGCATGGGTTCGTTTATAGCACGACGTTATACAGAGCTTTACAGTGATACTCTATCCAAAGCAATTTTCTGCGGAACAGGTGCTGCAAGTGTGACACATCAAGCTGGCCATGTACTTGCTAAAAGTCTTGCTAAATTAAATGGGAAAACGAAGGAAAGTCCATTATTAGATAAATTGTCGTTCGGAAATTTCAATCGTGCATTTTCAAATACCCAAACTGATTTTGATTGGTTATCATCTGATTCAACTGAAGTCGCTAAATATATTGCAGATGAAGATTGCGGATTTTTAGCGACTAATCAGTTTTATGTTGATTTAACTGGTGGTATTTTAACTTTATCGAAGGAAGAGGAAATAAATAGAATTCGAAAAGATTTACCTATCCTCTTAATAAGTGGAGCGGATGATCCTGTTGGTAGTTTTAGTAAAGGTATTTGGAAGGTGGCAAAAAGCTATCAAAGTTGTGGTTTAACAAATGTTACCGTACAGCTATTTGAAGGAAAACGACATGAAATTTTAAATGAAGTAAATCGACAAGAGGTTTATAACAAAATCATATGGTGGTTAGAAAAAGAATGAGACAACAAGATTTAGAGGTAATCGCCATTGTTGGCCCTACAGCTTCAGGCAAAACTGCTTTAAGTATAGAGCTAGCAAAAAGGTTAAATGGAGAGATTATAAATGGTGACTCCATGCAGATTTATAAAGAATTGAATATTGGAACAGCTAAGATAACAGAAACTGAAATGGAAGGTATACCACATCATCTTCTAAGTATTAAAGAGCCTTCAGAATCTTTTTCAGTTGCTGAATATCAGCAACTCGTGCGTGAACGTATAGACTTTATTCGTGCGAAAGGAAAGTTCCCCATCATAGTTGGCGGCACTGGTCTATATATTCAAGCTGTACTTTTTGACTACCGCTTTACAGATGAAAAAGTTGATGAAGCTGCGAGAGAAGCCTATTATAAAGAACTTAGTGAAATTGGACCTGAGGAAATGCATGCAAAATTAGTAGCGCTTGACCCTAAAACTGCTGAAACGATTCATCCAAATAATACTCGTCGAGTAATCAGAGCACTTGAGATGATTCAGCATGGTGGTGTAGCCAAATCTTCTGATGAGCAAAACCAAGGTGATAAACCACTTTATAACCATATTATCATTGGATTAAATATGGACCGTGAGCTGTTGTATGAAAGAATAAATAAGCGTGTTGATATAATGATGGAACAAGGACTGCTAGCTGAAGTAGAAGCACTTTGGCAAAAGGATATTCGGGGTGTACAATCGGTACAAGCTATTGGATATAAGGAGCTTTACGCATATTTTGATGATAAACAATCACTAGAGAATGCGATAGAGCAGTTAAAACAAAATTCAAGACGATATGCAAAACGTCAATTAACTTATTTCCGTAATAAAATGGACGTTAAATGGTTCAATAGTTTGGACGACACAGAAAAAATAATCAGAGAAATGTTGGAATAATAAAGGGTTTTTCGTAAATGAAATCGAATACATGGTATTGAGGAGATTTATTTAAAACAGAAGAGGGAGTGGCTTTGCATGAAATCTATTAACTTACAAGATGCGTTTCTAAATCAAATGCGTAAAAATGGGGTTTTCGTTACCGTTTTTTTGCTAAATGGTTTTCAACTAAAAGGTCTTATTAAATCTTATGATAATTTCACGGTACTACTGGAATCTGATGGGAAACAGCATTTGATTTATAAACATGCCATTTCGACATTCGCCCCTTCAAAATCCATTAATATCTCACAAGATAACGAAGAGTAAAATGAATTCGGCTAGTATAAAGACTAGCCGAATTTTTTATTTCTAGCTATACTTATAGAGATATTTGATATGTTTAATTGATAATGGAGGATTATAATGATGAAAACTATTACAACAACTGAACTTTTAGAAAAAGTTGACGCAAATGAAGATTTATTCTTAGTAGACGTTCGTGAAGATGAGGAAGTAGCAAATGGTATAATCCCAGGGGCTATCCATATACCACTTGGTTCACTACCTGAAAGAATTGATGAATTAGATAAAACAAAACCTTATATTTTCATCTGTCATGCAGGTGGGCGTAGTGGTAGCGCGTGCTCTTATCTGTCTGGTTTAGGATATGATGTTACGAATATGGAAGGTGGCATGCTCGCTTGGGAAGGTGAGTTGGAATTTTAAGGTATTAAAAAAGACGAATCGTAAATTGATTCGTCTTTTTTATTTGACTGAATTTTGTCCCCCTAATGATTTAAAGGGTAATCGCCAATGTTTCATGTATGATAATACACGAAGAGCGGTCATACTAACGAATAATATGTATAACCATAAATCTTGTTTAAAGATGCCTAGGCCAACAACTATACCGGCAACTGCTGCCCAAACGGCATATACTTCCTCGCGTAAAACAAGAGGCTTACGACCGGCTAGTACATCCCGGATAATACCGCCGCCAGAACCAGTTAATACCGCAGCTACAATAGCAGCGCTAACGGGCAAATCTAACTTTACAGCAAAAAGTGCTCCTTGAATCGCAAATGCTGATAGGCCGATAGCATCAAAGAAATTGCCCCATTTATGCCAATGTTCCAATAACTTTTGCGGGAAAATAAAAACGATAGTAATAGATATAAGTGCAATTTGAAACATCATATCTTGTTCCCAAAGAGCAGAGACAGGAACACCTATTAGTGAGTTTCGAATGGCTCCACCACCAAATGCAGTCACAATCCCGAGTAAATAAACACCAAACAAATCATATTCTTCTTCCATTGCCACAATTGCTCCAGATACAGCAAAGGCAATTGTACCGACAATACTTAATACATCCCACGCCATAATAGATCCTCAACTTTCTCATAACGTCCTTGAATTGTACCAAATACAGTGATAATTACAAGTTTTACTGATTGAGTGATTGACTCTTAAGTTGTTATTGGTAAGATAGTAATGGAAAAATAAAAAGGGAGCCGAAAAAATGACGTATTCTACAACAATTAGTAATGAATTATTAATAAAAGCAAAAGAAATTGAAGCACAAGTTAAACCGTACCATGATCACGTCGATGAAGTGGCTTTCTTCAATCAACAAAAAGTTTTAGCAGCTTTTCGTAATCATCAAGTAAGTGATTTTCATCTACACCCATCAAATGGCTATGGCTATGATGATGAGGGACGCGACAATTTAGAACGCGTTTATGCAGAAGTGTTTGGTGCAGAAGCTTGTATCGTTCGTCCGCAAATTATATCTGGCACACATGCCATTACTCTAAGCCTCTTTGGTGTATTGCGTCCTGGAGACGAACTTATGTATATTACAGGGCAACCATACGACACGTTACAATCAATTGTTGATGGTGGTGACAAAGATACAGGTTCATTAAAAGACTTTAATATTAGCTATCAACATATTGACTTAGAGAATGATAAAGATGTTAACTGGGATGCAGTAACAAAAGCAGTATCTGAAAAAACAAAAGTAATCGCAATTCAACGTTCAAAAGGCTACGCATCACGACCTTCCTTCACAGTAGAACAAATCGCTGACATGATTAACACAATTCGTGAAATTCAACCATCAGCTATTATATTCGTGGATAACTGTTACGGTGAATTTGTTCAAGAAATTGAACCAACAGATGTTGGAGCAGATTTAATGGCTGGCTCATTGATTAAAAATCCGGGTGGTGGCTTAGCTAAAATAGGTGGCTACATTGCTGGACGTGCAGATTTAGTTGAACAATGTGCATTCCGTATGACTTCCCCAGGAATAGGTGCTGAAGCTGGACCGACTTTAAATGCTTTAGCAGACTTTTATCAAGGTTTCTTCTTAGCGCCACATGTTGTTGCGCAAGCTTTAAAAGGTGCGATATTCACATCTGCAATGCTTGAATCAATTGGCATGACGACTTCGCCACATTATTCGGCATCAAGAACTGATTTAATCCAATCTGTATCATTCAAAACGGCAGATCAAATGATTGCGTTTTGCCAAGCTATTCAAGCGAGTTCCCCAATAAACGCTCATTTTGCACCTCAACCAGCCTATATGCCTGGTTATGAAGATGATGTCATTATGGCAGCTGGAACATTTGTACAAGGTGCAAGCATTGAACTATCAGCGGATGGACCAATTCGTCCACCATACACTGCGTATATTCAAGGTGGTTTAACTTATGAACATGTTAAGTATGCAGCTTTAAGTGCTGTACAAAAATTAAAAAAATAATTTACTGAAAATAGTGTGAAAAAACACATAACTAAAACAATGAAAAAGCTTTGAAAACCAGACGGCTCTAAGCTTTTTTCTTTATATAATAGTTCGTGTTAACTTATATAACATGTTATTGACAGAAAATCTAACATGATGTATTATTTGAATTGTAAAGGGGAAGGTGAATGATATGAGTCGTGAAATACGAAGATCAATGCCATTACTTCCAATTAGTATAGTCATGCAACTGACAGACTTAACGGCTCGTCAGATTCGATATTATGAAGAACATAATTTAATCGAACCTGCAAGAACAGAAGGCAATCGTCGGATGTTCTCCTTAAATGATGTCGATTCATTGCTAGAAATTAAAGACTTGTTGGAGCAGGGTATTAATATGGCAGGTATCAAAAAAGTATTTGCTTTAAAAAATGAACCAGCAATCGCGAATTTAGGTAAAAAAGACATTACGGATGCAGATTTACGCCGCATTCTAAGAGAAGAGATGCAGCAAGCACAACGTCTTCAAAAAACATCTATCCGTCAAGGGGATTTATCACGTTTCTTTCAATAAGAAACTGAGTAAAATATAAAATTTATTACATGGAGAGTGAATCGAGTGGGGAAATTTACAAAAGAAGATATTAAGAAATTAGTAGCTGAAAAAGAAGTAAAGTTTATCCGTTTACAATTTACTGACATTTTAGGGACGATTAAAAATGTTGAAATTCCTGTAAGTCAATTAGATAAAGCATTAGATAACAAAATGATGTTCGATGGTTCTTCTATTGAAGGTTTCGTTCGTATTGAAGAATCAGATATGTACTTATATCCTGACCTAAGTACTTTCATGGTATTCCCATGGACTACTGGTAAAGGCACAGTATGTCGCTTCATCTGTGACGTATATAATTCTAATGGTACTCCATTCGCAGGTGACCCACGTAACAATCTACGTCGTATCCTAGGACGCATGGAAAAAATGGGTTTCACAAGCTTCAACTTAGGACCTGAGCCAGAATTCTTCTTATTCAAATTAGATGAAAAAGGCGAACCTACATTAGAATTAAATGACCACGGTGGTTACTTCGACTTAGCGCCAACAGACCTTGGTGAAAATTGCCGTCGAGATATCGTGTTAGAACTTGAAGAAATGGGATTTGAAATCGAAGCTTCTCACCACGAAGTTGCTCCAGGACAACATGAAATTGACTTCAAATACGCTGATGCAATTACTGCATGTGATAACATCCAAACATTCAAATTGGTTGTTAAAACAATTGCTCGTAAGCACGGCTTACATGCGACATTCATGCCAAAACCAATCTTCGGTTTAAGTGGTTCAGGTATGCACTGTAACGTTTCTCTATTTAACGGAAAACAAAACATGTTCTTTGATGAACAAGCTGAAATGCAATTGTCTGAAACAGCTATGCAATTTATGGCTGGTGTTTTAAAACATGTTGAAGGTTTTACAGCAGTAACAAACCCTACAGTAAATTCTTACAAACGTTTAGTACCAGGATACGAAGCACCATGCTACATTGCTTGGTCAGGACAAAATCGCTCACCACTAGTACGTATTCCAGCTTCTCGTGGCTTATCAACTCGTATTGAAGTTCGCTCAGTTGACCCAGCTGCTAATCCGTACTTAGCTATGGCTGTTATTTTAGAATCAGGGTTAAATGGTATAGAACAACAATTAACACCACCACCAGCAGTAGATCGTAACATCTATGTGATGAGTGCAGAAGAACGTGAGGAAGCTGGTATCGGTAACTTACCAGTCAACCTTGATGACGCACTACAAGCATTAGCGAAAGATAAAGTAATTCAAGAAGCACTAGGAACTCATATTTATGAAAACTTCCGTGAAGCAAAAGAAATTGAGTTTGATATGTTCCGCACACAAGTTCACCAATGGGAACGTGACCAATACTTGAAAATGTATTAATAGTTAAAACCGTTGAGGCTCTAGGCTTCAACGGTTTTTTATTTGCCCACTTAAACTATCTGTGTGGGCATTGTTTATTTGTTTGCCCACGGAATTTTTACAATCTGTTATTTAGCTGATTTTCTTTGCATGTATTCATCGAATTTTTCAATCGATTTATTTTCCATCTTTCTTGTAACATGAGAATAAATGTCTGATGTAATTTGAATAGATCCGTGGCCTAATCTTCAATCTAGCGAAAATGACATTATTATTTATGTATTCCCTTCGTTTTTTTGGAACATATGTTCTTTTTGTTTTTAAGTAAAACCCCACTAAATGGAAGTGGGGTAGTCTTATATTATTTAACTGGCACTTTAAATGAAACATCTTTTTATGATTTTTCGTCATATATATCACCAAAGTTAAGTTTGATTTCTTTAATGTTTTTTACATCAAGTTCTTTTCCTTCTGGTACCAGGAATTCAAGAACTGCCTCTTTTTTAACTCCACTTTGAATATCACCAGAGACATCACCGTCTGTTAAAAACATATTTGCATCTAATTGTATATCTCCTACAACAGCAGATCCTTGGTCTGGGTAGAAAGATATTTTAGAATTACTGGTATTTTCTACGTTAATACCAACTTGAATTTTATTTTTATAGATTTTGATTTCGCCTAATCCTGCTTTTAACCCTAGAGCATCTAGTTTTTGGCTAGTTGCATTGATTTTTTTAGACCCATCATCTTTTGACTTTTCTGAACCTGAACTTGGAGCAGTTTATTTATTTCAATGTGAATTTTTGTGAGTTTAAAAATAAATAATATTTCCTTTGTATTTAATACTAAGTCATACTACTCGCGCAACGAACTTCCTTCGCTCTACATATTGAATTAACCTTCTCTTTGCGAAATTTTTATCAACTTTATGAGTTAGGATACAAAAAGAAAGAAATAACAACCGCAAAAGCTTCCAAGCCTGTAAGTAAGCCAAACAACACTGAAGAATACTATAAGAAAGGAAAAGGTTTGTACAGCATTAAAAAACCATGTACCGCATATGACGGAGTAGTATTCGGTAAATCAAAAAAGGTACATTCTTTAAAAGTAAATGAGAAGTATACAATTGTCGATATTGTTAAGACTGGTAATGCGTATCAAAGAGCGGTATGTACATCACAGCAAAGAAGGAATATGTAGAAAAAGTATAATTCGTGACACATTTGATAGTTGATTTTTGTCTAATGATAATTTAAAAATTTAGCAAAACAAATGGCAGATACAAAAATACTAGTATCTGCCAAATGATGAATTACTTAGATTTTTCTATATATCAATTAACAAAGTTTTTTAATAATATATACTTTTCTTCTAATAGTTTATAGCTTGAGTTCTTTTGTACGTCACTTTCAACCGCTACCATACTATCAAGATAGTGTTTTAGCTCTTTTGTATAAGATTGAATGAATTCAATTAGGTCATATTTATACTCCCATTCAATGTCATTCGATAATTCATCAAAATTGATAATATATAAATTTCTTCCACTCTTTGTGAAACTATAAACAGATGCATTACCAAATGGATCGAGAGTTTGTTTTTTTTCTGTCTGATATAGTCTTATTAGTACACTACTAAATTCAATCAAAATTGTACTATGCATAGTTGTTGAAAAGAGTAAGGTTTCCTTTTTTTCATCATAGTGGAAAACTTCTAAGTAACTATCTAAATAAACTGCATAATTATTACCTTTTAATATTGAAACCTCATCTTCAATTTTAAATTTGATTTGCATCGTAATTCGCTCCTTTATTTAACCTAACCCTAAGAAACATGGTATCTCAAGTATGACTACTGTAGTTACTAAGGATAATATAATAAAAACGTCCTATCCAACAGCCGGCACTTCAGTAAAGAGAAGTATACACCTTTGTTCCGTCTTCATGTCAGTTGCGTATGGATCTTATAAACACATTGGAGGGATTGGAGAATGAGTGAGAAACGCAGTTAAGTAAATGTGGTCATTTAAGTGTTAATACTTCTCGCTACAAAAGGAATTACTAAACGTCAATTGGAGAAAATAGATGTGAATTAACTTAACGATTCAATCTATTAGGAGTGTAGCATATGACATATGAAGAGCACGAATTTATTATTGCCCAACAAGATGAATATTTCACAAGTATGGAACGCAAGTTTGAAAACGGACAGTTATCTAATGAACAATTTGCAAAATTATCGTTGAAAATAGCTGAATGGACACAGCGTCTAATTGGATTGGAGGTATTGGAAGATGAGCGAGATTGAAAAAGCAGTAAATCATATTGCAATAGTTATTGGCATCATTAAACGTTTTGGTTATACGGCAGCACTCGACCAACAATTTGAATCACATTTAAACACAATAATGAGCCATACAGGGCTTTGTAGAGATAAGGCAACAGATTTTATGCCATTGAAGTAGCTGGACGGTTAAATATCCAGGGTAAGGAGCTGGTGCCATGATGGATGAAATTAATTGGATTACTGTAATAGTTAGTGTAATCATTTCAACTATTACAGCCATAGTTATCGCAAAATTATTGTTAGATAAAATGCGCTTAGAATTAGAAAAAAGTGACGATAAGTTTTTAATTCAATAAATATTATAAAAAAACCCATCGATATTCTAAATAAATTTTAAACAAGTTGTAAGGAAATTAATCCCAAAATGGGTGATTTGAATTATTCCTGGTTTTATAATAGCTGTAGCTTCAGGATTCTTCGGTGAATAATCTTGAGGTAGTGGACGAAATTCTTCTGTTTTGAAAAGCGACATATTTTGCGCATCCAATGATGATAAATTCTTTATTATTTCCACGAATGAATGATGAGCGTAATTTGATTTACTGCTATCTATTGAAGAGGAAACTAATTTAGCAAACATACTTCTTAGACTATCTTCCTCGAAATAATACTGTGAAGCTTCTAAAGCAGGGCCCACAATACTTAAAGGCGGTTCAATTAAATTTTCTTCAAGAATAGCGGATATTTCTTGTACTAATTCATTTATATAAGATTCTAAAAATGCTTCATGCTTTGCACGTTTTTGGTCTGAAAATAATTGTAATCTTCCAAAAGCAAGATACCAAATATCGATTAGTGTTTTAATAGGTTCGCTACCTCCCTTAGTGGCGAAACTAGTAATTAAAGTAGTACCAATTGCAGTACCAATAGTAATTGGATCCAAAAAGATACGGGACAAGTTTCAGAAAGATTCAATAAAAATAAAAATAAATTTAGAGGTGTAGCGATTGGGAGAAAAACAATTTCGAGATGATATGATTGCTGAAGTTAATCTATATGAAGATGCATTATACTTTGTAAGTGATGGACAATTAAAACCAGTTGATCATCTCCAACAGGGTTCGGAAAACAGGAGATTAGCTGACAGAATGGGAAACCTACTCATAGTGAGATTAAGTATACTCAAAGGTTTTAATTTTGATTTATACAAAAATGATATTGATCACCTCTATGTTTTTCTTAGAGGTGATTTTTTTGTTGGATATTTATGTTAAAATCACTATAAAGATTGTGAAGAAATGTGCTTAAACTAAGGGGTAGTTTAGTAGAAGAAAGAATTTGTTTAAAAATAAATTGTACCGGTAATTAAAAGGAGATAGGTTCAATGGGTAGAAATGTGAAATTACTTTATTGTATTTTAGGAAGTGCTGTACTTGCTTTATTAAATAGTCCTATACTTGGTTACGCTAAACTTGGAATGTTCCCTGGAGGTTATGGAGGACATGTAATTGGACATTTGTTAGTTCTAATTGCAGATATATTGTCTTTGGTTGGATTTTTACTTTTAATAATCTTTTCTTTTATCTTAATAATAAATAATATTAATTTAAAGAAAAACTAAATATTTTGAAGTCTAATATTCAACTGACAGGTGATTAAGTAGAAGAAGGACTTTGAGCTGTTCAGACAGCTCTTTTTTTATTCAACTAACAGGGCAGATTAGTTGAACAGTGTTATTTAACTTGTATTCAACAATCGGGCCATAATGTGGAATAATAAAATTTGTCATTAATTTAATGTGTAGTAGACTTAGTAACTACAGTTTTTTCCTTCTATTTACTAGGAATGAATTTTTTTGATTTTTTAAACAAAGAGGAGAGTCAATATGGAAGTAGTATATTTTGCAGGTGGATGTTTATGGGGAGTACAAGCTTTTATAAAAACTTTACCTGGAGTTAAGTTTACAGAAGCAGGAAGAGCTAATGGAACAAGTCATACACTTGAGGGTGAGTATGATGGATACGCCGAATGTGTAAAAACAGGATTTGATCCGACAGTTGTAACAATCAGGGAATTAATGGGGTATTTATTTGAAATCATTGATCCATACAGTTTGAATAAACAAGGACAGGATGTTGGCGAGAAATACAGAACAGGAGTATATAGTGAAAAGCCTGAACACTTAAAAGGGGCGAAGGCGTTTCTTAGTGAGAGAAATGATTATGACCTTATAGTTGTTGAAGTATTACCTCTTATAAACTATATGAGAAGTGCAGAAGAACATCAAGATAGGTTAGCTAGATGTCCAAATGATTATTGTCATATTCCAGAAGAAATATTAAGTAGGTATAAGTAAGGGAGAATATTAAAAGATGGTTTATGGGATCGGGGAACAGAACTGTTTAATCATTTTCAACGATCGGGCCCGATTGTTGAAGAAGCATTTCTTTTCTTATTGAACTAACGGGGCAGGTTAGTTGAAGAGCGTTATTTAACTTGTGTTCAACAATCGGGCTATTTAATTGAATAACACCTTTGATAAAATTAATGAATTTATGTTAAAATTTAGGTTAAATTATAAACTGATGTACATAAACTAATGACGCAATTTAGTGGAGGAGGGATTATATGTATGAGTGAAATATCTTTTAATGAGTTAGAGAAGAAAGTGAAGAAGATTAAAATTGAAGGTTTTGTCATTTATAAAGGAAATACACGGATCTTTGAATATTTAAAGAATAAAAAAGTCGTAGAAAATCCGACAAAGGTTTATTCCATTACAAAGAGTATTGTGTCTATATTAATTGGAATTATGGTCGATAAAGGGCTAATAAAAAACATTCATGAACCTATTTATAACTACTTTCCGGAAATATTAGAGTTCAATGACCCAATGAAGGAGGAAATCACATTATTTCATTTGCTGACTATGACTTCGGGGTTACAAGTAGGAAAATTCCAAAGTTCAAAAAACTGGGTTAAATTCATACTAGAACAACCAGTTATAGATAGACCAGGTTCAACCTTTGAATATAATAGTGGAAACTCTCATTTACTAAGCGCGATCATCCAAAAAGTTTCTGGAGGTTCTACCGCCTCATTTGCTGAAGAATTTCTATTCCATCCATTAGGGATAAAAAAATACATATGGGTAAAGGACCCGCAAGGAATTCACGAGGGTGGCTTTAGTATTTCATTAAATTTAGAGGACATGGTGAAGTTTGGATTTTTATTACTAAACGAAGGGCAATGTAAATCAAATCAAGTGGTTTCATCTAACTGGATCCACGAGGCAAAAAAACCATATAAACAATTTGAAGCAGAAGAAGACAGAACAGCTGGATATGGTTATCAGCTATGGACTTGTGAAATTACTAATAGTAACACCAAAATTGAATATTACTATGCGAATGGCTTATACGGACAATATATATTTATTGTTCCGAAGTTAAATATTATGGCTGTGGCAAAAAGTTATCTACAAGATGACCAGTCCTCTGCGCCGAAACTCTTTTTCGAAGAACTTTTACGTAGTTGGAAGGATGAATGAGACATTTAAACAAATGAAAAGGGGTTTTTCTCCTCTTCCGAGATCATAAAAGTATCTTGTAAAAAGGAGAAATCACTATCTTGATATTCAACAATCGGGCGCGATTGTTGAATATGCGTCTCTTTTTTCTTCTTCAACTAATGGGTGCTATAGTAGAAGATCGTTGAGCTGTTCAGACATTTCTTTTTTTACTGAGCTAACGGGGCAGGTTAGTTGAAGAGTATTGTTGAATTGTTATAGGTAAACAGATAATTGTGTGCGTTATACAAGGGGGTTTTGAGGTGAATGTAATTGCGTGGCTGATCGTTGCTTGTGAAATAGGGTTTTGGGTTATTATCGCTTTAGGTCTATTCACACGATATATTCTAAAAAGAAATAAATTAGGATTATTTTTCCTAGCTTTAACACCTGTTATTGATTTAATTTTATTAGTTGCCACGGGTATTGACTTGTATCGTGGTGCGACTGCTACCCAAGTGCATGCAATTTCTGCTGTATATATTGGAATCTCAATCGCATTCGGTAGGAGTATGATTGAATGGGCTGATATACGTTTTCAATATTATGTGATGAAACAAGGAGCG
Organism: Viridibacillus sp. FSL H8-0110; assembly: GCF_038003565.1. Taxonomy (NCBI): domain Bacteria; kingdom Bacillati; phylum Bacillota; class Bacilli; order Caryophanales; family Caryophanaceae; genus Viridibacillus; species Viridibacillus sp. FSL H8-0110. The sequence continues at coordinate 3,231,570 of NZ_JBBOPJ010000001.1, read as the reverse complement.
AAACCATTTAAGAGATTTGGCATCGATTATGCGAAACACTATTTTAAAAGCTGGGGACAACATGTGCTTGCTTTTCTAATAGGTGCCGGGGTTTTATTCACCTTAATCTATTTAATTAACGATTCAGCTCGAACAGAAGTGTTGGCTGGATTTTTGAAAATATGGACACTTGTGTTAGGTATCGATTTTTTGATTGCCATAAGCAATTTTATTTGGCCGAAAAGGGCAAAGGGATAACAATATTATAATACCGAAATCGGGCGCGATTGTTTAAAAAGCGTCGCTGTTCTAATTCAACTAACGGGTGCTTTACTTCAATAAGGAGTAGAGCCTTTTTCTTATTGAACTAACGGAGCAGAATAGTTTAATAAGAAAATATAATCTTGAATGATTATCAGCAGTTCAATAAATTGAAAGGAGACTTAAGTTTGATTGATTATTTTGAACGTAAAATTAGATTAAGGGACTTTGAAGTGTGGGATGTTCAAATTGGGGGCCAACATTATGCTTTCGCCATTTTAGATGAATTTCGACCTGCCACATTAGATGATTTTGAAATTCCAGATTTAATTTATGAAGAAGATGACCAGCGTGTAAACTATGTCTCTACTACATATTTCTCTGATAAACCTGTTAAAGATGAACATAGAGAAATACTCGGGGAATTTGCTCGGATGCTTACAGAACACTTAGCATTGTCACATTGTGAAGTAATTATTAAGATTTATCAAGAGAACCCTGAAAAAGCGATAGAACGAATGATGATAACGAAATACGGCTTCAAAGAATCAGATATGCCTTTAGATAAGTTAATGCATTTTAATCAAGAGTAGAGACCTTAAGCTCTTTTTCAACTAACGGGTGCTTTAGCAAAAGATTATAGAGCTGCATAGACAGCTTTTTTTTTTATTGAACTAATGGGGCAGGTTAGTTCAATAAGGTTACACAAAAAATTCTAATTAATCTATCTTTTTTGTGGAGTTGATACTATTAATTAGGGAAACTTAGTGTTTACAGGTGTATTTTATAAAGTTACCATTATTTGAAGTGTTACTTATTTTAAGTCGAAAAATAGGGGAGAGAGAGATGTTAAAACAACAAATAGGGGTTGAATTTAAGCAAATATTTACGTTTAATAGGGTTCTAACTTGGTTTCTTATTATTACTTTACCTGTATGGATACAATACTTAATAATCCATGATGGCTATTCCTTCACTGACAATATCGATCTCTACGGGCGTTTGCTCAACGGTATTGGTGCAATGATTTTCCCGATTTTAGTATTATTCGTTTTTGCGGATACAATAATTCATGAAAGAAATAATAATTATTTAACATATACCAAGATAAGAATAGATTTTAATACATATTTGAACGCTAAAATCATGGTAAATGCACTTCTTTCATTTGGGGTTTCATTTTTATATGCGTTTTTACCGTTCCTGTTCGCTCAATATATAAACCCTCAAGTTACATTTATCTCTAAAGTTGGGGTTAGTGGGAATTTGCATGGTACGGTAACTTTCGATCAATTATTAGTTTTCGGGCCTTTTGTGTATGGATTCATATACTCCCTCTGGGTAGGTATCAATGGAGTTTTATATGCTACTTTACCTTTAATCTTATGCCTGATCTTAAATAATTCATTTGTTGCTTTATCGATACCATTTGTATGGTATCAAGGTATGAGCTTTGTCTCTGCGGTGTTAGGTATTTCAAAGTTTGCACCATTATATACAATTTTCCCGTACTCTATAATGCAACAAAAATTATGGACTGTATTTGTACCATTTACGATTTTATTAATAACTGTGATAGTGAGTTATGTATATCTTAAGAAAAGGAATTCGACAGAATGGTCATTTTGAGAAGACTTATTAATGAGTTGCTGCAGTTAAGATGGATTATATTGGGGTTTGTTATTTTTATCTTTTGTTTTGGAATTAGAAAAACAATTATCGAAAGTAATGCATCCGTTAATGCTTGGGATCTGCTAATTACATTATTAAGTGATGTTAACTTGATTATTTATTTCGTATTACCATTCCTCTTATATTTCAATGTGACCTTTTTAGTAAAGGACTTTGAATATCATTTATTGATCAGATTAGGCTCATATAAAAAGTGGGTACTCATGGCTTCTAAGAAAATTTTAATGTATTTAGCTTTGACGATTATCGTTTGGTTATTAGTTGCATTCATCATGACTATAGGGTTCCCCTTTGCAAACGAATGGAGTTCAGGAAGTAACTTACTTGAACCTACTGCTATTATGAGACAGTATTTTGATTTCCCTATTCTTGCTCTTATATATCAAATAGGTATGTTCTTTATTACGACATTAATTATTTTAGCTTCGGTTACTACTATATATGTCTTTCTTCAGTCGTGGAGATGGATAAGCTTCGTTGTTGCCATTTTATATATATTTTCTTTTGTTTCCTGGAAGCTTTTCCCTGAGAACTTAGCGAAATTGTCTTTATCAAACTATGTCGCTATGTTTCAAACATTAAATCTTTGGAAAACCACATTCACTATCCCTTTAATCGCAATCTTTTCGCTTGGATTAATCTATTTAGCCTTGCAATTTAAAGATGGAAAACAAATAGTCAGCTTTACTGCTTTTCAGACGGGCATCGCCGTATATCTTTCTGTATTAGTATTAGGAACTTACTTTATGGCAGACAGCCGAAGTAATACTGTAATTGATCTATTTCTCCTTAATTTTTTCGGTACATCATCTGCGGGTTATACTCTCTTGTCGTATATGTATTACATAGTAGTATTCTTCGGCTTTTTATATCTGGCACAAGTCTATTTAGCAAGAGAATTTTCAGAGTTGAGCTACTACAAAATTATTCGCTACACCTCTATGTTTAAATGGATGGGCGAATGGTTCCGTAATATTTTATTAATGGCAATAATGTATTTGATTTTTATATTTATTTTGACTTTAACAGTGGCATATTTTAAAGGCATGGAATTTTCTTTACGAGTGACAGTAGTGGAAGATATGAACTTTGCTTCTCTGCTATATCACTTTTTTATCAATGGCCTTCTACAAATAAGCATTTACCTTCTGCTGTTGATTACGTTACAAATAGTTTTAAAAAGCAGTTCAACCAATTTGGTTACAATAGGCATCTTTATCGCATTATTATTCCCTGGTTATAAATACATTCCAGTGGGTTTAAATGGGTACAGCCATTTGATATATGGCACATCACTAATGACTATATCATTGTATTTGATCCTCATAGTTTTGGTTGAAGGGATATGTATATTTTATTTGCTTAACAAAAAATATGTATTTGAGGGAGTATGACTATATATGAGCCTAATTGAAGTAAGAAATGTCCAAAAGTCCTATAAGGGCTTAACTATATTTCAAGATATAGATTTAACTATTGAAAAAGGAAAAATATACGGAATTGTAGGTCCTAACGGCTCTGGAAAATCTGTATTATTTAAGTTGATTTGTGGATTTGTTAGACCCGATCACGGTGAAATATTAATCGGAGGAGAATATTTACATAAGGATATTACTTTTCCAAAGAACTTTGGAATCATAATTGATAGGCCAGGATATCTAGGAAATAAAACGGGTTTTGAAAATCTAAAATCTCTGGCCATGATACAGAATAAAATTGATGATGAGCAAATCATTAAAACAATGAACTTAGTTGGACTTCAGCCTACAGCTGAACAGAAAGTACGGAAGTATTCATTAGGTATGAAGCAGAAGCTGGCTTTAGCACAAGCCTTCATGGAAAATCAAGAAGTGTTAATATTAGATGAACCATTTAATGCTTTAGATTTTGAAAGTGTAGAAAAATTACGTAGTCTCTTACTTAATTTTAAAAAGGAAGGGAAAACAATTATTATGACCAGTCATAATCAAGAGGATATCGATCTTCTTTGTGATGAAGTCTATAGAATAAATAAATTCAAATTAGAAGAGTTGTAATAGTAATCTTATTATGGATTCTGAAAATTAGTCGAAGGCTGCAATTAGAAGGATTAACTTCTGAAAACTGTATGGAAATAGAGTACCGTTCTCAAATAGCAATTAATTATGAGGGTTTAAAACATGATGAAGATTTTTATGCAGACACTATATGAATTGAAGTCAGACATTGAAGAAGCGTTAAAAGCGTTACTAAATTAAATAACTTAGGATAATGTCTCGTTCAACTAAAGGGGCAGGTTGGTTAAAGAAGAAAAATCTTTATAAAGATAACTGGTGTATAATTGGAAAATATAGGGATGGACTGATGGATGATGTAATTGGTTATGTAGTAGTTATCTTATTAATTATCGGTTTCACATACGGCTTATTTAAACAAGTTCAACATACTTTACCTATCCAAAAAACTAATAGACCAGATGTATCTAATTACAGAAGGTTGTTATTCGGCACTTATTTAACGTGTGCTTCATTTTTTGGTTTTCTCGTTTCTTATATATTAAACGTTTTAGTTGCGATGCAAGTTATCCAGTTAAATTTACTTACAAGTGATAATACAGGTTTTAGTTGTTTTGTATTTTTACTGATTCTTTTGATTGCTAAATTCGGCATTATTCCTAAAAATTGTAGCCGAAACGAGTTATTAAATTGATAAAAGGTTAAATTATGTTTAATTAATTTGACTCTTAAACTAACAGGGGCTTTAGTTGAAGAAGAGCTACTAAATTTACAAAACTAGATTTAAGTGTGTTAAAATAAATAAAAATAAATAACCGCTTACGAGAACAACTCGGAGCACTGAATTTACGCAATTACTGTGTTTATTTGGTGCTCCTTTTTTATTTATCTAAAAGGGGCGATATATATGGATAACTGGGCTGATAATTTACTTACAGAATCTAAAGAAGGTAGAAATGCGCTGCACTAAATGAAAGCTAATTTACATGAAACTAACTTTGAAGATGAAACGCAGATCAACAGCATGATTGAAAGCATGACGTTTGCTATGGACTGGATGGAGACGGGAAGACAACCAGATACATACAACGGGGTTGATGAGTGTAATGTGATAGATTAGTAATATGTCTTATTAGCGCTAAAGTGATAGAATAATCTGAAAATAGTCTATATGTAATGACTTTAGGTATTCTCATTTGTGCTATAATTAGCTCTAAGAGAGTTGGGTGCTTATGGAAGAAAATATAAATAAAGCATTGTCAGATGAGCATAATAAGAAGTGTCGAAAATTAATTGAGTTAGCTAAGAAAGAATTGAAGTTAATCGATAATAACGAATTAACCGAATTAGAAAAGATTAGAGAAGAAAAGATTAAACTACAACAAGAAATCAAAATAATAGAACAAATGTTATTTTAAAAACAAAGTCACATCTAACCGGTGTGGCTTTTTTATGTCTGTAAACTTAATAATTTTATCAAATATGCATTACAGACTTGCAGTCTTATCCAACTTATAATTGTTGTGGGTGGTGGTAGAAATGGATGATCAAAAAATGAATGATTTAATTTTAAATGCTGTAGAAGAAAAAGGGGGCATCACAGTAGTATTTTCAGCAGTAACATCATTAGCGGGACTTCTACATGATAAAGGATTAATAAATTACGATGAGTTTGCTATAGCATTTCTAGAAAATTTAGAAGATAAAGGTTGATGAGTTTAAACATCCTTCGGGGTGTTTTTATTTTGCTCTGACACAAACGAATGCCTAGTTGTCCAATTCCCTTATTGGATGGAGTTCGTTTGTTTGAGGGTGAAGTGCGCCAAATAAAAAAACCACTATAAAGTGGCAAATGATTAAAAACTATTATCTCTAGTATAGTTTTAGTAATCGCATGCCCATGCAGTATCTAACCATACGCAATTTACTCCTAAAGTAGAGGTATCAGTAGTAGTTGCGGACGCAGATGCAGATGTTGCACCGAAAAGTGCTGCAGCAAATAGAAGCATTCCTAGTTTCTTTTTCATATCAATCACCTCCCTTATTAGTATTATACTTAATAATTTGGAAAAATATATAATAAATTGATTATTCTGTTTTATGCGTAATATATAGATTACTAAATATGTAATATATTTACTTTTAGCAATTACTTATAGTGGTTGTGGGTGGTGAGAAATATGGAATGGATTAAACAGTTGTCAAGCGAATCTGCACTAGCGTTAATTGAAGAAGTGGAAGCGAGCATTCAACACTACTCTCAAGAAACGATTGATGCAGCTCAGAAACAAATTGATTGGAAAGTCCTTAGTTTTTCTCATGAGAAATGGGTTATTGATGATATGGAAAAATAGGAGGGATTAGTTGAATACTACAGACGAATTCACAAAGGTAAAAACATATATAAAGAAACATCCTGATTACAATGATTCTGATATTCAACGGGTTGATTATGAAAGGTTATATTTACACATATAAATTACTGGGTTCAATTGGAGAAAGATAATAATTAAGCAATTAGCATAATGAGGTGAGGCTATTGGGCGTACTTACAATTAAACAACAATCATTTGCAGATTTCTATATTGAGTTAGGAAATGCAACAGAGGCTTATTTAAAGGAGTATCCTAATGTAAAAGAAAAAATTATGAAGTAAGGGGGAGTTTGAAAATGTTTGGACAAATTAAATTAGGAGTAGTTGGAAATTGGTTGATGTGAAGGGAATGAAAAAACGAACACCTTAAGGTGCTCGTTGAGAGGGATTATTTTTCGGTTGCTATATTTCCCATTGCAATAGAAATTCTATTCCAACTGTTGATTTGATTGATGATTAGCACAAGGTCAACGTATTCTCTATCGTTATACAGTTCACGAACTCGCTTATACAGATCTTCAGGAACTCTTTTAGTAGGGATTAAAGTAATATGTTCAGATAGTTCTAGAGCAACTTTTTCTTCAAGTGTATAAAAAGTACATTCATTCCAAGCATTTAAACAATAAATTCGTTGTTCCGTTTCACCCATCTTACGAGCATCGGAAGTATGAGTATCTATACAAAAAGCACAACCGTTAATTTGTGAAACTCTAATTTTGATAAGTTCTCTAGTAGTTCGATTAATAGTAGACTTTTTGGTGTACTTCTCCATATCCATCATGATTTTCAAACCATCAGGTGCAACAGTATAATAGGGAACTCTTTGACTCATAAGACAAAACTCCTTTGATTTTTAAGATACGTCAATTATAACTTTATACGAATATTTGTACTATTAATTAGATTGTATAGTATTCAAATTAATTGGAATTTAAAATGTAATAAGCCTTCTGGCAAAAGTACGAGATCAATCAATAATCAATCAACAAAACGGTTACTGTGGTGAGATGACATGGAACTACGTACAAGATGCAGCCGACCATCGAAGTCGAAGAAATTCGTAGAGAATGGCATTGGTCCTGTAAGCACGGTTCCACCACATTATAAATCGAGCTAAAAATAAAGTTTTGGAACTTATTGGATACTTTTTTGTAATACGTTGTCATCCGAAGCCTGCATTTATGAGGGGATAATAGGGGGCATCTTTAAACCGCACCTACCATACTTCCTCTCACTTAACCTTTAACCTAAAAGAATAAAAAAACAGACCGACCGACCCAAGAAGATAAATTCCAAACTTATACTTAGCTAAGATGGAATGTGAAATAAAGGTATTTCGTTAGATGGAATGTGCGATTATACAAATAATATATTATGTTTATGTATATAAAAAAAGATTGCAAGAATCAAAAAATTCATTGATTATTGCAATCTGATATTATTGTCATTTATAAAACGTTACGATACAAACCAACTACTTTTCCTAAAATGGAAACTCGATCTACAATAATTGGTTCCATAGAAGAGTTTTCTGGCTGTAAGCGGAAATAAGTTTCCTCTTTAAAAAATCGTTTTACAGTTGCTTCATTGTCCTCTGTCATCGCTACAACAATTTCGCCATTACTCGCGGTTGCTTGTTGTTTCACGATTACATAGTCTCCATCTAATATACCAGCTTCGATCATAGATTCACCCATAATTTCAAGCATGAAAATTTGATCTTCAGTTGTTCCATAAGAATCTGGGATAGGGAAGTATTCTTCGATATTCTCAATTGCAGTAATAGGAAGGCCTGCAGTAACTTTACCAACTAGTGGTACATGTACAACACCTTGTTTTGCGATTGTAGAATCTTGTTGATCTAAAATTTCGATTGCACGAGGTTTCGTTGGATCTCGTCGAATCAGTCCTTTGCTCTCAAGTCTAGCAAGATGTCCGTGGACTGTAGAACTTGATGCAAGACCAACTGCTTCACCAATTTCACGGACGGAAGGTGGGTATCCTTTAGTGCGAACTTCCTCTTTGATGAAAGACAATATATCTTCTTGTCTTTTCGATACTTTTTTCAATCCAATCACCTCTTTATCTCATACTATGTAAAAGTTATTAATAGTATAGCATTAGCGAACAAACAATGCAAACATAAGTTCGAAAAAACCGTTGACAAAAACAAACGTTCGGTTTATATTGAGAACATACATTCCGAACAGGTATTCGAAAAAAGGGGAGAATAAGTGTGAGTTGGTTCAAAAAAAATCAATACATTACATTGCTTTTTGGATTTTGCGTAATGTTTACAACAGTTTTAGTGGTTGCAAATAGTGGGAATACATCATATAAAGAAATTAAAGTTCATGATGGAGATACTTTAATTTCTCTTGCAGATAGATATAAAGGTAAAATGGCTGATCATGAATGGATAGCTAAGGTTAAAAATGAAAATAATTTAATTGACGATACTATTTATGCGGGGCATACTCTAATAGTTCCGGAACATGATAATATAAAAGTTCCAAATATAGGAGTAGAAGTGGCGAGTGATAAAAAATGAAACAAAAAATAGCAATACTCTATTGCCGTGTAAGTACCGAAAAAGATACACAAGATACTTCGCTTGAAAGGCAAGAGATTGAGTTAAGGGAATTTGCAACGAGTAAAGGATATGAAGTTGCACAAGTCTTTTCAGATCGACATAGCGGATATGATATTGATCGGGAAGGTTTACTTGATCTACTTGAGTGTGTGAAGGAATATGAACAACCGGCACTATTTGTTCAAGATGAGACGCGCTTAGGGCGTGGAAATGGCCGAATGGCGGTACTTCATTTACTGCAAAAAACGAATACAGATATTTTTACATTAAGTGATGCAGGTCACGTCCGGCTAAATGAGATGGATGCTATGTTGCTAGAAATACTAGCGATAGTTGAAGAGTATCAACGTAAATTACATAATGCGAAAATCCGTAGAGGGATGAGACGAGCTGTACAGAACGGATATAGACCAGAAAAGAATTTAAAAGATCGAGGGAATCCTGAGGGACGAGATCGCATAGATGTCCCGATTGAACAAATTATTCAACTTAGACAAAAAGGTATGACATTTGAAGAAATTACAGATACTTTGAGAGGATTGGGCTTTCAAGTTAGTAAAGCGACAATTCATCGAAGATTTATGGAATTAAAGGAGAAAAATAAAGACTAAAAGCTTGCGCTTGCGGTCTTTTTTGCATACCTTTGTATTAAGGTCTGTATGAAAGGTGAGAAATAAATGTTATCAAAAGAAAAATTACAACGTATAAGTGAACTTTCGAAAAAATCAAAGTCACAAGGTTTAACTGTAGAAGAAGCAAAAGAACAAACAACACTTCGTAAAGAGTATTTAGACACATTCCGATCTTCGATGCGTGAGACGATTGAAAATGTCCGTGTTTTCGACCCGGAGGGAAATGAAGTAACGCCTGAAAAGTTACGTCAAAAACAAAATAAGAATAATCGATTAAATTAAACACATATTTATAGAGAAAACATTGTTTTATATAAGAATGTTGACTAAAATATAATAGTACACTATTTAGCTTAAGAAAGGATGTCTATTAAAATGACTCAACAAGCAGATCAGCTTGCAATTAACACTATTCGAACTTTGTCAATTGATGCTATTGAAAAAGCTAATTCAGGTCACCCAGGATTACCGATGGGGGCTGCTCCAATGGCTTATACTCTTTGGACAAAACAACTTCGTCACAATCCTTCAAACCCTAAATGGTTTAACCGCGATCGCTTTATTTTATCAGCAGGTCATGGCTCTATGCTTTTGTATAGCCTATTACACTTAGGTGGATATGATTTACCAATGGAAGAAATCAAAAGTTTCCGTCAATGGGATTCAAAAACACCTGGTCACCCAGAATATGGTCATACAGCTGGAGTTGAAGCAACAACTGGACCACTAGGCCAAGGTATTGCAATGGCTGTCGGTATGGCAATGGCGGAAAGTCACCTTGCAGGCGTTTATAACAAGCCGGTACATGAAGTAGTAGATCATTATACATTTGCACTTTGTGGTGATGGAGATTTGATGGAAGGTGTTGCTGCTGAGGCAATTTCTTTAGCTGGTCACTTACAACTTGAAAAACTGATAGTGCTATATGATAGCAATGACATTTCGTTAGATGGCGATTTAAATAAATCATTCTCTGAAAATATTCAAAAACGTTTTGGATCATATAACTGGAACTACATTCATGTAGCTGATGGTAATGATATTGAAGCAATAAATACGGCTATTGAACAAGCCAAAGCACATAAAGGCCAACCTACTATTATTGAAGTAAAAACAGTTATTGGCTACGGTTCACCAAATAAATCAGGTAAAGCTGACTCACACGGTTCGCCACTAGGTGCTGATGAAGTGAAACTTACTAAAGAACACTACTCATGGCCTCATGATCCATTCCATGTACCAGAAGAGGTATATGCGACATTCAAACAAGCAGCTGAAGTTCAAGGAACACTTGCAGAAGCTACATGGAATGAACAATTTGAAGCATACAAAAAAGCATATCCTGATCTTGCAGAACAGTTTGTAAATGCGATGAATGGGGAACTTCCTGAAAATTTCGCATCTGCAGTACCTGTTTATGAATCAGGTAAATCTATTGCTACACGTTCGTCTTCTGGTGAAGTAATCAATGCACTTGCAAAAAACACACCTTCATTCTTCGGAGGAAGTGCGGATTTAGCTGGATCAAATAAAACATACATGAAAGATGCTGGCGATTTCACAGCAGAAACTCCAGAAGGTCGTAACATTTGGTTCGGTGTTCGTGAATTTGCTATGGGTGCAGCTCTAAATGGAATGGCACTTCATGGAGGAGTAAACGTCTTTGGTGGTACATTCTTCGTCTTCAGTGACTATGTACGTCCAGCAATTCGTCTATCTGCATTAATGGGACTACCTGTAACGTATGTATTTACGCATGACAGTATCGCTGTTGGTGAAGATGGTCCAACGCATGAACCTGTTGAACATTTAGCTGCATTACGTTCTATGCCAAATCTTTCTGTTATTCGTCCTGCTGATGCAAACGAATCTGCTGAAGCTTGGAAATTAGCCGTATCGTCTAAAAACCAACCAACAGTATTAGTACTTTCTCGTCAAAACTTACCAGTGTCTGAACACTCAGCTTCACTTGCAGCTGAAGGTGTTTCAAAAGGCGCTTATGTTGTTTCAAAAGCAACTAAAGAAGTAGCGGATGCACTAATTTTAGCAACTGGCTCAGAAGTTAGCCTTGCTATAGAAGCTCAAAAGCAACTAGCAGCTGAAGGTATCGATGTATCGGTTGTTTCTATGCCATCATTCGATCGTTTTGAAGCTCAAGATGCAGCATATAAAGAAGCGGTATTACCAAAAACAATTACAAAACGTTTAGCAATTGAAATGGGTTCATCATTCGGCTGGCATAAATATACTGGCTTCGAAGGTGATGTTCTAGCAATTGATAAATTTGGTGCAAGTGCGCCAGGTGAAATTGTTATGAAAGAATATGGCTTCACTGTAGAAAATGTTGTTTCAAAAGTAAAAGCATTATTTGCTTAAAAAAATAGCGATAATATTGAAAAGTAGAGGGTTTTTTCCTCTACTTTTTCTTTTTTGACAAATAAAGTGCTTTAAATCGGACGTCAATTGACAAAATGTTCTTGCAATCTTTGCTATACTGTTTACAAGAGAGGAGTGGTAATCTTGCGAATGTACTCAATCTTTCATGTGAAAAAGAAACATCAGGCTTTTGTTTATGGTAGAGAACGTTTACTATTCGATTTAATTCAATCCTCAAATTCGTATGAGCATGCAATACATCCGACGCAAGAGATCTCCTATTTATGTGAGCCTTTGGATATGATGGAAATTGAACTAATCATTCAACAACAATTAGGTAATAGCTTTTCAGGCATTCAAACGAAGGATCACCAAATCTTTTTGATGAATGAATTTAAAGGGGAAATCCAAATTGATATTTTTCCTTATTACATAGCTGTTGTCTGTGTTGGGTCACGCATGCTAGAGTTAGACTTATTTGCAACATTGTCAAAATTAAGTGATTGCTTTATCGGATTTAATAAAGATGAAATGGAATGTGGTTGGTTAAAACCACTTAAATTCCATTCTCACGAAAGACGATAAATCTTGTCAAACAGTAGTATGTAGTGGTTTTTTATTGTATAATCCTTGTTGGAGATAGTTTTCTCGCATAAGAAACTTGGAGGAGGAAAACCAGTGAATACTACGTTATGGATTATACTTGTTATCGTGGCATTAATAGCAGGAGTAGCTATCGGTTTCTTTGTTGCCCGTCAATATATGATGAAATACTTAAAAGACAACCCACCTATTAACGAACAGATGCTACGAGTAATGATGTCTCAAATGGGACGTAAACCGTCTGAAAAACAAATCAAACAAATGATGAACTCAATGAATAAATTAAGCGGTAAATAAAAAATAGCACTCAATTGAGTGCTATTTTTTTGTCTTTGTCTTTAAAGACAAACTCTTTTAAAAAGTCTGCGACCAACATTTCATAGGCTTCAGGGTTCATATTAAAGGATTGTGCATGAGGACCTACATCAAAAAGCTTTAACTTTTTAGGGCCAGGCTTTAAGCTATACATTTCAATTGTCATTTCAGGTAAGATGAAGTCATCTGGAAGGCTATGAATAAACAGTACTGGCTTTTCAATTTTAGTTACAGCCTCTTTAGGTGAAATGCTCTTTAAAGAGTATCCATCACGCATCCTTAAGAAGATACCAGCAAGTTTAATTGCTATGCTGTTACGTAGTGGTGTTTGTTTCATCATTAAGTAGTATAATTGCTCTGAAAAATCGGAAAAGGCGCAATCGGAAATGTAGAAGTCGGCTTTGTCTTCTAATGTACCTGCGTATAATAATGTAGTAGCAGCGCCCATAGATTCTCCTTGTACACCAATTATACCTTCACCACCTAGCTTCTGCTTTAAAGTTTTCATAACTGCTTGTAAATCATATTTTTCGTAATGTCCGTAACTTGTAGTTTTGCCACCAGAGTCACCATGTCTACGATGATCATAAACGACTGAGTTAAAGCCTAAGCGCTCGAAAAGACGAGCGTATTTTACGGAATTAATTTTATTTTCCGTAACACCATGGCAAATAATAATCGTATTATTTGTTTGCAAAGGCTGGAAGTGGATGGCTTTAATTGAATAGCCATTCGGGGAATCAACCCACATCTCTTCCTTATTTACATGCTCAAACCAAACTTCGTCAAAACGCTTTGCTTCCTTTTCTCGTTGTAATATGAAGGCTGCATCTTTGTTCTTCATATACATAATTCGACTTGAAAACAAGTATCCGAGAATGGCTGTAATGGCGCCAAGTGTACCCGAAATAAGCCCGAAAATCCAAAGCACACGTTTTTTCATGATCATCACTCCTCTACTTTTGCTTAAAGAGCCGGAATTGACCACTATCAATTGTTCCGGATATTAAAGGTTCGACAATTTTTGCTGCTTCGCAAATTTTTTCGACATCAATCCCTGTGTGAACTCCTATACTTTCTAGCATATGTACAACATCTTCTGTTGCAACATTTCCTGTAGCACCTTTTGCAAAAGGACAACCTCCAAGACCACCCGCTGATGTATCAAATCGGTCCACACCAGCTTGTAATGCAGCATATATATTTGCTAGAGCCATTTTTCGCGTATCGTGAAAATGGGCAGTCAAAAGTAAGTTAGGTAATTCTTCTTTCAAAAGCTTAAATAGGGTATAACTTTCTACCGGATTAGCCATGCCAATAGTATCTGCAACACTTAGCTCATCCACACCCCAACTCGCAAATACTTTACATAAAGAAATTGTGTCTTTAACTTCAATTTTCCCTTCATATGGACAATAAAAAGCTGTTGAAATACATGCGCGTACAAATTTTCCTTGCTCTTTCAGTTTTGCCACGACAGGTGCTAAACTATCCATGGCTTCGTCAGTATTTTTATTAATATTTTTTTTATTAAATGTATGACTAACACCAACAAAAACGGCAATGGCATCTGCACCGTTCTCCATCGCACGCTCCACACCTGTAGCATTCGGTGCTAAGACAAATTGTCTACCTACTTTAGCAGTGTTCTTAACAATATTTTCTGCATCAGCCATTTGTGGCACCCATTTAGGTGAGACAAAAGAAGTTAACTCCATTTCTGTAATGCCGGCATCTTGCAAGCATTTAATGAATTTGAGTTTCTCATTAGTCTCAATTAAGTTTTTTTCATTTTGTAATCCATCTCTTGGACCTACCTCGATAATTGTCGCATTATTTGGTAAACTGAACATAACATCCCCTCCTATATTCCATTGTAAGGAAGGGATGTACATATTAGCAAATAAATTCGTACTTAAACAAGGGGGAATAATTATGACAACTGAAGTTGTTATTGTAAGTGCTGTACGTACAGCAATTGGGAGTTTCCAAGGAGCGTTAAAGGATGTACCTGCAACAAAACTTGGTGCAATTGTTATAAAAGAAGCGCTGTCAAAGGTAGGGGTGCCTTTTGAACAAGTAGATGAAGTGATTATGGGTAATGTATTACAAGCTGGTCTAGGTCAAAATCCAGCTCGTCAAGCAGCTATATTTGCAGGACTTCCAAAAGAGGTACCTGCCTTAACTATAAATAAAGTTTGTGGATCAGGTCTTAAAGCTGTTCATTTAGCAACACAAGCCATTATTGCAGGCGATGCAGATATCATTGTCGCAGGCGGGATGGAAAATATGAGCCAAGCACCATATTTATTGAATAACGCACGTGATGGCTTCCGTATGGGCGATCAGAAGGTGATTGATAGTATGATTACTGATGGCTTATGGTGTGCATTTAATGACTATCATATGGGAATTACAGCTGAAAATTTATGTGACCAATATGCAATTTCTCGTGAAGAGCAAGACAGCTTCTCAGCTCGTTCCCAAGAAAGAGCGACAACAGCAAAAGAAGCGGGGAAATTTAAAGAAGAGATTGTTGCAGTAGAAATTCCTCAACGTAAGGGTGAACCAGTCGTATTTGATACAGATGAATATGTAAAGCCGGGAACTTCAGCTGAAAAGTTAGGAAAGCTACGACCTGCATTTAAAAAAGAAGGATCTGTGACAGCGGGAAATGCTTCTGGTATTAATGACGGTGCAGCCGCACTTGTAGTAATGTCAAAAGCTAAAGCCGATGAGTTGGGCATTAATTCAATTGCAACAGTTGTTTCAAACGCATGTGTAGGTGTAGATCCAGCTGTAATGGGAAGTGGTCCTGTTAGGGCGGTGCAAAAAGTCTTAACGAAAGGGCAACTAGAGTTAGGACAAATTGACTTGATTGAAGCGAATGAAGCATTCGCAGCTCAGTCAATTGCAGTTGATCGAGAATTGCATTTTGACCATGAGAAGTTAAATGTCAATGGGGGTGCAATTGCTTTAGGTCACCCAATTGGTGCAAGTGGTGCTAGAATACTAGTAACACTACTTCACGAAATGGAGAAGCGAGATGTTAAAACGGGTCTTGCTACACTCTGTATAGGTGGAGGGCAAGGTGTTGCAACAATCGTAAAAAGAACGTAAGAAGGAGATTGACCATGGCTAAAAAGAAAAAACAACAAAGACAACAACCAGCACAACAACAATCCGCAAAAAGTGAGGCACTAACATTAAAAGACCAACTTAATGGTGATGTGTTAGAGAAACTAAAACTTGCTAAAAAAGACCTTGTTGCAAAAGAACAAGCAGCACAGGATGAACGCGAGGCAAAGTTAGCATTTGAACGTAAACAACGTGAGAAGAACAAATCGTTTGCAGAGTTATTGAATGAGTACGGAGATAAGGGCTCAAAGTTTAATAGTTAACAAAAGACATAGTTGGATTGCTTAAAGCGGCATTGTACAAATGAATTATGGAAGTTTCATAATTTAACTATATAAAAAGGTCATTGTAGTGCGTTATAGAAGGTAGTTTTGAAAGATTTCTTTCAGAGCTACCTTTTATTCTGTACCAACATATGGTGAAATTTCACACTAAATGTTTAGTATAATAATTCTTTTTTTTTACATTGATAACTTATAAATAGCTTGAGAATAATAGGGGTGAAGTATGGAAGTTTCTAAAATTAAATTACTTATATGGATTTTTCCTCTTGTTTTTTTAATTCATGATTTGGAGGAAATCGCAACCATTGAAAATTTCACTATGAGATTCCCCTTTTCCGTTTCTACTGAGGAATTTATTATCGCATTTATTTTATTATGGATTATCGTAGTGATTGGCTGTGTGAAAGCGGCTAATAATAAACGATTTATCGGAATACTGCCCATAAAATTCTTTGCCTTATTAGTCGCTGGTGTATTCCTTGCGAATGGAATAGGGCATGTTGTGCAAAGTATAATCTTAAAAAAATATGTACCTGGTGTCATTACCGCTGTTGCCATCTTAATACCATTTTGTCTATTTAGTATTAGAAAGCTATTATTAGAAAATTTAATCACACCTAAGCAGGTGGGAGTGTATTTACTAGTTGGTTTCATATTACAGACCCCATTTGCACTAATCGCGCTACTAATTGCAAAATTCATAGTATAAGTTTATAAGGATTGTTAAAAATAAGTAAAATATATAGTTAGTGTCATTTTGTTGTAAAAAAAGAAGGATTCGTGATGTTGAATCCTTCTAGTAAAATTATCGATGTGCGTTATACGTATCTATTTTTGTTAGTTTCTCTAGTTCTTTAGCATAAATCGGTGCTGCATTATTGTAAGCTGAAATTGTTGCTTCCAATTGTTCTTTTGAACTTGCTCCAATCACTGCAGATGCTACAATAGGTGATTGTAATACATAAGCAAGTGCTGCTGCATGTACATCTTTTGTATTGTTTGCTACTTCTTCTAGAGTAGCTTGAAGTTCATATTGACTATAAGTTTGGTACCCATCTAATTTTGCTAAGCGGTCTGACCATTCATTTGTTAGTAAACCTTTTGCTAAAGAGCCACGTGTCACAATAGATGCGTTATTAACTTTTAGCACATCAAACCATTCTTCAGGTCTGCGGTCTAGCAAGCTATATTGCATCATGACAGATACTGCATCGCTTTTTGGTAAAAATTCCTTAATAACATTTGGGCGGATTGATGAAATACCGTATGCCCGAATGATACCTTCTTTTTTTAATTGATCAAATGCTTCGGTTATTTCATCCCAAGGGTCACCAATTGTTCCACCGTGTAGTTGGTATAAGTCAATATAATCTGTTTGTAAGCGACGCAAACTTTCTTTTACTTGATGTTCGATATTTTTCTTTGAAGGGTCCCAGTGCCATCCTTCTCCGTCCTTGTCCCAAACATTGCCCACTTTAGTAGCTAGTATAATATCTTGTCGTTTTCCATTTAGTGCCTTACCGACAAGTTCCTCATTGATGCCCTTATCATATAGATCCGCGGTATCAAAATAGGTAATACCATGATCTACCGCCGAATCTACTATCCATTTAGCAGTTTTTTCATCAGTTGGTAGAGACATACAACCAAGGCCGATTTCTGAAATAATTAAATCACTATTACCTAATTTTCTACTCTTCAAAAATATCACTCCTCATATGATAATGGTACAATGATTAATAACAAAAGCACAACGGAGAGGGTTATAATCATGAAAAAATTTGAAGAAAAAACGACTAGTTCTAAAAAAATTTTTGAGGGTCGAGTTATTTCAGTCAAAGTGGATGAAGTCATATTACCAAATGGCAACACATCAACTAGAGAATTAGTAACTCATCCAGGAGCAGTAGCAATTATTCCTATAACAAACGAAGGTAAAATTGTTCTTGTGGAGCAATATCGTAAACCTTTAGAGCGTAGTATTATCGAAATTCCCGCTGGTAAATTAGAAAAAGGTGAGAAACCTGAGTATACAGCTATCCGCGAGTTAGAAGAAGAAACAGGGTATGGCTCGAAAAACTTCACGTTTGTTCAATCTTTTGCCACATCTCCAGGCTTTGCAGATGAAGTTATTCATATATATGTTGCGAGAGATTTATATAGAATTGAGAATCCTGCTGGTCTAGATGAGGATGAATTTGTCGAATTATTAGAAGTTACGTTAGAACAAGCTGAACAAATGATTCGTGAAGAAAGAATTTATGATGCTAAAACAGTGTTTGCAATTATGTGGATGAAAAATATCTTGTAAAATAAGTTATGAAATAGGTCGGGACAAGCATAGGTTGTACGAAGTAAAGGAAGGTGACCTATATGAACCGATCATTTCAAATTATTTACTTTTTCTTAATTATTGCAATTGGCTTTATCGGAGGAATTTTACTGTTGCAACTTTCTACTGTTGAACAAGCAGAATGGCTCATTCGTAAAATGGATAGTAGGGTACTCCTACAAGGGAAGCCGTCAATTTGGCAATCTTTATTGCCAGTTGTCATTCCATTTGCTATTGTTTCGTTGCTCGCATCTCATAATTATTTAAGACATGTGGCGAGGGTTGTTGTTGTATTAAAATCGGCATTTTTTGGATACAGTGCAGGTTATTTAATAGACACACAAAACGCATTTTGGTCATATGCTGCATGGTGGTTTCCTTTTCAATTGCTTTACAGTATAGTATTAATGGTATTTTGCATAGTACTTGTACCTGAACCAGTTTATGCTGTCAGGAAGAAGTTACCGATTTTACCCCGTGTAATAGTAGTTCTCATAGCCACTCTAGTAATTTTAGGGGGCGAATTGCTTGCAATTCACTTTATCTATAAATTAAAATAACTATCAAATAATAATTATTATAATTATAATCAATTCAATCTTGTAATGAGAATTGACTTTTTGGTATAATGAAAGAAGTTTAGGGGGGCGTCGTATGGAAAGCCGTATTGATCGAATAAAAAAACAATTACATGGTGCGAGCTACAAACTGACGCCGCAGCGTGAAGCGACAGTAAGAGTGCTTTTAGAGAATGAGGAAGATCACCTGAGTGCTGAGGATGTTTATTTACTCGTTAAAGAAAAAGCACCAGAAATCGGACTTGCAACAGTGTATCGAACATTGGAGCTTTTAACGGAGCTTAAAATCGTCGATAAAATCAATTTCGGCGATGGTGTATCTCGTTATGATTTACGTCAAGAAGGAGCTGCTCACTTTCATCATCACCTCGTTTGTATCGAATGTGGTGCTGTTGATGAAATTCAAGAGGATTTACTTGAAGACGTTGAAGCAGTCGTTGAAAAAAGATGGAATTTTATTATTAAAGACCATAGATTAACATTTCACGGTATTTGCTGGCGCTGTCATGTTAAAGAGTCAGATAACAATAGCAATCAATCATAAGTTTATAGCTTACAAACAAAGGATGGCGGAGGTGCTGTCCTTTTTTATTTACCTATTTTTAAGGAGGGAACCAAAATGAACCAAGATGTACTAGATGCAATCCAAGATTATTTACACTTTTTACGCGTTGAACGCCAGCTTTCTGATAATACATTACAATCATATAAAAGAGATATCACTGCTTATACTAAGAATATTTTTGTAAGTCAAGGTGTACAATATTTTGATGATATAGACAGAGTGAATATATTACATCATTTGCAAATGTTAAAAACATCAGGGAAGTCTGCACGAACTATTTCAAGACATATTTCATCAATCCGTTCATTCCATCAATTTTTGTTAAGAGAAAAAAGAGCTAGTGGGGATCCGACAGTGCATTTAGAAATGCCGAAGTTAGAGAAAAAATTACCAAAAATTTTATCGATTGAAGAAATTGATAACTTAATAGCCATGCCCAATCTTGCAAAACCTCAAGGAATTCGCGATCAAACGATGCTTGAGTTGTTATATGCAAGTGGTATGCGAATAAGTGAGTGTATTGCACTGAATTTAGAAGATGTTCATACTACAATGGGCTTCGTACGAGTCTTTGGTAAAGGTGGTAAAGAACGTATTATTCCACTTGGACGAAAAGCTTTAGAAGCATGCTTGGCATATTTAGAAAAGGGAAGACCAATACTAGAAGATAAGCTACATAAATCAGAGGCTTTTTTTATCAACCAAAGGGGAGATCGCTTAACACGACAATTTTGTTGGAAATTAATGAAGGATTATGCAGAGAAAGCGGGTATAGATAAAGAAATCACACCACATATTTTACGTCATTCTTTTGCGACGCATTTAATTGAAAATGGTGCTGATTTACGTGCAGTTCAAGAACTGCTTGGACATGCTGATATTTCAACAACTCAAATTTACACACATATTAGTAAGACGCGATTATCGGAAGTATATAAGCAGTTCCACCCACGTGCATAAAAAAAAGTTTTAAATGTCAGAGGTCTGACATTTATTTTTTCGTATAGTTTGGTAAAATGAATGTAAAGATAAAGGAGGAACACAAATGAACACAAAACCATTTAAACGCATTCACTTAATCGTTATGGATTCAGTAGGTATTGGAGAAGCACCTGATGCTGAAAAGTTCGGTGATGTAGGTGCAGATACATTAGGTCATATTGCAGAAAAAATGAATGGCTTAACTATGCCCAATATGGGGGAATTAGGTTTATCAAATATCCGTGAGTTACCTGGTATTACTCCAGTCGAAAAACCTGCAGCTTATTTCGGCAAAATGCAAGAAGCTTCAGTTGGGAAAGATACAATGACAGGACACTGGGAAATTATGGGTTTAAATATTGATAAACCGTTCAAAGTGTATCCTGAAGGCTTCCCACAAACTTTAATCGAGCAATTAGAAGAACGTACTGGTCGCAAAGTACTTTGTAACAAGCCAGCAAGTGGTACGCAAGTGATTGACGATTACGGTAAAGAGCATATGGAAACCGGCGCTATTATCGTCTATACATCTGCTGATCCAGTATTACAAATCGCGGCACATGAAGAAATTGTTCCATTAGATGAATTGTATAAAATATGTGAAATCGCTCGCGAATTGACTTTACAACCTG
This sequence comes from Viridibacillus sp. FSL H8-0110, assembly GCF_038003565.1. Classification (NCBI taxonomy): domain Bacteria; kingdom Bacillati; phylum Bacillota; class Bacilli; order Caryophanales; family Caryophanaceae; genus Viridibacillus; species Viridibacillus sp. FSL H8-0110. The sequence continues at coordinate 3,210,241 of NZ_JBBOPJ010000001.1, read as the reverse complement.
AATATTTAGTAGGCCGTGTAATTGCTCGTCCTTTCATTGGAACTCCAGGTAACTTTGAACGTACATCGAATCGTCATGATTATGCGTTAAAACCATTTGGACGTACAGTGATGAATGAATTAAAAGATGCTAGTTTTGATGTCATTGCTTTAGGTAAAATTTCAGATATCTTTAACAATGAAGGTGTAACAGAAGCAATCCGTACAAAGGATAATACAGATGGTATGGACAAGGTATCACAAGTTGTACGTAAGGATTTCCATGGTTTATCATTTTTAAACTTAGTTGACTTTGATGCAGCTTATGGTCACCGTAGAGATCCAATTGGATATGGTGAAGCGTTAGAAGAATTTGACCGTCGTTTACCAGAAGTTTTGGAAGCGTTATCGGAAGATGATCTGTTAATAATAACAGCTGACCATGGAAATGATCCAACTTTCCCTGGAAGTGATCATACACGTGAATATGTGCCATTAATCGCTTATTCACCACGCTTTAAAGAAGGTCATGAATTACCATTAAGACTTACATTTGCTGATATTGGTGCAACAGTTGCAGAAAACTTCAATGTGAAATTACCGGAATTTGGCACAAGCTTCTTATCAAATTTAAAATAAGTGAGGGAGTAATAAAATGCGAATAGTTGATATTATTGAAAAAAAACGTGATGGTGGAGAATTAACTACGGAAGAGATTCGCTTTTTCGTAGAAGGATATACAAACGGTTCAATTCCAGATTATCAAGCAAGTAGTTTATTGATGGCTATTTATTTTAAAGATATGAACGATCGTGAACGTGCAGATTTAACAATGGCAATGGTTGAATCAGGAGATCAGATTGATCTATCTAAAATCGAAGGTATTAAAGTTGATAAGCATTCGACTGGTGGCGTTGGTGACACAACAACGTTAGTATTAGGCCCTTTAGTAGCAGCTGTCGGTGTTCCTGTTGCTAAAATGAGTGGACGAGGTTTAGGGCATACAGGAGGCACTATTGATAAATTAGAGGCTATTGAAGGCTTCCATGTTGAATTGACGACAGAGCAATTTATTGAGCAAGTAAATGACATTAAATTAGCCGTTATTGGTCAAACTGGTAACTTAACACCTGCTGACAAAAAACTATACGCTCTAAGAGATGTGACAGCAACAGTAAGTAGCATCCCTTTAATCGCGAGCTCAATTATGAGTAAAAAAATTGCCGCAGGTGCAGATGCTATTGTACTTGATGTAAAAACGGGTGAAGGTGCCTTCATGAAGACTGTTGAGGATGCTAAGAATTTAGCACATGCAATGGTCCAAATCGGCAATAATGTCGGTCGTAACACAATGGCTATTATTTCTGATATGAGCCAACCGCTTGGTTTTGCGATTGGTAATGCATTAGAAGTAAAAGAAGCAATTGATACTTTAAGAGGAGAAGGTCCGGAAGATTTAACGGAGCTTTGCTTAACACTTGGTAGTCAAATGGTGGTTCTAGGTGGTCACGCGAAAACAATTGAAGAAGCGCGTGAACAATTACTTGAAGTTATCAAAAACGGTAGCGCATTAGAAATCTTCAAACAATTTATTGAAGGTCAAGGTGGTAACCCTGCAGTTGTGGATGATACTTCATTGTTGCCTCAAGCTCAATATACTTTCGAAGTACCAGCAAAAGAAGATGGCTTTGTATCATTTATCGAAGCTGATGAAGTTGGAACAGCTGCAATGATTTTAGGCGCAGGTCGTGCTACGAAAGAATCGACTATCGACTTAGCTGTTGGTTTAATGCTACGCAAAAAAGTTGGCGATAAAGTAACGAAAGGTGAGTCTCTCGTAACAATTTATGCAAACCAAGAAGATGTCTCTTCAGTGATTGATAAAATCTATTCACATATTAAAATTTCCAAAGAAGCACCTCAAGCACCGAAATTAATCGAGGCTATCATAACAGAATAATTTTTTAAGAGCTGGTACTCATTTAATTGAGTACCAGCTTTTTTTGTTGATTAAATGTTGAAAAAAATAAATTTTGTGGTGGTGGAAGAATGCGTTTACTGAAAGAATAACTAGGCTGTTTTCTCTAAGGGTATTGTTAATCAAATCATAAGGTTCAAAATAAAAAAATAGATAATCTACAAGATGTGAACTGCCATTATCTATTTGACAGAGTGCAGTCCACTTTTGTCTTATAATTTTCATTTATTCTATTGAAAAAAATTTACATTTCATTCAATGTAAATTTTTCTAAGAACATGTATGCCATCTTGTTTTTCTTTTTGATATCCTTGCTCCAGTCTTTCAACTTTGCAACATGTACAATATCAGTTTTGTTAATTAGACATCAAATTATTCTCTCAAAATATTATTCTGCTATGTTCAATGATTCACAAGCGCATATCAGGTATTGGCCGTGAAACTTACAAATCAATATTAGATGCATACACACAAACTAAAAACATCTTTATTAACACGAAAGAAGATGTAGATGGGTTGTACTAAATAATGAATGTTAGCTAAGATCATTAGATTCCTTGCTAAATAAATAGGATTTTAGTGCAACAAAATATTAAATTAGGACTACACATTTATCTATATGTGTAGTCCTTTTAATATCAACTATTAAAATCATCTAACCTAAATATAATCATCTCGTATATTAACTTTTTTATGTTTTAACAGAAATCAATCTTTTAGAAAACAGCCAAAAACTAAAATACTGTGAAATGAGATCTATATTAAAAAAGATCACATTACTTGTTGACCTAATTTCTTGATTTTCTCCATTTTCCACCATTCAATTTTGTTTTTATAAAAATAGAGATTTTTTTTGATTAAAATTTCCTCGAATCTCCAATACTTATGGATAAAGATGACATCCATTTACTGTCGATTTAGTTCTAAATTTAGAAGGTTTCTTCTTAAATTGTCATGCAGAAGGATAACGCAAAACAAATGTGGAATATGCTTGTGAAAAGGAGGTATGACTATGCAACAACTAATTCAACTGACAGTGGATGGCATTGCCGTTATTCGTTTACAAGGTGATTTAGACCATCACGCTGCAAACCGTATTCGAGAAGACATTTCACAAGCAATATACCAAGGTAGCGTTCACGCAATTGTTTGGAACTTAGGTGACCTACAGTTTATGGATAGCGCTGGCATTGGTTTAATTTTAGGAAGAATGCGTGATTTAGCGCCAATCAATGGACAAACAGTCATCTTAAATCCGTCTGCTACAATGCAGAAAATATTCCAGTTTTCAGGATTGTCCAAATATATTTGGCAAGGTACAGAAGATGAAGTAATTCGAACTTTAGGGGGGATTTTGAATGGATAATGAAATGACTTTATCGTTTTTAGCGGTCAGTGAAAATGAAGCACTAGCGCGTATGGCGATGACGAGTTTCATGACAGTGCTAGATCCAACGATTGAGGAATTGTCTGAGGTAAAAACTGTCATTTCAGAAGCGGTTACAAATGCAATTATTCATGGCTATGAGGAAAATCGCACAGGCATTGTAACTGTTTATGCTACTCGTGTTGATAGAGAAGTAACAGTGACGATTTCAGATCAAGGATGTGGAATTGAAGACGTACAGCAAGCAATGGAACCTTTATATACGACAAAGCAACAAATGGATCGCTCTGGCATGGGCTTTACAATTATGGAAAGCTTCACGGATCAGTTATCTGTTAAGTCCGAACGCGGGAAAGGGACAACGGTCACCTTCAAGAAGCAATTTCAACCAGTAGGTTCACCGTTTGCCGCTAGGTGAGAAAATGACATCTAAACCACAAGCCTCTTCCATATTACTGACACAGGAGAAAATGCGAGAACTCATACTGCAGTCTCAAGCTGGCGATGCAAACGCTAGAAAGGAGATGGTAGAGGGGAATACGCGCCTTGTTTGGTCAATCGTACAGCGTTTTGCTTCACGCGGGGCAGATTTAGAGGATCTTTTTCAAATAGGCTGTATTGGCTTAATGAAGTCGATTGACAAATTTGATCTGTCATACCAAGTGAAATTTTCAACGTACGCAGTACCTATGATAATTGGTGAAATTCAACGTTTTTTAAGAGATGACGGTATGGTTAAAGTAAGCCGATCTATTAGAGAGCTTAACTATAAAATTCGGCATGCCACAGATGATTTTCTTAAAATCAATGAAAGACCCCCTACGATGAAGGAATTGGCCGATTTGTTGGAAGTCACAACTGATGAAATAGCAATGGCTTCGGATGCTCTAAGGGACCCTGCATCACTACATGAACAATTATTTGAAAGTGATGGTGATCCAATTACGTTAATGGACCAAATGAGAGATGCTACCTCTGAAAGGCCGTTTGAGCATATACCACTTCGAGATATTTTAACAAGACTTGGTAAAAGGGAACAATCTGTTATTTATTTACGCTATTACTTAGATTGTACTCAAAGTGAAATTGCTGAAAGACTTGGCATTTCACAAGTACAAGTATCGCGACTAGAAAAACGAATCTTATCACAGTTGAAAATTTGGCTAGCACCAGGTCAATTGAAAGGATTAGAAAAGGCGGCAAAAAAATGACTGAAGAACAAAAACCTATTTTCGCAAGTATAGAAGAAGCAGAAAAGTTTATGATTTCAAAATTCGGTGAAAGCGAAAGCTTTGATATAGGAATGAAACATTTGCATTTATACAAAATGCCGGTGTTCTCTATTTATATTAATGGGCTCGTTGATAGTGCCAACTTCACAGAAATTCTTGTCAATATTCAACCGACTCAAGAGGTGGAAGGATATACACCTGAAACTGAGCCGGAATTTTTCCAATTTTGCTTCCCGTATTTTGCTTGGGAGCCGATGACGAATCAGGAACAGCTATTAACTGCGATATTAGGGGGCCAGGTGGCGTTTATAACTCCATCTGGCTATGCTTTTATAGCGGATTTAAGGGCTTATCCTGGTAGACAACCTGAGGAACCTGATAATGAAAAAGTTATTAGGGGGTCACGTGATGGATTTACAGAAAATATTGTACAAAATTCAGGGCTTATAAGAAGGCGAATTCGAGATGCATCCTTGCGGTTTGAATTGCATCAAATCTCTGATAAAGGCAAGACAGATACAGCAATCGTATTTATGAAGGGTATTGCCAATGAGGACCATCTCAATTATATACGCCAGCGTATGAAGAAAATCCATCATGATGGTTTAACAATGGCGGATAAATCAATAGAGGAATGGTTATTTAAACAAGGTTTCCATCCACTACCTTTTGTACGCTACACTGAGCGACCTGATATTACCGCCGCTCATTTATTGGAAGGTCATATCGCGATAATTGTCGATACGTCACCTTCAATTATTTTAGTACCCGTAACATTTTTTCATCATTTACAACATGCAGAGGAATATCGTCAGGCCCCTTTTATTGGAACAGCTGTCCGCTTCTTACGCTTCTTCGGGACTTTTTTAAGCCTCATAGTATTACCTTTTTGGTATTTATTAATCAAGCATCATGAATTGATTCCTACGTTTTTAGATTTCGTCGGAATAGATAAGAAGTCCGCCATACCGATATTACTCCAAATATTAATAGCAGATGCAGGGATAGAATACTTGCGGCTTGCCTCCATTCATACACCAACTCCACTTTCCACTGCGATGGGATTAATTGCAGGTGTTATTATCGGGAATATTGCAATTGATGTTGGACTTTTTTCACCTGAAGTTGTGTTATATACAGCAATTACTGCCATTTTCACATTTGTAATTCCTTCGTATGAATTGAGTATCACCATTAAAGTATTTAGGATCTTTTTGTTACTCATAACCGCATGGCTCGGAGTTAATGGATTCTTCCTAGGTATATTAGGGCTTTTCTTATATATTTGTTCGTTACGACCAATGAAAGTACCTTATATGTGGCCAGTTGTTCCGTTCTTCCCACAAGCTTTTTTACGTATATTCATACGATTCCCTATGACGAGCGATGCTTTAAGACCGTATATTGTTGGTGCAAAACAGCGAAAACGTTCATGATATGCCATTGCATACATTTCTCTTTCTATGATAAAGTTCAATTAGTTATAGAAAAATTCCGTGAATTCTTTTGGGTGATACGGATAAAGGGAGAGATTTGATGCATTTATATGGTACTCAAAACGTAACTGAAAATGGTCATTTAACAATTGGACAAGTAGACGCTATTGATTTAACAAAAACATATGGTACACCTTTATTCGTTTACGATACAGCCCTTTTTCGAGAGCGAGCGCAAGGATTTATTAATACTTTTAAAAATGCAGGGGTGCAAGCACAAGTTGCTTATGCTAGTAAGGCGTTTTCAAGCGTTGCAATCTATCAATTAGCGGCTGAAGAAGGACTATCAGTCGATGTTGTTTCTGGTGGGGAGCTTTATACCGCTTTAAAAGCAGGTTTCCCAAGTGAACGCATCCATTTCCATGGTAATAATAAAAGCTACGATGAATTAAATCTTGCTTTCGATTCGAAAATTGGATGTATTGTAATTGATAATTTTGATGAAATTGATGCCTTGAAACAACTATCTGAAGCACGTCAACAAAAAATGCACGTCCTAATCCGTGTAACTCCAGGAGTAGAGGCACATACGCATGACTTTATAACAACAGGTCAAGCAGATTCTAAATTTGGTTTTGACTTAAATAATGGACAAGCGGACCGTGCATTTATGCTATTGCAAAATCACCCATATTTAGAATTACAAGGAATGCATTGTCATATTGGCTCACAAATCTTCGATACAGCGGCTTTCAGCTTAGCAGCAAAAAAAATAAGTGATAAAATGGGCGAATGGTATAAAGAATCCGGCTTCATTAGCCAAGTATTAAATTTAGGTGGAGGATTCGGAATTCGTTATACAGAAGAGGACACACCACTTCAACCAGCAGTTTATGTAGATGATATGATCAAAGCAGTACAACAAGAGATGGCTGTTTTTTCAATGCCGATGCCTGAAATTTGGATTGAACCAGGTCGTTCGCTAGTTGGAGACGCTGGTACAACACTTTATACAGTCGGTTCTCAAAAAGAAGTTCCTAATACGAGGAATTATCTTGCGGTTGATGGTGGGATGTCTGATAATATACGTCCAGCTCTTTACGACGCAAAATACGAGGGTGTCATTGCCAATAAAATGAATGACGAATTAGTTAACACATATACGATTGCTGGTAAGTTATGCGAGTCTGGTGATAAACTGATTGAGGATATCAAGTTGCCAAAAGCAGAATCAGGGGATATTTTGGCTGTGTTCTGTACAGGTGCGTATGGTTATTCAATGGCGAGTAACTATAATCGTATTCCAAGGCCTGCTGTCGTTTTTGCGGAAAAAGGCGCACATCAATTAGTTGTAAAGCGCGAAAGTTATGAAGATCTTGTGAAGCTTGACCTTCCTCTAACGATTGGGAAGGAGGTAAATCGTTAATTGAAGAAAAGTAATATTTTATTACTTCTGTTATTCCTAATATTAACAACAGCATGGGGCGTTATTTATTGGCTTTATATTGCTCCATCAAATATAGGTAAATAATGTGAATCTATTTGCGTAATTTTTGCTTTTCGTGTAGGATGTTGAAAGATACTTAAAGGCAAAAAGAGGGATCATATAAATGTTATGTCGTTATAAGAAAGCATTCGAAAAAATTGCGATGGGGCTCTTGTCTTTTATGCCAGATCAAAAAGATCTGAAATTACTACAAGAAACGATTCGACAATACGATACAGATCCAAACTGGCAACTGTTTTTATGGAAACAAGAGGACGACTTTATTGGTTTAGTTGGCGTAGAGATTGCTGATGACGAATGGATTGTTAGACATATATCGGTTGACCCTTCACATAGAGGTGAGGGACTCGGTAAAGAGATGGTTAAACAGCTTTCTAAAATGGATATGGATTGTGTGATCGCAGCTTGTGATCAAACTGCACCGTTCATACAGAAATGTAAAGCGATGCTAGAAGAAGCAGACAAAGAAATTTAATGTCTGCTTCTTCTTTTTTCGTCTCTCGCCAGGAGAATATCCGAGCGGTCACGTAGCATATGCTTATGTTGTAGGTAATGAGCATCTGTTTCTTTCAATAAGGCAATTGATGTGAAAACTTGGTTCTCTAGGGTTACTGAGGTAATTGGTAGAATAAATTTTTGGAAAGGCTCTTTTTTTTCTACTGCATGTTGAATTTTCTGCATAGAGTGTAAAATTGCAATACCGTCCACTTCTTCCATAAATGAAGAATTGACGGACTGCTCTAAAGTAATATATGCTTTTTTTAAGATTGTTTTGGCTCCACTAAAATTTTCTCGGCGCCAATGGTATAGGCCGGTTGCTAGTTGAATCCATCCTGTTAAGGGGTGAGTTTTATCTCTTGGAGCTATTTCTTTCCAATACTCCTCTAACACTTCGTGACATTCAAAGTAATCTTGATTGCCATTGAAATATGTTAGAAACTGGACAAATAATGGGTGGTACATCGGATGCATTTCGAACACCATTCCTCTATACTGTATTTTGAACATAAACTGTCAGGTGGTTGACTATGTCATATGAAGTAAAACTCGAGGCCTTTGAAGGACCTCTCGATCTATTATTACATTTAATTCATCGCTTGGAAATTGATATATATGATATTCCAATGGCGGAGCTTACGGCTCAGTATATGGAGCATATTCGTGCAATGCAAGTACTTGAATTGAATGAAGCAAGTGAATATTTAGTTATGGCGGCATCTTTACTAGCGATTAAGAGTAAAATGCTCTTACCAATCCATGAAGGGGAGTTAGATGAAACGGAATTCGACATGGATGAGCCCGATCCACGTGAAGAGCTCGTTGCCCGATTAATTGAATATAGAAAATTTAAAGATGCCGCAGTGAATTTAAAAGACTTAGAGTCGTCTCGTGCGCAATATTTTACAAGACCGCCAGCGGATCTTTCAGCATTCGCTCCAGCAGAGCAATTAGCATTATTTGAAACGTCTGTGAATGTGTTTGATATGGTCGGTGCTTTTCAAAAAATGCTTAGACGAAAACATCTAAAAGCGCCATTAACGACTAAAATTACTAGGCACGATGTTTCCATAAAGGATCAAATGAAAACTATGATGGGTGTGCTAAAATTAGCAGGTGGACGCTCAAGCTTTTTCGATCTATTCCCTTATGAAGATAAATCAACTTTGGTTATTACATTTTTATCATTACTAGAATTGATGAAACGCCAAATAATAGCAGTAGAGCAGAATAATAACTTTGAAGATTTAACGGTAATATTACGGAAGGAAGATTTGAACGATGAACAACTTGAATCAATTGATGAGCAAAATTGAAAGCTTACTTTTCGTAATTGGTGAAGATGGTTTAACTATCAGACAACTAAGTTTCTTAACAGAGGAGCAAGAAGAGAAGGTAGCACAAGCTTTGGAACAATTAGCTCATCATTACAACACAGAAGAAGGGCGTGGCATTACACTGAAAGAATTAGCTGGTACCTACCAGCTTACTTCAAAACCTGCCCTTGCAGATACGATTCAGCGACTTGTTGAAAACCCGCCTAGTCAATCATTATCACAAGCCTCACTAGAAGTCCTTGCCATTGTTGCATACAAACAACCCATTACTAGAGTAGAAATTGAAGATTTACGTGGTGTAAAAAGTGAACGACCGCTACATACTTTAAGCTCAAAAGGTTTAGTACAGGAAGTAGGTCGAGCTGAAGGAACTGGCCGAGCAATATTATATGGCACAACAAAGGAGTTCTTAAACTACTTTGGCTTGAAAGATTTAAACGAATTACCAGATTTACCTATGGGTGAAACTGATTCATCTAATGAAAACCCAGATTTATTCATGTCTAAGTTCCAAGAAGCTTTCCAAGATTCAGATTCAGAATAGAAGAAAGGTGTGGGCGATTGCTTCGCCGATATATAATCGGATTATTGATGGTAGTTTTACTACTAATTACTACGACGCCTAGTTCTGCTGCATCAAGTTCATATGCAGTCATTGATGCAGAGACAGGGAGATTACTAGCGGGGTCTAACGAAAATGTACCCTTACCAATTGCTAGTTTGACGAAAATGTGGACTGCGCTTGTTGCAATAGAGAATTTGGATTTAAAAACACCAGTTACCATTTCTCAAAGAGCAGCAACGAGTGAAGGGTCTTCCATTTATTTAACTGCTGGAGAAGAGACAACATTAGAAACATTACTCTATGGACTATTGTTACGTTCAGGTAATGATGCAGCTGCGGCAATAGCAGAAGCTGCAGGTGGATCTCTAGAAGGTTTTTCTAAAATGATGAATGATACCGCACTCTTTTATGGTTTGGAAAATACGCATTTTGAAAATCCGTCAGGACTCCACAATGAAAAGCACTTAGCTTCTGCATATGACACAGCTCAAATGTTACGAATTGCCATGAAAAATGAAAAATTTGAGAAGATAGCTTCTACAAAATATTTTAAAGGTACTACAGGGAACGGGACACTATGGGAAAATAAGCATAAGCTCGTTCGTAATAACAAATTTGCGATAGCTGGTAAAACAGGCTATACAAAAGTAGCAGGACGAACACTTGCTACTTATTTTGAAAAAGATGGAAAAAAGGTAATTGTAGTAACGATCAATGAGGGTAATGATTGGGTTGTCCATAGTAATTTTGCTGATTACGTGTTTAAACATTATACGAATGAAGTAATAGCAAAAGAAGGTACGTATTCTGTACAATCAGATATTAATATTAAATTAACAGAGCCACAGCACTTACTTCTGACGAAGAAAGAAGTAAAAAAGGTAAAACATATCTTACAGTTACCTAGGTCCAAAACTAAAGACTCGATAGGTAGATGGTCATTTTATATAGATGACCAACCAGTTAAGGATGCTATTGTTGATGTACAGTGGAAATAAATGGTTGAGTAGAGAAAAGGCTGCTTATATTAGCAGCCTTTTTCGATTTTATATAAAAAAGTGATATAAAAAGCAGATAAACTGTTTACAAACATATTAGTTAAGGACTTAATTAAGGTACTAATACTTTTCTTATAGTAGAAAGTGTGCCATAATTTTGGACAGGCTAATAGTATTTAACTTATGAGGTGAACGAATGGAAAGACTACAAAAAGTAATAGCGTATGCAGGTATTGCATCACGTAGAAAAGCAGAAGAAATGATTAAGCAAGGCTTAGTTAAAGTCAATGGACAGGTAGTTAGAGAGCTTGGCACAAAAGTCTCTCCTTCTGATTCAGTAGAAGTAGAAGGAGTTAAATTAGAAAAAGAACGTAAAGTATATCATCTTCTATATAAACCAAGAGGTATTATTTCAGCTGTAACAGACGATAAAGGTCGTAAAACAGTAACAGATTTATTCCCCGAAGTTGAACAACGCATTTTCCCTGTTGGTCGTTTAGATTATGAAACTTCAGGCTTGCTACTTTTAACAAATGATGGTGAATTTTCTTACCAACTTACACATCCAAAATTCAAAATTGATAAAACATATGTAGCACGTGTAAAAGGAATTCCTACAAGAGAAGCATTAAGACAATTAGAGCGTGGCGTTATGCTTGAGGATGGAAAGACTGCACCAGCACGCGTGAGACTAATGTCTTCAGATAGCAAATCAGGCAAGGCGATTGTAGCAATAACAATTCATGAAGGCCGTAATCGTCAAGTGCGCCGCATGTTTGAAGCAGTAGGTTACCCAGTACAAAAATTAAAACGTGAACAGTTTGCTTTTTTAACATTGCATGGATTGAATGCAGGCGAGTCAAGAGAATTGACACATCATGAAGTGAAACAATTAAGAGTATTAGCTGAGACAGGTAAGATAGGTTAAACCTAATGTATGTCAATAACCGTTAACATTCCAAAATAGGTACAAGGCGTTTAGTTAGTATTTTCTAGACGTCTTAACCAATTTTACATAGCATAAAACAACACGAGGCAACCTACAAAAAAATGATATAAAAACACTATGCTCAGAATGGAAACGTTCACAAACACTTCAAATATTCAAAATTTCGTCATTCAAAACTTTGCTATAATTAGGTAGATTGTTTCGGATGTTTTTTAGGAGGTCTACTTCGAGTATGGATAAAAAGAAAAAGAGATTTTATGTAAGAACGCTGATTTTAGCAATTCTTGTAGTAGCAATTGGTTATACCATATATACAACAGCTACGAAGGATGAAGTTCGATTATTAAAAGTTGGGGCAGAAGCACCAGATTTTTCTCTAGTGGATTTAAATGGTCAAACACATCGCTTATCTGATTATAAAGGTAAGGGTGTCATGTTGAATTTCTGGGGTACTTGGTGTAAACCTTGTAAAAAAGAAATGCCAGCAATGAACAATCAGTATAAGGTGTTTAAAGACCAAGGTATAGAAGTATTATCTATTAACCAAGCACAAACAGTTTTTGAAGTAGAAAATTTCATTTCTGACTTCGATTTAAAATTCCCAGTTGTAATCGATAAAACAAAAAGTGTCACAAGGGCTTATAATGTAAATAACTTACCAGCTTCTATATTTATTGATCCAACAGGTAAAGTTGTTCGAGTACATGAAGGCGAATTGACAGAAGAAATGTTAGCTGAATTCTTTTCAAGTATCAAGCCAGAGTAAGGAGTTCTAGAAGATGAAAAAAATTATTTGTGAATGCGGTCACGAGAACCCAGAAGGCACAACTTTATGCGAGAAATGTGGTAGCCCACTTACTGAAGAAGAAAAGAGCAGAAAATTAGCAGATATGCGTTATGAAGGAACCGCGATTCGTTCAAAAACGTATAACACAACGATTATTGATAAAATTTGGAACTTCTTTTCAAGTGTAAAAGTTGGAGTTGCAATTATTATTATCACGTTAGTTGCCGCGGGCATTGGTACATTTCTACCTCAAGTGATTTATGTATCTCTTACAGAATATCAAGACGCTGCTGCTGCATATAAAGCTGCTTATGGTACTTTCGGATCGATTTACTATAAATTAGGATTAGCAGATATTTATAGTTCATGGTGGTTCCAGACGTTAATCGGTATGCTTGGTATTTCGATTATTGTTGCCAGTCTTGACCGAGGAATTCCACTATACAAATCTCTAAAAAATCAACGAGTAAAACGTCATGAAAACTTCTTGAAACGACAACGTATTTTTGCTTCTGGTGAAATGTCATCAGAAGAAGCTGATAAAGCATTTGATCTAACAGAAGCGAAAATGAAAGAAATGAAATACAATGTTCGTCGTGAAGATGGCGCGTTATTAGCTGAAAAAGGTCGTTTTGCTAGATGGGGTCCATATATCAACCATGTTGGTTTAATCATTTTCCTATTTGGTGTTATGCTTCGCTTAATGCCAGGTTTTTACATTGATAAAACACTTTGGATCCGTGAAGGCGAAACAATGGCTATTCCAGGAATGGAAGGCTTTTATTTAGAAAGTAAAAAATTCACTTTTGAAACGTATTCAAAAGATGAACAAAAAGAAGAATTTAATGAATCTAAAAAAGCGGTCAACGCTGTTGCGAAAAACTATCAAACAGATGTTAAGTTATATAAAGCACCAGAAGACTCAGTTCCTGGTGATACATCTAATTTAACTCTAGTGAAAGAAATGCCGATAATCGTAAATAAGCCGTTGAAATATGATGGTTATGCACTTTATCAAATGGATTTCCGCTTGAATGAGTTAAAGACGATGCACTTTGATTTAATTGATAAAAAGTCGGAGAAATCCCTAGGATCAGTAGCAATTGATTTAACTAATCCTGAAAAAGAATATAAAGTTGGAAAAGATAGTAAAGTTGTCTTGAAAAAATACTTCCCAGACTTTGCAGGTTTTGAAGACGGAGAACCACAAACAGCTTCACCATTACCAAATAATCCAGCATTTATTTTTGATATGTATACACCTGAAACACCAAAAGGCGAAACAAGCTTTGTAGCTATTAAACAAACACTTGAGCCATTAGGTGAAACTAAGTATAAAATGAAATTTAGTGCTGTTGATACACGTAACGTATCAGGCTTAACAGTCCGTAAAGATAAAACACTTATGATACTAATGTTAGGTGGCATAATCTTTATGTTAGGTGTCACAATCGGTTCTTATTGGAGCCACCGTCGCTTATGGCTATTAAAAACAAAAGATGGTCGTTTATTAATGGCATCGCATACAAACAAAAACTGGTTCAGTATGAAAAAAGATTTGGATGCAGTTACGGAGTACGCTCATCTTCCGGTTTATGTAGATCAACATGATGAAGATCAAAAAGCAGAGGATGCTGAGAAGAAATTGAAAGACAAAGAAAAGGAAGGTGACAACATCTAATGAGTTTAATTGACTTAAGCGGAAATCTACTATTTGTAGCGTTCGTCGCATACCTAATAGCTACTTTACTTTTTGGTGGTGCAGTCAAAGGTGGTTCAAAAGACGAATCAGCTGATGCAGGAAAAAAATGGGGTTCATTAGCGATTATCATTACGCTAGTTGGCTTCATAGCAAATCTTGGTTATTTCATTACTAGATGGGTGTATGCTGGACATGCACCTGTTAGTAATATGTTTGAATTCACGACAGCATTCGGCATGTTCGTTGTAGGAGCATTTATCTTAATTTACTTTATCTATAAAGTGCCGGCACTTGGACTCTTTGCCTTACCTATCGCAATTATTATTATTGCTTACGCTAGTATGTTCCCTCGTGAAGTAAACCCATTAATTCCAGCGTTAAAAAGTTACTGGTTATATATTCACGTAATTACAGCAGCAATTGGAGAATCTATTCTAGCAATAAGTGCTGTTGCAGGTTTAATTTACTTACTAAAAAATATTGACTTAACAAAAAAATCTAAACAAAGTTTCTGGATAGAAGTTGTTATGTACGCCTTAGTACTAGTACTAGGTTTCGTAGCAGTTACAACGACATTTAACGTAACAGGCTATGAAGCGGAATTTAGCTACGTAGATAAAGATGGTAATACTAAAGAAATTACGTATAACACACCGGCGCTGTTCGGGATGCATCAATCTGAATTATTAACCGCAGATAAAATGCAACCAATTGCAGACGTACCAGCAATTGTTAATGCGAAAAAATTGACAACAGTAGTTTGGTCAATCCTAATTGGTACGCTTTTATACGGTTTAATTCGTTTAATCATTCGTAAACCAATTGCGGTTATTATGCAACCGTTCGCAAAACGTGCAAACTCACAATTGATGGATGAAATTGGTTATCGTTCGGTATTAATTGGCTTCCCAGTATTTACGCTTGGTGCATTAATCTTCGCGATGATTTGGGCACAAGAAGCATGGTCTCGTTTCTGGGGCTGGGATCCTAAAGAGGTTTGGGCACTTATCACATGGTTATTCTATGCAGCATTCTTACACTTACGCCTTTCAAAAGGATGGCAAGGTGGGAAGTCAGCTTGGTTAGCAGTAATTGGTTTTGTTATCATTATGTTCAACCTAGTTGCTGTTAATTTAATCATAGCAGGTCTTCACTCTTACGCTGGTTAATAATCAGCTTGGGATTGTTGAAAAGCTAAAGCCTTTTCCTTTATAGGGAAGGGCTTTTCTTTTCATTTCGATAGGCTGATTGTACAATAGACATATAGATGGTTTTGGGAGGAATAGTTGTGAATGAACAAATTTCAATTTTAGTAGTAGACGATGAGGATAGAATCCGCCGTTTGTTAAGAATGTATTTAGAACGTGAAGGGTATGTAGTAGAAGAAGCTGAAGACGGAGAAGAAGCAGTGGAAAAGGCATTAGCAAATGAGTACCATTGTATTCTCCTTGATATAATGATGCCTGAAAAAGATGGCTTACAAGTATGTGAAGAAATTCGTGATAAAAAAACAACGCCAATTATTCTATTAACGGCAAAAGGTGAAGAGGCAAACCGAGTATCAGGTTTCGAACTAGGAGCTGATGACTATATTGTAAAACCATTTAGCCCACGTGAAGTGGTTTTACGTGTAAAAGCTATTTTACGTCGTTCTGCAGCATTCTCACCAATTACAACAACTTCTGCATCAAAAGATTTAGTTGTCTTCCCACATTTAACAATCGATCATGACGCACACCGAGTTTCTGCTGATGGTGTAGAAGTCAATTTAACACCAAAAGAATACGAATTATTGTACTTTTTAGCAAAATCACCAGATAAAGTATTCGACAGAGAGCAATTATTAAAAGAAGTATGGCATTATGATTTTTTTGGAGATTTACGTACAGTTGATACACATGTGAAACGTTTACGTGAAAAACTAAACCGTGTTTCTGAAAATGCGGCAAAAATGATTGTAACGGTATGGGGCGTTGGCTATAAATTTGAGGTAGTCAATGAATAGAATGTGGAACAGCGTTGTCGGGAAGCTATGGGTAACCATATTGCTTCTCGTTTCTTTTGTATTGTTTGTTTTCACTGTACTAATGCTCGAATTTTTATCAAACTACCATACTAAACAAACAGAGTCCTCATTACGTCAAGAAGCTTCCACAATTGCTCGTATTATCAATGACCGTGAAACAACGGACTCTACAAAGGCTATTATTTCAGATGTTCTGAGTGATGAAACAAATGCATTAATCGCCGAGAAACCAGGTAAAGTTTCTTTTTCATTACAAGAGGGACTTAATCAAGAGGGAATTAAACAACAAATTCTTAATGAAAAAGCATTTGATAAAGTATTTACATCGAATGCACCAGTTGTAAAAGAAATGATGCTTCCTTCAACAACGAAAAAAGAACATATGGAGTCTTACATCGTTTTAGCTTTTCCTATAGATGTTGAAAGCGAACTACACGGAGCCATATTTATTTATCAAAGCCCAGACGCTATACATAGGACGACAGAAGAAACGACTAAAATTGTCTT
The DNA here is from genome assembly GCF_038003565.1 of Viridibacillus sp. FSL H8-0110. NCBI lineage: Bacteria > Bacillati > Bacillota > Bacilli > Caryophanales > Caryophanaceae > Viridibacillus > Viridibacillus sp. FSL H8-0110. The sequence continues at coordinate 3,193,354 of NZ_JBBOPJ010000001.1, read as the reverse complement.
TCTAGCGGCGGCAATTGCTTTGATGTTGACAACTTTCTTTGCGTTTTTCTTATCAACTCGAATTACGTCTCCTCTTCGTAAAATGAGAGAAGCAGCATTTGAATTAGCAAAAGGTAATTTTGAAACAAAAGTACCTGTTTTACAAAATGATGAAATTGGTCAATTAGCGACTGCTTTCAATCAAATGGGCAAACAACTTAAACACCACTTAGAAGTAATTAACCAAGAGAAAGAACAGCTATCAAGTATATTGACATCGATGACAGACGCAGTAATTACGTTTAATCGTGACCGTACCATTTTGGTCAGCAATCCACCTGCGGAACTTTTACTACAAAAATGGTTTATCAATAAGAGTGCCAATAGTGATAAACCTATTCCTGCTGAAATTTATCATATGCTTGACCACGTTTTAGACTTGGAAGAAGAGCTGGAAGTAGAGCTTGAAATTGAAAGATCCTATTATGCGATTTCAATTAGCCCGTTATATAGTGGAAATTCCGTGCGCGGTGCAGTAGCTGTGTTACGAGATAAAACGGAAGAGCATCGTTTAGATAAATTACGTTCAGACTTTATAGCGAATGTCTCACATGAATTACGAACTCCAATAGCGATGCTTCAAGGCTATAGTGAAGCGATTATGGATGATGTCGTCTCAAGTGAAGAAGAACGTAAAGAAATGATTAAAATCATCTATGATGAGTCGCAACGAATGGGGCGTTTAGTCACAGACTTGCTTGACTTAGCTCGTATGGAATCAGGACATATGCGTTTATATAAAGATTCTGTTCCAATATCACCTGTTATTGAAAGAATTACGCAAAAATTTGTTCAAGTAGCAAAAGAGAAACACGTAAATCTGACATTTAATACAACAATCGAAGATACACTTCACTTAGAAATGGATGAAGACCGTATAGAACAAGTATTAACAAACTTAATTGACAATGCCATACGTCATACACTAGTCGAAGGAAGTGTAGAAGTTATTGTAGACCGTCAGCTATCCTTTGCACGCATTCAAGTAAAAGATAACGGTGCAGGGATACCTGCCGATGATTTGCAGTATGTATTTGAGCGTTTCTATAAAGCTGATAAAGCTAGAACACGTGGTAAGGGTGGGACTGGTCTAGGTCTTGCCATTGCCAAAAATATTGTTGAAGCACATAAGGGTAGAATTACAGTGGAAAGTGAAGTTGATAAAGGAACTACATTCACATTCTATTTACCAATTGAAAAAATGTAAATTAAATGTAAAACACGGATTGTAAGTTAGAAGACTTTACAATTCGTGTTTTTTTGCATATAGTTATAGTGTATTACAATTAAATTATGGTTCATCTTCGGGGCAGGGTGAAATTCCCGATCGGCGGTATTAGAGAACTAAGCAATACTCTTGAGCCCGCGAGCCGCAAGGCAGGATTTGGTTAAATTCCAAAGCCGACAGTATAGTCTGGATGGGAGAAGGTGAAGGTACGGTCGTCTTTCAATTTGAGTATCAATAAGACGCTTATTTGACTATGCCTAAATTCTCCCTTAAGTACACTATGTGCTTAAGGGTATTTTTTTGCATAGCAACAACGACTATACCTTTCCTCTTTTTGAAGTGGATCTACAAAAGGAGAGAAAAGTATTATGAAGAACATGAAGTTGCAGAAGAGGATTGCAATTGCAATGTTAAGTAGTATTTCTTTTGTTTTAATGCTATTTAACTTCCCTCTACCACCGTTTCCGGCATTTTTGGAAGTGGACTTTAGTGATGTGCCAGCCTTAATCGCAGCAATCACCATGGGGCCACTAGCAGGTATTCTAGTTGAGTTATTTAAGAACGTGTTAGATTGGATTTTCTCAGGGAGTCCTACAGGTATGCCAGTTGGCCATATTGCAAACTTTACAACAGGTGTATTATTTATCATGCCGGTATATTTTGTTTATAAACGACTTTCAAGTACAAAGGGCCTAACTACTGGGTTTGTCATTGGTACACTATCGATGGCAGTAGGTATGAGTTTACTGAACTATGTACTATTCTTACCTATGTATACGTACTTTTTAAATGTCCCAGCTACAACTGGAACAGCATTAACGAAAATGATTGTACTAGGTGTTTTACCTTTTAATATTATAAAAGGATTCATTGTCATGATTATATTCATGCTATTGTTTAATAGCATGAAAAAATGGATTGAAAAACAACGAATGCATTATTTAAATTAAACCTTCAGCCGATGTTTGTAAAAAGACATCGGCTTTTATAATTGAATAAAACGTTGAATGAATGTATAATACTGTTAATAAATAGAATATTCAGTACATTGAGTAAGATAATGATGTAAAAACGAGAATATATAACTTGTGATTTTACAATGTTATATAATTTATTCGATATATCGAGATTAACTTCCATAAAAGAAAGGATGTATGTGAATGGCTGAACGAAAATTATTAAGCTCCTTTTTTACATCAATAATTGCCTTTTTTACATTACCTTTATTATTTATGCAAACAGATGAACATTTTCTACACAGTGCATTTGCATTAACCGTATATGTCGTTCCAATTATTTTTACATACGGTTTATTAGCTTCGTATATAGCAGATCGAATAGCAGAGCGTAAAATGAATGTGAGAGGTTACTCTCTACTATTGCATATGGCTTTCGGAACAGGAATTGTCATTCCGATTACAGTTGCATATTACTCACAAGGTGGAGTTTGGTCACTTCAAATAATAACAGCTGCTACTGCTGGCTTCATTTTAGGAAGCGTTTTCTTTTTCGTAGATTTAATGTTACGTAAAGTTGCTATTCGTATGACGCAATATTCTTATGAAGAGCAGAATATTTGAATTTAACATCAATTAGCAATGAGGCCCTATATCTCATTGCTTTTTTTATGATAACAATAAAGTGAAAAAAAGCTAAAGAAACAGGATTACTAATAGCTGTAGGAAGAAAAAGAAGTGCCGATATAAATTGTTCGGTTATACTTTGAGAGCATATTTTGACAACAATAATCAATTTATGCTCTTATCATTATCTATTCATTAATTCTTTTAATAACACGTTGTAACTTTATTATCCGCTCACGTATCATTATATTTTCAAGGGAAAAGGTGGGAAAAGAATTTAGTGATTCTCTTACATTTATATTAAACAAAGAAAAGAAAAAAACCTGAGCATAACGCTCAGGCTTTCATCATTCTTTATGAGTTAAGGTCATTATGAAACTTACTATTAAAATTAATATAATTGAACCAAGTAAAGCTGGTAGGATATAGAAATCGCTTAAGGCTGGTCCCCATTGACCAAATAAATTACCACCTATCCAAGCTCCAATAATACCTGCAATAATATTGCCAATAATTCCTCCGGGGATGTCTTTACCTATAATTAGGCTTGCTAACCACCCCAAAATTCCTCCAATAATCAAAAACCAAATAAAACTAAACATATGTAAACCTCCCTATAATCTTAAGGTACTAATTCCCTGTAGACTAAATATGAAACCTGTAAAAGCCAATTAATACTGTGGTGTAAATTTGAGCAAGTGATAAAGAATTACTATATTCAAATGTAGCACTGTGTAATAAAGTGAAATTAGGCCTCCTTGGATTAGAATATGCTAAAGAGCGGTAGCTACGCTATATTATTTAATTAACAACCCTGTTTCCATTATTCCTTCAAAAGTCCCTCAATCGTCTCCCAACACAAAACAGAATAATGATGTATAATGATAGAGGTGCTCTTTTTGAAAAGTACTATTAAACAACAAATGCAAGAATAATGCTATACATTAAAACCCTATAACTATATCTTGCAAATATACTCGATAGGTGGAAACAACATTGAATTACCGCGTTTTACTTTATTACTTTTACACAACGATTGAAGACCCAGAGGCATTTGCTGTAGAGCATTTAGCATACTGTAAATCAATTGAGTTAAAAGGTCGTATTTTAGTCGCTTCAGAAGGTATTAATGGAACAGTCTCAGGAACTGTGGAACAAACAGATGCTTACATGGCTCATATGAAAGCTGATCCTCGCTTTGACGGTATCGTTTTCAAAATTGATGAATCAGAGCAACATGCTTTCAAGAAAATGCATGTACGTCCAAGACCTGAACTTGTAAATTTAAGCCTAGAAGACGATGTTAACCCGCATGAAATTACAGGTAATTACTTAGAGCCAGCAGAATTCTTAGAGAAGATGCAAGAAGAGAATACAGTAATCGTTGATGCACGTAATACGTACGAATTTGATGTAGGCCACTTCAAAGGCGCGATTCGCCCAGATATCGAAACGTTCCGCGATTTACCAGACTGGATTCGCGACAACAAAGAACTACTAGAAGGTAAGCAAATTTTAACTTACTGTACGGGTGGAATTCGTTGCGAAAAATTCTCAGGTTGGTTAAAACGTGAAGGTTTTGAAGATGTGAGTCAATTACACGGTGGTATCGTTACTTACGGAAAAGACCCTGTAGCTAAAGGTCAGCTTTGGGACGGTCAATGTTACGTTTTCGACGAACGTTTAACTGTACCCGTGAATCAAGTAGAGCATGTAATCGTAGGTCGTGATCATTTTGATGGCGAACCTTGTGAACGTTATATTAATTGTTCAAACCCTGAATGTAACAAGCAAATTATCGCTTCAAAAGAAAATGAAGATAAGCATTTAGGTGGCTGTACTCATGAATGTCGTGTACATCCTCGTAATCGCTATATCCCTCGTAATGGTTTAACTGAGGTTGAAGTAAAAGAACGTTTAGCACAAATTGGCGAAGTAATCGCTTAAACAAATTTATAGAAGGCTGCCATATGTCGGGATCTCCCGTACACTGGCAGCCTTTTATCCGTTTAATATGCCAAAAAAGCAGAAAGGAATTTACTATGCCGACTTTAAAAGGAACAATTATTATTCAAAAAATGAAAGGACCCAATATCCTTTACATAGATAAAACTGCGCTCGCAAAATACTTTATTGATTTTGATGGGGAAGACGTACAAATGAACCTACATTTGCAAAAGTCTCAATTACAAGAATATAGAGGTACAGCTGAAATCTTCTGCTTTGAAGGAAAAGATGGTTATGGTGGCATTAAATTTGCCAATGATTTTTATATAGATGATCATGACATCTTGGAATTATTAGAAGAACATGAAGGAGAAATAGTTGAACTAGCAGTTGAGTTAGAATAATAGATATTATTGAAGTTAAATCTATCTTTATACCAAAGTAAAAGCAGCAAAAGGGCCTATTTATGCTCTTTTGATGCTTTTTTTCGTGCCTCAAAGAAATCCAGTATGAATTTTTGAAATTGCTTTGCAGCAGGGGATAAATAGCGCCCCTCTGCCCAGGCCATGCCAATAATACGTTCACATTTCACATCACTGATATGAATTTTAGCAATTTTCCTAGGATTAATTTCCTCACCGTCCGGTAACAATGAAAAGCCAAGTCCATTTGCTACAAACCCTGCAACAGTCCCTACCTCATCACCTACAAAAGTGATTTTAGGTGTAATTCCGACCTTCTCAAAAATTTCATCAACCGTAATACGTAAAGCGTACCCTTTTTTTAACAAAATAAATGATTCATCAGCTAGTTCTTTAAGTGTAATACTCTTCTTCATAGCTAGTGGGTGATAAATCGGCACAATCAGATACAACTCATCTCTCCATAATTCAGTCCATTGGATAGGTTTTTCGACTTCCATCGCTGCTAGCAAAGATAAATCAAGCTCGCCTGATTTTAGTTGTTTTAATTGTGTATGTGTATGATTTTGAATAAGTTGAAAATGGATATCAGGGAATTCTTTGCGGAATAGCCGTATTAAATCAGGTACTACATTTGTACCTAGTGTATGTAAAAAGCCAAGTGAAACTTCACCTTGATTTGGGTCGACGAGCTCTTGAATCTCATGTAAACCATCCTGATATTCCTGCATAATATTATTTACACGTTTTAAAAACATAGCGCCGTAACGATTTAAAATAATAGAACGTCCTTGTCTTTCAAATAATGGTACTCCTAACTCATCTTCAAGTCGTGCAATAGAGCGACTAAGTGCAGGTTGTGATATAGATAAAAGCTCAGCTGCGCGGGTCATATGTTGAATGTTAGCTAGTTTTTGGAAGTATTCGAGTTGTTGCCATTCCATGAAAAGACCACCTTTTTTATAGTGAATCAATTGATACCTTTTATGCATGATAATGATAAGAATTATAAATTATACATTATTAATCGTCAATGTTAATATGAGGTAGACATAAAATAGACACAACAAAAATATTGACATTTTTAAGGGGATATTTTATTGCGAAAGTCTGTTTTTAAATAGAAATGAAAACATTTCTAATACTCTATAGAGTTTTTAAAGAAAATTAAATTAAATATGTTTTACATAAACGGAATGGCGAAAGCCAAAAATTAATTACTTGTCGATTACAAAGGAGATAGTCAAAATGAAACTAGTCGCACCTAAATCTTTTACACTTGAAGGAGGAAGTAAAGCAGTATTATTACTTCATGGCTTTACAGGAAGTACAAAGGATGTAAAAAGATTAGGAAAATATTTGCAAGATCGAGGATATACAGTTCATGCACCGATGTATAAAGGTCATGGTGGATCACCTGAAGAATTACTTGAAACAGGTCCTGAAGACTGGTGGAATGATGTTGTTGCAGGCTATAACCATTTAAAAGACCAAGGGTACGAAGATATTGCAGTAGTTGGTATTTCACTTGGTGCAGTATTCTCATTACGCGTAGGTGAAGAGTTCCCAGTAAAAGGCGTAGTATCAATGTGTGCACCAATCAAACGTGAAAATACTGATGGGCTTTTTGATCGCCTATATGACTATGCTAAAATATATAAATCATTTGAAGGTAAAACAAGAGAACAAATCATTGCTGAACTTGAAAGTTTAAAAGCAACGCCAAAAGGCTCTTTAAATGATATTCAAAAAATCACAGAAGAAACTTGTGAAGACTTACATGAAATTACAGCACCGACATTAGTTATGCAAGGTGCTCTAGATGCGCCGATTTACCAAGAAAGTGCACCTTTTATCTATGAACAAGTTGATGCTGAAGAAAAAGATATCATCTGGTATAAAGAATCAGGACACATCATTACAACAGGTAAAGAACGCGATAAAGTGTGTGAAGATGTAACGGATTTCCTTGATCAAATTGATTGGTCTATCGCCAACTAATAATTTCTAACCTAAGAGAAGTACTCGAGTTATTATACTAACTCGAGTGCTTTTTCATTTGTTTTGCTTTCATAAATGTAACAGTTCGCGCTGTTGAATCATATAGACACCATTCTCTAGAACCTATTACAGCACCAACATTAACCCCGTATTTTTTTTGCTTCAATTGAATAGGTTTACCATAAGTAAAAGATTTTCTTTTACCTTTTTTATAAAATGCGGAATCATGGCTATGACCAAAAAAGAAGACGGATTGTTTAGCATCTGTTAACAGGGGTTTCCAATCTAACGACCACTTAAATTGATGTCCATGTATAATGTGCGCACCGTCAATTTTTAGAATCTCCGGAAGTTCATGAAAAGTTCGGAGACCCGTTACTTGCATAATGCGTTCCTCCTGATTTCCTCGAACAGAAGGGAACTGTAGCAAATTGCTAAAGTGCTCTGAATGCTCAGCAGCCTCTTCAAATGCTAGTCCCCTAATGTTTTTTGCTCTTTTTTTACCTATTTTACATTCAAATAAATCACCTAAACCAATGATTGTGGCATCTTCAGCCGTTTGATTTATATGCTGTAAAACTGCGTTAGTATCTTCAAAACACGAGTGCAAATCTCCAATCAATGCATACTTCATTTAGGTAATCATCCTTTCAAAAATATAGTAGAAATAATAGCATACATTAAATTGCTGGTAAAATAATTATTAACAGTTAAAAATAGTATAGCTACTTGTCGATAAATGTAATCACTTTATAAAGCATTTATTAAACACATGTGTAAGGTACCGATATTAGTAAGGTGACAAAATTACCTAATTGTTACAAAAACATGACACGAATTACGCTTTTATTAAGGTTGGGATATTCAGTGCCCATTTTTTTCAAGTCATGGTAGAATAAATGAGTGAGAAAATTGGGATATGAAATAAAGATTAGAGAAATGAGTTGACTAAGTTTGAAGATGAATACGAAATGGGGCCGCACAGCGGTTATGACATTAGCGTTAACAAGCGGCTTTATGTACACCGCGCAACCTCTACAAGCAGATGCAGCAACATCACAAGAAATGACACAAAAAAAAGTAAAGATAGATAAGAAAATTAAAAAGCTAGATAATGAGATTAAAGATTTAAAGAAGAAATTACAAAAAAAGACGGAAGACTACAAAGTAACTCAAAAAGACTTGAAAAAAGTTAATGCATCTATTGTGGAAACTGAAGAGCGTATAGAAAATCGTTCAGAAATAATCGACGATCGACTTAAAGCCTATCAAAAAAATGATAGCACAGTTAGCCCATACATAGAGGCAGTGCTTGGATCTGACAGTATTACAGACTTAGTCAGTAGAGCAATGAGTGTTAAAACAATTATTGATGCAGATCAAAACTTGTTAGAAGAACAGGAAGCTGATAAACAAGAATTGGCTGATCAAAAAGATGATTTAGAAAAAACACAAGCAAAATTGCAAAAACAATTCCAACAAATGCAAGAGGAAGAAAGCGCACTTGAAACAAAAAAGGCTGAAAATAAAGTTAAATCATTAGAGCTAAAAAGACAAATTGCCTCTAAAAAAGAGGAAGAACGTATTGCAAAAGAGCTCAAAGAAAAAGAAGAAGAAGCTCAGAAGTTAAAAGACCTTCAGAATACACGATTTGTAAGTGATGATAATAATGTTGGTAATGGAAATAACTCTGGGAATGGCAGTAATGGTGGTAGTCCAAATGACAGCAATCAATCTAAACCAAATGTTTCAGGTTCAAAAGCTGCAACAGAAGCCATTGCAGAAGCTAGTAAATATTTAGGTACTTCTTATGTATGGGGTGGGAGCAATCCAACTTCAGGGTTTGATTGTTCAGGTTTAACACAATGGTCATTCAAGCAAGCAGGATACTCTCTTCCAAGAACAGCAGCACAGCAGTATCTAGCAACTGAAAAAATTGATCGTAGCAGTGCGAAAGCTGGGGATTTAGTATTCTTTAGTTACGGTTCAGGTGTTGCACACGTTGGAATATACTTAGGAAATAATAGAATGCTAGATGCACAAAATAATGGTGTAGTTGTTGAATCTTTAGATTGGTGGAACCAATATTTAGTAGGATTTGGCCGTGTCTCTGGTGTAAACTAAACAATTCTAAAAGCTCTTTGTTCATAAAAGAGCTTTTTTTATGAGAAAAGTAATAAAATAAAGTGATTTTTTGTTTATCTGGATATGTAAAATAGACTTCACTAATCGTACGTGCATATCCGTGGCCAGCACTTCATAGCTAAAATGATCAATAATTAATTTTTCCTGAAATTTGTTATGAATGAAAAGGTTTCTTATTGACTTTGGCTAAATTTTAGTAGCTGAGAAAAGAACTTGACGCAAAATGGTTGAGGACTTTGGTTTATTAATAAAAAAATAGGGTATATGACTAGGGGAAAATAGATTTTTTTTAGCGAAATGATCATTGAGTTTAAAAATCAAATATTATATTTAGGTATCACGAAAATACCATCTTTTGATTCAAGATAAATAGTATCATGTGGTGATTGGCTAATGCGAGGAAATTAATCGTTATCCAATATTGGATAATGATTAGATTTTTTAGGTATTAAGACATACTAGGTGTGAGTTTAATAGTTTATAAAATTATAAACATGCTATTGTAGCTATAATATTATTTTACTTATTAATCAAATAGGAGGATAAAAAGTACTTTGGATATGTATTAATTTGTCGATTATTTAAGAGATTTTCGCTATACTAGTAATTGTAAATATTCAATAGAGAAAGTAGTGAACGATTATGGCAACAGCGTCACATGCAGTAGAAATTCCATTACCAGCAACTGAAGTTTGGGACTTTGTAAGCAATATGGAGAAATGGGCAACACTTGTACCTGGATATAGAGAACATGAAATCATCAATGATCGTCAATCTACTTGGACATTTGCTGGAAATGTCGGTGTCTTGAAAAAAACTGTGAAAGTACAAATAGATATTATTGATTGGATAGAGCCAACTAAAATTACATTTAACCTTATTGGTTTAACAGATAAATTTACTGGAAACGGATATTTTGAAGCAACAGCATTAGAAGCTGAAAAAACCGAGATGGTCGGTTTCTTAGAAGTAAATGCTGGTGGTTTAGTAGCACCAGTCCTAAATCCAGTATTCAAAGCGGTACTACCAAAAGCAACAACTATGCTAACTGAACGTGTAGCTAATAAAATCAGATTAGTTCAAGTTTAATAGCTAAAACCGTCAAAAAGTCTCTCCATTTGGAGAGGCTTTTTTAGATTTCTGCTTTCAGCACTTTTTCTGAAAAATAGCTGTTAGTAGTCCGTCTATACCAAAAACGGGTTCATTTGATTCGGCTACTCTCATATTTCGTACTTCAATACACTCAAAGTCTTGAAAAACCCTTCTTAGCTTTTCTTCTGTAAATCCTAAGCCGCCCTGTAAACTTTTTATCCTATACACTTCCCAATCTGAAATACTAGAACCTCCAATAGGTCCATCTTCGATAAAACAGTTAATAGCAAAGTATCCGTTTTGCTTAAGCGATTTTTTAATTAAATCTATGTAATCCATTCTCCTATGTGGTGCAATATGATGAAAACAACCTGAATCATAAACTAGATCATATTTTGAATCCTCTATATATAAATCAAAAATATTATGATTAATAAAATTGATTGTAATATTTTTTTCAATCATTCTATCCCTAGCCCATTTCAATGATTCTACAGATAAGTCTACTGCATCTACCTTATAGCCTTTTTCAGTTAGGTAAATTGCATTTCTACCAGGTCCACATCCTAACTCTAATGCATGACCAGAGTTTAAAAGTTTTCGATCAAAATAACTGACTAGGTTTTCATCTGGTTTATTTTCAAAGAAGGGAATCCTCTTTTCACGATCTGAATAAAACTCATCCCAAAATTGTTCGGGTTCTCGTAGTAAACTGTCTAACATATTTTTTAAATCATCATAATTCTTAATGTTCTCCATACTTTCTCCCCTTTCAATTGGTTTATCTTGCTAATTTATCTTATCAACAATTGGGTGTATTATGGTTACAAATACATTAATTGTATATTAAAAGTAAAGGGTGTTAACTGTAGAGAGTACAACTAAAAGCTCTTTAAATAATCATAGGGTATCATGAATGCTACTCAACAGAAAGTATAGATGGATTGTACGATGGTTTTATAAAACTAAAATAGAACATGTTTAAATGGGTTTTAGGTGGTTTCCTCTTAATTAACAAGAAAATATTTTTACAATTATTACAATAGTATTTCAGCGGAAGTTCTAAAATATTTTAAGTATTCGAAATGATACATGGACATATACTCTTTTGTCTTTTTAGAGAAATCTCCAAAAACAACAAGAGAATTTCATGTTTTACACTATATCAATATCACTTATTATTCATTATCATTTAAATATTCAGAAAAAGGGGGTTTTTGATGACGAAAACGATGAACGAAAAGCCAAAAAAGAAGATAATTGAACGATTTTTAGATGGAGTAGAGAAAGCGGGAAATAAATTACCTGATCCTGTGACGCTCTTTGTTATAATGGCGTTTTTGATCTTGGGATTGTCATGGATAATGGCTAAGTTCAATGTTTCGGCTGTGAAACCCGGAACAGATGAGAGTATTGCCGTTATCAATTTACTTAATCAAGAAGGATTAATACGTATTTTAGGTGAAATGCAGTCAAATTTCACATCATTTCCACCTCTTGGAATGGTTATTGTTTCAATGCTTGGTATCGGTTTAGCAGAGCAAACAGGTTTAATCGCAGCATTGATGAAAAAATCTGTGATGAGTGCTCCACAGAAACTGATTATTCCATTTTTAATATTAACAGGATTGGTTGGAAACGTAGCAGCAGATGCAGCATTCATAGTTTTACCACCAATTGCTGCTTTAATCTTTATGAGTATTGGACGAAATCCACTTGTTGGTTTAGTCGTTACATATGCCGCAATTGCGGGTGGCTTTAGTGCTAACTTGTTAATTAGTTCTCTTGATGTTCTGTTACTTGGAATCACAGAATCTGCAGCACATCTAGTAGATCCTGAATATACTGGTCGTGCAACAATGAACTATTATTTCCTAATTGCTTCAACATTTGTTTTAGTAGGTTTAGGAACATTTGTAGCACATAAATTTACGATACCACGTTTTGGAGAATTTAACGGTGAGTTGGAAAAACTTGAACCTATTACTCCTATTGAAAATAAAGGCTTAAAATGGGCAGGTATCGTAACCGCAATATATGTTATTATTCTATTAATTACGGTTGTACCATCTAATGGTATTTTACGTGATCCTGAAACAGGTGGTTTCTTATCTTCTCCATTTATGACGGGTATTGTACCAATCATGTTATTTTTCTTCCTGTTACCAGCTTTAGCTTATGGGATTGTCACAAAGAATATTAAGAGTGACAAAGATGTTGCAGAGAAAATGTTTAAATCTGTTGCAGATATGGCTTCATTTATTGTATTAGCTTTTGTAGCAGCCCAAATGATTGCTTATTTTGGATGGAGTAATATAGGTCCAATTTTAGCGATTAAAGGTGCTGAAGTATTACAAGCGATGGATTTTACAGGTTTACCAATGATAATTGGCTTTATCGTAATATGTGCAAGTATAAACATGCTAATTGCAAGTGCTTCAGCTAAATGGGCATTATTAGCACCAATCTTTGTTCCAATGTTCATGTATTTAGATTATAGTCCAGCATTAACACAGGCAGTTTATCGTGTAGGGGATTCGATAACGAATCCTATAACACCAATGCTTGCATACTTTGCAATTCTTTTAGCCTTTGCTAAAAAATACGATAAAAATATCGGTATTGGAACATTGATTTCCGCTTTACTACCATACTCAGTTATCTTTGCGATTGGATGGATTTTGTTGTTTAGTATTTGGTTCTTATTAGGATTGCCACTTGGACCTGGTGATTCAATTTACTTAAAGTGAGGGAAATTATATGGAAAAATTATATGATTTATTGAAAGAGAATTATGGAGAAATGATAGAAATTAGACGTTTCCTACATGAAAATCCAGAGTTATCATTTGAAGAAGTAAATACACCGAAATATATTGCTGAATATCATCGTAACCTTGGACATGAAGTGACTGAAGGCGTCGGTGGACGAGGTGTAGTTGCAAAATTGCATGGTGCAAAACCAGGTAAAACTGTAGCGCTTCGAGCAGACTTTGATGCCTTAGCGATTCAAGAACTAAATGATATCCCTTATAAATCCAAAGTAGATGGCGTTATGCATGCATGTGGACATGATGGACATACAGCAACACTTTTAGTATTAGCTAAAGTGTTAAACAAGCTACAAGATGAGTTGGAAGGAACAATCGTTTTTATCCACCAACACGCTGAAGAACTTGCTCCTGGTGGGGCAATTGCAATGATAGAAGATGGTTGTTTAGACGGAGTAGACGTTATATTTGGTACACATTTATGGGCCCCTGAACCATTAGGGAATTTAATGATAAAAGATGGTCCTTTAATGGCAGCAGCTGATGGAATCTATATTACTGTAAAAGGAAAGGGCGGACATGGTTCTGATCCAAGTAATACAAAGGATTCGATCGTTATTGCTGCTCAATTTATCACAAATATACAGCAACTAGTAGCTCGCCGTGTAGACCCGATTAAACCAGCTGTAGTATCAATAGGACATATCGAAGCACTAAATCCCTTTAATGTAATTGCAGATTCTGTTTATATGAAAGGTACGGTTCGTACATTTGATGAGGATACACGTGATTTATTGGAAAAAGAAATTGAAGAAGTTTTAAAAGCTTCATGCTATTTAACAAAAGCAGATTATGAATATAACTTTGTACGTGGGTATCCTGCGGTTGTTAATCATACGAAAGAAACGGAATTCATTATGGACCTAGCAACACAAGTTCCAGGTGTGGATGAACTTCGTGTATGTGAGCCAGTAATGGGTGGTGAAGACTTTGCCTATTATCTAAATCATGTACCGGGTACTTTCTTCTTTACAGGTGCGAAAGATCCGAATTGGGAAGAGGTTTACCCTCATCATCATCCTAGATTTAATATTGATGAGCGTTCTATGTTAATAGCTGCAAATACTTTAGGTGCTGCAACACTGAAATATTTGCTTGAAAACAAGAACAACTAATAGAATATATAGAAATGACAATCCACGAGAGTTTTAGTCTCGTGGATTTATTATGGTTGCTGGTTATATAAAAATAAAGCAGCTTGTATATTCATGGCATGTTGAATATCGTTTAAATCGAGTTGGAGTTTTTCTTCTATTTGTTGGATTCTATAATAGACTGTATTTTGGTGCATATGCATTCGTTCTGCAGTTTGAGCAACATTTTTATGACAATGAAAATAATTAATAAGTGTATCTAATAAGTCGTTTTTAGTACGTTGGTTATCTTGAGAGGGTAAAATAGGATTCAATATTTCTTCAACAAAATATTGTTTTTCTATGGAAGACATGGATAGTAGATAACGATATATTCCAAGTTTTTTATATGAAATAATTGTTCCATCTATTAAGTGTTGAGTATTTTGTAAAAGTTCTAGATCCTGATAAGACGCAAATATCCCTTCAATATTTGCGATAACTCGACCAATTAAAATTCGTTCATTATTTTGTAGAGTAATATATTTATTAAGGGAGCTTTCGATATTCTCGTGTTGATCTCTTAAGGCAATTAAAATGATTAAAGAATCTTTATGTGGGAAAAATATGCAGTTCCCAATTGGTCGGAATTTATTTTGATATTGTGACTCTAGATTTAATGTGTTTGCATAATTCGCCTCGTTAAAACCTTCCTGCTTATAAGAAAGTAAGCAGTACGCTTGAAAGTATGTATCATCAAACATCGTATTTAATGTTTGATCTGATTGAGAAATCAGTAATTGTTGAAAGAGTGCCATTCTTTCTTGGACTTTTGATTCTAAAAATTTTTGCTCCTTCATTTGTTCAATAGCCATTATTGCAGTGCCATGAGATAGTGTTAATTTTGAATAGACATCTAGTGAATTTGCTGGGCAAATAACTAGAAGATAACCGGTTATACCATATAAAGAGGATATTTTAAAAATGTATCCAGTCAATTCATTTGGCAAAGAAACTTGAAAATACTGTTTTTTTGATGGGAATTGATAAAGTGATAGTTCTATCCAATCTATTATCGTCGGGAGATTCATATTAGTACTACTATGGCTACCAAACAAATAGTGACCCTCTGCATCAAAATACAGAAGTTCTTTGTCAATCATACTAGCTAATGATAAAATAATCTGTTTTGTATCACGTGCATTTAAAATAATTTCATTTAAACTATGGTGAGATGCTAAAGTTGAGCTCAAAGTTTGTGCACGTTTTTCTTTTTCCTCGAGATTTTGGCTAAGGATGAAGACTATTGCAATTTGAGTAGCAATTGCTTCAACAAACCCTATTTCTTCTTCAGTGAAATAATCATTAGAGAAAAAATTATCTAAAGTTAAGACACCTATTTTTTTATCCTTATAAGTAATAGGTACTGAAAGGCAGCTTTTTGGTGGGACCTGCTGAACGGAAGACTTTAAGTAATATTGATAGTTAGGTTCTTTCATATTACTCATTGCTTTCTTTACTGCGCTTTCACCATGGATAACTAACGTTTTTCCAGTTTTAAACACAGTGCCAGATATCCCTTCTCCAGAAGCGAGCCTGCTCTGAATATAATATTCTTCTTTAAAATTAACAGCAGCTTCAATAATGAGAGTTTCTTGTGTTGCATCCCATAAAAGTAGGAATCCACCGTCTGCTTTATCGATTGTGTCGATAACGACTTCAATTATTTTTTGAACATCTGTAGTGTTTTCGATGTTTTTGGTGATTTCTATAAAGGCTTGCCATTGCTTTATTAATCCATTTTCTCTAACATGCATATTATGAACTCCATTTATGTAATTAGTTTATTTATAAGACGCTGAAATAGATTTAAAAAGTAGGAACATCTTATGAATGAAATGAGATTTCCTAAGACACTTTAAACTGATAGACTGTTTAAGAATATTGATTTACAACCAGAGATATACCTTGAAAATAAGTTGAATATATATGAATTCTCCAGCTTCGTTTTCACAATAATTCAATGGATGTAGCTTCCAAGAGCTCAAATTTAATATAATACCTAGAATATCCAAGAATATAGCTTGTATTTATTATTTTATCATAATTATTCCGATAATTTAGAAAATAATTGAAAAAGGTTACTGAAAATGACTAAGATAGTGATTCCAGCAATGTTAGTTTTCCTGATAAAATATAAATTTTGGAATTAGGGGGGATGAATAAGAGAAGATGTAGAAAACCACTTGAATTTCTATTGTCTTGAATAAAATCTTCAAAAATCCTTAATAATTTCCTTTATTTCGCCTTTATAAGTAAAGAAGTTTGAAAGATTTACAAGTTCGCCTTCAGGAAGAAATAGTGTAGTTTTGATACATAAAAATAGTGAATATCAGCTGTAGAAGAAAAAAATATTTTTTCTATTATATTGTATAAAATATCAAGAGAAAGAAACGACAAACAAATTAAAAGTAATAGAAAATGGAGACATTTAATAATCTAAAAAAACAAAATATAAACCTATACCGGTAATGATACAACTAAATATCTCCCTTGAAATTAATTTTTTCACATTTTAGCCTTCTTATAAATCCAAGGTCATATCTTCGATGTAATAAAATAAAAATCTGCTAATTAGCAATCTAAACAAAAAAAGGAATTGAAGTAAAGATTAATCCTCAAACAACTCTTCCATCAAATCAGCTACTTCTTTTCCCAATTGTTCTTTTCCTTCTGAATCAATTGTGATCTCTCCATTTTCAAACAGTAGTACATCTCCAGCTTGAACACCTTTAGGTAATTGAGTAAGTGAAAAATCTTCCAGACTATTTTCAAATTCAACAACAGCAATGTCCCCTTCAAAACGATCAATGATTCCTCTTTTCATGCTGAGCCACTCCTTAAAAATAGAATAAAAACAAAATAACTTTAGGGCTTATTTTTGATAATCGATAAAGTAAGTATCATAAGATTCTTTAAAAATGTATCCGAGCTTTTGAGCTAATTTAACAGATTCTATATTAGCACCATCCCAACTAGGATAAATTCCTCTGTTAAGACAATCTAATATCAAGGCAGAAGCTGTTATTGTTGCTAAGCCTTTTCTTATATGATCAGGGTGTGTAGCAACTTCAATCTCAATCCCATCATCATAAATACTATATGATGTGGCCCCACACACAGCTTTCCCTTCAATTAAAATAGCAAAACCAACACCTCTATCTAAAAAATCTTCTATAGAATTAAACTGACTTATAAAGTCTTCAGAAAGCTCATGAAAAGATGGTTCATTCACTATAGTTTTATCTATTTTTTTTAGTTCATAACCTTCTGGTAGTGTAGATAATAAGTTCTTTATATAGCTCACATCTAGATGTTCAGGAACCTTTTCAAATCTATATCGTTGGAATTTTTCTGTAGATCCTTTATGTACTTTTTCAATTAGTAGTTTCCATTCATCATTATTAACAATTGCAAGTGTATAATCAGGTAGATTGAATAATAGTTCTTCTGCTTCCTTTGTATTAGGATTTCCAGCATAAAATACAAAAATCCCCACAGTTACTTGTGCTACTTTAGGATTTTCAAGGTTGTCAACCCAAGCGGTTCCCATATGTCCTTGTAGACATGAGAGAACAATAGTACTATCCATATTTTCGAACATAGGTACTAACTTTTTTCTTACATTTATATCAGCTTCATAAATCATTGAATTCCTACTTTCTCTACAAAATATTGTAAATAACTCTTTTTATCGATATTACCATTATTTTTCCAATTTGTATAATTGAATTTATTTTTTTATATGATGATTACAAGTACATATTAAAAAATAAAAATATATCGTATTGCATTTTTAACTAAAATTGTAGAGAAAATGAATAATAAAATGTAATTTTAGCTGAGAATTGTAAAGGACATATAAATGATAAAGTATTGACAGTTCGTTATAATAAATTTGATGGAAAGCCATACAGAAAGAATGTGATGATATGAATCGCAAAATAGTAGGGTCCATTATATTATTCATCGGTATACTAACTATAGCAGGGAAATTTTTCTTTCGTAATTTTGAGTACAGTGAAGCGTTATCTTGGGGGGGATTAGCGCTGACGATATTAGGTGCGTTGGTAATAAGTGAGAAAAAAACATAAAGGGGAGTCAGTAATGGAATCTTTGTTTGTTCAAAATATTTTAGGGATAGATAAACCAATCTTACAAGCACCAATGGCTGGAGTGACGACGCCTGAATTTGTAGCAGCAAGTGCAAATGCAGGTATTTTAGGTTCTATTGGTGCAGGGTATTTAAATGCGGAAGCGACTAGAAATAGTATTCGAGAAGTAAAAACTTTGACTGACAAATCATTCTCAGTAAATTTGTTTGTTCCAGAACAGGTTGAGGCAACTGATGAACAGATTGCACAAGCGTACGAGGCATTAAAGCCATTTCAACAAGAACTTGGGTTATCGGAAGAAAAGGTTGTGCTATCTTTCAGTGAGTTCGCCGAGCAGGTAAAAGTAGTCGTTGATGAGGGTGTGAAAATTTGCTCTTTTACTTTTGGAATACCAGATCAAGAAACAATATCCTATTTACACAAACATGAGACTTATTGCATGGGCACTGCTACGACTGTAGAAGAAGCAATTGCGGTGGAACAAGCTGGATTAGACGCTGTAGTTTTACAAGGTGGGGAAGCAGGTGGCCACCGTGGGACGTTTTTAGAGCCTCTTACGTTAATTCCAACAATGGAGCTACTTAAAAACACGATCGGCAAAATAAACATCCCCATCATTACTGCTGGGGGTATTATGACAAAAAAGCATATGCTTGAATTACTTAATGAAGGTGCAGAAGCTATTCAGATTGGTACGGCGCTTCTAGCAACTGAAGAAAGTGGCGCACATCCACTACATAAAGAAGCAATTTTAAAATCAGAAAAAGATAAAACAGCTTTGACAACCGCTTTTTCAGGGAAAGCTGCTAGAGGGATTGTAAACGATTTTATGACTTACATGGCAAATCAACCGATTGCTCCTTATCCAGTTCAAAATGATTTAACAAAGGAGTTACGTAAAGTAGCAGGTCAGCAAGGAAAAGCAGAATATCTATCAATGTGGGCTGGAGAAAATATGTATTTAGCTAAGCCCGGGAAGGTAGCGGATATTGTGCATCATTTTATAAGTGATGACTATTGATTTAGATTAATTATGAGGCGTACTACATTTTTGTAGTGCGCTTTTCGTTAAATGAATTGTTGTATTTTCATAGAAAACTAGATTAGTTATTGGTTGAACTTTACGTTAACGTCAATGATATACTGCTTCTAAGTTCTTGTTAGGATGGTGGCGCTATTGAGGACAATTACAGATATTGCAAAAGAATTCGATGTAACGACACGGACAATTCGCTATTATGAGGAACTTGGTTTATTGTCTCCACAACGGACAGATGCAAAAAAAAGAATGTACACAAATTCAGATTATGCAAAGCTAAAACTGATTTTCAGAGGTAAGAGATACGGGTTTTCACTCGAGGAAATCAAAGAAATGATTTTACTATTTGACAAGGATAGAACAGGTAAAAAACAACTTGAAAGAACAGTTGCATATGGAAAATTAAAAATGGCTGAAATCGATGAGAAAATGCGGGAGTTACAGGAAATTCGAGATGAGTTGGAAACTCTACATCTTGATTTTACTGAAAAGTTAAATAGTTTAAAAGGGGGCAGTTATATTGAATAGTTCACAATTATTAACGCGCAATGCAAGAAAGTATCCACATGGGGAAGCTATTGTAAGTCAAGGCAAGCGAATCAATTTCAAAGAGTTAAATCAACTAGTTAATCAATTTGCTAATGCTTTACAAGAAAAGCAAATTAAACAGGGGGATAAAGTTGTCTTATATATGCCGAATGTTGTGGAATTTATGATTAGCTATTTTGCCGTACAGCGTCTAGGAGCTGTAATTGTTCCAATCAATGCAAAGTTTTCAATAAAAGAAGTGGAATATATTGTTGAACATTCAGATGCAATCGCTTTCATAACTCATGAGCTTTTATTTCCTGTAGTCGAAAAATTACAAAATCCAGGTTTACTAATTAAAACAGGTGCTGAAGAAGATGGATGGTTAAGTTTCGAGCATTTAGTAGCTACTAGTAAAGATAAAGAAATAAATTGTTCTTTAAAAGAAGATGATGAATCAACTATTCTCTATACTTCTGGTACGACTGGTAATCCAAAGGGTGTACTATTTAGTTATCGAAATATATTAACAGTTGCCCAGATGATTTGTGTAGAAATGGAGATGAAGCCAGAGAGCAGATTACTCCTTATGATGCCACTTAGTCACTCTGCTCCCTTACACTTATTTTTAATGGCTGGAATGATTGTTGGAGCAACCGCGGTATTAACACCAACTTTCACACCAGATCTTTTCATCGATACGGTTATTGAAGAGAAGACGACGCATTTCTTTGGAGCTCCGGTAGCATATCTATTAACAGCACAAAGTCCAAAGTTAAGTGATGCTGACCTTTCTTCAATGAAATGGTGGGTATATGGTGGTGCACCAGTATCTAAAAAAGAAGTAGAGTTCATACAACACGCTTTTAAAACTGACAATTTGGTATGTGTTTATGGTTTAACAGAAGCAGGGCCAAGTGGTTCGATTTTAATGGCACATGAACATGAAAATAAGGCAGGGAGCATAGGGCACCGTGCACCACTCCATACAGAACTACGTATAGTTAACGATATTGGTGAGGATGTAGCAGGAGGAGAAGTAGGGGAAATTGTTCTATTAGGTGAAGGTAATATGCTAGGTTACTATAAAAATGAAGAGGCGACTAAAGCAGCATTTATAGGTGAATGGTTGAAAACTGGTGACTTAGCTAAGTTTGATGAAGACGGGTACATTTGGGTTGTTGATAGAAAAAAAGATTTAATTATTTCAGGTGGGGTTAATATCTATCCAAAAGAGATTGAAGAACAAATATTGCAATATGTTGGTATTCATGAAGTTGCAGTAGTAGGAGTCCCTCATCCTGAATGGGGGGAAACTGTAAAAGCTGTATATGCTTCAGCTGAACAAGTCGATGTAGAGGAGTTGAAGTCTTATTTAACTGAGCATTTAGCGAAATTTAAAGTGCCAAGGCTATTTGAACAAGTCGAAGCACTACCAAGAAATGCATCAGGAAAAATATTGAAACAACCTCTAAGAAATGTAGGTGTAGTTCAATGAAAGTATTACAGGATGTAACTGAGCAAACAGCACGAAACTTCTTTCATGATAACCAAACTTTACAACTTATACTAGAAAAAACATTAGATGCAGATTTTTTAGATTATGCTAATCGAGAATTGAGCGTTTTTGGTGAATTATGTGCTAACGAAATCAACTTACGTGCAAAACATACTGATCGTGAAGGCGAACCGAAATTGAAACGATATGATAAATATGGGGAAGAAGTTTCTGAAGTATGGGTTAATGATGGCTATAAAAAAACTATACAGGAGACTTATGATACGGGGATTGTGGGCTATGTGCATAAGGAGATTCCTGCGCTTGGTGTGAAAGGGAATTACACATATAGCTTTGCACAAGGATATTTATTATCCCATGCTGAGCCGGGCTTTTATTGTCCTGTCACTTTAACTATGGCTACAGCTTATTTATTAGACCATTATGCAGATGAGTCATTAAAAGAGCGTTTTTTAACACCTGTTTGTTCTACAGGGGAAGGTCCATTATTTGAAGGGGCTACGTTTTTAACAGAAAGACAAGGTGGTTCAGACGTTGGTGCCAATGTTGTAAAAGCAATAAAAGAAGGCAACAACTACCGATTATATGGTGAAAAATATTTCGCATCGAACGCAGGAATGTGCGGAGTTGCAATGGTGCTTGCCCGTATTGAAGGGGCCTCAGGAGGTTCAAAAGGATTAACATTATTTGCAGTACCTTGGCGTAAGGAGAACGGAGAAGTCAATCATTTACGTGTGCGCCGTTTGAAAGATAAACTAGGTGTTAGGGCAGTACCTTCAGGTGAAGTAGAATTTGATGGAGCTGAAGCTTTTGTTGTGGGAGATCCTACTAGAGGATTTTACTATATGATGGAAGCTTTAAATCTCTCACGGATTTGTAATGCGGTTGCATCTATTGGCATTATGCGCAGAGCATTACTTGAGGCAAAAGACTATGCAACCCGTAGAAATGCATTTGGCAAGAGATTGGCCGATTTTCCTATGGTACGAGATACATTAGGTAAGCTTGCAGCAACACTTCATGTAGAAGTAGCAACCGTATTTGATTTGATTGGACTTTATGAAAGAGTGACAGCGGGTGAAGCTACGGAAAAAGAAGTGATATTGCACCGCTTGTATATCGCTATTATGAAAAAGGAAACAGCTGAGCAAGCAATTCATTTTGCACATGAAGCAATTGAAATGCATGGTGGAAATGGCTATATTGAGGATTTTGTGACACCAAGATTATTACGTGATGCCCAAGTTCTTACGGTTTGGGAAGGGACTGCGAATATTCTAGGATTAGAATTAATCCGTCTAGTAAATAAATACTCAGCACATACTGTATTCACGGATGTTATGCAAAAACGTCTACAGCAAATTACAAATAATGAGCAAAAACAAATTGTCGTTATTCAGCTAAAATTATTAACAGAAGAACTTTCTAAATTCGCGGGTTTAGATGCCGATTTACAAAGTTTTGAGGCGAAAAAATTAGCAAAGAAAATGGCGCATGTTTATGAAAGTGTAGTAGCGATCGAATGGGCAGTAAAACATGGTGGACGATATGAGAAACTTGCTGAAGTGTATTTAGATGAGGTGTGGTCCTTAAGGGAAATAGGGGACCCGATGAAAACAGTGCAATATTTTGAAGAGATTGTATAAGGGAAAACTGCGAGGAGTACTCTCGCAGTTTTTTTGTTCATATTTACTAATATCAAAAAAAGCGCCTCAAATAGAAAATTAGCAGCAGTATTTTTAGAATGTTAATGTGGTAATTTTGAAAATATGGGACAATAAAAAAATGGAAGATTATTAGGGGGAAATTTACATAAGTACTGGTAGATTGATGAATCAAAAAGATAAAAGGAGATATTAAATTATGTCAATAAAACACAATACAGAAGAATATGATAATCCAGTATTATACGATAAGGAAAATAACCGTTACACAGATGATATTCCATTTCTACAAAAATGGGCGTCAAAGGCTGAAGGTCCAATTCTTGATATTGCATGTGGAACTGGCAGGGCAACGATACCTCTAGCCAAAAGTAGTCATAAGATAGTAGGAATAGATTCACATGAAGGTATGCTAAATGAAGCGAAGAAGAAAGCTAGTAAAATGAAATTACCAATAAAATGGATTCAGCAAGACTGTACGAAGTTAGAATTAAATTTTAAAACCGACTTTGCATTCTCTGTTGGGAATTCTTTTCAACATTTTCTAAAGAATGAAGATCAAGATGGCTTATTTTCATCGGTTAATAGACATCTTTTTCAAAATGGCATTTTCATCTTTAATACGAGATTTCCAAGTGCTGAAGAATTATTACAGCCAGAAACAGAAGAACACTGGTATACGTATATTGATATTGACATGCAACATAAAGTGGATGTATCTACAATTGCAAAATATGATGCGCTCAATCAATTGCAATATTATACAACAATTCGAAAATATAAAGATGAAACAAATCATATAGTAAATGAAGTGAGTACTAATATTACATTAAGGTATGTTTACCCAAAGGAGATGGAACGAATGCTTGCGAATCATGGGTTTGAAGTTATTCAAATATATCAAGATTGGCAAGAAAACCTAATAACGAATGATAGTTATTCAATGATTTTTGTGTGTAAGAAAGTTAGTGAATCATGTAAGTGAAGTGATTATATTTTATCAGTAACAAATAACATTATAGAGGAGAGAATATGTGTCTGTTATTCCTTACTATCATTATTTCGCTCTATTGATTGTGTTCATTTCAAGCTTTATTGGGGTTTTTAAACACAAAAGTATCTTTTATTCATCTGTCGTTACAATAATATTATTAGTAGTTCCTAATATTTTACCGATTTTCGAAGTTTACGAAAAGAAAGAGTCTGTTGTGTATGCTATTTTTTATGCTATTAATGCAGTAGTTCTATCACTAGTTTTATTACAATTGCAAAGAGGTTTTTTGAGTAGCCATGAAAAAAATCTGGAATTATGAAGCTCAATTGAAATAAAAGTTCGCAATAAACATTTAGGGGTGAGAGTAATTGCAAATATTTAATATAACTAAAAGAAGGATGAATGCGTTTGATTCGGATTTTCAACTATCGCATATTTGCCAAACTTCAACATCAACGAATATTAGTTTAATGACTTTAGAAGAGGATGGTGTGATAGGTAACCATCAAACAGTAACGAATCAATTGCTTATAGTATTAAACGGAGCAGGTAATGTTGCTGGTAAAGAAGGCGGAAAAACGGTAGGTCCCGGTGATGTTGTGTTTTGGGACAAGGGTGAATGGCATGAAACTACTAGTGAATGTGGTATGCAAGTGATGGTTATAGAGAGTGATGAATTGAGAGCATCTGATATGCTCTCATTAAAAGGATGGACGATTTGAGTATTTTCAAGATGAAATGAAATTTAATATAAAAAGGACTAGCCTAGAAATTCAGCTAGTCCTTTTTATATGCCTATTTTGTATTTATTAAACTTTATTTTCCGATATTTAGAAAATAGCGAAGAGGTATCAAATAGGAGCAACTTTACTTTCTCATTATTTTCACTTAATTATGGTGTAGTCCTAACCATATTTTAAAGCTAAGATTTTGGAATAATTGTTACTGCGACTGTACGTGTAGGGATATTTTGGTTGTTAATTTTTTTATTGTAATACTTGATCATTAAACTATTTAATTCTTGCTGGAAATTATCAAAATGTTCATCGTCAATTTTTAACTCTAAAAGTGAAAAGGTTGCCTTGTCTTCTTTAGATCCGTCTAGTTCTAATCCTGATAAATAACTTTCATATTGAGTCATTAAAGATAATTGATAATAAGATAAATAATTAACCTTTTCTTCTTTGGATAATTTTTGCCATTCTTCTGAGTCAAGTCGAGCAGCTTCCTCGTTTAGTGAATAGTATTTCTCAAATACAGATCTGACTTTTTTCTCTTTTATAATTTGGATAATACCAGCATCTAAAAGCACTTGAATATGTCTATATAGAGTGGCTTGTGGCACATCTTCTATAATCTTCACCATTTCAAGTGGAGTGAGACCAGTTTCTTTATTTCGCATAAGAGCTTGAGATATTTTCATTCTTACAGGGTGAATTAAAACTTCAGCTTTATTATTCATTATTTCTCCTTTGAAAAAAATTTTCATTATCCATATTGATAATATTATCAACATGAATTATTAAAATTACAAGTACAATATTTATATTATTTTTAATTCACAAAAATTGGTTGAAATAAAAATAATTTGAGAAAAGTCTATACAAATGTACTACAATTATATTATCATTATCGATAATGATAATGAATAATAAATTCAAGAGAGGGGATATAAAATGCAATTACATTATAATCTGGAAGATTTAAAGGATATAGATTGGATGGGAGTTTTACCAATCATATTACCTTTTATGGCAGTAGGATTTATTTTAATTTTGATTGCTTTATTAGATTTATATCGTAATCGTAAGACTAGGGAAAATGTATTTATTTGGACACTTGTTATTTTATTTTGCAATACAATAGGTCCGATTTTATATTTCGTAATAGGAAGAAAGGATAATAGAGCATAATGAAACTAGAAATTAAAAATGTAACAAAAAAATTTAAGGAAAAGAAAGCGGTTAGTCAATTTTCAATGATATTAGAAACGGGTCAATGCGTAGGATTAATAGGACCTAATGGAGCGGGAAAATCGACATTAATTAAGATAATTGCTGATATCCTTCATACAGACGAAGGTGAAGTACTTTTAGAAGGTAAAAACATCTCGAAAATGAAGCGTGAAATAGGTTACCTACCTCAGTATCCAAATTTCTATGAATGGATGACGGCGAAAGAAACACTTTTTTTTATGGGGCAACTGTCGGGTATTTCAAAAAAAGAATTGAATAGAGATGTACCGATAATATTAGCTAAAGTGGGGCTTTCAGATGAAGAGGATGCCAAAGTTCGAACTTTCTCAGGTGGTATGAAGCAAAGACTTGGTATAGCACAGGCGTTGTTACATAAACCAGCTTTTATCGTAATGGATGAACCGGTCTCGGCCTTAGACCCGATAGGTAGAAGAGAGGTTCTAAATTTGATTCAAGAAATTAAGCAAGAAACAACAATATTATTATCAACCCATATTTTAAGTGACGCAGAGGAAATTTGTGAAAGATTCGTTGTCATTAAAAATGGTATAAAAATTGAAGATACAACAATGCTTGACCTGATAAGTCGTAATAGTAAACCTGTTGTATATTTAGAAATCACACATAATGATAAATCTTGGGTAGATACAGTGAAAATGCTCCCGTATGTAAAAGATGCAGAAATGACTGGCCATAAAGTAAAAGTTACATTAGATGATGTTGTAAAATATAAAAATTCTCTTATCCAGAATGCATTAGAAAATAATGTTGATATTATACGTTTTGAAATTGATGAACACGAAACCCTTGAAGAAATATTTTTGAAATTGGTGGTGGGTACATGAATTCTTTAGTTGTACTAATGAAAAAAGAATATAGTCAAGTGTTGAATGATTTCAAATTAATCTGGTTGCCCCTTGTTTTTATCTTTTTAGGCGCGACGCAGCCAATCATGACATATTACTTACCCTCAATTTTAGAAGCACTTGGTGGTACACAAGGAATTTCAATTGATCCATCTATGACTGAACAGACAGGAGGGCAGGTTCTTGCAGCAACGTTGGGCTCACAATTCGATCAACTTGGCATAATGATAATTGTCATTGCTATGATGGGGTTAATTCAATCAGATAAATCGAGTGGAATGTTAGCATTTATTTTAACAAGGCCAGTTACTGTTAGCTCTTATATTGGTGGAAAGCTCCTTTCTAATTATTTATTAGTCTCAATAAGTGTGGGGATTGGTTATGTCGTTTCTTTGTTATACATTCATTTCCTGTTTACCGGTATAGAGTTATCACTAATGATTACTGCGCTTTTTTGTTATTTATTGTGGATCCTTTTTAGCTTATCGTTCACTACAATGCTAAGCGCAGTGTTAAATAGCCAAGCGTTAATTGCATTAATAGGTATTATTACGTTACTAATTTGTAGAATGTTAGTAGGGCTTCATCCAGTCTTAGATGTGGTAAATCCAGCTGGAATGAGCAAACATGCGATGAATTTGCTTATAACTGGCTCAGTGGGGGCAAACTTTTCTATTAATCTATTTGCAACAATTCTTTGGGTAATTCTAACAGTCACATTTACGTATCATTGGATCGTGAAAAAAAAGTTCCAACCTAATTAGATTAAGAAAGTGTTAGAAGTTTGGAAATATAAAAACGATAAATTAACGAATTTTAACTGGAGAGGTAACATACTATGACTTGTATAGATGACAGTAAGATGTTGCAATTTATTGCACTCGGAGGTGGCAACTTTTCAACAAATATAGATAATCCATTACAAGAACAATATATATTACAGCAAGCAGTAAATATAAAACCTAGCATTTGTTTTATAGCAACAGCGAGTGAGGATAATGAAAGGTATATTAAAGATTTTTATAAAGTTTTTTCTATTAAGAAATGTAAGCCTACACATATTACGATTTCTGACATGAATGAAAAATGTCTGAATTCCATAATAGAGAAACAAGACATTCTTTATATTGGTGATGGTAACTTGAATTTTATGATCAATATATGGAGAAAATTTAAGATGGAAGAGAAACTTAAAGAAGCCTATCATAAAGGAAAAATCATAGTTGGAGCAGGTACGAGCGCAATATACTTGTTTGAAGAAGGGGTATGGAAGGACGAATCCTTAGTATACAAAATTTCCGCAGGCTTAGGTTTAATAAAAGGAGTTTTATGCCCTTACTACAATGATGAAGAGAGTAAACAAGCACTATTTAAGCTTATAAGTAATGGAAGAATTTCATCTGGATTAGCAGTAGATGATGGCGCTGTTGTCCACTTTAAAAATGGTGAATTAGCAAAATGTGTTGTTTCAAAGATAAATTCATCAGCATATTCGCTGTCAACAGATATCAAATTTACGAAAGAACATATGGAAGTTGTTATGCTCGGTTAGCTTGTTAAGTTTAGGAAATGTAAGTATCTAAAGTCATCATCATTTCTCTTAATTAATACTCTTATTGTTTATAAAAAGTATGTTGAACATATTCACTCTAATATTTTTTTGAATTAGATGGTTTTGATAAAAGGAAAAAGACTAGCTGAAATTAGTTAGTCTTTTTTATATTAGATGTAATTATTTTGAATATATAGGATAATGATGTATAGATGTTAGAGAGAAGTGAAAAGGGGGTTTTTATGGACAACAAAATGAAAAGGATGCTGTGGATAATTCCTAATATATGTTTTTATTTAACAGTAATCTTTTTAAGCATTTGGGTGGTCATCAATATGGAGGCCCTAGATGAAATAAATAGATTAGATATATTTAGAATCTTGATTATTTTGATACTTGGCGTTTCGATATCGGGATCAAGAGTTGATGAAATCTGGTTGCTATTTAAATTGAATGCTAGGCGAAGAAATCAATAAAATTTATACGGAGAGGGGCAATAAACGATGGTGATTTATTATGAAGTAGTCTGTGGTTTGTGTAAAGAACCTTATAAATTGATAGAAGGTACGAAGCATTACAAGCTATATAAAGAGAGAAAAGCAAAAAACTTTCATTGTGTAAGTTGTACAAAGAAATTAGAGCATGTGGCAAAACGGAAGAGATACTAATAAATGTAATCTTTGTAGAGTTAGAAAAATGGGTTATTAGTCCATCGTATATTAGGGAGTGAGCCGATTTATGCAGAGACTAGAAAAGGTTTTACAACTACGAGAGAAAAATTTATTAAGAGATTCTAATCAATTAATGATGGATATTCATCGGGATTACCCGGAAGATGGATTAGTAAATTATCAAACTGCATGGAGCTTAGATGTTCTAGGTCTTGAAAATGAAGCCATACTTTACTATGAAAAAGCTATTTTACTAGGATTAAATAATCAAGATGAACCTAATGCTTATCTAGGTTTAGGTAGCACGTATCGAACAATTGGGGAGTATCAGAAGTCAGAAAAAGTATTTCAAGAAGGTATCACAAAATATCCGAATTTTAAAGCGCTCCAAGTATTTTACGCGATGACTTTGTTCAATTTGAAAAAGCACGAAGATTCTATTGGGCAATTACTTGATGTGATTATCTCGTCTACTAAAGATGAAAGTATTAAGGAATACGAGCGCGCTATTCATTTTTATAAAGATAAACTTCACCTAGTTTGGTAGTGAAAGGAGTTATAGAACAGTGTTTTTCATTCAAATGTCTGGATTTCCTGGATCAGGTAAATCCACACTTGCGCAAGCTATTGCAAAGCGTACTGGTGCGATTATAG
Source organism: Viridibacillus sp. FSL H8-0110 (assembly GCF_038003565.1). Lineage (NCBI taxonomy): Bacteria > Bacillati > Bacillota > Bacilli > Caryophanales > Caryophanaceae > Viridibacillus > Viridibacillus sp. FSL H8-0110. Next base: position 3,163,356 of record NZ_JBBOPJ010000001.1, on the reverse strand, counting down.
TAGATCATGACATTATCAAATCAGCCTTATTAGCGAGTTGTAAAGAAATATTAGATAGAAAAACATCAGGTTCTATTTCTTATGAAATGGATTGGCAGCTAATAGATTATTATCTTGGGCTAGGCAATAGTGTGATTTTTGATAGTCCATGCTTATATGATGAAATGATTGATAGAGGTCTTTCACTACAGAAAAAGCATAATGTAACTTATAAGTATGTGGAGTGCTTACTAAATGATTTTGAAGAAATTAATCATCGGTTAGCTTCAAGAAATCGTAAGATGAGTCAGATCGCTTCTATAAATTCAAAAGAGGATTTTTTATATACAATTCAAAATAGTAAGAAGCCAGAAGAAATAAACTGTTTAAAGATAGATACTTCATACCCTTTAGAATCTTATATTGATCAGGTAATCGATTATATTCAGAATGATCATATTGAAATCTTTTGAATAAGAGTGAGATATAAGTGATTTTAAATGGAAGATATGGTGTGCTTTCGTTATGGATTGCTTCTTGGATAGTAAGTTTTTGGTTAGGTATTAAAGGTGTAAAATCAAAAGAAAGTAGACCCTTAAAATATTTTGGTATGAGTGCTATTTCAATTGTTGTGCTAGGTTGTTTATTAATCATTGTATTAGTGGGCATTCGCGGTTTTGGTGCATAAATTATTTGAGGGTAAGTATTGACTATTTTGACAGGATGAAAAAGTAACGTAATAACGAGAAAAACGCACCCCTAAGAGTGCGTAATATTATTAAATTCCCATAATATTATAGCCACCATCAATATAAATCGTTTCGCCAGTGACGCCACGAGATAAATGACTAAGCATAACAATTGTCATATCAGCTACTTCAGCTTGTGTAACATTACGTTTTAACGGTGCGCTTTCTTCAATACGGTTTAAAATTTTGTTGAATGAAGGTACGCCTTTTGCTGCTAAAGTTTTAATCGCACCAGCTGAAATCGCATTAACACGAATATTATCAGCACCGATATCCGCTGCTAAATATCTTACAGATGCTTCTAGGGCAGCTTTAGCTACACCCATAACATTGTATCCTTCTAAGACACGTTCAGCTCCAAGATAACTCATTGTTACAATTGAACCGCCTTCAGTCATATAAGGATGTGCAGCTTTTGCAGCTGCAATTAGTGAATAGGCACTTGTGTCTTGTGCAAAAGCATAGCCATCACGGGAAGTTTCAAGGAAACGGTTTTTTAAATCCTCTGCGTTTGCAAATGCAACTGAATGTACGATACCATGAATTGTACCAACTTTAGCACCAATTGTATCGAAAGCAGCTTTAATACTTTCATCACTATTCACATCACATTGGATGAAAGTAGCCTCTTGGCCTTCATAACCTGCCATTAACTTTTCCAATTTCATTAAAGAGCGTTCTTTTCGATAAGTAAAGATGACGTTAGCGCCGACGTCGAAAAGAGATTTTGCGATTCCCCATGCAATGCTACGATCATTTGCCACGCCCATTACGACGATATTTTTATTTTTTAATTGTAGTAAGTTCTCCATAATAGCCTCCTGTATATAGTTACTATTAGTACCTGATACTAAAATTCTACCTTAAATTAGTAGTTAATGCAACTAGTGATTTAGCTACTTTGTATAACCACATAGTTGACAACCAAACCATTCCAATATATAGTAAATGTAGCTATTTTGTAATACAAAATAGTGTTTTATTTATATAGCTATCTTGTCATGCAATGTACTGTACTGAGGGGTGTTGAATAGGGTGTCTATAAGAAGTCAATTGCTAAAAGGCATATTAGATGGCTGCGTATTGGCAGTAATTGAAAATGAAGTTGTCTATGGCTACGAGCTATCAAAAAAGCTACAAACAATAGGCTTATCTGATGTCAGTGAAGGCACAATTTATCCAGTTCTTCTACGGCTTCAAAAGAATGAATTAATTACAGGAGAAATGAGACCTTCAGATTATGGCCCTAATCGTAAATATTATAAACTTACAACAGCGGGCAAAGAAGCATTAGATGATATTCGATCTGAATGGCTTGGTATTTCTGATGCTGTAGGAAAACTAATGAAAGAGAAGGGTTAGTAAGTAAGGATTAATTCTATATCTTATAAAATTCTAAGTGGTGTGAACGACTACCGAGAGGGGATAAGCGGAAATGGTTATAGTGAAGAAGTTAATAGCAGATAATAATGAAAAACGTAAGCTATTAACGAAAGAAAATGAAATCTATTTTGATAAATTAATTGTCTATATTAGAGCGCATTTATTACTCTCTGAACGTCAATCAGAGGAAGTATTAACAGAGATCCTCGACCATTTATTATTAGCTCAAGCGGAAGGGAAAACAGCAAGTGATGTGTTTGGTTCTAATCCAAAATTGTACGCTGAAGAAATAGTGGAGGCATTGCTCAAAGAAAAGAAGGGAAGTCTTGTTACTTTCGGTGTCGAAATTTTATGTGACATAATTGGTTGGTTCATTATTATTGGAGCTATTGGTCGCTATTTAACAAAATCAGATCAGATTTATTTATATTCATCTATAATAAATGTCGTTGCAGTTGTTGCAATAGGCTCAGGCTTACTTTATCTAATATTGAAGCAGTTAAAACAAAGTGCATTTGAAGAAAAAATGTCGAAAAGAACTATCGTTAAATCAGGAGTTTTGGGAGTAGTAACTTTTGGCTTGTTTATAGCTATTCTTTACCTTACTGATGAGCTAGGTCCCCTTGTTAATATTACTTGGTTTACTCAGCTAGGTGCAGGATCTGCATTATTACTTATTAGTTATTTAATGAAACGTGATCGGACGAAAAGTTATTAAAAAAACTGCAGAAGCAATTCTGCAGTTTTTTCTCTATTCGTAATGAAATACATTTATAAGCAATTCAGATGATACCATACCTAACATAATAGCTATAAAGATGAATATGATTTCGCTCACATCGTAATCAAATGACATTAGAGGACCAGCCTCTGAAAATATCTTAATATATACAAAGATAAAGATAAAAAAGGTGGATAGTGCAAATTTTATCAGTCCTATGAGTAAGTTTTTCAAAGTATCAGCCCCTTGAACTTAAATAGTTTTAATGTAAATTACTATTTGCCAAAAAATAAAGAAAATAAATTATAATTCGAATAATGGCAGGACAACTTTTACTCAATATACGGATAAGTTGTGCAACATATGACTACAACAAAAAAAGACTATTTCCACTTAGTGAAAATAGTCTCTGTACTTTAATACTATTCGTATTTTAATGCATCGCCTTCGAATGACTCGTCAGCTACTTTAATTGAATCAGTAGGACATCCTTCGAATGCATCTTGCATATCTTCCATTAGATCATCTGGAACTTCTTCAGTTCCCATGTTATCATCTAGAATAACGAAGGCAATACCCTCGTCGTCATAATCATAAATATCTGGTGCAGCAGCGCCGCAAGCACCACATGCAATACATGTATCTTTATCAACAATGGTAAATTTCGCCATGCTTCTCTCTCCTTTTTACAATCGCTCCTAATTAGCTTCCTTTTCATTCTAAAGTGCTTTTCAACACATTTCAACCAAAATTACTTATTCATGGGGGAAATCGCATTGTACATACAACAAATTTTGTTACAGATTTTTCATAAATTTGGAGGTGAACGCTCCGTTTCAGCGGGTTTTCATTTGCTAAAAGGAAAACGTTCAGGACAAACAATTCAAGATGTAGGAAATTTTAATCTCCATTCTTTTTTCGGCTTAACACCTAAACTCACAAAAGAAATATATATGGAGTATGCAGAACAACTAATTGACTTAGGCTATGCTACATATAGAGATGAACAGTATTTTATACTAACAAATACCGGTTTAGAGGTACTTGGAAAAAGTAAACCTATGTATTTTAATGGCTGGTATTATCGAGGGAATGAGCATATCTTTTTCAAAAGATTATCATTAGTCGTACAATCATTGTCATATTCAGTACAGGAAATAAAATCGTTTGCTCCAATCCAAAAAGATGAAGATATTCAATTATGGGTAAAAAAATTTTTAGTAAAAAATAATTATAAATCAGACATGTTTTATCATGCTATGAGAGTTGAAATCTCAGATTCTCTTAATAAGTTGGATGTTGAAGATTCCTCATTAAATCTTTTACTCTATCGTTTAAGTGGATTTAATACACCTGGCTGGACGTGGCAACAGCTTGCTAGGGAACAAAATCGTTCTTTGTTAGATATTCAACTAGCTTATATAGAAGCACTGCATATGTGGTTAGATACTTTATATGAAGAGCCCAAGCACTATTTGTCACAACTTGCTGAAGGAGTACGTATTGAACAACTCTTAACAGAGTCATCTCAAAAGACTGCAAACTTATTTCAACAAGGTTTTACGTTAGAACAAATTGCTACGATGCGTCGTTTGAAAGAAAGTACGATTGAAGATCATTTCGTAGAGATGGCGATGACTATGTCGCAGTTTCCACTTGAACAATTTGTTGAGTCTCAAAATGTTGAGGCAATTGTACATGCTGTAAAACAAGTAAATAGTAAAAAATTAAAAGTATTGCGTGATGTTGTTCCTGAACTTTCTTATTTCCAAATCAGGCTCATTCTTGCGGCGAAAGGAGAAATGTGAAATGACAAATTTGGAGAAGCTATTACAACAACATTTTGGTTATTCAACATTTCGCTCTGGTCAAAAGGAAGTAATAGAAGCACTCATTGAAAGTCAAGATGTGATTGCTCTATTACCAACTGGAATGGGAAAGTCGCTCTGTTATCAATTACCTGGTTATATATTAAATAAACCGATATTAATCATTTCTCCATTGTTATCGTTAATGCAAGATCAAGTAGAGCAATTAAAACGATATGGAGAAAAGCGTGTTGTAGCATTAAATTCATTTTTGCAAATGTCTGAGAAACGAAATGTATTACAGCATTTACAGCAATATCGATTCATTTTTACATCACCGGAAATGTTGATGAATCCACAAGTACAAGGCGCACTTCGTGAAATGCAGTTAGGACTAATTGTTGTAGATGAAGCGCATTGTATTTCACAATGGGGGTTTGATTTTAGACCAGATTATTTAAAAATTACTGACTGGCTAGATGATACGAAACGCCCACCGATTTTAGCATTAAGTGCTACTGCAACAGAGCAAGTTGTAAAAGATATGAAGAATTATTTGCATATGAGAGAGCCATTTGAATATATTCATTCTGTGGACCGTTTCAATTTACACTATGATGTAGTACAACTTGAAAACACCGCTGAAAAAGCCCCATGGATAGTGGATCATGTCTTAAAAACTTGTGGTCCAGGGATCATATATACACAGTCCCGTAAAAAAACGGGTGTCTATGCTGAGCAACTTTTAGCTAATGGTATTCGAGCAGCAGCATATCATGCGGGGATGGAGGCAGAAGATCGACAATTTATCCAACAGCAATTTTTGGCTGGGCAGCTCGAATGGATTTGTGCAACTAACGCTTTTGGTATGGGAGTTCACAAAGATAATGTTCGTCAAATCATTCACGATCATATACCATCTACTGTAGCCAACTATATGCAAGAGGTAGGGCGTGCAGGACGTGATGGACAGGAAGCACTGTCAATATTGCTTTATGTTCCAAATGATGAGGATATGACGAAATTTATCGTCACAGAAGATTTACCTCAGCAACGCCATGTCGAACAGTATGTAGCATACATGCAGCAAGGTGGAAACCCAGCAATTATGCTAGATCAACATCAAATAAGTGAAACTGGGTTTCGTGTACTTTCTTATTGGATGCAAAGTTTGATGCCAGAAGAAGTGCAACAAAAGCTTACTGCAATTCGTTTTAGTAAAGTTCATCAAGTAGACGAAATGAAGGAACTTGTAACAGCAGAGAAATGTATACGTGAGCAGCTACTACATTATTTCGGGCAGTCATTAGAAAAAAAACCTGCTCATTGCTGCCATTATTGCGGAATAGAAATTGCTGCAATTTTGAAGAGAAGGAAGCATTTAGAAATAGAGGGAAATATAGGCTCTTGGGAAGAGAGATTGACTGCTTTATTGCCGAATCTTTAACAGAACGTACATTTACTTTTATGTTTTATTTCGTCATAATATAGAATAGTACTAGTGAAAAAGGAGTGGTTAAGATGGCTCAAAAGGATTATCGCGAAAAAATAGAAGAGCATCGTCAAACCATTAAGTTAAAGCTCGATTCTGAGAATAACGAAAACCCTTCGAGAATGACCCGTAGTCAGCTTCATGGTAATAATAATAAGAAAAAGAAACGACGTATTAATCCATTACCAACGATTTTAGCCGTTATCTTTATATCAATTCCTATATCCATCCTTATTTATGTTGGTTTTTTCTATGACAAGGGTGGTAATGAAGAAACGGAATTAGAAAAAGACCATGTGAAATTTGAAACCAATACAAAAGCAAATACACAAGCAAAAGCTGAAGAAAAAGCGGAAGACAAGAAGGAAAAAGAAAAAGTTAAAGAAGAAAAGACAGCAAATAAAGAAAAAGTGGATACATCCACAAAGAAGGATGACAATGCAGTGGTAGAACCTCCAAAGGATACTGTTACAACGACTCCAAATAATAACGGACAGACTACTGAAACCAATACAACCTCACCTGATGAAGCCTATCAACAAGCGCAGGTGAGTGGTCGTTTACATACTGTTCAAACAGGGGATACACTTTATAACATAGCCATGAAGTATTACGGTAGTATAGATGGCATTGCGAAGATTAAACAAGCAAATGGCTTGACTAGTGATAATGTTGTAGTTGGATCGAGCTTGGCGATCCCACAATAACTATGGTTATAAAATTGAATAGATATCTGAAAAGATTGGTAAAGTGGAATGATTCTAAAGAATACCTAGTACTCTTATCTTCCTAACATTGTGGTTGTTTCATTATTCACCAACATTCTATTGCAGACAGTGACGTTTTAATCATTGTCTGCTTTTTTTGTCGAATGCTATATTCGTATTTTAGTAAAGCAGGTATATTTGGAAGCGTGTCGAATCAATTTAGTATGAAATTTATTTATTTGATAAATGTAGGTCAAATGAAAGTGGTTCGAAAGTAATGAATGATTGAGGGATATTTAATTTACAAATAGCCAGGTTTTGAATAAGGAGGCTAGAAATGTTAAGGCTTATAGATGACTTAGCTGGTGCTATCTATGATTTCTTTAAGTTTATTTTAACAAGCATTTCTTACATTGTTACAGGTATGTTGATTGTTGGAATACCACTTTATATAATTGCAACAGTACTTGAATGGTTTCTTTAACTGGTTGCTTTTCTATAATCAAATGGATACGCTTTTTCTTACTTCAAGTTGTGGTGACTATCGTTATTTTAATACTATCTTGATGGTATCACATTTTTCATTGCTACTTAACAGCGACTTGAGCGAGGGCGTTTTCCCGAGTGAGCATATGGAGCGGAAAGGCGTTGACAATTCGAATAACCAACAGTAAAACTGAGCTGATTCTACCTATTTGTAGAGCCAGCTCTATTTTTGTAGAAAAAAGCAGTTAAATTTAACATAACCTTGTCGAAAAAAGTGCAAGAACCAAGAAATATTTAATGGATGAGCGTATAATAGAGATGATAAAAGAGTATACAGTGTCACATCTCCATGTTTGTAGGAGATGTTTATTTATGAGGAGTGAAGGTTCATGCGTCAAATAGATGCAATTATCGTAGGTGGCGGCCCATGTGGTTTAGCAGCAGCGATTTCATTACAAGAAATTGGGTTACAACCAATAGTGATTGAAAAAGGAAATATTGTAAATGCCATTTACAATTATCCAACACATCAAACATTCTTTAGTTCAAGTGAAAAGTTGGCCATTGGAGATGTACCATTTATCATTGAACAGCCTAAACCGAAACGAAATCAGGCTTTAGTATATTACCGTGAAGTAGTAAAACGTAAAAAATTTCAAATTAATCGCTTTGAAACGGTTCTTAATGTAACACCAAACAGCGGTACATTCGAAGTTAACACAGATAAAGATCAATATATAACTCCATATGTCATTATCGCAACGGGTTATTATGATCATCCAAATTACATGGGGATTGAAGGGGAAGAACTACCTAAAGTTCATCACTATTTTAAAGAAGCTCACCCCTATTTTGATACAGATGTATTAGTAGTTGGTGGGAAAAACTCTTCAATTGATGCTGCATTAGCTCTTCATAAAGCGGGTGCTCATGTAACAGTTGTTTACAGAGGTGCAGAATACTCACCAAGTATTAAACCGTGGGTACTGCCAGACTTCGACGCCCTTGTGCGTAATGGTGAAATAGAAATGATGTTTGAGACTAATGTTATTGCCTTCAAGGAAGATGAAGTTATCCTATCAAAAGAAGGCAAAGAATTTGCAGTAAAAAACGATTTTGTCTTTGCTATGACAGGTTACCATCCAGATCATGATTTCATTCGAGCAATGGGCGTTACAGTTGACAGTGAAACAGGACGCCCAACATTTAATCCAGAGACAATGGAAACGAATGTTCCTGGCCTATTTATCGCAGGTGTTATTGCTGCAGGTAATAATGCAAATGAAATCTTTATAGAAAATGGTCGCTTCCACGGTGACCAAATTGCCAGCTATATAAAAGAGAAATAAAAAAAGCTGTCTCACTAGTCTTTTTGACTTAGAGACAGCTTTTACTATATTTGGTATATGGAATTCGTAATTAGGTTTAAAGGTAATATTTTTGAGGAGAAAATAAGAAAATCAATACCTTCAGTTATTACAATAATTACTCTGAAAAAGAGCCAGTCAAACTATTAAAGAAGGAGACTGGCTCTTTTTATATGGCTTTTTCCTCTAGAGCTAACCTCACCCCAATAAAGACGAGCATTACACCTGTTGTTTTGTTAAATATATTTTGAACGACTGGTTTCATAAACCATTTTCGAATAATGTTTAATACATAGACAACAATGATAAACCATACAATTGCTAAAGCCATTAATATTGCTGCAAGAATACATAATTGAAAAATAATATTACCATTCGTATTTATAAATTGAGGCATTAGTGTCATATATACAATTAAGGTTTTTGGATTGAGTAAATCAGTTAGTATTCCTTGGTAAAAACATGATTTATGCGCCTTATTGGAATACTCAGTAGTTCCAACTTCATTTTCTTTACCAGATAACTCAATTGGTGAGGAGCCTTTTGATAGCCAAGCTTTGATTCCCATCCATACTAAATAAGCAGCCCCTAAATACTTAATTAAATTAAATAAAAATAATGATTTCGCTACAATCGCAGCTAAGCCTAATACAGCGATTAGTGTCCAAACAAATAAGGCTGCTACAATACCTAATGTCGTAAAATGACCTGCTTTTTTACCGTATAAAATAGTGTTTTTGATAACCAATAATAAATCTACTCCTGGGACCATTACTAATAACGCAGATATAAGAACGAACATGAAGATGTTTTCCATATGACCCCCCCCTTTGTATAAATATGAAATATATATCATGTTAGCATTACTAATCTACCGCTGCAAAGTATAGTTTTTTTAAATAGTGGAGCTGAGGATTGGAGAATGATCGCAAAAAGCTCTTGGAAGCAACTTATTAATAGGCTGTAAATCAAAAAACTAAGTATAGTAAAGAGCAACTAGTTCTTAAGTAAGACAAAAATAAAAGCGTTTTCAAAATGTTTATTAATGTTAGTGTATAATTTCGCACAATTTCATCTCAAAAATATAAAAATAATTAAGAGAATATATTTTAGTAAGTAAAAAATATAAAAGGATGTGTATTAAGGTGGATAGCAAAAACATTATTCAAGAGTTTGATAAAACACAGACCCAGTTAAAAATAATTCAAGAGATAAATGGAATTAGTTTAGCCCTTAATAATAATTTATGGTTAAGAGGGGGGTGGGCTATAGATTTTTTACTTGGGAGGATTATTCGACCACACTCTGATATTGATTTTGTTACATGGATACAATATCGAGAACAGTTGGAAAAAGCCCTTGAACATGCGGGCTTTCAGATAATCTCAGTTAGCGAGTTTCAAACTGATTTTATAAAAAATGATGTTGATGTGAGTATAGTATTCGTAAAGCGTTCAGAAGATGGGGACATTATAGCAAATGGTTTTCCAGATTGGGTATGGAGGTCTGATGCTTTATCTACTAAATTTTATAAATTACAGGGTGTATCAGTTTGTGTGTTGAGTCCACACCAATTACTTGAAGAAAAGAAAATTCATGAATTAGGAACAGGAAGAAAACTTAGACAAAAAGATATCGAGAGTATGAAAATAATTCAACAGATTATAAATGAAGTAAATTAAAGGGAATTGAAAGTTAGTTCATCAAAATTAGAACTAATAATATTGAGAAAGCTTTAAAAAATATATGGTCTATCCAAAGGGTTATATCATCCAAAAAGAACTAAATGAAAAATCAAGAATGCTGTTAAATCAACATTCTTGATTTTCAAAAGGGATCGTCAATGAGTAGAAATCAGATTTATTAGTCAGCTCGCTTTTATTTAAATATTTTTGTTAAAGATAAAAGTGAAAAATTCATTAAAAGAAATGTGCAACTTCAATAGGGGAATGCACTTGATTTAAGCCGATTAAAAGTTTAAGACGAGCTTTTTGGCCACTAATCCCTGGAGCATAAATGACACCCATATCCTCAAGCATTTTGCCGCCACCTTCATAACCATAAACGCCTTGTGCAATGCCGTTAAAACAGCGTGAAACTAAAACAACTGGGATTTGATGATCGAGCAGTGCTTTAATGCCAGTTACGACAGCGGGTGGAACGTTTCCTTGGCCTAAGCCTTCTAATACAACACCATGGTAACCACTATCTATTGATGACAATAAAAGGTCAGCTTCCATTCCTGCATAAACTTTGAATAAGGCGACCTTTTTTTCAATTGAAGAAACTTCTACATATTGTTTTTGCAAAGGAGCATGGTGAAAATGAATCATTGTTTTAGTAATAAGTCCAAGTGGCCCATACTGTGGACTTTGGAAAGTACCAACATTCGAAGTAGAAGTTTTTGTAACATTAGCAGCTGCATGAATTTCATCATTCATAACAACTAGTACACCTTTATTTTTTGCATCCTCGGAAACGGCTACTCTCATTGCTTCAACTAAATTATAAACCCCGTCAGCCCCTAATTCATTAGAAGAGCGCATAGCTCCTGTTAAGACAATAGGAATTTCTAAATTCGTTGTTAAATCAAGAAAATAAGCTGTTTCCTCTAAAGTATCAGTACCGTGAGTAATGACAACACCATTAATTTCTTGCTTACTGATTGCTTCTAAAATGAGATTTTTCAATTTGAGCATTTCTATAGGCGTCATATGTGGAGAAGGTAAATTAAAAGCATCTAATTCTATAATATCAGCATACTGTCTTAGTTTTTTACTTTCTACGATTAATGGATTAGTTTCTTTTGGAACAACAGCACCTGACTCTTCGTTTACATGCATTGATATCGTTCCACCAGTATGTATTAATAAAATTGTTTTTTTCATGACAAATCCTCCTTGGATTACTTTTGCTATGTGTTATGAATGGTATAATAAATAGACATAGATTGAAAGGAGCAACTACATGTTTATCCTATTAACAGTGGCGATTGCTCCTGGCCTCGCGCTGTTTAGCTTTTTTTACCTACGCAATCAGATGGCTACGGAGCCTCGGAGAACATTGTTCCATACATTTATATATGGCGCAATCTTAACGTTCCCTATTCTATTTTTACAGTATGTTTTTCAAGAAGAGCAGATTTTTTCGAATCCGATCTTGGAAAATGTCGTCTTTACTGGAGTCGTTGAAGAATTTTTTAAATGGTTGATATTAATGATTGCCATTTACCATCATGTAGAGTTTGATGACCCATATGATGGGGTTTTATATGGAGTCGCCATTTCATTAGGTTTTGCGACAGTAGAAAATATTTTATACTTACTTTCATACGGTGTAAACACGGCATTTTTACGTGCGTTAATGCCAGTTTCTAGCCATGCATTATTTGGTGTCGTCATGGGTTACTATTTAGGGAAATCAAAGTTTTCTAAGAAAGAACAAGTAAATGAATATATCGTAGTTGCATTATGTGCACCTATTATACTTCACAATGCATACAATTTAATCTTCTTTTTACAAGATCATTGGTCTTATTTAATGATTCCTTTTATGTTGTTTTTATGGTGGTTTGGACTAAGAAAAGTAAAACAAGCACACAATCACTTAATTCAACACCTATATGCTCAAAAAAAAATATAAATGCCGAGAGAAATCTTCTACTTCTCTTGGCATTTTTTTATGGGGTTTTGTATAAAAAACGTAGATTGAGACATTCTACGAAAAAGGAGGCTCACAATCAATGAGACTTTTTAAAGTACTTCTCATCATACTTATGACTTTCACTATTTTCGCAATGAACGATGTGCATCGCGGAGAAGCATTTTCTAATCAAGTGATTGCAAGGGGAGCAAATGGCGATGATGTAATTGAATTGCAAGCAAGATTGCAATATATCGGTTTTTATACCGGGAAAATTGATGGTAAGTTTGGTTATGGTACGTATTGGGCCTTAAGAAACTTCCAAGAAAAGTATGGGTTGAAAGTAGATGGTGTCGCTGGTACAACCACGAAGAAAAAATTAGCTGCAGCTTCAAATTATAATAAAGAATTTGTAATGGAGCAGTTAAATAAGGGGAATCGATTTACACATTATGGTGGTAAACCACTAGATCAGCAAGTTCAACAGGGAACAGGTACACAATCTAATACACAACTACCAACTAAATATTCAGATCAAGATTTGAAACTAATGGCAAATGCGGTTTACGGTGAAGCCAGAGGTGAGCCATACGAAGGTCAAGTTGCTGTAGCAGCTGTTATTTTAAATCGATTAGATAGTCCAGAATTTCCAAACACGATTTCAGGTATTATTTTCCAACCTAGAGCTTTTACTGCAGTTGCTGATGGTCAGATTTGGCTGACACCTAATGATCGTGCAATGGAAGCAGTAATTGATGCGATGAACGGTTGGGATCCTACTGAAAATGCGCTCTATTATTTTAATCCAAAAACAGCTACTAGTGAATGGATTTGGACAAGGCAGCAAATCAAAACAATAGGTCAGCATATTTTTTGCTTATAGGAGGTGCTTGATTGAAAAAGTTAACATTCTTTCTTGTCTATGCTGTTATAGTTCTTTCGGTATTTAGTTATACTTCGGCCAAGGAAAAAACAAATTTAAAACAGTTATTACATGCTCAATATACAAATCAGATGTCAGATGCTTCTAGCCAATTAAATGAGCTACAAAAATCAGTGCAACAATCACTACTTTTTAGTGACCCTACTGCATTAAATGATTCTTTACAAGATGTTTGGCGTTTATCTTCGGATATTCGACAAACAATTGGAGGATTACCTCTAGATCGTGAATTTACAACACAATGGATGAATTATTTAGGGCGTTTAGGTAATCAAGCAAAACTAACAATGACTTCTGAAGAATCGAAAACAAATTGGAATAAAAGTGTTTCCAATGTAGCTTCAAATTTAAGTTCATTCTCAAGTGAGTGGGACGTTGCTACAGCACATTTATTACAAGAAGATAAGCACTATAATCAATGGCTCAATCAACTATCCAATAAGGATGTAAAAAATAATTTTTCGAACCTATCTGCAACAGTAAAATCTTACGCAGAAAGTGATTTTCCGTTAACATCAAGTGAAACGGATAATCAAAAGAAAAAAGATCTAATAGCATTAAAAGATAAAGTAATTTCAGAAAAAGAAGCTTTAGCACGTTTTAAAGAAATGTTCCCACAATATGAAAAAGCAACAATTCGTATTGAACAAAGTGAAAAAACAGCTCCATATCCTTTCTATCACATTACTTTCCATGAAGGAATTAGATTAGGTTATGCAGATATTACGAAAAAGGGCGGACACTTACTATCGTTTTTAGTGGAACGACCAGTTGATAAAAGTACTTTAAGCCAAGAAGAACTTATTAACAAGGCTAATAAACAGATGAAAGAACTAGGCTTCGATGATCTTGAAATTGAAGCATCTAGAGAAAATACAATGGCATGGCATTTAAATTATGTACGTATTAATCCATCTAATAAAGCAAAGGTATATGCTGATGGCGTACAAGTGAAGATTGCAAAAGACAACGGTGAAATCATTGGAATTAATGGTATGGAGTATATTCAAAAAGAAACATTAAAAGATCAACCAATGAAAAAGATTGATTGGAAAACGTTTTTTGATAAAAATGTTGAAATTGTAGAAGAAGCTTTATCTTATAGTGAAAATGATAAAATGGAAGAACGTTTATGCTACGAGTTGACAGTTGTTTATTACAATAAGAATGTTCCACATACATTCAGAGTATTGGTAGATACAGAAACGGGCGAAATCATCAAGAATGAAAAATTATAGACCAAGTGCTGGGCATATTGTATTGTCTCTAGCATATTTTAACAATCCATGTCATAATTGAACCATTACTAAAGTGGCATAAAGGGAGATTGACATGGAACTTAAAATAGGTACATTAATCACGTTAGAACCCATCAATTCAGAATCTATGGAACGTTTTAAATGTAAAGTTGTGGAACAAAAGGATGGTAATATTTATATTGACTATCCAGTAAGCACAACAACTAATAAGACTTCGTTTTTGTCTAGGGGCAGTCAATTCCATGCATCTTTTATTGATGAAGAGAAGATAGCCCACGCTTTCAAAACAGAAGTACTTGGAAGGGTAAAAGCTAATATTCCAATGATTATGCTGTCCTTTCCAACCGACGAGGAAATTTATAAAATACAACGTAGAGAATTCGTTCGTGTCTTAACACCTGTTGATGTCGCTATACGCTTCAAAGATGAATATTATCAATTTGTCACAGAAGACATTAGCGCTGGAGGTTTAGCAATCATTTTAAATCAAAAAGTATCATTTAAAGCAAATGATGAATTTGATATGACGATTGCTTTACCTTTTTCAAATAAGGATGTTAAGTATATACAAACGAGAGCATCAGTCATTCGAATTATTGAAAGAGACGATTGTGTCATTGCACCGTTACATTTTACTGACACAGATGAACTAGATCGTCAATACTTAGTGCGCTTCTGTTTTGAGCGTCAACTCTTAATTCGGAAAAAGGAAACAGCTTTTTAATTATCAAAGAGTCCTCTGATTTTTAGAGGACTTTTTATTTTAATAGGGAATATGTCAAATAGCAGACTTTAAGTAAAACTATTAAAAAGGAGACACTATCTTTGCTAATTTTAAATAGCAGCAATACAAGTAGCATAGCGTTATGATAGTGATTATTTTAAGTGCTGAAAGTTAGAACAAGAATTTGGTTTTTAAGCACTACATGATTCGTAGTTAAACGAGTCGCCTCAGCATTTCGGTTGTGATACAATATTACGGAAAGAAGGGGTTGAAACCGTGAAAAAGAATATTCAAATCGCAATTGACGGCCCTGCTGGAGCAGGTAAAAGTACAATTGCTAAAATTGCAGCAGAGGCTCTAGGTTATACATACATTGACACAGGTGCTATGTATCGAGCTCTTACATTAAAAGCATTGAAAGAAAATATAAATTTAGAAGATGCGGAAAGTGTAACAAATTTATTAGGAATGACTGACATTACATTAAAACCTTCAGAAAATGGACAGCTGGTATTTTTAGATGGTCAAGATGTTTCTCAAGAAATTCGTTCAAATGAAGTAACCAGTAATGTTTCTAAAGTAGCAGCACATGCAGCTATGCGTGAAATTATGGTTCAACGCCAACAAGAAATGGCGAAATTAGGCGGGGTTGTTATGGACGGTCGTGATATCGGAACAGCTGTTTTAACAGAGGCCGAATTAAAATTATACATGTCTGCAACCGTTGAGGAACGTGCACGTCGTCGTTTTGAAGATAATAAACAACGAGGTATTGTTTCTACTATTGAGCAATTACAAGAAGAGATTGCACTACGTGATAAATTAGATAGTGAAAGAGAAGCTTCACCACTTGTTCAAGCACAAGATGCCATTTTCTTAGATACAACTGAGCTGTCTATTCAACAAGCAGCAGATGCTATTTTAAAATTAGTGCGTGAAAGGATGGCATAAGATGGACTTTTACCAATTTGCTAAATCTGTTGTCTTTACCGCTTTAAAACCGATTTACCGCATGGAAGTGATTGGGCTTGAGAACTTCCCGAAAGAGGGAGGCATTTTACTATGTTCCAATCATATAGATGCACTTGATCCACCTGTTGTAGGAATTACTTCTCCTAGACCAGTGAATTTTATGGCAAAGGAAGAGCTTTTTAAATTACCTATTTTGAAAAGTATTTTGCCAAGTGTTCATGCATTTCCAGTTAAACGTGGATTAAGCGACCGCCAAGCGTTACGCACTGCTCTTGACTTATTGAAACAAGGTCAAGTGGTTGGTATTTTCCCAGAAGGTACAAGAAACAAAACAGGTACTCTTGGAAAAGGTTTTTCAGGTGCAGGATTTTTCGCATTAAAAGGCGAAGCAAATGTAATGCCATGTGCCATTATTGGACCGTACAAGCCATTCAGACGCTTAAAAGTGGTCTATGGTAAACCAATTGATATCGCACCTTATAGAGAACGTCGAGCAAAAGCAGAAGAAGTAACAGAGGTCATTATGGCGAGTATTCAAGAGATACTCGATGAACATTATAAGAAAATTTAAAAAACTTCCAATAAAAAAGAGATAATTTTTGTTTTTGTAAGAGAATTGGAATAAAATAGAGATGGAACGTTGTGAAGGAGGATTACATATGTCTGAAGAAATGAACTTGAATCAAGGTCAAGAATTCCGTGAGGGAGATATCGTCAAAGGTATCGTTGCTCAAGTTGAAGAAAAGGCAGTAACCGTATCAATTGAAGGTGCACCATTTGATGGTGTCGTACCAATCAGTGAGCTTTCAAGCTTGCATGTTGATAAAGCTTCCGACGCAGTCTCAGTCGGCGACGAATTTGAATTAATCATTACAAAAGTAGAAGAAGAGAACTATGTGCTTTCAAAACGTAGAGTAGATGCTATTCATGCGTGGAAAGTGTTAACAACCAAGTTTGAAAATGGTGAAGTAATCGAATCAGAAGTAAAAGATGTCGTGAAGGGCGGCCTAGTGGTAGATTTAGGTGTACGTGGCTTCGTACCAGCCTCTCTTGTAGAAGATCATTTTGTTGAATCATTTGAAGATTACAAAGGTAGAACTATGGCCTTTAAAATTGTTGAAATGGATCAACAGAAAAACCGATTAATCTTATCCCATCGAGCGATCGTAGAAAGTGAAAAAGCTTCTAAAAAAGAGCAATTATTAGGCGGTATCAATGAGGGTGACGTAATAGAAGGCACTGTTCAACGATTAGCTTCATTTGGTGCATTTATCGATCTTGGTGGAGTAGATGGTTTAGTCCATATTTCACAAGTGTCTCATGGACATGTGGAAAATGTGTCAGACGTACTTTCGGAAGGTCAAAAAGTAACTGTTAAAGTATTGTCAGTAGACAAAGACAACGAACGCATTTCCCTATCTATCAAAGACACTTTACCTGGACCATGGGAAGAAGTCGAAGTGAAAGCACAAAAAGGCGCTGTATTAACAGGTACTGTTAAACGACTAGTAAACTTCGGAGCTTTTGTTGAAGTATTCCCAGGTGTCGAAGGTTTAGTGCATATATCTCAAATTGCACATAAACATATTACAACACCACATGAAGTACTAAAAGAAGGTCAAGAAGTTGAAGTAAAAGTGCTCGATGTCAATAAAAATGAAAGCCGCTTATCATTGAGTATTAAAGCGTTGCTTGAAAATGCTGAAGAGGAAGATTATACTGACTACGAACTACCTGAAGAAACTTCAGGATTCTCTTTTGCGGATGTTATTGGTGACAAATTAAAAAATTTCTCTGAATAAAAAACGTTAAATGCAACAAATAACTATATGGAGCAGGCGGGTTCTTCTCACATCCGCCTGTTTTTTTCTTGTAATGCCCTGTGTATCATTGTAATATATACATATATGATGACTTGAATTGTTGGTGATGGGGAACTTATAAGGTACCATCGCCTTTTTTGTTGTATAATATGTACTATTAGAAGTTGGAAGGATGAATAAATTATGACGAAACCGGTCGTAGCGATCGTAGGCCGTCCGAATGTCGGGAAATCGACTATTTTTAACAGAATCGTAGGTGAGCGTGTATCTATCGTGGAAGATATTCCAGGAGTAACACGTGACCGTATATATAGTTCTGCGGATTGGTTAACACATGAATTTAATATTATTGACACTGGCGGAATTGATATTGGAGAAGAGCCTTTCTTAGATCAAATTCGTCACCAAGCAGAGATTGCCATGGATGAAGCAGATGTTATCATTCTTATGACAAATGGTCGTGAAGGCGTAACTTTAGCTGATGAACACGTTGCGAGAATTTTATATAAAACAAAAAAGCCAGTTGTTTTAGCTGTTAATAAAATTGATAATCCAGATATGCGTGAAATGATGTATGATTTCTACTCATTAGGATTTGGCGAACCTTTTCCAATCTCAGGTTCACATGGCCTTGGATTAGGGGACTTACTTGACGAAGTGGCAAAACACTTCCCAGAAGATGATGAAGAGCAATATGGTGACGATGTCATAAAATTCTCTTTAATCGGCCGTCCGAATGTTGGTAAATCATCTTTAGTAAATGCGTTTTTAGGTGATGAACGTGTCATCGTAAGTGATATTGCTGGTACAACACGTGATGCAATTGACTCACCATATGAATTTGATGGACAGGAATACGTAATAATTGATACTGCAGGTATGCGTAAAAAAGGAAAAGTGTACGAAACTACTGAAAAATACAGTGTACTTCGAGCACTAAGAGCTATTGAACGCTCAGACGTTGTTTTAGTCGTTTTAAACGGCGAAGAAGGTATCCAAGAACAAGATAAGAAAATTGCTGGTTACGCTCATGAAGCTGGTAAAGCAGTCATTATCGTAGTAAATAAATGGGATGCCGTTGAAAAAGATGAAAAAACGATGAATCATACAACAAAGGTGATTCGCGAGCAATTCCAATACCTGGATTATGCGCCAATCGTATTCGTATCAGCGAAAACGAAAAAACGTGTTCATTCATTATTGCCAGTTGTTAACCGAGCAAATGAAAATCACTCTATGCGTATTCAATCAAGTATATTAAATGAAGTTATCGCAGATGCTGTTGCAAGAAACCCTGCTCCTACTGATAAAGGTCGCAGATTACGTATTTACTACGTTACTCAAGTTGCAATTAAGCCACCAACATTTGTTGTCTTTGTAAATGAACCAGAACTTATGCACTTCTCTTATGAACGTTTCTTAGAAAATCGTATTCGTGAAACATTCGACTTCGAAGGCACGCCAATTCGTTTGATTACACGTGCCCGAGGATAATAGTTAAATCTAGGTGGGGGGATCCAAACATGGATAAAGTAACAGTTCTAGGTGCGGGCTCATGGGGCACGTCACTAGCAATAGTATTAGCTGAAAATGGTCATGATTGTTTACTTTGGTCACATCGAGAAGATCAGGCTAAAGAAATTAATGAGCAACACACAAATGCGAAGTATTTGCCAAGCGTACAACTACCAACTACATTAAGAGCGACACATATATTAGATGATGCGGTTACACATGCTGACGTTATTGTCATGGCTGTACCTACAAAGGGTATTCGCGAAACTTGTCAAAAAATGATGAAGACTTTAGATCGTAAAATTTTATTTGTCCATGTTTCAAAAGGAATCGAACCCGATTCATTATTACGCATTTCTGAGATTATGAGAGAAGAAATAGATGAAGCATTCATTGAAGACATCGTTGTTCTTTCTGGTCCAAGTCATGCTGAGGAAGTAGTTTTACATCATCCAACTACTGTTGCTGCAGCTTGTGAAAACTTGGCATCTGCCGAGCGTGTACAAGATCTGTTTATGAATCAGTATTTCCGCATATATACGAATACAGATGTTATTGGTGTTGAAATGGGTGGTGCGTTGAAAAACGTTATTGCTTTAGCTGCAGGTGTAACTGATGGTTTAGGATATGGTGATAATGCTAAGGCAGCGCTTATTACACGAGGTTTAGCAGAAATATCACGCTTAGGTGTGAAAATGGGTGCAGAGCCTTTAACATTCTCAGGGCTTGCTGGTATGGGCGATTTAATCGTTACATGTACAAGTGTTCACTCACGTAACTGGCGTGCAGGAAATATGCTTGGAAAAGGTATGACGTTACAGGAAGTACTGGACCAAATGGGCATGGTTGTGGAAGGTGTCCGTACAACAAAAGGGGCACATCAACTTGCTGAGAAATACGATGTAATAATGCCAATCACTTCAGCGTTGTATGAGGTGTTATTTGAAGAACAAAATGCTACTGAAGGTGTCGAAAAACTTATGCAACGTATGAAAACACACGAAATGGCAGGATTCTTTGAATAATTGTGACATTTGTCACAAAATTGTACGATAAACAAAACTGATATAAAAGTGTTTGAAATGCAGTAATATCAAGCTCTATTATTAATATGGACAAGAGGTGATGCTTCCTCACCTCTTGTTTTTTTGTGATATAATTTCATCTGTGAGAATGGAAACGGTTTCTAGAAATGAAAGGTGGTTGGTCTGTTGTCAAGCTTAGTCCTACTAAATGGTACTCCTTTTTCTCCAATGGATATGATGTGGATATCTTTCTATTCTATTGGTTTTATGTTAGTAGCGATGGGGTTAATTTACTTAAGTCGTCATAAAATCAAAAATGCAATAGTGAGTTCAATTATAGCGTTGATCTCATATTTATTTTTATTCATAGGTTTCTTGACGATGATGTTTGTCGTCTTCACATGGTAATCCTAAGAAAATGAGGTAAGTATATGAAAAAAACGAGAATGTTATTGTTGATGGCTGTAATAGCTACTCTTTTATCTGGGTGTATGTATCCGCAATCTGAACGTGCTGAGAATCAAGTTCCAGATGAAGCACAACTAATAGTTGTCCAAAAGGCGATAGATTCATTTAGAGATTCTTCAGGCGGATTACTACCAATCGAAAATCGTGATGAGAAAGTAGATCAATATATAAAGTACCCCATTAAATTCGAAAAATTACTAAATGGTCATTTAGACAAGATTCCTGGGAATGCCTATGAGAAGGGTGGAATTTATCAATATGTCATTTGGAATGCAGAGAGTAAAAAACCACTTGTTAAACTAGTAGATTTACGTGGTGCAGAAATAATTCGTGAATTGAACATAAAAAAAGGTGTGAATGGTTTCGTCCCAATCTCTGATAAAATTATTGGTGATATTTATCAAATGGATTATGTGAAGATGGGTTACAAAAAATCACCTTCAGTCCCAAGTCCTTATTCGAGTGTAAATCTGCCTTTAGTTGTAAAAGGTAGTGGAGAAATTTGTATTGATTATTCTATTGAATTACAACGTATATTAGATGAAGATAATCCAAAAGTAAAATCAGGCGATGACATCCGTTATTTGTTATCTGATAAATACTCTATTTTACCAGCCTATTCTTTACCGTACACAGTAAACGATAAGAATGAAGTCATTTTCTTAACCGATAAAAAATAACCTTCTAAAACGTTTGATGCTTTTAGCATGAAACGTTTTTTTCATGCATAGAATAGATTGCGTAGAATAGGAGGGATTCACATTTCAGAACAATTATATGAGCAAATTGTGGAGCGCACAAACGGTGATGTATATATTGGGGTAGTAGGGCCAGTACGAGTAGGGAAATCAACGTTTACAAAGCGTGTAATGGAAGTTATGGTATTGCCAAACATCACAGATGAAGCAGAACGATTAAGAGCACAGGACGAGCTGCCTCAAAGCTCTCCAGGCCCTGTTATAATGACTGCCGAACCTAAATTCGTCCCAGCTAAAGGAACACAAATTGCAGTAGGAGAAGGGCCCCTTACGATGCAAATTAGACTAGCTGATTGTGTGGGTTATATTATTGACGGTGTGAAAGGGTATGAGGATGAAAATGGTCCGAAATTAGTACACACGCCGTGGCATAATGAGCCAATTCCTTTCCAGGAAGCGGCTAGAATTGGAACAGATAAAGTCATCCGTGATCATTCAAATATTGGTATTGTTGTTACTACAGATGGCTCTGTTAATGGTATACCAAGGCAGGCAGCTGAAAAAGCAGAAATTGAAATAATTGAGCAACTTCAGTCAATTGGTAAGCCATTTGTTGTGGTAATAAATAGTAAAATGCCTGCGCATAAAGATACTGTGGCGCTGAAAAATGAGCTGTCTGATCGCTATCAGGTACCAGTAATTAGTACTTCTGCGGATCAAATGAGTGTGCAAGAAGTAAATGAAATTTTGAAAGAAGCACTTTACGAATTTCCAATTACATCGATCGAAGTGGAACGCCCTGACTGGATGGAGGTCATTGGAGATACGAATACAATTAACGTCTCTTTAAATGACGCCATCACTACATGGAGTGATTCTGTAACGAAAATTCGAGATGTCAAACATATTGCAACAAAACTAGGTGAAGAAGATTATATTTCCAATGCAGAAGTAACCGATGTCAATCCAGGTATGGGTAGTGCGAGAATTACTATTCAAGTAAAAAATGATATATATCAAGCTATTTGTGAACAATTTTTGGATGAACCAGTAGTTACTAAAAAGGAATGGCTGTTATTTATTAAAGAATCACAGGAAGCTAGACAGGCTCATAAACGCTTCCATGAAGCCATTGAAAAAGCGAAAAAAGATGGTTATGGAGTTACTCTGCCTAATATGCAAGAACTTGAACCAACACCACCAGAAATCATTAAACAAAATAATTTCTTTGGTGTACGCATGAAGGCAAATGCGCCGTCGTATCATATATTACGTATTGATATGGAAGCGGAATTTGCTCCATTAATAGGGTCTGAGTTTCATAGTCAGCAGCTATTAAAAGATTTGAAACACGGATATTATCATGATAGAGATGCACTTTGGAATACCCAATTATTTGGTACACCGCTTTATGAGGTCATGAAGGAAAGTATAGCTTATAAAACAAATGCTGTGCCAGCTCATGCAAAAACGAGAATGCGTCAAACGATTGAACGGATGGTAAACCAAGGTGATCGTGGTATGGTAACTTTCATTTTATAATTACCAAATTACCTATAAAATAAGAAAAAAAAGCCTTTTTGTGACTGTGCAAAAAGGTTTTTTTGCGTTTTATAAGGATTATATTTGCTTAAACTAGGCAAAAGGAGTATAAATATTGTTGCATAGGGTTTTCGGTTGTGATAATCTTTTTACATGATTGAGTCAATGCCCCTTGAGAGGAGGTGAATGGTGTGAATAAAACAGAATTAGTTAACTCTGTTGCTGAAGCTGCAGGTCTTTCTAAAAAAGACGCTTCTAAAGCAGTTGAAGCAGTATTTGATACAATTCAAGAAGCTCTTACAACGGGTGATAAAGTACAATTAATCGGTTTTGGTAACTTTGAAGTACGTGAACGTGCGGCTCGTAAAGGTCGTAACCCACAATCAGGTGAAGAAATCGAAATCGCTGCTAGCAAAGTGCCTGCTTTCAAACCAGGTAAAGCGCTTAAAGATGCTGTCAAATAATAGTATCTAGGGTACATAGAACAGCTTTCTTCGGAAAGCTGTTCTTTTTGTTTGCTATTAGCTAGATTTTTTTAAATGAATTAGACACTAGAAATGAACAAGAAATTTATTATTCTTGTTCATTTCTAGTGTGAGGAGCAGGGAATTGTAATAATTCATGCTGTAATTTAGCGATTAAGATACTATTTGTTTTAGAATTATTCACTTTTTTAGTTTCGTATGTTATATAGTTATATAGCTTTTAATTGTAAAACGGAAAAATAAATAAGTTCTAGAATTAGTGGTATTTAAGCGTACAGAGATATTCTCTACAAAACCTGCTATCTAGAATGGATGGATTAGGGATTACAACGAAAAGTGAATACATATGAAATTGCCTATTGAGTTAAGTAAATCAAAAAATTTAAAACTAATATGGTTTTGATAAAAAAGGTAATGGATAAATCACCAAAAATACCCGCTCTAATATTAGGCAAGGCATTTTGCATTTTGCTTTGATTGTGCTAACATCACAAGGTAACTAGTAATGTAGATATAATGGGGGATTAATGTTGACTACTACGGATTTAAATAAAATAGAACAAGCGATTAAAATGATTCTTGAAGCAGTTGGAGAAGATCCAAATCGTGAAGGGCTTTTAGATACACCAAAGCGTGTTGCAAAAATGTATCAAGAAATGTTCTCAGGATTGCATGAAGATCCAAAAAAATATTTTGAAACAGTTTTCCATGAAGGTCATGATGAGGTTGTCCTTGTGAAGGATATCCCGTTCTACTCAATGTGTGAACATCACTTAGTACCATTTTATGGTAAAGCGCATATTGCATACATACCAAAAGATGGCGTTGTAGCAGGTTTAAGTAAATTAGCAAGAACTGTTGAAACAGTATCGCATCGTCCGCAATTACAAGAACGAATTACTGCAACAATTGCTGATACCTTGATGGAAATGCTTAAGCCACAAGGTGTTTATGTAGTTGTTGAAGCAGAGCATATGTGCATGACAATGCGAGGAATTAAAAAGCCAGGAGCTAAGACTATCACATCTGTATCAAAAGGAATCTTTGAAGAAGACGACATAAAACGTTCAGAAATACTATCATTCATTCAAATGTCTTAAAATAGCCTTTTATTTGTGATATGATGAACAAAGGAAATAATGTAGCAAGGAGAATGTTGATATGTCTCAGAATGACTATATAGTAATCCGTGCAGAAGAAGATGGCGTTCACGTAATCGGTTTAACTCGCGGTACAGATACAAAGTTTCATCACTCCGAAAAATTAGATAGCGGAGAAATTATGATTGCACAATTTACAGAGCATACATCAGCTATGAAAATTCGCGGTAAAGCAGAAATTCATACAGCTTATGGCGTCGTAAACAGTGAAGCAAAAAAATAATCATAAACTTAATTTTTAAAAAAACTTAGTATTGCACGAAAATAATATAAATGTTCGTAAAGTATATGACAACAGGAAATGAACTGAAATGGAGAAAAGTTTATGAATGCAACTATCATTGATAACAAAATACAAGAACTACAAAACAATATTTTAATGCAATTGCATCATAGAACGCTCCTCAAATATACAGGTCAGCCAATCGTTGAAAATGAGACATTGTTTTATCTATTGTTGCCATTTTTGAATGGTGAAATATGGACTAATGAGCAAGATGAAGTATCTACAACAATTGGTATTATCTACACTGCACTTCATGCTCATGACCAAATCGATGAAGTAGACGCTACATCGAAGGATCAACAATTAACGGTTTTGGCAGGAGATTTTTATAGTGGCATATATTATCAACTATTGTCTAAAATACCTAATATCGCTTTGATTCGCTCATTATCGGATGGTATCGTTGACATTAGTGAAAAGAAGACAGCTATCTATGAACCAACTATTCGACCTATAACAGATTGGTTGCATGCATTAACTGTCATCGAATCGAAGTCTATTGAACAATTTATGAAGCATTATTATTTTGACCAATATATACCACTAATGCAGCAAGGCTTATTATTAAATAGACTATCTTATGAATTGCGTAACTTACAAGAAACACATATGAAGACTCGCATAGTGGCAGCCATTGAGAAAAGTGAGCAGTTTACTTCTACGAAGAGATCAGCAGAGCGAATTTTAGAAGAGTTAGTATCAGAGCTTTCATCTACATTTACTCGAAGTATTTCAACTTCTCCATTTCTTCAAGATGAAGTGAAAACGCTCATTGTAAATCGCATGCCAAGAATTGCATGTGAACATCAAACGACGAGAGAAGGTTGAAAACAGTGTCGCAATCTAAAGAAGAACGCGTACATGAAGTGTTTGAGAATATCTCTGATAGCTACGACAAAATGAACTCTGTCATTAGCTTTCAATTACACAAAAAATGGCGCAAAGATACGATGAATCGTATGCAAGTGAAACCAGGCTCAAAAGCTTTAGACGTTTGCTGTGGCACGGCAGACTGGACGATTACTATGGCAGAAGCTGTTGGCGAAACTGGACAAGCAACAGGTCTGGATTTTAGTCAAAACATGTTAAATGTGGGCATTGAGAAAACAAAATCTTATCCTCAAATCAATCTTTTGCAAGGGAATGCCATGGAATTACCTTTCCCAGATAATTCATTTGATTATGTAACAATTGGTTTTGGGCTTCGAAATGTACCGGATTATATGCAAGTGTTGAGTGAGATAAATCGAGTATTAAAGCCTGGTGGTATGGCAGTTTGTTTAGAAACATCACAATCAGAAATTCCTGGTTACCGTCAATTATTTAGATTATACTTCAAATACATTATGCCGATTTTTGGTAAGCTATTTGCTAAAAGTTATAAAGAATATTCATGGTTACAAGAATCTGCGGATGAATTCCCAGGTATGAAACAATTGAAGAAAATGTTCGAGCAAGTAGGATTCGAAAATGTGAAATATAAAGCATATAGTGGTGGAGCTGCTGCTATGCATATGGGCTTCAAAAAAGAAAACTAGGTGGGAGAAGGTTTATTCACGTGGAAAAGATGAAGTTAAAACTACTCTATTCTGATTTGAAATCAGATATAGAAATCATCGAAAAAGAATTAGAAACAGCGTTGAATTCGTCTTCTCACTTCTTGAATGATGCTTCTCTTCACTTGTTAAAAGCTGGAGGGAAAAGAATTCGTCCCGTTTTCGTTTTACTTGCTGCTAAATTTGGTCAGTATGATATTGAAATGATAAAAAAAGTAGCAGTATCATTGGAGTTAATTCATATGGCTTCACTCGTTCATGATGATGTTATTGATGATTCGGAAATGAGAAGAGGAAGACCTACAGTTAAATCTCAATGGAATAACAGAGTGGCAATGTACACTGGCGACTTTATTTTTGCACGAGCACTGCAATATATTACTGATATCGATAATCCGAAAGCGCATCAAATTTTATCAGAAACGATGGTAGAAATTTGTGTTGGAGAGGTTATCCAAATCGAAGATAAAATGCAACTCGATCAAAATATGCGTGACTATTTTAGAAGGATTAAACGTAAAACCGCATTACTTATAGCATCTAGTTGCCATCTAGGTGCTGTTGTTGCGGGCGCAGACGAACGCGTTGCAAGCCATTTAAAGAGATTCGGTTATTTTGTCGGCATGTCTTTCCAGATTATCGACGATATTCTTGATTTGACATCAACAGACAAACAACTCGGTAAGCCGGCAGGAAGTGATTTACTACAAGGTAATATTACTTTGCCCGTTTTGTTAGTGAAAGATGACCCTACTATGCGTCCTCTCATTGAAAAAGCATTGGCTGGTACAATGACCGAAGATGAAAGACAAGAGTTTTTGGGGAAGATTCGTGAATCAGAAGCAATTAAGAAGGCGAAAAAGATAAGCGACACATATTTGCAAAAAGCATTACGTGAAGTTGAAGCTCTTCCGCAAAATTCGATCAAAAAATCTTTGCGTGATATCGCATTATATATGGGTAAGCGCAAATTTTAATACTATATGTTGAACTATCTGTCGGACAATGATAATATTTTACGGTGGGTATAAAACCTGTAAACATTTCTTAAGGAGTTGTATTTTAACAATGGCTATTCAAAAAACATTTCTAATGGTTAAACCTGATGGCGTTAAACGTCAATTAGTAGGTGAAATCGTAGATCGTTTCGAACGTAAAGGTTTCGAACTTAAAGGCGCTAAATTAATGCAAATTACTGAAGAGCTTGCAAAAAAACACTACGCAGAACATGCTGAACGTCCATTCTTCGGTGAATTAGTAGAATTCATCACTTCTGGTCCTGTATTCGCAATGGTATGGGAAGGCGAAAACGTAATCTCTGTAGCACGTTTAATGATGGGCGCTACAAACCCTGCTGAATCAGCTCCAGGAACAATTCGTGGAGATTACTCTACTACTGTTTCTCACAATGTTATTCACGGTTCAGATTCTTTAGCTGCAGCTGAACGTGAAATCGGTTTATTCTTCAACGAAAACGAATTAGTATAATTCATATTTTCAAAGCTGTTCGCAATTTTGCGGACAGCTTTTTTTCTCTGTTATTTTATAAGTTTAAAAATTCGAATAGATTTGTTTAAATTGTCAAACAAGTCTGCATTTCTACTATTTAAGTAATGACTTATATCCATTATAATAGAATTAGGTTGAAGGAGAGGGAAGATAAGCTTATGACGGATTACGAACAATTTGTAGAAAGTATTAAGAAAAAAACAAGAATTGACCTAGCTTTATACAAAGAGGCTCAAATGAAAAGGCGTTTAACATCTTTGTATGAAAAAAAAGGCTATAAAAGCTTCATCGATTTTTATAATGCATTAGACAAAGATCGTGCACTATTAGATGAATTTTTGGATCGTATGACTATTAATGTTTCCGAATTTTATCGTAACGGCAAGAGATGGGAAGTTCTTCAAAACAAAATATTCCCTCGTCTATTACAGCAAAATAAGAAATTGAAAATTTGGAGTGCCGCTTGTTCTACAGGTGAAGAACCATATTCTTTAGCGATGACGTTATCAAATCATGTGCCATTATCCCAAATCTCTATTACAGCAACAGATTTAGACGAAAATGCCATTGCAAAAGCAAAAGCGGGTGTTTATCCTGAACGCTCTTTAGCAGAAGTACCAAATGATATCAAAGAGAAGTATTTTGATAATGATGGCTCTTTTTATAAGGTTAAAAACGAAATAAAAAAAACAGTCACATTTAAAAAGCATAACCTATTAAAAGATACATATGATCAAAACTATGATTTAATTGTTTGCCGTAATGTGATGATATATTTCACTGAAGAAGCAAAGGATCAAATTTACGATAACTTTAGTAAGTCACTTCGTTCAGGTGGCGTATTATTTGTAGGTTCAACAGAACAAATTTTTAATCCTTCTAGATATCAATTAGATATTGAGGATACGTTTTTTTATAGAAAGCTGTAAATGTTTTTATATATATAGGTTAACGAAAGGACGCTTTTCGCAATGAATGCGAAAGGCGATTTTTTCTAAAATAGGTAGAAAATACAAATTAATAAGAGTTTGCAAAAGTTCAGTTTATTCACTGTTTTTTTGATTAAAATATGTTATAGTGAAAAACATATACTTTAGCGAGTTGAAGGGAGAAAGTGTTATGCGATATTTAACAGCAGGAGAGTCACACGGACCGCAATTAACAACAATCATTGAAGGGTTACCATCTCTATTGCCAATTACGGCAGAGTTAATAAATAAAGAATTAAAAAGACGTCAAGGTGGGCACGGTAGAGGTCGCCGTATGCAGATTGAAACGGATACAGTTGAAATCTTATCAGGCGTCCGCCATGGCAGTACTTTAGGCTCTCCAGTAGCGCTAGTTGTTACAAATGATGATTGGAAACACTGGACGAAAATCATGGGTGCAGAACCATTAGCAGAGGATGTTAATCCTGAAGAAATTAAACGTCAAATTTCTCGCCCTCGCCCTGGACATGCTGATCTAGTTGGTGGTATGAAATATGGTCATCGTGATTTACGAAATGTATTAGAGCGTTCTTCAGCTCGTGAAACAACCGTTCGAGTAGCGGTTGGTGCTGTAGCAAAAGCCCTTTTAGCAGAGTTAGGAATTTCAATTGTTTCTCATGTTACTGAAATTGGTGGAATTATTGCAAATCCTGAATCTACTGCTGGAAAATCGGTCGCTGAAATCCGCGCAATAATCGAAGAAGACGCATGCTATTGTGCAGATGCAGAAGCATCTCTAAAAATGGTTGAAGCAATTGATGAGGCTAAAAAAGCGGGTGATTCAATTGGTGGAGTTGTAGAGGTAATCGTAGAAGGTTTACCTGCTGGTATCGGTTCATACGTACATTATGATCGTAAATTAGATGCAAAACTAGCAGCTGCTATGTTAAGTATTAATGCATTTAAAGGGGTAGAGTTCGGTCTAGGCTTTGAAATGGCTCATCGCAAAGGTAGCGAAGTGCATGATGAGATTATTTGGTCTGAGGAAGACGGTTACACTAGAAGTTCAAATCGTCTAGGCGGTTTAGAAGGTGGTATGACAACAGGTATGCCAATTGTTGTCCGTGGAGTTATGAAGCCAATTCCTACTTTGTATAAACCGTTACAAAGTGTTGATATTGAAACAAAAGAACCATTTAAAGCAAGTGTTGAGCGCTCTGATAGTTGTGCAGTTCCTGCGGCTTCTGTTGTAGCAGAGCATGTTATTGCCTGGGAAATAGCAAATGCAGTAATGGAGCATTTCCATAGTGATCAATTACCACAGCTAAAGGAACAGCTTGCAGCGCATAAACAATATACGAAGGAGTTTTAACAATGAATATTCCAGTTAAAGCGAAATCCCATGCGTATGAAGTACAAATAAGTGCAAATAGTCTAACTGAAGCAGTTAAATCATTTGATCAACAACTCTCTAAGGCTGATAAAATTATTGTCTTTACAGATGAAAATGTATGGAAATTACATAGTGAACGCTTTACAGCGGAATTTCCATACCCATTTAAAGTGAATATATTAGCAGCGGGAGAAGATTGTAAAACATTTGAAAGCTTCTTTGCAGCACAATCATTTTTATTAGAACAAAAATGCACCCGAAAAACATTTGTTTTCGCATTTGGCGGAGGAGCAGTTGGTGACTTAACGGGGTTTGTTGCATCCACATTTATGCGTGGTATTCCATTTATTCAAATTCCTACTACGATATTAGCGCATGATAGTGCAGTTGGTGGTAAAACAGCTATTAATCATCCTCTAGGGAAGAATATGATTGGGGCATTTTATCAGCCCCAAGGAGTTTTATATGATATTTCATATTTAAAAACTTTACCAGAAAAAGAAGTGCGTTCTGGGATGGCAGAAGTGATTAAGCATGCACTTATTTCAGATGAAAAGTGGTTAGCGGAATTAATGTCTACAAACTCTATTTTGGATTTCAGTCAAGCTGACCTTGCTATGCACCTTGAGCAAGGTATTCGTGTTAAAGCTGGTATTGTTGCAGAAGATGAGGAAGAACATTCTGTTCGAAAGTTTTTAAACTTTGGTCATACATATGGCCATGCTATTGAGGCAGCCTCAGGTTTTGGTAAATTAGCACATGGTGAGGCAGTTATGATCGGGATGGTCTATGCACTTATTTTAAGTGAGCGATACGGTACAATACCTGCAACGGTTACTCGCTCCTTCATCGAATTTGCAATACGTAACGGCTACTCATTTGATGCAGTTAATCAGTTTACATTTGAACAACTACTAGACTATTTAATGAAAGATAAAAAAGCAGAATATGGCATCTTACAATTTGTTTTATTAAAGAAAATTGGTGAGCCGTTTGTTCAACAAATATCAATAGAAGAATGTCAAGAAATTGATGGTCTTCTTCGTGTGTTAATAAAGGAGGTGCTCGCGTGATTCGAGGAGTACGTGGAGCCATAACGGTGCAGTCTGATCAGGCGGCAATCGTTTTAGCAGAGACAGAGAAATTAATAGAAGAAATCGTAAAAGCTAATAATATTGTTGCAGACGATGTTGCATCAGTTGTCATTTCTACGACACCTGATATAGTTTCAGCATTCCCAGCGAAAGCAGTACGTACTATGGAAGGCTGGAGTTATGTGCCGGTTATGTGTATGCACGAGATGAATGTTCCTGATGCGTTGCCATTATGTATTCGAGTACTTTTGCACGTGAATACGGAAATTAGTCAGCAAGCGATTCGTCACATTTATTTAAATGACGCAGTTAAATTAAGACCCGATTTAGCAAAGTAATCAACTACTAAGGAAGAGGCGAACGTTCGATGAAATGGAAAGAACAAATCACAGGTATGAAAGCATATCAACCTGGAAAATCAATAGATGCAGTGAAAAAAGAATTTGGCTTAGATGAAATTGTTAAATTAGCATCAAATGAAAATCCATTTGGTAGCTCACCAAAAGTACGTGAATTTTTAGCAAATGAATCATTTAACTTCGCGTTGTATCCTGATGGTTATGCAACGAACTTACGTGCAGCGGTGGCTACTAAACTAGGCGTAGAAGAAAATGAATTAATTTTTGGTAACGGTTCTGACGAATTAATCAGTATTATTACACGTGCATTATTATATCCAGGTGTTAATACTGTTATGGCAAAACCAACATTTTCTCAATACGGCCTTAACGCAAAAATCGAAGGTGCTGAAATTCGTGAAGTACCTTTAGTAGATGGTAATCATGATTTAGATGCAATGCTTGAAGCAATTGATGACAATACAGCTGTTGTGTGGGTATGTAGCCCGAATAATCCAACAGGTGTAGTGGTAGAAGATGCACCATTACAAGCATTCCTGAAGAAAGTTCCGTCTGATGTATTGGTTGTGTTAGATGAAGCGTATTTTGAATATGTTACAAACGCTAGACATAAAGATACAATCCCTTATATTCAAGACTATCCAAATGTCATTATTTTAAGAACGTTCTCTAAAGCATATGGTCTTGCTGCTTTCCGCGTAGGATATGGTATTGCCAATAAAGAATTAATTGCAAAATTGGATCCAGTTCGTGGTCCTTTTAATAACACAGTTTTAAGCCAAGCGATCGCACAAGTCGCATTAGAAGATGATGCATATATCGAAAAATGTCGCGAGGAAAACAATAAAGGTAAAAAACAAATCGAAGAATTTTGCGGAAAAAATAATTTACATTTTTTTACAACTGATACGAATTTCATTCTAATGGAAGTGAAAGTTGACAGTGATGTTGTTTTCCAAGAATTGATGAAACGGGGTTTCATTATCCGTAGTGGTAATGCACTAGGTACACCAGGTTATATTCGTGTGACAATTGGTACACAAGCTCAAAATGAGGGTTTCTTAACACAATTAGAAGTAGTATTACAGGAGCAAGGAGTTTTTTCATGAAACAAACTGTTCTTGTTGTAGGGCTTGGCCTAATAGGTGGATCGATAGCATTAGCTCTACAAAAATCACCGAATGTCCGAGTGATTGGCTTTGATGCCAATTCAGACACATTACAAAGTGCAAAAGTACTTGGCGTCGTCCAAGATGTTACGAAAAATCCTGAAGAAACAGCAAAAAAAGTAGATATTATTATTTTTGCAACACCTGTAAATGCTACGCTAGAATGGATGGAGTCTCTTAAATCTTGGGAACTTCCAACTGCTACAATTGTGACAGATACAGGTAGTACAAAGTCATTAATTATGGAAAAAGCATTTGAGCTTCGCGAAAACGGCATTACATTTATCGGAGGCCACCCTATGGCAGGGTCCCATAAAAGTGGTGTATTAGCGGCCAAGCCTTATCTATTTGAAAATGCGTATTATATGCTCACACCTTTAGAAGGTGAGGACGAAGAAAAGATTAATATACTGCAGAATTTACTGCAATATACTAGCGCTAAATTAATGCGTGTTTCAGCTTCTGAACATGATCATATGACGTCCGTAGTAAGTCATTTTCCACACATAGTGGCAGCTTCTTTAGTTCATCAATTACATGCTGAGGGAGCTGATAACCCTATAACAAAAATGTTAGCAGCAGGGGGCTTTCGAGATTTGACACGAATTGCGTCTTCTAATCCTATTCTATGGCGCGATATAACGATGCAAAATCGTCAACAAATTGCAGGGCAATTGGCTGAGTGGCAAGCTGAAATGAAACGTGTAGAGGACCTTCTGATTACGGGAGAGGCAACTCAGATTGAGGATTATTTTGCAAAAGCTAAATCGGTGCGTGATGAGTTACCGATTAGTTCACAAGGTGCAATGTACATGACCTATGATTTATATGTAGATGTACCTGATTATCCTGGTAGTATTGCTGAAATTACAGCTTATCTAGCTGAGGAACAAATAAGTATTACGAATATTCGTATCGTGGAAACGCGAGAAGATGTCTTCGGTATTTTAGTTGTTAGTTTCCAAAATGCAGAAGATCGTGAACGTGCTGCTGCTTGTATACAAAAGCGCAGTCCATACGAAATTTATATTTCATAAAGGGTAGGTGAATAGAATGGTGAAGAGTAAATCTTTAGATTACAATAAGCCAACATTACGTGGGAAAATAACGGTTCCAGGTGATAAGTCAGTATCTCATCGTTCTATTATGTTCGGCGGAATTGCGAAAGGGCGCACGACGGTAAGTGGTTTTTTACTTGGTGATGATTGTTTAAATACAATTGCTTGTTTCCGTAAATTAGGTGTACAGATTGAACTTGATGGTACAAATGTCGTAATCGAGAGTAATGGCATGGCTACTTGGCAGGAACCAACTGATATTTTATATACCGGAAATTCTGGTACAACAACCCGCTTAATGCTCGGTTTACTGGCGGGCTCTAATGTCCATACAGTTTTAAATGGCGACGAGTCCATTGCTAAGCGTCCGATGAAACGTGTTATAAATCCATTACGAGAAATGGGTGCTAAAATAACAGGGCGTATGGATGGTCAATTTACGCCTCTTGCAATTCAAGGTACGAAGCTACAGGCAATAGACTATACAATGCCAGTGGCAAGTGCACAAGTGAAGTCCGCGATTTTATTAGCTGGTATTAATGCAGAAGGAATGACAGTTATTCGCGAGAAGGAAGTATCACGTGACCATACAGAGCGTATGCTTCGTCAATTTGGTGCAGAAATTACTAATGAAGATGGCATTGTGTCACTAAAAGGTGGTCAACAATTGACTGCTACTCATGTCGCTGTACCTGGCGATATTTCTTCTGCAGCGTTTTTCCTTGTTGCGGGAACGATTGCTAAAAATAGTGAAATAACGTTAGAGAACGTTGGTTTAAATCATACACGCACAGGTATTATTGAAGTATTGCAAGAAATGAATGCCAATATGTCGATTGAAATCGATGATGAATCAGCTTCTGAACCAACTGGAACTATCACTGTTTCGACTTCTGAATTGCAAGGTACGACAATTGGTGGCGACGTTATTCCTCGACTTATCGATGAAATCCCGATTCTTGCATTATTAGCAACACAGGCTAATGGACAAACTGTTATTAAAGATGCAGAAGAGCTGAAGGTAAAAGAAACAGACCGTATAACAGCAGTTGTGGATGAATTGAAAAAGCTTGGCGCAGATATAGTGGCGACAGATGATGGTATGATTATTAATGGACCAACACCTTTAACTGGTAGTACTATTCGAACATATGGAGATCACCGTATTGGCATGATGGGAGCAATTGCCGCACTTATTACTAAAGGTGCAATAGAGTTAGATGATGCTGATTGTATTGCAGTCTCTTACCCAACATTCTTTGAAGATGTACAAGCTGTAATTAATTGAATAAAATAAAAGCGAAAACTCTCCGCAAAATAGGAGGGTTTTTCCTTGTACATAAAGAATTTGTCATGTAGCATAATGATTGAAATTAATGAGAATAGGTGAAGCATTTGGATATTCAAAACAAAATGATAGAAGTAATTGAGCAAGGAAATTTAGAAGGTATACAAGATTTAATGGAACAGCTTAAAATGCAGGCTGATCCAAATGTACAGTATGAAATTGCTGAGCTGTTAGTAAATTACGGTTTTTTAACTGAAGCAGATCAATTATTTGGGCATTTACAATTTTTGTTCCCTGAAGAAACACAATTAAAAATTGACCGTGCTGTGTTGCTAATGGACATTGGAAATGAGGACGAGGCATTAGAAATGTTTATGTCTGTGCGTCCAGACGAACCAGAATATCCTCAAGTTTTATTAGCATTGGCGGATTATTATCAAATGCAAGGACTATATGAGGTCGCTGAACAACGTATTAACGAGGCATTAGAATTACTACCTACTGAACCTTTATTGCGTTTTGCAAAGGCAGAGCTCCTTTTAGAGCTAGGTCGTTTAGCTGAAGCAGCACGTCTTTATGGTGAGCTATACGAGGAACAAGAAGAGATTGCGGGTATCAGATTAGTTGAACGTCTTGCAGAAGTTCATCGCACGGGTGCGGCGTTTGAAGAAGCATTAACATATTATTTGAAAGCCCTTGATTATCATGTCGCACCTGATCTTTTATTTGGAGCAGCTTATTCGGCGTTCCAAACCCAAATGTATGAAACTGCAATAAAACATTTAGAAGAGTTAAAAGAAGTAGATCCAGATTATTTTGCAGCTTATTTATTATTAGCTGAGAGTTATGCAATGCAAGAAGAAAATAAAAAAGCATTGGAAATAATTCAAGAAGGCATCAAACGTGATGAATATGACAAAGAATTATATTTATTTGCCGGAAAGATGGCTTTGAAGAATAGTTTACCAAAAGAGGCTGAACAATATTTACGCGAAGCGGTTGCTCTTGATGGAGAATATATGGAAGCCATTTTAACGCTCGTTTCACTGTTAGCGCAAGATGAACGTGATGAAGAGGTTGTTGAATTAATCGAAATATTACGTAACGATGACTTCGATTGGTCTACATTATCTGCTTTTGCGGCACAATCTTATGACCGCCTAGAAGATTATAATCGTGCATACGAATTTTATACTTTGGCATATAATGACCATAAGGAAGATCCAGCATTTTTAGAAAAGTACGCGTATTTCTTAATCGAAGATGGCAAACGTGGGGAAGCTCACGAAGTCGTAAAACGATTAGTAGCACTACAGCCTGATGAGCCGACTTGGTTGGATCTCTTACAAACTTTCGAGTGAGAGGGGGAATCGGTATGACCGCTTCCGTTTCTGTGATGGATAAAAAGGTTTTCGTTCATTGGTTTTTAAAACGTTATCAGTTAAAGCGACGTGAATGTGTCTGGATTTTAAATTATTTACTTGGCCATGATGAATTGCTAGAGCATGTACATTTTGTTGAGGAAGCACATTATTGTCCACGAGCAATGGTCATGTCAACGACTGAATCATCTGGTATTCCATTTCGGTTTTATAAAGGAAATATTATGACAGCAGACGCTGAGAAATCATTCCACGATTTGAGGATGCACCCAGAAGAAGAAATGTATATTCAACTTAATTTCCCTAAATTACCACCAAGTAGCGAATACTTAGCGGTTCTTGAAGAGAACCCTCATATGCCAAAGTATTTGCACATTAGTGAAAAGGACCGCATGTTAGCAGAGGAAATATTGAACGATAGCATGAAGTCTTTTAGGGAAGAAACAATTTTAAAGCAAATCGATGAAGCCTTAGATAATAATGATAAAGAGAAGTTTTATGAATTATCAGCATTACTTAATGTCTTAAAAAATGTGAATGAATAGAAAAAACTTCATCCTTTAGATGAAGTTTTTTCTCGGGAGGAAATAAAAATGTTTTGGATTGGCAAAGATGTAGAAGTATTCGCAGCGCAAAAGGAATTTATAGACACAGCAATCGTGCCACTAACAGTTATTGATGGATCGTCAACGGGAATGAAGCAAAGCGCATCAGCAGCAGAATTTTTAATGTCGTTAACAGCTTTTGTTGAACAACAATTTAAAGGACGAGTTATGGTAATGCCACCATTTACCTATACGAATAGCATGGTAAAGAAGGATTATATTCAGTCAATAGACCAAGAATTAAAATTGGCTGGTTTTAAATATATCTTTTATATGACTTCAGATCATAGTTGGACAAGCGAAGTGCCTGAGCTATCTGTGTTGTGGCTACCATCTATTCCACTTGGTGATATGGATCAATCAGTAAAACAGTCAGTACTAAGTGATCAGATTCGACAAGTAGTACCAATGCTATCAGCTAAATGGTCTGAGCTGTAAGTTTCTTTCATGAAATGTTCACAAATCATGACAAAAGTGTCGAATGCGTTATTGACCTTCCATTTTGATTGATATATCATAGATATGTCCTAGTATTACTATTTTGTATAAGTTTGTCCGTTGGACTTACCTTTAAAGTTAGAGGGGGGAAAAGTATGAGTAACAATCGTGTAACAAGACGTCAATTTCTAAACTACACACTAACAGGTGTTGGTGGCTTCATGGCTGCTGGTATGTTAATGCCAATGGTTCGCTTTGCAGTTGACCCGGTATTACAGAAAAAAGAAGGCGGAGATTTCGTATTAACTAAGCAAAAAATCTCTGAATTAACAGAAACTCCTGTTAAAGTTGACTTTACTTTTGAACAAGTTGACGCTTGGTACAAATCTGATGTTACAAGTACAGCGTGGGTTTACAAAGAAGGCGACAAAGTTATCGCTCTTTCACCTGTATGTAAGCATTTAGGATGTACTGTAAACTGGGAAGGTGACCCAGCACACAAAAACCAATTCTTCTGCCCTTGTCACGCTGGCCGATATGAGAAAACTGGTGAGAACATCAAAGGTACACCACCACTTGGGCCGTTAGATGAGTTCGAAGTAAAAGCAAAAGACGGTCTATTAATGATCGGAAAAACAAGACCAAATACTTTAGTTTAAATGTAAGGGGGTACGACATCAGTGCTAAATAAAATCTATGATTGGGTCGATGAACGCTTAGATATCACACCAATTTGGCGCGATATAGCTGACCACGAAGTGCCAGAGCACGTTAACCCTGCACATCATTTTTCTGCATTCGTATATTGTTTTGGGGGCTTAACGTTCTTCGTTACAGTTATTCAAATCCTTTCAGGTATGTTTTTAACAATGTACTATGTTCCGGATATTGAAAATGCATGGAAATCTGTTTACTACCTTCAAAATGAAGTAGCATTCGGTGAGATTGTGCGTGGTATGCATCACTGGGGAGCTTCACTCGTAATTGTTATGATGTTCCTACATACATTACGTGTATTCTTCACAGGTTCATACAAAAAACCTCGTGAACTTAACTGGATTGTTGGGGTTCTAATTTTCGCAGTAATGTTAGGTCTTGGCTTTACAGGTTACTTACTTCCTTGGGATATGAAAGCATTATTCGCAACAAAAGTAGGTATTGAAATTGCTGCATCTGTACCATTTATTGGTCAAGCAATAAAAGTTTTACTTGCCGGAGATGCAACTATCCTCGGAGCACAAACATTAACAAGATTCTTTGCGATTCATGTATTCTTCTTACCAGCTGCTTTGCTTGGGTTGCTTGCAGCACACTTTGTAATGATTCGCAGACAAGGTATTTCAGGTCCATTATAAAATTTTAATGAACTTGAAGAATTACTAAAGGAGGGGACACAATGCATCGCGGAAAAGGAATGAAATTCGTAGGGGATTCTCGTGTGCCTTATAAGGCAAACAGAACTAAAACTCCACCAGACTATTCCGAATATCCGGGAAAAACAGAACCATTCTGGCCAGACTTTTTACTAAAAGAATGGATGGTTGGTGCTGTATTCCTAATTGGTTATTTAATCTTGACTGTTGCTCACCCGTCTCCACTTGAGGCGCAGGCTGATCCAACAAACACAGGTTATATACCTTTACCGGACTGGTATTTCTTATTCTTATACCAATTATTAAAATATGAATACGCTTCAGGTCCATATAACATTATCGGAGCTATGGTAATACCGGGTATCGCTTTCGGAGCCCTATTATTAGCACCATTCTTAGATAGAGGTCCAGAACGTCGCCCAATGAAACGCCCACTTCCAGTAGCGTTTATGTTATTAGCAATTGCTTCTATGATTTTCTTAACTTGGGAATCAGTAGTTAACCATGACTGGAAAGCAGCTGCAAAACAAGGTGCGATTGTTGAAACAGTCGAATTCGATAAAGAGTCTGATGGCTATAAAGTTTATGCTGGACAATCTTGTATTAACTGTCATGGTGAAAACCTTGAGGGTGGTGCAGGTCCATCATTAATGAACACAGGCTTAACTGCTGATGAAGTTGTTAAAATCGCTCATGATGGTATTGGTGGTATGCCTCCAGGCCAATATAAGGGTTCTGATGAAGATCTTCAAAAGCTTGCTGAGTTTATTGAAAGCTTAAAAGCTGAATAATACGTAATCAATTAAAAGAGTCAGGTAACTGGCTCTTTTTTAATTTTCAGTTGTATTGTCATAAGGTATAATTAAAATGATTATCATATGCATAACCGCAAATATCACTTATACTATTTATATACAAGTGAATGATACTAATTTACTTGTAAATACTAAATAATACATATTTCATATTGAAAAAGGAGTTATAATATGCCTACTATTGTTTCGAAATGTTGGGTCATACTAACACATCGTTCGTTTTTATGGCTTTTATTAATTATCAATGTGGTCGGTA
Organism: Viridibacillus sp. FSL H8-0110; assembly: GCF_038003565.1. Lineage (NCBI taxonomy): Bacteria > Bacillati > Bacillota > Bacilli > Caryophanales > Caryophanaceae > Viridibacillus > Viridibacillus sp. FSL H8-0110. The sequence goes on along the minus strand of NZ_JBBOPJ010000001.1, from coordinate 3,122,898 downwards.
CAATTTGGGGCTATGATTGGTATGGCTGGCAATTAGAAATGACTAAACCAATATTTCTTATTTTTGTGCCAGATAGTCCTACTGCAAGCCTCTTTTTTAGTATAGCAATTGTCGGATGGTTGCTTGGACGACATTGGAAATTAATCGAGGCACTCGCTTTAATTACGCTTGTTAAGTATGGTCTGTGGGCTGTTGTGATGAACATTTGGGCACTTTTTGAAGACGGTTCAATTGGCTGGATGGGATGGATGTTAATCTTTTCTCATTTCATGATGGCTGTTCAAGGGATTCTGTATTTACCTGCTTACCGCTTCTCATTTAACCATGTATGGGTTGCGGCGATTTGGACTTTGCATAATGATGTCATTGATTATGTTTTTGGCCAAATGCCAATTTATCATATGTTGTCGGATTATGTTCAAACTATAGGTTACTTCACATTTTGGTTGTCAATTTGTTGTATATCACTGGCATTTTGGACAGCTAAAAAAAGCTTTTCATTTGCTCAAAGGTCATAGACACTTTAAAATAATAGTAAGCTAGTATTAGGAGGATGGTTAGTTTGTCAACTGCGATGTATATCGTGTATTTTATCGTATTATTACTGTTACCGATTTACGCTCAAATGAAAGTAAAAAGAACGTACAAACGGTACTCACAAGTTCGTTCAACTTCTGGAATGACAGGTGCAGAAGTTGCAAGATTAATCTTAGATCAGAACGGGTTAAGTAATGTCCGCGTAGTAGAGCAACAAGGTTTTTTATCTGATCACTATAATCCAGCAACAAAAACAGTTGCTTTATCTACTCATAACTATCATGAAGCATCTGTAGCAGGAACTGCTGTTGCTGCCCATGAATGTGGACATGCAATTCAACATAAAGAAGCGTATTCATTTTTGACTTTGCGCTCTAAATTAGTTCCTGTAGCAAATATTTCTTCAAATGCATCATGGATTTTCATTATGATTGGTTTAATTGCAACTATTCAACCTTTGTTACTAGTAGGGATCGTATTACTTGCAGCAGGAGTTGTATTCCAATTAGTTACATTACCAGTTGAATTTGATGCTTCAAAACGTGCGATGAATCAAATTGTTGAACATGGTATTATTCGGAACGAAGAAGAACCATATGCAAGAAAAGTTTTAAGTGCAGCAGCATTAACTTATGTTGCAGCGGCTGCGACAGCTGTAATGGAATTACTACGTCTAGTGTTAATTTATACGGGTATGAATAACGAAGACTAAAATTAACTGTACTACTACAAAATGGAAGACCTTTGAACTGAGAAATCAGTCAGAGGTCTTTTTTTGTTATAATAATGGGAAAAAATGAGATTTAAAATACATAAAATCAAAATTATGTTATAAAACTCTGTTTCTTTGTAGTCAAACTGTAATATATCTGTAATTGAAATAGCGTTGTTTATTACAAAAAATTTCTGTAAAGTAAGTCTTGTAGAAAAAAACAGTTACTAAATTACAAAAATAAATCAACCTATAATAGTTTGAATAAATATTGGAGAGTTTAAATCAATGAAAAAGAAAAATCTATTTACAGCAATTACAGCAGGTACATTAGCTTTAACGATTTCATTTACAGGGTTAACAAATGGTCAACAAAATACAGCTTCTGCAGAATCATTAACAACTACTAATAATGAAGTACATAAATCAAATGCAATTACAATGGTTGCTAGTTCAAAAGCTACTAAAATTAGTGGAAAATACAAAACAACAGCAGCATTAAATATGCGTACTAGCGCAAAAACAACTTCGAAAGTTCTTTTAACTGCTAAAAAAGGTGCTGTCGTTAAAGCATCTTATAAGAAAAAAGTTAATGGTACAACTTGGTATAAAGTTTCATATAACGGTAAAACAGGTTGGATGTCTTCAGCATATTTAAAGAAATATAAAAAAGTAAGCAAAGTTTCAAATAGTGCTACTGGATCAGATATTATTGATGCTGGTAGAAAATACTTAGGAGTTCCTTATGTATGGGGAGGCACTTCACCTTCTGGATTCGATTGCAGTGGTTTCACACAATATGCGTATAAACAAGCTGGACAAGGTAGTATTCCTCGTAACAGCCGTGCGCAGCGTGCAGCAGCGGCATATACAAGTAATCCTCAAGTTGGAGATTTAATATTCTTCTCTGCAAATCCCGGTGGAGATTACATTACACACGTAGGATTATATGCAGGTAATGGTCAAGTTTTACATGCTGCAGGTAACAAAGTTCAATATCAAAGTATTGCAAAAGGCAGTTACTGGGGTCCGCGTATCATGAGTTATGGTACTTTCCGTTAATATAAAGTCAAAGCCCGCAACAGTGGAAAAATTCCAGTGTTGCGGGCTTTTTTCTATGATTTTAGATTGTGTGTTTTACTTCTTATGGATTTTGAAATTCAATATAAAAAAGCAGATATAGTTGTACTATCTGCTTTAGAAAAAATAATTAATCGATTGGTTGCTTCTTATCGTCTAATGTAAAACCCTCACCAATTACATCATGAACTTCTGAGACAGAAACAAATGCATGAGGATCAACGGATTGTATAATACTTTTTAACCTAAATAATTCGTTTTTTGCAACGACACAGTAGATAACTTCACGATCTTCTTTAGTGTAATGACCATAACCTTTTAAAATCGTGACGCCTCGTTCCATTTGTTTAGTTATACGGTCAGCAATTTCATCTTGTTTTACGGAAATAATAATTGCTCCTCGTGCAGCATACGCACCATCTTGTACGAAGTCAATTACTCGAGCACTGACGAAGACAGCTACCAGTGTATACATCATTGAACGGGAATTAAGAAAAGTTGTCCATGACAGTACAATAACAACAGCGTCAAACATGAACATTGTTTTTCCCATCGGCCATCCGATATATTTATTAACTAGACGTGCAATAATATCAACACCTCCAGTAGTACCGCCATATCGGAATATAATACCGAGTCCAGCACCTAGGAAAACACCTGCGAATAATGCAACTAAAAACATATCGTCTTTCAAACCAATATCAACCTGATAAATTTGGAAGATTTTCATGAAAACAGAGACTGAAACTGTTCCAATCAATGTATAAACAAACATTTTACGTCCTAGTAATTTCCAACCGAGTATAAACATCGGTACATTTAGTACTAAGTTCATCAATGCTGGATCCCATTTAAAAACGAAGTACAAAATTAAAGTAATCCCTGTAAAGCCGCCTTCTCCTAGTTCATTTTGAACGTTAAAATTAATAAATCCAAAACTGAAGATAGCTGCACCAAGAATGATAAAGAGTACATTTTTAATTTTAATATTTGGCATTTAATTTTTCACCTCATTTTTGGTTAGTAGACTGTATAATAGAAAGGGCTAAAAGAAAAACTGATTAAGTAGTTAATCCATTAACTATTTGATTTACAATAGTGAGAGGTCTTTGACGATCGCTCTTGAGAAATCATATGGAAGAGTTTACATATTTTCTTTTATAGAAATATATTATCATGTATTTTCGACATTTTGACAACAACAAGTATTATTGATTACGATAGATAGAGGAGAGTTGTATATATGAGCAAGGAAGTAACAATGCAACAAATGCAAAAACAAGTAGATGATTATATAGGACAGTTTAAAGAAGGCTACTTTCCGCCATTTGAATTATTAGCACGATTGACGGAGGAACTTGGCGAATTATCAAGAGAAGTGCAAAATGTCTATGGCATGAAAAAGAAAAAGCCTACAGAAGCAGCAAAATCATTAGAAGAAGAATTTGGAGACTTTTTATTTGTCCTCATTTGCTTTGCTAATGCAGAGAATATTAATATGGCTGATGCTTTACAAAGAGTTTTACATAAATTTGAAACGCGCGATAAAGATCGCTGGACTAGAAAGGAAGAGAATTAATGACAATTCGTGTTGCAATAGCTGGGCCAAGAGGTAAAATGGGATCCGAAGCTGTACATACAGTAATGAAGAGCGATCAAATGGAATTAGTAGCGGTACTAGACCATAGAGAAATTGCAAATTCACTGGAGAATTATACAGAATTCCCTAATACTTATCATGTACCTGTTTTTAGAAATTTAGAAGATTTATTTAGAACGTCGAAACCAGATGTTTTTGTGGATTTAACGGCGCCTGAAGCTGTGTATAAGCATACGAAAGTAGCACTACAAAATGGTGTTCGTCCAGTTATTGGTACGACTGGTTTTACAGATGAACAATTAGAAGAATTAACAGAACTATCCGCTAATTTACAACTTGGTGCCATCATTGCACCAAATTTTGCAATAGGTGCAGTTTTAATGATGAAATTTTCACAAATGGCAGCAGCTTATTTACCAGAAGTCGAAATAATTGAAATGCATCATGATAGAAAATTAGATGCTCCTTCAGGTACGGCGATTAAAACTGCCCAGTTGATACAAGAAAATAGAAGAAGTCACAAACAAGGACATCCAGATGAAGTAGAAACACTTCCAGGTGCTAGAGGTGCTGATTTTGAAGGTTTACGAATTCATAGCGTACGTCTTCCTGGACTTGTAGCTCATCAGCAAGTACTATTTGGTGGAGAAGGACAATTACTCACTCTACGCCACGATTCATTTAACCGTAACTCATTTATGTCAGGTGTAAAGTTTTCAATTGAAAAAGTAATGGAACTAGATGAATTAGTATACGGCTTAGAAAATATTTTATAAGAATGGAATGAGCTCTGTGAAAATAACTTTAATCGCGCATGATAATAAAAAGGATAGTTTAATCCAATTCGTAACAGCATATCGTGATATTTTAGCCGAACATAGCTTATATGCGACAGGAACGACAGGACAGCGTGTAATTGATGAAACGGGTTTACCAGTTACAAGATTCCGTTCAGGGCCTCTTGGAGGAGATCAACAAATTGGTAGTATGATTGCTGACAATGACATGGATATGATTATTTTCTTCCGAGACCCATTAACAGCACAACCACATGAGCCAGATGTTTCAGCTTTAATTCGCTTATGTGATGTCTATCAAATTCCTTTAGCAACAAATATGGGGACTGCTGAGGTCTTACTTAAAGGTCTACAAGAAGGTTTTATAGATTGGCGTTTAATAGAAGAACGAAGAAATTAATGCCTTCACCAATGACTAACTGTTAAAATGAATTAATTCCCGCGAGTATTTAAATAAATATTCTATAAAAATAGATGCAAGTAAGAAAGGAAGTGGTCGGGTGCGTAAAATGAAAATTGGTATAACTTGTTATCCGACCGTTGGAGGCTCGGGTGTTATCGCTACTGAGCTTGGTAAGATGCTGGCTGAGAAAGGTCATGAAATTCATTTCATCACTTCTAGTATGCCTTTTCGCTTAAATAAAATTTATCCAACTATTTTTTATCATGAAGTTGAAGTAAATAGTTATTCCGTATTTCAACATTCTCCGTATGATATTGCGTTAGCAAGTAAAATGGCAGATGTTATTAAAAGTGAGAAACTAGATGTGCTGCATGTGCATTATGCTATTCCACACGCTGTATGTGCTGTGTTGGGACGAGATATGGCTGGTGAAGATGTCGGTATAGTTACAACGCTCCACGGTACTGATATTACGGTATTAGGATATGATTCATCACTTACTGGCGCAATCCGCTATGGTATTGAAAAATCTGATATTGTCACAGCAGTTTCGGATTCCTTGAAGAGTCAAACTTATGAACTAATCGAAACAAAAAAAACAATCGAAACAATTTATAATTTTGTTGATGAACGGGAATATACACCAAAAGATGGCACACAATTAAAGCGAGATTTTGGCATATTGGATAATGAACGGGTACTAATACATGTATCGAATTTCCGAAAAGTAAAGCATATTCCAGATATTATAAAAACATTTATTCAAGTGAGAACGCAAATGCCTGCCAAATTACTACTTGTTGGAGATGGACCTGAAAAGCATCGAATTATGGAAGAAATAAAGAAATGTCCATTTGTAAATGATATTTTGTTTTTAGGAAAACAAGATAATTTATCTGAGCTTTATGCGATGAGTGATTTGAAATTACTCATGTCTGAAAAAGAATCGTTTGGCCTTGTTTTATTAGAGGCAATGGCTTGTGGAGTACCTGGTATTGGTACGAATGTTGGCGGTATACCAGAAGTGATTGAACATGGTCAGAATGGTTATATAGTAGAGTTAGGTGATACAAATCAAGCAGCTACATATGCTATCGATCTACTACAAGACGAAAACAAATTACAATCTTTCCGTGAAGCGGCAATTTATAGAGCAAATCATTGCTTCCATTCCTCAAAAATAGTGGAACAATACGAGGCTCTCTATGCGAAGGTGGCGCGGAAAAATGAAGTTAGATGAGAATTGGCAAGCTGCTTTTGAAATCGTACAATCCTTAGAGAAGTTTGGTTATGAAGCGGTTATTGTTGGAGGCGCAGTAAGAGATTATTTACGAGGCCAATTAGCCAATGACGTCGATATTGCAACGAGTGCTTTACCTGAAGAGGTGAAGACTGTTTTTTCCCGTACTGCAGATGTCGGTATCGCACATGGAACAGTATTAGTTATTCATCCTCTTAGTCCTGTAGAAGTCACAACATATCGAACAGAAGGAGAGTATGCAGATCATCGTCGTCCTAATGATGTGCAATTTGTACGTTCCTTAGAAGAAGATTTAAAACGTCGTGATTTCACTATTAATGCTATGGCTATGCGTGGGTCTAAAGAAATAGTAGATCTATTTGGTGGACAAAGTGATTTATCATCTCAAATAATACGAGCTGTGGGAAATGCTAGTAGTCGTTTTAGTGAGGATGCACTGCGAATGCTTCGCGCAATTCGATTTAGTGCTCAGCTCGGCTTTGCTATTGAAGAAGAAACTTTCAAAGCGATCCGTAATCAAGCAATAGATATAAGCTTTATTGCAAAAGAACGAATAAAAATAGAATTTGACAAAGTGTGGACAAGTTCAAATGCGCAAAAAGCGATTCGTTACCTAAATGATACGAGGCTTGTCGACCATTTACCTGGGGATTTTTCGAAGAATGTGGAGTATTGGAGTACTTTCGAAAGCTTTGGAAATCCAGTTAATGGATGGGCGTTTTTCATTCTATTACAGCAGGATGAAAATGCTGTCCAACTTTTAAATACATTTAATTGTTCAAACAAAGAAAAAAATTATGTGAAACAAGTATTACAAGCTTATGAAATTAGGACTACTACTGGATGGACTTCGAGTGACTATTTTGAGTTTGACTTACCAATATTAGAAATTGCAAATGATTTTGCGATAAAATTCTACCATACTAATGACAATTTAAAACGATCCGAAATTGTACAGAAAAAGAATGCACTAGCCATTCAATCTCGTTCTGAAATTGTCGTCAATGGACGAGACTTGATTGAGTGGAGCGGTAAAAAAAGTGGACCGTGGTTAAAAATGGTGATTGATAAAATGGTTGATGAAATACTATTAAATAAACTTGTAAATGATCGACAAAAAATAAAAGATTGGTTTTTGAATGAGTATACGAGTTAGGATCCAAAACGCTTCTATACAAGCATTCTAAGCTCAATTAATTTATTGAATTCCGAACAGGTGACTAAAAAGCGACCAAATTAAAAAACGTCGTCTATTAAGTCACCTGTTTTTGCTTTGTCTTTTTTGGTCAAATGACTATAAGTATTTAATGTTTCCTGAATGAAGGAGTGCCCTAATTGTTCCTGAATAATTTAACAGTTTACATTTTGAATTACCATGTATTGTGCCCAAGAGTACTATAATCCACGGATTTAATTTTTCAGATTCATTTATTAAATCATTTTTAAGTAATAAGAATAAGTAGTTCTTGTACCTACTTCAATATGTGCAGCGATTGTTTCGATTTTTGGATTATATAATTAGGATTCTTCATTTACCTCGCCAAAGGAATATTGTCCTTTTACTCCAAAGTAATCAGTTAAAATTATTACAGAATCTAATTTAGGATCTACATCCCCATTTTCCAAAAGACTAATAGAACTTTTACTTAATTTCGTATTATATTCCATATGCCGATAAGTTCGGCTACTAAGGAATTAAGAGAACAAGAATGAAAAGAGAAAGATCTGACAACTCCGTTAAAAGTGTTGCCCTATTTTTCAAATCTAGCGAACTATATCAATTATCAGGAATAATCTTTAGGGTAAAAGCATCTATTGATAGAAACATAGTTTTAGTACATCACAAAAGTTCGTAAAGCATTATTAAGTGTTATAAGTGTGTATAAACAGGGTAAAGTAGAATGCTTATAGTCATTCATATATATAGTAATTACGGGTGTCACACGCAGTATCAAAGTGAATTTAATAATGGAAGAGGCTTGGGAAATCTAAACCATAGGGGTGTATGGCCATGAAGATTTTGTTAAGTATTTACTATTGTTTTGTAGATGAAGATATTGCACCTGAAGATGTAGCGATAGAGGAATGGATGTGGATAGCTTTATTGCCTGTTGCGGGAATAATAAGTTTGTTATTGGTACTTTCATAGTCCAGTTTCCGTCAGCAGTTATGTTGAAGTAGTATACACCACTGTCTTCATCCTTTTGTATTGTAGACCCTTTATATGAACCAATTTCATTTACCAATAGGTTAATATCGTTTGCCTTTACAGCAAAACATATTTTTTGAGTGACCAAAAAGTGACAAAATGTTAAGATTGATTAAGATTTAGATTTATTTTGCGATGAATAGTGATACTATTGATTCTAATTAACAGCTCAAAATAAACATTTAAAAACAAAATGTTATATTTTGATACGACATTTAGATAAAGGATTGGTTCAGTCATGAAAGCAACACTGAAAAATGAAATTATTAAGCGACTAGTTGAGGCTAATGGAGAACCAATTTCCGGACAACAGCTAGCAGATGAATTTGGCATCTCTAGGACGGCAATTTGGAAGCATATGAAGCAACTTCAGGAAAAGGGATATGCCTTTGAAACTGTAAAGAAAAGAGGCTATGTTTTAACGGCAACGCCTGATACAGTCGATGATGCGAATATTTCAATGGCTCTTGAAACGAAAAAATTCGGCAGCCGTATTATATATGAACAGTCAATGACTTCTACGCAAGCAATTGCACATAATAAAGCACAAGAAGGAGCGCCAGAAGGTACTGTTATCATTTGCGAGGAGCAGACAGCGGGACGTGGCCGTATGATGCGTGAATGGAAGTCGATGAAAGGTAAAGGGATTTGGATGAGTGTCATCCTTCGACCAGAGATAGCTCCTTATGAAGCACCTCAATTTACTTTAGTAGCTGCAGTGGCATTGACTAAAGCTATAGCTGACATGACAGGTGTACAACCAGAAATTAAATGGCCAAATGATTTATTGATAGATGGTAAGAAATGTACTGGGATTTTAACAGAATTACAAGCAGATCCTGACCGCGTAAATGCAATTATTATGGGAATCGGTATAAACGTAAATCATCAACCAAATGATTTCGAAGAAGAAATAAAAGACATCGCAACATCCCTTAAAATAGCTAGTGGCAAACATATAGATCGTGCAACTTTAGTTGCTAAAATACTTTATTACTTAGAAATTTACAGTTCACAATATATAAAAGAAGGTTTTGAACCGATTAAGTCTCAATGGGAAAGTTTTTCTTGTACTATTGGAAATCGTATTCGAGCAACAACCTTGCAAGAAGTATTCATTGGTAAAGCCATCGGAATAACAAATGATGGTGTTTTACAATTGCAATTAGATGATGGCACGATAAAAGGTATCTATTCGGCTGATATTACACTCGAAAAATAAAGATTGGAATGTATCGACAAACTTGTTATAGTTGAAATATAGGACAGTATCAATTTGATTGAACTGTACCTCGCTATAAAAATTATAACTAAAGAGATTCGCCTTGATCTAGTAATAGACAGGGACGGAAGAAAACGATGCAATTCAATGAATACGCAACCCTTCTGTCCATTTTTAGACAGAGGGGTTTTTTGTTTTCTTCCTAAAAAGAGGAGGAAGCGTTTTGAAAACAACGACTCATTTTTTGAAAATGAAAGAACAAAGCGACAAAATTGTTATGCTTACTGCATATGATTACCCATCTGCAAGACTAGCTGAAGAAGCTGGAGTAGATATGATATTAGTAGGTGATTCCCTTGGTATGGTCGTGCTTGGCTACGATTCAACTGTTCCTGTGACAGTCGCAGATATGGTCCATCATGCAAAAGCTGTAAAAAGAGGAGCAAAGGATTCTTTTATCGTAGTTGATATGCCGTTTGGTTCATATCACGGAAGTATTGACCAAACACTGCAAACTGCGATTCATATGTTCCAACAGACAGGTGCTAGTGCCTTAAAAGTCGAAGGGGCAGAGACTGTTGTCAATGTCATATCCTCTTTAGTAAATACGGGGATTCCAGTAGTAGCACATTTAGGTTTACTACCACAATCTGCGGCAGTTCTTGGGGGGTATAAAGTGCAGGGAAAAACAGCCGTTGCTGCAGAAAAATTATTGCAAGATGCAAAAAAAGTCGAAGAGGCAGGAGCATGTGCGCTTGTTCTTGAATGTATTCCATATCAGCTAGCAGCAGAGATTACAAAGGCACTTAAAATCCCCGTAATAGGAATAGGAGCGGGAGCAGATGTTGATGGACAAGTACTCGTTTACCATGATGTTCTTGCATATGGAACCCACCATGTGCCGAAATTTGTTGAAAAGTTTGCACCCGCAGGAGAATTGATGTTAAAAGGTATCGAAAGTTATGCAAAAGCAGTTAAGCAAGGTTCTTTTCCAAAAGTAGAGCATCGCTTCACGATGACAGATCAGCAACTTGAACAGCTATACGGAGGCATAAGAAAATGAAAATCGTTTCAACTATCAAAGAATTAACTGCACACATTACTACAGCAAAAAAAGCTGATAAAACAATCGGTCTCGTTCCGACAATGGGCTATTTACATGAAGGTCATATGGCACTAGCAACGGCTGCACGTAAAGAAAATGACATTGTTGTCATGAGCCTTTTCGTCAATCCTGCGCAATTTGGACCCAACGAAGATTATGAAAGTTATCCAAGAGATTTAAATCGTGATTCGAAGATTGCAGAAAAAGTAGGCGTTGACTTTTTATTCGCTCCTTCTGCCAGTGAAATGTACCCGACTAATGGTGGTATTCAAATATTGGCTGGTCCACAATCTAAAATTCTTTGTGGTGCAACAAGACCTGGACATTTCGATGGGGTATTAAAAATTGTGACAAAACTTTTCCACATAACTCAGCCAACAAAGGCTTATTTTGGACAAAAAGATGCACAACAGCTAGCGCTTATCGAAACTTTGGTGCGTGACTTTAATTTTCCTTTAGAAATTAGAAGTGTGCCAATTGTTCGAGAAGAAGATGGTCTAGCGAAAAGCTCCCGAAATGTATTTTTAACGGAACAACAACGTAAAGAAGCGGTAGTAATTCATCAAGCGTTGATTCTTGCTAAAAACCATTATTTCGAATCTGATAATAATATTGAGGCAACAAATCTTGCAAAAGAGTATATTGAAGCCAATTCAAATGGTCAAATTGATTATTTGCAAATGCTAAGTTATCCAGATCTTACTGAAGTGACAGAGCAAACTAAAAAAGTTTTACTTGCGACAGCGGTTTACTTTAGTAACACGCGCCTAATCGACAATATTATTTTTCAAGAAAAAGGGGAATAAATGATGCTTAGAATGATGATGAATGCGAAAATCCATCGTGCGGTTGTTACGCAAGCGGACTTAAATTATATAGGTAGCATTACCATTGATGAGGATTTACTCGATGCAGTTGGTATGCTACAAAATGAAAAAGTACATGTTGTTGATAATAATAATGGCGCACGTTTTGAGACATATATTATTGCTGGAGAGCGCGGTAGCGGTGTTATTTGTGTAAATGGGGCGGCAGCTCGTCTAGTGCAAAAAGGTGATGTCGTCATTATTATGTCTTATGCCTATGTTAATGACGAAGAAGCGAAAAATCATAAACCAACTGTAGCAATTATGCAGCAGGGTAATACGATAAAAGAACTCATCCAATATGAACCAGAAGCGACAGTTATGTAATAGGAGAGGCATCCATTTTTGGGTGCTTTTATTGTGTTTTAAAGCTAAATAACAAAGTATCTAATCAATGCAACAAATGAATGAGTTAGTGCAACAAACAGCTAAATTAGCACAACAAACAATAGAAATGACCCAACAATCATGCAACTTACCAAAACAATCTGTAAAATCCATATTTCTGCACATCGACTTCAGCTATTCTGCTCAAAATGTGATAGAATTTTGAATATAAACCGATCGGAAAGTTGTGAAGTAAATGATGGACAGTCAAACATATGCAATCGTAGATTTAGAAACGACAGGTCACTCATCTCAAAATGGGGACCGCATCATTCAAATAGCGATTGTTTTAATGAAAGATTGGGAAGTGCAGTCAACTTTCACCACTTTCATTCACCCAGGGAAGAAAATTCCTCGTTTTATTCAAGACTTGACGAATATAACGGACAATGATGTCAAAGATGCGCAACCATTTGAAGCGCATGCTGAAAAAATTTATAACATTATACAAGATTGTGTTTTTGTAGCGCACAACACTGATTTTGATTTGCCTTTTTTACAAGCTGAATTTAAAAGAGCTGGTTTACCAAAATGGTTTGGAAAACAAATGGATACAGTTGAATTATCGAAAATATTATTCCCAACAGCCTTTAGCTATAAGCTACAAGATATAGCTATGGAGTTGAATATTTCATTGAAACAAGCACATCGTGCAGATGATGATGCCTATGCAACCGCATTATTATTAAAACGTGGTTGGGAAGAGCTCTTAACTCTCCCGCTTTCAACAATTGAACAATTGCATCAGCGTTCTTTCAGATTAAAATCAGATTTATCGCAATTATTCTTTGATGCGATTCAGATAAAAAGAGCTGTATCTAAACAATCAGAGCTTCACTTCTATTATAAAAATATAGCTTTAAGGGGAGCAGTTATTGAGGCTAAGTCAGAGAGTACTTTAACATATCCACAATCTGTTGCTGAAAAAGAAGCATTATTTACTAGAGCTTTCAAAGATTTTGAAGTGCGGCCTGATCAATTTAAGATGATGGACCAAGTCTGGCATGCCCTGAAAACAAAACAGGAAGTATTGACTGAAGCATCGACTGGAATTGGTAAAACATTAGCTTACTTAATTCCTGCAATTATTTATGCCAAACATACAAATAGTAAAGTAGGGATTAGCTCATATACTTCGCATCTTCTTGACCAACTATTAGCAGAAGAACTACCAAAAGCGGAAGCGATTCTTCAAACTTCTATTAATGTGACCTTATTAAAAGGAATGGAACATTATATAGATGTAGATCGTTTTGCAGAGCTTTTTGTTGCTGAAGACGCTTCCTATGATGAATCATTTACAATGATGCAACTACTCGTCTGGCTTGCGAATACAACGACAGGCGATTTAAATGAAATTACTTTGTCTGGCGGTGGACAATTACTATTAGACAAAGTACGACGTTCATCGGCTACAACTATTTCTCGTGGTAAAGGTTACTTTGACTTTTATGAAAATGCCATTAAAAAAAGCAAAACGGCAGATCTAATTATTACAAATCATGCTATGTTGCTATCTGATTTAACACGAGTTGAGCCAGTTCTAGCATCGGTTGATGGTTGGATACTAGATGAAGCGCATCAATTTATTCAAGCAGCCACATTAAGAGATGAAAAAGCACTCTCGTATACACAGTGGAAATACATTTTTGGTCAACTTGGGTCAGTTGATGACCATCAGTTAATTCATAATTACTTTAAATTGATGGCTGATAGTGGGAAAATCCCGATTAGGCAATTATCAAAGTTAGAAATAAAATACTGTGAGATGGTGCAAATCTTTGATACAGCAATTTATCAACTGATTAATCAATTAAACATTCAAAAGTCAGCTTCACGTCATAATAAGCGTACTTATCCATTAAATTCGCTCTTGATTAAGCAACCTTTATTTGAAAAAGTGAGTCTTAGTATACAAGAATGGGTGCAACTTGCTCAGGAACTAAGTGATATATTCCAGCAAAATCCTGATGATTTATCACCTACGCAGCAAACGATATTATCAGACTGGTATTACTGGTTACGTGAATTAACGATCAAAGTGGCTGAATGGGATGCCATCTTTTTATCCCATGAAGTAGATTGTTCAGCTTGGATTGAGTTAGACCAACGTAGTATTCCAGGGAGTCTACATGTATATAAACGCCCAATACACGTCGCACAATCTGTCACAGCTGTTTTAGACAGTTTCCGTACGCGAGCAGGGATCATTTGGGCTTCTGGTACATTAACTGTACCGAACAATCGCCGCTTTATCGCGGATCAATTAGGCCTTCAAAGCTCTGTGCCACTATTTCAATTCCAGGCACCCTCATCATACTACGATGGTGCGAGTCTTTACATTGTTGATGATATGCCTGAAATTCAACAAGTTTCACAAACGGAATATGTGGAAGCAGTAGCAGATGCCATTGTTCAAACTGTACTGGTTACTGAAGGTCGTTGTTTCGTACTATTTACTTCTCAAGATATGCTTAGAAAAACAGTTGAGTTAATACAAGAAACGGAAGCATTAAGTGATTATATGCTCTTTGCTCAAGGTATGTCTTCAGGTAGTCGAATGCGATTACTGAAGCTATTCCAGAAGTTTAATCATTCCGTATTATTTGGTACGAATAGCTTTTGGGAGGGTGTGGATGTGCCAGGTGATGCATTGTCAGCAGTCATTGTTGTACGTTTACCATTTTCAGCTCCAGAAGAACCGATTTTCAGAGCCAGGGCGGAAGCATTAAACGAGCAAGGATTGAATTCATTTTATAAGTTAGCACTACCTGAAGCCATTTTACGCTTCAAGCAAGGTTTTGGTCGTCTAATCCGATCGTCGCAAGATAAGGGTGTTTTTATCGTTTTAGATCGAAGAATTGAGACGAAATCATATGGTAAGGAATTCATACGTGCTCTTCCAGCAATACCGGTGAAAAAAGTATCCCTACAACATATGGTCTTAGAATTAGAACATTGGTATAATAAAAAAGTATGAGGATAGAAAGCAGGTCGATCATATGGAAAGACAATTTGAAGTACGATCAGCTAGTAAGATATGTCTTCAGCCGAGCTTCAATCAACTAGAAAATGCGTTATGTAAAGCCATTTCGATGTCAGAGTTACCGCATTTAATAGAAAGCAATATGAAGCCTATCTTCACGATAAATGAAACGTAAGGTGATATAATGAAAAATTGGATCAAGTTCTTTACGATATTTTTGTTAATCCTGTCGTTATCAATTGTCGTTATAGTTGCTTGGAAATCTTATTCACCGTTTTACAGTTCGGAGAAAGACGCTAAGCAATTTGTGATTGATGCAGATAAGCTTGTGACTGTCACCGATACATATGTATATAACGGTAAGAAACCGTATGTTACGGTAATAGGAACAGATAAGGCAGGAAAGAAAAAAGCTGTGTTTGTTCCAAAAGATGATAGTAAGGCAAAGCTAGAAGAAGTTTTAATGGAGGATGGCACTTCTGAAAAAGAAGCACTTTATGTAGTGTCGAAAAAGGATAACGTGAAAGAAATCCTTCATATCAAACTAGGTATAGAAGAGCCCGGCGTTGTATGGGAAATTACGTATCTTAATCAAGAGGATAAACTAAATTATGTTTACATTCTGTTCGAAAACGGACAGTGGTGGAAGCGTATTTTGAACTTGTAAAAAAAGGGGAAGATTAACTTGAAACAGCATTTAGCAGACCGTGTAAAAACATTAACACCTTCAACAACTCTAGCAATTACAGCTAAAGCAAAAGAATTGAAGGATCAAGGAATTGATGTTATTGGATTAGGCGCGGGTGAGCCTGATTTTAACACACCAAAAAACATTTTAGATGCAGCTGCAGACTCTATGATGAAAGGCTTCACAAAATATACACCTGCTGGCGGTCTACCAGCATTAAAACAAGCTATTATTGCTAAGTTAGAAAGAGACAATAATCTTACTTATGCACCAAACGAAGTTATGGTTGGTGTGGGTGCGAAACATGTCCTTTATACACTGTTCCAAGTGTTATTAAACCCTGGAGATGAAGTAATTATCCCAATTCCTTATTGGGTAAGTTATCCAGAACAAGTGAAGTTAGCTGGCGGTGTACCTGTACATTTAGAAGCTACATCAGAACAACAATACAAAGTTACAGCTGAACAACTTCGCGGTGCTATTACTGATAAAACACGTGCACTTATTTTAAACTCACCAAGTAACCCTACTGGTATGGTTTATACAAAAGAAGAATTAGCTGAAATTGCTGCAGTTTGTGAAGAAGCAGACATTCTAATCGTGTCAGACGAAATTTATGAAAAACTTGTATATAATGGAGTTAAACATTTCTCAATCGCACAACTTTCAGATAGTGTAAAAGCACGTACAATGGTCATTAACGGTGTAGCAAAATCTCACTCTATGACAGGATGGCGTATTGGTTATGCAGCAGGTAATGCTGAAATCATTAAAGCAATGACTGACTTAGCTAGTCACTCAACTTCTAATGCAACGACTACAGCACAATATGCAACTATTGAAGCTTATAATGGGCCACAAGATGCAGTAGAAGAAATGCGTCAAGCTTTTGAATCACGTTTAACAGAAATTTATCCAAAATTAAATGCAATCCCTGGCTTCCACGTGTTGAAACCAGAAGGCGCATTCTACTTACTACCAGATGTATCAGAAGCGGCAGCTAAAACAGGTTATGAATCTGTTGATGCATTTGCTAAAGCTTTATTAGAAGAAGCAAATGTTGCTGTAATTCCTGGTTCTGGCTTTGGAGCTGAAAAAACAGTTCGCCTTTCGTATGCAACTTCTTTAGAAGCATTAGAAGAAGCTGTTTCAAGAATGGATAAATTTGTTAAATCTAAATGGCAAGATTAATACTCTAACAATTAAGCAGATTGTCTATATATAGGCAGTCTGCAAAATTGTTTAAATTGCAGGAGGTCTATATGAAGAAAATTCGAATTCAAGACATGTCAAATCACGTTGGCGAAACAGTTAAATTAGGTGTTTGGCTTGCAAATAAACGTTCAAGCGGTAAGATTGCATTTTTACAATTACGTGATGGTTCAGGATTTGTCCAAGGCGTAGTAGTAAAAGCTGAAGTACCTGAAGAAGTATTTGTAACTGCTAAAGGCTTACATCAAGAATCATCTCTTTATGTAGTCGGTGAAGTAACAAAAGACGAACGCTCGGCATTTGGATATGAGCTACAAGTAAAAGAGATTGAAGTAATTTCTGAAGCAAATAATTACCCAATCACACCTAAAGAGCACGGTATTGAGTTCCTAATGGACAACCGTCACTTATGGTTACGTTCTCGTAAACAACACGCAATTATGAAAGTTCGTAATGAAATCATCCGTGCAACATATGAATTCTTTAACGATAATGGTTTTACAAAAGTTGACCCACCGATTTTAACTGGATCAGCTCCTGAAGGAACATCAGAACTGTTCCATACAAAATATTTCGATCAAGATGCATATCTTTCTCAATCTGGCCAGTTGTATATGGAAGCAGCTGCAATGGCATTAGGAAAAGTATTCTCATTTGGTCCAACATTCCGTGCAGAGAAATCCAAAACTCGTCGTCACTTAATCGAGTTCTGGATGATTGAGCCGGAAATGGCTTTTGTTGAACACGATGAAAGCTTAGAAGTGCAAGAACAATATGTTTCTTACATCGTACAATCAGTTCTTAAAAACTGTAAAATTGAATTAGAACGTTTAGGTCGCGATACATCTAAATTAGAACATATTCAAGCACCTTTCCCACGTATTTCTTATGATGATGCAATCAAGCTTTTACATGAAAAAGGTTTCGATGATATCGAGTGGGGAGAAGATTTTGGTGCCCCTCACGAAACAGCAATTGCTGAACATTATGATAAACCGGTCTTTATCACATGCTACCCAGTAGGGATTAAACCGTTCTATATGCAACCACATCCAGACCGTGATGACGTTGTATTATGTGCTGATTTAATTGCACCAGAAGGCTACGGTGAAATCATCGGTGGCTCTGAACGTGTACATGATTTTGAGTTAATGAAACAACGTTTAAAAGAACATGATTTAGATGAAAGTGCATATGCTTGGTACCTAGACCTACGTGAACAAGGATCAGTACCACACTCAGGTTTCGGTCTTGGCTTAGAAAGAACAGTAGCATGGATTACAGGAGCAGAACACGTACGTGAATCAATCCCATTCCCACGTTTACTAAATAGACTATATCCTTGATTAATTGCTAAAGTGGACAATTTAGCCGCGACAAGTAACGAAATCAATTAATAACACCTAACAAGAAGAACCGCAATTTATTGCGATTCTTCTTGTTAATTTTCAGACAAAAAAGGGGAGTTCGATAATGACGAACGAAGCTGATCGACTCCGAATTTGGATAGAGCAGGGAAATGTTACTATTTCTCAGCTTTTTTTTAAGTTTTATAAGGAGTTAGGCATCCAAGATTTAGACGCCATGCTTATTATGCATTTAACTGCATTTCATGAAGAAGGGAATACGTTTCCAACACCAACAGATATAGCAAATCGCATGCAATTAACTGAGGATGAAATAGCCTCCAGTTTACAAAGAATGATGCAAAAAGGTTTTATAGAAATTTTACAAAAAGTGGACGAGCACGGTGTATTATTTGAAACATTTAATTTACAGCCATTATGGGCGCGTTTAGTCGACTGTATGACGGAAAAAACAGTGAAAAAGGTAGAAGTGAGCTCGAAGTTAAAAGAAGGCGAGTTGTTCAATTTATTTGAACAAGAATTTGGACGATTTCTTTCACCGATGGAATCTGAAACAATTTCAATGTGGCTAGATCAAGATGGTCATTCTCCAGAAGTGATTCGCAAAGCATTAATTGAAGCTGTCTTATCACAAAAGCTAAGCTTACGTTATGTGGACAGGATACTATTCGAATGGAAAAAGAAAAATGTCAAAACACCAAAAGATGCCGAAAAACTAGCACAAAATTTCCGGCAAAATACGTTACCCTCACGACCACAACCAACACATGTTGAACCACAACCAACAAAAAAAGTGCCATTTTACAATTGGCTAGAAGAACGCGAATAAGGGAGGTACACATGTTAACGAAGAAACAATGGGATTATTGCTTAGAGGAAATGGAAAAGATGTTTCCGGATGCTCATTGTGAGCTAGTACATGATAATCCTTTCGAATTAACGATAGCCACATTACTATCTGCGCAATGCACGGATGTTTTAGTTAATAAAGTTACAGCAAAGTTGTTTCGAAAATATAAAACACCAGAAGATTATTTAGCAGTACCTTTAGAAGAATTAGAGCAAGATATTCGCTCTATTGGATTGTTCCGTAGTAAGGCTAAAAATATTCAAAAGCTGTGCCATATTCTATTAACGGAATTTAACGGTGAAATCCCTGCCAATAGGGAGCTGCTTGTTACATTACCAGGAGTTGGGCGAAAAACAGCGAACGTTGTCTTGTCTGTTGCATTTGACGTTCCAGCACTCGCAGTAGATACCCATGTCGAAAGAGTCGCAAAACGATTAGGTTTATGTCGTTGGAAAGACTCAGTGTTGCAAGTTGAAGAAACGGTGATGAAAAAAACTCCAATTGAAAAATGGTCAAAAACACATCATCAGTTAATTTTTTTTGGACGTTATCACTGTAAATCACAAAATCCGCAATGCCAAGTATGCCCACTTTTTGACGTTTGTAGAGAAGGGCAAAAACGCGATAAGAAAGGTCTTGTTAAGAGATGATAGTATGCCGAAAAGAGGCTATATCAAAAGAACAAGTTGACCAATGGCTAGCTGACTGGGAGATATTACGTGCAGAAATCCATAGTTCACATGCAGCCCGTGATGGCAAAGCAAAAGATATTATGCAAAAAGGAATCTATTTATATGAATCGTTTATCATAAATGCCTCTAATGTTACAACGGAGAGTATACAACTATCCGTTGAATATGAAGCTTTACCGATTAATGGTGCTGAGCGTTTGCAATTTATTAAACGAAGACCTGGTCAGTATGCTTGTTATCGTCAACTAGATGAATTGTTTATTGAAACGAAAAAGAGAATGGCTCGTTTACGCCTTAAAAAGGATTGACAGGTAAATATATAAAAGAAAGAGCAGCAATCTCTATTGGAGGTTGCTGCTCTTTTCATATTGTTAATATTGATCGTTACTGTTTATTGCTTGTTTATTGTCATTACTATTGTCATCGTTCGTGCCACTCGTATCGACTTCTTCTTCATCTTCATCAGGTTTTATTCCATCGTTATTATCTACAGGTGGTGTACCGTTATCAGGGTTGTTATTACCATTATCATCTTCAGTAGGTTCCTCTGGTACAACAGGTATTTCAGGCACTTCAGGCTGTTCATTTTCTTCTGGAGGCGTTACTTCCTCTTCAGGAGGTGCCGTCTTAATCTGAATGGATGTCGAGGCAGCCGCACTCTTCTCATCATCTGCAATCGCTATTACTGAGAAGACATATGTTTTACCATCTTGAGGTGTGCTATAAGTGTACGCCTTATCACTCGTTTGAGTTAGTTTTTGTTCACCACCACCATCTACCGACACTGAAACTTCGAAGCTAACGCTCTTATCTTTAGGTTCTTTATGCGCCCAAGATAAGTTAATTGCATTTGCCTCTTCGTCGAACGTTGCTTTTAAGTCAGTAGGTGCTTCCAACTTTTCAACTTCTTCTACAGGAGCAGTATTTGTAGGGACCGTTCCTTTAACGAATAATTCAGTTGAAGTTCTATCTGCTGGTGTACTAGAACTTGCTAATTGCAACGGTTTTGAACCTTTCACAATTTTAGCTTCTACAACTGAATTTGGTTTTTTAAAGTTTGGTGTTGTTGTATTCGCTGAAATTTGGCTCATTACTGTTTTAAATAATCTTTGTGGCAATAATCGTTCATCTGTTGTAGTAATTGGATCTTTACGGTTTGTATATCCACTCCATACAGAAATGGAATACTTACTTGAATATCCTGCGAACCAAGAATCTGGAACTGCCGATTCAGGTAGGTTATATTTTTGGAATTCATCTGCACCGTAGTTTGTAGTACCTGTTTTACCCGCAATATCTAAGCCTGGAATAGCTGCCGCAGTTCCAGATGCACCGTATTTTGGACCAACTACATCACGTAGCATATCAGTTACCATATATGCAGTGTAATCATTCATAGCAGGTGTTGGGTCTGGTGTATATGATTTTGCAGTTTTTCCATCACGATAGACAATTTTCTTAATAGAATGTGGAGTAGTGTAAATACCGTTATTCCCAAATGCAGCATATGCTCCTGCCATTTCAATAGGAGATAAGCTGATTTTACCGCCACCGATAGCATCAGATTCATAAATTTCGTCTGCTTCAATACCAAGATTATTGATAAATTTCTTCGCTTTATCTGTTCCCACTTCTTTTAAAAGTTTCACAGCTGGTACATTACGAGAAGTATAAAGTGCTTCGCGAAGGGTCATATCACCTTTATACATTTTATCAAAGTTATTAATTTGTTTAGAAGAACCTGTGTAGAACATTTTTTCATCGGTAATAGTTTGTCCTGTCGAATATTTTAAATTTTCGATTGCAGGACCATAGTCCATAATTGGTTTCATTGTCGAACCCGGTTGATTTTTAATAGCCTCAGCATAGTTTAAACCACGTTCAGGACCATAATCACGTCCACCGCCGATAGCTACTATCGCTCCGGTCTCAGTATCAACTACTGCCATCCCAGATTGAATCTCTTTTGTAGGGAATATATCTGAATTCATAGTAGTCTCGACAATTTTTTGAGCAGAAGAATCTAATGTTGTATAGACATTAATACCTTCCTCCAATAATTTCCCATCACCATTTTCAGCTAGTTCTTTTAAGACCACGTCGATATACGCGTCATATTTTGACGTTGATGCAGTTTTACGTTTGTTTTCAGGTAATAGTCCAACTTCAACATCGACTTTTTTTGCTGCTTCCATTTGTTCTTTTGTAATCTTTTTGTGTTGATACATTAATCCTAAAACTGTATTACGACGTTTTTCAGCATATTCTGGATATTTGAATGGATTATATGCATTCGGTAACTGCGACATACCTGCTAGAAGAGCCATTTCTTCTAATTTTAGATCCTTTAACTCTTTCCCATAGAAGTATTTAGAGGCAGTTCCGTATCCATAAATACGGCCGGACATTAATACTTTGTTGAAATACATTTCGAAAATTTCTTCTTTAGAGTACTCACGCTCTAATTGGATAGCTAAATAAGCTTCTTGTGCTTTACGCTTAAGTGTTTTTTCATTTTGTAAAAATGAGTTTTTAATAACTTGTTGTGTTAATGTACTCGCACCTTGTGCACCAAAACCATGTCGTAAATTGGCTAGAATAGCACCGCCAAGGCGATAAAAATCAATTCCGTGGTGACTAAAGAAGCGAACATCTTCCGTCGCCAAAATAGCGTCGCGCATTTCTGTCGGGATGTCTTCGTAAGCTACGTGTTCTCGCTTTTCTAATCCCATCGTATAAAATACTTTCCCGTCAGAATCATAGAATTGAGATGATACAGGATCCTTTAATAATTCTTCATCCAAGTCAGGTGCGGTAGCTGCATAATATGCAAATAATGTAGCGCCTGCAATAAATAAAACAATACCAACTGATACTATTGCTATTAAAAGACGTTTAAGCCAAACTTTCATTGGTTTTTTTTGCTTCTTTTGTTGTTGTTCTCGCATTTTTCTTCTTTGTTCTCGAGAATTAATTTCTTGCCCCATTAAATTCTCCTCACTTTCTAACAAACATTCATAATTTATGGCAGCATTTTACGTACTGCTTGTAAATAATCGATACGTGGACTATAAGTTGGTTTTACTTCAATTGCTTGTTCCTCAAATTCTACTAAAGAAATTGATTTACGACCACCCGTAAGCATCCTAGTCCAAGCATTTTGCAGCATTTCTAAAGGTACTACAAAATAACGTTCCATGGAAGAAAAACGTATTAATAGAAAGCAAATACCTCGCTGCTTTGCAACAACCGTCATATGTTCAACCTGATGTGGATGCACGTTTTTTAAAGGGAAAGATGTTTTACTTTCCGTTTCCTTGGCATCAAAGTCGATATGGTAACCTTCATATATACCATTGTAGTCCGTCGTAGAAGGTGTTCTAAAATATGCTTCCCGTATAACAGCTGCACTTCTCGAAGGATACTCTACTTTGACGATTTGTATCGGAACAGGTTTCTTATGAATGACTGCTATTTGTCGTTGTAAATAAAAATCATTTGCTTCATCAATTTCATCTTCTAAAGTTTTGCCCCGATTACTATAGGAATAATCCTTTATACTCCTTTTTTTTACTTCAGAATTTGGTGGAGTATACTTTTTTCCGTTTGGATAGCGAATTGCCATTTGACCACCTCATCAACAATAATAATAACATATTTTTATAAACAAAAATCGTAGCAGAAAAGACAGAGATTTTTTCTATTTATATCGAACTCGCACTTGTTTTGTCTTGTGGAAAGGATTATTTCAATTTATAAGGAAATCATAAAGCTAGGAGGCGATTATGATGCAAAGAATATCTCATTTACTTACTCAACTTGAATTAATCGATCAGTTACTACAAGCACAAATGTCTGTGGAACGTCACACCGAAATTCAAAAACATATGAATGACATTGCAACAGTTCAACAACGCCTAAGCAATCTTGAAAAACAATCGAAAGGAATATTCGTTCGTGCATAAGTAGTTTCTTTTACGATATTTTGATACACTGAAATTAAATGAATACTTAATATTAAATTAAAAATGGAGGTGTGTGTAAATGCTATTATCTACCACAGAAAAATTATTAGAAGAATGCGATGCATGTTGGCAACGATTTTTACGTATGCGAGAAGAAGACACATCTCCGGATTTCTTTCTTGAAGTGAAACCACATGCTGATACTTGGCATGCTATATTAGTAACTTGGCAGTCAGAGTCTGAGAAATGGATTCTATTAAATAAACCCAAATATATGCACAATACACAAATTGATAATGCGCTAGATGCGATGGATCAATTTGTGGTGCAGTCTTTTTATAAAGCAACGAGTAAAAAACGATTTTATCAATCAATACAATCGGTGAAATATACATTAGAGACTTTTTTGCGCTATTTGCGTGAGGATGGTGAACAATATGCTTCAGAAAAAAACGATTGATGAGCTTTTAGCAGAATGGCAACAGTATCCAGAAATGATGGAGAGAATTGAGCATCAACATACAATTGATGCAATGCCAGCAAAGCTCGTCCCTTTTCCCGATAAATTACACCCTTCTTTAATCAAAGCTTTACAAAAGCGTGGTATTAGTCAGCTTTACTCGCATCAAAGACAAGCATTCGATTATGCGACTAATGGGCAATCTTTTACGGCCGTCACACCAACTGCCTCTGGAAAATCCCTCTGCTATCATTTACCCGTTTTACAAGCTATTTTAGAAAATAAAGCCTCACGTGCCCTATACCTATTCCCGACAAAAGCTCTTGCACAAGATCAAAAAAGTGATTTGAATGAGTTAATAGAGCAAAGTGGAGAGGAAGTTTTAAGCTACACATATGATGGTGATACTTCACCTGGTATTCGTCAGAAGGTGCGTAAGGCTGGTCATATTGTTATGACTAATCCCGATATGTTACATTCAGGGATTTTGCCACATCATACAAAATGGGTTTCGTTATTTGAGAATTTACAGTATATTGTCTTGGATGAGTTGCATACATATAAAGGAGTATTTGGTAGCCATGTTGCTCACGTTATTCGACGTTTGCAACGTATTTGCCGTTTTTATGGAAGTGATCCAATCTTTATATGTACATCAGCGACAATCAAAAATCCGAAAGAGCTGGCAGAGAATTTAACGAATACAACACATCAACTAATTGCAGATAACGGAGCACCAGTAGGGAAAAAAACATTCCTATTTTATAATCCACCAATTATTCATCCTACTTTTGGTGTTCGAAGAAGCGCCATTTTAGAAGTGAGAGATTTAGCTAGAAAGCTATATGAAGCACAAATTCAAACAATCATTTTTGCTAAAAGTCGTGTGCGAGTGGAAATGCTTGTTACGTATATGAAGGAATTGACGAAAAAGAAAATCCAAGATGAATCAATTCGAGGTTATCGAGGAGGTTATTTACCTTCGGAGCGGCGATCGATTGAAAAAGGTTTACGTGATGGCACAATCCAAACAGTTGTGAGTACGAATGCATTAGAGCTCGGAGTTGATATTGGTCAATTACAAGCTTGTATAATGACGGGATATCCAGGCAATATTGCGAGTGCATGGCAACAAGCAGGACGCGCTGGTAGAAGGCAAGATGCAGCGCTAATTATTTACGTGGCACAATCTACTGCATTGGATCAATACATTATAAATCATCCTAATTATTTATTAGGAAGTTCTCCAGAAGAAGCCCGTATTTATCCAGATAATATGCTCATTTTAATGGATCATTTAAAATGTGCTTCTTTTGAGTTGCCTTTTAAAACGACTGATATGTACGGAGAGTTTGAGATTCAAGAGTTATTGGAATATCTACAGCAAGAGGACGTTCTTTTAAAAACGTCTGAACAATGGCATTGGATGAGCGATAGTTTCCCAGCACACGAAATTAGTTTGCGTTCAGCATCGCAAGAAAATGTTGTCATCATTGATCAATCTATTCCTGCAAATACTCGTGTTATTGGGGAAATGGATCGATATAGTGCGCTTACGTTACTTCATGAAGAAGCTATCTATTTACATCAAGGTGTACAATTTCAAGTAGAAAAACTTGATTGGGAAGAGAAGAAAGCTTATGTTCGTGAAGTGGATGTTGATTATTTTACGGATGCTAATCTAGCTGTTGAATTAAAAGTTATGAGTGAAGATAAGCAAAAGCATCTTGGCCAAGCAGAAGCAGCATTTGGTGATGTTATGATTTTGGCGACTGCTACTATATTTAAAAAAATTAGATTTGATTCACATGATAATATCGGTTCTGGTCCAATACATTTACCACCAGAAGAACTGCATACGAGTTCTACATGGTTATCATTTGAGCAGCCAGTAAACTGGACAGAAGATGATTTAACAAGTGCTATGACAGGTGTGGCGTTTGCGATGAACAGTTTTATTCCATTATTCATTCAAAGTGACCGCAGCGATGTCCATGTCATACCTCAAGTGAAGGCGGTACATTCAGAGAAACCAACATTCTTTGTTTACGATCGTTATCCAGGTGGTATTGGATTGAGCGAGCGGGTGTATGATATTTGGGAACCACTTATTCAGCATGTATTTGAACATGTTGATGCATGTCCATGTCAAAATGGTTGTCCTTCTTGTATAGGCGCACAAGATTTAAGTGACAAAGGTAAGAAACAAGTATTGAATTTTTTGAAATCATTTCTATTAGAAGAGTTGGATGATTAATATGTCATATGAAAATAAAATACTTCAAATGAAAAAACTACTGAAGAAAAATAATACACAACAAGTAATAGGGATAGAAAAAGAACCCTTTCTAAAGCCGGACGTCCCTAATTATGCTGGGATGTGGCAAGATGCTGGTCTAGAAATGATAGAAAATGATTTTGGTGTAGTCTTTTTATTAGAGAAGCATTATCCTCTTGAGTATAAACACGGTGATATTTATTTAGGAGAGTTATATGATGCTTTTGAAAAGTGGCAACAAACTCGAAATTCACATCCTATATCTTTAACGGATGCTAATAATCTTATATTCTATGATACAGAAACGACTGGATTAAAAGGAGTAGGTACTCATATTTTTCTGAATGGTTTACTTGAAGAGTCTGAGGATGGCTTTACATTAAAGCAGTACGTATTAGCTGATCCGAGTAATGAGGTTGCATTTTTGTTTGAATCGAAATTTTGGCAAGGAAAGAAAACCGTTATTACGTATAATGGTAAAAGTTTCGATTGGCCACAGTTACAAACTCGCTGGACATTAAATAAAAAAGACCTACCACCATTAAAAGAGCATAATCATCTCGATTTATTTCATGGTTCAAAACGTATTTGGAAAAATGACATGGCACGTATGAAACTTACCCAAGTAGAAGAAGAAAAATTGGGCTTCACTCGTCTTGACGATGTGCCTGGTTATTTAGCACCGATTATTTATTTAGACGCGGTCAAAAGTGGGCAGCCGGATGCTTTGCTAAAAGTGCTGCAACATAATGAATGGGATTTATTATCATTATTGACGCTGTATGTTCAAGCAACCAATTTACTCTGTGAAGGAATTGCAGAAGAATCAGCTACAACGTATACAAACATTGGTAAATGGTACGCTGATTTAAGAGAAATAGATCGCAGTGAGGAACTTTTACAGCAAGTAACGCATCAATATTCGAGTGATGAATCAGCAAATGCTTATTTCCATCTAGGGTTTCAACAAAAAAAACAGCAGAATTATATAGAGGCACGTAAGTCATTCCAACAAGCTTTGCCGTATTTACAAGGAAGACAGCAAATTACTGCGCTCATTGAGTTAGCGAAAATTTTTGAACACCGTGATAAAAACTATGAGTTTGCATTAGACATGACAAATCAAGCGTTGAAACTTGTTACGGAAAGTTCACTGTGGTCTAAGGAATCTAAAATTTCAAGACTGGCGGATATGCAAAAACGGAAGAATAGGCTTGAAAGGAAGAAATAATTTCCTGGGCAATCGCAGTTTTCGACAAAAAAACGTTGGGAAATGGCTGTGATTAAGCATTGCCCTTAAGAAATATGCTATACTAAGAACACTTATGTTGCGATGGAAGGGCGATGTATATGGATACAAAATTAACAGCGAAAAAGATTTTAGATAAAGATTTTAAAACAGGTTTAAGAGGTTATAGTCAAGATGATGTAGACCAATTTTTAGATGAAATTATTCAAGATTATGAGAACTTTGAAAAAGTTTTAGCTAAAAAGCAAGAAGAGATAAACATGCTAAAACAAGAACTTGAAGTTGCCCAGAGTGCTAAGCGTCACAATCCGGCACCAGTTCAACCACAACAACCACAATATACTGCAAATACAAATTTCGATATTTTGAAAAGAATCTCTAATTTAGAAAAACATGTTTTTGGAGATAAACTGTACGATTGAATATAGGTCTTTGGTTCTATTGGGTTAGATATGTTTTTATATTATAATAAAAAACATCATCATGAATTTTCGGGTAATCGCTGCAATGCTTGACATTGTCGAGGAAAGTCCATGCTCGCACGGTTCTGAGATGACCGTAGTGTTCGTGCTTAGTGAATAAATAAGCTAAGGCAGTCTTTTGGCTGACGGCGGGAGGAAAACCTAAGTCTTTTATAGGATATGGTTGAAACTCTCTGAAAGTGCCACAGTGACGAAGCTGGTGCGGAAACGTAACAGGTGGAACGAGGTAAACCCCACGAGTGAGAAACCCAAATTATGGTAGGGGCACTCTCCTGAAGGAAATGAATGGATGGAGAGACGTGAATGCTTGCATCTCACGTAGATAGATGATTACTACCCGGTTGTACGAGATGTAAATCGTTTGAGTACTCGGGCACAAAACATGGCTTATTGAACTTTCAATGATGTTAAACATGAACAGTCAGGCTCTCCAGTTCCTGGAGGGCCTTTCTTTTGGGAATATGGTGAAAAATATGGAAAAAATATCTATTAAAAAGATTATTAACCAAAACACTATTTCTAGCTATTCTGACGAATTAATACAAAAAGTATTTGAAACAATTTCTGAAGGAATCATGATAACTGATCCAAAAAAGAAAATAATAAATGTGAATCCAGCTTTTGAGTTTGTTACGGGCTACAAAAAAGAAGAAGTTGTTGGACATAGCCCTGCTATCTTACAATCGGGCATTCATGACAGTGATTTTTATAAAAGCATGTGGAACGAGCTATACTCAAAAGGTGAATGGCAAGGTGAAATATGTAATCGCCGTAAAACCGGTGATGTCTATCCAGAATGGCTATCAATCATGGAAGTTCGTAATGAGCAAGGTGAAGTTACGAACTACTGCGGTGTTTTCTCCGACCTAACAGAACAAAAGGACGTTGAAGACGAACTTGAAAAGCGTGCAATGACAGATTCATTAACCGGTGTTTCAAATAGATTTGCCTATACTGAGCGAATGAAAGTTTTACTAGAATCATCCTCTACACGCTTATATCAACATGCTGTTTTATTTTTAGATTTAGATCGCTTTAAGCAAATAAATGATACACTTGGTCATGCAGTTGGTGACAATTTGTTAGTAGAAGTAGTACAAAGAATACAATCACTATTGAAAAATAAAGATATTTTAGCTAGATATGGTGGTGATGAATTTGTTATTACATTAACGAATATCCATCACCCTAGAGAAGCTGTACATTTGGCTGAAATGATCATCCAATTATTAGAACAACCCTTTAAGGTTGAAGATCAGAATTTATATGTGTCCACTAGTATAGGAATTAGCATTTATCCGCATGATGGAGATGATACGGAAGTATTATTAACCAAAGCTGATAAGGCAATGTATTTTGCAAAGCAGAATGGCAGAGGTCAATTTTCTTTTTACTTTGACGAACTACAAACAGATAGCAAACGTGTGTTGCTCCTAGATAACGAGTTACGAAAAGCTATAGAAAATGACAGCTTCGAATTACATTATCAACCCAAAGTTTCCGTTACAACTGGTGCAATCGTAGGAGTGGAAGCTTTAGTACGCTGGCAAAATGAAAAATTAGGCTTCGTCTCACCAGGTGAATTTATCCCTTATGCGGAGGAAACAGGTTTAATAATTCCGATTAGTGAATGTATTATTAATCGTGCATGCCAGGACTATCTAAAACTAAAATCAAAAAATATAAAAAATATGCCAATAGCATTGAATATATCGAGTATTCACTTTCATCAAAGTAATTTCATTGAATCCATAATGCAAATATTAGAGAGAAATAATTGCCCTGCGCATTATTTTGAAATTGAGCTAACTGAGCGTACGGTTATGAACAGTGAAAAAGAAACGATTCGAAAATTAGTACTCTTAAAGCAATTAGGTTTTAAACTGTCAATAGATGATTTTGGAACAGGCTATTCTTCTCTTAGCTATTTAGTGCAGTTTCCATTAAATTATTTAAAAATTGATCGTAGTTTTATACAACATATATGTTCGTTAGATGATAAACAAGCAGTAGTAGATGCCATTATTCAGATGGCGCATCGTTTACATATGAAGGTAATTGCTGAGGGAGTAGAGCAAAGAGAACAGGTTCAGCTATTACGTAAAATGGGCTGTGATATGATTCAAGGATACTATTACTCAAAGCCATTACCTTTAGATGAATTTATCGAATTCCTAGAATTTTGGGAATTAGAACAGTTAGAAGGGAAATAACAATGACAACATTTCGATTAGTAGCAACCGCAGCAATGGGGTTAGAAGGAATTGTCGCACAAGAGCTTCAGGACCTAGGATTTGAAACAACAACAGAAAACGGGAAAGTTTACTTTGAAGGTGACGAGAAGGCAATCGCAAAAACGAATCTTTGGTTACGTGTAGCGGACCGAGTGAAAATTATTGCAGGTGAGTTTCCAGCTCGCACATTTGATGAATTGTTTGAGGGAGTAAAAGCGATCAATTGGGAGAAATTTTTACCGGTAGATGCAGAATTCCCTGTAACAGGTAAATCCGTTAAATCTAAATTATTTAGTGTACCTGATTGCCAAGCGATTACAAAAAAAGCAATCGTTGAACGAATGAAATACCACTATAAACGTCTAGGTTTCTTAGAAGAAACTGGACCGAAATTTAAAATTGAAATTTCAATTTTAAAAGATGTGGCTACACTTACAATTGATACTAGTGGAGCAGGCCTACACAAACGTGGGTATAGACTAGATCAAGGTGAAGCACCATTAAAAGAAACGTTAGCAGCAGCGCTTGTTCAAATTTCTAAATGGAATCCAAATCGTCCATTTGTAGATCCTTTCTGTGGTTCAGGTACAATTGCACTTGAAGCTGCAATGATTGGGCAAAATATGGCTCCTGGTTACAACCGTGAGTTCATTTCAGAAGCATGGCCTTGGATGAAACAACAAATCTGGGATGATATTCGTATGGAAGCAGAAGATGTTGCAAACTACGATCAGCCTTTAGAAATTATTGGATCAGACATTGACCATCGTATGGTTCAAATTGCAAAAAGTAATGCTGTTGAAGCTGGTTTTGCAGACCTGATTACTTGGAAACAAATGCAAGTAAAAGACTTTACTACATTATCAACTGATGGCGTAATGATTGGTAACCCGCCTTATGGTGAACGTATTGGTGATATAGAAATGGTTGAACAAATGATTCGTGAGATGGGTGACAATATGGCGAAGTATCCATCTTGGTCAGTCTACATGCTATCATCAATGGAAAACTTTGAAACACTTTATGGCAGAAAAGCGACAAAAAAACGCAAATTATTCAACGGGTTTATCAGAACTGATTTTTATCAATTCTGGGGTCAACGTACACCGAGAAACTAAATTTTAAACGGAATGGGATATCCCATTCCGTTTTTTTAGGTTTGATTTTGGAAAAAAGCAAACTCGTATCTGGGCATGTCAGTAATTAACTCAATTCGGTTATAACTAAATAATATTCCATGAAAATCTAATTTAAATAAATATTCTTCTTGTTGCAATAAATTTTATGGTTTAATATGGAATATAATGTTTAGAAAAGGGGGAGGATTCATGAAGCTTTTATCTGGAACTATAGCTCTTTGTGTATCGTTTATGTTATTTGTTTTTTTGGGTGTTACCAATTATGAATCGGAATATTTCATGTTTCCAGTTATTTTGTTGATGTTCGCAATAACTTTATTCTTAGCAGAATTTAATCAATATGCAAAATCTAAAACCTCGCAAATGGATAACAAAAAAGGGGTAATTTAAGGCTATTTATGTTGTAGATCGAGTTTAAATTAGCTGAAGTTATTAGACACCTCTAAGCGGGTGTTTTTTTATAACATGAATTTATATCTTCTTAAATAATTATACAAAAACGTAAATCGAAAACTAGAATGCTTGAACTGCATACTTTTTCCCTCCGAATAATTTCACACTTTTACTACTAATATAAGATAATGCTAAATCCCATTGGAAAGAGATGGAGTTAGAATGAAAAACGTTTTCTTCGCAATGTTGATGCCACATCATTTCCACATATTTTCTCTAGCCCCCAAATTAAGATCACTTTCTATACCTAAGAGTTATATGATATGTATTTAATTTTAAATTGTAGAATAATTGCTAACAATAACCAATATAATTTTTTGTTAAGTAAATAAAGAACATTGTCTCATTCTTTATATTATTGAAAATAGAATGCTGTTTTGTTAACCAATTTCATATAAATTTAACAGAGTTTCTTCTATTATATTAGGTGCACCAATTTCTGGGTGTTTAATTTCCTTTTTTCTGGGTAACACTATGATAACCGTGATATGACCACAAATTGAACACATAAACTGAAAAAAAATTAAATCATATACATGCATTTAACAAGGTAGTTAAGAATAATGCTATAATAACAAAGGTTTCAATTACCGTTTAGTTGAATATAATTTTATTTTCGTTGACGTACGAGGGGGAACAAGATGAGACAAGCAATACCATTTGCTCTATCAAAAGAAAAATCATTCTTCGACTCGTTGGGTGATTGGATGGGCGATATGCTTTATGATGAATTACCTGAAAAGGGTCTAGAATGTCGTGATGAGCAAATCTTTATGGCTTATCAAATTGAAAAAGTTTTACGTGAAAAATCAGTGCTATTTGCTGAAGCAGGTGTAGGTACTGGGAAAACAATTGCATACTTATTACCAGCTATTTCTTATGCGCGTTATACTGGACGTCCAGCATTGATTGCATGTGCAGATGAAACTTTAATCGACCAGCTCGTTAAAGATGGTGGCGATATTCATAAATTACAGCAATATCTTGATTTAAATATTGATGTGCGTTTAGCAAAATCACGTGATCAATACCTATGTTTAAAACGCTTTGAAGAGGCTGAAAAGTTTCATGACGGTGAATATATAGATGATATCGTAGAAACGATACCAGATGGCGTCTTTGGCCAGGGACCATTATCTTTATATGGTCAACGTAGTGACTATCCAAATGTTAGCGATGTTGATTGGCAAAAAGTCAACTACAACTCGATTCAACAGTGTTCGGTTTGTGATCTTCGCAACCGCTGTGGGCAAACGCTACATCGTGCAGATTACCGTAAAGCAACGGATTTAATCATCTGTTCACAAGATTTCTTGATGGAGCATATTGCTACAAAAGATTCACGTGAACGTGAAGGACAATTAGCACTTCTACCGGAAGTATCCATGATTGTACTTGATGAAGGCCACTTACTTGAGTACGCTGCACAAAAGGCGATGACTTACAAAGTGCAAGATTATACAATCGTAAAGCTTCTAGATATGTTAATGGTTGATGGATTACGAGAAAAAACGCTTTATACAATGGAAAAATTGCAAGATGGTCATGAATTATTCTTTGACCAACTACGTGATGATGTCATTGAATCGGATGAAGATCGTAAACGAATTAATAAATCTCCTTTACTTCTAAAGCTTGGTCAAAAAGTGATTGATACAGTAGAATCTTTACTTGAAGAGTTTGTTTTCGAATCAGAAATGTATGTCATTCCTGAATATGAGCTACGTATGGTAGAGGAGTTCTTAGAGCAATACGAAGCTGCAATGCGTATATTTATCGCGCAAGGAGATGCTGTAGACTGGTTAGAGGAAACAGATGGTGAAGAGACACTTGTCATCATGCCTAGACTTATTACAGAAGTACTCGAGGAAAAATTGTTCTCGAAAAAAATACCTTATGTATTCTCATCAGCAACTCTATCAATCAATAAAGATTTCTCATATATCGCAAACAGTTTAGGGATTAACAAATTCCAATCATTCTCTGTCTCTTCTCCATTTGAATATGAAGAAGTTATGAAGATTCAATTGCACAAAGTAGCTCAAGAAGAGAAACTTTCGTCTGTTGAAAAGTTATTACAAGATGATGAAAAAACATTAATCTTATTTAAATCAAAACAAGCGATGCAGAAATTTAAAGGGCAATTGGCTGAGGAACTACGTGCAGATGTTGCGTTTGAAGGGGATCGCGAACTATCGTCACTTATCCGTGATTTCCAAGCGGACGAAGTAAAAGTACTATGCTCATATCATTTATGGGAAGGCTTAGACTTACCCGAGGAATCATTAACGCGTGTGATAATTTTCGATTTACCTTTCCCACCAAATGATCCATTATTTGATGCAAAGCGTTCATTTGCTACCGATGCTTTTGAAGAGGTTGATTTACCATTCATGCTGTTACGACTACAGCAGGGTATGGGGCGATTAATCCGTACTTCAAAAGACCACGGAGACATTCATATTTTATTGAATGAAGAAGAATACAAACATAAAGAGAAAATACAACCGATTTTCGCAGTCGAAGCTACAGAAGTCTAATAAGAAAAAGTCAGCTCAAAATATAATGAGCTGGCTTTTTTGAATGTGAGAAGAATTATTAGCACTTTTTAGGGTGTAATGACGTGAATATTCTGCTAAATAACAAACAGAATTTTTCAACTGATTTACTTCGGTTTTCGTGATAAAATAGAAGGAACATAAGGGGGTAATAAAATGTCAGTAGAACAACGCTTTTTAAATTACATAAAAAAAATCGATAATTATGAAGAAGCTCTTTCAGTAATCTATTGGGATATGCGCACTGGAGCACCAAAAAAGGGGCTAGAGCAACGAGCAGAAGTTGTAGGTACTATTTCGTCAGAACTATTCCGATTACAAACATCCGATGAATTAGCTGAAATACTTCAAGAGCTTTCGACAAAAAAAGAAGAACTATCAGAAATTGTCCGTCGTTCATATGAAGAAACGCAAAAAGCTTTTGATTTAAATAAGAAAATCCCAGCAGATGAATATAAAGCATATGTCGTACTCCAATCAAAAGCAGAAGCTGTTTGGGAACAAGCAAAAGAAAAATCAGACTTCAGTCTATTCTTACCGTATTTAAAAGGCATTATTGAAGCGCAACAAAAGTTCGTTACTTATTGGGGAATCAAGGACAATAATCCATACAACACATTATTGGACCAATATGAACCTGATATGACAACGGATATATTGGACCGCGTATTTGGAGAATTGAAGGAAACTATTCTCCCATTAGTTCAAAAAATTGTCGCATCACCTAATCAACCAGATACGAGTTTCATATTTGACTTCTTTCCAAAAGAAGGGCAAAAGGCAGCTTGTTTAGAAATTTTACAACAACTTGATTACGACTTTGAAGCAGGTCGTTTAGATGAAACAGTTCATCCGTTTATGATTGGTTTAAACCGAGGTGATATTCGCGTAACTACAAAATATGATGAACATGATTTTCGATCTGCACTTCTTGGTACAGTGCATGAATGTGGACACGCTTTATATGAACAAAATATCATGCCAGAATTAGATGGTTTACCACTAAGCACAGGAACTTCAATGGGCATTCATGAATCTCAGTCATTGTTTTTTGAAAATTTTGTAGGACGCAATAAAAACTTTTGGTCTCATAATTTTGAGATGTTGAAAAAACACTCTCCGAAACAATTTGAAAATGTTTCATTAGAAATGTTTTTACGTGCAATTAACGCAGCGCAACCTTCTTTAATTCGAATTGAAGCTGATGAATTAACATATCCACTTCATATTATGATTCGATATGAAATTGAAAAAGAATTATTCAATGGAAACTTACAAGTTGAGGACCTACCAAAAGTATGGAATGCAAAATACGAAGAGTATTTGGGTATTGCACCAGAAAATGATGCAGAAGGAATCTTACAAGATATGCATTGGTCTGGTGGTAGTTTTGGATATTTCCCATCTTATGCACTTGGTTTTATGTATGCAGCTCAATTTAAACATGCGATGGATCAAGATATTCCAAACTTTGATGAACTTTTGGCAGAAGGTAATCTCACTCCAATTCGCGAATGGTTAACAGAAAAAGTACATCAATATGGTGCACTTAAAAAACCTTTTGAACTATTAAAAGGAGCTACTGGTGAAGGTTTAAATGCCCAGTATTTAGCCGATTATTTAAAAGAAAAATATACGCGAATATATAACTTATAAAACGGTCTACACACCAATCAATTTAATATTAACAAAAGCCAAAGAGCGCTTATATAAACTGCTCTTTGGCTTTTTGATTATCTATTATGAGTATAATGCCCTGGATTTGGTACAGCACCAATTGTACTTACCCAACGATTTGTAAAATTAAAGAATCCAGCAATAAATGAAGCTTCCAAAATTTCATGGTCGCTAAAGCCAGCTAAACGTAACAGGTCTACTTGTTGTCGAGTTGTCTCTTGAGGATAAGTAGTAACATAATATGCATAATCGCATAGTGCGCGTTGTTTCTTTGTTAATATTGCAGATCGATAGTTATAAGTGAGTTGATCAACCCAATTAGCATCTCCTGTTAAACCCCGTAATGCATCACTGTGTGTTGTTAAACAATAAGCGCAGCTATTAGTAGAGGATACAACCAAGCCCATCATTTCCTTATCTAAATTACTCAAATAGCATGTGTTTTCATCAAACATAGTATTTTTGAAATCTAAAAAACCTTTATATTGCAGTGGGTTTAATGGAAGTATTTTGAATAAATTATTGATAAAGCCCCAATTCTCTTGTTGAAAATCTACATGTTTGTCAAACTCTATTTGCAATTCAACTGGAATATTCTTTTCATCAGGTTTTTGTAAATATGAGAGTTGTTCTGTATATTTTGACATCATAATAACACTCCTTTTATTTGTTGGAAAAATCAATTAATTCATATTCATAACATTACAACTTTTTTGACTGAAATAAAAGACCTAAACAATTTAATAATATTCATAAAAATGTATAATCGAAAGTTTTATTGTTTAAGACTTATACTTTCTGGCAAAAAAGTATTTGTGATATAAGTTATAATCAAACCAAGAAAGTAGATATTTGGCATTATATGCATTAACATTCTATTAAATTAGAAAATATTAGAAGGAAATTTTTAAAACTATTGTAATAGACTTTTAATCTATCTATGAACTAAAAAAATGATAAAATAATAATAGAGATATTTTGAGGACTATGCTAGAATTCGACAGCTATTTTTTCAGTAGCTTCCAGCTTCCTTAATTTGAATAAAAGGGGGAAGAGAATATGAGTTTTAAGAAAAGGCAAATTATAGGTTTTGGTTTAATATTGCTTTTTTTAATTGTTTTATTATCAATAATGGTATTTACTTTAAATAAATTAAAAGCAAATATGACTGAAATTGTAGAGGATCGCTATTATAAAGTGCAAACTGTGATGGATATCCGTCAGTTATTTTCACGGTCTGACAGAGAAATTTTATATGCAGCAATCGATGCTGATAATAAGGATATTAAGACAAGTTTACAAACGATTAATGACAATCATGCTTCTATTTCAGAAAATATTATTAAATTGTCTACTAGTGCAAATCAAACACAGTCACAACAACTATTAAAAAAATTAGATAAGCAATATACATCCTATACCGATACAGAGTCTAAAATCATTCAACTGATTAAGGCAAACGGTTCGAGTGCAGATTTAAATGAATTGATGGAAGAACAAAGAACTAAGAGATTAGAAGTGTTATCTACACTTGATGATTTTAAGGAATATCAAGAGGGTATTATGAATGATACTTTGAAAAGTTCTCAACAAACGTACAATGATATGATTAAATTTACTATATTTGCTGTATTTTTTAGTATTTTAATAATTTCTACTATACTTAGTTGGATGATTAGAAGCACATCCAAGGAACTTCAATCTATTACAAAAGTAATTCAAAAGATAAATTTTAAAAATTTATCTTCTATTCCAAGAATCACGATTCAGACGAAAGATGAAATTGGAGAAATTGCCAGTTCTTTCAACGAAATGGCCGGATCATTAGAAGAGTATAATCAGAAAGAAAAAGATTTCACTCAAAAAATTAGTGAACAGAACTGGATGCAAACGGGTCTTGCAGAAATTGCAACGATGTATCAACGTATAGTGGACATAGAAGAGTTAGGTAAACGATTAATTACAAGACTAGCACCTATGGTCGGCGCATCCTTTGGTGTATTTTATATCCGCCGTGGTCAAGGAGAAGATACACGTTTTGTTAAAACTGCTTCCTTCGCTGGTGAAGGCAATGATGCTGGTAGAAGCGAGTTTCAAATTGGTGAAGGTTTAATTGGACAATGTGCTATAGGAAAAAAATCACAGATTATCACTGATATACCGGATAATTATCAATTTATTACAACTGGATTAGGTAATGTGAATCCTAAAAGTATTATTATAACGCCAGTCATTTTTGAAGATGAAGTCGTAGGTATATTGGAAATGGCAAGTCTAGAACCATTCACTAACCTACAGCAAAACTTCTTACAACGTGTTTTAGAGACACTAGGTATTACTATCAATAGTGTGCAAGGTCGAATGGAAATTGAGCGATTATTAAAAGAATCACAAGCTCAAACAGAGGAGCTTCAAGCACAGTCAGAAGAATTACAATCGCAGTCAGAAGAGTTACAAGCACAATCAGAAGAATTGCAATCTCAAGCAGAAGAATTGCGAATGATTAATGAACAGTTATCTGAGAGAACTCACGATGCTGAAGAAAAATCACGGGAACTTGAAGAAGCAAAAATCAACCTAGAGGAACATGCTGAAGAACTAAGAAAAAGTTCAAAATACAAATCAGAATTCATGGCTAATATGTCGCATGAGTTAAGAACGCCATTAAATAGTATTTTAATTTTATCTGAGATGTTAGAAACCCCAGATGAAAATGGCTTGGCTGAAGAACAACAAGAGTTTGCTAGAATCATTCACTCATCAGGACAAGACCTATTGAAGTTAATCAATGATATATTAGATTTATCAAAAGTTGAAGTAGGAAAATTAAAAGTCCAATTTGATGAAATGAATATGAGTGAAGTTCCAGAATTATTACATCAGAATTTTGATCATGTAGCACTCAAAAAGGGTTTGAATTTTACTGTAGAAAAGGATGGAAATGTACCAAATATATTCTTTACTGACCAACAACGTTTTCAACAGATTTTGAAAAACTTATTATCCAATGCCTTTAAATTTACGCATGAAGGTGCTATTTCAGTTCAAATTAAAAATGCTGAAAAAGAAAATATTACGAAGTTGGCACATACCGAAATTACGGACGAATGGGTTGAAATTAGTGTAAAAGATACTGGAATAGGTATTACTAATGAAAAACAAAAAATAATTTTTGAAGCATTTCAACAAGGTGATGGAGCAACCGAGAGAAAATATGGCGGGACTGGCTTAGGCTTATCTATCAGTCAGGAATTCGCTAAATTACTTGGAGGATGGGTTTTTGTCGATAGTGAAGAAGGCAAAGGAAGTGTCTTTACTTTATTATTACCAAACCTACCTAGTGGTATTGACGTACCTTATGATGAAGAAGTGGATTCATCAGTGTTAACTGTAGCAACAAATGATAATGTTATTACAGAAAAAATAGAACCAGATCAAATAAATCCGGAAAAACAGCAACTAACACAAGCGAACAAGAATATGTTATCAAATAAGACGGTACTTATTGTGGATGATGATCACCGAAATATTTTTGCACTAAGAAATGCTTTAGAATCTCAAGGGATGGAGATTATTTCAGCTGAAAATGGATTTGAATGTTTAGAAATTCTTAAAGAAAATAATTCTGTAGATGCTGTATTAATGGATATAATGATGCCTGTTATGGATGGTTATGAAACGATGCGCAATATTCGTAGCCAAGAAATTTATCAAGAGCTTCCAATCATCGCTCTTACTGCAAAAGCGATGAAAGGCGATAGGGAAAAATGCTTAAAAGCCGGCGCATCAGATTACATCAGTAAGCCATTAAAAATTGATCAGTTATTATCAGTTCTTCGTGTATGGTTGGCTAAGTAATTAATCGAGCAGGCTAGAAGGGGATTATTGTGAAAGACTTATTAACTAATGAAGAAAAAGAGAATATTGAAATTGATTTGTTACTTCAAGCTGTTTATAGTGTTTCGGGCTTTGACTTTCAAAAGTATATGCGTTCTTCGATTAAAAGAAGAATTATTAATCGAATGAGACAAGAGAAGATGGAGAAAATTAGCTCTTTGATAGAAAAAGTTTTATATGAAAAAGGGTTTGTCGAAAAGTTAATAGATGACTTTTCCATACATGTTACGGAAATGTTTCGTGATCCAGAATTTTTCAAGGCTTTCCGATTAAAAGTTGTGCCACTGCTTAAAGAATTTCCTACAATACGTATATGGCATGCAGGTTGTTCAACTGGTGAAGAAGTTTTTTCCATGGCCATATTACTAAAAGAGGAAGGGCTTTATGATCAGACGAAAATATATGCAACAGACATAAATGAAAAAGTACTATTACAAGCTAAAGAAGGTATTTTACCATTAAATCAGATGCAATCATATACCAAAAATTATTTGGCTGCAGGTGGTAAACAAGAGTTTTCAGAGTATTATTCGACTGATTATCAAAATGCCTACTTAGATGCAGCTTTATTGAAAAATATTGTATTCTTTCAACATAATTTGGTGACAGACGGCTCATTTAATGAGTTTCATGTTATTATTTGCCGTAACGTCATGATTTATTTTACAGGTGAATTACAAAATAGTGTAAATCAGTTGTTCTATGATAGCCTTTGTCACGATGGTATTATCGGTATAGGTAGTAAAGAAACATTACGTTCATCTGTTTTCTCCGAAAAATATAAGGAGATTGCAAGTCAAGAGAATATTTATCGAAAAATATAACAACTCAGGGTCGCATAAGCGGCCCTTGTTTGTTTAGAAAATGTTTAGCGGAGCCGTATAAAAGGTAATGGATAGTATAATTAAAACAACTGATTATAAGTACACAAAAATAGAAGCTCCCCCAAACAATAGCAAGATTTAGATTAATATATATCATGAATTTTTAAGTACTTATTGGCGGAGTAGGATTCATAAGCTAAAGGGGACTAAAAGTATGACGATTTTAATCGTAGATGATAACCAAATAAACCTTTTCTTAGTTGAAAATATACTAAAACGCGCAGGGTATAACGATTTCCATTCACTTTCATCAGCCCATGAAATGTTTGACTATTTAGGGGCTGGTCAAGAATATCCAAAAGAAACCAATGTAGACATTATACTTCTTGATATTATGATGCCGGAAATGGATGGTATTGAAGCATGCCGACGCTTGCAGAATATTCCTCATTTGAAGGACATCCCTGTGATTTTTGTGACGGCATTGGAAGACTCGAATAAGGTAGCTGAGGCACTTGATGTAGGTGGAATAGATTACATAATGAAGCCCATCAATAAAATAGATTTACTTGCTAGAATTCGAGTAGGTCTACGTTTAAAGTATGAAAAAGATTGGCATAAAGAACAAGATAAAAAGCTCAGAGACGAACTAGATTTATCGATGCAAGTACAAAGTAGTTTATTAAGTGAGCCCATCATCAATGAACAACTAATGATAAAGGCTTCATATTTTCCCGCAAACAAACTAGCAGGTGATATGTATTATTGGCAACGCATAGATGAAAATCGATACGGGGTAATTATTTTAGATATGATGGGACACGGTATCTCAGCTTCTCTAGTATGTATGTATATTTCTTCTGTATTGCGAGATGCCATTCGGAAGAATACTGATCCAGAAGCAATTATCGTTGAGTTAAACAGGTGGATGAACATACTAAATAAAAAAGAAAATCCTGTACATTATTATTTTACTGCCATTTATATGATTATTGACACGAATAAAAAAACAGTAGAGTACGTTAACGCAGGACACCCACCTGGTTTTGCCTATGTTGATGATGCAAAAGTCGTATCCCTTTCGAAAGGATCTTGTCCAGTTGGTTTTTTTAATGAAATGAAAATAAGTAAAGACATTGTTCATTACAATGAGAGAATTCAGCTTCTGATTTTTACGGATGGTGTGATGGAATCTCTTGATAATGAAGAGACTGACGGGTTGGATGCAATAAAAGAAGCCATTTCGGAGCGCTGGGTAGATTGTGAAGTAATAGAACCTATTGATATCGTAATGCCTCAAGCATTACAACATGACCAACCTGATGATATGTGTGTTGTTTTAGTTCAGGCAGGTTGTCCTTTATGTTAAATTGGTTGTAGAAAAAATTGATATTTATTACTTTACTAAGTAAAACTAGATTTGTATAACGCTGATTTTATGGATGCACAATATATAAGATCTATTTGTTTATTTGTTGATAAGAAAATAGAGACCCCCGTAAAGTGGACTAAAAGGGTTCACTTTACGGGGGTATTTTTTATCTTCAGAGTGGGTCTTGGGATTTATATATTTACCAAAGCTTATATCCCTTAGACCCCAACGGAGCATTTGTAATAATATCAAAGATTGGGAAGGTGTATGCGATTAATACTAGTGCAACAAGAATCACAATCCAAAGTTTGAAGTTTTCTAAAATTGCAGGTGTTTTTTCTGCGTTAGGAGCAACCTCTGCTATCGGGAATTCTTCTTGACCTTTTGGTGCGAACCAGCAAAGCTTCACAAAAATATAAAGGAATAACAGAATACCGATGAATAGAAGAGTGCCACCAACAGCTTGTGCAATTTGATAAGAAACCCATGTGCTAGCAATTTCAGCACCGCCATAATCAGAGAATGCAGAACGTCGTGGTGCGCCAAGTAAACCAGCTACGTGCATTGCACTTGACATGATACCCATACCAATTACCCAAACGATTGCTTGAATAATACCTAACTTATTCATTTCTTTAGTTAATGTACGACCCGTTAAGTGAGGTACTAACCAATAACAAGCACCAAAGAAGGTTAATACGACGGCTGTAGCAACTGTTAAATGGAAGTGACCTGTTACCCAAATTGTATTGTGGATTAACTGGTTCATCTGGTAAGAAGCATTAACGATACCACCTGCTCCACCTGGGATGAATACTAACATACCTAGGAAAGGTACAAAGAATCGCGCATCTCCCCAAGGTAATTGTTTTAACCAACCGAATACGCCTTTACCGCCTAAAGATCTACCACGAATTTCAAATGTAGCGAATAGAGAAAAAGCAGTTAATAGAGAAGGGATGACAACCATCATAGTTAAAATAACCTGTAAGAATTTCCATGATCCGTCAACACCAGGTTCCGTTAATTGGTGATGAAGACCTACAGGAACTGAGAACAATACGAACATAATAAATGACAATCGAGATAATGCATCAGAGAAGATTTTACCACCAATTACTTTAGGAACTACTACATACCAAATCATATAGGCTGGTAATAACCAGAAGTAAACGAGTGCGTGACCAAATGACCAGAATAGAGTGCGAGATAAGAGAATATCAACACGTTCTACTAAACCTAATGACCATGGAAGTAGTTGGAATAGTACTTCTGAAGCTACACCAATTGTTGCCACGAACCACATTAGATTATTACAAACGACCATAAATGATAGTAAAGGAGAAGTTTGACCTTTATTTTCTTTTCTCCATTGCATCCATCGTAGTGCTTGGCCCAAACCACCAATCCAAGAACCAACAACTACTAATGTTAAGCCTAAATAGAAAATCCAGTGAGCTTGCAACGGAGCATAGAACGTATAAAGAACGGATGCCTCATTTAATAACACCATAGCGGATGCCATTGCAGTACCAGCAGTCATAGTCCAGAAGCCAATCCAGCAAAGTAGACGTTGTTTTGCTGATAATGCACCTGAAGTACGACTAACTGCAGCAATTTGGAATCCATAAATGAAGAATGTCGTTAATATTAAGCCCAATAAAACACCGTGGACAGTTAGAACTTGGTAATAACCAATGCCCCATGGCAATTTAAATTCGCCAGAACGAACAAGTACTTGTAAAAGACCCGCAGTTCCACCTAATAAAAGGGCAATCATAGCTACATAAATATGAGCCATCGCTACTTTAGAATCTTTACGATCTACTTGCATTAAATCATTAACTTTATTGGAAACCTTCCCAACAATGTTTTGTTTATTTCCATCTACTTTAGATTTATTAGCTAATGCTTGACTCATTTTGGTTCCACCACCTTAAGCATAGAATGCATTTGAGCATGACCTACACCACAATACTCATTACAAACGATTAAATATTCGCCAACTTTATCAACTGTTGTTACATATTCTGAAATGTATCCAGGTTCTAACATCATATTAATATTTGTACCAGCAACCTCGAAACCATGAACAACATCTTTTGAAGTTGCGATGAATTTAACTTTAGCACCTACAGGTACTTCTAAAGTGGGAGGATCATAGTAAAATGCCGAAGCAACTACAACGGCTTCATAATCCCAGTCTTTTCCTTCC
The DNA here is from genome assembly GCF_038003565.1 of Viridibacillus sp. FSL H8-0110. Taxonomy (NCBI): domain Bacteria; kingdom Bacillati; phylum Bacillota; class Bacilli; order Caryophanales; family Caryophanaceae; genus Viridibacillus; species Viridibacillus sp. FSL H8-0110. Next base: position 3,078,121 of record NZ_JBBOPJ010000001.1, on the reverse strand, counting down.
ACTTTATGGACACCAGGTTTATTGAATGGAGTGATTTCATCCACTTTTTCGTAGTTAATCGTATTTTTAGCACTTGGTGGGTGGCTACCGTTATGAAAGGCCATGATACCAGTAATTAATAAGAATACTATAAGTGAGCCAACACCGAATGCAAGCCAATACTTTTCGTATTTATGAAGATGCATAATTTACCCTTCCTTCTTTCAGTTTAAAAGCGATCAAGAAATAGTCCAAAACAAAGACCCCAAACTACAACTATAAAGACCCCTAATGCCATAACTAAGTAAAAAGTTCCTTTTAAGTCGCCGTCGGAATGATTTTTGTTAGCCATATTGAACCCTCCCTTATTAATTGAGTAAATCTTTAATTCCGTGTGTTCATCATATAAAAATAAGCTTTAGTGGGATGTGATAAATATCACACTAAAGCACATGAAATGTGAATGAAGTGTGAAAAGACATAAAATTTTGTAGAAATTTTGAAGGGAAAATGGGTATGCTAATATATTGGGGCAAAAAAAAAGCGTCTAGCTCAATACATTGAACAAGACACTCAAATACTATTCATTTGTATCTATAGTTAATAAGATGATTAGTTTACCAGTGTTATCAATTGTTACAGGTAGTTTAAAAGCATGTTGGAAACCGTATAATTTTGTATGCCCGACCATTACAGTTGGGGGTGTAATATCTAAATCCAATTCTTTTTCTGCAGCAAAGGTACATAGGTTTCCAGCAATCATATTACCGAATTCACCTGTAAAGGATTCTAACATGGCTCCTTCTAATGTCATGCCATACATACCTGCACCGATTGCACTAAACGTATCAGGTGTTGAATCAATAATGATCCGCCCTTTCAAATCGCCAACCATGCCAATTAGCACACCGATTTCATTTTGTTCATAAGGGTCTGATGTAATAGTTGGAGGTGATACTTGAATATCATATGGAATAACTGACTTTAGTGCGTTTATAGTACCGTTCAAGACGGCTTGTATTTGAATAGAAGTACTCATTTAAACACTCCCGATACGTGACTTTATTTCTATAATAACATGCGAGTTTAAAAAATTGAATTAATACTTGACGAAGAGGATGATTTTCATTATCATTAAGGTAGATGAGAATGATTTTCATATTCATTACATATACTTAACGATCAAATAAAAGGGAGCGGTCAAAGTGATTTTTGCATTTATTGGAGCTACAGTATTAATCTACGGTGCAGTTAGTAAATATGTGTTCACTCAAACAACCGCACATTTAAAATAACGACAAAATCCTCCTGAAATTGGGAGGATTTTTTTGTTTGTCGTTTTCCTTCTACATGTTAGAATGAGTTTATTACATATAAAAGGAGTTAAAGCCTTTCATGACAGTATTTGATCAGCAACTTCAACAATTATTAAAGCAAACAGCAATGCAATATTTGATTTACAAAGATAACGCAGATGAGGAGCGTTTGCAAAAAACGACTCTTTTTGCCAATAAACTATTAAATAAGGAATATATGATTGGCTTTGCTGGCCATTTCTCTGCAGGGAAATCGAGCATGATTAACGCATTAACTGGTGATCAGCTATTACCCTCTAGTCCAATACCTACGAGTGCAAACGTTGTTAAAGTACATAAATCTGAAAGCGATTACGCAATTGCCTATTTAACAGGACAAGATCCAGTGAAATTCACTGGTGATTATGATATTAAAACAGTCAAGGCCTTCGCTAAAAACGGAGCGCTCGTATCGCAAATTGAAATCGGTCATTCAAAATCAGTGCTACCTGATGGCGTAACAGTAATGGATACTCCAGGAGTAGACTCGACGGATGATGCTCATCGCATGTCAACTGAATCAGCACTTCATTTAGCGGATATTGTATTTTACGTCATGGATTATAATCATGTTCAATCTGAGTTGAATTTTCAATTTACAAAACAATTAATGAAATTTAATCCAAATGTTTATCTAATCGTCAATCAAATTGATAAACATAAAGATAATGAACTTGATTTTACTGAATTTGAGCAGTCTGTTCATACTTCATTTGCAAATTGGGGAGTTGTTCCAAAAGGTATCTTCTTTACTTCTCTACGTGAACTAGAGCATCCACATAATGATTTCCAAACAGTCAAGGAAATTGTCATGAGTAGCATGGATGGGTGGCAAGATCAGTTAGTTGAGACAGCTAAAAAAACTTTACAACAATTGAATAAAGAGCATGAAGAATATTTAAAAGCGACAAAACAAGAAATTTTCGATACAAATGAAGAAATTCTACCATTTTCAGATTGGGAAAATCGCCAAGAGTTAAAAGATCAATACTCCAATATCCAGCGTCAATTAGAGCTTTACTCTGTTGAAAAATGGAAAAAATCCTTTGAACAACAACGTGAAGAGTTACTAAATAATGCTGGTATTATGCCTTATGAGCTACGTGATAAGCTAAAACTTTACTTAGAAAGTATGCAAGAAGACTTTAAGGTAGGGATGTTCTTCTCCGCAAAGAAAACTGCTGCTGAAAAAGAATTACGTAAAGAAGAGCTTTACAAACTTTATCAGTCGATTATTACATCACAAATATCAGGTCATATGCTGTCATTGATGAAAAATTCATTGAAGGATGTTGGTGCACTAACTGATGATGTATCTCTTGAAATTGATACAATTGAATTCAAGGTACCTTTTGAGACAATTCAAGATCAAGTGAAAAAAGATGCTTTGGCGACTGGTGATGGGTTGTTGAATTTTGCTAACCGTGTATCAGAAGCAACAAAGCGTTGGTTTATTAGAACAACTGATGAATGGAAAGACGACAAGGCATCTTTTGTAGAGCAATTATCTTTTGGCTCTGTTGAACCGTTGAAGAAAAAACAAGAAGTACTTTCTGAAAAAGTATCAGTTATTAAAGAAATCGAGCATGTTGAAGAACAGGAGCAGTTTTATGCGAAAAAAGCAGCAGCAGCTACAACAGTATTAAATAAGGATGCAGATAATTATGTTGCAATGTGGACAAAAGAGCATGCAGAAGCCTTTGAGCAAATACGATTATTCGACCCTACGATGTTACAACAAGAGGAAGATATTCTAATAGAAGAAAAACCTACCGAAAATGCTGAAGATGTGGAGACTATACAAACTGCTATCGCAGTCAAGCAAGCATTACATACAGCTAATGCTGTGGCGAATGTACAAGGATTTAAAGAGGTATCAACTTATCTCAAAAATAAAGTAGAACGTCTTCAGAAAAAGGATTTCACAATTGCGTTGTTTGGAGCATTTAGTGCTGGTAAATCATCATTTTCTAATGCGCTAATGGGTCAACAAGTTTTACCTGTTTCACCAAATCCAACGACAGCAGCAATTAACAAAATTCGACCTGTCTCACCAGAACATCCTCATGAAACGGCTGATGTTCGATTAAAAACAACTGACCAATTACAAGATGACATCATCTCGTCTTATGAGGCGATTGGTATGCATGTGACAACTTTAGAAGAAGCATTCAATAAAGCTGCTGAAGGATTGCAAATGGAATTAGTAGATGAGAGATTACATGTCCATAAGTCTTTCATCCGTGCCTTCGCACAAGGATATGAAGAATTTAAAGAGCAGTTAGGAACGACTTTACGCACAAATCGAGAGGATTTCGAAAAATTTGTCGCCGAAGAAAAACGTAGTTGTTTTGTCGATTCCATTGATTTCTATTTTGATTGTGAATTAACAAGAATGGGTGTCACATTAGTAGATACCCCGGGAGCAGACTCTATTAACGCCCGTCATACAGGTGTTGCATTTGATTACATTAGAAATGCTGATGCGATTCTATTTATTACTTATTATAATCATGCATTCGCTCGAGCAGATCGTGAATTCTTGATTCAATTAGGTCGTGTAAAAGATGCCTTTGAGCTTGATAAGATGTTCTTCATCGTAAATGCTATTGATCTTGCATCAAATAAGGAAGAAGAGGGAGAAGTTAAAACCTATGTACAGCAAGAATTGCAACGCTTCGGTATTCGAAAACCTCGATTATTTGGTGTCTCTAGTTTACTCGCATTAAAAGAAAAAGTAGAAAAAAGTAATTTCGAATCAGGAATGCAGCCGTTTGAAGATGCATTCCACCATTTCCTATCTGAAGAGTTGAGCTCTTTAGCAGTTCAAGCTTTAGTAGAAGAAACGGATAAAACCCAAAACCGTCTCGCTTCACTTATTAAGCAAACTGAGGACAATATGCTACGTAAAGATGAACGCCTAGTGGAACTGACGAAACTTGAGCAATTTATTCATACTCGTTTTGAAAAATCAGGTGCAGCCGTTATTAAAAAAGATGTTGAGCAGGAATTATCAGAGCTAATGTACTATGTTTTACAGCGAGTTTACTATCGTTTTGCAGATTTTTATAATGAAGCGTATAATCCAGCAACATTTGCAGGTAAATCATCAACAACGGCATTACAATTAGCATTAAAAGAATTATTACAAAGCTTAAGTTTTGATTTAGAACAAGAAATGCGTGTTACAAACTTCCGTATTGCGAAGTTTATCCATAAAAAGATGACTGAGCGTTATATTGAAGATGTAAGAAAATTAAAAGATGTAAATGATAGTTTCTCATTCACGCCATTTGAAACAGAAGAGCCAGCAATACTAGAATTTGTAGGGCCATTTGAACAAACTGCACCGTATGAATCTGTTAAATCTCATTTTAAAAATAATAAAGCATTTTTTGAAAAAGGCGATCGCTTAAAATTAAGAGAAGCATTAGAACAATTGACAAAACCAGACGCACAACAGTATTTGAACACGGAAGCAAAACGTTTAAACAATTGGTCTGAATCACTTATTAATACTGAAGCAGAAAGTTTACGTCATCATCTAAGTGCCCAAGCAACAGAGCAAATTGCAACAGAACGTGAGCTTTTACAAGAAGAAAGCAAGCTGGTTGAATGGAAAAAAATCTACTCATCTTTATTTGAAGGAGTTGTGAAGTAATGGTGAACGTATTTATTTCAATCAAAGATTTAGACGTGAATAATACTATCTGGATTGATGCGCGTTATAATCTGCAAAATGCAGAAGAAGGACGAAACCTTTATAATCAGGAACATTTTAAAGGAGCAGTATACTGGGATTTAGAAAAAGACCTTTCAGATATGACAAAAGATGAGGGACGTCATCCAATGCCCGACAAAGATCAATTACAGGCGTTGTTTGAAAGAAGTGGTTTACATTATGATACGGACAAAACAATTGCTGTCTACGATCAAGGTGCTTCACCCTTTGCAACACGTGCATGGTGGGTGCTTCAATATGGTGGTTTTAAAAATGCCAAAATAGTAAAAGAGGGCTACAGTGCCATAAAGGAAGCGGGTATTGCTGTTCAATCAGGAGAACAATCAGTGACAAAAACTGCTCTTAAACCAAGATGGCAAGACGATCTTTATGTAAATCGTACAGGTGTCAAAGAGATAGTTGATGGGAAAGTAAAAAAAGTGCTACTAGATGCGCGTGCTGAAGCGAGATATTTAGGGGAAATAGAGCCGCTAGATAAGGTGGCAGGTCATATTCCAGGAGCACGAAATTTTGATTGGGAGCAATTAAAGTCAGATGGAGTTTTAACAACAAATCAAAAATTGCGTGATGTTGTTCGACAAGATGAGCAAATAGTAGTTTATTGCGGTAGTGGTGTAACAGCATCACCATTATTCGCTATTTTAAAAGAAGAAGGATATTCAAATGTACAACTGTACACAGGTAGTTATAGTGATTGGATTACAGCGTATGCACCTGAAAAAGGATCTTCAAAGAAATAATTGATTCAATTGAAAGCAAAATAGAACTAAAAAAGCGAGCAAAGTTATGATTTTGCTCGCTTTTTTGCGCATTCATAACATAATTATCGCCATTTTCACATAAAATAGAGTCTGTCCAGAGTTTTTACTTTCCATTTATTTATATAAGAGTAGAATAGTAAAGGATATCTAACTAGAAAGAAGGAGATTAAATGGATGCAGCCTTTATAACAAAGATCTTATCCATTATTTTACTAGACATTGTATTAAGTGGAGATAATGCTGTAGTCATAGCGCTAGCATGTCGTAACTTACCAAAAAGACAACGGAAAAAAGCCATATTCATCGGTACTGCAGGAGCCATTATTTTACGCGTGTTACTTACATTCGTTGCAGTCTGGTTATTACAAATTCCATTAGTTAAATTAGTTGGTGGTTTATTATTATTCTATATTGCATTTGATTTATTAAAATCTGACGGTGAAGACCCTGATTTGAAAAGCAGTAGTTCACTATTTGCAGCTATCCGTACGATTATCATAGCTGACTTCGTTATGAGTTTAGATAATGTACTAGCAGTAGCTGGAGTTGCAGATGGACATATGGGCCTAGTTATACTTGGACTTGCTGTAAGTATTCCACTCATTGTATTTGGTAGTCAGTTAATCATTAAATTAATGGAAAAATTCCCGATTCTTATTTGGATAGGTGCTTTAATGATTGCTTATACAGCGGGGCATATGATTGTAGCAGACAAGTACGGAGAGCGATTTGTTGAACAAACATTCCCACAAATGGCTTATGTCATTCCTGCTGTTAGTATGATTCTATTGGTGGTATTGGGTGTTTGGGTAAAAAATCGACAAACAAAATATATTTCTAGATAAGCCTGTATAATAAAATAATTACATAGGCAATAGACGTGACTTTATAATTTTTATTATTAAGTCGCGTTTTTATTTGCAGAAATATCCTCTGGAAATTTCAATTTCTCTTCCCCTATATCCTCTCAAGTTCACAAGAATGCTCATTTATCCTCCGAAATAGACAGTGTCAAGTTTTGAAAGTGCCCTTTGCAACGACCAAAAGTTTGTGTTGACTAGATTATCTACAGTTTCATAGTTTTTTTGAAACGGCATTTAGGAACTCCTCCTTAAAAAAGCTAAAGAACAAGCTATGTAAATATCTATTTATGAGTAACCATCTTCAATTTTATATTCGACATATTATGTAATAATCCTGCAAATAAATTAGAATATTAGGATAAAAAAACTTCCGAAAGACAGTTTTTACTGCCAATCAGAAGTTGAATGGTGAAGAGATTATTTATCTATAACTGTTGCGTTTAGTTCCTCCGTTAGTACTTCTAATTGGTCGATTAAACCACCGATATAAGCAATGGTATTTAAAAGTGGTTCATCAGTCGTAATATCCACTCCGGCCATTTGAGCAAGCTCTACAGGCGTCTTCGTTCCACCAGCTTGTAATACTTTTAACCAGTCTTCAACAGCAGGTTGACCTTCATTTAAAATACGTTGAGATACCTGTGTAGAGATAGTTAATCCTGCACTATAAGTATATGGATATAAGCCCATATAATAGTGAGGTTGGCGCATCCAAGTTAGTTCTGCTCCTTCAGTGATTTCGACTGCATCACCCCAGAAATCTTCCAATACTTCACGTTTTAATCGATTTAATACATTTGCATTTACACTTTCACCTGCGTCAACTTTGTCATACACTTTACGTTGATATGCAGCTTCTAATAAATGTGTAACAAAATTATGGTAATAAGTACGTGAGATAATTGATGCAGTGACCCAACGTTTAAATCGAGTATCTTCTGCTGTTTTCAATAAGTAATTTGCCATCAACATCTCATTCATCGTAGAAGGAGCCTCGATAAAATAAGTTGACGGACGACTGTTGAATAATGATTGCTTCTTATGTGCATTGACAAAGTGTCCTGCATGGCCAAGTTCATGAGCTAAAACAAATACTTCGTTCATACGACTAGTCCAAGAGATTAAAATATAAGGATGGAAACCATAAGGACTTGAGCAAAATGCTCCTGTTGATTTCCCTTCATTTTGGGCAAAGTCAATCCAGCGTTCACTGTATGACTTCTCAACCATTTCCATATACTCATCACCCATAATTTGAAGAGCATTTTCAATATAATTCTTTGATTCTTCCACTGTAATCATAGGCTCAAATTCTGGATCTAATGGAATTTTCAAATCAGCAAACGTCATTTTTTCTAAACCATGAACTTTTTGTAACAGCTTTGCATAACGGCGCATATGAGGTGCTAATTCTGTAGTAATTAAATCAATTTGTCGGTTATATAATGTACGGTCGACCTCTTGATCAAATAGTAAGTAATCTGTTACAGATTCATATCCTCGCAAATCCGAAAGGGTTTTTTCAGTCGTGACATGCGTATTATACGTTTTGGCAGTTGTATGTTGATACTCGCGAAGTTTTTTTGAAAAAGCTTCAAAAGCTGCACGACGAATATTAACGTCAGATTCTAATTCCCAGTCTCCTTCAAATAAGCTGTAGTTTAATGGGAAAGATTCTCCATTCGCTGTAAAGTTGTCGAATTTCATATCAACAAGTTTTGTCGTGTTATATAGCTCATATGGGGCATCTAAAGAAGAGCTAAGTGCTGCTAATGTTTTTTCGACTTCAGGGTGTAACTGATATGCTTTTTTCTTGATTATCTGTTTGAGATAATTTTCAAATTGTGGAGCAATTGTAGCAGCTTCTTCTAAAATTTCAGTAGATAGCGCTGAAAGATCACTATGTACGAATGATAATTGACTACCGATTTTTGAAGCTATTGATCCAAACTTACTTGCACGCATCTGTGCATCATCATTCGTTTGATCTACTTCTAATGAAAGGCTAGCATAAGCACCAAAAGGAACGAATTGTTCATTTAGTTTCTCATAGTCTGTCAATACTTGTACGACAGATGAAGAATCAATAATATTACCAGTGTATTTTTGATTAAATAAAAGTGCGTCTTTTTCAATTTGAGCAATTCCAGCATTGTATGTCTCAATAGAATCAATAAGAGGTGATAAGTCCCAAGTTTGTTCAACAGGTATTAAATTACGTGGTGCAAAACTCTTTTTCATTATTAATCTCTCCTTTAAAATTACGAATCTCGAATTATCTTCATTATATTGAAAATATTTAGTAAAGTAAAATAATTCACTATAAATAGTTTATTCCCTGTAAAAAAAAGCTAGCCAATATATCGGCTAGCTTTGAGGACTGCTTATTTTGAAAGCATAATTTTTTCAAGTTGAAGTGGTTCAATATAGTCTGAACCTTTGTAAGCGCGCATATTTCCACCAGAAATTTCATCGATTAATAAAATTTCGCCAGTTTTAGCATCGCGACCAAATTCTAATTTTATATCATAAAGTTCCAAACCTTTTTTTGCTAGTTCCGCTTTAACGAAGTTTGAAATTTCTACAGTACGTTGTTTTAAAGTTTCATATTCTTCAAGAGAAAGAATTTGAAGTTCAGCTAATGCATCAGCCGAGATAGGTGGATCTAAACGATCATCATCTTTAATCGTAACTTCAACGAAAGACTCTAGTTTTTGTCCTTCTTCTACATAAGCGCCGTAGCGTCGTAAAAAGCTACCAACAGCACGGAATCGGCAAATAACTTCAAGTCCTTTACCAAAGACAGTTGCTGGCTTTACAGTCATTGTCGCATTTTCTATATCAGAAGAAATGAAATGAGTAGGGACTTCAATTGCATTTAACTTTTTATAAAAGAATGTAGTGAGACTTAAACCTGCACGACCTGCACCATCAATTGTTAAGCCAACAGTATTCGCACCCGGATCAAACACACCGTTTTCACCAGTTACATCATCTTTGAATTTTAATAATAGAGGACCATCCTCTAATTGATACACATCTTTAGTTTTCCCTTGATATTTAAGTTCCATACATTCAGCCTCCGTTTCATAGTTATTGTAAGTTATTTAGAGTATAAATGATAGTTTTTTTCATAATAAAGGGGAATCTATGTAAAAAAGACGAATATTTATCTAAAAAGCAGTAAACCCATTCGGATTTACTGCTTTGAAGATTAACTATAGGAAGTGTTAAAATTAAATAACACCTTGAGCAATCATTGCATCTGCTACTTTTAAGAAACCTGCGATATTCGCACCAATTAGTAAATTACCTTCATAACCATATTCTTTTGCAGCATCTACGCTGTTACTATAAATTGACTTCATAATATCATGTAATTTTTCGTCGACTTCTTCAAAAGTCCAGAATATACGCATGCTATTTTGAGCCATTTCAAGAGCTGAAACCGCAACACCGCCTGCATTTGCTGCTTTAGCAGGTGCAAAAAGAACTTTGTTTTCTAGATAAATTTGAATTGCTTTCAGAGTTGAAGGCATGTTCGCACCTTCACCGATTGCTTTTACTCCGTTTGTAACGAGTGTTTTAGCGGATTCTTCATCAATTTCATTTTGAGTAGCGCACGGTAGAGCAATGTCACATGGAATAGTCCAAATACCAGAACAACCTTCACTAAAAGTAGCCTCAGGATGACGTTCCACATATTCCTTAATGCGGCCTTGTTCAACTTCTTTAATTTGTTTAACAGTATCTAAGTTAATACCATTTGGATCAAAGATATAGCCGTTTGAGTCGCTACATGCTACAACTTTTGCACCTAGTTGTTGTGCTTTCTCAATAGCGTATACTGAAACATTACCAGAACCAGAAACTACAACTGTTGCATCTTGGAATGTAGTATCAATTTCTTTTAGCATTTCTTGAACGAAATAAACTGTACCATAGCCAGTTGCTTCTTTACGTGCTAAACTACCACCAAAGCGTGGCAATTTACCCGTAATAACACCTGCTTCATAAGCACCACGAATGCGGTTGTACTGACCAAAAAGGAAGCCGATTTCACGGGCTCCTACGCCGATATCACCAGCAGGTACATCAACATCTGGTCCAATATATTTGTGTAATTCTGTCATAAAAGCTTGACAGAAGCGCATGATTTCAGCATCTGATTTCCCTTTAGGGTCGAAGTCTGAACCACCTTTTGCACCCCCGATAGGTTGGCCAGTTAACGAGTTTTTGAAAATTTGTTCAAAACCTAGGAATTTAATAATACTTTCGTTTACCGATGGATGGAAACGAAGTCCGCCTTTGTAAGGTCCAATTGCACTGCTGTATTGTACACGATAACCACGGTTAACTTGTACCTTACCACTATCGTCTACCCATGAAACACGGAATTTTACTACACGTTCTGGTTCGATGATGCGTTCTAATAAACTTGCATCCATTAATTCAGGACGTTTAGCAAAAACAGGAGTTAATGAATAAATGATTTCTTTAACAGCTTGTAAAAACTCAGGCTCATGTGAGTGGTGTTTTTTCAAATTGTTAAACACATCATCGATATACTGTGTTGCAATTTGCTTTGATTCTGTTGTAATTGTGACCATTGTGAATACCCCCAGTAATATTTGACCTATTAGAACATAGTAGCGCTCTTTTTCCAATAATTCAATATTGTAATATTTATGAATATACAATTAAAATGAATATATATGCACGATAACGGTGTCAAAAGTAATGATTTTGAAATATCATACAAGTGTAAATGATAAGTAAATAAAATGTAAATGAGGTTATAAATATGACTGAAATTTTGATAGATGCAGATGGCTGTCCTGTTGTTGATTTAATAATAAAAATAGCTCAGGAATTCCAATTGAAAGTAACCATTTTTTGTGATACTGCCCATCAAATTGAGCGCGAAGGTGCGGATACGGTTATGGTTTCAAAAGGGAGCGATGCTGTTGATTTTGTACTAGTTAACCGCTTACAAAAGGGTGACATAGTAGTTACTCAAGATTATGGTTTGGCAGCTATGGTATTGGCTAAATCTGGTTATGCTATTGATCAAAACGGAAGAAATTACACATCGGATAATATAGAACAATTACTTTTTACAAGACATCTAGGTCAGAAAATAAGGCAAGCTGGTGGTAGAACGAAGGGGCCAAAAAAACGTTCAAAAGAGGCTAATTTTGAATTTGCCGAAGCTTTCCGCCGTTTATGCAAAGAAATTTTGACGAAATCGTGAACTTGGATGAAATAACTTTGATTTCAATTGATTTTAATAATTTGGTTAATGTTTTTCCACAATTAAAGAGGGTAAAACTCCTAAAGAAATACTTTGGTTAAACGAAAAATTCAGCCCATATTCTGAGTTGAGTAATACTAATAATGAAATAGGGCGAGAAGCTATTGATAACGCAGTAGAGAGACTGCTGCGTTTTGCTCGTTTTATAGAAAATGCTTTTCCTGAAACAACTAGTTCAAAGGGAATTATTGAATCGAAGATTGTAAAAATAGCTGAAATAAAGAGCCTTTTAAATAGTTATTACCAAGTAACTGATGAGAGGGAAACACTTATTAAAATGCGATAATACATTGCCTGTCTCAGGCTCGATTAAAGCGCGTCGTGGCATTTAGGAAGTTCTAAAACATGTAGAAAAATAGCATTAGAAGACGATTTACTGACGATAGTAGATTCATATGAATTCCTTGCTTCTAAAGAGGTACATACTCTGTTTTCAAAATATTCTATTTCCTTTGGATCAACGAACAATTTAGGGTTGAATTTGGAATAATGAGTGCAAAACTTGGCTTTCAAGTAACTGTACATATGTCTGCAGATACAAAAGACTGGAAAAAGAAGTTACGAAGAGAAAAAGGCGTAGAAGTTGTAGATTATGAATCGGATTATAGCTTAGCTATCACGAATGGCAAATACAATGCATATTATTTAGGCCACTAGTGTTAACATGGTGCCTGAAGAGTTAAGAAGAGATTATTTAAAAAAGTAAATTAAAATAGATAATTAAATAGAAAATAATACCAAAATATTTCTATTTATGGTAGTTTGAAGTGAGAAGATTTTAATAGACTAATTCTGCTGCGCAGGGGGAATCACATATGAAACTAGAAAATCTGTTAAGGAAGATAGAGTCTGTTCAACAAAAGATTCAATTTTCAGGTACCATTTTTACGAAGCAGGGAACTGATTCACTAGCTAGTATAAGTTTCGGCTACTCAAATCGAAGTGAAAAAATTGAAAATGAAGTAAATACAAAATACGGCATCGCCTCTGGTTGTAAAGTTTTCACAGCTATCGCCATTTGTCAGCTTATCGAAAAAGGAGAGCTCTCCTTTGATTCGAAATTACAAAATTGTTTACCATTTGAATTTCCGCATTTTGATGAAAATATTACAGTTCACCATTTGCTTACGCATACTTCTGGTATTCCGGATTATTTTGATGAAGAAGTAATGAATGATTTTGAAGAACTATGGATTAAGACACCTATGTACCATATAAGAAACTTACAAGATTTCTTACCATTGTTTAAAAATGAGGAAATGAAATATCCTGCAGGTGCAAAATTTCAATATAATAATTCGGGATATATTTTGCTTGGTTTAATTATCGAACAAATAACTGGTATGAGCTTTAGCGAATATGTTGAAACGAATATTTTCCAACGAGCAGGAATGCTTGACTCTGGATATTTTGAAATGGATGCTTTGCCTGCAAAAACAGCGATTGGATATATTGATTTTTCTGATGGTACATGGAAAACGAATATATACTCTCTACCTGTAAAGGGAGGGTCTGATGGCGGAGCTTATGTTACTGCAACAGATATGATGAAGCTATGGGAATCGTTAACAAACTATAAACTTTTGAGTGAAAGCATAACCAAACAAATGTTAACGCCTCATGCTCATGAAGTTGAAGGGCTATCATATGGTTACGGAATTTGGATTGAAAAAAACGATGAAGAAGTATCTAAGTATTTGTTAATGGGTTATGATCCAGGAGTTAATTTCCATGCTGCATTTTACCCTAAGCGAGATCTCAAAATTGTCGTCTGTGTAAATACTTCTAAAGGCGCGTATGATATGATTTCAGGGATTGAGGAAGTACTTGCTTTATCTAATTCTTAAATATTTTGTAATAGAAAAGCCGAAGTAGATTAATTTTTCTACTCGGCCAATTTTTTTGTATTGTGTATTTCTTTTAGTATAATATTATAGGTTAATCTGCCTTCGTTACTTCCTCAACAGTTTGTTCAACCTCTTGACGTGTCATTTTCTCATGACCGTTAAGCATAGCTTGTAATGTTTTATGTGCAAGTGCCAAAGGAATTTTACAGAACATTAAGATGCTACGTTTTTTAATGCTTTTATTATACAAATCACCTTTAGCCAAGTTTTCCTCAGCGTATTTGAATAGATCATCGCGTGTCCAACCATCTGGCATGAAGCTTACACCACGTTCATCGTCCTCTTCTTGGTTACGTAAAATGTTCACCGCTTGTAAACCACGTCCGTAACCGATTGCTAATTCACGGTCTGTTTCGATGCCAGCACCCCAGCGCCAAATATCAGATAGCATCGTCCCAACAAGACCTGCTACGTAGTATGTGTAGTCGTCTAAATCTTCTCTTGTTTTAACAACCCAATTTTTGTCTGCCCACTTAGCCATACCTTCAGCCATTTCACTTGTAGAAGCAGCGATTGTCTCGCGAATATCTTCAGGACATAGTGCCAGCCAATCACCAAGTCGGATTGTTACTTCAGGCAGTATATTTTCATATGGTTTAAGTAATAATAAGTAAGCTTCATTATCAAATGGTTTTAATAACATAGTACTTACTTGGCGTAAAAGATCGCTTTTAACGGCGATATCTAAATCCTCATGGTCTTCAATTTCATCAATAGCTCGCATGCATAAATATGCTGTTGCAACAGTTGTTTTCAATTCTTTTTGCAAAAATGTAATAGGAATAAAAAAAGTGCGACTTGTTGCTTTTAAAACGCTCATCGCTTCTTTATAGAGTGCTTTTTGTTCTGACATTTTGTCTTCCTCCGTTCAATCAAAAAATCTTCCATACTATCGTATATCAAATAGTGAAAAAGATACAACTAAATCCGTATAAACAAATAAATCTTATAGAAATAAAATAAATGTTTTGTGTTAAATATTTAAACGTGATAATATTTAGTTGTCTAATAAATTTAGTTTCACATAAATCCTTAGACATCTAAATATTTTCTATAAAAGGAGTTTTTATAATGGGTAGATTAGATAATAAAGTAACAATCATAACAGGTGGAGCATCAGGTATTGGAGCAAAAATGGTAGAATTATTTGCTCAAGAAGGCGCAATTGTTATTGCAGCTGATATTAACGATGCTGCAATCGCTGCAATCGACAACGGAAAAAACATTTTCGGAATGAAATTAAATGTTATGGATGATGCAAACTGGAAAGAGCTAGTTGAAAATATCGTTGAAAAATTTGGTAAAATTGATATCCTTGTTAATAACGCTGGAATTTCATCAGAAAAACCAATGGATGCTATTACAGTTGATGACTGGTCATTAATGCACAATATTAACGCATTCGGACCTTTCTTAGGTATGAAACACGTTTCTGCAGTAATGAAAGAAAATGGAAAGGGTTCAATCGTTAACATTTCTTCATTCACAGCTCAAATTGGCATGGGCTTAAATGCATACTCTGCTTCTAAAGGTTCTGTTCGTGCTATTTCTAAAGCTGCTGCAACTGCATTCGGTAAATTTGGCGTACGTGTAAACGCAGTATTCCCAGGAATTATCGAAACACCAATGACTGCTGTATTAAAAGATTCTGCTGCATACGTAGAATCTATGGTTAAAGCGACTCCACTTTCTCGTCTTGGACAACCAGCTGATATTGCAAACGCTGCAATCTTTTTAGCATCTGATGAAGCTTCATTTATTACTGGTTCTGAACTTGTAATCGATGGTGGATTCTCAGCACAATAATTTTGTATATGGAGTTGGATGCCATTGAAAAATAATCCTACCCTATTTGACCTTGTCCATGTACTTGATAAAGCAAATGAGAACATGATTTTAGCTTGGAAAAAGTTATTTAAAGTTAATATAGGGATATCACATATATTAGTATTGAGCTATTTAAAAGAACATGGTAAAAGTAAACCTTCGGATATTGCAAAATACCTTGAGTTTGCACCGCCTTCTTTAACACATTTAGCAGAAAAACTAATTCACAATCAATATTGTGTTCGATGTCAGGATTCATATGATAGAAGAATTTCTTATATTCAAATTACACCACTAGGGTTAGAAATCTTAGAGGAAGCTAGTTTGTTAGGTGCTGAAATGCGACAAGAATATTTCAAAATTCTTTCAGAAGATGAAATCCAAAAACTTTTCTCAATATATACAAAATTAACAAGTCAATAATTAATGTTATTGTGGTAAGAAGGGCGAACTTTGTTCGTCCTTCTTTTTTTGTGTAATAAAAACCTAAGCATAAATTACGAAATTTCCCTTTATTATATCTTTTATAAACTTTGTAGAGATTACTTGGGGAAAGAGTCGTGTTTATTTTTATACATTTAATAGAAGGTGGAGTTTAGTAAAAGAAAATACAATCAGTCAATTAAGTTTTATTAAATAATAATGAGAATTGACGTCTAGATTACCTACCTTATCAATGCGTCCTTTTTGTTCAAAATGATATAATAAGAATATTTCGAAAAACTTATTTAGAGGAAGGACAGGGGAAATGGGACAATTATGGTTTGGTGGTACAATTTACACGATGCAACATGATGGGGATACAGTCGAAGCGGTACTTGTTGAGAGTGGTAAGGTTAAAAAAGTAGGAACGTACGAAGAGCTAAAAACCCAAGCAGAAGAGGATATTGATTTGCAAGGAGCCGTGATGTATCCAGGGTTTGTTGATAGTCATTTACATATGATTGGCTATGGAGAAAAACTGTTGCGACTGGATTTAACAAATGTGAAATCTTCTGATGAGTTGCTAGATGTTATTAAACAATCAGCTGCTAATTGTTCTAGTGAAGAATGGTTAATCGCTGAAGGTTGGGATGAAAATCAATTTAATGATATTCGCATTCCAACTGTTCAAGAATTGGATGCTATTCGTCAAGAACCGATCGTCCTAAAACGTATATGCAGACATGTCGTTCTTGCGAATACTTCAGCAATGGCTGCTGGTAATATTACTCAAGAAACGCCAAATCCAGAAGGTGGTGAAATTGGTCGAGATGAAAATGGATTATTAACGGGACTATTATATGATCAAGCGCTTTACAAAGTATTAGATCAAATACCTGTAGAGCAAGAATATTCTTTAACAAATACATTAGAGTTAGCCGTAAATCATTTGCTGTCACTTGGTTTAACTGGTGGACATACTGAAGATATGAGTTATTATGGGCATTTTTCCAATCCGCTGAATGCTTTTAATGAAATTATAGGTAAAAGGAAAAATTTTAGAGCACATTTATTAAGGCATCATCTTGCGTTCGAACAAATGATGACCTCAAACGCAACTTTTACTGAGCCATTTGTAGAACCCGGTGCGATGAAGATTTTCTCTGATGGTGCACTTGGTGGTGCAACAGCTGCATTACTTGAACCATATGAAAATCAGCCACAAAATAAAGGGTTATTCATCCATACCTCTAAACAACTTGATCAACTTGTAAAATTGGCACGTTCTTATGGTGAAGCTGTGGCAGTCCATATAATTGGTGATGCCGCTCTTGAACAAGTATTGACAGCAATCGAAGCTAATCCTATAACGAATGGAAAAAAAGATAGGCTTATTCATTGCAGTGTTGTTAATGACTTACTGATTGAACGAATGAGTAAATTGCCCGTTATTTTAGATATTCAACCACAATTTATCCTTTCTGATTTCCCATGGGTTGTTGATAAAATCGGTCCAAAGCGAGCTGAATTGACCTATCCATTTAAACGTTTTTTAGATATAGGATTGATATGTGCAGGAGGTTCCGATGCACCGATTGAAGATGCGAATCCTTTGCTTGGTATTCATGCTGCAATCGCTCGCAAAAAGCATGAGGAAAGCCATGAAGGATATATCCCAACAGAAAAACTTACACGTTTTGAGGCAATTTCCCTCTATACAACTGGTAGCGCCAAGGTAATTAGCAAGGAACAGGTAAGGGGTACCATTCAACCGGGATATGATGCGGACTTTTCTATTTTCGACAAAGACTTATTTGTTTGCGAATTAGATGAAATTCCAAACGCTATTGCACTTAAGACAGTTGTTGCAGGGAATATAGTTTTTTCAAAATAAGTGATTAGAATTTTAGAAAAAATGATAACATCGTAGGAAATCATTGCACAAAACTGCACATAGCAGTAAAGTTTAGATTGGGCGATCACAAAGGAGAATGGTATGACTAAGGCAATTGGAATAGACGCAGGGGGTACACTAACAAAATTAGCTTATGAAAATGAATTTGGCGAGCTAGTGTTAGAGCATTTCCCTTCGAATCACTTACAAGCTGTAACGGACTGGATTAGCAATCACCCTGAAATAGAAGAGATTGGCTTAACAGGCGGAAGAGCAGAGCAAGTTAAACATTTACTAAAAGAAGTAAAATCCATCCATTACATAGTTGAATTTGAAGCTACATTAAAAGGGGTTCGATATCAACTAATTCAGCATGGTCATCAATTTGACCGCAGCATCATTACAAATGTTGGTACAGGTACATCCATTCATTTTATGGATGGTGAAACACATAATCGTGTTGGTGGTACTGGTATTGGTGGAGGAACACTAGTCGGACTGGCAGCATTAACGACAGGAATATACGACTATCATGAAATTATTAAAAAGGCACAGTATGGTGAAAGACAAGAAATTGATCTTCTAGTACAAGATATTTATCAAGGGATGGATACTCCGATTGCAGGTACTTTAACGGCAAGTAACTTTGGTAAAATGGGAATTGATGAAACGAAGAATCACCCTATTGAAAATATTTTAGCAACAGTGCAAGGCCTAGTAGGGGAAGTCATCACAACATTAAGTATCCAGCTAGCAGAACAAAATCAAGTCGAACATATTATATATATTGGTACAACTCTAAACGAAAACGAAGCATTAAAAAAAGTTATCGCCAACTACACAATTTTAAAAAAGAAAACGCCTATCTTCTTAGAAGACCATGGTTTTAGTGGTGCAATAGGCGCCTTTTTAAATATAACAGTCAATCAAAAGAGCTGAAAAAACTTAGAGTTAATTTGTTAGACAAAAACTTAAATTTGAAAATTAAGTTATCTATAGTAAACCGTAAGAGTGAAATTGCTCTTACGGTTTTTTGTTGAAGTAGTGATTAATATGTTTGATATAAAGTAATTTTTATTAATTATTTGGGTAAAGTGGAAATTAAAGGTATTATAAAGATAGGCTAGTAAAGGAGGTATTAAATGTCTAAAAAGTATTTTATAAAAATGTTCTTATTGATAAGTTTACCTCTATTCACCTGTTTATATTTAGATGATAGGATTGGGTTTATTCCTTCTACTATTGCTGGGTTTGTTTTACTTATTGTTTTAAGTCTCCTGTTGTTTTCAAGAAAAGAAAAAGTATAAGAAATGGATGGAATCGGGGAATCATTTAACTTTCTCTTTACTTCATCACATTATAGAATGGGTATTGGATTAAATTAATAATTTTAATAATATGAGGGGCAATTCTGCGTTGGGAAATCAACATAAGAGTAGCCTCTTTTTTAATTATGAATATAAATCCCTCTTTACAAACGATTTTAGTAGGAATAAAATTAAATTATTATTTACTTAGGTAAATAAAATGTGGAGGTATACAAATGAATCCTTTATTTCATGAAATCTTTCAAACTACTCGAGATATTACAAATAAATTAAACAGTTGTTTAAAAGAGCATGACCTTTATAGCAGTCAGTGGACGATTCTCTATACGATTAATAAAAATGGACCGATGTCATTAACAGACATCTGGAAGTACTTAAAGGTTGAGGCACCTACTGTGACACGAACTGTTGCAAGACTAGAGCAGCTTGATTGGATTGTGCGAACAGAAGGGGAAGATCGTCGAGAAAAAATAGTATCCTTTTCCGAAGAAGGTAAGAAAAAATTCCCTGATGTTTTAGCTTCAGTATTGCAATTTGAGGAGGGTTTGATAGAAACGTTTAATGATGAGGAACAACAGCAGCTGCTAGAGCTGATATGTAAGTTGAAAGGAAGAGCGAATCATTGGAAAAGTTAGAAAAAATTTGGACGAAACGGTTTATTAGTCTTTTCTGTACGAATATGGCCGTGTTTTTTGTTTTTTACGGATTAGTTTCCGTGTTACCACTTTATGCAACTGAAGATTTAAACCGTTCTGATAGTGATGCCGGTTTATTATTATCTATCTTCCTACTATCTGCAATTATTACACGCCCATTTACGGGGAAAGTTTTAGAGCATTTTGGAAAGCGTAAACTGCTTTATATTAGTTTAATCGGTTACTTTGTATGTACCGTACTATACTTATTCTTTAAGCCGTTTGCACTTTTATTATTACTGCGCTTTATACAAGGGATTTTCTTTAGCATATTAACGACAGCAAATAATTCTATAGCTGCAGATATCGTTCCACCATCTCGTAAGGGTGCGGGACTTGGATATTTTACAATGTCACTAAACTTAGCGGTAGTACTTGGACCTTTTGTTGGTCTTTTGGTCATTCAGTATTTAAATTTCGAAATTTTGTTCATTATTATGAGTGCAGTTATTTTAATAGGAGGTATTGCAGCGCTATCGATTAAATTAGATGATATTCCACAGGGCACTAAACAACAAAAATTTTCGATAGCCTTTTCAGATTTATTCGAGAAGAAGGCATTACCTACAGCTGCTTTAGCATGTTTTGTTGCAATTGCTTATGCTAGTGTATTATCTTTCTTATCTGTTTACGCAAAACAAAAGGGTTTGATGGAAGTTGCTAGTTTATTTTATGCAGTTTACGCAGCAGCCATGCTGTTAACCCGTCCACTTACAGGACGCCTGTATGATCAAAAAGGACCTAAATTTGTTATTATTCCAGGTTTTATCCTTTTTATACTAGGATTAATTACGCTAGCTTATGTCAATGGGCCAGTGTTATTCATGCTCGCGGGAGTATTAATTGGACTTGGTTACGGAGCACTTGTACCAAGTTTCCAATCAATGACGATTCAATCCACCGATCCTAGACGTACTGGCTATGCTACTGCTACATTCTTTACACTATTTGATGTAGGGATTGCCTTAGGGTCATGGCTTCTTGGTATTATCGCCACACATTATGGTTATGTAGAAGTTTATCTTGCTGCAGCATTTGTTGTTGCGATTGGAGCAATAGCATTTATGTTGACGCAATTGAAAAAGCAATTAACTGAAGTGAAATAGCAAAAAGCAAACTCCATTAACGAGTTTGCTTTTTTTGATATGAACGCAATGCTTCTCTTGCAAGTGTATCTGCTGCACGATTTTCAGAACTAGGAATCCATTTAATGAAAAATAAATCGAATTTTTTTGAAAGCTCAAGCGCTTCTTCTAAATATGGTTTATATGCTTCATTTTTTACATATTCCTTTTCAATAGATGCGACAACTATTTTAGAATCAGAACGAACAGAGATCATACCCGTAGATAATTTTAACGCTTCTGTTAATCCGCGAACAAGTGCGATGAATTCTGTAGTGTGATTATCATTTTCCCCTATAGATTCACCAATTTTAATTAATTGACCTTCACCTTTAATGAATATTCCTATTGCGCTAGGACCAGGGTTTCCAGCAGTTGCTGCATCAATATATAATTCAATCATTTAGTCACCTGCTACATCATATTTATTACTTAAGTATATTTGATGTAGAGAAATATGAAAAGGTGCAGAAAAGGAATAGGACTAGTTTGGATAGCGTAAACTAAAAAGCAATTGTAGAAAGCTAATAATTGTAACTAAATGCTCCAAGTAGTAAAATAAAAATTATTGAAATTTAGAGGTGAATCGATTTGATGGACAAAGTAACCGTCATAAAAGAAATTGACGAAATGATGGAAAATTATTGTGAAGGTTGCTTCGTTAAAAATCAACTTCGTAAAGACCGAGGGAAGTCTGGTGCCCACCGATTTTGTATCGAGTCATGTACGATTGGGGAGCAATTACACTTTTTAGGCGAAGAACTTTTAAAAGTTTATACAAAATAACCTACTTCAATGTTAAAACACCTTGAGATTAGTCTCTTGGTGTTTTTTATTGTTGAAATAACAGACGGATGCTAGTAACATGTTGATAACAATAACTGAATAATGATAATAATTGTTCAATTGCAACAATTCTTTGTATAGAGTTGTAAAAATTTATTGACTACTTCAGTTAGTGTTTGTACACTGTGAATATACAAATGTTTTTATTGAGAATACAAATGAGTAAATAAACAATGTAAGGATATGATTAAATGAAAGTATGTAAATTTGGTGGAACATCTGTTGCAAGTGCAGAACAAATCAAAAAGGTAGCGGCAATCGTACAATCAGATCCTACAAGACGTCTGATTGTCGTTTCAGCACCGGGTAAACGGTTTAATGATGACATAAAAGTAACAGATTTATTAATTGAGTTGGCGAATGCTGCATTGCAACAAGATGCGGTAGAAGAAAAACTAAAAAATGTTATAAAGCGCTATGAAAGCAATGCAAATGGACTGGGTTTAGATCATGTCATTTGTGAAGTCATTGAGTCAGACTTACGAAAACGTATTGCAGAAGCAGGTTCGGTTGCGGATGAACAGTTGATGGATAGCTTAAAGGCGAGTGGAGAAGACAATAATGCGAAAATGATTGCAGCTTACTTCGATAGTATTGGACTAAAAGCAAAATACATGAGTCCCCTTGAAGCTGGCTTAATCGTAAATGATCTGCCTGCTCGAGCACAGGCGTTGCCAAAAGCATACGATAATTTGAGTGTCTTAAAAGATTCTCAAGAAATCGTCGTGTTCCCTGGATTCTTTGGTTATACAGAAGAGGGCGTACTACGTACATTTGAACGTGGAGGTTCTGATATTACAGGGTCAATTTTAGCCGCAGCGGTAAAAGCTGAGTTATATGAAAACTTTACTGATGTCGATTCCGTATTCTGTGCAAATCCTAAAGTCGTAAATTGTCCAGTTGAAATACAAGAGATTACATATCGTGAAATGCGTGAATTATCATATGCGGGTTTCTCGGTTTTCCATGATGAAGCACTAATGCCGGTGTATAAAATTGGTATTCCAGTTTGTATCAAAAATACAAATAATCCATCAGCACCGGGAACGAGAATAGTGTCTGTTCGTGAATCAAATCATAGCCCAGTAACTGGTATTTCAGCTGATAGTGGATTCTCGATTTTATACGTTAGTAAATATTTGATGAACCGGGAAATTGGTTTTGGTCGTAAATTACTTCAAATATTAGAAGATGAGAATATATCATATGAGCATACACCATCAGGTTTAGATGATATTTCTGTTATTATTCGAAGTCACCAGTTAACTTCTGAAAAAGAAGATCGTATCGTAAAACGTGTTGAAACAGAATTGCAGGCAGACGACGTGCATTTCCGCCATGATTTTTCAATGATTGTAATCGTTGGAGAAGGCATGAATAACAATACAGGTCTAGCAGCGCGTGCGGCAACAGCCATTTCAAAAACAGGAGCAAATATTGAAATGATCAATCAAGGGTCATCAGAAGTCAGCCTTGTATTTGGTGTTCGTAAAGAATTTGAAAACAAAATTTTACAAGCATTATACAATGAATTTTTCGCATTATCAGCAACAAACTTAAAATGATAATTAATTGAAGTAGCGCCTTTAAGTCGATCAAACGATTTAAAGGAGCTCTTTTTTTTACATTATGACTTAAAAACATTCAAATAACTTTACGCCCTAGGTAAACAGCATCTTCTCAATAAAATATTTAAAGAAAAGGATAATCCGATATCATATCAGTACGATAGAATGATTTTTTTAAAAGACTATGATAAATTAAATATTTTAAGATAATAATGAAAGTTTTGAGTTTACCAGATGAAAAAAATTCTGTATTTTTAAAAAAAAAAAATAAAAAAAGTTCAGATAAATGAAAAAATTTTAAAAATAATCATCTTCTTAATTGCAATTTACATATACTTTCATATAGATTAGTAATAGTAACTTATTTTACAGGAGGTGAATTCTTTATTCTGAATCTGAAATAAGGATCAGATCAGATATAAAGAACATGATTGGACAATGATATAGCCATTAAGTTAGTTGTTTTCGTAATACTAATTGCACTTACTGCGTTTTTCGTAGCAGCGGAATTTGCGATAGTAAAGGTGAGATCAACTAGAATTGACCAGCTTGTCCTTGAAGGGAATAAAAAGGCTTTAAGAGCAAAAAAGGTCACGAATAATTTAGATGAATATTTATCAGCTTGCCAGCTTGGCATTACGATTACGGCATTAGGGCTTGGATGGTTGGGGAAACCTACTATTGAAGCTATACTGAAACCATTGTTTGAGATATTCAGCTTAGATGCTCGTATTTCTTCCGTGGTGTCATTTATTATTGCGTTCTCAATCGTAACTTTTTTGCATGTTGTAGTCGGAGAGCTTGCACCAAAAACATTAGCAATTCAACAAGCTGAAACCGTTACACTGCAAACAGCTGGATCACTTATTTTATTCCACAATATTATGTATCCAGTCATTAAACTTTTAAATGGTTCTGCAAGAGGCTTGACCGCATTATTTGGTTTGAAAATGCAGTCAGAATCGGAAGTTGCTCATAGTGAAGAAGAGTTGCGGATGATTTTGTCAGATAGTTATAAAAGTGGTGAGATTAATCGCTCTGAGTATAGTTTTGTGAACCGTATTTTTGAATTCGATGATCGTATTGCAAAAGAAATTATGGTTCCTAGAACGGAAATTGTTAGCCTTGATCAACATTTAACGCTTAAGGAAGTATTTGATGTGATTAATGTAGAACAATATACGCGTTATCCTGTCGTCGACGGGGATAAGGATCATATTGTTGGTATTGTTAATATGAAACAGCTGTTAACAGCTTTTATTTTAGATGAAAAAAATGCTTTAAAACAGATAACACACTTTATGCAACCTGTTATTCGTATTATTGAAACGGTTCCGATTAGTGATTTATTACTTAAATTTCAATTAAAGCGCATTCATATGGCAATTCTTATGGATGAGTATGGTGGTACATCTGGCCTTGTAACAATTGAAGATATAATTGAAGAAATTGTCGGTGATATCAAGGATGAATTTGACTATGATGAGTTACCTGAAGTGCAGAAAATAGCAGAAAATCATTATAATCTTGATGCAAAGCTGAGACTGGAAGAAGTAGAGGCACTCTTAAATATCGATATTAATGACGAAGATATCGATACAATTGGAGGCTGGTTCATGACAAATCATGATCGCATCTTGAAGGGTGAGAAGCATGAAGCTGAAGGTTATGAATTTACCATTCAAGACACCAATATGCATCAAATTGTAAGACTCGAAGTGAAAAAAGTAGCTTTATAATTTGAAGGCGTTTCTAAAGTTTTTTTAGACTTTGATACGCCTTTTTATTTTTCCTACAGATTATACTTTAATATAGCATTTGGTTTTCACATTTTTAAAGAACAATGTTGATATTTAGATTAGTTTTGAAATTACAATCAATTTATTATTCTATTTTATATAAAACTGGCAAAAAAATTTTGATGAAATAAATATTAAATTCAAACTTTATGAATGCTATAAAAGATGTTCTTAAATTACACACAATAAAAAAAGCTATTCTCAAGTTAAACTTGTAGAATAGCTGTACTCACTATATTTTATTTACGTTTGCTGCTTGTGGACCTCGATTACCTTCAATAATTTCGAAGCTAACATCTTGTCCCTCTTCTAAGGTGCGGAAACCTTCCTCTTGGATGCCTGTGAAATGGACGAATACATCTTCACCATCATTGTACTCAATAAAACCATAACCTTTTTCGTTATTGAACCATTTTACTTTTCCTTGTTGCATGTAGGTTCCTCCCAAATGAAACAGAATGTCAAGCATGAAATCCATCACATATTATATGCGGAATGATGGAAGAGTATTCATTAAACCCTGATATGACAAGGTTTTTAAGAATATTACTAAAGTATTGATGCCATCATGATGCCTAAAATAAAAATTATTATGAAGTTTCTAGATTTCTCATCAATTCATTGAATTTTTTTGAAGCCACTTTCTTTGTAGTTTCAACAGATTCATGCCCTAATCGAGCCATTATTAGTTCGAGTGGAACATTTGCCTCAGCTAATAAAGAAGAGCAAGTATGTCTAAAAGAATGTGTTGTTAAATGCTTTTCAATCGTATTCATTTTTCTAAGTATTGATTTCTAGTATTCACGGTTTTCAAATGATAAGGATAACTAAAGTATGGTAGATCTATCCTAGTGACCAAAAAAACTAATTCGTAGTAATTATCCCCAATTGTCGATATCAAGGTATTTGCACTTCATAATACTAATTAAGTAACACAATAAGTTCTTGCTCAATGTCGATAACTCGTATATTGGTGTCGTAATTTCATACTTAAGAGTATTTCCGTTCGGATTATACAGAGTTTTCGCAATACTTATTGTAGCATTATTATAATCGATATCGGACCATTTTAAAACTAATAACTCACATTAACGCATTCCAGTACATGTAAGCAAGTTGAAAATGAAGCGATTTTCAGCTTTTCCAAAAGGTAATAAAGCATCCAAAAATCCTCTTAACTCGTCTTTCTCGAAATAATCATATGCTACAACTTCATTTTCTAATTCTTCAACTGTTTTTTTTGTTTTTGGTGTATTAGCGAATTCTGTTGAATCCGTATGAATTATTCCTAAATCGCTACAAACTAACTGGAATAAAACAAAACACTTTACGTTTAAGTTTTTACGATTATACAATGGCAAATACTTTTTTATGTACGGTTGATAGCCTACGCTAAAATAAATTCCGATGATTCTCTGGTTAATTAGAAAGGCCTCTTTCATAAAGAAAGAGACCACTTATTACTTATTAAGCTGCTTCAATTCGAATAGCTTGAATTTCTTCGCAGTCTACGATTAGTGTTGAACCAGGTTCAGTTGTTGGATCAGTAAAGATTGCGCAACAATTTTTCCGGTCTAAGCTAATAAAAACGACATCTTCTAATACTGTACCACCTCTTAAGAAAACATCTACTTCAGTCGCCGTTTGTAATCGTCTTAATTGATCACATACACAACCGTTACAACGATGTTCTTCTTTCTCATGGTGATGTTGATTATCACACTTACAAACATCTCTCATATTACTCATTTTCAAGACCTCCTTTCCAATTTGAATGCCTTACATTGATAACATATGGTTTAAAATGAAAAGAAGTTGTGCAATTTGTCCAATAAAAGAAAAATTTAATTTTAAGGTTAATACTCTTGATTTTTTAGGAAAGTATCCTCTTGGTGTTTACAAAAAACTTTTGTGATGAGCCTTTGACAGAGGAATATAACCGAACAGTGGGGGAAGTGGATTGAACAAAATCACATTTGAAATTGTCGGAGACGTACAATCTCAACAAAAACCAAAGTTTTCACGGTTCGGCAAGGTATTAGAGCATGTGATCAACCTAGGTCAAAAAGTAGCCCCATTTACACAATTGTACACCGTAAACGATACAAATAGCGTCGACTTGCAGGTTGACCGTCGTGTTATTAAAATTGGCGATAGTGGCGAAGGATATAATCGCTGTGAGTTATTCGTTGATGCTAAGGACGTAGAAGAAAAGATGCAAAAGGACGGAACAGATGAAGAAGGAAATTAAACAACCGAAGTAGATTCACATCCAGTTGGAGTTATTATAAAAGAGCTGACTGATTGTGGCGAAGAAAAGCTCGCCTCCACCCACACCGCTAATTACAGGAATAATAAAGCCTATTTTAAAGTAGAAAATATTAGTGTAATATAATAATATTCTACTTTTAAACCCTGTATCAATAAATATCTAATATAAATAGGTGATGTGAAATGAAAAAGAAAAGAAAAATAGGGCGATATGTTTTTAAATATTTCTGTTTCATATTTTTAATTGTATTGTTAATCTTTGTCCTAAAGAGTTGTGCTGAAGATATGCAGAGAATTAATGAGGAAAAAGCGGGCGAATTTATCTCTAAATGTGAAAATGCCTATGCATTTTGGCAAGGTGTTGATGGAAAAAGCTGTGATGATGCAAGAAAAACATATTATAAATATACCGAGGAAGAGTGGAAAGAAGAAAAGAGAAAATTAATCGAATTTGGGGAAGTAACTGAAGAAGATTATTTATATGATGAAATAAAAGAAGATATAAAAAGTGAGGGGAAAAAGTACTAGTTTCGCTCATAAAGCGCCGTGACGAATTGTAATTTATACTGTTATGTTTATAAAAAAGCAGGGAATTATTAATTATTCCACTTCTTACGATTTGTATAATTGTCGTAGGAGGTTGATTGAATTGGAACAAATAAATCTATCACTTGAGGCTATAGAACAGGAATTGGTTTATTGTCGAGATTTAATTAGCTAATTTATTACTAAATTAGGAAATTTACAAGGGAAAACTAAGCAACTAACTGATCACATTGAAGTATTGCGAGCTATCGAAGAAAATTTATCGGAAAATGGTGCAAAACAATCGCACAAGAAAATAGAAAATGAAATCGAATAATTGTATTAAATACTAAGGCACATCCAATTGGTTGTGTTTTTTATTTTATAGAAAAAGTAGGTGGATGAATGGAGTTGGCAGCAGAAGTAGCTAAAGCCAAGCGGTAAGTTTTTACCCCTTTGGGCGAAAAAAAATGATGAATCCGAAAAATAACGCACTAAACAACCAATACCACCAATTTTCCATCATAAATTTGCCCCTTAATAATTTTTCTTCAAAATTTAATCGAGGATTTTTTATGATAATGTTTAAATAAAACGGAACATCCTCGCTTTTTTTTTTTTTTTTGAAAAAACTGAATATAAAGAAAAATATGATATATTTATGGTATCCAATCAGAGATGGGGAAAAGAAAAATGGGAGATCAAACAATTAAACATAAGGAACTAACGATTTTTCAACACATTGGAAACACAATTGTAACAGAAGATAGAGAAATCCAAATTATTTCAAGATTAGAAGAGCCTCTTATTGTCGTGTTAGCAAATGTATTAAGTAATGAAGAATGTGAAGAGCTGATTGAAATATCTGAAAATAAAATGAAGCGTTCTAAAATTGGAGTTTCGCGCAAAATAAATAACATTCGGACAAGTAGTGGTACGTTTTTAGAAGAAAGTGAGGCCCTTACTAGAATCGAAAGACGAATCGCTTCAATCATGAATGTTCCTGTTGAACATGGAGAAGGGTTACATATTTTAAAGTATACAGTCGGCCAAGAATATAAAGCACATTATGATTTTTTTGCAGAAAACAGTGAAGCAGCAAATAATAATCGTATTAGTACCCTTGTCATGTACCTAAATGATGTAGAAGAAGGAGGAGAGACTTTCTTTCCAAAACTCAACCTTTCTGTATCGCCGAAAAGAGGAATGGCGGTATATTTCGAATATTTTTATCAGGATGCATCATTAAATGAGCTCACTCTACATGGTAGTGAACCTGTTATCAAAGGTGAAAAATGGGTTGCGACGCAATGGATAAGAAGAAGAGGTTCGTATTAAGATAACAATTTATTGAGAGTTTTTTAGCGTTTTCGACTTCTTGTTTATTTAAGAAAAGGGCGCAATTGAGGAGACATACATGTAGAAAATGAACAAACTTTTTACAAAAATTGTATAATAATTCACGAGGAATGATTCCATTCTTGATCAATCTTTTTTCAGAATGGATTCTTTTTATTTGTCGTAAAATGTGGGTTTGCGAGGTGTTTTTGGTCAAACTTTATTTTAAACCTATAAGAAGAGCTGCTAAAGAATAATCAAAGTTTTTGAAAAAACTGTATCCTAAATTACTAAAAAAAGGTATTTTTTAAATATGCTTTCTTTTCAACTTTTCATTTACTATAAAACATGACTTTTAGAATTCTTTTTCTTGGAGATCAACACAATTAAATTATATCAAAATTTTGTTCATTTACTTTGGTGTAGTTTTTCTCTTAGAGGTGATTTTTTATTGGATATGTATGTTAATAACACTATAAAGATTGTGAAGAAATATACTTAACTAACGGGGCAGGTTTGTAAAAAAATGCAGGTACAAGGATTTTACTGAAACTGAAAAAATAAAATCTTGAGGGGGAGTAAAATGAAAGATATTCATGATGAAAGCACATGGCCGGTTTGGGCTAATGAGAGAATAGACATTGTCGAACCAAATCCCAAGTGGATAGAAAAAGGTACTCAGGAAAAAGCACTTCTTCTTAATCTGCTTTCAACTTTCGGCATAACGGAAATTCAACATTATGGAAGTACATCAATTCCTAATTTACCAGCTAAACCAATCATTGATTTAATGGCTAAAATTGATTCATTTCAAAAAATTAAAGAAATATCTTCATGGTTAGCTAATCACGACTGGCATTATGTACCACCTAACTTAGACAATCGACCTTGGCAAAGATTTTTTGTGAAAGTAATTAACGATAAAAGAGTAGTACATTTACATATTTTACTTGAGGGAGAAGAACGGTGGGATAATCAGCTACTTTTTCGTGATTTATTACGGACTAATCGGCAGTTTATTGATGAATACGCTATTCTTAAAAGAAATTTAGCAAAAAAATATAACAATGATCGTGAAGCGTACACTAGAGCAAAAGCAGAATTTATCAATTATGTTCTTAACTCTTAGTTGCGAACTAATATGAGTTTGTGAAAAAATGTACTTCAACTAAAGGGTGCTTTAGTTGAAGTGCGTAGAGCTGTTTAGACAGC
This sequence comes from Viridibacillus sp. FSL H8-0110, assembly GCF_038003565.1. Classification (NCBI taxonomy): domain Bacteria; kingdom Bacillati; phylum Bacillota; class Bacilli; order Caryophanales; family Caryophanaceae; genus Viridibacillus; species Viridibacillus sp. FSL H8-0110. The sequence goes on along the minus strand of NZ_JBBOPJ010000001.1, from coordinate 3,047,350 downwards.
TCTTTTTTTATTCAACTAACGTAAAGAGAGTGAGGGAGTTGATCTATTCCTCACTTTCTTTATTTGATTAAAGTTAGAAATTTATCAACAGTAAATGTGCTGTAAATGAGGAAAGAGACTATAAAAAGGGTCACTCGTTGGCAAGTGACCCTCGGTGAGAGAAAAGAGATGTGTAAGGCTAAAATACCTTAACATTACAATTATTATTATGGGCTAGCTACAAAAAAGGCTGTAGATTAATGCAGGAAGCTAGCGCCGACAATAATTAGAAGAATGAATAGGACAACGATTAAAACGAATGATGAATTGTTACGGTTACCATAGTTATTACCATAGTTGTTACCATAATTTTGATATCCCATAATAAATTCCCTCCTTTCTAAACCTATAATATGTATTGTTATAGAAAGGACAGGTGATATTCATCTAATTAATCATTCTTTTTGATTTAAGGTGAAAATTTATCTACGGTACGATTCGAGACTTTCAGATAGTGGTCATTTATTGTCTTTATCGACTTATGTCATGTTTGCTTTGCTATTGTAGCAAAATCAGCTAAACGCTCATGCATATCTGAAACTAATGCCTTACGGAAATTGTATGCTGTTATACCAGTCCAGTTTTTAAAATCGTTAAGGTAGGCTCTTGTTGATATATCTTTACTTACATATTTCTCGTGATTACCATTATTTAAGGATGTTTTCTCAAGGATGTTTGTTCTTCAACTAACGGGGCAGTTTAGTTAAATAAGAATCAGAAATAATAATCGTCACCTATTTGTTCGAATCCTCTTTGGCAGGAGATTATTAATCAAATAATAAAACTACAGAATATTGAAGAAAAACACCTTATAGTGTAAAATTACACAATAAGGTGTTTTTCCTTAGGCTGTTTTCGAAAAGACTGTTGCTATTCAACTATCGAAGAAGTTTACTTCAACAAGTAATACTTAGTTAATCGATTTGATTAAAAGGAGGGATATTATGAGATTGATAGACCCTTTTCTGATGCAGTTGTTTATTGTTCCCTTGATAGTCATTGGATTAGGTGTTATAGCATCTGCTCTTGCTAAAAAGGTTTTTATTGCACCTTTAATAACATTGTTCCTGAATGCTCTATACGAAATTTGGTATATGAAACACTATTATCCTGAATTAGAAATCAGTTTCACATCTTGTTTTACATCTTGGAATATTATTTTCCCACTAATGTCATTAGCGGTTTCTATCGTAGTAGTACCGTTTCTAAAACAAAAAAATAAACAAAATTAGACACCTAATTATAGGAGTCTTTTTTTATGAGGAGTTTCCTCAAAATGATGCTATTCAACTAACGGGTGCTTTACTTGAAGATCATTGAGTTGCATATGCAGCTCTTTTTTCTTTATTGAACTAACGGAGCAGTTTAGTTGAAGAAGGTATTAATGAAAAATAAGGTAAGGTGTCTTCATTAATTTAAGGGGCGGAAGAAAAAAGTTTGAGAAAAACAGTATTAATGTTATTCACATCAATTATTTTAACAGCTTGTAACTCTAGTAATTCAACACTAAGCATTAGCGAATGAGAAGTTGTACCAGACGATGTACAAGCTGTAATTTTCTTTCAAAGTTACTTGCATTATAGAGATTTTTGTTGCACTACAGGGGTGTTAGTTCTATTAAGAAGAAAACAACTTTATTATCGCTATACATATAAAACAAAAAATCGGATGTATCACTAGTTGTGATCTTCCGATTTTTTGTATAACTATTAAGATAACTAGCTACACCAAGCATCCATAAAAGAATACCTTATGATAATTGTTGCATTTACTTATTTTGCACTATGTGCATGAATATGCCTCACTGTATGAGCAGTTGTATCTGATAATTCCATTGCAAAACCCCAACTATCACGATGCAGTGAAGAACGACATCTGGGCACACACCAAATTCTGTCTTTGCCTTTTGAAGTAATTTCTGCAATACCATATCCTTATTCTCTTCGGTGCAATTGGCACATAAATAATTACCCTCTGGTAGTATTGTTAACCCCTCTATTGAAGGATATTTTAAGCAAATGGTAAACAACCGCGTTTTTTCTGGTGTTGTAAACATTCCTGCCATATCTTCGAACAAAAATTGTGGTTGCAACTCTTCTTCAATTTGCTTATAAAAATGATTGTGATAATTCCATAAATTTTTTATCGTAGGGTATTCCAATTTATCAGAAAGCATGATTACCCTTTCTGATAGATGTTTGACAAAGAATTCCCCATTTTGGTTATCTACGCTGTTTAACTTATTTTCATAATTTGTATAGGCACGTTTAATTCTTGATTTTGCGTATTGCAGGCGAGCGATTTTCTCATCTGCCTTTTTTTCTGCCTGTTTTAAAAGTGCAATAATTCTGAGGAGTTCATTCTGCTGCAAAATGTCTTTTATCTCCATCAAATTTAAATCCATTGTTTTGAGCAGTTCAATTGTTTGAAGTTGTACGAGCTCCTGATCAGAATAGTACCGATATCCAGTTTGTTCATCTTTATGACATGGCTTTACTAAACCTATTCGATCATAATGCCTCAAGGTTTCACTAGTCATGCTTACTTTTTCTGCTGCTTGTTTAATTTTGTATAAAATAGCCATAAACCCCCTCTTGACCTTTTTGTAACACAAAGGTTTATAGTGAAATTATATCATGTACTGAAAAAATCGCAATTTCATGAAAAAGTAAAATAAGAGAGGAAGCAAGCTATGATTGAATTAAATCAAGTATCAAAACAATATCAAAGTGCAACTGTCCTAAAAAATTTAACATTAACTATAGATGATAATGGAATATATTGTCTTTTAGGGCGAAACGGAGCGGGAAAAACAACGCTATTAAAATCTATTGCAGGTTATCAGAATATTTCAACTGGAACCATACGTGTTAACGGGCACTATATTAGCACTGCAACGATGGATACTGGTGTTAGTTATATTGAAAATTTTGCCAAACATTTTAATCTTCCAGTAAAAAAACTAATTAGTGTTGCTGGAGATTTAAATCCACGCTTTGATTATGAATTTGCAATGGAAATGATGGAGCGGTTTGAGTTAGATGCAGGTAAAAAATTTAATACGCTTTCGTTAGGTATGAAAACAATGGTTTCCACCATCATCTGCCTTGCGAGTAACAAATCAGTTGTTCTTTTAGACGAGCCGGTGCTGGGGTTTGATGCAATTATGCGTAAGGAGTTTTACGATTTGCTAGTAGAGAGTTTTTCAAGGAATCCACGTATTATTATTGTTTCCACCCATATCGTTGATGAAATTGCAAAGGTCATGCAAAAGCTGATCATCATTGACAAGGGTACCCTGCGTTTTTATGATACCTTACAGGAAATTGAGAAAAAGGCATATAGCGTAAGTGGATTAAAACAGGAAGTAGAGAAAGTCACAAAAGATCTGCATACAATTGGAGAGATACAAGCTGGAGGTTTATTAACACGCTTTATTTTTGATTTACCAATCAGTCAAAGAGATCATCTCGAAATTGAAAAATTGTCCCTTCAAGATTTCTTCATTCGTATGGTTGAGAAGAAGGGCGGGAAATTGTCATGAAACCAGTTCTAACTGTTATAAAACGAAACTTTGCAAGTAATTTAATAGCACTTATTATTACGATTTTAGTCGTTCTTTTGTCTACCACATCTTCGGATGCAAGCATATCCATAAGCCGAGGAAACTACACTTATCTTTATATGCTCATGATGCCATTTTTCATTGTGTATTTTAACTTTAGTAAGCTAATTCATTTAAACGCAACGAAAAAAGATTACTTTTGGGGTGGTATCCTTACCTATATCATTGCCGCAGCGTCAATATCAATGGTTAATACTTTTATCCATCTAGTAATAGACCCAATGAATCAAACACAAATCGTGATTAATTTGTTGGAGCTATGCGGTTGGTGGGAAAATGGTGTATTCGTTGCATTTTTTCAGCAGTTTGCTTTTTTATTGATGGTGGCGGTGTTCTTACATGTGCTGCTTTCTATGCAATCGTATTGGTACGGTTGGCTGACGGACGCTGTTCTAGTGGCGATCATCTGTGTGTTTGTTCCAATCCAGCCTTTGCGACAAATTTTGGTAGGCTTTTTCAAGCTCATTATGTTTAATGGAAACGCTTTGTTGCACATCAGTGTTTGTCTTTCCATCAGTATGGTATTGGCGCTTGTAGGGTTAGCTGTATTAAAAAGAAGATCGATTTAAAATAGGAGAGTTTAAAAATGATAAATGCTATAAAAAAACTTGCTATGAGTGTACTAATTACATTCTCAGTAATACTAGCTGGCTGTTCCTCTGAACCTATAACATATGAGGAAAAAAGTTATGTCACTTCAGCTGCAGAAGTTGATACTATTACAATTGACGTTAAAGATAGAAAAATAGAAATTTTTCAGTCTGAAGATGAAAAAATTCATATTTCTTATAATGAAAGTGAAAAAGAGTTTTATAAAATTGATTTATCTGACGGAAAAGAATTATCCATGGTGTATGCAAGTCATAAAGATTGGGACGATTATATTGGTGGGAAATCTGCTCAAGAAAACAGGACTATTCAGGTATGGATACCTGATGCGTCTATAGAAAATCTGATTTTAAAAACATCAAACGAAGAGATTGAATTGCCCCCACTTTCATTTGCTGGTGATGTGAATATTAAGATAAACAACGGTAATATCCAACTGGACAAGTTGAACGCAGGTACTACAGTAACTTTAGAAACAAAAAATGGCGATATTAGTGGCTCAATTGTAGGTTCTTATGAGGATTTCGCTATATTAAGCGAGGCAAAAAAAGGAGAGAGTAATTTGCCTGCAAATAAAAGTAGAGGAGATAAGACATTAAACGTCAGCACTAATAATGGTAATATAAACCTCGAATTTGTTGATTAATCTTTTCCGCTTGAATGGTTAATCTCTAATATACTTTTAGTTGATGAAATAATGCCAAGGCTTAAGCCAACAAAATGATGGGTCATATCCAAAACATGTACTTGACTTAAAATACTCCCCTATATGTACACGCATGGTACTAAAAGCGTCCACCTAAGATTCAAGAAAAATTGATGCTTGTTTTCTTAAACTTATTGAACTAACAAGGCAGCATTCCTGTAATATCTGAAAGGATATCTAGAGTTTGTGAAATAATGCACTTAAACTAACGGGTGCTTTTCTTGAAGATCATTGAATTGCAAATGCAGCTCTTTTTTCTTTATTGAACTAACGGGGAAGGTTAGTTGAATAAGAAGGGATATTTATAAGAATGTTGAAGTAGTGTATAGGATATCGTTCATCTAAGAAGAGTTTAACTAAATTATTTAATGACAGAAAATGTCTAGTTGATAAGGGGGAGCAATATGAGGAACAAAATGATTATGTTGATTTCTTTGCTATTCTTAATGACACTTGTCGGTTGTAACAATACTGATACGAACGAAACGCGGGAGGTTAGTCCTACTTTTTCATTACCCGTTACTTTTGGCGATGGGACAAAAGGTGAGTTTTTGTTGATTGGTGAAGAAGGGAAAGTTGGTTTCTTGGTTGGCTCTGGTAAAAAAGGTGAAGCAGTAGAAGAAAAGATTATTGCTAATAAAGTAAATAAGTATATGTGGCATTTTTGGGGAGACAAAGATAGTATCAGTGGTGATTTTAAAGTAGTTGGAACTGACAAAGAAGGGAAAGAACATCCCGTTTTGGTATCTGGCAATGATACAGTATGGCAATATTCCAATACTTCCATTAAAGGGTGAAGGTTTTTTTATTTGTATAAAATCACCTATTTTCGAAATATAATTAGATATCTTGAATTAAATACTACCAGGATTCTTCATTATGCCAATTCAATTGACACAATTTTGCAAAACATCCTATTTATTTCAGGGTTATATTCACTTATATTAAGAGTAAGCCAAGAAAGAATCAGGCCTAAAATACATTGGTTAGGAGATGAAAAAATGGTATCGAAAAGATTTTCAAAGGTCCTTAGTGCTTTATTTGCTTTTGCTTGTATTTTCATTATCGCAAATAATAAAGCATCAGCAGCTGAAGCTTTAACTCAAGGGCAAAAAGAGGCGTTACATGAACAATATGTAGAGATTTTAAATGAAGTAAAATCTACTGTTGAATGGGGAAACAGCCTTGTAGGGATCGAAGTTGCTCCAATTGGTGAATTTAAGGAAGATGAATGGGTTTCGCCAGAAGTATTTAAACAACGGGCAGTTGATGCTACACAAGCTAATGCTGTAGGAGTCCCAAACTCTGGTATTACACCATTCTCTACATCTTCAGCTTCACATAAGATAAATATTAGTCATGGTTCATCTAGTGTCTCTATGACAGTAAAAGCTACATTTACTACAACATTATCCAATGGTCGCCAGGTATTTACTAACTACTCTGGTCTTGGCGTAAGTGCTTCATCTGGTACTTGGAAAACAACTGGAGTCGATGCACGAATCATTGATGGAGGTAGAACTTACACATTCACTATTGGTGGTCAATTGACTTATGTAGGTCTTGTTAGTTCTCACACTTTAAATACAGACTTTCTTTGCAGTTCAAGTGGTGTAGTTTCATAACATCCTTAAAAGCATGTCCCTTTATAATTTGGGACATGCTTTTTTATTGTCAAATTCTTATGTTGTTATTAGTGTTTCCCGTCAATCGGTAAATCATCGGATTTAATAATATTAGTATTAGTAGACGAGGGATTGTGAATATTAAAGTTACTTGAGAAATTAACAATTAAACCAAATGTAAGTAGGAGTGATACTATTACTTTCCTTATTTTCATTTTTTTGTTTCCCCTCCTTTTTATGTACGACTAACTTCATAATAATGTAATATAAACTTATAAGAAATAGGATGTTTTGCATAATTGTGTCATTAAGGAGGAATAGATAGTGGATAAATTAGGGGAAAAAGTGTCATATTTTAGAAGATCTAAAGGACTCACAATAAAGGAGTTAGCTGAAAATATATGTGATGATTCCACGATATATAGACTGGAAAAAGGAAAACAATTACCAAGAATTGAAATCTTAAATGACATCTGTATGAAATTAGAAATTCCGTTAAAAGCTCTATTTCCTTTTAATGCAGAAGTGCAAAAACTAAAAAAACTTTGCAGAGAATTCACTTATACAGAAGACTATTTGGCATTAGAATTAGTACTAGAGGAATGTAACAAGGTGAAAGAAGAACTTAGTAGTACATTTAGTAAAAAAGAGTTTAAAAAGCATATAGACTGGCATAAATCTATACTTCTGCATAAAAAAGAGAATAAACTAGATGATGCATTGAATATATTAAAAAGCCTTGTAAACTTAGAGAACTGTACATCTGAACTAGATATTAATATATTGAATTCTACTGGACTAATATATTTATCGTATAACAATGTGGATGACGCCTATAATATTTATAAAGTTATATACAGAAAAATTAAAACTCAACATTTTTTAGAAGATCCTACTCTACTTCCTAGAGTAGGATATAACCTTGCAAATTGTATGTATAGATTAAAATTATATGATGAATCATTAAAAGTATGCCAAGAAATTCTTTACTACATTGAGTCTAATCAATTGATATATTCGCTAGGTGAAATTTATCATATGATAGGAATGCTCTCAAAGAAAAAAGGAAATTATACCGAATCCAAAGAAGCATTCAATAATGCCATAATAATATTCACATTAAATAAAAATGAAACAAATTTAAATAGAGCAAAATTAGATTTATCTTATCTAAATGTTCTTCTCAAAGACCACTAATGATTTACTTAGCCTTTTGATTAGTTCAAATTATTGCGACTTTTATTTAGCCACACCTTTTTAAAAATTCAATAAAATTATTCATTTTTACAAATTTCAAATAAAATGAATTTAACAATACATATGAAAGGTTGTTTATTATGTTTGAAAAATACCCTAGAGCAAATCAATTAATAGAAGAACTTAATTATCATGAACATTTACAAAAGACACATTGGATAAGAATAGGGAGGGAAGAAGCAGCAATCTCATTAGCTAAAGCAGTCTTAACTCAAAGATCTTACAAGTTGTTCATTATTCTCCAGCTATATTATCGATACTATAGTATAAAAAGGCAGTATTTTATTGAAGAAAAATCGGTTTTTCAAACTAAAACGTGATACAATACTACTATATTGCGAAGCACGCACTATCCTAAGGGATAATGCGTGCTTTTTTGTTGGTTTAATATTCTTGAATTAAAATAGTGTTATCTAAAAATACAAACTATCCAAAGGGGTAATGGAAATGGCTATAACTAAAACGAAAACGAAATGTTTTAATCAATTTGATCAAGTTCAATTGAAAGAAATGGGGTTAGATGAAGATTATATTTTTCAAACACTAGCTTATATGGGAAACGCAGCACATCAAATGGCCTGGGCTACTATGACCTTACATAAAGCCTATGATATACCGGTAGAAATCAAAAATGAAATGTTGAAAATGATTCAGAACATATCAGATGTACAAGAACTATTGAGAGAAAATCGAAAAAGAATTATAGAAGAGAAAGCTTTTGATAAGATTTATTTTAATCAGCTTGATGATATGAAAAATGAAATTCTAAGATGCTAATAACACTTGATATATTAAACGAAGTTAAATAGATTATCTAATAATTAATATGTTTAGGAGAAAGCATGCAATTAAAAAACTATTTTCATTTTGAACAAGTTCTATTAAACCTTTTTGGTCTAGCACTATCGCTTTTCACCATCAATTGTTTTCAGCAGCCAACTACATTAATATTAACCAAGTTATTATCATTTATATTATTCTTTATCTCTTATTTATATTGGATTAGATTCCTGGGTATAAGAATTAGAATCGATAAAACGCTATTAGAAGGAAACAACAAATTTTTAAAAAGTAAAACAACCAATAATCGAGAAGGGCATATATATAGAAGAATACAAGGTCTTACTAATGGGGGAACCTCATTAATGTTGGGTATTTTGTTGTTACATCCTGCTCTCTATTATAACAAAGCTTTTTTTATTGCCATTATTTTCTTATTTAGTATGGCTGCAATCAATCAGATGAAAATATGGAGATAGATAAATATTTTTGATTAAAAAGAGGGAGTAAATTGAAAAGTATAGCAAATAGGTTAAGAATATTACGTGAAAACGCTGAATTATCGTTTGACGTATTAGCTAGAGATATTAATTATCCTGATATTCAAATCAAAGCATGGGAAGCTAATCAAATTCAACCACCAATTGAAGCAATCAAACTGCTTGCAATATACTTTGATGTTGCTGTGGATTGGATTTTAACAGGTGAGCAGATCTAGAAACTTTGGCCAATTTGTAAGCAAATGAAAGTAGATGATTGTTACCAGTTAAATAACTGTATGAAAAGCACCTTTTAAGGTGTTTTTTTTATTAACTTTATTTTTATGTAAAAGAATTACTATTTACATAATGAAATTTTAAAAAATTAGTAAAAATTTTATCACCTTATTTCCTTTTTATAGAACCAAATTACCGTACATAAACCATTTAACCTTAATAGACTAATAGTGTATATTTATTTTAATTTATCCATTAACAAAACAAAATTTACACAATTTTACTAAAAAGGTTGTATATAAAGAGAATTATACTTCTTTATAAAACAAGGTTAAAAAAAAGGAGGATTATCATGAAAAACAATGAGATAAATCTTATTCCTAATAAATCGGTATCGATTACCAAACTTGAAGAAAAGATTCCTATCAATATAATGAATGTTGGTTCTGAAGTGAAATGGAAGCAAGGCTATACAGGTAAAGGAGTTGTAATAGCCGTATTAGATACAGGCTGTGATGTAAATCATCCAGATCTATCAGCCGGAATTATTGATGGATATAACTTCACAGAAGAACATGGTGGAGATATAACCATTTTTGATGACACCAATGGCCATGGAACACATGCTGCTGGGACAATTATTGCTTCTAACAATAAACACATTACTTGTTTTTTATGGCTAAGCTCTCTTGTATTTAAGGAAACCTATAAGTTTTAATGTAATACCAACAATAAAGTAAATTATACCGTTCGCAACAATTATTAAACCGATAAACGCTGCTGCAATTTGTGCGCCTTCTGCAGTTGCACCTTGACTATGTTCATACTTCACGAATATAGCCCCAATTAAAAATGCGAAAACCGGTCCTAGAATTCCAATAATAATTCCTGATAACCATAAATCCAGTTTATCATTTTTATACATATAGATAGCAGATGCATTTAAAATCAATAGTATTAATAATAGAACCGTGTAAATTAATGCGTCCATAAAAGCCTCCCTTATTTGATTCATTTAACTATATGATATGTCAAATTGTAAAATTTATCAAAAATTTATTTTTTCTAGTATAATTAGTTGAATAAATTGATAAAATATCAAATTTCACAACTATTATTCAGACAAAGTTGTTTATATATGTTGATGGTTTTAAAAAAAATTTAAAAATAACTGGAATAGGTTGTTTAAAAACTAAATTAAGTTTCTTTATATTATATATATGGTGGTATAGCCAAGAGGTTAAGGCAAGGGTCTGCAAAACCTTTATCCACGGTTCGAATCCGTGTATCACCTTTTCATTTTCATATTTTTAAGTCTGGTTAACAGCTAGCCTTTTAAAAAGAACTCATTATTGATATGCCCAATCTTGGTGTAATCTCAAATGGTGGATGTGTAAAGGGAAGTCCCATGAAGCCATAGAAGCCATAACACCGAGTTTTAAATATAAAGTGTGGCAATCTATTCCGTGAACAACACTGAGCTCTAAAACGAGCAATGGACACCAATATAAGCTTATACACAATTTAAAAACATCCTTCTCTGAACGAGTAGGGTGTTTTTAAATTGTATATAAACCCATTTTTTTCTTATTAAATAAAAATTTGGTATAATTAATTATAATATTATTCTAAAGAAGGAAGGGAGACGTAGTGATTTTACAATTTCCCTAACTAAACTACTGAAAGACATGAAAGAAAGCGGCTTTACCTTTAATCAAAAGGATAGTTTAGTCCATATTCCAATTCAAGTTTTCATAAAGTATTATCAAAAGGAATATAAAAAGGTAGTAAAAAAAGTTATAAAGGTATCATATTGTTAAAGAAATTTGAAGACTTCTGTTTCGAACTTAAAGTATCTTTAAAAAAAGCGTTCTACTCAATAAATGGAGTAGATCGCTTTTTTTCAAAAACTTCATTATTTTTGAATTGAAGGTTGTTAAAAAGTATCTTTTATCTTCTTTATAAAATAACTTCTAATTAACATAAATATTAGGAGAAAAAGATATAGGAGGAATACGGATATGACAAAAGAAAATATTGTAAACGATAATACAAACGAGGTAGAGGCTATGGCACAAGTATCTGTTACCTTAGCAAAAGGCAACAAAAGTGCTAACTCCGCAAGAGTTAATTTATTAACTGGATTTGCAAGTATTTCTGTTAAACATACTAGCGGCACGGGTGTTTTAGGAGTTGAAATTGTAAATCCTACTGGGATCGATGAAGCTGTAAAGACTTGGTATCTGAATCCAGGAGAGTCATATAACAGTTCTATGGTCAGCTTACCAAAAGAGACTTATTATTTGCGACTTTCAAGTTACAGTCAAAATGCAGGTGGTACAGGAACACTAGCTCCATCAACAATTATCGCTTAAAACATCGCTATTAACGTAAGTTCTCAAGAGGAATTTGGACATTTATATTCTTATTGAAGATTGAAGTAACGAAATTTATGCATATGAATTTGTTACCGAGGTTACTTATAAAATAGTACGGAATAACTCTTAAAAAGGATGAGCCTACTGGTCTCATCTTTTTTTAATGCACAATTGAAGGCGAATCTAACATGTCTTTTTGGAATCATGATTTGAAAGTTCAAGCTATTTTGGCATTTTTATATTTAAGTGAACGGAAATATCCAAATATAAAATCTTCACACCTAAGAAACTAGAGGAGCATGATCAGTTAATTATTGTTTTTATTTTTCGGAAAAATGAGAAGGAACTCAAATAAGCACATATTTTTCAGTCCACATTCAACAATAAGTTTGCGCTAACTCAAACGTTGTTTTCCCTGTGTTCATCCTCTCCCCATAACTAGTTCAAATTTGTTTAATTTAAATTAAGCTTGCAGTTAAGATTTTTTTTATTTGAATATTTCTTATACTCTTGTTGAATCATTTGAAATAATATTTTATCTTCATATATTTTTAATAGATCATCAATTTTTTGTTTGTATATTACTTCTTTTTCATTACAAGAATATGAATAACAAATAGACATTCGATTATAACAAACTGCTAATGATTGATAAGGAAGTTCTTGTAAATGCTGCTCTAAAAGTCTTTCTAAGTTTGTAAGGGCTTCAACATAGAATCCACTTTTAATATGAATCATCGATAAATTAATTTTTAAAGTTATGGAAAGTCTAACTGCTTCACCAAAGTTCTTGTAAGTTTTTAACCTTTCTAACAGTTTATCTGTAACTTGAACAGCTACATCATTATCAAAAAAGTATAAAATCACATTAATAACTTTTATATCCATTAAGTACCATTGATCATAACGTGATATACGTTTCCAAACAGCAATAACTTTTTCTTGAGCTGTAATTAAGTCTCCTGATGTCTCTAAAATTAATAAAGCCTCACAAATACTTCTAATTTCCTCCAAAAAAATACTCTGGTTGGTTTCTGGCACCGCATTTTGTCTATTCGAGCAGAGAATTCAATTTGCAAATGTCCTAAGTCAATTAAAGAAGGAGTAAGTTTGTAGCAATTTTCTCTTCAATTTTAAAGCTTTTGTTTTCTATGTCATAATCGGTAAAAGGAATTACATGACTAGATTGAGGACTTTGTACAATTAAACTTCATAATTTTGGTTAAAAGTTATAATTTGACATAAAACCGATAGAATGCTATCTTTATTTTGAATTTACTGAAAGTTTAGCGGGATATTTATGAAGAAAATATTTGGTAGTTTAATTGTTTGTTGTTTGGTTTTAATCGCTTCATCCGGTGTGACATTAGCCGCTAATGGCCATACATTCACACCTACTAATTTGGAGGAAAAAGCAACGAGCACAGTAGCACATTCTAAATATGTGAAGGTAGATATTACAATTAAAGATCTTTCAAAACCATATTCTACTTTTTATTATGACCGGTTAGGTTGGAAGGGCACGTTGAATTTTAAATATTGGGTTCTTGGGGGCAACCCACAGTATCTTGCACGCTACGAAGGATATGTATACTGCTCTGGCAACTGTGCTATGCAAGACTAATGTAACAATGAATCTAAAGATAAAATAATCTAGAAAAAGTAGTACAAGCATTTATTCAACCAGTTGTCAGTATTGTACCGACGACTGGTTGTTTAGTTTCACTTGTACAATGAATTCACCAATCAAATCTCTTCATTTCTTTTATGTACTCCATAACTCGTATCGTTAACAATATCCCAAATACCTTTTAACTTCATAATGTTTTGTGGTGTAGATTGCGACAATTCTTCTACAAACCAAAGACGAAGCTCCTTGTTAAGTAAATTTTCTAAAAAGAACTGTTCTTCTAATGCAAACGGATAAGGAACATCCGTTGCACATAATAAAAAGTCAGTAGATACATTAAAGAATTTTGCCAACTTTACTGTAGCGCTGTGGGAGGTTTCAATTTTACCATTTTCTATGCTATTATAATTCTGTCGAGTTGTTTCTAATAATTCAGCCATTTCTCGTTGAGTTAAATCTTTTTTTAATCTCAACTCTCGCAATCGTTCACTGAAAGTCATTAATTTTTCCTCCCCTCATGATATTAATAAAACTCTGCGTCTATTTTAAAAAAAATTTAAAATTACAAATAAAATATTTCAAGTATATAGTATACAGCAATAAAATCACTTTAGGACTTAAAGAATAAAAAAGAAGCTACAATTTGGTGGGGTTTACGCAACAATTGATTAAAGATAGCAATGAAATTGAAAAGGAACTATCGAATTTTTTCTTCTATCATATTACATCTACATAAACAATTCATTGCCACGGCACAGGGCACATATAGACCCTTTCTGTATAACTTTCCGACGAGATGAAGATTCGAGTATTAAAACAGTATTATGTAGCTTTTGAATAAAGTTTGATTAAATTAACTTAATAAACCTTGATAAAAGAGCGAATAGAAAAAGCGTGTTTTGAAAAAAAGACTGAACAAAACACGCTTTTTCTATATTAAATTGAATCATCCTTTTTAAAAAAAGTTTGATAATTTTTGTGAACCTTACTCAATTAAAGCGCCCGACTGTGGTAGATACATTATCCTCAATTACTTCTTTGAATTAAAAAAAGTTCATAATTAACCTCCTCGCATTATTTTTCTTTTAATATTGAATACTTTCGATAAGTTTTATAGAAACTGATACCACAGAAAACAATCATAAGGGTGGGAAGCGACCTCAAAAGGGCAAATGGAGTTTCAAATAAAAATGCTTTCCAAAATAATGCACCTGTCATACTCCAAAGACCTTCAGCTAAATATAAACCTGAATCCTTGTAAAACATATAAGAAAAAGGCAATAACAGTATACCTAAGCCAGATGAATAAACCAGCAATCTTTTATAATAATTGCTCTTTGATTGGCGATCCGAGGAGATTTCATTTTGATCATCATCTTCTTTTTGCCAATATCGAGTTCCACCAAGCCAGGAGTCATTTATATAATTCCAACCGAAGTCTTCGTATATCCCTTTGTAATCTTTAAGCTTTTTCTTTGATAAATAATCTTGATAATCCAGTCGCATCACATATCTCTTGTCGGTTTTTTCGAAAGTGTATATTCATAATTCACTAATATTTGTACAACGATAGCCTTTTTGTAATTGCTCATTCAGCCATCGCTCCTCTTTTTCGATATCAAAAAATATTTTAAATTTCTTCATTCGATTCACTTCCTTCGTACAGGGATAAAATATGCAATAACCTGTTTTGTTCCATTTTCAAAATGGCGCTTCCTTCCGCAGTTATCATTTGGAGTCGATAAGCTTTTAATGTCTGTGGGGAAAAACCTTCAATTCGCTTGTCTGATTCAAATGCCTCCCATGCTTTTGAAAGTAACATTGTTTATACCTCCTAATAATTCATTAATAAAGGGATTATTGCCAACTCTATTGAAATATAGACATATTGATATTTTACTAACGAGGCAGGTTAGTGAAAGGAGGAAATAGAATATTATTTCGCTATGCCCAAAGCAATGGAGGGAAGTAGTATGTTTATAGTTAGAACGGCTATTTTAGGGATTATTATATCAACTATCATTAATGCATATTTAATGACATTACCCTTACCTGTTTTACGAAAAAGAGATTATATGGCTAACTATCTAATTAAACGAAATAATAGGATAGATATACAAAACAAAAGGGAATGTGCAGCATTTTCAACAGCATATGTGTTGCGTCATTTTGGAATGGAGGCCGATGGTGAAGAGTTATATACTAATTTCCCTAATAAAATGAGTTCAGGCAATGTATATCCAAAGGGAATCCGTAGGGTATTAAGAAAAAAGGGATTTAAAACAAACTATTATAAAGGGAATTTAAATACATTAAAGTATGAAGTTAGTAAAGGAACTCCCGTAATTGTTTTTATTAAAGTACATAAGGATCGTAATAATTTGCATTTTGTCCCAGTCGTAGGATATGACAAGGAGTATTTCTACCTTTCAGAATCATTAAGGCATCTGGTGAATTGTAATGATGATAACAATAGCTATAATCGAAAAGTTCCAATTAATGAATTTAAGGAATTGTGGAATGTAAAAAATATTAATATGCTTCTTTATAGCAATACTTATATAACCGTACACACCATACAGAGCTAATATTAATGACGAAGAATTTTATCTGGACACAAAGAAAAAATACAAAACGTTGATGGAGTCTTATTAGTTTTCAATAATCTGGAACTTTTGTTGAAGGTATTTTTACTCTGTCTAGTTGTGCTAACGGAGGCTTTAGTAAGATTGTAGAGCTGTTCAGATAGCTCTGTTTTTCTTATTCAACTAAAGAGGTAGGTTAATACAATGTGCTGTTGCTAAAAAAATCGTTGCCTTTTTACTACTTTTGTAATAATTACCTGCTAAGATCGTAGTATAAAAAGGGGTTATTTGAAATTTCAGTAATATGGGGGCGAATAAATGTTTAGTAAAGACTCAGAGAAGAATAAAGGCTCAAAGAAGAGATTTGAAGAAATCCTTTCAGAAAATGGCGTGGCTAATGGAAACAGAATAATAGTAGATAGGGAAACAGGAATTCACTATTTATTTAGTTGGAGCGGATATGCAGGGGGAATTACCCCACTATTAGATAGTAATGGGAAACCGGTGATAAAACCAAATAATGAATAACACTCTTTATCTTGTTCAACTATAGGGTGCTTTACTTGAAGATCATTGAGTTGCATAGGCAGCTCTTTTTTCTTAT
Organism: Viridibacillus sp. FSL H8-0110; assembly: GCF_038003565.1. Taxonomy (NCBI): domain Bacteria; kingdom Bacillati; phylum Bacillota; class Bacilli; order Caryophanales; family Caryophanaceae; genus Viridibacillus; species Viridibacillus sp. FSL H8-0110. The sequence continues at coordinate 3,030,796 of NZ_JBBOPJ010000001.1, read as the reverse complement.
TGAACTAACGGGGCAGGTTAGTTGAAGAGTGTTATTTATCTTGTGTTCAACTTTCGGGCCGTATTGCGGAATAGTTGAAAACTTACATATAACAATTGTTTTGTTATATGTAAGTTTATTCTTTATATTCAAGAAGATCACCAGGCTGACAATTTAATGTCTGACAGATTTTTTCTAATGTGGCAAAGCGAATACCACGCGCTTTACCTGTTTTTAGTATTGATAAGTTAACTTGGGTAATACCAATTTTTTCTGCTAACGCTTTTGAAGAAATTTTTCTTTCTAGCATTACTCGATCTAGATTAATTTTTATCATTAGGAGCGCACCTAAATCACATTGTTAGAATCGTCTTGTAAAGATATGCCGTATTTTAAAACCACATAAAGCGTATAAACGATGGATAATAAAAGAATGTTTCCTATTAAACTTGGCCAAGAATCTGAAAAAATATTACTGACATTGTACGCATGTACTTGCGCAAATAACAGCTGACTAATGAAGTCCAAAACGGTAAAGCTAGTGATCGAGATTAATATTAGTTTTAGGTATTTAAGATTTCGAGAAACAAAGAAGTGTTGCTCGTAAATATTACCAATTATTTTACGTAGAGCGTACAGAATGATAAACAAACAAGCAATGATTGCTAGCGCGACTAAGCAAGAAAGTACTAAAAACCATACTGATAGGTTTGTGTTTGAGTTTAAATCTACATACTGTAGCAATTGTTTTTTGACTCCGTTTGGTACTAACAATAAAGCTACAGACGCAAATAATAGCATTAATCCAGCAAACGCACATAAAACTTGACCAATTAGCGAGATAACTGATAAAAATTTTAGTACGGTCTTGGTAAAAAGATTCACTAGTAAAAACCTCCTTATTTTACATATTATTCTAAAACAATAAAGTATTATCGTCAAACAATAATTTTTTTCAAGGATATTCCTGAAGTATAACTCCTAACGGGTCTTTAGTAGAAGATCTTGGAGTTGTTTTTTCTTATTCAACTAAATGGGCAGGGTAGTTAAGAAAAATTCTGGTTAATTGGATTAGGTAACTCTTTTTCTTATTGAACTATACTGTATATATCGTAACGCGATGCAGTATACTCCGAAACGACGTTCTAACGGTATCGATTATATAAAGAAGAATACCTTGTAAAAAATAAATTTATAAAAAGATGCCTAATCATTAAGCTACTCGTTAAAGGAAATTAGAGAAATCATGAAAATGCAAAGTAATACTTTAAATGGCATTGTAAATATAATAATAAAATTGAAAGGAAAACTTTAAGCCTCCGTTCAATTTAAGACCTTCTATCTAACTTGTTACAGACTTCTGATAAAGAGACACACGGCTATTATAAATCATTCCGTGTTATGAAACAGGATGAACAGTAAAAATGTTTAAAGGAGAGAAAAAAATGAGTGTAGAAATTTTTAACGGAGAACGTTCTGAAGAAAGTGTTCAATTTGAAAAATGGTTAATTTCCCAAAGTAATAAAAAAAGTTTTTCTAGTATTGAAAATACCAAACGGTTCGTTAAGCAAAGGGGAACTGAAAATATTCAGCGCTATGTTATTGGGGATGATATTAAATTTTCAAGTGATGTGAAGGAGGAGGCATTCGAAGGAATACAGGTTTTCACTTTAAATGACCAAAAGTCTTTGAAACAAAAAGTTATTTTCTATATACATGGTGGTGCTTGGACGAATCAACCTTTAAATTTACACTGGTTGTTCATGGATAAAATGGCACAATCTTTAAATGCAAAAATTATTGCTCCCATTTATCCTAAAGTACCTCATTTTAACTATAAAGATACCTACCCAAAAATCCTCAACCTATATAAAGCAATTCTTGGAACCATTGAAAGTTCTAATCAATTGACCATCATGGGAGATTCGGCAGGAGGAAATATAACACTTGGTCTGGCCCACCTTTTAAAGATGAACCATTTGCCTCAACCGAAAGATATTATTTTATTATCTGCATGTGTTGATATGGGTTTTAAAAATTCTCTTATACCTGAATATGAAGAAAAAGACCCGATGTTAGCTAGTGAAGGAATGGAGGTAATTACAAAGCTATGGGCAGCTGATAAAAATTTAAATGACCCATTGATTAGTCCAATTTACGGTGACTTTAAAGGACTTGGGAAAATTACTCATTTTATTGGAACACACGAAAGTTTATATCCAGATGCAATAAAATTAGATGAGAAACTAATAGAACAAGGAATTGAAATCAATACCTTTGTTTATCCTAAAATGAATCATGTGTTTGTTGTTATGCCAATCCCTGAAGCCAAAGATGCTCAACAGAAAATTATTAATATAATTAGTAACTAAGTGTTGTTTTATATTTTAATAGGGAAGGTTAGCAGGATTGTGAAGAATTGTACTTAAACTAAAGGGTGCTTTAGTAAAAATCGTTGAGCTGTTCATACAGCTCTTTTTTTATTCAACTAAAGGGGCAGTTTATTTGGAGAAGGTAATGTGAGTTTTTATGTCGCATTTGACACATAATGCGATTCGGATTTTAAACCTATAAAGTCTAAGGCGATTTGGTTTGTGAGTTTTATGGAGTGAATGGGAAAATGTAAAAATTCAAGTTGAGGACTGAAACGAATCAAAAGATTGCTAATACACAGCTTAATTTTTGTTATATTTAAAATAATTTCGTATCGCTACATTCTATATTATAATATGGAATATTATGTAATGGTTATACAGGGTTTATTGAGATTTTTAGAATACGATTCTTATATAAAAAGGAAATGGTTTACTTGAATTATTTTATGTACATAGCATGTATGCTTATATGGGGATTGAATTTTATAGCCGTTAAAATTCAAGGAACAGAAGTTCCGTTAGAAGCCTCATTATTATACAGATCAATTATTGCATTTGTTCTTTTCTACATATTGTTGAAGATAAAGAAAATAAAGATTCTAAAAGCAAATGTTAACTTTTTAACAGTTATTGGCTTCGGCGTCTGTAACTTTGCAATAAGTTATTTATTACTGTACTACGGTACGATTTATAGTACGGCTGCTTTAGTAACGTTAATCTTTTCTTTAAAAGCTATTATCACACCCATTTTTCTAAGCATCGTTTTTAAAACAAAACTAGAACGTAAAATATACCTAGGAGGTTCGCTAGGCTTACTAAGCGTAATCATTATTTTATATTCAGATATTCATACTATTTCTTCAAACTTTATTTTAGGAATTATTTTGGCTTTCGTTGGAACGGTTATCACGTCAGTTGGTGATACCTTGTCTTATTATAATAATAAAAAGCAAATTGAGCCGATTACAGCTAACACCATTGGAATGTTTTCAGCAATTATTTTAATAACACTGATAACGTTAGTAAGTGGAAAAGACATTAGTTTACCAAGTTCTTTAAATTATTGGATTGGATTACTCTATTTAGCTATTTTAGCTTCATTTGTAGCGTGGTTATTTTATTTATATTTGATTAAAAATATGGGTGCTGCTGAAAGTAGTTATATGGTCGCAATGTTCCCAGCAATTGGAGGCTTTGCAAGCGTTATGATGGGAGAATCAACTCTTTCTATTAATCTGATTATAGGAATAATACTAGCAATGTTAGGGGCTTATATTGCATTGGCAAAAAAAGTAACCCGTGAACCTTAGAATTTTCAGTTCTATTTTTATCAAACAGCACAAAGCCAAGCTTCCCAAAGCGAGATTGGGGAAGCTTTTAATAGACATTGTAAATCCGCATAAATCTGACGAGACTCCTAATAAGTGGAATTAGGGGGAAACAAGATGTGCGTTTTTAAAGTGAAATCTATAACATATAGTCCAGTTCCTAAATCCATCAAGAAATTGGGTAGATATGAAAAAGTTTAACCGTTCTTATTCAACTAACGGGTGCTCTAGTTCGATAAGAACTTACACAACAACAACCAGTCAATTTAAAGTGATAGAGTTTGTTACAGCGAATCTCAACATAATTGAAAACAATGCTATCATTACTATTCCATTTTTCAATATTGTTTACGAAGCAATAGATCAAAAAGAATTGCTTCTACTTTGCCTCTAGGGACAGCTTTGCAGGTAGTGTCCCTAATACACAAAATCTCGGTAAATCCTTAGCGTATAGGATAGCGGTATTTTTTCTTCAGTATGTTGCTTAGCTTATATTTTCGTTTATATATTTGCGGTTGTAGTTATGTGAAAAAGTTTGATTTTTTATGGGTTATTTATATAGATATCGCTATAAAGATTGTGAAGAAATATATTTAAATTAACGGGGCAGGTTAGTTGAATAAGAAGGAATATTAAGTTATTTTAAACAGATATACAAAGTGGAATTTTATATTTCATCACTATATTGAATGAATATTTAAAAGATATTGTGCAGTAAGAGAGGTGAAAGTAGAGAGAGGAAAGGAAAAAGGCCACTTACAAATAGAAAGGGACCTATGTACCAAAAAAGGTGGGTAGTAAAGTTAAATTACTTCACACTATAAAGTATGATGTAAAAGTAGTTTTGATTAGCCAAATGCCTTCGATATAGCATTGGAAAATATTTTTATTTCATCTTCCTTTTGAATTGTTTTAACTCATATATTATATAGTCTATCTGCTGTTGCATGTTGTCTAACTGTTTTGATTGTTCATCCGAATTTTGAGAACCTTGATTACTTGATTTTTCTAAAGCTTCTAGTGCAAGACCAGCAGCAACAGCTTGTAAACCATCACCTAATGTAGAAATAGAGGCCCCAATAAATGCAAGTCTAGCAATCTGAATATCTTGTGAGTCAGAGGATTGTTTTAAATTATTTTTATTTTCATTCATTTTTTATCCCCCTTACCATCATTGTAAAAAAGTGAATTGTCTTAACTGCATCATATGTATCTTTCTTAATAAAGGTGAGGGCGTTGAAAAAAATAATTTTGTTTATAATTAAGTTCAAATAAAAAAGAGTAGTGTATACAGACGCTTCTGTACAAAGACTTACTGAACACTTTGAGGTAATTATTATATAAGGTAATCCACTATTTATTACGAGTGTTTAAGAATTTGTAGAGAATCATACTTTAACTAACGAGGTGCTTTAGTAAAAGATCTTTGAGCTGTTAAGACAGCTCTTTTTTTCTTCAACTAACGGGGCAGTTTAGTTGAAGAAAGGAGCTTAAATGACTTCACTATTATACGGGATAATCTCCGTGTAACTCGCTTAGCTGATGAACTATAACTAAAATAAAAAGACAACTTAAGAAGAACACCAATTAAACGAATTTACTATATACAGTACAGATAATTGTGTGCTAATTCAAGCGACAGTAACCCCTTTACCACATGGAAAGAGGGTTTTGTAAGATGATGCAACAACTTAATTTAATGAATATAATTTCCCTCTTATATATTTCGCCCGTGCTTCAATAAAATTCAATATATACTCTGGTTCCTTATCAAATAAATGGATATCGTCTTTTTTATAAGGATCTTTTTGAATATAAGGTCTTATTAAATCATGCATACCTTGTATTTTCGGTTTCAAATAGTCTACATTAAATTGGTTGTTTAAAATAACTTCTAGCAAGTTTTTGTATTGACGTCGAAATGTTTTTACGTCTAGTATTCTTGCGGTAAGCGTATTAAATCCTTCGATTCGTAAATAGTCTTCCTCCATCACTTTCCCGTTTACATCCCTTCCCCAAGTTGCATCGTAATCCCACGGGATGACTTCGAATAGCCTAGTTTCGCTATTTTGGTATAATGCGTAATTATGAACAAAACCATCAAAATTTTGGGTGAGAACAACGCCAGCCAACCAGCTAAGATACTGATTAACATTGAGGTATTTCATAATTTCATTTTCAAATTCAGCTTTTGAAATGGTATTAATTTCAATAATCATTTTTTGCAAATGAAATTCATCTTGTTCTGTCCCATATTTTAGTTCATAGCCAACCTTAAGTGATTTCTTTATATCTTTATCAAGATCACTCATCAACGAAAAGTTAGCATCGCCATCAACCGCATAGAATATTGGTCCTTGCGGTAGTTGTCGATTCTTAAGGAAATGCTCATCCACTGATTCTAATTCCAAATAAAGCCCCTCATTTTTCCCATTCAATTTCAAATTTACAAATTGGGACTTTGGCGATAAGCACCCTATTTCATTGAAAAAATCGAGCGATAGTTTATTTCTTAATAGAGAAGGATCTTTAAATTCTGCGTTGATATGAATTTCTTTGGTATTTCTATACGTACTTGGCTTATTAAACGAAATGTGATACGACTTCTTTCGAAAATCCCGGATATGGGAGCCACGATAAGCGATATCAATATCATACTTTCTTTTGTTAATCGTTAGCTTGGCAGAGATAGGATCGTCACACCATATATCTTTCCTAAGTTCACTTAAATCTAAAGGATGAATAAAAAGCTGATATTCAGGTATTATTATGCCATTATCCACGCGAATTCTTTCCTTTCCTTTATAAATTATTCGTATAAAACGAAAATGTAAGATTCCACAAAAAGATATAGAGTTTATATTTCGTAAACTATGCGATTGTCTCTAACATCTTTAGAACAACCTCATATATTACGATTAGGGAAAGAAAAGTGCAGAGGCATGGGTTTGATTCTTTTTTTAAAGGAATCTACCTTCTTTCTCTAATAAAGATGAAAGGAGGTTTGAATATGTCACTTATACAGAATGCAGTAGAAATGGCTAACAACTCAGGGTTAGGTCACTTCATGTACCAGGATCCTATTAGTAACCAGCGACGCACGAGCAGGGTACGTCGAACTTCACGAAAACAACGACGCACGAGCAGGGTACGTCGAACTTCACGAAAACAACGATGCACGAGCAGAGTACGTCGAACTTCACGAAAACAGCGACGTACGAGCAGAGTACGTCGAACTTCACGAAAACAACGACGCACGAGCAGGGTACGTCGAACTTCACGAAACCAACGATGCACGAGTAGGGTACGTCGAACTTCACGAAACCAACGATGCACGAGCAGGGTACGTCGAACTTCACGAAAACAGCGACGCACGAGCAGAGTACGTCGAACTTCACGAAAACAGCGACGCACGAGCAGGGTACGTCGAACTTCACGAAACCAACGACGCAAGAGCGGTAACTCCATTTGGAATGACTTATTATTTTAAAAACTTCAGGCGATTTTTCGCTATCTGAAGAGTGTGTCACTTAATGTTATTCAATGGACTATTGAGTGCGTCTGTATATAAAGTTAACTAGTTTATACTAGTTAACTTTGTCTGTGTTATTCCTATCGAAGTCCAAGGTTGAAAGAATAGTGAATGGTCAGCTGGGGGTGGGTTCAGTCTGATCTTTTCATTTATGTATATTCTTCTGGATGAATTGTTATCGTTGTGTATTACATAGCATCTATCAGAATTGTTTAAATCACTGTAGCCTATCCACTTTTCTCGTTCAAACCAGAAATTTTAAAAAGGATTTCTTGAACGGCTTGAACCGTCACGGGATCCTCCTATTCCATTGTATCTAGGCAAAACTAGGAAACCTTCCGTTTTCAAAACGAGGAAAAAATTGGGGTCTAAAAACGTGAAACAGTTGATGTCCTACAATAAAGTGCATTGGATTTAACACTTTTCACCTCCCTTCTTAGGGTATAGTAAAGGATATGTTTAATTAATGAAGAGGCTTAGACTAAGACCCATATTTGAGATTTTTGCATGGAACGATTTTGGAATGTTCCGCAAATCGCCACCTATACAACTACTCTCCAATTGGCATCTAGAACCAAGTATTCATTACCATGTCTGTTGTCATGTAAACTAAAAATGTATACGATTTCGATTGTAGTTGAAAATTCTTCCTGAAATAAGGGGCAGCATTCCTGTAATAAATAAAACTAAAGAAGGTATGCATATAGAAGAAATAAATATTAAGATTGTGAATTATTACACTTAAACTAACGCGGCAGTTTAGTAAAAGAAGAAAATTAAATTTTAAATTGTTATGGATATTATGGGACTGACCCCCGTATATAAGGCAGAGGTAAAAAAGCATTTATCCAACCAGTTGTCTTTATTGTACCGGAGACTGGTTGTTAAGTTTGGTTTGAATTTGGATATAGTTATAATACTTTATATAGACTTTTAGACAGTTTGTTCTACGATTGCCGTCGTAGAATAAACTGTCTAAGTAGAATGTTTCAGACTTTAATGCAAAATGAAACGATTCGACGGGGGCATTATCAGCGGGCGTACCTTTACAGGACATGCACATGATAATGCCTTTTCCTTTAACAGCATGTTGATAGCCATAAGATATGTAAACCAAACCTTGGTCACTGTGCAGGGTACACCTTTCGGGCAAAGCATCTAGTTGAGATAAGGTATTCTTCAAAATGAAATCAGTATCTGACAATCACCAATCGAATAGGCGATAATCTCTCTATTATATAAATCTTGAATACTTGAAAGATACAATTGTATCTGACCAAATGGCAAGTAAGTTATATCGGTTACGAGCTTTTGTAAAGGTACAGTTGCCTTAAGGTTCAATAAATTAGCTGCGATATAGTAGAGTTGTCCAGTTTGTTTCCGTTTTTTCACCTTCACTCGACATTGCCAACCGTATTTTTGCATAATACGCTGTACGACTTTATGAATCACTCGTATTTCTTTAAAACAATAGCTGCATTATGACCTCCGAAACCAAATGAGTTAGAAAGCCCCGTATTTATTTTCACTTGGCGAGCAACAGATGTTACATAATCTAGATCACATAATGGATCAGGGTTTTCTAAGTTAATTGTTGGAGGAACTATCCCTTCCTTTAAACTTATCGCTAAAGCAATTGCTTCAACTCCACCAGCTGCCCCTAACATATGACCAAGCATAGATTTATTAGCTGTAACTGGTATTTGATAAGCTTGTTTTCCAAACAACTGCTTAATAGCCATCGTTTCAGAGATGTCCCCCACTTTTGTACTTGTTGCATGAGCACTTATAACATCAATTTCTTCAGGCGATATATTGGCATTTTTTAAAGCTGTTCTCATTGCAAGATAGGCACCTTTACCTTCCGGATGTGTAGCCACGATATGGTGTGCGTCAGAACTTGCACCATATCCAATAACTTCTGCATATATCTTTGCCTCTCTACATAAAGCATGAGATAAAGATTCTAAGATTAGAATTCCAGCTCCTTCTGACATGACAAATCCATCTCGATTCTCATCAAATGGACGACTAGCTATAGTGGGATCATCGTTTCTTGTTGATAATGCTGTAGCATTACCAAAGCTTGCTATTGATAAGTCTGTTATAGCTGCCTCTGTTCCACCCGCAAACATAACGTCAACTTCTCCAGAACGAATTAGTCTAAAGGCTTCTCCGATAGCTGTATTTCCGATTGCACAAGCAGAAACAGGCGACATAGAAGGGCCCATCGCTTTCCACTTGATACTAATTTGTGCTGCTGCAGCATTAGAAATCATAGCAGGTACTAGAGTTGGGCTGACTCTTCTTGGCCCTTTCTGCCTAAGCGCATCAATATTTTCAATCAAGGTTTCAATTCCTCCTATCCCTGAACCTACGTATACGCCTAGCCTTTCTACATCTATAAGATCGAGGTCTAACTTAGAATCTGCCCAGGCTTGTTCAGCTGCAACCAAAGCAAATTGAGAAAAACGATCTAAGCGTATTGCTTCTTTCTTTCCTAAAACTTCGTCTGCATTAAAATCTTGTACGATACCTGCAATTTTTGTCTTATGATCAGTAACATCAAATGTATTAATAGAGGATATACCAGATTCCCCGTTAATCAGATTGTTCCAAAATGTTTTGATGTTGTTTCCTATAGGAGAAACAACGCCCATACCGGTAATTACAACTCTTTCCAATTTTCATTCCTCCAAGTCAATAATATACTTGTATTTTACATCCTTATTATCCTATTACAAGTGATTGTTTATCCTGGTATAATGAATACTAGGTTAAATTGATAAGATGAGGAGTTTTAAAAATGAATGATAAAACTAGGCTTTTAGCTTTGTCGACATTCTTAAAAGCTAAGCGAGCCCAAATTAAGCCAGAGTCTATTGGTTTACCTGCCGGAACCCGGAGAAGGACACCTGGGTTACGAAGAGAAGAGGTTGCACAATTAGCAGGTGTAAGTACCACTTGGTATACATGGCTAGAGCAAGGAAGAGATATTAAAGTCTCTTCAAGCGTACTTGATTGTATTTCTACAGCTTTGCAATTAAGTATTGATGAAAAAGACTACTTATACGATTTGGCATTAGAAGTAAAATCGGAAATTACAAACCTAAAAAAGAATCAATCAGAGCTTAGCCCTTCTTTAAAACGAATATTAGCTGAATTAACATATTGTCCGACTATCATTACCGACCGACATTGCCATATTGTGGGTTGGAATCCTGCAGCTGCTCATGTTTTTTTAGATTTTGAACAAATACCGAATAATCAAAGAAATTTGATTCGTTTAGTGTTCACTAGAAAAGAATTTAAAGCATTGGCCGTCAATTGGGAACATTTTGCGAAAGGTTTTCTAGCTATTTTCCGTACCTATTATGGACATTATTTAGGCGATGAATGGTACAACCAATTTATTGAAGAAATGAATCACTTACATTCGGAATTCCAGGATTTATGGCAAGAAAGTCAAGTGAGTAAGGCTCCAGAAATGATAATTGAATTCAGACATGCAAAGGCAGGCAAAATGTTGTTTAATTTAACTTCTCTTCAAGTTCAAGGTGATATGGATTTACGGTGCAGTGTCTATACACCAGTAGAGGAAACAGAAACAGAAAATAAATTAAAGCGTTTAATGAAGAGGGTTTCCGCTGAATAATACTAAAGTAATTTCATTTCTACAGCAAAATGATACTCATTACTGAACGAAGTGATTATTCCTTGGGAAAAAGAGTTAACTTTATCACAAAAAATCAAGAAGAACTTCAAGAAGAGTTTACCAAAGCCAATGTCAAAATAGTCCGTTCAATAGATAATACTGATTACAATAATAAAGAATTTGTAATTGAAGATATAGATGGGAGATGGATTGGATTCGGGATTAAAGTCAGTTAAAATAGAAAAGTTAAGTTTGTGAAAGAATGTACTTAAACTAACGGGCGCTTTAGTTTAAGGTCAATGAACTGCATAGACGACGCTTTTTATATAACGCAGTAGTTTAGTACTTAAACCATAATGAGTAAAAACAATAAGGGGGAAACGAATATGACAACGAGAAATAAGGATTTGTCACTAGAACAATGTGAGGAACTACTCAGAACTTTGAAAGCCCGTTTTGAGAAAAACATGAAACGCCATAAAGGTCTTGAATGGGCTAAAGTACAAGAAAAGCTCGAAGCTTCTACAGAAAAACTGTGGTCGCTTAATGAAATGGAAGAAACTGGCGGTGAACCGGATGTTGTTGGCCATGATAACAAGACGGGCGAATACATTTTTTCTGATTGTTCAGCGGAAAGTCCTAAAGGTCGCAGAAGTGTTTGTTACGACCGTGAAGCACTGGAGTCAAGAAAAAAACACAAACCAGAAAATAACGCTATTGATATGGCAACTGCCATGGGTATTGAACTTTTAACGGAAGAAAAATACCGAGAGCTGCAGAAACTTGAAAATTTCGATATGAAAACGTCGAGCTGGGTGCAAACACCTGCTAATATTAGAAAACTCGGCGGGGCAATCTTTTGTGATCATCGCTACGATACTGTCTTTGTGTACCACAATGGAGCAGAATCCTACTATGCTGCAAGGGGCTTCCGTGGCTCGCTAAGAGTGTAAATTTTGCATAGACAGCTATAATTGAACTTGAGAATGGATAACCTGGGGAAAGGCTTTAATTTTATTCTTCAACTACTGTGTACTTTTGTTAAAAATTCGATTTACAAATATCAAAACAAAAAACAGAGTAGAATCTACACATTTTGTAGATTAACTCTGTTTCTATGTTGGAACAGCTGTAGCTTTGTAAAAAAGATTGATCGTTTATAATAAAGTTTGATAGAAATCACCTCTTAAGTTATTCTTTGAGGTGATTTTTTTATGGATATTTATGTTGAAATTAATGTTAAGCTTGTGAAGAAATGTACTTCAACTAACAGGGAAGGTTAATGAAATACTATAAATGAACGTGTATTATTGAATGGATTTTTAATAACCTTGGCTGTATTAATCTTATTTGTGGATTACAAAGTAAATTTTCATTTTGACGGTGGTTATACAACAGAGTATGTACCCGTTTACGATTACATCGTTTCTATACTTCGTTATAGTATAATGGGTGCCTTGGTAGGAACGTTTGTAGGTTGGGCGTTAACGAACAATAAAGTTGTTACATTTTTAAAAAAGCAGTTCAAAAATGATTAAGTCGTAAAAAAACAAAATAAATACATAATACATTTTTTGTAAGGAAGATATGAGCCGAAGATTAGGCATGAGGGTATTGGAAGGTACAAAAGATATTGACGAATATTTTATTGCGTATACTGTTAAAACTTGAGGAAATGATTAGGAACTACGTTACTCTAAAGTGGCTTTATGCAATAAAGTGAATGACGAAGTAAAATGCGACTAGGGTAGAAAATAATAAAGAGCGATAGCCAAATGATAAACAATGGCCGTCGCTCTTTTTGTATTATTTGGGTTTTTATCTTTGAAATTTGTGATGGCATTTTGATGCCTTAATTAAGATAAACAAGCTGTGCGACCTTCCTTCACTTCTACTAATGTTAGTATGTTTTTAATATTTATAAACTTACTTGACATAACTAGATAATTAAAATATACTAAGTTACGAAAAGTAAGCAAAATAGATATGGAGGATTTAAATTATGCAACAGATTGGACAAGTTTTTTTACGAGTGATTTTAGGCGGGTTATTTGCCATCCATGGTTTTATGAAATTCCAAGGAGGCATTTCAAATATAGTCGGATACTTTGATAGCTTAAGTATTCCAGGCTTTATAGCATATTTTGTTGCAATCGTTGAACTCGTTGGGGGAGTAGCCATGATATTGGGCCTAGGTAGCAGAATTATCGGGGCATTATTTGCATTCATTATGTTAGGTGCCATCATGACAGCAAAATGGTCTTTAGGCTTGTTAGGAGCTGATGGTATCGCTGGCTATGAATTTGAGTTAGCTTTACTGGCAATGTCAGTGTACTTTGTTTTTGCAACACCAACACAACTTTCTGTGGATGCTTTATTGAAATCTAAAAAATAATAAGATGAGGTATTCAAATGATAAAGAGTGATAGCCGATGATGGCCGTCACTCTTTTTGTTTTACACTTTAGGGTTTTTATCTTAAACAATTGTGGTGCCGAAAATAAATGTACTTAGAATTATTACAATATATTTTTTAGCAAATATTACGGTAAAGATAAGTTTGACGCGTGATCAAATTATATCCAAACACCACAAATTATATTATGTGTTACATGAAATGATGGGTGAACTATACATGATAAGATAAAAATTGTCAATTGATTGTCGAATAAGCAAATGTTTTGTTGGGGAAAGTACATTATAATAGTATTAGATAGAAAATTATAAAGATTGCATCTCATTACCTTCAACACTAGAAAATGAATAATATAAACGAAAGAGGGATCTGCTGTGTCTAAAACCACTCAACCTTTATCAGATTTAGAAATCTCACAAAATGCTACAATGCGTCCTATTACGGAGATTGCAGAAATAGCAGGTATTCCACAAGAAGCACTGGAACTTTACGGAAACTATAAAGCTAAAATCAATCCATTAAAACTGAACAATACCACATCTTCAGCAAAAGTCGTTCTCGTAACAGCGATCAGCCCTACACCTGCTGGCGAAGGTAAATCAACTGTGACCGTAGGACTTGCTGATGCACTTAACCAACTAAATGAAAAAGTCATCGTTGCATTACGAGAACCTTCACTAGGACCGATTATGGGTATGAAAGGCGGGGCAACTGGTGGTGGCTACGCTCAAGTATTGCCAATGGATGATATCAATCTTCATTTCACTGGGGACATCCATGCAATCACTACTGCAAATAATGCCCTTGCTGCATTAATAGATAATCATATCCAGCAAGGTAACGTGTTGCAAATAGACCCACGACGTATTATTTGGAAAAGATGCTTAGATATGAATGATCGAGCACTTCGTAATATTGTTATTGGTTTAGGTGGTCCTGTGCAAGGAACACCACGAGAAGATGGCTTTGATATTACTGTAGCTTCAGAAATTATGGCTATCTTCTGTTTAGCAAAAGATTTACAAGATTTAAAAAAACGTATTTCTGATATTGTCATTGGTTACACATATCAGCGTGAACCAGTGTTTGTTCGCGATTTAGGAGTAGAGGGTGCACTAACACTATTGTTAAGAGATGCGTTTAAACCTAATTTGGTTCAAACAATAGAAGGGACCCCAGCTATTATTCATGGTGGTCCATTTGCTAATATTGCACATGGATGTAATTCGATAGCAGCAACAAATACAGCACGTAAGTTAGCGGATATCGTTGTGACGGAAGCGGGATTTGGCGCAGATTTAGGTGCTGAGAAATTTATGAATATTAAAGCAATGCAAGGTGGATTCAAACCTAGTACGGTTGTAATTGTTGCGACAGCTCGCGCATTGAAAATGCACGGAGGAGCACTGAAAACCGAATTGAAAGCAGAAAATGTAGAAGCTATTACTAATGGAATTGAAAATTTAGCTAAGCATGTGGATACAATTCGTAACTTCGGTGTTGAACCTATCATCGCATTAAATCGCTTCATCACAGATACCGAAGAAGAGCTTTCTGCTATTTTAAATTGGTGTAGAGAAAATAATGTGAAAATAGCCCTTACGAATGTCTGGGAAGAAGGCGGTAAAGGTGGTATTGAATTAGCTAAACGAGTACTATCTGTTATTAACGAAGAAAATAACTTTACTCCACTTTACGATGTCTCAGCTCCAATTGAAGAAAAAGTCCGCACAATTGTTCAAAAGGTATACGGGGGAATGGATGTTCACTTTACAGATAAAGCACTAAAACAAATAGCACAAATCGAAAAATTCGGTTGGGATGCTCTACCGATTTGTATGGCAAAAACACAGTATTCTTTATCTGACCAACCAACCTTATTAGGTCGTCCAGAAAACTTTACAGTAACAGTAAGAGAGATTATCCCTAAACTAGGTGCTAAGTTCCTCGTTTGTTTAACAGGAGATATTATGACTATGCCTGGTTTACCAAAATCTCCAGCAGCATTGAAAATGGATGTCGATGCAGAAGGTAATGCTGTTGGACTATTTTAAGTATTGAATTGAATGAAGAGTTGTCTAATTTTTGATTTAAAATCAACTTTAGATAACTCTTTTTTATTTGTGTTCCATTAAAAAAAGTTTTCACCAATAAGCTTAGTGAGTCATATAGTGGAGAAAAGTGTTATGACTTATTAAAAAGTCAAACTAAAACTAAATACCAAGTATTTATATAAGAATAATAAAGGTAGGGGGCTGTAAGAATGGGGAGGGAGTTTATTTATCTTTTCGATGAATGGGCGAAGTCATATGAAGCATCAGTAACTGGTCAGCATAAGGAATATCGTGATGTTTTCGAAGGATATGAAAGTATATTAGATAAAGTTGCAAACGCTTCAACAGGTACAGTAATTGAATTTGGAACGGGCACAGGAAATTTGACGCTTAAGTTGGAGGCTGCTGGAAGAAAAGTCATTGGCATTGAACCACATGAGACTATGCTTGATATTACGAGGAAAAGATGTCCCAATGTTCAGCTTATCAACGGTGATTTACAAAACTTCGAAATAGAAATTAAACATATAGATTCAATTGTAAGCACCTACGTGTTTCATCATTTAACGGATGAGGAAAAACTAGAAGCTTTAATAACCTATTCCAAGTTATTACAACCTGGGGGGAAAATAATTTTTGCAGATACAGCATTTGCAACTGAAGAGCATAAACAAGCAATGATAACTAAGGAGAGAGCTCGTGGCTTTCATGAAGTCGCTGATGATCTAGAACGTGAGTATTATACAACAATTCCAAAACTAGAAATAATGTTTCAACAAGCAAGTTTTGAAGTTAAGTTTGAACAATTAAACGATTATGTTTGGTATATGGAAGCAATTAAGACAAGTAAAAATGATTTATAAATAGTGTTTAAAAGGTGGATTAAATATGGCTTTGTATAATAATGTTCGACAATTAATAGGCAATACACCATTAATGGAGATTACACATATTAAAATCCCTAATAATTGTCGAATATTTGCGAAATTAGAGTATTTAAATCCTGGTGGAAGTGTCAAAGATCGTCTTGGTATTTCATTATTGGAGGACGCGGAGAATCGGGGTGTAATACGCCAAGGCAGTACGATAATTGAGGCGACTGCTGGCAATACGGGAATCGGTTTAGCACTTGCAGCAATAGGAAAAAATTATCATGTAAAATTCGTTGTTCCTGAAAAATTCAGTCAAGAAAAACAAACATTAATGAAAGCTTTAGGTGCAGAAATAATCAATACACCAACTGCATTTGGAATGCATGGTGCTATAAAAAAGGTAAATGAACTTCTTGAAGAAATTCCTGATTCTTTTTCACCGTCACAGTTCTCCAATCCTGTAAATCCTGCAACATATGAATATACACTTGGTCCTGAGATTTGGAAAGATTTAGAGGGGAACCTTGATGTGTTTGTAGCAGGGGCAGGTTCTGGTGGGACTTTCATGGGAACGGCTCGTTACTTAAAAAGCCAAAAAGCCACGTTAAAAACAGTAATTGTAGAACCAGTTGGCTCCATTTTAAATGGGGGAAAGGCAGCATCCCATGTTACGGAAGGTATTGGAATGGAGTTTTTACCGGATTATATGGAAAAATCGTATTTTGATGCCATCCATACTATACAAGATAAAGATGCTTTCCACGCATTAAAAGAGTTAGCTAAGAAAGAAGGTCTGCTTGTAGGGAGTTCTGCTGGAGCCGCTTTCCACGCCGCTCTACTTGAAGCTCAAGTGGCAAAACCAAGAAGTAATATTGTTACCATTTTTGCTGATTCGAGTGAACGCTATTTAAGTCAATCAATATACGAATTATTTGAAGAGGGGTCTGTTTAAATGAGAGCAAAAACAAAATTCATTCATGCTGGTATTGTTGGCGATGAAACAACTGGTGCAGTATCAACCCCTATTTATCAAGTAAGCACTTATAAACAAGATGCTGTTGGTAAATTTCGTGGGTATGAATACTCTCGAACAGGAAATCCAACACGCCATGCATTAGAAGTTTTAATTAGTGAACTTGAAAATGGACATGCCGGATTTGCTTTTAGTTCAGGAATGGCTGCTATAAGCTCAGTAGTTATGCTCTTAAAACAAGGTGATCATATTATTGTTACTGATGATGTCTACGGAGGGACTTTTAGAGTTTTTACAAAAGTTTTAAATCGATTTGGTATTGAGGCAACTTTTGTTGATACAGCTAATAATCAGGCTGTAGAAGATGCAATACAATCTAATACAAAAGCTATCTATATTGAAACTCCAACAAACCCATTGTTGAAAATAACAGATATAAAGCAGATAAGTACTTTAGCAAAACAGTACCAACTACTAACAATTGTCGATAACACTTTTTTAACCCCTTATTTGCAACAGCCAATTACACTTGGAGCGGATATTGTTCTGCATAGTGCAACAAAGTATATTGGTGGACATAGTGATGTAATAGCAGGTCTTGTCGTTGTAAATAATGCAGAATTAGCAGAACAATTACATTTTGTTCAAAACTCTGTAGGTGCAATTTTAGGACCTCAGGATTCTTGGTTACTAATGCGAGGAATGAAAACTTTGCCAATTCGAGTAGAAGAAGTAAATTCAAATACACAGAGGATCGCAGAATTTTTGGAACAAAACAGTAAGGTAGGAAAAGTATATTACCCAGGATTAAAAAATCACCCAGGTCATGAATTACAAAAGACACAAGCAACTGGCTTTGGCGGTATGATTTCTTTTGATGTAGGAAGTGAAAAAAAAGCAGAAGAAATGCTCTCGAAGTTACGTTATTTTACATTAGCAGAAAGTCTTGGCGCAGTAGAAAGCTTGATATCCATCCCAGCTCGTATGACCCATGCTTCTATTCCTGCAAAACGTCGTGCAGAACTTGGGATAGTAGATGGACTTGTACGTATTTCAGTAGGTATTGAAGATGTAGAAGATTTACTAGAAGACTTAGAACAAGCATTATAATAAAATAAATAGAAACAAAGTGATTGGCTACCTTTATAATAGAGGGTAGCTGTTTTATTTAGGAGGAACAAAATTGAAAATAGTAGAACAATGTGAGCAAATGGTAAAAGATATTTATAATCAGTTTGATGCAAGTCATGATTGGCAACATATTGAACGGGTAATGCAAAATGCAAAAGCAATTTTACAAACGGAACCCTCAGCAGATACTGAAATAGTAGAACTCGCAGTTTTATTACATGATGTAAGTGATTCGAAATATACAGATTCAAAAGAAAATGAACAACGAATTTTACAACAGCTTAATATATCTGAAAAAAAACAACAAATAATTCGAGAAATCATTGCTTCAGTTTCTTACAATGGAGGCAACCAATTAGAAGCCACATCCATTGAAGCGCAAATCGTGCGTGATGCAGATCGCTTAGATGCCATTGGAGCGGTTGGTATTGCAAGAACATTTGCATTCGGAGGAGCGAAAGGTCGCAAACTCTATGATGACCAAGAAGAAGCACGCCATAATATGTCGGTTGAAGACTATCGCAATAAACAAACAGCTTCTGTTACACACTTTTATGAAAAGCTATTGTTACTTAAAGATTTAATGACAACAGAAAAAGGCAAGCAGATGGCTAAAGAACGGCATGAATTTATGGTATGCTTTTTAAAACAGCTTAAAAATGAAAGAGACGGGGAATTATGAGCCATTTAATTATATCTAACTTAACAAAGACGGTCGGAGATAAAACTCTATTTAAAAATATTGACTTCACTATTTATAGCGGTGAACGTGCAGGTTTAATTGGCATCAACGGCACCGGTAAATCTACCCTGATGTCTATACTGGCTGGAGATTTAGATGCAGACCAAATTGACAAAGATCATCCAAACAAATACCGCATCGCACATTTACCCCAAAATCCAGAATTTGCTCAAGATGAAACAGTATTACAAGCTGTCTTCTCAGGCGATTCACCGATTTTAAAATTAAACCGTGATTATGAAGATACACTCTCTTTGCTCGGAAAAAATCCAGAATCATCACAATTACAGACGCAACTATTCCGTTTGCAGCAAGAAATGGATACACAGCAAGCATGGGATGTTAATGCATTAGCGAAAACAGCTCTGACAAAGCTTGGCATTGAAATGTTTGATGAACAAGTAACCAATCTATCTGGTGGTCAACAAAAGCGTGTAGCTTTAGCGAAAGTACTAATTGAACCTGCAGATTTATATTTATTAGACGAGCCAACTAACCATTTGGATGTGCAATCAACTGAATGGCTACAAGAGATGGTACTACGTTTAAAAGGTGCAGTCATTTTTATCACCCATGATCGTTATTTCCTTGATGAAATTTCGACGCATATATATGAACTCGCAGATCAAACATTGTACAAGCATAAAGGTAATTATGGTGACTATTTAGAATCCAAAGCGATTCGTGAAGAAATGGCTGTTGCTACTCAAGCGAAAATGCGCAACCGTTATCGCTCAGAGTTAAAATGGATTCGTCGTGGAGCACAAGCCCGTTCAACTAAGCAAAAAGCCCGTATCCAGCGCTTTGAAGAACTATCTGATAATATTGATCGCAATTCAGATGATGGTGGTCTGGAGCTTGGTTTAGCAACATCAAGACTAGGGAAAAAAGTGTTGGAGGCAGAGAGTGTCAC
This sequence comes from Viridibacillus sp. FSL H8-0110, assembly GCF_038003565.1. Classification (NCBI taxonomy): domain Bacteria; kingdom Bacillati; phylum Bacillota; class Bacilli; order Caryophanales; family Caryophanaceae; genus Viridibacillus; species Viridibacillus sp. FSL H8-0110. The sequence continues at coordinate 3,010,827 of NZ_JBBOPJ010000001.1, read as the reverse complement.
AAAATCTTTTGGTGAACGTCATATAATTAAAGACTTTTCATTCCTTTTACAGCAAGGTGATCGCATTGGTATTATCGGTGCAAATGGAGCAGGGAAAAGTACACTATTGAAAATGCTTGCTGGTGAAATCACACCTGATCAAGGTCGAATCGAAGTAGGTTCAACGGTCCGTATTGCTCATTTTACACAACAATTACCACAAATGAATGATAATCAACGTATGATTGAGTATATACGTGAGTCAGCTAATGATATTCAAGATTCAGAAGGAGAACATCATTCGGCTGCATCGATGTTAGAACGTTTTTTATTCCCATTGCATACACATGGAACGCCAATTGGAAAGCTTTCTGGTGGAGAACGTAAACGTCTTTATCTATTGAAATTATTAATGGAACAACCTAATGTACTTTTACTAGATGAACCTACAAATGATTTAGATATTGAAACGCTTTCTGTTTTAGAAGACTTTATTGAACAATTTCCAGGTGTTGTAGTAACTATCTCCCATGACCGTTTCTTCTTAGATCGTATTGCGAAAAAGCTATGGATATTAGATGGACAAGGTGGAGTTGACGAAAGTCTCGATATCTACAGTGAATATTTAGCTGCACTTGGAGCTACACCGGCACCTGTGAAAGAAGAAAAAGTTGATAAACCAAAAGAACAAAAAGTGAAAACTCAAAAGAAAAAACTTTCATTCAAAGAACAAAAAGAATGGGAAACAATAGAAGCTGATATTGCGAAATTAGAAGAAGCGATTATGGATGCAGAAGAAGGTGTATCTAAAGCAGGTTCGGACTTCACAAAACTTCAACAATTAACTGCTGAACTGGAAGAACTAAATGCAAACTATGAGCACCTTATTGAACGATGGGAATACTTACAGGACATTGTGAACCAATAAGAGGGGGATATTAAATGAAAATTTTAACTATAGAACCAACACCTAGTCCAAATACAATGAAAATCGTTCTAGATCATGAATTACCATTTGGGAAAGCACATAATTATAACGAAGCCAATAAAACGGATGCGTCAAAAGAAATACAGGACATACTAGCAATCGAAGGCGTCAAAGGGGTCTATCACGTAGCAGATTTCCTAGCAGTAGAACGTATTGCAAAGTATGATTGGGAAAGTATATTAGCAGCTGTTCGCATTGCATTTGGTGAAGATGAACAAACAAAGAAAAGTGAACAGCAAATGGATGAACATTTTGGAGAAGTATACGTACATGTTCAAATGTTTAAAGGTATCCCTTTACAAGTCAAAGTTTTCGATAGTATTGCAGAAAATCGTTTTGGACTAGCAGCACGATTTATTAATGCTTTTAATGAGGCGATGAGTACAGATGAAAACTACATTTATGAACGTAAATGGGTAGACTATGGTGTCCGTTACGGTGACAAACAGGAGATAGGTGATAGCGTTGTTGCAGAACTTGAAGCTTCTTTCCCTCAACAACGTATTGATGAATTGATCTTGGCAAGTAAAGAGAAAAAAGACGTTGTTGAAACGCGTAAACGAAAAGTTTCTTTAGAAGAATTTTTAGTAGATGATTGGGAAATTCGATTCCAACTGTTAGATCAAATGGCAGATCCGGAAATTGAAGATTTACCCTTACTTGAAAAAGCGTTACAAGATGAAAAGATGTCTATTCGTCGTCTAGCAACTATTTATTTAGGTATGATCGAAGATGTGGCAGTTGTACCTTTGTTAGTACAAGCTTTAAATGATAAGAGCTCTTCAGTACGCCGAACTGCAGGGGATTGCATCAGTGATCTAGGTTTTGTAGAGTTTGAATCTGCAATGATGGAGTCTATTAAAGACCGCAACAAGCTTGTACGTTGGCGTGCTGCAATGTACTTGTATGAAACGGGTACAGAAGCCTCTCTTAAAGCTCTTGAAGAAGCAAGTGATGACAGTGAGTTTGAAGTTAAACTACAAGTGAAAATGGCTATTGCTCGTATTTCACAAGGCGAAGAAGCAAAGGGTTCTGTTTGGAAACAGATGACAGAAGCGCGTGCTACAAAAAGAGGTTGAAAATATAATTAAAAGACAGCTGGGATTAAAATCCTACGCTGTCTTTTTATTAACTATGAGAAGAATAGTTATCGATTTTTAAAAAGATAATTGAAAAATACAAAGAAAGTTATTATTATCAACAATAATTCCTGAAAAGTAGTTCCTTTATATTTTGTTTAATAATTATAGTGTGACTTTTGTCTCTCTATAGTATAATGAATTAGTTATGTAATAAGAAGTAGAAAAACGATTGATAGATTACTGAGTAGTAGAATTAAGAACAGGAGAGATTGTATGATTTGTGGAAAATGCGATTGTGAAAAAAAAACAGCTTTAGTTGTGCAAAGTTTCAAACTTAACAGTGGAGAACTACATATTCAAAATATACCAGCATCCCTTTGTGACTGCGATGTATGGATAGCGCCTTCTATTAGAATGGAGCTGCAACGATATGCAACAGAAAACAATCATTTACAAGGTATACATAATATTTCATTTGAAGAGATTTAATAAAAGAATTCATATGTAAATGTAAAAGGACTTCTGAAACTGGAAGTCCTTTTAGTGTTAATGATTTTTAGTTTAGTACATTTCGTTTTTTATGTTCAATTGCTGAGAATATCCGCAAGCTTCGATAGATAAATTGTATACACAACAGAAATAAGATAACTCTAACAACAGAACTTTGAATAGGTGCTACGATAGAAAATATAAAAAGGGAAATGCCTAGAACAATGAAGAAGACAGCTGTATTGAGATCTTTCATCAAGAAAACTCCTTTTAGATACAGAATCTGATTCTTAATGTATTTTTCTCATATCGCAATATTTCTATACACGAACTATGAAAAATTAATTGTGGAAATCTTAATGAACAAAAGGAAAGTCTTTTTTCAAATCCTACAAGAAGAATTGGGAAACCTTTAAAGTCCCAATCTAATGATCAACGGAAAATGTTTTTCGGAATATCAATAGAAATTCGAAAAAAATATTGAAATATTTGTGAACATTTGTTTATAATTGTACTAATAAAAAATGTATAGCATAAATGATAAAAGAATTCTCTCAGCTAGCTCTATTTAAGAATAATCGTAAATATAACAAATCAAATATATGTAGAAAGGAGATCGTCTATGGACAAAATTAAACTTGTACCTCATGATGTCCGGTATGCTGATAAAATATCATCATTAATCAGTTCGGAATTAGTGAAAAATGCACTAGGTATGGATGATTGTCAAACATCAGTTAATGGAGTACTCAATTTTATACGTGGCATGCAACTTGCTGAAAGAGAAAATCAACAATTATCTCGTGTTATAATAAATTCTGCTTTTGAAATTATAGGTGTTACAACACTAAAAGAAATTGACCATGAAAAGAAGTTATGTCATATAGGTACGTGGATTGCGGATCCTTTTTGGGGGCTGGGGTATAATGAGCAAGCAAAAGAAAAGATATTATTAATAGCGTTTAATCAGTTCGATTTAGATTATGTATTTGCTGGTGCTAGAGTAGAAAACATTCGCTCTCAAAAAGCCCAAGCCAAACTTCCTTATATGTCATTGTCAGTTGAAGAAGAATTTCCGGAAGAACTAATAAAAATGGAGCGTCAAGAAAAAACACCATGTGTCTTAAATGTCATTAAGCGAGACGATTTCTTAAAATGGTTCCAAAAGGATTATTACGGTAAAGTTGCGAATAGCTAAAAAACGAACCCTAAAAGCAGGAGTCGTTTTTTTTATTTAAAAAAGATATAGAATAAGAATATTAAGCGACGATTAGACTTTTTTGAAACTAATACTTCATATCACCCATAGAATAATTAAAGAAGGGTGGTGAGTCGAATGTATTATCCATCAAAAAAAGATGTTTGGATAGGTATTATCAATTGGGGTGTTATATTTTCTTGTTTTCTACCATTAATCATTAAAAAAGATTATGAAGCTCTATTTTTTACTATTCCACTAGCATTGTTTCTAGGATGGAGTTGGTTTACTACGGGATATAGTATCTCTAATGATCTACTTATATTCCAAAGTGGACTGCTAAAAAAGAAGATTCCAATAAAGGATATTAAAAAAATATCCAGAACAAAGAATCCATTAGCTTCTTCCGCATTGTCATTAGACCGAATTGAATTTAGTTATGGAGAGCACTATGACATGGCACTTGTTTCTCCCAAGGATAACAGTGGACTTATAACGTACTTAAAAAATATTAATCCTCAAATAGAGTTAGAGAAAAGATTAAAATAGGTGATGTTAAAGTGATTTTTTGAAACACTTAAACCGCATCTTTTTACACAAATCTTATTTATTTAAGCGTTTTTGAATGTCCTCTAATGTCGGTAGAGCAGCAAATGCTCCTTTTTTAGTAGTCGTTAAAGCTCCACAATGATTGGCAAAGGATAGTAATTCGTCAGCGAACTCTATACAATAATTAACTAATTCATTCAACTCAACGTTACTTGTTAATAGTTGATATAAGAATGCACCAATAAAAGCATCACCAGCCCCAGTGGTATCTTGTACGTTAATATCACAACCAGGAACGCTGAAGGATGCATTCTTTGTGAAAAGAGTAGCACCACTAGCACCTCTTGTATAAATCACGATTTTTACATAACCTGTAAACAAAGATGCAATTGCAGTTTCTACTTCTTCTATACCAGTGATGAAAGCTAATTCTTCATCTGAAATTTTCACTATATCTGTATGAGGTAAAAATTTTAATATAGTTTCTCTACAATTTTCTTTTGAATCCCATAAAGGCAGTCGAACATTTGGATCAAAACTAATCAAAGTAGCATTTTCACGTGCAATGGAAATCGCTTTTTTATGTGCCTCTTTCATTGGACTTTCAACTAAATCGACCGAACAAAAATGCAATATATCACCTTGTGTGAACCATTCTGATTTTATGTATTCTTCTTTATATAACAAATCTGCAGAAGGATTTCTATAAAAGGAAAAATCTCGTTCCCCATCGGTAGTTAAAGACACAAATGCAAGAGCTGTGTTTGCCTCTTTTGTTATTTTTATTAATCTTGTGTTTACCTCTAATTGCTGTAATTCTTGGATTAAGAATTGACCGAAAGCATCTGCTCCTACTTGGCTAATTAAAGATGCATTTCCCCCGAGTTTTGCTGCAGTAGCTGCTACATTTGCTGGGGCCCCACCTGCCATTCTTTCAAATGTCCCAACGTCTTTTAACATGATTCCTTGCTGTTGTGGGATGAAATCTATTAAAACTTCTCCAATTGTATAAAGTGTTCTCATATAGGTTCCTCACCTTCAATACGTCTTTATTCACTTTATTTTACATTGAAATGAATTACAATGTTTAAGTTGATTTCTAATAGGTATAGAATAGCAGGTATATGTGTTTTTATTCTAGTTACTAATAATGTTCTAGTCTAAATAAATTCCTATTTCACAATAGCATAGATGTATAAAATGCGTCTTATGAATAAAATCCACTGTTAATAGTAAAAAGTGTGGAAATTTAGTATGATTAACTATGTAAAATACAGCTATTATAATGCTACATTTATTCGATTCATACATAGCAAAACAGGAGGTCCCAATGAAAAAGCAGTTGATCATAGCCATCACGAGTTTAATTGTGATTGGTGTAGGGCTATATGCATTTCTTCATGTGTCGGCCACGAATCAAAAGAAGTCCATATTCATCAAACAACAAACAATGGAAGAACCAAAATTCTTAGCAGATAAAAGAGCCATTCTTTATGCATCATCACCAACAGAACAGCTAGAAAAAGAAACTGGAAAAAGTATGGCGATATTTATCGATAAAAAAGGATCTGCCACTGCAATGGAAATGGACGGAATGGAATTTGGAGCGAGTAAGTACAATGGTGAGCAATTGTACTTGGATGCTAAGAAAAGTGTTTATCTATTAGGTAAAAACGCACAGCAGTTTCCGATGAAACGTGATGAAATTCGTAATACGTTATCTGGATACCTTTCTTCAGAAGCAATCTTTTTTAGCTTGTATAACACCGGTTTTAGTGAAAATAAAGATTATGACACTGGTGTGCGATATGGCAATACATCAGGCTTTAAAACAGCTTCTTTACCGTTTTATGTAGCAACAGCAGGTACGATGAAAAATCAAATAATTGTTTTAACTCAAGATCTAGTCAAAGGAAGCTTTGATTTGAAATCTGTTACTTTAAAAAACAAGGTCAATATAAAACAATTAGCATCAGTACCGTTACCACACGCTGAGGAATTGGATCCAATCTCATCCATCTTAGAAGATAAGGAAAATTATTATTTTGTTTTATCTTATTTTGAAAACGATGCCAAAGAAGACATTTTGCTCGCTACTATAAATAAACTAACATTTACTTTAGATGTTAAAAACCTCGCTGAGTATCGTAGTGAAGAAATTGTATCGGATTCTTTGCCTTACAACTTTGATAATTCGACCCATCTTCATAATAAGGAATTATATTATATTAACGGGTTAGGGGAAGTATATTCATACAATACATCAAATGATGTCATCCAAAAAAAGTTCCGACTTAATCGACCTAATGGTAAATTTCATCCGGAATTTGAGCAAGTAGATTTTAGAGGACAAGCACTATTTTATTTAAATAACCGGAAAAAAGACGTTTATTTTTTAGAAAAATACGATCTTATAACTGGTGAAATGATAGAAGAGCAAAAGGTAGAAAACTTGAATAAAATATTAAAATCAGATGATAAAGATCTTACCGTATATAATTTAGAGTTATTGCATTCATAAGAAAAACCAGATGCTTCCTTGCATCTGGTTTTTTTTTTACGAAAAAACGCTTTCTTTAAGTTTATAAAGACTATGTAACAAGTAAAGGAGGATAATGCTACATCGTGACTTATCATGCTGACGAAATGTCTGGACTATGAAATATGCTTTACAATGGCATCTATCTAGGTTGTAACCTGTTTTTTTCAGTATGTTTTCTATCATGATGTGAAAAATAGGCTTTAAACTCATATTTTTCACAAAAGTAGTAGGTTCAGCATTTATTAGTTAGTAATGACACTGTTATTGAGTTTTTATTAAGGACAAGAATAGGTATAGAAGGAGGTGAAAAACAAGTGGTCAAAATTAGAAAACACTTAGTTTCACAATCAATCACGAATAAAGTAACAAGTGGGACAGGAAACGGTCGCAAATGGATTACTATCCACGAGACAGATAATACAAGAAAAACCGCTAGTGCAAATGCACATGCTCGTTTACAAGCAATGGGAAATAGCCGTGCTGCTTCTTGGCACTGGACAGTAGACGATAAGGAAGCTGTACAATCATTTAATCATAGCGTAAAGTGTTGGGCTGCGGGGGATGGAAATGGCGATGGTAATGCAAACTCTATTCACATTGAAATTTGTGTGAATGAAGATGGAAATTACAAAAAAGCAGTAGAAAATACTGCCATTTTAGTAGCTAAAATTATGAAAGATGAAAAGATTCCTATTAGTAATGTTGTTCAACACAATCATTGGAGTGGTAAAAACTGTCCATCTAAAATGAGAAGTGGTAAAGCGGCTTTTACTTGGTCTACATTCCGTAAATTAGTTACAACAATCAAAATTACTACAGTTTCAAAGCCAAAAACAAACAAGACTTTCCAGATTCAAGTATTAGCAAACGTATTGAATTACTACGATGGCCCACGGTGGTCAAAACCCACTGGTACAGTAAAAAAAGGAGAAAGGTTAACTATTGAAAAAAAAGTACTTGTAGATGGTTCTGCGATGTATAAGACTGTTAGCGGAACATATGTGACAGCGAGCTCCAAATATGTGAAAAAACTTTAATCCCTCAAATGAAAAGCTAATTGATTTTAAATGCCTCATCTTGGTTCGAAGGGAGGTAAATTTAATGGCATTTAATAATCCAAGTTGGAGAAGGTTCATAAGTGCTCACTTACTAAAACACGTGGAACCTATTGCAGGTAGTATAGTCTATTGTAAATTACTAGGACTGCCCAATACAATAATTGGGTCTCCAGATCATACTGGCATATATGTTGGTAATAGAAGAATAATAGAATTAAATGGTAACGAAAAAATTATCGAAGTAGGTTACTATAATTTTTTAAATGGTTCATCTGTACGCTCTGGAACAGAACTATATGTAGCTTGCGATATGAATGGTAATGTTTTGCATGACCCAGCAATTGCTAAAAGAGCGATAGCAGCAAGAAATACGCACAATGGTTATCATCTTATTAGAAACAATTGCCATATGTTCACATCACGTTGTATAAAAGGCACTAATAATGATCCACTTGATGCAACATTTTTGAACGTCGAAAGAAATATAAAAAGACATTTTGGCGTTCCAGCAATTAGTTGGAGGACAGTAAAACAGTGATTTCATATAATCTAATCTATAGAATAAACTGAAGCAGAAAATTTAATTAGATTTTAATAGATAGTAAAAATTGTCAAGCTGGTTTTAATTCATGCTTGGCTTTTTTTATTCAAGTTTAAGTGATAAATGTAAACCGTTATCTTCTATCAATTTTTCGTTCTATTCTAGCTAATTGATCTACGATAAAATCTAGTTGCTTTTGCATGTTTTTTAATTGGCGATTATTATTTGATTGGTTCTTTGTGTTTAACTGTTCTTCTGCTTGAATTTCATTTATCTCCTCTACAATGGCTAGAGCGGATAAAGCATCCGCTATTATTGTAACAGTAGCTGCAAGAACCTCAATTTTGGCGGAATTTTTTGTTCCGGGTAATGCAGAACTTAATTCATCTAAATCTATATTCACGTTATTCTTCTTCAATGCTTTACCCTCCTTCAGATAAAACAATAGTTCCAAAATATCAATTATTGTAGATTTTAAATAGTAAAATAACTTCATCTTTTCGTTTGTAATTTCTTATTTCTCTGGATTCCTGTAACTAATAAGAGTACATTTTAAAGCAGCATAATTTCCTACAGCTGCATATCCGTAAAACCAGCCCATAAATATACCAGCGAAAAAATCGTGTCGGTGGCTAATGAAAATTGAAATAAATAATCCAAAGAATAATGAGATTGTAGGAACAAATTTTGAAGGGGTATGATAAATGATTTTAAATAGTTGAGTAATAATCATAATAATTGGAATGGCAATAACAGCATCCCAAAAATTTGTATGGATAATAGGGAAATTCATGCACACACCACTTTCAACTAGTTTGAATATATTTTCGCCTTAAATAAAGGAATTATTCAATTAGTTATTTTGCGGTATGAGTGACATGCTAATAATGAATGTATAATATCGAAGAAAAGGTAAGTTTATAAAAAAATTAGATTTGAATGTTTACATATTAATTTTTCCTACTCTTATATTTAATATTAATTTTAAACGATGCATACAACATATCATTTTTAATTAAATTATCTAAAAAAAATAAAGACCAATCATCATAAGTACACAACGAATGCTCTTTTAAAATTTAAATTCTTTATATAGTGTATGATAATCTTATGCAGGTGTAACTTGTCCAAAATGCACTGTAAATAAAGAGTGTAGAAGAAAATGGTGTAGGCTTTACTTCATGCGGAATTTAACTTAAATATGAGTTAGTATCAAATGGTCTACCTATTATTGGTGAAGTGAATTTATTGGATTTTGTTTTGTTTAATTTTGGTGAAAGTTCAATTGAGTTCATTTGCATAATCACGTATGACGGCATATCATGAAAATGGAGATAATTGTTTCATGATTTAAAGATTGTCTTATGGTCAATCGGTTAAGGAGGTTTATGGGATGGACGCAATTGATGTATTAACAAACCTAGAGAAGTTGAAAGCGCACTTCCAACCCATTTTTAGTGCAGACGAACATGTTGTTATTGCATATGAAGTCTCTGGCAAGCTTATAGACAATGAAGAGCTTATTAGTTTAAATACATTCGCCTACGATGATGATATTCCAGAAGAGTATCGAGTGGAAGTGGAGCATAAAATTTTGCATTTAGCTCTTGCCCAACTAGCGAAGGAATCTAAGGATTTCGATATTTACTTACCATGCAATGCAAACTTGTTAGTACTTGACTATGGGGAAAGTTTTTTCGAAATAATAAAAAAATATATCCCCGAGGAAGAGCTAAGTCGAATTGTTCTTGTAATTTCAGAGCATAATTTTAATGGTGAATTCAGACAGCTTAATAATATCATTCGTTATTTCCAAACATATGGTATGAAGATTGCAATTAATCAAGTCGGTTCTGAAAGTCATTGGGATTATATTAAAACATTGTCTCCTAATATTTTGAAGTTGGATATAGGGCAATTGAGTTATCAATCTTGGGGTGAGCAAAATGATTTGTTCACATCACTTGGTAAATTAGCTCGTAAAATTGGTGCAAATATGTTATTTGAAGGTATTGATAAAGAATATAAACTTCAATTTGCGTGGAAAAATGGAGGACGTTATTATCAAGGGAAATATCTAGCTGATGTACATACAGGAACAATTCCACGAGATCAACTGAAAAAAAGTTTTAAAGAACGCTGTCAGCAGTTTATCTTAACAGAAAAGCGATTGTTGGAGGATAATTACAATGCATTGAAAACTTTGCAAAATGCATTAGAGAAATCCGTACAACGAATGAAGCCTTCAAGCAATAATACGGACCAACTTCTAGCGCTTGCTAAAGAACTCGATGCATATTCCTTCCGACTTTATATATGTGATGGTGAGGGATTTCAAACATCACCTAATATCATGTGTATCGATAAGAAATGGCATATACAAGAAGAAGCAGTTAATAAAAACTGGAGCTGGCGTCCATACTTCTTAAAAACGATTATTGAAATGCGTAATGACCAAAGTGGTGTGTTATCTGACCTATATAGCGATATCGACACAGGGGAAATGACACGTACATTCTCTATACCTGTCAGTGTGAATGAATACCTATTTATTGATATTTCCTACGATTATTTATACAACCATAATATTTTTAGATGAAAAGGGGTACTGCTAAGGGAGAGATTTTCTCTTTCTTGCAGTACTTTTTTCTTTTTGTATTTAGTTTGAAAAATTTTTATTTACAGCTATTTTTTATCAGAAGAAAAGTTTTTTGAAGCTCGATTTATTTTTCACTAATTAAACTGCAACCACTAGCGTATTCACTGACATTACACCTTTTTTATATTTCATTTCTGCGCAATAAAATGTCTCCAATTTAATCAGAATAAGAATATAATTTTTCTCAATCTAAATTATCTTTTGCAATTCCATTAATGTAGTTTCTGATTCGTTTTAGAATTAGCGTGTGTGGGTATGTTAATTGGGTAAGCTTATATGGATGTAAAACTTAAGGAGGTTACTGAATTTATGTCAATAAGTAAAGAGCTTAATGCCCTAAAAGAATTTCAATGTAACGATCGTTGTGTGTTGAGTGTGTATTTAAATACAAATCCAGCTGATCCGGACCAGCTGAAAGGTGCATGGAAAATTCATTTGAAAAGTGGTTTAAAGCGAATGGAAGAGTATATAACTGCTTCTAAAAATGAAGATGAACTAAAAGCATTTAAAAAAGTGAAAGATAAAGTCGTTAAAGAAATAGATGACCATTCGAATGAGTTACGAAAAGGAGTCGTTATTTTTGCTTCGGACAATCCAAGTTTGTGGTCGGTCCACTATGTCCAAGTACAGGTGAAAACGAGCTTCCGCTGGGAGAATCATCCAGTACTTGAAGAAATGGAATACATGTATAAGGCTTACCCAGATGCAGGAATTATTTTACCGAGCTTTGGGGAGGTACGTATTCTAGATACAGCAATGGGCTTCTTGAATGATGAACTTATTTACGATTTCGAACCGAATCTGGAAGAATGGGGCAATCGAAAAAAAGTGACGCCTGACAATCATCCGGGCATTGGAAGCAGCAATGCGGGTGCTTTAGAGCCTCGGCTGAAAGAAAATTTGGGCCGATTCTTTAAAGGAATGGGCGAGATTGTTGAGCGATTGAAGAAAGAGCGTGGCTGGAAGGAGATACATGTGGCCGGAGAAATTGAAATGGCAAAGGCTTTCGCTGAAACCTTACGCGAAAAACCAGCTAGCTGCATTCAAAAAAACCTAAATAACAGCAGTGCAAACGAAGTGCTCCACGAAATTTTTGAAAAATAACGATGTACCAAAAAAAACTAACTGACTCAATGAGCCAGTTAGTTTTTTTGAGTTCTAGATTATGACAAATGACAAACTTTTTATAGTAGGAAGAATTGCGTTGGTAAGATTATGAGTAAGCTTACCTAAACTACCTAAACATTTACTTAGGTTACTTTTCATTGCTCAACCAATTATCTACTAAAGAAGAGAGAAGAATATTGGCATTTATTATACCAATTAGGTATGATGCTTGAATACAAGTTGGAACAATAAGTAAAATTGCAATGGGTGCTGTACGTAAAAAAGGAAGTATTCAAATGACTGGCGCCGTATTGCGTATATGGTGCTAAGTACAATCAGTTTCCTATGGGATTTCTATTTGAAAGAAATATTTATATAAAAAAATATTGGCTGGAGAATTTGACCTAACGAAAATCATTATACAGATATACATAAATTACCACTTAAGTAAACAAGTGAAGCTTATAAATTATTATTAACGAATATAAGATGAATGTATTAAAATTATAATGAAAACTTAAATAAAAATAACAAGAAAAGGGACCTTCTAATAGGTCCCTTTACCATTCAAATTACAGTTACGTTATTATTCCGGCACATCTGTGTGAAGAGGTGGTGGAACAATCCATCCTTTTTCTTTGTTTAGTTTTAAAAGTTTCGCTCCAAATAGTGCCCATTCTGTATGGAATTTACCAAACATCCTTGCAATATCCTCACGTAAACATTGCCCCATTACTTGGCTACAAGAAACTAAACCCTGTCCAACATTTACAGCAACTGTGGCACTAATTTCGATATCCTCAAATCTTGCACCAACAGGAATATCTTCAGTCGTTGCTTTCGGGCGACTTGGTAATGCAGGTGGAGGAACAATACCGTTATTTTTTAATAGTTCCACAACCTCTTTATTATGCGATTGCATCATTTCTATAACTTGTGTGAGTAGCTTTTTCAAGTCTTTATCTCCAACATGATTAACAAATGTCTCATACCCACTTATTAGTCCATTGTTTGCTGCAACAAATGACCAGGAACCCATTACTTCACCATAATGCATAGGTTCTTTTTTTGAATTATTATCCATAACGCCCATTAATCAACACACTCCTTAAGGTATTATTTATTCCTTCATATTTTGTATTACTAATAATTTTTAATACATTAAATAATGGTTATGGAGATTTTACCAATTCTATATATGAAATTTTTTAGTATATAAAAGAGAGGTTGAAACAACATAAAAATGAATAAATAGTTAAAGCGTTGTTTTTTGGGACAATGACTTATTTTACAGTGAGGATAATAAATATATCTCGGCTACGTCTGTAAATAGTGGAAAAGGAATAGAAGTACTTCCATATTTGTTCTGTTATACATTACAGATAGTTAAAATTATTTAAGTGGGACTTGCTGATTAATTTGAACAAATATCAATACCTATTAAAGGTAAATATTTGTCATAAGTTAATTCGAATATTTCTCCTTTTATTACTCATGCTATATAGAGTGATAAGATTGAATAGTGTAGGAGGAATATACATGTACTACTACAAAGAAGAATTAATAAACATAATAACACCGGATAAACCAGACCCAGAAGCTGCACGTGTTTTACAAGAAATATTAGGCGGTCATTATGGTGAAATGAGAACAATGATGCAATATTTTTTCCAAAGCTCAAATTTCCGGGGGAAAGAGACACAATATCGGGATTTACTTCGTGGAGTATTCCTTGAAGAAATTGCGCATGTTGAACTAGCGCAAAATACAATTAATCAATTATTAAATGACTCTGGCGAATCATTAGAGCCTGGAAATGGCGGAGAGGATCATGCACCCTTAGATGACGTAATAAAACATGCCAATCCCCATCACTATATAATTGGTGCTCAAGCTTCATTACCAGTTGATGCAGCAGGTAACCCATGGAATGGATCTTGGGTTTATGCACATGGAAATTTAGTAGCTGATTTGCTCAATAATTTAGTCCTTGAATCAACTGGAGTTCTTCAAAAAACGCGTCTTTATGAAATGAGCTCAAATAAAACTTTCCGAGAAACACTCGGTTTCTTAATTGTTCGTGATAATGCACATCAAAATGCTTTTGCTAAAGCATTAGAAACTTTAGGAGTTGATTGGGGTAAACTCTTCCCAGTCCCCAATTACGATATTAACAAATACCCTGAATGTCGAAAATTTATTGATTTAGGATATCATAATGCACAGTTTAATTTTAGACTAGACCCAACTAGAATAGGCGAGATTTTCCAAGGTACAACGCCTAGCAGAAATCAAGGAAACCTTGAGGTAACAGAACCACCAAAGGGTTTCCCAGTTCCTCAGTTACCTGATATGCCCAATGAGCATAGTCCTGGATTATATGATTTAAATAATTAATCTGATTTGATATTAATCATGAGTTCTTACATAGGACTCATACTCATTAAATTTGAAGCGAATTACGCGTTTTACTTTTAGTTATTTAGGTAACATTATATCAAGTTTAGAAAGGAGGTTTTGTCATGTTTAGTTTTCTTTGGTTCCTAATAATAGGTGGTATTCTAGGATGGGTAGCGAGCATGATTATAGGTAAGGACATCCCTGGTGGAATTATAGGTAATATTATTGCAGGTATTATTGGAGCCTGGATAGGCGGAAAATTATTGGGTCAGTGGGGCCCAACGTTAAGTGATTTCTATATATTCCCTGCCTTACTTGGTTCGATAATATTGATACTCATCGTTAGTTTTATTTTGAAGTTAATGAATAAAGATTAGAACCTGAGCATTTGCTCAGGTTTTTTTGTTACTAAATATAGATTCTAAACTGACTATTACAAGCACAGGCTCATATGTGGCGCGATTTGAGATTCTCTTTATGTTAAATCTCATTTGGTTGACACTCATTTTATTAGTATGTCTTTCAGAAAGAATGAACGTTTTAACTTTCCTTCAATATTTTTTACGAAAAGATAAATTTCTTGACTTATAAAATGTAGATTTGATATATTAATAAACAGACCGGTCGGTTTGGAGGTTAAGACTATTATGGGATTAGATAAAAAAGAATTGATAGTTCAAACTGCGACAAATCTTTTTCGAAAAAAAGGCTATTTAGGTGTTGGGATAAGCGAAATCTTAACAGAATGTAATCTTTCAAAAGGTGGGTTTTATCACCACTTTCCAAATGGAAAAGAAGAATTACTCATCACCTGTCTAAATTCGATGAATGAAGTTATTACGCAGGATATAAAAGAAATTTTTGGACGTTATCAAACTACACAAGCAGCTATTCAGGCAATGCTGGAAGAATTAATAATTCAATTTGATAGGGACGAAACAATTATTGGTTATACATTTAACAGTATTGTTAGTGAAATAGGATCAGTGAGTGAGCGAGTTAGAGAAGCTTGCGAGGACTCTTTTACAAAGATTCAAGAAATTTATTCGGCTAAATTAATGGCAGATGGTTATTCGAAAGAAGAAGCTAATTCATTTGCTCTTATGATGACTGCCACAATTGAAGGTGGTATAATGCTTTGTTTAACGAAAAAAACAAGTGAACCACTTCAAACAATCGCAAGTTTATTACCAAATACATTAAAAGTAGTTGAATAATTTAATCAGCATCACTTTTGAAAGGAAGAGACTATGCAACAAGTAGTAGCTATGCAAAATGAAAAAATGCAATATGAAACAAGATTACCTAGGAATGCTAAAGAAGGACTATTGTACGGTACGATTATCTCTACATTGACAGTTATTTTAATGACATCTATCAATATTATATTAAATGTGCCAGAAGATTTAAGTAGTGGACAAGTATTTTTGCAAATTATTAAAGCCTTACCGATTATGTGGGTTATCGTTATGATAATTGAACCTGCTGTAATAGGCCGTATTGCTGAAAACCTAGTGTCCAAATTTACACTGCCAACAGATAGCTTTAATTCTAAAATTTTATTCCGAATTATCTTCACTGTATTTGGTATGTCCATCGCTATGACATTAATCGGTGATATTGTAGGAAATGGTTTTAGTACTGAAATTTTCAGCCGTTTTTTATCAAACTGGCCAAGAAACTTAGTTATTGTATTAATCGCTGAGAGTTTAGTAATTCAACCCATTGCACGATTTGCGATGGTTAAATTACACGCCACGCAAGATCGTAAGAATGTTGAATCAAACTGAATTAAATAAGACACTTTAGAAATAAAGAGGATCGATTACGATCCTTTTAATTTTGGCTATATTTGTTCTGCCATCCAATATTATTAATTGATTTCCATCACACAAAACTTAAACTATTCTTTTGTTTGCGGAATGAAATAAAAATTTGAAACTTATTAATTGTAGTATTCGTATAGTATTTGTAAATAATTTGATGTAGGGGGATTTATTGATGTCATTTTTTAATAAAATACTAGCGAGTTTTGGAGTAGGCGGAGCAAAGGTTGATACGAAGCTGGAAAAAGCGGAGTATGTCGCTGGTGAAATAATGCGAGGAGAAGTTGAAGTGTATGGAGGGAATCTGGAGCAACAAATTGATTCCATTTATTTGACTGTAAATACTACTTATATCCGAGAGTCTGATGATAAAAAGTATACAGATTCTGCGACAGTGAAACAGTATAAAATCACTGCTCCGTTTACTATTGGAGTTAATGAAACAAAAGTAATTCCATTTGAAATCAATCTCCCAACTGATACGCCAATAACATATGGAAATACACAAGTTTGGGTTAGTACAGGATTAGATATTAAAAATAGTGTAGATCCTACAGATAAGGATTTTATAGCTATTCGTCCAACTAGACTTGTGGTGCAAATTTTAGAGGCGATAGATCAACTAGGATTCAAACTACGCAAAGTGGAATGTGAGCAAGCTTCTTCTAAAATTCGTAGTAATTATCCGTTTGTGCAAGAATTTGAGTTTATTCCAACAAACGGAGTTTATAGAGGAAAGCTAGATGAACTAGAAATTTTATTCCTTACACAAACTGAACAATCTGCGGAAATTCTTATGCAAGTGGATCGAAAAGCAAGAGGTTTTGGAGGATTTTTAGCAGAAGCAATGGAAATGGATGAAAGTCATATTAGACTATCAATCACGGTACAAGATTTACCTAAATTACAAGAGAAGTTAAAACAAATTATTTCTAACCATGTTTGATGAAATTATCTAAGCTAATAATAGAGGGGTACATTGGCAATTACAATGTGTATCTGAATTTTACCATTATTAAAAACCAATAATCAAAATAGCAAGCCTTACCTCATTAATTATCGAGGTAAGGCTCAATTATTTTTTAAGTAGTACCTTAATCTGGTCTTACACTAAAGTCTAAAGCACTATCTCAATATTTATTGTGCGATTAACCTTTGACTATCAAATAAGATAATGAATAGTAATTTGAGAACCTAAGTGTAGAAAACTCTTCTTAAGACAGAATTAATATAATCAATTAACAATTTCACCATTAATAAATACTTTTTCAACCTTACTGTTAAGATCGAATGGGTTACCACTCCAGATAACAAAGTCAGCATCTTTATTCGGTAAAATCGACCCGACGCGATCGTCAACTCCAAGATGCTTAGCAGCGTTTAATGTAATAGCTTGCAAGGCTTGTTGTTCGGTTATTCCGTTTTTAATTGCATGTATAGCACTTGTTACTAGATATTCAATACCAACGACTGGATGATCTGTAGTAATAGAACATGGAACTCCTGCATCTAAAAGTGTTTTGATTGTAGACCATTTTTTATCTTTTAACTCCACTTTTGAACGTGTGGACATAGTTGGTCCTACAGAAACTCGCACATCGTGTTTTGCAATATAATCAGCAATATGATGCCCTTCAGTACAATGCTCGATCGTCACATTAATATCAAATTCACGTTTAATGCGAAGTATTGTTAAAATATCATCTGCTCTATGTGCATGAACGCGCAAAGGAATCTCTTTATTTAAAACTTTAGCCATATTTTCTAAATCTAGCTTTCTATCCTTTTTCTCAGAGTTGATATAATTTTGTGCCTCAATTAATTTCTCGCGTATTAAGGCAGCAACACCCATTCTAGTAACAGGCATTTTCCCCTTAGCTCCATGAAATCTTTTAGGATTTTCCCCAGTTGCTGCTTTCATACCAGAAGGTGATTTAATAACCATCTCATCGACAATGGTACCAGCTGTTTTTAAAACAACCATCTCTCCTCCGATTACATTAGCACTTCCAGGCATTACTTGAACTGTTGTTACCCCAGCTTTACGAGCATCTGCAAATCCAATTTCCATAGGATTAATACCATCTAAAGCACGTATTTGTGGTGTTACCGGATGACTAGTTTCATTGAAATCAGCTCCTTCAATACCAACACCCTCTTCAGAAACTCCAAGATGAGTATGTACATCTATTAAACCAGGTGTAATTATTTTTCCTTTTGCATCAATTACTGCATAGGCTTCTGTTATTTTCTCCTCAGACTCAATTCTTTCAAAAACGCCATTTTTTACGAAAATGACGTGATTTTCTAGAGACTCACCATTACCATTCCAAATTATTGCATTCTTAATTGCTATCATTCCAAAACCCCCAATTTTTATAAAAAAAGGTTTGCAATATAAAAATAGTTAATATAAACTAATCTCTAATATTCCTTTTTCAGATAATATAATTTTTTCTGAATATTGTAAAGCGGTATAAAACGCTAGAATAATCCTGATTCCAGTAGTGAAGAGAAAAAGAAAGAGAGAAGGGATCACTTGAAATATGAAGTCGATGAGTTAGATCACGGCATTATTAAGCATCTATCTAAAGACGGTCGTTTATCCTTTACTGAATTATCGATACGTCTGCAAGTGACAGAAAAAACTATTCGTCTACGCTATAAGAATTTATTAGACAAAGGGTTCCTTGAAGTAGTAGGAGTAGTAAATCCTTTAGCAGTAGGACTTAAAGCGGGAGCGATTATTCAAGTCAAGGTGAAAGCAAATTCAATCTCAAGGGTAATTGAAGATTTAAAGGAGATTAGAGAAATTCGTTTTATCACTGTGACGTCGGGGGAATATCCAATTCTTTTTCAAATAACGGTGAAAGATCAAATAAGAATCACGGAAATCCTACGTGAAGTCAATAAAATCGAATGCATTACTGAAGTCAATACGATCATTCAGCTTGAGGTACACAAAAATACATTTGAATATATTTTCTAAAAATCTGAATAAATTTTTCAGAATAATCAGTATTTTATGATGTGAGAATAATAAAGCTTCGGCTTTTTTATAGAACAATGTAAGGGGGTAGGCAATAATGAAAATTTTTATTTCGGCTGATATGGAAGGGATTTCAGGTGTAGCGACTAACCAACAATTGAAAACTCCTTTTGAATATCAACGTTTTCGAAAGTTGATGACAGCAGATGTAAATGCAGCGATTGAAGGAGCCATTAATGGAGGAGCTACAGAAGTAGTAGTAGCAGATGGCCACGGTAACATGTCCAATATCCTAATAGAAGACTTAGACATACGGGCTAGATTGATCTCTGGAAACAACAGAGTAATGTGCCAGTTAGAAGGTTTGGATGACTCTTTCGATGGTATTTTGTTTGTCGGACATCATGGACGTGAAGGGGGCTCTGATGTAGCAGTTATTAGCCATACACTAGCAGGGATTTGTGTGAATGAAATGACAATTAATGGTCAGGTAGTCGGTGAAACAGAGATGAATACTTATGTAGCAGGTGCATTTGGTGTTCCACCTTTGTTCATTAGTGGAGATGACGCGTATGTGAACGAGGTACTAGAAACATTACCTAATGTTGAAGCAGCTATTACTAAACGTGCAGTAGATCGCTTTGCTGCAGAGTTAATTCATCCTGAGATAGCGCGTCAACAGATTCGACAACAAGTCGAAGTGGCAGTAAAAAATTCTGCTGACCAAAAACCAGTTGTATTATCGGGACCTATTACATTTGAAATCGAATTTAAAGGGTCACAGCAAGCAAAAATGACAACAACTATTCCTAGTGTGGAATTAATTGGATCAAAGAAAATACGCTTTACTTGTGATGACATGATTACAGCTTATAAACATATGTGGGGCTGTGTAATTATTGCGATGGCGGCAACAAACGGAGTTTTAGGAAGTGTCAATACATAATAAGTTGACGTATTTAGAACGGGGGTGTAGATAGGTATGTATATTGTAAAAAGATTTATGACAATGATTCTTACCATCTGGGTCATAGCTTCATTAACATTTTTTATCATGAATATGATTCCTGGAGATCCATTTGCATCAGATGCTGATGTACTACCTAAAGAGGTAGTAGAAAATATGAGAGCTAAATATAACTTAGACGAACCGGTACCGGTGCAATATGTCTTGTATTTAAAAAATTTAGTTATGTTGGATTTAGGACCATCTATTAAATCAGAATCCCGTACCGTAAATGACATTATAACTTCAGGGTTTCCAGCCTCTGCAACGCTCGGAATTCAAGCGATAATTGTAGCGCTCGTCTTTGGGCTCTTACTAGGGATCGTTGCTGCATTAAATCATAATAGATTACTCGATAATGCGGCTATGATTTTTGCCATCATTGGTATATCGGTACCTAGTTTTATATTATCGCCATTACTGATCAATATCTTTGCAGTGAAATTTGGAATACTTCCTGTAGCTTCTTGGGGAACATGGCAACATTCTGTCCTACCTACTTTAGCACTTGCAACTACACCGTTAGCGGTTGTTGCTAGATATATGCGTTCTAGTATGCTGGAGGTTATGAATCAGAACTATATTAAAACGGCGGATGCAAAAGGGTTATCTACCTTTAAAATTGTGCTAAATCACGGAGTTCGAAATGCGATTTTACCGGTTGTATCCTTCATTGGTCCACTATTCGTCTCGCTAATTACAGGTACATTTGTTATCGAAAAAATATTCGCAGTACCAGGTATAGGTAAATACTTCGTGGATAGTATATTTAATCGTGATTATCCCGTCATCATGGGGACAACCGTGTTCTTCAGTACAATCTTAGTTGTCACTTTATTTTTAATCGATATTTCTTACCGTTTTATTGATCCAAGAATTAAGCTGACTAGCAAGGGGGATTAGCAGATGGTAAAAGTATTGAACGATTCTATGTTTCGTCCAGTAGATCCAAGTAAGCTGCAGACAGATGAAATCCAACGTCCTAGCTTAGGAGTTTTTAAAGAAACTCTTCTTAGTATCCTTAAAAACAAATTAGCTATAATAGGACTTTTCCTTTTAGTTGTAATTATCTTTTTAGCAATTTTTGGACCATCGATGGTTCCATATAGTGGCTCCCAACAAAATCTAACGAATGTCAATAAAGCACCGTCAGGAGAACATTGGTTTGGAACAGATAACTTAGGTCGTGATATGTGGAGTCGTACATGGCAAGGTGCACGTGTATCTTTAACTATTGGCTTTATAGCAGCGATTGTAGATTTAGTTTTAGGAGTAGTAGTCGGTGGTATATCTGGATACATGGCAGGAAGAGGTAAATTAGGAGACCGCGTTGATAGTTTGCTAATGAGAATTGTAGAAATTCTATACGGAATCCCTTATTTGCTAGTAGTAATTCTATTAATGGTTATCATGGAGCCAGGTATAACTACAATAATAATAGCTTTATCTATTACTGGTTGGGTTGGAATGGCGAGAATTATAAGAGGACAAATTTTACTTCTAAAATCTCAGGAGTATGTTTTAGCTGCTGAAAAACTAGGTACTTCTCATGTCAAAATTATTACACGTCACTTATTACCAAATACAATGGGGATTATCATTATTAATTTAACATTTACGATTCCTACAGCTATTTTCGCAGAGGCCTTTTTGAGCTTCTTAGGTCTTGGGGTACAAGCTCCATTTGCAAGTTGGGGAACGATGGCTAATGATTCACTTGGTGTTATTTTAAGTGGACATTGGTGGAGATTGTTTTTCCCTGGATTCATGATCGCACTGACGATGTTTGCATTTAACGCCTTTGGTGATGGAATACAAGATGCACTCGATCCAAGAGCTCGTAAGTAGGAGGTACAAAACAATGAATCATTTACTAGAAGTTAATAATTTAGAGATAAATTTCAAAACATACGGCGGGGAAGTAAAGGCAGTAAGAGACGTCTCCTTCCATGTTGATAAAGGGGAAGTAGTTGCCATTGTTGGTGAAAGTGGCAGTGGAAAAAGTGTCACTGTCCAATCTATTATGGGGCTAATTCCAACTCCTCCAGGCATTATTAAAGGCGGCAGTATTAAATTCCAAGGAAAAGAACTACTAAGGGCTTCAAAAAGGGAAATGCGAAAAGTAAAAGGGTCTAAAATCGGCATGATATTTCAAGATCCGATGACGTCATTAAATCCAACAATGATCGTTG
This sequence comes from Viridibacillus sp. FSL H8-0110, assembly GCF_038003565.1. Taxonomy (NCBI): domain Bacteria; kingdom Bacillati; phylum Bacillota; class Bacilli; order Caryophanales; family Caryophanaceae; genus Viridibacillus; species Viridibacillus sp. FSL H8-0110. The sequence goes on along the minus strand of NZ_JBBOPJ010000001.1, from coordinate 2,988,222 downwards.
GTAAGCAAATTGCTGAAGGACTCATCACTCATCAAAAATTATCTAAACAAGAAGCCAAAAAGAAAGCGATAGAAATGATTAAGCAGGTAGGAATTCCAAATCCAGAGGAGCGTTACAACCAATTCCCACACGAGTTTAGTGGGGGGATGAGACAACGTGTAATGATTGCAATCGCACTTGCTTGTAATCCGGAATTACTTATTGCAGATGAACCCACCACAGCCCTAGATGTTACTATACAAGCACAAGTCTTAGAGTTAATGAAGAAATTGCAAAAGGACACTCAAACAGCGATTATTCTCATTACTCATGATTTAGGTGTTGTAGCAGAAACTGCTCAACGAGTAATGGTGATGTATGGAGGTATCATGGTTGAAAGTGCAACCGTTTTCGATTTATTTGAAAATCCAAAACACCCGTATACATGGGGATTGTTGAACTCGATTCCGAACTTAGAAGGAACAGAAAAGAAACAATTAATACCTATTGAAGGCTCTCCACCTGATCTTTTTTCTCCACCTAAGGGTTGCCCATTTGCACCGCGATGCAAGTATGCAATGGATATATGTTTAGAAGAAATGCCAGGAGACTATCAAATTGATGAATCGCATTCTGCACGATGCTGGCTAAATGATACTCGAGCACCTAAAATGGAAATGCCTTTTGCATTAGAAAAGGATAAAACAGTTACAGTTGGGGGTGAGAGTATTGACTAAGAATTTAGTAGAAATCCAATCTTTAAAAAAATATTTTAAAATTAAATCCGATGTTACTGTTAAATCAGTTGATGATATTTCATTCTACATTCGAAAAGGGGAAACGTTTGGTCTTGTTGGAGAAAGTGGGAGTGGGAAGTCTACTTTAGGGAAAACGCTCGTTGGACTCCAAGCGGCATCGGATGGAGATATAATATACGATGGTCAGAATATTAAACAATTAAATAAAGAAATGAAAAGAAATGTGAATAAAGAAATGCAGATTATTTTCCAAGATCCACATGCATCACTGAATCCTAGAATGCGAGTGGGCGACATTATCGCTGAAGGAATCGATGCCTATAAGCTATTTAGTGGCAAAGAGCGTACCAATCGAATTTATGAATTATTAGAGCGTGTTGGTTTGAGTCCACAACATGCTAAACGCTATCCTCATGAATTTAGCGGTGGGCAAAGACAAAGAATTGGCATAGCACGTGCATTGGCAGTAGAACCAAAATTTATCGTTGCGGACGAGCCTATTTCAGCACTAGATGTATCTATTCAAGCACAGGTTATTAATCTATTGGAAGATTTAAAGACATCTGAAGATTTAACGTACCTATTTATCGCACATGACCTTGGAATGGTAAAACATATTAGTGATCGAATCGGTGTGATGTACTTAGGTAAGATGATGGAATTAAGTAATAGTGATGACATGTTCACGAATCCATTACATCCATATACCCAGGCATTATTATCAGCTATACCGAAAACAAATCCACGTGATGCAAAAAGAGAACGAATTGTCCTTGCTGGTGATCCACCAAGCCCGACCAATCCACCAAGTGGTTGTCGATTCCGAACGAGATGCCCTCATGCAATGGAGGTATGCGCATTGCAAGAGCCTCAGTGGAAAGAGGTAGAGAAAGAGCATTGGACGGCTTGTCACTTATATTAATATGAATAGAAAGAAGGGGGAAATAAAATGAAAAAATGGTTATTGTCATTACTTTTAGTGCTAGTAACAGGCTCTGCTTTGGCAGGATGTTATGGTGGAGGAGAAGATGAATCATCCAAAGGAGATAAAACGGACAAAGGTAACATTAAACAAGAGATTGTCGTAAATGCGAGTAGTGAACCTCCAGCAATTGACCCTGCTAAGGCAACAGATACAACTTCTGGTTGGGTACTAGATCATATTTTTGAAGGTCTATATACTCGTGATAAGGATGGGAAGCCGGTTTTAGGTGCAGCTAAAGATGTGAAGACATCTGATGATGGAAAAACTTATACATTTACTCTTCGTGACGACGTAAAATGGTCTGATGGGTCTCAAGTTACTGCGGGTGACTTTGAATATGCATGGAAAAGGGTATTAAATCCCGAAACTGGAAGTGCGTTTTCATTTTACCTTTACTATATTAAAGGTGCAGAAGAATACAACAAAGGTAAAGGTAAAGTGGAGGATGTTGGGGTAACTGCTGTAGATGATAAAACACTTGAAGTTCAATTGAATGCGCCATTAGGTTACTTTGATAGCTTACTTACATTGTGGACATTCTATCCAGTTCAACAAAAGCTGGTTGAAAGTAATGAGAACTGGGCTGCAGATGCAAACACATACATTAGTAATGGTCCATTTAAGATGACGGAATGGAAGCATGAAAGTAATGTAGTGATTGAAAAGAACAATGAATACTACGATAAAGACGTAGTGAAATTAGATAAAGTGACTTTCAAAATAGTAAATGAAGCTACAACTTATTATCAAATGTTCAAAACAGGAGAATTAGATTTAATCAGTACATTACCAAGTGATGTTCTTGCAACTGAAAAAGATAATGAAGATTATCGTGAAGAACCTTACTACGGAACATATATGTACATGTTCAATGTTAAGAAAGAACCATTTACAAATGCAAAAGTTCGTAAAGCTTTCGCAATGTCAATTGACCGTAAAGCATTGACAGAAAATGTAACGTTAGGTGGAGAAACACCAGCATATGCAATGGTTCCTGAAGGCGCAGAAACACCAGAAGGAGATTTCCGTAAAGTTGGTGGCGATTACTTTGAAGAAAATGCTAAGGAAGCCAAAAAGCTGTTAGCAGAAGGTATGGCCGAAGAGGGCTGGAGCAAGCTTCCAGAAGTAACATTACTTTATAACACGGCTGAAAATCATAAAAAAATTGCAGAAGCAGTACAAGAAATGATTGATCAAAACTTAGGTGTCAAACTTAAACTAAGTAACCAAGAGTGGGGTACTTATCTAGAAACAACAAAACAAGGAAACTTCCAAATGGCTCGTATGGGATGGATTGGTATTTTTGTTGATCCTGTTGTTAATCTTGACTACTACCTAGGTGATAGTCCTAACAACCGTACAGGATGGGTAAATAAAGAATATGATTCTATTATTGCTAAGTCTAAAGTAGAGCAAGATGTAAAAAAACGCTATGAGCTTTTGCATCAAGCGGAGAAAATTTTGATGACGGATATGCCGTTTATGCCTGTGAATTTCTATAAATATAATTACTTAACAAATCCTGATTTTGAAAACATCGCTTATTATGTGAATCGTTTCCCTCAATTTAAATGGGCAGAAAAAACGAAATAAAACGTTTTATTCATAAATTGTGAGTTGTAAATTGATAAAGTCCCTTGGCCAGCAGTTTACCGAAGAGAGCGTAAGCTTTTCTAAGAAGACATGGAATTGTAAGGGGCTTTATCTTTTTTACTTATAGCTATAACTGATTCAAATTAATAAGAGGTGATAGAATGAAAAGATTTTTTTTACTTACAAGTGCTCTGGCCATGCTTTGGGTAGGCATCATGCTGCTCTTAAATTGGACACTAGTTGAATGGATTAACTACACATTTCTTTTCGGTTTAACCGCTGCAATAATATCTGCTTGTATTAATATTTGGCAAACTAGATTTTTCAGTGTGTTTACTAGAGGATTTCGATCACTAGGGCATTTTATCATTCCTATGAACAAGTCTAGATCACTAGAACGTGCAAATCAGCAGCTCGCTAATGATGCAAATTTAAATCAATTTAAACAAAAGATAGCCCAAGTATTGTTTTTCTCGATTTCTAGTTTAGCTGCTTCTTCAATTTTTGTAAGTATTATTGGATTAATATTTTACTATTAGTAGAAATACATAAATGTAGATACTATCTATTAAAAGGAGACTGAAAATAATGATAAATTCGGATCAAGTTTTATCTGAGTACTTAAATGTACGTGGGGGATTCCAGCCACAAGTGATCCCAAATCAACAAGCTATTACTTTTATTTCTAAAGAAACTGGTATTCCACAAGTTTGGAAGTGGGATGTAACAACAGCTGAAATTCAACAATACTCTGACCTGCCAGACCGAGTTCTAGCTGTATACCATTCTCCATCAGGAAAGCAAATGATTGTAGGAATAGATGAAAAAGGAAATGAAAAACAGCAATTTCACTTATTGAGAGAAAAAGATTCGTATGCAAAGGAACTTGTAGTATCAAAAGAACATTTTCACCAATTTGGCGGATGGTCTTCAGACGAAAGTAAAATTGCATTCACAAGTAATCGTCGTCATCCGGGTTACTTCGATATATTTATCCTAGATGTGGAAACAAAAACAGAGGAAGTTGTTTATCAGGTAGATGGCAATTGTACTCCTATTGGTTGGACAAAAGATGGAGAGCATTTAATCATTAGCATGCCTGAAACAAATATTGATCAATCTTACTACATACTAAACTTAAACAAGAAAGAGCTTTGTAAATTATTCGAAGGAAATCCTTTATCTAGATATCAGTCACTTCAGCAGAGTAATAATGGAGAGAGTGGATTCATCCTGACTGATGTTGGTCAAGATACTTTAGGCATCCATAAATTTAATTTTAAAGAATCTTCTCAACTACAGGAACTACTTACATTCGACAAATGGGATATTGAAGAAATTAAATTATCTCCAGACAATTCTATCCTAGCATTTACTACAAACGAGGGTGGAGTCTCTCTTCTTGGAATTTATGATTTAATAAAACAGAAGCATCATTATATCGAAGGTGTTCCAAGCGGGGTAGTGGAATCTCTAACTTGGCTAAATGATAATGAACTTTACTTTGGACTAAAAAGCCCCATACTTCCTGGTGATATTTGGAGAGTATCTTTGAATGACAACAAAGTAGAACGTGTCACATTCATAGGCGAGGCTAAGGAAGTACAACACTTGTGGCAGCAACCAGAGCTTTGTACATTTTCTTCTTTTGATGGTTTGGAAGTACCTTACTTTCTATATGGTAAAAAGGAAGAAGCTCAGCCGGTAGTAGTGTATGTTCACGGTGGACCCGAGTATCAACTACGAGCTGAGTATAACCCTGTGATTCAGTATCTAGCAGCGAATGGCTTTGCAGTAGCGGCACCGAATGTGCGAGGAAGTATGGGGTATGGACGAAAATACGTGAAATTGGATGATGTACGAAAGCGTATGGATTCTGTAGCTGATTTAAAATGGCTAGCAAATGATTTAGTACATACGCATGGAGCCGACTCCGAACGAATCGGTATTATGGGACGTAGCTATGGTGGATTTATGGTTTTAGCTGCCCTAACACATTATGCTGATATATGGGCGGCAGGAGTGGATATTGTAGGGATATCCCATTTCAAATCATTCTTAGAAAATACAGGGGCATGGCGCAGAAAATTACGTGAATATGAATATGGATCATTAAAAGATGATGTTGATTTCTTTGAAGAAATCGCACCATTAAATCATTCCGATAAAATAAAAGTACCTTTACTTATTTTCCACGGCAGAAACGATACACGAGTCCCTGTTAGTGAAGCCGAACAGCTAACGGCAGATTTAAAAGAGCAAGGAAAGCAAGTAGATCTTATTATTTTTGAGGACGAAGGTCACCAAACGGAAAAAATCGAAAATCATATTAAAATGAATACGGAAATAGTTCAATTCATGCAAAAGTTTTTAAAGGTACAGGAAGTCAATTTTAAGTCTTAATAACACAAATATTAGATAGTCGTGTTGCAGATATGTTTTTTCTGTTTTCTTTTTTTCAACAGTTTGTCTAGTAAGACAAGTATCTAATTATTAATCTAAGGAGTGTGTTTTATGAAACTATTTACAACTACTTCAAATTTAATTGAACAAATGGTTGCGTGGAGAAGAGATTTCCATCAGTACCCTGAGACAGGCTGGACGGAATTTCGTACAGCCTCAATAATCGCACATGAATTGCACAAATTAGGTTTACATGTACAAATAGGAAAAGAGGTTGTGTCAGAAGAAAGGATGGGCGTCCCCTCTGATGACGAGTTAGCAGTTTACTATGAGAATGCAAAAAGTAACGGTGGCTACGTAAAATATATGGAAAAGATGGTTGGGGGATATACAGGTGTTGTTGCTACAATTAAAGGAAAAAATACAGGACCTTCCATTGCTTTCCGTTTTGATATGGATGCGCTAGATATACTTGAAAATGATGAAATTACACATTTTCCGAAACAATTTGATTTTCGCTCAAAATATGCAGGGAAAATGCATGCTTGTGGACATGATGCCCATAGCGCAATTGGTTTAGGCTTAGCACAAGTCCTTGCAAATAATGTGGATCAAATTGAAGGTACTATTAAAATTATTTTTCAACCAGCTGAAGAAGGTGTTCGCGGAGCAAAGTCAATGGTCGCTGCTGGAGTTGTAGATGATGTGGATTATTTTTTAGGTATGCATGTAGGAATAAATGTACCATTGGGTACAGTAATAGCTGGTGCAGATGGGTTTTTAGCTACAACTAAAATAGATGCAAAATTTACTGGGAAAGCTGCACATGCAGGGGCTGAACCTGAAAAGGGGAAAAATGCTTTACTTGCTGCAGCTTCGGCAATATTGGGTCTTCATACAATTACACAACATAGTGATGGTGCATCACGTATCAATGTTGGAACTTGTATATCAGGAGATGGACGTAATATTGTACCAGCTCATGCCTCATTAAAATTAGAAACACGTGGTGAAAATAACTCGGTACATACTTATGTACATGAGCAAGCACTATCTGTTTTAGAAGGAGCCTCTAAAATGTATGGAACAGAGCTTACTTATGAAATAGTTGGTGAAGCTAAAACGTGTGCTTCTTCAGAGGAATTAATAGATTTAGTTGGCCTTGCAGCAAAAGATATTAATGGTGTAGAGGAAGTACTATTGAGAAGTAAGTTTGCGGGTGGTTCAGAAGATGCAACTTATATGATGGACCAAGTTCAGCGACAAGGGGGACTTGCCACATATGCAATTTTTGGTACAACGTTAGCAGCTGGTCATCATCATGAAAAATTTGATATTGATGAAGCGGTATTTCCAATCATTCTAAACACGTGGTTAGAAACAATTGAACGAATTTATCAATATCAATATAATTAATTTTATATTGATAATAGGATAAATTATTTTTCTTAGTTATTAGTAGCTTATAATTAAAAGTCCTAAATAAGTTACTTTCATTCATAAAAAAGAAAAGCTAAATTAGTCAAATTACTAAACGCAATAATCTATAACTCTTGTACAAGAGGAGAAGTCAAAGCCATTAAAATATGTAAGTATAAATTTCAATATAGATTCGGTAAAAGTTCTAGTGCTAAGTATGGCATTAGAACTTTTTTTATTGAATTAAGTACGGAGTCAATATTTTAACAATAGAATGTGATAATTTTTTAGATTTAGGGAATTACTATTTCAAGTCAGTTTCTAAAGAGGAACAATATTATTTTGAATGGTTAAAAAAGAATGAAAATATAGAATAATATTTCAATTTACATCCTTAGTGCTATTTGTTAAGATGCTCTAAGGTTGTCTGTTGTCAGATGTCTAATTAAGGGATTTGATAAAAGGGATTGTTTTTCTACTACATACAAAGAAGGTGTCTAATATGAACGTATTATGGGGGATTTGCGGTATAATAGCTATTCTTGGTATAGCTTTTTTATTGTCAAGTTCCAAAAAATCAATCAATTTGCGAACAGTTGTTGGAGGATTAGTAATTCAAATTTTGTTTGCTTTTATCGTTTTAAAATGGGAAACAGGGCGTGAAGGTCTCCTAGCTTTTTCAAATGGTATACAAAATTTAATCTCTTATGCAAGTGAAGGGATTTCCTTCGTATTTGGTCCTGCAGCGGATACTAAAAATTTCGGTTTTGTTTTTGCTTTTCAAGTATTGACCGTTATCATTTTCTTCTCTTCTCTAATTTCTGTTTTATATTATTTAGGAATTATGCAGTTCTTTATTCGAATTCTTGGTGGAGCTCTTTCAAAGCTTTTGGGAACAAGTAAGGCAGAATCTGTTTCGGCTGCTGCAAATATTTTTGTAGGACAGACGGAGGCACCTCTTGTTATACGACCATTTATTGCGAATATGACAAAATCAGAGCTTTTTGCTATTATGACCGGAGGACTTGCTTCGGTTTCAGGGTCAGTTTTAGTAGGGTATGCATTATTAGGAGTTCCATTAGAATATTTGGTTGCTGCAAGCTTTATGGCTGCTCCAGCAGGATTAATTTTAGCTAAAATTATGATTCCTGAAACGGAAGTCGTGAATGAAGAAAACTTCACTATGGAAAAAGATGATTCATCTGTCAACGTAGTTGATGCAGCTGCACGTGGTGCTAGTGATGGATTAAAACTTGCGTTAAATGTAGGTGCGATGCTACTTGCATTTATTGCAATTATCGCACTTCTTAATGGACTACTAGGTGGAATAGGAAGTATTTTTGGATTTAAGGAGTTAACACTTGAGGGGATTTTAGGATTTGTTTTTTCACCACTTGCATTTGTTATAGGAGTTCCTTGGTCAGAAGCAGTCCAGGCAGGATCTTTTATAGGTCAAAAGTTAGTGCTAAACGAATTCGTTGCTTATTCTGCTTTTGCACCTGAAATTGCATCATTATCTCCAAAAACAGTAATTGTAGTAAGCTTCGCATTATGTGGATTTGCAAACTTAAGCTCGATGGCGATGTTGTTAGGCGGTTTAGGTTCGATGGCACCAAGCCGTCGCGAAGATGTTGCACGCTTAGGATTTAGAGCTGTCGCCTCAGGGATGTTGGCTTCATTATTAAGCGCTGCCATAGCAGGCATGTTTTTATAATTGGGCAGATTAAAAACGTAACTAAGAATTTTAGATAGATTATATATACTGGTATGAGAGACCTTATCCAATAATGGGTAAGGTCATATTTGTTTTTAATGATGATTTAATCAAACTCATGATACTGCAACTTTTCAATTATCCTTCTCTTTCTGTATAGCATTTTGCTCGCTTCCGCTATATCATGGACTGCTGACCGATTAATGAATGCACCGAATAAGAGACCAGCAATCGGAATCATTTGAAACAGTTTCTTCCAGCCGAATTGATCTCGGTAAGAATACACGACTTCACGCCAACCTTGCATTTCGGATATAACCTCTCGTTTTACTGTCTCATCTTGGTTATCAAACATGGATAATTGGGAAAGGATTGCTTCCTTACCGATAATGTCAGAGGAGATAAATTGAAGACATTTTACGATAAATAAACGTTCTTTTTTTTCATTTGGGTCATAGCCATAGCAAATTGCAATGTCCTGTATAGTTTTTAACTGTAACCCTAAAAGGAGAGGGATATCGATTGATAATGTAAATATACCTCCGATTCCGGTACCAGCGCCTTGTAGTGTTGCTAAATTTTTTCTGTTTTTAGTCAGCCCATCAACTGCATGATCCATCTTAGAGACAGGCAGCATTTTCACATCCTCAATTGTTTGTACTTCAAGCTTAGGATAATACGAAGGGATTTTAGATACTGAACTTAGATAGTTTCCACCTGTTTGAACGTATTGGCCAAGCTCGTCCAGTAGAATGCCGATTTTATCTTGAATGAACTTAGGTGTCCATTTATCGATGATTTTAAATGGCAACCGCCCAATTTTCTCGAAAAACCATAGATCATTTTGATCCTTTTCCCATGCTTCTACCTTGTTAAATTCTTCTGTTAACCATTCCTTAGAATCATTCACTCATTTTATCTCCTCATTCTTTGAATACTAGTAATACGAATATGTGAATGCAAAGTTTCACTTCTAGTGATAGTCACAAAAAAGTATCAGTCTATGAATCTCTTCTTAGCCTGATACCTCACATTATTATTAAGTTCATTTTGTCTATTTGTTACTTTGTTATATGTTCTTCTTTATTGTTATTTATAGTATAGTCGTTTACAAATTTATCTCCAAAGGCGATACATAGCTCTGCAACTAGGGCACAACGTTTTGCAAACATATCGAATTGAATATGTTCATGTCTTGCATGTGCTCCATCTCCTGGAATACCTAGTCCATCAATAGTTGGAATACCTAAAGCAGAAGTGAAGTTGCCATCACTTGCTCCTCCTACACTAGATTCATTAACTTCAATGTTCAGTTTTTTACCTGCTTCTTGAGCAATTTTAAATAATTGTTGATTGGCTTCGCTTCTCTCAAGCGGTGGTCGATTCAACTCACCAGTTATGCTCAGTTTAGCCAATGGATTTTTCGGAGTAAGTTGTTCGATTGCTTGCATAATTCTTTCCGCTTCAAGCAATGTAGAAATTCGAAAGTCTACGTCAATAGATGCGTATTCTGGCACTACATTTATCGTTGTACCACCACGAATCACACCTACGTTCACTGTTGTCCCTTTGCTATAATCAGTTAGCTCTTGGAGTTGTTGTACTAAGTAAGATATCTCTAATATAGCGTTGACACCATCTTCATGGTTATTTCCAGCGTGTGTACTTATTCCTTGTACTTCTAATTGATACATTCCCATACCTTTTCTAGCTGTTTTCAGGTTACTCGTTTGGGCCTCAGGGGGCTCCATCACAAAAACCGCCTCACATGTTTTTGCCACCACTTCAATCAATTCTCTAGAGGATATACTACCGATTTCTTCATCTGAAGTAAGTAAAAATACAGGAGATATTGGTAACGTTTCTAAAGTGTTTTCTAATGAAGAAATCGCCCAAATAGATGACAATAATCCTGCTTTCATATCAAACACTCCTGGGCCATAAAACACGTCATTTTCAAAATGAATTGGTAATTCACCTTTTGGCCAAACAGTGTCAAAGTGGCAAAGGAATAGGACACGAGGTTTTACGGAATGTTCTTTCTCGAACAGGAGGTGATTTCCATATTGGTTGTTCATATATTCCGTACAGATGTAATCTTTACCAAGACGTTTTTGGATAATAACCTTAATCAGATTTCCTGTTAAATCTACGAGATTCTTATCATAACTGGGTGACTCAGCTTGTACGAGATTTAAAAGATCTTCTTTAATAGTTTGTTGATGATGCAATAAAAAGTCGTAATTAACGGTCATACAGGCAACACATCTCCCTATATTCTAATTTGTAACTTAATAATAACCTTTAACATTTGTGTAAATCAAAGTATTTTTAATATTTAAAATATAATAAATAAAAGAACTGTTAAAGCTTAATGTTGATTTGTAGTTGATAAGCTAACGGGCAGATTAATTGAATAAAGAAAAAATCTGTAAATTAAATACAGGGTTATTGTGAATTTATGTAGAATATATATGTCTTATTCTATATGAAATCAGGAGGCTCTTATGAAAACATGGATGAAACTTGAAGACCCCAATAATAAGTACGGTGCCAAGTTTACTTTGGGCGATAGAAATATTATGTTGCCGCCAGGTGCAGTGATATCTGTAACAAGAGGAGAACTGTTCAATATTCCACGCTTGATCATAAATGGGATGCTAAATCAATTCATAATGAAAGCACTGACAAAAAATGAAAACCTACTATATGCTGAGCTGACTGGACAAATACAAGGAGGAATAGGGCAAACGATAACAGTTTGGAGAGATGGTAACCGTATGAATGAATTTAGGAAGAGTGGCTCCCACAACTTTGCACGAAGATTTTTTAGTTGGGTATTTTATAGTGGGAAAGTACAGTCCTATTTTTTAACGTGGGGACACATAGGGCACCTTTCTTCAACAGATGAAATAACTACATTTGTAAAAAAATATGGTCGTCATTTTGATGGAGGTAAATTAGTAAAGAATGCGAATCCACCAAAAACAACAATAAAGACTAACAAAGTCTAAATAAAATAAAAAAAGTAGATATATAAAATCGTTAAAGCTTTGGGAAATTAATAGAATTACTTGCTCATTTCTAATACCAACAATTAAAAACATGATTTTGCCCGTATTGGGGAAGAATATTCTTATAGATTTTTTCAAAAAGAATAATGTTCGTTGCCGATTTTTATCTGTATCTGTGCTTAGCTAATCTTAATAAAGCTTTAACATAGAAATCTGTTCTATCTTTGTCGTTTTAGATTACACTTATTGTAGGACGAACTGAACAAGGGAGTGAACGACATAGCAAAAAAATGGGGAATATCAGCTCTATTGATATTTGGTGTGTATGCTTTAGCGATGTATTTTTATATTTTTCATAATGGTGGTGGCACTATACCAGCTGCTTTAAAGGGAACTGTCGCTGATCCAGCGATGTTTATGTCCGAGCACGAATTACTATTAAGTGGAGAGTACTCGAAAATTAGGAATTTCCTCTTTTTTGTAGCGACTCCGTTTGAATGGCTCGTCTACTTCTTAATATTGCTTGTAGGGCTATCTTTTATGTTAGAAAAATGGTCAGCAGCACTTTCCAAATGGACAATCGTAAAAAATGTAATCTATCTATTTTTGTTATCACTACTTACGTATATTGTATTATTTCCAATGGACTATTATAGCTTTACCTTAAGTAAAAAGTATGGAATTAGTACCCAAAGCTTTTCTTCTTGGATGAGGGATGGTGTGATAGACTTTTGGGTTAACTTAGGCATGACTGTAATAGTTGTGTTGGTTCTTTATTGGCTCATAAAAAAAAGTACCAAGAGATGGTGGCTATATGCCTGGCTATTAACAATCCCTTTCTCTATTTTTATCATGTTTATCCAACCGGTAGTAATTGCCCCGTTATATAACGATTTTTACCCGTTGAAAAATAAAGAATTAGAGACAAAGATTTTGTCGTTAGCCGAACAGGCAAATATTCCAGCTGAGCATGTGTTTGAAGTGAACATGGCGGAAAAGACGAATGCTCTAAATGCTTATGTTACTGGTGTTGGTAGTAATTCGAGGATTGTGCTTTGGGATACTACATTAAATCGTTTATCAGATAAAGAAATTTTATTCATAATGGCACATGAAATGGGACATTATGTAGAGAAACATATTTATTTTGGCCTGGTTGGTTATATCTTCATGACGCTTATTGGACTTTGGTTAACGTCGAGGATTATGACTTGGATTATTGCAAGACATGGAAGGGTATTAAAACTAAAGAAGATTAGTGACATTAGTTCGCTCCCATTGTTTTTACTAATTACTTCGATGTTATTATTCGCTTCAAGTCCAATCTCGAATTATGTCTCTAGATATCAGGAATCAAGAGCTGACCAGTATGCAATAGAGTTAATGGGGGATAAAGAGGCAGCGGTGACGGCGTTTCAAAAACTCACAAAATCTGGATTAAGTGAAGTAAATCCGCCTTTACTTGTGAAATGGTTCCGATATACGCATCCTCCAATGTTAGAAAGAATTTATAAAGTTGCCGATCAAACAAGTGTAGAAGAGTAATGAAGGCTATACATGAATTGTTCATATATTTATATTTGTGAATAATTCATGTTGTTACTGCTGGGTTATAGTTATTCCTATTTTTCAGAAAAAACTATTAAATTTTTTAATCGTTAAAACTCAACTATAATATAATTCAATTGTGCTTATGACATGGTCACCGAGTTAAGATTCGGAAGCGTTAGTATGAGATGTTGTGTGAATTTTTAAAAAAGAATAAAAAAATAGTAGCACAGGATTATTTGGTAGGGAGAGTAGCTATGCGCAATATTTTTATAATTACAATAGGTTCTATTTTAGTGGGATTTGCTTATAACTTTTTGTTGATTCCTCATGAAATTCTTAGCAGTGGATTAAGTGGAATTGCTATCATGCTTGGTCTAGTAACGCCTTTCAATACAGGTATTTTAAACTTTTTATTAAATCTTCCTTTACTTATTATAGGTGTAATGAAATTAGGTAAACGGTTTATTGGATATACGATTCTTTCAGTACTAGTACTTTCAGTTAGTTTGTATGTAATTCCTGTTTATCAAGTAACACATGAGCCCCTTCTTGCATCACTGTTTGGTGGAGTTATTACAGGAATTGGTATTGGGATAATTTTTAAAGCTTCAGGATCATCAGGTGGCTTTGATATTATTGCGATGCTTCTAAATAAGAAAAGAGATTTTCCTCTTGGGGCGATGATTTCTGCGATGAACGCGATCGTTGTAGTGATTTCTGGCTTTGTATTTAGCTGGGATGCAGCTTTATACACGCTTGTAGCGATTTATGCGACGGGTAAAGTTATTGATACGATTCATACGAATCACATTAAACTAACTCTGATGATTATTACGGGTAAAGGTGACGAAGTGAAAGAGAAATTACTTGCGAATCTATATCGCGGAGTTACAATTATGGATGGTGAGGGAGCTTATACTGGTGAAGGTAGAAAAGTCCTTATTACTGTTATCACTCGTTATCAATTATCAGAAGTTAAAGAAATGATTACTGAAGTTGATCCAAATGCGTTTGTGAACATCACAGAGACAAAAGAAGTTATAGGGATGTTCCACCGTGGATAAGAGTTATTAAATATAGAAGCAATTATCTCAGTGAATCATTTAAAATGATAAGAGGTAATTGCTTTTAATTTTTGAATAGAGGAAAAAATACAGACGTGTTAAATTTTAATGCCAGCAATATTATTAAACATCTGTATTCTTCAGGAAAACCTCGCGATGTAATTGAACATGATAAATTAAAGTGTCTTTAGAAGGAAGGTCATTCCTTTTATAGACACTTTTTTTATGAATACGTTCAATTTTTTATTTTATTTAGCCGTAAATCTCTATTTCAAATGAAACCTTGAATGCATTGTATGTTTTAAGATGGATGAAGATAAATTTGTATACGATTGAAATAAATCATTTCTAAATCAATGGGTAAATTAATTTATAATTTTCGGAATTTATTGTAATTTTAATTGAAAAGAAGAATAAACTTCATTATGATGAAAAAAAAGGAAATCCTTCGAGAAACAGGAGATAGATAAATGGATGAATTAAAGTCTAAGGTTCAATCAAAATATGATGAATTTTCAAAAGGTTTAAAGATGGTAGCAAAGCATTTTCTTGCAAATCCAGAGGCGTTTGCGATGAACTCAGGTGTTCAAGTAGGACAGGAGATTAATGTCAGTGAAACTACGGTTATTCGATTTTGTCACGCACTTGGATATAGTGGATACAGCGCTTTGCAAAAGGATGTTCAAGAACAACTGCTCAATAAAAAAAGTAGTTTATTTGAATTCCACTTTATGAAAAATTCCACTAAGATGGATCAAGAATTTTCAAAGAAAATGATGATAAAAGATGCTGAGTTGATATTGCAAACAGCTGAAAGGCTAAATGTAGGTGATTTTACAAAAGTAGTTGACCATTTAGCTCAATCAGAAAGAGTTCTTGTATCAGGTGTTCGATCATCTCATGCAATGGCACAGTGGTTTTCGTTTACTCTCGATTTAATGCGTGGAAATGTAAGATTATTCCGACCTGATACAGATGATATTATGTTACGTATTAGTGAAATGAATGAGAGAAGCACGTTTGTTGCATTTTCATTTCATCGTTATGCTTTGGAAACAATCAATATGGCGAAAGAAGCAAAGCGTCAAGGTGCGTTTGTAATTGGTATTACTGATTCAGAGGTTGCCCCAATTCGAGAACATGCGGATATCTTATTTACTGTACAACTACCAATTAAATCTACATTAGATGTCGCACCGGCAGTGTTTTCGCTGATGAACGCTATAGTTGGTGCTGTAGCAGTGAAAAATTCAGAACAGTTTGCAAAAAGAACTAAAGTATACGAAGAGCTACAATTAAACCGTTTTTTTGGAGAATGATATAAAACTTTGCTGGTGTTTATATAGAAAAATAGGTGAGGTGTAGAATGTTACAGATTAAGAGATTAGTAGATATCGAAGAGATAAGAGCCACACAGCAAATTGAAGAGAAGGTTTGGAAAATGCCAGTTATACCAATACACCAAACGTATACAGCATCGAAGAATGGTGGAATGATCCTAGGCGCTTATGATAATGATGAATTAGTAGGCTATCAATATAGCTTCCCAGGATTTAAGAATGGCAAAGCATATTTATGCTCTCATATGCTCGGTGTTTTACCTACTTATCAAAAAGGTGGATTAGGAGAAAAACTAAAAGCTGCTCAGAAGGAATGGGCACTTGAAATGGGCTATTCATTAATTGTTTGGACATACGACCCTCTAGAAAGCGTGAATGCTTACTTGAATCTACATAAGTTAAAAGGGATTGCAGCCTCCTATTTGGAAAATCATTACGGAATGATGGAAGATCCTCTTAATAAAGGAATTCCTACTGACAGATTTTTAGTAGAGTGGTGGATTCGTAGTGATCACATCCAGGGTGAACAAAAGAATGATGAAGTCCAAAGCTATGAACCGTTGATTGAAACAGAGCTCAATAAGAGGCAGTTTCCGATTATTAGCTCTGAGATAGAGCCAATAAAAAATAAAAAGAAAGATATAATCTTAATTCCAATACCAGAGAATTTCCAACAAATGAAGCAACAACAGCCAAGTCTTGCATTGGATTGGCGCTATAAAACGAGAAAATGGTTTCAAGAATTGTGTTTGAATGACTACGTAGCAGTGGATGTAAAACGTAATTCAAAAGAAAAGGTGAGTTATTATGTGTTTCGAAAACGTAATAGTTTATCTTTAGTGGGAAATGAGGAGGGAAAATTATGATCTATAGTCCAATTGATATTCAAGAAGTTTGCCTACATCGACTTGTAATGAAATTAAAGGAACCATTTACCACAAGCTTTGGTACATTTCAGGAGAGAGAATTTTTTGTCATCGAAATGGTTGATGAACATGGCCTCTCTGGCTTTGGTGAATCCGTCGCTTTTGCAAGTCCTTGGTATAGTGAGGAGACTGTAAAAACAAATGAACACATGATGAGAGATATTCTAATTCCCTTGCTTTTTAAGGATCCTATCGCTCATCCAGATGAAGTATCAGAGAGGTTTGGGGCTATTCGAAGAAATAATATGGCGAAATCTGCATTAGAGGGAGCGGTTTGGGATTTATTTGCGAAACGTAGCAATCTAACATTGGCAAATGCCCTTGGTGGAGAAAAGAAGCAGATAGAAGTTGGAATCAGTATAGGCATTCAATCCTCTGTAAAAGAGCTTTTAGAAATTATAAGTAATCATGTAGATGAAGGTTATAAACGAATCAAAATTAAAATAAAGCCTGGTTGGGATTACGACGTTTTGAAAGAAGTTAGAAAACATTTTCCTGATTTAGATATGATGGCAGATGCAAATTCAGCTTATACGCTGAAGGATATGGAACTGTTAAAAAGACTTGATGAATTAGATTTAATGATGATTGAACAGCCGTTAGAGCATGATGACATTATCGATCATGCAAAATTACAATCGCAGTTATCCACACCTATTTGTTTGGATGAAAGTATTCATTCATTAGAGGATGCTAGAAAAGCTATAGAGTTAGGTAGTTGTAAGATTATTAATATTAAAATCGGCCGTGTTGGAGGATTAACTGAATCGTTAAAAATCCACAACTATTGTCTTGAGAAAGGAATCCCTGTTTGGTGTGGAGGAATGCTTGAATCTGGTATTGGCCGGGCCCATAATATTGCGCTAACAAGTCTATCTCAATTTGTTTTACCAGGTGATACAGCATCTTCAGATAGATATTGGGAAAAGGATATCATTGAGCCAGAAGTCATCGTCGAAAATGGCATGATCACGATACCAGATAGGCCAGGTATAGGCTATGAATTAAATCGTGAAGTTCTTGAATCGTACCGGGTAGAAAAGAAAATAGTTACGAAAAGCAATAAGGTTTCGTTGAAGTCATAAATCATTGATGTCGGGCTGTAATCCCCCAAAACAACAATTTTGCAAATAGTTGTAGGATATACCTCTCGTCATTTAAAACAAAATAAATATGTTTATTCTCATTATGCTTTTTAAAAAGTAAAGAACTTATGACAAGATTCGATAGTTCTAAATCAATACATTAATCAGAAAACAACAGAAATATAATTTACTGTAAATGAATCAATGATTATTGGGGGGTGAGAAAAATGGAGAATCAATTTTTTGTGCAAAAAAATCAGAATAGTCCGTTAGTTGTTGATGGACATTCTGATTTATTATCTGATGTACAGATTCAACGTGAAAAAGGTAGAAGAAAGGTTATTGAAACGGATTATTATGAACGTTTAGCAGCGGGTGGAGTAAATATCATTGTAGCTGCTCTATATGTTGACAGTAGTTTTCTTCCAGAAATGGGCCTTCGAAAAGCACTGGGGCAGATAAGTTATTTATATGAAGAGGTGCAAGAATCTCCAGAAAAATTGATGATTTGCTATAACGGAGAGGATATGGAACGAGCTAAACAAATGGGGAAAATCGGTTTCTTATTGTCTATTGAAGGGGCAGAGCCAATAGGAACGGATCTTAGTCTATTAAGAGTATTTTACGAATTAGGTGTACGGAATCTCGGGTTAGTTTGGAGTAGAAGAAATGCCGTTGGGGATGGGAGTTTCTTTCAGCCAATTCGTGAAGGAAGAAAAGGAGGCATCACAAGTTTTGGAGTTAAGGTGATTGAAGAAGCAGAAAAACTAGGTATAACAATTGATGTATCACATTTAAATGATGAAGGATTCTGGGATGTGATGGAAATAAGCAAAAAACCAATCATTGCATCACATTCAAATGCTCGCTCACTTTGTTCGACGATGCGAAATCTAACGGACGAACAGATTCTAGCTATAGCCTCAAAAAATGGTGTGATTGGAGTAAATGCAGCTAGCTTACTAGTTGCTGATGAGGATACCAATTGTAATATAGAGTATCTCATCAATCATGTCGATCATCTAGTAAAAGTTGCAGGTATTCAGCATGTTGGAATCGGGTTAGATCTTTGTGAAGATTTAATTAAATATATGTCACCAGCTGATTTGGCGAATATACCACGTAAGCCATTCGATGTCATTTCAGGTCATCAAGAGATTCCTCTATTTATCGAAGGACTTATAGATCGAGGCTATAAAGGAAATGAGATTGAAGCATTATTAGGAGGGAATTTCCTTCGAATCTTTAAAGGATAAAACGAATGATTAGATTTAAGTATTGCAATTATTCTTAAGATAAATTTTAATAGATATATTTTTTAGTTTTAAAAATCAGGAAATTCAGAAATGGAGAGATGGACGATATGAAACAAGAAACAATGATGAAGGAATTCAATCAGTATGCAGGTGAAATTACGAAGAAATATCAAATTCCAGGCTTTGCAATGGGCTTAGCGAAAGAGGGTCAATTATTTTATGAAAATGATTTTGGTTATCGAAATATAGAAAAAGAGCTTCCTCTATCATCTGATACTGTATTTGGAATTGGTTCAGTAACGAAATCATTTACATGCGTGGCTATTCTCCAGCTACAAGAGGCTGGAAAGCTGTCTGTTCACGATGCTGTTGTGCAATATTTACCAGAATTTAAAACTAATAATGAAGAATATACGAAACAAATGACGATTCATCACTTTATGACTCATTCTGCAGGAATACCACCTTTAGCCGCATTAATAGGTGCAATGCGTACGAGTATGTTGCTGGATCCAACATTTGAAGAAGAGGGAAAGCCAGCAATGGATTTATCAAAGATACCTTCTATTGAAACATATGAGGAACTAATGAAAGATATAGCGAATGCAGATTTTACATTACTAGGTGCTCCAGGTACAGAGTTTAGCTATTCAAATGATTGTTATGCCCTTTTAGGTACTATTATCGAACGAGTCAGTGGAATCAGTTACGAACAGTATATGAAAGAATATATTTTAGGCCCGGCAGGTATGCACCGAAGTGTATTTCATTATGAAGAATTAAAAGGACACGAGGATGTTGCTACCATTTATAATTCACGAAAAAAAGAAGAAGAAACGATTGTGTTTGAATCTAATAATCCTTGGGATGCGCCGGCTATGCGTGCCGCAGGATTCTTGAAATCTACTATAAACGATATGATTAAATATTCTGAAATTTTTAGAAACAATGGAAAAGTAGGTTCAGTACAAATACTGACTCCAAAGAGCGTTGAATTAATGACAACACCTTATATCCAATGTGATCATGAGAAATATTACGGATACGGTTTAATGATAACACCTGACTATTTTGGCTATCGATTGATAGAACATGGAGGCTCCATTAAAGGAGTAGCAGCTCAATTGAATATGATTCCAGAATTAGGTTTAGCAGGAGTATCATTTACTAACTTAGCAGGAGTGCCTTCTACGCAACTATTATATAGTGCATTTGCAGAACAACTAGGTAGATCTATACATGATTGTCATTTTAGCTTGAAAGAAATTGACGTATCAGCTGAAAAGTTAAATGAATTTGAGGGTGAATTTGTATCAGGTGAAGGTTCGAAAGTGAAACTTCATATTGAAGAAGGAAAACTTCATATAAATGTAGATGGAATTCAAACAATAATAAAATTAATTGCTGAAGATACCTTTTTAGTACACATAAAAGACTCGAATATGATACTGCGTTTTAAAAGAGATGAAGAAGGAACAATTGTAAGGATTAAATGCGGATATAGACAAATTCCAAAGGTGGACTAAGGGGGGAGAAATTTGATTGTTAAACATCTAAAGAAATCGTATCTATTAATTACATTTTTTATTCTGTCTGTGTTTATATTGGTTGCTTGTAGTTCGGATAAGGAGTCTACCAAAGATCAAAGTGATGATTTAAACCAATCTACCTCGAGATTAAAATCAATGATTAAATTAATTAATACTCGTCGATTAGAACCGATTACAGCTGGTGCTCTTACAAATCAAAGAGAAAGTTAAATCAATTTAAGAAAAAAATTAAAAAGTGTCTTGAATAGTAGTTGTTACGGAACTGACCCAGTATATAAGACTGAAATATAAAAGCATTCACCCAACCAGTTGTCGGTATTGTACCGGCGACTGGTTGTTTTGTTTCTGATATATTCGAATGATTTTTGATAGTTTTTTCCTAAATGGAGCAGTTAAACAACCTTTAAGAAAAAATAATACTAATACTACTTAGCGAATTATTAAACTACTAATTTAAAAAAGAGCTGCAATTTGGTATCTTATGTTTGAACTTATATGAACAAAGTTGTCATATTAAAAGTCATATTTTATAGAAAAATGTAAATTTGATAAAAATTTAAGAATATTATGTATTTTAGGTAACGGAATTATATGAATTTATATATAATGATAGAAGGTAGAGTCATCTATTTTGGATTGCACAAAACCAATATAAGGATAATTTAAGGGGATGTTTAAATGGAAAAACGTAATTATAAGTTTGTAAAACCGGCTGCATCATTAATATTAGGAGCAACAGTTTTAATAGGATCTCTTGCTACGTCGGAATCAGTAGATGCTGCGTCTTCAAAATATCAAGTTTCTAATAGTAAATTAGTAGTCAAGAAAACAGGTAAAACTGTAAAAGGGTATAAGCAATTTAATAGTAAACTCTACAAAGATGGCAAACTTTATACAGGATTAAAAGGCGGTATTTATTATAAAAACGGAAAGAAGGGCACTGCTAAATATAAAGGTGTCTATTATTCAAAGGGGAAGGCTTTTACAGGGGTGAAAAGCAATACCTATTATAAAAATGGGAAAGTAGCGACAGGATGGTATGGAAAAGATAGTGCTCACATCTATTATGTGAAAGGAAAACCATTTACAGGAATCGGTGCCAATACAGGTCGATACTTTAAAAATGGTAAACTCAGCACAGGTTGGTATGGTGATGGAGCAAAACGTTCTTATTATGTAAAAGGAAAAGCGTTTACAGGTATCTCAGAAAAAACAGGTCGTTACTTTGTAAAAGGTAAGTTAAATGTGGGTTTAGCACTTTATAATGGAAAATTATTCAACGGTGAAAAGTTAAATGCAGGGGTCATTCAATACAATAACGTTTGGTACAAAGATTCTACAATTGCGAACGGTAAAATCACAACTCCGGATGGCAAAGAAATTAATGTAGTTGATGGCGTAGAGAAGAATTTTGCATTATCAATCATGCACACGAATGATACGCATGCTCATTTAGACAATGCGGCAAAAAGAACAACAGCTATCAAAAATATTAGAGCAAAAAATCCAGATGCATTATTACTAGACGCAGGTGATGTATTTAGTGGAACTCTATATTTCAATGAATTCAGAGGACAAGCAGACTTAAAACTGATGAATTTAATGGGCTATGATGCTATGACTTTTGGAAATCACGAGTTCGATTTAGGTTCAAGTCCAGAAGGGCATCAAGCTTTAGCAGATTTTATTAAAGGAGCAAACTTCCCATTCATTAGTGCCAATGTAAATTTCTCAGCAGATGCGCGTTTTACAGGTCTATTTACAGATTTAATTTCAAGTGAACCTGAAAAAGGAAAGATTTACAATGGTATTGTTAAAGTAATAAATGGCGAAAAAGTCGGCATTTTTGGATTAACAACTGAAGAAACAGTAGATATTGCGAGTCCAGGAAGTATAGCGTTTGAAAATTATATTACAGAGGCTGAAAAAGCAGTAAAAGCCTTTGAAGGTCAAGGCGTTGATAAAGTTATTGCGCTTTCACATATTGGATATGATGATAATGCAGCGGTAGACAATGATTTAACATTAGCTGCAACTGTAAAAGGCATTGACGTTATCGTTGGTGGACATAGCCATACAGAATTAAAGAAACCAGTTATTGTAGACCAAGATAGCAACAAGCAGAAAAAAGATCCAACTGTTATCGTCCAAGCATACCAATATAGCGATTTTTTAGGTACGTTGGATGTAGAGTTTGATACTAAAGGTACAGTAGTGAAATCTGATGGCGAGCTTATTGCATTAAAAACTTTAACAGATGATCCAGAAGCGGTTGCTATATTAAAACCATATTCTGATAAAGTTGCAGAAGTAAACAGTAAAGCTATCGGAGCAGTAGCAAAAAGTGCACTAGAAAACCCAAGAAAAGATAATTCAGCAACTGATAAGATTAGTGTACGTAGCAATGAAACTGCACTTGGTAACATCATTACTGACGGTATGCTAAGTAAAGCTAAGACTAAGAATAAAGATGTTATTATGGCGCTTCAAAACGGTGGTGGTATTCGAGCTGGTATTGATGCAGGTGAAATTACTGTCGGCGAAGTGATTACAGTACTACCATTTGGTAATACATTAGCAACAATGACTTTAACAGGTGCAGATTTAAAACTAGGATTCGAAACGAGTTTTAAAGAATATCCAGCAGAAAGTGGCGGCTTCCTTCATGTATCTGGTGCTAAAGTAGAATTTGACTCAAGCAAGCCAGTTGGTCAACGTGTAGTTTCCATTAAATACAAAGATGCAAGCGGCAATTACATTGCAATTCAAGACGGTGAAAACTACACTGTAGCAACTAATGCCTTTACTGCCAAAGGTGGAGACGGCTACGACATTTTTGCCAAAGCATATGCAGAAGGTCGAGTAACAGACCTAGGTCTTTCGGATTGGGAAAACTTAGCGGAGCAGTTAACATCACTAAAAGAAATTAACCCAACTACAGAAGGACGAATTGTAGATATTGCAAAGTGATTTAATACCAATCGGCAAAATTATGAATTTCATGTTAGGTTAACCAATTAATATAATGTATCCCCCTGATAGCTATAAATTGGGGGGATACTTCTTAAGCTATAACTATCTTAATAAATTACAATCAATATAGTTAGCTTAGAGATCATGTCTATTAGCGCACAATCTCAATAGCTTACATATTCACTTTGTATGAATAACTCACTTTTGTGATCATAGAAAAAGCACCTCCGAAATGAATTTTGGTATCTATACCTGAATTCAATCGAAGATGCTTTTTTATTTGTCTATATCTTAGGGACAGTCTCTATCCCTCTAAGACACTTTTATGGCATTGAACTTTAATTGAAATATGAAAAAATATGCTGTATAACGGGTTATATCTCTTCTAATTTAGGTTGATGTTTTTTCAACATGATGACGAATAAACTAGCTAACACACACATACTACCAGCTAAAATAAAAGCCCATTGATAGGAACCAAATACTTTGAAAATAACTCCACCACCAAATGCTGCAACCCCTGCGCCAACTTGATGAGCAGCCATGATCCAGCCATACATTAAGGTGCTTTTCTTAAGACCAAATTCCCGTCTTGCCAATCCAATAGTAGGTGGGACAGTGGCAATCCAATCTAAACCATAGAAAATAGAAAAAATAACTAGCCATAAGTAAGAACCTTGAGCTAAAGCAAACGGTAAAAACAGTAGGGATATTCCACGAAGCACGTAATACCAAAATAGCAGCCAACGATTATCAATTCGATCAGATAACCAGCCAGATAAGGTTGTTCCCACTAAGTCGAATACCCCCATAAATGAGAGCATTGCCGCGGCTGTTACAACAGGGATTCCAAACCCTATGCAATAGGAGATGAAATGAGTTCCAATTAAACCGCTAGTAGATAAACCACATATGAAGAAACTTCCTGCAAGTAGCCAAAATTCTTTTAGTCTCAAGCCTTCCATAAGTGTACCTAGTGCTAATTTAAATGGATTTTGCCTAAGAATAGGTTGTTCAGCAGATTGATCATTACCCTCCTGCCCATACGGTAGAAGTCCCTTGTCTTGGGGGAAGTCCTTCATAAACAGAAGGATTAATAATAAGATTAATAGACTAAGAATAAAGATAAGTCCTGTGGCGTAACGCCAAGAATATTGGTCAATGATTGTAGCTAATACAGGTAATAATATTAATTGTCCAGTTGCTGTACTTGCCGTTAAAATGCCAACTGCGAGACCACGGTGTTTCACAAACCAGCGATTTGCAATTTGTGTACTGAGTACGGTTAAGAATAATCCAGAACCAATACCGATCATGACACCCCAAATCAGTATTAATTGCCATTGTGATTGCATAACTAAAGTCAATGCAAGACCAGTTGACAATGTTAGCATTGAATAGAGCATCATTCGTTTTAAACCAAAAACCTCTACAAACGCTGCCATAAAAGGTCCCGAGAAGCCATATAAAAATAAGCTCACTGCGAAGGCAAAGGAAATGGCAGGGCGACTCCAGCCAAACTCAAGCTCAAAAGGATCTATAAAAACACCTGATGAGGATCTAATGATACCTGCAACAATAATAGATAAGAATGTAACTGGTAGAATAATCCAGCTATAGTGAACCTTTTTCATTAAGAACTTCAACTCATTTCTAGTTAATAACCATAGAATTATCAGTTTTATATAAAAAAATATGAAATGCTACATAAAGACAGTGATGAGATTAGTATGCTAAATAATACGAATTGTCTGATATAATGTCAATAGGTTGGACTAAGTTAAATTGGTTAATATCAGTTTAAAATGTTAAGTTCATTAACAAACCATGGTATAGAGCATGTTGAGCTTATACTTATAATATTGAAAATGATGAATTCCGCAATGAAAGTATTGTGTTTTTTATCTTAGAAATAGAATAGATAGTTTTGGTAAATTCAAAAATTATTGAGAAGCAGATCTATGAAATGCACAACTGAGAGGTTTTTCTAAATACTAGAACTATCTAGTAGTATATTAATTAAAACTGACATTTATTATAACTAAGGGGTGATCATACTTTGAATCAAACGATTTATTTACTCCGACATGGAGAAACTGTCTTTAATTCGCAAGGTAGGTATCAAGGTGAACTGGATTCACCATTAACAGATGATGGAATTGCCCAAGTAAATAGTATTGCTAGATTGTTAAAGATGTATATTGGAGATCCAAAAAAGTGGGCTATTATATCGAGCCCTTTAGGTAGAGCTATGCAAAGTTCTGAGATTATCTGTAATACATTAGGATTTGATGTAACTAAGGTAGAGAAGGATAATCGCTTAAGGGAGGTATCTGTTGGCTCTTGGGCGGGCTTAACAATGAAAGAAATTGAAGAAAAATGGCCGAAACTTCTAAAACATACAGATCACTACAATTGGTTTTTTAATTCACCTAATGGAGAAAGTTATACTTCTGTTGAGGAAAGAGTAGCAGATTGGCTAAAAAGTATTGAAGGTCGTGAGAAAATTATCGCTGTATCACATGGGTTAACAGGTAGAATATTAAGAGGAGTATACACCAATTTAGAAAAAACCCAAGCTTTAAAATTAGAAGTATCTCAAGATATATTCTTTAAATTAGAAAATCATAATGTTGAGAGATTTAGTATAGAATATGATGAGTATTAATTGTATATCGATTCTAATTGGCCATTTGATAGGGACTATTCAAATGGTCTTTTTTCTACTACTTAAGTGATTAGTATTTTCTTTTAGATTAAAAGATTTCTTGAGTGAAGTGAAATTGTTAATTATGTCTACCTTTTACTGTAGCATTAAAAAATATAATAGAACCTACTTCAAGTTATCTATTTGAATTCGATTAACAAGTTTTCAATGTACAAAGCATAGGATTAATAATATGAACAAAACGGAAGGTGGAATTCAGTGTTTAATCCAAATGCTCATCAACTATCATGTAACTCATTTCGTGTTATAACAGTCACGGGTAACGGGAAAGTTGCCGTTCAACCAAGTTATGTGGAACTTCAAATAGAAGTGATCACAGAAGGAAAAGATGTAAGTAAAGCGCAACAGGAAAATGCAAATATCATGAATCGTGTAATACAATCTATTTTGTCACTTAACATTCCAAGGGAGAATATTCAAACTGCTGCCTATAATATTGTGCCAAACTATGATTACATCGAAGGAAAACAGGTTTTTAGAGGTTATGAAGTGACTAATGCTCTTAATGTTAAAGTAAAAGATACAAGTCAAGTGGGCACTGTCATTGATACAGCTGTAAAAAATGGTGCAAATCGCGTTTCAGGAATTCAGTTTAAAATTGAAAATGGAGAATTTTATTATCAACAAGCGCTAAGTATAGCTCTCCATGATGCCCAAATGAAAGCAAAAACAATAGCCGAGACCATGCGATTACCAATGCTTCCACAACCGATAGAGATTGTAGAAGAGAGTAATGCGGGCCCTGTATTATATAAAACTGTTGCCATGGCTGAGCAGAATATCTCCACCCCAATCGAACAAGGGCAAATTACAATAAGTGCGTCATTAAGAGTCAAATTTCAGTATTAGTTTATAGGTGAATTTTCTAGCAAATTGAATAGGGAATAATGCAAAAATATAATCTTTTAATATAAATTGATTGGTAATAAAAAAGTAGATCACTAACAGTCTTAATAAAAAAACAACCCCAGATGAGTATAAATACTCGTCTGGGGTTATATATGATTAGCCTATATTAAAAATTAAATTCATCTGGGTTTGGACCACAGCGGAAATTCTCATTTAATCCATCAATTTGAGCCATTTCTTCAGTAGTTAGTTCAAAGTCAAAGACATTAATATTTTCTTCCATACGTGACTCAGTCATTGTTTTTGGAATTGTTACAACTTGATGTTGTATATCCCATTTTAAGACGATTTGAGCAGCTGTTTTATTATGTTTAGCAGCAATACTTTGTATAGTTTCATCTTTTAACAGTTCTCCGTTCATTAGTGGAGACCATGCTTCAACTTGGATATCGTGCTCCATGCAATAATTACGCACCTCTTGTTGTGTAAGACGTGGGTGGAATTCAATTTGATTGATAACTGGTTTGATTTCTGTTTCTTTAAGTAGATTTTCTAAGTGGTGAACTTGGAAGTTACTTACGCCGATTGAACGAACTCGACCCTCTTTATAGATCGTTTCAAGTGCTTTATATGCATCCAAATATTGATCATGACCAGGCCAGTGGATTAAGTATAAATCTAAATAATCTAATCCCATTTTTGATAAACTGTCATCGTATGCAGCAAGTGCAGCTTCATAATTTAAGCCAGCATTCCAAACTTTTGATGTGATAAATAATTCCTCACGAGTAACTAAACCCTCAGCAATTGCCTCTTTAATACCTTGTCCTACCATTTCTTCATTGCCATAAATTTGTGCAGTATCAATACTACGGTAGCCTTTTTTTATAGCTGTTTTAACAGCTTCTGCAAGTTCTGCACCATTTTCTACACGGAAAACACCGTAGCCTAAGACTGGCATTTTGATTCCATTATTTAATGTTGTTGTTTGTAAGTTCATTTTGAACACTCTCCTCAGTTTTTTCTTGTTTGACACAGATTGCTGCTAAAATGACAGCTCCTGTTACCATAATTCCTGCAATCCATGTTGTATGGATTAATCCCATTGACTTGGCGATAACGCCTCCTGCATATGATCCAATCGCAATTCCAGCATTGAAAGCAGCAATATTAATAGCAGAAGCGACATCTACAGCGCTAGGGACAAAACGCTCAGCCAATATCACGACATAAGTTTGAAGCCCTGGGACATTCATAAATGCAAAGAGCCCCATAAATAAAATCGTAATTAGACCAGCTATTTTAAATGGTACGGTAAAGTAAAGAACAAATAACACAATCGCTTGAATCACGAACATATAAAATAATGCACGAATTGGATTGTTATTAGCTAGTTTACCACCAATAGTATTACCAATGGCAACTGTAACACCATAGAATAAAATAATTAGAGTCACGGTTTTTGCCGAAAAACCACTCACTTCTTGCAATAATGGTGATAGATACGTAAAGACGACAAATGTACCACCGTAACCTAGTGCAGTAATGATGAACACTAGCGATAATCGGCCGTTTTTTACTAGCTTAAGTTGTTCACCAAAACCGATTTTGGTACCTTTTTGGATAGAAGAAGGTATTAAAACCATATTGGCAATTAGTGCGAGAATACCAATAACGACTATAAATGCAAATGCCATGCGCCATCCGAATTGTTGTCCAATTAATGTACCGAAAGGAACACCTGTTATTGTAGCTACAGTTAATCCAGTGAACATAATCGCTATCGCACTTGCTCGACGATTTGCTGGTACAAGACTAGCAGCAATTGTAGATCCAATTGACATAAATACACCATGAGCTAAAGCAGAAACTAGTCTCGCTACAAGTAATATGCCGATAGTTGTAGAAAACATGGCTATACTATTGCCAATGATGAAAATTAGCATAATCCCTAGTAAAAGTTTCTTTCGAGGAATATGGGCTAGTAGAGATGTCAGTACAGGCGCCCCGATCATTACACCAATCGCATAAATAGACACGGTCAAACCCGTTACTTGAAGTGAAGTTTGTAAATCGGCTGCAATCATTGGTAGTAAACCAACGCTTATAAATTCTGTTGTCCCAATGGCAAAAGCAGTCACTGCCAGTGCAAGCAGAGCCTTTGTATTATTTTGTTGCTGTTCTTTCATAGAATCTCCTTCTTTTAATCAGTGTGCAATTACTTGCCAAATGTTCCGGAACAAATGTTATTATGGAGCATGCAGAACAGAAAGGGAAGTACGTACTTTTTTGTTATATAGGAACCTTTTAGTAACTGCGAACGAATGTTCTTTTAAATGAAAAGAGGTTATTAATGATGGAAACGAAGAAAAAATACAATATATCAGTTGAAGCAACACTTGAAGTTATCGGAGGAAAATGGAAATGTGTGATTTTATGTCATCTCACTCATGGAAAAAAACGTACAAGTGAATTGAAACGACTGATGCCAAATATTTCGCAAAAAATGTTAACTCAGCAATTACGTGAATTAGAAAATGATGGTGTCATTAACCGTATTCTATATCATGAACTACCACCAAAAGTAGAATATGAGCTAAGCGATTACGGTAAAAGTTTAGAACCTATACTGACTTCACTTTGTAATTGGGGCGAGGAACATATTGTCAAAGTGTATGGTAGTAAAGAGGGTTACTTAGAGGATAATGGATTAAATGATTAGTTATAATGAAAAATATGGTTAATATCCAAAAAAAGGATTATTATATTAAAACGTTCGTGTTTTGTATAATTAATAATATAAATGTTGAATAACGTTCGTGATTTAATGGTAATTACATTTATTTCATAATAAAATATGTTGTATTATTCGTGTGTTAGCGATAAAATAATGGATATTCCAATCTATATGTAACTGGCGTAGCATGGATTACCATGAGGGAGCATATAGAAATTCGTCGTACGTCTGGGCAGGTATTTAGTAAGCGGAATTTTACTGAATACCTTTTTTGTTGGAAATTTTTATCGGAAAAGGTGAAAAAAGTGGATTTTATGAAGGATATTCTAGCAGCATTAGGTGTGTTGCTAAACGGTTTACCGCAAGGATTACTTGCATTATCATTTGGTTTTGCATCTGTACCAACAGCCTTGGCATTCTTTATCGGAGCAATTGGTAACTCGGCTACAGGCTCTATTCCAGTAATATCTTATCAGGCAGAGACGATTACTGTAGCTGGAACTATGGGGAAAAATATGCGCGAGCGCTTATCGATGATCTTCTTCGGAGCAGCTTTAATGACTGTTATTGGATTATTTGGTTTTCTAGAAAAAATTGTTGATTTTATCGGACCAGTTATAACAAATGGTATGATGGCTGGTGTTGGCATCATGCTCGTGAAAGTATCCCTTGATATGACGAAAAATCATAAAGCAGTTGGGATCTCTTCTTTTGTCGTTGCAATCATTACATATATGGTTACAAAAGATCTAGTCTATACCATTCTTTTCTCAGTTATTATTTCAAGTGTTGTTGGTCATTTTACACAACAGGAAAAGACAACACAACAACCAGTGAAAGAAAAATTCGTTTTACAAAAGTTAACGCTTAATATTTCAGTTATTCGCGGAGCACTTGCGATGGTTACGTTAAATATTGGTGCCAATATCGCATTTGGTAAAATTAATGGTGCATTAGCAAATCAAGAGGTTAATGTCGATCATTTAACGGTTATTAGTAGCGTTGCAGATATGGTATCTGCCTTATTTGGCGGGGCACCAGTTGAAGTTGTAATTTCTGCTACTGCAAGTGCGCCACATGCGGTGTTTGCAGGTGTTTTGATGATGGTTATGATGGGTGTTATTTTATTATGTGGTCTACTGCCGAAAATTGGCCGTTTTATTCCGAGTTCAACAATTGCTGGCTTTTTATTCGTTCTAGGTGCAATTGTCACTTTACCAGGTAATGCGACAGCTGCATTTGCTGGTGGCGGGGATTCTGCTATTGTTGGTGGTATGACGATGGTTGTTACAGCCATATCTGATCCGTTTTTAGGTATGCTTTCAGGATTGATTATTGAATTTTTATTATCTATATTTTAATATAAGGAGCTATTAAAATGACGAACACATACACTTTACAAGTAGCAGGTTTAGAAAGAGATTTACCAATCATTCGATTAACAGAAAATTTAAGTATTGCTAGCTTTGTTATTTTAGGTGATGCAGAACTTTTAAGAGAAGCTTCACCATTATTAGTAGACAAGCTTCCTGAGGTGGATGTTATTGTAACAGCTGAAGCAAAGGGGATTCCATTAGCTTATGAAGTTACTAATCAATTAGGATTATCAGCTTATTATGTTGCACGAAAAACAGTTAAACCATATATGCAAAATCCATTGATGAATGAAGTGCATTCGATTACAACACAAGCAAAACAAACATTGTGCTTTGATCAAAAAGACGCGCTAGAGATTAAGGGAAAACGCGTTGCGATTATTGATGATGTGATTAGCACCGGGGAGTCTTTAAGAGCATTAGAAGAACTTGTTGAATTAGCTGGAGGAAATGTAGTAGCAAAAGCGGCCATCTTAGCAGAAGGAGATGCGGCTAAACGCGAGGATATTATTTTCTTAGAAGAATTACCACTTTTTGATTAAATAACCGATGGATTTTATTGAAAAATTCGTGAAAAATAAATAAATTTCTATTGACTAATGGGAAATAATACTATATAGTGGTAAAAATTATAATAATGAATGCAATGACAAGGATATGAGTATTTCATAACGGTTTATAGAGAGGGAAGGCTAGGCTGGAAACTTCCTAATACGGATGAATTATTTACCACCTTGGAGCAGTATTGGTGAAAAAAGAGTAATCAGTACCGTAGAAGCAACGATAATGCTTACACAAAGCCATCAATATGTAACTTATTGAGTTATGAGATGGAAATTTGGGTGGAACCACGGGTATTATACACACTCGTCCCTTCATGAGGGATGAGTGTGTTTTTTGTTTTTTTAAAAAAATATAGAATGCAATGATAAGGACACGAGTAATTCTAACCGCTTTACAGAGAGGGAAGGCAAGGCTGAAAACTTCCTAATGCGGATGAATTATTTACCACCTTGGAGCAGTATTGGTGAAAAAGAGTAATCAGTACCGTAGAAGCAACGATAAAGCTTACACAAAGCCATCAATATGTAACTTATTGAGTTATGAGATGGGAATTTGGGTGGAACCACGGGTATATGACACGCACTCGTCCCTTTATATAGGGATGTGTGCGTGTTTTTATTTTATAAAAAAATAGGAGTGAAGTGTTATGAGTCAAAAGGAAGTTTTGATTAAGTTTCCAGATGGACATCAAAAGCAGTATGTGCAGGGAGTATCATTAGGTGAAATTGCTAGTTCTATTAGTTCTAGTCTAAAAAAGAAATCGGTGGCGGGAGAAGTCAATGGCACACGATATGATTTGAATCGTAATATTACACATGATGCAGAAGTGGAGTTATTTGATTTAGAGTCAACAGCTGGTATAGAGATTATGAGGCATACTTCAGCTCATGTATTAGCTCAAGCAATTAGACGATTGTATGGTGATGTGAACTTAGGAGTAGGGCCAGTGATTGACAATGGTTTTTATTATGATGTTGATATGGAATGTATTATTACAGTGCAGGATTTAGCGAAAATAGAGAAAGAAATGTCTAAAATAATCGCTGAAAACATAGAGATTGCACGTGTTGAATTGTCACGTGAAGAGGCGAAAAAACTTTTTCAAAAAGATCCATTAAAGCTAGAGCTATTAGAAGACATTCCTCAAGATGAAATAGTAACAGTATATCGCCAAGGAGAATTTGTAGATTTGTGTCGAGGTCCGCATTTACCAGCAACTCGATTTATTAAAGCATTTAAATTAACACATATTTCAGGGGCATATTGGCGAGGGGATAGTAACAATAAAGTACTACAACGTATATATGGTGTGGCCTTTGCTACAAAAGAAAAGATGGAAGAATATTTTCATTTTGTAGAGGAAGCGCAAAAAAGAAATCATCGTAAACTAGGGAATGAATTAGAGTTATTTATGTTCTCTGAGGAAGCACCAGGTATGCCATTTTACCTTGCTAATGGGCAAATTATTCGAAATGAATTAGAAGTGTTTTTACGTAAGCTTCAGCATCAATATGATTATCAAGAAGTACGCACGCCATTTATGATGAATAAAAGATTATGGGAGCAATCCGGACATTGGGATCATTACAAAGAAAACATGTATTTTACAGAGGTAGATGATCAAGAATTTGCTTTGAAACCAATGAATTGTCCGGGACATATGCTGATTTTCAAAGATAAACGTCGGTCATATCGTGAACTTCCGATTCGAATGGCTGAATTTGGTCAAGTGCATCGACATGAATTTAGTGGAGCATTAAATGGTTTATTACGTGTTCGAACATTCTGCCAAGATGATGCACATATTTTTGTCAGACCGGATCAAATTGAAAATGAAATTTTACTAGCCTTACGTTTAATTGATCGTGTATACAAAACATTTGGTTTTGAATATGACATTGAATTATCAACACGTCCAGAAGATTTTATGGGAAGTGTGCAATTATGGGATCAGGCAGAAGCATCTCTTGAAAGAGTATTAAAAAACCTTGGCTATCCATACAAAATCAATGAGGGAGACGGTGCGTTTTATGGACCTAAGATTGATATTCATATTAAAGATGCGATTAAACGTAGCCATCAATGTGCAACAGTTCAACTTGATTTCCAACTACCAGAGAAGTTTGATTTAACATATATTGATGAACAAAATCAGAAGGTAAGGCCAGTCGTGATTCACCGAGCAGTATTTGGATCAATTGATCGTTTCCTTGGAATATTGATTGAACACTTTGGTGGTGCATTCCCTATTTGGCTATCACCTATTCAAGTTCAAGTGATACCCGTATCAAACTCAATGCATAAAGAGTATGTTGAAGAAGTTACTAGGCGCTTAAAACAAGAGGAAATCAGAGTCAATCTTGATTTACGTGAAGAAAAATTAGGGTATAAAATACGTGAAGCTCAAATGAAGAAAATTCCATTTATACTTATTGTGGGGGATAATGAGATGGAAAATAAATCTGTTAACTTAAGACAATATGGTCAGGAGAATTCATTGGAAGTCCAGCTTGATGATTTTATTTCTAAAATTAAGAATTGCATTGAAAACAAATCTTTGAATAATAGTGAGTATGACCTTGGGTAACTAATTTCAATTTATTCAAGTGTCATAAGCAAAACCAACGAGTATCATTAGTTTTTTATAAATTTAATTTATACCTCTCCTTCTTTACAATAATAATAAAGGAGGAGAGGGAATGAAAATATTTAAGCAAAATTATACTGCATTACGCGAAAGGCTACTAAATTTTTAATAAATCGCCTGTCAATGAACCTTTAATCTAACAGTGTTTGTAATATAATAGTAACATCTAATTTTTAAAAATATATAAAAGAGTACAAAGTTGATTTTAAGGATAGCTGAGTATGAAAGGAGAAATCATGGAGGGGAACAATAAGTCTAATTCAATTGATGAATACATTTTACAATTTCCTCATGAGGTTCAGGAAAAACTAAAAACGATAAGAAAAGTTATAAAAGATGCAGTACCGGAGGCAGAAGAAAAAATTAGTTATCAAATGCCTACCTTTGCTTTACATGGCAATCTGGTACATTTTGCTGCCTATAAAAAACATATAGGATTTTATCCAACTTCTAGCGGGATTGTTGCTTTTGAACATGAATTATCGGATTATAAAAGTTCAAAGGGAGCAGTGCAGTTTCCACTAGAAAAGCCGATTCCTTATGAATTAGTAAGTGAGATAGTTAAATTCAGAGCTGCTGAGAATAAAAAGAAAGCTGATGGCAAATTAAAAAAGAAATAATAAACTCATTCAATTTAAAAGAAAAGAGTATGTTTTAAGTGAAATTTAAAACATACTCTTTTTGTTTGTTCATTAATTAAGGCGTTTAGTATTGTTTTTATAATTATTGATGGAAAGCACTAATACTGACACGCTTTAAGTCATTACGGATCAATTAAAGTGAAATTTTGTTGAGTGAAAATTATATTGATAGAAGTATTACGGTATTTATGAAAGAGCAAGCAGTATTTCAGTTTTGAATATATAAGTTACGGAATATTCAATTGTAAAGCTTGCTTTACAATATAATGATGGGTATTATGGTTAATATAACCAATTTTTTATTAGCAATTGCATTAAACATTGAGAATCCCAATAGACTTTAATTTTAAATTGGAAGGAATGAAGACGAATGAAACAAACACAGATGGGCTATATCATTATGGGCATTATATTTGGTGTTCTGGCTTTATTTATGAATGGTGTTTCATTAAGTGTAAATAAATTTCCATCTTCACTAATGTTAATTGCTATTAGCATTATGTGTTTCTGCTTAGCTTTCTTAGTGCAACATCTTGCTGCAAAAGATGAACGAGCACAAAAAATAAGAGAGCGATCCATTTATGTGAATTATTTTATCCTTATAGCAGTAGTTGTAATATTAATGATAGTCTTTAATCCAGTTAGTAACTTACAAATAGAAGCATACAATCTACTCTCAATCATGATGACGGTATATATATCATCCGTATTTTTAACTATGGTTTACTATGCGAAGAGATATTAATGTTAGATGATAAATCGATTGAAGTATAAGATAGTTGATAAAGAATAATGATAAGGCAATGGAAATATAGGAGTGATAGACTTGGGATATATTATGGATTTGAGAAAGATAGTAGGCACTAGGCCACTATTAATGGTAGGCGCCAGTGTACTGGTCGTAAATAAAGATAAACAACTATTACTTCAACTAAGAACAGATAACCAATGTTGGGGATTACCTGGCGGGTCATTAGAATTAGGAGAAAAATTAGAAGATGCAGCAAGACGGGAATTAGCAGAAGAAACAGGACTAATTACAAAAAAACTGCAATTATTTAATGTTTATTCTGGAGAAAATCTTTACTATAAATATCCGCATGGTGACGAGGTTTATAATGTTACTAGTACATATATTTGTGATGAATATAGTGGTGAATTAAAAGAAGATCTATCGGAAGTTATGGAATTGAAATTTTTTAAAATGGATTCATTACCTTCAGTGATTAGTCCTCCGGATAAACAAGTTATTGCAGATTTTAAACGGTGCACTTCAATAAATAAAGAGGGAATTGATAAAATTTTACCGTGGTCAACACCATCTAGTTCTAGTTGCAAGGTACCGAAAAAAAGTGAAGCTAACAAATAATAACTCCAAAATCAACTTTTATTGTTGATTTTGGAGTTATATTATTTTTACTCTATGTTTGTTTCTAAAGTTAAATCTGTATAGGAATAATCCTCACCTTTATTTAAGATTACTTCACATTGACGTAATCTTAATTCAAAGAGCGTTATAGGATCATGATAAACTTCAGGATTTGATTTCATTTTATGCAGTGTATCTTGTTTTTCTTGTATTTCTATATGAGTGTTTTCTACAGCTTGTTCCAACTCGCCAAATGGACTTCTAAAGAATATATTAATATCCCGCGCTTGAGCGTTTTCAAATAGCTCAAATTGCAAGAAAAATTTGTTCATAATAGAATCCGTTACATCAGTATAATCTTCATTTTCTAAATACTGTTTGTATTTGTTATATAACATAGCTTTGTTTTTAGGAAGAACGCCAAACAATTTACCGGCACTTTTCAGTAAAAATTGTGCTGGTGTAAATCTGCGCAAGATATTTACTTCTTCCATTTGTATTCTAGTTGTCATTCTATCGGTATCTCTCCGCCAGTCATCAAGCACTTTAAAGTCACATTCTAGCTGTATTCGATTTTCTCCATATAAAGAATTAAGTTCTTCACTGATTTCTTCTAAGTACGATTGACTTTGAAGGAACTCATTATTAGAAGTTGCAATCCAATTTTGCATAGAGCGAGCAAGATTAGGTAACACAGTTTTTTCTAGATATTTTTGAACTCTTTCGTTCATCGCTGTATTTAGTTCAATGTCAATGTGCCCAAAATCGCTTTCTTCACTAATTAAATCAGAACAACTCTGTAATAGTTTCGGAATATGTTCTGTAAGATCATTAGCAATTTCGTATTTCATTGTCCGATATGATTCTGTAATTAAATGAATTTTTTCCTTCTCAAAAGCAGTAAGGTTATTAATAAAACCATTTAGTTTAACTAACATATCTTCATTCCAATTAATAGAATCCACTAGGTTATTTTCCATCTCGATGCGTTTATCCAAAAGATATGAAATTGTTTTTCGAATGAAAAACAATAGCTTTTCAGTACGTTCTGCATCGATATTTTTATGGTTAAAGTTAGAATGAATAAACTCAGATAATTTGTTTAGTTGTTGACTATTTGTATATAACGAAGAGTAAGGGAAAATTCGCGCATGCGGGAAATATGCGTTTATTCTCACTTGCGTATCATCTAAAACTCTTTTTGCTTCTGCTTCACTGTAAATGTTATCGATTTTATTTAATAAGAAATGAATTTGTAGATTTGGTGTATGTTCTTGAATACTTAATAGAATATCACGTTCTTTGTCAGTAAAAGGTGAATCCGCATTCAATACGAATAATAATTCGTCTACAGAATTTAAATATTCAAATGTCTCATCTCTAGTGTCGTTGTTCCTATTAAAGCTTGGTGTAACAACCAAAGTAAGTTTATTTTTACTTAAAAATCTGCATGGTAATTTAAATTCAACATATGCTCTATCTCTATCTGATTGAGGGTGCAGAGACATCATGTTATGGTAATCTGAGAAATTCTCAGTTGTTGTAATTGCTGAATCTGATATCGCGTTAATTTCTGTATGAGCTTCATTATTAAAGACAACTACATTTGAGACTGAGTTTTCTAATATATTTTCACCAAGTATAGAGTTAATAAATGAAGCTTTTCCGTTTCCTGAAGTTCCAGTCACTAAAAGGCGATTTGTTCTTAAATCTGCAAGCTCGCTAACTAACCATCTAAATCGATGACCTATTTCTAAATCATGTTTTTGTGCCCACTGTGTAATAGATTCAAAAAGATGTAAACTATACTCTAAGCCATTCACATGATTAATAGAATATGACAGTAGGTTTTCCGCATGTTTTATATTTGCTGAATCTATTTCGGAAGGGAAAATCTCATCCCATGCCAAAACTGCAGCAGATGGAAATACAGAATGAGACGGATTGGCTACCTTTAACCAATTTGTTAAAAGATTTGGAATGATATCGTGTAATTCTCTTAGCATATATTGACCTTGGATTAATTCAAAGTACGTTTCTTCGTAAAGAGAAGAAATGTTGTCCCATATATCGGAAGAATGGATTTCGATTAGTAAGAAAAATTCATTTATTGTTTTGAGCCATAATAAGTAATTTTGTTCATTTTTATAGCTGTGCCAAAGTGATGAAACAATTTGGGTAAATTGTACTTGATCAACATTATTTAATGTAACTAATACTTCATAAAAATAGTCTGGTGAAATATTTTTAGTAAAGCCTTTATTGATATATTCTTTTAGAACCTCAAACCAAGGAGAAGATTCTGTTCGAATTAACTCATTCACAGCAAGCTCTACTGCACTGTCAAAATCTTGCTGTTCTTCATAAAAGGAACGTGCAATTTTTGTAACATTTGGATAATCGGGATTTAAAGAAACCGCTTCTTTAATAGCAGCGAAAGCTGAATCAAGATTATTTTGCTCGATGTAAAGAGATAGTAATTGCAGTACAATTTCAGTCATAAGTATTTTGTTATCAGTAGTAATGGAGGTATAAACATTTTCAGCAACTGATAATTGGTTAAGTTCGAAGTAAGCATCCGCAATATTCTTTTGTGCCCATGGTGCTAATTCATTACTAACTTTCTCCCATTTAAAAATAGCTGATTCAAAATCTTGATGGTGATAATAAAATTCACCTTGTGCAAAACGAATATAAGATCCATCGGAAATCTCATTTTTTTGTTCGTTTAAATAAGCTTCCCCAAGTACTTGAAGAGGTGGATGTGTTTCATTCTCTATTAGGAATGTTTCATAATATATCTTTTTGATTAATTGTTTTTCTAATCTCATTTTTTCCTCCACTATATCTTGAAGAATACATTTTTCTCCATGTGACAACACTTTTTAGTATTGTTGCTTTTTATTTTAACAAAGAATTTCTTTTGGGAAATTTCATTTATCTTTCATTTTTTAAGTAAGATTGAAATTCAATGAGAAAAGTTTCATTTTTTTATCAATTTCCTTTCCAAGTGGTGTGAAAACAGAAAATGTTTCTAATAACTTAATATGAATATAATATTCTACATTAAGTTGTAACATTCCATGTAGAGTTCGTATAAAAAACAATGTATAGTGAATACGTATTGGAATAGGGTGATAAGAGGTTTTGCAAAAAAGTATATGAAAATCTGTCCATATTATTATCATTTTTTGAGAAGGAGAATTTTACAACATGATTATGCAATTAAAGAGAATGGGGTCATTATTGGCTGCTACTGTGTTGATGCTGAGTATTTGGATAGGGGTTACACCTAATTCTGTAGAAGCTGCCACAAAGAGTGTTTATACAATTTCACCAAAAACAGTACCTGTAGATAAAAAGATGTTGAAATACACTACATATAATAGTAATACTAAGCATTATTATGTTCTACGTTCCTATCTAGAGAAATTGGAGAAAAAAGGTGGCGGAACGCTCGTATTAAAAAAAGGAACTTACATAATTAGTAATACGCTATATGTTCCATCGAATGTAACAATAAAAATGAAGGATGGCGTAAGTATTGTTAAAGGTCAGAAAACGGGTACAAGCAAATTTAAAGCTTCAAAATCAATTTTTCAATTAATCAAACCATCAAAAGCCAATAAATCGGGTGTATATGGCAAATATAATGGTGAAAAGAATATTTCCTTTATAGGTGAAGGTAAAGTAACAATTGATATGAATTACGAGAAAGATAGCATTGCCTTGATCATGGGGCATAACCAAAATGTAAAAGTGGAAAATATTCAATTTAAGAATATGTATTCTGGACATTTTATCGAACTAGATGCTTCTAAGAATGTTGTGATACGAAAAAATACGTTTACAAATTCCAAAGCATCAGCTAATAAGAACAAAGAAGCCATTAATATTGATACACCGGATAAAACGACAGCAGGGTGGAGTCAAAAATGGAGCAAGTATGATAAGACACCAAATCAAAATATAACAATTGAAAACAATCAATTTAAGAATCTTGATCGAGCTATA
Organism: Viridibacillus sp. FSL H8-0110; assembly: GCF_038003565.1. Lineage (NCBI taxonomy): Bacteria > Bacillati > Bacillota > Bacilli > Caryophanales > Caryophanaceae > Viridibacillus > Viridibacillus sp. FSL H8-0110. Next base: position 2,947,687 of record NZ_JBBOPJ010000001.1, on the reverse strand, counting down.
GGTACCCATAAATATTCAGGTAAAATGTATCATGATAAAGTAATCATTCGTAATAATCAAATTGACAAAATACGCTTGGATGCTATTCGTGTTATGAATTGGACGAATGCTGTTATTGAAAAAAACCTAATCCGGAATGTAGCAAATGGAAATGCTAGTACCCGTGGGATTTTAGCTAGTGGCGCAATCAACCCAACATTTAAAAACAATACTTTTGAGTCAGTAGGAAGAACGATTCAGTTTATGGCTTGGAAGAACAGTGGTCCAGGCTCACAATACGATATTACGTACAATAAGCTAAGTGAAGCTAACAAAAAAGCACTTCTAACAAACAAAGCAGTTAATACTTCTGAAACGATTATTCGAATTAATAATACCTACAATGAGTTCATACAAAACACTGAAAAAATTCAACTTGCGTCAAAGTGATTTACATGGGGAAAAGAGACCTTCTACTCTGTAACACTAAAGACAAGTAATTGTACATGATAATTCATTCATAATATGTTACACATATTATGAATGAATTACATCACTAAGTAATTTCAGTTGCATACATTTTTTTATTTTTGCTATTTTACTGTTGATTTTCTATAACTTAATAAAATGGGCGTATTCGAAAATCAGCATCTCCTATTAATTAACAATAAAAAGAAAATAATTAATAATTATAGTGATATTTAACAAACTGCTAGCGTATATATTTAAGGTTGTGATGGGGGAAGAATATTAAAAAAGCTTGTTATTAGTTGGAGGATTTTCTTGTTGATTTGTCCTATTCTGTTGTTTGCGATTGGGAAGATTGATATGTTCGTTTGCTCTGCTTTATTTGTGGAATTATAATCTCTGTTGGTGGTGGATGGCTATTTAAGAAAAAGCTTAATTAATAACATAGTAGTGTTCTTATGCCTTCTTCTAATTTACCTCATGCGAAGCTACGGGAACAAGTAAAGCATTTTCATGTATTGTTTTATGTATTCTCGCAAATTCCTAAACCCCCCCTTTAAATCTCACTGTCCTTTTATTGAATAACATATAACCAATCTTGCTCACGTCTCCGTAAGTGTGCCAAAAAACTAAACAAAAATACTACGTACTCTTGCAAAGAATTTATTAGTGTAGGCTTTTAGTAATTACTGTACAATTAATATAAGAATATTCGGTTTTCGAATACTTTACTAAATGGAAGTATATTGAAAGGTGTGATGTTATATGAAAAATTCGCCAAACATTTTAGAGGTATATCAATTTTGAGTAAACGTATCACCCCTCTATAAACTACGTAAGCTCAATGAAGGAGCAAAATTTGGTTAAAGTATGCATTGGAAGCAATAAATTATTATTAGAGTTAAGAGAATATCATGATTTTAATTGGCTTAAAGCAGTAAAAGTATTTACTGTTTTTGATCAGCAGGATTCAGGAAACATTTGTTTTGGAATTATAGAAAATGACGAACGTTATTTCATTAAATATGCAGGTGCAAGAAATTTAGAATATACTGGAGATATAAAGTCAGCGATTAAACGCCTAAAAGAAGCAAAGAAAGTTTATCAACATATTGATCACCCCTTATTAATTCAATGCATAGGGACATTTCAGACAGAACAAGGTTACGGATTGAAATTTAAATGGGTAGAAGGAGAATGTATGCATAATCATTGGGATTTTACGCCTTTTGAAAAGTACAATTCTCCTGATTCTCCTTTTGTGAAATTAAGGAGTTTATCTTGAAAAGAACGTATTTCGATATTGAACCAAATATATGAATTTGCGGTTTTTGTAGAAGATAAAGGATATGTGATGGTTGATTTCTATGATGGTAGCATACTATATAATTTCAAAAATAATAAATTGCATATTTGCGACATTGATTTTTTTAAAAAAGCACCTGTCTTTAATGATATTGGTGAGGATTTTTGGGGTTCTAGTCGGTATAAAGCACCTGAAGAATATCGATTAAACGCTGAAATTACAAGTGCTACAAATGTATATACTTTAGCAGGTTTAGCATATGCGTTTATAGGAGGACGAAGTGATAAAAGTTTCGAAATGTGGGAGGCTTCAATAGATCTATATAATATTTGCTCAAAAGCATTAGAAAATAATCCCTCAGATCGTTTTGAAACGATTAGTGTGTTTTATCATCAATGGAGTAAAGCACTTTTAATATAGAAATGTAAATCAATGAGAATGAGAAAGGGGTACAATATGGAAGACAACATATTGATATCTAAGCTTATTCCACCAGAACCTGCAATACATTATATGAGACGAGCAAAGGTCATGAAAAAGTTAGCACGAAGTCATCATACAAAGCTTACTATTTTACATGGTGGAGCAGGTTTTGGTAAAAGTTCCGCATTGGCACAATTTTTAGCAGATCAATCCAATGCTTTCTCTTGGTATCAAGTGACAGAAGATGATGACGATGTTTTGCCATTTTTACGTCACTTGTTTTATAGTGTGCGGAAAGTATATCCTTCTTTTGGAGAAACAATGATTGGTTGGGATCAGCTTTCAATGTTTCCTAAAGTTGAAGAGTTAAATAAGCTTTTTACTATGTTTGTAAATGAGTTTTGCAAGATGAGAGAACCATTTTTTGTAATATTAGATGATTACTATTTAGTGGATCATATTTTTCATATTCATTACATCATGGAGAAACTGATATTACATTTACCACCAAATGTTCATCTAATTATTTCTTCAAGAACATATCCTTCTTGGGGGTGTATACGGAATTTAAGGTTAAATCATCAATTGGTTGAATGTGTAGAAGAAGATTTTGTCTTTTCTGCAGAAGAAATCCAGGTATTCTTTGAAGATTACTTTCAACATTATATAACAAAGGAACAAGTGGCCAAGATTCTCCGGACAACAGAAGGTTGGGCTATTGCTATTTTATTTCTCGCCACTCAATCTATTGATTTAGAGAAATCTATAGATAAATTACAGAATCTTTCGTCAAATGACTTTTTTACTTATTTATCGTATGAAGTATTTGAGGGGCTAAATGATTTCGAACAGGATGCAATTATGAAATTTAGCATTTTTGAAACATTTTCGTATGAATTAATAGAAGTATTCTACGGGGAGGTTTTTGAAGAGCAGCTTAAAATTCTAGTCAATAAACATGTTTTTATCCAGCCATTAAGTGGATACACAGAGTTTCGATATCATGTGTTATTTCAGCAATTTTTAGAATTGAAACTGATGGAACAGGATTTAGATACTTATCACTCGTTGCATTTAAAGGCTACAAAATATTTTACTCAACAAAGAAACCCTGTAAAAGCCGTTCATCATGCGATGAAAACAAAAAATGAAGATTTGATTGCATCTACTTTAGCTTATTTTGCAAATCAGTTTATAGAAGAAGGAAAATTCGATTGGTTTATCGAACGTATTCGTGAACTATCAGCTAGTACAATGGCAAACCATTTTCAACTTTATTATTATGAAGGTGAAAGTCAAAGATATCGTGCACAGTATGAAAAAGCAAAAAAAGCGTATGAAAAATGTATTATATGCGCAAAAGAATGCTTGTCTTATGATTATTTATTAAGAGCCAAGGCTGGGATTGCACATATCTATTTGGATACTATTCAACCGTCACTTGCTGAAACTTATTTACAAGAAGCACTTGAATTGGTGGAACAAGCGAAGTTAGAAGAAGATTATCTGCAATTTATACAAAAACAATATGCAGAAAATCTAGTGAACTTAGGCAAACCGTATGAAGCAGAAAAGTGGGTTTCGGATGTGGGTCTTTCTTCTCGTGTAGTTAGGCAAGGAAATTTGGATGCAAGAATATTATTAAGGCAAGGCAAACTTCAGGAAGCAAGAAGCTTATTAGAAAATCGTTTAGATTCATATAGTCTTATTTCAGATACTTATCGTGAGACCGATGTTTTATATTCATTTATTTTAATCTTATTAGGTGATTATGTAACAGCACTAGAATCAGCAAATAAAAGCATCTTGAAAAAGGAAAATGAACATGCACAGTACATTCTAGCAGTAGCCTATCTTCGTAAAGGACATACATTATTGGTTTTGAATCCGGCAGATATTGCTGAAGCGGAACAATATTATGAAAAGACCATCGAAATAATGGATAGTATGGATGTGAAACGTGCAAAAGCCGAGTCCTATATGGGACTAGCAATTGTAAAAAGTAGACAGCAACAACTTGAGCAAGCACTTTTCAATATAAAATTAGGGTTAAAAGAAACGGAAAAAGTGCATGATCATTGGGTTTCGGCTTTACTTTATGTAGCCTTATCAATAGTTTATGTGGAACATGCACATTACCTAGAGGCAAAAGAAGCTATTAAGAGCGCAGAAAGTAAGTTTAAAAACTCAAAAGATTATTTTGGACTGACAATTGTTAGCTTTTGGCGTGCTTATATCGCTTATATGCAAAATGATGAAGTTGAATTTACTTCAAATTTTGAATTATGTATGGCAACTATTGTAGAGAAAAAATATGATTTCTTTGTAAGAGACCAACATATCTTTGGTCCTCAACATAATTTAGTATGGTGGCAAATGATGCATCATTGGAATACATTAAAAAAATCAGCTGTTAAAACAAAACACTTTTATAAATTGATAGAAATAGATGCTGATATACCTGTACCAGCGCATATGTATACTATTCAGCTATTTGGAGCTATAACTCTATATCGCGATGGTGAAGTAATAGTAGAAAAAGAGTGGCAACGAGAAAAGGCAAAGGAATTATTCATTTACCTATATCTAAATCGTACGAGATTTGTTTCCAAAGAAGAAATAATTAATGTACTATGGCCAAAAGCTACTGAGGAAACGATGACAAGAGATTTCAAAGTTGCCTATAATGCATTATTAAAAGTGCTAGAACCAAATCGTCTTCCCAGAATAGAAAGTGCATACGTTGTTCGAAAGCAATCAATGTACAAGCTCATTACACAGCAGTGTATGAAAAGTGATTTATATTTTTTCAGACAATTTATATCTTTGGGCATGCAACAGAAAAATCCTAATCTTTCGAATGAATGGCTTTTAAGAGGAATCCGAATATACACAGGTGATTTTATCGCGGATAAGAAACAATCAGAATGGCTTCAAGATATACGAGAAGAATTGAAATATATTTATATGGAAGGAATTGAACGCTTAGCACAGAATTATGTCCGATTAAAAGAATTTAGCAAAACAGTGTATTGGGCAGAGCACTTGTTGAAGCAAGATAATACTTGGGAAGAAGGATATCGCCTAATCATGTATGGATATTTTCAACTTCAAAATCGTACTCAGGCTGTCAGATGGTTTGAAAAATGTGAACAAGTATTAAAAGACGAATTGAATATTGAACCAATGGAAACAACCATACAGATGTATGAGATGATTTTAAAATGACCTTATGTGAAAACGGAGGGCACTGAAAAACTTACGTTTTTAAAATGTAATGTTCTTCAATAGTAAACACCGGCACTTTTTGTTCGATTTTGAACAGAAAGCCGGTGTTTTTTTGGTATTTCCTTATTCTTCATTTAATAGCTTCCAGATACGTTTCAAATTCACTGCAAATATTGTTGTAGCTCCTTGGACTTCCAGGCCAAATAAACCCGCCGATTTTGCCGTATTGTAGACATGCGGATTTTAACTCACTATTCTTCGCTTCAATTTTATAGCGCTTTTTTGCTAAGTCTTTGAATCTTTCGGTTTCTTGAAAAGCTGCTTGCTCTTCATGTTCGGTTGATTTTATGGAAACTGATTCCGTTTGCTTTTGGCACCGTCTTTATAACAGCCATCTTGTAATGGACAAACCTTACATTTTTTTATGTCAAAGTAATACGTTTGTGTTTGATTTTTACCTACGTCTTTTTTATTCGTTCTCGCTTTTCGAAGCTCCATAAGCTAGTTGATTGGAGTGCATGCCCTCTGTGAAAACGTAGGGTCCTTTTTCTTTGTAACTAATTTGTAACTAGGATTAGTTATGATACTTCTACAGCAAGATGAAAGCGCTTTAAAAAATAAGAGGGAGGTATTTAAATGAAAAAATGGTTGGCGATTCTATTAGTAGCAGTAACGCTTTTACTCGCTGCATGTGGAAGTGACAAGAAAACAAGTGGATCCTCTTCGGAAAAGGGTGAAAAAGAAGGAGGGACAATTAAAGTTGGTGTATTGGCCTCTTTATCTGGTGCATTAGAGTCTTATGGAAAACAAACAAAACAAGGCTTTGAACTAGGGCTAGATTATGCAACAAATGGCAAGATGGAAGTTGCAGGTAAGAAAATTGAAGTTGTTTGGGAGGATACTGAAACTAAACCAGAAGTAGCAGTGCAAAAAGCAACAAAGTTATTAGAAGATGATGGGGTAGATTTCTTAGTAGGTTCATCTAGTTCTGGAGATACATTAGCTGTCTTACCACTAGCTGAAGAATACGAGAAAATTATGATTGTAGAACCAGCTGTTGCAGATAGTATTACTGGCGCTGAGTTCAACCCATTTATCTTCCGTACAGCAAGAAATTCTTCTCAAGACGCTTATGCAGCAGCAGCGGCGATTGCTAAAAAAGGAACAAAAATTGCAACATTTGCACCGGATTATTCTTTCGGTTGGGATGGAGTTAAGGCTTTTAAAGCAGCAGCAGAAAAGTTAGGAGCAGAAGTTGTTTTAGAAGAATATGCTGATCCAGCTGCAACAGATTTCACATCTAACTTACAGAAAGTTGTGAAGGCAAAACCTGAATATCTATTTGTTGTATGGGCTGGTACAAATTCACCTTGGAATCAAATTGCAGATCTTAAGTTAACAGAAAAAGGTATAAAAATTTCGACAGGTGCACCTGACATTACCGCTCTTCAATTGATGAAGCCCCTTGTAGGCATGGAAGGATTCTCAGTATATTATCATACATTACCAAAAAACAAAGTGAATGATTGGTTAGTAGAAGAGCATAAAAAACGTTTTAACAATGAAGTGCCAGACTTATTTACACCAGGTGGATTTTCATCTGCTGTATCTATTGTTGAGGCGTTAAAAAAATCAGATGGTAATGCAGATGGTAATACGCTTATTCCATTAATGGAAGGTATGTCTTTTGAGACACCGAAAGGAAAAATGACGTTCCGTAAAGAGGATCACCAAGCATTACAGCCTATGTATTCTATTAAACTTGAAGAACAAAAAGGTGTTGACTACCCTGTTCCGGTATTAATTCGTGAACTAACACCTGACGAAACAGCTCCGCCAATTCAAAATAAAAAATAAATATACGAGAGTTCAGACCATAAATTTGGCCTGGCTCTCTTAAAAACTTTTTACATAAGAAGTTTTTAAGAGAGCTAGACTTAGGAGGAATGAGGATGGAACCTATCATTAGGACAGAAAATTTAAGTATTCAATTTGGGGGGCATCGTGCAGTTGATGGCGTGAATTTTCAAATGCAGGCAAAGCATTTCAAATCAATTATTGGTCCAAATGGTGCAGGAAAGACTACTTTTTTCAACCTACTAAGTGGTGAATTGAAACCAACAGAGGGAGAAATTTTTTTGAAAGGGGAATCGTTAGCAGATGATTCGTCTATCGAACGTACACGAAAAGGACTTGGTCGCTCTTTTCAAATCACAAATGTCTTTCCAAATCTTACAGTCTTGGAGAATGTTAGACTTGCAGTGCAATCTCGTGAAAAGGTAAGGTTTAATTTTTATAAACACTATTTGCAGTATAAATCGATTACCAACGAAGCAGTAGAAATATTGGGTCAAGTATTGCTTGATAACAAAGTGAATGCAGTTGCAAGTCAACTATCTCATGGTGAAAAACGTAAACTAGAAATTGCAATGTTACTAGCTCTAAATACTGAAATTTTACTATTGGATGAACCAACTGCTGGTATGTCTTTAGAAGAAGTACCGGCTATCTTAGAGGTAATACGTTCAATAAAAGAACAAGGAGACAAAACCATACTGCTCATTGAGCATAAGATGGATATGATTTTAGATCTTTCAGATTCAATCATGGTGCTCTTTAATGGGAAGCTTTTAGCAGATGGAACGCCTTCAGAAATTATGGACAATGAAACTGTACAAAACGCGTATTTAGGAGGGCTATATGATGAACAGCTTATTAAACCTTGATCAGCTTCAAACACATATTGGACAATATCATATTTTACAAGGGATTCAATTTGAAGCAATAGAAGGGAAAGTATCGGTATTGCTTGGTAGAAATGGAGCGGGTAAAACAACTACTTTAAAAACCATAATGGGTTTGACACCTGCTTCCCACGGAAAAGTTATTTATGATGGGCAAGACATTACAAAACGAAAGCCTTATGATATTGCCAATCTAGGTATTGGTTATGTTCCAGAAGATCAAGGTATTTTTAAGGACTTAACAGTGGAAGAAAATATGAAAGTTGCAATCCGTAAAGAGACAGATGAAGTATATGAAAAACAGGCATATATATTAGAGTTATTTCCCGATTTGAAAAAGTTTTGGAAAAAGGCTGGGGGGCATTTATCTGGGGGGCAGAAGCAAATGCTGTCTATGGCAAGAGCATTTGTAAATGACAGTAAACTCTTATTGATAGATGAGCCTTCAAAGGGATTAGCTCCAATCGTTGTAGAAAAAGTAATGGAAGCTATTACAGAAATGAAAAAGAAAACAACGATTATTCTTGTTGAACAAAATTTTATTATGGCCAGTCGGATTGGTGATACCTATACATTAATAGATGATGGAAAAACTGTTCATTCAGGATCTATGGCTGAATTGATTGGAGATGAAGAATTGAAACGGAAATACTTAGGAATTGGTTAGGGGGAATCGAGTATGGATTTATTTATCAGTTTATTTATAAATGGTTTAGCCACAGGTATGTTGATTTTTTTATTAGCGGCTGGATTGACACTTATTTTCGGATTAATGGACGTCTTGAACTTTGCCCATGGGGGACTTTTTGTTTGGGGAGCTTATTCTGGAATCTTCGTTTATACATGGTCAGGCAGTTTTATAGTCGGAATACTAGGTGCGATTGTAACAGGGTTTGTCCTAGGGTGGATCACGGAAAAATTAATCATCACACCCGTATATGGCAATCATGTACAACAAATTTTAATAACGCTTGGATTTATGTTAGTACTATCAGAATGTATTAAGGTTGTTTTTGGACCTAATAGTATTCCTGTAGATGTACCTTCATATTTAGCAGGTAGCTGGGAAATCGGTGAAGTAATTGTGATTAAATATCGTATTTTTATTATCGTTATTGGGCTTATTATTTTCGGAATATTTCAATATGTATTAAAGAAAACAAAAATCGGTTTAATCGTACGTGCTGGTGTGATGGATAAAGAAATGGTGCAAGTATTGGGTATTAATATTAAACGTGTTTTTTTATTCGTTTTCATGACCGGTTCAGCAATGGCAGCATTCGGCGGAATGCTTATGGCTCCGTACTCGGGCGTAATATACGCAGAGATGGGAATGGAATATGCCATTTTAGGATTTATCGTAGTAGTAATAGGTGGGATGGGAAGTTTCTCTGGTTCATTAATGGCAGCAATTTTAGTGGGGCTTGCGGGTAGTTTCATGGCGTACTATGTTCCATATTTATCATTAGCGGTCAATATGATTTTGATGGCTATTGTATTAATCTTCCGTCCACAAGGCTTATTCACAAATGCGAAGGAGGGCTAAAAATGAGACATGAAAAATACTTTTCTCTTAAAAATTTGACATTTTTGATAATTATAATAGCACTCATTTTCTTTCCCTATGTTGCAGATTCTAGAACGTTAACGATACTAATGACCCAAATATTTATTTTCAGTATATTAGCCATGAGTTATGATATTTTACTCGGTTATACAGGAATTGTGTCGTTTGGGCATGCTATGTTTTTTGGAATAGGCGCATATACAACGGCCATTTTACTTAGTACTTATAACAATACTATGATGATTTTCCTCATTTCGATTATTGTAGGTATGATTTTTGCTGGTATTGTTAGTTTCCTAGTTGGGCTCCTGACACTGCGTTTAAAGAGCCATTTCTTTGCCATGTTGACATTGGCGATTTCAGGTTTGTTTTTAGTTGTAGCGGAGAAATGGCGTACTGTTACAAAAGGGAATGACGGCTTTACTTTCAGAGCTCCGGATGTATTCAGAGATCGTGTTATCTTTTATTTCTTCGTCTTAGTCTGTCTTGTTGTCGTATTCCTTGTACTTAGACGATTTGTAAATTCTCCATTAGGAAAAGTACTAATTGCAGTTCGTGAAAACGAACAAAGGACACGATCACTAGGATTTAGAACATTACACTATAAGGTAACGGCTTCAGTTGTAGCTGGTGTTCTTGCTAGTCTGTCAGGATCACTCTATGCAATATCTCTCCGCTTCGTCAATACAAGTGTAATGTCAATGGATATAACATTAGATGCATTGTTAATGACGATAATTGGTGGTGTTGGCACACTTATCGGGCCAATTGTTGGCAGTCTAGTGATTGAAACTGCTCAACATTATCTATCAGGTTTAGCTAATGACTACCCAATTTTTGAACGCTGGATTATCTTCTTTGGGATGCTCTATATTTTAGCAGTCATCTTCTTCCCAAAAGGCATTGTTGGTACTGTATATGTGAAATATTTGACTTGGAAATCGAAGAAAGCCAAACCCCAACTGCCTACGCAATCTGTACCTTTGGTCAAGGATAAGGAGCGATTTGAATGAATATAGGGATTGTAAGTACCGGAATCTATTTACCTAAAAATCGTATGACCTTTGAAGAGATTAGTCAAAAATCGAATATTCCAGTTGATATTGTTAAAACAAAATTGGGGATTATTGAAAAGACGATTGCTGGACACGAAGATCATACAGTGCAAATGGCAGTTTGGGCTGCCAAAAGAGCCTTAGAAAAGACAAATTTATCCCCTCGAGATATTGATGTCATTATTTATATCGGTGAGGAGCATAAAGAATATCCACTGTGGACAGCAGCTATTAAAATCCAAGAAGAAATTGGTGCTTTAAATGCATGGTCATTTGATGTACAGCTTCGATGTGGAACGACGATAATGGCGATGAAAGTTGCAAAAAGCTTAATGCTAGCTAATGAAGATGTTCGTACTATCTTACTTGCAGGAGGATATAGAAATCATGATTTCATCGATTATACAAATGATCGAACACGGTTCATGTATAACTTAGGCGCTGGTGGAGGAGCTATGATTCTACAAAAAGATGTGAAAGAAAATATCGTTCTTGAAAGTGATTTGATAACGGACGGATCTTTTTCAGAAGATGTAGTTGTACCGGTTGGTGGAACAAAAAAACCATTGACCCCTGAATTACTACAAGCAGGTGCATATAAATTAGATGTGCTAGATCCTGAAGGCATGAAGACACGTCTTGAGCAAAAGTCATTGAGTAACTTTTTAAAGGTAATCCGCCAATCTTTATCGAAGAGTGGATATGACGAATCTCAATTGGATTATATTGCTATGCTTCATATGAAAAAGTCAGCACATGATTATGTACTTCATTCACTAGGGCTAGACGAATCACAGTCAATTTATTTATCACATTACGGACATATTGGTCAGATTGATCAAATTTTATCATTAGAGTTAGCTTTAGAAAAAGGGATAATAAAAAACGGAGATATTATCACGCTTGTTAGCGCAGGTATTGGTTATGCATGGGGGGCAGTAACAATTCAATGGGGAACTCATGAGGAGGAGATTGTATGACATTGCAACAAGACGTATTAAAAAAAGTGCTGTTATCTAACGGAGAAACGATAGCTTATCGTGAAAGAGCTGGTGGAGATGAGCTTATAATTCTTGTTCACGGCAATATGACATCTTCAAAACATTGGGATGTACTAATGGAAGAACTTGATGGACGATTTACAATTCTATCACCAGATTTAAGAGGATTCGGTCAATCATCTTATAATAAACGAGTGTCACATATTCGTGACTTTAGCGAAGACTTAAATCTATGGGTAGATGCTCTCGGGTTAAAAGATTTTACTTTAGTAGGTTGGTCTACTGGGGGGGCTGTTGCAATGCAATTTTGTGCAGATTATCTCGGATTATGTAATAAATTAGTCCTACTTGCTTCCGCTTCAACAAGAGGTTATGCATTTTATGCGTCGAATCCGGATGGTTCACCTAATCTATTAAAGAGATTACTTACTCTAGAAGAAGTTGAAAAAGATTCTGTAAAAACTGTACCTATGCAAAATTTATATGATAGTGGGAATCGTGAGGGATTAAAAGCAGTTTGGAATGCGCTTATTTATACGCATAAGCAACCATCAGAACTGCAGTATGAAGCCTATATAGATGATATGTTGACACAGCGTAATCTTGCAGATGTATATCATGTGTTAAATACGTTCAATATTAGTTCTAAGAAGAATGAAGTAAGTCATGGACAAAACGAAGTAGCGAAAATCCAAATACCTACACTAATTATTTATGGTGATCGTGATTACGTAGTACCTGAGACTATGACAAAAGAGATAATAGAAGATTTTGAGGGACGTGCAAAAGTAGTAAAACTGAACGACAGTGGTCATTCACCATTAATAGATGATTTAACACAACTAGTTAATCAGATTGAACTATTTATATAATGGAGGAATTGGAATGAGATTACAAAATAAAGTGGCAATGATTACGGGTGGAGCTAGTGGAATTGGTTTAGCAGCAGTAAAACGATTTGCAGAAGAAGGAGCAATAGTTATTATTGCGGATTACAACGAAGAAGCCGGATATAAAGTTGAAGCCAAATACCTTGAAAATGACTATGATGTAGCTTTCTATCCTATCAATGTAACTAAACGTGAGAGTGTCAATAATGTAATTGCAAAAGTGATTAACAAATATAATAAGATTGATATTTTAGTAAATAATGCGGGTATTACAAATGATGCAATGCTTTCAAAAATGACGGAAGAACAGTTTGATCAAGTAATCGATGTAAATTTAAAAGGTGTTTTCAATTGTACTCAAGCAGTTACGCCATCTATGGTAGCACAAGGCTATGGGAAAATTATTAACACATCATCGGTCAGCGGTGTCTACGGCAATGTTGGTCAAACAAATTATGCAGCTACAAAAGCAGCTATTGTTGGGATGACTAAAACTTGGGCAAAAGAACTAGGTAGAAAAGGAATTAATGTCAATGCAGTTGCACCAGGTTTTACTAGAACACCAATGGTTGAAAAAATGCCATCTAAAGTATTAGAGAAAATGGAATCCATCGTTTCTTTACAACGTTTAGCGGCTCCAAAAGATATTGCCAATGCTTACCTATTTTTAGCTTCAGAAGAAGCAAGCTATATTACAGGCCATGTATTACAGGTTGATGGTGGAATTATGATGTAAGGGGGAGAAGTTATGCATAGTGAGCAATCATGGATATTAAAAAGAGCTGCCATTACCCCCAAAAAAACATCGTTGATTGATATTGCTACTAACAGAAGCTGGTCCTATAAACAATTGGGCTATGAAGTGAAAAAGTGGGTTATGTTTCTAAAAAACTGCAGTCTACAAAAAGGTGATCGGGTCGCCGTGATTGCGGAAAATAGAATTGATCTATTTGCCGTTCTTTTTGCATGTGCCATCGGTGGTTACATCTATGTTCCCTTAAACTGGAGATTAAGTCATTCAGAACTTGACTATATTCTTGACGATTGTACACCAGCCTTAATACTATATGAAGATCAATTTATGAAGCTTATTGCTAATAACCCACATATGAAAGCATACCCAATTACAATAGAGATTTTAGCAGAGCACTTCGATGTACCAACAAATAATTGGAATTCGAAAGACGCATGGTTAATGATATATACTGGTGGGACAACTGGAAAGCCAAAGGGTGTAATCTTATCATATGATGCGGTAAATTGGAATGCCTTCAATACTATTATTAGTTGGAATATTAGTAGTGATGATTGCACATTAAATTATATGCCATTATTTCATACGGGAGGCTTGAATGCATTATCAATTCCGATATTAATGGCTGGAGGTACAGTTGTAATAGGAAATAAATTCAATCCTCAAGAAGCAATCCAGTCATTGAATACTTACAGCACAACAATTTCGTTATTTGTCCCGACAATGTATCAATCTATGATTGATACAGAAGAATTCAAGAAAACAAGTTTTCCTAGTATAAAAGTATTTTTATCAGGTGGAGCTCCATGTCCCATCACTGTGCATAAAACCTTCTTACAAAAGGGAGTACCATTTAAAGAGGGTTATGGATTAACCGAAGCTGGTCCCAATAATTTTGTTATTCAACCAGAGGAGGCCGCAATAAAACTAGGATCTGTTGGAAAGTGTATGCAATTTAATGAAGTTAAAATTCAAGCTCCGAATGGTAGAGAATGCGGACGTGATGAAGTAGGAGAACTATATATTAAAGGAAAGCATATGTTCAGCGAATATTGGAAGAATCCACAAGAGACAGCTAAAACTATTATTAATGGATGGCTTCGTACTGGTGATTTAGCGAAGATGGATCTGGACGGAGATATTTATATCGTAGGACGAGTAAAAGAAATGATTATTTCAGGGGGGGAAAATGTCTATCCTCAAGAGGTGGAACAATGTATTATTACTCATCCAAAGGTGAAAGAGGTCGCAGTTATAGGAATTGCTGATTGTCACTGGGGTGAAATCGTTACGGCTTTTATCGTATCTGATGATGCATTTAATAATGTTAAAGAAATTCAAGACCTTTGTAGAAGTCATCTAGGTAGTTATAAAATCCCTCGGAATATTTATTTTATCCCTGAACTACCAAAAACACATGTAGGGAAAATTGATAAAAAGAAACTTCAAACGATTCAAATGTAAACGGTCTGTTGGGTTATTAACGGGTTCGGAATTGAGGAGCAAAAATGTAAATAACCATTAAAAAAGGGGTGCAATTAGCACCTCTTTATCATCTATTTTAGGGATTAAATTAGACCTAAATTGGTTATCTTTTGATAATCTCATTATTGCACTGAATTGTCTTTAATGCTTCCTGAAGTTTTTCCACTACCCTTGATAAAGCTAATATTGAATTTGTTGTATCGAATTCTTCAATATCCAAGGAATGATTTGCATTTTGGACAATCTCTATCTTTAAATTTGAGTTACTTAATTTTTCAATTTTATTTGAATTGAAATGATAAAATAAACGAAGTGCTAATTTCACTTTAATAGAAATCGGCACTTCGTTTATTCGCTTTACGTTATCGTGTCACTTTTGAATCCAAAATTGATACTCTAATTAGTTTTAGTACTCTAAAAGCGAACCAGTTATTTATAATCAGGTTATTTTTTCTTGTTAAGCATAAATGTGGAATTTTCCACTTTAGGTGTAAGGCAATGTAACGTTTACAACCAGCAACGATATGTGTAACTGCAAAAAAAAACGCGCAATTTTTGTGGTAAAACTTTTGTATAAAATTAAGTCTTTAAATTGATATAGCTTTAAGTAGTAATAACGAATATACTTTATATTAGGAAAACTTTTTTTATTTCCACAAAAAAATTACATATAGTATTGGAATAGGTGTGTTCGTTTAATAGCGAATACTTAATAGGGAAGTCGGTGAAAATCCGACATGGTCCCGCCGCTGTAAGGGTGAGCCTCATGCAAATAAGTCACTGGAATATCCGGGAAGACGCATTGGAGCGATGAACCTAAGTCAGAAGACCTGCCTGTTCTAAAAATGCTGTTAACCTACGGGAGATAGGGAGGTGTTGGAGTGCTAGGAGATAAATTTGATCTAAAACTATGAGCATTTCTAACCTTTTTAATTGGGTTAGGAATGCTTTTTTGTATTTCAGTATTTTTAATAGTTTAAATTCTAAAAATGAAGGTGATTAAACATGTTTATTAAACAAAGTAAGATACTACGGAATTTTCTTGTTCTACTAGTAATTCTCGCGAGTTTTATTACTGGGTGTAGTAACAAAGCAAAAGAACAAGATAATGCGTCTGTTAAAGATCAATCAAAAGTTGTTACATTTTCCATGACTGGAGATATAGGCGACTTAAATCCACATACATATTTTCCAAATGAGTTTTTCTCCCAAGCTATGGTATATGAGTCACTTGTTTACTACGGGAAGGGAGGGGAAATTCAACCTTGGTTAGCAGAAAGCTGGAATATTTCGAAAGATGGCAAAGAATATGTATTCCATCTGAGAAAAGATGTTGAGTTTTCTGATGGTTCGAAGTTTAATGCAGCAATTGTAAAGAAAAACTTCGATACAATTTTAGATAATCGCAAACAACATGAATGGGTAGAGTTAATCAACCAAATCAAAAATACAGAAGCATTGGATGAATATACTTTTAAACTTACATTGAACAATTCTTATTATCCAACGCTTCAAGAATTAACTTACATAAGGCCTTTGAGGTTTGTTGGAGAAGCTGCTTTTCCTGACAGCCAAGACACATTTAAAGATGGACTTAAATCTCAGATTGGTACAGGTCCGTGGGTACTTAGCGAATATAAGAAGAATGAGTATGCGGTTTTTAAAAGAAATGAAAAGTATTGGGGTACTAAACCTAAAGTAGAAAAGGTAGTTGTCAAAGTCATTACAGACGGAGAATCTAGAGTATTAGCTTTTGAGAAAAACGAACTTGATTTTATTTTTGGTAATGGGGTCATTAGTCAGGATTCTTTCCAGTTTTTAAAGGATTCAGGGAAATATGAAACTAAATTATCAGAGCCTACTGCTACAAGAACGTTACTATTTAACACAAACAAAGAAGCAACTAAAGATCATAAAGTGCGTTTAGCACTCAATTATGCTTTCAATAAACAGGCAGCAATCGATAATATTTTTTATGGTATGGAAAAAAAGGCAGATACACTGTTCCCACCTGTATTGGATTACACAAAGATTGATATAAATCCATATGACTATGATATTGCGAAAGCAGAACAGTTATTAGATGAAGCAGGCTGGAAAAAAGTAGAGGGTAAAGCGTTTAGAGAAAAAGATGGAAAAGAGCTGCAACTGGAATTCTTATTTAATAGTACTGATAACATCCAAAAGTCGATTGCTGAATTTGTACAAGGTGATTTTAGAAAACTAGGAATTGATATTAAGTTAACTAGTCAGGAAACGAATACTTTCTGGACAACTGCATTCCAAGGTAATTACGATATATTATTTACATCAACATGGGCCGTACCTTTTGACCCGCATTCTTATTTAGCCTCAATTACTACAGATTCGGAAAATGGTGGTCCAGATTATACTGCATTATTGGGATTACCAGAAAAGAAGGAAATAGACGAGAAAATTAAAAAAGTACTTTTAACTACAGATGAAAAAGAAAGAAAAATGATGTATACAGATATTTTATCAACATTACATGATCAAGCAGTATACTTACCGATATCTTACCAATCAAATGTAGCTGTATATCACAAGAATATTAGCGGATTAGATTTTTTACCTCAAGAAGCTGAGGTACCTTTAACTACAATTGATGTTAAATGAAGCAAGAATTATTAATAATAACTTAAGGAGTGCTACATGAGTTGGTTTTTAGTTAAACGTCTCTCAAGTCTAATTCCAATATTATTAGGAATCTCCATTATTACTTTTATTTTATTGCACTTAATTCCTGGAGACCCAGCAGTAGCTTATTTAAGATTGTCGAATATTCCCCCAACCGACGTGGCTGTGACTGACTTGCGACTCGAACTCGGATTAGATAACCCTTTATATATTCAGTATTTTGATTGGTTGGTGAAGGTGATTCAACTGGATTTGGGGATCTCTTATCTGTCCAAAAATGCAGTCTCGGACGAAATTTTGTTGCATCTAGTACCTACAATTCAGCTAACAATTACTGCGCTTTTCTTTATTGTAGTTATTAGCTTACCAATTGGAGTGCTTTCGGCTATCTACAAAGGAAAATGGATAGATCAATTTAGTAGAATAATAGCTTTTGTTAGTGTTTCAATGCCTACATTTTGGTTTGGTTTTCTCTTGATTTATTTTTTATCCGTAAAGTTAGACTTTTTCCCTGTTTTGGGTAGGGGGACACTAGCGCATTTAGTCCTTCCTTCCTTAACACTTGCTTTTGGCTATATCGGCACGTATATACGATTACTTCGAGCTAGTGTGCTAGAAAATTTGAATGAGCCGTTTGTTGTATATGCTAGAGCGAGAGGTTTGCGGCAAAGGCAAATTATTAGTAGGCATGTTTTAAAAAAATCCATCCTACCTGTAGTAACCGCACTTGGTATGAGTTTTGGGAATATGTTAGGCGGAGCAGTAATTGTTGAAACGATTTTCGCTTGGCCAGGCATGGGACAATTGTTCGTCTCCTCTATTTTAAATCAGGATTATCCTATGATTCAGGGCTGTGTATTGTTTATGAGTGTAATTTTCGTGTTCTGTAATCTCCTTGTGGATGTTACTTATTCCTTCCTGGATCCACGTATACGATTGGAGGAAGGGAAATGAAATTAAATATAAAGATGCAACGAACGCTACTAAATCATAAGCTCATGATAATTAGTAGTATCATTATTTTAGGTATGATTGGGGTTGCACTCTTTGCTTCTTTTTTGGCTCCTAATGACCCAAACCTTGTTGATATCGCTCAAAAACTACAAGGTCCTTCATCTCAGTTTCCCTTAGGAACGGATCATCTAGGGAGATGTATATTATCGCGATTAATCTTTGGAACTCAGACCTCTCTGGGTACAGCTATCCTTGTTATGGGATTCATGATGATTATTAGTGTTCCACTTGGCATAATTGCGGGCTTTATAGGTGGTAAGGTAGATTATCTATTTATGAGAATCTGTGACATTCTAATGGCATTCCCAAGTTTTCTGCTTTCATTGGCATTAGTAGGGATTTTGGGACCAGGTCTTTTTAATTTGATCTTAGCAATGGTTCTTGTTCAATGGGTTTTTTATGCTCGTGTCATTCGAGGAATGGTACTCAGTGTTAGGGAACAAAACTATATAGTAGCAGCCAAAATATGCGGTACACCAAAGTTTGTTATTATAATGAAACATATTTTACCCGCTATCATTTCTCAAGTTGTTGTTTTAGTTTTTATGGACATTGGAGGAGTTATTTTAGCTATTTCTAGTCTTTCATTTTTAGGTCTTGGAATTCAACCACCAGAGGCAGAGTGGGGCATGATGATTAATGATAGTAAGTCATTTTTTAGAAATTATCCTTCCTTGATGTTGTACCCTGGGATAATGATCTTCATTGTAGTTATTGCCTTTAATTTGTTTGGTGAAGCTTTGAAAGATGCTTTAGACATGAAAAGGGCTGGAGGGGGCGTAGAATGAGGCATCAACCGATTTTGACTGTAAATAATTTGAATATATCTGTTTCAACACCTCTTGAAGTGGTTCATCCGGTACGTGATGTTAATTTTGCGCTCCAGTCCGGGAAAGTGTTAGGTATTGTTGGAGAAAGTGGATCAGGGAAAACGTTAACGTGTATGTCTTTATTAAGACTTTTACCTGAAAATGTAAAAGTTGAGTTTGGAAGTATTAATTATAGAAATCAAAACCTTTTAGAATGTTCAGCAGAAGACATTAGGAAAGTACGGGGAAATGATATTGCTATGATCATGCAAAATCCTATGATCGCCTTTAATCCTGTAAGAACAATTGAAAGTCATTTTATTGAAACAATTAGAACGCATTTACCTATTACAAAGCGACTAGCGAGAAAAGTAGCTGTAGAATATCTTGAAAAAACGGACCTTCCTAATCCAAAGGCAGTATTAAAGCAATATCCATTTCAGTTAAGTGGTGGAATGCTGCAACGAGTAATGATTGCGATTACCATGTCTTTAAAACCATCTATCCTCATTGCAGATGAACCGACTACTGCCTTAGATGCGACAAATCAACTTCAAGTTTTGAAACAATTGGATAAGTTAAAGAAAGAATATAATACAGGTATTTTATTAGTAACCCACGATTTAGGGGTGATTGCTCAATTGGCCGATGAAGTAGCTGTGATGTATGGTGGCTATATCGTTGAGAAGGCACCAGTGTTGAAGTTATTCAATCAACCAATGCACCCATATACTCGAGTCTTGTTAGAGTCAAGGCTTGGATTAACACGAAAAAAGATACAAAGTGTTAGCCCTTTAAGTACATATTCAAAAAATAACGATAAAAAATGTCCATTTCTAGATAGGTGTGAAGAAGCAAATCATTCGTGTATAAGTTACAATCTTGAGTATAGAGAGTATGAAAAAGATCATTTTGTACGCTGTGTAAAGATACATGAAAGTGTAGGTAATTGAAGAATGAGTTTACTAGTATTGAAAAATATAAAAAAATCATTCTTTCTCAAGAACTCGGTTTTTGAGAAACGTAGATCGATAGAAGCGGTTAAGGATATCTCACTTACTTTGGAACAGGGAGTTTGCTTAGGAATTGTCGGAGAAAGCGGGTCAGGCAAAAGTACATTAGGAAAGATTATTTTAGGACTTGAAAAGCCGGATCAGGGAGAAGCCTGTTTTTTAGGGAAGAATCTACATAATTTGAACTCAAAAGAATTAAAAGAGTTACGCCAAAATCTCCAAGTGGTCTTTCAGGATTGTTATAGTGCGGTTAATCCAAGACTTACTATAGGTGAAAGTATTGCTGAGCCATTAAGAAATTACAAAAGGCTCTCGTCGGCAGAAGAGGAAAAGCAAGTGCTGGAGCTTTTGAAGAAGGTCGGGTTAAGGCGGGAAGACATACATAAATACCCTTCTCAGTTCAGCGGAGGGCAGCTACAAAGAATCAATATTGCTAGAGCAATTGCCCTTAAACCAAAGTTAATCATACTTGATGAGGCTGTAAGTGCATTAGATGCCCTCGTTCAAATACAGATATTAAATCTTTTGGCACAATTAAAGGAAGAATTTCAACTTTCATATCTTTTTATTTCTCATGATTTACAGGCGGTCAATTACATAGCTGACTGTTTAGTTGTGATGCATCAAGGCGAGATTGTTGAAAGGCTAGATGATATGGAGCAGCTTGAACAATTAGCAAATCCTGTTTCTAAAAAGTTGTTATCCTCTGTTCTACCTCCGTTTCCTGGGTATATGAAATGTGAGGAAATATAATTATTAATACATTTTACTAAAAAGTTAATAGTAGATAATGAAAAAGACTAAGCCAAAATGGTTTAGTCTTTACTATTTGCATTCAGTTGATATTTTTTTAATTAGTAGCAACCTGTTTGTAATACTTTAGTCGTATGAAATCGAGGGTAGGTACTAACAAAACCAAGTAAAAACGTAGCAAGATAGGATAGAAAACATACCTATCTTGCTACGTTTTTTTGATGAAATAAGCGATAAAATGGAACTTGTATGAATAAAGCTACCTGATTTTACTTATTCTTGCTTTTTAAAGTCTGGCTTAACGTTCATAAAAAGAGTAAATCCATCATTCACTTGTACTTGCTTTCGTAACTCGTTGAACTTATCCGTTAACTCTTGACCGGTATAACCTGCTTTTGTCAGTTGCTCCATAATGAGCGTTTTATATTTCTCGAAAACAGGATCAATAATGGGCGTAATTATTAGTGCACCATTCACCTTAGAAATTTGAACCTCATCAATTAATGAAAATTCTTCATAAAACTCTTCAGGAATTCTAATCTCGCGATCTGTAGAAATTTTTACTTTTTTCGACTGGGCATCATATCCCAACTCATTCACCCCCATATTATGATATTCTAATAATAGGGCTAAATAGAATATTTTTACTAAAATTTAATGGAGGTTAATATGAGACTTTTTCATGTAAGTGAAGAAAGAAGTATCGGAGTTTTTGAGCCTAGAATACCTTCCCGTCAGGATTTAGATCAGACAAAAGGGCTCGTTTGGGCAATTAATGAAAAATGTCTACCAAATTTCTTGACGCCAAGGAATTGCCCCCGTGTTTGTTTTCATATTAATGCAGAAACAACAAAAGAAGATAAAACTCGATATCTTTCATCTAGCTCCAGCAATCATGTAGTAGTTGTTGAAAACAAATGGCTACAAAAAATGAGAGATACAAAGCTATATTTATATGAATTTGATTCAATGGAATTTAACTTACTTGATGAAAATGCAGGATATTATGTTAGCGAAAAGAAACAAGTTCCGATTAACTGTATGGAAATAACCGATTTGATTGAAGCGCTTTCTAAACGAAATGTAGAACTAAAAACGGCAGAAAGTCTGTGGGAACTTCATGATGAAATTCTACATTCGACTTTAAGTTTCTCAATGTGCAGGATGAAATTTGCTACCCCTAGAGGTTACTAACAATAGTTGAATGGAGGATGAAAACTATGAAACAGATAATTGCACTTGGGGGCGGCGGATTTTCAATGGAGCCTGAAAACCCATTATTAGATTCTTATATTCTTAGTCAGTCGAAAGAGGATAATCCGAAAATTTGCTTTATACCTACAGCAAGTGGTGATGCTGACAATTACATAGCAAGGTTTTATGATTTTTTTAAAACTCAAAATTGCAAACCAACTCATTTATCTTTGTTTAATCCACCAACTAGAGATTTAGAAGACTTCATATTAAAGCAAGATATTATTTACGTAGGTGGAGGAAATACAAAAAACCTATTGGTTCTATGGAGAGAATGGGGTCTAGATAAAATCTTAAAAAAAGCATGGGAAAAGGGTATTGTTCTTGCTGGTATTAGTGCAGGAGCTATTTGCTGGTTTGAAGAAAGCATTACAGATTCGTATGGAGATGGCCTTGAACCAATTCAATGTTTAGGATTTTTAAATGGAAGTCATTGCCCACATTATGATGGAGAAAAAGATAGAAGACCATCTTACCATCATTTTATTAAATCACAACTCATCAAAGCAGGCATAGCAGCTGATGACGGTGTGGCGATACATTACATTGATGACGAAATAGCTAAAATTGTTAGCTCAAGACCTAAAGCAAAAGCGTATCAAGTCATACTTGAAAATAAAGTTGTAGAGAAACAATTGCCAACCGAATTCCTAGGTAAACTTTAAGGAGTTATAGTATCTCAATAATATAGGAGGCTCCTATGAAGACAGTTATAGTTTATTGGAACGGTCATAGAGTGAAACTCACATGGAAACCAAATTTTCAACTAGATGAGTTGTGCATCGTAACTAGTGTCCATGCAATCTGTTTCCAAGATAACAAAGTGCTACTTTCTAAAATTAAAGACAGAGGATTTAGCTATCCAGGTGGTCATATTGAAAGTGGCGAATCTACTGAAGAAGCGATACATCGTGAAGTGTATGAAGAAGCTTATGTTAAAGGTGATATTACATACCTAGGTGCAATTGAAGTCAATCATGACGAGAACCAATCATTTGTCCCGGGTGGTAAATACCCAATGATAGGCTATCAATCTTTTTACAGAATGAATGTTAAAGAATGCTATCCATTTTTACGTGAAAATGAAGGTATTGCACGTATATGGGTAGAGCCATCTGAAATTCCTTATATCATTGATGATCATGAATTGGCTACGATGATATTGGGTGAGGCAATTCATTTTGTGAGCTCCAGCAATACTTAGATGGAAATATTTTTTATGGAGATGAGTGCAATAGAATCAAAAAAATTGATTTTGAACCACTATGAAAATTCAATCCAGTATATTGCGAAATTAACAAGGTTAACTGATGATTGTTGGCTTAAACCTATTGCAGAAAGTAAATGGTCAGTTTGTGAAATTGTAGGGCATTTAGTGCCATGGGACAAGTTCGTAATGGAAAAAAGATTACCTTACTTGCTAAATCTAAAACAAGAATTAGAAAGCCCAAATGTTCTAGAGATGAATCAAATTGCAGCGTTAGAGAGTCTGAATATATCTAAAGATGAAGGTATTAAAAAATGTATACTGACAAGATTAAAATTAGTAAATGAGATAATAAAGATTCCTGCAAGTGAAATTAATAAAGAATTGAATATAGGCACAAGTATATTAACTGTTACTGCATATTTTAAAGGTCTGATAGTACATGATTTACATCACTTTCAACAAATTGATGAGTTTTTAAATAAATGTGATAAGAAGCAACATTGCAGTCATGTACCTTGTCAAAAAGGAGTGATTACTTGAACTCTGTTACCACAGCAAATTTAGAAAATATAGAGGGAATAGTAAAGCTCGATTGCGAAATCATAGGCAATATGAGTAGAAGGAAACATATCGAAAAAATCGTAGGAGAAGGCCGTTGCTTAATTATTAAAGAGGAAGACGAAGTTCAAGCGTTTTTACTATTTGATACAAATTTTTTTGAATGTAGTTTTATATCGTTAATCATTGTTTCTAAGTCGGCAAGAAGAAAGGGATATGCAACAGCTTTAATCAGCTCTTTTGAAAACATTGCACCAACTCAAAAAATATTTTCCTCAACAAACCAATCAAATACCAATATGCAAAAGGTGTTTGAATTTAATGGATTTGTACGTAGTGGCTACGTTGAAAATTTAGATGATGGGGATCCTGAGATTATTTATTTCAAGTTAATTTAGCGAATATACTAATTAGTAATGAATGGTTCAAATTATACTTTGAAGCAAGATAGAAGGGGATAGGGATGACAATTTATATTGCTTTTTTAAGAGGTATTAATGTAGGTGGCCACAATAAGATTAAAATGGCGGAACTAAAGCAAATGTTTGAGAAAATGGGATTCAAACGAGTAAAAACGTATATACAAAGTGGCAATGTCCTTTTCGAATCGGATGAGAAAGAACAATTTATACACGAGCACATTGAGCATGAAATTAAGGCGGTTTTTGGGTTTGCAATTAGTGTTGTTTTAAGGACTTTCAGCGAGTTGGAACGGATTACTGAGGAATGTCCTTTTTCGAAAGAAGCGATTATGGCTGCAGAAGCATCGTCAGAAGGGGAGAGTCTTTATGTTGCTTTACTACTCGAAGTTCCTTCACAGGAAAAAATTGAAAGGCTGAGTGCCTTTAGAACCGAATATGAAGACTTTCAAGTTGAAGGCCGTGAAGTGTATCTCTTATTAAGAAAAAGCATTCGTAATTCCAAGCTGGCGATCAATGTGCAAAAGCTTGGTGTTCCAGTAACAATACGTAATTGGAAAACGATGAACAAGTTGACGGCTTTAGCGAAAGAAATTGAGGCATAATTTTTGATATGAGTTGTATAAGAATGATTGATAGATAACGGCGAAATAAATTATAAATTATTCACTTGTAAAACAACCAAAAAATAAAGGGGCTGTCTAATAAATCCGATTTTGACTCAAGAATAATGAATGATATTAAGGTACAGTCAAATGAAGAATCTCAACTAAATTTATATTTCCAAATAGAAGCGATATTAAAAAGGGAAAATGTATTGAAGTTTTTGACTCATCGAAAGCATTGGCTGTACGTTTCTGATGATAGTCCATTTACAAATATCCATATGGATGCTCAAGGGAAGCTAGATTATTAGATTATCGACGTATTTATAAGAAAACTGAAGTGAATACAGTAATTGAGGATGAATAAGGGGGAATATCAATGAAAAGAGTAGATGTTGTATATGCCGCAATCTGTAAAGAGGAAACCGATGAAATATTAATGGTACAAAATGAAAATATGATATGGACATTACCAGGTGGTGCAGTTGAACAAAACGAAACACTTGAGCAGGCACTAATTCGTGAAGTAAATGAAGAAACGAATCTACAGGTTGAAATGGGTACACTCATCGATGTAAGAGAAAAGTTTTTTGAAGATCGGAATCATCATGCATTGTTATTTACGTTTAAAGTAAAAGCATATAGCGGGGAGATAGTGGTGAATTTTCCAGATGAGATACAACAAATTAAATGGATGTCTTTTGAAGAAGCAGATCAACATATGACTTATTATCTAAACGGCATAGCATCTACTTTAGATTTTGATGGGCTATATATTTCTCAATGAGAATAGTAAGTCATTTTTATTGAAATTTGCACAAATGGTATTATATGTTATATCGAATTGGTGTTTTAATGGTAGGACTTATAATTGTATCCATGTAATTTAGATTATATGGATAAAATGCGAGACGATTGTGAGAAAAGCATGAATTAGAGAAATAATAAAACGAGGTAATGTAATGATAAAAAAGATTGATATTACTAATCTGAAAATTGCGTGAACATTCAAATCCCTTCGTACAAGGTAGAGGCTGAAATTATTGACTACTATGATAGACCAGGGGGGATGAAGCCCCCAAAATGATGATATAGGCATAAAAATGTTAAGAAGTAAAAAAGACCGGGTGCATGAAAGTAGCTTAAAAACTATCTAATTTGAGTACGTGAAAAAAATTCATCAATATACAAAAATCTAAATATGATGATATAATTTTTAAGGAAGGAGTTGGTTTTTTTGGGAATAATAAAAAATGCTAAAGGAATAAAATTACTAGCATGTTTATTAGTTAGTTTATGCACTATTAATTATTCATTTATTTCCTCCGCGGAAACACTAACAGATAATTCAGCTGATGCAACAAAAAATCCTAGTGGTATTGATACTGGAATAGCAAATCTAAAGTACAATAATCAAGAGGTTTTAGCAGTAAATGGTGATAAAGTAGAGAGTTTTGTTCCGAAAGAAAGTATCAATTCAAATGGTAAATTTGTAGTTGTTGAACGTGAGAAAAAATCACTTACAACTTCACCAGTCGATATTTCGATTATTGATTCTGTGGCTAATCGCACTTATCCAGGAGCCGTACAACTTGCAAATAAAGCTTTTGCAGATAATCAGCCTAGTTTATTAGTGGCTAAGAGAAAACCTTTGATTATTAGTATAGACTTACCTGGCATGAGAAAAGAAAATACAGTAACTGTCCAAAATCCGACATACGGCAATGTGGCTGGAGCAGTAGATGATTTAGTATCTACTTGGAATGAAAAGTATGCATCAACACATTCGTTACCTGCAAGAATGCAGTATACAGAATCTATGGTGTATAGTAAATCACAAATCGCAAGTGCTCTTAATGTTAACGCTAAATATCTTGATAATGGGCTGAACATTGATTTTAATGCGGTTGCAAATGGAGAGAAAAAAGTGATGGTTGCGGCATATAAGCAAATATTTTATACCGTAAGTGCTGAACTACCTAACAATCCATCCGATCTTTTTGATAATAGTGTTACTTTTGATGAGTTAACTCGTAAAGGGGTAAGTAATGTGGCCCCGCCTGTTATGGTGTCAAATGTAGCGTATGGTAGAACAATTTATGTGAAATTAGAAACAACATCTAAGAGCAAAGATGTACAAGCTGCCTTTAAAGCTTTACTTAAGAATAATAGCGTCGAAACGAGTGGACAGTATAAAGATATTTTTGAAGACATTACCTTTACTGCTGTAGTATTAGGCGGAGATTCAAAAGAGCATAACAAGGTTGTTACAAAAGATTTTAATGAAATACGAAATATCATTAAAGATAATGCAGAATTAAGTCTTAAAAATCCAGCATACCCAATTTCATATACAAGCACTTTCTTAAAAGATAATGCAACGGCTGCTGTTCATAACAATACAGATTATATTGAGACTACAACTACAGAATATTCAAGTGCTAAAATGACGCTTGATCATTACGGTGCATATGTTGCTCAATTTGATGTATCTTGGGATGAATTCTCATATGATGAAAATGGGAAAGAAGTACTAACACATAAAACATGGGATGGAAGCGGCAAAGACAAAACGGCTCATTACTCTACCGTTATACCGCTTCCACCGAATTCAAAAAATGTAAAAGTCGTAGCGAGAGAATGTACTGGTCTTGCATGGGAATGGTGGAGAACAATTATTAATGAACAAAACGTTCCATTAACAAATGAAATAAAGGTTTCAATTGGAGGAACAACGTTATACCCAACTGCTAATATTAGTCATTAGATAAAAATGAAGCGCCCTGTTTAAAGGGCGCTTTTCTCGTATGGTGTTGCCAAAAATCTTTATTGCAGATTTAACGGTAGTACCTAATACATGCATAATAGATGACTTAAATGGATATTCATCGATTAATAGTACACCCTAAATATTTTAGAAAAGGCATTGCCAAGATGTTATTGGATTTCATTGAATGCAATATAGAAGGTATCAAAACAATAATCGTGACAACGGGTTCTAAAAATTTCCCAACCGTAAATTTCTATGAAAAAAAATTCTCTAAAATTGGAGAAATAAAGGTATATGAACGTTTATCATTGATACTAACTTTAAAAAGCAACTTTGAAGAACAGATACTTGTAAATGTATTAAATTGCAGCTCTTAATTAAAAGGTCAAAAAAGGAGAGAAAAAATTGATTATTGTACCTTCAAATGAAATTTTACAGCAGTGGGTTGAAGATTATGTACCTAAAAAAGACTTATTCTTTATAGCAGAAGGTGATACTGAGAAACTCCTAGGACATTTGCGAAATGTACTTATTATGCCATCAACAGAATTTTTCAATCATACGTCATATACACAAATTGAATTAATGAATAGCTATGAATATTGGAACATAAAAAATGCATCACTCGTGATTGTGGCACAACCAGACTGGATTGTTGGGGTGGCTGAAGAAATTAGGACGTTCTTGTTACAGTGTCAAGTTAAAATAGAACGAGGTATGGTGCTGCCAAAAACCTTTATTGCAGATTTAACGGTAGTGCCTGAAGCTTACATAATAGATGACTTAGTTGTTTTACAACGTAGTATGTGGGAAGGCATGTCTCAAAGCAATAAGAAAATGATAATTAAAAAAGTTGCTGAGTGGTGGGAGGATGGTGCTTGCGAAGAAGTGCCAGAAGATCTACCGCCGCATTTAATGCCTTATGCTAATACATATGCGACAACTGCAGGTGCCAATTGTTTAGCGGCTGCATTATATGCAGTAAGTGATAAAGAAAGTGAATGGTTATTGCAAGAATGGGTCCACCAGCAAGCCTTTTTAAATGGATTGGGGCAGCTTGGCTATACGGTGTATGAACAGGATGAAACGCTAATTGCGGGTGATGTAGTCGCATGGGTCGATATAGATGAAGTAATCCAACATGCATCGTACTATGTTGGCAATAACCTATTTTTCAATAAACAAGGACAAACCATTTTCAATGCTTGGAAAATCAAGAAGGAAGCAGATTTAATGAAAGACTGGTCAAGTATGCAAATGAAGATCTATCGTAATTTTGATAAAAAAAGTAATAAAATTTAAAGTAGATGCTTAGCAGAGCAATCTTCTTTTATTTTATTTCTTGATTAATAATAGCTTAAAGAGGGAGAGGTAATATATGAAAATCATTGGATTAATAGGCGGCATGAGTTGGGAATCGTCAGCAGAATATTATAGGCTCATTAATGAAGAAGTAAAGAATCAATTAGGTGGTTTACATTCAGCGAAATGTATATTATTTAGTGTTGATTTTGAGGAAATAGAGAGGTATCAATCAATAGGGGATTGGAAAAGTGCGGGGCTTGTTTTAGCAAATGCAGCAATCTCTTTAGAGAAGGTAGGAGCTGACTTTATTGTTATATGTACGAATACAATGCATAAAGTCATTGATTTGATAGAAGAAAAGATACAAATACCAATTTTACATATTGCAGATACAACTGCAATTCAGATTAAAGCAAATAGTATTCAAAAAGTTGGTCTACTTGGTACCAAATTCACGATGGAACAGGATTTTTATAAGTCACGTGTGGAGCAATATAATATTCAGATCATAGTACCAGCAGAAGAAGAACGGGCTATTATCCATCAAATTATATATGATGAATTATGTTTGGGGATTATAAAAGAAACCTCTAAGAAAAAGTATTTAGATATCATCGATCGACTGGTCGAAAGAGGAGCAAAAGGCATTATTCTGGGCTGTACAGAAGTAGGTCTAATCATCAAACAACAGGATACTAAGATACCTTTGTTTGATACTACTAAAATTCATGCTATTGAGTCAGTCAAACTGGCATTGCAATAAGAGTATGCAATTTGAGACTATACTGTAATAAAAAAACGCTTAGCACATGAATGAAATTAAGGAGAAATCGAATGGAAAATAATGCTTTTATTCTTGAAACCGAAAGATTATATGCGAGGGAACTAGTACAAAATGATTTTCAAGATTTAGCGGATATTTTACAAGATGAGAGAGTCATGTATGCATATGAACATACATTTAATGATCAAGATACTCAAAATTGGCTGGTTAGACAGCAATCAAGATATCAAGAAAATGGATTTGGATTATGGGCGATTTTATTAAAAGGAACAGATACAGTGATTGGACAAGCTGGATTAACTATGCAACAAGTTGGAAATAGAGAAGTGTTAGAAATTGGTTATTTATTTAAACATGATTTTTGGAATAAAGGGTATGCAACTGAAATGGCAGATGCTTGTAGAAAATATGCTTTTAATATTTTAAAAGCTCCAGAAGTATATTCAATAATAAAAGATGATAATATTGCTTCTCAAAAAGTAGCTATGAGAATTGGCATGCACATTGAAGAAGAGTTTATTAAGCAATATTACAATGGCGATATGGTGCATTATCTTTATAAAGTTGAAAATAAGTTGTGACTCCTAATTTGTAGATTAGGAGTTTTTCTATTTTTGTATAAAAATGTTTAAAAAGGTATAACTTCGTGACTATAAATATGATATGATAGCTTTTCTCGGTAAAAGGAACCTATCTTTTGAACGATAGTGATAAGCCTCAAATACCTAGTAAAACAAAGATTTAATTTGAAAGGATGTTAAATATGCAATTACATCATAGACTAAAAGTATTTAACTTTTTGTTCTTTGGAATGCTTGCGCTATTTGTTCCGTTTTTACCAGTTTATCTAGGTGAGAGAGGTTTATCGCCAAGTGAGATAGGGCTTGTGGTAGGTACGGGTGGATTTGTAACAATATTTACGCAGCCATTATGGGGATTCATCAGTGATAAGACGAAGACGATTAGAAAAATATTATTATTGTTATTATTTTTAGCTAGTTTATTTGGCTATTTCTTGTTTAGCGTTGATGGATTCTTGCTATTAGTCGTATTTGCGATGTTCGTCTACTTCTTCTTAATGCCGATCGACCCGTTAATGGAAAGTTTGAATTTTACAGTAGCAGAAGCAGCAAAAATTAGTTACGGTTCAATTCGTACATATGGAGCATTAGGTTATGCGGTATTAGCACTTGTTACCGGATATATTATGTCTTACTTTGGCAATAACAGTGTCGGTATCCTTTTTGTTATATTAGGGATTATTGGATTCCTTATTATATGGAAAATGCCCGATGCTCCAACTTCTTCTAAACCAGTTACCATTGCAGGTTTGAAGAGTTTTTTAAGTAATAAACAAACATTATCGTTTTTATTATTAGTATTTATCTGTTCGGTACCTGCTCGTATGAATGAAACGTTTTTAGGCGTACATATTCTGTCATTAGGTGGAAGTACAAAACTAGTTGGACAAGCATTTTTCATCTCTGCGGCAAGTGAAATTATCATCTTTGCTCTTAGCTTTTGGTGGCTTCGTAGTGGAAAAGAACTACTAATAATAACGATAGCAGCATTTTTCTTTTTTGTACGATTCTTTGTATCAGCGTGGATTACAGACCCGCAAATGTTAGCACTTGTACAATTACTACAAATGCTTACTTTCCCAATTTTTTATACAGCAGCGATTCAGTATTTATATCGTATTGTACCGGTAGAGTGGAGAGCGACAGGGCAAACGGTTTTGGCACTATTATTCTTCGGAATATCAAGTATCGTCTCATCATATGCAGGTGGCTTCCTATATAACTCTCTAACAGGTCAACATTACTATCTAGTGATCTCAGGGATTTCTCTGATAGGTACAATATATGGGTTAGTGTCGTTATTTGTTAATCGTAAAAAGATAACGGTTGATTAGTGAAGTGAAAACCTCCTTTTATCTTTTGATGAAGGGAGGTATATTGTTGAGGAAATTAATATAATTGATGTGGTAGTAGAAAACACATTATTTACAATCTTTATAAGCCAATGTTACTTATTTTTGGCAGGTACTAGTTCTATCATTCATGAAGTAATTAAGAACCGAATTTAAATATATGTTCAAATGAATGAGAGTATTCAGAGAGGTACTGCTATAACTATATACCGATAAAATAAAATTGAGGAATATTATTGATTTGAAAAACGAAGTAGCTACACTTCACGCTGAAGCACAACGAGAAAGGGAGTATCCAAAAAAAGTTGTAAAAGTAGGCTAAAGTGATTTGGTCTACTAACCGAACAATCAAGTGTTCTTTTAATACATAAAATAGGTTTTTTTCTCTCTGAAACTTTAAAAAGCATTGCCGAAATAGTGAATATTGTGGTATCTTCAGTATCTACGACTGATATTGTACGTCAATCATACATAGGGGAAAATGGAGTTTTTAAAATTTGGAAAAAAGGTTCCATTATTATTGATATGAGTACAACAGATGCAGAAACTGCAATCGATTTGGCAATACCAGCTGATGAATTAGGTTTATTATTGTCAGACTATTGGCGAAACTGCTGGTGCAGATAACGGTACACTTACTATTATGTTAGGTGATAATATTCAAAAATGAGAGAAAATTCGTTCAATATTAGAAGTGTTAGGTGAAGAAATTTTTACATAGGTGAAAACAGTTATGGGTAAATTGCGAAATTTGTCTTAATATGGAGAATCCTTCGGAGGAAGATAGTTTAGTAGAAGCTTAGATTATTACTAAACAGTTTGAGTCGAACAAGGAAAAGTAGCGAAAGTGTTAATAATAGGCACAGCTAACCGTGTATTAAATATTCCAGGGAGATATTTGAACAACAAATATTATAATGTTTTATTTGTTTTTGACCAATACACAAGTATAACTGGTTAACTACAAGAAAAACACTATTTTAGGAGTACTATCGTTTATTGGATCTATCGGCTTTCAAATAAATGAATCTGCTAAAACAACAGTAAAAAGAAATCTAGATGCAACAGCTGCTTGTCAAACATTGAAAGAATTAGCATCGGTGGCTATCAGTAGTGGAGATTCAAAGGTGATAAAAGAGAAATAGAGGTGGATAACTTGAAAAAATTATTAAGTTGGAAAATACAGTTAATCGTATTAGCACTTGTAGTTGTAGCTGAATTTATTGGGATTAAGAACTTTGACATTGGTATTGGAGTAGTTGCACTTTTCCCTATGCTTTATGCATTAATAATCGGTGCAGTTATTAGTTTACCTAAATTGAAGTTGTTAAGCGAAAAAGATATGAATATCGCAGCTAACATTTTAGGTATTTCATTTATGTTATTCGTGGCTAAACTTGGAACTTTGATGGGACCTTCATTGCCACAACTAATGGATGCTGGATTGTCGTTAACTCTACAAGAAGTAGGGCATTTCTTTGGGACAATCGTGTTTGGTTTACCAATTGCATTGTTAATGGGGATGAAACGTGAAGCGGTAGGTGCTACCTTCTCAATTGACCGTGAACCAAACCTTGCAATTATTGCTGAAAAATATGGTGCTGATTCTCCTGAAGGTCGTGGAGCATTAGGTGTTTATGTGTGTGGTACATTATTTGGTGCCATTTATTTAACGATTTTAGCTAGTGTTCTAGCTAATTCTGGCTGGTTCCATCCAATTTCACTAGCAATGGGTGCCGGTGTAGGTTCAGGAAGTATGATGGCTGCAATGACTGGTGCACTTGCTATTATATTCCCAGAATCCGCTAATGATATTGCGCTATTTGCTGGTGCTGCAAACTTAATTACAACAATTGTTGGAACTTATGTATGTATCTTCTTTTCACTACCGGTTACTAATTACCTATACAGAAAATTGGAACCAATTTTGGGTAGAAGATCTAGAAAAGCTGAAAACAAAGCTTAAGTTCTTTAGAAGTGGGGGAACGGACATTCATGTTAGATAAAATATATACATTTATTATCATCGGTGCAATTGCAATTATAGGAAACTGGGTAGGCTATGATGTATCACCTATTGATGCCTTACCTGGTATGCTTATTATTGTTGCAATTACGGTTTGTGGTTTTGCAATTGAAAAAATATTACCAAT
This sequence comes from Viridibacillus sp. FSL H8-0110, assembly GCF_038003565.1. Lineage (NCBI taxonomy): Bacteria > Bacillati > Bacillota > Bacilli > Caryophanales > Caryophanaceae > Viridibacillus > Viridibacillus sp. FSL H8-0110. The sequence continues at coordinate 2,913,549 of NZ_JBBOPJ010000001.1, read as the reverse complement.
TAAATTGCCAGTAGTTATTTGGGTTTCATTTCTTGCCTTGTTAGTGACTTCACCAATTTTTCCGGGAAATGAAACAATTGTAAAAGCAACAAGTCAAATTAATTTCATGGCATTAGCAACACCAATCCTAGCTTATGCTGGTTTGTCTTTCGGTAAAGACTTGAAAGAGTTTAAACAGCTTGGTTGGAGAATCGTTGTTATTTCTTTAGTTGTTTATACTGGAACATTCTTATTAGCTACTTTAGTTGCTGAAATCGGCTTTAGAGTTACAGGGAAGTTTCATTAGTAGAAAAAGACCTTTCAATTATCGATTAATCGATAATATGAAAGGTCTTTTTTTGTTATGAACTAGTAAAAAAGAAAATAGTCATACAAAGATAGAGATTTTGTTTATAGAAATATATACCAATTATTGTTACTATTTGATTGGGAGGGGTAGAGATGAGCGTTTATTTAGAAAGATATAGCGATAGATATATGTCACAAATTGAGTGTTATCAATTAACTGATGAACAATTACAATTTACAGGATCACCAGTAGAATCTATCTTCGTAGCAAAAAGTGATGAGGATCGTTATCCGATTTTAGTTTTAGATGATGAAGAAATAGTGTCGTACTTTGTTCTACATATGAATGAAGGGGTCACGCCTTATTCTAATAATCAAAAAGCTATATTACTTAGAACATTTTCTACAGATTATCGCTACCAAGGAAGAGGCTATGCGAAACAGTCATTATTAGAACTACCAAGGTTTGTGAAAATGAATTTTCCGGAAATAACAGAGGTTGTTTTGGCTGTAAATGTAAAGAATATTGCCGCTCAAAGCTTATATCTAAAATGTGGATTTGTTGATGAAGGGGATAGAATCATGGGAAGCCATGGTGAGTTAATCATTATGAGTAATAGAGTAATATAACTTCAAAGATTGTTGTCTTATTTCAATTACATTTCTTCTTTTTTTATTGGCTCCATTTAATGACATTGTTGATATTTGACTATCTATAACCAAAAATACTATTGATAGAGTTTGTTTAATAATTTTCTGTGATAAAAGAAGAACCGCTTGCTCTTAGTTAAGAAAAAAGCAGAAAGAGGAATTCGTGTGAAAAAAATAATCGTTGGTCTTGGTTTAGTATTGCTCATAGCGTATATTAGTCGTGAATTATATGCCACATTCCTAACCAAGTCATTGTATGAAGTCACAGATTCAACATTCAACACTGGAATTATAGACGAACAATCGCTAGATTACATGTTACTAGTGGAGTATCCAACATTGGATTTATTTGAAACAAGGGATAAACAGCAAGTACAGCAATTTTTAGAACAATTATTACAAATGGAAGTTAGAGCTGCTGTGCTAGACATAAAGGAAACGGAAAAACATTACAAACTTGTCTTCAGAAGTGATGAAAACGATGAAATCATGACGTTTATTTTATATGATAATAAATATGCAGAAATGCGGAATCAAATGGGCGTCATCGGAAGTACGGCGTATATTCGAACGGTAGATAATACATTTTTCGAACAATTTTATCCGTTACTATCTAAATAAGAACCATTACAAATCGAGGGATATGCTTTCTTATTCGCTAATAGAAAAAATAAGAGTTAAAAAAAGTTTGGGTAACTATTGATACCATAGACGCTTTCATCGAGTTGTTAGCCACTGCCATCAACAAATGCGTTTTACCAACACCGGGTTGACCAATTAATGCAATGCTGTTTTGGCGAATGCCTTTGATATCAAGGCTATCAAACACAATCAAATTCCGACAGGCTTAACAAGTCGTTCGATGGGGTCACAAAATTTTTAGAGAAAAAGACAAACCAAATTGAGGTTTGTCCTTTTTTGTGTTATATCATGAACCATCTATAACAATATGTTGATAAGATAGCTTTCAGCCAAAATTAAATCATGTACAACATAATATCTTCATAAGTTCAAGAACGAATTAATCCCTAAACTCTTTAGAATTGCATAGTAAACAGTTCGAAATTGCACAGACTCGTAAAGCCTTAAATTAATTATCCTAAAAAGAGTTCCTCACCATACCACTTCTCCATAGCTGTGGTTGAAATTATCCATTCGCCACGTTTTCCTTCAGGTTTAACGAAATACTTTAATAGACCTTCATTAATAAATGCCTGTATTTCTTCTTCATTTCGTCCTATCTTTAAATCGTTCTTGTAAGGTGTTATAAGATATGCCCCAACGATAAGCAGCTTCAGTTGGAGTCATATAATTGTTAATATCCATTATCTTTCCTTACAACCTCATAAACAGAATACAGCTAAAGTGATAAAAGAGAGGTTATATAATCATTGTATATTTACTTTGTGGGAAAACAATTATTGAAGTAAAATTGTAATATCCAATAACAAATGATTTACAACGAAAAGATAGAAGAGAGGAATTATGATTATGGATTATTATGATTTTGTTCTTTTTCCAATAGAAAAAGACCCTGAAGAAGTATTAAATGAAACATTAGAAGTTTTACATAGTGGGGTTTTAGAGGGCTCGATGAATTATTTTAAAATTGCAGATGAACTAGTTGATTATTATGGTGAACATTTATTAGCTAGGGTACCAGCAGCGAGTTATCCTAGTGATACTTTAGAGGCGGATACACATTATTTTTGTGCTGGTGTTAATATTTTTGTGAAAGAGTCTGTGCCTTTGTTAAATGATACATTGGAAAAATGGCGACAATCAATTGAAAAGGAAGAGGAACCCATTCGTTTTGATAAATGGGGAGAAATAAATGATAAACAAGAGATTTTGTTTAATTTACAAAAAGGATTAGAGTGTATTGAAAAACTAAAAACAGGTAAATACCTTTTATTTTTCATAGGTTTATAGGTATAAGAATTTACTGATAAGTGTGTGGATTATGTAAAATGTTCTAATTTCACTATTTTTAACGCTTTTTTATTATATAAATAGTAATATAAAGCTTTGGAGGTGGAATTATTGAATAAAAGTAAAATTAATACTTTTTGTAAGTTTTTTGTTGTATTCACTATGTTCTTATTATTTTATCTTATTCCGAATAATTTAGGTGTATCTGCAAAAGAATTAGTAGAAGAAAAGGATATAAACATAAAAGTACATAATGGTGATGAAGCAAAATTATTGAAGACTTCGTCTTCAAAAGCATATTTATTGACAGTAGATAGTTATCCCTTGGCTGGAGGGATTTCAATAGGAGTTTCAACAAAAGGTTCCGCTATGCAACAAGTGACTGTAAAAATTACCGCTTATGGAACTAACGGAAGTATTGATTCAAAAACCGGGAAAGTTTCATATCAAGGGATAACGAAGAAAGTGAAAACATTTTATAATGTTCAACCTTGGACAAATAAACAAATTGCCTTTGTTGATTTACCTGTACGATCTTTAAATACAAAATATAAATTTGAAATTACAGCAAGAACTAAAAAGGGTGATTTAAACAAAGGTAGTTCAACAGGGTATTATCATGTTAAAAAAAATAAATATTCTAACTGGAATAAAGGAACATTCGTTTCTACACCAGCTTCTATCGAGTTTCATAATAAAAAACATGGTAAAGATAAGTATGTACAAGCAGTAAACATTGAAGATTATTTAAATAAAGCGAAAGCTTTTCATTCAAAAGTAAAAAAGCTGAAAAAAAGTTCCAAGAATTATAAATTAACGGTCACAAAAGGTGGCAATTCTAAAGGGAAAAAAGTTCTTCCTTCTAAAAAAGTAACTCAAAGAAATCCTAAAGGCAAATATGCTCTTATGCATAATAGTAGTAAAGATAGTTATAGATTATTGAGTTTTGGTGGAAATTAATATGAACCACAAATTGCCGGCGATGCTAATACACCAAAAGTAAGTTTTGATTTTGTTGCTTACACTGTTGAAATTCGAGGAAACGATAAAGAATTGCGTTACTCTAAAGTGGCTTTACTTAATAAAGTGAATGAGGAAGTAAAAATGCGACTAGGGTTAGAATATAATAAAGAGCGATAGCCTAGAGGCCATCGCTCTTTTTAAATATATTTTTAGAGTTGTATACGCGCCTGCCAGCTTTGTATTTACCAACCCCTTATAATTTTATGGGTCCCCCAAATAGTCCCCCAAGTCCCCCACTAGCAATGAGCGGTAATGAAAGAGATAGCCATACAGAAAATATCATTCATCATTGATATATAGCTTTTCATGATTTAACGTGAAGGGCGTTGAAGTAAGACAACTATTCTGTTACAGGAAAGGCGCTCTTTCTTTATTTAAAGGATTGGTTTAAATGTGTACCAAGCGGAACAATTACTCAACCATTGTTCCATTTTTAGCGTAGTTGACGTACCAAGAAAATACTTTTTCTAAATTATGAGGTGTTTGGCTATTACCTGTTTTTTTTACAGCATCATTATAATACGCCCATAGTTGTTCTTTGTAATCGGGATGTGCACAGTTTTCAATGATTAAAGGCACGCGTTCTTTCGGAGCTAAACCGCGTAGATCAGCTACACCTTGCTCAGTAATCAAAACATCTACATCATGTTCGGTATGATCTACGTGTGAGACCATGGGAACAATTGATGAGATAGTGCCACCTTTAGCATAAGACTTTGTTACGAAAATACCTAATCTTGCATTTCTGGCAAAGTCACCGGATCCGCCAATTCCATTCATCATTCGTGTACCAGAAACATGTGTTGAATTGACATTCCCATAAATATCAGCCTCTAGTGCTGCATTGACTGAGATTAAACCTAAACGACGAATTATTTCAGGTTGGTTAGTTATTTCTTGTGGTCGTAAGCACAGTTTATCAGCGTACTTGTCCATATTTTCAAATACTTCTTTACCTAATTCCTCAGATAATGTAATCGAAGTAGCAGATGCAAATGTTACTTTTCCAGCATCAATTAGATGGAAGACAGCATCTTGTAGAACTTCAGAATAAATTTCTAAATCTTCAAATTCTGAATCTTGGAATCCTTGTAAGACAGCATTTGCTACTGAGCCAACACCAGATTGAATTGGAGCAAGTTTAGAAGTTAATCTACCTGCCTTAATTTCATCTCGTAAGAAATTAAGTAGATTATTGGCCATAATATCTGTTTCCTCATCAGGAGGCACAATTAAAGAAGGGGCATCCGTGTTTTCTGAAATGACAATAGCTTTGATTTTTTTAGGATCAATTTTAATGCCAATTTCTCCAATACGATCAGTAGCGCTTACTACTGGGATTGGACCACGATCACCTTGCTTTTCAGGCACATAAATATCATGAATACCAATGAAAGATTCTGAGCATGAAATGTTTAGTTCAACAATAATATTTTCTGCAAAATCTGCAAGGATTGGTGAGTTTCCAACCGAATTTGTAGGAATTAAATAACCATCTTTCGTAATAGCGCATGCCTCAATGATAGCGAATTTAATAGGTCCATAAATATTTTGTCGGACTAATTCAGCAACATGAGAAAGGTGACCGTCTACATATAGAACTTCACCCTTATTAATGAGATTTCGTAATGCAGGTTCACCTTGATATGGTCCACGCTTACGAATAACGCCAGCTTCAGCTAAATAACGGTCTACTTCAGGGCCAAGAGAAGCACCTGTATAAACATCGATTTGGAATTTTTCGTTTTTGGCACGTTCTACTAGTGCTAATGGCACAACTTTCGCGTCTCCTGCACGAGTAAATCCACTCATCCCAACTACATCTCCATCTGAAATTAGTGCTGCAGCTTCTTCGGCAGAAACAACTTTGTCCGCTAATTCCTTCAAACCTAAACGTTTCTCAATCGTTGCTTTCATCTTAACTCCTCCTAAGTGCTTCATTTTCTACAGTCTTTATCCATAGCAAGGATGATTCAAAAACCACCATATGATTCATATATTCGAGACAAAGGGAAAATATGACTAAAAATAAAGAAATTATTTATTTTTTTTTTAAAAAAATATAATTCTTTGTTTGAGTGAGAGACTTACTTTTGATGAAAATATAGGGAGTATTATATGAGATAATAATATAAAGATTATTGAAATAGTTTATGATTAGCTCACAAATACTATACTGTAAAGGAAGTGGAAAAGATTACAATAGATTTGGATGAATCTTCTGAGCTGCTATAGTTCACTTTTAATTGATTATTTGATTAATAAAATTTCACGTTGTTACGGATATCATTTTTTTATTACATACATCAAGTGTCTTTTCAATGTATGATTTAGTTTGGTGTCATTAAAAAGTACATTGTTAAATAAAATTTAAAAGGAGGTAGTTTTAATTGCCTCGAATAAAAAACTATTTCATATCTCTTATTTTTATAACGGTAGTATTAATTGTTCAATCGCTTTATTATGGTAAATTCAATTTTGAATTGTTTATTTTAATGGTGTTTGGTTGGACTGCTGGATATCTTTTTTCTTTCTATATTAATAAGAAAAGAAAAGCGAAAACGGTATAAACTAACCATCTAAACGTAAAAAGTAGTCAAGGCTTGATTATGGTGCTTTTCTTATAGACATGAATATTCGGGAGAGAATAAAAACCTGAGCAATGAGCCCAGGTCTTTATTTTTATTTATTCATTAATCTAATGATGAAACTTACGAAGAAAATTAATATGATAGACCCAATTAAAGCTGGGATAATATAGAAGTCACTTAATGTTGGACCCCATTGTCCTAATAATGTTCCTCCTATCCAGGCACCAATAATACCTGCGATAATATTACCTATAACTCCTCCTGGAATATCCTTACCAAGAATTAAACCTGCTAACCAACCTAAAATCCCACCAATAATAAGATACCAAATAAAACTAAACATATGTAAACCTCCCTATAATCATGCTGTACTTATTCCCGATAAAATAAATATGAAACATAAATTGTAATAGTAAAATAAGTTTCAGAATTAACTCTGCTTTCTGTATGGGGAGGGGAGGATTTTTGATCTGAGTGTATTAATGCTTGTGTCCTTACAAAGCATCTACAAGTTTATCAATTGTTCGATTTGCAATATTCATTGTTAAATTCATAGATAGGCCATATGCGACTATTTCTCATCTTGAAACATCTTTTCGCATTCTCCACAGATACATAAAATATTATCTTTTGAACCATTTTCCTCCAGCTACTTTACTATTCTGCAACCTTATAATACTCACACCAAAACTTCACAAGTGTAGAGTATTTTCCACTTGCTTTTCTTTATTTAATTTGCTAGTATAACTAACGACCGTTCGTTAGGTAATTAATTGAGGTGACATTATTGAAAAGTGATGAAATTAAGGATGCAGCTCTAAAATATTTCACAATTCATGGTTATGAAGGAGCTTCCCTTTCTCTAATAGCTGAAGAAGTTGGTATGAAAAAACAATCCATTTATTCCCATTTTAAAGGGAAAGATGATCTTTTTCTGCAAGTTTTACATGATGCGAAAGAGACAGAGCTATCTTCAAAACTCCAATATTTCAGTAAAGTTGATAAAAAAAATCCTGAAAAAGTATTGTACGGATTTCTACAATTGATCATAGATCTTTTCCAAAAAAATGAGCAGTTAAAGTTTTGGCTTCGTATGTCTTTTTTTCCACCAGCCCATCTTGAAAAAGTAATCGAACAAGAAGTCATAGATATTGAGGGAAAGGTGCAGACGATACTGGAAAGAAAATTTCAGGATTGGATCAATGATAAATTAATCGTTGGAGAGTCAGCTGTAACGCCGACTTATGCTTTCTTAGGAGTTGTCGATTCCATTTTGCTGGAACTTGTTTACGGCAATGATGAAAAACGGCTAAAGGATAAATTAGAAGCCTCTTGGACAGTATTTTGGAGGGGAGTATCACATCATTGAATCATACAGAAAGAGGTGTTAATACATGAAGAAACCAATAAAAGATCAAAAAGCAGTATTATTAATTCTGCTTAGCAATATATTCATTCCATTTCTAGGAATAGGGCTTATCATCCCGGTTATGCCGTCCTTTATGAATATCATGCATTTATCAGGAAGTACGATGGGCTATCTTATTGCTGTATTTGCGGTAGCACAACTGATTATGTCACCATTTGCAGGGCGTTGGGTTGACCGTTATGGCAGAAAGAAAATCATTACACTCGGTTTATTCCTTTTTGGTATTTCAGAACTTATCTTTGGTGTAGGTACTCACGTATCGGTACTTTATTTATCAAGGATCCTAGGGGGTATTAGTGCCGCCTTTATTATGCCAGGTGTTACTGCATATGTTGCAGATATTACATCAGTTCAGGAACGACCAAAAGCAATGGGCTATATCTCTGCTGCCATTAGTACTGGTTTTATTATAGGACCTGGTATTGGTGGTTTCATCGCTGAATATGGTATACGCTTGCCATTCTTCTTTGCGGCCGGCATTGCTTTTTTAGCATGCATTTCATCAATGTTTATTTTGAAAGAGCCGTTAACAAAAGAACAACTTGCTGAAAACTTCGCTAATAATAAGCAAACAAACTTTATAGGCGATTTAAAAAAATCACTTAATCCGGTTTTCTTTATTGCATTTATCATTGTATTTGTGCTGGCGTTCGGTTTATCAGCATATGAAACAGTTTTTAGCCTTTTTTCTGATCATAAATTTGGCTTCACGCCGAAGGACATTGCAGCTATTATTACTATAAGCTCAATCTTCGGAGTTGTTGTACAAGTATTTATGTTCGGAAAATTAGTAGATATTCTTGGTGAAAAGAAACTAATCCAATTATGTCTAATTGTAGGTGCAATACTGGCGGTGGGTTCTACCATGATCTCTAGCTATTTGGCAGTATTGACGGTTACTTGCTTTATCTTCTTAGCATTTGACTTGCTTCGCCCAGCATTGACGACATTTTTATCAAAAGCAGGCGGAAAAGAGCAAGGATTTGTTGCTGGAATGAACTCAACCTATACGAGCTTAGGTAATATTGTAGGACCAGCTATGGCCGGAATACTATTTGACGTAAATATAAACTATCCATATCTTTTTGCAGCTGTCATTTTGGTCATCGGCCTTGGTTTTACATTCATTTGGAAAGAAAATAAAATGGCAGAAAGCTTTGCAGAATAATTAGAAAAGCATTAGATGCCTTCTGAAGAAATATATTGTTTCTATGTGAACTGAACCCCGAATATTGGACACTTGAAAAGTGATCCAATTCGGGGTTTAGTTTATGTCTTTTTATTTACTTATAAAGGACAAATTATAATATGGTTTTTTCGAAAAAATCGCATAAGAAGTGAAATATGGTGAAATTATACGAAAGTACATATACAATAGTTACTCAAAATTTAAAGTATCTGAAAGAACTGTAGCTAATAGATTGGATAGGGCTTTTTTATTTGTACAAAAAAATTCCGTACTTAAATCTAATAAGGAAAGGAAAATAATTATTTTTCTGTAGGTTCGTCACCTTAAAAAGTGTAGTACAAACAACTGAGTGGAAGCTAGAAGATGGAACCAAACATATCGAATTACGAGTTAGAAATTCTAAGACTAGAGTCTTAGAATTTTGTCAGTCTGCTACTGTATATACGGGCTATTAAATCTTTGATACGCTTGTAATAGGTAATATTTTCAAATTGAAAGGGGAAATCAAAATGAAAAAGAAAATGATTATTGGGTTAGGTGTAGTATTTTCAGTAACTATCATGGCAAGTTTAGTATTGAACTTTGGATTATCAGATGAAAAAGAATATAAAATGTGCTTACAAACACAAAAGATATCTAACACATTCGCTAAAGTATTCGGTGATGAGCCAACTAATGCATGTAATGAATAAAAGGGGAGCGAAGTCAGGTTTGATTAATTAAACTGGTACAAATTAGTGCAATAAGTTAATAAAAAAATCCCGTCCCTAAACATAATAAGGACGGGAAATTAATTACTTTTCTGCTGGTTCTACCATTTTTACATAACAGTGGTTGATATTATCAATTCACCCATCATCAAGCGGCTTTACGCATTAATGACATAATAAAGCTTACTATTAAAATTAATATAATAGAACCAAGTAAAGCAGGGAAGATATAAAAATCACTTAAGGCTGGTCCCCATTGTCCAAACAAACTTCCTCCTATCCAAGCGCCAATAATACCTGCAATAATATTACCAATAATTCCGCCTGGGATATCCTTACCTATAATTAAGCTCGCTAACCAACCTAGAATACCACCTATAATAAGAAACCAAAGAAAACTAAACATATTTATACCTCCTATAAAATTGATATTTTTTTCCCTTTTAACTGAAAGTGAAACATGTATTGTTAAGGATTGTTCATTTCCTAAAAACTGTTTAAGAAGTCTTTTTTGTAACTTTCTTTCTCGTAGTTGTTTTTTTCTTAGTAGTCTTAGTCTTATCTAACGAAGCTTGAAGTGCCGTCATTAAATCAGTAACATTATTGGGTACTGGCTGTTTATCGCTTGCAGTTACAGTACTGCTAGTTTTCTTTTCTTCAATTAATTCCATCAATGCCGTTCTATACTCGTCAGTGTATTTTGTCGGTTCAAATACAGTTGTTAGTTGATCCACTAACAGTAGAGCTGTATCAAGCTCCTTCTGAACTACTATTTGTTCACTCGGAATATTAGGTACATCAGCAACACTCCTAACTTCATCAGGGAAATGAATGGTTTCCATAACTAACGAATCCTTATATACACGTACTATTGCCAATTGTTCTTTAGATCTTATAATGATTTTAGCAACACCTATCTTACCGGATTCTTCTAAGGTTTTTCTTAAAAGAGAATATGCTTTACTGCCTGTGGTATCTGGAGATAAAAAATAAGAACGGTCAAAATAGATGGGATCAATTTCTTCTATCCTTACAAAATCTATTATTTCTACTGCCTTATCTTCATTTTCTTTTCTTAAATTTTCAAGTTCATCAGCATCTAATACTACAAACTTATTTTTTGCATATTCATATGCTTTCACAATATCCTCGTCTTTAACTTCTTTATTACAACCCTCACATACCTTTTTATAACTGATTGGTGTATTACATTCCTTGTGTAGTTGTCTCAGCTTAATATCTTTATTTTCAGTTGCAGTATGGAGTTTAACTGGTATGTTAACCAATCCAAAACTAATGCTACCTTTCCAAACTGTGTGCATTACTTTCACCTCGTTTTCTTCTTACTATGCAATTATTCGCCTTTTTTATGTATCAATAGCAGAAATAATCGAAAACTAAATGTATTCCATTCGAAAGTAGGAGAGAAATTGAAACCAATGCTCTTAACGGCTTCAACTGAAATTCCAATAGGAGAAGATTGGTTGTATGAAGCAAAGTATGACGGATTCAGATGTATGCTTATTTGGGATGAAGAACCTACACTTATAAGTAGAAATGGGAATATACTTAATCATAATTTCCCTGAGATAATTGATTTTTGCCTTGAAATTAAAGAACAGATTAAATCGTTTATACCATTAACTTTAGATGGTGAAATTGTTTTTTTAACAAATAATTTTCATAGTAATTTTTCTGTAGTACAAACAAGAGGTCGAATGCGTAGTCAAAATACTATAAAGAAGCATGTAGAAAAATTCTCATGTCATTTTGTCGTGTTTGACTGTTTAGAAAATAAAGGGAAGTGCCAGACAAACTCATATTTTATTAAGCGGAAAGAGGTCTTACAAAAATTATTTGAAACGCTCAGACTTCCACCTACAATAAATTATGAAGACATTAATCGATTACAAGCAATAGACGTTTTTAGTGATAGTAATGAATTGTGGAAGAAAATCTTAGTCAGTAATGGAGAGGGGATTATTGCAAAACGAAAGACTAGTAAATGGATTAGCGAAAAGAGAACGACTAACTGGTTAAAAATAAAAAATTGGAGATATGTTACTACCATTCTTACGAAATACAATAAAAGTAATGGCTTTTTTCATGGTGCTATTTATCAAGATAAGCATCTTGTGGAAGTAGTAACGTTTAAACACGGTCTTAAAGAAGAAGAGACCAATACTTTAATTGCACTATTTCAATCAAATGGGGTAAAAATTTCAGAAAGCATTTGGGAACTGGAACCATCTATATGTGTAGAAATAGCGTGCATTGATTTTATGGGAGAAACATTAAGAGAACCAAGATTCAATTCCTTTAAGTTGGAGATGAGTCCTGATGAATGTCATTGGCAGCAAATGCAACGTCAACTTCATCCAATTCCTGAATCAGTTCAGGTTACAAATCCGGATAAGCCTATATGGCCTCCAAGCAATATTTTAAAGGATGATTACTTATTGTATCTACAAAATGTGTCTCCTTATATGCTACCGTTTTTACGTGACCGAAATTTAACGCTTATTCGTTATCCCCACGGGGTACCAGGAGAAAGCTTTTATCAGAAAAGTAGTCCAGATAATGTACCTGATTTTGTTACAACGACACAAGTAGGAGATACAAACTTCATTATTTGTAATAACATCGAAAGCTTATTGTGGTTAGGAAACCAACTCGCTATAGAGTTTCATATACCATTTCAACCTATTCACACAAATAGACCAACTGAAATTGTATTTGACTTGGATCCACCATCTGTAAATGAATTTCATTTAGCAGTCGAAGCTGCATTGCATATGAAAGCTATCTTTGATCAATTCGAATTAATTTCTTTTGTAAAGACCTCTGGAGGAAAGGGAATGCAGATATATATTCCATTACCTTTAGATAAATTTTCATATGAAGAGACTGGTATATTCACTAAGTTTGTTTGTGACTTTTTAATTGAACAAAATCCACAATGGTTTACGACTGAACGCTTAAAGAAAAATAGAAATAATAAATTGTACCTGGATTATGTACAACATCGTGAGGGGAAGACAATAATTGCCCCATATTCACCGAGGGGAAATGAAAAAGGATTCATTGCGACGCCGTTATTCTGGGATGAAGTAAACGAGACTTTAAATCCGAGTATGTTTACTATCTCTGCTGTTTTAGAACGTATCAATAAAGTAGGGAATCCTTTCCGCAATTTTAGGGAAAGTGAAAATGATAAAGAATTTACAACTGTACTTAAACAATTAAAAGGATTGTTAGAAAAATAAAAATTGAAAAAACATCATAAACTATCATTCACCTTTTATTGCAAATAACGTATTATCCAATATGAAGGGGGAATATAAGCCTTCTAGTAAGATTAGGTACTTGTTAGAACATGATAAAGAGCGATAGCCAATTGGCAGTCGCTCTTTATCGTTTTTCGTTGCATATTATGCACGAATTTGTATTGTGATCTTTTTCGAAAAAATCACAAAAAAATCACATAAGAAGTGAAAAAGGGTGAAATTATACGAAAGTACATATACAATAAGAAGGTAAAAACCCTTATAAATCAAGGAATATAAATAGATACGAAAGAGGATGAAAATATGAATGCTTACGAAGAATATATGTTAGGTATTGTTAAACCAATGCGCGAGGAGCTAGTTAATGTTGGATTTACAGAGCTATTAACTCCAGATGATGTTGCTGATCATGTTCAAGAATCTAAAGGTACTTCACTTGTAGTGATTAACTCAGTTTGTGGTTGTGCTGCAGGTTTAGCAAGACCGGCTGTTGCTGCAGCTCTTGAGGCTGCTGAACATAAACCAGATCATTTAGTGACAGTATTTGCTGGACAAGATAAGGAAGCAACTGCACAAATGCGTAGTTATTTTGAGGAAGTGTTACCAAGCTCTCCTTCTATTGCACTATTAAAAGATGGTCAGTTAGCTTATTTCATCCCACGTGAACAAATCGAGGGATTCGCGATGGAGCAAGTACGTGATCATTTAGCAGGTGTGTTAGATCAAGTATGTGCGAAATAACAACGATTGTTACCACTGCAGCAAGACCAGATGCATTATCAAAGCAACTTGCCGAACGAGCATGTAGCACGTTAAATGTACGTTTTGTTGAGCGAAAAAAGCGTGGTATTGCGAAAATGGCAACATTTTATAATGCAAATGTAATTGTTGCGGGAAAAAACCGCTATGAATATCATGCGTTAGGGGCAGATGCTCCTTTCTTCTTCCACCCAAGTTCTGCAGCATTCCGTTTGAAACGTGCAGCTAGGGGGGAAATAGATACCTTTTTAGCTGCATGCCAGTTGAATGAGGGCGATACCTTTCTTGATTGTACATTAGGTATGGCAACAGATAGTATGATGGCGGCTTTTGCGGTCGGTGAATCAGGTAAAGTAATTGGCTGTGAGGGTAATGCCAATGTTGCATTCATCGTAAGCGAAGGGATGAAGCGCTACGATATAACGGATTTACCACTTCTTTCTTGTATGGAACAGATTGAAGTCGTTCATTCAGTAGCATTAGATTATTTGAAATTACAACCTGACAATAGTTTTGAAGTAGTCTATATGGACCCAATGTTCGAAGAAACGATTGAAGAGTCTACTAGCTTTCAACCACTTCGAAAAGCAGGCCTTCATGAAGGGTTATCGGATGAATGGATGGTACAAGCAGAACGTGTTGCTAAGAAAAGAGTAGTATTAAAAGCGCACTTCCGCTCTGATTTATTTGAGCAATATGGCTTTGTTCGAGATACCCGTCTGTCGTCAAAATTTCACTATGGAATTAAGGAAGTAACATAAAAAAAAACTGTTATTCACGGTATCAAAATCGGTGAATAGCAGTTTTTTTATAATAAAATATGTCTAATAATTACCTATTAATCATGATTTATTTAAAGAGAAATGTTATTTTTTATATACTAAATGCCTATTAAATAATAAAATGTAAATAGGGAATGGCACTAAAAAATCACCGAAATATACTTTTTTGGTATTTATTTCAATTAAAATCAAAAAACAATATTTTCTTAGAAATGACTAGCTCTTTGTGAAGTGGGGGAGAAAGATTTGAAGCTTGGCAATAGAATTAAACGAATCAGACTTTTAAAGGGGTTAAAACAGGCAGATATTTGTCACGGAATCATCTCGCCAACCCATTACAGCAATATTGAGAATTGCAGATATACCCCTTCTATTGATACACTCAAGTTACTAGCCGGTAGACTTGAAGTGCCGGAAAGATATTTTCATAATATTTATGAAGATACAACTGAAATGCAAAATATCTTATCCACCCTGGAAACTAAAATTGAAAAGGAGAGTGTTGAAGAGGTCCGGCAATTTTTGGACTTACATCAAGTTCAATTTCAATATATACCTTCCGTTCGACAAGAATATTACTTTATGCTTCTTAAGTTTTTAGCATTAGTAAAGATGGAACAAGATAATCTGGCAATTGAATTATATGAAAATGAAATTGCAAAAGTAGAAATTGATGAATCTCAATTATTTGTTTCTACAAGGTATCAATATCTTTATGTCACCGCGGTATATCATTACTATGTTGGAGATTATAAGATAAGTGGAGAAATGTTCAAGAGGCTTCTTTTGACTAGTGAAGATCAATTACTAAAAGCTCGTATCTCATATAATATTGCAATGTCACATTATCATCAATGCCAATTTGAATATGCACTATCTTATGCTATAGAAGCTAAGGATTTATATTTAAAGTTACATGAATGGATGAAGGCTGGAGACAGTTATAATTTAATTTCAATTTTATTAATAGAGAAAAATGAATTTAAACAAGCAATAGAGTTTATCGAAAGAGGGCTTAATATCTGTCGTCCGGAATTTCATAATTTAAAGGCATTATTGCATCATAATTATGCATTTATCTTATTTCAGACAAATCAATTAGATGAAGCTTTATCACAAATAGATTTTGCTATCAAATATAAAAAAACAGTTAGCTATGCTGACAAATTTGTTTCTAATAGACTAAGGTTAGAAATATTATTGAAACTAAATCAGTTAGAAACTCTTGAATGTGAGATGGATATTTTAGAAGATAGTATCTTAACAAATAAACAGAGAGCTGGATATTATTTTTTAGTAGCAAAGGTAGAATATGAAAAAGGTAACTTTGTAAAATATGAAGAATTTATTCAACAAAGTATCGAAATATTTAAAGAACATATTGATTTAAAAGAATTAAAGCTAGCTTCTGAGCATTACGCAACCTATTTAGCAAAGAATAAAAAATATAAAAAAGCATTTGAAATGCAATTACTTTGCACTGAATGCTTAAAAAAATATGTAGGGGAGAATTAACTATGAAAAAAACTAAAATCGCTGTAATAAGTCTTTTATCATTATTATCATTTGTGGGGGCTTCTATTACTACTTTCTCAATGGCTGAACCAGGACGTCTACACTTCATCACAGCATTTTTAAACAGTTTCTAATATTAAACCACGCCTTATTGTTCAATCAATAAGGCGGTCTCTTATATATTACTTGAAGGAAGTGAGCAAGGACATGGTCAAAGTTTATATGTTTGAAGTGAGAAAAAGTGGCCATACGGGTAAGTCAAATATCGGGGTTGTTTTTGACGGGAATTCACTTACAGCTTCTGAAATGCAAGAAGTGGCAATGAAAACTGGATTCACGCAAACAATTTTTATCGTTAAGTCTAAGTTAGCTGATATAAGACTTCGGTACTTTACGCCAATTAGAGAAGTGAATGCAGGAATTGATGGTACGATGGCAATTGTTCATGCGTTAGAGAAATCTCCATTTTCTAATAATAAAGAAGTCATTACCACTGAAACAAATGTTGGTATTTTCCCTTTACAGTTATTTAAGCAAGCTAAAAAGGAGAAAAATGCTAAACAACTAGCTTCACATTCATTCAATGAATGTAAAAGTGCATCGTATTCTTATGGTGCAAGTCGTGACCCGGTTTTACAGGTATTGAATGGCTGTGCAGTAGATGGCGTAACAGAATCTGGGCTCCCGACGTGGAATTTAGTTCAAAGTCATGAAAAAGTTTATCCTGCTGTGGATCAGTCTGTCCATTATTTAAATATAAAAGAGGCAAAAGTTTCTAATAGCCTTTTTGCATCATCATTTTTCTTAATCACGGCTAATAATATTAGACGCTTTAAAAATGAGATGTTCACTGAAAAACTTAATATGAAAGCGGAATGTAGACTGAGAAATGAAAATGTCTCAATCATCCGCATATTAATGAATGCCCCCCACATTGCTCGTCCTATTGAAACAGAAGGAATGACGTTTTATTTAGGACAGCGTTTAATACCAATATGTAATTAACAAAAAACACGAGTACTTATTGTACTTGTGTTTTTTGCATACAAGGAAGAATATCATTAAAAAATTTATAGATTTTGTAATGAAAAACCGCCTTGTTCAAATAGAACAAGGCGGCTTAGTAAATATTAGTCCGTGAAACATAGAGAGCATAAGTATCCTAATAAACATAAAAATCCAATACCAATAGCAATTGAAGACATAATTTTTGTCCCTCCTTTATTACAAAAAGCGAACATGTTTATTCATTATTATTGTACAATGAATAAAGTAAAAAATCTATACAATTCCTTATACATCAAGGATTTGTGAACAAATTTTTACAAATACGTACATATATCTGCTGTAAATGATGATAGTTTATTTCAAGCATATCAATATACTAGTGAGACATAAAATCTGTGGAGTGTCTTAATTATGTGTCTAAATGTACTTACAATAAACATAGATTTTCTGAAGATACTTCAGTAATAATGTTTTAGTTCAATACCTATAGTGTAAAGTAATAGTGTGAACTATAAAATAAATCAGTTAGCTATGAATTGGATTTAATTGTAATAGTTTATATATTCCTAATAGTATCTTTATTATTGTAGTTTTTGTACAATTAAACTATGAATGTTGAAACTTTTACTAGTGAGATTCGTATATATAATATAGATATTAAAAGATTTAAAAATGTTCGAAAGTAGGTAATGATTATGCAAAAATGGATTCAAAAATTCCTTGTTGCATCCGTAGCGGTAATCACATTAGGTTTAATTACGCCGAGTCATGCAATATGGGAAGGTTTACTAGATCACAGTTCCAATGTTAAAGCACAATTTTCAGGAGATACTACTAGTCAACTAACGAAATACATAGAAACGCAGAATGAGTCAGTTATTTCAACAGAAGAGGAACAGACTTTTGAAGAGTATGCCTTTGTAGCAGCAAAGGAACAAGCCTATTTAAAATTTGGCTCACGAGTAGGTCCACAGATTAGTGATGAATTTGATGATGTCATTTTACCTAAAATGCAAGAAGCAATTGAAATGACAGTAAATCGTCTTGATAACGAAACAACAAAGTCATTGGCAATTACTGAAAATCCAAGTGGTGATTATGCAGAGAAGATTTTCCATGTATATAACACAGGAACTAAACAAGATGTCATACGCTTCCATGTACGTACTGAAAATCGGCCATTTGATGGCTATTACTACAATTTCCATTACCACACGTATGAAGATCAATTCACAGCTCATTATGACCTAGGTGAAATCTACTGGTCTAAAAATACTCCCCCTAAATGGTTGTCTTGATTTTAGTTTACCTAAAAGGACTGATCAAATTAGTTGGATAAGCAAATTAAAAATTTCAAACAACTGATAAAGTAGACTCTTCCGCTTAGAAAAGTGCGGGGGAGTCTTTTATTTATTTTCAGGAAATATTTAATGAGATAGTGCAAGAATATTTGAGGATATGTTTGTAGACTGTAGGTTGTTGGAAGGAGATGCATTAACATAGACATTATCTATTATTCCCTACAACATGAAATAGCTGAATATTACCCAGGAAATATTCAGATATTTATGGGCGTAATTGTAATTATTTCTTTCATCTTAACTATTTTCCGTAAGCTATTAAGATAATAAAGGGGAATAATATGATATAGTTAAAACTATATAAATTTCTAGGAGGCAGTTCCGTGCTACAATATTTACAACTTTGCCAACATATTTTAGACGAAGGAAATGATAAAGGGGATCGTACAGGAACAGGTACGCGCAGTGTGTTTGGTTATCAAATGAGATTTGACTTACAAAAGGGTTTTCCTTTATTAACAACAAAAAGAACTGCTTTCCGTCTTATTGCGACTGAATTACTGTGGTTTTTAAAAGGCGATACAAATGTACGTACACTTATTGCACAGAATAATCATATTTGGGATGAATGGGCTTTTGAAAAATGGGTAAAAAGCGACCAATATGAAGGACCTGATATGACGAATTTCGGTTTGCGTGCCAATGAGGATCCTGAATTTAAAGTTCAATACGAAGAGCAAATGACTATTTTCCAAGAGAAAGTATTAAATGATGAAGATTTTGCTCAAGCATTTGGCGATCTTGGACCAGTATACGGTAAACAATGGCGTTCATGGCCAGCAGATAATGGGGAAACAATTGATCAAGTGAAAAATGTCATTGAATCAATTAAAAACAATCCTAATTCACGTCGCCATATTGTCAGTGCTTGGAATCCTGCAGAAGTAGATGATATGGCTTTGCCACCATGCCATACACTATTCCAATTTTATGTAGCAGATGGGAAACTCTCTTGCCAGCTTTATCAGCGTAGTGCAGATGTATTCCTAGGTGTACCATTCAATATCGCTTCATATGCGTTATTAACGCATCTTATCGCGAAAGAATGTGGCTTAGAAGTGGGGGATTTTGTCCATACTTTAGGTGATGCACATCTATATAGTAACCACTTTGATCAAGTAAAAGAGCAGCTATCACGATCACCACGTGAATTGCCACAGCTTATTATTAAAACTGAAAAAGAATCCATTTTTGAGTATGAAATAGAGGATTTAGCAATTGATGGATATGATCCTTATCCACGCATTAAAGCGCCAATTGCTGTATAAGGGGGTTTGTAAATGATTTCATTAATCGTTGCTCATGATGAAAATAACGTTATTGGCTTAAATAATGCAATGCCATGGCATTTACCAGGGGACTTAGCTTATTTTAAACGTACAACGATGGGAAAACCGATGATTATGGGGCGCAAAACGTTCGAGTCTATCGGTAAGCCTCTACCAGGTCGTACGAATATCGTTATTACACGTGATGAAAAGTATGTAAGAGAAGGTATTGTTATAGTGCATTCACTAGAAGAAGCATTAGCCCAAGCTAAAAAAGAATCAGAGGAAATAATGATTATTGGTGGCGAGCAAATTTTCCGTATTACATTGCCAATGGCAGATCGTCTTTACGTTACGAAGATTGAAAAACAATACGAAGGCGATACATTTTTCCCATCATATGATGAAGAATGGCAAGTTGTTTCCCAGTCTGAAGTGAATGAAACAGACGATGGTTTGAAGTTTACGTATTTGGTATATGAGCGTAAATAAGTAAATGAAAAGGTTGCCACTGGTAAGTAACTAGTGGCAACCTTTTATTTGAATTGACTATATTATAGTTAAATAAGTGACAAACTAATAATGGAAATAAGAAAGTCAATTATACATAAAACAATATACATGAGTACATCATGGCACTACCTGCAATGACAAATAAGTGCCAGATCGCATGATTATAAGGTATTTTTCGATAAGCGTAGAAAAAAGCACCTATCGTATATAAAATCCCGCCACTTAAAAGTAGAGAGAAGCCTGCACCAGTAATATGTGCATATAATGGCTTAATAGCGATAATAATAAGCCATCCCATTAGAATGTAGAAGATCACTGAAACAAATTCAAAACGGTGGATAAAGAAACATTTAAAAAGAATACCAAGTAACGCTAACGCCCAAATGATACCAAATAAAGTCCATCCTAGTGCTCCGTTTAATGCAATCAACAGAAAAGGTGTATATGTACCTGCAATTAAAATGTAGATAGATGAGTGGTCTAATATAGCAAAGATTTTTTTATATTTTTCAGGCATGCTGTGAAGTAAAGTTGAAGCTAAAAATAGAATTAACATTGAAACGCCAAAAACGATGAAGCTAACAACATATAGTGTAGAGCCTTTATCAACTGCTTTCATAATGAGTAAGACAAGCGCTGGAATACATAATAAGAAAGCGATGCCATGTGTTATGGCATTCCATATTTCTTCTTTCGTGTTTTTATAATCAAAAGCCTGTTGCATATGAATTGCCTCCTTGTTGCGGAAAGTTTTTTTGTATATTTCTATTATGCGACTGATTTTAATGCATTTGAACTGACAAATGTCACGTGTATCGTGTGACAAAAGCTAGTAAAATAGAATAAATAGCTAACGGTTTACAATGACCTTGCTTTAAATTTATAATAAGAACAATGAAATAAAGGATGTGTCAATGTGAGACGAATTCATATAGTAACGGATTCAACAGCGGATTTAACAAAAGAAGAAATTGAAAAACACGAAATACATATCGTTCCACTATCAATTCATATTGAAGGTCAAACATATACTGATGGTGTCGATATTACTCCAATCGAATTCCTTGATCAAATGAGTAAAGCGAAGGAATTACCAAAAAGTTCTCAACCTGCTGCAGGTGTATTTAAAGAATTATTTGATGAACTAGGAAAAGATGGCGACGAGATTATTGCAATCATGATGACTGGCGGTATGAGTGGTACTGTAAAATCAGCAGAAGCTGCTGCAAGTATGACGGATTCAAAAGTAACCGTTATTGATTCACGTTTTACTTCATTTGGCTTAGGGTTCCAAGTACTTGAAGCTTGCCAATTAGCTGACCAAGGTAAATCAGTTGAAGAAATCGTTGAAAGATTAAATATAGTTCGTGAAAATACAAATTTATACGTCGTTGTTGACGTTTTAGATAATTTAATTAAAGGTGGCCGTATTGGTAAAGGGAAAGGTATGATTGGTTCTTTACTTAATATTAAACCAATTGCTTCACTTGAAGGTGGAGCATACAACCCAGTGGCAAAAGTACGAAGCCATAAACAAGTAGTTAAATATTTATTTAATCAGTTTAAAGAAGATACACAAGGGAAAGTTATAAAAGGAGTGGGTCTTTCGCATGCTGAAGGGTTAGCAATGGCAGAGCCACTTAAAAAACAACTTGAAGAATCAGGTTATATGGATACGAAATTTGCCTATACTTCACCAATTATTAGTACACATACAGGCCCAGGTGCAATTGGCTTTATGTACTATACCGATTAATATGATGAGCAGGGGATGATTTCATTCCCTGCTTTCTTTCATTAGACGTACTTAACGAAAGGAAGAAATGGAACGTGAAGAAATTAATAATTTTCATGCTTGCACTTCTTTTATTAAGTGCTTGCAGCAAAGAAATAAAAATGCCAGTTATTGAAGAAGTCATCCCTAAAGACATTATTTACGTTGCTTTAGGTGATTCTTTAACAGAAGGTGTTGGCGATGAGTTAAATCAGCAAGGTTATGTCGGTAGATTATCGGATCAGATGCTTGGCTGGGAAGGCGTTAAATACGTCGAAGTTGAAAATACAGCAAAAAAAGGTCGACGAAGTGATCAACTCGTAGCACAGCTTGAGAGCGGTAAAATTGACGAACAATTAAAAAAAGCTGATTTTATATCGCTCACTATGGGTGGAAATGACTTGATGAAAATTGTCAGACGTGATTTGATGAATTTAAATAAAGAAGCATTTGATTCGGAACGCATCGAATTTCAAAAACGTTATGGTAAAATTATGGAGTTAATTCGAAAAAAAAATAAATCTGCGCCCATAATTTTAATAAGCGTTTATAATCCTCTTTCTATCTTTACGAAGGAAAAATCGGACCTAAATACGATTTTGTATGAATGGAATACAGATATTCAAGATTTTGCAGAGGCAGATAAAAATGCATGTTTTGTAAATGTAGAGGATTTATTCGATTCGAACGAGAATATGGTTTATCATACGGACTTTTTCCATCCTAATGCAAGAGGCTACGATGAAATGACGGATCGCATAATAGGGTCAATCAAGTCATGCGGTTTAAAAAAATTAACCAACGGGGAAATGGACTTCAAGGAGTGATGTGACGGTGAATAAGTGGAAAATAGCTTTTTTCTTTTTAACTGCATTAATGTTATCAGTAATGATTGGATTGTTTGTGTTCATTACGAAACCGGCAACTGATGCGCCAATACCAGAAACAACAGCAATGCCTGAAGGTAGTAAACTATCAGTTCAAACAACACCAGCGGATTTTGAAGCCATTGCAAACAAGTACATTCAGGACGCGATGAAAGCTAAATCCATCCCTGTACATATGTACATCAATGAAGAAGTGTCTTTAGTAAGTGAGCTTAGTGTTTTTGGTATGGAGCTGCCTATTACGATGAAATTTGATCCAACAATTGATGAAGAAGGCAATCTTATATTAAAACAAACAAATGTAGAAGTTGGAATGTTGAATATCCCTCCAAGCACGGCATTGAAATTATTAAATGACTCAGTAGATTTACCTTCTTGGATGGTTATTCGTCCAAACAAAGAGGAAGTATATATGGGTTTAACAGAAATAGAAGTACTTTCAGGTTCTCGCATGCAAGCAAAAGAATTTAATTTAAAAGAAGGTAAGATTATACTGGAAGTAACAGTACCCGTTCAAGAATAGGAGGAGTAGCACATGGCATTAGCAACATTTGCAGGTGGATGCTTTTGGTGTATGGTAAAACCATTCGATCAGCAAGAGGGCATTGAGTCCGTCATATCTGGTTACACTGGGGGACATACAGAAAATCCGACTTATGAGGAAGTTTGTAGTGAAACAACGGGACATTTTGAAGCTGTACAAATTACTTTTGACCCAGCGATTTATTCTTATGAAAAGTTAGTTGATCTTTACTGGACTTTAATCGATCCAACAGATGCTGGTGGTCAATTTTATGACCGTGGACAGTCTTATATGACAGCCATTTTCTACCATGATGAAGATCAGCGTAACAAAGCTGAAGCATCAAAAAAGGCATTACAAGAATCAGGTAAATTTAAAGCTCCAATCGCTGTACAAATTCTACCAGCAACAACGTTTTACCCAGCAGAAACTTATCATCAACATTATTACAAAAAGAATCCAGCACATTACGAGCGCTATTCAATTGGCTCAGGACGAGTTACATTCCAACAACAGCATTGGGGGACAAAATCATGAACAAAGAAGAAAAGTTGAAAACATTAACACCGATGCAATATCATGTCACGCAAGAGCATGGGACAGAGCCACCATTCCAAAACGAATATGATAGTCATTTTGAAGAAGGTCTATACGTTGATATCGTATCTGGGGAACCCTTATTTCACTCAAAAGACAAATTCAATGCAGGTTGCGGATGGCCAAGCTTTAGCAAGCCGGTGGAAGGTGCTAGTATACAAGAAAACTTCGATACAAGCTTTGGTATGCGTCGCACTGAAGTGCGTAGTGGAGAAGCTGATTCACATTTAGGACATGTTTTCCCAGATGGTCCTCAGCCAACAGGGTTACGTTATTGTATTAACTCTGCTGCCTTGAAATTTATACCTAAAGATAAATTACAAGAAGAAGGCTATGGTGAATATTTAAAATATTTTGATTGAAAATGAAAAAGGCAATCCACATTTTGTGGGTTGCCTTTTTTTGTGTAGAACTCAGAGAATAGACTACAAAGTGTAGTTTACTACTGAATTAAATATAAAGAGAGCGACAAACAATATTATGGTTGTTATGCTCATTGGAAGATCGGGATGTAAATTTATTAAGTATTTATTCGTGCGTCAATAGTTCTCTAGAGGTTCTTTTGAATTTTCATTGCTTTTATGATATAAGATTACGGTGATCAGTATAATTCCAGCTGCTATCCAGATGGAAGTTTTTCCTAGATACGTACTAAAGAAGGTCCCAATTAAAGCACCACTTATAAAGGAAAGAATAATAGCAGTAAAACCATTAAATTTCCGCATCGATTCTGAATCATGTTTCACGAATGCAGCATAAGAAGCTTGAGCTGCGGTTCTTAGATTCCCTGTTGTTATGGTTGAATTGTAACTCCATTTTTCCAGTTTGTTGAAGGTGGCAATTTGTAAGGAAGACACAAACGCAATGCACATGGTGATAAGCATATTTGGCACACTAGTAGGTAACCATCCGACTATAAATAAAATCGCGAATTCCAAAAGTAAAACAGCTCGTTTGTGGCTAGTATGTTTATCTTTTATATATTCTGCTACCAAGACTCCAGCTATAAAAGCCAAAAAGGGCGGTATATTAAGAATGGCACCGTTATATTCCGTACTTGCAGCTCTCACCGCAAATAATACCATATTCCCTGTTTGTGCCGTCGCAAACACTGCGTCCCTCGTAATATACGTATAAGCATCTAAAAATCCTCCAACTAAAGCTAATATCATGCCCATAATCAATGAATTAGGTGATAAAGCGAGTAAGTTTTTCGTTTTATTTCCCATTTGGTTTATCTCCTTATCAAAGATGTCCTGTTTTCCCAATATGAAAATTCGTTTTCTTTTTTTGTAAAAGAAAAGTCGCATGAATAATTATAGCTTTACCTCACAATTTTCATTTATTCTGTTTCAGAAATATTTTCGATTTAACTGCTGAGTACCATTGCAGACGATCTAAGTTTTTCAATAGGAAGCTTTTTCTGATGAAACTATAGCTGAATTTTGGAATTACTGTAATGAATAAACTGCATTTAAATAGAAAAAAACGCTCCACCAAGTTAGTGGAGCGACTCATACAATCATCTATTTATTGCCTACAACAGTAAGTTCTTTCGCTTTTACAAATGCTTGCTCAAAATCAGCAATTAAATCGTCGATATTTTCAAGGCCTACAGAGAAGCGTAAAAGACCGTCTGTAATACCACGTTTTTCGCGTTCCTCTTTAGGAATAGCTGCGTGACTCATTGTGGCTGGATATGAGAGAATTGATTCTACGCCACCAAGACTAACTGCGAAAATCGGAATTTGAACATGTTCAACAAACGCTTTAGTGATTTCGCGATTAGGTAATTTAAATGATAATACAGCTCCAGCACTTTTTGCCTGTTTTGCATGGATGTCATGACCTGGATGCGATTTCAAGCCAGGGAAATGAACTTCTTCTACTAATTCGTGAGCTTCTAAATAATTTGCAAGTTTTGATGCGGATGCTGTCGATTGTGTTAAACGTGCATTTAACGTTTTAATACCTTGAATTAATGAGAAGGAGTCTTGTGCGCCTAAAATGGCACCGAATGAGTTTTGCATGAAGTAGATTCGGTTACCAAGCTCTACGTCCTTTGTTACCGCAAGCCCTGCAATAATATCGCTATGTCCTCCTAAAAACTTAGTGGCACTGTGTAACACTACATCTACACCAAGGTCTAATGGACGTTGGTATAAAGGTGTCATAAATGTGTTATCTAAAAATGTTAGAGCACCATTTGCCTTTGCAATAGCTACAACCCCTTCAATATCTGTAATACCTAGAAGCGGGTTAGCTGGAGTTTCTATATATAACACCTTTGTATTTGGACGTATAGCCGCTTCTACTGATGTTAAATCAGAGAAGTCAGCAAATGTATGCTCAACGCCAAATTTCGTTAACACTTGTGTCACAAAACGGTATGTTCCACCGTACACTTCAGATGTCACAACAATATGGTCGCCAGCTTCTAATATCATAAATGCAGACGCGATGGCCGCAATACCGGAAGAGAATGCAAATCCGCGTGCCCCTCCTTCAAGTTCAGCAATCGTTTTCTCTAATGCATCACGAGTTGGATTACCAGAGCGACTATAATCATATGGACCAAACGAATCGAAATGCTCTTGATCAAAAGTAGATGATAAATATATTGGAACATTAACTGCACCTGTTTTTTGCTCGTAATCACCGCGAGTAGAAGCAGTGATTAAACTTGTTTCAATGTTTTCATTAATTGAACTCATATGATGACACCTCTTTTTCTAAGATAGAAAAAACTTGTTGTAAATCCGCGATTAAATCTTCTGCTTCCTCAATACCAACTGAGAAACGAAGTAAGGAGTCATCAACACCGCGAGCAATTCGTTCTGCTTCAGGAATATCCGCATGTGTTTGTGTAGTAGGATATGTGATAAAGCTTTCAACACCACCCAGGCTTTCAGCGAAGACGATTAACTTCAAGTTTTCTAAAAACTTACCAACCCATTCACCTTTTTGTAAACGGAAGGAAATCATTCCACCTTTACCAGCAAACAGAACGTCTTTTACTAAAGGTTCTTGTTCTAAATAAGCCGCGATGTGCTTAGCATTTTCAGTATGTTGTTTCATGCGAAGGTGTAATGTTTTTAATCCACGTAGCAGTAACCATGAGTCAATTGGAGCAAGCGTTGCACCTGCAGCATTATGGTTTGTGAATAGTTTTTCGCTAAGCTCTTTACCCTTACTTACAACAAGACCCGCTAGAACATCATTATGACCACCGATGTATTTAGTTGCACTATGTATAACAATATCCGCACCTAGCTCGATTGGGCGTTGATAGTAAGGTGTTAAGAAAGTATTATCAACAATTAATAATAAACTATGCTTTCTTGCAAGCTTAGCATAAAGTTCAATATCAAACTCCTGCATTAATGGATTGGTTGGTGTTTCAATGAAAATAGCACGTGTATTTTCATTTATTAAACCTTCAACCTCTGATACAGAAGAGAATTTTGCATAATGAGATTTGATTGCATATTGTTCTTGGTATTGACCGAGTAAACGGTATGTACCACCGTAGATATCCTCAGGTAAAATAATTTCGTCACCCGATTTAAATAGGGATAGAACTAATTGAACAGCTGCCATCCCGCTACTACAGGCGAAGCCAGCGTCTCCAGATTCTAATTTAGCAAAACCTTCTTCTAAAACGGTACGTGTTGGATTTTTTGTACGTGTATAGTCATAACCAGTTGATTGGCCAAGCCCATCATGAGTATAGGCGGTAGAAAGATAGATTGGTGTGTTCACAGCACCTGTTTTGGAATCGGTATGATTTCCCAGCTGAACTAATTGTGTCGCAATGTTTTTGTTTGTCATCATGTCATCATCCTTTATAAAAAAGTAAAAGGCCCTCTAAGGAAGAGGGCCTTCAAAATATGAAGTCAATCTCCTTATCTACAAGACTACGTCTACTGGAATTAGCACCTTGCCGCATTTAGGGTGGTTGCTGAGATATCGACGGGCCAAGTCCCTCCATCTCTCTTGATAAGTAAATATATTCAATTGTTTGAAAGTTAATAATAATGAAATTTTACCATGTGAATATGATAATATCAACCTTATTATGAAGCAAATCTAATTTGAAAAGTTTATAAATTTCTATAAGTGGTACAATTTTTATATGAATATGCTATTATTGCATAGTTGAATTGGAAGGTGACAAGATGAATTTAAATGACATAGCTGTTAATCAGTTATTACTAGAATTTAAATTTGAAGAAGCTCAAATGATGCTAGAGCAAGCAGTAATGGAAAAGAGAGATATACAATCGCTCCATAACTTAGCATGTTTTTATATAAGAGACACAGAAGAATATTATAAAACTTTACCCCTTTTAGCTGAAGCAATTGAAAAACAGCCAAAGCATTATTTTCCTTTTGCTTTACTAGGTGAAATTTATTTGCGAATGGAAAAATACATTTCAGCCATCAGGATTTTAGAATATGCATTAAAAATGAAAGATACTGAAGTAGTCCATGCGAACTTAGCAGCAGCATATTTTAATATGAACAATTTTGAAAAGGCAGCAGAACATTATAAAAAGTCCGCAACTGATGGCGATTTTTTGAAATATGCGGAAATGGTTTCATACTTACAGTTAGATGATCACGATTCTGTACTTAAAACACTGAGAAAAGTTAATGAAAATGATGAAAATTATATGGGTGGAGTAAACGTGGCTGAACTTTTTGCTCAAATCAACTATTTTGATGAAGCAATCCCGTTATTTGAAATGGGATGGAGAGAAATAGTTAGATCATATGAATGGGTAGAACATTATGTCTACTCACTCATTCAATTAGGTAGAGTAGAAGAAACCGCAGATATTATAGACCAGATGAAGACAGAAACGACTGATGAAATTGTAGAAAGCAAAGTAAGGGCGATGGATGGAGAATTCATAGAGGGGAATATTGAAGAAACCATTATGGACTTGCAACATACAAATGAAAAATATAATACACTGATTGGTCGTATTTTGAATGGCTACCGTCCTAAAATTTTCTTCGAGCCATATTATGTTTCTCAATGTTATCTTTACGGATGCAAAGTACATGGTAATAAAACGTATGATGAATATGTAAATATGTAAGTGGCCGAGAGAAATGATAATATCTCTGGCCATTTTTGTTTATATAGAGCCTATAACTGAAGTGTATTCATTAATATTACTATAAAAGGTTGTCTTGAAAAGGTGTAGGGTAGGAGGGATATAGTATGAACTTAGTAAATTTTTATAAAGCGAAATCAATAGTGGGAAATAAAAAAACTTGCAATCTCATTAGAGTTTGCAAGTCATTTAGTGGAAAAGTTATACTTTGAATTCCCCAACCACTTTTCGTAACTCATCTGCCTGATGAGATAGTTCAATCGCTGATGCTGTAATTTCTTGCATTGAAGCAGAGCCTTCTTCTGCAGAAGCTGCTGAACGCTCTGTACTCATAGCTGTATTTTCAGCAATTTGATTTACTTCTATAAAGGATACAGCCACTTCTTGGCTATAGCTTAAAGTTTGCTCAATTTGAACTACCATTTTGTTAATAATGGCTACAGTTTCGTTTGTTTGTTTAATAATTTTATCTAAGGAAGCATTTGTTTCATTTGTCACTTCAACACCGCGTATGACGTTTTGTACACCATCATGGTTTTGTGAGACAATAGCTTGTACTTCTGATTGAATTGACGAAACAATCCCGGTTACTTCACGTGCTGCTTTTTGAGATTGCTCTGCTAACTTTCGAACCTCATTTGCAACGACAGCGAATCCTTTACCATGCTCACCAGCTCTGGCAGCTTCAATGGCTGCATTAAGGGCAAGTAAGTTTGTTTGTTCCGAGATTTCAGTAATTGTACGAATAATGGAAGTAATTTCGGATGATTTCTTACCAAGTGCTTCAACGGTTTCTGTCGTATTGGCCATAGTTTCTTCTATTAACATCATAACATTTGATGACTGTTCGACAGTTTTTCCACCAAGCTCAGCAGCGACTTTCATCTGATCTGTTGCTGTTTTCACATGTTCTGCATCTGTACTTAAATAACGAGCCGCCTCTTCTAATAAATTCATCTTTTGAACTGCGTTATTCATCCGTAGCATTGTTTGTTCGCTACCTTCAGCGATTTCGCCTGTTGAATCAGCAATTGATTGAATAATATTCGAATTTTCATCTGCTGAAGCCATTAATTGTTGGCCACTGGCTGAGACGTTCTCCGCTAGTGTACTCACACGTTTTACTAATGCCGAAATGGATGTGATTAACACATTTGTACTATTTGCGATTTCTGCAAATTCATCTTTTGTCTTGACTTTAACCCGTTTTGTCAAGTCACCATTAGCTTGTGCGATATCTAGAATAGATGTATTAATTGCAGCTGTATTACGTTTAATTGAACGGAACAGGATAGTACCAGTTATTATAGTTAAAATAATAGATGATATTGTTAAAATTAAGAAAATTATCATTGCGATTTCTGTTTGTTGTTCAAGTGATTTGATTTGCTCGTTGTTTTTCTTGGTTAGTACGTCATTAATCATTTCAATATGCACATCTATATAACTCATAGCTGTCTTGCCATTTCCAGCGAGAACAAGTTTTTGAGCATTTTCAAGGCCTGAATTTTGGCGTGTATCTATCAGTCGCTTCGAATACTGAATATAATTGTCATAAAATTGGTCAATGGAAGTAATTCGATCTAGCTCTTCTTTACGATCAGAGAATATTTTTTGTAAATCTAATAAATTTGCTTCAATTCGGTCTTTATCTTGACTATACTGTCTTAAGAAATTATCTTTTCCTGTAATAATATAACTTTGTTCAGAGTTTGACAGTTTCGCAATATCCGCAGCTAAACTATTTACTTTCATCTGCTCTACTAGATTTTTCCCTGTGAACACCTTTAATTCATTTTGGAGGTTAGACATATTTGAATAGGAAACAACAAGCATTGCTGATAGAATAATGATGAGTATAAAGAAGTTAATAATGATACGGCCACGAATCATTTTGAAAAAGTTCGATTGAATAGGTCCATGAACTTCAATGTTTTTTTTCTTCTTTTTCATTTTGAAAAATGAAGCTTTTGAAACTGATGACTTGTTAGTGCTTTGATTATCACTTCTCTTAACAATTTCACTACTTCTTTTTGATTTTTTAACCAATTTGTCACCAACTTTCCATATTTCTATTGAATAATGTTCATTTTACTTCTTTGTGAAAGAATATTCTATACTTTTCGAAAAATAAATCATTACTATGTAACTATTAGGAGGGAGATATTTATGAATCATTCGTTCTACAGTTATGTTCAATCATTTCGTGGTGGTGGAAAATATGATGAGAAATCTACGTTTGCAGAAGCGGCTTTTCACGATCATAGCTTTCCTAAACAATCAACAGATTTTCATCTACTTTCGAGATATGTCGAAGAAAAAGCAGATGAAGAAATGAGTGCGCGCGTTTTTGATGAGCTTTGGTATTTATATGAGTTAAAATATAAATAAAATAAGTAATAATTTAATAAAAATTGGATATATTGAAAAATGTAAGTTTTTTATAGCTTATTTAAGATAATAATTGTCAGAGGTCAGACTTTCTTGGTACAATGCTTGTAGCATCATAGCCAAATTATAGAAATATGATGAATAACAATACTATTGAAAAGAGTGATACTAATGAGTATTCATATTAATGCAAAACAAGGCGATATCGCAGACATTGTACTACTTCCTGGTGATCCACTTCGTGCAAAGTACATTGCAGAAACTTATTTAGAAGATGTTATACCTTATAATGAAGTACGTAATATGTTAGGGTTTACAGGTACATATAAAGGTAAACGTGTATCGGTACAAGGTACAGGTATGGGTGTGCCGTCAATTTCTATTTATGTAAACGAATTAATGCAAGAATACGGTGTTCAAAAGTTAATCCGTGTAGGTACTTGTGGAGCAATCCAAAAAGATGTTAAAGTTCGTGACGTCATTATTGCTCAAAGTGCTTCTACTGATTCTAAAATGAATGAAATCATTTTCAATGGTTTAGATTTTGCTCCAACAGGTGATTTTGATTTACTTTTAAAAGCATATAATGCTGGGAAAGAAGCTGGCCTTAATTTAAAAGTGGGTAACATCTTTACTGCTGATATGTTCTATAGTGAAGAAAACCAAAATGAAAAGTTAGCTCGTTATGGTGTTTTAGCAATTGAGATGGAATCTGCAGCACTTTATACTTTAGCAGCTAAATATGGCCGTCAAGCACTTTCAATCCTAACAGTAAGTGACCATATCATTACTGGTGAAGTAACAACATCTGAAGAACGTCAATTAACATTTAATGACATGATGGTTGTAGCATTAGAAGCAGCTATTCAAGACTAGTCGTATCAAGAGTTTGCGTATTTACAATTTTTAATAAGTGACCAAAAGTGACCATTTCAAAAAAGGTGGTCATGATTGGTCACTTTTTTATTTGTTTAATTCATTAAATAATTGTGTTGCTTGTTATTTTTGAGATATATCAATATCGGAATACGTATCAAGAGTTTCACGTATATTTTTTTGTCCTAGCTGTTTTAAACCAATACTGGACGGATATTTATTTTCATTTAAAAATTTGTTAATTCTATTCTTTCAGTAACAAAAGAACTTCAAACAAATACAGTTAATTTAGAATTGATAGCTCCTTCTTTGAAAGAACAAACAGCAACTATGGAACAAATAAATACCGTGGCTTTAAATCTAAGTATGGATGCGTAAGTGTTACAACTGAAAGTGTATTTAATACGCGTTTATAAAAACGAGCATATGACATAACAGCCTCCATGCAGGGTATATACTCCTAGCATGGAGGCTTTTTCATTAGAAAACCACATTAGTATAAGTATTTTTGTTGGCAGTTGTTAACCTTCTATTTCCTATTATTTATCTATAACTTACTTTGAAGGAGAATATAGTAAATATATTGTGTATGTATTCATTCATCATATGCTCTCTTTATACTCGTTTACTTATTATAAATAAAAAACTAAAAAAAGTGTCTAATCTATGTTTTTGAGATATTTGCTGAAATCATAACGGACTACAGAAAGAGGTATTTAACTTGAGTATTGCAAAAAAATTAAACACTATTTTTATAGGAATGATTATATTAATTTGTATTATCGTGAAGGTATTTTATAGTAGATTATATTTTGAATGAAGAAAATAAAAATAGAAACTCGGTTAATCAATCTTAAACCATACAGAATCTATAATAACGTTCTTACAGCGGCCATCGGTATCTAAAAAACAAAGTAATCTTTGTTAACTCAATGTTTTCTTTTGCTTCTATCTAGATTTCATTATTATTAATTCGAGGTAGGCCTCATTTAAGTTAGGACTTTGATCTAATTTAGATGTATGATTATATTTAGTGAATTCTGAAAAATAGAACTACTGAATAGTTTATGAACTACATAGTTATATAATCGTGAAGACACAAAACTAGACTGATGGAGGTATTAGGAATGAATATTAAAGATCGAGTAGCCCTGTTAAGAAAAAAAATGTTAGAACATCAAATAGATGCGTATATCGTCCCGAGTTTTGATGCTCATCTAGGTGAGTATGTAGCAGATCATTGGAAATCTAGAGAATGGATTTCTGGTTTTACAGGTTCAGCGGGTACGGTAGTAATTACTTTAGATGATGCTGGTCTATGGACAGATGGTAGATACTATATTCAAGCTGTGAGCCAATTAGCGGACTCTGGAATCAGATTGTTTAGAATGGCTGATCCTGGTGTACCAGCGTACTCAGAGTGGCTTGCGGACGTTCTAAATAAAGGAAATACAGTAGGCTTTGATGGCACTGTATTCTCTATTAATATGGTTAGAAAAATGGAAGCTGATTTTAAAGCGAAAAATATCGAATTAAAAATGAAGCAAGATTTAGTAGGAGACTTATGGGAAGACAGACCAGAAATTCCTAAAGGCGCAATTTTCATGCATGATGTGAAATTTGCCGGTAAAACTCAAATAGAAAAATTAACTGAAGTTCGAAGTGAAATGGCGAAAAAAGATGCAAACTATTATATCTTATCGTCACTTGATGATATTGCATGGCTGTTAAATATAAGAGGCGTAGATGTCCCAAACAATCCAGTAGCCATTGCGAATGTAATTGTAACGGATAAAGATTGTTTCTTATTCATTGAAACGAGCAAAGTATCTCCAGAGGTTAAAGCAGAACTTGAGGCGCAAGGAATTCAAGTGAAAGCAACGGAAGAAATCCATGCAGTACTAGGTGAACTTGCAAGCGAAGATACAATTATTTTAGATGCGAATAAAACAAATAGTAGCCTCTACTATGCCATTAACACCGCTACTAAAAAAGTTGAATGTACAGATATTACAACAGATTTAAAATCTATTAAAAATGATATTGAAATCGAGAACATGAAATGGTCTCAAATTAAAGATGGTGTAGCGATCGTTAGATTTATTAAATGGTTAAAATCTGCGGTTAGTACTGGTGAGGTAACAGAAATTGCTGCAGAGGAAAAACTAGAAGCATTCAGAAGTGAGCAAGAGGGCTTTGTTGGACCGAGCTTTGATACGATTGCAGGTTATAAAGAACATGCAGCGATGATGCACTATAAAGCGGCTGAAGAAACACAGTTTACGCTTGAAAATGAAGGGCTGTTCTTAATCGATTCAGGTGGCCAGTACTATGATGGAACAACTGATATTACGAGAACGATTGTTTTAGGTAAGCTTACAGACGTACAAAAAAGAGATTTCACATTAGTATTAAAAGGATTTATTGCATTGAGTGCAGTGAAGTTCCTACATGGCTCTTCAGGTGCTAATCTAGACGTTTTAGCGAGACAACCAATATGGCAACATGGTATCGATTATAAATGCGGTACAGGACATGGTGTAGGCTTTTTCTTAAATGTTCATGAAGGACCACATAGCATCCGAAATACGAATCATGTTCGTTTAGATAGAGGCATGATTATTACGAACGAACCAGGTATTTATCTTGAAGGTGAATATGGTATTCGTACGGAGAACTTATTAGTCGTTGTTGAAGACGAAAAAACAGAGTTCGGTCAATTTATGAAATTTGATACGATCACATATTGCCCAATCGATTTAGCGGGTGTTAACACAGAACTGTTAGTTGAGAGCGAAAAACAATGGTTAAATGATTACCATGAAGAAGTATATGCGAAACTGTCACCTTACTTAAATGAAGAAGAGTGTGCGTGGCTAAAAGAAGAAACAAAAGTAATCTAAATTAGTTCATATTATGAGGAGGCTTTAACATGGAATTAACAGTCTACTTAGCTGGAGAAATTCATTCTAATTGGCGCCAGGAGTTAAAGGAAAAAGCGAAAGTATTAGGTACTCCTCTAAACTTCGTCGGTCCTATGGAAAATCATGATCGTTCTGATTTTATTGGAGAAGAAATATTAGGTGAACAGCCGAATGCTATTTATCGAGATGAAGCTGCATCTAAGATTAATAACTTTAGAACGCAGATTTTAATACGAAAATCGGATGTCGTAATCGCCTTGTTTGGAGAGAAGTATAAGCAATGGAATACAGCGATGGATGCAAGTGCAGCTGTTGCTCTAGACAAACCCTTAATCGTGATTCGCCCAGAGAATCTGCATCATCCATTAAAAGAGCTGTCGAATAAAGCCAATGTTACGGTTGAAACGGTTGATCAAGCAGTAAAAGTATTAGCTTATATTTTTGATGAAAAATAAATAAATCTAAACTGAACCCCGAAATATTTCAATTTTGGGGTTTTTATATTAAATAGAAGACAATCAATTTGTATAACATCTGCTGGACATAATCACTTGTTACGATAAATTACAACAAATGATTAAGGGAGCATGATGGATGAAACTAAAAATGGGTATTGTTATTGGTCTTTTGAGCGCGATTATATTAGAGGTAGGCACGATTATTATTTAGGTGGCAGTGGCTTAATTTATCGTTCAATTAGGATGATATAGTTTCTTTTTCAAAGTAGAATCCCATTTAAGTGGCTAGATGGTTATTTATTACAAATGTGGAATTAGAAATAAAGAAAAAAAGCAAGTAACCTTAAAATGACCATTAAAAAAAGGTATTGAAAAGGTCTCTTGCTTTTTTTTATTTAAATCAGTAAATTGAACATAAGTAATTTTAGGAGTAGGACCATATGATAAATTGATGGTCTTTTGTTTAATATGTAGAATCCACTATTTAAATCATAATATTTTCGTAGATTGACCATATTATAAGAATCTACTTAATTGCATAATAGGAAACTGGAAAAATCGGAGGAATTGAAAATGGACCCAATTAGAGAAATTGTAGCAGAGCGAAGAACTTATACTTCAATTCAAGAAAAGCATTCCCATCGTTATGCACAGTTAATCCTCCCTCTTCAAGGAGAACTTTCTATACAAACTGAGTCGAAAAGTCTTTTACTTGGTCCTGAAACAATATTCTTTCTTCCACCTAAATGTAATCATACATTTCATTCAGTTGAACGTAATGAGTTTTTGGTATTAGATATCCCTCATTTTATGCTTAACGAGAGGCAATTACAAAATAGGGAATTATCCTATAAGCTGAATAATCAATGGAAAGGGATCCGATATCTTTTACTAAATGAACTTGAACAACAGTCATGGAGTGGATCTGCTGTTAAAGAACTGTATCCTTTTATTTCTAGGTGTTTAATCCAAGAACAACTACCTAAATCCATTACATATATCCATGAACATTATAATGAAAATATTACAGTACATGATCTTGCCTCCCTTGAACATTACAACCGTTCATATTATTCGGATTGGTTTCTAAAAGAAACTGGTAAATTACCTACAGCATATATACAAGACGTACGTTTGAAAAAGGCTAAAGAATTACTGAGAGATACAGAGTTACCTATTTTACATATTGCTATTCAAGTTGGTTTAGGACATCAATCTTCCTTTACGCGATTATTCCAAAAACATGAAGGAATAACACCAAGTCAGTATCGAAAAAATCAGAGATAAAAAATAAAAATGTAGTAGAAAAAAATAAAAAACGCTCAAAATACGACATCTGGTAAAAATAATCTGATATTCAGAAAAAATCGCTCATCAAATGTATGCGAAACTTAGTTATGGTCTTAATTTAAGTTCATTTCATAGATTATTTGTTTTAAGGAGCGAGAAGATGAAAACGGCAGTGGGCTTATTTTTTACACTTTTATGGTCGTCTGCAGCGATTGCTACAAAATTTGGTTTATATTCTACTACCCCAATGTTACTAGCTACCAGTCGATTTTTAATCGCAGGCATAATACTATTTCTTTTTGTTTACTTAATTAGCAAAAAGTATCCTTGGCCAAAGAAACAGGAATGGAAACCCTTAATTGTTTTAGGACTATTGAATACTACAATTTATTTAGGTGCATCCTTCTGGGCGTTAAATCATGTATCTGCAGGTTTATTTAATTTGTTTGTTACTACTAATCCTTTTATCGTTGCTTTTCTGTCCTACATTTGGCTAAAAAGAACAGTTTCTTTACAAGAATGGATAGGGATGATTGTTGCTGCTGTTGGTTTATTAATAGCCATTTGGCCATCAATCTCAAACAGTGAAGTTAAAGGAGTTGGCTTACTTATTCTAGGGGTGGGGATGATATCAATGGCAATTGGGAGTGTTTATTTTAAAAAAGCTAATTTAAACCTACCGAATATTGTTATTAATACTTGGCAAGTGCTAATAGGGGGAGTGGTATTAATTCCAATAACATTTATACTAGAAAAGGATACATACTTTTTGAAATGGGATTATTATTTAGTAGGATCGTTAATATGGTTAGTGTTAGTAATATCAATCGCTACGATGTTGCTATGGTTTTACTTGTTGAAGCAGGATGCAGTTAGGGCAAATAATTGGTTATTTATGACTCCGATTTTTGGCTATGTACTGTCTGCCATCTTTCTAAATGAAACTATTACATTTTATGATATTATTGCAACGGTACTAGTACTATCAGGCTTATTACTTTCGGGTAATATTGAAATCAAATCTATCAAAAACATTAATTAGCATGTAATCAGACCACCTTTTGAAGGTGGTCTTTGTAATTTACTGTCCTCTATGAAGGATATTATAGGCATTTAACCAATTTCCATTAGAATCTTTTAATCCATAGCCACCAAATGCACCATGTAATTTCAAAGTATCGTTCAAATAAGTTAATTGAGGTAATACAAATAGTGATATTTTTATCTATATGGAAGGGCTTGTTTGACGTTGAAAGAACCGTACTATATTATGGTATTAGTGTTTAAAACACTTGAAGATTGAAAGTGGTGAAATGAATGGACGAGAACAAAGTGGAACCAGAAAAAAACGAACAACCTACCGATGAACAAGAAAACTTAGAAGATGTAAAGCCTGCTGGTAAATACATACGTATTAAACCTTTTGCGTTAATCATGATGGTAATTGTTTTAATATTATTTACTTCTGGTTTGACAATCTTTGCGCTAACATTTGGAGAGAAAAAAGTTGTAGAAGTTCGTACGCCGACTCATACAGAATTCCAAAAACTATTTAACGCATTTGATGAATTAAAAGCAAACTATTACAAAGACATTGATACAGAAGAAGCAGTAAACGGTGCGATCAACGGTATGATTGAGGCACTTGGAGATCCTTATTCAGATTATATGAATGTTGAGGAAGCTTCCAATTTCAATGAAAGTATCTCTTCTAGCTTCCAAGGTATTGGGGCTGAAATCCAAGAGCAAAGTGGCAATATCGTAGTTGTTTCACCTATTAAAAACTCACCAGCTGAAAAAGCAGGGATTTTACCAAACGATATCATTGCTACAGTTGATGGTAAAAGTATTTCAGGGATGACATCTTCTGAAGCTGTATTATTAATTCGTGGTGAAAAAGGAACATCTGTAACACTTGAAATTGTTCGTGGTGATAGTGAGAAAAAAGTTAAGATGAAAATTGTCCGTGACGATATTCCGATTGAAACAGTTTATAGTGAAATGTTAAGCGGAAAAGTTGCGCATATTCAAATTACAACCTTCTCTGATAACACATATAAAGAACTATTAACAGCACTTGATGATATGGAAGCTAAAGGAATGGAATCACTTGTAGTTGATGTGCGTCAAAATCCTGGTGGTTTACTTGATTCTGCTGTTAATATCGCTAGTTTATTTGTTAAAACAGGGGAACCTGTTATGCAAATAGAGGACAAAACTGGCAAAAAAGAAGTAATTGAAGCTCAAGGTGGACGAAAAGTAACAGTACCAGTGTCATTATTAATAGATGGTGGTAGTGCCTCTGCTTCTGAAATTTTAGCTGGAGCACTTAGTGAATCTGCTAATATCCCAATAATTGGTGAGAAGTCATTTGGTAAAGGAACAGTTCAAACTGCTAGTAACTTAAAAGATGGATCAAACTTGAAATTTACAACAGCTAAGTGGTTAACACCTGAAGGTAACTGGATTCATGAAAAAGGTATTAAACCAACTGTTAAAGTAGATTATCCTTCTTATGCTTCATTACCGTATCTAGATCCTGAAAAAGTCATGAAAGAGGGTTCTTTATCAGATCAAGTGAAAGCTGCTGAGAAAATGTTGAAGGCAGTAGGTTACAAACCAGGAAAAGTTGATGGACTGTTTGATGCTTCAACAAAAGCTGCAGTAATGGCATTCCAAAAAGACCAAAAACTTAAAGAAACTGGCGTTTTAAAAGGCCAAACAACTTACGCATTAATGGAAGAGCTTCGTCTGAAAATCAAAAAAGATGATCCACAGTTATTAAAAGCTAAGCAATTAATGAAACAAGAGAGCCGTTCAAAATAATATAAAATCACATTTAGTGATAAAAAGAAAATGAATGAAGAGCTGACCGTCTTAGGAGGTCAGCTTTTTCATGCATTTATATAGAAGAAAGGATGATTTACATGGTTGATGTATATCTATTTAGTGGATTTTTAGGAAGCGGTAAAACATCTATGATGACAGATGTAATCCGTCAATTGAAAGAACAAAATATTAAACCAGCAATTATTATGAATGAGCTAGGCAAATTAAATTTCGATTCACAAGCAGTGGAAGAGGATGTTCCTTTGAAAGAAATGCTCAATGGTTGTATATGTTGCTCAGGATCAGAAAAAACAGAAGCGCAAATACAAACATTATTAGCAGAATCAGAGTTTGATGTACTCATTATTGAGACAACAGGGGCAGCGCATCCAGTGGAGGCATTAGATGCTGTATATTCGCCTCTTTTTGCTGATCAATTGAATATAAAGGGAATCGTTACAGTGGCAGATAGTAAACGCTGGCTAGAACGAAATCAATTATCACCTCAAGTACGATCACTGTTTTTAGAACAAATCCGACATGCGCATCTTATCTTAGCTAATAAATCAGATTTACTAACAGAAGAAGAACGAGCAAAAGTAACGTTTGAAATTCAATCTTTAAATCCACATGCGCAGTTATTACAAACAACTAATGGCCGGGTACCTTTAAAGTATTTACAGAGCCTACATGCAACAGCTCGCCCAAATAACATTGAATCAGCCCCAATAAGTCATTTGCATTTAAGTTCTCGCTTAGTAACATTCACTGAACCAGTAGAACAAGAAGTTTTTGAAGCGTGGCTTCGAACAATTCCTTCAACTATTTATCGTATGAAAGGGTATGTTCCTATTAAAGGTATGAAAAATCCAATGCTCTTTCAATATGCATACGGTTTAACTCAATGGATGCCTGAATATATGCAGATGCCTCCTAATATTGTTATCATCGGTGAAAATGTTAATGAACTCGAGGTTGTTGGTACTTTGTAACATAACAAGCCGTTTTTTTGGGTGTCAACCCAATCCTCCTAGTAATAAAACGATAGATTGCTAAATTTGCACAATTTCATAGCCTATTCGTGATTGAAATCAAGGCGTTGTTAATCTTAATTGGACGAAGTAGCAATAATTGGACACTTTATTACAAAAATCCCGCGTTACGATATTTGCAGACAAGGAGGAATAAAACATGAAAAAATGGTTATTACCAATGAGTCTCGTTATGCTAATGGGCGTACAGGCGGGAACGGCGGAAGCTTCAGCTTCTACAAACTCAACCGACACGGTGAAGCAAACGCAAACAACATATAAAGGGGCTAAGCCTTGTAAGGTAACTTATAAGTTTAATAGCAAAACAAATAAATACACTTATAAGTATAATTGCAATACAAGTAAACCTTCAGGTGGCAATACTTCAAAACCAGAGAACAAACCATCAAATGGTAACTCAAATAATTCAGGCAACAATTCGTCAAATGGCAACACAGGTAACTCAGGCAACAGTTCGTCAAATGGCAATACAGGTAATTCAGGTAGCAATTCATCAAATTCGAATAACTCTACATCATCGACTGTAGATCAATTCGAACAAAAAGTTATTGAGTTAACTAATGTTGAACGTCAAAAAGCTGGATTAGCTGCTCTTAAATCAGATAAAGCTTTGATGGGTGCAGCACGTGAGAAATCACTTGATATGCAAAAAAATAAATATTTCTCACATACAAGCCCAACTTTTGGTTCACCATTTGATCGTATGAAAGCACTAGGTATTAAATACAGTGCTGCTGGAGAAAATATTGCTATGGGTCAAAAAACACCAGAAGAAGTTGTAAAAGGTTGGATGAATTCACCAGGTCACCGTGCAAATATTATGAGTACATCATTTACTCATATTGGTGTAGGTTATGCTGCTAATGGTAACTACTGGACACAACAATTTATTAAAGCAAAATAAAGAATACTATATATAGTAAACCAGCTCTCAA
This sequence comes from Viridibacillus sp. FSL H8-0110, assembly GCF_038003565.1. Taxonomy (NCBI): domain Bacteria; kingdom Bacillati; phylum Bacillota; class Bacilli; order Caryophanales; family Caryophanaceae; genus Viridibacillus; species Viridibacillus sp. FSL H8-0110. The sequence continues at coordinate 2,871,581 of NZ_JBBOPJ010000001.1, read as the reverse complement.
TTTTGAGAGCTGGTTTTTTGTTATATACCTTAAAAGGTCGATTAAATTTATTTGAACTTTCCTATACTAATCCAAAAAGGGGGAGACTTAATGCAGCAAATTGAAACATTTATATCACAACTACAAAAGACCTATTATAACTCAGCTGATTTTGTAGCTCGCGAAATCGATTGGCCAGGTGAGCCATTCGCTGTTATTTGCTATTATGGTTCCTTACTCAATAAAAAAGAAGTACAAGAACAGTTGGATGTTTCGTCAGCAACCATACATATAAATTAAAAATTAAATGTAAATATTGAGGAGTTCCCTCATAATAGATTATATGAAGATAAAATAAGGAGAGAGTTGCAAGGGTTTTTGACGAAAAAGGTTCAGGAAGACGTTGAAAAATTGTTAGTTAAACTTCAAGATGCACCATCAGATGCATTAGGAATTGGGCGAAAGATACGTGCGTTCCATCCAAAAGTATGGGATGAAAAATGGGGAGAAAAGTTTGCTTCATTAACATTAAAGCCTAAAATTACAATTACAAGAACTGGGATATTAGAGTAGTTGTAATTTTAGAGGAATAAAAACTCCTCTATTAAGCAATAGAGGAGTTTTCTTGTGACTCTTTTTTCGCTTTCCGCTGAACAATAAGGAGACGGAAACTTAGGGTTACAGCACCAGCTGTAAGACCACTAATAAGACCAATCCAGTAACCGAAAGGTCCTAAATCTGTATAATTTGCAATAACATAGCCAAGAGGTAATCCAATTACCCAATACGATATCATAGCCATTATGAAAGTAATAGTCACATCCTTATACCCGCGTAATGCTCCTTGGACCGGTGCTTGTATGGCGTCCGACAATTGGAAGAAAGCAGCGTAAATTAGAAACTGGGTTGCTAAAGCTAGTACTTGTGGATCAGTTGAATACACACCGGCTATTTGTTCTCTGAAAATGATTAAAATAGTTGCAGAAATAAAACTGAAAATAACGGCTGTCACGACTGATATGTAGCTATAAATACGTGCATCTTTGAATCGTTTAGCACCAACTTCAAAGCCTATTAAAATAGTTGCACCCATTGCTATACTCAAAGGCATCATATAGGTAAGACTTGCAAAGTTCATCGCAATTTGATGGGCACCAATAACAGCGGTACTGTAATTACTCATCATTATTGCAACAATTGAGAATATGCTTGTTTCTGCAAAAATAGATAAGCCAATAGGTACCCCGATTTTGCAAATTTCTAGCCATTTTGCAAAGTGGATTTTTGGCCAACTTGCATACAATTTAAAGTTTTTAAATGGTTGACCCTTCATAGTAATGACAATAGCCACAGCACAAATAATCCAATAAGTTATGGCTGAAGCCACCCCGGAGCCCACTCCTCCAAGCTCAGGAAAGCCAAATTTACCGAAAATTAATAAGTAGTTAAAGAAAATATTGACCGGTGTAGCTAGTAAAGTTACGAACATAGATATTCTAGTTTTTCCAAGAGCATCGATGAAACATCGTAGAACACTATAAACAAATAAAGGAATTAAGCCAAAACTCATAGCGATCAAATAATCATGTGCAATGCGTTGTACTTCAGGTTCTAAAGTCATCGCATTTAATAAGGGATTAATGCCTGCCATTAATAGTCCGAAAATAATAATTGCTAATACAATTGCGACATAAAATCCTTGTTGAACTGAAAATGTCGCTTCTTTCTGCCTTTTTGCACCGACAAATTGTGCTACAATAGGTGTTATGGACAAAAGAATTCCTGATAAACCTGTATAAACAGGCAACCAAATCGAAGAACCAATGGAAACACCTGCTAAGTCAGCAGTGCTATATTTACTTGACATTAAGACATCGAAAAACGACATTAAATATAAAGCAATTTGGGTGATTAAGATCGGAAACACAATTTTCAGCATGACTGTCCATTTTGCTCTCATCGTAGATGTTTCATGCATATAATTCGCCTCCAAGTATTAATTGACATCTTTTCTATTGTGATTTCGTATAGTAAAATAAGTAGCTGTTCTAATAAATCCAAAGCAGTTCATACATTGTTCTAGCAGAATAGGAGAATAATAATGACGAACCAAACAATAATATTAACTGGTGGGGGTACAGCTGGCCATGTTTCACTCAATCAGGCTATAATACCATCTTTCCTTAAAAAAGGCTATGAGGTGCACTATATCGGCTCAAAAGAGGGCATTGAAAAAGAAATTATAGGCCAGGCATTCCCTGACCTCCAATATCATGCAATTTCAAGCGGTAAATTAAGACGTTATTTTTCAATGAAAAATTTTACAGACCCGTTCAGAGTTTTAGCAGGTGTTGCACAAGCAATAACGATTATTCGTAAATTAAAACCTGTAGCGATTTTTTCTAAAGGTGGCTTTGTATCAGTACCTGTTGTTATGGCAGCAAAAATGGCTGGAGTTCCAGTTATTGCGCATGAATCTGATGTTACACCAGGTCTTGCCAATAAATTATCATTACCATTTGCTTCGCATATTTTCACAGTATTCAAGCAAACACTTAAGCATTTACCAGCAGAAAAGGCGTCTTGCACGGGATCAATTATTCGACCAGCATTATTTGAAGGACGAAAAGCAACAGGCTTAGCATTATGTGAATTTAAAGAAAGAAAAGAAGTAATCCTGATTATGGGTGGTAGCCAAGGTTCTAAATTTATTAACGATGCAGTACGCGCTAATATTGTGCAACTTTTAGAAAATCACAACGTTATTCATCTTTGCGGAAAAGGGCATATAGATGAAGCTTTAGTAAATATGCCTGGCTATAAGCAGTTTGAATATGTAACGACAGAATTGCCAGACCTATTACACGCTTCTGATCTAATCGTATCTAGAGCGGGTTCAAACTCTATTTTTGAGTTTTTAGCTTTAGAAAAACCAATGTTACTAATTCCGTTATCTCTACAAAAATCACGTGGTGATCAAATTTTGAATGCTAAGCTATTTTTTGAACAAGGTTTAGCTGAAGTTTTACAAGAAGATGATTTAACGAATAAAACATTTATGGAAGCACTACTTAGCTTGGAGCAACATAAAGAAGGTTTGATCAAGCAAATGCGAGAAACAGAATCTCCTAAAACACCAGATGAAATGGTAGAGTTGATATTAAATTATGCTAAATAACAAAAGTATCTCTAACTGAGATAGCTTAATATGAAGGACATTAACTTTAAATATAGTTAATGTCCTTTTTGGTATAAATATAAGAGGGATTTGTAAGTTCGATTGCGTATGAACTTTTTAAGGGAAAGGCTCTGTTAAAGGTAAATGTTGATATTTGATACCTCTCCGAATACTTGTTAAAATCATAATAAGAACAAGTATTCGATTATTTAAGGTGAGCAAAGCATTTAGCAACTTATTAAAGTATATCGACAAGATACCACATGCCAAAAAGGAACAAGCCTATCAATGGTTTATACTGTATGTTGAACTTTCATCCTCAGTTGTATTTGAAATGACAGATACTTATAATAGCCGACGATTATCTAAATTCGTTGTGTAATCCTTATTCAACGGGCAAATTATTTTAGTAATTTTTTACATGCTATCAATAATGAATTATTGAATATCGGGGCAGAAGAAACAATATCTGAAATGATAAAAGGAGAAAGAGATATGTCTAATAACGTAAAACAGAGAAGAATAATTTTAGATTTAGCAGTTACTTTAGATGGTTTTATTGAAGGGAAAAATGGAGAAGTTGATTGGTGCATTATGGAACCTGATATGGGGTTCACTAATTTCTTGAATCAAATTGATACTATTTTATATGGTAGAAAAAGCTACGATTTATGGGGACAATATATTCCGAAAACTAAAGATTCTGATAGCGAAAAAGAAATTTGGGGATTGGTTCATAGTAAAGAAAAATATGTATTTTCCAGAACACAAAAAGAGGCAGATAATCGAGCAATATTTATAAATGAAAATATTCTTGAAGAAGTAAATAAATTGAAGAATAAGCCTGGTAAAGACATCTGGCTATATGGCGGAGCAAGTCTCATTACAACTTTTATAAATTTAGGGCTTGTTGATGAATTTAGATTATCTATCCACCCTGTTATTTTGGGAGAAGGAAAACCGATGTTTATTGATATAAAACAGAGGTTAAATTTAAAAGTGGTTAATACAAAAACTTTCTCTTCTGGCGTTGTACAACTAATCTATCATTGTAATAGTAATTAATAATATCGATCATTACAATGATGAATTCTAATGAATATCAAAAGGTAATACTCAATAGAAGTTGTTACTTATTCTACTAATGGCTAGAGTTATTGCAATAAGGATGAGCAACTCTTATATAATGGGTTTCTTTTAATATTATTAAATTATCAACATTAAATTTTAACAGAGCCAAGAGAAAAAAAGCTTTCACTTTTGTGAAGGCTTCTTTTAATGAAAATACCGTTATGTGGTTGAACGAGCGATAGGGAATGGAAGTGTCCCAAAGTAGAATGCCTAGCTTCAGGCGCTAGACTCTCGGGTCGTTTCGGTCTCTCGGCACAAGACAAAAAGCGTCTTGTGTTCGAGCCCTCCAACGGCTGTCGAGTCTGAGCGAGCGCCCTCAGCATTTAAGATTACATCGCTTGTTCTTCTTCTTCTTTTTTCTGACTAGCTGTATATAAATAAAAGTAGTCTTTTTGGATTTTCATTAGTTCAAAGTGCTTGTCACCTTGGTTGATTTGTTCATATAGGGATGGGTGGCTTTCTTTAGCATCCATTATATAGCCAATTTTCTCGGCAGCACGAAGGGATTTGGCGTTTTCAGAGCGAATTCGTAAGAAAACGGTATGGAACTCCAGTTCAAAGAACAGTTCATGTAAGAAGAGTTCTTTTGCTTTCTGGTTGTATCCTTTTCCTTGGTGTGGGGTACCGATCCAGGTGCCTAAAAAGCCAGCGCCGTCTTGCACATCATAGACGGTAATTGTGCCGATGGGTTGTCCCCAGTCATCGGTTATCGTACGAGAAACGGCTTTACCGTTCTCCTCGTCTTCCATTAGTTGGCTAGTCAAAAACCAGTACTCATCGGCACTATTAGCTTTCTGACGCACAAAAGGGAAGACAGATGGGTGTTTTAGTAACTCATAAAGATCGTTACATTCGTGTAATTCACGTCGCTTAATCAAGCGAAACGCCTCCTTTACGGGGGTGAACGTCCAAATAAATGGCAGGTCCTAGCCCCCTCGAAATTTTTCATATAATGTTGCATAAAAAATTTCGGGGTGGGAATCGAACCCACTAGAACCAGCATGACTACTGGTGGCGCACCATTTGCCTTCCCTATTGACTCTATAAAAAATAGGAATCATTTTATGAAATTATTTTGCAATTTAACTATACTAAGTTTTACCTGATTTGCAAAGAAAAAAACATGAAAAAATAAATTTGTAATATTTACAAGCCTTAATTGGAACATATACAGTTGTATGCTTGACAAAATAGAATTATGATATATATAGATAATACGGGGGGATGTATATGTTAATGCAGTTACATAAAGTTCACGGTTCAGGCAATACCTTTTACATATTTGAAACAACTGACGAAAAAAGTATGGATTGGTCTAAACTTGGCGTTTGGCTTTGTCAAAAAGACAATCTTGGGGGAGCAGATGGCCTATTGCTTGTTGCACCATCTAAAAAAGGACTTGCAAAAATGCGTGTCATTAATGCTGACGGATCTGAGGCATCTATGTGTGGCAACGGTTTACGTTGCGTCGCTCGCTATATTTGTGAAAAATACAATGTTTCAAAGGCATATATTGAAACAATGAAAGCCGTCTTAATGGTACAAAAAGAACCATCAATTTTCGAGGGCATTCCAACATATTCTGTTGAAATTGCACCAGTATCTTTTGACCTTGTTTCTTTACCAATGCTTTACAAAAACAAACAACAAATTCGTAATGAAGTAATTGAGGAATTTGCTGATGACATTTCATTTACAGCTGTATCAGTTCCTAATCCACATTTAATCGGAATTGTTCGGTCTGATAAAATAGCCAATACACATCATCAAGAAAGTTTATCTAGCACATTAAATGGTGATAATGAGTATTGTCAAGACGGTGTAAATGTGAGCTATGTGTATCCGATGGATGAGGACTCAATTTACGTCCGTACATATGAACGTGGAGTAGGCTTTACTAATGCTTGTGGTACGGCGATGACAGCATCTGCATTAGTTTCTTCTATAGAGGGAGTAGTTTCAGCTAGTAAAGTAACAGTCTATAACCCTGGTGGCTTTGTTCAATGTCATGTGCATCATAATGCAGGTAATTATGTTTTAAAACTGATTGGTAATGCAACATTTGTAGCTGAATTAGAGTTGAGCACTGAAAAAGAATGGTTGTGGCAATCTGTTAAGGAAACAGACGAACAAAAAGCTTATGAATCTCTAATAACTTATGCAGAGACTAAAACAGCATATCTATTTATTTAACTTCTTGAAGAGGTGGCAATATTGAATGGCAATCTGATTACTAAAGAGCAGTTTGATGCGCTTTATCAAAATTGTTTAGATTTTGTTTTTTTAATGGAAAAAGTCAGTAATGAATATCTATACGTATACATAAATCGTGTAGCTGAAGATGTTTTTGACGAGTCGCCAATAGGCAAAAGTCTTTCTGCTTGTTTAGAAACAGAAATCGTTGAGATGATAGTTAAATATTACAATGAATCCATCGAGAAACAGCAACTTCTTCAATACCGAGATTTCTATTTGTTCTCTGACACTGAGCGCACGAATGAAACAACCGTTACGCCAATTTTTTATGGTGGAAAGCAATATATACTTGCCGTTACGAAAGAAATTTCACAGCAAAAAGTGATAGAGGAAAAAAACTTATTTCTACAATCACTTTTTGACATGAAAATGGACCCAACAATTGTATTAGCTAATGATTTAACCTTTTTTGATGGTAATCCGAAATTTGAGCAGTACTTTAACTGCAAGATTGAAGACTGGAAAGGTAGAATGTTTTTTGATTTTCATCTTGTTTCACCAGAAGATCATGAATCATTCACAGAGCATCTCCAAGACGCTTTAAATGGAAGAGGGAATCCTTCCGTTTTGTATACACATAAAAAAGCGGATGGCAATGATAGCCAATTCCTTGTCAGTTTTTCGCCAATCACTACTAATAACCAAGTTGTAGCTATTTATATTCAATGGTTAGAATTAACGAAAAATATTCAATTAAAAGAAGATTTACGTCAAGTAAATCATATGCTTAATAGTTATAAAGGAGCTCTGAATTCAGCGGCAAATATTTGTATTACAGATAAAAATGGCATCATTAAATTTGTAAATGAGCGCTATGCGCAATCAAGTCAATATAGTGCAGATGAGCTAATCGGAAAATCGAATAAGATATTAAATTCACGGACTCAGTCTTCTTCATTTTATGAAGAAATGTGGAAAACGTTACTAAATGGTCAAATTTGGCGCGGAGAAATTTGCAACCATTCTAAATATGGGAACCGATACTGGATGGATACTACAATTGTTCCGATATTCAGTAATTATGGTGAAATTGAGAGTTTTCTTTCTGTTTGTTTCGATGTATCTGATAAAAAAATTATGATGACCAACCTTCGGAATATTGAAAAAACTTTCCGACTTATTACCGAAAATACAAATGATTTGATTGTCATTACGAATGATGATGGCATAATCATTTATGTTTCCCCAAACCATATTAAACAACTTGGCTTTGAAAAGGACGAGCTACTTGGGCGTTTCTATTTTGATATGATGTCTGATGATAGTAAGGAATTGTTAAAGGGTGAATTTTCATCGACACTATTGGAAAAAGGGGACGTACAGATTGATTTACAGATTAAAACGAAAAATGGAGAAACTTTTTGGACTGAAACCTATCTAACAGCAGTTAAGGATGCTGAACGTGATGAAGTGTTCCAATATGTAAGTGTCGCTAGGGAAATTACCCATCGTAAGAAAAGGGAAGATCAATTGCGCTTTATGGCCTATCATGATAGTTTAACGCTGCTACCAAATCGACGCTACTTATTAATGGAATTTACTAAGTTAGTTAAAGAAGCGATTGCTCTAGATTACGCTATTACATTGCTCTATATTGATGGGGATGATTTTAAAAAAGTGAACGATGATTTCGGTCATGATGTAGGGGATGACTTTATCCGTAATTTTGGACTGGCGCTTGTTGCCAGTGTTCGTGATTTAGACATAGTTAGTCGAATAGGTGGAGACGAATTTATTGTTGTTTTAACTAATATGTCAAAAGACCAATGCACCCGTAAGCAGCAAGTGAAAAATACTATTAAACGTATTCAACAAACACTAAAAGATGGCTGGACAATTAACGAACAACACTTTTCACCTACATCGTCTATTGGGATCGCTTCATTCCCTGAGAATGGTCAATCAATAGAAGACTTGCTAGATAAAGCTGATGAGGCACTATATATTGCGAAAAAAACAAAAGGGAAAAACTCGTATCATTTTTCAAGTTAAAGATGGAAGGTGTTTTCAATGCAAAAGCATATTCTATTAGTAGAAGATGAAAAAAACATTGCACGATTTATTGAACTAGAACTGAAGCATGAACAATTTGGAGTGACAGTTTGTTCAAACGGCCGTATTGGTTTAGAGACGGCTCTAGAGCAAGAATTCGATGTCATTTTACTCGATGTTATGCTTCCAGAATTAAATGGAATTGAAGTATGTAGACGCATTAGAGCCATTTCGGATGTACCTATTATTTTAATAACCGCTCGAGATGCTGTAATTGACCGTGTAGCTGGTCTAGATGCGGGAGCTGATGATTACATTGTAAAACCTTTTGCTATTGAAGAATTATTAGCAAGAATTCGCTCAATTTTAAGGCGATATACTTCGATCGAGTCAACAGGACAACAATTAGTATTTAAAAATATTACTATTGATTCTCCGGCATACACTGCCTATGTCAATGAGGAAATACTTAGTTTGACTAAAACAGAATTTGATCTACTCAGCTTATTAATTGAAAATAAGAATCGTGTTTGTACCCGTGATCAAATTTTAGAGCAGGTATGGGGTTATCAATCTGATGTGGAAACAAATGTCGTAGACGTATATATCCGTCACCTGCGCTCAAAACTACCAAAATTAGAAAGTGGCTACATTGAAACAGTGCGTGGAGTTGGGTATGTGATGCGAGAATGAATAAAATCCAACATTATTTATCAAACCAGTCGTTAAAAGGGAAATGGGCACTTACATCTGCTGTCGTCATTTTCGTTAGCTTTGCTGTCATTTGTTCCGTCCTTTACATTGCTATCCACTCATGGCTGTTAAATGAGCAGGAGCAGTCAGTAAAGCGTACAATGGATGACTTAACAGTGTTCTTTGAATCTCAAGGTAATTTCTTAACCATACATGATATTCAGTCAAATAAGGGGCTTATGAATTCTATTGTAGATAAGAATCAAACAGTCCGTATACTGAATCAAGATAAAGTAGAAATATTACGTATTAATGATTCAACGAAAATCATGCCTTCAGTACCAGAAGGTTTACCAAACCACGGTTATGCTATTTCGAAAGAAAAGGTAGAGAATGTAGATACGTTTTTGGCTGCATCGACAATCAAGATTGGTCCTTTTTCAGGCTATATACAATTGACGCACCCCTTGACTTCGTTTCTATCACTTATGCGATATATTTTAACGGCTATGTGTATTTTAGGGTTAGGGGCCCTCATAGCATCTGCAGGAATAGGCTATATTTTGGCGACTACATTATTGAAACCACTAGACGACCTGAGACTTGAGATGACGGAAGTGGCAGAACAGGGATTTAAGGCGCCCATTAAACTTCAATACGATGCCAAGGATGAAATTGGTGACTTATTGACCGTATATCGATCGATGATGGGGGAACTAGAGCAATCATTCCTTAGCCAACAACAATTCATTTCTGATGCCTCTCATGAGCTGAGAACCCCTATTCAAGTAGTAGAAGGACACCTATCGTTAATTAAAAGGTGGGGGAAAGACGATCCAGCTGTTTTGGAAGAATCATTAAATACTTCCTTACTAGAAATTACACGTATGAAAAAGCTTATAGAAGAGATGTTAGAACTTGCAAGAAGAGAACAGAACGATTTACAAAACAATGCTGATATTCTTATGATTACTGCCGATATTATGGAGGAAATAAAAGTACTATCCCCAGATGCAACGATTGAATTAGAGGTTGATTCAGAAAATAGTTACAGGGCAATTATTTCTGACAATGCTTATGGCCAGATTTTACGCAATCTTATGCAAAACGCTATACGTTATTCGGAAAATAGTCCAAGGATTAAAATCCGACTTTCAAAACAGCATGAAAATGTGCAAATTGAAGTATCAGATCAAGGTATTGGTATTGCAGAGGAAGACCAAGCACGGATATTTGACCGATTTTATAGAGTCGACTCATCTCGTTCCCGAGATGGTGGGGGCACAGGATTAGGATTGAGTATTGTAAATATGCTGGTAAATAAATACTGTGGAACGATAAAAGTGAAGAGTAAACTCCATTTCGGTAGCACTTTTTCTATAGAATTGCCAGCTGAAAAATGACGTTTTTATCAAAGTTTATTCTATTATTAGTTCGTTCAAGAAAAAAATTGCTAAATTTGTTGAAAACGATTGTATTTTTTGTGAAGAGTAGTAAGATTGAAGGGGAAAAATGTTCTTCTTGATTTATTAATACAGTTGTTTCACTTAAGCAGGAAGAATGGTAAGATAGTTAGTGGATTTTCAAATTATTAATTAAATTAATTAATGGAACTGCCACTTGGCAAAAAAGTTGGAGGTAATTCTACATGTCAAACAATGTTTCACCTGTAAGCTCACCATGGGCAGCTTTTTCAGGTCCCAACCTTGGCTATGTGATGGAAATGTACGATTTGTATTTAACATCACCAGAAGAAGTTGATCCAGAACTTGTATCATTATTCGAACAATACGGAGCACCAGTTCAAACTAGTGAAGTATCAAACGCTACAAGCGTTGAACCAGGTAACTTTGCAAAAGTTTTAGCTGCCGTTCAATATGCGGATGCCATTCGTGTATATGGTCACTTAGGAGCAGACATTTATCCTTTAAAAGACCATCCACGTGACACTACTCGAATCGAAGCAAAAACTTACGGTTTATCTGATCAAGATCTAATCGAAATACCTGCTTCGTTATTATTAAAAGACATTCCTGCAAGCGTTAACAATGGATTAGATGCAATTAATTACCTAAAAGCGATTTATACAAGTAAAATTGCTGTAGAAATTGCACACGTTGTTAACAGAGAAGAGAGTGTGTGGCTACAATCTAAAATTGAAAGTGGCGTATTAAACGCAGGTCTTTCAAATGATGAGAGAAAAGCAGTTTTAAACCAACTAACAAAGGTTGAAGGATTTGAGAAATTCATCCACAAAACATTTGTAGGACAAAAACGTTTTTCTATCGAAGGTTTAGATGCATTAGTTGTTCTTATGGATGAAATCGTTCACCGTTCAGAAGACAAAGGTGTAAAAAATGTTATGATCGGTATGGCTCACCGTGGTCGCTTAAATGTGTTAACGCATGTATTACACAAACCATATGATATGATGTTTGCTGATTTTGCGCACGTTCCAAATGAGTTATTTATTCCGAAAGACGGTTCTTTAGAAGTAACTAAAGGATGGTTTGGCGATGTTAAATATCATATGGGTGCTACATATAACAGCAAAAAAGGTGCAACAATCAAATTAGCCTATAACCCATCTCATTTAGAAGTAGTAAGTCCGGTTGTTACAGGTCAAGCTCGTGCAGCTCAAGATAACACTTCTAAAGCAGGTGCTCCAACTCAAGATGCTAAATCTGCTCTAGCGATTTTAGTTCATGGTGACGCAGCGTTTGCTGGTCAAGGTGTTGTAACTGAAACGATGAACTACTCACGCACAAAAGGATTTAACACAGGTGGTTCAGTTCATATTATTGCTAATAATATGATTGGATTTACTACTGAGCATTATGATTCACGTTCAACTGTTTATTCTTCAGACCCTGCAAAAGGTTATGAAATTCCAATATTACACGTTAATGCGGATGATCCAGAAGCAGTTGTACAAGTGGCTCGTTTTGCAGTAGAATATCGTGAACAATTTGGTAAGGATATTTTAGTAGACTTAGTTGGTTACCGCCGATATGGTCATAATGAAATGGACGAACCAATGATCACAAACCCAACAATGTACACAGGTGTTCATGGTCACGATACAGTACGTGCATTGTACGGTAAAGCACTTGCAGGTCAAGGTATTGTAACAGCAGAAGAAGTTGCTACTTTAGATGCTGATACACAAAAAGAAATGCAAGCAGCATATGATCATGTGAAAGAAGTTGGCGAAGGGCAACATGTTGAAAACGAAATGCCAGAAGCTGTGAAAAACGGTTATGATATCGTAGAAACTGGTGTTGAGCGCGAACGTCTAGAAAAAATGAACAAAGAATTATTAACATGGCCACAAGACTTCAATGTCTTCAAAAAACTAGGCAAAATCCTTAGCCGTCGTGAAGATGCATTCGTAGGTAAAGGTAAAATTGACTGGGGTCATGCTGAAACGTTAGCTTTCGGAACAATTACACAAGAAGGTAATTCAATCCGTTTAACAGGTCAAGATGCACAACGTGGTACATTCGCACACCGTCACCTTGTGTTACATGACGAAAAAACAGGTGCAGAATTAACACCATTACACCATATTACTGGTGCAGACTCTTCATTTGTAGTGTATAACAGCCCATTATCTGAAGCTGCTATCGTAGGCTATGAATATGGCTATAATTTAGAAAATGAGAAAAATCTAACTATCTGGGAAGCGCAATACGGTGACTTCGCAAACATGGCTCAAGTAATGTTTGATAACTTCATTTCTGCATCTCGCTCTAAATGGGGTCAAAAATCAGGTCTTGTTATGTTATTACCGCATGCTGCTGAAGGTCAAGGTTCAGAACATACAAGTGCTCGTTTAGAACGTTTCTTACAATTAGCTGGTGAAAACAACTGGACTGTTGCAAACCTATCAAGCGCTGCAAACTACTTCCATTTATTACGCCGTCAAGCTAAGATGTTAGGTACAGAAGCAATTCGTCCATTAGTTCTTGTATCACCAAAATCACTATTACGTAATCAAATCGTAGCTGCAGATGTAGAGGAATTAGCAACTGGTCATTTTGAAACAGTTATTGAACACCCGACAACTGGTTCAGCTACGAAAAAAGTAGAGCGTATTCTATTTGCTTCAGGTAAAGTAGCTATTGATATTGCAGAAAAAGTTGGAGATGGTAAAGATTTCGATCACGTACACTTAGTACGCGTTGAACAACTGTACCCATTCCCATCTGAGAAAATTGCTGCAATTATTAAACGTTTCCCTAACGCAAAAGAACTTGCATGGGTACAAGAAGAACCTCAAAACATGGGGTCATGGACATTTGCAGATCCTTATATGCGTGAAGTAGCAGAAGACAAAGACGTTCGTTACATCGGTCGTATCGTACGTTCATCTCCTGCTGAAGGTGATGCAGATTCATACAAAGCTGAACAAGCACGTATTATTGAAGAAGCTGTAACTCGCTAATAGCGAATATTTTGAAGGAGGAAATTATTGTGGCTGAAATTATTGTCCCGGAATTAGCAGAATCTATCACAGAAGGTACGATCGCACAGTGGGTGAAAAAACCTGGTGATAAAGTAGAAAAAGGTGAGTTCATCGTTGAACTTGAAACTGATAAAGTAAACGCTGAAATTATCTCTGAAGAAGCTGGTATTTTGAAAGAAATCCTTGCTGAAGAAGGCGATACTGTATTAGTAGGTGCTGTAATTGCAATCGTTGAAGCAGGTGATGCTGCTGCAACTCCAGCAACTCCAGCACCAACACCAGCAGCTGAAGAGGCTGCACCGGCACCAGCTGTAGAAGCACCAAAAGCTGCACCAGCACCTGTAGTTGTAGAAGAATCATCTTCAACTGAGCGTGTAATTGCTAGCCCAGCTGCTCGCAAATTAGCTCGTGAAAAAGGAATCGACTTAGCATCTGTATCTCCAGTAGATCCTCAAGGTCGAGTTCGCGTACAAGATGTGGCTGCACATGGTACAGCGCCAGCTGCTCCTGCTGCAAAACCAGCTGAAGCACCGAAAGCTGCTACTCCTGCAGTTGACGAATCTCGCGTGACAGTTGAAAAAATGTCTCGTCGTCGTCAAACAATCGCAACTCGTTTACTTGAAGTAAAACAAAGTACGGCAATGCTTACTACTTTCAACGAAATCGATATGACAAACGTTATGGCACTTCGTAGCCGTAAAAAAGATCAATTCCAAGAAAAGCATGATGGAACTCGTCTTGGTTTCATGTCATTCTTTACAAAAGCAGTAGTTGCTGCACTTAAAAAATATCCATACGTTAATGCTCAAATCGTAGGTAATGAAATCCACCTTAATAACTTCTATGATGTTGGTGTTGCTGTATCTACTGACGATGGATTAGTAGTACCAGTTGTTCGCGATTGCGACCGTAAAAACTTCGCTGAAATCGAAGATGCAATCGGTGGTCTTGCTAAAAAAGCACGCGACAAAAAATTACAAATCGCTGACTTACAAGGTGGTTCATTCACAATCACTAATGGTGGTGTATTTGGATCATTAATGTCTACACCAATCATGAATGGTACTCAAGCTGCTATCTTAGGTATGCATACAATCCAAAAACGTCCAATCGCTGTTGGTGATGAAGTACAAATTCGTCCAATGATGTACGTTGCACTATCTTATGACCACCGTATTATTGATGGTAAAGATTCTGTAGGATTCTTAAAAACTGTAAAAGAATTACTTGAAAACCCTGAAGACCTATTATTAGAATCTTGATTTATAGCCTAAACCTTTTGTAAGAAAGTAATAAGCCCTACACACCTTTTGAGAGTGTGTAGGGCTTATTTTTATTAGGTGTAAAGAGAAGTAGTAACGGACGAAAAATAACCTAATGCGAAGCTTAAATTAAGTTATATTAACATTCGTTTTTATTGTTGAGCAATGTTGCTTTTGTGAACATGCGTAGATTGATAAAGTAGATAATACTGTTTCCTTTGAAGCAGTACTAAGTAGTTCGGTCGCTATACGTTGTAGTTGATAGGTTTCAATAGTCGTCAATTTTTGTGGATTTAACTGTCGTTCCATGCGCTTCACCTCTTATATTCATTATAAGAACATTCGTTCCTTTATTCAAGGGGAATATGACAACAAAATCGGACAAATTTGAAATGTTTTTAAGAAGAAAAGAAATAAAAATGAATTTAGAGCAAGATAGAGAAGTTAATGGAGGGTATATAATTAGCTCATTGATTATAAAGCATTCAATGAGCTAAATCGTATTGCTATCTAAAAACTCATGGAGTGAAAAAATTCATCGTAATGTTTCTTTCATTAATTGCCCCATTTGATTGCTGAGTAATCCTAGCTCTTCAATAATTGAGCTGAAGTCTTGTACTAGCTCAGCTTGTTCATTAGAAGCAGAATTGATCTGACTCATACTGCCCATTAAGCCTTGTAAATTTTGCGTGATATTTTTCAGTGAATCTTCAATCTTTTCGGTAGCCGACTTTGTTTCTAGAGATAGTTTTCGAACTTCTTGAGCAACAATATTAAATCCAGCACCATGTTGACCTGCTCGTGCAGCTTCAATTGAGGCGTTTAACCCAAGCAAATTCGTTTGTTGAGAGATTGATTTGATAAAATCTGTAACGCTATGAGAAGCTTCTGAATCAGCAAGAGCTAGACGAGATTGTTCGGTAATTTCAGTACTTGTTGCTGCTAGCTCCTCTGAATGAGAGGCAACAAGATGTACTTTATCCTGTAAACCTAGGACAGCATTTTGTAGATGATCCATATAAGATTGTAATTTCTCTTGTTTCTCCATTGAAAATACTAAACTAAAAGCTCCAATTACATGACCATTTTCTTTAATTGGATATATGTTAGTGTGAAGTAAGACTCCGTAAAATTCGGCTGGTATATCTCTTTTAACGTTTTTCCCCGTAAAGGCTTGTCGTAATTCTTCAGTATCTTCCATCGTGTCACCAGTCTTTACTCCTAGATCAACTTTAGTTCCTGGAGACGCAAAGTAAACCTTGTTTTGACCACGCTCAACAATACTCACAAAGATTTCATTATTGAATGCCATTTGTATGTAAGGTGTAGCTTGTTTTAAGACTTCTAATAAACTCAAACAAAAAACCTCTCTTCTATATACTAGTCATCTGATATAAGTGCTTTGTATCTACAATTATTTCGTGTATAGATAAAATTGACTATATTTATAATAGCGTATATTAGATATAGAGTAAATATTTCGATTATTCGAAAGGGGGAAATTGTGAAAAAATACTTAGTATCGACAAAAATTAAAGGGAGAAATGAGACTACTTCTAAAAAAATCTCAATTTCAATTCGTGTAACAAAAAAATCCTTTTATAAGTAAGTGTTAATACTGATAGAGTATTGAGCAATTAAAAAATAAAAAGGTCGTCTTTTAAGACAACCTTTTTATTTTGATTATCTTCTTTTTTTTAAATCAGTAGTCGGTTCATCTGTAGACTTAATCATGGTCTTACCAAGAGTCAATAAAGTAAGAAACATAACTCCAACACCAACTGCTAAATAAAACATCGTAAATACTTTACCCAGATTTGTAGTTGGTGTGAGCGAAGTATCTACACCACTCGGAATCAGACTGACAACACAAAAGTATATGGCATCAAGTATAGACCATCCTTCTACTTTTGTATAAAACATCGTTCCTGACAAAAGGATAAAAAATAAGGTTGTAAACAATGAAATAAATAACGGTTGCTTAAAAGCACGGATTAAAGCCTTTAAAAGACGTTTTGTAGTTAATATAAATGAAATCATACATTCTCTCTTTCTATTGCTATATGAAACTAGTATACAACAGATGGAATATATATGAACAGTTTTAAAGAGTAGGTCTAAGTATCTGCGAAAGGTTGAAAAATTAATAATATAAAACTATTTTTGGTCTTTGAGACCATAAATATTTGATAATATGATATAGTGATTAAAAATTGTAGTCTATACGATTCTTTTTTAATTGATATTAATAAAACGACTATATTTAATGTGGAACTCTCCGAAAAAACTATTGAGAGTGTTGCTTACATTGAAAATATACCGTTTTAAAAATTAGATTCGGAGGAATTAAGTTGAAGAAAATGCTAAAAAAACTAAGCGTCCTTTTCATGGCGATAATCTTTTTAGGCAGTTTAGCAAGTCCAATTTATGCTAAAGCAAGTACGCCAAAAACAAAAAAAGTAACACTAACTGAAAAGAGTAGATTGTTTACTAAGCAAGGCGGATATGGAAGAAAATCAACAGTAGCTGCAAAAAAGAAAGTAACGATTATAAAAACAACTAAAGATAAATGGATGCAAACAAAAGATAAAAAGTGGATAAAAGACGGTTTTACTGGTGATTATATCTATCTATCGAAAAAAACAACGACTTATAAAAAAGAAAAAGGATCGAAATCAGCAAAGAAACTTGCAGCTGGAATTTATAAAGTGAGTGTTGCAAATACAAATGGTTGGATCAAAGTCAAAAAAGGTAGCAAGACATACTGGATTAAATCTGGTAAATTTGTCGACAGTTACATTGATTTAGGAAATAAAAAAATGCAAGATCAAATAGTTACTATTTTAAATAAAGAACGTGCAAAAAAGAAACTGAAACCTTTAAAACAAGATCCTAAGCTTACAAAGCTAGCGATCATTCGTTCATTAGATATGGAGAAAAATCGCTATTTTAGTCATACAAGTCCAACTTATGGAAGCTGGTCTAACCTCCTGAAAGGGTCAGGTTATAACACATATGCATCAGGTGAGAATATTGCAGCAGGTTATTCTACTGCAACAAGCTTTATGAATGGTTGGATGAATTCCCCTGGTCACAGAGCAAATATACTATCACCTAATTATCAAAAAGTTGGAATAGGTATTGTTGTTTCAGGTAAAAACGCTCAATATCCAACATATGGAACTCAAATTTTTGCAAAATAGCTATAACCCCCCCTCTTGTCTAACCACATGAGGGGTTTTCTATTTGGAGAACTTCTTAACAATTTTCTCACTCTCAACCTCTTGTTTAGTGAATATTCAGTTATAATGAAATGAATATCTATAAAGGGGTTTTTGAAATGGTATTACATATGAAAGAGGTATGTTTGAAACGAGAAGGGCAATGGATTCTAGAAAATATTAATTGGCAAATAGAAAAAGGGGAGCATTGGGTATTGTACGGTTTAAATGGAGCCGGCAAATCAGCTTTGTTGAATATGCTATGTTCTTATTATTTTCCGACAAAGGGTGATTTAAAGGTAGTAGGAAGAACATTTGGGAAATCCGTTTTAGGAGAAGAGCTTAGAAGGAAGATTGGCCTCGTATCATCAGGACTTCAACAAAAATTAAATCCCAATGATAGTGCATTTGAAATCGTTCTTTCAGGTGCTTTTGCTTCGATTGGTCTATATGAAAAGCCAACACCGGTTATTCGGGAAAAGGCAATAAGTATATTGAAAAAACTAGGGAGTATTGAATACGCCGATCGTGATTATCAAACTTTATCGCAAGGAGAAAAGCAAAGAATATTGATTGGTCGTGCCTTAATGGATGATCCAGAGTTACTCATATTAGACGAGCCTGCTACTGGGTTTGACTTCATAGCTAGAGAACAATTGTTAAAAACAATTGGTGAAATTGCAGCTTTAGAAAGCGGACCAACAATAATCTATGTCACACATCATATTGAAGAAATTCTACCGGTTTTTCAGAAAACATTATTATTAAAAAAGGGCCAAGTATTTGCTTCTGGAAGTACAATCGATATGCTAACAAGTGAAAAGCTTTCTTCATTTTTCGATATTCCAGTAGAAGTTATTTGGTACAATAATCGTCCATTATTATCAAAGCGGGATTAAATGAACTTAAAAACTAACTGTTGAATTTAGTATTAGATACAACAGCTAGTTTTGTATTTTGAATAATAATTATTTAGACTGCTTTTCCAATAACATGATAATCTTATCCAATTTTTCATTTAGTTCGGTAGATTCATTCTTAGGAGTTGTATTTATAATGATTCTTCTAATAAATAGCATAAAAGAAATCGTACCTAATATCATTAAAGCAATGACAATAATTATTAGCATATCTCCAACATTAAACAATTCATCCCTCCTTCAACCATACATGCTTTTAAAAAGGATATTAATTCAATTTTAACATGTGTAACAGGAATTATGTGATTAACATATTAAAAGATTCATCGATAAATACAATTTTGAAATAAATATACATACGTTTCTTTCTTTATTTGTATAATTATTTGATGTGTTATGAGTAAAATATCAAAAACTAATCAAAATGCGATAGATTAATTTCCAATATTATGATAAGTTTATATTAAGTGAATATTGTATGCCAGAATTAGATGTAGTACATACATAAAAGGGAATTCGGTGAAATGCCGAAGCTGTATCCGCAACTGTAAATGCTGATGAAATAAGGAAATACCACTGTTTTATACGGGAAGGTCCTTAAAGTAAATTGATGCATAAGCCAGGAGACCTATCTAATTCATAGCGTATATCTACTCTTCGGAATAAAGTGAGATTACGGCAAAACAATCTATATTAGACAATACTGTTGTCCTATATTTCTTTGTATTTATGCTATTTCTCTATGGAGAAATAGCTTTTTTCATTGTTAAGAACTTTTAATTTCCAACATTTAATATATGAGTAAGAGTTAAATAGTCGACTAGCATGAAAAAGCCGAATTCCGAATCCAACAAATCTAAATAAAATCGGAGGAATTCAAATGTTAAAACGTTCATCTAGTATGGTGTTAGCTTTTGTTATGCTACTATCACTATTATCGCCGTTTACAGCTCAAGCTGAAAATAATATGGTAGTAAACAATGAAGACCATACTTCTCAAACAACATCACCACAAGTAATCAAAGAAAAACTAGTGAACTCTTTAGAGAAGGCAAAACAATATTATATTATAAACAACCAAACTATTAGTTCTAGAGTAATCAGTTCCCACAGTGGCTACTGGTCATTATCAGCAATGTATGCACTAGGCATGGATATTAAAAACTACAAGTGGGCAGAGGGCTCAGAAGTTACTAGTGAACAATCTTATTGGATGAAACCAAAAGCGGCTACTTCAAGCACTTCAAATGAAGACGCAGGTACTATTATTGGTGCATATATTCTAGGATTAGATCCAACAAATCTTGGACAACGCAACATTGTTGAAGATTTACAAAACAAACAAAAGGCTGATGGTAGTTTTTTCACAGCATACGGTGAATCTTGGGCATCAATTGCGCTAGGCTTAGCAAATGCAGACTATGATAAAGCCAAACATTTAGAAGTAATTTTAAAGAAACAAAATAATTCAGGATTATTCTCTGGATTTGGTTCATCTGATGACTTAGATGTAACAGGTTGGAATTTAACTGCATTAACGTTATTAAATAATACTGATAAGTCCAATGAAACAATTAACGAGTCTATTAAAAAAGCAGTAGATGGTATTCATGCAAAATATCAAAAAGATGGTTTTGTAGATAATTCAAACTCAATGGCAAGTATTATTATGGGACTAGCTACAGCTGGAGAAGATTTAACAGCTGACAAATGGAGCTATGAAAAAGACGGTAAAAAAGTTAACATTCTTGAAAAAATGATTGATGATTATCAATTAG
This sequence comes from Viridibacillus sp. FSL H8-0110, assembly GCF_038003565.1. NCBI lineage: Bacteria > Bacillati > Bacillota > Bacilli > Caryophanales > Caryophanaceae > Viridibacillus > Viridibacillus sp. FSL H8-0110. The sequence continues at coordinate 2,850,703 of NZ_JBBOPJ010000001.1, read as the reverse complement.
AAGATGGTTCGTTTAAATGGATGATTAAAGATTCTAAAACAAACTTAATGGCTACTGAACAAGTAATCATTGCGTTAGCAGACGCATTGAATGGAAAATCAACATTTGCGAGATTAGCAGCTGGTGAAATACCAGATACTAATCCACCAGTGGAAAATCCAGATACTGAGGGCCCAACTGAACTTACAGTGGGAACAATTTCAAACAAAACAACATCAGTAACAGGAACAACAGAAGCATATGCAACAGTCTCAATATACAATGGAACTAAACTTCTAACATCAACAAAAGCTAACAATAAAGGAACTTTCGCGTTAAAGATTCCTGCACAAAAGGCGAATGTGAAATTAGTAGTAAAGACTACAGATGAAACTGGCAATGCTGGTGTAACAAAAACAATTACTGTACTAGATAAAATTGGACCAACAAAACTTATAGTAGGAACAATTTCAAACAAAGCAACTACTGTAAAAGGGACTACAGAAGCTAAAGCAACAGTTTCTATTTATAAAGGCTCTAAACTACTTACATCAACAAAGGCAAGTAGCAAAGGTAACTATACGCTGAAGATTACAAAACAAAAAGCAAACGTAAAATTAGTCGTAAAAACGAAAGATACAGTAGGTAATAAAGGCGTATCAAAAACAATTATTGTAAAAGATAAAATTGCACCAAAAAAACCAACAGTATCTAAAATCACATCGAAAACTACAAAAGTAAAAGGTATAACTGAAGCAAAAGCAACAATTACAATCTACAATAGTAAACATAAAAAAATTGGCTCAGCTAAAGCATCAAGCAAAGGAAATTTCAGTGTGAAAATCAAAAAACAAAAAGCAAATACTAAACTATCAATTTATGCGAAGGATCTAGCAGGAAATAAAAGTAGCAAACTTAGCGTGAAAGTGAAGTAACGGTAGTATGAAAAGGGGCTGTCCAGAAAGTCGGTGAATACCGGCCTTTGAGGGTAGCCCTATTTCTTTATAATTGAATCTGTTTAACTTGATTGTTGTTTTTGGCTAATTAAGAAGCATATTCAACTTAAAGCTTATTTGGCTTGATCTCTATAGATAATGAGAAATTGATCGCAACGAAATATCTTCGAAATTATTAAAGTGATACAATTGCATTTGATACAGATGAACAAAGCCTAAAAATGTTTTTGATTGAAAGAAGTTTAAATTACCTAAATATAAAGGTTTTTGAAAAATTTTATAGAATAGTTCTCTTAGTGCAATACCTAAAAGGAGTTGAGTATTTGATTACCATTTTAGAGAACATTATGGAATTAGCTTTCTTATTAATATTCATTTCTAGCGCAATTTATTGTAGGCATCTTAAATTAACTAAGTGGAAAAGAAGACTTTCTAAAGGCGAAATGACAATGTATATAATTACTTCAATTGCACTTCCAATGTACGCAATTACTTATTTTATTCTCCTTCTTGGAACATAAAATATGCTGTACGATCTTATTCGTTAATTTAACAAAAGAACGAGTTTATTTAAACATTCAAATCACGATAAAAGGTATAGATATCGGAGTTGGCCAATATATTAGGTACAACTCTATTTTTTATGTAAAAACAACAATGAATTTTAACATATGTTGATAAAACTAAAGAAAAGCGGATGAAAAGAAATTTGAATCCAAGCATTAATATACTGTTTTAGCTTTTTTCTAGATGCAAGTGATATGATAAAATAATAATAGAAATATAGTGAAAGAGTGATTTAATGCAGGTCAATGTGAAGGATACAAGTTTAGTACTTGAGGGCGGAACATTCCGTACGTTATTTACGTCAGGTGTCCTCGATGCTTTTTTAGATGAAGAGATTATGATGCCACATGTTGTCGGTATTTCAGCAGGGGCTATTAATGCCTGTTCTTATGTGTCAGAGCAAAAAGAGCGTTCACTTCGCGTCCTTGTTAATTATCGTCATGACAAACGCTATATAGGCGTTCGTAATTTTTTGCGAGAAAGAAGTTTATTTGGATTAAACTTTGCTTACAATATAATTCCAAACGAGCTAGATAAATTTGATTGGGATAGATTCCAACAATTCGAGGGAACAGTAAAGTTTGGTGTAACAAATGCGTATACAGGGGATATAGAGTATAAGGACGCACTTGATATGGATAAGGAATGTACGTTACTGCGCGCTACCTGTGCAATCCCTGTATTGTTTCCAGAGATTAAAATAAATGATACACCATACTATGATGGGGGATTAGCAGATCCAATTCCTATTCAGCATTTAGTAGATGAAGGTTTTGAAAAGCATGTGCTTGTGTTAACCCGACCTAAAGGCTATAGAAAAGTAAAAGATCGTCAAAGTAAATTAGTTATGAAGCTCCTTCGTAAACGATATCCCAATTTAGTAAAAAGCATGGAACAGCGTGTGGATCATTACAATGCCTCGCTCGATTATTGCGAACGATTGGAAAAAGAAGGAAGAGTCTTTATCTTCAGACCAGATGCACCCTTAAATAGTTTCGAAAAAGATTTAACCCAAATGCGAGCAAATTATGATATGGGCTATCAGCAAGCCGCGAAACAAATGGATGAATTAAAGGCTTTTTTAAATATATAAATGAGCAAAAAAACAGATTCTCATATTCGAGAGTCTGTTTTTGCTTTATTAGAAAGAAGTATTATGAGCCTAAAGTATAGTTGGCTTGTCGTATTAATAATCTACAATGAGCATATGAAAGAATTGAAAAAAACATAAAATCATTGAATTTATTTATCGTTGTTTTTTTCTTCAGTCAATACAAACTCGATTCCAGCCATTTCTACTCCATTAATGACAATGGCTATTCGATGTTCACCTGGATAGTGTTTTCTAGTAGATAACTGTTTAAAAGAATGACTTCTAGTATAAGTATATTCTCCAGGTAGATACGTATTTTCTGTTATCTTAAAGAGCTTTCTTCTTGTTATACCATTTGCTTTCATAAAATCAATGCCATATTCGATCCGAAGTTTTGCTGCATCTATAGTGGGGTTGGCAAAAGTGAACTGAAATGTTAATGATTCACCAATAGCTAGTTGATCTGTTGAAAGTTCAAACTCATTTATTTTAACAATAGGATTGTTATGGAATCCAAACAATGTGAGTGTAGTCGGGTCTGCTTGTCTAAGTAGGGTTCTACAAGCATGTTTGATAATCCAATCTGTTTTAGGGTTATGACCCATCCAACTCTTACCTAAGGACTTCACTAATTCAGGATGATCCTTTGTTATATCATTTAAATTATTTGCCACACTTTTACGGACATATTCACTTTCATCTGCTTTTAATAACTCTAAAATAGGGATAATTGATGTAGGGTCTTTTTTAAACATCTTCAAAGCAGGACCCCACGGAAGACGCGGTCGACACCCTTCACTCGCCAATCTACGCACATGCTCATTTTCATCTCTTGCCCATTTTTCCATAATAGACATCATTTTCTTCGGATCTTTTTCAATAAATGGGCGTACAGCAAATTCGGAGCTGGATGTAAGTGTAAAGAGTTTTAATGCTTCAATAGAAGTTTCCCAATCTGATAAGCCATAAGCTTCTATAAAATCAGGGAAAAATAAGTACTCAAAACCTTTGCAATCAGGAACAAGTTGACTTAGTACAGCAATGGCATCCGGATAAGAAGTGGGTAAGGTAGCTCTTAGTGTATGAGTAATATGTCTAGTTCGTTGTTTTAACTCACGTTGTTCCCATTCTTCATCAAATAATAGAGTCATGAACTGCTGTTCGTTAAATTCTGGATAGACGCTTGTTACCTTCTTACAAAATTGTTCAAAAAACGCTTTATTATAAACATCTTTTAGTAGTTCTGCCATAATTCTTTTTACTCCTTTAAAAAAGATAATACTTTCTATAAAAAAATAAACTTCTGACTCATTACTGAATTAGAAGTTTAAGTATACCTTATTTTGAAAAGTGGTATAAAGTAGTGATTCCTTTAATAATAGATCACTCATACTGCCTAATCTGATTTCGTCCATTTTCTTTTGCATTATATAAAGCGATATCGGCATTTTTGAAGATCTCGTGGAAAGAATTTATTTCGCCTTTTAGGTTTGTTGCCATGCCCATACTAACTGTAAATGTTAGTATAGTATCTTCTATAGGTATCTTCATTGCAGCCAATGTATGATTAAGAGTATTTGCAAATTTCATTACCTCAGTTGATGTTAGGTGACGGAGTAAAATAACAAATTCATCACCACCAAAACGAGCTGCGAAGGTTGTTTCTAGATTGGACAATTCTTTGCAAGTGTTTGCGACTAGCTTGATGACATCATCGCCAATTAAATGTCCGTATTGATCGTTAATTGATTTGAATTTATCGATATCAAATACTAGACAAGTAACATTCGTTTTTTCATTTGCTGCTTCTAATAACCACTTTGCTGCTACATTTTCTAAATGATAACGATTGTAAATATTCGTTAAGCCATCTAAGTTTGACCGTTCTTGAATAGCTGCCACACGATGTTGAATTTCTAGCTGGAGGGTTGTTTTATAGATAGCGGCTTGTTTCAGTTCTTGTAAAATATCAACATATTCTTTGTAATAATAATAACCGTCTTCAAAGTGATTTAACCGTTCACAAAGCTCTATTAGCAGTGAGATAATTCTTATTTTAGAAGCTAAATTCCCTGCTTTGGACGTTAGTTCTTTGCAAGTAGTTGCTGCTTTATAACTTACTTCGAATTGACCTTTCAAATAATACAACTCTCCGACATATTGATAATAAAGGATTTGCCACTTAATAGAGTTAGAATCATCCAAACAAGCTGATAATGTACTTAAATACTTGGTAGCATCATTTAGTAGAGTAAGTTTTAACGATGCCTCAACAAGGTTACATAATGCCTGGAACGTAAGCTGGGGAATATCGGCATGTTTTGATAATGCTAAATCCAACCCATGCAAAGCAAATTCATGTGCTTCGTCAAATTTTTGCTCCGCAATAGCTACCTTGCTTAAATTACAAAAACAATTGCACATCATATCAGTAGCATAAAGTTTTTTGGATAGGTCCATATTTAAAATTATTGTTTCTCTTGCTTTTTCCCAGTTTTCATTATATTCATAAAGAAAAAATAGAAGAAGATAAAGGTTCTCTTTTTCTTGATCACTCAAATCCTCTTTGTTTTGTTGACAGTACTCATCGTATAAAAAGATATAGTGGAATGCGTTTTTTAAATCAGCTAATGCATGGTATGAAATTGCAAGGTACATATAGCCAGAACGAATACTAATCCTATCTTGTTGTAACATAGCTTTTTCAACTAGCTCATGCCCAAATTTAATAGTCTCTTGGAGGTTTCCGGATAAATAAGTAGCGTGCGTTGTATTTTTTAATTCGTCAATTGTTAACAGCATTTACACAACCACCTTTATATTAATTCTTTATAAAAATAGAACAAAGGTCAGGAGAAAAGGTACTTAAGAACTATTTTAACCTATATGTTTACAAAATGTTAGCTAATACCAAAAAATTGCAACAAATAGAGAAAATAATAAATGAACAATGATTGAATAGTTATTATGATAATGGGAATATACTATCAAATAAGAAGTTTTTACAATTGGTATAGTTTTACATATATAAAGGAGTGCGCTTATATGGATAAACTAGCTGGTCAATCTTTTCATACGGTACAGCACAATATTGAAAAAATGAAAGAGCTTTTTCCGGAAATTTGTACAGAAAACAAAATAGATTTTGCTAAGCTTCAATTGATATTAGGTGAACAGATAGAAACTGAAAAAGAACGGTTTGATTTTACATGGAATGGTAAAACAGAGGCGATACAATCAGCCCAAAAGCAAACGACAGGAACCTTAAGACCTGATATTGCAGGGAGTTTAGATTGGGAAACAACGAAAAACCTTTATATTGAAGGGGATAACTTAGAAGTATTGCGAGTACTTCAAAATAGTTATCATAATCGAGTAAAGCTTATCTATATTGATCCTCCATACAATACTGGAAATAATTTTGTTTATAAAGATAACTTCCGTGGCCCGATGAAAAACTATAAAGAACATACGAATGAAAGTTTAGAATCGAATGCAGTGACTAGCGGAAGAGTTCATACAGAATGGTTAAATATGATGTATCCGAGATTGAAAATCGCCCGTAACTTATTGTCAGATGAAGGGGTAATCTTTATCTCCATCGACGATAATGAAGTGGATAATTTAAAACGTATTTGCAATGAGATATTTGGGGAAGAGAATTTTGTCACGACCATTGTTGTCAAGATGTCTGAACCAACAGGTGTAAAAATGACGCATGTTAAAAGAAAAATTCCTAAATTAAAGGAATATGTACTTTGCTATAAAAAAAGAGATGCTACATTTGAAAAAATAAGAATCCCTAAAAGTACATGGGATAATGAATATAAAACAATTCTCACAAATATAAATAAAAAAGAAATAGAAGAATTAAAAGAGATTCGTGATAATGAAGATCGAACTATAGAGGACATTAAAAGAAGTGATGTCATTTTAGCAAACATTCAATTAGTCCCTGTTTTTGAATTTGCAAAAAGGAACAACATTGAAAAAAAAGATTTTGAAGGATTCTTGTTTTCTAATGCTTGGAGAATAATTAGAACCGTTTCAGTAGCGGCTAGTGTCAAAGCTATTGCTGATGAAAAGAGAAAAACAAATCGAAATCAAGCATTTGTTATGACCACGCCAAATAACAAGCTGTATTTTATTAATAATCACTATAATACAGCTGTGGATTCACCACGTATTAAAATACTTTTTGCTGATGATTATTTGACCGTACATCCATGTGATTTCTGGGCAGATATTAAAACAACCGGTTTAGATAAAGAGGGATTTGTGGATTATCGAAACGGTAAAAAACCTTTAAAATTAATAAAAAGATTATTAAGTATGGTCGCTTTAAAAGACGATGATATAGTGATGGATTTTTTCGCTGGATCAGGGACGTTTGGCGAAGCGACTGTTCGATACAATATTGAAAGTAATCTATCACTCCGTTATATACTGGTGCAAATTAATGAAAACCTTGAGCAAATACAAGAGAAATTATCAAGTGAAGCTAAAAAAGATACAAAGAAACTAATTGATTATTTAAAAAGTGTTGGTAGAAAGCCGTTATTATCAGAACTTGGAAAAGAGCGTTTGGTATGTATGAAAAGGGAGGTACAACATTCCACTCACCATGATTTAGGTTTTAAAAATTTCAAACTAGATACGACGAATTTAAAAATATGGGAAGAATACCTATCAAATGTAGAACAGATGCCTTTAAATTTAGCTCAACCTGTGAAACAGGGAAGAAATGAAGAGGACGTTTTATTTGAAATACTTCTCAAGCAAGGAATAGATATAGCACTACCAATTGAACGATTCATACTAGGGGGATGTACCGTTTTTTCAGTCAATGGAGGTACAGTATTCATTTGTCTTGAAGAGGACCTATCACTAGACCAAATTAATATCTTAGCAAGTAAAAAACCTAGTCGTATGATATTCTACGAAGATTGTTTTCATAATGAAGCAATACGCAACAAGGCACAGCAAATATTAAAGCAAAATGGTGTAGAAAAAGTTCTAGTAATATAGTTAGGTGTTATTCTGAAACCAACAATCCTTTTTATCCGTATAAATAGTAATAAAAAAAGAAAGCCGTGATAAATAATGGATAATCAATATGTAGTCGGTTGGGGTACTCTTATGCTCATAAATGCAGGTATTGCGCAGGGGAAGAATCGTTCAGGATTCAACTGGTTTCTACTATCTTTATTTTTAGGTCCAATAGCTACCCTTGTATTAGTTCTTGTTGATAAAAAATAAAAGAAAAAACAAACTGAATAGTTAATTTTCATGTTTAATATGGTATAGATTTTTTTAGAAAGTACATCACAATTCTAGTTGTGGTGTGCTTTTTTGTACTCTAAAAATCTTTCAATGAATATAAAATCGAAAAATTAAAACTAATCTCTATGTTAAAATACAAAAAGTAATACTTGGAAAATAAATAATAGAATATAGGAGGATAAATAGGTGAGTGAATTAGTTATAAAGCCTTTTGAAGAAAGTGACTTTACAGCTATCAGTAAATACTGTTTACCTGAAGAGCAAGCAATTTATACTTCGTTACCTATTAACGTTATTGCTGCATTTAAGAAGGATCAATATAATCAGCCATTCGTTGTAATTTATGATGGAAATTTGGTGGGCTGTTTTGCCCTATATACGAATAAAAGTGAAAATATATATACAAATAATGAGAATAGTATTATTTTCAAATCGTTCTCCATTGACTCACGGTTCCAGAGAAAAGGATTTGCTCTTACTGTGTTAAAATTATTGCCGAAAATAACAAAGCAACACTTCCCTGAAAAGAATGAGATTATATTAACTGTTCATCATACGAATATCGCAGCAATTAATTTATACATAAAAGCTGGATTCATAGAACAAAAATTTAGATTTGAGGGTGATTACGGAGAGGAAATAATATTCCTTTTTGATTTGGCTGTTGAAAATAGTAAGAAACTTTATGTCTAAACAGTACTTATAGATTCAAATAATGTCAGCTTTATTATAAAAAGGATGGATAAAGGTTCTTTGCTTTATCTATCCTTTCTTTACTTCTAGTATAAATTACAAATTTTACTTTGTGTATGGATACAATAACATAAGTTTTTACTTTTATTGATATTAGTGATTTAAAACTTTTGATAAGAATGTCTTTGCACGTTCAGATTCAGGGGCAGTGAAAAACTTATCAGGTGAATTGACTTCAACAATTTTTCCTTCAGCCATAAAAACAATTTTGTCACATATTTCGCGTGCAAATCCCATTTCATGCGTCACAACAATCATCGTCATCCCTTCTTTTGCAAGCTTCCGAATGGCATCCAATACTTCTTTAACCATTTCAGGGTCAAGTGCAGAAGTAGGCTCATCGAAGAGCATGATTTGCGGGTCCATCGCCAAAGCTCGTGCAATGGCGACACGTTGTTGTTGTCCACCTGAAAGATGAGAGGGATGGACGTGTATTTTGTCAGCTAATCCAAGGGAACTAAGTAACACAATACCCATTTTTTCTGCTTCAGCCTTCGTCATTCCTTTTACTTTAATAGGGGCTATTGTGACATTTTCAAGCGCAGTTAGAAATGGGTACAAATTAAAGCTTTGAAATACGAAACCGATATTTGTACGGGCTTTATTGATATCCGTTTTTTTATCATGAATTGACGTCCCATCTACTATAATTTCCCCGTTATCAATTTCTTCAAGTGCATTGATCACTCGAATGAGCGTGGATTTTCCTGCACCGCTTGGTCCGATTAATGCAATTACATTTGATTTTTCTACCTCTAAATTGATATCTACTAAAACTTGATTGTTGCCAAAGCTTTTATTGACACTGTTAATGGAAATCATGCAATCAGCCCTTTCTTAATACTCGCTTTTTAACCAATGTTTTTCAAACTGTCGTATGATTAGTGATAATGTAAATGTCATTGCAAAATATAACAGAGCAACGAATGTCCATATTTCAATATAACGATAAGAGATAGCAGCTAGATTTGTCGCCTTTAATGTTAAGTCTACAGCTGAAATGGTTGAAACAAGTGATGAGTCTTTAATAAGAATGATGAATTGTGATGCCATAGGAGGTAATGTTTTTCTAAAAGCTTGAGGCAGTATGATCAAACGCATAGCTTGAAAATTGGACATGCCAGATGAACGAGCAGCTTCCATTTGACCTTTCGGAACAGATTGGATTCCCCCACGAACAATTTCCGCGATAAATGAACCAGAGAATATAGCCAGAGAAACAATCGATCCCCAATAAGCACCAAGCTTTAAAAACTGACCAAGAACGAGATGAATCCAAATCAATATAACGAGCAGGGGAACACCACGCATAACTTCAACATACACGGAAGAGATAAAACGAATGATAGGGTTTTTTGATATTCGACCAACTCCAAAAAGAATCCCAATCGGTATAGCAAATAGTAAAGATAATGCTGAAATTTCGAGCGTCAAATACATCCCTTTAAAAAAGATATCGAGATTATTTGTGATAACGCTCCAATCAGGTTGATATCTCATAATGTAGGAACTCCTCCATTGAAATGACTTATATAAGGGCATTAAAATGATTGAAGACCTTATACGTACAATCCATAAAATAAGATCTTCAAAGTATTCTACCTAACTGATCATTCTGCTTCTACTTTTGTATTAATATCTCCGTACCAATCATCACTTTCAAACCAGTAAGAACGTGAAGCTAATTCCTGTGGTCCACCTAAATAACTATAAAGGAATGAATTTAGCCATTGGACTGTTACTAAATCATTGTGAGCCACGGCAATACCCAAATTTTCAGCAGAAATATTCTCATCTAAGATATGAGATTTTCCATTTTGCTTTTGCCAAATACGTACTGAAGACTCGTCATAGATAACAGCATCTAACTGACCTGATAACATCGCTAAAGCCGCAGCGGGCATTTCTCTGTAATCTTTGAATTCTGCATTTTTAAAGTTTGCTTTTGCAAAAATTTGACCAGTTGTTCCTATAATAGTTGCAATTTTCTTTCCTTTCTGATCCAGTTCTTTCCAAGATTTTGTCGTCTTATCTGTATCAGGTAATAACATTACTTGTTTTGTTTGATAATAAGGATTAGGGAAACTAACAGACAATGCTCGGGGACCAGTAATTGTCATACCTGAAACGATCATATCAATTTCACCAACTTGCAAGGCAGCTATTAATCCATCAAATGAATATTCTTTAAATTCTACCTTTACATCTAAGGCCTTTCCTATTGCTTTCGCGGTATCAATATCGTAGCCGACAAACTCCTCTTTCAAATTGACCATTTCAAAAGGTGCATATCCTGTAGCTGTACCAACAACCAATTTTCCAGCCTTCTTTACACGATCAATTGTGGATTCACCTGCATTACCAGCCTTATCACTCTCACCTCCACCACATGCTGTTAAAATCATACTCATCAACAATAGCAATACTAGTAAACTCTTTTTCACCCTTTCTCCTCCTTTCAATTAAATAGCTATAACTAGTAAATCTTTAAACTTAATATATGGAGAGTAAGGTAGTAAATATACCAATATAAATAGTGAATTTAATAGTTGGTTGAAAATTCTGTTTATTTAAGGTTTAAAAAAATGATTAAATTGGATATTTTCGGGTACTTAGTTTTATATAATGGTTTGTATGGAATTAATAGGTTTTTGATCTAAAATAGGAGGAGTGTCCAAAATGAAGCGATATAGATATATACTTGTTATTGTAATCTTAATTAGTAGTGTGAGTTTCATTAACCAGCCGAAGATAGAAGCAAAAACGAGTTTAATGACACAATATGTACAAGCAGATGTATTAAACATTCGTATGAAAGCTACAACAAATTCAAAAAAATTGGGTCAATTAAAGAAAAATGAGAAAGTGAAAGTGATTAGCACATCAAAAGGCTGGTCAAAAATTCAATATAAAAAAGGAACAGCTTATGTTTCTTCCACCTATCTAAACTCAAAAAAAGCTGTACAAAAAGTGACGGGGAATTTGCTACCTAAAATAGGGAATTATACTTACAAAAATTATGAAGAAGACATTTATTATGGAAAGAGTACCGAATCTTATGTAAAAATAAAAGGAGGTGTTAAAGCAAAGTCTAAAAATGGAGTGGAAACATCTTATTTGGAAAATAGCAAGCATTTCACCTATTTATCCCCAACAGGGCATACAAGTTTTCGACTGAACTACCCATTAACAAAGGGGGAAAAATGGAAAAATGAGCAAGATGAGATTCAAATCCAAGATGTAAATATGTCAGTTAAAACTGCAGCGGGCTCTATTAATGAAGTTGTCAAAGTTCGAATAGATCACAATATCTATAATACGTATTCCCATTATTACATTGCACCAGGGAAAGGTATTGTTATGTGGAAACTAAACGGTAAGAAAAAATTCCAATTGGCGAAGTATACAAAGTGAAGAATGTACAAAAAAGCTCAAGCCACGTTTGCGTGGCTTGAGCTTTTAATTTATTATCTGAGCTTGAAAAAACGTACGACAAAAAAAATGATTGTACCAAATAGGATGGCAAGGAAAAGTGGCATCTCATAGACTCCAAGTAAACTTTCACCACCACGAGCTATATGCACATCATTCCAAATATTAAAGGCGAAAAACAATAGAATTTCATTTTTTACAAAATTTAATAGTAACATGGAATTCTTATAAAGCCTTTCGGTATTGTCAGCTGTTAATGTACTATAGTTATGCAAATGTGGTTTTTGCTCCAGTACATGACAGAATAACCATAATACTACTCCTATAATTGGTGGTAAAAAGAACATCCATCTCGGGCCCCAGTCATCTGGTACACCCAATGCATTATAATGTGTTGGAACTTCAGAAGGTAGACTAGACCATTGTGTAATTCCATAAATAATTGCTACTACAAATATTCCGATAGCCAAAATATCAAATGTCGTTCTCACAGCAGAACGGGGAATAACTAACTTAGGTTGATTGAACATGTGATAACCCCCTTTATTTGTTTACGAGCGAAGAAAGAGAAAGTTTCATAATAATTACTAAAATACTCCATTTTTAACATTAGTAATTATTGTTGCAAGTATATTTATGGTATAAATATAAAAAGGTTACTACAGAACAATTAGGAGGTATCTTGATGAATCCCCAAATAACTAGTAGGCAACGCAGAATTTTATGTTCACAGAAGAAAGTAAAAGCTGATTTTATATTACGAAATGCTCAGGTAGCTGATGTATTCAACTTACAATGGAGAATGGCTGATGTTGTTGTCTCAGAAGAATACATTGTGGCAATTGATCCTGATGGTCAATTTGAAGCAGAGTATGAAGAAGATGCGCAAGGAAGATATGTTATTCCAGGCCTTATTGACGGTCATATCCATATTGAATCATCGATGTTAACGCCATCAGAATTTAGCCGTATTTTACTACCACATGGAATTACGACGGTGATTACAGATCCACATGAAATTGCTAACGTCTCTGGGGTAAATGGGATTCAATACATGTTAGATAATGCTGAAAATGCAGCGATGGATATTCATGTAATGCTACCATCGAGTGTCCCTTCAACATCATTTGAAAATTCTGGAGCAGTGTTAGAAGCTAAGAATTTAGCGCCATTCTTAACTCATCCAGATGTACTTGGTTTAGCTGAAGTTATGGATTTTCCAGCCGTATTAGAAGCTAATGAAAAGATGCTTGCGAAAATTGAACAAACTGAATCTACTAAGAGAATTATCGATGGCCATGGTGCGGGATTATCCCCTCAGCAAATACGAGGATATCGTGCCGCTGGTATTCAAACCGATCATGAATGCGTAACGGCAGATGAGGCTAGAAATCGTGTGAAGCAAGGTATGTATGTACTCATTCGTGAAGGTTCTGCAGCCAAAAATCTTCGTGCATTACTACCTGCAGTAACACCGACAAATGCACATCGCTTCCTATTTTGTACAGATGATAAACATCTTGACGAACTCATGCAAGAGGGGAGTATTAATTATGACATTGCACTCGCAATTGAAGAGGGAATGGAACCGCTACAAGCAATCCAGTTAGCCACACTTAATGCAGCCAATTGCTATCAACTACTACATAAGGGTGCTTTAGCGGAAGGATTTATTGCAGACTTTATTCTACTCGAAGATCTCAATAGTTGTGAGCCAAAAACTGTATGGAAAAATGGCGAAAAGGTTGCCGAACATGGTCAGATACTACAAAAGAAGCAAAGAGAAAATTATGTTCCAACTGCTATTATGCAATCTGTGAATATTCCCGCATTGACTGAATCCGATCTGGCGATTCCTTTTATAAAAGGCTCAAAAGCGAATGTTATTGAAATTCAACCAAATCAGATTATGACGACGAAGTTGATAGCTGATGTTACTGTTGAAGATGGTGTTTTCATACCCTCAGTAGAAAATGATATGTTGAAATTGGCTGTTATTGAACGTCATCATCAACTTGGGAATATTGGTCTTGGTATCACACATGGCTTTGGACTTCGAAAGGGAGCTGTTGCGACTACTGTTGCTCACGATTCTCACAATGCACTTGTGCTAGGAACAAATGACGAGGACATGTTACTTGCTGTTGAAGCATTGCAGAATATGCAAGGGGGCTATGTTGTTGTAGCAGAAGGACAAATATTAAGTGCTCTTCCTTTGCCAGTTGCAGGGCTAATGACAGATCAACCAGCTCCTATTGCAAAAAAACAACTGTACGAATTGCATGAAGCATTATTACAGCTCAATCCAGATTTAGACTTTCATCTATTTCTGACATTATCGTTCATTAGCTTACCTGTAATACCAGACATAAAACTAACAGATACCGGATTATTTGATGTAGTAAATTTCAAACACATTGCTGTTGAAGTAGAGTAGACTATCAAAAAAGCTAGTTTGAATAATAATTTGTTTTATTACATGAGTAGTTGATTGGAGCGTAGCGACGAAGCGACTTGGCGCACGCCCGCGGAAAGCGTCCACCGTAGCGGAAATCAACGGTCTTATATATTTATATTTATTTAAAATAAAAAAGCTATAGATAAATCTAGATTTTTTCGAGTTTGTCTACAGTAAATAATTTAACTGGGGGCTGCTGCCAATAATAAATACCTATTTATAATTTTGCTTTAGAGTCAATATAAGTGACATGAAAATTATGATAGGAGTGGAAGAATGGTTGAATTAAATACAGAAAGACTAAAACTAATACCATTAAATCTAGAAAACTTGAAGTTACTAATTCATAATCAAAGAGAAGTAGAAATAAAGTTATCTTTAAATGCATCAGATGAATTCTTGAATGAAGAGCTTAAACTAGCTCTGAAATTCAGGCTATCAAAAGTAAGGGAGAATCAGCAAGATTATATATGGTGCACCAATTGGCTAATTATATCGAGAGATAAAAACTGTACAGTTGGTGGTATCATGTTAAAAGGTCGCCCAAATGAAGATGGTGAAGTAATTATTGGTTATTACACTCTTCCTCAATATCAGGGAAAAGGCTATATGACTGAAGCCGTTAATAATATTAAAAGTTGGTTGTTAAATCAGCCTGAGGTTAAGTTTGTTATAGCAGATACTGATAAAAACAATATTGCATCGCATAGGGTGTTAGAAAAATCAGGAGCAGAAATCTATAAGGAAACGGAATACTGCTACTTCTGGAGATTTTTCTGAAATATTTTACAAAATCAAAAAGCTAAGAGCCAGCATTTTAATGTTGGCTCTTTTATGTCTGGAAAATAACATATATCTCGTTCGTTAGATTGGATTTGTACAGTAGTGCTTATTCCAAACTCTATTTCAATTTATCAATAAAAAGTTCTTCATGCATAAGCTGAATCGAGTGTCCTGTAGCAATTAGTTGTTCAGCTTTCAGAAATTTACTACTTTTATGACCGGACTCAGAGCGTTCAATACTATTGCGACTAATGACTAAATAATCGGTCTGTTTAGATACTACATTGCTAAAGATACCCCCTACTTGCCGTAATTTTTGCGCAGCAGAGGAACGAGTCATGCCTTGTAAGCCACCAGTAAAGACAACCGTTTTTCCTTTGAAAAAAGGCCCCTTTATACTTGAAGTTACATTTTGACTATTCTCGATAGAAAGATTGAATAAGCTATTTATATGTTGAATATTTTTCATCTTACTAATTGTAAGTACAATGCTAGCAATCAAGTCAGCATTCTCCATAGATAATGGGATTGATAAATTAGATGCAACAGAGGTTAATTTATAATTTGGTAAATCTGGAAAAGATTTTTGAGCTAATTCGAATGAACATCCGTATTGACAATAAGGGGGAAGTTGTTGAATACTCTCGCATGATTCTTGAATGACATTTTCATCATATTTGACATAATGCGCAACAACATATTGATTGTTTAGCCAACGACATAATGTTGGATAGAATTCTTTAAAGGTCGGCGCAAGTTGTACCATTTCAGTTGTTAAACCATGTTGATGTGTATGATACTCATCAAATGGTTGTTCTGGATTGATATATGTATATAGGGTGTCTTGGATTTCTCCGTTCACCACTTTTACTAATCCGATCGAACAAATACTATCGCGCCATTGGTTGGCTGTTTCAATATCAATGGCTACAAAATCCATATGAAATCCTCCTAAGTTGAAAAAATATTAATCTATTATAACAATTATTTTTTAAAAAATGGGTACTGTGCAGTAATAATACTGGATGATCTTTCTCGTTAAATTGCAATGAAAATGAAATCCCGCCAACTACTATATTGGCGGGATTTTCTTATGAATAAGTTAAATTATGTTCACTACGAATCTTTTCAAGTAATGCGTGGCAACCTTCAGTAACAAGGTCATATGTCTCCTGGAAGTCGCCAGTAAAATATGGGTCAGGGACATCTTTTTTATGATCTGTTAGATCGAGTAGACGCAGGATTTTCGGATGATTAGGTTGACCCGTCATTTCGTAAATATTCATGATATTACTATTATCCATACCTACTATATATTCAAATTGCTCAAAATCTTCTTTTTTCAATTGACGACCAGCCATACCAGCAGAAGAAATATTATTTTTCTCTAAAATTGCAAGCGTACCTTCGTGCGGAGGTTCTCCAATATGCCATGATCCTGTAGCTGCAGAATCAACTGTCACTTTGTCATCTAAGTTTTCTTTCTTTAATAAGTCTCGGAATAATGCTTCGGCCATAGGTGAGCGGCAAATGTTCCCGAGGCAGACAAATAAAACGTTAATCATATCTATATCTCCTATACGAAAGAATATTTTTGATACTTCGAGTGCTTATGGGCTTATATAATCAATTTTACGACGATTATGGATTGAAGACAAGTTTATAGTTTATTTTTAGTTAAAAAGGTGATAATTGTTCTTAAATTAATTATAGTTCAAAGGTACTAATTTTATAGTGTGCTAGAAGGGGGTTTATGGTATCATAATAATGTTGATTGAAAAGTTAAATCAATTATTTAAAAGAGTATTTAATAAATCAATTAATTAATAAAGTGAAACGAAATGCAAATAAATTATTGCTTTGTTATTGAAGAATCAGTATTTTTTATATGAATAATGGTGTCGTATAAACACCTAATTTAGCTAAAAATAATATTTGTGCATTCGTTTTTTTGCAGTTATTTATAAAAGGGGTAGTAAATATGCTTCAATCGATTTTATCGAATCTATCGATTATTTTATTAATGCATTTAATCATCCAGGCACTTAATAATTACAAAAAACACTTACCGAATATGCTATATCTTTTTTTACTCGTTATGACAGTTTCAGCATCAGTTATCACAATGTTTTATTTACCAATCGAATTTGAGGGGTATCGAGTAGATTTAAGAATGATTCCGTTAATTTTTTTAGCTTATTTTGGTAATTGGAGATTGACACTTCCCATCTTATTGATTGTATGTGTTTGGCGTGTTTTGATAGGGGGGGTGGGTACTATACCGGGTATCTTATTTGGTATGATTGGTCCTACCTTATTAACATTAGCTGTCTATAAAAACAACAAATTTTCTAGTAGTTATTTAGATAAGATTCTTCTTTTTACGTCATGTTGGTTTATCTCAGATTTTCCTATTATTTTTATTATTCCAAACGGCCTAGAAATATTTAAAAGCATATTTTTTTTACGATATACTTCATTGCTAGGAGCAGCATCTGTTTTGTATTATTTTGTTTTGATGGAACGAAAACGATACAATTTGAATAATCAACTAGAATTTATAGCTTGGCATGACTCATTAACGAAGTTATTAAATCGAAATAAGTTCTTTGAAATTGTAGAAGAAAAGAGAAAAGCAACAAATGAAAATCACTATTTAGCGATGGTTGATCTTGATTATTTTAAGAAGTTAAATGATACATATGGTCATGTAGTAGGTGATCAAATTTTAAGTGAGATTGGAAGCATATTTAAAAACTATGAAAATGAGTATGTAAAGGTTGGGAGATATGGTGGCGAAGAATTTATCATATACCAAGGACATACTAATTTTGATCAGGCTGTTCAGTACCTTGAGGCAATTCAAAAAGAGATACGTACTACCCCATTTTATATTGATGAGGATTTATCAACATATGTAACGGTCTCTATTGGTATTGCGGAATTGAAGAAAGGTATGAATTTACAAGAAGCAGTGAAACGAGCAGATCAGAACTTGTATATCGCAAAGGAAAAAGGGAGAGATCAAATCGAAGCATTAGAGGTTCATACTAAACGTATTTCGATAACTGTAGGTGCGGAATAGAGTATTTATTGAGAGGGAAAACTAAAATTATGTCACCTATTCAACGAGGGGATAAAGTAAATGAAAGAAAAATACGGTATGACTCTACAGTTGTAGAGTATAGTTGTATCCTGTTAAAAGCTCAAAATCAAAATTTTGTACTTTTTCATGAAATAATGAATTCCTTCACGATGATAGCAAACCAAACAAAGTTAACCATTTCTAAAGGTAGTTATACAATTGCATATTACTGGAAAAATCGTCCGTATAATCTATATATATGGAGAGATAATAAAGGGAATTATATAGGTTCCTATTTTAATATCGTAAAAAATACATATATGATAGATAATTTGGTATCGTTTGAAGACTTGATTATTGATATTTTGGTACTTCCGAATGGAGACTATTTTATTTTAGATGAAGATGAGTTACCTGAGCCGTTAAATCAATTTGAAGATGGATTTGTCCAACAAACTCTGAACTCATTAACAGAGTCACTTGATATGCTTCTTTCTCAAATTATTTCAGAAACTGAGAATCTCTATAAACATGAAGAACTCCTTCTTTTGTTGAACAACAGAAAATATTAAAACGTTTGTTTTTTTGATTTGAACTTTCAAAAACTGGTGAATTAGTTGATTAGCGAATACAAAATGATCAATATTTTTTATAAAAGAACAATCCTAGTAAATAGGATAGGGTATGTTTTGATTCTTCTTTTTTTAAATCATGCTCTTTCTATGTTTCAAAGCTACAACTTCTTAGAAAATTTAAAGGTATATTTCTTTCTTATTCATCATAAATATAAAATTATATTTCCTATTAATTAATTTACTATTCAGAAATTAAGTGATAGAATATAGTAATATTAAAAACTAAAATTATCCGCTAGCCTTATTGAAATCATTTTAGAAGATAAAAATTCTGAATATGAAGTCATGTACATGCAAGCGGATTTTTTTGTATTTTCTAGAAGCCAGCAAATGAATCTACACAAATTCGAGCTAGTGAAAGGAATGATGCAGATGGAATTAATGAAAAAGGATATTGGTAAATGGGTGATTTCTCAAAATCTTGATGGTTATATTTTATCTATTGATGCAGAGGGAAAAGCTGCAGTTGTTAAATTTTTTGATGGTGTACAACAAAAAGATCGCATTGTTCAATTCGAAAATTTAAAACTAAATGACGAAGACAAATTGCAACTACAAGATTTACTAGCGCTACAAGAATTAGCGTTAGATACTAATGACAAAAAGTGGTTCGATGAATTAAGCAGACAAATAGCGAAATATAAAGTAGAGTTTTAGATGAATAGCTTAAGCAAAAGATATTTAATAATGAAGATTAGTATACTAGAAAACATCTGCCTAAAAGTAAACAAATATAAACTAATAAAGAAGCAGGGCTGCAACTAAAATTGCAAACCTGCTTTTTATAATCTTATCCCTCTAATTTCACCAAATAATCAATGATTCCCATAGCAGAAACTGCCGTATCTAGCGGTATCACTTTGAAAACAGGGTGATTAAGCATTAAACCATGTTGTAACACATAATCATTTACAACTGCATTCAAACGTTTTTCTAAATCTCGTGATCTCGCATAAAACTCCTCTTTTGCCGCCATTGCTTTTTTACCTTCTTCTAAGAAAATCGGTAACCAGTAACGAACTTGTTCATATGCCATATTAGGCTCATAGTAAACACCATAATGGCCAAAGTATAGCTGACTTGGCGCAAGCTTTTCATATAACTGAATTGACTGCTCCATTGCATCAGGGTCGAATTGATTTGGTGACGTAGAAGGAAGGATTAAGTCGAAGTCTTCTTCCAAAAGTTCCGGATAATATACTCCAGTAGTATCTCCAACAAAAATCCCCTTGCTCTTACTATCATGGATAGAGATATGGTGATTAGCATGACCTTTTGTATGATAGAAAGTCAAAGTTGTTTCACCGAGTACTAGTTGATCTCCATCTTCAACAGACCGCATTCGTGCTTCTTCTACAGGTAAAATAGGGTCAAATAGAGTATCAAATTGATCACCGTAAACAGATTGTGCACTGGCAATGAGGCGACTAGGATCTACTAAATGACGTACTCCTTTTGGATGCACAATCAGTTCTGCATTTTTGCATTTCTCCATAAATAACCCAGCACCACCTGCATGATCTAAATGGATATGTGTCAATATCAAATAGTCTACATCTTCAGGAGCCACGCCTAGCGCCTGAAGTCCTTGCATGATATAAGGTACAGAAGGACTTGCAGATGTTTCGATTAATGCAATTTTTTTATCCTTTAACAAATAAGAACTCGTCCGATTTGGTCGTCCTAAATCATACGTATCGATGCAAAATAACCCTTCGCTAATCTGTTCAATCTTTTCCATCAGACTCGCCTCCAATATATGTAGTTTATATTAAGTGTAAATAGATTGAGAGAAAATGTAAAAGGAAAAGATTGATGCTAAAGAATTAGGGGAGTTATAGGACCATTTAATTTGCCTACTAAGACGTATGTATTCATGTAAATTACAATAAAGTGGGCTTGAGTATAAGGCTTTAAGCTATTAATGTAGTATTAGCAAATATCAAAAAAGCCCATGGGAAATTTTGATTTCCATGGGCTCTAATATCACAACTTAAATTGCTGAATTTCTTTTTGAAGTGATATCGATTTTGCATTTAAATCTTGTGCAATGCTATGGACTTCTTGCATTGAAGCTACTTGCTCTTCGATTGAGCTAGATACCGCCTCAATTTGAACTGAAGTACCATCTGAATGGTTTGCTATTTCTGATATTGAAGCTGCAACTTCTTCGGCGCTTGCGGAAATTTCTTCAGAAGCGGCAGAAATTTCTTCAATTTGGGATGTCATTGAACGTACAGCACCTGTGATGGAGCGGAATGAAACATCAGCTTGCTCAATAATCTTGACACCTTCTTCAACAGTCATCAATCCTTGTGAGACACCATTTTCAACATTTTTTGTATCTCGTTGAATAGTGGCTGTTAAGTTAACGATCTTGTTGGCTGATAATTTTGATTCCTCTGCCAGTTTTCGAACCTCATCTGCTACAACAGCAAAGCCTTTACCATGTTCTCCAGCACGTGCGGCTTCAATCGCTGCGTTTAAAGCTAGTAAATTCGTTTGCTCAGTTATTCCTGTTATTACTTTTGTAATATTTTCAATTTCCACAGTTTGTAATCCGAGTTGTTTTGTTAATTCTGTTACCAGTACAGTTGCATCGTAAATATTTTGCATTTGTTCTTTTGCATCAATTAGTTTATTCTGACCTTCTTCTGCAACAGTCAGAGTATCAATTGCGGTTGTGTGTAAAGTTTGCGTTGATTCAGTAATACGTAGAACTCCAGAAGCTGTTTCGTCCATAGCAATAACACTTTCTTTAGCAGCTGCCGATGACATAGAAGCATTTAAAGAGGTTGTTTCAATGCTAGTCGAAACATTCTCTGAAGATTGTGATACTTCTTCTGTACTTGCCGATAATTCTGCTGCAGAAGTAGATAAATGTTCTGCACTATTATTCGTTGCAAGTATTAAATTACGTAAATTCTGCTTCATTTCGTTAAAGGAATCTGCTAGTTCACGAAGTTCATCCTTAGTGCGAATTGTGATCTCAGGCTGTGATAAATCGCCTTTTGCTATTAGCTTAACTCCTTCATTTAACCTACGAACAGGGGTAGAAATCATTCGTGTAATAGTGATACAGATGATTGTCGCAACAACTAGATTTACTATGAAATTAATAATAGCCGAAAGAGTTGCGTAACTTGTTTTATCTTTTGCATCAAGTTGAATTTTCTCTAATTGTTCGTTTTGGTATGTAAGCATATCTTCAGCATTGGTTAAAACTCTGTCATTTATAGGCTGTATTTGTTCATTCATCAATTGGGTTGCTTTAGTGACATTACCGGTTTGATGTACATAAATTGTTTCTTTTGTATAACGATCAAACTCTTGTTTAGCAGCGATTGAATCTGCAACTAATTCTTTCATCGTATCAGATCGGACCATTGTTTCTAGTTCGGCTAATTTTTCATCAAAAATGGCTTGATGATCTCGTAATGATTCCAAAGATTTACTATGTTTTTGCAATAAATATCCACGTAAATAAGACCCTTGTAGAGCCATTTCATATTGAATATCATCCACTAATCTAATTTGAACAAATCGTCTATCTACCAATTCATCGAAACTTTTATCAATTTCACGAGTATGTTTTACCGTAAAAATCGAGGAGATACCTATGAGAATAACCATCAACGTAAATCCTAATAATATTTTTTTCCCTATCTTCAATAATATCACTACTTTCTATTGTATTTAGTGAAAACAATTGACTATAATACTTTTAACTTACATCTCTTTACATATTATAAGGAATATTGATATAAATTTCACCTAATTTATTTCGGTTTATGAATCTTTTTACCCGAACTATTGTAACTACTCATATGGAATATACCATCTATTACGAGGATATGATAATTTTAAAAAATAAAATGAAGTGATTTAATGTTGATTAATAAGCGAGATTACAAGATTTATAAGGTTTCTATAGAGAATATTGAAAGTGTAATTAGTTTGCGTTTAGCTTTATTAAAGGAATTAGGTGAAATCAAATCTTATGAAGAGGAGCTTATAATTGTAAATTCTACAAGAGAGTATAATGAGATGGAGTTATTTTTAAAAATAAGTCTTCTTAAATAATTTATAGGGTAAAGAAAAAAGAAGATGATCCACATAATTCGGGATCATCTTCTTTTAATATTGGAAAATTTCTAACTTTTGTCCAGCTTCAATAGTTTCTGTGTTTAATTTATTCCATTGCTTTATGGAAGTAACTTTAACATTATAGGTTTCTGCAATATGATTCAGTGAGTCGCCGTCTCCTACTTTAATGGTAGTTTTATTTTTTACTGGTTTGTCATATTGAGTGAGGTCATATTCAGCGATGAGTTTGTTTAGTTTTTTGTTATATTTTGAATCGGTCGCGTAAGATCCTGTTAAATGCTTTGTGGCATCTTTAAAGGATTTTGTATTACTTTTGAAAACACCTGTGTAAAACTTTTTATTCCAAGAAAGACCATTACGTAGTAAACGTACATAATCCTCCAAAGATTCTTCGTAGGAAGGGTATTTGCGGAAATCAGCCATTACTGTTGTCATATTACCTTTGCCATCATCTTCAGACGTTTCAAGTTTCACTGAGTCGTTTTTATATTTTCCCTTAATGCCAAATAAATTATTGTTAGGCGAGGAACCGAGGCCGCTTTGTCCATACTGGCTCTCTAAAGTTGCTTGAGCAATCATTACAGAAGCGTATAGGTCATTTTCTGCTGCAAGTGTCCGAGCAGTTTCCGAAATGGAACCGATAAACTCTTCGACACTTTTTGTTTCTTCAACGTATTCTTGTTCAGAAGTATTGGCTTCGTTACGCGAATTTTCAAATTGCTGCACTAGTACATAAATCCCTATGCCGATAATTGCGAAAAATACGATCATACCTGTTAGTAATTTTGCTAGTAGTTTCATTCATTTAATGGTATTGCAAATCTGCAAAACCTTCCTCCTTCCATATATTATCGAAAAATATTAAAGTCTTACTATTCCTAACTATTGTAAAGCAATTAGATAAAGGAAAGCAAAGATATCTTTCCATAGAGCATGTAATTAATAGGACGTGTTCGAAAGTGAGATAGTTCCTTATTTCAATTCCGTTTCCCATTTTAGATTTAAGTAAACATTATTATCAAATGAGATTGGAATGGATAACATAAAGAAAGCGACCAACTCTAAATAGAGTCGCTCGCTAATACTAGTATTATTTTCTTCCAATAACTGCACCCAACTTGAACATTAATAACTGAATCTATTAAACATCAATATAGATAGACTGAAATAATGGAAGAGGAGATTCAATCACTATCCTATTTTTCTTTTACTTATACTTCTCTGTTTGCCATTGGCTAAACTATTTACAACCATTCCGACTATTACAAGAATCATGCCGAACAATGAAAGACCTTTCGGAAAAGATCCATTTAGTAATATCACTTCACCTATAACAGTGAAAATCATTGCACCAGCCTGCGTTGATTCAACAGCTGCAAGTAGACCCATATTGTTTTTTGCCATATCTGTAGCTAAGAAGAAAAGAAGACTTGCAATCACACCGGAAGATAAAGCTAATAGTAGTGCTTGTCCAAATTGTGAGCCGGTCGGTAATCCAACTGTAACAGTTCCATAAATACCAAATATAATAGCAACTGGTAAACTACTAATGGCCATTCCTAATGTACGTTGGAAAGTATCGATTCTTCCTTGACACATCTCCATCATTTTACGATTGCCTAATGGATATAAAAAGGCGGCAATGACAACAGGTATAAACCCTAAAATAAATGCTTTAACACTTATATGCCCCGCTTGATTTACTTGCATTAAAATTACTCCAATTAAAATAATGACAGATACACGTAAACTTTTAAAAGGAATCTTTTGTCGGACTTTTTTATCTCCATCAACGTTCGGTACCGTTACAAAGAACAACGGAGAAAGTAATGCACCTGCTAAAATAGTAACTTGCCAAGTACCGGATGTTAACCACGATGGACCATAAACGGCTGCAAAACTTAATAATGAATAAAAACCTACTCCACCGAGTGTTCCCCATAATAACCATTGAAAAGGGTTTTTTCTCATTTCACGAAATAATTGTCCTAAATTTTTTCTGAATGCTACGATGAGAAGAAGGAATGGAATGGCCAATATAAATCGTAAAGAAGCTGTCCATGCCCAACTTGTTCCATCAAGATTCATTGCTCGATTTATTATAAATGTAGCTGAAAAAAATAGGGAAGACAAAATCCCAACTACTACTGCTTTCATAATTTATCACCTCAATTTAAATTCTTTCACGGTGATAAATACTATACCTTTTTCTAAATAAAGTAAAGTATAATATACTGTAATATAGTTTATTTTGACTCGAAAAGGTATGTTATAATTTATTAAATATTATAAAAAGTTAAGTATAAATATAAAAGGAGTGAATAAATATGAGTTCAAATAAGGATGAAACACAACAATTGATTCAATTTGTGGGAACGAAACTTCGTGAACTAAGAAAGGAACAAAAATTAAGTTTAGAGGACTTGGCAGCTAAAACAGGAGTAAGTAAATTAACACTAGGTAACATTGAACGTGGTGAAACAAACCCTACATTAGGAATGATATGGAAAGTTGCGAATGGTCTTTCAGTACCTTTAATGGCGCTATTAAAACCGGAAAATAATATCAATATTTTACGTGCGGGACAAGGACCAAAATTATTTGGAAATGATCAAGAGTGGGTAATTGAGCCCTTATTTAATGACGTTAGAGGAAGTACGGAAATGTATCGTGCATACTTAAAACCTCGTTGTAAGTATGAACCTGAAGCCCATCATCCAGGAGCTATAGAAATTGCGACGGTTATGGCAGGAGAAGTCGAAATAACGATAGGAGAGTCATCCTATACACTTAATAAGTTTGACTCAATTCAATTTGTTGCGAGCGAAAAGCACTCTTACACAAACTTAACAGATGAACAGGCCGTACTCCATTTAGCGATAAATTATAAATGATTGATGTACATAATTGTATAGATAAAATTGGCTGTATGAATATCATCGTAAAAATAAATAAGGGTATACTGTTAATACATTAACCGTGAGAGGCTGTGACGTATGAAAAGATCACTTACTATGGTGTGTAGTTTACTAATTGCGATGGTACTAATATTTACATTGAGTCCTTTAACAATGCATGCTGAAACGAAAAAAGCAGTGACGGTAAAGACTCACAAATTTATGTTTAATAACAATATAAAATACCCGCAAATAAGTGGTATGAAGAATAAAAAACGACAAAAACAAATCAATTTAAACTTCAAAAAATTAGCTAAGCAAGATTATAAAGAACGAAAGAAGATACTAAAAAGATACGACAAAGATCGAAAAGAACTTGGGTTATCAAAAAAAGAGTATGCTCCATATGAGTACAAAACTTTTTTTACAGTCAAATACAATCAGAATAACAAAGTTAGTATCGTGAAAACAAAGTATTACTATACTGGCGGTGCGCATGGTGAGTATTACAGTGAAAGCTATAATTATAATACGAACTCTGGTAAAGAAGTGACACTGAAACAAAATTTCAAAACCACTGCTGCATATAAAAAAGCGGCTACTTGCACAGTGAAGAAAATCCTTACCGATAAAGAAAAATACCCATTAGCTGATAAAAATTTGAATTTAACTTTGACGCCTTATTATTGGACGAATTCAAAATCAGGGATTAATCTCATTTTCCAAATATACGAAATCGCTCCTTATTCATCTGGTCAAATAGAATTACCAATGGAAACAACATGTGAATAGGAGTTAGTAAATTTATATTGATGTTGAATTATTTAAAACTAAAAGCCATTTAATCACTGTATATGATTAAAGGGCTTTTAAAATTATTTTTTTCAATAAATGCACATTATATCTTTTCTTGGAGCAATTTTATAAATTTACTCACTGCTGGAGACATATAACGATTCTTCATATGAACAATACCTAATTGGATAAAAGAAAAGTTTGCAATATTCAAATCAATTGTAACCATAGAAGATTCAATCATTCCACCATGATCTTGAAAAGAGTAATCCAAGCCAAATGTTAGTGCACCGTCTTTAACAGCATTATGAATTGCAACGGTATTATTCGTATTAAAGAGGACATCAGGTTTACCATAGCGGGCAATGATGTTGTTTAAGTACCATAAGATAAAATCATCGCGATAAACAACGAGTGGATATTGAAGCAGCTGTTCAGGGGTGATGCTTTTTTGCATTGCTAATGGTGAATCAGAAGAAACACCTACGACCAATTTACAATCACGAAGCTTTTCAATGGTAAGACCATTTAGTTTATCGAGTACTTTTTCATACAAAATGAGGACGCCAATATCAATTCGATCTTGTAGTAAATCTGAGAGAATATCCTTTGAACCACCTTCGAAAATATCTATGTCTACTTTTGGGTACACCTTCTTAAAATTAGAAACAGCACTTACAAATAGGTGCATAGGGCTTGGAATTGTCGCAATACGCAATTGTCCGGTAAGCTCATTTTGTAGATTTTCCACTTCTGATTCCATTTCTTTCATAAGCTGAATAATTTGATTTGCTTTTTCTAGTATCTTCTTTCCTTCCTCAGTCGGGACAGTACCTTGGCGAGAACGGTGGAAAATAGTAATTTGTAGCTCATTTTCTAATGTAGATAACGACTGACTAACAGCAGAAAGCGTCACATGTAGTTTCTCTGAAGCCTTTGTCAAAGATCCACAGTTCGCAATTTCAACTATGTACTCCAATTGCTCTAATTTCAAATTCTGCACATCCTTAAGAATTATTAAAGTTAGATTAAATATAATTAAATTTTACTAAAACAATAGGAGTGTTACAATAATGCCATATTACACAAGTACTAATTGAGGAAGAGGGTAAAAACAATGAAATTAGAAAATAAAGTAGCAGTAGTAACTGGTGGAGCAAGTGGTATTGGTGAAGCAACTGTCCGTTTATTTGCACAAGAAGGCGCAAAAGTAGTCATTGCCGATTTCTCTGAACGTGGCGAAGAAGTAGTTGCGGATTTAAAAGCACAAGGATTTGAAGCTTTATTTGTAAAAACAGATGTGACAAGTGAAGAAGACGTCAAAAACATGGTAGCTAAAACAGTTGAAACTTTTGGATCATTAGATGTCATGTATGCAAATGCGGGAATTGCTCAGGATGGACCGATTCACGAACTATCAGTAGAAAAATGGCAAAAAACAATCGACATCAACTTATCTGGTATTTTCTTAAGTGATAAATTTGCTATTGAACAAATGCTAAAACAAGAAAATCGAGGCGTAATCGTTAACTGTGGATCGATTCATAGCCATGCAGGTAAAGCGGGCGTAACTGCTTACGCATCAGCAAAAGGTGGCGTTAAACTGTTAACCCAATCTCTTAGCCTAGATTACGCTAAAGAAGGTATCCGCGTAAATGCAGTATGCCCAGGTTACATCGATACACCACTTATTAAAGGACGAAACGAAGCAACTAACCAACATTTAATCGCTCTACATCCAATGGGCCGCCTTGGCACACCAGAAGAAGTAGCAAAAGCAGTACTATTCCTAGCAAGTGAAGATTCTTCATTTGTAACAGGTACGACATTATTAGTTGATGGTGGATATACTGCACAATAACAATCGATGATATAAATATTAAAAACGTAGTTAAAAAGACAGGAATGAATGTCTTTTTGACTACGTTTTTTTGTGTGCATATATGAAAAGAGGCGCCTAATTGTCGCTAACCGACTTATTAAATCTTGTAATTGTATCGTGTGCATTCTTATTTCCTTCTAAATCTTCTGCAGGTTTCATCTTTGAATAAAAAATAAATTTGATACACAAGCATTTGTTTTAAAGTTTTCCCAGGATTAAGTGATTAATAAATGAATAAATAGGACTCCAAGAGACGAAAAAATTAGTATTTCTCGAAATTGATTCTGTGTCCCTCCGTCTATACTCAAACTTAGATCTCTCAAGGCTGAGCAAACAAACAATTAGTTTATCTTAACCTAAGCAACATAAGTGTTTTTGTGATTTTTTCTAATTTATTGAGTGCGGTGTAAGTATAAGAATTCTCTAATTTCTCTATTCTAAATTGAAAAAATTGTGAGGTCACATAAGGAAAACCATCGTAGTAAATAAAGTTCGTTTAAAAGCCGTTATCAGTAGTCCAAGAAAACTATACATTGAATTTATAACATTCAAAAATAAACCCCAATCATATAATAAAAAAATGAAAATAAAGGTATGATTTTACTAAAAATTAATAATAACAAATTACATATTTATTAATACCTAGTGATTAATGAGACTAATTTAAAGTTTTGTATAGTCCAATTAGATTATATAGGGTAAAATTATTAATAATCTAATAGAAACCGTTTGTTTTAAGATGGGGGGGGTACATATGCAAAATTTGAATTCTTATATCAATCAACATGATTTATCAAAGATAATGTACAGCTTCCAAAAAAACTATAATACGGTAGGGGATAGTAATGCTACAGTAATATTACGATTAAAAGATATGGTAACAGGGATTAAAAATCAGTTTTTTGAAGATATCAAATTTAAAACTAAACAACTAAAAATATAATAGAAGTTTTTTTGAATTAATACTTGCAACTCGCAGGGACATTCTGTTATTAAAGCGGTGTTATCTTATTTCATTTTCAGTGTATAAGCAGGCTTTTGAATTGCTAAAGTTTTTAGATAGAACGACAATGCCTAATACAAGTAACTTATATGCTGCAATCACAAGTCTTGCAGATGTTATTAAAGCTCTAATAGCAAAAGAGCCTCTTGAAAAATAGCCTTTAATTATGAAAGAGTAGGTGGATATTAAGTTGACAACCTTAGATGAAAAACATAGCTATAATCTATTCCCTTCTATCGATAATTTATCTACGCCGACAAAAATGGATGAAGCTACTTTAGAAAGCTTTTGGGAAGTTTTCATTGTTCATTACGAACTAGAAATACATAAATTTAGCTACGAGTTAATCAAAACTATGGTTCGTTATAATCCAGACGGTGCATTAAAAAATATGAAAATTTTATTTAGGGCTTTAGGCCAAGCATGTCTGAATTACTTAGCGGAAGAAAAGTCTATGGAGATAGATGAGGCGTTTATAGACGATAAAAAGTTTGCTCTAGTAGCAACGGAACAACTATGGGAAACGATGTACAGCATATATGGTTTGTCAGTTTCAGAGTATCAAGAGGCAAAGGCAATCCTAAAATTAATAAAGCATGAACAAGTACCTAAAAATATTTTATTAGCGGGTTTTAATTCCTTTGAAAAGCTTGTTACTGAATTGTTTTATGCTGTTAAAAAGCAGCAAAGTATAGAGCGTATATTTAATTCGAATTTTGCTTCACAGGAAGTGAAAGAGCTGCAAATAAAAAACACAAAAGAGATAAAACAAAATCCAAACCAAAATGAAAGCTTCCAAGATCATATTTTATCTTTACAATTAGAAGAGTCTCAATTATCGACAAAAAATGAAGTTTTAGAAGAAAGTGCAGCGACTACTTTGATAGAAGAGCGCAGTGCGGAATTGATTAATATTATGAGTGGAAATTTAACTCCTGAAACAATCGTGAATAGTGTGCCTGAAAACCAGCCAATCAAATTTGGATCGATGTTCCTTCAAAAAATAAAAGGTTTACAAAAATCTTCGAATGAAACGGTAGTTAATGCAAATGAGCTCGGAGATTTTCAAAACTATATGCATATAGAAAGAAAAATTGAACGGGATACGGTAGAAATGCTGAAGGAAATGCAGTCCGCAAGTAGCCCGCAGTTACTATTGCTTCTTGGTAGTGTAGGGGATGGGAAAAGCCACCTTTTAGCTTATTTAAAGTCGACCAAGCCAGAACTTTTTGAAAATGTATATATTCATAATGATGCTACGGAATCACATTCACGTACACGCCCTGCAGAGGAAACATTAGAAAGAATTCTTGCACCTTTTGAGGATGGTCAAGAACCAAAACAACACATTGTCATAGCTATTAATTATGGTAAACTGCATAATTTTTATTTAATGCAGGAAGAAAAGGAGAAATTCCAGTGTTTTAGAAGCTATATCGATTCACTGAATATCTTTAAAAATGTTAAGGATTCTAAAGCAAATCTTACTTTTGAAAATTTCCATACAGTCGATTTTTCGAAAGAGAAGTACTATAGCATTAATGAAAAAGGCGTGTATTCTGTATTTTTCACTAGTATTTTGGAGAAAATTGCAGCTCAAAATGAATCAAATGAAATTTACAAAGCCTGGCTTCTAGATAAAGAGAATAATAAATGGACGATTGCACATGAAAACTATGCTTTCGTTATGAACGAGCAAGTAAGAAAGCGTAT
Source organism: Viridibacillus sp. FSL H8-0110 (assembly GCF_038003565.1). Classification (NCBI taxonomy): domain Bacteria; kingdom Bacillati; phylum Bacillota; class Bacilli; order Caryophanales; family Caryophanaceae; genus Viridibacillus; species Viridibacillus sp. FSL H8-0110. The sequence goes on along the minus strand of NZ_JBBOPJ010000001.1, from coordinate 2,819,282 downwards.
TGTAGAAAAGCTAATTCATGTAATTATCCGAAATAAATTAATTGTTTCTACGCGTGAATTTTACAATTTAATTGTGGATTTAATTGTACCTCCAGAAATTTTATTAAGTCCTCAGAGTACGGCCTTCTCGTTGAATAATTCATTGCCAAACTTATTATTTAATCATCCAGAGCGCTCTGCTATTTTGTTAGGATTTAATGAATTAGATCCTGTGTTAATAAAAAATAGCTTGAATGATGAATTAATTGCAAGCATCTTTATGCATCCAAATTTAGAAATATACCTAAAGGATGCATTTCAAATTCAAGATCAAATTCCTTTTGATAGCCATTGGAAAAATGCGATTGCTATTAACGAGCATTTAGAAGTAGCAGGCTTTGTTATTCGATTAAAGGAATTATTGAATGAAGAGGATGCAAACACTGATTTTAGTCATTTTATACGATATTTATATGCATTCTTTAAGGGTGATGGTGATGTAATTGAGGAAGTATTTACAATACTTGAAAAGGTTGTTTTTCAGTGGAAGGGTTCTCCAAAAGAATCTTATGCTTATCTAACAAACAATCTTAAAAAGGAATTTCGTATGGCGATACCGATGGATTTAGATAGAACATTGGATCAAGAAGTATTTGGAAGTGTAGAAGATGGAGATATCCATGCGGCAAATCATTATATTACGATAGGTTTTAATGACATTAATTTTGAACTGGATCTCAAGCTATTTGAGATTTTAAGGCATGTAAGTAATGGACGTAGACCGAATCTATACGAAGCTGGACAGGCCATTCAATTTGAAGATTTCTATAATAAAATTGTTGAATATTTTGAGGATAAGGAAAAGAAATTATTGCTTGTGCATGTTCAAACAAATTCATACTATGAAATTTCTAAGCCGAGGTTCTCTAAGGCGAAATTCGATGTAAAGAGGGTATAACATGACTTTTCAATTAGATACGCAAAAGATAAAAGATTTTGTTGAAAAAAACGGTGCCTATACGTATCGACGTCGAGCTAATACGTATGTGCTACCCTTACCTACACGTAAGCCAGAGCGTGCAAAATTTGAAAATGGTTATGTTGCGATTGTTGGGGCAACGTTACGTGTGCTCGATGGTGAAAATTTAGAATACGAGAAGAATGATGATTCAATTGACTCGATTATTGATGGCGGCAAGTTTGATTCTGCTGAAACCGAGGAAATGTTTAAGTTATTTATTGAAAATGAATTGAAGGATATTGAAAACTCGACTATTACGAGAGTCGAGCATTTTAAAAATATCCCGTTTATTGATCATAAAGATGAGAAAAAGGGTGAAATTGGTTTCTTTCATTTCTTTTATGATTTATATATTAGAGACAATGAAGAAGAATTCCAAGAGATCTTTAGTGAACTTAAGAGTGAAGATTTACTCAGTGAAATTATCCGTATTTCGGTTGAAAAGGAAAGTAAATCGTTTATGAGAAAATATAAAATGCTCTTTCCAGGCTTGAAGGAACAATTTTTACAGGATGTTCGTACGCTTGCTTCAAACCCAGCATTTTTAATTCAGCACTTTGCTGACTTGGCATTACATTATACTTTTATTGCGATGGCGCAGATAGTTATTCAGACGAATAAGATCACATTTGCACAGACGGATAAATTACATCGCATTGTGTTTTTAAATATGAGTGAAAAAGGATCGAAACGACGTGATTTTTACAATGAAGGATTACGCCTACTACGTGAGGAAATTCGCACATTCTTCGCCCATGAACATACTTTAAATGTGCTAGGTAATAATACATTTATACAGGATGGAAATTGGTTCTATAAGGATTATGCTGATTTCTTTGAAAAGCAAGGACCGGATGCACAGACAGAGTTTATTCAATCCATTTATTATTGGATTAACGAAGAGTATGTACTATATTTCCCATCAACGCAGCGTATTACATATGAAGGGCAGGATTTACAAACTGCATTTAGAGATTTATATGATACCCTTCGAAAAAATGTGAAAGAGGAGATCAATTCACGTTATAGTGTAGCTTTCGAAACGATTGCTACACGTTTTTATCGAAAAGCGGGAGGCTCCTTAGGTAATATTTTGGCATTAAATTTAGACCAAATTATTGCATTAATTGCTGTTTCAGTAGGCCCGCGTGGTAATCAATTAGAGCTAAATAAGCTATGGATTGAATTAGAGGTTCGTGGCGTATTTTTCGATAAATATTCGAAAGAAGAGGTTGTTAAAATGCTAGATAATTTAAACTATCTAGATAAAAAAAGTGATAGTGGGGATGCTCAATATGTCAAAGCCATTTTATAATCATGTAGCAGATCAACTGTCTGGTTATTTTGCTAGCGAAGCAAAACAGGGAATTGTAAATCGCTATTTTCTTTCATTGCCTTCTGAGGGATATGTAAAGGATGTACTAGATGCAGTAGCTACATTACCTGCAGCAACTACATTTTCTTATAAGCTTCCAGGTACATCCGAATCATATACTGCAGATGCATTACGATATGGTAAGCAAACGTATGTATTGGCCACAACTTTAGACGGAACGCATATTGATTTTCTTGTGACACTGCGAAATTTAATGAGTGAACAAAAAGGTGAATGGAAAAATACCTCTCTCGTTATAATATCCGACAATCTTCTTGATTCAATTCAGGGTGGTAGTAAGGATTTAACGTCAGAGGGTATGCCTTTGCATGTTAGTCAAATCGTCAATAATTTAGAAGAGCACGTTAAAAATAGTGCGTTAATAGGTAAGGATAAGGAAATTCTTTTACATTATTTAGCTGAAACTGAAGGTACGCACTATTTAAATCAGTCTTCATTCTTGGATTTTGAAGAGGTATTAACTTGGACAAATGGTTCTGAAATGCAGGATGATGATTATAAGGCACTTGGATATTTTAAAGATTTTGTGCTGACAGATTTAATCGATTCACGTGATATGGAAGTGGAGAATAGCGGTAAATACAAAAAAATTCAAAAAGAGATTGAAAAGCGACTAACGCAAAATGTTGAATTGTTTGACGAAGTATCTCGCCTTAGAGAACTTGGCAATGGTGAGGACCGATTAATTGATCTTTTTGATGATTTTGGAAAAAAGCTTTACAAAGATGATGATGGTATTGATTTAGCTGACATTTTAAAAGCAAAGGATAAGGTAGCGGACCGCAAAGATATCTTTCTTAAAGCAGATGAAATAGTAGTGCACCACAAAAAGACAAATACCAAAATCAAAACGTTTTGGCAAAAAAGTCCAAAGAAGCGTACGTATGAATTAATTATTTTTCATCCAGAATATGAGCCTTCAGAAGAGATAGAAGTAAAACTGCCGTTTAGTCGTTATACAAGTGACTCCTATATATTAAAGAGATCAGCTCAATTTGTTTCGTCAAAAGGGCAATCGTTATACGCAAATATCGCATTAGAGGAAGGGAATATAACCTTCAAAAATATTTCATATCGTCATGAAAATATGACCTCAAGTGCCTTTACTTTCCGTATTATGGTGCTTAAGGAAGAACAAGAATGGCTAAGTCACTATGAATTAACTTATGGTCTAACTGCGGCTGGAAGACTTTCTTTAAATCTATCTGATGAAAATGTCATCTTAGGAGATGGTTCGAACCAAGTTGTCATTGAAAATGAAGCTGAGATTGTAATTGCAGAAGGCGACGGGGTAGAAATCTCCTTTAATCTAGGTTTATTAGATGATGATACATGTTCTATACAATTCGACATTTTGCACAATGGCTGTAAGTTACCGGTCATCGTTAGTGATGAAGTATTGAAAACGAAAGACATTACCTCTCAAAAAATTTGGCTGCGTAAGATAAATCTTAAAGAGACTTTTATTTTGTCTGACGAAGCAAAAAAAATAAATATTGGTCAGCAGCCATATAAAATTGCAGATGAAGAGCGTATGTTTTATTTAATAGAGCAGCAATGGCTAGAAAATAATATGCGAGCAGCAACGTATCACCTGCAAACTTTAACAGCCATGCCGATGGATTTGCCTGAAAAAATAGAACAAACCTATAATGCATTTTTACAAGCTATAGGTAAAAGAAAGTCGATTCCATCATTGACCTATTACGATGAAGAGCTTCGTAATGCGGCTAAGGCGTATATTGAAGCCTATTTAGAAGAGATTCAATCGATTAAGGATAATGACTATTTAACAAGCGCTCAAAAAAATCTTTTATATCTTGGTACACTACGACATGATAGCACTATTTATATGTCGCCTTTTTCTCCGTTGAATGTAGCGTACCAATTAGAAATAATCGCGGAAGTAGATGGTCAAATAGTCGATGAAAATATTTTAAAGCGTTTGAATCCATCATTCCTCTTACCGTATTTAGTTAGTCCTATAGATGACAACTATTTAAAGCCAGACTCCTTAAATGCACTTTCTGAATGGCATTGCTTCCAGCAACAAACGGAGGTACAAATTGGAGAAACTAATGCATATTTAGCAAATGTCATTCGTGAAAAGCTAAAGCAATTTATAATGTATTATGATTACTTATTTACGATTAGTAGTAAGCCTAAATTATATATAAATATTATTAACTTAACGAATGATCAGGAAATACTAAAGGGTATTTTAAAGTGGTTCAAGGATTGGATTACGCAAACAGGTTCATTATCAACGATGTTTGAATTAGAAGTAACAAGCTATGAACCAAACTTACATTTAATGAGTGCATTTGAATTATTTAATACACTAAATTCACCAGCAGAAGTGAAGGATATTTTTGATGTTGAGTGTGCGACAAAGCAATTTGACGCAGAGGATGTTTTATTAGAAATTCAAAAGCATTTAAGTTTCTCAAAAGTATCGATACTAGAGGAGCCACGCTATAGCCATTTAACATTCTATAAAATGCAAAATAAGGAGCAAATGTCTAAGCAAATTATGCAAAATGCCCCAAATGCAATGAATTTAAATGGATTATTTGTATCGCCTGTATCGCAGAGTACAGAAAATGGTGGCTATCGTATTGGCTTTGGTGTGGGATCTTCGGATATTAATCGAGCGCTTTTAACAAGATTTACTGCTTTAATTAATGAGCTAAGTGCTAACATGAAAAATGCCGGGAGGGATCCTTACAAAAAAGATAATGTTATTTCCCTTCATATCGACGAAGATGATGAGCACTATTTAAAAAAACTATATAGCAATACTACATGGTTGACATTTATTGATCCTGCTGTAGATTTACGCTATTTCCAAGAAAGTTCAGATAACCTAGTTATCGTCCATTACTCAGATCAGCTTTCTTCAAGCAGTAAATATGATGCCATCACAGTAACCGATAAATCTAAGCAGTATTTTAATGTTATTGATGGATTTCTTCAAACACAGGGAGTAAGCGTACCAGAAGAGAATATTGATCATATTATTAAATCATTTAACACATTTAATGGTGAATGGCTCTTACGCGCGGTTCAAAATCAAGGACATGATAAGCGTGAAAAAATTAGCATAGTTGCAGCAATAAAGCATGCTTTACTGTACTTTAACCAAACGAATATTTTATGGGTACCGATTTCGATGGAGGAAATTGTTCGTGTAGCGGGCAGTATTCGATTGAGTCGTAAAGATGGTATTTTCTCGGGAAAAACAATTGGTAAAACAGGCAACTGTAGTGATGATTTATTATTAATTGGGCTTGAGCAGGTGGAAAGTAATTTGAAACTTCATTTTTATCCTGTTGAAGTGAAAATCGGAATTAACAGTAATGATGTAATTGAAAAAGGCATTAAGCAAGTGAAGGAACTAAATACACGAATTAAAGATAATCTTATTCATGACCAAACATTTGATGCTAAGTTTTTACGTAATTTCTTTGCTCGTATGTTTATTATTAACGCAAATAAGATACGGGAAAATGATTTTTGGCCCGAGCAATCATATGTAATTGCTGAAGATGTTTTAGAAAAGCTACTGAATGATGACTTTACTATTAGTGATGAAATGGTTGCTGAACACGGTGTAGGCGCAATTATTTCTTTCAAAAAGAATTTAATTAATCCGACACGTAATCGAGATAATATGGTACTAATACATGAAATTCCAGAAAATGTAGCATATCGTTCACTTGGTGTTAGGATGGAGGATTTAAAGAACAATGATTTTAGTCTAGTGACTGAAGTTGAATTTAAAGAAGAAACTATTCAGCTTATTCCTTTACCCGCATTTATTGATGTAGATGAAGATCAATCGGAACAAGTAGTAGAACAGAAATCTCATGCGGATGACGGCTCCCAACAGTTGGAAGTAGTAGAAGAACCAATTACTGAGGAAATAAACGGTACTGTTCTGGAACCCCAAGCAATACAAAGCGATAGCATGGAGGCTGCAGAGTCTAAAGAGCTGTATCAAATGGATAGTGCACCAGTGAATGAGGTGAAATTTGATGAAAAATCAATAGTATTATCATCGGATTCGGTGTCACTAAGCCAATCACTAAAAAGAAATGAGCCACTCTTTGGTTATGATAGAGAGAAGCCGGTATATTGGGAGTATGGTTCTACATTACTGTCAAACAGGCATTTAGTTATTGGTGGCCGTTCTGGACAAGGAAAAACATACTTTATTCAATCGGTATTGAAACAGCTTGTGGAAAATGGACAATCTGCATTAATCGTAGACTTCTCTAGCAGTTATACGAGAAGCCAACTGAATCCGAAATTTTTAAATTTACTAGGAGATCGTTTGGAGGAGCGTATTGTCTATTATGAAGGCTTCCCAATAAATCCATTCCGTCGCAGAGAGAAAATCATTGCCGGCAAAAAGTTTGAGGAAAAGGTAACTGATACAGCCTCACGAATTCGAAATGTATTTGCATCAGTGTACAAACAATTTGGTGATCAGCAGCAAAGTGCCATTTATCGTTCAGCGAAGAAATGCATTGAGATGTATGGAGATAAGGCAAGTTTGGAGCTAATGCTAGAGGTGCTACAGGAATTACCTGACACGTCAGCCTCTGTTGTTGCCTCGATCGTTAGTAAATTGAATGTATTTGTTGATATTGATCCATTTGATTATGAAAATGAATTTACTTGGGACGATTATTTCACAGCTGACGGCAAAGTATTCGTTATTCAGTTTGAAGGATTTGATCAGGATGATATTAAAAAGCTGATGACTGAATTTATTCTATGGGATTTATTCTCCTTTGCTCAAAGTGGTAATGTAGACAAGCCATTACCAATTGTTTTAGATGAAGCGCAAAATCTAGACTTTGGAAGCAATTCGCCTTCTGAAAAGATTTTACGTGAGGGTAGAAAGTTTGGCTTGTCGGCATGGTTTGCTACTCAAACGTTTAGTAATTTCACGCAAGCAGAGCGTACAGTTTTAGAAAATGCAGCTACTTCGATTTTCTTTAAGCCAGCTGAGAGTGAATTAAGCTTAGTAGCGAGGAAAATGAATATTACAAATCAGGATGAATTGCGTTACCTGCAAAAGGGCGAATGCATTATTCAAGGTCAGTTTATGGAGGACGGTAATTTAAGTGAACCAAAATCCTTAAAGGTGAAAGTTCCAGAAATCAAATAAAAATTTATAAAGATTAAATACTTTTATGATTGGACAAGTTTTTTAATCAATCAAATCAGAGATACTAGTTAATGTCATTGAAGGTCAAAATCCTTTAAAATAGGATTTTGGCCTTTTTTGTCTACATCTATACTAACTCCTGATGATAAAAAGAATTATTTTATGTAGTAAGGTTTAAGAGATAAATGGGAAATGATTGATCGTTTATTCTAGTTTGATAAAATCACCTCTTTAGTTTTTCTAAGAGGTGATTTTTTATTGGATATATATGTTAAAATTAATGTACTATAACCAAATGAAAAAGAGGGAACTGTAATTAAACACTTTCAAAATAAGAGTATTGGATACTTACGCCACCATTTCTACTAACTACTATACTATTAATTGCTTTTCTTCCTAATGAATATAGACACTATTCACTTTTAGTAGTCATTATTTTTTTGGGTGGTATTTCTAATTTGGGATTTTTAAGTGGAGAAGAAAAACAATAATAAAAAAGAGAAGTCATCTTAAATAATAGGAGCGTTTCTACGCTTCAACCAGGATGGAATCGTAATCGAGCCCGCTCTGCAAAAATAAGAATAGCAGAATTAATTTAAGAAAAAAAGGAAGTGATTAATTGGCATTACATAATCGGTATCAAGAAAAGTACATCCAGCAGCTAACACCTAGACCTTCTAAAAGAATATTGTCTAAGGGAGAAAGTGTTCTCCGTGCCATAATAATCTTAATTTCATTATTGTCAGTTACGAACTCATTAGGCTTGAAGCGAAACAAAAAATTTGTGAAAGTAGTGTCTGGACAATGAAAAGAAAATTTCGATTTCAATGGGGAGCTTTTCTAATGCTAATCGTTTACGGTGGCCTCTTTTTTGCCATGTTTTTCCGTATATTTTTTATTCAAGCTTCAGGTCAGGTAGAGGGGCAAGCTTTGGCGGCAAAAGCGGCAGCAAAATACGAAAGATCAAAAGTAATTACAGCTAATAGAGGGAACATTCTCGATCGGCAAGGACAAGTTATTGCAGAAGATACTATTAACTATCGCTTAGTAGCTGTAATTAGTCCTAAGGCATCTGAAGGAACTAAAACTCTTATGCACGTTGCAGATAAAGAGAAGACTGCTAATATATTAGCAAAATATCTTCCTGTTAGCGAAAAAGATATATTTGATAAATTAAATACAAAGGTGAAGAATGCACAAGGTAATGAAATTCGCCAAGTAGAATTTGGTGCTGCGGGTCGTAATATTAGTCATTTAGTAATGGAGAACATTAGTAGTGAAAAGCTACCAGGTATCATTTTCATGGAAGAAACAAAGCGATTTTATCCAAACGGTATCTTTGCATCGAATTTAATAGGCTTAGCTCAAAGGGATACTCAAGAAGACGGACAATCTAGAACGGTAGGGAAAATGGGATTAGAATCCATCTATAACAAAGAATTATCCGGTACTGATGGAAGGGTTCAATATAAGAGTGATTTATGGGGGTATTTGCTACCTAATAGCAATAAGATGGTAGAACCTGCGAAAGATGGTGCGGATGTATATCTCACGATTGATAAGACTATACAAAACTTTTTAGAAGATTCTATGTCCAAAGTTTACAAAAAATATAATCCTGAATCGATGGTAGCAGTCGTTGCCAATCCGAAAACCGGAGAAATACTTGCTGTGTCGCAAAGACCTACATACAACCCACAAGACGGTACTGGACTTGAAAATAGTTGGTTAAACCAACTGACAGAGTTGACGATAGAGCCAGGTTCTACAATGAAAACTTTTACATTAGCAGCTGCTATAGAAGAAGGAAAATGGTTTCCAAACGCGAAGTTTCAGTCTGGTCAATACATGGTAGGAAATGTACCAATTGGAGATCATAATGACAGACAAGGTTGGGGGCCAATCACCTATTTAGAAGGAATTCAGCGCTCATCCAATGTAGGAATGGCTCATCTTTTAAAACTAATAGGAGATGATAAATTCATTTCTTATGTAAACAAATTTGGGTTTGGTGAAAAAACAGGAATAGATTTACCAAATGAAGCTACAGGACAAATCTTAGATAAATATCCTATTAACCGTGTAACAACAACTTATGGACAAGGTTCTACAGTCACACCTATACAATTAATACAAGCTGTTTCAGCCATTGCGAACGATGGAAAAATGATGCAACCGTATGTAATTGAGAAAATTGTAAATCCGAATACGAAGGAAATCGTCAAAGAAAACAAGCCGACTATTAAAGGTAAACCAATTTCTAAGAAAACGTCAAAAGAAGTTAGAAAGATTTTGAGTACTACTATTACTTCAGAAAATGGAACCGCTAAAGATTTCGCAAGTCAGGAATATGAAGTATCAGGTAAAACAGGTACTGCGCAAATGCCAGACCCATCAACGGGCAAATACGACGAAAGGGGAAAAAATTATTTTCTGTATTCGTTTTTAGGCATGGCTCCTGCAGATGATCCTCAGTTAGTTATGTACATTGCCGTGGGAAAACCGAAACTTGGGCCAACAGAAGTGGGCTCTGAGCCAACATCAATAGTGTTTAATACAGTGATGGGAAGTAGTTTAAAGTACTTAAATATTAAGCCTCAAAAAATTAAGAAAACGAAATCTCAAACGATGGAAAACTTAAATGGTCAACTTGTTGAGGATGTTGAAATAGAATTTGAAGGAAATGGAATCGAAACAGTTATTATAGGTAATGGTGATAAAATTACGGATCAATATCCTACAGAAAAATCAGAAGTCTTATCTGGTGGTTTGGTATTTTTGAAGACAGATGGGGATTCAGTTGTACCTGATTTTACAGATTGGTCACTCCGCAACGTTTTAACGTATCAAACAATGGCTGGTGCTAATATAGAAATTAACGGCGAAGGCTATGTACAAAAACAAAGTGTTAAAGCTGGTAGTGTATTAAATGGAAACAAAAAGATTATTCTGAAAATGAAAAAACCGGAGGAACATTACAAGTAGTTAAAAAATTATTGAGAATAAGACGACTACGAAGTTTGTTAAGAACTAAATCAATGATTAACGTACAACTATTTATATTTCAAAAATTAAACTCTCTTCCAGTTATTTATAACAAATAACTGGAAGAGGTTTTTTATTTTAGTTAAAATTAGCGAATTGATTGATGACTTTAAAATGAATCAGCAATTTTAAGGTCGTAAAGATAAGTATAATGAATACCATTTGGCTATGAATTATTTTACTAAGTTTTTACTGATATATGCAAGGTTAGGCAGTATACTAATAAAGTAAAAAGGTTTACTTCAGTAAAATAATGTATATTATATTTGTTGAATAGATTCTCTTTAAAGACAAGAAAAGTAGGTGAACAAAGTGGGGAAATATCAATTGGATACCAAAGGTCAGGTGGCTGTGGCAAAGTATCATGAAAAACTTAAGCCTGCCAAATTTGATAAAAAGCAGCAACTTGAAAAAATACGTGCGGAGTATTTGAAAAAAAAGCAAAAACAAACAGATAAATAATATGAATGAAAACATAGGAAGACTAAAACCTCCCTATGTTTTTCTTATTCGAAGTTCTTTTTTTCAATTGATGAAAGAGTTTATTATTATCCTAAATTGCAGATTCGGTGACAAAAAACTCATCATCAGATATCCATTCCTCACTAATTGATTTTGAAATTTATGCTTTACGTCACACAATAATAATTGCATTTATAACAGTTTTAAATATGGAGACGGAGGGAGTCGAACCCTCGTCCAGAAACTCCAATACTCAAGCTTCTACGCGAGTATCTTGCCTATTTAGGATTCACACATCATTAGCCAGTAAGCAGGCGTCCTGTACACTAACCTAAAAATCTCTTGCCGGGGACTCAGGTGGCTTACTCGTAATATCATACAGTACGCGGTTAACCATTTATATATAAGGGTTTTACGCTTTTTATCAAAACAGAAAAATCCGTTCAAATCATGTAATTCTTGTCTTGAATTGTAGCTGGTGAACCCCCTGTTTACAACGTTATTATTTTGAATAATGGCTATGTCATTTCAATGTGGTTCTTATAAGAAAATGTGTATTGAATTTTAAAGTGGAAGGTTAATTACAAGTAAAATTTATATTAGTATTAATTTTTTTATCTTTAATGGCAATGCTAAAAGATAAATGGAAAATTTTAAGCAAGTTTAATAGAAATTGTGAGGTGAGTATATATGGATTGGAAACCTGATAGAAAAGCAAAAAAAGCTATCTATAAACAACTCGCAGATTATATTGAAAAGGGAATTGCAGATGGGACATTCCCACCTGATAAACCATTGCCATCTGAGAGGAATTTAGCAAATATTTTAGAAATAAATAGAAGTACTGTGGTAAATGCATATGACGAATTAGAATCGAATGGGCTAATTGAAAGAAATAGAGGAAGTGGTACTACCATTAGTAAAGATATATGGGGTATAACAAAAAAACGAATTCCTAGCTGGAATAGGTATATTGGGGCAGGTTCTTTTCTCCCTAATCTACCTGTGACACAAAAAATAAGAAAAGAAGCTGTTGAACATAATTTAATAAATTTAGCTACAGGTGAATTGTCAGAAGAACTTTTCCCAAAAAGCTTTTTAAGGGAGATAACCTCTACACGTTCTTTTATTGGAAGCCTAGGATACGATCATCCACAGGGGAGTGAAATCCTAAGAAAAACCCTTACAAAACATATAAAAAAAAGTCGGGGAATCGAAACTAATCCTTCTTCAATACTTATAACATCAGGAGCGCAACAAGCATTACATTTAATTGTACAATGTTTGTTAAAGCCTGGAGATTCAATAGCAATAGAAGATCCTTCTTACAATTATAATCTTCCGATTTTTAAATCAGCAGGTATACAAATACATTATCTACCTGTCGATAGGGATGGAATTAACCCTGAAGATTTGCAGTCATTATATAAAAAACACCGTATTAAAATGATTTTTTTAAATCCAGATTTTCAAAATCCAACGGGTTCCTTAATGCATGTAAAAAAAAGAGAAGCTATTTTAGATATATCCTCAAAGCTTGGGATTCCAGTAGTAGAGGACGATCCTTATAGTTTAACAGCTTTTTCAGGAGATAAAATACCTACCCTTAAATCAATAGATAAGAACGGAAACGTATTATACATTAGTTCTTTGTCCAAAATTGTTGCCTCAGGATTAAGAATAGGGTGGATTATTGGCCCAACATCGGTGATTGAAAGATTATCCGATGCAAAGCAACAAATTGACTTTGGACATTCTAGCTATACACAATGGATAGCAAATGATTTTTTAGAATCAGAAAATTTCAATTTTCATATAAACCGTTTAATTAAGGAATTAGAAAAAAGGAGAGATAAAATTATAAAAAGCCTTGATATATATTTAAAAGACCAGGTGGAATATTCTATTCCTCAAGGTGGTATTCATATTTGGTGTAAAATCCTTAAAAGTTTTAATGAAATCCAATTACTTGAAGAATCAATTAAAAAAGGCGTCATTTATGTTCCTGGTTCTACAATGGGATCTAAAAATGGATTTGTTCGTTTTACTTTCGCAAGAGAAGATGAAGATTCGATTGATGAAGGAATCAAAAGGTTTGCAGAAGCTCTTAATTGTTTGTAAACATTTCCTTCTGGAGAAGCATCTCGTATATTTTAAGGAAATTTGTTATTAACATTTATTTTAAATTTAATTCTTAAGATAAGTGGATGGTCAAAAAATAATCCAATTGGATGGTTAATAAAAATATAAATCCTTTATCATTGAGTGGTAGTTGATGAAACATCCATATAGGCTAATTAAAAATTATTTGTGGCTATGTGAGTGAATTGATTTTCATTTAACATTTGTATACAAAGGGATATCGGACGTTTTTAGCGCCCGATTTGAGGGTTGTAATGGTGTCTTATTAAAAATAGCCCTTGTTTGCAAATTACTATTTTGTGATAGTATATTATTTACTATTAAAATGTTGGCCTATAGTAACCAGATATTATTATTGAAGGAGTTGATATAATATGACATGGACAGTTGCTATTATGATAGTGATTGGAATTATTTTTAAATTGTTAATGAGTCCTCCAAATGCACTTGTGGCATGGTTTTTAGATAAATTTGAACTTCATCAAAAACTTGATTCAGAAGATGTTACTGTAACATTTAATGGAAAGCATTTAGAAGAGGAAGAAAAAATTAGATTTATTGAGTATTTTAATGAAGCTAACTTTTTAAAAAAACATTATATATTTCCAGGCAATGAAAAATTATTCCTACATCCAGAGACTAATGTAACTCCATTTGTCATCAACTTAAAAAGGGGCAAAAAAGATGTTAATTACTTTGTTTATAATCCCGAAAATAACGTTGATGTAGTTAAGCAGTGGAAGAAGAAAGTTGTTTCTTATAGTCTTAGATCTGATGATCTACAAAAATTTAATATGTCAACTAATAGAACTGTGGAGTAAGTATACTTTTAAAGATGTTTACAATAACTTCATGAATTGTATTTTCCAAATTGAGGTCGCCATATAATGAAATTAAATCACTTCTTTGGTATTGCTTGAACGATAATATAAAGTAAAGCGTTAAGTTGTTTTTGATTTCCGAAACGCCCTCATATTGCAATTCCAATGACAACGGACACCATATACTATGAAGGTTTTTAACTGACTTTCATTGAAGAAGCATATCATTATTTATTACGAGTACATTAAAGGAGCTAATTATGTTCAATGATAAAGATTTACTTAGTGTAGATGTAGCAAAGATGTATTACGATTTAGATAAGACTCAAGGTGAAATCGCTAAAGCTCTCGATCTGTCTAGACCTACTGTTTCGAAGTTATTGAAGAACGCCAAAGAAAAAAATTACGTGAACATCGTTATTAACGATCCTAGAGATTAGTCTTTTAACCTTGAATTAGCACTACAAGAAAAATATCAATTGAATGCTGTCCCCATAGCATTCCCTCCAATAGATGGAGAACAGCAAATTAAAAAGTACATTGGTAAAACAACAGCTAAATAACATCTCGACTTTATTTCAAACAGTACAAATTGGCTTTAAGACCGTAAAGTGATAATAAATTTATTTGATTTTGATATAAAAATATAAAAGCCTTACTACACTTTATTGTAGTAAGGCTTTTATAAGTTGTTTAATTCTTATTTAACTAACGTACCTGTTAGTTGAAAAAGGCTATTTTACCTCTTCCCCTTTTGTTATAAAACGAAAGTTCATTCTTTATCATAGATTATACTACTAATTTCCAGTGGAAATAATTTATTTGATTACAGTTCAGATATCCGCCCTCACTGTAGAGCAGATTTACAAGGTAATCCTATACCAAAGGAACAATAAGTAAGTAATAGAGCTACACACTATTCTAGAAAAATATGGATTTTTTAATATTACAAAATATGGAATTTAACATTCATAAGGAGGGGGGCATTTTTCGTATGTAAACTAAGAAAAAATTCTTGTAATTCTAGTTCGACAAAAAATGACAAGTAATATATAATGTTGTAGTAATATATGAGCATGAGATTAGTACTATTTATAAAAATTGAAAAAGGCAAACTTATTGAAAGGTAAGGACGCAAAGCTACGAATCTAAAATCCTCTTGGATAATGATAGTCGGGTTGCCAAGAATAATAACGATTATTTGGCTATCTTATCTATATCTGGGATAGCTTTTTTTATTACACTCCTACGAGAAGAACGAGCAAATGTTAACAATGTAGTATAGCAGATCATAAAGAAGAAGGGAATTAAAAGATGATAGTCGTAGATAAAAAGAAATATAAAATGGCAATTCATGAGGTTTCGAAGGAAGTTCATGTACAGGTGCATGGATTAATGAAAGAGGAAGATGCAGAAGGTTATATGATAGATTTACAGGATACGATTAATAAAGTATCAAGAAAAGACTATACGTTTGTTGTCGATGGGACTCACCAAACAACTGTTCCATCAAAGGTTGTACCACAGTTGGAGCAAACGATGCAATTTTATTCTAGCTTAGGTTTTAAGGATATCCTTGTAGTAAAACCTTCATCTAAAATTGCTCAAGTGCAAATTAGGAATGCACTTGAAAGAATTGAGTTCACAGGTACATTTATCGATAAAGTACCTCATTCTATGTAAAGTTAGGTCCAATAGAAAAGAAATTTTTATTTTATAATTCGGAAGGAAGATCAATAAGTGCAAACAACACAAGAGTTGTATACATATGAGATTATAACGAAGGAACAAACAGCTTTAATTCAGAAAGCAGCTGAATGCCTGGCTCGCTCATTTATTGGAGTGGACGTTTCAGGAAAATGGGTTCAGGAACCGATGGTAGGTCAATTAAATATAGGTTATGAAGATTTCTATATGTTTACCAAGGAATATTTAGACTCTACAATAGAGCAGGGATATTGCGCAGTCGCTCTGGATATTAATAATAATGTTGTTGGTGTGCTTGCTGGAGATACAAATGCACCAGAGATTATCGGAGAAGATTTATTTGAAGGTTCTTTTTATGATATGAATGTAATTCTGCGTGTTCTGGAAGATGTGGATAAACGTTTCATGGAAGATTATAAAAAACGAAACGGAAAAGAAATTGAAGATGGAGAGTTATTACACCTATTCATGTTAGGAGTGACAGCTGAACATGAACGTCACGAAATTATTCAACAATTAGGAAATGAATTGCTAACAAAGGCATCATCACAAGGGGTGAAGGCCGTTTTAGGTGAAGCGACAAATCCGAAGTCGATACGTGTAATGGAAAAATATCATAATATGAAAAAATATAAAGATATAGACGGAAATTATATTGTTCATAAATATCTGGATAATAGTAAGTTGAATGGTATTCCTGCAAATGTAGCGGATGGAACATATATCCTTATAAAGGAGCTTTAAAATAATCATAATTGAGTCTTATTCAATAATTAATAGGAGTTAGGAGATATATTTATCATGGAAGCTGTTATGCTAGGAATAATTGTTATCTTAATGGTGGTAGCGGTGTATTTTGCTTACCGATATTTTTCACTAAAACATCATCTTCATATTAATAAAGAAATAATAAATGGAATGAAAGAAATATCAGCAGGTAATATCGCAAGTAAAGTTGATGAAAAAAGTTCTAATCATGCTGTATTTAATCAACTAATTGAGTTTTTCAGCAGTACAAGGGAAAAAAAATATTTATTTTCAAAAAATGTACATGAAAAAGGAGAAAATCTCGCTGAAATTGGAGAATATGCTTCTGAAAAAGGGGATATTGTTAGAGCGGCAATCGATGAGGTAGGTAGAGGATTGCAGAAACAATTAGTAGCTACAGAAGAAAGTGCCGAGTCTATGGAAGAAATGGCACAGGCTATCGAAGATCTATCAGTGAGATCAAATCAAATTTCATTTCAATCAAATACTACTTTAGAATTGACGCAAGAAGGAAACGAGAAGCTCAAGGATTCCTTAGGGAAAATGGATCAGTTTAATCAAACGATAAATGGAACATTTGATGCAATAAATAAACTCGGAGAAAAATCTCACGAAATTGGCACTATTGTAAAAGTGATTTCAGGGATTGCAGAACAAATAAATTTATTGGCATTAAATGCGGCAATAGAAGCTGCCCGTGCGGGTGAACATGGTAAAGGATTTGCGGTTGTTGCTGATGAGGTTCGAAAATTAGCCGAACAATCACGCCAGTCTTCTTCTGAAGTATCAAATATTGTAAAGAATATTCAAGAAGAAACTGAAATAGTTGTCAAGTCAATGCAACAGGGAACTGAAGAATTTAAAGATACAAATACGAACATTGTAGAGGTTGGAACCATGTTTGAAGAGATTCTATCTACTACAAAGGTCATTGCAGAAAATAATGAATATTCTTCTGCAAGTACAGAAGAGTTATCTTCTGCTTCTCATCAGATAATGACAACAATTGTTGAGATAGCTTCTATCTCTCGAGAATCTGTTGAAATGTTTGAGGAACTAATAGAAATTAGTGATGATGAACTAAATACAATGCAAAAACTTGTTTTGGAAGCTGAGAGTCTTGTAGAGTTAAAAGATGATGTAAACAAATTATAATTTACATGGAATCATGGTTTTGAAGCTGCGGAAACTAAAGTGGGTTAAGATGCTGAAAATAAGGTCAGTTTAGCAGTATAAAGATTTTCACCTTGCTCTCTGATAAATATAAAAGTGCTTCTCATAGGTTGATTCAACTTGTGGAAAGCTTCTTTTTTATGTTGGGCAAAAACTGATAAAAAGTGCAAAAGGGGCAAGGTGTGGCTGCAGTTACTAAAAATGATTCGATTAAGCGCATGAAAGCCATTTGGCTTATTGATATTCTCATTTTTATAGTTGAAGTCCCATCCTGTCTTTCGTATGGTGCGCTAACAGATGTCCAACAGATCATCTTTGACCTGATGGATTATGCAGTCAGCGATATCTCGATGCCTTTAGGTAGGTGCATTATTGATCGCGATTTTTGTATCCTGGAATATTTCAAAAGAAGATTTGTTTGCCGAAATTAAAACAAGGATCGAATGTTAAGATACATATTCTTTTACAGTTGTTATTTTCTCTTAAAATATATAGTTCCAATTGCCATCATCATCGTTCTTAATGCAGCAGGTCTATCAGATGGGATTTAAATTTTTTAAAAATAAAACTACTTTTAGTAAAACATCAAGGAGCTAAAACAATGAAGAAAGTACAAAAATTGTTTCCTAGTATGGACGGGAATGACTTTCAAAGAGAGGAAATATTGTCTTACTTTAGGACAATTTTAACGAAAATAGATGAATTAAAGGACCCTAACAAACTAACGCTAGGAGAAATGCCCGAGTACACAGAGGATTACTATAATCGTGTTATTCAAAAGGCTGATGTTCCGAAAACGGGTGTGTCGATGGAGGAAGTGATTCAGAAGCTTCTCAAATTGGTAGAAGGACACCGGTATGTCAATAGAAATTATGTAGCTAATGCAGCGCCTCTTCCGAATATTGCTAGTATTATCGGGAATTTAGTAATGGTGCTTGTCAATGGGAACAATATTTGGGATGTAGAAGGCCCAGCAGCGGCTACAGCAGAAATTGAAGTAACTAGTATGCTATCCAAACTTATAGGATACGATGAAAGCATCAGTGCAGGATATACAACTTGGGGAGGACAAGGGGCTGTCTTTAACTCTTTACGTCTTGCCATTGCCCGTTACGCGCCGTCCTCTAATCAAAGTGGTGTACCGCAAAATCTCTATTGTTTCTGTTCAGAGCTATCACACTACAGTTTGTATAAATCTGTAGAAGCAACTGGGATTGGCGTAGAAAACATGATACGCGTGAAAGTCAATGCTGATCATTCTATGAATCTAGAAGATTTAAAAGAAAAAATGGAGCATGTTATTGCAAAAGGCGGCATTCCACTTTATGTCCTTGCCACAATGGGAACTACTGATACATTTGGGGTTGATGACATTGAGGGAATTAAGCGGATAGCAGAAGAATTGGAACGCACTAATGGCATATATCCAATCTATATCCATGCAGACTCTGCTATGGGTGGCATGTATACTTTCTTTAATAATTACGACTTTGAAAGTAATCCTCTGCGATTTGAAAACAACGTTAATGAGGTATTGAAATCCTATCAACAGAAGTTTAAACATATCAAGCTTGCAGATAGTATGGTCTTTGATTTCCATAAGCTTGGACAAACGCCATATATCACGAGTTTGTTTTTAATCAAAAACAGAGAGTATCTTAAGTATGTTGATTTAGATGCAGAGGAAACGCCGTATGTTGGGAATCGCAGTTATGGTAGCTATCATACTGGCTACACGCTCGAGTGTTCGCGAATGGGAAGTGCTTTGACGATTTATGCGTCTTTATTGGCATTTGGAATCGAAGGCTATCAAGAGCTTTTAGCCAACTATATTCGTGTCAATATTACATTTAGAGAGACGTTAATAAAAGAAGTTTCGAATGTGGTGATCACGAATGAAGTTTCGCCGATTACAACATTCCGTTTTTATCCTGAAAAGACAATATGGAATGATGAATTGAACGGACTTTTAACCGTAGAAGAAATAACAGAAATCAATCAATTTAATGACGAGTTTGCAGAGGTAATTGGTGCCGAACGAGATACTGTCTTCTTTGGAAATACAAAAAAGCAACGTCTCGTGGAAGTAGCAAACTCAAGCAAGCGGATATCCGTATATGCACATAAATTTTTTGCAATCTCGCCATACACAACAATAGAAGAGGTCGAACGTTATGTTGGATTTCTAAAAGAACACCTAGAATTTTTTCTTAAAACAAGAAGTAGTGAAAATGTAATTATAAGATCGTAAAGAGGTAATAAAAGAATAATCAATAGATTAGATACTTTTTTTAGGTAACATTGTTGATTTATGATGGAAACTTCTCCTAAAAAAGTCGAATGTTTAGTTTCGTTTGAATACGGATAATATAATAATAAGTAATGTATTCTTCGATAATCTGTATCACACATGTGTTCGGTGTGAGATAGATATTGTCGAGATTGAACGTTTCGATTGGGGATTATCAGCTGGCGTGCCTTTCCGTGACATGCTCATGGTAATTCCCTTTTCTTTGACTGCTTTTTGATAATCATAGGATGTATAAACTGAACCTTGGTCATTATGTAGAATACGACCCTCTGGTAGCTTAGATAATTGTAGCTGCACAATATACACTGTGGATTTGAAACCTTTTTTTATGCATTATGCAAGTTCTATTTAATAATAATGTTTGGTAATAATTTTCCCATTGTTTCTGGAGTAGGTCTAACCTCTTTATAGTGATATTTTCTTTCTTCATTTGTTCTCGTAAATTCAGAAAATAGGTAAGTTTAAGTATTTAAAATTGTTGCTATATCAGTATTAGTAATTGAAATTATTTCTTCATTGCAAAACATAGAAGGAGTGATCAAAAGTGCACACATACAACAAACTAGTAAGAGATTTAATCCCGCAAATAATTGAGGAGACTGGGAAAGAATACTCAACTAGAGTTTTAGCACCAAAAGAGTATTTATTAGAATTGAAATTAAAAATGACAGAAGAAGCACTTGAATTTAATGAAGCAGAAGTACAAAAAGACGCAGTTGAGGAGCTTGCAGATATATTAGAGTTAGTTCATGCGTCATTGGCTGTTTATGGGGTTTCTTACGAGGAGCTGGAACAAATTCGTTTATCGAAAAAAGAAAAACGAGGTGGATTCTCAGACGGGATCTATTTAATAGAAGTAGAGGATGAATAAGTTACAAGTGTTTTTCTTAAATGTAGTTGAATAATAAATAAAATCCAATGTAATTATTCTATTAAGTGTGGAAGGTTTACAACTATAAGTAGAATTATGATATCAAGACATAGTTAGTTGTTTTTTGGAAAATTACGCAAAAGTGTAAGAAATAAATTAACGATTCAAATCTTTTTGCAGTCACTCGCAATCTTGTCTGTAAACTAATCGATATTCTTTAGTCATTAATCAGACACAACATACTTTCTTTTTAAACAAACAATATTGTACGGTACTGTAAAATTCGATAAGCTAGAAGTACCTTCGGATTTTATCGTGGTAAATTGTTTGTAGGAGAGAAATTATGCTAAAAAACCCTGTTGGTCAGCTGAGATTAGCTGGCTATTTTGATGGCATTTCGCTATTAATATTATTATTTATAGCGATGCCTATGAAGTATATGTTAGATATTCCGATGGCTGTTCGTATTGCTGGTGCAGCACATGGATTCATTTTCGTCGCTTACGTTTTAGTTATATTATATGTAACAATTCGTGTTCGTTGGAATATTGTTTGGTCATTGCTAGCATTTGCAGTAGCATTTATACCATTTGGAAATTTCATATATGATATCAAATTAAAAAAGCTTGAACAGCGTTATTAAAAAGCCTGACAATTAATTGTCAGGCTTTTTTGTAGTTGTTTTTAAATTGAGAGACTTATATAAAACTTAAGCGAAATGTCTTCTATAGAATAGTAAGTATGCTTATTTCCTTGTTAACGCAATTGTGTAAAAAAAGGGAAGCCAAAGGTTTAGTTCTAGAATTAAATTTTATAAAAAACCAAGTTGTTGTGAAATTCTCGTTGTAGTTTGCAACAATTCCTGTTTTAAAAATTCAATACGTTCCTCTGTAAGTGTAAATTGTAGAACGCCTATACTTACTGCGCCTAGTACTTCACCATTTCTTTGGCGGATCGGTGCTGCGATGGAAGCTGTACCTTCTGTTTTCTCCTCATAGCTGATTGCATAACCATTAGCCTGAATTACTAACAACTTTTCAAACAATTCTTCCATTTCCTTTGGTGCCAGTGCTTTCTTTACACAGTCATGTATTTGAGATTTTGACATACAGGCGAGCATCGATTTATTTGCGGCCCCAATATGCATCGGTATTCTCATACCCAATTGATCGACAATTCGTATTCGATTATTTGGCGCATCAATACGTTCAATCACCATAGCTTCAGTCCCAATTGGTTTACTTAAATACACGCTTTCATTGACAATATTGGCCAATCGATCTAATTCAGGACGAATGGACGCTACATAATCGAAACGGTCATAAAGTTGAAGACCGAACTCTAGCCAAATATTTCCTAGTTGGTATTTTTTTGTTTCGTTATCTTGAACTATTAGTCTATGTTCAATTAGTGAAGTGAGCATACGGTGCAAAGTCGCAAGTGGTAATTTTGTTTGTTGTGTTAATTCGGTAATGGTAATGCCTTCTTCTTTTACATTGGAAACAATTCCAATTACTTGCATTATACGATCGATTGTTTGCATAAAATTCACCTCTAGTATTATTTTCAGATTTATTAAAATATATTGACATTATAATATATTTTTCATATATTCTAAATATATAGTTTCCTTTTGACGGAAAAATTTTCCGTTCATCGGAAAGAAGGAGGGGGAAGTATGTTTTGTGATTCAATGTATGCACCTTTGAAACGTGTCATTGTGAAAAGTCCCGATGCTGCGTTTATTAACCAACAGCATCTTCAAGGGAATTGGGAGAAATATTTTTATCTTAGTGAGCCGAATTTTAAAGAAGCTATAAATGAGTACGAATCGTTTCTAGATATTTTAAGAAAGCATGTTGAAAAGATAGATTTCTTGCCACAAAACGAAACTGTAGGTTTGGATTCTTTATATGCACATGATCCAGTGAAATTTACACCGCACGGAGCTATCATCTTACGTTCAGGAAAAGAATTGCGACAACCTGAAGCAGATGTGTTTAATGAGTTTTTGACAGAAAAGAATATACCAATCATCGGTAGCTTAAAAGGGGAAGCTATTTCAGATGGTGGAGATATTGTCTGGTTAAATGAGCGGACAGTAGCGATAGGGAGAGGCTACCGTACGAATGATGAAGCGATTCGTCAACTTAAAGAAATCTTCAAACCTTTTGTAGATGAAGTGATGATTGTTCCTTTACCACATGATTTAGGTGAAGAAGCTTGCTTGCATTTAATGTCTTTCATCAGCATAGTGGACAAGGATTTAGCGGTTGTACATTCAAGACTAATGCCAGTCTTCATGCGCCAATGGCTTTTAGAAAAAGGCTTTACTCTACTTGAGGTGCCAAATGATGAATACGATTCACTTGGTTGTAATGTTTTAGCGCTAGCACCAAGAGTATGTGTTTTACCTGCTGGAAATCCAGTTACAGAACAACTATTGAAAGAGTCAGGAGCAACAGTTTATACGTATAAAGGCGATGAAATCACAGTAAAAGGGACAGGCGGGCCAACGTGTTTAACTTGCCCAGTCGAAAGATACTAAGGGGGATAATAAAATGTTTTCAAATGTTATTGTAAAAAAACCAGGTAAAAGTTATGTAGAGGGGTTAACAACTTCTGATTTAGGTACACCAAATTACGAAGGGTTATTAGTACAACATGAAGCTTATGTTGAAGCGTTAAAAACTTGTGGAGTAGAGGTTACTTATTTAGAAGCAGATGAAGCATTCCCAGATTCTACTTTTGTAGAAGATACTGCAGTATTAACAAAAGATTTTGCAGTCGTATCAAACCCAGGTGCAGCTAGTCGTAATGGTGAAATTGTCGAAATGGAACAAGTATTAAAAGGTTTATTTGAAAAAATCTATTACATCGAAAATCCTGGCACATTAGATGGTGGCGATGTATTGCAAGCAGATAATACTTTTTACATTGGTATTTCAGAGCGTACAAATCAACAAGGTGCTGAACAATTAAAAGCTATTTTAGAAAAAGAAGATTACGTGGCTCATATTGTACCACTTAAAGAGTTCTTCCATTTGAAAACAGGAATTGCTTATTTAGGTGACAACAAAATGGTTTTAGCTGGTGAATTTGTTGAAGACGAACTATTTTCTTCATACGACAAAATCGTTATTCCGAAAGAAGATGAATATTCAGCGAACTGTATTTTAGTCAATGATTTTGTCATTATTCCTGCAGGTTACCCAGCGACAAAACAAAAAATAGAACAAGCTGGATATAGCGTTATTGAATTACCGATGAGTGAATTCCAAAAACAAGATGGCGGCTTAAGCTGCTTGTCACTTCGCTTTTAAAAACATACATGGGGTGGGATGGGTATGAACGATCAACAAGGGGTGAATGAGTCAAACCAATTAAAGAGATCCATGAAAAGCCGTCACTTATTGATGCTTTCACTTGGGGGAGTGATTGGTACAGGCTTGTTTTTAAACGTTGGTTATACGATTAATCAAGCAGGTGCTGGTGGTGCCATTATTGGTTATTTAATTGGTGGATTTATTTTGTATATGGTGATGACTTGTTTGGGTGAGCTTGCCGTGCATATGCCTGTAACAGGCTCATTCCAAACGTATGCAACAAAATATATACATCCATCTGCAGGTTTTTCCCTTGGCTGGATGTACTTTGTAGGTTCAGCTGCAACCGCAGGTGTTGAATTTACAGCTGCTGGAATATTGATGCAACATTGGTTTCCAGATGTAGCAGTTTGGATATGGTGTGCACTCTTTATGTTACTTCTGTTTTCTTTAAACGCCTTGTCTACAAGAGGATTTGCTGAAACAGAATTTTGGTTCTCAGGTATTAAAGTAGTAGCAGTTGTGATTTTTATTATTATTGGTATTGCTGTCATCATCGGCTGGGTTCCGATTGCAGATCGTCCAGCTCCGCATTTAACAAATTTAGCGCCAACACAGTTATTCCCAGCTGGGATTGCTATTATTTTTGTCACGATGATGAACGTAATATTCTCATATCAAGGTTCTGAATTAGTAGGTATTGCAGCAGGGGAAACGGAAAACCCTCAAAAGAATATTCCGAGAGCTATTCGTACGATTTTAGTTCGTATTATACTTTTCTATATTGCTTCTATTATTGTTCTATCTGCTATTTTCCCATCTAGTGAACTTGGTCTATTAGAGAGTCCATTTGTAACGCTGTTAGATTTAGTAGGAATTCCATTTGCAGCGGATATTATGAATTTCATTATATTAACAGCTATTTTATCCGTTGGAAATTCATGTCTCTATGCATCAACTCGGTTATTATGGGCGATGTCAAATGAAGGAATGGCACCGAGAATTTTCGGAAAAGTCAATAAAAACAAAATTCCTTTTAATGCTCTTGTATTTACAATGGTATTTTCATTGTTGTCACTTTTAACGAGTGTTATGGAAGCAGATACTGTGTTTGTATTGCTCATGTCTATTGCTGGAATTTCAGTTACGATTTCATGGATGGGTATTGCACTATCGCAGTTAATGTTTAGAAAGCATTATTTAAAAAACGGTGGGCAACTAAAGGATTTAGGTTATCGAGTAAAGTACTATCCATTTATTCCTCTTTTTTGTATCGCATTTTGCGCCTTGATTTTAGGGTTTCTTGCATGGGATTCCACGCAAAGAGTTGGTTTAGCTTACGGGGTAGGGTTTTTCATAGCTTGTTTAATCTTTTATCAAGTGAGGCTAAAGGGGAAGTCCTTTGCACCTGAAGATCAAAAAGTGATTATTGAAAAGGGGAGCGAGACATAATGTGGGGTACATCCAAGCAGTTACGAGAATTAATATGTGAACTAGTCAGTTGGGAAAGCCAGACATTGACTACTGGTGAACAACAATTTTCAAGGAAGTTACAAGCTAAATTACAACAGCTACCTTATTTTGAACAGCATCCAGAGAATATTGAATTATGTGATGTTGATAAAGGGCGCCAAGTTGTATCTGCTTTATATAAGCATCCTGAAGTACAAGAAACGGTAGTTTTAATCAGCCATTTTGATACGGTACAGATTGAAGAGTACGGTTCATTAATGCCACTTGCAACGATGCCTGAAGAGCTAACAAAAGCCTTTTTAGCAAATCCAAGTTTATTACCTAAATCAGCACAAAAGGATTTACAATCAGGTGATTATTTATTTGGTCGAGGCGTAATGGATATGAAGATGGGACTGGCACTTCATATGCAATTGATGGAGCGTGCAATTGAAGAACAATGGAAATTGAATTTACTGTTAATAACTGTACCAGATGAGGAAGTGAACTCTGCTGGTATGCGTCAGGCGGTAAAACATATTACACAGTTACAAGAAAAAGAGAATCTAGAATTAGTCTTATTTTTAAATAGCGAGCCATCATTTTCACAAGGACCGGCAGATTTACAGGAATATATTTATTCTGGAACGATTGGTAAAATCATGCCTTCAGCCCTTTTCTATGGTAAAGAGACACATGTTGGAGAACCACTAAAAGGTATTACAGCTCCTTATATGAGTTCTTTCTTAACACAGGAAATGGAATGGAATGAACGATTCTGTGAAGAAGATTACGGTGAAAAAACACCACTTCCTGTTTCGCTACAGCTAAAAGATTTAAAAACACAATATTCAACGCAAACACCTTATCGTGCAGTAGCAATGTATAACGTCTTCTTATTGAAACGTAGTGCGGGTGAAATTATGTCGATCTTTGAATCTGTTGCAAATGAAGCGATGGCAAAATGCCAGAAGCGATACGATGAACTTTGTCAAAAACAGGCTATTGACGGTGTAGGTAACATTCGAGTTATCAAATTTGAGGAATTGCAAAGCCATGCACTTGAAAAGCTGGGTGAAGCAAAAGTGACTTCAATAATCGATGAAGTAATTGGTCAAGAAGAGTGGGATGATCGTGAGAAATCATTGCGCATTGCAGACCAATTAATGATTCACTGTCAAGAATTAGCACCAGCAGTTGTATTGCTGTTTGCACCACCATATTATCCGCCGGCGAATTCTTCTGAAAATCCGTTGATTAATGGAGCAATTTCATTATTGCTAGGAGAAGCTAAGAAATATGATATTCCATTAGAACATATTCATTATTTCAATGGAATTTGTGACCTGAGTTATTGTCAATTTACAGCAGATAAAGATTGGAAAACGTATGAAAAAAATACGCCAGTTTGGGGACAAACATATTCAATACCATTTAAAGAAATGGAACAATTCACAGCACCAGTGTTAAATGTAGGGCCGTTTGGAAAAGATGCACATCAAATATCAGAGCGTCTACATGTGAAAAGTGCTTTTGAAGAAATGCCAGAATTGTTATACAAATTATTACAGTATGTAAGTTCAAGCAACAAGATAAATAGTTAAATAATCCAATTAGATACATTAATTTGGAAATAGGTTTTGTTGCCGATTTTGAAGGCGTTGCATCACTGCTATTTATAGTTGTCAATAACGAGGCATTGGGTGAAGCGTATCCATTGCATCACTCTAAATTTAAAGTCGATGAAAAAGCGCTAATTTATGGCGTGCAGTATTTTGAGGAACTTGCAAATCGCTTTTCTCATTAAAGCAATAGCGTAATGAAAGATACGTCTCATCATCAGAAAATTGATGTATGAGACGTTTTTTTGTGGTTAATATATATGAACATCATGTAGTGAAAAGTTGAAAGCCAATGCATTTTAGTAGTCATGCAAAGTAATAGAGTCAGAAATTTATATTGATACATTTAGATGTTTTGCTATATAACAATAATACAGTTATAAGTAAAAATGCGAAGACCAGACTAAAAAGTATCGTCGAGAAGAATAAAATAGAGATATAGAATAAAAGAAAAACCATCTAGAACTATAGTAAACATGCCGATATTCTAGGAGAAAATATGTTTGTGGAAGCACAAAGGGAATCAATATGTATTTGTTATTTTAATATACCTTAAAAATTAAATATTCTAACATATTATTTAAGTGTTGACGGATAAATGTATTATGTGTTAAATTAATTTATGTACTAAAGAGCACATAACAAATGCGGAAGTAGTTCAGTGGTAGAACACCACCTTGCCAAGGTGGGGGTCGCGAGTTCGAACCTCGTCTTCCGCTCCAAAGTACGGAGGAATACCCAAGTCTGGCTGAAGGGATCGGTCTTGAAAACCGACAGGCGGGTCATACCGCGCGGGGGTTCGAATCCCTCTTCCTCCTCCATTTTATCTAAATAGGGCTTTCAATATTATTATCGCGGGGTGGAGCAGTTCGGTAGCTCGTCGGGCTCATAACCCGAAGGTCACAGGTTCAAATCCTGTCCCCGCAACCAATCGGGTCAGTAGCTCAGTTGGTAGAGCATTAGATTGAAGCTCTAAGTGTCGGCGGTTCGATTCCGTCCTGACCCATACATAATTAAGAGTTATCCTAATAGTCTAATTGACTTGTAGGATAACTCTTTTTTGTTGTCTGATTTTGAATGTGATGTAGAGCTGTACGACAAACACTTAGGAAGTATAACTGCTATTTACTTTCTTCATCCATCTAAGAAAATGCGAATAAATTGATCGCTCTCTTGAACAAGGTCGTAATCTGCTCCGAAGAGCAGCCAGTCGTATAATGTACCACGCATGCATCTACTAATTAGTAGGGATGTTCTTCTAACTTGGATATTATTCGGAAGCTTTATGATTGTTGGGTTACTATTATCACTAATTCTAGCAATTTTCGCACCTGATACGAGGAAGGTCACAAAATATGAGGATCATGTAGAAGATCATGTAGATAGTGATGAAAGAATAATTTTAACTTCTACAAAGCCATTAGAAATTGACTGAAAGAATATCTAAGAGTTAATGTGAATAACTAGATATAGCATCTAATCGAATAAAAATACTATATTACATTTTGAAAAGCTTCCGATATATCGTCGGAATCTTTTTCATATGTTAAGAAGAGGTTTTATTAAGGTTTATTAATAAAAACTATATCATCTCTTTTTAAAAAGTGTAATTTTACATCTTTTTTAACAAAAGTTATTGTTTTGTGTAAAGGTAATGTGTATAATGACGTGTATATTAAGTAGGAGGTGAGTGTGGGTGCATTCAAATGATTTAGAGAAAAGACTAATTGAGTTAGAGCAGGAAGTTTCCATATTAAAGAGGGATATGGCTCAGCTACAAAATCAAATCAATCCACGAACCAAAAGAGTAGAAAAAGCTGAAATCATACATACAGAAATAAAACCTGCTATTAAGAAAGAGCCGCTTAAACAGGAGCCTGTGCAGAAAGTGAAAGTAAATAAAACACCACTTCAAGAACCTAAAAAAGAAATGTCTATAGAAGAGATGCTAGTTTGGTCATTGCCAAAAGTTTTTATGATTATGATAGTATTTGGCGTTTTATGGGGATTAAAGTTAATCAGTGATTATGGCATTCTAGCTAATGGTTTTAAAATTGCATTAGCCTACGTATTCTCACTTGTTTTAGTTGGGTTAGCATACTTTATGGAGTATAAAAAGAAACGTCAAAAAGCACTGTATATTACGCTTTATGGTGGTGCATTTATCATCGGTATTTTGACGACGGCTGCTGGAGCCATTTTGTATGATGTTTTGTCATTACTGATTGCTCTGCTCGTTGCAATGTCATATATTGCATACGGAATTGTTATTAGTTATATGAAAAAGAGTGAAGTACTGACTGTTTTTGTAGCATTCACATCGCTACTTCTGCCATATTTACTTGAGTATATGGCATTTGGTGAGACTATTATATTAGGCTTTATTGTTTTATTATTTGCTTGTTTACAAATTGTTATTTGGAAGCATCAACAAATAATTGCACTGTATGCAGGGTTACTCTTTTCGCAAATGGCAGTATTAATTGTTGGTTTTATGAATAATTATCAAGAGATTGCATTTGGTTGTACATTTTTAATTGTATTAGGAATCTTCATATTCAGTTGGATTCGGTTTTATGAAGTTGAACAAAAAATATCAACATTATATGAGAGTCTATTGTTTGGTATTAGTATGATTAGTTTATTTTTCATTAATCTACTAGCAGTTAATTATAATAGCTTTTTCTTACTAGTTTACATGATTGGTTTCATCGGACTTGGAAGTTATGCTTATTTGAAAAAGCAGAGAAGACTTTTGGATGTTTTCATTACTGTGGCATTAGTTGCTGCGATGAATTTCGTTGTTCAGTTAGAATTGGCAACTAATTTGAAAGAGTTCTTATTACCATTTACCGCATTTGTAAGTTTGCTTTTAGCTTTGCGTTTACGTGCCAGCTTAATGAAAATAACAAATTCGCTCATATTCACTCTTACTGTTTTGTTTGTCTTTTTAGATAGTTCAGTCGATCCATTTTGGCGCTTCGAAAATATCAATCAATTACTCATAATTGTATATATGCTAGTCTTATTTATAATTGCAAATCGTCCAAAAGGTAAATTAGGGCGTTTTGAAAAAGCAATGGAAGAGTTTGCAATATTAGAGATTGTACCGATTTTAATTAGCTTTTATGTATTCTCCTATTTTGCTAAGGTAGATTATGGCTATTTTCATATAGAAGGTGAGTTACCATACTTCTTATTAATTGTCTTAGCTGTTACAACTATTGCAATGCTATTTATAAAAGAGAAATTTATCGGAAGGTTTTTACCAGTAGTATTCCTATTTAGCTTCTGCTATTCAATGATTTATGTATTCCCCTTAGATGAATTGTCTGACCAGGTAGTTGTCAAAAATATTGTCTTGAGAATAGTTTATGTAGTTATATTTAGTTACTTACTATATTCAATTTATAACGGGAAAAATTACTTTGGAAAATGGCAAGAAATATTAAGAAAATCCGTGGGACCAATTATTTCTATTGGACTTCTTGTAGATATGATTGCAGTTATTACATTGCTATCACAAATTCATACAGTTTATTATTTCGGTGAAAGATTCCTATATACAGGGCATACGATTATTATTCTTATTACTGCATGTATTGCCCTATGGATTAGTTCGGAAGGACAGCAAAAATTCATCCGGTATACTGGATACAGTCTATTAGTTTTTGGAATAGCAAAATTAATCTTCTTTGACCTTTCATATTTGGATTTACTCATTCGAGCAATTCTCTTTATTAGTATTGGTGGATTTGGCTTGTGGTTGTCGAATAAGTTATTACAAAAAGAAGAATGATAGTGGTAGGTATGTTTCTTTCATTAAGTAACATATTTTTACTAAAAATCAGGCTAACTCATGATGTGCAATCTTGAGTTAGTTTTTTTGGTTTGTATAACTTTGTATTCATATATGAAGCACGTTGATAGGTTTAATGGTATGTAAATTTCTGAATACATTAATTTTTTTGTGAATAAAGTTATGGTAAATTAATACTATATTTTTTGGTTTTATAATGTATAATTCTATATAGTGGTTATTTAACAATAATCGATTAAATACCACTAAATTCTTTTTATTATGGTTCTGAAAATTGAGGTTTTTAATAAATGGATATATAAAAGTATCCATCTTTTATAGAATTACTAAAACCAAACAAAGGAAGTGCAAATGAAGTTGGGGAAAAAATTAGGTTTTAAAAACTTCAAAACAGTAAGAGCAAAAATATCATTTGGCTTTATAATCGTAGTACTTATAATGACAGGATATAATGTTTATAGTTATGTTATGCAGCAAAACTCAACTAAATCAACGAAGGAGATTGTTGAGATTGAGTTAGAAATATTAGCAGCAGATGATGAGTTGGCATCATCATTTGCAAATCGAACGGCAGCAGCTAGAGGATATATTATTTCCGGTGATAAAAAATATAAGGAAAAATTTGATGAATATACAGATATCGCTGAAGAAAATGCGGCGATTGTTGCAGGATTAACTTCTTCGATAAAATTAGATGAAATAGTTGAAAAAGCAAGAGTGTGGCGTACATATATAATAGAAGATGTATTTGAAGAATATGATCGTGGAAATAAGCAACTAGCTGCAGATAACCTGAAGTCGGTGGATGAACAAGCCAGTGAAATACAGGAAGGTTATGAAGAGTTAGCGAACACTCGAGAAGAGGCTATTAAGAAAATAGGTAAAGAGATGATTGAGAATGGAGAAAATAATCAATTAATAAGTATTATTTCAACTATACTACTTACTATCATTTCAGTGATTGTAGCTTTTATAACTGCTCGAATAATCGTAAAACCAATCAAACTCGTGGCAAAACGCATGACGGAGATTTCGCAAGGTGATATAAGTCAGCCAGACCTTCCAAAAACGTCTGAAGACGAGATTGGACAATTAATTGAAGCGACCAATTCAATGAGTAAAAATGTTCATGAAATATTGAGTAATATTCAAGATGTGTCCAATCAAGTTGCTTCAAATAGTGAAGAACTTGCACAATCTGCATTAGAAGTAAAAACGGGTAGTACACAAATAGCATTAACTATGCAAGAAATTGCTGAAGGAACTGAATCCCAAGCAAGTAACGCAAGTGATTTAGCAACAGTGATGGAGTCATTTACTCAAAAAGTAAAAGAAGCAAATTATGAAGGTGAGAAAATGAACAATCATACTTCGAATGTTCAAAGTCTTACACATGAAGGCAGTAAACTAATGATAGATTCTACTGAACAAATGCGTAAAATTGATGGAATCGTTCAAGAATCAGTGCGAAAAGTAGAGAATTTAGCAGTGCAATCTTTAGAAATTTCAAAATTGGTATCTGTAATTACAAGTATTGCAGATCAAACAAATTTACTTGCTTTAAACGCAGCAATTGAAGCAGCACGTGCTGGTGAACAAGGAAAAGGTTTTGCTGTCGTAGCTGATGAAGTACGAAAGTTAGCTGAACAAGTAACGTTCTCAGTAACTGATATAGCTGGTATTGTTCAAAAGATACAACAAGAAACAAAAAATGTAACAACTTCACTCCAAAGTGGTTATGAGGAAGTGATTCAAGGAACAGAACAAATCGCCTCTACAGGTGAGACATTCAACAATATTTCAAATGCTATTAGTGATATGATTGATAATATTAATGTCATTTCAAATAATTTAAGTGACATTTCTAAAACAACTTTACAAATTAATCACTCAATTGATGATATTGCTGCTGTTTCTCAGGAGTCTGCAGCAGGAGTAGAGGAAACTACTGCAACTGTTCAACAAACAACAAGTTCGATGGAAGAAATTTCGAATAGCTCAGATCATCTAGCTGAACTTGCAGAAGAACTTAATTTACAAGTACAGAAATTTAAATTGTAATTTGCATAAAAAACCAGGTTCTATATCCAGAATCTGGTTTTTTTTATGGGTATTTTAAAAATGAGCTGCGTTGTTTGAATATTTAAGCCTTTAACTTCAGAAGTTTTGTGAGAATATTAAAGAAGTACTACGGAAATTTATATTAGGGACGAATTTTTGTTTGTCTTTTGTTTTGTAAGTTATTTACTTTTTAATACTTTACCTTTGTTATTATAATAAAACCAAAAACCAATATTATTATTTGTCGACGTACTGATAATATGAAATATTATATAGAATATGTAGCAATGATAAAGGAGAATATAATGTACACAATTGGACAAGTCGCTCAATTTTTAGGTGTATCTAGAGATACCTTGAAATTTTATGAAGAAAAGGAATTAGTAAAACCTAAGCAAAATATTGTGAATGGGTATAGAAAATATAATCATTTTGATATAAATGATATAACAACAGTAAATTTCTATAGAGAAATTGATATTGAAATTAAAAAAATCCAGGAATTAAGAAAAAGTAAGAGTATAGAGGGAATAAAATCATTATTAGAAGAGAAAGAACAAGATGTTTTAGAGGAAATAGAATACAAAAAGCTTCTTTTAAAAAAGATTCAGATAGTAAAGGAAGATTGCGAAAAAATTAAACAGTTTTTAGGGGAATATACAGTACAAGAAATGAAGCCTTTAGAAATAAAAGGAGAAATAAAACATTTTACTGCGTATGATGAATATGAAACTCTAAAAAAGAACACAGACAGCTTAAAAAAAGCAGTTACTCTAACCTCTTTAAGAAGAGTCATAAATTTCAATGAAGAAGGTATGATTGAAGATGGATTTATAATTGTAAGAGAAGTAGAAGACTATGATAAAGAAATAAAAGGTGAAATTCTATCTCATCCAAAATGTATTTATACAGTTATTGAAGATGGAAGATGGTCAACTGGTGGAAAAAGTATTGATCATAGCGTTGAAGCAAATTTAAGAAAAGTAGCAATAGAAAAAGGGTACGAACTTTTAGGGATAGTTTATATAAATCTATTACTTACCACTTATGAAGACGAACTTGAACGTACATTTTTAGAAATTTATGCACCTATAAAATAATTCAGGTATGTATTGACCTGTGAGTAACCCCTAGGTTTAAGCTGAAGGTATCGGTAAATATGAGCGCTATTATATTTACGAAATACTTAGTTTGAAGCGGGGATTATGTATGAAAAGGGAAAAGAAACTAAAAAAACCAGTAGCAAGTTTTATTCTACTAACCAATATCATTTTTTTGCCACTTTTTTTTCTTGTAGGAGCCATAAGCATGTTAGAATACCCTGCATGGGTCTTTGATGTAATGTTCTGTATATCATCTTGGTCCTCGACATTTGCTTTTGCCATCCTATTTAAAAAAATCTATCCTCGGCAAAGTTTTATACAATTTGTAAAAGATAAATTTAAGAATAAACTTAAATTTTCTGTGATTCTTACTGTGATTTTGATTCAAATCTTCATATTTTTGATGATTTTGTTTCTCGTATCTAATAATAGTGAGGTAGACTCTATTTTTACTATTTCTTCTTGGGGCATGTTGATCTATTTCTTTTTTAAAAACCTTATTGCAGGGCCACTAGGTGAAGAAATAGGGTGGAGAGGCTTCGCTCAAATTGAGCTCCAAAAGATGCATTCACCATTAAAAGCATCGATAATCATAGGGTTTTGGTGGGGTATGTGGCATCTACCCATATGGTTTACTACAGGGTTTGTGGGCATTGATTTAATCAAATATATTTTATTCTTTATGATTTCAATCATATCCATTAAGATCGTCATGACAGCATTTTATAACTTAAATCAGAATTTAATCATCCCAATCATCATCCACCAATTTTTTAATTTTTTTATTGGCATTATAAACGGAAACTTATTCGATTTAATCATGTATAACGCAATTTTTTATTTAGTAGTAGCACTTTTAATCATCGTTATTAATCCAAAGAAAGTATTGTATGGAAGGGAATATACAAACGTTATTAATCGAAAGCATTTCATGATTTAGTGATAGTTTGTCCAGCTATACACTTAATAACGAGAGCATTGTTGATTAAGGTTTAATGAAATTTCAAACTTTATTATATAGAAATGTATCTATTACATTAAATAAGAGCATGTTTTGAACATTTGACGTTCATAACATGCTCTTTTATTTGCTTAGAGGTTTCTCAAGGAGTTTTTAAACATAAATTACTCTGCTGTTGTTACTTCGGATTGATTACGATTATCTTTATTGAATTTTACTTGACTAATGATATAGCAAAGTACAACACTAACAACAAAAAAGATTGATAAGGTGATTAGCGCAGAAGACATACCTGATGCCATTCTACCATCGTAATAAATCAGTGAACGCATACCGTCTACTAAATAATGCGTTGGTAAAATGTTACTAAAGAATTGGTGAACAGACGGTAAAATATTGATTGGAATTGGTCCGCCACTTGCAAATATTCCCATCATATTAATAGGGAAGGCGATCAATAAACTCCATCTACCGAAGTATAGATTGAATACTTGGAAGAACATGAACATCGTCATAGAACCGAAAATAAGAAATCCTAATATCGACAATAAATTTGCTGTATGCCCAACATTATAAACTGCAAAAGTACAAACTACTAATAAAATTGACATGAGTGCAGTCATACAAATACCAAATATTATTTCTGCATTTAAGACTGCATGTTTTTTTATTTTCATGCCATGTGTTTTTAAGGCTGTATACATTGAATCTACATAACCATTTACCATTTGAGACCCCATCATACCTGTAATCATGCATAATAATGCCAATATAAAAGGTGTCATCCCATTATCATTTTTGACGACAGAAATATTTTTTTCATTAATTTGAATAGGATTTGCTAAAACGAGTGCATTTTCTGGTGAAAGGGTAGATTTTGAGCTATTCAATGATCCTGAAATTTGCTCGGTTACACTTTTGGAAATACTTGTTGCGACTGCTTGTAAAGAAGATTGTGCTATCCCAGAAGCAAATTGTCCTCCAGCTTTGTTTACAATTAATTCAAGTTCTGCTTGTTTTGTATGCTTTTTATTTTGTAATAATTGACCTTGTAACTGAAGCATTGATTTTGTGTAATTCTTTGGAATGATTAATGCAGCGTATGCTTTATTGTCTTCAAGAATAGCTAAGCCTGCTTCTTTATTCGATGCAGTCTTCCATTTAATAGCAGTACTGTCCTTGGAACTAGCAATATTTGTACTGATTAGTTTGCCCATATCAATTTTCAGCCCGTCCACTTTTCCACCTTCGTCTTCATTAATAATAACGATAGGGAAATTTTGAACATTTGGTGTTGCTTTAGAGAAAATTGGAATGTAGATGACTGCCATAATAATCATCAGTGCAGATACCATCCAGACAGGCGTCCACATACTTTTAGTCTTTAAAAATCTTTTCATACATAATACTCCTCGATTTCATGTTAAAATAATTTTGTTATTGATACTATTAATATCATAATGATAGTATTGCTATCAATGTGATAAATACAATATCATGAATAGCTATAATATTACAATGAAAAAGTATAGAATGACGATTTTGACTTTCATCATCCTATTTGATAGAATCACTAGCGTCTAGAAGAACGGTAAAAAGGAGAATGTACTACTATGGATCCTAAATCTCGATTAGAAAAAGAACGATTAGAAGGGAAACAAAAACGAATTATTGAAATGGTAGAAGCAGCTGATCGAGTATTTGCAAGAAAGGGTCTTGAAAAGACTACAATGCAAGACATCGCAGATGAAGCAAGTATTGGCATAGCTACTTTGTTTCGATATTTTCCCAAAAAAGATAGGATTATTGTTGCAGTAGCCGCAAAATCACTTGAATCTAATTTAGTTGTTTTTCAAGAAGTTTTAGATAAACCTGGTACTTGTTACGAAAAGATAGAGCATTTATTTGATACATTTATAGCTTTTAACGAACAGAAGGAAAGTCGGATTAAATTTATAGAAAGTTTTGAAACATACGTAGCCCAATCAACTGAACCTTTTGAAGGAATGGAGGTCTATAATGCTGCTTCCAAGCAACTTGTAGATATCTATTATAAAATAATCGAAACTGGTAAAACAGATGGCTCTATTCGAACAGATATACCGATTACGGATACGCTATCAACATTGTCAAATGTGTTCGGTATTTTCGCGAAGAAATTATCACTTCATAGAAGCATACTTATGCTCGAATCAAATGTACCATCTGAGACGCAATTACTTATTCTAAAAAATATTTTCCTTAGCTATATTAAGAACGATTAAGCAATCACTTATACTTCAAACCTACATTGGATTCCTTCATTTTGAAGGTTTCTTTTTTTATGTTCAGAATGTTTCTTCCCTCAAAAAACCACTTAAATCCCTTTATAATTGAATTTCCTGATTATAGAAAAGTAAAGATAAGACATCTTGTCTATTCTTGTATAAGAAGTACACACATATTGTCCAATTAATAGAAAACGTTTTCAAAATATAATTAATATCAGAATATTCATAACTATTATTTAGTTTGTATTCGCTTTCCTTATGAACATTTGAAAACAATTAAGAAGGGGAGATTACATGAATTTAAAAGTAGAAAATGAGACGTATTTACGAGACCGAGAAGCTGTTATTCAATTAACGCGGGAGCTAGTACAAATTCCAAGTGTATATAGAGAAGGTATTGCAGATGCAAATGAAACAAAAGTGGCGTTATATGTTGCCGAATATTTAAAGAATATTGGTATTCAAACACATATTGAAGAAGTAGTACCTGGTAGACCAAATGTTATTGGCATCATCGATTCAGGTAAACCGGGTAAAACACTTCTTTTTGAAGGGCATACGGATGTTGTAACAGAAGGAAATGTTGATGCTTGGACGTACGGTCCTTTCAGTGCTGAAATTGTTGATGGACGGATGTACGGAAGAGGAACGAATGATACAAAAGGTAACTTGGCGTGTATGATTACCGCTGTTCAATCGATTCTAAAAGATAAAGAAGAGTTTTGTGGAAAGATCATTTTGTGCATACCTGTTGATGAAGAAGGGATGATGCTTGGCATTAAACACTTCATCAAACAAGGTTGGGCAGATGGTGTAGACGGGGCTATTATTTGTGAACCTGAAGAAAATAATGTCTGTATCGCTCAACGAGGGGCAATGCGTATTAGAGTAGACGTATACGGCAAGATGGCACACGGAGCAATATCATGGAGTGGAATTAATCCAAATTGGCGAATGGCGAGATTAATAGTAGAACTTGAAAAGCTTGAGAAGGAAGAGCAGGAAAGGTTAGGGGAGGACCCTTACTTAAAATGGCCATCTATTACGCCAACAATTTTGCAAGCACCTGTAAAAGGGGATGCTCAGATTAATGTTATTCCTGATCATTGTATGATGACACTCGATATTCGTACCGTTCCAAAACAGGATCATGATGAATTATTAAATAAAATCAATGCAATCATCGCAAGATTAAAAAATGATGACTCTGATTTTAATGTAGAATTGACGATTTTAGATAACCGACCATCTACATTTACTGACACAAATCATCCAGTTGTTCAAGCGGTTTATGATGCTGTCAAAGAAGTGACAGGAGAAGAACCAATTTATAATGGGGTGCCTGGAGCGACAGATGGTACGTTTTTACACATGCATGGTGTACCGATTGTCACAATTGGGGCAGGAGATAGAGAAATTCCACACCAAATCAATGAGTATGTAGATATTGAGGAATTAGCGGTTACAACGGCTATTTTTAGAGATGCAGCATTACGCTTTTTAAAGGATGGGAGTAATGTAAATGACTGAATTTAAAATTGCGGTAATTCCTGGAGATGGAATTGGTGTTGAAGTAATGGAGGAAGCATTAAAGGTGTTGTCTGTCCTCGAAGAACATGAACAGAATTTTGTGTTGCATAAGGAAAATTTCGAGTGGAGTTCGGATTATTATTTGGAACATGGAAGAATGATGCCGGAGGATGGGCTTGTAACACTACAAAGCTATGACGCTATTTTATTTGGTGCTATTGGTGATGCTAGAGTACCAGATGACATAACAATATGGGAATTAATAATGCCAATTCGTAAGCAATTCCAGCAATATGTAAACTTTAGACCTGTGAAATCATTACCTGGCATAACATCACCACTTAGCAATGGGGATGATATCGATTTTGTCATTTTCCGTGAAAATGCAGAAGGTGAATATTCAAATAGTGGCGGTCGTATGTTTGAGTCTCAACAATCAGAGATGGCCATTCAAAATACCATTATGACTACAGCGGGTATTGAAAGAATCGTTAAAGCTGCATGTGAATATGCAGAGAAAAATGGTAAGAAGAAAGTTACGAGTGCTACGAAGTCTAACGCAATCATCCATTCTATGAAACTTTGGGATGAACATGTTAAGAGAATAGTAAAAAACGAGTATCAAAACCTTATATTAGAATCGATTTATATTGATGCTCTAGTTGCATATTTCGTACAACGACCACAATCATTCGAAGTTGTAGTCGCTTCCAATTTATTTGGTGATATTTTATCAGATCTTGGTTCAGGAATTGTCGGGGGGTTAGGCCTTTCTCCTTCAGCAAACATTAATCCAGAAAAACAGTTTCCTTCTATGTTTGAACCTGTTCACGGCTCTGCACCGGATATTGCAGGGAAGGGAATCGCTAATCCAATAGCGCAGATTTGGTCAGCAGCTTTAATGCTTGACCATCTAGGGAGAGAAGATCTTTCAACAAAAATAATAAATGCGATTGAACTGGTACTCCTTGAAGGGAAGATAAAAACAGCAGATATTGGTGGGAATGCTACAACGGCACAAATGGGTTCAGCCATCTCAGCGAAAATAATAGAACAGTATGCTCTTAAAGAGAATGAGGAGTCGAAAATATGGACTTAAACAATAAAGTTATAGTTGTGACAGGTGCTGGTGGAGGAATGGGGAAAGCAATTGTTTCTCAACTGCTCGAACTAGGAGCGTATGTTATTGGGGTTGATTTATCAACTGAATCATTACAATCAATTCAACATCCTAATCTTCACACACATGCAGCGAGTGTCTTAGATGAAGAACAGATTGCTGAAATTTTCTTTCAAGTTCACAAGGACTTCGGAAAAATTGATGGCTTGGTAAATGCGATTGGTATTGCTCAAGCAGCAACGCCTATTGAAGATGTGACATTGAGTCAATGGCATAAACTCATGGATATTAATGCGACTAGTCTTTTCATTTCATGTAAGGAAGCAGTCAAATATATGAAACCGAATCGCCAAGGATCAATTGTCATAATTGCATCGATTTCAGCTGTAAGACCACGACCAGGTTTACAGTCATATATTGCTTCAAAAGGCGCAGCAGAAAGTTTTTCAAGAGCAATGGCTATCGAATTGGCGCCTTATTCCATTAGAGTAAATACCATTAATCCAGGGCCAGCGGATACCAATATGCTAGGTCAATTTGCTGCCAAAGATGCTGATATCAGCACCGTCAAAGAGGAAGTATTTAGAAAAAGTGTTCCTCTTGGTGAATTAATCGAGCCTGAAGATATCGCGAATGCAGTTACTTACTTATTATCCGATCGAGCGAAAATTGTAACAGGGGCAACATTGAATGTGGATGGCGGAAGAGGCCTGTAATGAAGAGAGGTTGTGAAGAAGATGAAACGGATTTCAATGCTAATCAATGGAAAATGGGTTGGTGACGACTCTAATGAGTGGTTACCAGTCTTCAATCCATCAAATGGAGAACTGATTGCTGAGATAGTTAAAGGTAAAAAAGAACATGTGGATGAAGCAGTGCACGCAGCCCAAGTGGCGTTTGAAAGCGATGAATGGAAAAAGGTAAAGCCTTATGAACGAGGGCAACTGTTAGTTAGGCTTGCAGCGCATATTAGAAATAATGCTGAGCAATGGAGTAAGTGGGAGTGTGAAGATGTAGGGAAACCAATTTCACAAGCCAAAGCTGATGTAGAAGCGGCCGCTAGATACTTTGAATTTTACGGTGGAGCAGCAGATAAAGTAATGGGAGATACGATACCGA
Source organism: Viridibacillus sp. FSL H8-0110 (assembly GCF_038003565.1). Taxonomy (NCBI): domain Bacteria; kingdom Bacillati; phylum Bacillota; class Bacilli; order Caryophanales; family Caryophanaceae; genus Viridibacillus; species Viridibacillus sp. FSL H8-0110. The sequence goes on along the minus strand of NZ_JBBOPJ010000001.1, from coordinate 2,778,023 downwards.
TTGAAGAGGGGATATTAAATGCGACTGTCTTAGAGCCAGTTGGCGTTACAGCACATATTGTCCCTTGGAATTATCCTCTTCAAATCACTGCGAGAAGTGTTGCTGCAGCAATTGCTACAGGGAATGCTGTTATTGTAAAAAGTGCAGAAGATACGCCTCTTACTACACATGCAATTGCAGAATGGTTTGCAGAAAGTGAATTACCTAAAGGAATATTTCAACATGTTACAGGTCTAGGTGCTGATGTCGGTGGGCCGTTAGCGGGACATCCAGGAATTCACCATATTACCTTTACGGGCTCCGTTAACACAGGTATTTCTGTAATGATAGCCGCTGCAGAAAACGTCGTACCCGTGACGCTTGAGCTTGGTGGTAAATCTCCAAACATCGTATTTGCTGATGCAAATGAAGAGTTAGCTCTTGAAGGAATAGTTAGAGCCATTATTCAAAATGCTGGGCAAACATGTTCTGCGGGGTCTCGATTACTTATTGAAGAAAAATATAAAGAACATTTTTTACGGAAATTAACAGCTAAGTTTAATGAATTGACGATTGGTCCAGGTATTGATGACAGAGAAATTGGACCAATTTTAAATAAAAAGCAATTCGATCAAATTATTAACAAGATACAGGATGCAAAGCCAGCAGGGAATATAATCGCTGGTGGAGAATCAGTTACTATTAGTGGTTCTGAAGGTGGCTATTATATTCAACCAACTATTATAGACGGGCTGGACAATAATCATCCACTAGCAAAGGAAGAGATTTTTGGACCGGTATTAACAGTTTTCACTTTTGAAACAATTGAAGAAGCAATAGCATTGGCGAATAGCACGGATTATGGACTGGTCGCTGGTATTTGGACTCGAAATATAGACGTCGCTCATTATGTTGCATCCAAGGTGAAATCTGGCCAAGTATTTATCAATAATTATGGTGCTGCAGGAGGAGTACAGATGCCTTTTGGTGGGTATAAAAAAAGTGGGATTGGAAGAGAGAAAGGTTTCATCGCATTAAGAAACTACACCCAAGTGAAAAACATAGCAGTGAAGTTTTCGATTTGAACTTGAAATTGAGGTGAACTTATGGAAAGTCCACAACTACACATTGAACCTTCAAAAAGTACAAATGATCAACTATTAGAAGTCAAAGGGTTAAAAACTTATTTCCATATAGGAAAAGGTAAAATAGCTAAAGCAGTAGATGATGTAAGTTTTGCCATAAAAAAAGGTGAAACCGTAGCGTTAGTTGGAGAGTCTGGCAGCGGCAAGAGTATCACGTCATTGTCCATAATGAGACTTATTCCTAGTCCACCAGGTGAGATTGTAGAAGGTTCTATATCCCTTGAAGGAAGAGATTTACTTTCGCTGTCAGAAGATGACATGACGAAAGTTCGAGGAAATGAGATAGGTATGATTTTCCAAGAACCAATGACCTCTTTAGATCCAGTTTTTACGATTGGAAATCAAATCGTCGAATCGTTAATGAAACATCAAAAATTAAAGAAAAAAGAAGCTTACGAAAAAGCTGTCGATTTATTGAAAATCGTTGGATTTGCTAGAGCAGAAAAAATTATTAAAGAATATCCACATCAATTATCAGGTGGAATGAGACAACGGGTTATGATTGCCATTGCAATGTCCAATAACCCGAAACTACTCATTGCAGATGAACCGACAACTGCACTAGATGTAACGGTTCAAGCTCAAATTCTTAATTTAATGATTGATATGAAAGAACAATTTGGATCTTCTATATTACTCATCACGCACGATATGGGTGTTGTAGCCGAAACTGCAGACAGGGTGCTTGTCATGTATGGAGGGCAAATTGTTGAAGAGGCACCTGTTAGAGATCTCTTCTTGAAAACGAAGCATCCCTATACAACAGCATTATTAAGGACAATTCCAAATATTGATGTGGACTTAAAAAGGTTAGAATCAATACCTGGGAATGTACCGCCTGCACATTTATTTCCAAAAGGATGTCGTTTTGCAGCACGATGCACGCATGCAATGGCAAAATGCCTAGAAGAAATACCTCGACTTTTAGAAATCGAAAATAACCATAAAGTTAGATGCCACCTCTATGCTAGTGAAGGGGGAGCTGTAGAATGAGCGAGAGAGAAAAAATACTTGAGATAAAGCATTTAAAAACCTATTTTCCGATTAAAGGTACTCTTTTTAAAGGGAAAGCAGGACTTGTAAAAGCAGTCGATGATATTAGTTTTGATGTATTCAAAGGTGAAACTTTAGGGATTGTAGGAGAGTCAGGTTCTGGTAAATCCACTTTAGGAAGAACCATCCTACGTTTAACTGAACCTACTGATGGTGAAATCATTTTTGAAGGAAATCATCTAGAACATTTAGGGAATCGTCAACTACAAAACCATCGTCAACATATGCAAATGGTTTTTCAAGACCCGTTCGCTTCTTTGAATCCAAGAATGCGTGTGGAACAACTTGTAGGAGAGCCTATAGCTGTTCAGAAGATCTTATCAAAAGCTGAAAGAACTAAAAAAGTAGAGAGTTTAATTGAAAAAGTAGGCTTACCAAAAGAAGCGCTCGCAAAATTTCCTCATGAATTTTCTGGAGGACAAAGACAGCGCATTGGTATTGCTAGAGCATTGTCGATGAATCCGAAATTTATTATTGCCGATGAGCCTGTATCAGCACTCGATGTATCTGTGCAATCGCAAGTGTTGAACTTAATGTTGGATCTACAAGAAGAATTCAATTTGACTTATTTATTTATTTCTCATGACTTAAGTGTTGTGAAACACATTAGCGATCGTGTAGGTGTTATGTATTTAGGAAGAATTGTTGAAATCGGACCTAAGCATGATATTTATAATAATCCGCTACATCCATATACTCAGGCATTATTATCTGCAATTCCTGTAGTGAATTTCGAAAAGAAAAGGGAGAAAATTGAGCTAAGCGGAGAACCTCCAAGTCCATCTGACCCTCCAACGGGCTGTGCGTTTCATACGAGATGTCCGAAGGCGTTTGATCGTTGTAAAGTTGAACGTCCTGAACTTATTCATATAGAAATCGGACAGCAAGTTGCCTGCCATCTATATTCACAAGAAGATAATAAAAAGTTTTCGAATGCAGAAAGTAAAGTTCTCGAATTAACCAAACTAAATTGATTGAATATTTCGAAAACAGTTCAAGGAGGCGTGTTCATGAGCTTTGGCAATATAACAGATGTACCAGGTATTAAGGTTGGTAACGTAGAAAATATAGAAGCATTAACAGGGTGCACGATTATCCTTGCAGAAGGTGGGGCTGTTTGTGGGGTAGACGTAAGAGGATCAGCCCCAGGTACTCGAGAAACAGATTTACTTGATCCAATTAATAGAATTGAAGAAGTTCATGGTATTTGCTTATCGGGTGGAAGTGCATACGGTTTAGATGCAGCTTCAGGTGTTATGCAATATCTTGAAGAACAAGGCGTTGGACTTGATGTCGGTGTCGCAAAAGTACCAATTGTTCCGGGTGCAGTGCTTTTTGATCTACAAATTGGTAGCCCAAATATTCGCCCCGATAAAAAAATGGGCTACGAGGCGGCCACGCAAGCCAAGAAGGGAACTTTCTCTTTTGGAAATGTAGGAGCTGGTTGTGGTGCTACAGTGGGGAAGATTACAGGACCGGAACATTGCATGAAAGGTGGTCTAGGTAGTACTTCAATAGAATTAGAAAATGGTTTCGTTGTAGGTGCACTAGTTGCTGTTAATGCGGTTGGAGATGTCAGGGATCCACTGACGAGAGAAATACTAGCAGGTCCAATCGATGCTAATACAGGGCTTATTATTGATAGCCTTAAGTTTATAGAAGAAAATTTATCGGGTAATGCCCTACCCGGATCTAATACAACAATTGGATTAGTAGCAGTCAATGCAAAATTAACAAAAGCAGAAGCAAAAAAGGTTGCTCAAATTACTCAAAATGCCTTAGCTAGAACCATTTTCCCAGTACATACTATGTTGGATGGGGATACGGTTTTCGTGCTAGCTACTGGAGGAGAGTCTTATCCAGTAGATTTCGTGGGTAATATGGCAGCAAAAGTAATGGAAGAAGCTATAATCGTTGCTATTAAAGCTGCAAATGAGGTTGAAGGTGTACCAAGCTATCTAAGCTACAACAGCAAAAAGAATTTGGAAATGCCGACATAAAATATCTTTATTCAAAGAGGGGGCTATTTGAACATGAAGAGTACAAAGAGGCTTATGATTGTCGCAATGATTGTTGTCTGTATGCTTTTAATCAGTGCTTGTTCGGGAGGAAAAGAAAGCGGAGAGGGTAGTTCAGGTAACGGGAAAACACAAGAAATCAAAGTAAGGGTAAATGATGATCCCGATTTTCTTGACCCGCATTTAGCTACAGCTTCCATTTCATTTCAAATGATTCTAAATATGTTCGAAGGGTTATTTGCTCCAGAAACGGACGGATCATTAAAACCAGCAATTGCTGAAAGCTATGAATTATCAAAAGATGGTTTGACTTATACATTCAAAATCCGACAAAATGTAAAATTCCATAACGGTAGCGTCTTAAAAGTAGATGATATCCTCTATACATTTGAGCACCTAATGGGGACAAAAAATGGCAAGCCTCTTTCAGGTAACTTTGGCAATGTAGAATCTGTAAATGCTCCTGATGAGTCTACAGTTGTTATTAAGCTTAAAGAGCCAAATTCTAATTTCCTATATTCTCTAACGGCTTTACAATCTGCAATCGTACCTAAAGATAATGATGGCAAACAAAATGAAAATCCAATTGGAACTGGCCCATTCAAATTTGTTAAGTATACACCGGGATCGAATTTAGTTTTAGAAAAAAATTCGGATTACTGGCAAGAGAACATACCTTATCTAGATAAGGTAACATTCGCATTCCAATCAGATGATAACTCTGCAGTAATGAGTTTGATAGCTAAAGAAGTAGATTTAACAGGAGTTCGTGGACACCGATTATCTGAGGTTGAAAGTGATTTTAACATCAGTCACCAAAATAACAACTCAGCCTTAGTCATTACGTTTAATGAAGAAAAAAAGCCATTTAATGATGTAAAAGTTCGTCAAGCTATCAATATTGCGATTAACAAACAGGATGTTATTGATTCTGTCTATTCTGGATACGCTACTCGTCTTGGTTCTAATATGAGTCCAGCAATGGGAGATTACTATCTTGATGGATTACAAGATGTCTATGCACGTGATATTAACAAAGCTAAAAAGTTATTGTCTGAAGCAGGCTATCCAAAAGGTTTTAAAACAAAAATCACAGTATCTTCTCATAATGACATGTACTCTAATATCGCTCAAATTGCTGCAGAGAACTTAAAAGAAATTGGCATCGATGTTGAGATTGAAGTTGTAGAGTGGGGAATTTGGCTAGAGCGTGTGTATTTTGGTAGAGATTATGAAATGACAACAATTGATTTAACGGGAAAACCGTCAGCATATGAAATTTTAAATGATTATATTTCTACAAATGACAAAGAAAACTTCTTCCGATTCAACAATAAAGAGTTTGATAAAGTCATGGCAGATGTATTAAAAGAAACGGATCAGAAAAAACAAATTGAGATGTATAAACGTGCTCAAGAAATTTTAAGTGAACAATCTACTGCAGTATATATTGCTGACTATCAAGTGCTATGGGCTGCAAATAAAAAAATTGAAGGACTAAAAAGTTATCCATTCTGGTTCCACGACATGTCAGAAGTGAAGTTTACTGAATAGAGGGGAAGAATAGACATGGCCTATATCATCCGAAGAATTATATTATTTGTTGTGACAATGGCAATGGTATCTTTTATCACTTTTGCAGTTTTTCAAATTTTACCGGGTGATCCGATTCGTACAATGTTAGGAACAGAGGCAGATGAAGTGCAAGTAGAGACATTGAGAAAAGAACTCGGCTTGGACCAACCGCTTTATGTTCAATACTTTGAGTGGGCAAAAGGTTTAGTTACAGGTGATTTAGGTGAATCAATACGATTTTCTATGCCAGTAAAAGAATTGCTCATGGATCGCTTACCAGTCACGATTTCATTAGCTGCGATTACACTGCTCATTGTAATAATTGTGGCTATCCCTTTAGGTATTTTTGTTGCTAAAAGACAAAATAAAATGAGTGATGTTGTATTTTCTTCCATCACTCAGGTAGGGATGGCTATCCCTTCTTTCTGGTTGGGGATGTTATTAATCTTATACCTAGGAATGAATTTTAGTTTCTTCTCAATTAGTGGATATGTACCTTGGACAGAAAGTATAGCAGGGGCGTTAGGTGCAATATTATTACCTGCGCTGACAATTGCTATTCCTCAAATCGCTGTAAAATTCCGCTATGTTAGGAATGCGATATTGGAACAGCTAAGGTTGGATTATGTTCGAACAATACGTAGTAAGGGAATTACAGAAAAGTTTGTAATGTATAAACATGTTTTAAGAAATTCGATGATTCCAATATTAACGATATTCGGATTAATAACAGCTGAAGTTGTTGCAGGAACAATTATTGTAGAACAGGTTTTTGCTCTTCCAGGAATTGGCCAATTATTAATCACTTCGATTGGATATCGTGATTTTCCGTTAGTACAAGGTATCGTAATGTACATCACATTTGTAGTAGTATTTATCAATTTCTTCGTAGATATTTTATATTCTGTCTTAGACCCAAGAATAAGGTTAAATTAAGGAGGGCCATATGAAAACATTAATGGGTAATGCTAAAAATATTAATTTAATAATTGGCCTCTTCATTTTGATATCTTTTCTACTATTAATGATCGTGAGTTTTTTCTATACGCCACATGATGTAACTGCTATGAATGTCGCTAATAAGTTAAAGGGACCAAATAGTGAGAATTGGTTTGGAACCGATGAATTCGGCAGAGATATCTTCAGTCGCATTATGAAAGGCACTCAAACAGCCTTTTTTGTAGGCACATTAACGGTAACGATTGGTGTTGTCTTTGGAACACTTATTGGTGGGATAGCTGGATATGTTGGTGGCTGGGTAGATGAGGTTTTCATGAGAATCATGGATGCTTTAATGGCTTTTCCAGGGATTATTCTGGCATTAATGCTAGTAGCTGTGTTTGGTTCAGGGATTGTTAATACATCGATTGCACTTGGATTAATCGCCATTCCTAGTATCGCCCGAATTGCTCGTAGTGGTTTTGTACAACACAAAGAATACGAGTATGTTTTATCAGCAAAGTTAATCGGGGTAAAACCATTCAAAATTATGTTCCGTCATATACTACCTAATGTTTCGTCACCTTTGATAGTAGCGGCATCTGTTAGTTTTGGTGTAGCAATGTTGGCTGAAGCTGCACTTAGTTATTTGGGATTAGGGGTTAAACCGCCAGATCCTAGTTGGGGCAGAATGTTAAAAGACTCTCAAGCTTTTCTTAAAAGTGCACCATGGTACACTTATGCGCCTGGCATTGCCATTACATTCATGGTATTAGGATTTTATATGTTAAGTAATGCAATCCGAGATATTTTAGATCCAAGGTCCAACTAATCTAGCGAAAATAATAAAACCGGTTTTCTCTATACGAGAAAAACCGGTTTTCCTTCGTTATTATTTTGTTTAAGTAGTAACTGATAGGCTTTAATAGCAACTTCAAGTGCAAGACGGTTGGATGGCTCCATAAAATTCGAACCAAGAAGTGTTTCTAGTTTTTCTAATCTATTATATAACGTTTGCCTTACGATAAAGAGACGATCTGCTGTTTCATTCTTAACCCCATTACATTCTAAATAAATGCAAAGTGTTGTAAATAAATCACTTTCATACTTTTGATCAAAGCTTAAAATAACGTCTAAATAATCGTGAACGTAGTTTTCAAGTTGTTTACTCTCAATTAACAATAGTAGCAGTCTATTGATACCAAGATCATTATAGAAATAAGTGTTGACAATGTCAGATTTTTTTAATGTAATGGCTTTCTTTGCCTCTACATAACCTTCTTTTACTTGAGCTATATCCTTATATACTCTACTCACGCCAAATTTACATTCATTCCCGCAAAATGTACTAGTATCTTTCATATCCTTGATACTTTGTATGATTTGATCAAATCTATCAGTTTTCTCTTTCAAATGATCTGCTGCTATAAACGATGCAATGACTGCTATTTCAGTCCTTTTAGAAGAAACAGCTGGAAAAAATCCATGCCTTTTGAAAATGGAGCGAACTAACATTGAGCGTTGTAACTTTAACTCTTCCCAGTCTTCTTCAACAATGTTGATCTCCTCGGAATTTAACTGCATTACAAATATTCTAAAGTACATATTTCGACTTGCAGCAGGTAAATAAGTTTGGACGTCATCCTGTTCATAGTCTCTGCCTTTTATAAGGTTTTGTACAAGTTCATCTTCCATGTTTTGTTTGCGTTCTTGAATAGTTCTATTACGTAACAGAATTTGTGCAATGGCAAGGGCTGCTCGATCTAAAATAAGAAAGAAGAACTCATTTGATAAGGGTTGTTGTACTTGTAAGCAAAGATGCCCCCAAACTTGTCCCAATCCTTTTACAGGCATAAGGGCAAAGGTTTGAGTAGAAAGAGTGAAATTTCTTTGTACTGTCATATCAGATGGTGAACTTTCTATAAAAGAACGAATAGAAGTTTCTAACTCTTTTATTTCAGAAGGGTAATAATATGATTTTGAATTATCCGTTATAAACAAAACACCTTGTCGGAAGTAATGATTCAATTCTTGAAGAATTTTCAGGATTCCGTTAGGGCTTAATGAGAGATCGATAAATTTTGTGGACAGTGTATCAAGTTGGGAAAGCCATTGGTGATGTTGGTTAATTATTAACGTATGTAAATCTTGAGTAATGTCGACAAAACGTACAACCTCTTCAAAGATAATCAGAGGGAAATCATGTTCATCTGCTAATTTTATAAGCTCAATAGGAATTTCTTTAAAATAAGGACCGATTTCAATACACATACCAGCTGCATTTTTTTCTATTAAATTTTCCAAGTAACTGATTTGAGTAGTAAGGTCGAGTTGAAGTCCAACACCAGTTGTTAAAATTAGTTCGCCCCCATTTATCAGTGTTTCGAATTCCTTTATTTCTAAAATATGCGACCATTTCACTTGATTACTTAAACCTTTTGAACCTGCTATTACTTTTGCTGATTTGAACGATTTTCTTTCTAATATGTCTTGTATAGTTAAAACAAATTCAATCATTCCAATAGCCCCCCAATAAGTTAAAAAAAGTCTAACATGAGTGTACTTTATGTAAAGTGTAACTATTCTAAATAATCTGTAAAATAAATTATGAGGTTAATTGTTAATAACGTCAACTTTAAAGAAAAGTAGAATAGGAGGACGTATATGAATAAGGTAATCACTGAAAAGAAAACGCTTTCAAATTTTATTAATGGACAATGGGTAAAATCGTCCACAGAAAACTACATTGAAGTGCCAAATCCCGCAACTGGAGAAATATTAGCCGAAGTTCCAATTTCAACTCAACAAGATTTGGAAAAAGCAGTAGAGGCTGCAAAACAAGCTTTTACTTCATGGAAGAAAGTTGCTGTTCCTCAGCGTGCTAGAATCTTATTTAAATATCAGCAATTATTAATAGAGAACTGGGATGAATTAGCGAAAATTATAACTGTTGAAAATGGTAAAAACTATACCGAAGCATATGGCGAAGTACAACGAGGGATTGAGTGCGTAGAATTTGCAGCAGGCGCTCCTACACTAATGATGGGCCATCAGTTACCTGATATCGCAACAAGTATTGAATCTGGTATGTATCGCTATCCTCTAGGAATAGTAGGGGGGATTACGCCGTTTAATTTCCCAATGATGGTACCATGCTGGATGTTCCCTTTAGCAATTGCGAGTGGTAATACGTTCATCTTGAAACCTTCTGAGAGAACACCACTTCTAGCAAATTATCTAGCAGAATTGTTACATGAAGCAGGACTACCAGCAGGCGTATTTAATCTTGTCCACGGTGCACATGATATCGTGAATGGCATTCTTAGTCATCCAGATATTCCAGCCGTATCATTTGTTGGATCCCAACCTGTGGCAGAATATGTCTATAAAACTGGTACGTCAAATGGTAAGCGAGTTCAAGCACTAGCTGGAGCCAAAAATCATACAATTGTTTTGCCAGATGCAGATATGGACTTAACAGTAACGAATATAATTAATGCAGCATTTGGATCAGCAGGGGAAAGATGTATGGCTTGTGCAGTTGTTGTAGCAGTTGGCGACATTGCAGACGAACTAGTAACAAGATTAGTAGAGGAATCAAATAAATTAACAATAGGGGACGGCCTGAAAGAGGGTATTTTCCTCGGTCCGGTCATTCGAGATTCCCATAAGGATCGAACAATCCAATATATTGAATCTGGCATTGAAGAAGGTGCAACGCTATTACGAGATGGTCGCAATGATCAACCTTCTGATGGTGGTTATTTTGTTGGTCCAACTATTTTCGATCATGTAACACAAGAGATGAAAATCTGGAAGGAAGAAATATTCGCTCCTGTTTTATCAATTGTCCGAGTAGATACATTAGATGATGCAATCTCATTTGCAAACAAATCTGACTTCGCAAATGGAGCATGTATTTTCACTGATAGTGCAAAAGCTATTCGTCAGTTTAGAGAAGAAATCGATGCAGGAATGTTAGGTGTCAACCTTGGTGTTCCAGCTCCGATGGCATTTTTCCCATTCTCAGGTTACAAAAAATCATTTTATGGAGACCTACATGCGAATGGTCGTGATGGAATTGAGTTTTACACACGTAAAAAGATGCTAACAGCTCGTCATGAATTCTAAAATAGAAGGGAAGCGAAAGCATGGAAACTGTAAAACAGCCAACACAATCTTTAGTTGAAAAAGATCTTCAAAATGTCTGGCATCATATCTCAGCTTACAATGAAAAAAGTCAGCCTATGATCGTCGATAGAGGTGAAGGAGCTTGGATCATCGACCACAATGGCAATAAATATCTCGATGGAATGTCCGGGTTATGGGCTGTAAATGTAGGGTATGGTCGTGAAGAATTGGCACAAGTGGCTTACGATCAAATGAAAAAATTAGCCTATGTGCCGATGACGCAAAGCCATGAACCAGCAATCGAGCTAGCAGCCAAGTTAAATGACATGCTTGGTGGAGACTATATGTTCTTTTACTCGAACAGTGGCTCTGATGCAAATGAGGTAGCATTTAAAATTGCTCGTCAATATCACCAGCAAAACGGTGAAGGAGCTCGCTTTAAATTTATCTCGCGTTATAGAGCTTATCATGGCAGTTCGATGGGGGCATTGTCAGCTACAGGGCAAGCGATTAGAAAATATAAATATGAACCACTTTCACACGGTTTTTTACATGTAGCACCACCAGATAATTATCGCCGACCAAAAGGGCAATCGATTAAAGAATACAATCTCCAACGTGCCCAAGAACTTGAAGATAAAATTATTTGGGAGCAAAAAGAGACAATTGCAGGAATTATTATGGAGCCGCTTATTACAGGTGGTGGTATTTTAATTCCTCATCCTGTCTATCTCGAGAAAGTTCAAGAAATTTGTAACAAACATGGGGTACTCCTAATTATTGACGAAGTAATCTGTGGGTTTGGAAGAACCGGTAAAGCGTTTGGGCATCAGCATTTTAATTTAAAACCGGATATTATTACAATGGCAAAAGGACTGACTAGCGCCTATTTACCACTCTCAGTGACAGCTGTTCGAAAAGAAATTTATGAAAAGTTCAACACGGGAGAAGAAAATAGCCATCTACGTCACCTCAATACATTCGGAGGAAATCCGGCGGCATGTGCAGTGGCGTTAAAAAATATCGAAATCATGGAGAGAGAAAACTTATTCGAGCGCTCGGCAGAACTAGGTGATAGACTTCAAAAAGAGCTGAAAGAATTAAGTAATCATCCTTATGTAGGCGATATTCGCGGCCTTGGATTTCTACTAGGCATTGAAATGGTTGAAGATAAAATAACGATGGAACCAGCATCTAACGAACGTGTATTGAAAATTGTCTCTGATTGTAAGGCAAATGGCTTAATCATTGGTAAGAACGGGGATACTGTAGCTGGTTATAACAACATCCTTACGATTAGCCCACCACTATCTTGCTCAGATGAGGATCTCGAATTTATGATAGCCGTTCTTAAAAAAGTTTTTAAAGAGAATGAATAGAATATAACCATTAAAAGCCACTCCGCTGATTTGGGGTGGTTTTTTTGTGGTTTTATGGGGGAGGAGTAGCTTTGGAGATTGGTGCTACTGGGAGAGGAATTGTCGCTACTCAGTGAGATTAGCGCTACTTGAGGAAGGATTATCGCTACTGGGGGAAGGATTAGCGCTACTCAGGGATGAATTAGCGCTACTGGGGGATGAATTAGCGCTACTGGGGGATGAATTAGCGCTACTGGGGGAAGGATTATCGCTACTGGGGGAAAGATTATCGCTACTCGGGAAGATTATCGCTACTCGAGGAAGGATTATCGCTACTGGGAGAGGGATTAGCGCTACTGGGAGAGGGATTATCACTACTCGGGGAAGGATAGGCGCTACTCAGGAAGATTAGCGCTACTCAGGAAACGATTGTCGCTACTCAGGAAACGATTATCACTACTCAAAGCAAGATTATCCATACTCACCACCCTCAACAACCTGAAATCACATATAACAAATACCAACATCCTATTTATTCACAAAACAACTAATCCTATCAATCTAAAAAAATGCCATGTGAAAAATATTCTTCACATGGCATCAATTTATTCAATATGGATTTTATAATCTTCTGATTTAATCATTTTAAGATTCGTTGAGAAGATGCGAAGTAAGATAACGTTTAAAACGGTTGGTATGACGAAGAACATTGCAATCATGACTGTTATATTCGAAGTTGTCCAGCCATCTGGTGTTAAGTTGATATAGTTTAATGGTCCAATAAGTCCAGATAGACCAAACCCGGCGCTCATAGACGTTCCTTGAACATTAAATACACCAGCAAGTGCACCTAAAATCGCAGCTGTAATAAGCATTGGAAAAGCTATTTTAGGTTTCATAAAGAAATTACGCATTTGAATTTTGGGTGAACCAAGTACGTGGGCTAGTGCTGTGCCCAATGAGTTTGATTTATAGCTAGCGATACATAGACCAATACCTGCCGAAACAATACCTAAATTGGCCGCGCCAGCACCAATACCAGAAAGCATAATGACCGTTGCTACTCCTACAGTCGAGAGAGGAGATAAAATGAGTACGCAGAAAATAACAGCGATAATTGCACCCATTAGAATAGGTTGAAGATCTGTTACTTGTTGAATCCCTACTCCAATAATGCCTGTACCTGATTTTACATAAGGCAAAATCATATAACCAAATAATCCAGGGAAGAAAATAGTTAAAGTTGGCAATAGAAGGATTGTGTAATCTTTTAATTTTGCACCAATATATTTAACAAAAAGTACAGCTAAGCCGGCAGTAACACCTGTGTTTAACACGACACCAATTCCTTGTAATGTCATAACACTTTCATTTATTTGCACAACTCCACTACCGACAACTGCTGCTAATCCAATACTAGCTGTCTGAATAGGTGTTAATTTAAATGTCATACCAACAGTAACACCAATCATTATTGGTAACATACTCATCACTAAAACGGATATATCTAATATTTGTTGTAAAGCTGGAAAATGTGGAATGAGTAGTTTTAATAGTTCACCGAGAAGAGCGTTTGGTATTAAAGATACGACAATCCCAATACTCATTCCTGTTAACAGCTTATTAATGAATTCTTTCAAGAAAATCTTCCTCCAGTAAAATCATGATATCAATATAGTTTATCGCTTTAAAGTGACGAAGTAAATAGAAAATTCTATATTGTTACTTAAATTACTTTGGAAATATAGTTAAATGAAGTTTAGTAAGACGTAATATTTTTAGTGGAATTGGGAAACATAATACAACTACGGAAAAACTTTTCATACCTTTAAAAGGGGATAGTGTGATGAAGAAACTTTTAATGTTGAGTTGTATTATGTTTGTTCTAACAGGTTGTATGAAATCAAATAATGTAATTGAATTAGGGAATGTAACAGAGGAAGGCGATGTAGTTGTAAAAAAATCGATTGAAACTGAACCGAAGTACAATGAATTAATGGAGATTTTCAATAATGGTACAAATTTAAAATTAAGCGATGATGAAGTGAATCGGTTACCATATCAATATATTCAATTTAAGGATAGAACGCAGAATCTAATTGTAGTGAATTATAATATGTGGTTAGATGAGGAAAATGAGCGCATTTTATATTCTGATTATATAGCGAGAGTACCGCTTTATTATGTAATCGAAGATGAAGAGTACAACAAGTTATTAGATGTATTTGAAAAAGATAAGATGCAAACCTTCGCCGACCAATATGATAATTTTGATCAAACTAATTAAAAAAGTACATCACTTTTAAGAAGTGATGTACTTTTTTTGTCAGTTAATTAAATGATTTTAAGCATCCGCAATTCCTAATAAAACAATCCCTAGCATTACAACAGTTATAACGATATATTGTTTTGGCGATAGTTTCTCTTTTAAGAAAATACGTGAAAGAATGATAGAGAAAATGCTATAAGATGCGATCATTGGAGCAGCAATAATCGCATATGATGACATGGCAAATACATAAAAGAATTGACCGATTGTTTCTAAAATTGCAGCACAAGCTTTGTCACGTTCTTTGAAAATAGAGAAAGTCTCTTTTTTTATTACTTTTAAATAAATATAAGTGATAACTGCACAGATGAAAAATGTATATTCATAAGCAAGTAATGCAGCATCTTCAGTCATTAATTTGAGTTCATCTAAATAGATTGCATCAGCAAATGTACCAGCACCATCGATCAACGCATAGGCAATAGGGAACACAATCGCCATAAATCCAAGCTGATATTTTTTGTCGATTTCGGTATTGTTTAATCGTAATGTTGCATTTTCGATTTGTTTTTCAACTACTGCAATACCAATAACGCCAAGTGAAATAATGATTATTCCAATAATATGTAATGTATCAACTGGCTGAGGGAAGAAAATGAAGACAAGAACAGCTGTAATAGCACCAGATGAATTTTGTACGGGAGAGGCGATTGATAATTCTAAGTAACGTAACCCAATATAACCGATTGTCATAGATAAAATATAAAGAGAAGAAACGGGTAAATATTTTAGCATGTCGGAAGGACGGAAAATTAAACCTTCATACAGCATATAGCCAGTTGCATGGATACCCATCACAAGACCGACCATGACGACAATTTTTAAATGACTGTATTTATCCTTGCTGTCTGAACCTTTTTTATAAAATAAATCTGCACCACCCCATGCTAGGGCGGTTAGTAAAGCGAAGAAAAACCACATAAGAGTGCTCCTTTAAACGGGATTTAATAATTTCCTATACAAATATATATGGATGATTATTGTGAAAAATACCGGTTTATCTATATTGATAAAACTTATACATATTACAAAATATGTTAAAATTATTTAACCCTTTCATAAAGGGAAATATACTACTCTTACAGTCAAAATAGAATCTGGTTAGTGAAGTTTAATAGTAATGCAGAATAAACGGAGAGTGTGGTTACATGATGACTCCAATAAAATATTGTATCTTTTTGATGAGCATTTTTGTTGTATTAGTAGGCTGTTCAACAGGGTCACATAACCCGACTGCAAAAGAGCTATTGAAAGAGCATCCAGATATAGATATTTTGCAATATCAAGATATTATTTATTCGAAAACAGAAATGATTGAGTTTGAAGCTGGTAAGGGCGATCTTTTAGGTGAAATCAACAAGCGCAAAACTACGGGTTCTTTGTTTAAAGATTTCTATGCAAGTAAATTAGCTAAAGGAACTAAGATATTTGCGGTAGGGGATGACGATACTTTCATGCTGATTGCAGAAGTGGATGGCGAATTAATTTATTATAAAGCGTTATTGGAAGGGTAAAGTAGATTGGCATTAACGAAAGGTTTGTGAACTGGACTTAATGAATCAAGCATGTATCTTTGGGTTCCTTTCCATTGGGATTAACAAAAAAGAAAAAAGGACCGTATTCCTAAGCCAATCGACTATTAGGAAACTGTCCTTTTCTTTTTTAACGTGTTGTTTTAGAAGACTTGCTACGTGTAGTGGAGCTGAGATGTTGAATCTGCTCTTCTAATACTGTGCTAGCGTTCCCTATAAATTGTGAAATGAGAGCAAGTTCTTCAGGTGTATAGGTGGAAGCTAGATTGAGCATTGCTTTATGAAGCGGTTCGTACGTATTACGGATTTCTTCTTTGGATTCATACTCTGGAACAATAATGACTCTGCGACGGTCATTGGAATCATTTTGTCTCCGAACATAACCGATTTTTTCAAGTCGATCTACTAAGGAAGTTATGCTACCCGTAGCGAGCCCAGTTTTTTTTGAGAGCTCTCCTGCCGTAATAGGACCTGTTTCACGTAGGATATCTAAAGAAATAAAATCATTATTGTATAACCCTAATGAGGCAGCTACATTTTGCTGATGTAATATTGTTCGTGTTCCTAGACCTCGCATTAGCGAAGTGAAATGTTCTTGAGGATCTAGAGTTTGATCATCTTGATGACTTGACAAAGGATAAACCTCCTTTTAAAATAAGAAAATATCTTGATGGTCGAGATATTAGTTTGTCGAGATATTTGATGAGTGTGATATTATACAAGTTCATTCTATCGAAATCATTAATAATTTGCAAAGGGGTTTATAAATGGAAGCATCAAAAAGTAACATAAAGCTAGTTGTAACGGGCTTATTACTAGCGATTTTTATGTCGGCAATTGACAATACAATTGTTGCGACAGCTATGGGAACCATCGTTTCTCAATTAGGTGGGATGGACAAATTTGTTTGGGTTACATCCGCTTATATGGTTATAACAATGGCAGGTATGCCGATTTTCGGGAAATTATCCGATATGTATGGCAGAAAGAGATTTTTTATTTTTGGATTAACGGTATTCGTAATTGGTTCTGCACTTTGTGGCTTTGCTCAAACGATTGAGCAACTTAGTATTTACAGAGCTATTCAGGGAATTGGTGCCGGTGCTTTAATGCCAATCGCATTTACTATTGTATTTGACATATTCCCACCTCATAAACGAGGGAAAATGACGGGTCTTTTGGGCGCGGTATTTGGTATTGCTAGTGTTGTTGGCCCGCTTTTAGGTGCCTATATTACAGATAATATTGGTTGGGAATGGGTATTTTATATTAACTTGCCAATCGGTATAATTTCATTCTTATTAATTATGAAGAATTATAAGGAATCTCCAGTACATACGAAGCAAAAGATTGATTGGTGGGGAGCGGCAACGCTTGTGCTTGCGGTCATCAGCCTTATGTTTGCACTAGAACTGGGTGGTAAACAGTATGATTGGAACTCAGCACCGATTATTTCATTGTTTGTTAGTTTTGCTATTTTCTTTATTGTGTTCTTTTTCGTGGAGCTAAAAGCAGAAGAACCAATACTTCCGTTCTTCTTATTTAAGCGTCGTTTATTTGCTTCTTCGCAAATGTTGGCATTCTTATATGGTGGTACCTTTATTATTTTGACGGTATATATTCCTATTTATGTTCAGGCTGTATATGGCGCTTCAGCAACAAATGCTGGCCTTATCCTCATGCCTATGATGTTGGGTTCTGTTGCAGGAAGCGCATTTGGTGGTATTTTCTTAACGAAAATAAGCTACCGTAACTTAATGATTATTTCCGTTATTTCATATTTCGGAGGTATGTTCTTACTTAGTACACTCACACCAGATACTGCTCGAGTTCTTCTGACGCTGTATATGATTCTAGTAGGATTCGGAATGGGCTTCTCATTCTCATTATTACCAACTGCTTCTCAGCATAATCTAGATGCTCGTTATCGTGGAACTGCGAATTCAACTAATTCATTCCTTCGCACGCTAGGAATGACGATGGGAATTACGATTTTTGGTACGATCCAAAATAATGTATTTACAAATAAACTTGCTGAAGGATTCAAAAGTTTGGGTGAAAGCGCCAATTCAGCAATGTTTAATGTGGGTGATATTAGACAGATTTTTGAACCAAGTGTACGTGAGAAAATACCTGCTGAGATTCTTGACGTCATTGTTAATGCAATGTCTAACTCAGTTACACACGTCTTTCTACTTGCACTCATTCCAATTGTCATTGCAGTGGTTTTCGTCTACATGATGGGGAATTCAAGAGTAATTGTTACAGATAAAGATGAACCAGAAATTTAATCAATGTATAGTACGTATACATTTCAGTTAGAAGTAATCGAAATGTATTAGATTGTCTCGGCATTTACCGAGTGGATGTACTATAGTGAGGAGGATATTCATGAAAGATACCATTTTTATTAAAGGTGCTTGGGAAAACAATCTAAAGAATGTGTCACTTTCGATTCCAAAATTCAAACTAGTTGTTCTAACAGGACCTTCTGGATCAGGAAAGTCAACATTAGCTATGGATACTCTTCAAAGGGAATGTCAGAGACAGTATTTAGACTCAATGGGAATGATGGCTGACGCAATCAGCAAGCCAAAAGTCGAGTCCATTCGAGGACTGTCTCCGTCCATCAGTGTTGGACAGCATGTTACGAATCGTAATCCACGCTCGACGGTTGGTACCGTGACGGACATTTATATGTATATTCGTTTTATTTTTGCCCGATTGGGAGAGCAAGTTTGCTCTTCTTGTAATGGCAGTATTCCTCCTTCTTTTGAACCAACAGGAGTTTTGACAGCGGAAGACCAGGAGATAGAAGCACAATCAATCAGCTGTCCGCATTGTGGAGAAGTGCAAGAGAAGCTTGGCATGTTGCACTTTTCTTTTAACAAGCCGGAGGGTGCATGCGAAACTTGTAGTGGACTAGGTCATGTGGCAAGTATAAACGAGGCGATGGTTTTCAATCCGGAGCTTAGCTTGCGTGATGGGGGTGTTGCTTCACTAAAAGGTGTTCATCGTGACATTCAAATGCGTATTTTAGTAGCGGCAGGGAAGCATTATGGCTTTGATTTCGACCCAGATCTCCCTTTGAAAAATTACAGTGATATTCAGCGCGATTTGTTATTATACGGAGTCGAGAGTGAGGAATTTAAACGTCATTATCCGAATGTTAAGCCTGCTGCAGGGACGAAATTTGAAGGAGTAATCCCAGGTTTATGGAGACGTTATAAAGAGAAAGATGGCGACTCAGGTTCTAAAGAAAAAGAAGGCAGCTTCTTTCATGAACAACTTTGCCCGGATTGTCACGGAGCTCGTCTAAAAAAAGAAGTTCTTTTAGTGCAAGTAGCAAATGCAACTATCTCAGATATTTCTGAGTGGTCGCTCGAAGATGTATTCGAATGGACGAAAAGTTTGCAAACGGAATTACCACAGGATGGTCTACAATTGGTCGAGCCCATTTTTCAAGATATGCTCACAAGACTTCAACGGCTTATTGATGTAGGACTCGGCTATCTTTCATTAAACCGTCAGACAGTATCACTTTCTGGAGGCGAAACACAACGACTTCGACTTGCAACGCTGCTTGGTTCAGCTTTAACTGGAGTACTATATATTCTGGATGAACCTACAACGGGTCTTCATGCGAAGGATACAGTCGGCCTTATCCGAGTACTTCAGGAATTGCGTGATTTAGGTAATACAGTACTTGTTATAGAACATGATGTAGAGATGATGCGTGCAGCGGATCATATCATTGATATCGGTCCAGGAGCAGGAGTAAATGGTGGTACTGTTGTAGGTGAAGGGGCTCTAGAAGACTTAATGTCTAGTGAGCTGTCGGTTACTGGAACCTATTTGAGAGAAGAGAGTTTCCCACCTCCAACTCGCGTTCGTAGGAAAGGGAACGGACAGAATATCGTTATCCAACAAGCACAGCTTCGAAATGTCGATATCCCGACTGTTTCCATTCCGCTTGGTTGTCTAGTGTCTGTCACAGGCGTTTCGGGTTCTGGAAAATCAACTCTTGTATTTGATATTCTTGCACAAGGAAGTCCTAAAGCACATGAACAAACAGGATGCAAGGAAATAACTGGATTAGAACATGTCGGCGATATAGTTATTTTTGACCAATCGCCAATGGGAAGAGTACAGCGCTCTAATGTCGCAACTTATACTGATATGTTTACGCACTTACGTAAGTTATTTGCAGGATTACCAGAAGCAAAGGAAAGAAAGTTAACATCTAAGCATTTTTCATTTAACTCCCCTGGTGGGCGTTGTGAAACATGTCAGGGGTTAGGCGTGCTGTCTGTTGACATGAACTTCCTACCCGATTTAGAAGTGAAGTGTACTGACTGCAAAGGGAAAAGGTTTACTGATGAGGTATTGCAAGTTAAATATGAAGGTTACTCCATTTCTGATTTGTTAAATATGTCTGTTGAGGAAAGCTTGCCGATTCTCAAATCGGAGAAAAAGATTTCGGTCATGATAGAGATGCTATGTGAAGTTGGACTTGGCTATCTACAATGGGGTCAATCGGTTAAAACTTTATCTGGGGGAGAAGGGCAACGGATAAGGTTGGCAAAAGAATTAAGTAAGCCGTCTAAAAATCATACGTTGTACCTGTTGGATGAGCCGACGACAGGCCTCCATTCAACTGATATTAAACAGCTTCATTCTCTATTAAATAGACTTGTCGATGCAGGAAATACTGTTATCGTTGTAGAGCATAGTCTGGAACTGATACGTGAATCTGACTGGGTTATCGATATCGGTCCAGAAGGTGGATTAGCAGGCGGTAAACTTATAGCTGAGGGCACACCTGAGCAAGTAGCCGAAGTTCCAATTTCTCATACAGGGATGTTTTTGAAACGAATTTTGACTGAAGGACTGTAATTAGAAAATTACTAGTTATCTTTTAACATAAAAGGTGCTTTAAAAGCCAGATAGTTGGCTTTTGAAGCACCTATTTTTTATGTTTTACTTGAAAATCTGTTTCTTAAGATGATGTTCCATATGATCGTAATAATCTTGAATGAGCCACTCTAATGTTTTAAGTTCGTTATTTCCAATGTCACATAAGTAAGAGCGTTTTTCATCAGGAATATTATTGATAATGGCGATGATTTGTTTATTTAAAACGTAAAATAAAGTCAAAATTTCCTCGATAGGAGTATCTTGATAATTTTGCTTAGCTACCCATTCATTTTGATTGTAAGTGGGAAGTACATATGGCTGTTTTTCATATTGAATTTTAATGAATCGTTCAATGTTCATAATAGCTGAATCACAAAGGTGTCCTAATATTTCTTTTTTTGACCATTTAGTTGGAGATGGTTTTTTAGACACATCTATTTCAGACATACGTTTAATTTCTTTAGGAACGTAATAAATCCAATAACTGATACCATCTATCACATTTTTCACCTCTATCATCCTCCAAAATAAATCTTTCTATGTATATTCAATTGAGTGAAGGATATTCCTGCAATAGATTGATTTTTTATTAATGTGATAGGATTCATTCCAGTTACTTGTTAACTGATTGAACTTCTTTTAGAGCTATGTTTCTTTCTCGCATTCCTTCAATCAAATCTTCTATAGAAGCAGCAATCATACCGTTTTGTTTGATTAAACCAATGACAAACAGATTACGGTAGGCAAACTGGTTTTCAGTTCCATCTGCGATTAAAGCATCGATTTTCTTTGTATTATCTCTACCTTGTTGGCGTGTATCCGAGTATAGTGCGAAAATAGGGCGGTCTAGCATCGAAAATGCACCAATTTCAGCAGCAACACCAGAGTCAATTTCAACACCATCAATGACAGCAATTAAGAAATCACTGGCTTTTAGAGCCTCAATATCAGCACCTGCTATCGCTAAACTATTAGCATAAGATGACTTGTCATTAATCGCCATATTTTCTTGAGGGACATATAAATCCAAACCTGGTACTGCCTCGCGTACTGCTTTTGCGACCATTTCATTTACTAAGCGGTCGCCTAATCCAAATAATCCATTTGCTAAATAACCTTTTGTAGTCAAAGTAATTCCTCCCAAAAATCATTTCATTCTTATATAGTATAACCATTCGAAGATGAGATACATATTGTTTATATGAATATACGTACTGCAATTAGTATTCTATTGGTAAGTTGTAAGTAATTCTATCAAAAATGGAGTGCCTTCAAATCTATGAAATAAATGGAATAGCAGGAGAGCTGTAAGGACTTTCTATTTTTTTGCGGAAGATCTATTACGATGTTAATTTATCACTAGAGTACCGCATATATCTTGATGTTTACAAAAATAAAGTATAAATGTAAAATAATAGATAAAAATAATGTTTAAGCAGAAAATTCATAAGAGTAATTTAGTTGTCTAGACAGAGAAGATCATGTGCATCCTTGATGAAACTCAAAATGGTTGTGTACGTTGCCTGTGTCCAGAAGTTGATATATGAAAGATTTTGAAGAACAGGAGTACAGTATAATGAACTATTTGAAAAATAATGAAACGAGGAAAAGTTCGTGTAAAAGAAATATATGTACATTTCTTGCTGCAGTTTTTGTTGCGGTGTTTATCATTAATCCTCTTACTGGTGCAGATAGGTTAGTTGCAAAATTTTTAACGATGATTTTCGGTTAACCATTGATTATATATTTTTAGTGGTTAAAAGAGAGTGGTTTATAACACTCTTTTTTTGTTCTAATTTTTTTAGCTACTTTTATGTGTCGATCACTTTTTAATAGCATTTGTATGTTTACTTATTGAAATAAACATTTGAGACTATCAAAAAATTATTTAATCCAGTTATAGGAATTGTATTAAAATGGATAGCAAATTTGTATATTGTGAAGAGAATAAGACAAAAGCATAAGTAAATATAAGGCTATTCAGTGAACCCTATTACGAAAAAAAGCTACCTATATTACAATTATGTAAACGCTTAGTATTTGGAAAAGGGAGACAGTAAAATGCCTACTCAACTCGAAACAATTCTTGCAGGTAATAATATAACCGAAATTCAACATCAATTACGGATTTATCTAATGAATCATCCACTAGATAATGACGGAGAACTGGCAAAAGCAATTACCAAAATCAACGAACAACAGTTAGGTGTTTGGATGGTTCATGATGGCAAAGTGTTTATAGAGGATGAAATTAAATGGAATCAAAGCTATTTAGCAGAACAGCAAATTGAATTACATAATAATTTTTCGCAAGAACGCTTTTTACATATGATGGCAGTAGCGGGTTTTTTAGCGAGTGATCCGTCTAATGAGGCGCCACCAGAACCTTTTAAATTGTACGGGGCATCTATGGGAACGATAATGACAGTGGGTGTCATTATCTTCTGTATCATTGCTATTACAATGGTCGTTTTCATACGAAATCAATATATTTAATGAAATTTAGTAAGGATTAATTGAGAGTCATATTCCTTCCGAATATTCCCATGACACTTAAAGGCAATATTAATACTGCGACCGCTTCTTTATACACAGACTCTAACAACGTTTGTTTATAACTGTTACATTTATCATTATTTTCAGTATCTGTCGTATTAACGTTAGGAAAGAAAGTAGCACATACGGAATTTATTAATCGATTGGAATGACATCTAACAAAATTAGGTGGTCAATCACTTTGGGAATTGTCATTCTTTCGGCATTTGGTGTACTATTCGGAGTGTTTGTAGGCGTAAAGCTATTACCACTTGTTTTGGAGAATATATTATCCCAGTATGGATTAATCAAACTACCACTTGTTGTGAACTGGGGTATGAGTACAGTAGTAGCGTGTTTAAGTATAGTGGCTGCTGGTCTTGGCTGTTGGTTATCGACAAGAGTTATTTCAAAAACATCGCCTCGAATATTAATCGTAGAATAGTTAAATAGGTGATTTAGTAGCAATTAAAAAAAGTTATTCAGTCAGGGGATTGTAATTTTGATAAGAGCATGTTTAGAACGATCTACGTTCACGGCATGCTCTTGTATTTGTTTAGATTTTTTCTAGTGAAAGCATATAAAATTACTTACTATCGTTATAATCCGAGAATGCTTTGAGAGTTATGTTTTCTTATCTCACGTCACCAATAAACCAAATTTCACCCTCATGATAAGAATCCTCATCGGAAATCTGTTCATTAAATCCTGTAATTTGTAAATTAGAAGGAACGGACAAACCCATTTCTCTTTTTAAATCACGTTCGTCGGATAGAAGTGTCCATTTTTGGTGTTCATTATTCCTATCGAAGAATCCTTTATACTTTATAATGTTCCTCGCCTTTAAATACTATTATTTGAGAATTAAATAATCGTGGCCAATCGATAGCAGCAACAACCCGTAAAGTTTCGTCGTATTTAGGTTTAATACGGATCAAATGCTCAACTTGATTAATCATAGTCTGCATGCAAAGTCTTTTAATGCCAATGGGAGTTTTATTTGAGTCGATGAATGCCTCATCAACAGGTAAATGCAGATGCCAATAACCACGATAATAATCTGTTGGAAATTCGATTGTTTCTTCTTCAATTTGTTTAATCATACTATTTGTTTTTCGCTTTAATCCTCTAGCTTTTTTTTCTCGCATTGCAACTCTCCTAAATAGTGTGTATTTTACTATTTTAGTATAGCAGAAGAGTCTGATTTTATTTTAAATATCGACGTGCAGACACTAGTTCATTTTGATAAGGCTGAGTTTGTAATGATTGAATTTCTAAACTTCGATTATAGTTAGGTGAATGGATTATTTGTCCTTTACCAATATACATGGCAACGTGATGGATTTTACCTTTGCCATTATTATTGGCAAAAAATAATAAATCACCTGGTTTTAAATTCTTTAAAGAAACGGGCTTGCCATGTACTGCTTGAACTGATGAATCACGCGGGATTAATATACCATGTTGTTTGTAAATACTATAAACAAATCCAGAACAATCAAAACCATAAGCTGAAATGCCACCCCATAAATAAGGAAGACCGAGAAATTCTTTACCTGTTTTAATGATGTCCTTTGCAGTAGGGTTTGGGATGCTAGAATAATTACGATATTTATAAGCTGTTGATTTTTTTATATAACGGTTTTTACCCGTAGGTGTTTGGATTACATACCATCTTTTTGTTTCATCTATGATTGGTAGAATTGTATTGAAGCTAATTTGCAAAGATTTCTTTCTGTTTTTAGTCGAAGTATATAGATTTGCTACTTTTTCTTTTACGATAACAATATTGCAATTAGAAGTGTCCTTTTTTGATGTGATAATGTGCGAAGCAGGAACCCATCCTCTATAACCTTGCATACTTTTTGGAGAAAACTGATCAATAACAGCAATTTTCAGCCAACCCTTTTGTTTTTCTATTAATTTCACCTCTTGGCCATATAATGCTTGGGTATCAATACGTCCTAATGTATCGAGTTTTTGGTAATAAGATAAGCTTTGGTTCCATAAGCTTACATTAGCGTTTTTCTGTAAAATAAGCTTATCCATAGGACGTACTTGAACAGGTGATGTCCATAATGTAGTAACGGGAACGTTAACAATGTATTTTGTTTTATTTACTGCATGAATACAATTCTTACTTTTGTCTAGTGTAACTGCATTAGCTTCTTTTAATTGAGGCGATATAAAGCTATAGAAGAAGATAAAACAAATAAATGCAAATAGGTATTTTTTCAAATTAGGACTCCTTTGTAATTAGTGAACGCACCTTTTTTTTGCATTATATCATTAAAATGTAAATTTAATAATCTATTAATCTTACTTATTGGAGAATAGCTAATTAAAAGCCTTTCAATCTATTAAATGTTACAATGGAAGGACATATATACGTATTGAAGGGGGTAGGTGAATGTTTGAAGAAGCACAACATCTGCTAGGAAAATATTTTGGTTATGACGATTTTCGCGAGGGACAAGCACAGATAGTTTCGAATGTTTTAGAACAGAAATCGAGCTTGTGTGTAATGCCAACAGGTGGAGGGAAATCAATTTGTTATCAAATTCCAGCTCTGTTACTAGAGGGTACAACTATTGTTGTTTCACCACTTATTTCTCTAATGCAAGACCAAGTGGATACTCTGCTTGAAGTCGGTATTTCAGCGGCGTTTATTAATAGTACATTATCTGCAAGTGAATTACGTGAAACAATGGAAAACTTACATGAAGGAAGATATCAGCTTTTATATATCGCTCCTGAACGACTAGAATCGCCTCAGTTTTTGTCTGAGCTAAAGAATATACGAGTGCCATTAATCGCTGTAGATGAAGCGCATTGTATTTCACAATGGGGACATGATTTCCGTCCGAGCTATCGTGCTATTAATCGATTGTTGACTGTTTTTGAAGAGAAACCCGTTGTCTTAGCACTAACAGCAACTGCGACACCAGAAGTAAGGGAAGACATTTGTCGCATTTTACAAATAACGGATGCAAATACTGTCATTACTGGATTTGCCCGTAGTAATCTTTCTTTTTCAGTTGTTTTAGGACAAGACAAAGACCGTTACATTAAAGACTTTGTAAAACAAAATATTAATGAAGTCGGTATTATATACGCAGCAACAAGGAAAGCAGTGGATCATGTATATGATGTGTTGATGAAAGCTGGTATTTCCGTCGCAAAATATCATGCAGGTTTACCAGAGGCTTTCCGTCAACAGGAACAAACGCGTTTCCTAAAAGACGAAGCACAAGTAATGGTTGCAACAAATGCCTTTGGTATGGGTATCGATAAATCCAACGTCAGATATGTTATTCATTATCAATTGCCGAAGAATATGGAAAGTTATTATCAGGAAGCAGGGAGGGCAGGTCGTGATGGGTTACAGAGTGAATGTGTTGTTTTATATGCCTCTCAAGATGTGCAAACACAACGCTTTTTAATCGACCAATCACAGGACCGTGAACGTATTCCTGGAGAACTTGCTAAATTACAAGGAATGGCTGATTATTGCCATACTGAGCAATGCTTACAGCAGTATATTGTGAAATATTTCGGTGAAGAAAATGCGGAAGTTTGTGGAAAGTGTGCAAATTGCAAAGACGATCGAGAGATTTTTGATGTTACTGAAGATGTTCAAAAGGTACTAAGTTGTGTAATCCGTATGGGTCAGAAATTCGGTAAAACAATGATTGCTCAAGTATTAATCGGATCACAAAATCAAAAAGTCATCAGCTTTGGTTTAAATAGGCTTTCAACATATGGCATTATGAAAAATATGACAGTTAAAGAAGTATCCAATTTCATAGAGTTCATGATTGCTGAGGATTTATTATCTGTGAAACAGGGAAACATGCCGACTATTTTCGTTTCAGAAAAAGGTAAAGATGTACTGCTTGGTAAAGTGAAAGTGCAACGTAAAGGTGTTGTTGTCACAAGACAAATTGCTGAAAACAATCCATTATTTGAAGAACTACGTAAAATTCGAAAACAATTGGCAGATGAAGCAAATGTACCTCCATTTGTTATTTTCTCCGATAAATCATTGCAAGATATGTGTGCAAAACGACCAAAAACTGCAAACGAGTTTTTAGAAGTAAACGGCGTAGGAGCAAACAAGCTAGAGAAATATGGTACTGCTTTTATGGATGTAATTATTAATTTTGAAGTAAATGTATAATGATGTAGAAAAAGAAGTGTCCTGGAAAAGGGCTCTTCTTTTTTGTGTTTTAATGCAAGCTCTCCAATTATAAAGGAATTATTTGCTGTCAATTAATAGACAAATTATGTGTTAAAATTGAATTAACATAGTAGAAGTAAGATGTCTGACCTTATAAAATAAATAAAGATAATACATCAATAGCCCATACACATCTTTGGCTTGGGTGGTGCATTTAATATAATAAAAGGAGTTTTTTCATGATGGATCAGAAAATTATATTTTACGTTGAAAAACTTCAAGAGGAAGTAATGTATGCTGTTGCTTCTGGAGCAGATTCAAATTTATACGATTTTGCATGTGAAATGCTAGAAAGTGAACCTGAAGAAAACAAAAAGGCAATTTGCCAAGCTTATGAAGTAGTAAAACATGCTCTAATTGGTTAAAATACTGCCTATTGCAAAGGCATTTTATATAGATTTAAACAGATTCTTCTAGAATGGAAGGATCTGTTTTTTTTTATTGTATTGTTAATCAATCAATAGAGAAAAATAAGTATAATATGCAATTCTATTCAATAAATACATCTAAATTAGTGTAAAATAGGATAATATAACCTAGAAAATCATGTTATTTAAGTCATATAAGAATATTTTTTTGATAAATCGATAGATATTTACTATAATGATAGAGAAAACATTGTTTATAAATCCTTGTCTTTATCGGATTAGTTTTTAAGTAGAAAAAGAGGAGGGTTACTTTAATGGGAATTACAATTTTTGCAATCATATCTTTAGTAGTTATCAATACTGTTATCTCTATTATTATGAGTAATACAATCGCAGATTAATTCAATTAATCATTGAAGCGGGCTCTTCTTTAAAAGAAGAGCCCGCTTTTTTTGTTTTTTTCACCAATGGAGTAATTAATATAAAAATCTATATAAATATGCTGAAAATAACTGAATTATATAATAATTATTTTCATGGTGTTAAAATCATTTTTCCTTGCATAGGCTTTGTTATGAAATTATTTTATAAAATTTCTCACATAGTCAAGACTAATCATTTCGAAATCGTTCATCTTTTTAATAGAAATAGTCTTTGAATTAGTGAGAACAAGGGGGATGGGCTTATGCTGCAAAGGAAAGGTTGGAAAGTTCTGTTGTTAGTCGTTTTTTGCGCCATTTTTATGGTTGCATGTTCTAATGACAAGAAAGAAACAAATAGTAGTGAAGGCAAAGGGGAGAAAGAGCCAACTACTGAAAAGAAAGAAGAACTGGTTGTCGCAGTAAATGAAAACTTCATTACAATGGATCCTCATAATACAGGGGATACAAATTCTAACTCAGTACAATCTGCTATGTTAGAAGGCTTGCTAGGTTTTGATGATGAAGGTCAAATCATAAATGTTCTAGCTGAAGACTATTCAGTAAGTGAAGACGCACTTGTTTATACTTTTAAATTACATCAAGGTATTAAATTCCATGATGGAGAAGATTTTAATGCTGAAGCAGTTAAAGTGAATTTTGAACGGATAATGAAAGACAAGAGTTTACGATTAAATTCACGTGGTTTTAGCTTAATTAAAAAAATTGAAACACCAAGTGAATACGAAATAATAATTACTTTAAAGGAAACATATAGCCCAATGCTCACTCGTTTTGGAGTAGCTAAAATTATTAGCCCTAAATTAGTGAAGGAAAATCTGGCAGATATTCCAAAAAAACCTGTAGGTACTGGCGCTTTTAAATTTGTTGAGTGGGTTCAAGGTGATCATTTATCAATAGAAAGATTTGATGATTATTGGGGAAAAGGTGAACGAGTTAAGAAAATCATCTTTAAACCAGTACCTGAAAATGGATCACGTGTAGCGATGTTAAAAACGGGAGAGGCGGGAGTTATTTATCCTGTACCATCTCAAAATATTAAGGAAGTTGAAGGGAATAAAGATATCCAAGTAAACAAAATTCCTTCAACGATCGCACGATATGTATCAATAAATACTTATAAAAAGCCTTTTAATGATGTAAGAGTACGACAAGCATTTAACTATGCAGTGGATAAAGATGCATTTATAAAAGTCGTAAATTTTGGATTAGGTCTTCCGTTAGATTCAATTATTCCATCTAAAACTATCTACTATAAACAACAAGAAGCATATAAACAAAACATTAATAAAGCAAAAGAATTATTAAAAGAAGCTGGCTATGCTGATGGCTTTGAAGCCGAGATTTGGGGTAACACAAACTCTGACACGATGAAAGGTATGCAATTCATCCAACAACAGTTAAAACAAATTGGCGTAAAAGTAGAAATTAAGTCAATGGAAGAAGGAACTCTTTCAGATGAAATCTATGGAGCGCAAACGCCTGACGATTCAAAACTACAAATGTGGTATGTGAGTTGGTCTTCATATGCTTCAGATATTACAAATGCAACAAAACCATTATTCCATAGCTCTTCTTTCCCACCGAACGGTGCAAATACAGCCTATTATAACAATAAAGACGTGGATAAATGGATGGATGAAGCCAACTCTATTTCAGATAAGGCAAAACAAGAAGAATTATACGCTAAAATCCAAGAAACCGTTTATAAAGATGCACCATGGATCTTCCTAGGAGTCGATGAAATTGTGTATGGTGTTCGATCTGATGTAGAGGGCGTTGTCGTAGATCCACCTGGAGGATTAAATGTAAAAGATGCTAATTTTAAATAATTACTGTAGATAGTAGGTAAGAGGCTGAAACAAATTTCAGCTTCTTGCTTTATCAAAAATGGCTAGATTAATAACTTATAGAATTTTCACGGCATTCACCTTTTAAATGGAGGGAGAACAAATGCTTCGATATATCATAAAACGAGTGTTAGAAATATTACCAATAATTATTGTAGTTTCGATACTGTCTTTCTTGTTTATTCACTTTATTCCTGGTGACCCTGCACGGTTAGTTGCAGGTAAGGATGCGACATTAGAAGATGTCCAAAATGTGCGAGAAGAGTTAGGTTTAAATGATCCTATATGGAAACAATACATTTCTTATATGGGAAATTTGTTGCAAGGTAATTTAGGTACATCATTAAAGACGGGTTTACCAGTCTCCGATATGTTTACATCGCGCTTCATGCCATCCATTTATTTAACATTTTTTGCGATGATTTGGGCGACTATTATTGGTTTATTGATAGGAACGTTATCAGCTGTATTTAAAAACAAATGGCCTGATTATTTAGGAATGGTAACAGCAGTATCTGGTATTTCATTGCCGGGGTTTTGGCTAGGGTTACTGTTGATTCAATTGTTTTCTGTACAACTAGGTATTCTCCCAACTGGTGGATCAGAAGGCTTCAAAAGTTATATTCTGCCTTCATTGACGTTAGGTGCAGGTATTATGTCGATGATTGCTAGATTTACAAGATCATCTTTGTTAGAAACATTGCAGACAGACTATATACGAACTGGCCGTGCTAAAGGATTGAAGGAATCAGTTGTCATTATACAACATGCATTAAGAAATTCTTTAATACCTGTTGTAACGATTGCAGGCTTACAATTTGGATTTCTTTTAGGTGGATCAGTTGTTGTTGAGACTGTCTTTAGTTTCCCTGGAATGGGCCGTTTACTCATCGATTCAATTGCATTTCGGGATTATCCTGTGATTCAGTCAGCACTTCTCTTGTTTGCGATTGAATTTATTATCGTCAATTTAGTAGTAGATATATTATACAGCGTTCTAAATCCAAAAATTCAAGTTCAGTCCTAAAGGAGGGTATTTATGAATAGCGTTTCAATAGACAAAAATGAAAAAACAGTGATTATGCAACCAAAATACTCTCCAGTCAAAGAATTTTGGAAAAACTTTAGAAAGCAAAAAGTAGCATTTATCGCTAGTGTTTTTGTTTTATTACTAATTGTTGTAGCAATCTTAGCACCTTATATCGTACCTTTCGATCCATATAAACCAAATTATGATGCCTTGTTAGAACCTCCTAGTAAATCACATCTAGCAGGAACTGATGAATATGGCAGAGATATATTAAGTCGACTAATCATGGGAACGAGAATCTCATTGAGCGTTAGCTTCGCATCGGTTTTTTTAGGGATGATTTTAGGAACCATTTTAGGCTTAATGAGTGGCTATTTCGGTGGTTGGTTGGATCGCATAATAATGCGTTCAAGTGATGTCTTGTTTTCTTTTCCAGACTTGCTTTTAGCAATTGCTATTGTGGCAATTCTAGGACCAGGTTTAAATAATGTGATTATCGCAGTAACAGTTTTTGGTATACCTTCATTTGCTAGACTCGTCCGTGGGGCCACTTTAGAGGCCAAAGAGAACACCTATGTAGAAGCAGCAAAATCAATGGGGGCACCACATCGTCGTATTATGTATAAACATATTTTTCCGGAAACTGTAAGTAGCCTTATCATTTTCGTGACAATGCGAATAGGTACAGCGATTTTAGCAGCTTCAAGTTTAAGTTTTTTAGGCTTAGGTGCTAGTCCTGAAACACCTGAGTGGGGAGTAATGTTAAGTACAGGAAGAGATTATTTAGGCACAGCTTCACATGTAGTAATTGTACCTGGGATTGCCATCTTTTTAACTGTTCTTGCTTTTAATTTAATAGGTGATGGATTACGAGATGTATTAGATCCGAAAACGAAGAACGATTAAGGGGAATCAGGATATGACTAAAAAACTACTTCAGGTTGAAGAATTACAAACTGAATTTACGAGGGATAAGCAGAGGACGAGAATATTGCATGGAGTTAACTTTCACATCAATGAAGGTGAAGTGTTAGGTCTTGTTGGTGAATCTGGCTGTGGAAAAAGTTTAACATCGTTATCCATTATGCGTTTGTTTCAAGGGACTACAGGTGAAATCACTAATGGAAATATTTATTTCAATGACTCGAATTTAGTCAATCTATCAGACTATGAAATGCGTAAATTGCGTGGCAAGCAAATGGCGATGATTTTCCAAGATCCGATGACTTCATTAAATCCAGTAATGAAAATAGGAAAGCAGCTCACGGAACCAATTCGCGTGCACTTAAAGTTAAATAAAAGTGAAGCTAGAGAACATGCGATTGCAATGCTCACTAAAGTAGGGATTGCAAGGCCAGATGAAATTGTAGATGAATATCCTCATCAACTTTCTGGAGGAATGAGACAACGTGTGATGATTGCTATGGCGATGTCATGTAATCCTAATCTACTTATTGCAGACGAGCCTACGACTGCTCTCGATGTAACAATTCAAGCACAAATATTGGAACTTATGAAAAAGCTTCAAAAAGATGAAAAAATGTCAATCCTTTTAATCACACATGATTTAGGTGTAGTGGCTGAGATGTGTGACAGAGTAGTTGTCATGTATGCAGGTAAAGTTGTAGAAGAGGCATCTGTTTACGAATTATTCGAAAATCCGAAGCATCCATATAGTAAAGGTTTAATTGCATCTGTTCCAAAATTAGGCGAGAAAAAAGATAAATTAGATTCTATAAAAGGAAACGTACCAAATCCATCTAATATGCCAAAAGGTTGTAAGTTTGCTCCTAGATGCAATATGGCGATGCCAATTTGTCATGAACAAGAACCTGCTTGTCTAGCAATAGAGAATGATAGGTTATGCAGTTGTTGGCTATATGAACTAGAAACGAGGTGAGGCGAATGTCAAATACAATACTAAAAGTTGAGAAACTCAAAAAATCCTTTGAGTTGTCAAATGGATTTTTTGAGAAGAAAAAAACGATACAAGCAGTAAGTGATGTGTCATTTGAAATACAAAAAGGCGAGACATTTAGCCTTGTTGGCGAAAGTGGATGTGGTAAATCGACAACAGGTCGTCTCATCTCTAGATTATTAGAACCTACTGAAGGATCTATTTGGATTGATGGAATGGAAGTTTCAAATAAAAAAGAATCGCAATTAAAGCAGATGAGGCAATCGGTTCAAATGATTTTCCAAGACCCTTATGCCTCATTGAATCCACGCATGAAAGTGAAAGAAATTATAGCTGAACCGCTGATTATTCATACTAAT
Source organism: Viridibacillus sp. FSL H8-0110 (assembly GCF_038003565.1). Lineage (NCBI taxonomy): Bacteria > Bacillati > Bacillota > Bacilli > Caryophanales > Caryophanaceae > Viridibacillus > Viridibacillus sp. FSL H8-0110. The sequence continues at coordinate 2,744,307 of NZ_JBBOPJ010000001.1, read as the reverse complement.
CTATCGACTAGTGAGCGTCAGAAAAAGGTGTTAGAAATACTAGAAGTTGTAGGGTTAAGTGAGTATCACGCTGAAAGATATGCTCATGAGTTTAGTGGTGGACAAAGACAAAGAATTGGTATTGCCCGTGCTTTAATTATGAAGCCACAGCTCATTATTGCCGACGAACCTGTTTCTGCCTTGGACGTATCTATCCAATCTCAAATATTAAATCTATTAAAAGATTTACAAAGAGAGTATGGCATTTCTTATTTATTTATCTCACATGACTTAAGTGTTGTTGAACATATAAGTGACAATATAGGTGTCATGTATTTAGGTGCAATCGTAGAATCAGGGCCTAAAGACACCGTTTTTGCAAATCCTCAACATCCGTACACGAAAGCATTATTATCTTCTGTACCAGTTGCAAACCCTAGATTAAGAAAAGAGAAAATCATTCTAAAAGGGGATATACCAAGTCCGAAAAACCCTCCATCAGGGTGTACATTCCATACAAGATGTCCTTTTGCCATGGATGTTTGTAAGAAAGAGAAGCCAAAAAGACAACAGCTTCAAGAAGAAAATCATTTTGCATCTTGCCATTTGTTAGACCAATAAATTGAAGAGGTGATCGATATGAAAGTTGGATTAAGTACTTACAGCTTAGTAAAGAAAATGCGAACAGGAAACATGGATGTATTAGATGTCATTCAATGGGTTGCAGATAATGGTGGAGAGCACGTCGAACTTGTTCCTTATGAATTTACAGTTGTAGATAATCCGGAACTTGCTGATCAAATTAAAGAGAAGGCGCAACAACTTGGACTTGAATTATCAGCGTATTCTTTACCTGCAAATTTTGTTCAAGAGACGGATGAGGAATTTTATGCAGAGGTAGAACGATTAAAGAGACATGTTGATATTGTGAATCGAATGGGCATTAAAATTATGCGACATGATGTTACAGCCTTTACGTTACCAAAAGAGGATATGACAATACATTATTTTAATGAACACTTCGATAAACTTGTAAAAGGAAGCCAACTCCTCGCAGATTATGCAGCACAATTTGGTATTACAACAACGATTGAAAATCATGGTTTTAATGTTCAAACGAGTGATCGCGTGCAACAAGTTATTCATGCTGTAAATAGACCGAATTTTAAAACAACATTAGATGTAGGGAATTTCCTATGTATAGATGAAGAACCATTAGTAGGGGTAAAGAAAAATATCCCGTACGCTGCTACAGTGCATTTTAAAGATTTTTATACTAGACCTTATTTTGAAAATCCAGGAGCAGGCGAATGGTTTAGAACAGTAAACGATAATTACATCCGTGGTGCAATTGTAGGACATGGCGACATTAATATTCGTGAAATCATGAACATTGTTAAGTCTTCAGGATATGACGGTTATCTTACCATTGAATTTGAAGGCATGGAAGATTGCGAAGTTGGCTCGAAAATTGGGATGGATAATGTTAAACGATTATGGCATGAGGCAAATTGCTAAAAGATAAACCTTATCAAAAGGAGCTGGAATTATGTCGAAAATAAATGTTTGTGTAATAGGAACAGGTACAATTTCTGATCATCATTTTAAAGCGTATGCAAATAATCCAGATGTCACGATATATGGTGTTTATGATTATGTGTATGAAAGAGCGCAAAAAAAGGCTGAACAATATGATGCAAAAAAGGTATTTAAAAGTTTAGAAGAGTTATTTTCAGATACGAATGTTGACGCGGTCAGCATCTGTACTTGGAATAAAACGCATGCTGAAATTGCGATAGAAGCATTAAAGCATGATTTACACATCTTAGTCGAGAAGCCTTTATGTATGACAGTAGAAGAAGCCTATGCGATTCAAGAAGAAGCCGATAAGCATAACAAAGTATTTCAGGTAGGATTTGTGAGACGATTTGGTACGAACACAAAAGTATTAAAGTCTTTTATTGATGCTGGAAAGCTAGGCGATATCTATTATGCTAAGGCGACTTATACGAGACGCCTAGGAAACCCTGGTGGTTGGTTTGTAGATATCAATAAGTCCGGAGGGGGCCCTTTAATTGACATCGGGGTGCACATCATCGATATTTGCTGGTATTTGATGGGCAGACCAAAAGTAAAATCAATCTCTGGCAATACGTACAACCATTTAGGTAATCGAAAAAATGTAAAGAATCTAAGTTTTTATAAAACAGCGGATTATGATCAAACAGAAAATACTGTGGAAGATTTAGCAAATGCATTGATTACATTTGAAAATGGTGCCTCTTTATTAGTCGATGTGTCGTATACTTTACATGCAAAAGACGATGAATTAGGCATAAAACTATTTGGAACAAAAGGAGGGGCAGAATTAGAACCAGAACTAGTTATTATTAGCGAAGAAAACGATACGATTTTGAATATGCAACCTCAAATTGATCACTTAACTTTTGATTTCCAAAATGCTTTTCAAAATGAAATCAATTCATTTATTGAAAGCTGTGTAACAGGCGTAGTTTCACAAGCACCTGTTGAAGATGGAGTTGAGATTATGAAAATTCTAGAAGGCATTTATAAAGCGGCAGAAACAAAAAGTGAGGTGCGCTACTAATATGACATCAACCTTACAACTATCCAATAAAATTGGTGTAATAGTGGATAGCTTTGGATTACCCCTCTATGAAGGTTTAAAAAAAGCAAAAGAAATTGGAGCGGATGGTGTTCAAATCTATGCCGTTTCGGGTGAAATGGCACCAGAGAATATGTCTACATCAGCTCGAAAAGAATTAAGAAATTATTTAACATCAATAGATTTAGACATATCCGCTTTATGCGGTGATTTAGGGGGGCACGGTTTTCAAAACAAACAAGACAATGCGCTCAAAGTCGAACAATCAAAAAGAATACTAGATATGGCAGTTGAACTTGGTACTAATATTGTGACAACACATATAGGTATCATCCCAGAAGATCCAAATAGTGAAATTTACTACGCATTACAGCAAGCATGTGAGGAGCTAGGACAATACGCGAAAAGTCTAGATGCTTACTTTGCAATTGAAACAGGACCTGAAAAAGCTGTGACTTTAAAGCAGTTTTTAGATAGTCTAAGTACCAATGGTGTATCAGTAAATTTTGACCCAGCCAATATGGTTATGGTAACAGGAGATGATCCGGTTACAGGGGTGGAAATTCTACAAGACTATATTGTTCATACCCATGTGAAGGATGGCGTGCAGTTAAAAAAGACGGACCCAAGAGATGTCTATGGTTTTGTAGGATACGGAGATGGGGTAGATCATCGTAAAATTGCTGAAATGGTAGCTGCTGGAGAATTTTTCAGGGAACTTCCATTAGGCAAGGGAGATGTTAATTTTGACCTCTATTTTAAAGCACTTCAAGCAGTTAACTATACAGGCTATTTAACTATTGAGAGAGAAGTAAAGGATGCTCCTGAAGCAGATATCTCTCAAGCTGTAGAATTTGTCCGCAAATATAAGCTATAAAGTGATTTTTCTAGTAATTTCCATTACTATGAACATAAGGAATGTTTCTCACGAATTTTACTTTTGAACAGGGAAGTGTGTCTTATGGAAAAGCAAGATCAATTATTGATGAAAAAACAAAATAGATTATTAGTTTTAGAATTAATAAGAGCTATGTCACCTATCTCTCGCATACAACTTTCCAAAGTAACGAAGATGAGTCCAACTTCGATTACTCGAATTGTTCAAGAGCTACAAGAAGAAGGTTTTGTTCGGGAATCACTTATAGAATCAACAAGTATCGGAAGAAAGCCAACATTGTTAGAGTTATGTCCAGATGTCTTATATACAGTAGGTGTGGAACTAGATCGTCGAATAGTTAGAGTGGGCTTAGTCGATTTTCTAGGAGAGCTTGTAGACTTTAAAGTTTTCCAGAGAAAATCACAAGAGAGTTATAAAGAAACGTTAAATAATATCCAAGAAAAAACTGTACAAATCATTAATGAAAACCATATTGAGATGAAAAAAGTGATTGGTTTAGGGGTAGGATTACCAGGTTCTATTGATTATGAAAAAGGTATCGTTAAAATTTCCGAGCAACTGCAGTGGGAAAATATCCCACTGGCAGACGATTTAAAGGAATTAACGACTCATAATATCATTATTGATAACGAGCTTAAGATGAAAATAATAGCTGAAAATACAATAGGGCAATCAATAGACTCTGATAATTGTATTTTACTAGGCATTGGATCAGGCATAGGTGCAGCCATATTACTTCATGGTGAAGTACACCGTGGCACTTCAAATAATGCTGGAGAAATTGGTCATACAGTGATCGATCCTAATGGCGTAATATGCCATTGTGGAAAAGTAGGTTGCTTATCAACGTATATTTCTGAAAGTGCCATTATTGCTGATGCCAATAAAGTAAAACCAATCAATTCTATAGAAGAAGTGTATGATGCCTATCGTTCAAAGGAGACATGGGCATGTAATATAATGGACCGTGTAACTACGTATATAGCGCTTGCTGTTAGTAATATGGCTTGTTTGTATGAACCAGAGTATATCATTTTAAGTGGGCATTTAATTGATGAGCTACCGGGGATAGGCAAATTTATAGAAGAAAAATGTGACCGTTATATATGGCAGTCCATTCGTCAAAATCTTAAAATTGTATACTCAAAGCTTGGTAGTGAAGGAGTTGTAAGGGGAGCTGCTATACAAGCTCAAAAGGTCTTACTCGATTTATAAGTTTAAGAATATCTTTGTAAGGTGGATGATTGCTAATGACTTATGATATTTTGATAAAAGAATATCGAGCAAATATGCTTGAAAATACTCATACAGGTATAATTTGCGGCGTAAATGACCAGCAGCAAACTGCGTTTCATATCGGTGATACGGAGCAATATGTTTTCTTACGTTCGGCAGCTAAACCGATACAAGCAATTCCTGTATTTATGACGAATATTATCGAAAAGTATCAATTGACTGAACAAGAAAGTGCTTTGTTTATGGCATCTCATCGAGGAGAATCTTATCAAGTAGATGCATTAGAGAGTATGCTGTCAAAACTACCTGTAAAAGAAGAGGAGCTTTATTGTGCTCCTTCTTATCCATTAAATAAAAGTCCACAACAGCAAGTCATTAGAGAAGGTAAAGAAAAGCGTAAATTGTATCACAATTGTGCGGGCAAACATATGGGCTTTATCACGGTTTGTCGAGAATTAGGTTACTCTGTTGATGAGTATTGGAAGCCAGATCATCCTCTACAACAGCAAATTCTACATATACTTGCCAAACTATCAAATATGGCAGTTGATCAAATTAAAACTGGTATTGATGGTTGTGGAGTTCCGGTATTTGCAATTCCTCTTAAAAATATGGCCATTTGTTTTCTCAAATTAGGTTGTCCAGATTTGATTGACGATATCGAAATAAGAAAAGCGGTAGTTAAACTAACTGCAGCTATGAACCGACATTATAATATGATTGCATCAGAAAACTTCATATGTAGTACGCTATTGAAAAGTTCAAATATTGTAGCAAAAGGAGGAGCACAGGGAGTTTATTGCTTTGCTTTAAAAGAGGAAAGAATCAGTATTGCGCTAAAGTTGATGAATGGTTCAGAAGATGTGTGGCCTAATATTATTGCTTCAATTTTAGAGCAGATAAATTATAAAGATAAGAACATGATCCAGTACTTAAAAGAATTACGACCTCCTTACATTAAGAATGATGCTGGAGAACTCGTTGGCCATATCGAAGAAGCATTTGTAGTTAACCATTTCAAGTTTATATAACTGTTAAATAAAAAAGCGATAGGAGACAGCATCTCATATCGCTTTTAATCATGTTATTTTCGTGTTTTCCATTCTGCAACGATAAAGAAGATAATGAAGAAGGCAAATGCGATGACGAAAAACCATCCCGGTAAGCTACCAAAGGACATGAGGACACCTCCAAGTGCGAAAAGTACAATTATATAGTATAAGCATACCATAAATCGGCTGAATATCACTTCACAGCAGTCCATCCAAGATTTTATGCAATTTTAAATTTTATCATTGATTAAATACGAAAAGGTAGAGTTATAGAATCAACTCTACCTTTTTTTGTAACATTATTATTACTAAATACTAGACAAGTACCAACTAATTCAACTTAGCAAACGATACTAAATCGCCTTTATCACAAGATTGAAACCCTTGTTTTTCATAAAAATGTCTTACATCAGGAGCTTCTTCAGTTAATAGTACTTTTTGACGAACACTTTCATATCTATTTAGTACATCTTGTATTAATTGAGAAGCAATTCCTTTGTTTTGATACTCTTTTAACACTAGTATGTCCTGAATATAAATTATCGTTAAACCATCACCAACTATACGAATTAACCCCACTAAGTTGTGATCATCCCAAGCAGATACGACCTCTAAAGATTGAAGTAATGCTTGTTGAAGCAATGCTATATCTTTTGTATAAGCAGTCCAACCAACATCGTTATATAAATTTTTTAATTGTTCATTACCGATAGTTTTACTATTTTTAAATGTTAATTCCATTTATTATCCTCCTCAAAATTTTATTTTGAAGAGTTACTTCTTAATTTATCCACTGTCTTATACCTCCTTTCAAAATTATTTACTTTCAGTATTTGGTTAATCAATATATATCTTTTTAAGGAATATTTTCCATATCAATTATATCAGATTTTTTAAATAATTGTTAAAAACGATGAATTTTTGTATATAAATTTTTTAGTAAATATGAAAAGCTTTCACTAATAAAAGCAGTTAAGATTGACTTGCGTTTATAAATCACTTTATTATTCAGTTACAATTTCTCAAAAAAATATGCGCTTTTCTCGCACATTCCAGTGAAAATCGTTTAAAATAGGAGAATGTAATCTATTTACGTATTTATTAAGGATTTTCTAATAAGAGAGGTTGTTTATACCATGTTACATTTAAAATGGAAAGACGCACCAACGATTAAAACAGTTACTTGTAAACAAACAGATGCAAAGAAATACCTTGTATCAAATGTACTAACAGTTGGAAAAGAATATGAAGTGAAAAATGAAACAGAAGAATTCATTTTTGTTATCGATAATTCAGGAAATATTGGTGGCTTCTACAAAGAATACTTCGAATAAGTAGTAGTATTAAACAAAAACGGCTTCCGCAAAAATATGCGAAAGCCGTTTTTTATCATATGTAAGCTCAACAAGGAGGAACTAGACATGCATGATTTAGTTGAAAAGATTAAGAATGAGCGTCTTGCTCGTGTATATAGCGAAGAACAGGCATTACTTATTGGAAATGGTGGCTATATTTCACCAGACCCGACGTTGTGGCAAGATGTCTTGATCAGTGTTGCTTTGCAAAAACCAGTGCTATTAAAAGGGCCTGCGGGTTCAGGTAAAACAAAGTTAGCTGAATCGGTGTCTGCTTATTTTGGACAGCCCATGCATAGTATCAACTGCTCGGTTGATTTAGATGCTGAAAGCTTACTTGGCTTTAAGACAATCGTGCAAAAGGATGGAGAAACAGTAATTGAGTTTGTGGAAGGACCTGTTGTTAAGGCGATGAAGGAAGGGCACTTACTATATATTGATGAAATCAATATGGCAAAGGCGGAGACATTACCGATTTTACACAGTGTTCTTGATTATCGACGTATGTTAACAAATCCGTTTACGGGAGAAGTAATTGAAGCTCATCCACATTTTAATGTAATATCGGCTATTAACGAAGGCTATATCGGAACAGCACCGATGAATGAGGCACTGAAGAACCGTTTTATTTCCTACAGTATTCCATACTTAGCTGGTGAGCAGCTTAAGAATTTATGGGAAAGTGCTTTCCCAAATGCACCACAAGGTTTGAAAAACGTCATGTACAATTTAGCTGAGGATTTGAAGGGGCAGGTGCAAAATGGCTTGCTAAGTGAAGAAGCCGCATCTATCCGTAGTTTAATGGACGCTACTGAGTTAGCTCAATATATTGAACCACTGCGCGCAATTCGCTATGCAGTTGCTGAGAAATTGGACGATGTTGGAGAACGTGAGCTCGTAATGGAATTAGCTAAAACGTGGGTGAAGTGAGGTTGATTGCATGTCACAGATGAATCGCTTTATTCAATTTAATAATGAACAGATTAATGCACGCCAGATGCTTCATTATGAGCAATTAACGCGAGCGTTATCTCATGCACCATACTTATCTTTAACAGAAAGACAAGTGCTAGAGTTACGTCCTAAGGAGCAGGCACTGTCAATTAGTGTTTTTTGGCGTCATCGTGATCGGGCAATCATGCATGCTGGGCGATTATCGGATATCTATTTGCTAGCGGCTGGCTTTTGGCGCTATTTTTCAGTGCAGCCCTTTTTAGAATTACTTGAGGATTTACAAGGGGAACCTAATGCCCAATTATTTGAGCAACTTGTATTAATGGCAGAAGAATTCCGTTTAATGGATGCGGTCGAGAAGGAACGCCCAGGTACTGGTGAGGCATTTAACGTAAGACGTAGAGTGTATTTGGAGTTTCATAAGCAGCAACTTCAAGTTAATTTACAAAAGGGCTTTTTAGCAGATGCTACTTTGAATTATTTATTCGTCATGGCACATGAAGGCTCTATGCAATTAGATACATCTAGTATGCCTGACTTTTTTGAACTATTACAATTCACTTGGCAGTCTCTTTATGATACTCGTTCAACTGAAGATAGCATTGAGGTTGTTTATCGCGTAATGGCTATGATTGCAGAACATATGGAAAAAGACTTAATGCACACTTACTATGCAGTTATGGATTCTATAGCAGAAGCAGCAAAGTTCAATGAACATAAAGGTGTTACAGAACAAGAACAAGGTAACAAAGAAGAGGCAAAAGAAACGATTGAAGAGCTATTCCGCACTTGGCATCGCGAGTCACAGTCTGACGATGGCGTCCATATGCGTTATGAACTAGAGCATGGTAATGAAGGAAAGGCAATGTCAACAGAAGCGGAAGAAGGACGAGAAGGAGCAGAGATTTCCGAAGTCGGTATTGGTGGAGCACAAGATCAAAAGGATTCTGTACAACAAGATGATAATGACGATGTAAAAAAATTGCCTCCTGAGAAAAAGCGAGCAGGCAAATATTTTGGTGAAGAACATCGAAATGTCGTCTATGAAGAGAGAAGAATTGAAACGGTCCGAGAAACTGGTTCAATGGATGATTTAGTCACTTGGCGTACTACGCAAGAACCTTATGTGAAGGCATTAATGGCTGAATTCAGAAAGCGTATGGCTCAAAAGGAAATTGCCAGACGTGACCATTTAACAAAAGGTCGACTTTCCTCCAAACTAACAACCTTTTTAATCGATGAAAGACCAAAACCATTTTATAAGAAAAATTCACCAGCGAAGCCTCTAGATGCAGTGTTTGGTTTATTAGTTGATGGCTCGGCTTCTATGATTGATAAAATGGACGAAACAAAGCAAGCAGTTCTGCTTTTTCATGATGTTTTGCGCAAAATGGGCATCACACATGAAATCGTCTCTTTTTATGAAGATGCCTACGAAGCAACGGAAGAAATACAACCGAATACATTTGAATGGGTGCATAAATTAGAGGACGGTGCAAAGGATAGTGGCTCTGCCATTATGGCGTTGGAAGCGCATGAAGATAATCGCGATGGATTTGCAATTCGCTGGATGACGAAACGATTAGCAGCTCGTGATGAAAAGCATCGATTTCTACTTGTTTTCTCCGATGGGGAACCCTCAGCATTTGGCTATGCTCAAAATGGGATTGTTGATACAGCAGAAGCAGTAATGGATGCAGAGAAGAAGGGCATTCATGTCATGCATTTATTCTTGAATACTGATATGCCAAGTGAGGAGCAGTTGCAGTTATTCAGAATGATTTATGGACCTCAATCTGTTGCAGCAGATAGTGTGGAGAAGTTTACGGATGTGACGTTGAGGTTGTTGAGGAAGATGATTGGACTTGTTATTCAGTCTGGATGATAAATGTTGATAGGATAATTAAAGATAAATGATTGGATGTGGCAGGAGAAAGCTATACAATTACATTTTCTCCTTCTAAGTAAACATATTAAGAGTATTGACGACAGTAAGCTTAAGGTTACAGGAAAAATTCAATTCAAACTCGTATTTTCCCTATATACGAAAATAAAGCATAATTATTTTCTATTTACTCAATCAATCTTTATGCTAAATATGTAGTGAGGTGAGTGAGTTGAAGTCAACAGAGCAGCGAACATTGCAAAATGGACTAAGGATGCTGGAGTTATTAAAACAGCATCCAAAATTGAAAGCGACTGATATTGGGGATGCACTTGGATTAAGTTCAACATCAACTTATCGGATTTTAGCAATTTTACAAGAATACAAGTTGATCTCGAAAGAAAAATCATATTTTCAATTGAATCAGGCCTTTTTTCAAACGGTCATTGTGAATCCTAAAAAGATTCCTTGGCAAGAATTAAAAACGCCATTTGAAGTTGTAAAAGAAATACAAGAAAATGTCTATCTTGCAGTGATTGAAGATGAACAACTTATTACGAAACGAATTGTGAATAGAGAAGGAATAGAGATTGATGTACAGTCAAGGAAGAGAAAATCAAAGGTGCATCATTCTGCCATAGGTAAAGTATTACTGGCTTTTTCATCTGATGAAGATCAAAAAGACATAATTAATAACATCGACTTTTCGCCAATGACTTCTCAGACTTTTCAAGAAAAGGATCTATTTCTAAGACATATTCAAGAGATTAACAAACGTGGTTATGCTATAGATGATGAGGAAACTGAAATTGGTATGCGCTGTATCGCAACACCGATTTTGATCAATCATGAAGTAGTAGCGGCCTTTGCAATCTCAGGTTCAACTGAGAATATATCACGTCGAAAATTTAATCAGCTATCAAAAAAAATCATCAATTACAGTCAACTAGTTGCTGAGGAACTCATTCACTTATCACGCTAAATGTAAAAGGAGGAATCTTGGATGAACTATACGACAATTGAAAAACAGGATATTTCCATTTCAACAATTGGTTTAGGCACGAATGCGGTCGGTGGTCATAACTTGTTCGAAAATTTGAATGAAGAAGATGGAAAAGAATTAGTGAAAGTAGCATTAAACAACGGGGTTACACTTATTGATACGGCAGATATATATGGGCCTGGTCGTTCAGAAGAATTAGTTGGAGAAGTACTTCAAAGTTTCCCACGTGAGCAATACATATTAGCTACAAAGGGTGCGAGAATGCAGAATGAACAGGGAGAAATAGTCACAAATAACGCGCCTGACTATCTACGAAGTGCTTGTGAGGCTAGTTTAAAACGTTTAGGTTTAGACTATATTGATATTTACTATATCCATTTCCCAGAACAAGGTGCTTCACTTGAGTTAGCAGTTGCTGAATTGGTGAAGTTGAAGCAAGAGGGGATAATTAGAGCAATTGGTATTTCTAATGTAACGCTTGAGCAGTTAAAAGAAGCTAATAGTACAGGGAATATTGATGTTGTCCAGTTGGAATACAATATGCTAAACCGTGCTATTGAAGAAGATATTTTACCATATTGCATCGAGCAACAAATTGCTGTTGTTGCATATGGACCTCTTGCTTTTGGTATTCTTGGAGGGAAATATACAAAAGATTTGAAATTAGATAGTGGTGACTGGCGAAATCGTGTAGATCTTTTTAAAGCTGGAAATTTTGAAGCTAATTTAACAAAAGTTGAAAGTTTAAAAGAAATAGCCTTGAAGAAAGATACGACAGTTGGTAATTTAGCAATTGCGTGGTTACTAGCACAAAAAGGTATAACAGCTGTTATACCTGGAGGAAAAAAGACAAATCAATTATTAGAAAACTTAAAAGCAAGTGAGATCAAACTTACAGCCGAAGATTTAGCTAGTATTGAAGCGATTATTTAAGACAAATACTCAATGCCATAAAAGCCGTGAATGACAACATTTTTGTCATCCGGCTTTTATTATCTAATTCCTTAATTCATCATTATTCAGAAATAATAAAAGAACCGGCTCTTCTCAGTAGAATCATACTTTGGTTTTAGAATAGTCGCTGTTAGTTCATTGAAGATTATTTTACTTCTATTGAGAAGGCGTGATTTCCACTTCCATCTTTCCAATTAGCCATAACGTGATAAATGTACACACCTTTTTCTTTTGGCGCTAAAATTTTGGCATCTTTAACTTTTATATTTTTTATATTTTTTTTATCTCTCCATTCTTCCACTTGTAAAGTTCCGGCAAGAGGCTTTCTTTTAAATTTAATTCTTATTTCTTGATTAGGAGAGACTTTCATTGGTTTATGTACTTTTGCCATTTCTAAAGGGGAAGAATAAATCTTATCTACACATCTAGTAAATAAAGGACCATCCCAACAAAATGAGCCTTGTGTAGTAGGAATGACAGTTTTTCCAGTCGTTATTTTTGGTGTGGGCGGTTCTGAACGAAAAGGTTCAAAAATAAATGTACAAATTACAATTAATCCAATAATAATGAATACATAAATTTTTTTTATTCTATTCACCTTCTTCTACAGTAATTACTATAATTTCCAAAAATGCATTTTAAAAATAGCTATTACTCTAGCTAATCAACTTACTGAATTGAAGTACGAGTAGTGATATTTCTATTTTAATAATAAGTTCTACAAATATTACGGAGTACCTTTAAATTAGTGATTTTCATTAATATCATAAATTTCTTTATGGAATATACGTTTGTTGAAGCGGAGTAGTTCCAATGAGTATCATAATAGCCCAATAAAAAAATTTATATAATATTACATCCATACTGTATATAATTTTGATATAGTTATTTATTCCAAAATAAGGTAAAATAATAAATTAAGAGGTATTATGAAGAAGGAGAAATTGATGAAAATTGATGCCATTATACAATTACTATTATTTATTATGATACCAACTTTTTTGATGAGAAGGTCTTTAATGAAAATGTCAGAAGAAGATCGAAAACGGTTTGTGGGTGAGTTGACGAAAAAAAGTGTTCTCTCTACTTACAGTTTGATAGCACTTAGTATTCTACTTTTAATGATTGGACGAATCGTTGACATAGTTTTTTTGAAAATAATTAGCGGTTTGCTATTTTCAATTGGAGTAATTGTACATAGCGTTCTAATATGGTTTCATGTTTCATCTAAATATAAAGCATTACTAAGTACCACCTTAGGAATTATCGGTTTAATAATTTTTTTATGGTCGTTATGGAAAATTTACTGAAGAAAATATCGAAGAAGTTATCTGGTAATAATCAATTAAGTCTATTCAAGAGGTATGTTTGTATAAAAATAGTACATAGAATGGAAGTGCCGAGCTTATGAAATCTATTAAAAAGTATATTTTTATATTCTTGGTTGCCATTATTACATGGAATATTATTGATTACTTCACTCATAAAGATGATCCTTTTATGAAAGGGTTCCTCTTCTGTTTGGCATTAGCACTAATGCAAATAGTTGTAGATTGGGTATGGGACACTAAAGAAGAAAAGTAGAGGAACATTTCAGTATCACTTTCTATTTTTTCCATAATTAATCATAGCCTTATATTATTTAGCTTCCACTCTAAATAAAATTTAACCTTTTATTATCAGTAAATCCATATTGAGGTATAATTACTTGTGTGAATATGTAAAAGCTAGGAGCGAGAAGTGCATGAAATCTAATATTTTACTAGTTGAAGATGATATATCAATACAAGAAATGGTCGAAAGCTACTTAACAAAAGAAGGCTTTGTAGTAGCGACGGCTTATGATGGAGAAGATGGGCTAGCGAAGTTTATGCAAGGTTCATTTGATCTAGTCATTCTTGATATTATGATGCCGAAGATAGATGGTTTAGAAGTTGTGAGATTGATTCGCGAAAAAAGTGCTGTTCCAATTTTAATGATGTCTGCTAAGGATACTGATGTTGATAAGGCGATTGGCTTAGGTCTTGGGGCAGATGATTACATTTGCAAGCCCTTTTCGATGATTGAGTTGTCTGCAAGAGTAAAGGCAGGAATTCGTCGTTCGACAAAATATTCAGTTCCTCCAAAGGTAGACGATAAAATTATTCAAATTGGTGACTTGAAAATAGATACAATCAATTATACAGCTTGGAAGAAAGGTGAAGTCATTAAACTCACATCTAAAGAGTTTGAGCTATTAAAGTTATTTGCAAAAAATCGTAATCGTGTATTTTCGAAAGCTCAAATTTATAATCTCATTTGGAATGAAGAATATTATGGTGATGAAAATGTTATTAATGTTCATATGAGAAGACTGCGAGAGAAGATTGAGGACGATCCATCAAACCCAGTGTATATTAAAACGTTATGGGGAATCGGATATAAATTGGAAGTGATGTAAAATGGAGTTTTTTTTAATATTGATAATTATCGTATTAATAGGTTTTATCGTTTTCCAATACAATATGCAGCAAAATAAAGATAAGGATTTAAGATACATTTATGAGAAGCTACAGAATAATTTAGAAAAGCAAACAACTGAAAAGTTATTAGTAGTAACTGATGATAAAGAACTGCAAAAGTTATTAGTGGTTATTAATCAATTCTTAGTAGCAAAGCATACAACAAATGCAAATCAAGCAAAGGTAGAAATATCAATGCGTAAAATGCTCTCTAATATATCGCATGATTTGAAAACACCGCTTACGGTTGTTCTCGGCTATATAGAGATATTACATACAGATCCAACAATGAACGAGGATGAACGACAAGTTTTGTTAGAAAAGGTACATATAAAAACAATTGAAGTAATGGAACTTATTCAAAAATTTTTTGATTTATCCAAACTGGAGTCAGGAGATAAGGAAATCGAGTTAACGAGAGTTAATATGAACGAAGTATGTCAGGGAAATATTTTATCGTTCTATGATTTACTTATGGCGAAGGGCTTTTCGGTTGAAATTGATATTCCGAATGAACAACTATATGCACATGGAAATACAGATGTGTTAAGTAGAATTTTAAATAATTTAATATCGAATGCAATTACGTATGGTGATGATGGAAAAACACTGGGAATAACTTTGAGAAGTGATGACAAGACAGTGTACATTGATATTTGGGATAAAGGAAAAGGTATTTCGGAGTCACATATCGATAAAGTTTTTGAGCGAATGTATACATTAGAAGATTCAAGAAATCGTTTATATCAAGGTAGTGGACTTGGGCTGACAATCACGAAACGGCTTGTCGAAGCTTTAGGTGGGGAAATTCATCTTTCAAGTAAGCCTTATAATAAAACAGCATTTACAATTATGTTAAAAAGAATGAAATATTAGCTTGTAGAAATTCTACAAGCTTTTTGTTTTGTTTCATGCCACAACAATGAATATCTCCCTTCGCTTTTGAAGGGCTTAAGAAATTTGTAAGAATCGAGTAAGAAAAAAGAGATGTTCGTTTCGTACAATAAAAATAGACAGCGAAAGGGGAAGACAAAATGTCATATATATTAAAAACAAATCAACTAACAAAAGTATTTGAAGGAAAAGAGGTTGTTTCCGAGGTCAATATGCATGTGAAGCAAGGTGAAATATACGGATTTTTGGGTCCAAACGGGGCCGGTAAAACTACGATTATGAAAATGATTACAAATTTAATCAAACCGACGAGCGGTGATATTGAAATTTTTGGTCAAAAGTTAACGAATACATCATACGAAGTCTTAAAAAGAATGGGGACAATTATTGAATATCCTATTTTTTATGAGAAGCTAACAGCTCGAGAAAATCTTTACTTACATTGTGAATACATGGGCTATTATGACAAGAAGTCAATTGACCATGCTTTAGATCTTGTGAAGTTAAATAATGTAGATGATAAAAAGGTGAAAGATTTTTCACTTGGAATGAAACAAAGATTAGGAATAGCTAGAGCGATTACGACAAAACCAGAACTGTTAATTTTAGATGAACCTATCAATGGCTTAGACCCAATCGGTATTAAAGAATTGCGAGAGCTATTTAAAATGCTTTGCAAAGAATATGGCATTACTTTATTAGTTTCTAGCCATATATTAGCTGAAATGGAACAAATGGCAGACACTATTGGAGTCATTCAAAATGGAAAATTGATCAAAGAAGTTTCTATGAAGAGTATCAAAGGAGAACAGACAGATTTTATTGAGGTGAAGGTTCAAAATATCAAAAAGGCTGCTTTCATTTTAGATAATCAGCTAGGATTAAAAAATTATAAAATCGTGAGTGATCAAACAATTCGCATATATGAGATGACCGCAACACAGCAAGAGATTTCAAAAGCCCTAATTATGAATGATATTGAGATCGAAAGTATCAACAAAAAGCATAGCTCTTTGGAGGAATATTTCATGAATTTAATGAACGGAGAGGGGATTCATGCTTAAATTAATGCAATTAGAACTTGTGAAAAATAAATTTGGCTGGTATTTCAGAGGAGCAATAATAGCAAACATCCTTATGATAGCCTTACTTTGGTTCGTAATGTACATCTCTCAAATTGAAGGTGACATAATTGCTACGACGCATCTAGACTTTTTCGTAATAATTGGTGCAATGGTCAGAGCTACATTTATTGTGTTTGCCTCGGTATTAATCGCGAAAATAGTGATTGGTGAATATAAAAGCAAAACCATACTGATCATGTTTTCATATCCAATTAATCGTAAGAAATTAATTGCTAGTAAATTGCTTTTTATTGCTGCTATAACTTTTATAACCATGTTATTGAGTAATATCGTAGTTGCGGGTTTATTTTCAATCATTAGTAATGTTTTTAACATTGTTCCATTTTCAATAACTGCAAGTCAATACATTGCTGAAGTTTTGAAAACGATCCCATATTCATTTGCCTCTGCAGGAATCAGCTTGATTCCATTGTATTTTGGAATGCGTAAACATTCTGTTCCTACAACTATATTGTCATCTCTCTTAGTAGTGTCAATTGTTTGCTCTTCTAATCCAGTATTCTCAATGGTTACTTTTATTCCGGTTCAATTAGGCCTTGCAGTTGTTGGAGTGATCATTGCTTTCTTATCGATTCGAAATATTGAGATAGAGGATGCAATTTAATTTTAAAAGAGGTATTTAAAGAACGTTGCAGGATAGAAAAAATAGTCTTTCTTAAAATCTTTCTTGGAGGTAATCAACATGTTTAAACTTATGAAACTGGAATGGAAAAAAAATCAGTTATCCAGTTATTTTAAAGGGTTAGTATTTAGTATATTGGGGATCTTAGCTGCTGTTTGTTTAATGGCGTGGGTATCTAAAGTTGAGGATGATCTTATGTTTCGAGATTATACCGAATTCATGTCTTTAACGAATATTTTCATTAGAATCGTATTTATCATTTTTTCGAGTGTTATTTTATCAAGAATAGTAATTGATGAATACAGGAATAAAACGATTCAATTATTATTTAGCTACCCGTTGAAACGAAAAAAATTAATGCAAGCTAAGTTATCAATTGTCTTTGGGTTTTGTTTTTTTAGTATTATTATCGCTACTTTTATCATTAGTGTGATAATTTATTTTTTAAATCCAATTTTAGAATTCTTTCCAACACCAATGAGTTTAAGTGAAATAGTTGCAATAGTTCCAACAACTTTTATTAGTGCTTTTATGATTGCTGGAGTAAGCCTGATTCCTCTGTACTTTGGAATGAGAAAAAAATCAACTGCTACAACCATTACCTCGGCCGTAATAATTAGCTTCTTAATAAATGGAAATGTATCAAGTGGTGGAACTCAGGTTAGTCTTATACAATTCATTGTTGTTCCAATTACACTATGTCTTCTAGGCCTTTTAATCGGCTATCTCTCTTATCATAAAGTTGAAAAAATAGATTTGGTTTAAAAGGAATGAGGAAATGAAGTGAAAAAATTCATAATAACATCCATTATGTTAATCGCTATTTTTGGATTAGTTTTAAGTGGGATGGAAAAAAGATTGGATAAATTTGTGGGAGAAAAATCATTTGATATTGAGGGCATTAAAGAATTAGTAATAAACAATGAATCTTGGGATCTTGAGTTTAATAACAGTGAATCCAATAAATTAACTGTCACATTTGAAGGTAAACAAAAAGACAAAAAGAATGATCCAGTCACAATCAAAAGCAAAAGCAAGAGGATAATAATTAGTCAGCAAGATGAAGATGGTGGGTTTACTGATAACTTCAGCTTTGGAAAAAAAGGAATTATTCATATTTCAATCCCACAGAACGCTTTAGATACGCTTACAGTAAATAATAGCTATGGTGATATAAAAATGAATGATATTAAGAGTAAAAACGTAATAATTTCAAACGACTCAGGTACGGCAAAAATTGAAGGACTGTCAGCCGAGAAAGGTAGATTTACGTCAAAAGATGGTGAACTAAGTTTGAAAGAAAGTTCGTTAAAAAATTTAACATCAGCTTCTACTTCTGGTGATAACTATTTAATGAATGTGAATAGCCCTAATATGAATATTACTTCAGTAGATGGTGAAGTGTCAGTGAATGATGCAGTAGAAGGAAAGACATTACTCGTAGAAACAAAGTCAGGAGATATTACTGTGGCCTATAAAGAAGTTCCGACTTCCTTGAAAATTACGGCTAACAGTAATTCATCTGATATAACACTAAATTTAGATAGTTTGAAATTAGACACGGATACTGAAAAATCAAAAGTAGGCACAATTGGCGACGCATCAAATCAATTGGAGCTCTTAAGTAAATATGGCACTATCAATGCAGAGTAACAATAAATAGAGAAATGTAGTATACTCTATAACTTTAAAAAGAACGATTGATCTTACCCTTTAGAAACAATAAATATTTAAATTTTTTTTAATACGCTTGCAAAGTAGACTAAAAGCTGTCAGCTCTTAGTTTATTTTTATGCAAATAAATAGATAATATTTTTATTAGGAGAGTAAAACCTTTTATCCAATTGACAATAATCTACCAGTCATGTAATGTTTAATATGATTTAGAAAATTATGAATTTTTTGATTTAAAGAGAATGATTTGATTTTAACATAGCGTATTTTTAACAAAATAATCCTCATATGAGGTTACTATTCTATTGTTAATCGTATATTTTTCTTTCTACATTTAAGAAACTTTGGTCCAATCTTATTAGGTCATAGACTTATTGAGATATATGAATAATTTTGAGGAGAGTGATTCATTTGTCATTGTCGATTCAAGAATTGTTAGAGAACAAGGGGATTCAAGTAAAGAAAGACCATTTTGAAAGTTTGCAAGAGAAATGGGAAGGTATACAAGCGCTAAGAGGGAACTTAGAGGGAGTTAATATTGATGATGCTGACATTAGTCTGAAGAATATTCCTGGAGGTGACCACATTGATGAATGATCTAATTTTGAAGTCAGTTGATGAACTTGCACCGTTAATTAAAAATAAAACATTATCGCCAGTTGAGCTAACAAAAGCTGTCCTAGATCATGCGGAAAAAAGTCAGGACAAGATTAACTCATATATGTCTTTTTATAGAGAAGAAGCAGTAGAAGCTGCTAAAAAAGCAGAACAAGAAATTATGCAAGGTAATTATCGTGGGATGTATCATGGTATGCCAATTGCACTTAAAGATAATTTATATTTTAAAGATAAAATAACAACAATGTCTTCAAAAATTCATAAGGATTTTGTTTCTGATTACGACGCTACAGTAGTTAGAAAATTAAGAGATGCAGGTGTTATTTTTACTGGGAAACTCAGCATGCACGAATATGCATGGGGGATAACAAATAATAATCCACACTATGGTCCAGTAAGAAATCCTTGGAATTTAAATAAAATTCCTGGGGGTTCAAGTGGTGGTTCAGGAGCTGCTGTAGCAGTAGGTGCTAGTATTGCGTCGTTAGGGACTGATACTGCGGGGTCTATTCGTATTCCTTCATCTGCATGTGGTATTGTAGGTCTTAAGCCAACACATGGTCGAGTTAGTAAGTATGGATGTTATCCACTTGCTTGGTCTCTGGATCATATTGGACCAATGACAAAAACAGTTAAAGATGCAGCAGGGATGTTAGAAATTATTTCTGGCTATGACAGAAATGATCCTACTTCTGTAAATGTCTCTATTGATAACTATATAGGACAAGTTACAGGTGAGGTGAAGGATATAGTAATTGGAGTTAATGAAGATTACTTCTTTAATCAAGTAGATGATGATATTAATAAACTTGTTCGTGCTAGTATTCAAAAACTAGTAGATCAAGGAGCTAAAGTAGAAACGGTTAAAATTCCAACACTTCAACATTCTGAATGGGCTGAATTAGTCACTTCTTTATCAGAAGCTTCTGCTATACATCACTCAGATTTAATGAACCGACCAGATGATTTTGGTGATGATATTCGATTCTTATTTGAATTAGGAGAGCTTCCTTCGGCTGTTGATTATTTACAAGCACAGCAAGTTAGAAGACAGTTAAAACATGAATTTAACGAAGTATTTAATAAGGTTGATGTATTAATATCACCAACACTACCAATTATAGCGCCAACTATTGGCGAAAATTTTGCAGACTTGAATGGTGAAAAAGTAGATTTAATAGATAATATTATACGTTTTACTGGTCCAGGGAATTTAACGGGTTTACCTGCATTATCAGTACCTTGTGGTTTTAAAGGAGATATGCCAGTAGGAATACAAATCATGGGACCAGCTTTCAGTGAAGGTAGAGTATTAAATGTAGGCTATGCAATTGAGCAAACACAACCTTTAAAGGGAAGAAAACCACTTATTTTTACTAACGCATAATGCAAAACACAAATTGATTTTTAATAATAAATAGAAAAAGCAGGAGCATTTTAGCTTCTGCTTTTATTTGTATGTTTTTTGAGGTTAGTGGCCTATTATTGAAAAAGGAGTTATTGGAAAGGGCATAATAACGTAAATACTTTAATTATTACGTTGATACATAGTTAAAATTTCTTCAGCTTTTAAACGTAAGCTATCTATTAATTCCTTTGGTTCTAATACTAGCGCATCTTTTCCAAGTCTAAAAAATAATGGAGTTATAAAATTAATCTCACCTTGGTCAATGTCAGAATCGATATATCCAGTTCCATCTTCTTTTGTTTTCACAAGCCCTTCAAAACTAGGCACACTTTTACATTGACGTACACCCTCCATAGATAAAAGAACATTCAATCGGATTGGTCTTTTTACATCATGTGAGTCAAACCATTCTTCTAAATTCATGAATTCATCATTATTATTTTCAGTTGATAAAACTGAAAGAATACGATCAACACGATACAGCAAAATTTTCTGCTTACTAAAATCATAAGCAGGCATATACCATAGTGCGTCATGAGCATATACACCGATAGGGCGAATATGTTTTGCTTTTATGCCTGCCTTAGACTCATATTGAATATGTAAACTTCTATTTTCTATAGAAGCTTCTAATACATCGTTTAATAATGGAGTATCAATTGTCCTTTTAGGGGAATTTAAAATTTCCATTCGTACAGTTCATCGATATTTATATTGGATTTGAGTGATATGGGTTTACCAATTTATGCTGAGCAAGGTCGGAACGGTGGATATACAGTTTTATCAAACAGACTGCTCCCTCCGATTTTATTTACCGAGGAAGAAGCTGTTTCAATTTTTTTTGCTTTTCAATCCCTAAATTATTATCGCAACTTGCCTTTTGATACCGAAATCAGCTCAGTTGAACATAAATTATATAGTTCACTTCCGAATGATGCCAAAGTGAAAGTCGATAAGATTCGTTCTTATATCGCTTTTTGACATCCGCAATTTCTTGTGCTGTGAACTTTCTTTTTGCATTAGCAAACATAAGAATATCTAGTAGACGTTTTGCTTTTGACATTTTTTCACCTTTTCTTTTTAATCATGCCATTACTTGTCATGTTTTATCGTTAGTATAGTTAATACCTAATGATTTTATCAATAAGGGACAAACTAAAAATAAAAGGAGACAAGAATATGGCACGAGAAGTTATTTTATATATTGGTGTTAGTTTAGATGGATTTATTGCTAAGGAAGATGATGATTTGCAGTGGTTAGAAGAAGTTGAAGGTGAGGGTGACACTGGATATACAGCAATGTATGAAACAATTGATACAACGATTATGGGAAAAAGAACATATGACTACGTGATGGAACACGCAGAATCATTTCCATATCCTGATAAGAAAAATTATGTATTTTCTACCTCTGAAAAAGGTTCAACTGAATATGTAGATTTTGTAAAAGAAGATGTAGTTGAGTTTACTAAAAAATTGAAAAAACAAGAAGGCACTAAAATTTGGATGGTTGGTGGTTCGGGGATACTCGATGCTTTTGTTAAAGAAAATTTAATAGACGAATATATTATAACTGTGACACCCCATATATTGGGATCTGGAATTCCATTATTTAAAGAAAAAAACCCACAAATCAATTTAACTTTAATAGATACAAAGCGTTTTGGACAATTTGTCCATTTACATTATAAAGTGAAATAACTAGTATGTATTTCTTTGCTATTTTAGAATAGTATTAAAAACAGGGAACTTCTATCTATTTTAGAGTAGTGTGCATAAATATGCATAACGAGGAATAGACAACACTATTAAGAGTTTTTCTACTTATATTCATTATCAAACAAAATGTCGAAATAAGCAATAATCAATAACTATTAATAAGAGGATGTAGAATTCATGATTTCAAAAATAGAGTTTTTTATAGCTGTTTCTATTTGTTTAATCATTGGTTTACTTATGTTCTTTTGTGGATGATTGATATGGAAAAAGAAAAAGCTTAGTTTAATCGCTGGTTTCCAGGAATCTGATTTTAATGGGGACAAGGAAAAACTTGCAAAAGATATATGGATATTCTCGATATTTATAGGTGTTGTTGGAATCGCATTTCCTTTTAGCATTCAGTTAATTGGTGAATGGGTAGCGTGGGTATTGACGATTGTCATTTTTGTAAGCTCCATTTTTAATGTCATTAAGATTAATATTGGAAATAATTGATGTGACTTATGTGTGAAATAAAACTCTACATAGTATATAGCTACCTGTTATCCATCCATTAAAATCGTTATGCTATACTAGATGAATCATCAAAGCAGTAGAGAAGGGAATTTTCAAATGAACGGACAAAATCGAAGTGACGTAAAACCTGGACTTGTCGTAGATATTATCTTGAAGAAAGATCAACGAACAGGTATTAAAACGAGAGGTGTCGTAAAGGATTTATTGACGAATTCTTCTTTCCACCCTCATGGAATTAAAGTTCGTCTTACAGATGGTCAAATTGGCCGTGTATGTGACATCATCGAATAAAAATAAAAAGCTGGGAATGACTGATTTGGTCATCCCAGCTTTTTATCTTGAAGTAGTTTTGAAAACAAATGCTATTGTGTCATGGCTTTATTCATTGTATTCTGTTGTAAAACTAAATAACGTTCCATTTTTATTTGACTGTAAAGTATATTTTATATTCAATGACCTAGATATATCTTCAATTATTTTTAAACCTAGCCCCGTATTATTATGAGCGATATTGAAACCAATTCCATTATCTTGGAATGAAATAATATTATTGTCTACGATAATTTCTAGTTTTGTTGCATTTGAATGTTTTAATGTATTTTGGAAAATATTATCGAACAATCTTTGAAGCCATAAATCGTTACTTACCCATGTTAAATCTTTATTTAATGTACTATAAATCAAATCAATATCATGAATGCTATACAAATAACTCCACTTCTTGCACATGACTTCTAATAAATTATTCATATTCACTTCATCATTTAGGATATAAGAATTCTCCAACGAATCAGTAGAATGTATATTCAGTTCATTTGTTAAATCAGAAATGTATTGTATTTGTTGGTAGAGTGATTCTAGTATAGGTACTTGATCAGTAAATTGGTCTTCTAAATAAAACAATTGTAATCTAACGGTAGTTAACGGTGTATTTATATCATGCCTTAATTTATTTAAAAGTTCTTTTTTTATTTCTTCTTTTTGCTTTAGTTCTAATTCTCTATACGTCGTTCTTTCGATTAATATATTTACAGACTTGATTAGTTCACCTATTTCATCATCTCTAGTTACAACTATTTTTTCAGGGATTTTTTCATCACTAGCCAAATTTCTAATAGTTTTATTCAAAATATTAATTTTGTTTAATAATGAGTTAATAGATTTCGAAAATAAAAAGGCTAGCAAAAATAAAGAAAGTAAAAATAGGAACAGCATAGTTGGATATGCAAAAGATTCATGAAAAGGGATGTCTTGATGTTTTGATTTAAAGGTAGCATTATAAATTATTGACATAAGCACACTAATCACTAGTAACAAAAAGGGCACACTAATAATTGCAGAAAATAATAATAACTGATATTTCTTTTTTAAATTCATTTTTTTATATAGGTATTTAATCTATACCCTTCTCCATATATATTTTGTATAATCTCACCATTAATATCATTAATCTTTGTTCTAATTTTTTTCATGTGTACGTTTATGATATTTTGATTTCTATCATCTAATGGCCATAAATAATTAAAGAAATGTTCTTTTGTCAAAATGCGATCTCTATTATCATATAAATAAAAGAATATTTTTCTTTCAATAGATGTAAAAGGAACCTCATTATTTAAGTTATTATTAAAAACCCTAGTAAGATCCGCATCAATATATAAATGTTTGATTTGTGTAAAAGTACCGTATTGATTCTCTAGCATTTTCTGAATTCTTAGTAATAACTCTCTAGGGTCAAATGGCTTTATCATATAATCTTCACCGACTGTCAAACCTTGAAGTTTGCTATCAATATCCTGCCTTGCAGATAGAAAAATAATCGGGATATTTAAACCTAAATTTTTTATCTTTTTGGTGATTTGATAACCATCTTCACCGGGTAACATGACATCCATTATAACTAAGTCTATTTTATGGATTACATCTAGTACTTCTTTACCGTTTGTTTTCCAACAAACATTATACTCTTCGCGTCGTAAAATCTTCTGTAGTAAATGACCAATCATAAGATCGTCTTCAACAATTAAAATGTTATATTCTTTCATTGGTTTGACCTTCCAGTATCATAATTAATGTAAATCGTTTAATTTTTCTCTACTCTATTATTAATAAAATCCTTGGCAAGGTTATAAATCTTATCTGGTGAATATAAATAAATGCTGTGCTTTCCTTCTATAGTTAGCACATCGGATATTAATAGTTGTTCTGCAAACTCTTCATAATCTTTATTTTTCTGCTTAGTATATTTTGAATTTTTATTTTCTTCAGCAATTGCATCTAAAAATAAAATAGGTGTTTCTGTTGGTATCGGTAGGTCAACTGATTTTTTACCATTTTCGTATACCTGTAAAAGTTCTTGCTCCATATTGTTATTAAAAAACTGTTTATATGAAATGGCTTTAAATACTTCTTTTTCATGTTCAGTTAAAAACGACTGTTTAATTACTTCGGGATTAAATGTTAAAGAAGGAAAGAGTCGATGAATACCCACTTTTGATAAAAGATTCATTCCTCTTACTGTTATTGAATCAACTAGGCTCATTTTATGAGTTACATACTGTTGGGGTAAACCAATATCTAAAGCAATAATTCCCTTCACTTCATTTGGGTATTTTTGCGCCCAGTAAATAGCTTCTAATCCAGATAAAGAGTGTGGTACTAATATATATGGTGGTGTATTACCACTCTGAATAAGTGCGCTTCTAGTTTGTTCTAATATAGTGTCGATATCTCTGTTATCGTTAAAAACATCACTGAGACCATAGCCCGCTCTATTAATTACAGCAATTTTATTTTCTGTTGAGAATTTGCTATAAAGACCTTTCATTTCATAAACAGGGGCAGCTACTCCTGAGCCGGGCATAAATACATACGTATCCCCACCTCTACCTTCAATGTAAACATTAATCTTTTTACTATTAAAATCGACTAACGCACCTGCATTTTTAATTAGTGCCGACTCTTTCTTTAAAAGATAATTATGGTAGGTAAAGATGGATGCGGTTACTAGTACCATTAAGATAATGAACAGAACAGATAGTTTTATTAATACTTTAATTATTTTTCGCATAGTATTCTCCTTTCGACTTATATTGAAAGGATATAATATAAAAATAAATTTCTAATTAATTTTCTAGTAATTAATTTTTCGTGATTTTATCAAAGAGGAACTGGGTGAAATGATTATTGGTTTTGCTTACTGGAAAAAATATAATATGAAAAATTGAGCAATATTGTATTTACATTACCACATTAATGCAATTTCTGACGGGCTTTTTTCACAAAAAAACCCATTAGATAATAAAATCCAATGGGGGATAGTTAGACAATGTTAATCTGATTGATATGTTATTCAAAAAATGCACTTGAGTATTCAACTACACCTGAAACATTACTAAGAGCGTTATCACTTAATTCAAATGCCATAATTGCATCATCCGGCACTTCAAAAGGTGCTTTTATTTTCCATGATGATGCTTTTTTAAATCCGAATTGCGGATAATAGTCTGGGTGTCCTAATACGACAACAGATTTGTAACCGAGTTCTTTAGCTTTTTCTAACGCTGTGTTTATTAAAAGCTTGCCAATGCCTTTGTTTTGATACTCAGGTAATACAGAAACTGGGGCAAGTGCAAGAGACTCTGTAGATTGATCCACATTGATTATTTTAATTTTTGTTAAAAGAATATGCCCAATAACTTCATCATTAACAACTGCGACTATAGATAATTGAGGGATGAATGTATTAGTTTTTCTTAAGCGGTCCACTAGCTCATGTTCTGTTTTATCACTAAATTCCATGTTCACAAATGCTTTTTGTACAACATTTTCTGTGAATTTATAATCTGAAGATTGCTCTTGTCTAATTGTTATGTTCATTTTTACAACTCCTAAATACATCGCTTTTCTAATATTTACCTTTAGTTTAGCGTAATTCTTTTAGCGTTTAATCATTTTGTAAGTTCTTGGTTTTAAAACACTTCATTCAATGAAATAAAAATGTTCTCATTTTACTTATCAGTTATTAATTATAATTTTTCAGTAAAAAGGTGCTCACATATTAGAGCGCCTTTTTAGTATAAATATTTCACAATAGGTCATAAATAAAATGCGCGGATTAATATAAATGACTCGTTTTGTAACCTAGGAGTGAGCCGTAGATGAAATTAAACATACTATTGGAACATGTAGATAAAGCTGTGAATTCACATCTTCTTGATATTGATGTAGATATAAAAGGGATCGCCACAAATTCTTCTTTAGTACGTCCTAACGACATTTTTGTAGCAATTCCAGGCTATCGTGTAGACGGTCATCAGTTTATAGATGCCGCTATTCAAGCGGGAGCGAGTGTAGTGGTTGGAGAGAAAGACTTAAAAGACTTGATTGTACCTTATGTTCGAGTAATTAACAGTCGTTTAGCACTTGCGCAAATAGCGTGTCAGTTTTATGGTAACCCTTCACGAAATAAGATTGTAATTGGTATTACTGGTACGAATGGTAAAACCACAACTACCTATATGCTTAAGTATATTTTGGAAAGCTGCGGAAGATCTTGTTCTTTATTTGGTACAGTTCAGAATGTTGTTAATGGAAAAACCTTACCCTCTGTAAATACTACCCCCGATGCACTAGAACTTCAAAAGCAAATTGCCCTGAGTGAAGATGAATTTATAATAATGGAAGTTTCATCACACGGTCTTTCTCAATATCGTGTAGAGGGTGTAGAATTTGATTATTGTTTATTTACAAATTTAGATAAAGAACACCTTGATTATCATCGTGATATGGAGGCTTACTTCTCTGTAAAGGCAAGCCTGTTTGATCAATTAAAGCCTAATGGACTAGCCATTATTAACCATATGGACAATTGGGGGAAGAGACTAGCAGATCTTTTAACTTCAAAAGGATATCAAATATTTTTGGTAGGCGACAAAAGTTACCATGATCTACAAATCGTTCATTTCAAATCAGGTGTATCAACAGTATCCCTTAAAGGGAATCAAAGTTTCGAATTAAGTCTTAACATTTTAGGGAAGCACAATATTCTGAATGCTTCTATGGCTTTTTTAACTGCTTTATTGATAGGTATTCCACAACAAAAAGTTGTTTATGCATTAGAAAAATTTCCGGGAGTACCCGGTAGATTTGAAATGCTACAACATCCTAATGGAGCTACAGTTGTAATAGATTATGCTCATACAGCAGATGCCTTTTATCAGTGTCTTCAAACGGCAAGAGAAGAAGGCGCCAATCGTGTATTTCACGTTTTTGGATTTAGAGGGGATAGGGATAAGGAAAAGAGACGGGATATGGTTAGTGTTTCCAAAGAAATAAGCGATGTTCATATTCTAACATTGGATGATTTGAATGATGTTCCTTATGAAGAAATGGAGCAGGCTCTTTATGCATTAAGTGATGGAGGGTATGTCATTTCTGATCGAACAATAGCGATAAAAGAGGTATTGGAGCATGCCCATAAAGGAGATTGGGTTTGTATAACAGGTAAAGGGGCAGAAGATTACCAACAAAAATTTCGTTTGCCAACAGCCTCTGATAAGGAAACAGTCCAGTTTCTTTTTCAAAAAATTGATGAAGCAACAAATGGAGGGTTTGAGCCTCTTCATTAATGGAGAAGCAATAACGTGAAAGAATTGATATTGTTAAATGCAATAGGATTTTAAAATATAAAACGATATGCAATCTTCCTAAACGATGTAATTGAGAGCCTTCTCAAAATTAATTAATTCTAAAATATTTTGTCCAAAAATGTATAACGCATCAAGTGAAGTAAATAAACTCATTAAATTTAATTGAGACATGTTAAAAACTCTTTTTGATTGAAATTTAATCAAAAGGAGTTTTTTTGTGTATTTGCTTAAACATTATTTAAAAGTTATATAAAGAATTTACTTTAATACGCTTACGAGAAATATAGAATTTATTTGCTGGTTTTAATAAAAATAATAGTTGACTAAAGCCACTTTCTAATTTAAAGTAAATCTAAAATTCAGAATAGGATGAAAATTAAGAAATGTCAGAAAAAATAATACAAGATATAAAAAAGTTTAATCGTTTTTACACACGTCACATGGGGCTTTTTAACATTTACACCGATGAAAGTCCTTATTCAGCTACGGAAGCATTAATTCTATTTGAAATCTCCAACAAGAAAGACTGTACAGCTGCATATTTATCAAATTATTTTCTATTAGACAAAAGCTATATAAGTAGAATTCTAAAACATTTTGAACGAGATGGTCTTATAGCAAAGAAGCTTTCTGAATTGGATCGTCGTATTCAACATATAGAGCTCACAGATATAGGAGAGGAGGCATTAAAAACACTTGCTGATAAGGCTAGTAACACTGTTCAAAGTATGATTGATAAAATTTCTGAAGAAGAAATCGAAATCCTAGTTGAATCGATGAAAAAAATCGAAGAGATATTATATTCAAAAACTCAATAATGGGGAGCATCGTTATATGAAAAAAAGTATCTTTGTTTTATTAGCAGTAAGTTTATTGTTAATGTTATCTGCTTGTACTGAGGGTACAGCAGGTACGAGTAATTCAGGTAAAGAAGGTAACACTTCCTCATCAAATAAAGATAGCCTTGTCATTGCATTTGAAGCTGATGCTGGAACTTTAATGGCAAATACAGACGTTAATTATGTAACTGACACACAAATTCGTAATGTCTATGATGCCCTTATTGGTCGGGATGGTCAATCTGGGGAATTCGTCCCTGAGCTTGCTGAAAAATGGGAAAACGTAGATGAATTGACTTGGAGATTGAATTTAAAAGAAGGAGTCAAATTTCATAATGGAGCTGATTTCGATGCCAATTCAGTCAAATTCAGCATTGACTACATCTTGGACGATGCGAATAAATCATTTTATAAAACTCGATGGGTGGACGTGAAAGAAGTGAAAGTTATTTCACCGTTGGAAGTTGAGATCAAAACAAGTAAGCCTTTCCCAGGCATAATTCAGCGTATTGCTGAAGATTTACTAATAATGGAACCAGGCTATGTTAACGAGGTAGGAACAGAAGTAGCAGCAAAAAAACCAGTAGGAACTGGAGCCTATAAATTTGTTGAATGGTCTAGAGACAACTATTTGAAATTAGAAGCTTTTGAGGATTATTGGAGAGGGAAACCACAAATTAAGACATTAGAGTTCCGTTATATCCCAGAATATAGTTCACGTTTATCTGCTTTCTTAAGTGGAGAAGTAGATTTGTTTAAAAATATTCCAGTGGATTCAGTTGGGAAAATTGAAGGTGATGATAAATCGAAAGTAGAAGAAGTTGCATCAGCACGTATTAATTACCTTGCTTTAAACACATTTTTTGATGGTCCACTAAAAAATGAAAAAGTTCGTCAAGCATTAAATTATGCGGTGGATGTAGATGAATTACTCAATTCGGTTTTGAATGGCCATGGGACAAAAATGACAGGTCCGCTTTCAGAAATCAATTCAGCCTACATCGAAACTAAAGGCTATGATTACGATAAAGAAAAGGCAAAAAGCTTATTGAAAGAAGCAGGATATGAATCTGAAACTTTAACCTTAACGTTGGATACACCAAATGGTCGTTATCCTATGGACTCCCAAGTTGCTCAAGCTATTGCTGCTCAGTTACAGCGAATTGGTGTGAAGGTCAATGTTCAAGTGAACGAGTGGGGAGCACATTTGGAGAAAATAAGAAATAGAGAAATGGGTGACATGTTTATTCTAGGATGGGGACCAGCATTCGATCCGCAATCTACAATTGAGGATCTCTTCACAAAAGTTGCACCGTACAGCAGTTTTTATGACAAAGACATTGAAACAAAAATTTATAAAACAACCGCTTTGTTTAATGAAGAGGAAAGACTTGATGGATTTGCTGAACTTCAAAATAGTTTAGTTAAAAAAGCTGCTTGGGTTCCTTTATGGCAACAGGCAGACTTATATGCTGTCCGAAAAGACTTGAATTTCAAAGCTCGAGTGGATGAGAAAATGCAAGCGTATGAGATGTCATGGAATTAAAAATTCTATTATAAATTGGGCGAATTAAGAGGGATTTGTTGTTTCCCTCTCTTTTAATAAATAGGTAATAAATATTTATCTGATTTAAGGGGGTTGAGTATGCTTGATTTTATAATCAAAAGACTGATTCAAGTAGTGGTTGTTGTCTTATTAGCGCTTACTGTTGTATTTTTTCTAATACGTTTATCTGGTGATCCAACAGCTCTGTTCTTACCCCCAGATGCTTCAAGGGAACAAATTGAGGAATATAGAGAAATGTTGGGGTTTGATCGTCCAATATATATTCAATATGGAGAATTTATGGTGAATGCGGTTCAAGGTGATTTTGGCCAATCTTTACGTAGTAGAGAAGATGCTTTACCACTCGTATTGAGTCGTTTACCTGCTACATTTCAGTTAGCAATATCAGCATTAATTCTTTCCTTATTGATTGCCATTCCTCTAGGTGTGCTTTCTGCTTATAAAAGAAATTCAGTTTTTGACAGAATTAGTGTCGCTTTTACTGTACTAGGTCAAGCTGTCCCAAGCTTTTGGCTAGGTCTAATACTCATTTACTTTTTTGCTGCTCAACTAAATATACTCCCTTCAGGTGGTGCAGGTTCAATAGTACATTTAATTCTTCCAATGATAACTCTAGCGGCTTATAGCGTAGCAAGGTTTACTCGCTTCACTAGATCCACCATGTTGGATGTGTTAAGAAAAGATTATATCCGAACCGCGAAGGCTTCAGGGGTGCCAACTATTCGATTAGTGGGGCGATACGCACTTAAAAATTCACTTATTCCAATTATCACGTTGGTAGCACTTGATTTAGGTACCTTACTCGGAGGTGCTGTTATTACAGAAGTCGTTTTTGCATGGCCAGGGGTTGGAAGGTTATTAATGCAATCCCTTATGAATAGAGATTTTCCAATCGTACTTGCTGGTGTATTTATCGTAGCCCTAATTTATGCAGTGATTAATTTCATTGCGGATATATTGTACGCATATGTTAATCCGCAAATTCGAGTAAAGTAGGTGAGTGAATGACAGTAAATTTTCCAAAAGTACCTCATACAACAAAGCTACTGAGTGTTAGAAAAAATAGACAATCGGCAATAACTACTTTTTTCTTAAATCTAATGAGAAGTTGGACAGGAATTATTGGATTTATTATCATACTAATCTTGCTATTAATAAGCATTTTCGGTCAATGGATTGTTCCTTTTGATCCTCTTCTTGCAGATTTCAGTAAAAAGTTGTTACCTCCTATGACTGGGGGTCATCTGTTAGGAACGGATCAGTTAGGAAGAGATATATTTTCTAGAATAATTATGGGAGCAAAAATATCCGTGATTATAGGTTTAAGTACTGTGCTTCTTGCTGGTACATTTGGAACAATTGTTGGAATCATCTCAGGCTACTTTAGGGGATGGGTTGATGTCGTATTAATGCGTATTGTTGATGTCCAATTAAGCTTTCCTTTTATTCTATTGGTTTTAGTAATTAACGCTATTATAGGATCAGGTCTTCGAAATATCATTATCTCACTTGCTATTGGAGGCTGGGTTATTTTTGCCCGTGTCATTCGGAGCGAAGTTCTTGCATTACGTGAACAAGAATTTATAACTGCATGTGTGGCAACAGGTGTTTCAAAATTTGGGATATTGTTCAAACACATTCTTCCTAACTTATTTACACCAATTATTATCCTGTCTTCCCTTCAAATTGGGACTTATATTATTGCAGAAGCCTCTGTAAGTTTCTTGGGTTTTGGTGTTCAACCTCCAGAACCAGCATGGGGCAATATGTTGAATGAAGGTAAGGATTATATTTTCAGTTCGTGGTGGCTAATCACATTTCCCGGAATCGCCATTATGATTACTGCTCTGGGTGTTAACCTTTTTGGAGATTGGCTCCGTGATACATTGGATACGGAATTGAAAGGTGAATAGCGAGGAGGGACGATTGTAATGGAAAAAATCTTGCAAGTAAAAGACTTACGTATTCAATTTAATAATGGCAAAGAGAAAATCCAACCTATAAGAGGGGTATATTTTCATGTGAATAAAGGAGAAACCCTCGGCATTGTAGGTGAGTCAGGATGCGGGAAAAGTGTGACATCCCTATCTGTTATGGGACTTCTCCCGCAAAAAACGAGCGAAATTGTTTCTGGAGAAATTCTATTCAATGATAGAGATTTATCGAAATTAACTGAAAGAGAGTTTCGCAAACTACGCGGGAATGAGATTTCAATGATATTCCAAGAACCCATGACTTCCTTGAATCCTGTATTTACTATTGGTAAACAACTGAGCGAACCTTTAAGGCAACATAAGAAGATGTCTAAATCTAAAATACGGGAAACGATTATTGCAGTTTTAAAGCAGGTTGGTCTTCCGAGAGCTGAGCAGATTATCGATGAATATCCACATCAATTGTCTGGAGGGATGAGACAAAGGGTGATGATTTCACTTGCTTTGTTGTGTCAGCCTAAGCTCATGATTGCAGATGAACCTACAACAGCCTTAGATGTTACGATACAAGCCCAGATATTAGAGTTGCTAAAAAATATTAAAAGAAAGAATGATATGAGTTTAATACTGATTACACATGATTTAAGTGTTGTTGCAGAAATGTGTGATCGTGTAGTCGTAATGTATGCTGGTGAAGTAGTAGAGGAGGCAGAAGTAAATGAATTATTCGATCAACCGTTGCATCCATATACCCAAGGACTTATACAATCATTGCCATCGAATAATAAAAGAAAGAGTAAACTGTTTTCCATCCAAGGACAAGTACCAAAACCATCTGAAATTAAAGAAGGTTGTGTATTCGCAAATAGATGCCCATTTGTATTTGGAAAATGTTTGACAGAAACTCCCCCCTCTTTTCAAAAGGGAAAGCATATTAGCAAATGTTGGCTTCAGGATCCAGAGGGAATGGAGGTGAAGCATATTGGAGAATCAAGTACTGTTATCAGTTAAAAATTTAAAAAAGTATTATGAAATTTCCCAAGGAATGTTTAAAGAAAAGATTGTAGTAAGAGCTGTGGATGATGTGAACTTTACGGTAATGAAAGGGGAAACCTTTGCATTGGTGGGGGAGTCTGGATGTGGTAAATCAACAACAGGCAGGGCGATATTAAGATTGACTGAACCAACTGATGGAGAAGTCAAATTCAACGGAACAAATTTAGGTTTATTACCATATGAGAAAATGCGTTCTCTTCGTAAACATATGCAAATGGTATTTCAAGACCCATATGCTTCACTAAATCCGAAAAAAAGTATCCGGCAAATATTGATGGAACCATTGAAGGTTCATAGCAAATTTGACAAAAAAGAATCTTTACAAAAGGTTATTTCGATACTTCAGATAGTCGGATTATCTGAGTATCATTTGGACCGGTATCCTCATGAATTTTCTGGTGGTCAAAGACAGCGAATCGGGATTGCACGCGCGATGATACTTCAGCCAGATTTTATTATTGCAGATGAACCAGTATCTGCTTTAGATGTATCAGTACAATCACAAGTAATCAATCTGATGCTCGAACTACAGAAAGAATTTGGGTTAACTTATTTGTTTATTTCACACGATTTAAGCGTTATTCAGCATATGACTGACCGTGTAGCAGTAATGTACTTGGGGAAAATCGTGGAGATTGCGAAAACAGAAGATTTGTTTAATAACCCGAAGCATCCATATACCCAAGCCCTACTATCTGCAGTACCGATAACTCATCCAAAAGAAAAGAAACAAAGAATTATTTTGAAAGGGGATGTGCCTAGTCCGGCTAACCCGCCATCTGGATGTACGTTTCACCCAAGGTGCCCATTCGCAATGGAGATATGCAAAACAGAGTTACCAGATCAAGCTGAATTTGAAGAAGGTCACACGGTAAATTGCCATTTATATAGCCAAAACAAGGAGGAGATTACTTATGCTATTAGCCATTCCTAAGTATGAATTTAAGGAGCGCCAACAAAAGTTTTTTGGGAAATTAGTTGAAAAAAATTGTGATGCTGCAATCGTGTTTTCAGTAACAGATATCTTTTATTTAACTGGTTTCCATTTCCACCCAACAGAGAGACCAATCGGGGTATTTATAGACCCTAACCAAAATGTTCACTTATTTGTACCTGCATTGGAGCATGAACATGCTAAAGAATACGGTGTTGTAGATTTTGTTCACTCATATCCTGAATATCCAGGAATTAAACATCCAATGGAGTACTTAAAGGAAGTATTAAAGGAGTACGGATTTGAAAATAAAACAGTAGGCTATGATGCTATTGGGTATGGTTCCTCAATGGGCTATCGTGGTCAGTCGGTAGATGCAATAATTACCGTCAAAGAATTTGTAACATTAAAAGGTGTTATAGAGGAAATGCGTTTTATTAAATCTAAAAATGAAATTGAGCTAATTAAAGAATCTTGTCGTTGGGGTAATTTAGCACATCGATTATTGCAAAAGTATACTAAAGCCGGATTGAGCGAGATTGAGATTACTAGCAGAGCTTCTATGGAAGCTACTATGGCAATGATTGAAACATTAGGGCAAGAATATAAGCCTCACGGGAGTACTGCTTATGCTATTTTCAGAGGACAAATCGGCCCACAATCCGCATTTCCGCATGCTGTAACTCAAAATATTGTGCTGAAAAAAGGTGATACTTTAGTAACTGGAGCTGCTTCAGACGTCTTTGGTTATACGAGTGAATTGGAGAGAGTTATGTTTGTAGAAGAAGCAAACAAAGAGCAAGAGAGATATTTCCAATACATGTATGAAGCACAAGAAGTGGCGTTTTCAGCAATAAAACCTGGTATACCATGCTCTGCAGTTGAGGAGTCGGTTCAAAAATACTTTAAAGAAGCTGGAATAACAGAATTAACCAGCCATCATACAGGTCACAATATTGGATTACTTGGTCATGAAGCACCATTCTTTGATTTAGGAGATCATACAGAAATAAAGCCTGGAATGGTATTTACTGTGGAACCTGGTATTTATGTAAAGGGACTAGGCGGATTCAGACATTCAGATACGGTTCTTGTCACTGACGAAGGCATCGAAATGTTAACATATTATCCTAGAGATTTGCAGTCTCTCATTTGTTGATAGATTACTTTACACTTGGCCATGTTCTGGCTAAGTGTTTTTTTCTACCTAAAAATACATATAGTGTTTACCCTCAGTCTTTACGATTTACCGTAGATATTAATCAAACCTTAAATTCTTCTATTAGCAACATAAACAGAAATAGAAATGAACCAAAAATACATACATATTAAAATTAATATAATATAAAAGTCAAAAGAAGTTACTACTAAAATAATAAAAATCATAAAAAGTGTATACAATACGGTGACTAAAATACTGAATGGAAGTTTGTTTTTAAGACTTACTTCTACTTGCAAAATTATAAAAATCATTGAAGTCAAAATTGGCCACCAAAATATAAATATATTGTAAAACATATAAAAACTTCCTTTTTTGGTTTATATGGATAATATATTATTATACATTAATGGTAGAGGTGGTGGTATAAAATGAAACTTAAAAAAAGATTTATTACTATTTTTGCAGGATTAACAATTCTATCTATTTTAATTTTCGGATCATCAACAACTGAAGTAGCAGTCACTAGTCATCCGGGTTATGATGATGCAGGACTTTGCGTAATAGCTTATTAGTCTAACTCCGCCGCCTCCTTTTCCAGAACTTTGTACAATAGTGTCGTCGAAATTGGACTATTGGCTCTCTGATTGGAAACAACCATGCAGAAGAGGTAATATCACGTGTATAGTCTTCGATCAATTCTCTTGTTGCGCGTGGAATCAAAAAGCGCTTGGTTTTCTTCGTATTTTGCTTGTTTATTCCCAAATGTGTTTTCCCTCGTCCACTTGCTGTGTTTCAATGAAATTATCAAAATGAAACTTTTATAAAACTCTTACGTAAATACATAAATAACAACTTCTATGGAGGTGCCCACATGAAAGATATATTTAAAGGTATTCTAACACTAATCTTAGCCTTAGCTATATGGGATGGAATCAAATACATATGGAATTATTTTGTTTAAACTCCGACTAAATAGCCATTCTTTGGTTGTGTTGCTGTTTTAATAAATATTTTCAATCATCTGTTTCGTTTAATGTGTCAAAAATGGGACATAACAAAATAATAGCAATATGGTCCCGATTTATAGGGTAGGGGTAACTATATTTACAATGAATTTCGCCTATTTTTTAGCTGAGAATCGTGTTTATACAGCTGTCTTAGAGGGATTAAGTGATCAACCAGTTTTGAAAAATTGGCTTAAAAGATATACAAGTGTCCCTACAAGTTGGAAAAGCTATTGCAGAGGAAGAGACACAAGAAATATGTATTTTATGAAATCTATTGGCTTATCATTTAACGTTTCCAGACTTTTTATCAAAGTTCTTTTAATAACGTTAGGTTTTGATTTTCAATTTCCCTCATTGTTAATATGGGATAAAAACATATAAATAATCAAGAGATTTGATTAATAAGTTATTTTTTGTGTCGATAAAATAATCGTGCTCATCTCTATAGATATCCTTATTAACTAAAACTTTTTTACAAGCTCGAATAAATCTCTTAAACGATTTCCTCAATTTGAATTCAATAGTTAAATTATTTACGTTTTTTTATTCAAGTTTTTATAATAAATTGTGTGTAAAGTTTATTTTTTAAATTATAGGGAATATTAAAAACCGAGAAGTAAATTCAGAAAGGATGAATGTAAATGAAAAATTGGAAAATGGCATTAGGGGTACCACTTTTGTTTGGTATGTTGTACGGTTGTGGTTCTGACAAGGCAACAGATAAAACGGGTGACACGACTGTTAAACAGGAAGAAACGGATACTAACACTAATACAGATACAAATGCGAATACAGATACAAATACAAACACGGACACAAACAAAGATATGAATAACAATGGACAAGCAGGGACAACGGAAAATTTACCTTATAATTTTGCAGAGTTTTCGTTAGATGTTGATTATTCACCCACAGAATCTTATGAAGTTGATTACGAAAATGAAACTACAGGTGTAGAAGTTGAGTTAGATGATGACCGTAATAATGTGAAGCTTAGAGGAGACGAAGCTTTGTCTAAGTTAGAGCCTATGTTTAAGAAGCTTAAATTTGATGCATCTACAGCAAATGATGAAGTAATCGATCATGTGATTTCTGTCTTTGGC
Source organism: Viridibacillus sp. FSL H8-0110 (assembly GCF_038003565.1). NCBI lineage: Bacteria > Bacillati > Bacillota > Bacilli > Caryophanales > Caryophanaceae > Viridibacillus > Viridibacillus sp. FSL H8-0110. The sequence goes on along the minus strand of NZ_JBBOPJ010000001.1, from coordinate 2,706,015 downwards.
ATAGATAAAAACTATACTTCGTTTGAACTTGAAGTGAAATTCGCGGATGGAACAGAGAAGGAATATAAGAAAACAAAGTAAGATAAGAATGTGTTAAAATACTATCACAATATTCAAAAGCTCCTTGCAATTTTTCGTAGCAAGGAGCTTTTTCTCGAAATTTTGTATATTTATTAACCTTGTGAAATGTCTACTCTTCTGAATTTATAAGTACTTGTTTTTTCGGTTTACTACGAGACCACACTACTACTGGGATCAGTAAAAGTGAGAGAGTACTTCCTACAAAGGAAAGTGTAGCATAACTAGAACTTGCTACGACGATGCCTGACATTGCTCCGGCAGATGCCCCAGATAAGGCGATTAAAACATCTACTGTCCCTTGCGTTTTTGCACGAGTAGTAATATTCGTGGCATCTACAATAAGTGCTGTTCCACTAATAAAGCCAAAGTTCCAACCCATGCCAAGTAAAACAAGCGCAAGGATTAAGAAAGGCAACGAATCTCCAGGCGCTAAAGCTGCAACAATGCCAGATGCTAGCAGTGTTGCACCAGCAGCAATGGCCATAGTGATGCGGCCCATTTTGTCTACGAGTATTCCAGTTATAAGGGATGGGAGATACATTGCTCCAATATGAAAGCCTATTACCAAACCTATTGCATTTAATCCATGTCCATGATGTCCCATATGTACTGGTGTCATAGTCATTATTGATACCATGACTATTTGTGTTAAGACCATTATTGTAGCTCCAACTATTATACCTCGTTTATTCGTTAGTTGAGTCGTAGAATATGCTTTTGAATTTTTACTATTATTAGTGTCCTTAGCTTCTGCAATTGCTTTTGCCACGATGAAAGGATCTGGGCGAAGAAAAATAAGTATTACTAACCCTGCTAAGATAAAAGCCGCTGCACCAAGTATAAATGGACCAGCTAATGGTGGAATACCTATGGAGATAGCCACCCCTCCCATTACGCCTACTAAATTGGGCCCTGCGACCGCACCTAATGTCGTTGACACCATAGCTATACTGACAGCAGTTGCTCTCTGAGTAGAATTTGCTAAGTCTGTACCCGCGTAGCGTGCTTGTAAGTTAGTCGCTGTACCAGCACCATAAATAAGTAGTGAAGCAAAGAGTAGAATGATGTTATCTGTTGTAGCAGCTAATATTACACCTAATGCCCCAACTCCTCCAGCTAAAAAGCCAGTTGTGAGACCCATACGACGTCCAAACCGTTGAGTTAGGCGACCTACAATTAGCGCTGCACTTGCTGAACCTAAAGTTAAGAATGCTACAGGCAATCCTGCAAAACTATCTGTACCCAGCATATCTTGAACTAAAAGTGCCCCAACAGTTACTCCCGCAGCTAGCCCAGCACCACCAAATATTTGTGACATAACAATAATGAATAATGTTCGCTTATACAATTGTCGCTGTTTTTCTGGAGACTCAATATAACTTTGTAACCACGAAGCTTGGGTTTTTAATGCTTTAGAATCGTTATCTTCAATTGCCAATACAAGTCCGCCTTTCAATAAATAAAAATTAATTCACATGATTAGTTGTGAATTTATGTGTTTTTAAGGAACTTACTTTAATGCACTTCGACTATATAAGATATTCTTCGGAATTAACAATATACAAAGCTTCTTTATTTTTAAATAGGGTTACTATAACAACTCTAGTATTCTTCTAGTTTATAGGTGATAGAGTAATTTATCAATAATTCTGAAAAATTTTGTAGTTCAATCAATTTAAAATAATCCTTTGAATAAGAACACTGCTGTACACCATATAAAAATACTCGAACATTTATTGAAAAGATTCATTAGTGTTCCTGAGCTATCAACTTTTTTCATCGTTGCTCCTGCTAATGTAATACCGATAAACCAACACCATGATACGGCAATACAAGTAACAGTGAAAATAACTTGTTCCATGCCAGTGTATCGTAATGCACTTGTCCCAATTACAGCTACCGTATCTAAAATAGCATGTGGATTTAATAGTGACACCGATAATGCAAAGATGATTTGTTTCTTCATCGTTAAGTTTTTTCCTGTCTCAACTGTTGCCGGTTTAGAAGTCCAAATGGAATACCCCATATAAAGTAAAAAAATGATTCCAACACTCATTAACCCCAAGCGTAACCATTCAAATTGCAATACGATGGCAGATAAGCCAAACACCGCAAGTACAACAAGCAAAGTATCACAAAGTGAAGCAGCAATAGTCGCAGGTAGTGCCTTCAATAAATTTGGTTGCGAAGCACCTTGCGAGAAAATAAAAACGTTTTGTACACCTAAAGGTAAAATAAGTCCAAATGCTAGTAAAAATCCATGTAATATAGCTTCCATATCAAAAAACTCCCTTCCATTACAACTTTATCTATGTTACAACTAAAAGAAAACATCCAATTGGTTGGTTTTTAACCCAACCAATTTTTTAAAAAAGGAGAAGATCTTTTTGCAATGGAAACCAAAACGACATTCACAATTATCACTTCATAGTCAAATTGTTGATTGGATGACTTCTCTTATACAACAAGGTGAATGGACAATAGGGATGAATCTCCCACCCCAACGAAAGTTAGCTGAAATGTTGGAAGTGAACCGTAGTACTATTATTCAAGTATTAGATGAGTTAAAGGCCGATGGATTACTTGAAACAAAAAGAGGCGGGGGAACTTTTGTGGCTAATAATAGCTGGAATGTTCTACTAAACAAATCACAGCCTAATTGGCAAAAGCATATTCAGATGAGTATTCATAAGCCTAATTACCATACAATTCAACTAATCAATGAATATGAGCAAGATGTATCCATGATACGGTTAGGTACGGGAGAACTGTCTCCAGAATTATTGCCAACCAATTTACTAGAAGAATCACTACAATCCATGACACTTAATGCTCGAGATATAGGTTATTCAGAACCTAAAGGGAGTAAAAGACTGAGAATGGTATTAAGTGATTATTTGGGTAAACAAGGTATTCATACGTCTCCTGAAAGTATATTAATCGTTTCGGGTGCGTTACAAGCGCTTCAATTAATTTCAGTAGGATTACTTGAACAGCAATCCATTATTTTTCAAGAGCATCCTTCTTATTTGAATTCTATTCATCCCTTTCAATCTGCTGGAATGCAGATGGTGTCAGTACAAAGCAATGAACGTTTAGCTGAAACATTAAAAACTTTAAAGGGAAAAAGACAATCTCTTTTTTATACTGTACCTACATTACATAATCCTACTGGGCGAATAATGTCAGTGGAGGAACGCCATCAATTATTGGAAATCTGTAGTACGTTACAAATACCAATCATTGAAGATAATGTATACCAAGAATTATTATTTGAGGAATCTGTTCCGGCTCTAAAATCATTTGATCACTCAGGACAAGTTTTATATTTGGGTAGTGTATCAAAGACTTTAAGTCCAGGACTCCGAATTGGCTGGGTAGTCGCGCCTGAACCGGTTATTAATCGACTTGCTGATATTAAAATGCAAACCGACTACGGATCTAGTGCTTTTTCACAAAAAATCGTCGCACATTGGATAGAGACTGGATTATATGATCAACATCTTGGACAACTGCGTCAACAATTACAACAGCGTACTTCATTTGTTGAAAGGATATTAACAAAAGATTTTAAAGAAGTAGCAACATGGGATAAGCCAAAAGGGGGCTTTTATATTTGGCTACGATTTAATGAGCCTATAGTTAATAAAGGATTGTTTTTAAAACTTATAAAGCAAAAGGTTCTTATCAATCCTGGTTACATATATGATCCTAATGATATGCATCATATACGTTTGTCTTATGCATATGCTTCATTGGCTGAATTACAAGAGGGGCTGGCTATATTGTTATCCATTATTAAATTACAATAACCAATTGAAACTGGTGTTTATGTGATAAAGTTATTACTTCAAGAAGCGAAAATGTATTTTGGAATTAATCAACATTTAAAAAGCAATCTCATCCTGAGGTTGCTTTTTTGTATCACTTAATGATATATTACTTTTAGATATATCATTAAGTGATACATTTGGAGGTGCTAAGTTGAAATCACTTGAACAATTAACAGATCCAGTTTTTTATATTATGACAGCATTGGCAAAACCAAAGCATGGCTATGCAGTGATGAGCTTAGTGGAGGAAACAACGAATGGCGCATTTGTCATTGGACCTGCTACTTTATATACGATTATTAAAAAGTTATTAGCTGAAGAATTGATAGTGCTACATGACGCATCAGATTCTCGCCGTAAGGTATATGTACTTACGGAAAAAGGGAGAACCGTTTTAAAAGAAGATATTGAACGCCGCAAAATAATGATTACGTTAGCGGAAAATGAACTTACAAAGGGGGGCTAAGTATGACGAATATGAAATATATGATGTCTGGGGGATTAGCATTTTCCGAGCAAAAGGATATGCAAAAGTTACAGAAGAATGCACAAAAAGGATGGCATTTAAGTAGTTTTGCAACACTTGGTTACAACTTAGAGAAAAAGGACCCAGAGGATGTACAGTATAGTATTGATTATCGTAAGTTAGAAAAAGATGAAGAGGAGGAATATTTTGAATTATTTTCTACAGCCGGTTGGACACATGTATGTTCAAGTTATGAAATGCATATTTTCAAAGCTACACCTAAAACAAAACCAATTTACACTGATGTAGAATCGAATATTGATAAAATTGCACGATTAGCTAGACCAGTTAATATTTCCACCATTTTTGTTGCACTTATTGCTATGTTATTTTGGGTGATCATGACATTTACAAATAGTCCGTTTCAGCAAATAGGTACATGGCTATTTATAGGTTCATATGTATTATTGATGCCGATGCTAGGGATGCTTGTTGTTCTACAGTATCGAAAGTGGATAAAAAAGAGTTAAATGTATTGATAAGTTGAAATGAAGTTCGATAATTTGACTATTTTCTATGGAAAGTTTGGTCTATATTTAACTTATTTTATAAAATAGTTATTGGTAAAACTCCATTTCCTATATTAAGTAGTTTCTTAAGAAAGGAGCCTATATGGCTCCTTTTTCAACAGCTAGAATAAAGTTTATTCTATTAGTGAGGAATTTCAGAATAGAATAATGTCTATTAGAAGAAGTGATGAAAGTACATGTAATTAACATAGTGAAAGTAATAATACTTGTATAATCTTAAAGCAATTATTACCTAATCTAAATGATAAGGATACGGTATTTTTACAGCCCTATTAATGGATATAATTCCCTTTATTGTTGTAAACTAATTATTAGCTTTATATATTTATGTTTTTAGGAGGAATTATGAGGGAAATCACTTTATCTAATGGAAAAACAGTTGCCGTTGAATGCTTGAGTTGTGCAATAACAAATGGTCTAATTGAAATTGATGGTGGTGTAATAGTTGAAACAGAGTATTTTCACGCGCATCAAGACGTTGCATATCCGATAAAGGGGTTAGTTATTTTAGCATCGAAACGACATATTAAATGTTTGGATGAATTAAATGAAGAAGAAATGATTGATTACATAAACTTATTATCTAAGATTAGAAAAGCACAAAGAGAGGTACTGGGCATAGAACATGTTTATTACTTTTATAATGAAGATACCACCCATCACTTTCACACTTGGATGGTTCCTCGCTACGAATGGATGAACGAGTTTGGTCGTTCCGTCGAATCAGTTAGGCCAGTTTTGCTTCATGCAAGGAACGAATTAAATAATGGTGAAAATGTAAATAGAGTAATTGAAGGAATAGATGCATTAGGAGAAGAATTAAATAAGTAGTATCTTATTTTTCAATGAAAGCACTCCTATGTTTAGTAGGGTGTTGATTCAAACGTAGAAGTTCATGATTCCTGCATAACATTTCGAAACTTATATGGGTTACCGCTAGAAATAGTATCACCGTAAAGCCGGATAAGGGGTATTGAGATAATCTCACCCGCAATAATAATTATCGTTGCACTTCTGGGAAATCAAAATAACTCACAAACAATGATTTGACACTTAAAACTTTAGATTCGAAATGTATAAATGACATGTCTATGGTTTCCTTTATAAGTAAAGAGTTTCGTATACCTTAAAAATGTGGTATTTGTTTATTCAATATTCGATAAAACCTGTCTCAACATAAGTGATTTCTCCGGTATTCACATCTATTTTTTCAATATGCGCTTTTGTTCTTGGAAAATCAATTAAATAGACAAGGCTATAAACATTATTTACAAGATTTACTCGTTCAAAAGATAGTGACAAGCTCATTTCATTTTTGAAAATAGTATCAGCTGTTTTTAATGAGATACGAGGTTTTTTGATTAACTTTAAAGCGGCATAGTCTATTGTATTAACGATAATATTGTAGAAGCATCCTGAACGACGTCCCATAGTCATTTCTATCGCATATTCATGTAATAATATTTTTTCAAAATGGTAAACAAAGCGAAATGAAATAAATTGATCTTCAGTTCCTTCCATTGGCTTGTTTATCGAACGGAACGGGCTATATTGGAATATATGATCATAGTATACTTGTTCTTCAAGTTTATAGTGTGTATAGTAGTCGACGACAAGAATTTTCAGCACTTGAAGAGCCTTATTATATAGTGTGTTGTAGGGAAGTGGGTCTCCTACTTCATGATTAAGTTCTGCTATTACGGAATAATTGTAACCAGCATCGTTTTCCACTTTAATAATTTTCGGTATTTCGTCAGTTAAATGATTGCCTTGTAAAAGTTCTGTAAGTGTTTGATTCACCTGTATATCAGGCAATGGTGCCCATGTTGGTAATTCGATTTCTATCATATCGTTCGCCGTAGATAAATGACCATCTACAGTAATGCCAAAAATTGTATGTATAGGAGTATATGTATAGACATATGTTGGTTCAGTTTGAATCGTTAACTCAATCAATTGCTCTTTCATAATAATTCCCTTCGCTTCTTCAGCAGTCAGCTTTATTTCAGGATAAAGCAATGTATACAGCTCCCTATAAAAATTAGCAGACAAAATATATCCCTCAGGAGAAATCGTAAGCATAGCGCCACTATTAGGGATAGGCAACCCCAATTTATCATCAAGTTTTTCATAGATGGCCATAAAATAATTCTCTACATTAACAAAACCATCTAAAGTGAGCGTACGACAATCAAACTCTTTTACAAATTGATTTGCAACATTAATAAGTTCTTCTATTGGAAGTAACTCCTCTTTTATAATTTCATTATGAAAAGAGAAACTTAAGAGTTGACCTTGTTCGTCTAATTCCAGAGTCCCTTCAGCTGGACTCCCTAAAATTACAAAAATGTTGTCTTCGATTTCTTGTATACTTTTTATGTGTTGAGATACGTATTTTTGTAATTTTTTTAGCATTTTTTCATATCCTTTCGAATTAATTGAATTAATCATTTTCTATTAGTTTAACAGATATACCAATGATTTATATTTTGATAATAAAGAAATCATTTGTCTATTCAGTCCAAATCAAATATGCATCTATCTAAATAATTCCTTGTATCCAAAACGGGAGGGGGAAAAAGTGTGCTCTAAAATCATCAAATACGTTAGATCTAGATACACACTGATTACATCTTGTAGTAGGATTAATTGAATGGGTATTTGTTATTGACAACCTTCTTAATGGTGTATATTGTAAATGCATATTGGGAATATCAAAATTCTACTTATTATCCATATAGAGGTGCTAAGGCTATTAAATAAATAATGGGATGTGTATTGATGATGAATGACTTTTTTCAAGCTGATATTATGTTAGAAAATGCGAGAGTATTGGTTGTCCCTTTTTCATTAAAATATAAAGAACCACTAAAGAAAATAGTTTTCGATGAGCATATATGGAGATATATGGGTTTCTCTATTCGCACAGAACATGAATTAGAAGAATATATAGATACAACCTTATTAGAAAAGCTAGAAGGGAAAGCATATCCATTTATTATTATTGATAAAGAAAGTGAAAGTGTAATAGGTAGTACAAGGTTAGGAAATATAAATTTTCATAACAAACGTTTGGAAATTGGATGGACTTGGTATGGTACAAAGTTCCAAGGAACAGGACACAATAAAGCTTGTAAATATGAATTGTTACGATATGTTTTTGAACAAATGAAATTTAACCGAGTTCAATTTAGTGCAGATATTGATAATAAAAAATCACAAAACGCAATTATAAAGCTAGGTGCTAAACAAGAAGGAATTTTTCGAAGCAATTATATAGATCAGTATGGAAAGCAAAGAGATGATGTATATTTTAGTATTATTGCAGATGAATGGTTTGATACGAAAAAGAAATTCTTTAGTGAGTATGACTAAAATTGAATTATATATTTATTAATAGGGGTTTTATTAAAGCGAGAAAATCTTAATATACATAAACATCTCTAAGTAATTAAGATTCTTTTTCAGAGGTGTTTTTTTCTTGAGATTATATAATATAGAGGTGATAACGATGATAGTCGTAAGTTCATGTTTGGCAGGATTAAAGGTAAGATATAACGGTACACATAGTTTAAATCATAAAATTCATAAACTAATAGAAGAAAAAAAGGCTGTAACTGTATGTCCTGAACTGTTAGGTGGTTTCTCAACACCAAGAGAACCTGCGGAAATAATAGGAGGTAATGGGGAAGATGTACTGGACGGGAAGGCTAAAGTAATTGAACAGTCAGGTAGAGATGTTACGGAATTATACATAAAAGGTGCTTTTGCTACACTTAAAAAGGTACAGGAGCTAAATGCAACTATAATTGTCCTCAAAGAATATAGCCCATCATGTGGTAGTACAATGATTTATAATGGACAATTTGAAAATGAAAAAATTGTCGGAAATGGTGTGACAACTGCTTTACTCAAAAGAAATGGATTACAAGTAATCTCAGAAGAACAGTTTTCCGAAGTTAAGGTTGAGGTATAACAAAGATAACTATGTTAAAGAATTCCAGGCTAACGTAAATTAAAAAGTCATTTAATATGTAGGAGAATATAATGAAGAATCTAGAAGAAATATGGGCTAAAAGATTCCGACAATATTTGAAAGAACTTTTTAAATACCTACGGTTTGTCTTTGCTACAAGTTATATAGCTATAATTATTGCCGGAAGCTTTGCTGTTGCTTATTATATGAAATGGTTACAGGTGGTTCCGCATGATTTCCCTTCTGAGTTGCTAGTATCCAATGTTTGTGGGATATTGTTGTCATTTAGTAGTCCGACAACATTAATTCGTGAACCTGACCAGGTCTATTTTTTACAGTTAGAGTCCGGAATGGGTAGCTATTTTAAAAAAGCACTGATATGGACATACTGGTCGCAAATTTTCGGTGTATTAGTCATATATATTGCTGCAATTCCACTTTTATTAAGTGTGGAAAGTCCATCTCTATGGAAAATCTCATTGGGATTTTGTACGATACTAATCTTAAAATATTTAAATGTTCAAATTGAGTTTTCAAATCATCGGAAGCAGCAGGGGAGATATCACTTTTTTAATCGTTTACTTCGGTTGTGCATTTCAATTATTGTATTGAAACTTGCTATCGAGGGTGAAATCATTCTCTTCTTTGTTATTATTGTCATATTATTAGCATATGAGAAACAGGATAGAAAGAAAGCTATATTAGAACCTATTCCGTATGACTATTTTTCGAAGATCGAAAGTGCTCGAATGGCTCGATTTTATCGATTTGTGAGTTATTTTACAGATGTACCTTTTTTAAAAGAAAATATTAGTCGAAGAGCATGGCTAGATTTTGCGACTAAACTTATACATTACGATCAAAAGAATACTTCTCTTTATTTAATAGTTCGTACATTTATGAGAACAGATGAGTCTATCTATTTATGGTTGAGGTTAACGATTATTTCAGCTTTTATAGTAGCTTTTGTAAACGTACCTTTTGTTGTATGGGTGATTGTAAGTGCCTTGTCATTTGCAACGACATACCAAATTAAACATATGTTCATTTCTCCGAGGGGTGTTCGAATGAATGCCTTTTATCCGATTCCAGTAACTAATCAACAAATAGCCGTGAATAAGCTATTACGTACATTGATGCTATTACAAAGTAGTATTGTTTTGTTAAGTAGCTTTGTACAAACAGTTTCATTTATTAGTTTCATACTAATACTTATCATAGGGGAAATGACAATTCGCTTTACTGGAACGAAGTAACACAGCGATATTATTGGTCGGAAAAATAATCATAAAAAAGAGATCAATTCAGTTAACTGAATTGATCTCTTTTTGTAATTAATAATTCGGACGATTATTATTTTGTTGTTGTGTATGAATAGCTAGTAGACGTTGTTTTAATTCGCCTTCCATACGAGCAATTTCAATTTCAGCAGCTTTTCGTTTTTGACGTCCATCTGCTTGGATTTGAAGAGTTTCTTCGATTGTTTGAAGAAGGTTTTCTTGTGTTTTTTTCAAAGTATCGATTTCGATGAGACCGCGTTCGTTTTCTTTTGCAGTTTCAATGGTATTTACTTTTAGCATTTCAGAGTTTTTAAGTAACAGGTCGTTCGTTGTTTTAGTAACTTGTTTTTGTGCTTCTACGGCTCTTCGTTGATTGTTTAAAGTAAGAGCGATAGCAATTTGGTTTTTCCATAAAGGGATAGCCGTCATAATTGAAGCTTGAATTTTCTCTGCTAACGTTTGGTTCGTTTGTTGGATCATTCGGATTTGTGGCGCAGATTGAATTGTAATTTGACGAGATAGTTGTAAGTCGTAAATACGTTTTTCAAGACGATCCACGAATTGAGCTAAATCATTTACTTCTTGTACAAGCATTTGGTCGTTAGCAAATTCTGCTTTTTGACGTAATTCTGGTAATAATTTGGCTGTGATTTCGTCGCGTTTTAGTTCAGCTGCAGCGATATAAACATTCAATGCTTCGAAATACGTTTTGTTTTGCTCATATAGTTTATCAAGCATTTGCACATCTTCTACTAAACCGCGTTTAGAATGTTCCAATTGAATGCCTATGCGGTCAATTTGTGTGCTAAGTTTTTGATATTTTGTCATCATTTCTTGGATTGGACGTGCTATTTTACCGAAAAGTTTGCGAAGACCTGACTTTTTATCTTGAGAAAGTTCTTCAGGATCGATTTCAGATAGCTTATCCATTAAATCTTTTAAGACATCACCCACTGGACCAATATCTTTACGTTGTACATGGTCAAGCATTTGATGAGAAAAGCGTGAAAGTTCGTTTTGAGCATTAGCACCGTAAGTTAAAATGGATTCATAGTTACCAACTGGAATTTGCGAAGCAAGTTGTTCCGCTTTCTTTTTATCCTCATCCGATAATCGGTCAATTTGTTTGACGGGCATGTCCGGAGTAGGAGATACAGATGGTGCTTTCGCTAGTTCTGGTTGCATATCAAACGGATTACTAAGTAGGTCGTCCATTGATTTAATTGGTTCGGGTGAAGATGGATTATTCGTCATATAAATTCTCCTTTCGAGCTAGCAAAGGCTTGTTTTTTTGCGTTGAGATCTGTGCAAAATCAAGTTCCATTTTTAACTCTTCTATATCAGATGCTAAAACTGCTCGTAGATCTTCTTGCATTGTATGATTTAAGTCTTCTAATGTATCGCGCGTTTGTTGAAGAGCTATATGAACATCTATGTCTTTAATCGGTTGCGTTGAGAGTAGGGCATATTTCTCAGTTAATTCAGCAGCTGATTCTAGATGTGCATAAAAGAAATCTTCAGCTTGGTAAAATTTCTTTGGGTTTGTCCGTACGATTTGGAAAATCCGTTTTGCTAATCGATTCATTTCAAATAGTTGTTTAAAGGCCGAGATAGAGCGAACCTTTGTGTAGTGTCGATTTAAGTTTTTAATTTGTGCTTCTGCAAGCATCATTTGTTCTTTAATGTGACGATATTCTGAGCGAGTTATGCCTACCAGTTTCAATTGCTTTCTTACTTGAACTTTTTTCACAATATAGGCTGTTGTAAAATAAGTGATTAAACCTAAGCCAGAACATTCAAGAAAATTCAGTTTAAAACCAAATAGAAATACAAACCACATGAAGAAAGTAAAAGGGATTGTGATTGCATATCTTGCTAGAAAGTGTCGGAAATTGAGCATTTTAAATTCCTCCTTAAACACCCTAATATTATGTACGAAATAGATACAAGAAAGTTTCACTTTATCGTACAAAAAAGAGTCGGTTTAAACTATATCCGACTCCATAGAAGTATACCCTTTTAAATCATTATGTAATTCAACACGAAAACTATTATTTTCCGATTGTGGATTAACACCACGTTGTACATATGGTAGAAATTGTTAGATTTGTTATATTATGTCGTATACATCAACTTCAATTTGTTTACGTTCATTTAAATAGCATGTACAAGAAGAATATAGAATTCAATCTCGTGGTGGTGTAGGTATTAAAACTTGTCACCCTTCAAGTCGATTTCAATAGATTTTTGTTTGAAGAAAAATCGATATCCGTTATTTTGAACTTTGCCAGTAAATACGAAATGCGCTCACTTTTTCATACTGTTGTCCCCAATAAATTCAGAAGTGGTAAGCCGGAATTTTCTATATTATCGGCTTACCTATATTTATATTATATTATGAAGCGCTCTTTTTCCAATTTTTCAATGAGTTCATTAATAAAATGGAGTACTTGCTGAGATGAACTTTCAACCTCTTTTAGTGCTAATTCAGCATCGGAGATTTTACCTGCATTATAGGAAACAGCTGCTCGTTTTGCAGCTTCATGAACTTTTTGATGATATGCGTCTAACTCGATATAGGCTTTTTCTTTATCGAATCTATCGCGTGCTTTTTCAGATGAATACCATTTCCCTAGTCTGCAATCTCTATGTGAAGATACTTCACTTTCTTCAATTTTCTCTAGCCCTAAGAACATATTATAGACGCGCCATTTCCATAGAATATGATCTGCTTTTGATAATTGTAATAGAGCATTACTTGAAAGTTGGACGTTATTATTTTCAACAATGCTTAATCGGAAATGATTAATCTCAGCACCTAGTTGATGGATACCAGCTGATGTAGCTTGTCCTAATTCGCGAATATCATCTTGCAAATCAGAAATTTGTACCATACGATGAGAGACTTCATCTATTGCTGCAGCTTGTTGTTCTGATATTGCTGCTGTATTGGTTACATCCACATTGATCTCTTCGATCGCTTCTACGATTGAGGAAAGAAGTGGTAGGGAATCTTTTGCCTCATTTGTTGCCTCTTTTATAATAGTAGTTGTTTGAGAAATTGATGTTGCTACATTACTTGAATAGCTTTTTAGATGTTGTACGTTTGAAGAGACTTCTCCTAATGCTGATACAGTGTTTTCAGCGAGCTTACGAACTTCTTGAGCAACAACAGCAAAGCCCTTTCCGTGTTCACCTGCACGTGCAGCTTCTATAGAAGCATTTAGCGCAAGTAGGTTTGTTTGATCAGCAATCTCTTTTATTAAAGTTACTACATTCTCGATATCATTGACTCGTTTTTGTAATTCACTGAATGATTCTACAATCGATGTGAAGGTTTCTTCTGTTTTGAAGATTTCATTTAATGCTAAGTCAATTGTGTTTTTACTATTTGTTGCATATTCAACGGAGTCAGCTGTTTTTTCAGAAATACGGGCGGATGTTTTAGCTACTTCACTAATGGAGGCAGTAATCTGCTCTGTTGCAGCAGTGGATGATTGAATTTCTTCGTTTTGACGATCCAAACTATATACAAGGTCTTTCATATACATAATTTGTGAGTTCGTATCCATCAAAGCTGAAACTTCACTAACTGCGTGTTCAATCATTCTTTCTGTCGCTACCTCAAATAATAGTTCTTGATCGATATTCACAGCACCTTGAAATGAACGCATCAAGTCGAATGCTTTGGCAGGTTTGTACCCAAAGTTATACAATATGTGTGTAGTCACATAAAAAGCAAATTGATTGAAGATAACAATAGTTTTACCTGGTTCAAATTTATGGTGTCTGAATAAGTAGAAGAAACGTACTGTTTCATCTACGTACTTTTCATCTCTTGGATGTAAAAAGAATGCATTTAAGTATTTTTCTATATATTGATCAGAAATTGGATTATGCTTTTCAGGTGCAATTTCTTCTAAGTATTTTGTGAAAATATCACGCATAGAAGGTGTACATTCCAATAATTTTGAATACAGCTCTTTTAAGTTTTCTTCATCTCTTTTATGGAAATTATTAAATGCTAGTGTATCTTTAAATCTCCCAATGGTATTGATATCAGTTCCTCTTTGGAGTAGTTGAGCCATTTCTAATTTGGGTCTAATAGTAGCAAACATCCGTATCCCCCTGTGTTAAAATATTGTATTTTTATAGTAATTTTAGCACATTAACAGTAGGGAATAAAGGCACAAAAAAGATTTCGATAGAATATTCAAAATACAAATAAAAGGATTTGAAAAATATGTATAAAATAATTTATATGAAAGCGGATTATGAGCCGTGGTGGCAATTTGAAGGTTGGGAAGAACATATTGTTGAAGAAAATGCATTTGAAATAAAAGAAGAAGCCGAACAATATTTGGTTGAGACATTACAAAATTTTAAAGAAAAGTATGATCACGACTCTAGTAAAAAAGAACGATTCTGGGCATTTTGGTCTGATGATGAAATTGGGTTTTGTGAAGCTTGTGATGAAGATATCCAAACTTATCACGGTATTATTTGGTTAGATGAGAAAAATCAACCTAAAATATAAGAATATTTACCAAAAATCATGAACATTCGTTGACAAAACTTCCAGCTGTACGTATAATTATCTTAACAATTGAAATTGATTAACCGCAACTCGCATTCACATATTACATAAAGTGATCGGCAGTAGTTCGGTACTTTATGTAATATGTGAATTTTTGATTTCGGTCATTAATTGCATATTGTCTACATTTATTTTTTTGGAGGTTTTCTCACATGAAACAAGGTACAGTAAAATGGTTTAACTCAGAAAAAGGCTTCGGTTTTATCGAAGTTGAAGGCGAAAACGACGTATTCGTACACTTCAGCGCTATCCAAGGTGATGGCTTCAAAACTCTTGACGAAGGTCAAAAAGTTGAGTTTGAAGTAGTTGAAGGTAACCGCGGACCACAAGCAGCTAACGTTACTAAACTTTAATATTAGCTAATAAAAAGGAATATCTTTCGGGATATTCCTTTTTTTGTTCTTTTTTTATGTATATGGTAAGTGTTCTTTGAAAAATATGTATCAGAAAAGCTTCTGTTGCTAGTATAAGTTTAAATGAGTGAAATAATACATTATTACAAATTATTTTTGGAAGAAGATTTCTAAGAATCCAAATACGTTCAGAATAATTAAATAAATGATATTAAAAAAGAAGTAATCGTGATTTCTGAGGTTATAGGGAAGTGATAGTCTTTATATAACCGTAATCAAAATGTTATACTATTTTAATCAAATAGGAGGTGGCGTTATGATTAATAAAATTGGACAAGTAATGCTATATGTAAACGATGTTGAGGCAGTGTCAACTTTTTGGGAGGATAAATTAAACTTTGTAGTTCGACAAAAAAGCACCGAACCATTATCGGTAGAGCTTGCACCTACTGAAGACAGTGAGACTAGCTTTGTTTTGCATGATAAAGAATTTATAGCTAAGATGAGTCCGGAATTACATTTAGGTACACCATCTATTTTGCTTTATTCAAATGATCTTGAAAAAGACTATCAAACTTTACAGGGAAAAGGCGTAAAAGTCGGAGCAATTGTTGAATTACCTCATGGGAAAGTGTTTAATTTTGCGGATGTAGAAGAGAATTACTTTGCTATTATTGAACCAAAATAATTCTTAACTAAACGCCATTTAAACAATAGTGTTTTGTACAACCAAATTGGTGGAATCTTGTCGATGACTAAACGAGTATTCTGGATTCGCAATTTTATCATATCATCTGAAATATTGTTAATGGGAGCGATAAATCTCACCTTCTAATAATCCATAAAAAAGAAAAACACATATTAGTGATGGCTAATATGTGTTTTTTTATTGATGTATAAATTTTTATATTTCTTTTAAAGTAACTTTTTCAATACAGCACGTACAGGACTTCCATCTGCTTCAACCAATGGAAGTGGGAGGGCTGCCAACTTATAATTACCTGGTCCAATATCGTCTAATACAAGCCCCTCTAAAATGTGAATTCTATGACTGGCAAGTTCATGATGGGCAGACAATTCTTTACTATCAAGTGGATCTACAGAAGGCAAATCAAGACCAATAAGACGAACACCGAGTTCTGAAAGATATGCCGCTAATTCTGGTTGGATATGAGGAATGGTTTGTGGAAACTCACTTCGATCCTTCCATGCATCTGTGCGGATTAACAATCGCGTCACGCCTTGTAGATTTAGATTGGATAATTCATTGACGCCAATGCTAGTTCTGTTTGGTAAATGGATGACTGTTGCATTCCCTATATATAAATCGAGATCCAGATCAATTACTCTTTTTCCATCGTTATC
Source organism: Viridibacillus sp. FSL H8-0110 (assembly GCF_038003565.1). NCBI lineage: Bacteria > Bacillati > Bacillota > Bacilli > Caryophanales > Caryophanaceae > Viridibacillus > Viridibacillus sp. FSL H8-0110. The sequence continues at coordinate 2,689,474 of NZ_JBBOPJ010000001.1, read as the reverse complement.
AAAATGAAAAGGTGCATCAATATGAGTACCAGTGTGTAAACTCATATTGATTTGACCTACATTGACAGATCCACTCTCTACTTTACTCCAATTGACTTTGTATGAGAATGGTGTATCCCCTGGCCATACTGCAACGTTTTCATCAAGACGTTGTGAAATATCTATCCATATACCCATGCATCTTACCTCCATCTCTTTTGGCTATTATTTTCTTTGCCGTTCTTTTAAAAGTAAAACCTACTTTATTTCTTCTTATAACTTTGTTCTTAGACTCCAAAGTTCTGGGAAAAATTGTTGATCAAGTACTCTTTTTAAATACGTAACACCTGATGATCCACCAGTTCCTTGTTTATGACCAATAATTCTTTCCACTGTACTTACATGATTAAAACGCCATAATTGCTGTTGATTACCAATGTCCACTAACTTCTCGGCCAACTCATATAAGTCCCAATATTGCTCAACATCGCGGTAAACTGTCAACCATGCGGCCTCCACACTGGCATTTGGTTCATATTTTTGTGAAAAATCCCTGTCAATTGCTTCTTGATCAATAGGTAATCCACGCGCCACCAGGGCATGAATCGCGGCGTCATAAATACTTGGCTCATGAAGGGCCTGCATCATTTGCTCAGATAAATCTGTCTGATGTTGATAGACTGATAGCATATGGATATTTTTGTTTCCTAATGCAAATTCAATCAAACGATTTTGATAAGATTGGAATCCAGAAGATTGTCCTAGTTTATCCCTAAATTCCATGTATTCAGAAGGCGTCAAAGTTGAAAGGACACTCCATGACTGAATCAATTGCTGTTGAATCCTCGATACGCGCGACAACATTTTAAACGAGGGTTCCAGCTTATTTTGGCGTATACACTCAGTAGCAGCTGCCAACTCATGTAAAATGAGCTTCATCCATAACTCACTCGCTTGATGGATAATGATGAAAAGCATTTCATCATGATGGTCAGAAAGTCTATGCTGACTAGATAAAATCTTATCAAGGTGGAGATAATCTCCGTAAGACATCGATTTTTGAAAATCGGTTTGAATTTCTTTCTCTAGCCCAGTTATTATATGTTCATTGTTATCCTTATTCTTCATTCTGCAATCCCCTCACTTTTGGATTTCACGTTATGCAACCACTTCTCGTTCATTCTTGAATTTTTCATATTTTTTTTCTAACATGATATTCTTAAGTATTTGTACCACTTTCCAAACTTCTGCGTAGGAAGTATATAGGGCAACTGGAGCAAGGCGAATGATGTTAGGTGCTCGGAAATCCGGAATGACACCGTTTTCTTTCAATGCCTTACAAATGCGTGCAGCTTCTTTATGCTCAAGGCTCACATGACCTCCGCGACGTATGTCTTCTCTAGGAGTTCCAATGAAAAATCCCATATTTTCCAACTCAAATTCCACTAAATCTATTAAATATTGATTGATTTTTAGAGATTTTTCTCGAATATTCTCGATTCCTGCTTCTATAAAAATATCTAAAGACCCAATCAAGGGTGCACAACTTAAAACATGAGGTGTTCCGATTTGATATGCACCCGCAGATTCAGCTGGTGTTAATGTATGCTCCATATCGAATTGTTTATCTTTTCTGGAACCGAACCATCCAGCCAATCCAGGCATCGTTCCAAAATGTTTTCGATTTACGTATAAGCCCCCAACTGCGCCAGGACCACCATTTAAGTGTTTATAATTACACCAATACGCAAAGTCAACACCCCATTCACTGAATAAATGCGGAATTGCACCAATAGAATGACATCCGTCAAATCCGATCATGATACCTCGTTTATGTGCTTCCTCAGTTAAACGTTTCATATCCAATATTTGACCACTTCGATACAGTACTGTAGGCAAGATGATCAGAGCGATGTCATCGGTCATTGCTTCGATAATGTCATCCTCATCAAGAAATCGGCCATCGCGACTTTTCACACGAATGAGGTTGGTTTGCGGGTCGTATCCATGTATAGACAGTTGACTTTGAAGAGCATAAATATCAGTCGGAAAAGTTAGTTCATCTGCTAAAATTTTTGTGCGTATTCCTTCCGGCTTATAAAAAGTAGCTACAAGTTGATGCAGATTTACAGTTGTAGACCCGGTTACAATAACTTCCTCGTGAGATGCACCAACTAATTGTGCAATCTTCTTGGACAATTTCTCTGCCATGTAAAACCATGGGTGATTCCCTTGAGTCCATCCGTCAATCCCGTATTTTTTCCAATCCTCTAAGGATTCCAAAAGAGTTCGCTCAGCTCTTTTCGAAAGAAGTCCCAATGAGTTTCCATCCATATAGATAGTATCTGGCTTTAAATAAAACTCTTCCCGAAAACTTTTAAGGATATCTTTCTCATCCAGTCGTTTTGCGTAATCCAAAGTGTATTTTGAAACCATAATGATCCTCCTAAATTGGTTTGCCTGAATATTCCAGAAGAATCGTACCAAAGAATATGACACAATGTCAATAAGTTAATTCAGAAAATTATTAATATTAAATTATTCTAATATTTTTTCCAATAAATGTTTTTTATTTTGGGGGATTTCCTTTATGCTTGTAGATAAGGGGAGGAATAGGAATGGATAATGGTAAAGTAGGGGATAAACGACATTTACGCTCAATTATGACACGTCAAAAGTTATTAGAAGTTGCAAAGGAAATTTTCCTTGAAGAAGGTTTTCAAGCTGCGGTTATTTCTCAAATGATAAAAAAGGCAAATATCGGTTATGGAACTGCATATGTTCATTTTAAAGGAAAAGAGGATCTTTTAATTGTATTAATGGAGAATATCATGGAGCAGTTTTATGATATTGCCGAAACCTCTTTCTTTCCAAAATCAAAAGACGAAGCACAGCTTATTATAAACAAACAAGCAAATGCTTTTTTGAAAATGGCAGAGGCTGAACGTAATATGATGCAAGTTTTTGAACAGGCTATTGGAATTTCAACCGTTATATCAGATAAATGGAAAGTAATTCGGATGAAGTTCATTCAGCGAATATCAAAGGACGTCGCCTATGCACAGCAAAATGGACTGGCAAGAGCTGAACTAAACCATGAGCTTGTAGCAAAAGGATGGTTTTTTACAAATGAAATGTATCTTTGGGAAATTGTCCGTAACGAACATCAAAGTTCTATCGAAGAAATTGCTCAAACCATCACTTCGGTTTACTTCGAAGGTTTGTATTTGTGAATATATTAATAATGCCATAATTGGTAGTTCAAAAAATCTTCAAGTTTTATACAATCAGTAGATTTAGCTTTATTTATTCAAGTAATCCTGCTACTTTTCAGATAATCTATATAGAGAAGAATCATACTAAATAAAGGATAAAACATATACTTTTAATAAACAGGAGGGTGTTAATAATTGTTCCTTTCAAATACCATTATTTCACTTTTCCAGATCACTTCTTGAAAAACAAGTCGAGTATCTTGAAGTGGAAATAAGAAATAATTAAAACGTGATAATAGACGTTCTTTGTCTACAACAGATAATCTATTAATTTTATTGGAAATTTCAACTATCTCCAATCTAACTGCACCTAAACTTATATTCTTACAACAATTTTAGAACGAATGTTTGAAAAAAGTTGAATGTCAACTGTGTAATTAAACAGAGGTCGTTTATTAAATTGAAATGGATTATTGTTACTTAATTTGTGTATTATGGATATATGAAGTAGTGGAAATGCAAATGACTAATAATTTAATTGATATAGAGGTGATTTATATAAAAGTACAATTAAAACCCGTAACGAGAGAAAATTGGGAAGAAGCAATGAGGTTAAGTGTTAAAAATGGACAGACGAATTTTGTGCCGTCAGTTGCAGTCTCTCTTGCAAAAGTATATATCAAACCAGATGGAGATTCTGTTGAATACATACCATTCGCCATTTATGACAATGAGCAAATGGTTGGCTTTATAATGCATGCTTATGAAGAAAATACGACAGATATGTATTGGATAAACGGTTTTATAGTGGATAACAAATATCAACGTCGAGGGTTTGGTAAAGCGGCATTAAATGAGATGGTTCAGTGGATAGTAAATCGATTTGATATTTGTAAGGAGATACGTTTAACAGTCCATAAAGAAAATATAAATGCACGCCATTTATATGAACAATTCGGTTTTCTGATTACAGGAGAAGTATATGATGATGAGGATGTTATGTATCTACCTATTAAATAGATATAATCTATAAAAAATAAGGTGGTTAGAAATACTGATGGTGAATAAAAAAGGCGTTATTGTAATGACGCTTATATCGGCAATCCTCTTTTGTTCTTTAATAATCGCTAGTTCACTTACACCTATCTCTGATTTGGGCCCGAATACCAATAAATTTGGCTCGGTAGGTATGTGGTTAGGCATGTTGATGATATTGTTCTGCTATCTATTACCTGTAATCCTATTTTTAGCAGGAATAAATGCGATGAAATTCGTTATGGCAATATTTTGTGGCTTCGGCATTCTAATATTTACGGCTACAATAGGAACAGTGTTTGTCTTAGGCATTGTTCAAAATATCGTCCCTGAAGTTTTAGTCGTCGTTGCGATCTGTTTAGCTGCAATAATAGTCAATATTAGCTGGTTTTTTGTAGCTTTTCGACCTTCAAACATTCGGTTAGTTGTATCCAATGACTAGGAACTGGTAGTTTAGCTTAACAGAGGCAGAACAAATCAATTACAAATTTTTTAATAATATAGATAAAGAGTATGTTTTGAAGAATTTGTTTCAAAACATACTCTTTAATTTTTAGATTGCTAGTATATACGAAATAATATAATTGTAAAGGATGTCAAAGCCACTCTAAAATTTCAATTCGATTACCAAAAGGATCGTTTATATAAATTCTATTGGCTCCTGGCAAATCGTCATCATTAATGAATTTAATATCGTTTTTGGATAAATGGGATTTTAAAGCTTCAATATTTTCTATCTCAAAAGCTGGATGTGCCTTTTTGGCGGGAGTAAATGGTTCTTCAATTCCAATATGAATTTGATAGTGAGCGAATTCAAACCAAACACCACCTCTTTTTTTTAACAGTTCTGGTTTTGCAATTTCTCGAAATCCTAGAATATCACTAAAAAATCTTTTCGCTTTGTCTTCTGAACCTTTAGGAGCAGCTAGTTGAATATGAGCAATCGATTTAAATACAAATGACATTGTAAAACCTCCTTGAATTGTTATACTTCCATTTTATCTCAAATCATTTGATAAGAAAATGTGATTAAAATTATGAATATTTATAATAATTACTTATGTCGCTTTTTGGAATATTCACCGTTGAGTAGATTGAAGTTGGAAATTTATTGTATTAATTATATTTGAAAGCGATACTTCCATAATTTAAAGCATATACATTATTGAAGAGGGTAGTCAGTGGCAAACACAAAAAGGAGTTGGCATATGACGAGTGCAAATCAAAAATCGAAAGAGGAACATAAAGAGAAAATAAAGTTCTCCGTAATAATCCCTGCACATAATGAAGAAAAGTACATAGGGAAATGTTTAGAATCAATAAAAAAGGCATCACAAGCATATGCAGATCAAATCGAAATCATTGTCGTATTAAATCGATGTACAGACAAAACGGAGGAAGTTGCAAAGTCTTATAATTGTATTACATTAGAAAATAAAGATAAAAACTTATCTAAAATCCGAAATGCAGGTGTTGCAATAGCACAAGGTGAAATAATCATCACCATTGACGCCGATACACAGATGACAGAGGGAATGCTGTCGAATGTAGACAATTATTTAGCATCAGGAAAATACATTGGAGGTGGCGTGAACGGGCAGTTTGAAAGGATGTCTTTAGGAATCATCGTCTCTGCATTGTTATTAATTATTCCCTTACTTTTTAAGTACGGGTTAATATCAGTGGGGATTTTTTGGTGTTATAGAAAAGACTTTAACGCAATCAACGGATTTAATGAAAATATGTTAATGGCTGAAGACGCAGATTTTGCAAAACGATTAAAAGAATGGGGAAAGAAAAATAATAAAAAGTATGGAACGATAAAAAATGGAATGATTACTTCATGTAGAAGATTTGATGCTTACGGGGATTGGGGATTATTGAAAAATCCAAGAGTGATTTTAGCTTATTTAAATGGTACTGATCAAAAATATGCGGATAGAACATATTATGAGAACCAAGTAAGATAACTAAAATGGACTGGAAACAAATGTAGAGTATCTTCATCCATAAAATATATATCGATATGAAAATCGAGTAGTTTTGTATGTGTATCTTAAAACTTTAAATAATACTTATCAAATGTGGCATGAACCTCTCTATTACTAGCATATGATATTAATAATATGTTAGGAGGAGGAAGAGATATGAAGAAATCACTGGTCATTATGGGAAATGGGAATACATACGTTGTTGATGAATCTCCCGACGAGTTCTATGAAAATTATTTAAGTGAAACAGTAGAAAGTTATGCATACCTTGATTTGGATGATTTTACAACGGTAGCGATTGCACATATCTCTGAAATTGTTGGTATAGAAGAGTAGTAATTTAAGCCACATCTACTAGGTGTGGCTTTTTATTTTGAGTTACTTTAGAAAATGACCATCTCTTAAGAATTAGCAAAATCTTACTGTAGATTGTATAATACATATATAGTTCTTAAATTATTTAATCATTTTAAATTTTAATAACTAAAATTATCTAAGGGATGATTGTGATGGAAAAATCTTTTGAAGACGCTATAAAGAATTTAATGGAGGAAATGTTTGATATTCAAAATAAATCAAATGAATTTATGAAGGTACTTACGCATGAAGAAAACCTCTCAGAAAATTTAATCCTCTTATTGCTTAGACTAAAATTATTCAAACATATGAAAATTACTGAAATCTCAGAAGCGTTTATGCTAACACCTGGAGCAGCAACGAATATGTGTGATAAACTTGAAAACTTAGATTATGTAGAAAGAATAAGGATAAAAGATGATAGAAGAGTTGTAAGGGTATCTCTAACTAAAAAAGGGGAAGAAAGAGTTGCATTAATTTTTTCAAAATTCTCAAAAGAAAAGATAGAGGAAATCTCAAGCACATTTGTAGAGATAAATAAGCTATTTAAAAAAATCGAATATTAATCAATTCTAAAAACAGATTACTTCCAATCTGTTTTTTTGTTTTTTAAAATTCTTATGTCACTAAAATCACTGTTTATCGAAGGGGCATTTTAAAATCCTTATAAAAGTAGTTAGTTATCTCAATATATATGTAGTTGATAGCATTTTCCAACTAACCAACTCTTATTGTGCAAATAAAATAATGAAATCCTGCATAATAATTAAAGTTTATTTTAAATCCAAACAATCATATTTGTAGTGGATATAGAAAACAGGGACAAAAAGACATATTCTTTTTGTCCCTATGTAAATAATCTTGGAGAACTATATTTAGGTAGTGTATGCCCTAAATTATTTTGGAATTTCTTTGTACGCTAACTTCAAAATTATATCTTTGTGTTGAGGATATTTTAGTAAAAGTTCGTCTTGTGTAAATAACTCGAAGTCTTGGAATTCAAAACCTGGAGAAACCATGCACCCAACAAGAGAGCATACATCTTCCCCCATAACAGAAGAGCCAAAGATTGAATGTTTAGGAACTAAAGCTTGAGGAACTTCTCCTTTTTCAAGATTTAATCCTAATTTAATCTCCTCATATTCTCCATTTTCATGAATGATATGGATTGTTAAAGGACTACCACCGTGATAATACCATAATTCATCAGATTTCAAACGATGGAAATGAGAAATATCATTTGACGTTAATAGAAAATAAATACTCGTATAAAGCTTTTTTTGACCTTTAAAAGTTACTTGTAATTCTTTATCAGAAGTGCGTTCCTCAGATTGGAAAGTTTCTTTGTAATATCCACCTTCTGGATGTGGAATAAGTCCAAGTTTTGATATCCAAGATTGTAATTCACTTAGTTTGATCATTTTATATATCCATCCTTTCAACTCAATATCTAAATATTACATCATTTCTTTATGTCATAGTTAGACTTTTATAAAAGAAAACTGTAAATCTACCCGTTAAAAAGCAAAGTATTATAGCGTTATTGAGATTGATCGAATTAAAAAAATCGCATCTTCCTTCCTTATGTATGCTCAGAATATAGGGCTAGGGAAAGGTCGATACAACGATTTAATGATATGGTAACAATCTACCTCCATTATTATTTGATGGGGTTTCTATCCTTAGATATTGTGGAAAATCTTTTATTTAAAAAATTTGACAATTAGTATCGTGATTATATATTATAATTTATATATATTTTAGTAATTAAAATATTTTATTTTTGAAGTTAAAGTGATTATTATTAATTCTAAATAAGGAGAAGAGTATGAAAAGAATGAAATGGATGATTGGGGTGTTGATTTTAATGATAGCTGGCTCTATTGTTGCATCGAATATGAGTAAAAAAGATGTTGAGTACAAGAGTGATTTGGATTACGTAAAGAGAATTTATGTTGATGCTGATATTTCAAACATTGTTATTGTCACTGGTGAGCAAATGATGAAGGTTAAATATACAGGTCAAAAATCATTAGTTGGAAGTCCTAGCATGGATATTGTTTATGAGAAGGATCAAGCCATTATAAAGGTAAAGGCAATTCAAAAAAAGTGGATGACCATAGTGCCTGGTTCAACAAAAAGAGGGGAATTGGTATTGAATATTCCTTCTAGATTATTAGAACATGTGCAAATAAATACGCGAAATGGCAATATAACTGCAAAAAATGTAAGTGAAATTAATCAATTAAGCCTTAGTTCGAGTGTAGGAAATATTATTGTAGACTCTTTTAAAGGGGATGACTTAAATATAGAAGCAAAAAACGGTTCTATTAAAATAGGGTCTGTGGATGGAACGGTTAATATAAAGAACCAAACAGGCTCATTAAAAGGTTTGATTTTTACACATATTAAGGGTAAGAACAAGATAAAATTGTCAAACGGCAATGTCCACATAACGCTACCTAGAGAGCTAGAGATGAATGAAATTAGCTTTAATATTGCATCTAAGAATGGGAAGATAACCTCAGAAAATGATAAATTACTAAACGAAAATATTATTAAACAAGGGGCGGGAAATCGAATAGTAAATAACATAAAGTCGGATAACGAATTAGATATTTCTGTTTCAGTAGGTCATATAAAAATTAAATAATTGACTAAAGCTAATTAAATGAAAGAGCTGTTTGTTATACAAGACTTTCTAAATATACCGTATAATAAGGGTGTACTCTTGTATTAATTAAACTATTAAAATAAGCATTCTTCCGAAGTCATATCACATTTTAATTTTTGCACACTATAGAGGAAAAGATAGAGATATTACAAATGAAGTAACAGAGAGTACATCAATGTTTTTTATGAATGTAAATTGAGTGAAGCGGCCTAGTTAGGTCGGTATTGTTTAATGGAGGTAGCTATATGAAGTACGAAACTATTTTGTTCGATGTTGATGATACTCTATTCGACTTTAGTAAGTCGGAAAAAAATGCCTTACATAAAACTTTTGTGGAGTTCGGATTACCTACGGGATTGGCGGATTATGAAGCAAACTACAAAGAGATTAGCATGATGTTATGGAGAGATTTGGAACAAGGACTTATCACTTTACCAAAACTGGGAGTTGAAAGATTTAAGCAGTTGTTCTATACAAATGAGCTTGAAATTAATGCTGATAAGTTCAGTTGTGTGTATCTTGGATATTTGGGCAAGGAAATACATCCTATACAGGGAGCCGTAGAAGTATGTGACAAGCTTTCTGGGTGTCGGCTGTCTATTATCACAAATGGCTTTAAAGATGTGCAGATATCAAGAATAGGGGGCTCTCCTCTCAGTAACGCTTTTGAGCATATCTTTATTTCTGAAGAAGTTGGATTCCAGAAACCTGAAAAAGGTATTTTCGATTATGCATTTTCCAAGCTACAGATTACAGATAAAGAAAAAGTGTTGATCGTGGGTGATTCTTTAACCTCTGATATTCAAGGTGGGATAAATTACGGGATTGATACGTGCTGGTTTAATCCGCATTATAAAGAAAATAAAATAGGAATTAAGCCGACGTATGAAATACATGAGCTGACGGATCTTTTAGAAATTGTATAGGAGTAGAGAAGTTTAAACGAATCATCAATTTATTTGTTTTGTAATATATTTCAGCATATAAATGGAGATTAAATTCTAAGCGTTGACATGAAAAACCCCGCACTTTCCAATTAAATTGGGAATTGCGGGGTTTTGTTCGGTTTAAATCCTTAAAAGTGATTAAAGGATTATTTCAAACCTTCTTTTTCTTTCCACTCTAAATATTCATCATAAGTTAATTGCTTATCTAAAATTGAACCGTCTTCACGGATTTCGATTACGCGGTTAGCAATTGTTTGAATGAACTGATGGTCATGAGATGTGAAGATCATAGCGCCTTTGAAGCGGATTAAACCTTCATTTAGTGCTTGGATTGACTCAAGGTCAAGATGGTTAGTAGGCTCATCAAGTAAAATAACATTTGCAGAAGCAAGCATCATTTTAGAAAGCATACAACGAACTTTTTCTCCCCCTGATAATACAGAAGGAGATTTTTTCACTTCTTCACCTGAGAATAGCATACGACCTAAGAATCCACGTAAGAAGCTTTCAGTTTCGTCTTCTGGTGAATATTGGCGTAACCATTCTACTAATGATTTCTCATTGCCTCCGAAGTATTTATCATGATCATTTTCAAAGTAGCTTTGAGATGTAGTAACACCCCATTTATATGTTCCTGCATCTGCTTCTTTTTGTTCCATTAAGATATCAAGAAGAGCAGTTTTTGCTTGCGGGCTACCTAATAAAATGATTTTGTCTTCTTTGTTCATAGAGAAGCGAATGTCTTTAAATAGAGTTTCGCCATCATGACTTGCTGTTAGACCATCAACAGTTAACACGTCATTACCAATTTCACGACCAGTTTGGAAGTTGATGAATGGATATTTACGGCTAGATGGTTTAATGTCATCAAGCTCGATTTTATCCAACATTTTTTTACGAGAAGTTGCTTGGCTAGATTTAGATGCGTTCGCAGAGAAACGAGCAACGAATGCTTGTAGCTCTTTAATCTTCTCTTCTTTCTTCTTGTTTTGGTCAGACATCATTTTTTGTGCTAATTGGCTAGACTCATACCAGAAGTCATAGTTACCAACATATAATTGGATTTTAGAGAAATCAAGGTCAGCAATATGTGTACATACTTTGTTTAAGAAGTGACGGTCATGGGATACAACAATAACCGTATTTTCAAAGTTGATTAAAAATTCTTCTAACCATTGGATTGCTTTTAAGTCAAGGTGGTTGGTAGGCTCATCCAGTAATAGAACGTCAGGCTTACCAAAAAGAGCTTGTGCTAATAACACTTTAACTTTGTCTGAACCTTCTAGGTCAGCCATAAGCATATAGTGAAGTTCGTCACCAATCCCTAAACCATTTAATAATGTTGCCGCTTCAGATTCAGCTTCCCAACCGTTTAGGTCAGCAAACTCACCTTCTAATTCAGCAGCACGCATGCCATCTTCATCAGAAAATTCTTCTTTTGCGTAGATTGCGTCTTTTTCAGCTTTTACTTCCCAAAGACGTTTGTTCCCCATAACAACTGTATCTAAAACGTTAAATTCATCGTATTCGAAGTGATTTTGCTTTAATACAGAAAGACGTTCGTCTTTACCCATTGATACGTGGCCATCTTGTGCCTCAATATCACCAGATAGAATTTTTAAGAATGTGGATTTACCCGCACCGTTTGCTCCGATTAGTCCGTAACAGTTACCCGGTGTGAATTTAATATTTACGTCGTCAAATAATTTACGGTCGCCATAGCGAAGACCTACATTACTTACTTGAATCATGTAAGTTCCTCCTTTTTTTCACAATGCTTCAAGTATATCATGGAACGCTATGCAAGGCAGTAAATAAAACTCTAAAAGTGTATAAATTTACGTATAATATATGCTTTTAAGCCAAAACCACTGCATTTTGCAGCTTATTGAGAAAAAAATAGTAAGAATGGTCATTCTAAGTGCATCTTTTGTAAAAATATTGATATAGAAAAAATTAAACTTTAGATTATACTCATTTTTTGAATCTCATAGAAATAGAATTAATAAGATGTAAATCAAAGAAAAGGTGGGATTCCTATGAAAGGGAAAGTCGCGGTGATGACAGAGCCTGAGCAACTTATCTTTGAAGAATATGATTTACCAACAGCTGGACAAGGTAGCGTGTTAGTGAAAGTGATTCGAACGAATGTATGTGGTTCTGAACTACACATTTGGAGAGGACAACATCCGACAAAAAAATCAGGTGTAATGGGACATGAGATGGTGGGAGAAATTGTGGAACTTGGTGAAAATGTCACAACGGATTTTGCTGGAAATCCAGTGAAAGTTGGAGACAGGATTGCAGCTGCTTACTTTTTAACTTGCCGCAAGTGTACCCATTGTCAGCAAGGTTTGTTTAACTTGTGCGAAAATGCATACGAATTTTGGAGTAAGGATGCTCATGAATATCCTCATTTCCATGGTTCGTTTGCAACGCATTATTATATTCATCCAAATCAATATTTTTATAAAGTACCAGGAAATGTCTCAGATGCATCTGCAGCCAGTGCCAATTGTGCATTGTCTCAAGTATATTATGGGGTTGAAAAAGCGGGTATTAAGTATGGCGATACAGTCGTCATACAAGGAGCTGGAGGACTTGGATTGAATGCATCCGCTGTTGCGAAATCATTAGGTGCGACAGTAATTGTGATCGATGCAGTTGAAAGTCGCCTTGCACTTGCGAAGAGGTTTGGGGCCGATTATACAATTTCTTTTGCAGAATATCCTTCAGTAGCAGATCGCGTAGCTCGCCTATTAGCTTTAACGAATAATAGAGGCGCTGATATTGCGATGGAGTTAACGGGTGTACCTGCTGCATTAAATGAGGGTATCCATTTATTAAAAGCAGGAGGCAAGTACATTAGTATTGGTAATATCTCACCAGGAAAGTTGACTGAGTTTGACCCAGGGCTAATGACGCGAAAAAATATTCAGATTTTAGGAGTTATTCGATACAATCCATGGTATTTGCAAAAAGCACTCACGTTTTTAAGTGACAAAAGCGATGTATACCCATTTGATGACATGCTAGCTTGTGATTATACGTTAGCAGATATTGCAAAAGCACTTGATACTTCCGCAACTCGTGAAATAACACGAGCTTCAATTTTAGTCAATGAAGGAGTGTAATTATGAATCCCATTCTAACTGAAATATTAGGAGATAACGGACAGATTTTAAACATAACTTTAAATCGACCGAAAATGCTCAATGCTTTTAATACAAAAATGGCTGAGTATATGTTGTCACTTTTAAAAGTTGTATCAACTGATTCGTCCATTAGGGTTGTACTTTTAACTTCTTCAAATAATGACGCATTTTGCTCTGGAGCAGATTTGAAGGAACGTCAAGGGCTTTCTGATGAGGCTTGGAAAGCGCAGCATGAGTTATTTGAGCAAATGTTTTATGCGCTTGAGGATCTACCACAGCCAACAATTGCCGTAGTGAATGGCTATGCTTTGGCGGGTGGTTTTGAATTAGCGCTCAATTGCGATTTACTCGTTGCAGCAAAAACATCGAAATTTGGCTTACCGGAAGTAACGCGTGGCATAATGCCTGGATGTGGTGGTTCTCGTCTTTTACCTAAACGAGTGCCATTACATAAAGCGAAACAATGGTTGTTTACCGGTGAAATCTTTGGAGTAGAAGAAGCAAGTGATGCTGGTCTACTTAATGCGGTCGTTCCACCGGCGGAGTTGTTCCAAACAGCACTAAGACTTGCAAATAAAATTGCAAAAAATGCTCCTTTGGGTGTGCAAGGTTGTAAGAAGAGTGCAAATACGATAGGAGCGTTATCAAATAGTGAAGCGCGAAAACGAGAAATAGAGATTTATAATCTAGCGGTTAATTCAAATGATCGTCTTGAAGGTGTGCTTGCATTTAATGAGAAAAGGGCGCCGATTTTCACAGGGAAGTGAGGGAGAATTGCGTTGTTATTAGCAGAAGAAAAAGTGGCGTTTTTAGAAGAACTCCGTCAAAGTGTACGTGCTGTTTGTAAAGCATTTCCCGATACGTACTGGCGAAAAATTGATGAGCAGCAAGCATATCCAACGGAATTTGTGAAAGCGCTAACTGATGCAGGCTTTTTAGCAGCACTCATTCCTGAAGAATACGGGGGGGCGGGCCTTGGCATTACAGAAGCGTCCGTTATTTTAGAAGAAATCAATCGTTCTGGTGGAAACTCTGGGGCGTGTCATGCCCAAATGTATACGATGGGAACCATTTTACGTCATGGTTCGGATGATCAAAAACGTATGTATTTGCCAAAAATTGCTGATGGTAGGTTACGCCTACAAGCTTTTGGGGTGACAGAACCAAATACAGGTACGGATACGACAAGTCTAAAAACATCAGCCGTGCGACAAGGTGATCACTATATAGTGAATGGTCAGAAGGTGTTTATATCTCGTACGGAACATTCAGATTTAATGATTTTACTCGTGCGTACAACCTCTGTTGAACAAGTAACGAAAAAGAGTGAAGGCTTGTCCGTGCTATTAGTTGATTTACGAGAGGCAGTTGGAAATGGCATTGAAATTCGGCCGATTAAGACGATGATGAATCATTCAACGACTGAGTTGTTTATCGAAAATTTAAAAGTACCTGTAGAAAACCTAATTGGAGAAGAAGGAAAGGGTTTTCGGTACATTTTAGACGGTATGAATGCAGAACGTATTTTAATTGCCTCTGAATGTATTGGTGATGGTCGTTGGTTTATTGAACGTGCGACAAATTATGCGAATGAACGTGTCATTTTTAATCGCCCTATCAGTCAAAATCAAGGCATTCAGTTCCCGATTGCAAGAGCATATATCAATATTGAAGCGGCGAATCTCATGCGTTTTAAAGCAGCTCAATTATTTGATGAAGGAAAATCATGCGGGGCAGAGGCGAATATGTCTAAGCTTCTTGCAGCGGATGCGTCTTGGGAAGCGGCAAATGTCACATTACAAACACACGGTGGTTATGGCTTCGCGACGGAGTATGATATTGAACGGAAATTTAAAGAAACACGATTATATCAGGTAGCACCTATTTCGACAAACCTTATTTTATCGTATGTAGGGGAGCATGTTTTGAAAATGCCTAAATCTTACTAAGTGATGTTTTGAAATAGGAGAGTAAGACTGGAAGGGTGGTGAAGTGAATGTTGCCATTACAAGGAATGAGAGTCATTGATGTCACGACGAACATTTCAGGTCCCAGTTTGACGATGATTTTAGCTGATCTTGGTGCGGAAGTTATTAAGATTGAACGTCCGGGTATTGGTGACGAAGCACGTAAAATGGCCCCACTTGTAAAAGAGGATGGAACATTTTTCTTAAATATTAATCGCAATAAAAAGTCAGTTGTATTAAATCTACAATTACAAGAAGCAAGAGAAGTGATGTATGAGCTAATACGTGATGCGGATATTTTTGTTGAAAATTATCGATTAGGTAAAGCTGATAAGTTAGGCCTAGGCTATGATACTTTGAAATCTTTAAATGAACGTTTAATTTATTGTTCATTAACAGCATATGGTCAAATGGGGCCTTCCAAATATAAACCCGGTTACGATGCTATATTACAGGCTGAAACAGGTTTAATGAGCATGACAGGAAGCGATCAATTAGCACGTGTACCTGTTTCGATTTTAGATCAAGGCAGTGCTGTGTGGGGTGCACTTGGTATTTTATCAGCTCTCTTACAGCGTAAAGAAAATGGACAAGGGCAAAAAGTTGAAACTTCACTTTATGAAACAGGAGTCTACTGGGTCGCTTATCATTTACTCTCAACAATGTTAACAGGGGAAAATCCAGAAAAATTAGGCTCTAATCACGCTTCATTCGCTCCGTATGGCGCTTTTCAAACTGCAGATATACCAATTATGATAGGCATTTCTAATGATCGATTATTCGACAAGCTCTGTGTAGTGTTAGAGAAGCAGCAATGGCTTATAGATGAGCGTTTTTCTTCAAACGTAGTGCGTGTTCAAAATCGTACACTACTCAATGAAAAACTAACGGAAGCGCTGCAATCAAAAAAAGCAGCAGATTGGCTCGCCGATTTAGAGCGTCAAGGTGTACCTAGTGCCATGATTCAGCAAATGACTGATGTAGCAAAGCACCCACAAACACTTAGTAACCATATGCTTATAAATGCCGAGAACCCAAGCAATGGAAACATCCACTTAACCCGCTTACCGATTACATTATCATCAGTGGATTTGCAAGTCAGAAATACGCCCCCAGCTCTAGGTGAGCATACAGTTGAAGTGCTGAGGGCTTTAGGGAAAAGTGATGTAGAAATTGAGCGTTTAATGAACAGGCAAGAATTGCAAAATTAACGACAGATTTTTGTTATGGAAAGAAGTTTTAAATAATTGATCAATTGGAGGAATGACTATGTGTAAATCGAAAGTGTATGTATTAGATACAGGTTCGATGAAGATGGATAAAAACTATATGATTGCTATGCATAACCCAGCAAGTGTTGATAATCCTTCCCCCCCAGCAGAGTTTGTAGAATTCCCAGTTTATGCAGTTTTGATTGATCATCCTGATGGGAAAATTTTATTTGATACAGGTTGTAATCCTGATGGTATGGGAGAAGAAGGACGCTGGCCACAAGGTGTACAAAAGCTGTTCCCTGTTTTCCAAAGTGAGGAATGCTACTTAATCAATCGTTTAGAACAACTGAAGGTGCGTCCAGAAGACATAAAATATGTTGTCGCATCTCATCTGCATTTAGACCATGCCGGTTGCTTAGAGTTATTTACGAATGCCGAAATTATTGTCCATGATTCAGAGTTATCTAATGTTATGAAAACATTTGCGATGACACGTGATATGGGTGCTTATATATGGGGTGATGTAGAAGCATGGATAAAAAATCAGCTACGCTGGCGCACAATTCAGCCACATGAAAAAGAAGTGGAGTTAGTGAAAGGAATTAAAATCTTAAACTTTGGTCCAGGACATGCTTACGGTATGCTGGGCTTGCATATTGAGTTGCCAGGTACAGGTAATCTTTTACTTGCTTCAGATGCGTTATATACAGCAGAAAGCTTAGGCCCTCCTGTTAAGCCACCAGGTATCATATATGATTCTGTTGGCTATAGTAGCACAGCTGAACGTATTCGAAAACTTGCAGAACAAAATAATTCAACCATTTGGTTTGGTCATGATTCGAATCAGTTTAACTCATTTATTAAATCAACCGAAGGCTATTACGAGTAAACCAATAACAACCCTAAGGCCACTACTGTCTTAGGGTATTTTTATAAAGTACAGAGGAGGATGAAAAATGATTGAATCTTGTTCTTATATTAGAGGTGTAGAAATTAAAGGTGATTTACGTGAAGAAATTGAAGTGCGTAATCCTTTTAATAATGAGCTAATCGGAATAGTCAGTTGTGCTACGACTAGCGATGTGGAACTTGCAGTTGAAGTAGCTCATGAAATTTACCAACAAAAAATGAAATCAATGCCTGCATATGAACGTAGTATGATTTTACGACGAGCTGCGGATCTACTCGAAATACAAGCACCAGATTTTGCAAATACGTTAGCACAAGAAGCAGGCAAGCCGATTGTAGAAGCAAGAGGTGAAGTGGCTCGGGCTATTCAAGTATTACGCTTTGCTTCTGAAGGGGCAAAAAATTTAAACGGGGAACAAATTGTCTTAGATAATGCACTTGGTGGTGAAGGGCAAATAGGTATAGCTAAACGGGTACCAATTGGAGTTGTTGCAGCAATTACACCGTTCAATTTCCCTTTAAATATGTCACTTCATAAAGTTGCACCTGCCATTGCAGCGGGAAATACAATCGTGTTAAAACCAGCAGAGAAAACACCATTGTCTGCTATAAAGTTATATAAATTGTTTGAACAAGCTGGTTTACCAAAGGGCGCTTTTAATTTATTGAATGGTCCAGGAGAGCAATTAGTTGAAACATTAGTGACACATCCACTAGTAAAAAAGGTGACTTTCACAGGAAGTAGTACCGTTGGATGGAAAATACAAGAGATGGCGAAAGGGAAAAAAATCACTTTAGAGCTAGGCTCCAATGCACCTAATATTGTATTTGAAGATGCAGATATCGATCATGCAGTCAATGCGATTACAATGGGAGGCTTCACATTTGCAGGGCAGGCATGTGTCTCAGCACAACGTATTTTTGTACATCAGACAGTGTATAAGGAGTTTATAAAAAAGATTGTTGAAAAAGTGTCTCAGTTGAGAATGGGAGATCCACTTGATGAATCAACAGAACTTGGACCGATGATTACAGAAGAGGCAGCAAAACGTGCAGAAGAATGGGTAGATGAAGCAGTTGCTCAAGGGGCAGTTGTGCTGACTGGTGGAAAGCGCCACGGGACAATGATGCAAGCAACCATTTTAGATCATGTTCGATTTGATATGAAAGTGGTTTGTGCCGAAGTATTTGCACCTATAATTTCTATCATGCCATTTACTAGAGAAGAAGATGTCATAAAATGGGCGAATGATACAGAGTTTGGCTTACAGGCAGGTATCTTTACGAATAATATTAATCGTGCACTTCGTGTAGCAGAACAATTGGAAACCGGAGGCGTGTGGATAAATGAAGTTTCTGTCAAACGCTATGATCATATTCCATATGGCGGTGTGAAGAAGAGTGGAGTTGGCAAGGAAGGTATTCAATATTCGATTGAAGGTATGACAGAGTTGAAATTTATCGGTATCAATATCTTACCGTAAAGGGGACGTTGCAAATGAAAGTAAAATCAGCTATTTTACGTGCATCTGGTGTTCAAAAGCCATATGCAAAAAGTCGACCAATTCATATTGAAACAGTAGAGCTTGATTCACCAGAAGTAGGAGAAGTGCTTGTTCAAATTAAAGCAGCAAGTCTTTGTCACTCGGACTTATCCGTTATTGATGGTAGTCGCCCACGACCTCTTCCAATGGCGCTAGGACATGAAGCGGCAGGTATTGTTGTTGAAGTAGGCGAAGGTGTAACAGCATTCTCACCTGGCGATAAAGTTGTTTGTGTTTTTGTACCAAGTTGTGGACACTGCATTCCATGTTCTGAAGGTCGGCCAGCACTTTGTGAACCAGGCGCTGTTTCAAATGGAGCAGGAACATTAATTAGTGGAGGCATTCGCATTCATACTGAAACAGAAGATGTCAATCACCATGTGGGTGTCTCTGCTTTTTCTGAATACGCAGTAGTATCAGAGAATTCTTTGGTGAAGATTGATGAAGATTTGCCGTTTGAAAAACTCGCATTGTTTGGTTGTGCGGTTATTACTGGTGTAGGAGCGGTCGTGAATACGGCAAATGTGAAGCTTGGTAGTACGGTAGCTGTTATTGGCCTTGGGGGTATTGGCTTAAGCGCATTACTTGGTGCAATTGCGGCAGGTGCTAGCGAAGTGATTGCAATTGATATTAATGATAAAAAATTAGTGCAAGCAAAAGAACTGGGAGCTACGGCTGTCTTTAATTCAAGGGACGATGATGTCGTTCAACAAGTCAAAAAGTATACGAACGGCGGCGTCGATTATGCATTTGAAA
Source organism: Viridibacillus sp. FSL H8-0110 (assembly GCF_038003565.1). Lineage (NCBI taxonomy): Bacteria > Bacillati > Bacillota > Bacilli > Caryophanales > Caryophanaceae > Viridibacillus > Viridibacillus sp. FSL H8-0110. Next base: position 2,669,731 of record NZ_JBBOPJ010000001.1, on the reverse strand, counting down.
CAGCAGGGGTAGTAGCAGCTTTGGATGTTGCATACGCTGTAACAAAGCGCGGCGGTGTAACGACAACAACGGGTTTACCACATCCAGAACATCAATTTTCTTTTCCTTACGTGACATTAACAGCAGAAGAAAAGACGTTAAAGGGATCATATGTAGGTAGTTGTGTGCCAAAGCGTGATATTTCACATTATATTGAGCTGATGAAGCAAGGGCGTTTGCCTGTAGATGAGTTAATGTCGAACATTATTACCCTCGAAGATATTAACGAAGGCTTTGATTTACTAGCAACTGGGGATTCATCACGCATTATTATTAAAATGGATTAGGGGGTAGTTGTGTGGAGTTTAGCATTCAGATCGCAAACTACATTGTAGGTTTAACATATGAGCAGTTACCGAAGGAAGTCGTTACATTTACAAAACGTTGTATCCTAGATTATTACGCATCTGCACTTAAAGGACGAGATGGGTTACCAATACAAATGATTGATGAACTCATTCGTGAAATGGGTGGTGCACTGCAAGCAACAACAGTTACTAATGTTAAAAATTCAGTGTTGAATGTAGCATTATTAAATGGTGCGGCAAGTCATTTTGTTGAACTTGATGATATCCATAAGGTATCTATAGTACATGCTGCAACAGTTGTGATGCCAGCCGCAATTGCAGTTGCAGAGTGGAAAAGGCTTTCTGGGAAAGATCTCATCACAGCGATTGTCGCAGGGTATGAAGTGGCGTATAGAATTGGGGAAACAGTGTCACCATCACATTATTATTACTTCCATAATACAGCTACATGTGGAACTTTTGGTGCTACAGCTGCAGTAGCGAAATTACTGAAGTTAAATGAAAATCAAATTGTCGACGCGTTAGGTAGTGCTGGTACACAAGCGGCTGGTCTTTGGGAATTTATCGAAGATGGCGCAATGTCCAAGCAACTTCATCCGGGGAAAGCGGCTATGCACGGTGTTTTAAGTTGTTTACTAGCACAAAAAGGATTTACGGGCGCGAAGAAAATTTTAGAAGGAAGTCGAGGCTTTTTTGAAGCCATGAGTGAACAGCATGATGTGTCCAAGATGACAGAAGGTTTTGGCGATAGCTTTAAAATTATTGAAAACTCATTTAAAATACATGCTTCTTGCCGTCATACACATCATGTTATGGATTTACTAGTTGAATATCATAAAGGACATAATGTGAATTTAAAAGAGATAAAGAAAATCGTAATCTCAACTTATAAAGTAGCATTGGATATAACGGATAATCCATCACCTGATACGATTTATGCTGCAAAATTTAGTATTCAGTTTTGTGCGGCCCTTGCACTAATAACTGGTAGCGGAGGTTATCATGCATTTACAGAACAAATATTGCATGATCCAACAATTCACGCAATAGTAGAAAAAATTGAAGTTCAAGTAGACAAAAAAGTAGATGCAGCCTATCCGGAAGAATGGGGTACAAATCTATCGATACATTTTAATGATGGTTCGATTTATAAAGCAAAAACGAGATATCCAGTTGGAGATCCAGAAAATCCAGTGTCTACTGATGCGTTAGTTGAGAAATTTATGACACTTGCAAACGACTTACCTTTTGAACAAAGAGTGCAAATCGTAAAAACAATTCTCAACCTAGAACAATTTACCGTAAAAGAACTAGTAACTACGGTGCATAGGAAGATTGAAGCCGTAACTTAAATAAACAAAAACCCAAAATAGTGGATACTATTTTGGGTTCGTTTTCTTCTATTTTAAATCTTCAATGGAATCAATATCTACATATTTAGGAACAACGATACCATTTTTTGTTCCTTTTAAGTTTGGTCCTAAATCAACCAAATCTTTTTTGTATGATTCATAATAATCTTTGTGAGTACTTGGTAACCATGCTGCGACCATTGCATCGACACTTCCGTTTGCAACACCTGCAAACATCGGACCAACCTCAACTTGACTCATTTTTACTTTATAGCCGTTTTGCTCAAGTACTTTCGCAATGACGTTTGTACTAGCAATTTCAGTGTCCCAAGCAACATAAACGAGTTTGATCTCTTCACCATTACCCGCTTGTGCTCCTTTCGTCCATTTAGCTACTTTATCATTATTTGCTTTAATCCATTTGTCAGCGGCTTCTTTTGGATCCATACCACCTGATACATCTACCATTACTTTCTCCATATCACTTGTGTCCCAAGAGAATTGATCGAGTATTGTATAGGCACCAGGAGCATCTTCTTTTAATCCTTTTCGTACGATTGTATTAATTTCTTCTGCGCCACCAAATGTCCCATTAGGATCATCGAGATATTTCAAATCAAAGGAAGCGAACATCCAATGTGGAGACCAACCTGTAATAATAATTGGTTCTTTTTTTGAATATGCTTTCTTCAATTCAGCAACCATTGCTGCAGAAGAACCTTCAACAAGCGTCCAATTATCTAATTTATAATCTTTCATCGCAGTTTTTGCTTGTGCCATTAGTCCAGCACCGGGTTCAATACCGATAATTTTATAATCCGTCGATTCACCAATAGCAGAACCAGTCCCTTTTATAGTGTCCTCTTTTGTAAATGTGTTAAATAATGCAGCTACTACAATGAGGATACCTGTGATAATAAGGACAATTTTACGACTTACAAGTTTTTCATACGCTGGTTTACGGATGTTTTGAGTAATGCGGTCTAAAATGATGGCAATGAATACGATAGAAAGACCGGCTTCAAAACCTTGTCCAACATTAATCTGGCTCACGGCACGGTAAACGTCTGCACCAAGTCCAGGCGCACCAACTAATGAAGCAGTTACAACCATTGAAAGGGCAAGCATAATACTTTGGTTAATACCTGCTAATATGGTTGGTGTTGCTAAAGGTAATTGAACTTTAAATAATTTTTGACTGGATGTTGATCCGAATGCATCTGATGCTTCAATCAAATCTTTTGGCACTTCTTGAATACCAAGATTAGTCATTCGAATAGCAGGTGCAATCGCGAAAATAAACGATGCAACAATACCTGGTACTACACCAATTCCGAAAAATAGTATTGAAGGAATCAGATAAACAAATGCAGGCATTGTCTGCATAAAGTCTAAAATAGGTGTAACGATATTTTGTACTGTTTTATTTTGTGCACACCATATACCGATAGGAATACCGAGTAATATGATAAAGAATCCTGATACTAATACAATAGCTAAAGTTTGAATCGTTGAATCCCAATAACCTAAGTTATCAACTAATAGCAAACTCACTACTGTAAATATGCCTAATGGCCATTTACTCGTATAGCCGACTAGTAAGGCTAACACAATAATTAAAACAATTGGGGGACCTACACTTAATACATCAACAATTATATTTAACAGTCCATCGATTAAATTTGTAAAAAATGAAAACAGTGCAGCAAACGTGACTGTGATCCAATCTACTAAAGAATCTACCCATTCACCTAATGGAATTTTTGTTATATTCATCGTTTACTCACTCTCCAAATCGTTCAAGGAATCTTTGTTACCAGCTAATGCACCTATGACAGCTCCGCGAATAACAATTCCTTTGATTCTGTGTTTATCATCTACGACTGATATTGGAAGAGCGGACGTTGCCATAACATCCATTAAGTCGACGAGTAGTGCATCCTCAGGTACTGTTGGTACTTCGGTTGTCATGACTTCTGATATTGATAAGTTTTGATCAATCGCTTGGCGTGCTTGTTCGGCAGAAATAGCGCCAAGTAATTTTTGCTTACGATCCACCACGAATATACTTGAATAACCTTCTTTACGCATGATCTCTAGCGCAACACGTGGACCTCTATCGGCACCAATTTTCTCTGGTCGTTTCATAATATGTGAAGCTGTTAAGACTTTAGATAAATCGACATCTTCAACAAATTTTTCAACAAATTCATTTGCTGGATTCATCATGATTTGTTCCGGTGTACCAAGTTGGATGATGCTACCATCTTTCATTAGAGCGATTCGATCGCCAATTCTTAGTGCTTCGTCTAAATCATGTGTAATAAAGATAATCGTTTTTTTGAAATTCTCCTGAATCTCGAGTAGTTCATCTTGCATGTCTTTACGGATTAATGGATCTAGTGCACTAAATGCCTCATCCATTAGCAAGATATCGGTGTCACTAGCAAGTGCGCGAGCAAGACCTACCCTTTGTTGCATACCACCACTTAGTTGTGAAGGTAATTGATGTTCATACCCTTTAAGTCCAACGATTTCTAAAGCTTGCATAGCCTTCTCACGTCGATCTTTTATAGGCTTGTTTTGGATCTCAAGTCCAAATTCAGTGTTTTCTAAAATTGTTTTGTGGGGGAAAAGAGCAAAGTTTTGAAATACCATACTAATTTTCTGTTGTCTTACTTCTCTCAGACGGGAAGCACTCATTTTTACGATATCTTCATTATCAATTAAAATCTCACCAATGGTTGGGGCAATCAGACGATTAAACATTCGAATTAACGTAGATTTACCGCTACCAGACAAGCCCATAATTACGAAGATCTCTCCAGGGTAAATACTAAAGTTTACTTTATTTACACCTAAAGTTTGTCCAGTCTCTTTCAAAATTTCTTTTTTAGAACGACCTAATTCTAAAAGCTCCAGTGCTGCTTTGGGAGACTTACCAAAAATCTTTGATACGTTTCTTACTTCTACAAAAGGATCCATTTAAACACCTCGTTCTTAATATTCTTTTTGAAAACAGAAGCAGTCATGAAATAACGATTATTAAATTTAATTATCTCGAAAAATAAATAAGAAGTTATTGGTTTATCATGTGCGAAGATGACTAAAACAATCCTTCTTACTTGAATTTCCAATTGTTTAATAAAGTAAATGGAAATTAGTCATTATATTTATGCTTGCTTTACTCATATTTTTACCAATTTTTGATATGTGTTGATGATGAGGGTAAAGAAAAAAGGGGAAAAACAACATCAAATAAGGGATTTTTTTATGGGCAAAATAGAGTGTTTACTTTATTACTATATCGTTTACTAAACTTCATTTCAAATGATAGCCGTACTTAGAACTATTGATTTCAATAACTTTTTCGCAGTACTGAAACATTTGAAATGTATTGTAAACGTTGGTGTGTATATGTTTTTTTCTTTTTTATCGGTAGATGTAATAGATAGAATAATAGATGAAATATATTTGTAAAATGTGAGATTAGACCTATTTAAATTTCCGGAGAAAAACACTAGTTTGCGATGGTGTATAAATGGATGTTTTCATTTTTGAAAGATGGATAAATAGCTAAAAATTAGTAAGTAATAATTTGAAAATTTTTACTTATATGTAATTTCATTTTTTGTCGAAATGGAAAATGAAAATCGATGATTTTAGATCTCTTATTAGTAATAGAATTATAGTTATCAGTATTAATGCGGCAAGTACCTATATATGGTAGGATTCTTTCCATTAACAGCAAAGGATATAAATATATAATGTATTATTAAACCATTTTTATAAGCCTTTTGTTTTTAATAATAGTTATTATGACATTTTAAAATACCCTTATTTGCTATTTCAGAAAATTCGTGTTATAAAGAAATCGGAAACTATTTTGCGTAGTGTAAAATAGATTGTTCGAATTACATATTTATAGGAGGTTTTTTATATGGGACGCTTAAGCGGTAAAGTGGCAATTATTACAGGTGCAGCATCGGGTATGGGTGCCAAAGAATGTGAGTTATTCGCTAAAGAAGGAGCATCTGTAGTTGCTACGGATATTCAAGAAGAACTTTTAAATGAAGTAGTTGAGGCAATTAATGCAGCTGGTGGTCAGGCAATTGCATTTAAACATGATGTAACATCTGAGATACAATGGAAAGAAGTTGTCGCTTTAACTGTTGAAAAATTCGGTAAAGTAGATATTCTTGTTAATAATGCAGGTGTGTCTTGCACGAGTGTAATTGCTGATATCGAGATGTCTGAATGGAATAGAGTAATGGATATTAACTTGAATAGCTGTGTTCTTGGTATGAAATATGCTGTTCCTGAGATGCAGAAAAACGGCAGTGGTTCAGTTGTTAATATTTCTTCTATTGGTGGACTTGTGGGTATGGCTGGTACAAGCCCTTACACAGCTTCTAAGGGAGCTTTGCGTGTATTATCAAAAGCTGCAGCAATTGAATACGGTAAAGATAGAGTTCGTGTAAACTCAGTACACCCAGGAATTATCGTAACACCAATGACAGAGCCATATATGGAACCTGCTATGCCTTATTATGAAGCACATACTCAACTTCCTTATATGGGTAATCCAGAAGATGTTGCGTACGGTGTATTATTCTTAGCGAGTGATGAAGCACGTTTTGTTACTGGTTCTGAACTTGTTATCGACGGTGGTTGGACTGCACTGTAGTCTTGAATTTCAAAGAAAAGGGCTGATTAACCAATGTCAGCTCTTTTTTTATGATTAAATTTGTTGAATTCAAGTTATTTCGCTTTTTCATAGCATTTTTGTATAATGTTGGAATACATACATTGATCGGAGGCATCGCGACTAATGAAAGAAGGACTGGATCCAAGAGAAATAAGAAGCTTAGAAAGTATTAAAAATGCATTCTTTAATATGCTCATTTCTTCAGAAACTATTTCTATTAAAACTCTCTGTGAAAGTGCTAATATTACACGTCCTACATTTTATAAACATTATTCTTCTATTAATGAACTAATGGATAAATTTTCTGAAGAGATGTTAAGTGATTTAACATCTCATATTGCAGTTCAACAAAAAATGGCGATTCGGGACTTAAGTTCAACCAACTTGCCTGAAAATATGGTGTCCTTATTTAAACACATTAAGGATAATCATTCTTTCTATGAAATGTTCTTATTGCAAAATCGTAAGACAAAATTTGCGAAAGAATTTAAGCGGATTATTCGATCTTTTGTAGAAGAAGGTATAGGAGCGGCACAGGAATCAGGTATGGCAGTAATAGTACCTAAAGATATACTGATTCAGTATGCTACGGGTGCTTTTTTAGAAGTAATCATCTCGTGGTTGGAAGAGCTAGATAAATACACGCCAGAAGAGCTCACAGAAATTCTTTTGAAAATCTCAATTTCTGGACCTTATTTAGAAGATTTTAATTAGTTTACTTTAGGTCGAATTCATTTAAAAGGAGTGATTATATGTGGCCATTCAATAAAAAACGTAAAGAAAATAAAAGTATTAGCCTAAAGAAAGAAGCTGATTATTCACGAGCTGGTAGCAATAATGATGAAACAAATACAGGTTTTTTTGCTTCTGTATTTGGTGATACATCTAATTCATGTGGAAGTTCTTCATCTAGTTCGGACTCTTCTGATTCAGGATCTTCTTGTGGTGGTGGGGACTAATAAATAGTTAATAAACATATAGTTTTAAAAAAATTGATGATTAGTAAAAAAGTTCGATAAAAATCACCTCTTTAGTATTTCTTTGAGGTGATTTTTTGTTGGATATTTATATTGAAATCTATGAAAAGGTAGTGAAGAAATGTACTTAAACGAACAGGGCAGGTTAGTTGAAGAAGTAAGAATAGATTATACATGAAAATTCACAATTCACCAATTCAAAAGAGCATTAAATTATGAATAATTTTCTTTTAAAAAGGTACTTGCGAGTATATCTTGTAAAGTTAAAATGCACATAAATTCCTATCTTAAGGATTATGTGCATTATGAATGTTTAAGAATTCACCTTTTTTGCCTCGTAATACCCTAATTTGTGAAAATTATAAAGCTGATTTATATGTTCCTTAGGATATGCTTCTAATAATTCAAGAATTTCTTTTGCAAATTCTAATGAAGCTGTTCCATTTGCGGTCACAATTTTCCCATCAGAAACTGCTTGCTCTAGTACATAATTTTTTTCATTTTGGTAGTTATCTTTTGCATAAGTTTTCAAATCATTAAGATCATTGCTGGTATGCTTTATTTCATTTAACCATCCATTGGCGCCCATAAAAACTGTTGCATCACATATTGCCCCGACAGGAATATCCATAGTAAGTGCCTTTTCCATTATTGGAATGACGTTATTGTTGAGCGACTTTCGCCAGGAGTTCCCCCCAATCAGTATTAAACCATAAAAGACTTCAGGTATACTTCTAAAAGTATAATTTGGAAGAACACTTAATCCACCGATTGACTTTATAACACCCTCGCTTACACTAACTATTTTAGTAATGTACTTGTCTGTAGTATTTAAAAAAGCTGCTATATAAGACAATTCCCAATCAGCAAATTCGTCCAATACTACAATTAAAATCTCTTTTTTCTCAGTTTGGTTCATTCATAAGCCCTCCTAATTAGTTTACAAAAATTCTATTAATTCGATGCTGTTCTCAGTATATAATGTATTAGTGACAAATGATGACACAATTAGTAAATGGGGGAAAGTATTGAGTAAGGCAATTAGATTAAATGAATTAAGGTTGTATATTAATCGAGTCAAAAAGTTTAAAGTAGATGATTTAGCAAATGAATTTAATGTTTCAAGAAGAACGATTCTTAGGGATTTAGAAGAACTAAGTATTTTAGGGGTTCCATTAATTTCAGAGGTAGGACCTAATGGAGGATATCAAGTTTTGGAAGAAAAAAAACTACTTGCTGTCTCTTTTACAAAAGAAGAAACTTTCTCGATCTTTTTTGCTCTTTTATCTTTAAAACATTTTATTAGCCTACCTTTTGAATCAGAATACAATTCAATCATAAAAAAATTCTACCTGAACTTAAATGGAAAGATGAAAGGTGAAATTGATTTAATCAAAAATAAGATTGATTTCAAAATAGATAATCAGAATAAAGAAAATTCCCTATTAAAAGAGCTATTTATGGCGGCTATCGAAAATGAAACGCTTTGGATTTCTTACTTGGGGGTTAAAAGAGATATACAACCAATTGGATTATTTTCTCAATATGGAAGATGGTATTGCCCTTCGTATTGCTACCTTAGGAAGGAATTTAGACTTTTTCGTTGCGATCGAATATCAGAGATCGGATTAAGTGTCAGAAATGACAAGATGAATCTAAAGGAAACCAACTTACATGATATTATTAATCTTTTATCAATCAAAAAAGAGTATGAGCTTTTTGTGGAATTAACGCCAGAAGGAGTAGAAAAATATAAATCTAATGTTTCGCCATATCATCGAATATCAATAGACAGTAAAGGTCATGGAGTCATAAAGGGCTCAATAAGTGAAACAGAAATGGACTTTTTGGCTGATTATTTTATACAAATGGGGAAGAATGCAAAAGTAGTTCACCCCATAGAGTTAAGAGCTGAAATAAAAAAGAAAATTTTAGAATTGAGTGTTTTATACCAGTGATTTAGTATAGGAAACAATAATAAAATCATTCTACTATACTCCTATATGTTGAATTAATTGTACTAAAGAATTCGTTTTTGAATTATAAGGTACTATAGTCAATGACCAAAAGGCTGCTAAAGGTTAAGGAGTATTTTCAATAGGGGGACAATATGCAGTATTTAAAGAATATGAATGGAAATGAGTTTAACGAATATATTTTAGATAAAGAAAAGCGATTCGCAGAAACTTTAGCTGAACATACGTTTGAAGTTACAGAACCAGCTGCAGTACGAGCAAAGAAACAGCTGCAAGGGTATTTGCCAAATGGATTTCTTACAGATCAACATGAATTTTATAATATTGTGAATGAAAATGAGCGATATGGTTACGTTTGGCTAAAGATAGATGAAACCAAAAAAAGTGCATTTTTATATGAGATTTATATATTTGATGAATGCCGTTCAAAAGGCATAGGTACAAAGGTTATGGAAGAAATTGAAGAATATTTATCATTGAAAGAAATATTGTATTTTAAATTACACGTCTTTGGAACAAATCGTAAGGCAATTAAGTTATACGAAACAATAGGTTTCCAAATAGCTGGTATTAATATGTATAAAACTCTTTAATTTCTTGGGGGGAGTTTTGAGGAGACATCTGGAGTAATTTTTGATATTTTAATGCTGCTTTCTAAAAAGTTTGTTGTTATTCAACTAACGGGACAGCTTAGTTGAATAAATTTCATTGAAACACAGTAAGTCTCTTCGCTTTTCGCACATAGTACGTCCCTATAAAAAATAATGCAAAATACTTTACACTAAGACCAATTTCCTTTAAGTCTTATTTGAGCTTATCTCGGACAACGGAGGGAATATCATTCAACTTCACTTCTTCCCAAGCTTTCACATAAGTTCTCTTTGTATCAACTTTTAAGTATGCCCCCTCACGTAATTGTTTACCGGCAGTGAAAGTAATCTTTATTTTTTTGCCATCTTCATTAATTCCGTCTAGGGCATACTCGTATGTTTTTTGATCAATCTTTTTTCCAGTTTGATCAATCTTTACAAAAACATCCTTTTGATGAATAAAAGGGTTTAACATGTCTGCAAGCTCGTTCTTAACCAAAAGAGACATAAGCAATATTATTATAACTGCAACAACCAGGGTTCCAATTGCTATCTTTAATGCTTTCATCGTAGAATTCCTCCTTATTTACTTCTTTCGTACATTTTACAAGAAATAAAAAGTAGTAGCCTTCGATTAGGGTTACAAATTAAACAAAGAAGTGACGATATTGTCACTTTCTACGTAAGTACGATCCAGTATCTATTAGCAGTTTAATAGTAGAAAGAGTAAAAAAAGAGGGAAATAACCATATCAAAGAGAATGATTAACAATAAATAAAGTCATTTAAATTCTGATAAATCTTAAGAAGGAGTGTGGAAGGTATGTTTCACCCAAAAGATGTTTTGTCTGATCAGTTGTTAGCTAATGCAAACGATCCAAGTTGGTATGTACCATTTTCAGAATCTGTTAAAAATTTGACAGATGAAGAAGCTTTTTGGAAGGTGAGTGAAGAAAGTAATAGTATTGCCGAAATTGTACAGCATTTGCTTTATTGGAATGAAACGTGGCAAACAAGGTATAAAGAAGCTAGTATTATTGCAGTTCCGGCAGTAGGGAGTAATGACAGTACGTTCACCATTTCAAAAAATAAAACATTCAATGAACTTCAAAAACAACTTTTAGAAGTTCTTTTACATTGGCAAGAAATATTAACTGAAGAACAACTAGAAAGCGATGTTCAAGGGTACTTTGATGCTAATTGGTGGCAAGTATTGGGGAATGTAACGACACATAATGCATATCATATCGGTCAAATTGTTTATATTCGGAAGATACAAAAGAGCTGGAATTAGAGCAAAAAGAAAAAGTGAGATATTTTATAGTTATTGAACTAACGGCGGTATTAGTGGCATAAGGAGATTTAAAATAATCACTCTTTTTATATAATCGAATCATCATTTATAGTTGAAGAATCCTTTCTGATCAATCATTTTTCAAAATGGATTCTTTTTTTGACTAAAAATGAGGATCATACGAAATTTCTAATCAAATTTTATTTCAAATCCATAAACACCAACTAAAATATGGTAAAATTTATTTATAGAATAGTCGAAATTTTCATAAATTTGTTTTACGGAAGGGTCGGTTTTATTGGTGAAATATCTAAAAATAGTTGCGGTATTAGTACTAATAATGACATTTCTAACGCTTGCTTCCTGTACACAATCAGAAAAATCTAAAAGCGAACTCGCCGATTCTAATGAAAAACAAGATATTGATAGTATAGTTTTATCATTCGAACACCCTCAAACAAATCAAAAGTATAAAATCGTCAATGCCTATGAACTTTATCAAAACTATAAAGATAAGGTTGAAAGTAACCCAAAACATTCACAATTGGAAATTTATAATGAAGAGGTAATTAAACAAGTATATAGTGATTGTTTTGAGAATGGTGAATATCTTCATATGGCTGATCCAGTTCTAAATGTAGCTCCTGATCGTTTAACAGAAAATCAAAAATTAAGCGAAAAAATTGACAGGGAAGAAACAGAAAATATTATAAAAGAAGCTCTTTTAAAATCTTCTGATCTTATCACATCTGAAAATGAAACAACTGTATGTGTTTTTCCTTCCACAAATGTAAATGCATCTATGATAACCGTAGGGGCAGGTAAAATAATAGTCCTATACGATAAATATTTTAATGATGCTGTTTTAAGGGCTGGAGTAGCTCACGAATATCATCATAGTGTTTGGACTGAGAAGTACCTACGTAAAGAAGTACCTTTTTCTGTATTGGATACTCTAATATTTGAAGGAAAAGCGGTTAAGTTTGAAAAATCAGTTTATCCTGAAATTGTTTTATCTCCAGTTGATTTAACTTACAACAAAGTTTATTGGTCAAAAGTTGCATTAGATCTCGAAAAGTATGACTTGAATCGGGCACTTGAAATTATTCTTGGAGGAAATGGCCTTCCGTTATATTATGGTTACAGTGAAGGATATAAAATGGTTAAATCATATCTTGATTTGAACCCTAATGTAACACCAGAAGAATGGACTGCCCTAAGTTCTAAAGAAATTTTTGAAAAAGGGAATTATCTTGAAAACTATAAATAACAAATTATCCATTACACCAACATTGTTTATAGATGGAAAATTTATTATGGTTGTTAGTTGTGTTGTTTTAGTTTCCATAATTGTTGATTTGAAATTAAGTTACGATGTTTAGAAAAATGTTTCGATGCTTACCTTAGTTCATTTCTCTAAGGCTTGTTTTTTCTGTAGTTTTCAAATGCTCATGCCCAAGAGAACGCATAATATCGTAATTAACGAAATAACCATCTTTATTAAAACAACCTAAACCTTTATATAACAAGGGATATGGTTGTTTTTTATTTCCTCCTAAAGTTATGGAAAGAAGGATTAACGCAAAAACGACTGAAAATCGAGCAAATAAGAAGGAATAAATGAAGATAAAGCGGTTTACGCTCGAGTTGAACCTGAATATAGTGTAGATTTGTAAAAAAGCTTGATTTTATATTGGGAATTTTTGTTACTATCAATATTGAGATTGTGAAAGAATGTACTTAAACTAACGGGGCAGTTTAGTTGAAGAAGAGGAATAGATAAAAGGCTATTTCGTAAGGTTTGTTGCTTTCTAAATAAAATAAGTTTTTTTACATTTTTATGGTATTTTATTTACAGGAGCTTATTCAACTATAGGGGCAGATTAGTTCAATAAGAATTTCTTGAAAGAAGGTAAAATAATGAAACAAGAACAAAATTCACTGGTGTTGTATGGAAAAAGAAAGCTGAAATGGATACAAAATAATTTATCCCCTCTTGAAAAAGATGAAATCCTAATAAAAACTATTGCGGGTGCAATTAGTATTGGGGCAGAACTGCCACAATATATGGAAAGTGATTTTACTGATAAATCTCCTATTTATCCGAAAGAGACTGGGTATGAAAGCTATGGTGAAATTATTAAGATAGGTGATAATGTTAAATCATTAAATCTTGGAGACAGGGTAGTAGCATTTTATGGGCACAAGGATTTTGGAGTAATTAAAGAATATAAAGCTATTCCAGTTCCTAAAGACATTCACTATTCTTACGCATTACTCACTATTTTATCCTGTGACTCGTCAAAGGGTGTCCTGAAACTCAAACCTAAAGAGTCAGATAGAGTAATAGTAAGTGGGATGGGGACAATAGGACTTTTAACTCTATATTTCTTAAAACAAAAAGTAAAAGTTCAACATGTGGATGTAATAGAACCGAATACCTCAAGAGGGAAATTGGCTAATCTGCTGGGGGCAGACTCTGTTATTAATTATGGATCTGCATGCCCAATAAATCATTATGATTATGGATTAGAGTGTTCAGGACATAATGATGCATTTAATATATTACAGAAATCACTAACGAAAGAAGGCAGTATATGTATTCTTTCAGATGGGAATAAAGAGAGGTTTGAATTACAACCTGAATTTTATGAGAAAGAACTAAAAATTGTTGGTTCAAGTGACGGTTGGGATTATAAGAAGCATTCCGAATGGTTTATTAATGAAGTACGAAATGATACTAAATTAAATAAAATATTCGAGAAAAAAATAAAAAAAGAGGAACTGATTAGCTGTTTTGAGGACATAGCTGAAGGAAAAATCAATCCTTTAAAGGTCTTAGTAGAATACTAAATTGCATTATGGCATTTTGCCGCTACTTCACGGCGAATCGTAACATAAGTAGGTGACATTCTTTAGTAAGAAGTGTTTTTCTTGTTCAACTAACGGGTGCTTTAGTAGAAAATCTATGAGCTGTTCAGACAACTCTTTTTTCTTCTTGGCTCTGTTAAATTTCAATGTTGTTTTTTTAAAATAATTAGGGGAACCTGATTTGTTGAGGTTCCCCATTCTTCTTGCCTTGATATAAGAATAATTAATAATTTACCTTTAGAGGGCGAAAAAATGAAATGATTTTTAAAAGGAATGGGAATAAGTAAAAACAAATCATGAAGTGTTGAAGTGAATTTTTTGCAGGTGTATGCTTTTATGGGATAATAGTATAATTATGTAATGGTTTACTTTGGAAGAGTAGACAAAGAGGAGGAATTATCAATCGTGCGTATTTTACAGTCAGTTTTTTTTGTTTTTTTGTTATCAGTGGTCTTTAGTCAGGTAACTTTTGCAGAAGAAAACAATATATCGTCAGGTCTCCCTGTCCAAGGGAAGATAAGTTCAAGTAATGATAAAGATATCTATCGATTCACAATGGATAAGGACGGGGAGGCACGTATTATCTTAGATAATACAACGAGTGGATTTTACGCATATCTGTATGACAGCAACGGGAAAGAAGTAACTAGTACCTATACTAGTACGGCTGGATTAAATATTGGTTTTCTTGAATACCTAAAAAAAGGAACTTATTCTGTAGAACTTCAACCTTATCACTGGAGTGCAAATGGAGACACCAGTGGTAGTTATAGACTCAAAGCGACATATGCGGCGTCCACTGTTAAAAGAGATGCTAAAACTTTTGAGCCGAATGATACACTTGAAACATCTATGCCGATTAAATCAGGGAAAATGTATACATCCGACATCTCTTCAACAGATAGGGATGTCTATCAATTTACAACAAAAAAGGACGGGGAGGCATATATTACCTTCGATAATTTGACAGAAGCTTTCTACGTAACTCTGTTTGATAGCAACAGGAAAGAAGTAACTAGTGCCTATACGAGTAGTGCTGGAGGAGAAATAAGTTTACTTACAGACATTCAAAAAGGAACCTATTATATAGTGGTTAACGATTATTGCGAGGAGTGTCAAACTACGAGCGCTAGTTATAGATTAAAAGCGACGTTTGCTTCTACCTTCACAAGAGATGCTAAAACTTTTGAGACGAATGATACGTTTGAAACATCTATGCCGATTATTTCAAATAAATACTATAACTCAAGTAGTTTTTCATCACTTGATAGAGATGTTTATAAATTCACAACAAAAAAGGACGGAGAAGCACGTATTACCTTGGATAATACCAAGGCTGGATTTTCCGCATATCTGTATGATAGCAATGGAACTGAAGTAGCTCGTACCTACACCGCAAGGGCGGGAAAAAAAATAACTTTTTCTCCACGGGTCAAAAAAGGAACTTATTATATAGTGATTAATCCTTATGGCTGGGGTGGGAGTGGAATTACAAGCGCTACTTATAGACTAAAGGCAACTTACAAGAATAGAGCAACGGCTCCTTCTGTTCCAACTATAAATAAACTAACAAGTAAATCGGTAAAAGTAACAGGAAAAGGTACAAAGGGAACGACAATCTATGTTTATAACAGCGTTAAGAAGATTGGACGAGGATCTGTTAGTAGTAAAGGGAATTATTCGGTGAAAATCAAAGCGCAAAAGAAAGGCACGGTAGTGCGGGTATATGCGAAGGATAAATACGGAAACAAGAGTAAAAGTAGAACAATCAGAGTAAAATAGCTTTTATTTAAATAAATATGTGTCTTAAAAGATTTGTTATGCAGAGGGAATACTTTTAATAGTATTCCTTCTTTTTCATTCTCTTTTTACTCGTTTATGAAAAGTAGAGGAGAAGTGAGTCAACAGAGGATGAGTGAGTAGAAAAGAAGTTTGTAGCTACGTTATCAATATTGAAATTTAACAGAGCCTTCTTCTTCAACTAACGGAGCAGTTTAGTTCTAAGAAAAATCAGTGAAAGAGCAAAAAAATTAAATATCTAATAATAGTTCTATGAGAATTTCAAATAATTACTTGTCAGAAGGATTGAAAAAATAATGTTATTCTCCAATAGATAATTTAAAATGACATGAGCTGTTATTGAATCACAGGTAGAATTGCAGATTTCGAATCAAACTGTATATATTACGATACATCTTCCACATTTAGTAATACTCACATATCGCCACATCTCCGATGTATACCCCATTTGATCTTTTCACTCATTTTTGAAACAGAAATTCCTCTTGCTCCGTCTAACATTTAATAATAAAAGGAGTTGCCCTATGACCCGACTCGAAAAATTTATATATGATCATGGTGATGAGTTGTTGAGACTTGCTTATACATATGTGAAAAATAAGCAAGCTGCGGAAGACATTGTCCAAGATGTGCTACTAAAAGCATTTGAAAAGCAATCGTTGTTCCGTGAAGATGCCACGTATCGTACATATTTGTATCGAATGACGATCAATCGCAGTTACGACTATTTGCGAAGTTGGCATTATAAAAATACGACTATTGGCGAAAAAATTCAGCATTTATTTGGCCGATCGACAGAGCAAGATATCGTGACGAAATCAGAAAATCGTCTACTCGCACAAGCCGTTCTTTCATTACCGCTGAAATACCGTGAAGTCATTGTACTTACGTATTACTTAGACTATTCGTCAGAGGAAATTGGTATGCTACTAAATTGTTCATCGGCTACGGTGCGTACAAGGCTTGCGCGTGGTCGTAAAAAACTTAAATTGGTGCTTAAGGAGGACGGCTTTGATGGAACGATTGAAAACGGGTATTGATGAGGTGATTGGCGAAGAGTTCTGGATGACGAAGGACCTTGCACGGAAAATGGCTAAACCGAGAAAAAAGTTGACGCGTACTCCAATATTTGCAATGGTAGGCATAGTTTCAATCGCTGCATTGCTTCTTACGATTACATTATGGTCAGCCCAATCAGGGATTTTAAGTGCTGCCACAACAAATGCACTTGGGGACCATGGAGAACTTTTTAACACGTATTTCGAGGCAATTGATGCACTGGATTCAGAAACGCTAAACCTAGTAGCATCCCCGGCATATGAAGGGACTGTGGATGAGCTATCTAAAAAGTATGAAAATATGGATTTTTCGAAAGCAGAATTTCTACGGGAGCTTGACGGCATCATTTGGATGAAATTTATGGTGATGAATAAAGAAGGAGAAAAATGGAACGAAGTTGTTACGTATTACCAAATTGTTGATGGCAAAATATATGAATCAGTTTATGATCAACCCTTTTATATATACGAGCGTTTTGATATTGAAGTAGCGCAGGCGCAAGCCATTTTTGGTTTCGGTGGATATAGTCATAATAACAATCAGTTTGTGGCAATAGATGATGGAGAATTGCTTGTGAGTGGCTCTCGTTCACGTAATAAAGTAGAGTCAGCCATCGAGTTATACTTAAAAGAGATTGGCAAGGAAAATGTGTTTAAACATTTCCAACAACCTCGACTTATCTACAAAGATAATGGAAAAGTTTTATGGTTATCGGCAGATGGATTTGACATCGTCTTTACGAGAAAAGGCGAGCGTATTTTAGTGGATAACCAAGGCGCAGAATATTATCAGCAAGGAAGATACTAACAAAACATGTCGCTCAGTCTGCGTGTTCTTAATAATTTTCAAGCACACGAAGACTGTTAACACCTATTAAATTGTAATATTGTGAAGTGTCTCACTTAAACTAACGGGTGCTTTACTTGAAGATCATTGAGTTGCATATGCAGCTCTTTTTTCTTTATTTAACTACGGGGCAGGTTAGTTTAATAAGAGTTTATAAGGAAATGAATCATTTTATATGATAAAATATTCCAAATAAGAAAGTTAGCCAATGAGTGAGGTGTACGATGTGGTTGGTGCAATTTTAGTAATTTTGGTACCTTTTTTAATATTCGCTATCGTTTTGTCAAAAGGAAAAGGAGCATTTCTGCTTGCTGGTTATAATACAATGTCCGATAGCGAAAAAGAAAAATATAGAGAAGAAGAACTTTGTAAATTTATGAGTAAAATAATGTTTGGCATTTGCTTTAGCATATTATTAATTGCATTAAGTGAATATTTTAAAATTCAATTTCTACTTATCATAGGTCTTATTTTAATCATAGGTCTTATTGTTTTTTCAATGGTTTATTCAAATACAGGTAACCGATTCAAAACCGATTCAAAAGATTCATATTGATGAGAGTGAAGCCAAAAACAAATAATGCAAGGTGTTGTAAGTTGGCTTCGTGAATAACGACACTTAATTCAACGGATTAATAGTACATTAAGGAGCTGTGTTCGCAGTTTTTTTAATCAACAAATAGAGAGCATTCCTGTGATGAATGAACGGATTTATATATGACAGAATCGACTAAGTTTGTGAAAGAATGTACTTAAACTAACGGGTGCTTTACTTGAAGGTCATTGAGTTGCATATGCAGCTCTTTTTTTCTTTTTGAACTAACGGGGCAGGTTAGTTCAATAAGCCAAATGGATTTTTACATATTATAAATGGAAAATTTATATAAAATTGAAACAACTATATTTTACAGACGTATTAAAGTAAAGCAGCAGGTTAAATGAATAAAGAAGATTGAAAGGAAAGTAATTCATAAAAAAAAAGGAGGTAGAGAAGGTGGACTTATTACTCTGGATAACTACTGGTTTCATGCTAATCGGTTTAGTTGTTCTCATTTCTATGAAAAAAGGTATGGAAAGTAAGGTTGCTTTTATAAAAGCAAATATGGAAGACGAGGAAAATTCATCAAAAGCTAAATCTGTAATTTGGTGGATATTGGGTACAACTGCTTGGGGAGTAGGGGCTATATCTATTGTAGGTTGGTGGTTTCATAATTAATTTGGATAACTGCCGATTTCAAATGTACTTAAAGTAACGGGTGCTTTACTTGAAGATCATTGAGTTGCATATGCAGCTCTTTTTTCTTTATTGAACTAACGAGGCAGGTTAGTTCAATAAACTAGTCTCAAATATTACAAGGACATACCCATTGAAAATGATGAATAAAGTATCATTAAGAGATGTTCGAAATGGGGGTGATTTCTTTGGATGGATTGAAAAAAGTTGTACTTAGATTAATTGAAATAATTGAAATCATTGTAATCTTATCAATTGGTTTACTTTTCACAATTTATATTTTAAGACCTATTTACGAGAACTTTGGAATTCAATTTACGGGAAATGTATGGGTAAACTGGTTTGGAGTTTCTTATATTTTATTCGTCTTATACTCGTTGATTGTTGGTTTGGTTATATCTAGGGAAAGTATTCTCTTTAAACAGCGACTTACATCGGTACTCTTTTGGCTTATTTTTATTGGCTCAAATTATGTAGTTTTTATCCCTTTTATAAAAGGGGGAAATCCATTCTAAGCTGAAAATAAAGAAGAGAAAATATTTTAAGTTACTCAACTAACGGGGTGCTTTAGTTGAATATCTTGGTGCTATTCAAACAGGTTTTTTTATTCAACTAAAGGGGAAGCCTTAGGGATAAAAGTGATTCATGTTGTGGAAACTATACATAGTGAATAATGAGTGAATGTCATTGTTCGCAAAATACCAATTACATGTACTTAAAGTAACGGGGTGCTTTAGTAAAAGATCGTTGAGCTGTTCAGACAGCTCTTTTTTTATTGAACTAACGGGGCAGGTTAGTTCAATATTTAAAAATGAGTGTGTTGTATGAATAGTATTTTGAAAAGGTGTTACATAATGTAGAACATAAAACTAGTCAATTAGATTGTACATTCTTTGGTAGTAATGATTGTTTCGTGAAAATACAAATGTGACGAAAGAATATCGAAGTACTTGACAAGATGGTTCTCGTACTTGTACGGACATCCTCTTTTGAAATTGCTGGGTACGAATCCTTTGCAGCTTTTAATAATGCCATTCCTTTTTGTTCATCACGTGCGAGTGAGAGATTCTTTTTTGTATTCGCTTTTAGGGAATTACGAATCACTGTTTTGAACAAGCTACTACTTCATCTAGGTGCGGATATAGTTGCACAATATTTAAAAAGAGGGACGATCGTGTAGAAAACAATCGTTTTAATTTTGGGAAACTAGTTGATAATGGCATGCATTCGATAAAATAAATAGTTGATTTCTGTATCAAGTTGTGAAATTTTTCCTTCAAATTCACATTGACGATAATGGTTATAAATCACGATTGTACTTTTACCCATACTGACATCAAGTGCCACTACATGTTTCATCTGTATTTCTCCTTTTAGTCTTCACAGTGCCTTATCGATTCCATTTTCCAATTTAGATGAGTTTAAAGAGGTGTAGTTAATATTTCAATATTCCCTATTTGTAGATGTTAATAATTGGTTGAATTTTAATATGAATAATGTATAATACTAAATAATGGTACCAGTAAAACTTTATTGGTACCAAACGTATTGGGAGGTGCCATTTTGAGAGAACGAATTATTAAAGAAACAATTTTGCAGATTGAAGAAAAAGGATTCTCATTTACTGTAAGTGACCTTGCAAACGGATTATCAACAAGTAAAAGAACAATTTATACATATTTTTCATCTAAGAATCAGCTAGTTGAAGAAGTAATTCAACATTTATTTAGTCAGATTAAGGAGCAAGAGAGAATTATTATTGAGGACACCCAACTTTCTTTATTGGAAAAAATACATCAAATACTCATTTGCGTACCGAAACAATTTGAATTATTGGATGTACGTTTACTTGCAGATTTAAAAAAATATCATTATGAGGAATGGATAAAATTAGATCGCTTTTTGAAAGAAGAGTGGGATAGTGTCGTTTACTTAATGGAGCAGGCAATTAAAGAAAATTTAATAAAAAGCATTAATATTTCCTTATTCATTGAGGTATATTTAGGGGCAATTAATCAAATTTATCAATCTAAATTTGCAAGTAAGAATGAAATGGCAGTTGGAGAAGTATTTCAGTCAGTAGTGGATATGTTGTTGCAAGGAATTATAAATGAACGGAGGAATGACTAGAAATGCATTGGATCTACTTGTGCTTAGCTATTATTTTTGAAGTAGGTGGAACAACTAGTATGAAGTTATCAGAAGGTTTTTCGAGGCTATATCCAAGCATTTTAATGATAGTTTTTTATCTTGGTAGTTTTATTTTTCTGACGTTATCGTTAAAAAATCTAGATGTATCTGTTGCATATGCTATTTGGTCTGGAGTAGGAATAGTAATTATAACTTTAATTGGATTTTTCATGTTTCAAGAAGGTTTAAGTACAGTAAAGGCAGTATCGATTATTCTTATTTTAATAGGAGTTGTCACTTTGAATATGGAAAGTAAACATAGTGGTTCTATCGAAGAAATATCACAAATAAAAGAAAATATTTAGTTACATATACTTCTAATATATGTCGCAATCTATAACTGGAGGGAATAAATGAAACTATTAAAACCATTTTTTCTTGTAACAGATGTCGGTTTTATCCTTTATTGGATTGCCACCTATTTTTATCTTATACCAAAAAATGTTGCATTTAAGGACTATGATAATCCAATGATTATTGCATGGAACTGGTCATTCTTCCCTTTGGATATTCTAATTTCAATTACAGGATTGTACAGTTTATATTTATGTAGAAGGAATCATCCTACTTGGGAAAGCATGGCGCTTATTTCTCTTGTTTTAACATTTTGCTCAGGATTGCAAGCAATTGCTTTTTGGGCATTTATCAAAGACTTCGATTTTACTTGGTGGTTATTTAATTTATACTTAATGATTTATCCGTTATTCTTTATGAAAATTCTATTTAAGAATAAACTATCTCAAACGGAGAAATCACTTCGCCATTCTTTTAAACAGTTGTAGTAAACTTATACTGAATAAACTTAAGCGTATTCATTTGTGCCCATATTAAGAGCGAAATAACAAATCTTTTTTGTGCTAACGAGGGCTTTAGTAGAAGATTTTTAATCTGTTCAGACAGCTCATTTTTTCTTTAACTAACGGGGCAGTTTAGTTCAAGAGAGGTTTTAACTTGTATTCAACAATCGGGCCATCTAGTTGAAGAGGAAAAGTGAGGGAGAACTTGTATGATCTATGTAAATGTTAGAGCAATAATTGAAAGAAATGGACCAAATGGAACTGAAATCGTTATACAAAAAAGGGTTAAATCTAATGAGAATAAAACACCTTATGAGCTACCTGGAGGAAGGTTAGAGGAATTCGAGTCATTTATGGAAGGACTTAAAAGAGAAGTGCACGAAGAAACAGGACTTCATATAACAAAGATTTTTGGGGAAGAAACTAGAATTGAAACTAATGATGTGGACTCAAATGTTGAAGCTATGAAGCCTTTTGCTGTATATCAAACGACAAATGGTCCAGTAGATTCATTAGGCGCTTATTTTCGATGTCAAGCCTCTGGTAATTTAGTTAAAGAAGGCGACGGTACTATGGATATAAAGTGGATTCCAGTAGATGAGCTACACCATTCACTAGAGAAGGATCTAATAGATTTTAGCTGGGTCGATAAGTCTGGAATAATGTATTATTTAAAATGGTATTACGCAGAAAAACAACAAATTGATTAGTATGATGCCTATTTTATTCTGGAAAAGCATTCATTAAATTTCCGATAATAACTTTACGGGACCTTTGTATAATATTGGAGTGGTTATATTGAAAAAATTGTTTTTGAAATGGATTGTGAAAGAAAGTACTTAAAGTAACGGGTGCTTTACTTGAAGATCATTGAGTTGCATATGCAGCTCTTTTTTCTTTATTGAATTAACGGGGCGTATAGAGGGATTAACGACGGAAAAACATTTCTGAATGAAGTTTTTGAAACTTGGTTTTACTTATAAACGTATATAGATTGGAGGTGAAATTTATGGAAAAGAAAATAGGTATTTCTCTGTCTGTTTTACTACTCGGTTTCGTTGTAAGTTATATCTTAACATCAGCATTCGCGCATTACGGGATTAATACATCATCGTTAATAACTGGATTGCTTATTGTCTGTGTTACTGTTTCTCTGATTTCATTGTTTGAAAAGATTTTTCCCGGGAGACCAGAAGAAGCAAATTAATAACATAATCTGTTAAACCTAAGGGAGTAGTTATACGAAGGACTGTTCCCTAAGATTTGTTGCACAGTTTGACCACAGTCTTCCGCAATAGGTGCGATTGTTGAATTAGCGTTGCTGTTCTTATTTAACTAACGGAGTGCTTTACTTGAAGATCATTGAGTTGCATATGCAGCTCTTTTTTTATTGAACTAACGGAGCAGTTTAGTTTAAGTAGAAAAATATATATACCATTGCTGAAGAAATAAAATAGAGTATAGATTGAATCGAACCATATCTAAGAAAACAAAAAGGGCCGCTTTAATGAAAGCAGCCCTTTTGTATACGTTAACGGTAGTTATTATCTTATATTGCTATTATAGCACAAACTATTTTGAATTATAAGACTTTTAATTCCGCTGTATAAAATATACCATAATATGGAATGGGGGTAGAGGAATGATTTTTGATCAGCTTTTATATGAGAGGCCTAACATCGTTGAATTTGAAGAAGAGGTATTTGAACTATTAGGAAAGTTTGACTCTGTAAACTCATTTGAAGAGCAATTTAAGCTAATAGATAAGATTAATTCGCTTAGAAATCATGTTTTAACAATGTTGACTATTGCGGAGATAAGAGCGCAATTAGATACCTCAGATAAGAAGTATCAGGAAGAACAAAAGTTTATCAATAAAAATTGGCCAGTATATGAAAAAGTTGTAGCGAGTTATTATGATCGTTTAATAAGGTCCACATTTAAAGAACAAATTAGTAAAAAGTATGGAAAACAGTTACTGAATCTAGCTGAGATTAATGTAAATACAATTGGTTCATCAGTTATTGATAAATTAAAAAGAGAGAACAATCTTATAAGTGAATATACAAAAATGATGGCAAATGCCAAGATTGAATTTAAAGGAGAAGGGAGAAATCTAGCTCAATTAGACAAATTTGTTTCATCTCCAGATAGAATGCTTAGAAAGCAGGCTATCGAAAAAAAATATGAACTATTGGAGCAATACGAAAATAGAATTGATGAACTTTTTGATTCTTTAATTCAAGTAAGAACTCAAATAGCAAAGGAGCTCGGCTACAATTCTTTTGTGGAACTTGGGTATGCTAGACTTTCTAGGGTTGACTATGGTCAACAAGAGGTGGCTGACTTTAGAAAAATGATTTTGAAATATATGGCTCCTATATCCGAGAAATTAAGAGAAAAGCAACGGATTCGGATTGGGATTGAGAACTTAACCTACTATGATGAAGAAGTGAGGTTTAAAACCGGAGAGGCTATCCTTAAAGGGGATTCTAATTGGATGATAGAAAAATTTAAAACTATTTTCCAACAATTATCTGAACAACCTGGTGAGATTTTTAAGTTAATGCATGCGAATAAATATATGGGTTTAACCATTAAAGAAAATAAAGCAAGAGGTGCTTATGCTACTTATTTATGTAATGAAAAGATTCCATATATCTTTGCAAACTTTAATGGATCAAGAAAGGATGTAAAGGTACTAGCACATGAATTTGGTCATGCATTTCAGATGGCTATTTTTAACCAAAATAACACTATACCAGAATATATACTTCCCACTAAGGAAGCTTGTGAAATTAGCTCAATTGCAATGGAATTTCTTATATGGCCCTACATGGAAGAAATATTTGGGGATGACGCAATGAATTATAGATATTCACACTTAGAGGATGCTATATTTGCAATGCCTTATAGGGCTAGTATTGATGAGTTTCAACATTTTATCTATACAAATCCTAACTTATCAATAGTGGAGCGAAAGAAAAAATGGGTTGAAATTGAACAAAAATATATGCCATATAAAACTACTTATAATCACCCTTACTTAAAAAAAGGGAACTTGTGGCACCAACAAATTCATTTATTTAAATTTCCATTTTACTATATAGACTATGCAATGGCTCAAATTTGTGCATTGCAGATTTGGTCAATCGCACAAATAGATATGTATACTGCTTGGAATGTATATATGGATATTTGTAAACAAGGGGGACGTTTATCTTTCCTAGACTTACTTGATAATTCAGGAATCGCTTCACCATTTAAAGAAGAAGCATTTGAAAATATGATAAAATCCATTGATACATGGTTTAGTAAGAATGATTAATTACAACATAATGCCATTAAAAAATCCCTATATAAAATAATTATAATATATGATAAAAATAACTTCTTAGTTAAACTAAACCAGCTAACAGTCGCTTTTTCACTAACGGGTGCTTTACTTGAAGATCATAGAGTTGCATATGCAGATCTTTTTTCTTTATTGAACTAACGGGGCAGTTTAGTTGAATAAGAAGGTTTTTTTGGAAAGGTGTTGAATAAGTTAAAGCATGTAAACTTTTGAACAAACACCCGCCTTGGGTGAAAATGAAGTCAGTTGGAGGAGATATTATTAATCATAATGAAGTTGCTGAAATATACGAAGCTTATTTAAGTCCACTAGTATCAGAGTTGTACGTGTTGGAAGGCTATGAAACAAGTCTAATTAATGCTCATGCCGGAGGGCGGAATGTCGTTTATAACTGTGAGAAAGAGGGCGCTAGTGCAAAAATACTCAGAATCGCCTATTTAAATGACAGGAGCCGAGAGGATTTGTTGGGCGAAGTTGAATATATCCAATATTTATTCGAGCATGGCGGTAGTGTCTCGAATGTAATCAGCTCCCGGAAGGGAAATCTACTGGAAGAGATTACTCATAATAATCACACCTTTTTTGTCTGCCTGTTCGAAAAGGCTAGGGGAAAAAGGCTGGTAGAAAATCATTATCAGTATCGCGAAGGAGTTCCTATTACGGAATACTATTATAACTGCGGTAAAGTTCTGGGTAAGCTGCACCAATTGTCGAAAG
This sequence comes from Viridibacillus sp. FSL H8-0110, assembly GCF_038003565.1. Classification (NCBI taxonomy): domain Bacteria; kingdom Bacillati; phylum Bacillota; class Bacilli; order Caryophanales; family Caryophanaceae; genus Viridibacillus; species Viridibacillus sp. FSL H8-0110. Next base: position 2,643,619 of record NZ_JBBOPJ010000001.1, on the reverse strand, counting down.
GCTATGCTCCCGTCCATCGCCGGTATAGTTTTTTCGATAAATACAATGTCGAGTATATCGATAAACTGATACCTGGTACGCTATCACTGCTTAAGGAGAAGATGGTAGAGCTCCTTAAAACTTTAGAACGATTGGACAAGAACTCTGAGTCTTTCGGGATGGTACATTTTGATTATAGTGATGGTAATTATATGATTGACTTTGATACCGGACAAATCACTGTATTTGACTTCGATAATTCATGTTTCTGTTGGTATATGTATGACTTGGCAAATCTCTGGACACTCGGAATGGGCTGGATACAATTTGAGCCAGACGCCGGTAAACGAAAAAACTTTATGGATGATTATTTCAGAACAGTACTAGAGGGATACACATCCGAGACCAAAATCGAGGATTTGATGTTGGATAAATTGTCCTTATTCATCCAAATAACCCTCATAGAAAATATTGTAGATGCATTCGAGGTAATGCGGAACAACGGTGAAGAGCTGAAGTGCGATGAGGAGTTGTCATATAGAATAAAATGCCTTGAAGATGATATCCCGTATTTTGGGTTTTTCCATGAAGTTTTCTCGTGCGAAGAACCTTTCGAGTGTGAGGAACGAAAAATTTAATCCACCAATTGCCGAAGATGACGACTATATAATCATAGAACAATAGCAAGGTTGTTGTACTGTCCGTTGCATTACTACACCAGTTAACGAGGGTTCTATCTCATTTCATAAATCAATGGGTTTTTCCGTATCCTTAAAAACTGATTAAGCTGGTCCGGGACAAGACCGTATTTTATTTTCTATAAATATTGCTACTTAAAATTATTCTTATTCAACTAACGGGTGCGTTGATCCAAGAAGGATTAACGCTCTTTTTGTTGAATCGATTGTACTAAAGGGGAAGTTAGTTGAATAATATTCCCTTAATTTACTGATAGAAAGGATGTTTTTATTGCCTGTTGAATCTGAAAGACTGTTATTTCGTCCGTATACGGATGATGATTTTGATTTCCTTATGTCCTTATTAACTGACCCTGAAATGGTTCGATTTATTGGAAATGGAGAGACAAGAAACATATACGGTGGGAAGAATTTTTTAAGCTGGATATATAGTACATACAAATTTGGTGATAATTTGGGATTATTGCTGTTAGTTCGAAAAGAAGACAATGTTCTTATTGGGCACGCTGGTCTCGTTCCACAAGTAATTGAAAATGAAGAGGAAATAGAAATAGGGTATTGGATCGCTCGAGATTATTGGGGACAAGGATATGCAACAGAAGCTGCGATTGCACTTTGGAAATATGGAAAAGAACATCTAAATAAACAAAGATTTATCGCTTTAATTCAGCCTGAGAATGTCGTTTCGCAAAAAGTAGCTAAAAATATAGGAATGGTAATGGAGAAGAAAATAATATTAGGAGGGAAAAGCGTAAACGTATTTTCAATATCATAACAATGTCTTATTGAACTAGCTGTCCCAATCATTAGTGTATTTCTCCTAATATTTATTACAGATAATACCCTTCTAAAGTGGAGGCTTCTAATAGTTGGAATAGTTCTAGTTAAAAGCTTCAGGTGAGCGTTAATTTATATACTAGATGTGATTTAATATAACAATTAAAGTTTGTGAAGAATTTCACTTAAACTAACGGGGGCTTTAGTTGAATAAGGAGTCTCGTTAGATTTATGCAGATTTACAACGTTCAGGAAAGAATTGTTACCAAACGGCGCTTTGGGAAGGCTTGGGAAAGTGATATAATGAATATTCATAAAAATCCAAAAAGGAGCTTAATCTATGACTAATAATGAATTTAGCGATAATTTGTCCAAATATGCAAATCCAGGGGAATATGATGAGACCTATAAAAGTTATACGGCAGATTTAGAATTCATCGAAGCTCATTTAGGTGGGAGTAATCAATCAATTATTGAACTTGCTTGTGGAACAGGTCGTTTAGCAGTACCTTTAGCAAAACAAGGACACTTAGTATATGGTGTTGATATTGATGCAGGAATGTTGAAGTATGCACAAGAAAAAGCTGATGCTGAAGGTCTTAACATTCACTTAAGCGTTCAGGATTGTACAAAATTAAACTTGCCTATCAAATCAAACTTTATATATATGACGGGTAACTCCTTCCAACATTTCTTAACTAATGAGAGTCAAGATGCCCTATTCATCTCAGTCAAAAGGCATTTAAACACAAAAGGCGAATTTATTTTTGATACGAGAAATCCTATTTTACATGAACTTTTAAACGTTGATATTTCTGAAGAATCGATTGAGCAAAATGGAGAAATAACAAAAGTTATCAGTCAGGAAGTATATAATCCTTTGAATCAAATTTTAGAGTGTACTTCAACATACATATCTTCAAAAAATGAGTATAAAGATAGTATTAAACTACGATATACGTATCCATTAGAGCTAAAACGTGTTTTGCAACAACATGGCTTTGAGTTAATCAGTATATATGGCTCATGGAAAAAAGCATTATTTGATGCAAATAGTATTTCAATGGTTGTTCATGCACGATTAAAGTAAATTATATGCATATTTAAATTATCATAACGTTCCCAAATCATACTTTGGTGACTCTACGAAGAAAACTTTCCAAACCACGCTTTTGGTGCATTTTTTACTTCAACTAACGGGTGCTTTACTTGAAGATCATGGAGTTGCATAGGCAGCTCTTTTTTTTATTGAACTAACGATGTAGTTTAGTTGAAGAATAATTGATAATATATGTATAGCAAATTGAACATTGGGACGTGATTAAAACGGATAACAGATTATTGGCGGTATATGTGGAATGGGAAGAAAAATTAGACAAGGATGAGTGGTATTTTAGTAATTCTTTTGAATTAATTACAAAGGAAATGTCTTCTGACGAAGCATTTAACTATATTCCGATTGTCGTTGAGGTCTTATTGAAGTTAGATGATGACTTTTTGATATGGCAAACCCTTTATTTTTTAATTAAACTGTATGGTATTGCTGATACCACTGAAATACATCCTTTCCTTGATGAGAATATGTCTATTCTAACAAATCATATTAAGAAGTTTAAAGACCCCTATGCTACTCCATTTGCGGAGTTCAAAGGCATTTAAGGATTAAATAATAACTTTATTCTTATTGTGCTAACGAGGCAGTTTAGTTGAATAAGAAAAATATTACATATATAAAATCAGGAAATACATTGTTAAGATTGGATAGGTCAAGTATTCTATGGAAAGAAATTAGAAACGGGACGTTAATTAAAGAAGAAGTAAATATATCTAATTGTATGGAGGAGTCACGTTGGTTAATGAAGTAATTAAAAATGCTAAAGAAATGATTCAAAGGTCTGGAACATCCACTAGGATATCGACAGTTGGCGAAATAAATGACCTAAATGAAAAACTAGATATTAAACTACCAGAATGGTTGATAGAATTAATGACTACGGTAGAAGTGTGTGATAGTGAATTGATTGTTCCTCTAGATGAGGAAGATGAAGAAGCTCAATTACGAATACAATTCTTGAATCCACAGTGTATGATTGAAGAATGTTCATTATATGTTCCTGGATGTGCAGTACATAAAAACGGTTATATTTGTATTGGATTAGAAATAGGTATTGGAAATCCTTACGCAATAAATATACACGAAGGAAATAATCCTCCTGTCTATTTATTAAATCATGAATATGGTGAAGAGACTGAAATGATAATTGAAAATAAACTAACTGTTGTAAAAAAATTATCCGACCTTTTCCTAGTTGCGACTATAAAAAAGTAAAATTGTTGAATAGCCCTTTAAAATTTAATGTTTGTGAATAAATGTACTTAAACTAACGGGTGCTTTAGTATAAGATCTTAGAGCTGTTTATACAGCTCTTTTTTATTCAATTTAGGGTAGGATAGTTTAATTTGAAGTGATTAATATTAGATATTAAAGAAGAATAGAATGGAAAAGCGTGAAGAAGTAAAGGGATTGAGAATGGTTGTTAAATTATGTACAGCAAGCAGTATTGGAACTTACCAAACATCTTTGCAATATCCTCACGTAAACATTGTCCCATTACTGTACACTACCATATATAAAAGACAACAAAAAAAAGACCGCCCGTTATGGAGTGGTCTTTTTTTATAATATAAACTTTTAATCATTATTACATTTTTTGTATCACATACTTCATATATATAAAGTTTAAAGTTCCTGATTTTTTCGATAGGACTTACTAAGCGATATAGTATCCATTATTAACCACAATACACCAGCGATAAAAGCAACAGCTATACTTTCAAAAATCGAACTTTTAACTAGTATCATCATTACTGCAAATACTGTAGCAAAACCAATTGATCGAAAGATATTTCTCTTTTTCATTTGCATATATTCATCTTTTGAAAATACTTCCGAATATTCAATTCCAGATATAATATAACGCAAAACAATATAAATTAAAAAGAAAAATACTGGAATAGCGAGTAAAATCAAAGGCTTTATTTCTGTATTAAGATACAACGCTATCATAATAAAAGATAAAATGAGCTGAAACAAAGCACCTTCTACAATAAATCTTGAAGTTCGTTGTTGACGATATTCATCTTGCGCAAGTAAGTTGAAAATATTCATGTTATTCCTCCCAAAATAAATCATTTAGTGTTTTATTAAGTTTTTTGGCTATTGCAAGACAGAGTTGCAAACTAGGATTATAGGCATTTTTTTCAATCAAACCTATTGTTTGTCGAGTAACACCGACAGCCTCAGCTAATTGAGACTGAGTTAGCCCTTTTTCCATTCTAGCTAATTTAATTTTATTAACCATATATACCTCCTAACGATGTAATTTATATATTACATATGCAAGTTATACATTACATTAATTTGTTAAATACTTCAAGAACTTTTACGAATTTAATATTAATTTTTTATTAGATACCACAAATTTATTGCGGTTATTCTCCATTACCATCCCAACCAATTATCTAGATTTTGTCTTCTATAAACGGGTGCTTTAGCAAAAGATTAATGAGCTGTTCATACAGCTCATTTTTTCTTGTTCAACTAAAGATGCAGTTTAGTACAAGAAGAGTTAAAAAAAATATTAGCAAGGACATTTGGAAACCAATATTCTATAATGGGATTTAAATACAAAAGAGGTGAATGAAATGCGACCCATATTATCAAAGGATTTGAATGAAAAAGATTTCAGAAATTTTTACTGGTTAAAAGAAGAACTACAGGTTTTTTGTAGAGAAAATGGGTTAAGTACTTCAGGTTCAAAAGTTGAAATCACAGATAGAATTGTGTTCTTTCTTCAAACAGGAAAAATCGTTAAACCATCGAGAAAACAAAATTCTTACCAAAAGTCTTCCAAATCAAAGGAATTGAGCCTATATACAATTATTACAGAAGAGCATCGTTGTAGTCAGGCAGTAAGGGCATTCTTTAAATCACAAATTCCTAAATTTCATTTTTCCACACATATTCAAAACTATTTTAAAGAAAATGTAGGAAAGACATATCAAGAAGTAATTGCTGCCTGGTATGAAGAAGAGGGTCGTAAGAAAGACCCTTCATACATCACAACAATTAGTTCTCAATTTGAATATAATCAATTTACACGAGATTACTTTACTGATCCTGAAAACAAAGGGAAAAAGCGAGAAGATGCTATTGCTGCTTGGAAAGAGATAAAGAAGTTGCCAGGAGAAAATAAATACATATCGAAAAGTAATTCTTGATCCCTTCTTCTTCTTCAACTAAAGGGGCAGGTTAGTTCAAGAAGACTTTGTTAATGGGAAGGAGAGGACTAATTTATGTTATTTATGCTTTGGCTTGTCATACCATTATTAGGCGTTTTATGGTTTTTAAATTTTACTACTTTTTTGAAGAACCTAAAGAATGGAAAAAGCACTCATAACCAAAATGTTTTAGGAGCAGTCTTAACGTTTATTTTTATCTTTGCTCTAATGTACTGCTATGTTGGAACCCACTAAATAAAATTAAACTAACGGGGCAGGTTAGTTGAAGAGTGTTGTTTAACTTTAGTTCAACAATCGGGCCATTTAATTGAATAAGACTACACAAAAAGTCGCTTTCCCTTACGTAAGGAAAGCGACTTTTTAGATTGATTTCCCCCTTGTTATCAGGCTTTTTACTTTAAGTTCCTTTGACTAATTTTGAAAATGTTGTTGACTATTCAGTTGAACTGTATTACATTGGTGTTAAGTTGAACTATATAGTCAAACTGAATAGAGGGTGAGGATATGAAACATAAATTATTACCGTTGTCTGAAACCATGCATTATATTTTATTAGCTCTGCGTGAGCCACTCCATGGCTATGCCGTAATGCAGAAGATAGAAAAGATAAGTAATGGTACTGTTATTTTAGCAGCTGGTACATTATACGGTGCGATTGAAAACTTGAATAATCATGGTTGGATTGAACCTGTTGGAGAGTCAGGTCGAAGAAAAGTTTATATGATAACTGCGGAAGGAAGCGCCATTTTGAAAATGGAACAAAACAGGTTATTGCATATTTTATCCCTGTACGAAGGAAGTGAATCGAATGAAGAAATTTAAAATATTTTTTGATATCGAAAAAGAGGAGCAATGGCTGAACGAGCAATTACAAAAAGGCTATCGTTGTACAAATATTAGTGGATTAGGAATATACACTTTCAAAAAAACTGACAAGGGATATGTTATACGACTTGATTATCAAGATTATTTACCTAAGAAAAAGTTGGTTGAATACAAAGGGATATATGAGGATTTCGGTTGGAACTATATAAAGGGGCCCTGGCTTAGTGGAATACGGTATTGGCAAAAAGAAGATGATGATCAAAATGAAATCTTCTCGGATCGCCAATCAAAGGATAATCATTATAAAAAATTAATGAATTATTCATTTTGGATGGTTATGCTGTGTTTAGCTTATTCTTATATGTTTTACAAGGATTCGGGATTATATCATGAAGGTCTTTGGAGTATGAAAGGTTCATTATTTTGGAAGGCATTTTTATTTGAAACTCCGTTTGTCCTTTTGAAGTTGTCTTCCACACTTCTGTTTGTTTTTTTGGGTGTCAATTTCTATAAAACTTATCGAAAGTATTCAATATTAAAAGAAAAATAATGCGAGGAGGTTAATTATGAACTTTTTTTAATTCAAAGAAGTAATTGAGGATAATGTATCTACCACAATCGAGCGCGATTGTTGAATAAGCGTCCCTTTTCTTATTCAACTAACGGGGCTTTACTTCAATAAGGAGTAGAGCCTTTTTCTTCTTGAACTAACGGGGCAGGTTAGTTGAACAAGATTCTGAAGTTCAAGTCCTTAGAGTTTAGAAGAATAAACGGAAGTATCTATTATAATATTTATTCATTATTATTCGCTATACTACTAAAAAGGAGTGGAATGATGTTTTTCTTAACACGTGAACGACAGGAAGTATTCAACGCAGCACATACATATCCATTTGAGGAAGAGTTCGATGCTGAATTTGAAAATCATTTATATGAGCATTTAGCCGAGTATATAGATGTTTTACCACAAAAGTTTCAGTCGGGAATTATTGAACGAACTTTATTTCGAAATGATACTTTAATGGAAGTGTTTGAAGAATGGTGCAATGTGACAATTGAGCAGTTCACAACTAAGAGTAATGCTATTTATGAAAAGCGTGAAGCAATTGTTGAACGCTTTAATCCGTCTGCACAAACCGTTTTTTCACAATCATTTCATGATGGTAAAATTTTGAATGCTGAGCAACAAGGAAATAATTTTACGCTTCTATTAGATATGAGTGGAGGGTTTACAGTCGAGTCAATTGTGCAGTTAGTTTTTCATGATGCACAAACAGAAGGTAATCTTGAAGGCTATTACGTGTATGACGAACTAATAAAGATCAAAAGTAGATTTGCATTACGAGTTTTATCTAGTTTTGGTAGCCCTTATGCTGAATGGACGATTTTCTTTAAAGATGTGACAGCAAAATACTTGTATCGTCCTGCAGTTTATATTGAACCGGAAGAAGTCGCGACGTGGGATGATTATGTTATTGCGCTAAATCTAGATGACAATTACTATATTGTAAAAGATATGCACTTTGTAGAGATTGATTTGGCTAATCTTTCGCAAACGGATAATGGGATTTTTGCTGGAGGGGTATTACTTGGTGATACCTTTGAGGAGGCAAGAGAGCGAATTTATTGTGCTACTTATGAAGATCCATATGCTCATTTTAGTGAGCCTATTCCGACTGATGAGTTGTTATTTGCTATGTTTGATTTAGACCAAAATATACGAGTACGTGCCTTCAACACAATTTTTGCACTAGGAGAGGATGCTGCATATATCGTTAATGATGCGCTACGTAACGTCGATGTAAGCGCAGATGAAAATATGTATTTTGGCATTATAGCAAGCCATTTCGATCAATTCGGTTGTTTAGAGGATGATGTAAAACTGAAATGGCTTAGGGAATAAGAAGAGTGCTGTTCAAAACGTTCTCCAATTGAACAGCCTTTTTGTTTTTATTTAAGCTAGTATAGCTTGAGATTTATTTTATCGAAAATTTTTTATACCTGAAAAACATCTTTTCTTTTACTAGCCGAGCTAATAGATTATCCTACATTACTCCATTAAAGGGCGCAATTGTTGAATAAGCTTCACTTTTCTTCTTCAACTAATGGGGCAGGTTAGTTGAAGAAGAATTAAAGGACAATCGTTCAATGTGGTTGAATAAGTATTATATATACTAATTCATTGGGGGTACATAATGGAGTTTTATAAATTTAGTAAAGATAGTGGTAAGAGAATTTCAAAATTTGATTCGAATTTTATTATGTCTCGTATTATTCAAACAGATAAAGCAACTAATATAGGATGTATGCACTTAGACCAAAATGGTATTGTAGGGTTCCATCAAGCAGTAGTACCTCAACTTTTGGTAGTAATAACAGGAGAAGGGTATGTTCGTAATGATAGCGAAGAATATTTTAAAGTTCAGTCTGGAGATGCTGTATTTTGGGAAAAAGATGAATGGCATGAAACAAAATCAGATAAAGGATTAACTGCTATTGTAATTGAAAGTGTCGAGTTAAATCCTTCCTTATTTATGCCATTAAAGAAATAGATATTATTCAACTAACGGGGCAGGTTAGTTGAACAGTAATTGGAACTTTTATGGAATTTCAAAGTCATATATATAAATTGAACTAATAGGGGTGTACGTATATGAAACGATTCAGTATAAGCTCAATAGTCTTTATATTTTTAGGGCTTCTTTTCTTCACATTAAACTGGTTAATAGACGGTTATTTTGAACCTATTGTACTTACTGGAGTTATTTTTATAATACTAGGGACTGTATTTTGTTTTTTTGCTATCTCTAAAAGGGAAAAAGGAAGTGTAAAATATATATCACTTACTACTTTTTTCATTATATTATTTTTAGTTACTTGGTTTGAACCATTCCAAGTTCTCCGAATGATGACTTGGATTAAAAATATTATTTAACTAAAGGGTGCTTTACTTGAGGATCATTGATTGAAGAGTGTTGTATAACTTGTGTTCAACAATCGGGCCATTTAACGGAATAACTTATTAAGGGGTGGAAAGTTTGGGTAGAAGATATTATCAAGGTAAGTTTTTATTTCTCAAAATAGTAAGTACGCTGCTTATACTTTTATTTTTAATGATGCCATATTTCAGTTCGATTCCTCATAGTATAAGTTCATTTTTAATACCTATAACGATAATATTTTTTTTCGTAACAGATTACTTACTTGTTAAAAGAGCTTTGAAGGATAAGTGATTTAATGCATATTTATATTAAAGTGAAATGAAGTTTCCCCTCGCAATTGTTGAATAAGCTTCACTTTTCTTCTTCAACTAACGGGTGCTTTAGTTGAAGATCTTGGAGCTATTCAAACAGTTTTTTTCATTCAACTAAAGGGGAAGCCTTAGGGATAAAAGTGATTCATGTTGTGGAAACTATACATAGTGAATAATGAGTGAATGTCATTGTTCGCAAAATTACCAATTAACTATACTAAAACTATAGTGTTTAAAATCTGCTTAATCCCTTGATACAAAAGGGATTAGGCGCTTTTTTTGTTGTGATATATTGGAACTAAAGAAGGATTAACGCAAAAACGACTGAAAATCGAGCAAATTAGAAGGAATAAATGAATATAAAGCGGTTTTCGCTCGAGTTGAACCTGAATAAAGTGTAGATTTGTAAAAAAGCTTGATTTTATATTGGGGATTTTTGTTACTATCAATATTGAGATTGTGAAAGAATGTACTTAAACTAACGGGGCAGTTTAGTTGAATAAGAGTCAAGTTCTATAATCACAAGACAAAGAAGGTGTAAAAAACGTTTGACACTTCCTTTGTCTTATTTTATTATATAGGTGTAAAAGGTTTTTTACACCTTAGGGATATGGCGGTGGCATATAGAATGGAAAACAGAATTAAAGAATACAGAGAAAAAAACAGTTTTTCACAAGGGAAATTAGCAGAGTTATGTAATGTAAGTAGGCAGACGATTAACGCAATCGAGAACAACAAGTATGACCCAAGTTTACAGTTGGCATTTGATATAGCGAAGTATTTAGGAATCACTATGGAGGATTTATTTATACCATTGGAGAATGGAGGAAAAAAGAGTGGATAAATCAAAAAAAATCATCGTTGTTTTAACATTTACTTTATTTTGTACGCTTGCGGGGATCACTATATACAGATGGGTACGATTGGGAACTATAGATGGTGGGTTAATATTTTTTAGTTTTCTTGCCTTAGCATACTTTGTTAATTCTCTTACTTGGGGCAGCCACGAAGGTCCTAAAGAGAAGGACGAATTAGATAAGCATATTGAAACCCAAAGTGCTAAGATAGGTTACTTTGCATTAATGATATTGTCAGGTTTAATTCTGTTTATCTCTGAAGGAGCAACTAAATTTAATGATATTGAGAATTATCCTTTGCTTATTGTGGTCGGTCTTACATTTGTGACACTTCCGATTACAGAGTTTGTATATTCAAGGAAGTATAAATAATATAACCTACTAATAATGAAACTCCTGTTTGAACTAACGGGTGCTTTAGTAGAATATCTATGAGCTGTTCAGACAGCTCTTTTTTCTTCTTCAACTAACGGGGCAGGATAGGTCAACAAGGGGATGGATTGTAGCTGTTCCATTTTGTTTATCCACGTGCTCAATGTAGATACTTTCCTCATTATAGGTTACATTAGCCATAATTGGTGAAGAAGCAATTTCTTCTGCTCGTTGTGCGTTCATTTTATCCACCTCCTTTGGGTTTGCAACAGGTATAATATTTGTTCCAAATTACTTAAATATACTTGTTGTAAATAAAATACTTCCTAGAATCATTAACTATAAATATTGGCATAGGTATGTCTAAATCTGTCTCGATTAATTTGTTTACTGCACATATGAGGATAATGTTCAGCAGGTGAAAACAAAAAAACCGGCAGAAAAAAGGCTGCCGGTTTTGGATCAATCAAATTAATTTGTATTGTTTTATTAACTATTATTTGGATTATTACCAGAAGCTTGGTTTTTTTTAGCTTCTGCTTGTTGTATTTGTTGTCTGACTTGGTTAACATCAGTCTCAGTCCCGAATTCTTCGTTCATTGCATTCGGAGTTGCGAATTGACCTGAAGCTTGATTTTTGTTAGCTTCTGCTTGTTGTATTTGTTGTTTGATTTGGTTGACGTATTTGTTGTTGTTATTATTTGGCATGGATTTCACCTCCCGAATTTAGTCTGTTCAGAACATGTTTTATTATCCGTAGATTTTTACTGATTTGAAATTAGCTGTTTAAAGGTGTTTGAAAGAGATGTTTGGGAGTGTATGTTCGGTATTGATAAAAAAGTTTTGATAAGGTAACCCCAGAATACTAATTCTAATCATTTTTAAAAATCATTATTCACTATCGTAGGCGATTGGTCTATTTGAACAATCGCTTCTTGTACTAACGAAGCAGGTTAGTTTAATAAAATCGACTATGATATGATTAGCAAAGGGCTTATTCATAAGGGGGCTTTTTAATGAAACCAGAACAAATTGTTAGAGAATTTTTTGAAAAAGTACGTTCAGGTAATAATCCAGATTACTCAAATCAATTGATGGCAGAACAAGTACTGGCACATCAAATTGTATCTGAAGAAGAACAAATAGTGTTGAGGACACCTAAAGATTATGCTGAACACGTAAGAGAAATGATTGAAGCATATGGTGATTTTTTAATAGAAATTCAAGAATTATTAGTAGACGGAAATAAAGTATATGTACGTTGGAAACAAACAGGTACACACGTAGGAGAAATCGATGGATACAAACCCACAGGGCTTCCAGTAATAGAAATGGCAAGTGCGGTGTATAGAATAGAAAATGAAAAAATTTCAGAGTATTGGATTCAAATTGATAGATCAGGAATTCAAAAACAATTAGAGTGCAATAAAAATATCAAAGGTAGTTAATTAATTTTCAATGTACTAGAAAAAATAAAAGTGATATGCAATATTTGTTAATAAACTCTTATTAAACTAACGGGTGCTTTACTTGAAGATCATTGAGTTGCATATGCAGCTCTTTTTTCTTGTTGAACTAACGGGGCAGATTAGTGTAATTAGGTTTATATGGTAAACTTTGAGGGGTTGTTTTTTGAAAAATGATAAGAAAGTTCTTTATTTTTATATGATTTTGGTCTCAATCGGAACCATACTCATTGCTTTAGGTATAATAGGGTATCTTGTTAAGCTAAATGAACCTAAGGGATACTTAATGATATTTTTTGGATTTTTATTAACGATTAACTATATCAATTACATAGAAAAAAAGCTGGAATAAGTAAAAAAATCATTTGGATTAGAAATAGTGTGTATATGGTTTTAGTTTTTTCTTTATCATATTTCTATATTTCTTATATTTCTTATATTTCTAATCAATTTTTATTGAACTAATGGATGCTTAACTTTAATTTGCTAAAAGGGAGATTTTTTAATGAAAAAATTCTTTGAAAATCATTTAAGGAAAATAATATCTAGTGTAGTATACTTCGTACTTTTTTTTGTTATTTTTTATTGGGGAGAGCCTAATCTAATTAGAAATCTATTTATCACTTTATTTTTAACTGTAATTTTTATGTTTTTAACAAGTGTAATGAATGATAACAGACAAAAAAACGACATTTAATCACATTAATTTATTACCAAATTATGTTATATCCTTATTAACATAAGGAGGAATAATTGATGGAATTTTCGCAAAACATTTTAGTGAAATTGAGTTTGGTAGTTTCAATTGTCATGCTCTCATTCTTTAGTGTCTTTACTGGATCTACTAAAGCAGAAGAATTTGTGGGTTTTGAGTATTGTTTTCTGTTTAAACTTAGTTAGGATATTGAAAAAGATAAAAACGGATGAAAAAACTTCAATAAATACATTTTTGATGATAACATCATTTCTTTTAATCGTGTGGATTATTATAATCAGCGCTACATTTCAGTTTTAGCAAAGTATTACTTCAACTAACGGGTTCTTTACTTGAAGATTATTGAGTTGCATATGCAGCTCTTTTTTCTTTATTGAACAAACGGGGCAGTTTAGTGGAAGAAGGGTTTTGAATGTTAGATAGCGAAAACTTTTTTATGTAAGATAGTTAAAGGGGAATATTGATGGACAAATTGTTTAAAATCTCTAATAGAAATACACCTTCCATATATGATAGTAATACCATTTATAGCAGTTCAGAAGAATGTACTAAATGCGGAAGACATAAAACTGATATAAGTGTCTTAGGAGCCTATTTACCTACATTTAATAAAAATTTCGGATTAATAGAACCACTTGGAGGAATTATTGGTTCAAAGGAAGCCATTCAGTATCTTAGGGATAATAATTTACACGGATTTTCTATAGAAGAGGCTGTCGTAAGCTATAGAAGAAGAGGTTTTATAGAACCTTACTTTCGAATAAAACCAAACTATGAAATTGAATTAAACAGTGAAAAGGGTCCTGGTCCTGTTATTAAGTGTAATCAATGTAATGCGAAAGGCTGGAATGATAAAAAAGGAATTCACATAGTAAAAAATCTTCCTCCAGGGGATTTATTTGTAATACAAAGCACCTGGATTTTGCTTTGCTCGGAAAGGTTTATGAAGATTGCTAAGTCGGTCCCTGATAAATGCTATTTAACTTTTGAACAATGGGACTTTAATTTAGAGAAACCTTATTGAGCTAACGGGTACTTTAGTGAAAGATCGTTAAGTTGCTAGGCTGCTCTTTTTTCTTATTGTGCTAACGCAACTGGTTAGTTGAACAAGGATTTGCAATAAAGAGTAGAGAATAACTCAATAATAAAAAGACCTTTATAGGTATGTGAAGATGTAATAAAAATTTTTTTTGAACGGAACTTGAGGTGAAGATGTGTATATTTTAGATCAAACAAACGAATGGGATGTCAATTTACCTGAGTTCGATGTGCGAAATGACGAAGTTAAAAATCAACGGGAAATGCTTTTTGATTATTTTATTATGAAGGCCTCTTCTGTGAATATATTGGTATACCAAGGTTTAAATGAAGAGAAGATGATAAAGCAAATGAAGAAATTTATGAAAAATAAGCGAGTAAAAATAGGTCATCATGGTAAATGCTACAAGTTCTTTTTAGATGACGCAGCAAGAAGTTGGATTTTAGCAAATAGTATAAGTGAATGTACAAGCGTTATATATGATCAAAATGACATAGCGATTGCGGATTTTTATAGACATGTGTCGTTTTATGAAAAAGTGCCTTTGCCATGTAGTGTGTTGCCGGTGAAAGAGCTACCAATTCAACTTGAAATTTATATTCGTGAAAAAGATAGAGAGTGTGATGTAGATTTACAAGACCAGGCTAAATCGTATTATATTAGTACGGAATATGATTGTATCGAGAAACTTGCTTTTGAAACAATTGAAAACCTTTATTTTTATCCATTGTCTATCTATATTGAAACGCACGATGGAGAGCAGCATCAAATGCAAAAGGATTGGGCGAAGTATGCTGTAGAATATATAGACTCCGGGCAGCGTGTGTTTACCCTTTCTTCAAAAGGAATGTATCATGCGGAAGTCCCAGGCTTCTTTTTAACAGTAAAAAACACAGATGAATTAAAAGTTGTGTTCGAAGAGCTATTTTACTTAGCCTATCAAAACGATACATTCATCGTGTCTCAAAATAAGCTGGATATCCGAACTGGCCGTAATCGAATTTTCAAATCAGGTGATGAAATGGTTTTAACATTCGATCATGATGCACAAGGGATTATCCTATACACTTCACTAAATTTCGAAAAAGTAAAGAACTATTTTACAAGTTATATGATTACACACATACAACAAGAGAGTTAGGAAACTAACTCTCTTCTTAAATCCGGGCAAGAAAGCAGGAGGAATCACAAGGGTTATGGAATGAGATGAAAAAGAGATTCTTGAAATATCCTCAAATGGTGATAATAGTACCCATTATATACAGAATAACGAACCAGATATAGTAGTTAGTGCAAAAAAAGGCTGATTGACAAAATTTTAATACATTGTGAAAAATTGCACTTAAACTAACGGGTGCATTAACAAAAAGTTATTGAGCTGCATAGACAGCTCTTTTTTTTCTTATTCAATTAATGGGGGAGGTAAGTTGAATAAGAATAATTATGGATGTCAATGAACAAGATACCTATAAAATAAATAGTAGGTGTTTAAATGAAAAAAATGTTTACATTTATTATCTTTGTTATTTTAACTACAACATCGGCTATAGCGTTTGCTAACCTTCCTACAAATACAAAAGCTACAAGAGAAAATTTGTTAGAAGATGCGGTAATTGACCTTTTACGACCACAGATTGGAAAAGTGATAGAAAACAATTATGGAACAACCTTTGAAATTGGAACTTTCTGTGAAAGAATTATTGATATAAAAAAGCTGGACCATCCAGGGTCTTGGCTTTTTCAAACTAAGCTGGAATTTACAACATTTACAGGAGCTCATAACTCTTTAGATGTTTTTACTGTTACGTTAAAAAAAGATTGGGATTCAAATGATTGGATAATTAAGGAATACAAAGTGAGGAAGTTTGACCCCGAAAAAAATAATCAATGTAGAAGTCCAGCGTAAGAGTAACTTCCTTGTTCAACTAACAAAACAGTGCAGATAAAATGAAATCAAATAAGAAACTCGATCCATTAGCCATGGGTCGAGTTTTTTAGTTTAAATTTATTTAAGGCTGTTTTCTCAAGGATTTGTGTTGTTCAACTAACACTAACGGGGCAGGTTAGTTGAATAACAACAAATAAAGGATTTAATTATTTAACGTTGAATTATATAAATTAATCAAGTGCACTTTCATCGATGTAATGTAACTTATTGAAATTAAATATAGGGGGTTTTTAAATGCAGTATCATATCAGAGTACGAGCAGGTGCAATTATCATAGAAAATAATAATATATTATTAACAGTATATAATGACCCGATAAGAGGTGTCGTCTATGATTTACCTGCTGGCGGAACAGAACCAAATGAATCTATTACTGATGCAGTTAAAAGAGAAGCCAAAGAAGAAGCATGTATAGATGTAGAAGTAGGTCCTTTAGCCTTTGTTTATGAATATACACCACATCTTAATCTTGAAAAGTTTGGGAAAATACATACATTAGTTATGATGTTTGAATGCAAAATAATAAATCACACGACTCCAAAATTTCCAGAAAATCCAGATTCGAATCAAATATATGTTAAATGGCTACCTATATCAGAGTTACAAAATGTTGAAATCTATGCTAATATTGGTTCTTATTTACAGAGTTATACCACTAACGGTAGAAACATTGACTTAATCGAAGAACATAAACTAAATCAAGCTGTTAGGTGAAATTTTGACGAATTAATCCCTTACTTCCTCAACTAACGGGTGCTTTACTTGAAGATCATTGAGTTGCATATGCAACTCTTTTTTTCTTTATTGAACTAACGGGGCAGGTTAGTTGAAGAGCGTTGTTTAACTTGTGTCCAACAATTAGGCCAGATTGTGGAGCTATTCCTTTTATAGGACAACTACCTCTATTGGTTCCTTTGGCTCGAATTAGGCAAGAATTTAGCATTTGATAAAAGAGTAGAGCAAATGCTTATTACAGCGTGTCAAAAGTCGAACTATACAACGGTTGAGATGTTGCGAAGTGCATAAAGAGACCTAAAAATAGAGGTCAATAAATTACTTTTCTACTGTGATATATTCGTCATCTTTAAGTCTCGTAATTTCACAATTTTCACGGGTTTCAAATTCTTTCAGTCTATCTTCAATTGTCTTGCTTGTACTATCCTTGAACAAATCTTCTCTGTCGTAGTGAGGGAAAACAAGTTGGTCTGTTAATCCTAATGCTGAAAAATCTTTAGTATTTAGTGTATCCATTTGCGGAGTAAAGGAATGAACGACTTTGATGTTGGGACCAAGTAGAACAGCACCAGCACTAACACCTACAATAACTACATTTTTTGAAACTAACTGTCTTAGGATTTTATCTGCACCACTCTGTTTAGTATGAAAAAGCAAGTTAAATGGATTTCCACCGTTAATGTATATGACATCTTTCTGTGTAAGACTTTCTGGATTATCAAATTCCAAGTCAATGAAATCAATGTTTTGGAACCCCATCTCCCTAAAATCTTCTTTTGCCTTTTGTGCATACCTATTATTCTCCTTGTGTGGTGAAGCAGTTGTGATAATAGCGACCTTCATTTCGTTAACTTCACCATCAATGAGTATTAAAAATTGGTTTTTAATAGCGTCAGTATAAAAACCATTAGAAGTTAATAATAATTTCAACATAATCAGCCCCGTTCTCTTCTCTACTTTGTTTTTGATATCCTTATTTTAACAAAAAATTAAAGGAGTCAGAAATTTTAATTTAAAAACAACAATCTATGAGAAAACAGCCTTCTTATTTAACTAACGGGGCAGGTTAGTTGAACAGTGTTGTTTAACTTGTGATAAAAAATCGGGCCAGATTGTTGAAGAAAAAAGGAAATTAGATGGCCTACGTTGAAAGTTTAAGTTATGCAAATAACGAGCAAATACATATTTGGGAAACAGGGGGGATTTTAATGTTTAATGTTAAAACGCGGACAGTTAAAGGGTATAAGGAGTTAGATATTCCTTTTACAATACTGAGCAGAAATGAAGATTCTAAGAACTTAGCAATAATACTACCAGGTGAGGGATATACCACGCAGGGACCTCTTCTTCATTACTCAACAGGGGTATTTTTACATAAAGCGTATGATGTTTTGCAAGTTAATTATCAATACAAAAACAAAGTCTATGATGATTTTACTATTGAAGAAATAAGTGAAGCAATAAAATTGGATGTAAAGACTGTTTTTGATGATGTTTTAACCAACAAAACATATGAAAATTTCTATCTGATCGGAAAATCACTTGGGACAATTGCTATGAGTTATGAATTGAACAGAGAATGCTTTAAGAATGCAAAAGCAATTTGGTTGACTCCTTTAATACAAAGGGAAGATGTTTTGGGTGCGATGGTAAGAAGTAAGAATAAAGGTTTGTGCATAATTGGAGATAAAGATAGTTTTTACACCGAGGAAAGATATTCTAAAGTCATAGAAAATCCAAATATCACCTCAAAGTTAATTCTAAATGTTAATCATAGTTTGGAATATGACGGAAACGCCGTGGAATCAATTGATGTATTGAAAAGTGTAATAGCTGAGATTGAACAATTCTAGGAAGTGTGGTTTTTTACGTTTTTCTGTAATCGGCGATATCCTTGAACAAGGATAAGCGTCTCTTTTTTCTTCTTCAACTATCGGGTGCTTTACTTGAAGATCATTGAGTTGCATAGGCAGCTCTTTTTTCTTATTGAACTAACGGAGCAGTTTAGTTTAAGAAGATTTAATTATGCAGAATGTTATTTTGTGGTAGGTAATATTAAAGGGGGGGAATCATGTGTATCCAAGGGCAAATACTTTAGGGATAATAATACACAATAATAAAATTCTTTTAGAAGTACAAGGGGGAAAGCATTCAAAGGGAACAGGTACATATTATCGACCAATAGGTGGGACAATTGAACTTGGTGAGAAATCTAGTGAAACTATTATAAGAGAATACAATGAAGAAATAGCAGTGGGTATAGAGATTAAACGTTATATTTCCTGCTTAGAAAACATCTTTAGAATAGACGGAAATATAGGGCACGAAATAACTCAGATTTACTTGGTGGAATTTATAGACCAAACTCTATACCAAAAAGAAAGTTTTAAAGTTGTAGAAGGGAGTAAAACTACATTCGCGAAATGGATATCCTTAGAAGATTTTATTGATGGGAAGAAAATACTTTATCCCAATGGTCTGGTAGAATTATTACAGAAAAACATTTAACTTTCTTATTGAACTAACGGGTGCTTTAATTGAAGATTCGCAACCAGAAATAATCAATCTTTATTATAAAAACCAATCTAGATAAATAAAGAACCAACTGTTTTGATCAAACTTTGTTTCAAAACAGTTGGTTTCTTTCTGTATAAAATCAGCGTTTGCAACTTACTTTTAATCGAACTTTATTCAAAAGCTACATATTCTTCTCTCTAAACAATCCAGGTATATATAAATTAATGCTGTTGATTGATAAAACTACGGTCTTAACATGTCTCCCTCTTTCCATGAATCGATTAATCGATTCAATCTTCTTAGCCTAGTTTCTTCTTTTTTGGCACTCATTACCCACCAAATAGAATCTCTTTTGTAAGAAGATGGAAGCTTATTAAAGAATTTCCAAGAATTTTGATTTTTTTTAATTTCATCCTCATATTCTTTTATTAAAGTAACGTTCCTATTAGCGGAAGAATAACCTGTTTGATCATTTCTTTGATTAAAAATAGTCAATCCTTCAGGCTTCATTTGATTAAGTTCTATTAATTTATGCACCTTTTGCACGTTAACTTTACTCCAGAGGCTTGATTAATAAAAAATAAAGCTTCACTCATTTTATCAGCCATTTTAAAATCATTTGATTAAGCTCTTCAGGTCTTTCTTCTTGAATCCAATGACCAGTGTCCAAACTCTTAACGTCTATATTAGGTACAAAATCTTTTATATTTTGAAGTGGCGGAATAATATCTTTCTCGCCATATACCATCAATGTTGGCTGATGAATAATAGGAGAGACGTCACCTAATAAATACCAATTACGATTTAGATTTCTGTACCAATTGATGCTTGGAGTGAAACCTGTCTTATTGAACCCTGAGATATAAACAGAAAGATCTTCATCACTCATAACAGGTTCACCTAATGGCTTGGTTGCTTTAGCTAGATTAATCATTTCCATTCCTTTACCAGGAACTTGTGATGGAGCATTCTTTCGGTATAAGTTATTAAGAAATTGTGATGAATTTTCATCTAGTATAGCATCTGCAACACCTGGTTGTTTGTTAAAGTGAACAAAATAGTAATCGTCTCCAAAAACTTCTTCCATAAAATCAATCCAAGGTTTCTCTCCACGAACTTGATAGGGCAAGCATAAGTTAATCATTTTACGAACACGTTCTGGGTGCAGCAAAGCAATGCTCCAAACAACACTTGCACCCCAATCATGCCCCATAAAAATGGCATCTTTGTACTGATAGTGATCCAATAGAGCAACAAGATCACCGGTTAAATGTTTAATATCATATTTTGTAACTTCTTTGGGACAAGAAGATTCTCCATATCCCCGTTGATTGGGAATAATAACGTGATAACCTGCTTCTACAAGAGGAGTCACTTGATGTCTCCAAGAATAGGCATGTTCTGGCCATCCGTGGCAGAGAACGATAGGTCGCCCCCAATTTTTTTGTCCAGCTTCAAAAACTTCTAGTTTCACACCGTTAACTGAGATAAGTGTTGGTGTTGGAAATTCATAATTGTTTGTCATTTAACGTTCCTCCTAATTAAAATAAATGTGTCTTACAACAACAATATTATCACGGTGATTTGACAACAGTCTGTCAACTTTGAGAAACGCAATTAACGATATTTTTCAGCCATCAATCTGAGTTTTGAAGCAATTGCTTCACGCATTTCTTTTGGAGCTAAGACCTCTACATGCTCTCCAAAACTAAATATGAGAGAGAACAACCATTCTTTTTCGGGGAGTGTAGCTTTAACAAGAAGTTCACCTGTTTCTAACACCGAAATATCTTCTTTATTAAAAATATCCTCCACACGAGACTGCATTATAGAGGAAATTTTTAAGACAATTGTTGTCATTATTGTTTGCTCATTTAATAATGTCCTAATCTCATGATACGATTTTTCTCGACGTTCAAATGATTGAGTTTCGATATAACAATCACTTATACGGGAAACTTTAAATATTCTGAAATCCTCTTTTGAAAGACAATAAGCAAATAAGTACCAAGTATAATTTTTAAATATGAGTGACATAGGTTCAACTCGTCTTTTACTGACAATATTATTATAATTTCTGTAGTCAATCATCAGTATATCAGTCTGTGTAATAGATTTTCTTAGCGTTTTAACTAATGACTTTTGTTCTAGAGATTCTCCAAAAGGATGTAAATCAATGATGATTTGTTCCATATGCAGCTTTAGTTCATCTGCCTTGTTTTTAGGAATGATATTTTCTAACTTTTCTATGGATGATTCTAGCTCAATGTCGTCAACCGTGGAATTAATATCTTTGAGAACAGAAAGAAGGGAGGACAGATTATTAAGAGTCAGTACTTGATGATTTAATTTATAATTTTCATAAATGCTGAATCCACCATTGTTTCCAGAGTGGGAAATGATAGGAATTCCGGCTAGATTGATTGTTTCAATATCTCGGTAAATAGTCCGAACCGACACTTCAAATTTTTGAGCCAATTCATTGGCTGTTACACGATTTCTATTAAGTAACATCACAATAATGGTTAACATACGTTCTATTTTCATTTTGTTCTCCTTAGATAAGGTTTCTTTTCATTCTACACTACACAATATGATGATACATTAA
This sequence comes from Viridibacillus sp. FSL H8-0110, assembly GCF_038003565.1. Classification (NCBI taxonomy): domain Bacteria; kingdom Bacillati; phylum Bacillota; class Bacilli; order Caryophanales; family Caryophanaceae; genus Viridibacillus; species Viridibacillus sp. FSL H8-0110. The sequence goes on along the minus strand of NZ_JBBOPJ010000001.1, from coordinate 2,621,528 downwards.
AAAAACTTTTCAAAAGAACTAATCTTTCATATACAAAAATATTATTCAAGTCTTGTATGCTTAGAGGTTCTTTTTTTACGTAACAAGTATGATAAAAGAATACTCAATACTTTTGATTGAGAAATTAAATCATGATATACTTTAAGTGCGAAACGTTATGAAATTTAGCAAGACAACACGAAAGCCAGTCCTACAGCGAATAGGACTGGCTTTTTTTTCGTTTGTTCGAAGCCAAACGCGTGTTCAATACATGCGTCACACCATATAGTTCACCTTTTCCATTATGATTAATTGCAAAGTCTAAATCATTGATAATTTGCTTCATGTATTCGAATGCAATACGCGTATTTTCATCAGTAGGTGCCCATTGATTAACTAAATCTGTTGATTCCATTGCTTCACCATTAGGATCTAAATGTACCGTACGGGCAGCTTGCTTATTAGATTTATAACTTGTTAAAAGGAACAAATTTATATAATCTTTTTCCAATTCTTTATTTCCTTTAATTAAATGGATTGGTGCTTCTTCATTGACTACTAGTGACTTCAAGTAATACTCGAAACCTTCATCGTTACTCGCTTTTTTCAATTTTGGGTCGTTCATCGGTTCGGAAAGTAATACGTTCATCTTTGAAACCCATTCTCCGATTTCAGCATTATAAATTTGGGATTCAGATGCTTCTACAATGTTGCTATTTGTTGAGTCATCTTTGTCGCTTGAATATTTAAGAGCCCCATATTCACGAACTCCAAGTGTGGCAATAAGTATAACGGCAATAGCAGCAGGACCGAATAAGATTTTTCTTTTCATTCTCAACACTACTTTCCCTAATAAAATTAGTATAACCAATAAGAGGGGCTCTTACAAAAAAACGGGAAAGGGATGGAGAAGTAATTGTAATTGAATGATTTAATTGTATTTTCTAAATAAAGATAAATTTGATTAGTAATGATATTACAACTCTTATTCAACTAACGGGTGCTTTACTTGAAGATCATTGAGTTGCATATGCAGCTCTTTTTTTCTTTATTGAAATAACGGGGCAGTTTAGTTGAAGAGTGTTTAAACTTGTTGTTCAACAATCGGACCATATTGTTGAATAAGACCCACTATTTTATAGCAACAATCGTTGAGAAAACAGCCTATTTAAATAATCAATTTGTTGAAGTAAATGAAGTAATTTGTAGTACAAAAAAGGATAGATGGAGCAATTCCTATTATGCTCCTCTATCCCTTATTTTTATACTATATAATGTCTGACATCAGAGTTGGTATTTTGCTTTGATCTTCGCTTATTAGATTGATAAAGATAATTATGAAAAATGCCGTTATTCTTTAATGTCCTTCAATTTCCTAATAAGCTTTTCTAACCATTGAATTTCATTCGCAATGTTTTCTGAATAATATGATTGGATAAAATACGCGTTTTCTTTCATTGAATCATCTAATTGGATTTGGTTGTAAATTGCCTGTAATTGTTCTTGCTTCCCTTGTAAAGATTCTAGCTTTTTCTCTAAAATCGGGATAACTAGAGCATTTTCTACATGTCGTAAAAACATGATGCCTACAACCATTTCCCGAATATTATTCGCCTTTTTAAATAGCTCATAAATCTTGTTCGGCAGCTGTTCACGGCCCTTGACAGTGATCGCAAAAACTTGCTTGTCTGGACGATTTTCTTCCTTAATAATCTCACCTGGTTCGACTAGTCCTTGTTTTGTCAGTGACTCAAAATGGTAATAGAGCTTACTTTCAGTTAAGTTGCCCATTTTATCGAATGGAATAGGATTTGATAATTCCTTTTTCAACTTATAAGGATAATTTTCTCCTTCTAATAACTTACTTAAAATATATATTTGGATTGACATGAGGCACCTCCTCCTTTACTGTACCGAACAAATAAGAAAGCTTCAACCTCTTGCGATGATTGAAGCCTTCAATTCTAGTCTTTTAAGATTGGTGTTGTATTTTTACAGGTACATTTACAGGTACATCTTCAGATGCTTCTACAGGTACTTTTTTGTGTACAAGTGTAACGATTAACGCATTAATCAGTACTGCAACTACACCTACTAATACTAAGCCCCATAGGAATGGTGCTTGTTCAGTTGAACCAAACATCACAGCAAAGTAAGATTGTACCGAATGATACATTGGTGTGATATAGCTTACTACATCGAAGTAGCTGTACATCATATCACGTGGCATTGTTGCACCGTTGGCAATAGTTTGTGACAGTAATACTGGAATATTTAAAATCATTCCCGCTTCACCGATTAAGAATGTGAAGATTGCACAGAAGTTAAACGCTACCATGTATAACAATACTTGTTGACCGTAAACTTTGAAAATAGCATCTGTATCTAAGTCTGCAATTAAGACCGCAATACCTACTGCGAAAATAGATGAAACAATTGCAATGATAAGGGCTGATAATTGTACATAACCGAAAAGTTTCGCTCTTGATGTTTTTCCTTTGCTTTGATTGAAGGCTTGTACTAACTGCATCGCTGCAATCATTGCCCCTACGTAACAAGCCATCGTTAAGAACATTGGTAACATGTTGTTTTGCATTCCGTCTGGCACATCGTTCATGATAACGTAGTTGCCTACATAAGCTTGTTCAATTTGTGTTGCAATCGCATCTGCTTGCTCCTCAGGTACGTTCATATTTAAAAGAACGCCTTTCGCTGTTTGTGTTGAGAAGATTGCACTTAATTGATTATTAATTTCTGTTACGACTGATTTCATTGAAGAAGATACCATTGTGGCGCTTGCTTCATTCACTGTGAAATCAATTTGAGCTGACTTACCTGATTGTGCATTCTCAGAAAAGTTTTCTGGAATATGAATCACTAACGAATATTTGTTGTCCCCTAATCTATCTAACGCTTTTTTATTTGAAATATTCGTTGTGATTTCAAATGGTAAGCTTTCTGCTAGTTGATCTGCAATTTGAGTTCCTGCTTCGCCCTCGTCATCATTCACAAGCGCAATTTTAAGCTCGTCCATATTTCCTGGTAATGCTGTGTAACCTAGTAAGAAGATTAATAGCATTGCGACCGCATAAAAAACACCCATAAAGATAGACGCACCAAAGCCTTGTAACTTTGTAAACTGTTTAAATTTCATACTTTACTTCCCTTCTAGAAATATACTCCATTCAAAGTACTCTAATTAGAGCACTTAACTTTTACTATGTTATAGTATTATTTAAGGAAAGTAAAGAGGGCGTTTTTTACCTTGGAGACGATTTTATTGCATCGCAAAAACTAGATAACTTTCTCTAATGACACAGCAATAATTAAAATGGTGTACTTGGATTCGTGCGTTATGTGATGAAAATAACACACAACCATACTATAAAAACAATTTTTTGAGCTTTAATTATGAAAGTTTGAGTTTTCCTCCTATACTACAATTACAGGGGCTTTAGTTGAAAAACTATCTTCCACAATCGGGCGCGATTGTGGAAGAAGCATCGCTTTTCTTATTCAACTAACGGGTGCTTTACTTCAAGAAGGAGTGGAGTCTATTTCTTATTGAACTAACGCAACAGGTTCATTAATTTTATGGAGGTTTTTTATGAAAATAAAAGAAGTAGATAGCAAAGTCATAATAGATGACTTTGAATTTTATGGTCAAATTGAACAAGAGAAATATTGTTCTAAATGCAAGTTTAATTTAGTTTATTATGATGATTTTGAAACGTATTTTTGTCCTAAATGTAATAGTTGGATTGAATCTAAATGTAGTGATCCTAATTGCAAATATTGCCCTAATAGACCAGAAAAACCTTTATCTCACAAGTAGTATTATTCAACTAACGGGTGCTTTACTTGAAGATCATTGAGTTGCATAGGCAGATCTTTTTTCTTATTGAACTAACGGAGCAGGATAATTGAACAAGGTTTGGAAAAACTACCCCTAAAAGGGGTTCGAGAAAATGAAAAAAACAGTTTTTGTAGCATTACTTTTATTAATTTCATTTGGTGCTGTTGAGAAATTATCTGCTCGTTCGTTACAATCAACTGAAGATAAATTTGAAATCGATGAACACCAAGAATTATCAATAAAGCAAGCGATTGAATTAGCATATCCTTCTGCTTTGAAATGGGATGAAAATGCACAATTATTACATGCAGTAAATATAGATTTAGAAGATAAAGCTGAGAAGTCTATTGGAAGTAACGGAAAAAGAAAATATTGGAATATTGCTTTTGGAGTACCAGATACTAATAAGTTTTTTTTGGTAATCATTCATAATGGGAAAATTGATTTAGCAGATGATTTAACAACGCATGATGCATCTCCTTATCCCAAAAAGGAGTTTATACAAATAAAAGATATTAAGTATGATTCACCAGAGTTGCTTAAAACAGCACTGAAAATGGGTAGTATTTATCCTGGTAAAGATTGGGCGAAAGGTTATAATTTTATGCTTAAAAAAGACACAGAGAGAAATATTAACCTAATATTAGTGATAGGTTGGAATAGTGACCAGACAGAAATGAAAGCAGCGGGCTTTAATGCTTCAACAGGAGAATACATTAAACCTAGTTTATAAGTTATTATTCCTTATTAAGCTAACGGGTGCTTAGTTGAATAAGAGCTACTAAAAATAATCAAACTTTATTCCAAACCAACAAAAGTTATTTTGAAAAAGAAACAAGTATCTAATTAAAAAAAGCCAACAAAGGTTAGTTTATAGCCTTTGTTGGCTTTTTTAAAACAATGTTACAAGTGTTAATTTAGTATTGTGCTTTAAAAGTTATTTACTTACTCAACTTACACATATGTAAAAGGGGTTCCGTTCTTTGTTACACAATCTAACTATTAGTCTCGTGTTTGGATAAAATCCTTAATATTAGTTATCTCGATACCATTTGTCTGATATTTCACAAGCATTTTATTCAGTGCGTTTTCTTTCACAGAAAATAAGGAATCATCCAAAACAATAACGCGATAACCTCTGTTTATGCCGCCCAAAGCTGTCTTGTAAACACAACCACTGGCGTCTGCACCAACAATAAAAAGGGTATCAATCTCGTTTTCTATGAGATAATTTTCAAAATGATCCGAAGAAAAAGCATCAGAGCGGAGCTTGCTAAAAATGTTATCTGATTGAACGGATAATTCATTATATAAGTCCGCTCCATCACTATCAGCCTCATACATACCACCAGAAAGCAGTGAATCCAAAGAGTTTTTCATAAACTCTTGTTTGACGTAAATAATCTCCATTTCAGAGTCATTTGCGTATTTGATAGCTGTATTGATGTTAGCCATTAACGGTTCCGTGTTGCCGTATTCGGATATACCTAAGGTATCATTTTGGATATCTGTTACCAGAAGTGCGCTTTTGGGGCTATCATATTTGGCGATTGAGTCGCCCTTTGTGGCACTCGATAAATATACGAATCGTAAGGCTATAATTCCGATACAAAGTATTAATATTCCAATAATGCTAATGAGTATCATACGAAGATTGCTCCTCTTATTCTTTGTTTTCATAACAGTCACCTCATATTTATTTATCGTTTGGGGGCGTAATGATAGTTGCGAGAATATGCATTTTTTGTTCCTCAACCGATGTGTTTCTTGTTTGATAAGGGGCAATTATTTCTTTGAATTTATTTCCTATATCCACCATTTCTTCAACGGTTACATAGATAGGAGTTGCGCTGAAACCTGAACCATCCTCAACAATATTTATAGAGGATTTTTCTGTGTAATTTTGAAACTCTTTCATCAATACAATTAAAAAGTTCGTAAATAACTTAAAATATGCTCCACCATCGTTCTGCTCAATGATAGATTGGTTGACATTTAAAAAACTCTCATTCAATGCGTAAACTTTCTCCGTTAAGGCTCGAACTTTTTTTTCTTCAACAATCTTTATAACGCCACTATCTACCAAACGATTTAATGTGCGATAGAGGGTAGCCTGTGGGATGTCGTATTGTAATGATAATAAATCTTTTGCGGTACACTCACCCTTTGCTTGAATCGCAAGAATAATTTGATTTTTAACAGGGTTGACAATGCAGTCCATCATATCTTTAATGCTAATATCCATTTTATATTCACCTCCAAATATTATCGACATGATTATATTATCATACTGATAACAAAAAGGTCTAGTTTTTTACCCATTGTAGGGTGTTTGAAATAAAAATAAAAAAATTCACTAAAGAAGAATCTAGGAACTAACGAGGTACTTTAGTTGAACAAGAACTACTAAAAATAATCAAACTTTATTCCAAACCAACTGTAGATTTATAAAAAATTTTGATTAAAATCATCTTTCCTCTATAGATTTCTTAGAAGTGAGATGACTTTATTTTTGGATATTTATGTTAATGTCGTTATGAAGATTGTGAAGAAACGTACTTAAACTAAAGGGGCAGTTTAGTTAAAGAAGAAAATAGCAGAATGAGGTGGATCCATTGATTAAAATAATTGACATTAGTAATAGTAAAAACGCTGAAGATGTTTTAAACATTCAAATACCATCATATAAGGTAGAGGCAGAAATAATTGGTTCATATGAAATACCACCATTAAAGGATACAGTTTATACTTTGCAACATTGCGGAGAAACTTTCTTTGGTTATTATGAAAATGAAGAATTATGCGGAGTAATATCTATAAAAGTAGACGATGATGTTGATATACATAGGTTAATCGTACATCCAAACCATTTTAGAAAAGGAATTGCACAGTTGCTTTTAAATTTCATTGAAACTAAGTTCCAGATTGAAACAATAAAAGTAGCAACAGGCTCTAAAAATATTCCAGCAGTTAGTTTTTATAAAAAGAATGGATTTCGAAATATTAAAGAGGTCATTGTAAATGAACAACTATCCTTAACCTTTTTTGAAAAGAGATTGTAATTTTCTTATTGAAGTAACGGGTGCTTTAGCAGAACAAGGCTGCCTTTAGGGTAGCTTTTTCTTCTTGGACTATCGAGGCATTTACTTGAATAATCTTTTAGAAGTATTGGGGGAGTTTTTTGTGTCAGAAAAAAAATATCACAGGGCTTTTGGTGTATATGGAATGTGTGTGGAAGATGGAAAACTATTGGTGATAAATAAAAACGGTGGTCCTTATATAAACCGATATGACCTTCCTGGAGGCAGCTTAGAAAAAGGTGAAACTTTATCTAAGGCAATGAAAAGAGAGTTTATTGAAGAAACGGGTCTTGAAATTGAAATTGAAGAAAATATTGGTGTTATCGATTTCATACTCCCTTGGTTGTGGAGAGATTTTACGGATGTGCACCATATTGCAGTTTACTATTCTGTTAAAAAAATGGGCGGAGAATTAAGCGTTCCTGAACAATTCGATGGACAAGATTCACTTGGGGCATTATGGGTATCGGAAAAAGACGTTTCTTTGGATAATGCTTCACCACTTGTTCTAAAAGCCTTTGAATGGTTAAGAACCAAAAGTTTAGGTATTGATGCTAAAGCTTATGAAGATTGGAATGTCTTAAAATAAGTAGATTTGTTATTGTACTAACGGGGCAGGTTAGTTGAAGAAGGAATAATGATTGAACCAACAACAAACAAGATTTAAAATGGATTAAAACCGAAAATAAAGGCTGTGAAGATATGATTATTTCACTTATTGTAGCTATGGACAACAATAGGGTTATTGGCAAAGACAATAAGCTTCCGTGGAAATTGCCAAAAGAATTGGAGTATGTAAAGAAAACTACTTTAGGACATTCACTTATCATTGGAAGAAAAAAATTTGTATTTAAAATGTGTGAAAATGAAGAAGAAATTTTCATTTTTGGTGGTGAACAGATTTATAAATTATTCTTGCCATATGCTAATAAACTGTACGTTACAAAAATTGATTTTGAATTTGAAGGGGATACATTCTTTCCTGAATTAGACTATGAAAAATGGAATGAAATTTATGTACAAAAAGGGATTACTGATGAAGAAAATCCATACCCTTATTTTTTTCACATTTACGAAAAAGATGAGTAATTGTTATTAATCTAACGGGTGCTTTACTTGAAGATCATTGAGTTGCATATGCAGCTCTTTTTTCTTTATTGAACTAACGGGGCAGGTTAGTCCAAGAGTGATTTTTGAAGAAAAATCCATTGCTGCAAATAATTAAATGATATACTAATCATAAAATACGTTAAAAAGAGAGGATATACAATATAATGGTTGCAAAGACTAAAGAGGATTTTACTGGATTAAAGGTAATTGGTGAAATTTGTTCTGCTATTCGAGATGAATTAGTCCATAGTACGAAACCTGGAATTACCACAAAAGAACTCGATGAAATTGCGAGAAAGATGTTTGAAAAAGCAGGAGCTCAATCTGCCCCGAAAAGTGAATACGATTTTCCTGGTTATACGTGCATTAGCATAAATGAAGAAGTAGCGCACGGAATTCCGGGGAAACGGGCAATTCAGGAAGGGGACATTGTAAATATTGATGTTTCAGGTTCAAAAAACGGGTATTTCGCAGATACCGGAATTTCCTTTGTAGTAGGGGAAGGAGAGGCAATTTTACATAAAATATGTGACGTTGCTAAAGGAGCATTCGATGCTGGACTTAAGAAGGCAATGCCAGGTTCAAAAATAAGCGCGCTCGGAAAAGCTGCACACAATGTAGCAAAACAGCATGGCTTAACAGTCATAAAAAACCTTACTGGACACGGTATTGGGCGTTCGATTCATGAAGAACCAAAACACATTTTAAATTACTTCTCTCACTGGGATAACGAAATATTAAAAGATGGTATGGTAATTGCCTTTGAGCCTATGATCTCTACATTTGAAGAGGAAGTTTTCCAATCCGAAGATGGATGGACCTGCCTAACCGATAAAAGCTTTGTGGCTCAATACGAACATACGATTATCCTTACCAAGGAAGGACCGATTATTACTACATTGTAAGAGCACTAATACCACAACAAGGCGCGATTGTTTAATAACGTCGCTGTTCTTCTTAAGCTAACGGGTGATTTACTTGAAGATCATTGAGTTGCATATGCAGCTCTTTTTTCTTTATTGAACTAAAGGGGCAGTTTAGTTGAATAAGCGTTGGCACTTTTCTATGTTAATTTCTAACAAAGGATATTAATGTTAATATTAATATCGCCAATAATTTAAATAGTAAAAGAACAGGACTACTATTAAGGTGGAGGTAAAACTTATGAAATACATTAAAGGCTTATATGTATCACTTGTACTAATGATGTTTGTTATTTTGGTTAACACAACAATTTTTGAGGGTGAATATTCAGGGATTGCTATGTTCGTTTGTTTAGGTATATTTATAATGGGAACAGCATTTTTTATAAATACCAAACAATTAAAAAATTAGGATGCGTAAAGCGTAAACACTAACGGGGCTTTTACTTTAAGATGGGATTTAACAGGTCCCATCTTTTTCTTCTTCAACTAACGGGGCAGTTTAGTTCAATAAGGATAACTTTAAGGATGTCGCTAATTTAAAAATCTATATCTAACAAAATAGGCTTATTTTGGTGACAAAGAGCAAGTATAGCTTTTTTGATCAATTTTTTTATTAAACTAACAAAAATACTTGCAACACCTATTATAGTACTGTACAGTACTAATTATGATAAGAGGAAAATTAATGAATCAAAAACGTGTGATTGAAGTAGCTGCAACATTATTTTTAGAAAAAGGGTTTGCTTATACAAGCATGGATGAATTAGTTCGTGTAAGCAAAGTTTCAAAGTCTAATGTGTATTATCACTTCTCTAATAAGGAAGAATTGTTGGAAGGGGTCGTTGATTATTGGATTGAAATGTATCAATCTGCAATTGATGGCTTACTATCTCAAAACCAATTATTAGTTGAAGATCGTATCCAACTGTTTTTAAAGCAATTATCACAAGGAGTTCAGACGAGAGAATATAAGGGGAGCTGTCCATTTATTACGCTTTATATTCAAAGCCCTACAAATGCCACAAAAGTAAAAGAAAAAATAGGTCTTTTTTTTGCAGGATTACAAACGAAAGTTTCTCTATTACTTAAACAAGGGGTAGAGAATGGTGAATTTAGAAAGACAATTAATATTGACGAGGTTGCATCTCTTTTTATTACAAATCTTGAAGGAGCGCTATTTATTTCAGAAACACTGAAGGATGCAACTGTAATCATGAAAACAGCAGATCATTTTTTTAACTTGCTTCGATAAAAGAAGCATTTTTTTTACATCAAATTAGTACTGAATAGTACTAAAAGGAGGATTTATATGAGAACAGTATTTTTAACTGGTGGAACAGGTTTTATTGGAAAGCAATTAGTGAAGGAATTAGCCAAAGAGCATGTTACAATTCTTCTATTAGTGAGATCGAAAAGTAAAGCAACACGCATTTATCAAGAAAGAGGCATCTTAAAAGAGGCAGTTATGCACTTTATTGAAGGTGATTTGACGAAAATAGACTTAGGTCTAAGTGCTGAAGATAAGGAGTGGGTATTGAAAACGGATGTGATTATTCACGCAGGAGGCCCCATGGATATTCAAGCGACAAGCAAAGAGGCAGCTTCCGTATTTTTGAATGGTGCCCAACATATTAGTGAATTCGCTAAAAATATTCATCAATTGAAGGGATTGCAACAATTTATTCATGTTGTAGGCTATATGAGTCCCTTTGATGATAAAAATAGCAAGATTGCGATAGATGTATTTAAAGAAGGAAACAATTTTTTGAAAATAAAAAATCCATATGAGAGAACAAAGTTTTTAGCAGATCTTTATATCCGTCAGCAGGCATCAACAGTAGGTTATCCGCTTTCAGTAATTAATCCACCAACTGTAGTTGGTAGTAGTAAAACAGGGAGTACGGAGCAAACAGGAGGCTTAGGCTTGCTTGTGATGAGTATACGAAAAGGGCTCATGCCAGTGATTCCTGGAGGTAAGGAATATAGATTACCACTTATTGCAAACGATGAACTAGCAAAGTTTATTGTGCAGGTTTTCAGATTGGAGCAACCAACTATACAAACATATACACTTGTTGAAGATAAACAACATGATCAGAATATTTCAGAATTATTAGATGCTATGTCAGAAAGTATGAATATGACTGCACCTAAAATCTCTGCCCCATTGCCATTTATGAAAGCACTTATGAATAGTGGCGTAAGCAAAATAACCCAAATTCCTGCTGATGGGCTGAACTTTATTACAAATCGAACATTTTCAAATGGTTCAGCGAAAAAGGTTATGGGAGAAGATTGGTTTAAGGAGACAAATGTAATGAAGTTTTTCCCAGCCGTAATAGCTGATCTGGATTATCGTATGATGTATCAAAATGGCCAGCACAGTCATTTATTTAAACGAACATTATGTAATAATACTACCATTTACCAATCACAAGGAGAGGGTAAACCGTTTATTTTATTACATGGTTTATTAAGTGATGGAGAGGATTTATTTCCTTTAGGAAAAGAGCTTCATGAAAAAACGGGTCGACCTGTATGGATCATGGACCTTCCAGGTTTGGGACGTTCTCCTTTTAAACGAGAGAAAAACCTTTTAAATATCTATTTGAATGTAGTGAAAAAGTTATTGGAGAAAGCTACTAATGGTGCCCATCTAATTGGCCATTCATTTGGTGCGTATATTCTTTTGGAAGCATTAGTACAAAAGTACATAGATAAGAAGTATACAATTACTTTACTTCAGCCACCTGTTGCTAAAAAAAATGCTAAATCGATAAATGTTCCTCAATTTATGAACAAATGGACATTGAAATTGGCAACTACTAATTTAATAGAGCGTTATTTATTAAGTAATGGTTTATTTGAAAGTACGGAGAACATCCCTGAACATTATATTGAAAAAATAAGTAGCAGTTTTACTTCTCCTAGAATTTTAAATACTACGGTTCAGCTTAACAGTTTACTATTGAAAAACGATCAAGGTGATTTCAATGAAGTAACAAAGTATAATCTTCGCATTATTTGGGGGGATTATGACAGAGGCTATTCTGCTCCTTCGCATCTTGGTAAGGTTGATTTTGTTCCATATGGTCATCATTTTCCTCTTAACCATCCGAGTGAAACGGCTAATTTGGTAATAAAAAATAGTAGTACTAGCAGATGAGAGTGTGGGATAAATAAAAAGTGGGTAGTAAGATCGTTGTGTCTTTGAAATAAAGTCGTACTGTTTGAAAAAAAAGATTGTCTACATGAACGCTGGATATATTTACTTAAGAATCTTATTGCCACTAAAAGAATTTGAGTTATTATTTTTATTTGCAACGAATTGCGAGCAAGTATTTACACGCGACCATTTACTCGAAAAAATATGGGGCCTTGATTACGAAGGAACGGAGCGTACAGTCGATATGCTTTCGGAAAATTCGCAAGCGTTTAGAGAGTCTCGCTATCCCAATCGAAATTCAGACGCTGCGTAATATCGGCTATCGCTTAGTTGAACGCCATGAATAATCTCACGACACGCCTATTGTTAAACTTTATTATTACGCTGGCGATTAGCTTATGTATTGCGATATTTATTACGTTTCAAGTGATACCGAGCCATATTGCGAAACAAATTAGTAACAATGTGCAAAAAATTGCGCAATCGGTTGAAGTTACTTTTGGTGATGGGACAAAAGGTGAGTTTTTGTTGATTGGTGAAGAAGGGAAAGTTGGTTTCTTGGTTGGCTCTGGTAAAAAAGGTGAAGCAGTAGAAGAAAAGATTATTGCTAATAAAGTAAATAAGTATATGTGGCATTTTTGGGGAGACAAAGATAGTATCAGTGGTGATTTTAAAGTAGTTGGAACTGACAAAGAAGGGAAAGAACATCCCGTTTTGGTATCTGGCAATGATACAGTATGGCAATATTCCAATACTTCCATTAGCCCTAATAACGGTGCCGATTCCCATATCCCATCGAATATGTTGTTCCCTACAAGTGGATTATGGAAATTGGAAATATATTTTAATGATAAATTATTTGATGAAATAGTTATAAACGTCGAAGATAGTTAAATCAACTTCAACTAACGGGGTGCTTTACTTGAAGATTATTGAGTTGCATATGCAGCTCTTTTTTCTTTATTGAACTAACGGGGCAGGTTAGTTATAAAAGGAGATTAAAAAAGTTCAACATAATTGTTGAACTTTTAATTCATGTTACATATTTTCAAATTGGAGATATTCTAAAATATTTGCGAAAGGGTCTCTGAAACTAATATATTTACCTGGAGGAATTAGTTGGTTCATCTATAATTAAATCTACTTTTTTCTCTTTTAAGAATTTAACCTTTTTATAAATATCTTCAGTTCGTAATCCTAATACAACTCCTGTAATTTTATTATCTTGAATAAAGGTTGTATTATCGTTCTCTTCTAAAATAATTGGTAACTCTCCGTGTACAAGTGATGCAATGTTAGGTCCATACTGCTTGTTTAATGTAGGCTGTTTTCTCAAAGATTGTTGCTATAAAGAAAAGTTTGGCTATACAACAATCGCGCCCGATTGTTGTATACATTGCATCCTTATAAAACAGAACGTTATAAATCTGCTACTTTTTAAATGCAACAATATACCAAACGATATTGGCAATTAGTGACATAATGCAAAGAACGATCACATATAGAAAATCAGAAACATTATAAGTAACCGTTCCCATTACAAATGCCAGTACAATTATTGAAAGTGATATAAGTAACCCTACTCCGCAAAAAACTGCCATAACATATTTCATTCCTTTAACTCCTACCCAATACAAAATTAAAGACAGAATATAAAAGACAAGAAACATTATAATATTCAGCCACATACCTAAAGAATTGAATCCACCAGGATCCGGAAAGGGAGATAGCGAAGCTGCAATCATTATAAAACAGAAAAGTAGCCCCGAAATTATGGTCATTAAGATAACACCATTTCTCATTCTACAACCTCCATAAGAATAATTTTTGGTAAGTTCACTTTACATATAGCACCTCAACAATCTGGCCCGATTGTTGAATAACACTATTTAACCAAAACAACAAAGTTTACGAAAACAGCCTTAATGTAAAACCTAAAGTATTGGTATAAAAGTCAATTGCTTTGTTTAAATTTGGCACGTAAATACTTATAACACAAATCTGATTCACCATTTTACCATACCTTTTCTTAGTATTAATGTAAATATTCTACAGATGTTATTTAGAATCATTTATTTTAAAAAATATACTCGATTGTCTTCTTCAACTACCGGGGCAGGTTAGTTCAATAAGAAATTTGATAAATTCCCTTGTTTTTATATCGCATTAGTGAAAAGTTGGAGAATACCGAAATAGTGAATATTTAGCTACAAACTAAGATGCAATACAATCTAAGTGATAAGTCAATTTCTATCTAGAGAATTTCTTCGATTTCATAAAAAAAGCAGTATTTGTAAATGTATAAATGCAGCTATAAGTATGACGAATGGAATAAAACTGTTCAACACTTGGAATTAGAAAAAATTGAAATTGAAGGATAATAGACAATTCGAACATACGGCGTAATACAGATGGCAGAAAACTTAGGAGAATAATTAATGAATTTCAAATTAAATGAGCCAATATCTAAGCACATCTCTTAGATATTGGCTCTGTAGAAGTGAACTTGCTATGGTCGGTTCCAAATAAATGTTGTAACAATATACGGCATAAGTATGGCAATGACAAAAACGAACAAATTTCCTGATAATCCTATTACTTTCAATTTTCCTTTAGAATACAACAAAGCTAAGATAATCCCTATTATAGGTCCTGTAATTAATACACTTCGCCATACTATACCTGGAACAAGATCAATATTAAACAAGGTTAGTGCATAAAAAAGTAAGTTAAAGATAAAAACATAAATTGATAAATGTTTCATAGCTAGGCTCCTTTTTATTTTCAGACTATTTATAATATAACGAATAATAATGTAGTTAAGTTTCGATTTTGAACTTTTTATTTTTAATGAAGAAGCTTATTGTTAATACGAACTGTTAGGAATCTGAGACGTATTCCGAAATCGAAAAAATGTGCATTAGAAGAAAAGGTTCTTCTTCAACTAACGGGTGCTTTACTTGAAGATCATTGAGTTGTATATGCAGCACTTTTTTTCTTTATTGAACTAACGGGGCAGGTTAGTTATAAAAGGAGATTAAAAAAAGTTCAACAATTATGTTGAACTTTTAATGCTTGTTACAGATTTTCAAATTGGAGATATTCTAAAATATTTCCGAAGGGGTCTCTGAAACTAATATATTTTCCTGGAGGACAATTAGTTGGTTCATCTACAATAAATTCAACTTCTTTATCTTTTAAGAATTTAACCGTTTCATAAATATCTTCAGTTCTCAAACCTAATACAACTCCTGTAATTTTATTATCTTGATTAAAGGTTGTATTATTGTTCTCCTCTAAAATAATTGGTAACTCTCCGTGTACAAGTGATGCAATATTAGGTCCATACTGCTTGTTTAATTCAAAACCTAAAGTATTGGTATAAAAGTCAATTGCTTTGTTTAAATTTGGCACGTAAATACTTATAACACAAACCTGATTCAACATTTTATCACACCTTTTTTTAGTATTAATGTAAATATTCTACATAATTTATTAGAATCCTTTATTTTAAAAAATATACTCGATTGTCTTATTCAACTAACGGGGCAGTTTAGTGGAATAAGAATCTGTTAAAATAACTTGTATTTTGATATGGTTGAAACAAGGCAATTAAATGAAGAGAGATGATTTGAGTGTATGCATTTGAACTTAAAGGCAAACAAGGATTTATAAGAATTGAATTAAATGAAGTTTTTGGTTTCCCAAAAGAAACAAGTTATTTGGGTGGCTATGATGTTAAAGGGAAAATTCAAATTAAAAGTGGGAACTATTACGTAAAAGATGCCGAACTTTGGTTTTCAACAGGTCAAATATATGAATTCTATAAACAACTACTTAAATGCTACGAAGAGTTAGAAGGCATTATTAATTTTCCAAATACTGATTCATCAGAACTTAAATTAGTGCTTGAATTTACTGGGTTAGGTAAATTTAAAATCCAAGGTATTTTCCAAGAGTATTTATCTGTGGAGAATTTTTTAGAATTTGAATTTGAAAGTGAACAAAGTTATTTGATTTCTACGTTAGCCGAATTAAAAGAAATCGTTGATTACTATGGTGGAAATGAAGGACTAATTATATAAATCTTGTTCAACTAACGGGTGCTTTAGTTGAAGATCTTGGAGCTATTCAAACAGTTTTTTTCATTCAACTAAAGGGGAAGCCTTAGGGATAAAAGTGATTCATGTTGTGGAAACTATACATAGTGAATAATGAGTGAATGTCATTGTTCGCAAAATAACAATTAACTATACTAAAACTATAGTGTTTAAAATCTGCTTAATCCCTTGATACAAAAGGGATTAGGCGCTTTTTTTGTTGTGATATATTGGAACTTAAAGAAGGATTAACGCAAAAACGACTGAAAATCGAGCAAATTAGAAGGAATAAATGAAGATAAAGCGGTTTTCGCTCGAGTTGAACCTGAATAAAGTGTAGATTTGTAAAAAAGCTTGATTTTATATTAGGGATTTTTGTTACTATCAATATTGAGATTGTGAAAGAATGTACTTAAACTAACGGGGCAGTTTAATTTAAGTGTAATTATTCACTATCTGTATTTTTAAAAGTCCTTATCCTCCACACAAAAATACTCACCCCACATGAAAAAGGAGAATGAATTCATTATGAAATCATCCCCTCAAAGTTTGAAAATGCTTATACTGATATTACTCATCAATGACGCGCTAAACGTTTTTCAAAATCCGCCTTAAACAACAGAATAGCATCAATATTTACAGCAAAATCGTGGTCACTGATATTAAAATTAGTAATAAACTCGTCAGATCGCTCACGAACCATAATTGTCGGACGGATATTGTCTCCAATAGCGTCCTGAGTTACAGCACTTCCATAGAAATACCAGTTAGTTTCAGTAGGGGCATTTGCTGCATTCTTAGATAAGTCATTTTTTATTATTTCGCATAAATTATCCATAAAATCTTCATTAAGCTTAATGTTTTTTCCATACTCACCAACATCAGATATATCAGCATATCCATACCAAATATTCCTGCTTGTTCGCTTTCCGTCATTTGAAGTGTATGTTTCATCAAACAAAATCTTCATTTTCATTACCCTCCGATAATATAAAATTTCTTCATACTATTATACACCTTTTGTCATAAGGAAAGAAAACTCTTATGACATGGGCTGTCTATACAAACAGGAAACTTGCCTAACTCTTAAGAGTTAGTGAGACTAACAGCAAGTTTGTTACCACGGAGGGTTAAGTAAGGGAAATATTCATGACCAGATTCAAGAAGTAATTTCATATTAAAATTCTAGAACTTTCTTCAGCAATCGAGTACTTTACTTGAAGAAAAAGGTTACTTTAAACAGATATACCAATGCGGAATTTTAAATTTTATCACTACATTGAATGAATATCTGAAAGATATTGTGCAGTAAAAGAACTAATATTAATTAAGAAAAAGTCCCTTCATATTTGAAAGGACTTTTTATTTGGGGGCATTGTTTTATTTTACAAGTTTAATGGGGAGCTTTAGTTTGAAGTAGCTTTAATCCCATACAAATAAATAGCATTCCTGTTATCTTATACAGGACTATTCCCACCTTTTGGTTTCCTCTTAGTTTTTTAGTAATGTAAGAAGAGAAATAAGCAACAAATAAACACCACAGTAGTCCAGTTGTAGTAAAAGTAAGCCCTAATATTAAGAAAGGAATAGGACCTGATGCTTTAACATCTATAAACTGCGGAAGAAAAGCAATAAAAAATAACGAAACTTTGGGATTCGTTAGACTTGTTAAAAGTCCTTGTATATAAATTCTTCTTAAGTTTAATTTAGTTGATGACGCTTCAAAACCTATGTTTGATTTATCAAGTATCATTTTAATTCCTAAATAAACGAGATAGATAACACCAATAATCTTAATGGTATTAAATAATACAATAGATTTTGTAAGTATGAGTGATAAACCAAAAGAAACTAATAACGTATGAACTAAGGAGCCAGTAATAATACCAAACACAGAATAAATACCAGCTCTTCTACCTTGTGAAATACTTCTACCAACAATATACATAGTGTCCGCACCAGGGATTAGATTCAATAAAATCCCAGTTAATAAAAACATTTCATAATTAATAATACCGTACATTTAGCACCTCTATCTCTTTTTTTGGGGTGCCCTTATCGATGTTAAAGTAAATGAAAGAAAAATAAAAGCTTTTTTTAGATGGATCAGCGAAAAAAAGTTTAAAATGATGAGTGATCTACTGAACATTTTGAGGATTAATAAATATGGTGTAAGCCGCTTTTAATTGTGAATATCTAAGAATTTGTGAAGAATCGCACTTAAACTAACGGGTGCTTTACTTCAATAAGGAGTAGAGCCTTTTTCTTCTTGAACTAACGGGGCAGGTTAGTTTAAGAAGGGAAGAAAATGCTGCTAAATTTAAAGGATACTTCTATAGTGTAAAGAACTTATTTAAAGTAATAGTAACCATAAAATTTGAGGTGCAAAAAATGAATATTCAATTTTATGATATAGGATCAGTAAATGAAAAGGATTTAAATGATGTCCTTTTGGTCAATGCTTGCGGTTCAGCTATTGGACACATTTTTGCTCAGTTATCAAAAGTTCTGGGCTTCCGATTAATTGCGATAACCCGGAATGATAAATATTCAAAGGATTTACTAAAGCTCGGTGCTTCTTGTGTGATTAATACCTTTGACTGGTGGGGATGGAGTCGATGCAACTATTGATTCAATTGGAGGACCAGATGGTAACGACTTAGCATTTTGCGTTCGTTCTAAAGGTGCTTTCTTAACTTTAGGTCTTTTATCAGGAATCCAAGTGGATTTGGCCGAGATTACAAATGAGACAAAAGTGAATGCAAAATTATTTCATTTACGGCATTGGAATAAAAGAGTCTCAGCAAATGAATGGCAGGAGACATTTAACCACTTAATTACATTGATTAGAGATAAAAAAATAAGGCTGATGAGACCTGAATCATATTGCAACTTATCGGAAATAAGTGAAGCCATTCGGATTGGTGAATCTTCGGATGGACATCAAGGCAAGGTGATTTTAACAAATGGAAGAGCTGCTTATTCCGTTAAAGGGCGCATATCTGGAATAAAGAAATGCGTTTTGTATTGCAGAATCTGAATAACATACTCGAAAATAGGACTTATTTAAAGTCATATATAATTTCAGAATTAAAATCCATTTTGATCAATCTTTTCAAGATGGATTTTTTTCATGCTGAAATTTGAGCTTAACTGAAAAATGATAAGTCATTTCTTATTTGTCCTTATTAAAAATACATTCCTTATAGTTTCTTGATATTTATTTTCTATACTTGTATTAAATAAAGATAAGGGGTTGTAATAATGGCTAATTACATTTTAGAAACAAGACATTTAGAAAAGAAATTCAAAAACGAAAAAGTGCTGTCAGACATAAACCTGCATGTGAATTATGGAGAAATTTATGGTCTTCTCGGACTAAACGGTGCTGGTAAATCCACACTAATGAAAATAATAAGTGGAATTTTCCAAAAAACAAATGGTGAAGTGCTATTTGAGGGTGATAAGTGGAAAAGAGATGATTTAAAAAAGATTGGATCACTCATAGAAGGTCCTGCTATATATGGCAATCTAAGTGCGTACGACAATTTAAAAATCTTTTGTTTACAGGAAGGTATTCCTTTTGAGGAAATTAGTGAAGTTTTAAAAAAAGTAAATCTTTCTAATACAGGTAAGAAAAAGACAAAAGAGTTCTCTTTAGGAATGAAACAAAGGTTAGGAATTGCTCTAGCTTTAATAAAAAAACCAGTATTTCTAGTTTTGGATGAACCAGCAAATGGATTAGATCCGGCAGGAATAAGAGAATTAAGACACCTTTTGAACGAGTTAAAGAAAGATGGTGTTACAACCATGATTTCTAGTCATATTTTAAATGAAATACAAATCTTATCAGATACCATTGGTATTATTCATAATGGCAAGTTGGAATATCAAAATAAATTTAATCACCAAGATAGCCTTGAAGACTTGTTCTTTGAAATTACTTCAGGCATTAGAAAGGACGTATAAGTATGTCTAATTTTATTCAAGCTGAATTATTAAAAATGAAATCATCTTTATCGAAGAAATTACTTTTAGCTATTCCAATTTTCTTTCTAGCCTTTGCTATTTTTTCAAATATATATGCGGAGCAACAGCCGTCTACAAATGTTTTTTTAACAATTATTTATAATCTTTGGCCTATATTTTTCCTGCCTGTGGGTTTGGCTATGGCATGTGGGATGAATATTAATCAAGAGAAAAAAATTGGTGATTATAAAAACGTTTTGTCAAACAACATATCTTTATCCAAAATGTTTTTTTCTAAAGTTGTTGTAATTTTAATTTACCAATGTATCTCGGCAGTATTGATAGCTGCTGCGTCTATATTGGGTTCATTGCTAATATATAATGAATTGCCAATCATACCCCAAGTAATTATGACAACAGCGTTCATAATGATTGTTGCTTTACCATTAATTCCTTTCAGTTTAATTGTAAGCAAGTATATCGGTGTACTTATGACGACTCTAATAAACCTGATTGGTGCCGTCGGCTCAGTGTTTATCGCTTTAAAATCTTATTTTTGGGTTCTTCCTGGTGGAAGTATGTTAAGGGTACCAGCGGAAACAATGGGAATCCATCCTAATGGTACACCCATTGAAAACTTCAATTTAGTACCAGACTTTCATGTTTTAGCTATAGCTATGGGAGTTAGTGTGGTATATTTCCTAATTTTAATGTGGTTATCCAATAAAATTTTTAAAAGGAAGATGTATATATGAAATATTTAAATGTTATGCTTTATAAAATGGCAAAATCCTTTTGGTTTCTTATAATGATTTTAGCTCCTATTATATATGGTGTTAGCTTATATTTATATCTTGAGAGGTATGATTCTCTAAACCATATATTCGTTGACTATACGGTCTATTTTAATAGTGCAATACCATTTGGTATTTCGCTCATGATAAGTCTGTATGTTAGATACGAAGAACAGATAGGACACTTCAATCACCTTTTACAGTTGCGAAGCAGAAAAGAGTGGAGTACGGATTTAATCTTGGTAAGTTTAGGTTCGGTTATGTTCAGTACATTAGTTAGTTGCATACCATTATGGATGCTTATTGGTAATCATTTCACAGGGGATATTTTATTATATTCAATTTTAACAACGATATTTTCTTTACCTGTTATAATTATTTTATGGTTCATAGCAATAAAAATAAATACAAGTGTATGTCTCGGTATGGGAATCTTTTTCAGTATATTTATTATCTATTTTGGTGCAAACAGTTTAGGGGATTCCATATGGCAGTACATACCTTTACTGTATGGCACAAGATATTTACATCTGCTAACCATTGGTGACTATGGATATTCCACTTTGGTGTGGGGGCTATATACTAGTGTGAGTGTGATTTTATTCGTAGCATTTGTAATATGGTTTAATAAATGGGAGGGGAGGACAATTAGTGAATAAGAAAATATTGATTGCGGAAGACGAAGAAGATATGAGACAGATACTCTCGCTTCATCTGACTTCCAAGGGGTATATAGTTTCGGAAGCAAAAGATGGCATAGAAGCGATTGATAAAGCAGAAGCAGATGTTGACTTAATTCTGCTGGATATCATGATGCCAGGGTATGATGGATTAGAAGTGTGCAAACAAATTCGTAATCAAGTAATTTGCCCAATAATATTCATTAGTGCTGCTTCAGATTATATGAATAAGATGAAGGCATTTTCTTTAGGAGGAGATGACTTTATATCTAAACCTTTCTCCTTGAAGCTGTTAACATATAAGGTTGAAGCCTTATTTAAAATGAGAGAACGTCTTCTGCAAAAACATGATGAAAGTAAACGAAAAAAAATATTGATTGACGACCTAGTTGTTGATATAACTTCACGAGAGATTATGCATAATAAAAAGGTGATCCCCTTTACTAAAAAAGAATTTGATTTATTGGTCTTGTTGCTTTCATCGCCAAAGCAGGTTTTTACCAAAGAACATATATATGAGCGTATAAGTGGAATTGATGGACAAGGAGATGCAAGTTCTGTAGTGGAGCATATTAAAAATATAAGAAGTAAATTATTGTCTGCCGGTTTTCCTGAAAATTATCTACAAACAGTTTGGGGAATAGGGTACCAATGGAACAGTCAATAATCAAGGATATAAGAAGGTTATATATCAAAAGCATAATATGGACTATTATAATGAGTGTATTTACAATTATTATTTCAATTTTGGTTATTTTTGCAACTATTGAACGGACAGCTAATAATAGTGAAAAACTAGTTCATAAACAGAGCAAAAGCATGACGGATCATCCATCCGAATATATGAAGTCGTCTAAATTCAATGAGATGAAAAGGAATTTGAAAAAGAATGATATCATCCTAAACAAATTTAGCCCCAATGGTGAGTTTATTGATGGTAGTGAAAATTTCAGTGGTTTATTTCAGGGAGTAAATGTTGTTGATATGTTTAATAGTGCTCATTTTTACAAAGATTACTATCATCTCGTCCAGCCAATAGTAATTGAAAATCAAATTAAAGGACTTTGGGTTTATTCTTATCAGATAAAAAGTCGGCATTCTGTTTCTCGCTATATTATGTTTGGGTTAATAAGTATCACTTTAATATCACCGATTATTTATTTCATTATATTTTCGAGATCCTTTATTAATAAGCTTTATTATTCCGTAAAAGCTCCTTTGGAGGAGTTATTAAATGCGTCGATTATGATTAAAAATAAAAATTTGGAATTTAACCTTAGTTATAATAGTAATAATGAAATTGGCGAATTAACACAGTCATTTAGACAAATGCAAGGAGAACTAAAGAAGTCCTTATATAAAAATTGGCAACACGACTCAGAGTGGGCAGTTATGATGTCTAGCTTGTCACACGATCTAAAAACACCTGCTACACTCATTGCTTTAAGTACTGAAATGTTAAATAATGTGGACGATTTAACACCTAATCAACAATTACAGATAGATATTATAAATAGAAACGTCTTAAAGGTAAATAATATATTAGAAAGTATGGGACAAGCAAGTAATATCAAGGATCCAACACTGATTTATGATGTTACATCTATTGATGAATTAATCAAAGACGTGGAAAATGATTTTATTCACTTAATGGAAAAGAAAAATATTCAATATGAGCATAATTTGAAAATAAATAATCACGTGGAAATTCCTTACCTAAAGGTCAATCGAATCTTAGAGAATCTTTTTGCCAATGCTATTCAATATACGCCGGAAAATGGAAAAATTCGTTTTTTTGTTAAGGAAAAAGGCAATTACATTCATTTCGCCATTGAGGATTCGGGAGTGGGAATAGAAAAGGAACACCGTGATTTGGTGTTTTCCAAACACTTTAGGGAAGATAGATCAAGATCTAATTCGTTGGGTAACGCTGGTTTAGGTTTGTTTATTACTAAAAAACTTGTTGATGAACTATACGGAAACATTGAAGTTGTAGATCCCTTAGTGTTATCGGGGGCACGTATTGAATTTAATATTCCGTATAAGTAATCTTTCCCTTTTTAAGTATGTAAACTTAAAAAGTTATAAATCTACAGATCCTATACGGAAGCCTAATTTCTCTCTAAAAGAAGGAGGAATTAGGCTTCTTTATTCTTCATTATTTTCAATATTTCACAAAAGGATGAATACAATACATTTATCATTGGGGGAAAATATAGTATGAGTACATTTGTTTATATGGTGAGACACGGTGAGTCGCCAAAAGAAGGAAATGAAAGAACAAGAGGATTAACCGAAAAAGGTTATTTAGATGCTCAACGAGTAACTGACATAATGAAAGATGAAGAAGTTGATGCAGTTGTTTCAAGTCCATACGTACGCTCAATTTTAACTGTTGAAAAGTTAGCTCAACAAATAGGGCGAAAAGTTTTAGTGTTTGAAGATTTAAAAGAGAGGATATTTTCTTCTGAAGACAATAGAGTATCTGATAAGGAATTGTTTCCACTTTTGGAGAAGTCATTTTCCGAAACAAATTTCTCTTTAGAGGGAGGAGAATCAAATGCTGATTGTCAAAGAAGAGCTATCAAAGTCTTAAAAGAACTATTAGATACCTTTAGAGATAAAAAAGTAGTGATAGGTACTCACGGGGCAGTTATGACCTTGATGATGGGACATTTCGATAGCACTTATGACTTGAATTTTTTACATAGCACATCAAAACCTGATATTTATAGAATGGAATTCAATGAACAGGAACTAGTGAATGTTCAAAGACTATGGGGTGTAAATATTGGTGTTAACCAATAAAAACTAATTTTTGTTATTGAACTAACGGGGGCTTTAGTAAAAGAAGAAAGGGTTCTACATATTAGTCATATCTAATATGTAGAACCCTTTAATTTTTCTATTTTTTTAAAAATTAGGTCTTGATAAAATTTATATCCCTCTCCTTTTTGTTTTACTAAATATCTTACTTCTGTAGTTGAAGATTTTTAAGTTATTCATCTTGTTTCTAATGAAATAAGGTAGTATGAGAGTGCTTGGCTCAGAGCCTCTGTTAATACTTATTAGCTTCAAAATAATTGGGTTCCTCAGGATAATATAGATCTTTACGTAAGCAGACATCTCGATGGGTGAGTGTTTCACCTTTAAAACGAATCCAAATTTCATCGTCTGCCATGACTCCATGTGTTTTACGTACAATGCCCCAGCGATTATAAGATTGCATATCCAGTGAAGCCAGTAATTCTTTTGCGTTGACCCGAGTAGGAGGGAAGGTTGAGATTGTGAAAGAATGTACTTAAACTAATGGAGCAGTTTAGTTTAATAAGCTATATTAGTATAAATATGGTAAGGTTTAGTAAAATTGAAAGAAACAATAACTTAAACGTAGTTTGTTCAACTTCCTCTATTGAACCAAGTGCATTATTTAGGGGGTTTTTAAATGGAGAAAATCTTAGTGAAAACAGGGATATATTCATTTGTTGTTTCTTTCTTCTTATTAGTAGTTTTTATGAAAATAGAAGAAAGCACAACTGATGTAGAGGGGATGACTTCATTTGTTGTAACACCTTATCCAGAGTTTTTCTTTAATATTTTTAGATATTCTATAATCACTTCAATCATTGCAGTTCTACTTGTATGTGTTTATATACTATCAAATAAGAAAAAATAGTAACAAAATCAAAAGATGTATTTTACTTTATAGACAATGTGAAGAAATGTACTTAAAGTAACGGGTGCTTTACTTGAAGAACATTGAGTTGCAATGCAGCTCTTTTTTTCTCTTTGTGCTAACGGTGCAGGTTAATAAATCAACGCTAAGAAGATTTAAAAATTATAATGGAGGTGATTAGCTTTGCAAAAATGCGAGAAATGCAATGCACATTTTAGTTGGAGTGAAATCTATAAATCCTTTTGGAGGAATTATAAACCGATCAAATGTAACGAATGCGATACAACGCATAAGATAACAATACCAAGCAGATTAATCTTTGTCTCATTCACTATTCTTCCAATGCTCATTTTTGGTTATTCCCTGCCCCCTTTTAGCAATGGTCTTGTGATACTTGGCATAGCTATTTTTATTTTTATAATTGGTTCTTTGTTGGCACCTTTTCTTGTTACTTATAAGAAGTCTTTGTGAACTAATGTACTTAAGCTAACGGGTGCTTTACTTGAAGATCATTGAGTTGCATACTAAATTTTATATTTGAAAAATATAATGCATTGGATTCTACTAATCTTTATTGGAATTTAATACTACATACTTCGAACTAATTATCTACTCTAATAAAATTAATATTGTAATATACTATTATAAATAGGTTAACAATGTTAATTTATGTTTTATTCAAAGAGCTCTAGAATGAACAGTAAAAAATACTATAAGGAGTCCTAAAATGAAAAAGAAAATAAACTATTTAATCTTACTTTTAACTGCCATCTTTATAGTTGGTTGTACTAACGTAGAAGATGCATCCGTTGCAGATAAAGAAACAGATTCACAAGAAGTAACCACAGTTAATACAAATAATAATGGAAAAGAAGAAACAATCACTACGGATGATGAGCCAGTAATAGAGGAAACACCAACCCAATCAAAAAATGACAAGTTCGCAGGATACAAATTTATTGAAGTTGATGGTGGTGATTTGTCAGGACATCGCGAACCTAACGTCGTCGTTGACATTGGTTTTGGGAACCGTAAGTACTATTCTTTCACCAACGAATATGGCCAAGTAATCCGTGTCATTGCTGACGAAATCGTTCTACAAGATGACGATAACGAACCTGTAACATCGTCTGGCAGATACTACAATGATGAAGCAAAAGTTCCTGGTGTAGAAAGTTCAGATTTAGATGAAGGACATATCATTGCAGATTCTCTCGGGGGGGTATCCAATGCTTACAATATTACTCCACAAGAAAGTACGCTTAACCGACATGGTGATCAAGCATATATGGAAGATGCCATTCGTAAAGCTGGTGGAGCTACTAATTTTGAAGCAATTATCACATATCCTAATACGGAAACGCATATTCCTTCTCATTATAAGTACACTTACACTTTAAAAGGGAATAAGATTGTAGATGAGTTTGATAACGGCAACCCTGATGAGATAAATAAATCTCTAGGCTTAACTGAAAGTAAATCAACTAACTCAAATAAGTCAACTAGTTCTAATAAGTCGAATGGCACTGAAGATATTTCAAGTGTTGATACAAACGGTAATGGACAGGTGACGATTAAAGAAGCAAAAGCAGCAGGT
Organism: Viridibacillus sp. FSL H8-0110; assembly: GCF_038003565.1. Taxonomy (NCBI): domain Bacteria; kingdom Bacillati; phylum Bacillota; class Bacilli; order Caryophanales; family Caryophanaceae; genus Viridibacillus; species Viridibacillus sp. FSL H8-0110. The sequence goes on along the minus strand of NZ_JBBOPJ010000001.1, from coordinate 2,594,595 downwards.
TTTAGTATGCCAATAACGAGTGATCATTGGTTATACCCATATATGCAAGATAATGATAAGGACGGTATGGTAGGTGAGTAAGCCCCTAGAACTTTGAGGCAAAATAAATGAACGAAAGAACAGTTTCCTCGTGGGTGTCTGTACTCACTAACAAGTGCTTTACTTGAAGATCATTGAGTTGCATATACAGCTCTTTTTTCTTTATTGAACTAACGGGGCAGGTTAGTTGAAGAAAGTAATATCTGTAAGTTGATTTTAGTCTAGAAATACTGGATAATGTTGTGGTATAAATTAGTTTACAAAAGGATGACTGTCATGAAAAAAGCAGAGGAAATAGCCTCCTAAATCCAATAAAACATATTAGGAGGCGTTGTAATGAAATTTAATATAATTGATCGTGAAAATTGGAATCGAAAAGAGTACTTTGAGCACTATTTACAACAACAAACAACATTCAGTATAACGAATGAAATTAATATTACTGTTCTTATGAAGAACTTAAAGAAGAAGAATTATAAGTTATATCCTGCGTTTATTTTTATGATTACAAAAATAGTTAATTCCCATCGAGAATTTAGAACCAGTTTTAACCCAGAAGGGAATTTAGGTTATTGGTCAGAAATATTGCCTTCTTATACAATTTTTGATAAGAAGACATACACATTTTCTAGCATCTGGTCACCAAATGTAAGTAGGTTTTCTGAATTTCATTCTCAGTATGAAAAAGATGTAGAAGAATACAATGGTACGGGTAGTTTATTTCCAAAGACTCCTATACCAGATAATAATATTCCGATATCTATGATCCCTTGGAGTTCTTTTACAGCATTTAATTTAAATATTAATAATGGTGGAGATTTTCTCTTACCCATAATAACTGGGGGTAAATATTCTCAAATAAAAGATGAATTGTTCTTACCTGTGTCGTTACAAATTCATCATGCTGTTTGTGATGGTTATCATGCAAGTGTTTTTATGAATGAATTACAAAGGTTTGCTGATGAAAGTGCAGACTGGCTCTAGTTGTTCATTGGGAAAATTTCTAAAAGGGGAACTGTGAAAGCAGTTCCTTTTTTTATAGAATTACAACCAAATTTTTGAATAAATGTACTTAAGCTAACTGGTGCTTTTCTTCAAGAAGGAGTGAAGCTTTTTTCTTATTGAACTAAAAGGGGCAATTTAGTTGAATAAGAGAAGGAGAGTTTTTATGTCGCATTTGACACAAAATGCGTAGTAACTAAAAAAGAAAAGGCGCATCACCTAAGTGATCACACCTTGAGATAAATTAATCCCAAACACGTACTCTTGGAACCCTTGCCATTCTCAAGTAATCCAGCAATTGGCCAGTATGGACTGATTCATGATAGGCGACTCTTAGCAACATGTCTCCCAAACTTCTTATGTAACCTGAATCAGAACGATCAATTTTAATACTTGTTAAATCTTCTTCAGAAAATGACTTAATAGTTTCTATGAAGTCATTTCTAAATGGTTCTGCTAATTTCAATTCCTCATTTACAGTGGTAAAAGGTTGTTTTTCGAAAGGAGAATCAAAGACTGCCAGACTACCTTGATTTTGGATAGCTAGATGGTAATAAAGTTCACTTTCTAAAACATGCCTAATCATCTCTATACAAGTCATTGCTTCGTCATCGGGTTTCCAATGTAGTATTTCTTGGGGAATAGATGTCCAAACCTTAGTACTTCTTCTTCGTACTTCGTTGAAATTTAAAAGAATTAAATCAATTGAGTTCATAATTTATTCTCCTTTAATTGGTATGTATTAAATATACATGAATGAACGTTCGAATAAAAGAGAGCGATTTTGGTTAAAACATTACGTCACAGTTCGACCAAAATACGTAATAGAAGAGAAGGTTCTTGTTCAACTAAAAGGGCAGTTTAGTCGAATAAGAATTGTAACATTATTCCATATAATTCGTCTTAATGACTAGTAGGTAAAAAGGAGTGATGTTCTTTTTATTAAGTTATTGGACTAACTGAGTAGGTTTATGAAAGATAGCAACTTTAATTAATTTCATTAGAAACACCGTAATCTATATTGAAATGAAAAGTTATTTACGAAATCTTAATAAAATTATTGGGAGGATAAAATTGTTTAAGTATATGTTACAACTCATCATTGGAATTTTTACTTTAGCGGTATCAACAATTATAGCTTGGTATGAGGGAAGTGCCATTATAGAAAATTCGTTGGAATGGAAGTATTCATCACCGTTTACCGAGTTATTTAACATTGAGATTACGAATGGGCGTGATATTAGCCAACTCGATTATTTTGTTTATGCAGTTAAATTTCAACCATTATTTCCTGTTATTATGATAGTTAGTTTACTCTACATTCTGAGTGTAATTGGCTATTATCTAATAAAACATCATTCTAAATGGGCTATAGGCTTTTGGGGATTTACAGGTTGTATATGTATATTACTTAGTGGTTTAATTTTTAATTCGCCAACAATTGGAGGAAGAATCTTTTTCTGGATGTCTTCAATAAGTGGAATTTTAAGTATGACAGTTTCAGTTATAGTTTGGTTAAGAAATTACAAGCAAAAACTAACTGTTAACACAAATAAAATGTAAACTAAAAGTTTGTAAGAAATGTACTTAAAGTAATGGAGGAGAAAAAATGGGTGTTAAAAGAAAATTCGGAGCACTAATTTTAACGAGTGTTATTGTTATGTCTGTGGTATTTTGGTACGCGCAACAAAAGCCATATAGTACAGAGCTGGTTATAAACTCATTGTGGGATAAATACGAAGTACAAAGCACTCAAATTGGTGATACTGATCCGGTTATATCGATAGATGTATATGATAAAAATGATATACCTGAAGTTGAAAAGTATTTAAAAGCCAAATTGTCTAACGATGATTTAGAACACTATGAAATCGAGGTATTTTCTGGGTGGTCGTGAATTCTTTGGTGAGACCACAATAAACCATTTTACATTACCTAGTGCGATTGTGGAATTAGCGTAGCTGTTCTTATTAAACTAACGGGGCAGAATAGTTGAAGAAGAAAAAGGAATAATGAAAAGGAATAGGATGGAAAAAGTAATATGATTAATATTGATGACCGAACATCGTATGAAAATGAACGTATAGATTTCCGGGCTTGTGATTGTATAAAAAAACCAGAATATATGTATTGGGTTGACGGAGAATATGGAACAACTATATTTGATTTCTGGAAAAACTATAACTGTTTTCCTCTAAAGGTTATCCATAACTTTGTAAGAGAATTTGATGATTTAGACGATGATGACAAACGGCATAGGTACAGAATTGATGAAGTTCATTCGATAAATGAACTGGATAGAATACTAGACGATGTTGGATGGAAATTAACCTTTGACGATTTCTTTATAACTAATTCATCAAAGGAAATAAAATTTAAGATACAGGATAGAGATGAATTGAAGGGGAAGGTCTCTGTACAGTATCCTATATTCGAATTAGATCCAAGTGACACTCTAACAGAAGTGATTTTACACGGAGATTCTTTTATCGTTGGTACAAATGATATCAGTTTATCAAAGAAAGAACAGCTCTATACGGTCATCCTACCCTGACTATCCTAGTTGAACTAACGGGTGCTTTAGTGGAATAAGGAGATTTGTTATCTTATTCAGGATTATTCCTACCTTTTGGTTTCCTCTTAGTTTTTTAGTAACGTAAGAAGAGAAATAAGCAACAAATAAACACCATAGTAGTCCAGTTGCTGTAAACGTAAGCCCTAAAATTAAAAAAGGAGCAGGACCTGATGCTTGAACATCTATAAACTGCGGAAGAAACGCAATAAAAAATAAAGAAACTTTTGGATTTGTTAAGCTCGTTAAAAGTCCTTGTATATAAATTTTTCTTATGTTTAATTTATTTGATGATGCTTTGAAACCAATGTTTGACTTATCAAGTATCATTTTAATCCGTAGATAAACGAGATAAATAACACCAATTATTTTAATGATATTAAATAATACAATAGATTTTGTCAGTATGAGTGATAAGCCAAAAGAAACAAATAACGTGTGAACTAAAGAGCCAGTAATAATACCAAACACAGAATAAACACCAGCTCTTTTACCTTGTGAAATACTTCTACCTATAATATACATGGTGTCCGCACCAGGGATCAGATTTAGTAAAATCCCTGTTAGTAAAAACATTTCATAATTTATAATACCGTACATTTTAGCACCTCAATCTCTTTTTTTGGGTGCCCTTATCGATATTAAAGTAAATGAAAGGAAAATAAAAGCACTTTTTAATACAAGCTAATTAACAAAAAGGAAAATATAATAATAAATAAGGTGTAATCCACTTTTCATTTCGAATATCCAAGAATTTGTGAAGAATCACACTTAAACTAACGGGTGCTTTACTTGAAGAACATTGAGTTGCATAATGCAGCTCTTTTTTTCTTTATTGAACTAACATGGGAAGGTTAATTCAATAATTGGAAGGAAAAAGGGATATAGAAAGGGTACTATTTGATATACCAGATTAAATAAAGGAGAGAAGGCTATGAGTAAATCATTTATTGAACAAGTACATTATATTAGAATTCCTGTAAAAGATTTAGAACTGTCTGCACAATGGTATAGAGATGTATTAGGGCTCCAGTTATTAAACATTACTGAGGAACTTTCGGCTTTAAAAGTAAATGAAGGACCTTTCTTACTTATCTTAGTTCCTACCGAAGATGAAACATTTGCACATTTTACAATTGATAATGAACAAGAATTTAGCATTGGCTTTACAAGTCCAGAATTATCTAAATTTCATCAACACTTAATGGATAATCAAGTTAAGGTAGAGGATATAAAAGAAGATAATGGTCACGCCTTTTTCCATTTTTATGACCCAAATGGTAATAAACTTCAAGTACACTGGTAAGATAATAAAAAATAGATTACCTTATTTCATTAACGGGTGCTTTACTTAAAGATTATTGAGTTGCATCGGCAGCTCTTTTTTTTATTGAACTAACGGGGCAGGATAGTTGAATACTTTTATAATTAAAATGGTTCAAATGAGGAAATATTTCGTTATTTAAAGAACCATTATTAACTACTTGACGTTTGGCTTGTAAAAGGTTAATATGAAACTAACTTCACATGAAACAAACTTCATGTGAAAGGAACTTCACTACCAGAGGATAAGTTAGTTAGGAGAGGTATATTTGAAAAATTTATTCATGCAGCGACTTTTAGTTTCAATCTTACTAATGGTATTTGGGTTCATTCAAGTAATTCTCGATACATCAGCAGGATTTAATAATGGCTATATCACAGTATTGTTAGGTGGAATAATTTTATTGTTCTCAACAATTTCTAACATTACATCCCGAAAGAATAAATCACTAGAAAAGGAATTAGCAAAAGAATATGACGAAAGAGATGCTTTAATTGATGGAAAAGTGGCTCGCTTTTCCTTGTATATCCTGATATCTGAAATATTAATTCTTATGTTTTTAACTAATTTTGTGGAAATCCCAGCAAATACTGCATTATTTATTGTTTTAATATCTTTAATGATTATTGAATTTGGATCTAGAAAATATTATACTCATGTCCTTTAATCAGGAGGAATTTATGAAAAATAGAGTAAAAGAATTACGAGTAGAAGATGGAATAACACAACAAGAGTTAGCTGATAAAGTAAGTGTATCTTCAAGAACAATCATCTCATTAGAAAAACAAAAATATAATCCATCTGTACTACTTGCATATAAAATAGCTTCAGTTTTTAAATTATCAATTGAAGAAACTTTTATTTTTGATGAGGATGACAGATAAAACATTTCATAAAGATGCACATATAAAATAAACAACGGAGGAATTTTAATGATGTATATTATAGGACTTATTTTTGGGGTAGTTTTAGTAACTTGGGGTATTTATCGTATGAAAACAGATGAAGGCTTATTTGGTAAAAATCAAAAAAACAAAAACTTATTCAATCTCCTGTTAATGGGAGAAGCTTCAGGAATAGGACAATTTTTGGGTGGAGTTATATTAATTATTGCAGTGATTATTGGATTTTTTGTGAAGTAGTAAGAATTTCAATTTTTCACTGAAATATTGTGAATGAAAACACTTAAACAAAAGGGTTAGTTACTTAAATATTTAAGTAACTAACCCTTTATTATAATTTTCTTTTTTTGAATATTAACCCTATAGAACCTATAGAGGAGAGCTATTCAGCTAACGTGGTGCTTTACTTGAAGTTCATTGAGTTGCAAATACAGCTCTTTTTTTCTTTATTGAACTAACGGAGCAGTTTAGTTGAAGAAGCCACTAGGTTCGAACTATCCATTAGGCTCCTTTTTATTACTAACAGAGCTTCGTTTTTTACAATAAATTTTCTATTGTCACTTATTTATAATACAGATAAAATTAGTTGATCTAATTTTCTTTATTTGGAGGCAATATGACTGATATAGCAGAACAGCCGTTGACTAATTTACTAGCTCACTTACATACAGCCCTTTATTTATCTGGCAGGTAATACTAGCTCTTTTAGTATTAGTTTTCTTAAGAAATGAAAAGGGTTGCTTAATGTTTTTTTATAAAATTTGGGCTATGGTTTTTATAATCATTTATTTACTAGCAATTTATTTTTACCTAATGAAGTAACAATTAATAATTGCACACTTTGTGTCTACTGCGTTATATTCTTATTCAACTAACGGGTGCTTAAGTAGAAGATCTTTGAGCTGTTCAGACAGCTCTTTTTTTATTCAACTAAAGGGGCAGTTTAATTGTAAAAGGATTATTGTACCTAAATCGGACAAACTAAACCTAAATAGAAATTAAGGGTGATAAAATTGAACAAAAATTTTCCTTTTCTATTGGTTTTATTTGGTATATTAATTTGTGGGTTAAATTATGGAACAGCAAATGCAAATCCGATCGATACTCCACCTTCTTTTGAGGAAAAATTCACTGAAGTAGGATATAAATCAGTAGAAGAGTCAGTTAATGAATTTGCAAATCATTTAAAAGTCGATGTAAAGTTACCCACAATTATGCCTCCCATTACTTTCACACATAAGTTCGGAAGATTTTATCGAGATAAGAAATATAGTATGAATGATTCCCTAGAAATCATTTATGTTAATAAAGATATAAGAAATAACATTTACAAAATTGATATTCGTCCATTAAAAAATAAGATAAACTTCAAAGGTAAAGAGTATGCTCTTAAAGATGGGAGTAAAGGTATATATTTTGAACACCTCTACTTAAATTTTTTAGTCTTTGAAAAAAATAATTTGCAATATATACTCGGAATTCATAAAAACGTATCCAACATAGAAATACCTGAAACTTTAGTTCGAATAGCTAACTCAATTGAATAACTAATTCAGTTAAAGACCATTAAGTTTCTTATAAGGGCGTAAATCCAAAAGTGAAAACGCTTTTTTTTTCGAATTTATTTACTTGTTGTACTATCGAAGTTTTTTAATGTTGAACATAGTATATCTAAAAATTCACACAATAAAGCAAAGAAAAAAGGAGGTTTTTATTTCTATGGTGAAGTCTATTTTTAGAGGAGTACTGCTTTTATTTACCATAACTTTAATGTGTTCATTAGTTGTCCATGCTGAAAAAAATGAACAAGGAGAAAGTGACAAAGGAACTGTTATTTATCATATCAAATACGACTACGATGCAATATCTAATTTTTTGGGAATGAGTCGTGATGAATATGAACAATGTTGGAAAGAAGGGTTTTCTATTGCAGATATGGGAAAGAAACAGGGGATTTCAAGAAGGGATATAACGAGTTATTTTGTAAGCCTTCACTATAATGAGATGCAAAAATGGCGAAGCAAAGGAGCCCTTTCAGAAGAGCAATATTTCGACCTTGTTTATAGATTAGCTGATGAAGTGGAGGATTTTATTGACCGTAATCCAAACCGTAAAATCAACTAACGATTGCCTTGGTAGAAGATAATTGAGCTGTTCAGACAGCTCTTTTTTTTACTAAAGGGGCAATTTACTTGAATTAGGATAGATAGGTAAAATAATACCAAAAATTAATTAAGGGTGATTTAAATGAACAGGTTTATTCTACTTATACTTATGTATATCGTGATTTGTGGAGTATATAACGGAAAAGTATATGCAACCTCTAACTGCCAACCTCAAACTATTGAAGAAAGTTACCTTGAAATTGGATATAAATCTGTCGATGAAGCTTTAAGAGATTTTGAACACCATTATAAACAGGATTTACAGCTACCATTAAGAGTCCCTCCTGTTGTCTTCACTCACGTATTTGCACGAACTAATAATGGAGATGGTAGTGATTTTTTTGAAATGGAGTACGTCAATGAGCAATCATCAGATTACAGGTTCCTGATTAATGTAGGAGAAAAGGGTAAATTTACGATAATGGAAAAAGAATTAATAAAGGAATTTAGGCTCAAGGGTGGAAACACAGCATACTTCTTGAGCATAAGAGGTCCAGACAGTATAAGAGGTTCAAACTTATTGGTTTTTGAAAAAGATAATTTGCAATATAGGTTTAGTATAGATAAAAAAATATCCGAAAAGATTACTCCTGAAATTTTAGTTCAGATAGCTAATTCTATTAATTATTGAATCGAATCAAAAATTTCTCTTATTCAACTAACGGGGCAGGTTAGTTCAGTAAGAAAATATCCGTTTTTTATAGTTTTAGAAGGGTAATTTGTTTAGACTAAAGATTATGTATAGATATTACTGCAGGTCATAAATTCATATTTGGATAGGTGAAAAAAATGATTTCGATCATTCATTTCCTATTTATTTATTAGGAGGATTTTATTCTTATTTAGTAGATGTATATTTTGATAATATCCAGTTTCGTAATGAATTTTTAAAATATATTATTGGATTTCTCGTATACGTAGCAAGTGGTTTATTAGTTGTTGGAGTACTTTCTGCAATTATATTGCTAACCGACGGGGTACTGGTGGATTATTGACATTTGGCTCCCTTATGTTTGGAACCATGGCAGCTTTATTATTTTACCATATTTCCTTGATTTCTAAAAAAGCATTAAAATTGTTTGCAAGATAGAGAATAGTTTTATCTTCCGTTATCGGACGCGATTGTTTAATAAGTATCTCTTTTTCTTATTAAACTAACGGGGCAGTTTAGTTGAATAAGAGGTTTTTTTGCGAATGCGTTGAATAAGTTAATATATGTTAAATATTGAACGAAAAGGGGTGCTTTACTTCAAGTCTGGGGGTAGCACTTTTTTCTTAAACTAAGTCAGGACAGTTTAAGAATATGTATAGGGGTGCATTTTATGATTAAGTCTTTAAAAGGGCAATTTATCTTATCTATATTTGTTGCTATTGGCTTTGTTTATGTTAATTTTTCTAGTATTGAGTTTATTGCTGACAAGAGGGATCCAACCGGTCGGGTAATATTTTTCTTCATCATGATTTTATCGGTGTTTAATGCGGGATTATTGACGGAAAAATACATTCACAAGAAAGAAGAAATAACTTTTATCCAACCAACGGGTGCTTTACTTGAAAATCATTGAGTTGCATATGCAGCTCTTTTTTTCTTTATTGAACTAACGGGGCAGATTAACTGAAGAAAGAATAGTTTATTTCCGCAGTTGAGGAAGGTCAATAAGCCTTCCTCTATTTTTATTTATTAGAGGTAATGAACTATGAAAGCAATAACAAACTAACCTTTAGTTTTATTAAAACGTAAAAGTTTAGCTCCAAGTGGAGCTTTTGTTGTATGGAAATGACCATACTTTAAAATTTTATTGATTTAATTTTCCTGTAAAGAAGGATTTATGAATCATTATTGAATAATTTAAAGCCCAGGTACTCAATTAATTTTGAGCCTAGACTTTTTTTTGCGCTTATTATAGCTTCTCTAACATTCTTATTAGGGCTGTTAAAACAAATGTAGTGATAACTGCAATTATTAAAATTCCAATGGAAGATAACTCAACGGATGTAAGGTGGAAAGTTTTCATCCAATAATATCCTACAATTATAGAGAAAAATGACGACAAAACAGAGATTATTAATCCTAGAAATCCTAATTCGTCTAGCTTTTGTTCTGTTAAACCTACAAGGCTTAATATCTTAGAGAAAATACCAGCAATTATAAATAGTGCAAAAGATAAAATAAATAATGACATTATTCCTGAATGAGTAATTTCATTAGGCACGAATTTAACTAAAGCCATCATTATAAATGCAGGTAGAAAAATAGGTAATATTAAACCGGCAATAATAACGAATGAAGCGAAAAATTTATTTTTATTTGGTTTACTCATACATCCTCCTGAAAAAATAGTAAAAAACGTGATTAAAATATAGCACATTAAAATAATTAACAGCATTTTATTGTTTTTTCTGATAAAATTGGAAAACGTCATCAAACGAACGATATTTTTAAACTGAATTAAAAAAGAAAACAAATCATTTTTACATTTTTTAATTTTCATACTTTTCTTTGTTTATAAAAAGTTGAATGAGCATACATTACACATAGTAAGATTGTGAAGAAATGTACTTAAACAAACGGGTGCTTTACTTCAATAAGGAGTAGGGCCTTTTTCTTATTGAACTAACGGGGCAGTTTAGTGGAATAAGGGTTTTGAATGTTAGATAGCGAAAACTTTTTTATGTAAGATAGTTAAAGGGGAATATTGATGGACAAATTGTTTAAAATCTCTAATAGAAATACACCTTCCATATATGATAGTAATACCATTTATAGCAGTTCAGAAGAATGTACTAAATGCGGAAGACATAAAACTGATATAAGTGTCTTAGGAGTCTATTTACCTACGTTTAATAAAAATTTCGGATTAATAAAACCACTTGGAGGAATTATTGGTTCAAAGGAAGCCATTCAGTATCTTAGGGATAATAATTTACACGGATTTTCTATTGGAATGATAAAAAAAGGAATTCACATAGTAAAAAATCTTCCTCCAGGGGATTTATTTGTAATACAAAACACCTAGGTTTTGCTTTGCTCGGAAAGGTTTATGAAGATTGCTAAGTCGGTCCCTGATAAATGCTATTTAACTTTTGAACAATGGTGCTTTAATTTAGAGAAACCTTATTGAGCTAACGGGGTGCGATTGTTCAATAAGAGCAGTCACATCTTGTGCTAACGAAGCAGATTATTGAAAAATAATAAAATAAGGATTTTGGTGGAGGTGTAGCAATGAAACGTTGGTGGTATTGGTTGTTTAGTACGATACTTTTCGGATTCATCCTTATAACCCAAGGCTTATTTTCCTCTTATAAATTGGAGGGTGAACATCCAGGTTCATTAAATGAATCATTATTAAGCATTTGGTGGGGCTGTATTGCAATTTTGGTAGTGTTATTATTCATTAAACGGATTAGCGAAAAAGGACTATAAAGGATTGTTAAGATTATTGATTTGTGAAATGGTACATAAACTAACGGGGTGCTTTACTTCAATAGGGAGTAGAGCCTTTTTCTTATGGAACTAACGGAGCAGGTTAGTGTTATTAATCAAGGGGGAATCGAATTGTATATTATTAAAATGATTCTTGCTGTGTTTGTAATGGCAATTTCAGCATACTGCTTTATCACAAAAGATTATTTGTATGCTCCAATATCATCTTTATTGCTTGGAATTTTAATTGCAATTATAGGAATAGATGAATTTAAAAATAATGGTAAAAATAGTAGATGTATGTTTTTTATACCAGTATCTATATTAGTTATTGTCGTGGTTTTATTTAGTTTCTAATTATATTTAGGTGCGTTTATGTTGGTAATAGGATTAGACGATACTGATTTGTATTTTCCATCGAAAAAAGATTTGTGGATTTATCCTATCTATTGAGGGTGTACCATAGCTTGCTTTGCCGCTTTGGTTGCAGGCAGAGATTATATGGTATTAGTTTTTACTGTTCCATTGGCATTTCTATTGGCTTGTGGATGGTATAAAACGGGGTATGAAGTAAAGGCAGATTATTTAATCATATATAGCGGACCTCTAAAAAAGAAGATATTAATAACAGATATTAAAAGTATGAAACAAACAATGAACCCTTTAGCATCCTATGCATTATCGATAGATCGTCTAGAAATCATTTATGCTTCTGATTTCAATATGGCGCTTATATCTCCAAAAGATAAGGATAGTTTCATAAAGTTAGTGAAAAAAGTGAACCCTAAAATCAATTTAGAGAGATAGTAATAGTTAAAACTAAGTAATTCTTTAAAGGGGACATAGTAATTGAAGAAAATAAAAAACTAGGACGCTTCAATTATGAGTATAACGGGATTATTAATAATTGAAGCATTTTTAGCGGGAAGTTCAATTTAAAATTACTTGCAATGATGTTCATTGGTTGGACAGTAGGATATTTAATTTCCTATTATTTTGATAAAAAGAATAATAAGTAGGCTTATTGAACGAACAATTTAATCGTTCGATTGAACGGTATTGGCTATCGTTCAATCGAACAAATTTTTTTTTACATCACATCAAATGGCTACTTCTCTAATTCCTCTTTTAATAGCTTAATAAAATTCTGTGAGGTTTTCGATAAGAAATGATCCTTTAACCAAATAAGTCCAGAAGAGCTGTTTAATGCTTCGTTACTGATTTTGACAGCATGAATTTTGTAGCCCTTTTGCTGTCTAATGACGGTTTCTGGTACAACAGAAGCGTAGAATCCGCTTTCGACTAGCTCTAGTAATAGAGCAATGTCTGAACACTCAGAAAGACGAGGGGTTGCAAGACCATAATTTGAGAATTGCTCCATGATTATATAGTGTAAACCAAGGCCTTCAGTGCTTGGAATGATGAGCGGGTAGTGATGTATGTCCTCGTAAGTTACAGTAGAAGAAGGCAAGATTTCTTTAGAAGAACAAATGAAATAGAATGGTTCCGTTTTAAGATGTAGGATTGAAAAGTCATTCAATTCGAGAGGAAAACGAATGATGGCTAGCTCAAGTATTCGGTCACGGACTAATTGGCATAGCTGCGCAGAATCATTTTGTTGGATTTTAAACGTAATATGTGGATGCTGCTGATGATAACGTTGAATAGTAGTAGATAAATGTTCATTTGATAAAGTATTTACGCCCAGAGTTAAAGTTCCGTGTTCCCCGTTTGCTGTTTCCCTAACCTCTCGTTCAGATTCTTCCATATACTTCGTAATTTTCAATGCATGTTTATAAAGCGTTTGCCCTGCATCTGTTAACTCCAGCGTTCTTCCTCGTCTTTCAAACAACTGCACATTCAAATGGTTTTCCATGTTTTTTAGTTGCTGACTCAAAGGAGGTTGCGATAGGTGTAGCTTTGTAGCAGCTGCAGAAATTGTTTTTTCCTCAACGATGGCAATAAAATAACGTAATTGGCGAATATCCACTTTTCCAACCTCCCTTCTATATATGAAAAAGATATGTAAAACTAACAAAATGAATATTATTAGTATACTAAACTTCATGATACGATAAAGACAAAATATTTGTAAAATAAATCGCTAGAGGCAAAAGTGTTGCTTCATATAGAGAGGGGAAATTTAAATGGATTCAAAACAATGGTTAATGAATGTATTGCTTGAAACGGGATTTCACTATGAAAACGGACATGTTGTAGCAACGAAAACAGAATTGGTACATCTTCTGATTGAGGAAGGCAAGATTACGAAAATGACCCCTCAAAGTACGAAAATAGAGGGTGATGTTCCAAAGCAGGATGCAAATGGCTTGCTGGCACTCCCTTCTTTTGTGGAAAAACATTGTCATTTAGATAAGACTCTGCTTGGAGATAAGTGGACTGCTAATATTCCAGCCCCTTCGATATTTGACCGATTTGAAATTGAAAAGGAACGTTTACCACAATTAGAAGTGCCGATGGAAGAACGCGCCTCCATTTTAATTGATACGATGTTGAAGTCGGGTGTTACACATATTCGAACACATGTGGATTTATATCCTGAGGTTGGGTTGAATTATTTAGAGACGATCAAAAAGGCATTAGCTCGTTATGAAGGTAAATTAACGCATGAAATTGTTGCCTTTCCTCAACATGGATTGCTTCGAACAAATGCTTCAGAAATTGTGAAAGAGGCATTGACTAAAGGCGCGACACTAGTAGGAGGAGTAGATCCAGCCTCGGTAGATGGAGATATGGAAAAGTCCGTGAAAGAATTATTTAATCTAGCGAATCTAACGAATTCAGGCATTGACCTTCATTTACATGACCGCGGTGAAGTGGGTCTTACAACAATAAAAGAAGTAGCAAGACTGACAGTGGAATATCAAATGCAGGGAAGAGTGGCGATAAGTCATGCTTTTGCACTTGCAGATATGGTAGGGGAAGAAGCTAAGGAAATTATGCTCATGCTTGCAGAAGCCAAAGTTGCAATCATTTCAAGTGTACCTCTTGGAGATAGAGTTCCTCCGTTACCTACACTGGATGAACATCAAGTCGAAGTAGCAATTGGTTGTGACAACATATATGATTCTTGGTCTCCTTTTGGAAACGGGGACATTCTTGAACGACTTGGTCGATTTGCCCAAAGGTTTAATTATGTAACTGAACAAAAGCTTGCTACTTCACTTAAGTTCATCACAAATGGTGTGACACCACTTAATGAGCAAGGTGAACAAGTGTGGCCGGCTATTGGTATGGATGCAAATATGGTATTGGTTTCAGCAAGTTGTTCCGCAGAGGCTGTAGCAAGAAAATCAGAGAGACATGCCACTATTTTCAAAGGGAATATTGTTGCAGGTTGCCTTTCAACGAAGGGAGAGGAAACACGATGAGAAATTACTGGTTGTTAAATGTTCGTTTGGAAAATGGATATATTTATAATGAAAATACGGTTGTTGGAACGGAAACGAAAATCCAACATATTCGAATTGAAGCGGGAAAAATTGCTGAAATAACCAATGTACTGCCAGAAGGTGACTATGACTCTTACGATGCAAAGGGTATGTTAATGCTCCCTTCTTTTAAGGAAATGCATATTCACATTGATAAAACTTACTTCGGTGGGGCATGGCGCGCTGTGCGTCCTGTTACAAGTATTTTTGAACGAATTAAGGAAGAAGAAAAGCTACTGCCTGAGCTATTGCCAACTGCAAAAGGAAGAGCACTCCATATGCTAGAAACAGTGCTAAACTACGGATCAACACATGTACGAGCACATACAAATATTGATCCATCTATTGGTTTGAAAAACTTAGAAGTAACCGTTGAAGCATTTGAAACATATCAAAATAAGCTTTCACATGAAATTGTTGCTTTCCCTCAGCATGGATTATTACGTTCAAATATGGTAGAAGAAATAAGACAGGCGCTAAGAAGTGGGGCAACCCATGTAGGTGGTGTAGATCCTAGCTCGGTTGATGGCGATATTGAGCGCTCGTTAAATACAATTATGGATCTTGCTGTTGAAGCAAATGCAGGTATTGATATTCATCTGCATGACGGTAAAGAAGCTGGTTTAAAAACGCTACAAAAACTTGCTGACTTAACAGAGGAAGCAGGCTGGAAAGATAGAGTAACAGTGAGCCATTGTTTTGCACTTGCAGACATGTCTCCAACTGATTTTAAGGAAATCTCATGTCGCTTTGCCAAACTTGGCATTTCAGTTGCCTCTACCGTTCCTTTTGGCAAGATAATTATGCCACTACCAGAACTGAATGAGAGTGGAGTTCCTGTCTATTTAGGCACTGACAGCATTAACGATCATTGGTCTCCATTTGGTAATGGTGATAATTTAGAGAAAGCAGGATTATTTGCAGAGCTATATCGAAATAGTACTGAACAAAAGCTATCTCAGACATTGGGCTTTATTACGGGGGGGAAGACACCGCTCAATCAAAAAGGAGAACAGGTTTGGCCTAAGATTGGTGACGAAGCGAATATTGTCTTTGTTGAAGCAAGCTGCTCTGCTGAAGCTGTAGCAAGACGATCACATCGAAAAGCCGTGATATATCAAGGTAAGCTAGTTGCGGGCAATGATAAGGATTAATCAAAAATAGAATAAACCCGAATCAAGACTACCTCCCATGCTTTTGAAAGTAACATTGTTTATACCTCCTAAAAATTTATTAATAAAGGGATTATTGGCAACTCTATTGAAATATTGACATATTGATATTTTACTAACGAAAAGGTTTGTTGAACAAGAAGCGGGAGGGATAAGATGAAAGAATGGTTTGGTTCCGCAGCAATTTGTATTAATGAGAACAAAGAAGTTTTGATGGTAAAAGGTAGTAACTCTGAATCTTGGGCTATTCCTTCGGGTGGTATTGAACAAGGAGAAACACCAGAAGAATGTTGTATTAGAGAAGTTAAAGAAGAAACAGGATATGATATTGTCATTGAGGATAGCCTGTTTATTAAAGAAACTGAAATTAAAGGTTATAAAGTAAAAAGTTATTACTTCAAAGTGAAAAAAACTGGAGAAAGTGAAGGGATTAACGACCCCGATAACATTATTGTAGATGCTGATTGGAAGTCACTGAGAGATATACGAAATATACAACACGCATATCCCGAGGACTTGGAAGTTTTAGAGAAATTTTTGAAATAGAGATTATTATTATTTTGTGTGTAATATTTTTACTAACGGGGCTTTACTTGAAGATCATTGAGCTGCATATGCAGTTCTTTTTTTCTTTATTGAACTAACGGGGCAGTTTAGTTGAAGAGTGTTGTTTAACTTTAGTTCAACAATCTGGCCATATTGTTGAGTAAATATTTACTTGTATAGCATTATACAAGCTGAAAAGTATCGCAAATAGTGGTGAAACAAAGGGTAGATCTAACTATAAATAGCCATTGGCTGTCGAAGATTAATTAAATGTAATCAATATATTTTCTAATTTATATCTTCTAATGAATTTGGCGAGAAGCGAAAACTTTCTTGCCAAGTTCTTTTTTTATTTCACAACTAAAGAAATATGTGTTAATGAGAAATAAGTAATATAAATTTGTAATTTTTTTGTTAACCTTTTTATTATTGAAACGTTTTAAAGGTAGGAGGTTTGAAATGAACGATTCCATGATGGGAAAAAAACTAAATGAGATACTAAAATTTGTCTACTCTTACCTAATAAAAATGGGTGCATCAAAGGAAGATGCAGAAGATATTATTCAAGATACTGCTTATAAATTTTTACAATATATAGACTCAATCCATAATACCCAAAGTTGGCTTTTTAGAGTAGCAGTAAATCAATATTATGATATGTCTCGTAAGAAATCTAGGCGAAGAGATATATTATTGAAATTCAACTTACAAGAAATATTTGAGGAAGAAACACCTGAAAAAGCCCTCATGCAAAGTGAATTAGAAAGGGATATTCATGAAATCTTAACTAATTTAAAACCAAAATACAGGCAGTTACTTCTTCTAAAATATAGTACAGGATTAAAAATAAATGAGATAGCAGAGCTGTATAGCATGAAAGAAGGATCTGTTAAGACTATTCTTCATAGGGCAAGAAAAGAATTTATAGAACAATATAGGAGGTATGAAAATGAACAAGGAAAATGAGTTTTTTCCAAAAGATTTTGAGTTTGAGAAATTGGTGAAAAAAGCAAAGAAACGTTCAATGATAAAAGTGGTGCTCATTTCATTAGTTATTAGTCTGATTGTTTTAACTGGTCTATATTTTATTGGAGATACAGTGATGAAAATAAAAATGGAAAAGGAGACCAGCTTAGATTCGACCTGGAATGGAATTATGGGCGCCAACATTGAAGAACAAGGTACAACATATAATTATTCTCTAACTTCAGCAACAGCAAAAACGAAATTAGTAAAAAAAGTCGGAGGAGTTCCAATTCCATGGGGTGAACGGGAAAAGGTCTTTCCTGTTTTGGGGACATCTAGATTGATTACTATTGATGGTCCTTCTGGATCAGGCAGCATAGAGGATGAGCGAATTCCTTTATATTATCAAGGAGAAAGAGTAGTTGAATTTTTTCATCCACAAGTTAACTATAAGCAAATATTTGATGATAGGACTGTACTGAATATTATTGACGATAACACTGTTGTAGAAATGGCTTTTTCATTTAATGATGGATACTCAATTGAGGAAGTAAACCAAGTATTTAAAGAACAATTAGCATGGTATTGGGTAGATACTTTTAGTAAAGATGACATAAAAGATGATAATAAGTTTAACGAAGATGAGAATTTTCCTAGAGACTCTTCGGTAAATGGCTTTCAAGCATATGGCTTTCAATATAACCAACACCCAAAGGCTAATCCGGCATCTAACTTTATATCGATATTAGAGATGGTAAAGGAGGATGGTGGTAATTATCAAAGCGATGCAGAGAAAATTATTAATAGCATAACTAATCAGGGCAAAATAAAACTAGAACCTCAGAACCTTAAAATTATTGGTGTAGTGGTTACAGGAAAACCGAGTGATTTAATAAAGTTTAGTGATGAATCTATGATTCGCGGTGCTACATTAGGAGCAACAACAGACCTATATTAAACTGTAGTGAATACCAATGAAACTGACTTATGAGGAGAGGTGCTACGATAAGGTGGCATCGTTTTTAAAGGATAAAGAACTAAACACTGAGAATTCAGTTTATCTTTTCTTACAAGACGATCTTCCTCCTTTTAGTACATTACCTTGGGTGAAGACGCCACTATCAAAGGTTATTGAAAATATTGCTCATCTAGCAGCAAAAGACTCCTATCAACAGTATATATTTTCCCAACACCTAAATTTGTAATAGAATTCGTTGAACCAGACTTAATAACCATTGCTTGGTAATTGGGCGTTACCTGATGGATACATATTTTCACTAACGTGGGCTTTACTTCAATAAGGAGTAGAGCCTTTTTCTTATTCAACTAACGAGGCAGTTTAGTTGAATAAGTTATATTAGTATAAATGTGGTAAAGTATAGTAAAATCGAAAGAAACAATAACTCAAACGTATTTTGTTCAACTTCCTCTATTGGACCAAGTGAGTTACATTTTAGGGGGTTTTGAAATGGAGAAAATCTTAGTGAAAACAGGGGTATATTCATTTGTTGTTACTTTCTTCATATTAGTCGCTTTTATGCAAATAGAAGAAAGTACAACTGATGTAGAGGGGATGACTTCATTTGTTGTAACACCTTATCCAGAGTTTTTCTTTCATATTTTTAGATATTCTATAATTACTTCAATCATTGCGGTTATACTTGGATGTGTTTATATACTATCAAATAAGAAAAAAGAGTAACAAACTCAACAGGTGAAGGAAATGTACTTAAAGTAATGGGTGCTTAGTACAAGATCGTTAGAGCTGTCCAGAACAGCTCTTTTTTCTTATTCAACTAAAGGGGCAGGTTAGTTCAATAAGACTTTGTTAATGGGAAGGAGAGGACTAATTTATGTTATTTATGCTTTTGCTTGTCATTCCATTATTAGGCGTTTTCTGGTTTTTAAATTTTACTACGTTCTTTAAGAACCTAAAGAATGGAAAAAGCACTCATAACCAAAATATTTTTGGAGCAGTCTTAAATACCCCTATTAGGAAAACACAAACGCCTATAATTACATCTTAGGTCTCACTTCTAAAATGACACAATTGTCCGCGTGTGGTCAAAAGGTATAAAGTCGGGTGTAATAAAGAGCGCTATAAAGAATGGATATTTAGAACCTGGGGAGAAATATAAGATCAAAAAGTCACCTGGTGCACCTGGTTATTATCAATTGTTTATTGAATTTGATGGGCAATGGCACCGTGCTTTTACTATTAACTGTAAGTCTGGTTGGTATCATGGTTAGAATAATAGTTTCGCTTTGAAAAGCTGTTAAAATGACGACGCCAAAAAAGGGATTTTATGATTGAAAGGCGGTTATTCTCATGCAATTAGATTTAATGAAATTGTTTGATGGGTATGTTAGAAACTATCATACTTTTAATCTAACAGTACACCATGGAAAGCACTCATTTACTATGACTGAAATTGAGCATTTTTCAAGGTTAGGATCAATGTTGGGATATTTTCCATTTACAGAAGACACTTGTAACGGTAAGAATAGACCAATGGACTTAACGTGGTGGGATAATGATGATGGTGAATATTGGCATGACTTTGTATTACACCTAGAACGTGAAAATTATTTCAAAAAAGATGAAGAAACTTTGGAGAAGCTTTTTTGTGAACGCGAGTATACTCCGTCTAATATTATTGGGATAATGAATGTACGTAATCAAAAAAGGATTGAAGAACTACTTACACAAGCAAAAAGTATGTGCAAAGTTGCTAATGCTTTACTAATTTTCAAAACAAATTCTAGCGGAAAAATTCAAAAGTATTTTGATGAAGTTTATGCTTATTTACTAAATAAGCATAATATTGTTGAATCAAATACTGCTTACGTTTCTGATATTTCTGGGACTTTATATATGTATTATAAAAATGAAAAATAACTTTTATTATAGACTCCTATTTGGAGTCTTTTATTTTTATGCTTGTTTATGATAAATAGTATTATTATAAAAAGGAAGAATATTCCGATATAATTATATGAAAAGAACAGAAGACGGTTGTGAGGAACACAATCAAACTATATGAATTAACTCTTAATAATAAGAGCTGCTGTATATATTAAATACTAGGAGATGATTAAATGGGGAAATTAAGTAAAAGTATTATGTTAGGTATGTTAAGTACTGGATTACTATTATCCAGCGTAGTTGTAGTAGACACTGAATCTACTGTTCAAGCAGCTAGTACTATTAATAATAGCAAGGAAGTTAGTCAAAAAGCGTATGTTTCGTCCGCAAAGAAAAAATTAAGTGTGTATAAGAAGCGCTTGGACGAAAATATTCCTAAATTTAATGAGTATACTGCTATTCGAAAGAATTTACCTGCACTAGGTAATTTAGAAGACGAAGACTACTACTTTGAAGTGAGACATTATTATATAGTTCCAGATTATATGAGTTACGAAAGATCAAAGTATATATCTAAAATACGTGATACAAATAAAATTAACCTTTTAGACGATTACTCGCCTAAATATCCGTCTAGAAAGATACTTGATGAATTCGAAAAAGTAGAGTTGGAGTTAAAAAAGAAGAAAATAGATAGAAAAAAGGTAGATAGTCTTCTGGACAATATAAAATCATCATTACCTTCAAGCAGTACATTCATGGATTTTCCGTATAATTTAGTACTAAAAGTTAACTTTGATCGTAAAGAATTGAGATTCTTACATAGTGAGATGTACGGTGGAAATGATGAAAGAAGTAATGTAGTAAAGAAGTTCACTCCTATAGAATTAAATTATATTAAACTCATGGAAACTAAACGTGTGGAGCTATCTTCTCTGAATACTCGCTATTTGGAAACAAGGAATTCCATTGAAAATCGTACAGATGAATTAGAGAACTATACAAAATTAAATAAATACGGGGAATACCTTAAAAACCTTGTATACGATACCAGTGCATATAGTAAATTAGCTGTAAAACAGAGAGAGAACGTAATGGCAGCACTTGATTGTTATAGAAATACGAGAGCTGAATTGATGAATAATGGTATATACAGTGAAGATGATATAAGTAAAAGAAAAGAAGATATGCTAAAAAGGACCGAAGAATACTACGAGGTATACTCAAAAGCCTCTGAAGAGGTAAAAAATACGAACGGTAAGAAGAGCGGTAAGATTGATATATACAACAAAGCAGCTACTGACATGGTGTTCAACATACAACTGGCTAATGATATTTACGACCATTGGAACGAGGTAACGAGTACACAACCGATTCAAACTATGTCTTCGCTATTGAAAAAAGCAGGAATGGATTTGGAAGAATAAAGAGTAGATAAAACCAACCAAAAACAACTAATGCAGAACGAGAGCTGATTTATATTAATAAGGAGATGATACAATGAGGAAATTTAGTAAAAGCGTTTTGTTAGGAGTATTAAGTACAGGAATACTATTATCTAGTGTAGTTGTAGAAAGTCCTAAATCTACAGTTCAAGCAGCTAGTACTATTACCGATAAAGTAGTAAGTCAAAAAGCGTATATTTCGTCTGTTAACAAAAAAATCGAACTATATAAGAAACGTATAAAAGAAAATGAGGTAAAATATCAAATATTTTATGGTATGCAAAAGGATTTGAAACCTCTGCATAAAGAAGTATTCAGTAAAATACCAAAGGAAGATATAAACAGGGGAGAAAAGTATTACACTGAACTTACACCTTATGTCAGCTTTGAAAAATCGAAATATTTATATAGAGTAAATAATGTAGGTTCTATTAATAGATACCAATCATTTGCAGATCAAAACAAGAAATACCCGACAAAAAGCGTAACTGATGAATTCAAGATAATAGAGAAGGAACTAAAGAAGAAAAAGATTAATAGAACAAAAGTAGATCGACATTTGCGCTATGCAAAATCAGCGATACATTCAGCCTATTCATCCATAAAACTAATGAATACTGCAACTTCACGAACTACCTTTTATATAAAAGAATTGAATTTCTTGCACAGTGAACTGTTTGGTGGAGACGTTAAACGTAGTAATATAGTAAAGAAATTTACTCCTGCCGAGTTACATTATATTGATTATATGTCTAGAGCCAACAGAAAACTATCGTTGAGCTACGCGAGTAGTATAAAGTCCTTGGATGAATTAGATACCTATACAAAATTGAACAAATACGGTGAATACCTAAACGATATAGTAAACGATGACAACGTATACAGTAAATTAAGTGTAAAACAACGAAATAACGTAAGTCGCGCACTTAAGCTTTATGAAGAAACCAGAGATGAACAAATAAAGAATGGTATATATAGCGAAGATGATATAAGTAAAAGAAAAGAAGAAGTATTAAAAAGAATGGAAGATTATTATGACCGTAATGTTAAAGCGTTCGATGTATTAGTAAAAACGTACGGTAAGACAAGCGGAAAAATTGATGATTACATCAAATCGTCAACTGACATGACCACGAGTACGATTATGATGGACGCTACGCGTGACAATTGGCACAAAGCGTTTAGAGAACAAACGATTAAAGATATCTCTTGGTACTTGAAAGAGGTAGGGCTGGATATGGAAGACTGATAGAAGATAAAAATAAACTTAAAAACCACAAAGAATAATAATTTCTCTGTGGTTTTTTTGATTATTTTACTTGTTAATCCACAGCGTGTGCAACTGTATTTTAATCAAACTTTATTACTAAGTTACAGTAACTTTATAAAAAAATTGATAAAAATCACCTCTTGAGTTTTTCTTAGAGGTGATTTTTTATTGGATATTTATGTTAAAATAAATGTAAAGCTTGTGAAGAAATGTACTTAAACTAACGGGTACTTTACTTCAATAAGGAGTAGAGCCTTTTTCTTATGGAACTAACGGGGCAGGATTGTTGAAGAAAGAATTGAATATTAATAATAGTGATTTATTGAAGAATAAGGAAGTGGAAATAACAATGAACTACATAATAAGATTAGCGAATGAAAACGACATATCGGGTTTATGTGATATTAGAAATAATAAAGATTTATTCACGAATTATTTAAAGCAATTTGCAAAAAGGGAAGTATATTTGGCAATCGCTGAACAAGACGCACTTATATTGGGTTTTGGAGTTCTTAAATTAAAAGGCTCTTTGCTTCCTAAATTAAGTGACCTATATGTAAAAGAGGATTATCGGGGCAATGGTATAGGTTCAGATTTGATTCGGTATAGAGAAAATATTGCAAAGGGTTTAGGCCATTTTGAGATATTTGTGAGTGTTGACCCAATAGAAAATCCCAGAATGATAAAGTTAATTAGCAAACACGGTTACGAACCTATCTCCGAACCATATTTAAAAAAAGCCATATTTTATAATGATGATGGTACGACCTATAATAAAGCCTACACAAGAATTGATTTAAAGAAGTTGTTGAACTAACGGTTCAGTTTAATGCAAGAAGGGACGTGTGTTATGAAAGAAATTAAATCGACATCTATTCAACCTAATGTAAGAGAACTTTTATCCTTCGCAACCTCTGAAAAGAATGTCGAGAAAGAATATGAATTATATATGCAATCTCCAGTAAGAGAGTTATATGGATATGACCTTGAATCTGAGTTTGCTAGTTGTATTGGAATAGAATTTTTAAGCCCAAAGTGTTGTGAAATAAAACATATCGCAGTATCTCCAAATCATAGAGGAATAGGAATTGGGAGTAAAATGATTAGCTTTATTTTGGAAAAATATTCTTTATCTTTTATGTTTGCTGAAACCGATAAAGATGCTGTGAATTTTTATAAAAATTATGGATTTAAGATAACGAGTTTAGGTGAAAAATATCCAGGTGTGGAACGATTTCGATGTATTTTAAATAGTTAATAGGACTAAGTCTTCTTCAACTAACGGGGTGCTTTAGTGGAATAAGGAGATTAAAATAATCAAGCTTTTTTATATACAGTAAAATCAAGGAGTTAGAGTGATTTATAATCAAACTCTAAATCAACAAAAAGAAGGAAATCACTTCATTGAAGTTTAGAACGAATCGGTTCCTCAGGATAGTATAGATCTATACGTAGGCAGACATCTCGATGTGTAAGTGTTTCACCTTTAAAACGAATCCAAATCTCATCATCTGCCATGACTCCATGTGTTTTTCGTACAATGCCCCAGCGATTATAAGTTTGCATATCCAGTGAAGCCAGTAATTCTTTTGCGTTGACCCGAGTAGGAGGGAAGGTACGCCATTTTAGCCAACGTTCTATTTCATCTAAGCTAATATGCCCTTCCATATTCGGTGAAAATTGTTTGTTAAAATCATCAATATTGTTAATTACATATGGGGTGCCGCCATTTGCTGGTTTTAAATCAACATGGGCAATAATGTCATCCATCCACATTACGTCAAAAGTCAAGTAATCAATCAATGAATTCACTTCCTTCAATAAATAGGTATTTTAATGCTGGATCCCGCAAATGTGTAAGTAATACGTCCTTAGCACGTCCAAAATCGTACTGAGACTTTTCGATTGCAGTTTAAAATCGTTAATGGTTTGTTAGGCGCATAGTCTTTTTTATCAGATAATAGGCTCAGTCCATTATCAAAAATCGGAGTCAGCTCCTGTTTCAATAAGATGCTTTTAATCAGTTGCTGAACATGGTTAGGGATAAAGTGATCCATGTTGTGTAAACTACACATAGTGCAAAAAGAACTGGAGGAAGAATACGAATGGATAACTGTAAGGATAACGTTCAACAATTTTTTGCATTTTTTGATATGAGTTAAATAAATAATGAGTGAATGTCATTCTTCGCAAAATGAAATTTAACTATACTAAAACTATAGTATTTAAAATCTGCTTAATCCCTTGATACAAAAGGGATTAGGCGCTTTTTTTGTTGTGATATATTGGAACTTAAAGAAGGATTAACGCAAAAACGACTGAAAATCGAGCAAATTAGAAGGAATAAATGAAGATAAAGCGGTTTTCGCTCGAGTTGAACCTGAATAAAGTGTAGATTTGTAAAAAAGCTTGATTTTATATTGGGGATTTTTGTTACTATCAATATTGAGATTGTGAAAGAATGTACTTCAACTAACGGGGCAGGTTAGTTGAATAAGGGATTAGAAATAATAATGGGTTTTACCAATTTTCAAAGGGGAAAATGGGCATTAGAAAAAGGGTTGATAATTCATCCGTTAGTATGATTTAAAGCCAGGATAACCAATTTATAATATTATAAATGAGGTGATTATATATGTTAGATTTAAAAGAGTTAATGAAATCGAAAACTAAATTTAAAAAGATTTGGGAAAGCCCTTGTAAAAATCATCGTGTTCTGTATTTTCAGATCAATAATGAAGACAATGGAATTAAAGCACATTTTCACCCTTATGGAGAAGATCATGCATTAATTTTAGAAGGAGAATTGACTTATGATGTTTCATTTAAAGAGCAGATAGTTGCTAAAAAAAGTGACCTTGTTTTTGGATGGACAAACTATGTGCATGGTTATCATAATTTCAACGAAAAACCTTTACATATTTTAGTTTTTGCCACACCCGAAAATAATTTATCAGTGTATAATCAAAGTGAACTGCCTATACAAAATGATGCTAATATTAGAATAATTGAAAAGTTACCAAAAGCAGAAAACCTCGCTTCAAATAGAGTGATTTTTTCATCAGTACCTCCAAAAGATTTTTCTAACACTCTTATAATTGATCTTGAAAGTCAAAAGATAGAATATACTCAGTACAAAATGGATAAGGATAATAATAACAATAAATTATATATAACATTCAAATTACCTATACAATAGATGTGGAATTATTCCCTCATGCAAAAACCAAACCCGAAAACTCGTGGGTTTCTTTTCTTTTAAAATCGATGTTTATAGCATACTTTTAATCAAACTTTATTCTAAAGCTACATTTTGAACTAACTTGTGCTTTACTTTAATAAGGAGTAGAGCCTTTTTCTTATTGAACTAACGGGGTAGTTTAGTTTAAAAAAGGTATCTTTTGAAAGTGACAGATTATCAGTGGGAGGAATAAATAAATGGAAGAAAAAAAGTTTGATATTTTAATGTTATTTCAAATAATTTTTGCAATCCTTGTAATGTTAATTAGTATTTACAGTAAGGTTACGGAAAACTACAACTTACTACCATTGATGCTCATACTTCTGAGTATAACGTTACTTATAATGGGATTACGAGAATATAAAAGAACTCAGAGTTTATTGTGGGGTATCTTCATTTTATGCATTTCGTTATACATTTTATTCTCTGCGGTTGAAAGCATTATGATTAATTAAATAGAAGTAATATTGAATTAACGGGTGCTTTGTTTGAAGATCATTGAGTTGCAAATGCAGCTCTTTTTTTCTTATTGAACTAAAGGGGCAGTTTAGTGCAACAAAGAGTACCTTCAGAATTATGGGGATTTACAACGCTAAGTAAAGAAATGTGACCAAACGACATTTTGGTAACTTTAATCTTGAAATGGATATTTATGTTAAAATAACTATTAAGATTGTGGGAAAAAGTACTTAAACTAATGCAGCAGGATTCTTGAAGTAGAAAAGGAGGAGTTTTTGATAGATTTGAAAGTAAATAAGAATTATATTTGGGTATATTTCATATCATTTTTTGCCCTATGGTGTATCAGAGAATTATGGTTAGTTCAATATTTAGATTTAATGGATTCTGTTCCAAGAGCTATAACGTCAGCCGTTATTAAAGTAGTTATTTGGATAATTCCAGTTTTATTATTAGTTAAAATTACGGAAAAAGGTGTTCCATTTTCCTATTTAGGGTTACGTCATAACTATATAAATGGTTTAAAATGGGCATGTTGGGTATCTTTAGTATTCATATCTTATTTTGTAATTTTAAATTTCACTATTTTAGATAATAATGTCGATTTTCGAATAGGGTTTAACGAATGGCTTAATACTATTCTATTAGTTGGGATAACTGAAGAAATTGTCTTTAGGGGTTTTTTGTTAAGAAAACTTATGGATTCTTTTAAATTTTGGATAGCTAATACGATTACATCTTTACTTTTTGTATCAATTCATTTTCCTATTTGGTTTTATAAAGGTCTTTTCGAATTCCCTTATATTTTTACTGCGTCATTAACAGCTTTTATATTGGGCATTATATTTGGCTATGTGTATAAGAAAAGCGGCTCTCTTTGGTCAGTAATCGTTATCCATTCTTTGTATAATTTGTTAGTATCACTCTTCTACTAACTAATACTTTATTCAAATAACGTTCCCAAATTAAAGTTTTGGGACGAAATAAAACGCTTAAAACGTTGTCATACCAATGTATTAAGTGTTTTTCTGTATTTCATTCATATTCATTTTATTATGCACTATCGTTTGAACATAGATACAACAAAGCTTGAAAACCTGGCGATAACCTCAAAAGCTTACCTATCACTATAATAAGCGTCACTGTTCTTCTTCAACTAACTGGTGCGTTGATCTAAGTAGGATTAACGTTCTTTTTTGGTGGAGTTATTGAACTAACGGGGCAGTTTAGTTTAAGAAGAAGTGCTCAAACAAGGTTGTCAACGTTACAGTTTAAGTAAGTGATTTTTTTAGGGGAGGGATGAATATGTATAAAAAATTAGGCTATGTTAAATCTTATTGTTGATAATAGAATATTCCGAACAACTTCTTGCTGAACGGGTAGTCTTGTTGAACAAGTTGTAAATTTAACATTTTAAAGTAAGAGCAGTAAGAGCATTTCTTTGTAATAAGAAATGCTTTTTATTTTTATCAAAACTAAATGAATATAACAATAATAATATAACAAAAAACGATATTAATTTATTGTATAACGATAAATTTTGTGTTAAAGTCATTTTATTATCAAATCAGTGAGGTGCTTTAAATGAATGTTAAACAAAGTTCAACCACCATCTTAAAGGTAATTATTTTTCTGATTGGAATTGCGATGCTTGCTTTATGTATCTTTTGGTTGCCTGAGATAGCATATAAAGATGCAAAGATACATCCAGATACGGCTTACTTCCTAATCCCATTTTTAGTATGTGCATATGGATTCTGTATTACGTTTTCTGTTGCGTTGTGTCAAGCATTTAAACTACTAACCTATATCGAAAAAAACAATGCTTTCTCTGAATTATCCCTTAAATCTTTGAAAGTTATAAAAAGATGTGCTTTTACAGTCATTTTCTTCATTCTGTTAGGAATAGTTTGCTTAAAGGTACTTGCTAAAGTCACTGGAGATGATGCTGCAGGTCCTATATCATTAAGTCTAATGGGTATTTTAGTGACGAGTATCGTTGCAACATTTGTAAGTGTTCTTCAAAAACCAATTAAAAATTTCCTAGAAAAAAATGAAATAAAAATGTGAGGTGTTATTTTGAGAAAAGTCACAACATTATTTTTAAAAATAGCTGTTTTTATTATAGGACTACCGGTTCTTGCTTTATGTATATTTTTAGTGCCCCATATGGCGAATTTCGCAGCAAAATTGTATCCAAATATTGCCCTAATGAAATATCTCGTTTTCATCGTGATGTATGGAGCGGCTGTGCCTTTTTACTTTGCTCTCTATCAGGCTTTCAATCTTTTACGGTACATTGACGAGAACGCAGCGTTCTCGGAATTATCTGTAAAGGCGTTAAAGAACATAAAGTGCTGTGCGATTACAATCAGTGGTTTGTATGTATTAGGTTTGCCACTCTTTCGTTTTATAGCGAAGGAAGTTGACCCTCCTATTGGATTAATGGGACTCATCATCATTTTTGCTTCGTTGGTTATCGCCGTTTTTGCTGCTATCCTCCAACGGCTACTACAAGAAGCGATTAACATAAAATCAGAAAATGATTTGACGGTCTGAGGTGAATAACATGGCGATTATAATCAATATTGATGTGATGTTAGCTAAAAGAAAAATGAGCGTAACAGTACTTTCGGAGAGTGTTGGAATAACAATGGCTAACCTTTCTATATTGAAAAATGGAAAGGCAAAAGCGATTCGTTTATCAACTTTAGAGAGGATTTGTAAGGCTTTAGAATGTCAGCCTGGAGATATTTTGGCGTACAAAAGCGACGAAGATACTCAATAAAAACAGACAACTAATTAATTTAACTAACGCGTAACGATAGTTAAATTAACCGTCTTTTCAAAGGGTGGTTTTCTTTTGGGGCAAAAAAACAACATTAAGATTTAACATAGCCAAAAATTAAGTAATATTGATTTTAAATATTTTATTGGTCAGAAGATTACAGAAGTAAATACAGAAAAGAACTTGCCTTTAGGGATGGCTTTTAAACTTATTGTACTAACGGGTGCTTTAGTAGAAGATTTTGAGCTGTTCGTACAGCTCTTTTTTTTCACTAACGGGGCAGGTTAGTTGAAGAAGAAAATTGGAGTGAAAGTAATTCACAAAAAAGGAGGTATAAAAGGTGGACTTACTACTCTGGATAACTATTGGTTTCATAATAATCGGATTTGTTGTTCTCACTTCTATGAAAAAAGGTATGGAAAGTAAGCTCGCTTGTATAACAGCAAATATGGAAGGCGAGGAAAGTTCAATAAAAGTTAAATCCATAATTTGGTGGATAGTAAGTCTCACAGCTTTGGGAATAGTGAGTATGATTCTTATTGTTTGGTGTTTTCATAATCACTTTGGATAACTGTTGGTTTCAAATGTACTTAAACAAACGGGGGCTTTACTTGAAGATCATTGAGTTGCATATGCAGCTCTTTTTTTTTATTGAACTAACGGGGTAGTTTAGTTGTATAAGGAAAAATGTAGCTTTTGTTGAAATTTATGTAATAATAGATATATTAAAACATAATTCAGGGAGGTTTTTATGCAAACTGAAATACCAGCTAGTGTAGGTAAAATTACAATTCGTGCAAAAAAAGAAAATGGTGAAATTGTATATTTAGATTAGATTGAATGAAGTGCGTTGCTGCGATATGTAGGAACGTTTTTTCAATAATGGGTGCATTAGCAAAAGATTATTGAGCTGCACAGACGGCTCTTTTTTTCTTTTTCAACGAAAGGGGCAGGTTAGTTGAAGAGTGTTGTTTATCTTGTGTTCAACAATCGGGCCATTTAATTTAATAAGTGAATATCTGCATCTGTTATAAAGATGCATTTTTTTTATTAAAAAATGTTGTAACGAAATCAATAAATTTGTGATACATAGGTGAATGGCCAGACGGAAAAGGGAGGGTGGCAGTGGATAAGGACAATATATATCAAGATTATGGGGAATTTATTTTTAAATACTTGTTAACTTTGACAAACAACCTTGATTTAGCTGAGGAGCTAACTCAAGAAACATTTTATCAAGCGATTAAATCCATTAATAACTATCACGATAATGGTAAAGCCAAGTTTTCCACGTGGCTCTGTGCAATTGCTAAAAACGTATGGCTGCAAGAATTAAACCATAAAAATAAAAACCAACAATTGAAGGACTCACTAAAAAGTGAAAGCACAACATTTTACGACTTGGAAGATGAGTATATAAAAAACGAGGATAAAGTTATGTTTTTTAAAAAGGCTCATCAACTCAGTGAGGATAAACGAGAAATACTTTTTTTAAGATTGTTGGGTGACTTATCGTTCAAAGAAATTGGTTCAATTTTTGAAAGGACAGAAAACTGGGCAAGAGTGACTTTTTATAGAGCAAAACTTGAAATCAGAAAGGGTGAGTAAGGTTATGAAACATAGTGTATTTAAGGATTTGGCTCCTGCTTACATTGATAAATTAACAAGTGAAGAAACAAACGAACAGATAGAAAAACATATGGATCAATGTGAAGAATGCGGAAATTATTTAAACAAAATGAAGGGAGATTTATTTTCAGAAGATGAAAATGAGAGAAGAAAAGATAAAAGGAACATTGATTATTTCAAAAAGGTACGCTCCAAAAATAGAAAAAAGATCTTAGTTATCGTATCATCACTTATAGCAATGTTTCTTGTTCTGATAACTGCTTATTACTTTGTGTTTGTAAATATGTGGCAAGCAAGTTCCAGTAATGTTGAAACAAACATTCAGAGTCAGGGCACGATGGCTACGCTCTTATTCAAAGCAAAAAAGGACAATCATTATATAATTTTAACAGATGCAAAAACAGATGAGGGATATACAGATACTATATTTGTGTATGAAAAAAGGAACGATTTCTCTACCCCAGCAAAACTCCTAAAAGATGGGAGTGGCATTTCTTTCACATTTGCAGATGAAAACACACTATTACTGTACAATGGGAAGAAGAAGAAACTAACGGAGGAAGATAAGGTAACTATACAATATAAAGATAAAACCGATGTAATACCCATAAAAGATTTATATGAAAAAGGTAACGATGCTGAATGATTTAAAAATGGGATAGAAGTTATACCGCAAACGGGCGCGATTGTTGAAAAAGCTTCACTTTTCTTGTTCAACTAACGGGTGCTTTACTTCAAGAAGGAGTAAAGCTTTTTTCTTATTGAACTAACGGGGCAGGATAGTTGAATAAGAAGGTATATTTACGTTGTTCATCTAAGAATAAACGTTCCTAATTTAGCTATCAAAAGGAGTGCTTAAATTGACTCTACATATAAA
This sequence comes from Viridibacillus sp. FSL H8-0110, assembly GCF_038003565.1. Taxonomy (NCBI): domain Bacteria; kingdom Bacillati; phylum Bacillota; class Bacilli; order Caryophanales; family Caryophanaceae; genus Viridibacillus; species Viridibacillus sp. FSL H8-0110. The sequence goes on along the minus strand of NZ_JBBOPJ010000001.1, from coordinate 2,562,456 downwards.
ATTCCCTAATTTAGAAACTGACAGATTGATTTTGCGGAATTTGAGAAATGAGGATATTGACTTTATTTATCGACTCTTCAGCAACGAAAAAGTATGTGATTTTTTATATGATGAAGAATTGTTAACGATTAGAAATGAAGCTACAGAGTTTGTTGAATGGAATTCAAATCCTAAAGAAAAAGGATTTAATCGATGGATATTAGTCTAATCGATTTCTATAATAGTCGTATACTGTTCTATAAATATCAACGTAAAAATACACCAAGCGTAATCTTTATTGCAGGGTTAGGCGATAGCCATGAAACATGGAAAAAAGTCCAAGACAGAATATCTGATGAAACGTCAACCTTGTCCTATGACAGGGCGGGTATTGGCAGGAGTCAAGACGTAGCAGTCCCGCGAACTTGCTGTGATCTTGTCGAGGAGCTCTCCGAATTGTTGCAAGTGCTTGACGTGAATAAGCCCTATATATTGGTAGGACATTCCTTTGGTGGGTTGGTCGCCAGATTGTATACCAGTCTTTATCCGCTGGATATCTGTGGTTTGGTTTTGGTTGACGCTGCACCGGAATATAAAGAACTTGCCTATGAAAAGGCTCTACCAGAAAATCTCCTTGCAGGAAATAGGGAATATTTTGAGAATCCTATGTTGAATAGTGAGAAGATTGATAAAATACAGAGTTATAAGCAAATTGTTGATCATTCAAGACAAAGTGACATCCCTCTCTCAATTGTTACAAGAGGTTTACCCGATAATGGAGAAGATGGATGGCCCTCTCAAGAAATATTAGAAATTGAACAAAGTCTACAAGCAGAATTCCAATGGCTGTCAACGTCAAGTAAGTTCCGGATTGCTACTCGTAGTGGACATTATATACATCATGATGAGCCTGATATTGTGATAGAAGAGATTTTATTAATGTTAAAGGGGATGGGAAAGTGAGCGAAATAAGGCTGGAATTTATGGCGAATTTGAAAAGAATTGAGGAGGAATAATACCAACTTCGTTAAGGTGAGTAGATGAGGAATTTGTAACTTTAATGTTGCAATATATCGGTGATCCCCCTAATTACATATTTGCGTTGAATTTGGTATTGAAATAGCAGATCTTATTCCTCAATCACAGTTAATCATTTTGAGAAATCAAATCATAATCCATTTATTGAAGAAGAAGGGAAGTTTAGAGAGTTTGTAAGGACAACTTTATAATGAGTAACAATAACTAAGAAGGTTTATAACATGTTTTCGCAGAAGTTATTAAGCTAACGGGGCAGTTTAGTTGAAGAAGGGAAGCGAATTTTAGGTAGCGAAATAATAGATAAAGAAACCAATAATTGGAGTTGAAAGGGAGGAACCTTTCAACTCCAAAGTATTTTATATTAAACGGTTATCATACATTAATTGAATTTGTATACCAAATGGGTCTTCAATAATTCCATATGCTTCACTAAAAATATTTTTGTCTAGAGGAACGATTATATTCACTTTACGATCAGATGTTAAATTATAATAAAATCTTTTTATTTCCGATAGATTAGCACTTTGTATACAAAAAGAAGTATTATTTCCAATTTTATAGCTTTCTTTTGGGTTCATTACATCTTCTGCAATCATTAATTTCGTTTTCCCTATTTGTAAAACAGAGTGAGAAATATAATTTTTGTTTTCGTTAGTAATTTCAAACGAACTATCCCTTCTTGCTAAATCTTCATATGTAACAACCATTAATTCATTTGCCTCCAAGTTTTTTTTATAAAACTCTATTGCTTCACGTGCTTTTCCATTCATTGAAAGAAAAATTGCAATCTCTAACGTCATAGCTATCTAGCTCCTTTTCTAATTAATAGTCTTAGTATAAGATAAAAAGGTATCAATATATGACACCTTTTATGGAGAAAATTATGAAGAAGACAGAACGTATAAATGATATGCTCATATTTTTGAATAACAAGAAAAGTTTTAATTTAAGTGATTTAATGGAGAGGTATTCTATTTCTAAAAGTACAGCCCTTCGAGATGTTCAATCATTAGAACAAATAGGTATGCCTATATATTCTGAGTTAGGTAGAAATGGAAAATATGAGATATTAGATAGTAGTATATTGTCACCGATTTTTTTTACTGTAGATGAGATGTATGCATTATATTTTTGTTTACTCACTTTAAATGGGTATAAAACAAAGCCATTTGAAATAGAAAACATCGTATTAGAAAATAAATTTAGTAATATATTACCTGAAAATGTGCGTAATAATATTTTGATTATGAATCAAGTACTTTCATTAGAGGTAACAAATCACAGTAATTTTAGTCCGTACTTAAAAGAAATTTTACAAGGGATTTTTACAGAAAAGGTCTATCGTTTAACCTATTTAAAAAAAGAGAGAAACAAACAATTAATAGCACAATTTATTCGAATACAATCTAAATTTGGACAATGGTATGCTAAAATATTTAACTTTACAACAGAGAAGATACAAATACTTCGATGTGATAAAATCCTCTCAGTAATAGAAATTAACGATTTCAAATCTAAAAAATTAGAAGAACTATTAAATTATATCGGTGATTTTCACAAAGAGCATGATGCCATTAATTTTACTATCATCGTTAATAAAGAAGGGAAAGATTTTTTTACTAAGGAAAATTACCCCTCTATGAAAATTCATAATGATAATGAAAATTTCTTAATAACTGGCTATTTTAATAAAGGTGAGGAAGATTTTATAGCTAACTATTTTTTGAAATTTGGACAATCAATTATTTCTATTAGTCCTGTAATGTTAAAAAAATTGATCTATGATAAGGCAAAGTTTATAGAAGAGCACCTAAACTCTTTATGAGTACTGCCCTTTAATTTCAAAACAACAAATTCTTCAACTAACGGGTGCTTTACTTGAAGATTATTGAGTTGCATATGCAGCTCTTTTTTCATTATTGAACTAACGGGGCAGGTTAGTTGAAGAAGGAATTTGTTACATCACGTGTTGAAAAATCATCTCCCGTATCAACTCCTTAAATTCATTCCGCTAACTCTACTGTTGACGCATTATATGGAATTTTTTTAAACGAAGTTCGACATATGTAGCTTTTTAAAAGAGATTGATTATTTATAAAAAAGTTTGATAATTAATAAAAAAGATTGATAAAACTTTTAATTCTAATAAAACACATTAGTTGTTTCATGTTTTTATAATAATTATACTTAGATGTATAGTTATTATAAGGGGTGATAGGATGAGTAAGAACTTTATTATATTTGGAGCAAGCCATGGGTTAGGCGATGCATTTGTAAAAGGCTTACCCACTAAGGGAGATACAGTATGGGTGGTATCACGGACACGACCAAGTAGTTTAGATGTAAATGATGGCGTAAATCGTAAATGGGTCGCAATTGATTTATCTAGTCAACAACAAATTCCTTCTTTAAAAGAAACTTTAAAAGACATTCCTATTGATGTATTAATTTATAATGTAGGAGTATGGGAAAAGCGTGGTTTTGAAGATGACTATACTTTTGATAAGGATGAAGTTAGGGACATCTCGAACATAATTAATATTAATTTAACTTCCACTATTACTTATATTCAGGCGCTTTTACCTAATTTAAGACAGGCGGACAATGGGAAAATTATATTAATTGGTTCAACAGCAGGTTTAGATCATACGAATAGTGCACAAGTTTCATTTGTCACATCTAAATTTGGCTTACGTGGTATTACAAATGCTTTACGAGAGCATGTGAGAAAAGATATGATCTCTGTAACGTGTATTAATCCAGGAGAGCTTGCTGCTGAAGTACCATATGAAGAAGGTGCAGAAAAGGCAATTATGTTGTATCAAGGTACACGTATTCCTGTACAAGACATTGTAGCCATTGTCCATTGCGTTATTAATTTATCGCCTGTTTCATGTGTAAAGGAAATTAATATTCCTGCCATAACAGACTTAAATGCATGATTGTATAACATATGACTAGTACTACATACAGCTCCCACTTTGATCAAACTTTTTTCAAAATGGGAGCTATTTAATTTCCCTAGAATCAATGTTTGCAGCTCCCCTTCTTTAAAGACAATAAAATGCTGGCATATGTCATTATTGAAGATACTAGGAACCCTTTACAAAGGAAGATAAAAAGTTAGAGCCACTTTGTTTTTTAGATGACGAAGATATGGTTGACGATTTACCTGAAGCATTAGTAACAGGACGTGAATATCAGTACTTAAACTACTACTTTAAAAAACTAGCATACAACCCAACATCAATTAAAGAAGAGGATGTAACTGAATACATTCGTCAATATTCTATACCAGGTGCATTACGTGCAGGGTTTAATTATTATCGTACATTGTTAGATGATGGCCAATATAATCAGCAATATAATGAACACAAATTGACGATGCCTATTTTAGCGTATTGCGGTGAAACATCTACAGGGGACTATTTACGTCAATCAATTCTCTCGATTTCGGAACATGTAGAAGGTGGTTCTATTCTAGAATGCGGCCATTATAGCAGAAGAACAACCTGGATTCTTAATTAATGCACTGACAAAATTCTTGAGCCAATCGTAATAAACGCTTTGCTTTTATAATTGAGGCTGTCCCAAATATCGTTGCATAACGATTTTTGAGGTCAGTTTTTTTGTATGTTTATATTTTTTTGCAAAAAGCAAAAAAATCGCTCTATTCTCTATATGAAGTAGAGCGATACTTAATCTTACTGATAAATCACATGTTAAATACCAAATAGCTGATAGTCTAACTATTGGTGTTTTAAAATTGTTAATCCATTTTTCTTACCCGAAGCAATTAATTTTTCCGCTTGTTCTTTTGAAATAGGTTGATTTGGCAATTCAGTTGCAGAAATAGCAGGTCTAGCGATATCACGAATGACATTTTCAAAATCGGTTGATGTAAGTGATAAAATCGCTTTTGCTGTATCTGTTTTTAAACGGAACGTATGAGATTTTCCTCTTGGTACAAAGACTACATCACCAGCAACAGCCTTAATTTCTTGATCCTCTAAATAGAATGTAATTTCTCCTTCAACCACACGCCAAATTTCATCTTCATTTTCATGAATATGAAATGGAGCTTCTAATCCTTTTACTTCATTAAATTCAAACACTGAGAAATTCCCTTCAGATTCTGTACTTAATAATAAAGGTTTTATGCGAGCGCCCAAAAAAATATAATGCTCATTCGTCAATAATTCAGTCATATCATTTTCTCCCTTTGTCGATAACGATGTAAAGTAGTTTAATAATAAAAAGATCCATCACACTTATCATTTTATATATTAAATGATAGATGTTCAAGTGGTACGCCTTCGGAATTAACTTGAATACTATTCCATTGAGATAAAGTGGTAATAGTTTGGCTATATGGGAATTGATATAATGTTTATGATTTATACAAACAGGCGAGAATTCAAGGCAACTTCACGTATGCATTACCAATTGGGCTTACCCATACTGTAAAATGGAGAAGAAATAACCTTTATGAAAAATTTCTATAGGGGATAAAATCAATCTTTAGCAATTACAACAAATATCAATTAATATATAAAGTGATAGGAGATTATTATGAAATACTCATTAAGAAGAATTCGTTTAAGTTATATCACCTGGTTTCGTTACACACGTTTTTTTAACCGTAGTATGACCTGTAGCAATCGTCATTTAGCTAAGTGGGGATTACGAACAGGTCAGTTTGATATTATTAGTCATTTAAAAGAAGGTGAACGAGTTACGCAATCAGAATTAGCCAATCGTCTTGTGGTGACCAATTCAAATATTACTCAAATTTTAAATAAGCTAGAAGATGCGGGCTATATTCTACGCGAACAAGATTGGAAGACAAAATATATTTCACTCACCCCAAAAGGCGTAGCACTACGAAACGAAGTTGTCCCTGCACAAGAACAATTCCGAGCATCGCAATTTGCGCATTTAACAGAAGATGAACTCGAACAGCTGAACCACTTACTAAAAAAAGCAAATCAAGGAGTGTATGAAGAGTGAATATTTTACGAAACGAACAAGCATATTCAAACGGTGGAGGAGTTTTTTTCCTGAAAATAAGTCGACCAGGTTTAATCGAGTGAATCTTTGAGAAAGAGGATCATGCATTTGGCCCACTTCCGAATTGACCACGCAATTGGGCAGATTCCATACGCAAAACTTCCATTAAATCACGAACAGCCCACTTGGCTTGGATGCACCATAAAGGTGGTTTTTAAGAACGAAGATAAATCAAAGTTATTCCATTAAAGGGCTCTTTAGTTTAATAAAGCAACAGTAGAAGAGTGATAAGAAAAAAAGGACTCGATTCCTCTAAATAGGAATCGAGCCTATATAATTAAACCCACCAGCACCAATGTGTTGCCACGTACACTCGACACATTGTGAGGCTGTCGAGTGGTTGGAGTTAGTGTAAGTAAATAAAAATAGCTGAGTTGAAAATCCTTATGTGAATCTCAGCCTCTCTGATTTTTTAATTTAAACTTTTAATTAGCTAGCTTTATTTATTCAATTCCTTATATAAAACATATTTTAAAGCAGAAATTTCATCTTCAGACAGTTTACCTTCAATTTCGGATAATACTTCATCCTTACTAATTGAACCGTTTTGCGCTTGTTTCTGAATATCAAGTAAACGATTAACGCCCACTTTTTTTATTAACACACGTGTCGCTTCTTCCTTAGTTTGGAAGGGAAGAGTATCCGGATTTATAGTTGCTGCCTCGCTTACAATTTCTTGAACCTTCGAATCGTTCTCGATATAGGATTTTACTTCTTCTAGATTTTCGTCATCTAAAGTAGATTCCACTTTTTCGATTATTTTTTCGGAAGCGATATTTGTCCCAAAATGCCACACAGCATAGCCAGCTGCTCCGAGTAAAACAAGAATTATTGCGGTAATTGTTAAAAACTTTTTCATCAACTCACTCCTGACACTTTGAATATAGCACAACTTCTCAAAAACCACGAAGAAAAGATGTTTTCTATAATTGGTTTAATTACAATTATTTGCGAACCTAGAGCAGATAAGTTTTCACCCTAATATATAGATAGCATAATTATTATCTATTGTAGGTATGTCTATATTTCCATCTGGGTACTTATTAAACAATTAGGCGCGAGTGTTTAATAAGCGTCTCTGTTCTTCTTCAACTAACGGGGTGCTTTAGTGAAAGTTCGTTGAGCTGCTTATGCGGCTTTTTTTATTCAACTAACCCGGCAGATTAGTTGAAGAGCGTTGTTTAACTTTTGTTCAACAATCGGGCCATTTAATGGAATAACAATTTAATAAATACAACTATTGAGTTAGGGTAGTAGCTGTAGAATAAAAGCGTTACTCCACTAGAATAACGCTTTTTAAATTACATTATGATATTTCATTCTTTAATAGCTGCCTAATTATCAAACTTGATCTTCTAAATACTCATCTGGTGATTTACTGCTGTTTTGTTTCCAATCAATTGAAGCTCCGTATACCAACCTACTTAACATGGTACTTCTATTGCCGAAGGGTAAATGCATAAGGAATGAATTTATTGATGGAGCAGTTGGTTTGTAGAGAGAAGGTTAATTAGGTATTAGAAGGGGCAATTAATATAATAGAATGTTATTAAAGGAAGTCTATAACAAATGTTAAAGTCTTCTATTTGTATGGTTAGTTGCACTTATTGAAACAATTATCGTTGAAGTAAAATTAAAGTTTTTTTACAAGAAAGATATAAGAAAATGAAAAAAAGATTATAAATTATTTTTTAGTGGATTGATTTTATTATGGAAATTAGTGGACATCTGAAATAAGACTGATTAAAGCCGATAATTTTTAACATAATAAAAGTAATATTAAAAATTAAAGGTGTGATGAGATTGAAAAGAGCAGTTTTTTTAGATCGAGATGGAGTAATAAATGAAGTACTAACTGATCGAGTGAAATTTGTAAACGAACCGAATCAATTTTATTTTTTACCTGGTGTAGAAGAAGCAATTAAAAGTTTAAATGAGTATTTTGATTATGTGTTTGTCGTAACAAATCAAGGTGGAATTGGATTAGGTTATATGAAGGAAAAGCAGTTACATAAAATTCATGACTATATGGTGGCTGAACTGGAGAAAAAGGGAGCAACGATTCATGAGGTTGCCTATTGTCCGCATAAACCAAAGGCTGGATGTGAATGTAGAAAACCAAATAGCAAAATGATTTTAGATTTAGGTGAAAAACACAAAATTGATCTTGAAAAATCATATATGGTTGGAGATACTGATACGGATATTCAGGCAGGTGAAAAAGCAGGTACAAGAACCGTTTTTATTGGTGAGAGTGATCCATTAGCAAATGCAGTGTGTCCAAATTTAAAAGAGGCAGTACAATGGATTATTCATGATATTAAAAATCATAAGAAATAACCCACAGTGGAAAATTATCCATTATGGGTGTTTTTATCTCAACGCATTGTGAAGTGGTCACGGGTTAGAGCCAAAATAATGAATGAAAGAAGAACGGATTCCAAGCGGTGGAATCCGTTCTTTTTCATTGGTTTTTATTAAAGGACAAAAGTTATTTTGGTTGGAGTTTTATTGAACTAACGATAAGCTTAGTTTAATAATCTTATCTAGTTCTGTTCAACTAACGGGTGCTTTAGTTGAAGATCTTTGAGCTAGAGAAGGTAAACATGGAGAAGGTGGGCTGGGCATTTATGTTATCCCAAGAGGTATTACAACAGTAGGTTATCCCTTTTATCTCCTGATATTATCCCGTATGTATGGGGTGTTATTTTTTTCTTGGCTTTTTTCGTAATAATTGTTGCTTTTAAATAAATCGATTTACAATATTATCCACTTATAATAAGATATTTGTAAACAGGATTACAAATACTAGGTTTTAATTAGAAGAGGATGGTAGATATAAGATGATACCAACATTCGAAACAGAAAGATTAGTCATACGACCTTATGTTAAAACTGATGCCGATAAAGTAGAACTGTTAGCAGGGAACCCAATAGTTGCTGAAACAACAGTCGCTATACCACATCCATATCCAAAAGGGTTAGCCGCCTCTTGGATAAGCAAGCATGAGAAAAAGGCTATTGAGATAGGGAGCTATACCTTTGCTGTAGTATTAAAATCGACTAGCGAACTTTAGGAACACTAACCTTTCGCGTGGACATCGATAGGTATATTTTAAAGACTGTCGAAATATTAAAGACGTAAAGATTTAACGTTGTTCATCTAAGAATAAACGATCCTAATTTAGTTATCATAAGGAGTGCTTAAATTGACTGTACATAGTAAATTCCCTAATTTAGAAACTGACAGATTGATTTTGCGGAATGTGGGAAATGAGGATATTGACTTTATTTATCGACACTTCAGCAACGAAAAAGTATGTGAATTTTTATATGATGAAGAATGGTTTACGACTAGAAATGAAGCTACAGAGTTTGTTGAATGGAATTCAAATCCTGAAGAAAAAGGATTTAATCGATGGATATTAGTCGAAAAAAATAATCAGCAAAAAATTGGAACGTGTGGATTTGATTCTTGGGATAGAACGAACCATATAGCGGAGCTAGGCTATGATTTATGGTACGAATATTGGGGACAGGGATATATGAAAGAGGGATTGAAAATTGCTATCGAAAGTGGCTTTAATAATATGGCGCTGAATAGAATTAACGCATTTGTAGCTTTGGAAAATATCAATTCTATAAAATTATTAGAAAAGCTAGGATTTAAGAATGAAGGGGTTTACAGAGATAAGCATTTATTTAGAGGTAAGTATTATGACCACTACTCTTTTTCTTTGTTAAAAAGAGACTGGAATCAATTCTAAGGTTAATTCAACAATTCGACTAACGATTCCTTTAGTATGTGAATGATTGTACTTAAAGTAACGGAGCAGGTTAGTAGAAGAGTGTTGTTTAACTTGTGTTCAACAATCGGGCCATATTGAGAGTATTTTGTTGGTGACATGAAAACAGAATGAGTGACGCAAGGAATAAATGTTATTTACACTTTACTACGGGGGTACTTATGAAAACTCACTATTATTTAGGTTGGTTTAACAATTTATTTCCAGAGAATCTGGGCAGGGTGTTAAAGGAGGATATAACTGATAGAAAATCGCTTGCTATGATTAGCTCGAATCCATCTATTTATGAAGATGATGGTGCTACTGAACGCTCGTGGCTTGACCAGGCTGGCATTATGTTTGATGATTATCATTTAATTAATTATCGCGTACAGAAGGAAGATGCCCAAACGATAATTCAAAATGCTTCAGTCATTTTCTTATTGGGTGGGAATACGCTTAAACAAAATGGTTTTTTGATGGAATATGAATTATCGGATTCGATTAAAAAAAGTAGCGCCGTTGTGATGGGAGCAAGCGCTGGTGCAATCAACATGTCCGCTAAATGGTTATGCTCGAAAAACTTTGGATATAAAGTTGAAATGAGCTCTGTTTACGACGGAATCGGTCTTGACAATTTTTCCGTCCTGTCTCATTTTGATCTTGAAAATAACATTGCACTGGTTCAAAGCGAACTATCTCTCCTATCGGAAGAAATAAATATTTATGCGTCGAACAAAGATTGCGCTGTACGTGTAAAGGGAGACAAAATCGACGTTTTTGGCAATGTTTTTTTAATTTCCCACTCAAAGATTCAGAAATTGGATGAGACGCTCTAGTTGTAGTGAATGGCTATAGCTTAATTGAATTAATTTCTTTATGCAAGGCCTCTATTTTAAATTTAGTGAAGGAGAACTAGGTAAAATAGGATTGTCCGGAAAGCATAGATGTGCAGAACGGTCTACTGCTATCGGTGCGAGTGTTGAATATGCGTCTCTTTTTTCTTCTTCAACTAACGAGGGCTTTACTTCAATAAGGAGTAGAGCCTTTCTCTTATTGAACTAACCGGGCAGTTTAGTTGAATAAGCACTTAAAAAAGAGACAGTACCTATTTTGGGTACTGCCTCTTTTTCCTTAATACATTTACTTTTATAAACTAACTGCAAAGTAGGGAATTTTAATTGTTATGGTCTATAGGTACCATCCAGTTGTAAAGAGAGCCCAAATGTAATTCCAATAACTACTAGTTAATTTTCTGGTTTAATATAAGGGACAATTTGGGCAGTAGAACCTACTTATGCTCCACGAACAAAATCTTGATTTTCTAACGCTTTAAAATTTTGCGTTTGGCAAGTCAGCATCGCTCCTGAAATGCCCATTTAATCCCATTTTTATTCATATTCATATTCAAAAAATCCTGGATTATTTCGATAAAGCCATTGTATGCCTCCTTTGGTGAAGGAGATGGTTCAAATCCATAAACATGTGTACAAGAAGGTTCCTTACTTTCATCTACAATTGGTGAGGTAATATATTGATCCGTGTTACACCGATATTGCTAAGAAAACACAATGTAGTGAGAAAAAACTATCGACTTGTGGCTATTTAGCACTTTATGATCCTTTGCCCGGCTTCCCGTTAACTTCTAGGTTTACGCAATCCATCACGGGAAGGTGGATTACTACCATTGGGACAGGTTAGCCCAACTTGGATATAAAAAATTATTAATAGAATGTTACGTTTTAAGAAATGAATCGTTTATTAAACTGGATAGATTAAATGGGGGAAGTGAGTTGGATGTGAAGTTTGTTGACTTGTATGATGCTTATTTTGATGACATTTATAGGTATGTGTATGTGAAGACGAGTAATAAATGGGATACGGAAGATTTGGTTAGTGATGTGTTTCGGAAGGCGTTTGAAAAGTTTTCTATGTTGGAAGGACATCCGAATGACAAGGCTTGGCTGTTTACCATCGCGAGGAATACGGTCATTGATTACTATCGGAAAAAGAAGAGTGTGTTAATGGGAGTTGAATTCGAACAGTATTTGAGTCAGCTTCAATTTGAAGATCCGTTTGATGGTACAACGGAGAAGGAATGTTTACAGAAAAGTTTAAGGCATTTATCAGACGAAGATTTAGAAATTACGGAATTACGGTATTTTGCTGATTTGAAATTTAAAGATATGGCGGTCATTTTGAAAAAAGAGGAAGGGTCTCTTCGTGTGAAGTCAAATCGTATTACGAAAAAGTTAGGTGTTTTAGTTAGGAAGTGTTGGGGGGATTATGATGGAGAACGGAAAAATAATGAAGACACTTTACGAGTTAAGAAATGAGATAGAGGTTGACACTGATTTAAAAAAACAATTGCGTAAAACATTTGTGAAGAAAAGTAGGACGAGGAAATGGAAGAATGCTTGGATTCCTTTACTTGCTGCAGCTAGCTTGTTTTTAGCTTTTTTATTGTCGAATGAACAAGTACCACAACACGTGAAGGCAAGTTCTTTAAAGATTGCGAATGCAATTTCGTTTCTCGATATTGGGAGCGGGGAGATAACAGCCTATACGTATCATGATGGACGTTTGTATCTCTCATTAGAGGGCAGAGGTATTTTTGTTTATGGGAATGAATTGAAAAAAGTTTTAAATAATGCTGCGGATAGTTTTAGCCGTTCGTCTAAGGGGGAGAAGCTACTTTTTACGTATAATGGAGATGTATTTTTGTTTGATGTGAAAACTACGAAGTCGGAAAAAGTGCTAGATGGAACTTCAGATTCTAGTTATATTTATCCAGAATGGAAGGATCAGAACCATATCTATTTAACAAAAGTAACGGATAAGGAAAAACAAATTGTAGAAGTGAATGTGCAAACAAAGGAAGAGACCTTCATTGCAAGCGGAGAAATGGCCTCTCTTGTAGAGAAGGAACAAAAACTTGTCTTCGAGCGCCATGGAGAAATTATTATTTATAACGTAAAGAGTGGAAAAGAAACCATTGTGGATCGCGGTAAGGACCCATCTGTTACAAACGATGGCAATTATATTTCGTATGTGAAAGAGCGTTCTGGGTTTGAAGATGTATGGATTTCGGATATGGATTTAGAGACAAAAAATAAGGTCACGACAAATCCGTCTCCACGCTTTGAGCCTTCTGGTGAAGGGATGTATCGTTATCAATTTCCCATTTGGGGTAATGATGAACGTACATTGTATGTTATGAAAAAGAGAAACGATGGTGAAAACGGACCTGCTAAGATTATGAAAATCGAATTGAGTGAACAATCGAGTACGGAGATTGAAACGGTGAAAAGTTATTTACAAGCTTTGATGGTGCGAGATGATGACTTTGCAAAAAGCTTACTAAAAGACCAACCGGAATTTTTAACGTATTCGAATCCTAAACAAATTGGTTTTCAAATACTGGAGACGACAAAAAAAGAACAGTCTACTTCAGTAAAAGCTGAAGTCTATTGGACAGACACATCTCTTGCTTATTACAAAGTGTCCATGTATGACTTTACCCTTATGAAGGAAAATGAGCGATATGTGATTGAAACAATGAAAGAGCTATCTGCCACAGAACTTCTGTCAAATGAACAGAACGAAATTGAATTGGTGAAGGATGGCAAGGGAGAGGCACTTTTTTCTTTACAAGACATTCCTCAGTCTTTTATTCAAACTGAAAATATTCGATTCAGTTCCTTGCTCCGTACACATGATGAAAAAACAGTTATTTTTAGTTTGCAGGGAATGGATGAAACGAGTAAAGTTACCTTATTTTCTTTCAATCGTGAAACAAAAGCCTTCAACTTGTTAGCTACACTTGAAGGAGGAGTTATGTATAAAGTTGCACTGGATGCTACTGGACGCTATTTAACCGCAGACTATTCTACAGACGCTCTTGATTCGAAAATGTTAATCATTGATTTAGAAAAAGGAAAGCAAACAGACTTTACCAACGTCCGCTCCAAGTTCTGGAAGGGAGACAAACTCATCCTAGAGGAAGTGGCGGAAACACATTCTATGTATTATCAGTATGATCCACATACGGGAAGTAAAATAAATTACTAATTCACTCAACTTTCGCAGAGTGAAACCGGCAAATACGAATTGATATAACTGGGTTGGCCGTTGATCCTCTGTTGTAGTTGATTATCAATCGACTTTCTTATTTTCGACTTATTAAACTATGGATAAAGCAAGACAGGGTAGGCTTTACTTCAATAAGGAGTAAAGCCTTTTTCTTATTGAACTAACGGGGTAGGTTAGTTGAAGAAGGGTATACATTTAAAATGTAAAAATGGTATTATTTAGGTAGTTGTGCATTTTTCTTAAATTAAGGTATAAATGGTGTGAATTTAATGAAAATACTAAGCAAATTACCCAAAAGTTGTAGATTTAAAATAAAGATTGATCATTTGTAATAATAAAGTCCGATAATTTGTAAAAAGGTTTGATACAATTGCATTGACAAGATTGTTTATGACAATTCAACAAACGGGCCATTTTGCAGAACAAGGATTAGAAATCACAGGGGAAAAAGAGTTAGCATTGGTGAATATTTTGTGTACCCTATTTTGAGAATTATAGAAATGATATTTGGGGTTTTTTAGGCCATTTGTGGAAGTGGCTTGTCTTAGGAGAGGAGATAAAAAAATGATTGAATTACGAAAGATAACCGGGGATAATATAGATGAAGTAATAGCACTTGAAGTTGAAGAAAACCAGGAAGACTTTTTAGAAACTACTAACCTCAGAAGCTTTGCAGACGCTCATATGTTGAACGCAGACGGTATACCAGCGACTCCCTTTGCCATTTATGTCGATGAAGTTGCGGTTGGATTTTTGATGTATATTTATGACACGTTGGATCATGAATCATTTGAAAATGAAGTTTTTTACGGAAAGAAGAGCTATTTTATTTGGCATATTATGATTGAAAAGAGTTATCAGGGGAAAGGATATGGCAAACTTGCTTTTGAAAAAATGTTGATGGATATTGAAACTACGCCAGATGGAGAAGCAGAATATGTAGCCCTCTTTTATCGAACAAGTAATGTCATAGCTAAAACATTATACGCTTCATTTGGTTTCGTAGATACAGGAATCATTCAGGATAATTCGATGTTGGCGATTAAAAATCTAGATGGGAAAATAACAGAATCCTTAGTAGAATAGGATATCTTGGAAAGAAATGTAAGGTATCAACGTTTTGACCCATAATAAACATAAATATCCAGAAGAATAAACCGATTTTGTTAACTCTGTCTTAGCAAAAATATAATATTTATACCGCAATAGGGAGCGATTGTTTTAGAATTACTAGGTAGAAAATGATCAAACTTTATTATAAAAATCGCATAGTATTTCACAAAGAATTAACCCGTTTTGATCAATCATTTTTCAAAACGAGTTCTTATCATTTAACTTAAAATATGGATTTTGGGGATATTTTAGATCAAACTTTATTCCAAACCAACAAAAGTAACCCACGTTTACATTTGGAATTAATTAAAAATTCAGATTTTTAGCTAATATTCCTTGGATTCTTAAAGAAAACCCTGATGATTAAGGAAAAGTCTTATTCAACAAACGGATGCTTTACTTGAAGATCATTGAGTTGCATATGCAGCTCTTTTTTTCTTTCATTCTTGAACTAACGAAGCAGGTTTGTTCAATAGGAAATCACAAAAGGAAGAGCATTTATTATAAAATAAGATTTGACGTATTAATGTCTAAAAAAAAGTAATACAAAAAATTGAGATGATGCACATTAGTATTATTACACGACAAAAATAAAAATATATGGAGGTTAGTAATGTTTATAATATTTGGGATTATTACAATAGTAGCAACTTTTATGAATCTTTATATGTATAAAGCAGGAAAGGATTATAAGCTTGCTATGGCGATAGGACTATCATTTACAGCATTAACACTTTGTTCAGAATATAGTCTTGTATCTCGGTGGGTAAAAGTGGAAGATTGGTCAGCTTTAGGGGATGTAGTACCTGGTATGGAAAGGGCATTATGGTTTTTGACAATTGTTTCTATCTTACTAAATATAACACCTATACTTTTAGAACTAAAAGGTAAGAAATAATTACTTATTGTCACATCATTTATATAATATGCAATTAATGTGGAAGTCTTTATGTATAACTAACGGGGGCGTTTCTTTAAAAAGGAAAGCTCTTTTCGTATCCAATTAAAAGGAAGTAAATGTTTTTTTTATATTAAAGATGGTTGCTCTTCTATTATAGGTGGAGAAAGCTTTAATACGATATATGCTACAATTTTAAAAAAGTAAACTTTGGAGGCACACCACTGCAATAAGACTTATAACGAAATTAAGTCCTTGATATATCCCGTCAAGGACATATTATGAAACAGTGCTTTAATAAAGGAGTTGTATAAAATGGATGAAAAAAAAGATACAGAAATAAAACGCTCTTCAAAAGCAGAAAACATTCTACCTCAGATCAATAGTAAAACTAAGCTAGGCGACTTACGAAAAATCGCGAAGGACATTAAAAAAGATCACGAACTAGCTATGGAACTTTGGTCAACCGAAGAGTTTTTGCCCAGACTATTAGCAATCTTAATTATGGACAAAAAACTTCTTTCACATGATGTGCTAAATAAGCTTGATAAGGATATGCAGACTCACACTTTTGATGAGCGAAATAACTTAATGGATTGGTTAATGGCTAATCAGCTCACCAAAGACAAGAAGAAGATTGCATTGATGGAGTCATGGGAAAATAGTCTTTCTGCTCTTCAAAGGCGAGCTTTCTGGTATTATCAAGGGCGATTGAGATGGACTGGACAAACACCGCCTGATAACACCGCAGACTTGCTATCTGCATTAGAAGCTAATATTACGCAGGAAGAACCGGAAGTTCAATGGGCTATGAATTTCACCGCAGGCTGGATAGGCGTTTATGATGAAAAGAATCGTGCACGTTGTATTAAACTTGGTGAGAAAACGGGTCTTTACAAAGATGAAATAGTAGCAAAAGGATGTACTCCCAGCTATTTGCCGGAGTTCATTACGATTGAAGTTAACAAACGACATAATAATTAGTTATCTCTGAAAAATTTATTAGGGTTTAATGCAAAAAATAAAGGAATTCAAAGCCTCAATATGAAAATTGTAATAGGTTTGGACCGAAAAATAAAGAAAACAACGCGTTATGGCAGCTAGTTAGTGGAATAATGCAAGGAAGATGTAAAGGATTAACCCACTATCTCTTTTTGATCTGTAGGGCGCTTATCTTTTAGAAGAACAACTTTCCAGCTGCACAGTACGACGATACTATTCAATAGAAAAAAATCTTCCACAATCGGGCGCATTTCCAGAGGATGGATCTGCGTTTTTTTTACATAAAGATGCAGGTTAGTTGGATAACTGCTTAAGGAATTATGAATAATTATTATTTCGGAACTTGGTAATATGTGTAAACGCCCTTTTTGGAAAGGAGCTGAGTTGCTGAAATGACGAAAAAGATTAACATTTGGGCATTTACCTTTTCAATAATCTTTATTTTTCTGTTTATGTTAAGATAATTCTTGGGGACCAATAGCTTCCTCCATTTTGGGGATAAACTCTTTAAATCTGCTCTTATATTTTACATTGATAATTTTCTTTGTACGATTGATAGGTTTTGCGGGTGTTGAGGATTGGAAAGGAATGGCAAGGAGAAGGGAGACACCATTACTGGTGGTTTACTTAGATGGACGCAAGATGGAACGTATGTGGAAATGAATAGTTCGAGATTACCGAAAGAAAAAATGTTAGAAATTGCAAGATCAATGAATTAATGTTCTTCAACTATAGGCGGCTTTACTTCAATAAGGAGTAGAGCCTTTTTCTTATTGAACTAACGAGGCAGGTTAGTTTAAGTAGTGGACTTTATTTTATGTGGATTATTCAAAACGTAAATATTCTAATTCTGCTTTTAGTTCTTCTACAGATTTTTAAGATGGAGTTTGTCTTTTGATTGGTTATTGACTGTTTTTTCATAGATGGACACCTCTTTTTCTTTTATTCAAGGGTCGTCAAACCTTATGTAATTAAGGTGTTTTTTCAATGCCATAGATTTGAATCGGCAGACAAATTAAAAATCGCTGCCATTTCAAATGTGGAGGTCCCGTGTTCGTTCATACATGCAAGTAATACTTTGCTTATGCCGTATTTTTGAAGTTGAAACACGAAACCATTCGATTCCCGATCAAAAATCTAATGTGGACTTCTAATAACAAGATAAAGTTTACTTAGTCACAGCTTCTATTAACTGAGTGACAAATAATTGAGATTTCAGACCTTCTAGTCCATCAATCAGTGGTTTCTCATCATTTTGAATACAGTCAATAAAATGTTGTACAGCATCTTCAAAACCTCTTTGCTTTAACGTAGTATCCCAAGGAGGAGAAAACGAAGTAGTTACGCTGTTTTTAGATGCAATTTCTAAAGTGTTCATGTTTTTAATACTTAAAATTGCTCCATCTGTTAATAGTTCAAGTTTTTCAAGGTTAGTTCCCGCTTTTCGATGCATGTCTGTAAAAATAGAAACACCTTCCTTAGATTTATAAGCATGTCCGGCATAGACAAGATAATTCTCACTACTTAGATTTACTGTTCCATGGAGCAAATCTAAATCCCCATTTGCTAACCATCTAGCTGTATCAACTACATGCAAATAATCATCTAACATACTAAAGTCATAAGAGTAAGGACCCACACTATCTGTTCTATGTTTTTCAATGCGGACTGATGCAATGTTTTGAGCTTCTTGTTTTGCTTGTACATACATAGGTGCAAAGCGTCGATTAAATCCAACCATAAGCTTTCTTCCTGATTTTTCGCTTAGTTCTACTAATTTTTCAGCTTCAGCAACAGTTGCCGCTAATGGTTTATCTACATAAACATCTATTCCTTTAGTTAAAAGGGAAGATACTACTTCAAAATGTGAGCTAGTGGAACTATGTACGAAAACAGCATCACACTCTGCAGCAAGTGTTTGTAAACTATTAAAATCTTGGATACGATATTGATTGCAAATCATTTTTCGTTTATCTTTGCTTGGTGAAAAAGCACCTACAAATGACCAATCTGTTTCTCGAGAAAGAATCGGTAAATATGCTTTTTGCGCTATACTTCCTAACCCTATCATGCCAATACGTGGTTTTTTCATCTTATCATCCTTTAAATGGAAATTTTTAATAGCAAAAATAGTATACAATGTTTTTGTGGTCTATACAACCAGAGTATTGTTATTTCCATTGTGGGTATGATTTCGAAGGAATAGCTAATATTATTTAGATGTTTTATTGTACAATAGGGTGATTCTTCATTAGAAAAAATCACTTTTTTATGTCACTAGACAGGCTTATAGTTTATGTAGAAACATACTTCAACTATGGGAGTTAATTAAGGATTATTGAGTTGCATAGGCAGCTCATCATTCTTTATTGAACTAACGGGGCAGGTTAGTTGAAAAAAATTATGTAAAAAGAGTTATTACGCCACCTATAAACAACAGAATTTTTGAGAAATGGTTCTAAACAGTAAAATTAATCAAGACCGATGTATTCAAGTTATCCTAATTATTATAAGCTTCAACGAGTTTACTGAAAAAGTTTAACTGGTTTATCCAAAGTTAATTTAGATTAACAAATTGTTTGATATCTTTACAGTTCCCGTATCAATAAGTATAATAAATCCTGTAAAGTCGATTTCAATGAGCATATCAATTATTTTATAAGAGGTGCATTTGATGAGTGCGGTAGTTTGTTTCTAAATAAGAAAACATTATAGGAAATAAGGAAGTTTTAACAACAGGGGATTTAAGTTAGTTTTACACCCCTTGTTTTGTTGTGGACTTATTTCTACTTATGAAGATACCTACCATACTTTACAAACAAGCGCATCACTTCATGATTAGGACTATCGTTATTGATGGTTTTATTTATGTATTTTACTTTTGCATTGTAAACGTAAGCTGCGGTATCCACCGCGGCTTTTTTATATTTATACCCAACTCATTGGAATTTTGCCATTAGGTTTCTTCATTGCTCATCTATTAATCACATTGAGGAGAATGAAAACATGAATGAAAGTACTTTTGAAAAATTACAGTACAATGAACTAAAAGAAATCATAAAATCTTATTGCGTTAGCGGACTAGGCAAACAACTATTTGATAAATTAATTCCAAGTTCTAACTTAAAAGTAGTCAAACATCGATTAACCGAGACTTCTGAAGCACGTGCCATTCTAGATGCAGGAGGAAACGTGCCTTTCATAGGTGTTTCCAACACTGAACATATTATTGATAAATTAGAAAAAGGCATAATTTTAGACCCATCAGATCTTTTAAGTATTTCCGATTTTTTAAGAGGCTGCCGAAAAATAAAAATTTTCATGACCAGTAAAGAACTTTTGGCTCCGACATTAGCGGCCTATGCTAATTCCATGACAGAATTCATGGAGGTAGAAGAGGAAATTAATTTTTCTATCAAAAATAATCAGGTCGACTCGTCCGCCAGCAAGGAACTCAAACGTGTTCGTCACCATATCCAAACAACTGAACAAAAAATAAAGGAGAGATTAAATAAATTCTTAAACAGCAGCGCTAATAAAAATTATATCCAGGAATTTTTAATTAGTATCAAAGATGATCACTATACAATACCAATAAAAGCATCATACAAAAATCAAGTACAGGGAAACATAATTGAAATATCTTCTAGAGGTTCGACAGTCTTTATGGAACCTAGTGTGGTAGGAAAATTAAGTGTTGAATTAGCAACATTAAAATCAGAAGAGGCAATGTTAGAATATCAAATACTAGCCACTTTAACTGGGCTAGTGGCAGAAAATCTTCAACCTATTAATATTAATATTGAGCTTGTATCCCAGTACGACTTTATTTTTGCTAAAGCTAAATATAGCAGACATGTGGATGGGGTTGAGCCAAACATAAATGATCATGGGAATATAAAATTAATAAATTGCAAGCATCCATTATTATCGGGTCATGTTATACCACTTCAATTTGAGATTGGAAGCAGTTATCGTAGCTTAATTATAACGGGACCTAATGCTGGAGGAAAAACAATTGTGCTTAAGACAATTGGTCTTGTTACTTTGGCTACTATGTCCGGGTTTCATATTACAGCTTCGAAAGAAACCGAAATTGCAGTATTTGAGCGCATTTTTGTAGATATTGGCGACAATCAGAGTTTAGAAAATGCACTTAGCACGTTCTCTTCTCACATGAAGAACTTATCAGAGATACTTCAATCAGTAAACAACAGTACCTTGTTACTATTTGATGAGATTGGCAGTGGGACAGAACCAAATGAAGGAGCAGCGTTAGCAATCTCCCTCTTAGAAGAGTTTTATCTTAAAGGATGTATTACTGTTGCGACAACGCATTATGGAGAAATAAAACGTTTTTCCGAAATGCATAGTGACTTTATGAACGCTGCCATGCAATTTAATCATGAAACATTAGAACCATTATTTAAACTTCTCATAGGGCAGTCTGGAGACAGTAATGCCTTATGGATATCTAGAAAAATGAATGTACCAGAAAATGTTCTAAAAAGAGCAGAAGATTATATGAAAAATAAAGAGTATCGATTGGAACGATTAAATGAAAGTAAAATCCCGAGACCAAAAGCAGTTGTTGAAAAAGCAAAAAATAATATCGACTATCAAAAAGGAGACCGTGTAAAACTGTTTGACCACGACGATTTTGGAATAGTGTACAAAGAAAAAGACAAATATTATAACATTACTGTGTATTATCAAAATCAATTTATTGAGGTAAACGAAAAACGGTTGGCTCTAGAGTTAAAAGCTGTAGAGTTATATCCAGAAGGCTATGACTTAGATACTTTATTCATTGATTATAAAACAAAAAAACTAAATCATGATATTGAACGAGGCTCGAAAAAAGCACTCCGTAAAATCCATAAAGAAATTCGGGAAAATAAGTAAATAGAAAAAATCCTTGCTTTTTGAACGAAAAGCAGGGATTTTTCCTATTTTTATTATAGCTATAACAAAATCAGTTTTATTATTTGCATATTTATGTTTGTAATATTTTTTAATTTTGTAATTCCTGTTTGAGTTGTTCATATTGTATTTTTGCAGTATCATTTTTTCTTAAATAAAACTTTATTCTAAATCAACAAAAAGAAGGAAATCATCTCATTGAAGTTCAGAACGAATCGGTTCCTCAGGATAGTATAGATCTATACGTAAGCAGACATCTCGATGTGTAAGTGTTTCACCTTTAAAACGAATCCAAATCTCATCATCTGCCATGACTCCATGTGTTTTTCATACAATGCCCCAGCGATTATAAGTTTGCATATCCAGTGAAGCCAGTATTTCTTTTGCGTTGACCCGAGTAGGAGGGGAGGTACGCCATTTTAGCCAACGTTCTATTTCATCTAAGCTAATAAGTTCAATAACGAATGGATGTTATACTAAAGGAATTATAAAAACTAGATGTTCAGCTATTTAATTAGAATCTAAGAATATGTTAGTGAGGTATTCAAAATAATGATGAAAATAGTACCCCCTAAGCCTTTTTTCTATAAAGGTGGAGAGAAAGCCGTTTTACTATTACATTCTTTTACAAGCAATACAATTGATATGAAAAAGTTAGGGAAGTATTTGCAAAAGAACAATTATTCTTGTTATGCACCATTATACAGTGGACATGGTTTAACAGCCGAAGAACTTCTCACATATAGACCTTCAGATTGGTGGCAAGATGTACTAAACGGTTACCAGTTGTTGAAGGATGAAGGTTTTGAAAAAATAGCTGTGATTGGTCTTTCTCTTGGTGGTGTGTTTGCATTAAAAGTTGGTCAAGAGTTGGAGGTAAATGGTATTGTGACAATGTCAGTGCCAATACATAGGGAAGCTCTTTTTCTACAAAAGCGTGTCTTTCATTATGCAAAAGTATACAAAAAATTTGAAGGGAAAAATGAAGAACAAATAAATTTAGAAATGAAACGACTTCAAAATATGTCTATCGATTCGTTAGTTGAGTTCCAACAGTTAATTGAAATAACGATGGATAAATTAGCACTTTTAACGTCACCAATTCGTATATTATATGGTGAATTAGATGATCCTTTGTATAAAGAGAGTGCAGAGGTGATTTTTCAAAGCTCTGCGACGAATCAAAAAACAATGAAGGGGTATCCGAACTCTAAACATTTAATGACATTAGGCACGGACATTAACGACGTGAATAAGGATATTCTTACATTCTTAAATGATTTAACTTGGTAGTTTTAATGAATCTCCTAATAACGATAGCTTTACTTCAAGAAGGAGTAAAGCTGATTCCTTATTCAACTAACGGGTGCTTTAGCAAAAGATTAATGAGCTGTTCATACAGCTCATTTTTTCTTGTTCAACTAAAGGAGCAGTTTAGTTGAATAACAAATACTGTGAATTTAAATTAAAGTTCAATAATTTATAAAAAAGTCTGATCATTTATAACAAAGTTTGATAATAGATCTATTTTGTAAAGTATTTCTTTGTTCAACAATCGGGCCATTTAATTGAATAAAAAAAGGAATTTTTCGTTGATAATCTTCTTTTAACAGCCACACTTTTTTATGAAATAACTCTACTTTATATTAATAAAAGCAAAAAATTTTGAATATTCAATTGACTTTTTGCTGCGATACGAAATATAATTTGGTTGGTCGACCAAACAATAAGGAGAGATAAAATGAGTGCTAAGGATAAACGTCAAAGATTAATTGATGCAGCATTTAAAGTTTTTAGCAGGAAGGGATTCAATAGTGCCTCTATAAAGGACATTGCTCACGAAGCTGGCATTACTCCTGGACTTGTTCATTATTATTTTAAGAATAAGGAAGAGTTGTTATTCTCCGTCCAGAGTGATATTCAAAAACGATACCATATTCAATATGATGGCAAAAAAGAGTCGGAAATAAATCCATTGGATGTTTTGTTTGAAATTAAATCAAGAGTAGAAAAAGATCCTGATTGGTATCGTTGGAGATATGAGCTTTATTCTTTAGGATTAAAGAATGATCCATATAAACAAGAAGTAGCAAACATTTTACTAAACGGGAGAGAGAGTCTTTCTAATCCCTTAAAGAACCTAAACTTTGAAGCTAAAGAAACTGATGCCCTTGCCGGTATTTTATTGGCTTGCTTCGATGGACTAGCCCTCCAAAAAATGTTCGATGACGAATTTGACCTTGATCAAACGTATAAGTTGTTAATTGACTTATTAGAGACCTATTTAAAAAAAGAAACAATTAGAGTTTAATAGAATGTTGATTGTTCATATGAGGAGAAAAACAATGAAAAAAGCAATCATTTTTTTAGGGAGCTTACTACTCCTACTACCCCCTTTTTCTGCTTCTGCTAAAACGGAAGATACTAAACAAAAAATAACAAATTTTATGGATGAGTCCTTAGATATGTATAATATTCCCGGCACATCATTGGTAATATTAGAAAACGGAGAAACGATTTATCAAAATCAATGGGGTGTTTTAAGTGATGGGTCAAATGTAACAGCAGACACACCGTTTCTTATCGGTTCTTTAAGCAAACCAATTACATCTCTTTCTATTATGATGTTAGTGGAAGATGGCAAAATAAAGCTGGATGAACCGATACAGTCCTATATCCCATCGTTTACCTATCAAACAGACAGTTCAAAACAAATTACAGTTTTGCATCTATTAGAACAAACAAGTGGTATTAGTGAGATTGAAGGTCTTAAAGTGACGGACAAGGATAGGCCGAAAGATGGGGGAATCACTCAAGCTATAAAAGAACTTAGCGGTGTAGCGTTATCTCACGAGCCTGGAGAGGCTTATGAATATAACTCTGCTAACTATTTACTCTTAGGGGCAATTGTTGAAAATGTTTCGAATCAAACCTTTTCAGATTTTTTGAATACGAATATTTTCACCCCGCTTGGTATGGAAAATTCCGCTGCTGATTATGAAAGTGCGGTAGAAAAAGGATACATACCTGGTTTTGAGTCATGGTTTGGTAAGCCAGTTGTAAGTGATGGATTTTATGATCATGCGGGAGCACCTTACGGCTATATTGCTTCAAGTTCAAATGATTTAGCGAAATTTTTAAAATTTATGTTAGAGGGCGGAGACTTATTATCAGAACAAAACCTTGAGTTATTAAAAACTCCTCCAGTAGAAGGTAAAACATACGGTTACGGTTGGCATTTTTCTAAAACAGAACATTACCCTTTCCACGGTGGGGCCACATCTGATTTTAGAGCGCAAATGTTTTTTATACCTGAAGAAAATATTGCAGCAGTACTTTTAACCAATAAATATAATTTTATAGAAGATGCTCAAGTTTCTCATATAATGAATGGAATTCGATCTATCCTGAGCGGGAAAGGACCAGATGAATTGCCTGTACAAAGCTATAGTATCCAATGGAGTTTACTGGGGATTACATTACTCTTAGCTATTTTAACGATAATCTATTTCTTCAGTCTTAGAAGAAAGAAGGTTCTAAATAAAAAAATACCGTTAACTGTTGGAATCATTTCACTCCTCCTAGCTGTGGGATTGATCCCACTATTTGTTTATGTTATAGGTACCCCATGGAAAAGTATTAGTTTCTTCGCACCGGACATAGCATTATTAATCTATTGTTTGGTAGTAATATTTGCTCTTAATGGAATTATGACTTTAATAATAACAATTCTTAAAAAGAAAATTACATAAGCATTTCCATGGGCAAAATACTACAAATAAAAAAACATTCAATTATAGGGCGCTTTAATTAGCAAGGAGTGAAAGAATCAATTCTTGTACAATGCTAACTACATCACCTAATGAACTAATGAGTTCTTTACTGATTGGATCTGACATTGGAATAATGATTGGATTGGTTTTTCTCCAATGTGTGTTGGGTTTGATGCAACCGATATACTCAAGTATTTCCTTTTCATTAATTCCAGAAATAAGTAAGGAAGATGAACTTGTTGAAGCAAACGGTTTGTTGGAAACTACACTAAGACTTATGAGCATTATCGCTCCGGGAATTACATCTTTATAACTTTTAGTTATTCCACTGCAATACTTATATATAATTTCTTCATTCATGTTTTTGGTTAGTTTTATATCACTATCAAAAATACCTGTTACGAGTATCCAAAACTTGTAACGAATTTGATGTTGATGAATTCATCTATTTCTTAAACGAGAGAATTAATATTCTCAAGTAACAACTTTTAAAGAACGAGTAGATTTTGATAACTTACCATAAGTATGACGGTAGTGGTATGGGGACTCGCCATCGTTAAACAGATCGTATCGCTTCATCAAGATGACATCCGAGTGGAAAGTGAACCTGGTCAAGGAACGACCTTCATCGTCACCTTGCCAATCACTACACCAACAGATTAGTTAGATTCATTCTCTATGCTACGGCTCATATGCAAGCTTCCTTGCATATGAGCCGTAGCATTTTTTTGACAGTTCACATTCAGTTCATATTGTCGTCATGGGGAGTACATCTTTGTTGGTTAAGCTTTCATTAGTCGCACCGTTAAGGTAGCTGAATAAACAGATTAGAACAGGAGAAGATGAGAGTGACACAAACAGAGGAAATGAAAACGAGGAATGGAACGAAATCAAAGAAAGTACGAAGCATTTTGCTTAAAATCATAGGAGCAATCGTACTAGCAATCGTGCTTTTTCTAGCCATTGTTTATACAGTTAATATCATCAGTAATCATTCGGAGCAAAAAAGATTAGAGCCCTATGGTCAGCATGTAGCGATAGATGGGAAAAATATGAATGTTCTGATTCAAGGAGAAGGCGAAGAAACTGTCGTGCTACTACCTGGTTTTGGAACTGCAGCACCTGCTCTTGATTTTAAGCCGCTAATAGAAGAGCTATCACCATATTACAAAGTCGTCGTAGTTGAATCTTTTGGTTATGGATTAAGTGATCTAACCGAAAAGGAACGAAGCACGGAGAATATTGTAAGTGAAATTCATGAAGCTTTACAGGGTCTTCATATTGATCGTTATATTCTAATGGGCCACTCCATTTCAGGGATTTACGGACTCGATTATGTGAACAAGTATCCAAATGAAGTGAGTGCATTTGTCGGGCTCGATAGCAGTGTTCCAACGCTAAGCGAGAAGAGGTTTTCATCTTCAGAAATAGAAACTGTTAAACTACTCAAAAAATCAGGTTTCACCAGATTGCTAATGAAACCGGATACCGATGTATATGCTGAACTACCCTATGATGATCAAACAATAGAACAAATCAGAATTCTTATGCACAAAAACATGTATAATCCCAACCAATTAAATGAAATTGAAAATATGTATTCTAATTTTAAAAGGGCTGAAAATTCAACATTCCCCAAAAATCTTCCTGTTATTTTCTTTATCCAAGCGAATCATCCAGCAACGGATAGATGGATACCCGAGCATGAAAAGCAAAAAAAAGATTCTGTACATGGAAAAGTGGTACTACTGGAAGCAGGACATTATTTATATCGTTCCCATTACAAAGAAATCGTTAAAAACTTTAGGACGTTTATGGAAGAAATCCAATGAATTCATCATGTGTAAGCTTCTAAGATATGATGCCGCAGTATTTTTTGCTTGTTCATATTCAGTTCATATTATCGTCATGGGGAGTACATCTTCATTGGTTAAGATTTCATTACCGGTACATTAAGGAAGCCAAACAAACAGATCAGGACAGGACAGGAGAAGATGACAGTGACACAACAAGAGGAAAACAAAACAGGGAGTGGAACGAAAATAAAGAAAGTGCGAAACATCTTACTTAAAATCATAGGAGCAATCGTTATAGCCATTGTTCTTTTTCTAGGTATTGTTTATATCACTAATGTGATGAGTAGTCATTCGGAGCAAAAACGAATAGTGCCCTACGGTCAGCACGTATCTGTAGACGGGAAAAATATGAATGTGTTAATTCAAGGCGAGGGCGAGGAAACGATCGTGCTCCTGCCTGGTTATGGAACAGCTACACCAGGGCTTGATTTTAAGCTTCTTATCGATGAATTATCTCCATTTTACAAAGTTGTTGCGGTAGAGCCTTTCGGTTATGGATTAAGTGATGAAACTGAAAAAAAGCGAACCACGGAGAATTTGGTAAGTGAAGTTCATGAAGCTCTACAGCAGCTTAATATTAACAGATACATGCTCATGGGCCACTCCATTACAGGCATTTATGGAATTGATTATGTGAACAAATATCCAAACGAGGTGACTGCATTTGTCGGAATCGATAGCAGTGTTGCAACACAACCAGGTATGGATATCAAATTCCCATTAAAAACGTTTGCATTCCTCAAAAAATCGGGTCTCTTAAGATTGACCATGAAAATAAGTGCTGACCCCTATGCTGGACTGGCATTTGATGAAAAAACCGTAGAGCAAATGAAAATGATTTCGAGTAAAAACATGTATAATGACACTACCTTGAATGAGATGGAGCATATTTCGTCTAATTTTAAAGGGGCTCAAGGTTTAACCTTCCCTAAAGATCTTCCACTTCTTCTCTTTGTACAAGCGAATAATGAAGGTGTAGCAGGATGGATACCTCTGCATGAAGGGCAGATCAAAGACTCGGTACATGGAAAAGTAGTAACCATGGATGGATCACATTATTTACACCATACCAAATTCAAAGAAATCGCTAAAAACGTTAGAGTATTTATGAAAGAAGTAAAGTAGAAGTAAGGATAACGTACAAAATTAGCTTTATTCTTTCAAATTTTTTGTGTAACCAAATCTATTTTTACATAAACGAAATTTAATTATAAAGGGGACTAAATTATTGGGGATTTATAAAGGAGTAGAAATACTTCATCTTGAATTTAATGGGATTATTATTCATCCAACTCTTTTATGGAATCAAGAAATGGCTGTTTTAATAGACACTGGATTTCCTGGACAAATTGAAGATATACGAGTGGCAATGGAAAAGGTGGGAATATCGTTTGATAAACTAAAAGTCATAATATTGACGCATCAGGATATAGATCATATAGGTAGTATTCCTGAGATATTACAGGAGTGTGGAAGTAATATTAAAGTATATGCTCACGATCTGGATAAGCCTTATATTCAAGGGGATTTATCTCTTTTAAAAGACGGGCATCTAGAGAACCCCCCTAAGGGCAAAGTGGACGATACCTTGAAAGACGGTCAAGAATTGCCGTATTGTGGTGGAATTCGTATCATCCATACTCCAGGGCATACACCTGGCCATATCAGCCTATATTTGGAACAAAGTAAAACACTGATTGCTGGGGATTCAATGTACAGTGAAAACGGAATAATTAAAGGGATTCATGCCCCGACAGTCCTGGATATAAAAGAAGCTCGTCTCTCTTTGAAGAAATACTTAGACCTCGACATTGAATCAGTGGTTTGTTACCACGGAGGGTTAAGTAAGGGAAATATTCATGACCAGATTCAAGAAGTAATTTCATATTAAAATTCTAGAAATTTCTTCAGCAATTGAGCACTTTACTTGAAGATTATTGAGCTGTTTAGACATTAGACAGCTCTTTTTTCTTATTCAACTAAAGGGGTAGGTTAGTTGAAGAAGTACAAAATAAAAAGACCAATAAGTGGTCTTTTTTAAAGGGAGATATCTAAAGTTTTTAGTAACGTATCAATTTCTGTTTTAATGGTGAAAAAATGAGGCTTACTTTCATTATCAAATATGAGTAAATAAGGCTTTTCATCTTCGGGAATAATAATGATAACTTCATCAATCAAAGTATTCACCCATTTATTTTCTATACGAAGAGATGGAGTTAAGGGGATTTTAACTATAAAACCTTTGTCTGGAATAGGTTTTATTTTTACAACAATATTGTAAATTTCTTCAATAATTTTTTTGGTCTCTAATTGTATTTCGGGATTTGTTGGGATTTTTATAATCTTATGTTTTTGAATATCAAGAAGTTCAATATTTGTTGTGCTTTGTGCACTTACTATAATTAGATTAAATAGGAAAAGTATAGGAATTGACGTAAATAATATTTTACGAATCACATTTATCACCTCAGATTTAGACTTACCAAAGAATATTTTGTTATACATGCTTATTCAACTAACGGGTGCTTTACTTGAAGATCGTTGAGTTGCATATGCAGCTCTTTTTTCTTTATTGAACTATAGGGGCAGCTTAGTTGTATAAGTAAAAATATAGTTTTTATTGAAATTTATGTAATAATAGATATATTAAAACATAATTCAGGGAGGTTTTTATGCAAACTGCAATACCAGCTACTTCTATGTTTCTAATTATTGGATTGTTCATTTTAGTTCGTAGAATCCGTTCTATGTACAAACCAACAAAAGGTAGAGGAGGGCGAATAATTCTTCCTATTCTATTTTTAACACCAGGATTTTCATTTCTTCTAAACGCTTCTGGGCACGTCACATACCTTCAATTATCAATAGCAATTTTTTTAGGAGTGGGTTTTTCTATTCCTCTTATTTTATGGTCAGATTATGAAATACGAAATGATGGTTTAATTTATGCTAAGAAAAGTCCTGCTTTTATAATTACTTTCGCCATTATGATTGCTTTACGTTATTATTTTCGACAACATATTTCTACTATCGAATCAGGTACACTCAATATGCTAATTTTCTTACTTGTTATTTGTTATTTAATTCCTTGGAGAATAGCTTGCTATATAAAGTATAAAAAGGTTCTTAAACTAAAAAATACAGTCAGTTTGTAGAACTTCGTATATCTCTAACACCCTCCAAAATGAAAAAAGAAGTATAAGTTTGTGAATAAATGCACTTAAACTAGCGGTTGCTTTAGTTCAATAAACGAGTTATAAAAACAAACGAACATTTAACAAGTAAAAGATCGATTCCTTAAAGGAATCGATCTTTTTTGTTAATTTAGAAGTGGGATTTCTTATTTGCTGTACAAAGACGAGGGGTTTGATCTAAGAAGGATAACGTGAACTTATTGAACTAACGAGGCAGGTAACAAATAGAGGTGATTATCGGTATTGAGCCTGGTCTTTTTTTTGCAACAAATGTAAGTAACAATAATCTTTTATCGTTTTACGATAAAAGATTATTGACTAAGGATGTTTTTTTAATTATTATTATAGCTATAGGAAGTTGAGAAGGCGGTGAATTATGAAACAAAAGGAATTAGCAAAATGGTTAAAATTAATAATTTTTTTTTGCGGATTATTTGGATTGTTATTCTGTATCTTCGTTGGACCAGAAATCGGAAGGAATGTATTACTAGAATCTAAATCTTTTAAGCCGTTATTTAATCCTTTTTTAGTGTTTATTTGGATAACTGGAGTTCCATACTTTATAGCTTTATGTGTAGGTTGGATTATCTGTTCAGATATTAGCGTGGGTAATGATTTTACAGTTGAAAATGCGAAAAGGTTAAAGCTAATAAGTGTGTTAGCAATGATAGAAGGGGCATTATATGCTGTTGCATTGCTATACACCGTTATCATTAGAAATTACAACACTAATCTATTAATGATTCTTTTGCTTATTCTGTTTTTTGCAATTGTTATTTCTGTATTTACTTCTTTGCTTTCTTATTTAATGCGTAGAGCAAGTGAAATAAAGCAGGATAACGAATTTACGATTTGAGGTGTAACATGGTTATCATAGTTAATCTTGATGTAATGCTGGCAAAGAGGAAAATGAGTGTTACTGAATTATCGGGAAAACTAGGTATCACAATGGCGAACGTTTCAATATTAAAGAATAGAAAAGCAAAAGCTATCAAGTTTTCAACTTTAAAAAAAATATGTGAAGTATTAGACTGTCAACCAGGTGATATCTTGGAATATAAAAAAAATGATTAAACTAATTTTTAATGGGAGGAAAATGATTATGAAAAAGTATTTAATTGCATCTACACCAATTTTTTTAGGAGTAATTTGCCTTATTGCAAAAGCAATAATAGGGAGTAACGTGGCTTCAGACGGTACCTTAGAAGAACCCTTTTTCTTGATTCCAATTGGTTTTTTACTATTCTTCTTAGGCATTGTATTAGTAATTGGTATGGCATTAATTTCAATGTTTAAAAAAACTCAAATTTCTAATTAACAAACGTACACTATTTACCTTTTAAACATAATATTAAATTGTAAAATATTTAATTTTATTAATATTATACCAATCTTTAATTATGTAGTTTTATTGTAAAAGTGCAATTAAAAAAGCTCCTTCTTCAACTAAAGAGGCAGTTTAGTACAAGAAGAGTTTAAAAAAATATTAGCAAGGACATTTGGAAACCAATATTCTATAATGGGATTTAAATACAAAAGAGGTGAATGAAATGCGACCCATATTATCAAGGGATTTGAATGAAAAAGATTTCAGAAATTTTTACTGGTTAAAAGAAGAACTACTGGTTTTTTGTAGAGAAAATGGGTTAAGTACTTCAGGTTCTAAAGTTGAAATCACAGATAGAATTGTTTTCTTTCTTCAAACATTGCTTTTGGAGTACCAGATACTAATAAGTTTTTTTGGTAATCATTCATAAGGGGGAAAATGATCAAGCAGATGATTTAACAGCGTATGATGCATCTCCTTATCCCAAAAAGGAGTTTGTAATATTGGAAGATATTAAGTATGATTCACCAGAGTTGCTTAAAATAGCACTGAAAACGGGCAGTATTTATCCTGGTAAATATTGGGCGAAAGGTTATAATTTTATACTTAGAAAAGACACAGAGAGAAATATTAACCTAATATTAGTGATAGGTTAGAATAGTGACCAGACAGAAATGAAAGCAGCGAGCTTTAATGCTTCAACAGGAGAATACATTAAACCTAGTTTATCAGTTATTGTTCCTTATTAAGCTAACGGGTGCTTTAGTAGAAGATCTTTGAGTTGTTCAGACAGCTCTTTATTTAATTAAAGGTAGAAAGTATTCATCAGAAACCTCTTCGCAATATCTCAACAAAGTTTAACGCCGAAATTAGGCATACACGCTGCCTTGGGTGAATATCTTAATGGGAAATTACTTTTTAATAATTGGGGTGATACACCTGGGATACTTTGTAACTGTCGAACCAGGCGTCAACGTATTTATAGAGGACATCAATCCAAAGGGAAATAAAACGATACTTTTTATTCATGGATGGCCGCTAAACCATAACCAGTTCGAATATCAGTTCAACTTCCTTCCAACACTTGGATATCGTTGTATCGGAATGGACTGGAGGGGATATGGCAATTCGGATAAACCTTTTAGCGGGTACAGTTTCGATAGATTAGCAGATGATGTCCGCATGGTCATCGAAGCGTTACAGTTAAAAAACATAACACTGGCAGGACACTCTACAGGAGGCGCAATCTCGATTCGTTATATGGCTCGTTACAAAGGGTATGGGGTATCTAAACTCGTCCTGATTGACGCTGCCTCTCCATCTAGCGTTCCAAAAGAATTTACAAATAAAATCATCGAAGATACAAATCATGACCGACCGCAAATGCTGCAAGACCAAACGGGAATTTTTTTCTTTCAGTATATTTCCGAACCGAAATCCGATTGGTTCGTTTTAATGGGATTACAAGCGGCGAATTGGGCGACTTCCGCCATTATGGTCACGCTTAGAGATGAAAATGTTTACAACGATCTTGGTCAGATCGATGTACCCACATTAATTATTCACGGAATTCATGATAAAGTCGTTCCGTTTACCCAAGCTGAGGAAACAAATAAGCTGATCAAAAATTCGAAGCTAGTTCCGTTCCAATACAGCGGCCATTGCGCTTTTTTAGAGGAGCGAGATAGATTCAACCAATTATTATCTTCTTTTGCATAACGACTCGGAATAGCAACACCGTCGCCAATTAATTTGTAAGCGTCAAATAGCCCCCACCTTAAATAGCTACATGCCTTGGTCGAAAAATATCCAAGCCATATGTGCAAAATAGCCATCTATTTGAATAAATTTCAGATAGATGGCCATTCGTCGTGCGTACCGGAAAGGTGCGCATATTAATTGTATTTCGGGCTTACTAACAACTATCGATATCAGTGGAACTTGAAAAAGATGACCCCTAGAGAAATTGCTTCAAAGCTACAAAGTTGATGAAGATATAGCAAATAATGAAAGTTCTATCAAGGTTAATACAGATTTATTTGAACGAATCAATCAGTTCAATAAATTTAATCTTTTAGAAATAATCCAGTATAACAAGAAGATCAAGTAGCAAGTCAATTCCATTACACCTATGATAAATCTGGGAATATAAGACAAGAAGAAAGTGACAAAGGAACATCTAAATTTGAATATGATGCAAATAGTCAGTTAACAAATGAAAAACTGCCAGATGGTTCAACAAATGCTTATGATTACGATGCAGTAGGCAATCGTAAAGAACGCATATCGATTAAACAAACAGATTCCTTTGAATATAACGCAGCCAATCAAATCAAAATAAAAAATGGACAGGCCTACAACTATGATGATGATGGAAATCTAACTCAAGATGAAAACTTTAAGTATGAATACAATGGACTGGGTCAACAAGTTCGAGTGACAGATTTAGCGGATAAAGAGATTGCTAGATATGAATATGATGAAACAAATCTTCGGAGTAAAAAGATTGTGGGTTCTAAATCATACGAATATTATTATGGTAATGATAATTTAACACTGGAAATCATTAAAGAAAACAATAATATATTGGAATATAGATATTATCAATGGAATGGTAATACGCCGCTTGGTATGATTGTGAAGAAGAAAGGTTCGGAAGGTAATTGGAAAGAAAAAATATTCCATTACTGGACGAATCAACGTGGTAATGTTATTTCGATTCGAGATAATAGTAACAATGAAATAGGTTCATATACGTATGATGTGATTGGAAATGTGTTAGATGAAAAAGGCGAAATTGCTAAGTACAACACTATTCGTTATGCAGGTTATTATTACGATCATGAAACAAAAAATTATTATCCACAAGCTAGATTTTATAATCCTGAAAATGGTAGCTTTTTAGCATTACCTATGAAATAGAAAAGAGATGAAGTAGTTTTGAATATAGAAGAGTTTTCAGAGGTTGAACGATTATTAATAGAGAAATTTGGAAGATTAGATGTTCAAGAAGATGAGTTAGCTTATAAACATTTTATTACAGGGAATCTTGATCGTTTTAATAGGTTATTAACTAACGAGGAATGCATTAATTTAATGATATTGTTTAATCCGCGAAATGATTTTGAAACTCAAGAGTTCTTTGGTATAGAAGAAAAATTCTTAGAAATTTTTAGATATTTATTTAGGAAAAATGGGGAAACTCCAGTGTATATATATTGCCCAGAACTAGAAAGTAAAAGGAAGTATATTTTCAGATACCTGAAGAAGGTGTTAGATAAGCAAGAGTTCTCTCTTTTTAAAAAAATAAAAAATACTATTGTTCCTCATAACGGTTTATTTGAAATTAAGACTCAAGAGCATTTGGAAATTTTCGCAAAGCTATCACTAAGACATTTACATTTTTCTAATTTCTTTTTTGAAGACTCTGTAATAATTGGTAATTACGAATTAAATATTCCGATTTACTGCTTTGATATTTCATATCTCAAAGAATGTGAAAGCGAAGCAAATAAGGTAGGCTTGTATATACGAAGTAAATACTGATTAATACTGTATAATTCAAGCAGTTCGCCATGTTGGTTTATAGAGAAGTCGTTTTATCATTATGATCGAGTTGATCACGAAGAAGGAGAATGTCTCCAACAATGCGAATAAAGTCCGCTGCAAAGCAATGACGAAGCTTGTGAGGGCTGATGCCATTAATACTAATCATATTATAGTTTTGAGAAACTAATTGTTCGAAAATAGATGGATGCCAGGATTAAATGATGAATCAATAATTCATGTTACGTTTGAGTTAAAAAAGAACAACAATTAGAAAAAAAGAGTAAGTATCCAACAAAATTACATTGTTCGAAAAATATCAATTAACTCTAAAATTATAATATTTAAAATGTACTTAATCCCTTGATACAAAAGGGATTAGGCGCTCTTTTTTATTGTAATATATTGGAGCGGAAAGAAGGATTACCGTTTTTGTTTGGAACATATTGTACTAACTTAGATGGTTAGGTTGAACGAGCAGGGACTTTTTTGGAGGCGAAGAAGTAATTTTAGAGAAGTCGAATGGGGTGTGTATCAATGTTAATTAAAGGTTATAAAGTTATGGATCATTTCTTTGTAATAAGGAATGCTTCTATTTTGTCTGGGGTTAAAAAGGTATTATTATA
The DNA here is from genome assembly GCF_038003565.1 of Viridibacillus sp. FSL H8-0110. Classification (NCBI taxonomy): domain Bacteria; kingdom Bacillati; phylum Bacillota; class Bacilli; order Caryophanales; family Caryophanaceae; genus Viridibacillus; species Viridibacillus sp. FSL H8-0110. Next base: position 2,526,234 of record NZ_JBBOPJ010000001.1, on the reverse strand, counting down.
ACAATAAATGAATAAAAAAATCGATATATATTTATTGTAAAACGATAAATTTGGTGATAAGATAATATTTATAATAAATAAGTGAGGTGCTTTTTATGAAACAAGTATCAACGCTCTTTTTAAAGGTAGCTGTTGTTCTTATTGGAATTCCGATTCTTGCTTTGTGCATCTTTTTAGTGCCTGAGATCGCGAAGTTTGCAGCAGAATTGTTTCCAAATATTACTTATATTAAATATCTTGTAATAATCTATTTTTACCTAACGGCGATACCTTTTTACTTTGCTCTATATCAAGCTTTTAAACTTTTAATCTATATTGATAAGAGCAAAGCTTTCTCGGAACTATCTATAAGAACTTTAAAAAATATAAAATTTTGTGCAATTATAATTACAACTCTGTATGTGGTAGGCATGCCACTCTTTTATTTCATAGCGGAAATGGACGACGCCCCAGGTATCATAGTAATCGGAATGGTTGTTATTTTTGCTTCGCTTGTAATTGCAGTATTTGCTGCTGTTCTTGAAAAGCTTTTAAAAGATGCGATTGTTTTAAAATCTGAAAATGATTTAACGGTCTGAGGTGAATAAAATGGCAATAATAATCAATATTGACGTCATGTTAGCGAAACGGAAAATGAGTGTCACAGAACTTTCCGAGAGAGTTGGAATAACAATGGCTAATCTTTCTATATTGAAAAATGGAAAGGCAAAAGCGATTCGATTATCAACTTTAGATGCGATTTGTAAGGCTTTAGAATGTCAGCCAGGAGATATATTAGAATATAAAAGTGATGTAGAAACTCAAGAATAATAGACGACAAATTTCTCAAACTAACGAGGTGCTTTAGTTTAATTTGAGATAAATGTGTTCAAACTTTTTATGAGAATTGTATATGACAGCAAAGTAGATTTAGTTGTAATCGGAAATCGTGGTTTAAATGGACTACAAGAAATGGTTCTTGGTAATGTCGTTTAAAAAATTAATAGTGTAAATGTAGCTTTGTAAAAAAGATTGATTAAACTCATCTCACCTCTATAGATTTCTTAGAGGTGAGATGAGTTTTTTATTGGATACTTATGTTAATGGCACTATAAAGATTGTAAAGAAATGTACATAAAACAACTGGGCAGTTTAGTTGAAGAATAATGATACAAAATCTTTAAAAGCTTCAAGGAGGTATTACTATTGGAAATTAAAACGAAGACTTACTTATTGTTGAAGAATTTTAAGGAATGGTCTGAATAACAAAGCCATATAAAAGGTGCAGCGGTTGTGGGTTCATTTGCAATGGGATCTTCTAGTCACCTTCACCAGAGGAGCTAGACATCCGTCTACCAAAATGAGCTACCCTTAAGGTTATTTACCATGTGATTAATTGTCACTTCACTTAAATCAGGTAGGCTTGGCGAATATCTGCTTTTGTGAAAAGTCCCATAAGTAGAGATGCTAATGTTGTTTAGCCTTATAAGCTGACTAATTTACTACTTTCCCTTTGTTATTTAAAATTTTTATTTCATATGAGTCAATATGAGATACTGAGTTCAGTTTTTTAGAATGTAAGATTTCATTTATTTTCTCTTCAAGTCCCATAGTAAACTTATATGTATCTTTATCTAAAGTCTTTATGGATGTATGAATGGTAATGGATTTTTGATAATCCGTATTTATATTTTCAATTATGTCGTAATCTTTAAGTCCTTCCATTAAAGTCGATGTTAAAAGGCTAAGTTCTTTCTGTCTATTTTTAACTTCTTCTGTAATGATAGATAGATCCAGCCTCTCTACAACAACTGTATAGTCTTTTAGTGTTGAGGATTTAATTATACTTTTTGCAATGGACCCCATATCCTTTTTAACGGATTTAAAATATTCTTCATTCGCTTCAACTTGTATCACCAATTCTTTCTTTGAAGTCATTTTTACAACAAAGCCCTCGTATTTTTCATGAAGTTTTTCACTTACTCTTTTCAATGTAGTTATATTTAGAACTTCTTCTTTAGTAGCTAAAGGTTCTTGTTTCTCTTTAGTTGATATAGAAGTATCAACTTCTAAAGGCCGATTTAACAGGCTAAATGAAGCTATTCCTACTATAAGTATTCCAGCAATTATCAATATCCTTTTTAACAAATAATCCCTCCCGTTAAGAAGGTATGCCCTATATCACCTCAAAATGTCACGAAAACACAATGTCCTTCTGGTTGTTTGTATATTGACTGATGATTCCTAAAGGCTGATTGTTGTCATCTTTCAATTATCTAATTTTTGCTACGAGATCTCTTTTCAGTAATGAGTGAGGAGATAAAAATGGCTTTTGGTACTTTGATAAGCATTATTACAAAAAATAGCTTATCTAATTAATATATAGGTAGATTTACTGTTTAAAGATGTCATGACTCGGGTAATGGGAAAATGATAATGAAAAAAACAGTCTATATGTTTATATTGGTCTATCCAGATTCATTTAAAACTTTGTATCATTTTTCAATAAATGATAATAGTAGATAAATTGGAGGAATTTGAATGAACGGTGAAGTTATCCAAACACGCTATGGAAAAGTAATCGGAATACCATCCGATACGCAAGGTGTAACTGTGTTTAAAGGGATACCGATTGGTGCAGACACGGGGAAAGAAAATAGATTTCGTGCTCCTCAGCCTCCAAAATCTTGGGAGGGTGTAAGAGGTTGTGACCATTATGGAGATCGTTTTCTGCAAAATCCAGATCCAAATTGCCAAGGAGCATTTTGGTTTAGTGAATTTAACTATGCTTCAGAATATAGACCACCAGTAAGTGAAAACGGTCTAGTAGTAAATATTTATCAACCAGAAGTACAAGAAGGAAGAAAGTTACCTGTATATGTTTGGATTCATGGTGGTGCAGGTAATTATGGGAGTGCTTCTGATATTAAATTTGATGCAACCAAACTAGCTGCAAAAGGTTTAATCGTTGTATTAGTTCAATATCGATTAGGTTTCCTTGGATGGTTGACGTTACCTGAACTGTGTAAAGAAAATGATCACGGTGCGTGTGGTAACTACGCTGTACATGATAATATCTTTGCATTAAAATGGGTTCAAGAAAATATCGAAGCCTTTGGTGGGGCTAAAAATAAAGTCACTATTGGAGGTCAATCTGCAGGTGCTATGCAGGTTATGAATCTTCTACGTTCACCACTTGCAAAAGGTCTTTTCCAACGCGCTATCATTCAAAGTGGATTAACTGGATTCCTAAATGATCCAGGCGCTATGGGAGAAGCTTTTGGAGCAGGAAAACCATTTCCTACAGTAGAAGAAGCTGCCACTCTTTCAAAAGAAGCTATCCGTGAATCGTTTGGTCGTGATGTTACATTGAAGGAACTTCGAGAAATGGAAATGGAGGAATTCCTAAAACCGCCATTTGCTAAAAATATTGAAGAAAAGGGTGTAATGCCGTCCGCAACTATTCTAGAAGACTTAGCTGCCAGAATACAAGGAACGGTACTAGATGGTTATGTGTTCACTGAAGAGTCTATTGACCTTATGAATCCTAGAAATATTGAAGGTATTGATATTATTATGGGTGGAACTACAGATGAAATGACATCCTTGATGGCAGTTAATTCTACAGAAAGCCCAGCCTCAAATGAGATATTAGTTACAAAACTTAAAGCAATGCATGGAGAGGACATCCTGTCTCTTTACTCAACTTCAACAAAAGAAGAAAGTTATGCTTCTTTCTTACGTGCCTTCAGTGATGATGGCTTACAGAGATTGTTATTATCCGCTGGGCTGAACCAAGTGGCCAAAAAACCTTTTGTTTATTCCTTTGCCCATGTAGCTCCAGGTAAAAATGAAGAGTTTTATGGAGCCTATCACTCTGGGGATTTATGGTTTACAATGGGTTCTCTAAAGCCAGGGAGAGCTCATAGAGAATGGAGAAAACTAGACTGTGGGATGATGGATGTCATTACAGATTATTGGTCTAACTTCATTAAAACAGGAAATCCAAATAGGGAAAGTTTATCTGAATGGATACCTTGTGATGAAAAAGATGAATATCCTTTCATGCAGTTTAAGGATGGGCAAGCAAATTTAATTACTACAAGTGGAGAGGAAAAACGAGAACAGTACTTTAGAAAGCGTATATTAGAAAGTTTGAATTTAAATTAAAATTTATACATCCTGAGATGATTAAGTTGTTTAAAATCGAGAGAAGTTACCAAACGAAAAAGTACCGAATTTTTCCGATTTAAGTTACTATAAAAATAAGAAATGTTATTAAACAAAAGGGGAGTTTAGGAGGAATACAATGCACAATCTAAATTTACTGAAATTTCAAGAGGTTGATTTTAGTGATTATTTCAGTCTTGTTTCTAATGAGAAAGTTATGGCACAAATTACCGAGTACGCTATTCCTTTTGAAGAGGCTCAATCCAATTTTCAAAAGTTATTAAAACGAAATGAAAAATATGAACATTCTGGCTCATACAAAGTCTACGATAGTTCAATCAATGAATTTATCGGACTTGGACATTTAACTTTGGATGAAGAAAACGACGAAGTAGCTGAAATCGGCTATATGATAAAGCCAGAGTATTGGGGTAAAGGATATGGAAGTGAAATAGCGAAAGTATTGATTGAAAAAGCTATAAAATCAGAATTAAAGAAACTAAAAGCCATTATTGACCCAGATAATATTGCTTCAAGGAAAATATTAATTAAACAAGGATTTGTCTCTGAGAGGATTTGCGAAATTGGCAGTTTACCTGGAGAAATACTGAGTAAAAAACTATAAAAATTAATTTACTCGAAAGATGGTGTTGAAAAAATCAGATTTATTTTAGGAATCTAAATATAAAACGCTGTATTTCGAATTGTTAATACAGGATTTGAAGGTTGGTTTTTATAAAAGTTATAGATAAAAAACCATAAAAACAGTAATGTTTTATCTTTATCAATTTATGGGTGCTTTAGTTGAAGAAGAGCTACTAAAAAAATAATCAAACGTTTAGACTAAGATCAGTTCATTTTTAATGTTAACTTTCATAACTCTTTAACTTTGATACTACACTTAAAACTGGGTAACCGTTAATTTGGTCGCTTAGTTATTTTTTAATCTGAGTAAGAACGAATGTTCTTTATGATGAATAAAAAGGAGTGGACAATGTTAAAGAGCAATTATTGAAAGCAATGCAGCGTAATCAATTGGTGAACATGATTTATATGTCGAGCAGTGGAGACATAACGAAACGACGTGTGAAGATCATTAAAATATCATCAGATAATTTTCAAGCTTATTGCTTTGTTAAGCGTGCTAAACGTACTTTTATAATAGAAAATGTTCTTGCAGCTATTCCGATTATTCGTAGTGAAGAAAAAGAATTATGATTTTAATAGGAATTCCATTTGAATAGATAAATTGTTGCGATTAAAAATTATAGAGATTTCCAACGTGGCTCTTTTATTGAAGGGATTTTCAATTGGATAAGTCCTGTAACGCTTAAAAATACATAGACTTTTTGAAAGAATTCATTTTGAACATGCTTTTTCAAAATGAATTCTTTTTATTTTCTAATGAATATGGATACAAGTGTTTTTTTAGCGATAATGAAATCCTTTTCATGTGAGTTTTTATAACATATTTTCATTTTATTCTGAAAATTCTGTTGACAAGGAGTGAAAACGAGGTAAAATAAAGGATATAAATAACATGTTAAGTTTTATTACATATAAATAATAAGAAAACTAACATGGTGAAAAGGGGAGTTTGAGGATGGATGTTATGTATTTGATGAACAGCCTGTGGACGATGCTAGGAGCAATTTTAGTAATCTTTATGATTGGTGGATTTATCTTACTTGAGGCTGGTTCTACAAGAATGAAAAACGCAGGTCACGTAGCAGGGAAAACAGTCTTTACTTTTGGTTTAGCATCATTAGTTTTCTGGGCATTAGGCTATGGGTTTATCTTTGGTAGTGACACAAATTTCTTTGTCGGTATGTCGGATTTCTTCTATTCAGGAGAATTAGTTAAAGATTCAGGACTTGCTACAACTGTATTTTTCGTCTTCCAACTAGCATTTGCAGGTATATCAGTTACAATCGCACTGGGTGGATTTGCAGAGCGTGCGAAGTTTTCAGCATACGTCATCTTCACTATTCTATTTGGAGTATTAGTTTATCCCGTAATTGCACACTGGATTTGGGGTGGTGGCTGGCTAGCTGAGCATGGAAAACAAGATTTTGCAGGATCAACAGTTGTACATTTAACGGGTGCAATGGCAGCTCTTGCAGCGACTATCTTGCTGAAACCAAGAATTGGAAAATATAATAAGGATGGTTCAGCGAATAATCTTGCCGGTCATAACCAAGTTTATACTGCTTTAGCTGTATTAATCCTGTGGGTTGGTTGGTTTGGATTTAATGCGGGTAGTACTGTTTCAGTTGATGGTGCTTTCTTCGGATTTGTTGCTTTAAATACCAATCTTGCTGCAGCAGCTGGTGCGGTGGCAGCGACTCTAATTTCGTGGGTAGTGTTAGGTAAACCTGATATTACAACAATTTTAAATGGTGCACTAGCAGGTTTAGTAGCAATTACAGCATCATGTGCGTTCGTAGATGTTTGGGCATCTGTAGTCATTGGGTTTGTAGCTGGTGTCATAGTATTCTATAGTACTAGATTTTTTGAAAAGAAAAAAATTGATGATCCAATCTTCGCATTATCCGTACACGGAACAGCAGGTATATGGGGTACATTATCAACAGGTCTCTTTGCTACACCTGAACTTGCGACAGTCGGTAAACCGGGCTTACTTTATGGCGGTGGTTTTGAACAGTTAGGTGTACAGATAATGGGGGTTGCAACATCGGGTGCTTATGCATTTGCTGTATCATTTGTCATCTTATATATCATGAAAAAAGTGATGGGTGGTATTCGTGTTAGCGAGGAAGAGGAAATCATGGGACTTGATATGAGTGAACATGGTAACTACGGCTATCCTGAGCAAATGTTGTTAGAAGAGTCGAACTTATGTCCAGTAGTAGAAACTAAGTAACGTTAATATGTCAAAAGCCCCTTTTAAGGGGCTTTTGGTGTAAAAAGGGAAGTGTTGCTGTGGAAACAGATGTTGAAACATATGAATCTATAAAGGAATGGAGGGATAAAAATATTACCGCCTACCTAGCTGATTCTGTTTCTCTCAATAAGTTTCATGATCAAGTAATGTGCAAAGTATTTGATTTAGCTATCAGTCGCGTGAAGAAGGGTAGCCCCCCCTGTGAATTCTCATGGTTTATAACAGGGAGTGGCGGCAGGTTTGAGCAAGGAGTTATCAGTGACCAAGATCATGGATTGATATATGAAATATCGAATGTAGATAATGATACTTATTTTAAGAAACTCGGTGAAGAAGTATCTTATGGTCTCTACATCGTTGGTTATCCATATTGTCAAGGTAATGTCATGAGCTCAAATCCACTTTGGCGTAAGTCGATGCATGAATGGAAAGAACAGCTTCTAAAATGGATGGATGATGAAAGCTGGGATGCCATTCGTTACTTGCAAATATTTTATGATGCAAGGGTTCTAATAGGAAAAAAATCGTATGTAAAAGAGTTGAAAATGGTTATTTACCAATATCAATTAAAAAATCAGACCGTGTTAAAGCGTTTTATGGCGAACGTCACACATGTAAAGAATGTCATTGGTCCACTTGGTCAAATTTTAGTAGAACAACATGGTATGTACCAAGGTAGTGTGAATCTAAAATATGCAGCATTTTTACCTTATGTGAATGCCATTCGAGTATTGTCTATAAAAGAAGGAATTTATGACACTTCTACATTAGATAGAATGAAATGCTTGAAGGAAACAAAAGAATATTCAAAGGCAATAAAGGATTGTGAAGACAATTTCTTAATGCTATTAAGATATCGCCTGACATTATTTCAAGTGGAATCCTATACAGATACACATTACTTGCATATCGAAAGTCTTCAAAAAGAACAACGCAAAGAAATAAAAAGAATTCTAAAAGATGGTAAGAAGCTGCATGATTATGTGATAGCACTTATCGAAAAAGGGTGTTAACAATGGTTTTTGAACCGTTTATTCAACTATTAAGAGGAATTCAAGGGAAAAGAAACACTGGTAGAATAGGTGATATTCAAAACTCACAGCAAATGGCTTATTTAAGGCATTTGCAAAAAGAGGTGAATCAAGATAAAGCATTAAATACGCCCTTACACGAACTAAATGTAGTAGTTTTTGATATTGAAACAACAGGCTTCTCTCCTGAAAAAGGAGACGGAATACTTTCGATTGGTGCAATAAAAATGAGTGGGGAAATTATTAAGGAAGAAGAGGCATTTTACTCGCTTGTTCATTTTGATCGGAACATTCCCCAGGAAATTATTCAGCTAACTGGTATCACAAATGAGCAATTAATAGAAGCGCCAAGTTTATCCGAAGTTCTCATCCATTTTCTTCAATTTAAAGGAGATTGTACGCTTGTGGCACATCACGCTAATCATGAACGCAATTTTATGCAACATGCTAGCTCAAAGTTATTTCGCACACCTTTCAAGCACCGGATTGTAGATACTTCCTTCCTATATAAAATTGTTGAACCAAAATCAAAAAATGTGAAACTAGAGGATTTATGTGAACAAAATGGTATTTCAGTGGTGAATCGTCATCATGCATTAGGAGATGCAAAGTTAACTGCAGAACTGTGGAGCTTATATGTAGCGGAAATTCAACAATTGGGTTGTAAGACGTTGAATGATGTTTATGAACGGTTTTCGAGGATATAAAAAATACGGTTCAAAAATAAAAAGAAAATAATATGCTATGGAGAGTACATTAGAAGATTTATTAATAACAACAGTGAAAAAATACAATATTTATTGTAATATAATGATGTTTTCATAAATGTTTTGCTTTAGGAAAGTTGATAGGTTTGAGCTAAGATCTACGAATATTCAACTTTTGAATAGTATGACTATTTATGTGAATAAAGTGAATTAGGTAGATAGTTATTAGAAATATGAAAAAGAGTAAATCATATAAAAAGGGGTGTCAGTAAGTTGTAGTTGGACTTATTTGGCAGCCCTTTTTTCATATTGTTGAAACAGGGCCAAAAAACTAAGTGCCATTAGTTGAAGGTGCTTATATATTTTTTAAGAAGAACTAGTCTATTTCTTTATAAATTAGGTGTTTCAATCAAATCTAGTATAAAAACCGAAAATCTTTTAATATTAAAATGTTAAATGTAAAAAATATATTGAAAAAAGAAATGAATATGTGGTATTTTTATATAATATCAATTAGACAACTTATTATACAAGTTGTTCGTTAGATATATAAGTTGTCTATTTTTTCTTGAAAAGTAAGCGCATTCAGATTTCTAAAGAAATAGAGTACTTTAATGTATAAACGACTTTATAAAACAATTACAAAGGAGACTTATTTGATGAGTACAAATCACAAAGAAACACCACACATTAAGCCTAATGGAGTAGAAATTGCAGAGACAATTCTATTACCAGGTGATCCATTACGAGCTAAATTTATTGCGGAAACTTATTTAGAAGATGTAGTACAGTTCAATGAAGTGCGTGGCATGCTTGGATATACAGGTACTTTTAAAGGGAAAAAAATCTCAGTAATGGGTACAGGTATGGGAACAGCTAGCATGGGAATCTATTCATGGGAATTAATCAACGTGTTCGGCGTTAAAAACTTAATCCGTATTGGATCAGCAGGTTCAATTCAAGATGATTTGAACTTGTATGATATCGTATTTGCAATGGGATCTGCGACAGATTCTAATTACGCACACCAATTTAATTTACCAGGTCATTATTCAATTACTGCATCATATGAGTTACTTGAGAAAGCTAAGAAGGTCGCTGATGAAAAAGGATCTCCTGTTCGTGTAGGGAATGTTCTTGCTAGTGATGTCTTCTATAATGCTGATCCTACAGCATTGGAAAGATGGAGTAAAATGGGCATTTTATGCGCAGAAATGGAGTCAGCTGCACTTTACATGAATGCTGCGCAAGCAGGTGTAAATGCTCTTTGTATCTTAACAATTAGTGATCATATCTTCAAACATGAGCAAACAACGCAATTAGAAAGACAAACAGCGTTTACAAAAATGATGGAAATTGCATTAGAGCTAGCTTAATAATTATTTAAGTGGAATATAACGAGTGTGAGTTAGAGGAAACAGTTAAAGAGTATTTAACTGCTTCACAATTTCGAAGTAGATTCCATGTCTTGAATATTATATTAAATAGTAGATTAAATTAAATTTTCTTAAGACAGGGAGCCATAAAATGGTCGCAATTAGTGAAAAATCATCAGCATCACAAAACCATAATGTAAAAAAGGCAGTACCTATAATTTTACTTTTCTTTGTATTCGCATTGACTATTGATAATTCGTTTAAATTAGTTTCAGTAGCAATAGCAGATGACCTTGGAATTTCAGTAACAACTGTTAGTTGGCAAGCTACTCTTGCAGGTCTTGTAATTGGTATTGGAGCGGTTGTATACGCTTCCTTAGCTGATTCAATCAATATCAGAACGCTTTTAATTGCTGGTGTTATTATGATTTGTGCTGGTTCTGTGATGGGTTACGTTTTTAAAGATTCGTATGCGATGATTCTTTTTTCGAGAATTATTCAAACAGCTGGTTTAGCATCTGCTGAAACATTATATGTGATTTACGTTACAAAGCATTTGCCAAAAGCAGAGCAAAAAAAGTTTTTAGGGTTTAGTACAAGTAGTTATTCTCTGTCACTTGTAATTGGTTCTGTAACAGGTGGATATGTTTCAACATATTTACATTGGACAACTCTATTTATAATTCCTTTAGTAACAATAGCTCTTGTTCCATTTATCATGAAATATCTACCGAAAGAAAAGTCTACAAAAAGCTATGTTGATGTAATTGGTTTATTTTTGATTGCAGCAATTGCTACATCGGTTATTCTCTTTATTTCAAACTTTAATTGGCTGTATCTAATTGGTTTTATCATTGCTATGACGTTATTCTTAGTGTATATAAGCAAAAGCCCTAAAGCTCTAATTGATATCTCTTTCTTTAAAAATAAGAATTTCATTAGAACTTTATCAGTTGCATTTGTCATTTATACAGTTCAATTAGGCTATATTTTCACTTTCCCATTTATTCTTGAAGGAGTATATGGCTTAAAACTAGATGTTATCTCATTATTATTAATCCCTGGGTACATTACAGCAATAATCGTTGGTATGCTTTCTGGGAAAATTGCAAAATATTTAAGCAGTAAACAGGCAATCTCTATTGCACTTATTGGTATTGCTGCAAGCTTGTTAATTCCAGGCTTATTTGTTGGAAGCACTGTTGTCATTTTTGTTATTTCTATGATGCTATTCTCAGGTTCATTTGCTTTCATGTATGCACCTATGCTTGAAACATGTATTAGAACAATACCAAAAGATAAATCGGGAACAGCAATCGGTTTCTACAATTTAACATTGAATGTGGCTGCTTCTATGGGTATCACATACACTGCAGCGATGCTTGATAAAGTAGAAATTTCAACTATCCTAATTGTTCTTTCAATTATTGCGTTTGTTAGTTTAGGATTGTTTGTGACTCTATTAAGTAAATTAGAAAAAACTAATTAACGGAAGTTAGTTCAGGTAAATGTGTCACAGATAATAAGCTGTGACACATTTTTTATGAAATAGATGTAATGATTTACTAACTTTATAATACATATTAATGAAATAAATTGATGAGGATCCATAATCTAAAAATAGTATAGGTGTGTGAAGATGGAATTCAAAATTGCAAATATGGAAGAAAGAAAAAAACCATTGTATATAACTGTGTATGATGAATTATATAAACTCATCATGAATGGAACGTTTATGTTAGATAGCAAATTACCGGCAGAACCTGAATTAGCAAAAATGTTCGGAGTTAGTAGAATGACATTAAGACAGTCCCTTTCCCTTTTACAAGATGATGGACTGGTGAAAAGGGTACATGGAAAAGGGAATTTTATTACGAAGATAGCAATAAATAATGAAAAAATAGGTATAGAAAAAATAGGGAATCCTCTGTATAAATCTCATACGAAACAAATAGATGATGTTGAGATGAGTTTCAGAATTGATTTGGATAGTGAATATACCCAGCAAGTATTATGTAGGAAGTCCGCCGCCGTTGTTGCGTTTGAGAGGTGGTATAAAAGTGCAGGGGAAGTTGTTGCCTATGCCTTTACGAATATCGCAATTGAAGCAGTAGCTGAATTGAATTTAGATTTACAAGATAATGATCAATTATTAGAAATGCTTGAAACTAGAATTTATAAGCTTGCAAATAGATCTACGATTGACATAAAGCGTTCAGCTTCTGTTAATTCTTCTTCACAGAAACATAAAGTAGATGGTGGAGAAGACTGTGATTTATTATTAGAGAGTATTTTTATTCATGAGGATTATCCATTAGTTTACAATAAATTCTATATACCTAAAGAATATAGTTGCATAAAAGTAAATGCGGTGAAGTAGAGGTTGTTGATATAACTGCATGTTTTCAAGTTGCTAAGTAATACATAGATAAACCTATTATTATTTCTGATAATTCGAGGTAATTTTAATAAGTTAAATTGTATTTTAGAGATAATAAGATGTAATAGATAAGCTTATGGAAGAAGTAAAGACAACTTAATATAGAAATGCACCCTAATTGTTATACAAAAATAACATTTAGGGTGCATTTTTATTGTAGGGCTTACTATTTTCACTAAATTATAGCTATGCTAGCGTTGATTCAAAGAATATGATTCTTATTAGGAGATGATGAACTTAGGTAAAATAACACAAAACATTTGTTTGTTTATCAAAAAAACACTATTATATATATAATTATGACTACGATTAGTGTAATGTAAAAGGGCACACATATTAATAGAATTAAGGAGAATTACAAGCATGACAGGAAATACTCACATCTTAGGCGGCATTACAGCAGGTCTTGCTTTTGCACAAATTTCAAATTACGATCCATTAATACTCGTTGGTTCAAGTGTAATAGGAGCATTGATACCAGATATTTGCCACAGTGGCAGTAAAATAGGACGGACGTTCCGTATCACATCAAAAGTCGTCAATAAGATATTTGGGCATCGATCGTTCACGCATAGTTTACTATTTTTATTATTAATGTTCGTTGTTATGAATACATATATTTCGAATGAATCAATCACAGCAGGCGTATTACTTGGAATGGTCAGCCATTATCTGCTTGATATGGCTACAAAAAATGGTATTAAGTTATTCTTTCCACTAAAAATCACAGTGCGATTACCGTTTACAACTCGAACTGGAAGTAAGGTAGAGAATATTGTTGCTACTGTATTAACAATTATTAGCGTGTATTTTGCATTTCAAACAATTGTTCATTTACTCTAAAACAGAAATTTCCTCTTAAGTCTTTATTGACTTAAGGGGATTTTTTAATAAAAGGTAATTAATTAACTAAAATTACAAAAATGTTATAATATGGATTTGAGTGAAGGCGATCGAGTGAATTGAAAATATGTGTTGATTAATAGTTATCTTTAAAACAAAAAGTATAGGGGTGTGATGTATGAGGAAGCAAAATTTTAAATTGAAATATCAGTACGAAAATATTACTAAGGGAAATGTTGAAGTATGGTTTTCAGAACCAAAAGAATCTTCCACACAATAATATATCGTGACAAAACCTAATCTTATACCAGAAAAAATTTCTGAGCATTCCTTTTTGAATAATCTATGGTATTACAAGTTAGAGCCAGGTCAAAAATTAGAAATAACAATTGATTATCAAGGTAGCAGAAGAGGTAAAACTTATACATCTAACATAACAAAAGAAGAAAAGGAGTTCTTTTTGCGTTCTACAAATCTAATACCTGTAAGTGAAGAGATAAAAAAGAAGCACAAAGGATTGTAGAAGGAGTAAGTACAGATATTGAAAAGGCTGAAAAATTATTTCTATATATTATAAAACATACAAGTACTCCTCACATCTTTCTGGAAGAGGGGTTGCAGTTTTTAAAGAAAGGAAGAAGGGTGACTGCGGAGAGTTTGGTGCAATCTTCTGTTCGTATTGTAGAGCTATCGATATTCCAGCAAGAATGTTATATGGAACTTGGATACTTAAGAAATTTTCACCTCATGCATGGAGTGAAATTTATATTGAAAATGAAGGATGGATTCCAGTTGATCCGAGTATGGGGAGGATGAAAATGTATTTACACCCATTTATAAATATATCATCAGCTATACATTATGGAGTTTTCCCAAATAAAAAAAGATATTTTGGCGATCACGAAGGGAAAAGATTAGCATTTTCTATTGACCCGGAAAGATTATTGGATCCGAAATACATTGATAACCTAGAATATTCACAAGGTGTAACAAAAGAATGCATTGATGGAAATGAAATAGCATGGGGGTATGAATCAATAGAAGGTAAGCCTCCTTTTTTACAGCCTATTTATCCAAAATTACATAGTAAAGAAGATCGAATATCAATTAAAGCATTATTTGGAGAGTGGACTGGACAACACACCTCTATTCTGAAGAATTTAACTTATAAAGTAAAATTGGCAAGTTTCAATATTGGTTTTCTTCTCATAATTATAGAAATGATCAATGATTTCATTATGAAAAACGAAATGTTGCTTAATTTACTACCACTCTTAGCATATCCATTTCTATTATTAGGCACGATTCTATCCATTGTAAGGAATGAGGGGAATCTCCTTCTGTATGTATTAGGCTTTTTCTTAACGTTGTCATGTTTAAGTATACTTACTAATATATAAGGGAACCAGGCACCGATATTATATTTTATTTCAATAATACTAATAATCATGACAATTCATAATATGAGGTAATTCTAAAGTTATATAAATTTATGAGCATTGTCTAACCCATTGGAGTTGAAGTGAAGAAAGATGGCTCTTAAATTCCGCAACACTGAAAATAAAAAACACTTAAAACTGTGCAAACGGTATAATTAATAAGCAGAAGTAAACATTAAAAGAAATGCATTGTGTTTTTATAGAAAGAAGATAACGAAAAAATATAAAGTGTTTTTCGTTATTACTTCATTTAAGAGAAAGTATATATAAAGACCAAAAGGAGAAACTATGACAAAAAATAATGAAGTAGGTTGGAACTTTGACAATAGCTATAGCCGTTTGCCAAAGTCATTTTTTTCAAGCATCAATCCAACCCCGGCCATTTCGCCGGAGTTGATAATTTTTAATAGTGAGTTGGCAACATCTTTGGGTTTAAACGTTCAAGAATTACAAAAAGAAGACGGTATTGAAATATTTGCAGGAAATCAGATTCCTGAAGGCGCTTCGCCACTTGCTCAAGCTTATGCAGGGCATCAATTCGGCCATTTTAATATGCTTGGAGATGGCCGAGCAATACTGTTAGGTGAGCACATTTCACCAAATGGTAAGCGAATTGATATTCAGCTTAAAGGTTCAGGTAGAACACCATACTCCCGCGGGGGGGATGGTCGTGCAACACTAGGACCAATGCTACGAGAATATATCATTAGCGAAGCAATGCATGCCTTTGAAATCCCTACTACCCGTAGTCTTGCAGTAGTAACAACAGGTGAACCTGTTTTACGCGAAACGGAACTACCGGGTGCTGTATTGACTCGTGTGGCAGCTAGTCATATACGTGTCGGAACCTTTCAATATGCTGCAAACTTCGGCACAATAGAGGAACTCCAGACTCTTGCTGATTATACAATTGAGCGTCATTTTCCTAATATTGAAGCTAATGAAGACAAATATCTTTCTCTTCTTCAAGAAGTGATTGAACATCAAGCAAAGCTTATTGCCAAATGGCAACTCGTTGGTTTTATTCATGGAGTGATGAACACAGATAACATGTCCATTAGTGGTGAAACCATTGATTATGGTCCTTGTGCTTTTATGGATGTCTATGATCCAGAAACAGTATTCAGTTCCATTGATACTCAAGGGCGCTACTCTTATGGCAATCAGCCGTTTCTAGCGGGTTGGAATCTTGCGCGATTTGCTGAAACCCTATTGCCTTTACTGCATGATAATCTGGAGCAGGCTATCGAATTGGCCCAAGATCATCTATCAGGTTTTAATGAGTTGTATCAAACCAATTGGCTCGAAGGAATGAGAGCTAAGCTTGGGATATTTAATGAAGAGGCCGAAGATGAAGCTCTTATTAACGGACTCTTAAGTATGATGAAGAAGTATCGTGTAGATTATACTAATACTTTTCGCGCTTTAACTTTAGACGCGATGGATGAAACTGCCCTTTATGGGACTCAAGAATTCTCTCAGTGGTATGAACTCTGGCAAGCTAGGCTAAGCCGACAACAGCAATCTCAAGCATCATCGAATCAGTTGATGCGGGATAGTAATCCGGCGGTAATCCCACGAAACCATCGGGTTGAAGCTGCACTAGAAGCAGCGGTGAAGCAAGGTGACTATAGTGTGATGAAGCAACTTTTGACTGTGCTTTCAAATCCTTATGAGTATTCAGCAGAACAAACAGAATATGCCAAGGTACCTACATCAACAGTACCATACCGTACGTATTGCGGTACTTGATATATAGTCAAACAGTTGTTTAGCATTTAATGACGAGAAAATCCCGCTGGATACTTATCCAGTGGGATTATTTGTTTATTGTACTTGAAATTCTTCTTATTCTATTTATGAAATCAATTTGAATTCGTCATCTAATGATCGTTTAAAATGGACGATTGCTGTTTTGCAATTTCTATAACTGGAGATGATTTTGATGGCACGATAAATGTTGGGCAAAAGAAAAAATCGAAGCCTAATTTATCTATCTAAAGAGTTTTTGTATTTACTACAACTAAAAGTATAGATGTAATAGTTTCTACTTTTAGAGATTGGTTTTTTTGATTTAGAATGTACCTTATAGAAGAGTAGTGTATGAATTGACCATACTATTTGCTTAGGTGAGCAAAAATTATTATGGATGTAAAGGATGAGGGGGAAGATGAAAAAACAATTGTATATTTCAAATGCAGAGAAGGCAGCATTTGAAAATCATAATATTCTTATACCTGATTGCTAAAGTCTAGTAATTTATCCTTAGTAAGGGACTTCTATTTACTCTCGCAAATAAAGGGAGAATAGGAGTAAATCAATTTTAATTATAGTATAATAGTTACTTCAATATGAGATGGAAAAGAGGGAACGGATGCCTACTATACTGGTTGCTGACGACGATGCGGTTATTCGCGAACTCGTTTGTTTATTTTTACGCAACGATGGATTCGAAACACTTGAAGCTGTGGATGGTAAGGAAGCACTGACTGTCTACGCCTCGAAGCATGTGGATCTTGTAGTACTTGATATTATGATGCCGATTATGGATGGTTGGACGTTATGCAAGGAGCTTCGAAGAGCCAATCCGGATCTTCCTTTACTTATGCTCACTGCGAGAGGTGAAACATGGGAGAAAGTGAAAGGATTCGAACTTGGAACAGATGATTATTTGACGAAACCATTCGATCCGTTGGAGTTGACGGCTCGTGTTAAGGCACTATTGAAACGATACCGCATTGGCTCCACACAAACGATCCAGTTTGGGAACATCATCCTTGATCGGCAGACATATAAGGTGATGAGTGGGGCAGATTCGCTTACTTTACCACTCAAGGAGTTCGAGTTGCTGTATAAGCTCGCTGGAACACCGGGGCAGGTCTATACTCGCGCGCAGTTGATAGATCAGATTTGGGGGATCGATTACGCTGGGGATGATCGAACGATAGACGTACATATAAAACGTTTGCGTGAACGGTTCTCTACTACAACAGATTTTCGTATCGAAACTGTGCGTGGACTTGGATACAGGCTTGAGGTGGACAAATGACCAAATCCTTATATACACGTGTTGTATTGACATTTCTGGTCTCCGTAATCGGTGGCACTATCATTGCTTTTTTTATGTCAACTTGGGTATTTAAAGATAAATTGAACGAAAACTTAAAATTCCCTTTACTTCACTTTGGTCAGGACATTGTCCGGATTTATGAAACACTTCCGTTACGTGAAGCGGAGTCATTCGTAAGTGGAATGAAGCAACTTGATTCATATCATATTCGAATTTATGATGAAACGGGGCAATTCCAGTCATATGGATCGCTTAACGGACACAATCCGGTGACTGTAACTAATGAACAACTAAAGGAAGTGCTTGATGGAAAAGTTGTTCAAGTCAATCCGAATGGTGTTGCTAGTTTTTTCTTAGGGTTACCGCTGAAAACGGAAATGGGAACGAAAGCAATGTTTGTAGAGCCGCTAGCACCACCTTCCACCGCATTCACTAGAAAGTGGGCACTAACTTTTTTGACTTATTCGTTGATTGCAGGAAGCTTATTAATTCTAGTCGCAGCCATGTTTCTAATAATGCCGATTAAAAAGCTGACGCAAGCAACCAGGCGTATAGCAGTTGGAGATTTCAACGTTAAGCTGAATATTAAACAAAAGGGTGAGCTTGGTACTTTAGCTCGCAGTTTCGAAGAAATGACTCATGATCTACATCAACTGGAGCAGATGCGTAGGGATTTCGTATCGAACGTGTCGCATGAAGTTCAATCGCCGCTTACCTCGATATCCGGTTATGCTTTAGCGCTCAAGCAAGTAGAACTCACAGATAACGAGAGAAGCCGTTATCTCGATATTATCATCGCTGAAGCAGATCGGATGTCTAAGATGAGTGATAGCCTGCTCAAGCTGAGTTTACTTGAATCACAGTCACAGCAACTGCAGTTGGTCACGTTTAACCTTGATGAACAGATTAGAAGAGTCATCGTTGCGATCCAGCCACAATGGTTCGCTCGTAACATTCATTTCGAGCTCAATTTAAAAGCCGTTCGTCTAATGGCTGATTATGATCAATTAAATCAAGTATGGACGAATATACTCGGCAATAGCATCAAATTTTCCGAGGATGGTGGAGTTATTAATGTCAGCATCGACCAAGATAACAAAAACGTGATGGTACGAATAACCGACACTGGCATTGGTATTTCACTCGCGGATCAGAAGCGTATGTTCGAGCGGTTTTTTAAGGCCGATCGTTCTCATAGTCGTAAGTATGACGGTAGCGGTATGGGGCTTGCCATAGTCAAACAAATTGTATCGCTTCATCAAGGGAACATTCGAGTGGAAAGTGAGCTGGGCAGAGGAACGACCATCATTGTCACCTTGCCAATAACAACGTCAACAGATTAGTTAAATTGATAAGTTATCAAATGGATTGTTTAAAAGTAGTTTCTGTATTCACCATACTACGACATTATTGCAAGTTTTCTTGCAAATAATGTCGTAGTATTTTTTTGCTTGTTCATATTCAGTTCATATTCAGTTCATATTGTCGTCATAAGGAGTACATCTTCGTCATATAAGCTTTCCTAAACGGCTTGTTAAGGTAGCCCAATAAACAGATGAAGACAGGAGAAGATGAAAGTGAAACTAATAGAGACAATGAAAATGAGAATGGGAAAGAGAACAAGTAAAGCAACATCCATTCTACTTAAAATAATAGGAGCAATAATTATAGTGTTCGGAATTTTTTTGGCAACGGTTTATATAGTTAATATTGTCTGTAATAAATCGGAGCAAGGAAAAGTAGTACCCTATGGCCAGTCTGTAACAGTCGATGGGAAAAATATGAATGTTTTGATTCAAGGAAAAGGCGAAGAGACTGTCGTGCTACTACCTGGATATGGAACAGCTGCACCTGCACTTGATTTTAAACCACTAGTGGATGAGCTATCTCCATATTATAGAGTCGTCGTGGTTGAGCCTTTTGGTTATGGATTAAGTGACAATACCGAAAAAGAACGAAGCACAGAGAATATTGTAAGTGAACTTCATGAAGCATTGCAGAACCTGAATATTAATCAATATATTTTAATGGGTCATTCCATTGCAGGCATTTACGGGTTGGATTATGTGAACAAATATGAAAATGAAGTAAGTGCATTTGTCGGAATCGATAGCAGTGTTCCAACACAAGGCGGTATGGATACTAAATTCCCAATAAAAACGTTTCAATTTCTCAAAAAATCTGGTTTAGCTAGATTGGTAGTAAAAGTAATTGATGATCCATATGCTGGACTACCATATGATGACAAAACAAAAGAACAAATGAGAATTCTTTCTCTCAAAAATATGTATAATTCCAGTACCTCAAATGAAATGGAAAATTTTAATACTAATTTTATAGCTGCTGAAAATTTAACATTCCCCAAAAATCTTCCCCTGATTTTCTTTATACAGGCGAATAATACAGGTGTGAAAAGATGGATACCATTGCATGAAGAGCAAGTAAAAGATTCGGTACATGGAAAAGTGATGACACTTGAAGGAGAACATTATTTACACCATACCAAATCAAAAGAAATCGTTGAAAACTTTAGAAGATTTATGGAAGAAATAAAATAAGTGTACTGAAAAAGGTTCCTCCATGATTTAGTGCATATGGATAATAGATAAGTGATATAAAGAGGCTGTTCCAAAAGTCGATGAAAACCGCCTTTTGAGGAAAGCCTTTTTTAATAGAAAGTAAAGATATTTAAATAAGAAGAATAATTGTGAGTGGAATATAGTTGCAAACCAATCTTATCAAAAGAATAAGGATTTATTCTCGGAAAGAAATTGAAGAGCAGGGCGAATGTCGAATTTTGGAGTTAGAATGCAACTGACAAGGGACATATAGTAAAAAACCTCACCAAATTGTATGTTGGTGAGGTTTTCTCACGTTTAAATGTGTCACTTTAGGATTTTTTTGATTCAATTATACGTGACTGCCCAAAGAAATACGCAATTTTGCAGTAGGTAGATTAAAAGCTAATGAACGATAATCGGCTCTTATCGAATGTTTCTACTCTTCCACTAGGTATGATGTTTTGAATAAAATAGCCAATTGAAAAGTTGATATTATTAATGTCCATACAAGTGTACCGCTACTTCGACTTCGAAATTCCGCTAATTTTCAAGATGGCGTTCATTTGCTTTATGTTGGATAGAACGAGCAAGTTACTAAGTACAAAATAAAGGTGAATCTATTTTATATTTTACAATTAAATTAATTTCTATATCGATTATTATCATACTGGAATGTAAATAGGAATAGTATTGTTAAAGTAAAAATATTATTGCGGTCGAGAAGATAGAGAACTAAATTGACATGCATTTCATTAAATTCTATTTCCAGGGGATATATGTAATTGAATTTACTAACTGTTTAAGAATGGGCATTCCAAAAGGGGGGAAGGGGTTGAAATCTAGAGTTTTTTCTACTGAATATAGTTAGGTCTACAGCAAACGATACAGATTTTTTAAGTAACACTAGCATACAAATTTGTACTGACAGGTTATACATTCGTTAACTACTGACACATAGTCCCGCCGTTTTTAAACTAACTAATTTCTATTCTGTTTTTCACAATAAATTGATTTATTCAAGTTTTGCGAGCCTCTAAGTTAAATAGGATAATAGTTTAAAGTTTCTTTAATTAGCATGATAGTCTAATAACTTCATACTGGAAGGAGAATCAGATGTCAGAATATCATCAACAATCATCAACTGAAGTCATGGATATGTTGGACGTAACAAAACAAGGGTTAAGTGATTATGACGTCGAAAAGAGACAAGAAGAATACGGCTATAATGAATTGGTGGCAGGAAAAAGAACAAGCGCAATTGCCGTTTTCTTCGGACAGTTTAAAGATTTATTAGTCATTATTTTAATGATTGCCGCTTTCATTTCATATCTATTAGGTGAAGTAGGAAGTACTATTGTGATTTTGATTGTAGTTATTTTAAACGCAATCCTGGGCACTGTACAGCATGTGAAGGCAGAAAAGTCTTTGGACAATCTGAAAGAACTGACTTCTCCAGTTGCAAAAGTGATGAGAGATAATCAGATTGTTGAAATTTATTCAGAAGATATTGTGGTTGGTGATCTTCTCTATTTGGAAGCCGGTGACTATGTAAGTGCTGACGGGAGATTATTAGAAAACTATAATCTTCGTATAAATGAAAGCTCGCTGACAGGGGAATCGTTGGCTGTAGAGAAAAGCACAGTACCCATTGTAGATGATCAAATTACTATTGGTGATAAAAAAAATATGGTTTTCACTGGGAGCTTTGTCACTAATGGACGTGGTATTGTAATTGTTACAGCTATTGGAATGGAAACAGAAATCGGGAAAATTGCCAATTTACTAGATACTGCAAAGGAGAAGAAAACACCTCTACAAGTAAGTCTAGATCAATTTGGAGAAAAATTAGCATTAGGTATTACGCTAATCTGTTTAGCTATTTTCACTATCGATCTTTTTAGAGGCCGTGAAATAGTGGAATCTTTTATGTTTGCTGTTTCACTTGCAGTTGCTGCAATACCAGAGGCATTAAGTTCAATTGTTACTATTGTGTTGGCTTTTGGGACACAAAAAATGGCAAAGGAAAATGCCATTATACGCAAGTTATATGCAGTTGAAAGTCTAGGTAGTGTTTCTGTTATTTGTTCAGACAAAACGGGAACCCTCACTCAAAATAAAATGATTGTTCAACAAGTATATGTTGATCAAAAAGTTATTTCACATAATCAACTCCATACAGAGAATGAAATCGAGAAGGATCTTATCTTAAAGGCGATCTTATGTAATAATGCCTTGGAGAGAGATCAAAAAGAAATTGGAGACCCTACTGAAATTGCACTAGTAAAATTAGGGAAGCAATACAATCTTGACGAATTAATCGTAAGAGATAAATTTCCAAGAACGGCGGAAATCCCTTTTGATTCAGACAGAAAGCTTATGAGTACAGTGAATCATATTAATCAACAAAATGTCTTGATTACCAAGGGAGCATTAGATGTTCTTCTAGCTAAAATTGTGAAGATCAAAACATCTCAAGGCATCATTGATATTACTGCAGCACATCGTAAAAAAATAGAAGAAGTAAATCGTTCCTTTTCCATGAATGGTTTACGGGTACTAGCGATTGCTTACAAAGAAATTAGAAAAAATCAAACGATTCATGCCTCAGTCGAAAATGATTTAACCTTTTTAGGATTAGTGGCGATGATGGATCCTCCTAGAGAAGAGTCAAAAGAGGCGGTAGAAAACTGTATAAAGGCTGGTATTAAACCAGTTATGATTACAGGGGATCATAAAATAACAGCAACAGCTATTGCCAAACAAATTGGTATTTTAAATGATCCTTCAGAAGCGATTGAAGGATATGAAATTGAAGAGTTAACTGATCAACAACTACAAGAAAAAGTTCCAGATATTTCTGTCTACGCCCGAGTAACACCAGAGCATAAGATACGTATCGTTAAAGCTTGGCAGGAGAAAGGGAATGTCGTTGCGATGACGGGAGATGGAGTCAATGATGGCCCTGCCCTAAAACAAGCAGATATCGGTGTAGCGATGGGGATAACCGGTACCGAAGTAGCAAAAGATGCATCCTCTATGATTTTAACGGATGATAATTTTTCAACGATTGTCAAGGCTATTTCGAATGGTAGAAGCATGTATACCAATATAAAAAACGCCATTCTATTCTTATTGTCGGGTAATGCAGGTGCTATTTTTGTTGTTTTATATGCAACAGTATTAGGTTTACCAGTTCCATTTGCCCCTGTTCATCTGTTATTTATCAACTTACTTACAGATAGTTTACCAGCTATTGCAATAGGTTTAGAGCCACATAATAAGAAAACAATGAAGGACAAGCCTAGAAATATTAACACTCCATTATTAAATAAAAAATTTACTACTCAAGTGGTGCTCGAAGGATTATTAATTGGTATTTCAACCATCATTGCTTTTCAAATGGGATTGTCAACGGGAGATACCCTAACAGCAAGCACAATGGCATTTACAACATTATGTTTGTCAAGGTTAGTACATGGCTTCAACTCGAGGTCAAAAGAATCGATCTTCACAATCGGTATATTCTCGAATAAATATACTTGGCTAGCATTTTTAATCGGATTTATAAGTTTACATTTAGTACTATTTGTTCCATCACTTACGGGTGTATTTGAAGTTGCAAAACTAAGTGGGGGACAATTAGGTATTATTTATAGCTTGTCTATTATGCCGTTTTTAGTGAATCAGTGGTATAAGCTTTTGTTCGTGAGAAATAAATAATATCATAAAGATTCAACAGACACTCTTAGCAGTGTCTGTTTTTTTGCGCTCAAATATTTGAATATTGGGATTCTTGATTTTTTGTCGAAAACTAGAATTAATTCCTATCATTAAAGAATTAATTCTATAGATATATTGCATAATAAGAAAATCATTGGAATAGCAAATAATTATATAAATATAATCAAAACATTTAGAGAATAATGACTTTGAGAAAAGGGGTTGCATTTCGCCTTATAAGCGAATATTATATTTAATGTTGCAAAAAATGTTCGTGTTTAAGAAGGAGGAATATTAATGTTTCGTTTAAAAGAACATGGTACGAATGTTAAGACTGAACTTATTGCAGGAATGACTACATTCCTTACTATGATATATATCGTTGTTGTAAACCCGATAATATTATCGGATGCAGGTGTACCACTTGATCAAGTATTTATGGCAACTATTATTTCTGCTGTAATAGGTACATTATGGATGGCACTTTGTGCGAATTATCCAATCGCAATTGCTCCTGGTATGGGGTTGAATGCATATTTCACTTATGCGGTCGTATTATCCTCTGATGGTAAAATTGATTATTTAACGGCTTTTGCTGCTGTTTTCGTGGCAGGGATAATTTTCATTCTTTTATCTCTGACTCCATTACGTGAAAAACTAATAACGACGATCCCGCAAAATTTAAAACATGCAATTACTGCAGGGATTGGTTTATTTATCGCATTCCTTGGCTTACGTATGGCCAAAGTGGTTGTCGCAAGTGATAGTAACTTAGTGATGCTAGGTGATTTAACTTCTCCTGGTGTACTCTTAACGTTGTTTGGTTTATTCATCACTGTTATTTTAATGGTACGTAATGTCAAAGGTGCATTATTTATCGGTATGATTGTTACTGGTATTGTAGCAGTGCTAACTAATCAATTACATATTGAAAAAGTGTTAGCTCTTCCTCATTTACCAGAAGGTATTTTAATTTGGAACCCAATTGAAGCATTTAGCCAAGTCTTTTCATTTGGATTATATGGCGTTGTATTCTCATTCATTTTAGTTACACTCTTTGATACAACAGGTACAATGGTTGGTGTCGCAAAGCAAGCAGGTTTGATGAAGGGCGATAAATTACCTCGTGCACGACAGGCATTATTAGCTGACTCAGTTGCCACAACTGTTGGGTCTATGTTTGGTACAAGTCCAACAACAGCGTTTGTTGAATCTTCATCTGGTGTTGCTGCTGGTGGTCGTACAGGTTTAACTAGTTTAACTGTTGCTATTCTATTCATCGTTGCTTCATTCTTTGGTCCATTAGTGGGCGCTGTTTCTGGTGTTGCTGCTATTACTTCTCCAACTTTAATCATTGTTGGTACATTAATGATTGGATCTGTAAAAGATATTGAATGGAGTAAATTTGAAGAAGCGTTCCCAGCATTCTTAATCATTTTGATTATGCCACTAACTTCAAGCATATCAACAGGGATTGCTTTTGGTTTTATCACTTACCCAGTTTTGAAAATTGTTAAAGGTGAAGCGAAAGAAGTACATCCAATGCTTTATGTTTTTGCTATTCTATTTGCATTCCAATTACTATTCTTACCTCACTAATATAGGAAATGCTCACGGCACATTTAGATGCAGTGGGCATTTTTTCTTGTTTTAGAATGATTGGTATTTCGTATGATATTACAGAAGGGTATTATGATACAGTAAAACTTTCTTTCAAATGGCTTAAGTCGTTTATTTCGGAAACCTAGTAGAGGAGAGACTGTCATATTAGAAATGTAGAGTAAAGCATGATTCTACATTATACAGGTTCAATAGTGGTATTATTGTATTAGAATAATGTAAGAGGTGCATTGGTGTGAATTTTTATATAGTTATGCAAGGACAAACGTATGAAGAAGAGAAAAAAAATAATATTATTTGGTCTCACAAGTTAGATAAGAGTGGTCAAACTCCGCATTTCTGGGGCCGAATGAAAGAAGTAGAAGCAGGGGACTGTATTTTTCACTATGTAAAAGGTGATATTGTAGCAGTAAGTATCACTAAAACAGATTTCAGTGAATCGATAAATCCATATAAAAGTGAGAATAGTGTTGATGGTTTTACAGTTGAGACAGTCTATGAAGAATTAGAGAAGCCACTAAATATTAAAATGCATTTTGAAGAAATTCAGCCGCTCCTTCCTTTAAAGTATTCAGCTTTTCAGGAAAATGGTGATGGAAATCAGGGGTATCTATTTCCATGTAACGAGCTATTAGCAATAAAAATTCTGGAACTCATAAGTGATTTAAATATATATGAGGATGATCAGGAGCAGCTAGAGTTTGCGATCGGGCCAATAGTAAGTAACGAGCGCAATAGTTTAATTCCGATAATTGCAGAAACAGAAGCAGAAGCGAAAGTGAAAATCCGTAAAGGTAAGCAAAAGCATACAGAATCTTTAGCTCCATTATGGAATCATCAATGTGCATTATGTGGTATTGATTTACCAGCCATGCTTCTTGCAAGTTATTCAAAACCTTGGAAAGACAGCACGAATGAAGAGCGGTTAGATCCATACAATGGTTTGTTACTATGCTGTAATCATGATGCTTTATACGATAAAGGCTATATTGCTTTTGATGGTACAGGTAAAATTCATATATCAGACAGATTGAATGAAGGCGATTATGAGAAATACGGTGTTAATCCTAAAATGCGTGTAGTTCGAAGCGAACCAAATAAAAAGTATTTTAAGTGGCATAAGAAGAATGTGTTTAAATAGAGTGTTGAATAAAAAACTCGAAGCAGCGATTTGCTTCGAGTCTTTTTATTATTCTTCTACCAAGTAATGATAAATATCGTACTGTACAGGTTGTTCAAGAACCATATTCATTGTTACGACAGGAATTTCCTTCCCATCTTTGTCTACCATAGATTCTTCTTTAGGTGAGCTTTCAACAACAGAAATTTCACCTAAATAGTAGAAGTCAAATCCTTCACCATCATTTCTTCAAAGTTAGTTGTTGAAAGCCTAAATATAATCTATATTAACAATTCTTCGGCGTACGAAGAGTCAAGTGAATCAGAGGTGCTTAGAATTCTGGATATACTAGGAAGAGTTTGGCATGTTCCGCTCTATATGTTCCAGCTTTCTTCTGAGCACCGTCTATGTCTTTAATTTTGCCAACTTCACTAAACAAGTAGAATGGTTCCTCGAAGTACTCTACAAACAGCGCAACGAAAGTTCCACAACAACCACCTCAATTCTTAGATAATGAATAAATCTTGTACTTTTTAAGTTCTTGTTCCTTTTTACTTAAGCAGTATAATGAGTTATAACTATTTATTCAAGATGATACAAATATTTATAATGATTTTTGTCCTTTTATGTTTAATTAAATAAGTTCTTGGAGTGAGAAAGAATGAATGAAGAAGATTATGATATATTGGTTCCGCATGGCTGCCCCATTAATTATGTCTTTAAGATCAATAGGATATAGTTTAGAGACAGCAATTGCTGATATTATTGATAACAGTATAGACGCTTATGCTAATGAAATTAATATTATGATTGATTGGGATAGTGATGGTAGTTATTTAAAAATAACAGACAATTGTTATGGAATGGATTTAAATACATTAATTTTAGCCATGCGATTAGGTTCTAAGAGTCCTAATATTTTAAGAAGTAAGTCGGAATTAGGAAGATTTGGAATGGGATTAAAAACAGCTTCTTTTTCTATTGGAAAAAGGCTTACAGTTAAATCAAAGCAAAATGGTATTGAGAATGTACGTTGCTGGGATATAGATATTATTGAGGAATCCGATGCTTGGAGATTATTCATGAATCCATTGGATAAGCTTAGCTCTACTAATTAATATATTATTTTGGTGAATACTAGAGTGTGTAAATATTTTAAAAATATGAAACAATTGATTTGGATTGGAGAGGTTATTATGGCGACAATTAAAGGTCAAGCTGATAAATACATAGATTTTCTAGTAAATGAACTAGATTTAACAAAAATAGATACGAACTTGCTAACAAGAGATTTAACGTTAATTTTATCCCCAGGTATTCAAGGAGAAAAGACAAAATATCTTGATATTAGTGTTTCGAAAATTAATAGTGTTAGATCTAAAATGATTAACTTTACTAATAATTTTTTAATTATCCGCTTTTATGATGTTTTTTTAATAGCAGATTTGAAGCAGTTTTTAAATAAAATGACTAATGAAAAGTATATTTATAGTCCTCCTGGCAATCCAACTACAAGAAAGTGGCAGTATACTGTTGAAGAAGATAGTACAGGTTATTTTATATGTTTGACAAAAAATCCAAAAGAAAAATTTCGATTACTTCTTGTAGAGCATGTTGATATTAAAGAATATTTCAATGATATTAATGGAGCATTTAGTTATAAATCAATAGAGAAGAAGCTAAGAATAAGCGAGTTTATCCCTTCCGTTTGTTCTTATATCTCTACAAAAGGTTTCATATATTCAGAGAATAATATCAAAAACCTCTATCTCTCCCTACGAAGCAAGCCATTCGTAATAATTTCTGGGATTTCAGGAACTGGGAAAACAAAAGTTGTCCAACTATTTGCGGAAAGTATTGGAGCTACTAAAGATAATGGGCAGTTCAAACTTATTCCAGTACGACCGGATTGGAGCGACAGTTCAGATCTCATCGGATATACGGATCTAAAAGGGGATTTTATAAAAGGGCCCCTAACTCGAATGGTTGAACGTGCAATCAAAAACCCTAATGCTCCTCATTTTATACTTTTAGATGAAATGAATTTAGCACGTGTGGAATACTATTTTAGTGATGTATTAAGTGTGATGGAGAGCCGTAGCAGAGAAAATGGAGAAATAACGTCTTCGCCTTAATTTCAAATGAAGATTTTACACTTCATTTACCTGGGAATCTTTACATCATTGGCACAGTTAACATGGATGAAACAACACATCCATTTAGTAAAAAAGTTCTGGACCGTGCGAATACAATTGAATTTAATGAAATTAACTTACTTAATTTACCTTTAGCGTTAACTGAAAAGATAGAGCCAATTTGTATAACGAATGAAATGCTTCAGTCAAAATATATTCATTTAATTGATTTATTAAATATAGATGATGTTAGCGCGAAAAATTATGAACTACTTGTAATTGAGTTATCAGAAAAACTAGTTTCTATTAACACTCAACTTGAAAAAATTCATGCTCAAGTAGGTTATCGTGTCCGTGATGAAATTTGCTTTTACATGGCGTATAACGATGAATTCCAAATTTTATCAAAAAATGAGGCATTTGATTTCTGTATCATGCAAAAGATTTTACCGCGTATTTCTGGTAGTGGAGATCGTATTGAAAATGTATTAAAAGCGCTATATCAACAATTTACAAATAAAGTATATGTTCGTGAAACAGAAGTGCAAGATACAGCTCCTTATCGATTAAGTGCGAAGAAAACAGCAGAGATGTTAAGGAGGTTAGAGCAAGATGGCTTTACTTCTTTCTGGATCTCATAAATCAATAAAGCTACTTGAAATTGAAACAGATGAGCTGAAAGTCATTATAAAAGGTGATTTAAATACAAAATATCATGCTTCAGTAACGGATGATGTAGAGATGAATTTTTCAATTAGCGATAGTAACGCCAGAATAACTATTTATAATCGAGATACAGAACAGTTTGAAGATTTTTATCAGATAGCAAAACATAAGCCCATATTTTTTGAAAATGGCCATTATCAGCTTTATATACGACCGAAAAACGAAATAAACTATACGTTTTATCATGAATATGCTCCTTTTCGAGAAGCTATCACTGCAGTCGATGAAGATGAAAATCGCCTTTCAGGTGTACTACATTTTATGAATGAAGTAGGTCTTTCAACATTAGAGGTTCGCAAGGAAAATCAGACCATTTTAGGTTTTACAATCGAGATTTTCCCTACAAAGCTAGATTATGTAAAGGATTATAGGGAGCTTGTAAATGAAATTAATAAAGAAATTCATCATTTATCATATAGCTTTATTCAAAGAACTCACTTAAAAGCGAGTGCGGAAATTTATCAGGATCCTTCCCCTACAGAGTTTTATCGCCTAATCGAGCTACATTTTGAGGAGTATATTAAAGCTATTCAACATATTGAGCGAATGCCGCATCAACAGTTGCAAACAATATATGAAGAAGTGCGTGGGGATAAGATTAGGAGGCAAGATAGTGTTAGTAGAAACTACTTAAGAAAAAATGCACATCGCTTTATTGATGTACCGAATGGTTTGTCTATTCATGGCCGCTCTGTTATGCCGACAAAAGGTCTGCTTATAAAAAAGCAACGGACGGTGGATAACCATGAAAACCGCTATATAAAATGGACGATGACAAGAATTAGTGCAAAAATAGGAAAGCTGATTAAACATTATGAAGGATGGTGTGCTGACCAGCAAAGAGAACCAGATAAAGAGATTCATCAAATTTTAATGACAATGTTTAAAACGCTTGACTTACATTTGAATAAAAAATTGTGGCAACAAGTAGGCAAGCTGGATCGTTCTGTACATAGCCTTGTATTACAAATGGCAACAGGCTACAGAGAAGCATTTCATGTATACGCTTATGTATTTCAAAGCCTAATGTTATATGGCGATTTCTACAAGATGTCTTTGAAGAATATTGCGATGCTGTATGAATATTGGACATTTATCAAGCTCGGAAAAATTTTGCGTGAAAAGTGTGATCTAAAAGAGCAGGATATCGTGAAATATCATGATGGTGGTTTATATGTAAGACTTCAACAGGATCAATCCTCAACATTTAAATTCAATCATCGATTAACAGGTGAAGAAATCATCTTACAGTATCAATACAGAACAAAAAAATCTCCTACTGTTTCGCAAGAACCTGATTCTATGTTGAGTATAGGTAAGAAAGGGAAAGATTATCTCTTTCAATATATTTTTGATGCTAAATACAAAATTGATGTAGACAGTAAAGGGAATATTGGTCCTAAAAATGAGGATATAAATACAATGCATCGTTACCGTGATTCAATTGTTGTTGAGCAAGATGGTAAATATGAAAGAACTGCATTTGGTGCATATGTATTGTTTCCTTGGAAAGATGACGCTCAGTACAAAGAAAATAAGCTCTATAAAAGCATCGATAAAGTAAATATTGGAGGATTGCCTTTTCTTCCTAATAACTCACACTTAGTAGAAGAAGTGATTGATAACCTTTTAAATAAAAATGCTGAAGAATTGCAACGTGAAGGAGTTTTACCTAGAGGGTCAACCTTGAACTTAAAAGAAGAAAAGGATTCCTATATTTTATTAACGCCATTATCCAACGAGGAACTAGGAGAAAAGAAACAGCAGCTACAAATTGAAATTCATAAAAGTGGTTTACCTATAGATTGGCGACTAATAAGCTCAATTGCTTTAGTAACACCAAAAGCAATTGAAGAAATAGGAAATATCACTTCTTACGAGTTAAAAGAAGATAAAATTGTATTTCATATAGAAGCTTGGAGTACATTGTATCCGTATAAATATACAAATGCCTTTTCATTAAATGAAAATATTACTGTCAGTAGAATAAGCTTTAATGAGGCTAGGATATTATCTGAAGTATTTGTAAAGCAAGGACATGAAAGTAAGGTGTGGAAAATATTTAAACGTATTTCTCCTGAAACAACAATTGTAAAATTGAATGAAATTGATTTGAATAGCGGTAGTTATGTTTGCGCATTCCAATTAGGTGATAAATTATTTGATTTGATAGGCGAAAAGTTAATTCATGGAGAATATGAAATAGATATAAGTGATGAGTTTCAATTAAATATTTTTAAACAATTAGAAGAAATACTAAAAAATAGTGAAATGATTTGATACCTTGAAAATGTAGATGATTTGTTGCTTCACTTTGCAAATACCGACATCTTTTGTATGATACAAATGAGGAGTGAAGACTATGCAATTTCAAACAACAAGATCATTTATTTTAGCATCTGCATCACCACGTCGTAAGGAGCTTTTTGGCCGTTTAAATATACCATTCGAAATCGTTACTGCTGATGTAGAAGAAACGAGTGTACAAGCGTCAGAAGTGTCGCAATATGTTACAGAGGTTGCACTATTAAAAGCGCGCGCAGTTGCGAAATTATCACCAGGTCAAGTAGTCATTGGTGCAGATACAATCGTAGCAAAAGACAATCAATTACTACATAAACCTAAGAGTCATGACGAAGCAATGGCACATCTTAGTACTCTACGTAATACAGCACACGAAGTTTTAACAGCTGTCGCAATTATTGAAGAGGACGGGACAGAGTCAACATTAGTTGAAAAAACGACAGTCATTTTTAAAAATGTTTCTGATGCATTGTTAGAAGCATATGTCGCAACTGGGGATTCTTTTGATAAAGCTGGTGGTTACGGCATACAAACTGAAGGTGTCTTTTTGGTCGATCGTATTGAGGGTGATTATTTAAACGTAGTTGGCTTACCGTTAGCATCGTTATGTGAGCATCTCATTGCTAGAAAACTAATCACATTATAAAAAGTAACTATTTCAGTTTTTGTTTCGAAAAGTTAATGATACAAACTGTACATAAAAAGAGGACTTCAATTTTGAAGTTCTCTTTTTCCTTTTAAAGTCTATATTTTTTAAACACTTTAGAAGGAGATAGATCATTCGTTTCATCGGGTTTATAACATTCTTTATCATGGTATGGAAGTTCTATGTCATTCCAATCGAAGTCATCTTCTACACATTTTATAAATAAGTCATATCCTTCTTCATCCTAAAGAATCTGCAAATCTATTAAATGAATGGAACGATTATTCACTGATGGTACCTTGTAGGATGACCTTAATACTTCCTTTTTCTAAATCTAATCAAAATAAATTAATTTAGATAAGAAACATTTTCACGGCATTTTCGACATAAGTTCTTAATAACGCTCTCATTTCTTACGGAGTTATCAGTACGGATGAAGGGGGAAAAGTATTGATTGTCGATGGGGTATTTTCTGGTGGGGGAATTAAAGGCTTTGCATATTTAGGAGCATATCAAGTGCTTGAGGAAAGGGACATTCATTTTAATCGAGTAGCTGGAACGAGTGCAGGTGCTATTTTCGCAAGTTTTATCGCAGCTGGATTTACCTCAACTGAAATAGAGAAGATGTTAGATGAACTGGATGTTTCTTCGTTGCTTGATCCACCTAGAACATTGTTTGGATTGTCATTTCTGAAATGGCTAAATCTATATTTTAAAATGGGATTATATCAGGGAAAAGCACTAGAAAAATGGTTTTATAAAAAACTAGCAATTAAAGGCATTTATACATTTGGTGATTTACCAAGCGGTTCTTTAAAGCTCATCGCTTCTGATTTAACGAATGGCAAAATGCTAGTACTCCCAGACGATTTAAAAAACTATGGGGTAGATGGGGAGTCATTTTCAGTTGCACGCGCTTTACGAATGAGCTGTGGAATTCCTTTTTTCTTTGAGCCGGTCAAACTAAAGATTGCAAATGAAGAATCAATAGTAGTAGATGGAGGAGTACTTAGTAATTTTCCGATATGGATATTTGATGATGATAGTGGTTGGAAAGAACGGCCAGTTATTGGATTGAAGCTAAGTCATCCTAGAGAAGAAATGGAACCGCAAAAAATTAATAATGGACTCCAATTATTTGAAGCACTCTTTACAACTATGAAAGATGCACATGATGAGCGATATATTTCTCGTAGACTTGAAAAGGACATTATTTTCATACCCGTTGAAAATTACAGCGCGACACAATTTGATCTAAATCAAGAAACAAAAGAAAGTTTAATCAGTATTGGAAGAGAAAGCACATTGCAATTTTTAAAAACGTGGCAAAACGTTTTTTAGTAATAAAGTTGTTTATTATAAATTTAAAACTGTAAAAACCTCCTACCAATTAATTTGATAGGAGGTTTTTACAGTTATTTATTTATTTATTTATTTCTGTATTAAAGAATTCCAGTATCTTTTTATAAACGAAAATTTCGTTCGCCTTTTTCGTGAATCCATGTCCCTCATCCTCTAGCACAGTATATCCCACTTCTCGTCCTTTTTCCGTCAACGCAGCTACGATTTGGTCAGATTCCTTTTGTACAACACGAGGATCGTTCGCCCCTTGAATAACTAACATAGGCTTAGTCATACCGTCTAAATACGTAATTGGTGAATCAGCTATTAATTTATCTTTATCCTTCTCTGGATCACCTATCCATTGCTTCATAAATGGTCCCCAAAACTCCGGAACAGATTCAATAAATGAAAATAAATTACTTGGACCAAAAACATCGACAACCGCTTTAAAATAATCTGCATGACGGCCGTGTAGGAGAAGTGCCATATAGCCTCCATAGCTTCCACCTAAAAGCAGCATTTTATCACGATCTGCATAGCCTTTTTCAATAAGCCAATCAATCCCCCTAATATTATCAAGACGAGGGCCATGACCCCAATCACCTTCAACCATTTTCATAAAGTTTAAACCATAATTCGATGATCCTCTAAAGTTAGGTGCAAAAATAGAGTATCCTTGGTTAACAAGGAATTGGAACATCGATCGAAATGATTTACGTTCATTAGCTTGTGGACCACCATGTGGCCATAAAATAACATAACCATTCGAATCTTCTTCCTTTGCCTTGAATAAGAGTGCCTCAATTTCTAAACCATCAAACGATGGATAGCGCAGCACTTCGGGTTCCACCAAATCCTCGTCTCGAATACCTGGTACTCTATAGTGCGTTAACTCTAACCAGGAACTTCCTGTTTCCTTTGAAACAAAAATATTATTTGGTTTCGTAGCCGTTTTCCCAAGCAAATATAAATGTCCGCTTGGCATGATAACCATTTTCTCAATAATATCTACAGGTATTTCGATTTTTTCATTTGTTCCATCTGCAATTGTATAACGATAAAGCCGATCCTCTACACCATAAGAACCAACAATATATAGTGCATTCTCTTTTTTTGAATAATAAATACTTGTAAAGTCTTCTTTTTCTAATTGAAGCACCTTTTTAAATTGTCTCGACTGAATGTCAAATTTCGCTAAATAGCTAAGATCGTCATCATAGTTTGTTAAAAAATAAATTTCGTCTTCAGAAGTATATACAAAATCGGATACTGTATGCTGCTCATCCGTTGGTGGTGTGAGCAATACATTCTCAACATCGGTCTGTACATATGCTAATGAATTCGTATTACCAAACGATTTAATATAAACAAATGATTTTTCTTCAGGGCTAACTGTAGCGATAAAAGTAGGCGCAACACTACCTTCTATAAGTATCTTTACCTTACCACTCTCAATGTCATAAACTAGACTATTTAAATACTTCGCATTCCCATCAGTTGTAGAGTAATATAGATTTTTACCGTTCTCGGTCAAATGTGCGTAGAGATGACGCTCTCCCTCTTTAAAGCGAATAGGTACTTGGCTTCCTCCCTCAGGTGCAATCGCATAAATTTGGCTATTTTCATCACCATCTTTATCAAATCCAGCTAAAAGGAATTCACCTGTTTTCGAATATGTAATAAAATTAGAGATTTGATTATTAAAAGTTAGTGGATATGGAAATTTTTTCTCTACATCCATTCCCCATAGATTAAAATGACCATTAAAATTCGTACATAATACAATCTGCTTTTCATCAGGACTTACGGCAAAATCACTAACGGTTAAATTTTGTAAAAAATTTGTTATATCCGGCTTTCCAAACTGAATCATAGCTATTCCTCTTTTCTTAAAGTTAATAAATACGAGTAACATCTCTTAATATGTACAATTATAAAATGCTCGAATGTAAACAAAAGAGATATCTAAATATTCTTACTTTATATTATACAAGATAAAATAAAAAATGTAATTAAATTCCAATTATGGTCATCTTTTTAAGGGTTTACTTGTTTTTAAACGAATATATTGTCAATAAACTACTTAATCATGGAGCTGTAAGGGTTTGAGTTCAGTATTGTACCGAGCTCAAGCATTTTATTTTTGCCTTTTTACGTTATAATGAATGGGGAAAATTGAATGCTTCATACTAAAGGGAATTATTTATAGAGGTGGACAGTTATACATGAAGAGCAGTATTAATTACATCTTAATTACAGGAATCATTATTATTATTATTTTTACTATTACCTTTAGTTTATTGTATAAATTTAGCCAAATAGAAGATGACAAATATGTTCTTCTTGGGGATGAGGCGCCAATCCCAACGGAGCTACATCCTATTGTGGAAGAGAATAAAAACATCTTATTAAAAAAAGCAGCTGAAATAGATATTGATGTCATGATAACAGAAGGGCTTAGACCATTTGAAAAGCAGGATGAGTTGTACAACCAAGGTAGATCTACTAAAGGCAACATCGTCACATATTCAAAGGGAGGAGAATCTTTTCATAATTATGGATTAGCCTTTGACTATGCCATTAAGAATACAAATGACGGAATAGAATGGGATATTGAATATGATGGCAATCACAATGGACAATCTGATTGGTTCGAAGTTGCTGAACTAGCAAAGGAGCTTGGATTTGAATGGGGTGGAGATTGGCGGAAATTCAAAGATTATCCGCACTTACAAATGACCTTCGGATTGAGTATTCCTATGCTTCAAGAAGGGTATCGCTTAGCTGAAGATCATAATACAAAATGACCATCCCAAATGTTTGCTTTGGAGATGGTCATTTTTTGGTCCGTTCTCTTAAAGAATGTTGCAACTAAGGTATTAAAAAAACAGAGTTTGAGCTTTAAGTCGTGTAAAATCAACCTTAATTTTTTTGTATTGAATAAATCATTTGTTTAATTAAAGCTCGCCATTAGTGAACTAAGGTAATTGATATTTACTGATTTTTCTTATTTCACTTCATGTAATGTCTTAATAAATCCAGTAAACTTTTCTATATTAAAATTTACTGATGGACGATTAAATACTTGATAAATATATCTCCCAATCTTCCAATGAGCATACCAACCATAATATTGTGTATTTTGTTTATGTAATAATATTGTTATTTCTATATTTCCTATTAAGAATTTTTCTTTTTTAACATTCCAACTTTGTCTTACTCCTATATTTTCTCCTTCTATATAAGAGAGATTTTCGATCATCTCTTCTGGAGCTAACCAAAACCAAATACCATCAGTATAATTAACCTTTGATCTATATAGGAAATGAGTTTCTACACCAAATTTATATTGATTGAATCCTATTGAATCCAGGAAAAAATCTTGATATTCAAATGCTGGTATATAAATGTTTTGCAAAGAAATTTTTTTGTTGATATCGAAATTATTTTCATACCATTTCTCCCTAGAAATCTCATCTTCTTGCCACTTAGGTATACCATATCTTGCTGTATAACTCGTAGTTGTATATGATTTTTCTCCCAATTTTTTAATAGTAAACGACCCCGTTGGTGTAAATGATTCAATAATTCTTATAAGCTCATCTTCTTCAAATCTTCCTTTTAAAACAGATAATTCTACATTTGTGAACCATCTAGCATAACAAGCAGCTTGATTTCCTTTGTAATCTATACCAATAAAACCAACAATCCCGTTAATCTCGAAAGATTTACCAGGTGAAACAAGGTTAGTATCTGCATATACAGTAGGAATTCCCCAATCATAATAAAACTGTTTTACTCTTACTACTCTATTTTTACTTGAAATTTCAAAACGTATCGAAGAACGAGAACTTCTTGTTTCTTCTTTTAGAGATATATCCTTAACTGAACAGTCATTAGGCAAGTTAAAAGGACATAATATAACGAAATTAACAGATTCTTGCGCTAGTTCAAATGTTGAAACATTAACATCTAGATTCAATATACTTTCCTCCATTATATTATATTTTATCCTTTATTTAAATTATTCTGCTATAGTTGAATAATAGAGATTTATAGGTGAAAATGTTATTGAAATTCTTATTTACAATTGCAACTGCTGACTAAAAGATTTGACCTAATCGCAATTCTTGCAATATTACTTATATGTTACTCTTTTTAGTTTACTTAATTTGTTGTATATTTTACAATTATTATGTATTGTGGTTAATTGTGGTTTTTAAGCATTTCTTATATGGAGAATTAAACTAATTAATATAGAACGAACAAACTTATAAATGAAAAAAGGTCAAAAAATAGAGGATAAAAGAAATGATGAATTTAATAATAATTCTTGTAATAGTTGCAATCGCTTTTTTTATCTATAATATTTTAATGATAAAAAAGAAAAGACTAAAAAAGTTTAGGAAAGAATGGGAATTAGGAAAGTTTAATTCAAAAAGTGAACATGATGAATCAGTGTCAATGTACTGGGAAAATAAAAAGAATAATGAACAAAGATATGACGGGATAGATCAGTTGACGTGGGATGATCTTGCTATGAATACTGTTTTCAAAAAGGTAAATTACACACAGACTTCTGTTGGATCGGAATATTTATTTAATCAGCTTCGAGATATTGATCCATCGCTTAAAAATATACAAGATAAAGAAAGACTTTACACATTACTGGAGAGTAATCAAGGATTAAGAGAAGACATCCTACGCATATTATCAGGGCTTGGAAAACAAGATTATACAAACTCGTCTTCCTTTTTTTATGTGAATCAAAGTAACTTAAAATATGTAGCTATATATGTATTGCTTGCTTTAATGCCATTTGCTTCAACCATTTTGATGTTTTTCAGCTTAAAGTACGGGATTTTTAGTTTAGTAGGATCTTTTCTAATTAACTTATTTGTATACTATAAAAATAAACCAGCGTTAGAGAATAATTTATACTCCACATCGTACATAGCATCTATCATCAATACTGGTAAACGCTTTGCATCCGTCAAACATTTGGAATTTACAACATTTGCGGACGAGTTCAAAGTCAAAGTTCAGCCAATCAAAAAAGTTTTAGTTTTAAGCAATATTACTTCAATAGGAAGAGGCAACGGAGATTTTGATATTATTTTTGAATACATTCGTATACTATTTTTGTTGGATTTTATTACCTATAACAATATTATTAAAACGATTTCAAAACATAAAGAAGAATACCGTGATTTATGGCAACTTATTGGTCAACTGGATGCAGGGGTAGCAGTTGCGTTTTACAGAAAATCATTAGATACATATTGTATCCCTACATTTATGGAGAAAGAGGAACTTTCATTTAAAAATATGTTTCATCCACTTATCAATGAACCAGTAAAAAACACGTCAAATCTATACAAGAGCACACTCATTACAGGGTCTAATGCATCAGGGAAATCTACGTATATTAAAGCAATTGCTATTAATACAATCTTGGCACAAACGATTAATACAGTGTTAGCAGAAAACTGGACAATGAAACCTAGCTATATTGTAACTTCAATGGCGATTCAAGATAATGTTTTAGATGGTGATAGTTACTTTATAGCTGAAATTAAGTCACTCAAACGTATTATCCAACTGTGTGAGCAAGGTAAACCATGCATCTCATTTATTGATGAAATACTAAAGGGAACTAATACGATTGAACGGATAGCAGCATCGGCTGCTATGATGGAATGGCTTTCTTTGAATAAAGGTATGAATATCATTGCTTCTCATGATATCGAATTAACCGAAATCGCCAAAAGTACTTATACAAATTATCACTTCAGTGAGTCGATTGAAAATGGTCAAGTTCATTTTGATTATACAATTCATTCTGGACCGTCAAAAACGAAAAATGCGATTAAGCTTCTTGAAATATTGGATTATCCACAAAGCATAACAAACAAGGCGAATGGGTTAGCCGAGTATTTCTTAGAAAAGCATGAATGGAAATAAATGGAAGAATTTAAAAGATTGTAAATTGAAAAAAACGCCCCGTCGAGAAATAGCCTATTAGTATAAATAACATTGCAAATAAGAATAATCACTATGTTTGAAAAAGACTCTAGAGCTAATCAATTGTATGTTGAGATAATATAATCTCCAATAACACAATATGCCGACTATCATTCAAGTTGATAGTCGGCTATTTGAGTTGTATAACTTATTATCTTATTACTTTAAATTTTGAAATTGAAGAACTATAAAATTTTATAATTCGGAAGGCGAATAGTTCAACATTGCATCAGATAATTATTTTGAAATTATTAAAATATTTTGCAACTTTTTTTAGTCTTTAAACGAGGATAGGGTGAAAGGTGGGAAAAGATGGAGCTAGAAACAATATATATCACCTATATGAATGATATATATCGCTATTTATATTCACTTACCAAAAATCATACTACTGCTGAGGATTTGCTTCAGGACACTTTTACAAAAGCGCATATCACTCTGCTTGGTCAAGAAATTCAAGATATCAAACCTTGGCTTTTTAAGGTAGCTTACTATACATATATCGACAGTACACGGAAAGAGCTCCGGTATATGATATCAGACAACGTTGATCAAAGCTATTCGACTACACCGGAACAAATCATTGTAGAACAAGATGCATATCTAAAACTATTAAGCCTATTAGAACAAATTAAACCAATTGAAAAACAGATTATTTTGTTATGTGATGTGAATGACTGTACAAACGAACAAGCAGCAAACATTTTAAATTTGAAATTGAATACATTGAAAAGTCATTTAGCGCGAGGACGTAAAAAAATGCGAGCACTTATTGTGAAGGAGGAATAGAGATGGATTCTTATGAACAATTATTACAACAAGCAAAGGATAGTGAAAAGATAAATACACCTTCTACTAATGTTGTAAAAAAAGCCATTGCATCATCTAAAAGGAAGCTTATTTTAACGACGCTAACAATTGCACTTTTAATTGTTCCGACTTGCTACATGCTAACATTTTTGTATTATGCTTTTGGTACAAAATCCACAACATTAATGGATGTTACAAGCCAGACACTTTATGTAACAGACCCTAATACTACGTTAGAGGAACTTGAATTTGATATGGATTTTTCACTTTTTTCGATGCTATTATCTTTTGAGCAATATAAGCAGATTGGTGATGAGGTCTACCCGATTAAACATTATGATACACGCTTTATGTTGAATGATTTAGTAGAAAAAACGACTACTTCTAAGTTAGAAAAAACGTATCCAAAATACCCGACTATAACAAACCAGTGGTTAGTTCATCCAGAAAATCAAGCTGAATTTAATACATCTGAGGAGTGGCAAGTCTTAAAAGGATTACCTGATGAGACGGTTGTGGAAGCATATATTTCTTTAAACAATTTATTTACAGTTGAAGAAGTAATTCAGGAAATGCCGAAAGTAGATGTCACATGGGCAGCGATCTATACAGGTGTAGAAGACAAAATGCTAAGTGCTAATGGTAATGTTGTATCGCCAATTGGTTATCCTGTACAACAAGATTATACAAATTGGTCACCATTTAAAAATTCTACATCTCATGAACAAACTTTTTTGTCGATTCTTCACTTTTTAGCTAATTATGAGGATATTGCGACAGCTGTTTCCTCACATAAAAATTTGGAACTGAAAGAAAGAATATCTTATTTAGAGAAACAAGACATGAAAACCTACGCTGTCGTCATTACAGGACCTAAAGCAGAGATTGAACAGTTAAAAGATAACACAATGATTAAACACTTAAAACTTGGGGAGGTTAAATTATGGAATTGGGTGCGTTAAAACAATCGATTTTTAGCTTGTTTGGCTGGGCTAGTGTTGGCTTAGGCTTATGGATTCTTATTATGATTAATAGTTGGATTATCATTGGTTATGGTGCCCCTTTCATTAGTGGTTCTACTATCTTCATTATCTTGACATTTGCTTTCGGAATCCTTGCCATTATTTCAAAATCCAGCCGTTCTCTCGGGATTTTGGGCATTTTTCTTGGATGTTTTTTGGTGTTCTTTATGATTGTCATATTTTTTGTTGGTTGGGCTATCATTCCGTTTCCATAAGAAAAACTTTCATAAATGACTTTATGATGCCTGAACAAATTGATTGTTGGTTTTTTAATTATTATTCACTGAATTAAAGTGATGACGCGAAGTATATCACTACATAAAAAAAGTAGTCATTTAATTTAAGTAGTTAATTTCATAATCTAAAATGCCCTCCAAATTTATTGGAGGGCATTTTATTTTGTAAGCCCCAGTATTTTTCCTTTACTGAGGAGAGCTAAAAAAAACTACATTACAATCATCAGGTATGACAAACAGTACATCCAGTTTAAATGATATGTATGCCGTACTGCAGCTCACACATAAACAATTCATTTACAAATTTAATAAAATGACAATACTATTTAACTTTTAGATTAATGTTCACTCTTTCAATCGATGGATTATGTATTACAAACTCCAAAGAAAGCGTGAAGATAATGGATAATATGAAACAAATGCTAAAATGTATTGAATTTATTAATAAACCCCGATGATTTACGTTTATTAATAAAAATTTACAATTTGTTAATGATAAAGAATCATTACATTAACAAATAATGTAAAAATAAATGTTACAATAAACAGGCTATCAGATGTAATGAAAAACGGTTTCGATAAAACCATCTAATTTAGGAGGATACTCTAATTGTCAAAAACTAAAGTATTGATTATCACTCAAAATTTTCATCCTGAAATTGGTAGCCACGCAAATAGAATGAATAATATTTTTCAATTACTACAGTTAGATGACTATGAAGTCTCTGTCTTGACTACAGAACCTTCTTATCCAAACAAACACCTTTATGAGGATAGGAAGTTCTGGAATAATGAAACGTTAAATGATCATGAGAATATTCATAGAGTACATGTTAAAAATAGGAAATATGCATTTAGTATGTTAAATAGATTAATCCACTATATTGAAATCTCATTAAAAATGCTATTTTTTGTTTTATTTGATAAACAAAAATATGATGTAGTATTCGTTACATCGCCAGCTATATTTATGGCATTTGTTGGAGTCATAGCGAAAATTAAGTATAAATCAAAATTTATTTTAGACATTAGAGATCTTTGGCCC
Organism: Viridibacillus sp. FSL H8-0110; assembly: GCF_038003565.1. Classification (NCBI taxonomy): domain Bacteria; kingdom Bacillati; phylum Bacillota; class Bacilli; order Caryophanales; family Caryophanaceae; genus Viridibacillus; species Viridibacillus sp. FSL H8-0110. The sequence continues at coordinate 2,482,961 of NZ_JBBOPJ010000001.1, read as the reverse complement.
GAATCATTAAAAGGGGTTGGAGTTTTTAATAACAAGTGGATCATTAAGTTTTTTTCCATATTAGAAATTTATTTATATAGAAAAGCAAACTACATCGTCATTAATAGCATTGGTTTTATGGATTATATAGTGAAAAAGTCAAAAGTAGACCGCAACAAAATCACATTCATTCCAAATGCTGCCAGAGAATTTGAGGTAAATGCAGTAAACAAAAAAGATGAACAATTTAAAGTCATCTATACAGGAAATATTGGACTGGCTCAGGATGTAGATTTTCTCAAAAAATTAGTTTATCGCTTGGCCGAGAACCATATTATGATCACTATCGTTGGCTATGGACAAAAGAAAAATGAGCTATTCAAGTTTGTTAGCGATAACAAATTGGCTAATGTAACAATCGAAAATCCTACTACTCGACATGAGTGTTTAAAGTTAAATGCAAAACATCATGTTGGTGTATTGGCATTAAATGATAAAGAGGTATTTGAAACAGTCTTACCAGGTAAATTAATAGATTATATGTCATCTGGATTGCCAGTTGTAGCAGCTGTTTCGGGATATTCAAAAGAACTTATAGAAAATAATCGAACAGGCTTTGTTTCTGAAAATCGAGATGCTGCTGAAATAGTAGAATATATTTTGAAGTTAAAAGATAATCCTGAAATACGACAAGAAATAGCTAATAACAGTACGAATTTGATAAAAAAACATTTTTTATGGGAAAAAAATATAAAAAAACTAACATGTTTATTTGAAAGTGATTATAAATTCAGAGAAATAGAGCCATTAAATAGAAAAATAGATAGGGATTTAACATTATGAGTAAAAACGTATGTATGTTTGTTTGGAACAATTTCACTAACGATGCTAGAGTACTGAGGGAATGTACCGCGTTATCAGAAGAGGGCTATAAAGTAGACCTTATTTGTATTCATGATCCAACTGATAAAAAAATGAAATTTGAAGAAAAGAGAAGTGAAAACTTTAATGTCTTTAGAGTTCGGAGATACCCCATTCTCTTTACCATACTTCAGTCATGTCTCAGATTTTGTTTGAAGTATAAATTAGCAGGAGGAGTTGCGGCATTCATTTGGGTGTTTTCAGTTTATTTTTTTCCTTTAGCAACTCTTTCATTAACTTTTCTGGGATTACTTCTTTTAAAGACAAAGGTTAAAACAGTGCTTATTAGAGGGAGTATAATTTGTCGGATGATTATGAAGGGCAGCAAAAAAAAGTATGATCTGTATCATTCCAACGACTTAAATACATTGCCCCAAGGCTTTATTTGTTCCAAATGGCGACTGAAAAAGAAACCACTTATCTATGATTCCCATGAAGTACAAACAAGTAGAACGGGCTATGATAGTCCAATTTATGGCATGGTGGAGCAGCATTTTATTAAAAGAATTGATTCTATGATAGTAGAAAATCATACAAGAGCTAAATACAATGAAGATTTATATGGATTTTATCCGAATGTAGTGCATAACTATCCATTTTTGCATACAGAAGTTTTAAATGAAAGAGTAAATCTTCATAAAATACTTCAGCTACCTGCAGATGAAAAGATACTTCTTTACCAGGGAGGAATACAAGCTGGAAGGGGCTTGAAACAATTAATACAAGCCGTTCCAAAATTTAAGGAAGGAATACTTGTATTAATTGGCGACGGTAGAATTAAACCTGATTTAGTCAAAATGGTGAATGAAATGAATCTTCAAGAGAAGATAAAATTTATACCAAAAGTACCACTCAGTGAATTACCGAAATATACAAAGAACGCTTATCTCGGATTCCAAGTATTAAATAACACAAATTTTAATCATTATTCAGCTTCTTCAAATAAATTATTTGAATATATGATGGCAGGTGTACCAGTAGTAGCATGCGACTTTCCTGAAATCAAAAGAGTAATTGAGGGAGAAAATACAGGAATATGTATCGATTCTCATAATCCAAGTGCCATTGCTGATGCAGTGAATAGACTATTAGAGGATAGGGAATTACATAACCAATTGAGTGAAAACAGTTTAAAGGCTAGTAAAATTTATAATTGGGAAAGCGAAAAAGAATGCTTCCTAAATGTTTATTCAAAGAGAATATCAGGTTATTTAGCGATGGAAACAACCATATCTCATTAAAAATAATAGGAGTGTTAATTTTGGATTTAAAAACAAATGACACATCTGAAGAGCTGGATCAACTAACGAAACGACTAATATATGAAAAGCAGTCGAAAATAAGCATTTTTGAAGAGCTTTTAAGAATTTATGAAAGTGAAGAAAAGTTACTTTTGTCGTATAAACAATTATCTGCCCAGCATTATGCAATCAGTAATGCAAAACTAGCAAAAGTTACTTATGCATATTGGAGATTATTGAAAAGAATTAAGCGAGGCAAGAAAAATGAAAATAGCTAATTTGGATGAGCAAATCAATCAAATCAAATCGAGAAAAGAACTAATCGAGAATGCTATAAAAAAAGAGAAATATGAGATTAATCACTTATTAGTAAATTGCAAATTACCTGATAATATAGCCATGGAACCAATTTCTTTATTCAATGACGAGACAGATACATCAATCAAAATGGATAAAGAAGAGTATTTATCTTATAGGGAAGAAGTTGCTGATTTCGAGTATTTTGAAAGTATAAAACCGCTACTTGAAATGATACCAGATAGCAACGGCAGTCGTTATTATCAAAAGTATAAAGTGAATGTTGGAATCATAGCGGATGAGTTTTTATATCAGTCCTACAAAGATGTAGCAAATTTTTATCCGATCACATTTTCTAATTACAAAAATTATAAAAGCAAACTAGATATTTTATTAGTAGTTAGTACTTGGAAGGGCTTGGATAAGGCTTGGGAAGGTTTAGGGAATCCTTCTTCACGAAAAAGAGAAGAAGCACATAAAATAATACATTTTTTTAAAAAGAATAAAGTTCAAACGGTGTTTTACTCTAAAGAAGATCCTGTTAACTATGAAGCATTCATAGGATTAGCAAGAAAATGTGAGTATGTATTTACTACAGCAGTAGAGAAGATTGAAAGTTATCAAAAAGACTGTCGTCATAACAACATCTTTGTATTAGAGTTTGGTGTGAATCCACTTTATCATAATCCAATTGGGATAAAAAATATTCAAAAAAGTAGTGATGTTTTCTTTGCGGGATCATGGCTTAACAAATATCCAGAAAGACAAAAGGAAACAATTGAAATATTTGATGGAGTAATCAAGGCTAATAGAAGATTAAAAATAGTCGATAGAAATTTTCAACTAAATAAGCCTAACTACTTCTTTCCATCAAAGTATTTACAATATAGTTCACCAGCTATAGAACATGAATATCTTCAAAAAGTTCATAAATTATATGATTGGTCTATCAACTTAAATTCAATTAAATTTAGTGAAACAATGTTTGCGAATAGAATTTACGAACTACAAGCAATAGGAAATATTATTATCTCTAATTATAGTGTAGGGGTAAATGATAAGTTTCCAAACGTATTTCTAGTGAATGACCGGAACGAGTTAAAAGATATTCTGAATGGGTTTACTAATGAAGAAGTGTATAAACATCAAGTGGTGGGCATTAGAAATGTCATGTCTTCTCATACTACGTTTGAAAGATTTAATTATCTATTAGACTGTATTGGTTTTAACAGGCAACTATATTCTAAGAAAGTACTGGTTGTTGCTAATTTAATGAGTGATGATGTTATACGAGATTTTGAAAATCAAACGTATGTAAAAAAGCATTTAATAACTGAAGCTGACTTTGATGAAAAAGTAAAAAAAGATTATGATTTTATCGCTTTTTTTAATTCAAAATACAATTATCAAGAGTATTACCTAGAAGATATGATAAATGGATTTAAATATACGAATTCTGATTATATTGCAAAAAATAGTTATTATCACGGCAGCGAGCTAGTCGAAGGTCTTGAACATGCTTATATAAATGAGATGACAGATAAATATAAAACAGTATTTTGGTCAGAAGCTTTTCAAGCAAATGAATTGTTGAATATGAAGCAAAAACAGATAAGAGAAAATGGCTATTGTATTGATCATTTTGAAATAAATACAGCATTTAAAAATGATCAATTAGAAAGTGATGTTAGAACGTATGAATTATCTGTCATCGTACCTGTTTTTAATAATGGAAAATACTTGTTAAACAAGTGTTTTAATAGTCTTAAAAGAAGTAGTATTTTCGAAATGATGGAGATCATCATTATAGATGATGGTTCTTCAAAAAAAGAGACGATCGCTACAATAAATAGAATAGCTAGGGAACATCCTAACGTCGTAACCTATTTCTATCGTGAAGGAGGAAGTGGGAGTGCTTCTAGAGCTAGAAATAAGGGAGCAGAACTTGCCACTACCGAATATGTGACGTATTTAGATCCAGACAATGAAGCTGTTAATGATGGTTATGACAAATTGTTAAATATATTAATAAATAATACTGAAATAGATATAGCCATAGGAAATATGATTAAGTTAAATAATTCTAAAATTGGTAATTTTAAATATTTTGAAACTGTAATTAATGCTTGTCGTAGCGACATTATTAATGATCCCAAAAAACTATTAATGGATACCGATTTAAGGACACAAAGTATTCAGGCATTAGTAGTGAAAAGGGAAATCATCATCGATAACAATTTGAGAATGGTTGAAAATGCAGGTGGACAAGATACGTTATTCTTCCAAGAATTACTGTTGCATTCAAGTAAAGGGGCTGTGATTGATAAGGATATACATATTTACTATGCAGCTGTGTCTGGATCTGTCACGAATACGGTAACGAAAGCGTTTTTTGAAAAGTATTATACATTAGAGAAAGAAAGACTACCGTTTTTGATAAAAAATGACCTGTTGGATTTATATATGGAAAGAAGATTTAACTTCTACTTTAGAAATTGGTATCTCATTAGAATTAAAAAAATTAAGCATGAGGAACAACAAGAGGCTATTGATACGCTCTACAAGATATATTCATTGTATAAAGAGTATATAATTCAAAAATCCGTGGATATAGAAAAATTTGCAGCTCTATATGAGAAAAGAAAATATAAACAGATTATAAAATATTTTTCTAGTATGAATTGAGATGTTGAAATTATTTTGAAAGGAAGTGAGATGTAAAAGATAACTTTTACTTCGCAAATAGCGAATACGAATAGAGGAATTTCAATGTCACTTGTCACTATTTTGCAATTGGTACATCATCAATCTATTGAACTTACTACCATGAATATTGGAGGGAAATAATGATGAAATTATGCACTATTGGCCTAGGGTATATCGGTTTGCCGACATCTATCATGTTTGCAAAACACAATGTAGAAGTAGTAGGAGTAGATGTGAAGAAGGACGTAATAGATGCACTGAATAATGGTGAAATTCATATAGAAGAGCCTGGATTACAAGCATCACTTGATGAAGTCATTGCAATGGGTACTTTTAGAGCGTCAATTACTCCAGAACCGGCTGATGTGTTTATTATTGCTGTTCCTACACCTAATAATCAGGACCTATATAGATCTTGTGATTTAACCTATGTTATTAATGCAATAAAATCTATATTACCCTATATAAAAAAAGGTAATATAATAATTGTTGAATCGACTATTGCTCCTCGTAGTATGGATGATGTGATCAAACCGTTAGTAGATCAAGCAGGCTTTGTTGTTGGAAAAGACATTTTCCTTGTACACTGTCCTGAAAGAGTACTACCAGGGCAGATTTTCCATGAGTTAGTGTTTAATAATAGGATAGTTGGTGGAATTACTCCTGCATGTGAAGAAGCAGGGGCTATCGTTTATAGTACTTTTGTAAAAGGTGAAATTATTAAAACGGATGCAAGAACAGCGGAGATGTCTAAGCTGATGGAAAATACATTTAGAGATGTGAATATAGCACTTGCAAATGAATTGTCGAATGTATGTCATCGATTAGAGATAAATGTATTAGATGTTATCGAAATGGCCAATAAACATCCACGTGTCAATATACATACACCAGGCCCAGGTGTAGGGGGTCACTGCTTAGCTGTCGATCCATACTTTATCGTTGCAAAGGCACCAGAAATTGCTCAGTTAATAAAGTTATCTCGTACGATTAATACCTCTATGCCTCATTTTGTAGTAGAGAATATCAATAAACTAATGAAAAATGTCGAAGGAAAAGTAGTTACTATTTTAGGTCTCACATATAAAGGGAATGTGGATGACATTCGTGAAAGTCCAGCTATTGAAGTGTTCAAACAATTGCAAGCAGAGCATAATTATGAAGTGCGAGCTTATGATCCACACGTTAAATTAGATTGGGTTTTACAAGATTTAGAGCAAGCTGTAAAAGACTCTGACCTCATCGTTGTATTATCAGATCATGATGAGTTTAAGGAATTTGGAGATCCTGATTTTTCTACTATGTCAAATATAAGGATTTTTGATACAAAAAATGTAGTGAAACGTGTTCCGAATTATGTTGAATATATTAATTATGGAAACCTTTATAACTATACTAAAAAGAAAGCTACTGCTGTATGAATTTTGTTTGGCAGATTTTAAAAGAACAATTTTCACATCTTAATTTGATATTTCGATTAAGTATATATGAAGAAAAAGGTAAGTATGCAATGCACTATTTGGGTGCTTTATGGCAAATATTAAATCCATTCATTCAAATTGGTGTTTATTGGCTCATTTTTGGTTTAGGAATAAGAAAGGGTTCTCCTGTTGAGGGAACCCCGTTTTTCCTATGGCTGATTATAGGGTTAGTACCGTGGTTATATATCAGTAGGACAATTACACAAGCTTCAAATAGTGTATACGCAAAAGTAAATTTAGTAGCTAAAATGAACTTTCCCGTAAGCGTTCTACCTACTATTATAATCGTTGGTAATTCAATATCATTTCTACCTATGATTATTCTAACTTTTGGGATTACTCTAGGATATGGTATTTTCTCTGGAATATATTTAATACAAATACTATATTATTTAGTTTGCCTGTATTTATTTCTGTTTGCATTGACACTGCTTTTATCAACACTTACAACTATTATTCGAGATATTCAGATAATAATACAATCAATTGTTCGGTTAATGATGTTTTTCTTACCAATCGTGTGGAATGTTCATAACTTCCCAGAATTGTTAGTCAGTATTTTGAAATTGAATCCTTTATTTTATATTATTGAAGGGTTTAGGTACTCTCTCTTAGGAGGGGGATGGTTTTTTGAGGATATTCCGTATACCTTTTATTTCTGGAGTATAACTATTCTAATACTTACAATTGGTTCTTATATACATTTAAAATTTCGTGATAGATTTGTTGACTACCTATAGTCGGAGGAAAAGAAATGAATCCGAAAATTCGATTTATGAATGTATCAAAAGGTTTCAGTTTATATAGTAAGCAATCTGAAAAACTATTTGATATCGTATCTCTTAAAAAAAATAGAGATCATTTTTTCGCTCTTAGAAATATTAGTTTTGAAGTGAATGAAGGAGAAGCAATTGGTCTTATTGGTTTAAATGGTTCTGGCAAATCTACTCTTTCAAATTTATTAGCGCAAGTAATACCTCCAAGTTTAGGTAAGGTCGAAATAAATGGAGAAACATCACTAATTGCTATTTCTGTAGGATTAAATAATTCGTTAACAGGTTTAGAAAACATTAAGCTAAAATGTTTGATGCACGGTTTAAGTAGCGCTGAAATTAATCAATTAAAATCAGCTATTATAGATTTTGCAGATATAGGGAAGTTTATTAACCAACCTGTAAAAAACTATTCAAGTGGCATGAAATCTCGTTTAGGTTTTGCAATATCAATTCATACTAATCCTGATATTTTAATTATAGATGAAGCCTTATCTGTGGGAGATCAAACATTCTACAAGAAGTGTCTGGATAAGATAAATGAATTTAAAAGCCAAGGAAAAACGATTATTTTTGTAAGTCACTCATTGTCCCAAATAGAAGCATTTTGTGATAGAGTGATGTGGATTCATTTTGGACAAATAAAAATGTTCGATGAAGCAAAAAAAGTGATTAGTGAATATAAAAAGTTTATAAACTGGTTTAATTCCTTAAGTGAAAGTAAAAAGAAGAATAGTAGAAGTGAAATGTTAGAAGAACAATATAAAGAAGTTTCAAACGGCCAAATTCAACAGGTGAAGCGTAAACGTGGGAAATCGAATTTGGTATTTATGCTACAAATTTTAATATTAATATTTATAATGATTTCAAGCGCTACTTATATGTTTTAACCACGAAAGATAAGGTTAAAAAAAAAACGTCTAGCCAATTATTAATAGACTAAACTATAAATAGGGAGTTAATTGGAGAATCTGAATTCGAGGCGTAACTCGCTTTTACTCTACGGGGCTTTTTGCGGGGTGGATTTGCCATGTTGAATGATAGAACTGAAGCGTTAGTTTAATAAAAAGGGAGGGGCGTTACATATCTGTTATATAAATATGTAACGTCCTTTTAATTATTTGGTTTCAATTTAGGACTTGATAGTTAATGGTAGGGCAGTTTTATTTATATCAACAGGAAAGAGAATAGGAGATATAAAAAACATCATCAGTTATTTGGTATTTTGATAGTAAATTTATACTAGATTTTTAAACTGTAATCATTCAAAATGAATATAGTGAAAATAATTAGGAAGAGGAGGCATGTTACATGAATGATGTGATGACTCGAAATAATGTGAAGATAATGGGGCAGGGAGAGCAAACGATTATTTTTGCCCATGGATTTGGTTGTGATCAGAGCATGTGGCAATATATTGCGCCTAAATTTGCAGAGAATTATCGTGTAGTTTTATTTGACTATATAGGGTCAGGAAATTCAGATATTACAGCGTACCAATCCGAAAAATACAGTACGCTTCAAGGCTATAAGCAGGATGTATTAGATATAATTGAAGAAATGGACCTTCAAAATATACTGTTCATCGGCCATTCTATTAGTTCGATGATTGGTATGCTGGCAGCGATTGAGCGACCGGATTATTTCGATAAGTTAGTAATGATTGGGCCATCCCCTTGTTATTTAAATGATACAGATGGTTATAATGGTGGCTTTGAACAAAATGACATTAAAGAATTACTTACTATGATGGAGATGAATTTTGCAGGGTGGGCTAGTTATATGGCGCCACTTGCTATGGACCAAACTAAAGATCCTAAGCTAACTCATGAACTAGAGAATAGCTTTGTCTCAACGAACCCACGTGTTGCAAGAGAGTTTGCGGAAGTAACATTCTATTCAGATTTTCGAGAAAGAGTACCATTCTTAAAAGTACCAACACTTATTATTCAATGCTCGAATGATAGCATTGTTCCAATTGAAGTAGGGCAGTATTTAAATAAGCGTATAGAAAATAGTACGCTTCAAATTATAGAAGCTAGAGGGCACTATCCACATATAAGTCAGCCTGTAGAAACAACTAAAATAATAGTAGATTATCTAATGAAATAATTTATGTAAGGGAGTTCAATTATGGATGTACGATTAAGGGAGGCACCTTGCGGATTTATATCTTTTGACCACAATGGATATATAATAGAGGTCAATAATACCTTTCTTGAATGGATGGGCTTTAAACAAGAAAATTTAGTAGGGAAACATATTGAGTCGTTATTGACGATGGCCAATAAACTGATTTTTCATTCTTATTTTTATCCTAATATTAATTTACATGGGCATGTAGAAGAACTGTTCATTAACTTCACAAGCCAGACTGGTGAGTCCGTTCCTTATTTAATGAATGCTAGACGATTTGAGCAGGATGACATAGAAGTGATAGACTGTATTTTAGTTCAAATGAAGAAGCGAATTGACTACGAATTAGAGTTGCGCACGACTAAAAAACAAATGGAAGAGGCTTATTTAGAAAAAAATCGAGCTCTAGCAAAGCTAGAACAAATTTATATTGAAATTGAAAAGAAACAAATTGAGCTAATGGAAATCAATTCGGGTTTAGTCCAAATATCGAATACTGATAAGCTGACTGGCATTCCCAACAGAAGATTCTTTCAAGAAAAACTAGAAGAGCAAATTGTGATATACCGTAAAGAAGAAAAACCATTTTCTTTACTTATTATTGATATAGATCATTTTAAAAAAGTGAATGATACATATGGTCATCAAATTGGAGATATCGTACTTGTGAAATTGGCTAATATTCTAAAAAATCAGGTGCGATCAGATGATATTGTTGCTCGATTTGGAGGCGAAGAATTTACAATAATTCTTCCAAATACTGATGTTGACGAAGCAATATTAATTGCTCAGAAGTTAAATAGAGCAATTGAATTAGCTGAATGGACAGAGACAGGGAATCTAACAGTAAGTGTCGGGATAGACACTTTTACCGAGGATGATACAGAAGCTTCTATCGTGAAAAAGGCAGATCAAGCTCTGTATGTTTCTAAAGAAAATGGTCGAAATCGTGCTACACATTTTATAGATTTATAATGAAAAATTCAACCATACTAGAATCAAGTTCACCACACTGAAATGTAGTTTTGGTAAAGCGTTTATCTACATGGGTTCTTATTAAAATAGCTCCTCAATAAAAAGTTGATCAGCAGTTAACGACCAACTTTTTATTGAGGAGCTAAATTTTTTTATTACAGTTAGTAAAACAGTTTTGACTGAAGAATGTCTAATGCACGATCAATATCCTCTAAATTTTCTTCAGAAGCATGTTTTATGCGATTTAGGAAGCGAGATTCAACTAACTTAAATGTCTCGTTCATCATAGCTTCTCCATCTTTTGAAAGACGAATATATTGTTTCCGTCGATCTTTTGTATCACTTAACTTTTCGATTAGATTTTTTTCACTTAACTTTTTAAGTTCTCGACTTGTATTTGGCATAGATAAATGTTGGCAATCACTAATTTCACTAGGGGTAACAGGCTTTTGACTTACTGTAATAGATTCTAAAATGTTATATTGCACTGGCGTGATGGAGTCAGATTTAGCGCCTTTTGTTAATTCATGTGTCACACTATGAACAGAAGTTGTAAATGAAACCCATTTATTAAACAGAGCATTTTTGTCCATAAATTTCACCTCTTACTGTGAAGATAACAAAAATATTATCATATTACAATTATCATTTGACAACAAAATGAAACAACTGTATATTTTAGTTATCAAATGATAAGTGAAGAGGTGCAATATGAAAACATTGGTAATTTATACATATCCAAATCATAAAAGCTTAAACTATGCATTTTTACAAGAAGTCATTAAAGGAAGTAAAGAGAATCCTAACATCAAAGAATTACAGATATTAGATTTATATGAAGAAGGTTTTGATCCACTTTTAGTATTTCATGAGAATAAAAGAAGACGTGATATGTATCGTGATCCATCTTTAGAAAAATACCGTGATCAAATTACTTGGGCAGACAAAATTGTCTTTGTCTATCCAATCTGGTGGGGGAGACCACCAGCAATGCTTATGGGATACATTGATCAATTATTTGCAGCGAACTTCGCCTACAGGGATAAAAAGGGACTGTTCCCAGAGGGGCTTTTGAAGGGTAAGTCTGTTGTCTGTATTTCTACGATGAAGGGACCTGCAAAGTATCCACTTTTATGGTTGAATAATGCACATAAAGTATTGATGAAAAAAGCGTTATTTAATTTTGTGGGGATCAAAAAAGTGAAGTTTTTCGAATTTGGGAATATGGAAAGTCCAAATGGAAGACAAACAAAAAAATTAGAAAAAGTTTATCAATATTTCAAAAAAGTAGAAATATAAGATTTCTCAGTTTGAGATAAATATTATAGTTTAAAGTAAGAAGCCGGCTTAAAGTAATAAATTTGAGCCGGCATTATTTATCTTTTTTAATTGTCCTTTTTCATTATAAAACTTATATGTCTGCCAGCTTGTTTATCCTGACGATAGGAGAATCCTTCGGGGCTCATAAAAGTGCATGTCTGATCAATTGTAATTCGATCAGCCGGGATTCCAGCAAGTTCACATTGTTTTTTCACTGTTTGCTGATTATCAATATGATACTTGTGAGTTTTATCATTAAAATAGATAAAATCATCTGCGTAGCCTAGGTTTTTGAATTTTACATTTACATCAGCATCAACTTCAAATTTTTCTTGGCTAAGAGCCATACCAATATGAATATGCAAATCATTAGGATTACAGTTTTCGATTTGTATTAAATGATTAAAAACGTTTAATGTTATTTCTTTTACTGTACCTTGCCATCCGGAGTGAATGACCCCGATTATACCAGTTACTTCATTATAAAAAATCACAGGTACACAATCTGCAGTAAAGGAACATAATAATAGATTCGGTTCATAAGTATACAGAGCGTCTGTATCCGTAATAGCGGTATCAGTACAATCTGCACCACGGCCTTTATCAGCAAGTGTTACCTTATGCAAATTCGAACTATGTGTTTGACTGGCGCAGACAAAAGTTTCAACCTCACAATTCAACGAAGCGGCTAATTTTCTACGATTCTCCATCACATAATCTTGGTTTACACATGCATGAAGAGCCATGTTGTTGCTTTCAAGTTCAGTTTCATCTTTTAAGGTTATTCCTGCAATTAATCTCTCATTGTTTAAATACATGTTTGTTTTCATACTTTCACCTCATTTTAATAAATATGAATCGTTTGATGATGTATATTATCCTTTGAAATTACCAATACATCAATGCTTCAGTGAGCTTTTTAAACGTTAGACGCTAATTATTACTATTTTAAAAAATTACTGCTTAACTTTCCTTGTCATGTATTAATTATTTTAAGTGATTTCTATAAGATTTACAGCAATATTATGTAACTAACAATTTAATTTTAAAATCATACTTGCTACGCAACCTACAAAACTATATATTGACTTTCGTTCTTCTTTCTATTAAATTCATTAAGTAGACCAATCGTTATAATTTTTATTTAGAGGTGATTCTATGACTAATAAAAATCAATCACGTGAACGAATTTTAAAAGCAGCTACTCGACTATTCCATTTAAATGGCTATCATGCAACGGGTTTAAATCAGATCATTAAAGAATCAGGTGCTCCTAAAGGTTCTTTATATCACCACTTTCCAAATGGTAAAGAACAATTAGCTATTGAAGCAATTCAAATATCTGCTTCTCGTATTGCAGCTGAAATTAAAGATCATCTTAATACAATTGAAGATCCTCTTGAAGCTTTCCAACATCATATTGACGTTATTGCAAAACGTTTTGATAATATAGAAGATGAGGATAGCTTAACAATTGTGCCTTTCGGTCTCATTGCATCTGAAACAGCTTTAGTAAATGAAAACATGCGTATGGTTTGTGAAGATACATTTCTATATTGGGAAAATTTATATAAAGAGAAGTTGTTGGCAAATGGATACAGTGATGAACAAGCAACAAATATTAGTACGACATTAAATGCCCTTATTGAGGGTGGGGTAACACTATCTTTAACACAAAAATATGGTGGACCACTTAATCGGGTAGGAAAAATGCTTCCATTATTACTGAAAAAGTAAGGAAGCTTTTATTTATCAATTTTATATAGACTGGTCTATTAATTATAATTGAAAGGATGTTTATTTTGACAACATCTACACAAATGGAACAAGTAAGAAATCCAAAAGCAATGGCATTTGTATTAATGTTTGGTGCTTTTATCGGTTTGTTTAGTGAGACAGCATTAAATATGGCACTCACGAATATTATGGAGGACTTCTCTATATTAACAGCAACAGCACAATGGTTAACAACAGGTTATTTATTGACATTAGGTATTCTAGTACCTGTATCTGTACTTCTAATTCAATGGTTTACAACTAAGCAATTAGTTGTTAGCTCTTTAATTTTTTCTATTATTGGGACCATTTTAGCAGCATTAGCACCAAACTTTACTTTGTTATTGATTGGTCGTTTGATTCAAGCAATTGGTACCGGTATTTTATTACCTTTAATGATGAATGTCATTTTATTGATTTTCCCAATTCATAAACGTGGCGCTGTAATGGGTTTAATGGGACTTGTGATTACTACAGCGCCTGCAATTGGCCCGACAGTAGCGGGGGTAATTGTTGATACATTGGATTGGACATTTATCTTTTGGATTAGTTTAGTTCTTTATGCGGGGCTTATTGGTTTTGGATTGAAAAATATTGACAATGTATCTCGTATTACGAAACCGTCAATTGATGTACTTTCAATTTGTCTTTCGACTATTGGTTTCGGTGGATTAATTTATAGTCTTAGTTCGATTGCTGAAAAATCATTTTGGTCTACACAAGTATATATACCATTCTTTATAGGGTTTATTGCACTTGTTTTATTTATCCTTCGTCAATTAAAGATGGAACAACCTATGATTAATTTACGAGTTTTTAAATACCCTATGTTTACACTAGGCACAATGTTATTGTTTAGTGGAATGTTAATTGTTTTATCAACTGCTATTTTATTACCAATTTATTTAAAAGGTACACTGTTATTAAGTGCAGCGTTAGCAGGTCTTGTATTATTACCTGGTAGTTTATTAAATGCTTTACTGTCACCAATTGTAGGGAAATTATTTGACCAATTTGGTGCGAAGAAGTTTTTACCATTTGGCTATTTATTGACACTAACAGGCAGTATAATATTTGCTGTGACAATCTCTGCTGACACACCAATTTGGCAAATTATTTTGGCGAACATGATTTTATTTATGGGAATCTCAATGATTATTATGCCAGCACAAACAAATGGCTTAAATCAATTGCCTCGTAACCTATATGGAGACGGATCAGCAGTCATGAACACATTACAACAAATTGCGGGTGCAACAGGAACAGCACTTGCGATAACATTGATGACTAGTGGTCAAAAAGGCTATATTGAGAACTTTCCTGACTCATCACCAACTGAATTCCTAGCTGCCGGTATCAAGTATACCTTCTATTTTATTTCAGCAATCTCTTTCATTGGTTTCATTTCGTCTCTATTTATAAAACGTGTACGTGTAAGTGGAAGCTGATTGATTGTTCTGAATATAAAAATACGATAAGTCACTAGTAGCTTATCGTATTTTTGTTAGAAAGCATGTTCAATTTATTATTATGTTTGACGTGTGTTAAGTACTAAAAAACTCCCTAATATCTTCATTTTTTACTAGAGCTTGGACAATAACTGGTGTAAACTTAATCAAGTGGAAGATTTTTTCTGTGATTTGTTGTGGTGAATGCATTTCACATAGAAAAAGGCTTCTTTTTTCTATGTGTTCGTTTAGATTAGACATTTTACGTCCTACTAGAAAAGTTGAAATATTAATAAAAGGAGTTTGTATGTTTAAGAATTATATAAGTAATAATCAGAAATTATATTATTTTACAATATTAATAGTAATAACGATTATGACCATGGGATTGTTGATTAAGAACCCCCTTATTGGAGAGTTAGGTGTTGGTTTTATTGTCCACCTTTCTATTGTTGTGATTATTTCCGTAAGCTTACTGCTCTATCCAAAGTATGGAACGCATCGTTTTAGAACAATCATTATTATTGAAGCGTTCATCTATTTTTATAACATTTTCTTTTTATATCCAGAGACTTGGTCTAATTTTATTTTCCTTTGTTTTATACCCGCAGTTGCGATTATGTTTTTTGATTCAAAACTCTTTTATTTTTCTTTAATTATTAACTCTATATTAGTATTAATTACTTTCGGTTTTATTGGGTTTGTTGATCACGGTAATCAATATATTTATATTAAACAAGACTTAGTAGGTAATATCTTTAACTATGTAGGTAGTCAAGCTCTCATATACTTTATCTTCTATCTAACAAATCTACGTGTGAAAAAACAAGAATTATATTATGAACAAATAAAACAAGCAGAGCGTTTGAAAACAGCAGGTCAATTAGCAGCTGCTGTTGCGCATGAAATTAGAAATCCGGTCACGGTTGTTAAAGGTTTTTTGCAGTTTTTTGAACAAGATCCTCAATTTAATGATGATGTAAAAAGCAAATTTTCTTTAATGATTGATGAATTAAATACAGCTGAAAGTGTGGTTTCTCAATTTTTGTCTATCGCAAAGCCAGATAAAAAACAAGATATTGAATCAGTGAATTTAAAAGTTGTTCTTCAAAGCGTAACAGACTTACTAAATTCTTATGGGCTATTAAATAATAATAATATCGAATTAGAAGTAAAAGAAGATTGTTACATAGCAGCTAACAAAATAGAGTTAAAACAATTACTGATCAATATTATAAAAAATGCAATAGAGGCTTCTGAAATTGGTGAGTCTGTTATTGTAACTGGTGGAATGAAGCAAGATTTTGTAGAGATTCAAGTAATAGATCATGGGCATGGAATGTCTGAAACGGAAATAGAATGTCTTGGTACACCTTTTTACTCTCTAAAAAGTAAAGGGACTGGTTTAGGTATGATGATTTGCTATAATATAGCAGCAAAATATAATGGAACAATTGAATTCCAAAGTTCAATAAATGAAGGAACTACTGTAACTATTCGCTTCCCATCGAAAAATTAGACTGTTAAATAAGATTGCATTGGATTACATAAAATGAGGAAACTTGAAATATTTTGATTATTATTTTATGGAATTCTCAACAATAACCTTTACTCAATTTAATCATGAAATAGACTTGTCAGTACTCTAAGCAAATGACTTGCCCCGTGGGTAGGTCATTTTCTCTTTATTTCTATGACTTAGTAATCGTCTGAAATAGGAAGGCTACTTTAATGGAGTAACTCCAAAGAAATTTGCAGCATTATTTGTTGTGGTCCCTCTAATTAGATAGTAGAGATACGAGAACATTTTGCATGTTTTAGTTAAATGAGAACAACTTGATATTACAGGGTTTAACGTATTCTTAGTTGAACCAACTGACAAACATTTTCAAAAAATTACCATGATTTCTAACGTATCAAGATAATTAGGAGGTAGGTAAAGTGTCAAATAGAATAATGGATTCCATTGACTTTCCAATGGTGAAAATTCCCGGAGGAGAAATAGAATTAAGAGACGATAGATTAAAAAGCAAATGGAATGTTGAACTAAGTCCGTATCTTTTTGCAAGTTACCCTGTAACTATGAACCTTTACAATGCTATTACAAAATCGCCTATTTCCTTTGACGGGAATCTAAAACCGGTTGTGAATATTTCTTGGTATGATGCAATTTCTTTTTGTAATCTACTTTCACAAAAAGTTGGACTGAAAGAGTGCTATTCTAAAAGTAATGATGGAGAAAACATTATTTGTAATTGGGGATCAAATGGCTTTCGACTTCCTTCAGAAGCAGAATGGCAATATGCATGTAAGGCAGGGACTACGGGTTATAGATACGGAGAGCTTGATAAGATTGCCTGGTATAACGAAAATTCAGGAGGAAAAATCCATGAAGTAGGAAGAAAGGAACCGAATGCATGGGGACTATATGATATGTTAGGGAATGTTTGGGAGTGGTGCTTTGATTTATACGATGAACAAGTGTACGGCTCCTACCGAATTTTCCGAGGAGGTAGCTGGGCTGAAGAGGCAAGGGGATGTGGAGCAACATGTCGACGTCGTAGCCATCCTTCGTTTTTCATAGACGACCTTGGATTCAGACTTGCTAAGTCTTTGTAACTTCTACAAATAAGCCAACTTTCTAGGTTTACATCACAACTAACTGTCACTTTGTTGGCGGTTTTTTTTGACCCCAAAACAACATAAAGATTTAATAAAGCTATTAATTAACTTAAAGGGAGTAGGAATTGTTAATCGAATTTCATTAAAATCCTACTAATAGTTATATCCGTATATGTATGATAAGTAAACATGTTTTGCTCCAGATGATTTGTATGAGAAAATGAATAATAAGTTATTAAACATGAATGTGAGTAATGTATTAAAGAAAGTCTAGAAAGGACCGAAAGATGGATTTTTCAATGAATGAAAAAAAGATAAAGTTTTTATGTGGAGAAGTCGCTTTTAAAAAGGGTAAATCTTATTATCAAGCTGGAAAAGTAAATCTTCATACCTTTCAACAAGATGATTCGATAATCGAAGCTAGTGTAAAAGCGGGAGCTGATTTTGACGTAACAGTGAATGTAGATGCCGATGGAGAAATTGTAGCTCAGTGTAGTTGTCCACCAGTAGGGTTTGTGAAAACGTACTGTCAGCATATTGCAGCTGTCCTACTTGCTATTGAAGAGAAGCAGCAAATTGAAAATGCATTGACTACCAGAATGCTGGGCTTATTTGAAAATAAATTGAAGCAGCCAAGTGGCCAGGGATTACATTTTGACAATAGACAGTCACTTAATGTTGAATTTACTTGCTTACCAGTTTTACTTCCTAATATGGAATATGTGTTTGGAATTGAGATAAGGGTAGGTTCTAATGTATTACATAACATCTCGAAAGTAACCCAGTTTCTTCGTGACTTAGAGTTAAGAGAACCGTTTGAATATGCACAGGGATTGGTTTATGTACCTGAGCTCCACAGCTTTCCAAGAGAATCCGATGATGTCCTTCAATTTTTGATAAGAAGTCAACGTGTAAAAAGTAATAGTGACATACAAGATGATTTGGTGTTAATTTCTGCGACTGATTGGGAGCAGTTGCTTTCTTTATTAACTGCTGCCCCGGGAGTACGATTCATGCAAGGGAATAAAATTTATAAAGGGGTACAAATTGGACAAGATCTTCCTTTAAGTTTTGAATTTGATGAAGCTAATACAGTTGACTACCGCTTGAATGTTAAAGGTCTTGAAGAGATAAACGTTTTAAAAGCTTATGGCTATGCTTTTTCAGAAGGCGTATTGTTCAAACTTCTTCAGGAAGATTGTCATCGATTAGCAGAATTAAAAGGAATGTTGAATGAGTCGGGAAAACACCAGCTCGTTATTTCAGAAAATCAAATCGATCATTTTATGAGGAATGTCATACCTGGCTTGATGAAACTAGGACAGGTAAATATTGCAGAATCCGTTTCAAAAAGAATGGGGGAAACACCACTTCGAGCCAAGTTATTTCTGGACCGTGTAAGGCATAGATTGCTTGCAGGTTTGGAGTTCCATTATGATCAAGTCGTTATAAATCCTTGTGAAGAAGCAGAGCAACCTTTTCCACATTTTCCAGGGGTTAAGCGACAGCGAACAAAAGAAGAACAAATTATCAAGCTACTACTTGAAAGCTCCTTTACTCAAACGTCAGGTGGATTTTACTTATATGATGAAGAAGCAGAGTATCAATTTTTGCATCATAACATCGCTGAATTAGAAAAATCAGTTCAAATTTATGCTACAACTTCAGTGAAAATGCGGATTCATAAAGGGTATACGGGACCAAAGATAAAAGTCGAAGTAGGTGAACGAACAGATTGGATTGCATTCCAATTCGACATCAAGGGCATTTCAGAATCAGAAATTCAAGAGATACTCACTTCATTGGAGGAAAAACGAAAGTATTACCGAATACCAAATGGCACGTTAGTATCATTGGAAACACCTGAATTTTTAGCACTCTACCAAGTTGTAAGTGATTTGGAACTGTCTGCTAGAGATATCATTGGAGAAGAAATCAGAATCCCATTAATTAAAGGAATGCAATTAATAGATTCTATTGATCAAGGTGATTTAGTCAATCCGGGTGAAAATTTCACCAAGCTTATGAAAAACTTAAAGGATCCAGAAAAGGTCGAAAATACAGTACCTAGTACTTTAACTACAGTACTTCGAGATTACCAAAAAGTGGGTTTCAGTTGGTTCAAAATGCTAGCCAAATATAAATTCGGTGGCATTCTTGCGGACGATATGGGGCTTGGAAAGACACTACAAAGCATTGCTTACATCGAATCAGTGCTACCGGATGTTCGAGAGCGAGAATTGCCCATATTAATCATCGCACCTTCGTCTCTCATCTATAATTGGAAAAATGAGTTGGAAAAGTTTACGCCTCATATAAAAGTACAAATCATTGATGGCAACAAAGCGACCAGAGTTTCCTTGTGGAATAAGTCTATTGGTGCCGATGTAATCATCACTTCGTATCCTTCATTACGAATGGATGTATCACTTTACCGCAAAGAGAAATTTCATACATTATTCTTGGATGAGGCGCAAACCTTTAAAAATCCAGTTACCAAGACTGCTAAATCGGTGAAAATGATTCAGGCAGACTATCGATTTGCACTAACGGGAACGCCAATAGAGAACTCTTTGGATGAACTGTGGTCAATATTTCATGTCGTCTTCCCAGAGTTGTTGCCAAATCGAAGAGCCTTTAGCGAATTAAGTAGAGAAAATGTAGCAAAAAGAGTACGTCCATTTATATTAAGACGTTTGAAAAAAGAGGTTTTGAAAGAGTTGCCAAATAAAATTGAAACTATGCAATTCTCGGAGTTACAAGAAGAGCAGAAAACATTATATGCAGCTTATTTAGCTGAGTTGAAAAATGAAGCTTTGAAACATTTAAGAAATGGCAGTTTTCAAAAAAATCGTATAAAATTTTTATCTGGTCTGACAAGACTCCGTCAAATCTGTTGCCACCCTGGATTATTTGTTGATGAATATGCAGGAGGATCGGCAAAGTTTGAACAATTGAAGGGAATTATTGAAGAATGCCGTATTTCAGGTAGACGAGTACTGATCTTTTCACAGTTTACTCAAATGCATAGTATTATCAGACACTATTTAGCCTACCAGGGTATACCCTATTTTTACTTAGATGGACAAACTCCTCCGGAAAATCGCGTAGAATTATGTGAGCGGTTTAATAATGGAGAAGGGAATATATTTCTTATTTCCTTAAAAGCTGGGGGCACTGGTTTAAATTTGACAGGTGCAGATACGGTAATACTTTATGATCTTTGGTGGAATCCTGCAGTCGAGCAACAGGCTGCAGACCGAGCACATCGCATGGGTCAAACAAATGAAGTACATGTAATTCGTTTGGTGGCTAAAGGAACGATAGAAGAGAAAATATATGAGCTTCAGCAGAAAAAGAAGCATCTCATTGACGAAGTAATTCAGTCGGGCGAAGATTCCTTGACTTCTATGACAGAACAAGATATTCGGGAAATTTTGATGATTGAATAGATGCATCTCTAAGAATTATTGAAAACAAATCCTCCAAATTCTGAGCGAATTGGAGGATTTGTTTGTGTTATTTAGATTGCGTAAATATACTCTTTAGTCATATTCACAATGATAGTAGAATGGATAAGCATCGCAACGTCCATTACATTATCATTTACTTTGAAATTACGTATAAACCTCCACAGTGAGAAATAGCTTGAAATTCACAATTAGCAACATCTAGTAATGAAGAATTTAGTTCTTCATAAACAAAATAAAATTCATCATCATCCCAATAGCCAATGCTATCTTTTCTGCAATTTTCAAGATTTTCACGTGTTTGAAAAGCAATATCGCCAATTAATATTTTGCCATTCTCAGAGAGCAAAGATAGTAAGCTCTTAATAAAAGCCATTTTTTCATCATCTGATAGATGGTGTAATGTATACGTGCTGACAATAAAGTCATATTTATTACCTTGTAACTGCTCAGGTAAACCATTAGAAATATCCCACTCCATCAGATTCGCCATCGGCATTTTAGATTGTGCAATTTCAATCATCTTTGCAGAAAAGTCTAATCCATCTATGTGATGATCATTTTCATATAGTTTATTTGTTAAAACACCTGTCCCGAACCCTATATCTAACACTTTTGCTTGATTTACCTGCATGATTTCATTAAATATAGCACTTAATATATTTTTATATCCTGCAAATGGATATAAATTATTATCTTCGCTTACTTGTACAGTTTTATCGTAATCATTTGCCCACAAATCAAATCCTTGTTTATTTAGCATGAAGCTCCTCCTATAATGTGAACGAGCATTCAAGCATGCCTATAAAAGTTAATGCTTGATTAGTCGCCCATCAGTTCTCCTAAGTTCTTATGATATTGAATAATAGTAATGTTTTTCATCATAAACCCCACCCTTCTTAGTTAAAATAATATTAACATAATTCTGAATATATTAATACCATATTTTAGTATAAGTTTTAATTGATTAATATATATGTAAGAAAAGAAGCAATGAATTTATTATTAGTATCAACTCATTAAATGCAATTGTTTGCCATATATTGAAACAAAATAAGTTGGTGTATTGAGGAGGAGTATATTATTCATACAAAAAAAATACGATTACGGAAGATACAGCATCTTGCCTATGAAATCATGGATGAGATAAATACTAATAAAGAGGAGAAACAGTTTGATACCTTGAGTCCTGTGATTGACAATCTATCTCGAGCAATCGGTGACTTAACAGATCCTTTAGGGAATTATTCGTTGGACTATATAGAAGAAAAAGTGAAAAATGCTCACTATCTATTATTTAAAAATGAAAATGTTAATGCTTATAAATATCAAAAATAAGAAGGGGGCTACTCCTAAAAATTCGATGATTATCGAATTTTGGGAGAAGCCCTATTCCTTTAAATTTTTTTATAAAAAATAGCTTTTCTTTTGCTAATTAATAAACTTTTAAAAGAAAAATATGGATTTGTTGAGAGGAAAACGTAAAAGGTTCTAAAGAAAAACAGTATGTTTTTCTTTAGAACCTTTATTTTAGGTACTTATTAGTCAGTCCCCTAAGAAAATTAGTTTTTCTCCGGATCGAATGTTTTACAATCCGTTTCTTCACTATTAGATGCTTGGTTACCCTTTTGACTTACTACATAAATTGCTTCAGCAGTACATTTATTTCCAGAGCCCCAATACGTACAGTTATTCACTTCGCAAAGAATCTGTTGAGCCATAGTATCACACCTCCTCTTTCGTTTATCTTTAACAAAAATGAAGTGATTAATACTTGATTCAGGAAAGGGAAGCAAAAACAATTTCTGTATTACGGTGGTTAGAGATGCTAACTCCTTAAGCCTTGAACTTCCAAAAACTAGAATAGAACAAAATGTATTTAAAAACGAAACTAAAGAATGATCTAACAATTTTCTATAAGAAAGAAGAACTATAAAGCGTATTTGACTCTACTGTGATGGCTTATTTAGAAGTTTCTTGAAGTTCAATTTTAACTACTTTTTCTGTATCGGTAGTAAACTCAATTTTTACAAAAACACCGAACTCTCTGTTTCCCTCTTTTAACCATAACTTAAACTTTTCAATTGTTGTATCTTTTTTCGATTCTCTACCTTGATGAAGGTAGTCAATTATTTTTGCATTGGGATATTTTGAATGAGTCTCTATTAAAGCGAGCTTTCCCCACTTAACGTATGTTGGAACATCTTGTTGCGCATGAGCGCTATTTAGTGTATGTATTGGTGTTGAATTAGCAATAATAAAAATTCCAAGTGCAATAAACGTTTTACGCATATTTGAACTCATCTCCTTTATTATAGAATGAGTAATTTGCTTAAAAGCATTCTGTATTTAGTATTATTTTTTGAAAAACTTTTTAGCTTTAGACAACAAATAAATGGACAAACTATGAGGGAAATGAAAGTAATACTTAGAGGGAAATAAAAAATATAAAAAAACTAGATAATTTAAGTAATAATAGTTGACTAAAACTTAGTAATCTTATAGGATTTAATTGACTGATGGATCAGTCGAGGGAGTTGACTAACATTCAAACACAAGATAAACGCAAACAAGAACGTAAACAACAGCTACTTTCGATTGCTTTAGAAATGTTCGCAACACAAGGCTACGATAACACAAAGATTTCTGACATTGTTGCAAAAGCTAATGTATCCCAGGGAACATTTTATTGGTATTTCAAAAGTAAGGAAATGATTGCTAGTGAAATGTTGAACGATGGACGGTTAGCAATTTTACATACAATATCAATGGGGTATAGAGTAGAAAAAGCTTCTGTTCAAGATGCATACATATCATCAAGAAATCTTTTTGAACAACTTTTTCACTTTGCGGGGAAAAATCGATATTTTATGGGAATCCTACTTAAAGGAATCCATTCTCAACCGATTTTGCAACAGCAAGTTGAGTTGATAAAAAAAGAGATGCAAGAAGCTTTTGCAAATAATATTCGAAGAGCTTCTGCCTTGAAAATGTTACCACGTCCAGTAGATCCCGTATTACATTCAGTTTTTGTTATGAGCTTGTTGGAAGGCGTATTGTCAAGATGGTTATTTCAATCTGAAAATGAGGAATGGCAACAATTAGAGTTAGAGCAGCTTGTTGAAAAGACC
Organism: Viridibacillus sp. FSL H8-0110; assembly: GCF_038003565.1. Taxonomy (NCBI): domain Bacteria; kingdom Bacillati; phylum Bacillota; class Bacilli; order Caryophanales; family Caryophanaceae; genus Viridibacillus; species Viridibacillus sp. FSL H8-0110. Next base: position 2,458,685 of record NZ_JBBOPJ010000001.1, on the reverse strand, counting down.
GTTCAATTTGAATTTTTTGGACTGTTTGGTATGTAATCAAAGGAGGAAAACATAATGAAAAAAGGTAAAATTTTCTTCGCTTTAGCTGCAACAGCGGCACTTATTTTAGGTGCATGTGGCAATAGTGAGACAAAAAAAGAAAGTAATAACAATACATTAAGCGCAATTCAAGAAAAAGGTGAAATGACAGTAGGGATTATGGGAACGTATGCACCTTATAATTTCATGAATTCAGATAAAGAATATGATGGTTTTGATGTCGATATTGCAAAAGAATTGGCAAAACGCTTAGATGTAAAAGCAAAATTTGTAGCACAAGATTTTTCGGGATTAATACCAGGATTACAAAAAGGAAAATTCGATGCTTTACTAAGTCAAGTAACGATTACACCAGATCGTGAAAAACAAGTTGATTTTACTGCACCATATATTACAAATGATGTGAAAGTTATTGTGAAAGAGGATAATACTTCTATTAAGGCAGTAGAAGATTTCAAAGGTAAAAAAATCGGTGTTGGTCTCGGTACGAATGACGAAGCATTTTTACGAAATGAATTAATGCCAAAAGTCGGAGACTTCAAAATTAACACATATGATGATGTCATCACAACGTTAAAAGATTTAGAAGCAGGCCGTGTAGACGCAACAATTAATAATGTATATGCATTAAAACCAATCATTGAAAAGAATGGTTTTAAAGTGAAAGCTGTCGGTGAGCCAATCAAATCTGATCAAGCAGCAGTTGCAGTGAAAAAAGGTAATAAAGAATTAGTTGAAGCGATGAATAAGGCATTGGCTGATATGAAAAAAGATGGAACATATAAAGAAATCTTCGTAAAATGGTTTGATGAAGAACCAAAAGCAGATTTAGGAAAGTAGGAAGTTTAGATGGATATAGTTATTGATAATCTTCCTTTTTTACTAAAAGGTGCTTATTATACACTATTAATTACAGTGGTATCAATGTTCTTTGGCTTAATAATCGGTTTAATAACGGCGATTGCTCGCATTAAGGGCAATCGTTTCTTCCGCGGAATTGCGAGAGTTTACGTATCGATTATTCGAGGAACACCACCACTTGTTCAAATAGTCATCGTCTATTATGGGCTTGTAGATTATGGGGTTGAATTAGATTCTTTAACAGCTGCTTATATTGCTTTAAGTATTAATATTGGTGCCTATGTTTCTGAAGCATTCCGTGGTGCAATTCAATCTGTACCAACTGGCCAAACAGAAGCGGCGCTAGCAACAGGGATGACTGAAGCACAGGCCATGCGTCGTGTAGTTATTCCACAAGCGATTCGCTATGCCATTCCACCACTTGGTAACACATTTGTTGGTATGTTAAAAGAAACATCTTTAGTTTCAGTCATTGCGGTAACGGAACTTATGCGTTCTGCTCAGCTACTAGTAGCACAGTATTATGTATATATGCCGTTCTATTTAGCAATTGGATTGATGTACTGGATTATGAGTACAGTCTTTACATTTATATTAAATAAAATCGAAAAAAGATTATCGGTCTATTAAGGGGGGAACGTAATGTTACAAATAAAAGACTTGTCAAAGAGCTTCGATCAAAATGAAGTCTTAAAGCACATTTCATTGACGATTCCTGCCCATCAAGTTGTTGCTGTTATTGGACCAAGTGGTTCAGGGAAAAGTACGTTTTTGCGTTGCTTAAACGGACTCGAAACTATCACTGGTGGTAGTGTTACTGTTAATAATCATTTATTGCAAGCAACAGACTCGAAAAAGGTTCGCCAAAAAACAATTCACTCCATTAGACAAGATACAGGAATGGTATTTCAACAGTTCAATCTGTATCCGCATAAAACGGTTATTGAAAATGTTATGGAAGCTTTACTAGTCGTGAAAAAACAATCAAAAGAACAAGCCGAAAAAATGGCTTCTGCATTATTAAAGCGTGTTGGCTTACAAGAGAAAGAAGATGCTTATCCTTCAAGATTATCAGGAGGTCAGCAACAGCGTGTAGCCATTGCTAGAGCACTTGCAATGGAACCAAAAATCATGCTATTCGATGAACCAACATCTGCACTGGATCCAGAACTAGTCGGTGAGGTTTTACAAGTAATGAAAGAACTTGCTGAAGAGGGTATGACGATGGTGATTGTTACACACGAAATGAAATTCGCTAGAGATGTGGCAGACCGTATATTATTTATGGCAGATGGACAAATTGTCGAAGATGCAGAACCAAAAGTATTCTTTACCCAACCATCGACAGAACGTGCTCAGAAATTTTTAGCAAAAGTAAATGAATTTTAATAGAAGAAAGGTTGATTAATATGCAAATAAAAGCAAAATGGCAAGGTGGACGTGCCTTTGAAGCAGTAGGGCCAACAGGATACCCAATGGTAATGGATGCAACTGCTAATTATGGAGGCGAAGGTAAAGCCCCTACACCAACTGAAATGTTACTTAGTTCTTTAGCAGGTTGTATTGGTATAGATGTTACAATGATTTTAAAACCACATTTAGATAAAATCGATTCTATCGAAATTACAGTAGATGGTGAACGACGTGAAGAACTTCCAACGGCTTTCACAGCAGCAACTTTATTATTTGATGTAAAAGGCGATATAGATGCCAAAAAAGTCTTACGTGCAATTAAGCTTGGAGAAGAGAAGTATTGTGCAGTTTCTGCCTCTTTGAAAGCTGAAGTTACTTATCGTTTAATGTTGAACGGTGAGGAAGTAGCGATAACTGAATAAGATTTATTTAGGAGCTGCCTAGGATATAGGCAGCTTTTTTTGTATTTAATGATTTTTTGTCTACATATTAGGTTGGCTTATTAATCAACTGTAACGGAAAGTTCCTTAACAAGTAGTGAAGGGGAACCGTAGCCGTCTGGAAGGAAGTAAAGGTCTGTACAGGTTTCCTCAATATCCTTCATCAATTCATAGAAGTTACCTGCAATGGTCATTTGCTTAATTGGCGAAGCAATTTTACCTTCTTTAATATGGAAACCAGTCGCCTCAACGGAGAAATCTCCAGAAATTGTATTCGTGCCTGAATGAAGACCAGACAAGTCTGTAATAAGGATTCCTTCAGATACTGATACGAGTAAGTTATCTAAAGTTCTTTCACCTGTTGCAATGTACATATTTTGTGGTGCGATAGAGAGCGTGCTTTTGTAAGAAGGTTTATGTGCATTTCCTGTTGTTTCGCAGCCTTCTAATTTTGCTGATTTCCTGTTATGGAGTAATGTTTCAAGAGTTCCATTTGAAATAATTGCTTGTTTTTTTGTAGCAACACCTTCTCCGTCAAAACTTGATCCAGACAGTGCCTCTGGGTGGAATGGATCATTTAGTACTGTCACTAAATTTGATGCAACTTGTGTTCCCACTTTTCCTTTTAAAAGTGACTGATCTTTTTGCGCGTTCTCTGCTGAGAAGATAGGCGTAAATATTGAAAGTAATGAAGCAGCCGCGTTATGGCGCATTATTATAGGATATTTTCCAGACGGAATGGATTTCTCACCGAGATTAGATAATGCTTCTTCTGCAGCTTCTTTGGCAATTTCATCAGCATCGAGCGATTGGAAATCACGAGTCATTTTCCTGAAGCTACCTGTTTTCATTTCTTCGCCGTCTTTAACGACTGTTGAAACGAATATGATAAGTCCATTCTTTTTCTCTGTTAATGAAAGACCTTTACTGTTTGCTAATGATTGTTCTCCTGAGAAATCATGAAGTACACAATAGTCGAGTGTTACAATACGCGGATCGTATGCACGTATTTTCTCTTCAATAGACTTTATTAACTTTATCTTTTCAGAGATTTGTACATTCGCAAGCTCTTCACTATAAGATTGATAGATTGTATATTCATTACTTCCTTCGAAAATATCAGTTCCATCATCCTCATCAAGCACGTCTGCATTTGCTTTTGCATTGTCTATTAAAAATGATATCGAATCCTCATCGGTTTTTTCTGTATAGGCATAACCCATTTTACCGTTATAAAGACCCCGTAAACTAAGTCCACCATCCACAGATGTTTCGTAGCTATCAATTTCTCCTTCAAAAATCATACATTGAAATGATTCAGCTTTTTCATAGAATACTTCAGCTTCTTTGAAACCGGCATCCATTGCTTTTTGTAGTAGTTTTTCTTGGAATTCAGTGATATTCATTACTTATTCCCCCTTTGTCCCACCGACAGTAATTTCACTGACACGAATCATAGGCTGGCCGACATTAACTGGGAGGCTGCCACTCATCGCTCCACACATACCTGCGCCGTGTGCAAGGTTATTCCCAACGCGATCAACTAACTGTAATGTTTTTGCTCCGTTCCCTATAAGTGTTGCTCCCCGTACTGGGTGTGTAATTTTTCCATCTTTGACGATGTATGCTTCTTCAACTGCAAAGTTGTAGTCACCAGTAGCTGGATTAACTTGACCTCCACCCATATATTTTGCGTAAATGCCATACTCTGTTGAAGCGATAATATCTTCTGGTGTTGATATACCTGGAGCGATATACGTATTTGTCATACGTGATGTCGGACTGAAGCGATAAGACTGGCGGCGTGAAGAGCCAGTTGATTCAGTTTTCATACGACGTGCATTCAATTTATCAATTAAATAACCTTTTAAAATACCATTTTCAATTAAGACATTTTTTCTTGTTTTCTCACCCTCATCATCAATATTAAGTGAACCCCATTCGTTTGGTAGGGTGCCATCATCAATGTAGGTGACGATTTCCGGTGCAACTCTTTCACCAACTCGATTTGCGAACACTGAATTGTTTTTTGCGACAGCTGTGGCTTCTAGTCCGTGTCCACAAGCCTCATGGAAAATAACGCCACCAAATTCATTGTCAATGATTACTGGGAATTTCCCACTAGGGCATTCTTCTGCATGTAGCATTGTTACTGCTATACGTGCTGCTTCTCCTGCATAGTGAGTCAAATCTAGGTTTTCCATAAATTCAAATCCGGCATGAGCACCAGGTCCGTAGAAACCAGTTTGCAGTTCATTGCCTTCTGAAGCAGTTGCTTGAATGGCTAGTCTACTGTGGACACGAGTGTCTTCCACAAACTTTCCTTCTGAGTTGGCAATGAGGATGTTTTGTTCTTCGTCCATATAGCGTATACCAACTTGACGAATGCGTTCATCATAATTTCTAGCAATTTCATTTGCCTGTCTCATAATAGAAGCTTTCCTTGCATGTTCTACAGTTTGAGGCATTTGTGCGATTTGATGAATTGGGTTAAATATCTCTTTTTGGAGCGGGTGAATCGTACCTGTTCCGCCGCCTTTTATAGCAAGTGCAGCCCGCTTAGCTGCGAGTAACAAGCCTTCTTCAGATATATCATTCGTATATGTGTAAATACTTTGAAGACCAGAAAAAATACGTATACCTATTCCAAAATCACGACCAGATATACTTTTTTCTATTTTGTTACTTTGTAATGCAATGTTATTTACATACTTATCTTCAATGAATATTTCAGAGAAGTCACCCCCCGTAGAAAGAGCCGCATTAAGCACGTTTTCAATAATAGATTGTTTGATCATTTACCTTGCCCCCTTTACTAAATTATAGCGTAATATGTAATATTTGGTTCGTATTTATTGAATTTTTTGTATAATTAAAATTAATTTTCAATAGCATTATTGATCACCATAGTTAGTAAAGTCAAGATACTAGAGATTTATTAGTAATAAGAAGAATTATAATAGACATAGATTGACGACAATATAACGTTAATTTGAAAAAACATCTTAACAAAAAAGGGTATTTATATTAAATATAGAAGTTAATGTTAAGTTGAATTTTTGGAGGTTATTAGAAAATGAAAATCATGATTAAAAATCTTCCAGACTATGAGGTAGCTTATATTAGGCATTTTGGAAGTTATTTTGAACCTAGTGATCATTGGGGAAGACTAGGGGAGTGGGCAGCGAGGAATGGATTGTTTCCACCCACTCAAAACTATATAGGATTGTCTATTGATAATCCTGAATTTGTAGCTCCGGAATTGTGTAGACACGATGCTTGTATTACATTACCAAAGGATTTTGTAAAAGAAGAGCACTCGGAAATACATTTTAAAACAATAACAGGGGGACTGTATGCTCTATACCAGTTCTATGATACACCTGATAAATTAGCAAACGCTTATCAAGCCGTTTTTGGAGATTGGATACCTCAAAGTGACTATGTTGCAGTTGATAAGATTAGCTTGGAATTTAGTATGAATAACCCTTTAGATGATCCTGAGGGGAAATGCAAAGTCGATTTGTATGTACCTATTAAGAAAAAGTTATCTAAAGATGAATTAATTACAGAATTTGAGCAAGCACAAGATTGGGTAATTAGCTTGAAAAAGCATTCTGAGAATGATTTTTTCAAACCTATTGCAAAAGATAAATGGTCTGTAGCAGAAATTATTGGGCACTTAGCATATTGGGATAAATATGTACTAGAAGAAATACTACCAAATATGAAACAGAATGCTGATATTAATAGTATAGACTTTCAAGAATTGAATAATCAGGCGTCTAACTATGCTTTATCAGGTATATTTGGTATGAGCTTAATAGATCAATTTGTAGAAGGCAGAGAGCGTCTAGTCGCCGAATTAAAAGGCAAATCTGACGCTGAATTTTATGTGCAATTTAAAATCAATGGAGATGAAGTTGACCCAGATTCAGGTGCGCCTTTTTCAATGTATAGCTATATTAGTAGTTTTATTTGGCATGATAACCATCACAAAAAGCAAATAATTGCATTTTTTAATAGTAAGTACTCTGAAGATTTTCAGGTGAAATAAGAAACAGGAGTTAAGCTGTGCTAACAGCTTAACTCCTGCTTTTTTAGAATGCTTATATTAGGCTATCTTTTGTTGTAATTTCAAATGTTTTACTAAGCGTACTTGATACAAGTTTAATAGCATCTACACCTTCTTCAAGCAGACCAGCCATCCAGAAGAAACCATGAATGACACCATCGTAACGTTTTAGTTGTACAGGAATGTTTGCTTCTTGCAATTTTTTTGCATAGGCTTCACCTTCATCTCTTAAAGGATCATATTCAGCGGTTATAACTAATGCAGGTGGTAAGTCCTTTAAATTAGTTGCTTTTAGAGGAGAGACGTAAGGACTTTCTCCATCGCTGTCACTGTTTAAATAATGATTCCAAAACCATTGCATTGTGTCTTTTGTTAAGAAGTATCCATCTGCGTAATCCAAATAAGAAGTAGTTTTTAAGTTATAATCTGTCACAGGATATACCAATACTTGTTGAATAATATTGTTGACACCAAGATCTCGCGCTTTCAATGATACAACAGCTGCGATATTGCCACCAGCACTATCACCGCCAACTGCAATTCTAGAAGCATCTATATTTAATTCTTTTGCATGATCTATTAACCATTCGATTACCGCATAGCTATCATCAATTGCTGCTGGAAACTTATTTTCTGGAGCTAATCGGTAGTCAACTGATACGACAACACATTGCGACTCGGAAGCAATTTGGCGACAAGGATTATCCACTGAGTCAAGGTTGCCAATGACCCACCCCCCACCATGGTAATAAACAAAGACAGGTAGAGCCTCTTCGCTTTTAATTGGTGTATATATTCGAACAGGAACTTCTCCAACATTCGTGTCTAGAGTTCTATTGACAACACTCTCTAACTCTACACGCTCACCTGCTAATTCTTCTATAGCAATACCGTTTCGTGCTTCTTCTGGACTTAATTCGTGAGTTGGTGAAGTACCTGATTGTTCTAATTGTTCTAGCAATAATTTTACCTCTGGTTTCAATGCCATATTAAAATGCCCCTTCCTATAAATGAGAGATATAGATTACTATGAAAAATATCAATACTTTATTCTATCAATCATTTTATTTTAATATTTAAGTAATTCGGGTCTTTAACATTTGGATAAGGAAATGACATATTTACTCGCCAATTCTAGCTATACAACAAAAATTTATTAAATAATGCTAAAATAAAAATATCTCTCATACTATAGGAAACGACAAAAACTCGACAAGTTTATGTTGTTGAAGTTGAGGGTAAAATATATAAAAGAGTAGTTAATCCGTTAAAGGGAGGAAGATAATAATGAAAGCAATAGGAAAAGTGTCATCTCTGCTTGTTATTATCAATTTACTATTTGCCTGTTCTAATGATAAGGCAGAAGTAAAAACAAATGATGAGACTAATGAAAGTAAAACTCAAGTTCAAGAGGTAAAGGATAAGAACAATAATGGTGAAATTGAACAAAATGATACTGCAGAAAATGAAGTTGTCAAAACGAATAATGCTCTATCTGAAGAGGAAGTATTGAAGGCAATCAAAACACAGTTGAAAACGGATTTATCTAAAATATTACCAAGCAAATTACCTTTATCTAAGGGAAAGCATTTAACAGCAACAACTAAATCATCAGCTAATTATTATGAAGTGGTATTTATGGAAAGTGATAAGCCGATAGCTATTAATAATAAGGCGTTAAAAAATAAACAAAAAGCATCTGTGATTGCTCGATTAAACGTTAAAAAGTACGCTAATTTGACAAAATCGAGTGAACAAATTGCATTTGAAGATTATAGCAAGCTCGGAGGACAAGAAGTGGATCTGGGTTACGGCATTACAGGGTATCAGGATGCTGGAGCTGGTTCAGTATTTACAAGTTGGAATGAAGGAAGATGGGCACTTAATACTCGCTCGCTAACAACGAAAGGGGAGCAGGGGGTAAAATTAGCGAAAGAAGCAACAAAATTCTTAGAAACTAACACACTCCCAATCCCGAAACCAAATGGACTCGTTCACCTCGACGTAGAGCGCTCAGGTAACAGAATTACTTGGCAAAAAGAAAAAGTCGTGTATACTATTGATCAAGTAAAAGATCCTATGAAAGCTTTAGAAATTGCAACTTCTTTCGAAAAATAAATCATTATAAGAAGTAAAAAATAGAGCTGACTCTACCATGAGGAGAATCAACTCTATTTTTTTATGGCATTTAGAGACCCAATAATTTAATGAAATCGTCAATACTTAAATAACACTATTTATTTTTGGTTTTTAAGTATTGAGTAAATGAATGTATCATGAGCTTTATTATTTTGGTACATATAGTCGCGAAGAACGCCTTCTTTTTGAAACCCAACTTTAGTAAGTAACTTACTTGAGGCCACATTATCAACAAATACAATAGCCCCTATACGAGTTAAACTCATATCATCAAAACCGTAAGAAAGGATTTTAGATAAGGCTTCTAATGCATACCCGTTTCTCCAATGGTCGGGGTGAATTTCATAACCTATTTCTGCTCGTTTATGATTAGGCGACCAAGCATGAAAGCCAATTGTTCCAATTATGCCCTTGAATCCTTTTTTTTGAATACCCCATCGTATACCTCTTTTTTCTGCATAGTTTTTTGAAAAAAGGTCGATGAATTTTTCTGCTTGTTTTATATCTTTTAGAGTATCTTGTCCGTAATAACGTGTAACATTGTCATCAGAAAAATAAGCAAAAATATCTTCTGCATCATCCGTTGTTATTTCTTTTAATAGTAATCTCTCTGTCTCTAATTTAGGAAACATCTTATTACACCCCTTATTCTTTATTTAAATTTCTTCTAACATTCTAAATATTCCCATAAGGCTAATGCAAATCCTTATCAAGCTTTAATGAATAACATGTTCTTATTCAACAAATATTTCTAAAATCCTTTAAATTAATAATAATGGTAACTTCAACCTTTGGTAATATAAAAAAACAATTGTTTCTTAATCGGATACATATAATTGATTTCTCCATAATTGTATGTATTTTCATATATGAATAAGTGTAAGATAAAAGGGAATTACAGCTAACTTTTATATCCGATTTAATATTTTAAACAACTATATTGGAGGAATAAATATGAGACTATTGATTATTCGACATGGAGAATCAGAAGCAGATATTCTAAACGTACATGAAGGAAGAGCAGATTTTGAACTGACAGAAGTTGGACAACAACAAGTGATACTTTTATCAGAATGGGTAAACAATCATTATAAATTAGATAAAATTTATAGTAGTACTCTGAAAAGAGCGACTCAAACAGCCTTATTATTGGGCAATAAACAGCAAATTGAAATCGAGTTTGATGAAGATTTAATGGAATGGAATAATGGGCTAATAGCGGGGTTGTCAAGAGAAGAAGCGGAAGAAAGGTATCCTTTAGTTATAGATCTAGCACTTCATGATGCTGTTTATGAACAAGAGTCCATTTTAGATTTTAGATATAGAGCAGAAAAGATACTATCTAAAATCATTTCTGAAAATCCTGATGATGCAACCATTGCGATTGTTAGTCATGGGGGAATGATAAACAAACTATATCAATCATTTTTAAAGCTACCATTTGATACAAATGTAATTTTTCATTGTGGAGACACGAGCTTACACGAATGGACCATTAAAGATAATCAAAGGCATATCGTATTTTCAAATCGCCTAGAGCATCTAAACAATTTAAAATATAATGGTTAAAACAAATAGTAGTATGAAGAGCTGCGAGTTTTTGGCAGTTTTTTTGTTTATGAATAGAAAAGAGAGGCAAATAATATTGCCTCTCTTTTTCAATTAGCTATTGTTCATAAAATACAAAAACCAAACAGCGTGATTTTGTTCATCAAATGATGCTTGCATAAATTGTTGCTGTATAAATGTATTATTAGCTTCTCTTGCAACCTCATGATAAAAGTCTACAGTTTCTTGTTCATCTTTAAAGGCGTGAAGAATGCCACTTCGATAATTAGTAGGACAATTCACATTCATTTTAGGAGTGTACTGTGTCCCTGTTAGTGAAAAATATATTTGTGAGAAAATTTGAAAATGTCTCATTTCATCACTTCTAATTTCCAAAATTCTGTCTCGAATTTCTTTATTTGGTGACTGTTTTGACAATACTTCATAACACCGAATAGCTGTGAATTCCCCATCAATGGCTTTAGCAATATCAGTTATTAACTTGTTCGGTAATTGTTGTTGTAACGAATTATAATTCAATATCCATTCACCTCGTTGGATATTTTATGTAAGGTAACAGGGGAATGTTACGAGTCCAAGTGTGTATAATAGCGCAAAGAAGACAAGTTTCTTTATCTAAATCGTGAGCTTATCTAGCTTAGCAGATATAAATCTTAGAATTTCGGTCTTTTCTTGCTGTAGTTTTTTAAAAAATATGCATCCATATTACAAATCCAATAGGTGGTAAATGTGATATACGGATAATATAGGAAGTGTAGAAAAGGGGAGAACAGCCTTGTTGAGTAATGAAGCCGGGGTTTTGAATAGAAAGAAGTTAGATTAAGATAAGAAATGTAGCATAAGCCATATCAGGTTACGATAAAGGATGAAGATTTTATCTTTCATCCAATGTAAGAATCATTAATCTATATATGATGTATATGCCAAGGTACCCCCCACTGATCAAGAACAGAGGGTTGAGAAAAACCTTGTGGATTGCAGTCATAAAAACAGCATTGTCAACGATGATTTGGTAAATGGATGTTGATGCGATACTTCCAAAAATAATGGTTGAAACAACTGCAATTATATTAAAAAGCATTACGATCATCTTATTTTTATTCCGAAGAAAAACCATAATAATAGGTAAAACTATGGTAGACAAGACTAATAAAATCTTCAAAATCCCACTCCTTTAATTAAGGCTATAGTTAGTTAATTATTACCTTAAAGAATGGTGGATAAACAAAATTTATAATATTTCTTTCAAGAAGTAGGTAAGGATGTATTGAGGGATGGATCTAATTGTATTTATGAAATGCAACGGATCTTGGAGGCGGAAATAAAGTCGATAAATCTAGACATGGAGCGATGAGAAGAGAAGTATAAATAAGCAAGTTACTTTACGAAATTGTTTTGATGGCTTTTCAAAAGTTAGCAATTTGAGATGATTACTGTATTTAAATTGCATATAAAGGTAATGAGTACATAAAAAATTGAAACAAATTCTCCTCTGTTGGTCTGTATAAAACAGGGGAGAATAGGTCACTTAAAATTTGACTCTGATTAATCTATCCATCCAGTAAATCTTCGCGGATGTTCACTTTTTTATTAGTACGCATCCATTTGAAAGCAAGTATTAGTAGTAGTGAGCCAGTAATCCAATAAAGCCAACTAATACCTAGAAAATCCATCATGATAAAGGCTATTAATGCACCAAATGCCGCTCCTATATCTGAAGATAATGTGTAAAGAGAGAGGACAGTCATTTGTGACTTTCCAGTCGCCACATCAGTCGCGATTGAATCACTCATTGTAACTAAAAGTGTTATAGCTAATTGGAACACAAAAATAAAAAAGATAAATAGTATAGTAGAAAATTTCAAAGGTAAAATGAAAAAACAAACAGTTGCCATCAATAAGGCAAAGACTAAGACTTTTCTTCTTTCCCATTTTTGATCTGACCATTTTCCCAATAACGGAGCTAAAAAAGGTTCCCATCCAGTTCTTATTGCTTGGAATATTCCTGCAAGTGATGCTGCGCCTAAAGATAACCCGAGGACTAATAGATTTTCCTTAATTTGCATACCGATTAAATTACTTAAAGTAGAATTAAATACACCAAATATGACAAAGTAAATAATTATTCCTGTAGCCAACGATAATACGATACGTTCATTTTTCCATATACTTTGTTGCTTTTTCTTCTCCTGATTCATCGGTTCCTCTTCATCTTTTGTTTTTGGAATATATTTCAAAACAAAAGGAATGCTACAAGCGCCTATAATTGAGAACACTGTTGTAACTGACTGAATGCCAATTTGCTCAGCTAGTATTCCTCCAAACAGCATCCCAATTAGCGTACCTAACCCCCAAAGACCATTAAATAGTCCTACATATTCACCTCTTGTATTCTCGGTACTATATGTAATGATGGTTAAATATCCGCCTAAACGAAACAAAGACCATGAGAATCCCCATAAACACCTCGCTATGAGAAGAAACCATATGCCTTTTAAATATCCATAAGAAAAAGTAGAGATTACAGCTAATATGACTGCTAACAATATCCCCATTCGGGTGTTTACTTTACGATAGAACCAGGCAATTAATGAATTAATGACAATCCTGATGAAACGATTAACAGATAAAAGTAGGCCAACCTGCCATAATGCTGTTAACCCAAAGAATTTCCAATACAATGGAAGGACAATGAAAAGCATTTCGTTGCCCAATAAACAAACAGCCATTACGAGTGCGATAACAATAACAGGCTTCTTCGAAGGTACATTTTCAATCATTTGATGTAATAACCTTCTTTCTTATTAAAACAGTTTACGGGCAGTGATCCTCACATTCCAACCTCCACATAGAAGTGGGGGTTGGAATGTGAAAACCCGTTTGGACCAACTATCCATCTTGGAGATTGCTCACCATTGATGGAAGAGTTAACTTATAACAATATTTTATGGTCAAATTCTTGAATCCATTGCTTATTCGCAAAGTCACGTCCCGTTATTCGAATGCTATCGTCGAATACTTGCACATACAGTCCTTGACTTCCATCTGAGTTTACTACTGTGTCTCCGCCTTCTCCATCAGGTCCCCAAGTATTGTAAATTGCTCCTGTACTAACGAAAGTTGTACCTTGCTCTACTAACATATTCGGGTTGCGAAGATCCCAATGTGAATGTCCCGCAAAAAGAAAAGCGTGTTTCAATTCTGATAAGTGATTTCTTACTTCTTTATCTTGGATAACACCATTTTGATAATATTCTATATCCGTTTCGTATGTTGAAAAGGGTAGCGGTTGATGAAGGAATACGAAAACAGGTTTGTTATCCTGTTTTAAAGCGTTGACCTTGTCTTCTAACCAGCATAACTGTTGTTCGCTTAAAACAGCTGAATCTTTTGTCGGGCTACCGACAGGTCCCCAACTTTCCGTTCCTAAAAAAAGAAAAGGATATTCGTTTATCATTACATCGCCATATACGTTTTGAAGGTTACTGAAATCCAAAAAACGTTGAATAGAAGGATTATTTCCATCATTTTTGAAGAATTCGTGATTACCAATTGTATAATATGTCTTTTCTGGATGAGGATTTTCATCCATTATTTTTTTGAATATTTCATAGCTCTTACTTTCGCCATTATTTATTAGATCCCCATTAATAATTAATGCCTCCAATTGGGGATCTACTTCATGAATATCCTGTAAAGCAGAAGCAAGTTTCTGTTGTGACACAACATCAAGCTCAGTAAGCTGAATATCACTAATTACAAAAAATGAAAATATAGGTTTATTACTACTCATAGTGTGTATCCTCCTTGATAATCAATTGTCAATCTTGCTCCTATGAATGACTTCATCACTAATCAATGAATATAGCTCTCTTGAGTATTAATTACTAGAAATTAATACTCAAAAATAGATTTAGACTTAGAAAGCCACTCAATAAAAATCCTTTCAAAATCTTCTAGTTTCGTTTTCACAATGCAGTCTGTTGAATCAGTAATCTGGTTGAAGAAGGGATGATAAATGACAGGAGTGTTAGACTGATTTAAAATGCGCAGTTTGTTTAGTTTCAAAAAGACAAAAGTTCATTAGTTAGAATATTCAATTTAATAGTAACACCAAAAGTTGTAGTGTCAACCCATTCAATTTTAATGCTGAGGGAGAATAAAGGTAGGATATGTTTTTAACTTCTATAGTTTTCTGATCCACATCCAATAAAGCCCCTTTCTTTATTATCTTTAATAATAAGTATTTAAAACTGCTACATGAAAATTACGATTATGTCTCGCTATATGATTCTTTGCATTCTCTGAGGTAATTTATGAAAGAACCAAAAGGTATAGGTTACACATAATTTAACGCTGTAATGCTATTTGTAATATGGTTGTAGGGTATACCAGCTGAAGTGTTATTCTTTTGCTGGTGCATAAAATGTTAATTTAGTTATTTGGGAAATTATGTTGACACTTGGTTTATTTAACTATATATTATCTGTAGTCATAATATTCAGATTACTATTAAGGGTTAGGGTGTTTGCTGTTCTTACTTGTACCTACAACCCGTTAGTGGTACGTGGAAAATGAGTGTTGTGAGGAGTGCAATAATCCATTAAATGAAAACGTTTGCAATGTTGCGGGTGATACAGCAAAACATACTTTATGTTGATTTTGCTAAGTGTTATTTTTCTCTTTTTAGTGAAAGAGATTATACTAACATTTTTACTTCTTAGACACATACATATTTAAGTTCAAACAGATATCATGATAGCAATTTTTGAAAATTTTTTCTCAAGAATGAAGAAGTGCTAGAAAATGCACTACTGTTTTGGTGAACTTGCAAACCCATTCGTTGCACCTGGTTTTACAATGTTACCTTTTCTAAGGTGTTACGAATGGAAAATTCAAAGGGGAACAAATAAAAGAGCTAAATGAGGGGGAGATTGTATTGAAGAAGGGGTATTTTGCAGGTATCGTAACAAGTTTATTACTAACGACTAGTATTTTAGGAGCTTGTTCAAGTAATGAGGGAGCAGATGGTAAAAGTGATAATGTAAGTAACTTAAATAAAACGGGCATGCCAATTGTGAAAGAAAAGATAGAGGTTGATGGATTTGCTGCAAAGCGCTTTTCTTCACAAGATTGGAGCAAACTTATGCTTTGGGAAGAGTATGAAAAAATGACGAACGTTGAAGTAAACTGGGAAACAGTTTCTACTGAGGTATTGTCTGAAAAGCGAAACTTAAAGCTTGCAGCTGGGGATTATCCTGAATTTTATTTTGCTTCGGCTTTTCCAAAAACGGATTTAATTAAATATGGTCGACAAGGTGTATTTTTACCGTTAAATGACTATATCGATAAGTACGCGCCAAATTTTAAAAAAATACTAGATGAATATCCGTCGATGAGAAAAGGAATTACTATGGCAGATGGTAATATTTATGGTTTCCCTGCGATTTACGATCCGAATTTCGAAGCCTTACACATTGGGACACCTTGGATCATGCAAGAATGGTTGGACAAAGTAGGGTTAAAGGAACCTGAAACGCCTGATGAATTATACAAAGTATTAAAAGCATTTAAAGAAAAAGATCCGAATGGCAATGGAAAAGCAGATGAGCAAGGATGGGGTGGAGGAGACGGTATTGCCCCATTCATTGACTATTTACGAGGAACGTATGGTTTGAATAAACAAGGGACTATGAATAAAAACCTCGACTTTAAAGAGGGTACTAAAGAATTCCGATTTGTACCGGCTACTGATGAGTACAAGGAATTACTTACATTCTTGAACAAACTTTATACAGAAGGCTTAATTAACAAAGATGTATTCACGACTGAATCCTTGCAATTTTCTACAGAATCGTCTAAAGGGATCTATGGGATGCTAAGTGAGATTGACCCAGCAACATTGCTTCAACTAGATGGTTATGTTGGTGTGCCAGTGCTTGAAGGGCCAAAAGGAGAGCGTGCATACAATGCAATGACAAATGGTCTTGGCAACTTAGGTATGTTTGTCTTAACAGATAAAGCAAAAAATCCAGAAGCTATGGTTCGTTGGATGGATTACTTTTATGGAGAAGAAGGCAATAAGATGTTCTTTATGGGCTTCGAAGGTGTGACATATGAAGAAAATGGTGATGGGACAGTTAAGTATTTAGATAGTATTACAAACAATCCTGATGGAAAAAATTTAGACCAGGCCGTAAGTGAATACTTGACCTGGCCAGGTGGATATTATCCAGGAATCGTAAGAAAGCAATATTTCCAAGGTGCTGAAGGGAAAGAAGCCTCTGCAGTTAATGCTGAGAAAGCGAGACCATATCGTATAAAAGATGAAGATATTCTTCCAGGGCTAAATTATACATTGGAAGAAAACGATAAGATTAGTACAATTACTACGGATGTTCAAACATATGTAGACGAAATGACAGCCGGTTTTATTACGGGTAAACAAGATTTCGGTAAATGGGATGAATACAAGAAATCACTTGATAAGATGGGATTACAAACTTATCTTGAGGTTTCTCAAGAAGCATACGATCGTATGCAAAAAGAAAAGTAAAATGAAAGAACGCATACAGAGGTTCTCCTTTGTATGCGTTTTACTATGGAAATACGGGGTTTTAAATTTGGGGAATTATATTGGATATCTTAGACTAAAATCATCGAATCTATTATAGCATTGCTACTATTTATACATCACCTATCAATTTTGTTCAACAAATTTATAGTGTAAGACCCATTCGAACAATGCAATTAATACGAGCAGCACCTCCTGTAGGATACTAGTATTAGGCAATAAGTTGACAATCTGAAACGCATCCTAGGATGCGTTTTAAATTTGACATTAACCAATTTAATAGAAGAGTGACACTATATAGCAAAGGAATCTTTAAATAATATTATATTGTGAATATTGAGAATATTTTAGGTGAAATCATAATAAATTACAGTTATACAGTAATTATTCCTCTGTTAAGAGAAAGGAATTAAGTTATGGAAGAAATTTTTCAAAAAATAAAGCAATTAAGATTTGAACAAGGTATGACTTTAAAGGAATTGAGTGAAAAGACAGATTTGTCTGTTAGTTTCTTATCCCAAATTGAGAGAGGAACATCATCACTAGCTATCACATCATTAAAAAAAATTGCTGACGCATTTGGAGTGAAGATGATTCATTTCTTCGAAGAGACAGAAAATCTAAATTACGCAGTAAAAAAGCAAGATCAAAAACCTTTTAAAATAGAAAGTTCTGATTCTACTTATGTTAGGTTAAGCAATAATTTTACAGATAGAAAAATAGAGCCATTTCTCGTAACAATAAAACCTCACCAAAAAGAAAATGAACCATTTAAACATCCGGGTGAAGAGTTTTATTACGTTCTAAAAGGGGCTGTATTATTCACTGTTGACCAGACGGAATATTATCTGCGTGAAGGAGAAGCAATACATTTCCCTTCAAGTCTTCCTCATATATGGGAAAATCCTACGAATCAGGAAACTATATTACTTTCCGTAATCACTCCAGTTATTTTTAACTAAACAAATAAATTTCATAAATTAAACACATAGAGACTTAAGGTTTCCGTAAACAAATAAAAGGAAGATCTACCCAATGATTTTAAGATTTGATTTCCTCTATGGGTGTTAGAATTTCAGAACGGAACCATTTATTAAAGATTTATTAAAACACTTATAGAAATTATTTGATTTTTCGACAATCCAAGAAACTTGGCGAAAATTAAAGGAAGATTGCGAGCAATAGTTAATTTGGTGTTCCCCAAGCCAAATTTTGTGCTATAGATTAGTATGTTGAATTTTCCGAATTATAAGTTTATTTATATCTGTAGTATATCTATTCTTTAGCAATCATTTTTAACAATACTTTTGAAAGAGGTGAAACTGATGACATTACTAAGAGTGGAGGATTTGACGATTAAATTCAAGTCACGCCAGGGTGTTGTCAAAGCAGTAGATAAACTAAACTTTGAACTAGCGCAAGGTAGTTCATTAGGAATCGTTGGTGAAAGTGGTAGCGGCAAAAGTGTTACCTCCCTTACTATAATGGGACTTTTACAAAATGCTAACACTGAAATCACTGGAAATATTGATTTTGATGGCTTAGATTTGTTAAAACTCTCACCTAATGAAATGCGGAAGATTAGAGGAAATTCTATATCAATGATATTCCAAGAGCCAATGACCTCACTTAATCCTTTACATACTTGTGGCAAGCAAATTATGGAACCAATCTTGATTCACCAAAAAGATGTAAGTAAACAAGAGGCAAAAAATCATGCAATTGAATTACTAAGAATGGTAGGAATCCCTTCTCCTGAGCAGCGATTTCATGAATATCCACATCAAATGTCTGGTGGTATGCGACAAAGAATTATGATAGCTATCGCTTTAGCTTGTAATACCAAACTATTAATTGCCGATGAGCCTACTACTGCATTAGATGTTACTATTCAAGCGCAAATTCTAGATTTAATGAACAGTCTGAAGAAAAAAAGAGATATGAGTATTATTATGATCACCCATGATTTGGGTGTCGTGAAAGAAATGTGTGAGAAAGTAGTAGTCATGTACACTGGCCAAATTGTTGAAAAAAGTCCAACTGAGTTAGTATTTACTGATCCTCTTCATCCATATACAAGAGGATTGCTTAATGCTATACCTAAAATCTCTAGTAAAGTGGAAAGACTTGAAGCGATTGAAGGCACTGTCCCTGATGCGTTGAATATGCCAAGTGGTTGCAGTTTTCATCCTCGTTGTAAATATGCAACAGAGAAATGCAAATTGAAAGCTCCACCATTATTTCAACTAGAAGATGGTCGTGAAGTAAAATGCTTTATTTATGACGGATCTAAAAAGGGTGATGATGTAAATGCAACAAAATAAATCGAATAGTATAGCTGCGATATCAAACCACATTGGCACAGAAAACATTTTAGAAGTTTCACACTTAAAAAAGACCTTTCATATTAAAAGTCCAGATGGAAAAAAAGGCTTACTTAGAGCAGTAGATGATGTTTCTTTTACGATAAAAAAGGGTGAAACATTTAGTCTTGTCGGTGAAAGTGGATGTGGTAAAAGTACATTAGGTAGGACGTTACTTGGTCTATATACACCTGATCAGGGATCTGAAATTTTATTTAATGGCGAGGATATTACAAATTTCTCAAAATCAAAACGGAAAAATTTTGCCAAAAAGGCACAACTGATTTTTCAAGATCCATCTGCTTGCTTAAATCCACGTAGAACCATTAAGCAAATTTTACTAGAACCATTCAAAATTCATAAAATACAAAATGGTGAAGCAAAAATTAAAGAACTAATGGATGTGGTTGGTCTAGCAAGTCGCTTCCTCGATAGATTTCCTCATGAAATGTCAGGAGGTCAGAAACAAAGAGTTGGAATTGCTAGAGCATTGGCACTAAATCCAGATCTTATAGTGTGTGACGAACCTGTCTCAGCTTTAGATGTGTCAATTCAAGCACAGGTAATTAACTTACTAGAGGACCTACAGAAACAATTGAACCTTACTTATCTATTTATCTCCCATGATCTAAGCGTGGTACACCATATTAGTGATCGAGTAGCAGTTATGTATTTAGGTAAAATTGTTGAATTGACTACTCGTGATGAACTATATGAAAAAACGCAACATCCGTACACAAAGTCGCTCCTCTCCTCTGTTCCAGATGTTAGCGATGAACATCGAGAGAAGATTATTCTTACAGGAGATGTTCCAAGTCCATCTAATCCGCCTGCCGGATGTCGGTTCCATACAAGATGCCCTGTAGCAATGGATATTTGCAAAACACAGGAGCCTGACTTTATTCAAACAGGTAGTAAGCACTTTGCAGCATGTCATTTGCATACAACGTAATACTATAAAATTTTTTATAAAAGGAGAACGTAGATGATGAAAAAAATTTCTTTACTGTCTATTTTATTGGTATTGGTTCTATCACTTTTCGCCTGTAGTAATGATGAAGAAAAAACAAATGAGTCTGGAGGCACATCTAACACGGATACAATCGTTATCGGGGTTGCTTCCGACTGGAAAACCTTGGATCCAGCTCGTGCTTATGAAGTGTTTGGGAATCTCTATTTCTATGCAACATATGAGAATTTATACACGTTGGAAGGGTCAGAACTTACACCAAAGCCAGCCCTTGCAAAAGAATATACGGTAGACGAATCTGGACTTGCGTATACATTTAAGCTAGACGAGGGTCGTAAATTTTCAAGTGGTAATGCTGTAACTGCAGAGGATGTTGTATTTAGTTTTAATCGTACAATAAATTTAAAAGATAATGCTTCTGCCCTTGCAGAAGGAGTTGCCAAAGTGGAAGCGCCAGATGACAAGACTGTTGTCGTCAATCTTAAGGAAAAGGATGCATCATTTATTTCAAAACTTACAAGTAATGCCTTTGCAATTGTAGATAGCAAAGTTGTGAAGGAACAAGGTGGATCAGATGCAGAAGATGCAAGTACAACTGATACAGCTACTACTCACCTTGATGGGACATCAGCAGGCAGCGGTCCATATGTATTGAAGAAGTGGACTCCAAATACAGAGATGGTTCTTGAAAAGAATCCGTATTATAAGGGTACTGTGAATGCGAGTAAGATTATCATCAAAGAAATTCCGGATCCAAATACACAAATTCAAGCACTTGAAAAAGGTGAAATTGACGTAGCGTTAAGCGTTGGACCTGACCAAGTGAAAAATATCAAAGAGGGTGGAAATTCGAAGGTTGTATCTTCACCAACTTCAACAATTTCATTCTTACTAATGAATAATAGTACTGAAATAGGAAAAGAAATGGCGGATCCACTTGTTCAGCAAGCTGTTCGTTACGCACTTGACTATGAAGGCTTCCAGCAATTAGCAGGCGATGGCGCACTATTACCAATGTCATTTGTTCAAGATGGTTTTGTTGGTGCAAAATCTAGAGCAGATAATTATCAAAACTTAAAAAAGGCAAAGGATTTGATGAAACAGGCAGGGTATGAAAATGGCTTTACAGTACCACTAACAGCTGCTAATTACGATTCAGAAGGACTTTCATGGGTAACAATTGCTGAAAAAGTAAAAGAAGATCTTGCGAAAATTAATATTAATGTGGAAATTCAAACTGGAGATGTTGGGGTTGTTATCGAAGACTATAGAAACGGGAAAACGCCATTCCTAGTTATGCACTGGTCACCTGACTACTATGATCTAAGCAACCAATTAGCATTTATTCCAGGCGATATTGTAGGAAAACGTGCGAACTGGGAACCCTCAGCTAATGCTGAATTAGTAAGTTTATCTGAACAAGCGAAAGTGGAAATTGATGATACAAAACGTGCAGAAATTTCTGGGAAAATGCAGAAAATAATTGCTGAGAATAGTCCATATGCATTCTTAGTACAGCACCCTAAATCATTTGCTATAGGTACCAAACTTGAAGGTGTTACTTATAACGACCTTTATAAATTACGATTAAATGAATTAAAGCTTTCAAAATAATTTTTTACGATCAAGCAGCTATTCGTAGGTAGGTAACTATCTACTGTAGCTATTTATTGAAATTTACTAGGAAGCTGTATTTTAGTTGGGAGTGTGATTCAAATTGCTTAGATTTATTGCTAGGCGTCTATTGTTTCTGCTTTTCTTATTATTTGGTGTGGCACTTTTCGTTTTTATTCTTTCGCATTTAGTGCCAAGTGATCCGGTTGCTGCGAATTTGAGCCAAAGTGCATTGAATAATCCTGAAATTGTTGCTGCTTTTAAAGAGAAGTGGGGACTAGATCAGTCGCTTTTTAGTCAATTACTTCTGTACTTCCAACACTTATTGACTGGTGATTTGGGTACATCAATACGAACAGGTAGACCTGTGTTTGATGATTTAATGCAGTTCTTCCCAGCAACATTGGAATTATCGATAGTAGCGATGGTGATTGCCTTAGTATTAGGTATTCTATTTGGAACAATCTCTGCCATTTTCAGAAATAAGGCTATTGATCATATCATTCGTACTGTTTCTATTAGTGGGGTATCTATACCAAGCTTTTGGTTTGCTTTAATCATGCTCAATATTTTTTCTTCAGTTTTAGGCATTACGCCTGGACCTGGACGAATTGATGCACGAGCAACAACTCCTGAAGGGGGAACAGGATTACTTCTATTAGATTCACTTATTAGTGGGAATTTTCAATTATTCGGTGATGTGGCTATGCACTTGATTCTACCAGGAACGGTGTTAGGATTCTTTACTATGGGATTAATTGCTCGTCAAACAAGATCTAATTTACTTGAAGTGTTGTCAATGGATTATATACGTACAGCTCGTTCTAAGGGTTTGAAGGAATCTGCGATTATCGTTCAACATGCGATTTCCAATGCAATGATACCGGTCATTACAGTAGCTGGAATAGGATTTTGTAATTTACTAGGTGGAATGGTGCTAGTTGAGAATATTTTTGCTTGGCCAGGAATTGGACAATATGCCTACCTATCTGCCGTTTCACTCGATTTCCCAGCTATATGCGGCGTCTCATTATTAATTGCTTTTATTTATGTTGTTATTAATCTACTAATTGATATCCTTTATGGGATTATTGATCCGAGGGTGAGGTATAAATAATGAGAAAATTTAGCTCTTTTATCTCTCAAAAAGGATTTCTTTTTAAACTGGGATTATTCATTTGTGCATTTTGGATTTTCGTTGTCATTTTTGTACCATTACTCGCTACACATAGTACAACTGCACAAGATTTGTCCATTCGATATCAGCCACCAAGCTTTTCACATTTCTTTGGTACCGATGAGTTGGGGCGTGATGTATTCTCACGTGTTATGTATGGCTCTAGAATTTCTTTATCAGCAGGTATTATTACCGTGATAATTGCCTTTTCTTTTGGTATTTTCTTTGGGGGAATAGCAGGATATAAAGGCGGGAAAGTGGACGAAGTAATGATGCGTTTCTCAGAGCTTATTATGGCATTTCCACCACTAATTTTAGCGATGGTAATCGCAGCAGCACTTGGTCCAAGTATCATAAACTCAGTAATTGCAATGGCCATTATATGGTGGCCAAATTATGCAAGATTAATGCGTTCAATGGTTATCTCCTTAAAAGAAAGTGAGTATGTTACTGCTTCTCGCGTGATGGGTGCTTCACATATTCGAGTTCTATTTTTAGAAATTTTACCGAATAGCTTTGGTCCATTATTGGTTATGGCAACACTTGACCTGGGGAATGCAATCTTGATGTTTTCTGGATTAAGCTTCCTTGGACTAGGAACACAGCCCCCTACACCTGAGTGGGGTTCAATGGTATCAGATGGGGCAAAGGTTATTCAAAATTGGTGGGTATCTACCTTCCCAGGGCTAGCAATTTTCTCAATTTCTATAGGTGCTAACTTCGTAGGGGATGGTCTACGAGACTTCCTGGATCCAAAACTCCAAAAAGAATAGGTGGTAAAATGAAATGAGAAAAATTAATATTAATCAAGTCGAGCCCATTGGCATGCCAATTTATGAAATGAAGAAACTTTTTACAAAACAGGGGAATTTTCAAGAAGTGAGCATGAGTGTTATTTCTCTAACACCTGGCGAACGAATTCCTACTGTAGGCATGAGCTGTCATAATGAAGATGAGTATTCTTATATTTTCAGTGGAGAAATAGAAACATATTGTAATGGTGAATACAGTGTGGAAAAGGCTGGAGATGCAACACTAATCCCCGCTGGCGAAGAGCACTGGTGCGTTAATAATAGCAGTGAACCATGTATGCTCGTTTGCTTTATGGTGAAAAAAGCTGAATAATAATTGGCGCTTTCTTATTCAAAATTGGTCCAATAAGATATGCAACAAATTCCTCAAATTTTAATGAATCTTGAGAAATAGATTGGCTTGCTAGAGGTGATTTAAAATATTTAAAAGGCGCTACTGATACAAGAATTTTAGAAAGTGATATTTTAAATCGTTTAAAGTAAAATAATAAATATGTATTTCATAATAAACTCAACTAATTAGATTAGTTGAGTTTTATGTTTTTGTAAATCGCTAAAAAATATTAAAAAAGATGTGATGAGTCAAATGGGGGAAATTGCTATATTGGCTGAAAAACCATCTTAGGCAAGAGCTTATGCAGAAGCTTTTAAAGTTAAACAAAAAGAGAAAACGTTTATTGAATTAGTGCCTTGTTCTACATTTCTTGATGGTGCAGTTATTTAGTAGTAATAGAAATGATCAGATGGTATTATAAAGGTCCTTTTCATGATTTCTCAGTGAAATAATCATGTATTAAATCTAGTCATTAATATTTCGTTTTAAAATCTTTGAGGAAATATAGTACTAAATCATCATCATTTTCACATTTTGCATATTGTTCTAATTGTTCCCCCTTATACCAAACGCCGGAACCATCAGGAATATACCCTCGTTTTACATACATTCGTTGAGCTGAACCATATCCATAATGTAATCCAACTGCTAGTGAAACAAAGTTACTTTTCTCCTTGGCAAGTCTCTCTGCTACATCCATCATTTTATTGCCTATACCTTTATTCTGAAATTTAATAAGTACATTTAGGTCGACGATTTCCGGTATGTTTTTAGATGAAAAAGGACCAACTTCAGTATTCGGAAGTAATGTAACGTATCCAGCAACTGCATTGTTTACTTCAGCAATTATTACAGCCCTTTCATTCTTCTCCTGCTGATTGAAATAGTTATGAAATAACTCAGATGCTTTCTCCCAATTTTGCTCAGCAAACGCAGTTACAAAATTTCCTACATCACTTTTTATCATGGAGCGAATAAGAACACTATTATCTTTATGATATATCATCATTTTCCACCTTTCACTAATTCTCGTTTTATTTAAGTGAATGTTTCATCGTGTTAGCTTAATACTTCACCTGTTACATTTAATATGTATTATTTTAAAAAATTAATAATAATCTATATCATTTTACTACAATATTCTATTTATTTAAATATTTCCAAATTATGAAGTGTGTTGATAAGATTTTTTTGAATAGTTTAGTTTACAATAGTATTAATGAATAGAAAATTACCTAATTTATATATTTAAGGTATAATTCGGTCGTGTTTTGATTATAAGGAGGGTGTTTAATGACTGTAAGTGAAGATATATTAAACAGAAAAGGGGCTAGAAAAGCTAGTGAAATCCCCAATGAAGTTCTAGAATTACTTAATCAAGGTGAAATAGAGAGTGTAAATTTAACGGAATGGCTTTCTATTAATCATAGTTCATTAGTAAAGAGTATCTTGCCAGAGATTGGTTTAGAGGATAAAGTAGAATTTGTCATAGCTGAATTAGAGCTGCAAGAAGCCCATTCTGGCATGAAAGCAATACGTATGACAGGAGCTTTGTTAGATAAAGTGATGGCAGGGCAAGTTGAAATAAAAAGGGAAGAAATCATAATGAAATGCTCCATTCATATGTCAGATAGTGTAAGATGTTGGGCAGCATTTATGAATAAAAATTCCAATGACTCATTAGAAGGGAAATTGAAGTATATTGAGCCATTCGCAGCAGATCCGCATTTTGGTGTTCGGGAAATTGCCTGGATGTCTATTCGAGAAAACCTTTCAGAAAATATAGAGATGAGTGTGAATTTGTTAGAAGAATGGGCAAAAAGTGATGATGAGAATATTCGCAGGTTCTCAGTAGAATCTATTCGTCCACGTGGTGTATGGACTAAGCACATTGAAACACTAAAACAAGAACCTCAACAAGCCCTACCGATTCTTAATTTACTCAAATCAGATTCGTCTAAGTATGTTCAAGATTCTGTTGGAAACTGGTTAAATGATGCTAGTAAAACCCAACCAGAATGGGTAATAAACCTGTGCGAAAAGTGGGAGAAAGGTTCAGATACTAGGGAGACGAGTAGAATTATTAAAAAAGCCAAGAGAACGATAATGAAGGATAATTAAATTGAAAATCATATGCAAAAGTAAATGTTATAATTGATTATTATATTGTAGCTTTTTGAATAATATAATTTTTATATTTATGTGTTAACGAACAGGTAGGATGACGAGAATAATCTTGATAAGAATTAGGAGCAATTTAATTTGGCACAGTATTCATTTTCTTTTTCAGAGATCTTACAGAGTTGCCAAAAGTGAATACAGCTTGTTACCAATCCGTCAGATAATCAAAAATGAAAATCACCTTTCAATTCTTTTAGAAGCAGGTGACCTGATAGAAGAAACAATACAAAAGTGGAATTAGCAAAGATAGAGCGGATAATTTGCAGTAGAAAAGTAATACATAGTTTGGCCAGTTAGCAATTAAAAGCTAACTGGTTATTTTTTTATTTGAAATAAGAACAAATGTTCTGTATACTGATAAAAAAGGAGTGAACATAGTGAAAGAGCAGCTAATCAAAGCCATGCAGCGCAATCAAATTATTGATTCAATTTATATGTCGAAAGGTGGAAAGATAACTAAAAGGCGTGTGAAAATCATTAAAATGACCGATGGAATTTTCCAAGATTATTGCTTTGTGAAACATGCAAAAAGAACTTTCATAATAGAAAATGTTCTTGCTACTAGTTCAGTATTTCGAAAAGAGAATATTGTTGTATGATTCATCAAGACCCACAAATTCATATTCATAATGCAATCATATTAGAACTTACACTACGTACTTTAGAGCGGGATAAAAAACATATGGATTCGTTAAAAACAAATTTTGCTTTTAAAGCGTGGATTGATCAAGAGTTGAAAAATTTAACGAGAGATCTAAGAGATGTGAGCCGAACATTGGGTATGCATGGCATGAAGGTATTGGAAGGTACAAAGGAAATTGACGAATATTTCGTCGCTTATACTATTAAGACTCGAGGAAATGACAAGGAATTACGTTACTCTAAAGTAGCTTTACGAAATCAAGTAAATGAGGAAGTAAAGAAAAGACTTGGATTGGAATATAGAGAGCAACTTAGTTAAGTTACCTAACTCTGCCGAAATGTAATAATAAAGGTAACTGTATGATAAAACTCTAATTACACAGTAAAACTCGGCATCCTCCGGGGTGCTTTTTTACTGTGGTAAAAGAGAGTTTCAAACTAATACTTATTGAATGTTCGTTTATTTGGTGATTATCGTCAATACCCTACTATGTTTAATTATAAACAAAAAAACATCCTAAATGGATGCTTTATTAATATAACTGTTGGTTATGACATGAAGGAAATCCATTGATATCTTGGATCATGTGGAGGTCGTATTGTTTGAGTGCGAATTGTGCTTGATATAGGTATTCAGTAACAAGAAGTTTTCCGCCTGATACACCACACAAAACACCTGAAGTCCCTTGACCATTTGTGAATGAGATTCCAACTGGTTGGCCTATTAAGTACCTAATTTTATAATGCCAAGGCATAATTATCAATCCTTTCAGCACAGTATATGTTTTTTGAGTTACTAGGTGCCTGTACGTTTTAGGATTTATAAGAAGGATGCATTGGAGGTTTGCTATGGAGCTATGTACTATATGTAACGGACCTTTGAAGTCGAAGAAATAAATTGAGAATGAAATCGATTCTGTCTGTTTGCAAGTGAAAGAAAGCAAATGAAGAAGATGAGGTTGAGAAATTTCAAACTAGTATGGGTGAACTACAAGCGTTGCAGAATAACTGAAAGTTAACGAAAACATACAAGAATGCGGGGGAAAAGTTCCGCTATAATTCACTTATACTAGAATTTAGATACTATTGTTGAGCAAAAGCCCATGGAATAAAAATGAAAAGAATGACTATTTCAATTTTACACAGAGGAGTTAGTCAAACTACTACCTATAAGGTTTCTGTTTATTAACTTGATACTTTAGTTTTTCTAATTCAGAAGTTAAATAATCAATCTGTTTTTGCATATTTTTATTATCTTCTCTATCCTTTTTATCATTATTTATTTCTTGTCGTTCTGCCTCTAATGCAAGTATTGCTGAAATAGTGGATATTGTGTCACCGAGTGTAGATATTACTTCAGCAACGACGGCTAGCTCAGCGGCCTGAAGTGATAATTGGTTTCCATTATCTTGCCCTATGCTTTTATTATTTCCCTTCAAACTGTTAGCCTCCAGTAATCAATGTTTTGTCATAACTATTTTATGCTACATGTATTTTTTTATGAAGAATCGTTGATGTGTTTAATTTCTATTTAAGGAATTTATTGAAACAATGTTATTGAACATGAAGCAAAGTGAGGTTTAAGTAAATTCACGTATGTAATGTTTCTTTTATTAACATTGTGATTTACATCACAGACTTTTAGTCTTTTACAAATTATAATTGGTATGGGAGGCGAATATCATGTTAGATATAGATTATTTAGAAGATGAAGCATTTGAGAGTGTCGAAGAAGTTGTTAGACAATTTATCGTTAAAATTGGTGATCAGAAGATTAAAATAAGAATCACTAAAGATGCTCATGGACATTTTCAATTTGTAAACAGCCATTACTATCAAGGCAGTAAGCAAGCAGAATCATATATTGCATCTTTATCAAATTTTCCTTCTGAAAAAATAGCGATTATGAATGCAAAATTACAAATAGTTTCGTCTTATGATCCAGCAGATGAAAATGGTGTTTGGCTAGAAAACGAATCTTTCTAAAACTGAAGCATCCTTAGGGGTGCTTTTTTATTTTACTCTGACACAATGATATATTCGAGATGGTGTTATGGAAAGAGAGTTAACAAGGAATCCGAAACAAAGCAAGGACGTGATGGGATATCTATTAAACTTGCTGACAAAATAAAGGCACTCGACCTGTTAACGAAGCATATGGATTTGTTAGATAATCGTGGGTTGAAGATTTAAAAGTTGAGAAGCTCTTTACGTAGTATATAAACTTCAATGCGGTGATGGTGAAGGGGGAGTTGCTCCACACGAAAAGTAATAATAAAGGTAACTGCCCAATAAGACCATAACTATAAAGAATAAAAGAGTATCCTTCGGGGTGCTCTTTTTTTGAAAAATTTTCTTGTATGGTTGGTGTTTTAAAGTTTTAAATTTACAAACTGGATGTTAGCGTCAATAAAGATGAAAAGAGTGATAAATAGTCCTTTTTATATTTCATTTAAATAGAATGACTAATTCGTAATTAATTGAGTTTCTTCTATATATATAGTTAATGTATTATGTAAAACACCTGCCGACGTATAGTTTTATTGTGTTACAAGATAGGTCCCCAAAATAGTCCCCGAATGTCCCCCAATTCATCATAAGACAATGAATCACGTTGAAGTAGATAAATGAAAAACTCAATGGTTATAGGGTTTTTATTACACAATGATAGACAATGAATTGTCATCCGTATATACTGTGTATATACAGTTAGGAAATCAGGGCGGTGTGACCATGAAAATAATCATAAGTAATGCAAGTGACAAGCCGATTTATGAACAAATTACGTTGCAATTGAAAAATGCGATGGTAAAAGGGGATTTAAAGTCAGGGGAAGCATTGCCTTCCATCAGAATGTTAGCAAAGGATTTGAAGATTAGTGTCATGACGACGAAACGTGCATATTCCGATTTGGAGAAGGACGGATTTATTGAAACAGTACCAGGGAAAGGTTCTTTTGTAGCAGAACGTAATCGTCAGTTTATGTTAGAAGAATATCAACGAGAAATTGAGTCGCACTTGCAAAAAGCGTTAGATCTTGCAAAAACAGCAGGAATCGATCGTCAAGATTTAATAGAGATCCTAAATTTCTTGGGGGAGGAGAATATTCATGAATAGCATTGAAGTAAAAGGCCTATCGAAGAAATATAAAGAATTTCAAATCGAGGATGTTTCACTAACATTACCTAGAGGTGTCATTATGGGTTTCATCGGTGAGAATGGGGCAGGTAAGACAACTACTATTAAATGTATCTTAAATTTATTGCAAAACGATACAGGAGAAATACGGTTATTCGGAAAAAAATTAGAGGAAGCCGAAATTGAAATAAAAGAAGAAATCGGTGTAGTCTTTGATGATATTTTATTTCCGGAACCGTTAAACCCAACTAAGATAAATCACTTTATGAAGAAACTATATAAAAATTGGGATGTCAGTTACTATTTTGGACTACTAGAAAAATTCCATGTACCGCTAAAGAAAACAATGAAAGAGCTGTCACGCGGGATGCGTATGAAGCTATCCATTGCCGTAGCATTAGCGCATCATCCAAAACTTTTAATATTAGATGAACCTACAAGCGGTTTGGATCCGATTGTACGTGATGAGATATTAGAACTTTTCCAGGACTTTATGCAAGATAAGTCTCATAGTATTTTATTTTCATCACATATCACTACAGACTTAGAGAAAATTGCAGACTATATTACATTTATCCATGAAGGTAAAATTCAGTTCAGTGAAGAGAAGGACTATTTACTTGAAGAGTATGCCATTTTCCGAGGAGATGATCAGGAGCTTAAAGCGATACCACCAACCGCTATTAAAGGTATTCGTCGAAATGCCTATAGTGTCGAAGCGCTGGTGAAGAGATCTGAAGTAAATACTATCTTCTCTCTTGAGAAACCGACAATTGAAGAGGTTATGTTATTTACAGTGAAAGGGGGGGCTCTAAAATGATGGCATTGATTCAAAAAGATTTGATGGTCATACAAAAGCAAATGAAAGTAATGCTTGGCTTGTTTTGTTTAATGTTAATCGTAAGTTATTCGTTTCAAAATGTAGCTTTTTTCAGTACTTTTATCGTCTTCATTATGATGCAAGTAATGACTGCCTTCACTTACGATGACATGTCAAATTGGGGAAGATTTGCAAACACGATGCCAGTGAAAATGCACCAGCATATATTAAGTAAATATGTTTTAGCATTGATATTGACAGGAATAGGCTTAGTTTTCTCTCTACCTCTACTTTTTATTGGAGGGGACTCAATACTCAACGATAAAAAGGCAGCGAGTTTTATCCTTTTAGGGATCTTGACATTATGTTTAATCCTATTTTCAATCGTGTTACCTGTGTTTATTAAATTAGGACCAAATATGGGGCGGATTATTTTAGTCGCCATTTTCTTGCTTCCAACTTTTGTATACCCTTTAGTAGATGATTATTTTAATTGGACGATACCATCGATGAAAACGATTGAAACCTTTATCTATTTTGCGCCAATTGGTGGGTTATTAATTATGGTTATTTCTTATCTACTATCAGTACAAATTTATGTGAAAAAGGAATTTTAGGGGGTACCAATGAGGGGATTACTTCAGAGAGATTGGTATATAAATAGGATTCATTGGTGGTTTATAGTAGCATCTTTTACATTAATAATTTCTATAGCATTAATCAGTGAAGGGCCATTTGCAATATCATTATTTGGTGCTCCTTTAATGGGGCTATTTTTTATAGTAAATACATTTGCAATTGATGAGAAAGCAAATTGGCAGCAATTCGCTAACATTTTACCAATTACAAGAGAACTGTATGTGAAATCTCGCTATGTAATGTCCTTTTGGATTAATACAATTACGCATATCAGTACATTTTGCATTGCGTTTCTGCTCAATCTAATGGAAAAAGAGCTGTCACTATTTTTATTAATATCAGCAACTTCAGTAAGTTATGGTGTGTTTATATTTATATTTGTTTTTTATCTGCCTGTTGTTATAAATAAAAGCACTCAATTTGCACAGTGGATATTAATTATTGTGCTATTGATAATTAGTGCTTCTGTATTACCATTGTTATTATTACTAATTGTAGCTGAAACTGTTCCATCCATTTTTGTTTTTCTGACTGTACCAGTAATTGCACTATTACTGTTTTATATTTCTTATAGAATTTGCGTATATAAATATAACGAAAAGGATTTATAATAAAAGAATTTTCGTCAAAAGAGAATAAGAATATGAAATATTAAAGGGCATTTCTATTACAGGAGAATGCTCTTTTAATATATAGAAATGTTTAAAAAAACTAACCTTAATATAAAGACTTACTGTTCTAAATTAAATCGTCGTATTTAATAAAAAGAATATATTTTACAAACTAAAATCGATAAATACGATCTACAATTCTCATGAAATCCCAATAATGATTACGTACAAGATATAATTTTTAACAGTCTTTTTAATGGTTTTGGTAAACGAAAAAATGATTACGTACAAGATATAATTTTTAACAGTCTTTTTAATGGTTTTGGTAAACGAAAAATAAGTATTGTTAATATGCATGAATACGCTGATAGCTCTAGAATAATATTGTATTAACATTAAATAAACTCAACATTTAAACAGTGGTTTAATGATAAATTATGTTAATAAAGTAAATAAAAAAATATATTGACAATTAATATTTCGGATTATATATTGTATTTAGTACCAATTTTCAGAATATAAAAAAGGTATTGATATTTCTTTAATTTAACTTGTACCTACAACCTGTTGACCTAATATAGGCATGCGTAAAAAATTCCCTATACTACTATAAAATATATTGTATAATAATAGGAATTGAAAACGGTTGCAAGGGAATGAGGTACATAGAATGGTTAGGTTAAAAGAAATAGCAGAACATGTTGGTGTTTCAATTACAACAGTTTCACGCGTTATAAAAAATGATCCGTCACGGAATGTGAACCCTGATACGAAGAAGAAAATATGGAAGGCAGTTAAAGAGCTAGGTTATATTCCAAATGAATATGCAAGACAACTCGTATCATCTTCAGCTCAAGAGAAGAAACGTACAAAGAGGATTGCTTGGCTCGCAAGTCCGCGTTTAGCGGAGACTAACCCGTACTTTTCTAAAATTTATTCAGGCATTAATGAAACATTAAATGACGCGGGCTACACTTTATTGTTAATAAGCAATGAAGATTTAGAAGATGATGTACTTTTTCATCAAATAATCCGAGAAAAAGAAGTAGATGGTGTATTACTAATTGATGAGGTTGACGAAGAAAAACTCACTGAAATTAAGGATTTGATTCCAGTCGTTGGAGTGGACTTTAACTATAGTGATCATGCAATTTCTACTGTGGATTATGATAGGGAAGAAGCTGCGTATCAAGCTGTTGAACATTTAATTAAAAGAGGTCATGAAAAAATTGGTTTCATCGGCGGTGGAATTGGAATTGAAATGACGAAAGAAAAACGTTTCAAAGGATTTAAAAAGGCAATGAATGATTTTGAATTAGCAATTGAAAAGCACTGGATCATTAATTCTGATTGGTGCATGGAACAAAGTTATCTGGCAGCAAAAAAAATATTAAGTGAGACAATAAATAACCGTCCTACCGCGATTTTTTGTGCAGGTGATTTACTTGCAATAGCAGCAATGAGGGCTGCACATGAACTTGAACTTAATATTCCAGGTGATATTGCATTCATAGGAATTGATAATAACGAAATGGCACAATACATTGTTCCTGCGTTATCTACTATATCGGTTCCACAATATGAAATGGGTGTAATTGCAGCAAAAACGTTAATGAGTCAAATAGAAGATAATCCGAATATGGCGTTAAAAACCTTATTACCATTCGAATTATTAGTTCGCCAGTCTACATAACAAATCGTCAATTAATTTTTAAAACTCTTTGGGAAAACGTTTTCCGGAAATCAGGAAATATTCCCCCGTTATTTAAATAATTAAAAAATAGATGAGGTGTAAAAATGAAAAAAGTAAGAATTGGTGTCATTGGTGCAGGTTTACGAGGTGGACTTGCTCAATACTGGCACAAACCAGAAGGTGAATCAGAAGTTGTTGCACTCGCTGATCTATCCCAAGAACGATTAGACAAGTTTCAAGAAAAAATCGGCTCACCGTTATTTTTAACAAAAGACTACAAAGAATTATTGACTCGTGATGATATCGATGCAATCGCAGTATTGTCTCCAGATTATTTACATGAAGAACATGTAATTGCGGCTCTTGAAGCTGGAAAACATGTGTATTCTGAAAAACCACTTGCTATTACGGTCGAAGGTTGTGACCGAATTATTGAAGCTTGGGAAAAATCAGGGAAGCATTTAATGGTTGGTTTCAACATGCGTTATATGAGTATGTACCAAACTATGAAAGATATTATTGATTCTGGTGCTATCGGCGAATTGAAAACGATTTGGGTTCGTCACTTCGTAGGATTTGGTGGTTATTTCTATTACCACGATTGGCACGGGAATTCAAAGAATACAACTTCTCTACTATTACAAAAAGGTTCACATGATCTGGACGTTATCCATTGGATTTCAGGAAAGTACGCGACAAAAGTTTCGGCATTTGGCTCACTTGATTATTACGGAGGGGACAAGCCAAACAATTTAACATGTCCAGAGTGTGATTTAAAGAATACATGTCCTGAGTACGTTCCACATACATTTACGGAATGTGCATTCCGAGAAGAAATTGATGTTGAAGACAACAATATGCTTATTATGGAACTTGAGGGCGGCATTAAGGCATCATATCTGCAATGTCACTTTACACCAGATTATAACCGTAACTATACGTTCATCGGTACAGAAGGTCGTATAGAGAACGATGATGTAAACGACAAAATTTACCTAAAAACACGTAAAACTAACACAGTGAAAGAGTTTAGTAATGTCACATACGAAATGAAACCTGAAGAAGGAAGTCATGGCGGAGCAGATCCGAAAATTGCACAAGATTTTGTTGAATTAATCTTACGCAATAAACAACCACTTACAACTCCATTTGCTGGAAGAATGAGCGTAGCAGTTGGATGTGCAGCTACTGAATCTATCCGTTCAGGTGGTAAAGTAGTCAACATTTCTCAAGAATCTACTATCGTACACAGTTAATATGTTTGTAAGAAAAGGGGTGTGACCATGACTAAACTGGATGAAGGTGTAGGTTATGTAGATGAAATAAAGAAAAGTGAAATAAAGAAGCCGTTAAAAAATAGACCTAAAGTGAAGAAAAACGCTCGAATTGAATGGAAAAAATCATTCAAGAAAAACTGGGAGCTTTATCTATTACTTACACCTGTTATTTTATACTTTCTTGTATTTCATTACTTTCCTCTTTATGGTCTACAGATCGCATTTAAAGATTTTATCGCGACGAAAGGGATTACGGGGAGTCCTTGGGTAGGATTTAAACACTTTGAGAGATTCTTTGATAGTTATTATTTCTGGAGACTTATTAAAAACACTGTAGGAATTGGACTATTCACACTTTTAGTTTCATTCCCAGTTCCTATCATTCTAGCTCTTATGCTAAATGAAGTGAAAAGCTTACGATATAAGAAATTTGTTCAAACAGTAATTTATGCACCGCATTTCCTATCAACAGTTGTTGTCGTTGGGATGCTACTCTTGTTCTTGAAATCAGATGGACTTGTCAATCAAGTGATTATGTTATTTGGAGGCAATTCAATTGATTTTATAACAGAGCCTGGTTGGTTTAAAACGCTGTTTGTATTCTCTGATGTATGGCAAACAATGGGTTGGAGCTCAATTATTTATATTGCAGCACTCGCTGCGGTGGATCCCGCT
This sequence comes from Viridibacillus sp. FSL H8-0110, assembly GCF_038003565.1. Classification (NCBI taxonomy): domain Bacteria; kingdom Bacillati; phylum Bacillota; class Bacilli; order Caryophanales; family Caryophanaceae; genus Viridibacillus; species Viridibacillus sp. FSL H8-0110. The sequence goes on along the minus strand of NZ_JBBOPJ010000001.1, from coordinate 2,422,629 downwards.
CAACACGAAGCAGCAATGATTGATGGTGCTTCTAAGTTCCAAAGAATTATTCATATCAACATTCCAGCAATTATGCCTACAATTGTTATTCTATTCATTTTGAATGCAGGATCAGTTATGGCAGTAGGATTTGAAAAAGTATATCTTATGCAAAATGATTTAAATATGTCGACGTCTGATGTTATCTCAACTTTCGTATACCGAAGCGGTATCTTGGAAGCTCAATATAGTTTCTCAGCTGCAGTTGGACTGTTCAACTCGCTCATTAACTTCATCATGCTCATCATGGTAAATCAAATTGCGAAAAAAGTGAATGAGACAAGTCTATGGTAAGGGGTGACTAAATTGAGAGAAACGAAAACAGATCGCGCGTTTAATATATTCAACATTGTATTTCTTGCAATTGTCGCTTTACTAGTAATCTATCCATTGGTTTTTGTTCTCAGTGCATCTCTTAGTAACCCACAGTATGTTTTATCAGGTGAGCTGTGGTTATGGCCTAAAGAATTTACATTAGATGCATATGAAAAGGTATTCAAGAACGAGGATATTATTAATGGTTTTGTGAACACGTTGAAATATACAGTATTTGGTACTATCCTGAATGTTATCATGACCATTTTAGCGGCATATCCGTTGTCACGTAGAGATTTAAAGGGACGCGGATTCATCATGGCATTTATCGTTTTCACAATGTTCTTTAGTGGGGGGCTTATCCCGACATATTTACTTATTCGTGATTTAGGAATGTTAAATACGTTTTGGGTTATGGTCATTCCGAATGCTGTTGCAGTCTGGAATATTATCATAATGCGTACGTTCTTCCAGTCTATTCCTCATGAGTTAGAGGAGTCGGCAATGATTGATGGTGCAGGGAATTTCAAAATTCTTTGGAGTATTGTACTTCCTTTATCGTTCCCTGTAATAGCTGTAATGGTACTTTTCTATTCAGTAGGCCATTGGAATTCATACTTCCAAGCATTAATCTATTTGCAAGATCAAGATAAGTTCCCACTTCAATTGATTCTTCGACAAATACTGATTCAAGGTCAAACTGATGACATGATTAAAGCAACTTCTGAAAGCTTTTTAGCTCAACAACTAAGTGTTGAAGGGTTGAAATATGCAGTACTGATTGTGGCAAACTTGCCAATGCTTATGCTTTATCCGTTTTTACAACGATATTTTGTAAAAGGGGTTATGATTGGATCACTTAAGGGGTAACAAAGAAAACAGATATACGAGGGGGAGATTGTATTGAAGAAGAGGTATTTTGCTGGTATTGTGACAAGTCTATTATTAACATCTAGTATTTTAGGAGCATGCTCTAGTGATGAAGGAACAACTGGAAAAAGCGAGAATGTAGATAATGTTAATAAAACAGGTATGCCTATTGCTAAAGAAAAAATCGAAGTAGATGGTTTTGGAGCAAAATTCTTTGCATCACAAGATTGGAACAAATTGATGCTTTGGGATGAGTATGCGAAAAAGTCAAATATTGAAGTGAACTGGAAAACAGTACAAACTGAGGCTTTAGCTGAGAAAAGAAACTTAATGCTTGCAGCAGGAGATTACCCAGAATTATTCTTTGCATCAGCTTTTCCTAAAACAGATTTGGTTAAATACGGACAGCAAGGAGTGTTTCTACCATTAAATGACTATATTGATGAATATGCACCAAATTTCAAGAAAATTATGGATGAATATCCATCAGTGAAACAAGGCGTTACAATGGCAGATGGCAATATTTACGGCTTCCCTACAATCTATGACCCGAAATTTGAATCGCTTCGTGCTGGGACACCTTGGATTAACCAAGAGTGGTTAGATAAATTAAACTTAAAAGCGCCAGAAACAACGGATGAATTATATAAAGTATTGAAAGCATTCAAGGAAAATGATCCTAATGGCAATGGTAAAGCGGATGAACAAGCTTGGGGTGGTGGATATGGTATTCTTGAATTCATTAATTATTTACGTGGAACGTATGGCTTAAATAAACAAGGAACGATGAATATTAACCTCGACTTTAAAGAAGGAACTGAAGAATTCCGTTTTGTTCCGTCAACGGATGAATATAAAGAATTACTTACATTCTTGAACAAGCTTTATACAGAAGGCTTAATTAACAAAGATGTTTTCACTACAGAACCTCAAACATTTTCTGCTGAAGCATCTAAAGGTAATTATGGTATGTTAAATGAAGTTGACCCTAAAGAATTGTTGAAACTTGATGGTTATGTAGGTATACCAGTTTTAGAGGGTCCTTCAGGAGAACGTGCTTATAACGCAGTTACAAATGGACTTGGAAACCTTGGTATGTTTGTTTTAACTGATAAGGCGAAAAATCCAGAAGCATTAGTCCGCTGGATTGATTACCTTTACGGTGATGAAGGTACGAAAATGTTCTTCATGGGCTTCGAAGGTGTAACTTATGAAGAAGATAAAGATGGTAACTTCAAATATCTACCAGAAATTACAGATAATCCAGACGGTAAAAATATGGACCAAGCGATCAGTGAATTTTTAACTTGGCCAGGTGGATATTACCCTGGGATTGTAAAACAGAAATACTTCCAAGGTGCTGAAGCAAAAGAAAATACAATTAAAAACGCTGAGCAAGTTCGCCCATATCGTATTAAAGATGAAGATATTCTGCCAGGACTGAACTATACACTTGAAGAAAGTGATAAAGTTAGTGCAATCTTGACAGATATTCAGACATATGTTGATGAAATGGCTGCAGGCTTTATAACAGGTAAACAAGACTTCAGCAAGTGGGAAGACTACAAGAAGACTCTTGATAAAATGCAATTACAAGATTATCTTAAAACTGCTCAAGGAGCATACGATCGCACTAAAGGTGAAAAGTAAATTTAAAATTGCTCATACAAGGACCTCCTTGTATGAGTTTTACCCTTTAAGGGAGGTAGTATAATTGAACATGAACGGATGGAAAGGGAAGCTCTATTGGTTTGTAGAATTTGTGACGATGTTGGCTGTGCTGCAACTAATGTGGATTGGATTAACTTTACTAGGTCTAATTATTTTTGGTGTATCACCAGCTACTGTTGGACTATTTTCGATAATGAGAAAAAGATTACATGGTCAGGATGATTTAAAAACACTTATCAAAAATTATTGGAAAATATATAAAGAAGAGTTTATTAACTCAAATAAGATTGGTGTTATTTTAATTGGTATTGGTTATTTTTTAATAATCAATTTGAAAATTGTTTTAAATATGAGTGGTAGTTATAGTATTTTAATGTTGACGTTGATTGTCATGATTACGATTTTGTATGCTGTAATGGTAATGAATATATTCCAAGTGTTTGCGCATTACGACCTACCATTCTCTCGTTATTTTTCGACATCTCTTCTATTAAGTATCTCATTTCCACTCCAAATGCTTGGTTCTATTATCGGTCTCTATGTTTTGTGTCGAATTTTCTTATTCATACCAGGTTTACTTCCGTTTTTTGGAATAAGTGTAACGATACTATTTCTCACATGGATGTCATCCCAAATTTTTAAATTAAAAGGCGAATCGGATGGTTCTATACAGAAAGAAGATAAAAATAATAAACAGCAATTTGAAGAAGGTACTTTATCATGAAAAATATAATATTAATTAACGCAACAGTTGTACTTGAAAAAACAATTGTTCCAAATGGATTTGTTTATATAAAAGGGGAAAAGATTGAGTCTGTTGGTAAGATGGAAGAATGTCCGAAAAATAGTGATGTGGACCAAGTGTTTGATTGTACCGGAAAACAATATGTTATTCCAGGTATGATCGATATGCATATACATGGTGCTGCCGGATATGATTTTATGGATTCGACTAAAGAATCTTTTGAAGAAATCGCCTATGCACTTGCAAAAGAGGGTACAACTTCTTTTCTTGCAACAACGATGACAAATCCGATATTACATATAAATGAGGTTATTAAAAATCTAGCAAGCTATATGAAAGAGAATAATCTTTCGGGTGTGGCGGAGATGTTAGGTATTCATGTTGAAGGACCATTTATTAATAAGGAACAAAAAGGGGCTCAACCTGAAGATGCTATTCTAGTACCTAAAGTGAGTTTATTTAAAGAATGGCAAACGCTATCTGGAGATAATATTAAAGTTTTAACATTTGCTCCTGAATTAGATAACCATTTTGAATTGCTAAAGGAACTTAAAAGTAACGGTGTTATTCCATCAATGGGTCATACAGATGGTTCTTACGATGAGTGTTTGCAAGCTATAAATCATGGAGTTGAACATGCTACGCATCTTTTTAATGGAATGAGAGGATTGCATCATCGTGATCCGGGTGTCGTAGGAAGTGCACTTTTAAATGATGATATTTTTGTTGAAGTCATTCCTGATGGCATTCATTTTCATCCAGACTTATTGAAAATGGTTGTAAAGATGAAAGGGCTTGAAAGGATGCTCGTAATAACCGATGGAATTCGTGCTAAAGGAATGTCCGATGGGGTTTATGATCTAGGTGGTCAAAAGGTGACGGTTAATGCTGGTAAATGCATTTTAACTTCTACGGGATCACTAGCAGGTAGTATCGTCACGATGAATAATGCACGATTGAATCTAATAAAATGGCTAGGACTTACTATTCACGAACAACTACAAGTCACATCGGCTAATCAAGCTAAGCGTCTAGGTATATACGATATTAAAGGATCTATTCAAGCTGGAAAAGATGCTGACATCGTAGTTCTAGGGGAGAATGGTGCAGTCGAATTGACAATTTGTAGAGGATTAGTTGCTTTTCAACAAAAAGATGCATTCAAATAATGTCAATCTTTGTGAAATGATGATATATTGAAATTATGAAGAAGTAAGAAGAGGATGAGTAACGTATGAAACCGTTAGATCAAAAAAGTATTATTCCATTATATCATCAACTAAAGCAACGTTTAGATGCGCGCATTAGAGGAGGTGAATGGAAGCCGGGTGATAAAATAGATTCTGAAAATCGTTTAATGGAATTGTTTCAAGTAAGTAGAAACACAGCGAAAAAAGCGATTGAAGAATTAGTTCAAGAAGGTACATTGTATCGAGTACAAGGAAAAGGGACTTTTGTTTCGAAACCTAAATTTGAACAGTCACTAGGTGGTTTTTATAGTTTTAGTCGAGTTTTACAAGAACAAGGTCTACATCCAAAAGATCATGTGCTTGAAGTGAAGGAAGTCAAGCCATCAGCAACTGTTAGGCAAGGACTACAGCTTCCAGAAGGTGAAATGGTCGTTGAAATAAAACGATTACGCTGTGCAGAAGACGAACCTATTATTCTTGAATCATCATTTTTGCCAAAATCGGTTATTCAAGATATGTCCGTTTTGCATGAAGTTGGAACGTTTTCTCTTTATGATTTATTAGCTGAACGATATAACGTGGTAGTTGTTCGAGCGAAAGAGGCTTTTGAACCGGTTCTAATTCGAGAGGAAGAAAGTGTACTTTTAGAGACAGAAGTCGGAAAACCTGCTTTACTATTGGAAAGAACAGCCTTTGACACGAATAATTGCCCTGTAGAATTTTGTATTTCAATTGTACGTGGTGATCGTTGTAGATTTTACACTGAGCTTCATTAATACTCATAGAATTTTCTATGAGTTTTTAAATAACTAAAGTTAACCCAACAACCCATCTATTAGGAGGAAGAAATTATGTCATTAGTTACAACGAAAGAAATGTTAAAAGACGCTTACGATAATCATTATGCAATCGGTGCATTCGGTGCGCACAATTTAGAAATTATTAAAGCAGTAATTGCGGGCGCTGAAGCAACAGGTTCACCAGTTATTCTGCAAACTACTGCAAGCACATATAAATATGTAGAAATGCCATATATGATTGCAATGGCAAAAGCAGCTGCCGAACAAGCAAAAGTACCAGTAGCACTACATTTGGACCATGGTGAATCATATGATGTTGTGATGGAATGTTTACGCGCAGGTTATACATCTATTATGATCGATGGTTCAAGACTACCATTAGAAGAAAATATTGCGCTTGTTCGAAAAGTAACGGATGCAGCAAATGCTATCAATGTACCAGTAGAAGCGGAACTAGGAACAATTGGTGGTGTAGAAGATGATCTTGAACTTGAAGAGTCTAAAGCATTTTTCACTGATCCGGTAATTGCTGAACGATTTGTACGAGAAACAGGAATCTATTCATTTGCCCCTGCTTTTGGAACGGCACACGGAAATTATAAAAAAGAGCCTAAGTTACAATTTGATTTACTAGAAGAAATTCAAAAATTAACAAATATCCCTTTAGTTATGCACGGAGCATCGGGTGTACCGGATGCTAGTCTAAGAAAGGCATTAGATTATGGTGTTGCAAAAGTGAACTTCTCAACGGAATTAAAAGACATGTTCGCAGAAGAAGTTCGAGCATTTTTTAAAGAAAATCCAAATGAAAACGACCCACGCAAATATTTCATGCCTGCACGTGAAGCGCTTATTGAATTAGTAAAAACAAAGATTGTTACTTTACAAAAATGATAACAACGATCACGTTAAATGCAGCAATCGATCAAGTCTATGAAGTTGATTCATTAGCTGTTGGAGGTACGAATCGAGTTTCAACCATAATTCAAGAAGCGGGCGGTAAAGGGATTAATGTTGCAAAAGTTCTCAAGCGTTCTGGAGCAGACGTTACTGTCGGTGGGTTTGCAGGTGGTATTAATGGTGAGAGAATTCGTCAGTTACTTTTGAAGAAAAGTATTCCAAGTGAGTTGATTCAAGTAGAGGGTGAAAGCCGTGTCTGCTTAACTGTGCTAGATTCAAAGAAAAGTAAAGTAACAGAATTACTAGAGAGTGGTCCAGAGATTACAAAGCAAGAATGGCAAGCAATGCTCAATTGGATAGATGAACAATCTAAAAGTGTGAACTGGTTTGCACTATCTGGCAGTTTGCCGAAAGGTTTACCAACAACGGCTTATACTGAACTTATTGATATTATTAATGCAAACGGAGCAAAAGCGATTCTTGATTCAAGTGGAGATGCTTTACGAAATGGCATTAAAGCAAAACCTTTTGCGATTAAACCGAATGAATTTGAAATTGCTACAATTCTCGGCAAAGCAACAGTAAATGAAACTGATCTACTTGATGTAGGAAAACGTTTTGTAGACGATGGAGTTGAGCATGTCTGCTTTAGTTTAGGAGAAAAAGGTGCGATTTTTGTCAATAAAGATGGTTATTTCAAAGCAGATGCACCGAAAGTAGAGGTTGTTAACACAGTAGGTAGTGGAGATGCTTTTGTAGGTGGTTTGTTATATGGATTAGCTAATGGTGAAGAACCTTTAGAAGCTTATAAAAGAGCATTAGCATGTGGTTCAGTCAACGCAATGTATAGCAAAATTGGTTTCATTGATTCGCAACAAGTTGAAGAATTGATGGGGCAAATTACAATCATAAAATTATAGATAGGGGAAAAGAAATATGTATACTTATAAAGAGATAACTGGTCAAGGCGAACAACTTCAAAAGACTCTTGAGATTGTAGAGAATTTAAATCTTGAAATCGGAAATGTAGATCAAGTCTTATTTACAGGATGCGGAACATCCTATTACATAGCAGCTTCAGCAGCTAAGTATTTCCAAACAGTTACAGGAGTATTTGCTTCAGCAATTCCTGCATCTGAATTATTCCTTCATACTTCTTCATGTATAGTACCAGGTAAAAAGTATCTTATTGTTGCAATTTCAAGATCAGGAACTACTTCTGAAATACTTATCGCATTGGATCATTTAAAAGGCCATGCTAACCTTAGCACTATGGCAATTACATGTAACGGTGATACACCGATGGCAACTGCAGCAGATAATGTAATCGCTCTTGATCATATTTCTGAAAAGAGCGTTGTAATGACACAATCATTCTCAAATATGTTGTATGGCCTACAAGTATTTGCAGCAACACAAGTAAATTCGACTCACAATTTAAATGAGTTAAAACAAGTGCCACAATTGGTTGCAGACGCGTTAACAAAAGAAGACTTAATAAAAGTTGTTGCTGAGGATCTTAATAAAACTCGTATTATCTTCTTAGGATCTGGTTCATATAACGGTATAGCGAAAGAGGCAACACTAAAATTAAAAGAGATGACGCAAACAGAATGTGAAAGCTATTCTAATTTAGAATTTAGACACGGTCCGATTTCAATTGTAGACGAAACTACAGTTGTTATCTTGATGACTCAACTAGAAACAGCTGATTATGATCAAGCATTAGTTAAAGATATTCAAAAACTTGGTGGCCGTGTTCTTACTATTGGGCCAACACCTGAAGGCTTTGAAGCGGACCATATTATAAATTTGACGGATGAAATTAGCGATTTAAATAGACATGGAATTTATGTCCCATATCTGCAATTACTTGCGTATCAACGTGCGATTCATCTTGGATATAATCCAGATAAGCCTCGTAACCTTACTCAAGTTGTTAAATTGTCGTAATTGGATGGTGAATGAGAATGGAATACATTTTAGCAGCCGATGTTGGAGGAACTAAACTAGCAACAGCTTTATTTCGCAAAGATGGTACCATTGTGGAAGAGAGCGTAATACAAAGTGAAAAACAAGACGGTGAAAAACTATTCCATTCACTAGTAGATTCTTTTAAGAATCTACTAGTGAATTCATGTGTTTACATGGATGATGTGATGGGGATTGCATTGGGAATTCCCGGGATTGTAGACTCAGAAAAAGGCATCGCAGTTTTTCAAAATAATCTACCATGGAGAGATTTTCCACTATCAGATAGACTAGCTATTGAGTTTCCAGAAACTAAGATTAAAATAGACAATGATGTGTATATGGCTACTTGGGGAGAGTATACGAACCGAGGATATTCTAAAGAGTCCATGGTTTATGTGACGCTGAGTACGGGCATTTCTTGTTGTTCGATTCATCAAGGAGAGTTTTTACGAGGAGCAGGCATGGCAGGAGAAATTGGGTTTAGTCTCACAGACAATCCAGAGACAACGCTTGAACCTCTAGTTTCTGGTCCTGCATTGGAATCAAAAGGACGAAAGCATTTTAATAATACTACATTAAAATTACATGAAATGATGGAATTATATTATCAAGGTGACGATGCAACCGTTTCTATCATAAACGAGGCAGTTACTTCGTTAGCTAAAGAAGTACATCATATTATGGTTTTTTTAGATCCGCACTGTATCGTTCTTGGAGGTGGTGTTTTCAATCATCATCCTGAACTGATCAAGGCAGTTAAGAATGAGGTCGGAAAGTATCTTAGCCATCCATTACTAAAAGGCAAAGAAGAGCGTATTGAAGCAAGCATATATAAGGACGAAGCTGTATTACGTGGTGTTGCCTCAACAATAATAGAAGAAAAAAGATAAAAAATTAACCCCCATCCAGATTACTAGGTGGGGGTTTTTGTTATCTAATGCGACTCTTACTTTCTTTATCAAAGAAATGACTTTTTGAAATATCGAATGCAAGCTTAATTTTTTGTCCAGGTTGGATAAGTGAATCAGAAGATAATCGAGCAATATATTGTTGACCATCTAGTGCAGAATAGACCATTAATTCGGCTCCTGTTAATTCAGATACTTCAATATTTGCCTCAACTGTTGACTCTGTATGTTGAGCCAGTACTAATGGATCTTCAGAAATATGCTCAGGTCTAACACCAAGAATAATTTCTTTACCGTTATAGCCTTGACTATTTAAGATTGCTAGTTTTTCATGAGGGATTTTCAACAATACACTTCCAGCTTTGAAGTAACCACTATCGATTGTACCTTCAAAAAAGTTCATTGCAGGTGATCCAATAAAGCCGCCTACAAATACGTTTTCGGGATTTTCATAAACATCTTTTGGTGTTCCGATTTGTTGAATTAGACCGTCTTTCATAACAACAAGACGTGAAGCCATAGTCATCGCTTCAGTTTGATCATGAGTTACATAGATTGTTGTCGTTTTCAAACGTTTATGTAATTTTGCAATTTCAGCACGCATTTGAACACGCAATTTTGCATCTAAGTTTGATAAAGGCTCATCCATTAAAAATACTTTTGCATCACGAACAATTGCGCGACCAAGTGCAACACGTTGTCGTTGTCCACCTGATAATGCTTTAGGTTTACGATCTAAATAAGGCTCAAGATCAAGAATACTCGCTGCATTTTTCACACGTTTTTCAATCTCCGTTTTAGAGAATTTTCTTAGCTTTAATCCGAACGCCATATTGTCATATACAGTCATGTGAGGATAAAGTGCATAGTTTTGGAACACCATTGCGATATCCCGTTCTTTTGGAGGGACATTATTCATAGATTTACCATCAATGCTAAATTCCCCTTCAGAAATCTCTTCAAGTCCTGCAATCATACGTAGTGTTGTCGATTTCCCACATCCAGAAGGACCTACAAGAACGATAAACTCTTCATCTTGCACACGCAAATTGAAATTAGAAACTGCTGTACTTCCGTCATCGTAAACTTTAAAAATATCTTCAAGAACCATTTTCTCCATATTAAGCACCCCTTTAATATCGCTTTATATATTAAAGTTTAACAATCATAGGCGAAACATCATATGTATAATGTGCACAATTTTCTGACGTATTAATTGTGCGCTTTGTCTTCTTCTTCACTAGCTATCAAACTCGCACAATATGAAACAAGAGCACCGTCAAAATACCGTACAGAAATACCAGTAATATCTTGGAACTTTGTAAGGCGATATTGAAGCGTATTTCTATGCACATGTAATTCTTTAGCAGTAACAGAAGCATTAAATCCATTTTCAAAAAAGAGTTGAACTGTTTGCAGTAACTCCATATCAAATTCAATTGGCTCTAATACTTCTTTGCGGATCATCTGTTTCATTTCGTCAGACATTTGTTCAATTAAACTAATAGGGAAAGTCTTTTCCATCGTATAAATTTGTTCAGAATGATTTCTTATAAGACCTTTTTTAAACCATTCTTTTTCTTTTATAAAATGACTAGAAAAGGGTGTAGCTGTCGAATAGAATTTTCCAATATACATCTTGACCTTTAAGAAAAAATCACTTTCAAGTGCAACGACAAAAGAAGAGAAGTCATCAAAAGTATGTATATATGAAGCTTTCTGTTCAATAAGGACGGCATCATGTGTCGAAATAAAAACAAGTTGCATAGCATCATTAAAATAAGCTTGAACAGCTTGATTCAAGTCGGACTTTAAGATGTCGTCAGCTTTAAAATGAAGTTGGATAATACGGATATCACAATCCTCTTTTAAAGGAGAAGAACCACTTTGTAATAAAAATTGAATCCATTTTTCTGAGATGGAATCATTACTAAATGGAGTGGGTTGTATCTCTTTAAAAAGTGAAGTTAACAGAGCATAATCACGAGCTGTTAATTCTTTTCTGTCGACGGTCATCCAAGTATTGTTGAATTGGTTATGGAATATATGAATATTTTCTTCAGTATTAACGGGACATTCGGTTAGTAGATTGATAGAAGGAAATAGAGCTGCTAAGTTAGTTGACATAATATGTGATCTCCTCTCCTTAAGCTATTACAGCTTATGATAATAATAAAGTAATTTGATATTAGGAAATGCCAATCAAAAGTAAACAATCCTTTTTTCTATTATAAATCACAAAACTCTATTTGACATAACTGAACAGTTGAAATATTTGAAAGATAAATAATAGTTATTTTTATTTAATGTTAATCATATCTATTAAGGTTAGAGGCGTATTAAAAATGACGAATTTAGCATTGAGAATGAAGGTATACTATCGTAATTTAATAAATCTAATAATTTCAAGCAAAAGTCAATAGATATTTGTTTTAGGGAGGGGAGAGATTTTTTGAAGAAGGGCATGCTTAGTTTCTTATTATTTATAGCAACCATTGCATTTCTTACACCAGTAGAAATTATGGCATCTACAAATGAATATTACATTTCAAATGATAGTGAAAATGTTTCCAAAGGGATGTATTATGCAAAACCTAATGCCAAAGCAAAAATGGTTGTTAAGTTTACTCGTTATAATACTAATAAAAAGGTGAAGAAATCTCTCGGATTAAAGGATATGACAGCTCAGTATAAATTATCGACGAAATCTGGTGACCTAATTCCTGATTTTGATCGTTCGATATATAAACTGCAAAAAGTAGGGTCTAAACTCTACCTCACTTCGCCTGTCTATCGAACTGAAAGTATATATGGACCAGCAGAAGGATATGCTCTAAAATTATATGAAATGACAGCTAACGAAAATAAAAAACGTGTGATCAAAGATTATATCCCATCGAATACTGTCACACCTTATAAAATAGAGGGCTCTAAACTGTTTTACGTTACTTATAATAAACAGTCCATGAAGGAATATGATTTAAATGTATTTGATCTGAAATCAAAAAAGAAAAAGACTCTGAAGAGATTGGTAGATAGTTTTTGGATAAAGTCGGGAAGGATATATTATACGAAAAAAGGTAGTTTGTATTCGATGCAACAAGATGGAGAAAATATAAAAAAATATAAATCGATTGATTACTTATATAACTCTATTGGTTTTGAGGCAAGAAGTTTCGGTGTTACGATAAATGATGTTCTCATTTATTATAGTGGTAGAGATGGTAGGTACTATTATTTAAACACGAATACAGGAAAAAGTATTAAATATCCTAATATTAATATTTATGAAGGCAATCAGTATATCGACTATTCTTCTCACAGTATTATTTTTACAGATAAAGAAGGCTTGAAAAAATATGATAGTAAAACGAGAAAGACTAAGTTGATTAAACGAACAAATAATATTGTTTACATCCATAAAGTGAGAATGAGTGCTAAAAAGATTCAGTATATACAAGGTATTCGGTTGTATGAGGTTGGGTTTTAGATATAAACTTAATTATTTTTAATAATGAGAAAGCCCCAAATGACTTTTAAATAAGTCATTCGGGGCTTTTATTGTATATATTTTACAATAGCACAATTCAACCTTGATTTATGTACTAAATAATAATTCAAATAATTAGTTGACATAAATGGAAAAAGTCGATAAGCTAAAATAAAGTTTCCTAAAGGAAAAACAATTGTGCGAAGGAATTATTTTTTTACCTAAAAAGTTTCCTTAAGGAAAAACAATTAACATAGGGAAAAAGGGGAGAAGAGAATGAAAAAGTTAGTTATTTTTTTTGCTGCAATCTTATTTTTAGCTGGATGTTCAACGAAAAAAGAAAATGATAAACCAGTTGTTGTAACAACAATTAGCCAAATTGCAGACGCTGTATCTGTTATTGCTGGAGATCGTGTTGAAGTAAAGGCTTTGATGGGACCTGGAGTAGATCCACATTTGTATAAGGCGACACAAGGAGACTTGAGTAAATTAGAAAGTGCGGATGTGATTTTTTATAGTGGCCTTCATCTTGAAGGAAAGATGCTAGATGTTTTTGAGAAGATGCAAGAAAATGATAAAACTGTTAATGCAATAAGTGAATCAATTGAAGAAGAGAAATTGTTAGGAAATGAAATGGATGCAAAGTTATATGACCCTCACGTATGGTTTGATATCGATATTTGGAAAACTGCTGTCCATCAAATTACAGCTACATTAAGTGAAAAATATCCAGAATATAAGAAAGAGTTTAGTGAAAATGAAGCTATCTACTTTGAAGAATTGGATGATCTATCGAGTTATGCAAAACAAAGAATTGATGAGATACCTTTAGATCAGCGTGTACTGGTAACAGCACATGATGCTTTTAATTATTTTGGTCGTAGTTTGAATATAGAAGTACGTGGTTTACAAGGGTTAAGTACGGAGTCTGAATATGGTCTAAAAGATGTAAGGGACGTTGTTGACTTTTTAGTCGGAAACAATATTAAAGCTGTATTTATTGAATCAAGCGTGTCTGATAAAGCGATGAAAGCAGTAATTGATGGAGCTAAAGAAAAAGGACAAAATGTGAAAATTGGCGGGGAGTTATATTCAGATGCTATGGGAAAAGAAGGAACAGAACAAGGAACTTATATTGGAATGTATAAACACAATGTAGATACAATTGTAAACTCATTGAAGTAGGGGGAGGAAAATATGAATGCAATTGAAGTAAGCCATTTATCAGTGGCATATGAAGACAATCTTGTTTTACGTGATATTAATTTAAGTGTACCTGTTGGAAAATTAGTTGGGATTATTGGTCCGAATGGTGCTGGGAAATCTACACTGATAAAAGCAATTTTAAATCAGCTACCTAATAAAACTGGGAAAGTGGAGATATTAGGTCATTCTTTAAATCCTAAAAATCATCTTGTGGGTTATGTTCCACAACGAAATGCAGTAGATTGGGATTTTCCAACAAATGCATTAGATGTCGTTCTAATGGGACGTTATGGTCATATAGGATTATTTAATAGACCTAAAGCTAAAGATCGAGAAAAGGCTATGAAATGTCTGAAAAGTGTTGGTATGGGGGAATTTGCAAATCGTTCAATTGGTCAATTATCAGGTGGGCAACAACAACGCGTTTTTTTAGCTCGAGCACTTGCTCAAGAAGCTGAAATTTATTTTATGGATGAACCATTTGTAGGTGTTGATGCAGCAACTGAACTTACAATTATTAATATTTTAAAGGAATTAAAAGCAAAAGGGAAAACAGTACTGGTTGTACACCATGATTTACAAACAGTAAATGATTATTTTGATTGGACCGTATTACTGAATAAAACAATCATTTCTTATGGACCAACTAAGGAAATTTTTACAAAAGAAAATTTACAACAAGCGTATGGAGGAAAGTTATTCTTTATGAATGAAAAGCAAAATGAAGCGCTTGCTGAAAGGGGAGGATTGAATGCTATCAGGTAACTTATTGTGGGTTCTAGCTGGTGCATCTTTATTAGGAGTTGCCTCTGGATTAATCGGATCATTTGCATTTCTTCAAAAGCAAAGCCTTGTAGGTGATGCTGCTGCTCATGCAGCACTTCCAGGTATTGCAATTTCATTTCTGATATTTCAGCAAAAGGATTTACCATTATTAATGCTGGGTGCAATAATAACGGCAACTATATCAGTATATTTGATTCAAGGTATTATTAATCGCTCCAAATTGAAGTCCGATGCTGCTATTGGAATAGTATTATCAGTTTTCTTCGGAGCGGGTATTGTTTTACTAACAATTGTTAATCAAAGTAGTTCTGGCAATCAAAGTGGATTAAACGATTTTATATTTGGCAAAGCAGCAACTATGGCAAAAAGCGACCTAGTGTGGTTATCAGGAAGTGCTTTAATAATCATTTTGACTTGCTTAACTTTTTATAAAGAATGGAAATTAATCATATTTGATACTACATTCGCTAAAGGAATTGGCTTACCTGTAAATTTTCTTAGATTTATACTTACAGCAATAACAGTGTTAACAATTGTTACAGGTATACAGGCTGTAGGTGTTATATTAATGTCTGCAATGCTGATCATTCCGGCGGCTACAGCCAGAATATGGTCGGATAAATTAGTCACCATGATAATTATGAGTGCTTTGTTTGGTGCTTTTTCAGGTGCATGCGGAACTTTAATTAGTTCTTTAAAGACAGGGTTATCAACTGGACCAATCATTGTCATTACAGCATCTTTGTTATTTATTTTTTCATATATATTTTCTCCAAAACGAGGTCTGTTAGTGAAAATTCAACGAAGACGACAAATAGCGAAGCGGGTTTTAAAACAGGAGGTGCAAGCCTCTTGAATGAGTTTTGGGTTTTAGTAACTGGTTCATTAGTTGGGATTACTTGTGGTTTAACAGGTGTATTTTTAATATTACGCAAAATGGCTATGATAGCAGATGCGATTAGTCATACTGTTTTATTTGGTATCGTCATGGCATTCATTATTACACAGTCATTAAATGGTATATGGATGATGCTAGGAGCTGGAATTGCAGGGGTTATAACGGCTTATTTAGTGCAAATTCTACAATCGAATGGATTACAAGAGGATGCTTCAATTGGAGTTGTTTTTACTACTTTATTTGCGGTAGGAGTATTACTGATTACACTTTTTGCTGGAAATGTACATTTAGATGTAGAACATGTATTAATGGGCGAAATTGCATTTGTACCTTGGAATACTTGGACATTTATGAACTTAACAATGCCGAAAGCTGTATGGATGTTAATGTTTGTGTTGTTGATAAATATTCTATTTCTTTTAGGGTTTTATAAAGAAATAAAACTGTCAACATTTGATCCTATCTTTGCAATGAGTATTGGCCTACCTCTCGTTTTTCTACATTATGCATTTATGACACTCGTATCGTTTACAACTGTTGCGGCATTTGACAGTGTAGGTGCTGTCTTAGTTGTTGCGATGTTAATTGTACCGGCTTCTACGGCGTATTTACTTAGTAAATCTGTAAAAAGAATGATTATTTTAAGTATGATAATTGGAATGTTGTCTGCTATTGGAGGCTATTATTTCGCAAAATTCTTTGACGCATCAATTGCAGGCATGATGGCTACTACAGCGGGAGGGATATTCTTACTTGTCTTTTTATTTAGACCGTATGAGGGTTTATTAATGAAAAAAAGGAAACTACTTAACTTGAACAATCTCACTATAAAATCATAGGTAGGTTTACCCGGTTTTTTAAAGCCTTGTTAAGTTTTATAATTATTAGCTTTATGCTATTCCATAAAGTTGAAAAAAATTAAAAGTTGTTAAAAAAACGTTAGTATCGTTAAATACGATACTAACGTTTCTTTACATAAAATATAGATTTCATTGGACATGCCTCAAATACATTTAAAAGAGATTTTAATAGAAGTATTTTGATCTAAGTGAATAAATTTCAAACTACTTACTTTCCTATGAAGAAAAATTAAAAATAGTATAACTGGATATATTATTTTACAGGAACTAAAACTTTATATTCCTCAGGTATGTGTAAAATTGTTTCGTAATATGCTTTTTTCGTATAATCTTTTGAGATATCTTTATTTATAGATTTATATGTTAAATAAGGTTCTTCAATAGGTTCTTTTTTAATAATAGTTTGAACAGATATTGTTTTAGAAGCGTTATTTTTATCTAGTACATCTAATTCAACCCAAATAGGTTTAACGTTATTATTAAAATAAATTGATTTTATTTTCTTGTTGTGATTTTTATGTATTTCTAATATTTGTGTAAAATCTTGTACATATGTTTTGTTTTCAGGTAATCCATTCATGTATGGCTCTAAATAATCACCTTTCCATTGTTTTTCGTTCATTGAAAAATCAGCTTTCATTATATGAATAGATGAGAGTACTACTAATGATAGTGTGAACAAAAAGAAAATCCCTCTCATTATAAAGCCGGAAGATGAAATTGTTTTTTTGTTTTTTATGATATCCATCAGTGAATATATACCGATTATTATCCATAACAGTTCAGCAGGGATTAATATGAATGCTGAATCGGCTTGTATTATACTTTCTTGTATTTCAATTACTTTGTCAATACTAGGCACTTTTAAGTCCTCCAATTTTATGTCATGTATTATTTGTATGAAAATTAAATAATTTACACGCTTTACTTTTTAGCTATACAATATACTATTTCAAAGTTAATGTATATAATAATTTCCTTTTCTACTATATTTATATCGGAAATATATGATAGGAGATACGTCTAAGTTATATTTTGGGAGTAAAACTGCGCTAGATACCGTGGATTTGCACTGGTAAACGTAGAAAATAAAATGCCTATTAATTCCTTTCACAACACATGATCTAATTGAGAGCTTAAACTAAAAATAAAGAAGAAGCCAATAACCTCATTTGTCGTACTAAGGATATTGGCTTCTGAAATTTTACAAGTGGTTCTTTTAGTAGGATAGGAAATTAAAATATAATGAATTAAATATTACACAAAGGACTTCTGCAAATACCTATGTCGATTTCATTTCCATTTATACCTTCTTTTAAATTTACTAAAGTAGAACCTGTATAAATTTGTTCGATTATGCTTGATATTTCTATTTTCTCATGATCAGTTATCGGTTGATTAGATAACATTTTCATAAACCAATTTTTGATTGTATCAGGAGATATATTTGCTGCAATTGATGATAATCGATTAAACCCTATTTGCACTTTATCTTCTAAATCTATTTCTCCACCGGCATAATAATAAAAGTCATTTTTAATTTGATCCTTCAATTTTTTTATTTTATCTTTATGACCTGCTTCTTTTATTCCTATTACATGATCGTTCTTACTTAAGAAAAGGATGTTATTTATAGATAAATCAAATCCTGTTCTTTTTGGATTATTGTATATTATTGTAGGTTTGTTAGTTTGTTCAATAATCTTTTCAGAATATCTCAATGCTTCTTCTTGAGTCGGAAGAATATAAGGTGGATATCCAAGTAAAATCCCTGCAATCTTTGTCTTATTTATCGCCTTCCCAAACTCAACAGCTTCAAGCTGTCTAATAGAAGAAACACCAAATAATATTTCCATGTTGTTTATGAGTTCTTCTTCTATTGAAACAGCGTTAAGCAAATCCATCTTTTCTTTGAGATTTAAACTATGTTGTTCTCCAGTAGACCCACCGACAAGAACGGATTTTATCCCTTTATTATATAAATATTTAATATGGTCTATAGTACCTTGTACGTTTAACGATTCATCTTTAAAAAATGCGGTAGGCACAGCAATATGAAGGATTCTTTTATCATTTGTGTCACTCCTTGTTTCTTAGGGAATATTAAACTATTTTTTAGTATTAACGGATTTTGTCCACATTTAATAAATGATTAAATTTCTAATATACATCCATTTCAAGTTGATTGCCCTTTATAAAGTAAGTAGTGCTCGATTTAACGACAATTCATCTGACGGGAAAAGAAATATTAAATTTCTCCATTTTTCTGTATAGTGTGCGTACACTTATTCCTAATTGCTCGGCAACTAACTTCTTACCTTCAAAATCAAACCCATAACGATTGAAGGCTTGGATTATTCCATCCTTTTCCATCGTTTTTAAATCATTTTGTTCCAGCAGCTTCTTAGGTGCTTGAACGAGTGATGGATGTAAGAAATCTGGAAGTGAAGATTCTGTTAGTTGATGACTCCTCTCCATATTCATACTGTACTCAATGACATTTTCAAGTTCGCGAATATTTCCTGGCCAATGGTATTGCTGTAAACTTTTTAAATATCCTTCTGAGCATGTCTGTATGAATTTTCCTGTACGATTCTGAAGACGATCTATTAAGATAGGGACTAATGATTCTATGTCTTCTTTTCTTTCTCTTAATGCCGGTAAGTGGATTGGGATGACATTTAATCTATAATACAAGTCTGAACGGAATTGTTTAGCCTCCATCATTTCCTCAAGAGGTTGATTAGTGGCAGCAATCACACGAATATTAACTTTTTTAGGATTGATTCCGCCTACTCGATTAACCATCCCATCTTGTAAAACTTTTAATAACTTTGGTTGTAAATGGACAGGCAAATCTGCAACTTCATCTAAAAATAATGTTCCTCGATCTGCAAGTTCAAAATACCCTGGCTTGCCTTTTTTGTTTGCCCCAGTAAATGCTCCTTCCTCATATCCGAATAATTCACTTTCAAATAATGTTTCAGGAATGCCAGCACAATTGATTTCTATGAATTTACCTTTTCTTAACATACTTTGCTCATGGATGAACTTTGCTAAAAGGCTTTTTCCTGTACCCGTTTCACCTGTAATAACGATTGAAGATGTACTGTTAGCAATTCTAGAAAGAAGTTCTTTTAGTTTTTTTAGTTGAGTATTGTTCCCAATAATATAATTAATATTTTCCTTCGAATCTCTCCCTATATATTTAAATTCTCCGGAACCAACCAATATCGTTAAAATGATATCGCTTAATTGTGTTAACCAGTACTTAAATTGATCTTGTTGTGCTATTAACTTTTCTTGTCCCTCTGAAGTAAAACTGACAAAGGAAAGAAAGCCATAATGGTTATCATTTTTTGTGATTTTAATTAGAATTTCTGCTTTTGAAGGGCAGTTCGATTGGAAATGGCAACCTTTACACATTTTCATATGTCCGGGGTCTTTTACAAAACTAACAGCTTCTTTGTTTTGTTTTTGGAAAAATGGTATATAGACTCGATCTTTTTTTTGTACTTTATATTCTTCAGTGGATGCTATTAATACACCTTCATAATTAAAGAAAGCAATTTCGACTTGTAAAAGTTCTGCAAATGTTCGAATAGTCTTTGTAATTGAGGAAATAGATGACATTCATACAACCTCCCACTTTTAGAGTGTGATTTTTTCTGAAAAGTAAGTTTAGACACAGAAATCGAAATATCAATCAACCATTCTACTATTTAATTTGGATTTTTAATTATATGTACTTTTCCATAATGGAATAATTAAGATGTCATAATTGTAGATGAATAGAGTTAAAATTGTCAATTTTCAGTCAATAATGACAAAATGACAATTTTCTTTTGATCAAAAGCTAGGAATTATAACGAATGAAAGTTGGCACGCTATTTGCTTTATTACTAGTAAAACAGCTCAAGGGGGTTTTTACATGGAAATGGATTATTTTAAGCTTACTAACAAAGTAGCAGTTGTAACAGGAGCAGCCTCTGGAATTGGATATGCTACAGCAGAGCTATTGGCTGAAGTAGGTTTGCGTGTCATTTTACTAGATATCGATGAAGTAAAAGGTATGCAAGCCGCTAGAACAATTCTGGAGAGTGGTTATCAAGCGCAATTTATAAAATGTGATGTGACAAGTGCAGCAAATTGCCAAGCAGTAAGTGAGGAGATTAAACAATCATATGGCAATATAGATGTACTTTTCAATAATGCAGGTATTATTAAACGAAAAACTGTTGTGGATTTAGAAGAACATGAATGGGATGCAGTTATAGATGTCTCATTAAAAGGTGTTTATCTTCTATCTAAATACATCATTCCTATTATGGCTGAAGGTACAGGCGGAAGTATTATCAATACCGGATCTGGTTGGGGACTAAAAGGTGGTGACAAAGCTGCGTCATATTGTGCGGCAAAGGCTGGTGTTGTCAATTTGACAAAAGCAATGGCAATTGACCATGGACCACAGAATATCCGTGTCAATTGTATCTGTCCAGGGGATACAGATACACCGTTATTGAGAAGTGAGGCACAACAATTAAATCTCGAAGAAGGCTCTTTCTTAAAAGATTCCGCAGTGAACCGTCCATTGGCACGCTTAGGAACACCGCAAGATATTGCTAAGGGAGTTCTATTCTTAGCAAGCGATTTATCTAGTTGGGTAACAGGAACGGAATTAATCGTTGACGGTGGCGGCTTGGCATAACGATAACCAAAATATTAGGAGGTAATACTATGACAAAAAAGGTGCACCCATACATCCCAAATATGGTCCCTAAAGTTAAGGAAGTAATGCTGAAGGTAATTGGGGTAGAGAACAGTATGGAATTATATTCATGTATCCCTGAAGAACTTCAGCTGAAGGAAGAGATGAATATACCAAAAGCATTAACAGAATACGAATTACGAAGACATATTGAGGGTCTTTTGAAGAAAAATATTAGCACAAACGACTATATTAACTTTTTAGGTGCCGGATGTTGGCAACATTTTGTTCCAGCGGTTTGCGATGAAATTAACCAAAGGTCGGAATTTCTAACAGCTTATGCTGGAGAGCCGTATGAAGATCATGGTAGATTTCAGTCATTATTTGAATATCAAAGTCTATTAGCGGAGCTTGTAGATATGGATGTTGTGAATGTGCCTACATTCGATTGGGGGCAGGCTGCAGCAACTTCAATTAGAATGGCCGCTCGCATTAATGAAAGAAAAAAAGTTTTGATAGCAGCTACAGTTGCTCCAGAAAGAACAAAGATTATTGCTAACTATGGTTCACCAGAGCTCGAATTTACTAATATTGCTTTCGATCTTGATACAGGTTTAATGGACTTAGATGACTTGAAAAGTAAAATTTCAGATGA
Organism: Viridibacillus sp. FSL H8-0110; assembly: GCF_038003565.1. Classification (NCBI taxonomy): domain Bacteria; kingdom Bacillati; phylum Bacillota; class Bacilli; order Caryophanales; family Caryophanaceae; genus Viridibacillus; species Viridibacillus sp. FSL H8-0110. Next base: position 2,400,614 of record NZ_JBBOPJ010000001.1, on the reverse strand, counting down.
AGTAGCAGCGATTTACTTTGAAAATCCATCTTATTTAGGATTTATAGAATCTCAAGGAAATGAAATTTCTGCAATTGCTAAAGAACATGATGTACTACTTGTAGTTGGGGTGGATCCTATCTCATTAGGTGTTTTGGCACCACCAAGTCATTATGGTGCTGATATTGTTTGTGGAGATCTACAACCACTTGGTATGCATATGAATTACAGCGGTGGCCAAGCTGGTTTTATCGCTACTCGTGATGAAGAAACATTCATTAATGAGTTCCCATCACGATTATTTGGTATCGTGCCAACAATAAAAGAAGGGGAATATGGATTTGGTGACGTGGCGTATGAAAGGACTTCTTTCGCTCAAAGAGAAAAAGGGAAAGAATCAGTTGGTACTCAAACAGCATTATGGGGTATTACAGCTGGCGTGTACTTATCTTTACTAGGGCCTGAGGGGATGTATGAATTAGGGCAAACCATTATGCAAAATAGTCAATACACCGTAAAGAAATTGAATAAAATTGCGGGTATACAAGGTTCAAGAATTGTTTCACCATTCTTTAAAGAATTTATTGTGGACTTTAACGAAACGGGAATCTCGGTTCAAACAATTAATGAACTGTTATTAGAAAAGAAAATTTTTGGTGGTAAGGATCTTTCTAAGGAGTTCCCAGAGTATGGACAATGTGCTCTATTTTGTGTGACAGAGGTTCATACGAAAGAAGATATGGATTGTTTGATAGAGGCTCTTGAAGAGATTGTAACAAAATAAACGTCTACAAAAGGAGTTTTGAGAATGAAACCAATAAAAAGAACTGAAGCTACTCGCGATTTTCATCAAGCAAAATGGAATGAACCTATTATTTTTGAACTTCATCAAGAGGGAGAAAAAGGTGTTGAAGTCCCACTAGCAAATGAAGAAGTGGTATCAACAATTGGTGACGGTGTGTCTACTATTCCTGCATCTATGTATAGAAAAAATAGACCGAATCTTCCGGAAATTGGTCAAGCTCGTGTGCTTCGCCATTACTTACGACTGTCTCAAGAAACACTGGGATCAGATTTTAATGTAGAAATCGGTCAAGGTACTTGTACGATGAAATATATCCCGAAAATAAATGAATTATTAATTAGAAATCCCAAGATGATGGATCTTCATCCACTTCAAGAAGAAAGCACTGTACAAGGGATGTTAGAAATTATTCATAATTTAGATTTGTTTATGCGTGAAATTTCGGGGATGGGCGCTTTTTCATTCCAGCCAGGTGGCGGAACACAGGCATTATTTGCGATGGCTTCAATTGTTAGAAAATATCATGAGACACGTGGTGAAGGAGATCAGCGTGATGAAATCATCACAACTATTTTCTCGCATCCATCACAAGCAGCAACAGCTGTTGTGAAAGGGTATAAAGTGATTACATTACATCCAGATGAAAATGGCTTCCCGGACATTGAGAAATTAAAAGAAGTTGTTTCTGAAAGAACGGCTGGGTTTGTAGTAGCAAATCCTGAAGATACAGGAATCTTTAATTCTAAAATTAAAGAATTTACAAAGATTGTACATGAAGCGGGTGGTATTTGTTATTACGATCAAGCAAATGCAAATGGATTATTAGGTATTACAAGAGCAAAAGAAGCGGGCTTTGATATGTGTTTCTTTAACCTTCATAAAACGTTCGCTGCACCTCATATGTGTGGAGGGCCAGCAACAGGAGCTTTAGGAGTTGCTGAAGCATTAAAAGAATATTTACCAGGTCCCATTGTAGAATATGATGGTGAAAACTATTCATTAAATGATAATCTACAACACTCAATTGGCAAAGTACGTGCATTTCATGGCGTAGCCCAAACAATTTTAAGATCTTATGCATGGATACGCGCATTAGGTCCAGATGGATTACGAGAAGTAGCCCAAACGGCAGTATTAAATAATAATTACTTATACCATAAAGTACAAAAAATTCGTGGTGCAAGTGCTCCATACGTTAAAGGCCAGCGACTAGAACAAGTGCGATATAGTTGGGATCAGATGGCTAATGAAACAGGTATTACTACAGAAGATGTACAAAGAAGGATGACTGATTTCGGTCTCCATTACTGGACTAGTCACCACCCGTATATCGTTCCACAACCATTTACACTTGAACCAACTGAATCCTATTCAAAAACGGATTTAGATGAATACATTAATGCGCTTCAGCAAATTTCAAATGAGGCATATAACAATCCTGAAATTGTAAAAAATGCCCCATCCAATAGTACAATTCATCAACTAGTTGAAGAAGATTATTTAGATAATCCTGAGAAATGGTGTATTACGTGGAGGATGTATCAAAAGAAAGTATTAAAACCAGAACTTATTAAGTAGAGGGAGCGGCAATCAATTGATAAGAATTGATTGCCTTTGTTTCCTGAAAAAAACGAAAATTGAAAATTCTTAAGTTTTTTAAGTAGAGTCAAACTGATTTATATTCAATGAAAATAAGGAGTGGATGAATAATGAAGAAGAATAAAAATGCTTTATTATCTCTTTTTGTTGGATTAATAGTTATTTTAGTTTTAAGTGCTTGTAGCAGTAATTCTTCAAGCAATTCTAAAGGAAACGAAAAGACTGATAATGAAGTGAAGATGGATCTTGTAAATAAGGGGAAATTGACTTTCGCAATGAGTGGTCTTTTAAAACCGCTAAACTATAAAGAGAACGAAAAATTAGTAGGGTTTGATGTTGAAATTGGCACTGAGATTGCAAAACGAATTGGATTAGAGGCTAATCCAGTAACAAATCCATGGGAAACGATTATACAAGGGTTAAAAGGGAAAAAATATGATGCGATTATTGGCAGTATGACCGCTACAGAAGAACGCTCTAAACAAGTAGACTTTTCAGATCCTTACTACACTTCGGGAGCACAAGTATTTGTAGCTGAGGGGAATAATGAGTTAAAGGCGAAAGCGGATTTAAAGGATAAAACGATTGGTGTTATGCAAGCGAGTACTTATACAGACGATGCAAAAAAATATACGACTAAAATTAAGAACTTTCCAAGTGATATATATGCATTGCAAGATTTACCGCCAGGTCGTGTAGATGCAGTAATTACAGACCGTATTGTTGGCGTTTCTGCAATTAAAGAATCAGGATTGAAAATTAAACCAATCGATGATGTAATCAAAACTGAAGAAATTGCAGTTGCAATAAATAAAGGAAATCCAGAGTTATTAAAAGCAATTAATGAAGCGATAGCATCTATGGTTGAAGATGGAACATATGAAAAAATCAGCACAAAGTGGTTTGGAGTAAATCTTCTTGATAAAAAATAGAGTTTAATTTCAATAGTACAAAATGAGAAAGGAGGAGATTGTTATTGAACTTCTTAACCAATATTACTTCAATATTTCAAACTCATGGAATTGAATTTTTAAAAGCGACAGTAATTACAGTAGAACTTACCTTTGTATCATTAATAATTGCTACTATTATTGGTTTAGTATTCGCATTCTTTAAAGTCTCAAATATTAAAATACTAGGAAAAATTGCAGATATATATATATTCTTAATTCGAGGAATGCCGTTAATTGTTCAATTAATGTTTTTATACTATGGTATTTCAAGTGTTTTTGTATTATCAGATTTTACTGCAGGAGCTTTAGCATTAGGAATACACTCAGGAGCTTATATAGCTGAAATTTTCCGTGGTTCTATTCAATCTATTGACCGTGGACAGGTGGAGGCAGCTCGCTCATTAGGTATGCCATATATGCTAGGAATGCGACGTATCATACTTCCTCAAGCTTTTAAAAGAGCTATACCAGCATTAGGAAATCAATTTATCATTGGATTGAAGGATTCATCGTTGGTGGCTTATATTGCAGTTTCTGAACTATTTAATCATGCCCTATCTGCCCAAGCGGCTAACTATATGCCATTTGAAACGTATTTTGTAGTAGGTATTTATTATTTAATCTTAGTTCTAATCTTCACACTTCTTTTCAATAAGCTGGAGAAAAAATTAGATGTTGGAGGGAGAGAGAAGAAAAATGATAAAACTGAAAAATTTGCGTAAATCATTCGGTGATTTAGAAGTGTTAAAAGATATTTCTTTAGAAATACAGAAGTCAGAAGTTGTCGTATTAATTGGTGCGAGTGGTTCAGGGAAAAGTACTTTGCTGAGATGTCTGAATTTTCTTGAAATTAATAATGGCGGTCAAATAGAGATTAACGGAAAATTGATCGATGCTGGAAAAGAGAACCTAAATAAAGTTCGAGAAAATATGGGAATGGTATTTCAACATTTTAATTTGTTCCCACATTTATCGATTTTACAAAATGTTATAGAAGCACCTGTTCATGTGAAAAAACAGAGTAAGGAAGAAGCTACAAGAAAGGCGAAGGAACTTTTACAAAAAGTAGGTTTAGCAGATAAAGCAAACTTTTATCCGGATCAACTATCTGGTGGTCAAAAACAGAGAGTCGCGATAGCAAGAGCCCTTGCTATGGAGCCTGAAGTTATGTTATTTGATGAACCTACATCTGCTCTAGACCCAGAGCTTGTAGGAGAAGTTTTAGAAACGATGAAAAATCTAGCAAAAGAAGGAATGACGATGGTCATCGTAACCCATGAAATGGGCTTTGCTAGGGAAGTAGCTGATCGTGTCATTATGTTGGCTGATGGCAAAATTATTGAAGAAGGACCACCATCTGAATTTTTCAAAAATCCAAAAGAAGAAAAAACAATCCGTTTTTTACAGCAAGTTTTATAAAGGTAATTAATATGAGGCCGTAATTTATTTTAGAGGAGTGCATTTAAATGTTGACTTGTTATGATGATGTTTTGAAAGTAACGGATGAATTAGTAGGAGTGGAAAGTATCGTAAATACTACTGGAGAGATTGAAGTTGCTAAGAGGTTATTTGATTTAATCTTCTCACAAAATTATTTCAAAAGTAACCCATCCCATGTATTCATGTCACGTACAGAAGATGATAAAGTCGAACGCTACAATGTTTTTGCCTTTGTCAAAGGTACAAAGGCAAAGTCGAATAAGACTGTTATTTTAATGGGTCATACCGATACTGTAGGAATTGATGATTTTAGTCATTTGAAAGATAAAGCATGTTCACCAAGTGAATTAAAGAAAGCGCTTGCAAATGAGAAACTTCCGGATTTAGTGAAAGAACATTTACAATCAGATGAATGGCATTTTGGACGTGGTGTTTTGGATATGAAGAGTGGAGTTGCAAGTCATTTCTACTTATTAAAGTATTATTCAGAACATCCTGAAGAGCTTATTGGTAATCTAGTATTCTTTGCAGAATGTGACGAAGAAGATAGTTCACATGGTGTTTTATCTGGTCTGAAGGATTTAAAACGATTAAGGGAAGAACATCTTTTTGATTATCAAGCATTAATCAATTCAGATTTCGTTGCCCCTCGCTACGAAGGTGACCCTAATCGATATATCTATAAAGGAACAGTCGGTAAACTATTACCTTCTTTCTTTATCACAGGTGCTGAAACACATGCAGGATCTAGTTTTGAAGGATTAGATCCAAATTATATTGCAGCGGAGTTAACGAGACAGATTAGTTATAATCCAGATTTATGCGATCAATCCCTCGGTGAAACGCCTATGCCGCCAGTTTCGTTGAAACAAACTGATTTTAAGCCAACTTATACGATTCAAACAGCTTTATCAGCATACGTTTACTATAATTTTTTTATCCAATCATGGTCTCCTAAAGAGGTACTTTGTTTGTTGAAAGAACAAGCGGAAATCGCCTTTGAAAACGGGATTAATACAATGAAAGAAAGACATCGAAAATATTGTGAAATAAGTGGGCAACCATATTCAGAATTACCTTGGAAGACTAGAGTAATTGTTTATGAAGATATGCAAAAAACGCTGGTGGAGCTTCATGGAGATAGATACTTAAACCATATGAAGCAATTTAAAGAAAATCTACTATTAGATGAAACGCTTGATGTTCGGATGTTTTCTGCACGAGTTGTCGAAGAAGAATGGAATTGGATGAAGGATAAAAGTCCAGCAATCATTCTATTTTACTCTTCACTCTATTCACCTCGTGTCGATTTGAGTAGGAAAAATGAAAAAGAGCAAAATTTGATAAAGGCATTGGACTATGCAATTGAAATTGTACAACCTCATTATTCAAAACCTATAGTAACACGCAACTATTTCCCCTATGTATGTGATATGAGCTGTGTTGCATTAAGTGATGGGGAAGATGATATAAAAGCAGTTATTGAAAATAATCCAAGTTGGGGCACAAAGCATTATGTAAACTATGATGCAATCCGTGAAATAAATGTTCCAACTATTAACATTGGTCCATATGGATACGATGCACATAATCGATATGAGCGTACAGAACTAGCTTACACGATGGAAGTAGTTCCTAATTTAACAAATCAAGTAATAAGAAAGTTATTAGGAATGGAAGTTGTTGAAGTAGAAAAGTAGAAAGTGGATATAGATAACTAATTTTATTGAAAAATTTTTGCAGAGGGTGTGAAGTTTCATGGGATTCGGAAGATATTCAGATAGTCTCCAAAATAAACGTGTTGTAGTGACAGGGGGAGCTAGTGGTATTGGTCTAGCCACATCGCTTCGATTTGCTGCAGAAGGATCAATTGTAGCCATATTTGATAATAATGAAGAACAATTAAAAAAGACTTTAGAAGAACATTCTGCTATCAAATACGGGATTTTAGTCGATGTTAGTAATCCTGATGAAGTGAAAGAAGCCTTTAAAGAAGTTGATGAGGCAATGGATGGAATCGATATATTAATATCAAATGCAGGTATTAGTATAAGAAATAAATTTATAGACATCACTCCAGAACAATGGAAAAAAGTAATTGGTATTAATTTAGATGGTATTTTTTACACAGCACAAGAAGCAGCTAAACGAATGTTGATACAAGGTAGTGGGGTTATTTTAATGACAGCCTCTACAAATGGAATAACAGGTCATCCATATTACGCCGATTATAATGCGTCAAAAGCTGGTGTAAACCTTTTAGCAAAAACAATGGCTTTAGAACTTGCACCAACGATTCGTGTAAATACAGTTTGTCCGGGTTATGTGTTAACAGCTATGCAAATTGCCGAGTATTCGCCTGAAATGTTAGCGCAGGTTAATGAAAATATACCACTTAAAAGACATGCTACTCCTGAAGAAATTGCAGGGGTTTATGCGTTCCTAGCTTCTGATGAGGGGGTATATATTACAGGTCAAAATATACCCGTAGACGGAGGAGAATTAGCTTAACAACATAATTCTATACTTGCTTTATTTTCGCTTAATTCAAATACTCTATCAAATTTATTTAATAGAATCTAGATTATTAAATAGATTGAATAACAGACTATTAATAAGGCGTTTTGAAAGTAAATGTAAAAGGGGTGTTGATTATGGAAATGCAAACAGAGAAAAAGGGCAGGTTCAGAGTTCCTCATGTGTATGTCATTTTATTTTCTGTCATTATAATTGGAGCTATTTGTACTTACATTATCCCAGCTGGAGAATTTGATCGCATCGAACAAGATGGTAGAACGATTGTGGTACCAGGAAGTTATCACGAAATCCCAGAAAATCGAACGACAATTTTAAATGTATTTGAGTCAATTCATAAAGGGATGATTGCCACTGCACCGCTGATTTTTTATATTTTTATAGTAGGTGGAGCATTTGGAATATTGCGAGCTACTGGGGCTATAGAAGGTGCAGTCCATAGTATGGCGAAAAAAATTGCTGGGAGAGAGCAACTCTTAATCCCAGTATTAATGACTTTCTTTGCATTATCAGGTGCTATGCTAGGATTAGCAGAGGAGACTATTCCTTATATCACCATTCTAATCCCATTAGCAGTTCTAATTGGATTTGACTCGATGGTAGGGACAGCAATCGTACTACTTGGAACATCTGCTGGATTTACTGCTGCATTTATGAATCCGTTTACAGTCGGTATAGCTCAAGGAATCGCAGAATTACCCATTTTCTCTGGTATGTATTTAAGAATCATCTTTTTTGTCATTTTCTTAACGGTTAGTATTTGGTATGTCATGCGATACGCAAATAAAATAAAAAAGAACCCAAAGGCAAGTGTTATGTTCGGTGAAAAAAATGCACTCATAGATAGTTCGGATTCAAACCAAACATTTCCTTTTACTACACGGCACAAACTCGCTTTCTTTGTGTTATTAGGGACGTTAGTAGGGCTAGCTGTTGGTGTCATTAAATTTGAGTGGGGATTAACTCAAATGACAGGACTGTTTTTGATAATGGGTATACTTATTGGTCTTGTCTCAAAAATGAATTTTAGTAGTATGGCTGAAGCATTTATTAAAGGCTGTGAGGTTTTAATAATGGGTGCTTTAGTTGTAGGTATTGCGAATGCAATTCTAATTATTTTAAGAGAAGGTCTTATAATGGATACGATTTTATATGGGCTTGCTTCTGCTGTAGACTCCCTACCACCTCAACTAGCTGCACTTGGTATGTATATAGTGCAATGTTTAGTGAATTATATTGTCCCATCAGGTAGTGGCCAAGCCGCATTAACAATGCCAATAATGGTTCCGTTATCTGACTTGTTAGGGGTTACCCGTCAAACAGCAGTATTAGCTTTCCAATTTGGTGATGGTATTTCAAATATTTTCACACCTACTTCTGGCTATTTTATGGCTGGTTTAGCATTAGGAGGTATCTCGTGGATCAAATGGGTGAAGTGGATTTGGCCATTGATCGTTATTCATTATGTTCTAGGTGCTATTTTTGTAACCATTGCCCAATTAATCAATTATCAATAACTGAAGAAAGCAGTAGGAGGTGGTTCATATATGACTTTAACTAATTTACATCAAACTATGGTTGATTACCGTAGACATTTTCATCAATATCCAGAAGTATCTTATGATGAGGTCAATACTAGACTTTATATAATAAAAGAATTAGAGAAATTAGAATTGAAACCTTACACATTTTCTGGGAAAGATGTTGCTGTTGAAATAGCCGGACTACAACCAGGGAAAACTGTTATCATAAGAGCCGATATGGATGCTCTACCCGTATTAGAAGAAACTGGCTTACCCTTCTCTTCGAAAATAGAAGGAGTAATGCATGCTTGTGGGCATGATGGACATATGGCAATTTTATTAGGATTGATCCATTATTTTAAAGAAAATCCTGATAAAATCGTAGGGAAAATACGTTTTCTATTTCAACACGCCGAAGAAGATGTTCCAGCAGGTGCTATTGAAGTCGTAAAAAGTGGTGGTTTAAAAAATGCAGACGCAATTTTTGGTTTTCATTTATGGGAACCGTTAGAGTTAGGTAAAATAGGCGTCCGTAGTGGCCCTACAATGGCGGGGTGTGATAAATTCACTCTCACTATCTTTGGTAGTGGAGGACATGGTTCAATGCCAAATGAAACCGTGGACCCAACCATTATCGCTGCTCAATTTATTACTCAGTTACAGACTATTGTTAGTAGGTCATTACATCCTCTTGAACAGGCAGTTATAAGTATTGGAGAATTAAAATCTGGAACAAACTATAATGTTATTCCAGATACAGCCTATATAGCGGGAACTGTGCGGCAATTCGGAAAAGAAATTGCTGAGAAGATCCATAATCGGATGGATAAAATAATTAGTGGATTATGTGAATCATTCGGTGCAAAATATCAATTGGAGTATTTACATGGGGACCCTACATTGGTGAATGATGACCAGCTTTATAAAATGGTGAAGAAAAATGCTATTCAATTATTCGGTAAAAAAAGAGTAGAGGAGATTACTCCGATACTTGGAAGCGAGGATTTTTCTAATTATACAGAAGTCATTCCGGGTATGTATACTTATATTGGTATTGGGCGACCAGGGGAAACCTATGGACACCATCATCCAAAATTTGATATCGACGAGTCAATGCTAGTTCCAGCAGCTACATTGATTTCACAATCTGTTATCCATTTTTTAGCGGGTGAAGAAAAATTAATTAATCTATATCAAGCTAATAATATTTAGAAAAATATTACAAAAAATGATAATGTTTTAATAAAGAGGTATTAGTTATGAAAAAATCGTTTCTAGCACAATCTTGAAAAACTATAAGATGCTAAATGATTCAAAGTTGATTATCTAGAAGTAGCTGCTGAATTAAGTGTTAAATTTTATAATGATTTTTAATAGTATACGTAATTATTTTTATCAGGGGGAGGCAAATGAAAAATAGACTAAAGGCAATGCTATTTATGCTGACGTTTTTACTTATAGCCTGCAACACTGACATAAATCCAAAAGAACATGCAAGTGAAATATATACAATTGCTTTAAATGCCATTATGGAAACAGACAAATCATTGAATGATGATATGAAATTTATAGCTATTGATATGAGTAATTTTGATGCATTAAATGAAAAACAGAAAAAATCAATTCTAGATTATTTCGAAGATAAATATAAAGTTAAAGTAATGGACGCAACTTTCGATGATTTAAAAGAAAAAGGATATTATAATGAGGATACCTTAGACGGAGTACTTCTAACAGTTCAAAAAGTTAATTTTAACGTAAAAAACAATATCTTCTTTAATGGTTCGAAATACAGATCAGCAAAAGGGGCTATTGGAGTAGAAAGTACAGTTCACTACAAAGGTGGAACTTGGCGAATAAAGAAACTAAGAGAATCTTGGGTGAGCTAAAAGTATTTTTCTTAAAGCGTGCTATTTAAACTAAATTTGACAGCTAAACCTCAAAAAACGCAGGGTGTAAAAACCTTGCGTTTTAATTATAGAGAGCTTTTTATCTAACTAGAACCTGTTGAAGAAATATCATTCTTCTACCAGTATAACAAATTCACTGAATAATTTATCTTCATTAACAGGACTAAACTCATTGTTTACAATATGTCCCTTCATCAGGTTTTCTAAAATTGTTAAGTGAACTAAGAACTGTGATAGTCATTTGTACATACTTTGTGCTGAAATAGGTATAAATATAAATTTCCCCTATGAATAGTGAACCAAAACGGAAATAGGTAATATATTATAATAAAGTTTCCTTAAGGAAATAAATTTTCCATAAGGAATAAAAAGGGGAACTGATATGTCATGAAATGGATGGAAATATATATGCCAAAAACTTATGGGTTAATATCGATATGTGGCAAGCTTCTACCTCATAAGAACAGGAAACAACAACGGTAATGAACTATCGATTCAAAAAGTTTAGTAATAATCTAATAAAATTTTTTATATATAAAACCCCACTCTCACCTATTTCGATTGGTAGAAGTGGGGTTTTTAAGTTAATCAACTTTTTTCAATAACAAATTTTGTTTAATGACTTGTAAACAAGTACATACTTTTTCTAATACTAATGTCCATTTGAAAGGGGAATTCAAATTGAGCTTTTCAAAGAATAATAATTCAAATTCTCCTGAATCCAAAAAGAATAAATCTAAGGATCCGCTTCTTAAAAGCCTTTCTGAGAATGTGAAAATCATCAAAAAAGCAATGGGAAACAGTAACGATATTATTATCCGAGAAGTAGATATTTTAAAAACAGATAAACAACGGATTGCAATTATTTATGCTGATGGTCTTGCTGATAAAACTGCAATTACAGATTTTATCATGGAATCGCTTATGCTAGATATAGAGTCGACACCAGAAACACGCGAAGAAGATATCATTCAATATCTGAAAAATTTTTGCTTAACAGTTGGTGATGTGGAAGATGTTACTGATCTACAGAGTGTATATCGTGCTGTTTTAAATGGTGAAACAGTCATTCTATTAGAAGGTCAAACAAAAGGTATTGCTACAAGTACAAAAAGTTCAAAGGATCGAGCGATATCACAACCAAGTACGGAATCAGTCATTCGAGGACCTCAGGAGTCATTTACTGAAACACTCCGTACGAATACAGCACTTATTCGTCGTAAGATAAAAGATCCTAATCTTTGGATAAAATCAAGTGTTATTGGAGAAATAACACAAACAGATGTTGCGATTATGTACATCAATGGAATAGCAAACGATAAAATCGTAAAAGAAGTTCTTGAAAGATTAGACCAAATTGAGATAGACGGCATATTGGATAGCGGCTATATTGAAGAGTTAATTCAAGATTCTAAATTCACCCCGTTCCCAACCGTTTATAATTCAGAGCGACCAGATGTTATTGCTGCAGCACTGTTAGAGGGAAAAGTTGCAATCATAGTGGATGGTTCGCCATTTGTTTTGATTGTTCCAGCGTTGTTTCCAACTTTTTTACATGCGGCAGAAGATTACTATCAACGGTCAATTATTAGCACTTTAATTCGTATTTTAAGATTTGGAGGAATATTTGTTTCGTTAATGATTCCTTCTTTGTACATTTCAATCACCACTTTCCATCAAGAAATGATACCAACTCCCATGTTGATTAGTATTGCACTTCAACGAGAAGGAGTTCCATTTCCAGCATTTATCGAAGCAATCCTTATGGAAATAGCATTTGAAATATTAAGAGAAGCCGGCCTACGAATGCCAAGAGTCATCGGTCCAGCAGTATCCATAGTAGGGACATTAATCATTGGGCAAGCTGCAGTAGAGGCTGGGATTGTTTCAGCAGTAATGGTTATTATTGTGTCAATAACAGCCATTTGTAGTTTTTTATCACCAGCGTATGCAATGTCAAATTCAATTCGTATGCTAAGATTCCCTTTAATGATTTTAGCTGCGATGTTTGGTTTGTACGGAGTAATGATGGGTGCCTTTGCAATTATTCTTCATGTTTGTAGTTTAAGGTCTTTTGGTATACCGTATACAGCACCATTTGCACCATTAATACCATCTGACCAAAAAGATGCAATTGTACTATTTTCACGTGATTCACTTTTAACAAGACCACGTTTAGTTAATCAAAAGAATATCAAGAGAGAACAGAAGCTAGTACGAAAAAAGGGTAGGAGTGATCTAGGTGAAAGTTAGAAAAAAAATAACGTTTATCCTATTTCTACTTTCAATTACGCTTTTATTAACAGGATGTTGGAGTAAACGTGAATTAAATGAACTAGCAATTGGAGTGGCGCTGGGTATAGATAGAGTAGACGATCAATATGAAGTTACTGTTCAACTTGTCGATCCTTCTGAACTTTCAATTAAACAATCAAGTAGTAGAACAGCAGTAGTAACATATACAACACAGGGTAAAACAATTTTTGAAGCAATAAGAAAAATGACGTTAATATCTTCAAGGGCAATCTATTTATCTCATCTTCAAATGATGGTAATCGGTGAGGGGATGGCAACTGATGGGATTAAACCGACGCTTGACCTCCTAGCGAGGGATCATGAAGTACGGAATAATTTTTATATTGTTGTTTCAAGTAAATCTACTGCAAGAGAAGTCTTGAATATTTTAACGCCTTTAGAAAAGATTCCAGCCAATAAATTGTTTTCTTCATTAGAGGTTTCTCAGAAAAAAATTGGTATAACATCAAAGATGCGTTTAGATCAATTAATCAACCATCTAAGTAGCGAAATTAAAAGTGCTGCATTATCAACCGTAGAAATAATCGGGGACCAACAAATCGGGAATGAGCAAACTAATATGGAAATTGTTAATACTCCTGCATTATTGAAGTACAGTGGTTTATCAATTTTTAAAGAGGATAAGTTAGTTGGTATTTTAAATGAAGAAGAAAGTAAAAGTTATAATTACTTAAGAGATGAAATAGAAAGTACGATAGAAAGTGTCTCATGTCCAAAAAATGACGGGAATGTTGCAACAGAAGTTATTAATTCTAAAACAGAAATAAAAGTAAAATTAATAAACGATATTCCTGAATTTGATGTCAATATTAATGTTGAACAAAATATTGGAGAAGTGGAATGTCAAATCGACTTAACAGATTCCAATACATTAAAGCAAATTAATGAAAAAGAAAGCAAACAGATTGAAAAGAGAATAAAAAGCTTAATTGAGAAATTACAAAACAAATATCAAGTTGATGTAGTAGGCTTTGGGGAAACGATGTATCGTTCTCACCCAAAAGAATGGGAAAAGATAAAAGGTCAATGGGAAGAAGAGTTTTTTCCTAAAGCAAAAATAAATGTGAAAGTGAAAATTAAGACAAAAGGATTAGGGACTTTGAGAAATTCACCGCTATATGAAACAAAGGAGTAATGGAGAATGTTTAAAACAATTGGGATTTTAATCCTCTTTACTGCCATCTTGTTATTTCAATTACCAAAACTAAAGCAGAATGGTGAAAAAAAAGAAATTTGGACCTTTTCAATATTACTATTCATCAGTACTACTTTATGTATAGCTGTAGCTTTAAAAGTAAAAATACCAAATCCTTTTGATTTAATCATTGTAATCTTTAAACCAATGGGAGAATTTATTACGATGGCACTTAAATAAAGTGGCATAATTTAACAGTAAAAGAGGAAATAAGCTATGGGAAAAGAGATTATTAGTGTAAGACAATTCACGATAATTGTAATGCTTTATTCTGTAGGAGCAGCTATTTTAATTGTACCTGCAAGCTTAACACAAGTTGTGAAGCAAGATGCATGGGTTGCAGCTGTATTAGGAGTATTGGTCGGTTTATTACTAGCGAAATTTTATATCACTGTTGGAAATATTTCTCCTAAATTATCTTTAGTTCAATTGATTGAAAAAGTTCTTGGAAAATATGTTGGTAAGATTATTGTAATTTTGTTTCTAATATTTACGTATCTCTCTGGGACTGGACTTCTATATTTTTTAGGCGATTTCATGCGTACTGAAGTTATGCCTGAAACACCTATCGTAGCATTTGGTGGGTTATTCATGATTGTGATTATGTTTGGTACTTATTTAGGAATAGAAACATTTGCACGATCTTCGGAAATACTCTTTCCAATATTTTTTTTACTGTTTATATTCTTAGTGGTTTTTATTTCTCCACAAGTAGATATAAAACATTTAGAGCCGGTTTTAAATTCGAATCCTAAACCATTAATCAATGGTATTTTGATTTTTATTAGTGAATTTGCATTTCCATTGGTCGTATTGTTAATGATATTCCCTGTTGCTATTAATGTTCCTAAATCTGGAACAAAAGGGTTTTATATAGGTGCTATAGCTGGGGGGGTATTTTAATAATCTTGATTACTTTATGTGTCTTAGTTCTTGGTCCTACTGATACGGCTCACCGAGTTTTCCCTAGCTATGCAATGGCACAAAGGATTTCTATAGGGAATTTTATTCAACGTATTGAAATCACTATGGCTCTCTTATGGATTATTACACTGTATGTTAGAATCTATTTTTATTTTCATGTGACAGTTGTAGGAACGGCACAGTTACTCAAGTTAAAGAATTATAGATCTCTAATATTACCTTTAGGATTAAGTATGGTTGCTCTTTCTCAAACGATTCATACTGATGTAGTCCATCAACTAAAGTTTAATAAGGAAATCTGGATACCATATTCAGCTACATTTGCTTTATTACTACCTTTAGTGTTATTAATTGTTGCTAAAATTAGAAAAATAAAAAGTGAGTAAAAACCTTATCCACTTAAAGTGTTTTTTGTAAATATTTTGTGAAAATATACTAGTTGCTCATTCAAATTCGATGAATAAGAATCAGTCCTAATTAGATATAATCACTGAATATAAGCTACTTTCCAAGGATACCCTTAATAAATTTTATATAAAATGAATGAAAATTTACAAAACAATTAAATAACATTAACTTTTAGAGGATATAATTATTAAAGCAAGACATCTTCCATGCATAGATTTTATTAAATGAAATAAAATAAGCACTAAGGAGGAGTAAACTTGGCTACTTTAATCGACATATTGATTACAAGTTTGATCAGTCTCTGCTTTTTAGCCTTAGGGTTATTTATCTATAAAAAAGAAGATGTTGAATTAGTTGCAGGATATAATGGTCAAAAATTCAAAGGCAATAAATCAAAATTCGCAAAAAACAACGGCTTATTCTGTATAGCCTTTGCATGTTTACTTTTTATTACCCCTTTTTTAAAATATTTTGGGCATATATTTTTAAACTTAATTTCATTCATCATGCTGTTGTTGTTAATCATTTTGGTTCTTTATACAAGAAAGCAACATCAATAAGTTGGATATAATCCGCTTGTTCCTAGGAATGAGCGGATTTTAATCTGTGAAAAGCCTACTACTACAAGTGTAATCGATTCATAATTAGATGGTTTAAATTCGCATTATTACGGGAAAAGTTACAGGGAAAGTATGGCGATATATAAATCAATATAATGATATGCAGCATTAAAAGTTATTTATTTTACATATGTTCTACTTAAATCATAGGTTTTAAAGGTCTGAAGGGATATTGGATTAACAAAAAGCGCTTCTACATAAAGTAGGAACGCTTTTTGTTAGAGATTATTATTAATTTTTAGAGACACCTTTATTTGCAGCAATCATTAAAAACATTGGTCGACGGTTTTCATCGTGCATTTCAGGTATATTCTTTAACATTTCTTCAGAAGGTGTAGATTCTTTTACTGCACTAATACTAAAACCTGCGTTAATCAAATCATTCATATAAGTAGAAATCGTACGGTGATATTTTTGAACGCTTTCATTTAAAAAGGATGTTTCACGTAATCCTTCAAAATGATAATTGTCTACTGGCCAGTGTAAACGATTGCCTTTTTCATCGTTATACCAATCTTGTTCACTTCTAGAAGTAAAGATTGGATGTTCAACAGAGAAGACAAATGACCCACCATCATCTAAGTAATCATAGACTTTCTTGCAAATTGTATCGAACGACTGAATATAGTGTAAAGCGAGAGAGCTTATGACTACATCAAATTGTGCATCTGAAAATTGAATATCTTCAATCGATTCTTGAATATAGGTTATGCCAGAGTCATCTGTTTTTTCACGCGCTTTTTCCAACATTTTTTTCGATAAATCAACGCCAATTACAGAACTGGCTTGTTGCTCACGAGCAAATCGGCAATGCCAGCCAAAACCGCATCCAAGATCAAGTACGCGCTTATTTTTTAGTTTTGGTAGTAGTGTTTTTAATATATGCCATTCACCTGCAGCTTCAAGACCTTCGACTGAGCGAGGCATTTGTTCATAAGCAGAAAAGAAATTTGTTTCATCATATTTATTTTGTTTGGTCATGTTATATCTAAACTCCTATCTATATAAATAGAATATGGATTATTGTGTTGTAAATCAAATTATTTGAAGATTTTCGCTATACTATTTTCTACCTGAACAATATACACCAGCAATTACGCATAATCCTCCGATTACTTGTGATAAAGTAAGGGATTCACCAATAAAGAGTACTGCGAAAATCGAAGCAAACACAGGTATGAAATTTAAATATAATCCGGCTTTATTGGCTCCAATACGCACTACACCAGTATTCCAGGAAATAAATGCAATAATCGATGCAAATATACCTGTATAAATAATAGCGAAAAATGCTGTTCCAGACCAATGGATCACAGACGTTGTTTGAACAGATTCATATAGGAAAAAGGGTAGTAACATAATGATACCTACGAATATTGAAACAAGAAATGTTGAATTTCCAGGTAATTGCTTTGCATATTGTTTTACTAATAAAGAATAGATACTCCATAAAACTACAGCAGCAATAACGATTATATCCCCTTTATTAAAGGGAAAATGGCGTAAAGTTTCTACTGAACCGTTTGAAATGATACATAAAACACCGATAAAAGAAATGGCTGTACCAATCAATTGATTTTTCGTTAAACGTTCCTTTAAAAATATAAAAGATAATATGTAAATGACAACGGGTGTTAACATATTCATCAATGATGCATTAATCGAAGTTGTGTAGTGTAGAGCTATGTATACGAGTGTGTTGAAACTAGCGACCCCAGTAAAACCAAGAATAAAAACAATTCACCAATGCTTCAGCATCTCTTTGAAATCTCGTTTTAAAGCAACATAGGCTATCGGTAAAAAGACGATAAAAGCCGTACACCAACGTAGAAATGCAAGTGTGAATGGTGGTAAATCATTGGCAACTGCACGTCCAATGACAAAATTGCCGCCCCAAAGAATAGTTGCTAAAAGTAGCAATACAAACGCTGGGATTCTATTCATATAAAGGACCTCACTTTTAAAATATATAGCATCCATTTTTTCGACATACTGATTTAATCTGCAATAATATTTGAATATATCAGAAAATCAAGGCTTAAATACCTAAGAAATAAAGTACAACCGGTATTGATACGATACTAATAATTGTAGTTACAAATGTAGTAAAGGATACTAAATCAGGTTCTGTATCAAACTGTAGTGCTATCATCGTTGTATTTGCAGCAGCGGGCATAGCAGATTGGATGATCAAAACGGTTTTAATTAGAGAACTGAGGGGCATAAAAGTTAAGATAACTGCTGCTAGAATCGGTGATAAAACTATACGGATAATTGATACAACTGAAACTAAGCGATAATCTACCTTTTTAGCAGAAATAGCAGCTAACTGCATCCCTAAAACGAGCATAACTGTTGGAATAGAAGCTTCAGCTACTAAACTAACACCATCCATTACTGTTTTAGGAATAGGAATATGGTAAAATTCTAAAGTAATACCCGCTAGTGCTGCGTAGATTAAAGGCATGCGCAAAACTTTTTGAATGGATTGTTGTATTGTTGCTTTTTGTGATCCGCCAATTGAAGCAAAGAAAATGCCTAAACTATTCATTAGAAGTGAATGAAGTACCATTATAATTACGGCTATATCAAAACCTGCAGCACCTAAAGCAAATAACACAACGGGTGCTCCGTAATTGCCACTATTCATGAACACGGCTCCGAGGATCATTGCAGAAAATTCTGATTGAGAAGCCTTAAATATAGCGGACATAGCCCATGTAATGAGAAACAGTACAACCGTTAACAAAATTGCGAAAATCGCTATGTATAAATAGTCTTTAGTTAAAGGTGTCGTATAAAATGTCCGAAAAGCGAGGAATGGTGACATTAAGTATAGGGCTGCTGTAGAAATTGATTTTATATCAAAGCCTATACATTTTTGTCCGATAAAACCTATTGAAAACACTATTAGAACCGGTAAAATAATAAGAAATAATGACAAATAATCATCTCCGTTAGATTTATTAGATATTTCTTATTATTCCACTTTAAAAAATATAGACAATACTATTTTAAAAAAAGTTTATTTTTCAAAGAAAAACACGTAGTAACTAACCTACGTGTTAACTATTGTTACTTCCAATTTGTATTGATAAATTCATCGCGACCGGATTTTGCACGGTCTTCTTTATAGTGTTTGGCACTTTTTTTGTAATAATCCTGATGGTAATCTTCAGCAGGATAGAATATACTTGCTTCTCGAATCTCAGTAACGATTGGCTTTTTAAAACGACCACTTTCAACTAACGCTTGTTTGGAAGCTTCGGCTAATTGTTGTTGCAATGAATCATGATAGAAAATGGCAGCTTTATAAGATTCACCACGGTCCTGGAATTGACCTCCGTCATCTGTAGGGTCGACTTGTGGCCAATAGATTTCGAGTAATTTTTCGTATGAAAAGAGCGCTGGATCAAATTCAATCTGAACGACTTCTAAGTGACCTGATTGACCTGCTTTTACGTCTTCATATGTTGGATTTTCTATATGTCCACCCATGTATCCTGAAGTTACTTTATGTATTCCGTCATATTCGACAAATGGCTTGACCATGCACCAAAAACATCCACCAGCAAATGTAGCCTTATTTGTAATTTGTTCCATGTTGTAACCTCCATTAGTATAAAGACGTCATTAATACGTGCCATCTTGTACATCTTATAGTTTACAACATTGACTACTAGAAAAACATACCCACTTGAAAGGAGCATACATCATGCAAGAAAATCAACAAACGCGAGTGCGCAAAAAAAGACGCAAACTTCGAAAAGGACGTGTGTTCTTTACTTTTCTACTACTTCTATTAGTAGGGGTAGGAGTATATGCATACACTGAATATAAAGCAGGATTAGAACTTGCGAAAGGGCAAGAACATATAAAAGAAGACTTTATTGGTGATGAGGCTTCATCAAAAAATATAGATAATATTTTACTTTTAGGTGTCGATTCTCGCGGAGAGGCAAAATCGCGAACAGACTCTATGATTCTTGTTTCATGGAACAAAGACACAAATGACATTAAAATGGTATCATTCATGCGAGATATTTATGCAGAAATCCCTGGCTATCAATCATATAAGTTGAATACAGCTTATTATTTAGATGGTGTTCAATTATTGAAAGATACAATTAGTAATATGTTCGATGTTGAAATTAATCACTATGCATTAATTGACTTTAAAAGCTTTGAATCAATGGTAGATATTCTTGCACCAAATGGGGTAGAAGTAAATGTCGACAAAGATATGTCGAAAAACATCGGAGTTAAATTGAAAAAAGGAACACATCAGTTGAATGGTAAAGAATTATTAGGCTTTGCTCGGTTCCGTTCGGATGAAAAGGGTGACTTTGGGCGTGTAGATCGTCAACAAAAGGCTCTAGAGGCATTGAAAAAAGAAGTTGTATCACCTGGAAATTATAAAAACTTCCCTAAATTATTAGGTGCGCTTCAAGGTTATGTTCAAACTGATATGACAACTAAAGATGAATTATCATTTATGACATCAATCATAAAAGGTGGGGACCTTAATATCGAAAAACTAACTATTCCGGTTGAACATGGCTATTCATTTGCCAATTATCCTCATGCAGGATCTGTTATTGAAATTGATCGTGCATTAAATAATAAAGCTTTAGAGGAATTTCTTGATTTTGAACAGTAATATAGGGGTATAATATTATTAGCGCAAAACGAATGCATCCTGTAAACTAATCATATAGCACTTTTTGTCAAAAGGGGGGATTGGATGGAACCAGAAAAACCATCATTTTTTTCAACGAGATTTATTCGTTTCTTAGGAGGTAGAAATTTACTTTTTGGATTATTAACCTTATTAATTTTAGGTTGTATTATTTTCATCTATGATAAAGTATCATTTATTTTCTATCCCATTATTGTTTTTTTACAAACAGTAGTACTCCCGGTTATTTTAGCCGCAATTGCTTATTATTTATTAAGACCTATTCTGCGTATACTTGAGAATTGGAAAATTCCGAGAGTATGGGGGATTTTGATTATTTACCTTGGGCTAGCCGGAATAATTACTTTGTTAGTTATTCTAGTATTCCCATTCCTAAAAGGGCAGTTTACGAATTTAATCAATGAATTCCCACAATACTTTATGGAAATGCTTCATAAAACGCAATCTTTCGTACAAGGATCGACTTTCAATTCCTTCTTGTCTAAATACAATTTTGATTTAGATCAAGTAATGTCAGATATAACGAAAGATTTAAGTGATACAGTTAAAGATACAGCGGGTAAACTAGGAAGCGGTATTGCGACAGGTATTACAGGCTTTATTTCCACTCTAACTGGAATTCTTTTAGCAATCGTAACTGTCCCATTCATCTTATTCTACTTATTAAAAGATGGAGAAAAACTTCCAAAATTTATTTTGAAAATGCTTCCTCCTCGTATGAGAGATGACGCGGCTCACCTTTTCCATAAAGCTGATCGCCAAATTAGCTCATATATTCAAGGGCAAATTATTGTTGCATTTTGTATCGGTGTCATGATCACAATTGGTTTCTTAATTATCGATATGGATTATGCTATCGTGCTAGGTTTTTTAGCGATGGTTACAAGTGTTGTGCCTTATTTAGGACCTATTATTGCCATAACACCTGCTGCGATTATCGCTATCGTAACGTCGCCAATTATGTTGGTCAAACTGGCAGTGGTATGGACTATCGTGCAATTAGTGGAAGGGAAATTTATTTCACCACAAGTTATGGGGAAATCGTTACATGTCCACCCTATTACCATCATATTTGTATTACTAACTGCAGGTTCGTTATTCGGTGTACCAGGTGTTGTTCTAGGTATACCAGGTTACGCAGTTCTCAAAGTGTTAGTAACACACTTATTCTATTTATATAAGAAACGCTATAATCGCCAAGAACCAGATCCTACTATGGAATATGAAGTGGAGAACTGGAAAGACGAATAATCGGTAGCATTTGCTACCGATTTTTTTTGTTAAGGAAAGGAAAAATGTATGATTAGTTGAACAGTTTTTTGTCAATTCAATAAATCTAAATACGGTTATATGCAATTTTATAAAGAAAAACAGCTATTCTTTCAATTTAAACTGAAGGATTTGCTGTTTTTTTATGCATGAAAATACAATTTGTTATGAAAAATCCCTTTTGAAGAAATATTTTTACAATATCAAATGTTTTTGTATCAATGATGGAAGCGTGTACATTTTCAATAGAATGAAATATAAATAAAAATACAATTGACTTTATATTTATACATACTTATAATAGTTTGTAACATACACGTGAGGTGATTCAGTTGAAGGTCGGAATTATTGGTGCAACAGGATATGGCGGGTTAGAACTAATAAGATTATTACATAATCATAATGAAGTCGAAAAAATTAAATTATTCACTTCTTCTGATGAAGGAGCCATTTTTTCACAAAAATTTGGTCATTTAAAAAAACTATATGATCAACCATTAGAGAAAATTGATGAAGATACATTAGCTGAATTAGATGTTGTATTTACAAGTACTCCTTCTGGGGTTTCAAGCAAGCTTCTACCACCTCTATTAAATAGCTCAACGAAATTCATAGATTTATCAGGTGATTTCCGACTAAAAAATTTAGAAGATTATGAAAAATGGTACAAAAAAGAGTCAGCTCCTAGTGATGCAGTAGAACAAAGCGTATATGGTTTGAGTGAATGGAACAAAGAAGCCATTCAAGATGCAAAACTTATTGCCAATCCAGGTTGTTATCCAACGGCAGTTTTACTTTCTCTATTACCTTTGTTAAAAGAAGATTTAATTTATGCAAATGGTTTAGTCATTGATGCCAAAAGTGGAATCTCAGGGGCGGGTAATAAGCCTAGTATGATGACTCACTTCAGTGAAACAAATGAAAATACAGCCATCTATAAAATACATGAACACCAACATATTCCTGAAATTGAACAAGCTATGAAAATGTTCGCAAATAGTGATACACCAATTACATTTACAACAACATTAGTACCGATGACGCGAGGGATTCTGGCAACAAGCTATGCGCAGATTACTCCATGCACAACAGAAGAACAACTATATTACTGTTTAGTTAAACAATATCAAAGCAATCCTTTTGTTCGAATAATAA
The DNA here is from genome assembly GCF_038003565.1 of Viridibacillus sp. FSL H8-0110. NCBI lineage: Bacteria > Bacillati > Bacillota > Bacilli > Caryophanales > Caryophanaceae > Viridibacillus > Viridibacillus sp. FSL H8-0110. The sequence goes on along the minus strand of NZ_JBBOPJ010000001.1, from coordinate 2,377,284 downwards.
AAGAGACAGCAAAATTTGGAACGAACCAAGTTTATGGTTCTAATTTCTGTGATATCCATGTGAAAGTAGATTCTAGGACTGGCAGAGCTACGATTATTGCGGTTATTGATAATTTAGTTAAAGGAGCAGCCGGTCAAGCCATTCAAAATATGAACATACAATTTGGTTTTGATGAAACAACCGGCCTTATGCAAGTGCCATTATACATTTAAAAAGGGAGTGTTTATATGACAACAACATTTGAGAGTTTAAAAAGAATTTCGAGTAAAAATATCGTTTCACCTAAAGGGTTTACTGCAACAGGTATACATTGCGGCGTAAAACATAAGAAAAAAGATTTAGCGATTTTAGTAAGTAAAGTACCTGCAAATGTAGCTGGTGTTTTTACAACAAACGTTATTAAAGCAGCCCCTCTTGTACTGACAAAGCAGGTTGTGAAAGAATACGGAAAAATGCAAGCACTTATTGTCAACTCTGGTAATGCAAATGCGTGTACAGGAACTCAAGGCTATAAAGATGCTGAAACAATGCAACAATTAACAGCGGAAAAATTAGGGATTGCGAAAGAACTTGTTGGGGTTTCATCGACAGGCGTAATCGGAGAAATCATGAACATGGAGCCGATTGCAAAAGGAATTGCTGAAATTACACCAAATGCAACGTTAGAAGGAGCAATTGATTTCGCACAAGCAATACTAACTACTGATACGGTCACTAAAAATACAGCATATAGCGTAGTTATAGACGATAAAGAAGTTGTCATCGCGGGTGTGGCAAAAGGATCAGGTATGATTGAACCTAATATGGCTACAATGCTTGCCTATGTTACAACTGATGCAGATATCGATCAACAAGCATTGCAACAACTATTAAAAGAAGTAACTGATGTGACTTTTAATGCGATAACGGTAGATGGCGATACATCTACAAATGATACCGTCTTAGTATTAGCTAACGGATTAGCAGGCAATGCCACATTAACGCCAGCACATCCAGAATGGGAGACTTTTAAAGCCGCTTTCCATGCTGTATCTCAAGACCTTTCAAAAATGATCGCAAAAGACGGTGAAGGTGCAACTAAATTAATCGAAGTTAAAGTTGAAGGTGCTGTAACTGATGAAGAGGCACGTAAAATTGCGAAAACAGTTGTAGGTTCACCTTTAGTGAAAACAGCGATTTTTGGTTGTGATGCAAACTGGGGACGAATTATTTGTGCTGTAGGATACAGTGGTGCAACAGTTGACCCGACCGATGTGAAAATTCAAATTGGTTCAACTACAGTTGTTGAAAAGGGTGAACCAGTACCATTTTCTGAAGAAGAACTTATTGTCTATTTGAAACAAAATGAAGTGAAAATCGCAGTATCCTTAAATCAAGGTGTAGGCTATGGTACTGCTTGGGGATGTGATTTAACATATGACTACGTACAAATCAATGCAACATACAGATCATAAAACGATTGTTATTAAACTAGGTGGTAGTATGTTAAAAGGTTTAAATGCTGAATTTTTAGAAAACTTTAAAAAGATGCAACAAGCTGGCATAGATATTATTATCGTTCATGGCGGTGGACCTGCTATTAATCAAGCATTAAAAAGCGCTAATGTTGAAACTACTACTAAAAATGGTATTCGAGTGACATCAAGTAAAGCTGTTGAAATTGTACAATCAACATTAATTGGTAAAGTAAATCCAGCATTAACGCATCAATTGAATGTTGCAGGTATTAAAGCGTTAGGGCTAAGTGGTTATGATGGAAGTTTATTTAACTGTTCGTTCTTAGACGAAAAAGAATATGGTTACGTAGGAAATATCGAAGCAGTAAATACGGAACTTCTAAAAACTTTACTTGCTGAAAAAATCATTCCAGTAGTTTCTTGTTTTGGAGCGACATCTGATGGGATACCTCTGAATATTAATGGTGATACAGTTGCTAGTAAAGTGGCTTTATCAATGAATGCTGATAGCCTTTTACTCGTGACGGATACACCAGGGATAAAAATTGAGGAAGAAGTTCAAATCAGTGTAAATCCAGAACAGATCAAAGAATGGATTAATTCTGGCGATATATATGGAGGCATGATTCCAAAAGTTCAAGCTGCCGTTGATTGTTTAAATGAAGGTATACCAACTGTTCAAATCGTTGGTTCAAAATTAGTCGGTACAACGATCCAAAGAAAGGAAGTTTTCGCATGAGTGCATTATTTGGGAACTATAGCAGACGTCCAGTTCATTTAGTAAAAGGGCTAGGAACGAAAGTATATGATGAAGCAGGAAAAGAGTATTTGGATTTTACTAGTGGCATTGCAGTACTAAGTCTAGGTCATGCAAATCCTATTTTAGTAGAGGCCATTAAACTGCAAAGTGAAAAATTATGGCATATTTCTAATTTATTTGAAAGTCCAGAACAAGAGCAATTAGCAGCCACTCTTCTGAAAGATACTCATCTGGCACATGGATTTTTTTGTAATAGTGGGGCTGAAGCAAATGAAGCAGCAATCAAACTTGCTCGTAAGCATACGGGTAAACATACAATCATCACTTTTGAAAATTCATTTCATGGAAGAACATTCGGTGCAATGTCAGCTACAGGTCAAGCAAAAGTGCAACAAGGCTTTGGTCCTTTAGTAAATAAATTCATCCATGTTCCATTTAACGATGTGAAAGCTCTAGAAGCAGTAGTAAATGATGAAGTAGCAGCTATTATGCTAGAAGTCGTGCAAGGCGAAGGTGGAGTCAATTCTGTTTCCGAAGAATTTGGTGAAGCCATTACTAAAATCTGTAAAGAACAAGGAATCTTACTCATTATTGATGAAGTACAAACAGGTATCTCTCGCACAGGTACACGTTATGCTTATGAACAAACTGCATTGAAACCAGATATTTTAACCCTAGCTAAAGGACTCGGTGGTGGCTTCCCAATCGGTGCAATGCTTGGAACATCTGAAATGTATGACACATTCAGCCCGGGTACACACGGAACAACATTTGGGGGGAACCCACTAGCAGTAGCCGTTGCGCAAACAGTTCTTAATCATGTGTTTGAAGAGTCGTTTTTAGGGGAAGTACTTAAAAAATCAGAGTATTTCACAAAGCAATTAGAAAAAACTCTACCAGCTGAGAAGTTTACAGTAAAAGGAATGGGCTTACTGCTAGGTGTAGACTGCGGCAAAGCTGTAGCACCTTTTATTACAAAAGCTGAAGATGCAGGCTTACTATTAGTTGGTGCAGGTGAAGAAGTCATTCGTTTACTGCCACCTCTTACAGTAACACATGAAGAAATCGATGCAGCCATCGCAATCTTAGCAGATATTATTAACGATTAATAAGTTTGAATTAATGCGTTCAGAGAATCGCAATTCATTACTCTATACCTCTTTCAAAAGTGTTTTATATAAGCGAATGGGTTCACGGACCTTTTCGCTTATTGTTGAACACGAAACTTCCAGGTATGTAATTCGTCAAAAGTAAAAAAGGGGGAATTAACATGTCTAACTTTATACATTTCAAAGGTATACTCACTGAACTCCAGGAAACATCATCTCATTTCGCCTTAGCTTGTCAAAAACAAGATGACAACTCTACATTTATACTTAATCTAACGAAAGAAACACTTATTTTTAATAGCACTTCATATGAGCCCCTTCTAGTAAGTGAACTAAAGCGAGGCTTTTTTATTCATGCCTATGTCCATGAGCTTCAACCTGCAATGATGATCTTTCCACCGCAATTCTCTCCAACACTCGTGCTTGTGAATGAGAAAGATTTATTCTATGGCAACAAAGTTGGTACATACAATGCCGAAACATCTTTAGTAGAATCAGATTTACGGCTAAATATTAGTCAAAATACGAAAATAATAGATGCAGTAGGGGAAAGTATTGCGACCGAAAAGCTTGATGGACATGACATAGCTGTATTCTTCAAAATGAGTACACGTAGCATTCCACCACAAACAACACCGCAAAAAATTATATTGTTGGATGATTAAGTGCCTGTATAAAAAAGAATTCATTTTATCAGAATGGATTCTTTTTTACTTTATGAATTGATTTACTTTTGAATTAAACTACAATATTTTCATATATAAGAAACAATAATATAGAGTAATATTGTTTGGCTATTCTGTATATAAGGTGGTATGAATAAAAGTGTGGTGGTTTAGGGGGGAAGCCTATATTCATTAAGCGACAAGTACCAAGTGAAATCTTTGCACATAAGCGACTCATTAAACGACTCTCCCCAGATCATCAAAAAATCGAAGACATCATTCGCCAACTTGAAAATGTAACAGCTGGTTTTAATGGTGAATGTCGCGTAAATCAAATGGTACTAGAAGTACCGTTTAACAAATCTTTTTTTACTTCCCAAACTTCGAGTGTCAACTCTCTCCAACTCGTATTGCCCAAATAGATTCCGACTTACTCACACAAAGCTATATTCTATTAATTGAAATTAAAAATATGAGAGGAACTTTACATTTCCAAGAACAGCCCTATCAACTCATTCAAGAACTTGAAGGGCACTCCATTGCATATCATTGTCCGCAAATCAATTAATTCGTGCAACAGATACATTTGAGCGCTGGTTAAAAAACATGAAGTTTCTGCAATTACCTATTTATAAAACAATCATTATGCCTAATAGCCGTACAGTAATTAAAACTGCACCTACAACTGTACCGTACATCATGTCGAAAGAAATCGCACTATTTATCCAAAAACTAAATGAGCTCTAGTAATAAACAAAGCTCAATTAGGAGCAGTAATTCATTCAATTAAAGTGAATAATAGATCTTTTAAACATAGACCTTTATGCGGAAAATACAATATACCAATTGAACAAATAAAAAACGGAGTCATCTGAATAGGTTAAAAGAGAGCTCGAGTAGCACAAAAGAAAGGCCAAAAAGAGCGAGTGAGTTAAAAGAAGAGCTGAATAGGTTAAAAGAGAGCCATAATAGCACAAAAGGAAGCCCAAAAAGAGCGAGAGGTTGAAAGAAAAGCTGAGTGTTTTATATCACAAGAAAAATTCCCATCACCTTCACCACAAAAAAACCGCAAAAGGTATTACCCTATTGCGGTCAAAAGCTATTATGCGTGCACTACTGATAATGTAGCAAGTCGTTCAACAGCCTCAGCTATTAATTCTTCATTTTGAACAAGTGCTAAGCGTACATAACCAGCTCCAGCATCACCGAAGATGATACCTGGTACCATGACTACGCCTGTTTCTTTAATTGCGTGATATACAAAGTCGATATCGTTCATTTCTTGATTTGGGTATTTAGCCCAGACGAACATACCACCCTTTGAAGGTGTTACGTTCCAGCCAATTTTAGTTAAACCATCCATTAAAATATGGTGGCGTTTTGAGAATGTAGCACGAAGACGATCTGTTATTTCTTCAGCATTGTCTAATGCAACAATACCAGCTTCTTGGATTGGCTCAAAAGTTCCGTAATCCAAATTAGATTTTAGTTCTTGGATAATTGAGATCATCTCAGCATTTCCTGCTATGTAGGCAATACGTGCACCAGCTAAACTAAAGCTTTTAGAAAGAGAGTTGATTTCCATGCCGACTTCTTTAGCTCCTGGTGTAGCAAGGAAGCTTGATGGACGGTCGCCTTCAAAATAGAATTCTGAATAGGCAGCATCATGTAAAATAATGACATTATATTTACGGCCAAATGCAACTGCTTTAGCGAAAAATGCTTCGTTAGGCATTGCAGGAACTGGATTTCCTGGTAAGTTAAGAATCATCAGTTTTGCCTTTTCAGCAACCTCTACAGGAATTGCATCGAAATCTGGTAAGTAATTATTTTCTTCTAATAAAGGCATATAGTAAGGAATAGCTTCTGCAAGATGAATACCGGCATCAAAGGCTACGTAGGCTGGGTTCGTCGTTAGTACATAGTCACCTTTATTACAGAAGGCCATCGGTAAATGGACCAGTCCTTCTTGTGAACCCATTGTTTGAATAATTTCCGTATTAGGATCTAAATCTACATTAGTACGACGTTTGTAATAACGGGCTACCGCTTCGTAGAATCGTTTCGTACCACTTAGTGTATAACCATATGAGCTGGCTAATGCACTACGCTCAGACAATACTTTACGTACTTTTTCGTCTGGTGGAAGATCCGGGCTTCCTAAGCTTAAATCGATTAATTTAACGCCTTCAGCTGCTTTCGCATTGGCCGCCGCTTTCAAATCACCGAATATTGCTTTTGGAAACATAGCCATTTTTTTTGATTTTTCGATTTTCACATGCAAGCACTCCTTAGTTGCAAAAGTAATTTTAAGAAATATTTTAACATACTAAAGCTATTATGTAACAGATAAACTTTAGTAATTTCATATTATTTGATAAATATTCTCTGAATGTTCAATGTTTATAAATGTTTTAAGATTAAAAAAAGAGATTTTAGTTCATCTTCACTAGTGAAATATATTAATACAAGTGATATTTATATTGGCTTGCCTCTAAAAATGATCTATATATTACTACTATATGGTAGCTTTAATTATGTAAATATACAAAATGTAACAATCGAATTGTTGTTTGGGGTTATAGTAAATAAATCATCTATCATTTTTAGAGTGAAGATTCCGAGTTCTAATAAATAGATTTTGTAACAGTTTATGATACAGATTCGGACTAGAATAGTCATAAAGTAGGTATATCATCAATTGAATCTGTCTCAACAGTATCAAAAAAATTGGCAAACTTTAGTGAGGATTTAGTTAACTCTGTAAAAAGTTCAAAATAAAAATTTTATGGTAAATCAAATGTCTTATAGTAGGCATTTGATTTTTTTGTGGAAAATTGTATGTATTTTCAAAATAAACTATTATAAAGTTGGTTTTTACTATGGAAGTGTTGCAAACCTTATTAAATTTTCAAAAAAACTATAACATGATGCTTTTTCTTAGTGTTTTACCTTCATTGATATAGAAATGTTTAAAAAATAAATATACTTAACTTAGATTTCATCATAAAAGAAGAAATATGTTCATATATTTCTTAAAGAAAAGACCGTGAAAAATAAGGTTTAGAATGAACTTGACGCAAATTTTTATCTTCTATGAAATATTTTATTTTCGATAAAAATGGAATGTGTATTCTAAATCAATTAATAGAATCAATACATTTGTTATAAGTGTAGTTCGAAATTGATGGTAAAAAAGGAGGTTTGATATGCATATAAATGTAATGTATAGACCTAGGTTTTATGCTAAATATGGAAAGAGACTATTAGATGTAGTTGTTTCTAGTATTCTTTTGCCTATTATTGTACTTATGATGCTAATAATTGCTATTGCATTACTAATTGTATCTGGAAGACCTATTTTCTTTACACAAGAGAGAACGGGATTAAATTACTCAAACTTTCAAATTTGGAAGTTCAGGACGATGCGTAATGATCTTAGTAAGAAGTGTAAAGTGACTGACTGGGAAGGTGGGGTCCCCGAACAGTTTGTTTTTAAGAACTCACAGGATACGAGGATGACAGGTATAGGGAAGTTACTAAGAAAACTGAGCTTAGATGAACTACCACAAATTATTAATGTTTTAAAAGGTGAAATGAGTCTAGTAGGACCAAGACCTGAAGTACCTGAAATTACAGCTTATTATAATGTAGAACAGGCTAAAAGATTGAATATGAAACCAGGAATTACAGGATTGGCGCAAATAAATGGACGTTCTAATATTCCTCATGGAAGAAAAATAAATTATGACATTGATTACGTAGAGAATTGCTCTTTACTACTCGATATCAAAATATTAATTCGCACTATTCGTGTGGTTTTTAGTCGAGAAGGAGCTTATTGATATGTAATTCAAGTTATATTTCATCTATATAAATGGCCATGTATTGCGAGCAAGTCGAAAAATAATGAAGTTTGATCATCCAGTAAACTGACATGTGAAGCCAAAAATGATGGAGTAAAAAGAAATAATAGCTTATTTCACTTATACATAATAGATTCTTAGAAGGTTTTTAGTATTTGTAACTGTATTACAGGCAGTAATGTTTGACTGTTAACAGCGGCTATTAATTCCATATTAAAAACCAGATAATTGCAGCAAAGTATTTGTGTAATCATAAGCATTCGTTAATGGTGGTTTCAAGGTAAATAAATTGGTCATATGGAGAACAGTTTCATTAATCAGCGTATATTGGCAAACACAAAGATCAAAGAAAGGTGAGTTAATGAAAATTGTTCAAATAATCACGAAATTAGATACAACTGGCGGAGCTCAAACACATGTACTTGCTCTCACAAAACAACTTGCTTTAGATGGACATGAAGTAACAATACTCACTTCAAAAGGAGAACTCATTTTTAAGCCGTTAAATGAAAAGAATATAAGCATTATTCAACTTCAAAATTTAAAATGGGCTATTCACCTTGTAGCTGATATTCGTGCATTTTTTGAAATACGTTCCATATTACGTCGTATTAATCCAGATGTAGTAGCTCTTCATTCATCAAAAGCGGGTGTAGTTGGTAGGTTAGCAGCTTTTTCTTTAAATATACCAACTGTCTTTACTGCACATGGTTGGGCATTTACTGAAGGAGTAAAACCAATAAAACGTTGGATTTATCAACAAATCGAGAGGGCATTTGCGAGAAAAACGACTAGAATTATTACTGTTTCAAATTATGATTACGCACTTGCTATCAAAAAAAAAGTTGGCAAAAAAGAAAAAATGACGACGATTCATAATGGTATTCAGAATAGTAATAAACATAGCTTTCCTCAAAATAAAATATCAAAAATCGTTATGGTAGCAAGATTTGAGCAACCTAAGCGTCAAGATCTTTTGATTGAAGTTCTTTCCTCAATGAAAGAAAATGAGTGGCAGCTAGTTTTCATAGGTGATGGAAAAGAGATGGAAGCTGCAAAAACGTTAACGCTACAAAATGGTATCGACCACCGCGTTACATTTCTAGGTTCTCGTGATGATATAGAAACACAACTACAACAGGCTGACATCTTTGTCCTTTTGTCTAATTTTGAAGGACTACCTATTTCTATCTTGGAGGCAATGAGAGCTCAGTTACCAGTTATCGCTTCGAATGTAGGGGGTGTACAAGAACTCATTATCGATAATGAAACAGGGTATATAGTAAATCATGATATACAAGTTATTAAAGACAAGTTGATTCAATTACTAGAGAATAGCGACTTAAGGCTGCAACTTGGTCATGCAGGTTGCCGTTATTTTGAAGATAGATTCTCATTTCATTCTATGTATGACAAAACAGTGAGTCAGTATTTACAGGCTCAAAATGAAAAGAAACAGATAATAGATGTAACAATACTTGATCATCACTAAGTTTTTATTAGCAATTCTCTAGATTTTTAAATTTAGACAAGTTACAAACGGATTTGTATTAAAGGAGGCGATTATCCTAAAGACATCTCGTTCTAGGAGGAAGAATGTAATAAGTAATTCAAAGAAGTTAAGAAATGGAGAGAAGCATTGAACATTCTAGTAACTGGTGGAGCAGGATATATTGGCTCACATATATGTATCGAGTTAATCCAAGCTGGTCATGAAATCATTATTGTAGATAATTTTATTAATAGTAATAAAGAAGTAATCAATCGTATGCAAGCAATCACAAAGAAAAAAATAACATGTCTCTCCGTAGATATTAGTCATAAAGAAGATTTAGAAAAGGTGTTTCAAAACTATTCAATCGATAGCGTCATTCATTTAGCAGGTTCCAAATCTGTTTCAGAATCCCTCCACAATCCAATTAAATACTACTTGCAGAATTTGGTAAGCACAATCCAGTTAGTCGAACTAATGAATAAGTATAAAGTACGTCAACTCGTTTTCAGTTCATCAGCAACTGTCTATGGCACCCCAGAACAATGTCCTATCCCTGAAACTGCAACCTTAAATACAACGAATCCCTATGGAACAACAAAGCTAGCTGTTGAAAAATTCTTATATGAATTTGCACAATCCAATCATTCTTTTTCCATTGTTTCATTACGATATTTTAATCCAATTGGAGCACATGAAAGTGGCATGATAGGAGAAGATCCTTTTTCCGTTCCGAATAATTTGATGCCTTATATTACGCAAGTGGCAACGGGTAAATTACCTTTTTTAAATATATATGGAAATGACTATCCAACGCTTGATGGAACCGGTATTCGTGATTATATTCACGTAGTAGACTTGGCAAAAGGTCATGTAAAAGCGTTAGAAAGTTTAAAAGGAAAGTATGGATGGAGAGTATTTAATCTAGGTACTGGTGAAGGATATAGCGTCCTACAAGTTGTAAAAACATTTGAATATGTCTCAGGTATTCCAATTAAATACCTAATAAGTGATCGACGTGAAGGTGATGTTACCATTAGCTATGCAGATGCGACAAAAGCAAAACAACAACTGAATTGGGTAGCAGAAAAAACTTTGGAAGATATGTGTCGAGATGCTTGGAGATGGCAAAGGAATAATCCAAATGGTTATAAGGTAAGGAATGTAGCAGAAAATCAGTTGTTATATATAACTGATTTGTAATTGTTGCATAAAAATGGAATATGATTTATACTGTATTAAACATACTGAATTACCCTGTTTTAAAATACTTTTCTAAAGCCCTATAGGAAAACTATGAGGGCTTATTTCCTATGGTTAAATTGACAGAAATGTTTGCTTATCTGACAATTTAATGATAGGATTAAATCAATTACATATTCTTATCAAGAGAAGCAGAGGGATAAGGCCCTGTGAAGCTTCAGCAACCTCTGATTTAATCAGAAAGGTGCTAAGTCCTACAAGACAAAAGTCTTGGAAGATAAGAAACGAGCGTGTTAAGTTAGCCCTCATTCTTATCCTTAGAATGAGGGCTTTTTATATGCGTGTACATAATAGACAAAAAGGAGAGAAATAGCTATGCCAATTAATATTCCGAAAAACCTTCCAGCAACGGAATTACTAAAAGAGGAAAAAATCTTCGTAATGGAAGAGGACCGTTCAAAAAGCCAAAATATTCGTCCTTTAAATATATTAATTTTGAATTTAATGCCAGAAAAAGAGAAAACTGAGCTTCAATTATTACGTCTACTTGGTAATACACCTCTACAAGTAAACGTAACGTTTTTAAATACTGCAACGTATGTTTCAAAAAATGTTAGTAAAACACATTTAGAATCATTTTATACGACGTTTGAACATGTTAAGCACCGACGCTTTGACGGCATGATTATAACGGGTGCACCGATTGAATTAATGGAGTTTGAAGATGTTGATTTTTGGAAAGAAATCGTCAGTATTATGGATTGGACTAAAACAAATGTCACTTCTGTGTTACATATCTGTTGGGGTGCACAAGCAGCACTTTATCATCATTATGGTATTGGGAAATTCCCACTTGCGAAGAAATGCTCAGGAATTTATGATCATACAATCAAAGATCCAACTGTAAAGCTTGTTCGAGGTTTTAATGATATATTCACTGCACCACACTCACGGAATACATCTGTATCTATTGAAGAAGTTGAAGCTCATCCAAAGCTCAAACTACTTTCAGCCTCTGATGATGCTGGAGTATTTATTGTCATGTCAGAAGATGAAAAGCACATCATGATAACTGGGCATTTAGAATACGATGCTCATACTTTGGCAGACGAATATTCACGTGACGTTGCAAAAGGGTTGAATATAGAAGTTCCTCAAAATTATTTTCCAAATGATGATCCAGCAAAACAGCCATATAATACTTGGCGTTCACATACGCATTTATTGTTCTCTAACTGGCTGAACTACTATGTGTACCAAGAAACACCATTTGAGTGGGAATAATATAAATAAATGCTCTATTCTATTAGTAAAATAGCATAGGGCATTTTCTTTTTTTGTAGATACTCTTTATAAGTAAAGACCATTTTCTATTAAAATCTAAAGGTGAGCACCAACAAAGCATACTTTATGCTATTATAAATATAGTTTATCTCGAAGGGAAGACAATTAATGAACTCACCTTTTACATTTATTCATACAGAACCAAAAAATATGGATCCATCTAAAAAATACCCAGCCATTTTCTTATTACATGGAATGGGGAGTAATGAGCAAGATTTACCTGGATTAGTAGCTGAATTTAAAGATAGTTGTCATATTTTTAGTTTGCGTGGCCCTATTACACATAAACCTGGTTATGCCTTCTTTACAATTCAAGATATAGGGGAACCAGATCGTCCAGTTTTTGATAAAGTAGTTCATTTTATCCGAGAATTTATAGATGAAGCTTCTTTCGTTTATAATATTGATGTAGAGAAAGTTGTATTAATGGGCTTCAGCCAAGGAGCTATTTTAGCACAGTCACTAGCATTTGTTTTAGGCGATAAGTTGACAGCAGTTGTCGCTTTAAGTGGTTATATTCCTGATTTTGTGAAAAACGAATATCATAAACAATCAGTGGAACATATGCCAATTTTCATCTCTCATGGTGAATATGATTATGTTCTACCGCATCAATGGGGTCTTGAAAGTAAGGACTTCTTTGAGTCATTAGGTGCAGCTGTCACGTTTAAGAGCTATCCAGACGGACATGGTGTTACACCAGCTAATCACTTAGACTTAGTCACTTTCTTAAAAGAACAAATTTCTTAACTATATTTTAAATGCTACGAGAAAAATTATGTACTGACATAGAAAAATGAGACAAATAAAAACACCTTTCGTTGAAAAATTGGGTATCCTACTTCTAAAAATCAACGTGGAGGTGTTTTTTCTATGGGGACAAGAACCAGTTATCTAGAATAAATGAAAATGAAGGCAATTAAGATGAAATTAGCTGAGATTCCTGTAAAGCATGTATTTGAAGAAACAGCCAGCTGCCATTACAATCTCATCAACTGACTGTTTGCTTTTGATAAAAAGATGAAAAGTTTATAATCCTGCCTTTAATTCAGAGTCCAATAGAAGATCTAGGTCCTTGAACCGTCAAATTGAAAAGTATTAATGATATTTCATAGGGTGTTTGTTTCATACCACTATCTAACCATTGTTGAATAACTACTAAATGAGCAGAAGTTGGACCAAGAATGACATTCATGAAGTCGGAATTTTCTTTTATATATTCAAATAATTCTATTAAAAAAGGTGCTGGCTGATTTGTAGTATAAAAAAAAGCGGATACTAAATAGAAAAAACCACTTTAGAACAAGCAAAAAATTAAATAGAAGAAAAATAAACAAAGCCATGGTAAAAAGTCGCTCGTGGCTTTGTTTATTTCTATATTAATTGTAAATAGTAATAACTATAATATTATCGTATGAATAAATATTGATTAAGTATAAACCTCGGTAGTCTATATAGATAAGATCAAAATCCAGCGTCTAAGAGAAAATAAAAACCATACTAGAAAAATACTAGTATGGTTTAAGAATAATAATTGTTACTTTACTGTTATGTCTGCCTTAAATTGTTGAAATAATTGCTCCCTATTTCGAGGGAAGGGGACATCAATTGCTAACATGCCGTTTTGCAGTAATTGCTCTGCCGTTTCAAATACCCATGGCTTCTCAAGATGAGCTTTTGAAAGTAAGTTAGGTTGTTTAAAAACGGAGACAGGATCACCATGATATAGAATTTGTCCATCACTCATGACAATGATCTCATCAGCCCATTCATATGCAAAATGCACATCATGTGTCGATAAAATAATAGTTTTATGCGGTTTATGAATCGTATTTAAAAGTGACATGATTTGTTTAGAATAATATGCATCGAGACCTGCAGATGGTTCATCTAATATTAAGACATCGGGATTCATTGCTAAAACTCCAGCAATAGCAACACGTTTTTTCTGTCCTAAACTTAAAAAATGAATTGGTTTTTGTTGTAGGGCGATAACTTCAGTTTCTTGCATCGCCCAGTCAATTTGTTCAACTACTTTTTCTTTAGACCAGCCAAGATTAATTGGACCAAACGAGATATCCTGTTTTACAGTGCCAGAAAATAATTGAGAATCTGGATCTTGAAATACGATGCCTACTTGCTCTCGTAACTGTAATAAAGATTTGCGCCCATACTCCATCCGTTCTCCTTTAAAATATATCTCACCTGAAGTGGGTTGCAATATCCCATTTAAATGCTGAAATAATGTAGATTTACCAGCTCCGTTATTACCGAGTAGTGCAATTTTCTTACCTTTTTTTATTGAAAGAGAAAGCTCGTTTAATGCAATCGTCCCATCTTGATAGCTATGTGTAAGATGTTGTATGTCAAAAAAAAGCTCATCCATTTAGACTTCCTCCAAACTGAATATAAACAGAGACAATGCTAAAAGAAATGAGTCCAATTAATACCCAGTTTCTTTTAGAAAATGAATACTCACCCTCTAATAATTTTATATCTTCCGTATAGCACCGAGAATTCATTGCAATTATTAATTCTTTAGAACGTTGAAATACATGGACAAATAAAGTGGAAACAAGTAAACCTAATGAGTGGATACTTTGTTTCACAGTAAAATAACCAAGACGAGAATTTTGTGCTTGATGAATTTTAAGTGATGTTTCTAAAAAAACGAAAATGAAGCGATATGTTATTTCAGTTAATTCGATTAATAATGCTGGTACTTTCAGCTTACGTAATACATGTAAAATATCATGGATGGGTGTAGTCAATGTTAAGAAATATAAGCAACTAATACTACTTAGCACTGTAAAAAATAATTGGATTGCTGTCTCTACACTATTTTCTGTAATAAAAATATGAAATCCTAAAAATTCAGTTGTCCAAAGTGAAGAGGGGCTTAAGCTATGATTGCTTGAAACTGAAATTAATATTGTAAGCATACTCGATAATAGGAAAAAACTAGGCACTAATAATAACTTGAAATAATATTTAAAAGGAATTTTCGCACCTAAAATTGTAAAAGCACTCATCACAGTGAATGTGATGAGTGATACAAGTGTATCTTTCACAGTTAACGAAAATAACATCAGAAAAAAGGTGAATACCATTTTTTCTATTGGATGAATATGCTGCCAACGATTCATATAAGCATATTTATCAATAAGAAGCATCTTATATTTGACCCTCTTTGTTATTCACATTATCTTTGCGTTTGTATTTACCTCTTGTTAGACCAACAAAGTAACCGATAAAACCAGCACCAATGGCTGCTTGAAGGCAGAATAATAGACTTTCGATTTCACCACTTGGTGGCTCCCAAATACTTGAGAACCAAGGCTCATACGAAGCATTAATTTCGCCAATGGCAGCTTCAGCTTCACCATCAGCTCCTCCAAATTCAGCCCCTTTTTGAATGAAAAGAGGGAAAATAGCAAGAATGACAACGATTGAGATTAGTATTAAATTCTTTTTCATCGTTGTTCAGCTCCTTTTGTGAAGACGCGAAGTGCTTTTAGCTCAGCTACGTTGTATTTTTTTAAGAAATTCATAATGACCACAGTTAAAATACCTTCAGAAATAGCTAAAGGAATTTGCGTTAAAGCAAAAATACTACTAAATTTAGTGAAAGAGGCAGAGATTCCACCGATTTCAGAAGGGAATGCAAGTGCTAATTGAATAGAAGTGACAAGGTAAGTACCAAGATCACCTAAAGTTGCAGCCAAAAATACAGCAAATGCAAAGGATAAACCTGCTTTAGAAGCCCCTTTGTAAACAGCGTAAGCAATTAGTGGACCAACGACTGCCATTGAAAATGCGTTAGCACCAAGTGTTGTTAAGCCACCATGAGCTAAAAGCAATGATTGGAATAAAAGAACAATAAAACCTACAATACTCATTGCAAATGGCCCAAATAATACAGTTCCTAAACCTACACCAGTAGGGTGAGAACAACTACCAGTTACAGATGGGATTTTAAGTGCGGATAAAACAAAAGCAAAAGCACCAGATAAGCCAAGCATCATTTTAGTATCTGGATTTTCCTTAATTGTTTTACGTATTGAACGGAATCCAATTATCAAAAATGGAATTGTTACTGCCCACCAGAAGATAGCCCATTCTACAGGTAAGAATCCCTCCATAATGTGCATGGCAAATGCTTGATTTGGAACAATCATGACAAATGCTAAAAAATAAATCATTTTCCAGTTAAATATTGATTTTAACTTATTCATATTATTCTCCCTTTTATTTATGTATTTTTACTAGATATACAGTTATATACAAATAACACCTCCTATGAAATACCTCTCTGGATAGGGCGTACAGCCAGTTTGCAAATAAAAAAGCACTTCTTTCATAGAAAGAAGTGCGTGAAGGAAAAGTCATCAAAAAATAAGACTTACTCACTTTCACACCCATCCTCGTAGGTTGAAACAGTTCCTCACTTTATGGCAGGTCTCCTGGCTTAGAATCCTCATTTTGCTACAGCCTTCCCGTCTATTGACAGTGACATAATGTAGCAAAACTCCTCAACACAGTGGCGGGACCGCGTCGGATTAACACCGACTTCCCTTTTAAGTTAAACGCTAATTTAACACCATAAAGTTTATTGAATTGTTTGATTTCAGAATATAGTGTATCATGAGAATTTTCTTTCTACTAGATTTTTTTATGGAATTTTCAAAAATATTGAAATTGAGTAGTAAGGTAGATATAACTGTTTTTAATAACTTTATATAGGTGTAAATGTAGAATTTAAATTATGTCAAGATAATATTCATAAAAAAATCTATTTGAATCTAGTAAAATTTAGTATATGATAGTTACAGATTTAGAATTTACTGAATAATACAATTGAATATCAAATTTAAAAGTGCCGACATGTTTGGTTTATTGAACATGTAGGATAATAGGGAAATCGGTTAGAATCCGATGCAGCCCCCGCTACTGTAACGCTGATGAAATGATAACACTCACTGGTAAAATACTGGGAAGAGATCAAAGTAAAGTGACGCGTAAGCCAGGAAACCTGCTTTTATAATTATGAACGATACTTTTCGGAGGGAAAGGTGAAGGCTACAGTGGACGATGCTTATTTATTTTGATGTGTTGTCTGAATAATCTAGTTTTTAAACCTTAATTCTTTGAATTAAGGTTTTTTTATTTACCAAAATAAATAACTAGTTGCCAATTTACCCTATTTCCATAGATTTTTCATAAAAAATGATGAACACAGTATGGGAGGATCACGATGACAACTTGGAATTTAGAAAGAATGAAAAGCCATTTGCTCATTTGTAATGGTAGTAGCTGTTTGAAAAAGGGCGGCGAAGAAGTAACGCTGGCAGTAAGGGATGAGATTGCTAGGCTTGGGGTAGACGAACAAATACATACAACTCGAACTCGCTGTAATGGACGTTGCAAAGATGCCTGTGTCGTTATTGCGTATCCACAAGGTACTTGGTATCAAGCAGAATCTCCTGAAATTGGCCGTCAAATTGTTCGCGATTGTATGAATCAGCAAGTTGCACCTCATGTCGTCTACCAAACATTAAATGGCAACATGACGAAAAACCCTACATCAGGAGCGATTAAAGGTATTTCGAAAAACAAATAGTTAGATGTAACGAAAAGGAGATGTTTGAATGTCGCAACTTGGCAAACTTTATGTAGTTGGTTTTGGTCCAGGAGATTTTAAACATATTACAACTAGGGCAGTTGAAGCACTGCAAGAAAGTGATTTTATTATCGGTTATAAAACGTACGTTGAACTCATTCAAGATCTAATTGATAGTAATACATCTGTCATCAGTACCGGTATGACTGAAGAAGTTTCTCGGGCTCAAGAAGCCGTAAGACAAGCTGAAAATGGTAAAAAAGTAGCGGTCATTTCAAGTGGTGACTCAGGTGTGTACGGTATGGCCGGACTAGTTTATGAAGTGTTAATAGAAAAGGGATGGACAGAAGCAACCGGTGTTGAAATTGAAGTTATTCCTGGCATTTCCGCTATTAACTCTTGTGCTTCTTTACTTGGCGCACCGGTCATGCATGATTCATGTACGATCAGCTTAAGTGACCACCTAACTCCATGGGATTTAATAGCAAAACGTGTGGAAGCTGCGGCAATGGCGGATTTTGTAATAGCTCTTTACAACCCACGGAGTGGTCGTCGTACACGACAAATTGTCGAAACGCAACGTATTTTATTACAGTATCGTTCACCTGAAACACCAGTAGGTTTAGTGAAAAGCGCTTATCGTGATCGACAAAATATCATCATCACTAATTTAAAAGATATGTTAAATCATGATATTGGTATGTTAACGACAGTTGTCATCGGTAATTCATCGACATTTTTGTATGATAATAAAATGATTACGCCTCGTGGTTACCAAAGAAAATACACATTGAATGCTGAAAAACAACCACTAAAACCACATCAACGTTTGAAAGAAGAGGCAGAACCGTGGGCAATGGACCAAGAAACCGGCATTCAGCGTAGTCAAATTATTGATAGTGCACCTGCTTTAGTAAGAGCTAAGCAACCGTCAGTTGTAAAAACAGAACCAAAACCTAAAATTGGCTCATTTGAAATGGCATTAGATGCATTAACTCGTGTAACGGGTCAGCAAGTGGAAACTCAAACTACTTTTGTACAGCAAGAAATGGAATCTATTTTCGAATTAGCCGTAAGCCCTGGGGTTGCAAATAAAAGGTTTACACCAAAACAAATGATGACATTAGCTGATGTAGTTGGAGATAAAGGCACTATGGAATATACACCAAACCATAATATTCTTTTGAAAATCCCAACAACAAAACCAGATTTTATTACAGCTAGACTGCAAGATGCAAACTTTATTCTGTCACCAGTTGGTGATGTTGTCACAATAAAAGCATGTGATTTCTGTGATGGCGAGAAAACGGGCGGAATTCCTTATGCTGAGGAACTTCAAGAAAAACTTGGAGGTCTGAACATGCCTAAAGAATTTAATATCGGTTTTAATGGCTGTGGTATGGCATGTTATAAAGCTGTAATGGAAGACGTCGGAATCGTCTATCGAAAAGGTAAATTTGATCTTTTTGTAGGTGCGAAGCCAGTTGGTAGAACGGCTCACCCAGGACAACCAGTTGCAGAGGGCATTGAGCCAGAAAAGATTGTAGAAGTTGTCAGTAATATCGTTGAAGAATATCGTCAAAATGCACATCCGAACGAGCGCTTGTTCAAATACTTCAAACGTGTGAAGCGAATTCAAGGATTTAACTATCAAGATATGTCACCGAAAATTGAAATTGAACCTGCTCCTTGCGGGGATTAAAACTTAGGGGGAACTATATTTATGAAAGCTATATTATTCGTCGGGCATGGTAGTCGTTTAGCAGAGGGTAATGCAGAGGTTAATAAATTTGTAGAGCAATTAAAGCCAACATTAGATGGTCAATTACTAGTGGAATCTTGTTTTTTAGAATTTGCATCACCAAACATTGCACAAGGGATTGATAACTGTGTCGTTAAAGGTGCTACAGAAATCCATGTTATTCCGATTATTTTATTGCAAGCAGGACATTCGAAAATTCATATTCCAGCAGCGATTGATGAAGGTAAAGAAAAATATCCTACTGTACAAATTACATATGGTCGTCCACTAGGTGTACATGAATCCATTTTCTCAATTTTAAAAGAACGTTTAACAGATGCCGGTTTCAATCATGAAGCGGAAAATAAAGATACAGCTATTTTATTAATCGCACGTGGTGGTAGTGACCCAGATGCTAATAGCGACTTTTATAAAATTGCCCGTATGCTTTGGGAACAGTTAAATGTTCGTACAGTAGAATGTGCATTTATGGGTGTAACTTACCCAACAGTTGAGGAAGGTATTGAAAGATGTCAGCAGTTAGGAGCTAAAAAAGTAATTATGCTGCCTTACTTCCTATTCACAGGTATTCTGATGGAACGTATGGAACAAATGGTCTTAAGTTACCAAACTAAGTACCCTGAATTAGAAGTAAAATTAGCGTCTTACTTTGGTTACCACGCTGAACTAAAAACAGTATTAGCAGATCGAGTTGAAGAATCACTTCAAGGTAATGTGAAAATGAACTGTGATACTTGCCAATACCGTATCAATGCAATGGAATTTGTAGAGCATCATCACCATCATGACCATGATCATGACCACGACCACGGCCATCATCACCACGATCATGACCATCACCACCATGAACACGATCACGAACATGCTGGTACTGCAAAATGATTTTGTTTTTAGCAGGTACGAGCGATGCCAGAGCATTGGCGATAGAGTTACAACAAACTGGATACCCAGTTTTTGCAACTGTTGTCACTGAATCAGCTGCAAAAAGTTTAGTTGAAGCAAATATAGAAACGCATATTGGTCGTCTAACAGCTGAAGATATGGCTCGATTTATTCAATCAAAAAACTTACAAGCTGTAGTAGATGCATCTCATCCATTTGCAGAAGAGGCATCAAAAAATGCACTAGAAGGTGCAAGATTAGCAAGTGTTCCATATATCCGCTATGAACGTGAAAGTCAGCAATTCGAAAATGACAAATTAATCTTAGTAAAAAACTACGAGGAAGCGGCAAATCTGGCGGCTAAAAAACGCGGTGTCATCATGCTGACAACTGGCAGTAAAACACTTGGTACATTTACTGAGAAGTTATTAGGATTAGAGGATACAAGAGTCATTGCCCGTATGCTACCACGTTTAGACAATATGGAAAAATGCGCAGAGCTTGGTGTAGAACAAAAGAATATCGTTGCTATTCAAGGTCCATTTTCAAAAGAGCTTAATTTAGCTCTTTATAAGCAATACGGTGTCACTTTAATGATTACAAAAGAAAGTGGCAAAGTAGGTTCAGTTGATGAAAAATTAACAGCAGCTCTGGAATGTGGAATTGAAACAATTATGATTGCAAGACCGAAAGTAGCTTATGAAAATGTGCATTCTACTTTTATTGATGTTATTCAAGCATTACAAACTCAACTTTCCCAAATTTAGGAGGTAACAAGAATGGATTTTAGAACAGATTTTAAACCTTTAACAGTCGATCCAGATAAAATTTACGAACATAGTTTTGCAACTATTTTAGAGGAATATGGTCCACATGATTTTACGGAAGATGAATGGAAAATCATTCGTCGTATTATTCATGCTTCAGCGGATTTCGATTTAGGTCGCTCAGTAATTATTCATCCAGATGCGATTGAAGCGGGTATTAGAGCTATTCGTTCTGGTAAAGCAGTTATCGCTGATGTGCAAATGATTGAAAGTGGTACCGGACATAAGCGATTCCAAAAACACGGTGGAGATGTATATTGCTATATTTCTGATGAAGATGTTTCGAAAGCTGCTAAAGAGGCAGGTGCTACACGTGCTATTATGTCAATGCAAAAAGCTGCTCATTTACATGAAGGTGGTATTTATGCAATTGGAAATGCACCAACTGCATTATTAGAATTGATTCGCTTAATTAAAGAAGGTGTAGTAAAACCGGATTTAATAATCGGAATGCCTGTTGGATTTGTATCTGCTGCAGAATCGAAAGAAGAATTAGCTAAAATCACAGAAGTACCGTTTATTACAAACCTTGGACGTAAAGGTGGTAGTACCGTAACTGTTGCGGCACTTAATGCCATTTCACTATTAGCTGATCAGGCTTAACGATGCAAAAGAAAGAGAAAAAAGATCCATCGCAAATGCGTCATGGCTATACAACAGGCGCTTGTGCAACAGCAGTAACGAAAGCAGCTTTAACGGCTCTTATTACTGGTGAAGCACAAGAAACAGCAACGATCCATTTGCCGGTGGGCCGAGATGCGACATTTACTATTGAAAAAAATACATTTGAAGGAAATTCAGTAAGTTGTGAAACGATAAAGGATGCCGGAGATGATCCAGATGCAACACATAAAGCATTGATTATTTCTACTGTCAGCTGGGGCGATCAACCTGGAATAATTTTAGATGGAGGAGTCGGCGTGGGACGAGTGACCAAGCCGGGTCTTCCTGTTCCTGTTGGAGAAGCAGCTATTAATCCAGTCCCAAGGAAAATGTTGAACACTACCGTCCAAGAAACGCTAGATGAATTTCAAATTGACCGTGGAGTAAAGGTTGTCATTTCTGTTCCAGATGGAGAAGAAATTGCAAAAAAAACGTTAAATGGTCGACTCGGAATTATCGGTGGTATTTCTATATTAGGTACTAGAGGAACCGTTGTACCGTTTTCTAGTTCTGCTTATATGGCAAGTATTGTCCAGGCGATTAGTGTAGCAGTTGCTATGGGCTGCGAACATGTCGTGTTGACAACAGGTGGGCGAAGTGAAAAATATGGCATGCAACAATATGAAGGACTTTCTGAGGAAGCTTTCATTGAGATGGGTGATTTTGTCGGTTTTGCACTTAAGCATTGTAAACGTTTAGGTATTAAAAGAGTGTCGTTAGTAGGCATGATGGGGAAATTTTCGAAAGTTGCTCAAGGTGTCATGATGGTGCACTCGAAAAGTGCTGCCATCAATTTTGAATTTATGGCAAAACTTGCGAAAGACGTAGGAGCACCAGACGAACTAGTGCAAGAAGTGGTGGGAGCAAATACGGCTTCTCAAGTTGGTGAGATGATGATGGAAGCAGGTTTTGACCAGTTTTTTAATCATTTATGTGAAGCTTGTTGTACAGCTTCTCTCAATCATGTGCGTGGAGGCCTTATCATGGACACAGCAATTTATTCCATGAAAGGACAATTATTAGGGAGGTCTGATGGCATTGACTCAATCGATTAAATTGATCGGAATTGGTGATAACGGACTAGAAAGTTTATTACCTCAATACGTATCGTGGATTGAAGATAGTGAAGTATTGGTAGGCGGAGAAAGACTACTTGAATTCTTTCCTCACTATTCTGGTGAAAAAATTGTCGTAAAAGGCGGATTGAAACCTTTAGTAGAACAGTTGAAAAATGAAAAGCGTAAAACAGTTGTTTTAGCATCAGGGGACCCATTATTTTATGGTCTAGGAGGTTATTTAACTAGCAAAATAGATATCGAAGTTTACCCATACTTTAGTTCCATTCAATTAGCTTTTTCAAAAATGGGTGAGAGTTGGCAAGATGCTTATTTAATAAGTGTTCATGGACGCAGTATGAAGGGCTTGGCACAAAAAATCGATGGCAAATCGAAAATCGCATTGTTAACGGATTCTGATAATAGCCCGAGTAAAATCGCAGAATATTTATTATCCTTTGGCATGACAGAATACCGAGCTTATGTTGCAGAAAATATTCAAGGTGAAGACGAAAAATACGGCTGGTATGAATTAGAGGACATGAAAAATCTCGAGTTCTCTTCATTAAATGTTGTCATTCTAAAAAAAGTTGGACAAAGCCCAAAATGGACATTAGGCATTGATGACGAAGAATTTTCACAACGTAAACCCGATAAAGGGCTGATTACGAAAAAAGAGATTCGAGTTTTAAGTTTATATGCTATGCAATTAACGAGTAGTAGTATCGTTTGGGATATTGGTACATGTACGGGCTCCATGGCTATTGAATCTGCGAAGCTGGCACCAGAAGGACAAGTATTTGCGATTGAAAAAAATGAAGGTGATCTTGAAAATTGTCTACAAAATCAACGTAAATTCCGTACCGATTTAACAGCGGTTCACGGAAAAGCGCCTGAGGGACTTGAAACATTCCCGAATCCAGACGCCATTTTCATCGGTGGTACAGGTGGTAACATGAAGGATCTATTGAGAGTATGTTGTGAGCGTTTAACTGAAGGTGGAAGAATTGTTTTAAATGCTGCGACCATCGAAAATTTATACCGAGCGAATGAAGCATTCGATGAGTTTGGTTTTGAAACATCAATTATGCATGCACAAATTTCAAGAAGTAAACCAATTTTAGGTATGAAACGATTTGTACCTTTGAATCCAATCTATATTATTACGGCAAAACGAAAGGAAGACATCCATGAGTAATTTCGGTACTTTATATGGTCTAGGAGTAGGTCCTGGAGATCCTGAACTTATAACAGTTAAGGCATTCCGTGTGATTCAGGAATCACCAGTTATCGCTTATCCGCGAAAACGTAAAGGAAGTAAAAGCTATGCACAACGCATTGTTGATGTATATATCCGTCCAGGCGAAAAAGATATGCTTGGACTTGTTTTCCCAATGACAAAGGACCAAGAGATTCTTGATCGAGAGTGGAATAAAGCAGTGGAACTAGTATATGAAAAATTACAAGAAGGCAAAGATGTTGCATTTGTAACTGAAGGCGATCCTCTACTCTATAGTACATTCATCCATATGATGAAGTTGATGCAAGAATTGCACCCAGAAATAGAGATTAAAACAGTTCCTGGTATTTCATCTTTCAACGGTTCAGCTTCACGTTTAGGTATTGCACTTGCAGATGGAGATGACCATGTTGCGATTATTCCAGCTACTGATGATTATGATGCCATGAAAAAAGCACTTGAAGATCATGATGCTGTCGTATTCATTAAAGTAGCCAAAGTAATGGATTTAATGATTCGCGTGTTAAAGGATTTAAATCTATTTGATAAGGCTTCTGTCGTGACAAAGGTTACCTCTGATGAGGAAGTCATTTGGTCAATGGATGAATTAGAAGATGCAGAGCTAGAATACTTAACATTAATGGTGGTGCGCAAATAATGAAAAAAATATACATAGTTGGGGCAGGCCCTGGAGATCCAGATTTAATCACAGTAAAAGGCTTAAATATTTTACAAACTGCAGATGTAGTGATGTATACAGATTCACTAGTAAATGATGAGCTTATTGCAAAAGCAAAACCAGAAGCTGAAGTAATTAAAACAGCAGGTATGCATTTAGAAGAAATGGTCGCCGTCATAGTTGACCGAGTGAATGCTGGTAAAACACTAGCACGCATCCATACAGGTGATCCTGCAATGTACGGTGCGACAATGGAACAACTGGCATTACTGAAAAAGGAAGATATTCATGCAGAAGTTATTCCAGGAGTCAGTTCGGTTTTCGCTTCAGCTGCTGCTATAGGTGCTGAGTTAACAATTCCAGATTTAACACAAACACTCATTTTAACTCGTGCAGAGGGCCGTACTCCAGTACCTGAATTTGAAAAACTTCGTGATTTAGCAAGCCACCATTGTACGATTGCATTATTTTTGAGTGCTACTTTAACAAAGAAAATTGTCAAAGAACTCCAAGCAGCTGGTTGGAGCGATGATACGCCAATTGCCGTAATACAAAGAGCTTCTTGGCCAGATCAAAAAATCGTCCGTACAACGCTTATTAATCTAGATGAAGATATGCGAAAAAATGGTATTCGTAAGCATGCTATGATTTTAGCAGGTTGGGCGCTTGATCCTAATATTCATGATAAAGATGAGTACCGCTCAAAATTATACGATGCAACATTTACTCACGGATTCCGAAAAGGTGTGAACCTCAATGATTGAATTACAAGAAGGAATTGAACCGATTGTAGTTCAACATAATCAATATGCCATTGTTGCTATAACGAAGCACGGTGTACAAACAGCACGTAATCTACATCAATCATTTGTACACTCAGACGTATACTATATGAGTAAATTTGAACAAGGTGATGAACAACAAAAGCATATTCAACTATTTACAGGAAGTGTACGCATGTTGTTACCAACACTGTTCAAACAATATAAAGGTATCATCATGATAATTTCACTTGGTGCTGTAGTACGTATGATTGCACCTATTTTAGTAGATAAAAAGACAGATCCTGCAGTTGTCGTCATTGATGACCGTGCGGAAAATGTCATCAGTGTTCTATCAGGTCATTTAGGTGGAGCAAATGAATTAACACACGAAGTAGCTTCTGCTTTAAATGCTCGTGCAGTTATTACAACTGCATCAGATGTTCAAAAAACAATTCCAGTAGACCTTTTCGGTGCTCGCTTTGGCTGGGTTTGGGATTCTGCAGATAAATTAACGCCTGTAAGTGCATCTGTAGTAAATGAGGAACCTGTTGCGATTGTACAAGAGTCTGGTGAGAAAAACTGGTGGCATCTACAAACACCTATGCCAGAAAACATCAAACAATATCCGAGCATTACAAAGGCTATAGATGCAAAGCCAAAAGGGGCATTAATCATTACGCACCGATTGCTAACAAAAGCTGAAGAAGCCATATTAGAAAATGGCGTTGTTTATCGTCCGCAGAATGTCGTAATCGGAATGGGCTGTAATCGCGGAACATCTTCAGAAGAGATTGAACAAGTTATTTTGGAAACTTTGCAAGAACTTCAAATTTCGATTAAAAGTGTCAAAGCACTATGTACAATCGATTTAAAAAAAGATGAGCAAGGTTTCCTTCAAACTGTTGCAAAATATGGATGGGATTTTAAGTACTACACTCCAACTGAATTGAATATTGCCACAATCGAAGCACCATCAGATACTGTGTTCAAATATACAGGTGCTTATGGTGTAAGTGAACCAGCAGTTCGCTTATATACTGGTTCAGATGATTTAGCTTTAGTTAAGAAAAAATCAGGTAACACAACTATTTCAGTTGCCGTCATTTCACATGATGAATAGTATCAATTGCTAATTAAAACCGGTTGTTTATGCCGGTTTTAATTGCAATCTCGGGGGGATAAGTGATGAGTTCAAGAAGACTAGTAATTGCAGGAACAGGAAGTGGCGTTGGAAAAACGACTTTTACAATTGGGATAATGGCTGCTTTGCAAAAGAAAGGTTATCAAGTGCAAGGATTCAAATGTGGTCCAGATTATATAGATCCCTCATATCACACAGCGGTAACCGGCCGTACTTCTCGTAATCTAGATAGCTGGATGTTTGATCATGAAACTGTTAAGGAAATGCTAGTCCGTGCGAGTTCAGGAGCAGATATTTCCATTATTGAAGGCGTAATGGGGTTTTATGATGGTAAAAGCCCATTAAATGATGCCGGTTCCACAGCTGAAATAAGTGTCATAACGGATAGTCCCGTATTACTCATCGTTAATTGTGCCAGTATGGCCCGTAGTGTAGCAGCCATCGTTAAAGGATTCCAAATACTTTCGGATACGCCAAATATTATAGGGGTCATTGCCAATCAAGTTGGTAGTGTAAATCACTATAAAATAGTTAAGGCCGCCATTGAACAAGAGTGTGGTATTCCTGTACTAGGATATTTAAAACGTGAAAATGGTATTGATATTCCAAGTCGACAATTAGGTTTGATACCTGCTATTGAACGTGGTGAATTGAATCCATTCTTTGACCAACTTGCATTCCTCATTTCAGAAACCGTCGATATAGATCGCATTTATGAATTGGCAAAAACCTCTGAAATTGCGCATTTCTCTAGTGGATTATTTGACCAACGACATGATAGAGGCGTAACAATTGCTGTGGCAAAGGATGCTGCTTTTAATTTTTATTATGAAGAAAATCTAGAGTTATTAAGAGCATACGGTGCATCACTTGTTTTCTTCTCACCACTAAATGGTGAAGTAGTACCAGAAAATGTGGATGGACTATACATAGGAGGGGGATTCCCAGAAGAATTTGCGGCTGAGCTTTCAAAACAAGAAGCTGTCAAACATTCAATACGACAGGCAGTGAAAAGTGGTATGCCTACCTTAGCAGAATGTGGTGGATTTATGTATTTAACAGATTCTATTACAGATACAAAAGGCAATACATATCCAATGACTGGTATCATTCCTGGCGCTGTACAAATGCAAGAAAAGCTTGCTGCACTAGGGTATCGTGATATTACCGGCACTCCAAGTAACTTCATAATTGGTGAAAATCAAATGGCTAAAGGGCATGAGTTCCATTACTCCACTTTTACAGCTTTAGAGGAAATTCAACCAGCTTATGAAACAACAGGGCGTTTTGGTAAAAAGGCAGAAGGTTATTTAAACGGGAATTTAGTTGCTGGATATACGCATTTCCATTTCGCATCAAACCCTGAATTAGTAGAGCAGTGGGTGAATGCATGTGTGAGACATCAACAACAATGACATATTATCCAATCATGCTTCAGTTGAAGGGTAAATATTGTGTCGTCATTGGTGGAGGCAAAGTGGCAAATCGGAAAGTAACATCACTATTAAATGCCGGAGCCATTGTTACTGTCATTAGCCCAGTTCTACATGAAAAACTGCAAGAAAAATGGCGAAATGATCTCATTACATGGTTTCAAAAGTCATTTGAAGCTTCTGATTTAGAAGATGCTTTTTGCATTATTGCTGCAACGAATCATCCAGCTGTTAATGCAAAAGTAAAAGAATGTACTATGTCACATCAACTTTTGAATATAGTCGATGACGCAGTTAGTAGTAATTTTATTGTACCTGCTACATTGAGACGAGGGGATTTAACAATTGCAGTTTCAACGGCTGGTGCCAATCCTGGCTTAGCAAAGAAAGTAAAAGATGATTTAACTCTTCAATTTGATGACTACTACGAAGAGTATGTCGCATTTTTGCAAAGTGCACGTACGGAAGTATTAACGAATGTGATAGATGAAATAAGAAAGAAGCAAATATTAGAAGCTCTTTTACTGCCGGAATTTTTAACCTTAACGAAAGAAGGTAAAATAGCCGAACGTGATAAGCTATTTCAACATTATTTACAAAGGGGGATTGCGCCATGGCAGTAGGAAAAGTGTATTTAGTAGGTGCAGGTCCAGGTGATCCAAGACTAATAACAGTCTATGGATTGGAATGTATTCAAAAGGCTGATGTTATTGCATACGATAGACTAGTTAATCCGAAATTACTTGAACATGCTAAAAAGGATGCAGAACTGATTTTCTGTGGAAAGTCACCAGGGAAGCATCACCTAATTCAAGACCAAATTCATGATTTATTAGTTTCAAAAGCATTAGAGGGAAAAACGGTTACAAGATTAAAAGGCGGAGACCCTTGTGTTTTTGGTCGAGGAGCAGAAGAAGCGGAGGTACTAGCCGAACAAGGTATTGAATACGAGATTATACCTGGTATTACTGCAGGAATAGCTGCACCTGCTTATGCAGGAATTCCGGTTACTCATCGTGAATATGCTTCTAGCTTTGCAATTGTCACTGGACATGGTAGAGAAGATAAAGGACAAGACCATTTGAACTGGGATGCTTTGGCAAAAGGAATCGATACGATTGCCTTTTATATGAGCGTCGGTAATTTAGCTTATATAAGCTCTCAATTGATTGCCCATGGAAAAGATGTAAAAACACCTGTGGCAGTTATAGAATGGGGAACAACAGATCAACAAAGAACATTAACTGGGACATTAGAAAATATTCATGATTTAGTCGTAAGCGAAGGATACCATAACCCATCGATGGTATTAGTTGGTGAGGTTGTGCAAATGCGAGATAAAATTAAATGGTATGAAAAACAACTTTCTGCTGTCGTGCTATAAGATATAGTGAACTGTTATAGAGAGTAATGAAAAGGAGATAAATAAATGTCTATTTTAGAAATTTTAAAAGAGCGACGTGCTATCCGTAACTATGAGGACAAGCCTGTTGAAAAAGAGAAAATTGAACAATTACTAGAGGCTGCAACTTTCGCCCCAAATGATCGCTTACGCGAACCTTGGAATTTTTATGTAATCCAAGGTGAAGCAATGACTCGTTATGAGGAAATGGCGGAAGCTTATTTACAAGAACGTTTCCCTACAAAACCTCATTTAGTTGAGAGCTCTTTAAAAGTCGTTACAACAACACCTGTTGCCATTGTTGTAACAGCGGATCAAATACCAGATAAACCTGATGATTCAGAGGATAATATATTTGCCGTGTGCTGTGCTATTCATTCGATGTGGTTAGCTGCCAAAGAATTAGGGTTAGGATTTGTATGGCGTACACGAGGTGTGGGTTTAGTACATGATGATCGTATGATAAATTTTATCGGTTCTCCTGAAAATGAAAAAGTGATTGGTACAGTTTTTATTGGTTATCCAGAAGAAGGTCGTGAAGTCTCACCTACAAAACGTACTTCTTACGAAGAAAAAACTAAGTGGTTATAAAGAAAATTAGGGGGTATTTAAATGGCACGTCAAGGACTATTTTTGATGTATACTGGGGATGGCAAAGGTAAAACAACTGCATCACTAGGAGTAACGCTACGAGCAGTAGGTCGTGGTCTAAATGTCAGGTATATGCAATTTATAAAATCTCCAGAACGTACTTACGGAGAGGCATTGGCCCTTCGAAAATTGGGTGTTGAAATGGAACAAATGGGTATTGGTTTTACTTGGACTAAAACACCAGAAGAACATAGACATGCATTACAATTAGCTTGGACAAAAGCAAAGGAAGCCCTTGAAGATCCAACTATTGATTTACTCGTATTAGATGAGCTTAATAATGCATTGTCAATTACGAAATTCCCTATTGATGATGTGTTACCACTTCAAGAAGTAATTGAAGCGATTCAAAATCGACCAAAAACAATGCACCTGGTTGTTACTGGACGAAGTGCAAAACAGGAACTAGTCCAATTTGCAGATTTAGTTTCTACAATTGATGCGACTAAACATTATTACGATGAAGGTATTCCAGCAGTTAAAGGATTAGAATTCTAAGGAAAGAGGGAATGAATTTGACCACAAAGGCGTTAATGATACAAGGAACAGCATCTGACGTTGGAAAGAGTATGATTTGTACTGCTTTTTGTCGTATTTTTTCAGATGAAGGATTCAAAGTTGTTCCGTTTAAATCACAGAATATGGCGCTGAATTCTTTCGTTACAATTGATGGAGGAGAAATTGGTCGAGCACAAGGCGTGCAGGCTGAGGCAGCAAGAGTTATTGCAACGACAGATATGAATCCAATCTTATTAAAACCAAAGCAAGATATGGTATCTGAAGTTATTGTGCATGGTAAGCACTTCCTAGATATGACAGCTACTTCATATCGCAACGACTTTGTTCAAGAAGCAATGCCAATAGTTGAAAAGTCAGTACGCAAGCTTCAAGACGAATATGAAATAATCGTTTTAGAGGGAGCGGGTAGCCCAGCTGAGATTAATCTAAAAGATCGAGATATTGCTAATATGCGGATGGCACATCTAGCAGACGCAGCTGTTATTCTTGTTGCTGATATTGATCGTGGTGGTGTATTTGCATCTATAATTGGCACACTCACATTATTAGATGAAGCTGAGCGCAAACGTGTAAAAGGTATTATTATTAATAAATTTAGAGGTATGCGTGAGTTATTAGATGATGGTATTGAGTGGTTAGAAAAAGCAACTGGTATTCCAGTGTTAGCAGTGGTACCTTACATAGAAATTAATATTGAAGCAGAGGATTCATTGGCTTTATCATCACTTCGATTTAAAAAACCAAAACAACAAGAGTTTGCTATCGATGTAGCGATGATTCGTTTACCAAGAATTTCGAATTTCACTGATGTAGACCCATTTTTTGATGAACCAGAAGTAGGCGTTCGATTAGTACGGTCATTAAGTGAACTTGGTACACCGGATTTACTGATATTACCGGGCACGAAAAACACTGTAGATGATTTACAATGGCTTCGAGATGAAGGTTTTGTGGAAGCGATTCAAAAGCTTCGTGCAAAAGGGACACGTATTTTCGGTATTTGTGGAGGATTCCAAATGCTAGGGGATCAATTGTTAGATCCTGAAGCAGTAGAAGGTGATGGACGTAATTCTGAAGGATTAGGGTTATTACCAGTCACCACGGTTTTCAATACTTCAAAGAAAACGAAACAAATGACTGGAAATTTATTGTCTAATGGACAAGAGCTAACTGGCTTTGAAATACATCTAGGTCAAACTGAAATACACGATTCCAATACAATGGCCTTTTTAAAACTACATGATAGCCGTTTAGATGGGGCAGTATCATCGGATGGGCGTGTTATCGGCACATATTTCCATGGAATTTTTAATAACCGAGAATATACTCGTGAAATAGTAAATGCCTTAAGAATTGAAAAGGGTTTACCTGCTATTTCAGAAGAGGTTAAAACCGATGCACAACGCCGTGAAGATGCTTATCAGTTACTTGCGGAGCATGTAAAAAAGCATACCGATATGGAAAAAGTATATGAAATCATGAAACTTACATCACCCTCAACTATATAAATAATAAATTCCGAGCAGTCTCAAATAGGTAATAGGAGACTGCTCGGAATTTTTTTGACTTTATAAAAAAACTGATGATATGTAGGGAATCAAAGGAGTTTTGGAGTCATTGTCGAATCAATTACTATAAAGGAAACTATGAAATCACAATACAATTAGCAACTGGTTACGGTAGTTTTGTAAAGAAATTTCAAATGAATCCATTAGGGGGTTGATCAAATGCGTTTAAAAGGAGAAGTAGCCATTATAACAGGTGGTGCGAATGGAATTGGTTATGCAACAGTAACACGATTTCTTGATGAAGGTGCATCGGTGGTGATAGCGGACTATGCTAAATGGGCTGGTGAAGAAGCTGTAAAAACACTTAATGCAGAACGAGTACTATTTATAGAAGTGGATGTGGGAAAGTGTTAAGGCAATGGTTCAAAAAACGATAGATCGATTTGGGCGTATAGATATCTTAATAAATAATGCAGGTATTACGAGAGATGCGATGCTGACAAAAATGACTGAAACAGATTTCCAAGAAGTATTAAATGTAAATTTAAATGGTGTCTTTCATTGTACGCAGGAAGTAGCATTGCATATGGTAGCGAATCAGTATGGAAAAATTATTAATACGACTTCCGTTAGCGGTGTGTATGGCAATGTTGGACAAACAAATTATGCAGCTGCTAAAGCAGGTATTATTGGCATGACTAAATCTTGGGCAAAGGAACTTGGTCGCAAAGGCATAAACGTCAATGCTGTCGCTCCTGGTTTTACATTAACGGAAATGGTGAAACTTTATACAAGCTTTAATAATAGATACCAAGTTTCAAAGGATTTGTACCTTAAAATCAGTGAATATACGGCTTAAAATACAAAATAGATATTTAATAATGACCAAGGGCATAAAATCGCTCTTGGTCTTATTTTTGTCTATATAAATACTTATAACATTTTTCTTTTATTATATTCAGACATTTTCGGAAATAAATACACACCTTGCTAGTCTAATAAGAAAAAACAAGAGAAAGTCACTAAGGAATATTGACTAATGACAAACGATATACTATTATGTTTGTTATTAGATAAACGTAATTGTATATCGTTTGTTTATTTGTAAATAGAGTTAACTATTGTTTGGATAAGTAGATTGATTGACGAAACATAATAAAGAGGGGGTCTTGAATATAGAATGACTAAACAAGAACAAGCAATATTAATAATTGGTTGGAATTTAAGTAAATGAATCTTAGTTATGAGGATTTTGAGTTACAGTACTTTAAGATTTTTAAAAAACGAAGAAGAGTATTTTGATGGAACAAATAAGTACTTTAAAAGTGAGTTTTATCATTATTGTTCTTTTTAATAAAGGAGTTAGTAT
Organism: Viridibacillus sp. FSL H8-0110; assembly: GCF_038003565.1. Lineage (NCBI taxonomy): Bacteria > Bacillati > Bacillota > Bacilli > Caryophanales > Caryophanaceae > Viridibacillus > Viridibacillus sp. FSL H8-0110. The sequence goes on along the minus strand of NZ_JBBOPJ010000001.1, from coordinate 2,343,873 downwards.
TATATGAATGAACTTTTTGAAAATAAAACAATATCAATATCTAAGCCTATGATAGCTTTTCTTACTCCTGTGATTTTGGCTAGTATTATTCAATCATTAGGCCAAGTTTTCGGGATTATTATCGTTGGGCAAACACTAGGAGTGGATTCTTTAGCAGCACTTTCTGCATTCTTTCCACTCTTCTTTTTCCTTATCACCTTTGCGGTTGGGATAGGCTCAGGAAGTTCGATTTTAATTGGGCAATCTTATGGTGGGGGAAATATGACGAAATTGAAGGAAATCGTTGGAGTCACATTAGCTTTTACGATTGTGATTTCAGTTGTTGGTGCTATTTTTGGAAGTGTCTTTACGGGTGAAATTCTTAAATGGATGGGAACACCCAAGAATATTATTGGTGAAAGTGTAGAATATGCTCAAATTCTATTTATTACATTACCTATTACTTTCATAAATATGGTGTATACAACATTTATGAGAGGTGTAGGTGATTCCAAAACACCATTTTATTTTTTAATCATAAGTGTAATTTTAAATCTTCTTTTACTACCTATACTTATTTTTGGCTGGTTTGGGTTACCTGAATACGGATTAAATGGTGCGGCTTATGCTGCTGTATTATCAAGTCTAATCTCATTAGTGCTTCTGATAGGCTACCTGCATAAGAGTAATCACATTCTTAAATTAGACCGAATGATTCTTCGTCATTTTCATTTGAAAGGCGCAGTTTTGAAAGCATTGTTAAAATTAGCGCTACCTTCAAGTATAAGTATGGTAGCGATGGCGATGTCAGAAATTGCAGTTATAACCTTTGTGAATAGTTATGGTTCAAATGCAACAGCAGCATATGGTGTTGCCAATCAAATTGCGAGCTATGTACAAATACCTGCAATTAGCATTTCAATTGCGATATCTGTATTTGTAGCACAGTCTGTTGGATCAGGGGATATTTCTAAAATAAAGAAAATAGAAAAAATAGGAATTAAACTGAATTATCTTCTTGGTGGATTGCTCATATTAATTGTCTATTTGCTATCAAATCCAATTTTAAAAATATTTTTAGATAATGGTGAAGCAATTGATATCGCACATAACCTAATTCTTATTTCATTTTGGAGCTATGTTATATTGGGGCATACACAGTCTATCTCAGCAACAATGAGAGCAACCGGTACTGTTTTATGGCCGACTATTTTTACAATCTCTAGTATTTGGATTATTGAAGTACCAGTAGCTTATTTCCTTTCACATAACACAACACTAGGGTTAAATGGTATATGGATAGGTTATCCTATGGCCTTTATCGTCAATTTCATAGTTCAATCTATGTATCAACAATTATTCTGGAAAAAGAAAACATTAAATACCATGTTTCAATAAATTGGGAAAATAACAAATTGACTAAAGGACCAGGAGCATAAAATCGCTCTTGGTCCTTTAAGTATCTATATAAATAATATAAGAATCTTTAACTTGATAATCATATACGACAATTAATTAATAAAATATAAACCTCGCTAGTCTATATAAAAAAACAAAAACAAGCCACTAAGATAAATAAAAAAAGTAAAGAATCTATATGAATTTTTGCTGATAAAAATGCATCCACATCGGTTCAATTTAGCATTAAAAATAACAAGTAAACACAACTTATATCAAAACATCACTTTCCATTTCGCTTATAATAAATGCAGAAGTGGAGGATGAACAATATGATTCAGGAGATGATTGACTGGATTGAGGAACATTTATTTGATGATTTTTCATTAAAGAACTTAGGTAATGATATGGGTTATTCACCCTATTACTGTTCTTTTTCATTTCATCGAATGGCAGGTATTAGTATTAAAAGATATAGGGCACTTAGAAAGATATACCTAGCTGCCATTGAACTTGAAAAAACAGAACAAAAAACAATTGATATTGCATTCAAATATGGTTTTTCATCTCAGGAGGCTTTTTCAAGAGCATTTAAAACTACTTTTGGTATCAGTCCAAATGCTTTTAGAAAAAATCCTTCACCACTACAGTCTTATGTGAAACTTAATATGAATGGCACAAAGGGAGGTTTAATGATGGATATTTCACAGAAGTTAAAGATTGAAAATTTACAAAATAAAATGAATGAGCAATTCGACAAAGATATTTTGAATATCTTAAATGGGCAGGTGATGTATGAGGAATTTTCTAAACATCAGTTAATGGGGAAAAGTGATTATGTTCCTTTTAATGAAGCTATGTGTTCAAATGATACATGTTATACAATATTCAGTGATGAATTTAAAAAGTTAAGAGCTTTAGGACATGAAGTGTCTTTACAAGATTATGAGAATATTACCACTAACTCTTTAAAACCTCTTTTTGTAAATCAATACAAATGCATCGTTTTATGGTTTGGTGAGGACATGTTCTGTCAGATGAACTTACTAACAATACTGGCATATTTAGACCAGGTGAACTATAGAGGAAAGGTATTCTTCCATATGGTTAATGAATTGACCTATGATGTAGAAGAGATTGAAGTAATGCCAGAAGGTTACAAAGAAATATATCAACAAGTATTGATCCAACATCAACTACCAAAAGTTCAAGTATTGCCTGTCACTTATCAAGGTATTAAACTTTATTTGGATTATTTAAAAGAAGATAATGAAATCACAGCTTACATAAAAAAACACCTAGAAATATCTCAGGGTGAATTACTGAAAAACTTGTTCCATCTGTTTCCTAATTATGGTTTAGGGGATGTGCAATATTTAAAAATAATAAAAAGAATAAAAGAAGAATAAAGTTGATATAATCCTTAAATAGGCTTGGTATGTAATGAAATAGAGCCAAGCCTATAATAACTTAGCTGTTTGATACTATTTTCAATAACAAACTTGTAATTTGTTATTATCTAAATCTTAAAAACTCAAAAAAGTTCTTTACTCCTTCAGTTTTGAGCTCCCTACATCTACACCATATTCCATTAACTTCTTATGCGTTGCTTTAATATCTTTTGTGAAAAATATTGGATAAGTTTGATTTTTAAGAGAAGTATTTCCTGCCTCAATCGTTAATGGTACGCCACTATTTCCAACACTTAATACTCGAGCATTCAGCTTAATAAACTTCTTTAAACCCTAATAATTTTTGATACCAAGTGCTAGATTTTTCAATATCACTTATTGGAAAACTTATAGTGCCAATTCTTTCAAACATATAACTTATCACTCCTTTTTTAACGCTATAAAATCTATTCTACATTTTATTTGTTAATCCTTTTTTTTATAATGGAAGTGAAATAATTTACGTTGATATTTTAATAAAAGTAAAAAATGAAAATCACAATTATTTCAGTGGATGCATTCTTTTAAATTTCATTTGACATTTCAGATTTCAAAGCTTAATATAAAGCTTAACAATTTTGTTCGGGATAGGTAGCAGGTTTCGGGAGCGAGACCACCTTTAGAACAGTTGAGATTAGCATAGCAGAGAAATTGAAGAGTAAGAGTAGTAGTATAGGTGTGGTAGTGTAGAGAGTCAGTGGCAGGTGAAAACTGATCTATCTCCTATATGAATGGACTTATGAGAGCTATTAAGAACCGAAGTGATCCTACTTCTAATTACTAATAGACGCCTAACCTACGTTATGGGTAGTATCTTTTTGATACGCTAAGTGGGAGCATATTAAATGCTTCAACTTGAGGTGGCAACGCGGTGAATATCGTCCTCTTGAAAGGAATTTTCCTTTCGAGAGGACTTTTTTTATGCATTTTTCATAAAGAGTTGAGAAGAGGAGAGGTTAAGTTATGAGCAGAGAGAAATTAAGTTATAGAACGACAGTGAAGAAATTAGCAGGCGATACATTAACACCAATATTAATATTTAATAGGTTAAAAGGACAACGGAAATTTTTGTTGGAAAGCTCAGCAAAATCCGAAGAATCAGGACGATATTCGTTTATTGGGGAGAACCCTTTAAAATCTTATAGTGGTAGTGGGCAAAAGTTAATTGAACAACAATTCACAACAAGTAAAAGCTACGAGTATACGGGTGATTTATTGACTCAATTAAAACGATTAATGCCTAGAATTACAGAAAAATCTGCCTTTCCTTTTACTGGTGGGGCTGTTGGTTATATTGGGTACGGTGCAGCAAAGATGGATTCTATATTAGATGACAAGTTGGATCTACCAGATGTGAATTTTCAAATCTATGAAACAATTATCATTTTTGATCATTTTGAAGATATCGTTACCATTCTGCATACTGCTGTGAATCCAGAACAAGAGATACCAGATTTAGAAGTTATTGCACAGGAAATTTCGACCGGCAATGAAATAATCGATGAAGACTACCATTTAAGTAAATTTAAAAGCAATGTGACTAGAGAAAAATTTGAAAAGCAAGTTAATCAAGCGTTACAACATATAGAAAACGGTGAGGTCGAGCAAGTGGTACTTTCACGTCAGCTAGCTGCCGATTTGACTGGAAATCCATTTTCAATTTACCGAAAATTGCGTAAACAAAACCCCTCACCTTATATGTACTATGTGGAATTTGATCAACATATTTTAATCGGTGCCTCACCGGAATGTGTAGTCAGTGTTACCAATCACATAGTGAAGGTAAATCCAATTGCGGGAACTGTTAGTCGCGGTCAAACAATAGATGAAGATGAACATCAAGCAAGAAAGTTATTAAATGATCCGAAAGAAATTGCAGAGCATAATGTTTTGCTTGACGAGGCTAGACAGGAATTAACCCATATATGTGCACCTGCTACAGTACGCGTGAAAAACTACATGGAGGTTATTCGATTTGAACACGTCATGCACCTCATGTCAAATGTCGAAGGCAAATTATCACCAGTACTTCATGCTCTAGATGCCCTTTCAGCAACATTCCCAACAGGAACGGTGACGGGAAAACCAAAGCACTTGGCAATGGCTATTATTGATGAAATTGAAACAACTCATAGAAGCACATATGGTGGAGCCATTGGTTATATCGGTTTTAACGGAAATATAGATTTTGCTATTACGATTCGATCTATGCTTGTGAAAAACAATAAAGCGTATATTCAAGCAGGAGCAGGAATTGTTAAAGATTCAATTCCTTCTAATGAGTTTGACGAGACGGAAGCAAAGGCAAAGTCATTAATCTCTTTCAAAGGTGAATGAACTTACATGAGGAGTGTGCATGATGAAACAATTTATAAAAGTGGTAGAGAACAATCAACATTTATTATTTGATGAAATGCTTCAAGCATCAAAACTGATGTTTCAAGATGAGACAGCTTTGCATGATATTAAGACATTTTTAATCGCTTTAGCGAAAAAAGGGGAGACTGCTCATGAGGTTGCAGCACTTGCGACCGTTATGAAATCTTTTGCGTTAGAGGTACCTGCTCCGACTGCAAGATATATGGATAATTGTGGTACGGGTGGAGATGGTGTGAATAGTTTCAATATAAGCACAACTGCAGTATTTGTGATGGCTGGTGCAGGAGCGATAATTGCAAAACATGGTAATCGAAAAATCTCCAGTGCTGCAGGAAGCTCTGACGTACTTGAAGCACTAGGTATTCATACTGATCTAACGATTGATGAAACAGTTGAACTTTTAAATACACATGGAATAGCCTTTCTATATGCACCAAATGTCCATCCGAAACTAAAAAGAATTGGTCAAGTGAGACGCCAAATCGGTAAACCAACGATTTTCAACTTAGTAGGGCCATTAACAAATCCAGTCACTTTAGATACGCAGTTTACAGGAATTAATAGACCTGAATTCACAATGGAATATGCTGCTGTTATGAAGATGCTCGGTCGAGATCGCGGAATTGTCGTATGTGGAGCTGGAGGTATGGATGAAGCATCGCTCGCTGGTCAAAATGATTTTGTTTTAGTAGATCATGAAGATTTAATACCATTTTCATTAACACCTGAAGATGTTGGTTTAAAATCTGCACCCTTTGAAGCAATTCGTGGAGGAAATGCAACTGAAAATGCCATCATTATGCGCAAATTACTAGGTGGTAAAAGAGATGCATATTTTGATACGGTTGTTTTCAATGCAGCTATTGGTTTATTTGCATACGGAATAGTAGATCACATTAAGGTCGGAGTCGATCTAGCAATTGATACTATTTTATCAGGTAAAGCTTTAGAAAAGTTAGATGCTGTAGTGGCATATAGTGAAGCTCGTAAAAAACAGGAGGCTATAAAATGACGATTTTGGATCGGATTTTAAAAGAAAAAGAAAATGAAGTCCTAAAATTACTACAAAACCCTCCAGAAAAAATTAAAGGGTCAACTAAAAGACCATCTCTATTCGACGCACTTTATCAAAAAAAACGACTACAAATCATTGCTGAGATGAAACGTGCCTCTCCTTCTAAAGGGTTAATAAATGAAGGTGCCAATCCAGTGGAGCAAGCTAGGATTTATGAGCAAGCTGGAGCAGCTTGTATATCAGTATTAACTGACACTCCTTTTTTCAAAGGCTCATTCGAAGATTTGAAAGAAGTATCTAACGCCGTTGGAATACCGCTTTTATGTAAAGATTTTATCATTCATGAAGTTCAAATTGATCAGGCAAAAGCTTCAGGTGCTTCTGTCATCTTATTAATCGTGGCGGCATTACAACTAGAGAGATTACAAACTCTCTATGAATATGCAATAAAATCTAAATTAGAAATTCTGGTTGAAGTACATAATACAGATGAACTTCAACAAGCTCTTAAGTTGGATGCTAGATTGATAGGTGTTAATAATCGTGATTTAAAAACATTTGATGTAGATTTAGCGCGTACTGCTGAGATTGCAGACATTTTCCCTTTCCATGAAAAACGAGTATTAATCAGTGAAAGTGGTATGCAATCATCACAGGATGCAGAAATTATAGCAAAACATGGTGCGAGTGCCATTTTAGTCGGAGAAACATTAATGCGAAGTGGCGAGGTTGCACAAACTATAGAAACTTTCAAAGTGGAGAAAGGTGTGGAAATACAGTGACAAAAGTAAAAATTTGTGGTTTACAAGAACCCGAGCATGTTAAAACGGCAGTTTCAGCAGGAGCCGATGCCATTGGCTTTGTATTTGCAGCGAGTAAACGCCAAATTTCAATTGACAAAGCTAAAGAGCTTGCCAAGTTCGTGCCTGAAGGTGTACTTAAAATAGGCGTTTTTGTTGATCCAACAATTGAAGAGTTAGAGCAAATTGTAGATACGGTACCACTTGACTATGTGCAGTTTCATGGACATGAAACACCTGAATATATTGAGACATGTCAGTTTCCTTCTATTAAAGCATTAGCAGTTAAAAAGGTTGAAGATATAGAGAATGGCTCAAAGTATAAGACCGATTATTTATTATTCGATGCCCCGGGAACTGATTTCCAAGGGGGAAGTGGTATATCATTCGATTGGCAACTACTACAAGGACATGGCATTTCAGAAAATCGACTCATATTAGCAGGTGGTCTAACGCCTACAAATGTAGGAGATGCAATTAATCGTGTTCAACCATATATGGTAGATGTCTCTAGCGGTGTAGAAGTAGATGGACGTAAAAGTAATGAGTTAATAAAAGCATTTATTCAAGCAGCAAAAGGTGAGGAGAGATCTTAATGGTAAAAACAATCGAGCAGAAGCAAGCAGGACGTTATGGTAAATTTGGTGGTCAATACGTACCCGAAACATTGATGACTGCATTAATAGAATTAGAAGATGCCTATAAGGAAGCTCAACAAGATCCAGCTTTTTATGAAGAATTAAATTACTATTTAAAAGATTATGTAGGGCGTGAAAATCCACTATATTACGCTGAGCGCTTAACTAAGAAACTTGGCGGTGCGAAAATCTATTTAAAACGTGAAGACCTTAACCATACAGGTGCTCATAAAATTAATAATGCATTAGGTCAAGCGCTACTTGCTATGCGTATGGGGAAAAAGAAAATTGTTGCTGAAACAGGTGCCGGTCAACACGGTGTAGCTACTGCCACTGTTTGTGCCCTGTTTGACTTAGAGTGTATTATTTTCATGGGAAAAGAAGATGTCAGACGACAAGCGTTAAACGTATTCCGTATGGAATTACTTGGTGCAAAAGTAGTTTCTGTCGACCAAGGAGCTGGTACGTTAAAAGATGCTGTGAATGAAGCTCTTCGTTACTGGGTCGCAAATGTAGAAGATACCCATTATATTTTAGGTTCGGCTCTCGGACCACATCCATTCCCGCAAATTGTACGTGATTTTCAACGTATTATTGGACTTGAAACACGAAAACAAATTGTTGAAAGAGAAGGTAGATTACCTGATGCTATCGTAGCATGTATTGGTGGAGGTAGTAATGCAATCGGTATGTTCCATCCATTTGTCAATGATGAAGACGTTAAACTTTATGGCGTAGAGGCTGCAGGAAGTGGACTCGAAACAGGTTTACATGCAGCGGCTATTGCAGATCAAAAAGAAGGCGTATTGCACGGAGCGTATATGTATGTTCTGCAAGATGATAATGGTTTTATTCAAGAAGCACATTCTATATCTGCAGGCTTAGACTATCCAGCTGTTGGACCGGAACATTGCCATTTACATGATATCGGCAGAGTGAAGTACGAGGCTGTAACAGATCAAGAAGCACTAGAAGGTTTGCAATTATTATCCCGAACTGAAGGAATAATACCAGCACTTGAAAGTTCACATGCTATTTTCTATGCAGCCAAACTAGCTAAAAAAATGAAAAAAGACGAGATTTTAGTAATCTGCTTATCAGGTCGTGGTGATAAAGACGTACAAACTGTTCGAGATGCATTAGGAGGAATTAATAATGGCAATTAAAACATTACAAAAAGTGATGGAAGCAAAAATAGCACAAGGTGAAAAAGCGTTTGTTGCTTACATTATGGCAGGGGACGGGGGACTAGATTCCCTTCGCGAACAGATATTGTTTTTACAAGATAGTGGTGTAACTGCAATAGAGCTGGGTATTCCATTTACAGATCCTGTTGCAGATGGACCAGTTATCCAAGAGGCAGGCCTTCGTGCATTAGAAGCCGGTGCTAATCTACGTAATATATTAAAAACTATTACAAAATTTAAAGATGAAATTCATACTCCACTCGTAGTAATGTCATATTTGAACCCAATCATTGCATATGGTATTCAAGATTTCACCAAAGCATGTGAACAAAGTGGAGTGAGTGGTCTAATCATTCCTGATTTACCGTTAGAAGAATCTACTATCATCACAAGTGAATTACAAGATACAGATATTGCACTTATTCAACTCGTATCATTAACAAGTCCGCAAAAACGTATTATAAAAATCGCTAAAGCTGCAGAAGGATTTATTTATGCTGTTACTGTTAATGGTACAACTGGTGTGAGACAAGAATTTACAGAGCAACTTGAACAGTATTTAGCTAATTTGAAAAAAGTAAGTCAAGTACCGGTACTTGCAGGGTTTGGTATTTCAAATTCACAGCAAGTGAAGGAAATCGGTGCTATGGCAGATGGTGTCATTGTAGGTAGTGCCATTGTTCAAGCTTTTCATGATGGTAATAATAAACAAATAACAGAGTTGTTAAATAAACAGTCTATGTAAAATGCAAAACCCCTTACATGTTAGAAATATGTAAGGGGTTTATTGTTGTAGAAGAATTATAAACTTATTACAGAACAATAGTAGATTAAAGAAGTCCATAAATTGAAATATAATACGTATGTTTATTCCGCCATTTTCAACACTTTTCTATTATTGAGAGGTTGAACAGGTCTGTTGTTATTTGAGATTATAGCTTTAAATGCATCAATTTGTTCTTTCGACATTTCAATGGGTTGCTGCATAATTGACCATTTAACACCTTCAGAACAGGGTGGCGTAGTTAAAGAACCACTGTATCGATATACTTTCTTGTCAGTAGGTAATAATTTAGCAAGGTTTATAGTATTGGTTAAAGGAATGTCTGTTTCTGTAATATTAGATGGTAGTTTTGACCAAATATCGGTTAGTAATTTATTTTCATCACCAGCATTGATGAGTATTCCTATAACCGCCTTTTCTCCTTTGCTATTTTCATGAACAAGATGTGCCTCCATAGCAAAATGTTGGCCATTAATTTGGTGCTCGCTCGGTGTATGGAAATGCATTCTTAAAAATGTGTATTTATCACCATCTATTTCTATTGAGTTTTTTCCGGAATCATCAGTAGCTTGTATAGTGTGTCCGTTATTCATCAGCTTAAAAAGTGTAGGCTGATAGTTTATTTTTATATCTCCTAAATTTTTGTCCAACATTACATCTTCAAGGTCAATGTTAATTGGAGATTGTGCTGTACCTTTACTGCACATTGAAAACGAAGGATCTAAACTTGCCCATTTATTTGGAGCGGTATCTCCTTCATAAGACCACTCTATTGGTGTAGCCGTTGTTGCAACTTTTTCTTCTTCTAGCTTTTTTTCTGGTGCATAGGTTAGAGAACCATAAACGGCTACCGAGATACAGGCAGATGCAACAAATATTCCGATAAATTTCTTGATTTCCATCAAACTTCACTCCTTTTTGCAGAAGCTAATGTCTATTACAAAGTTGCTTCTTACAAATAAGGTAACCATAAATTGCAGTTATTAATTGAATGATTGTTAAAAAAGTGAAAATAATTTTTAAACGTCATTCAAATAAGCCAAATATGTTATCGACTGTTCAGATTTTTATTTTGATATCGTCTTAGTACAAACGTCAAAAACGGTGGAATTAGTAAATAGATATAAAGCATTCGAAAAACTTGATATATAGTGATTGTAGAGACATCCGCGCCAACTTCGTGCGCGATTATACCCATTTGATCCATACCACCTGGTGCAAGACTTAAAAATCCAGTCATAATGGATGTATTCTCTATACTAACCATTACAAAAACGCTTAATAAAAAAGTAACAGCAATTAGTAATAAACTGCTTGTAAATGCTAATGTAAACATCCGCTTCTTATGCTGTAAATTTTCTAGCTTTAACAATAAACCAATATGTGTTCCTACAAGTAATTGACAAATACTAAGTACACCATTAGGCATAGGAGAAGCTTGTAAGAATGTAACATTGCAAAGAAGTGTAACTATAATTGGACCAAGTATATAAGGAGCAGGGATATGTAGCTTTTTCGATGCTAGCATTCCTAAAAAGCAAAGTATGGCAAATAGAGATAAATTACCGTAGTTAATATCACTAACTGTTTCTGCAATAAAATGATTAGAGGATTCGGATTGTATCCAGGGCAAATGAAGAACAATTGGCACTAAAAAAACAACCATAATTACACGGATGGTATGAAAGAAAGTAACGGTCGTCATATCTATACCATCCATCTCTTCTGCATAAATAAGAATTTGAGAAAGGCCACCTGGCACACTACTTGTTAAAGCAGTAGGATAATCCATATGACCAACTTTAGCGACGATAAATGCAAAAATTATACTTATAATAAAAGTAACAGTCGTAATTCCAAACATCACAGGTACATGTCGTGCCATATCAACTAAAATATCTGTTGTAAAAGTACTTCCAAGTGAATAACCAATTACTAGTAAACCAGAATTTCGAAAAGTCTTAGGCCATTTAAGTTGCAAGTGAAATACCTTAGTAGCAATTAATACTGAAGTCATTGGACCAAGTAAATAAGGAACTGGGGCATGAATAAGTTGAAAGAGTAGTACGCCAAAAATGGCGATAATTGCAGTCAGTATAACTTGTTTTGTTGTATTGTTCATGATCATAATCCTTTATCGATTAATATGTACTCTATTTATTATGACAGATACTACTGATAATAATAAATCTTTCTATTGTGAACTATGGTAGTAACTCAGTTTATACTATCAGTACCAGATGAAAAAGATAATAAAGGAGTGAAAGTGGCAATATCATATTATTCACAATAAAATATAATATCTTGAAGAGTCAATGATCTTAGTAGATAAATAAAATACGAAATAGTCGTCAATGATACATAAGATTGAAGATATATTAAGATTATGTATATAGCAAACAATAAAAAAACTGCCCCTAGCAAGCTAGTAAGCAGTTTTTAGTAAGTTGAAAGTAGAAAGATAGATTATTTTATGCCAGTATTTGCTTTAACTGTAACTTCAGCATATTTACGAGCATCAGATTTAGCACCAACTAATGAACCAATCCAGCCTGCAAGGAAACCAGCAGGAACAGAAATAATTGCCGGGTTAGTTAATGGGAATAGAGCAGTACCAGTGAAGATTGCAGTACCTTCTGGATTCCAAAGGTTAGGGCTTAATACTACAAGTACTAAAGCAGTTACAAGACCAGTGATCATAGCTGCCATTGCACCAGTTGTATTGAACTTTTTGTAGTAGATTGTGTAAATGATAACAGGTAAGTTTGCACTTGCAGCGATACAGAATGCTAAAGATACTAAGAACGCTACGTTCATTGTTTGAGCACCTAAAGCTAAAATGATAGAGAATACAGATACTCCGATAGAAGCAAGACGAGCAGCCTTCATTTGCTCTTTTTCTGTAACTTTACCTTTTTTGATAATTTGTCCATAAATATCATGGGCGAATGCAGATGCGCCAGATAATACAAGTCCTGCTACAACAGCTAAGATTGTTGCGAATGCAACCGCACAGATGAATGACATTAACATGTCTCCACCAAGTGCTTGAGCTAGAAGTGGTGCAGCCATGTTACCAGCGGCATTTGCACCGATAATTTTTTCAGAACCAACGAATGCAGCAGCACCGAAGCCTAAGAATATAGTTAAGATGTAGAAAATACCAACGATCCAAGTTGCATATACAACTGAACTACGAGCAGTTTTTGCATCTTTAACAGTGAAGAAACGCATTAAGATATGTGGTAAACCAGCAGTACCAAGAACTAGGGCAATCATCATAGACATAGTATCTACGCCATTTGTATATTTTGCACCTGCAACTAAGTAACCCTCACCATGTGGAGTTGCTGTTTTCATTGTATTGAACATTTCAAGAACATTAAAGTTAAATTTCCAAAGTACCATTACCGAAATAATAACTGTACCAATCATTAATAGAACGGCTTTAATGATTTGAACCCAACTTGTTGCAGCCATCCCGCCCCAAAGAACGTAGATTGTCATCATAACACCAACAAGAAGTACAGCAACCCAATAATCAATACCTAATAATAATTGAATAAGTCCGCCTGCACCAACTAGCTGTGCAATCATGTAGAATAATACAATTACAATTGTACTTACTGCAGCAGTTCCACGAACTTTCTTTTGGTCGAAGCGAGCAGTAATCATATCTGCTAAAGTGTAGCGACCAAGGTTTCGTAATGGCTCAGCTACGATATATAACACAACTAAGTAAGCTACTAAGTAACCAATACTATAGAAGAAACCGTCAAATCCAAATAAAGCAATTGCACCAGCGATCCCTAAGAATGATGCAGCTGATAAATAGTCACCAGCAATCGCAATACCATTTTGCCAGCCAGTTAATCCGCCACCCGCTGTATAAAATTCACTAGCTGAGTTTGTTTGCTTCGATGCAAGGTATGTAACGAATAGAGTTAAACCTACGATTGCTACGAAGAAAGAAATACCGATTACACTCATACCCATTAGTACTCACCATCCTTTACTTTCTCAATAATCGATTCTGCTTCTTTGTCAAATTTGTTTGCTTTACTCACATAAGTCATACATAAAATCCATGTCATGATAAATTGAGCAAAAGCAAAAATCCAAACCATTGTAATGTCACCTATTACTTTGACATTTAATACTGTTGTGAATGATGTTAAGACTGGTAAAGTAAAGTAGAAGAGTATAAAAAAGATTGAGACCGGTACGATAAATGAATTCTTCTTTTTTACCAATTTCTTAAAATCTTGACTCTCAGCAATTGCTACATAAGCATCAGCTGTAATCTCTTTATCGCGTTTCTTCGAAGTTTTTTCAGAAGAATCTGAATTTTTAACGCCTTGGAGAACGCTTTCAAGTTTTTGATCCATAAAATTTCCCCCTTTATAAAAGTAAGAGTTAGCAGCGATTACCAAAAACCCTTGAGATAATCATATTCAAATTTGTCTAAAATAGCAATCTTTTTCTATGAAAAAATAAAAAACTTTCTATATTATGTTGTTTTTTTTCTGTATAAATCAAAAATATCCTAATTTCAACATCTGATTAAGATGAGGAAATTAGGATATTTGTAAAAATAACGCGTGTTTATTATCAAAAACCATGTATAAATAACAAATTCTTTAATATGCTAGTTCTATTGTAGTGTTATATTAGAAAATATGTGTTTAAGCGACTAAATAAATAGATTTAATTATGAAATAATGGTTTTTTCGACTGTATTTCCCAATTCTTTTTCCGGTAAAACATTACGGAAAAGTTTTTTAACTATTAATAGAGCAATTATTGTTAGCCCTTCAGCTAAAGGAAAAGCTAACCAAATAAATTGGGATCCAAAATAGTTAGGTAATATCCAAAGTAATGGTAAAAATAATACAAGACTTCTTGCCATTATGATAAACATAGATAATCGAATTCGCTTAATAGATTGATAATATTCGGCCATTATTAAGTTGAAACTTAAAAATAAATACCCTATGAAGAAATAAGAAATACCTTCTTTTGTAAAAGCAATAACCTCTGGGTCCTTCACTCCGAATAACGCAATCATTGGATCTGCGAATAACAAGCCAATTAGTAAGACGGCTGCACCGAAGCCAATACCTGTTATTAAACCAAGTTTTAAAAAGGATTGTAAGCGACCATAAAGTTTAGCACCAAAATGGAAACTCACAATAGGTTGTAGGGCAGCACCAATGCCTAAGAAAACCATTAGGAAAACTACATGTAAGTAATTCACTACGGCGTAAGAAGTTACACCGATTTCACCAACAAAATGACTAAATGTAATATTATAAGCCACGACAATAATAGCGGCAGAACCTTCAACTACAAAACTCGGTGAACCGATTTTTAGTATTTCTACCATCGATTTATAATCAACGGAGAATTTAACAAATCGTAGGACACTTTCTTTACGCACAAAATGATACAGTAAGACGATGACACCAACTACTGTAGAAAGTACTGTTGCATATGCTGCTCCAGCTACACCCATATCCATCATGAAAATGAAAATGTAGTTGAAAACGATATTTAATACTGAAGTAGTAATTAATCCAAACATAGCTAGTTTTGGGTTACCATCATTACGGATGAAAATACTTAGAATATTCTCTAATACATAGACAATACCAAATAGTAAAATAACATGTAAATAATCTTCGACATAAGGAAGAATTTCATCACTGGCTCCAAATAAATAAGCAATTTCTTGTTGCTTCCATAAGCTGAAAACAACTAAAATCCCGACAATTGATATAGCTAACACAAATGACTGGGTAAAAATCGAACGAGCTTTGGCGATATTTGCTTGACCAATTGAAATGGAATACAACGTAGCTCCTCCCATGCCGATCCACAAAGAAATCGACAAGAGAATAGAGAAAATAGGTACAGCAATGTTTATTCCCGCAAGAGCTTCTGGACCAATTCCATTACTAACAAATATGCCATCCACTAATATATTGATAGACATTAAAAGCATCCCTAAAAGAGAGGGGAATAAATAAGATGCAAAAACTTTAGGAACCGAATTATTTTGTAACTTAAACGTTGAATCTGACATTAATAATACTCCTTAAAAAGGAGAAGCACACATTTCCGTTTATAATGTGGGGTTAAACTATACAGCTTTAACCATAACCTTCTCGTTGTGAACATCTAGTTCACCATTAAATTCAAAACCAAATTTCTTATATAAATGAATTGCACCTGGATTATCTTCATATACACTTAAATATATTTTTTGACAATTAAATTCATTTGTTAATTTCTTGATTAATGCTTGAAGCATAATTTTTCCTAACCCTTTCCCTTGGAAATTAGCATCTATAAGGAAACGATCTAACCAAACTTGATCTCCATCCTCATTTGGGAAATATCCATACATCGCAAAGCCAACTAACTTGCTATCTGCGTATAATCCAACAGGGTGGTAATGTAAATCTTCTTTAGCTTCTTGCAAACATTCTTGAGGTGTTTCAATAAATCCTTTTTGCTCTTTTGCCACACTTAATTTCAATATGGCCCTTTCATTTTCTTGCGTTACGTCATGAATCTCTATACTCATGACTATCAGTTCCCTTCAATAGAAAAAAATTCTTTTTACTTACCATTTCACATGGTATATTTGAATGATAAGGTATACGGTAACCGTATAGTCAAGGGAGAAGACTTAAATGAGCGAAAATTTACGTAAATACTTCACAACTGGTGAATTTGCAAAAATCTGTCATGTAAAAAAACAAACACTTTTTCATTATGATGAAATTGGTTTATTGACACCTGAAATCAAAACAGCAAAAGGATATCGATATTATTCTTACCAACAATATGAAGTTTTTGCAGTCATAGAGCTTTTAAAAGAGCTGAAAATGCCGTTAAAAGAAATAAGAGCTTTTTTACAAAATAAAACGCCAATTGAATCAATCGAATTATTAGAACAACAAACACAATTGATCGAGAAAAAAATCGAAAATCTTACTCATCTACGAGAAATACTAGATACTAAAATAGCCATAACAAAAAACGCATTACAAACAGACTTTGAAAGTATTTCATTAGTATATTCTGAAGAAGAGTTGCTATTAAGAAGTGACAGCACACTTGACACTACAGACAAGGAGTTTCTAAAATCGGTTTCCAACTTTATCAATTATAGTGACAACTATGAGTTATATAGTGGCCATCCTATAGGTGCAATCCTTCACAAAGATAAAATATTGGAAAGGGATTTTGAAAATTATTCATTTTTATACACCAAAATGAAGAAAGGTTGGCAGGGAGAGAATATTTGGTCGAAACAATCTGGCTTTTATATCGTCGGATATCATATAGGCGATGAAGTCAATATTTTTGAAACTTATGATAGGTTGATTGCGTATAGTATAGAGCATCAGTTACAATTAAAAGGCTATTCATATGAAGAATATATTTTAGATGCAGTATCAGTTAATGGTATTGATAATTACGTTACTAAAATAATGATAGAGGTTGAAAAAAGTTGATATCCATTGGCGCTATGGGGGACACATCAGATGACTGTACAAATTCAACGACCAACGGATATACCATTACTAGCAGTATTTTTAGAAATGATGAACAATCAGAAAGAACATCATATAGGGTTTTGTAGTTTAGAGCGTCATACTATCCATTCCAAGCTTACTTATTATTTCTCTGATTTGCCATTAAAAGAATCATTCGTAGTCGCTTATGATCATGGGGAAATTATTGGAGCACTGGGTTTTGATGTTTATATGAGTTTAAACAAAGCAAAAGTTTGTGGACCTTTTGTCAAATATCCAAACAAATATCCTTTGTTAGCTGAAGATATGTGGCTGGCTCTAAATGGAGACATGCCGACTGACCTGCGAATATTTGAATTTCTCGTAAATGAAAGTAACTATAGCATGCGTCAGTTACTATTAAAGCTACAGGCAAATGAAATAAAACGAATGTTTTTAACAAAGGCATTTAGAAATACTATTGAAAAGCATGCTAATGAAGAAACATCTGAAATACAATCCAATGTACATCCTTTTCATTTATCGTTTTGTAAGTTCTTGAAAATCGAAGATGATGAATGGCTTAAGTTCACATCTACTTTAAATGAGGAACAGAAACTATTTTTCTACATAGATGAAGTAAAAAACATTTCAGGGTATGCATATGTAAGAGTTGAACCCATGCACTATTTAGGAGAAATTCATCATTATACATTTCAAAGCAGCTTACAGAAAGAAAAGCGTACTCAGTTATTAAGGAAATCATTGATGCATATCTTTTCCTATCATCCTTTTACACAAACTGAGTTATTTCTAGACGTAGATGAACAGTTGGATGTTTTTACAGATGCAGGTTTTAAAGTAACTGATGAAATGATCTATTATCAATTTATTAAAACGACTTAATAAGTCAGTTTAAGGTGGGCGGTTGTGTTGTCAAAGAAAATATTCGTATTAACAGGAGCACTATTAATTTTTGTATTAGTAGGGTATTATTTTTTAATTGTGCATTCCGATATTACAAGGCATGCAGAGCGAATGATAGAAGCGAAAATTCCAAAAGGAGCTGTACTTGTATCTAATAGTGACAGGCACAAGCAGTTCAAAACAAACGGAGAATTTTATGCTGAATACCTTATGAAACCAAAGCAAGTTAAAAGATTTAAAGAATCAATTGAAGAACATGACAAATGGCAACCATTACCTGCTAGTGAAGAGTTTCAACAATTAGTAGCTAAGCAAATTCAACACGCTCTACCAACTGATGAACAGACCGGGAAATACTACTTTAAAAACAATGAGAATGACGATTCCGTTCAAGACATTATGGAAAGTGAGACGTACGACTTTACAGTAGCTGTTTTAAATGAACAGGCGGGTAAACTATATATATTAAAAAAAGTACGGTGAATCGGATAGGTATTGAGTGGAATATCACTTCACCTATATCCATTTGCCAACTTCGTTTTCAATATTAGAAGTAGTGAAGAACTACTCTTTTCAAAAATAAACTAAGACTGCTTAAATACTATAGCAGTCTTTTTTTGTTTCCAAAAGTAGAAAAGTTCTATACTATAAACGGTAAGGTAAGTATTTTAAATAGGAAGTGATGGATTTGATTCATATAAAGAAAAAGTCTCGTTCAATATATCCAATCATTGTGCCTACAAGTTATGGTAATGTAGGTACGATTAATAGCTATATTTTAAATGACGGAGATTCATTATCTTTAATAGATGCGGGGATTAATACAAACAAATACAAAGATGCATTGACGATGACATTGTCTGAAAATGGATATCAAATAAATGATTTATCTCGTATTCTTTTGACTCATCATCATGAAGATCATGTGGGCCTAGTCAATTGGATTTTACAGAGAAATGATATCCCTGTTTATGCACATCATGAAGCCATTCCTCGTCTAATGGTGGAACAAGAATTTCTTGTGATGAGAAAGAAATTTTTTACTGAACTATACATATCGATGGGGTGCATAGAAGAAGCGCAGCCTCGCCTTGAAAAATTACAACAGACAATTGAACATAAAAATGAACTCGCTCTTCAAACAGTCATTCGTCCAATAGGAGAAGGGGATCGTATCTTAGGCATGAAAGTATTAGAAACCCCAGGGCATTCTGCTGATTCTATTAGTTTTTATGATGAGGAAAGGCAATGGTTATTTGCAGGGGATGTAGTTTTAAAAACGACTTCATCAAATGCAATTGTAGATCCAGATATAAAAGGTAAGCGTCTACATCCTGTGAGACAACATGAGAAATCATTAAAAAGGCTAGAGCAATTAGAAATAGAATACCTTTTTGCTGGGCATCAAGAAATTATTGAAGACCATCAAAATGTCATCTTGCAAAAGCTAGATAAGATGCAACGTAAAGCGAATCGTTTATATTCAGTTATTAAAGAAGGGATACACCATCCGAAAGAAATAGCACAAGATTTATATCGTCATAAGTACAATACAGAGTTTTCTCTTGTTATGTCAGAAGTCATTGGCTACTTAGACTATTTAGAAGAAGGTGGCCTCTTAAAGAAATCATTGCAAAATGACGTTTGGCACTATAAAGCACTGTAATAACAAAACCCACACCATTCAGGGTGTGGGTTTTGTTTGGTGTTAGTCCTTCATTTTGAATGTTCGTCTACATGCTTTAAAACACCTTTTTATTTGCCAAACGTTTTGTCCTCCATTCATAACTACTGTTTGAAAATTCCTCCTGCATTTTCACAAACCCAATTGCAATATATTCTAACTTTTCTGTATCATTTGACTTTTCATATAAATGAATCATTTCGGATAATAAGATTATAGATAATTTTTATATTTATAATGTTCTAATAATTATTTAGATAAAATTAGTCCCTCTATCGCTTCTTCGTCTTTCTCAAGTTTATTGTTTGATTTTTACATAATAATATTTAATTGTATTTTTTGCCTAATAGAGTATTATTGGTATTTTAATCATTAGTTAAAATTTCTAAATCAATAGAAGCTTCTTCTACCTCATTATTCAATAATAGTATTTCTATTAAATTTAAATAAATTGTAAATTTAGGGATAAAAATAAATTTTTATAGTTTTTATACAAATAAAAGTACTTTTTACCGAAAATGTAGGATACATACTATTAACCTTCTTAAATCCAGATAAAACATATATTTCATTAACAGTTGCGATGATCTTCTACCTCGGTTGCAAGTGAGATTGTTATCAGTAATGTGTGCTCAGCTGCATTATAATCGCCTTCACCTTAATCGAATCGTACGTTTCTTGTAATTTGTCAATGTTACTTTCAAGCGTTCCGCCACTAGCTTCCTTCCAATTTATAAAAAATTTCGTCCTTTTAAGACACTTTTAGTAATCACTTTCGCATTACAATTATTAACTACTATAACGCGTTTTTCCAAATTCTATTTTGATTTATTGCTAAAATAGGGGAGAAAACTCGAAAAATAAAAGCGATTCGAGACCTGTAATGATGCGTGTATTGCATTCTCGAATCGTCTGAGAGTGAATTTGAAGCAACCTAATTTTTGGGAGAAAACAGAACGTTTTGGAAGGAGGGTTTTGATAAAAATAGTTTTTCAAAATAAGGTTCCCAAATATGCATTTGGGAACCTTTTTTATGCTAAAATAAGAGTATAAGAGGTGACCAATTTTGCAAAATACATACCCAAAAGTAATGAGAGACTTCCTAGTTTATTTAACAGCAATTAAAGGAAAGTCAAAAAGAACACGTGAAGAATATGAATATGATTTATTATTATTTTTTAGATTCTTAAAAGCTGTACAACAAGATATAGAAATAAAGTTAGTGGATAAAATAGATATATCAGACATAACTATCGATTTTATCCGAGAAATATCATTAGAAGACATGTACTTGTTTTTAGAGTATTGTGAGGAGCAAAGACGAAATAGTGCCCATGCGAGAGCAAGAAAAGGTGCTACATTAAAATCCTTTTTCAATTATTTGAAATCAAAACGACACTTAATAGAAGATAACCCTGCAAGTGAGTTAGAATCTCCTAAAATAGGGAAGCGACAACCTATTTATATGACGATGGAAGAGGCAAGAATTTTCATAGATGGAATAAAGGAATCTACGCATTACTATCGTAATTATTGCATGATTACCTTCTTTTTAAACTTAGGAATACGTGTAACAGAGCTATGTAAGCTGAATTTAACCTCCATACAAGGTGACTATTTAACTGTTACAGGTAAAGGTGATAAGGAAAGAACCGTTTTCTTAAATGAAGCTTGTCAGAATGCTCTATCACGTTATTTAAAAAAAGAACGCTATGCTATTAAAGACTCAGATACGAACGAGTCCCTATTTCTATCACAGAAAGGAACACGCCTAACAAGGCAACGTGTTGCTAAAATAGTAAAAGAGATTAACGAGCAGTCAGGATTAAATAAAACAAAGCTAACACCACATAAATTACGTCATACTTCTGCGACAATGATGTATAAAAGTGGGGCAGATATTCGTAGTTTACAGCAGATTTTAGGGCACTCTAGCGTTTCTACAACGCAGATTTATACGCATGTAGAGGATAAAGAAATTCAACAAGTAATTGAAAACAATCCATTTAATCAATTAATTTAATAAGAACAATGTATTTCACTTAAAAATCCGCACTCATATTGAGTTAGCGGATTTATTTTATTTAATTCTATTTACACAGTACTCTATTAGTACTATAATTCCTTATTATTACATTATTATGAGGAGGTTTCATATGTTTACAGTAAAGATTGATGAGAAATTGCAACTGAAGTTATTACAAGAGCATGATGCACAAGAGCTATTTACAGTTATGATGGGTTCAAAAGAGAGTTTAAGAGAGTGGTTGCCCTTTATAGATTCAAATAAATCTGTTGAAGATGCATTGGAATTTATCCGGTCAACTATAAAGCAATTTTGTGCTAATGATGGCTTCCAAACAGCTATCGTATATGAAGGTAACATAGTTGGAGTTATTGGTTTTCACCATATTAATTGGCAAAACAAGTCTACAAGTATCGGATATTGGTTATCGAAGGACTATGAAGGGTTAGGTATTATGACCAAATCAGTACATAAGCTTATGGATCATGCCTTTCATGATTTGAAGCTAAAACGTATAGAAATTCGCGCAGCTATTGAAAATAAGAGAAGTAGAGCGATTCCAGAAAGGTTAGGAATGACATTAGAAGGTATTAGTCGTCAATCAGAGTGGTTATACGATCATTTTGTAGACCATGCCGTTTATAGCATTCTTCTTGAAGAATGGGAAATTAAGTAGTTGAGACCATCTTGAATGGTCTTTTTTTTAGTAGTTTACATAATATTATTATGTAAACTACTAAAAAATACAGGTAAAAAATTAATAGTTATTATTGCCTAATATTTAGAATTTTATATATTTTAAGCTTGGTTAGAAAAGTTATTTGTAAAATCTTTTTAAGATAATTCGAGAAAAATTAGCTTATGAAATTTCTATTTCATTTTTTAGATTCAGACAATTGAACTAGCTAAAATTATTGATAATCCCATTTGATTTTTGATGTTTTTCAATTATTTTACAGTCAGGAACCTATAAAATGTAGAAAAAGTATATCTCTATTACTATAAATACTATATTAATAGTGTAATAATTTGATAATAGGAGATTTTTATTCAAACTTTAATTTTTTCATACTTTTTTCAGTTTAGGACTTTTTACCTTTTGTTTTTATTTGAATAATAGCCTTATATTGGTTGTGATAAAATAGTAACAAGAGAGAAATTGCTCGAATAATGCCGAACTGATTAGGAGTGAGGTCAAATGGACCAAAGTTATAGTCAAGCGACAGGTCTTAGCCAGCTTAATGATGCGTATACAGTACAACAATTAATAGATATTCAGCATGCATTAGACCAATCTATTATTGTTGCTATAACAAATAATCAAGGTATCATTACATTTGTAAATAATCATTTTTGTACCATTTCTAAATACAGTAAAGATGAGTTAATTGGGCAAGATCACCGTTTGTTGAACTCTGGTCATCATCCTAAAGCTTTTTTTAAAGAATTATGGCGTACAATTGGGAGCGGGAAAATATGGCGTGGTGATATTTGTAATCGTGCAAAGGATGGTAGTTTATACTGGGTGCAAACAACAATCATACCTTTTTTGAACGAAAAGGGTAAACTTTACCAATATGTATCGATTCGGACAGATATAACAGAACAAAAAAATATAAAAAAGCTAAAACTCTTTGCTTACCATGACGAATTGACAGGCTTATATAACCGTCGAATGATGAATATATGTTTAGCAGATCTATTCAAAAATGCACATAAAGAAGGTTTTTCATTGTCACTCTTAATGATGGATATTGACCGTTTTAAGAGTATTAATGATGGATTAGGTCATTTAACAGGGGATCTATTTCTAATTGAAGTAGCGACACGCCTGAAAAGATTAGGTATCGATGAAAAATCACTGTTTCGCTATAGTGGTGATAAATTCGCCATTATTATGAAGAATAATGAACAAGCTATTTGGAAAGCACATCAAATAATGGCTAATTTTGAAGAAAGTTTTTTGATTGAACAATTTGAATTTTATTCTTCCATCAGTATTGGCATAAGCTCAAGCCTAGCCGATGCAAGTACACCAGAGGACTTAATAAAATGTGCGAATGTCGCCTTGCTTGAGGCTAAAAAGAATAAAGTCAGCAATTACATACAATATGAAAATACGATGAATAGTACTCATAATCAATTCCTGCTGCTAGAAACAAAACTCCGTCATGCTATAAAGCAAGATGAAATTCAACTGTATTATCAACCGAAAATCGATTTAGAAACAAATCAATTAATCGGAATGGAAGGTTTAATTCGTTGGTATGATAAAGATTACGGCTTTATCTCTCCATCTAAATTTATCCCTTTTGCAGAAGAGTGCGGATTGATTAGTTCTATTGGTGAATGGACATTAAAAAGAGCTTGTAAACAAATGAAGAAGTGGCTTGATGAATATGGGTTTGATATTCGTATTTCAGTTAATATTTCGCCTATTCATTTGAAGGAAAGAAATTTTGTACACAATTTACGTGCAGTATTAAGAGATACAGGTTTACCAGCTAAAAATTTAGAGTTGGAAATTACCGAAATGAGCTTAATGCATCAAACAGAAGAATTAATTGAAACGTTTAATCAAATAAAAGAACTGGGTGTAATCATCGCGATTGATGATTTTGGAACAGGTTATTCCTCACTCAGCTATTTAAAGCAGTTTCCAATTGATGTTTTGAAGATTGATCAATCTTTCATCCGTGGATTAAAAACAGGACTTAGTAATGTCGCAATGGTGACTGCTATTATCAAATTAGCGCATGCATTAAATATGAAGGTGGTTGCTGAAGGAGTAGAGACGGAAGATGAATTGTATATCGTCCGTGAAAACCTATGTGACTTTGCACAAGGATATTACTTTAGTAAGCCATTACCGACTGATGAATTTTCCGCAAAATTGCATGAATTATATGTTTTGAGAATGTAATGAAGTGCTTTTTATAATAAGAAAACCATATAAAAAGGTCGCCACTATACGCTGTGGTGACCTTTTTGTTTGTTTTTTTGAATGGATTTTATAATCTGATCCCAATACGTTGTTGTTAGGTTTATAGTTCATAGGATTAAGTTAAGCCAGCAAGAACGAAAGTTGCACCGAGAGGGGTTCCAGTGACCTCTACAACACCCGATAGACCGACTTTGTTAGCGGCTATAATCATCATAAGTAACACCTCTAAGAGCATCTAGAGCTTCTTAAAATAGAAAGCTATCTAAAGGCACTAAGAATCAAACCTTATTTCATTAAAGGCCTAGTTAATGGAATAGCAAGGAACTTGACACCTCACCTTTTGGTGTCCTATAATCGATAAGACACTAAAAGGTGTCCTATTAGGTAATTAAAGTTTAATCGTTGACATTACAGGAAATAATAATGAAAAGGTGGGGGTGATTTTGAACGAAAAGGGTCAAGTGAGGGATGTTTATGACGCTGTTGCCGATCCAACAAGACGAAAATTACTTCGAATGTTATCAGATGTTGAAGAATTACCCCTACATGAGATAACGGTTCATTTTCAAATGGGGCGTACAGCAGTTTCTAAGCATTTGGCTATCCTTAAAGATGCGGATCTTGTAATTGCCCGAAAAGTTGGTAGAGAGACAAGGTATCGGTTGAATGCAACTCCGTTGAAAGAAATAAAAGATTGGGTATCTTTTTACGAAGGATTCTGGAAAGAGAGAATTATCAAATTAAATCTTATTTTGGAGGAACAAAAAATGAAACCAGATGTATCATTAGATTTTCAATTTACAAATTCAATCGAGCAGGTGTGGAACGCTTTAACAGATCCGGATACACTAGCGAAATGGATATGGAAAAATGACTTTAAACCGATCGTAGGACATAAATTTCAATTTAGAGCTGAGCCAAATGAGTGGTGGGATGGAATTGTAGATTGCGAGGTACTCGAAGTGGACGAGCCTCATACATTATCTTACACATGGTTAAGTGCTGGAGAAAGCACTACTATTACATGGACTTTGAAAAAAGGTTCAGATGGAACTATCCATCTACATCTAGATCAAACTGGATTTAGTGAAGAAACAAAAGCACGCCAAGGAGCTATCGAAGGAGCTAAATATGCTTGGACCAATATGGGTGCCCAGCTTGGAAAAGTACTAGCAGAACAGTAAAAATGATATCTTCTTTCTCATTGATGCCTGATGTTCAGGACCAACCTTTTGAGTAGGTATTTGAATATATAAATCAAATAGAAACGATGAGGATTAATATTAACCGTTTATACTAATAAACCATTCTTTAACAGGGCGCAATTCCGTAGCAAGAATTGTGCTCTTTCTTATGATATGAGGTAATTCTGAAGCAAGAAGGAAGCCCTTTTTATTTCGCACTTAATGGAAAAAAATATAAAAAAAGCGAGCAATTATCTGATATATAAGTGCAGACTAATTGCTGGAATTGTGCCATTAAATTGTTTCTTCAAAACGGTTTTAGAAATCTTCCTCTCAAGTTAGTATAAGATTGTCGATTCGAAAAAAACAACAAATTCAATTGAAGTTTTACAATTATGGCAATATTAAATTTACAGAATCGAGAGGGCATCATTATGAAAATCAATCAATTAATTGCAAATAATATTAACAATTTAGATGCCGTACTACCAGTAGATAAATCGTTAGGAATTGCTGGTTTGTCTGGATCTGGTAAAACGACTTTCTGTCAAACAATTGGTGAAGAATCCAAGAAGCGTCTCGTTTCTTTATTGCCAAAAGCTGAATATCAGTATTTATTTCCAACAATTATGGATACAAATTTTAGTGCCATCAAGATGGAAGAAATGCCTTTAGTCCTTTTCCTTGGAAAATCATCAATCTCTTCTAATCCGCGTTCTACAATTGGTACACATACAGGCGTATTTAAAGACATTCGTGTTACTCTTGCTGAAAAATTCAACCTGTCTCCAGAAGTTTTTTCATTTAATAATGAGTTAGGGTGGTGTCCAAGTTGTAAAGGTCGTGGAACAACTAAAAATGTCGAATGTCCTAAGTGTCAGGGGAAGCGCTATAATCAAGAAGTTGAGCAATATATGATGGAATTATTTGATAAACCACATAATATTGCCGATATTAACGACTTAAGCATTGAATCTATTATTTCACTTGCAGAAGTTTTAAATATTAGTGAAGGTAAACAACATATTCTCAAAAATATGATCAATATGAATATTGGTTACTTAACATTAAATCGCATTATGGGTACATTGTCAGGCGGAGAATTAACACGCCTGTACTTGGCAGAATTTATGGCATCAAGTGAAAATACCGTTATTATTATTGATGAAATATCTGTGGGTCTAGATCACCAAACGCTATTGAAAATTTTAGAACAGATTAAACAATTGGGCTATAAGAATCAAATTTGGCTCATTGATCATTCTGACACGGTGCTTGACGCAACGGATGAGCAATTGTTTTTTGGTCCAGGTAGTGGTAAATACGGCGGGAAAATTGTTGAAGAATCACCACGTCCAAAACCAATCATTTGGGAACAAAATGAAGCATTGCCAACAGGTTACTATCAATTCAAAGAGCTTTACTGTCGTAATATTCAAATGGCAGAAATTCAGATTCCTCAAAATAGACTTGTAACGTTTACGGGTGAATCAGGATGTGGTAAATCGACACTTGTTAATGAATGTATGGCCAAAGACTTTCTGAAGCGATATCCAAAAGATAAAATTGTTATGGTCGGGCA
Source organism: Viridibacillus sp. FSL H8-0110 (assembly GCF_038003565.1). Classification (NCBI taxonomy): domain Bacteria; kingdom Bacillati; phylum Bacillota; class Bacilli; order Caryophanales; family Caryophanaceae; genus Viridibacillus; species Viridibacillus sp. FSL H8-0110. The sequence continues at coordinate 2,316,369 of NZ_JBBOPJ010000001.1, read as the reverse complement.
AGAACGAAACCAATCGATTACGAGTCGGTCAACAGTTGCGACGTTTCTTGATATAAAAAGGAAACTCACAAAATATAGTGAAGATATTAATGATATTTTTCAGCGCTCGATTGAAGATATTATTGATGAACTCCCAGAAGGAGATATCGCTCATAAACGCTTGAGTTTATTGATCAAACTTGGACTTGGTTATTTGACGTTGGAAAGAAAAACACAGTCCTTATCGACTGGTGAATTTCAATGTGTCCATTTAGTTTCGGAGCTGTTTGCCAACTCTAGAAACCCACATACTCTTTTTATTTTTGACGAGCCTTCAAAAGGTTTATCACAAAATATCTTAAATCAATTCATCGATAGTCTGAGAAGCATTTTGCAAGATGAAACTGTCTCAATAATAATGATTGAACATAATGCGTATATGCTAGAAAACTCTGATTTTATCGTTGATTTTGGTAAAAGACAGCTTGCACCTGTAGAGCATCTAGATGTTGTCAGACATGAAGACTATTATCGTCAAAAAAACAGTGAAGACAGAGTTGTTCCGTTACGAATCTCTTCAACACTCAATCAACAAAATGGGGTTAACTACTTAAAAGAAAATCATATTGCCTATTTTAAAAATGCAGAAAACGTCTATAAGGGTGGCATCCTAAAAAGCTTATCATCAATGGCACGTTTGATTTATGGTGAATACGAATCGGAAACAATTGCACCCGTCATCGCTATTGATTTAGAACGGCATTTGTATAGTCAATATAGTTTTCTTTATGAAATGGGAGGCTTGATCAACCATATTGTGGCAGCTCATCCGACCAATAAAAATACGAATAGCTTTGATTTCTATAATCAAGAAAACCATTGTCCATCCTGCTCTGGGCGCCAACTAATTGAAAAATTTGATATAGATATTGTTATTCAGGACAAAACCGTGTCATTCTGGGATGGCCTATTCCATCCAGAAGTAATGAAGGTTTTAAAATTCTATCAATATCCAAAATTGCAATTCCTCTTTGATGAGATTAAGAATGAGCTCGGTCAGGATTTAAGTAAAAGTTTTAATGACATGACGGAAGCAGAAAAACACACCTTTTTATATGGGTATTGGGAAAGGTCATTCTATGATAAAGCAGGCAAAGCTTCGAGGATTTGGGAAGGCTTTAATTTAATCATTGGCCGCTATATATTTGTATCTAAATCGATTATTAAAGAGCAAATAAAAGCATCTAAAGAGTTGATTACCTGTCCAATCTGTGAAGGAACCGTGCTAAACCATCATAAAAAGCTAAAATTTGACGACACGGATATTCGAAAGATTATTCAGCAGCCTATTAATCAAGTGTTGAAAACAGTTGGTAAGTTACAGATACTAGAAAAACTAAAAGCTATCGTCGGTGGTGATATGACTTTGACTGAAGATGTCTCCTTATTACCTAGGGGAACACAGGTTGCTTTGAAAATGTTTGAACTGGAGCAGGGAAGCTTTGCCCATTATGAAATGGTTTTACAAAATGTACTACCTTTTTGGGGCAGTATTAGCGGCAATATCGAATCCATCAGCATGAATAATCGGATCACCATCTGTGATTTTGACAATATTACCGAAACGAGAGAAACGATCATTGATAAGTATTTCACCAATGGTAAATATAAAAAGCTTACCTATGTCTATGAAGCGTTTGGTTACAAAAAAATTGTCACTCAAATTAATAAGATTAAAAAAAGTCATCAATGTCCTTTCTGTAAAGGGAAGAAAGTAATTTCTGAAGATGGACTACATGATGGTGTGTATAAATTATCAGTACCATGTGTTAGTTGTTATGAAAGTGGCATCAATGATGAAGGGCGTAAGGAAATCGTAGATGGCATAGACGTGCAAACATGGTTAACTGGCAAAGTAAGTGATGTTGTTGCTGAAAGTCCAAATCTTGAGGCTGTAGCTCATATTCCAATTTTCAATCGTATTCGTGATTTGAATAAGCGAGAGATGATGGGGATATATCAATTCCTTGAGCAAAATAATTAAATTAAATATAAAAAATGTGATATTTAAGTAAAGATTAGCTGTCACGCAATGAAGAAAACTCATTTGCAATAAAAAATTGCAAATGAGTTTTTATGCTATTCAGAAGAGGGATTGTTGGATTAAAATTGTCAACCTGGTTAGACAAAAGATTGGAGATTGGTTATGGACCCATGCATACTTGATCACAAACAACCATGAAGATTTGCAAGAGGAATTCATTAACTCCGATGTAAAGATAGTTCGTTCATTAAGTAATATAGAATACAACAATAAAAAATATGTGAATGAAGATATAGATGCTAGATGGATAGTATTTGGTATCAAACGAGGCTAGAATCGTATCTGATGCCTTTAATTTAGAAGGAAAAGTTATCATAATTGATTATAAGAGTCATATATTATAAAGAATTTTCTAAAATTTTCATTGACAATAGATTTCTAAAGTTGTAAATTAAGAATCAACAAAATAACTTTTTTCTTATCCAGAGAGGTGGAGGGACTGGCCCTATGAAATCTCAGCAACGGACGATGTACCGTGCTAATTCCAGAAGCGTATGCTTGAAGATAAGAAGAGTGCATGGACATATCGCCAACCTCTTCTTATCAAGGAGAGGTTTTTTTGTTTTAAAAAAATGATGAGGTGATGGATATGTCAACAGAATTAATCAATGCACTACAAACGTTAAAGGAAAAGAAATGGATTGATTTAACACATACTTTTGGAGCAGAAACACCACGTTTCAACGCATTTAAAGGGTTAGAAAAAACAACTCTATTTTCACATGATGATGGCTTTTTTGCTCAGAATTTTGCATTTGCTGGACAGTATGGAACACATTTAGATGCACCTATTCACTTTGTTCGTGATGCTCGTTATTTAGAAGAATTAGATTTAAAAGAGCTTGCATTGCCCCTTGTTGTAATAGATCATTCTAAAGATGCAGCAGAAAATCATGATTTCACCATTGCAGTTGAAGATATTTTGAAATTTGAGGCCGAACATGGAGAAATTGAGGCAGGTACATTTGTTGCTCTTCGTACGGATTGGAGCAAACGTTGGCCTGATGTTGAAGCATTTAATAACTTTGATGCAGATGGAAATCCACATGCACCAGGATGGTCAGTAGATGCACTTAAGTTCTTGTTTGAAGAGCGTCATATCAAAGCAGTAGGGCATGAAACTTTTGATACGGATTCTAGCATTTTATACCGTCAAAACAATGCATTACTAGGTGAACTATATGTATTGGAACAAGATACATATCAAGTAGAGTTGCTTACTAATCTAGACCAGCTACCTGCAAAAGGGGCTGTCATCTTTAACATCGTTCCTAAACCTGAGAAGGCTTCTGGCTTCCCAGTTCGATCATTTGCTATTCTGCCTTAAATATTCATCTAAAAAATACTAGCAAATGAATAATTGAAACTGAAGGTGAACTCTTTGGATATTAAAATTGATGATTTATCAAGAGATGAAGTTAAAGCGTTGTTGGAGGAGCATCTTCAAGGTATGGCACTAAATTCTCCACCAGAAAGTATACATGCGTTAACTATCGAGGAATTGAAAAAAACAGAAATTACTTTCTGGAGTGCATGGGAAGGCGGTGCATTAATTGGTTGCGGAGCACTAAAAGAACTGGATGCACACCATGGTGAAATAAAATCCATGCGTACTTCTTCATTATACTTACGGAGAGGCGTTGCAGGGCGTATGCTTGAGCATATTATTGAAGAGGCTAGGCACCGCAATTATAAGCGTTTAAGTTTAGAAACAGGTTCAATGGAGGCTTTTGAACCCGCAAAGAAGCTGTATTTGAAAAATGGGTTTCAATATTGTAGGCCATTTTCTAATTACATTGAGGAGCCGAATAGTGTATTTATGACATTAGAGTTATAAGTATATTGATTAATCATTCTATTAACAAAAAGATTAAATAAAAAACAATAAGAGCATGTTTTGAATAATCTTCATTCAAAACATGCTTTTTCTTTTTGTTCTTCTATATTTTAGTTGGACAATACAAGGCACTCTTTTTAATATTAAGAAAGCTTTGCAGAACAGCGAATAGCAGCAGCAATGGTTTTTATTTTTTGCTCATTTGCTATTAATGCTTGTTGAGCTTCTTCTAATGTTACTAGTTCGAAATGAATTTTAGCACCTGTTTGTAACTGTGCAAGGCTAGCTAAATCAGCAGTAATGACTTGAACCATTTTCGGGTAACCACCAGTTGTTTGGCGATCAGCCATTAAAATAATCGGTTTACCACTAGGTGGGATTTGAACGGTACCAAACGTAACAGCCTCTGATAATAATTCGAATTTCTCTGTCAAAGATAATGCTGGTCCCTCAAAGCGGTACCCCATACGATCAGCCTCTGTAGAAAGCGTGTAGGAGTTGTTTGTTAAGCACTGCTGACTTTCAGTGGTAAAACTATCCCACTCAGTACTAGGCATCACTCGTATTGTTTGTTGTTGATTTAATGAGATTAATTCGTTGTAATTTACAGACCACGAAGCAGGACCTACTAGTTGTATTGCATATTGATGTATTTCTTTATTTTTTTTAGTATAAGGTCCGATAATTACTTCATCCTGCTTTTGTAATGCTCTGCCTTCAAATCCGCCCATGCCCGCCTTTAAATATGTACTTTTACTATTCATTACAGTAGGAACTTGAATACCGCCAGCAAAGCTTACATAAGCACGACAACCTTTGTGGGCTCTTTTAAACTTTAATACGTCTCCTTTTTTCACAATAAATGGACGCCAAAGTGGTGTTGGTTCGTTATTAATCGTTGCAGTTAAATCTCCACCTGTAAGTGCAATTAGGTGGTCATCATTAAATTGTAATACAGTCCCAAATAATGAAACCTCAATTACGGCTTCACTTTCTAGGTTACCTACAAGAATATTCGCAATTCTTAATGAATAAGCATCCATAGCTCCACTAACGATGACTCCATATTTTTGTGACCCGAATCTCCCTAAATCTTGGATGGTAGTTAATAAACCAGGTTTAACGATTGTAACTGTCATGATCTTGTCTCCTTCAATTGTTTGTATTCTTTTTCTGATATTGGTTTAAAGCGAATACAATCACCTGCTTGTAAAAGAGAAGGAGGTGTTTCATTTGGTAAAAATAAATCGAGTGGTGTACGACCGATAATTTGCCAGCCACCAGGTGTTTCAAATGGATAAATTCCCGTTTGTTTACCTGCAATCCCAACCGAAAGTGCGGGAATGGCAAGTCTAGGTGTTTCTTTTCGAGGTGTTGCTATAGCTTCATTCATGCCTCCCATAAAAGCAAAGCCAGGTGCAAAACCAAGCATATAAACAAGACACTCATTCGCACTATGTAATTGAATGACTTCATCAGTCGTTAAGCCATTGATTTTGGCTACATATTCTAAATCTGGGCCGTATTCACCACCATAGACAACGGGAATGTCAACTACTCTTTGCGTGTGTTGTTTAACTGTTGTCATTTGAGTGATCAGTTGTTGCACATACTGACATACAAAGCTATATGATGTTACATTTCCATTAACCTTAAAAAGAGTGTAAGGATTGTAGTAGATTGTAATATTTGTATATGCTGGAACAGCTTCAATAAAACCTTCAAATGGCTGTTCCTCAAGCAATGATGCTAAATTTTGTAAGATAGTACAGTTCGATGGATCAATCGTATTTCCGATTTGAACCATCACTGCTGAATCTCCTAAAGGTTTAAATTTCACATGTTTAAATTCTTCTCCCATAGTGTACAACCCCTCATTTTGCGTTTTAAACATTATAATCATATAGATACATAAAGGTAAATGACAAGTAAGATATTTACATTTGATAATTCACTATAGTGAGAAAGTTCAAAAATAAATGTTTTCAGAATAATGATTTAGTGATAATATAAATTTTGTGTTAGAAAAACTGACATTAAATTGATTTTCAATTAGTAAGGGGCTGAGAAAATGTTTCGTGTAGACTTGAATTGCGATTTAGGAGAAAGTTTTGGTCAATACAAACTAGGGGAACAAGAAGAGATTTTAAATTATATTACTTCAGCTAATGTAGCATGTGGTTTCCATGCCGGAGACCCAACAGTGATGAGGGAAACTGTTAAAATGGCTATTGCAAAAGGGGTAAAAATTGGTGCTCATCCTGGATTACCAGATTTAAATGGCTTTGGACGTCGCCCAATGCAAATTACTCCTCAAGAAGGCTATGACATGGTCGTATATCAAATTGGTGCACTACAAGGGTTTTTATCTACTTGTGGAGAGAAAATGCAGCACGTAAAACCTCACGGAGCTTTATATAATATGGCTGCGAAAGACCAGGCATTATCTGAGGCTATAGCACAAGCTGTCTATGATGTCTCACCTGAACTTGTGTTATTTGGATTAGCTGGAAGTGAGTTAACGAAGGCAGGAGAAAAACTTGGTCTCCAAACAGTTCATGAAGTATTTTCTGATCGTACATATCAAGCGGATGGATCACTTACTTCACGTACACAATCAGATGCTTTAGTAACAGACGAAGAACAATCTGTAAATCAAGTCGTAACGATGGTCAAAGAAGGCTATATTGAGTCTCAACAACAAACGAAAGTATTATTGCGAGCGGACACTGTTTGTATCCATGGGGATGGAGTACATGCTCTTGCATTTGCAAAATATATTCGAAACACATTGGAGAAAAACAACATCAACGTTCAAGCATTTCACGTATAAAAAGGGGTTTTCATATGACAAAGGTTAACTTAGATCAAGGGCAAGGGAGAAAGAAAGTAGGACGCAGCGTCTTATTAGGAGCTGCTTTCCTTATGGCAACATCAGCGATTGGACCAGGGTTTTTAACACAAACGACGGTCTTTACACAACAATTAGGTGCTAGTTTTGCCTTTGTTATTTTAGTTTCACTTATTTTAGATGTCTTTGCTCAAATGAATGTTTGGCGTATCATCGCAGTATCAGGTATGCGTGGTCAAGAGATTGCCAACAAAGTACTTCCTGGTTTAGGTATTGTATTAGCCATCATGATTGTTATTGGTGGTCTAGCATTTAATATTGGTAACGTTGCAGGAGCTGGTCTAGGATTAAATGCTATGCTCGGCTTAGATCCGATTACGGGTGCAGTAATAAGTGCAATTTTTGCAATTTTCATTTTCCTTGTAAAAGAGGCAGGTAAAGCGATGGATAAGGTTGCACAAGCAGCTGGCTTTATCATGATTTTACTAATGATGTACGTTGCTTTTACAACATCGCCTCCAGTTGGTGATGCATTAGCTAATACATTTACACCTGAAAAACTGGATATTTTATCAATCGTAACTTTAGTTGGAGGAACAGTTGGTGGTTACATTGTATTCGCCGGTGGCCACCGCTTACTTGATGCAGGTGTTAAAGGTATAGAATCTTTACCAGATGTAACAAAGAGTTCTGTAACGGGTATTGCTGCTACAGGTATTATGCGTGTAGCTCTGTTTTTAGCAGTATTAGGTGTTGTACACCAAGGTTTAGCAATTGACCCTGCTAACCCACCGGCTTCTGTCTTTAAATTAGCTGCAGGTGAAATCGGTTATCGTATGTTTGGTGTTATTATGTGGGCTGCAGCTATTACTTCTGTAGTAGGTGCTGCATATACATCAGTATCATTTATTCGTTCATTCCATCCATTAATTGAAAAATATCATAACTGGGTAATTATCGCCTTTATCGTTGTATCAACTATCACATTTGCATTCGTTGGTAAACCTGTGAAAATTCTAGTTTTAGTAGGAGCAATCAATGCAATAATCTTACCGCTTGCACTTGGTACGTTATTGATCGCAGCATATAAAAAAGATGTTGTTGGTAATTATAAGCATCCGATGTGGTTAACCATCCCTGGTATTTTTGTTGTAGTTGTTATGGCTGTACTTAGCGTTCGTACACTTATTATCGAATTACCAAAACTATTTAGCTAGTGAAAAAGAAAGGGGAATTGTGATGACACAATACGATACGATGACTCCAGATGCTATTCGAGCATTAATTCGAAATGGTGAATTGACTGGACCAACAGCAGGTATGGCTAAAGGCTATACGCAAGCAAACTTAGTGATTTTAAAGAAAGAGTATGCTTATGATTTCTTATTATTCTGTCAACGCAATCCAAAATCTTGTCCACTAGTAGATGTATCCGATATTGGGTCATATACACCTAACTCTATTGCATCTGATGCAGATATTCGCAAAGATATTCCGAGATATCGAATATATCGTGATGGTGTTTTTACTGAAGAAGTAACCGATGTTACAGATTATTGGGAAGATGATATGGTATGTTTCCTACTAGGATGTAGCTTCACTTTTGAAACACCACTTCTTGCAAGTGGTATTCCAGTAAGACATATAGAAGAAGGCTGTAATGTACCTATGTATAAAACGAATATCCCATGTGAAAAAGCAGGTATTTTCGAAGGCCCAATGGTTGTTAGTATGCGTCCTATGAAACATGCCGATGCAATCCGAGCTGTACAAATTACTTCTCGCTTTCCAGATGTTCATGGCGCACCGATTCATATCGGAGATCCAAGCCGAATTGGGATTACAGATGTAAATACTCCTGATTTTGGAGATGCTGTAACGATCAAAGAAGATGAGGTTCCGGTATTTTGGGCTTGTGGTGTTACGCCTCAAGCTGTAGCGATGGAAAGTAAACCAGCTATAATGATTACGCACGGACCAGGCTGCATGTTCATTAGTGATTTAAAAGATGATAATTTAAGCGTACTTTAAGTTTTATAGCGCCCTCAAGTTAGAAACATAACTTAAGGGCGCTTTTTTATATATCTTTAGCTTATTTTATGCCACTAAATCCACAATCTATGTCCAATATTTCAAGTATAAAGTGGTGAACCACTTTATACTTGAAATTAGCTTGCTCAGCGCCAAATGGGATGCCACCTCTAACTTGTTCTAGATAACGTTGAATTACATCTTGTAGTTGCCAGTTTGTTGTTTTTAAAGGTATTCCTTCTTTTACCCCTCAACCTAAATGAGTAAATAGGGTTCCTCTTAGCTACTTCGGAAATAAACCATCATAGCATTAATTACCATTTATTATAATTTAATGTTTTTATACAAAAATAATACTTATTTCTTTAGTTTACATAATAATATTATGTAATCTAAACTCTATACTTTCAATTTTTTAAATGAGAACGTATTATTATAAAAGCAACTTATTTTTAATATGTTGTGATTCTTCACAAAGGAGATTGTTATATGAATGATAAGCGATTTAAGATTGCGCATCGTGAAGCCATCATTGGGGTGATTCTTGTAATCATCAATTTTAGTATTTGGTTTGGCTTTGCTTATGGGATGGGATCAGGAGATCCGTCTTCTTATACATATGTACTTGGTTTTCCAGCGTGGTTTTTCTATAGCTGTATTGCAGGTACTATTTTCATGGTCATCCTTATAATTTTCGTCATTAAATTCCTCTTCAAAGATGTGCCATTTGACGATGAGGAGGGTGAACACAAATGATACATTGGCAAGTGATTATTCCATTAGTTGTTTTTCTAGTAGTTATTTTTGGAATTGGGATATGGGCGAATCGCCAAGTCATGCAATCAAATTCGTTCTTGCAAGAATATTTCCTTGGCGGACGTGAAATGGGTGGCTTCTTACTTGCGATGACAATGATGGCCACTTACGGAAGTGCTGGTAGTTTTATTGGTGGACCAGGTGTTGCCTATAATACAGGCCTCGGTTGGGTACTTTTGGCCATGGCACAGTTACCAGCAGGTTACTTCGTTCTAATGATTCTCGGTAAAAAATTTGCAATTATTGCACGTAAATATCAAGCAATAACACTAATTGATTTTTTACGAGAACGATATCAAAGCAAAATAGTTGTCATTGTATCTGCAATCAGTATTATTTTATTTTTATTTGCTTCTATGGCAGCTCAGTGGATTGGTGGAGCGCGATTAATTGAGTCATTAACAGGCTTAAACTATTCTACTGCATTGTTTATCTTTGCAGGTGCTGTATTAATTTATGTGATTATTGGCGGTTTCCGTGCAGTAGCATTAACAGATGCAGTACAAGGTTCTGTAATGGTCATTGGGACAGTTATTTTACTTGTCGCTACGGTTATTGCTGGTGGTGGAATATCGAATATCATGAGTGATTTAGTAGCTGAAAATCCAAACCTTGTATCTCCTTATGGGGCAGATCGTAGTTTAACGCCATTATATGTTTCGACATTTTGGATTTTAATTGGGATAGGTGTTATTGGCTTACCTCAAATTGCCGTTCGTGCCATGTCATATAAAAACTCAAAAGGCATGCATACAGCCATTATCATTGGCACAATTGCACTTGCTACAGTTATGTTTGGCATGCATTTAATCGGTGTACTAGCACGTCCAGTATTACCAGGCGTAGAAATAGGCGATAAAGTGATGCCTTTACTAACGCTAAAAGTATTACCCCCTTATTTAGCAGGAATTGTTCTAGCTGCTCCAATGGCGGCCATTATGTCTACCGTCAATGCTTTACTTATTTTAGTAAGTTCAACTGTGGTAAAGGATATTTACTTAAACTATATAAAACCAACTGCATCAGATGCACAGATTAAAAAAGCAAGTTTCTATGTGACTACAGTTATTGGGATAGCAGTGGTACTAGTAGCTCTACGTCCACCAGATTTACTTATTTGGCTGAACTTATTTGCTTTCGGTGGATTGGAATCTGTATTCTTATGGCCGGTTGTATTTGGTCTCTACTGGAAAACAGGAAACAAATACGGTGCAATTGCATCGATGATTATCGGGATTTCATCTTATATCTACATTGATCAAATAATGCCAAGTGTATTAGGTATGCATACGGTTACGTTGCCGATTATCTTATCTTTAGTAGCATTTGTTGTAGTAAGTCTTGTTACGAAGGACAAAGTTAAGACTGGGACATCGATTATTTAATATAAAACACCAAACTTTCAATTAAAAAGTTTGGTGTTTTTATGTTGAAAAAACGGTAAATATTTTTTGATGAATCAATTGACAGATAACTCTGGCTGTTATATAGTAATAAAAAATAATTAATTTGTTATATAACAGGAGGGTATCCACATGGAAATGTATAGAGAAGGTTATGAAACGTATTGTCTAGCTTGTGAAAATTATGGTATGGAGTCGATGAATTTTTATCTTTACGTGAGAAACTTAACAGTAGAGCAGTTAAACGCATTCAATCAACATACGAAGGGAAGCGATGATTACGAAGTCTGATGCCATAGTAATTTTATAAAAACCCTACCCTTTGCTAAAAACAGGTAGGGTTTTATTATGTTTTTATTGTTTTAATACGAAAAAGTCTGAATTTTAATACAATAAAAAATATTAATTTACATTCTAAAACTTTTATGAAATACTTTAGATTAATAGACAATTAAATAGTTCTTATAAGAGTGCTTATGTTGATCATAAGCTAAAAGGGAAATCGGTGTAAATCCGATGCAGCCCCGCTACTGTAAGTGTGGATGAAATTGTTGCAAACCACTGGTGCATGTATAATGCGCTGGGAAGGAACAAGAGTAAATAGATACACAAGCCAGGAGACCTGCTTTTATAATGTAGTTTCAATCTTCGAGGGGGAGATTTGGAGCATCGAAGGCCTTTTTGTATATAACTGTACATTTTTCTGGCATTTCGCCGTCCAAAATCTCTTTGCATTGTGTAAAGGGATATTTTTTTGCCCTTTTACATTTTTTTGTATCCTTTTGAAGTGAAAACTACTAATAATTCACAAAAAGATATGGGGGATTTCAACATGTACAAAAGTAAATGGGTAAGAAAATGGGCAGCACCAATCGGTATGGCAAGTTTATTAGCGTTTTCACAACTACCAGGACAATTGTCGACAGTAAACGCTGCAGAAAATACGTCAGCGACAGTTCAAGTACCAGCGAAAGATGTCAGTTATAAAAACGTTCTAAATTCAACAGCGGCATTTTTACTACAACAAGTGCCGAATCCATCATTTGGTGATGAAGACTACGTAACTGATTTCGCTCGTGCTAGCGTACCAGTTCCATCTAAATACTATGAAACTTATTACAATAATCTAGTCAAAGAGGTTAAAAGTAAAGATGGCAAAATCTCTGAAGACGTTGGTAAATATTCAAAAGTCATTATTGCACTAACAGCAATCAACAAAGATCCACGTAATATTGGGGGATATGATTTAGTTAAGTCTATGTATGATACATATTTAGCTACAGAAAAAGCAGAAAAATTAACTAATGGGAATAAATTTCATTTCTTAAATGCTATTGATACGAAAAATTATGATTTATCAACGGAATCGAAATATGCAGAGATTACAAGAACTAAATTAGTAAATGATTTAGTAAAAGATCAATTTGAAGATGGATCATTTGCGTGGGCTCTAGATTATGGATCTGATAAAGATTCAACATCAATGACGGCTACGGCTTTAGCACCTTATACAAAGGATGACAAGGTAAAAGCAGCAGTTGAAAAAGCAAATGATTATTTAGGTAAAGAACTAGGTGAACAAGGTGGTTTCTACTCAGAGTGGGCAAAAGGTGACAGCCCTGAAACGGTATCTCAATTCATCATCAATTTAACGTCTAATCAAACAAATCCAAAGACGGATCCACGTTTCGTCAAAGGTAATGGTAACTGGGCTGTTTCTAACCTAGTAAGTTTTGTAGATAGTGCTACAGGTGGATTAAAAAGCGGTTTATCACTTAAAATTCCAAACTTAATGTCTTCAGATCAAGGATTACGTGCACTTGCTGCATATGACCGCTTTGTAAAAGGCAAAAACCGTATTTATGATATGTCTGATGCTGCAGAGTCACTTAAATTTGACATTACAGCACCTGAAGTAGCAACAGCTAATAAAGTTAGTGATCAAACAACAATTGTTAAAGGCAAAGCTGAAGCAGGAGCGAAAGTTACGATTTATAACGGCTCTAAGCTACTAGCATCAACTACTGCATCTACAAAAGGCACATACTCTTTAACAATCAAAAAGCAAAAAGCTAATTCAACATTGAAAATTTATGTTACAGATGCATCTAAAAATAAGAGCAAAGCATTCACATTAAAAGTAGCTGATAAAACGGCTCCTAAAGCACCATCAGTTAAAAAAGTAACAAAGTCGACTAATAAAGTGACTGGTACAGCTGAAAAAGGTGCAAAAGTGTATGTACTAAAAGGTAAAACGTCTATCGGTAAAGGTACTGTAAATAGTAAGGGGCAATTTACTGTTAAAATTAAAAATCAAAAGGCTAATACTAAATTAACAGTCTATGCCAAAGACAAGGCTGGTAACAAAAGTAACGTGACAAAAGTAACGGTTAAAACGAAATAACTTGAAATATATAGGAAGGGTGTTGGAGTTTATCTCCAGCACCCTATTCCCATCTATAAGAAGAGGTGCGATATATGAAAAAATTAATACCATTATGGCTAATGATGATTCTCTCATTGATCATTATCACTGGCTGTAAGATTCAATCAGTTGAAGAATATAATAATCAAACTGAGCAAGAACAAAGTGTTTATGGAGCAAGTGAGACTAAGGTAATCGTTAAAGGAGATAAAGGTGAAGAATCAACAAAGGAAGAAATAGAAAAGGATTCAACAATAGATGCTGAAAAGCCAAATAAAGAAGAAGAGAAAAAGACAGAAACAAAGCAAAAGGAACAAAAAAATGAAGCAGAGGTAACGCCAAAAAAAGATCAACCAACTAGCACATCTAAAACTGAATCAACACCAACTTCGAAAACACCTAGTAACGATACTTCGACTAGTTCAAATAAAGAGAAGCCAGATAAAAGTCCAGCTCCATCTAAGGATAAATCACCGTCAAAAGATCAAAAGCCAGACAAAGATAAAAAACCCGAAAATAATAACGTCGCTCAAAAGCCAAGTAAGCCTAATAAAGAAGATGAAAAGAAAAAAGAATATGTGACCATCTCCATTAGTGCTACAACATTGCTGACACATTGGGATATGTTAAAACCTGCATTACAAAGTGAAAAATACGTCCCAAAAAACGGCGTTATTTTAAAGTCAACTAAATATGAAATCTTAAACGAAGATGAAACGGTTTGGTCTATTTTAAGACGTGCGACAAATGAACATGGTATTCATCTTGAGTATGAAGGAGCGGGTGAAAATCAATATGGGTCGGTCTATATTGAAGGCATGAATCATTTATATGAATTTGATGCAGGTGATCTAAGTGGCTGGATGTATTCTGTAAACGGTCAGTTCCCTAGTTATGGGGTTAGCGCAGTTACTGTGAAAAATGGAGACAATATTCAATTCCAATACACTGTTGATCTAGGTCGCGACATAGGTAAATAATGATTAAAGAGGAGTACTATGCATCATGAAAGCATTTGAAACGTATCACCCCATTGTCCTTTTCGCATATTTTGCATCTGTCATCGGACTTTCCATGTTCTATATGCATCCAGTTTATTTACTCATTACATGTATTGGAGCAATTACATTAAGTCTATTACTGAATAGAAAATCATTTGTTAGCGGCTTAAAATTTTTCGTGCCGATGTTTTTTATCGCTGCAATTATTAATCCACTTATTAGTCATGATGGGGAAATCATTCTATTTTACATAGATTATAATGCTATAACATTAGAGGCTATTGTTTATGGATTTGCGATGTCGATTATGATCTGTTCAGTCATTTTTTGGTTTGGTTGTTATAACGTTGTAATGACATCCGATAAATTTCTTTATTTATTCGGTAAGGTATCTCCCGCACTAGCGCTGGTCATTTCATTAACATTACGTCTTGTCCCGCGTTTTAAACATCAAATTACTATTATTTCACATGCACAAAAAACAATAGGCATGGATATTTCAGCCGGCAACCCATGGCAAAGAGTAAAAAGCGGGATTCGCATTATCTCCATTCTTATAACTTGGGCGCTTGAAAATGCAATTGAGACGGCTGATTCGATGAAAGCACGTGGTTATGGCTTGAAAAACCGTTCCACATTTTCATTATTCGTTTTTGAAAAAAGAGATGGTTTTTTGCTCGGGATCATATTAACACTTCTTTTAACGAATATTATTGGCAGTTACTTTGGTATGACGACGTATTATTTTTATCCAACGTTTACTGAATTAGCTTTAACTCCAATTAGCATAGGACTTTATATTTCTTATGCTAGTTTACTAGTAATACCTATTGTGATTGAAATTCGGGAGGCAATTAAATGGCGCTCATTGAAATACAACATGTAAATTTCCAATATCCAGATAAACACGAGCGAGTATTAGATGATATCAATTTAATAATTGAAGAAGGTGAATTTGCTGTTCTTTGTGGTACATCTGGCTGCGGTAAAAGTACGTTATTAAAACATTTAAAAAGAGAGATAGCTCCTCATGGAGATAAATCAGGGACTATACTTTATGCGGGTATTGCATTGGCCGATTTACCTGATCGCGTGGCAGCTTCTGAAATAGGTGTTGTTATGCAAAATCCAGAAAATCAAATTGTCACTGATAAAGTGTGGCATGAGTTGTCTTTCGGTCTAGAAAATTTAGGATTAGACACGATGACAATTCGACGTAGAGTGGCTGAAATGGCGAATTTCTTCGGTATTCAGCAGTGGTTTAGAAAAAGTACGATGGAATTATCAGGCGGCCAAAAGCAACTGCTAAATCTTGCAGCGATTATGGCAATGCAACCCAAATTATTGATTTTAGATGAACCGACATCTCAGCTTGATCCAATTGCGGCTACGGAATTCATCGGTACTTTGCAAAAGTTAAATAAAGAACTTGGATTAACAATTATTCTTGTAGAACATCGCTTAGAAGAGGTTTTCCCAATAGCAGATCGCGTTGTGGTCATGGAAAAAGGGCGCATTATTTGTAATGATTCCCCGCAGGATGTTGCACAGCAATTAAAAGCATTCGATGCCTCTCATCCAATGATGCTAGGCTTACCAACACCAGTGCGTATTAATAATGCATTGCAAATCAATGATATTGTTCCACTAACCATAAGAGATGGTCGAAATTGGCTAACAAAGCACTTTACTAATGAATTACGAGCTTTAGAAAGTAATTTGAGTTCAGAGATTCCACCTGATGACATTGTCTTGGAAGTTAAAGAAGCATGGTTCCGTTATGAAAAGAATGCTCAAGATGTATTAAGAGGTTTCTCCATGCAAGTACGTGCTGGGGAGATTGTTAGTATTTTAGGGGGGAACGGTACAGGGAAAACAACTGCACTAGGTGTAATGTCAGGTTTATATAAACCGTATCGAGGAAAAGTCTTCATCAATGGTAAATCCATTAAAAAGTTTTCAAATGGCGAATTGTATCGAAATAATTTAGCTGTTTTACCACAGGACCCATTAACACTACTCGTTGAAAAGAAAGTACAACTTGAATTCGATAGTATAATAGACGTCTTAGGCATCTCAAAAGAGGCAGCCAATGTACAGTTGAATGAAATTATCACAACACTTAATATCGGACATTTATTAGATAGTCATCCATATGATTTGAGCGGGGGAGAACAACAAAAAGTTGCTTTAGCAAAAGTCTTGTTACTAAACCCTAAAATAATCCTTCTAGACGAACCTACAAAGGGCATTGATGCATATTCTAAGGAAATATTCGCCGAAGTACTACAAGCGCTTAAAAAGCGTCGTGTGGCCGTTGTAATGGTTACACATGATATTGAGTTTTCAGCGCAATATTCTGACCGTTGTGCAATGTTCTTTGATGGCAATATTGTTTCTGAGGATGAACCAAAACTGTTTTACAGTGGAAATAATTTTTATACAACTGCAGCGCATCGAATGTCGCGTCATTTATATGATTTTGCAGTGACAAGTGAGGACGTGATTTCGTTATGCAAGCAAAATCAACAGCTCGAGCAGACAACTACTCCCGTAAACGTCTAATTTTCTCCAGTATCATCATTTTTGTAGTTATTCCAATCGTCATGCTTATTGGAGTGACTATCTTAAATGATCGTAAATACAATCTTATATCTATGATTATCGTATTATTAGCATGTGTGCCATTCTTTGTTTCATTTGAAAGAAGAAAACCACAAGCACGAGAAATTTTAACGATAGCTGTTATGTCGGCTATTTCCGTTGCAGGTCGTGCAGCATTCATTTGGATTCCAGCTTTCAAGCCAGTGACGGCCATTACAGCCATTACCGGATTTGCTTTCGGAGCGGAAGCAGGTTTTCTTACAGGAGCGACATCTGCCATAGCATCGAACATCTTTTTCGGACAAGGTCCTTGGACGCCATTTCAAATGTTTACATGGGGAATCCTTGGTTTTATCGCTGGTCTATTAGGACAAAAAGGTTGGATGAAAAGTAAAATAGCACTTATTATTTATGGGGTTTTTGCTGGAATAATGTATTCCTTCTGTATGGACATTTGGACGGTCATTTCTTATGATGGATTGTTTTCTTGGAAAAGGTATTTA
The DNA here is from genome assembly GCF_038003565.1 of Viridibacillus sp. FSL H8-0110. Taxonomy (NCBI): domain Bacteria; kingdom Bacillati; phylum Bacillota; class Bacilli; order Caryophanales; family Caryophanaceae; genus Viridibacillus; species Viridibacillus sp. FSL H8-0110. The sequence continues at coordinate 2,298,815 of NZ_JBBOPJ010000001.1, read as the reverse complement.
ATTGCAATGTCAACAGCTATTCCGTTTACGATTGTCTATGTAGTATCAAATGTCGTTTTTTTACTCGTTTTAGCCAAACCGATTGGTGAAAAATTAGAACGAATAAAAGTGAAATACGGGATGTTGAACAACTAGAAAAGAACAAGAACTGTTTCGAAAGTCGTAAATCTAGACTTTTAAAACAGTTCTTTTTTTGATACAGCTTGCTTTCAATTTCAATCAGCATTCTTCGTTTTCTAAGTCTGTTTCGATATCAATGACAGACTTAATGAACAATCGAACATCCGGACTCGAAGATCTTTTTTGCTTATAAAAAGGATAAGATAAACATTGCTGGAATTATGTTGAAAATCGCAATTCTTCCAGTAAGGAGGGTTACACGTATTCTTTACTTATGAAACACGTAATCTTCATAGAGCTAAAAATATATTAAATTTGTGAAAGTCTATTAAGTAGAATAAAATATACATAATATTAGACTTTATGCTAAAAAAATGAAGAAAGGGGGTCTCATAACAGTGAAGAAGAAATTATGGAAAAATATTAGTATTTCATGTCTTGCTTTAACAGCTTTATGGACCTTATCCGATAACCATCAATCCGCTTACGCTGAAGAAGATACAATCAATGCGTTGATCTCATATAAGAATGAAGAAGGTAAGCAGAAGGTGTTAGGTGACGTGGAAGATGTCAATGAAGTACTGCATAACGTGGAAATGGTTGAGGCAACTTTAACTGAACAGCAATTATCTGAACTAAAAAAAGATCCGAACATTGAATTTGTTGATACAAAAGAAGCACCTATGACTTTAGCTGATTTGGATACACCGGTTCAACCTTTGTTAGTACCTACTTGGAATCTAAGTTTAATTAATACACCTGTAGCATGGGATAGCGGTATTTTTGGCAATAAAGTAAAAGTAGCAATTATTGATACAGGGATTAACCTCATTGATGATTTGCCAAATGTTGCGAGAAGAGTATCCTTTGTAAGGGATATGCCAGAAACAACCATTAAAGAATCAGACAATGTGGATCGTGGAGGTATAAGAAATAATGGTCACGGTACATCAGTAGCTGCAGTCATTGGAGCGAGAGTTGGTGGCTATTTAAAAGACCAAAAAACAAGTGATGTTATTGGGGTTGCACCAAATGTTCAATTGTATTCCTTGAAATATGCGGATGGCACAACGAGTGGGACTACAACAGAAATCGTCAAATCAATTGACTGGGCAATTGCAAACAAAATGGACATTATTAATATTTCATCTGGATTATATATTGATGTACCTGCACTACGAAATGCTATTCAAAAAGCTTATAACGCCGGTATTTTAATTGTTGCATCAGCTGGAAATGATGGCAATGACAGAAATGTTACGTATCCTGCAAGATATAGTCAAGTTATTGCCGTTTCATCTGTTAGTGCTAAACAAAAGATTAGTTCGTTCTCAAATACAGGGTCATCAATGAATCTTACTGCTCCAGGTGAAGCTGTACCAACGATAAATAAGGATGGCAAATTGATTTATGCTAGCGGTACTTCCTATGCAGCTCCTCATGTTACAGGGATTCTCGCACTATTAAAACAACAATATCCATTTTTATCAGCGAAAGAATTACGTGCAAAATTAGATGAACAGGCAATTGACCTTGGTATAACAGGTATTGACAATTTATATGGGCATGGTCTAGTTCAATACCCACAAGCCGAAGACTCAGTCATTGAAGATTTGGTTGATCCTCAAATTGAAAAAGTAACCGATCATACAGCGACTGTTAGTTTTTCATTACCAAATGATACGAACGTTAAAAAAGTAGCCATTTTTTTAGATGATAAACTAGTAACAACCACTACTTCAAATAAATATACAATGAAAAAATTACAGGCTTCAAAAGACTATAAGATTACTTTGAAAGTTGTAAGTCGAGACGGAAGATCATCCAATGGTACAGACCTGCAATTGCATACGTTAAAGGACATCAGCCCCCCTGCTGAGGTGACAAAATTAATAGCTTCATCAATTAAAATTAATGCTGCAACGATTAATTGGAGAAAGCCGTCAAGCGAAGACTATAAACAGTCTAAAATATACGTAAATAATAAAAAAGTGGCTACGACGAAAGAATCTACATATACAATACGTAATCTGAACCCTAGTCAAACGTATAAAATCGAAGTGAAAACAGAAGACGAATCTAAAAATATATCGAAAGGTGTAGCAATCATCATTCAAACACCTCTGAAGAAAGTCTTACATTCACCTTCAGTAAAAAAGGTATCTGATCGGAGTATAAATGTAAGCGGTACTGCCGAAGCAAATACGACTTTTTTAATTTATAAAGGCAATAAAAAAATAGCTCAAGCTACTGTCCAATCAAATGGTAGCTATATTGCTGCTATAAAAAAACAAGAGGCTAATAGTCAATTAACCGTCTATATTACAGATAAACAAGGCAATTCGAGCCCAGTAAAAAGATTGACAGTTATAGATAAAACGGCACCAGCTAAGCCAAAAGTAAATAAGGTAACAAGTCACTCAACAATCATAACGGGTACTGCTGAACCGTTTTCAATAATTGAAATGAATAAAGGGAAAACGATATTGGCTAAAACCGAAGTGAAATCTTCAGGTAAATTCACTTTGAAAATTAAAAAGTTAAAGAGAAATTCAACTGTTTCTTTTTATGCTATTGATCAAGCACATAATCGTAGTAAAAGTACTTTAGTTAATGTGCAATCATAGAAAAAGTCGCCTCCATATAGGTCTCTTATCCTCTTAAACCGCTTAATCTAAGTGGTTGATAATAAAAGGGGAGGGGAGTATATATGGGGGTATATTTTTTGTTGAACATATGGACTAACGAGGTTTATAATAAATGTAAATAAAACTATTAAATGGAAGGTGTTGTATATGAAAGAAAAAACGTTTCAACAAACTGTTGGCTTTAGCATTAGGGACACTGTAGCACTATATTGGCTATTCAAAACACAACAAACGGAATGTTATTCTGTTGAAATACATAAAACCTTTCAAAATAACTTCCCCGGACGCCCAGTTGGCTATGAATATGTTGCACGCATTGCTAAACAACTAGAAGCAGATGGGGCTTTAAAAGTGAGACAAGAACAAAAACGTCTATTTTATCATGCTACTGATCTAGGTATTGAACGACTCCGCAGATATGAAAAACTTTATTTCCAGCAATTCCATGAAATCGTACTCGTATTGGATCGTTTTTATTACGCCTTAACAAAAAATGGGGAAAAACCAGAAGCACCTAACCATCCGCTTCCTGAAGAATTTCGTGCTTATTTCTCAAAACTTATATCAGTAAAGGATATCGTACGCTATTTGGCACTTAAACTAAGTCAAACAAGATCATCCTTTTATATGGCAGAAGTAGGTCAACAACTAGAAGATGTGTTTGGGTGGACTCCTTCAAACGGTTATTTATATCAAATCGCACGTGAAATGGAAGAAACGAATTTACTCGTAGGTTACTGGCCTGATGAAAGACGTACTATACGGAAATTAAAAGGAACAGACGCTGGGACGGCATTTTATGATGTCATTGCTAAATCATTAGAAGATAGAATAACAACGACTCGACATTACTTACGATATATGCTTGCATTTTTTCAAAACAAATCGGAATAGATAATGTTTATATATCTCCTTATAGGGAAATATACACTAGAACGTATAATATATAAGGAGTTGTTTTCTTTATGAATGATTTAAACGATAATATTCTGTCTATTTTAAAAGATAGTAAAGTTGGGACAATGGCTACAGTGCATAATAACAAACCGTATTCATGCTACATGACCTTTTTTAATGATGATTTGACTCTCTACACAGCAACAAGTAAAGAGACAACTAAATATGATACTCTGCACGAAAATCCTTTTACACACATATTACTTGGCTATGACGGTAACGGTTTTGGCGATGCCTATGTAGAGTATGAAGGAAAAGTCACTCAATTTGATGATGAAAGTAAGAAAACGAAGATTCTAAGTAAGCTATCAGGATTAATATTTGATAAACCTGAAGAAATGGTCATTTTGAAAATTGATCCTGAACGAATTACACTTCTAAATAAAAAAGGTGAGCCTCCGCAAGAGTTAGAAATTAAATAAAAAGATTAAATTGTTGAATTTATTATAAAATGAGTAACTTGATTGTATAAGCATAAACTCATAAAATCGCACATCATATGGAAATTACCATATTAAGGAAATGTGGTTATAGCCAAAAAGCGCGGTTATAACTAAATTGTTAAGAATTGAAGCCAAAATCTATAATTGTAAAGATTTTGGCTTCTTAATGTAAAAAAGATCTGGGAGCACCTACTCCCAGATCAATGTTTCTCTATATTAATCAATATATTTATTCACAAATCCCCAGACTGTATTCCAATACTTCTCAGGATCTACTTTTTCAGCTTCTCCATGACCTGCCCCTGGAATAATTAATTTTCCTTTTTCAACATTAGCTGCGTTATATACTTCATCTAGCATTTCGTAAGGGACAAATGTATCTTTATCGCCATGGATAAATAGCATAGGTGTTTTACTCTTCGCCACTTGTTTGACTGCAGAGGCTTCAGTTAAATCATACCCTGCACGAATTTTCGTTATAGTGTTAGCCGCGTTCATAACAGGGAACTTAGGTAAATTAAACAAGTCATCAAGCTGGTATGTAAATACATCTATAACAGATGAATAACCACAATCTTCAACAATTACTTTGACATTTGAAGGTAATTTTTCGCCAGAGGTCATCATGACAGTGGCCCCTCCCATGGAAATTCCGAATAAGACAATTTCAGCTTTTGGATCTTTATCAGTAATTGTCTTGATCCATAAAAGCATGTCTTTTCGATCATCCCATCCCATGCCGATGTAATCTCCATCGCTTTCTCCGTGTCCACGAAGATCTGGTGCTATCACATTGTATCCTTTTTCATAAAAATTACGTATCCATCGAACCATCAGCGTGTTATTCGAAGTATATCCATGATCGATAATGACCCATTTATGATCTGTATTGTTGTTTTCATATAAATGACCTTTTAATGTTAATTTATCTGAAGAAACAATACTTGTTGTAATAGGTGGATGTTCTTTGGAAAAGGCAACATCCGCTAATTCACTTGTTTTTGCTACTTCTGCTGAAACAGCTTTTGATTTAGCTAAATGTGGATTACCTGTTAAAAATTCTTTTTCCGTATTAGCATTTAAAGCAAAATTGTAAAAATAATTTCCTACTAAGCCATAAGCAATGACTAATATAACGATAATTACTGAAGAAATAATACTGAATTTTTTCATAAGACACTTCCTTTATACTGAACTATTAATATTTTAATAGTTCAAAGTATAGCATATGTAGTAATTTGAAATAGTTTTGTTACCATAGCATTTTATAAGTTGCCTAAGTGTTGTTTTACTTCAATAAGAAGTCTCCATAAATTAATGATTGAATTTTAAGACACTTCTCTTTATAATAAATGCAAGTAACATTTTACCACAATTGTATAACAGAACTCGTAGATAAGGATTAGTACTTAAGGAATGCGCGGATAGAGAGTCGGGTTAGGTGGAAACCGATACGTAGCAACTGATGGAATGGACCTTTGAGTGACTGCTTGAAAGTTGAGTATGGCAGTTCGATTGGCGAATCGTTATATCGCTTATAGTGGTAGCGTTTTTTGCTGCAATTGAGGTGGTACCGCGGAATTTCCGCCCTCCATAGAGAATAGTCTCTATGGGGGGCTTTTTGTGTTACTTGAGATGAGCTGAGAAAAGGAGTTTGAGCAAATGACAGTTAAGACGAGAGAGTATGAGATGGTAACACTTCAAGGGGATATGATGACACCGATATCCATTTATCAAGCAGTAAGAGGTCGAAAGAAAATGCTTTTTGAATCGTCTGCTAAGCACCAAGAAAGTGGTCGATATTCATTTATCGCCTTGAATCCAATCGCAGAGTTAAAAAGTACGGAAAATGGTACGATAATTTTGAAAAAAGTGCAGCAGAGTGAATTACAACGTTCTCCAATTGATGTTTTAAAAGAAATGCTACCATTAAATCAGGAAGACTATCCGTTTGCCTTCTTTGGTGGAGCAATAGGCTATATCGGTTATGAAACTGCCTTTTATTTTGAAAAAATCGGTAATTCTTTGCCAGATGAGCTAGACATGCCGAATATGCATATGCTTTTTTACGATTCATTTATTATTTATGATCATTTACAACAAACTGTATCAATTGTTGCGATTGATTTGTTTAATAGTGGTCGTAGTCCTGAAGAAATGAAGGCAAGTATTCAAGAGATTGTGACAAGCCTACAAATGACAACTGTGTCACAACCTGAAGTGGAAGGAGATACTTTAGAATTTAAATCATCAATGGATGAAGTGTCGTTTTGTGATATGGTCAAAACCGCTCAGGAACATATAAAGCAAGGTGATATATTCCAAGTCGTACTTTCACAACGTTTTTCATCGCCATTTTCAGGAAATCCATTTTCTTTATATAGAAAATTACGTACATCTAACCCTTCACCTTATATGTTTTATATGGATTTTGAAGACTATATCATTTTAGGTACTTCACCTGAAAGTCTAGTAAAGGTTAAAAATAGACTTGTTACCACAAATCCGATTGCCGGAACGCGTCCTCGTGGTAAAACGGCTATAGAAGACACTGAACTTGCCAAAAGTTTACTTGAAGATGAAAAGGAAATTGCTGAACATCGTATGTTAGTCGATCTCGGACGCAATGATATCGGTAAACTATCCAAAATTGGCTCAGTGAAGCTACCAAAATATATGGATATTGAATACTACAAATATGTCATGCACATTGTTTCTGAAGTGACTGGCGAGTTAAAAGACGATATTCATGTGTTAGATGTACTAGCAACCTGCTTGCCCGCAGGCACTGTGTCAGGTGCACCTAAAATTCGTGCAATGCAAATTATCAATGAGTTAGAAACGACAAAACGTGGTGTATATGCCGGGGCAGTAGGCTATATCTCAATTTCCGGTGATATGGATATGGCCCTAGCTATTCGTACAATGGTTGTTCGAAACGGTCAAGCACATGTGCAAGCAGGTGCTGGTATTGTCTATAACTCAATTGCAGATAGCGAATACGAGGAGACGCTTAATAAAGCAAAAGCGCTTTTGGAGGTGCGAAAATGATCCTATTAATCGATAATTATGACTCATTCACATACAATCTTTATCAACAAGTGAGTGCATTAGGGAAAGATGTTCAAGTCGTGCGAAATGATGCGCTGACTATAGACGATATCCGTCATATGCGACCAGAGGCTATTATCATTTCACCTGGACCTGGTACGCCATCTGAAGCGGGTATTTCTGTACAGATTGTACAAGAGCTTTATAAAGAGTTTCCCATTCTCGGTATTTGCCTAGGTCACCAATCGATTGCAGAAGCCTTTGGTGCAAAGATCGTGCAGGCACAAAATATCATGCATGGTAAATTATCTTTAGTTGATTACGAGCAAGCTGGCCTATTCTCAGCGCTTAATGGCCCGCTCTCTGTTATGAGGTATCATTCACTAGTGATCGAGCCTAAAACGTTATCACAAGCCTTTAAAGTAACTGCGACAGCTACTGATGATAACGAGATAATGGCTATTCAACACAAAATATATCCAGTCTTTGGCCTGCAATTTCATCCCGAATCCATCGGTACGCCTGAAGGGGATAGTATGATCCATTCGTTTATTGAATCCTATTGTACCGTTTATAATGATTAACTAATCATAAAATAAGCCCAATTCTCTTATTAATAATACTGAGAGGATTGGGCTTTCATTTCTTTCTTTTTGTATTCTTTGAATCGAAACCTTCAATTTTTATTTCACCAAATGACATAAAAAATTTATAAATACCTAAAAGTTGGAATAAAGTGATGAGATGGGGGGATTTGATGAAAGGAAATAAGAGCGTTTTTGTTATATCTCTAGTTATTATTATTGGATTCGTTTTTTGTTATATCTTCTTTAGTGGAGTAGGTAAAGCTTCTTTCAAAAATGAATTTTGGGAAAAAGCAGATGTTGGAGTTATAAGTCAAATAGAACTTATTAGAGGATCGGATAGTAAGCAAATACTCTATACTAAAGAACAAGACATAAATGTATTTGTATCTACCATTTCCGAAGCAGAAATAAAAAAAGTAAAAGAAAGTTCTATCAAAATAGATGAATCTTACTGGATTACTATATGGATAGCTGGGGATAGAAAATTTGGATTACGAATTGAAAATAATCAGGTTTTTTCTGTTTTTAATTATGAGGGTAGTGAAAATAATGCTAACCTTTACGAATTTAAAGATAAATCTATTTATAAATACATTGAAAATCTATTTTAAACAGACAAAAATCCCTAGAAAGTTGGTAATAAAAAAATATTATATTTGTTATTATTCAACCTTCAGCAGTGCGATATCGATTAAGCTATCCTTTTTACTGGATAATTCTTTTTTATAAAATAATGCTATATCCAATAAAAAGTAATTAGTTGTTTGTATTTTCAATATTATTGCGTATAATAATTGGAAAAGGAGGGCTGGAGTTGGAAATCTCAGAATATATTGAAAATGTTGATGAAAACAGGCGTGAGGCGTTTCGAAAACTCTTCGAAACGGTGCAAGAAAATTTACCACCAGGTTTTGAATTGGTCATGCAGTATTCGATGCCGAACTTCGTAGTACCGAAGTCAATATATCCGAATGGCTATCACTGCAGTCCTGATGAACCGCTACCATTCATAGGTGTAGCAGCTCAAAAGCAACACCTTTCTCTGTATCATATGGGGATCTATTCTAAACCGGAGTTACTTGACTGGTTTGTTACTGAATACCCGAAACATATGACTACTAAGCTCAATATGGGTAAGAGTTGCATACGGTTTTCGAATGCCAAGAATATACCATATGCGTTAATTGCTGAGCTCGTCAGTAAAATGACAGTAGATGAATGGATAGAATTGTACGAGAAGCAACTTAAAAAAGCATAGAAGGGGTGTTTTGAATGCAGACACGTATCGAAGAAATTGATGGGCTTGTTGTGAAAGGTTTGAGTATTCATCAAGGAAAAACGTCAGATATTCCCGAGAAGTGGGAGGAACTTGCGAATGTCCTTGAAGGCTATAGCGTATCGCAGGACGTATCATATGGTGTTTGTATTCAAATGAATGAAGACGGTTTAGATTACGTCGCAGGTATTGACGATCATCTTCTACCAGATGAAATTACAGCAGTGACTGTTAAGATTCCTGAAGGTCGATACTTAGTCGGTAAAGTTGCTGGTGGAATCGGCCAGATTCAAGATACATTCCGAAAATTATTCAGTAATCAGGAAGTTACACATCGTCCATCTATGAGTTTTGAGAAATATATCGGCCAAGATTTACACGATATAGAAGTTTGGGTGCCAATCGTTTAAAAGTCCGGCGTAGAGTATTATACTCTACGCTTTTTTAATTGATTTCGTATATATATCAAAAGCTTTATTTATAAAATTAATGTACAATAAGCTCGAGGTGAAGAGTTTGTATTATTTAAGGTTAGTTTTACTGTATTTGTTTTTAGCGGTAATTGGTTTCGTACTTGCATGGTTTAATGCTCCTACATGGGTCATAGTTGTCGTCTTTATAATTGCTGTGGCTGCCGTGATTTATAATAATGTACTTGTTATGTACTTATCTAAAGATGCGAAGAAAATTGAACGAGCGATGCGTAATCAACGTAGAAATCCACTTTTCGCACATGTTCTTGCAGTAAAAGAAGGCACGTTAGAGGATGAAATGAAAGAGATAGATCGTATCATTGCGAAATATAAGCAGCCAGATCTCCGTAATAGCTTTGAATTTTTACGTAGCTATCGACTAGGGCAATATGAAAATGCGATTAAGTTTGCTAAGGAAATTAAAAGAGAACCTAATAGAAGCTACCATTTAGCACTTGCTGACGTTTTACAAAAAAATTATAAGAAAGCACGCACTTATAGTTTTGACCAAGCATGGATGACACATGCTGTAGAAGCAGAAATTGCACTGCAATTGAAAAATCTAGAAAATTATAAAAAGCATATGCAATTAGCAATAGATGAATCAAAGGGAATGCAGCTTGTATTAAATCAAGCAACATTTGAAAAAGAGCTAAAAGCATTTAATGTCGGCGGAAAAAAATAATATTTGTACAATTGAATTTTAATGAAGCAGGGGTAGCCGCCCTGCTTTTTTATTTTTCTTAAATGGATTAATCTATTTATATTTTAATAGTTTTAATTTTCTGATAAAGTATAAGGGATAGTACATAAAGGAGAGAATATGATGGTGAAACTAGAACAATCGATAGATGTTTCAAAACATAATGATGTACAACTAGCGAATAGTACAATTGCACTTGGACCGGTGAAGATGAATGTGTTTAGTTTTGCAGTAGATGGCATATTGATTGATACAGGAGCACAATCTTTGCTTCCATCATTTCGTTCTTTTTTCGAGCAAGCTGATTTTGAACAAGTGATGCTTACGCATTTCCATGAGGATCATATTGGTTGTGCAGCTTGGATAAAAGAACAGAGAGATATCCCTTTCTATATTCATAAAGACTCTGTCGAGCGCTGTAGTAAAGAATATATCTATCCAAAGTATCGTCAGTACTTTTGGGGACAAAGCGAGCCATTTCAAGCCCAAGCAATCGGAGAGACGTTCCAATCAAAAAATGCGACTTGGGATGTAATTAATACACCTGGTCATACTCAAGATCATTTAGCGTTCCTAAACAAGGAAACTGGTGCATTGTTTACTGGTGATTTGTTTATTCAGGAAAAAACGAAAGTAATTTTAGCAGAAGAAAATATCGTCGATACTCTACAATCCTTACGGAAATTATTAACCTATGATTTTAAAGATATGTATTGCTGCCACGCAGGATATATAGAAGATGGCCATAAGGAAATAAAAAACAAGATTGACCATTTAGAAGTGTTACAGTCGCAAATTATTAATTTGCATAAGAAAGGTATGTCTGTAGAGGAAATAACTGCTCAACTATTCCCAAGAGTTTATCCAATAGTTGAAACATCTGAAGGTGAATGGTCTGCCATTCATATTGTTAAGGGTTTTGTGGAAGGAAGCAGGTAAAGTTAAGAAAATAAGAAGCACAGATTAATGTGCTTCTTATTTTTAATTATACTATTTTTCAGCATGAATAGGAGATACTCCTTCTTCTTCTGGTGTTAAACCAGAAGTAGAAATCCAGGATCCAGTTTGTTTTATTTGATTTTTAGTAATTTGATATTTATAAGTTACGAAGCGCTCATTATCAAATCTAACATGTAGATACGCATCTGGTTTTATGCGGTACGCATCTGTATCAGTAATTTCCCAAGACTCTCCTACATATTTTACTTTTAAATATATGTTTAAATTCTCAATAGCTTTTTCTGTTTGATGTTGAACAATAAAAGGTCGCGATACATAAAAACCAATTGTAATTATAAGAATCAAACAAGCTAAACCCCAAGTAAATCTCCTCCACCACTTAGGTAATAAAAGAGCTAATAATCCAATAACTGAAATAATTACAAAGATAAAAGTCAATTCAATAATTGTTACCGGCATCAAATGAATCCACCACCTTTAGCGACTAATACTTTTTTAATAATTCAATAGATATAGCTATATTCCCTTCAAGTACTTATAATACAAAAAACCACAATTTTCTATTTGCATTAGAAAATTGCGGTTTATATTTTCATAGGAATGTATTAAGAACTATTATTTTTACTTTTTTTCTAGTCAACTTATATAACAATTCTTTTACTCAAAAAATGCCTCACTAAATGAACTGATTGAGGGAATGATAATCCTAGTTGCCAGATGCCTATACCTTTAATTTTGTAATCTACAACCATTTGAAGTTTACGTGCACGAGATCTTGAATCCTCAAACCAAACAATATGTCGATTACCTAATGCGTCCCAATACTCAAAGTGAGCTTGCTGATATTGAGTGGAGTATTGAATAGGTACTTGATAAGACATTGCGGTATTTACAGCATCACCTACTGCAATGGCTCGAGCACTTATGACAGAACCATCTTCAGCCATTGTCCAATCATATCCGTAATTTGGAACACCTAAAATGATTCTATTGGCATTCATATGATTTTTAGCATATTGAATTGTTTGTCGTACCTCATTTACTGGTGCCACCGGTCCTGGTTCACCACCTCCATGATGAAAATCATAGGCCATCAGAAAGACGAAATCAGCTGCAGCACCAATCCCTTTATAATCATAACCTTTTGTCCATGGCGTAGTATCATCTGTCTTAGCAGGTAATGCAACAGACGTAGTATAACCTTCTGGACTTAAACGATTTCTCACCATGCGGATAAAAGTCACATAATCAGCTGCATCGTAATCTTTAAGCAATTCAAAATCAATATTGACCCCAGCAAAATTATTGTCTTTTACTACGTTATAAATATTATTTACTGCTTGCTGTCTTATAGTCGGATTACTAATAATACTTCTTGCTACTTCTGAACTAAAACCTGTTTCAGTTAAATTTGATATGACAGCAATTGGCGCTACTTGTTTTTGCCGACTTAATGTATTAATGCTGTGTAGATACAATGGACTTAGTGTACCGTCATTTGAAATATGATATTCAAAAACACCATAATAAGAATTGCTATCTGCAAATTGATTTATCAACTCTATATCTCTTGCTGGTGTAGTAGGAGTTAAATAGCTGAAATTGGCTGCTCTATATTTGGTTCTAGGTGGCAAATATAAACGCATTCCCAATGATAAATTATTCGTGTGTAAACCATTATATAGCTTAATCGTTTCAACTGGCACTAAAGCCATTTGACCAATTTTATATAAGGAATCTCCAGGCTGAACAATATACACATTTGTAGGAATTAGCAAATCTTGCCCCGGGACTATATTTGGTATTTGCAAACCATTTGTAATTCTTATACTATCCATATTTACTTGATATTTTGATGCAATGGAAAATAAAGAATCTCCCGCTTTCACAACATATATAAACAATGAGTCACCTCTGTTTAACTATATTTAACCCTTTATAATATGCGTGTACTCAATAATGTGTTATGTAAATAATTTGTTTAATTTTGGTAATAAATTGTGTAGAATAATTAATAATATAAAAATTAATGGGGAACTTTAAAAGACAGGAGAATGTGATGGTATTACTGATTGTTGGTAATGAGCGTCAGCAGCAAATAACAATTGCTTTAGAACAGTATAAAATGGTGGATTCAGACGTTATAGGATGAGCAAATTTCATTTTAATAATCCTTTGTATTCACTAAAATAGAATAAAAAATTACCAATTAACGATACGTATTATTATTAGTAAGTAAGCTATACTATTTACGATTTCACTTATAAATCCACCATGACTAGGAGGCGGAACACGATGAGTAGGCCGGAACACTTAGATCCAAAATCTCAACAAATCCACCACAACTGGGCAAGGGATAAGCGTCAAAAATCTCAAGTGAATGGACAAACAGAGGTAACTCTGCATAACAAACTTTTGAGAACTTCAGCGAAATCACGACAGTCACAGTTATAACGATCATGAAGGTATAAGTGCAATCAAACCCGGAATTTAATTTCCGGGTTTTTTGTGTTTATATGTGATTTATTCTTTTCCAGCGGTTTAATCAAGCTAATAGCAACTAGGCGTTATTCCTTTTCTTATAGGCCAGTGACACACTTCGAGGGCAAAGTACATATCATTTGTATGAAGAGGTGGTGAAGAATGAGGGACGATAAAATGAATAAAAATCACAATCCTGTCGAAGTCGAACAACAGGAATGGAAGAAAAGACAATTGAAAGAACGTATGAAGCAGATGCTTACAATCGCTTCACCTATTTTTCTCTTGCTGTTATGGGAGTTCCTTTCCCAAACCAACTTGCTTGATGCACGTTTCTTTCCACCGCCATCTGAAATCGTAAGTACATTTTATTCCATGGCAATGAGTGGTGAGCTAGCTAACCATATTGGCATATCCCTTTACCGCATTATTGTGGGTTTCCTACTTGGGGTTATACCAGGCGTTGTCATTGGTCTATTGATGGGTCTGTATTCACCAATTAGGCACTTCATCTCACCTATTGTAATGGCGCTTATGCCAATTCCTACTCTCGCCTTGTTACCCATTATCATTATCCTATTTGGAATCGGAGACTTCTCTAAAGTTGTAACGATTGCTGGTAGTGTATTTTTCCCAGTTGTCATCAATACAACGGCAGGAGTCATTAATATTGACTCCATCTATTTAGATGTCGCCAAAAATTACGGAGCTAGCTCTAAGGACTTTTTCTTGAAAATTGCATTCCCTGGGGCGCTACCGGTCATGATGGAAGGGATTCAAATGGGTCAGGCAATTGCTCTCTTAACGATCGTGGCAGCTGAAATGATGGGCGCTACATCAGGTATAGGCTATTTAATTTGGACCTCTTATAAAGCCTTTATGCTAAAAGAGATGTTCGTTGGGCTTATACTCATTTCATTTTTCGGCTACTTATTTTCACTTTTGCTAAGGGCGATACAGAATAAGATTTTATCTTGGAGGTGAAGCAGTGGAAGACAACACTAAAATTTCAATTCAAGATATGACGAAAGTATTTTACAAGAAAAATAGTAGTGTCACTGCTTTGGATCATATTTCTCTCAATATTTCAGAAGGTGAATTTGTATGTCTCGTTGGTCCAAGTGGTTGCGGTAAAACAACGTTGCTACGTATTTTAGCCGGTCTCGAAACAACGAGTGTTGGTGAATTTAAGATTGTGGAGAGTGAAGAAAATCGACCTCTGCAATCGATGGTTTTCCAAGAAAGAGGCGTTATTCCTTGGCTCTCCGTGGAAGATAATGTTGCATTCGGTCTGAAAATGAGACATCTACCAGCTGAATTGATCAAAGAGCGTACATCTTACTATTTAGAAAAAGTTGGCCTAGAAAAGTTTTCAACACTTTATCCAAAGGAACTTTCTGGAGGTATGAAGCAACGTGTAAGTATTGCACGTGCATTTGCCAATGATCCTGAAATCTTACTGATGGATGAACCATTTGCAGCACTTGATGAGCAAAATAAATTTATATTACAAGAAGAACTCTTATCTATTTGGGAAGAAACAAAGAAAACAGTGCTATTTATAACGCATAGTATTGATGAAGCGTTGCTACTAAGCGATCGAATTCTTTTAATGAGTTCGCAACCTGGTAGAATTGTGAAAGAGATTAAAAATGATTTACCAAGACCTAGAAATATAGAGCAAATAAGAGCGGACCAACGTACAGCAGGTCATTTTTTAGACATTTGGAAGCATCTGCAAGATGAAGTGCAAAAATCAAGAAAGTAGTTAGTAAAAGGGGGCATGACATGCGAAAATGGTTAAAGTTAGGTTTATTTATACCATTCCTAATCCTTGCAATGTTCGTTGCGGGGTGTTCGGATAAACAAACAGGAAATAAGGGAACTACAGGAACGAAAGACAATAACGAAATAAGTAAAGACAATCCGTCAAGCGATTTGGCTGCTTTAAGTAAAAAAACGAAAGTTGTTATTGCCGAGGACGGAGCGGCATCAGGGGCAGGTTTTTATATCGCTAAAGAGAAAGGTTACTTCGAGGATTATAATATTGAGGTAGAATTTGCTCAATTTGCAAATAGTGATGACATGTTACCTGCACTTGCAGCGGGTGAAGTAGATATTGCAGGAGGAATATCAACAGCCTCTTTCTTTAATGCAATTGCACAGGGAATTGACGTTAAAATTATTGCAGATAAAGGGCATAACGTACAAGGGAAATCCTATTTCTCATTTGTAATTGGTAACCATATGAAAGGTAAAATTAATGACTACTCAGATTTCAAAGGAAAAAAGATTGCCGTCTCTGCAAAGAACGCGATTGATGGCTATATCTATCAAAGAATGCTAGAACATGCAGGATTGACTGATAAGGATGTTAAATTCACACTAATGAATGACTTCGGTAGCATGCTTGGTGCCCTCGACAACGGCTCAATTGATGCTGCACTTAGTATTGAACCATTAATCGCTCAAGGCATCGAAAAAGGCATACTAACACGTTTTGGAGATACAACAGATTTTGCGCCAGATTCTCAAATCGCATTAGTATTAGCATCTCCTAAATTTATGACAGAAGAGCAAGACGTTTCGCTTCGCTTTATGTTGGCTTATTTAAAAGGGGTACGTGACTATAATGATGCGTTCATCAAAGGTGAGGGCAAAGAGCAAATCATCGACATCATGACAAAACATACAGCATTAAAAGATGCGAAGCTATGGGAAAAAGTATTTGTAACTGGCCTTGATCCAGATGGTAAAATGCGTATTGATGACATTCATGCGCAATATGATATGTATAAAGCAAATGGTGCAACACAAGGGGAGTTCGACTTCGACAAAGCAATTGACACTTCACTCACAGAAAAAGCCGTCAAAATCCTTGGCGAATACTGATTTACTCGTGCCTGATTTGTTTTAATTGCAACGATTCCCGCCTATAATACGAATTTAACGTTCTATGGGCGTCTATATAAATTAAAGTCGCTTTCACCGCAACAAGGGGAAAGCGACTTTTTATCTTAGACGGCCATTTATATCATTGTCTAACTGTTTTTCACCAATAAAGTCACTTAAACAGCTATTAACTTTTTAGCTAACTTTATGTTTTCCTTTAGATAAATTGGTATTTCTGAGTTATGTAAAATCTCCTCTGTCGACATCCAATAAACATCGTCTACCTCATCTATACACTTAGCATATGCTTCTCCAGACTCGTGATCGCATTGAAAAACAATGTCTATTACGTTTAATCCTGATTCCGTAACAAAAAAAGAACTATTCACATATCTAAGATTTGAAACCTCAATACCAACTTCTTCAAAGATTTCTCTTTTTAATGTTTTCTCTAATACATCAGTTTATGTATTATCTAGTTCAACTTTACCACCAACTAGAGAAAGTAAGCCGCCAGCATGTTCTTCCTTTTTGCTGCGTCTTATTAAAAGCCATTTTTCATTTTTGTAAATTGCACCTTCAACATTTACGATAAACATAAACTTCCCTCCAAATTAAGAGTTATTTTAATATTCTCTCTCACTAAAAGCTTTTCCTTTAAAGTTTATGAATACATAAGTTAAACCCTTGTTAATCTATGAATCTTGCGGTTAACTCAAAATAAATACTTTTTCTCTCCGCACATATGTAACGTCGTCATAAGTGTTAGAAAACAGAGGTAACGAATTAGTACCAATAATTTATAGATAAAAAGAAACCATCTAATCTCTTTGGTGTATATTTAGGGCAGGGACTCACTTGGTAATATATAATTTCTAGACGCTTTTTTGTAATGAATTTATCTTTCAGCATTTATTTCTTTCAGAAAAAATGCCCTTTTTGGCTACTAAGAACAAATGTTCTACACACGTAAAAAGGGCATTTTTCTCATTAAAACAATGTAATTTAACCTTATATAGTGTAAAAATACATTATCTATACAGAGTATCATCCATTTTTTTGAATAAATCTCCGTGTAGTAATAAGAACCTGACTATTGCATATAAGAACACTTGTTTGTATACTAGGGGAAAGGGCACTTTTTATTAAAAATAAGCTAGGAGTTGGTGTTTTTTATGTGGAAAATATCAAATGGGAAATTGATTCAAGCAACAGATATAGCCCGAGTTAAATTTCGCACGAATATAAGTGCTGCGGTTTTGGAAAAACTAAAAGTAATGGCTGATGATTATGATACTCATATCAATTACTTGTTGGAATCAGGTGTACAAGCAGTATTAAATCAAAATACAATCGTCTATGATAAAGCAACCCGTCCGACAGATCGAGTACAGTATAAGACAACATACGATGCTGATCTTTTAGAAGCTTTGAAGGTTTTTGCGAAACAACATCAAGTATATATAAACGATGTCATTGAATATAGCGTACAATACATAGATCTAAAAGATGTGAAAAACACGAGTTACAAACATAGAGTAGAGTGATGAAAATCCACTTTTACTCTTAATCACAAAACGCCCCGAACATAATATACATTATAGGAAGTTGCGTTTCAGTTCATAAGTATACTTGAAACAGTGAGATATTTTTGAAATTTATGGTGAAATGGCGTTTTGTTGATGTTCATTAAATTCATACATAGATCCATTTAAACTATCCAGTTATACATTTTACGCATTCGGTTGATCAAGTAACTCATTCACAAGCATTTAACATACTGAGGCATTCTGGATCACTTTAGTTCTATCAGCAAGAATATCCAGAACATCATTAGATTTCCAATATGCTCCTTTCTAATCTACTTAAGATTTTTCAGAAAGTTTTATCCAACTAATACTTTTAAAATATTCTATAAGTACACCACAAGGTAAAGTTATTTCTAATAAAGATTAACAACACCTAACAATAATATTATTTATTTTAAATAGGATAAAACATCTCATTATCCATATCTCTGTACTTTTAAGGCCCGCTAGGACATTCATAACCATGTTAAATTTTAAAACACAGCACTTCCCTACCCTTTTAATTAAACCCCTTTAAAAACGCTCATAAAGCCTTTTTTGGCATTTGATAAATTAATCTGGTCTTTTTGCGACTCAATGGATAGTAAAGTCACTAACTTTTCTAAATTACAATGTTTTTTTGTCATTGTTGTGGTCTTTCTAAAAAGGCTGTGAATCAGAACCTTTTGACAATATAAGGCGTTGGATAATTAACCTTTTTGGACCTTCAAATGCAAAGTGTTAGTACTAATATAAACTCAAACACAAATAACCCCCGTCCTAATTAAAGACGGGGTTATTTTAAACTATTTAATTTTTGAGGTAATTACTTCACTGCACTTAAATATAATAATAATTTCGTTAAAATTTCATGCCCATTTGTTAAAAAAGAGTCAGGGGTAACAGTGAAAGCAATCAGAAAATCATGCATTAAGAAAAGTTTTTACCTTAGCTAAGTAGACTGGTAAATTATCATCATGGACAAAGTGACCGGCATCTTCTATCGTCACCAATTCGCAATTCGGGATTAATTTAGAAACTTCGAGTAATTTGTTTTGAGGAATATGGCTGGATCCACCGCCTATTATAAGAGTAGGTTGGTTAATATCCGCAAGGCGCGCCCACCATTCGGGGTTTGGTTCATTAAGTTGTTTTAGAATAGAAGGCACAACTAGCCAATCAAACGGTAGGTGCTTAGTTGGGTTAGAGGGAATCTCGATCTGCTTATCCGGAAAAGGAGGAGGAGTATCTTCAACAATCAACTTTTCTATTCTTGTTGGGAAATTCTCTGAGAAAAGATAGGATACTGTTCCCCCCATGGAATGACCTAGTAGCGTAAAACGTTCTAAATTCAAAGCATTCGCAAAATGAAGCAAGTCCTCGCACATCAGTTCAAAAGTGTATGTACTCGTTCTCGCACTCCCACCGTGCCCACGTTGATCTAAAGCTAAAATGCGGTAATTCTCTCCTAATACTGCAGCAACTTGATCCCAAGATTCTGAACTTTTTCCCAGCGCATGAAGTGCTACAAGCGGCGGTGCAGAAGGTTCCCCACTCTCACGATATTGAAAAGTAAGTCCATTTAATTCAATTTGATTCACCTGTATTTCCAATTTCATCATCTCCTAGGGTGTTTTTCGTCTGTTGAAAACAGATATATTTTTTATTATCTATACATCTATATTTCAGAGGTTGTTTGAATATTTCCTTTTGGTTTTGTATTTCCAAAAAAATGTCGTCCAGCCGAAACTGATAGGTTTTCTATTTAGTTAGCAAGTATAAAACGGATTAATCCTAATATTGCATAGCAAAACAGTACTATACCCGCTCCGATGCCGGTTATAGCGCTATTGGCTACTTTAAGCTTTTTAGAGAGAAATATTGAGATGATTGAGATTGCTATGAGTAAAGTTGCTAAGAGATATAAACTGGCGTCTTCGAAGATACTTTTTAACCCGATAAAATGTATGCCGACGATAAAGGCAACCCAAGGAGCCACGTAGTCTTTTCTTTTATTTTTAATCAATAAGAAAGCGCCGAACCCTGCTACGAAGAATTCGGCATACAAGAAGATTAAGTAACTCTTGTATGCTCCCGCTTCCGACAATGCGCTTGGTTGATGCCAATTTGTCACGCTTAAAAATATGCCTCCTAATCCAACTAAAAGCGAGAATACAGAAGCAATTCCTAAAAACTTTCTCCAGCTTTCTCTCGGTTTTTCCTGTGCCCAGCCAAACCAGCTTGATCCAAACACACCGAAAATCGCCATGTACATTGCGTAGTCTCTAACAAAATCTATGTGATTTCCCCCTCTTTTTTTACAATTTGAGAATCTTCAACGTCTTAAAGAAAAATGTGCTTGTTAATTTATACAGTTTTTTTAATGGCGATATGACCTTTTTCTACAAGTACTTATGTATCTTTAGAATTTATTCGTTATGGAATAAAATATAAAAATCCCGTATTCCACAAAGGATACGGGATTTTAATACATAGGTTCTATTTTAATAAAAGATGACCTTTAAACGTTTGTTTAATTTCGCTTAGCTCATTTGCATCAGGGTAATAGTACCATACCCCTGCTTCTTTTCCTCCACTACCTTTTTCAAATTGAATTTGCTCTATATTTTTATTCAATGATTTATATTGTTTCTGAATATTTAACATTTCTTTCAATGTGAAATTCGTTTTAATATTATCTCCTAAATTACCAAGAATATCATCTATTTTTAATAGCGATGATAGATTTGTTCCTTTATCTAAAACTGCTTGAATAAGTTGTTTTTGTCTAATTTGACGACCAAAGTCTCCACGAGGATCTTCATATCGGATACGAGAGAATATTAGCGCTTCTTTACCATTCAGCTCTATCTCGCCTTTTGGGAAGTGATAGTTTTTGTAGGTCAAATCCATATCATTTACAACTGTGACACCATTCAGCGTATCAATTATATCTTTAAAGCCTTCCATGTTTACTTTCACATAATAATCAATTGGTATATCTAAGAAGTTTTCGACTGTTGCAATGGCCATTTCTGCTCCGCCACGAGCATAAGCATGATTAATTTTTTCTACTGTTCCGTTCCCTACAATTTCAGTCTTTGTATCTCGAGGAATACTTAACATTTTCACAGATTCTTCTTTTGGATTTACTGATAATACGATCATTGTATCTGATCTACCTGAATCGTTAGCTCTCTCATCTACACCTAACAATAATACAGAGAAAGGATCTTGTTTTTTTATAGATATATCATTTTCTCTCTTATCTGTTTTATCTACAGGATGATGCATATTATCAAGAGCGGAATTGAAAGAATTATATAAGCTAAATGCGTAGCCACCTACCCCTAATACTAATAACAGTACAATACCAAGTATAATTTGATATTTCTTCTGTTTATACCACTTTTTCTCTTCCATAATCATTCACCTAATCTTTCTGATATATAGTAACTACTTTATTGTTGGAATCACCGTTAGATTTC
This sequence comes from Viridibacillus sp. FSL H8-0110, assembly GCF_038003565.1. Lineage (NCBI taxonomy): Bacteria > Bacillati > Bacillota > Bacilli > Caryophanales > Caryophanaceae > Viridibacillus > Viridibacillus sp. FSL H8-0110. Next base: position 2,277,168 of record NZ_JBBOPJ010000001.1, on the reverse strand, counting down.
ATAATTTTTATAAAAAGCGTAAAATCTAATACTTATAACGAAAGAATTGTTTAAATGGTTGCCAAGGAATATTATAAAAATTTTTCTTGAAACGTCAATAAAAAAGAGCTGCTCCAGCAACTCAATATTAAAATCATTAAATAATTACATTTTCAGGAATTCATTTATTTCTTTAATAGCTTTCGAAGTTTGAGCATGAATTAACCAATCAGATTTGACCATCTCTTTGTTTGTCGTAACTATTTCTACAATATCCATATCATTTAGTACTTTATAAACGGGGCGACGCTTACCATTTACTATTGCAGCAGACATACACCTAGCTAATTGTGAATTTAATGAAAAAGCGAAATCAATAATAGTTGAGCCTTTTGGTAAAGAGATCACATCCATTTTTGGTGTATACACTGTAATTACCCTTTGAAGCAATTCGAAAGCTATTAAATCATAAAATTCGATTGGCGAATTTGAGATAGATTTTACTGTGTGTATAGAGTCCCCTAACAAATTTCTACTTAAATTCGTTATTTCACTACTTGATAAACCACTCTTTAATAAGGCAAATACCCCAGTATCATTTAGATTTTTATCATACTCACTCTGAATGATGAAGTTTACTTCGATATTGTCGATAAGTACTTTGGTCTTTAAATGTTTTAAAAATGGACTTTTCACTATTGCAATATTATCCATTAATTGATCCTCTATTGGTGTATATAGATTATGTATTATACCAAGTGCAGTATAACAATGCAGCGGTAAATTTGTAATTACTTTTATGGAGAATAAATCAGATATGGCATGTTCTTCTAGTAAAAGACAATAAGATCTATATAACGGTTCTTTACCCCAATCCAAATCAATAACTAGAGAATTACCTTCCTTTTGTAATTTATCAGAGCATATTAAAAAAATATCATTAAATTTTTTAGCGTAGTTGTTTATTAACTTTTGAACTGTATTAGACTTGGGTGGGTTCAAATAACTGAATGATAATGCCTCTAACTCGTCTTGAATTTTGTATAACCCTAGTCGCTCAGCAAGTGGCGCAAAAAAGATTATTGTTTCATTTGCATAAGGGATTTTCTTTTCAACTTTTTTTATTGAAAGAGTCCTCATGTTATGCAATCGATCTGCAATTTTAATAACTGCTACTCTAATATCAATAATAGAAGCAGTTAGCAGTTTTTCTGTATTGACTGCACTGTACTCTTCTTTTTCAAGTAGACCTTTCTCAACTTTGGTCAATCCTTCTACGATTGTAGAAACTTGTTTACCAAAGTTAAGTTGAATTTCATGAATAGAAATATCCGTATCTTCCACTACATCATGTAGTAATGCTGAAATTAAAGAGGTTATATCCGCCTTATACTCTAACAGTATTTCGCAAACAGCTAAGGGATGAGTGATGTACGGCTCTCCCGTAGCCCTCTTTTGTCCATGATGTGCTTTCTCAGCAAAAATAATAGCTTTTTCTAATAGCTCTATTTCACTTTGTGTAAGATAATTGCTCTTTTGAATTAAACGCGCTTTTAAAGCATTTATCATGAAATCCCCACCGTTTTTTAGATAATTATAACATTTAGGGCTGATTTTCCAATAAAAGTATTGGTAATTAGTTTTATATAGACAACTATTGATGAAGCAATTTCTTATTAATTTCTATGTCAATACATGCTCTATTTCAAAAGATACAAGCCCACTAGTCGTCCACCTTCTATAAAACATTCAATAGCATAAACGTTTCTATTTACTGTAAGCAGCCTGAAACAACCTGAAAGAAGTTAATAATTAAAGAGACGTGTAATACCTTGCGGGTTTTATTTTCGGTAATTTTAAAATAATTTCATAAAACTAAATCAATGAACCCAAACACTCTTTCAATCTTGACATAGAATGAACTATCAGATGTATAGGAGGTGTACAATATGGGAAATGACAATGGCGGGTACGAAGGTGGTCGTAATAATGGATCAGGCTTCGCGTTACTTATCGTTCTATTTATTCTTTTAATTATCATTGGCGCAAGTTTCATGAACTGCGGTGGTTACGGTGGCGGTGGCGGTGGCTACTGTTAAGGTAGCTATTATGGACACTGTTGGATAAAAATCATAATCCACCAGAAAAGACAGGTTTTTTTAACCTGTCTTTTCTAATGTTTACAAAATGAAGGAAGTAGGTACTTAACTGAAGGCTGCACACCTAGAATTCAAACAAAGAATGTACATAAATGACAGTAGTTGGGTTGCGTTTATACTTTTTCCATTAAGGGTAAAGAACTAAGGAGCATAATTATTTAAGGAGGAATTGACATGCAAAACAACTTAAGTCAAAAGATTGTAGTTGTCTATGGTACTCAGGCGGTATTAACTAAAATTGAAGAATTACGCTCAGGAGGTATTATAAGCAACAATATTCACATTTTCACTAAGGATAGTAGTAAATTTGCGAATTTAAAATGGGATTCGGACATTAAAAGACATCCTACAGGCAATTGGGTTGACCAGTTTAAGTCATGGTTTTCTGATGACTCCGCTATTGAAGAAGGTTTAAAGAAATTGAAATTAACGGATGAAGAAAATGCACATTACACACGAATTTTAGAAGCTGGCGGAACCATATTAGTTACTGGTCAAGATCCATTTAATGATTTAGGGCAATCAGATAAAATAATTGATGAGAAAGGTGCAATGATAGACGAGCCCATTCACCATGATGAACAAATGATTGACCGAGAGGACTCTTTAGACAGACGTGAGCGAATTGTGGAGATTGAATCAATGCGTCGATTGTATTAACATTAGTTTAGTAAAAAGTACTGAAATAGATTAGTCAATCTTTTAATTACTACGTAATAATTAAAATACCTTCAAGCTCAGTAAATTTGATGTTTATACTGTGCAAGAAGGTATTTTAATTTGAAAATTTCATTTTAATGAATAATTACTAACCATAAATAAAGACCAAGCAATGTAAGAAATAACGTGGGAATCGTTAATATTATACCTGTCTTAAAATATGTACCCCATGAAATTCTGACTTCATTTAAGGATAAAACATGTAACCAAAGTAACGTGGCTAAAGAGCCAATTGGTGTAATTTTTGGTCCTAAATCAGAACCAATAACATTGGCATAAATCAATGCTTCACGTATAACTCCGTCTGTAGTAGTCTCTGAAATAGCTAGTGCGTCAATCATAACTGTAGGTAAATTATTCATTACCGATGACAGAATAGCAGCTAAGAAACCCATACCCATTGTCGCAGCAAATAATCCTTGGTTTGCTGTCCATTGAATAACATCAGACACAACATTTGTTAAACCAACATTTTTTAAACCGTAAACAACTACGTACATACCAATTGAGAAGAAAACGATGTTCCATGGTGCCCCTTTAATAACTGTTCCGGTATTAACGGCTTTACTTCTTCTAGCCATTATTAGAAAGAACAATGCAACAAGGATTGCAATAAATGATACAGGAATACCAATAGCTTCACTTGAAAAGTAACCAATTAGCAGTATTCCTAATACGTACCACGATAAACGAAACATTGTGACATCACGAATTGCATCAACAGGTTTCTTTAATACTGTTGGGTTATAATTCTTCGGAATAACTTTACGGAATAATAAAATCAATACTATAACACTTGCAATAAGTGCAAAGAAATTGGGGATAATCATTCGTGATGCATACTCAGAGAAACTAATATTGAAAAAGTCCGCCGATACTATATTTACCAAATTACTTACGACTAAGGGCAAAGAGGTTGTATCAGCAATAAATCCACTTGCTATTATAAACGGAAATACTTTTTTACCGTCAAACTGTAGGTTTCGAACCATAGCCAATACAATGGGAGTTAGAATAAGGGCTGCACCATCATTTGCAAAAAATGCTGCTACTAATGCTCCTAGAACAGTGACATAGATAAACATTCTAAGACCATTTCCTTTTGCTGCCCTAGCCATATGAAGTGCAGACCATTCAAAGAAACCTATTTCATCTTATATGAGTGAAATAATGATAATTGCTATAAAAGTTAACGTCGCATTCCAAACGATCGATGTAACATCTAATACATCAGTAAAATCCACTACTCCTAAAATTAATGCAATGATGGCTCCACCACATGCAGACCACCCTATAGACAATCCTTTTGGCTGCCAAATGACTAGTACAAGTGTTACTAAAAAAATCAAAGACGCTAATATTGCCAATTTCTATGTCCAACCTTCCATTTTCAACAAGAAATTCATAAGACCTGTATTTCTAATTGTAATAATTTATTGTCCTGACTATAAATGTTGTCTATCAAGCTCTACTCGAATGGATTACACAAGTTTATGCTTCGTAATCCTCTTCTTACTTCTATAACTATATCAACATATATTAATAAGTGAAAGAGCCTCGTTTTGATAAGACTAACAAAACAGGCTCTTTCTTATTTTTATTTTAATTTGTGCTATTTAATCGGATTTTCGCATTTTTTAGCATCCCGAAAGCTAGCCCCATCATTAAACCAATACCCGTGATAATAAAGAATAATAATCCAATACTCTCTTTTAGAACGACCATTTGTAAAATAACCCCTACTAACGCACCTAATGTTAAACCGATGAACATAAATGCTGCGTAATATAGCCCTATTGCTTCCTCAATATTTGGTTCGAGATATTGCATCCATTTAGCATTTCTATCTAGCATAGGATTGTCTGGATTTTCAACTGCAAACGATGCCTTAGCTTTTTCAAATGCATCTGCTTCAGAAATGCCTTCTTCTATCATTAAATCTTGAATATAATCGTCCATATAACTCATTAACTCTTCTTGTGCTTCATTATTCTTTTGTGAAGACCATTTAAATTTAGCAGCAGTCTTCTTCGCCTCCCCTAATGTTTGATTCGCTTGAATCGCAAGTTCTTCAAAGTATGTAAGCTCTTTACTATCACTTACACTTAGCTTGGTATTCTGCTTCACGAATTGATTGATTTTGTTTTTCGTTTCTTTACTTAGTGTCATGTTACTCGACTCCTTCCAAAAATTGATCCATTAATTGTTTCATGAAAAGCCATTCCGCTTTTTTATGGGTTAAATACTCTTTTCCTGTATTCGAGAGATGATAGTACTTTCTTCTAGCCGCTGCACTTCCTTCTTGCCAATAACTCGTTACATAGCCATTTTTCTCTAAACGTTTAAAAGATAAATACAAAGTTCCTTCTTTTATTTCGAATGAATTCTTGCTTTGTTTTTTAACTTCTTTACTCAGATCATAACCATACATATCGTCATGGTAAAGCAAGCTTAAAATGATTGTGTCTATATAACCTCGTAATATCTCCTTATCAATTTCCACGTAATTCTCTCCTTCAACAATACCTTGCTTTGTTAGGTACAAACAGATTATAAAACATTCATACCTTATAAAGCAATGTATAAATTAAAGTAAGGTATAAAAAGTTCCTTCTTTTAAGATTGAAACAATGCTCCATAATGGTTCAATAGGCAAAAAAAAACGTTTATAAAGCGTTAATCTACGCTGTACAAACGTACAAACGGTTTTTTTATGTGAAATTGAAAAAAATGATAATTTCCAAAACAAAGGGATTATCTGCATTTTTCTAGAAATTAAAAATATACTTGCACTAAAGTGAGGAGTGAAGGTATTATCATTAAACTCAAAAGAAGTTTACCTTATATAGTGAATGTGTTTTTTACGATGATCTATTATTTCTTATTACTGTTATTGTATCTTCAAGATGTGATCAGTGGAGTTTCTTTTGTCGTTATTTTATTGCTTAGCTTAATCATTTTATCGATTGCGCTTATTGTGTATCGGAAAAAATGTGCTATCAAACGAAAAGTCGTGTTAATTACATTGTTGATGGCCCTACTATTTTGTTACGAAATACCTCTGATATTTTATGATGCATACACACATGCTGCATACAGATATACAGATCCTTTAGAAGTATACGAAGGTTCAGGAATCTATTTAATAGGGGTAAATCGAGTTGATTTCCAATTTACTGAAAACAAAAACGCTGTTATAGACCTTTTAAAAGAACAACAAATAGACTATCTGGATATTACTAAAATCACCAATTCGGACCGGTACGGAAGTAAGAACCGACAATTATTGAAGTGGTTCCATCTTGGGAAAGATAGCGTAGAACAAATGAGAGAAAACGTGAATCATTTTTTAGGACAAGAGCATGGAAGGATTAACAAATTTTTAAATAACGATCATATTGATGGAAGTAGCGCTGGGTTAGGTTTAGCGTTAACAGGACTTATTGTGAGGGGCGATTTGCAAAATGACTTAAAGATTGCTGTTACAGGGGCAATTAGCGAAACGGGAGACGTATTAGCCATAGGGATTTTAAAAGAAAAAATGCAAATTGCTGAAAAATCCGGTTTTTCATTGATGATCGTTCCAAGTGCAAATAGAAAAGAAGCTTTGGAAATTCAGCAGAAACAAAATTTAAACATGCAAATTCTTGATGTGGCACATGTAGAAGAAGCAGTTCGACTGATTAATGAATTGAACGATACAAGTAATGAACAAAATAAATAAGGAATTCTATATTGCTGCTTATAAACAATACAGGATGCTTAAGTGTCTATCTACAATAGAGAAGTTGAGAAACATTCGACTTGATTAGCAAGACGAATCTATAAAACTAATTCAAATGATGCACCTTAGTTTCTTTTATGTAAACATGCTACTCATGGTTGAATGTCTAATAAAATCCAGTTTAATAGGGGCAAAACTACTATCAAAATTAATATGATTATTATCCAAATTACTGTATTTCTTTTCATTCCATTATCACCTCTTAAATAATTTGTACCTATCCTCTAATTATTCTATCTATAAACTGTATAACATTTACATAATAGTCCAATTAAGCTATGATAAGTACTATTATGTAATTAGAAAGAAGGTGTAAAATGGGAGTTATTGGGATTATAATTATTTGCGCGATTTTTGCTGTATTTGAAGCTGTACGAAGATTAAATAATAATGTTCTAGAGCAAACAGAAGAAATAAAAAAAATAGGTGACGAACTAAAAGAACTTCGTAAACGGCTGTAGCACAAATTTTAATTACATAAATGCGAAGTTTCCTTCTTTATCTTATTTACTTTGAATACCCAATACTAACTTAAGGGAGTTTCGCTTCTTTTTCAACTTCTTTAAACCTTCCTTTGAATCTAGGATTACTACCGTTTTAAATAACCAAATTCGAAGATAAACCGATTTTAAAATAATCGGTCCTATTATACCTCGTTCCTCAAATTCAGAACCGTCCTCTAATTCTATCTCTGTCCTAACAATCCACGTGTTGCCAATTCCTATTTCAATAAATTTCATTTTTGATCACCGCTTCACATTTGTTAATCACTAAATGTAAATAGTATTTGTTGTCTTACCTATCGGAAAAAAATAGATTGTTAAAAATAATAGTAACATATCAAAACTCAAACCTTATTCCAAGAAGTGACAAATATTTATAAAAATTATATTAATTTTCCTTTATTCGTCCTAAAATGTATAGTTTCTGCAATAAAAATACAGGTGAATAAACCTTCACAAACGCTTATGTATCAATGGTTCTAAAGTATTCATTCGCATATTTTGGTTGCTTTGAGCGTTCATGAAAAATAGATTTGTGTATCTCTGTGTTCTAAAACGTTATAGTGTAACACACTTTTTCTATTAAATTCGCTATTTTATTTATAGATTCTTTTGAATTTATAATATACTTTTTAGATTACACTATTTTCAGTTATCCCATTTAACAAAACTTTCATTTTTGTATAATTAAATTTCACTATTCTCTATCTACATTATCTAAACTCTAAATATCCAGGTTTCTACAACAATAAACTAGTATCATCCCTCCCCTTCTTTCATTTCCTTTAATGTGTAGATACCTTCTTTAATAATTTGACAATTTTTTTCTGTTCTGTTACGATAATTCTCAATAAAAGCATACAAATTCGTTGATGAGAAAGAGTAGCGTTACATCTTATTCCCTAGAGAGCTGACAGATCGGTGCAAGTCAGTGTTTAAGTGTAATGTGAAGATCCTCTCTGAGAAGATAGTCTGAAGATTCAGTAGGTCTATCCGGGTGTCCGCCGTTAAAAGGAACACGTATGATTGTACGTTGCTGAGTGCTATTGAGCGGTTTTCAATAGAATTAGGGTGGTATCGCGGTTAACCCCGTCCCTTACTTGGGACGGGGTTTTTTGTATGTTTTTATATAATTTAGTATTGGAGCGATATCAATGAATTCGATTGAAGGTAAAGAAAATACAGTACAACGTGAACAACGCATTCGTAACCTCTGGACAGAACAAGATACTTTTCAAGCTTCTGTTGATGCAAGAGAAGGAAGCACACCGTTTGTTTTTTATGAAGGTCCACCAACTGCAAACGGTCTACCCCATGTAGGCCATGCATTTGGCAGAACGATTAAAGATGTTGTGGCACGTTATAAAACGATGCAAGGATTCCAAGTAGAAAGAAAAGCAGGCTGGGATACACACGGTCTTCCTGTAGAACTAGGTGTTGAAAAGCAACTAGGTATTTCGGGTAAACAAGAGATTGAACGTTATGGTATAGAGCCATTTATTAAGAAATGTAAGGAAAGTGTCTTCACTTACGAGAAGAAATGGCGTTCATTTACCGAAGAATTAGGTTATTGGGTTGATATGGATGAACCTTATATGACATTAAGCAATGACTATATCGAAAGTGTATGGCACATCTTGAGTAAAGTGCATAAAGACAACTTGTTATATAAAGGGCATCGTGTTTCACCTTACTGCCCTAGCTGCCAAACATCATTAAGTTCACATGAGGTCGCACAAGGCTATAAAGATGTAAAAGATTTATCTGCTACAGTGAAATTCAAATTAGCTGATAAAGAAAATGAATTCTTCTTAGGTTGGACGACAACACCTTGGACTTTACCTGCTAACGTAGCACTTGCTATGAATTCAGAATTAACTTATGTAAGAGTTAAAAAAGAATCAGAGATCTTCATTGTCGCAAAATCATTAGTTGAAAAAGTGCTAGGTGAAGATGTTGAAGTTCTAAGTGAGCATAAAGGACATGAATTTGAAGGGATACGTTATTTGCCTCCATTCAATTATGCAACTGTCGAAAAAGGACATATCGTTGTCTTAGCTGAATACGTAACGGAGAGCAGTGGTACCGGTATCGTTCATATTGCACCGGCCTATGGTGAAGATGACTATAAAACTATTCAACAAAATGGCTTATCTTTTGTGAATATAGTCGACTTGCAAGGTCGTTACACAGCAGAGGTAGTTGATCTTGAGGGCAGATTTGTAAAAGACTGTGATGTAGATATTATTAAAATGCTTTCTGAAAAAGGTCTGCTATTTAGCAAAGAAAAGTATGAGCATAGCTACCCACACTGCTGGCGTTGCGATTCACCGCTTCTTTACTATGCGACAGATAGCTGGTTTATCAATATGTCGTCACTGAAAGAGCAAATGCTTGCGAATAACGAAATAGTCACTTGGTATCCTGAGCATATCAAAAACGGGCGTTTTGGAAACTTCCTTGAAAATCTAGTGGATTGGAATATTAGCCGAAACCGCTACTGGGGTACCCCATTAAATGTATGGATTTGTGATGATTGTGGCTATGAAGTAGCTCCTGGTAGCATTGAAGAATTAAAAGAGATCGCTACAACTAATTTAGATGATGGTATAGAGCTTCATAAGCCTTATATTGATGATGTCCAGTGCGCTTGCCCTAAATGTCATGGACAGATGGAACGAACGCCAGAAGTTATTGACGTTTGGTTTGACAGCGGTTCAATGCCATTTGCGCAACACCACTATCCATTTGATAACAAAGAGAAGTTTAAAAAACAATTCCCTGCAGATGTAATTATAGAAGGTATTGACCAAACACGGGGCTTCTTCTATAGCCTATTAGCAGTTTCTACCCTATTTACTGGGCAGGCACCATATAAAAACGTCTTATCATTAGGTCATGTATTAGATGAGAACGGCCAGAAAATGTCGAAGAGTAAAGGCAACGCCCTAGATCCAGTTGAATTGATTCAAGAATACGGTGCTGATGCTCTACGTTGGGCATTCTTGATCGATAGTTCCCCTTGGAATCCTAAACGATTCTCGAAAAAGACCGTGCAAGATGCAAAATCAAAACTAGTTGAAACATTAGATAATACGTATAAATTTTATGCTATGTATGCGAAAATTGATGGATTTGAATATGATTCAAATCAAACAGGCAAGAAAACAATCTTAGATCAATGGATGCTTTCTCGTTTGCATAATACAGTCAAAGTTGTAGAAGAGTTTATGAATGAGTTCCAATTTACAGCTGCTACAAGAGAGATTGCAGCGTTAGTTGATGAAGTGAGTAATTGGTATGTAAGACGTTCTAGAAATCGTTTCTGGGCTTCAGGTCTATCAGAAGACAAAAAAGCAGCTTACTCTACCCTATTTGAGACATTAAGTACAGTTAGCCGCTTACTAGCACCTTTTGTACCTTATATCGCAGAGGATATTCACTTAAAACTACACAACAGTAGTGTACATCTGCAAGACTACCCAAAAGCGGATAAAACAGTCATTAATCCGGAGCTAGAAAAAGATATGGCAACAATTTTGAAAATAGTGGAATTCGGAAGAAGTATTCGTAATAGTACTTCATTAAAAACCAAGCAACCGCTTCATCAAATCATCGTTTGGCAAAATGGAGACTCTAGTTCATTAGATGCTTATACAAATATCATAAAAGATGAATTAAACGTCAAGACGGTTACATTTGCTAATGATATCACTAAATATGAATCAGCTAGCTTCAAACTGAATTTCAAAACGGCTGGGGCTGCATTTGGTAAAGCGGTCAATTCCTTTAAGCAATATGTAGAAAATATGCCGGAAGAAGAAAAACAAACAATTCTTTCTCAAGGCGAAGTACAAATTAATGTAAATGAAAACAGCTATACTTTAAAATCTGAGCACATTCTTGTAGAATCTGCTGTAACACCTGGTTTTGAGCTAGCTGGTGATCAGCAATTAAAAGTATTGCTAGATGTACAATTAACGCCTTTATTAATAGAAGAAGGACAAATAAGAGAGCTTATTCGTACAATTCAAGACACAAGAAAGAAACTAGATTTACCAGTCGAGATGTATGTATCTCTTAACATTGTTGCAAGTACTGAAGTAAAAGAAATGATCCTTCGTTTTGAAGATTTAATGAGAGAAAATTTACTTGTAAATGACATCACGTTTAATACATTAGCAGAAAATGAGCAACCTATTGATGTACAATTAGGTACCACACTTGTTAAAGTTGCAATGAATTACCAATAATGATGATTTAAATAACAATAGTTTAAGCACACTGAAAAGGGGCTGTCCATTAAGTCGATAACGAATTGTGGACGCCCCTTTTATTTTGAGTGGAGAGGATTCTCTAAAGTTAATTATTCATAAATATTTATAATTGTAACTTTTTCACGAGTCATTGCTTCTATACTCCGTTTTATACCTTGTGTTCCCATACCTGAACCTTTGATTCCTATGAATGGGAAGTGGTCAGGTCCACGTTCTGTTCTTCCGTTTATCTGGACAGAACCTGCTTCAATTTGAGGTGCTATAGTAAATGCCTTATTTATGTCTTTAGTAAAAACACTTGCTTGTAAACCAAATTTCGACGCATTTGCTAGTGTAATGGCTTCTTTATCTGATTTCACTCGAATAATAGGAAGTACTGGGCCAAACGGTTCTTCCCAAGCAACTCTCATATCTGTTGTAATATTGTCTAGTAAGGTCGGGTATATTAGATTTCCTTCACGTTTGTTTCCCACAACTAATGTAGCTTCTTTTTCTAATGCATCATCAATTAAACCTTGTACAAAGTCTGCAGATTTATCATCGATTAGCGGTACAATAATATTATTTTCTTCAGGAGAACCTACTGTTAAGGATTCTATTTCTTCTTTTAATAATGATACTAATTCATCAGCAACAGTTTCGTTTACAAGAACACGTTTAATTGCTGTACAACGTTGGCCTGAATATGAATATGCTCCTGAAATAATTTGTTTCGAAGTAAACACTAAATCAGCGTCTTCCCGAACGATAGCTGGGTCTTTTCCTCCAAGCTCCATTACAAGTGGAATCATGTTCGAAATTTTTGCAATATGTTGTCCAGTTTCTGTTCCGCCTGTGAATGAGATCATATCGATGTCAGGATGCTCAACAAGGTAGTCACCAATAACAGATCCTCGTCCAGTTACAAGATTAAGAACGCCTTTTGGTAAGCCTGTTTTGTGAAGAGCTTCAATCATTTTCACACCACTAATTGCACCTTGAGTTGCTGGTTTGAAAATAACTGCATTTCCCACAATTAGAGATGGCGCAATCTTTGCGGCAGATAAGTTCACGGGATAGTTAAACGGTGAAATGGCAAGAATGACTCCAAGTGGGACACGATGAGTCACCGCAATTTTAGAGCGATTTCCCCCTGGGAAATTTTCGCCCAACATACTTTCCCCTTGCATATGTGTTGCTTCTTCTATTGTGTATTGAATAAAATCTGCAGTACGTTCCACTTCCTTTACCGCATCATTAAATGTTTTACCTACTTCTTCCATGATAGATTGAGCAATTTCGTTTTTCATTGCAAGTAATTCATTAGCCCATCTATATAAATATTCACCACGAGCACGTACAGAAAGTTGAGACCATTCTTTTTGGGCAAGTTTTGCGCCGTTTATTGCTTCATCTACTTCATCCTGAGAAATAGCTTGAACGTGGCCAATTTCCTCACGTAAATAAGGCGATAAAATGCTTATACTTGCTTTTGAGCGACTTTCACGCCATTCTCCATTTATATAAAATTGATAATTTTTAGCCATGATGCCTCCTCCAATAATCCGATGTTTTACTATTATTTACTTGTTTTCAGTTGTCATACTTATAATTCCGTCATTTAACCCTACGACATCATGAGCTTTTTTAAAAATATGTAAAAAACACCGTACCTTGATATTGCTAATATCAGGGTACGGTGTTTTCTTTTTAAAGTTCATTCACATTCACTTCAAACGGTCATGCAATATAAAAGTTTTTAATTTCATAAATTCCATCTATAAATCCAATAAAACCACCAATGGTAAATAAGACAGCTGGAATTACAGATGCACTTGCAGTTATTAAACTATACACCCCAAAAACACATAAAATCAGGCAACTAATTAAACTAATCATTACTCTGACCCTTTTATTGATGAATATCCCCTCCAAAATAATCTATACCTTATATTCTTATAATTCTCGAATTATACATAAATTCCTTTTGATTATTTTTAAATCATTTACACATGCAAGTCTTTATCGAATAATCGAAGCCATTTTCAGAGAAGGACAGGCAGCAGAAGAAAGTATGGGAGATAAACTAAGAAGTCAAATGTCTTTGTCTCCAATGCTGTGAATATCAAAGACGATGACAATTATTATATGCTGGACTACTACCTGTTGATGCGGTTTATTGCCCGTCCATAGTACTAGCTTTACTCATTTAATAAATTTCATCATTTATTTAAAGAGAACTGCTTCAGCACATCAGGTGCTTCCTTAGCAAAGAGAAAAACGATTCCTTCATTTCAAAGTTAGCCTAGTATATGTTATCAATATCCCTAAAGTAATAAATGATACAGGGTGATACATAGGAGTTAAATAAATTATGTATCACTCTTATATTTCTTATTCAATAAACATGCTCGTAATTTTGAAAGGATGTTCTACAATTTACTAGAAGGCGACTGACAACCGTAAGAGTATGCTAGACAAAGAAAACCACTCTTTTCAAGGATTGGTCTACTCATTGGACTGGCATCAACAGTAAGGAAAGGATGCCCTTTTTCAAATGCCTTTTTTGCGCGAACAGCTAGCAAAGATGTATAGTATCCTTTTCCTCTATACATAGGTAGCGTCGAACCTCCCCATAAACTTGCAAACGATGAGTTGGCCTCTATGTACATCCATGCGGCACTTACGAGCTTAGCCTCCTCATATATCCCATAAAGATATAAGGCTTCAGGATTATTTTGTTTATCTCTCCAAAGCCGTTTACCCAGCTCAGCATGTGATTCATTCCAGATTGCATCTTCTAGATCAACAATATCTTGAATGCCTTTTTCATCCGTTAGTTCCTTTAAACCGAAATATTGATTGTTTTTTAGCAAGTGATGCTGATCATCTAGCTTCATCACCATAAGAGCTTCTGCTGTATCTACTCTAAAGCCTTCTTGTTCAAGAATATCTTTCAAACTATCAGGCTTATCATAGCTATACACCTTCCACTCAAAATCTTGTCCTAGGTTACTAAAATAGTCTAACTCCTGCTTTATGATTGTTCTTGCATTATCTTCATTTACATTAGATGTGACTATGAATCCTGATTCGCCAAACTGTGAAATGTGTCGTACTACATGCTCTGTTTCCTCTCTTAAATAACTTTGTGTTTGAGCTTCTTGTCTAAGTTCTTTATGGAATAGTGATATTAGTTCATTTTTATTCATGTTGTCGCTCCTTTCTCATATAGTTTTTATAGCGTTTTTATAATTATAGCAAATTTATCCATATATATTATTGAGTCGTATGATTTATAAGATATTTCCTATAAATAAATTTATGTAAATACATCCAAAAGTTGACTGGTAAATTTGAACAATGATAACATAAAAAAAATAGAAAATGTTTTTTTCTAATCTTAATACCAAACTAACTATTTATTCAAATTACATATTAATTTATTAAAATACTAAGCAAAGGAAGTACACTAAATGATTGATAATAGTGATTTACCTATTCCAAAACTCGATATTAGTCGCAGTGATTTACATGCAGATTGTGAAAACTGCTTTGGTTTATGTTGTGTTGCGCTCCCCTTCGCAGCTTCGGTTGATTTTGCAATTGATAAAGTGGCGGGTAAGCCATGCTCTAATTTGCAATCGGATTTTCGATGTAGCATTCATAATAATCTGAGACAAGAGGGATTTAAAGGTTGTACAGTTTTTGACTGCTTCGGTGCAGGACAAAAAGTTTCTCAAACTACATTTAAAGGAATCGACTGGCGCGAAAATACACAAATAGCGCAGAAAATGTTTGATGTTTTCCCAACTATGCATCAACTTCATGAAATGATCTGGTATCTGACTGAAGCGCTGAATTTGAAGGAAGCAAGTCCAATACATAGAAAACTTAGCACTGCACTTCATGAAACGGAACGACTTAGCCAACTTAGTTCAGATGAACTTTTAAAGCTAGATGTACCATCACACCGAGTAGTAGTTAATGCTTTACTTTTAAACACTAGTGAACTTGTAAGAAGCAAAGTAATCTCTCAGCATATGGACTCTAAAAAAAGAAAAACACTTGACCGTCGAGGAGCAGATTTGATGGGGGCAAAGCTTAGAGGTGCGGACTTTAGAGGAGCTAATTTAAGAGGGGCATATCTTATTGGGGCAGACTTACGAGACGCAGATTTACGCATGGCTGACCTTATTGGAGCTGATTTCCGAGATACCGATCTAAGAGGGGCAAATCTAACTGGCAGTATCTTTCTCACACAAGTTCAAGTTAATGCTGCAAAAGGTGATGAACAAACAAAATTACCGCATTTGCTTTCACGTCCAACACACTGGACTGTAAGTGAAAAGAGATATAAAAACAAAGAGGTGTTTTGATTGAGTGAAGAATATTTTGAAGTCCCAATACGATGTACAGGGATTGCGACCGTTTTATTAAAAAAGATAGAAGATGAATATAAAGTGTTACTCTTAAAAAGAAATACTTCTGTTCTTCGGAATGTTTGGTGTTATATTGGTGGTAGTATTGAAGAAGGTGAAAAGGCTTGGGAAGCTGCTTTCAGAGAAATAAATGAAGAAACAGGGATTACAAATGTATTATTATATGCATCTAACAAATTTGACCAATATATTCACCTCAAGAAAATTATATATATGTTGCCCCTGTATTTATTGGATTTGTGGAAGACCATCAAGATGTAAAATTAAATGATGAACATAGCGACTATCAATGGTTGTCTTTTGAGGATGCGATAGAAACAGTCTCATTACCCGGAAATGATGAAGTTCTTAAGTCTATTGAAAAACATTTTGTACAGAGAAAACCTCCAAAGTTTTTACGTGTTGGAGATTAAAATTTCTTCTAATAGGGATCGTTAGTTGAAGAAAAGACATTACATATAATATATATAATGTCCTTTAATTTATCTGCCTTTTTTATTGTTGTCTTGATAATATATTCTTTGGGATTATCTGTGCATTATTATCACTCTTCCATATCCATTCCTACCTGTTTCAAAAATATAGATATCTCTTCAATCGGTTGTTTACTAAATGCTCTGATAAGGCTTAACCAAGCAAAGTATCTGTTTTCTTTATGTATTAGTGGATATAGAACAATTAACAATACGCCAAAAGCTAGAGTGATCACTACAGAAAGTTGGCTTGATAATGTTTCAAATACCAATGTTTTCACTCTCTAAGCTAAATAGCATCTATTCCTCTTCTTTCCTTTTTTTCATTAGCTGAATCATTTCATCATTTTGCTCGATAATCCGATCCATTTGATTTCTCATTTTAGTAAAGTCATATGAAAAAACTAGAAGCAGAATAATTATAAAGAATATCATTTAAACTCCCCACCTTATCATACGATCATACGTTGTAACTAATTTTAGCATCGAGCATTCACTTTTATTTGTAAATTCTACAACAGCTTGAACTAATATCGTTCCTATTCCTTGATTTACTAATGAGAATATTTACCCCACTCTAATAGTATTAGTGGAAATAAACAAGTACCCTCAAAAAAATCATGTCTCGCTGAATGTAACTTCAATTGCAATAGAATTCACGGAGCAAACAACTATTGAATCCCTGATGAAGTAGAAAGTCTCCATGTGTCACCCCAATATTCATCGTATTGAATATACCATTTTCCGTTTATTTGTACTTCTAGCCATGAAAAAGGTGGTATAGATACTACTCTAGTTTTATAACCGTTCATATCAAATACAATTTGTTGTGCATGTGCATAAGAGTCTGAATCACCTTTACGTTTGTATAAGATGTGGTATGCAGAATATACATCGTAATCATCTACATTACGACTGTAAAATGGCGCGACACGTAAAAAATCTCTAGCTTCCAGCTCAACCTCAGCGACTTTCACAATCTGGGAGTAAGGTACTTTATTATTTCTTAAATCTTCACCCCAACGCTCAGCGGCATCCAAACCTTCATAATAATCATCTCCACTAATATAATCAAGCGGTACTTTTACCCCGTTTTTAAAGTAATCCACATATTGTTCGTGTTGCCAAAAACCAAAAACAAATCTTCTTTTGTAGTTCTTGAAGTAATTATTAACATAAGCCATTGTTTTATCATACTGGTATTGGTTATCAGCACCATATGTATGGCCTTGATATTTAGTCTTGATACGCGATGGGATTATTGGTGAAGCCTGAGTGATTTCAATTGTCTTTGCACTTGTTGATATAGAAACTTTTGTGCCTGTAGCTTTGGCCACTAGATCATGTGGGATCATGAATACATCATTGATTGCTTGAGCACTTGTCGATAGCGTTATTTTCTTGCCATTTACAGTAGCTACTTTAGATCCTTGTTTGATTGTAGAAGTTGTACCATCACTTTTAATAGTTAACACTTTAGTTTTGCTATTAAAAGTAGTAGTTCCGCTTAAGAGTCTTATAAAGCTTTTTGCAGGTAATATATGATTAGGGCCTATTCTAATAGAGCTATTATGAAGAGATACAGGTTTACCATTGATGGTCACCTTGTACTTAACTGTCGCAGCAACCATCGTGATATTGCTATGATTATCGGCAGCAGCATCTATCTTTTGTTTTGAATCCACTATGTCATTAGGTTCGATTGAGCTTGTTAAACCTAACGTCAGTATCGATCCGCTAAGTAACAATGAGCTAATCAACTTATTTGTTTTATTCAACACTATCACTCCTTATATATCATTAATTATACATGAATTGGAAGTTTAAGTAATTCGATTTTTCAGATTGTCTACTTGTCAAAATAACTAAAATACAGGTTTAGTTTTATCAAATAAAAGTTTTAGTCTGTATGTAAGTTACCTTTCAAGTTTTAACTTTTACACACATACAGGTGAATAATAAACTTACATATATAAATTGGAATAAAACATATTAAATTAACAAAAGCAAAAGGTTCAAATCATATGAGATTTGAACCTTAAATTTATAACTTAGTTAGGTTAGTTGCACCTTATATAAAGAAGAAGCGGTTCCTTTGTATTTGTATTAATTGCAGAATGAATATTGCATACTATTTTCCAATCATTCATTGTGTTTGATTGTTTTTCAATGTCACTTCAATAGGTAAATTAAGTTCTGCTTTATTTTTCGAGAAAAAGACGTTAACTCCATTTTCTAATTGAATATAATCTTGAACTTTTACTTTATTATTTATCTCTATAGTATCATCTGTAAGTGATACTCCCCAAATAATACTTTCACCATTTTCTAACTCATGATATATCCATTCTACTGGATCGCCTTCGTGGTCCTTTCTCTTCCACACTTCATAGTTCATTTTGCCGTTATAACTAAGTATTCCATCTTCAAAGTAAAAGATTTGAATTGTTTTACGGTATATATCCGAATAAAAAAAGGTTTTTCCATTTTTGATTGTAAGAGATTCGATTAGCTCATCGCTTTCTATATATGTATCAAGTGCATCTGAAATCTTTTGAGCATAGTAATTATTATCAAAATTAATAGTAGGCTTTATTGAAAAAGTTAGTAACATTAAGATAATCATTATAAAAAAAAGTAAAATAATCGTCTTCTTAATCATGATTTTTAATCACCTTTCTTTACCTTCTCATATTGCTAATCTTTAAGTATGTACTAAAATGAATGCTATTTTATATTTATCGATAATAGATGCAACTTATGCATTGTCATTAATAAATTTTCACTACTAAAACTATTGAAATCATCCAAAATAAAAGATGAGTGACCACAGCCACTCATCTTTCTTGCTTCATATCAAATTTTATGAATCTTATATATAAATTTATAATTACATAACCCAAATTTGCCCTATATCTACTTAGTTTTCTTGTAAATATTTGGCCTTTTAAACTTCTCTATTCAACCGTCCAATTGATAAGTAATCCTGCGTGTGCCAAACCACCGCCAAATCCGTATAATAAGATTTTATCTCCGTTCTTAACTTTGCCTTCACGAACACCTTGATCTAATGATAGTGGTATTGTTGCTGCTGAAGTATTACCATAATCCACTAGGCTATATAATGTTTGCTCAATAGGAAAGTCGCTTTTCTCACATATTGACTCAATCATTCTTAGATTTGCGCTGTGAGGGACGAACCAATCTACATCTTTTAATTCCATTGAAGCATTTTGCAATACCGTTCTCATCCCTTTTGGTACTGTTGTGACAGCCCACTTATATACCGCTCGCCCATTTTGAACAAATTTTCCGTTGTCTAATATTTCTTCACCATTCATCATGTTAGATAAATTTGAACAATATAAACTCTTGCCACCTTCACCTTCAGAACCTATATGTGAAGAAATGAAACTTGGTTGTTGTTCATCATATTCTAAAAGTACTGCTCCAGCTCCGTCTCCAAATAGAATACATGTAGCTCTATCGGTATAATCAGTAATTCTAGATAAAGTCTCAGACCCAACCACCAAGACTTTTTTATTTAATCCTGATGTGATCATCCCATTAGCTACATATAATCCGTAAGTAAAGCCGGAACATGCAGTATTTAAATCAAAAGCGCCTGTATTCTTTATACCTAACTTTGCCTGCAGCGTAGAAGCGACACTTGGCGTTTTGTAATCAGGAGTCATCGTACAAACGATGATTAAATCCACATCTTCAACAGATTTATCGAATCGCTCCATTAAATTAAGAACAGCCTGATAAGCTAAATCACTTGTAAACTCATCTTCTCGCGCCATTCTTCTCTCTTTTATTCCTGTACGTTGCACTATCCATTCATCATTTGTCTCAACAAGTATTTCTAAATCTGTATTAGTTAATGTTCGTTCAGGTACATACGAACCGATAGCTGTTATTCTCGCTTTTGATTGAAACATAAAAAAACCTCCAAGTTATTTATCATAATTATATTAACACTTATTTATAGCACCTGGTACTAAATATTATTAAATAAATACACTTTTTACGTTTTAATTTAATAGTTACCTCGTTTTTATTATTTAATACTAGCTGATAACAGAAGGATTATAAGTCAGAAGTATGTTTGGATATGCTCTCCACTACAAAAAAGAATTCGTTCTGTATAAACGAATTCTTTTTAATTGCGCTATTTTAGGGATGTACGGATTACTTTTGAACAATCTTTATTTTATATATACAGCAGTTTCAATGATCATCTATTGGTAACGTATTTTTAATCACATCACTATACCGAGTACTTATTTCTTTTAAATCTTCTTTTCCAATTTCTAGTATATATCTAATTTTAATCTTGTCATATTCTGCTTTGGTTTTAGTTTTCTTTAATTTTGTCGTACTACTATCACCCTTTTGAAATGTAAAAACTGTAGCGTTCTCTCTATACATCATGTCTGCTGTTTCAACAATTACTTGATTGCTCTCCATTGCCTTACCTTTATAAAAATCAACATTTTCAACATCAAATGATTCATCTGAAATGATCTCTTCTTTTGCTGCTTCATCATTCACACAACCAGTTAATACAAGTATGAATAAAAACAAAACTAAAATAGATATTTTCTTGACCATTAATATCTCCTTCCCTTTAATATATTTTCACCTGAGTGTATTACACAATTATTGAATAAGTAATATGTACTCCCTTTGCTAAAAAAACCTCATATTTTGCAACAATCGTGTAAAAGTTACAGCTGAATTACTTGGTAATGTGTTAACTTCATATTGGATTTAGATTCATAAATATAATTAATATCATTTTATAAATCAAAAGCGATTTGAAAATATAAAAGGCGTACAATTGATTTTTGCTTACATATATATTGCCCATTATTTGCCTTAAATAAAATGGAAATAAATACTATAATAATCAAACAAATGAACGCGATTACTCTAAAAATAAAAACTTAGATGTTTTTATGGTTTCTTCTTTTTTTCCCCATCTATACTGCTTTTTGAATTCATTGACATGTAAAAGTATTTATTGTTTTTATGGCATAACAAAATCCCCCTTAGGTAGAGTGTATCAGTATCTACTTAAAGAGGATTTTTTCTTTTACAATCATTTTGCTATTAAATTGTTTTCATTCCAAAATATTCAGGAACCAGTACACTAAATGTTAAATTTTGATTTGTCATTTGTAGTTTCTTCACTTTAATACCAAAGTAAGTCAACATGTTCTTTTCATTTAATAACTCATTTACATTTCCTGTGATAACAGGTTTGTTTTTCGCCACTAATAATACTTTATCTCCAAAATAGATTGCGTGATTAGCATAATGCGTATTTATAATGCAAGAAATATTCTTCTCTCGGACAAGATTTTGAATAGTTTCTAATATTATTTTCTGTTTATGAATATCTAAGTGAGATTCTGGTTCATCCAAAACAAGGATTTTCGGATTAGACACGAGAGTACGTGCAATAAGTGCCAGCTGTAATTCTCCACCACTTACTGAGTTACAAGATTGCTCTGCTAAATGAGCTATTCCTACAGATTCGAGTGCCTCAAATGCCAATTTACGATCGATATCAGAAGGTTTTGAAAAAGCCCCGATATAAATCGCCCTACCCATTATAACTAAATCTAAAATTGAATAAGCAAATGTCATTTTGGATGCTTGAGGTATATAACCAATTTGTTGCCAAATGAATTTTTGGGGTAAAGAACTCATTGGTTTACCGTCTAAATAAGATGCCCCTTGTTTCCAAGGCTGCAATCCCATTATACATTTCAACATTGTTGTTTTACCTGCACCATTTGGACCTAAAATTGATAAAATCTCCCCTGGCTTTAACTCAAAGTTGATTGGATCATGATACAAAAAAGGAGTTTTTTCTTTAATTTTCCCTTTACTATAATAAAAATTCCCATCTTTTACTGCTAATATCATTGCCAGCCACCGCCTGTTTTTCTAAGTAATATAGCGAAAAATGGAGCTCCTACAATCGCTGTTAAAATGGATAAAGGAATTTCGGTAGCTGTAATCGAACGAGCTAGTGTATCAATAACTAATAAGTAAATTGCTCCGATTGAAACTGATGCAGGCAAGACATATTGATTATTACTCCCAACAATCATTCGAGCAATATGTGGAATGATTAAGCCTACCCAGCCAATAATGCCGGAGATTGAAACAGCAGAAGCCGTTATCAATGTCGCAGCAAAAATAACCAGCCATTTTAATTTCGTAGTGGATACACCAAGAGAACGTGCCTCTTCATCTGATAAAGATAAGATATTCATACGCCATCTTAGGGCATATAAAATAATAATACCTATTAATATGAGTGGCCCAGCTACCCATAGATCTTTGTAAGAAGCTGTTCCTAAACTCCCCATTAACCAATATGTAATAGACGGTAATTTTTCTTCTGGATCTGAAACAAATTTCACTAATGAGATGAGTGCTTGGAACAAAGCGCTTGTTACAACACCTGCTAAAACCATCATAAATATCGGCATATTCTTCTTCATACCGCTAATTATGAATGTAAATAGAATAGCTAGAATACCCATTATTAAAGCAAAAATTTGTGTAGTAAAGCCATGACCAATAATCAAAATACCAAGTGAAGCACCAAATCCTGCACCCGCAGAAACTCCAAGAATATCAGGACTAACTAATGGATTCGCAAACATACTTTGAAATGCTGCACCAGCAATAGACAAACCGCCACCAATTAGCATTGCAAGTAGAATACGAGGCAAACGGATTTTCATAACAACTGTTTCTTCCATTTG
This sequence comes from Viridibacillus sp. FSL H8-0110, assembly GCF_038003565.1. Taxonomy (NCBI): domain Bacteria; kingdom Bacillati; phylum Bacillota; class Bacilli; order Caryophanales; family Caryophanaceae; genus Viridibacillus; species Viridibacillus sp. FSL H8-0110. Next base: position 2,254,061 of record NZ_JBBOPJ010000001.1, on the reverse strand, counting down.
TGACCACGTTTGCTCGATATCAAACACATGAGATAATAAAATTTTCATTTGTACTACTAAATCTACCTGATAGCGACCTATGCTAAGTGACAAGAAACCAAATAGTATTGGCAGTAGTAATAATATAGCCCATTTCAAAGTATTTTTTCTCATTTCAATTCACCTTCACTTGTTGTTTTCTTAATACTTTGCAGCTTCAGAAGATGGATTTAATATGTCTTTTACTTGGTCTTCTGTTACATCATAGTTATAGAATTTTGAGTAGTATTTTTGAATTTCTTCAGTCATATCATAATCGAATAATTCTGGATGGTTATGCTGTGCCATCCATTTCAGCATAAGAGGTGCATCTCCATTTGGTGGATACCAGCGATAAATGCCCAGAGGTACTTTGAACACTTGTTTATTTTTCACGGCTGTTAACTGACTCCAGTCTTGTCCTTTAATCGTGTTATTGAACAAGTCCTTTGGTTGTGTTTCGGTAAAATTTGTAATGTAGATGATATCTGGATCCCATTTATACACTTGTTCCATATTGACTGCTTTAATTCCTTGAACATCAGCCTCTGCAACATCTTTACCACCAGTTGCTTTAATCCATCGATTGCCATGCATATTAGAGCCTGCTACTGATATTTCTTTATCGCTATGGTATTGAAGAATCATTACCTTTGGCTTATCTTCTTTTTTGACATTTGCAAGCTTATCATTAATCTCTTGTTGATACTTTTTACCTTCATCGATAATTTGCTCTGGTCTATCTGTTGTTCCTGTAATTTCCCCAGTTAATGTTAACCATCGATTTAATATTTCTAATGGATCATCCGAATCTGATGTTGCTTGTAGTGCGACTGTGGGAACACCTGCTTCTTCTAACTTATTTATTGACTTCTCGTCCGATGCGATTTCAAAATAGACTTCTGGATTAACTTTCATCAATTCCTCTATATTCACTTCACCATTTTTAATAAAAGATGTATCCGCTTTTAAAATATCTGGTGAAATGTCTTTTAAGATTGAATGCGAAGCAGCATTAAATGAGTTTGGATGCATACCCACGATCTCTTTTGTAGAATTAGTAGCAACATACCAAGTAGAAAAATAAGGTAGGATGCCACCTACTACAACGCGATCAGGGTTTGTTGGAATTTTTACTTCGCGATTTAATTCGTCCTTTATAATAGTTTCTTCTTTCGATTCTACTGTTTCTTTTGATGATGATTTATTAGCATTGTCCGTCTGATTACAACCTACTAATAACGCAGAAATGGCTAATGCTGATAATGGGTATTTCCAATTCATAAGTTCAACTCTCCTAAATTAATTTGATTCAAATAAACGAATGATAATGATTATCAATATCACTTTATACTTTACAGGATACTAATCCTAAGAGTCAATACTTTTCGACATTTTTCAACAAACCAACTTAGTAACCATTTGTTATTTTTTTCTTATATGTTCTTTTTTAGCATATATTCATTCAAATTCTATTTGATAATGATTATCATTAATGATAAGATGAAATCAATTATAGGCATATACACCATTCACAAGCATTTTGGAGGATTATTATGACAACTAAAGAAGAGATTTTAATTTTAGATCCAGGCAATGCATTTGGACTTGAACGAAGAACTAACCCTTTTATCAATGACAATATGACATTGATTGATCAGTATGATTTAGATAAAACAGATTTATCTTCTATTCAAGCATTGATCATCCCTGAATTCGTTGACCAACGCTTTCTAGCTATACATAAAGGATTAATCGAACAATTTTTAAATGATGAAAAACTAATTGTTTTCTGTGGACATCTGTATATTGATTGGTTACCTGGTGCTAGTCATTTCATCCCGAAAACCATTAATCACCATAGTGATTACGCTCTTACTATCATAAAAGACCAAGGGATATTTGCAGGTGTTGACCCTGACGATATGACATACAACAAAGGTGTATCGGGCTTCTTTGCACGTGGTCACCATCCTATACCAACGGATGCAGAAGTACTGGTCACATTGCCAAACAATGAACCTGTCACGTATATTGACCGCAATACAACTAAAGGCACCATTTTAGCACATGCAGGTAAAGACCTTATTTGGTATTACAAACAAAACAAAACAACAGACCGTATTAGTGAACAATTACTACAATGGATACATTCTGAAATTAATGCTTTACATCAAGGGAGTAAAAACATATGAGAAAAATAGCAGTAATTATGAGTGGCAATGCCCCCCATAACCGAACGTTTAATGAACCTAAATTTAACAAATATATTACCCAACTAATCTATTTTCCAGAATTCGAGCAAACAGTATTAGAGGAATTTGACGTACTCCTCTTCCCTTCTCAATTAAACGAAAAATTATTAATGCGTGCAGCAAACAAAGTACGTTCATTTGCTAATAACGGCGGGATTGTAGTTGCATTTGGTCCACAGCCTTGGGAATGGCTTCCGAACCAAAAATGGGAGGAGCGCGAAACGAATTTCTGGTGGTGGCTTGAAAAAGGAGCGAAAAGTGGTTTAGTATTAGCCGCTCCTCACTATGACTTGTTTAATTATCTTACATTAACCGATGCTACTTGGCATCAGCACGGTGTTTTCTGGCCACCAAATGGAGCTGAAAAGTTAATTACAACCGAAGATGGTGGCGCTGTTATGTATGTTGATAAAGTCAGCACGAAAGGGACATTAATAATCACTACATTAGATCCAGATTATCATTTCGGAGCTTATTTCATGCCAGCTACAGAGAGATTTTTAGACGGCTTTATTCCGTGGCTTGCGGAAGGTAAGATATAAATAAAAACCTAAAATACTTCTGTTGGAATTCACCCTCCCAAGTAGACAAATTATTCGTGTTTACTAATACCGTTTTTTCATATCAACATGATAAAACCAATACCCTCCTATTCATTCATTGTTGCAAGGGTATTGGTTTTAATCATTTCATCAAAATTTTCTTAATCAGTTCATTAATATAGGTACTTAGTCAAATTGGTATGTCTTCACATATATTTGCTTTACTTCTATTCTTTTAATTCTTTTTGTATCTGTGATGTTGTTAATGACATTCAATAGTCTATATTGTCAATATAGTTACAGCATTCTTGAGTGGTTTGAAAGCATTCATGTACCTCATCATTTTGAATTTCGTAAAATTTGTTTGTACGCTCCACCATGTAACTTTGGATCATAACCTGTTCTCCGACCAGCAACTGCTCAATTTTTTTAAATAATGGATCTTCAGATATGCCGTTTAAGGTAAAAATACTAATTTGTTCAGTCATTTATACACCCCTAATGATGAAGAATTTACACTACTCGACTTTTTTGGATAGTCACCAATCCAATGTGTATTTAATAATTGCTTATAAATACTCTCTCTTTATTATAAATCTTTTCGAGTAATAAATTCAAAATATTAGGATAATTAAATAACTTTAGATTAAGAATTGAATACATATGGCAACTTTTAATCTATGGTCCTTTTATTAATTTAAAAAACATTTCTTTATCTCTCATGTCTAATGCAATATCAATCAGCCACTCTAAATTTTTCTTTTCAATTTCAGCAATGAGCTTATCCGTTTCTGGTGATATTTGTGGTTCATTTAACTTTTGTAATTTTGTAACGAAACGATTTGTATATGTTTTAATAACCGCAATAAGGTTGCTTTTTTCAGCAAGGTCTCGAAGGGTAAGTACTGTATTATTAGTGAACCTATAAGTGGAGTTATCATTTACAATACAATTTTTATTTATATCAAATTCTATGCAATGTCCATTGGTTGACTCTAAAAAGTACAATTCACCATTGATTTTAATCACAATATCACCTGCTAAAAAGTCCATTATTAGTGTTTTTCTAGAATTTATCCGTATTTTACTTGGTTCATAACACAATACTTCCATATGATCCTACGCCTCCTCAATCAGTCTTTATATATTAGTTCGCGATAAATACCTGTATAATGTTTTGAATTTTCAGACTTTATATAATGTATTCCAAAAGAGAAACAACAACTGGTTGTTTTTCTTATACAACTTCGATAAATTTAACAATTTCTAAACAACACACAAACATAATCATATGTATTTTGTTTTCAACAATTACACGTTTTTCTAATACCAATAGAGCTTCATTTACATCATTAGCTTTTACAACACCTTTAACTCTATAAAACCTAGCTTTAAAAGTTTCATTTCAATGGCATTAGAAACATAATGCACCAGATAACCTATAGCATAAGCTTAGTTGTCTAAGTTCAGTAGTTAACCGCAATATTATAATGTTGAAAAGATATTGAAGGAAAAAATAAAAGGCCCGAACTCTGTTCAACAACGAGTTCAGACCTTATTAGCCGGGAAATCTTCATTTAAACAACTTCTTTTAATTCGTTTCCATCAACTGTTACTAATTGTTTATCACAGCATTTTCAACCTATTCCTTCGAATATTGTAGTAAATTTAAGATGCTATTTATACAGGAATCTTTATAGAATTGATGTAGCTCTTCTTCATTGCATGTTAACCATTGAATTAATGAACCATCAATAAGGGCTCTCATCATTTTTGCATTTGTTAATGTGTCACTCTCTTGTCTAAATACACCTTCTTTTTTGCCTAATTCAATTATCTCTTTCCCAATTCCCCAGCAATTCTCATAAAAGTTCATGTTTATTCTTTTATAGTCTTCATTTCCATTTGCTTGAGCTAAAAAATCTAAATAGACACTGTAAAACTTTCTATTCTTTTGCGGTGAAATAAAAACTGCGTCAAGATAAGCTTTAAGTTTTTCAATAGCTGTTTGGTGTTTATCAATCGCTTCTAATTCATATCTATAAATTTGGTTTGTGATGGATTCTAGTAACTCTAATAGTATGTTTTGTTTGCTGTTAAAATAATAATGAACAACCCCTTTTGATACGCCAGCATTATCCGCAATATGCTGTAGAGTGACGTTATCATAACCTAATTCCGAAACTGCATTATAGGCTGCTTTCATTATTTGTGTTTTTCGTACTTCTTCTTTCTTTTTCATAGTTACCTCCGTAAAACTTAATAAAACAATTATACATTAATTTAAACTTAACAAAATTATTTTGACCGGTCAGAATAATTTTGTTATTCTAAAGTCGAAGTATAATACAGGGGTGGTTCAAATGATAGATAGATTTAAAGCATTGGTAGTAAATAAAGAGGATGATTTTACGGTTAAAGTTAAAGATCTAACTCTAGAAGATTTACCCGAAGGTGATGTGTTAATCAAAGTATCCTATTCATCGATCAATTATAAAGATAGTTTGGCTACTATTCCAAATGGTAATATCGTTAGCACCTATCCTTTTGTTCCTGGAATTGATTTAGCAGGTATCGTAGTTTCATCTAATGACCTTCGCTTTCATGAAGGTGATGAAGTTATTGCGACTAGCTATGAGATTGGTGTCTCTCATTTCGGTGGCTATAGTGAGTATGCCCGTATTCCAGCTAATTGGATAGTTCCACTTCCAAAAGGCCTTACGATAAAAGAAGCAATGATTATTGGAACAGCTGGTTTTACTGCGGCATTTTCCGTTCTGCGATTAGAAGAAAATAGTGTTTCTCCAGAAAAGGGTAAGATACTTGTAACAGGTGCAACTGGAGGTGTTGGTAGCTTTGCAGTTTCTATTCTCTCAACTCTTGGTTATCAAGTTGAGGCAAGTACAGGTAAAGAATCTGAACAAGAATTTTTGAAAAGCCTTGGGGCCACTACAATTGTTTCTCGTGAAGAGGTATTTGATGGGAAAATTAGAGCGTTAGGCAAACAAAAATGGGCTGCAGCCGTCGATTCAGTTGGGGGCGAACCACTAGCATCTTTATTAAGCCAAATTCAATACGGCGGTTCAGTAGCAGTAAGTGGATTAACAGCAGGGACTAAACTTCCGACAAACGTCTTCCCATTTATTTTAAGAGGAATAAATTTACTTGGAATTGATTCTGTGTATTGTCCTATGGAAACACGTATGAAAGTTTGGGACCGTTTAGCGACAGATTTCAAGCCAAAAAACATAGAAAAATTCATACAGCAAGAAGTAACACTACAACAACTTCCAGATGTTCTCCCTATCCTTCTTAAGGGGCAAGCAAAAGGTAGAACACTTGTAAAATTATAATAAAAAAGTGACGAGATATATAAATTCTCGTCACTTTTTTTACTTTAATTCTACTTAAAACTATTAAATACAATGAATATTCAAAAATAAAACTTCACATTTAAAAGCATGAAAACATATTAAATTTTATCAAAATAACTACCATTTAATAGTGCCACTATATCGCCAATTGCGCCTAAACATGCGAATATGAAATAGTAGCTGGCCGTAGAAATTTCCTTGTTAAAAAGTTCTTTAAATGCTTGAATAAAAATCTGCTCAAACTTAAACCAACTAAGTATCCAAGCAATTATTATAAAACTAACAATTATCATTCGATTTAATCCTCCACCTTATTCTCTGAACTATTAAACTATAAAAACCAACAATCAGGTACGTTCAGCTATTAACATAAACCGGAAATAAGATAAACTAATGCTAAATTTATCAGTTGCAACTTGAGTGTATCATAATTCTTCTTTATCTTTTTGCCAAATCTTTTTCCAAAAATCTTAATGCAATCAAACACCACAAGCTTAGTAATAGTTCTCAATTTAAATGAGACATATATTCAAATGCGGTTGTTCCATATACGCTTTTAAAGTGTTTATTTAAATGTGTTAAATCAACAAAACCACATTCTGCTACTGCTGAATAAATATCTCTATTCATTTCTATTAACTGCTTTGCTCGTTCTATCTTACAGTTAAGAAAGTATTGATATGGTGTAATCCCAGTATGTGCTTTGAACAATCTAATAAATTGAAATTTCGATAAATTAAGCTGATTACATATCTCGTCTAATTTAAGTACATTTTCTAAGTTCGAATGGAGCATAACCTTTGCTTTTCTAATTAAAGTATTATCTTTCTTATGATCTGTAGAAAGGTTACTTTGAATAAGGCTATCTGTGAGGGATATGAGTAATTCACTACACAAAGCATCTTCTTTTTCATTTAATATTGCATTAGAAAGACTTAATATTCTTTGTTCAAGTTGATAATCATACACAATAGGAGAAGAAAAACGTACTATATCCTTTTTCTCAATAACTTCTAAAAGCAATTGTGGCTCAATATATAACATTACGTAATCAAGACCTGCCTTATCATGCGCCATTCCGTCATGTGCTTGTTCTGGGTTAAATAGCATTACACCATTTTTATATGATAATTGTAAACTACCGTCCAAATTGTAATGTTGAATTCCTCGCAATGTTACACCTATTGCATACTCCTCGTGACAATGCTTTTTATACTTAAAATCCGTAAGACTTGCTGATAACGCCGTAATACCTGCCGTTTTTTTATAAATAAATTTATCCATCTTATTCACCTCTAATCACCCTACTACATCCAAATCATAATGGCAGCATACACTAAAAATAGTGTCATTATTACATTAACCATCTTTTCATGTTTCTGCAAAAAACTTTTAAAGATTGCACCGAAAAGTACCCAAGTAATAAATGCTAAAAATCCAATGATAGTTATAACTAAAGCACTGATTGTCAACACAGACATTGAGGTATAATAGGGCAAAATAAAGTTAGGAAAAACAGTCATTGTAAATAGTACAACTTTAGGATTTAAAAACTGCATAGTGAAACCTGACATAAAGGTACCATCTTTAGTTCCATTTGAGTCTGATGAATCCATTTTATAAATTTGATAAGCGAGATAAAGCATATAAATACTTCCAATCGTCTGCATAACAATTAATATTTTCGGTATAACCGTTATCAGTGCTGTATTTAGCATTGCAGAAATAATAAGCAAGGCACCAAAAGCAATAGTTGCACCATATGTATATTCCAAGGCTTTTTTTACCCCGAAGTTATGTACTGTAGATAGTATAACGATATTAGTAGGTCCTGGTGTAAAAGTAACAATAAAACAGTATATTATAACAGATGCAATATTCATATTAAAACTCCTTTTAAGGTATTTTCATATAATTATTACACCTTAAAACTAATGACATATAGTATATTATTGCAGGAATAAATACAGCTTTTCTTCGAATTAATAAAAAAACATTGGATAAATTCTACCCAATGCATTTTTGAAATCTATATAATTGAACTCAAAGCCTTTGTTTGTTGAAGATAGTTTATAGAGCTTCAAGTATTACACCTGAGAAATCCCCTTTTAATACTTCTTTTTCGTTTTGGTTTTCACATATAAAGGATGCGATAATAGCTGTTCTATTATTTGCTTGCGCTTCGTATTTTTCAATTTTCACTTCACAAATAATTGTATCCCCCGTATACACAGGTCTTAAAAATTCGAAATTCATATTACGAGCCAATACGTTATGATCTCCACCTACTTTTGTTGGTAGAGATGCCGTTAATAACCCTTGAATTACAAGTCTTCCCTGTTCATCTGGTGTTCTATGATGAATCCCTTCATCACCTGAAATTTCTGTGAATAATTCAACATCTCTTACTGTAAAAGTCCGTTCAAATGTAATGATATCTCCTACTTTTAATGGCATATAAATCTCCCCTTTTAATTAATTGAGAAAATCTTGAAGTTTCCATTCTTTCGGTTTGATGTTCTTGTCCATCCATTTCTTTTGTGGTGCTTGGAATGGAGTGTTGGCGATTAAATGATTATTATGCCAGCTTGCTGCTCCGGAACGAATCATTTCATCTAGCAGGATTTGGATAAATTCTTCTGGTTGAAGCTGGAAAGAGTAGCGTGCAAAATCTTGGAACCAACCACACTTTAGTAGGTAGTTTCCAACTTCTTCTTTTGCCAAACCGTTTTTTATAATTAATGTGAATGAAAATATCCTTTTGCAGGCATGCCATGCAATTTTTTCTGGCATCTTGAGCCACTTTTCGAACCGTTCCCTTGCAGCATCTATGGAAGCTTTAGTATTCTCTATTTCAGATCCATGTCCTGAATATGCATGTTGAATCCGGATTTTGGACAACTGATCCAAACTTTCAAGTGATCGTTGGATAGACGAGACGCCCTCTCGAAAAACATTTAACCAACCAATGTCATTTTTATGAAAGAGATCCCCGCATATTAATATCTCTTCTTCAGGTTCATATAAAGAAATATGCCCTAACGTATGTCCCGGTGTGTGCAAGACTCTCAAGATTCTACTTCCTGTATGAATCTCATCATTATCCGAGAGCTTCGTATCAACTCGATAAGGTTCTACAGGTTGATCTAACCATTCTGCACTACAAGATTCAGGGTCACAAGAATTAATTAAATCGGCGTCCCATTTATGAGCAGCAATCGTAACACCATACTTTTTTTGGAAATGAAAATTACCTCCAACATGATCACTATGATAGTGCGTATTCACAATAAGGTGTAATTCTTCTGGTGAAACACCTACTTCTTTTATTAATTTCTCAGTCTCCTTTACATCACTCCCAAAACCAGTATCAATTAGGATCGGTAACTGATCCTTAATAAGAATCATGTTTGCACTCGGAAATTTTCTTTCAAAAAAAATAATACTAGATTGCCCCATTAGTTATTCCTCCTAAATCTTGTGAACTAAAACGAAGCTAATTGAGCGTTCGTTCAATTGAATTTTTTGCATGTGCAGTTAAAAATAATAATAATAATCTTCTCATTTGAATCATCCTTTTCAAACAGTTGTTAATAAATACTTCTATATACATTTAATAATACCTTTTTAATACAGATACAACTTCAACATTGAAATCATCTATTCTTCTTGAATCAACGCTTTCCCCATTAATTTAAGGAGATTATTTATCTAAAAAGAGATAATCTATAAAGAATTGCCAATGAATATCACTCTTTTTGGTATAGGCAATGAACTTAAACATATACATTACATAATATAGATATAGGTATGAAATATTAAAAAAAGGATGATGTATAAAATGACATTGTTGATATTGTGAGTATTTCAGTTATAGGAACTGGAACCCCTCCAGGTGGCGGAGGAATACCTGAAGGCTGGGAAGATGATTACTTGGACATTGATCGTTGGGAGAATGACGGCGGTAGCAGTCTTCGGACAAGAACTGGCAGTGGTCGTGATAGGAAAACCAGTCTCCCTTTATAACATTGCACCCACAAATTTATAATAGAAGCGTATCTCCCGCTATTTAAGATTTCTCGCCTTAAGTATAAAACTCTTTTTCTTAATGCACTAAAATGTCTCGTTTGTGTGATTACATTTCTTTATAAATTTTATAACTTTTTTAACATAAATTTCCGACTAAAATCATGCAACCTCTATGGAAAACTAAACATTGTTTATGAGTGCTGCTTATAAAATTGTCTCTTATTACAAAGACTTACCACTTTATAATTTCGATAAGACTGGGAATAATACAGTCAACGTAATTATGAGGTGGTGAAATATGAAAAAGATTTTTTCCCTGCTTTTGTTTTTATCTTTTTCACTGTTCTTTTTAACTGTATTTGCAATAGCAAATGATAAACCTAGTCCATATGAAAAGATATATCCTGAGATTGGTTACAAAACCGTAGTAGCCGCTTCAAACGAATTCGCACAACATTATAATGAAAAACTGGAGTTACCACTTAGAGTGCCACCAATAAGTTTTACTCATTATTTTGGACGATTTAGTGAGTATGATCACTCATTCGAAGTGGTTTTTATAAATGATCAGGCTTCTGAAAATCATTATAAAATCGATATTCGACCTATCGAAGCGAAAGTTCCTATAAGAAAGAAATATATATTGGACACTTTAAAACTAAAGAATGGAAATGAAGCAACGTTGATGAGAGTTTCAGATTTTAATGTACTTGTTTTCGAAAGAGGTAAGTGGCAGTATATGCTAAACATAGATAAAAGGGTTTCTCATAAGGTGACAACTGAAATTTTAGTTGAAATAGCTAATTCTATTGACTATCCAAATGAAAAAGAAGAATCGTAATTCAAGCAACTGGAGTCTTAATAAAAATAAACTAAGTTAGACTTAGTCAACAAGTCTAACTTAGTTTTTTGTTATACATCTGGTTTTCTTAAATTTTTTTTGTCATTTTAAACGATTTTTACTGTTATCAGCTTATTAACAATCATACTAATCTTTATTTTTACTTATAAAATAACTAATAATATTTAAAAAACTAACGCCAACATTCGCTATAAATACATAGAACCTAATCGTATCTCCGCCTAAATTGAGTTCATCCACAAGAATTCCATCCATAAATAATAATTGAGTTCCTAATAGAACGAAAATAGAGGCGTATCCTATATTACATCTACAGAATACGCCCATTATTTACTTGTATTTTTCAATGAACCCTATATCATCAATTGGCCAAATCGTTATATTAGCGTTCCCTACTATATTATTCATTGGAACTAAACCAATGATTCGGCTATCAGTACTATTTCTTCGATTGTCCCCCATTACAAAGACATAACCTTCTGGGATAACAGACATTTGAGTGTAATCTTCAAGTGTAAAGTCTTCAGTTAGTGTCCCTCCATCCAATAGACTCCTTTTATATCTATTTAGATAAGGTTCTTCATGCGGCTGACCATTAATGTATAATTGATCGCTCTTATACTCAATATGATCTCCAGGTAAGCCAATTACGCGTTTAATATAATCCTTGTCCTCAGTTGCATGAAACACAATGATATCAAAACGATCAGGGTGACCTATTTTATTAACAATCATTCGTTCCCCACTTTCTAGAGTAGGCATCATTGATTCGCCTTCTACTATAATGGGAGTAAATAGAAAGAAGCGAAATATAAACGCTAGTCCAACTGCAATGAATAAGGCTTTTGTCCATTCCCAAAGCGAATTCTTTTCTGCTTTCACATTTGTCATTTATTTCTCTCCTTTAACTATCACAATTAAGTATGTCTATAATGGAGAATTTCATTAGTTTCACTCTTTGCCTTTGTTTAATATATGAATATAAAAAAACTTCATTCAATGATCATGCTATTTATTATTGGAGTTCTCTACTTTTTAATATGAACCATTTCAATCAATGTTTATATACAACAAATATATTTAGAAAATGTTCTAATAATATCGTTCTTTTAAAGTAATATTTCGTTCCATGATTGCTGCCTTTTACAAAACAATTAACATACATGATATGATATTAATGGTATCTTATCCGTTTTCGTTGTAATTAGACAACTTTTTAAAAGATGGAGAATTTTTGTGGAGAGTTACCTTAACAAAAAACAACTTAGAGAGGTTTTTAAAATGAAAAAAACAAACATTCTAGTAGCTAGTACGATGAGTTTTTCTTTATTATTAAGCGGCTTGTCAGCAACTAGCTCAACAACATCAGAAACAACATCAATTACTGCTGGGTCTGAAATGCATAGACATATTACTAAGGTTAGTGCACCTGTTAAGAAGATTCAAACTTTGTACATATCAAACGTTCGTGCAAATGCAGGAACTAAATATAAAGTGATTGCTTCAGCGAAAAAAGGAAAAGTTTTTACTTCTTATGCTACAAAAAAAGTAGGTTCTACAACTTGGCATAAGGTAAAGGTAAATAACAAAATAGGTTGGATTTCAAGTACTGTCGTCAAAAACTATTCTAGTAAAACGTTGAAAGTACCTTTTGTAAGTCAATTATCACCTGTGAATGCTCCATTTGGCTGTGAAGGAGCAAGTTTATTGATGGCTTTAAAATACAAAGGGTATTCAAAAGTCGGCTTACGTACATTTTTAGATGATATGCCAAAAGACAAGGGTGGTAATCCGTATAAAGGTTTTGCTGGTGGCAATCCTTATGCAAACCAAAATGGCGTATTCCAATCCATCTTCCCAAAACCATTAACTACTTATGGTAAAGAATATAACAGTAAAGTTGCAAATGTATCAGGCTACTCTACTTCTCAAATCAAAAAAGAATTAGATAAAGGAAATCCAGTTGTTGTCTACGTAACATTGGATTTTAAAAAGCCAGTTTGGGCCAAATGGAAAATGGGCAGTGCAGGTACAAAGAAAATCGTTGATAATATGCATGTTGTTACTGTCATCGGATACAACAGCAACGGCTCATACTATGTAGCAGATCCAAATAGTAAAAAGGAAAAATATTGGGTAAGCAAGTCAAACTTTGAACGTGCGTACAATGCACTTCAATGGGGCGTTGTAGTTCGATAAAATATTAAACAAAGTACACTATTAGGCTATTTAAATAGTGTACTTTTTTTAATGCGCATTAATCATTAGTGAATATTTTTACTGTTAATTTGGAAGTTTTACCGAGTTTCGTCCCAATTCATTAACTTAAAGGAGATTTTTGCTACTCTCTACTCTTCAAAGAGAGCATTCATAATCTAGTCATTATGATCACCCTTCATAAATTCATGGCTGAATTCATATTAACTTATAGACAGACAATCAGTTAGTATGAGTGAGGATGATATAGTGAGTTTAATTTATGTTATTGGTTATGTGTACACTGTAGGTGGCTTTAGCGTAGGTGGCATAATTGCGTGGATATTAAAAGGTGTTCAAAAGAAAATTGATATCATTTACGGTATTTGTGCAGGTTTAACTCTCGGTTTGCTAAGTTTTGAAATTGCACCTGAAGCGATCTTTCTTGGCAACTGGATCACTTTCATTCTCGGTTTCTTTGCAGGAGTGGTATTGTTTCAATTTGCTCATAAAGTTTTGCATATTCTATTTGGGGCAACCAAAAATCATGTGAAAAAGGGTGCTCTACAAACTGGAATATTGTTAATGCTTAGCATTACATTTCACAATTTACCTATAGGAATTGTGCTAGGAGCAAATCAAAACTCAGCAGTCAAGGAATCGCTGTTACACACTATCCTACTTCATAATATACCTGAGGGCATTATTGTATTTACTCCTTTATTTATAGCTGGTCTTGGAGTATGGACCTTGTTCTTTTTAACTTTGATTATTTCTCTTCCAGTTGGCATTGGCGCTTACATAGGAAATTCAATCGGTATTGGCAATCCAATGATTTGGTCCTTTGCTATTAGTTTAGCCGCGGGCACAATATATATGGTCACTATCAAAGAAGTATTACTTGAGTCTATTAAAGATTCTTCTGGTGTTTTACTATTAGCTGTCATAAGTTTTTTAGTAATTGGTGGATTTCTTTTTCTTATTTAGTTTTTAACGAAAACAAATGCTTGTTTGTGTAGAAGTGATATCCACAAAGTTAATAGTTCTTAGAAAAAAAGCTGGTCAATTTATATGACCAGCTTACTGAAATTATTTAACAATAACCATAATAATTAAAAATACAGGAATAAGAAGTAGCTGTAAAATATTTCTTAACAACACTCCATTTTCTTTATATAAACGCCATCCAAATAATAGATCTATACTAGACAATAATGCGATGTAAGCACCAAAATAAAAATAGCTGATCGCTACCATATTTGAATCATAGATATTTATTAAACTTAGAGCAACTACAGTTATCACTATTGAAACAATTATTCTAAAAGGACTCTGTTTGACTCGCACTTTAGGGAAGGTCATGTTAAACACTCTAATTAAAATCGTTTTGATTAAATATTGAAAAACTAAAACTAATCCTAATGCTATAAAAAAATCTCTCCATTCATTATTTTGTTCTTCGATTTTCATTAAATCTTCAAGAATAAAAAGATCATTTAGTTGAAACATTTCACGTGTTTCCCAATTTTGCACAAATAACTCTTGAGATGTATTCTCAAATATTTTTAATTTTATTTCTTGACCTTTAACAACTATTATTAAATCTGCAATAGCTGATAATTGTTCATTGTCTATTTGTGCTTTTTCATTATTTTGAATATGAGTGATAATCGAATGTATATATGAGGGATCGGTCACTTTTTGTACATTAATATAAGCTTTTGATCTTTTGCCATAAAACTTATCATTATTTGTTGTGTTATTTTCAAGACCTAGCGTATAAATTGATTCAATCTGTTGACTAGATACCCCCTCTAACCCCATAGAAGCACTATAATAAGGTTTTTCACTATTATTATTTGGACTTAATGTAAGTACTGTGATTAACAGCACAAAACAAGTCGCGATGAGGATAAGAGGATATTGGAGTCGTGGCCAGAAGTTCGGTTTTATATCGACTTCTTCAATTCTTTGTAGTAAATCATCATAATTTCCTTGTTGTATATGTAAATTACGAGGAGGATTCTTTAGCTTGTTGAATTCTGAATCATAGTTCTGTGACATATGTATATCCCCTTTCCTCATATATCTTCTGCAATGCCTTTAATGCTCTAGCAGTATTGTTTGTTATTTGCTTTTCAGAGCATCCAAGAAAATCAGCCGCTTCTTTGATAGTCAGCCCATCAATCTTTCGTAAAACAAGAGCTTCTCTATACGGCAGTTTTAATTCTTTAAGTGCCTCATATAAAGTTGCAACTGCTTCTCCCCGTTCTAGAATATCGCTAGGTGTCTCTTTTTCAATAAAATCATCCTTATGTACAAATGGTATAAACTTCACAATTTGCTTGCGTCGAAAATAATCATAGACAAGATTCCTCGCAATACGCTTTATCCAAGTTTTAACAACGGCTTCTTCACGAAACGTAGCAAACTGCTTGTAGGCCTTATAAAATGTTTCTTGTGTCAAATCTTCTGCCAATTCTTTGTGCTGAACCAGATAAAATATATATTGATAAATCGCTTCATTATGTGTTTGATATAATTGTTGAAATGACATTTTGTCCATTTAATCCCTCCTTCTTAACTATAGACGATTGAAGGGAAATTTCTACTCAGTTTTTTTGTTCCTTTTTATCTACATTCTCGAATTTTCATTCATCACTCCGTTCTACACTTTATCTAAAGTTGAGAAGTAGATACAAGAAAAGATAGAGGTTCTGAGTATAAGCCGTGATTAATAAATCAAGGCTTATTTTCATTAGTTAGCTCGTATTATCAAAATCAAGAATAAATGAACGAGTAATAATTATTAATGTTTTCTCACTTTGATAATGGCTGCGGTAGATTAATAAAGGGTATCCCTTTTTTCTGTCGAATTATAGAACTAGGAAAGTTACATTAGTTTAATTGGGGTCTCGTTTTTACCATCGTAAAATTAGAGAAGTACTATTTGTTCAATTAACTTACTCGATATTAGTACTATCTCACATGATGTAGGGAGGATTTCTTATGATATTTGATAATCTAAATAAAAAAATAACCACTAAAAGGCTTGTACTAAGACTATTCCAAAAATCTGATGCAGTAGCTGTTACTAAACTTTGTAATAATTATAATATTTATAAAAATACATTGTACCTACCTTATCCATATGCTATAAAGGATGCTTTATCGTGGATCGAACACCATCATGATAATTTTAATGCTAATAAATCATATGAATTTGCTATAACAGATAAGAAGACAGGAGAATTATATGGAGCTATTGCACTATCTAACAATCAACAGTTTAATAATGGTGAAATAGCCTATTGGATTGGTGAAGAATTTTGGGGAAATGGATATGCTACAGAAGCGGCGCAAGCTATATTACAATTCGCATTTGATGAAAAACAATACCATAAACTATTTGCTCGGTACTTCAGTTCAAATCCAGCTTCCGGAAGAGTTTTGCAGAAATTAGGAATGAACCAAGAAGGGATATTAATAGACCATGTGAGGAAAGAAAATCGATATGAAGATCTAATATATTATGGAATTATTAACTCAAGAGGATAATAATCGTATATTACAAATGGCTATTTTATAGATATAAAAGAAAACTCAATTACATTGACAGATATTATTAAACACCTTCTAATTTGAGGTGTTTTTTTATTTTTCTAATTAGTGCCTACTCTTATGGAATAATAATTCCTATCACCTTTAATACTTAGGTGATATCTTCTCATAAGCTCCATCAACCTAGTAGGGTTACTTTTTCACTTTCTTAATCATTCAATAATTGTAATTCTCCAATCTAGACACACCTCCGAATATTTCTTTCCAATCTTTCACATAATAATTTCAAAATTGATCTTGATTATACTTAAGACAGATTTATTTCAAAAATGTTAATTATCGTTGAAATTCTATAAGTAAAAAAGGAAATATTATAACATACGTCGAAACAGCATTAATAAGAAAAGTTTGAGGAGGTAATTTATGCGAAAAAAGATTTGGGTATTATTGGTTTGTGGTTTAATGTTACTTACAGCTTGTTCAAATACAAATGGTTTTGTAGAAGTTCAACACGCTAAAGCTAATACTGATACACCAAAGGAAAATGAAAACAAAGTAGAAAATTCAACTCAAACAATAAAAAAACTAAAAAAAGAGATTAATGTTTATAAGATAGAAAAAGAAAACTTCGCAATTATAAGTAACTTATCTAGAGACTTTGTTCAAGCGCAAAAAACAGGCAATCAAAAGCAACTACAAGCATTATTGGCAAAGGAATTAACGTTAAAAAGTAAAGCTGATGGGTTATATGTCATCATTGATAATGTAGATTGGCTATTATATACACTTGACGGTAAGAACTATTTAGATGATTGGGTAATTCAAGGTTACGATTATAATAATGATAATCAAACATTTAACATTTTCATTAGAGAATTTTATAAAAGTAATAATGTAGAGCTTGTTAGCCCTCCGACATTCCTACATTTAGTGTTTAAAAAGGTTAAGGATGAGTGGAAAATCATTAATTTAGAATTCGACGTATAGATTCGAACCTAGATAATGACATAGGGCTGTCCTAAAAGTTGGTTTTCACCTACTTTTAGGACAGCCCTTTTTATATCTATTAATTTATTTTAATACTTAGCTTTATAAATAAATATTCTGCTAGTAATTACCATGATGACAACGAGCGCAAGGAAATACAATGGCATTATTATTAGAGAACCTGTATGCAGTTGACTCATTCCCCAAATAATCAGTGTAACCAATAAATAATATCCTAAGCTAAATAATGCTCCTGCCGTTCCAACGACATCTTGAAAATTCACAAGTGCCAAACTGAGGCAATTTGGTAGAGCAATTCCTATCCCTAATAAGAGTATGAAAATTGCTACCAGAATTGCTGCTGCGTAGAATACAGTAGGATTCGTTCCAGTCAGTACAATAGCTGATAAGATCATTGCCCCTACTACCATTACTAAACATCCAATATATATAATTTTTTCAGGTATATAAACAGCTAGTAAACGTTTTGATAAGTTGGCTCCTATTATTGAAGACAAGGCTACGACTATCCCTAAAAAACCAAATAAACCTGGCGACATTTTAAAATACTCAATAAAGATAAATGGTGCTTCAGCATAATAGCTGAACAATATGCCATTTGTACCTCCTATGAGCAATCCAAATGCAATTATCTTTGGATCAGTAATAATCCTCTTTAATACAAGAAAAATACTTATTTTATTATTAGTATCAGAAGACGCTTTTGTTTCAGGCAATGCTGTAAATGTATATACAAAAATCCCGATACTCATTACAACCAATGTGAAAAATACTGCCTTAAATCCAAAAGTTTGATCAACCCAACCTCCAACTAATGGTCCTACTGCTGGCGTAAATGCAATGACAGCAGAAATTTGTGCAAACATTACATGACGTTTATGACCATCAACGCTTTCACGAAGAATCGTTTGTGTGACGACTGAACCTGTACTTGCTCCAAATGCTTGAAGAAAGCGGCTTATGAATAATAATTCTATGGAGTTAGCCATAAAACATAAAAGACTACCTACACCATATGTTACAATTCCCCACAGCATAGCAGGACGACGCCCTATTATATCAGACAACCATCCCCAACAAAACACACCTAAAGCAAATCCTGCAAAGTATATACTGAGTGTAAGTTGAGTAGCATTGCTGCTAACGTTTAAAGCTTTAGAAATATCGGGTAACGATGGTGTATAAATTGTTTCACTTATTTGTGGAAATGCCACAAGAATAATCATTAACATTAACGATGGTACTGAGACTTTTTTCATTTCTAATAACCCTCCTATAACTTAGAAAATCTCAGGTATTACAATCTTTTGTAGCTATGGAATAGGAGGAACCATCATTTTAATTCGTTCAAAAAATAACATGAGCTTACACCTCTTTTAATGATTATGAATACGTATACCTATAGGAGGGTATAAACACGTATAGAAATAAGGGTTTTCAGACGTATAATCTATTATATGTGCCTATTTTTAGTATAACAATATTAATAGGTAATTTGTAGGCCAATGAATTTAATCTGATTAATCACTTTCTTTTACCTTCTCGTATGTTATTTAAATGAGTAGATTTAAATCTAATCCGTTTACAAAAAAAAATACCTCAGCATTAAATGCTGAGGTATTTTAATTTACTCATTATTTACGATAAGAATTGATTAAACTTTGCTGCCATGATTGGAATTTATCCTTATAATGAATAGACTTTTCTTTAAAGCCTTGCCATCTACTAGCTGTTTTTTGCTTCATATGAGCAAATCTTAATTTGAAATTAGGTTTGAATTGAGGTTTCTTAAAGAGTTTTAACTTACCTGTTTCAAGTTCATCCTCAAGTATTTCAATCGCACGATCTATATTCGCCTCTTTCATTCCTATTCGTGAATCCAAAAGAAGCAAAGGGATCATGCATAGAATCACGAGCACAAGTAATAATAGAATTACCATTTCTTAATCCCCCTCCATCATAAATTTCTTGATTAACATGTATTTCCCTTTTTTGTATGTCTAAAAACATCATTGGGAAGTTCATCATTATTTATTCGTCGAATTTTAGATTATTAGGGCGATTTAGAGTATGGTTAGTGGATGATGACGATTAACATACAAATCATTAATAAGTAAATAATAATTTGTATACTTAAATACAACTTATATTTTTGTTGTAACTTTATATCATGATGTTCACGAATGAATATCCAATCGAAATAAAATTTGCTCAAAATGGCTAATGTTAGGATGGATAATAGTACTAGTATATTTATTGGATGATAGTAAAGAGCAAGAAATATAATGGTGAATAAGCTAATAATCCAAATGACCAATTGAATTATACGATCTCGATTTTTTCTTTGAAGTTTAGGAATGGCAGGAATATAAGTGTTTCTGATTGCTATATATTGTATTAAAAATACTAATGATGGAATAACGTTCACAATTAGACTCAAATAGAACTCTTTTATATTTTTTTGTACAAAGACTGCATTTAGTAATTTTTCGTCAAAGTTGCCAGTTTCGTCTTTGACTTGAAAATATCTGTTGGTTTGCATGTCTCTTAAAATTGATGACTCACCTGGTATTTTATAAATTTTGATGCGCCATTCTCGTCTGTCTTTTGCTGTCAAAACGAAGTCATTAATAGGTTCAAGTTCACTCTTATTTATATGCTGAACTTCTTTTAGGTGACTAAAATAATAACTAAATGTTGAAAGTTGTTGTTTATCCTCAATTATATTCATATCCAAGTAAAGTTTTGAAGCTCTTGCTAGAAAGCTGTCAAAACTTATATTATTAGGCCAATCAACATAATATATGCGTTTTAGTTCCACTGTAGAAGTAAAATTGGTTATTGGTTCAGTAGCTGTTGTTAATGATGGCTTTTGTAAAGGGCTATTAAGAGTCGTCAGGAGTACAATGATACAGATAACAACAGTAGATGCAAGTACTACAGGAACTTGCCAATTTATTTTCCTTGTGGGTAGGCTGTCAATCCGATCCGATAGTTTTTCAAACGTATGTAACTTCTCCTGTTGTGAACGCTTTATTGTATTTAATTTCTGTAATTTGTCATCTAAACACTCCATCATCATGACCCCCTTCTTGTAAAACCTTTTTTAGTGCAGCGATTGCACGAACTGTGTTGTTTTTAACCTTCGCTTCAGTGCATTCGAGGAATTGAGCTGTTTCTTTCACTGATAGGCCTTCAATTTTTCGTAATACAATCGTTTCTCTATGATTTAATTTCAACTTTCTTAATGCCCCATAAAGAACCGCCATTTCCTCAGCTGTTTCAAGTAATTCAACCGGCGTTTGTGTATCGTCTTGATACTCCATCTTAAATGTAAGTGGTAAGAATTGAATTAATCGCTTCTTGCGATAATAATCATAGACAAGGTTTCTTGCAATTCGCTTTAGCCAAGTAATGATTGCAGCTTCGTTCCGGAAGGTTTGAAATTGCTTAAATGCTTTAAAAAACGTTTCTTGCGTCAAATCTTCGGCAAGTTCCTTATTATTAACCATGAAAAATATGTATTTATAAATGCCATCACTATGTAAAATATAGAGTTGTTTAAACGGTTCCTGCATCATCAAATCCCCCCTTTCATTAAAAGACGAACGACATTGCATTCGGAATCAATTAATCATGAAAATGCGATTTTTTTGTTTGAATTAAGGCGTACCACATTATTAAATTCATTTTGAATTAGAATTTTTATTTCATAGCAAATAAAAAGAAACTATTTTGAACAAAAATCGTTCAGAAATGTTTCTTCTACAATGAAATGTTAAATTGGTTTTACAAAAAATTATTTGATAATAATACAATAATGTACTATGTATGCCTTTATTAAATGGATTTAGACATTGATATATTCGTAATTTCATAGCCTAACTTTTCATATAATCCACGAGCAATCTTGTTATGGCCAAATACGTGTAGTCCAATTTTATTAATACCTAGCTTTTTAGCAATAATTTCGGTTTCTTTCATAGCTTGCTTACCATAACCCCGCCCTTGATGTTGCTCATAAATGATAAAGTCGTAAATAAAGCCTTCATTTAGATTTGTAGTTGATGTTTGAGCAATCCAAATCATTCCTACTAACTGTTGGTTGTGAAAGATTGAGAATAAATGATTATGCTCTGATTTCTCATCTTTTGGTAATAGACGAGAAAATTCTTTTTTAGAGAGATCAATTGCTTCATCTTCACTCCAATTGCCTGAAGTCACTTTGTCTTTTGCAAAGTCTTCAATAGCAAAAAACAGATACTGATTAAACTCTTCTTGATTCATCGGTTTTAATGTAATCAATTTAAAGCCCCCTAATATTTTGATAATTATACTTTTTATCATAGCATATTAAAATACTGTAAAAAGTAAACCGTATAAAATTTATTAGAAGGCAGCTTAAATGAAGGTTGAACAAAAATATACATTGAAATACTTTTCCAAAATAATCTTTGCACTATGATGAATAAGTTTTACTTTAAGATCAATGGAATCTTTTAGTATGTTACATTTAAAAAAATGAATAATGTCAACTTTCTTGAACTAAGATTCTACTTTTAATAGGTTCATATTCAAATAGCATTCCTTCAAATACCACTTCAAATCCTGGTAAATTTCTAAAATCATTTGGTGTAACTAATGATGTGCGTTTATCCCAATAAATAACACCAGCTCTATTTAAAACTTCTCCCACAAACTGTGAACAAAAAAAGGAATTCCGGGGTTCAATAGGTTCATTAAATGCTACACCAACTATACCTAGTAGATTATAATAATATAATTCTTTATTTTTCTCGAATTTATCTATTATGCTCTTCATTTTTTCTATTTTTTCTTCATCCACTTCAAATTTATATAGAACACATTTTGTTTGTGGGAATGCCCTATATATACCTTCTAATACATCTTCTTTTACAAACCCACTATTTATAGGGTTTCTTGGATTCCTTCTTCCGAAACTGTACATTTCATTTAAATTTAAATCAAAAGCGATAGATGCGTGATTGTAAGGAGCTTTTGTATATTGTTTTATGGTTTTCGAAAAAAGAGTACCCGTATCAGTTAATAGAATATAAATATATTTCTTTTTCAAATTGAATTTCCTCCACTACAAATTTTACCATATTACTCAATAAGAGGTGCTTTTTTGACTTCATTAAGTTTTTACCAAACCTACTTCGAAGGAGGGGTGTTTTTGTTTAATGTTTTGTTGATATGAGAAATGATTCTCCTGTTTTAGATACAATTAACCTAAACAAAAAAAATTAGGTTACTTCTCATTTTTGTAATTTCTTTGTTCTTTTCTTTCATATGAAAAAACTTACTTAATTCCACTATTCATCAATTACAATTAGAGAATAAACTTCTGTATAAGTGCGAGATACCAAAACAAGCATTCAATATTAATTTTAATTCTGTTTATACCCTTTAGTGTATTAGTAACTTTATTATAAATACGAAATCTTAAAAATACCTTAAGTCAAATTAAAGATTTCTTAATTTGAACTTGTAAAATTTTGTTTGAGATATATTCTAATTTATATTTATGTTAGGTAAGTGGGAGAACAAAGAACTGAATTTCTAGAATTTTTCTCTTATAATTTTTAAATTTAGATATTATCTGTGGCTTGTTGAATTTGTAAGGCTTCAGTTAAGTTATTCCATTATTGAGCCAAATGGAGTAATTTACGTGTAGATTTGATAGGATTTGTTAGAGATTTGAAACTAAATCGTACCGTTTTGAATAAAATTTAACCGTATTTTTAAAGTTGAACTAGAATTATCACTGGTGCTTTGGAATAAATATTGAATAATTTTTCAAACATTAATTTAGCTGCATATGAAAAGAACCTAATTTGAACAAAGATTGCTCAAATTAGGTTCTGATTTTGAGTATTTCTATTTCTAAATCTATTAAAAAACAATATGATCATTTTGATAATCGAAGTATACCCATTATGCTTTCACAACATGAATTGGTCTCCCTATAATAACCTCAGCTGCTTCCATTGTAATCTCACCTAAAGTTGGGTGAGCATGGATTGTTAATGCGATATCTTCTGCAGTCATACCCGCCTCGATCGCAAGAGCCATCTCTGCAATCATATCAGATGCACCAGTACCAACGATTTGAGCTCCAATTAATAAATTATCTTCTTTACGTGCAACAAGTTTCACAAAACCTTCAGTTGCATTTAAAGCTAATGCACGGCCGTTTGCAGCGAATGGGAATTTTGCTGTTTTCACTTCGATATCTTCTGCCTTTGCTTGCTCCTCATTGAAACCAACAGTTGCAAGCTCTGGATCTGTAAAGCATACGGCAGGTATTGCTAAATAATCTACGATCGAATTTTCGCCAGCGATTGCTTCGGCAGCCACTTTACCTTCATAAGATGCTTTATGTGCAAGTTGTAGACCAGATACGATATCTCCAATTGCATAAATGTTAGGTACTGAAGTACGACATTGTTTATCTACTTTTAGTAAACCGCGTTCAGCGAATTCGATACCTGCTGCTTCAAGACCTAATTGATCCGTATTTGGACGTCGACCTACAGTTACTAATACATAGTTAGCCTCAACTGTTTTTTCTTCTCCATCAGCTTCATATGTTACAACTACGCCGTTTTCATTTTCTTCTACGCCTTTAGCTGATGCGCCAACCACAACTTCTACGCCTTTTTTCTTTAAACCTTTTTTCACAACTTGTGTCATTTGCTTTTCGAAACCAGCTAAGATGTCTTTCCCCCCTTCAATGATTGTTACTTGAGAACCTAAATTCGCATAAGCAGAACCTAGTTCAGTACCGATGTAACCCCCACCAATGACAACTAATTTTTCCGGTACTTCTGGTAAAGTAAGAGCATCAGTTGAATTAATTACTCGTTTAGTGAATTTAAATGTTGGAATTTCAACCGGTCGAGAACCTGTTGCAATGATTGCATTTTTGAATGTGTACGTTTGTTCACTGCCACCATCAATTACACGTACTGTATTTGCATTTACGAAGTATGCTTCACCGTTCACGATGTCGATTTTGTTGCCTTTTAATAGACCTTTAACGCCGCCTACTAATTTAGAAACTACGCCGCTTTTGAATTCTTGCACTTTTGCCCAGTTAAGTTTTACTTCTTCTGCAACAACACCCATATCACCAGAATGCTTTGCTTGCTCAAAACGGTGACCTACTGAAATCAGCACTTTTGATGGGATACAACCGACATTCGAACAAACTCCTCCTAAATACTCTCTCTCTACAATAGTAACATTTTGCCCCTTTTGAGTAGCGCGAATGGCTGCCACATATCCTCCTGGACCTGCACCAATTACAAGTGTATCAATATACTTCATCTACTGTATCCCCCTCATGATTTGCTATAAAATGAAAAACGTTATCCCAAAAATTTTTATCTTTTACACAATTGTGATGGCCTTTTGTTGCAACTTTAATTACTTGTTTAAAGTTGCTATCATTTAATAGGACATCCACATTTGAAATCGTTACTTTTTTATCCTGAATAGAGTGTACGGCAAGAGATGGAGCCTGTTGGTTTTTTAATATTCTTTCTAAACACCATTCTCTTCTAGCTTTTAAAAAAACACCTCCCCGTAAAAGAAACCAGCTGACAAATAGCCATCCAAACGGAATATATGGAAGTGATACTTTCTCAGCCATTGAATTGCTAATACTTTTTAATGATGTAGGCATTGAATCTGTAATAAGTGCTTTAATCCTCGAATCTGTAGAATTCACAATACTTGCAGCTACCCCACCCATTGAATGCCCTAAAATATAGATTTTTTTACTATTAATATCTGGCCTCTTCGATAAATAATCAATCGTTGCTGTTATACTTTGGACAAACGATTCAATACTCACTTGTTTTTCTGATGACTCACTTTGCCC
Organism: Viridibacillus sp. FSL H8-0110; assembly: GCF_038003565.1. Taxonomy (NCBI): domain Bacteria; kingdom Bacillati; phylum Bacillota; class Bacilli; order Caryophanales; family Caryophanaceae; genus Viridibacillus; species Viridibacillus sp. FSL H8-0110. The sequence continues at coordinate 2,228,307 of NZ_JBBOPJ010000001.1, read as the reverse complement.
ATGACCAAGAACATCTACAGTTATCACGTCAAAACCGTTAGCTAATAAGGGATCGACATATCGTAACATGTCTGATTTATTAGAACTCCATCCATGTACCAATAGAAAGCAACCTCTTGCCCGCTCACTTTTAATAAGCCATCCTCGCATTGTTCCAATACTCAGCTCAATTTTAATGTCTTCATAAGTTGAATTCGGGTATTTTTTATCCACCTTTACTTTCGGTGTGAAAATATGCTGTATGATATATCTCCTCAAAAATAAAATAATTACTACGAAAGAAATGAATACTATATATTTCATAATAATCCCCCTTAAAAAAGATACCTTTCAGTCTCTTTTTAGTTATAAAAAAGACGGCTTTATTGCCGCTCAGTCGCAATCATTGAAATATATTGTTTCAAATTATTGCTTATGATCTTTGTTAATTGTCCATCATTCTTTAATCGGTCTAATACGAGCCCACCTTCTAATGTTGAAACAATATATATCGCCGTATCGTATGGCTTTACAGACTGCTTCAACTCCTGATTACTAATACCATCCTCTATAATTTTAACTAACCAATTTATCATTATATCCATTGCTTCATTGATAGATGGCAGTAACGCATTCCCGTCTAAATCATCCATTTCTATAGCTGCATTAAAAATAGGACACCCACCTGCTATCGGTTCTCCTAAACTTAATTCTAAAAAGGACTCAACAAATGCGAATAATCTGTCCGTGGCATTCTCGTGTTGTGAAACACTCGCCTGAAAATGATTTTGCATTATTTCAGTAGAAAAATGAAAAGACTCGACCATAAGCTGCTCTTTATCTTTAAAATGGCGATATATCCCTCCTTTTTGAATATTCGTTTCCTGAATAATGTCATTCATCGATGTTGTCATGTAACCTTTTTTGTTGAAAATTGTAGCAGATTTCAGAATAATATTACGCCTTGTTAATTCACCTTTTCTCATTATAACCTCCAAAAAAGATACCCTTTAGTCTCTTTTAATATATAGGAAGTAAGATACAAATTCAAGCACTTTTTTACAGAAATCAAATATTAAGCTGTATCTGGTGCGAAGAATCTTCACTACTCGTTTTTTAACCTTGGCCTACCATGAAAACCGGCTCTTTTGATAATTAGCCTAATTAAAACAGTCTACTACCCTCTCTGTCGTACCTATTGTTAATAAGATTGCGATTGATCATTTCTAATAAAAATTAAATTGAAATCATTTTCATCTCTAGATTTCTCTTATAATAAATTGATATTCCAAATGGATATTTATGTTAAAATAATTTCAATGATTGTGACAAAAATATTTTAACTAACGAAGAGGTGGAATTATTATGTACGGATTAATAGCTTTGTTTGATGAAAAAACAGAACAGATTATTAAAGATATTTGGAAAGAGTTAAAAGAACAGTCGATTTCCTTTTATGCATATGAAGTGGAAGATAGAATACCGCACATTACATTAGCAAGCTATAATGACTTAAACCAATCTTTTTTTACACAACAAATGGATGACTATTATGATGGTACACAGGCGATTGATATTACTTTTAATACAATTGGTTCATTTCTTAATTCGGGAGCATTGTTCTTATCACCTACCGTTACAAAGGACTTGATTGAATTACATACTAACCATCATAAAAATTTTGACCAATTTAATGATGACCCGGATTCATTGTACATACCTAATCGTTGGATACCGCATTGCACTATAGCGAATAGGTTGTCTCCAGTAAAATTATCTAAAGCATTCGATTACTGTTCACAAAGAAATGCTACTATATCTGGTCAAATAAAAGAAGTTGCTCTTATTGATGTATCTTCTAAAAATAAAGCACCAATTATATACTCAAAGATATTTGCGGAATAGTAATATTCTCATTTCACAATAGCCTGAATTTAAAAAGCATCACTTGAAATTCAAGGGATGCTCAGTTCAAGTTAAACACAATTCAATTATTTGAGGTAATGCTAACATGTAATAAAATTGGCAGATTACTCTATAGGTAGTGACCGATGACATTATAGAATTGAAGTTAACAATTAATTCCCGTTCATATTCTGCAGCCTTTGAGGTATTTAATACTCCTGAATAGTATTAGAAACACTCGTTAAATTGAGCAAGCGTCAGGAGAACACTAAGTTGTTTTATTTTAAAGCCGATTGCCTAATATAAATCTTGAGAAAGTCGGACCATATCTATACATTGAATACCATTTTCAAAAATTGGCTCTGAATAATGACGTATAAAGAAGTCTCTATCTACATGTGTGATACGGAATCCACATTTTTGGTAAAGTGCAATTTGTGAAATGCTCGAATTGCCTGTTCCAACTTCTATTGTTTTATATTTTTTTGACTTGGCAGTAGCAATGGAATGCTGAATTAGCATTTTACCTAAGCCTTTTCCTTGTTGGTCTTCGTGAATAGAAACATTCACTAACTCCGCAGTTTCGGGACGTGTAGGGATTAAAACATATACACCAATAATGCTATCTTCATCCTCCATCACAAAGCATTCACCTCTTTGTAAATACTCTAATACAATCTCTTCGGAAGGATCGGCTTGTAACAACAAATCCATTGGTATATTGTCTGTTGCAACTAATCTTCTTATTTTCATAATACTCACCTTCATTTTTAATTTTATCCTGCACTTAACTTTACATTTTAATTGTAACTTATTTCATGAAATTAAAGTGATTAACATTTATATGTTTATTCAAAATCAAGAAATTTTGTATAAGAATAAATTTACTTACTATTTTCCTGAAGATAAAAAATGATGATTTCAATATTTATAAATCAAAACTTGCGTATATATTAAAGTGCCCCTTCACAGTCATGAATCGTAGAAAATGAGATATCCATTAACTAATCAAAAATATCAATATATGTATAAATTTTAAGTTTTGGTATATTATATTAACATGCAAAAGATGAAGAAGGGATTGTTAAACATGAATAAAAATAAAAAATATTCATACCCAGAAAAAATCATAGTCTCTAATATTTATCCAGAAGCAGATAATACTATACGTTATTTTTTGCAACTTAAAACGCCGCTTCAGTCAAAATCAAGCGCGACAATTATAATGATGAATCCTAATAACGCAAGTAGAGAACATTCCGATCCAACGGTAAATAAAGTTTGCTCTTTTTTCAGAGATAGTAGGCAATTTCAATACGGAGTCATCAATATATTAAACTTATTCCCCTACTTCGAACAAAACTCACACTTATTGGATCTCGAAATAGAAAACAATACTCAATCATTCGAAAAAACCATGAAGGGTAATTTCAAAAAAATAAAGGAAATTATTAAATTAAGCGATATCATTGTTCTAGCTTGGGGAAATGTACCGAAGAATAAATTTTCAAAAGAGCTGCACGATAAAGCTGTCTTATCCGTATCAAACCTGCTAAAGAAACATAAAAAAGAAGATTGTCTACATATGTTTAAATATAAAAACATAAGTTCCCTTACAATCCAAGGAAATCCAGGACATCCATCACGTAAATCAATAGAAGACCTACTTAAAGTACGTGATATTAAAATTACGACCAAATCAAGATTTATCATATAAAATAATTCCATAAGATATTGAAAGTAAAAGAGAAAGGACTATGTTAATTCCTTTTAATTATTTTATACATAAGCACCCCCCAAGAAAAACCTCCTTAGGGGGTGCTATTTAATAAAAAGTCATGGTTTTACAGGTTCTCCGCTAAATACTTTAAGGGCCATTAGCGCAGCCTTGAAAACTTGAGCTTTTGAATAAAAGCAGTGATATTAGACCCCGTTTTCATAGGAAAGGGCCAAAATTAGTTAAATAATTGACTATGTTCTTCTACTTAATTCATTCTCTTGTTATCCTTACTCCTAATAATAATTTGATATGGAACTGCTTCAACCAATAACTCTACCCTTTTTAGCTTTATAATTTCATTTACATATTCCTCAATCTTCTTTATCTTTTTAGCTGGATTCCACTCACCTTTAGATTTTTCCAAGTCGGTTTTTATAGTGATTTGCAAAAGTTTTGGGTGAAATGAATAGGCAAATCCTCTGTATTCCTCAAATTCCTTATCCAGTTCTTCACTTATAGTTGTGAAAATTGGTTGCCATTTCTGATCTCTAATTTCATCTCCACTTTGTCCTTTTAACGTTACTGTAAAATTCATTTTTGTGTTCGAGAAAATAGCCTTTTTAATCTCTTTTTGAAGTTCAACATTATCTTTATTGATTTTTTCATTTGTTTCGTCAATCTGGATCTTAATATATGGATTAGGAGATCTTGGATCGATGGCAGCTTTGTAGACATACCCCTTATTCCTTAATGATTTGGATGCGATTTCTGAAACTTCATTGAAAATTAAATGGACGGATTTATTCATTTTGGAGTTCTTCTTCAAATACAGAAAACACCTTTACTTGAGGTAGATAGTCATTTAGACAGATTTCTCATCATATATCATTATGTATGTTTTTATCCCACGAGTAATCCAAAGAGAGGAGTTTATGAAATCGATAATCCGAACGAAAATATAGAAGAAAATATACCTCAGCCTTTTCGAAGTAACGGCGAAGGAGGATATGATACTGGACCCCGAGATATTATGAGAGATCTTGAAAACCCTGATATGTTAGTTCCACCGAAGACAGATGCTGGTTTACTCCCTAATATGCATTTTTCATTCTCAGACACCTCTATGACGTTAAGTCATGGTGGGTGGTCAAGAGAGATTACTGTTAGAGAATTGCCCATAGCGACTACTCTTGCTGGTGTAAACATGAGCTTGACGGCTGGTGGTGTTCGAGAATTACATTGGCATCAACAAGCAGAATGGTCTTTTATGATATCAGGTCATGCACGAATTACATCCATTGATTCAGAAGGTCGTAACTTTATTGCTGATGTTGGCCCAGGCGATCTTTGGTACTTCCCCCCTGGACTACCACATTCAATCCAAGGGTTGGAACACTGTGAATTCCTACTCGTCTTCGATGACGGCGCTTTTTCCGACTTGAATACTTTATCCATCTCAGATTGGTTTGCTCACACGCCAAAAGATGTATTGTCTGCTAATTTTGGAGTCCCTATTAGTACGTTTGACAATATACCATCAAAGCAGGTGTATATATTTCAAGACAAGGTTCCAGGTCCCCTGCAAAGTGAAAAGGTACAATCCCCTTACGGAACAATTCCTGAAACGTTCAAGCACAAGTTATTAGCGCAAAAACCAATGCAAATACCTGGGGGCACTGTACGTATAGTAGACTCTTCAAACTTTCCTATCTCAAAAAAAATCGCTGCGGCCCTTGTCAAGATTGAGCCGGGAGCAATGAGAGAACTGCATTGGCATCCAAATAACGACGAGTGGCAGTATTACCTGTCTGGACAGGGACGCATGACGGTATTTAGTGGCAACGGTATAGCTCGAACATTTGATTATCGTGCTGGAGATGTCGGTTATGTGCCATTTGCTAATGGACACTACATTCAAAATACCGGTACTGAAAGTTTGTGGTTTTTGGAAATGTTCAAGAGTGATCGGTTTGCTGATGTATCTTTAAACCAATGGATGGCGCTTACCCCTTCTGACCTAGTAGCAGACAATTTGCATGTTGGACCAGAACTATTGAATGCCCTACGAAAAGTAAAATATCCTGTTGTTAAGTTCCCAGGATTTTCTTACTATCCAAGGTAAGAGATCTTTAGCTCTTACTTAGTTTAGAAAATCGAAGAACCATTTCTAATAGTCGCTTTTGTCGTTTTTTAATATTTAATAACTTATAAAAGGATGCCCCACGTTAAAACGTGAGACATCCTTTTTAAATCTAAGAAATTTCCTTAAACTAAATATAACAGTGATTGCTTAAATGCTTGTTTGAAATAAAATTATGGAAACAGGTCAAAAAATCTAATCAGAATTTAATGGTTTCATCCACAATTTAGAGAAATCAACATAGCCAAAATGCTTAATTGTTACATTTTGAATATCAGTTGAGAAAGGAATAATACGTTTTTCATAATATAAAGGAATTAAAATAGACTCATCAATACATTTTCTTTCTATTTGTAAATTTAGATTGGTCCACTCTTCAAATGGTGTTTCAACATATTTTTGAATTAGATCAGTAATTAATGGATGGGCGTGTACTACATCAGAAGCGGCAGAATTATCACTTGTCATAAATTGAAAGAATGAGAGCTGTTGATTTAACTCAAATATCTCTCCATGTATGATAATATCGGCTTTATTTGTTAAACAACGATTATTTAGTTGATCTTGAAATTTCACATAACGCAGTTCTACCGGAATGCCTTCATGTTCTAATAGGTTTTTCAACCACATCGTTAGATCCTTTGTATAATTTACATACTCTATAAATAATGGTTTTTCTACTTTTGGACACTCGACTTCTGCAATTGTATATGGCTTACTGTTACCAATTAGGAAACCATTATGATTTGGAGAATAATTATGATGATATTGATTTAGATCTACAATTTCTTCTCGATGTCTTGCTATTATATGGTGAATAAACTGACGTAACGCTTTATTTTGTATAGCTGATTCGTGACAAATATTTAATATAACAATTCCAAAACCAGAATCACTTTGCACATCTATAGTATCTGTGGATACTGTGGTTTGAGATGATCGGTAAATTTTATCAAAATCCTTTGGAACAGTAACAAATTCAACAGTATCTAACAATGGCCTCTCTTGAAAATATTCTGAAAAGGCTTTTAAGATAGTTATCGAAGGGGAACTTTTTTCTAAAAAGAATGCACCTGTACCATATAATTGATTGTTGGTTTCTTTGAAAATACTTGCACTAATTAATCCTAAAAGCTGTAAACAATAACTACATGTCGTATGCAGTTCAACCACAAGAGGTGCTGGAGAAACAATTGCTTCTACTGGTGCCCATATTTTTTGATAGGTTGGATGATTTCGTAGTTTATTGAGACAATTCACTACGTCTTTTGCAGTTAGTATTGACCCGTCATGAAAATGGATATCTTTTCTTAAATAAAGTCGTAGTCTGCCGTTATCCTGCTCCCAACTATGAGCAATTTCCGACGTTACATCACCGTTAGCATCAACATGAACTAGGCGGTTATATAAGTTTGATACGAGATTTGCACTATAAGCATCGGCTGCTTCTATTGGATTAATTGTAATAAAGGGATGCCTTTTAGGAATGATTAATTTGTCTGTTCCGTCTTGTTCGTAACCGAATCTTGATTGAAAAATCTTTGTAAGTCTTTGTTTTGCTCCTGCAGACCAATCAAAGTTTAAATACTTGGCTGCTTCTTCCACTGATTCATTTTTTAATTTAGCTTGCATTTCACCTTCATAATATTCCTCTATATTACGTAACCAACTCAAAGAAGATTGAACTCCCCTCCCCTTTCCAGGAGTATAGTTAAGCCACCCTTCTTTCTCCCATCTATGTAGTAATCTCGATGTTTGCTTCACACTTAATTCAAGTAATTCTGCTAACTCCTTTTGTTTTACTGTCCCTGATTGAAATGATCGATAGATTTTTAGTAAGGCTGCTTCCATAGTAGTCACCTCTAAAAGTGGACATAATATATAAAATTGTCCCTTTTTTAACTTATTAGTCCAGTTTAATATAAAGTAAATCTAGGAGGTAGACAATATGAAATTGAAAGATTTACCACAAAATATTAAATTGAGATTAATAACATCCTTTTTTAATCGAATTGCTTTTAATGCAGTTATGCCATTTATCGCTTTGTTTTTTGCTCATGAAGTGAATAAAGTATTTGCTGGCTCACTGTTACTTCTATCAGTTGGAATTAATTTTGCTACTAATTTAGTTGGAGGTTATATTGCGGACCGTTTTCGCCGAAAAAAGGTGCTGTTAATAACTTCTTTTACGACATTCGCACTATTATTTTTGATGACGCTTTGTTTAATTCCAAATAAACGTCTAATTTGGTTGTTTACTGCGTTGTATCTTATTTATGTTGTATCTAGTAATCTTGGACGACCAGCCATGCAGGCGATTATATTAGATTCTACAACAGCTGAAAACCGGAAAGCTGTCTTCGCGATTGATTACTGGCTTTTGAATTTATCAATTAGCTTTGGTGCAATTTTAGGTGGACTTCTTTATATGAATCATCAAATTATGTTATTTAGCTTTTTGACAGTAACTACTGTTTTTATCGCAATTGCATATCTTATTTGGCTGCAGGACGATTCTATACCAACAATAGAAAAACAGCATGATAATATCTTGTTAGATTTAATTAGTAATTATAAAACAGCTTTAATGGATCATCGTTTTGTGAAACTGACACTAGGTATGATGTTTATCTTTTCTGCGGAGTTTTCTTTAAGTACATATATTAGTGTTCGGCTTGCGGAAACCTTTAAATCGGTGAAGATTTTCGGATTTGAAATTGAAGGCGTTCGAATGTTTAGCTTGCTGAGCTTTGAAAACACATTACTTGTAGTTTGTTTCACCTTTTTAGTATCAAGATGGACAAATACAATGAATAATAAGAAATCAATCCTATCAGGGCTTGCAGTGTACGGATTGGGTTATACCTTCTTAACCTCTTCGAATCATTTCTATCTTCTATTACTCTTTGGTGCATTAGCAACTTTAGGCGAGCTTATGTATTCCCCTGTATTTCAAACCGAGCAGGCTAATTGTATACCAGCAGATAAAAGGGGGTCATACCTTGCTCTCTCTGGGCTAGGATTCAATGGGGCGAGTATGATTAGTAGTGGTGCTCTTATATTAGGAGCGTTTTTAGCTCCTTGGGAGATGTCTATCTTCATAGGTATTATCGTTATGTCAGGAATTGCTTTAATATATAGCGCTTTGTTTTATACTGGAAAGATAAGATTGGTCTTTAATAGATGATATGTTTGTACAAATAAATCTATATAAAAAAAGTTTTTTTATAGCCATCTATTAAAGATCGGTGAGTTCGATTCTGAAGCTGGATACATTTCAATTCTCTGTAGAAGAAGGCATTAAAGAAAAGAAATTTAGATTAATATTCATGCATCCAAATTAAAAATTTCGAAAAACTCGGACCATTTATAAACATTGAGTTCCATTTTCAAAAATAGGCTCTACATAATGACATATTAAGAAATATCTATCTACATGTGTGAAAAGAAAACCCGCATTAGGATACCTGGTGTTCATATTGAATGCTTTAATTGAAAGACTATGTTTTAAAAAGGATGTCCCACGTTGAAAAAGGAGACATCCTTCTTTAAGTAGAGGGATAAGTTTAGAAGAAGAAGCAAGAGACACAGATAAATCACTATTTATAGACAAAATCATCCTCTGTATAAATTGAGAATATACTTCGATTCCTTCTTCACCTGAATCTAATTCCTTTAATTTCTCATGAACTTTCTCCATTTTATACCCCCACTTTATATCTCTATCAATTTATTCACTACACTTCTAAGTATTTCTTATTAATTATTATTATCTTTATATAATTTAAGTATTTGATAACCATCTGATGGGAGCCCTGCATACGGTTTAACCCAGTTTGGATAGCGAATTGGAATAATCGTACTGATAAACAGAACGAAATTAATAATTGTCATTCCTTTAAAATAGTTTTTAGGTTCAAAATGTGATAATCCAACCATTAAAAAGTAAGAGGCACTAAATAGTATTAAAGAAACGATGGGTCCACCTAAAGACATTATTGTAAATTGAACTTTCGTTAACTTGTTTTTATTTACAGCACAGAACCCAAAATATGCCCAATTGATATGAAAGTGAATTCTTCCAATTCGAAAATTTTCGTTATTGGAGTCATTTTTTGAACCGAGATAAACATGCGCTTCTTCATTTGAGGATATTACGACACCTAGTGCGTGCCCTATTTCGTGCAGCAGTACAGAGAAAGGTATTCCTATTAAATAAAAAAGTATAAAAGAAATCATCTTTCTAAATCACCTCTAAATTCTTATATATTGTGCGGGTGTAAAATGCAAGGATAGGTGAGCAAAATAAATTTGCTCTCTTTCCTTTTCTTGTACTTCAAATGATTTCATTTACTACTACAGCAAAATCATTTTTCAAAAAGATTTTAATTCTATCTTTTTAGTAGCTATAGCATTAACAAAATATTCATTATGGTCTACAGCAATCATAGTGGGTTTATATTTCTTTATAGAATCTATCAGCTGATTGATCACGAACATATCTAAATAGTTGGTTACCTCATCCCAAATAAACAACTCATTTTCCCCTAATAATGCATTCGCTAAAAAGACTTTTTTCTGTTCACCAGCGCTCCAATTTTCACTAGATTTATCGGAAAAGCTAGAACGTTCAATTCCTAATTGATACAATAGATGCCAATATTCTTCTTTTGCTTCTTTCGTAGGTAATTGATTGAGCACTGAAAAATAATCTATATCCACTTTGTTTTTTTGACTTAGTATTGATAGAGGACGAGGTAGACTTATTCGATATTCACCTATAGTTTCTAACTGCTCTATTCCAAGTATAAAATTTAATAGAGTAGACTTCCCGACTCCATTTTCCCCCTCAATAAAAAATCGTTCCGTTGGATATACATCTATATTGATTGGTTCAAAAAGAGGTATCCCATTTCTTAAAATCGAAAAATCCCGAAAGAATAAAACCTGTTTTCTTGGCTTTTTAACTGTATAGGGTCAATTGTAGCTTTAAAATAAATTTTATTTTTAATAATTAAAAAACAACCACTGCAGTTTCGCTTGGAATTAGTTATATTAATCCGCAAATGCTAATATCCTTTTGAATCTTTCAAAAAATTTAGCAGGTTTTTTTGTTTGATCTTTGTTATTTTCAATTACCTCTGGATTATGATAAGGTAGTTTAATTTGTTCCCAATCAAACCCTTCATTTGTACATTTGATAAACAAATCGTAGGCTTCCCCATCAGAAGGAAACATTGTCACTCTAGACTCTTCATTTTCTAAAGCAACTTCAATCGCCTCTTTTATTCCTAGTAATGCAGCACGATTCGCAACCATATAAGCATTTCCATGCCACATTTGTTGGCCGAATAAATGACAAAAATACGATTCATCTTCCGTATTTTCTTTTTGGAACAATTGATTTAACTTCTGCTCTGTCTGCTCATGGTTATGAACATCTAAATAAAGGTCAACGCTAAGCTCTTCTGCGTTTTTTTCCTTTAGATGAGAAACAAATTGTTCAAATATTTCATTGTTTTCAATAAAAAGATACGAATCAATGCCATTTTCGTCCTCTAAGAGAAATGCATAGCTATAAATTTGTATTCCATTGCGATCATAAAGATACTGCATTACATTATTAGATATTTCCGTAGATTGAATGAGGGTAAAACGATTTGATTTCTCTCTCATTTTTAAATGGCTTCTTAATCCATTGTTACCTGAAAGACTAAATGCGGTAAATAGAGTATCTCCCATATTAATCACTCCCATTTTTAGTGTTAATTAAATACTACAAGAATAATTAACATTTTTAATGCACTCCTTGATTACCCAAAAAGTCCTTTTTGATTAAGTACATTTCTTCACTATCTCCAAATTTACTTTAACATAAATATACAATAAAAAATCACCTCTAATAAAAACGAAAGAGGTGATTTTTATCGAACTTTAATAGACTATCAGAGTTAGTTTAGCCTTATCTTTTAATCATTAATTTCTCTAACTCATTTATAACTGCAGGTAAATCCGCGTTCATTTCAAATAGTGCTGCTGTACAATAGACACCTTCAATAAACGAGACATCCATAATCTCAATTTCTTTCTCTGAGAGTTCCGCAGCCATTTCTAGATTCATTTTGGCACTACCTAAATCATAAAAAGCGAACAGTTGATTACTTGTATTTTCTTCAATTGCTTGTTGAACTGTTTCAAAGCTGGTGCCAATATCACCATCCACTGTTCCACCTACAAATGTGATAGACACATTAGGTGCAACTTGGTGTATTAAGTCATACAAACCTTTTACGATATCCTTACTATGTGACACCATGACTATGCCGATATTAGTCGTCATTTAAATCACCTGCTTCTAATAGTGCTTCAAAAAACAGTTTAGAGGAAGCGGCACCTGGATCTACTTCGTTTATAGACCTCTCCCCTAAGAAGGATGCCCTGCCTTTAGTTGCCTTTAACTCGGTAACCTTTGTTAGAGTTGTTTCTAATATCTCTGTTGTTAGCTGTTTTTCTTCTAAGGATTCAATAGCTGGCGCCCATACATCTAGCATTGTTTTCTGGCCGATATCTGATTTTCCTCGTTTTTTTATCCCATCAAATCCAGCTTTGATTACATTTATTAATTCATCATGCTGTAACTCTTCTTTCGTGCCAATGGCTTTTGCCATTTCAAGAAACGCTGTACCATATAGGGGCCCTGATGCTCCACCTACCCCACTAATCCATTTCATCGCAGCATGCTTGAATACATCTGCTAAATGAGGAGGTACAGACTCTTGCCATGAAGAGAGTAATTGTTGCGCTCCCCTTGCCATGTTCATGCCGTGGTCTCCATCACCTATAATACGATCGTATTCACTTAATTGTTCTTTATCTTGAATTACTTTTTCTGCAAATACGGTGAACCATTTTTGTGCCAAATCTTTTGTGATGATCATTAGAAACTCCCCCTTACCAAGCAGGCGCTAGTGTACTTTCAGTTAAATATTCAAGCCATTTCGGATCTTCTAATTGTAATAATGTTAAAGAGACACCTGCCATATCAATAGCAGTCATGTAATTCCCAACTTTTTTAAATTGTACTTTGTAGCCTTTTTCTTGCAATATATTTAAACAATCATGTGCGAAAATATATTGCTCCATAAGTGGCGTAGCACCCATACCGTTAATAAGTACAGCAAGAGTTTGATCCGTCGTCCATTTGGTTTCCATTTCAATTTTATGAATTAATTCTTCTGCAATTTCACGAGAAGTTTTGATTTTTTCACGGCTATAACCGGGTTCTCCGTGTATCCCAATACCAAATTCCATTTCATCCTCATCTAAGTCAAAACCAGGCTTACCAACCTCAGGAACAATGGCAGGTTTTATAGCAACGCCAACAGTGGCAAGATGTGCTACGACACTTTCTGCTAGCGTCTTAATGTCTTCAAGTGAAGCCCCTTTTTCTGCGGCTGCACCGATAATTTTATGCACTAGAATTGTGCCGGCAACTCCTCGACGCCCCTCTGTATAGCTACTATCGAATACAGCCACATCATCATTGACTATAACGTAGTCTACTGCAATACCTTCTAACTCTGCTAGATCCTTTGCCATTTCAAAATTCATGCAATCCCCACTATAATTCTTAATGACAAGGAAAACACCAGAGCCTTGATCTGCAGCTTTTATAGCACTAAATACTTGATCGGGTGTAGGAGAGGTAAAAACATGTCCACATACAGCCGCATCTAGCATCCCTAGACCAACAAAACCCGCATGTGCAGGCTCATGCCCACTTCCGCCACCACTAATGATGCCGACTTTATTAGATGTAAATTGAGCGCGTGTAATGACATGAGTATCTTCTAAATACGTCACGTCATCGTGCACTAGCTTGTATCCAGCTAACATATCAACTAGCACTTGTTCAGGTTGATTAATAATCTTCTTCATCCTTCATACCCCCTATGAAAACTACATAATCTTAAATTGTTGCACAAAAAATATCTTTCATTCTACTATTTGTCTGCTATCACCAATCTATGCAGTTAACTGGGAAAATAGGAGAACTCTAATACAATTCGCAGTAATAAATTTGTGAAAAAACCAATTGTCTTCTTTACATAGAAATATGCGATTTCAAAAATTAAATTATAAAGAACGAGATAATTATTTTAATAATAATCTATACTATAGAAAACGTTTTAATAATTGATAGACTATAGAATCATTAGAGAGAAGATGAATACCATCGAAACTTTCCCAGAAATGTATGAACTGATTGATGTATTTGAATCCATACCAGATATATTAGACAAAGACTTGGATTGGTATTATAACGAAAGCACATTGTATTGAGACGAGATAACGAAATACTTGAAGTAATTATTGAACCTGCGATAAATCGACTAAGATTAATTTGGAGAGACGGAAAAAGGATACGAATGGAATTGAATTTAGAAGAAGTAGAAGTTTTAGTCATTACTAAAAATAATGGCGAGGAATCTATTCAAGTATCATTCAATGATTCTTTAATGAAAGATTTGATTGTTAATACGAAACCACATATTTCTGTAGTATGGGGTACACTCCGAGATATTTAAAGGTTGATAAAAGAGCTTGTTGATTTTATAGAATCACAAGCTTTTTTACTACTATTGTAGAAATCTGATCAATGAAGTGTTGTATCACATTCGGTAGGAGAATTTTTATCATTTGATGATGAGTTCGAAAAATGCATTTTGATTTTTCCAAATAAAATTAGGGGGATTCCAAAAAAATATTGGATCCCCCATTAAAATTAAGCTCAATATAAAGAACATTTAAGCATTGAAATATTCAATGATTTCATAACCTACATAATCTGTTTTGGCTGGATATTTACTTCGATAATTACAATTCCAATAACTGATTACTCTACTTTCAATTGTATTATAAAATGTTGCATTTTCTGCAATAAACTCTTTTATGATACTCTTATCAATACTATCTAAATTATCTTTGATCACTTGTAAAATTTCGATTACATACTCCCCTGTAAGTTGAATTATATAGGGAATTATCCAATTGTAGTCATTGCATTGCTTAATTAACTTTTTTAAATTTTCTTCTCTAATAAAACCATCATGGTGCCTTGTAAATACACAATTTAATACTACTTGTTGTCTATCTGTTAATGAACTGTATTGTAATAAGGAAGGTTCATTAATATATATGCGTTCAGGAATATTCAACTTACTTCCCCTATAATTAACCTCAAAACCATATGAAAAGTCTAACTTGTTTGAATGGTTAACTATACTTAAAACTTTAATCACATCTTCCTTTAATTCCATTGGAAATGCTTTTAATAATTTATTTATTTTTCTGGACATATTTTCACCAACTCTAATTAACTGCTAACTTGGCATCTTTTTTGTAAAAATTGTAGAACTCCAACAATTCCAAAATTCAACTAATCGCGGTAATACCACATTAATGAATAATCCGATATTGATTAATCGGTCTACCAACGCCACCGTATTGAATATCGATGACGACTTTTTGCTGTTTTTCTAAATAATCAAGGTAACGACGCGCTGTAACTCGTGCAAGGCCGACACCATTGGCAACTTCTTCAGCAGAAATGGCTGCTTCTTGTTTTTCAATATAAGAAACAATTTTCTCTAAAGTAGAACCGTTTAGACCTTTTGGTAAGTTATTGGGCTCTTTTCTAGTATTTTGTTGATGATGTAATAATTCATCTAGCTCACGCTGAGTCAATTCGTTTTTCTCGGATACTTTTTCTTTAAAGTGCATGTAATTTTCAAGAGTGTGTTTAATGCGTTCGTATGTAAATGGTTTCATAATGTAATCAAATACTCCGAGTTGTAACACATGTTGAATTGTTTTCATATCGTTAGCAGCTGTCACTGTGATGACATCCACCTTTGTATCACTTTCACGAAGCTTTTGCAGCGTTTTAATACCGTCTTGTTCTGGCATGAAAATGTCCATGACGACTAGATCTGGCTTCAACTGCTTAATCTGTTTCATCCCTTCGATACCGTTCCCTGCAGTACCGACTATGCGAAACCCTTTTACACGCTCTATAAATTGGCGATTTACTTGACGCACCATCGGGTCATCTTCTACTAATAACACAGAAATGGGAAGCATACTCAAGCCCTCCTTTACAAATAAAAAGTGATGAAAAAGCTTGTACCTTCACCAGGTGTACTGGATACATCGATAGTACCGTTTCCTTTTTTCACAATTCCATCAATTAAGTATAACCCTATACCGTGATTTTTTTGAGCTTTTGTTGTAAAACCATTTTGAAAAATTTGCTCCAGTTTATCATTTGGAATACCTGCCCCATTATCCTCCACTAAAATGGATAAGGTATGTTCATCTTGATCGATACTTATTAAAACATGCTTTTCTTCTCGTTCTACATTTAATAGTGCATCAAATGCATTTTCAATTAGATTGCCTAGAAGGATTACAAAATCATTGAATGCTAGTGTTTCGGGTAAATAGGACAGCTGGCTATTCATATCAATTTCAACTTCAATGCCTAGTTCTTTACCGTGATTAATTTTACTTAATAATAGGCCGGAAATATTCTGATTTTTAATCCGTTCATCTAAGAAGTTCGTAATATCATCTTGTTGTTCTTTAACTTTTACAATATAAGCTAGTGCTTGATCGTAATGTCCAAGCTGTAATAGGCCTGCTATAGTATGCATTTTGTTTTTGTGTTCATGATTTTGAATACGAAGTGCTTGTACAAATTCTTGAACCCCTGTTAATTCTTCTGCAAGCTTATTCACTTCTGTACGATCTTGGAAAATAGCAATGGCCCCGACCGTTTCATTATTCACTTCAATTGGCACGCGATTACTCATAATACTGTGCTGATTAATGAAGAGCTCTTTGTTATAAACAGGTTCGTTATAGTCTAGAATTTCGGGTAAACGTGTATCAGGTAAAATATGATAGATTTTCTTGCCGATAAAGTCATCACCCTCTACACCTAGAATTTGACGAGCCTTCTTGTTGAAAATGGTTACTGTGTTTTCTTTATCAATCGCAATAATACCCTCATGCATTGCATTAAATGTTTCTGTCCGTTCCACATAAAGACGTGCAATTTCATGAGGCTCTAAGCCAAACATCTGCTTCTTCATATGACGGCCTAATACCCATGCCCCCCATGCTCCAAAAAAAAGACTCAGCATTGTCGCTATAATAATTTCATTTTGAATGCTTTTAATAATCTCGAATACAGTTGGTAAGCTATAACCAACGATTACAACTCCTACTTGTTTGTGCTCTTCGCTCATAACAGGAACGAATGCACGCACTACACTACCAATTTCACCTTTTGCTTTGGAAATATAATAATGTTCAACAAAAGCTGCATTTTCATCAACGGTATTAGATGTTTGCCCTATCATGCTTTTGACAGGATGGGATAACCTTCTATGCTCCATATCTAGAACGACAATATAATCCGCTTTATTTATGACACGGATACCTTCTACGGTTTGATTGATAGTAGCAGACTTCTTCTCAAAGGATCTATTTGAAGCAAGCTGCTCCCTTATTTCCGGTAGCTTTCCGACCGTTCTAGCTATTAACATTGCTTCAGTACCTAGCTCTTTTTCTTTAGTTTTCATTATGTTACCAAGTACGAAAATACCTGCAACTAATAATGAAAAAACGATGAGGAAAAAGGTGAGCGACATTATTTTGCTATTCATCGATATTTGCTTTGTTTTCATGGCGCCCCCTAGAATGTTTTATAGAATGCCTTCATTGTAACATTAGAAACTATGTTAGAATGTAAAGAAAAAAGTCTAAATGTTATGGAGTACATAAATGCGTTTATATATTACTACAGCTTTCATCACTTTAATAGTACTTATTGGTATCATCGGCTATCAACAACAATTCGGATTAGACTCCTCATTACCAATCGATGAAGAACAAGGTGGTTTAAATGACCAAATCGTTATCAATTTTAGTCATATTGTGGCGGAAAATACACCTAAGGGTCAAACTGCTATAAAATTCGCTGAATTATTAGAGCAAAAAACAGATGGTCGTATCCGCGTTGTGATCTATCCAAACGGTTTGCTCTATAATGATAATAATGAATTGGAAGCATTGGAAAATGGAGAAGTAGAAATGATTGCTCCATCCTTTTCAAAAATGACAAAAACGTTGCCTACATGGTCAGTGCTTGATTTACCTTATTTATTTCATACAGAAGATGATGTGAAGCGAGTTTTAACAGGGCCTTTCGGAGAGCAGTTACTGAATCAACTAGGACGCTATAATATTAAAGGATTGGCTTTTTGGAATAATGGTTTTAAGCAAATACTAACATCTGGCAAACCGATACTTACCTCTGAAGATTTTAAGGGACTTAAGGTGCGTGCCATGCCAAGTAAGGTTTTACAACAACAGTTTACTATATTTCAAGCAACCCCCGTTGCAACATCGTTTGATGAATTATATACAGAGCTTGAAAAAAAAGAATTGAATGCACAAGAAAACACTATTTCCAACATTTACTCTAAGGGCTTTTATAAACTCCAAAAGAACTTAACGATTACAAATCACGGTGTACTTGGATACGCTGTTATGATGAATGAGGATTTTTATAATAGTTTGTCAACCGATTTGCAGGAAAAAGTAGTAGAGGCTATTAATGAGGCTACTTCTTGGAATTTTGAACATTCAAAGCACATGAATGATAAGGATTTGGAGAGTTTACAACAATTATCCGATGTTCAGATCAGAACTTTATCATATGATGAACAACAAAAATGGCAAAAGCTCTTCAAACCAATTTACGAAAACTATCGTAAACAAGTAAGTAAAACATTTTTACAGGAAATTGAAAAAGAAATTAACAATAAATAACAACAATTACACAACTGTACTAGTACAAAAGGATTTTTTAAAATTGTGTATTAAGTTTTTTTAAGTCTTGGATTACTCCAAGGCTTTTTCTTATCCCTTGATATGACTGCATTTTGGAGCGAATCTAAATTTTAACACAATTCGAGACCAATATGATCAAAAAGAGTTTTAAAACCATAACATTAAAAACATTTACAACAGCGTTATGATGGAATCGTTGTAAGCGATACCAAATAAAATTACAAAGAAGGCCAGTCATATGAAAATTAACTTTAAAAACTTAACAGTTCAAGTCATCTGTGCAATCATTCTTGGTATTATAGTAGGCGCATTGTTCCCTACTTTCGGGTCACAATTAAAAGTGCTTGCTGATATTTTCATTAAGCTAATCAAAATGTTAATTGCTCCAATTATCTTCCTTACAGTCGTAATTGGCATTGGAGGTATGGGAAACCTGAAAAAGGTTGGTTCAATTGGTGGAAAAGCTTTAATCTATTTTGAAATCGTATCTTCTATTGCTCTAGCAATAGGATTAATCGTAGTACATATTATCCAACCAGGGAAAGGTTTAGATACTTCTTCTGCAACTGCAGGTGATGTAGCACAATTTACAAAACAAGCTGCTGAATCTGAACATGGCATTACAAGTTTTATCATGGGTATAATTCCGGAGAATTTCTTTGGTTCTCTTGCAGCTGGAGAATTACTTCCTGTATTATTCTGTGCTGTGTTGTTTGGTGTTGCTACAGCTTCAATCGGTGCCCCTGCAAAACCGATTGTTAAATTATTCGAACAAGTAGCAGATATCTTCTTTAAAATTATTAGTATGATTATGAAATTGTCCCCAATTGGCGCATTTGGTGCCATGGCTTATACAATCGGTAACTTTGGTCTTGAATCATTGTGGTCATTAGGTAAACTGATGTTATCAGTCTATATTACGATGTTCTTGTTCGTCATTATCGTATTAGGCTCCATAGCAAAATATTACGGCTTTAATATTTTCAAATTTATAAATTATATTAAAGATGAACTGTTTATTGTACTTGGAACTTCTTCATCTGAATCAGCCTTACCGCTTATTATGCGTAAGTTAGAGAACTTCGGTTGTTCTAAGCAAGTAGTCGGTTTAGTTGTACCGACTGGCTATTCTTTTAACCTTGATGGTACGTCTATATACTTATCAATGGCTGCGATGTTCATCGCTCAAGCGTATGACGTGCCACTATCTTTCTGGCAACAAATCACTTTGCTTGGTATATTAATGCTGACATCTAAAGGGGCCGCTGGTGTTACAGGGTCTGGATTCATAACTTTAGCCGCAACCTTAGCTGCCTTTCCTATGATTCCTGTCGAAGGGATTGCCCTTTTAATCGGCGTAGACAGATTTATGAGTGAAGCACGTGCGATTACGAATATTATCGGTAACTCTGTTGCAACAGTAGTTGTTGCGAAAATGGAAAATGAATTCGATCCAACAAACGGTTATAAAAAGGAATTGGATTCTGAAAATACTGCACATTAACTAGTATACAAATGTCCTATATAGCACTCGATCTGCTAGACAAGACTTTCGTATATAGCCACTTGGGTTTATCTCAGGTGGCTTTTTTGTACGGAGAAATAATTCACTGTACTAGTACATAAAGATTTTTATTATCTGTACTATAAAAATAAAATAATAGCCTTCGATTAAAATATAACCTGTAAACCCTTGCCATATATACATTTGGAAGATTTTTTAATAGTCGAAAAATAAAAAGACCAAAACGACCGAAAAGAACATTATCACCAAAATATATGAAAACGTTTTCTTTACATTTATGATAATAGCAATGAAAGCGATATCAAAACACATTATAGAAAGAAGGTACACATTTGAAAATCAATTTTAAAAACCTAACTGTACAAGTAATTATCGCCATTCTACTTGGTGTTGTCGTAGGAGCAGTGTTCCCCGAATTTGGCGCTAAGTTAAAAGTTTTAGCAGATATTTTCATCAAAATGATTAAAATGTTAATTGCACCAATTATCTTCCTTACGGTTGTCATCGGCATAGGGAATATGGGTGATTTGAAAAAGGTTGGTAAAATCGGAGGGAAAGCACTACTTTACTTCGAGGTAGTATCAACGATCGCATTAGCTATTGGATTGCTAGTCGTTCACCTTGTACAACCTGGTAAAGGTTTAGATACTTCTGCAGCAAATGGCAGCGATGTATCAGCATATACAACTGCAGCTGCTGAAAGTGAAGGCTTAATTGGTTTTATCATGAGTATCATTCCGGATAACTTCTTCGGCTCTCTAGCAGCTGGACAATTACTACCAGTTCTATTCTGTGCTATTTTGTTTGGTGTCGCTTCTGCTTCACTTGGAGAGGCTTCAAAACCAGTTATTAAATTATTTGAACAAACATCAGAAATTTTCTTTAAAATTATCGGTATGGTGATGAAGCTCTCTCCTATCGGTGCATTCGGTGCAATGGCTTATACTATTGGAAACTTCGGTGTTAAATCACTATTTAATTTAGGTCTGCTTATGGTATCTGTTTATATTACAATGTTCTTATTCATCGTTCTCATCTTAGGTGCGATTGCAAAATACTTTGGTTTTAATATTTTCAAATTTATCGCCTATATTAAAGATGAAATTTTCCTAGTAATAGGTACTTCATCTTCTGAATCAGCACTACCGTCAATGATGAAGAAACTTGAAAACTACGGATGTTCGAAGCAAGTAGTTGGATTAGTTGTACCAACTGGCTATTCCTTTAACCTTGATGGTACGTCCATTTACTTATCAATGGCTGCTATGTTTATCGCACAAGCTTATGACGTTCCTCTATCAATCTGGCAACAAGTGATGTTACTAGGGGTATTAATGTTAACGTCTAAAGGAGCTGCAGGTGTAACAGGCTCAGGCTTTATCACTCTAGCTGCAACTTTAGCTGCCTTCCCGATGATTCCAGTAGAAGGTATTGCATTATTAATCGGAGTTGACCGCTTCATGTCTGAAGCTCGTGCTGTAACAAACTTAATCGGTAACGGTGTTGCAACTGTTATCGTAGCAAAATCAGAAAATGAATTCGATCCAACTGGCGCTCAAAATAAAGTAAGTACAGAGACATCCGTACAAAATGTTCCTGTACTATCAAAATTGAATACTCAATAAACAAAAAATGTACATTACTATAACTCTTAGTAATGTACATTTTTAATTTACAATACTTCTGCTAAGTGTACTGTAAACTTTAAATTTGATTCACATTTTATTTATAAAAGTTCACGCGCCAATAAGCTATATACTTCTAAACGCTTCTCTTGCGAATTTGGAATACTACAGATCATCGCTTCATCAAAACCATACTTAGCTTGTTCTTCTTCCAAAAAGGTTGCGATTTCTTTTACAGAACCGACCTGATGACGTCTTCGATTATCTTGAATTTGCATTTTCTCCATTTCAGTCAACTGATAATTTTGTGCTTCTTCTGGCGTCATCATTGGTATAATCTGACCACGCATAAAGAATAAACTAAACAGATCATAGGGACCAGCTTCAAATTCAGCTTCTTCACGAGTTTCAGCAGTTGTCACCATATAACAAACATTTATTTCGGATTTTTCCATATAGACAGATGGTTTAAAACTTTTTCTATAAGTGTCGAAAATTTCTTTCGACATTTTGCCGTTAAAAAATTGTGCAAAGGAATAACCTACACCTAAAGAGCCAGCTTTTAAGGCGCTATTACCACTAGAGCCTAAAAGCCATGCCTCGGGTAATACGATACTTGATGGTGCTGCAATTGTTTGCTTATACAAATCTTCTGTAGGTACTTCATCATTAATTAATTGAAGGGTCGTTTCAAATTCCTCGTACATATTGTGATACATCGGCTGACGCCCTTCAGATAAGGCTAATATCGAAAGTTGATCGCCTCCCGGTGCGCGCCCTGCCCCAAAATCAATACGTCCAGGTGTTAGTGCACTAAGTGTTTTAAATACTTCAGCCATTTTTAGCGGTGAGTAATGCATCATCATAGTCCCACCTGTACCGACTCTAAGATTCTTAGTTCGCGAAGCAATATGGCTAACGATAATTTCAGGTGCTGCACTGACAAAAGTCCTTGAGCTATGATGCTCAGCCATCCACATACGATGATATCCTAGTTCATCTGCAAGGACTGCCAGTTCTACCGCCTTTGTAACGGCGTCTCTCTCTTCATTTCCCCCAGTAACAGGTGCTTGGTCTAATACGCTTAATTTCATAGTGAGAACTCCCTTTTATTCGTTGGATTCAATTTTTCTTTCAGAACGTAATTTTTGAGGAGTTACATCGTTTCCTAGTGGATCCATTACCTTCAAACCTGAGAAAGTTTCAAGTACTTGTCCACGAATTTCACGTAAGTAATCTTCTCTTAATACTTGTTGCTCTACCTTTTCAGTAGCTGTCAATTCACTCTCACGTTGCTTTTTAGCCAATTCATTAATACGCTTTAAACTTGGTATCATTTTTTTCATCTCTTTTCTCTTTTTTTAAAATCCGACTGACTATATTTTTAATTAAATACATAGTGCTCTAATTTCGATAAAACGTTAGAATTTCATTGAAACAATATAAGCCATTGAAACTGAGATTCTACTTAATAGCCGGGAACTTTGGAACAACAAATTCCCCTAGCTCCTGAATGACTTCCTCAGCAGGACGCTGACTATATTTCATTCCAAACATAATGTGATTAACACCTGCTGCCTCGTATGCAGAAAGGTAATCTATGATAAAATTCCGCCCTGCTCGGAAGCCACCTGCAATTGGTTTTGGTGCTTCATTGGGATTAGCAGACAAATCAATCGTGATTGGCTGGATAAATGGCTTAAACGTGTCATTAGCAAGCCGCCATTTTTGAATTAGCGTGCGCTGACTTGTTACATCTTGTGCATAGAAGAGCCAGCCATCTGTATTTTTTGCTAGCCATTCTAACGTCTGTCCTGAATAACCTGTCCCAAATACAGGAATATCCTGTAAAGCAGGCTTTGGTACTACATCTCCATGTGTCAATGCAACGTGGTCAGTTTGAATTTGTGGAAATGTCTCGTTCCATACGGTCTTCATAACGGAAATACTCTCTTGATAAAGGGCTGATCGATTCTCTGACTCTATTTTAAAGGCTGGAAACTCAATTGGGCGATCACCTGTCGCCGTCCCAAACAAGAAACGTTGATTTGACAATTGATCTAATGTTGCAGTTGATTTTGCTAAATGCAGTGGATTTCGCAAAGGTGTCACAATACTTGCCGTTCCAAGTGCAATAGTTTTTGTATTCGCTGCGACATATGTTAAGAACATTAGAGGATCATATAGGAAGCCGACGTCACCAAAGTTTGGATCATAAATCGGGGCGTCTCTCACAAATAGTGCGGCAAATCCATAATCTTCTGCTAGTTTGGCTAGCTTTATTTGATCATCGATATCCATTTGAGGAGTGCTTCCTGTATATGCCTCTAAAGGAAATGCTAAACCGAGTGTTAATCGGTTTTCCTTAAAAGAATGCGAAAATCCTTGATGTGACTGAAAATGATTCATACTTAATTCCTCCAAAAAGGGTGTCTAGGTCTTATAAAACCATCTTTTCTTTTACCCATTGTTGTAACATCTCAACTTCTTTTGCAAAACGTTCTTGTTGTAATTCTTCTGATAACTTCGCAATGGTTTTGTTCTTCAAAACTGACTGCCATGCAGTTTCAGCTTCATCCATGATTTCAGTAATCAAACGACAACTATCATTCTTCTTTAAATTCAATACATCATCAAGTACATCACTTGGTGCAAAATGCGATTGCTGACCCTCGATCGCAAGGTATATATCGTAGATTCGAATGTCTTCTGGCCTTTTATTTAAACGAAAGCCACCCTTTACACCAGGAACGGACATGATTAAATCAGCGCAAACTAGTTTTCTTAGTAATTTCCGAAAATAAGTCACGGAAGTTCCTAACTGTTCACTAATGGCTTCTCCTGGTAGCACTGCTTTATCGGGCAGTAGATTGAGTATAAGAATAGCCGATATAGACTGTTCCACTCCTTTTTTCATTTGCATAATATCACCTCTTTTTTCTATTTTTCAATATACATGAATAGATTTATTTACTTAGGAAATTATCAATACAATCTAACTTGGATAATGTTTGTCGCAATTAGATAATAATAATTGAAGTCTTTAATAAAGTAAACTAATTGGCTCTAACCTTTAGGAATTTAATTCATCTTTCATAACTCCATACACTATATCCTATTTTCTGATAAGAGATAGTTCATCGATTTCTTTTCAATTAAAATGCGTTGTTAGGTGCTTTATGTATTGCTTCTATCCCTCTCTTCATGTATGCTAAAGGCAATTCAAAGAAGGAGTGATATCATTTGGCTATCTCAAAAGCAAAACGTCATAGACAGCATGTATTACGCAATTTAGGCAAGGATGTAACAACACAGCGTGGAGAAGTTGCTTTTAGCACACATACAAGAACTACTAAAACGAAAAAAGACAAATTACAAGTGCAATTCCATAAACACAAAAAGCATTTCCAGGGAGATCATTATTCCGATGGAGATGCTTTTTTAGTTGTTCCATTTTAATTTTTTTAAGTTAAGTTATTGGAGCTTTCGAATAAAGTCTGTTCAAAATGACATAAAACTTTCTAACTATGAATGTGTTTTTCATAATAAATTTCTAAGAATAACCCTTTAAAACACTTCAGGATTGACTCATATCAACCTCCAGCCGTTAAACTGTCTACCTTACTCTAAAAGTTTGAATATATCTTCTTCTAATATTGGGTTATTTAGTGAATAATAAGTACCATTGATGTCAATTTCATCATCTAAAAAGGTTACATTAAAATCTTTTTTTCCTGAATATAGAACAGCGCAATATATATATCCCTTTACTTTTTCATGATTTTTCATTTCTTTATATTCTCTTTCACTTAGAAGCTGATAAAACTGTTCTATATTTTCATCTTCAGTAGTACTATGTCTTTCCCCAGTTCGTCCATCAATAACTTCAATTTTAGATACCGATATATCACCAATTATTTCCATAAAACCTTTACTTTCTTTTGAACTTGTTTGAGAGCAACCACAAATCAATAATAAGCCAATAGATACAATAATATAGTTCTTCACTTTGATTCTCCTTGATTTATAATGTACGTACTTTGTTTAAATAGTCTAAATATGAATATCATATATAATTAGTAATCTATTTCAACTTAAAGTAATATAAAATTCTTCATACCCTACACCTATATCTACTTAGTAAGCATCTACAATTATTTTATAACATGTTATGTAAGCCTTTCTTTGAAACAGATTCCTCTTCTTCACCTCTTCATTGCTCTTGCTAATACTATATTTAACTCTTCTTTTACTAAACTTTCACTATAAACATTCATGTATCAACGGTTTACAACACTTCGTGATATAAATTATTGAATTTATAGTTATTATTAATAAATTGAATGTAAGCTTAGCTAAAACCACAAAATAATATATTATCATTGACAAAAAACTCTCTTATCGTGTAAAATTACACTAAATAAAGCGAGGTATTTTTGATAAAGGAAATTATTCAATTAGTAAATGAAAAATGCGAAATCAAGTTTTGGAGAGTGATTCAAATGAAGAGAAATAGAACCGTTACCTTTATAAATAGTTTAATAGTGAGTATGTTAATACTAAATTTATTTATTTTTACATCACGGATGCGCTTTTTACCTTGGTTTATTGAAGATGGTTGGGGATATGCAGGACTATTACTGACATCTATTGTTTTGTTAATCCTCTTTTTTAAATCTTATCAGCTTCACAAAAATGGAGAGATTACTACTTTACAGGAATTTATTCCGCTTGTTTCTGCAATATTTTCACTCTTCATTATGTTAATGCCCTTAAATGATTTTAATACTATATTTGCTCTTATAGTAAATGTAAGTATAATTTGTTTGACATTTCTCATAAAAAATCCAATTAAAAACTGAAAATATTAAAAAAAAGAGTTGTTCGATGATCATCGGATAACTCTTTTTTCTAATTTGTGTAAATGCATTTCAAGAACGCAAATTGACAGACATCATAAATCGCCCAGAATATATTAATGGCAATAAACAATTAGATTATGTCGCATGACGATTGGAACTGCTGCTGAAAATGAGTACAGTAGTACTGAAACAGGTATTCCTATTAAATATAAAAGAATAAATGAAATCATTTTCAATCACCACTTGAATTTATATACGCTAAAATCCAGTTTTAGACCAATCTGTAAGCGAACTCCAATTAACTTAGTTTTTTTATTCAACTAACCTGCCCCTTTAGATGAATAAAAAAAGAGCTGTCTGAACAGCTCCAAGATCTTCTACTAAAGCACTCGTTAGTTTAAGTGTAATGTTTTACAAACATTCATAAAGAATGGTTTCTGTTCTGTAATTTTGTTTCATCTATTCAAGATAAGAAAAAGAAGCTTTAATTGAATTCATATTTGTCTCTTTCAAGTTCGAATTTTTGATTAGTGTTTTTATAAGACATGAAGGGTTTATTTTAAAACAGCATCTGTCAATCGTATATCTGATTTATATTTTGCTTTGTTTGGTTGACCTTCGGCTCTAAGTATATCTAATGTATTTAAGTTTGCTACAACAGAGAAGAGCGTACCAAAATTATATTCTTTTAAATTTAAACAAACATGTCCCTTGGTTTCTGACATAATTGATTGTGCAATGGAAAGAGTCATTTTATTGACGTTTTCTTTAAGACGTATATCTAATGTTTCAAAACGTTCTTTTGATTTGCTCCAATTACAGCTTTCAGATAATGATGTACTTTCATGGTGATTGGTACAATGAATATAGTTATTGGTAGGAAGGCGTACTTGATAGTCATTAGGGGTAACTTCTACAACAGCCATACTCCCTAATGGATCTGCTAACAAGTAGTTATTAGCTACCGAACTTGGAAATCTTTTCAACACTTCTATTCCTTCTCCCACAGTACAACAATTTTCTAAAATATATTTAACAGCAAAATAAAAATTCAATCCTGGCTTAATTCCCACATGAGGAACTGATGTAATTCCTACAAATAAACCATGTTGATTTATACCATCAACTTTTCCAATAAAACAATCTGAATGACCTACATATTTATTTTTGCCTCCAAAACAAATTAGTGAGGACTCTGTAAAATTCTTCAGATTAAAGAGCATATCATAATTACGGCCAATAACCATTTCGCTTCCGTTAAAAGCTGAGAAAATACTACATTGACCGGCCAATTCAAATACTCCTATACTTAAAAGAAAAGAACTTACTTCTTCGAAAGAAGAATGACAACCTTCTGCAAATCCTTGTATTTCCTTCACAATACTAGGGTCAAATTCAGTAAGAATAGGTTTGCATTGCTCACCGAATTTCAACTTTTCTTCTGTTACTATCGGGAATCGAAATCCATTTTTATAAAGGATTTCTGCATAATGCTTACTTGCCTCGTAAGCATTACCTTTTAATCTCGGATGATACATAGTAATTTCCCTCCGTTATTTCTTTGTATATATAAAGAATAAACCCTCCAGTAGGTGGAGAGTTTACCCTATTTCTATATAAAACTGTTACTTAACTATCGTTCTTGATAACCTGTATACATATTTTGGTGATAAACTCTGAGGGATGTCTGTTTAAATCCGGTCGTATCTCTTTTATGTTAAAATCGGAAGGAACAAGTCCTTTTTCATAAATCTCTATCTCTTTCCCTACATGGGTTAGATTCTGTTCCATTATCCAATTTTTCAACATTTCATATCCTACTTCCAGCTCTGAATAAGGACCTTTAACAGTCAGACATGCATATTTCCCACTAGCTAAAATTCTACAACCGTCTATTTTGTTCGTAGCTTTTATTGGAAGAAGTAGTTCTACATCTGCCTCTTTTTGATTCAAATCTCGTTCGTGAAAGATAGCCATTAGTTTACCTGTAATCACGAGATTAAAAGCGTAAACTCGATCAAATAAATTTTTAACCAACCTATCAATAAATTTAACCTTTATTTTCTCACGAATCGTATAAACTAGTATTTCCTTTCGATTTTCAATAGAACAGTCGGATAAAAAAGGTCCTGGAATTATAGAAGCCTCTTTTTCGATTTGTATTTTTAACCTATTCATCTCTTCTATTTGTTTGGACATTTGTTTTTTTTGATCCACAAGTTCATCAATTTTATGTTCTAATATTCTTTTCCATTGTATCTGATCAGAGCTTTCAATAAATTCCTTAATCGTAGCTAAGGAGAATTGACAGCTTTTTAGAAGCATAATTTTTTTCATGTTTTGAATTTTGTCATAGTCATAATATCGATAGTTTGTTACAGAATCTATGTAAGAAGGTTTTAGTAATCCAATCTCGCTATAGTAGCGTAATGTTTTAACGGGAATATTACATATTTCAGAAAATTTACCTATAGAGTACATTATATTCTCCCTTTACAATTACAAAATATTTATTATAAATTAGTTCTAAACATCCTACTCAATTTTCTTTAGTCTGCGATAAAACGAAGCCTTTGTTAAACAGAATGAGAATGCAGCTAGATGTTTAAATCTCCTTATTCCACTAAAGCACTCGTTTGTTCAATAAGAACTTTTAGTATTTACTCAACTTTCGCACCCCGAAATGTCGAGGCATTGCTTGAAATAACTAGGTAAAGTGGCCAACCATTTAGTCATTTGACTTTTAAAAATGTCCATTTCTAAAACAACTTTATCTTCTGCTAAAGTTTGGAAAATATCAATAAGATTTATTTATCTATTAGTGATTTATCATTTAGTGGATAAAACCTAGATATTCTACAGCTTTCTAATTCTTCCAACTGCACATTATCCACAATTTCCTTCGCAACCAATCGACTAATAACAGGAGATAATGTGATTGCAGAATGCATAACTGCTAAATAAAGTCCCTTTATCTGATCATGAAAACCGACAATGGGGTAACCGTCTTTAGGCATAGGCCTCATTCCTACTTTGATACTTTCTAACTCTAAATGTTCCCCTTCTTCCAAATCGGAGCGAAGGGTTTCAAATGCTCTTTTTCCAATCGCCTCTGGTCCGTTTTCTCCATACTCATCCAAATAATCTTCAGCGGCAATAAGTGTATAATCGGATAGTTGTCTTGCCTCAAATCTTGAATTAGAAATTAAGGTGTGAATGAGCTTTTTTGGAGATTTCATACGAATAATAATTGATGGTGAAGACTCAATAGGAATATCAAGACCAAGAGGTTTACACAGCTCAGGTAACGCTGTACCAGTTGCTAATACAATTACATCTGATTCTATATAACCTTTTGAAGTATGTATGCCAACAACTTTGGTACCCTCTTTTTTTATTTGTGTCACTTTTGTATCGAATAATATATTTACCCCGTTTTCTTCCGCTATCTTTACCAAAAGATTCGTTAGGACATTAGGGTCTACCGCGCCTTCTTTATAAGCATAAAGAGCTTCCTCAGGATATTCTTTCAAATGAGGTTCTAACTCCGATATTTGCTGACGAGTTATTTTTTTCACATGAGATTTATTGATGCTTGTGAGATTTCCCCATGTAAGTGCACCGTTCCAATCTACCTTCAATTCTGGTATCTCTTTTTCCAATACATGATATTCTGCAAGTGACTCGTCATACAAATGTTGAAAGTTATTTGGAACACGACCTGATGGATTAATCCAAGCAAAAGATTTCTCTGTTACCCCATATCCTGCTTTTGAGTGACACTCAACTAAAGTGACATTCTGATTTTCCTTTGATAGATTATAAGCTATAGACGCACCAACAATCCCTGCACCAACAATTGTAATCTTTTGCTTTTTAGTCATAACTATTCCTCCCTCTATAAATGTTGATATATCAATGATTTGACCCGTAAAAAACCTTTGGTATAACTAGCCGTTTGCGATTTTAGATATGTATTTTTTGGAATATCTGTTTGTACATAAAGAAAGACACCTCTTTTTTTTCACATGTTTATAATCCGTATTTCAACATCCTTTCTAATATATACGTTTAGATATAAAGAGAGTTTCAAATATTACTATATATTCATAAAATATATAATATTTAATTTTTTCATTCTCTTCCTTTTTCTCAAACCAAATTTTCATTTACTTATCGAGCTTTTATAACTAAAATTGATTAGTGTTAATTAACTAGAAATAAACGGAGGAACAAAATGAAGGACAAGGATACTATAAAAGTAATAATATTGTTGCTTATACTTGTGTGTCTATATTTGTTTATGCTTGTTTTAGAATGTATTGTAGGTTCAACTTGGAACCTCTTATTATTCCTTGCAGTCATTCTCACAACAATATGGTGCTACTATAAAAAGAAAAGAAAAAAAACATATACCAAAGGAGTTATTTTACTAATTATTTTATTATTAATATTAATTTGGTCTATTGGCCCCTGTGTTTACGAAAAACATATAGCTGAACTAGAGAAGAGTGAATTAGAAGAAAAACAAAGAAAAATTGAAGCCGCAAATTATGTAAAAGAGATGGAAGAAGATATGAAGAAATCTCAAGAAGAGGCAAAGAAAGAATATGATAAAAGAAAAGTAGAAAAAGAAGAATCTAAAAAGGATGAAAAAGCCAAAACATCTTCTACTACAATTTACAATTTTAAAATAGATAAGGATTGTTCAGATTTTAGCAACGCTTCTGAAGCAACTAAATTTATGAACGAGTCAAAGGCAGCTGGCTTTGGAGACCATCGGTTGGATCGAAATAAAGACGGAATTGCTTGCAACTAAAAAAATAAACAAACAAAATCGAAGGTCATTACGTTTAATAGTAATACCTTCTTTTCTTTTTTGACTGTACACCTATCGAATATAATCATAGTCAACACTAGTAACAAGAGTATCTATTACTAGACTTTATTAAACAATATTGTTCATATTTTATTGTTTACTTATTGAAGTAAAGCACCGTTAGTTTAAGTACATTATTTCACAAACTTTGTTGATTTTACATAATTCATTTTATTCATTACAGGAATGCTACCCGACAGGCTGCATAATAAAAAAGACTGCTTATTAGCAGTCTTTTTCAGCTCTTGTATCTGGTAGTTAGCATGGTATGTTCCGGCTACTCATAACAACATCTTTATCCCAAACTTGTCAACAAAACCATAATCCCATTAGTAAAACCGTGAATAATAACTGATGGCCAGATCGAATTAGTTCGTTCATACGCTAAAGCAAAAATGATACCACTAAAGAAATTTACTGGCATTACATTATATGTTGGAATATGAACAATTGTAAAGATTGTTGAGCTAAGTAAAATTGCTCCAATAAATCCTATACGTGTACGTAACCAACGATATAAAAAACCGCGATAAAAAATTTCTTCGTATATTGGTGAGATAACCGCCGCAGAAATAAAGGCAATTAGAACCGTAACGAAAGTTACATTTTGCTGTATTGCCTCGGTTTTGCTGTTCTCCCACGAATTCCCTATAAAACTAGTAAGCACTACAATTATCACGGCACCAACCATTAAGATAACAGAAAATATAACAATGATTTTCCAATCCTTAACAGCGAATCTTTTTATCCCTACTTCACTCCAAGAAAGTTTTTTCGGACGGAGAGCAATAAAATAAACACCTAAAATTAGAATAATTGCTATTGTCAATCCCATTAATGTTCCAGCATATAGAACATTATCAAGCCAGTGAGAATAAATTGGGTGAACAACGAATTTAATACACCCAATTACAAATACAAATTCAAGTAACATTAAAAATATAAATTCTTTCAAACCCCAACGGTCTTCTTCCTTCCAGTTCATTTCATTTGTTTTCATCCGCCATCACTCTTCCTTTATATGGTATAATCCAACTATATTAGATGACGTTACGTCACCTGCAAGCTTTATTTTTAGGAGGGAATAAAATGAAACGATGGACTACTGGACAGGTATCAAAGCAGCGAAATGTCTCCGTTCGCACACTTCGTTATTACGATCAGATTAATCTCCTCACACCAAGTTTTAAAGATGATAATGGACGACGATATTATTCAGAAGAGGATATGTTTAAATTAGAAAAAATCATCATTCTAAAATCACTTTCACTTCCACTCGAAAATATTCGCGATTTATTAGATAGACTATCCTATAAACAAATTCTAATTTCGCATCACAATTATCTACAAGATGAACTTTCCAAACTTCAAACAAGCATTTCTAATACAAAATCTTTAATTAATATGATCGACTTGGAAGAATCTTTGTCTTGGGAACGTGTCTCTCAACTTATTCAAATTTCACAAAATAGCTCTAAAAAATGGATTGACTATTTTGAAGTTGATGAAAAGGTAATCTTGCAAGAGACAATTCCAAATCTCGGCAACAATGATTCGACAACACATCAGTATATTTCTTTGCTACGACGAATTGAGTGGTGTATAAAACACAATATTAAACCTGAATCAGAGGCAGGTCACCAAATAGCTTGCGAGTTAATAGAAATATCAAACGATACTTTTCAAGGAGATACGACATTGATGGATAAGTTCTGGGAAGTCAGAAAACTGCCCTCTGAGGAAACGGGCCTATACCCGATTTCGAAAGAAGTACTGGTGTATGTAGAGCGTTGTATTGCTAATGTTACATGTTAGGAATAAGTATATGAATGGTCGGGGTAATTAGCATAATATAATAAATACAAATGGCTTATTCAACTAACCTGGCCCTTTAGTTGAATAAGTCGCCTAATTTAAGGTCATTATACTTTTTATTATTCATATTATTTACTCCTCATTCACTCCAACAATTCAAACTAGATAGTTTTTTACATAATGTTTCGTCTATATAGAATTCTTTCCTTGAAGCAACAAAAAACCTCGACTGATAGCAGTCGAGGTTTTTGTATTAAAAAATTTATAATTTTAAATGTAAGTTTTTTCACATTTTATCACTCGCAAAATTTTAGCGTTTTTATTTTATACCAAGAAGAATTTTATCTATCAATGTATGTATATGGATTTACGAACAGATATATGTTGTGTTATTCATTATTATCAAATAATGAAAACTTAAGATAATCGTTTAAGTTCTTTACAAATTCTTGGATACTAGTCATAAGTAATGGATTACCTTATTTATTAGTTCCCTATTGTCCTGCCCCTCCTATCCTTTGATGAATAGAATAATGAAGAAAGAGGATATTTTTATGGGATACTCCGGAAATATGTGCAATTTTAACAGTAACTGTGGAGACAATAAATATGGAGATAATTCAACATTCCTTCTATTTGTTGTTCTATTCATTATTCTAATTTGTCGGACTACTTTCATGTATTAATCAATTCAACACACCCAATATTTATGTGTGAAAAATTACGCTTTAGCTTCTATTCAGATTATCTAATAATGGATAAAAGTCTTCAACATTGTCAATGATTTTTCTAAAATCAATTAGTCTCCATAACCGCTTTAGATAGCTATCACTCAATGTAATAGTAGTGTAAAGCTAATTTATCCTCAAATCTCCTGGTTTGTTGTCTTCGGTGACCTTTTTCTGCAAAGTGTTCAGTAATCTTTTTTATATAGATTCATAAATTTCTACTTCAAATGGATTTCATGCAGCTCCACACCAACCAAAATCTTTCACAAACTAGGTAACACGTTTATTTATTTTTTTCAAATGAATGATTGATTAGATGAATACCTTATATCCTTTATATAACTAAACATATTCTAGATTATAGAAAGGAGGGAATTTATTATGGGAAATCAAAACTATAATGACTATGGTAGACGTAACAATTCTTCATTCGCTTTAATCGTTGTCCTATTCATTCTTCTAATTATTGTTGGCGTTAGCTTCATACATTAACTCAAAGCCTCTTTTACTAGCTAACCCATGATAGTAATTGTAAAGTTAAGGTAATTTCGCCTTACACATCCCTTTTTTCTGACATCGAGGGTCACTTGCCAACGAGTGACCCTTTTAATCGTTTCTTTCCACATATACATATTAGTTCACAATTTACTGAGCATTTCATTTCAGATATTCATTCAATATAGTGTTGAAATTTAAAATTCCACTATGGTAAATCTATTTAAAATAGTCTTCTACTCCTTCTTCTTTAACTAACCTGTCCCTTTTGTTAAGTAAGAAAAAAGAACTGTCTGAACGCTCAAAGATCTTCTACTAAAGCACCCGTACATTCTTTCACAAAGTTTATTGATTTAGCAAAATTAAACAGTTCATATATTACAAAAATGCTACCCCGTTAGTACATCTTTCATTTTGGAAATATGAAAGAATAATCCATACAATAAAAGAAAATCCCCCTGATCAAAGATATTTAATCCAATATGAAATTGGCCAAAACCTATTCCTTCTATTTCCCCGAAGGAATAGGTTTAAGTATTTTTAACCAAACTAGAAAAAATCGGTGTGCCAAGGCTAATAGTTAAAATAATGTCTAACGGCTAAATCTTTTCCCAACAATTGAAACCGATATGACTAACAATATGTATATTAAGAATTTATCTTTCATAAATTTCATCCCTTTTGAATCCTAAAGCACCCTTCTCTCTAATCGTTTACAACGGATATCCTACAATTTCATTCATGAAAAACTAAAAGTTCTATTCATGGCTATTATTAATAAAATGTCTATTTGTGAATCATTCGACAAAGAATGTAAACAAGGTTTACATATCAAAAACTTATCGTAATAAAATGACCATTCGTAATTGGAGGAAACTGATATGTTCTGGATACAATTTTTGATTTTGTTAATCTGCATCTTTATAGGTGCTAGGATAGGTGGACTTGGTCTTGGAGTAATGGGTGGTGTTGGATTAGCAATCTTTGTATTTCTTTTCGGCCTAGAACCTACTTCCGCACCTATTGATGTTATGCTGATGATTTTATCAGTAATTACTGCTGCAGGAGCTCTTCAAGCCGCAGGTGGTATGGAATATCTCGTTCATATTGCGGAGAAAGCATTAAGAAAAAATCCTAAATGGATTACATTCATCGCTCCTATCGTTACTTACGTTTTTACTTTTTGTGCAGGAACTGGACACGTTGCATACTCCGTTTTACCTGTTATTGCCGAAGTAGCCCGAGAATCAGGTGTTCGTCCTGAAAGACCAATGTCAATCGCAGTAATAGCATCACAGCAAGCAATTACAGCCAGTCCTATTTCAGCAGCGACTGTAGCATTATTAGCTTTATTAGCTGATTTCGAAATTACTTTACTAGATATTTTAATGATCTCTATACCTTCTACTTTTATCGGTTGTATGATAGCTGCTTTTGTTGTTAGTAGAAAAGGTAAAGAGCTACCAGAAGATCCGATTTATTTGAAACGCTTAGAAGAAGGCTTAGCTCCAATTAAACAAGATAAAAAAGCATTCTTTCCAACTAATGCTTCAAAACTTTCTGTTGTATTATTCTTACTTGCCGCAGTATTAATCGTTGCTCTAGGTTCATTTGAAAAATTACGTCCAGGTTGGGATATTGACGGCGTATTTACACCTATGTCTATGCCTGTTACCATTGAAATCGTTATGCTGACAATTGCTGCTTTAATCATTATTTGTTGTAAAGCAAATGTTGACGAAATTGTTTCTGGTAGTGTGTTTAAAGCCGGAGCTTCAGCAGTAGTAGCTATTTTCGGTATCGCTTGGATGGGTGACACATTCTTCAATGGTAATGCTGAACTTATTAACAGTTCGATTTCTGGCCTAGTCACAGCAGCTCCATGGTTATTTGCTATTGCATTATTTGTACTTTCTATTTTACTATACAGCCAAGCAGCAACGGTTCGAACACTAATACCTCTTGGTGTAACGCTTGGTATTAATCCAGCATTATTAATTGCCATTTTCCCAGCTGTTAATGGTTACTTCTTCATTCCAAACTATCCGACAGTAGTGGCAGCCATAAACTTTGACCGTACCGGAACAACTCGAATCGGAAAATATATTCTAAACCATAGCTTTATGCTCCCTGGTTTAGTTTCAACAATCTCTGCCGTTGTAATTGGTATATTACTAAGTTCTGTTTTACTCTAGATACTTTATTTAAAATGTAGCTTTTTATTCTTTGAGCGATTCAAGAAGGACTATTTCATTTTCCTTTTAAGAATATGTGCTAATGAATTACTCGGAGTTACATCAACTTCGAGTAATTCTTTATATAAGTATATCTATTCAGCAATTTGCCCAATTAATAGAATAAGAATTTGAATAAACTCTATATTGGTTAAAACAAATTAATTAAGCTAGAACAAGTTTTTTTATTTCCCCTTAAAGAGTGATAGGGTTTTGTTTTTAGAATTAAGGGGAATAAATCAACAGGAGATGAAAAAAATAATGAACAAGACGATTATTACTTTAATTGCTGTTGCAATCATGTTAACGGCTTGTAACAGTAAAGGAGAAGATAAAAACAATAACGAGGTTACAGAAAAAAATGAGCAACTCTCGCAAACTGAGGGAGGACAAGAAGTTCGACAAGAAAATGATCAAAATCAATCTAATGAAAGTTCAAATCATGAGGAATGGACTTCATTACCTGAATATAATAATATTATTGAGCAAATTGATAATAAAGAATTTAACTTTCAAACTATAACAGATAACGAAGGTAAACGCGTTCTTCTTCTTATAGATAAAAACGGTGTAGAACAATACAAATCCATATATATCAAATACACCAATCGACTTAAAATAATTAAAATAAATGGAGAAGGACTAATTTTTAATGAAATTATAGAAGGAAAATAGATAATCCCCAAATAAACACCTAAATTTTCAACCCCGTCCTAATTTAGAACGGGGTTAATCTTGTTAGAACTATTAAGTTTTATCACTACATACTACGTGTTTTAAAATAAGGCTTAATATATTTTTTTATCAATATGATAATGAAGCCAAATAATATGGTTATTCAATAAACAAGATGCCTAAAAAGACTAGTGGGGAATCCAAAAGCAAATACCACATCCTATTGAACAACAGGGGCATATTCGTTTGATATATCAGGCTTGTAGAATTTTGTTTTAATGTATCCCCATCCAAAGGTACTGATGAAAAATAGGATATGTATTAACAGTGAACAATAAAATGCCTATAAGAATTCCGTATATATTTTAAAATGGAAATTAAAGGTTTATATGAATCAGAAGAGAATATAATTATCAAATGAGGGAGGTGGAATATTAGTGCTAAAAAAGAGTTTGATTATAACCTTTGTTATATTCACTATCTTAACAATTATTGGCTGTAATAAGAAGGACGTTTGGAAAGAAAGTTCTTTATTTGAATCTGGTGGATATACGATGATTGGTGAAAAAGGAAAACTTGGCTTTATATACGATGATAGTGAAGTAGTTAAGTTTTATCCAGATAAAACTCAAAAGTATATGTGGCATTTTTGGGGAACGAAAGAAGAGCTAGAACGTCCATTAAAAGTATTAGCTACCCATGAAGATGGTGGTGATCCAATTGTATTAATTGGAGGCAAAAATACTGTAAAACCACATAACGGTGCTGATATGAGTATGCCATCGAATATGTCGCTACCGGAAAGTGGTATGTGGAAAATGGATGCTTATTTTGATGACAACTTGTTTGGTACTGTCTATGTAAAGGTGCACGAAAAGAAATAAATGATTAAAACTATATTATTGAACGTAATTTGAATATAAAAAAGCATTTCAACAGAAATGCTTTTTTTAATACCCTCATTCAAACTTACATTATTATTCAGTCATTACAGTGTTTCTATTAATAGATAAACCATTTAATTGTTCAACGGGTACACCAGTTTCAGTGTAGCTTCTAACATGTTTCCAACCATTGTTTTTAAAGCGGAAAGTTTCAAAAAACAGATTAGCTGGTAGAGGACTTTGACCTTCAAGTAGAATCGTTGCAGATAGTATGGCCATGCATTCATCTCTACCTAAAGGAACTATGCCTATTTCTCTAACGTCCCATTTTGCTTCCTTACTTTTCACAAAATTAAACCCTTGAGCCCAACCTTCTAATGATTCACCATATCCATAATCGACTATCCCATTTTGCGTAACCTCTCGTGCTTGATAGTCTTTGGAAATGAGTGCTTTCATCTCTTCAAATGAGCATGTTCTCCAAATCTCTAAATAGCTATCTAAAAACTGTCTAAATGTTTGGCTCAAAGTAATCCTCCTTACAGATTGTAGTCTTCTTCAAGAATTCTATGAATAAAGAAAAAATCCTTTTTAATAAAGAGAATTAATTTATATTTTAGTTATATTTGCTCCGCTTCAATCTGAACCCCAACACGTTTCATCTGTAACCAATAATAGGTCGTTACCAGTACGCTGATAGCGCCAAATACCAGCACCATGAATTGTAGGCCAATAAAATCTAGTAAAGCACCTGTGGACAATAAGACTATTTGAAACATAATTCGATCTAGCATATTTTTGAAAGAAAAGAAGCGTCCATGGTATTCTTTCGGTACTTGTTTTTGAAATATCGTCATTACTGTTGGGAAGAAACAACCTAAAGAGAATCCGAAGAGCGCAAATGTTATTAATGTCAGGAACGAACTTCCTGCAAAATACAACAGCATTTCCCCACTTCCAATGACAATGAGACAAACAAATAAGATTCGCTCTATCCTCCATTTCTCCCCAATATATTTGATAGCAAAGGAACCAACCATAAAGGAAATGCCCTCTACAGTATAAATCATCCCTTTAATCATCGCAGAATCTTGAAATTCACTTATCTTAATGACTAATAAATTAAATGAACCTAAAAATAAGAGAGGTATAAACGATAAAATAAACGTCATTTTCACACCCAGATTTGCTTGAAGCATTGGGAATACTTCTTTAAAGCCACTTCCCTTTTTAGTACTTTCCTCGGGTTGAGCGGTGCTTTGAGGTTTCTCTTCTGGGATTTTTAACATAAAAGTAAACAAGAGCAATGCAATATACGCGACGAATGAGAGCAAATAAAGTGTACCTATAGCCGAATATACTAATATCAAACCGGCTAAGGCGGTCCCTGCAACACGAGCAACTGTAGAAACATTCATATCCCAACCATTTAATTGCAATAAATCCTTTTCACCTACAATTAAAGGCAAAGTAGCTTGAAGTGCTGGAAAATAAAAAGATGCAGAAATTTGTAAAAGTACTAAGAAAACAACCATCCACCAAATAGATCCTGTCGCTAATGCTATAAACATAAAGACAACACTTACAACACGCCCAACACTAGAGTAAATTAACACAGTTTTTTTACGGGATTGATCGATTATACGTCCAGCTAATGGCCCCATCATCACTCCAGCTAGTAAACCACTTGATAGAATAAGTGACTTAACAAAGTCAGAAGGCACCTTTTCTTGCATGAACTCTAGATTACCGATTATGCTCGCCCATAATCCAAGTCCTGCAATTAATTCACCAATTAAAACAATCCAAACATTCCGATTTTTCCACATATTCTTCTCCTTAAAAAGAAAGGAGCTACTATGAGCTCCTTTCTTCCTGTAATGTTACATATATTATTTTGTAGGCTTCATTTTCACAACTCTTGTAAGTTCACCGTCAGTATCAATATCAACTACAAATGAACCATTTGAGTAACGGTCTGCATTACGATAATTATCTTCATGTACTTGCTCTTGAACACCTTTTTCAGTTTCTAAAAGTAACAAATCACCTTTATGAACATAAATGACTGTAAAGACACGGTGAGGATTCTTTTTCAACTCACGAACTGTTACGACTCCGCGTTTTGGACGACCGCTCACTTCTATTTCAGAGACATCCATTTTCTTCACTGCACCACGATGTGTAACAAGCATTAAATCACCTTTATCATTTTCAGGGATTATATTTGCAGCTACAATGTAATCTTCTTCTTTTAAGTTAATGGCTTTAACACCAGCTGTTTTAACACCTGTAACGGGTACATCTTCCATTGGGAATCGAACGGAATAACTGAAATGAGTAGTCAAGATGACTTCATCCGTAATCGTTACGAGATCCGCATAAATTACTTCGTCACCTTTTTTCACGTTCATTGTTTTAATTGGTTTTGAATAACGTTGAACTACATATTCATTCAGTGGTGAGCGTTTAATTTGGCCACCTTTAGTGATTGTCATAACAAATACATCCTGGTCAAATGTTTCTACCCCGCGTGCATTGATGATTACTTCATCCGAATCAATTGGCACAATACTTGAGATGTGCTGACCTAAGTCTTTCCAACGAATATCCGGTAGCTCATGTACAGGTTGATAAATATAATGTCCTTTGCTAGTAAATAGCAATAGATGCTGTTGCGTATTAATTTGGGATTCGTACAATAGATGATCGGAATCCTTCATCGCAAAGTCTTTACCATTCGAAGCATTGTAAGAACGTTGACTAGTACGTTTAACATAACCATCTTTAGTAACTGTCACCACAACATCTTCACTTGGAATTAAAACTTCTAAATTCAGTTTTATTTCTTCAATTTCAGCTTCAATAATTGAGCGACGTGGTTCAGCAAAACGTTTACGCACATCTTGTAATTCTTTCCTAATTACACTAATTAGTTTTGCTTCGCTTTCTAAAATACTTTGTAATTCAGCAATTTTCGCTTTAAGTTCTTCTTCTTCTTCACGTAATTCCGTAATATCGGTATTAGTTAAACGATATAGCTGTAATGAAACAATTGCTTCAGCTTGAATTTCAGTGAATTCGAATTTTAACATCAAGTTGTTTTTAGCATCTCTTTTATCTTTTGACTGACGGATTGTATGAATAACTTCATCCAAAATCGATAATGCCTTCATCAATCCTTCTACGATATGTAGGCGATCTTTCGCTTTTTTCAAGTCAAATTGAGAACGTCTTGTTACTACTTCTTTCTGATGATCGATATATGCATCTAATAGTAATGGCAATGTCATCATCGTTGGACGACGTTTATAAATCGCAATCATATTAAAGTTGTAAGTAATTTGAAGGTCTGTGTTTTTATATAAATATTGCAGAATTGGTTTTCCGGGTACTTCTTTTTTTAGTTCAATGACCATCCGTAAACCTGTACGGTCTGATTCATCACGTACTTCTGCAATTCCTTCAAGTCGTTTATCTAAACGCATTTCATCAATTTTCTTGACTAAGTTTGCTTTATTAACGTCATATGGTATTTCAGTAACAACGATTTGCTCCTTGCCGCCTTTAAGCTCTTCAATTTCCGCTTTTGCACGAACAATAATTTTCCCTCTACCTGTTTCATATGCTTTTTTGATACCTTCCACACCTTGGATAATACCGCCGGTTGGAAAATCTGGACCTTTGATAACGGTCATAAGCTCATCTACAGTCGCAATTGGGTTTTTCAATCGCATTAAAACAGCGTCTAATACTTCGTGTAATGCATGTGGAGGAATATCCGTTGCGTAACCTGCGGAAATACCAGTAGAGCCGTTAACAAGTAGATTTGGGAATCTAGCAGGTAATACAGTAGGCTCCATATCTTGGTCATCAAAGTTTGGTACAAGATCCACTGTCTCTTTCTGAATATCACGAAGCATTTCAGCTGCAATAGCAGATAGACGCGCTTCTGTATAACGCATTGCTGCCGCTGAATCTCCGTCGACTGAACCGTTATTACCATGCATTTCAATTAGCATATGACGCGCTTTCCAGTCTTGACTCATACGTACCATAGCTTCATAAACTGAACTATCACCATGTGGGTGGTAGTTACCAATTACGTTACCGACTGTTTTTGCTGATTTACGGAAGGGTTTATCATGTGTATTACCTCCCATAAACATTGCATATAATATACGGCGTTGTACGGGTTTTAAACCGTCACGAGCATCTGGTAAGGCACGATCTTGAATAATGTACTTACTGTATCGACCAAACCGATCGCCGATGACTTCTTCTAGTGGTAAATCTTGATAACTTTCGGTCTGTGTCATACTAAGTCCTCCTCATTTTGAATGAATTCATTATCAAGAATATTGGAGTCTTCTTCTAGACCAAAATCAACGTTAGATTCTATCCATTTACGACGTGGCTCTACTTTATCGCCCATAAGTGTTGTAACACGGCGTTCAGCTCGCGCACCATCGTCGATTTTAACACGGATTAATGTTCTTGTTTCTGGATTCATTGTTGTATCCCATAATTGGTCGGCATTCATCTCACCGAGACCTTTATAGCGTTGTAAAATATAGCCTTTGCCAATTTTATCAATCGCTTGTTGTAAATCTTTTTCAGTCCAAGCATATTCCAATACTTCTTTTTTACCTACCCCTTTTGAAACTTTATAAAGTGGAGGTAGTGCAATATATACTTTACCCGCTTCAATTAACGGTTTCATATAGCGATAAAAGAATGTCAATAATAGGACTTGGATATGTGCTCCATCTGTATCGGCATCGGTCATGATGATGACTTTATCGTATGCAGCATCATCAATAGTGAAGTCAGCTCCTACTCCTGCACCAACTGCATGAATAATCGTAGCGATTTCTTCATTTTTTAAGATATCTTGTAATTTTGCTTTTTCGGTGTTGATGACTTTACCACGCAGTGGCAAAATCGCTTGGAATGTACGGTCACGGCCTTGTTTTGCTGAACCGCCCGCAGAATCACCTTCGACAAGATATAATTCGTTTTTAGAAGCGTTACGAGATTGTGCTGGAGTTAGCTTTCCAGACAATAATGCACTAGATTTTTTGTTTTTCTTACCGTTACGTGCGTCTTCACGTGCTTTACGCGCTGCTTCACGTACCTGTTGCGCACGTATTGCTTTACGTACAAGGGAAGCACTTAGTTCAGCGTTTTCCTCTAACACATAAAGTAATTTCTCAGACACAACTGAATCGACGACACTTCTCGCTTCGCTAGTACCTAGCTTCCCTTTCGTTTGTCCTTCAAACTGTAGTAAGTTTTCAGGGATACGAACGGAAATAATAGCCGCTAAGCCTTCGCGAATATCTGAGCCGTCTAAGTTTTTGTCTTTTTCTTTTAGTAAGCCAATTTTACGTGCATATTCATTGAATACTCGTGTCATAGCTGCCTTGGCACCGGTTTCATGTGTGCCCCCGTCACGAGTACGAACGTTGTTAACGAAAGATAAAATTGTTTCTGAATAGCCATCGTTGAATTGGAACGCAAATTCGACTGCAATTTCGTCTTGTGATCCTTCAACATACTTGACTGGGTGTAGAACGTCTTTTTCTTCGTTTAAGTATGCAACGAATGCCTCGATACCGTTTTCGTAATGATACGTTTCATGATTGCCTGTTTGTTCTTCAATTAGCTCGATTTTTAAGCCTTTTAATAAAAAGGCAGATTCTCGTAACCGTTCAGCAAGGGTGTCAAAATTATACTTTGTCGCTGAAAATATAGTGTCATCTGGTAGGAAATGTATACATGTTCCCGATTCTTTTGTTGTACCGATTTTCTCTAATGTAGTGGCGGGTTTACCACCATTTTCAAAGCGCATTCTATATTTTGTGCCGTCACGGTGAATAGTGACTTCAAGCCATGAGGATAGTGCATTTACTACGGAAGCACCTACACCGTGCAATCCTCCACTTGTTTTGTAGCCACCTTGTCCAAATTTACCACCTGCATGCAGAATGGTAAAAATAACTTCCGGTGTTGGTTTACCTGTTTTGTGCGTACCTGTTGGCATGCCTCGACCGTAGTCACGTACACTTATACTTTGATCCTCGTGAATTTTCACAATGATATGTGAACCAAAGCCAGCTAATGCTTCATCGACTGCATTGTCGACAATTTCATAAACAAGATGATGTAATCCTCGGCTATCAGTTGAACCGATATACATACCCGGACGTTTACGAACAGCTTCTAATCCTTCCAGTACTTGTATCGCATCATCATTGTAAGACATGACTGTTTGTTTATCTGTCAAAAAAATTCCCCCTAAATACAAACACCCGTTCCACTTAAAATTATATTACGCACTTTCTCTTTTACTGTCAACAAGCGGTAATTTAATTTCATATAGAGTTTATTGTACCAATACGTTGAATCTAAAGCAAAATAAGAATAAGATAATAATCTAAGAAGATGAGTATATTGTGTA
The DNA here is from genome assembly GCF_038003565.1 of Viridibacillus sp. FSL H8-0110. Lineage (NCBI taxonomy): Bacteria > Bacillati > Bacillota > Bacilli > Caryophanales > Caryophanaceae > Viridibacillus > Viridibacillus sp. FSL H8-0110. The sequence continues at coordinate 2,183,457 of NZ_JBBOPJ010000001.1, read as the reverse complement.
CCAACATACTATTATGATAAACTATTAGTACCAACTACTAAAAAAGAAGGAGTTTTTTATGAATATGATTCTATTAATCATTTTGACATACTTGATAGGTTCAATTCCTTCAGGTTTATGGATCGGTAAATTATTTTATAAAACCGATATCCGCGAACATGGCAGCGGAAACCTTGGTGCAACGAATACCTTCCGAATTCTCGGTAAAAAAGCAGGTATTGTTGTAACACTTATGGATATCTTAAAAGGAACGATAGCTACGATATTACCTACACTTGCTTACTTTGCAGATAGTGGCATTCATCCACTGATTGCTGGAGCAATAGCAGTTGTTGGTCATATGTTCCCTGTATTCGCAAAATTCCGTGGTGGTAAAGCGGTAGCCACATCAGCTGGTGTAGTACTAGGTTACCATTGGCCAATTTTCATCATCTTATTTATTGCATTCATACTTTGCTTAAAAGTATCCAAAATGGTTAGCTTTTCTTCTATGTTTGCTTCTGTAGTAGCTTTTGTTTATGCTATTATATATACGTTCTTTGAGCAAGACTATTTTTTATTAATCATCATTACAATCTTAGCAGCCTTTATTTTTTACAGACATCGTTCGAATATTGTGCGTATTAAAGCAGGCACTGAGCCTAAGGTAAAATGGTTGTAAACTACAAGGAGTGTACATCGCATGAAAATTATCGTATCAGATGAAGCACTAGAATGGTTTGAAAAAGAAATGGATTTAGATGACGGGGACCAAATTCGATTTTATGCTCGCTATGGTGGTTCTAGCCCTTTTCATGAAGGTTTTTCACTTGGTATGAATCGTGAACAGTCTACGAATCCTGCAGTTGAAGTTGAAAAGAATAAAATACTTTTCTACATCGAAGAAGATGATTTGTGGTTTTTCGACAATCACGATCTACATATCTTGGTGGATGAAACACTTAATGAGATTAAATATGATTATACAAAAGAAGCTTAATAAAACAAACGAAAAGCATGGCGCTAAGTGCGCCATGCTTTTGTTATGCATAAAAGCGATTGTACAGCTGTAATTGCCCTTCATTTAACAAAATCCGGCGTTCAAAGTCGCCAAAAAGGTCGAAATGCGGGTAATGCTTATAATCGATCCACTCAGGTTTTAAACCATAGTTTGCTCCCCATTTGATGAGTTTTTCGACGTCAGCACAACCTGCTTTTGTCACAGTTTTACAACCTGGGAAACGCTCGTCCTTCCAATAATGAGTAAGAAAAGCGATTTCACCAGCTGTCACGCGCTCTTTCCATAATTCCAGCTCAGCTCTAGTGACACCTAATGCCATTAAGCTTCTTTTCTTTCAATTTCTTTATATTTTTCATCCCATATAGGGTCTACTCTACCTAAAGAAACAGGTCTAAAATTATCTTTTTTCACTAAAATGTGTTCTGATTTTGCAGTTACCGCTACAGTGCCATCTTCATGAAGAACCTCATAGCCATATACTGTACGTAACTTTCCGTGGGATTCAATCCAAGTTCGAACTGTCGCAACTTGGCCATATCTCATCGAAGCTTTGTATTGAATGGAAATATCCATCACTGGTGATACATAACCATCTGCCTCAAGTTGTGTCACTGAAAATCCTAAGTCATGGATTAACTGTGTACGTCCCAATTCAAGCCAAATGATATAATTCGAGTGATATACTACACCCATTTGGTCTGTTTCCGCATAACGGATTTCTATCTCTTTATTACTAACAAACATTTAATTCACCTCATAACTCTATTATACAGAAGTCTAGCTAAAATTACTCACAAAAGCCTTATATATAGCGTAATTCGACATCAAACTATTGAATTTATACTTCTCTATTACAAAAATGCGAAGCCATTAGCTTCGCCTTTCATTATCGTTTACTTGCTTCTTTTGATGCTAACAAACCAATTGATTTGTTTTTCTTCCATACATTATTCCAATGTCGGTGAGATACTGGACCTTCACCTGCATACGGTGCAATTTCAACTGTAATACCAGGCTTTTTCTGTGACATGATAAACCAATCAGCAGATGATCCACTTCCTCTCGCATACAGAGGTGGGATGATTGAATACCCAGTTACCCGGCTAATTTGACGTGTTAACGCTAAATCACGCTTATAGTTAGCGCTATTTTGGAAGTTAAACCAATATAGAATTTGACCAGATGAGTGATATGAAATGTCAGACTTGAATTTATGACGTTCGACAAAAGCTTTGAGTGCTTGCGCTTCGGGTTCTGAGAATACACGAGGACCTTTGTAACCTTTATAGGTTTTAGGTTTAAAAGGTACATATTTCCATTCACCATCGAAATTTCGATTTAAATCGACACCTCGAGCATTAGCTTTCCAACGTTTGTAATTTGAGCTTTTATTGATCTTCTTGATTAAGTTCTTATTTGCCATACTATTTATACCATTTTGCACTAATGTCACCCCATCAGGGTTAATCATTGGAACAAACCAAATACTTGTAGTATCAAGGGTTTGACGCACATTATAGCCTGCAAAGCTTGTCTTTTTGTTGTAGCTATAAGAGTAGTTATCTATCATTTCCATCACTACATTTGTAGTCATATGTTCACGAGCATGAATGGCTGCATCAACTAAGATCTCTTTCTTACCGTTCCCAACTCTTAACGCATAGATTGCTCTTCCTTCTACAGATTCACCAATTTTCTCTAGAGATGTAAATTCAGGATATAGTTTAGCGAAAACTTTTACATAGTATGAATATGCCTTATAAGTGACGTTTTTTGTCGGATTAACAATGTTTTTATGATAATAATTTGTTAAATCGACATACCCTGATTGGCCTAAATATTCAATAATACCATGACCTTTAGATATACCTTTTAAGTGCACAGTTTGTCCTTTGTTTAATGAACCGATTTTGATACCATTTTGATCGTACACAGCTGAGGCTTTTTCTGCATACAAAGTGATTGGATAAGTTGCTGATTTCAGCGTGGATAAAGAGCTTGCCTTCTTTGTAGGCATTGTGCCAGCAATCGGAACGGCATATTGTTTACCACTCTTCTTAATGTAATGGTACTTACTCGTTGTTTTTGTCGGTTTAAAAATAGCACCTTTTTTTAATGTACCGATTTTTTTGAATTTACTATTTGTAACTGTATATAGTGTCACTGATTTATTCGCAATTTCGACCTTATCTGTTGATTTAAATGATAATTCGACATCTTTAAATGCGATATAACCAGTTTGATTTCCTATGTTTACTACAAAGTAGTTGTCGACAATATTGATTGTTTTTAACTTTGTTGCTTGGGTTCCTGTCGCCAAAACTGTCGAATTTGTGCTTGGCTCGTTAAAAATTTTGAAGGATTTTTTAGTTGTAAAACTAACTGTCTTTTTCACTTCAGGTACTACAACTTCTATGTTTGCTTCACTTAGGTTTTCACGTGCAATCCAATATGTACTATGACCAATTGATAATTCATACCAATTTACGTTATCTGTACGATTCACGTGGTAAATGGTTGATGAATCATTTAATTGTAATAGAGCTTTTGTAGTGTTATTTGGTTCGAATAATAAACTATCTTCATTCACTGTTACATATGTATAAATAACCTCTGGTGATTCTACAATCGTTTCTTCTTCCGTTGTTTCAGGGTTTTCTGGCGTTTCTACAGAGGTTTGTTTTTCTTGTATTTCCGGTTCAACTTTATCTGATGTTTTTTCTATTGTAATTACTTCTTGCGGTACAACTGCTTCACCTATTTCAACTTCCTCATTGTCCTCTTGTTGTTGCTCTACTGGAGCTGCATGAACTGTATTTAAGTATGCAACCGGCACATTAAGAGCAAGGAGGAAGGCAATTGAAGATGCGAAAAGTTGAAAACTCTTCTTTTTCATAAATTCCAATTGGTACACCTCTACTATTTTATTCTCAATTTGACTCAAAATATCATTTATCTTCCATATTCAAATAAAAAAATACATGTGTAGCATACAATTAAGATACGCTACACATGTATACAAGGCAAGGAAGACTCTTAAAGAATCATACCTAACTTATTTTGTTAATTTGTTACGAAGTACCATTTGTAGGATACCGCCGTTACGGTAGTAATCTACTTCAACTTCTGAGTCGAAACGTGCAAGAGCTTTAAATTCTTTAACAGAACCATCTTCAGCTTTAGCAGTTACAGTTAAGATATCTTGAGGTTTAACACCTTCAGCAATATTAACTGAGATTTCTTCTTTACCAGTTAAGCCTAGAGATTCAGCGCTTTGTCCATCAACATATTGTAATGGAAGAACACCCATCATTACTAGGTTTGAACGGTGAATACGTTCGTAAGATTCAGCGATAACTGTTTTAACACCTAAAAGGTTAGTGCCTTTCGCAGCCCAGTCACGTGAAGAACCCATACCGTAATCTTTTCCAGCAAGTACAGCTAAACCAGTACCGTTTTCAGCGTATTTCATAGCTGCATCGTAAATGTACTCAACTTCGCCTGTTGGCCAGTAAGTAGTGTAACCACCTTCTGTACCAGGAGCAACTTGGTTACGGATACGGATGTTAGCGAAAGTACCGCGCATCATAACTTCGTGGTTACCACGACGAGAACCGTAAGAGTTGAAGTTACGTGGTTCTACACCGTTAGCACGTAAGTATTGACCAGCTGGTGTATCTTTACCAATCGCACCTGCAGGAGAGATGTGGTCAGTTGTGATAGAGTCACCGAACTTCGCAAGTACACGTAAGCCAGAAAGCCCTTTAATGTCTTCTGGTTTTGGTGCAAGGTTTTGGAAGAATGGTGGGTTTTGAATGTAAGTTGAATTTTCATCAAATGTATATAGAGAATCAGTTGAAGTTTCAATTTCATTCCATTTTTCGTTCTCGTCGAATACGCGAGCATATTCTTTTTGGAATAGATCACGAGTTACAACTTTGTTAAGAACATTGTTAATTTCTTCAGTTGAAGGCCAGATATCAGCGAAGAATACATCGTTGCCATCTTTGTCTTTACCGAATGAATCATGTTGAAGATCTACATCTACAGTACCAGCTAATGCATAAGCAACAACAAGTGGTGGTGATGCTAAGTAGTTAGCTTTAACTAGTGGGTGTACACGACCTTCAAAGTTACGGTTACCTGAAAGAACAGAAGTTACGAATAAATCATTTGAAGTAATCGCTTCTTCAATTTCAGGAAGTAATGGACCTGAGTTACCGATACATGTAGTACAGCCGTAACCTACTGTGTTGAAACCGATTTCGTCCAAGTAAGAAGTTAGACCAGAATCATTTAAGTATCCAGTAACAACTTTTGAACCTGGTGCTAATGAAGTTTTAACCCATTTAGGAACAGTTAAACCTTTTTCAACAGCTTTTTTAGCTACTAAACCAGCAGCGATTAATACGTAAGGGTTAGATGTATTTGTACATGAAGTGATTGCAGCGATTGCTACAGCACCTGCAGGAATTTCTACATCGCCTTCAGCGAATTTAGCAGTTGCAGTTTTATCGAATTCTTTTTCAGTTAAACCAAAACCTTGTACACCAGAAGGAGCTACTACTACTTCGTGGTAACGTTTTTTCATGTTTGAAAGTGGAATTAAATCTTGCGGACGTTTAGGACCTGATAAGTTAGGTTCGATTTCAGCAAGGTTAATTTCAACAACGTCTGTGTAAACTGGTTCTAATTCAGGATCAAAGAACATGTTGTTTTCTTTTAAGTATTTTTCAACAACTTGGATGTGCTCTTCGTCACGACCAGTTAAACGCATATAGTTTAACGATTCTTCATCAATTGCGAAGTAACCACATGTAGCACCATATTCTGGAGCCATGTTTGAAATTGTTGCACGGTCAGCTAATGGTAATTGAGGAATCCCAGGACCGAAGAACTCAACAAATTTATTAACTACACCTTTAGCACGTAGTACTTGAGTTACTTTAAGAGCTAAGTCAGTAGCTGTAGTTCCGTTTGGAAGATCGCCTGTTAATTTAACACCGATTACTTCTGGAACTGGGAAGTATGAAGGTTGACCTAACATACCTGCTTCAGCTTCGATACCACCTACACCCCATCCAAGTACGCCGATACCGTTGATCATTGTAGTATGTGAGTCAGTACCAACCACTGAATCTGGGAATGTTTCGAAAGTTCCGTCTGCATTTTCATTCACGTGTACAACTGGAGCTAAGTACTCAAGGTTAACTTGGTGAACGATACCAGTTGCTGGAGGTACAGCACGGAAGTTGTCATAAGCTGTTTGAGCCCATTTTAAGAAGTTGTAACGCTCAGCATTACGTTCGAATTCAAGGTCCATGTTAGCTTGTAAAGCTGTTGCAGTACCATATTTGTCAACTTGTACTGAGTGGTCAATTACAAGGTCAACTGGAATTGCAGGGTTAATTTCGTTAGCGTCTCCGCCCATTTCTTTCATAGCAGAACGTAGAGATGCTAAGTCAACTACTACTGGTACACCAGTGAAATCTTGTAATACTACGCGTGATGGTTTGAAAGGAACTTCAGCATTAGGGTCTACATCTGCGCCCCATTTTGCTAATTGATCAACATGATCCTCTTTGATTACATAGCCGTCATATTGACGTAAAACAGATTCTAATAACACTTTGATTGAATAAGGAAGGCGTGATACATTTGCGATACCAGCTTCTTCGATAGCAGCTAAACGGTAGAAGTTATACTGTTTACCATTTACCTCGAATGAAGCACGGCTGTTATGCAAGTTTTTGTTTGCCATAGGTTGGTTCCCCCTCTAATTAACTAATGAAAAGGCTTTAATAATAGCTTCTTTTCTCCACCAACAATAATATACTAAATAGATACATAAGTAAATTACATTAATATTATAGTATGTGATAAGTTATATTTATGACCTTTTCCAAATGCCATAAGCACTCTCGAAAATGTTGATTTTTCATTTTAATACAGAATACATCAAATTTTACGAAATTAAAAAAATGTCTACAAAAGCAACTGTAGACATGTTTTTAATTATCGATCTTCTACTATTATATAAGTTGCTTTTATTGGTCCGTGCACACCAACTACTAGATTCATCTCAATATCAGCTGAATTACTTGGTCCAGATATGAAATTAATACATGGCGGCACTGTTTCACCATTTTGCACTTTTTCAGAGATGATTTGTGCTGCTTGCGTCATTCTTGGGACAATTGTGCTTTTTGGGATAATCGCAATATAGGTTTGCGGAAGCAAACTGACTGATCGCCCTTGACCGCCTGTTGAAAATAAAACAACTGTTGCAGACTCGGCAAGTGTTATATCACTAAAAGTAATACCCACATTCGCTTTTTCTGCAAGTATAATATTGTCATCTCCATTTTCTACATTCCATTCATTCACTTCAATACTAGCTTGTGGCCATTCTTCTTCCAATAGATTACGTAAACCGAATGTGTCAAAGCGTTCATCTTTCCAAATAGAAACAGGACCACCTCCATACAAATCTACACGATTTGCTAACACTTCTTTTAATTGGTCTGCAGTTGTTTCAATATAGTCTGTATGAATATTGCTACATTGTTTCTGAAACACTTGCACTAGCTCATCTCGGGATAGATCAGTAAGTGTTTTTGCTTGCGGATTGTACTTCCAGTTTCGTTCAGGCTTTTTTGTTGTATTCATTTCTCGGCCAAGTGCTGTTGCGATATTTTTTATAAATGGTGCACGTTGTTGGATCATTTATTGTCTCCTCCTTCACGGTTTTTATACCAGTCGCGGAAACGTTCATTTTTTGGTGTAGGGAATTCGCGAATCATCGTCCATTCTTTTAATGGTCCCGGTCCTTTAGATATAAACTCTTTGTCTTTCATAAAGGGCTTCATCACTTTTGTTGCGAGTTTTGTTCCTGTTGTATATAGCGGATTGGAGGCTGCCCCAATACCAAACGCCTTCATCATCAAACCTTCAGAAATTGGTGCTTTACCTTCTTTTTCTACTATTATTTGTCGATGTTTGTGAAGTAAATCATGCAACGGAATCTTCACAGGGCATGCTTCTGTACAAGCACCACATAATGTAGAGGCGTAAGGTAATTCTTTAAAGTCATCATATCCTGCAAGTAACGGAGTCAAAACAGCGCCTATTGGTCCTGGATAGATTGAGTTATATGAATGACCTCCAATATGACGATATACAGGGCAGACATTTATGCAGGCAGCACAGCGTATACATTGCAATACTGATTGAAATTCTGTACCTAGAATTTTTGAACGACCATTATCCACGATGACTAGATGGAATTCTTCAGGACCATCAGCATCACCTTCACGGCGTGGCCCTGATAATACCGTGATATAACTCGTTAGTTTTTGCCCAACAGCACTTCGTGTCAATAAACTCACGAGTACTTCTAATTCTTCGAACGTTGGTACAATGCGCTCCATACCCATAACGGTAATTTGCGTTTTCGGAACAGTCGTAGCTAGACGAGCATTCCCTTCATTTGTTACTAAACTAATCGAACCAGATTCAGCAATTGCAAAGTTACAACCTGTAATACCGACATCTGCAGTTAAAAATTCATTACGTAGTGTCTCACGTGCATGACGTGCCAATTCTGTTGGATCGTTAGATTTTTTATAGTTTATTTTCTCTTCAAATACCTTACGAATTTGCTCTTTGTTTTTATGTAATGCAGGTGCGACTATATGGGATGGTGGGTCGTGTTCGTCAAGTTGTAAAATATATTCCCCTAAATCGGTCTCAATCACATTACAACCAGCCTTTTCTAATACAGCATTTAAGCCGATTTCTTCAGTAACCATAGATTTCGATTTGACAATCTTTTTTGCATTTTTCTTTTTAACAACCTCTTCAATATATCGATTAGCGTCATCTGCGGTTTGTGCAAAGAAAACGTGACCACCAAGCTTTTGTACGTTGTCAGATAACTCTTGTAAATAATAATCTAAATTTTCCAGCACATGTTGGCGAATCTCTTCCCCGTGAGAGCGCCATTCTTCCCAGTTCCCAAGTTCCTCAGCGTTTTCTAATCGGCGAGAACGCAGGCGATCCTGTGCACCAGACACCGCACCGCGCATAAAATCATCTTGTAAATTATCTTTTACTTTGTCTTTAAAATTCCCATCCGTAATTTTTACAGCCATACGCTCACCCCTTAATGTGAATTTAATACTTCAGCAATATGCATTACTTTCACCGGTACCTGCCTACGTTGCATTCGTCCAGCAATGTTCATAATGCAACCGCCGTCAGATGCTACTAAAATCTGCGCATTTGTAGAGATTGCAGCATCAACTTTTTCATCAACCATTTGTTCCGAAATATTCCCCATTTTCACGGAGAACGTTCCCCCGAAACCACAGCAATTATACGCATACGGTAAAGGTTTCATTTCTAGGCCTTCTACGTTGGATAAAAGTGTATAGGGTGCATCTTTTATCCCTAATAAGCGTGTCATATGACATGATGGATGATAAGTTGCTTCTCCAGTTAACTTAGCTCCGACATCTTCTACCTTTAATACATTGACGATAAAATCAGTTAGTTCGTACGTTTTTTCAGCCAATAGCCTTGCACGTGCAGACCAACCAGGTTCATCTTTTAAAATTTTTGGATATTCATGAAACATTGTTGCACACGAACCTGATGGTGTGACAACAACTTCCGCTGCTTCAAACGTTTCTATCATTTTTTTAATAGCAGCTTTTGTATGCTCAACATATCCAGAATTGTAAGACGGTTGACCACAGCATACTTGCGCTGTAGGAAAATCAATTTCACAACCCAGTCGCTCCAATAACTCCACAGTTGCTTTTCCCACATTTGTTTCAAACATATCCACAAGACATGTTACAAATAGTGTTACTTTCATGTACATACCCCCCAAAAGATATGGTCATCTGATGACTTGTTTTTTATTAATGATACAGGAATAAACAATGGTTTTCCAATCCTTTTATTGAAAATACGAATTTTTCTGTTAATTTAACATAGAAGAATGACTTATAGATTAGTCATTTTCCTCTTGGATATATTGCGCTAAAACTGACTCCACAAATTGCAAATGTGCCTTCATCGCCTTTGCTGCACCTTCTGCATCCTGTGCTTCTATTTGTTTGTATATTAAATGGTGTTGTTCGTTTAATAGATCTAATGTTTTTTTTTCATCATATAAACAAATACGACGTGTTTCACGCATAGATTCAGACATTAGATGAGACACATGTTGCATTAATGTGCTAAGTAATACATTATTCGCAGCCTTAGCAATGGCTAAGTGGAAGGCTAAGTCAGCTCTCTCCCCTAGATCAGAGTTTTTTTTGTGATTGATCATTTCCATTAAATGAACACGCATCACTTCCAAATCTTCTGCGGTTCTTTTTTGAGCAGCGCTTGCGACAATGCCCGTTTCTAAAATTTGTCGTACTTCTAATAACTCTTGAATGTTTTTATCCGTCATAAGTATTGCACTTTGGATAGGATAAGCTAGATTATCTGCAGTGAATGTTTTGACGAATGTCCCTTCCCCTTGCCGCATTTCAATAAGTCCCATTGCTCGTAAGGAAGTTAGTGCTTCACGAATTGCTGATCTTCCTACTTGAAAATTGACTGCCAATTCTTGTACAGAGTCTAATTGATCTCCTGGTTTCAACTGACCATCTTTAATCATTTCTAATAATATATCAGCCACTTCTTCGTAAATCTTTTTTCTGGTAATCTTTTTATAGTTCAATTGTATGTCACCTCTATTCTATTATAACCAAAGGAAATACTATATTAAAAACTAATGTTAAATAATAATTGTGGATCATCTGATAATATACATAATAGGTTTGTTGTCTTTGCTTAAGTTATACAAAAAATCGTTAATGTTATTAATTTATAAAAAGCATTGTTTTCTTTCGAAGTTGTGTTATTCTTTCTTATTTAAATGGTGGTAGAAGTATACATAGATTGATGAAAAAATTGTGCAGCAGTGATGTGTTCATAATATAGACTAACGAGGTTTATATATTAACTATATTCAGTTACATAGTGTCTAAAACACATAGTTCATTAGAAGACAGTTAGTGGAAATCAAATGTTTTTCTGCTATAACACCCTTTTTTTCGATTAAGCATAGCATTTTATATTGACAAAAAAACCGTCTAGACGGTACAATAAAAACACAAAAAAGACCATCTGGACGGTTTTATTCAAGGGGAGGCTTACACATGGAATCAAAAGCAACAATCAAGCGCAAACACATTCTAAAATCTGCTAAAGACTATATTTTGGAAAATGATATAAACTCACTAACTTTAGATTCAGTGGCAAAGCAAGCTGGGATTAGTAAAGGTGGTTTATTGTATCACTTTCCCAATAAAGAAGCATTATTATTGGAAGTAACTCAATATATCTTCGAAGATTTCACTTCTCGATTTAATGAGCACGCTATGAATGACTCGATAGAAAAAGGTAGATGGAGCCGCGCTTTAATAGAAGCAACAAAAGAGGATTTGAGTAACAATGCCGAGTTAAATGTAGGACTACTTGCTTCTTCTATGTTAAATCCAGATTTATTAACAAGCATGTCTCAAAGCTATCAGTATATGCAAAATAAAGTGGAGCAAGATAGTATAGATCCAGTAACAGCAACTATTATTCGATTAGCTATAGATGGACTATACTATTCAGAACTGTTTAATATAGCTCCATTAGATGAAAAATTGCGTGAAGATGTTATTCAAAAATTAATTAGCATGACAAAGTAGGAGGTCAATATCTTGAATCCATATATAATTTTGGCCGTAGCCATTATTAGTGAAGTATTTGGTAGTTCTATGTTAAAAGTTTCAAACGGATTTAAAAGGTTGCTCCCTTCCATTGGTGTAATTATTGGCATGTTTTCAGCTTTTTATTGCTTATCTTTATCACTTAAAACAATACCACTAGGCACAGCTTATGCAATTTGGTCAGGGGTAGGGACAGCCTTAACCGCTTTAGTAGGTGTAATTGTGTATAAAGAGAATTTTAATTTAAAAAAAGCTTTAGGATTAGTGCTAATCATTGGTGGAGTTGTTGTATTAAAACTCTCTAGTGGTAGCGTTCATTAATCTTTAGATATTCGGGGGTTATAGTATGAAAGGTTATATAGCTTTAGGGATTTCCATCATTAGCGAAATATTTGGCACAACAATGTTGAAATTATCAGAAGGATTTACAAATTTGCTCCCTTCTATTGGTGTAATAATTGGTTTTGGCGTAGCATTTTACTGCTTATCACTATGTCTTAAAACGATTCCATTAAGTTTAGCTTACGCTATTTGGGCAGGAATAGGGACAGCTATAACAGCGGTTATTGGTATATTGTTATGGGATGATCCATTTAGCATTATGACATTCCTTGGCATAGTATTAATAATTGGCGGAGTAGTTTTATTAAATGCTTCCAATAGTCCGGAAAAAGTAGAAGAACCATCAAGTTAAAAGCTCGATGGTTTTTCTTTACTCTATTAAATGAAAGACTACATGTGAATACAAATCGAATTATGGTAATAGTCTTTTTCGTTCATCTAAACTTGGTAAGTGGCAACTAGCAGGTGCTTTCATTAATTTATGACGATTGCGAGCTACCAGACGATATACTGGATTTCGGGCAAATAAGGGAATTAGTTTGAAAATAGTGAACAAGGAAAAAGGTGTTTTTAAATAAGGGAGTAAAAAAAACACAGCCTCTGATTCAGTCAATATGCCAGCTGGACTTTTCACTACAACTGAATCGAGATTCTTCGTAAGATTCAGCGATAATGTGTTTTTTGCAGTTTCACCCTGTAATGGAGCAAAAAGAATATCGTGATTCCGTTCATGTTTTAAGACGAACTGAACTGCCCACTGACAGAATCCGCAACTACCGTCATAAAACAGTATTGGATTTTGATGGTTGGTCATTACTCTCCACTCTTTCTATATGTATTACTAATTATTGTACAATATTTACAACTAATTTAACAAAGAACCGTTTAGAATTTGAGATAATCAAACAATAATTCTGTAAAGATCTCTACAGAAAACTTGTTGGATGACACCTTTGAATCTATTGACTAAGACTATTTAAAGTAAATACTATAGATACGAATCACAGTATAAAGATCCACATAAAAAAAAACGAATCGATCTTAACCAATCAATTCGCTTGATGTATTTGATTTATTTTCAGAAAATTCAATTCTGTTATATCTGATTTCCCAGGCAATATGGTAAGATAACTCTCATGTTAGCTCATTTATTCCACTAGAAAAGCGATTAAATTACTATCTAAAATTTTATTTCCTGCCTCGTTTAGTTTTCTAGATGGATTTATCATTTAGTAAAGAGTAAATATTAGTATCATGTGGAACACCATCTTGATACATATAATTTCTCAAAACGCCTTCTTTTTCAAAGCCTAATTTCTCTAATAACTTATTCGAAGAAGTATTTTCCACAAAAACGACCGCTCCAATACGCTTTATGCCAAGCTTTTCGAATCCATAAGTAATTACTTCCTTAACAACTTCAGTTGCATATCCACTTCCCCAGTATTCAGGAGAAAGTGCGTAGCTTATATCTGCTCTCTTATGTTCATGGGACCATTCTTGAAACCCAATTGTTCCAATAATTCCATCCATACCTTCTCGTTCAATTCCCCATTTGATACCTATTTTTTTCTCATAATTCCTCGAAAAATTCCCGATAATTTGTTTCACCTGATCTAAACTTGTTAGTGGATTTTGCCCATAGAAACGTAATACATCAACATTTGAAAAGCAATCTAATATAGCCTGTGCATCATCTTCTATTAGTTCTCTCAAAATTAGCCGTTCAGTCTTTAAAATTGGAAACATTACGTTACACCCCTTTTCAAAAATCAACTAAAAAACAAACAATTTAATATCCCCATAAATCATTAAAAACTACCTAATGCCAATTTAGACACTAGGTAGTTTTTATACTTATTTAATACGCTTTGCGAGTTGCTTCATACTTCGTAATTTGCTCATCATATTGGAATGTTAAAGAAATCTCATCCCAGCCATTTAATAGCATTTGTTTATAGTAAGGGTCAATTTCAAAATTGTATACTTTACCATTCGCTGTTACAGTTTGAGCTTCTAAATTCACCTCTGTTTCAAGTGGTGAAGCTTCGCCTGCTGCAAGTAATTCTTCTACTTCATAAACAGACAACTTAATCGGTAAAATACCGTTTTTGAAACAGTTATTATGGAAAATATCCGCAAAACTTGGTGCGATAACTACATTGAATCCATAATCTAAAATAGCCCATGGTGCGTGCTCACGTGATGATCCACAGCCAAAGTTTTCGTGCGCTACTAAAATTTTAGAGCCTTGATATTGTGGTTGATTTAATACGAAATCTTCAATTGGTTGATCATTTTGATCGAAGCGCCAGTGGTAAAAAACAAATTGACCAAAACCTGTACGTTCGATTCGTTTTAAAAACTCTTTAGAAATAATTTGATCGGTATCAACATTTTTTCTATTAAGTGGTGTTAGTACGCTATTCACTACATTAATTGGTTCCATCCTCTACGCCTCCATTACACAGGTACATTTAAAATTTCGCGAACATCTACGAAGTGTCCAGCGATTGCGGCAGCTGCTGCCATTTGTGGACTCACAAGATGCGTACGAGAACCAGCACCTTGGCGTCCTTCGAAGTTACGATTAGACGTTGAAGCACATCTTTCTCCAGCTGGAACCACGTCCTCGTTCATCGCAAGACACATACTGCATCCTGATTCACGCCATTCAAAGCCCGCATCCAAGAAGATTTTATCTAACCCTTCCTCTTCTGCTTGCTTTTTAACCGTGAATGAACCTGGTACAACAATTGCTTTTACATTTTCATTTACTTTTTTACCTTCAATAACTGCTGCTGCAGAACGTAAGTCATGTAGTCGTGAATTCGTACATGAACCAATAAACACATGTTGAATAGCAATATCAGTTAATGGTGTACCTTCTTGTAAATCCATATATTGTAGTGCTTTTTTATGTGCTTGTTTATCTGATTCTTCTTCGAAATCAGCTGCATAAGGTACGTGATTTGAAATACCCGAACCCATTGAAGGATTTGTACCCCATGTGACAAATGGTTCGATTTCATTTGAATCAATTTCAAGCACACGGTCATATGTAGCATCAGAATCTGACGCTAATGATAGCCAGTACTCACTTGCTTCCTCGAATGCATCGCCTTGTGGAGCATACTCGCGGCCTTTAATATAATCTACAGTGATCTGATCCGGACTGATTAAGCCCGCTTTTGCCCCTGCTTCAATTGACATATTACATATTGTCATTCGTTCTTCCATCGATAATTGATGAATAGCATCACCTGTAAATTCAACAATATGACCAGTACCTACATCAATACCAAACTTCGCAATGATTGCTAGAATGATATCTTTTGCAGTTACACCAAAGCCAAGTTCACCGTTGACACGGATATCCATCGTTTTTGGTTTGTTTTGCCATAAGGTTTGAGTTGATAATACATGTTCCACTTCACTTGTACCGATACCAAACGCAATTGCACCGAATGCACCGTGAGTTGATGTATGTGAGTCACCACAAACGATTGTTTTACCCGGTTGTGTTAAACCGAGTTGTGGTCCGATTACGTGAACTATCCCTTGATCTGGATGTCCCATATCTGCTAATTGAACACCAAATTCTGCACAGTTTTCTGCTAATGTGTTAATTTGTTTTTTAGCGATTGGGTCATTAATCGTAGGTAAATTCTTTGTCGGCACATTATGATCCATTGTTGCAAAGCATAGGTCAGGACGACGTACTTTACGATTGTTTAAACGAAGTCCTTCAAAGGCTTGTGGAGATGTTACTTCGTGAATTAAATGCAAGTCGATATAAAGCAAATCCGGTTTCCCGTCCTCTTGATAAACGACATGTTGATCCCATACTTTTTCGATTATATTTTTTGCCATATAATATCACCTTTTCTTAGATATATGATGTCATAATGCTATCTGAAACGAAGCTAGTGTCTAGTTCATTAATGACTTTTTCAGTCCACTCAGCTGTTGTTAATACGCGACTTCCTGGAGTTGCGAGATCTCCTGTGAAATAACCATCTTCGAATACTGCAGCTACAGCACGTTCAATTTCAGCTGCTTCTTCATTTAAGCCAAATGAATACTTTAACATCATCGCGACAGATAAAATCGTTGCAGCTGGGTTCGCAATGCCTAGTCCTGCAATTTCAGGAGCTGAACCATGGACGGGCTCATATAATCCGAAATTATCAGAACGTATACTTGCAGAAGGTAACACACCTAGTGAACCTGTAATTACTGAAGCTTCATCACTTAGAATATCACCGAACATATTCTCCGTTACAACAACGTCATATGCTGCTGGGTTCGTTATTAATTTCATTGCTGTAGAATCGACTAAACTATGTTCAACTTCGACATCTGGATAACCAACTTTCTTTTCATCTACAATTTGGCGCCATAGTCTTGAAGATTCAAGAACGTTTGCTTTATCAACAGACGTTAATTTCCCTCTACGTACACGTGCTAATTGGAAAGCACTATCAACGATACGTTCAACCTCAAATCGTGTGTACACTAATGTATCTAGAGCCGCTTTTTCCGTACGTTGACGAGGTTCGCCAAAATATAAACCACCAGTTAATTCACGAACGATTAGTAAATCAACATCTTTCACAATATCTTCTTTTAGAGGAGAAGCTTTCAAAAGTGACGGAATTGCTTGCACTGGACGTAAGTTTGAGAATAAATCAAAGTGCTTACGAATGCGTAGTAAACCTTTTTCTGGTCGTAATTCAGCTGGATTTTGATCCCACTTAGGACCCCCAACTGCTCCAAGTAGGATTGCATCACTTTCTTCGCAAAGGGCAATCGTTTCTTGAGGTAACGGATCATTATGTTGATCAATTGCTGATCCACCTATTGCACCATAAGCGATGTGGAATGTATGATGATATCTTTTACCGACTGATTGTAATACTGACACGGCCGAAGCGACAACTTCGGGGCCAATGCCATCACCCGGTAGTACTGTAATTTTCTTTTCCATAAAAACTCCTCCTCTATATGATTAACGAATTAATTCTTTAGCTCTTAAACCCGATTGAATAATCTGTCTATTGATAGCGTTTAAATACGCTTTTGCTGAAGCTTCCAAAACATCTTGTGCTGCATCACGACCAGTAACTTTTTGGTCTTTGTATGTTAAATTAATAACTGCTTCACCTAATGCATCACGACCTTTCCCTACAGAAGTTACACGGTAGTCTAAAATTTCAACCTTAGAATTAATCAGTAATTCCAAAGTATTGAAGATTGCTTCAACAGAACCCGAACCGGTTGACGCTACTGTTACTTCTTCACCGTCTGGTTGAATTACTTGCACGGTAGCAGTTGGAATGTTCTCAGTACCGTATTGAACTTGAACGCTTTTCAGCTCATACACTGATATTTCTTCATATTGAATTTGTTGATCTGTTAGTAAAGTTAATAAATCTTCTTCATTAATTTCCTTCTTACGATCAGCTAACTTTTTAAATTCCGCGAATGCGCGATTGATTTTATCGTCGCTTAAGTCAAAGCCCATCGTTTCAGCACGGTCTTTGAAGGCGTGTCTTCCGGAGTGTTTACCTAATACGAGAGGAACCGCACTTTCTCCAATTAAAGCAGGTGTAATAATTTCATATGTTTCAGGATTCTTTAACATCCCGTCTTGATGTATACCTGATTCATGAGCGAAGGCATTCTTACCTACGATTGCTTTATTTGGTTGAATAACGACACCTGTAAGTTTACTGACGAGTTGACTCGTACGTTTAATTTCTTGCAAGTTAATGCCAGTTTCGATACCGTAAATGTCTTTACGAATGTGCATTGCAACAGCGATTTCTTCTAATGCTGCATTACCAGCACGTTCACCGATTCCATTAATTGTACCCTCAACTTGATTGGCGCCATTTTCAATTGCTGCGATTGAGTTTGCAACGGCCATGCCTAAATCATCATGACAGTGAGCGGAGAAGTTTACTTTGTCACTACCTGTGACATTTTCTCTTAAATATTTAAATAGTGCGCCATATTCAGCAGGGCTTGCATAACCTACTGTATCTGGAATGTTAATAGTAGTTGCACCAGCTTTAATTACTTCATTTATAATACGTACAAGAAATTCACGGTCAGAGCGGAAAGCATCTTCTGCAGACCATTGTACTAGTGGAAATGTATTTTTTGCATATTTGACAGCTTCTACGGCAGCTTCCACAACTTGATCTGGTGTTTTGTTTAGTTTGTATTGCATATGGATTGGACTTGTAGCAAGGAATACATGGATATGTGGTTGTTCTGCTTTTTTAAGTGCGTCCCAAGTAATATCAATATCCTTTTTGATTGCTCTTGCAAGACCTGTAACGATTGAGTTTTTAACTGTACCTGCAATACGTTGTACAGCTTCGAAATCGCCAGGGGAAGAAGCAGGAAAACCTGCTTCAATAATAGATGCCCCAAAGCGTTCTAACTGTTTCGCAATTTCAAGCTTTTCAGCGGTATTTAGATTAATACCTGCTGATTGCTCTCCATCACGTAGTGTAGTATCAAAAATTTCAATTTTGCGCACTGTTTACCACTTCTTTCTCAATCTTTTTACCGTTGTTTACGAAAGGCATCATTTCACGAAGTTTATCTCCAACTACTTCGATTTGGTGCTCAGATTCTGCTTTTTTAATTGCATTGTATTTAGGTCGGTTTGTTTCGTTTTCGTTGATCCATTCTTTTGCAAATTTACCTTCTTGGATATCTGTTAAAACGTCTTTCATGCGTTCTTTTACAGATGCATCGATTACACGTGGACCAGATACGAAATCTCCCCATTCAGCTGTATCTGAGATTGAGTAGCGCATGTTAGCTAGACCGCCTTCATACATCAAGTCAACGATTAGTTTTAGTTCATGCATACATTCGAAGTAAGCGATTTCTGGTTGGTAACCTGCTTCTACTAAAGTTTCGAAACCAGCTTTTACTAGAGCTGTTGTACCACCGCAAAGAACTGCTTGCTCCCCGAATAGATCTGTTTCTGTTTCTTCTTTGAAAGTAGTTTCGATTACACCAGCACGTGCTGCACCGATACCTTTTGCATAAGCTAGTGCTAAATCTTTTGCGTTACCAGTTGCATCTTGGAAAATACCGAATAATGCTGGTACACCTGCGCCAGCTTCGTATGTGCGGCGTACTAAGTGTCCTGGACCTTTTGGAGCTACTAAGAATACGTCAACATCAGCTGGTGGTACGATTTGGCCAAAGTGTACATTGAAACCATGTGCAAATACTAGTGCATTTCCAGCTTGTAATCCTGGTGCGATTTCTTCTTCATAAACTGCTTTTTGGCGTTCGTCTGGAAGTAAGATCATGATAACGTCTGCTTCTGCAGCTGCTTCTTTTACTGTTTTTACTGTTAAGCCATCTTGCTCAGCTTTATCGAAAGATTTTCCTGGACGGATACCAACTGTAACGTCGAAGCCTGATTCATTTAGGTTTTGAACGTGTGCATGACCTTGTGAACCATATCCGATTACTGCGATTTTTTTACCTTGTAAAGTTGCCTCGTTGATATCGTTGTTATAGTACATTTTTGCCATTTTAAATTCCCCCTGATTGTTTTAATAGTTTTTTTAGAAGCTTTTTATTATAAAATCGAAAGTTGCGCTGTTGGTTTTACTTGTGCATCACGTACAAACGCTGTAGCACCAGTACGTGTTAGCTCTTTAATACCATATGGCTGGATCAATTCAATGAATGCGTCAATCTTCTCTGGGTTTCCAACAATTTGATAAGTTACAACATTTTTACCCATATCGATAATGGAACCACGGAAAGGCTCGACAATTGAGTTAATCTCCATGCGCAAATTCGGTGGAGCAACAACTTTAATTAGTGCAAGCTCACGTATAACAATTGATTTGTCAGTGATATCATTTACTTTTATCACATCAATTTGTTTTGAAAGCTGTTTGACCAATTGTTCAATTTTATTTTCATCCTCTACATGTACGATGAAAGTCATTTTTGAGATACCCGGTTGTTCTGTATGACCAACCGTGATACTTTCGATGTTAAACTGTCTTTTCATGAGTAAACCTGTGACGCGATTTAATACACCACTTTGGTTGATCACAGTTACTGTAATAACTCTTTTCATCCTTTTTTCACCCCAATCATTTCATCTAATCCTTTACCAGGTGCTACCATTGGATTAACAACTTCAAGTTGTTTTACACGACAATCGATTAGTACTGGCTCATCTGATAACAGTGCTTCAGTCAGTATATTTTCAGCCTCATGGATTGTATTAATGCGGTAACCCTTCACACCGTAAGCTTCAGCTAGTTTCACGAAATCTGGCTGAACTGGCATTAAGGAAGATGAATAACGCTCTTCATAGAACGTTTCTTGCCATTGACGAACCATCCCTAAACAGCTGTTATTTAAAATAACAATTTTCACTGGTAAGTTAAATTCTTTCAATAGTGCAAGTTCTTGAGATGTCATTTGGAAGCCTGCATCACCTACAATAGAGATAACTCTTTGATCAGGTTTAGCAAATTGAGCTCCAATTGCAGCTGGGAAGCCAAAGCCCATTGTTCCTAGTCCGCCAGACGTTACCCAATTGTGGTCGGTTTTAAATTTGTAGTATTGTGCTGTCCACATTTGGTGTTGACCTACGTCTGTTGTGACGATCGCTTCACCATTTGTAATACGGTTTATTAGCTCCACAGCTTGTTGCGGATAAACTGTATCTGGCTCTTTTGCGTCATACCATAATGGATATTCCGCTAAGCATTCTGCCAAATACTCGTGCCATAGCAACGTATCAGGTGTTTCAATCTCTTGTTTCAATAGTGCTTTTAATGCTTCTTTTGCATCTGCAACAATTGGAATATCAGTTGGAACGTTTTTTCCAATTTCGGCTGGATCAATATCGATATGAATTATTTTCGCTTTTTGAGCGAATTTGCTTAGATCTCCTGTAAGGCGATCATCGAAGCGTGCCCCTATATTGATAAGTAAATCACAGTTACTAATCGCCATATTAGACGTAAATGTCCCGTGCATACCTGCCATCCCTAAGAAAAGCTCGTGTTCACCGTTAATACTGCCAAGTCCAAGTAAAGTATTAGTTACCGGAATATTGTGTTTTTCAGCAAATTCAGTTAATTCAACTGATGCATCTGCCGCTAGTATTCCAGCACCTGCTAAGATCAAAGGTTGTTTTGCTTCACCAATAGCTTTCACTGCTTTTTGAATTTGCAAAAAGTTCGGATGCAATGTCGGCTGATAACCTGGTAAATTAATCGGTGCATTATCATCTACTTCCGATTCGAAGATGGTATTTGCAATATCTTTTGGAATATCAACAAGTACTGGTCCTTTTCGACCAGTTGAAGCAATGTGGAATGCTTCCTTTACGATTCTTGGAATATCGTTAATGTTCTTCACTTGATAGTTATGCTTTGTAATCGGTTGAGTGATGCCAACGATATCAGCTTCTTGGAAAGCATCGGTTCCAACAACTGTTGTTGCAACCTGACCTGTAAAGACAACAAGTGGAAGAGAATCCATCATGGCATCTGTAATACCTGTTACAAGATTTGTAGCTCCAGGTCCAGACGTAGCAATTACGACTCCTGTTTTTCCTGATACGCGAGCATAACCTTCTGCGGCATGAATTGCCCCTTGTTCATGTCTGGCGAGTATATGTTTAATCGGATCTTTGTATAGTGCGTCATATAATGGTAAGACAGCACCACCTGGATATCCGAAAATAATTTCAACATTTTGTTTTTTTAACGATTCGATGAACAATGCAGCACCATTTTGTTGCTTTTTAATTTCTTGTTTGGCCTCTTCCGGTGCTGATTCTCTACTCTTTAGTGGAACTTGTGCATTCATCATATAACTCCTCCCTAATTTTTTATATAAAAAAAGCCCATTTCTCCGCACGCAAAGAAAACCTTTACGTAGGGATGAAAATAAGCTTTTCATGGTACCACCCTTGTTCATAGTCAAAAGACTACCTCTTGAATAGACGAATCTATTCTTTATCTAACGAGCGCAATTGGTTGCGCCCGGGGTTACCTAATTACTTGCGTGTTTAGCAACCCACTCCGAGGGGATGTCGGATATAGTTGTATTACCGGCTCCCAGCACTACCGGCTCTCTGTGAATACTAAAATCTATAACCTTTAACCTCATCAACGATTTCTATATTTAATTGTCATACTAAATTTTCATTACGCCACCTGTAGAAGCGCTCGTTACAAGCTTCGAATAACGTGCTAAGTAACCTTTTTTAATCTTTGGTTCGAATGGTTTTAAATTTTGCTTTCTTTCCGCTAAAATTTCAGCGGAAACTTGTAATTCTATCGTACGGTTTGTTAGATCAATAGAGATTATGTCACCATTCTCTACTAATGCAATCGGCCCACCATCAGCCGCCTCTGGAGAAATATGCCCGATTGATATACCTCGTGAAGCACCTGAGAAACGACCATCTGTAATAAGTGCTACCTCTTTACCTAGACCACGTCCCATAATAGCAGAAGTTGGTGCAAGCATTTCAGGCATTCCTGGTCCACCTTTAGGTCCTTCATAACGAATGACTACAACATGACCTGCTTGAACTGTGCCATTATCGATGTTTTCTTGAGCTTCCTCTTGAGAATCAAAGACAATAGCTTCACCTGTGAATTCTTTGATAGACGGATCAACAGCACCTACTTTAATAACAGCACCTTCAGGAGCAATGTTACCGAAAAGTACTGATAAACCACCTACAGGACTATATGGATTATCTTTTGTACGTATGACATCTGTATTTGTAATTTCATGTCCTGCTACATCTTCAGCAATTGTTTTACCTGTGATAGTGATTCGATCTTTATGAATTGCCCCATCAATTTTACAAAGCTCGTTGACGATTGCACTAACACCACCTGCAAGATGAACATCATGCATTGAATAATTTGAAGCTGGCATTATTTTCGATAAATATGGTACGCGTTCAGCTACCTTATTAATATCTTCTATGTTGTAATCGATTTCTGCTTCATGAGCGATTGCTAATGTATGTAATACAGTATTAGTTGAACCTCCCATTGCCATATCAAGGGCAAAAGCATCATCGATTGTTTCTTTCGTAATGATATCGCGTGGTTTTAAATCATCCTTGATCATTTGGACTAAATGTTTTGCAGCGTCTTTAATTAATTGATGACGTGCATCAGAAGTTGCTAAGATCGTACCGTTGCCTGGTAAAGCCATTCCTAGCATTTCCATTAGAGAGTTCATAGAGTTTGCCGTAAACATCCCTGAGCATGAGCCACAAGTCGGGCACGCGTTATCTTCAATGTCCTTTAATTGCTCTGCAGTCATTTGACCGCTTTTATAAGCACCAACGCCTTCAAATACAGAAGTTAATGAAAGTTGCTCTCCAGTAGAAGAAACACCAGCTTCCATAGGACCACCTGATACAAATACAGAAGGAACATTCGTACGAACAGCTGCCATCAACATTCCTGGTGTGATTTTGTCACAGTTTGGAATGTAGAATACACCATCAAACCAGTGTGCATTAATAACTGTCTCTGCAGAATCTGCGATTAGCTCTCGGCTTGGTAATGAGTAGCGCATTCCGATATGGCCCATAGCGATCCCATCGTCTACACCGATTGTATTGAATTCGAATGGAATCCCACCCGCTTCTCGTATCGCCTCTTTAACAACTTCAGCAAACTTTTGAAGATGAACATGACCTGGAATAATATCAATGTAAGAATTGCAAACTCCTATAAATGGTTTATCTAAATCTTTTGTTTTAACACCTGTTGCATATAGTAAACTTCTATGCGGAGCACGATCGACTCCCTTTTTTATCATGTCACTTCTCATATTAAACGCCCCTCATTACACTACTGTAGTTTTTTCGTCGTAAGCTTTCACGCCATCTTGTTCAACGATTGCACGGAAACCCTCTAAAATGTCATTCGTCACTTTACCAGGTGTACCGTCGCCAATGACACGGCCGTCTACTTTCACCACAGCGATTACTTCAACAGCTGTACCTGTTAAGAATACTTCATCAGCTACATATACATCATGTCTAGTAAATACACCTTCAGTTGCTTCGTAACCTTTTTTAGCAGCAACTTCTAAGATTGCATTACGCGTAATTCCTTCTAAAGCACCGATATAACCTGGAGGTGTGATTAATTTATTGTCTTTAATGATAAAGATATTGTCGCTTGAGCCTTCAGCTACATAACCTTCACCATTCATCATTAACGCTTCAGATACACCTGCTAGGTTAGCTTCTATTTTAACTAAAATATTATTTAAATAGTTTAATGTTTTCGTTTTTGGACTTAATACATCAGAACGGTTACGACGGCTTGAAGCTGAAACAATTTCAATACCAGTTTCGTAAAGCTCTGCTGGGAATAAAGCTAGTGGCTCAGCGATTACAATTACACTTGCTTGCTTACAACTTCTAGGATCTATCCCTAAGTTACCAACACCACGTGAAACGATTAAACGGATATAAGCACTTTGTAGAGAATTTACTTTAATAGTTTCTTTCACTACTTCAGTCATTTCTTCGATTGTGTATGGAATTTCTAGTAAAATGGATTTTGCTGATTCATAGAGTCTTACTAAGTGTTCCTCTAAACGAAAGATATTTCCGTTATATGAACGAATACCTTCAAACACTCCGTCACCATATAAAAAGCCATGGTCATAAACTGATACTTTCGCATCTTCCTTCTTAACAAAATCTCCATCAAGATAAATTAACTGGTTTCCCATACCTATCACTCTTTCTTTAAATAACATAGTCACGTTTTTGAATGTTGTCTCAAACGTTTTTTTAAATTGTTGCTATCATAGTACGTATTTGAACCCACGTCAACCTTATTTTTTGAATTGTTTATCAATTTAAAATATTTAATTATTTGTGTATGCGTTTTCATTCCCTTTTAGTTTGGTTTTAGCTGAATTATGAACGTTTTTTAAATTTTTCGAAGAATTTATAAATTGCATTAATTTAGATATAAAAAAAAGCCCCATCCCATTGTTATGTTATGAATGGAGTGGAGCTCGGAAGGCGTTACATTATTAGACTTTTGCACTCTACTTTTGTAAACAACGTCTTAAAATAAGCTGTCATGAAAACGTCATTTGGATCATATTTGTCACGCTGCTCTAAAAATTTCGGCAGATTTGGATATAATTTTAGCATTCTTTCAGCGGTTAATGCATTTACTTTACCGAAATGAGGTCGACCGTTATACTTCGTCATTAGATGTTGCACCCATCTAAAATAAGGCTTCTCATCCATCCCCTTATACATATGAAATGCTAAAAATGCTGATTCTACTCCTCCTGTAGGACTTAGATATCCCATCTCACCTGACGCCGTTCTGCATTCAATCGGAAAATGTACTCGGAATGGATGTGATAGTAACGTATAATGTATCTCTTCCATACATGCTTCAAAGTGTTCTAATGGTATCGCATATTCACTCTCTAAAAACTTAACATGACGTGGTGTTGGAAAAATTTCATAGCTAAGTCCTGTTTTCATACCGTTTGGCACACTTGATGCAGAAATTTTACTGACGAGAGCTGTTCTTTTTGGCTGTTTACGGCATAGCTCTGACATCAGATAAAACAAACCATTTTCCACAAATTGAGTTTTGACGCTTTCAATCACTTTGGACGATTTCGATTGTTCAATTATTGGAATCATGTTCATCATTTTCACTTGTACTTTCTCACTACCGGGGAAGTAAAACCATTCTAAATGACGATTCTCTCGTATCATTTGTGACCAATCCTGTAATGCTACTGGTAATATGGATTGTGTTGAAACACATTTCAAGCTATATAATGGCACAGTTTGAAGTGTCACTTGAACAAGAACCCCTAATAAACCAAGTGATAAATGTAAGGAATTGGACAATTCATCATCTGCCCTTTTATGTTCATGATATTCTCCTAGTCCGTCTACAAACCCCCAAGCAATCACTTGATTTGAAATGGATCCAAGTGTGATTCCTGTACCATGTGTTCCAGTTGAAACAGCTCCCGCTATTGTTTGCTCCTGAATATCCCCCATATTCTGAAGTGCTAGTCCGTAATCCTTTAGCATTGGCCCAATTTCATATAAATAAGTTCCTGCCCATAAAGTTACTTCCCCTGATGCCTGATCAACATTGATTAATCCTCTCATATTGTGTAAAGATACAGCTATATCATCAGGCATTGCTACAGGGCTAAAAGAATGTCCAGCACCAGTAACTCGAAGCGTTTGACCATTTTCACTTACCTTTTTTATTATCTGCGATAGATGTTCAGTAGAAAGTGGTAATAAGGATCTAGATGGTTTACTGACCACGTTGCCTGACCAATTTGTCCATTCCTTTTGATCAATCCAATCTTTTACAGAAAACATTTCCCGTCCCCCCTATAAGTTGCAAAACTATTTATATATCGATCTTTTCGTTTCGCTTCCAGACAAAGAAAGCGCTCACATAACTCTCCTGCCTTAGCATGACGAAAATAGATTTTATCGCCAATATTTATTTGATGACCACTTCGTACATTAAGAGGAGTTTGCACCTCACCAGCACCTTCTAAATCATAAAAACGATAATTTTGTTCGTCATAGGGTACTGGCTGTTTGTCCCTGCCTATTGAACCAGAAGCGATATATCCTCCTCCATGACAAACAACGATATTCGGTTCAGGATTTCTCGTGACACGTAACGCAAAACCAGCTGCTGGTTGTAAATTCAATGTATGATAGTGATCAAAAAGTGCTGGTGCAAAAAATGCCGATCCTACTGTCACCTCAGTCACTTCTTCTTGAGCCGCTGTATATTGTAAGCTCCCTGAACCTCCTCCATTAACAATTTCTATCGTTGAAAAGCGTGTCAATAGCTCCTCAACAGCTTGTTTACGAAAGACTGCCAACTTTTTCTTCGAGTTATTTTTCAAAAACCGGATCATCGGTGCTTGCAATTTTTGAAGTGGTTTATCGATTACTCCAGCAATTTGCGCCTCATATCCCATCAAGCCCTTCACTACAACATTTGGAAACTTTGTTACTTCTGATAGAAATTGTGTTAGTAGCGGTAAAGAATGTAAAGATGAACGCCTTGTCCCAAAGTAAATAAAGGGGGTTTTCATTGAAAGATTGATATCGATACAAATATGTAAAGATGTGTCGTATTCACTTGCAATGTCTTGCAAGAATTGAATTTGTCTCACATCATCTACCATAAAGGTAATGTCCTTTCCATCTTTCACATGTGTTATAAGCTTTCTAGTACTCTTCGGTTCGAATATGGGGTAGCCAATAAGAAAATGATCAAACCCCTCATTTATCAAATACAACGTCTCTTCTGCAGTAAAAGTCATCCAACCCGAAAAAGATTGTAATTTTGAAGCAATATAAGTGAGAAGATCTTTCGAGCGAATCGATTTTGTCGCAATTCGAATGTTTTTCCCGTTTGTATGTTGATTGATAAAATCAATATTTGCGTCAAGTGCGTCTAAATCAATCCACGCAAATGGACACTCTAAATGTTCAAAGGCACGATCAAACGTTGACATTGCCTCACACCCTATCTATATATTAAAAAAACAAAAAATGCCCCTTTAGCGAGGAACCCATCTAATAATGATGTTTTACTTTTCCAGCTAAAAGGACATTTGAATAATCCTAATCATAATCATTTTCAACTTGTCAGCGACTAACGAATCTCCCATAAATCCACAGTAAGATTTAAGAAGAAAATTGTGTGTATAAGAACAAATACTAATCCTTGTTTATTAAATTTCTTCTTTAAGGTTTGATTCATAAGTATTTCCCCCTTCTTTTTCCATATTATAATCACAAACAACTTATTTTGCAAAAATTCAAACTTATAAGTTTAATATGACAATTCCACCTCTCTATGTAATGATATATGTAAAGGCATGTTTGGAGGTCATAATAATATGAAGAAAGCTTTACTTGTAATCGATTATACGAATGATTTTGTGGCGGAAGATGGCGCTTTAACTTGTGGAAAGGCTGGTCAAGCAATCGAACAAACCATAGCTTCACTAACAGAACAATTTATCAAAGATGGAGAGTTCATCGTTTTTTCTTGTGATCTACATGAAGCAAATGATGACTATCATCCAGAGTCTAAACTGTTCCCTCCTCATAATATTCGAGATACTGAAGGAAGAGAACTCTTTGGTTCATTAGAAAAAATTTTCAAAGATTATCAAGATCAAAGTAACATTCTATGGATGGATAAAACACGCTACAGCTCATTTGCTGGTACAAACTTAGATCAGCTTTTAGCTGAAAGAGGCATTCGAGAAATTCACTTAGTAGGTGTTTGCACAGACATTTGTGTACTACATACTGCAGTAGATGCATACAACAAAGGATTCAAAACTTATATCTACGAAAATGGTGTTGCAAGCTTTGACGAAAATGGGCACAAATGGGCGTTAAACCACTTCAAAAACACACTTGGTGCAGAGGTAATTGCTTTTAAAAAATAAAAAAGGTTTAAATTCACTCCAATAGGGCTATACGAATAATATACATCTAAAGGAGTGATCATAAATGAGTGTTATTTTATATTTAATCGTAGGTGGATTAATCGGCTGGGTTGCTGGCTTAATATTAGGTAAAGATATACCCGGAGGAATCATAGGTAATATGGTTGCAGGGATTTTAGGTTCTTGGCTTGGTGGGAAATTGCTTGGTTCATGGGGCTGGGAAGTTCAAGGCTTCTACGTATTCCCTTCAATTATCGGTGGCGTGATTTTAGTTTTCGTCGCAAGTTTAATTTTAAGAGGCATGAACAAGTAATGAGCACATGAAAGGATAGACGAGGCAAACAATATTTGCCTTATCTATCCTTTTTGTATTTATAATCTTCTCTAGTTGCAAATGTTTTTCCAAAGGTATTTTATAAATTGAACCTATCTTTAATTATTGAAGCAACGTTTTTAGCACTCAAATTTGTATTATTAATTTTTCTTCTTGATTTCATCAGCATCTGAATTCAACCTGTAATTTGGCATTCTTCTTCTTAAATCAGTATAAAATACATCCCCCTGCTAATTCTCTTTATTAATAAAGTAACTTACTACTCAATCCTCACTACAGTCATAGAACATTCGACATTCACCTAAAACAATCCTTTTTAGTTTAATCATCTATCTCAACATTCATAAAATACTCACGTTTAGCAATCTAAATCTTAATAAGTTTACTCATATCTTTAATAACAAAAGAGCACACCACTATGTAAACAGCGGTGTGCTCTTTTTAATTTTTTCTATAGAGAGCTAATACTACTAACTCTATTTTTTTGAAGCCTCTAAAGCGATTTTACTATTAAAAACGAGCTCTTTTTTATGTTTATCATAGAGTTTGTAATAATAGAGTACATTCTCTACGTATACGTCATCATGATTATAATGATATACAGCTTTTTTTATCTTACCATTTGCTGCGCCACTAGCGGCTAAATAATTGGCAGCACTATAAATAGCATCTTCAATATTATATGGGTCTGCTTGTCCGTCCCCATTTGCATCTACACCATAACCACCATAACTTTTAATAGTTTTAGGATCAGTCAATTCCTTCTTTTGAATATTGCCTTTTCCAAGGTCTTTACAAGAAGGATGATTCCAGCCAACAAAAGTACAAGGCATAAATTGCATATGACCTACCGCTCCAACGGGTGATTCTAACGTTTTCATAGTCGAAAATCGTGTTTCAATGCGGTGATGTGCAGCAAGTAAAGTCCATGGAATATGGTATTTCTTTGCCGCCTTCTGATAAATCGGAATATACTTATTCGGAATTTCAATATCAAATGCTGGTATATCTTTCATATCTTCAGTACCAAGTTTTTTAATAATCGGCAGCTCTTTTAACTGCTGCCACATGATGATTGTCGTTGTATAAAGTGCAATCGATACCGGGATTAGTAAAATGATCAGCCAGAGCTTCAATTTCATATGCAATTGTTGCTTCTTTTTATTTACCATTTTCTAAACACCTATCATCACATTATTAAGGAATATTATCGACTATTAGATTGGTTTCTTTTTAGCTATAAAGAACGCTAACACAAATGCGACAATCGCAAATGCAAAAGAACCTGAATATACGACACGAATACCGCTAGCTATTATATCGACCAGTTGACCAATTTCTTCACTAGAAAATATATTTGTATCAAAATGACCATTTAAATTGATGTCGCCTTTACCAAAGCTAGCTAATTTTTCACTTGTTGCTAGATTAAACAACATACCAAAAATTGCGGCTCCAACGGATTGACTAAATGTATTAATGAAGGAATTCAAGCCAATAGATGTTCCCAACTGATCTCTTTTAGCAGAAGTTTGTACAGCAATGATTAACATTGGTGCTATTAAACCCATACCAACACCTAATAACCCTGTTCCAACATAAACAAGTATTTCATTTGAATCAGCAGATAAAGTAGTTAAGATAAATGTAGCGATTACTAACAACCCTGTACCAATTTGAATAATTGTTTTAGTTGTTAAACGCCCTATTAAATTACTCCCTAAAATTGCCCCTACTGTCCACATAACAGATAATGGTGTCAACATTAAACCAGCTTGCGTAGCATTCTTACCAAAAACCGACTGTGCAAAAATAGGCAAGTATGCCGAAATACTAATGACAATGGCCATTACAAATAGCGTTAAACCATTTACTATATTCAAGCGGCGATTTCTGAATAAAGAAAGGGGTACAATTGGTTCTTCTGCCTTTAGCTCTACTCGAACAAATATGATTAGTGCAATAGCCGCTACTGCATATAAAATAATTGATTTAGAACCGAACCAATTTTGTGTATTGCTTCCCTCAATAATCGTATAGAGTAATGCAACCATCCCAATTGAGAAAAATAGCGCTCCAGCATAATCGATTTTACGCTTCGCAGTTTGCACTTCTTCCTCGTAGTATTTAGCAATCATGAAAATAGATCCTAAACCAAACGGTATATTCAATAAGAAAATATAATGCCATGTTAATTGGTCAACAATAAAGCCACCAACTAGTGGTCCTATTACACCCGATACGCCCCAGACCATACTAATCCAACCTTGGCCTTTTGCACGTTTTTTTTCAGTGTCAAATAATTCTCCGACAATCGTTAAAGTGATCGGTAAGATCGAACCTGCTCCAATCCCTTGAATTGCACGGAATACGATTAACTGCTCCATCGACTGTGCTAAACCACATAATAATGAGCCTAATAAGAAAATGGATATCCCAATGATGATCATCTTTTTTCGACCAAATAAGTCAGCTAATTTACCGAATATAATCGTCGCAATAGCTGATGTCAGTAAATAAGCTGAATAGATCCAACTAATTAACTCAACGCCTGACAAATCGGTAGTAATACTTGGAATTGCTGTTGCAACAATGGTACCTTCAATCGCTGCAAGTGCCGTTGCAAGTAATACAGCAATAAATACTTTATTCATAAAAAACCTCAATTCTAAAAAAAGTTATACAGTCCTACTAAATAAAATATTATAACACGAAAACAAAAAATTACCTAAATGAGTAATTTTCCGCTAGTTTCTGACAAAGAGGTTTGATACTATAAAAAAATGGGTATTAGTATAAATGTACATAACAACCATTTTACTCTCAATTTGTTTACCCAATTATTTAGGAGGTACATATATATATGTGGGAAGATTTTAAAAAGTTCGCCTTAAAAGGCAACGTAATAGATTTAGCCGTAGGGGTTGTAATCGGGGGGGCATTCGGAAAAATCGTAACTTCGTTAGTAAATGATATTATTACTCCGATAGTCTCTTTATTACTTGGCACAGTATCATTCACTGACTTACATTACAAAGATATAAAATACGGGAACTTTATCCAAAGTGCACTAGATTTCTTCATCATCGCTTTCTCAATTTTCATGTTCATTCGAATCATTTCTAAATTGAGCCTCAAGAAGAAAAAAGAAGAAGTTGTTGTTGAAGCACCACCAGCACCTACTACTGAAGAATTATTAAAAGATATTCGCGATTTATTAAAAGACAAGCAAGCATAATATAGACAAGAAAACGAGCGACTCAATAAGAATCGCTCGTTTTTTTATTTACCATCTTCAATTATTGTTTCCATATCGACGGCAATTGTATCGAAAGGTACATCTTGTGCACCACTATAGTTTTTAACAACAACACCATTTTGATCAACTAAGAAAAAGCTTGTACCGTGGATCACTTGGTCATCTGCTGGATTGTCTTTTACTAACGTTTTAAATGATTTTAAAGCAAAGTCTGCAATTTCATCTTGTGAATAACCAGTTAAAAATTCCCATTTAGAACTATCTGGAACTGGGTAGCTGTTCAAGTATTTGTTTAATACTTGTGGCTTATCGACTTCAGGATCAACACTAAATCCAACAATCTTATAGTCTTCTAACCCTTTGTCTTGGAAAGATTTTTGAATATCCGTCATATTCATCGTCATCGGTGGACATACAGTAGTACATCTTGTGAAAATGAACATACCTAACCAAGGTTTACCTTTTAAAGAATCTAACGATACTTTTTCATTGTTCTGATTGGTATATTCAAATGGTTCTACTTTCCAATCTGTATCCGCTTTAAACTTCCCGTTGCCACAAGCAGATAATACTAATACAAATATTAATAATAATGGCAATGTTAAATGTCTTTTTTTCATGGGTGATTCACTCCTTCATACAAACAATCTTAACGAATTGTATACAATAACACAAGAAGGCTGTACTATTCGTTTAAGACGAATTTGTGAAGGATTATGTTTTTAAAGAGACTAGCACATCGTGAATCGATTCTAGTTTAGACTCCACACGGTGCATCAAGTAAAATGATACAACAATAGGAAAGCCTACTTCCTGTATAAACGTCAGCCATTGCTCCATCTCATTCCCCCCTTTGCAAATAGAAAAGATTGCCCCATCAGCCTTGATGGCGAACGAGACAATCTACTATGCTTATGCTTGTACTTGATATTCAGTCACTTGGCGATCTACTATTTGAGCGCCTTTAATCGTTGCTATAGGCTCGCCGTGCACTAAAAATACAGCACTATCGATTATAGCCACCATCGCATCACTAATTTCCTGTTCGGTCAGTGAGTACTTTGGAGCATCGACGTTTAGCGTATAATTTTTGTCACCTGCAGTTTTAAATTGTAACTGTAATACTTTTGCCATTAATAATCCCTCCCTTTCTTAAATTAGTTACTTAGTACTTCTTGTAATTCATTAAACTCAACTTTGCTCATAGCATTGCTTGTTAAACCGGCAATTACATTTGACACTGTTACTAATGCTTCTGCTTGTACACCTTTCTTAATATTGTTATACGTTTTCTTCTTTTCTACTGGCTCTCCCTTGTCATTTGTACCTACTACGAATGACAAGCGCAGTGTTGCGTTACTAAAATTAAAAGTCGCCATGTTGTTCCCCCCTTTCACTAATTAAATAGAATTTTTTAAAAGAAAAGGAGACAACAGGTGAATTTTTTTCAACTTCCTTTTATAATGGTAGAAGAGTATAGAAGAGGTGAGAGGTTTGTTAACTGGCTGGTTTCTGTGGTTTATATTAATTTGGGTAGTTTTATTCATAGGCTTGATGGCAATTGGCGGATTCTTTATGTTCCGTAAGTTCTTAAAAAGGATGCCTAAAGAAGATGGTAAATCTGCTATGGATTGGGAAGAACATTATGTTGGTGAGACAATCCATTTATGGGGTGACGACTCTAAAGCTTTATTAACAGAGCTTGTAAGTCCTGTTCCTGATTTATTTAGACCTGTTGCAAAGCAAAAAATAGCAGGCAAAATTGGAGAGTTGGCATTAGAGGAAAAAGCGTCATCTATTTCATTTGATTTAATTATTAGAGGATATATCATCGCCTCCCCTAAACGAGATCATAAATTTTTACGTAAAAAATTAACTCAAATGAAAATCGATACAACACCGTACGAACATCTTCTTGATTAGGTAATAAATAAAAAGGTTCTTCTCCATTTCACATAGAGAAGAACCTTTTTTATTTTGCATTTAATTGTTTTTCAAGCTTTTTATAACGAACTAACATCGCAATTCGCCATGGAACTATCATTGAAAATGCTAAAATCCAGAACATGCCGCCAAGTTCACCTAAATGGAATGCACCACTTAGATAAATTTTCGCCACTGTACGGACAATCAATAAACCAGCTAAAATAAAGAAAAATGCTTTAGACGGCTTTAAAAAGATGTCATCTTCAACAATATGAAATTTCGATGTCGCGATTAATACAGTTGAAAAGATAATACCTACTATAATTGCTTCTAACACTTGTGTCCAAGGTACTCTGAAATATTCAAAGCAAAACATTAAAGCACCAGTAGACATCGCAATCGGTGGGATAATGATTTTCTTAGCACTAGCAGGTTTTTTAGCCGATTTGGCTCTCACTGTCATCGCCATAATCCCCATAAAGACAACAGCGACAGTTGAGCCTATGACCATATATTGAGAAGGAATTGAACTCAACATAATAGACCCTCTCCTAACATAACTAATATTCCACTACTTTTACAATCGTAGACATTAAGCGTTGCTGATCAAAAGGTTTCGTAATAAAATCCTTAGCACCAAGCGAGAGTGCCTGTAAAATCATCTTTTGCTGCCCTAATGCACTGATTATAATAATTTTCGCATCAGGAAATTCTTCGATGATCACTTTCGTTGCATCTAAACCCGACATAACCGGCATTGTTACATCCATCGTTACAACATCTGGTAATAATTCACGATACTTTTCAATTGCTTCTCTGCCATTAATCGCTTCGCCAACGACTTCATAACTTGAATCCGCTAACATCGTTTTTATGGCATGACGCATGAACATCGTGTCATCTACTACTAATACCTTCGTCAAACACTCAACCCCTAATTTGAAACTAAAAATACTATACTACTAATAAGTGTAGTAAGCCAATTAAAATCCCATGAAATCACCGAAAATTGGTTGTAATAATCTAATAATCAGTGTCATTCCATCAAAGTATAATAATATCCCAACAATTATCATCACATAACCGCCGATTTTAACGATTTTCTGACTATGATTACGAATCCAACTTAATTTTGTCATAAAGAATGATAAAAGGAAAAATGGAATAGAGAAACCAAGACTATATGTTAGTAGATACCAAATACCTGATCCTGGATTTGTACCCGCTAACGACAGAATACCACCTAAGATAGGTCCAGTACAGGGAGTCCACCCCGCAGCAAACGCTAAACCAATTAAGAAAGAACCAATATAACCTGCTGGTCTATTTTTAAATTGGAATTTGCGATCTTTCATTAAAAAGTCCGGTGTAAAGACGCCAATAATCATTAGTCCAAAAATAACAATTAATATCCCACCAACTTGACGAATCAAGTCATCGTATTTGAAGAAGAACCCTGAAAGATAAGATGTAGTTAGCCCTAAAATGAGGAAGATCATTGTAAATCCTAGTAAGAAAAACAATGTGTGCAAAATGGCCGTTTTTTGAAGCATTCCTTTGTCATTCTTTAACTTATCAAATGACACACCTGTTATGTAAGATAGAAATGCTGGATAAAGCGGCAACGTACATGGTGAGATAAAACTAAGAATACCTGCACCAAATGCTAAAAAATAGTTAAAATCAGTATTCATATTTGTTGTCGCTCCTTAAAGTTTCTGTACCCATCGTACCAAACTTTTCAAGAAATATCTTTTCTTTTGTCTGTGAATTTTTCATGA
Organism: Viridibacillus sp. FSL H8-0110; assembly: GCF_038003565.1. Taxonomy (NCBI): domain Bacteria; kingdom Bacillati; phylum Bacillota; class Bacilli; order Caryophanales; family Caryophanaceae; genus Viridibacillus; species Viridibacillus sp. FSL H8-0110. The sequence goes on along the minus strand of NZ_JBBOPJ010000001.1, from coordinate 2,147,477 downwards.
CAAAATTATGCAATGAATATAGCGATAGCTATTTAAGAAAATATGATATATAACTATGAGAAAAAACTCGCTTGATTGGGGTGCCTCTTTGGCGCTACTCGGCTTCCCTTTAGCGTTGCTCGGGCTCCTTTTAGCGCTACTGGTGCTCTTTAGCGCTGTTCGGGCTCCCTTTAGCGCTACTCGCAATCCCTTTAGCGCTACTCGGACCCTTTAGCGCTACTCGGGCTCCTTTTGGCTCTACTCGCAATCCCTTTAGCGCTACTCGGGCTCTTTAGCGCTACTTGAACTCTCTTTAACGCTACTCGCAATCTCTTTAGCGCTACTCGGGCTCCTTTTGGCTCTACTCGTGCCCTTTAGCGCTACTCGCAATCCCTTTGGCTCTACTCGGGCTCCTTTTAGCGCTACTCGCAATCTCTTTAGCGCTACTCGAGCTCCTTTTAGCGCTACTCGTGCCCTTTAGCGCTACTCGCAACCTCTTACCCCTACTCAACTCCTAAAATCCCCACAAAAAAATCCCCAAAAAGCCACTAACTACCAGCAGCTTCCTGGAGACTATACTTGCACTATCCTACTTCTTGAACTAATCCATTTTGTAACTGATACATCTTATGATACAAGCCATTTTTAGCAAGTAACTCTTGATGTGTTCCTCGCTCGACAATTTCACCATGGTGGAGCACTAATATTTGCTCGGCATCTTGTATCGTACTTAGGCGATGCGCGATGGCAATTGTTGTACGACCTTGACGCATTTTGTCGAGACTTCCTTGAATGGCTACTTCAGTTTCTGTATCGATTGTTGCTGTTGCTTCATCTAATACGAGCACTTTCGGATTCGTTGCAATAGTTCGCGCAAATGCAATGAGCTGCCTTTGCCCACTTGAGAATGTGGAACCACGTTCTGACACTTGATGTTTATAGCCATTTGGCATGGATTCGATAAATTGATCTGCTTGCACAAACTCTGCTGCAGCTTTGACATCTTCTTCCGACAGGTTTTCATTAAAGAGTTTGATATTACTTTCAATATTTCCGTAAAACAAGAATGGATCTTGTAATACTAGACCCATCTGCTGTCTCAACGTTTGTTTCGGGAAATTTTTAATCGACTGCCCATCTATTAAAATCTCTCCTCTTTCAAACTCGTAAAATCGCATTAATAGGTTAATAATTGAACTTTTTCCGCTCCCAGTATGACCGACAAGCGCGACCGTTTCACCAGGTTTAACGGTAAATGAAATATTTTTCAAAACATCAGTCTTACCATCATATGAGAATGTTACATTTCGGAATTCAATATGACCGTCTGACATTTTCACAGAAGAATCATCGAGTTGCTGAGGATCTAATTCCTTGTCGTCCAATAATGTAAAGACGCGTGATGCAGAAACAATCGCTTGCTGGAAAATTGAAAGTCTTTGCATGACTTGATTAATCGGTTCAAAAAAGCGATTAATATAGCTGACAAATGCATAAATGACACCGATTTCTACCGGTTCACTAAAGGATGTTATCCCAAAAAAGCTCAACATTAAAATTAGACCAAACGCATACACCAAGTCAATGACAGGTCTTAATAATAAACCATCTAGTTTAATACTACTCATCACTGCTTTATAATGCTTTTCATTTATCTCGTCAAACTCATCTCGGAAACGTTTTTCCTGACGAAATGCCTGCACAATCGACATACCAGATAATGATTCTGCAAGTTTGGCATTTAATTGACTCAGTCTTTCACGCATATCCATATAATAAAAGGCACTATATTTTCTATAAATATAGACAATACAGAAAAGAATAGGTAGTAAAATAACTGTTGCTAATGCCAGTTTCCAGTTTAATGCAAACATTGCAATATATACTCCGATGACTAAAAAGCCACTTTGTACAAAGCCAATTAATACACTAACGAACATATCCATAATGGCTTCCGTATCATTCGTTACACGAGATACGATACTACCAGCTGGTGTTTTATCAAAATAGCGCATACCTAGTTTATGAACCTTTGTATAGACATCTATTCGTAACTGCTGGATTACCTTAAGAGCTAGCACATTGAAACGAAGCATCTGTAAATAACTAATAACCGAATTCAATATTTGAATGCCAATGTATACCGCAGCTAAGGTGATTAACGTATTTGTCGGGAAATGACGTGGTGTTAAATAATCATCCATAAATATTTTAATTAACAATGGTCCGAGTATATCGCCGAGAACAGTAATTAAGAGCAACATTAATGCAATCACAATGGACTTTTTATGTGGTTTCAAATATGTAAGGAGTCGCTTTAATACTTGCCACTGTTCCTTACCTGTTAGGGTGATTTTTTGTTCTTCATTCATGTTGACTCACCCCCTCTTCAACCTGTTGTTCAAGTTGTTGCAATTGATACATTTCGAAATAACGACCTTTAAGTGCCATTAACTTTTCATGTGTTCCTTTTTCTACAACTGCCCCATCATGTAAAACAATGATGAGATGCGCATGGACAAGTGCACTTAATCGGTGGGACGTAATAATTGTCGTAGCGTCTGTTCTAGCTTCTTTTAATGACTCTAAAATGGCTTCTTCTGTCTTTGCGTCAACTGCTGATAAAGAATCGTCTAATATGAGCAGTTCAGGCTTCATTAACAACGCTCGTGCAATCGATATCCGTTGTTTCTGTCCTCCAGAAAGTGATACTCCTCGCTCTCCGACGACGGTATTGTAACCTTCCGTAAAGCGCAATATATCATCATGAATTTGTGCAATTCGCGCAGCATTTGTCACTTCATCTTCACCAACATCCGGGTTTGTAAAAGCTATATTTTGATATAAGGATGCAGAGAATAAGAAATGCTCTTGCGGCACATAGCCAATTGCTTCGCGTAATTTTATTGCTTGATAATCTCCTATGACATGCTCTCCGTAACGAATCTCCCCATCGTAGCCGTCAAATTCACGCATTAATAGTTTTAATATCGCAGTTTTACCTGCTCCCGTCTTGCCGACAATACCGAGTGTTTCACCACGTTTCAACTTGAACTGTACATCTTTTAATGCCGGTGTCTCATCACCAGGGAATGTAAATGAATTAATATTAAACTCGATATCCCCATGTGGTCGAATGGATAATGCATCTTCTTTATCTTCAACATCCATTTTCTCTGATAATAGATTTTGAATTCGGTCATATGATGCACTACCTCGCTCCATGATGTTAAAAAGTAAACCAAATGCCAACATTGGCCACACAAGCAGACCTAAGTATGATGTAAACGATACTAAATCGCCAAGTGTCATATCGCCAGCAACGACAAATTTAGATCCAAATATAATCGTTAAGAAAAATGATATACCTACAACAAGTGAAATTGTTGGATCAAATAGTGAATCCACCTTTGCCACTCGTGTATTTTTCGCAACAACTTCGTCAGATAATCGTTTAAAATCTGCGATATCCTCTTTGTCTTGACCAAATGTCTTCATCACTTTTATTCCAGTAATACTTTCCTGCGTTTTATCATTTAAGTCCGAAAACGCGGCTTGCGCATGATGAAAACGTGCATGTAAAAGTTTACCGTAATAATTCGTTGACAGCGCCATAAACGGCATTGGAATTAAAGCGATTAACGTAAGCTTCCAATCGATCGTAATGGCCATTGCCAAGATTACAAAGCCCCCTGTTGTAATAGAATCTACAAGAGTTAAAACACCATTTCCCGCTGTTTGTTGCACAGCTGATACATCATTTGTGGCATGTGCCATTAAATCTCCGATACGACGTTTTTGATAAAAGGACGGTGCCATCGACGTAAAGTGATGAAATAATTTTGCACGTAACCTTTTAGCTAGTGTCATAGACGATCCAAAAATCATAATCCGCCAATAATAGCGAATCACATACATCAATATTGCAGAAGCAGCTAATAGACTCAACCATTTAACTAGCGAGCCCACAGTTAAGTTGCCACCGCCAATTTCATCGACAACAACACCAATAATTTTTGGCGGTACTAACTGTAACATTGCCACCATGATTAAGAGCGAAATTCCCACTAAGTATTGCTTCTTACGCTCTTTAAAGAACCAACCTAATTCAAAAAATACCTTCATCTCTATTCACCTTCTTTTCTTCACAAGTACCAGTTTATCAAATATTCTGAAATGATTGAAGATAAAAAATAAAATAATTTCGGTTTCCTAAATATTTTTTTATTTTTCAATTCATTTTAAAATGCCCACAAAAAAATAACCCTTTATTATTTATAAAATCATAAAGGATTACCTATAGTTTTCACATCATTTATTCAATTAGATTTACGGAAGAAACTTAAACCAAACCCATCTTGAACTACCAGAATTAGCAATTGAATCAACTATTCCAATAATTCAAGTGTAATAAAGGTAGATTAAATTTAATACGATAAACCGTTTATGTGCAATTTCAAAAGAATGTGTCAAATTCATTTTAAAGTACCTGTACTAATAATAGACGTTTTAACATGGACATCCACATTTAACTTAGCAATGGTTTTTTCCGTCAGTTTTTTATTCCATTCCCCTTTGTAATACATTCGAAAATTTTCACTTAGACCAATTGGGTCGATCTTCAAACCTTTAAGTTTGTCTAAAAAATCTTCAATGTCTTTACTCAGTTGTTTATCAATATCATCTTCTAGAATTGCTATACTTTTTGGCGTATTCAATTCATGCTCTCTTTTACCTTTATATTCACTAAGCGTTCCTTTTACATTTAATGTAATAGTTAGCTTTGGAGAATCATGGTTTTTATTACTTTTTACTTTAACCTTACTTTCAATTAAATCGAGCATGACTACTTCTTTGCCATTACCTTTATTTAAATCTAATGGTAATGGTGCAAGTTTCTTTTTACCTTGTAATGCTTGAATAATGAGTGCTTCACTTGGTGTAATACTCTCGAACATATTTTTATTCTTGAACAAAGCAACTCCCTTAATCTCTATTTTATCGTCGACTTTTTCTATTATCGGAATAATCGGATCAAATACTGGATTTGTTAACGTGTATATAAAATCATGAATATTGGTATTCGGATTAAAAGCAGTATTGATACTAGGCAGTAATAAATCATTTAAATAAAAGTTGATATTTGGTTTGTCCAAATATTCGCCCTTTAACAAATCTTCTCCATTTCCATTAACTACTGCAATAAGTACTTTATTACCTACTTCAGCATCTCTATATAAATTTTGAATGACTTTCTGCACTTTTCCCTTTCGTGCATATTCCTCATTAATAAGAACAACACGTAATTGGTTTAAAATAACTTTTTTATCTGAAAGTTTCTCAATTTTAACAATTCCCTTAGAAACTAAGTCTGTTTTCACTGAGAAAATCTGTGTATTCCGTTGCGCTTCTGGCGAATATTGTGGAATCGCTACGGTTAATTTAGTTGTATCTTCGTCTATATAGTCAAATGCCATTATACCAACCATACCTACTTCTTCTAATGGTACTTTTACCTCTTTCTCTGAACAACCTACCAAAAAAATGAGTACAAAAACAGTAGATATCAATATAATTTTTTTGCTCATGCTTGCACCTGCTTTTTTCTAAGTAAATGTACTATGGCCAAAAAAATCGGCCAAACTACTATCACATATCCAACATAGTTGCTTGCTGAAAATAATTTTTCTTGGAATTCTTGAGGAAATGGCATCTTCACAATCAGGAAAATAATTAGTGCAAGAATGTAAATATAATTTTTCTTTTCTTTAGATAGTAATGAATCCATGCCTCTTTTCGCGCACCATAAATATACTGTAACTGTAGACAAAATTAGAAATACCCACAGTGTCATTCCTATAATATCGATTCTTTCAATAAAAGAAAATTCTCCAGCTTTAAACAAATTTAATACCGAAAACTCTACATATTTTAACTGCCATTCTGAAAAATACATCACACTTACTGCAGTTGTTATAAAACAAAGAACTATGCTTATCCAGATCCCTATTAATGCATGTTTATACGCTTTTTTTTGATCTATAATATTCGGGAAATAAAACATAATTAATTCATAGCCTAAGATAGATAAATAACCTTTTTTCATCGCATCATAAAATTCTTTGCTATTAAAATTGAATATAGGAAGAAAATGACTCACATCTCCTTTTTCAATTGCCCAACGAAGAAAATAAACCATAGGCAGAGTTATAAAAAAAGTTAAGATGCAGAACCTTGCTACAGATCTAATCCCTCCACGGACTATATAAATAAGTAATAATAGAAAAAAGAAAGCAGGTGCAGTAATAGTTTGCTCTGGAAGTGCTGTACTTTGTATAAGATGTAAATAACTACTGATAATCCCTGCTGAAAAAACCAAAAATTGCAAGACAATAAATAAATTGACACACTTCCCTAACAATTTCCCTAATAGTATTTCATTGATCCGGAATAAGTTTTCATTAGGATACTTACTATTAATCCATATCATCGGTAATAGTGTTAGACTTGCAATTATCCCAAAAAGGATAGGAAAAAGTGTTTGACTATAACCTAAAGCACTCAGTTTTTGAGGTAGAGTGAGTATTCCAGTACCAACCATTACGCTTTGCACCAAAAAGATAACATGATATCTATTTAAAAATTTCTGTTTGTTTGTACTCAACTTAATCTACCTCAATTCTTTTGTAACATTTACTTTTTCTGTGATTTTGAAATGCCCGTCTTACTTTTTAATAATGCATTCGGAAATCTTATAATACTATCCAACAAATCTGAAGCCTTTCTAGGAATAATGGGTGCCAAATACGGCGTTCCCAAAGATTTTAACCCTTCTAAATGTGTTATTAGCCAAGCAAATGCCAACATTTGTCCAAACAAACCAAACAAACCTGCAGATAAAATAAAAAAGTATCGAATAAATCTACTTGTATTACTCATTAAAAAAATTGGAGGAAGAAATGAAAGTAATGCAGAAGTTGCAACCAATACTACAAGTATATTACTTATTAATCCGGCTTCTACCGCTGCAGTTCCAATTACAATACCTCCTACGATACCGATCGTTTGCCCTACTTTAGCGGGCATTCGTGATCCAGCTTCCCTTAATACTTCTATGATTAATTCAATAAACAATACTTCAAAAAGTGGTGGAAATGGAACTTTGCTTCTTGATTCTTGTAGATTTAGAAGTAGTTCATATGGAAGAATCTCGGGATGAAAAGTTAATGCAGAAATATACATAGGTGTCATCATGATTGTTAAGAAAAACCCAAAAAATCGCAGCATTCGAAGTAAAGAAGCCGTTGTCCAACGATTGTAATAATCTTCAATAGAGATAAACATTTCAAAAAATGATGTAGGACAAACGACTGCAGCTTGACTATTATCCATGAAAATAACAATTCTGCCATCAATAAGATATCGACTAATACTATCCGGTCGTACACTCATGTAATACTGTGGGAATGGTGATAAAGGATTATCTTCAATTAATTGCTTTAACACGGAAATATCCGTAAATGAAGGATAATCAATTTTATTGATTCGCTTTTTTAAAGTATCTAAACTCTCCTTATTTACAGTATCCTCCATGTACATTATTGAAATTCTTATGTTAGCTTCTGTTCCAATGGTTTGATCTTCATTTTTCAACTTCGGATTTTGAATACGTCTTCTAACTAAAGATATATTTGTCTCTAATGATTCTGAAAACGCATCTTGTGGTCCAATAACCGTTGACTCTGTCATCGTACTCGTTATAGCACGTGTTGGCGCACTATATGTATCAATAGTTAATATTGTATTTGTTTCATGAAAATACAATAGCGTTTGGCCAGAGTCTAACTTTGCAGTAACACCCTTGAGATCAGAAGCGTCGATTACTTCAGATACTTGGTGAATTTGATTTATATGATTAGCTAAAGGTATAAAAACCATCGATTGCAGCGTCATTTTCTCTACAAGTGATGAAGAATAAATAACAGTAACAACGCCTTCATCTGTAGGAATTTTTTTGAATAAAACATCATCTACATTGCGTGTATTTTTCTTTAACGTTTCAATGGTTTGCTCAGCCTGATTTTTCTTGTTATTAGACTTTTTAATAAGCTGTTCAACTTTCGTGGTACGGACCAATTTAAATTTCAAAAGTACCACACGCCTTTCTTAAATATTTAAGTAGTTTGCCCAGTTTTTAAAAAATGTATGCCTGAAGTTTAATTGGAAATATAACTAGACATTAATACAACCTTATTAGGTACTTGAAAGTAGTAATAACTAATCAATAGTTCCATAAAAAATAGAAATCTATAAACTAGAAGTTAGTTCGTAATAGTTGAGTTAATTGTTATACTAAAGTAGTAAATTGCAAGATTTTCACTAGCAAATACAAAAAACCAACTTCCCTCTGGAAGTTGGTTTTGCTGGAACATATATGTATGCCCATAACTTATGGAATCAGTTCCCCTCTGCGAACGTTCTTCCAATCTATTTTTTATATGCATTCTTTAGCTTTTGCAATCTGAATTTTCACTTGCTCAAAACCAGTACCACCTAAAGAGTGACGACGTTGCACTGCTGCTTCTGGTGCTAATACATCGTACACATCTGATTCAATTAATGAACTTGCTTCTTGCAAGTCTTCAATTGATAGGTCTAACAAGTAAATGCCACGTTGGATACAAATGAATACAAGTTTCCCCGTAACCTCATGTGCTTCACGGAAAGGCATACCTTTTGTTGCTAAATAATCCGCAAGTTCTGTTGCATTAGAGAAATCTTGATGCACTGCTTTATGCAATGTTTCTTTTGCAACGGTCATTGTACGAACCATTCCTTCGAAGATTTTAAGCGAGCCGACAATTGTATGCAATGTATCGAACATACCTTCTTTATCTTCTTGCATGTCTTTGTTATAAGCTAATGGAATTCCTTTCAAGACAGTTAGTAAGCCCATTAGATTACCGTATACACGACCTGCTTTACCACGGATTAATTCCGCCATATCAGGATTTTTCTTTTGTGGCATTATACTTGAACCTGTAGAGAACGCATCATCTAACTCGATGAATTTGAACTCCTCACTTGACCACAGAATGATCTCTTCAGCAAAGCGTGATAAGTGCGCCATTAAAAGTGAACCGTTACTTAAGAACTCAACGATGAAATCACGATCACTTACAGCGTCCATACTGTTTTGATAAACTGCAGAGAAACCAAGTAGCTCAGCACTCATTTCACGATCAATCGGGAAAGTCGTACCAGCAAGAGCACCTGCTCCAAGAGGCGAAATATCAGTACGTTTCAATGAATCTTGAAAACGTTGTTTATCACGTTCTAGCATCCAGAAATACGTCATCAAATGATGTGCAAATGAGATTGGCTGCGCACGCTGTAAATGCGTGTAACCAGGTGCAAGTGTATCAATGTTATCTTCCGCTTGCGTAACAATTGCTTTTTGGAAAGCTTCTATTAAAGAAATAACCTCTTGCAAACGTTTTTTAAGGAACAAGTGCATATCTGTTGCGACTTGGTCATTTCGACTTCGGCCAGTATGTAATTTACCGCCAACTGGACCAACTAAATCGATTAGCATTTTCTCAAGATTTAAGTGAATATCTTCATTAGCAATTGAGAACTCAAGAGAGCCCTCAGTAGCTTTTTGTTGTAGTTGATGGAGACCATCTTTTATCGTGTTGACTTCATCTTGTGATAAAATGCCACAAGCACCAAGCATCGTAACGTGAGCAATACTGCCTTCTAGATCTTCAGTTACAAGCTGTTGGTCAAACCCGATGGATGCTCCGAATTCATCTACCCATTGTTCTGCAGAATTTTGGAATCGTCCGCCCCATAGTTTACCACTCATGCTTGCACCTTCTTTTCTCCTTTGTTTACCATAGAGTTCACTTTTGTTGGAAGACCCCATAGTTCGATGAAACCTACTGCAGAAGCATGATCGAATTCATCATCTTTTGTATATGTTGCTAATTTTTCGTCATATAGAGAGTTAGGAGATTTACGTCCTTCAACAATTGCATGGCCTTTGAATAGTTTCACACGAACTGTACCATTAACAAATTTTTGTGTTTCTTTTAAGAATGCTTCTAAAGCAGTTCTTAATGGAGAGAACCATAAACCTTCATAGATAAGTTCAGTTAATTTTTTCTCAATTACTGGTTTGTAATGAGCGATTTCTTTTACTAGTGTAATATCTTCTAATTCTTTATGAGCTAATAGTAAAGTGTGTGCACCTGGAATTTCGTAAACTTCACGTGATTTAATACCAACTAAACGGTTTTCAACGTGGTCGATACGGCCAACGCCATGTTTACCAGCTACTTCGTTTAATTTTAAGATTAAGTCAGCTAGTTTATAAGAAACACCGTCAATTGCTACTGGAACACCTTGTTCGAATTCGATTTCGATAATATCAGCAGTATCTGGAGCATTTTCAAGAGATACTGTTAACTCGTACGCTTCTTCTGGTGGTGTAGCCCAAGGATCTTCTAAGATACCACATTCGTTAGCACGGCCCCATAAGTTTTGGTCGATTGAGAATGGTGAATCTAAAGAGATAGGAAGTGGAATATTCTTTGATTTTGCGTATTCAATTTCCTCTTCACGGCTCCAAGCCCATTCACGAACTGGTGCAAGAACTTCTAAATCTGGGTTTAATGCTTTAATAGAAACTTCGAAACGAACTTGGTCATTTCCTTTACCAGTACAGCCATGTGCTACTGCAACTGCGCCTGTTTGTTCAGCAATTTCTACTAATTTCTTAGAAATAAGTGGACGAGATAGTGCTGATACTAAAGGATATTTTTGTTCGTACCATGTGTGAGCTTGAAGAGAGATTAATGCGTACTCTTCAGCGAACTCGTCTTTAGCGTCGATCATGTAAGATTCAATCGCACCAACTTCTAATGCTTTCTTTTTCACGAAATCTAAATCTTTACCTTCACCTACGTCTAAGCAACAAGCTACTACTTCGTAACCTTGATCGATTAACCATTGAATCGCAACTGATGTATCTAAACCGCCTGAATATGCAAGAACTACTTTTTTAGCCATGTGACATTCCTCCGTGTCGTGTATGTTTATACGTTTATATTTAATATTTATGCAATTATCATATCACGGAATAAAAATGAACACAAGTGTATTTTCTTGCATTATTAAAAAATATTTAAAGTTTCTAAAAAGTCCCCACAAAACCTGTTTGAACACTTATTAAACCTTTGTATATATAATAAAAAGGGCTTTCCTAAGTAGAATACCCTACTAGAATAGCCCTTTTAATGATTAAATCTAATTATACAATCCATGCAGTTTTTTCTGCATAAACCATTATCTGAAAACTAATGTCACGATATACAATTTATACATCGATGTATATTCATAAGACTTTTACTTCTTATTAAAAAATCGCTTCCCTAATTTTTCAACAAGGGATGGTGCTACGGCATATAGTTTACTTGAAATCGCCATATATGACGGCAAATTCACTTCTCTAACATTACGGCCAATTGTTTTGACCGTCGCTTCAGCTACTTGCTCTGGTGTTAATAACACATTTTTCATTGCATCACGATATGTAGCAGTTTGATCAGCATGATCCAAAAACGGTGTGTCAATTGGACCTGGGTGAATCGTTGTCACCTGCACATTAAATGGGGCAAGCTCCATTCGAAGTGCATTTGTAAAGCCTATGATAGCATGTTTTGTCGCTGCATAGACTGAAGCCTTCGGTGTTGCTACCTTTCCTGCTTGTGAGCCAATGAAAATAAATTGACCATTTTTACGTTCTATCATTTGGTGTGATAACGCCTTTGTTAGAATGATAGGTGCTTGAATATTCACATGAAGCATTTGTTCTATTTCAGCATCCGATAAGTCTGTTGCATAAGCAAATGTTCCAACTCCAGCAGAGAAAATGGCAATATCAATTACGGGCAATTTTTCAAGTAAAGCATGATTACCCTCTATAGTAGATAAATCAGCTTGAATCATTTGGATATTTGGAGCAGTAAAAGACTGCCAAGCTTCCTTCGAACGCCCTGTTGCAATGATTGTATGCCCTTCAGTCGCAAGAATGTTTACTATACACTTACCAACACCACTTGTCGCTCCTGTTACGAGAATGGTTTTATGCTTGCTCATAAAGATAGACGCCCTTATCATTCATCTTCTCTTTAACTAGCCCTTCATCGATTAAATAGTCTAACTGACCAATTGTTTCAGACAAAGTTAAACCTAATTCTTTCTCATAAGCATATGGAAACAGTTCAACATTCAGTTCAAACGTATTTTTGGGGCTACCTTCTAACATTCCGTATACTTTCATCGCACGCTTATGCTGTTTTTCAAGTCTTTCCTTTACTAGTTCATGTACATTTCGAATCTCTTCCCCATGACCGCTATAAAGGACATCAATCGGTAAAGTTAATAGCTTTTTCAATGAAGCATTTTGCTGTAATAGCGATTTCGCACGGTTTGCCTTAGGATTAAGTGGTGGCTCAATTAATGGATTTGACGATACATGTCCAATGAGTAAATCGCCGCCTATCATCGCTTTCTTCTCATTATGCCAAAAAGCTAAATGACTTTGCGCATGACCTAATGTCTCCATTGCTATAAGTCCTGGATGCCCTGGCACTTCGTCTCCGTCATGTAAAATCGCGGTTAATGGGCGAGTCCCTACAAAATCAGTTGACCTTGTCATCTTCTTTACCCAATTAAAATACTCTTCTGGCACACCTTCTTCTTTTAAACGGTCCATATAAAAATCGAAATGTGAGGCGAGGAAAACTGGGTCTCTGCGTAACCAAGCATCGTTGTATACATGTCCTAACACTTTTGCGTTTGGAAATGCATCGACTAACCCCATATGATCTGGATGATGATGCGTTAAAATAACTTGTTCTATATCTTCAAAGCGATAGCCCGCTTCTTTTAAACCCAATTCTAATGCCTCATACGCTTCGGGCGTTTTCGTACCCACATCAAAAATTGATAATGCGTCCCCTTTTAATAAATAGGAATTTACAGTCCCTACTGCAAATGGCGTTGGTGTAATAATCTTATGAAACATTTCAAAAACCCCCTACAAAAATGAATAGCTATTCACTTCATTGTACAAGATTAGCTAGAAATCGTCACCTAATAATGTTGACAAAAAATTGTTAAGACACTATACTTGCAATCACATACAAAAAAGCGTAGATGAAGAATAGTACAAATATTGATGGTGTAAAGAGAGTGTGACCACCGGCTGAAAGTCACATGACCCGCTCAATTTTTAGAACCTACTTCTGAGCTGCTATGAAAACATAGCCGTCCCTTAGCGATAATAAGGATCGAGAGTTGTGCTAAAGTCATTTAGCAAAACAAGGTGGTACCGCGGAAACATGCGTTTTCGTCCTTTTATATAAGGATGGGAAGGCTTTTTTTATTGAAAAAAACAGGAGGCGACAATTATGCAAACAATTGTATTTGCTGGTGCAGGTTCAATGGCTGAAGCGATGATTCAAGGTTGGGTAAAAGAAGGTGTCGTATCACCCAAAAGCATTCATATTATGAATAAGTCCGATCGTCAAAAACTGAATCGTATCGCTGACGCATATGGCGTACAAATTGTTTCTGACAGTCTCGATGTTGTAAAAGTTGCAGATTGCATTATTTTAGCTATGAAACCGAAAGACGTTATAAAAGGAATGGAAGCTTTAGCTCCACTCCTTCAAGAACATACAGCTGTCTTATCCGTTGTTGCAGGTATTTCCATTGCAACGATTGAAAATAGTTTAGGAAAACGACCAATTGCTCGCGTTATGCCAAACACATCAGCTACAATCGGCATGTCAGCAAGCGGCGTATCATTTAATGAACAAATCGACGCAAGTTTAAAACAAGATTTTATGACAATGTTAGAAGCAATAGGCACAGTAATCGAAGTGGAGGAAGATAAACTACATGCAGTAACAGCTGTCTCAGGCAGTGGTCCAGCATATTTATACTATCTAGTCGAAGCATTCGAACAAGCTGGCGTTAAGTACGGCTTATCACGTGAAGTTGTACGTTCACTTGCCGTTCAAACAATTGCAGGTGCAGCTGAAATGTTGAAACAATCTACAGAAGAACCAACAGAACTACGTAGAAAAGTAACAAGTCCAGGAGGCACTACTGAAGCCGGCATTAAAGCATTAGAAGAAAACCACTTCAAAGACGCGATTATGGCATGCATTCATGACGCAGAAGCGAAATCACGCGAATTAGCACAAAGTGAATAAAGGCTCAAAAGAAGAAACCCTGAAAAGCATCGATTTATCATGCCTTTCAGGGTTTTTTTATCACTAATCCAATTATGTATATATTATGTTTGGAATGTCTTTAAGGCGATTTTATTTTAAAATGAGTCTCTTCATGTGAATAGAAAATCAATACACCAAGATTTATACCTCATTACATTAGTTATGTTGATTTTGCACATTGTGTAAAGATCATTTTATTGAACAAAATATAATTATAAGCAACTACTTACTACCATCTCATAATTACATCCCTTTAAAAGAAATCTATACTATCCTAAGACAATGTGCTAAATTTTTTCAGCGTTTAGTCTTAATACTGTTTTTTGTGTTCAACATGATAATAGTATAGATAATTCTTGCCCACATTAGGAATGTAGTTCCATTCCAATTTGCTCTACGAATTATTTATTAGAGTGATTACCTGTTGTTTCGAACCGCTTTTTGTTCAGACTTTTAGCAAAGTTAATTGCCACCAATTGAGGGATTAAATTCACTACACTAACAACTACTAAGAAACGAATTGAGCCAATGGGCTTAAAATATCCATCCCACGAGTCAATATTTATCATCTTACTATTAAAATAAAAAGAAATAATGACCGATCCAATATTCCCTATAAATACGGCTATTGTATTATTAGTCAAGCTACCAAAGAATGCAATAATCGTTGTTGCAATGATCATCAACAAATAGCCTGTCATTGAACTATCATTAAAGTCTTGAGATATTGAAAAATAAGCATATGGAAAGCTAAATAAACAGATGATTAAACTATAAACTGCTACTTTTTTCATCATTAAAATCCTCCTAGATATTGCTTTTAAACTATCAAAAAACATAAAACACCCTTATAGTGTAATAATACACTATAAGGGTGTTTTATGTAAACAAGTATCGGAAGTAAGTTTAAAGTCTTTTACTCATGTTATACCAAACTTCACCACCATGCACTGAGTTAGAAACCCCATCTTTGTTATAGCCTTGCTTTTCATAATAGCCAATTAATACTTCTTTACACGTTAACGTAACCGTTTTACGCTTGCATACTGCTGCTGCTCTTTCAAGATGCACGAGGAGTGCTGAAGCAATTCCTTGTTTTTGATATTCTGGAGAAACTGCTAATCCTAATATGCTTTGATATCCACCAGTTGTTGGGTTTTGCTTTATTGCACTGAATAAGTCATCGGTTATTTCAGGTTGTTCAATAACAGGTCCATTGATCAAACCTACAACAGTACCATTCACTTCCGCTACATAAAAGCTATCGGATATTAATTGGATTCTCTTTTCAAATGCATCTTGTGTTGCTGCTTCTTCTTTTGTAAAACATAGATTTTCAATCGTCACAAGTTCAGGTAAATCCTCTAATTTCACATTGCGTATTTTCAACATATTTATATCCCCTCCAAAGTCACATAAATTTCATCTAATTAATTCATTCCATTTATATAAGCAACATAAACTTTCTTTTATTTATTATAAAGTCCAAAGTTTGAAAATAAAGAATTTTCAATAAAAAAGTTGTCTTTTAGTTCTTTGAAGTGGAATTTTATCATTTGCACCCTCTTACTTAGAAATTAATAATACATATGAAACATTCAGATGTACCTAAGTCTTTTTAATAAACCAATCCCTACTATTTTGCTATAATATAGGCAACAAGAGAATTGGAGTGATTTCATTCATGGCAAAATTATTTGAAAATTATAAAATAGGTGATTTAACGCTAAAAAATCGCATTGTAATGTCTCCTATGTGTATGTATGAATGTCATAATAAAGACGGCCTTGTACAAGACTTCCATAAAATTCACTATGCAACAAGAGCAGTTGGTCAAGTCGGATTAATCATTGTAGAAGCAACTGCTGTTCAACCAGAAGGTCGTATCTCACCTCAAGACCTTGGCATTTGGCGTGACGAGCATACTGCTGGTCTTACTGAACTGAATCGATTAATGCATGGTGCAGGTTCCAAAACAGGTATCCAATTAGCACATGCAGGACGTAAAGCTGCGCTTGAAAGCGATATTTATGCACCTTCTGCTGTTGCCTTTAGTGATAACTACAAAACACCAATTGAAATGACAACCGATGATATAAAAAATACAGTAGACGCATTCAAAAAAGCCGCTATCCGATCTAAAGAAGCTGGCTTTGATGTAATTGAACTGCATGGTGCCCATGGATATTTAATCAATGAATTTTTATCCCCACTGTCAAATAAACGTACAGATGAATACGGAGGCTCAGTAGAAAACCGCTACCGTTTTTTACGTGAAATAATTACTGCTGTAAAAGAAGTATTTGACGGTCCCCTATTTGTCCGCATTTCTGCGAAGGATTATGCAGAGGGTGGAATGGAACCTGTCGATTATATTACGATGACAAAATGGATGAAAGAGCAAGGTGTCGATTTAGTGGATGTTAGTTCTGGCGCGGTCGTGCATGCAAGAATTCCAATATTCCCAGGTTATCAAGTACCATTTGCTGAGACCATCAAGCATGAAACACCGATTCCAACAGGAGCAGTCGGTCTGATCACTTCCCCAGTACAAGCTGAGGAAATTCTGCAAAATAACAGAGCAGATCTAATCTTCATGGCAAGAGAATTACTGCGAAATCCATATTGGGCTTACCAAGCTGCCAAAGAATTGGGCGTAGATATTGAAGCTATAAACGATTCATATAAACGAGGTTGGAAATAAGCTCCTATTTGAAAACCAGCATAAATAAATAAATAAATAAACCTACATGATGATTGAGTGTAAATATCCCAATCATCATGTAGGTTTTTTAATAAAGCTTTTACATTTTTTATCTATTCCTTAACTCTAAATAAATCATTTCTTACTTAACATGAAATGTAGTATGACTATGACCTTCTCGTGATTTTGAGACTTCTAAAATAGCAGGCATTGCTGCTTTTAGTTCAGCAACATGGGAGATAACGCCAATCATACGACCGGATTTCTGTAAATCAATGAGTGTATCGATTGCTTTTGTCAATGATTCCTCATCTAAAGTACCAAAACCTTCGTCTATAAACATCGTATCGATTCTAATATTTCCTTGGAAACTTTGAATCACGTCTGACATACCAAGTGCTAAACATAGTGAAGCATTGAACTTTTCTCCGCCGGATAACGTTTTGACATCACGAGTTTGACCCGTATATGCGTCATAGACATCTAAACCTAATCCGCTTTGTTTACCTCTTGCTTCTTGACGATCACTACGAATCAAATTGAATTGACCGTTCGATAGCGGTTTAAGACGCTCATTTGCAGCATGAATAATCTGCTCTAAATACTCGATTTGAACATAACGCTCAAATGAGATTTTCATATGATTTTGACCTCGTAGTAAATCATAAAGACCAATAATTCGGCCACAAGATGCTTCAAGATCAGTTATGTTTTTGCTTATTTCCGATAAATCAATAATCAGTTGGTGTGCATTCTGACGATATTTTTTCGAGTTATTCCATTGTTCGAAGGCTATTTCATACGCTTGTTTCAACTGATTTACTGCCTCAGACAATATAGTAAGATCCATTAATTCTTTGCCTGCAACTTGTTCTTTTTCTTCATCAATTTGTGTCGATAATGCATGTATTGTGTTTTTATATTGCTGACATTCTTCTTTTAGTTTTTGACACTGTAGCTCGTCTCTTCTCGCTGCTAAGTAATCTTTTCCTTTTTCAAAACCAGCATTCTCAACAGCTTGTTTAAAGTCTTCTTGCGCTTGTTCAAGTAATTTACGTGATTCCGCTAAATCTTTTATTGCATGTTGTAAATTAGCTTGTGCTGTTGTACTTTGTTCATTTGCTAGTTGCATACGCTTTTGAGCAAGTGTCCAACTTTCCACTAATTGACTTCTTTGCTGTGTAGCTTCATTTGTTAATTGATATAAATGGTGTAGAGATGTTATATCTTGCGGAATAGATTTACGTTTTTCATCATAAATTGCCGTTGCATTATTCAGTGCCTGCAGTTGAGTTTGATAAGTCTTTTCCAGTTGTTGAAGTTGTAGCTGGAATTCGTCTACAGCTTGTTTTTGAGACTTCGTTTTCTCCTTTAGTTGGTTCCAAAGCTCTTTTTCTTTCTTCAATTGCTGAACATTAGCGAATAACTCTTGATATTGATTAGTTAATGTTGGTCCTTCTTCCACTGTTACGCTAAGTTCTTGAAGATTTTGCTCTAGTGCATTAAATGCTTGCATTTCAGCCTGCAGTTGTCCATTAGTCACAAAGTATTGTTGCTCTAAATTTGATGCATATTTGCGAATTTTTTCTAATTGTTGCTCATCAACAACTTCCACTGTTTCTTCATGCTTAGCTACATGTTCCGTGCTTCCACATACAGGACACGGCGCACCGTCTACTAACTGTGATGCAAGAATACTCGCTTGGCTGGCAACCCATCTATCATGTTCAGCCTTTGCCTTTTGTTGAGCTTCTATATATACTTTTTCTTTTGTAATGACTTGCTCTTTTAAATCCTGTACTTTTTTTTGTTGTGTAGACCATTGGTGAAAAGCTGCTGCTCGGTCCTTTAATTGAGCCAATTGATCAACTTTGTCATCTAGAGGTTGTATCGTCTCCTCTAAAGTTGCTGATTGTTCTTCTATTGCTTGAAGTGCGAGCATTCGCTCTTCATGTTGTTGAACTTGTGCAGTAAATACTGCTTGCAATTGTTGAACCTCTTGCTGTAATTGGTTTTTTATCTGATTTTGCTTTTCTAAATCTTTAAATATAGGCTCTAAAGATTGTAAATGCATGACCCTTTTTAAACTGTCATTACGCTCAGTTTCTTTTTGTTGTTGAACTACAAATTGAGCAGTTACTTCTTCTAATTGAAGTTTTATTTTTTGTTCTGATTTTTCGGCTTCTTCAAATGTACCTTCCTTTTGTAAAACCTTTTGCTTCGCAGCACGGTAATATTGCTCTATCGGTATAATATGACTAGCCTTTTCAGCAGCAGCTAGTTCACGTTCTTTTTCTATGAAAAGTGGCTCTTTTTGTTTTAAATCGAGAAGTTTTTGTTCTTTCTCTTTGAATGCCTCAATTTTTCGATTTAATGTAATGGCTTCAAATTGTTGGCGTTGCTTGTCTTCAAATTGTTTGCCTACCGCTTTATAATTTGCTTCATCTTCTGTAATTTGCTGATCATAAAAGTCGACTTCAACTTTTAATGCATCTACTAGTTGATACATATTGAACTGGTTTATTTCTAGTATCTCGAAAAGAGCAGACTCTCTTTTGGGAAGCGTACTTGCAATTTTACTTGTGTGTAAGTTACGGACTGCTATAGCCTGCTGTAGTTGCTTGTCAGCTTCTTCCTTTTTCATTTTAAGTTGATCCGCAATATGTCGATAAGATTCAGTCTTGAAGATTTTACGTAAAATCGCTTCTTTATTTTCTGTTTCAGAAGTTAGTAATTTACGAAACTCCCCTTGAGGCAACATGACGATTTGTTTAAATTGATCCTTTGATAAACCGATAATGTCTTCAATTTTTTTATTAATTTCTCCAACTTTTTGTGATTCAACGACTGGTTTTTCTCCTGTAGGTAAGATTTCAACAAGTTCAAATGATTCACCAGTTGCAGTTTTATTGCCATTTTTACGATGCGCTAATTGTCGAAGTACACGATATTGACGATTATGGATTTCAAAAATGAGTTCAGCAGATGTGTGGGTATCATCGTCAGCAAAGTCACTGCGAATTTCTTTAATATCTGCGCGATCTTCACCACTAGCACTACCATACAATGCAAAACTAATACCATCGAAAATAGTTGTTTTCCCAGCTCCCGTAGCACCAGAAATAACAAATAAGCGATGGTCGCCTAATTCACGAAAATCGATTATTTCTGTCTTTTTATAAGGACCAAAAGCGGTCATTTTCAGTTGAATTGGCTTCATTTCACATCACTCCCTACTTCTCGTTCTTTCGCTAATCCTTCTTGTAACACTTCTTGGAATAGTTGTTTTGTTGCATCTTCAACTTCTGCTCCTACTATTTCCTTGTAAAACGCTTCAAAGAGCGTCAAATCATCCATCTTTTGACGAGATATCGTTAGTTGCTCTGTGCCGTTTATATTTTGATGAATCATTTTCCGTTCCACATGCATAGCATTCGGAAAGACTGTACGAATTTTCTCCATTGGTGAGATAATTGGCGTATCATCAAGTAATTTAACGTAAATATAATCTTCACTTACTTCTGATTTAAGTAAGTTATCAATCGTATCCTCAACAGTTCGCATATCTCTGCGAGGTTGCAATAATTTCTTCTCGATTGTTACTTGTCCATCTTCTGCTACATCTACGATTAAATAGCCCTTTTTATGATTCTCTTCAGAAATCGAATATTTTAAAGGTGAGCCTGCATAACGAATTGTTTCATTTAATACGAAATGCGCTTGGTGTAAATGCCCAAGAGCTGTGTAATGAAATGGTTCAAAGAGCGCTGCATCTATACATTCTGTACCACCGATAGCTAACGGTCGCTCAGATTCACTTGTATTCTCCTCTTCTTGACCATGTGAAGTTACAAAAGCATGTCCAACAAAAACATGTCTCTTCTCTGGATCCATTTTCTTTTTCAATTCATCCGTTATACGTTTCATCGCAGATTGATGTGTTTTAATGGAATCATCATCAAACACGTATCGAACTTGCGAAGGATCGGCATACGGTATTAGGTGAAAATGTACCTCTCCAAACTCATCAGTTAGAACGACTGGTGATAGCTTGTCATCAAGATTCCCTACTATATGTAAACCGCTTTCCTTCATTAACTGACTACCAAAATGTAAACGACCTGGACTGTCATGATTTCCTGCAATGCTAATGAGTGGAATATGTCTTTTTAACACAATCTCTGCGAAAATATCATCTAATAATCGAACAGCTTCTGTCGGAGGTACAGCTCTGTCGTATAAATCACCGGCAACAATGATGACATCTGGCTTCTCTTGGTCAATATCAGCCAAAAATTGTTGTAAAATATAAGCTTGATCCTCAGTCATATATACCCCTTGTACAAGCTTCCCTAAATGCCAATCAGCTGTATGAAATATTTTCATGAAAATTCCTCCTTTTATATCATATTATCTATTTTAACATTCAATTGATGTGGTTGTGATTGAAAAATAGCACACAGAAATTACTGTAAATTCATTTTATCACAAACACGCTTAAAAGAACGAATGTTCCTGTTTTTTTAACGAATTAAATAACTTTCAATTAGTAGATTTTCTGAGAGATTATATACATTTGGATGATTCTGAATTTCAAAGCTTTTAAGGAGGGAAAAACTTGATTGATGTTAAATAACTTACAATTGACCAGCAAGTATAAAATCAAATATACCTTATAGTTTTATTTTTATTGGGGAGCCGTTTTCTGAGGATAATTTTTTTCATTTGACTATGCTTATGAACAGAATTCTAAGTTACATACACCACTTAAATTGGATTAGGTACTACAAAAACAAAAAGAGCGCTCTCTTATGCCGGATTTCGACTAAAGGACGCTCCTTTTGTTTTTTAACTCAAATACTCTTTCAATACTACTTCTAAACATCAAAATATAAATGATAATGAGCTTCACACCGCTCGTTAAACCTAGATCCACATTGTAAACAATGAGTTGTCCCAACATACTCTGTAATCGTATGTTCTTTGTTACAAATACCACAAAGCACGGCTAACTCATCTGATTCATTCTTTGACCAAACTTCTGGTTCATGAAGTTCACATGCAGCATGACATTCAAAACAAGGATAGTATTTATTACAGCATTTAAATTTCAATGCGACTATATCCTTCTCCGTATGATAATGCAAACAACGCGTTTTATCATCAACAACTAATCCAAACACTTTCATTCTCTAACCTCCGACCATTCTTAGCAAGAAAAAAATACCAACTAATAGAAGACTTGCACCAATCACTAGATAATCTCGGTTCTCAAAATGTAAAACCTTAAAACGTGTTCGTCCACTTCCATCTCCATATGCTCTAGCGTCGATAGCATTTGCCAAATTTTCCGCTCTTTGAATTGAAGTAAACAAAAGAGGGACAATAATTGGTATATAACTAAATACCTTTTTCACAAATGATTTATCTTCGAAATTAACACCTCTCGCTTTTTGCGCATCTATTATTTTGTCCAACTCCATTACTATTGTAGGTATAAAACGTAATGTTATAGCAAGCATTAATGAAAATTGCTCTACTGGAAAATGCAATCGTTTCAATGGTTTGCAAAGTATTTCAAACCCATGAGCTAAGTCCAGTGGCTTTGTTGTTAAGGTTAACAAAGAAGTAATTAATACGAGTAATAAAATTCGTAACACTATGCGAACCCCATCAATAATGCTCTCTTTATATATAGACAAAACACCGTACTGAAATAGTAAATTCTCACCTTTAGTGAACAAAATATGATAGATAACCGTAAATGCTAGAATAAATAAAATTGGCTTTAAACCCTTCAGAAAAAAGCGCAATGGAATTTGTGAACAAGTAATACAGACAACTACTAAAAAACTAGCTAGTAAATATCCTGCTATATTATCTATTAATAAGAATGCAATAACGATAAAAAATAAGCTTATTAATTTCGAGCGTGGATCTAGACGATGGAAAATAGAAGATGCATCAATAAACTGTCCAATCAATACATTTTCAATCACTAAATTTCAGCCCCTTGTTTCTTAAAATAAGCTATTACTTCCTTTAGAACAACTTCTTCCTGTAAAGACGCTACTTCAATATAATCACCAAAACGTTGCTCAATTAGTTGTAGTAGTTTCACGGTATCTGGAATATCTAATCCGAATTCCTTTAATTCATAATCATGGTTTTGAAAAAGTGAAAGTGGCCTTTCTTGGAAAGCTATTTCCCCATTATTCATCACGAGTACTTCATCTGAATACTCAGCAACTTCATTCATCTCGTGTGTCACAAAAATTACTGTACGGTGTCCGCCACCAGCTTTATACCAATCATGTATCAATTGTAAAATCAGTTTACTTCCAAGTGGAT
The DNA here is from genome assembly GCF_038003565.1 of Viridibacillus sp. FSL H8-0110. Classification (NCBI taxonomy): domain Bacteria; kingdom Bacillati; phylum Bacillota; class Bacilli; order Caryophanales; family Caryophanaceae; genus Viridibacillus; species Viridibacillus sp. FSL H8-0110. The sequence continues at coordinate 2,124,134 of NZ_JBBOPJ010000001.1, read as the reverse complement.
CTAGTCCAGCAGTGGGTTCATCTAAAATAAGAACCTTAGGATTCATCATAAGTACAGTTGCTATAGCCACACGTCGTTTTTCTCCCCCACTTAATTGTAAAGGGGCCTTTAGAAAGTACTCTTCGGATAGGCCTACTAGTTTTATCATTTCTTCCGCTCTCTTATTGACTTCTTTCATTTCTATACCTTGATTTTTGGGACCAAATACTAAGTCTTTTATAACAGTTGTTTCAAATAATTGATGTTCAGGATATTGAAATACCAATCCGATATCGTTAATAATTTGAGCTTTGCCTTTTTTAGAAAGCTCATTTACTCTTCCATTGATCAATAAATGACCAGTAGTTGGAGCTATTAAGCCTTTTAATAACTTCATTAATGTAGATTTCCCCGAACCAGTATGACCTATAACGGATATCCACTTACCAGTTTCTATTGATATGTTAATATTTCGCAAGCTTTCGTGACTATTAATTGAAGAGTTTCGATAAATAAAAGAGGCTCTTTCTAATTTGATGTCCATAAATAATCAACAACCCCTTCCAAAGTCATTATCTGTTCAGGTACTTTAATACCCGTTGAACGTAAGCATTGTTTTAATTTCAGAGCAAGAGGCATTTCCAGTTCATTACTTTCAATAACACTGCTATTATGAAAAATAGCTGAGGGGGTTCCATCCGCCACAATAAGACCGTCTTTTAAAACAAGTACCCTTGTTGCCACTAGTACTTCTTCCATGTGATGAGTAATGTGAATGATAGTAATTCCTTCTGTATGTAGTTGTTGCATAAGAGTAATAATATTCTGCCTGCCTTCTGGATCAAGCATAGCTGTTGATTCATCAAATACGATATATTTTGGCTTCATTGCTAATATTGCAGCTATAGCCACACGTTGTTTTTGACCACCAGAAAGTTTATGTGGTTCTACTCCTTTATACGAAAGCATATCAACCTTCTTTAATGCATCTTCAGCAATTAATTTCATATTGTCTGGATCTACCCCAATATTCTCTAAACCAAAAATAACTTCATCAAAAACTGTCGTTGTTATAAATTGATTATCTGGATTCTGAAAAATCAAACCAACAAGTCGTCTAATCTCTCTTAAACTTTTTGGCTTTTGTGTCATTAACCCATCTACCAAAACTTGACCGAGATGAGGTTGGATAAGCCCATTCACCAATTTTGATAGAGTCGATTTTCCAGAGCCATTTGGACCTACAATCGTTAGAAATTCACCCTCATTAATTTGTAGTGATATATTTTTCAATACTAAATGCTGTCCATATGCAAATGACACATTATCAAAACTAAGCAAATCATGCACCTTCTTTTTATCAATCTCTATTAACTATTTTTTTTAATTCCTCTATTGAAAGTTCTGTATGTGAGGGCTTTTCCCAAATACCGATTTTTGAACCATTGACCGAAAAAACTTTACCAGTTACAGTACTGCTATTACTAGCTAATAAAGTGGCTAAATTGGCTACATCTTCAGGTGAACCAACTTTCCAATAATCCGGAAACTCTTTATTTTCTTCCTTGCACTTTGTTTGAATACGTTCTATGACCGGTTTTGTCATATCTGTTAAAGCGGCTGGTGCTATTGCATTAACTCGAATGCCATAACGTTTTAATTCTTCTGCTAATGTAAATGTCATTCCTAAAATACCCGCTTTTGCTGCACTATAATTTACTTGACCAACTGTTCCCATCAAACCTGCAGTTGATGTCAAATTAATAATACATCCCCCTTCACCCCGACTTTTCAAATGTTGAACTGCTGCCCTTGTACACGCAAAAGTTCCTGTCAAATGGACGTCTAGCACTTCATTCCAAGATTGGTCTGACATTTTCACAAGTAATTGATCTCTCGTTATACCTGCATTATTAATGAGAATATCTAGTTTCCCAAAATTCTCTAAAGTTTTATTTACAATTCGTTCAGCGCCATTTATTGATGCAACACTTTCACAAATACCAACTGCTTGTCCGCCTCTTGTTTTAATATCATCTACTACGGCTTTAACATTATTTCCATTAGTACCATTCACGGCAATTAAAGCACCTTCCTTAGCCATTTGAATTGCCATACTTCTACCTATTCCTCTTGTAGAACCCGTTATTAAAACTACTTTTTCTTGTAGCATTCCCTCACCCTCCAACATTTGTAAATTGGATGACACCTATAATTGCTACTTTTCCATTTTCTTTAGCTACCTCTATTTTAATTGTAATAATATCTAGGTCTTCTTCTATTACTACATATGAAATAGTTAATAATTCACCAACCAATACAGGGTGAAGAAATTTCGTTTCATAAGAGACGACAAAGCTAGTTGGAAAAACATAAGACAATCTACTTTCTGCTATTCCCATTACAAGCATGCCATGTACAATTTCCCTTTCAAACCCTGCTTCTACTGCACTTTGAAAATCTAAATGAATCGCATTAAAATCATTAGAAGTTTCAGCATAATTCTTTACATCATTTACTGAAATAATAACGCTCTCATTTTCACAAACATAATCACCTCTTGTGAATGAAACCAATTAATCCACCTCATTTCCTTGAAATTCTCGTATAATCAAAGTTGTTTCTGATGTGAAAGATAACTCATCATTTTGATAACCTTCAAGTACATGCTTCAATATCCAAAGTAATCCTGTAGAACCTTGCTTTTTCTTCACTTCTTTTAAATAGATTTTGCATATATATGTATCACCTGCAACAATTGGTTTTATATAGTTAAACTTTTGTTCTCCATGTATTAACGGCACATCCAATTGATCAAGCCAATCTAATTTCGCTATTTGCCAAAATAATATAGGATATGTTGGAGGAGCTAGAAGATTAGGAAATCCAGCATTTTTTGCTTTATGCACATCGAAATGTAATGGGTTTTTGTTTTGTATACTTCTTGCAAAGTTTTGAATATCTTGATGCTTCACAGTTACATAAAAAAAGTCTGAAGTCATTCCAGCTTTAAAAGACATGGCTAGTTCACCCCTTCAAATAATGTTGCGAGTCCTTGTCCTCCACCAATCCCCAAAGTAGCAATTGCTTTATTAATAGTTTTTTTCTGCATTTGAGCGAACAAACGTGTAACTAATATGGCTCCCGATGCACCATAAGGATGACCTAAAGCAATAGCTCCTCCTCCCGCATTTACTTTTGTTGTTGATATGTTCAAACATTTTAATGAGGCCAGTACTTGAGATGCAAAAGCTTCATTAAATTCAATTTGTTCAATTGAATTAATATGTAATTGATTTCTGACTAATAATTTCTCAACAGCGGGAACTGGACCTATCCCTAAATAATTTGGATCTACCCCAGCTGCAACTGCGTCAACGAACTTCATAACAGGTTGCAAACCAAGTTCCTTACATTTATCTCCTGAAATCAGTAATACAACAGCTGCACCATCGTTTACTGGACATGCATTGCCTGCAGTTACAACACCACCTTCTTTGAATATCGGTTTAAGTGTTGCAAGCTTTTCAATATTTGTTGTTCTCCTTGGGCATTCATCCTCAAATACAGTAACGATTTCATTTCTGGATTTATATGTTATCGGTACAATTTCTGTCGAAAAATCTGTTGCAAGCGCCTTTTGATGGCTATCAAATGCATATCTATCCATTTCTTCACGTGAAATGTTGTATTGCTCAGCTACATTTTCAGCTGCAATACCCATATCAGGATCTCCGATAGTATCTGGTGAAAATTTCGAACGCATATATATTTCTGGAGCACTATTACTATACAGAGATGAAGGTTTCTTCATACGCCAAGGCGCTCTACTTACACTCTCAACTCCGCCAGCTAAGTACATATGACCCGCACCACTTTGAATGAGACGAGCTGCGATATTAATTGCCTCTAATCCAGACCCACATTGACGATCCACTGTCACTCCAGGAACTTCATTAGGTAGATTTGCTGTTAGTAAGGCCAGACGCGCAATATTACCACCTGGTCCAATTGTATTCCCTATAATGACATCATCAATTTCGTTGACCGGTAAATTGTATTCATTCACAATATTTTCAATTACTTGTGCTAACAAATCCTCCGGTTCAATGTCCTTTAAGACACCGCCAAGTTTGCCGATTGGACTTCGTTTAGCTAGTACGATAAATGCTTCTGCCATATTATCAAGCCTCCACTATCTGTTTTTGCATCTTATCTCTAGCAATTTTCCCACTACCTGTATATTGGAAATCCTTTACTGACTTTATAATTTGCGGTATTTTATAAGTTGCTAAACGCTTCCTACAATACTCTTTAATTTGAGAATGTGACAACTCTTTGCTCGATTTCCATTGAATGATAGCAACGATTTTTTCACCCCAATACGTATCAGGTTGACCATATACCAAAACTTCAGATACTTCATCTAATGAACGTAATACATCCTCAACTTCCTCTGGAAATACATTTAGACCACCAGTTATCATCATATTTTTGGCTCTACCTACAATGTATAAATAACCTTCCTTATCCTTTAAAGCATAATCTCCAAGTGCTAACCAACTTCCTTGCAATACTTTATCTGTTTCTATTTCATTTTTAAAATAGCAATCAAACACCATATCACTTGAAACAAATAATTGACCTATCTCACCAGTTTCTACTTCCGTTCCATCATCATGACGAATCGAAATCTTCACTTTTGGAAAAGGTTTACCTACTGATTTTGGTTTAATAATTTGTTCAGTAGCTGGTAAATACGCAATATAACTTGCTTCAGAAGATCCGTAAAACTCGAAAACATCACTATTTCTAAATAATTCTAGTACTTCTAATTTAGACTCCTCAGTCCATTTTGCTCCAGAGGAAATAATAGATTTAGGCTCAAAAAAGTTGACTGTATGTTTTCTTAAATAAGAAAGTATGCCTTCTATCATCGTTGGAACTACATAAAGCACTATATTTTCAACTTTTTGCATTTCTTGCACTACCTTTACCGGAGAGAATTTATCAATTAAATGGAAGGTAGCCCCAATGAATAGCGTATTAATAGCGGCGAAAAGTGACATAGAATGTACGAGAGGTCCTGGTGCAATAACATGGTCTTGTTGTTTCATTAAAAATGCATCTTTTGTTGCATAACAACTTTCAATCCACGAATGGTGAGAACGAACGAAACCTTTTGGATCGCCTGTTGTACCAGATGTAAAACCTATGAATAGTGTCGTTGGTTGTTCCAATATATTAGGAATTCTTGTACTATACTGCTGTCTCCACTCAATATAATTTCCTCCTACAACAATGACAGGATAATGTACGTTCATTACCTTTCCCTTAAATTCGTCATCAATAAAAAGTACTGTTGGTTCACAAATACTTAATACATAACTAATCTCCTTATCACTCCATTTTGGATCCATGGGAATAGGTATATAGCCTGCTGAAATCGCGCCTAGGAAAACTTCAAGAAATTCCACTTTATTGTGCATGAAAATTGCTACTTTATTATTTTTTTCAGTGCTTTTACTTAATAGACCATTCCCAACTTGATGGATACAATTGATAAAGTCTTTATATGTAATGGCAACCTCGTTATATTGAATAGCTATTTTATCAGGAGTTGTTTGTGCATAATCTCTTATTTGATCGACAATATTCATAGAATTACCTCACTCTATAAACTAAATAATTTGAAAAATAAGAGGAGAAGTGCTTATCTCCTCTTACACGTTTTTAATTGAAATGCTGCATATTTTGTGATATTACAAGTGTTTTTTTCTTTATAGGACTCACAGCTTTTAACTGAACTGCAATGATTGCTGCAACTACTGCTTTAATCGAATCTCCAGGTAAAAATGCTATCGCCCCTGTAATACTTGCCCAAATAGACGTGTCAGTCATAATAGCCATTACCGGTGCTCCAATGATATTAATTAGTAGAACACCTCCAACGAAGTTTACTATTATTAACTTCCACACTTTCATATTGTCCCAAAATTTTTCTGTTAAATATCCGATAGCGAAAGCTGCGATTGGCCAACTAATTAAATAACCAACTGATGGTCCCATAAAAACTGAAAGACCTCCACGTCCACCTGATAAGAGTGGAGTACCTAACGCAACTAATGCTAGAAAAACTAAGACACTTAATGTGCCTACTTTACGTCCTAAAAAGCTTCCTGCAAGCATAATGCCTAAAGTTTGTGCTGTAATCGGTACAGGTATAAATGATAATGGTATCGGTGGAATAAGTCCTAGAACTGCAATTACTGCAGCAAATAGAGCGGCCATCACCATATCTTTTGTATTCAATCATTTCATCTCCGTTATAGTAGATTTATGTACAATTCTCACATCGTCGACAATGTGAATAATTTCAAAGCGCTTTGAAGAGTCGTGAACGACATCAAGAGAATTCAATTTGATGATGATTATCGTACACAATTATGATAATAAAACTTTTATATCTTTTTGTAAACCTATTTTTTAATTTAGGTTAACACAAAGTTTTTTATAAAAAAACCTAAGCCGAATTTCCTTAGCTTAGGTTTTGTTAATATGCTTAATATTGAGTTATAGAATAGACAAATACGATCGTAATAATGATTGGCACTACCCAAGTCATTAAGAATTTCCACGTATTAAAATACATGGACGATAACTTACCACCTTGCATAAACTCATCTTTCACAAATGATTTCTTTACTTTATGCATGATGAAAATAGCAATTAGTAAGTTCCCTAATGGAAGCATAATATTACTGACTAAATAATCTGTCGCATCGAAAATACTCTTTTCAAAAATTGTAAAATCACTTAAACTGCTAGACGATAATGCTGCTGGAATAGAGGCAATAAATACGACTACACCTAAAGCAAATGCAATATTTCTTCTAGCATTCGGCCACTTCTCTACTAAAGCTGCTACGATAATTTCATATAAACTAAATGACGAAGTAAGTGTGGCGAATAAGAACAGTAATAAGAAAATCGCTAAGAATAGTTCACCAAATGGCATTTGACTAAATACTGAAGGCAACACCATAAACAATAAACCAGGTCCTTCTGCTGGTTCAAAACCAAATGCAAAAACGACTGGGAAGATCGCTAGCCCCGCGAGTAAAGATACAAAAATATTCATTAATACGACAGACCCTGCTGAATTAGGTAAACTCTCATCTTTTTTCAAATATGAACTATACGTTACCATACACGAAAAACCAACAGCTAATGCGAAAAACGACTGTCCAAGCGCATATAACACGGCTTTACCTGTAATCTTAGAAAAATCCGGCGCTAAGAAGAATTTTACCCCTTCCATTGCTCCTTCAAGTGATAATGCTCGAATAACAAGTATGAAGAAGAATACAAATAATAAAGGCATCATATATTTATTTGCTTTTTCAATACCATTTTGTACACCTAGGGAAATGATAAGCACATTGATCAGTGTGAAAAGTGCTAGTCCAACTAATGTGATCCAAGGTGTCCCTGTTATCATGCTAAACAATTGATCTGGCGCTGTTCCACTTTGAATAACATTTCCGATAACAGCCTTACCACTATATATTAATATCCAGCCCCCTACTACACTGTAAAAGGATAGTAATAAGAAGCATCCTGCTACTCCAAGTCGACCAATCCATACCCATACACTTTTTGGTGCTAGTTTTTTATATGCTGAGATCGCTTCTGCACCCGATCCGCGACCAATGATGAATTCTGAAATTAGCATCGGTAAACCAATAAGTAACGTAAAGATAACAAATAATAAAAAGAAGGCTCCCCCTCCACTTTGTCCTGTTACATATGGCATCTTCCAAATGGCTCCTAGCCCAATTGCCGCTCCAGCCGACGATAATATAAAACCAATTTTCGTTGACCACTGTCCTCTTTTTGAATCCAAAGATAATCCTCCTATACTCTGCTCAGCTCAACAATTCTAACAATTGAAGAGACATAAATAATCACTCCCTATTCTATCATGAAAATACTTAATTTATAAGAAAGTTTATTCTTTATTAAAACATGTTAGACACTATTCATATTTCTCATGTAGACTAGTATTTGCGTAGTATTTTAGAAGGAGATGTAATATGGAAAAAACAACATTAAATGGGCGCACGATTTCTAAAACGTGGATCGTTCTCATTTTAGGTTCTTTAACAGCTTTTGGTCCACTCTCAATGGACATGTATTTACCCTCTTTACCAACAGTAGCAACTGATTTAGGTACAACGACTTCATATGCACAATTAAGCTTAACTGCTTGCTTATTAGGTCTTGCTTTTGGTCAACTGATTTTCGGACCTTTAAGTGATATAAAGGGGCGTAGAAAACCTTTACTATTTACATTAATTATTTATTCAGTTGCTTCATTACTTTGTGCTTTTAGCAGTAGTATTTGGATGTTAATCGGTCTCCGTTTTGTTCAAGGTTTCTCAGGTGCTGCAGGCATAGTTATTGCTAGAGCTTCTGCAAGAGATATGTATGATGGAAAGGATTTAACGAAATTCGTAGCTTTACTTGCTTTAGTTAATGGTGCTGCACCAATTCTTGCCCCTATTTTTGGTGGCATGGTATTGAAATTCGCTCCATGGCCAATCGTCTTTATCGTATTAGCTGTCATCGGGATTTTAATGCTTATCAGCGTTATTTTTATCTTACCGGAAACATTGCCAGTAGAACGAAGAGCGACAGGTGGCGTTTTTGCGACAGTCAAAACTTTCGGTGCATTAGTGAAAGATCGCTCGTTTATAGGCTTAGCATTAACTCAAGCATTCATTATGACAGCCATGTTCGCTTACATAGCAGGATCTCCATTTGTTCTGCAAAAAATTTATGGACTTTCACCGCAAGCTTTTTCACTGTTTTTTGGACTTAATGGTATTGGTATTATCATTGCTTCTCAAATGACCGGTAAATTGTCTGAAAAAGTAGAAGAAATTAAATTACTTTTATCTGGAATTTTAATCGCTTTTGCAGGCAGTCTACTATTAGTAGCTGTCATTGCATTTAAATTGCCTCTTGTTTTCATACTTATAGCTTTATTTATCATCGTATCGACAGTAGGTATTGTTTCAACAACCGCCTTCTCACTGAGTATGCAAAAGCAAGGAAATAATGCCGGCAGTGCCTCAGCACTACTTGGCTTATTACCATTTATCGGTGGTGCTGTTGTTTCTCCGTTAGTAGGAATAGCAGGCGAAATGAATGCTTGGCCAATGGGTATTATCATATTATCTAGCACACTATTTGCTATCATTGCCTTTTCATCAATACCGAAAAAGTAATCATAAACCGTCCTATTTGATTAACTCCAAATAGAGCGGTTTTTTATATAGTTATCTAACAATATATATTCCATTACAACAATAATTCCGCTATAATTTGTACATTTCTTTACAAATTATTAGTATTTTCTTTCAATTTCAGACTCTTTGACTACAACAGACATCATCTGTACTATAATAGGAGAAAGCACTGATTTAGGGGGATAATAATGAAGGTTATAACTACAAGACTTGAAGCAGAGGATGCAAAAATCGTTTATCAAGAAACAGCTGGTATTGCGATTATTACCATTCACCGCCCACAGGCAAAAAACGCGTTAACAGCGAATATGTGGGATCAACTGCGTAAAATTGCACTACAAACATTAGAAAATCCCAAAAATAAAGTACTTATTATTCGTGGTCATGGTGAACAATTCACTGCCGGCTCTGATATTAAAGAATTCAATTCGATTTCTCTTGAAAAAGCAGAGGAAGCATTTATTCATATGGAAAAAACAATCTCTACTGTTGAGCGCTTACCTATTCCAACAATTGCTGTAATCAATGGACCAGCGATGGGTGCAGGACTCGAATTAGCACTTGCCTGTGATATTCGTATCGGTTCACATAAGGCTAAACTTGGCATACCTGTTGGCAAATTAGGGATTACACTAAACAACCAATTTGCTCAACGCCTTGTCAACTTAATCGGACCAAGTATGACAAAAGATTTAGTATTTACAGGACGCATGTTAAAAGCTGAAGAAGCATTTCGCGTCGGTATGTTAAACTACTTAGTTACTGAAAAGGACTTAGACCGTTACGCAATTCGTATGGGTAAATTAGTAGGTTCAATGTCTCCTGCTTCATTACTTGCTGTCAAGCAATCCGTACAGGAATGCGTTGATTCAGCACCTGTTTTATGGAAGGGATCCACGCCATTTGTTGATGCAACTGATTTCCCTGAAGGCATTCGAGCATTTGTTGAGAAACGTCCACCCGTTTTTGCACGTAAACTACAATAACACCTTCTTAATGGGTTACTTCTCATAGCCCCTCTTTGATGATTTAGATTAAAGGTTGAAAAAAACTATGTTGTAACGCATATTTAGCTAAATACAAAAAGCCATCGTTTTGATCAAAACGATGGCTAGTTATTTATTGGAAATATCGTCAATCGCTTGAATAGCTAGTTCCAACGCTTTAATTCTTCTTTCTAAAAGCGTTCTTTGGGGACTACCAATCTTTGACTTAACATAAATTTTCTCAATAGAAGGAAATAAACCAGTAAGAACATTGTGAGCTTCTGATAAATCTTCCTTGGTGTAATAATGGGGGCTCTGATACCAAACGTTCTCTAGCATTGCTAAGCCGATGCAAACAGCTTTGAGTCGTTTCTTTACTAATGTAGTATTTACGCCTTTCTGAGTCATCTGGGACAAGGCATTTTCGAGCTTACTGATTGTCGACTGTAAAGATTTTATTGATTCCAATTTATCTACATTTGATACATTTAGCATAATGGTACTGTCCTTTCTTCGTTTCTGAATTATTTTGCTTGATATTTGATGAAATAGTCAAAACGTGATTTCACTTGCAATATTTTAACATAAATAACTCTCTCTCTTTTAGAGGAGTTTTCAATATTCTTGCCCATTGTTGAACACAATTTAAATAACACTCTTCAACTAAACTGCCCTTTCACAAATATATATTACCATTAAAATCCAATATCCCAATTAACTAAGATATCCCAATTAACTAAGACTGCCCTTGATCTAAATTAAAAAAGAGCTGTTTAAACAGCTCAACTATCTTCTAACAAAGGGTTTTATCAAAAGTACTTTTAAATAATAAAGGAGAACGTCGTTGCCTCTTTTACTAATGCCTCCGTTATTTGAGTAAAAGGTAATATTCATTATTGAGATAAATGTATGTAATCTAATATTTCAATATTGAACCCTTGATTACTTTTCTATTTATTAAGAGTTTTATCAAGTTTTGTTAAAAAGCTACACGAATGAGTTACTTTATAGATTACTGAAATTCAATGCCTATCTTCTACTGATATGTTCCGGAGTAATTTATTATTGTGATCGACTGTAAATTAAGTGTAGAATGTCTCTACCTCGATAATGCTTTATAAATTCTCCCTCAATTTTCATCCCGATTTTTTCGGCAACTTTACTTGAAGATAAATTATCAGGCCTAATTTGAGCAATAACTTTTTCTGCATTTAATTCATTAAAGGCATAATTCATACAAGCCTCCGCACCTTCAATAGCATAGCCCTTGCCCCAAAATGCTTTATCAAGAATATAGGCAATCTCAATATATGAAACACCCTCAATAGAATCTATCATCGGTCCAATTACACCTATGAACTTGCCAGTTTCCTTTTCAATTGCCGCAAAGTAACTAAAGCCATCTTGTTCATATCGATTTAAATTCTTTTCTATCCACTCATTCACTTCTTCATCTGAAAACGCGTGATCCCATGCGTACATTACTTCTATATCTTGTAGAAAAACACATAAATTATTAAAATCATCTTTAGTTATCTTCCTAAATCCAAGTCGATCAGACTGTAAAATCCATTCCATTATATTCACCTCTTATAAATGTTCTCAAATACGCTAACAATTTCTCTATCACTAGATTAATTCATTCTCCCAGCAACCAAGATAATAAAACTTATAGATTAGAATATCATAGTTTTCTAATTATTACTAAAACAGAGAATTATTATATAACATCTAATAAAATCTTTAAATAAACTCTTTACACTCTCTTCATATTCTCTATCTTAATATTTGATTTATTGACTCTCCCAAAGACTTTTTACTATAGTCAAAAAAAAAATCCATTTTGAATAAACTACATCAAAATGGATTCTTTCTATTTTAATAGTATTTAATAAATTCCACTCACAAATTGTGAATCAATACAATAAAATACGTTACTTATTAACAATACGACTTTCATTTACTTAAAGACCTTTTCATACAAGAAATCTATTTATCTAATGTAAGTAAAAGTTCTCTAATAGTTTTACAAGCCATCGCGGTAGAAGCTCCAGATGGATCATATGGTGGTGATAGTTCTACCACATCCGCAGCCACAATTTGTTTTAGTGTTTGAAATTGGTTGATTGCTTCTAATAATTCACGATACGTAATTCCACCTGGTTCTGGAGTTCCTGTTCCAGGGAAAACACCAGGGTCAAGTACGTCTAAGTCAATTGTAATATAGACTGGAACATCTTGAAGTTCTGTTATTTTCTCTTTTAGTGTATCAAGAGAAAAGCGTTCCATATAAGTATGTTCTTTTGCCCATTCAAACTCTTCTTTTAAACCAGAACGAATCCCAAATTGAAAAATTCTACCGTCTCCAAGGAATTCATGACAACGTCTTATCACAGAAGCATGCGACAATTTTTCACCTAAATAATCCTCACGTAAATCAGTGTGAGCATCGATATGGATTAAGTGCAAATTTGGATATTTTTCGTATGCTGCTTTAATAGTAGGTAAACTAACGAGATGCTCTCCCCCTACCATTAAAAACTTCTTACCATCCTCCAAAACTTCTTGGCAGTAGTCAAAAATTTGATCTAACACTTTTGAAGTATTGCCAAAAGGCAAGTCCAAATCGCCACCATCAAAAATTGCAGCTTCTTCAAGATCTTTATCTAAATAAGGTGAGTAGCTTTCTAATCCAAATGAGTCATTTCTAATCGCTTGCATTGCAAAGCGTGTACCTGGCCGAAAACTCGTTGTTCCATCAAATGGAACACCAAATAATACAGTTTCTGCTTCGCTATATGATTTCTCACAACCTATAAAAGTGTTCATATTTAAAGCTTTATTCCCCACGCTGTAGAGCCTCCTTTACGTAACTCGGTAAACCAAATGCTCCAGCATGTAAATTCGTATTATAATATTTAGTTTTCAGTCCAAACTTTTCCCAAGCTTCAGCATTCAAGTCTTTCAATGGATCAAAGGTTTTAGATGCAAAACCAAATAGCCAATGGCCTGAAGGATATGTTGGCATATGATATTGATAAACATGAGTAATTGGGAAAATATCTTTAATCTTTCTATGTGCTTTTTTCATATTAGCAGCATATTCCGCAAAATAAGGTGATTCATGTTGGTTTATTAAAATACCATCTTCATTTAAAACGCGATAGCATTCTTTATAAAATTCTGTAGTAAATAGACCTTCACCAACAGAAATTGGATCAGTAGAGTCCACAAGTATTAAATCAAAGGATTGATCAGGTGCATTTTTAACATATGCCAAACCGTCATCAAAAAGTAACTTCATACGGCTATCCTCTTCAACACCATTAGCAGTTACTGGTAAGAATTCTTGACATAAACGGAAAACACGCTCATCAATTTCCACCATTACTACTTCTTCAACTGTTGGATAACGCAACACTTCACGCGCTGTTCCGCCATCTCCCCCACCAATAATTAATACTTTTTTAATTGAAGGATTTGTTGCAAATGCAGGATGTACAATCATATCATGGTATACGAATTCGTCTTTCTCATTAACCATCATTAAGCCATCCAAAGTGAAAAATGTACCGAATTCCTCTCCTTGATAAAAATCAATTTGTTGAAATGGAGTTTTTTCACTATAAAGTTCTTTGTCGTAAGCAATTGAAAATTTACATTCATTGCTCCATTGTTCAGTATACCAAGCCATTATTTCACACCTTCTAATTCTATTTTCACTTTAATTTGATCAATTTCTTGTTCTGCAAATTGGCGGATTTTATCAGCCATACCACGAGGAATTTCAAAAGATTCCGTCTTTGTAGCATGCAGTTTTTCAGATAAGTAGTCAGCTGCTTTCCATGGATTTACTGAATCGCCGCAAGTATATACATCTACAGAAGCAAATCCATATTCCGGCCATGTATGAATTGTCAAATGTGACTCTTCAATAATAACCGCTCCTGAAACTCCATACGGATTAAAGTGATGGAAAACAGATTCAACAATAGTTGCTCCTGAGTAGTCCGCCGCCTCGTTCATAAATCTTTCAATCAATGCATTATTTTCAATTACCTCACTTGGACAACCGTAAAACTCAATTAAAACATGTCTTCCTAAAGTTGATAATTCTATACCCATTTACGCTTCCTCCTTGATTACAGTTATATGATTTGCTTCTTTTGCTTCTATCAGAACGTTCCCTAAAGTTTGACAATAATAATCGTATTGCTGGAGAATATCTTGAGAAATCAGTTCTCCTGGAATAACAAGGGGAATACCTGGAGGATAGATCATTAACGAGTCTGCACTTATCCGACCTACTGCATCTTCAATGGCGATTGATTCATGTTCTGCATAAAATGCTTCGCGTGGACTTAAAACCAGTTCATTCACTTGATTGGCTGTTACATAAGTTGATTGAATCGTCGTATTCTTTCCTATTCTCTTTTCAATGTCCTTTAAAGCAAAAACTAATTTGTCAATTGAATTCTTCGTATCGGCACTTGTAATGACCGCCATCACTACATAACCTTCTGCTAACTCCATCTGAATCCCGTACTTTTCTTTTAAAATTGAATACATCTCAAATCCAGTTAATCCAAGATCATTGACCCGTATTACTAATTTTGTCCAGTCGTACGATTGATTAAAATGTGCTTGTACATATTGTGCTGTCAATACTTCATAACGTGAGTCCGTTTCAATTATTCTCACTGCGTCATCTATAATTGGCTTTAAATCAGCAAATCGCTCTTCACCATATATAGACAGCTCTCTTCTAGCCACATCTAACGAGCTCATAAGTAGGTAGTTTGCACTCGTTGTTTGTAGCATGTTCAATACTTTTTGTATGTGCTCTGGTGCGATTTTGTCATTTTTAAGAAGTAGCAAAGAACTTTGAGTCAGAGATCCACCTGTCTTATGCATACTTATAGTAACTGCATCTGCCCCAGCAGCAATTGGGTCTATGATGTCATCAGACATGAACCCTAAATGGGCACCATGTGCGCCATCGACTATAACCGTAATATCACGCTCATGGGCGATACGGCAGATTTCTCGTAAATCACTCATCGATCCAAAGTATGTTGGATATGTTACCAACAAAGCCTTTGCTTCTGGATGTTCATGCAGTGCGTTTTTCACATTCTCAACAGAAATGCCATGTGTAATCCCAAAATGATGGTCGACCTCGGGCTGTATAAATATAGGTTTTGCCCCACTTATGATAAGTCCATCCATCACCGACCTATGACCATTTCGCGGTACCAACAAAGTATCACCTGGCTTGCAAGTTGCCATTATCATTGCCAGTATTCCTATTGTGGTACCGTTAACTAAAAAATAAGAATGATCCGCCCCGAAAGCTTCTGCAGCCAATTTCTGCGCTTCTTTAATAACAGTTTGAGGATGACTCAATAAATCAAGTTCTTTCATGGAATTAACATCCATGCGCAGAGTCATTTCCCCAAGTGCTATTTTCAAAGGATTCATTTGTGCGCCCATTTTATGGCCAGGTACATCAAATGGTGTAACATCTTGCTGAGCATACTGGATTAATGCCTCAAACAATGGCATCTTATCCTGTGCTTCAAATGTTTTTCTCTCGGTAGCAAGCACTTGCATGTCGTTCATCATTGACCAACTCCAGCAAATTCAAAGCTGGATACAAGTTGTTTCAGTTCGTTCACTTTATCTGTTCTTTCCCAAGGTACATCTAAGTCACTTCTTCCGAAATGTCCATAAGCTGCAACCTGTTTATATTGTGGTTTACGTAAATCCAACATGTTAATAATACCCGCTGGTGTTAAATCAAAAGTTTTGCGAATTGCACGAAGTAACTCTTCTTGTGACACTTTTTCAGTTCCAAACGTTTCAACAGCAATACTAATTGGTTCGCTTACACCAATTGCATACGACAATTGAATTTCACATTTTTTTGCTAACTCAGCAGCAACAATATTTTTTGCTACATATCTTGCAGCATAAGCCGCAGAACGATCGACTTTTGTAGAATCTTTACCAGAAAATGCTCCGCCACCATGTCGTGCAGCTCCACCATATGTGTCTACAATAATTTTACGTCCCGTTAATCCGGCATCACCATGTGGTCCACCAACAACAAAACGTCCTGTTGGGTTAATTAAAATACGGAATGTTTGATTTAAACCGAACTCTCTAGCAGTCTCTTTAATTACGTTTTCAATTACGTAATCTTCAAATAATTCTTTATCGAAATCTTCATCATGTTGAATTGACATCAACACCGTATCAATAATTGGTGTACCTGGATTTGTATAATCTATTGTTACTTGTGATTTCATATCTGGGCGTGCCCATTTAAAAGCCCCACTTTTTCTAAGTTGAGATGCTTTTTTCACTAGCGTATGTGCCATTTCGATTGGTAGTGGCATCAAATTTTTCGTTTCATCCGTTGCATATCCGAACATAATTCCCTGGTCTCCAGCTCCAATTGCTTGAGTATCGCTCGATGAATCGATACCCATAGCAATATCAGGTGATTGACTGTGAATTAATACTTGTACATCACAAGTATGCCCGTTGATTCCTAGACGTTCATCAATGTAACCAATTTCAATCAATGTATCTCTCGCGATTTTCTCAATATCTAATTTGGCTGTAGTCGTAATTTCACCGCCTACAATTACTGTGTTTGTTGTGTCAAACACTTCACACGCCACTCTAGAAAATGGATCTTGTTCAAGCGCTGCATCCAATACAGCATCAGATATCTGATCTGCAATTTTATCAGGATGCCCTTCTGATACAGATTCGGAAGTAAATACAATTTTTTCAACCAACATTAACCACTCCTGTAAAATAAATTCATTTTTTAGGCATAAAAAAAGCTCTCCTCCAACCAAAGGAAAGCTTCGATTAATATCAGCTGCTTATCCTCTTATCGTTCACAAAGTTAAACTTTGCGCTCAGGTTGGGCACCCATGATCTGATTCACTCCGAACCAAATTGGTTTGCCACCGTATCTTCGACCCCTCGTCTCAACGGCTATTAATAAGATGACTTTATTTATGATGGTGCTAATGTTAATAGATTTTAATAATCATGTCAATTTATTTTTTTAAGATTTTTTAGTGAAAAAAAAATCTTCTTTAAATAGCAAAAAAAAGTTTTAAGGGATTTCTATGAATCTCTAAATTTCACAAAACCTTAAAGAGTGCCTATCAATTAAATCAACCTTTTACAAGCGCATAATCTATTCACTATTTTTTTGTAAAACAATTTCGTAGTGAAAAATAGTAGCTCAACCTTACAAAACCTAGTAAACCTCTAGGTAAAGATATATACATGAACTTATATTCAATTTATTAAACTCAATAAGAAAATAAAAAAAGAATTTATTTATAAGATCGAGTTTTCGATTCAAATAAACACTACTGAATCTATTTTATTTATTATCTATTCAGCTAAAAAAGTACTCGTAATAAGGTTAATTTACCAATAAAACAAGTGAGTCATATTTTCTGAGTTTGAATAATTACAATTATACTATTTATAAAAAAATTTTAAATTTACACAGTTATTCTGATATTTAAACTAATGAAGAATTACAATTTTTCCTATATTTATTTTTACACAATTTCTATTATCGCTAAATTTCCAGGTGGATCAATCGGAATTTCTTCTACCTATTACTCATTACAAAGATAAAACTATCCATCTAAATCCAAGTGAGAAATAAGGTTTTCAGTATAATTAGAAAATTGATTTTTCCTTTAGCTAAGTACCTCTCTGTTCGTTTTTCAGAAAAAATAAAACACATTTCAAGACATAATCACCTTAAAATGTGTTTCTTAGATCATTCCATATTTAATGTTTTTTTGTTTTCTTCGGATAACAAAGCGTAATAGCAATAGTAACTACTAGACTTGTTTGCGCTTGGACCTCATCATTTCCACTTTTATATAAAGCCAAATATAGCATAGTGCTATCAAGATAATAAAAATTATTTTCAACCATATGCTTATTGCCGCATCAATTACTGCAAATACTAAACTTGCAACTAATAAAGTGCCTATAATACTTAATATTTTGTAGATCATTATTTGTAAACCTCACATTGTATGTATTTAGTTAATTGTTTTTTTACGATTTCCTTATTAAAGACCGTAATAGGTAATTAACTCCCAATCATTTGTATCTGATTTACTGTTATTCGTATTTCTGCTAATTCCAGGTCGAAATGAGTATCAAATTGTTGTGCGATATCTTTTTGCAAAGCCATCATAGCATCTGGTATAGAGTAATCTATTGGACCTTTCAAAGCTACTGTTATATGTACAGATGGCAATGGTAATTGCTGATATTGTATTTTACTGGACTTCTCAATATTAGAATTCAGATCGCAAGTAATTTTCACCATATCTGTAAACGCTTTTTTTTGAATAGTTATTGTTTCATCATGAAAATCTGGTTGAACTATCGTTGTTTCACCTATTTTTTCACGCTTTGGTGTGAAAATTTCCACACCCTTTTGAATAAAGCGTTTAAAGAAATTTTGTTCTACCTGCTTCAATGGAATCGGCATAATATGCTTACCTTCTGTTTTACGTATAAACTGCGCAAGCTTCATCTCACCTGAGGAACGTAAATCACTTATATAGTAAAAATGATCTATATCTCCATATCCAAGTCTCTTTGCAATTTGTATCGTCATTTTATTAGAAGTACCAATAAGCAATATTTTCTTTGGTTGATGTTGGTCAATTGCCTCTTGAACATCCTGTAAATGCTCTTCATCCGTGAAAATTGCACGTTTCACAGCTTTAAAAGGAGATTTCTCAAATTTCGCAGATAACCCTGCTACCTTTTCACCATTCACGATCAGTAGCCCATCATCTATAATAGCATCGATTTGATGTGTATGCGCAAACTCAAGCGCTGCAGTGCTTTTACCTGTTCCACTTGGACCACTAAGTGAATAAATCTCCATACTAAACCTCCAATGAAATGACTTCTTTACTTTAATATAATTCAATTATTTGATTTATATTGCCTCTATTTATAGTTCTTTAAACCATTTATTTTAGCATATTTTATTTATAATGAAATTAAAATTTGAATCAAATCATCTATTATATAGAGCTAATAAAACTTATAGCATAAGGGACAAAACATGTGATAACCAAGATAAACTATTTTTTATTTTTGTTATCATTCATTAACCATCTAATAAATACAAAAAGACAAGTCAAAAGTAAAGCTGACATCATGTTTGTAATCATTTTTGTATCTTCATTATTTATTGACTGTAATAAAAACATACATACAAAAAAGAAAACAATAGCTATTATTTTTCTCCAGTAAGTCTTAAGTAGTTGTTGTGTTTTGCCCAATAAAATAATCACCTCGTCTTTATCATCATTAACTTATAATAAGGTTCTAAATTCCCCTGATTATTACACATTTCTAATAGCGTTAAATGCTTGAAATCTTCAACAATGTTCAAATTACTTTATTATTACTATGTATTCAAATCTCTTTCTTCAATATATTTCTCTATAGCAGTCTTATCCTTATCTAACTTAAAATCATGCTTCTTCAGTCTATTGTTCACTTCAATAAGTACAAATAGTCCTCTAATCAAAACGCCTATTATGATACCAAAAAAGATTATTATAGCTACATCTCCTAGCGCTAAATAGGCGATAAAGCTAGATATAATGCCCATTATTATGTATAACGTTAAATACATATAATTCTCCTTAAAATACACTTTTTTATTATTATACCAAAATATATATACTGGCTCTAGTTAAACAAAAACGCACTCAATTATTTACATTGAGTGCGTTTTATTATTTCAATATGAATTTCTCTATGGCTTTAGCAACCCCTTCATTGCTGTTAGTATCTGTAATATGTTGAGCTATTTCTTTAACAGCTGGAATGGCATTGCCCATTGCAATTGGTAGACCAGCAAATTCTAGCATTGTCAAATCATTCATGGCATCTCCAATAGCCATGACGTTTTCATACGTCACATTCAATGAATTACTTAACTCCCTCAATGCATTGCCCTTATTAGCCGTACTCGAGTTCACCTCAACATTTTGCAGAAACGATGTTGTAATGTTGTAGCCAAGCTCCTCTAGTTGATCCCACATTGCAGCCCGTTCCTCAACATTTTTAAAAAACAGATTAAATTTGTCGATTGGTAATTTTCGTTCAGTGATAAAATCATGAATATTCGGTACAGGTGTGCGCGTTTTGATTATAAAGTCAGCAAAGTCACCTGCGCCGTATTCTATTGGCCGATCATAACAATGTTGACTTATATAGGCTTTACCATCCGCGAATGCTTCTATACGTAAATCTATTGGCTTAAGCAATTGCATAATTTGTAGCGTTTGTTCAAGCGTTAATGTATCTTCGTATATTTTTTGTTGCTTAGCCAAATTCCATACTGCTGAGCCATTCCCGGTTATTGCATATTTGACAAAAGGTAAATCCATGAATACATCCTTTAACTCAGCAAGCGTTCTTCCTGTACAAATAGCAACTTCTACATTGCTGTCCACTGTGTTTTTTATGGCTTCAATCGTTGTTTCTGTTAACTGTAATGATGGCGTTAAAGTAGTACCATCCATATCTAAAGCTATTAATTGAATACGCATTTCTTTTCCCTCTATTCCATTTTTGCTATTAATAGTGAATTGACTTAAATAGGTTTTCAATATTAGAACAACCTTCAGTATGATAATATTGAGTTATATGATTGATTAGTTAAAGGAGCTCCATTATATCATGTCTAAAATTGTTCCAAATATGTTAAATCCATTTTGCATTACCATTGTCGTCGTATTAATAATACTATTCGGCAATCAAGCATTGGGGAAATACGCCAATGAATCTTATCCCCTTGCTATTGTATTCTTAATACTTATGATTGCATGTATCACTTTTGCCTTTTATTTAATAAAGGCATTCAGATTAAAATCAAAAACTAGGGAAGTTGAAAATGATTAAAAGCTAGCATATGCTAGCTTTTTAATTTCCGATAATCGTTAAAGAACCTAAATCCTTTAGCCATTTATCCAATCTTTCTTTAGGATAATATTTTATCTCATCTACTTGTAGGTAAGGTAGACCTTTGTAATCACTTCCATCATTACTTGTTAAAGTATATAAAGTTGGTCCATCAATACCCAAGTATTCTATAACTTCCTCTTCATTTAAAAGTGGACCGTAAGTTGATTGTACAAAACCACTATCATCATTCTCTACAATAATTCTTTGCTCATTAGAATTACCAGTAGTTTTTTCACCAGCCATACATCCTCCAATTACTATACAAATACCAAGAAAGTACAACGGTTTAATGATCGGATTCACTTTTTTATCATATTCTATATTTTTCATCTCAATCGTCTCCTTTTTATAGTACAGTTAAAAAACCTCACGCCATTGTGCATGATTTTTCAAATAAATATCTAATTTTGGATATCTTCCACAATACGCAAAACCTTGTGGTGGTGAAAACTGGTACATTTCTTTTAATATTTTAAGTGGAATAGCCTCAGTTAACTCATATAATTGTAAAATGGGATAGGCATATGTATATTTTGAGTTCCCCTCATTAAAGGATTGATCACCGTAGCCAACCTCTTTTACTTTATCCGGAAAATGAACCGGTGTACCTACTATGGCGCAATATTTTAAAGATGAACTAGGTGCAGACTCATAAATCCAGAAATGATTCACTGGTAACTTCGGGATTTTCGATCGAAACTCATTAACCTTTTCTTGAGACTTTATCAGTTTGCAGTATGGCGGTTTAATGCTAATGAAAATTCCTGTTTGCAATATTTGCACCCCCTTTCTTCCATATTACAGTAAAACCCTCTACTAAAAGTAGAGGGTAGAGAAAACTAATACTTAAATTGACTCACTAAAAGCTGTAGTTCTTCTGCCATTTTAGACATCGTTTCTGCTGAAGATGTGATTTCTTCCATTGTAGCAAGTTGTTCCTCTGATGCAGAGGCAACTAATTGCGTTGTACTAGATGAGTTTTTTGCAATGCTCAAATTATCTTCTACTGATGTATATACTTTATTAACAGCATCATACATATTCTTCGCAATTAGGTTAACTTCTTGAATTCTCACTGTCACTTGGTCCACCGATTGAAGGATTTTCTCAAAGCCTTGTTTAGTTTCTTCGACGACTAGCATACCAGAGGCTGTTTCTTTAGTTCCAAGTTCAATTGCTTTTACAGCCTTTTCAGTTCCTTTTTGTGTTTGTAATATCAGGTCAGAAATTTGCGATGCCGATACTTTGGACTGTTCAGCTAATTTTCTCACTTCATCTGCTACTACAGCAAATCCCTTACCATGCTCTCCCGCTCTTGCCGCTTCAATTGCAGCATTCAAAGCAAGTAAATTCGTTTGTTCAGAGATAGCAGTAATAACTGCTACAATGTTACCGATTTCATTTGATTGCTTGCCCAATTCGTCTATAGATTGACTAGCATTTGAAGTAGCATCATTTATGACATTCATTTGATGAATTACTTTTTGTAAAGTATCATTTCCATTTAATGCTTCTTGACTTGTTTCTTTAGCTACTTGTGTAACTGTTGTAGATTGGTCTACAACTTTCTGTAGATTATTACGAACGGTATCTATTGACTGGAAACTAATATTAGCCCCATTCTCTTGCATTTCAGCACCTTCTGCAATATCATGAATCGATTGTGCAATTTGACTTGTCGCTTCAGTTGTTTGTTCAGCATTAGCTGTTAGTTCCTCAGAAGCTTCTGCAACATGTACCGATGAATCAGCCACTTGCTTCATCATTTTACGCAAACTAGCAAGCATTTGATTGAAGGAATGTGCTAATTCACCTGTTTCATCTTCCGTCTTGACAATAAGTTCTTGTGTAAGATCACCTTCACCTTCTGCGATTTCTTTTAACTGGCGATTAATTTGTTTAATAGGTCTCACAAGTGCTCGAGTTAAAAAAATACTACCAAGAATCGCAATTGTGCCTCCAACTAACAATGCCAATACTATTTTCATCACTAAACTCATGGTGATTTCATTAATTTTCGTAATAGGTTCACCTATAAACCACATACCAATCACTTTACCCGAGGCATCTTTTAAAGGTTGATAAACCGTTACATAGGGAGTACCAACTACATCTGCAACCCCTACATAGGTGCTCCCATTCTTAAGAACCTGATCAACAACAGTTTCAGATGCTTTTGTACCAATAGAACGCTTACCATCTACTTGTACATTTGTGGCAATACGTGTATCGCCATTGAATATCGTGACCGCACCACTTACCGTTTTGCCTATTTCATCGACTAAAGTAGTATCATTCGTAAAATTATGCTCTCCTTTATACAATTCTCCATCTTTAATAGTCCAATCGCCTATAAACCGGTCATTTACTATAGTCTCCCCTAAAGTAGATGCCTCCATTGCTCGCTCTTCAAACGTTTCCATCAGGGACTTTTCAATCTCCCATTTTGCTACAATGGTGATCAGAATACATAAAAACAAAATAACGAAAACTTGTAACACATTGAATTTCATACCGATTTTAATATGCTTTAGTTTGTTCAAAAAAACCTCTCCTGTCATATCATGTTATTCAATTTTATTTTTTAGAGCTTAATACATGATAAAGGTCTTAATTAACTTCATAAAAATCCTAATTATTAGATAATTATATATATTATAGTAAGTAGGCATTAAATCATAGTAGGTTTTTACAAATAATTTTGACAATAATAAAACACCTATCTCTCTAGCTATTAAGCAAAGAGATAGGTGTTTAATAGTAACTACTATCTTATACTTTAAATCGTTGAGTTAAAGTTTGTAATTCTACTGCTTGCTGACTTAGTTCTTGTACAACACTGTTTATTTCTTGCAATGTTGCAGTTTGTTCTTCTACAGCACCTGAAATATTTGCAGATTGCATTGCAGCTATTTCGGCATTTGTCGCAATTTCTTCTACAGAGGCAGTTACTTCTTCAGTACCTGCAGATAATTGCTCGGAAGTTGCCGTTATATCTTCAAGCTGCGTTGTCATTTGAGATACAGAGTTTACAATCTGTCCAAATGATTCGTTCGCATTATCCAACACGTAAACACCTTGGCTGACATTTTTTAGTCCTTCTTCTATTGAAGAAGCAACAGTTTTTGTATCATTTTGGATTGTTTGCGTCAAATGAACAATTTGTGATGCCGACCCTTTAGATCCTTCAGCTAGCTTACGTACTTCTTCTGCTACCACAGCAAATCCTTTACCATGCTCCCCTGCACGTGCCGCTTCGATTGCAGCGTTCAATGCTAGTAAATTTGTTTGATCTGTAATATCGGTAATTACTTTTGTCATTTTTTGAATCTCAAGTGTTTGTGCAGTCAGTTTTTGTATTAACTCATTTGTTTCATTTGTCGAATTGGAAATAACATGCATTTGTTGTTTGGCAACTTCTAATATCTTTGTACCTTCACTTGCAATTTTCGTAGTATCAACTGCATGATCAAATAACAATTGTGAAGCTTCAGCAATTCGGCTTACTCCGATTGCTGTTTCTTGCATTGCAATGGCGCTATCCTTCGCTATTTCAACGGAATCGACAGATCCTTTAGAAGTTTTCTCAACGCTATTCGACACACCTTCAGCAGATTGTGAAACTTCAGTTGTACTTGCAGATAGCTCTTCAATTGCTGCACTTAATTGACTTGTATTATCCGATATACTAGTAATCAATTCTTTTAGATAGCTCTTCATTTGATTGAAGGATACTGCTAATTGACCGACTTCATCTTTAGTCTTAACTTCAAAATCCGAATGTGTTAAATCTCCAGTAGCAATTAAATTAGAACCTTTTACAATTGCCATTAAAGGATTAACAACTGTTTTCTTAATGAATATGATGAAGAAAATTGCTAGAATTATGCTAAGTAAAGAGATGATACTCGCTAGACGCATAGCTTGTTCTGCTACTTTATGAACACCTTCATTTGCCTCATCTAATTCTTTTTTCTGAAAGTCCATAATTTCAATAGCAGATTCTAGAATCTTTCCATTTGCTACCGAACCAACTTCTTTCAATTCTTTATAAGCAACGTCTTTATTGCCTTTTTCATATTCTGAAATGACCAAATCTGCAGAATTATCAAATTTGTCTTTGTTTGATTTGATGTCAGACATATAAGAATGCATTTTTTCCGACATTTCTTTACTATTTAAATCAGTTAATGATTGATTAAGCTTTTGCTGATAAATTTGTAAATTCCTTTTTTCTGTATCATTACCTTCTATTAAATAAGAACGTAAATACAAACCTTGCGCAGCAAGATTGAATTGAATATCATTCGCTAATTGGATTTTTTCAAAACGATCTTTCGTTACTTCATCGAAAGCATCTTCAACTGCTGATAAACGATTATAGTTAAATACTAAAATTACTAACAGCATGACAATCATCGTAATAAAGCCTAAACTAATTTTCTTTTGAATAGACATTTGCCTAACCCCTCGCATCCCAAAATTAAGTGAACATATTAATCTACAAAAACTCGACTAAAACTGTCGAATCGTTGTATATCACCAACATAACTATAGCATTATGAATAGTCATAATTACTGATTCAATTGAACCAACATTTGTCCATATTACTAATTTTTTTTACTAACTAGAAGGATCAGGACTAAATCTTTTGAATTATAAATAAGTTAAATTTTGCATTGGTAATTGTTTCTATATTATTTCCATAGTAATAATCTGTTTTCTTATTACAAGAACTATACATATTAAATTTAAAAATCTCTTCATATATAATAGCTATTTTTATAAGCATCATTTTTATTCATCAAATTGTCCTAGATTAAATCGTTGTATTAAATAATTTTTCAGAAACTCTCTACAGCTATTTGAAAGCTCACTTTTTGCTGGATGAATTACATCTCCATATGGTAATTCCCCTACAAAACGTACCATCCCTGTAAATTCCCTTTTCAATTCATCATCGTAACCAGAAAATTTTACAAAGCACGTTTGAGGCCCATTATGTGCAAAATCAACGATCATTACTTTATGATTATTCATTTTCTCAACACCTCCTCATTCAATTTCCCATTTAAAATTAACGGTCCATTGCGTTTAAAATACGCAATGGACCCTTTTGGTTGTTGCCCTATTTTGTAGTTCCTTCAATATAATTTCTTACATTTTGAATCTCTTTTAGACAAAACAATATCAAAAGAACACTAGCAATCATGAAAACAATTAACTTTGATGTTAACTCATTGTTCAATATAACTGCTCGATACAAGAAACCAAAAAATTGACGACCCCTACTGCTAAAATAATTACGGTGTAGGAACTTGGACAAACTTATCATCTTCAATATAGAAATTTATATGTTAGTTATATTTAAATCGCACATACAATTACATCATTTTCATATACAGATCCTTAATAATTAGAATAGAATTTTGTATTAACCAAAATAGGTGACGAACTCTCCTTTCAATAATAACAAATTAAAAGATGGAGTTAAATCTTAAAATAATACATTTATTCATAAGAGAATACTTTGAATCATATAATTAAAGCGGTAAGTAGTTTACGGAAAAAGTATATTAATGTAGAAATAGAGAGAAATAGAGAGAATTTTCAGTAATTAAAGACGTAGTTATTTCGAACTATTTTTAATATTCTGAAATTATATTTTTTATTATATTGATAACATAATAAATATTCATGTTAACAATTTTCTTTCAAATATTTAAAATATCTATTTTTTATATCATAAAAATACCATGAACACACTTTTATAATTCAGCGCGCTAAATCTACCAATATTACTATTAAAAAGTTATTTTCCTAATAAAATATATTAATGGATTTTATTTGTTTCTATGGAAATCTTTTTTTGTTATATTGAAATTAAGCTTTTCACAAGGGCTTATTATTTTAGATAAGGGGGATTTAAATGGCTAAAAAGAAAAAGTATTTATTGTTCACTCTTTTAGCAATCATTTCATTGATCTTAGCTGCATGTAATTTTGGGGGAGAAACAGCTAAAGAAGAAGATGAAGGTGATAAAGGTACTGGAAGTGAAGTGCAAGAAAAGAAAAAAGCACTAAATTTAGTAATTGCTTCTGAACCACCTGCAATGAATCCGCAGTTGGCTACTGATACAACTTCTGGGAATATTTTATTAAGTCTTTTTGAAGGTTTAACTAGACTTGATAAAGATGCAAAATATGAAAAAGCATTGGCTGAAGATATACAAATTAGTGATGACCAATTGACTTACACGTTTAAATTACGTGATGCTAAATGGACAAATGGTGATTCTGTTGTTGCAGGTGATTTTGAATACGCTTGGAAATGGGCTTTAGATCCAGCTAATACATCTGAGTATGCATCTCAACTTTACCCTATTAAAGGTGCTGAAGAATTTAATACTGGTAAAGGATCTGCTGATGACATTGCTATTAAAGTTGTAGATGATAAAACATTGGAAGTTACTTTAGCAAATCCTACACCTTACTTCCTTGAGTTAACAGCATTCCAAACATATATGCCTATTAACAAAAAGGTTGCTGAAGCAAACAAAGAATGGTACGCAGATGCTGGTGAAAACTACGTTACAAATGGTCCATTCAAATTAGCTGAATGGCAACATGATGCCTCTCTAAAATTAGAAAAAAATGCTGATTATTGGGATGTTGCCAATGTTAAATTAGACGAAGTAAATATTGGCATGGTAGAGAAAGAACCTACAGCGGTTAGTAAGTTTAAAGCTGGTGAAATTGATTATCTAGGTTCTCCTTTCCAAACCGTAGCACTGGATTCAATTGATGAATTCAAAAAGAGCAACCAATTAAATATTCAACCAATGGCTGGTGTATATTGGTACAAATTAAACAATAAAGGTAAATTCACGAAGAATGCTAATATTCGTAAAGCTTTGACATTAGCTATTAATCGTCAAGAGTTAATTACAAATGTAGTAAAAGGTGAACAAACACCAGCGTTAGGAATGGTTCCTTCTGCTATTGCTGGTTTTGAAGAAGACCGCGGTTATATTAAAGACAATGATATTGAAGGTGCAAAAGCTGCACTTGAAGCTGGTATGAAAGAGCTTGGCATTAAAAAAGCATCTGACATTGAAATTGGCATTTCAATTAATACAAGTGAAGCACATAATGCGATTGCACAGTTTATCCAAGAAGGTTGGAAGAAAAACTTAGGTATCAAAGTGAAAATTGATAACTCTGAGTGGCAAGTATTTTTAGATAAGTTAACTAACCTAGATTATGAAGTAGGTCGTATGGGTTGGATCGCTGACTATAGAGATCCTTACACATTCCTAGAAATGTACTCTACTGCTGATAATGGCAACAATGATACTGGCTGGGAAAATCCAAAGTACAAAGAGTTGATGAAGAAATCAGTCTCTGAAAAAGACCCTGCAAAGCGTCTAGAAATTTTAAAAGAAGCTGAAGGAATTGCAATGGGTGAACTACCAGTTGCACCTATCTACTACTACACTAGCCTTTTTGTTAAAAAGGATTCTGTAACAGGTATGGAACCTGACCCAATCGGTAATATCCAGCTTAAAAGAGCAGATATTACTGAATAGTACGCACGCAGTACACGCTGGATAAACTGTTAGATATTCTATCAACAGCAAAGAGCTGCCTCATAGTCGTTTATTCGGCTTATGAGACAGCTTTTTTTAAACTAAACTCTAAGAAAAAAAGGAGGAGTTTCATGTGATTAAATACATTTTAAAAAGACTAATGTACATTTTGCTTGCGCTTTTTGTCATTATTTCTGCCACATTCTTCTTAATGAGATTGGCACCAGGAAGTCCATTTGCAAGTGAGCGTAGTTTTCCACCTCAAATCGAGAAACAGTTAAATGCAAAATATGGGTTAGACAATCCTTGGTATATCCAATATAAAGATTATCTTATCGATTCAGCTTCGTTCGACTTTGGTGAATCGATGAAATATAAAATGCGTTCTACAAATGATATGATTTCTGAGGGTTTCCCTATTTCTTTAACTCTGGGTATTGAAGCCATGCTACTTGCTGTGGGACTAGGCATACTTTTAGGTGTCATTTCAGCGCTTTATCACAATCGCTTTCCCGATTATTTAGCTACTACAATTGCTGTCGTAGGAATATCAATCCCCTCTTTTGTATTGGCTGGTTTATTGCAGTATTTCGTAGCTTTAAAACTAGGATGGTTCCCAATAAGTGGTTGGAAAGGATTTATCTATAGTATTTTACCTGCATTTGCTATTGCTATGACACATATGGGTTTTATTGCTAAACTTACACGATCCAGTATGCTTGAGCAAAATAATAGTGATTATGTCAAAATGGCACGGGCAAAAGGAATTGGCAAATGGACAATTGTTTTCCGACA
Organism: Viridibacillus sp. FSL H8-0110; assembly: GCF_038003565.1. NCBI lineage: Bacteria > Bacillati > Bacillota > Bacilli > Caryophanales > Caryophanaceae > Viridibacillus > Viridibacillus sp. FSL H8-0110. The sequence goes on along the minus strand of NZ_JBBOPJ010000001.1, from coordinate 2,094,413 downwards.
TACATTACGTAATGCCCTGTTACCTGTCGTTACATATATTGGACCTTTAACAGCTGGTGTTGTGACGGGAAGTTTTATTGTAGAACAAATTTTTGCAATACCAGGACTTGGTAAGCACTTCGTTACAAGTATTTCGAATCGTGATTACACAGTTATTATGGGTACTACCGTGTTCTACTCTATCATCCTTTTACTTGCGGTATTTATCGTAGATATTTTATACGGTATTATCGATCCACGTATTAAGCTGAGAGGGGCGAAAAAATAATGTCACAACAACAATTAGAAAAAATCGAAAAAGAAATGTTTGAAATTGTAGGAGGAAGACATGAAGAAACTGAAAAGCTAGCAAAGAAATCTGTGTCTTTTTGGAAAGAGGTTATCATTCGATTTGCTCACAATAAATTAGCTATTTTCGGTTTAATAGCACTTATGGCTATTTTATTAATGGCTATTTTTGCACCTATATTTTCACAGTATACTTATAGTGAACAACTTGGATTATACAATAAGGCTCCATCAGCAGCCAATTGGTTTGGTACAGATGATTTAGGACGAGATGTATTTGTTCGTGTTTGGGAAGGTGCAAGAATTTCTTTGTTCATTGGTATTACTGCTGCTATTATTGATTTAGTTATTGGGGTAGTATGGGGCAGTATTTCAGGTCTAGCTGGGGAACGTGTAGATAATATTATGATGCGTATTGCAGATGTTTTAACAGCAGTTCCCTATTTACTTGTTGTAATCGTTTTATCAGTAGTTTTAGGAAATGGAGCTCTTGGAGATGGTTTGTTACCTATGATTATCGCACTTTCTGTCACTGGGTGGATTAATATGGCTCGTATAGTTCGTGGTGAAGTACTATCCATCAAAAATCAAGAATATGTCTTAGCTGCACGAACACTTGGAGCTAATACGAAACATTTAATCATCAAACATTTAATTCCAAATGCATTAGGTGCTATTTTAGTCACAATGACACTAACTATTCCAATGGCTATTTTCACAGAAGCTTTCTTAAGTTATCTTGGTCTTGGTGTATCAGCACCATTAGCAAGTTGGGGTACAATGGCTTCTGAAGGAAACAACGCTATTACAAATGCGCCTTGGAGACTAATCTTCCCTGCGCTTATGATTTCTTTAACTATTTTTGCATTTAATGCAGTTGGCGATGGATTGCGGGATGCACTAGATCCAAAATTACGTAAATAAGGAGGTTGAAAAGAATGAGTGAACCAATTTTACAAGTAAAAGACTTAAGAATCCATTTTAAAACGTTTGCGGGTTTCGTACAAGCTGTCCGAGGTGTAAATTTTGAATTAAAAGCCGGAGAAACACTTGCCATTGTAGGCGAATCTGGCTCGGGTAAAAGTGTTACAAGTAATGCCTTGATGAAGCTGATTCCAGAACCTCCTGGTATTTATGAGTCTGGTGAAATCATCTTTAATGGTCGTGATTTAATCTCCCTTTCAGATAAAGAAATGTCTAAAGTAAGAGGCAATGAGATCTCTATGATTTTCCAGGACCCTATGACATCATTGAATCCAACTATGCGTGTCGGTAGACAAATTACTGAAGTAATTTTAAAACATAAGAATGTCTCAGCGTCTGAAGCAAAAAAACGCGCTATTAAACTATTAGATCAAGTAGGAATCCCAATGCCTGAAAAACGCTATAAACAGTACCCACACGAATTTTCTGGTGGTATGCGACAACGTGTTGTAATTGCTATTGCTTTAGCAGCTGAGCCTAAACTATTAATTGCTGACGAACCAACAACTGCTCTTGACGTAACTATTCAAGCACAAATATTAGAGCTTATGAAGGATATCCAAAAGACTAGTAATACATCGATTATCTTCATAACACATGATTTAGGCGTTGTTGCTAATGTCGCTGATCGAGTGGCAGTTATGTATGCTGGACAAATTGTTGAATATGGTACAGTAAATGAAATTTTCTATAATCCTAAGCACCCATACACATGGGGATTACTCGGTTCTATGCCAGATATAGATAGTAATTCAGATGAATTATTACGAACTATTCCAGGTTCACCACCTGATTTAACCCAGCCTCCTAAAGGAGATGCATTTGCAGCTCGCAATGAATTTGCTTTAGCAATTGATTATGAAAAAGAACCGCCTATGTTCCAAGTAAGCGAAACTCATTTTGCTAAAACATGGCTATTGCATCCAGATGCACCTAAAATTCCAATTCCTGAAGCTGTAGCTAAACGAATTGAAGGATATTTAGGAAAGGAGAATATGCTAAATGGCGAAAAAACTATTAGAAATTAAAAACTTAACTCAATATTTCGGTTCTTCAAAAGAGCCAGTAAAAGCTGTTGATGGTATTAGCTTCGACATTTATGAAGGTGAAACTCTTGGCTTAGTAGGAGAATCTGGCTGTGGTAAATCTACGACTGGTCGCTCTATTATTCGCCTATATGATATAACGGATGGAGAAATTATCTTTAATGGAAAAGATGTTCATAGTAGTAAATCAGCAAATGAGATGAAGCAATTTAACCGCCAAATGCAAATGATTTTCCAGGATCCCTATGCTTCACTGAATCCAAGAATGAAAGCTGGAGAAATAATTAGTGAAGCCTTTGATATTCACGGTCTATACAAAAACAAAAAAGAACGCCTCGAAAAAGTAGAATCCTTACTAGAAGCTGTTGGCTTAAACAAAGAACATGCAAACCGCTATGCACATGAATTTTCCGGTGGACAACGACAACGTATTGGTATCGCTCGTGCGCTGAGTTTAAATCCTAGCTTTATCATTGCAGATGAACCCATTTCTGCTCTTGATGTATCGATTCAAGCACAAGTTGTAAACTTATTAAAACAGCTACAAAAAGAGCTAAATTTAACTTATTTATTCATTGCTCATGATCTTTCTATGGTGAAATATATAAGTGACCGAATTGCTGTTATGTATCGCGGGAAAATCGTTGAGATTGGTTTAGCAGATGATATTTATCATTCGCCTGTCCATCCATATACGAAATCCTTGCTTTCAGCTATTCCGTTACCAGATCCAATATCTGAATCAAAACGTACACGAATTCCTTATGTACACGAAGAACTAGATGAAAGCGCTTCTTTATATGAAGTTGCTGATATGCATTTCGTTTATGGTACTGCTGCTTCCGTAAAGAAATGGCAAAATACTTAATAATAGGACAAAACCACCGCTCATTATGTGAACGGTGGTTTTTCATTATGTAAGAAGCTATAGAATTAGTTTTCTTTCACCGCAGATTCCTGCTTCACTTTACGCCATTTTAAGCGTAATTCCCAAACAGATATAAGTAATACAAGCCACACAAACCAATTCTCAAAGCTAATACCAGTTACTGATTGTCCTCCGAGCAATTGCAGTATTATCATTGTCAGGACAATATATCCAATTAAGAAAGCTTCCCACTTAAATTCATTTAAAGCATTTGATTCTTTACGCTTAATTGGCAAAAAGGAAATTAATAGAAATATTACAATAAATATTAGAACAGTTCTTCTCGGAATCACTGAAAATATCTCTATTTGTGATAAATAATCCATTATATATAGGATAGTTAATCCACTTAATATTAAAATATTTTTCGTTTTTAAAAAGGACATGACAGCTAGTCTGATGAGACCGCATTATTCTAGTTCATAAGTGAATTTTTATATAATTTATACATTTATTATTTCAACATTGGTTAATTCTGCCTCACGAGAAAGACGTGTTAATTGCATTTTTAATATATTATTATGCCTTACTTTCATAATCACTTTGTGAAAACCAGGTTGTTTATACATTTTCAAAGTTTCACTAAGGTTATCAATGAGATCTGGTGTTACAACTTTCATAGCAGTACAATCAATATCTAAGACATATGATCTTGTATCGATTGATTTCGTTAGACTTTTATAATCTTCAGCAAATTTTCTAGCCTGTTCTAATGTCATTTTATCATTAACAACAACATGAATTACTTTCATTAATTTGTCCTCATGTAATTCATAACCTATCATATGTACTCCCCCTATAAATAGTTATTTTACATGTTTTTCAGAATAATATCGTCAATTTGTTTTTAATTTTATTTAACTAGTAAATAAATTTATAGAGTCTTGCAGAATATAGTGGTCATATACATGGGTAAACAAAAACACGTACGGCATCGATACATATCAATGCCATATGTGTTCTCTTATTTACTGTTTAGATTCAATTACAACATCTTTAGCGACGATAGTAAATTCAGCTAAGGGGCTATCAAATAAAACATTAAGTCTAAAACCACCCTCAACTATTGACACCTCTTCGTACAACCACCATGAGCCATTTCCGACTGATGCGGTACTAGTAAATTCACTAACACCAGTGAAAGTAATTATTAACATATCATTTTCATGATACGTATTTTCTAAATTCAACTTGATTGTACATGTATGGTCTGCATTTCTTTCTATTGTTTGAATTATTGTGTCATGAAATGAGTCAACAAATAGATCATTTACCGCTTTAGGAAGTTTACTTTTAGCTGATATAAAATCTGCTGCACATCTTTCAAATTTTTCATTGGACAAAGCATCAAAATGCTCCAACCAGATTTTTGCCAAGTTACGCAAATTGTCATTTGGTGATCCTGCGATAATAGAACCATCTAGAACAAAAGGATGGAATTCTTCAGGTAAAAATCTTAACAACTTTTCTCGATCACGTTGTAACTCCATTTTTCGTTCCTGTTCTAAATCTATACCATACTCTCTATAATAAGCTTTTTCCTCTTCCCAATCGACCATGGTAACAAGGAAAAATAAATAATTAGATAATTGATTTTCTTCGAACCACTGCTTTGTAAAATATTTCATAAATCCAGTCCCTTCCATAAGTAAAACTTTTATAAACTGGTGAAAAAAACATAGATAAGTGATTGATAAAGCTTAATAAAGATATGGGTAAATATTGGGGTTATTATATAGACTACCGAGGTGTCTATAATTCTATTTTATATTTACATATATTATTATACATCCTTTATTTTCCTTGTAAATATTTAAATTATAAATTTATGGTAATAATGTAAAATATATATTTATAAAGTTCACAAAATATTGATATTATAATAAGTAATTTATAATGTATAAATTCAAGTATCCGGTAATTGTGATATGATGAAAGTAACTATATAGGAATTATCATTCGACTAGATTCTATATGGCTTTAATATCTAGGGGGTTTTTATATGAGCTTATTTAACATTAAACACACAGAAGGTATTCACAGCATTACAGATGTCAAAAAACATAAGAACAATATTGAATTACATACGGTTACAGGAGAAGAATTATATATCGTTGCCTTTTCTGATGAAACATATACGGTGTATGATGATCGCTTTGCGGGTGCTTCAAAGCAAATGAATTCAATCGAAGCTTACGAGATCGATGGAAGCTTCCGAAATTTAGACTTTGATGCGATGCGTAGCTTATTTTCAAACTCATTTGATCGCTTAATGGATGAGCTTTCAACTTATGTAGGGTCGAATAAACTAGTCAATCTGGATGACGTAAAAGAGGAAATTACGAAGGAAATTAAAGGTATTCACTTTAAAATCATTACAGACACAAAGAAATATCAATATTAATTGTGTAAAGCTGCTACCCTTTTGGTGCAGCTTTTTCCTTTTAATTGTATTTTCGTCTTCACAAATTAAACAATTTCGTATAAAATAATATTATTCCAATAAGAAAGGTTGGTTTTTAATTTGAGTACTGTTCCTTTTATTCCAAGGCCATTAGTTCGTGTAAATCAATGGACTATACTTTTAAGCGTTATTTTAACTTGGATTACAGATCAGCCTTGGATACTAGCCATTCCTTTATTGGCAAATTTACTTGGTTTGATTTTTAATTATAATCCCATTATGAAATTTGCTCGTCGCTTTTTGAAAAAAGAACCTTCTGCTTATATACCTGAAGATGTTGGCCAGCAAAAGTTTAATTCATGTATAGCTATTTCTTGCTTATTTCTTGGCTTAATTGGCTATTTAACTAATTGGTCAGTACTTGCATATACATTTACGATCATGGTCGCTGTTGCTTCTTTTATAGCTATTTTAGGGTTTTGTATCGGTTGCTTTATTCTTTTTCAACTCAAACGATTTAAGCATCGAATCAGTAATACTTAATCTTATGATAAATGCTCCATAGAAAGAGACCACTTTAAAGCGTTCTCTTTCTATGGCTCTATTTCATTTTTTAATTCATGATTTTACTTAGCTTTTCCCATCGAAAAGCCTTCAAATAGACGACCTCCATAAGGCTCTAATATCATTTCACTTAAATGAATAACTTTTTTTTTCTCTGCCGTTTTATAATACGTATCGAATGCATCAACAAATTCCTCGGTAAACTTTTCATCATAGTTCTTTAATGCTCGAATTATCCATTTTGAGGATCCTATCCATTGACCATTAGTTCTTAACACAAATTCATGAATAAGCTCAGCTAATGTGTTAGCAATGAAAATTTCTTCTGCACGATTTTTGCAACCTATAAAATCATCTAATACATCTGTTATAAAATATCGCTTCGTTGTAATGATTTCTTCCGTCCATCTGTCAGGTCCCTTATCTAAAATCTCTTTAGCTTCTAGCTTTATCGATTGGATAATCCCTTTATCTTTTAATATAATCCCTTCCCATACCATCCTTTGCATAGAAGGCTTAGCAGCTTTGTAATCGAGTTCGAAAAAGTGTTTGTAAGACGTTAAATTATGTATAAAAACTTCGATTGGCCACCCAAATTCGTTAAAGGACTCTCTATAACTTGAATTTAGACTTTTATCAAATACGACTATGTCGAGGTCAGAAGTATCTGTTCCCTCTCCTCTTACAACACTTCCAGCCAACACTGCTCCTTGACAATTTGGAAAATACTTATTGATAAATAGATGCGCTGCTTCAATTGGGCTTATTTTCTTGAAATCCCCCATGATCATCACCTCGTATTGAGTAAATTTTTTATATTAATTTCCATATTAGCTAATGAACAGTAAAAATACTAGTGAAATCCTGAAAACACAAGATAACAAAGTCAAAAAAAAAAAAAACGATTAATACTCAAAAATGAGTTAATCGTCTTTGTCAGGATGGTCAAAATAAATCACCCTTATTTATTTTTTATTGACACATTATACTTTGCTAGCGCTTCTTCTAAGTTTTTTAAGTATTTCTCGGACATGCTTTTATTCGTAGCATACGTATTCATAAAAAATTCATCTTGGTCATCTGCATATGATTTCAAGCTATTGTATATACCTTTTTGATAACCTATATAGTTATTGAAGGCATGATGAATTTCTTTTTCAGCTTCAGTCTTAGGAGATATGTCGACAGTTTTCAAATACGCTATTTGCTGATTTGCTAGCTTTAGGAATTTTTCTCGATTTTCTGCATTCTTTAAATAAGATTCATCATCAACAATGCTTTTTACAACACTGTGAATTTCTTCTTTAGATGTTGGCAATTCAACTTTTAACACTGCTTCAATGCTTTGCTTAAAGTCATTAGAAACTTTTGCATCAGCCTCAGCAACTACCCCAATGGTTTCTACCTTTTTGGCTGTCTTATCACTACTACAACCTGTTATCAATATTGAACCTGCCATCAAAACTGAGAGGAAAGAAAAAGCTTTCTGTTTAGTAAATTTGCGCATGGATTGCCTCCTAAAGTTATCTTTAATTTCAAATAATTCTAACATTAATGCATTTCTTTTACTATTTTTAAGCTGCAAGGATAATTCATAATTACTAAATAAAATTAATTAGTAACAATTTAGACTTATTCTTATTTTTCAGTCTCACCCTTTTTTGATTTTTTTAACCATATATCCAATAACTCAATAATGTTTTGTTTGCAGCTCTATGAATTTCCGATTTTATATAGATATGCCACTTTTTTTATTTTCTATTCCATAGATGTCGACTTAATGCCTTTTTTATCATCAAGAGCTTATAATCTTAACTTTATAAAAAAAAGACTGCTTCATTTTACATGAAGGCAGCCTTTAATTTTACGCTGTATAAGCGCATAGCACTTGTGTCTCCTTTTACTTCAAACATTCCGTTTGCTATTAACTCTCTTAAACGGTACTCAATAAATGCATCACCGATATGATTTTCAATATTGCCAAATGCTTCACCAACTAACCTAGCTGCCTTCATAAATTCTTCAGGCTCTTCTTCAGTTCTATCCTGAAGTTCTTTATGTAAATATCTAGCACATTCAATGATGAAATTATCATAATAATTAGCTTCTGTAGAAATAATTATGCCGTCTTCCAGATAGCGTAGATCATTCATTGTCTTTGAGAGTTTCTGCCACTCTTTAATATAACGAGCTTGATCCGATTTGGAGACTGACTCACCAGATGACGTCATATTAATTAATTTTTCAGGAACCACTTCTCCTGTAGTCCTAGGTACAAACAGCGGCTCTAACTGTTTTAATTGAGTACTAACATTCACTATTTCAATTGGATTTTGGGTATTATTTAATTCATTTATTACAAACCGTAACCCTGTTTGTTCATGCGCACTTTCAGATACCCAAATACAAACAGGTACGTCATCTTGTATGCCTTTAAATTGATCGCTTTGTAAAGGATCATACGACTTTTCCACTTCTCTTATGATGTGTTCTTGCATCCAGTCAATACGAGCCTGTGGATCATTTAATGGTCCTATGGAAAAAACATCTCTAACGACAAAAACCCTTTCCTCCTTTGTTTTTTTCATCAAATGTAGTGCATGTTTTAAACTACCAGCAGCCGAGTCTCCAAATACGATATGTATTTTGTTCAAATTATCGCTCCTGTTCGCTTTCTATTTTAGTCATTTCACCAGAATATGGATAAAACAAATAGCGATTTTCTTTTTCGCCATCTTTACCAATAATTAAATAGCAATCTGTATGTAATGCAAAAGAATCTGTGTTATAAATGGTTTTACCAGTTTCTTCTGTCATTACTTTTACGCTATAATAGTCAGCAATCTTCACTTCAGCTTCAGCAAGTGTATATGTTGGTTTATAAAATTCAAAACTAATAAGTAATATTAGGACGAAAATGATGCTGGAAATACCTAAGCGAGAACTAATGGGTGCATACTGATTTCCTTGTCGCTGCAATATATAATAGATTCCCAATCCCATTAATAAGACAATTGATATTGTTATAAATCTTCCCAAATTATCTATAAACGCATATTGCCTTGCTTTAATGTAAAAATATACAGCTGTTATCAATAAAATTATTGAAGCTATTGGTAACACTCTCTCTTTCAATTCGCTCACTCCTTTTAAAAAAATTAGATACTGCATCTTCGTTCCTCATTCCTACAGTGTCTTTTACGCTTTTCATTTATCTTTCTAAGTATGCATGTTTTTCTCTCTAATGTTGACACTAAGTCCATTCTTTCTTTGTTTGGAGTGATGAACATTACTATAAATTTAGGTACGATACCTCTCAATGGTGCCATAATGTCTATTACAATCGGTGTTGGATTACTGTTAATAGTTCGATTTATGAAGCATTTGAAGAGATCAAAAATTGGCCAATTGGAAGGATGGTCAATTGGGTTTGCTATTCCAGGTTTTATTTTAACAATAACTGGAGCGCAAATGTCTTTAAAATGGCCATTATATAAAATAGATTTTCTTTATAACATTATTATCTTCGGCGAGCTTTCATTAGCTTTTGGTGTTTTATTGTTAGCAGTATCAATTCTTCTATGGAGAAAAGCTAATGTTTTCGCGAAAAATAACGTTGATTATATTGATTCAATGACTATTTCTCGAATATTAATGAAAGAAGCACCCATATTGCTAAAACCACTTTCATACTTTACTTTTGCTATGGGTTTAGCTCTTTTTTCTATTACCATTGCAAGTATCCGTCTTCAATTATTCTCAACTTTTAATGATGATCTAATTACGAGTTCCTTTACCAAATACCCTTTAGTTGAAGGACTCTTCATATCCGTTCTATACGGAATAACAGGCATTGGCGCAATATTGTTACCCTTTACTTTAAAACAATATGCAAAACCGAGTATCTTCAATATCATGATCACTTGTTGGAAAATCGCAGGGATTGCCTTTATTTTATTTGGCATGTTGAATTATTTTACACATATTGGTCTAATAGTCCATTCAATGGGCGAATAAAAAACGTAGTAGACATTATATCTACTACGTTTTAATTTATGCACCAACAAACAGAACACATTGACTGATTGCGATGAAAAATGCTGGATTTTGAATTGGCGAATTCTCTTCAATCTCTAGCTCTATCAAGAACTCATCACCTTCTGTTGCCTTCCAACGGGCAATATCTACATCATCAAGTGCAAAGCGGGACCAATCTTCCATTTCCTTATGTATCATCATTTTCATTTGGCCATCTGTGATCACAAGGTCTGGAATCAATTCCTTCCAACCATCGTAGGCAAGCATATATTTCTTTTGTTGTTTTAAATCTTTTGCTTCATAAAAAACTTTTCCTTTACGAGTTACCTTTTTACAAGTGAAAAGTGGCTCATCCTGCATATCAAAAACGTCATATCTTAAAAAATAACGATAATCCATTACTTTATCTAGTATACGCTTCAAACTATTTGAGTAGTGGCGTTGAAATGTGAATATAGCCTGACCTGACTCATCAGCTACCGTAATTTTTGGTGTTGTTTCAATCGAATTTGGGTGTAAATAAGTATATCTTTGCATTATTTGCTCCTTTAAATCTAAACGTTTCATAAGTAAACTATAGCATTTTCAGGGCAGGAACGCACTTACTGGCTCTATAACGATTTTATAGTAAACTATCAAAAGTATTAACGATGCAATAACAGGACATTGTCAAATTAGACATCATCAACTGGTTTTAGCTTCCTATTGGTAATAAAAATACACATTTTTATTTCTTTACAGCATTTTCTAAAATATCAAAAAAATCGTTATCATCCACCATTATATATTTTTTTTGTGTCTCATCCACGTATATGATTTTATTAGATGAATCCACAAACAAAGCAAAGTACCCACTTACCGAAATGTTTATGAGGTAATTGTAATGTAGGTCTATATTTGAATCCTCCATTTTCATTTCTTTAAATTTCGCATTTTCAAAAGCCTTTAGTAGTTCTTTTTGTGTTTCTTCCGAAATTTCAACCGTTGCCAACGAAGGAATTTTTTCAACTGTTATATATGAATCTTTTTCATTAAAATCTATTCTCCAAAATAAATCCTTTACAGATAAAGTTGTTTTCTTTACCTTTTCAGTTGAAGGTGTTTTTTCAACTTTCACACTACCAAAAGTCTTGTATTGTCCATATATATATATATACCCATCCCAACTAAAACGACTAGAACAATAGTTAATACAAAAGCTTTTCGTTTACGCATAAATTCCTCCCATTACCTCTTTTTTCTTTTTACTAATCATAGCAAAATTATTACTTTAATGTGTAAAACATTTCCAATATCAATTTTAATATTCAGTGTAAATTTTCCTTTATATAAAAAGATATTATTAGTTGGGAAGTTTGCGTTGGCAAATCAATTTGCTCGAACTTTTTTAGTGAATCATAATCAAAAAAAGCTGTTAGTTTTAAAACTAACAGCTTTTTTCTATTTAACTATATACATATAAATCAAATTGAATTTCCGCATCTATTGAACTAGAAAAGTCTATGATATTTTTCTGCAAATACATTGCAGGTTTATCATTATTTTCTATTTCGATTACAATCATAAATTGAAATTGTAAATCGTATTTCTTCTTTAGTTGTAATAATTCTTTTGTTTTTTCTTTTAGGGATTTTAATATTACATCCAACTGTTTGTTTATATCGAGAGATTCTTGATAGCCCGTACTTAAAGTCCAACTTGTCTCTTTTCTACGTAAAATTTTAGTAGCGAAAGTTTTAATAACATCCCCTTTTTTGTATGTTTCTGTAGGTTCTACATCCAGACCATTTGTTACTTCCTCCAAAGGAAAGTTATCTCCAAACGCACTAAAATAAGCCATTACTTTTGTTTTATCCAAGATGGTATCTCCTTTTTCAGCTAATACACATTTTTTTGTAATCAGTTATTAGCCCCTTACTTGCCCATTCCCATATACAAAATACTTACTCGAAGTCATTGCTTGTAATCCCATTGGCCCTCTTGCATGAAGCTTTTGAGTGCTAATGCCGATTTCCGCACCATAACCGAATTCAAAGCCGTCTGTGAAGCGCGTAGAGGCATTATGATAAACTGCTGCAGCATCAACACCGTTTAAGAATTGCGCTGCTGCAATCGCATCTTCCGTTAATATAGCTTCAGAATGATTTGTACCATATTTATTTATATGCTCGACTGCTTCTACAACATTTGACACGATTTTTACACTAACTGTTAATGCCAAATATTCTGTTGCCCAGTCCTCTTCTGTAGCAAGCTTTGCATCTGAATATGCATTACAAACAGTGTCATCGCCAATAATCTCAACGTCATGTGCCGCTAACGCTTCTAATAACGCAACACCATGCTGTGCAAACCATTTTTCATTGATTAATACACTTTCTGTTGCATTACATACAGATGGACGATGTGTTTTTCCGTTAATGACGATATTTGTTGCCAACTCAGGTTTTGCCGATTCGTCTATATAAATATGACAATTTCCCGCGCCCGTTTCTAAAACCGGAACTGTCGCTTCACTTACAACCGTATCGATTAATGCTTTTCCACCGCGAGGAATCAGTACATCTAGATATTCTTTTAGATGGAATAATTCCTTCGCTGTTTCACGATTTGTATCTTCGATTAACTGCACTGCATCTACTGGTAGTGTTGTCTGCTCAAGTGCCTTATGTATCGATGCAACTAGTGCGATATTCGAAAACTTCGCAGATGAACTGCCACGTAAAAGTACAGCATTTCCAGTTTTCAAAGCTAGTGTCGCTGCATCTACAGTAACATTTGGTCTTGCTTCATAAATCATGCCAATCACACCAAGTGGCACTCGTTTTTTCTGAATATGCAAACCATTTTCTTTCTGAATATCCTCTATTACTTCACCAACTGGATCATTTAACTTTACTAATAATAGAATCGCATCTGACATATCTTGAATGCGTTTTTCATTTAAGAATATGCGATCTAAAACTGATTCTGAAAGACCTTTTTCACTACCTGCTTCAATATCCTTGTTATTTTCTTCAATTATATATTCTTTATCTATCAGTAGTTGCTCTGCAATTTTTTGTAATGTTTCATTTTTTTCTTGCGTTGTTTTACTGTTCATGTGATAACTTGCTATTTTCGCTAACTTACCTTTTTTTTCTACTTCGCTCATTATGTTACCTCCACTTAGTTATGCTTTTACCCACTTATCACGATGAATGACCTCAATATTTGATACGATTAGTTCGTTTGTTCGTTTCCCCATAGCTTGTTTTAGTTCATCTGCGGAATAGAGTACTTCTCCTCTTCCAAGCACGCCATTTTTACCGTAAACTTCAACAACATCGCCTTTTTGGAAATCACCTTCCATTTTATATACACCTGCAGGAAGTAAACTGCTACCTTTGGAGACAAGTGCTTGCTCCGCACCTTCGTCCACAAAAACTTTACCTGAAACAGCTGAAAATAATGAAATCCATTGTTTATTGTTATTTAATACAGGTAGTTCGTCTTTCTCTATATACGTCCCGTCCCCTGTACCCTCCAATACTTGCAATAATTTTCGATCACCTTTACCGTTACCGATAAATACCTTCACGCCAAGTTCATATGCTGTTTTTGCTGCCATTAATTTTGATTCCATGCCACCCGTTCCTACTTTTGAACCTGCTCCACTAGTGAATGACAACATTTCTTCCGTAACTTCAGTTAAAAAATCAATGCGTTTTGCATCTGGATTTTTAAATGGATTCGCATCATACAATCCATTTATATCTGTTAAGATCATTAACTGATCAGCATGTACCAATCCGCTTACTAACGCAGAGAGCATGTCATTGTCACCAAAAGTAAGTTCTTTTACTGACACCGTATCGTTTTCGTTGATGATTGGTATTACGGAACGATCCAATAATTCTGACAATGTAGAATAAGCGTTTTTATAACGATACTTGCTTGAAAAATCCGTTCTAGTTAATAAAATCTGTGCTGTCACAATACCGTGTTTACTTAATTGTTCTGTATATGATTGGACTAATAAGCTTTGCCCTACTGCTGCAGCTGCTTGTTTTCCTTTTAAAGTAACTGGTCTTGAAGAGTAACCTAGTTTGCGAAAACCACATGCCACAGCCCCTGAAGATACTAATACCACTTCATGACCTGCCTGACGTAGTGTTGCAATTGCATTTATATGATCTTGAAACTTTACTTGATCTATCTCACCCTTCGCATTCGTCAAAGAGCTACTACCTATTTTCACAACAATTCGTTTTTTATCCATCTTTATTGCCTCCAATACAACATAAAAAACCCTTTTCGCCCTCGAATATATCAAGGACGAAAAGGGTTACTTCTCGTGGTACCACCTTAGTTGAATGCATTAAATGCACCCCACTCAACCTCATAACGCTTGAGACTGCGCCTATGTTTGCATAGGAGCTAAGAAGTAGGTTCCGTGTGTTTGCTGTTACGATGTCTTGCAGCCGGTGAACATCGCTCTCTTATACAGTAAGATCACACATACTAGTCTTCTTTTCGCTAAATATTTAATTATAAGCATGCAACAGATTCTTTTAACTGTCAATAATCATTGCATAAATAAAGAAATAATGCTTAATTCAACATCTATTTGTGATACTTCATAATCTTTTACACATAAGAATAATTCATGTAAAAACGACTTAGTCGTTTCCTGTATGATATTTGGTAGGATTGTTACATCTTCGTTCTGCTTACAGCATCTTTTATAGAAAAAGCAGCAGTGATAATAGAAATCACTATGGTAGCTAATACAATCAGTAATACAAATCTGTCCTCCTGCATATCAATAAAATTCAATAAGTACTTTGTGAACTCTGGTTCTATAATATTCGGTCGCGTAATGATTATGATCAAGACAGCAGTAGCAATGAGCTCATAAAACGTTTGGAAAATAACGACTTTTTTACTCCATTGTCCTTGGATTCGTTTATAGAGAGATAATGCAATACCCAAGACAGCAATAATCACAATTAGAATCCAAAAATCATTTAAAATTTGTTGATTAAATGTTGGATATTTAAAAATGAGATCTTCTTCTCTATTCACGTACACTCCAATTAAACGATCCGCATTAAAGTAAATTGAAACCCAAATAGCGGTCCATACTAAACTACCAAAAAACGCATACTTTGAAATAGATTTATGCTTAGTAGTTAGCTGCACTTTGTTTAAATCATCAAGTGTCCATTTTTGAAGACCAGTCAAAATTTCCTCTTTCGGCTCTTTGGCAAATCTTTCGAGAAACGCAAAGATTAAGGTTAACCAAAAGAATACTTGAATCGCAACTTCTAGCATCATACCAATACCATTACCAACAAGTTTGAGGACTACCATTAATAAGGCTTCATCCCCCTCATAACTAAAAGCAAAATCTATGACAAATGCAATAAGAGCAATAGTCATTGCAATCGGAACTATCGTTTTTAAAAGAGATATATAGGATTGAAAATATATAGGACCAATTAAATACATGGGTTTATCCTGATAGGTTTTTGCAAGAACTGCTGGATCACCTAATTTTACAAGCGCCTCTTTGATGTCTTTTTCCGTATAATCAGAAGGCAACATATCTTCAATAGTCGCCTTCAATTCAAGAGCAATAGCTGCTCGATCTTTTTGAGACAATCTTCGAGTTACTTCATGGATATATTTATCAATTAATTCCATTGGTACCATCCCCTTTGTCTACCTTATGTTGATGCATTTTGTATCCCCCATTATTTTACCACTTAATTACATATACATAATATATTAGCCAAATGTATTATATGCACCACACTCATTTTTATATACAGTCAAATAAAAAAACGACTATCTACTTGAAGAGATAGTCATTTCTTAATCATATCAATTTGCATTAATCATTTGTTTTATATGTAAAAACAGTTCTAGAATTGGACAAGGGGCACCCTCAGCATGAGAGTACCCCTTAATTTATAATTAGCTAATTTTAATAAAACTCAAATTTCAACCCGATCATCCGGGGAATATTTACTCAAAAGCCTATAGCTTTCTGTACCGCGGTAAAATTCCACTGGTTAGCTTTCTAACCTAAGCAACGCAAACCCTACCTTCTTTTGCGTCCTTGTGACCCCAAAGTCACTCCAGTGTGAATAAGTATCTACAAAAACATTTAGTAGAATGCCAATATTTATAAACTAGCTAATCAGCATAAAAAATATTATCTCACGAAAAAGCAGTTTTGTCAATAGCGTTGCTTCACTACTTTCTAAAGTTACCTACTATTGATAAGAAACATGCGAATTTGTACGCAAATTGACCAATTGAATACATATTTTCATTTCCCTTTTCTTAAGTATAATATCTACCGTTACGTCAGATGCAACTACTTTAATTCACTTTACAAATAAACGAACACAACCTATTGCGTTCCTCTCTTTTTTATTTTCACTTGTGAAAAATAAAAGGTTTTTTCACTTATGGGGGATTCGAATTCTCATTTTCCATTTATATTCACATTCACTGCTAAATTTTTGAGCTTTTGGAGTTCATTCTCTAATATCTCTAATGGTATCTTTACCTCATCTTTATTTCGTAAGGCTATACTTTATTGAAACAGATTTTAAATTTATTGAAATTCAAATATTGAAAGAAGTTAGTACATAACCATTGGTAAAGAATTAAATAACAATTGTAGAGTTGCAACATTTTTCTTATTACCATGTTTAATGGTTTTTTTCCTTTTATATTTACTCTCTCTCGTAATGGGAACGATTTATTCATTTAAGGATGTAGTAATCGAAGAGTTATTGGATAATAAGAATAAAGAGTATCGTATCAAAAGAGAGTGTGGGGGTTTGAAAATGCAGTACAAAATTTTAATAGTGGAAGATGAAACTATTTTACGTGAGATAGTGAAAGATTATTTATTAAACGAGGGGTATAAGGTAGTTGAAGCCATTGATGGTGAACAAGCAATAGAATCATTTCAAAACTATGCTTTTCATCTAATTATTCTTGATATCATGTTGCCAAAAGTAGACGGATGGACTGTTTGTAGAAGAATCCGTAAGGTATCAAATGTTCCAATCATCATGTTAACCGCACGTATTGATGAGGATGATACATTACTTGGGTTTGAGCTAGGTGCTGATGATTATGTTGCAAAGCCATATAGTCCACCAATTTTATTAGCAAGAGTTAAACGTTTACTTGAAAGTCGATATCGATTGAATGAAGGATCATTTGATACTTTAACTAAAAATGGGATTTCAGTAGATTTTTCTTCAAGGTTAGTAAAGGTAGAAGGTGTAAATGTTAATTTAACACATACCGAATTTGAAATCTTAACGTATTTAATGCAAAATCAAGGAATCGTGATTACAAGAGAACAACTCTTGTATAGGTTTGGGGACATGACTACTTTGGTGATGATCGAACGATCAATACACATATTCGTAATTTGCGAGCGAAATTAGGAACCAAATCAAAACTGATTTCAACGATTATTCGAACAGGGTATAAGTTTGAGGAGAGTTTATGAAATACGGTATTGTTTTAAAATTATTTTTATTAACAACAACGCTATGTTTGTTCATTACAGGGACAATTTATATTGGTCAGACCATATTCTTTAAGCAATACTATGAAAATCAGAAAGTAAATGACTTGAAATCAAGTATCAAATCATTTGAGAAACAATACTTAAAAAGTAATGGAAATGTGCAATCCATCCAGCAATTAGAACAAGATTTTTATCGTACTAACAATACATGGATAACCACATTGGATAAAAAAGGAAATATCATATCATCAAATGATTACTATGTAAAAATAAAGATAAATGACGAGAAAAATTCAAATCAATTCGTAACGATTCCACTGTATCATTTATTAAAAGGAGAAGATGTTTTTAAAGATACGCCTACCATTACAATGGGTGAGGAAGTGGATCTTTATACGATTGAAAAAAATAATATAATACTCCCGTTTTATCTATATTCTGTACAGAATGATTCTGATTGGTTAAATCAATTTATTTGGACAAGAATTGATAATGAACTCCAAATGAATAGTAAAGAACTTAAAGAATATAATCTACATGAGAAAATAACAATATCAATTAAATATCAAAATCAATATCATCCTAATTTTCGAATTAATCAATTTAAAGGAATCGTACAGAATGTCCGATTTCCTGAACAAAATGATGTTTCCAGTATCATTTATAGTAATAGCTTTTTTATGGAGCGTATTAGTGATTTCCAAACAGGCTTATTGTTTAATGAACAAAATCAATTCACAACATTCACAACAGATAATTATGATACAAATGGAATAAAATATAAACTGTTCATTGACCCGGTTAAAGATAAAAATGGAAACATTAGTTATATTTTTGCTATGGCTTCCTTACAACCAGTAGATGAAGCTGCACAAATGGTCAACGATTATTTTATCTATATGATAGCTTTTGTGTTACTACTAACTATTTTGGCTTCTTTCTACTATTCAATTAAAATTGCAAGACCATTATTAAAAATCAACAATTCAACTAGAAAAATTGCAGGCTTAGATTTTTCAGAACGAATTGAATATTTCTCTAAAGACGAAATAGGCGATATATCTCAGAACATAAATTTACTATCGGATACACTACATTCGCACATTACTCAGCTACAACAAGACATTGAAAAAGAAAAACAATTAGAGAATACTAGAAAAGAATTTATCTCAGGTGTCTCACATGAATTGAAGACCCCACTAAGTATTATGAAAGGTTGTATTTCGATCCTGAAAGACGGTGTTGCTAGTCATAAGAAGGATTACTACTTTGAAGCGATGGAAAAAGAAGTAGACAAGATGGATCGTTTAATAATCGATATGCTTGAACTAGCAAAATACGAGTCTGGAACGTACAAAATGAAAATGGAATCTTTTTATTTAGACAAAGTAATTGAGCATATTTGTCATCAGTTACATTTAGAAATAGAGAAAACGCAATTAACCATTCATAAAGAATTAACTTCAATAAAAGTTTTAGCAAATCAACATCTTATCGAACAAGTCATTACGAACTATATTACAAATGCAATCCGTTATACACCTTTGAATGAGCATATCTATATTTCGACCATCGTTGAGAATGAGCAGGTAAAAGTATGCGTGGAAAATAAAGGATCACATATTCCAGGTGACCAATTAGAAAAGGTTTGGGAACGATTCTATCGTGGTGATATGTCTAGACGACGATCTGAAGGTAGTACAGGATTAGGTCTAGCCATTTCGAAAAATATATTAGATCTACATGGTTTGCAGTATGGTGTCATGAATACTTCGGATGGGGTACTATTTTACTTTTACTTAAATATGAATCGTTGAAATGTACTGTATTTAAACATCAGGTTACCATCATATCTTTCATTTGAAGTAGATGACTGTTATTAAGTGTGGTATGAAAGAAAAAGGCGTCCTCTTAGCGAACTGACCAAGTTAATGAGACAGGGAACAAATCTCAACTATGGTTTGATTTGTGTTTTATTTGGTTTTACAGGTACTCCTGCTCTTAATTTATATTTGCTGGATAACTTACTCTTGTACCCATAGAAAAACACCTCCAAGTTGTCTTAGGTAATACATACCTGTTTTTCAACTTAAGGTGTTTTTATTTGTCTCAAACTATGGGGTCAGTTCCCAGTCAATAAGAGGAGTCTTTTTTGTTTTACAAAAAATTTTAATATTTGAATTTTCTAATCAGTAAAGCGGTGAAACAGAACATTACCTCCAAGGTGTTTCAGTTTTGTGCTCAATCATTTGTAATACTTTCGGTTCAATCTCTTTTAATCGTTGTTCCATTGTATGAGAGTTTTTAGGAATTTCTCCATTTTCTTCACCTTGAATCTGCAGGATAATCTGTGCTTTCGCAATGACCTCAAACACTTGTTGTGTGGAAACATTTTTAGATGATGCAATTTCAACAACCGATTTTCCAGTTGCTAATTCTTGTTTTAATTCTGCCCCATTCATATTTAATAAAGAAAATAGGTCCTGATTATTTAAAAAGTTATCAGCATAGTAATCAGGCTGACCATCACTTGTAAAAAAAGCCTCATCAGTAAAACTAAATTCAGTTGGTATTTTTTTGCTTTCTTGTACTTTTACTTCTTGTTTTGTTGTTTCATTCGATTGTTTGTAAACTATTTGTTCCGCTTTTACTGCCTCATCTTTCTGAATTTGTGTAGCATAGGCACTTCCAGTTCCTACTAATAATGCTGTTGAAATACTAAGTACAGTGAATAAATTCTTTTTACCCATTTAAATTCCTCATTCCATTGTTTTATTTGCCTTACAAAAACGATTATAGTTGGACAATGTTAAGATGAAGTCAAGACGGTATCAATTGGAAATAAAGTTTTTTGTTTTTGCGTAATTTTAACCAAAAGACTGCGATTAACTTACCATAATGATCTTCGTTTGCAGGCGTTTTTGCTAATGTTAGCGAAATCACAATTTAAGGTAATGGATCACCAATCAATGATATTTTCAAATACCAAATTACATATACTTTCGACGTATAAGTAAAGAAAAATGCCCGACTGTTGGACTACCGTCCTTCAGCCGGGTTTTCTTGTTTTTAAAATCAATTTTTTTGTCCCTACTATATCTTTTTCATCAAAAAATTCAACGTAATGTTTCAATAATAATTATTCTGTAACTTCTTCTACTAACTTGCCCCTTTAGTTGAATAAAAAAAGAGCTGTCGTAACAGCTCTCGATCTTTTACTTCAAATGTTTGTTTCTTATCTATTTTCATACGTTTAAAGATAAAAAAAGACCTTAGATATAATGTTTTTTCTAACTTGTTTGTTCAACTAAAGCGCCCGATTGCGGAATAGTGGAAATTGCGAAAGAGCTGCAAAATGTCATTTCTAAATTTTTTCTAATGCACCCCATCCTTTATTATAGTAACATCTTTTTTAGTCCCGCTAAATTTCCTTTAAGAAATAAAGCATTTTTTCAATTCCACGACGTTTACACCACCCGATACTATTAAAAGCACCTGTAAATCGATAAAAAGGCAATACAATTACCTGTTAAAGGATATCTAAAATAGCTTTTACCCGTTATTTATTTTGGTGCAATTATTTCTTTACCACCCATGTATGGTCTTAAAACTTCAGGAATTACTACGCTTCCATCAGCTTGTTGATAGTTTTCTAGGATAGCGGCAACTGTACGACCAATGGCAAGACCTGAACCGTTTAATGTATGAACATATTCTGGTTTTGCATTTGGCTCACGACGGAAGCGGATATTCGCTCGTCGTGCTTGGAAATCCTCAAAGTTAGAGCAAGAAGAAATTTCACGGTACATGTTTTGTGCAGGAATCCAAACTTCTAAATCATATTTCTTCGCTGAAGTAAAACCTAAATCAGCTGTACACATTTTTAGCTTACGATATGGTAAGCCTAGTAATTGCAATACTTTTTCCGCATGATTTGTTAATAGCTCTAATTGTTCGTATGATTCCTCTGGTTTTACAAAGCGAACTAGTTCTACTTTGTTGAACTGATGTTGACGGATTAAACCACGTGTATCACGACCTGCAGATCCCGCTTCTGAACGGATGCACGCACTATAGGCAGCAAAACCTTGTGGTAAATCCTCAGCCAGTAAAATTTCATCACGATAGAAGTTTGTTACAGGTACCTCTGCCGTTGGAATCATGAAATAATCTGTTTCCTCTAATTTAAATACATCTTCTTCAAATTTAGGAAGATTTCCAGTACCCGTCAAGCTATCACGATTAACAATGACAGGTGGTAGCATTTCCTCATAACCATGCTCCTCTGCATGTAAATCCATCATAAATGTCATTAATGCACGTTCTAAACGAGCTCCAAGCCCGCGGTAGAATAAGAAACGGCTACCTGTTACTTTTGTACCTCGTTCAAAGTCAACAATCTTCAAATCTGTAGAAAGATCCCAGTGTGCTTTAATCTCAAAATCAAATGTTGGAATTTCACCCCAAGTATATTCTTCTACATTGTCGTCTTCTGTTGTCCCTACTGGTACAGATTCGTGTGGAATGTTTGGCAAGCGCATCATCATATCTTTAAAGCGCTCTTCAACATCATTTAGTTGAACATCTAGCTCTTTAATTTCATCGCCTACATGACGCATACGAGCAATAACTTCATCTGCATTTTCCTTGTTGCGTTTCATAATTGAAATTTGTTCAGATACTTTATTTCGTTCTGCTTTTAATTCTTCTGTTTTAGCAATTAACTCACGACGCTTTGCATCTAAATCCTCAAAGTCATCTAAGTTGCCTAAATCTTCATTACGTGTTAATAGCATTTCTTTAATTTCCGCGAAATTATCGCGTACGCGTTTAATATCTAACATAGTCATACCTCCAGTAGTTTAATGTCATTGCATCCGTTAAGTCTTGGTGTAATTGCGTTGCAAGCTAAACTCGAATAGCTCCGCTTAGAATCAAAATAAACACAAAAAAGCCCCCATCCCTAAAAAGGGACGAGAGCTACCCGCGTTGCCACCCTAATTGATTAGGCATATACCTAATCCACTTATTTCATAACGGCATTTCAGCCGGCTACAGCCTACTTACATTACTTCGACTGTGCAACTCCAGGACGGATTCACAAGTGCTTCTATCAGCTTCCACCAACCGCTGACTCTCTAAAAAAAACGTGCTTGCTACTACTTCCCATCATCGTGTTCAGTTATTTAAATTTTAACCATACTGTACTATATGAAAACAGATTTTGCAAGTCATACCATAAGATACAAAATATTCTAGAATTCTTGAATCACCGGTTAATTCCGGATGAAATGCACAACCCAATAAATGACCATTTCGCGCTAAGATAATTTTCCCCTCATATTCAGCGAATTTCAACATTTTTACCGACTGCTTTAATATGAGGAGCCCGAAGTCTTCAATGGAAAGGTCAGAATAAAACAATTGAATGTTTTCAATATAGTTATAATTCATCTAGAATACCCCTTTTAGTCACTTTCTATTGTTTAGTTTAAGGACAACACTTCACAATCTTTATAGTGATATTAACATAAATATCCAATAAAAAAACATCTCACCTCTAAGAAATCTATAGAGGTGAGATGTTTTTAATCAAACTTTATTATAAATAATCAATCTTTTTTTCAAAGCTACACTTTACGTATTTTGTATAAGTACTTATTTGAATTTAGCTTTGTACTGCAAATAAGAAATCTCTCCTATAATTAACAAAAAAGATCGACTCCTTTAAGGAGTCGATCTTTCACTTTAAATGTTCGTTTGTTTTTATAACTCGTTTATTGAACTAAAGCACACCCTTTTCTCCTACAATCATCAGGAAACTGTTCTCTGATGATTGCTCATTGAGGACTAGTCTTTGGAGTAATTTATTTATTCTTCATTTGTTGCGATTACTCGTGGTTCCGTCGCACTATTTGATGCATCAGTAACTCTAACTGCATTTCGTTCTTTGCCTTTATTTGTTGTGATTACACGTGGTTCTGTCGTACTATTTGGTGTATCAGTAACACTAACTGCATTTCGTTCTTTGCCTTTATTTGTTGTGATTACACGTGATTCCGTCGTGCTATTTGATGTATCAGTAACACTAACTGGATTTCGTTCTTTGCCTTCTTTCAACGTTGGTGACTCTTGGCCAGTTGCCGCAAGACGGTCATCCTCTAATGACTAATGTACATGCGAATGCTGTTTCTAAAACCGACTTTTTCTTTAAGGTCATAATGGACACTATCCTTTCTTCAATCCCGTTTTTACTAAAATGATTACAAAGCGACGTAACCGTATAGGTTTCATCTGCCATATTGATGAGAGATAGTGCATATGCTGACTTTGCCTTATCTCCAAATTGTCTAATAACCCTTTCGTCGCAAGAGAATTCAATGTCTCTGTTTACTAAAAAATACATAAGCCAAACTAATGGAAAATACAAAGTAATAAACTGATAATAGTTAAGCCTGAGTTAACACAAACTGTGAAATAAAAAAAGTTACCTTTTAGCAACTTAGGAGTGAAATCCATTAATTATATTTAGTAAGCCAATCAATTATTTGATCATAGTTACTTGAGAACATTGCGTTGTCTTTTGTATTAGACTGTTCAAGGTGAGTTAATATATCCCCTTCTTCTAATAAAAAAGCGACTGCGATAGTGTTCTCTAAAATATTATTAGCGAACAATTTGTCTTTCCACAATTTTTGTACAGAAAAATGTTCTGGAGTATAACCTTTACGATTAATTAACAACTTATACTTTTTTCCTTGTCTAATAAATGAATAGCACGTTTTTTCAAATGAATTAAACCATGCGTTTACATCTGCAAGGGTTATGTAACCTGTCAAATTAGTAATAATAATATCTTCAGAAATGGATGTACTTATATTTTTAACATTCAATTAAAAAACAACTCCTTTTTATTAGTATAAACCAAATTATGGAAGTTTGTAGAAATTTTAATTTTGCACAGTTCGAAGACCCTACGCTTGTTGAACTAAACTGCCCCTTTAGTAAATAAGAAAAAAGAGCCTCGTATTGATAGCTCAACGACCTTCTACTAAATCCCCGTTAGTAAAAAATTAATTGATATCTCCTGTAGCTTTAGAAAAAAGATTGATCAAAAAGTTTCCTTCAACCTTTATTTAACAGCAAATGCAAAAACTCCATTTTGAAAAAGGATTGTTCAAAATGGAGTTAATTTTTCTAACTAAGTATGAGATTTTTAAAAAATATTTTGATCATTTTCTACTAATGTTACTAAACAGTGGTGCCCTTTTGTTGAGTTCAGATTCATTCGATACAATCCTTTTACATCTAACTCTTCTGCTTTTTCGTCTATCGCATGTTGTTTCATTCCGTACTCTAATTTCCATTCTGCTTCATTTTCTTGCATATGGATTTTCACTACTTTCGTGGAAATCCGTGTCTATTTACACTCCACGCTATAATCAAAACAACAAGCAGCAACATCAACAGCACTCCTGGAAATGACTGTACACCAACAATCTCTAGCAAAGCACCACCAGCAACTGCTAAATTCCATTCAGTGGTATTAATAGGCATTACGACATCAACACCTTCTTCACCGCTTGCATAAGCAAGTGCAGTTTGCAACAGGGTGGCTGCACCTCCGAAAGTAAGTCCCAATAAAGCCACTGCCGAATAAACGATGGATACCGATGTGGCTTCCACCCATAGTACTGCGGCTACCAGCTCAAAACCGAGCAGACTAATCAATACAAGTAGTCGCATTGCCTGTTCATTCTACAACAGTACCATCTTAATAGTATTGATAAGCATCCCAATGCAGCGCTTAAAATTGGTTTATCCGGAGGCGAATTGTTAAATTCCTTATTAGCGGTTATTCAATTGTTTTGTGGCGGTCTTTCTTGAACAATTTTGATAATCCTTCGTAGACAACCGGTACGATAAATAACGTTAAAATTGTTGATGTAATTAAACCACCGACAACAGTAATTCCTAAGCCTTGCGAGATAATTGAGCCACCTGAGCTGCTGCTTAGAGCTAATGGTAATAGCGCGAATACGGTTGCAATCGCCGTCATTAAAATAGGACGTAAGCGCGTTTCAGCGGCATCGATTAACGAATCACGCATCGTTTCGCCGGCAAGTTCGTTATGAATAACGCGGTCGACGAACACGATGGCATTCGTGACAACGATCCCAACGAGCATTAAAATACCGAGCATAGACGATACAGTGAATGATTCGCCAGCAATAAGTAAGCCAAGAACGGCACCGATTAGTGTAAATGGTAATGAGAAGAGAATCGCAAACGGTGCTAAACCTTCTCGGAATGTGACAACTAAAATGAAATACACAAGGAAAATGGCCGCAATAATCGCTAAGCCTAATTGTGTGAATGTTTCTTGGATATCTGCAGATGTACCGCCTTGTTCAAGGGTTACACCTTTGGTAAAGTCGATATCGTTGACTTCTTTTTTAATACGAGTTGAAATCGCAGAGACGTCATCACCCTTAATGCCGGCAGTAACTGTTGCGTATTCTTTATTATCCTGACGGCTAATTGATGATGGTGTTGTTGATTTGTCGATTGATACTAAATCAGACAGTTTCTCCGTACCCTGCTGCGTCGTAATATCTTGTTTTAAGAAGGCTTTCATCGTTTCAAACGTTTTGCTGTCGTCTTGTGCAACGATAACATTTAACGTATTGTCGCCATCTTCAAGCGTTGTGACGATCGTATCACCTGTCGCTTGCATTAACATTGGTGATAATTGGTTAGCTGTTAAGCCATATTGTTTTAGTGCTTTTTCTTTCAAGTTAAATGTATATTGTGGATAGGAATCAGATACGCTTGACTTTGCATCTTTTAATCCTTTGTCGTCATTTAAAACGTCTTCGATTTGAAGGGCAGCTTTTTCGACTTTTGCACGATCTGTACTACTAATCGTGTAGCTCACTTCGTTTGAAGAACCGGTCATCGACATGTCTTGTTGCTTCCAAGTCCCTTTATGACCGAATGATTTTAAATGATCGAACAGTTTTTGTTGTTTGGCATCTAAGTTTTTCACATCTTCATTGAAAATGATGTATAGCATCGAACCAGAGCCTGCCATCATTGACATCGTATCTGGTGAAGCAGAGCTTGATGTGATTGATGATTGTACGAGTGTGACGTCGCCTTGTTTTGCGATGTATTTTTCCGCTTCTTTCACGGATTTATTTACTTCGTCATCTAATTCTCCAGTCGCTGGTGTGTACGTCGTAATCATCGTCATTTGTTGGTCGCTACCAAAGAAGCTAAAGCCCACTTTCGGTAATAGCGCGACAGAGCCGATTAAAATAACGAGCGCAATGACTAATGTAATAATTTTGTGATTTAATGCGGCATTTAACATTTTACCGTATCGAATGGCCATACGACTATGTTTTTCTTTACTGCCGACTTTTTGTTCTGGTGTAGCTAAAATTTCTTTTTTGAACATTGTGTGCGCCATAATTGGTACGACTGTAATGGCCACGATTAACGATATGCCAAGAGCAATAGCCATCGTTATTGCAAATGGACCGAATAATTCAGCGACCATACCATCGATAAAGATGATTGGTGTGAATACCGCGACCGTTACTAATGTAGATGACAGAATCGGTTTGAACATTTCTGTCGTAGCAGACGCGATTAATTGACGACCACGTAACGGCTCGTTTTTATCATACATGCGTCGGTAAATGTTTTCGACAACGACAATCGAGTCATCGATTACACGTCCGATAGCTACAGTTAACGCACCGAGTGTCATCATATTTAACGTCATATCGAGCGATTTAATGATGGCAATCGATGTTAATAATGATAGTGGAATCGAAACGATTGAAATGATTGTTGAGCGGAAGTTACGTAAGAAGATTAGAATGACTAATACGGCGAAAATCGCACCGAAAATTGCTTTTTCAAGCATCGTATTCACAGAATCTTCAATTGGTTGACCTTGGTCGCTCGTAATATCGATATTCATATCGATATTCGCTTTTTCTAAATCTGTTATTTTGTCTTTCACAGCGTTGACAACATCGACCGTATTGGCGTCTTGTGTCGCTGTAAGTTGAATTGAAATTGCTTCTTTGCCGTTGACGCGTGAAATAGAGTCGTGGTTTTCGACTTTTTCAAGTGTAGCCACGTCTTTTAATTTCACTGTTTGAACGCCAGCAGAAGCGGCTTGACCAGCGTCAGTATGCGCTTGGCTTTGTGCAGCGCCTGCACTTGAACCAAACACGATATCCATGTCGTTCAACTGTTTAAGCGATGTCGCTTTATCGTTTACGACAATCGATTTTTTCGTGTCATCTAATGTGTAAAGGCCAAGCTGATTTGTAACGTTTTGACCTTGAATTGCTTGGGTGACAGCTGCAGCTGTAGTGCCAAGCGCTGCTAATTTGTCTTCATCATACGTCAATTCAATTTCGTATGCTTCTTGACCTGTTACCGTTAATTGACCAACACCGTCGATTTTCTCAAGTGCGGTTTTCACATCATCTTCAACGAATTGAGTAGCTGTTTTTAAATTGCCATCTTCGCTAGAGACGCTAAGTGCTAAAATAGGCATCATGCTTGAGCTAAATTGCATGATTGTTGGTTCGTCGACACCTTCTGGTAAGTCGACCGATTTGAAGGCTTTTTCAAGCTTAGTTTGGGCCTTATCTAAATCGGTGTCGTAGTCGTAATTGACTGTCAGTGATGCAACGTTTTGAGACGATTTGCTGTTGACGCTATCGACGCCTTTAATAGAGGAAATCGCATCCTCGAGGGGCTTCGATACATCGTCGGCAACTTGCTCAGGGGTGGCATTCGGATAGACCGCTGATACGCTTAATGTCGGTAATGAAATGTTCGGAATGGATTCGTATTTAATCGTCGTTGACGCAAAAATACCCCAGACAATCAGTAAGACCGTCAAAATCCACACTGCTAGTTTGTTACCAATCATAAAATCAATAATGTGCTTCAATGTTTTCATCCTTTTCTTTATAAATTGAAGGGCAAACCCTTCGATAAGGACTATCATAAAAAGCGAATGTTAACTCAATGTTACGTAATCGGAAAATAATAAAAAAAGAAGCAACCGATTGGACTGACCTAAATATTTTAGACAACATAAAAAAGCACTTTGGAGGTGCTTTTGAATGGGCAAAAAACGTGTATATTCATATGAATTAAAAATGATGGCAATTGAAAGAAGGTTAGCGGGTGTACCGAAAAAACAAATTCAAGAAGAGTTAGGAATCAAAAATGATACACAAATTGAAACATTCACTGTCTCATTTTAGTGAGTCAGTACCCGATTAGTTGGTCGCTTCATTTTTATGCGGTAAAATAACGGTTACTCGTAAGCCACGTTCATAATTTTCAAGCTGGAATGTACCATGATGTTTTCGCACAATATTTTCGACGATTGATAAGCCAAGGCCATTGCCGGTCGATTTTTGATTTTTGGCCTTATAAAAAGGTTCTTTAACGCGATCTAGTTCGGGTTGCTCAATGCCAGGTCCTTCGTCCTCTAGTTGAATCGTGTAATGTTCACCATCACTGCGCAATGTAAGCCCTAACTTACAATTTTCCGGCGTAAAATGAATCGCATTGTTAATTAAGTTGTACCACACTTGATAGAGCAGTAACTCATCTGCTTCAATGATACTGCGCTCGATTTGTACATCAAACTCAATCGCTTTGGTGGCCCAGTGCGGCTCAAGTGAAATGATAACTTGGCGTAGTTGCTCTGCTAAATCGAATGTTCGTTTTTCGAGTGGTTGCGTACCATTTTGCAAGCTCGATAGTTTCAGTACATTACGACTTAGTTGCGATAAACGGGCGCTTTCATGCTCGATAATTCGTAAGTAATAAAGCTGCTTCTCGCGCGACATTTCCTTTTGTTGCAACGCTTTTGTAAAGCCTTTGATCGAAGTCAAGGGCGTTTGGAATTCATGCGAAATATTCGACACGAAATCTTTTTGCGACTGTAGCATTTTCTCTAAGTCATTCGACATCGTCCCGAAGCTTTCGTACAACTGGTCAATTTCATTCGAATAGTTTTTCGTATGTTTAAATGTGAAATTTCCTTTTGCAAACTGCGCGGTATATTCCTTCAGCTTGCGAATCGGGCGCACGATTTGAATCGACGTAAAGATATTTAAGCCGATGCCGACGAAGAGCGTAATCTTTGATAATAAAATAAATGCACTCTTCAGCATATTTTTAAAAATCGTCTGTTTCAAAATAAACTGTAAATATTTCGTGTCACTATGAATTTCAATAGGATAGATATACACTAAATCTTTCGACGTGTCATCGCCTTCTACTGCCTGGCCTTCGCGAATTTTTTTCTTCGACACATTGCTTAGTAGCGGCGAATTTTGCAACGTCTCCATCGATTGATAACTGATATTCGTCAATGAAAATTGGAATAGCTCATTTTGGAATGCATCTTCTGATAGTTGTTGTTCTTCAACCGATTGCGCAATTTTTTGCACATTGTTACTAATTTGCTTCGCAATATGGCTCGGTATCACTTGAAACGTAATAAATATCGCAATACATAAGCTAATCGCTAGCGTAATAATAAAGTTTAACAATAGGCGTGTCGTGAGATTATTCATGGCGTTCACCTAAGCGATAGCCGATATTACGCAGCGTCTGAATTTCGAGTGGGATAGCGAGACTCTCTAAACGCTTGCGAATTTTCCGAATATGCACATCGACTGTACGCTCCGTTCCTTCGTAATCAAGGCCCCATATTTTTTCGAGTAAATGGTCGCGTGTAAATACTAGCTCGCAATTCGTTGCAAATAAAAATAATAACTCAAATTCCTTTAGTGGCAATACTTCGCTTTGCAGGCCGTCACTTAGTGTGTAGTTTTTCCGATTAAGCGTAAAATCACCGAGCTGAATTTGTTGATGCATCTCAACGTTTGCACGGCGCAGCAATGCTTTGACACGCACCACCATTTCAACGGGATCAAACGGTTTCGTTAAATAATCGTCGGTGCCTGCGTGGAAACCTCGCACTAAATCTTGTTGCTCCGATTTCGCAGTAATCATGAGCATCGGCACGTTGGAAAACGCCCGGATTTCCTTGCTCAAACTATAACCGTCCATGCCGGGCATCATAATATCGGTAATGACACAGTCGACCGGATTACCAAGCATAAATTCGAGGGCCTCTTGCGCAGATTCTTTTTCAATAACTGTAAAGCCTTCATCTTCTAAATATAAGCTAATCAATGCGCGAATTGATTGTTCGTCGTCCACGACAACAATTTTCACCATAACGTTCACCTCTTCATCTCTTCATCTCTTCATCTCTTCATCTCTTTATCTCTTCATCTCTTCATCTCTTCATCTCTTCATCTCTTTATCTCTTCATCTCTTCATCTCTTCATCTCTTCATCTCTTCATCTCTTCATCTCTTCATCTCTTCATCTCTTCATCTCTTCATCTCTTCATCTCTTAGTGTAAATTATCATGCGAATGTTAACCAAATGTTACGTCGACAAAACTATAAGGCATTTTCGAGTTTACTGATTGTCGATTGTAAAGATTTTATTGATTCCAATTTATCTATATTTGATACGTTTTCCATTTTAGTACTTTCCTTTTTTCGTTTCTAAATTATTTTACTGATATTTGATAAATGGTTAAGAACCACTCGGAATATCTTAATATAAATAACTAACTCTCTTTGAGAGGGATTCTAAACAAACTGGACCATTGTTGAACATAAATTAAATAACACTCTTCAACTAACCTATATCGCTTCAATAGTATTACTTCAAGAAGTTAGTAAAACTGTTTCCTTCTTCAACTAACGGGGCAGTTTAGTACAAGAAGAGTTAAAAAAATATTAGCAAGGACATTTGGAAACCATTATTCTATAAGGGGATTTAAAAACAAAAGAGGTGAATGAATTAAAGGTCTAAACTTTATTGTCTTTTTACATTTTTTCCGAGTGATCTATAGAAAAGTCTCTAAAAATAATAATAACTATTTAATATATCTCGAAAAAAATAAAGACAGAACCGTTAACTATGGTTCTGTCCAATGTCTAGCTACACACTCTTTTTTACTTAATTCTTAGTAAGCGAAGTGAATTAAGTATAACAATTAATGCTGCACCATGATTTATGTACCTTTCTGCCCATATGAAAATGAAGGCATTAGTCCGGCAAAGTCTCCTGCCAAACTAGCAAGCGGCTTCCATTTATCGATTGCTATTTTATAGTTTCCTGCATAGATTGCTTCATCTATTTGGACACATTCAACTTTTCCAAGCACTAGATAATCTCCACCGACAGGCATAATTTGGTCTAACTTAAGTTCTATTGAGATTGGCGCTTCTAGCACTGCTGGTACATTCAAAAGTTTACCATTCTGAACAGTCACTCCTGCAAGCTCAAACTCATTTTTCTCTGGCTCTACACTAGCCGATGAACGATACATCGCTTCCCCAAGCGGCTCAGGTACCATATTAATTATATATTCTTTCACTTCACGAATGTTCGTTAACGTATCCTTAATGCTTCCCTTTCGTTCATTAACGCCCGGTCCTATTGAGATTAAAAGTATTGGTGGATTTCGAGAAGCCACAGTAAAAAAGCTGAATGGCGCTAAATTTAAAATGCCATCCTTACTTTTTGATGAAACCCATGCAATCGGTCTTGGTATCACAGAGCCAATTAACAATTTATACATCTCATCCTCGCTCAAATCAATTGTATTAAATATGAGTTTCTGTTCTTTAGACATCTATTCATTCTCCTTCAACTATATTTGATTAAGTAATATGTCGAATCTATAATAGAATTATTATAGAATTCTGAAACACTCATGAACCCATTCTAAATTATAAACTCGAATACAAATAAAACTAGTATGCACTTTTTTGTTAGATACTTACTTAAAGGAGAGTGATGTTATTGCCAGAATCAAGTAATAATTTTATGAGGCGCAACAAACAAAGACCATTTGACTTCACATTATCGTTAATCGGTGGCAAGTGGAAAATGAAAATAATGTATGAATTATCTTCCGATACGATTTTACGTTATGGAGAGTTAAAACAGAAAATTCCTGCTATCACTCACAAAATGTTAAGTTCTCAGTTAAGCGAACTAGAGAACTCTGGAATTGTTCACAGAAAAGAATACCCTCAAATTCCTCCAAAAGTGGAATACTCCTTAACGCCAAAAGGAAAGAGTTTAATGCCAATATTAGAGGAAATGTGCAAATGGGGCGTGGCAAATCAAATATGAACTTAAACTTATAAGGAGTAAAAAGTACTGTGTAAATAATTCCTAGTAATAAATCGTAAAGTAATTATTAAACTAGAACATGTTGATTAAAAAAGATATTGTAGCAGAAACCCCTTTAGACAAAACATATCTAAAGGGGCAAAACGATGCAACTTTTTTATAAACAGTACAACTTTGTTACCTATTTTTCCAGATTCCTCTAATGTCTTTCTTAATAGGGGTATCGTCAGGAAAATGCGGATTTACAACGATAAGGAAATTCCAAATTAAAAAGCCCAACTTCTCTACAAATCAAAATAGAGAAATTGAGCTTTTCAGTTACTTCATTTATTTATTGAATTCATTAACTGGAAGAAGTATTCAGGTTTATGAGTCTTATTTAGGTTATACCATGAATGTAATGCATCTGGTGTAAATACATCTATTTTTTTCAGTACCTCCATTGCAAATTCCAAAGGAGCTATTCCTGATGCAGTAACTAAATTCGCATCAGATACCGCAGATCCTAACTCATAGAACTTTTCTCCTTTATAGTTAGGACATACCATTTTAGTATATTCTAAGTTATTACTTGTATGCTTTCTAGTATCTAAGTATCCCATATTCGCGAGGCCCTCAGTTGCACCACAAATTGCAGCAACAATAGTGCCAAGCTTTAAAGCTTGGCCAATTCTTTCCAAGATAGGTTGATGAATTTCTTCACTCCAAGTAGTCCCTCCTGGTAAAATTAAAAGATCTTTACTCTCAAGAGTACATTCATCAAGGGAAATATCTGGTTTTATGCTCAGTCCTCCCATAGTAGTAATCATTTCTTTATTAGCTCCTACTGTAATTACTTTTAAAGGTGCTAAATCTTTTTTGAAATATCTTCCTGAGTTTAGTTCAGCAATTAAATATCCATATTCCCAGTCCGACATTGTATTAAATACATATAGAAAAACTTTTTTTGTTTGCATCCAATAACACTCCAATCACAATTGATATAGCTATTATAATATAACTTCCCTGACAGTTAACGTCAGGGAAGTTATCATACTTGATGAAATTTTATTAATTCCGACAGAACTTCAATAAGTCTTTTCTTAAGACTTATTGGCTCAATAACTTTAATAGATTTATTGTACGGTAAAAGTAAATAAGGTACATATGTATGTATCATATCTTTTTCAAGAAGAAAAACTGCTTGATTTGAAGTCCGTTCTTGTAAATAATGTCCTAAAAACCAATGTTGGCAAATATCAGCCAATACACTTTTATCCCCATCAATAACTAAAGAAATAATCCCTTCCTTATCTTCTATAGTTGGAAGAAGACTTTTTATAAAAAAGTCACGTGCTGAAAAATTTTCTGGCCGGTTAAACTTATTTTCGGTTAGCATTAGACTTTCAATTCGATCTACTCTAAAACTACGGATATCATTCCTAAGATGACAAAATCCAATCACATACCACTTATTATTCCAATAGATAATTCTGTACGGATCGACCAATCTATGATTTAATTGCTTTTCGCCACTTTTATGGTAAAGAATTTTTACTGAGTACCCGTCAGCTACGGCCTGCTCCAACTCCTTCAAAAAAAGTTCCATAGAGAGTGAACTTAATCGACTTATTACTTCAAGACTAGTTAAATGTTGGTTTATCTTTGTTTCCTGCTCTTGATTTGAGTATTTACTTAGTTTTGAAATGGCCCTATTTAGTGCTTCACCTCCATAATATCCGGCTTCTTCTGCAAAAACAGCAGCGTGAAATAGTGAAGTTTGCTCCTCAAAATCAAAAAAAAGAGGAGCCTCAATAAAATTGTTCAATAAAGTGTATCCACCGTTATGTCCTGGTTCTGAAATTATAGGTACGCCACTTGTTGAAATTGTATCAATATAACGATACACAGTCCTTATATTCATCTCTAACTTTTCTGAAATTTGTTTTGCAGTAATTTTTTCACCTGAACGAAGCATCCATAGAATTGCTAACATATTGTCAATTTTAGGCATATAATTCCACCTCTATATGAAATTTATTTTCTATTATATATTTCCGTTTTTTGGTATAACTCATCAACTGTTCCTTTCCGATAGCTTTCTATATAATGAGGCCTTAGACACATTTGTAATTTCACAAATTTGATTTACAGTCATATCTCCCTCTTTATAAAGCTTTACTGCATAATTCATTCCTGCATGATTTTTATGGTACTTCTTTAACAGACCTTTAAACTTTCCTTCTTTCTTAGCCAGTTCAATTCCTTCACGCTGCCGCATACGTATAAGATCACGTTCTAATTGGTTTACACCCGCCATAACCGTAATTAAGAATTGACTGTAGGGATCATCTTCTGATAAATCTAGCCATGTATCTTTTAAGGATTTTAAATTTGCCTTTTTACTCCGTATGTTATCGATTAATTCAAATAAATCTTGTGTACTACGAGTAATCCGAGTTAAGTCCGTAACATAAATGATGTCACCTTCTTGTATATCCTCTAACATTTTTTGAAGTTGCACAAGATCTTTTGTTGCTCCGGAAACTTTTTCTTCAAAAATAATATCCATTCCGATTTCGTTCAGTTACTGAAATTGCCTTGAAGGATTCTGGGAGAAAGTGATCTCATTAGATTCTTTAAGACCACTGAAACTTTCTTAACGTTGTTAAAAACGGGAGAATCGTCAGGAAAATAGACTTAGCGTTGTAAATCCGCATTTTCCTGACGGTACCCCATTAGGTAGTTTTTATGAAATATTTGAGTTTTTGCAGGATGAACTGTATAAACCAGTTATCAAGAATCAACCCAATTTATTAGATACAGATTTAGATTTAATTTCAAACTTTATAGGAGGAATCATTGCCTTAATT
Organism: Viridibacillus sp. FSL H8-0110; assembly: GCF_038003565.1. Classification (NCBI taxonomy): domain Bacteria; kingdom Bacillati; phylum Bacillota; class Bacilli; order Caryophanales; family Caryophanaceae; genus Viridibacillus; species Viridibacillus sp. FSL H8-0110. The sequence goes on along the minus strand of NZ_JBBOPJ010000001.1, from coordinate 2,058,482 downwards.
CATTATCTATCTTCAGAATCATTAAGATCATTTAGGCTTCCTTTTGAAAAAAACATTTAAACGTTGAGTTCAAAATTTACTTTCCTAATACCGTTAGTTTAAGTGTAAAGGGTCGTAAAAATAGATCGTCGTAATGTGACATCTTGCTTAAATTGCTTGGAACCAAAAGACATCTACTAAGTGCATATCTTAATAATGTTCGTTGTATTTTATTTTTCATCCCTAAATTGTTAATTTAGGGGTTTTTATTTGTATTTTCTTGTTCAACTAACCTGCCCCGTTAGTTTAAGTGTATTTCTTCACAATCTTTATAGTGATATCAATATAAAGATCCCATAAAAAATCATGGCACCTCTAAAAAATCTATAGGGTGCCATGATTTTAATCAAACTTTTTTACAAAACTACAACCGCTAATATATTAACGAAAATATAAGCTAAGCGACATACTGAAGAAAAAATACCGGTATTCTATACGCCAAGGATTTACCGAGATTTTGTGTATTAGGGATACTACCTGTAAAGCTGTCCCTAGGGGCAAAGTAGAAGCAATTCTTTTTGATCTATTGCTTCGTAAACAATATTGAAAAATGGAATTAATTGTAATGATAGTATTGTTTTCAATTATGTTGATTCGCTGTAAAAAACTCTATCACTTTAAATTGACTGGTTGTTGTTGTGTAACACAGTGAATCATACCACCATCTTTATAAAGTTCCCTTACATCAATACCAACTACCTTACGATTAGGGTATAGTTTTTGGATTGTATCGTTTGCTATTTTGTCATTAGGGTCATTATAATTCGGAACTAATACAACTGTATTCCCAATATAAAAATTCACATATGAACCTTTGTATTCTAAATTCGTTCCATTATCTAAAATTACATTATTTTTACTGATTGGTAAATACACATACTGATAAGGCTTGTCGAAGGCATTCTTTGCATTCATTAATTTTTTAATATCCTTATTGGAAAGACCCCATTCTTCTAAATCATCCTTTTTCATTGTAATGATTGAAGACTTATCATGAAATTTTGCAAAACCATCAATATGAAAATCTGTAATATCTAGGTTTGGCACTCCATCTAACCAAATAAAGTTATTAGCACCAAGATTTTCTTTCATATACTCCTCGATTTCTAATTCTGATAATTTAGGGTTTCGATTTTTATTAGTAACAGCACTACGTGTCGATAAAAAAGTGCCATTACCATCTAGTTCAAATGCTCCACCTTCAAGTACTACACTATTTAGATTAATTCTTTCCATACCTAACTGCTTGCTAAGAACACTTGGTATTAATGCATCTTTTTTGTATCGCGTTTTCTTACCCCATCCATTAAATCCCCAATCCATGAGTTTCAGATTGTTTTCTTTATCGTATACAAAAATTGGCGCTGTATCTCTTGCCCATACATCGTCAGTAGGTACAATATAAAAATCAATTTTGTCCATATTTATGCCCTCATCATACAGAAGATCATTAATATAGTTCTTTTCATATTCATCATATGCGATAATATGAACATTTTCTCCTTCACTAAGGGCAGCTGTCATCTCGATCCAAATTGGTTCAATCTTTTCTTCATAGCCTTTACCATATGTAAAGGAATGGGGCCATTGCAACCACGTACCTTCATGTTTGCTACTTTCATCGGGCATTGTGTATTTACCTACTTGCTGCTTTTCCACGAATTGTCTCCCCTCACCTTTACCTGGATTACACCCCCCCATTATGATTCCAGCCGTTAATAAAGCCCCTACGCAAAGTACAATTATCTTTTTCATATCCAAGATCTCCTTAAGTTGTGATAGCTTTCTCTTGGAAGTAGAATAATCTTTGACATAGTGTCAAAGTCAAGCAATTATTGCATTTCTTTTTTGATGACGGGAAGGCTAATTTGCGTCACATACTCCTCTACATGACAGTCACACTCTGAACCTTTCAAGTAGGTTTCATAAGGAAGACCATCCATGCAGTAGCCGTTGCTTTCTGTCCATTCTTCAAGTGCCATATGTGCGTATCCGATATAGTCATAACTTCCGATATGCAAGGTAGTAGCAACAATCTTTTGGGGGAGTTTTTTTATTTGCCATTCCCTTGATATTTTTTCGTCATTCCTATGAATGATTGGAATCATTAATTCAATATCGCAGTGGTCAGGGGTAAACTCTTCATCAAAAAAAATGACAGACGGAACACTAAGTAACTGAATATTACTCTCTTTTGCCTTATCGTAAAAGGAATCAATGTACTTGTCCATGTCATCAATATTAATCTGTAATCTTTGACTTACGACTCTAATCTCTTTTCGCATTCCAAGCAATATATCATACGATTTTCTTTCTCCTTGTATTAAATCCTCATTTTTTTCGATCATCTCATGCATTTCTGTAATAATCTGTCTATATCGACTCATCTCTTTTGATATTTCATTTATTTTCGCGTATATCATTTCTATAAACAATGTACTGTCTGACGACTGGAGAATCGTTCTAATTTCAGGCAGGGAAAATCTATATTCTTTCAATTTCTTAATTAGTAATGCCGTTTCTAATTGATTCTTCTCATAAAATCTGTACCCGTTTGTTGTATCTACATGTACTGGTTTCAAAAGTTCTTCCTTGTCATAGTGTCGTAACATGCGAGCACTCATTTTGCATAGTTGTGAAAATCTGCTGATTGTGTACATAGTTCTCCTTTACTTAGTGTGATGTTTTTTTTTGCAAAATCGCAAGTATATCGTCTTGAGCTTATGATATCAATAGCCTTTCGCAAAAAGCAAGGTAAGCTTAGGAAGAGCGTAATCCTTCTTGTACTAAAGCACCTGTTAGTTGAATTGGATACAAAGCTGTATCAAGACTCATTTTTGAATTTTCGCTACTGAAACTCCATCTGTTGTTACATGAAAGGTTATAGTAATAGGACCTTCAGGTGGATTAAATGGACCTGTATACGTATCATATTTTACTTTCACAGTAAAATCATATTGAGAATACCCGCCAGTTTGACGTTTTACTTCTAATATTTCTGCATTCCAGAGTGCATAACTACGATTTGGATATTCCTTATTAATCACTTTCCTAGCCTCAGGGTCTAATAAAACTAATAATACATCATAAAAATCGGGATGCTCTTCTTCAGAACTTACTTTTTCAACTTCAGCTTTACCTGTATTCGACAACATCACTCCCGAAGTGATAAACGTTAATACCAAAACGAGTGAAATCAAAATAGAGGTAATTTGTTTTTTTTTCATATTTGAATAACCACCTTATTTTATCAGTCAAGGTAGCTTGCCCAGTTCATAAAAATCAAGTGTTTGTTCAACTAATCTGCCCCTTTAGTTAAATAAGTTCAACAAAACCGTTAGTTGAACAAAAAATGAAATTTTTATTATGCTAAACAACTATGAGAAATAAAAACATATTCAGGTTAGAATAGCCATCGCTAAAACGGGTATCAATATAAAAAGGAGATGAATGGATGAAAGAACGAATATTCAAGTGGTTGTTGGTTACGGGGTTTTTATTTTGTTTGCATATAACAGATATCATGACTGTTGATGCGAATGAGGGACCCTTGGCAGATGTATCGAGGCAATGGTTGAAAGCGGACATACGAGATAATCCGGAAGAAGATTTACCTGACCTTAAAGGAGGATCTGAAAATTCCGGGCGGGATCCTCTGCAGCCTGTTGACCTAAGAATTTTACAACAACGGTATCCAGAAATATTTTTCTTACAAGGTCCTGCTGATCAAAAACGAGTTGCTTTAACTTTTGATGATGGTCCTGATCCACGTTTTTCAAATGATGTATTAGATGTATTAAAACAGTACAATGTACCAGCAACATTCTTCGTGTTAGGTTCAAAAGCCGTTGCTAACCCTGAAATTGTCAAGCGAATGCAAAACGAGGGTCATGTAATCGGAAACCATACCTACGCCCATCCTAACCTTGTCAAAGAATCCGACCTCGGAACCCTAGAGAGGGAAGTAACTAGAACGGAAGATGCTCTTAACGACATTATTGGTTACCGGACAAAATTATTTAGACCACCATATGGCTTCTTATACAATGAATTAGTCGAGAAGCTTAGGGAAATGAACTATTACGTGATTGCCTGGTCGGTTGATTCGTTGGATTGGCAGGAAGACCCACCGGAAGTTATTGCTTCGAATGTAGTAGACAACATTCATCCAGGCGCGATTATTCTCATGCACGATGGGGCAGAATCGGGTGGAGATCGAACGAATACGATCGAATCACTTCACCAAATTATCCCAAAACTGAAAGAGCAAGGCTATGAATTTGTCACAGTTCCAGAATTGTTGAATATTCCATTTAAGAAATAGAATGTATCTCTTACATTTACCTTTACTATTTTTTCTTGAAGGCTTTTTTGTATTACTATATGGGGTACCACCAACATGTTTACAAAAAGCACATCTATTGCATAAAAAAAGACAAAGAAGACTTATTCCCCGCGCTAAAGGGAATATGTCTTCTTTTTTAAGACACTCAAACTCTCATTAATTAATAACCATATTTTCTTTCCCATATCACTACCCCAATCACTGATTACTGACACTCTATATAGTCGCTATTTTGGGGTTGAGCAAGCCTGGCAGCGTAACTACTTTGCAGTTAGATTATAAAAGTAAATGTATTAAGGAAAAGAGGCAGTACCCAAAATAGGTACTGTCTCTTTTTTAAGTGCTTATTCAAGAAAACTGCCTCTTTAGTTGAATAAGAAAAGAAGAGCCGTTTTAGCAGCTCTACGATCTTAAACTAAAGCACACGCTAGTTGAATAGCTTAAAAGCCTATGAGGGATATGCTTTTGACTTTATAGCATCGGTGTCCAAACCAGATTCTTTAAGTTTTTGGATACCATCCGCTTCTATTAAATCTTTTAGCTCGGTCAATACTGGGTCAAAGTCAGTATGTTTTCCCAACATGTAAGTCATTTCATATTCAATCGGTAACCATGTATCTATATCCGCTTCATTATGTTGAATTTGCGCTTCCAATTTATCTAAGGCATTCGCAACTTTAGCTTCGTAAGTGTTTTTTTGCTCGAATTCCAACCAATAATCATAAAACAACTGACCACTCTCTCCTCCTAACAAATCACGGATTCTTTCAATTGCAGCAATTTCATTCTTTACTTTAATTTCTTTGGCCTCTGAATTATTCATTGTTTCAAAAGCAGGAATATCAGTTGCATATGCTTCTACTAAGTCATGGATAATAATCATTTTGAGAAGTTTTTCACTATCTACTTTTAATGGAAGGGACGATTCTATTGCCATTGCCATTAAGGCAACACGCCATGTATGTTCTGCAACACTTTCTCGACGACCATCTGACAACCAACTATGTCGTAATTCCATTTTTAGTTTTTCTCCCAGTTTAATCAGTTCTAAAACACTTTTTAGATGTTGCATAGTTTAATGCTCCTCTACATTTTTGTATTTTTAAAATAATTCCATTAATGAAGACTGATTTAGTTTAAATCAACCTTCATACAAAGGTCTATTCTTTTTAAAGATTATTCTTCTTTCAAATCCTTCTTCAACTAACCTGCCCCGTTAGTTCAATAAGAAAAAAGCTTTACTCCTTCTTGAAGTAAAGCACCTGTTTATCATCCCTTATTCAATTAGTTTGGACAGCCGTAATTTTGCAAGTTGAAATTGCAAATCTAACTAAATCAGAATTTATTGGTGAAGTACCTAACACTATGCCAAGACCTGTTTGTTCCACGTTAAAACCTACTGCAATAGAACCATTACTTGCTAAGAGATTCACTGTAGAACCGATAAGTGCATTCAGTAATTGTCTAATTGGTCGTTCACGACAATCACATTCGCATCCAGAACAAGCAGGTGGCAACAAGTTAATAAGAGGACCTGGTGGTAAAAATCCTACCCCTAATACATCAGAAATATTTACCACAAAGGTACCCTCTACACCTGTAACAGTAACTAAAAAATCATTTACTTCATCAATAGTGTATAAAAAAAAGAGAGGTTGTTGATTTGGCGCGTCTGCAATAGTAGCAAGAATTACAGTTTCCCCAACAAGTTGTTGTAAGACGGACTGAAGTGGAGAAACACAACAGTCACAAAGACTCAAACAAGGTGGGTCGTCAGGAGGACAACAACAACTATTAAGTGCTGTGTACTTAACCGGTGGACAACATTTGTTAGGTTTTATTCTATTAATCTTCTTTTTTTCGGACATAATTCCACCTCCACATTTCTTATATAATATGTTTTTTAAGAAATACGAGATGGGATTACTACCTAAGCAGGTTCTCATTGAACTAACCTGCCCCGTTAGTTGGGTAAAAGTTATTTCTTCTTTCTTGTTTGAATGTATTTTTCCGTCAATAATCCCGAATTAAACACCGATAAAATCATAATGAAGAAAAATATTACCCGAACGGTTGGATCCCTTTTGTCAGCAATAAACTCAATACTAGAAAAATTAACATAAACAAAGCCAATAGCAACAAATATAGACAAGATAAATTGCCCTTTTAAAGACTTAATCATAAAATGCCCCCTACAAATATTATTGAACTGTCCTGCGTTAGTTTAAGAAAAAAGTGCCACCCCCAGACTTGAAGTAAAGAACCCCTTTCCGTTCAATATTTTACATATATTAACTTATTCAACACATTCGCAAAAAAACTCTTCTTCAACTAACCTGCCCCGTTAGTTGAATAATATATAATTTAACATCTCACTTATACTATAATTCCATTTCGTGTATATTCCAGATTATATCTTTAATCAAAAATAAAAGCTGAACTAATATAAAAAATAGTTCAGCATAAAAATAACTTGTTATAATATTTCCTATTAATATGAATGCTGCCTTTAGCTTGTTATTTATAAATTCTAGGAACTCTGTGACCTAAGTTACAAACAACTTCATTCGATATAGTCTCTAACACATTTGCCACTTCATCTAATGATATAAAGTGATTTCCTTGATCCCCATAAACGACCACCTCATCACCAATATTTACATCCTTAATATCAGTTACATCGATCATACAAAAATCCATACATATTCTACCGAAAACAGGAGCTTTTTGTCCGTGAATAAGAACGTAAGCCATTCCAGATAATCGTCTAGAATATCCATCCCCATACCCAATCGGAATAGTTGCAATAACTGCTTTATCTCTTTTAATCATAGTTGCTCCATATGATACACCAGACCCTTTCTCAAGTGTCTGGATATGGATGACTTTGGTTTTTAACTGCATAGCTTGTCTAAGATTAACTTTTGTGTAATTCACATCTTTAGATGGATAAAGACCATACATTGAAATTCCGATACGAACCATATCGTAGGTCATATTTGGAAATTCGATAGTTGCTGCACTATTCGCAATATGGAGTAAGGGAATAGAAACTTTTCGTTTTTCCAATTCTGCCAATAGACTTTTCCATCGGTTCGTTTGTCTTTCTGCATACGATTTGTTGGCTTCATCTGCGGTAGCAAAATGTGAAAACACTCCTTCTAGATAGATCCCTTCCATTTTTGAAACGGTATCGATAAAATCACTTGCTTCTTCTGCTTGCAGTCCCAATCGTCCTATTCCTGTATCGACCTTGACATGAACCTTTGCCTTTTTTCCTAAGATCTGCCCATACTTTGATAAAGATTCTGCATGTTCTAAATTAAAAATTGATTGTGTTAAATCCCAATGCACAACATGCTTCGCTGCTGAAGGTGGTGTGTAGCCAAGTATCAGTATGGGGGCTTTAATATTTGATTTTCGAAGTTCAATTGCCTCCTCTAAACTTGCAACAGCCAAATAATCTACCCCAGTATCAATAGCTTTTTTGGAAACCTGGGATGCTCCGTGTCCATAGCCATTTGCTTTTACCATTGCCATTATTTTTGTTGAGTTTGGAATTATTTTTCGAAATTCACGAATGTTATGTGAAATATTGCTAAGGCTAATTTCAGCCCATATTGGTCTATACATCATTTTTCCTTACTTTAAGTGAATTTTCTATGATCAAGTCAAGTAGCTGATGATAAGGGATACCTGCTGATTGTGCACTTTTTGGCAACAGACTGTTTTTCGTCATCCCGGGTAATGTATTAACTTCCAACACATAAGGGACCCCGTTTTTAATCATCATGTCTATTCGGGCATAAACGCTACATTTCAATGATTTATAGCAAGAAATTGCTGCAAAAGCGACACGATTGTGTGTATCGGGCGGGAGCTGGACCACCTCTTCAATGGTAGCCACATCATTATATTTCGAGGTATAATCAAAAAACTCACCCTGATGACGAATGGAAATCACCGGTAAAAGCTTTCCATCCAATATCGAACAAGTGATTTCCTCGCCCGTAATAAGCTTTTCGATTATCACTTCGGAATCCCATTTGAATACTTCAGTAATCGCAGATTTTACCGTTTCTTTGTCATAAACAATTTTTACTCCTACACTCGAACCACCAGAATTAGGTTTCACAACTACTGGGTAACCCATCTTGTCTAGTTCATCCATATTAAGTTCTTCCATGTTCATAAGGTGAATCCAATCCGGTGTTTGCACTCCTTCATACCTGATGATTTTTTTCGAGATATTCTTATCCATGCATAAGCTGCTGGACAGGACACTGCTCCCTGTATAGGGAACTCCCATGGTTTCAAGGGTACCTTGAATGGTGCCGTCCTCACCGTACTTCCCATGTAGCGCCAGTAGCGCAACGTCAAGATTCCTCGCATTTTCCACTAAATCTTCTTTTTTCTCTATGTGGATTGGTACAATTTTATATTTATTTTTATCTAAATGAACCATCATTTCTTCACCTGTCATAAGCGAAACTTGCTTCTCGGAAGAAACCCCTCCCATAATGACGCCAACTCTCATTTTTTTTAACCTCCAAAATTTTTTTTTAAGGTGTCCCCTATGATTTTAATTCCTTGAATTATCTCTCTTTCGTTTAGCCTAGAAAATCCTAATCGTAATGTATGCTTTCCTCTACTGTCCGTGTAAAAAACATTGCCTGGCGAAAAAACAACTCCCTTTTGGTAACATGTTTCTAAAAGCTTTTGTGAATCAATGTTGTTATCTAGTTCTATAAAAAGGTGGAGCCCACCGTCACCGGTTATTCGTTTACAAGGAATACATTGCTTACAATAATGGACAGCTAGTTCATATTTTTTCTTATAGACTGCTTTCGCTTTTTTTATATACTTCTCAAAGTAGCCATCATTTAAATATTGATATAACACAGCTTGGTCTAAAGTTGAGGTATGAACCGTTCGAGCTCTTTTCATACTTTCCAAGTAATAAATCAACTCTTTGTCTGCTAAAATCCATCCAACCCGCAAGCCAGGAAAAAGAATCTTAGAGAAGCTGCTGATATAAATGACATTATTGCCGAGTCCAGCAAAGGCAGCCAATGGAGCCTGATGTGATCCCGAGTAACGTAATTCTTCATTAAATCCATCTTCAACGATAGGAAGCTGATAGGCCGAAAACAGATCCATAATTTTCTTCCTTTTTTCAGAGGATGTTACGATTCCAGTTGGATTATGATAAGACGGAATGAAATAGGCAAAATCATATTCATTTTTTGATAAGCATTTTTCTAGCATCCTAACATTGACACCGTCATCCTCCATATCAATTCCATCAATTTCAAAGCCATGTAATTGAAAGAGCTTAAGGGCAGAATGATGGGTTGGATTTTCACAAATAAGACGGCCGCTCTTTTTATTTAAAGTGGATAAAAGAATATCCAGACCTTCCGTGAAGCCATTGGTAATTAAAATATCTTTGTTTCTAATGTCTACCCCCTTAATCTCCATGTAGTGAAGCAGGTATTCGATAAGTGGTTTATAGCCCTTTGCATAGCCATAGTTAAGAACAATGTCTCCTTCAATGGACATCCGATTTAAAAAGGCCTTTTTAAAATTTTCTACATCAAATAGCTTTTCATCGGGAGCGATACTAGTAAATGAGATCATTTCCTTATTCCAGCGCACTCCATGCTTCATGAGGTCCAATTTTTCTGCCAAAAAGGTTTGCTCATTGATTTTTTTAGTCCAATTCAACTCGATAGATAGGGATTTGAAGGTCTCTACATGACTTACAAAGTTTCCTTTTCCTTTTACCGCATAGATCAGGCCTTCTTGCTCCAAATCCGCATAAGCCGTTAGAACGGTGTTTCGGCTGATGGATAATAATGAGCTGAGTTCACGGGTGGATGGAAGCTTTTGGTGCTCAAGCAAATGCCCGTTTGTAATCATTCTTTTTAAATATTCCTTAAGCTGAATATATAAAGGACGGCCTTCCGTTAGCTTAAAATCGTTAAACACTGAATTCATCCCCTTGCTTACATTTTTACATTTCTGCACCGATTCCAAAAGGTCCACTCAATATGTATTTTTACGGTCTTGTGGTAGGGTGTGGAACTATAAAGATACCATTTAGAGTCTTTGAATAAATGAAAAATCTCGAAAAATTATAGGAATGAAAGAGGCGATTACTATTTAATCCTAATGTAAAATCGCAACAACTAAATGAGTTGTTCACTGAACTTATTACTCAAGATAATTGGTTTGCCACGTCTAGATTTTTTCTTATTATTAATCTTTTCTTTTATCTTAATAATAAATAATATTAATTTAAAGAAAAACTAAATATTTTGAAGTCTAATATTCAACTGACAGGTGATTTAGTAGAAGAACTTTGACCTATTCAGACAGCTCTTTTTTTATTGAACTAAATGGACAGTTTAATCCAAGCTCTTTTCTGTTGAACTAATTAAACTAATGAGGTAGGTTTGTAAAAGAATGCAGGTACAAAGATTTTTCTGAAACTGAAAAAATTATAATCCTGGGGGAGAATAAAATGAAAGATATTCATGATGAAAGCACCTGGCCCGTTTGGGCTAATGAGACAATAGAATTGTCGAACCAAATCAGTTACTTACAACTTAAAGTAACGGGGCAATTGTTCAATTAGAGCAATCGCTTCTTGTGCTAACGAAGTAGTAGAGTTGAATTAGATATAAAATAAATTAGATTAAAGTTTGGTAATGTATACAGGGAGAAGGCATTAAAATCATGAAAAATATTATGGTTGTTGGGGCATCAGGAGTTCTTGGTCAATTAGTTTGTAGCGAATTATTAAGAATATTTGATAATCAATTAAGATTAATAGTGACCGACTATAAAACTGAACGAGGAGAAAAATTAGCGAATTCTATTAAAACCGATGTTCAATTCCAATATTTAGATGCAAATAAAGAAGAAAATGTAAAGCAGGTAATAAAAAATATTGATATTGTAGTTGTAGTATTGAAACAGAAAAATCCATATATTCAAAAAGCATGTATAGAAAATAAAATATTATGTCTAGATGTTACACCATATTATGACTTTGTAGAGAAAGTTAACGAGCAAAATGAAGATGCAGAAAATAATGATATAGGTTCAGTTGTAATGTCTGGATTTTTCCCTGGATTATCAGGATTAATGGTAAAAAAGGCTATTTCAAATTTTTCAGAAGTAACAGAGATAAATGTTGGATTATTACAAAATACAAATGCTAAAGCTGGAATATCTGGAATTTTGGATATGTTAAATATAATTGCTCAACCAGTAAAGTTTGAAAACAAAGTTATATCTGGATTTACTAATAAAAGAAAAATGGATTTCCTTCATCACCTTAAAGAAAAAGAGGTAAGATGTATAGACCATTCAGAAAAAGCTATTTTAAAAGAAACGTTGGATATTAACTATATAAATTATTGGACTTCTTGGAATGTTAATGGTTTCAATAAGCTGGTATCTTTTTTAAGACAGGTTGGCTTCATAAAAAATGTTCATAAGTACAAGGATTTTCTTTCTAAGGTAGTAAAACATAAGCCTCATAAAAATGAAAATGCTTTTCTTACTGTTGAGGTAAAGGGAGTAATCGATAACAAAGAAAAGGTAAAAATATTAGCCCTATCCACCTTTTCTGATTATCATACAACAGCAATGGCAACTGCTTCTTTAGCAAAAATAGCTCAACAGAAAAATGTGAAAGGTGTAGTTTATCCTTTTGAAATAACTGACATAGATGAATTGCTATCCGAAATAAACTGCCCCAACATTGTAATCGAGGAATTTGAAAAATAAAAAATAGTTATTAAGCTAACGGGGGCTTTAGTTTAATTAAAAGGAAAGATCGTTACATATTGGTCATATAAGATATGTAACGCCCTTTTATTAGCTCCTTTTATAATGCTCAAGGCGATTTATTAAAAATTTAGTAGCCTATCGCGTAATGCAGAATAAATCTGCTTACACATATGAACTAGACTTTTAAACTTCTGGATAGGATTTTTACATTCTCGTAGATAGATTAAACCATGAGTTACTTCAAAAAGAAAACTGTAAATGCAAAAACTTCTTAATAAAAAAAGCGATCCACTCGAATTAGTTGAGAGGAACGCTTTTTCTTTACTATTTTTCTTTCACTACATATGTACTGCTACTTAAACTTTAATGTAGAGTCTAAGAATTTTTTAATTTTATCTACCTCTTGGTCGCCTTTACCGTTATTTTAGAACCCGTAGAGGTAATAAAGTGACTCTGCTTTTTTCAGTACCATGTTCTGAGATAATTATTTTTTACTCTAAAATAATATTCTTTGCTGGTGAATCTTTTTTTAATCTAAAATCATACTTGTTTTCATTTTCATATTTTGGATTTAAATAACTGGACCTCTCATCACTACTTGAAGTAATTTTAAATTCTGGAAAAGAAGTATACTCTTTCTCTTTCCATACCCAAATACCAGTTTTTCCTTTTTCCTTATGGAATACATTATTTTGCAGTTTATTTGCTTGATTGGTTGTGAAATAATTAGCAATAAACAAGCGAGATGGTCCAGCTGTTAAAATGTTTTTTTCGATCACATTGTTTTTTGTATCATGCTGTAATAAAAGCTGTCCCCCATCTAGTCCCTTCGTGTCATTTCGATAAATAATATTTTCCGAGATTGTTGAATTTATCGTACCTCCACGATTTTTATCATACCCACCAATCGATATCCCAGTGTAATAGTTGTTATAAATAGTATTGTTTTTAATATTAATATGACTAGCATATTTTTTCGCATGCTCAGACGTTGCTTCAATTCCGATATCGCATTTATAAATGGTATTCATTTCAATAGTTATATTCCTCCCCCCATCTACGTATATTCCACCAGCAGCATAATCTTCCCCATAAGCCGGGTTTCCGTACGAGGATATTTCATAAACTTTATTATTTTTTACTACCCCATTTCTGACATAGTCAGCTTTTTTATCATTAGAGGTACCCTCATAACCAATCAGATCAATACCGATATTATCACTTCGGCGAACTAGATTATTTTCCACCTTAAAGCCGTCAATATTGCCATTAAGTACAAGAGATTCACTTGAACCAAGTTTTAAATCCTCTACTATATTATTAAAAATATTTATCTCTTTCATTGGGCCAGTTCCGTATATGGCAATTCCATGTCCATTTCCGTCATCTGCATGTGTTTCAATTCGCCGCACATGGTTATTCTCTAATGTAATATGACTGCTAGATCCTGTTACATAAATCCCCATTACCGTTTCATCTGTTAAATTAGTCGATAGATCCTGTATAGTTAATCCGCTAATCGTAAGATAACTTTTATTATTTATTGTAACTAAGGATGTATTTCCTTCAACATCTTTTACATCCTTTCCACTAAGAACAACTTTATCGTTTTTGTAAGCTTTAAAAATAATTGGTTTTGATTTTGTTCCACTATGTTTAATGACAAGTCTTTCATTATAGGTTCCTTTACGTATGTAGACGGTAGTTCCGGCAACAGCTTCTGAAGCAGCTTTTTTTAGTGTTCGAAAGGGCTTTAATTTTGTCCCATTATTTTGATCATTTCCATTTACAGCTACGTATATTGAATTATCCTGTTCTGCTTTGGTATTATTTATAACTAAAACAATCGTGATAGCAGCTGCGGCCAAAAGGATAATAATAATTTTTTTCATTTAATCATTCCTTCTTAAAATAAATTATCTGCATAATAAGTCATAAAGGATAAAAGGATTGCCTTGGTTGCGTAAACACTTTTAACTTTCAATGTATCAAAACTTCAGCTAATCCGTCTACATGATCAGCGTCCGGATGAGTTAAAACAACAGCATTTAATATTTTTACTTTCTGTTCTTTAAATATGCTACTACTTCATTTTCCTGGCCATTATTTCCTCCGTCAATTAATACATTCTCATTACCAGTTTGAAATTAGATGGAATCTACTTGCCAACATCAATAAAATGAACTTCTTTGCTGGCTGCTTCAGACGTTGGAACACAATTAAGACTAACAAAACTATGAAAGATATTAATTCCATCAATTTATTATAACCTTTCATTTCACTTAACTAGAACATTAGTGACAATTCCCGCTACCAAAACCGTTTAATTTACAATTTCAACACTATTATCACTATTTTCAACGCCTATTTTAACTTCCCTCGTAACTGTTTCAGTGGTCAGTTTACTTGTTAAATATAAAGCTGAAAATAATATCAAAGCAAATATACTTAATAATAGGATTCTTTTTTTGTTCACTTCATCCCTCCTTATTTGAATGTTAAATACTCCATTTACTTATATTCTACAAAACAGACCTATCCACTTATGTGAATAGGCCCTTGATTTTCTTATTGTTGTAGTAAGTTCAAAATTAACTTGATTTATAGTTTTTCTTTTAATTCCTCTATTTGTTCAATATGTCTTTTTTCGTGGTATCCGATAAATGGAACCCACTGATCTAGACTCATTAATCCGAATATTGGCTGTGGATAGGCTTTCTCTTTCAGTTGATGCTTGTTGCAATTTGAGACAACCTGAATAAGAACATGACGTGATTCTTTCAGTTTTTCTTTCATCTCTTCAAGTGTGATAAATCTTGCATCTGGATTTGCAAATGAAGGTGCTTTTATCTTTGTAGAACGGTTTACTGTTAACTCAATTGGCTTGGTATTAACAGTCTGCTTTTCACCCTTTTTCAAAGTATATTGAATTGCTTTTGCTACTCCAGATTCAATTATATGCAGATGATGAAGTACTTGCATAATCGTCCAACGACCTTCTTCAACTTCCTTATTTAATTGCTCGTCCGATAGATTGCTTACACTATTCAATAAATCATCTCTTATGCTTTTGTTAAATTCTAAATACTGTTCCATCTTATATCCCTCCAATACATCTTCATAGAATCGAAGAATTTTTAAAAAGCTATTTTACAATACGAAAAGTATCAGCTAATAGATGACAAAAATAAATCTTGATTAGATCTTTTGTTAATTCTTTTCTCCATAAATCAGTTGTCCACCCATCAAATTACTTCTATCTCTCCACTTTACATATTTTGCAGAAATCCAAGTTATACCTTCCTCTAAACTAACATTCGTAGGATTAAAACCTTCACAATTAGCCCAATAGAAAATACCATTTTGTTTTATAAACGTAGCGTCAAGAATTTCTGCAGTATAATCCGCTGGAAGAGGGCTTATGCAAAAGTGTTTAATCTCTTCAAACACTATTTCAATAGCAGAAATTGGTCCAGCTTGTCTTTGAAATAAAAGACTTGCAGATGTAGTAGGGTCAATTGCCATTCCGTAATTTTCCCCAACAAAACTTTTAGTTTGAACATGAGCTTCTTTCAAACAACTATCATGAAAATAGCCAAATTTATTCATGAAGGTCCTAATGTCTTCATCTGTATTCAACGTTTGCCAATCCATATCTCCACTCCTGTCTATGATGAAAAACAATACGAATCAATGCAAGCATTAATTTGGAAACTTTTACGCCTGCTACTTTAATTAATTTACAGAAGATCTTTCATTCTCTTTAACGTATAAATGAAATATTCCCAGTTATTGATGGTTGAAGATATACTTATATGCTCATCTGGGGTATGCACTAGAAATATATTTGGTCCAATGGAAATAGCATCTAAACCTGGAATCTTCTCAATAAATACACCACACTCAATCCCAGCATGTACAGCAATTACTTCCATCTCTTTACCGTATTTTTCTTTATACGTCGCTTCAAATAGTTTCTTCGCTTTTGAATCAGGATTATAAGGCCATTCAGGATAATCAGAATCAATGAGTACTTCACATTCAAGCATTTCTGCAATCGATCTTACTTGAGTGACCATATAGGATTTAGCACTTTTGATAGAACTTCTTATTTCACTTTCGAATGTAATAGATGAATCAGTTGTCGTTACAACTCCTAAATTAGTAGAACTTTCCACTAACCCCTCTATTGCCATACTCATTCCTTGAACACCATGTGGTATTAATAGCAATGAAGTAATAGCTTTATGCTTCGTTTCTTTAGAGAATACATTTGTAGAGCTTATTTCTCTTTTTTCTAAGACAATCGATACATTTGGATCTGAAAACTGTAATTCGTTTTTCAATATATCATTGTATTTCTCAATTTTTTCTTTTATCTGCTCGTCATCTTCCTTTTGAATGAAGACAATTGCTTCTGCTTCTCTTGGAATGGCATTAGGCTTTAAACCACCATTAATCTGTTGTATAGAATATTGAAATTCCGATGATAGTTCATGTAATACTCTTCCTAATAATTTATTAGAATTACCTCTCTCCTTATTGATAGAGATACCAGAGTGTCCACCTTTTAATCCTTTAATACGAATGCAGTAAGCTACTTCATGATCCTTAGCATTCTCCCATTTAATAGGCAGTATTTGCGTAACATGTACCCCCCCGGCACTGCTGACAAGTAATTTACCATCTTCTTCTGAGTCGATATTAATCAAAATTTCACCTTTGAAATGGGCAGCATCTACAGCTATCGCACCATTCATCGTTGTCTCTTCTTCAGTCGTAATGACCACTTCTAGAGAAGGGTGAGGGATATCATTAGCATCTAATAATGCTAACGCATATGCAACTGCGATTCCGTTGTCTGCTCCTAAAGTAGTATCCGTTGCATACAGCATGTCCCCTACTATTCTTAATAGTAGAGGATCCTTTTCAAAATCATGCATCGTATCTTGGTTTTTCTCACAAACCATATCCATATGCCCTTGAATAATGACTGTCGGAACATTTTCATATCCAGTAGTAGCATCTTTTTTAATGATGACATTTAATGCCGAGTCTTGTATTACTTCGAGGTCGCGCTCTTCTGCAAATCGAACTAGATAATCGCTAATCGCTTTCTCATTCCCTGAACCTCTTGGAATTTTGGATATCTCTGCGAAAAAATGAAATACTTTATGACTTGTTAGTTCTTCTAGATTACTATACATACGATTCACCTTCTCTTTAACAATATTTGAAATGTTTAGTATTATTATAGCTCAACCTTGAGACAAGATGTTGTCCCCAGTATTCATTGTCAGAATATAAATATGTAACTTTAGAATTTAGATTGATCATTTTTATACTTCTTATTAAATAAAACAATTTTTACTTCTATAAGAAATTTGGCCAGCATCTATTGTAAATACTTGAACTGCTTTGGATGATGCTTCGTTTAATGTTAAAAAACAACCATGCTGGCAATTTCTTTTAGTTTTCCTGGACGACCTATTAGTAATTGTGTAAGTACAACTTGTTTTATTCCGATATTCTAGAGTAATAGTATTGAATTGAGAATCTCTTCCCAAATCTTCAATGATTACTGCTTATTTTTAACTAACATCACCATGTTTTGCTTCATGGCTTCTCCCTTTTTAATTCTTATTTAACCATTCGAAAGCTTGAACTACTGCATTGGCAATTTCGATATCTTGTGCACTACTGCCTCCACTAATTCCTATACCGCCAACAATTTTCCCTTCACTAATTAAAGGAATACCTCCTCCAAGAATGACGATATGACCGTTATTTGTTGTATTTATACCAAATGAAGGACTACCTGGAAGAGCTGCTTGCGATAAATTTGCAGTCGGCATCTGCATACTTACACTAGTCCAAGCCTTGTCTTTAGAGATTTCAATACCTGCAATTCTCGCATTATCCATTCGAAGAAAAGCAATCAAATGAGCGCCATCATCTACAATGGCAATATTGCTAGAGAGCCCCATTTGATAAGATTTCTGTTCGGCAACACTCAATAATCGTTTTGCTGTTTCAATAGTAAGTTTAGCCAAAATTCCACCTCTTTCTTATATGCCTATAGGATATGGCGATACAATAGAAATGGTGTAAACTTAAGCTAATAAGATACATTGTTCTAAATCATCCCGAATTGAAGTCACCTTTAATTTTTCTATCCAATTTTCTGCTTCAGATATTCTTCTACTTTTGGACATAAAAAACCCTCTTGGATAAACATAACCAGAGGGGTAAACGTTGCGACTTTATTTCAAGGCTTCATTAAAGATAAAGTGTTTGATATAATATTTTAATTATTCAAATAACAACCTTGCGATTGTATTTAATTCCCATTAGTCTTATATAAAGACATTTTAGAAATGGGGATGGTTATATTTTATGAAAAAAGCACTCATCACCATCATTATCGGTATTGTATTAGTGGCTGGATCATATGGCATTTTTCAATACAATAAGTATAAAGAAAAACCAATAACGGATGTTCTAACGCACTTAGAAGACAGTAAGGTTAGCTCTATAGATGTAACAAAAATGAATAAATTAAAATTTGGAAAAAACTATACTTTTAAAAATGATAATTCCTCGATTTTAAAATCACTAAAGAAGGTAAAGCTACGTCTTACAAAAGATGATTACGATATGTTTAATTGTAATTATATAATGTCTATCACAACAGACATGGACCGAATTACTATATTTTTGTTTGTTGATGAAAAAGAGATGGTTATCTTTAGCGATACTGAAAGTTGGGGTAGAAGATATTATAAAGCTACTGATAGTGACTTTTTTGATGTTGTAGAAACATTATTAACTAAAGAAAATGAAGATGTGTAAATAAAAAGAGGCAATCCAAAAAGTCAATTTCTCGACTATTGGATACCCCTTTGCAAATTCAAGTATTATGAATTGTCTATTTTGTTAAATCAATCGATTTTATCCTTTTAGAACAACCATGCTATCTCCTATTTCGTACGTTTTATGAATAGTGAAACAACTATAGCAAGTAAAACGATGATAAATCCTAACGTAAATGCAGAATCAAAACCTGCTGTTAAAGCAGCTACTATTTCCGTTGGGTCATTTGGATTTTCAGACTGTGTTAAATAATCTTTTTGTCCAGATGACATTTTACTAATGAATAGTGCCGTTCCAATGGCTCCTGCTACTTGCTGTAACGTACTAAAGATTGCTGTACCATGTGCATACAATTCTTTAGGTAATTGATTTAGGCCATGTGTTTGTGTAGGCATCATGACAAGCGAGATACCCACTAATAGCATACAATGGATCGTAATAATATATCCTGTTGTCGTTGCAACATCAATCCCTATAAACATCCACATTGCAACAGCTACTAACACAATCCCAGGAATGATAATAGTACGAGGACCATATTTGTCAAAAAGCTTCCCGGTAATCGGAGCCATGAAACCATTTAACACACTTCCTGGCAACATAATTAAACCAGATTTAAAAGCTGATACTAAAAGTACACCCTGTAAAAACATTGGTAGTAATGTCATAGTTGAGAACATCGCCATCATGACAATGACAATTAGTACAACTGTTATTGAAAACATTGGATACTTAAATGTACGTAAATTGAGTATTGGATCCTTAATTTTTAATTGTCTTATAATGAACCAGATTAATGAAGCAACTCCGATTATTAAAGTACAATATACTTCTGCATTTCCCCATCCAAGCTCTCCTGACTTACTAAAGCTATAGACAAATCCGCCAAACCCGATTGTTGATAAAATAATTGATAAGACATCTACTGCTGGTCTAGTTATTTCCGAAACATTCTTTAAATACTTTGCCCCAACAATAATTGATATTAGAGCAAGTGGTATTACGATGTAAAATAACCAGCGCCAATTAAGAGTATCAATAATTACTCCTGAAAGAGTCGGCCCAATAGCTGGTGCAAACATAATAACTAGGCCAATTAAACCCATTGCTCCACCACGTTCTTCCGGTGGGAAGATGATTAAAATGGTATTCATCATAATCGGTATGATTAAACCCGTACCGAATGCTTGTATAATACGCCCTACAAGCAAAAAGCTAAATGCTGGTGCAAATGCCGCAATAATTGTACCTATTAAAAATAAGATCATCGCAGATAAAAACAATTGCCTAGTTGTAAACCACTGTTGTAATAAAGCGGTAACAGGCACTAACACGCCAACAACTAACATATAGACGGTAGTTAACCACTGGATAGTAGTAGGTGTTACACTAAATTCACGCATCAATTCTGGCAATGCATTACTTAATAGTGTTTCATTTAAAATAGAAACAAAAGCACCAATAATCATAGCAATGATAATCGGTCCTTTTTTTATATTCGATAAATCGAATGGATCACTAGGTGATACTTGATTGGTCGTGTTCAAATTTATTTCCTCATTCCTAAATATTTGCTACACTTGTAGGATAAAGCTACTAATGTCTACTAAATAATATACACATTTAATTTTAATGTTGAAAGAATCAAATTTAATTGAGTATCTATATAAACTACAAATCAAGGAGAATGTAGATGAATTTTAATGATAAAAAGGTCGATCTTAGGGTTAGAAGAACATATAAATTATTGTGGGAGGCACTTGAAGAATTGCTATCGCAACCTGGACAAGAGTTTAGCTCCGTTACTGTCAATCAAATTTGCGAAAAGGCAATGGTTCACCGTACTACTTTTTATAAGCATTTTGAGGATAAATACGACTTATTATATTTTGGAATTGAACAATTTAACGAAAAATATGTGAAGGTTAGCTTAGAAGAACGTGTATTAAAACCATTCCAATCCTTTGAAATGGTTCCAAAAATTAGAGTTGTTAGACAACATTATGCAATCAAATAAAAATGATGATATTTTCAATAACTATATGAATTATCGTAATAAAGAGACACTAAAGCACGATTTTTTAGAGTTAAATAACCGCGGGGAGAACTTCTCGGTACCAATTGAAATCATTGTGGAATTTTACTCAGGAGCGCTCTCTTCGCTTAGTGCATGGTGGGTTCAAAATGGTCGCAAGGTTCCAGCAAAACAAATGGATCAATATTTTCACGAAATGATTAATAAAGAATTTTTCACTAGTTCAAAATAGATGTTTCTAATTGGAGCTTCTCCTATCCTGCCTTACTTCAGTAACATTGTTTGAACAGCCATAATGACAGTTCAAACAATGTGATAGTCATTTATTAAGTAGACTACTATTCATGAACCGTCACTATTATTCCGTCCACATTATTTCCTGATATTTCATAATGTTGATCCACAGGGACATTAATTGTCCTACTCTTTGAAATTTCATAATAAGAAACCGTATAATTTTTCCCCTCAGCATTAATGGAAATATCCCTATTCTCTTTCAAGAAATCTAAGTATTCTTCTAAAGTTAGTTTCTTTTTATGCATAATGGCACTATGAGGTAAACCGACATAGCGTATATGCCAAGGTTCATATTGAATCCCTGTAATGTTTGTTTTATTTTTCGGATAGCGTAGAACAAAGCCGTACTTCCATACCTCTTCTTCAATCCATTTTCCTTCCGGAGCTTTCTCCATTTTCATTTGAGTAGACCCTACATCGAGTGATAAACCTAAATTATGTTCGCTATATCCTGCTGGCAATGCATAATTAGAGCCCATTTTTTGATATAGCTCACTTTGCTCATCAAAATCTCGATAGCTACTACTAATTAAAAAATGACTAACACCTTCTTTTTCCGCCGCTTCTACTACCTTCAAAAATTTATTTACAATATCCTTTGATAGGCGAAGATTTCTATCAAGTATTACATAGCCACTTACTAACTCTTTATTTTGAAATAAATTTATAATATCGGATTTTATGCTATCTTTCTGAACTGGGTAATCTTTATTAACTAGTAATAGATCACCTTTATAAATTTGCTCTTTTGTAATTTCTTTCTTTTCGGTAATCGTAGAAGTTACCTTTTCATCCTTTTCCACAACCTTAACCTCTACGCCATTTTGATAAAATGATGCCATATAAATACTAACAAATACTGTGCACAATATAAGTGAAAAAAATACCCACTTTTTCATTACTAGTTTCCTCCTTAACCTTACTTAAGTATAGGATAGAAAAAACTATTTAAATAAAAAGTGGGGTAAACTTAAAATTTTTATTAAATTTTTAAATGAGATTCCGCACCATCGTCTGCTGGTAATCTTACTTCAAATATTGTTCGGATTAAATTACTTTCAGCAGAAATCGTTCCGTTATGTTGCTCTACAATATTTTTCGCAATGAATAAGCCAAGCCCTGTACTTTCTTGATTCTGGGTTCGTGCTTTATCACCCGTATAAAACATATCGAAAAGATACGGCAACTCTTCCTCTGGAATACTATCTCCATAATTAATAATTTGTACGACAACTTCTCCATTATCAATATGTCCATTTAATTCAACAAACTGTCCATCATAGCCGTAACGAATTGCATTGGTTAATAGATTTTCAAATACTCTTGCCAACAATTTACCGTCTCCATAAATATTTAAATGAGGAGCAATATTCATTCTAGCTACTAAATCATTCTTTTCTAATAAAGGATATAATTCTTCATCTAACTGTATAAGTAATTCACTTATATCAATCAACCTTTTCTCAACCTTTAGCATGCCATATTTCATTCTTGTTATTTCAAATAGCTCATCAATTAGTCCTTCTAATCGTTGAGACTTCGTAAATGCTATCGTCGAAAAATGTTTAATTTGCTCTTTTGTTAAATTCTCCTCTTTAAGAATTAAATCTAAATAGCCTAAAACAGATGTTAATGGAGTTCTTAAATCATGAGCCAAATTTAAAACTAACTGATCTTTACTATTTTCCGCAAAATCACCTCTTTCAACAGCTTCTTTTAACTTTTCACTTGCTAAATTGATTTCGTGCGCAATATCACTAAATTCATCATTTGAATCAACATGAACTCGATTTGTAAAATCACCGTTAGCAAGATAATGAATTCCATTAGAAATTTCATTAAAGTACTTTGAATATGGTCTAGTAAGAAAAAAGAAAAACAAAATAGATAGAGGGATAAATATAATTAAAAAGAAATTAACATCTCCAATATTTCTAATCGTTGACCGAAATTGAGACAAAGGATCCTCATAACGAACCATAGTTTTATAATAGAGCTGAAGCCCTTTGTAGATTATATACGTAATGCCACCAGCTAATATCATGCTTAAAGCAAATAATGCAATCATTTTTGAGCGGAAGCTTCTTACCATTTTAGCCATTGAATGTATAACCAACCCCCCAAACGGTTTTGATCAATTTATTTTTCCTCTTATCTTCTCCAAGTTTTTTCCGTAAAGTACGAATATGTACCATAACTGTATTTCCGCCTTCATAGTACTCCTCGTCCCACACTTGTTGAAAGATATTTTCCACACTATATACTTTCTTCGGATGGCTCGCTAATAAATATAAAATATCAAACTCTTTTGGAGTTAATTCAATATGCTCATCGTGAACACTAACTGTCCTTTGCTCAGGATAAATGACCACTCCACTAATTTCCAAAACATCTTTATTTTCATCCTTTTTCGGTTGATTCAACAGGAAAAATCGTCGCAAATGAGCATTTACACGTGCAACTAATTCTATCGGAGTGAAAGGTTTCGTCATATAATCATCTGCTCCTATTACTAGTCCTGTCACCTTATCGAAATCAGACGTTTTCGCACTCAAGAAAATGATAGGCATATGATATTGCCCTCGAATTTGACGCGTAACTTCATAACCGTCCATTTTTGGCATCATAATATCTAAAATCACCAAATCAATTTGTTGAGATTCGATAACACGAATAACTTCTTCTCCATCAGCTACTTTAACGACATTGTAGCCTTCTTTTTCTAAATGTATCCCAACTAAATCAGCAATTTCTGCTTCATCGTCAGCTACCAAAATTGATACTCGCTTCATTTTAATACACCCCTATATCATTTCAATTCCATACTACTTACACTCTAAAAATTTCTTCATTATATCTTTTCACACGCTCTATTTTAATATCTTTCACGCTGAACTGTAGCTTTCTTAAAGGAGTATCGAACTTTAATTAAATGGAACTTTAAGGGATTCCCTCATAAAACCCCAGCACACAAACCAACAATATAATAACTACTACAAGTTACTTTTTAGTACTAAAACTCAAACACAATCTTACCTTCAACTAGCTTCAACTTCGCACTAAACATTGAACCTTTCTTCGATTTAAAGCCTTTCATTTCCTTTGTCACACCGTCTTGACAAAGGTCTGACACCTGCTTAGGTGATAGTTTTTTACCTGCAACTGTTTTAGATAAAGTAAACTTACAGCCTGCTTTATAATTCGAGCAGCCATAAAAACTTTTACGAGATAACATCTGTCCTTTTTTACAAATTGGGCAAAGTCCAAGTGGTTCATTGGAAGCACTACCCTCAGCGGCTGCTTGAATATCCGTTTTCTCTACCATTTTTGGAGTTACTTCTATTAAATGATTTAAAAACTTGCAGACATTTTGGATGAAAGCTTCTTTTGAACCTGTACCATTACCAATTTTCCGCAAATAAGTCTCCCATTTCGCGGTCATTGTAGGACTTGATAATAGTGACCCTTCAATCGTCTGGCATAATACGCGTCCTTTATCTGTTATTGAAACGATATTTTTTGTCACGTCTATATAACCATGGCGTTTTATCGTCTCAATAATACCTGAACGTGTTGCTTCAGTACCGAGCCCTTCCACTTCCTTCAAAATATCGCTAGCGCTCTCATCATCCACGAGCTTTCCACAGGTTTTCATCATTTGCACAAGCTGTCCTTCCGAATAAGGCTTTGGAGGCTGGGTTGTCCCTTCATGAATAGCAACTTTTGACTCTACTACCTCATTCACACTTACTCGAGGTAATAATGGTTCTTCATCCTTTTTCTTTGTCGGTTCACTCCCACTCCATAGTGTTTTAAATCCTGGATCTAGCTCCACTTTGCCAACTGTTTTAAAATCGACTGCCTTCACATTCGTCATGATCGTCGTTTCTTCATATACATGATCTCTATGGAACATCGCCAATGCACTCTTCACTATTTCAAAGTAAATATTTCGTTCCATTGGCGATAAGCCTTGTACTTTTGCAGCCGTAGGAATTGTTTTTGTTGGGATGATGGCATAGTGCTCTTCCACTTGTGCATTATCTACATAACGCTTTTGAGGACGTCCATTTGCAATCTCAAATGGTTTATCAACGATTTTCTGATAATCCGCTACTCTGTCAACCAGATAACTAAATTCGGCTTCAGTTATATACTGACAATCTGATCTTGGATAAGAGACTAGCTTTTTCTCATACAAACCTTGTACAACATCCAACACTTTTGCTGGACTGTATTTCCATATTTTATTGGCTTTAGCTTGTAATGTAGAAAGAGCATGTAACTTCGGAGGTTTAACGTGCTTTCGCGCTTTTTTAACATCTTGAATCACACCCGGCAGAATTTCACCTTCAGCAATACAAGCTTGATGCAGTATTTGCTCGACTTCCTCTCGCTTATCCTTCTTAATAGCCGCTTTCCCTTTATACGGCCCTTTTTCAGCTAAAAATTCAGCAGTTAGTTCATAGAAATTAGTCGGTTTAAAATGTTCGATTTCTTGTTGTCTTTGATAAATCATATAAACTGTTGGCGATTGCACACGACCAATCGACATCGTTTCATTTAGACCCTTTGCCTTCAGCAGCATCGTGTATAAGCGGCTTGCATTCATCCCAACGAGCCAATCACTGATTTGACGTGCCTGCGCTTCATGATACAACAGTAGATCCTTATCATTATTTCGCAAATTGGCGAACCCTTTGCGTATCTCATCTACCTCAAGTGAATTTATCCAAAGTCGCTGAACTGGCTTCTGACGCACACCTGTTTGACGATAGATAGAATAAAAAATATTAGATCCTTCTCTGTCCACATCGCATGCGTTAATAAGCACATGTGCTTCTTTAAACAACCGCTTTACCTCTTGAAACTGATCCCACTTGCCTTTCGCCACTCGGAATTCGTAGTTATCCGGTATCATTGGCAATTGTGCCAGAGACCAGCGCTTCCATTCTGGCTTGTAATCTGCGGGTTGTTTTAATTCAACTAAATGCCCTATCCCCCAAGTAATCGTCGCTCCTTCTGGAAACGTCTGATTTGGGGCAAGTTCTATGTAATGTTTTGTTTTCTTTGCTACTTGAAAAGCATCTGCATAAGCTTTCGCCTGCGATGGTTTTTCAGCTAAAATCACTGTAAGTCCCATACTAACACCTCTATTTATATCCTTACTCGTATCATACCGAAAATTTGTTCGGTTGGCTATTGGAGAACATGAAAAACGTTTCAAAAGTGGGATGACTTTTGAAACGTTCGGAATAGAGTTTACTATACTAAAGAACTTAAACTTTCAATTAATAGAAAAAGTCCTGTACATATCAAAAGAATATAAGTAAATATTCTAAAGATCCGTTGGTTTATCCATTTGAAAATAATTTGCCCTATAAACAAACCGATAAATACGATGGGAATCGCATATAGACTTGATTGCCATATGAGTTTGCTAGTTCCAGTAAAGATGATTTGAGTTATTAGACTGATAAAATATATAAAGAGATAAAAGGCTAATGTCGTTGCTCTTAGCTTTCCTTTTTCAGTATCTGTTCCTGTAAAGTAAAGCAATAATGGCGGTCCAGGCATACCTATACTTGTAGTCAAAACTCCTGAAATACCCCCTACTATGTAATCCCTAATTGGTGTTGCTTTCACTTTGAAATTGCATATCAATAATAAGGTCAATAGTAAAAGGAGTATGCTAACCCCTAATTTTAAAGCATTTATATTCATCGACATAAAGATGAATATACCTATTGGTACACCAACTATACTTCCTAAAATAATTCTTTTTAATAGAAACATATCAATGTCATGACGTATTTTCAAAATTAACGCTACAGAGATAATTAAAGATAAAATAATATTAATTTGTATAGCTTCTTGCGGTTGAAATAACATTAACAAGAACGGCGTCGCCATTATAGAAAAACCAAAACCAGTGCTTGATTGTAAAATAGAAGCCACTAGAATAATACATATAAAGATGAATACAGTCCCCAAAACAACCCTCCTATATAAATATACACTTACTAGTATTTTATCATTTTATGACGGATATTTATTAAACTGCATCTTAATTAGTCCTCAAACTTAAGCATTACAAGTTTCCTTCTAAAATACTACTCTCCATAACAAATGTTTAGATTTCTGAAATTTTTAATAAAATGATAAAAAATTGATAATTTATAAGTAAATCTACTTATTAAATGTTATAATTTTCAAAGTGAACTGGAGGAGATATTATTTGAAATTTTTTAATAAAATTATTCTAATATCATTTTTAGGGTTATTATGTATATTTACGTTTTCTCTAAATAATGAAGCGAAAGCAGCTGAAAAAGTAACAAAGCTTAATTTTACGCCCTTTGATACAGAACTAGATAAAGATCACGATATTCTTTACATGACAGATTTGGGGAGTAAAACAATTTATGCACACTATTATAAAACTGGGCAAATAAAGTCGCTGAAGCTCCCTTATGCAGCGGAACGTTTGACATTGAGAAACGAAAAGCTTTATGTCACACAACTAAAACAAAATCATACACACTCGACAGAAAGCCCAGAAATCGGAGCCATTGCCGTAGTAAAGACAACGAACTTTACAATCGAAGATGTTATAGATATTGAAACTGATCCATATGATATTGCCGTGGATAAAGATAACTATTTATACATAACACCAGGTTCAGGGCAACATAATAACATTCTCGTATATAATTTAGCTACAAAACAGCGTGTGGAAAATAAAAAAAACTCATCTATATATGAACAATCGACTGTTGTCTACAATGAAGAATTATCGAAACTTTATACAATTTCTAATAGTAGCTCACCCACCGATATTAAAACGAAAGAAATAAATCATGGGATTATTACAGCAAGCTATGACTCACCTGATCATGGGGATTATGCAATAGATCAAACATCAAGTTTATCACCCGATGGATTAAGATTATATAATTTAGGAACGGCGTATAGTTTAACATCCGTAGAATCTGGTGATATGAGTTTTAAATTTGATTTTGGTGAATGGTATAACGACTTTGCCTTTAATGACAAATTCACATTTGCGGCAAGCACTGACTCAGGTGTTGATGTTTATTCTTATGAAACAAATGAATTCTTATATACACTCTACGGCACACAATTAGCGAAAGAAGTATTTGTAGATGATGGATTGCTAACTATCACAGAAGATGCAAAGGCTAAATATTCCGTTCGTTTTAATGAGTCATTGCAATCTAATGCACTAACACTCGTGAAATCTACATATGAAGCAACAAATCGCTATAACAGTCATTATGTTGAAAATTTTCAAGATGGTGTTAAATATATACCATTAGACAGTACTTTTAAGATTTATTTCAACCATAATATTTCCAACTCTAATACAGACAAATTTACTCTAACTGATTCCAATGGAGAAGTACCAATCAATGTTAAGATTAAAAAGAATGTAGTAACAATTCAACCAAAAGAATTACAATATTTCACAGATTATACTTTGAATATTGCTAATGGTGCAGTAGTAGGTTATCTAGGTGCGACACAAGACAATGCCATAAACTACCATTTCACTACACTAGCACAACCAGCCTCAGATTTGTCCCTATCTGTGAACGACGATGGTGCTCCTACTAAATATATTTTCACTGCGAATGCAGCAAAAGGTAGTGACGTTGAATATCAATTTTCTGTTGCGACAACAGGTTCCTATACAATTCACCAACCATTTAGTACTACTCGTAGCTTCGTGTTAAAACCGACACGTTCAGGTAGTTATTCCATAAGAGTAGAAGCACGTAGTAAAAACTCTGGAAATTTATCCGATACAGGTCTGTTAAAGGAGATAAGAGTTGTTGATTATGAAATGCCAAAACTCGCTACCATTACGAAAAACTATGATAAAAATCTAAACACCGTTACTATCAATATTCAAGCTACTGATAATACTGGTATTCGATCGATTACATTACCGAATGGAACAGTTGTAAATAAGGCCTATGCAACATTTACGTTAAATAAAAACGGGAGCCATTTGGTAGAAATAGAAGATATATTCGGCAATGTACGGACAGAAGATATTTTTGTCGACGATATTGATTTTTCATCACCAAAACTAAACGTAAAACCAAGCACAACAAAACCAACTAAAAAGAATGTCACATTGACAATTAATGCAACTGATAATGTAGGTATTAAAAAACTTACATTACCAGATGGGTCAATATTACAATCTAGTAATGCCACTTTTACTGCTACAAAAAATGGCACGTACAAAGTCATTGCAGAAGATTATGCAGGCTTAAAAGAGACCTATAAATTTACCGTTTCTAATATTTACAAACAAGCACCGAAAACTCCAGTAGTTCATACTCTTGGAGATGCGGATGTAATGATTTCTGGTAAAGCAGAGCCATATGTAGATTTCGTCTTAAAAATACCTGGTAAAAAAGCAATGGTAACATGGACTTCCGATGATGGTACATTCCAATTTTACATCCCTCGACAAAAAGCAGGTGCGAAAGTAACTTTTTATGCTAAAAACCCACTTGGGGAAACAAGTAAAAAGAAAACGATTATTGTAAAGGATACGACCCCACCCCCAGTATCAAATATATCGATTACATCGGCATCTGTTATGAATGTAAAATCTGAAAGCAGTGCAACAGTTTACATTTATAACGGCAAAAAGTTAGTGAAGAAAACAACAGCGAAAAAATCAGGCTATGTACGTGTACAAATACCTCGCCAAAAAGTAGGCACTACATTATCGATCTATGCAAAAGATAAAGTAGGTAATAAAAGTAAAGTAAAGAAATTTACAATAAAATAAGGCACAGAAAAAAGGGAAGCAATATATATTGCTTCCTTTTTTTGAGGCTATTTATGATGTTTATTCATTGTTCAGAAATGTGATAGAGATACGGCTTACAAATTCCATAATCAACAAAGCTATTTCTAACAACTCACATTTCCACAATAAAACTACTCGATAAATCCCTTATCCATATATCGGTAATATACTTCATTTTTTATTCGTGTTACGATCTGTTGCTCATCTAGCAGCTGTACATCCTTCTATATAAAACTATTTTTCTACAATAACACCATTATATGCTGATTTATAAATCGCATAGATGTCTTCTTTTAACAATGGTAGTGGACTTCTAGCTAGAATACGTTTTTGTTCAATCGCATCATTTGTAAGTCCTTCTAAAGCATCTTCCGTAATATTAAAGCCTTTTAAAGTAGATGGAATATTAACGTCTTCTACAAGTCGTTTTAACTCAATCACACATTTATAAGATGCTTCTGTTTGTGAAAGGTTTGTAGCGCTAAAGCCCATTGCTTCATATATATCTTTCATACGTTTTTCACAGCTTTGACGAATATAGCCCATTACATATGGAAGAAGTACGGCATTTGAGTCACCATGAGCAATATGGAATTGACCTCCGATTGGATAAGCTAATGCATGTACGCCTGCTACGCCTGCATTAAAGAAGGCAAGTCCTGCTAAGTAGCTACCATAACTCATATCTGAACGAGCTTGTTTATCCGTACCATTTTTTACAGCTGTACGAATAGAATTACTTATTAAACGAATTGCTTGTAGTGCTAATGCATCTGAAACTGGACTAGCAAATTTTGAAATATATGCTTCAACTGCATGTGTAAGTGCATCGACACCCGTTGCAGCAGTAATTTTTGGAGGTAAAGAAATTGTTAATGCAGGGTCTACAATGGCCACATCAGCAAGTAAATAATCATGTGCAATAACATCTTTTGTTGTTTCTAATGATAGCACTGAAATATTCGTAATTTCAGAGCCAGTACCTGATGTAGTTGGCACAAGAATGGTTGGAATACCTTTTGATTGAATTTCCTTCGTCCCAGTTAAATTTAAATAGTCTTCAACTTTACCTTCATGAGTAGCTAACACACCTGCAATTTTTGTTAAATCTAATGCACTACCCCCTCCAAGACCAATAACTAAATCGAATTGATGCTCTCTCGTATATGCAACAACTTTTTCACCAATTGCTAAAGGTGGTTCAGGTACAACTTCAGTGTAAATATCAACCTCCAAACCTGCTTTTTCAAGTGGTACAACTATATTATTTGTTAACCCTAGTTCTTCTAAGAATGGATCTGTTACTAGTAGAATTTTTTGTGCATTAAATCGTTTAACTTCTTCTTCTAAATGTTCTAATGAGCCCCAACCAGTATAGCTAATTGGTGCAAAAGTAATTTTTTCAGACATTGCAATCGCTCCCCTTTTTATTGATTCCAGACAACAAGTTTTGTTTCGGTCATTTCATGAATGGCGTATTTCAACCCTTCTTTACCAGTGCCACTTTCTTTGACACCACCATAAGGCATTTGGTCAATACGGTAAGTAGGAATATCGTTGATCATAACTCCACCAACTTCTAATTCTTTCGAAGCTTTAAATGCTGTCTTAATATCGCTCGTGAAAATGCCCGCTTGCAAACCGTAGTTTGAGTTGTTAATTGCTTGAATGCCTTCTTCAACGGAAGAAATTCTGTTCACAATAACTACAGGTGCAAAAACTTCTTGGCATGAAAGCTTTGCATCTTCTGCTACATTTCCCAAAATGGTTGGCATGAAAACATCATTTTCAACTTTACCACCGATTAATACTGAAGCACCTGCTTCCACTGCTTCATTTACCCAGTCAGTTGCACGTTGTTGTTCCTTTTCATGAATCATTGCAGAAACATCAGTTGTTAAATCTAATGGATTACCTATGACTAACTCTTTTGTTTCCTCAACAAATTTAGAAAGGAATTCTTCCGCAAGCTCATCCATTACATAAATACGTTGTAGTGAAATACATACTTGACCTTGATTTGAAAAAGCGCCACTCACGCATTTTGAAACGATTTCATCAATATTGACATTCTTATCAATAATAAGGCCTGCGTTTGAGCCTAATTCTAATGCCACTTTCTTTAAACCTGCTTTATTGCGAATTCCAATGCCTACAGCCGGGCTACCCGTAAAGGTAATCATGCTAACTTTATCGCTTTCCACTAATGCGTCACCAACTGTTTTACCCCCACCAGTTACTACATTAAACGCACCTTTTGGTAAAGCTGTTTGATCGATTAATTTCGCTAAAAACAATGCTGAAAGAGGTGTTTGTGATGCTGGTTTCAAAACAATTGTATTACCAGCAGCAATAGCTGGTCCTACCTTATGCGCTACTAGATTTTGTGGAAAGTTAAATGGTGTAATAGCACCAACTACTCCAATTGGCTGCTCAATTGTGTATCCTAAACGGTTCCCACCATTTTTGGCAGCATCCATTGGAATCATTTCGCCAGTAAGACGTTTTGCTTCTTCAGCAGCAAATTTATAGGTTTCAATCGTGCGATCAATTTCGCCCAATGCAAATTTCAACGGTTTTGCTGCTTCAATAGATATAATTTCAGCCGCTTCTTCTCTATTTTCGATAAATAATCTCGTAATATCTTCAAGAATAGCTGCTCTTTCATAAGCAGTTAGTTTGGCCATTTCCACTCTAGCTTCGTAAGCAATATTGATAGCTTCCTCAACTTCAATTCTAGTAGCCTGTGGAATTTTTGCAATAATCTCTTTTGTATGTGGTGATGCTAATTCTGCGTATTGTACTGATTTTTTCCATTCACCGTTCACATAATAACTTTTTTCCATAAAGCAAAATCTCCCTTTTTAAGCGATTTCTTTATTTTCTTCACTATCTTTAACAAAAGTATTATCAACTTCTCCTTTGA
This sequence comes from Viridibacillus sp. FSL H8-0110, assembly GCF_038003565.1. Classification (NCBI taxonomy): domain Bacteria; kingdom Bacillati; phylum Bacillota; class Bacilli; order Caryophanales; family Caryophanaceae; genus Viridibacillus; species Viridibacillus sp. FSL H8-0110. The sequence continues at coordinate 2,025,310 of NZ_JBBOPJ010000001.1, read as the reverse complement.
AGAAATCTTTCCCGTAAATTAGTAAGCATAGAAGAATTCCTACTGCAAAGCCCCAAGTTGCGCCTTTAATACAAAGCACTGCACCTATAACACCTGCAACACCTAAATCACGTTGACTTCTCGCTTCTAGAACACCTACTTTAACACTTACAAAGCCTTGAATTAACATCGTTAACGCTAAGGCAACACCAAGAATCGGTTGTACAAGACTTACAATTGGTAGTAATAATAAGCCTGTATTTGTACCCCAACGGAATGAACCAATACCTCCGAAGAACGAGTCCATCGCTTTTCGGCCTTTTTTGAATCGTTCTACAGTGACAACTTGCATCGCTGCCCACATCGGTCCACACATCGATACGTCTGGTCCAAGAATACTCATTGCAGAGTTACGGATACCGAAAATCCAGTGAGCACGGTTCGCATTGTAATCAATTTTCTCATCAGGTCTAGCTACTTGTGCTTCATCAATTAATGCTTTAGCTTGTAAAATTTCACCGAATAATACGATGTATGCTGCGATTACAGTTGGAATAGCCATTAAGAATGTTTTTAAAGGTGGTAGCCCAATTCCGAACACTGTATATTCATTCCAAAGTGTTATAAAATCTGGTTTTGAAAAGCCCCATTCAATTGCTGGCCAATGTGCTTCTCCAAAGATTGGCGCAACGATTACTGCCAATAAAATAACTGGAAGTACACCTAATTTACCAATGATGCGTAATATGCCGTTTTTGTTTTGTAACTTCGCAAATTGTTTCGAGAATAATAAGTAAAATCCGATCCCAACAGCGATTGTGATTGTCCATGGGAACGTATCAAATTTACCGCCTACTTGGAATACTGAAATAATTGCAGCAAAGCCAGCACCTAAAATGATGCCTGATTTCATTGCTGGAGGGATTAATCGAACAACTTTTGTGGCAAGCCCTGTTGCTCCGAGCAGTAACGACAGTATCCCGAGTGTCATCTGGAAGGCTATGAGGGCATGTATTCGATCTTGTCCCTCTGCAAACTCTTGTACATACAACACAAGTAACGGAATAGCAGGTGTAATCCATCCTGGTACTACTGGGTCCCCTAAAAGATGATGTAGTAAATAAAATACTCCGTTTGCCATAACAATTGCTAACGCAACTTCAAAAGGCATCCCCAATACTTCTGTCATTAACGGTATTGCTGAAAGATCAACCGCACACATTAATAACCCTTGCACATAATCCGGCCATTCAAATTTGTAGTGAATGAACGGCATTCTAATTTTGAATGGTCCAGCTGGTATATACGGTGATTCTTCTCCATACGCACGTTTTTTCCATAGCATGAATCATTTCTCCCCTTTGTGTTGTTTATGTAACCCCTTACATGTTGAACGAAATAAAAAATCCAACACATTTCAAAATACAAATAGCTCAAATGAATACGTAACCATTTCACATCAAAAATAAAAGCTAACCAAAATGGTTACGTATTCATTTTATAAAATAGAAAAGATTCAATCTTTTCTTTTAGCTGTTGTATTTCTTAAAAAGACTTTAACAGATTCAGTTATTTGTATGCAAGTACTTTTTTCTAGCTCGATCATCTCAATAAGCTTTTCAATGGCCAGACGTCCTAAGTTATTTTCTGTAATACTCCCAACCGTTGTCAATTGCATAGCTCCATGGTTACTCAAATCCACATTATCAATTCCAATTATACTAATATCTTCCGGTATTTTTAATCCAGAGCTTAAGGCATTATTCATTAAATTAAATGCTACTGAGTCTGCCCCACTACAAATGGCGGTTGGTTTTTCTTTACATTTCTGCAATGTTTCAAACGCTTTTTGAATATCATTTTTAGTTGAATCTGTATGGAAAATATATAAGGGATTCTCAATAATTCGATATTTTTTCAATGCTTTTTTGTATCCTTCAAAACGATTTTTAAATGTACTCACCGTTAAAGGACCTCCAACCCATGCAATATCTTTATGGCCAAGTTGAATTAAATGCTCCGCAGCTAAAAAACCTGCCTCCTCATTGTCAATTTCTACAAAGAGTTCTTCATTTTTATGTTTACGGTTATACGTTATAAATGGAATAGACATCTTTTTTAATCTTTCAAAAATCGGGTCATCTAATAAAATGCATGACAAAATCATGCCATCAACTTTGTTTTCAATTGCTGATGAATATGCTTCCGATAGCTTTTTATCATTCACAAAGTGAACATTAACTCTATATCCATTTTCGTTTGCATAGTTAACAATTGCAGTTGTAGTATCTACAAAGAAAGGATTATGTAATGGCCCTGATAAGAGCGTGATGACTCCAGTTTTTTTCTGTACTAGTGAGCGTGCATTAGCATCTGGTACATAGCTTAATTTTTCAATTGCTTTTAATACTTTATCTTTTGTTTTCTGCTTAACTAGATCAGGTGTATTTAGTACTCGTGAAACAGTCGTTTGTGAAACTCCTGCATGTTTGGCAACATCTTTTGAAGAAACCACTATCATTGCCCCTTTTCCTTTAATTTCTCTCTTAAATATACATGGAAAACGGCAATTCAGTAAAGTTTTCTACCAGTTTGTTTGTTATATGAATTCAGATAATACGCAAAAAGTTCAATCAAAAATTTAAGATTACTATTCTAGTTATCTACCAAAATTAAAATAAAATATAACAGCTTGCATATATCTAACGAATTGCAAACTGTAAATTATATCTTTATGTCTTATATAGTTCATTTCCCTACAGTAAACCCAACTACACGATTATTATCTTTTTTAATCAAAACTTCTGGTAAACCAGTAGCGACATGCGATTTGTCTTTAAAAGTTACTTTGTATACTACTTGCCCAATATCTTTTGGTTTTGAAATTCCGTCTGATGCATTGACTAAATGGTCAGTAATACTGGCTGTTTCAACTTGGATTGATTCTGAAGTTCCACAATTATTTTTAATAAGATAATCTTTTGCTACTTGAGTTACATTTACTTTAATATCATTTGATAATTCAAATGACACATCAATACGCTCTTCATCACTAGTACATCCGAATAACATGATTGATAAGCAAAAGAAAACGATGGTATTTATCATTTTCCGTTTCAATAAAACTCCCCTTTTTTCAAAAGTATTTTAAACAATGGCAAAAAAGCTGATGTCGTCATATTTTTTTATATATAATTGAAATATTGATAATTACTTATATTAGAATATGCTTCAATAGTTGATATCATATGTATAAAATTATTGGAATATAAAAGAGCAGCGACATATTATCGCTGCTTAATAAGAAACTACAATTCTTCCACCTTTTTTTTATAAACTTTTATATCAGTAGACCATTCTGTATTTTCATAATGCGTTACTTTACAATACTACGAACCATCTTTTATATCAAAATGACCTTTATCAGATTCAAAATATTGTTCTCCAAGTCGAATATTTAAGCTATCGTTACCACTTGATTCTTTAGTATAAACAGAACATTTCCCTTGGATACAGTTTTCTGATATCAACGAAGTCGATTGAGGTTTGAATTATTAGTACTGGTCATATGTCTCCTACTATACCTTTTTTACCACTCTCCCAAAATAATTCGTCCCTATGACTCCGATTATGATCACTAGTGCTCCTACTAAATGATAATAGTGAAATTCCTCTTGTAGAAAAAGAACTCCTGCTAAAATCGTAATGAGCGTCGCAACATTACTGAAAACACTCATTTTAGATGCAGCCATTTTCGATAACGCATAATTAGATAAAAACGAAGTAATAAGTGAAGAAAGAATACCTAAATAGACAATTGCTAAAACAAAATCTAAATGCATAAAAGGTTGGAAGAATTGTTTCGTAGTACCATTGACAACATTCATACTAATGGCAATACCGTTAAAACCTATAAATCCAAAAAGTGTCATTATATACGTTAAAGTAAACAATGAATACTGTTGCGTTAACTTTCTTGCAAAAACATTATAAAGTGCTGATGTAATGGCTGATAACAAGATAAATCCACTTCCAATGAAGCTAACCTTAGCTGTCCCTACCCCGTTCATCATGAAGATAAAGATGACCCCAAGTACTGATAAGCTAACGCATATTAGCTGTTTAAATGAAGTATTTTCTTTCAAGATTATACTAGCTAACAGTAATGTGAAAATCGGAATAGTAGCTTGAATAATGCCTGCTTCTGAAGACGAAGTACGCGCTAGACCAAACACTTGGAAAGCAAAAAATAAAATAGGATAAAGTAATGCTAAAGGAAGAATTCTTTGTAAATCCTTCCATCCAATTTGTAGTTTATTTTTACTAAGTAACAGAAAAATCGTTGCTACAATCCATGCAACTGTAAAACGATGTGCCAGTGTTTCTAATGGACTTGCCACCGTTAGTGCAATTTTGACAAACATAAAGGAAAGTCCAATTATTAGGGCATATATAATTGCTGCGATATATGCTTTTCTCATTTCTTTCATACGATATTACCTCTTTTCGATTAATCCGGCCGGTACAACTATCGTATTAAAAAACACATATTTAGACGACTACAAAAAAACACATCTGTACCGATACAGATGTGTTTAGCATATATAGATATTTCATTTTTTTAACTTAAGTACGTTTGTTGAAAAAATGTCTATTGCATTAAGGTTACTTTAAGTAATATGAATGTCTGTTCCATACTGAAGCAAATTTAGCTTCCTTGCCACAGATTGGGATGCAAAATTATCCCACGAAGTGCTATATAGAGCAATTCGTCCTTGTTTTTGTACCTCTGTTGCCCAAGCATTTGTAACATCTATACCGTATCCTCTACCACGATAATCTTCAAGTGTGTATACACTTGCTTCGTCTGCTTTTGTGGTCTTCCTAGCACTACAGCAAATCGAAACGGGCATATTTTCCTCAACTATTACAAAACAAGGTTGCTTATACTCAAAATCCTCAAATGTATATGGAAAATAAGGCTTTAACATTTCTTTGTTTTCATGAGTTACTTGTATTGCTTGAGTATCAGCCCTATCTCTTACATCTGGAAATACATATGCAGGACCTATCCATAAATTATTTATTTGACGGTCACTACTTAAAACATTGATTACTTCCCCTAGTTCAGCACCTGGTTTTGTTCCTATTGCCTGTTCTAACTTCTCTACAAGGTCCTCTTCCAGCGTATTGGAATATCTCACTAAACTTCCCAAGTTAGTTCCTCCAATGAAAATTCTTGGTGCAACATCGTATGGTGGTTCATTTATAACTGTTACTCGATTTTCAAAATCATGTTTAAATAACACATTCACATGATGTTCCATTAATTCTATTTCAGATAACATAAACATTCCTCCATAATTAAACATGTCAATTTAGGCTCGTTTTTGTCTTTGAAAAAAACTTTTTATTTCTCTGTCCTTTTAATTGAAGATGAAAAATGAGCTGTCTGTACTTTAGATCTCAAAAAAAGTATTGCTAGGTCGGATAATAGATTGTCATACTTAAACGTGTTAAAGTGTCCCCCGAATTATGATATTTGTGAGGTCTGTCAGCCTTAAATCTGATTGAGTCACCACTTTTTAAAATATAACTACTGTCACTTACACTAATCGTTACTTCTCCATCAAAAACAGTGATAAATTCCTCAGTTCCCTCTCTATGAGAATCAGAGCTTAATGCCCCTTCTTTTTCTATTTCAACCGAGTAAACTTCAAAGCGTCTATCCTCTTGGAAAGGAAATGAGGGATAGACTCTATAACGTCCATTGTCTTCAGACAATACTTGAATTTCACTTTTTAAAACAACTTTAGTATCTGGTTGTGGATTATTTATTAGTGAAGTAAAGGATATCTTTAATCCATTAGCTATTTTCCAAATCGTAGTCAGAGTTGGACTTGACTCTCCTCTTTCTATTTGCCCTATCATCGTTTTACTTACTCCACTTAGTTGAGATACCTTCTCCAAACTTAATTTTTCTTTCTCTCTAATCGCTTTTAAATTCTTTGCAAGAATAAGTTGTATTTCTTCCATAAACTCACTCCTATTCCGTGTACAATATAACGACCTTTATGTATAATAAAAAGCACGTAGTCGTTATATTGTTTATTTCGAACATTATAACATACGAATTTAAAGGGAGGTCCCTATATGCCTATATTTTCATTTTTATTATTTGTTTTTATTTCCAGTTTCACCCCAGGTCCCAATAATATCATGTCAATGGCGTTTGCGAATAAACATGGTTATAAAAAGACATTTAGGTTTTGTCTAGGAGTAGGTGTTGGATTTTTTGCCATCACATTATTGTGTACTTTTTTAAATAACATCCTTATAAGTGCTCTGCCAATAATTGAACTTCCTTTGACGATTTTTGGTGTGGCTTATATGTTATATTTGGCTTATAAAATCCTTACTAGTAAGGATCATGACAGTGGCAATGATGAAGGTAAAAGTAAAGGTTTCTTCATAGGTATCTTGTTACAATTTGTTAATCCAAAAGGTATTCTTTTTGGTATTACAGTAGTATCAACTTTCATTCTCCCCTACTACAATTCATATTCCAGCTACTTTCTTTTCTCAGTATTTTTAGGAATGGTTGGTGTAATGAGTACATTTAGTTGGAGTTTATTTGGTTCTATTTTTCAAAAGCACTTATTACATTACAGGCAACAATTTAATATAGTTATGGCCGTTTTATTGGCATATAGTGCTTTTTCAATTCTTATCAAATAGAATAATAGTAGAATGAATGTTTTAATAGATAAAAGCGACAAGATTCGGTCGCTTTTTTGTTTAAAGGCTAACTACTTGTTTTAATCAAATTTGAGAAATATTCAACTACCCGACAAATCTTATGGCAATCACCATTACTAGTAATGCGGAATTTCGAAGTTACCTTTTCAATTTTTGAAGAACTTTATTATATTTCAAAAACTATTTTGTTCGTTAACTACAAATTTGCAAGGAGGCACAACATGCTCAAATATGAATTAATCTATCATGATCTTTGCACCCGTATACATAATGCTGACCTGCCATCTGGTGCAAAATTACCGGCAATTCGGCAATTAGCACAACAGTTTTCTTGCAGTAAAAGCACTATTCTTACAGCATTACAAAAACTTGAAGACCAACATTTAATATATGCTATTCCGAAAAGCGGCTATTACGTCGTAGACCATCAAATTGCACAAAAACCAACATCAACTAATATAATTGATTTCGCTACTTCATCTCCAACATGGCATGCATTCCCATATCAAGATTTTCAGCATTGCATGAACAAAGCCATTGATACATATCAAACAGATTTATTTAAATATGGTACAGCTAAAGGATTACCCTCATTAATCTCAGAGGCAAAGAAATTATTAGAATCGTATCAAGTATTTACAGATAACAGCAATATCTTTATTACTTCAGGTGTACAACAAGCACTATCCTTACTTAGCCTTATGCCCTTCCCGAACAACCACAAAACTATACTTGTAGAACAACCAAGCTATCATTTATATATGGATTTTCTAAAAACATACAAACTGCCTGTTATAGGTATTAAACGCTCTACAAATGGCATTGATTTAAAAGAACTGGAGCAGATCTTCCGTAAGAATGAGATTAAGTTTTTCTACACAATGCCACGGTTCCATAATCCTTTAGGTACTTCTTATAGTAAAAAGGAGAAAGAAGCGATTCTTTATTTGGCCAATCAGTATGATGTCTATATTGTTGAAGATGACTTTTTAGCTGACTTTGAGTACAATTCAAAACGTGATCCAATGTTCGCTATAGATACAAATGACAGAGTTATCTATTTAAAAAGCTTTTCTAAAATCATGTTCCCGGGACTACGTATTGGATTTGCTATTTTACCGAATGTATTAATTAACATTTTTCAACAACATAAAAACACGACCGATATTGACAGCTCTATGATTTCACAAGCTGCACTTGAACTTTATTTAAAAAGTGGCATGTTCGAACGATATCGTGCACAAGTGCATGAAAACTATCATAAACGTGGAAAAATTCTTCAGCACTCGATAAAAACACATTTACCTATGTACCAAGCTTCTTCAGAAATATGTATGCATAGCCATATCGTCTTTCCTAAAGAAGTAGATTTAAATCGAATAATCCATTATTTAAGCCAAAAACAAATTTTATTTAACCCAATTGATCATAACTATTTGACCGACTTTTATCGTGAGCGTATTTTAAAAATTAATGTCTCAACGATAGAAGATGAGAAAATTGAAGGTGGGATAAAAGAAATTGCGAATACATTAAACAATCTGGATAACTACTTTTAGTGTTACTGAAACAATACCTCCATGGTTTTGTTTCAGTTTTTTTTGTATAAAAACCGTTTAAAGACTTGTTCATATAGTACTCCTAGTATCGAATACATCTATAAAAATTCTTTTTATAAAATTACTTTGACAGGCAGAGTACTTTTTGCTAACATTACTCTATCAGGTAGAACAATAACATCTAAGTAGGTGACTTATGGTTAGAAGCGATATCATTCGTGGACACTTGGATTCAATTATTTTACGACTGATTTTAGAGAAAGATCGCTATGGTTATGAAATATCTCAGGAAATTAGTTTACGTACAAATAATCGTTTTCAAATTAAAGAAGCAACTTTATACGCAGTGTTTCAACGATTAGAAAAAAGAGAACTTATTGAAGCATATTATGGTGATATCTCTCATGGAGGAAAAAGAAAGTATTACCGCATTACCACATTAGGAAAAGCATATCTAAAAGAGCTTGTAAGTGAATGGACGGAAGTAAAGGAAATTATCAACTTGTTTATGGAGGGTTTAGAATGAAGAAATTAAAAAATCATATTGATGAGTTATTTAAGGACATTCCTAGCAATAACGAAACAGTGATGGTTAAGCAAGAAATTATACAAAATCTCGAAGAAAAAGTGTTCTATTTAATGGAACATGGAAAGGAAGAAGAAGATGCAATTAATAAAGCCATAGTTGAATTTGGAGATATTGAAGAATTAAAAAAAGAATTAGGTGTGAAGCAGCCTGCCAAGAAAAACATGGCTAGATTAAATTTAGAGTTTTCCATTTGGGGAAGCGGTTTAATTATCGCCTTTTTTGTTTTTATCAACCTGTACTATACTCCAAATACAATTTGGGCAATCTATCCAATCTTCGCTATTTTATGGTGGCCTCTATCAATGTACTTCGTATGGTCACGTAAGAAATGAGGTAAATAGAAAATGAAAAATTACATTAGTTTTGCCGCAGCTGGTAGTATTATGACTATTCTATTTTTAGTAATCACCAATTCTATAACATCACCAGATGATATCTGGTTTATTTATCCTAGTTTACTGCTTATACTATGGCCAATTACCCTTTACTTCATGTCTAAGAAAATGTACAAACAACATTCGATTTTCTGTAGTATTATGTTGATTTCTTTCCTCATTATAGAAAATTATTTATATTCACCAAACCATTTATGGTTTTTGTACGCTGTTTATCCAATTATATGTTGGCCTATTCTTATGATTTTAGGAGAAAAAGCTAAATCTATAAAAATCGCACTTATATTCTGTGCAACCACAATCATCTATTATTCAATACTAAACATTACACTCTCACCACAATATCCATGGGCTATTTACCCTGCTTTCTTAATAATGTGGTGGCCATTAGCTTTATATCATGCTAAAAAAAGAACTTTCGTAGCGTTTTCTATTTACGCAAGCATACTAATTAGTATCTTTTTCATAACAGTAAATTTTGTCTCCTCCCCTGGAACAATATGGGCTATTTACCCAATCTTTTTAGTGATGTGGTGGCCACTTAGTATGTACTTTTATGTCTATAAAAAGAAAATTTACAAAGATATTAATGAACATTAATTATTGAGAACAACAATTTGTATGCTGAAAAGGCGCCAATTTACTTGGCGCCTTTTTGTATATACTGTTCATTGTTGTATTTGACTTATAACGGCTTCTTTTTGTACATTGAGGTAATTTGTTTAGCAACGTATTCTGAACTATATTGAATTCCATCCTTTATCCACCAATTAATAATTCCTAAAAGAGAGGCTGCAATGATCTCCAAAGCTACAGTATTCTCTGTAGTGGCAATGTTTCTTTCACTACGTCGCATGTGTATTACATTTTTCAAAAATTCAAATAAGCTGTTTTTGAACTCGTTGTGCCCTATAAATACAGCAAAAATTTTCCGATATTCATATATATAATCTAAAAATCCCAGCAAATATTCCTGCTTATCTAAATTCTTTATTTGGAGTAATGGTTCAGTTTTCAACGACAGTTCGTCGAAGATTTCTTGTACAATTTGACTTATCAAATCGTTAATATCCTCATAATGTAAATAAAACGTGGCACGATTGAGCTCCGCACGATTTGTAATTTTTTGTACAGTCAGTTGAGCAACATCCTGATTTTCGGAAAGTAACGAAAATACCGCATCTTTCATCATTTTTTTAGAGCGCAATGCACGTGGATCTTGTTTTTTATGCATAGACATTTTATCCCTCTTTATCGATTATCATTTATTTAATCAACAAAAATTATTATTTCGTTGTTTAGTCGACAAATTCATTAATATTGTGAATAGGCAACTTATTTTAATACTGTTATCATATATTTTATCGACTATGTGTCAATTAAGCAATAAAGAGAGGATTTCATAAATGCTACAAACGAATAAAGAAATCAATAAAGGAATATTATTAACGGTTTTAATTCTTGGTTGTTTTTTATCTACATTGAATCAGACTTTATTAAATGTTGCCTTAAGTAGTTTAATGGACATTTTTAATGTTTCGGCAACGACGATACAATGGCTTGCAACAGGATTTATGCTCGTTAATGGGGTGTTAGTACCAACAACTGCTTATTTAATGAAACGTTTTACGACTCGTCAGTTATTTTTGAGCGCAATGCTACTTTTATTAATTGGTTCTATCATCTGTGCTTTGGCACCAAGCTTTGGCATACTTTTAGCTGGACGTATGATTCAAGCTGCAGGTGCTGGGATAATAATGCCTCTAATGATGGGAGTCGTGTTGGTTATTTTCCCCGTTGAAAAACGCGGCAGTATCATGGGACTATTAGGTTTAGCAATAATTTTCGCGCCTGCCATTGCACCAACGTTATCAGGTTTTGTCATTGAATATTATTCTTGGCGTTGGTTATTTATAGGACTATCTGTGCTTGTAGTAATCGTTATTTTACTTGCATTGAAATATTTAATGAATGTATCGGAAACATCTAAGGCTAAGCTGGATGTGTTCAGTGTTATCTTATCAACGATTGGATTTGGTTTGGTTTTATATGGTTTTAGTTATGCTGGCAGTAAAGGTTGGGGCGATGTAGTTGTAATTCTTTCATTAGTATTAGGGTTGATTATTACAGCTGTTTTCTGTATTCGACAATCCTATTCAGAGGATCCCTTGTTAAATTTATCTGTCTTTAAAAATAAAGTATTTACAGCAACTTCTCTGATAAACGTGTTAATTACGATAATAATGTATGCGGATATGATTTTACTTCCAATTTATTTACAAAACGGCCGAGGTTTCACAGCATTTGATGCTGGACTATTATTATTACCTGGGGCACTCGTGAATGCTTTTATGTCACCTGTTACTGGTAAATTATATGACCGATTTGGTGCAAAGCCTTTGTTTATTGTTGGTTTAATGTTTATTATTCCTTCCATGTGGGCTGTAACAGATTTAACAGAATCAACAACGTATTTGTATTTAATGATCCGGACGATTTTCCTTCGCATTGGTTTAAGCTTTCTCACAATGCCTTTGAATACTGCGGGGCTTAATGCGTTACCAAAAGAACTTGGAACACATGGCTCGGCGGTCAATAATACCGTTCGCCAATTAGCCGGAGCAATCGGAACTGCGGTAGTAATTACAATTTATACGGCGCAGTCTGCAGACCATGCCCTTACAATAGTGCAGGAGAATTCAGGCGCTAGTTCTGATATGATTCGAACAGCTGCTTCCATTTTAGGCTCAAGTGATGCTTATTATTTCATGACAATTTTAGCTATTATAGCCCTCGTTTTCACCTTGTTTACGCCGTCAAAAAATAAGTAAAATGTTAAAAATCACTTCTTTTATATAAAGAAAGATATTGTGATTTGGACACTATACTATATCAAAAAACACCCTGTTCAAAAAATTTCATTTTGAACAGGGTGTTTTTAATTATAATTGATAAGAATCCCATTTAGATTGAAAGATTTTTGATTAAACAACTTCATTTAGTAAGAGTGAATTTATTTTATATTGCATTTCTTAATTAACTAAAAAGAACAACTTCAAATCTTGTCTTCTATTTAATTATCTCTGGAATAATCCTTCATGCATAAAATCCAACCCTAATTGTTAATAATAGTTCTACATAACGACAAAATTCGCGTTACCGTAAGTTGCGCCGACAAATTAGATACTAAACGAGTAAAAAAGATTGGCAAAATCCAATCTATACTAAATAGCGTGGTGATTTCAATTGGAAAAAGAACCATTATCAAAGATAGAAGCTTTGGCATTAAAACGATTATTTATTCACCGTCATAGTACTATCATTTACCTCTTAAGAGCAATCCTTGCAAGTTTGTTCATTGGCTTTGGTGTGATTGTAGCGTTTAAAACTGGTAATTTCTTTTACCTAGAACATTCTCCATTTGCCTATCCGGTTGCAGCTATGACTTTCGGGGTGGCGATTATCATGATTTATTATGGTGGTGGCGACTTGTTCACTGGTGATACCTTTTACTATACATATGCTACCTTACGCAAGCAGATGGCCTGGAAGGATGTAGGCAAGCTTTGGGCATATAGTTACGTCGGAAATTTCCTCGGTGCCATTCTTTTTGCATTGTTGATATATGCTACTGGACTTTTCAATGATCCTTCGGTAAATAGTTTTTTAGTTAGTGTTGCAAAGGGAAAGACATTAGTGCCAACATTTGAATTGTTCTTCCGTGGCGTTCTTTGTAACTGGCTTGTTTGCCTTGCCTTTTTCCTTCCTTATTCAGTTAAGGGCGATGGACCAAAAATAGCCATGATGATATTATTTGTTTTTTGTTTTTTTATTTCTGGATATGAACATAGTATTGCCAATTTAGTTACCTTTTCAATTTCAATTGCAACTCAACATCCAGATGCAGTTACTATAGCTGGAATTGTCCATAATATTATTCCTGTCACAATCGGCAATCTTATCGGAGGAACATTGTTTATGGCCTCCATGTACTACTATGTAAACAAACCATTTATAGAAGATAATGAATAAAAAATAGCCTCTGTAAGTTTCTTACAGAGGCTTATCATTTTACTTCACAGCATTTATTCTTAAATGACTAAATTCTTTAGGTATATAGTATTTATTATAAACTAATGGATATTCCTCATGAATAAAAACACTCTCTAATAATAAATCACAGTCTTCTCCACCAACTACTTTATGTTTCTGTGATGAAGAATTAACAGAACTGGAACGCTTTATGTCAGTTGTAGATCTATTCGCAAGCTCATAAATTCGAGTTTCAAGCATTTCCAATAATTGATCATTATCTTGTAAATCTAAATTCAATTCAGATATTGCTTCAATTGCCATAAAAGTAAAGGAATACGCTACAACTTCACCTTCACTCTTATACCAACGCTCAAATGCAACAACTGCTGCAGATTTCCTACATAATACTTGCTGAGTATATTCACTATCCAAATCAATTCTAAAACTCATCTCAACATCGTCAATTTGTTTCGTATGAGATTTATATATAGGATTCCCTATTTTCTCTAAGCCAATTTTGGGATTATTCTTTGAAATCTTTGCAATGTAATTCCCTTTACCGTGTACTCTTTTCAGCAATCCATCATCTTGTAAAAGAGAAAGAGCCTGCCTTAATGTCATTCTACTGACCTTGAACATTTTTGCTAATTCAGGCTCGGCTGGCAATTTGCTTTCTGGCAAAAACGTACCATTCATAATTAGCTTATACAATTCATCATACACATTAATATATAATGGTTTTTTTCTTTCTTGCATGTTTGCGATTTTGAATTCCATCTTCTCACACACCTATACTATTTTCAGATCATGGACCATCATCTAATTATTTCCTCTAATATGTATTATAACATTTATTTTAAGCTTACTAAATCTTCTGATTCCTCAAATATATAGTAAAAAATGTGTCCCAGATTTTACTGTGACACATTCACAAGAAAGATTTATATTCATTTTATTTCGCTAATTTTTTTAATAACACCCAGTACAAACCAAAAGCAGCAACTACAATAATTGAAAGGGTAATTAGAATAGTTGAAATTTCTGTTTTATCAAGCATTGCTGCAGTGTAAGCAATACCGATAGAACCAGATACATTAATTGTTAAGTTGTAGAAACCAATTGCTGTTCCGGATTTTTCTTTAGGAATCGTGCTAAGACAAGTATCAAGTAAAGGTGCATACATTAACGCGAATGAACCTGAGAATATAATCATAGAAAGTACATAGATAACAACATTGCTTTCAGTAAATAATCCTGGAATTAATAACGCAACTGCGATACCAAGTAATGCCATCATCGTTGCTTGTTTACTGCTTAATACCTGTCCAATTTTACCAGAAAGGGAACCAACGATAACTGACGCCACATAACCTGGAATTAATAACAGTGAAATCATATCTAACTTTAAATCATATATCCCCTCTAAAATGAATGGGAAGACGAAAATATAACCTAATTGTACTGAGTAAATAATAAATACAATTGGTAGCGTACGAATGAAATATTGGTTTTTGAAGAAAGATGCATCAATTAAAGCTTTTGAGCTTTTATTGATATAAGTTAAGAATAGTACCAACGCAACTGCAAAACCGATTAGGTATAGCCAGTTAAAGTCTGAAATATATAACATAACTGTTGTAGCAATTGCTGCGATTAAGAATAATCCAATTACATCAACATTTACCTTCCTAGACTCTTCCTTAGGTAATAACTTCAAGATGAATGGAAGGATAGCGATTGATAATAAAGCAATTAAGAATAAAGTTGTCCAGTGTAAGTAAGTAGAAATAAATCCACCTGTTAAAGAACCAATTAACATTGACATTGCATAGCTAGCTGTACTTAACCCTAAGAACTTCTTTTGTTCCTCTTTAGGTAAGTGCTTCGTAACATAAATAACATACAATGTTTCAGCAGATGCTAAACCAGCTGTTTGAATAATTCGTCCAAAAAGAATCATTGCAAAATTGTCTTTAAATAGATATCCAACTAATGATCCGACACAGATAAAAATAATACCAACACTTAAAAGCGTACGGATATTAATTGAGTCTGCTAACGAAGCATAAACTACTGCCCCAATACCAATTACTAGACCTGCTAATGTTGCTTGCCAACTAACTGTAGTTGCTGATATTCCAAGGTCTTTTGCGATGTCTATAGATACAAGTTTAAACGAATTATCAATAATCAAGGCAAAAAGGAAGAAAAACAGTATAACAGGTACGGCTTTTTTTGCATTAAAGTTTTGATTTTCAGATGCATTATTATTTATTGCTTCCATTTTAGCGCTCTCCTTCTCGAAATATTAAATTTTTTTCTAGATTTTTTTGTCAATGAAAGAGTCTGTGAGAAAGAGGGAAAATAGACAACTTCCTTTCCCACAGACTTCAATTGTTAATAGAGTTTATTTATTCAGCAAGTTCCAATGCAATTTCCATCATTTTAGTAAATGCTGTTTGTCTTTCTAATTGCGTTGTTTTTTCATGTTTGAAGATATGGTCACTAATTGTTAAGATACAAAGAGCATTTACACCTGCTTGCGCAGCATTCATGTAAAGTGCAGCAGACTCCATTTCTGCACATAAAATGCCCATTTTACTCCATCGCTCCATTGCTGTTGGATCAGCATTGTAGAAGACATCACTAGCAAGAACATTCCCAATGCGAACTGGATATCCTTTTTCATCAGCTACCTTCTTAGCTTTTTCAAGTAATTCATATGATGCAGTAATTGAATAATGACCTGGTAGATTAAATTGGTGTGCGTAATTAGAATCTGTCGCAGATCCCATTGCAAACACAATATCATATAAGTTTAGGTCATCTTGAATTGAACCCGCAGACCCAATACGAATTAAGTTTTTAACGCCGAAAACATTTATTAACTCCCAAGAATAGATACCAATACTAGCAGTTCCCATACCTGTACCCATTACAGAGATTTTTTTCCCTTTAAAAGTACCTGTATATCCAAGCATGCCACGCACTTCATTGAACTGAACTACATCTTCTAAAAAATTATCTGCAATAAATTTAGCTCGTAATGGATCCCCTGGTAATAGGATTGTTTCTGCAATTTCTACTCCATTAGGTTTTATGTGTGGTGTTTCTTTGTGCTTTGTACTCATTGAATAAGTCTCCTTTTAAATAAGTTTTTTAAGTAGGTTCTAAACTAAGGTGCTCTATTTCCTTGGAATTATTAATGCGTTTTCATTTCAAGGAAGTAAATAGACAACTCTTATATAAACCATTTAACTTGTACAATAAGTTGTCTAATTGGTACACAAATAAAATAGCACATATTTATTTCTTTTTTCAATTCTATTTTTAATTTTTTATAATAAAAATGAAAGCCTTTTCACAATTTTGTCATAGATAAAATCGAAACCAACTTATTATTATATATAGAAAAAAATTCGTCTAAAAATACATGCTAAACCGTTCCTTGGTCAATAATGCTGTTATTGCTTATATAGAACCTATTGGTACTTAATATTTTTTTGTTCTACTTAAACAACACTAAAAAAGCATTCTCAAAAAGATTTCTTATCGTGAATGCTCTACATTATTCTAATTCAAATCAGTTTGTATTAATAAACTTATATTGGACATGTCTCACTCTCAATTTACGCTACTCTCACCTTTGTTCTATATAAATTAATCGCTCCTAGTGCCACAATAATTCCTGCTATATAAAGCGCTATTTGATAGCTGTTTAATATATTTACAATTAAACCGAATAAAGAAGGTGCAATGACGATAAATACTTGATTTAATGTTAAAGCTGAACTAACTGTTAAGCCAATATAACGGGGGTCTGATTGCTCTGTTATACAAGCAATGAATAACGAATACCAACCGATTGCTACAAAGCCTAAAAGAAAGCAAAATAGTAACATCACTAACTTTGCATTTATAACTAGTGGCAATATTACCGTAAGAACTACTGTAACAACCATTACAATGAACAATAGTTTTTCTCTATTTTGCTCAAAGAATAGATCACTCACCCATGCAATGGCTACTCGACCAACCATCCCCCCTATTAAAATTAGACTCAAATATTCACCTGCTTGAGTTAAAGAATAATTACCTTCTATATGTAAATAACTCATGAAGTGTGCAATGATAATCATCTGCAATGACATCATTACAATACCCACAATATATATTGGATACAGCGCCTTGTTGTTTTTGATTGCATTCATTTTTTCTTTAAACGACACTGATTTAGATGCTGTAGCTATATTTTCTTTTGGCTCATGATACGCTACTAAGAAAAGTAATCCGCCAGCAATTGCGATGATCCCCTGTACAATATGTACTGCAGACAATTCATAATGATAATAAGTATACGTTAGTAAAACTGAGGCTAAAGCTCCGCCAATTGGTATACCAGTTTGTCTAATGCCTAGAGCTAATCCTCTATGTTTGTCTGGAAACCATTTTACGATAGCCGTGCTTCCACCAGTTTGAGCACTTCCGTACCAGATTCCAACTACTAATAATAACAGCAACAGAATAATATAATTATTAACGAATATTAGTGTTAATGCTGATAGCCCTAATAAAATAGACCCCCATCCGATGATTTGTTTTTCCCCTTTCTTATCCATCCAATAACCAAAAATAATCATCGAAAAAATAGGTCCTATATTAACAGCTGAAACGATAAATCCTGTTTGTAGCGCTGATAAATTCCATTCAATTTGATAAAATGTTGCGATTGGTCCCATACCATATGTCACAAAAGTTGCTGCCGTTTGGGATAGTGTTGCAACTAGTACGATTAACCATTTAGTATAACTATTCATCAAGGTACCTCCAAAATCTTTTTATTACACCTATGTATTTGTTCGGTATAATGAGTTAACTAGAGTTTACGCTGTATACTACTACGCGTAAAATGGAGGAAAATGATAGGCGCTATCAAAATTTTTAATAAGGTGTGTGACAAGTAATATGAACATCAAAGAAATTGCATTGAAAATTGAAATATTAGAACGTCAAAATTTAAGTAAATCCGCCGAAATCACCAACTATACACAATCTGCACTTACTTCTAAAGTAAAAAAAATGGAGTCAGAAATCGGACAGCCTGTTTTTAAACGTACCCCCCAAGGACTAAAAATCACCAACGTTGGCATTCAGTATAAAAACTACCTGCAACTTATTACACAAGAATACCAAGGGTTTTTAAACTCCGTTGGTGCTGATCAAGTGAAAACAAAAGTGAACTTTGGCGCATCACATACAACAATTAAGATTTATGGAGCTTCTATCGTTAATGCTTTAAATACAAATAACATTCCACTGGATGTAGATTTCACAGTAGAATCTAGTAATTCTATAAATGAAAAAATACACAACTCCGAAATGGACTGTGCACTTACAAGTAATCCAATTAAACATTACCCTGATTTAGCCTATGACATCATTACTACTGAAACATTCGAGGTCATTTCAAACGATTCTCATGTTGTTAATTTTAACGAGCGTACACCTGTTACACTGCTTGTATTAAGTAAAGGTTGTATGTATACGCGAGCTATGGTGGAATTTCTATCGAAAAATCAAATTCCATATACTATAAAAGAAATTAAATCAGTCAGCAGTATTCAAGATTTCCTACATATAGATCAAACAATCGCTGTGTTAAATACGAAGCTAATTGACTTATATAACTATACAAACATTCACCGCTACAATTTACAGTTGAACAATGAGATTAACACTGTTTATATCTATAAAAAGAATGAAAGTACGCAGAAGAATATTTTACATTTAAAAAATGTCATTAAATCGATTCTTGAAGAATCCTTATAATCGTCTATTTCGTCTAATTATTTGCAACCTATTCATTAACTTTTCGCGAAAAATTTTACAAAGGAGCAAATGCTATGAAATTAAATCGAGTATTACTTTTAATTGCTTTATCCCTTTTATGGTTAGTTGGTTGTTCGGATCAAGATATTGAAGAACATACTAGCGAAAAACCTGATGCAGCTGAAATACTAGAGTTAGATTCAAATGCTGATATTTTTCAACGGGGAGATTCTATTTATCAAACAGGAATTGATTGGGTAGACGAATTGAAATTAGTAGAGAAAGAGCATGTTGGGGAGATTGAGTTTAAAGCATCTAAACCGGAAGAATTCAAGAATGGTGCAGCAAATAAATTACCAATTGGTGCTGAAATTTATTCTGTAAAAGATCACGATAACATATTAATTGTAAAGTTTGAGAACGAAGTAAAGCGTTATTTAGCGTCTTCAGAAGGCTGATAAAACAACAAAATAAAAGTGTGTTTTGAAAAAATTACTCAAAACACACTTTTTTTATATTCTATATGAAACTTTTTACCGTAGATAATGAGTACGAGTTTTATCTTATGTCCGGCGCATATATGCACGGACCGTAATGGGTCCAAAGATGGCCACAATGACAGTTGCTCCTATTAGGGAAGCAATTAGGTCCCAACCTACTGTGCCAGCGTTTGCAAGATCTCGAACAGCGGTAACGAGATGCGAGATCGGGTTAATTTTCACAAACCATTGTAGCCAGTTTGGTAAAGTATCAGCGGGCACAAAAGCATTTGAAAGAAACGTTAGAGGAAACAGCACGATCATAGAGATACCCTGTACACTTGAAGCAGTACGTGCAATAACACCAAAGAAGGCAAAGATCCAGCTAATTGCCCAGGCACATACAATGACTAAAAGCGCAGCTAAAACAACGTGACTTAGCCCTCCTTCTGGTCGATACCCCATTATATAACCCATAGTAAAAGTGAGTACCGTTGCAATTGTATAGCGGATAGTGTCAGCCAACAATGCTCCCGCCAATGGTGCAATCCGCGCGATAGGCAGTGACTTGAATCTATCAAAAACGCCCTTATCCATATCTTCACGTAGTTGCACACCTGTGACGATTGAAGTCGTAATTACGGTCTGTACTAAAATACCGGGAATGATGACAGGCAAGTAGTTTACACGTTCCCCGAGATAGCTCCACCGAAAATGTAAGTGAACATCAGGGTGAAAATGATCGGTTGGAGCGTGACGTCAAACAACTGCTCTGGCGTCCGTCGAATCTTCAATACACCACGATAAGCCATTGTTAACGAATTACTTACCGATTGTTTAAAGCTAGTTTTTTTTCGTAGTTGCCGTCCAGCAACCTGCTTTAAGAAGAACCTCTCATACTCTACCCTCCTCCACTTTATCAGATTCATTGGATGACTTAGAAGCAGCCTCCTCAGCACCATGACCCGTAATGGTCAAAAAGACCTCGTCTAGTGTTGGTTTCTGTACACTCATCTCATCTAGTCTGATTCCTTTTTGACGAAGAGCAATCAGTAGATCTGTGACTTTGTCAGCATCCGCCATTGGGGCCGTTATCTTCCCCACTTCCGAAGAAATTGATGTCTGAACTTTAAGCACTTGTTCAATGGTTTGACGAGCGTCCATTATATCCCGCGGATTTTGAATGCTTAAATGTAATGATGAGGTTTTAAATCTAGTATAAATTAATTAAAAGACACTCATTTACTTATGACGCTGTTCACCTTAATATTTCTAGATGATGAAGCAAAAACCTAAAGTTGAACGATTCTAGAAGATTTGCTAATCTGTTATTAACGAAGAAGAACCCATTATCGGAAAATCGATTAGTTGCTCTTCATTATTTAATTAAATATCGTATCAATCTTTTATATCCATCTTATATAGAGAGAAGTTGATAGTTATCATGAAAGTTCGTTTAAAAAATGGCAATGAAGTAACGATAAAAGAAGCTACTAGAAATGATGCTCAGCAAATGATTAATTTCTACAATGTCGTAGGTGGAGAAACAGATTTTCTTTCATTCGGAAAAAATGAATTTAATAGGGATGTGGAGGAGTATAAAAAGTTTATAGATTCTACATCACTGGAACAAAACTCTATAATTTTAATAGCAACTTTAGAGGATGTAATTATAGGCATAGCATCTATTAATTCTAGCCAAAAAGATAGAACGAAACATGTTGGAACATTAGGCATTGTTGTGAGCGAACAGTTGGTTGGACAAGGATTAGGTAGAATATTGATGGAAGAACTGATTAATTGGGCAACTTCAAATGGGGTAACTAAAAAAATTAGTCTTGTTACGAGAGAAGATAATACTTTCGCCATTGAATTATACGAAAAGCTCGGTTTTGAAAAAGAAGGACTCCTAAAAAAAGACAATTTCATTAATGGCGTTTACTATAATACATTGGTAATGGGATTATTTATTTAGATTTTGCGCATTTATCTTCAAGGACGTCCACGTGTTCCATAAACTATAAAAGCAGAACTAAAGATTATCTTTTAGTTCTGCTTTTATTTTGCATATAGCGGGTTTTAATTCATTTATAAGTTTATTGGTTTAGAACATCGATATGAATAGCGCTAGAAAAAAGGCAATTCATTATGAATGCTTTTATTAATACACTTTTTCAAATACAACTATGCACATCCAGGCTCCCCACACTTTAATAGATTACCGTCTTAGATTATTCCAGTGTCTTATTAAAGATAATAAAGATATTCCAACACATATTTACCATTTTTCAGTTGAGTAAAACTAAATTTTATAGCGATAGTTCCAAAAGCATCAAATTCTTTTGGTCGATATTCATAAGTAAATGTAGCAAATCCCTTTCCTTTATATGTATCATAAACTTTTACCTTGGAAGTTGAGACTTTGTTTAGAGCCTTAGAATAAGTAGATAATATTTTCTTGGAATTGACTTTTCGCATGCCTTTTATTTTTCTACTATAATTGTCCTTAGTATATTTGTGACCAAGTAAATAGTCGTTTTTTCCGTGCTCAGCTACATGTTTGTTTACATAAGAATTGAAAGAGGTAGTTTTTCCTGTATTAAGGGAGTTACCATAGATTTTTATAAGTTTAGCCGCTTCTGGTTTTAATTCACTTGTTACCTTTTTCATACTGAATTTCTTAGGGTAAGTTAATACTCCTTTTTTCGAGACCGTCGCAGACACTTGTGTAACGGCTGCAGATTTAGTTATTTGCTGTGTTTTATTTGTTGCAGCTTGAGCTTCTACTCCTCCCAATGTACTTAATAATAGTGTACTTGCTACGACCATTGACATGACCATACCTTTTTTAAGTTTCTTTCCGCTTTTTTTCATCAAAGCCTACACTTCCTTCCTTTTTTTAAACAGATATTTCTTTTCAATAAATATCCACATTCACAAATTCTATCATAATATAACCATTTTTTAGTACTTTTTATAATAAAACAGGTTAAAATCCCCATTAATTTGATTATAATAGTTAAATTGATCCAACTAAATTTTATGTAAAATTAGCCATATTAAGTCCTATCACCTAAAGTTGTATTTTGATAACCGATAAAAAGACATATCCTGTAACTATGAATTTCTTTTCTTAAAACTGTGAAATTTTGTTTTTATTTTGTTTTTATTATTTTTTCTGAATAGAACATACTATATTGGATTTTAAAATTTTTGGCACTGTCAGCGAATTATAGACATTTAAAATTTGTGGAGGGAGATATTCAATTTGAAAAAAAATATAGCCTCAGTTGGTTTTATCTTTTGTTTACTCTTTAGTGGGATTTGGTTACACGATGCATATCGAAATACTAAAATCGCATTTGCAATGGAACCTGGAACACATTCGGAAAAAGTATTAAATGATAATTTTCAAGTTTTAATGAAAAAAATACACCCCAAACTAATGGAACAAAATTTTAAAATAGTTACACTCGGTTTTGATTCTCAAGTAAAAGAAATTAATATACAAGTAAATAGTAACCAACAATATATTAACAAAATTGAAAATAGTATTAAAAAGATCATTCATGAATCATCACAACAAACACTTTTTAAAAATTATTCAATCGATGTTTATAAGCAAGTCATAGATTACCCAGATGCAGAGGAATTAGCATTAGAAAGAAATGATGAACTAACTACGAAATTTCAAGAAGACCTTAAAGCTAAAAAATTTACAGAAATTGAAAGTATACGTATAAGAGATAAAGATAAGAAGCTACTTGTAGAAATAAATACATCTATACAAAAAACCACTTTATTCAATATCAATCGAGGAAAAGAAATCCAATTAGAAATCAAGAAGTCATTAACAAATTCATTTTATAAGGATGAACTCAAAAGAATAGAGGTTTTTGTTTATAATAATAAACATGTAAAGATCAACTAAAATAAGGTGTCCCAGTGTATGAATATCATGGGTCACCTTTTTTTGCTTAATTATACTTTAATTCATAACTATCCTGAAGTTGTTTTATGTATAGTATTTGTGAGTAATTCTAGAATGCTCAACCATGGAATCACTGTGCTTTCCCTTCTTTTGAACTTATATTATAAAATACCAAATAAAGTTGCTTTATAAGTATAATATTCTCTCTAATATGATGTACAATATACTAGGCTTTGTTCAAGATTTTAAACAACTAGACAGGAGTACACATCATGCGATCCTCACTTTTTTCATACCTAGCGCTCTTCTTTGCTGTATTTGCGTTATCAACTTCTGCTATTTTTGTAAAAATTGCAGATGCCCCACCAGCCATTACTGCATTTTATCGCTTATTTTTTGCGATGCTCATATTGTTACCTTTTTTAATCGGGAAAAATAGATATCGACAAGAACTTGTTGGATTAACTATAAAACAATGGGGCTTAGGGATACTTTCCGGATTATTTTTAGCCTTTCATTATGTATTGTGGTTTGAATCTTTAGAATACACATCTGTTGCTAGTTCGACAGTAATCGTAACGTTACAACCTCTATTTTCTATGGTTGGGGGTTATTTTCTATTTAAAGAACGCTTTTCTAAAGGGGCTATTATTGGCTGCTTTGTGGCGATTTTAGGTAGCCTTATTATTGGTTGGCAGGACTTACAAATAAGCGGCGACGCACTATACGGAGATATTTTAGCCTTTATCGCAGCAGGTATTATTACTGGCTATTTCTTTATTGGACAATCTGTTCGGAAGGAGTTATCTCTTATTCCGTATTCAGTTATAGGTTATGGGAGTAGCGCAATCTTTTTGGCCATCTATGCACTTTGCCTGAATGAATCATTTACTAACTACTCTTCAACTACATGGTGGGCATTATTAGGTCTAGCATTTGTGGCAACTATTTTAGGGCAGACGATTTTCAATTGGCTAATTAAATGGATCAGCACTTCTGTTATCTCAATGAGTATTTTAGGAGAAACGATTGGCACTTGTATTCTTGCTTACTTCATTTTGGGAGAAGTCATTTCCGTAGAGCAAGCTGTAGGTATTGTCGTTATTTTAATTGGTTTAGCTATATTTCTAGTCCAGCAAAGAAAGACAAATTAAACGAAAAAACAACGGCTAATATATCTGCCGTTGTTTTTTTGTTCACTTTGTTAAGTGCATTGATTTTTCAATAACTACGATTTTTATAATAGATTAAAAAGTCCGTCCATATGTCATCCTCATAAGAAAACTCATTTCTCTCACATTCAAAGAGATACCCTGCTCTTTCAGCCAGTGTTTTGGAAGGATTGTTATCTATATTAATATGTAATTCAATTCTATGGAAATCTAAAGTCGAGAAAAACAATTCAGTTGCAGCCTTGACACTCTCTATTCCATACCCCTTGTTCCAAAACTGATTATGAATAGAATAACCCATCATCGCCCATTGATAATCCATCCTCAGTATCGTTATTAGCTCCACTTTCCCAACATTCACACCATCTTCTTTGCGGAAAATCCCGAGGATATACATTTCATCCTTCTTTGCTGATTGATCAAATCCATTTATCCAGTCGATAAACCATTCCTCAGTAGATGTAGACATATTTAAAGGTTTACCATCATCATATTTGTATTGCGAAGGCAATCGATTATCAAAATGTGTATACCAATTGAGATAATCTTCTTTTTTATAAGGACGTAAAATCAATCTTTCCGTCTCAAATTGTAAATTTGAAATATCCATATTCCTACCCTCCTACTTTACTTCATCATTCGAATTTTATGTTAAAATCCCCAAGTATAACTTTAACATATTTTTCCTTATAAATAGATGGAATTGTCTTTTTTTGTAGCGCTTCCCCTATAGCTTTTCAATTAAAAACAAATAAAAAAACAGTATACCGATTGAAGTCTATTCATTTGAATCAAAAATTGACAATATGTATACAAATGTATACAATCAGTAATATAACAATTTGTATACAATGGTATACAAATAAGGAGGAATTTTAATGAGAGATGGAAAATTTAAGGATTTTAAGAAAGAGGGACATCATCGAGGTGAGCGCCATAAAGGAAGAGGTGGTTCTGGAGAGCGTGGACCAAAAACTTTTCGTAGAGGTAGAGCAATTGCTTTTTTAGAAAGAATGAATCTAAAGCGTTCCACTATTAAGCAGCAGTTAGATAAACCCGAGTTTCAATCTATTCATCCAATTTTAGTCGGTGAATTAAAAGCCATTGATATGGTAATCAATGAATTTATTCAATTATTTGAAATACAAGAGAATGAAGCCATGGATATTTCCAATGATACTGAAGAAATAGAAATTTCGGAATTGGATAGTAAAGATTCAGTAGCTATTGATGAAGGAGGAATTGAAACTAATGAAACAAATAAATAATTATATCGATTCAGTGTTCCAAAATAATTATACTCATTTGGAGGAAGTCATTTCATCCATCGAAGAAAATGGAATGCCCTCCATATCGGTATCTCCTTCTTCAGGTAAACTTTTAACTATGCTTGTATCCATTTCAGGTGCTAAGAATGTTCTTGAGATAGGTGCACTAGGAGGTTATAGTGGAATTTGCCTTGCAAGCGGATTCGGAAAAGAAGGAAAATTAACTTCTCTTGAATTAGAAGAGAAATACGCAGAGTTAGCAAACAACAATCTATCAAAAGCAGGCTTCGGAGATCAAGTGTTGTATCTAACTGGTCCAGCATTGCAGAGTCTTGAAAAACTAGTTGAGGATAATAAACGATTTGACTTTTTCTTTATCGATGCTGACAAAGAAAATTATGAAAATTACTTAGAATATTGTATTAAACTTGCTGATTCAGGAGCTATAATAGTAGCTGATAATGTACTTGCTCAAGGTAGTGTAGTAGACCAGGAAGTGAAGCCTAAACGCTATACCGAATTAATGAAGAAATTTAATGAAAATGTGGCGAATCATCCTCAATTAGAATCTATTCTTATCCCAATTGGTGACGGGATGACTATTTCAAAAGTGAAGAAATAATTGATTTTTTTAAAAATCGCATACTTAGTTAGACAGTTTAACTCCCTTTTGATTATTTTTTCAACTTGGAGTTTTTTATTGGCTTTTACACTTTATGCTTATGCTACTTATAAAGGGTTTTATAAAAATCTATTAGAAATATTTCTATATCTTATATAAAATATGAGTACTCTTAAATTATTGGTATTGCATTGTTTTTAAAATATCGCGTATCGCAAGGTTTAAAGATGATATTTAATGAAGGCTGTTTTCAAGAAGATTGTTGCTATTGTAGTAAAGGGCGCTCAAAATGAATAAGTGATAACACGTACTAATGTTGGAGGATGGACTGTTTGATAACGAAAGCTGAAATTATAGAACAACCATATTCAGGACAATTCAAAGAGAGAATTTATGATATTTCAAATCAGTGGAATTCTCAAGATTGGACTTGGATCAAATTTGAAGATGAGAATTATTATGAATGGTGCGGTCAATTTAGAGGAGCGCAACGAGCTGTTGCATTATCTAGTAAACATAATCAGACTCTAGTTGCTACTTCTGATTATCTATTTCAAATTGATTGTGTAAGTGGCGAATTAACTGAATTTAAATCAATAGATGAAACTCAAACAATATATCAAGATTTAACAGTAACACCTTTTGGAGATTTCATTATTGCTGATTATTACAATATTGAATTAATAGGAGAAACAATTAAGGATAGACAACACTCTTAGACATTCCAATAGCAATGGATCTGATTAAATTTAATGGTTGGTCAGAAAATAAATTATCTATAAGTTGTGAGGAACTCGGAATCGAAGACAGTAAAATAGAATTAGAACTTGATGCAACGACATTTGAAATAAATATTCTCTCTAGGATTTACAATTAATAAAAGCCAGAGTTAATTCTACAAGTACTTATTTTGTAGATTATCTCTGGGTTTCCGTCGCTTTTAACCCTATTCTTCCGAGAAGAAACAATCTTTGAGAAAACAGCATTAATTTATTTATAAATACGTAAGTAAGTTTTTTCTGGAATTTCGAGATTATCAATATTTAATTCACCTAGTTTTAATGTGATTTCTCCTTCTCGTTCATCTCTCTCTTCGCCTACCCAACAGCTAAACAACTCGAAATAATCACCTTTTTTAAGGTAATGATTCATCATTTCACATAAAGCAATAAGTTTCTTTTTCGATTCTTCACAAGTTTCTTGATTCATATGTTTTGTAATCTCAATTCCCCAATGGCTTGATACTTCGTAAACATAAGGTGTCGTAAACTGATGCTTTTTCACATTTTCTTTTTCTTTTTCCCCTGAAAAACAATCATCTACAAAAAATAAAGCCTCAAGCTGCTCTTTCTCAGGTGTAATAGGTATTTCAACAAAACAACCGATATAACTAGCTAAACTCATCAATAACAACTTCCTTTGCTTTTATCTTCAATAAGAAAACCATATTTTCTTTTGATTATAACGCAACAATCAAAAGTTTAACTACTCTACTACTTCGGTTTAATAGCATTCATTATACTTTTCTCAACATATCAATTGTTGCTTAATAGGATTTCTGACACGTTGTAATAAGATATCGTACTTTTGAGAAGAAGTTCTATTAAAAAACTGACATGCTACTTTTCTGTTTATCTTTATATGCCATTATTCCACTAATAAACAAACAAAGAAGTATTAATAATGTATAAGTAAAAAAATTAAAAAAGACTGCGTTGGAATAGATACTTAGTAAAGGAATTTTTGTTTCTTCATGGTATATCGGATTTACTTCGGCAAGAAGTGATTTTAATTGAATTGCCCTTATAAGAGTAATGCTTACAATCAAGATCATCCCCAATAAACTTCCAGCGACAATCTTTCGAATAGTTCCCTTCTGCAACTTG
Organism: Viridibacillus sp. FSL H8-0110; assembly: GCF_038003565.1. Taxonomy (NCBI): domain Bacteria; kingdom Bacillati; phylum Bacillota; class Bacilli; order Caryophanales; family Caryophanaceae; genus Viridibacillus; species Viridibacillus sp. FSL H8-0110. The sequence continues at coordinate 1,996,807 of NZ_JBBOPJ010000001.1, read as the reverse complement.
CGATACATAAATTCATGCATATAACTGATAGTCATTGAGATGAAAACAATAATAAATGGAAATAAAAAGAAGAATGGCAATAAACCAAAATTACCATTTCCCCCTCCATAATTAGTAGGAGAAATTGTTGTTAAATTAGCAAAAATAAAAGCGCCAATTGTTACGACTGAACTCAAAATATATATATAACAATAAAGGTGACTTTTTATTTTTTTCATCTATCCCAACTCCTTTATAATCTACATTGTACATTATTTGGAAATCTAAAAAATAGTTTGTGTAAACATGTACATCTATAGATAGCTTTATATTTTATCCTCATGAATACACTCTTTCGATTTAATTTCAAAGCAGACATTTATAAGAATCACGTATCAACAATGTAATTAAACGGATTCAAACGATAAAAATACTTTTTCATTTCTCTTATTATAAATCAATATTTTTGACAAATTAACACGTATTCTATAAAATGAATGACAGTCAGTCATGAAATGAGGGTTATAAAATGTCAAAAGAAGAAAAGATTATTCTTGCTGCTATCGATGTTTTCCGTGAAAAAGGTGTTGAAAAAACAAAAGTATCTGATATTGTAAAATCTGCTGGAATAGCTCAAGGTACTTTTTATTTATATTTCCCATCTAAACTATCCGTAATGCCAGCAATTGCGGCTGTTATGGTAGAGAAAATCATGTCAGAAGTGAACCATCGCTTCCAAGAAAATGAGTCGATTGAAGGACAACTAAATCAAATTGTAGATGCTGTTTTCTATTTAACAAAAGAATATCGTGACGTCTTTGCACTTGTTTATGCTGGAATCACTCAAACTGAGCATTTGAAAGAATGGGAGACCATTTATGCACCTTTTTATGAATGGATGAACAACTTCTTAAAACAAGCTCAAAATGCCGGAGATATACGCGACTCACTTATTACTGAACGATCCTCTAAATTGATTATTGGTCTAATTGAATCTGCAGCTGAACAAATTTATTTATATGATGATTTAGATGAAGAAAATGCAACACTTCAAAAACAAGAATTACTCGATTTTTTACATCATGCATTAGGGCTTCGTATTTAAATTATGAAGCTTTTGCATCATAAAAATGACTGATAGTCAGTCATTATGTACTGACAAAGAAAAAGTTAGCTGATATTTATTACGAAAGGAATGTTAAATATGACTAAAGATTGGATGTATGTTGCTTTAACTTGTTTGTTTGAATTAATTTGGGTCTTCGGTTTTAATACCGCAAGTACTTGGTGGCATTGGGCTATTATATTGGTGATTATTGCGATAGATTTCCACTTCTTATCTAAAGCTTGTGAGAACTTACCTACCGGAACTGTTTATGCTATTTTCGCAGGGATCGGTACAGTTGGAACGACATTAATGGATGTATTTATCTTTGGTGGAGAATTTAGTTTAGCAAAAGGAATCTTCATGGTTATTCTTGTTGCGGGTGTTATTGGATTAAAATTAGCTGATAATCATACGAATGATGAAAATGATTTGAAAGGAGTGCACTAACGATGGGGTGGATATTTGTATTCTTAGCTGCAATGTCGGAAATTGTAGGAGTTATCGGTTTAAAGTTATACAGTCAGAATAAAACAATTCGAAATTTGATTCTTTACGTTGGAGGTTTCGGCTTATCATTTGCCCTCCTCTACACTTCGTTTAACTATTTACAATTAAGTATTGCATACGCTGTATGGATCGGTATCGGTACTGTCGGTGCTGTATTGATCAATATGATTCTGTTTGGAGAATCCAAAAGCGTAGCACGTATTATTAGTATTATTGCGATAGTTATCGGAGTAGCTGGTTTGAAGGCTGTTTCTTAATTTAGTAATAGAATATTTCATTTATATCGAAGACCCCGTCATTAATTCGGAAACGAGCAAATGGCTGGGGTCTTTTATAATGGCTACTAGTTCTTTTTTTTATTTATTTCTCATTCAAAGTTATCTTATTCGTTAAGATAATACTTTATCCATAGCTTCTAGCATATTTCGCCATGCTTGCTCCGTTTGTGGTGCAAAGTCTGACCAATCAGGAAGTAATTCATGAGTTAAAGTCAGCTCACATCCTGCCTTAATTGAAACTATGTCAATGTTAACTCGCGCCGCATCCGGTGTTTCTTTTGGAATACCCCAAGTAAATACTAGTCGTTTCGGTCGTTCAATTTCTAAATACTCTCCACGATGGTCAATCTCCTTGCCTTCTCTCAAATCAACAAATGAGAAAGAGCCCCCCACGCTTCTGTCAATTTCTACACGTTGAATATCCCCTTTTGGAAACATCCATTTCATTACCTTATCGGGGTCAATCCAAGCTTCAAAAACCTTATCTGATGAAATATTAAAGTTATAAACTACAACTGCATTCTTATTTGATTGAGTATTCAGTGAAATCATCTCCTTTTTATAAAATAAAAAGCTAGTCATTTACATTATCTTACTGTAGTTATGTCTATAGCTCAATATTTTTGAGTTTAATAACTATGACTGACATTAAGGCTCATGAGTTAGTTCACCGTTACAAAAAATGAATAAAAACACTTCTAAGAATTTATTGTACAATAACAATTATAGTTAAACCTATTCAGGAGGAATAATATTGTACACATATTCATATAAAATCCCTAAACACTTGTCGATGCAAGATAGATTACCACTTACAGATGAAAATGGTAACGTTCATTGTTACATAAAAAAGCGAAAACCAAGAATATTGACTCGTATTGTAAATAATTTATTTAGTTTTACTCTTAATTATTGCTTTGTAGCAGTGGATCTAAATGAAAAAAACATCTATAGTATAAACGCTTTAAAATACCGATTTAAATTAGACTACATGTTAACAACACCACTTCAGAAAATAGTTCTGAAAAGAGAGCGTGAGCAACTAATCGAAAGTAAATATACGTGGCAAGATAATTCAGATACATACGTATTTCTTCAACACTATTCTGCAGAAGTACGTTTATTTAAAAATGATGAAGAAATTGCTACAGTTAAGCTTGTAGACACTAGGAATTCGGATGAGTTAGATAATGTAATCATTACTCTTTTTAAAGAAGATGATACCAATTTAGCAGCATTAATGGCAGTCCTCTATCACAGTTTGTATTACTATAACCGATATGATAGTACAATTTTAGTTAAATCTTTTTCCCTTTTTGATTTTTAATGCAACTACCCTCTACATAAGTAGGGAAAACTGCTAGGTCGACCTAAGAAGTTTTATCGGATTTCAGTTACCATTGAAAATGAACGTAAAGTCGCCATGTAATCTTTTCTCTAACATAGGCATGAAAATTTAATAAGAATCTAGCTGATTTCTCTACTTGAATCAAAAAAAGCTTGCATTAAGTTGACTTAACTGCAGCTTTTTTGTAATTTGGCTTTAAATAATATCAAAGAACTAATGCACCCGCTTGTACTTGTTGAATAAGAAGATATTCCTTATTTAAATACCTCGTCTATTTCATTTCTGTCGTAATCTAATATCCAATCGTTGTATTTATCATAAACATCTCTTATTGTTTCGGGAGATGTCGCTAATAGATCACATCCCCTATCATCATAAATGTGAAAAATAGTTTTCCTGTTGATGTTAATAAAATGGACTCTATGAAAAATGCTTGGTCTAACTCCTATATCATGATTGCAGATTGCTTTTAACATAGGGATGTATTTGAAATCAGAGGTTTTACATTTTAAAGAAAATCTGTGTGTTTTATATGTTCGTTCTTCATCATCGTCAGAAAAAATATAAGGAATTGTTTTTTCCCAATCAAAATGGTTACAAAAGTAAAAATGAGCATCGTCAAAACTAATAGTTTAAATGTCTCTGGATACGCAACCCACGCTAAAAAATTAAAAAAACCGCTACTTACGCATAGGAGTAAAATCCACTGACGCGATTGCTGTAAAATATGGAGCCAATCTAATCGCCTCATGGGGATTCACTCACTATTAATTGATAGCCAACGCCTCTGACCGTTTTAATATGATGTGACATACCTACTTTATCCAATGTTTTACGAAGTCTAGTCATGTTTACTTGTAGTATATTTTCGTCCACAAATTCACTACTTCCCCACAATTCATGGAAAAGCTGCTCCTTTTCCATAACTGCCGGTGCATGTTGTATTAAAAGCTTCATAATGGCGCCTTCATTTTCAGATAATGAAAGTGAATTGTGACCAATATATAATTCATTCGTCTTCAAATCTAATTGGAAATTTCCCCAATTTAAAAACATCGGCATTTTGGCATATAGCTGTTGTAGCTTTTGTACTCTTGCAATGAGTCGTTTCGAATGACAGGGCTTTGTTAAAAAGTCATCGGCTCCTAACTCTAATGCATGCAACTCATCTCGTATCTGATTACGAGCAGTTAAAATTAGAATCGGACCAATTCCTTTCATTTTTAAAGTACGACAAATTTGAAAACCCGATAAGTTAGGTAAATTTAAATCTAACAAGACTAATCCGGGCTTGGCAGCGATGATTTCTTCAACAGGTGTATCAAAAGAAGAGATACTCACTACAGAGTACCCCTCCTTTTGTAAAATATTTTGTAATTCTTCGCGTAGGAAAATGTCATCCTCTACAATGACAATATTCGCCATGCCATCACCTCTACTCAATTTCTTTTAACTTTCGAATTTCTACATCACTTTTTCGTTGAATCATTCGAATATAGCCAACTTCAATTACAATAAATAATAGCACCACTAAACCAATGACGATACCATTTTGAAGACTGAAAACAGTTGCAGGCATGGCCGTTAATAAAGACCAAATGCCAAAAATTCCACTAACAAATGCAACCGAAATAGCTAAGATGAAGTATAGCCAAATTTGCTTGCGTACTGATGTACAAATTGATTCCACATCTGCACCGAGCATCGCTAACGTTTGATAGCGACTACGCGTGCTTCTTTGCTGCATTAAAAAGTTTAAGCCTAGCACCGTATTGGCAATAATTAAAAACATCACACCTAAATAAAACGTTGTATAACTGCCTGCTACCGTGTAAAATAGCTGTCTGCCCATGCTCGCAAGATAGCTCTCATACTGCAAGCCTGTCGAATTAAGCACTTGATCGACTTCAAGCATCGCCTGCATAAGCCCTTTTTCTTCAATGAACTCGTCTTTTAACGTCATATTCCAAAGCCAAGTTTCATCAGCGTCAAAATATTGCTCGAATAATGCATCCGGCACAATTAATGAATACATTAACGTAATGGCTCTATCCGCCACAATCTGATCCGAATATAACGTCGGCAATAATGTGTATTCATTTTCAGCTATTTCTACAGTCTGACTCTTTTTCAATATATCTTTTAATATATCATAACTAGCGCCTGTATCGTCACTTGTATACATGGCCACCTCATTATCAGCTAACTGAATCGGCTTCTTTCCAGCTGCCTCAAGCATCGCATTATAGCTCGATAATGAAATAAAATACGGCGTATACTGCATCGATAAGTTGTTTAATAAAATCTCTTTTGGCTCTGAATCGTCTTGACTCGATACTGTTTCTATTAAGCCCGTCCATGCAAAATGATAATTTAATACTGGCTCATCTTCAGGTGGGTAGAAATTATGTAACGCCATCCTATAATAACTATCAACGTAAGGTGCTAGCTCATCGGATTTAACCAAAGGCTTAATTTCATCTTCATTACCATTAAACGTATAATCAACCGTTCGATTAGCTACAGCGCTATTCGTTAACGCTGTCGACGTACCAAACGCGAAGCAAACCATCGCCATTAAAATTAGTAATGATGATATTGCTAGTGAACTCCATTGATGCAATACATTTTCCTGTAGCTGTCTCGCCGTAAACATCGACAAACCTGTTGAAGAGCTGCCTTTTCGCTTCACATAAACACCAATCACACTTCCTAAGCCACGGAATAAAATAAATGTCCCACACACACCAACAAGCAAAATCAGCGCAAATACGCGATAATCAAAATTTCGTAAATATAAAATCGACATGCCGTAAGCGATGCATAAAAAAATCGTCCCGAATAATAAAGCCACTCCAGACAGTAAGCTCACGGCGCCCCATTTAGGCGTCATTGTACTTTGCGATTTTTCCTTTTCCTCATGAAGTAATTCAATCGGCTCTTTGCGGCTCATCGTAAAGCTTAAAATAAGCATGGCTAGCAGTTGCACAAGGAAGAAGCCACAAATCGTCAAGCTAATGCCTGTCCATGAAATACGGAATGCATGGCCTATAATCCCCATGCCAACTAAACGTGATGTCGTTAAATTAATAAGCTCTGTTAAAAACAATGAAATCGGCAGACCAATACACAGGGCCACAATGCCATTCCAAATCGTTTCGCCCATAATCATAAGAAACAGCTTACTTTGCTTCATCCCCATCATTAAATACAAGCCAAACTCATGACTGCGTTGCTGCAGCTGATAGCGATTCGCAAAATACACGAGGAAGAACACGAACACTAATGAAACTGCATAAAGCACTGGAATTAATAAAAACAATCGCTCTACCGCATCACTTTCAATCGTCTTCAAATACAGCATCACATCTTGCTCACCTAACGACAAGATCACATAAAACGCCACAATTGATACGATGAGCGATGCGAAATACACACCGTTTTCCTTCCGCATTTTGCGACTATTGCGTTTCACAAAGTCAAAGAACATTACTACTACCTCCAGCAAGCTGCGCCATCACCATAACGATTCGCTCATAAAATGCCTCCTGCGATTCGCCCGGTACATTTCTACGCAGTTCATGGAAAATGACACCGTCCTGGATAAACAAAATTCTTGAGCAATAGCTAGCCGCATTCGCATCATGGGTCACCACTAAAATAGTAGACTCCTGTTGTTGATTATGTTCAGACAGCTTCTCCATTAAAATCTTGGCGTTTTTCGTATCTAACGCACCAGTCGGCTCATCCGCTAACACAATGCTAGGATTTGAAATAAGCGCTCTCGCTGCTGCAACCCGTTGCTTTTGACCGCCAGACAATTGTGACGGAAATTTATTTAACAGTTCTTCTATATCAAATAGTTTCGCTAATTGCAGCAACGCTTGTTCCTGCTCCTTTAAATTAATCCCATGAATCGCTAACGGCAGCATGATATTTTCCTTCGCCGTTAAATTATCAATCAGTTCAAATTGCTGAAATAAATACCCGATTTGATCGCCTCTATATGCAGCGAGTTGTGATCCTTTGAACGACGAAATATTTTGCCCGTCTAGCAATATTTGTCCTGATGTTGGCTTCAGCATTGTGGCGATTACATTTAGTAGCGTCGTCTTGCCTGAACCACTAGCACCCATAATGCCAAGAAACTCGCCTGGTAAAACATCAAAAGTTACGCCTTTTAATGCCATTGTTTCATTTTGTCCCTCACCAAAAACTTTACGTACTTCCTTCACTTCAAGTAATTTATTCGAAGCATTCATCTGTCTAGCCTCCCATTTTTATTCCTAGCAATACCTTACTACAAAAAATCGGGAAATTACTCTTACAGTTGTTGTAAGATTCGAAAGAACTTTATATCTACTTATATCCAACTTTAGGCGACTTAAAGGAGACAATGCTTTATAGACTGGGCTAGAAAAGGAGAATCATGTACTTACCGATTACATCTACAATTTAAAATCATAGATGTAATCAGTCAGTTTTATTTGAAACTGTTAATAGTAGGGGCTTTAGTTGAAAAATGATCTTCAACAATCGGGCGCAATTCTTGAATTGGAATTGTGCCTTTTTCAGTGCAATGGACTCTACTAATCTTTATTGGTATTTAACAACATACTTCGAACTAATTATCTACTGAAATAAAATTAATATTGGTAATATGCTATTATAAATAGATGAACCATGTTAATTTATGTTTTATTCTAAGATTTCTAGAATGTTCAGTAAAAAAATACTATAAGGAGTCCTAAAATGAAAAAAAAAATAAACTATTTAATCTTACTTTTAACTGCCATCTTTATCGTTGGTTGTACTAACGTAGAAGATGCATCCAATACAGAAAATGAATCTGATTCACAAGTAATAACTACAGTTGATACAAATACCGAAAAAGAAGAACCTATTACTACCGGTGATGAAGAACAAATAGAAGAGGAAACACCACCCAAAACAGATGATGAACTGTTCGCAGGGTACAAACTTATTGAAGTTGATGGTGGTGATTTATCTGGAAATCGTGAAGCTAACGTCGTTGTTGACATTGGTTTTGGGGACCGTAAATATTGGGCATTTACGAATGAATACGGACAACTAGTACGAGTTATTGCTGACGAAATTATTCTACAAGATGACGATAACGAACCTGTAACATCATCTGGCAGATACTACGCTGATGAAGCAAAAGTTCCTGGTGTCGAGAGAGCAGATTTAGATGAAGGACATATTATTGCAGATTCTATTGGTGGGGTATCAAATGCTTATAATATCACACCACAAAATAGTACGCTCAATCGACATGGGGATCAAGCTTATATGGAAGAAACGATACGTAAAGCAGGTGGGGCTACTAATTTTGAAGCAATTATCACCTATCCAAATACGAAAACCCAAATTCCTTCAAGTTATCAATATATTTATATGATTAATGGTAATAAAATCGTTGAAAAGTTTGACAATGTGGATCCTGATAAAGTAAACGAATCACTAGGTTTAACAGGCAAGAAGTCTTCTGATTCTAAATCGAATTCAAATACTTCAAACACAAAAGGTAATCTTTCTAGTGTTGATACAGGTGGTAATGGACAAGTAACAATTAAAGAAGCAAAAGCAGCAGGTTACAAGATGCCAATTACAAAAGACCACTGGTTATATCCATATATGGATGATCGAGATAATGATGGTATGGTTGGAGAATAAGAACATAGATTTCAAGGAAAATTAAATAATGAAATAAACGAATGACTTTACAGAAACAATCGTGCTTGTTTGTTAAATAATTCTAAATGACTTTATTGTTATTTTTTAGTATAGTAAGGTTTCCTAAATTAATAATTAAACAAACATAACCCCGTCCTAACTTGAAAGAAGTTATGTTTGTTTGAAGTTTTAATATTAAAAAACTTTATTTTAATTTCATAGCAACATCTTTTATCTTAATTTCAAATTAAATATCCTTAAAGTAATCAGTAAGCTTCTCATTTTCTTTTTCCCGCAATAGCTTATTTTCCTTTTCAAGTTCTTTATTTCTAGTTTCTAACTTTTCAATCCTTCTTTTAAGAGAATCGATTATAGCATTTTGATTGTTTTCATCTCGTTTTATCCTTGAATCTATAAACTTTTCTTCTTGCTGATTTCGTAAGAAATTGATACGCTCTTTAAGGTCTGGATGATTATATAGCGTAGCTTTGCTCACTCCAGCTTCTTCTGCTACACTATTAAAGTTTATTGCCTTAGAATTCTTTGTAAGTCGTTTAATAGCCTCGTCAACTGAGTTAAACCAGTTTGATTAAGATACTTTACCCTTCTTGGATTAACTCCTTTGTGAATGTCATTATGGTGAAGAACACTTTTGTCTTATTCTTAATTACCCTCTTTTTAAAATAATCTGATGCCCTATTATTCCCGTACTAAGGTAAATAAAAAAGATGATACCTGATAAGGCATCATCACTACAAAAGTTAAACTTTTATTAGATAACATTAAACCGAAAAGTTTATCCCTGATTTATTGCACTTTCATCCATATAAGCAATTTCCCAGATATGACCGTCTAAATCCTGAAAACCCCATATATACATAAATCCGTGATCTTGCGGCTCACTATAAGGCTTAGCACCAGATGCCAGTGCTTTATTTACCAACTCATCCACTTGAACCCGATTTTCAGCAGATAAGCAGAAAATCGCTTCTGCAGAAGTTGTAGTATCCGAAATTTCCTTCTTCGTAAACTCTTTGAAACGGTCTTCAACCATTAACATTGCGAAGATATTGTCGCTAATGATCATAGAGGCTGTGCTTTCATCACTGAATTGTGGGTTGAAATCAAAACCTAACTCTTGAAAAAACTTGAAGGATTTGTTCAGATCTTTCACTGGAATATTGATGAAAATATTTTTAGATTGAAAAGCCATTTAATATCACCTCCAAGTTGAAATTAGCACATTAAAGTCGTGTCCATTTTACGACTAACTTAAACATTTAGTAAAAAAAACGTTTCCACATATTGTAGAAACGCCCATTTGAGTAGAATATTCAAATTTAACAATAGATTAAGTAAGTAAAGGTTTTATATTCAATAACCCCTTATTAACTGATGTCTCTATATAACCAACTATTTGATCAAACGTAAATACATTAAGTTTTTCATTTATCACTTCCGTATCGTACTGCATATCTCCTAATACATAAGGAATGAATTCTTCAACATCTTTGGACTTAACCTCCTGCAAATCAAATATTGAAGGAATACCACTGAGCATTTTTCTCAATTCATCTGTAAAACCATAGTACTCTAATAATTTTCCATTCAGTAATCGGAAATCATTATGGTATAAATGAAGTATTTCTTTATTAGCTTCCATTCTGTTTTTCAACCAAGGAAGATAAAAACCTTTCAGCCATATATCATCAGCGATTAAATGTGTATAATATCCCAAAATATAATGACTTTCTACTTGCGCATGATATTTATGTAAAAATTCTTTATAATCAATGCTTCGTGTATAATCTTGTACTTCACCTTTAAAGAAATGTGATAATTCTTTAGGCGAAACAGCATCTGGCGCAATGCCTCCAAGTAAAAATGAAGTTCTATCTTCTATCGACAAACATTCTGCAATTCTATTAGCGATAACCAAGTGCATTATTCTTGAACCCATAATTCCCCTCACCCTTCAATAATTTCTTTAATTATTCTGCTAAGATAGTTGCAGTAGAGCCTTTTATAACGATTCCAATCTTTATCTTTTTTGGCAGAAGAATTGGCTCAAATAAATTATTTACTAATTCTACTTCTTGCTGACTCTGTCTTTGCAGCTACTCGCATATGAGAGAATGCCTTGGAAAGACCGAACTTTGGCATATTATTATATATAGCTTCTGACCCACCCTTTTCAATTATGTATGTTTCGTGGTATATCCCAACACTTCCATCATCTTTAATCTTTTGGTTAAAGCTTTTCCAAGCAGCAGAGTGAGTTTTCCCATGAGCATATGCCTCCAAATCATCAAAGCTTCTCCAGTACTGGATAAGTGTGACTCCCCTCCAACTAAAAAGAAATTCAGTGTGACGGAAACCCCATTCAGGATTCTGATATAATTCTTTTATCATTGGACCCATTGCCTTAAAAACTGGTACCCACTTTGTGAAAGAAAAAAGCTTGTTAATACGCATTCCAATAATAAATAAAACTAAACTCTCTTCTGTGCTTGCAACAAACCTACCATTATAAATTTTCTTTCCCAAAAAACCCCTCCTCATTTGTGATTAAAGTTTTTATGTACATTTATTTTATTTAACATAACCCATAAGTTAATTGTTAAAAACCTATTATACAGTATAAGTATTTCTTATGAATTCTTCATGATATAAATGTGTTCTTATGCAACTATAAAAAAAGAACTTGAATACAAGGTCTATATAAGTTAACTTCCCTTACATGTAGCTGATGAAAGAGACCAGAAATGCTTCTTTTCTATTATCACAGTGCCATAATTACTTATGCATTCCTATAATATAGGCTTAGTGCTTGGTAATTCCTCTCAATTTGAAGAACCCTAGCGCCTCCTATTGTTAATATAGCCACGCTTACAAAGATTGCGATAAGCATATTTCGTTTGGTTTTTTTCAACTCTGACCTCTCCCTTAAATGATAGCAATTGTTTGTTACCCTTAATCAACTAACCTGCCACTTTAGTTGATTAAGAAAATAATCATTTACCAAGAATTCTTCATAAATTGCTTACAATCCATCGCTAAAATGATATACACCATCCATTAATAATACAGCACCTTCTTCAAATAACTTGCATCTTTAGTTAAATAAAAATTGCGTTAGAATAAATCCAGTTATCTTTCTCTTCGAAGCATCTTTATTAATAGTGCGAAGAGAACTATTCCAGTTAAAGAACCCAATGCGAATGACCAAGAGAAGTCATCAAAGATAAAAAATATTATTAACATACAAGCAAAATATCCTGCAGAGAAACCTAATATATATTTTATCAATTACACATCCTCATTTCTCAAAATATTACATTTATTCTAACATAATACTATAAAAAATGTTTATCTCATTCTTCTATCCTTCCCTAGAGCACAACAAGAAAGAAGGATAACTGTAGTATTGCCATTCTTGAACTCTAGTTCTTCCTAGTTTGGTTAATAGGAGATTACACAAACATTTTTTGAAGTCACTGTCTACAACTTTGAATATATCTCCTGCATGGTTCAATGACCCCACTGTTTAATGTACAACTCTAACACTAGACTTCCAATGTTTTTCCGTTTGATAAATTTATGTTCCTTATTATCATCCCCCTAACTATTAAATCCCCAAAACAGCTCCATTAGTGAATAAGAAATAAGCATGTGGCTACACTAACAGCAAACACTTGGATATCATACGGCTACTGAATTTAAGCAACAGTCTTTTTCCAGTTCAGTGTTGTCACTCTAAATTTCACTCTATTTACAATAGCTATAAAATCAATTAAACTTCTATTGATGCAGTGTTAATAAAAAATTATTATTTTTACATAAAGCATACATACTTAAACATTTTGTCTTAAAGCAAATTTATTTTAAGTAACGTTTATGTTTTTCATTTAAGGAGGAATTATTGATGCACAAATTACAAGATATTTTAGAAGCTAGCGATTTCATTATGAATAAGACAGATTATCGTCCTACAATTGGACTGATTTTAGGTTCTGGTTTAGGAACTCTTGCCGATGAAATTGAGAACCCTTTCAAAATTCCTTATAGTGAAATTCCTCACTTTGCAAAGTCTGAAGCAATTGGTCATGCAAACGAATTAGTAATCGGAGAATTAAAGGGAAAAACAGTAGTTGCTATGAAAGGGCGTTTCCATTATTATGAGGGCTTTACTTTAGATGAAGTAACTTTTCCCGTACGTGTAATGAAAGCGTTAGGTGTCGAGGAACTAATCATTACTAATGCTTGTGGTGCAGTTAATACAAGCTTTAACCCAGGAGATTTAATGTTAATTACTGATCATATTAATTTGGTTAGCACAAATCCATTAATTGGGCCAAATAATGATGAATTGGGAACTCGTTTCCCTGATGTTTCTGAAGTTTATAATCGTAATTTACGTAATATTGCTTCTACCGTGGCTAAAGAACAAAACATTTCCTTACAAGAAGGTGTTTATGCTTGGTGGAGTGGACCAGCATACGAAACACCAGCTGAAATTCGCATGATTCGTACATTAGGAGCAGATGCTGTAGGTATGTCAACCGTTCCAGAAGCTATTGTAGCCATTCATGGAAATATGAAAGTACTTGGCATTTCTTGCTTAACAAATATGGCATGTGGAATTTTAGATCAACCATTAAATCATGATGAAGTAATTGAAGTGGCGAGTAAAGTTAGAACACAATTCGTTGACTTAATTAAGGGTATTTTAGAAGAAATGTAATAGTGAGTAAAGAATTAAAGTGAATTACCCCCCGATCGTTAGACAAAAACTAACGATCGGGGTATTTTTTATAGGGAAATTAATGAAAAAAGAACAATTACTATGTTACTATTGGAAAAATAATGCCAAATTTTTTTGTATATTATTAATGTTGAAAAAAATAAATAGATTAAGTGAGGTAATGTTATGACTAAAGAACAATATGGATGGGGCATTAATTACGCTAATCTATCACTTTTAGTAGGCGTAGTCGTTATTATTGCCATAATATTAATTAGTTGTTTTTTAATTAGAAGAAAAAGAAAACAGTGATAAATAGTTCAATAGTGTTCTTGATTTTCACAAGAATTCATGCAAAAAAGACCACTGTTATAAGTTGTTGAAAAACGTCTGAAACCATTTCACTATAAAATAAAAATAGTGCCAACTTCTCTTTAATAGAAATCGGCACTTTATTTATGGGTATACTTTATCTTGATTCTTTTGGTGGTTGACACACGTCACATTTACGTTGGTTTTTATTTTTAAATTTCGTAAATGTCTTTTCAAAATTGCTATCACATGCACATTTAAATAGTAATTTTTGAGAAAAACCGTGATATTCCGTCGTTAGCAACTTACTTTCTGAATTCTTCTCAACAAATTCTTTAATTTTACCAATCGTCCATTGTTTATTCATTCTCTTACACCTCCATATTTTTACGCTATGCGGAGGCTTTTCTTGGCATCCGTTCAATTATAAGTAAAAGTAGTAATTATCCTAAGCTACTCATTATAACATGAGTTGGTACTCAATTAAACAGATTTAAGGTATCTTATTAAGCTATACTGCCTCTTTTAGTGAATAATAAAAAAAGTCTACTGATTGAACACCACGTAATCTTCAACTCTAGCCCTCGTTACTTGAATAACATCTAAAGTGTCCCCTTAAATTTCTCTGGCTTTTTTACATAGCTTTCGATTATAAATCCACATTCAGTACAAATAATGTATTCAACATCTGACCCAAAGCTCATCTTATTACCCGGGAACATTGCTCCATATCCATTTTGCTTACCTTTCCCTAATTCTTTTCCACCACATTTTGGGCATTCTGTTACTTTCATAGAATGTTTCATTTGAAAACCTCTCCTTTAGATATATGTAAACTAATTCAAAAAAACTCCTTATGTTATTAACTTTCAATTTTTTGAATTGCAGTTTTTCTGATGTTCTTAATAAAATTAATAATGAACGATAAATTGTTTTCATCTTCTACAACTAACCTGCCCCTTAAGTTGAAGAAGAAAATAGAGCCGTCTGACCAGCCCTGTAATCTTCAACTCAAGCCCCCTTTTGTTCAACTAGAACATTTAGTATTTATCTTTTAAGTAGCTGGATAAACTCTTTATTTTTACTATAGATATAATTTCAATTGAATTTTATTTTTCTGGATATTTGTTTGTAAAATATTCCGCACCTACTTCATCAACTATAATCCTTTCTCCAATTTTTTGAAACTCAAGTGATAAACCATCGTCAGCAGTAATATAATACTTATCTTTTTTTGTTTTAATTTTTACATTCTTATATCTCTTTTCATTAAACTCTCCCTGAACGGCATTAGCTGATTTAGATAATTTATCTATAATTGTTTTCCTTTCAGGATCATACTTAGAAACAAAACCAAAAATCACTAATTCTTCACCAATTACTACAATAGTTAAGTCATTATTATATACAAAGCCCACATCTTCAAAATTACTAGCCTTTGCTTCATATTGAGTAACATCTTCTGAACACGCTGCTAATAAAAGGATTAAACTAAAACTTAAAAATAATCGAATCATCTTTTTCAATTCTATTCCTCCTTTTTTCACACATTTACAATCCGTGATATATGAATGTTTCAACATCATTTCTAATATATACGTAAGGAAGGAATGAACGTTTCAAATATTACCATATATTCAAATTTTTTCACTCTTTTCCTCCTTCTCTTGTTCAAATGACCTGACCCTTTAGTAAAATAAGTAGCTTTAATTTCATTTTTGTTTTACTCATACTTCAATATAAAAAGATACTCCTATTCAACAAGGATATTTACTTATAATTAACGCTTTCAAGCAATATAATTATGTGTGTAGTTGAATAAATTGGTAATAATTCGAGTCATTTTTATTACAACCTTTAAAAGGAGGTAATGTTATGGAAGAAAAAAATCAAATTATTCAAGATGAATCAAATACATTAAATGATGAAGATACAATATTCGATCCGATGGAATCTGATAATCAAATAATGGGCGCTCCATCTCATAAGAAACCCCATATACAACAACAACCAAAAGGAATTCGTGTAATCGGCTATTCGCTCATAGGTTTTTGTGTTCTTATGGTTGCTATCGCGATTGTTGCCCTCATTGTGTAGACCTCATATGTTCCAATATGTAAAAAGACTTGACCCCTCTGTGGGATCAAGTCTTTTTAATGGTATTAGAATTAAATGAATTACGATTATACTATTTCTCTAATTCTGTAATTATAGTTCTCTATATTAGACATTTGATATTTACATTCTACTATTTCAAAGGAAAGTCAACAGCAACATGATTTTAATGCTCTCTTAATACAGGTTAACTTTTTAAGTTGGTTAGTTTTTAAATAATTTGTTTCCAAGTACTAAAATAGTCTACCTTCCAAATTTCGTTCTGATCACTGATTCAATTGGGTGAGTACCAGACTTTTATAAAAAATAACTATTTTTCTTATTATTTAAATATGTACGTTCAAATTTAGAATCATTTAATCTGTAATCAATCCCTCTGTTGATTCAAAATCAGTCTTAAGACGTAGAAAAACCACCAACTCTGGTCTATTATCCTTAAAATTCCAATGACTTACAATTACTTACAGGAGGAACGACGCAAATAAAGCGAGAAATATTAATGTTGAAAATGAGCTATAAAAAAATGGATGAGCATGTGAAAGGAGATTTTTTTAATATGTCTATCTTTACTAAATGGTCCTTCAAGAATAAAGCGGCCATAACATTAGTTACAATCCTTGTCTTACTACTAGGTACTGTTAGTTATTTCAAATTACCAATGGAGTTTTTGCCACCCGCCGATCAACCGCAAATAACAATAATTGCACTGGGGCAAGGAGTCGATTCTAATTCGATGGAGCAACAGGTCACAACCCCAATTGAAACCGCAGTGAGTTCTGTCAAAGGTAAAAAAGATTATTTCTCTACAACAGGTGATGGATTTTCACAAATCGATATATTATTTGAATCAAAAACCAATATGAAAGATGCCAAGCAGGAAGTGCAAGAAGCTCTTTCTACCGTCACATTACCAAAGAATGTACAGAAACCTTCAATCATTCAGCTTAATACATCCATGATTCCGATTGCAGATGTTTCTATTACTTTTAAGGATGGATTAACAAAAAGAAACAGCGAATTTGCTAAGAAAAAAATCATTCCAATGTATAAAGATATTAAAGGTGTCGCAGATGTGCAAGCGTTTGGTACAGAAAGTTCATATGTTTCTATAAAAATAAATAATACGCTATTAGCAGAAAAACAATTATCACTTGAGAATATTATGACAATACTCCAAGATCAAAACCTTTCTGCTTCAGTCGGGGAAAAAACGATTGACGACAAGGCCAGTAACATCAAAATCATTGGAAAATTGAATTCTTTGAAAGACATCCAACAACTTTCCATTGCTCCAGATGTCAAACTGGCGGATGTCGCAAAAGTAAGCATTAAAAAGCCAACTACTACTCTTACTCGTGTAAACGGTAAAGATGCGTTGATTCTTATTATGACGAAACAAAGTAATGCAAACGCAGTAAGTACAGGGAAAGAAATTGCCGAAGTAACAAAGAAAATGAATAAACAATATCATAACGTCCAAAGTGATGTTATTATGTCGACAGCCGATATGATAGAAGGTTCCGTAAATACAATGATGAAAGAAGTATTATTAGGCGCACTATTCGCGACCATAGTAATTGTACTATTTCTAAGAAACCTACGTTCAACATTTATTACGATTGTCTCCATACCGCTTTCTCTAGCTTTTACACTGTTTCTGCTATGGATGTCAGGAGTCTCGTTAAACATTTTGACATTAGGTGGAGTAGCTGTGGCTGTTGGAAGGCTTGTTGACGATAGTATCGTCGTAATAGAAAACATTTTCCGGAAAATGCAAAACGAAAAATTCTCAGTAAGTCTTATTGTAGAAGCGACAAAAGAAGTAGGAACAGCTATATTAGCTTCTACACTAACAACTGTTGCCGTCTTCTTACCAATAGGATTAGTTAGTGGCAGTTTACAAGACTTTTTAATGCCATTTGCCTTGACGATCACATATTCTTTACTCGCTTCATTAATTGTTGCAGTCACAGTTGTACCGTTGATGAGTTCATCCTTATTGAAAAATAGTAAACTTGCTTCGCATAAGCCAGCAGTACGTTTTTCTCGCTTATTAACATGGACACTAAACCATAAATGGGTTGTATATCTACTTTCTTTATTATTATTTGCAGGTTCAATTGGGACTTATTTTGCAATGCCTAAGGGAGAGATTGATAAATCGACAGCTGATTTCATACAGGCAACTTTAGAATATCCAAATGATACACCACTTGAAAAAGTAAAAGAAAATACACTTCGCCTTGAAGATTACATTCACTCTCAGGATGAAGTGGAATATGAATATACACAGCTTGGTAATACAGAAGATGCCGCGAGATTTGGCGGGGTTAATTCTCCAACGCTTGCAACAATCATGATCATGTTAAAGGATAGTAAAGATACAGAAAAAATGCTTGAAAGACTAGAAAAACAAAAGAATGAGTATGTGGGTGCAGAACTAACAGTAGAAACAGCTTCCTTTATGTCAGGTTCATCTTCACCAATTACGATTGATGTTATGGGTGATGATTTAAATCAAATTGAAAAAACTGCAACTAATGTAAAAGAAAAAATCGAAGGAATAAAAGGTATTGATAAGGTAACAACCAATCAGGATGACAAAAAAATGGTCTATTCTTTTAAAGTGAATGCTGCTGAAGGAAGCGCAACGCAAATTTCTCAGCAATTAGGTGTTTTTCTAAATCGAACGCCTATAGGAATGGCAACGATTGGTTCACAACCAACTACAATTATGTTAGAGCCTCTCCTGAACCCAAAAACAAAAGATGAATTAAACAAGATGTTAGTTGCTACTCCTACAGGAATGGCGCCTTTATCTAAAGTAGCAAAGTTAAAACAAGAAGAGAAGCCAACAAACATAATCCATAAAGATGGAAATTCATATGTACGTATTACCGCTAGTGTTGATCCTGAGCATCTATCAAAGGTCAATGAAGAGATTACTAAAACTATCTTTGGTAAGAAAGATGTAAAGGGAATGAAGATTCCAGCTGGAGTAAACGTATATATTGGCGGTGCAAGTGCTCAACAAGCAGACGATTTCTCTGATTTATTTATCACTATGCTTGTATCAATAGGAATCGTGTTCTTAATTATGGTTGTAACCTTTAAGACATTCCGTGCACCAATTGCAATATTATGTTCACTTCCATTAGCAGCAATCGGTGCGATTCTCGGCCTATTGATTAGTGGAATTACGGTAGATGTTACGGCATTACTTGGTGCCTTAATGTTAATTGGAATTGTAGTTACGAACGCGATTGTTTTGCTAGATCGTGTCAAACAAAATGAAAAAACAATGATTATTCGCGATGCACTAGTAGAAGCAGCAGCTACAAGAATGCGTCCAATTTTAATGACCGCTATGGCGACAGTAAGTGCTATGATTCCATTATTATTTAAAAAAGCAGAGTCAACTAGCTTAGTTTCCAGTAGTCTTGCAATCGTCGTAATTGGCGGTTTAACAATGGCCACATTGCTGACACTTGTGGTGATTCCCGTTATTTACGAGACTCTTCACTTCCGAAAAGCAAAAAGGCAGCAAAGAGAACAAGCAAGCGAAATGAATGAATCTGTTTAACATAACAAACAAGCCCTTCAATCTGTTGATTGAAGGGCTTGTTTCATAAAAGCGATTAAAAAACCTTGTTCAATCAATTTATTAAAAGTTGAACAGGTAAGTTAGTAAGTTTTTGTCATAAATACTTGTGAAACAGGCGTCTCCTCAAATCCCTTTTTCGTTAATAAGGAAATCACTCGTCCGTTTCCTTTTAAGAAGTTATAAGTAGTACGATTTATTGGCTTATCGTATTCCAAAGCATACGCAAGTAATGCATTTAGTACATCTTCATCACCATTTTCAGATACTTGAAACAATGTAATACCTTCCGTTTCATTTCCGAACACATATTTTTTCCGAATAAGACATGCAGACTGTACATCTTCATCCTTTGTAATCATCACAACTTCTCCACCTATTTTAGGTGTGTTACTAGGATCTGTTTGCCAAGGTACAATAGCCGGAAATAATCCTGAACCTATTGCATGCACAGCAGGAATTCTTTGAATTTCATAGCCATCTAAATTTGGTAATTGATGATCTAATGCCCCATTTGCTGATAAAAAGAGCAAATCGTCAACTACTTTGTAACCACACTTCTCATATAATGATATGGCTGGTCTATTTTCAGAAAGTGCTTCCAATGTAGCTATAGAAACTTCGTTGTCCATTAAGACTTTCTCCGCCTCTTGCATCAAAGAAAAGCCCAACTTCTTCCCGCGATATTCGGGAACAATACCGGTTCCACCATTCCATGAAACCTTTTGACCATCCACTTCTCTAATTCCCTGCAGTACAAATCCGACAGGCTCAATACCATCATACGCAACGACTGAGAGCGATGGAGATAAACCTTCATTTCCAAACTTACTAATGAATGTTTCAAAAGATAAATTCATCGGTAATAAATAACCTTCAAACCCTCTATTAAATAATTCATGTGCTTCTTGAAAGCTTACTGACGACAATAATTTATAAGAAATGTTCATTGTTTACCCCCGCTTTTCATCATGTTATTCGGACTGTAATTTCTGCAAATATATTAAGCTATTCTTTTATTATATTGTTATTTATTATTTTATACAATTCAAATATTACTGACTATTCTGTTCTCAAAATTTTAAAAGCCTTGATTCCAAATTAGAATCAAGGCTACATTTATTACATTGCTTTTTTATTTGAAAATTGACTGTTATAAAGGTCAGCATAAAAACCGTCTTCTTCTAACAAATCTTGATGTGTTCCTTGTTCAATCACTTTACCTTGATCCATCACTAGGATCAAGTCAGCGTCTCTGATAGTGGAAAGACGATGTGCAATAACAAAGCTAGTTCGCCCTTCCATTAAACGATTCATCGCCTGTTGGATCAGTAATTCTGTACGTGTATCAACACTTGAAGTTGCTTCGTCTAAAATCATGATCGGAGGATCCGCAAGTACAGCTCGAGCAATAGTTAAGAGCTGCTTTTGTCCTTGCGAAATGTTTGATGCTTCTTCATTTAAAACGGTATTATAACCGTCTGGAAGTGTACGAATGAAGTGATCTGCTCGAGCTGTTTGGGCAGCCGAGAATATTTCTTCATCTGTCGCATTTTCTTTTCCAAAAGCTAAGTTTTCTTTAATTGTTCCATTAAAAAGCCAAGTATCCTGAAGCACCATGCCAAATGTTTTGCGGAGGTTTTCGCGAGATATGTTACGTGTATCAATACCATCTATTTTGATTTTCCCGTCATTTAACTCATAAAATCTCATTAACAAATTGATCAGGGTCGTCTTACCAGCTCCTGTTGGACCTACAATGGCAACTGTTTGACCTGGAAGTACTTCAATATTCATGTCTTCTATTAATAGTTCCTTGCCATATCCGAAACTAACATTCTCGAAAGTAACGGCACCTTTTGCTTTTGTTAAACTAGAAGATGTCACTTCTTTTACTTCCTCTTCTTCATCTAGTAGTTCAAAAACACGTTCCGCTGCTGCAATTGTTGATTGGATAATGTTTGCAATGTTCGCTGTTTGTGCAATAGGCTGGGTAAACTGTCGAGTATACGTAATAAATGCTTGTATATCCCCGATTGAAATCGCACGCTGCGTTACTAAAATACCACCAACAACACTAATGATGACATAACTTAAATTCCCGATGAAAGACATTAATGGCATGATCATTCCCGAGATAAATTGTGCTTTACGACCTGCTTGATATAATTTTTCATTTACTTCATCGAATTCTGCGACTGCTTTTTTCTCATGTCCAAATACTTTAACGACTTGGTGGCCTGTATACATTTCTTCAATATGACCATTTAACTGGCCAAGTGTTTTTTGTTGATCTGCAAAATGTTTTTGGGACCTTTTCAAAATTGGTTTAATAACGAAAATTGAAAGAGGTAGGCTTACAATTGATATTAACGTCAACAACGGGCTGATTGTTAACATCATGATAATAATCCCTATTATGGTTACGATCGAAGTGATGAATTGTGTCACACTTTGCTGTAGCGTACTGCCAATTGTATCAATGTCATTTGTTACTCTACTTAAAGTCTCTCCATTTGCACGTCCGTCATAATATTTCAATGGAAGCTTCTCTAGCTTTTCATTGATCTCTGTTCTTAAATCATAAACTGTCTTTTGAGCGACACTAGACATAATATACTGTTGAATATACGAAAACAAACTGCTAATAACATAAAGTCCCGCAAGTAACAGTAACAATTGTCCAATAGCATGGAAGTCGATTTCAGCTCCTGGTACTCCTTTGAATTTGCTATATGCCCCTTCAAATAATTCAGTGATTGCATTCCCCATTAGCTTTGGCCCTACAACCATGAAAACAGTACTCATAATTGCTGCTAAAAATACGATAAGTAATCGATTACGATATGGTTTTAAAAAGCTCAGCAAACGTCTAAACGTACCTTTAAAATCTTTAGCTTTTTGGCCCGCCATCATCATATTACCGCCATTCCCCATTGGACCGCCGCCTTGAGGTTGCGTTTTTCTATGCTTACTCATGCGATTTCCTCCTCTGAGAGCTGTGATTTAACGATTTCACGATAAACTTCATTTTCTTCAAGCAACTCTTTATGTGTACCTATACCAGCTATTTCGCCTTTATCTAAAACGATGATTCGATCTGCATCAACTACGGTACTGACACGCTGAGCAACAAGTAGCATGGTTGCATCCTTCGTTTCTTCTTTTAATGCAGCACGTAGACTTGCATCTGTTTTGTAATCAAGCGCTGAAAAGCTATCATCGAATATATAAATATCCGGTTTTCTTACTAACGCTCTTGCAATAGAAAGTCGTTGTTTTTGACCACCAGATACATTTGAACCACCTTGAGAAATCTCAGATTCATAACCATTTTCCATTTTGCTTATAAAATCTTCTGCTTGGGCTATACGCGCAGCATGTTCAATATCTTCTTGCGTAGCATCTTCTTTGCCAAAGCGAATATTTTCAGCAATCGTACCTGTAAAAAGCAGTGCTTTTTGCGGTACATAACCAATCTTAGAACGCACCTCATCGATTGATGTCTCTTTTAGATCCACACCATTTACTCGAATCGTTCCACTAGTAACATCATAAAAACGGGGGATTAGATTCACAAGTGTTGATTTACCAGCACCAGTCCCCCCTATGATTGCAGTAATTTCTCCTGACTTAGCATTGAAACTAATATTAGATAAAACAGGCTCTTCTGCTCCTGGATAAGTAAAAGAGACGTTGTCAAATTCAAGTGTTCCTCGCTCTTGGTCTACAGCTTTAGACCCTTCATTAAGTATTGTTGGTTTCTTATCTAACACTTCATTAATACGTTTAGCAGATACTGCTGCTCTCGGAATCATAACAAACATCATAGATGCCATAACAAGAGCAAACATGATTTGCATGACGTATTGAATAAAAGCCATCAAGTCCCCGATCTGCATACCACCGTTATCGATACGAATTCCACCAAACCAGATGATGCCAACAACTGTTAAATTCATCACAAGCATCATAACAGGCATTAAAAACGCCATCACTTTATTGACTTTGATAGAAACGTCCATTAAATCTTTATTAGCCTTTTGTAAACGAACTTTTTCTTGCTTTTCTCGATTAAAAGCACGGATAACGCGGATTCCTGTTAAATTTTCTCGTAACACTAAATTCAAACGATCTAAACGTGTTTGCACTAATTTAAAAAGAGGTATTCCTTTTGACATGATGAAAATAACTGCGCCCATTAGTACAGGGATTGTCGCTACGATAATAAGCGATAATTTTGCATCCTTTGATAGAGCCATTATTAATCCGCCAACAAACATAATCGGTGCACTTACAACCATTCGTAGTAACATGATCACTACTTGCTGTACTTGAGTTATATCATTTGTTGTTCTTGTAATCAGTGATGCTGTTCCAACCTCATCAAAATCTTGAAGTGAAAATTCCTCAACATGATTAAACACTTTTCGGCGGACATCACGACCGAAACCCATTGCAGCTTTTGATGAGTAATAGCTTGCAACAATCGATGCGCACACACCGAATGCAGCCACTAAAAGCATTAATCCACCGATTTCCAAAATATACTTTTTATCACCTACTACTACCCCCTTATCAATAATATCTGACATTAGAGTAGGTAAATACAGATCAGCCATGGATTGAACGAATACAAGTCCAACCACCGCTAGAACAATCCACTTATAAACTGTTAGGTTTTTTAGTAGTTTAAGCACTCAAATCATTCTCCTCTTTCTATAGCCTCTTCTAATAAAGTGATTATTTGACGTTGTGATGTTAGAAGATCATCATATTGTTTTTCACTGAGTGACTCAGTCGCTGACTCAAAAGCTTGGAGAATACTACTCTCTTGGCTTTGTATCTTGTTATAAAGTAATTGACCTTTAGTACTAAGAGTCAACAACATTTCTCTTCGGTTATCTTCTACAGGATTT
Source organism: Viridibacillus sp. FSL H8-0110 (assembly GCF_038003565.1). Classification (NCBI taxonomy): domain Bacteria; kingdom Bacillati; phylum Bacillota; class Bacilli; order Caryophanales; family Caryophanaceae; genus Viridibacillus; species Viridibacillus sp. FSL H8-0110. The sequence continues at coordinate 1,972,199 of NZ_JBBOPJ010000001.1, read as the reverse complement.
CTATGAATCAATTCAGCCTGCACAAGCCCATCAACAGCTTGACTTAATGTACTTTTCGGAAAAAACGTTGCCTTCCCTAACTGTTTTTGAGTCATCTCTTCAAATGGTGCAAGCGTTATTAATAGAGCATATTGAGGAATCGTAAGATCATTTTCTAATGCCGTTCTTTGCACTATTCTCCTAATACAATGGTTCACATGCCAAAATGAATGTAATAACTTTTCAGACCTTATACCAACGTCCTTTTCTAGACTCAAAATCCCCCACTCCTTTCATTACAAACAGTTCCATTACGAACAGTTCTATAATAGCACAATTAAATTTACCTTTTTATTGAAGATCAATCAAGAGAAAAGCGTTGCATTTGGTAAACTATTTTCATTACTAAAACCGCAAAAGAAAACCCAGTTAGAGGGCTTTTTTAATACTGTCCTTTAACCAGGTTATTTTACATATTCAAGTTAACTTTACTGTTTCATATTCATCGCCGTCTTATAAAAAGCTGCACTAGATAGTACAATCAATGCTACCAATAAGAAGAGTTGATCTTGGAAATGCACTAACAGCCACCCGCCAATGACTGGTCCGATGAAGCTTCCTAAGTTCTTGAATTGGGCAGCCCCTAAAAAGCTTGCTTTTTGTGTTTCTGGTGCAATTTCATCAATTAGGACATTCATTGTTGGGAAAACAAAGATCTCACCTATAGTAAACAATACCATCCCAATAACAAATATAAGACTACTATTTGCCACGCCAAATAAAGCTAATCCCGCTACAAAGAATCCTATACCCAATAATAGTGTAAATTTCGTTGAATATCGCTCCGAATAAATACTAATCGGTAATTGCAAAATAAGAACGACCGCAGCATTAAGTGCTATTAATAATGAGTAAAGTTTTACTCCATCCTCAACAGTCAATTCGACCAATTGAGGTAATGTGGAATCGAACTGAGAATATCCAAAGTTTATCAATATCGCACCTGCAACAAACAGCTGCATTTTTCGATTCGATAAAATAATACGAAACATATGATGTATTTGAATTTGTGTTGCTAGTTTTTGCTGTTTCATTTCATATCGATTCAATACAATCATCAAAAAGATTCCGTATACGCAGTACATAGCGCCTGTAAACAAAAAAGGTACGCTTGGACTTGACAGGCTGGCAATATATACTCCAACAACAGGACCTATAACAGCAGCTATATTAATTGCTGTATATCGTAATGAAAAGAGACGTTTTCTTTTTTCTTGTGGTGTAAAATCAATCATTAATGCTTGTGTAGCCGGTTCAAAAAATGAACGACATAAACCATTGATAGCATTTAAGACTATGAACATAGCAACTATATTTGTCGTAGCGAATCCTATAAATACCGTACTCCAAACAAAAACCGTGATTAATAGAATTCGTTTTCTACCAAATCGGTCAGTCAAATAACCGCCGATAAAGCCCCCTATAGTAGATAGTAATGGGGCAATTCCTATCGTTATACCTATAAGTAAAGGTCCTGCTCCTAAATCTTTATGTAGATAAAGCGCTAAAAAGGGCATAGCCATAAAGCTCGCGATACGTGTAAATACTGTACCGCCTAAAATAATCCATACTAATGGATGAAACTGTTGGAGAAATCTCAATTATAAGCACTTCACTTTCAAATAATTAATTTTAGAACTTTTCAACAAATATAACACCGTCCATATATATATGAATAGTATTATATTTTCACTACTTTAATTATTTTGAAATATTGCTGTATATTAGGCAAAGGGTGTCTAAGATTTAACTTTTAATAAGACTCTTTTTTACTTCAATGTTGTTTTTATCAAAATAAGAAGCGTACTCGATAAATATATCGAACACGCTTCTTGTTTCTATCGTGGGGTTATTAATAATAATCACCCTCTAAACTAATATAAAACTTTGAATAACTACGATTAGTGAAAATGCAAACACTATCATAAATAACCAACCTGTAAATTTTCCCCTCTTTTTGAAATCCTGTATTCCCATTACCAACATTGTTAAGCCTAAAAATAATATCATATATACTTGAAACTCGAAATTTTTTGTAATTAGTCCATAACCAGCCAATGCTAATGCAATAATTGAAAATAGAATGCGTAAGATCATTAACAAAGTTTATCCCCCCCATTCAGCTTTTTTATTTACTATCACAATTTGTTTTTCTTTCATTAAAGATTATTATTCTACAAACATTCCTAAAAAACCTCTTATTCTATCGTTTTTCTCAATGATACGCTACGTTTGTTTCGTTTATTGGGACTAAGCGACTTTCCTCCGCAAATGTGTGGCTACATCCTCCATCTGTATCAACAAAAAAATTAAACAGGGCTTTAAATAAAAAAAACCTTATGCTAGAAGAACAAAGTGTTCCTTATAGCATAAGGGTCATACTTTATTTACAAACCAATACTTGTCTAGAAAAAGTTCCTTTTCTTGCTTCACAGCGATCGATAATTTCAAAACCAGCTTCTTCAATCATATGGTCCATTGTATCAATCGTTACTATAACAACCTTTTTGGTGAATCGGCGAGCCTGCTTCACTATATCAAGCTGTTCTTCAACAGTAATATGTGTAAATAAATTGTACGGCATATCAATGATTGCAACATCATAATTGTCTTCAATCTCTGAAATTGGTCCAGTAGTTACATTGCCTTCTAGTCCGAAATGGGCGATATTCTTTCTTGAACCTAGCACTACACGTCGATTAATATCACGTCCTACGATATCAATTCCCATCGATAATGCTTCAACTAATACAGTCCCAATTCCACAACATGGATCAATTGCACGAACCCCGTTAGGATGCGGAACTGCAATATTTGCAACTGCTCTTGCGACACGTGTATTTAGTGCCGTTGAATACATATGCGGTTTTTGCTGGTGGTGAAGCCAAATAGGTTCACTGACTTCTAATTTACCAAAATACCATTTGTTATCTATCATAACGACACCAAATACAGTTTCAGGTTGATCTAAATCAGGTTCACCTTTAATACGTAAACCAATGTTACGTTCGATTTCTCGTCGTTTTGAGTGGCCTACCTTTTTCATAGAACCAAGCTCAGAGTCATTCAAACAAACAACTTTAAATGTTGCATAATCTAGGTCAAGTTGTTCAACTAAGTCCGCTATTTGTTCGAAGCTCTCACCTTCATATATTACTTCAAGGCGTTCTTTCATAAAGGGACTTCTACTTGGATCTATCTCTATTGTACTTTTCAACACATTTGAAAGGACGTCAAATCCAAAAAATGATCGCATCTCCATTCGACACAAATCATATTCATCTTTATGCCCTGAATATGTGTAAATAAATTCTCTGTTACTCAATCATTTCCCATCCTTCACTGTGCTTCCTCAATCTCTTCAACTAATTTGAAGAAGAAGCGATAAATCATGTTATAGATTTCTTCAAACGATTTCGCTTCGCTGAATCCTTCTATATAGTCTAATGGTACATTTACGTCCCATAAACCATCTTCAGCGGAAAACATGACACTGTATTTCGCATTATCTCCATGTAAATTCGTATTCAAATAAGTTTTTATAGCCTCGCAGAATTTCTTTTGTAATTTCAATCCAAATAAGGCTGTATATGTTTCAAAAACATCATCAAATTCTAGCGCTACAGCGTCCATGCGGATTAACTCAAAATTACTAGATTCTACATAAACAAATTCATTTGCTTGTTCTTTCAAATATGAAATTGGTTTCTGCAAGAAAGCAGTACTTTCCGCAGAGATTAATTCTTCCGTCTCTTTATTACAGCGTTCAAGAGCATTTATGTAAAATGTCTTTTCAGTAACAGCTACCCCACTAGGAAGTAATTCATGTTTTTCTGCGAATTCCTTTTCAATATCAAACAACTCAATTTTGTTTTCACTTATATGATTTGCAATATAATTTTCAATTTGTTGTTTTAACAATTTAAGTCAGCTCCTTTACTTGAAAGGAATTGAATTGGATTCCTCTCATACCCTAGTATAGCCTAAATTGGACTGTTAAGCCTTTAATTTATATGTATTCAGTTTTATCATGACATAAATTTTTGCTATGAGCACTAGGTATCATACCCTTGATTCTCATGTTAATGGATGCAAGCGGCTGGTATAATGGCTGATATGTAAAAAGCACTTCTACAATATCGTAGAAGTGCCTTATTTTTAAAATAGACGCTTTAAATTAGCCATTTCAATCGCTGCAATTGCAGAGTCATAGCCTTTATTGCCTGATTTCGTGCCTGAGCGTTCGATTGCTTGTTCAATATTTTCTGTTGTGACTATACCGAAAATAACGGGTACATTTGTATTTAACGAAACATTGGCAATTCCTTTTGCCGCTTCATTGCATACATAATCATAATGTGAAGTGGAGCCACGTATAACCGTCCCCAAACCTATTACTGCGTCGTAGTCACCTTTCTCTACCATTTGCTTTGCTATAAAGGGCACTTCAAATGCACCAGGTACCCACGCAACATCAATATTGTCTTCTGAAACGCCATGTCGTACTAACCCGTCCATTGCGCCACCTAGTAATTTACTTGTGATAAACTCATTGAACCTACCTACTACAATACCAATTTTTAAATCTGTTCCAATTAATTGTGCTTCAAATACTTTTCCCATTTTAAGATCCCCTTTACGAAATAAGATGATTCATCTTTTCTTTTTTAGTTTCTAAATAAAATAAATTGCTTGCTACAGCTTCAATTTCAATCGACATTCTTTCGACAACTTCAATGCCGTATGCTTCTAGGCTTTGAACTTTATCTGGGTTGTTCGTTAATAGGCGAACTTTTGATATACCTAAATTTTTTAGCATTTGAGCTGCTAATGCATAGTCACGTGCATCTGCAGGAAAACCCAACTTTACATTGGCTTCAACTGTATCAAAGCCCTGCTCTTGTAACTCATAAGTACGTAGCTTATTTATCAAACCGATACCTCTACCCTCTTGTTGCATATACAACACAACACCTGCCCCTTCAGTCTCGATGACTTTTAAGGCCTGTTCCAACTGAGGACCGCAATCACATCTTTCCGAATGAAAAATATCTCCTGTCAAACAAGATGAGTGAACGCGCACAATCGGAGCTTCAACAATATTTATGTCCCCTTTAACAAGTGCTACATGTTCGAATTTGTCGATGTCGTTTTCATAGCCAATCAAATTGAAATGGCCATAGCTTGTCGGAAGTTGTACATTAGCTGCTCTAGTGACTAGCTCTTCTTGGATGTAACGATATTGAATTAAACTTTCAATCGTAATCATTTTTAACTGATGTTTTTGGGCGAAGTCTATTAGCTCTTGTCCAGTAGACATCTCCCCGCTATCCCCCATTATTTCACAGATAATACCTGCTGGAATAGCGCCGCATGCTTTCGCCAAATCTACTGCCGCTTCTGTATGACCAGGTCTTTCTAATACGCCATTTCTTTTAGCAACTAACGGAAAAACGTGACCCGGTCTTTTAAAATCATCAGCTAATGCATTGGGATTCAATAAATGTTGAATCGTTTGCGAACGCTCAAATGCACTAATACCCGTCTTTGCATTACAATGATCAATACTTACTGTAAATGCCGTTTGATGGTGATCCGTATTATTGGACACCATTGGATGTAAGTTGAGCTCTGTTGCGATTTTTTCTGTGATTGGTGTACAAATTAGACCTCTTGCATGCGTTGCCATAAAGTTAATATTTTCTGGCGTTGCATATTCTGCAAGTGCTACTAAATCCCCTTCATTTTCACGATTTTCATCATCAACGACGATGATCATTTTGCCTTCTTTTAAATCCTTTAATGCTTCTTCAATTGAGTGAAACATTGCTATACACCGCCCGTTTTAATATCCGTTTTGTTGTAAAAAATCCATTGTAATTGCTGAAGTACTATCGTTATTCTGTAATTGATGAATAATATATTTGCCTAGCATATCTGTTTCGATATTCACTTGTTGTCCCGTTTCCTTCAGTGCGAAAATCGTTTCTTGATACGTATGTGGAATAAGAGATACAGTCAATTTTTCAGGATGTTTTTCAAAAATCGTCAAGCTTGTTCCATCAATGGCTACGGAACCCCTTGGTATACACAAATCACTCAGTTCTCTAGAGATAGCGATGTCAATGTAGACTGCATTTGCTTGCTTTGTTTTTCTGATAATAGTCCCTGTCCCATCAACATGACCTGAAACGAAGTGACCGCCAAATCGCCCATTTGCAGCCATTGCTCTTTCTAAATTCACCAACTGCCCTACTTTTAAGGAGTGAATTGTTGTCGCTTTGACCGTTTCTGGCATGACATCTAACGTGAATTCGTGAAGTGTGAAATGCGAAACGGTTAGGCATACGCCGTTTACTGCTACACTATCGCCAAGTTGCATATCCAACATGATGTCTTGAGCTTCAATAGTAAATTTCATACTCTCTGCATCTTTTTTCAGCTCTGTAATTTTTCCTTTTGCCTCAATAATTCCTGTGAACATACGCTATACCCCCACTCCCGAAATCACTTTAATTACATCACCAATTCGATCCACTTGCTGCAGTTTTAGTGGGACAGCATCAGCCATGCTTTTTACTTCTAAATCTTCCAACATCCCCATTCCATCATGGTCACCTACTAGTTTTGGTGCTATGTAAGTAATCATTTCATTAACTAGACCTGAATTGATAAAACTCGTATTTATACGCTGCCCCCCTTCTACATAAAGGGTGACGATATTTCGCCTTGCCAGCTCTTGAAGGACGTCCTGGATTGCGATTGTTTTTGTTTTAAGTTGGATTACTTGTACATTGTCTTGTGCAAAGCTGGTGATATGATCAGGGGTAACTTCAAGCCCAACAACAATCCATGTCTGCGTTGTTTGATCAGTGATAACCTTAGCATTTATAGGTGTTCTTAAATGCGTGTCCAAAATGATTCGAATCGGTTGTTTTTTACTTTCTGTAAATCGATTTGTTAGTAATGGGTCATCTGTTAACACCGTCCCAACACCAACTAAGATCGCATCCGTTTGCCCTCTTTTTCGATGAACATCCTCCTGCACTTCTTTACCTGTGATATTTTCATTTTTTCCATGAACGGTAGCAATCTTGCCATCCAATGTAATAGCTTGCTTTAACGTAACAAAAGGCAACTTCTGCTTCATAAAATGAAAATAAGCTTTATTTAATTTCACAGCTTCGGCTTCACAAAGCCCCACTTCCACTTCAATGCCAGCATCCTTTAGCTTTGTTACACCAGTGCCAGCTACTTTGGGATTTGGATCGAGTGTTGCTACCACTACTTTTTTTATACCTGCATTCAAAATGGCCATCGTACATGGTGGTGTTTTACCATAATGATTACAAGGCTCTAATGTGACATACATTGTACTGCCAACAGCATTTTCCCCGGCCATATTGAGTGCATGTACTTCCGCATGATGAGAACCGGCACTAAGATGCGCTCCAAAACCAACTACAGCACCTTCTTTTACAATGATCGCTCCTACTACCGGATTGGGCGAAGTTTGATCCTCACCTACTGTTGCAAATTTCAACGCTAAATCCATAAAATACTCGTCATGCATTGTGATAAACCTCCCTTTTTGAAAAATAAAAAACTCTCTAATTAAATTAGGGAGTTTGGGAGAGTATTAGATAAACGCATCGCTAAATAAACCTAATGAAATACTATTTTTCAAAAGGAATTGCGTGTAATCTAGCTGTCCTTCTCCCATCCAGACTATACTGTCGGCTTTGGATTCGCACCAAATCCTGCTCTTATCAAGCTCACGGGCTTAGAAGATTCACTTCATCACCGTCGATTGGGAATTTCACCCGACCCCGAAGGACTTACTTATTTAGTTTTTCCATCAAAAAAACTCCATAGATTTCTACGGAGTTTGATAGGAGTTATGTAAAATATCATAAGCAAATAAACCTATTAAAATACTTTATTTTTAATAAGACTTCGATATTCTCTACATCCTTCTCCCATCCAGACTATACTGTCGGCTTTGGACTCACACCAAATCCTGCTCTTATCAAGCTCACGGGCTTAGAAGTTTTACTTCATCACCGTCGATTGGGAATTTCACCCGACCCCGAAGGATATTACATATGAAATTAACAACAATACAAATAAGTTTTAGGGCATCAAAAAAACCCCATAGAACACTACGGAGTTTGATAGGAGACATAAATTATCAATGCTAAATAAACCTATTAAATCTACATAAATTTAATAAGACCTTGATATTCTTTACATCCTTCTCCCATCCAGACTATACTGTCGGCTTTGGATTCTCACCATATCCTGCCTAAAAAAGGCTCACGGGCTTAAAAGTTTTACTTTATCACCGTCGATTGGGAATTTCACCCGACCCCGAAGGATTATTATATTGTATGTAAATACCATAGCACTTTACTTATTTAAAAACTAGAGGTTTTTTAATTTATATTGGATTGTTCGAGAACATACTAAAAAGAGATTAGTCTTAAAAGCTTGATATGTTGGGCTATATTGACCTGTTACATGTCATGAGAAAATGTAATTTTTTTATTTACCAACACCAATTCACTGTATAGTTAAGGTAATAATACAAAAACCAAGGATAAAAACTATGGATATAAAAGCAATAAAACTCCATTTTCTCATTTCCAATTTCGGCCTTATTATACTATTTAAATTAATACAGGCAGGAATATAAATAGCTGTTGCAATGATAGATATTATTAAAAAGACACCTAGTAAACCATCATCGAAAGTAGAGTCTACTCTCAATCCAAAAGAATGCGAAGCGTACATTATTGTCATGAACCATAATACACCTATAAAAAAAGATAAATAGCCTAGAAATAAGTTAACTATTATGGAAATAGAACGGTATCCTATTCTCATTATATCCTCCTTTTCATTATTAAAATTATGCTTTAAAAACCTCATCACATTGATTTCTGTCGTAGTGTACATACTATTGAAAATAACCTTAAACTATTATATAAATCGTTTTAATATTTTATGTATATGACACAATGATATCGAATATTTACTAACATTTTCCCACCAGTTAAATTATCTGCTCTCATACAAAAATTTAAACATGCCTAATAAAAAAGCACTACATAATAAAACAATTTAATATCGTTTTATATGTAGCACTCCTCTATTCACCTTACTTATTCATTTATTCTTCTAGCATTATTTTTATTATTCGGTTTTTGTTTTTCTTCATGATTATGTTGTTTATGTGCTTCATCATTTTGTCCAACTACATCAAAGTCATCTGGACTCAAATCAAACCCATACCCAAATTCTTCACGACCTAAGTCATTTTTCTTTTTCGCTTTATTCTTTTCTTGGTTGTTATTCGCCATTTATATTCACCTCCATCCACTATAATTTGTTCATTTTCTTTTGATTTATTCTTAGTATTTATTTTGTAAACATGACTTGAACAAAACTATCTAAATATATTAATTTTCAATGTAAAAGAAATAAGCTCTTCTTAATAACCTAATTCCAAATCGTTATCAAAAATCAACTTTTTAATTATTTCTATATCATTCCAATTAACAGTATAGTTTTCTTAAGAAAAGGAGTGAGTGAAATGAATAGTACTTGGAATGCAACTTTATATGATACAAAACATCAATTTGTTTCAAAATATGGGGAAGGATTAATTTCGTTTCTTCATCCAAAAGTAGGAGAGCAGATTTTAGATGTCGGTTGTGGTACCGGTGATTTAGCTGCACAAATCGCTGAATTAGGTGCAAAAGTCATTGGGATTGATCAGTCAGAATCAATGATTGAACAAGCAAACCAAAAATTTGGTCATATTCCCTTCTACGTCAAAGATGCGCAACACCTTGGTTATTCAAAACAGTTTGATGCAGTTTTTTCTAACGCTGCTTTACATTGGGTGAAATCTCAAGATAAGGCCGTTGCAAGTATTTATGAAGCTTTAAAAGATGGTGGTCGCTTTGTCGCTGAATTGGGTGGGCAAGGTAATATTCAATCTATTGTGGAAGCAATTCAACAATCATTTAGTGAACTAGATTATGAATACAAAGCAGAAGAGTTCCCGTGGTATTTTCCAAGCGTGGCCGAGTATGTTGCTTTACTTGATGAACATGGCTTTAATGTGCACTATGTAGAATTATATAATCGTCCTACTGAATTATCTGGAGAAGATGGTATTTTAAACTGGTTGAATATGTTTAGTGACAGTCTACTCGAGCATTTGACCAAAATTGAAAAAGAAAAAGTTATTAAACGAACAGAAGCACATTTAAAAACCACTTTGTATCAAGATGGAAAGTGGATTGCGGATTATTACCGTCTTCGTGTATTAGCTACAAAATAAAAAGAGTCGCCCATTTGAAAATTGGGCGACTTTTTTGTATTCATCTTCTACTATTTGTAAAAAGAAGTTAAACTACAAATGAATATGGATGTTACACTACTAAAAGAAACAAACGATATCCTAAATATTAAATGAATAGAAAATATTTGTAACCTTTCTTATAGTTCAAACGATTAATATACGAATACATAATTGAGGAGGGAGAAATTTGTTCAATAAAGAGAACTTGGAAGACAGTATTATTGATATATACAATCACCATTACTTAGATGTATATAGGTTTCTTATTTGTTTTTCAGGTAATCAAAATGATGCTGAGGATATGACGCAAGAGGTCTTTCTACGAGTTTTGAATAATTTACCTAGCCTTAACAGAATAAACAATTTAAAAACTTGGATATTTTCTATTGCAAAACATGTAGCTATTGATCATTATCGAAAGAAAAAATTCGCCACTCTCTTTACAGAGGGATACTTTTTGCAGTTTAAATCAAATAACACAGAACCTAATGAATTAGTCGAACAATCCGAACTGAAAAAATCTGTTCATGTCGCTATCTCAAAACTAAAACCAAATTTTAGAACGGTCGTTATTCTAAGAGGTATAAACGAATTATCTATAAAAGAAACAGCTGAAATACTGCAATGTAGTGAGTCCAAAGTAAAAGTAGATTATCACCGAGCATTAAAAGAGCTCAAAAACAAATTAAATACTGATATAGAGGAGGTATTTATTAATGCAAAATGATAAAGATTTATTTGATTTAATCAAAAAAACGTATCCTCTTAATCCAAGAGCTGATTTTGTTTCAACTACTGAAGCTAAACTAAGACAACAGGCAAGAAAGCAAAATAGAAAAAAGGCTTATAAACGTTTATCAATTGCCTCTAGTGGATTAATTATGTGTGCAATAGCTATCTTTTCAATTATATCTTTTAAAGGTACTTCCGTACTAGATCCTACCCTATCTTCTATCGATAAAACGCAATCTGCGTCTGTAGTTAATAAACAAGAACCATCTATCTATATTTATCAACCTTCTGTTTATATATATCATTCACATAATTATGAATCCTTTTATTCAGAAATAGATGCTAATGAACAAAAACGCTTTTATGATGAAATAAAAAATATCACATTAGTCGGTAAAAGGCTAAGTAAGAACTTAAATGCCACCAACATCAGAACTATTCAAGAATCCAGAGATATTACAAGTATTCTTAAAGATAGAGGACTCGCCCTTAATAAGACGTATACAGTTTCAAGAGAAATTCTAGAAGATACGCTGAAAAAGAACAAAAATATTCAAATGGTGTTTGATATACACAGGGATTCAGCTGATAGAGATGTTACAACAATAAATATAAAAGGAAAAGACTTTGCTAAAGTAGAGTTTGTCATCTCCAAATCAAATGTCAACTATGAAAAAAATTTAAAGTTCGCTAATCGTCTTCACAATAAAATAGAAAAAAAATACCCTGGTCTCTCAAGAGGTGTCGTTATTAAAAACAACCCAACAGAACAAAACACCTACAACCAAGACCTCTTGAATAACATGGTACTATTACAAATTGGTGGAGTGGAAAATACACTACAAGAAGAGTATAGAACGACAGACATCTTTGCTGAGATGCTTAAAGAACTAATCGATCATAATTAAGAGCCTATTTTCGCCATACAAAACAGGGATAGATAAAGCCAGATATACTCGCTTTATCTATCCCTCAATTTTTAAGTCCCATAAATAGATTTGCAGATTTCAAAAAGATGTTCCGTCTCGGCTGAACTATGCTTTGATATAAAATACGTTTTAGATGTACAGGTATTAAGTATATTTGTCGCTAATAATGCTAGTCTGTCATCTTCTAACTCCTTACGCACTACACTTTTCGGTAAAAATGCTACACCTATTCCTTCTAGTATCATTTGTTTTATAGCCTCAGTTTGATTCACCTTCATATTGGTAGTATGAGTAAATTGTTGTTGCAACTGATGATTAACTTCATCCCAATAAGGAGCATATTCATGAGTCAATACCTTTTCCTGTCGTATTATTTCTACCATATCCATACTTTCCAAATGTTTTGGACCTACACAAACAATAGGCTCATCAATTAAACATTTAACGCTTAAAACCGGATTTACAGGTTTGATTTTTGACAAACCGACATGTGATTGTCCTGATTGAATACTGTTTGCAATCTCATTGGATTTAATGATTTCTACACGCACACTTACATGTGATTTTTGTTTCGAAAATTGTTTTAAAATAGATGGCAGCATAGAATTGGCAATTTGAGGTGCAACTGCTATCGTCAGCTCTCTTTCAAAACCTTCTACATATTGCTGAAACTGATGAATCCCCGCCTCATAAGTGTAAATAATTTCCTGGGCAATAGGTAAAAACATTTCACCATTTTGATTTAATCGAATGGATTTATTTTGCCTAATAAACAACTGTGTATTTAAGTTTTTCTCTAAGCTTTGAATATGCTTAGTCACAGCTGGTTGTGAAATAAATAGCTCTTCAGAAGCAAGACGTAAATTTTCATATTTTGCAGCTTTTATAAATGATTTTAACCAATGAGTCTCCACGTTTTCCTCCTCTAAGTTTATTTTATAATTCGAATAGAATCTAAATGTTCTCTCATAATATTTAATCACCCACTAAGACGGTCGCAGTTTAGAAAAAATTATTCTTTAAATAAAATACCAATTATTTCATTATAACTCATAAAGTACTTCCCTAGATTGTGATTATTGAAATATAAAAGGGTACTCACATACAAAATGTAAGTACCCTTTCCAAAAGATTAAATTTGTTCCTTTTTCTCTAACACATTTATCCCTATACCCATGAAAATGATCGTCATGAACATTAATATACTAAAAGGTAATAGTAAATCTGTTGTGGAACTACTATTAATTGTGACGCCATTTAATAAATCTAATCCGTATTTTATTGGTGAAATTTTTGATAAAGCTAACATTATTTTCGATGTTACGATTTCAAGTGGCCAGTATGCTCCACCAAGCATTGCTAACGGAACTGCCAGCACCGTCATAAAGGCATTAAATTTACCAGGTGTATTTGCAATTGCTGCTATGAATATGGAAAGTGACACAATACAAAGTACATATGGAATGACAACAATTAAGCTCTTCCAATAGCCACCATAGAAATCGATCCCTACACCAAAGTAGAATATGGTAAGCACGAGAGTAATTTGCACGTAGCCAAGCATGAAACTATAGGTTAAATTCGCTAGATAGGCTTTCCATTTTGGAATAGCTGACACAGTTATCCTTTCCCAAATCCTATCCCTACGTTCCATAACGATATGATTAACGCCACTTGCAATCGTATAAATTACCATGAATAGTGTAAAACCAAATAAGCTACGCAACTTCTGATCAAACTTTATCCCATTTTCATTTCCCAAGTTTTTATAGCCAATATTAAAACTTGGTTCATCTTGAATTTTCTCTATTTTACTTGTTATTTGCTCTTTTTGTTCATCAGGAGATGATTGAATTATCGCATGCTTTAATAATACCTGACTGTAAATCGCATTCAACTCATTCCCCAACATCGGAGCATTCATAAAATCTGGTGCTACGATTAATTTATACCCATCATCTTTTAAAGATATAGCAACATCAACTTTGCCATCTTTTACTTGTTTAATCGCCTCATCCTCTTCATACATTGTGAAATCATATTGCGATAGTTTTTTTAACTCTTTCATAATTACCGACTGCTGTTCGTTATTTAGTGTAGAAAATAAGGCAATAGGTTCCTTTGTTACTTGGCCTTGACCCATTAAATAAGTAAATATACAAATGATAATAGTTGTTACAATATAAGCTGCAGGCTTTCTTCTAAATAATAAAAATTTCGTCTTTAAAATATTCATCATAATATGCCACCTCTTCTAGGAAAGAGTACAAACGCTATAACTAGGAGACCTATGCCTAACATACTTAAGTTGAAGACTAGATCTTGAATATCAAGAAACGTCGCATTTTGCTGCAGTTTCAAATAAGCTTCAAGTGCTGCTCCATTCGGTGTCCATTTTCCAAGTGATGATAAAAATGAAGATAGCTGACTTATTGGAATGAAACTCCCTCCTACTAAGGCAAGAATAGATATTATTGCAGCTGAAAATATATTTGAAGCTCCTGATGAATTATTTCTATAATTAATCGCTGACAATAATGCTGCTAAAGCTCCTACAATAACGGCCAGAAGAAATGTAATTAGTACATATAATCCGAACTGTTCAAATTGAATATCAAACATAAAATGTGAAACTGTAAACAAAATAGTCATCTGAATCATTGCTAAGAGAATAGTTGATACAATGATGCTACCTAAATACGTTATTGGATGAATTCGTGCTAATACAATCCGGTCGAAAATATTCATATCTTTTTCTAAAAAAGCCAAACTTGCTATAGTACTAGCCATATATAAGATGAACATGACACTCATACTAAACGTATAATAAATTTTTGATGAGATACTCTTTTGGTTGGCTATTGTCTCAATATCCGAAGCGACTACAATTTTAGGACTAGTTACTTTAGCATCTAACTGATCAGCATTGTTCAATTGTGTTAGTAAAGAATATTGTTGTTGGAAATAATCGAGCATGCTTTTAGTAATTGATGAAGTAACAGGTTGATCCTCATCTAAATAGACATTTAAAGAAGGTTTGCTTCCTGATAAAAAAACGGACGATAAATACGCATCAGTGAAATTCTTTGGAACGTCGATAATTACGTCATAGTCTCCACTTTTTCTTGCCTTATTAAGTTCATTCTCATTTAGTTTTTTTACTGTTACAAATTTCTTCATTTCTTCATTTCCCGTTAATTGATCGAGCAACAAAGTTACTGGAAGCATTTGTTTTATGCTTTCCTTCAACTTTTCATCAATTGGCATACTTTCATTTGCCTTTTTTAGAAAGGATTCGAGCTGCGCTTCTTCGTCATCATGTTGAATAACAGCTATATCCAAATCAAACATTTCACTATTCCCATCCATTATAGGTCCAAGAGCTACACTTAAAATTGTAATTAATACAACAGGCATTAACAGAAGAACTAGCAACTCTAAAGGGTTTCTACTCAATATTTTTAATTGTTTTACGATAAGCGCTAAGAACATTAGCTCTCCTCCTAATTTCGTAATGCTCTACCTGTTAAGTGTAAAAATACATCTTCAAGACTTGGCTCTTCTATTTGAAAACTATTTAATGCCACATGATGTTGGTCACACAATGTTAAGATCATAGGTAGAAAATTTGTATCTTTCGCTACTGTAAAAGTAATCTCCGCATCCTTAGCTAATGTATTTGATAACATAGGATTCAAAGTTAAATCCTCAACAAGTTGTTTAGAAGGTTTCTCAAGTTTAAGACGCACGGTTTTCTCAGAAGACAGAATAGCTTTTATCTCATCCTTTGTACCAGATGCAATAACCCTTCCCTTATCAATAATGTAAATACGATCACATAAAAATTCGACTTCTTCCATGTAATGACTTGTGTAAATAATTGCTGTATTGGATCGTTCATTTAGTTTTTTCACGGTCTCTAAAATGTGATTTCGTGATTGAGGATCTATCCCTACAGTTGGTTCATCCATGATTAAATATTCAGGCTCATGTAATAGCGCCACTCCAATATTTAACCGACGTTTCATACCACCTGAGTAATGTTTGACCAGTTTTTTGTTTTCATCTTGTAGGCCAATTTCTTCTAATACAATTTCAATTCGCTCTTTCAATTTATCTTTTGGCATTTTATGAATACTGCCAAAGAAATGCAGATTTTCTCTAGCCGTTAAATCACTATATAAAGCTATTTCTTGTGGTACGACCCCCAACACCTCTCGCAAAGAACCTTGATCATTTATAACGCTTTTTTGGTGTAGCAATACATCACCCTTTGATGGTTTGATAAGCGTTGATATCATGGCAATCGCTGTCGATTTTCCCGCACCATTTGGACCAAGTAACCCCACAATCTCACCTGGCTCAATATATAAATTCACGTGATCTACCACATTTACTTTTTTATATGTTTTTGTTAAATCCACTACTTCTATCATAAATTACATCCCCTCTCTCCTTAATTACACTATAAATAAAATCACATTGCTTGCCGACTAGCTAACGTCATAAATCGATATGACCTCAGTCACATAAAAAAGCGACGAGTTAATCGCCGCTTCTTTCATTACTCATACGAGATCATTTTTCACAGCATAAATGGCTAACTGTGTACGATCCCTTAAATCAAGTTCCTGTAGAATATGTGTCATATAATTCTTCACTGTACCAATTGATAAAAACAATTCTTCTGATATTTCCTTATTTGTCTTGCCCTCACCTACGAGCCTCACTACATCAAGCTCTCGTTCAGTTAAAGTATGAACTGGTTGTGATGGAGGCGATTTTTTCAATAATTTAGGCATTAACTTTGCTGCAACATCCTCATGTAATACGAGCCCTCCTTCAAGGACACTATGGATAGCACTAATTAATTTATGAGGTTCTGCTGATTTTAACAAAAATCCATTAGCCCCGTCTTTTAATATTTCGAACGCATATTCTTCATCGTCAAACGTCGTCAACACTAAAACTTTAATTTGTGGGAATCGATTGCGGATTCTTTTAGTTGCTTCTATCCCATTCATTTCTGGCATTCTGACATCCATTAGTACGAGATCAATATGATGATTTTCAAGTGCAGCCAGTGCTTCAACTCCATTACTTGCTTCCGCAACAATTTCAAAATCCGGCTCTTGCTCTACAATCATCTTCAGCCCATTGCGCACAATAGCCTGATCTTCAACAATCAAAATATGTACCATTCTCTATTCCCTCTCTTTTATTGGAAATGTACCTTCAACTATAAAATGATCTTCGGTCCGATTGACACGAAGTTCTCCACCGATTTCTTCTACTCTACCCATCATATTCGTGAGTCCGAATCCTAATTCAAAAGCCTTTAGTTTCAACACTTTATTTTTCACTATAAAATGAACCTGTTGTAATGAATTTTGTCTTAAGATTACTTCTACTTCTTTTGAATCACTATATTTCATCGCATTCGTCAAACTTTCCTGGAGTACGCGATAGAGAACAATACTTTGTTTATTGGAAATCGGTAAAGTTAACACACCTTTTTCAAAAGTAAAACGAATTTGTAAATGGCTCTCCATTTCAAGCTTTCGTATTAATTGAATAACAGATTGAATACCGCTTACTTCAGCCGTTTTCAGCTGTCGCACTGCATTTCTCGTTTCATCCAAACTATCTCTAGCTAATTCTTTTATGTCTTTTATACCTTTCAAATTATTCTCGATGGATAGAACCTCTAATTGCATTAACAAAGCTGTTAACTTATGTCCCACTGAATCATGGATATCTCTCGCCATTTTCGTGCGTTCTTCTGCTCGAGCTAATTGTTCTTGCTCTACAAAAGAGCGCTTTAACGTTCGATATTCCCCAAGCAATCCTGTATAAAGATCACCTTTTTCTTTAACGTTCCAAAAAAGTTGACTTACAAAGAATGAACTTATACAAATCGAAATAAATAACACAAAATTTAAAAAAGGAAGATATTTCAATAAAGTTATTGCTGTACAAACGAAGACAAGCGAACTTATGTAAATTGTATGTTCCCGATGTTTTAGTTGAAAAGCTCCCTCCATTATAAAAAAAGCATTCATGGGCAATAAATAAACAACATCTATTGAAAGTACCAATCCTATTGGGATTAATAACACCATAATGAGATAATTAATGATAGGTATTTTACTAAGTGGGATTGTAAAATATAAGCACAAAGTAGCTGTGGCTATAATGATTGTGTTTGTTACCGGCCCACTATTCAGCAAGATATGAATTATTAATACGCCTATAGTAAAAAGCAACGCAATATAACGAATAATCAATGCTTGCACTGTTACACCTCACTTTGAATTGTAGTATTTCACTCTGTAATTTCTCCTATTATTAACACTTGAATGTACCAAGAAAAACGAAATAATTAAATCTTCTCTGCACAAAATTGTTAGTGTGTTACATGTAATAATAACAAAATATGGTATCAATAAAAATATCTTTTCTTTGCTTATGTCTAAAATCAGTTTTTATCGTTTGATTATGCTAATATATCATCTAAGAGAAGGTGATTTTATTTCAGAACTATTTACTGAGAAACTAATATTCATTGCACTGTTTATACTGATTATCCATTGTATCGAAACACTTGCATACGCTGTCCGATTATCCGGTGCAAGAGTTAAACTGCTTGCTTCTGCTTTATCCTTATTTAACTTGATGGTTATGGTATCAAGGCTTGCTAATATGATGCAGCAACCTTTTACTGGAAGCCTAATTGATAAAGCACCAAAAGAAAATACTCTAGAATTTGTCGAAAGTCAATTTAGGATCATCATTGCATCTTCCACAATAGGTACTATCATCGGGATTCTACTACTCCCAACTTTTATCGCCATTTTTTCTAGAGCAATTATCCATTTAGCTGAAGAAAGAGGCTCCATTCCGTCGTTGATTAAAAAGGGCTTCACATTTGCATACATAAAACGCGGACTAAAGCATATTCACTTGCCAAAAATTTCTTATGTAAAGGATATAAGATTAAAAGATATCCCAGTAAAATTATTTTTCATCAATATGGTGATCACAGCTATCTACACAATTGGAGTATTATCTGCTTTGTACGCTGGGTTGATCGCTCCAGAAAGAAAAGCAACAGCCATTATGGCCTCAGGTCTTATTAACGGGGTAGCTACTATCTTGCTTATCATCTTTATTGACCCAAGAATATCAATTCTTGCCGATGACGTCATTAACCAAAGAGGCAGTTATTCGAATCTAAAAGGTATGTCAATTATGATGATGACTTCCCGATTGTTTGGGACATTACTAGCACAAGTCTTTTTCATTCCAGGAGCTCATTATGTAGCTTGGTTTACGAAATTTATTGTTTAATTTGTAATGACTTGTTTTTAACTACGAAGTTCTATCCGACTTGGAAATTATCCTTAGTTGGTGTTTATTAATCATTCGCCACTCGAAACAATAAGCGTATTCGATTTATAACTCGAATACGCTTATTGTTTTAGAGAATTTCAATAATATCATTAAACATAGCCAATAAATTTTTAGTGCTTTACTGGAGTAAAAATCAAGTAAAGTAAGCTAATCAAACTTATTAAGCTTTTATCGGTACACATATTTCGCAATAATGGTTGTTTACCATCTCCTCAGTGTATCTTTCCAAAATAGGTTTGTTATCAATTTGATATCCATTCATTTGTAAATCAATAAAAATATTGGCATATGCTTCTTGAATGTCTTCGGCTGTATGTTTGACTTCGTAAGCAAGGTACTTTCCACCAGCAAGTTCACCTTCGCAAATTGAATTATCGATTTGATAATCCTCTGAAATCACAATACAAGCATCAAATCTACAGTCTTCAGGAAGTGTTGTCTCAGGGTTATCTTGTTGAATTGCAAGTATAATTGACGAAAGATTTTTCTCTCTTGCCCATTTTTTCAACTTCTCCATTACTTCAATATTTGCAGAACCATACGGACCAACACGTCTCACATAAGCTAAGCGATAGTTAGGGAGTGTTTCAACTTTAAAATTCATAGTTACTATCTTCCTTTCTTCATTTAGATTTTCTTTGGTACATTTCGAATGTAACATGCTTAAAAAATATATACACTTCATTTTTTTAAAAGTAACAATCTTTCTATTTACGAATTTTTAAAACAAAAAAACAGAGCTATTTCTACACATTTTGTAGATTTACTCTGTCTTTATGTTTTAACAGCAACATGCTTTTAAAAAACAGCCATTACCGTATGTGCTTGTCCAATACCAACTCAAAAAATTAGAACATCCATCCTCTTATTTGAAGAAAAATAGTCTACATTTTTTTCTAATTCTATTTATTTTACCACTAAGTTTTTGACTTTTAACGATTCCCTTACATGTTAAGCCAAAAAAGTACTGATATATTCTATCGCTCTTTTATCCTGTACATGGGCATAATGATCACCCTTTAACATCTGAACTTTTACTTGATTTGATTTTATTCCTTCCACTTCTTTCTTTACTTTTCGTTGCGCTGCTGGACTATTTTCTCGATTTCCGTAAAGAAGCAAACAAGGCATTTGAATTGTGTTTAAGTTTTTAGGTGGATTGCTCCTATAAGCCGCTAACAACAAACTAATCCCCGATAAATTACTTGATCGTTGGTTTTCAATGGCTTCTCTAATAAAAGGACTATCTTCAAATTTAAACTTTTCAATAACTTTCTTAATTTCTTCCTCTGTTTTAGGCTTTGATACTTGCTCATCGTATGATTCTTTCCCTAGTAAACGTTGTCCAAATAATTTATGACAAATACTTATGATAGGTAAGAAGTATCCCGTTTTACCGAACATTTTAACAGGGAAACGATTAACCCTATCATATCCGATATCTAAAAGAATCAGTCGATCTACTTTCTTAGGATAATAGAATGCATATGCTAAACCAATAATTCCCCCTAATGAGTGCCCGATGATAGCAACTTTATCTAAATGATTCTTTTCGATATAGCCATGAAGCCAATCAGCCATATCTCTTTCTGTCACTACACCTTCAATTCCAGTACTCTTCCCGATACCAGGTAGATCAATCATATGTGTAGTAAACTCCTTATGTAATGCATCCGCTATAGGCATCCCCATACTTCCTGACCATCCAGTACCAGGAAGAAAAATAGCAACCTTATTACCTTTTCCACTTACAATGGAATAATATTGTAGCATTGTGTCCCCTACCCCTATATATGTCAGATTTTCATTATCTACTCTTGATGAATAAGCTCTTTACCTATTCACTAATCAATTTTTTGATTTCTTGAAAATTTGGACTCAATTCACTCCACACATCAAATTTATTCCCATCTAAATCAGCAAATACAAAGTTTCTTCCAGCATGACCTCTATTTTCAATATTCCCAACTTGCATTTCACTTTCCATAAAGAAGCTATGTAATTCTTCTAAAGCATCGAGCCCATTTACCTCAAAAGTCATGGAAAAACGTTCATTGCCGTTACTATCGATGAAATTCGAACTTTGAGTCTCTTCTGCCTTCACTAAAAAAAAGCTTTGATCTGCTAGATTAAGAATCACCTTCTCTTCGTCTTGATAGCTCAGTACAGCACCTAAGTTCTTTACATACCACTTTGCAGAAATGTCTACATTAGTTACTGGAATATAAGTAGTTCCAACCCGCACTAACTTATTACTCATTATCTAAGCTCCCTTCAATTTGTTCTTTATATAATTCTATAAATTTATATTTTTACCTCTTTACCCCTAATTTTATTGTAAAAACCACAAAAAAAAAGCAGAAACAAATTCGTTTCTGCTGAATCTTTAACTTGCTATGTTATTTAGATAAAACGAGCAATATCCTCTAATGGTAAACGTGATGAGCCGAATGCTGGTGCTGCTGCTTTACCGATAGCAATTAATACGATTGGGAATTCATTCTCAGGTAATTCAAATCGCTCTGCAAATTTCACTTTATCAAATCCGCCCATTGTTACTGTATCGAAACCTTTTTCTTTTGCGATCAGCATCAATTGCATAGAAATTAGACCTGCATCAAAAGTTGCGATACTTTGTCTTACTTCTAATGGTGCTGCTGGGTACATACGCATTGTATTGTTGATTGTGATGTTCTTCTGTTCTTCACCCATATGGCCTTCTTCTACATTTTGTGTGTAGATTTTTTCTACGTTTTTGTACATTTCAGCATCACCTAAAACGGCAATAACTGCTGAAGATGTTTCAATTTGTTCTTGATTGTTACCAATTGCGCGAAGTTCTTTTTTCGTTTCTTCATCTTGAATAACAAGGAATCTCCATGCTTGTAGGTTACTTGAAGAAGGTGCACTTGTAGCTTCTTTAATGATCTCTTCAAGTTGTGCTTGAGTCATTTTAAAAGTCGGATCGTATTTACGAACTGATTTTCTGTCTTCCATAATTGTATATAAACTTTTTTCTGTTGTAGTTGTCATTATATTTCCTCCTAAAACTTACTTAAGGTAAGTTGATAAATAAATCTTACCATTAGTAAGTTTATACGTCAATAAAAAAGTTTTATATGTTACAATAGAGGAAAATGCATTCACATGCGGGAGGTTGTTTTATGACTCAACCGAATTGTACACATAAATGTAGTAGCTACCATCAAGCAATTGAATTTATCGGAAAACGCTGGATGGGGATGATTATTTATTCTCTGTTATCAGGCCCTAAACGTTATCACGAAATTCACACTTTAATTCCTGGAATTTCTGACCGCTTACTAACAGAACGCTTAAATGAATTAGTAGATGCTGGCTTAATCAATAAAAAGCTAATTGACTCTTCCATTAAAAAAGTAGAATATGAGTTAACACCAAACGGTTTGGCATTTAATGACGTCATTGTATCTATTCAGAAATGGATTGATCTATGTGATTTTGAAAAGCAAACGAATGAATCAAAATAGTTATAGCGTATTTTACTATCTAATAGTATGCAAAAAGCCATTCATCTAGGTTAAGACTAGATGGATGGCTTTTGTTTATTTCATACTAAAAATTTCTATATTGTTGATTACAAATGTGTTTGTTTACCAAACCATTTTATAGTGGATTTGTTTGAGATGGATTTATATATTTTTAAGCTTTTTCTCATTTAAATAATCTTTGTAGACTAAAACCGCAACAACAATAAAGCTTAAACTTACAATCCGGAAGATCATTTCTAAACTAATCCATTCAGCTAAAATACCTAATACAAATGCGCTAACTCCAACGCCAACGTCAAAACTAGAAAAGAAAGTTACATTTGCCGCTCCACTTTTTTCTTCACTTACCTTTTGAACCGTCCATGTTTGTAAACATGGCATAACTGTTCCATAACCTGCTCCAAATAAAATCGCTGCTATTATTAGACCAATATCATTTGATGCATAAGACAGCATAACAAGTGATAAAAAACCTAACATTGCTGACACAATGATAATAGACCACGGTCCTTTTTTGTCATACCATTTCCCAGTAAATGGACGTATTAAAGTTGCTACAGTTGCATTGATAAGGAAGAATAGAAAAATATGATCTATCCCCTTTTGCTTTCCAAAAAGAACTAAGAATGTAATAACCGCTCCAAAACCAAGTGTTGTAATAACAGTCAGTAACGCTGGGAACCACACTTCTTTTTCAAAAATCATATCCAAAAATCTAAATGGTTGCTTCTCACGCATTACAGTTGTAGGAGATGCTTTTACAAATTGAAGCGCAATTACAGCCAATAAACTAAGTACTACGGAGGACCAAATTAAAACATCGAAGGAAAACGACTCATATATAAGGATACCGATACTCGGTGAAATGATAGCCCCGACCGTTGTAGAGATAGAAAAATACCCCATTCCTTCTCCTAACCGTGACTTAGGAATTAAATCGACTACCATTGTACTATTGGCTGTAGTTGATACCCCCCACGCTGCACCATGGAAAATGCGTAACAATAGAAAAAGCCATACAAAATTAAGAAATGGATACAGCATTGTAATAATCATTAAAGCTGCACTTGCACCAATGGCTAGACTTTTTCGTTGGTTATCGATTAAATAGTACCCTACAAAAGGTCTGATTAAAACAGCACCTATCGTAAATAATGTTGTCACTAGACCTACTTGAATGGAAGTTGCATTTATACTTAACAAATAGGCTGGCAAAATAGGGAGCAACATATCAAACCCTATAAAAACTAAAAAGTTGCTAATAAATAAGAATATAAATGGTTTACTAAAGATTCTTTGATTTTTCATATAACTATTCCTCGCTTCTAAATTATTCTCTAAGTTAGAAGCGTTAGGATCACTGAAACGTTTTTCAATTGTCTAAGGTTTTTAGTCAATTTATTCACCCTCTTTATTTAATAATAGTTGGACTAATATAATTTTTAGATTATACCAGACTTCAACATTATTAACAAATTACTTTTTTTAACAACTATTTTATACTTTATTATTCATGTAACAACTCTATCGTCACTTTATATATATGTAGTTTAATTTTGTTTATAGAAAAACAGTTACCATCTATCAGTCACTAATAGCTGGTTGCTAAAGATAGTTGAAAATATCATTTTCTAATTTTGGAACGCAAATCGTTAAAAATAGCTACTAATCAAAATTAGCTATTCGGAAATGGAACCAATGAATACCTACTACACTAGAAGATGAACAAACTCCTTCAAACTGTACACGATTGTTTTCATATAGAATTGGTCCAGTGACATATAAATCGTTACTTATTTGATTGGACAAACGAAGAACCTCAAACACCGATTTTTCTGGTTCTTCAATCATGAGAGTGGTCTCGCAATCTAACTCAAACAATGTTTCATCTTTCCAATATGGTTGTAAAGATACCACTTCAATATCCCCTATTTCTTGCTTTAATCGCTTGATTACCTTTTGAGCTTTTTCTTTCGACTTTACTTTAATATACATACGCCATCTAATAGTCTTAAACATTTTATCTCCTTAAAATAAAAAACTTTCATTTTCTACACTTAACGAATATTGAAATATTCATACATATATTATACAAGGTAAAAAATAAATATAGTAAAAGAATTCAATTTCACTCCATATGTTTAAACAACTATGTTTTTTATTGGACTTTAATATTTTTCAGAAAAATTTATTCTTCGCGAATAATTTGCATTAAGAGCGATGAAGTAAAAGAGATTATATATAAATCACCATCCTAAAAGTACTTAAGTGAGTATTTACAATCTTTAAATTAAATAGCCATTTCGCCAAATTCATAAACTGAACATTCTTCCAACTCTTCTATAAAAGTTAAGTCTGCGTAGCTATGCACAAAAGCAATTTTACGAACCATTGCTTTTACTACTTCTAATTCTGTGACAATACCCCATTCAATACTTTTCTCTCCCAATACACTCTCTCGATCCCAAATTTTTCAAGTAGTCTTTCATACTTTAAATGGTCCTTATAATTAATTTCGATTGACATACCCTTTTTTTGAATAACTTTCTCACTCTACATTCCATATTAATTAAGAAATAAAAACAGCTTGCTGATGAGAATACATCACAAGCTGTTTTTATTAGAAACATTAAAATGCTCTCCTTCTAATGAAAGAGAATTTATTTTTTGACTCCTATTGGGATACAAAGAGGTGATTGATCCACAGGGTTTTGAATAATAATTGAAGATAGTCCAAACACATCTTCAATCATTTTCTCAGTGAATACTTCATCAGGTGGGCCTTCTCTGTATATCTGCCCGTTTGAGATACTGATTAAGTAATCTGCATAACGCGCAGCTTGGTTTAAGTCATGCAAAACCATGACAATCGTTCGATTGTGCTTACTATTTAGTGAACACAACAACTCAAGTACTTCTATTTGATGAGCTAAATCTAAATAAGTAGTCGGTTCATCGAGAAGCAACAGCTCTGTGCCTTGCGCTAAAGCCATTGCAATCCATGCTCGCTGACGCTGACCGCCTGATAGAGCATCTAACGTACGATCACCTAAGTAATCCATTTTAGTTGCTCTTAAAGCTTCATCTACAATTTCATGATCTTCCGCAGAATAACGAGAAAGTAAACCTTTGTGAGGATGGCGTCCATAATAACAAAGTTCTTTAACCGTCAAATCTTCAGGTGCTTCAGGAGACTGTGGCAAAATGGCCAGCTGTTTCGCCACTTCTTTTGATGAATGTCGATGAATATCTTTACCATTTATATAAATACTTCCTGCTGTAGGCTTTAACAACCTGGCTAAAGACCGAAGAATAGTTGATTTTCCACAGCCATTTGAGCCAATAATAATGCTAATTTTCCCTTCTGGAATGTGAAGATCAATATTATTAATAACAGAAATTGAATTGTACGACAATGAAAGTTTTTCTGCTGTTAGTTTTGTCATTACTATTCATCCTTTCATTTACTTTTTCTGTTCACGGCGCAGTAGATATAAGAAATATGGGGCACCAATGACAGCTGTTACAATACCTGCTGGAATTTCAACTGGAGGGACGATACCTCTTCCTAAAGTATCCGCGATCAATAAAAACAGCGCTCCTACTGTTCCTGAGACTGGTAGTAAAAATTTCGAACGGCTTCCTACTAACCTTCTTCCGACATGCGGGGCAATTAAACCGATAAAGCCAATTGCTCCGACAACAGCCACAGATAAGCCTGTCAATATAACAGCAATGCTTAATAAAACATAACGAACAAATTTTGTTCGTTCTCCTAAACCAACGGCAATTTCATCTCCAAGATTTAAGATGTCCAACTTCGATGCAAAAATGACTATGAATGGAATAAGGATGATAGAGGGAACCAAAATCCATATTTCACTCCATCCTCTTCCCCATAAACTTCCTGTTAACCAAAGAAGTGTAGTATTTACATTATCAGGAAATTTAATCATGAAATATTGAATTCCTGCTTGGCAAATGGCCCCTAAAGCTACTCCGACAAGTGCTAATGTATGCGGCTTTGCCCCTTGAGCATACGAAAATATCATGAGAATAATTGCAATAACCGCTGCTCCTATAAATGCTGCAATAGGTAATACCAGTATAGAAGCTGTAGGAAATACAATTAATACAAAAACAGCAAACAAACCCGCTCCTTTTGTAACCCCTATAACATCAGGTGAAGCTAGAGGATTTTTTAAAATCCCTTGTAGGATTGCTCCTGCTACGGCTAAAGATGCCCCAATTACAATGGCAATAATCATACGTGGAATACGGTAATTATATAAAATAAACGTATTATTTTGTGAAGTCCCACTTATATTGCTTAATATATCAAGAGGGGAAATATAGATAGCACCTACACCTAAGCTAATAATTGCGACGATTAGCAGAAGTATAAGAAAGGCACTTAGTATCCCATATGGATGTTTTCTTTTGGTCATTGTTTGATATTCCTCCCTTTTTTAGCCAGATATAAAAAGAAAGGAGCTCCGATAAGTGCCGTAACAATTCCAACTGGAGACTCAAAAGGATATGCAATAAAACGTGATAACACGTCAGCATAGACAAGTAAAATGGCTCCTAAAAGGGCTGAGAACGGTAAAATCCTCTGGTAGTCTCCTCCGACTAACTTTCTTGCAATATGAGGAACGATAAGACCAACAAAACCGATTGGACCTGCTACAGCAACTGATGCACCTGCAAGCATAACAACAATCACTCCCGCAAAAAAACGAATCCATTTTACTTTTTCACCTAAACCCGTAGCCATATTTTCACCTAGAACTAATATAGAGATTGAACGTGACATGCTAAATGCAAAAAACAGTCCAAGAACAAACCATGGAAAGAGAATTTTGACATGGGTCCAGTCTTTACCATTGATAGAACCTACAAGCCAGTACAGCACATCGGTTGCTTGTTCATTCAACACAATAACTCCTTGTGTAAGTGATGATAAAAACAAATGGACTGCCATACCTGCAAGTGCTAGTTTCACATGTGTGGTTTTACCGCCTGATGCAAATAAATAGACGGTTATTCCTCCTAACGCTGCTCCTAAAAAGGCAATATATACAGTCGTTTGTGAATTCAATTCCGGAAATAGAATCAGTGCCATCACAATCGCTAAAGACGCACCCGCATTTACGCCAAAGACTTGCGGAGATGCTAAAGAGTTCCTTGTAATTGCTTGCATTAGTGCTCCTGCTACAGCAAGACTGGCACCAATAAGTGCTGCAAGAACAGCCCGTGGAAGTCTAAGCGTCTGAATAATCGTTGTTTGTTTAGAATCGTCTGATGCAAATAATGCCTTTAACACATCTATAAAACTTATGGATGAAGAGCCGAAAGCAATATGTATAACCATTCCGACTATTAATAAACAAACACTGACAAATGCGACTATATATTTATTCGCTTTTGGCTTTAGAACGATGTTAGTCATTTTACAACACACTTTCTCAAGTTTTCTTTTTAAACAAATAGAAGCAAGAATAGTAAATCTATTCTCACCCCTATTTTTAACCATAATTATTTTACTTTTATTCTTCGTTTAGTAACTTAACCGTATCTTTTCCAATAGCCTCAGCTGATACTACACCTCGGTATCTTGTCCATAAATCACGATCAACTACAAAAACTTTGTCATTTTTAACAGCTTTCAAATTCTTCCAAAGAGAATTTCCTTTCCATTCATCTGTTAAAAGTTTACCTTCATTATTTGCTAAAATTAAGATATCTGGGTTAATATCAGACAACTGCTCTAAGTTCATTTCAGCATATGCTTCTTTGTTTTGTACTGCGTTTTTAAGACCTAACTTTTCAAGAAACTCTCCGTCAAATGAAGAAGACGTGTGCGCTTGAAATGAAGTATCTCTTACAACGGCTGGTAACACTGTCTGATCTTTTTCTTCTTTTAATTCATTTTTTAATTTTGCAATGGTTTTTTCATGTTCATCTAAACGTTGATTTGCTTCCTTTTCTTTTCCAACTGCTTTAGCAATCGTTTTAAATGAATCTACATTTTCTTCATATGTTGACTCACGACTCTTCAACTCAATTGTTGGAGCAATTTGTTCAAGATCTTTATAAATTTCCTTATGACGCTGATAGTCTGCGATAATCAAGTCTGGTTGCAATGAACTAATCACTTCTAAATTAGGCTGTTGACGTGTTCCAACAGAGGTATAATCTATTTTGTCTCCAACAAGCTTTTCAATCATATCTGTTTTATTATCATCAGCAATTCCGATTGGCTTCATGCCTAAACCTTGAAGTGCATCAACAAATGATAATTCAAGAACGACTATTTTTTTAGGATTTTTAGGAATGCTTGTTTTTCCTAGTTCATGCTGAACAGTCACCTTTTGCTTGTTATCTAAATTTTCTTTTGATGAATCTTGATTCGATCCGCATCCTGCTAACACTAATAATATGGATATAATAGCGTAAATAATTGCTAATTTGCCTTTTTTTATTTTCTTCATATAAGATGTATTCTCCTTTGTTGTAAGGTCATGACAACGATAATGATAATCATTTTCATTATTGAATATTATATTCTTATAGCTAATAAGTCAATATATTTATTATTTTTTTATTTAAAATGCGTGATTTTTAATAATTTTTTAACAAACAAAAAAGCTCCCCTATTTTAAGGAGCTCCAATTTTCCACTTAATTCCAATTACTAAAAAAGGTTGCTTTCTCTATAAGATAAATAAATTTTTTGCGATTTAAAGTTTTAGTTAGTCATTTTTGAAAATTCAGTATTAGTTATAGGACAGTGCAACCAACTACAAGAAATGATAATATGTATGATGAGTAAAGGATTTTGCAATAGATAAATATTGTTTTTATATGTTGCAATAGGAGGATATAAATGAATAACGAACATAATTTTTGGCTTGATTTACCGAAGCCATTTTTTATATTAGCACCGATGGAAGATGTCACAGACGTTGTGTTTCGCCACGTCATTAGTGAAGCAGCAAAACCCGACGTATTTTTTACGGAGTTTACAAATACAGAAAGTTATTGCCAATCTGACGGAAAAGATAGTATGCGTGGGCGTTTAACGTTTACGGAAGATGAACAACCTATTGTCGCTCATATTTGGGGCGATAAACCTGAGTTTTTTAAACAGATGAGTATCGATATGAAAAAACTTGGTTTTCGTGGGATTGATTTAAATATGGGCTGCCCCGCACCAAACGTTTCATCAAAAGGAAGAGGTGCTGGATTAATCCAACGTCCTGAAGTGGCAGCAGAAATTATTCAAGCAGCAAAAGCCGGTGAATTGCCAGTTAGCGTTAAAACAAGATTAGGTTATCACGACATTGACGAATGGCGCGATTGGTTAGGACATGTATTGAAACAAGATATTGCGAACCTTTCTATTCACCTTCGTTCGAAAAAAGAAATGAGTAAGGTAGATGCTCACTGGGAACTAATCCCCGAAATAAAAAAACTTCGAGATGAAATTGCTCCAAATACGTTATTAACAATTAACGGAGATATCCCTGACCGAGCAACAGGTTTAAAATTAGTAGAACAATACGGCATTGATGGCGTAATGATTGGCCGCGGCGTTTTCACGAATCCATTTGCTTTTGAAAAAGAACCTAAAGAACATAGTATGATAGAGTTTCTCAATTTATTACTTTTACAATTAGATCTTCATGATAAATATTCAAAAGAAATCGAACCTCGTCCATTTAAGCCACTTCTTCGCTTTTTCAAAATCTATACTCAGGGATTTAGAGGCTCAAGTGAACTAAGAAACCAATTGATGGATACAAAATCAACGGATGAGGTCCGTCGTTTAATACAACTATTTTTAGAATTAGACTAAGTCAAGCATGGGACACGGAGATGGGTTCCGCTTCCTACAAAAAAATTAATAATGACTAATAATCTAGTAGATGAGGCATCATTTTGACTGGTGGAATAAGCGCCCCCTGAAAGAAGGTGGGCGCTATTTGACGCTTACTTATAGCCTCATTCCCTTAACGTTGGGATAACGTGCTGTTTCAAATATTTAATCATTGCGGTTCGTTCTGCTGACAAAATAAACCCTTCGAACGGCATCCTACTTTTTTAATATATCTTTCTATATTCTTATTAAACTAATCTGCCCCTTTAGTTTAATAAGAAAAAAGAGCTGTCTGAACAGCTCAAAGATCTTCTACTAAAGCACTCCTTTTGTTGAAGAAGAACAGTAATCATTACTAAAAAATCGTTCCTACTCATGATACGTTCAACGAGATGTATCTTATTGAAGTTTTAACACTCATTATATAAAAAAATGACCTGCCTATAAGACTAGTCATTTCATGATAAAAGTTACTTACTAACTTTGATTCGCTTATTTGCACTCACATGTTTTTTAGGTATATGCAAGGTGCTTACTAAAAGTTTGGTTCCTGTTTTCTGTTTACCGATATATGCGCTAAATTTACCTTTGCTATCCGTTTTTACTTTTGCAATACGTGCACCAGCAGGATAATCATAATAAATAGAGATCCATGTATTCTTCTCTGAGTAACCTTTTATATAACTACTTCTTGAAGTTACTTTGTTTATTTTTAATTTCGCCTTTTTATAATCTTTTACTTTAATATACTTTTCTGTTCTATTTCCTGCAAAGTCTATTGCTGTAAATTTGTAGCTTCCATTTTTATAAACAACAAATGGCAGACTATGCCCTGATAATGCTTCTTCTAATGGTATATTTTTTTTATAATTATTTGGATAAATAACTGTCTTAATGCCAGATTCCGCATCTGCAACTTCTATGTTTAGCTGATAGTTACCTGTACCATACTCTAAAGAGGGTTTATTTATCGTTATTTTAGGTTTTTTCATATCTATATTTTTAATATCGATAGTTATTTTTTTGGCTTTTCCCCAGATCAATTCTTTATCTTTATCAAATATATACCAATTATACACTCCGTTTTCGGTTATTTGAATTACTGCTTTATTAGATTGTTCATTATGTAAATCATAAATATAGTTATTTCCTCCATTAGAGTTTGAGGTGTCGATAGTAACTGTAATAGGTTTATTCGTTAATTTCCTATTGCTAAAGGTAATTTTAGCATTTACTTCATTTTCTATGATTGTAGGTGAAAAACTTACAGCAAATCCTTCGCGTGGATTGCAAAATATAACCAAAGATAACATAGCTATTAGTAATAATACCTTGTACAACTTTTTCACTCTTAATCTACCCCTTTTAATTTCTTATGACATTTTCAAAAAGTCAAAGAATAAACTGAAATACAATTTAAAGACATCATATACTATTAAATTTTACCATACTACCCATTATTAATGGTAAATCACTTCTTTTTTCTTTAACCATTAATCTTTATCGTTAAATGATAATGATTATATTAAACTAACCTGTCCCTTCAGTTGAATAAAAAAAGAGCTGTTTGAACAGCTCAAAGATCTTTTACTAAGCCCCCAGAAGGATTAAAGTTCAAAATTACCTTCAAACTCTTTTTAAATATCCATATTATCCAATCAAAAATCAGAAAGCTTTTCTCCTGTTAATATTTCAAATAAATCAGTAGAATTTTCCACGTTAAGTCGAACATACTGATCAACACCTCTAACAACCTCTAATTTATCTTTATTTGGACTTATCCAAATTTCATATAACACTGCTTTTTCAGACGATTTAGGATTTTTAGATTGAAATGCAAACTTATAATCAGCAGGACGTACCATATCTACTTTGGCGTTTTTCCAATCATCCCTATTCAATATAATATCTTTCACCTTTTGAACTTGTTTATTATCAGTAATTTCTTTGAAGTCTTCATATTTATTTTCATCACCAATACGCTTTTGAACTTCTAAATATTCTCCTTCGTCTTCTTTTCCATTTGAACACCCTGTAATAACAAATAAAATCATTGCCAATGAAACAAATAAGGTCTTTATAAATAATTTCATATGAACTCCCCTTTTATTTAATAAGTCGACCTTCGTTATAAAAAATTCCATTTCATGCGTCAACAGTATATGTCTTACTAAAGAGTTAGCGGCATGAATTTAAGGAGTTGATACGTGAGGTAACAAATTCCTTGTTCAACTAATCTACCTTTTTAGTTGAATAAGAAAAAGGTACTACTCAAAAATCCCCTACTAAAGAACCCGTTTATTTAAGTGCATTTTTTCACAAAAATGAACTACATCCTTCTAAACTCATTGCCAAAAACTCACTAAATTTCACTAAACCACCACCCAATAAGAATTCCAACGTAATAAATACACATCCCCTTTTTTTGTGAATTACTTTCCTAACCTGCTACATAATTAATGTACAACTCTTCGCAATTTCTATTATATTTTAACATAAATATCCAATTATCTTCAGAGAAAGTCTACTACAAAATGGTCCTTTTGTTTAACAATGATACATACCACTCTTCGAACCTACCCCTTTAGTTGAATAAAAAAAAGAGCTGTCTTAACAGCTCTACGCTCTTCTACTTAAGCACCCGTTAGTACAATAAGTTCAATAAAATATAACGTTAACCTTCTTAGTTCAAGAATCATAGATTTTGTACAGCAAATAAGAAATCCCACTCCTACATGTACAAAAAATATCGGATTCTTTAAGGAATCCGTTAGTTCAAGAATCATCTATTTGCTTATTTCTATCCCGTT
The DNA here is from genome assembly GCF_038003565.1 of Viridibacillus sp. FSL H8-0110. Taxonomy (NCBI): domain Bacteria; kingdom Bacillati; phylum Bacillota; class Bacilli; order Caryophanales; family Caryophanaceae; genus Viridibacillus; species Viridibacillus sp. FSL H8-0110. The sequence goes on along the minus strand of NZ_JBBOPJ010000001.1, from coordinate 1,938,493 downwards.
CTTTTTCTTATTGCATATACGACTACCAACAAAAGAGGTAAAAAAAGTCCGATTGATAATGTTAAGGAATTACCCGTTGTACTGTCCCAATGTTGTTGGTACATGACATTTGGATAAATCACGAGAGAAAGGACAACTGCAATCATGCCTAACGGTAATGTTAAAGGGCGGTAATCTTTCAAATTCAGAATTTGTGCCATCCCTAAAACGGAAGCGTAAAAATAAAGGGTCGTCTTAAAATAGAGGGTGATAACCCAAAGTGAAGCCATTAATCCCTCAATACGCTGTACAAAATTCCCGATATTTATCTTTTTGGTCAATTCATAGCTTGGATAAATCTCACTTGCAGTTTTGTCAACACCTAATACCGTAACGCACAAAATTGTAATAACTATGATGACAATGCCGCCTATTAAGTTTCCAATTAAAAAAGATTTTTTAGCTTGTTTCATTTTGTTAATAACGGAAGGAAAAATCATTAAGAGAACAATGGCATCAACTGAAGATACTATGACATAAAAAATAGATGATTGAACAATCTTTTTTGTCCCCATCTCATATACAGGCTGTATGTTTTCAAACTTTATTTCAGGTGAAATAAACACCACTAAAATAAATAAAATGACGAAGAACACGACAATTAAGATTTCTGCAGTACGAGCGAAGGTTTCCAATCCAAGACGGACTCCCATCACCACAATCCCCGCCATAAGAATATTAAGGACTACCATTGGAGTATTTGGCATCATATGGATATTTAAGAATAGCCCAAAATAATACAAAAGTTCTGAAGCAAAAAAAAGGGACGTGATTACAAACAAAGCAGAAAAGACTTTACCTATCCATCTTCCAAATAGTTTTTCAATGATTTGGACATAGGTTAGGTGAGGGAACCAATGTGCTATAGTGATGAATAGCCATATGATTAATAAACCGATTCCCGTACCAATTATAGCGGCAATCCAGGCGTCTTGCTTCGCGTCGGTTGCTAATGCTGATGGTACAGTTAAGATGCTCGTACCAATCGTAAATAAAATAACTAAAACTAGAAATTGGTACGGATTTATTTTAACGTCTTGCATCATTTCATATCATACCTTCCCCTCTACACTGTTCTTTTATTTCAACAAAAGAGAAATAACATCATCCAGCGGTTTAAAAATAAAAGTGAGTAAATCAAATGGATTTGGAATAGGTTTTTTAAATCCAAAAAGTGTAATACTTAGACCTACCCCAATTGCAAGAAGAATTGAAAATACAAATAACTCTTTTTTATATTTTTTTTCTAAGAGAGGTGGAACTTCAATCCATAGAATGACTGCAGCAATTACGAGTATTCCAATACTTTTTATCATAATTATTCTACCTCTATCTCATCTAAAAATGAATTACCTTCTGTACCAGTATGCACAATTTTTACGTCAACTTTAACATTCGCCGTCATCTCAGGAAATTCCTCATCCCACTGCTTTTTAATCTTTTTCCATTCTTTCGGATTAGATCGATGAATGGCTTCACCAAATCCAAATATGTCTGACTTAAATTGTTTTTGTATCGTTTCAATGGTCATATTAAAAATCTCTTCCATCTTATTTTCAGTATTCTTCTCTAGCTTAACAATTGTTTCTTGATCATTAAGATTAATTTGACACTCTACTTCCCCAACATTTCCTTTTACTTTAATATTGACATCCACTTCAGGCTTACCTTTGTTTATTTTTCCTTTTATTTTAGAATCGAATTGAATAATCTCTAAAGTGGCTTTCCCCTCATCAGGACAAGATATAGCAGTTACAGTATTTTGCACTTCGTTGACGATGCCATTATACCCTCTGCTTTGCCGTTCAGTTAACCAGCCTACCAGTTTATCTTTTTTAAACACCGCTAATTCATCATATTTAATTTGCGCAGAAGGAGTAATCGATTCCACATTCTGTTTGCTTGATCCCATTTTTTCCCCGGTTACTAGAATCCCTGTTAATACGGCTTCCTTTCCATCAATTGTAAGATTGGCTATCAACTCATCTAATAAAAAGCCGTTCGTTGCAGCCCAGAAAACTTCTGACGTTTTAAGCGTGTTAAACATATGATTGGCGGGTATATTTTCAATCGTTGTTGTGACATTCAGTACTTCCCCTGCGGTCATATCCTTAGCAATAACAACAAAGAAATCAGATCGAAGTTCCCAATCTCTTGACAGAAAATCTAAGGATTCGGCTATACCTTCTTCAGCTAAATCCTCACCAAGCACAAGCGTTCGAAGATGTCCAGGATATATTTTCCGAGGCGAGTTCTTTGTGATTTTTCGAAGGGCTTCATATACCGTTTCTCCGTTTGCCTGAAACAGGGTGACTGGTGAACGCCCAGTACTTGTTTTCGCCGATATTTCCGAAGGAACAACCACTTGAGCAGTTACTTGGTATTCATCTTCTACTTTATCGATTCCTATTGCCAACGTAATGCCAAGCTCATTTAATTCCCTCCGGTCCCAACACCCCGTAAGAAAGAGACTGAGAATCAGAAGAACAAACATGCACTTTTTCATCGTTTAAACCCCTTCATGCTCCTTGTTTTTTGATGTTTCTGGTTTTGCAGCGGCTGAATCTTGTTGCCTAACGATATTTTGTTGATTGATTAGACGGGGTCGAGTAAACATTTTCCATATAGGAAAGCGAATAAACGTATCCTTTTGATCAGAAAGATTAAATGGAGCAAGTGGAGACATATATGGCACTCCAAAAGAACGCAAACTGCATAAATGCAGAAGTAGAGCAATTAAACCAATCGTTATTCCTAATAAACCAAAAGAAGCAGCTATTGCCATAAACCCAAAGCGTAGTATCCTGGCAGAGATAGCTAAGTCGTAAGTTGGAGAAACGAAACTAGCAATGGCTGTTATTGAAACCACGATTACCATCGCAGCAGAGATCATGCCTGCTTCAACCGCTGCTGTTCCAATTACAAATGCCCCTACAATAGACATGGCTGAACCGATGCTTCGTGGCATTCTTAATCCTGCTTCACGCAAGATTTCAAAGGTGATTTCCATTATAATTGCTTCAACAAATGCCGGAAATGGGACACCTTCTCGTTGGGCTGCCAGACTAATAAGGAGTGCCGGCGGTAGCATTACATGATTAAAAGTTGTGACCGCAATAAATAATGCAGGTGCAAGCAATGCAATCGTGAATGCAAAAAAGCGAAGGAGACGAATAAGACTCGCAATATCCGCACGCTGATAGTAGTCTTCCGAAGATTGAAAAAATTGAACGAATAATGCTGGAACAATTAGGACAAATGGTGTTCCATCTACAAAAATGGCTATGCGTCCTTCTAATAATGCTGCAGCTACTACATCCGAACGTTCCGTATTAAATATAGTTGGAAAAGGTGAGTATGGTGTATCCTGAATCAATTCCTCAATATTTCCACTTTCAAGAATTCCATCAATATCTATTTTATCTAAACGCAAACGGACTTCTTTCACTATTTTGTCGTTTGCAATTCCGTTAATATACATCATGGCAACATTCGTTTTCGTCCGTTTTCCAATAACTTTTGATTCCATCCAAAGATTTGGGTCTTTAAGTCTTCTACGAACTAAAGCTGTATTTACACGCAAATTTTCGGAGAATCCCTCTCGCGGTCCTCTTACTACCACCTGGGCTGTTGCTTCCGTTACTCCACGCTCAACCCAATACCTATTGGAAATGATTAAACCTTGGGCATATCCATCGATTAAAATAATCGTATCCCCCGATAAAAGTCCAGTAAAAAGCACTTCAAAATTAGTTAGTTCTTTAATTTCTCCTACTGTCATGGCAAAATCTTTTAATACGGTAATAAGATTTTGTTCAGGAGATAGCTTTTCCTGTAATTCGGTCTCTTTAAAATCGAGCATGAGCGTTTCCAAAATGAAATTTTGTAATGCGGTTGTATCAGTTAATCCATCTGTATAGATAATACCGGCTTTAATAGTTCCTTCTTCTCCAATTCGAATTTCTCGAATGATAATATCCGAGCTTTTTCCTATGGAATCTTTTATTATTTGTATATTTTCTTGAAGATTTGCTTTTAATTCGTTTGTTGAACTTGTCGTCATCATTTGGCTAGCTGAAATAGAATTGGAATGTATTTTAGAATTACTTTTCTTTTTGAAAAAGCCCATACACTACCTCATTTACTGTTTGTTTTTTTGCGTATTTATATTTAATTTTGTTTATTACTTTGCCAATTAGGAAAATATTGTTGATCCGTTAACTTTTCTATTAAACCTGTTGATGAGATATAGATTCTCATTTTCTTTAGCATAAGGAAACTCCTTTTAGCGAAAAAGTCTGAAAACACATATAATCAGTTCAGATTTTTTAAATCATACTACATTTAATAAATAGCAGGATGTTTTCGGCATATCTTCTAATTTATGGACAAAAATGAACGAAAAAATACACTTCCAAAATATACCTATTAAAAAGTTACTGCAATGATTAATAAAATTTACCTCTAAGTCTAAGTAATCGTGCTCATTTTGTAACTGGGTATTTTCATCAAGAGAAATGTCTACAATCCATCATGGTAAATACTGAAATGAACAACGAAAACGAATAATTAATAATATTAAACATAAAATTAATATAATTATATTTTTTCAACAAAAAAATTAATTTTATTATTTATATTTTTGATTTCTCGTTATATAATATAATCGAATCAACTAAAAGGAAGGGTTTCATTATGGCTTATAAAGTAATCACAAATTGTCCTGTCTGCAGTAAAACATTGAAAATTACAAAGTTGCAGTGCTCTCATTGTCACACTACGATTGAAAATGAGTTTGAATTATCTAAGCTGGCATCCTTATCAAAGGATCAGCTTCATTTTGTGGAAGTATTTTTAACATGCAGAGGAAATATCAAAGAAGTTGAAAAGGATCTGGGGATTTCATATCCAACAGTTCGAGGTAAGCTAACGGACATCATTTCATCCCTTGGATATGTGCAGAAGAAGAAAAATGAAGTAGAAGAGAAAAAAGTTGTCACCATGTTGGAAAATGGCGAAATCACACCAGAAGAAGCCATTAAGCTCTTAAAAGAGGAATAGGGAGGAATTTATCATGAAAGAGGAAATTACAAGAGTGTTAACAATGGTTCAAGAAGGGAAGATTGATGCAGATAAGGGATCAGAACTGATTCAAGTATTAAAAGAGAAAGAAGAAACAGGTAATAAGCTTCTTGAAAAACCGACTAAGTATTTAGATAAAACATTAAAAATTCGTGTTGTATCAGCCGAAAATGATAACGTCACTGTCAATTTGCCTATAAAACTTGTCAAGGTAGTATTAATGGCTGGACACAGCATCGCAGCGAGTATTCCTCAATCGGAAAAATACGTTAAAGATATTGACATAAGCCTAATTATTGAAGCAATCGAAAACGAATTAGATGGCCAAATTGTTGATATTAAATCGGCAAACGGGGATACCGTTTCTGTCATCATTGATTAGTGATTTGCTTATGATGTATGTAAAAGTGAAAGCAACAGACGTTCGGTTTACCATCCCAATTCCATATGCTATTTTAAACATTGTTATTTCAATTTTGTCTTCAAAATTTTTTCAGCAAAATGCAAACAAATGGACAAAAGAACACTTCGAAAGAAAAAAACTGGACTTTACCTTTCCACTAATAGACAAAAAAACGCTAAAGCCTATCGTCAAGGAACTGAAAAATTATAAAGGGATCGTGCTAGTAGATGTCAAAGCTAAGGACGGTACTGAGGTTAAGGTTAGACTATAATTTATTATTGAATACACTGACCACTGACTGGTATTTTGAAAAAAAGCCTAGTTTCTTGCTTACATTACCGAGAAAATTAGGCTTTGACTACTTTATTACAGCCACTATTGCAGAAAAAAGAGAGTTCGTCTTCAATAAAGGCGTCCCCTACAGTTTGATAAAAGAGTAGCTGAGAAGTTTGTCTAGTAAAGTAACTTCCCATACTTCTACATCTTTATTGACTTGCTCTGAATATTGATAGCATATTGTACGCAACTCAATGTTCTTCAAGTAAAGCACAGGTTAGTTCAAGAACAATTACTCATCTCTTTCGTAAATGTGATAAAAATAAGGCCCTGCCCCGTTAGTTGAATAAAAAAAAGAGCTGTTAAGACAGCTCAAAAATCTTCTACTAAAGCACCCGTTACTTTAAGTGTAATTTTTCACAAGCCTTGCGTTAGATAGCTTATTTCTTAGAATTATATCTATTTCCTATTCCCTTAAATTCTTCACTGTCAATCATCGGAGGTTCATCATCTTTCTCTTTTAATATCAAACCGAAAAGTCCAGAAATCAATGCAAATATGAGTGAACCCTGCCAAGTAATCGCAATATTCGCCATGAAGGTATCGAGTAATTGAATTAACTCAAAAGTAAGACCCGTATTCAAAATAAATGACAACCATCCCTTACTTGATTGAATTATACCGACAGATTTCAAAGCTTTTGGTATCGCATTTGTAATGAGTGAGAGAGGTATTTCAAGGAATACATACATAATAAAGAAAAATATTAAAGCACCAATTGAATCATAATGAAATCCAAGTAATCTTAAAAATATGTATTCAAAAAAAGTAATACCAAGCAGAATTATTAGCACAATAGACGTACAAATTACTATTGTTTTAATTTTATTTATTATAAACGTACCTCCTTACTATTCTGTCCGTTAGCTTAAGTCCATTCTTTCACGATTTTCATTTATCTTACTAAACATTATTAAATAATCTGACCCGATTATGGAATAATCTTATATCTTTTTACCATAAGAAACCCCTTTAGACAATTTACATCTAAAGGGGTAAAGCTTCGCAACTTTTTTATAAACCTCGCGACTTTATTTTCAATCCACAATTACTGTTGGTTTAAAATTAAGTTTGATTATAAATCACTCTAAATCCTTGATTTCAATGCATATAATATCAATTGTTTTGAATTATATTCATGTTAGAGGTTGAACCAATATTCCTACACGTTCAAAGTATGGATAAAAGGTGTTAGGATTAGTGCCCAGATGACTGTAAAGATGGCAGTCAGAATGTAGGATACACTGGAGGTTGTTCCCTCTTTTTCCCCGATTTTAAACGCTTTTGCAGTCCCAAGTGCCTGTGCACCCAAACCATACATCATGCCGATAGACAATGGATGCTTAATGGAAAAGTGCTTCATTATAGTTGGTCCTATGAAGACACCAACAAAGCATGTCAACATACTAAAAAGAACAGTTATGGCAGGAGTCCCTCCAATGGATTCAGACAAACTGACAGCAATTGGAATGGTGACAATGCGAGGAATAATACTAAGCATATAATCCTTTCCCATTGCAAGCAGGTAAGTACATAAAATTCCAGAAACAACAGCAATCAAGGAACCGGCTGCAAGACTACATACAATCACGCGCCAATTTTTCACCAGAAACGACCAGTTTCGATACAATGGAATGGCTAATGCAACGGTTACAACGTCTAACAATTTATTTAGTGGAAAAGTGCCATTTGCATATTCTTTGTATGGTATATCCATTATCAAAAGGAGAACAATGAGCATAACAGGTGTTAGAATGATTGGTGAAAATAACAATCCTGGTTTTTTCCGATTAATCTTTTTCGTCAAAAAATAAAATAGGACAGTGATAATTATATAGAAGATTTTGGTAACCATTTCCTTGCTTCACCGTCTTTTCTTTCTAAAATCCTATCGGAGATGACTCCTGTTGCTATCATCATAAGTGCTGTACCACTAACAACAATGAATAAAATAATTAGTCCTTTGATGCCAAATATCCATGAATATTCCATAAATCCAACGACTGCCGGTATGAAAAATAACATCATCTCGGAAATAATAAGCGTAGCCCCAGCTTGCACCCAATTTAATTTAATCAAGCCTAAATGAAGACCGAAGAATAATAAAATCATCCCGATAATACTTCCTGGAATAGGTACATGAAGAAGAGAGACAATATAGTCACCGATCCAGGTAAATGCAATAATAACCCCAATTTGCAATAAAATTGTTAAGCCCTTTTTCAAGAGCAACACCTCCGAAATAGAACAATATGTAATATAGATCATTCTACTTTGAGATTCCCGATTCGTAAAATATATAAAAGACATCAAAACTATTCCATGAAGTTATAGTTAGGTTTTTCCTTCTTGAAGATAAGTAATGAACTCCCGAACTGCATAGGAAAGATACTTATTCTTTTTATAAATCATTGCCAATTCCCAATCAATCTGAGGTGAAGTAATAGAAACAATAGAAACCTGATCCTTAAATCGGTTTGCTACCGACTTCGGAACAACAGATATCCCAAATTGTGCCGCTACCATCTCTCCAACGATATCCCATAAGGAACTTTTGTAGACTAAATTAGGTTCAAATCCCGATTGCAAACAGGCCTTCATTACCACATCATGCAGAACATATTCTTCGGTAAAGAGAATAAAGGCTTCTTCCTTTAATTCGGATAAAAGTACTGATTTTCTTTCCGACAGCCAATGATCCCTGTCAACAATGACAACTAGTACTTCTTTGAATAAGGGGATGGATTCAAACACTTCAGAGTCAACTGGTGATACGGTAATACCAACATCCACTTCCCCTTGTACTACTTTTCGTTCTAATTGTTTCCCGCTAAATTCGACCATTTGCATTTCAATTTGCGGATAACCCTTTTTAAAATCAGCCAGCACGTTCGGAAATAACATTACACCCAAAGTCGGCATTAATCCCATTTTAATGGTTCCCTTTTTTATATGAACGACTTCGTTTACAGAAGAATGGATATCTTCCATCATCTGCAAAATTTTCAATGCTTGATCATAAACAACCTTGCCCGCATCTGTCAGCTCCACTTTTCTCTCCGAACGATCTAGCAACGTCACTTGAAGCTCCACTTCCAGGCTTTTTATCATCTTACTAATGGAAGGCTGAGATACATGTAGGCTCTCAGATGCCTTCGTAAAATTCTTTTGTTTGGCTACTTCTACAAAATATTTAAGATGTTGAATATCCATTTTAAAACTCCCCCGGTACTATAATTATAATTCCTTCCCGTCATACTAAATGGTTCCATATTTTCATTTTGAACAACCTTCTAATTCATTATATTTTATTGTGTTCGATTCTACATAATTGAGAAGATGATTTTTGGACATCCTTTAACATATTCATGCATTCTTAAAAGTGGTAAATCTCGATATACAATGAAAATTGTATATATCATTGTTTTTAAAGACCTTCATATTTTTATTGGTGGTCTTTTTATTCTTATTACATAAATGTTCAATTTACTTATAAAGAGTTATTCCACAAAATTGCCCATTAACGGAACAACAAAAGGTTGTTCATAAAGGCCACTTTTATTTGTTCATCAAAAGTTAAAGGCTCAATAGTTGGAGGAAGTTCTTTAGATTTGATATCCAAAATCGGTATATGGTTATTACTCTTTTTCTTTTGGCTAACTTGAATAGAACTAACATATTTCCCCTCACAATCTCACGATGCTTAGTTGTTAAAGTTAAAAGAAATTCATGAACATCTTCTTGTTGAACAGTATCCAAAGATTCTATATGATTACAGTTATTTTGAAATCATCGGACTAACCTTATTAATACTTCCATGTCCGTCTTTCTTGCAAAATACCCCTCCTAAACACTTTATTGAATACGAAATTATGAAGTTCATTATCTTCTTCCACTAAACTCCCCCGTTAGTTGAATAAAAAAAAGCTGTCTAAACAGCTCAAAGATCTTCTAAAGCATTACAAGTCAGTCCAAGTAGAGTTTACGCTTTCTTCTTGGAGTGGTATTAGCTTTGAAGTAGTACCTGTATTTATTTCAATGATATATTTCCTGAAGAGGTTTCCAGCTGCACTTCATAATCTCCGGTCCCAGATGTTCCTTTTGTTTCTTTTTTGCTTTGTTGATTATCATTTAATACAATACCGACTGAACGTCTTCCGCTGTTAGATTTGAGAAGTAGCGTTGCATCAGGTTCATCCTCATTCAATGAAATGTCCACATTCCCACTTGTCGTAGTAACGTGAACCTCACTATGAAAGTGAAGGAAGTCAAGTTTTACACTTCCGCTTTTTCCATTAACTTGTAAATTATGAGTTTGAAGATCCTTACCAACGATGCTACCGGAGGAGCCATTAACAATGATTTCACCTTTGAATTCAGTAGGAATCCGAACTTCCAAATGGGGCATCCGATTGATTTTAAACAGACGGGTTATATCATTTTTTAATCGAATCGTTATTTTTTGCTCCCCCTCTTCCATTTCAATCCCTGGACCATTGTCGTACAAATGTAAGTACGATTCCAATTCATCAATATCCGCTGATACTACATCTATATCGATGCTTCCATTCTCTATATAAATGCTATCTATATCTTTAAGTGAGGCCATTTGAATGTCTTCACTTTCCCCACCCCCTGCACAGGAACTTAAAAACATTATAGTAAGAATAAGCAACATAACCTTACAGTATTTCTTCATTTTTACCATTCCTCTCTTTGGATACCATTATAGAAGGTGACCCCTCGTCAGTTTCAAGGTTTATATAAATTAATTAATAAAGTTCTAATAAATACTTGAAGCTTACCTTGCGTCATTTTGTATACTGTTTAGTAACTACTTTTTTTGCAATATCTAGTTAGATTAGAAAAATAGGGGGATTAGATGAAACAAGACGATATTATTATTTATGGTTGTGTCATTATAGGCGCTGGTGTTGGACTGACTCTGGATAATGCATTTCCTGGTGTGCTGATTGGCTTGGGAACAGGGTACTTACTTAAAACTCTTTTTCGTAAAGAAGAATAAAAGTTGAATGAATAAAACAGTTGTTAACGATTAGGTCTTAACGTACAGGAAGGTAGGTTTATCAGTTGATACACATTAACAAAGTGGGAGAGCTGACAGGTGTTACAGTAAGAACACTGCGTCACTACGATAAAATCGGATTATTAAAACCAACGTCCAAAACAGAAGGTGGTCATCGTTTATATACGAATAAAGAAATACAAAAACTACAGCAGATTCAATTTTTAAAAAAAATTGGATTTCGCTTGAATGAGATTAAGAATATGCTCGCTTCCAGTGAGTGGGATTGGTCGGATAGTCTAAAGAGTCAATTATCATTTGTATTAAAAGAACAGGAAAACTTAAAGAAAATAGAACAGTCCTTACGGGAGTTGATACATGGAATTGCTATTGAAGGTGAAGAAAACTGGATTGCAATTCAGAAGATCATGCAATTATCCAGTAAAGATAAAGAAATACAGCAGGATTATAGAGAATCTGTATTTAAAGAAAGAGAAATAAAGCTATGGAAAAAGGTTCCCAATATGACAAGTGACAGTTCTGATTCACTAGAATGGATCGCTCTGATAGGTCAGTTAAAGCGTTATATCAAGGACGGTCCAAAAGCAACCAAAGTTCAAAATATCATTAGAAGAATGGATGAAAAGCGTTTAGAGGAATTTGATGGTGAGAATGAATTTTTAGATAAGCTGTGGGAAATAAGGATGTCGCAAGAGCAGTCAGAGAAACTGGGATTATATCCGATTGATCAGGATGTGCTTGAGTTGATGAACCAGGCATATGTATTTTTTATGGCTGAAAAGAATAATCCTCAACCGGAATAAGGGGGAAAGAATGGTGAGTACAGAAATACTTCTCCTGATAGGAGGTTTGGCGTTACTGGATACGTTAAGCCCTGCTACATTAGGGGTAACGGTGTATATACTTTTAACAGATAAAGAGAAACTTACCAAGCGTTTATTGGTTTATTTATTGACGGTTGCCGGATTTTATTTTGCTGTTGGAGTTTCACTTATGTTAGGATTAGTTTTTTTGTTTGAGATTATTTCTGGCGTATTTCAAAATCGAATCGTAAGCTGGATAGTCTTTATTATTGGCACAATTTTGCTCATCGCAAGTTTTTATGTTCCAACAAAGAAAAATTCAGACCTGCCTTCTCCAAAATCAAAAAGCATTCTCTCAATTGTGGCTCTGGGATTCACTACTTCATTAATTGAAGTAGGTACTGCATTTCCTTATTTTGCAGCAATCGGAATAATGACTACTTCTAATCTATCATGGATGGAATGGTCTTCTATTTTAGCTGGATACAATGTTATCATGGTGATGCCTTCCCTCTTGCTGTTTCTCTTTTATCTCCTGTTTGGTCGGAGGATGCAAAAACCTCTTAAGAAACTTCGGGTGAAAATAGCTAATAATACAGGATCAGCTCTTTCTTGGATAATGTGTATTGTTGGAATTATCCTAATTTTTAATAGTCTGGATTACTTGTAGGGTGTTTGACCAAAGTATTAAATAAGGCAGAAAATGATTATCATATACATCTTTCTCTTTTAATATCAAACCGAAAAGTCCAGAAATCAATGCAATATGAGTGAACTCTGCCAAGTAATCATAATATTCTCCATGAAGGTATCGAATAATTGAATTAACGCAAAAGTAAGGCCCCTATTCAAAATAAATGATAACCATCCCTTACTTGATGGTTATGGAATAATCTTTTCTCATTTTTACCATTAGAAACCCCTTTAGACAATTTACATCCAAAGGGGTAAAGCTCTACTTTATTTTCAATCCACAATTACTATTGGTTTAGAATAAAGTTTGATTATAAATCACTCTAAATCCTTGATTTTACTGCATATAAAAAGCAATCATTTTGAATAATGATTGCTCAAAACGATTGCTTTCTTTATTTTTAAGAACTGTTTTTATAAAAAAGATTGATTATTTTAAATATGCTTAGTCCACTAAAGCACCCATTAGTTTAAGTACATCTATTCACAAACTTAAATGGTTTACTAAGAAAATTCAGTTCATTTATTACAAGAGTGCTGCCCCATTTATATATATTAAATTAAAGCATCGTGCTTAAATAATATGATTTTCGTTCTCTATTTACTTTTCGTTCATATATACACTTTTCCAATAAGTGTTTGGTCCATTACTTTTTAAAGTTGCGTTTTTCGGTACCTGTTTAATTATAAGAAATAGATTAAGTAAATCAACTGATGATGCCAATGAGTTTAGTATTATCAAGAATTTTAATGTCGTTGTTAATAGTCCAAATCCATTTAATATTAGTGGCATAATTATTGAAATAATCAAGAAAGGAGCAATTGTAATGAAGATATATCTTGATTTTGAAATTTCTTCTTCCGTTATCACAAAACCCCCGAACAGAGTAAATCCGACATATGTTTTTTCTGATTTAATAAATTTTGGAATGAAAATTAAATGAAATAATTCGTGAAGTATTAAAAGTAAAAATAGCCAAAATATAATACTTAAATTAATCGTTATTGATATTGCATCAGGTGTTAGTCCAAAATCTCTCAAAGAAATACTGGAAACTATATTTATTATAACTATAGAGATGATTGCAGCGACAATCATTAAAGGGACAGATAGCAAAATAGCACTTGTTAAATTCTTAGGTTCTTTCATTGGAATCCATCTATCTTTCATTAATTCTAAATGTAAATTTGGGTTACTTTTTGGCAATTTATTTAGTATTTTCATTTACCCACTCCATTTATTTTTTATTTAGAAGTTCAGAAAGAAAATGACGATTACCTCTATTTATGCAATCACCCCGTTTGATTATTCAACGAACCTACTGCGTTAGTTCAATAAAGAAAAAAAGAGCTGCCTATATGTCCTTGTTACTTAAAGAAGTAAATTAAGATTAATATTTATTAACAAATAAGTGGTAATTATTTTCCCTTTTTAAATATCTCCCTTTTATTTCCCCGACACCTTCTACTACAAGCGAATCAATATTTTCGATGGGTTTATCCTTTAAAATTAAATGTAATTTTTTTATGTCTTGAAGCCTACCTTTAAAATCAGTAATAACATGTTGTTGTATCAGATAGTCTTCATTGTTAATTCTTACCTTAATAAAGTTTTTATGTAAAAGCTTTTCTTCTAGGAAAATAATATTCATTGGGTCAAAAGATTTTGCAGTTATTTCTCCCTCTATACTTAGAAGGATTCCTTTTTGTTCATTAAACTTTTTAAATTCTTTCTTCCTATTTTCTAATGCAAAAATTATTACTTCCTCAGTTTCTGAGCTTATTTCGATTTCTCTGTAATCAATTAGATTACTTTTTATAAAGTTAGCTGAGAGTCGTTTGAAAAAATCATATAATGTTTCCTCTGTTCCAAAAAAATCTTCTTTCCAACCTGGCGATAACTCATCTAGTAATAAACACATAAACAAACCTGAACTATAACAGCTTCTTCTTATATTAGAAGTAGACTCATATTTGTTTATTAAGGATTGTCCGTAGTTTTGTAAAACTGAACCATATTCTAGTGAGCTTTTCTCTTCGTAAGCTTTTAATTCCACATACCACGCAGGTCCCTCAACGGATTCAATTAAGTTTTCATATATTAGATAGTCATTAATTATTGCTGCTCTTTTTTCTTTTAGCTCAATGAAAGTATTAAGATATTCTTTCTTCTTAAGCGTATTTTTTTCTAACAACGCATTATATAGATTCATTCTTTCTAGATTTCTTAATTGCACATTTTCATTTGATAAAGGATATGTGACTCCTAGTAATTCATCAGGAAATCTATTTTCCCCCTTAATATATTGATAACCGTGAAATAATTCGTGTACGAGAATAGAAAACAAACTTTCATAGTCCCCATACAATTGAAGATCTACAATTGCTGTTGGATATTCTTCATAGAGGATTAGTGTACAACCATTAAACTGTTCATCTCGTTTTAAAATTTGATATGTATTTTGTTTATTTCCTTTAAATTTAGGATGATTGTATAAATAAACATTACAATTATCATATAAGGCATAAGCAACCATTTCAAAACCTGGCCAATAATTTTCCAAATTTTCTTCTACTAATTCTTGTATTATTCGATTTAAATAGTTCGTCATAGGTATTATTTCCCTCCCTTTAATGCAGTTACCATGATATAAATTCTATAAGAGAAGTTATTTATCCTTCTTTGAAAGGTGCCTTATTGAACTAACTTGTTGCTATAATAAAAAAGCGACTGTTCACGTTGAAACAAACGCTTTAGATTTCCCTTTTAATTGTCTTCATTTTTTCTTACTTATGAACCAAATTAATATCGTTAGAACAAATAGTATGACTGGAGTCAAACCAACATATTTCCAAGCATTATTTGCCCCTAAAAAATAATATGCTATCGGTATGAATGTAATCGTACTAATTAGTAAGAATACCCAGTATTTTTTAATAATACCTACCAATAAAGCTACAATTGAGATAGATAACGAAAGTTGCCATAATAACAACATTTCCCTACCTCCATTTAACTTATTCGTTCTTCTTATCCCGCCTCTTTAGTTGAATTTTCAACAAAGAAGAACGTTAATCCGTCTTGGATCATCGCTCCCGTTTGTTTAATTACAATCCTTCATATATTTCAATAATAAATGTTCATTATGAGTTAAGAGATTATGCTATTCTATTGACTTAACCTTGTATCTCAAAACTGTTTTTAACTTTGCAGGTTCAACTTTTCTAAAATCTGAAAGATATATTTCCCTATGTTGTAATGAAGTTCTTTCAAGATTATTATTTTTTATAAATTCATTCATTAATTCAAAACTTTTAGGCTCGTCATCATATGGACCAATATGAAGCATCTGAACAGATAAACCATCTTGAAATATATCGAACGTTACATCATTTAGGAATGGATGTGGTTTCTTTTTTTCTACGTTTTCAAATGCTCTCTCTACTATTTCAGTTGTTACAAAATCTGGTTGTTTTATCATAATAGTATATAATAATTCATCTTTATTTAATGTATCCAATTCCCTTCCCTTTTCTGTTAAATCCCAAATGCCTTCTAATGGATATACAGTATATTCATAATAACCATCTGGAGTGTATCCTTGCTTCGGCATCATTCTGACCGCATAAGCCAAAGAATAAAGTACACCTATCTTTTCAGCGAATTTGTGCTCATTTGGATTTCCTTTTCCCTTTATCAAAAAAAATTTCTGTTCTGGAATTGTTACAAGTTCAGGTTTTTGTTTTGGGATATATAAATTCTTCTCTTGTTTTCTCCATTCGTATTTCAATAGTTTTTGTTCCCCTCTATATATTATTTTCATTATGTTTGAGTACTACTTCAACGTCCTTCGTTACTAAAAACCCAGATTTTGAACACATCACTTTGTTCTTGTAATTTCCAACCTGATTTATAATAATACTCATTAAAATTGGAATCAGTCGGACATAGTGCAACAATTGGTAAATCATTAATCGTATTTAACATCTTTTTTAACAACCCTTGACCACGATAAACCTCGCTTATCGCAAATTGATACAAAGAAATTTTATTTTGTGTTTTTTTACGGTAAAACCGAAATGCTCCTACTACTTGACCTTCTACTGTTGCCACTATCATTTGCTTTCTTCTTATAGCTGCTTTAATTCCAAGAGGACAAAAAAACTCTTCAGAAAAAACTGCACTGTTTTTACGATCTAAATTTACGTTGAAGAAATGCACAACTTCAAAGATATGAGTTGGATTCGCTAAAGCTATTTGCATCTTTCTCCCCCTTTAAATACCGTGTTTTATAGCATAAGTGATTTATATATATTCCCTATAATTCCTTCCATTTGATGAACACCTAATTCTGCATTCGTCATGATAACCGCACCTTTTTCTAGGTTTGAAAATGCTACCATCATACATTGAAAGCCTACGCCCCAACCGAGTGATGTAATTTTTATTTCTCTTTCAGAGTCTTCAAGAAATACACCTAATCCAGTCCAACTCTTACCTTTTTGAGGTGATATCATTTCTTTTGCTAATCTTTCTGAAATGCTAATTTTACTTTCTCCTTTTAGCGCATTCAGTAGCTCAAGAACTAATCGAGCTAAATCTAAAGAAGTTGTCCATAATCCAGAAGCTGCTGGATAAGGATATATAGGATACTTACCATCTACCAATTCACCGTTTTTATTATGACCGCAAGAAAATTCTTTTTTATCCATCTCTAACATTGTTGTTGTATCTAGATGGCTATTTTTCATTCTTATTGGCTTAAATATTAACTCATTCACTACTTGATAAAATGGCTTCTCAGTAACATCTTCAATTAGTTGCTGAACAATACAAAAACCTGCATCTGAATAGTGAAATTCACTCTCTGGTTCACAATGTACTATAATAGGAGCTTTACAATAAGGCGTTTTCCCCTCTAATAATTCAACCATCGAAGGAATACCTATTTTTGAATTTAGTTCAGAAAAACTACCTTCTGGGTCCTTTATCCCAGATAGATGACTAAGTAAATTTCTCAATGTAACGCTTTTATTTTTAGTGAATTCATTTTCTGGTAATTTCCACGATACAAGTCTAGTATTTATGTCCTCATCTAAGTCAAGAAGTCCTTCCTCTATTAGCTTTATTGCAATCATTCCTGTTAAGAACTTGCTAATGGAACACGAACTAAAAATAGAATTTTCATTTACTTTTCTATCGCTTTCTACCTCTAGTAAACCGTAATTTTCGGTTCCGCTAATTTGACCGTTCTCAAGCAATGCAATACTAATACCTGGGACATTATAATATTTCATTTGTTCTTCGATGTTGTAATTTTTTAATTTCATATTGATCCCCCTACAATAGTGTTATCAATAAAATTGTAACACGAATGTACGTTCTGTTGTATGTATTTGGAAAAAATAAATATTTAATTAACATACTGCTTAAGTGCAATAATAAAAATGTGCTTCCTAAGTAACTCAATGATTTTCCACAATAGCCCCCGTTAAGTTGATTCCTTCATAATCTCTCCTACGCAACAAGTAGACGCGTTCAAGTATATTCTTTATCTTTTTTTATAATGTATGAAATCTTTACCTAATACATAATGCTATCAATAGATTATCAAGAGAAATGTGCTTTCTTAAATAGTTTTCTGCTAACTCTCGTTGCGTTGTTGATTCCGGTAATTCATTAACCTCTATTTAATAAGAAAGTGTTTTTCTCGCAAAAATATTTTATGGTATGATGTTTAGGTCATTTATCTACAATGTGACAAATTTACATTCATCTAAGAGAAGAGGTACTTATGCACTCTACAAAATTATCCAAGCGACATTGGTTGCTCATCTTAACACTTTCTTTATTAACATTTGTTCTAGGGACAAGCGAATTTGTAATTGTCGGAATCTTAACCGATATTTCCTCGAGCCTTCTTATAACAAATGCAAAAGCAGGCACACTCGTATCTGCGTTTGCAATTACGTTTGCCATCGCCACACCACTAGTGATGTCAGCAACAAGTCATTTTCCAAAGCGTAAATGGATGTTGTTTTTGATAGGATCTTTCATCGTCCTGAATGCTTTGTGTGTATTCTCGACGAGCTACTTCACTCTCCTTGTACTTCGAATTATGACAGCGATTGTAACAGGAGTATTAATCTCTCTAGCCATGATTGTTGCAAGTGAAACCATGCCGGTTAAAAAACGAGGACTTGCTATATCATTCGTTTTCGGCGGTTTCACACTTGCAAATGTCGTTGGAGTGCCAATTGGTATTGTCATCGCCGAATCGTACGGTTGGAATGCCACTTTCATGTTAACTACTTTCCTAGGAGGATTGGCTTTTCTAGCATCCTTTTTTGTCCTGCCTAATAGACTCAGCCAAATACGCAGTTCTATACGGGATCAGTTTTCTTTAATGACAAATCCAAGAATTTTGATGGCTTTCTTCATTCCTGCTCTCGGATTTGGCGCAACTTATGCCGTCTTTACGTACCTTGTTCCTATCCTGAAGGGAATGGAAGTACCAAATCATTCAATTAGTTTAGTCTTATTTGGGTACGGATTTATCTCGATTTTCAGCAATATCCTTGCCGGTAAAATTGCTAGCCACAATGCCATTGGTCGCCTTCGGTTTGTTTTTCTTGTGCAGGCAGTTGTTCTGACAAGTTTATTTTGGACTACAAATCATTTTATTTTAGGACTGGTAAACATTGGATTGATGTCGTTAATGGCCATCCTCTTAACAACATCTACTCAGCTTTATTTAATAGACCTCGCAGGAATTTATCAGCCAAAAGCAACAGGACTCGCTGCTTCACTTATGCCAGTGGCAAGCAACGTAGGAATCGCCTTTGGTTCCGCATTAGGCGGAATTGTATACCATCAAGGGAATTTAATGAATGTTACTTGGGTCGGTGGGATAGTTGCAGTCTGTGCAAGTCTCTTAACTTTCTTTAGTCACCTTTTAGATCAAAAACAAAAGAAATCAGCATAAAATGAAAGCAACAAACGCTTGACATGCTTCCTTTGGTATCTCTAAAAAAACCAAAATCTTCCCATGCCATAATTAATGATATTACAGTAATTCTTTTATATAAAACTGAAAAAAAGAAGTATCAAAGACGTTTAGTTGTTCTTTGATACTTCTTTAATAAATACCCCTTACTATGATTCGATTTCGCTTTTATATTAACAGTAACTATTCTATACAATTTTAACTAATATTCTTTATTACTTTGCAAAATTAGATTAAAAAACACCTTATTTAACTAACCTGCCCCTTTTGTTGAATATAAAAAGAGCTGTATGAACAGCTCAATGATCTTCTACTAAACTAGTATATTTAGTTAAAATCCCCTCTATTCCTTCAATATCATTTTGTATTTCATATAATCTCTCTACCAATTGAAGTCTCGGCGAATAGATGAGTATACTGACATCCTATCCGCTAACAAATTACTACTTTTGGTTTTTTGTCTGAATATATTTATAGTTCTTTCTTACATTTTACAATTATAAATTTTACTGGAGGTTTATTTTTCATGTTTTTATTTGGTTCATCAATTTCTGAAAACTCTACAATTCCATATTTTTCAAATTCTTGTTTTATGGAATCAGAATCATAAAAAAACATTTTTACGCCTTCCATTATCTCGAAATAGTCTTTATCCAATTGCTTGCCCTTTCCAAACATTGGGGCTTTTTTTGAAACAGTTGTAAAAATCATATATCCATTTGGCTTTAACTGATTATAGCAATCTTTAATAAACTTATCTCTCTCACGATTATTCAATAAGTGAAGAAGTGCATGGCAAAATATACCGTCATAACGTTTTTTATCAAAAGGCATGTCAGTTACTGAACCATGAAAAATACTAATATCAAGTCCGTTTTTCCTCGCCAAATCAATTGCAGTTTTTGAAATCTCAATACCTGTTACATTAATTCCATTGTCAATAAAAACCTTTGCATTTCTTCCATATCCAATACCTGGTACCAGTATGTCCTTAACATTCCTTTCAAGGAAAAAGTCCTTTGTCACGATTGCAGAGTCTGTAGGTTCAAATCCCCACATCGTTTGTTTTTCTATAAAACTTGATTCCCAAAATTCCGTCATATCTCTATCTCCTTTATGTTTTATTTTAATTGGGATGCAATTTTGCTTGACGCTCATGTTAATTTCAAGTAATGTCTATATGCCTAAACTCCAATAAATGAGGATTCCCCCAATCCAGTTCTTTTATATTAAAATAGGGCAACTAATACATAGTCTTTTTAATTCAAACAAGTATATTACAGATTCTTTATATCTGCAATTAATATAAATCGATCTCTTAAGTAAGAAAAATATAGCTAGCTATTTTGAAGCTCTTAAAAGCTGAATACTACGCTTAATCTGAGACTGTAAATTCTTCATCCTCAATGGGAATTATCAACTTTCAACTGTCCGAGGTCCTTTGTTATGGCTTGTCTATCTTGTAAGTAGCTGTAAATAAAAATTTGCAAATCGTTAGGTTTTTGATGTTTTATTGTTAACTATATAGTTCGGTTAAAATTGACAGAGTTAGATGTTGATTTTTAAGTGATAGACTGCCTCCCTTCTTGTTGTTTTGATGAAAATAAAAAATACCCTCCAAGAATATCTTTGGAGAGCATCCTAATCTGAGTAAACTCTAAAATCGATAAGGAAATTGCATGATAATAGCTTTTGAAATCATATCTGACATTTCCAATGCTTCTGCTACGATTTTATCAAAAACTTCAATATTTAATTTATAGTTTTTCTGAATCATAGTAACTGCTTCATTTTTAGTTAAGGCTAAATGTGAATAAAACATTTTTCGTAAATCTTCTTTATTTATATATGGATTTATACTACTTAAAAAAGATGTGATCTCATCTGCATTACGATACCATTCTTTCTCTTTAGCATCTACTGTTTTTGTATCACCTTTTACAGCAGCAGTAACTAATTGTGCGGCTATTACTAAATGTTCTTTCATTAGCTCAGTATAATGATCTGCGATTTTGTCACCATAATAAGGACGGAGGCAATTCCCTAAATCGGTAGCATTTTGTAAAAGTCGATCTTGTACAAATGGTAAATCTGGCAAACCAAAAACAATGCTTATAATAGTCATCCTGGTCCAGTTGACATGCTCCATCCAAAGTAACCGATTCATACTTATATAATCAGCTGCTGCTTTACTGATGCAACGAGAGGCATTATAGTTTGAATTTTGGTTCAAAAAATGTCTAAGGGATGCGGTATATTGTGAGTATGGAGGGTTATAATTCGCTATTCCAGGATACGAGTAGAACCCATTTAAGGGTACACTGTACATTCACTCCTTTAATTTATGGAACCCTAAATTAGGTTCTTTCATTAGGATACTCAGAAACAACAAAAAATGTGAAATGACTGTACAACGTAACCATTCATCATTATCTAGTGATTCAAGACAGATGATATTAAATCAAACTTTTATTAACACTCTCCTAAAAGCCTATCAAATCGGATAAAATTAAAAAAATTCAACTCTTATTATCTAGGAAAATGTAACATAAACTAGTGCCAAATAACTTCACCCTATTTTATCATGCCAAAATAGTTGTTGACACCTAGCAAACTTTTATATACAATTTTCATAATTTGATACGCAAACTCACACGAATTCGTGAGTGGCGGAATTTTGTAGAGTTTTAACTCTGTTTCATTCGCCCGTCGTCTATAAATAGACGACGGGATTTTTTATTTTTTGGAGGGATTTTTTGAATAAATTGAAGTTTTCTTTAGTGGTTTTATTAGGTGCCTGTAGCTATGGAGTCCTATCTTCCATTCTTAAAATTGGATTTTTAAATGGATTTTCTTTTCCTGAACTTTTAGGTGGACAATATGTATTTGGCTGGTTTGGACTATTATTACTTGTTATTACCTTTTCTCGTTACAAAGTATCCTCAAAAAATATATTATCGTTGTTAGCAGTTGGGACAACAATGAGTTTAACAAGTATTTTTTACGGGCTTTCTGTAAAAGAACTACCTGCATCCATTGCTATTGTGTTGTTATTTCAATTCACATGGATGGGCGTTCTAATTGAAGCAATTGCTAATAAAACTTTTCCAAGTCGTGAAAAGGTATTGTCCATTCTCATCTTATTTGTAGGAACGGTGTTTGCTGGGGGGGTATTTGATGGTTTAGGACAACAATTATCTATAAAAGGAATCATCTTTGGTTTACTAGCAGCTATAACTTTTTCCTTATATATATTTGCAAGTGGACGTGTTTCTACAGAAGTTCCAATCTATTCAAAAAGCTTTCTTATGACAACGAGTGCAACACTCTTTGTGTGCTTAGTATTTCCTCCGACATACTTGATTGATGGTACTCTGCAGGCTGGATTATGGAAATATGCATTAATCCTTGGTTTCTTTGGTGTTGTTATACCAGTCATTTGTTTTTCCATTGGTGTACCAAAAGTAGGGACAGGCCTTGGAACAATTTTAGGAGCTGTCGAACTACCAACAGCAGTTATTGCTTCTATTACACTTGTTCATGAAGTCGTATCGCCTTTACAATGGATTGGAATCATTTGTATTTTATCCGGAATTTTCATACCTCAAATGTTACAAGTACAAAAAGAGAAGAAACAAATCCGTTTTCGTGAAGAAACTACAGAACTTTAGGTAGGTATCTATATAGTTATACAAACTAAAATCAACTTTTGATTTTTTCAAAAAAGAATCCATTTTGATCAAACCTTTTCAAAATGGATTCTTTTTATTTGATGTAAAATATATTAAACAATAGTTATCATGATTTCAGTTTCTCTACAGAAACAATCAAACATAAAGCCTCATATGTATTCCCCGAAAATTCTCTGGGCACTGTACCAGTTCAATCAAATCATCCGTATTGTTGGTAAGACCAACCATTTTCAGATAGCCCTTCTAATCCATTAACGAACTAATTCAAAATAATAAACTCAAAGAATAGATTATAGGACAAATGCATTTTATGTATTTTACTCTTCCTTTATAAAACTTCAAATTCCATTTTCCTCATACGTTCTTTTCTAAATATCGCTTTGGCATCTTTATAATTAACAGGTACAATAGGACGCATTATCGCACTTAACTTAATATTCGATTCTATAACATCAACACCCGTATATTCTAACAATCTATAAAAGTATCTATTTTGGTTTATAGTTACAGGTAATATATTCCCTAACTTAAAATCGTATATACGCGGATCATTAAACTCACACTGAATACTTACTTCTATTTCATCTCTAGCCCTAGTTTTTTTAAACTCTGTATCGTGTGGTATAAATTGATTTTTACTTAGATCTTGAACTATATAAACTATCTCTATCATTTTTTCTTGCGTAATCTCAAAACACTCAATACCTATAATCAAATAATATTTCTCGTCGATTTCACTTACTTCACCAATTTTCTTTGTACTCTCAAAAGGATAAAAACTAACTTTCATTTTTCTGATTACACCTAAATCTATATCAAGCAATATTCCCACCTCACTAATGATTATTTAATTATGATAAGCTTGTTTTTTTATTTTAATAACATATGTAAATATTATTTAGTCATCAGATTTTGTATTATAAAGAAATGTTTCGCAATCAAATTTATCACCCTCTCTTCAATTACCTATACCCGTTATCTTCTTTCTCGAATCATCTGAGAGCGTTTTAAATTTATAAAATTACTCGGACTTAATTTTAAAACGTATTTTAATTATCAATATACACTCGAAAAAAGTATCTATTCTGATAATTTTATCTAATAAAAGTAAATTAGTATATACAAATATTGTAAAGACATAAAAAATCTTTAACAACTCCAATATAAAGAGAGGAATTGATCTTCTTTCAACAATTCTTCATTTGGGTAAAGTACTTATTCGTATTTATTCCCTTTTAACAGATCTTCGTAGAATCCAACCTTACAAATCAAAACGTCCATGTTTTTTTCAAAGCTTTCATCTCCAATTCCACTAGACATCTATGACTTTCATGGAAATCCATCCTTTCAGATATAATTATTCCAACAATATTAGTAAAGGAAAAGCTGAGATAAATGTATATAAAATACTAGTATCTCAGCCTCCATTCTCTTATTTAAAATTCATTTTTTCTACCCTCTGCTTCTGCTTCAGCTTTGTCTTGCATTTCCTTTTTCTTGACATATAGTTCTTGTTTACGACGTTGGTTTTTTTCTTGTAGATTTACTAATTCTTCTTCACCAGCAAATTCCATACTGATTTCAGCTTCACGAATATTTTTTTCCGTATTTTCAATCATGCTCTGTACTCTTGCCGCACTGTTTGATTTGTCATTAGACTTTGGGACATTTTGATCTGCCATTAATTGACCTCCTCATTCATTTAATTATTACTGTATTAGTTTGTTTTTCTTTGTACACTTTATACTGTAATAAAAAAAGAAAGCCCGCCTTTGATAGACCTATAAAAACTCCAGACGTGCAAAATTCTATATTAATGGAAAAAAGCCGCTATCGAAACTTCCATAGATAGCGGTTTTTTCATACCATTTCTTTTTACGAAACTGTTCCCAGCAGGCCTTCTTCTCTTTAATTTCATTGGAATATTTTACATTTTGAATCCGATGAAATTTTACAACTTACACCTAACATCGTTCTAATTCATAAGATAAGATACACACTTTTAGTTAGGAGGAATCCAATTGTATTACAGTCCTTACCCATATGTTCTCTATGCAAATCAGTATCCACAGTGGGTCATGGCAAATCATTCTTCATCTACTCAAATCCCTAGACAATTAGCAATGCCAACAAACACCAGCCCATTTCCCCCTGTAAATACACATAAGTTTAAGACTTCAGCAAAAGAGATACAAAACATTATGCAACAAGCTCATCTGCTTGTAGATAAGATATCAGTTTCAGAGAAATTTGCACATGATCTAATAAACGCTGCACAACTTTCAAATAAAACTGAAGTCGACAGATTAATCTCTTCAACAGGAATTACCATTACATTCGATACTAAATATACACCAGACAGTATTCGAATTAATTTGACTGAGAATGGTTGTTGCGGGCTAACGGTCATTTTAAATTGGTGATTTAAGAATTTACAAACCTAAGACCTCTTTTATTATTGTCTTAGAATATCAGCATTTCGTATATTCGCTACTTGAAAGAACGCATGAAATTGAATCTGTATACGGTCATAAAGCAGGAATAGCAAACATATTTAGATAGACTGTATCGTTTGTTTCAGTCCATGCAACTGTTGCAATTCGTTCACTTTCAACCTCTAGCTGAAGTAGTCACCTAAATAACATGTTTCCTTCAATTTGCTGAACATAATCAAGATAAAATCGGTTATTCTTGATTCATTCTATGAACAACCAATGTGGCTCTTGCCACATTAAAAGTTATGGACAAACCCATTTTAAGTATACGAGCTTTATTACAAAGATGACATCAAATTTTAATTTTTCTGTTATTTATCGATTGTTTCTTTAAATGATTTTCTCTGTGCTTTTATTTTATTAATTTCAACTTTGATATTGATCGAATCTTCATTTAACTCAACTTTCCCGTTCTTCTGTAACTTTTTCCATTCCTTTATATTTTTACGATATAAGTACTCTGATAATCGATAGATGTCTACATCATTTTCTAATCCCTCTTCATAAGTATCTTTAACTTCTTTTTTAACTCCCTTTATTACCGCCTTTTTAATTTCATCGATTGATACTTTGTCCTTAAACTCACTAATATTAAAATTCAATTTTATACGAACATTAAACTTCACTTTATCTTTAATAATTGGTTTCACTGTTACTTTTACTTTGTCTACTACAACTGTGAAGTGTAGTTCTTCGTTTGAACCTACGTTGGCCGTAACTTCTCCCCTCTTAGTATCATTTGTCATCCATTGTAATCCTCGTGACTTTTCAGCTGGTATAAAACCTTTAAACTCTTTAGGAGAGAGTATTCCAACTCCCAATAAATCAGCTTCGTTTTTGGTTTCTTTTTCTGTTTCCCAGTCTTTGATAGTAACGAAGGGTATACCTATTTCATGATTTGGTTCATTTAGTCCGATTATCAATGTTCGAAAATTAATAGGTTTAATAAAGGATTCTTGTTCATATGAGTTTTCAGGATTTCCTAATTTTGATAAAATTATCGATTTGTTAATATTTGGAGTAGTTAAAAGTATATCGTTTACTGGATCCTTAGTACCGTAAACCCATATTTGATATCTCGTTTCTCTATATCGAATAAAAGCGTCAATAATTTGATTAGATCTTCCGTTTTTTAATACTTCTTCAGATAATATAACATATGAAAAAAAACCCCAAAAAACCTGTTCATCCATTGAATGATATAAATTAAAAACCGCTTCATTAATGGTTTTACCTGAAGCATGCCCTACTTCAGCCTGTGGAACATTAGTGACTGGTTGTTCATTTTTCGCAGTATTAGTGAAATCAACTATTTGGGCATATACCTCATACTTCCCGTCCTTATAATCCAAGCCCATACCATGAATATATAACATTCTCTCTGGTGCGTTTACATCCCAACAACCTGTGAGGAGAGTCGTAAGCATAATAACTAATATTAATATTCCTTTATTCATTTGCGGCTTCTTTTGGACGTAATTTTTCTTGAGGGACTAACATAGCTGAACGTCTATAATAGAATTTTACTCTACTCGATATATCATCAATGAAGCTATTCATTGGTCTTTTTAAATTGAGTGTAAACCAAAGAAAATAAGCATCTTCAGACTTCGAAAATGACTGTCTCAAGTCATTAAAATCTATTGAATCTTTGGCATGCTCCATCCCACTCACTACTTTCTGCATTATTATTTTCCTGCAATAAAGAATTGTTCATTATTTGTTAGTTATCACCAACAACAAGGAATATTATAAGTAGGAAATTATAATGTTTCATTTGCTGATTTTTTTTACTACTAATTGTATCCTGGTAGATCAATTAAAAATCTTCGTAAAATAGAAAAAACCTTCAAGTTATTAACTTTGAAGGTTTTCTATATCTATATTAATAATTCTTTCGGTTACTATGTTATCCATAAATCGAAAATAGTTAGTAAATGTACATCAATTTTTTTCACTTCAATGTTCAGGAATTGATATTCGTATTTTATATCTTCTGTTTTACTAACATGAACGTTTCTACTAGTAATACTAGAAGTAGTGAGATACCGAATAGTGGCATAGCAATACCCAGCAAAATCATGATGATTATAAATCCAATAGAAGTACCTTTTGATGTACTAGGTGGTGCAGAAAATTCACCTTTCTTTTTACGAGAAAGCCAAGTTTTAATACCCCAAAAAATAACGAAAACAAAGGCAAGACATACAATCAAATTGATAATCTTATTTGGCCATCCAAATAAATGTCCTTCATGTAAAGGAATTCCCCAAGTAAACCACTTAGCTAAGATACCATAGTCTTCATAGCCCGCTTTAGAAATTAACTTCCCGCTATATTGATCAAAATATGATGTCATTTCATCGTATGGACTAACATCTAATCCAGTTACACCAGTGTTACTACTTTTAGCAACAGTATATACCCCCTCTTCATCAGAAGGGTAAATAATAGAATATGGCTTAGAAATATTGGCATCTTCTACTTTTAGCATCAGTTGATGGACATTTAGCATATTTTCATTATCAGACATATCCATACCAGACATATTCATACCTTTGTGAAGTGCATGTGGATCATCATTAGAAGAAGCCGGTGCTGCATTTTTTCGAGTAGCCCAAGGTATTTCACTCATATCAGAAGTAGGTGGGTTTACTTGTTTTTCTGGATTACCAATAGATGGGTGCTCTTGTGAGGCTATATAAATGAAATTCCCCATAAAAGCCGACCAAGGTAATCCAGTAAGGATGATAACAAGCATCGGAATAGTAATAATTGTTCCTACAAGTGCATGCCATTTCTTATTTTTTTGACGAGTGGAAGCATTTTGTTTTTTCTTCAATACCTTCCCTTTAAAAGTCATGTATACACCTGTAATTAGTAGGAATATAGCCCAACAAGCAGCTAATTCAACAAGATAATTGACAACTGTTCCTCCAACAAATAATGAACTATGAACATTTCGCATGATATTTGCAAATGTATATTTCGCATTTTGGGTTCCTACGATTTGATTGTGTTCATCTAAGAAAACATATTTTTCATCGCCTTCTTTATTTCCCATCGTTAAACGTGTATTATATGGGTCGTCAAGAACTATGATTTTAGATACTGAATATCCTTCATTTTGTTCTTTAGCTTTAGCTATTCCCTCATCAATCGTTAACTGTTCAGAATATGTACTATCACCAAAGAAGTAATCATCATATACATTATTTTCAACATTCGTATAGAACAAAAAGCCAATTCCACTAAGTGTTAAAGTAAGTAGTAGTGGTGTAATAAATAACGCAGCATAAAAATGCCATCGCCAAAAGCGATTATATAAACCCTTATTCATTTCTTTCCTCCTAGAAATAATCCCTTTTTATAGAACAATACTATTCTATAAAAAAAAAGTGAAATTTGAATGAAGTTATTCAACTTTTTTTATTTATTGTCTCTAGTAATTTATGGATAATATTTCAATAGTCTTGACAAAAATAGTTTGTGAATCAAGGCTAGAAAAATTACTAACTACTCTCTAATCATCTTTCAGGTTATTTTTCATATACTTGGCTGCTTTTAGTACGTAACTTTAAGTCTGATCGATTTTAAGCGTAAAAAATATTATACTAACTATAAGTATGTCCATTTTTGGACGATCGCTCATCTTCATAAACTTATCATCTTAGAGGAGAAAAGTTGGACCGGCCCTTTTAAATCGACCAATTAGCAAACATATTTCAACTCAAAAAATAAAATAATGAATACCTAGCTGTCTAAATGTCACTGATAGAAAGGAAAATAAACGAATAATACAGTAACAGGCAGTGACACACAAATAGCAATACCCTGATAATATTACGGAACTCATGATGGTTCTACAAGTATCATTGGATAAAAACAAAAAAAGCGATCCACTCTCAAATTGAGTAGAATGCCTTTTTTTTCTTATTTTCTCTGAAATCGTATTTTTAATATTACTAACAAATTTGATAAAACAATAAGAATTAGCCTATAGAAAAAACAAAACTAACTTCTCTTTGATAAGTTCTATTTGTTTAAGTTCATAAACGTATTTTTTTAGACCTAATTCATTAACTAGTATTTTAAAAAATGACTCTGAATTAGATAAAATCATGTTTAATAATAAATCTGTACTTACGAGTAATTCCTGATTATCAATTGAAATTTTCGTTTTACCATTTGTATTTTTTTCTAAACGAACCTCTATTGGCTGACTTGGATAATAAAAATTAGCTACTTCTTCATCCAAGAATTCTTCTATTGCATTCACATAATAAGCATATAGAGTAGCTAAATCATCAAAAATTGGGATTCCCCCAATTTCTTTATATCCTACTTTAAAAATTATCCCCCCCTCTAGATTTAACATGCCAGCTTCTACATATTTCTTTTTATTTTTTTTAACAACTTCCACCATAAATTCATTGTTAACTCCGCCTATGTAAGATAATGGACTATTTGTTAAATCACCTAAATCAAAAACTTCTTTTTTTAAGAAAAAATTTCTAATCTCCATTTTTCTACCTACCTAACTCCATTATTTTGGATAAAGTTGTTTAACATGTCCTTTAGGTAATTCCAAGAACATATTTAACTCCTCCTACACTTCCTTCAACTTGGAATGTAGAATTTGTTCCTTTTTTCGCTAAAGTTTTCGAGTTATCTTTAGCAATCGTCATAGCAATATTTTTAACTTCGGTTACTGATAGATTGGGATTATAAAATGTTTGTGATTTCTTAACAGTCCCATTCCAATACTTTGGATGATGTCTTTCCAACATATGTTTCATATCAGTTTTTGTTAATTTAAATGAGTGACTTCCTGTTTTATACGTTGCAGTTTTAAAAGATGATAAAGCATTAGTCACTTTAGATTTAGGTGCTATTTTAAATACTTTAGAACCCCATTTAATTACATACTTACCGCCACTAATAACAAGTCTTGCAACAGTTCCCCAAATAAAGGGTTGAACTGTATTATGCTCTGCCAATTCGATAGGAATCGAATCCCAATCAATATCATGAATACCATCAGCGTTTTCTATAAATGTAATATTTTCCTGATTAATCTCTTCAAGAGTTGAAAACAATTCAGGATTTTCATCATAAGAAACAGCATTATTTTCTTCTTCAATATCTACCCAAAGAACTTCTTCTTTATTCGCTCCATTTACTACTGGTTTCTCTATTGTTTTTGCTTCCATACCAAATGTTATTGATGGTACAAAAAGCGAAAATAATAAAGAGAATGAAGTAACAATACTAATTAATTTAAGCTTCATTTTATTCACTCCAACTATTATTTATATTAATATAATAATATTTATAATAAAAAATGAAAATTAAACCATTAATGTATATGATGTTTTAGACGCTATTAATATAATTTCTGATATTAAAGAGTTAGAATTCCATTCATATATTATGCCTCGTCTTGACCATTCCTGGTATTAATTTAATCGACAGTGTTATACGTAAAAGTATCAGCTATTACATGTGAATACGATTCAATTGGAGTAAAAACCATTTTTTTAGTACGAAAAAAGCCATTCATCTAAGTTAAGGCTTGATAAATGGCAGTTAATTTTTAAATGCGATTCAATATATCTTATTTCCTAATAAATATTGTTTTTTTGGGATGTCTCTTAATTAAGTGAAGCTCAACTAAATCACTTGATATCTTTTAACTCTCAAAGTTTTCTAGAACCACCTTACACTTTTAATTCATTAAATAGAAAAACTAGACCTTATTTAGATATATATTTTAATGTCCTTATATACTAAATAATCACCGATTCACTAGAATATTGTAAGTCTCCTACAGCCTTCACACGTATTAACAATGCATTGCCTGGTAAGTATGCGAGAGGGATATCTTCAATCGAAATGATTGATATTGTTTTTTCATCTGCACCTGCTTTTATTGCTTCATGAGTCGCTAGTTTCTTTGCATCTGTTAATGCTTCTTCACGATTCATTTTGTCTAAACTATATATTCTTTCAACATCACCGCTCACTTGACCAAGGGCAGCTCCTATAGCATTTGCCGCACCATAGTGCTCTGGCATAATGACTTCTGAAACCCCTTTTAATGATTTAGAAACGATGATACTTCCTCCACCTGATAAAATAAGTGGTACTTCTTTTGAACTTGTCTTCATTTGATCAATAGCATCTTCTAACATCTCCGTCATTTGATCATTTACTTTTTCACAGAATTCAAAGGAGAGATGTTCTACTTCTTTTGCTCTATCTTCAAAGGCATAGCCTAAGCGCGTCACTATATCCGAAGTGGTTAGTACATCTCCACCAAAAAGTAGTGCCTTTTTCGTAATTTCGTAACCTACGCTCTCTGGTCCAACAATGATTTTTTCGTTATTTTCAAGAATTCGAGTGCCCCCACCTAACCCAATAGATAAAATATCTGGCATTCTGAAATTCGTATTTACTCCACCAATGATAACTGCCAATGAAGATTCTCTAGGAAACCCTTTTGATAGTACACCAATGTCACTCGTTGTTCCTCCAACATCCAGTACAATCGCATTATCTAGCCCTGTTAAGTGAGCTGAACCTCGAATGGAGTTTGTAGGCCCACATCCCATCGTAAGAATTGGATAGCGTTCTGCATATGCTGCGTTCATTAAAGTCCCATCGTTTTGACTGAAGAACATTTCAGCTTCGATATTTAGGCTACTTAAAGCTTTAGAGAAGCCATTAATAACGGTTTGACCTGTAGTCATCAATGCTGCATTTAATATCGTCGCATTTTCACGTTCAAGTAAGCCAATACTGCCAATCGCATGTGATAGAGAAATAGGAATATCTCCAAGCTCTTCTCTTACCCAGGTTGCTACGATTTCTTCTTGTTCTTTATTTACTGGAGCATATACACCTGAGATAGCGATACTTTCTGCTTTGCCTCTGATTTCTCTACAAAACTTAGACACTTCTTCTTTGTCCAACTCAGCTATTAAACGTCCATCAAATTCATATCCACCAGAAACAATAATGGATGCTACTTCAATTTTTGCTCTTATGTCTTTTGGCCAATTAGTAAACGGCGGAATGGCAGTTGTAGCTGGCCTGCCAATTCTTATAACACCAACTTTATCTAAACGTTTACGCTCTACGATGG
The DNA here is from genome assembly GCF_038003565.1 of Viridibacillus sp. FSL H8-0110. Lineage (NCBI taxonomy): Bacteria > Bacillati > Bacillota > Bacilli > Caryophanales > Caryophanaceae > Viridibacillus > Viridibacillus sp. FSL H8-0110. Next base: position 1,905,749 of record NZ_JBBOPJ010000001.1, on the reverse strand, counting down.
CATTCGTACAATGGGTAGTGCCAAGCATGGCATATTTAATATCGCTACTATCCACCTTACTCTCTTTCACCACTTTTGCGATTGCTTCGATTATTCCACTTTCCACCTCTTTTGTAGTTGGTACTTTTACCGTATGAAAAACCTTTAAATCTCCATCTATTAATGCAGCATCCGTATTAGTTCCACCAACATCCAATCCTAAGCGATACATTATACTCTCTCCTTTTGTAACTCTTCAACTGGCTGATACTCAAAATCATATCCAAAATAATAAGGTCCTACTGTTTCAATACCCTTTTTTGTTCTCCATTTACTATGACATGGAAAGGCTACAACCACTACACGGGCTCCGTATTTCATCCTCTCTGTTGTAATAGGAAAACCAGTCTCTGCGTCTAATACTGCAATTAAATCTGGTGTTGAACATAATAAATGCTCGGCTTCTTTGGCCACTAGATGCTCATTTTGAAAATCGATGCTAAACGATCTTCCTTGTTCATTACGTATGCCTTCAAATATTGCCTTTCCTCTTGTAAAGCCTCCAATCAATCTACGTTCTATGTCTGTAATTTTTGCTTCAAACAATTGATATCCATTTAATTCCTCTAACATTTTATTAATACCTTGGCGTTCCTTACCTTTGTTATCAAGTAGATACCCACCAATTGTTTCAGCTAATGTAAGGGTGCCAGGAATAGCACTGCTCTTTACCTCTTTTCCTAATAAACCATAATCACAGACAGAAGCACTTCCTCCCATTTCTATCGTAATGACACGTGCTAGTCTTTCGTGCCAAACTCCATCTCGGGGATATAATACGACTACATTTCCTTTTTCATCAGACATTGTAACAGGTGAAGATTCTAAACCATCTAGATGAAAAGTAACCATTTGCGCTTCAGGGAAGGCACGTCCCATAGCATCTGCATCTAATAATGGTAAACCCTTTTTGGCAGCAGCAATAATAGGGAACAAGGAGTTAATACCCCCTATCTCAATAGGCATCACTACGTCAACCTTTTTTCCTATTACCTCTTCAAACTTATCAAGTGGTGCAGTGAATTCAATTTCTGACGGTATTTTCTCAATCGTTACAGAGGGTGCCCCCATCCCAGATATAGGAACCACTATCTGATTATCTCTTAACTCTTCTAATGAGATTAGTGCAACTGGTCCGTATTTGCGTATCGCTTCTTTTGCGATCAATTTCCCAATATAAGGATCCCCGCCTCCACCAGTACCTAATACAGCAGCTCCTAACGCTATCTTTTCAATAGCTTCTTCATCAATGTATCTCATTTTCTAAAGTTCCCCTCTTTCTATATGCTTATTGACGTTCATTTGATGTATAGATGCCTTTTGACTTGATAACTTCCCTATTACAGTTTGTACAACAAACCCTGTTATAAAGCCATCTAAAGAAGGAATCGTTGTAAGAGAAAATAATTCTAAACCCGAGGGCTGTGCTGTTGTCATAAAAGTAACCACCATTCCTATAATCCAGGCAATGTTGGAACGAACAACAATTGTCTGCTCTTCTAATTGATTCTTGTAACGGTTAAATTCAGTTTTTACGATAAAGAATTCAGAAATATAGATTCCACCTATAGGAGCAATAACAACGGCTAAAATATTTAGGAAAGAGATAAATTGTTCAAAAATACCGAGAACTGCCAGGCTCGTTGCTATTAATCCTAAAATAATGGTTAACAACTTTTTTGATATCTTCGGAAATACTATTGAAAATCCAAGAGACGAGGAATATAGATTACTAGTATTTGTTGTCCATTGTGCCAGTGTTAATACTAAAATTCCTGGTATGGCCATTCCCAATATTATAAAAATTCGCATCATATCATCTGTTCCGATATATCTTGTCAACAGAATGGCTATGATGATCATAAAACTATTACCTATGAAAATCCCGAAAAACGTGGAGATAATAGCATCCTTTTTACTTTTAGCCCATCTAGAAATATCAGGTGAAATAGTTGCACCTACAATAAAAATACTGATAACAAGGGAAACTGCGCTACCAAATGTAAAAGCCCCAGTATTTTGAATTTCAACAGGTAATGGGTAATCTTTTAGAGTTAAAAATAAAGTTAGTAACATGATGCCCAATAAAAGCGGTACTGACCACATACTTAATTTTTCAATAGCACGGAATCCGTAAATGGCAGTTGTCATCATCAAAATACCACCTATAAAAGATAGCAGTTTCACATTTATTGATACGTCAAACGAATCTAATAAAATAATGTGGGCATTTTCAGCAAAAAAACCTACTTGGACACCAAACCAACCTAATAAAGAGATACCAATAACAAGGGAAAATGCCAGCGCTCCATACTTTCCAAATACATACTTTGTAATCATAGAAGTGGACAAATTGGTTGAAGCACCTACGATTGCACAAATAGAACATAAAATAGCTAGAAGAAATGATCCTACACATACCGAAATAATCGCTTGATTCATTGCCATTCCGTTTGCTAATTCAGCGCCTAATAAAACAGAAGCTAAATCGACTCCTATGGCAACTAATACAGAGAACATGGAAAACCACGATCTACGCAAATGTTCCGGTACAGCTTCTCGTTCGTAATCTAATACCTTTTTACCTTCGTCCATTCATGTACCCCCTTGTTTTTTCACTCTGTTATTCTTTACAAATACCATTCCAATAAATGTTCCACGTCTGCTCAAAACGCCTTTTGAATTTATCTTCTTCGTAATAGTACAATTCCAAAAAGATACCATCCATTAAACAAAGAAACGAGGCAATTAAGTCTTCTATAGGTTGTCTTTTGATTTCACCTTGCTCTATTCCTCTAGTGAAAATCCCCAATAGAATTTCATAATAGAATTCCTCCTTTTCGTTAAAGATTTTTTTTATGTCATCGTTTAATTCATGAGGTAGGAAAAAAGCAAGCCTCATATATGCCGCTGTTTTTTCAGGTTTACTCAAATGATAATCACTAACATCCTTTACCATTTGATAAAGCATTTGCTTTACAGTCGCATTCTTCAAATTTGCCATCGACAGTTTAATATATTGGAATTGATCATCCAACAAATCATTATATACAGCCATAAACAAATCTTCTTTCCCCTTATAAAACGCATAAATGGATGGTGTTTTTATACCTACTTCTGTAGCAATACTTGCAAGTGTGGCTCGTTCATACCCTTTTTCAGCTAATTGTTTACAAGCAACTTCTTTAATTTTGTTTTTCGTCATGTTTTCATCACCTAACTAATTTAGTTAGGTAAATTATAATTTAAGTTTTCTAAATATTCAATATTTTTTTGAAATAGAATTATCCATAATATTATTTAAAAAGTGTTTTAATTAATATATCTCTTTAATCTGCTTTTTAAGGCAAATTAAAAGAATCCATTTTGATAATATTAATCAATAATGGATTCCTTAATTGTAACTAGATATTAAACTCTACTAAAAAAGTGCTGAAGTTAAGCAAAATTACTGCTAGCTTCAACACTTTCTGTTGCTTTCTTTAATAATGTTTCTTATTAAAAGATAGCAATAATTTTATCTAGTATTCCAGTAGTATCAAGGAATACGATGATAATTACTAATGGAATAATATATCTCATGATAAAGAACCATATGTTAAATGCAGTAGCACCTAAACTAGAATGCTGTAATACTTCTTCTCGCAATTTACTTTTCTTAATCTTAAGTGGAACGAAAATAGAGATTAAAAATACACCAAGTGGCATTAAAATATTACTAACTAAATAATCTGCGGAATCAAATATATTCTTAGAGAAGATTAAAATATTATCAAAAACACTATATGATAATGCAGATGGAACTCCTACAGCGAATATTAAAACTCCAATAATATATGCATATTTTGTTCTCTTCTCTTCTTTTCCTTTAACTATAGAAGCTACAATAATTTCTAACATAGAAAATGCCGATGTTAATGTGGCAAATAAAAATAAGGCTAAAAATCCTAATAAGAAAGCTTCTCCAAAAATGATTTGATCAAACACAGCAGGTAATACAACAAACAACAAACCAGGTCCTTCAGCAGGTTCTAAACCGAGTGAAAATACAGCTGGGAAGATTGCTAAACCTGCTAATAAAGCGATGAATAAATTCATTGTAACGATTGAAATAGCGGGTTGAATTAAGCTTTCTTTCTTTGAAAGATATGAACTATAAGTAACCATTACTGATACACCGACACTTAGGGAGAAGAAAGCTTGACCCATTGCATATAGAATACTTTGAGATGTGATACTTGCGAAATCCGGTGCTAAGAAGAATTTTACACCTTCCATAGCGTTATCAAGTGTAAGTGAACGGATGATTAGAACAAAAAATAGGATAAATAAAGCGGGCATTAAAATTTTGCTTACTTTTTCAATTCCATTTTGAATGCCTTTTGCTACAACTAAAACTGTGAAAGCTAAAAATGCAAATTGAGCTCCGATAACTAACATTGGATTTCCAATCGTGTCGTTAAAAACAGATCCATAATCTGCGCCTTCACTAATAATTCCACCAAATAAACCTTTTGTAAAATATATAACAATCCAGCCACCAATTACGCTATAAAAAGACAATAGGAGGAAACATGTGAATACTCCTAACTTGCCGATCCAATGCCAATTAGTATTTGGAGCTAAAGTACGATATGCACTAACTGCTTCTTTTTGCGTGCTTCTACCAATGACAAACTCTGCTAATAACAGCGGAAAACCTATGAATAATGAAAATAGGATAAACAGTAGAAAGAATGCTCCCCCTCCACTGATACCAGTCACATAAGGCAGCTTCCATATTGCGCCTACTCCTATAGCTGATCCTGCTGCAGATAAAATAAAACCAATCTTAGATGACCATTGCTCTGATGTTTTAATACATACCAATCCAATCTATATTTATTACGTCCTATCCTCATTAAAAACTAAGGAAAAGACAAAAAAGCCACGTCTCTATCTTTAACGATAGGGACGTGGCTGTTCACGCGGTACCACCCTAATTGGAAACAAATCTGGTTTCCCACTTACTTGGTAAAATAACGGTTTAATCCGTTTTTATACTACTATCACTAAGATGTAATATAAAAAAAGCTCTAAGAATGAAATTCACCAAAGTCTATGTATCAGTTTCCACCAACCACTGATTCTCTGTCAACAGGGAGACCCGGCTTAATATGTTCTTGTCATCGCTCATTTGCTATTTAGAATATTAAACGAAATTATAGTATGAGAAAACATTAAGGTCAAGACTTTTTTTCAGACTTTTAATATTATTCAACTTAATTAGTTCGCTATGCCTCTTTTATATACTCCCGCTCACAGGTATTTTCTAAGTTCAAAATCTGTGATTTATTCGCATTAATAAAAGGAAGTTTTATATGTATAGAGATAATAAATCCGTTTAATTTTTAAATAATAAATCCAATATCCTTACAACGATGAAATGACTTATAAGGGTATTGAAGTTATGTAATTCCATTTTTCAATGTATTCTTATACAGTAAATTTCCCACCATGATAACAATAGTAAGTTTCAGCCTTAAGATTTTTAATCTTTCTTAAAGACTGCTGCGCATTATCGACATCTAGACAAAAGTTAGGATTAGCAATGACGAATTCCTGTTTTTCATTAACAGCTGCATCACCTGTAATTACGCTATTCAAACAGGGGAAATACAATGAAATATGCCCTGAAGTATGCCCCGGTGTTGCTATTACCCTACATTTGTTATCTAAAATCATATCACCATCATGTACTTTTTCATCAATTGAAATATGCTTCAAATTCTTTAATTGCTGTATAAACCATTTACCAAAATCGACTTCGTTATTCGACATAGTCTTTAGCATCTCTTCAGCTTGAATCAATCTCTCTGACTTCATTTCACCACTAATGTATTTTGATTCAGTTTCACTAGCTATTATGTTAATCCAAGGATACTTTTCTTTGAAATCATAAAGGGAACCTATATGGTCATCATCATAGTGAGTAATAATTATATTCTTTAAATTCTTCACTTCATATCCATTTTTTAAAATTTCATTTTCAATTAAAGGTAAGAAATTCGTATACCCTGTATCGACCAAAGTTAGTTCATCATTTAATATAATTAAGCTAGGATAAATGTAATTTTTTGTCCATTAAATTCAAATTCAATTGGTAGCTCTATTATCTTCATTTTCTTTCCCCCATTACTGCATGTTTGTTAAATTCGCTAACCGAATATGCTATACATTTATTATATTAGATATAGAAAAAAGAGGATATAAAACCTTTCATATCAACTAATTTTAAACAAACATTTTATTTTAGCTGTTTATGTGAGTTTCATTAAGATGAAAAAAACCACCCCTTTTGACGTAAAAAGCAACGACAGTAAGAGGTGGAAATTTAATCTATTTTAAAATATGTTTTAATTTATTTTACATCATCTTCATCAAATCTTGCTTTTGAAAATCCTCTTCCAAGTATTTCAGATGCATTTAAGAAAATGACAAATGAATTGGGTTCTCTATCTAATAAAAGCTTCTTAAAATAAACAGCTTCTGATTGTTCCACTACACATAAAATCATTGTTTTTTCTTGGTTAGAATAACCACCGAGCGTCTTAATTTTCGTTAAGCCTCTATTAATTTCATTCTTGATAATGGTTTGGATTTCTTCTTCTTTATCGGTAATAATCAGTACTAATTTGGTTGGTGATGTTTGTAGTTGCACAAAATCGATTACTTTACTTGTTACATAGATGGCAATCATGGCGTAAAGTGCTAACTCAAAGTCAAATACTAGTGCTGAAGTAATAACCACTAATCCGTCAACAAGTAGCTGTGCAAAGCCACTTGAAATTCCCGTGAATTTCTTCAATATTTGAGCTATTAGAGCTGTACCACCCGTTGATCCATTTCCTCTATAAACAATTCCAAGACCAACACCTAACATAATTCCTCCATAAATAGCACTTAACAACGGATTATCGATAGGCAAATGGATATCAGATGTTAACCATATTACAAGTGGAACAAACGTAGTGCCGACAAGCGTTTTCCAGCTAAAATCTTTCCCCACTACTAAAATCCCTAAAATAAACAAAGGAATATTAATCATCCATTGTACATAAGCGGGATTAAATTGAAACAGTTCGTATAGAATAGTACTTATTCCTGAAACTCCTCCAGCTGCAAGCCTAGCTGGCAACAGAAACATATTGAATGCAAGACCAACAAGCGCTGCTCCCAACATGATTTGAATATATTCAATGATAACTATCTTCTTCTGATTTTTTTTCATCATATAGCCTATACTCCCTCTTTGTTATAAATCCTTACTCATTCTAACAGAAAAGGGCCGTTATAACATAATTTTTTAATCTATTACGTCTTTTAAAATGGGTTTTAAGAACTAAAAAACACCCACTGCTATAAACTAACATCTAGAAACGCCAACCATACTAAAGTTAATAGAATTCAGCTGCAACTATTATTCAAATAACATCACAGCTTGTTCTTTCCCTAATAATGTTATGTACAAATGCAATTGCGCTCGGTGATGATTTAGATGAGCTAAAATCTCTAGTAACCACTCAAAATAGCTATAAGTTGTTCCCCAATACGATGTTACTGTATTAATAACATCAGGAATACTTTCATAATAACAAACTAATTCTTCATACCCCTCATTCAATTGCTCCAGCATTTCCTTTTTACTATTGACCGTATTAAGTTCATAAAATGCATTCATTTCCTCCATTGATGCTTGGCCAATTATTCGAAGATCTGCCTTGCATATAATGGCTAAATGGCTCACTAACTCCCCCACTGTACGCTTTTTTTCTATCGGCGCAATTTGAAAATCAGATTCATCAACTATTTCAATTAATGCTTTAATACTATTAATCGTAAATTGTATTTGATGGAATGTATTTCGTAAATATGTATTCATTTTATTCACTTCCATGATGAAATTATTTAATGCAGTCCAACTATTCCAACAAGTTTACCTTTATATCGAATCCCTGTATCCCATTATTACTAGCAGAATTGGTTATCCAAATTGGTATGATTCTCATCCTCATTAATAACAAAAACAGCAGAAATTTCACAGTTTCTGCTGTTAAATATTATTGTTGAAACTAACTTAATTACTTTAACGGAATCCAAATCTCAGAATACAAATCCGGACTGAATGGGTCATCGTCAGTGTATACTTCTAATTCTGGTGTACCTGCATGTTTATAATTATTTGATGGGAACCATTCTGAGAATATTTGTTTCCATGCTTTTGACATTGCATCAGGCATAGGTCCACGAACTTCGAATACACCCCATTTTGATGCAGGAATTTCTAACTTTGAATATCCTTCAGGTGTAGTACCCTCATGTTCTGTCGCTATCCAATAGTCGATTTTTTCTGCAGATTGAGTCTCTCTTTTATCTACACATACACCTAGAACACCTGTAATTTCTCCGTTGTTCAACTTAAATAGTTCCTGATCAGTTCCTTTTGCATTGATTTCATCCCAAAATACAGGGATGCCTTTAAGATTCTCATCATTCTTTAATGAAAATTCACGATTAATCCCTACAACTTGAAAGCTTTCTCGTTCAACAATTTTATATTCCATCGGTGTTGCTCCCTTCAGATTTACCTGGATAGCCAGGCGATTATAAGATTTCAGCTTTCCAATGTTCTTTCGTACATCACTAGGCGTTACACCGTGCTGTCTACGAAATGCTTTTGAAAAAGCCTCGGGAGTGTCATAGCCATATTTGTAGGCGACATCAATAATTTTGCAGTTAGAATTTGCTAACTCATGCGCAGCAAGAGTTAAACGCCTTCCTCGAAGATACTCTCCTATAGACGTATCGGTTAATATCGCAAAGGTTCTTTGAAAATGAAATTCCGATACATTCGCTTGCCTCGCAATATCCTCAATAGATATATTCTCCGTTAAATGATCTTCCATATAGTTGATTGCCTTCTGTAATGATTCAACCCACCCCATATCGCTCACTCCTTAATTGAATAATAACAATCTCAAATAACTAAATCCTGTCATTTTATGCTGAGATTAGACCGTATTCTATGTATTGTTTTACAAAACGTAACCTGGCACCCTCACCCCTGAAACGTAATCCACGTTGGACACGACTCATTAGGAAATAGCTCTAAAATTTCTAAAGCATATGGGCTTGTCGTATCGAATTCACCTATTAAAGCTTCATAACCATTTGTCTTTGCATATGTAATTTGGTTGTAGGTTAGTAGTTGAAGTAGAGGTAGATGCACTATTCGATCAACGCCACTCCACCCAATTTCCAATTCCGTTTCAACTTCTGTTTCGTGTAAAAATGAATAAGCGATAATGTTTTGATTTTCAGGATAACACATCAAAAAGCTACCTTCTAAAATGGCATCTTCATATAGTAGTTGCCATTCTTTTAGAGACAAATCTGCTACAGGATTTGCAAGATGCGTTTCTTCATAATTGCGCTTTACAAGTACTGTTAGTTGCTCCATCAGATGCTGATTATCTTTAATGTCTTTTAAAGTTTTCAATTCGTAATTGCTCTGATTCAATGTTTGAAAATGTTGGTCTAAATGTAATTTAGGCATGTATGTTTTTCTAATGATTTTCATATTAAATTGTTCAAACGTGTCCATTAATTTTCTTGACGTTTCCCATAAAGATGTTTGCAAAGGAAGCTCCAACACCTCTTTTTGTTTCACATATTGCAACAATTGATGCGCTACATTTTGAGAAGATGACGGGTTACTATAGACTCGAAAATACAAGCAATACGGATGCATTTTACTTTTCCAAGTAATTATTAGTCCTACTAATTTCTCTCCTTCATATGCCATATAAGCAAACTCATATTTTAGTTGTTCTAATATATGAACAAAGGGCTCTTCATAGTTATATTTCATCAAATCTTTCACTTCGTCTAACTGATTACCAGTGTACTTTTTCATGTTGAATTCCAAATGAATCCGCTCATTTCAATTTATTGTTTAGTGTAACTACTGCTTCCCACAAGCATAACAACGTTTATCTTTATCTGCTTGGCCATACATGCGTAGTTCCTTTTCAATCCCACAAGCTCGGCATTTCTCAAAATAGATTTGCGGTAGCTCTCCTGCTTCAGCCAATGGTACCCATTCCATTTCGTACAAACTTTTTGTCATACCAAAATCAATTAATACTAGATTCCTTTCAGCGTTTAAACCAAAGTTACTGCTATCTTTTAAATCAAAACTATCAAACCTTTGATCGAGTTCTCTTAAGAGTCCTCTCAATCTTGGGGACATTCTATTATCTTCAACTACGTTTAACTCATATGTCTGATTGTCTCTTAACTCTAAATTTTCGTAATAACGTTGTATACAAATATCCTCATTGACATAAACCATCTCCGCCAATAAATCTTCATTGTTTCGAGCTTTCATATATTCATATATTTCAATCTCATTCAATGATTGTTTGTACCCTATCGGATGTAAATGTACTTTTATGACAAACTCGTCCACACGGTATACCTTCCTTGATGACCCGATGCCGATACAGTTTTCTTCAATACAATAGGGTTGCCAATTTGAAATTATTCTGTTTACCATTTAATCATTCCTCACTGTCCGTTGAAATTCGAGAAAACTAGTACTCAACATATAAGTCTATTATTCGCTATATAACCTTGATAATAAGTTATATTCCGGATTTACTTCCCATGTTTCATACGGGACAAAAGATTTCGCTCTCATTGCATCGAGAGTGCGAGTTTTTTGTTGTGGGCGGGTTATATATTGATCAATATTAGATTCGTTTAGCTGAATATATTTGGCTTCTTTAATTTCTTCTGGTTGAATTTTTATTTCCCCGCTTACATACTCTGCTTTAAAAACAATAGATAAAACATGCTTTGTAGTATTAAAATAGACACCTGTTATGCCAACAGGACGTATTTCAATGCCAGTCTCTTCTAAAAATTCTCTATAAACTGCCCTATCTAATGGCTCTCCTACTTCAACATTTCCACCTGGCATTTCCCACGTATCCGAACGCCAGTGAGTTCTAAGTAATAAAACCTCATCTCTCTCGTTCCTTACTAAAGCTGAAACCGAAATAGTCTGTTTTGGCGGTTCATACTCCAATTGAAATCACCTCAATGTATAGATAATCTAAACTCTTTTTAAATCTTCATAATAACTACTAATTCAATAGTTCATGGTTTTAGCCAGCTATTTCTTTATTTGACCTATAAGTCCTTTATTTTTTCGTAATCACTTTTATATATATATAGTTTATTTTAACCTAATATTTAGTTATTTAGATAGATATATGTAAAAATTTAAATAATAATTTTTGTTACTATAGAAATAGTGAAAAAGTAACAATGCTATGAGAAATAGTGATTGCATGATGTTTAGATGCAAGTTAATAGTTTTTAATGTTGGTGTAATCCCTACTATGTCTTATAAAATCAGTTTCCGTTAAAACAAAAAAACAGTTGTAAAATTAGCAACTGTTTTTGAACTACAATATGAAAAACTAAAGTAATATAACTCCCCTTATTAAGTTGTTTCTTCCTTTTTCAACAATATCTCCCGATCCACTTTTAATTCAAAGCCCTTTTTCCAAGAAAGAATCACGAATCCAGAAGCTACAATCAATAACCCACTAAGTATAATAAAACAATATATGATTAAATCTGAGGATACCATTTGGGTAAAGAGAGCAAGTAAGACGATCCTAAATAATAATCCAATTGAGCGGAATAAGCTATCCACTCTTCCAATGATTTCATTAGGGATTTGGTCCATCAAGAAAGAGTTTCTAGCAACTCGTGCTCCACTATTTCCTACTGCTATAAAAAACATAAGCGATAAATATAAGGGTAGATTCACAAGAACAATTAATGATATAGCAATGGTGTACGTAATAACACTGTAGATGATTGTCTTTTCATTTCCTATCTTTCTCGCGAGTACGGGTATGAACATCCCAGCAATAATTGCACCAATAGCATATATCATACTTTCAATCCCATAGGCACTTGCTGATGCCTTTAATACATCCCTTAAATAAACAGGAAACAAATAGTTTGTGACCATCACACCAATAAAGGGCATTATAGACATTACTAAAAACACGAACATAGTTGGCCGGATTATCATATACCTTAATCCTTCAATAACACTTGTTTTATCCTTTTTGCCTGTTTTATCAATTGGTTTCATCATATAAGGAAGTTTCATATAAAAGTAGATAGCTGCCGCATATGAAAGGACATCAAGTAACAAAATATAGTGCAAATCCCATTTCAATAATAAAACGCTCGCTAAAGCTCCCGCTATCATACTTGAAAGCTGACTCTGAACTTCCATCGTACCATTTAAAGCATTGTATTGATCCTTATTAAAAATCTCTTGATTTAAAGCAAACATAGTAGGAAAAAAGATTGTATAATATAAACTACCTATCATATAAATAATCGTGTAATGCCATACCTCATAAGTTAAACCGATAAATCCTATTAATGTGAAGAGCGTTAGTAATAGAAAGCATACGAATTCACTGATTAACAGTATTTTCTTTCGATTCATCTTGTCGACTAGGTTCCCTATAAACGGCGTAATAAGAAAGTTAATAATTGTCATACATATCGATATGTAACCAAATACTGTATTGCCATTTTCACTAGTCACCAACATCCAAGGTATAGCGATCATCGTAATACCTGAACCAATTGAAGAAGCGATATTGGCAAAAATAATCAAACGAAAACGAGAATCATTTTATAAATCCCTCATATTAAAGTACCCCTTTTATCTAGTGAGTTAAATCTAATACTCCCCAGCTATATAGTACTTTTACTATAATGGAAAATTCCAATTTCAAATTCAATCATAAGTTCGAACTTCACCTCATCTAATTGACTGAAAATATAGAAATTACCGTAATGGTTTTGAAATAATTACACCATCGAATTCTTTAATATATTGACACTTTCATCATAAAAATCTTTATGTTTCACTATCCCTCTCCTACTACACCAAGCAATTGATCCAATAGCATCTAATAAGGAATAGAACGGAAGTACTCTGTCTAAATCAATGATTGGACGGATACTCTCATAACCCTGCATATAAGCATCACGAGTTCCAAGGTGATTACTCCAAATATCTCTATTTATTTTAGTAAAATCTATTTCCGTAGAACCTGCTCTTGCACTTTCGAAATCAATGATGCCGGCTACTCCGGTATCGTTGATTAATATATTGCCTGGACGAAAATCTAGATGAACTAAGCATGGCCCATCCGGCTTAGGTAATGACTTGAATAGCTCGTTGAATTTATTTTCACTTTTATCAATTAGCTCAATAGGTAAGATTGCTCCACATTGAACTAAATACTGATTAAATAAATTTTTTATATATAATCTCCAGTCATTTTTCTCAAGATATCGAAAGCCATTTTGTTCTTCATACCCATAGCTTTGGAAACTCACTTCATGAAGCTGTGCATGATTTAGGCCGATTTGATAAGCAAGCCGTGTGTCAACTTTGCTTGTACAAGGTACACCGTTTATCTCTGAAAGTAGTATAGCTCCACAATCCGTTTCATCACCTACCCAATAATCTAAAACACGAGGAACAGGTAAATCTGATTCTAGCTTTTTTAGAATTGTATATTCACGGAACAGTTTATCTTTTGTAAAAGGAATTTTAATATATACATTTTCATTATTTGACAGACCAAGCTTATACACCTCTGAACTAAAAGACTCCGGGACATTTTCTATAGATTTGACATTTAATTTGAAATGATCCATTACAGTTTGTAATTGTGTGCTCTGCATAAAATCCTCCTTTTGAATGTAGTACAGTTAAGATATATACAAATTTAAACAATATTTTAGTTCATATACATTATATCTTAATTTGTTAATGTATTGGTATGGATCGTTTTTGAGTGGCAATATTGTATGAAGTGGTATATGGGGTATTGGAGAGATTATTGGCGCTGCTTGCGGGCTCTTTGGCGCTTCTCGGGCTTTCTTTAGCTCTACTCGCGGGCTTTGGCGCTAATCGCGGGCTTTTTGGCGCTTCTCGGACTCCCTTTAGCGCTACCCGCGGGCTTTGGCGCTAATCGCGGGCTTTTTGGCGCTTCTCGGACTCCCTTTAGCGCTACCCGCGGGCTTTGGCGCTAATCGGTCTCTTTTAGCGTTACTCGCGGGCTCTTTGGTGCTTCTCGGACTCCCTTTAGCGCTTACTCGCAGGCTTTGGCGCTACTCAGGCTCTTTTTAGCGCTGCTCGCGGGCTCTTTGGTGCTTCTCGAACTCTTTTTAGCTCTGCTCAAGCTTCCTTTAAAGCTACTCGAGAACCTCCCACAATGATATCTTTTCAACTTTGACTTTCTTATTTAAGATATGATAATTTTAAATAAGGTTAATTTTTCCATTAAAATGAATTTAGGGGGTCTCATCATATATGTCAACCGCTCAATTTTACGCTCTCATTATATTTGCCATAAGTTTAATTGGCGTTTTTTTCATAAAACGAATGGGGAAGTACATTTATGCGTTTATACTATTCGAAATTGGAATAGTCCTTATTGTAGTAACTGGATTTCTTCCTATAGATAATTGGGGTAAGATGGGATATGGAATAATTGGTCTTTCTGTAATGGTTTTGGCAATCGTAGTGGTAATACTAATTGGAGTATTCACTTTGATACTTAGTTATTTCAAAAAAGGAACCTCATATTAATTGTGAAGAGATTTATTGCATAAAAATTTGGTGATTTTTATTTTCCGTTTTAGAACTAATTTCTTTAATTCTATAAAATTAGTTTTTTAGCTTGTTTAATATTGAACTAACGAAAGCTGTTTTATCTTCAGCGTACTTGTGCTTGTTACTTTTATTTGTTGTAGATAATTTTTGCTTAAGCCGCTCATATTGTATTCTTGTATTTTCATTGTTTCTTAAATAATCTCTAAAACCAATTTGTTCTAATAAATATTTATTTCCACTTTCATACATATGGATTTGATGGGTTCTCGGTTCACCTTTATTAAAGTAATGTCTATTGGGTAAAATATTTATCCCTTTATATGAGTACCCCAATGATTCTAAGGGAGGAACACAGATCTCACCATCTTGAAAATTTTTTATTTCAATCGCAATATCAATAATTGGCTTTGCACTTAAATGTTTAACCGCTGTACTCCCTATATGATGAACAGCTACAATTTGCTCACCAATTACCTCTTCAATCTTGCTTTTCTCCAATAAAAACTCCACTTCCCACACACTCGTCCAAGGAACTAAAAATACCACTCCCTTTGGTAATCCAAGCATTATAATACCTCCCTATATCATTTAAGTAAAACAGGTCATCAATCAATCTTATAACTATTTCTATAATTATGGAATTTTTTTGTATCTCTAATCTGTCTGTTTTCCCCTTTATAAAACAGACATTAATAATAGAATCCCCTTTTCTACAGGTATTCTTGAATATCTGTAGAATCTAATTATTAGATTTATTAATACTCTTATTTCAAAGAATCAAAAGTTCGATGAGGAGGGATTGGGTGAAGCAAGTAACGTTTTTGCTATTTATTTTTACATTATTCTTATCAGGATGTGGATTAAAGAATAATACAAAAGATGTTATGCCTGAAGAAATGCCAAGTGACTTTGGTTTTTCAGTTAAGTTCGGTGTTGGTAAAAAGAATGAAGTCAATACTTTTGAAGGGATAGTTACAAAGGATTTAGTAGCTGATGGAACTGCAACAATAAATCTGCCGCTTACAATAGAAGAAAAGGCCAATATTTATAAAAAAATGAAAGACATCAATATAATAAACATGAAAGAATTAGTCCCTAAAACTGAGTGTATGACAGAGCCTTATAGTGAAGATGAATGGAAAATCACTATAAACGGTGTAACGATAAAGCCATATATTTCTGGAGCATATTGTGAAAAAGCCAATGATGAAAATAAACTGATTGATTTACGAAATTACATACGTAATATAGTTCAAAGCAAAGTTGAATATAAAAAACTCCCAGAAGCTACTGGTGGATATGAATAGTTAGTTGTCTTATAAACACACGAAAACGCTTGGAAGACTATCCAAGCGTTTTTACGTGTTAAATATGTTAATTATTTAATATAGAGTCTAGTTCTTCTATATTATTTACAATATAAGTTGGTTCCTCTAATGCCAATTCCTCTTTACTACCGACCCATAAAGGACACCAATATTGGCTATGCCTTCCTTCTTCGCCCCGATTAAATCATGCTTACGGTCACCAATCATAATGACTTCACTTTTATCTGGAGAAGATAGTTGTAAAAGTACTTCATGAATTACATCAGCCTTTGCAATTCTAGTACCATTTAAATTACTTCCTACTATTACTTCAAAATATTGATCCAGTTTAAAATGCTGCAAAATTTTCTCAGCAAAGATAGTTGGCTTAGATGTGGCAACAGCTAGTGTTTTTTCTTTTTTCTTTAAAGTTTCAAGAAGTGTTTCGATTCCTGGATAGACTTCATTTTCATATAAGCCGTGCTGTTGAAATCTTTCACGATAATAACCGATTGCCTCATTTACTTGTTGTTCAGTTAAATCGTAATAAGCCTGAAAAGACTCTTGCAAAGGTGGTCCTATGAAAAAATCTAATTTTGAATAATCGACTATTTCTATATTCAGCTTTTCTAATGCGTATGCGACACTTTTTGTAATTCCGACTTTTGGATCCGTTAATGTGCCATCTAAATCAAATAATATATATTGGTAATTCATTCGTTCCTCACCTCTGAATATTAGTATTAGCTACATCTCTTTCGGTGCCTGAATTCCTAATAAACGCAAACCTTCTTCAATCACGATAGCAACACAAGCACATAATGTTAGTTTCACCTGCATTGTAGCTTTGTCTTCTAGTATTCTTGTGTGGGCATAATACTTATTAAATGCTCTTGAAAGTTCGATTAAATACTTGGCAATTTGCGAAGGGTCCGCAAGTTCAAGTGCTTTTGCCACAACTTCAGGGAAACCTTTTAGTGAGATGACAACTGGCCAAGCCTCATCAGATAACCCTTCAAATTGGCTGACCTCAGTACTATACTGACCTTTTCGTAGAAGTGAGCAAATCCGTGCATACGTATATTGAACATAAGGACCTGTCTCCCCTTCAAAATTCAACATTTCTTCAAGCGAAAACTCAATATCATTCATACGATGATTTTTTAAATCGTGGAAGATTACTGCTCCTGTTCCTACCACTTTCGCTATCTCTTCTTTTTGCTTTAGGTTTGGATTTTTTTCCTCAATATTCTTGCCTGCTAATTGGATAGCCTCATTTAATACTTCTTCAAGTAATACAACTTTCCCCTTACGAGTAGACATTTTTTTGCCGTCTTTTAACATCATGCCAAACGGAATATGCTGTAACTCTTTTGCCCACTCATACCCCATTCTCTCTAGTACGTTAAATAACTGTTTAAAATGTAGAGATTGTTCATTTCCCACTACGTAAAATGATCTTGTTGAATTATAAGTTTCATTTCTATATAGGGCAGCAGCTAAATCACGGGTCGCATATAAAGTTGTGCCATCCGTTTTCTTAATCAAACATGGTGGCATATCTTCTAAATTTACAACCATTGCACCGTCCGATACTTCAAGAAGTCCCTGTTCAGCTAATAATTCAACAACTCTCTCCATTTTATCATTATAAAATGCTTCGCCCGCAAACGAATCGAAACGTATGCCAAGTAATGCATAGACCTGTTCAAATTCCTTTAGCGATGCTTCTCTAAACCATTGCCATAATTGCAGTGCTTCTTCATCACCCTGCTCTAACTTTTTAAATGCTGCACGTGCTTGATCATTCAATGAGTCATCTTGATCTGCTACTTCATGAAATTTGACATATATCTTCAGTAATTCACGTACTGGAGACTGCTCAATCAGCTCTTTATTCCCCCATAAATGATAAGCGACAATCAGCTTGCCAAATTGAGTACCCCAATCTCCTAAATGATTGATGCGTACTACTTCATAACCATTTTTCTCTGCAATATTAGCTACTGCATTACCGATAACTGTTGACCGTAAATGCCCCATTGAAAAAGGCTTTGCAATATTAGGGGATGAAAAATCAATCGTAATCGTTTGACCTTCTCCAAATTTTTGTTGTCCGTATGCAGATTGAGAGGAAACTATGCTAGATAATACACCTTTCGAGATTTCCGATTGCTTTAGAAAAATATTCACATATCCACCAACAGCTTCAACCTTTTCAATAATGTCATTGTTAACTTTTTCACTTATTTCTTTAGCTATTATATTTGGTGATTTGCGGAAAATTTTCGCTAATGCAAAGCAAGGAAAAGCATAATCACCTAAATGTGCATACTTTGGCTTTTCAATTGTTTGTTCAATATCACTCTTTGCTAATTGACCTTCTACTGCTTCAAATAATGTATTGATTATCAATTGTTTGTCTTCCATTCTATTTCCCCCTCAAATAATAAAAACATTGTTCGTTCCAAACAAAATTTCCGTTGATACTCTGCCGTAATGGTACAGAAAGCCATAAAAAAAGCCCCCGTCTCAAAACAAGAGACGAGAGCATAGATCCCGTGGTACCACTCTGGTTGCCACAATATGTGACCACTTTCAATTGTTAACGAGGTGACTCCCCGATCTTTTCTACTGCTATTTCAAAAAGTTTCTCCAAAGTGCGCTTCATTCATGTTCCATGTATTAGGCTCCCACCATCCCTAACTCGCTTGACATATCCTCATAAACTACTCTCTTTATCAAAGAATTTTTTTATTAAATTGTAACTATGGTATATTTAATTTGTAAATAAGTCAATGTTTGAGAAAAAAATATAACTAGAAATTTATTTTCACATAAAAATTCCAAACCAATTTTTGGTATAAATCAAAATTTTAATAAAAAATTCAACTGTTTGTCATAGAAATTTCAATTAGTACTTAGTCATAACACTTTGTTGTAAAATCACAAAAAACACACTCGAATTCCTCGAATTTCTCCACTTTAATATTCTTTCATTTTAGATGAGTATTTCCAAAAAATTTCCCTTCATGTTTGGCAATAGTCAAATCAATTACAACTATTTGATAAACTTTTTGTATAATACCTTCCTATTTATTAAATCTACAAAACTCCTATTTGTTACGTTCTTTCCTATATATAATAACAAGTCTTCATACGTTAATAATTCAAGTTGAACTGACCATCAACTTAAAGCAGATTAAACCTCTCTATCTTTTACTTTAGAAAAATTACATTCTTCCATTTTTCACATACCCATTAATTTAGCCAGCTAATATATAACCTAGTCATAATATCAACCATTAATTAACTAACTACAAATTCTATGAATTAAATGATGGTCTCATACAAACTCCTAAAAAATACAAGTCTGTTTTTCTTCAAAACTAAGAAATTCATATTATTGACACAAATATTTTAATGGTATACTATTGAGACGTAAAGTAACTTGAAGTCAAAAAGTTACCATGTTTTAACGGTTCAGGAGGTAGAACTAATTATTTAAGTTCATGAGTAATAGAGTTTCAAATCAAAGTAAAAATTAATTGGTCAAGAAGTACTCAAAATTACATAATCATTTTGGGTCCTTATAAATTATTTTACGAAGACAATTAGATCATGAAAATATTTAAAGGGTATTTTATTTTAACGCTTTCTATAAATCTCATTAAAGAGCTTTTGGGGAATAGAGAGTAAAATTAGACAAGCTCAGGTATTTTTCCGAATAAGCAGTCTGATAAGGTAAGTATATAGGTTAAAAAAACAAGAAAAAGAGGTACAATACGTGAGCACAAATAAGAAAAAAATCCACTACGCATGGTGGTTATTATTAGGTTTATCTATTATGGTCGGTTTGGCTAAAGGCGGAATCATGACTGCAGGTGGATTATTTTTAACTCCAGTAACAGAAGATTTAGGTATTGGAATGGGAAGTCTAACACTTTACTTTAGTATTTCCTCTATAGTAACAATGATTTTCTTACCATTGGCTGGTAAGATCATTGCTAAGTATGATATTAGAACAGTTTTAGTAACAGCAATTATTTTACAAGCGGGTTCGTTCGCAATGTTTGGTTTAATGAATTCTGTTTGGGGTTGGTACTTATTCTGTATCCCTATGTCAATCGGTTCAATTTTTGTCACTCAAATCGCAGGCCCAGTATTAATCAACAACTGGTTTAAAAAACATAACGGTTTAGCAATTGGTATCATGGTTGCATCTGGTGGTATTTTCGGTGCTATCCTACAACCTATGGCTGGTAACTTAATCGCAAGTGAAGGTTGGAGAACGACTTACTTCATCTTAGGTGGAATTGTTATAGCAATCGTTGTGCCTATCGTATTATTAACAATTAGAATGTCTCCTAAACAAAAAGGTTTACAACCATTAGGTTTAGAAGTTGAAATTAATAAAAATGAAGATCCTTCTTCAGTTAAAGTTGAATCTAATACAAACACAGGTATTTCAGCTGCAATCGCTAAAAAATCAAGTGCATTTTATGCATTATTATTATTCTTCTTCTTTATTACTGCTATTAGTAGTTTTGGTCAACACGTTGCTCCTTTTGCAATGGGCTTAGGCTATGACGTTAAATTTGCTGGTGGTGCAATGGGCTTCTGGCAAGTGGGTGTACTGATCGGTGCATTAGCATTCGGTATTTTAAGTGATAAAATTGGTGCAAAAAACACAGCTATCTTCGCGATGTTATTAGGTTTAGTTCCAATCGCAATTCTATTAACTGTTCCTGACAATTCTACTATGTTCTCTTTAGCAATTGGAATTTATGGATTTGTTGTTGCATCACTTGGAACATTAGGACCGCTATTAACTACAGCTATCTTTGGTAACAAAGAATACGGTCAAATTTACGCTTCTGCAGTTATCGGTTTAGCAGTTGCTGGTATCGTTGCATTACCAGGTTATGGATATGTATTCCAATTAACTGGTAGCTATACTTTTGTACTTTACGCAATTGCCTTCATGCTAGTTATTAATGTAGTATTAATCATTATGGCATTTATCGGTAAAAAGAAACTAGTACAAGCTGGTCATTGGAAATAATCACTATGTATCTCCCTTAAAACATAAGTGAAATCTTCCCTTTAAATTAATTTTTCTTGATGAATTGTTTACTTCACCATTTCATCAATCTTACTAACGAATTTGAAAACAATAACTCACATTCTATTCACTCCGTTTCAAACACTTCTGAAACAAATAGAGAGAATAAATAGACCTTATTGAGCAATGTAAATTGAACACTTCTAAGTTGATACAAACAACTTAGAAGTGTTTTATTATATTACAATTAAGTTTAACTTTTAAATATAGGTAGATAAAATGGTTTTCAAATAATCTGTTCAAACTCTTCTCTCAAAATAGAATACATTTTTAAATCACGATGGGTGTCTTTAACTAATAGCCCTTTTCGAATTAGTCTTTCATAAGACATACCGACTTTCTCCATAACCCGAGCAGAACCTACATTCTCAATCAAACATTTCGCTTGAATTCGAACTAAATCCATTTCTTCGAAACCATATGCAATTACTGCTGTTGATGCTTCAGTAACAATGCCTCTCCCCCAATATACTTGTGAAATTGCATAACCGATTTCAGCTATTTGTTGTTTTGGCTGCCAAGATACAAAATCTATTGTTCCAATTAATGTACCTGTCTCTTTTTCTTCAATGCCCCAAAGAGCATATTGATCCAACTCGTATTTGTTTAATATCAATCGTATAAACTCTTCTGTATCCTCTAAACTTTCATGCTTAGTCCAAGTACAGTACCGTGCAACTTCCTCATTCGAACAATATGTATGCATATCGTATAAGTCATCAAGTGAGATTTTCCTTAAACTTAATCGATCTGTTTCTAAAATAGGTAGCTTGCTGTAGACATCCTCCATTTTCATTACATCACCTCATTTCAAGTTTTCATACCAACGTAACGCTTTTTGTTCTATTTCAATAGCAAAAGTCGATTTCCCTTGTATATATGCCTCCATATTAAATGGATATTGTGATGCATTTGCTTGCTTTATTCGGCCATATTTTGTCGCTTCAGCAGGATGGTTTCTTAAATAATCTCGAAAAGCTAGATGTCTATTAATTCCTGCATGTCCTATTTCATAAAAGTGGATATGATGTGTGCGATTGTCATCACCTTTTGTAAAATATCGTCGTCCTTGGAGACCATTCTCCCCTTTAGCTACATAACCGATTTCTTCTAACTTCGCATTAAATTGATCAACTAGTTCAATATGATAAACTACTGGCATTATATCAATAATAGGTTTCGCAGGAAGGTTTTCAACGGACGTACTACCAATATGAAAGATATCATGAATCTCATCACGTAATATATCTCTTATCATCTTTTGTTCTTTGTTGAATAATGCCACTCATTCTCGATCGTATTCTACCACTTCAACCTTTCTCATTTTTCACCTCTATTTTGTCAGTCTTTTAAATTCAGTATATTCAGTCTACTATAATCATAGCATATTTATTTAAACTATCTATCAAATTGCATTAACTTATGAACACCAGTATAAATGAATAAAATTAAAATCCCCAATACAATAAAAATAAATGTAATTCCGTTTTCCGGAATAAACTGCATACCCCAAATAAATAAACTAGCTATCATCCCACCAATTACACTCATCAAACCTAATATAGATAAATGCGTTCCCCTTGACTCCTCTGGAATCGATTTAGCTACTATGGATTGGTGAGTAGGCAAATACAGTAGTGTGACAACAGAACCATTAATCATTTACAGACTACAATAATATGTAACTACCTAATGATACTCTAAAGGAATCATCACTAATAAAAATTGATTCTAAAGAATCATTAAATCGCATAATTCTAGTATTATTACGATTTTACATTAATTAAATATCAGAAAATTATAATCATTAATATCTTTTTATACAGGAATTATTTATCGCAATTATTATAGTATTCTGTTAACGAGTCTTATTACTATGCCATCTTAGACTTTTTTGTATATAATGGAGAGACATCCACTTTTAGGTGTAAATAAAAAGATAAAGGAAGTGAAGGTTTATGATTACTTTACGCATTCACAAGGAGAATTCAGATTACGTGGTGAAACGGATCAGTAACCAAAATGCCGATCAATATTCTGTGCACTCTGCTGAGTCACTCTATGAAAGTTTGTTTCATTTAGGTCGCAAAATGCATATTAGTAACATCCATTTCAACATTCCACATGATTTAAAATCCAAATTAATATCTTTTCTATCCGTCGAATTTCCTGCCGAGCTTTACGATTATCATATTAAGATTATTGACTAAACCGTTACCTCATTGATTATATCCTCTAGAAGCGACAGTCAGTAACCATCTAGGTGCGATTTTAAATCGTTCCTGATGGTTCAATTATACATATTGTATCATCTTACCAAAATACCGACACAAGCCTTCTAGCGCCATGTCGGTATTATTTCTTATTAGCATTAGCTATCATTAATCTTTAAATTGCAGCCCCTTTTCTTGTAGAGCTCCTTTTAAGACTTCTATAGATTTAGGTCCCATACCATGAAGCACATTTAAAGTCTTTTCATCAACTGTTGTTAATTGCTCCAATGTCGTGATTCCTACGCTATTAAGTGCTCTTACCGCTGGCTTTGATACACCTTTTGGCCAGATTTGCATGTCTTCACCCCATCCGTTTATTTTAAGTTGCAGAAAATATTATTTACCACTCATATACTTTGACATCATTTGTCTTCACTTTACGATATCTATTTTTACACAGATGGTTATTATTAAAAAGTCACGATACGCTTTCCTGTATATCTTCATATCTAATCCCCTACACATAAAAATCCCTTACTTTTATCGGATAGTGCTTTAACAAATAACTGAAAACCAACCAGTTTCTTTTGGGAAATCATTTCGGGTAAGCATTTGCCCAGAAAGTATTTGTCGATAAGAAGTAATCGTACCGTCGTGTGACACTATATAAATTTTTTCTTTATGTAACTTTTTACAATCACTAATAAACTTTTCAGCAAGGTTTGTGAATTGCTGTTCTGTAAGGGTATTGATACCATCCGACCAGAGTTCGATTGGCGCCTTACTATCTACTTCAAAAGTTGGGTAATCCTGTTCAATAATTTCTAAATCCATTATCTTATCACAAGGCAATGTTTTCATACTTGAGTGAATGGGAAAGATTCTTGGAGATACTAATGGACTTACAATCTTACGAACATTTTTATTTTCACTCCAAATGAATACTGTTTCAAGCGTTCTTCTAAGCGGACTAATAATTATTACATCTTCATCTGTTAGCGGAAATTGATTTCTTAATAACATTGCCTGCTCTACTCCTGTAGAAGTTAGTGCTGGGTCTTCTATTTGCAAACTTTTAGGTACATCCAATGTATGTTCACCTTGGCCGTGACGAATAAATACCAACTCCATTTAACTCCTCCTATTCTATTGTTTAAACTTGTGATCAATCTTTTGATTTTACAATACCGAAAACTTTATTATCCAATTATTCAAAAATAATAGAAAGGCTTTTTTCTAAAATGGATTGGGGTATTCGCTTAGCCATTTAATACTTTTCTCTACTAGTAAATATTTCAAACGAAAAGCGATTTTAAATAGTTTTGAAACCTTCAGCACAAAGCCATTTAGCATTATTCTGCTCATAAAATTTTATTGAATTGAACCCCGTTTTAATAAACAATTGCTCCAATTCTTCTCTCGTTTTATAAGTTTGCATATGATAATTTATTTTGTATAATTCTGCAATAATTAGGAAGTGACCATCTTTTTTCAATACTCTAAATGCCTCTTTTACTCCCTTTTCTAGATCTGGCCAGAAGTAATGTGTTTGAAAAGCTGTTATTATATCAAATGTATTATTTGAAAATGGCATGTCAGTAACACTTGCTTGGAGGATATTTACTTTACCCTTTTCCACATCTTGTTTATTTGCTCTAATTGAATCTTTTACTGCTTGTTCGGAATAATCTATACCGACAATTTTTCCGGACGTATTCCGCTTAGACAATAATTGTATTGTTTTACCCCCTCCACATCCTATGTCCAATATTACTGCTGATTCTTTTACTTTTACCTTTTCTAAAGCCCATTGGTTCATGCTAGTGTGTGCAGAGTTCATAATTCTCAACATTATTGAACCTATGATTCCTCTTGGGTTCTTAGCTTGTTCTATCAATTGGTTTAGTAAGTTCATTTTTCTCCCCCATAATCTATTCATTTAAGAAAGAATAATTACTACAAATCGCCCTTGCTTGTAAATTCACTATTACTTATATTTGAATATTTTTTACTCCCAATTTTTAACTCGATAAATATTTTAACATATTTTACCTAACAATAAATAAAAAGCAGTGGGATTCCTATTAGAAACCCACTGCTTATATATATTTCTTCATACGTGGAAACCTTAAAAAAGTATCCCTTAGCACTCTACAAACAATGCATCGCTGCCTTGGCTTCTTTCCAAGGAACAGAATACCCCTTCCCTTTGGCACAGAAAATCGAAGTAGAAGTATACTCTGGATCTGCATTCTTATCATAACCAATTTCTTCAATCACTTGTTCAGTATTATGGCATTGATCATAGCCAGCAAAGTTAAGTGTGAGTGCGCCTTTACCGTTTGTAAAAGCAGCAAAGCTTGTACTGTAGTTCATAAAAGTGGCAACTGGAACACGTCCTTTAATGACAACCTTGTCCCCTATGTTTTCAGGCGGATTAAAACGACCATGAGCCTGTTGAACATCAGACATTACACGTCCAATATGATCCATGTCTACTTTAATCTTAAAATCATAATACGGTTCAAGTAGAATATTTTCCGCTTGTTCCAAACCTTGTCGTAACGCTCTATGAGTGGCTTCTCTGAAATCACCACCGGATGTATGCTCGTTACTTCCACGCCCTGTTAGTAGGGTTATTAACACGTCTGTAACTGCAGAACCTGTTAGTAAGCCGTGATGGTTTCTTTCAAGTACATGTTGATGGATTAAATTTTGATTGCCGATAGATAAATGATCTGCATGACATTTATTCTTGAATGTAACACCTGAACCTCTTTCAGCTGGTTCGATTTGTAGATGCACCTCTGCATAATGTCGTAGAGGCTCGAAATGTCCATACCCAGTTACAGTTGCCCCAATCGTTTCTTTATACAAAATCTTCGGTTCACCAAATGACACTTTATATGAAAAACGCTCTCTAACAATCTGTTCTAGCACTTCAAGTTGAATAACCCCCATTACATGAACATGAATTTCTTGAAAATGCTCGTCCCAAAAGATATGGAGAGATGGATCTTCAGCATCCAAAATCTTAAAACAACGGAACATTTCTTTCACATGAATATTAGAGTCGAAAATGACTTTCGATTTTAATGTAGGAATGAGTTCAAAAACAGCTTTTTCTCTAAGCACACCAAGACCTTCTCCTATTTCTACACCACTTAGGCCCGTAACCGCGAAAAGTTCACCTGCTCGAACTTCATTGACTGTTGTGAATTTATTGCCATTGTACAAGCGGATTTGTGTGATCTTTTCTGAAGTTTCTCCGTACTTCACTTCGTCCCTTACTTGCAAATAACCACTTAAACATTTCATAAACGTCACTCGTTGATCATTATCATCATGTCGTATTTTATAAACCCGTGCAGCAAAATCAATGTCTTTACTATAAGAAGTCACCGTTAATTGATCTAATTTTAAGAAAAATTCCAGCACTCCGATATCCTTTAATGCCGAACCACTTGCTGAAGGGAAGATTTCGCCAGATGCAATAAGTTTTTTGAATGCTTCAAGCCATTTCGCATTGTCATAACCTGAATCCATATACTGTTCCAGCAGCTCTTCATCCCGCTCTGCTATAAATTCAATGAGCTCCTCTTGCATTTGTCCATCTTGGAAAACAGTTGTTATATCACAAACATTTTCTGTCAGATTCGATCGGATTTCATTCAATACTAATTCCGTATTGACCCCCTCTCTATCTGTTTTATTTAAAAAGAAAAAGGTAGGGATGTTGTGTTTACGTAATAATTGCCACACCGTTTCCGTATGTCCTTCCACACCATCAATTGCACTGATAATTAAAATTGCATAATCCATCACTTGAATAGCGCGTTCCATTTCAGGTGAAAAATCGACATGCCCTGGTGTGTCAATAATGGTATACGTATGATCGTTGTATGTAATAATGCCTTGCTCAGCAAAAACGGTAATGCCACGCTCTCGTTCAATGGCATGATTGTCTAAAAAGGCATCCTTGTGATCGACACGCCCCCTCTGGCGGATACTATTCGTATGAAACAGTAACTGCTCAGAAAAAGTAGTCTTGCCAGCATCTACATGGGCAAGTATCCCAATTGTTTTATACATATATGTTCCTCATTTCGTGTAGTACAGATGACTATATTATAGCATCGAATTGGGGAGTTTAAGCTAGATTAGAAGTGCTGATTGATTTATACGAAATACAATAGACACATAGAAGCTTTACTGTGCCTTTTTCGTTGAATACTTTTGAACTTCTATTACAATATTTACCTTTAAACGGTTTTTCTTAGGGATTCAACTGAAGCTAGTGTATGATATATACGGAAATAGATTGAACCATTTTATTTAATTTTGAAAGGTGTAGATTTTACAATGACACATTTAATAGAGCAACAAAATATGAAAGAACTTCGAGTAGAGCTAACTCGTTTTATGATGGCCTATAAATTTGCATTAGATGAAATCGGGACTAAGGTTCGTATTTTAAGAGAAGAATTCCGGTTAATACATGAATATAATCCAATCGAACATGTCAATACACGTATAAAATCACCAGAAAGTATTTTGAAAAAGATGCATAAAAAGAATATCCCTACAACATTGGAAGGTATCCGTGAAAACATGAGGGATATTGCGGGTATCCGAATTACATGCTCTTTTGTTTCTGATATTTACATCATTAGTGAAATGATTCAGGCTCAATCAGACATCGAAGTCATCGATGTAAAGGATTATATTCAAAATCCAAAGCCAAATGGCTATCAAAGTCTTCATGTCATTTTGAAGATTCCTGTTTTTATGTCCGATCGTGAAGAGCATGTGTACGTAGAAATGCAAATCCGTACGATTGCTATGGATTTCTGGGCAAGTTTGGAACATAAAATCTATTACAAGTACAACAAACAAGTTCCTGAACGACTAACAAATGAGTTAAGAGAAGCCGCTTTTACTGCAGCTGAACTAGATCGTAAAATGGAACGACTAAACAAAGAGATCAACATCCTAAAAGAAATCGAGCATGATGATCAGGATATTTTATCCTTAGACGATACAGTATCAACGAAAGCTATCATTCAAATGATGAAAAAGATTGCTTTGGATAGGCTAATATAATAAATTAAACAAAAAAAGCTGTTCCCAAAAGTCAGTTTTCACCTACTTTGGGACAGCCCTATAAAAGATAAATCATTATTAAATTACTTGGTGTTTTTTTGTATTACTGAAAAAGGTCATGCAAATTGTAAAAATACAAATCATCACAATTGGACTACCTAACAATAAATAAGCAAAACCTTCAAATCCTCTTACTACTGTAGATCCATATGCAATAAGTGATACTCCCAAAGCTAATGATGTCAACGTGTAAATGATAATTGTTGTTTTAGAGTACCTTTTTTCTTCAGCATCGATGCTATAACTGCCAGAACTACACCAACGATAATGCCATATAATAAAGGTAAAAACATCATATACATTTCCCCCTTCTTGTTAGAAAATACCATAAAATAGAATGTATTTAAATATTTATCGTCTGTTTCTTGTTTTTTAAGTATATGCTCCGACATAATATATTTTATGCATTATTCGTAAAGAAATAGTACATTGACACAATAATTGTATCAATAACCGTCATACCTATGTTTGGTATAGTAGCATTCCTTAGAATGAACTCTCCGTACCGAGACCAATTTCTTTAAACACGCACACACGTTTACCTATGATATGAGCTAAAGCTTGTTTACTCTTCCGCATTGGCCTATTTAAGAGAAATTGTTTAACCCTGCTTGTTAGTTCAATTAAAATAACCCGAAATCATGGAGTGATTTCGGGTTATTAATAAGAAAGTGCATTTTATAAAAAACTTAAGTTTTTTATACCTTCTTCGTGTTAATCATAAAAATGGTTATGTAAGTCAGTTTACAAATAAACAATACAACCATTTTCTTCTAATTTCCCTAACCATTTCGGTATTTCTAAGTCATGATTCCATCTTAGATCTAAACGTTCTAACCCTTTAATGTCCATCAAAGATTCCGGTAATTTAATTAATTGATTACTTCTTAAATCTAATTCTAATAATTTTTCTAGCTTTCCAATTTCATCGGGTAAAGTAGTCAATTGATTATGTCTCAAATTCAAGCGTCTTAACTTCTTACAGTACTCAAGTGATTTCGGTACTTGTTTTAATTGATTTTCTTCCATATCTAGTACTCGTAATAACATCAAACTCTCAAAAATTTCTGGGAGAGTACTGAGTTGATTATTTCTCATATGAAGCTCTCTAATATTCGTTAACATACTAAAGCTTTCAGGAATGCTTTGAAGTTTGTTATTCATTATGCGTAACTCAACTAGATTGGTTAGTTTACCAATTTCTGATGGTAATTCACTGAAATTATTATCACTTAAATTTAAATATTTTAGCTTTTTAAGATTCTTAATTTCAGTCGGGAGCGTTTCGAATTTATTATTGTGAAGATATAAATAACCCTCTAGATTCGTAAGATTTCCTATTTCTGTAGGAATTGTTTCAATCTGATTGTGTCCTAAATCCATCATCGTAAGTTCTTTTAAATTTTTTATATTGGGAGAAATTTCTTTAAGCTTATTAGCAGAAATATTTAACACCTTTAAATTATTCATTTTATAGATTTCTTCTGGAATTGTACTTAAACTATTATCAAATAGGTTTATATCTGTAATTTCAGGTGATGGTAATTCTATTTTTGGCAAAGCATTAAGCTCGGCATGAGGTAAGTTGATTTTCATGTAATTCCCTCCTACTAATTGTACTATTCTCCAATTTAGGTTCAGTTATCTCGTCAATAAATTACATTCAGATTGCCCAATAACACCTATTTCAACACTATTCTCTGTATGGGCCGCTGTAAATCGACTTACAATTGATGATATCGTTCTTTGCTCAAATCAAAGAATTGATGTAGAAACTGCGTTAAAAGCAATGACAATCTATGGAGCGAAACTCATTTTTGAAGAAGATAAAATAGGAACTATTGAAGTCGATAAATATTCAGATTTTGTTGTTTTAGATCAAGACCTAACATCAGTCGAACCAATTCTAATTAAAGATATTCAGATTTTAAGCACCATTATTTATGGCGAAGATGTATATGAAAACAAAGAAGTAGATTTTGTACTTAATTAGTTATTTTAAAAGAAAAGGCACTATGCAATCGAAATTGCGTAGTGCTTTTTAATGCTCTTTTTTCTTTATAGCTTCTTTCAATTCTACAGGAACTTCTTAAAGTCTGCTATCAATATAATCACTTCGTAGGTACATCTAAAGTTGGATGCGTATTACTCAAATCGTTATAGTGCCACCATTCTGAATTGATTGTTTTAAAGCCAGATTGTGTCATAATCTTTGTTAAATAGTCCATGTTTCTTTGTGCTGTTTTAGAGTTCCCTTTATATGAACGCCCTGCTTTAGTAGAAAAAGAATCAAATTTGGTAGGCATTTTTAGCTCTTTACCTTTAGAATCCACTAAAGTTACATCGACACTAACACCTTTACTATGGTTGGAATCTAACGCAGGATTAGCTACATAGTTGTGGTTTTGAATCTTGTTGTACATTTCCCATTGCACAGATAAAGGTCTATATACGTCCCAAATCTTAATCTTATAACCTTTTTTATGTGCTAATTGATTGGCTTTTTTTAGTTTTGCTGCTGTTGATTTTGCCACTAATGCTTTACTGTCTTTTGGGTATAATGCATATCCCATGAAGTTTTTCTTTGTCGCATATTTTAAGTCAATGATAAAGCCCTCTTTTTCGGATAATTCAACAAGACCTGCTTCCTTATAGTTTGCCGGTGCAGATGCTAGGTATTTACCAGAGACCCATCCTGTTTTACCGTTAGCACTTACTTTGTACCAACCTTTCGAGTACTTACTCGCAGTCACAAACAACCCTTTTTCAACTGTCATGATTTTTTTATATTTTGTGCCGACCCCTTTTCTCATATTCACAGCTGTTGTTGCTTTTAATGTTTTATTTAGGGACTTTTCAGCTGGTGAGGCTTGGGCAGCTGCTGTCTTTGACATCCCTGTGATACCAATCGTAAATAGTATGCCCAGCACCGAGCTAGCTATAAAAATTTTTTTGATATTCAATTTTAAGTTCAACTCCTTATGTACCTTGCAGCTTTGGGGGATTCACTACCAATCTATAACCTTTATTTAAGCAATACATTGATTGATGAATCATTTGTATGTGCTTGAATATACCAATTAATAGAAAGCATTTGCTCTAGAATAGGTTGCTCTTCTTTTGAAAGATTTAAATCCATTATTCCTGAATCACAAAGCTGATAGTCTTCCCCTTCTATTTTATGAAAACGGAATTTCAATAAGCTTTTCAGACCATTGAAAGTTAAAAATTTCACGGAATAACCTTGAGTTAGTGCACTTTCAAGAGTGTTTTTATCATCTTGATATAAAGCTACTAAATCATCTAAGTTAAGCGTTGGATCATTTTCTTTCCAGTTTTCCATTTGTTGTTTTTCTAGTCCCTCAAGAATTTGTTCATTTGAAATGGCATTATCACGTAATTTTTCGATTGTAAAAGCATTCATCATATTTATTGCTACTACTGACATTGTCATACACCCTCTACTAAAATATTTTTAACAGTAAAATCC
The DNA here is from genome assembly GCF_038003565.1 of Viridibacillus sp. FSL H8-0110. NCBI lineage: Bacteria > Bacillati > Bacillota > Bacilli > Caryophanales > Caryophanaceae > Viridibacillus > Viridibacillus sp. FSL H8-0110. The sequence continues at coordinate 1,873,639 of NZ_JBBOPJ010000001.1, read as the reverse complement.
TCACAGAGAATTTTTCAGAATATAAAAACAATAACATTAGGAGTACATTTCTTCAATATGACGCATGATAAAAATATTTTGAAGATAAATTTATTTTACTTCGCAGAATCGTCTTCAACTAAGATGGATTACTATATTTGCGCCTTTACCTCCTCACTTTTTGAAATACAATTTTATACAAAATTATATTTCAAATCCTCGAATTATCAGTAATGATATCGAATTTCGCGAATATACTTGTATTAATACTAAAAAGGAGATGGATTGATTGGGTGCTAAATGGATTAAGATTGCTGTCCTGTACTTCGCGTTAGGAATTGGTTATGGTCTGTTTATGCATTACACTATTCAGTTGAAGTGGGCTGCAACACACGCTCATATTAACCTTGTCGGATGGGTTTCCGCTGCCATTATTGGACTTATTTATTCTGTTTATAAAGATGCAGGCGAGACGACTTTGGCTAAGGCTCAATTTTGGTTATTTAATATCGGTTTACCGTTCTTATTATTGGGCATGATCTTTATTTATGTCGATGTTCCACGCGTTATTATGGAGCTATGTGTATCGGGTGGTGGCTCAGCAGTCGCTTTATCTGTTGTCCTCTTTATTGTAAACGTCTACAAAAATGTAAAACCTAAAACTTAACTTCTCCTCAAAACAGATTCCTATCAATATTGGGAGTCTGCTTTTTTGTTGAAATTATATTTGGCTAACCACCTTGTTATACCAAACCTCATTTGCTAATGCTTGGGTTTGAATACTCCTTGTCAGACGCTTAATTGTTGTATAAATTGCTCCATGTAAATGCAGGATTTTTCCCCGCTTAAATGCATGAATAATTGAAAGTAAAGCGTTTCGATATAAGTCTTCATTCTCCTCAAGAGAAATATTTCTGTCGACTGCTGCTTTTGCTTTGTAAACAGTACCCGCTATGCAGTAAAGCTCCTCCATCTGGAAAAATGGTGCAATTGCTTTGATGGCAGAAGGTAATTTTGTTATCAAGCCTTCTTTTAATGCAATACTTTCATTTACTTGATCAGTTATTTCACGTTTTTCTGTATCATATGTATTTTTAGTATTGCTAGTTTTTATAGGGGCTTCTTTGGGCGGACATTGCGGTAGGACATCTGCTTTTGGCGCTTGAATGACAATAGCATTTGACGATTGCCTACGATCCCCATTATGTCTCTTTAATGGATATTGCTTAATGATGCTAAGAGATTCTAATGTATTACAAGCACGACGCACGGTTCGAATATTCACCTCCAACATATCAGCAATTTTCGATTTCGCTAAATAACAAACTCCAATATATTTACACGCAAAACGTGCAAGTAAATCTAAAGTGGCTTGTTCTGATTTAGTTAGCTGATTGCTGAAATTCTGACGATGCATCTTAACTGCTTCGTTCAATTTACTAATTGACTTAAATGATTGAAGTTTTGAATATGTTTCTGTAGTGTTTAGTAATTTGGATGTCATTAGTTTGTCCCCCTCTCCCTTTATTAGTTATATAGAGGCTTTTGGGTGATATGGGGACAGGTTGGTGGAAATTAGATATAAGATTTGGAATTTGATTGTTGCACTAACTTGGATGTTTGTTGCACTAACTTGGATGTTTGTTGCGCTAACTTGGATGTTTGTTGCGTTATCTCTATTGTTTGTTGCGCTAACTCACCTCTTTGTTATTTAGCAGAATATTCACGTCCTAAATGCTGCATTTTCTATCGAAAGGTATTTTGGAATATTGGGAGAATACTATAAATAAGACAATTCGAATATATAATTACTCCTCGTATATAACTAGAAAATTCGTTTGGGAGGTATCGATGATGCTATTTATGTTCACTTCTCAGATTATTTTTGCATTGCTCATCATTGCTTTAGGTATAGTAGTTTGGCGATATAACATGATTGAATTTATTGGTTTTTATAATCAATCTGAAAGAAGTAAAGGCAAACCTGAAAAAGTCACAAGAAAAATCGGATTATATTGCATACTATCAGGCGTAGGTCTTCTTATTACTGCATATTTTGCATCTATTGCAGGATTTGGTGGAGTAGCATATGTCCCTCTTCTTACTTTAATGATTACGGGTGCAATTTTCTTGAGACTAGGTTTGTGGCTTGATCAATAACATAGCCAGCTAATCGCAGTGTTGAAATGCAATTAGCTGGCTATTGTTTATATAGTAGAAAAAAACTTATGTAGTAGTAATTATTGCCCTATTAGCAAAATAGTTATTTTTTTAATAACTTTATTTATTGAATGACAGCGAAGGTCATCGTTAAGTAGGTGGATAAAGGCATTTTAACGACCGTTCTTGATAGGTGCTCACCATTTGCTAAATTAAAAGCATTTATTTCACCACGTTCAATAGCATCATCACTATCATTATTGCGAAGATTATACATAGTGAAAATGTACGCTTTATTTCCTTTAACGGTTATTTGTTCTGTAAATGTACTTTTTTGTTCTAGAGCTGAACGTTGATCCTGTGGTATTTTGAAAGTAAGTTTTTTCATCTGTTCTTGATCTTTCATCACATACGCTTCTGAATAGTCACTTAAAATAACAATTTGATCATCGACAACCGCTAGTGAGCCTGGATTAAAATTTTCATCACCAATCGAAATTTTTTTGACGATTTTTAAAGTTTTAGGGTCAATTTTCACAAGCTTCCCTGTATTTATAATTGTATCATCAGTATCCGATACAGTCTTCATTTGATTGACTGTATAATACAAATATCCTTTGTAATATACTAGTGTCGGATTGCTTGGTAAACCAGTTTGTGAATACTCCTCATCCTCTAAATCTAATTTTTTTGAGGAAATGACCTTATTGTTTTTTAAGTCGACGTGATGGATATACGTAATCGCATCCGGATCAGCCGTCGTAATGTATGCCTCATCCTTTTCAACATGCATGGAATGAGCAAAACCGTGTGGAATAACGATTGATTTCTTATCATTCGGTTTATTTTGTCGCCAATATACAAGCTTTTGACCGTTATTTAGACTCCCTGCAATATCATAAATAACATAATCATTATTCGAATAAAGTGAAAAGGAATTACTTGATTGTTTATTCATATTAATTGACTCAATCTTACCTGTTTTCAAGTCGATTGATGAACGCTGTAGAGAGCGGTTATTAACGACATACGCTTTATTGTTGGCTGTCGTCATACCGATTGGCTCTGATAGATCTTGCTTGACGCTTTGCGATAAAAAACGGCCTGTTTCATCAATAACGTAAAAAGCTCCTGTATCAGAATCACTTTGACTTTTTAATTCCGAAAAGGCTAATAAGTATTTTCCATTTTTCATCTCTAATGTGTCAGTTGCTTTGGGTAAGTTTTCTACGAGTGGTACTTCTTTCTCCCCTAATTGAGGGGAATACGCAATGTTAAGAAGAAGGCGTGGTAAAAAATAGCCTGCTGCTACAATCACAATTAAAATACCACTGATAATGTAAAACCATTTATTTTTCTTCATCTTAATCTCCTATTTTATTTCTGTAGTTATTAATACTATTTTAACCTCTCTATTTAATATAATATTTAACTTCATTATAACGATAAAATATATTCCCATTAAAGTATAGAGAGATATTTTTAAAGAAAATTCAATTAGCTACTGATAATTTAATTCTTCATCTTTTATTTTAATCTCATCTCTTCTAAAATTTGACGAATCCAATATTTTACATATACCTCTTTTTGAATTTTTGTAAAATTTATCGGTAGATTAAGTGACTGTATATTCTTAGGCAATAGATGCATTTTATTTCTCATTTCTTCATTGTCGGTCGATTCAGTATCGATTAAAAATAAGTACTGACCTTTTATCGCTTCTCGATATACAGCTGAACAATCCAATGTTTTATATACAAGTGTAGAATAAAGCTTGCTATTAAGTTTCACCTCGAAATGTCCTCGTACATTGATATCACATCGAATATGCTTACCGGAATGTTGAGATACCTCATTTTCAAATTCAATCAATCTTTTTTCTTCAATATTAAATTTTCGAATTGTATACTTTCTTTTTATTTGATTACTTAAATTTGAATCGTAGCAATCAAATTCAACTTCTATAAAATCCTCGTTTCTTTTAACATCCTCTGATAAAAAATATTCTTCTATTAGCCGATGAATCGAATTATTATCCAAGTTACAGCCATAACTAAAAAATGTCAGTTGCTCCCGACCCTTGTTTGCAAATTTAAGCATTGCTTTATAATCATTTATATCCCACCCGTAATTACGGTGATAATGAATATATTCATTCTGAAGCATTTTACATTTCTCCTTTTTAAGTAATTTGCTATTTTACTCTATAAAATTATTAGTTCTATTTTAGATTACAGTATTTCTTTTATAAGGTACTCACATGAAAAGTAACAATAATCTATATAGTATGACCTTTCCACATGGTTGATATTTCCATTTACCATTTTATCACTAAACTAATTTGGAAGTTGCTTTTTGAAGGGGTTTTAATATTTTGTGAGATTGGATCTAGTGAAAAAGTTGTTTGTTGCGCTAGGTACATTGATTGTTGCACTATCCAGGGCGTTTGTTGCACTAACTCCATCGTTTGTTGCACTAACTCGGTCCTTTGTTATTTAGCAAAATATTCACGTCCTAACTACCTCCCATATTCCGTCTCACAATCAAAAAACCTCCACAGAAAAAATCTGTGAAGGCCAATTTTTACATATTCAATTGTTTTTGTTTACATAGTGTTATTACCATACCACCTACGCCAATTATGCCGAATATTAAAGAGATGATGCTATAACTTAAAGCTTCTAATCCTCCTATATCAATGAAACTTACAAATGTGTAGATGACGCTTACTAATGAAATAAAATAAAATACGTTGAAGATTTTCGAGCTTTTCAAGTATTCAGAAAGTATGAGTATAAAAGCTAGCACGCTGCTGGCTAATATAAAGATCAACTAGACCACCTCTTTACTTTTTTTCATTATATGCAATTTTATATAAATATATTTGCTTTTAATAGCGCCAATTATGAGTCCATTTCATTGAAAGTACAGCCTAATCTAGGTGGCTGTTTGGAGAGCTTAAACTTTCATACTCTCAATATGCTCATTTCGTAAATGAACTTTTTGGATTTTACCCGATGCTGTTTTTGGTAATTCGTCTGTGAATGTCACACTTTTAATCGCTTTAAAATGAGCTAATTTTGAACGGGAGAAGTCGATGATTTCCTGTTCTGTTACTTCTGCATTTTCCCGTAGAACAACATACGCATGTGGTGTTTCTCCCCATTTCTCATGAGGAATAGCAATAACTGCTGCTTCTAAAATAGCGGGATGATCATATAGAACGCCTTCTACTTCAATAGAAGAAATGTTCTCACCGCCACTGATAATAATGTCCTTTTTGCGGTCTGTAATCTCGAAATAGCCCCTTTCATCAATGGTTCCCACATCACCCGTGTGGAGCCATCCATTTTGAATTGTTTCTAATGTTGCTTTCTCATTTTTCCAATAGCCTTTCATTACGCCATTACTGCGAACGACTATTTCTCCTGTTGCTGTACCATCATGAGGCACTTCTTCCCCGAACTCGTCCACTACTTTTACTTCGGCACCAATCATCTGATATCCTGCTTTTACTTTTAAACGTGATTTTTCGTCATCTGATAGGTCACTGAACTGTGGCAGAATTCTAGAAACGAGACTTAGTGGTGAAGATTCCGTCATACCGTAAACCTGGATAAATTCCCAGCCAAGTTCTTGTTCCACTTTTTTGATAAAAGCATGTGGTGGCGCAGACCCTGCAAGGACAACACGTACCTTTTGATCAACGACAGGCTTGTGCTCATCATAATATTGTAATAGTGAATTAAGTACAGTTGGAGCCATATGGACAATTGTTACTTTTTGCGCTTCGATTTCACGGAAAATTGCCTCTGGTGTGGCCTTCTTCAAGCAAATATGAGTCGCGCCATTCGCTGTATAATAAAACGGAGCACCCCAGCCGTTTACATGGAACATCGGTAAAACATGCAAGTAAATGTCCTCATCTGTTACACGCAAATGATGCATCGAACTTAATGCATGTAAATAATTGTTGCGATGCGTCAGCATAACTCCTTTTGGATCCCCAGTTGTACCACTTGTATAAAGTAAACTGCAGACATCATTTTCATCCAATTCAGCACGTTTAACTGGTTCTGGAGAAAATGTTGCTAACCACTCATCATAACCAATTTCCTCCGTAGCTTCTTCTTTATAATGCACAATAATATGCTCGATTGTTTGTAACAGGTCTTTAATTGGCAAGATTAATTCGTATAAATCTTGATCTACTAATAGCACCTTCGATTCACTATGATTTAAGATAAATAAATAGTCTTCTGGTTTTAATCGGATATTTAGAGGTACCATTATCGCGCCTAATTGGTATATGCCATAAAAGCCTTCAAGCATTTCTACTGTGTTAGAAGCTAGATATGCTACTCGGTCTCCCTTTACAACTCCAATTGATTGTAATCCTCTTGAAAGTTGATTTACACGCCCTTCCAACTGGCGGTATGTAAATACTCTCCCTTCGCATTGCACAGCTTCCTTATCACCGTATAGTGTTACAGCACGATCAAGGAACTCCGATAAAACTAGTGGTACATTCATTCCTAAACACCCCTTCTATTTTATGTAATTATTACCATTTTACATTTGTTAGATAATTCTGTCATCTCCTATTTATCAAAATGACATTTTATAAGTTAAACTCTCTACTTATAACCTACTAAACAAATGGAATATAATAGTGATATGCTGTGCTAGTACAGGAAATGACAAGAATGTTTAGTGCTTTAAAACAACGAAGTAATTAACGTTATAATTTATTGAATATAAATTTATTTTTGGAACTAACGTAAAAACGAATACATCAATGAAACAGCGCTTGGGAACACGAGCCTTCACACTGGCTGGAATTAGGAATAGTTTTCCATGAAGTAAATACCTAGAGAAAAGGACTCGGTACACGTACTTTGAAGTTATGGATTAACCACTTATTTAATACATTACCATTGGTTCGTGTTGCATTTAGTACATGGTCAGGGAATGAACGTATGATTCGTGTTGGTGAAAAGTTAGGTATGCAAATAGAAGCGAAAATTCACAAAGCACTTTATTACAATGGTCAGTATTATGATTCTATTCGTATGGTTTATTAAGAGAAGAACGGGAAAATACTAAATAAGTTAAATTAGAGAGCGTTTTTTTATTACCCTCCCGTAAAAAGCGTATTCGATTTTCATATCGAATACGCTTTTTTATTTGAAGAAAATCAATATTCAATTTAAACAGGTACATTACATAAAGGGTTCCTTTCTAACATGTTCAAAATAGCGCTTTATACCTTTACTATTCGATACAATCAGAACCTTATCCCGACAATCATCATATCGCGTAAAGAAATTTGGTTTTCCCACATCTTCAAAATATTTATTCCACTTAAACATCTTCAAGAATATTTCAAATGTCGGTTTGTAATGAGATTGCTCCACTTTCAACTTTTGCAAAATGAACCTTTTAATAATTCGATATGTTCTCACCTTATAATTTATATCTAAGAAAATGATTACTTCAGCATGTTTGAAACTATTAGCAACCCATTCTTCGTTATGTACGCCTTCTATAATCCAGGAATCAGACTTTATAATTCCATTTAATACATCTTTCCTCTCGTCAACCGTTCTCCTAATTTCATCTGTTTCACTTCGTTTCCAAACTACATTGTCTAGCTCATAATAAGGTATTTCCAATTTACGAGAAAGCTCTTTCGCCAAAGTAGTTTTACCACTACCTACTGAACCTATAATATGTATTTTCTTCGGAAGAGTTTTGTCCAATATGTTCACCCCCTACTACATATTCTATTTTGTAATTCCATTCCCTTTAAAAAGTTAATGTGAATGATAAAAAATAAGCCAAGAGTAGATCATCTCCTGACTCATTTCATTTATTCTTAAATTCATGTTTCACTATATAGTCATCTCTTCTTTTTCGGATAAGCTAAAATCATTTTTGTGAAAATATATAAAAACAGCACGACTAATGTTATATGAATCATCGTGTTTGTTTTGTAAAAGAGATTAATTGTCGTATATAGTAAAATCGGGTATGTACATGCATACATGGCCATTTTCCAAAGAAGCTGATATACTAGCTTCCTCTTTGCAATGGTTCTTATTAGTAATCCTGTCGTTGCAAGAACTGAAATACTTGTAATACCTGTCAAGATGACTAATAAAGGGTATAAAGTGCAGACTATTAGAAAGGTTTTATCAATGTCACCTTTTGCTATAAACTCACTCGCCATCTGTATGCCATTTGGTAACGCCATTACAGAGTGCATTAGTAGAATATACAATAAGTAATCTTTCGTTTTGATACGGTTTAATTGATAAACTGCCTTCTTTTTTGGTAATGATAAACTTACTTTAAATGTAGTAACAATGCTCATTCGACTGATTTAACTCCCAATTTTATTAACTTTAAAATACTATGCTCTAAAGTGATTTATAGCCATTATTCTCGCAGGTTGATCTGCTTCTAGTAAATCATCTTCATGATAGATAGCTTCAACCGGACATACTGTTTCACAAGCACCGCAATCAATACATAGTCTAGGGTCTATCAGATACTGGTTACCTACAGGTTTTATACAATCTACCGGACATACATCTAAACAAGATGCTGCTTTTTCATCCTGACACGCCTCTGTTATAACAAAAGCCATTTTGTGTTCCCCCTCGTCTATATGAGTTTTTCCTTCAATATTTGCGGACTTTTCTCCCAGTACTCCTCATTGAAGCTTTTCAAAAAGTGACAGAGTAATTGTTTCGACTTCGAATCTAGATGATCTATAATCACATTACCCTTCATCGCCTTATCTAGCATATTAACTTGCTCAGGAAGGGATTTATAACCTAATTTGATGCGCCTTTCTTCTTTCGAAACTAATACTTCACTTGCCGTACAGCCTGCATAATATGCACCACTACTTGAGATTTGCATAGCAATCCAGACAATCCAATATTTAAAATAATCTTGCCCTGCATGCTCACGGTTTGGTGCAAAACGTACTTTTTTCTCTATTCTACTTCGCCCATGTAATGCTTCCATATCTATAAAAACGTCTTCACACTCTACATCTATAATGACAGGTGTAATATTATTTAAATCGAGTGTCCCTACTCCAAAACCACCATCGCCATTCGTTGAATCACTACTGAGAATGTTAAATTGTATCTTTTTCTTAATTGGTTCCATATCCCTGCCCCTCTCTTATATACGATTGAAATCATTAAGAGCTACTACTTCTATTCATTACTTGATTGATACGTTTAATATAAAGATTCTAAAGTCAACTAGCAATACAATCTAGCAAAGTTCATTCAATAGTCTGAATGTTGGTTTGGAATAATGTTTGATTAAATTTAACTATAAAAATAACTTTTTACAGTAAATAAAAAGAAAGCATTAATTGATCAAATGCTTTCTTTTCTGGTAATTTAATATACGGTTTGATAAAAAAAGTTTGATTTTTTATAGCTCTTCTTCAATGAAAGCCCCGTTAGTTGAAACTAGAAAATTACGATTTTATATCTTATTGAACAAATCTGCTCCGTTACTTGAAGTAGAAAAAGGCTTTGCTGCTAATTTATATAATCACAGGAATGTTACACTGTTAGTATGAATTTAAACATGCTAAAAAAGTTCCCTTTTATAGGCTCAATTTTACCAAATAGGTCTTGAGAATGATGATAATTTACCTTCATTTTCTTTGAAAATTAATTTTGATAAATCTCCTTTAAGCATTTGCATTCGTTCACTACCTATATTTTCACTCCACTGTCCCTCAACCTCAGTTAGTATCTTCTCTTTTGCTTTCACTACTAACCAACCTCGTTCAGTCAAAACAATAATTTTCCCTCTTTTATCAGTGGGATGAGTTTGACGCATAACATAACCATTCTTTTCGAGATAATCTACCATTTTACTTACAGCCTGTTTGGTAATTCCTAAATACTCAGATAGTTCTATACCAGTTGCTCCATTAGGTATGATACATTTAAACATAAAACCATGTGCAGGTCTTATATCTCCAAATCCCAATTCGCTTAATCTTTCATGTAGTTCATTAATCGTTGCACTATAGGATAATGATAAAAGTGATGTAAGATCCAATTCACTAAATTCACTATGATTCATACATAAACCTCCTTATAAAAAGTCAAACTGGTTGACTATATGTAAATTCCATTGTACTATCAGAAATACAGTCAATCAAGTTGACTATATTTTAGAATAAAAGAAATAAAATTCACCGAAACAAAAATAAAGAAATTATGGGGGTTTCTCATGCCTAACATCGTTAAAATTGGAGGGAGAGTATATGCTCCAAATATATACACATAATTTCAGAGAAACTGGTGACACTCCAAAAGCGCTAGATGGAGATATGGAATACAGTTTTAAAAAGACAATCTAGATATAAATATGAATTAGAAGAGTATCATTATTTGAATAAGAAGCAGCAAATATTAAAGGAAAAGCAATTGACTATTATGCGAAAGAAATTGCGACTTGTTTTGCTGAATGAATCAATGCTATGGATTACTCAATATAAAATTAAAATTACAGAGGTGTTTCTTATTACTAGCATTATTAAAATTAGAGCAAGTGTATTTATTCCGACGTCTTGGACTGAACCTAAGAAGGATATTAAAACAGGAAACTTGATTCAATTCGAAGGTGACTCACGTGAATTTACACCTAATGCTGTAAACGCTATGCGTTCTAGAATAGAACAAGAAGTGGTTGTAGATTTTTATAAAAAAGAAATTTTCACACATGCAAATACTGGTATAACAACGGAAAGAATCACAACTCCAAATGGTTCCGTTAATAAAAGATCAGGGCAAGCTAGTACAAAAGATATTTTGTGCACTGATATTGTATGGAGTTCTGATGACGTCAGATTTCAAATGAGTGCAAGTGCTAGCAACCCATTAAATTCATTTGCACCTCCTGTTGACTACCTATTAACTGTACAGATCAAAATAGATGGTACTGTCGATATTCAAGGTGAACATGATGGATTCCCATGTTATGAATTTTATAAGCAAGTAAATTTTGGTCCGTTTGAAGAAATTCATACACACGATTTCAGGGAAACTGGTGATACAGCCGAGGCTCTAGGCGGAGATATGGAATATAGTTTCAAACAGATATTGTAAAGAAAAATAATACGCTAATCATAACTTAAGAGAAGCAACAGGAGAATAAGAGAATGACAAAAATTTTATTTGTAAAAGCAAACAATCGACCAGCAGACCAATCAGTGAGTGTGAAATTATATAACGCTTTTTTAGCGAGCTATAAAGAATCACATCCAAATGATACCGTGGTAGAGCTTGATTTGTATAATGAAGAATTGCCATATGTAGGCGTTGATATGATTAACGGTACATTTAAAGCTAGTAGAGGACTTGATTTAACAGAGGAGGAAGCAAAAGCAGTAGCTGTTGCTGATAAATATTTAGAACAATTCCTTGAAGCTGATAAAGTTGTATTTGGTTTCCCATTATGGAACTTAACAATTCCAGCTGTACTACACACATATATTGATTACTTAAATCGCGCAGGCAAAACATTTAAATATACGGCAGAAGGACCGGTAGGCCTTCTTAGTAATAAGAAAATTGTATTATTAAATGCAAGTGGCGGTGTGTACTCAAATGGAGCAGCGGCTGAATTAGAAATGGCTGTTAAATATGTAGCAAGTATGATGGGCTTTTTCGGTGTTAAAGATATAATGAAAGTAGTTATTGAAGGTCACAACCAATTCCCAGATAAAGCAGAAGAAATTATTTCCGCAGGGCTTGAAAAAGCTGATAATTTAGCAAGTACGTTCTAAATAACTAACCACTTATCGTTAAATTTAGCAGTACCAACACTTTTATAGTGGTGGTGCTGTTTTTCATTTGCTTATCTCGCTATATTTGAGAAGTAATAGTCCTATTGAGATTTTTTAATATCCTTTTTCAACAATACTGCCCTTTTTTATAAAATTAATTACCTAATCACCAAGATCAGCGAACTTCCAATACGGCCAAAAGCAATTTGATTAGTTAATTTAATTACAGCAAGTCTACCTAGTGAAATGGTACGTATGCAGATAAAAGATTTTGATTTAGATGATTTGTCGGTGAATGTTTATTTGAAGAAACAAAAGGTCAATGAAGAAAATAGACTAACACTAGATACTGTGATGGCCATTCTGGAATATGTAAAAAAATATAACTTGCAGGATGAAGATTATTTAATTGGTAGTATCCCTTTCGAATGGTAATCACGAGAAGTATATAAGTAGAGAAATTTCAACTAGAGCTTACCTTAATGATTTTAAAAAATGGACTGGTTTAACAAAAGACACTCGTTACAGATACGCATGAGCGTGGAGCTGATTTAGCGACAATAGCAAAGCAAACAGGACATAAGTCTATAAAGACAATCAATGACCACTATCTGAAATTCTCAAATCGTACCGTAGATAAATTTTCACCTTAACTTGTTAAGTGATAATATTGGTATTTAATTTTGAAATGGAAATATAAAAGCTTTGCTACATTTTATTTAGTAACGCTCTTTAAAGTTGTTCAAAAGGAATGATTTTATAATTGATTAGATGAATATCATCTCTCCTTTCTATAACAATACATATTATATATTATAGAAAGGAGGGAATTTATTATGGGAAATCAAAACTATAATGACTATGGCAGACGTAACAATTCATCATTCGTTTTAATCGTTGTCCTATTCATTCTTCTAATTATTGTCGGCGCTAGCTTCCTACATTAATCTACAGCCTCTTTTGATAGCTAACCCATAATAATAATTGTATTGTTAAGGTAATTTAGCCTTACACACCCACACCCATTTTCTACTCACCGAGGGTCACTTGCCACCGAGTGACCCTTTTAATAGTTTCTTTCCTCATTTACTGTTGATAAAATTCTACTTTAAATCAAATAAAGAGAGTGAGGAATAGATAACACTCCCTCACTCTCTTTATAATTATTCACACTTTTCGAGAACTTTATCAATCGAATCCCATTCATATATTGATTCGTTTAATACTTTTCCGCCAATCTTTATTTGAACTGTCTTAACCAACTTGGCGCCATAATACTCATAAAAATAGCGCGTTTTATTTTCTTCTAATACCTCTACAAATACTTTTTTATAGCCTAATTTGTTGTAATGGAGAAATAACTCCTTAAATAATTTTTTACCTATGCCCATTCCCTGATATTCTTCTAGTAAATAAATAGACGTTAAATCACCGGTATTTTCTTCGAGATTCGTTTCTCTTTTCCAAGCATCCGCAAAGCCAATAATTTGTCCCATTTCATTTTCAGCTACAATAACATAGTTATCTTCTTTTGCAATGTTTTGTTTCCAAGCTTCTGTTCGTTTATCATAAGATAAATTCGTTAAAAATTCATCAGGTATAATCCCTTTATATGTCGTTCTCCAACTATCAACAGAAACTTTCGCAATTCCTTGTGCATCTTCTTCTTTTGCTTTTCTGACATGCATTTTATTCTTTATCACACTTTCAACTCCTTTAAATTTAGTCCGTTACTTATATGAATCTCATATTTTATATTCTTCTACAACCTTCTTAAAAAACCTGCTTATTCCATTAACCTGTCCCTTTAGTTGAGTAAGAAGAAAAAAAGAGCTGTCTAGACAGTTCAAAGATCTTCAACTAAAGCCCCCGTTAGTTTAAGTGAAATTCTTCACAAACTTTAATTGTTATATTAAATCACATCTAGTATATAAATTAACGCTCACCTGAAGCTTTTAACTAGAACTATTCCAACTATTAGAAGCCTCCACTTTAGAAGGGTATTATCTGTAATAAATATTAGGAGAACTACACTAATGATTGGGACAGCTAGTTCAATAAGACATTGTTATGATATTGAAAATACGTTTACGCTTTTCCCTCCTAATATTATTTTCTTCTCCATTACCATTCCTATATTTTTAGCTACTTTTTGCGAAACGACATTCTCAGGCTGAATTAAAGCGATAAATCTTTGTTTATTTAGATGTTCTTTTCCATATTTCCAAAGTGCAATCGCAGCTTCTGTTGCATATCCTTGTCCCCAATAATCTCGAGCGATCCAATACCCTATTTCTATTTCCTCTTCATTTTCAATTACTTGTGGAACGAGACCAGCGTGCCCAATAAGAACATTGTCTTCTTTTCGAACTAACAGCAATAATCCCAAATTATCACCAAATTTGTATGTACTATATATCCAGCTTAAAAAATTCTTCCCACCGTATATGTTTCTTGTCTCTCCATTTCCAATAAATCGAACCATTTCAGGGTCAGTTAATAAGGACATAAGGAAATCAAAATCATCATCCGTATACGGACGAAATAACAGTCTTTCAGATTCAACAGGCAATAAAAACATCCTTTCTATCAGTAAATTAAGGGAATATTATTCAACTAACTTCCCCATTAGTACAATCGATTCAACAAAAAGAGCGTTAATCCTTCTTGGATCAACGCACCCGTTAGTTTAAGTGTAATATTTCACAAACTTTCATAACGAATAATTTCTGTTCTTTTATTATTTTATAGGTCTTTCAAAAATCAATTCATAGTATGATCCTACTGCAACTCCTGAAGTTGCAAAGTCAGGAGAGAAAATTTGAACAAAACGCCAGCCTTGATTTGCGTGATTTTTAATTACTTCTCGATAGTCTTCATTAGGTTTGCCAGATAACCTTTTAAACTCTATTTTAATAAACTTGTATTCATACATTTATTTCTCCTCCTTTTGATTATGCGTCGTAAAACAGAATAAGGATGTGTTTAATTTAACTATTTTTACGATTTGAATTGGGGAAAGTTTCAATTTGGAACAATTTTGTTTAACTAAATGCCCCTTTAGTTGAACAAGAAAAAAGAGCTGTATGGACAGCTCAATGATCTTCTACTAAAGCACCCGTTAGTTGAAGAAGGATGCACTCAAATCAAGGTGTGATAGAAGGTCGATGAGGATTACACAGTCGAAAATCACATTAATTACCTTCTGCTAAGTAATAAGGTGTTTCGTAACCTTGGCAACCAATAATAGAGTATTTGTTTCCTTCAACTAAAATTTCCTCGCATCCAAATGTGTTTCTTTCTCCACTACCGTACTCATCTCTAGTGGTATCCTCAGTAATTTCAAGCTGCTTTCCGTTATATGTTAAATCAGTTAGTATTGGGTCTCCTTCTTTCGTGTAAGCAACAACGCGAATACTATCCTTTAGCCCTGTTTCTGTATTTTTGATAAATTCTTTTAACCTGGTTTCGTTTTCAATTTCACCATTATTTCTATTCACAATATCAGTATCAGAAGGAACAAATTTTTTTGAATCCGTCTCTATATTGGCACAACCAACTATAAGCAAAAACATTACGCTGAGAGTTATAAAGCTTAAATATCTTATTATAGACTCCCCCCTTTATTTATATGACCTTATAAATTGTTTTACGGTTTCACTTATTCAACTATCCTGCCCCGTTAGTTCAAAAAAGAAAAAAGAGCTGCATATGCAACTCAATGATCTTCAAGTAAAGCGCCGATAGTTTAAATACAACTCTACTCAATATATTACAAATTGCTTCTACAATAGGGTATTAGAAAGCAATCAACGTTGTTCTGCTATCATTCTCATCTGTAATATATTTCGCATTTTTGTAACCAGCATTTACTCCCTTAGAAAACAATTGTTTAATTATGTCTTGTTTTTTTGAATAAATCGTTATATATGAGGAATCCACTACTAAGAGTACAAACTGACATTCACTTTCAACAAATTCTTGATAAGTTGCAATTTCTTTTACATCTAACTTATTCGCAAATGCCTTTAAATCGACAAATATAAGATAATATTCTTCTTTTGAAATTAACTCAGATAATGTTTCCCCATTTACTGTACACAGAGAAGGAAATAAAGGCTCCCCTAATGTGTTATTTTCTATAATATAAGATTCTCCTCCTCCAATTCGCCAATTTAATCCATTAAGTTCTAGATCACTTAAAATTTCAAACAAATATTTTCCATAACCATTTGGAATTTCAAAAGTTAAACCTCTAATTCTAATCACCTCATTTAAAATGAAAAATCTCTTTGACTATTTCAACTAAACTGCCCGTTAGTTCAATAAAGAAAAAAGAGTTGCATATGCAACTCAATGATCTTCAAGTAAAGCACCCGTTAGCTGAATAAGGTTGCAAACAATTTAAGTAACGATTTTGGTTGTCTATTAACTGGTAACTAAAGTCGAATGGTAAAAAATAAGGGCCCACCTTTTGTTAAAGTTAACTCAAAGAGGATTCCTCATTATTTTTAAGTATGGTCTTTTCTACCATCTCTATTTCCCTTATTCTTCATGCTAAATACTATAACACCTTGCATTAAGAATACAATTAATAGGACAACTATATTAGAAACACCATCTTCTAATAATGAAATGATAAAAAAGACTGGGACTGATGATAATATTGAAATGTTTTGACTCTTAGTTAAAATGAATATTATAGTTGAAATGCATGAAGTAACAAATAAAAGCTCAATAATGTTCCAAATCATATTAGCATTTAGTAAATAATTTAAATCAATGTATGGTATTGTAAACACCTCCAAAATCAAAAATATTAAAATACATATTTCCCCTTTAACTATTAATTCTACGAAATAGGGTATAACTCCTTCTTGAAGTAAACTGCCCGTTAGCTTAATAAGAAACTTCCTTCTTTGCATTTTTGATTAGAAACATAACCCACCAAACAAGTAGATATAAGAAAGCGATGATTACATAAATAGACCAGAATGAACCTTGTTGTAATTGAGTTACTAAATGCTCAAACTCGTTCACTCCTTTTTCTCTCCCGATGCTGTTTGCAAAACTAATTATCAGAACGCTTACTGTAAGAACGATGGTAATAACGGACAAACTTAGCATTCTCATTCGAATAACATTAAATAGTGCAGTTCCCAATGTCGCTATTAAAAATAAATAGTAAATTATCCAAAACCACTTTGGTAGACTATCCCAATACATTTTTTCACCCCAGTTCAATGTTCAATTAATTTCCTTCTATACTTCAAGAAAATGGCTATCAATATGACAATCTTAAGCTTACAATTAATATAATACCACTATTTATGTGTAGTTTTACACTTTCGTGGGTTTTGTTTTCAATGTTCATAATATTTATTTAGGGTAATTATTTTCGAATTCTTCTTAAACTAACCTGCCCCGTTAGTTCAATAAGGAACTCAAATATTCAAAATATAATAAACAAATTTAACTTCTGACCATTCATTTCGAATTTTTCGCTTTTTAAATCGTTAAGTAATACAAACACACCCGAAAACCTTAAAACTTTGTAAAACCCAACTAAAAAAGAGCAAGCAATTTTATGCCTACTCTGCTTAGTTCAATCTTCATATTATTAAATAAACGTATTAACCATTTGACTTTTTTAAAAAGAAAAAACGTGCGCCTGAATGGCACACGTTTATAAATCAACTGGCTGTAAATCCCATCGACTTACAAAACCAATTTGATTTTTGTAAATAATTATTGAGAAATAACCATCATAAGCAAGTGCATTGACAAATTCCCCAGGTGGTACTGTACCAATCACCTTAGATGAGTTACTTGCTAATGCATATACTTTCGCCTTACGATCTACCGCAACTGTTGGGTCTTGACCAATTGCATATTTATATACAGTAACGTTCTTTAACTTTTTCAATTTCGACGGAACTTCTATTGTCTGCAAATACTTACGAGACACATATACCGTCTTCTTATTGAAAATTGTTTTTGCCCAATATTTATCGTAATTTGTATATTTCACAACATCGCCTTTTACGAAATGAGCAACAATTTCAGCAGAATTACTTGCCCCAGTTCTAATATTCAAGCCATCCACATTTACTTGTGCAGTTTGATAATTACTTGCTGCAGATATCTTCCCGGGAATAACACTTACAAATAAAAATACTACTAATGATAAAATAATTGTTTTTAATAACTTTTGCATGTTAGTATCTCCTTTTTCAAAATAGTATAATACTATCTCAAGTATAAATTATTAATATTTACTCTAAATTTCTTGTTTATAACTACTTCACAATAAATGCGATAACCCCTACTATAATACACAGAATTCCACTTAAAAATTGTCCTAAACCCGAAGCTTGTCCCGTTAACAGTAAATTGAATAAGATTTTGTTTCTTTGATTTTTTCCAAATAAGCCATCATCTGTTCTCATACGATAAATACCCCAAACCGTTAAAACTATCCCAAAAATAAATAATATTAAAATCATTCATAACTTTAATAACTTTATTACACAGCTACATTCCACTTGATTAAAAATTAATACTTATAAACATTGTAACTAACTACTTTTGGATTTTTATCATTTGTATCATTGTATATACTAAGGAATTCAAACTTTAATTCATAGTTTCCAGCTTATATGTAACAAGATGTGATCCCTTATATTCAATTTCTTTTGCAGGTTTTCCTAAAAAACTTACATCACTTACTCCATTTAACAGTGTGCTACAGAAACTGTAGTAACGATTAACAGATTTTTTGTTATACTTAAATAATTCATTGAAATTCCACCTTAATTTTAAAATTTTTAAAATTTAATAGAGAGTCCTCTTACTTATATTACGGATGTTTCATATTGTAAACAATAAAGTTAAAAATAGGATTAAATTGTAATTCTATTCCTACCTATATTAAACAAATATCTATAACACTATAAAATATCAACTACTTTCATAATAAATTTAATAGTTAGTATTTATTAAACGTTTTAAAAAGAAAAAAAGTTTTTGTTTTATCAATTTTTTTTAACTTTATTTGTAATTTTGGATTTAAGTCTGGAATTGGCTAATTTCCATTACAATGGCCCAATTATTGAACAAAGATCAAACAGCACTCTCTCTTGAACTAACCTGCCCCGTTAGTTCAATAAGAAAAAGGCTCTACTCCTTATTGAAGTAAAGCCCACGTTAATTTGGTAACACTTTAGCTTTTAAACTCCATAAAGTGGCTTGAATTTGGATAAAGAGTTTCCTTTGAAAATCCTATAGAAGAATAAAATTTATCAGCTTGTTCCGTATCTGTATGAAGCACTATAATTTTATAATATTTTTTTGCTTCGTCAATTATCCTTTTTACCAAAAGGCTTCCTATACCATTTCTCCTATACGCTTTACTAACATAAAACCTTCTCAGCCTACCAATAGACTGTTCATTCGAAAATGGATCTTTATTTAATCCACCAATAGCAACAAGGACACCTTCTTGATTAAACACGCCAAATAAACCTTCTCCAAAATGGTTAAAAGTATTACTGCCATTTCTATAGTCATTTACTAATCTTTCTACAAAACGAAAACCGTCTTCTTTACTTTGCTTTACTAAACTATCAAAATCAAAATTTAACAGATTATTTATTTGTTTTACCTCATATTTCTCCATGTGTATCCCCTCCGAATTACGTAATTCTTGTTAAACTATTCTGCCCTGTTAGTTTAAGTAAAATTCTACACAATCTTTATATTGATATTAACATAAATATCCAACAAAAAAATCAACTCACATCTTGGAAATCAATAGAGGTGGGTTGATTTAATCAAACTTTACAAATTATCAATCTATATAATAAATAATCAATCTTTTTTTACAAAGCTACAGCTATTTATCTTTCCTTTTTATTATTTTTAATACAGATTTTCCTATTAAAACCGCTAATATAAAGCTCCATACATAAAAGCTTAATTTATCAGGTAAAAATTTCAATACCCATATAGACATCATAATCGTTGCAATCGTAAGGTAACTAATTCTTTCCTCATACTTAAATTTCTTTAAATTACTAACGAGAATTATATAACCGATTGGAGGAGTTATTATACAGAAAAAATATAACGATCCTTTATTTAAATACCACGGTAATTTGTTTCGCAAAAATCTTCCTTCTTCCAAACCTACTTTTTTGAGTCCCTATTGATTCGATTTCTCTTATATATTAACTGTAACTATTCTATATAATTAATATTAAACTGTATTACTTCTTTTTCTTCGTCCATGTAACTCTATTGTTAAATGATAAAATAAACACCTTATTTATCTAACCTGCCCAGTTAGTTAAATAAAAAAGAGCTGCCTGAACAGCTCCAAGATATTCTACTAAAGCCCCGTGGTTAGTTGAATAAGAAATGAGACGCTTCTTCAAGAATCGCGCACTTATATGGAAATACCGAGATTTATTAACTAAATCTTATCCCCTCAGCATCACACCTTAATTTTAAAAAATATCTAATACCCTCATGTTCAGTTTCAAAAGATTCATTGAGTTTTTTTAATGTTCTTTTTCCTACTCGTCTATCTATTAAGGATAGAACTTTTATAATAATGTCAGTAGATTTTATAGAAGTATCTATTGGGGAACTAAGGTATTCTTCTACTGCATCAAAAAAGTCATACTGCGCCAAGATCCCCTCTTCTTTAATCATTTCATGAGCTTGTAATCCCATTTCTAAGTTATGTTTATGATCATAAATATCGTATTTAACATTTTGCTCTTCTCTAATATTCCATTCTTTTCTATTCATTTCTCTTTCAGCTATGATTGTACACATACTAAAAATTTCTTTTTTATCCACTGTAATAACTGCTCTACCTAATTGATCATGGGCTTTTCGGTAGTTAATAATATGAAAATCGATTCGGTCTTTTAATGAGTCGCACGTAAAACTTTTTAATTGTTTTTTTACTTTACTCCATTTTGGACTATACATTTTTAACCCCTTTATCTCATAAATGAATACAACCTCTAATTTCAGAGAGGTTTTGTAATTCCAAAAAACAGCTGTCCCTTTTATTTTACGATAGTACTTATCTAATTGCTTATAAAACTCATATACATCACCAGTTGTAAACCACAGTTCACCTAAAACATAATAATTTCTACTCTTAATTTCAACGATGCACTCAGCATCATAGCCACCAAAATGGCTTGTGTCTTTAGGAAAACCACTTGCATTTTGTAGTTCAATTCGGATAAAGCCTTGCTTGCCTTTAATAGGTAACTATTTAGTAAAGAAAAACGTCTTCTATAAAGTGCGTGTAGTCTCCCCGTCAATTAATTTAATATGAATATTAAACGATGTACCGCCATCAATATGTTTTGGAACATCTGATAAATCGAGTAGTTCCTTCAAGTTAATAGACTTTTCACGTTTTGCTTCTATCGTAATACTATATGGACCAGCTAAATTCATAAGTGACTCCATACGCACTTCATCTTCCATGGAAAAGGAATCTAAAAATTCTAAATCGAATGAAACAGCTTCATTGCTTCTATTATGTAATACAAGATTACATTCCCCATTTAATAAGTCTTCTTCCACATTCTCAAAATCGCACTTGCCATTCCCATCGTATGAAATTGCCATGATGCCACTTGCTAAAGTTTCTTGGTATATCGTAATGAGAAGTTTCGGTAAAATTGCATATATTATTACAACTATTAGTAATGTACGAAAGTGATATTTCTTCATGCCAATGACCAGTAAAATCATAGCGATTATAAACAAAACGGAGCCAATACCATATTTTAACTTTTATAACTATTCTTGAAAATAAATCTATTTATTATGAAAAATAGCAAGGTGTTGAAAAGAGATATTAGAATCTTCATAAATAAAGTAAATCCTTGAATAATAAAAGTTAATAGTAAAAACATGATAATAAAACATACAATTAAAGCTAAAAATTCCCTACTTTTAAGAAATTTTACATCAGGATTCACAAAATTCCCTCCTTTTTATAAATTATCCTTTTTGTCTCCAATTACGAATTCCACATAGCAATCACACGACATACCTTTTCTTCTACTTCATCTCTTTCATCATCCACATAAACAAGATCTCCATCTTCCACATCATCTAAATTCAACTCAATTTTTAATTCTTATAGTAATAAACATAAATATCCAATAAAAAATTATCTCACCTTGGATTTAGTATAGATTTATGGACACATTGAAGTTAAGTCCTTAACCTAAAAATTAAGAGAGGACGTGTCCGTAATGAAACAAAAACGTTACAACCAAGAATTCAAAGAATCAATCGTATAACTTTCGTGCTGGTACACCCGTCAATCAGCTTGCAAGCGAATATGGTGTTACAGAAGTAACTATTTATTAATGGATTAAATTGCACTCCCCAATTGAATCTGAAGAATCACTTACACCAGCTGATATACCAGCCATACAAGTAAACTGCCCCGTGATGAAC
The DNA here is from genome assembly GCF_038003565.1 of Viridibacillus sp. FSL H8-0110. NCBI lineage: Bacteria > Bacillati > Bacillota > Bacilli > Caryophanales > Caryophanaceae > Viridibacillus > Viridibacillus sp. FSL H8-0110. The sequence continues at coordinate 1,851,165 of NZ_JBBOPJ010000001.1, read as the reverse complement.
CCCCTTTAATCTTTGCACTGGTTTACTTAATATTAATTCTTCTAATACTTTGTCTACCTCGAATTCTCCGTAAATGTCATCTGATAAAACCAATCTATATCCCCCTTAGTGCCAGTCTACAAGCTAACTACCAAGGTACCCACACGGTTATTGTTGAACTAAACTGCCCCTTTAGTTAAATAAAAAAAGAGCTGCCTGAACAGCTCCAAGATATTCTACTAAAGCCCCCGTTAATAATATTTAAACTCCTAAAATTGTTTTTATACGGTCATTTTCTTCTTTCTTATCCAAATACTCAAATAGTCCAAGTCGATTTCCCCAAGGGTCAGTGAAAGTTCCCCATTTTGCAGAAACTTCTTCACGGGAGTAAATCTCAAATTCGTCAATTTTCAACTCATTTACTAGTCTATCTCTTTCAGCTATTATATCAGTTACCCCTAAACGTAAAGGTCCACTTTCTTCTGATGGTGTTCCTTCAGCAACTTGCAACCAGCAACCAGGAATTATTTCCCATTCAGCGAATCCGTCGTGTGGTATGAAATCAGCTTTTTTGTTTAGTAGTGCTTCATACCACTTATGTCCTTCTTTAAAATCAGTTACACGAACTTGATTGGTTATTTCAAAAATCATCTATTTACCTCCTAAAATAGTACATTGTATATGTATTCTATAAAGTAAGAAGCAACCCTTCTTATTCTACTAAACTGCCCATTTAGCTTTTAAAAAAAGAGCTGTCTGGACAGCTCAACGATCTTCTGCTAAGCCTTCCAGTTGTTGAAGAAAGGCTTTAACACTTCAATTCATTTAAAGGGTCAACATCGCATTTCAGTATTGGCCCTATCATTTTTCAGTGTTCCCTAAGTTGTCTATATATTGACATAATTAAAAGAGGCACTCCAGTAAGTCGATTAGTGGATGCCTCTTAATTAATATTGAACTTCCTGGCTCTCATAGAGTTCTATTCATACAGAGTAGTTAAGATTTTTGCGCTGTAAGATGCGCATCGAATGCATCAATAATGTGTAGAAAATGATCTGCTTCACGGTATACGTGGTCAGCAAGAAGAGCAGGAATATTGCTTTTTATTCTACACGCTTCTATTAAATCTCTTGCTGTTTTCTTGAAATCACGTAACGCCACGACAGATACTCGATTTTGGTCAAGAAACTGATCTAAGAGCGGTGTTGTTTCTGATTGAGGGCGCATATGATCTAAATCTTGTGCCTGGAAAAGAAGTTGATCGAAATCATGACTGAACTCACGTGCCTGGTCCACTAATTTTCTTTCAGAAGGGTCTAGCAGGTGGCCAATGAATTTTGAATGGTCTGCCATAATTTTCAGGAAGAATACATTTTCTTTAATTATGGCTTCAGGTAACGGTATCAGTATACCTTCATTTAATTCTTTTAATCGCTTCGCAAAATAATATGCTTCACGACTAGTATGGTCTACTAATAATGGAATGTTGTTAGATATTATTTTGCAACTTAAAATTAATCCTAGTACCTTTCGCTTATAAGCCCAAATATAAGAGGTAGATTGGTACACTTGAATGTTTAACTGCCTAATTACTTCCGGATCTGTATTTTCATTATAACTACTAATTTGTTCTTCAATCCGTTCAAAAACTGTAATAAAATTCTGTGCTTCTTGAATAAGTTCTGTCTGATCAGCTGTAAATCCAAGACTTAAAAAGAAAGCGTGTTCTTTCATTATCCGTGACCAAAATCGTATCTCCTCCAACGATTGCGTTACAAATGTAGGAACTTGATATTCCTCCTCTAATTGTATTAACGATATCTAATTTATTCAAAGCAATTTGAATAAATGACTTTTTGATATCTAAGTTGAACAAAAGACCATTAGAACGGAAGTCTGTTACTAATTGATATCACGGTTGCAATTAATCCAAATTTAAATGTAAGACTATCACACGACATTACAGAAGTTATTGAATCAATAGTACAACAAAAAGAACTAGATATTATTTATGATTTATATACTTTGTATTAAAATTGTGGTCAAAAAAACACCCTCTTATCTAGAGGGTGTGTGCTTCTTACATTTAATTAGTGTATGTTATGGCAATTAGCCATTTAGAATCGGCACGCAAAGAAATCATGTCAAATACATTGAAAAAAATGAGAACCTATGGTAAATTTATATAGATATATGCTAATAATTATTGTGAACATTATATCCCTATTTTAAATTATACAACATACTTTTTCGTTTGTCAATCCCAATTTTTTTAAGGAGTGGTTGCTATGAATTCAGAATTTAAGCAGGAGCAAAAACGTGTGGACAGTGTAATAGAGACAATAACGGAGCGCATCTGCAAATTAGAGGAAGAAACTTCTCGGCGTCAAAACGAACTGGTTAATATACGCAAACACTTCTTTGATGAAGTCAAGGTGAATCTTGATACTTTTGACGATTATCTTGAGACCATCATCGGCTTGAGACAAGAGGCTCAAGCTCTAACTGTAAGTCAAAGCACCGATAGACATGTATCTAAGCAATTGTCTACACTTCGACGTATGCAAGATGTTCCCTACTTCGGCCGAATCGATTTCATTGAAGAAGGAGAATCTGCTCAAGAACAAATCTATATTGGAATTTCCACACTTACAGATGCGAGTGGCGAAGAATTTCTTATCTATGACTGGAGGGCACCTATCTCAAGTATCTACTATGAGTACCAGACTGGACCGGCTAAGTATGCAACACTTGAGGGTGAAATCAAAGGCATTTTGGAGAAAAAGGGGCAATATCTTATCCGTGACGGTGTTCTTCAATCCATGTTCGATACGAGTCTTACCATTGGAGACGAGATTTTACAACAGGTACTGGGCAAAGGCACAGATAAACATATGCACAATATAGTAGCTACGATTCAACAGGAGCAAAATCGAATCATTCGTCATGATTGTGGGAAACTGCTTATTGTACACGGTGCAGCTGGCAGTGGCAAGACATCGGCCGCCCTGCAACGGATTGCTTTTTTGCTCTACAAAAATCGAGATAGTATGAATGCCGATCAAATAATTCTATTTTCACCTAATTCGATGTTTAACAGTTATGTGTCTAATGTGCTGCCAGAACTTGGAGAAGAGAATATGCAGCAGGTTACATTCCAGGAATACTTAGACCATCGGCTAAGTAAAGAATTTCAAGTTGAAAATCCCTTCGAGCAATTGGAATATGTTTTAACTGCTACGAATACCCCTTCATACAAGGCAAGGGTTGCAAGCATTCGATTCAAAGCATCACCTCTTTTTTTCAATGCGATCGAATTATATATGAAATCGTTAGAGTTCTCTGGAATGAAATTCAAGGACATGATTTTCAGAGGAGAACCGATTGTTACTGCGGGGCAAATAGCAGAAAGGTTTTATAGTAACGACACTTCACTCCGCTTCCATAATAGACTTGAAAAGTTACAGGATTGGCTAGTTAAGAAAATCAACGCAACTCAAAAGGCTGAACTGACTAAGCCATGGGTACAGGAAAAAATCGAGCTACTTAGTGACGAGGAATACCACAAGGCCCATACCTACTTAGCAAAAAAACGAGGCTTTACAGGAGAATCTATTGCCGATTATGAGATTGAGCCTGAAGTACTTGCTCGATTGATTGTTCAACAGAACTTAAAGCCGTTACGTAAACGAGTTCGAACATTTGGTTTCTTCGACATTAAAGGGATATATAAGCAGCTTTTTGCTGAACCCCTGCAGATCAAAAAGTGGATAGAAGAGGAAACACCCGCGGAGTGGGTGGAGATTTGTCAAGCGACGTCGGAAATGCTAGATGATGGCAAATTATCTTATGAAGATGCTACTCCGTTCTTATTTATGAAAGAGATGATTCAAGGCTTTCAGACGAACGGCTCGATAAAGCACGTACTTGTTGATGAGGCGCAGGATTATTCACCGTTTCAATTCGAGTTTCTAAAGCGTTTATTTCCTTCGGCAAGAATGACTGTGCTAGGTGACTTTAATCAGGCGATATTCGCCCATGCAAGCGAAATGGATGATTTTAACACACTTATGAGCTTATACGGTCAGGATGAAACGGAAGTGATCAACATGACACGCAGCTATCGATCCACAAAACCGATAATCGAATTTACACGGAGACTAGTACCTAACGGTGAACGAATTATTCCTTTCGAACGCGACGGCGATCGACCCGTGCTAACACAATTGCTCGATCACGCTGAACTGCACCGCTGCATCGCATCTAAAGTCGCAAATTTAAGAAGTCTTCGTTATAACAGTATTGCTATAATATGTAAATCCGCTAAGGAAAGTAAGAGTGCATACGAAGCCCTGTCCCACATCGATGATATTAAGCTCGTGAAGAACGGCTCGATTGAATATGAACAAGGAGTTGTTGTCATACCGTCGTATTTGGCCAAAGGAATCGAATTCGACGCTGTTATCATTTATAACGCATCAGAGCAAGTATACGGCGATGAGAGTCTTCGCAGAGCATTCTACACTGCTTGCACCCGAGCTATGCATTATTTGCAACTTTACAGTGTAGGTGAACCGACCCCATTATTGCGAAACATCTTGCTGGAAAGTTACATCCAAGCTTGACTTAGTTGAAATTTAAACGATAAACACATGAGGTTATTCCTAGTTAAGAATAATATTAATCAGCCGAAAATATGTAAGTCTTTATTTACCGCTTACATTTTTCGGCTTTTTTGCATTAAAAAAGACAGCCATAAAACTTAATTACAGTAATAAAACTCACTCTTAAAACAAATTAATATAATTTAAAAATAGAATATTCAACATCCTTTCTAGAATAAACTTTTGGATGGATAGCTCATCTGAAATTTTACTAACTACCCAATAATAACTAGTATATATTATTTATTTTTTCACTCTCTTCCTTTTTCTCTATTGTCCAAATAACCTGACCAAGTACTTGAATAAGAAAAAGGCTTCACCCCATATTGAGATAAAGCCCTCGTTACTTGAAGAAAAAAACATTATAATTTCTTAATTACTTCCTGAATTAGTAAAAAAAGAAAATGATGCAATTGATAAAACGATAAGTAAAACTAAAAGAATCTGAACACAGATGCCTACGATACTACAAATCTTACCTGAAATAGCGAGCCCTTTTCCTTTTTCACTTGTTTGGTCAATCTCTTTCATACTTTTAGATGACAAAATAATTCCAATAATGCCGAAGATTAAGCCAACAAAAGGTATAAATATGGATAAAATACCCAAAGCGAGTGATGCAATCGATTTACTATTTGTTTCCTCCATTTTATCCCCCTATAAATGTAAGTGTTCTTTTATTTAACTTATTACAAAAATCATAATCCTATTCCAAACACACGAACTGCCCCGTTACTTAATTACTCTAACGTCCATACCAACAGCTCAACGGTCTTCTACTAAAGCGTCTGTTAGTAAAAAAGTTAATTTATATCACCAAGATAAACTGGGGAATTTTCAGCATATAAATATCCGATTATATATTTTTTCAACTCCTTTGGGTATAACCTGTAATTTAATAAATCCTCAATACGAACCCACTCAATACCTACCTGATGGCTATCAGGATTTGTTGGCTCTATTGGCTTTTCAGTGCTATTTATTTGACACAAAAAATAATATTCTACTTGATGAACATCAAAATCAATTTCAGCATATTCATGATTTTTTCCTATATACTCCCTGATATGTAATAACTCTTGGATATCAATATTGAATCCAATTTCTTCATTACACTCTCTTTTTAAAGTGGTATGAAATGTTTCACCGTGATCTTGACCCCCGCCAGGACAAAGAAAAAATAACCATCATCATCTTGATTTTTAGTTAATAATATTTTTTCCCCATCCAAAATAATTGCCTTTACTGAGTTTCTAACTTTCATACCATCCCCTCCTCAAAACATCCTATATTATTAAACTAAATTGCTACGTTAGTTAGTGTAAGTATGTTTCTTCATAATCTCAATATTTACATTAACATAATTATCCAACAAAAAAATCACCTAAACTCTAAGAAATCTATAGAGAAAAGATATCTTCACTCAAAATTTTTTCAAAATAACCAATCTCATTCACAAAGCTACACTAAGACACATTATTAGTCACACCCTATCCATATACGAATATAATTTTTATTAATAAATTATTTTCCCATCAAGCAATTTATGTTCAAATTATGTCTCAATTCCCGAAATTTCGACTCTATATGACAATTATCACTATCAACTTATTCCTAACCTGTTGTACATTAACGTTAATAGATGGTTTGTTCCACCTTTTCTTGCGAACGTACACGCCACTACATTACATCTAAAGGGGAAAATATTATAATGACTAAGAAGATTGCTTGGGTTACTGATACAGCTGCACTGCTAAACGAGACTTTCATAAAAAAGTATAATGTTCATGTTTTGCCATTAAATATAGTTTTCTCTGAAGGCGCTTTCAGAGAAACAGTCGATATGACACATGATGAATTTTATGACAAACTCCGTTCTGCTAAAGTACATCCAAAAACATCGCAGCCAGCTATTGGCGAAATGGTCGAGCTTTACAAAAAATTAAAGGCTGAAGGCTATGACTGTGCGGTGGCCGTGCATACTTCTAGCGATTTATCTGGAACTTACCAAAGTTCACAAACTGCTGCACAATTGGCAAATTTTCAAGTTTACTCAATTGATTCGAAGATTGGCTCATATCCAATGGGTAAAATGATTAAAGACGGAATTGCACTGGTTGATAAGGGGCACGACATAGAGGAAGTTGTTGCTCATATTGAAAAAATGACAGAAAATGCTGAGCTATCTTTCATTCCATCTAGCTTAGATCAACTGCATAAAAGCGGTCGTGTATCTGGTACTAAAGCATTCTTAAGTAATCTATTAAATATTAAAGTGGTTATTTCATTTGATAACGGGAAAGTGGTTATGAAAGAAAAGGTTCGAGCTGATAAGAGAGCGAAAAAGTATGTGACTGATTTACTTCGGAATGATATAAAGAACGCAGATATCAAAGAAGTCGCCGTCATCAATTGTAACAATGACAAGGATGCTCAAACCTGGAGAGATGAACTATTACAAGAATTCCCCGAGCTTAAAGTGCTAGTCCTACCACTTAGTGCATGTGTTGGCGTACATGCCGGTGAAGGTACGACTGGACTTTGCTGGGTGAAATGCTAAAAATAAATGTATTAGACCTGTGATTAGCATTACAGTTTAGATGCTAACAAAGGTCTTTTTTTACTTATTTCTAGAAAAATAGTTATCCTCGATTATTTTTCACTATTTGCTAGTTTTTTCTCTTTTTTATTATCAAGAATTTTCAACAATAGACTATAAGAAAAAATAAACGACATTACACCAGTAATAGTACGCAATACAAAGGTATCATTAGGAAAGTCAAATAAAATATACCCTAAACAATATATATATGATAAAACTATAATCGATTTTAATATTGTTTTTTTCATGGAATACACCCTCTTTAAACTGTACTTCTTACACTACGAATATCGAAATACTTTTTCTTTTATTATACAGAGAAATCAAAAAGATAGTATGAAAATCCAATTTCACACCATCTTCTTTAACAACTATATTATTTTTTAATCGACTTTATTGTAAATTAAACTTCTTTATTTGAATTCAACAAATTAATTATAGACAGGACATGCTCATATACATGCCCTGCTATCGACTCTGATCTTTAGTTATTTGTTGAATTAAAACCTTATAATTCTTCTTTACTCCCTACTTCATCAAGTGATTTATCTTTCTCGATTTTGTGCATATCAAGAACGTGTTGTGTAGGCGGGATTATGAGACTGATGACGACAATGGTAATACCAGAAATCACTACCCCAGAGAAACCAGGCATGAACCATAGCTCATTCAATAAACCAATAAAGCCATCCGATTCAATTTTTGGTCCAGGTACATGAGTAAGTGAAGTAACAATATAATATATAAGACCAATAGAAATACTAGCCCATACGGCAGGCGTACTCACACGTTTCCAGAATGGTCCTAAGACAATTGGCCAGAATATCGTTACAAACACAATATCCCAAGCTAGATATGCTAAATCAATTACTTTTTGTGCACTAATAGCTAGTACTAAACCTAATACCGCACTTACTAGAATCATAATTCTTGAGAAAACTAATAATTTCTTTGGGTCTGGATTTTTATTAATGAAATCTAAATAAACGTTCTTTGTAATAATACCTGATGTTGCTACGTAACATGCCGCTACTGTTGACATCCCCATCGCTGCCATTGCTGTTAAGAATATTGCTGATAACAGTGGAGGGAAATAACCTTGTGCAAATGCTAACATCAGGGTTTCAGGATTAGAACTGTTTGGATAAATTGTTTTAAATGCTTCTCCTAACATGCCCGGAATCCAGCTAATAGCAATAATAACGGAACCTGCAATAATCATACTTAGCTGAGCTACACGTGGACTTTTTGCCGCTGCAACTCGTTGCCCTAAGTCTACCGCTGGGATATCACCAAGTGCCAATACTAAATAGAGAGTCCAAAATTCAACTCCGCCTCTATTAAACAATTCATTTACATTCCACCATTCAGGGTTGAATGTAATATCAGGGTAGTAGAATATGATAAATACAGTTATTCCTAAAATACCTGCAATTGCTAATGCGCCCTGAACGATTTCTGTATAGGCTACAGCCCATAAACCACCAATTACAGAATATAGAGCTGTTAAAGAAACAAACAATAAAGCTGCTGGTAAGAAATCAATTTGTAAAAGGGTTTGAATAATATAAGTACCCCCTACAGTTAAGGCACCTGCATTGAAAACACCAAATGCTACGGCCATTACTATACCAGTGTACGCACCTAATTTTTTGCTACCATATCTTAACCCGTAGTAATCTGCTAATGTCCATCCTCTTAATCTTCTAAGAGGTTTAGTCCAGATTAAAGCTCCTAAAATCATACATGTTCCTAAACCACCCATTGTTGCAGATCCTTCAAAGCCACCACTTGTATATCCTGAACCAACCGCTGCAAAGAAGAATGGTGCTGCTAATAATGCAGCTATTAAACTACCTGTTACAACAGATAATGGCATGCTCCAGCTTGCTACAATTAAATCTTCTGCTGTTTTGACACGTTTGTAGCCTTTAAAACCAATATAATAAATAAAAACTAAATATAAACAAAATACGACAATATTCATCAATTCCAATACTCCTCAACTAGTTCATTATCCGTTCATGACACCGCCACCATTTGGCCCCAGTATTTGCCCCGTATAAAAATCTGCATTTTCTGAAGCTAAAAATAAGACACTTTTGGCGATTTCTTCTGGTTGCGCTAATCTCTTTAACGGATATTTTGCTGATTCCTCTTCGATATAATTGTCACCGAAGGCTAGTAGAATATCTGTATGTGTTCCACCAGGAGCTACAGCATTGACTGTAATATTTGGCGCTAGTTCTCTTGCCAATGATTTCGTAAAAGCATTAATGCCGCCTTTTGCTGCTGAATAATGTGTATATTCTTCACAGCCTAAACTTCCTAAATCAGAAGAAATATTAATAATTTTACCTTTATTTTTTACCTTCATTCTCTTAGCTGCTTCACGACAATTGTAAAAGTTACCGTAGAGATGAACTTTTATCATCTTGTCCCATTGCTCATCTGTCATCTCTGTAATGGGAGCATTTTGCGCAATCCCTGCATTGTTAACAAGAATATCAATTTCACCTAGTTGAGTATCCATGTATTGAAACATATCGCTTACTTGGCTAGAATCTGATACGTCCGCATTGTATTTTAATGCTTTTGCACCGTTTTCCTCTGCCTGCAAACGAACTGTCTCTGCGATATGATCGTCTCCGACATAGTTTATTAATACATTTGCACCTTGTTCAGCAAAGGCTAGTGCGATTGCTCGCCCTATACCCATGCTTGAACCTGTAACTAGAACATTTTTACCTGTAAGTTTTAAGTCCATCATTTATTTGTCACCCTCTAATTCAAATTTAGTAATAAGTGCTTGCAATTCCTCAGCTGTTTGTCCTAATGAGGCAGATGCTTCCCGTACTTCCTGCATAGCTAATAGTTGCTCATCCGTTAACTTGGAAACACTTAAAGAAAATTCAGCCGATTGTTGTGATGATACTTTCAAATTATTGACTGTCGCTGCCACTTCTTCCGACGAAGCAGATATTTGTTGCGATGCTGCAGATATTTCCTGAATTTGTTCTGCTACATGCTTTGCAGAATTGAGTATTTCCTTAAATATTGCTCCTGCTTGCGTCGTATAATCCAATCCAACTTTTACATTTTCTTTTCCTTTTTCCATTACTGTTACAGATGCATTCGAATCTACTTGAATCTCATTAATAATCTTATAAATTTCTCCCGCAAAGTGAGATGATTGTTCCGCTAATTTCTTAACCTCACCAGCAACTACCGCAAATCCTTTACCGTGCTCACCTGCTCTAGCCGCTTCAATAGCAGCGTTTAATGCTAATAAGTTTGTTTGATCGGCTATATCAGTTATAAAGTTAACTATTCCGCTGATTTTAGTAGAGTTACTATTCAAACCTTTAATTGTTTCATCCATTTGATTAACAGATTCATTAATTAAATTCATTTGACCAATTACTTGTTGAATGACTTCATTTCCTTGCTTAGCTGCATCTGAAGTTAGGTTAGAAGATTCCGAAACGGTATATGCCGATTCTGCAATTCGTTGTATCCCTTCAGCTGATTCTTCCATCGCTGTGGCTGTTTCTTCTGTCATTATCAATGCCGTTTCAGCATTTCGAGCCATTCTCTCCATCTCGTTAGAAACATTACTAGAGTTTTTGTATGATTCTGTTGCATTAGCAGTTAGTTGCGTTGCAGATGATGCAACTTGATTTGACGTATTTTTGATATTCAATATGACGTGCTGTAAATTTGAAACCATCGTTTTTATAGACTGAGACAGTTTCCCAACTTCATCATTTGTAGTCTCAAGTTCTACATTTTTTAAGTCACCATTCGCTACTTTATCTGCAACAGTAACTGCTTTGTTTAATGGTTTAAGTAGGCGATCAATAGTGAAATATAATACAAATAATAAAATGACAAGTCCGATGATTGCCGTGATTATTTGTTTTGTTACACTTTTAGTAATAATCGTCTGAATATAATCCGCAGAATAATCGATACCTATTACTGCAATCGTCTTTCCATTTCCGTCTTTCAATGGACTAAAAACAGTTCTCCATGTACCAAACGAATCTTCGAAAATTTCCGTTACCTCAGGTTGATCATTTTTAATTGCAAGCTTTGCAGTTTTCAAATGAATTGGAGCAATATCAGTAAACAATTCACCGGCATTATACACTTCTTCTAAATTTTCAGTATAGCCGATAGTAGTAACACCTTCAGGCTCCATCTTCCATATATAGCTCCAATACATAACACCTTGTTTATCCTTTATATCATCCAAGTTGCTTTGAATTTCTTTAAACTGTGGATCATCATTTCCCTTAATGGTAAGTAAGCTTTCCACTTTATTAGGAGCAAGATTTTTTGATGTCAACAATCCTACACTTTTTAATTCCTGTTCGAGATTTTTTTCTAACTGAGTATGTAATTGCGTAATACTTTGTATCGTTATAACAGTGAAAAGAGTTAAAACAATAATCGAAACTGTTAATAGTAACTTGTTCTTTAAAGAAAAGTTTTTAAAATAACGCATAATAAGTAATTCCCTCCTCTTATATTTTTATATTTCTATAATAACGAAAAAACCTATCCCTTAACGAAATAGGCAAAATAAAAAACTAGAATAGAGACTAATCTAGCATTTTTTTAGCAACTTGGTCACCATAACAACATCACTTTAGACCCATATCTATTGCAATCTCAATTTTCCAGTTGCCTATTATCCTTAAAAAATATATCACTAATTCTAATAATTGGCAATGTAATATGTTAATATAATCACATATTTTTATATTTTTTACACTAAATTAACTAATTATTCGTAACGAAAATATGCATATAGTCTCGATTTGTAAATATTGATTATATACAACTAATTTCATGATTAACGTATCGTTTAGAATGATACAATTATGCGGTTAATTAGTAAAATTAATTTTTCTTACGATTCTGAATACTTTATTATTTTATTGATATTTAGTAAAATAACATTGATAATCGATAAATAACTACATATTATATAAATAACAATAAAGAGTGAGGTGCTTTATGAAAAAAGCAACAAAACTTGGTTTAAAGGTAACAATATGTACTATTGGGTTAACAATCCTTGCGCTGTGCTTATTTTTGTTACCTGACTTGGCAAGAAGTGCAGCAGAGATGAATCCAGAATTTTCATATCTTAGATTCCCTGTTCTATTAGGTTTGTACATCACTGCTATTCCTTTTTTTCTAGCTTTGTATCAAGCGTTAAAGCTTTTAGACTACATTGAATGTGAAAATGCTTTTTCACATCTAGCTGTTAGTTCTTTAGGAAATATTAAAACTTGTGCATTCACAATAATTGCCTTGTATGTAATCGGTATAATCTTCCTTGTTTCACAGAATGCTTTACACCCAGGAATCGCACTTATAGGATTTGTAATTATTTTTGCAACAATTGTTATTTCATTATTTACGGCAGTTCTTCAGGAACTACTTAAAAGTGCAATAGAGATAAAATCAGAGAATGATTTGACCGTTTGAGGTGATTTAATGTCGATTATAATCAATATAGATGTGTTGTTAGCAAAAAGGAAGATGAGTGTAACTGAACTTTCGGAGAGAGTCGGAATAACGATGGCAAATCTTTCTATTCTTAAAAATGGTAAGGCAAAAGCAATCAGATTCTCAACTTTAGAAGGTATTTGTAAAGCTTTGGACTGCCAGCCCGGGGATATTATAGAATATAGAAATGAAGATTAGATTTTAATTTCATTTTATGGACAATTAAAAATAGAGTAGTTTCTACTAAGCAGTAGAAACAGCTCTATTTTGGGATTTCCTATACTGAACTCTTTAGATTATATAACTTCTTACGTTTATAGATTATTTCCAATGATAACTGGTTCTACCTTTTCATATTGCTTGGTAAACTAGCCTGCTTGTGAACATCAATTTTCCAAGTAATAATAGTTGTACTATCCCTAACTTGGTGTTGTTCTATTTCTTTTAATAACTTCCATACACCTGCTTCAATTGATGTATTTTCAAATTGCTTGTTAATTATTAGTGGATCTTGAAAATCTACACCCGGGCATTCGGTTAATCCATCAGTTGTTAGAAATAGATGATTGACACCTCGTCTCATTTCTTTTTTACCCAAGCTGTAACATGGGACATCCAATTCAAATGTATTCACTTGCCCTATCCATTCATAAAAACTGCGTTGATTTAACTGACTTTCTCCCATTTCAAGAAGTTCTTCATTAAACAAATGTACGATGCAATCACCAACAGAGAACCACCATAGAAATTTGTCTTTTCGAATAACAATGAGGCAGGCTGTTTCCCCTCGTACTTTGCGACAATCTGATAAGAAATTAGGTTGTTGAAATATGTCTAAAATAAGTGCATCCATCTTCTTCAAAGCGATACTAACAGTTAAATTTAACACATTTTGAATTCGCAACTTTTCTTGCTCGAACTGTTTTATAATTAGCTCTGTGCTCTCAGCTGAATTATGGGCATCCAATATCATAACAAATTCCCAGTCCATATCATCACTTATCCAAATTAAGCAACCATCTTCGTTTTTATATTGACCTGCAGATGAATTTCCACCGAATCTTCCAATTACAATATCGTTTATCTTTTCAATACTTGCTTCGTCAACATAGTTTTTTTGACTACCGACCCAGCTTATTTCTGAATTATCCTGGTTAATCATAAGGCGTTACCTCTAAGTATTCTTTAATACGTAAACAAACTTCAGTTATTTCATTACCTATACCTTTTGGAGCTTCTGCCCATTCGTTTAACTCCATTGGACTCCAATATTTTCTAGGTGTGTTCGGATAACGCGGAACGATATGCATATGTAGATGTGAAACTGAGTTGCCAGAAACCATTGAATAGACATGTTCTGCTCCTTCAACTTCAGTTAAAGCTCTACTAACTCTAGCCATCATTAAACCAAATGCTTTCGCTTCTTCAGCAGTCATATCCCCAAGTTCTGGAGCATGTCTTTTTAAATCAATCATAATATGACCAAGATACGTTGGGCTAGATCCTTTATCAATATGTCCTACATAAATAAAATCATCTTCATAGATAGTAGTCCCAGCAGTCAGAAACTCACCTTTATGATTACTACAGATAAAACAATCTTGACTCATGAAAATCACCTTTCTTTCAATTTGTAAAATAACCCATAATATAGAGATTATTTAATACTATAATTCATTTCCAAAATTATGTATAGATTGTTTTTTCCATTTAATTTTAAAAGCTTTTAGTTCTAGAATTTATTTAACAAATAAAAAAGTACCGGATTATGGAGTTACTTATTCCATAATTCAGTACTTTCTTTTTTTCTATATTTTTTTCGTACCTTTTTCTACTTGCTCCCAAAGTCTTAGTGAAGGAAACGGATCAAATGCCCATTCATTTCTTCCGTTGTATTTATACATGCCGTAGTGTAAATGCGGAGGGAATTTTCCTGAAGTTCCTTTCTTACCATATCCGGAACTTCCTACATAACCAACTACTGTTCCTGGCTCAACGATGTCTCCCAATTTTATCCCTTTTTCATAACTGGATAAATGGGCATAATAATGATAAGTATTATTATTATCGCGTATGCCGATTCTCCAGCCTCCAAACTCGTTCCAGCCCATGACCTCAACGAGACCATATGTAGCAGATTTCACTGGAACACCATATGAGGCAAACAAATCAGTTCCTTCATGCATCCTACGTCCGCCCCAACCCCTCGAGGCTCCCCAAGTACTCCTATAACTGTAATCATGATTAATGGAAAGTGGGAATGCTCGCTTATCTAAATTCAACGTTTTAAATTTCTCATAAATTTTTGCATTCGTAATGATTTGGTTTACCGTATCATCAACCTTATAATATTCCTTTAAAGCATGTTTAAAACCTTTTTCATCAGTTCCATGTACACTTAAGTACTCAGCAAGTGTGTACATGACATCATCATCATTTTGACGATCTGCAATACCATCATTGTTTCCATCAACACCATTCCCATTAAAGAAACCAATGGACTTTAAGTTTGTATCATCCTTTTTAGGATTCAGTATCCCTGTCCAAAAGTCATCTGCAAACTGAATGGCAAGTATGCCTTCTCTTTTAGGTATGTCATTACGTACTTGTTCAATATTTCGTTCAAATTGGTCAACAGCAGCTAAGTAATACCACGGCAATGTGTCATTTGAATATTTTATATAGAATTCCATGCGTTGTTCTAGAATTTGCTCTCTCGTTGGTTCTTCTGCAGCTGAAACATTGGTTGAAATAACAAAGAAAAATGTACTTAAGAAAAGCATTAATCGAAGCTGTTGACTCAAGCTAAGATACCTCCTTTTTTGGACTTACGATAGTTTTCCCATAAAAAAAGGATTCATGAATCTAAAATAATTCACTTTAGCGTATTTATCTGTATAAAAAGATCAACACTGTAATCGCAAGCATTTAGCTTATCCAAATGAGATATTTTTCAAACAAAAACGACTGTTTAAATACAGTCGCTTTGTACATATTATTTTTTACAAGCATTGATAAATGCCTTCATTATTTCTGCTGATATTTCATCATTATTTAACAACAAACACTCTGGATGCCATTGTACGCCCATGACAAAGTGATGATTTTTGCTTTCAAAAGCTTCAATAACGCCATCACTTGCTACCGCTGATACTACAAATTCACCGGCTATCTTTCTATTTGCTTGATGATGGAAACTATTTACTTTAAATTTCCCCTTTTGAGCAATTGACTTTAACAGCGTATTTTCCTCTACGTGTACAAAATGGGACGCATGCCAACGAGGTGCATGCTGTTGATGTTGTAAAAGATTTTCTTCGGTTTGAGTATAAATGTCCTGAAACATGTCACCACCTACAGCTATATTTAGAATTTGAGCACCCCTACAAATTCCGAAAACCGGTTTATTCTGGAGTAACATTTCCTTGACGATAGCAACTTCAAATGCGTCTCGCTCGGGCGTTATAGATCCAAGCTTTTGATGCGGCTCTTCTCCAAAAAGTATTGGATCAATATCTCCTCCACCCGTTAACAGTAACCCATCAATCATTTCTACAATTAAATCAGCTTCAGTTTCCTTATAATTAGGAAGGACAATAGGTAAACCACCATATTTTGAAATAGCATGAATATTATCAGTTGGAAGTGTAAGTAATTGTTCATTTAGGCTTGAAGAAATACCGATAACTGGTTTCACATTAAACCCCATTTCTCCTTTTTATTAAAAGGAATATTATTTTATATATTATGACTACGTATTAGTTTAATGAAGAAATTGCTCACAGACATCAATAGTAGATATTAAAAAAATCAATTGTTACTGTTTTATTAATCGAACAAGTACTATATGGGATTCCATAAATCGAATTAATTTAATTATAGTTTTACCTTAGGAGTTAATTTGTTGAAACTTGTTTTGATAATAAGTCATAATAAGCTCCTTTATTATTTAACAGTTCTAAAGGTGTACCAAACTCAATTATTTCGCCATTATCTAACACTAAAATCTTAGAAGCTTTTCGTATTGTAGCTAGTCTGTGTGCTACTAAAATGATGGTTTTACCTTTAAATACTTCTTCCATTTTAGATTGTAATAAAAACTCAGTATTTGCATCTAATGCAGATGTCGGTTCATCTAAAAGGATTATGGGTGAATCTTTTAAAATAGCTCTAGCAATAGCTAATCGTTGTTTTTCTCCTCCCGAGATACGAACACCACGCTCTCCAACCACTGTTTCAAATCCTTCTGGTAAACTGTCTATAAATTCTTCTAGTTGAGCTACTTTGATCGCATGTAATATTTGTTCTTCAGTCGCTTGAGGAACTCCATAAATTAGATTTTCTTTTATTGTTCTGTTCCAAAGAAAAGGATCTTGTGTTACTAATCCTATAGCATTTCTAAAATCAATAAGATTGTATTTTGAAATATCAACCCCATCAATACATACTGCCCCTTTAGTTGGGTCATAAAAACGCATTAATAATTCTAATATTGTAGTTTTACCTCCTCCTGAACCTCCAACTATTCCTATGGTTTCTCCAGGCTGTACTTTAAAAGAGACATTTTCTAAACCTGCGCGATTGTTTTCATATGTAAACGACACATTTCGAAACTCTATTTCACCCCTGACATTTTTTAGAGGAATTGCATTTGGGATTTCAATAATTGGTTCATGAGTATCTAAAAAGTTATTTAATTGCTTTATAATTGGCCTAACATTAGTAGTACCTATATAAGCAGTTTGTATTTCATTTACTAAAGTGTATAGCTGAGGTACATATACTGTAAAAGCGACAAGTGATCCAATAGTTAATTGATTATTGCTAATATCCCAAGCTCCTACAGCAAATACTATTCCTAATGCCAAGGACTTTACCAATTGATTGAATATATCTGAATATGATCTTCGATAAATACTCGTATTTAAATGCAGTTCGCTATGTTTTTTCAACAAACTCTTTACTTTTTTCATTTCACTTTGTTGTTGGGAGAAGATTTGGACGTTTTTTATGCCACTGATTAGTTCCGTAAAAAAAGTCATTTCATTATTTGTATATTTCATATAACGCTTTGTTTTAGTTTCAGATATTCTCCCTAACATATAAGTTATGATGAATACAAGCGGAATAACTAAAAATGCGATTAATGTTAATTTCCAACTAATTGTTAGCATAAATACAGTCATTCCTATAAACATGAATAGGCTTGTAATACCATTCAATAATTCATTTGCTATATAAACTTCACCTATCATACCCGAAGTGCGCGTTACGCGGTCAACTATATCTCCAAGTTTCAACTGGTTTAAGTTTATAGATGATAGTGTAAATGCCTTCTCAAACGCCATTGTTCTTAACTTTTCGGTTACATTGCCACCAATTTTAACGTTTATTATCATTCTTACAGTTCTTAAAATAGTTGAAAGAATAGGTAATATGGTTAAAATCACTATAAAAATAAACAATGCTTTGAAATTCTTTTCAGGAATTGCTGAGTCAATTATTTGCTTCATAACTAAAGGAGATAATAAATCAATAAAAGTTGCGATGATCATTAACAATATACCCGTCACGATCAAACGCTTTTTTTCAAACATAAGTGAAACAAAAAAATAAAGATCTCTTGTCTTCTTATCCACCATTTACATACCCCGCTTTCGAAATTACAACACTTACCCATATTTTTTTGACCGAACCAATATAAATTAGACAAATATTCCAAAAAACCTTTATTTTAGTGAGTTTAAATTTATTCAGTTTTTAATATTTATTAAAAAGGTGAACCTCTTTGTGTAACTCACCATTACTCTGAATTTAATGAAACCGGAAAAGCTTATAAGTTTAAAAAGAATTGAATATATTTCTAAAAGAACAGATTATTAGTAGTTCGTGAGTATATGTTCGTGTTTTCAGTAAAGGTGTAGCGTTACTATATTCCCGATTTAATGCGAAGCAACTAAGAGTTTTTTAGTATTCAATATATTTTCAATAGACTTCTTTATGTACAATTTGTTCTAACTTTAGTCCATTCTAGCTTTTTCCAAGGGTTATTAGTTGTACCATTTTTTTAGAGTGCTAGAATGGGGGTGTAACTCAAAGACATCAATTCTACTGGAGGTCAATATATTATGAAAGCTGCAGTATGGTATGGAGAAAAAGATATTCGCATTGAGGAAAGAGAATTAAAAGCTCTTAAAGATAATGAGGTAACAGTTCGTGTAGCATGGGCTGGTATTTGTGGTAGTGATTTGCATGAGTATCAAGAAGGACCTGTATTTGTTCCAACAAAAGAAAAAGACGGTTTAACTGGTGAAATAGCTCCTCTAATTATGGGTCATGAATTCGCTGGCGTTATTGAAAAAGTTGGTCCTAATGTAACTAAATTTAAAGTTGGTGATCGTGTAGCGATTAACCCAACAATTACTCATGGTAACAAACCTGAAGATGTAGATGCTTACGATGGCTTTAGCTTTATCGGTTTACATGGTGATGGTGGATTTACAACATTTGCAAACGCTCCTGAAAACAATGTTTACTTACTTCCAGAAACAATGACACTTGAAGATGGTGCTCTTGTTGAACCTACTGCTGTAGCAGTACAAGCTGTTAAAGAGGGTAATTTACGCTTCGGTGATACAGTAGCTATTTTCGGTGCAGGTCCAATTGGATTATTAACTGCTATCGCAGCAAAAGCAGCGGGTGCTAGTAAAATTATCGTGCTAGATTTATCTGAAACTCGCCTAGCAAAAGCAAAAGAACTTGGTGCTACTCATGTTATTAACTCTGGTGAAGTAAATGGTGTTGAAGCTATTCACGCTATCGTACCAGATGGTGTCGATGTATCATTTGAAGTAGCTGGTGTTGCACCTACATTTAAACAAGCAATTGATGCAACTAAAGCTCGTGGTACAATGGTAATCGTCTCTATCTTTGCTCGCCCTATTGAATGGAATCCAATCCATTTAACAAATACAGGTGTGAAAATCACTTCAAGTATTGCTTACACACCAACATCATTCCAACAAACAGTAGACTTAATGGGTACTGGTCAATTAAAACCACAAGGTATTATCACAGACCGTATCCAATTGGATGATATCGTAGAAAAAGGCTTTGAAGCTTTAACAAACGATAAATCACAAGCTAAAATCTTAGTAGAATTAAGCGGAGCAAAATAAGTCTAATATATATAGAAAGGCACTCGGGATATCGAGTGCCTTTTTTTCTTACTCTTATGATGAACGAATAACATCTCCCCCCCTTCGCAATCAACTTTCTATCACTAATCACAAATCTTTGATATGATATAAAAATGACGAATGGAGGTCAATACAATGAAACATAGTGAATTACGTAAACGTATGTTAAAAAATGAAGATCAAATCAAATACTTAGATGCCGACCTACGTGTTGTCCAATCAAAATATAATATTGAAGTAACTCGTTTTTTTAAAAAACATGGCTTAATTGATTTCGATGAAATTTTTGAAGGTGAAACAATCGGAAAATTATTCCAAGAGCTACCTGAAAGTAGCCCTATTAAAAAGGCTTATCAAAAACACTTCAAACATTTCCTATTTGAAATGTTCTTCAATCTTTCTATTGAAAATGAACAATTTAAAATCGAAGTTTTCTTAAATAACGATGAATATATCGTATTAGATGAAGAAAAAGAAAAAATTTCGCCAATGATTATGGACATGCATAAAGCAATTGAACGTATGCAAACTGAATTTATGGAAATTCAACAAAAGTTCGTAGATATGCGCCAAGAATATATTATACGTGGAGAAGAACTTTCAAAAGAAAAACAATACATTCAAAGTGAATTAAATCAAACCCAACTGAACTAATTATTATCTATTATTCAAAACAGCTAAGTGATCATCTTCTTAGCTGTTTTTCTATTCAAATACAGTCACCATAAATTTATATCCTCATCGTTTTGAAGCTTCAAATTATATGGCAGTAACATAAAAGCAGTAGCGATAATAGCAACATACATTAAAACAATTTCCCACCAATAGAAATCAAAAAATGCATTGATCAATAAGACTACGTTGGATAACAAGACTAATTGACTCATACGAATTCTTGATTTCCTTGTCTGATATTGATTTTCCCCACAACTGGGACAACTCATTGCTCGATTGAGGATGAACATCTTTTTAATCGAAACTCGCCAACTCCACTCTTCATGACAGTTCTCACAAACTGGTAACTCAAATGGTTGAAAGAATTTAACCATACTCAAAATAATAACCCCAAAAATGACAAAAGGCAGTAATTCGATTAGCCAATCCAGCTGTAAGCCTGAATCTGCTTCTGCGCCTGTAACGACTTTTTCATATCCACCAACATCTTGGAATAGTAGTATTGCAAAAAGAATTAGAACAGATGTACAAGCTACGAGTACAACGGGATACCGCCAATTAGAGTGCAATTTTTTAGTTGGATTTTCCGCCTGTTCAAGCATTCTTCTTTTCACATCATTTTTTAAGAAAATTTGTTGCTGAAGCTCACGATCTAGATCATCCTTTAAACGATTCATGTTGCCACCCCTCCCATTCATAACCTGCTAATTGCTTATGTAATAACTTACGTGCCCGCTGCAATCTTGTACGAATCGTTGCCTCTGGACAATCTAATATTTCAGCTATTTTCACCGTATTTATTTCTTGATAATAATATAAAATGATAACTTCTCGGTACAATATCGGTAGCTGCATTAGAGCCTCTGTCACTCGCATTCGGTCCGCTGCTTCTAAAACGAGATATTCTGGTGTTCTACTATCACCCTTCCCAGTCATTTTATCCATTAAAATCAGACGTTTTCGCTTCCAACTTCGTAAATAATCATGACAGCGATTGACTGTTATTTTCACTAAATATGTTTTTAAAGATGCATTACCTTTAAATTGACTTTGCTTTTTATAAAATGCTATAAAAACATCTTGCACGATATCTTCAGCAATCGTTAAATCTTTCACATATAAGTAAGCAACACGTAGTAAGTAATCGCCATACTCTTCAATAATTTCTTCCAATTGTTTAGCCAATCCACGCCCTCCTTTCAAGCAACCACCCTATAGACGCCGGTCGACTCATTTCCGATTCATTATTTTTTTAAAAATATATACTTCTCTATTAAACCATAGAAAAAACCTCTGATTAAAAAATAATATAGGGTAAATAATATAATAAAATAAAATAAAATTAGACCTTATATTTAGAGGTTTTGGGTTTGATTATATATAATCAAACTTTATAATCAAACTTTTTATTTGTATAGGGGTACAGCCTGTATTTTGGAAATTTTGAACGTTAAGAAACGTTAAAAATATGCACGATTCTATGCAACATCATAATGAACGCAGCCAGCACCAAAACACGCTCAACTTGTTGCTGCGACTAGCTTTGTAGAAACGTGCATAAAAGTATGTATAAATAATGTTCCACTAAAAAAGCGACAAATGTTGATTTAACAACGTTTGTCGCTTTTTCGTGTATTACCAAACTTGCGTTTGGGAACGTTTATTGAATTTGTAATGTATATAGTATGTAGTGCTACAACAATGCCACCTGAACTTGCCAAATGATCTAGCGTAGTTATATACTTGCAGTAATAAGAGTGCATAAAAAAAGACATTAGTGCTGCAACACTAACGTCTGGTAACAAGTGACTTTTTATCAGAAGCTGATCAAAAGGCGATGATATTTACAGATTCATTGATTGAAATGGAACAGTACATAAAAGAGTTTATACCTGTAACCGTTAGAACATATTAATCAGACAGAATGAGCCCATCTCTTAAAAGATGGGCTTTAATATTCTCAAACGGACGTTTGACTTCGCATAGTTGGTCTTATACTGTACGATGCACTATTCAAATTGTTAGCTTTATAATCCGAGTCTGGCACCTACTTCTGCATACTCTATATCTTTTCTTTCTGCATTCCAATTACCCCCTGTTTGTCCGTCCCATATCGCTCCTGTTTCAACGAAACCGACAGACGCAAACAACTTCCGGGCGGCTTCGTTTACCATCCAATATGATGTAGCAACTGCATCGGCTTTTCCTTGTGGAAACGACTTTATGTAATCAATAACTTTCATCATTGCTTGTTTGCCAAATCCTTTGCCTTGATGCTTTTTATCAATCATAAAGCGATTAAGTCCATAAGTAGATTTATCTCCATATTTTTCACATAAAAATGCACTTTCCGCCAGTTCGAAAAATCCAATATCGACATATCCTATAACTTCATCATTGTTGCATATAGCGAAGATCATAGGAGGTTTTTCGTCGTTGAGTATCTTTACATAGGCTTTAGCCAAACAATATATGCTGGAATCCACATTTCCTTTCTGCTCGTCTGTTATGCTTAACTTCAACACTGCCTCAAAATTATCGTGGGTAATTTTTCTTAATTCAATCATTTTTCTTCCCTACTTCCGAAAATATAAATTCGCTGCATCTGCCCGTAACGCCGTTCCCGTCCCCAAGGGCAAGGGCGAAGCGCCGACAGGCGGCGCGTCCTTTTGTGCCTGCCTTAAACATACATCATTAGCACCACCCCCAATAATCTGGATTAGCATTCATTACAGCTTGTACTAACTTCTTATGCCAACTTCTGCTTTTACTATGATTCTTTATTTGATATCTGTGTAATTGCTCAAAAAACATTGTCTTTCCATATACTCAACTAGAAGAGTAGGAAAGTTTATGCTCCTACCTGTATTATCCCTATATGTTTTTGAAGATACCTGAACGTATACCATATATATTCACCTATACCTAAATTTTGATTATAATATTACATATAATACCATAAATATTTCTATATAAATACAATAAAAAAGGTACTACATCATTAAAATGTAATACCTTTTAATAGTTTGATTATAAATATTTCACCCTAGATAAGTAAACAATCAGAGGCTCTTCCATAATTATATTATGCTCAATCTGTAACGTTTTGTAATTCACTACATAACACGCCATTCTCAACAACAACTCGACCATTCTTAATGACCGTATGTGTATGATTCATACCATAGAAGTACTGCAGTTGCTGATAATTTTCAACATCTAGGATGAGTACATCTGCT
Organism: Viridibacillus sp. FSL H8-0110; assembly: GCF_038003565.1. Classification (NCBI taxonomy): domain Bacteria; kingdom Bacillati; phylum Bacillota; class Bacilli; order Caryophanales; family Caryophanaceae; genus Viridibacillus; species Viridibacillus sp. FSL H8-0110. The sequence goes on along the minus strand of NZ_JBBOPJ010000001.1, from coordinate 1,827,284 downwards.
TTTTTGCTCGCTTCAAGTGAGCCAATTTCATGCCCTCTATTAATCGCATAGGCTGCATTGATAGTTGTTGCTGTTAATACTTCCTCCATTGTCATGCCCATATTCATACATGCTAAATTCATGATAAATGGCAGAGAGATTGTTGGTGAAGAACCTGGATTAAAATCAGTTGAAATCGCTACTGGAACGCCTTCATCAATCATTAATCGTCCTCTAGCTGAATCTGCTTTTAAAAAGAATGCAGTCCCTGGTAATAATACCGCAACCGTACCAGCTTCGGCCATATCACGAATGCCTTTATCAGATGCCACTAGTAAATGCTCTGCTGAAATAGCTCCCACTTCAGCAGCAAGCTCAGCGCCTTCATATGGCTCAATTTCATCTGCATGAATTTTAGGGATCAATCCATGTTCTTTCCCAGCTAATAATATCCTGCGTGACTGCTCAGGAGTGAACACACCTTTTTCACAAAAGACATCATTAAACTCGGCAAGATTGCCTTCCGCTACTCTCGGAATCATGTCATTGATAATAATGTCTACAAATGCATCTGGATTGTTTTTATATTCAGCAGGAACTGCATGAGCACCCATGAAGGTACTCACTACATCTACTACATGATTTTCCTGAAGCTTTTTCGCGACTTGGAGCTGCTTTTCCTCAGTAGTCCAATCTAAGCCATAGCCACTTTTCGACTCAACAGTTGTGATACCATGTTTTAAAAAATTATTGAGATGTTCATATGTTTTTTCATAAAGATGTTCAAATGTTGCTTCTCGTGTTTTTTTCGTCGTAGCATGAATTCCACCACCGGCATTCATAATGTCCATATAGGTTGCACCGTTTAGACGCATTTGGAATTCATTTTCTCGAGTACCACCAAAGACTAGATGTGTATGTGCATCCACTAAGCCTGGCATAACCACTTTACCAGTAGCATCAATTATTTTCGCTTGTGATACCAATTCTGGATAATCTGCTCTTATAGATGCTTTTGTACCTGTTGCTATAATACGATCTCCACTTATTAATACACTACCATTTTCAATGATTTGTATATTGCTCATTTCTTCTTTTATGCGAGCTTTTTTCTTCGTGCCCTGTAAAGTAATTAATTGATTTGCATTTTCAATCAGTATAATCATATGTGATCACCCTTCTGTTTTTAACATTGGCATATGCACATTCTTTTCTTGTGCTGTTTTGATAGCGATGTCATAACCTGCATCCGCATGACGAACAATGCCCATTCCAGGGTCTGATATTAATACTCTATTAATCTTTTCTGATGCCATTTCTGTACCGTCTGCGACAAGCACTTGCCCTGCATGTTGTGAATACCCCATTCCTACTCCGCCACCATGGTGGACACTTACCCAACTCGCGCCTCCTGCAGTATTGACTAAAGCATTCAATATTGGCCAATCAGATACTGCATCTGAACCGTCTTTCATACCCTCAGTTTCACGGTTTGGTGATGCAACTGAACCTGAATCTAAATGATCACGGCCGAATACGATTGGTGCTTTTAACTCACCAGATGCAACCATTTCATTTACTTTTAAAGCAAAACGATGACGGTCTCCATATCCTAACCAACAAATACGTGCAGGTAGACCTTGCCATTTGACCATTTTCTGTGCCATATCAATCCAGTTCACAAGACCTTCATCATCTGCAAACATTTCTTTAGCAAGAGCATCTGTTTTGTAAATATCTTCTGGATCACCTGAAAGTGCAGCCCATCGGAATGGTCCTTTTCCTACGCAGAATAATGGACGAATGTATGCTGGAACAAAACCAGGGAAATCAAATGCATTTGCGACACCCATTTCTTGAGCGTATTTGCGAATATTATTACCGTAGTCAAATACTTCTGCTCCTGCAGTTTGGAAATCTAGCATGGCTTGCACATGATCAGCCATCGCTTGCTTTGCCTTTTGCTCATACTTTTTCGGATCACTCTTGCGTAACTGAAGTGCTTCATCAAGTGTCATATTGTTCGGAATATAGCCATTTAATGGGTCATGCGCACTTGTTTGATCCGTTACGAAATCCGGAACAATCCCACGGTCAAAAATTTCACGATAGACATCCGCACAGTTACCTACAAGGCCTATTGAAGCAGGTTCATTTTTGCCTTGAAGCTGTTTAGCTAATTTCAAGGCTTCATCTAAATCTTCCGCTAAATAATCACAATACCCTTCCTTGATTTTACGCTCAATACGTTTTTTATCGACTTCAACAACTAAAATAACTGCTCCAGCCATTTTACCAGCTAGCGGTTGAGCGCCACTCATACCACCCATGCCACCAGTTAAGATTAATTTCCCTTTTAAATCTGCTGTGCCAAATACTTTTTTGCCCGCTTCCACAAAGCTTAAATATGTGCCTTGCAAAATACCTTGTGCGCCAATATAGATCCAACTTCCAGCTGTCATTTGTCCATACATCATTAAGTCTTTATCTTCTAATTCATAAAAGTGTTCCCAATTTGCCCAAGCTGGAACTAGGTTTGAATTTGCGATTAATACACGTGGTGAATGCTCATATGTGCGGAAAACTGCGACAGGTTTCCCTGATTGCACAAGTAAAGTTTCATCATTTTCTAGCTTTTTCAATGACTCAATAATTTGTGCGTAGCTCTCCCAATTACGAGCAGCTTTCCCTATTCCCCCGTAAACAACAAGTTCATCAGGATTTTCAGCAACCTCTGGATCTAAATTATTCATTAACATACGCATAGCCGCCTCTTGCGTCCAGCCTTTACAAGTTAATTCACTACCAGTTGGTGCTTTAATATTCTGCATAACGTTTTCCATCATGACACGCTCCTTTTAAAATAGTAAAAATGCAATAGGTGTTACTAAAATTAGTGTTAAAACAACACGTTGGAACCAAATAATAATTAGTTGACGTATCGTTAAAGGAATAATTGCTGAGAAAAATAAAATAACGGAAATAGACACAACAGCTACTATAAATTTGGTCACGACCGTTGCTTTCACGTTAAAAGATGAGTATATTGTAGAGCAAGGTGATTCAGAAGTGATTGTAACTGAAAAAAGACTATCATTTTCTCGAATGTCCTCCATTTCAACCACTCCCCTTTTTATAATTTTAAAATTCTGACCATTAAATATATATGTAAAAAAGTTTTAAAAAAGAGGAATTATTTTGGATTACATGGAATTATATTAGATTAGGTAAGGAAATTCTTTAAAATATTCATTAATATCGTGTTAATCATAAAAAATCATTTATCATCTTAAATAGAAAGTACTACATTGTTTATTTATTAATATTAGAATTCGCTAAAAGATTGTCATTTATATAACCTGCTATTTAATTATAAAACAATAAAAAATAGTAGATCAATGCCAGATGTATGGCATTGGTCTACTATTTGTAATTTAATAAATAATTAAATTTAATTGAATATTCGGAATTTAAAGGGTGTTAATTAGTATAGAAGATATAACTACAGAGCCGATTGTAACTGTGGTGAATCCTCCAACTAACATTGGTGTTAATACCTCATTGAATATTTGTTCTTGTTCTTCTTCGTTTCTTCCAATACTCCGTCCTACTTCTTCACAGATAATATAATCCCCTGGAAAACCGAATGTCGATGTTAAGGCGACTGGAATAGCTTTGTTAGGATCCCATTTAAAAATTTTTGCCCCTATAAATCCACCAACAATTATTCCTATCACGCCAATTATTAAAATAGTTGCTACTGCTGGCAAATAATCTATAAACATACTAAACGTAATATCATTGCTCATAGCAATAACCATTACAATTATCCCTGCCATACCAACTGTAAAACTGTTTGAACGCTCCATAATTCGATCAGGGAAAATCTTAACAAGTCTACCTATAATACCTATAGACAATGCCCATAAGCTGTAAGGGATTCCTGTCATTTTAGCAAGGGCAACTGCTAATGCACCACCAACAAACAACATAAATAATAACACTAAGTTAGAAAGATACTTTTTAGGAATGACTAATTTCATTTCGTTTTCTTCATCAAATTTTTCACTATTGGTCGATACAAAAGTTCCATTTTCAATTTTCCCGCGTATTTTCAAAGCATGTTTTCGTAGTAATAACGAGGCAATCGGCATGCCTATTAATGATTGAAATGCCAATATTAATGCTGGTATCGTTAAAAGACTAACAAACCCTAATTCTTTTAACCCCTCCGATGTTATTAATACTGCCATTATGCCTCCATTTAATGGTCCAACTCCTGCGACTGCTGTTCCATAGTCGAATATAAATGTGACTATCCCTAGAATTAATGAACTCGCAATAATCATTCCAATGATAGCGATAATTACAGCTTGCCACTGTGACTTTATCATTTTCAACGGTATTAATGTGCCCATATGCACTAATATTGGTGCAGTACCCAAGACTGCTCCTACGGTTAAAAACGAAGAATTAATTATTAAATCTTTTGGAAAAATCCCTGTCCAAAGTAAAACCAAATACCCAACCATAGCCACAAAAAGCATTGGTACTCTTGCCTTTGTGATAATTGATATTACTTCACCTAAAGCTATTAATCCCAATATAAACATACTAGCGATTACTGGATCTGATAACATTAATGTCCTCCTTTTATGATTAGGATATTAAAAGTTACATATTTAATTTCTTAGCCGTATGAACAAAAACTTTAACACCTATCTCTAAGGCATCTTCATTTATTTGAAACTTTGGATGATGATGTGGGTAATTCAAAGTTTCATCTTCAAAACCAGCTCCAATTCCAAGAAATACTCCTGGTGCTTTTGATAAGTAAGCAGAGAAATCCTCTCCCCCCATAAAAGGCGGTACATGAAGTATATATTCTGCGCCCATTTCTTTCTTCACTACTTCTTCAATAGTAGCAATAATTTGCTCATCATTATATACAGAGTCATATCCATAGGTAAATTCCAAATTATAATCTGCTTCATGGGACGCTACGATATTTTTGACATTCACCTCAATCTGTCTTGCTATTTCCTCTCGGACGCTTCGAGAGTAAGTTCGAACCCCACCACCGATTACAATCCTTTCTGGAATAATATTCTTCGCTGCTCCTCCATTAAATTCTGTTACTGCTAAAACTGCTTGTTCTTTTGCAGCAATTTTTTGAGGGATAATCTGATGTAAACTATTCACAATTTGTGAACCTATTAAAATCGGATTAATGGAATCTTCCGGCTGTGAGGAATGACCTCCTTTGCCGATAACATCAATTTCAAATGTATCAGAATTCGCTGTAAAATAACCTGGGCAAAATCCAATTTTCCCAGTTGGTAGCATGCTAAAAACGTGTAAGCCCAAAATTCCATCAACACCATCCATTACATTTGCTGCTACCATCTCACTCGCACCACCAGGTAACACTTCCTCAGCATGCTGAAAAATGAAACGAATCTCACCTTTAATTTTATGCTGTTGCTTTGATAGTATTTTTGCTACTCCGAGTAGGATGGCCGTATGTGCATCATGTCCACAAGCATGCATTACATCAGGAACTTTTGAAGCATATGGAAGATCCACTTCCTCTTGAATAGGTAGTGCATCCATATCAGCTCTAAATGCAATCACTTTTCCAGGTTCGTTTCCTATTAGGCGCGCGACGATACTTGTTTTAGTAGGTTTAGAAAGTTCGAGATTTGGAAAAGTTGATAAAGTTTTAAATATAAAAGCTGATGTTTCATATTCGTTGAAAGATAACTCCGGGTTTTCATGTAAATACTGTCTCCAGGAAATAACATCATTCATTACTTGTTGAATTGCTGTACTTTGTTCTTGTATCTTACTCATGATTCCACCCTTTTCTCTTTATTTTTTTTAAAAAGAATAGGATGAGAGTATCTCATCCTATCACTCATTAATTAAAGTAAATCATTACTTTGAAGTAAAAATTTCGCAAGTGCTTCTGTTTCTTCACTTATTGCTTTATCTGCAGTAAGTGGTGGACAAATTTCTCTCACTTTCTCTAAGTAAGCTCTTGTTCCTGGAGCTAATTGATCCTCTATTTTCTCTAAATAAATTGCTTGTGAGGCTGCAATTAGCTCTATTGCTATGACCCTTGCTACATTATGCACAATTTGATGTACTTGTCTTGCAGCTGTTGTTCCCATACTCACGTGATCTTCTTGGTTACCAGAGGTTGGAATAGAATCTACACTAGCTGGATGGGCTAGTACTTTGTTTTCAGAAACTATTGAAGCAGCAACATATTGTAATACCATTAGGCCACATTCTAACCCTGGGTCAGTAGCCAAGAATGGCGATAACCCACTTAATGATGGGTTAACTAGCCGTTCTGTACGCCGCTCTGAAATATTTGCCCATTCAGATACACTAACTTTTAGAAAATCCATTGCTAGAGCAATTGGTTGACCATGGAAATGTCCGCCAGAAATGACTTCTCCATTTTCCAACACGATAGGGTTATCGGTAGTTGCATTCATTTCTGTTAATAGACGTTCTTCTACATAATTAAATGTCTGCCAAGATGCGCCGTGTACTTGTGGAATACAACGAATAGAATAGGCATCTTGCATTCGAACCTCACCTTGCTTAGTAACTCGTTTACTCCCTTCTAACCACCCGCGCATTCGACTTGCTACAAATTCAAGTTCTTTATGTGGTCTAACTGCTAGTAATTCTGGATCAAATGCTGAGATAATTCCTTGTAGAGCTTCCATTGTTAAACATGCGGCCATATCTGCTGCATAACCGATTCGCTCTGCCTCATTTAAGGTTATCACACCAATTCCTGTCATTGCCTGTGTTCCATTTATTAAGGCCAATCCTTCTTTTGCTTTTAATCTCACCGGTTGCAAACCTACTTTTTCTAAAGCTTCTCCACCAGTAATAATCTCACCTTCAAATTCGGCTTTGCCTTCACCTATTAATACGAGAGCAATATGCGCTAAGGGAGCTAGGTCTCCACTTGCTCCTACTGACCCTTGTGACGGCACCACAGGATGAATTTTATTATTAATCAAATCCACTAATAGTTGCAAAGTATCTTCACAAATTCCGGAGAACCCCTTAGCTAGAGCATTTGTACGTAATATCATCATTGCACGAACAATTTCTTTAGATAGTGGCTGACCTACTCCTACCGCATCAGCACGCAGTAAGTTCAATTGTAATAACTCAATATCCTCATCCTCTATCTTCACATCACTTAACTTTCCAAACCCTGTATTTACACCATAGATTGTCTCACCTTCAGCTAATCTTTTTTCAATACGCTTCCGACTTTCCCGAACTCTTTTCCAACTATTATCTGAAATAGAAACGGTCGCTTCACCATCCACAATTCGCTGAATATCATGTCTAGTAAGCGAATTACCATCCAGTTCAATCGTTTTTAATTTTACTGTTGTTTCTCCCATTTCAAAATCACCTCATAAATTGAATATTCTGATTTTTATAAAACCATTGCTGCAATAATTCCGAAGATAAATAACGGAATGTTGTAATGAATAAATGTTGGTACGCATGTATCCCATATATGATCATGTTGTCCATCTGCATTTAATCCTGATGTTGGTCCAAGAGTACTATCTGATGCTGGGGACCCCGCATCTCCTAATGCACCTGCCGTACCAATAATGGCAGCAGTAGCTAAAGGACTAAAGCCTATTGAGATACATAAAGGAACAAATACAACTGCAAGAATCGGTACAGTTCCAAATGATGTACCTATTCCCATTGTTACAAGTAAACCAATAAATAACAATAGAATTGCTGTAATTAATTTACTATCTCCTGTCACACCATTTACGGCATTTACTAATTCGCTAATTGCATTCGTTTCTTTTAAAATAGTGGCATATCCAGAAGCTATAAGCATGATAAAGGCTATCACCCCCATTAATTTGACGCCACCTTGCACTACATCTTCGCCCTCTTTTATCGTTACAATTCGACCTACAAACATTACAATAATTCCAGATAATGCCCCTAACACCAATGAACTAAACGTTAATTGAATTGCTAATGCAACAATTACAGCAAAAATTGTTATTCCATCTCTAAGCTCAAATTTCCGTTTCGGATGTTCATCTTTTGCTTCTTTTAAAAATTCAATATCTTCATTTGTTTGTGCATAATTTCGTGGCTTTCGATAAGTAATGAATATCGCTATAAACAAACCAACCCACATGCCAATAGCAGGTATAATCATTGCTAATGGAACACTAGTCTGATTTATTGCCATACCGTTCTTAGTCATTTCCGTTGCAATAATACCCTGGAATATCAAACCGTATGCTACTGGGATACACATATAAGGCATTTTCAAACCAAAAGTCAGAGCTGAGGCTAATGCTCGACGATCAATTTTCAATTTATTGAAAAAGTATAAAAGCGGCGGAACTAATATGGGAATAAAAGCAATATGAACAGGTATTAATGTTCCGGACAAACAGGCGGTTAAAGCTAATCCAAAAATAAAAATGTACTTACTAGGTTTCTTAATAGTTAATAATCTATTAATTAAGACATCTGGTATACCAGAATGAGCAATCATCGCTGCAAAAATCCCTAATAAGATATAACTTAATGCTGTCCCAGATTGCGCTCCCATACCATCTATAAAAATGGTCATTGTTTCATTAAGCGGTAGACCAGCAACTAAACCTGCTACTATCGCAGCAATCAATAACGCAAAGATAACATGCACCCTTAATAAGCTTAGTACCGTTAGAATAATAACAGATATCAACACCGGATTATCTAACATATTTCCCCTCCCACCTTATTTAAGAAATCGCTTTCTTATTCTAAAATAACACTACAAATTATTTATTATTCTCATACCATTGCTCTATTAATGAAGCTGTTAATCTTCCTGTATTAATTAGATTTTCTATACTAATACATTCTCTATATGAATGAATATTCTGGAACCCGTTACCTAAAGTAATACATGTTAAGCCATTTTCATTAAGTACATTTGTATCTGCTCCTCCTAACGTATTCGTTAAATACGGCTGAATGTTAATTTGTCGAGATGCATCTGTAACATTTTGAACGAGAATATGTTCTTTAGGAATATCAAAACCGCTGTATTTCTTTTCTAGAGTGATTTCTACTACTCCCCCCATTTCTTTTGCTGCTTCTTTCATCATCTCTTCCATATGTCGAAGTTGCACATTTAACTTTTCTTTTGAAAAACTTCTTACTTCTCCAGCTAGTGTGACAGTACCTGGAATAATAGATGTTAATTCTCCGCCTTCTATCAGACCAATATTTGCTAAGGTATCTTCATCTACTTTACCTAACTTCATTTTTAGTAAACCAGCCGCTGCGATTACAAAAGCACTATTACCTTCTTCGGCATCTAGAGCAATATGCGCCGCATTTCCTTTTACCTTTAAATAAATGCGACTACTAAAAGGTCCTTTTAAAATGGTTTGACCAACATCCCCACTACTATCAAAAATATAACCTACTTTACTTTTAACCTTGCTATAATCCATAAAACGAGCACCTACTAAACCTGGTTGTTCATTTACAGTTAACAACAATTCAATAGGGCCATGAGGAACCTCACTCTCAATAACAGCTCGGATAGCTTCGATATAAGAAGCGAGTGCTGCGCGATCATCTGCTCCTAAAATAGTTGTGCCATCAGAATAAATGACACCATCTTTTATAATTGGTTTAAGGTTTTTCGTTGGTAAAACGGTATCCATATGCGTTGAAAAGAACAATGGTGGAATAGTAGAATCCGTTCCTTCTTTCCAAGCTACTAAGTTCCCAACTTCACCGTTAAAGTTGTTATGAGCTTCATCAAATTCAATTGTAAATCCAAGTTTAGGAAGTTCATTTGCTAAATAATCAGCAACAAGTTTCTCTTTTGTGCTAGGGCCATTGATTTTTGCAAGATCTAAAAATAATTTTAGTAAGCGTTGTTCATTTACTTGTGAAGCAGCTTTCGAATGCAATTCCACTTTCATTTTTATTCCTCCTCTATAATTCAACATTCTCTAAAATTTTGGCTTTTTCCTCATAAACTACTTCCCCACGTTTAATCACTGTATCTACTAAATTCGAACCAAGTTCATAGGCAACATGCTTATAATTTGGTACATCCCATATTTGAAGATCTGCAAGCTGGCCAACAGCTATTGTTCCTCGATCTTCTAAATTTAATGCCTTTGCTCCGCCCCAAGTAGCAGCTTTAATCGCTTCTTCAACTGAAAATTGATAAAGCCTGCATGCCAATTGCATAACAAATTGCATTGACGTTGTATAACATGCAGGACACATATCCGTTGCAAGAGCTACAATCATGCCAGAATCCAACATCTGTCTAGCATTAAAAGGCTTTTTGTGAGCAACTGCAAAATCAAGCGCAGGCATAACGACTCCCACTACTTTTCTATCTGCTAATCTTTTCATAACATGATCTGGAGTATAGTTTAAGTGATCAATTGATACCATTTTCATATCAGCCGCTAAATCTGAACCCCCGATATAGGAGTACGCATCAGCATGAATTTTAGGAAGCATTCCGGCTGCTAATCCCGCTTCTAAAATTTGTCTAGACTCTTCTGCAGTAAAATAGCCTTCATCACACCATACATCGCAAAATTCAGCTAGATTCTGTTCTCCAACTTGCGGAATCATTTCTTCAATAATAACTTTTAAGTATTGTTCTTTTGTCATGCCCTCTGGGAAACCATGTGCTCCTAAAAATGTATTTATTACATCTATCGGTGTCTCTTCTTGCAATTTACGACCCACTTCAAGAATCTTTAACTCGCTTTCAATCGTTAAACCATATCCACTTTTACTTTCAACTGTTGTTGTACCATGCTTGAGCATTGAATACATTCTTTTTTTGGATTGGTTTAACAATTCACTTGCAGGTTGATCACGAGTCAGTTCAATTGTTCGATTAGGTCCGGTTTTCATTTCTAATTTCTTTACATTTTCTTCAACATTACCAAAAAGTTTAGCTGCATATTCTTCCACCCTGTTACCATAAAAAACCAAATGTGTATGTGAATCAACAAAGCCTGGTGCTACAACTTTTCCAGTGGCATCAATAACATTGCGATTGTCTCGAACATAGCGATTATTCACTTCTTTTTGGGAGCATATTTCAATAATTACTTCATCTTTTATGACAATTGCAACATTAGTTAACGGACAAATATCTGACATTTTGTCACCTACACAGCTTACTACTTGTGCAGGATTTTCAATAATTAACTGTGGTCTAATCTTAGTCAAATCAATTACTCCTTTCTACAAAAGCAAATATACAATTGGCGTTGCAATTATTAACGTCAACACTGTTCGAATGAACCAAATAACTATCATTTGACCAACGTTTATAGGAATCTCAGTTGATAAAATACAAGGTATTAGCGCTGAAAAGAACAAAATAGCCGAAATAGATAATACTGCAATAATGAACCTAGTTTCTAATGGCGCTTCTAAAATAACTAATGATGGTAAAAACATATCGATTAAATTAATGACCGCAGCTTTTGCCGCTAACAATGGTTCTGCTATTTGTAATAAATAAGTTAGTGGATAAAAGATATATGCTAGGTAATCAAAAATTGGCGTATTATTCACTAGAAGCAAGCCTATTAATCCAATAGACATAATAGTTGGCAGTATCCCCATTGCCATTACTATTCCATCCTTTACGTTCTCTATTATGTTTTTCCAAATACTTTTTGCATGCTCTGCGGTAGTTAAACCTTCATTCCAAGCATGCTTCAATCTATTTTTTGTAACAATTTGTTCAGGATCACCTGGCTTATTTTTATAATAGTTATTACTCATGTTACGTATCGGCCAAATACGTACTGTAATTGCTGTCACAAGAAATGTTACAAAAAATGTCGTCCAAAAATACAAATTCCATATAGGCATCAAATCCAGTGTATTAGCTACAACAATCATAAAAGTTGCGGATACCGTTGAAAATCCTGTAGCTATAATTGCTGCTTCCTTTGCCGTATATTTTCCTTCCTTAAAGATACGGTTTGTTATTAATAAACCTATGGAATAACTACCGACGAATGAAGCAACAGCATCTACAGCAGATCGTCCAGGGGTTTTCCAAAATGGTCGCATAATAGGCTGCATTAGAATACCAATGAATTCTAATAGACCATATCCTACTAGAAGTGCTAAAAAAACAGCGCCTATCGGGACAAGAACACCTATTGGAGTAAGTAGTGCGTTGTACCAATATGGTCCCATATCCTCAGCCATCAACCAAGCTGGCCCAATATTAAAAACAACTAGAACTGCTGCAATCGCACCAAATACTTTTAAGAATGAAATAGCAGCTTCAATCCATGAAGAATTCCATGTTTTTTTATAAAATGGATAAAGAGCACCCAGAATTACTATTACTAAAATGTAGTAAACAATAATGGAACTAAAAGTTGTTCGAATCCACCCAACTAAGTGATCTAGTGGGATAGAGTTTTTTCCATTAATCGTAAGCGGTAAGAAAAACATAAATATGCCTAATATACTGCATAAGAAGAACTTTAAAATAGTTGTCGCTGAATACTTCCTGTTTTCAACTTGGTCATTTCCTATTTGCCCTATTTTTTGCATTTTTCCACCTCAATTCATTTAAAAAGGGCCTAACATTTTTGATTAGACCCACAAAAATTTATTACTTCAGCACACTAGTTTTTTTTACATCTTTTGGTCCAAATGTAGCTGTTGGCTCCCACCATAATGGAACTTGAATACTTTCATTTGTTAATTTACCTTTCCCATTTGCTACTTCTTTAGCAGTTTCATAACCTGCTTGTGCATGGCGTATTACTCCAATACCCGAATCGACTGTCATAGCAACTTCAAGGCGCATATCCGCTTCTTCAGTACCATCAGCAATCATTGTTACTCCAGTATGAACAGCTTCACCCATAGAATAATTAGCCTGTAGGGCGATTAAGTCACACATTCCAACTGCATTCAATAAGCCATTTAATACTGGCCAGTCCGAAATTAAATCTCCACCATCTTTCATATTTTCAGACTCAAATGTTGGATTTACAATTGATCCAGAGTCTAAATTGTCGCGAGAAAATGCAACTGGTCCGCTCAATTCCCCTTTACGGATCATGTCATTTACTTCTAGTGCAAATTTTTTGCGTTGGCCAAATCCCATATAACAAATACGAGCTGGTAATGCTTCAATTGGAATATGTTCTTTTGCTAACTTAATCCAACGTGTGACTAATAAATCATCACTAAATTTTTCTAAAATCATATCATCAATTTTACGTAAATCTTCAGCTTCACCTGACATACAAATCCATCGGAATGGCCCACGTCCTTCACAGAATAATGGACGGATGTATTCTGCAACAAATCCAGGTAAACGTTTTGCTTCTTTTGCATCCATTCCCGCATCAATACATTCTTTACGAATGCTCGTGCCATATTCAAATGAATTTACGCCCAAATCTAAGAACTTTATAAGTGCATTAAGTTCACGAACCATAGTTTTACGAGCTTCTACTAGGTATTTATCGCGATCTGATTTACGTAATGCCTCAGCCTCTTCTACTGTATAATTCGCAGGTAAATATGCAAATGGATCATGCGCAGGAGTCATAGAAGTAGTAATGTCTGGCAAGAAATTCTTCTCTAAAGATTCTTCAAAAATATCTGCAGCGTTTCCAACTACTGCAATACCTATTGCTTCTCCCTTTTCTGCTTTCTCCTTTGCTAGTGAGACGGCTTTATCGAACGATTCAACAACTACATCTATAAATCCTTTTTCAATACGGCGATTAATAATTTCAATATTTGAATCGCATAAAATCGCGACACCTCCGTGCATCGTCATAGCACGTGTTTGATTTCCGCCCATGCCCCCTGCACCTGCAGTCAGTAAAATTTTCCCTACTAATGAATCGTTGTAGTGTAAACGAGCAATTGCAGAAAGTGTTTCAAATGTGCCTTGAATTACACCTTGTGTTCCGATATATTCCCAAGGTGCTGCAGTGTAATTAGCATACATCGTCAGGTTTTTATCTTGTAAATCATAAAACGTTGGCCAATCAGCTTTCATGATATTTGTAGTTGCCATAACAACAGTTGGAGCATATTTGTGTGTTTTGAAAATAGCAACCGGCATACCTGATTGAACGACTAAAGTTTCATCATCTTCCAAGTTTTTAAGAGAATCAACAATCGCATGGTACGATTCCCAATTTCGAGCTGCTTTCCCAATCCCTCCATAGATTACTAACTCCTCAGGTTTTTCTGCATTTTCCATATTGTTTTCAAGCATTCTTAAAATTACTTCTTGTCTCCACCCTTTACAACGAAGTACATTTCCTCTTTGTGCTTTTACTGAGTATAAAATTTCTGGTGTTTTCATAAATAAATGCCCCCTTTTAGGTTATACAAATAATATAAGCAAAAGGTGTGCCAACTCTTTTTTATAAAACCAAATCACTAATGGTTAAATAATAAGATATGGGACTTTCAACGAATTTAATTATTTTCATAAGAGTTATATTAAATTTTTTCATTACATTTCTCTTTAAAAACTGCAGATAAATTTTGCACAAAAAAACTATAAATCTATAAAATTCTTATTTTTCTGAAATATCAATGTTTTATGTTACAATTCTATGTAGCAGATAAATTTTGCATATATGAGCATAATAGTTTCAAAGGGGGACTTTTTCATTGATCGAAGAATTAAAAAGACTAGTGGATAACCTTTGTACGAATGTCATTGTGATGAACGAACAGTTTGAAATTCTATGGTGGAAAACCCATCCGAATATTTCATTACATTTGCGAAAAAATATTTCTATTTGTGAAGTATTTCAGATAGATAAAAACGAGTTGGAGAATAATACAATCATTTCAATTGATGGACGTCATTATAAAATAAAGTTAGACTCTTACTCATTTGAGTATAATTTTATATTTCTAACATTCGAAGATATTGGTGACCTTTCAAATAATCAAACTAATCGCCTTTTTTGTTTAGAAGAAGTCTTAGAAAACCTTAATGAAGGAGTAATAATTAGTGATCGTGATGGGTGTATCATCTACTACAATAAAGCTCAGGAACAAATGGAACAAATGAAAAAAAATGTAGTTTTAAACAACAAACTTTGGGATGTTTATAAGTACAATAGAAGACAATCTGAACATGCGCATATCTTCAAAACGGGTAAGCCCATTTACGCAAAATACAAAGCTCATTCTAAAACAAATAATGGACCACAATACGTGGGCTATAGTTCTTTTCCAATACAAAAAGACGGACAAACAATTGCAGTATTTTCGATAAGCCATACTGAAACCAGTTTAAAAAACAAACTTCTAGAAACAATTGAATTAAAACGTAGTCTCGTTTCAAAGGATTTTCAGGTGATAGGAAATACAAATGGAACTCTATATACATTTGAAAATATTAAGGGCGAGAGTCATGTTTTAAAGAAGGCAATTGAAGAGGCACAAAACATTTCACTTTACAATACTGATGCTCTAATTGTCGGTGAAACTGGAACAGGAAAAGAGTTATTTGCTCAAAGTATGCACAATTTCAGTCCACGTGCGAACAATCCATTTGTAGCTGTAAACTGTGCGGCAATTCCTGAAAATTTGCTAGAGAGTACTCTATTTGGTTCAGTTAAGGGAGCCTTTACTGGTGCGGTTGAACAAGAAGGATTATTTGAATATGCAAAGAATGGAACTTTGTTTTTAGATGAAATAAATTCATTGCCGATAACTCTTCAACCTAAACTTATGCGCATTTTACAAGAAAGGGCAGTAAGAAGAGTAGGTAGTAATAAATTAATTCCTATTACTTGTAGTGTTATTAGTGCATCTAATGAGGATCCAGAACTGCTTGCTTCTGAAGGTAGAATGCGATTGGATTTGTTCTATCGAATCGCACATTCAAGTATTTATATTCCCCCATTAAGAGAAAGAGCTGAAGATATATTATTTTTCATCAATCACTTCCTATCAACTTATCAAAAAAAGTATTTAAAACAAAACATTGTACTCTCACCTACACTTTTTAAAACTTTACTCTCGTATGACTGGCCAGGAAATACAAGAGAGTTACAGCACTTAATTGAGAATTTAGTAATTCAAGCTAAGTCTAATGAAACTGTTATCGAATCCTTTTTACCTCATTATCTAAGAAAAAAACTCTCAATTACAGATCGTGTCGAAGAAATAGCAAGGCCACTTAAGTCCATCCTAGAATCTAATCAAGCTAATTATATAGAAAACATACTTGTACGCAATAAATGGAATATAACAGTTGCAGCAAAACAATTAAATATTTCAAGACAATCGTTACAATACCACATAAAAAAATTAGGTCTGGTTAAATCTGAAGAAGTATTTTAGAGTATGATGTGAGAAATATAGATACTCGATTGATATATAGATCAAAAAATTAGTTATAGTAACTAAAAAAACAAACCTATCTACCAACTTATATTGGTGATTAGGTTTGTTTTTTATTATATATTTTTCAACTATGTACTAAGATACTTTACACCTACACTACATATTTTCCTATCTGTTATGGATAAGGGACATAACTTCACGTTTATCAACAAAACGAACAAAAAGGGGCACTGTATGTCCCCCTTGTGTTTTTACACTAATTTAATCGTCATACCTGCTTTATAGACTTTAAAGTTTAACGAATCATCCGTGCTTTTGTCACCATTTGCAGCAAATATTTTTAACTCAATCTGATCTGTCGCCAAGATTGAATCCGTGTTTAACCGAATACTTTTCAAATCCTGTTTAACTCCAACGCTTGGAGTGCTAAACATAATAGCCATTCCATTAACTAAATACTTTTTTTGAGTAGCGTTCCATACATTCACTAGTACAAAGTCTGCTTTGGTTAAGGAATATGAAATTTCTATAGACATTGTAAAATCATAATAATGATTTGGAACTAATAGTCCAATCGGTATAACAAGCCCCGTCCCCGCCCAAGGAGTTGAAACATGGAAATAATCTGGTGTATTTTCTATAATAATTGATGCCTTGTCATTTGCCCTTGCTTTTGCCGTGTTAATCGGCTTGATGATGTTCACAACACCCTTAATGGCTTTCAGTCCCTTGTGGGTTTGAATTCTAAGGAAGGAAGAATTTTCAACCCCACCCACCTTCGCATCGACTAGTTCATAGCAAGCTAGACCTTTATGCGTCATCATCTTTAGAGATTTATCCAGGATAGTCGCATCTTTCATTGAGTACAATGGAATTTCAAATGTCCCTTTTGCTGTTTGGATGCGTTGATAGGCAATAGGCGTACCCATCTATAGATCACTCCTAATCCATACCTTACCAATCGCAGGATTCACTGGGTCTGCTGATAATACTTCGATGATTGCAGGACCATTAACACTACCTTTTCCACTCAATTTCCATGGTGTCCAGTCGGTTAAACCGAACTTTGATCTAATATAGAAATTCTCAGTTCCTTGATGTGGAACATAAAATTGCGCTACGTTGTCGCCCGTTGTGAAAACGGTCATAATTCCATATTCATAGGCACCTACTGGCTGATGAAGAGCTGCTGTTAATCCAGATGGCTCAATGATACGATACGTTCCCATTTTTTGAACCGTATTCCAGTCACGCCCCACTAATTCACCTTCTGAGGACAATCCACCTACACCGATTCTGTTAGTGTGCTCACCATTGTTGACATAACGTTCCTCAGGAAAGAACATCATATTTATATTGTTCATAGAGCTGGTAGAGGTAAATTCCGCAATAGGTCCTTGATGTTGAATCATATGTGTATCCCATAGAACGCCCGTGAATGTATTTCCCATACCCGAAATTTTCAGAATTTGCTTCGTAGTTGTGCTTGGTTGAATCTGCAGATTAGTAAAGATGTTACCTGAACATTCAAATGGAACACTAATATTTGATTCAATCACGATCATTTGATTACACTCTGACAATGTGATCTTATCGAATCGGTTTGCATTGATCCACGTTTGGCCCTTAGTTGGTTCCGTTGCGTTTAATCGAATTCCTATGTCAAAATTCCATATCACCAGTCGTTCAATATTTAGAAATTGAATTTGATGTGTGTCTCCACCCGAGAATAAAGATAAACCTATCCCGCTAGTCGTTGACGTCCAGTTCCACATGACTAAATCACGTATAACTGTTTTGACACTAGTACTATCATAACTATATTTTCCGTCTAAATAGACAACTTCCTTCGCGTAATTATTAATTCCTATACTAATCGTACCACCACAAAAAGAAGCTCCTTGTTCCAACTCAAAACCTCTCAAATTTGCATCTAATGAGTAATGAGTTGCACGTTCTCCTCGTAACTCTACACCTTCACGGATTTTAATTGTTGCGTTTAGTTGGTATTTACGTTCTTCTGCAATGACGACTTTTTGCTTATTAGCAAACGCAAAATCTAACGCCGCTTGAATTTTGATGGCATCCGTCGCCCCTGTAAAGTCACTGACAAACACCTGTGTTTTGGATTCACTCATTCGGAACCTCCACTAATTTAAATTTTAAACCCCTTAACGGAACTTCACCTCATAATCAGACTCTCGGTCTTAATTCTCTTTACCTATATCAAAATCAAGTGGTAAAATGTCCCTCATCAAATAAACGAATCTTAGTAATTAGTTCATTTATTTAGGTTTCCTACTTTTAGATTGATTTTTTAGTGGATGGTTTACTTCAACACTTATTGTGTGATCTGTATTTCTAAAACTTATCGACAATGTTTTATGAAATTCCAATTATCACCTCATAATATCCTCAGATTCGTTCAATGACTTCTTCTAAACGTTCAGCCATATGGTGGCTTAGGTCTATGGAAATTTTAAAGTCTTTTCAATCTCACTAATTTCCATATAGCCGTTTCCAGAAATCATTGTTTCAAAACATCATATGCTAATACAGTTTATCCCACGAATTCATTTGCAGTTGTTTAAATAATTGTCTTTAAATCATATAAAACATTTCAATAAACTGTTGGCAATCTAGGTATCATTTAGACAATAGCTTTGAATAGGTAATATAACAAAAAGAGGAATTATTTTAGATTGTATAGAATTATATTAGATTAAACAGGGACTTTTATTAGATTTTATATCAATAACGTATTAATCATAAATAATGGCGTGGTGGTGAGCAGGATGAAACTATTAATCATCGATAGAGATCAGACCGAAAGAACGGGCATTCAATGGTTTATAAAACACTATCAGTTGGATATTACAACTGTTTACGAAGCAGGAACTGCTGAAGATGCTATAAATTATCTTGAAATGGAGAATCCCGAAATTATTTTGCTAGAACTTGAAATATTAATGCAAGATAAAAAAAATGGATTAAAGAGGGCTTTATCGATTCAACCTCATCATTTAATCACAATAACTGCTGAACCCTTATTTAAGAATGCACAAGAAGCTCTTTCTTTACGCGCTTTAACTTTGCTAGTAAAACCAATCGATTTGAATTTGTTAAAACAGTATTTAACACTTGCATCGAGGCAAGTATTGAATACTTTTAACGATACGCTTTCCTATGTACAAGAGAAATCAATGTATCCAGCGTTCTTTATAGATGATTCTCCTACTCCAATAGAAGACAATGTTTTTTGCTTTATGATAGAAACTGAGTTTTCAGAGCAAAATGAGTTACTCTTTCATTGGCTACAATCCCTACCATTTTCACAGCACTTTACCTTTTATCCATTATCCAAAAGAATTATCTGCTTTTCAGATGATAAAAATCTAGAAGAGTTAATTAAAAAGGGAAAATCAATTATGCGAGAGTGGACTAAATCCAATAATGCTTATTTAAATATGGCTATTTATGATTTGCCTAATAAATCCATAAAAACGATGTATAATGCATTAAAACAAGCATTGAGTTTACGTTTTCAAAATGGGTTTTCTCAAATTTTTCATGTTAGTCAAATGCCTGTCTACAAAAAATTCGATCACTTTTTAACAATTGAACAACAGCGCCTTTGGATTAAAAGCTTAGAGCAAAATGATGTCCAAACTATTAAGATATTTTTGTATAACATTTCTAATTTGGAGATTTACTATCAACCAGATGCCATCCGCATTCATCTTACAAGCATATTAGCTCAAGTAAGACGATTTATGCTGAAATACCAAATGGATAAAATGATTGAAGTGGAAAAAAAATACGACTTATTGTTTGATATGATTTTGAATCATCCAGTACTCTACACCATCATCCAAGAATTCGTCCTTTTTTGCCAAGATGTAATGAATCAGGCAGTACACCAAAAAGAACACGGCCAGTTTGATTATGTAAATGGAGCACTAGATTACATTGACCTTTATTACTCCGATAACACGTTGAACCTTAAAATACTCGCCGACTTCTTAGGCATTAGCACAAGTTACTTAAGCATGTTATTTTCAACAACTAAAGGAGTTACTTTTAAACAATACTTAAATGAAAAACGTCTTACCCATGCTATTCAACTGCTTAGAGAAACAAACTTGCCAATTAGTGAGATCGCCACAACTACTGGCTTTAATGATGCAAATTATTTTTCAAAAGTATTTAAATCGAAATTTACGACTAGCCCTATATCATATCGCCAGCAAATGAAATCTGTAGTTGATTGAGTGCTAGTTTTTAATACCTTATTTGAATATGGTTGTACACAAAAAAGAATCCATTTTGGAAAATACCTATTCAAAATGGATTCCCTTCATTTCACTTTAAATTCAAATGTATTTTTTTCTAGACATATTGTTTCATCAGAAGTTTTGATAATAATATCAAAATGCTGACTGTACGGATGCATAAACACTTCGTACTGAATCCGACGTTCATCATGAGACTGCCTTAAATAATTGATATCTGTTCCCCTTTCAACAATATCACGGCTTGATCTTCTCATTAATTCTGTTTCACTATCTGTATAAAAGTAAATTTTTAAATCAAATAAATCTGCATTAATATATGCGACACTCATTCCTTCTACAATCGTTACTTTGTTTTTCGAAGAAATTAACTCACTTTTCATATAGTGTGAATCTATCGTATACAAATCTAAACCATTTCTAACCATCTGAACATCTCGTTCTAAGGAAGACAAATGATGCGCGGATGGATGGCAAGCAGTCATTTTATAACGATGATTTTCATTTTGATATGTATAATCGATAATTGCATGCTTCCGTATGTTCGAACTAACAATATATGGATCAGTATTAATATAATTCACTTCGTCTGAATCTAGTAGCTTTAAAAATCTATTGGCAAATGTTGTTTTTCCAGCAGCACCATGTCCTGAAATACCAATAACAATTTGTTTATCGCTCATTTTGGCCCAATTTATGATTTCTTGTAAAATCTTATCCATTATTCTCCCCCTATTACTAATGAAATAATGCTCCTTCTTTGCATTATACTTGAAATTCAAAAAGATGGTATAAACCCCCATCATATCACTATTTTTATAATGCTTTGATATTTATTAACATTATTCTCTATCTATTTTAGTCTACAATCGTGCCCTTTTTTGAAGGTATGATGAGTACTGTCACTTTTATTGCATAAAAAAAAGAAGCTAATCACAGCTCCTTCTTTTACTTAGTATCCTCCCCTATTGCTTAAGTTGCTGATTTAGTAGTTAAATCAAAATTAACATCTTCTATAAATTCAATAACTTCACCGTTAGGACTGTAAATCAAAGCATTTGTTACTAATAGAGGTGGTTCTCCAAGAGATAGTTGGTTAGGTATAATGGTTTGTGCCAATTTTTTATAGTTTCATTTATTTTTTCTCTTTAATTAGTGTTTTCTGATAAACATTTAGCTATTTTTTATAAATATTGAATATTTATTAGGTTGTCTAAATCCTAATTTTCCAGCTAATTTAATAGATGCATTATTTAATATGTCACAATCCCAGCGAGGCATTATATTATTTTCTAAACAGTGATTTATAAATGCTTTTGCATTAATAGCGGCTAATCCTTGTCCCCTATAATCTTCGTGTGTTTCAATATCCATTTCTGAGAATTGAAGTGAGGAAAAAATCGAAGTACATTCACTAACCACTCTCCCTTTATGTAGAATACAATAACCGAAACCCTTTTCAATAAAGTTTGACACAGAACCCCAATATTCTTTATAGTAATTTCCATTATATTCAGAGCTACTATTAATTAACTCTTCATCTATTCTTTTTATAGAATATTCACTGGCAAGAGGACTTTCATCTTGAAACTGTTTCTTATGGTCATACGTAAAAGTATACCAGCCTCTCTGCTTTAATTTGTCTTTAAAAAGTACGTTAATTACACAATCCCAGTTTTCAGATGCAGAAAATAAAGTAAATCGTAGTCCCTCACTTTTTCTATTACAATACAATTCAAAAAGAAAATCATTAAACTGATGATTATCTTCTTCCCCAGCAATGAAATAAATACCGGATTCTGTTCCAATGAGCAATGTCTCAACATTTTTTGAGTCTACATAAACAATTCCATTAATATAATTATTTAATATTGAATAGACAAAAGTTGGTACAGTTTTCAAATTACTTTCTATTACTTTTATCGCTTTATCAAAATCTTTAACACTTAGTGTTATCATCCTATTTAAACCTTCCCCTCGGTACTTAATGAATAGACTACCAGCTATATCACTTTATTGGCATTCTAGAAAACACTTCGCATATTTACGAAACAATTATTAGTATCCAATTATCAATATCTGTTCTCAAACTCCCCCTCCATTGAAAACATTCAGTCACAAACAAAAGGATTGAATCCTGTGCAATACAGAGTCCAAACCTAAAGTGTCGGCTATGAAGTTTGATACATATCAATGTGCCAATTTCTTATAGATTCTCTTATGTTTTGGTTTTCTTTAGTATAATCAATTCTAAAATAGATAACTTTTAAAAAGTTCAAGATGTTATTTTTGCACTTTTTGCAGCTGATTGGCCTGATAATAATCGGCTAGCTCCAATTCTAATCTGTCATACAAATGTACTTTCAGATAATTAGATACAAATTGTTCTTTCTCTTTTTCAATTGTTGATGAATAAAAGAGTTTTTTTAAGAGCCCAATTTTATTTTGACTTTCAAACTGACTTAATGCTTCAGCTCGTAACTCAGAAACAACCACATTCTCAATGTGGCGTTCTCTCAACTTCACAGCAATATCCTTCACTTTATGAGCCGTAATGTCTTGAATTTGATCTTTTAATATCTCATTGTCCTTTATCAACTTCTCTGTTTGTGCTTTTATCTCTTCCATCTGTTCATTCGAATCATTAGGAAAAGCAACCAATCTTTGCTTGAAGAAATCTTCATTCACTACTATTTGAGTTTCTGATTCATCCTTCTTTTTAAATTCAAATAAGCCAGTTTGAAGCATTTGATTTAGTACATTACTAAGAATATCTACTTTCTCACCTAAATGGTCTGGAACTGTGACTGCTGTTTCTTCAGAAAAATGTGGTCGTGGATTTACACGGCCTACATCATCTATGCCTAAAAGTTCTTTTAAACCTTTCACTCGATACTCATCTTTTAACAACATAATCATTCTCAGCTTTAATATGGCTAAGAATGATAAACGTATTACCGTTGACGTGGAGGGGGTCAATTCTTGGTCGAGAAAAATATATTCCTTAAATGGTTTGATATAGTATCTTAGCTTCGCATCCGATATGCCAAACCACACAGCGACTTCCGTAATTGAATAGAACTTCTTTTCAATTATTTCTGCTAAATAAGAATCGCTGTATAATATCTCTTCCATAGGTGTATCACGTACGACCGTAAATAATGGATCATGAATTAATACTGCTTGTATTCTTTTCTTCATTTCTTCCGTTACTTTCAATTCGCTCACCTCTGTCCTATACAGTCCAAATTGATATTTATCTTCTATAATTAAAAAAAAACTATGCTTTTTTAACACATTTTTTCCACTCTCTAACTCTATTCTATTAATTTCTATTCTTTTCCTTCTAAATTTAAAAAATCACTGACAAAAAACACCATTCGCTAATGAAATGGTGTTCAAAAATAGTAATTCTAAGCTAAAAAACAACCCTGTGTCCTATTTTTCTATGGAACCAGGTTTGTCTTTTTGCTTACTAAGCTTTACTTGTTATATAAAGGTGCAATTTTATCAATACGATTAGTCCAAATACCCCCTGAATAATCTTCAGGAAGACGTTTGATATCTGCTGGCGTATCAAAACCACTTGAAAAGCCGGACCCATTGCCTCCAACAACAATAACCCTCGTA
The DNA here is from genome assembly GCF_038003565.1 of Viridibacillus sp. FSL H8-0110. Lineage (NCBI taxonomy): Bacteria > Bacillati > Bacillota > Bacilli > Caryophanales > Caryophanaceae > Viridibacillus > Viridibacillus sp. FSL H8-0110. Next base: position 1,802,946 of record NZ_JBBOPJ010000001.1, on the reverse strand, counting down.
TCTGCATTATCCATTCGTTTTAGAAAATGGTTTGGCCATCCCCAAAGCCACGGTGCTACTTTTTCTGGAATATGTAATTGACCGTGCTTAAGATTTGTAGGCAAATAACCTGTCCACCCTATAGCCATATATATTATAAGGTCTTTTTTTAATGTAGCTTTTGACATTGTACGTAAACTTGGTAAACGCTCTCTTAGTGCAGCTATTGGTTGATCGCCGCCATACACAGTTAATTGTTCGAGGCGATTCGCTGGCAGCTTTTCTAGATAATTCGCCATTTGTATTCCTTCATTTTCATCATCACTTTTGATGTGAATCAGGAAAGAAGTCTTTGGAAAGTAATTCAATACTTCATCAAGTGTTGGCATTAGATCTATTCCTTTACCTCGGAAAGGAAATGTTTTTCCTTCATCTGCCGTATAACCGTATCCGATGTCTAATGCCTGTAATTCACTAGTTGTATAATCTCTTGTCACACCTTGTCCATTTGTCCGACAATCTAGTGTCCAATCATGGAAAATCACAAAATTATGATCTTTCGTAGGTTGCACATCAATCTCCACCAAATCTGCTCCAGCTTTAATTGCCGCTTCCATAGAAGGAATCGTATTTTCCAAATAAGGATATTCTGGTTGGTTAATACGCTCTGCTGTACAAGTATCGTTTTCTATGCCTTCCATCGAAAACGTTTGGGCAAGTCCTCTATGCGCGAGAAGTAGTGGAGCTCCCTCTCCCCGTTTTGCAAACAAAGAACTATTGTTTACATATATAAATACAAAAAGGACAAGAAGGAACCAAATTGATTTACGTTTAAATAGCCTCTTAATTTTTTTCATTTGTCTCTCCTTCTGATGATCCATTTGGAAGTTGTTTATACAATATTTATTATTATCCGAAAAAAGTAATACATATTCAATGAATCATATTTAATACTCTAATAATAAAGTAAATTTTCAGGAGAATGGTAGATGTGGTAAATCCAATTAGCAAATGGCTATATATTGTATATTATATCTAAGAAAACCGTACATCACTTTTTCCCTAGTCTAAATCCGGAAACAAATACAACTAACATACAAATAAAAGTAAGAATGATAATTGTTGAACCATCAATCATAGTTAATAGTCCTGCTAATTTACTCGCTAACCATACAAACGGAAGAATATAGTACTGTGGGATGGCAGCGACGTTTCCAAATCTTCCTACTTCATCTGTTAGGACAAATTGCCAGATGAATAATACCAACGAAATCAGCCATACACTATTCCCTAAAATCAATCCTTTCATAGAGCTCTTACTAAATCGCCCGATTATGTAACCAACCCATAACCAATATACTAAAAAAACAATTTGCGCGATCAGAGGATAAAATGGAATCATTGATTGATGAGCTAAGTATCCATAGATGCCTGGAAAAACGATCAAAATTAAGCCTAGTATATATTTCATCCTGTTCATCTCCTTCTAGATTAAGTTTCAAATTCCTTAAACTTGTCTACTACCTCTTTCCATTAATATTCACCAGATTTGTAGATATTACTGATTGATATAGAAAAGCTCAACAACTATGAACTTTTTTATTACTAAAATTAATGATAGATAATAAGCAAACAAAAAAAGAACTGCTGCTTCACATTTGAAGTGGTAGTTCTTTTAAATGAAATATAATTTTTCAAAGCTACTATATTTTTTCTAACCAATAAGTTTCTTCTTATTATAATGATGGCGAATTGAGCATGAGACAGCTACAATGAGGATGAAAAAAACAGCACTCATACTGATAATAAAACGAACAGCATAATTTGCTTCAGAATCCGCTAAATTATCCATGATATTTATATAAATCGGGAAAAATAAAACGCTTCCAAATACAGTTTGATACGGAATGATTCTACTAGTCTCATCGGTGAACACTATTCCATCTAATATAAATAAGATTAAAAATACAATACTTATAATAGCAGCTACCATGACAAATTCACTTTCCATTTTAAAGCTGCCCATATCTATAACATACGCTAAATAAAATAAGACGAATCCTATAAACGCTGAACTCACAATTTGCTTTACGAAATTCATCTTTTCATCCTTTCCAGAAAATTTATTATTATATTACGGCGCCTTCACAAAAATTGAGCATATATCATCTTCTTTGAAACTGTACTTTACCTTTTTCTATTAACTTAAATAACAGTGTAAAAAACGGCAATTGCAGAACTACTCCTTTCACAAATGCCCAATATTACATTCAATACTTGTTTGATATTAGAATTGTGAAAAAATGCTGCTAATCAGAATTTTAGTATGTAGCATTGTTAATTCATACACGCTTTCTACACCGTACACTAGTCTATGCCTGAGTAGCATTTTTGTGCCAAATGAGTCATTTACTTTTTAATCAAGCTTTCAAAATGTTTTTTAAAAAAATAAAGGAACTCCACGTGACCGGAAGTTCCTTTTACATTCACTATTATTTAGTTAATTATTTCATTAACTACATCGATAAGTTTTCTTTTTGTCTCCACTAAATTAATATCTTCTTCTATATAATTATCCTCACCTGAATAGAAAGTGGCGAATGATTGATCTTTGTATCTAGGTACAACATGCATATGATAATGAGTTAATTCATTGAAAATGCCACCGTTTTGGCAAATGGTAATACCATCAGGGTTAAACAGTCTTTTTATTGCTTTAGATAAAAGCATAGATGCCTTCATTATTGCATTAGCAGTATTTTCATCAAGATCTTCAACATCATAAATGTGCTTTTTAGGCAATATTAAAACGTGGCCTTCGTTGTATGGATCATGGTCCAAGAAACAACATACGTAATCATCCTCGAAAACAACATGAACTTGATCATTTTTATTAGCTAGACTACATCCTAAACAGTCCATTTTAAACTTCCTCCATTAGTACATTAAATTTGAGAAGTAATTTACATATAAATTATCTATTATTTTTCATTTTAAATATTCTTCTCTTAACACTGCATAGTAATATTCATCCCACCATGTATCTCCATGAGGTATACATTTTTTGAAGTATCCTTCTCTTCTCATACCTATTTTCTCCATAACTCGATAGGATGGAATATTCTCGGGCTGACAAGTGGCAATTATTCTATGTAACTTTAAATCTATAAATCCATAGTCTACAAATGCTTTGGCCGCTTCAGTAGCAAAACCCTTATTACAATAGTCCGGATTAAACACCCAACCTATTTCATAAGTATGTTCACCAAAGTATTTAAAAAATTCAATATGACCTATCAGGAGATTTTCTTCTTTTAGTATAATTGCGAATTTCTCAGCTTTATCGTGCAAATTATTATTCACTAACTGCTTTGCTTCATCTTCATTTAACACTCCTGATGGCATATACTCCATTACGTTTGGGTTAGATGTATATGCATATAAATTTAACCAATCATCTTCTTTAAAATTTCTGATTAGTAGTCTTTCAGTATTTATCAACACTTCCATTGTCATCATCCTCCAATTCTAAATTGCATCAAATATCTTCCTTCAGACCACACTAACTTCCTTAATTATACAACATAACTCTAATTTGTAATTACCAGTTGTTTAATTCTTTTAAATTGACCGATTGACCGTTCAACAAAATAAGGCAGCCCTGTAATACTTTACATTTTTTCTTCAATTGGTTATTTCCAGAATCCAACCATTAACGCTGTTACAATACAACCAATTAGAAGTGAAACTACATTCCACCATGAGGAGCTTGTGATTCACAGCCAAAGTATAACGCTAATCCGCCAGCTATTGCCGCACCAACTACAAAACTAACATTTAATTTCTTTATTATGCGTTGATTCTCAAAATAAAAACGCTAAAAATAGATGTGGCACTGATATTACAATTGAATTTCTAAAAATAAATAACCCGATTTTGAACATACTATAAAAAAAATTAACAGTTTTGCGATGATAGTTAATCTTTTCTTTACAATGATTTACATATCTCTTACATGGCGATAACACTTCCATAAAACTGTTTCTGTATATTTTAGATATACCAAAGTTTAGGAGGAATTATATTGATGAACAAGAATTTCAAGAAGAAATTACTTGCGTTTGCAGCTGTATCTACTCTGGCGATTAGTAGCCTAGGAGTACCTTTTTCTGAGGCGCAAGCAAAATCAACAGCACCAAAAGAACCCGAAATTAAAAATATTATCTTCCTTATTGGAGATGGCATGGGTGTTTCTTACACTTCAGCCTATCGCTACTTAAAAAGCAGCCCTAACTCAAAATTTGTCAGTCCTACAGTGTTTGATAAATATCTAGTTGGGCAACAAATGACGTATCCAGAAGACACAAAAGAAAACGTAACAGACTCTGCATCTGCTGCAACAGCAATGTCAGCAGGTATTAAAACATATAACAATGCTATAGCAGTAGATAATGATGAATCAGAAGTGAAGACTGTCCTAGAATCTGCAAAAGAAATGGGCAAAGCTACAGGACTTGTAGCAACATCTGAGATTACACATGCAACGCCAGCTGCATTTGGCGCTCACGATCCAAGTCGAAAAAACATGAACGGCATTGCAGATGACTATTACGATGAACTCATTAACGGCAAGCACAAAGTCGATGTTCTGCTTGGTGGCGGTTCATCACTATTTATCCGCGAGGACCGAGACCTTGTGAAAGAATTTAAAAAAGATGGCTTTAACTATGTGACAACAAAAAAAGAGTTACATAAAAATAAAAATAAACAGGTTCTTGGCTTATTCGCAACTGGTGGTATGGATAAAATGATTGACCGCAAAGCTGAGACACCTTCCCTAGCAGATATGACGAACTCTGCCATCTCTAGCTTAAAACAAAATAAAAACGGATTTTTCTTAATGGTTGAAGGTAGCCAAATCGATTGGGCAGGTCATGACAACGACATCGTTGGAGCAATGAGTGAAATGGAAGATTTCGAAAAGGCATTCAAAGCAGCCATCGACTTTGCTAAAAAAGACAAGCATACATTAGTCGTTGCAACAGCTGACCACTCTACTGGCGGTTTCACAATTGGTGCAAATGGCGATTACAACTGGTTTGCCACTCCAATCAAAGCTGCTAAACGCACACCCGATTTCATGGCAAACAAAATTGCGAATGGTGCCGATGTTGAACAAACTTTAAAACAATATATTAATCTTGATTTAACAGCTGAAGAAATTCAATCGGTAAAAGATGCAACAGCTAAAAAAGAAATTGATATCGACAATGCAATCGAGAAAATCTTCGATACGCGTTCAAACACAGGTTGGACAACAGGTGGTCATACTGGAGAAGATGTTCCTGTATACGCTTACGGTCCGTCATCAAGCAAATTTGCTGGCCAAATTGACAACACTGACAACGCTAAAATCATCTTCAAAATTTTAGAGCAAAATAAAAAGAAAAACAAAACAGTCATCAAAGATAAATAACATAATTTTAATAAAGGGCTGACACTCCTACCGTTAGCCCTTTATTCTATTAAATGGAGGTTAATAAATGAAAAAATCACTCGGCTTTTTACTTTTACCATCCTTATTATTTGGCTGCTCCGACAAAGATTTCAGTACTAGCTCCCCTGCTTTGGCTCAAGAAATAGAAAGCAATTACCTCGATGGGTATGGAGCAAATCCACAAGTACCTGATGACCGCACATTACTCACTGTCGGACAATCCATCAAAGATGCGAAAGGCGAAGCAACATTACAGAAAATAAACTTAAAAGAACAAACAGTTAAAGTCGGGGATATTAAATTAACAGTGAAAGATACAAAGCTAATTCACCTGTTCCCCGATTACAGTCTAACCGACTATTTCCACAGCCTCACCCATGACGAAGAATTTGATTATGTGAAACTCTTTGTGGAAATCAAAAACAGTTCCACCCAAAAAGTAAACTTCGCACCAATCGCTATGATTGAAACAAATACTGGTCAGAAAATCACTTGGGATCAAGACATTTACTTAGAAAACTTAAACGAAGAAATTGAAGGTAGTGCATCTAAGAAAGGCAATTTGGGATTCATCGTTGATACAAAAACGAACCTTGAATGGATTGAAATTACAACAAGTGATGTATTTGATGGAAATGAAGCAAAGGTTGCTAACGCTAAAAAGTTTAGAATTTATTTTTGATAAAAAAGCTATTTAAAAGAAATTTAAACCTTTAAATTATCCAGACTTAAATTTAAAAAGGATAAATAAAAGGGCATTACATATTATATCTACCTAATATGTAATGCCCTTTCCTTTTTATTAAACTAAAGCCTCCAATACTTGAATATGCCATGTACAGTTACTATTACTATTGACGCGGTGCTAATAACATTACGGCTACACCAACTAAGCAAATTCCTGCACCTACCCAATCGTACAAATCGGGTGCTTTTTTATCAATCCCCCATCCCCACAGGACAGAAAGAACGATAAATACTCCTCCGTATGCAGCATATACTCTACCGAACGATGGAAACGATTGAAATGTAGCAATAACACCGTATAAGGCTAAGGCTATTCCTCCACCTATACCCCAATAATATGGTTTACCTTCTCTTAACCATAGCCATATCAAATATCCTCCGCCAATTTCAGCTATACCTGCAAGTATAAACAAAACAATTGCATAAAAAATTTAGACCACTTCCTAAAAAAGTATTCTATAAAACAAATTATAACTTATACTTATTCAATTGCCTGTCCCATTTGTTGTAGAAAAAAAAGGGGCCGTCTGAACAGCTTAAAGATCTTTTCCTAAAAAGCCTTCGGCAATTGAACAAGAAAAGCTGTCATAGCAGCAGACTTTATTAATTGGACTATTGCTGCTATTTGGCGTCGTTCTTAATTTTTTCATCATACTTCCTAACAATGAAAAGTAACTGGTAATACTGATTATATAAACTCCCATTGTTCAATCTCTCTAATAAGCTCCTCCATCGTTTTCAAATAATGTTCTACCCAAACAGAAAATGACATATCCTCATCCCAAGTAACTGCACCGATAGCTTTTGCACAGCCCCAATCTAATGTTCTTTGCATAAGCATATGTACTTTTAAACGTTGTATGATTTGCTCTTTTTCATCAGTTCTAGTCATATATATCTTAAAAAAATGCTTCGCCACATCTAATTCGTTATGATCTATATACATTGTTAACATTTTTATCAAATCAGCTAAAGGGTCACCAAAATAGGCATTGGTAAAATCAAATACTCCACTTATTTTCCACTCGTGCCCTTCATACAGAATCAAAAAATTACCAGGCTTAAAATCACCCATAACAAATGTTGGTGTATCAAATTGATCAAAAGCATCAAGAGATTCTTGTAGGACGTTTTCTACCCAGTTCACATCACCTAGTGTTATTTTAGAATATTTTTTTGCATCCTCCACCCAATAACGAATTCTATTAAAAAGCCAAATTGTAAAACCCTCTTTAAATTCACTTAAGTTCTTCGTGTTAGGATTAAATTCTCCGCATACATCTACTTTCCAACTATGTAATTGCAATAGCGTGTTCGCCATACTTTCTGCAATCTGTATTTTATCTTCACTCATTAACTTATCCGCTACTTCTATATCGTTCAAATGCTTACCTTTTAGTCGTGGCATAATAGCATAACTCCAACTAAAATACGAATTAGTTGCACCAATGAAATACGGCGTGGGAACAGGTACATCACTAATTCCCGAAATGTTATTCACAAAAAAATGTTCCTCCTCAAATTGCCCAGGAAATAGTGGATTCCCTTTTAAAACAAACTCACCTTTAGAGGAATGAACAAACATTGTCTGACCCATTGCACCATTATCAGTTTTTTTAGAGGAAATAAGTTTACCTAAATTGTGTTGATTAAGCATTTGTTGTAATTGCTCATTCGTAATAACACCTAATTTATTTGAAGCGAAAAGAATTTTTGTTGTCATAAATTAGCCCCCATAGTATTTGAATTGGATGTGAAATTAATATTCTGAAAAAATATTTTAATCTCTATACCATGCCTCTTCAAATTCAACTTTAACCACCTTACCAAATAGTGCTCCCCACTGAATAAATCCAGAACCCCAAGCTGTTATTACATTTCCATCTTGAACCACTAGATCTTCTACATAGTTCGCATCATCAAATAATCCGCATTGTTCTCTATGTTCTGCCAACAATCCAACTGTGTATTTTTTTCCTTTTAATAATCCTGCTTTTGCTAGTAACATCGGGGAACTTGAAATACTTGCAATAACAAAGTTTGCTTGGTTAGCAATCTTTTGAACAAACTCTATATATTTTTCATTTTCAACAACACTTGCAATGTCCATACATCCAGTAAGTAATAGACTATCAAATTCTTGGTAGTTTACTTGATCTATTGTTTCATCAGCAACACAAGTTAGACCTGCCTCCCCTTTTACTCCTTCCTTTGTTAGTGCAATTACAGAAATTGATTTTCCACCTTGCATTAGAATGGATAAAGCAGTCGTCAATTCATACTCGCTAAATTGTGGATATAATAAAACCGCCGTTTTTTTCATAGAATATTCACCTCTTTTTCAAGTTTCTCTAAAAGTTCTAAAATCTTGTTTTTCACTAAATGATATTACTAATATAAAAGGAGAATAACAGAAGTATTACTTAAGCTTTATACATAATTTTATCATATTATCTAATTTATAACTTTTTATAAAATTTTACACATATGTAAACGTTCATATATACTCAAAATGTAGAATTTATAAGTATTATATTTATTACATATGGAGGCGAAAAAAATGGAAATGCCAACTCATATTGTTGCTGTGGATGCATTAATTAGAGTAGTAAAAGAAGAAAGTGGAATTGACATTACTGTATCAAACTTAATCGGTGTTTATTCAAATACAAGCACTCATAAATGGTACGACGGTATCACTGACGTTCCTACAAAATTAATGCTAGATTATAGGTGCAAACCAGTTGGTGGGGAGTTAGCTATTTCAGAAGAAACATCAGAAAGCTGCTGGGTTGCTAAGGATACAGTACTGGAGTATTTTACGAAAACTGCTTTTCGAACTCGTTATGAAGCTTATTTGAATTTCGATGGAAATATTAAATATATGGAATATATCACAGATCCTGAGTTTGAAATCAAATTGAACAGAACTGTCTAAATCATTCTTAACATTGAGACACTATGGACAAAAAAACCGGTCATAGCTTTTCAGCTACAACCGGTTTCTATTACATTTCTTGTGCTTTTTCAGTTACTTCTTTTGGTACTGTAATCGGTTTAACACTATTGAAGTTGCTCAGTTTTAAGTCAGTGTCTGTTTTCATCTTCATTTCATTGCCTTCTACTTTCATCGTCATATTCATAATTGTTTTCATATGCTCGATATTGTAGTCATCTTTGTTAATGTAGATTACATACTCAACATCATCAAATTTCATGTCATCAATTGCTGGTTTTTCAGCACCTTGTGCCATTTGCTCAAGTTGAGCTTCTACTTCAGTTTTAATGAACTTTGTAAATTTCTCACCTTCAGCTTTTAAAGTTAACACGTATTTGTCACCTTCCGTATCAACTTTAAAGTCCTCTACAAATTCACTAAGTTTTTTCAGTTGTTCTGAAGGATCAGATTGCTCTTTATAAGAACCTAAAACTAGATCATATTGCTCTTTTGGCATCTTCATCCATTGATTCACTGTTGATTCTTTCATATAGAAGCCTTTATCTGTCATATACCCTTCCATTTTAATATCCATTGCTTCTTCCGCACCAACATCTTGCATCTTAGTTGTTGAAGTAAAATATGAACTTAGTGGATCAGCAATGATATCCATTTTCATATCACTAACCAGATCAATCGACATTTCTTCTTCACCGTCTTTAAATACCATGCTTTGCTTGATATCACCATTTGCAGAATAGCTTTTTAGAGATTCTTGCTGTTTTAAAGTTTTCTCATAAAGTTCTTTCGCAGTTACATCTGAATCTCCGACCTTTTCATTTGCATTACATGCGCCAAGTACGCCCACTACTAGAAGCATGACGAATGGCAAAAACCATTTTTTCATTAATAAACCCCACCTTTTAACTTTTAAATAGATATTAACTTTAATCCTTAAAGGAAATTTTGTTAAATTTATCTATTAATAGTATAGTACGAATCTAAGAATAAAAAGTTTCATATTTTACTATTTTATGTATATAAGAATATTTTAGTATAATTATAGTGAATCCGCTCTTTTTGATATTTTCTTCATGACAATATCAATACAAAAGAAAACTGTTACACATAACAATGCAATCATTAATCCCGTTTGAATATATCCTTCAGGTGAACCACCTGCAATGAAATTATAGACTGCGAAAATCATTAAACATATTACGCCACTAACGATGTGAAGCAGAAAACTTATGATTTTCTTTAGATGATATTTGTAACAAAAATTTTCAATAAACATTGAGGAAAGTAATCCAAATGTGAAAATGAATGGAATTGTTACTGAACTGACAACAAATCCAATGATGAAATAGTCATTAGCATTTACTTCAATAAAAAATAATGGAAGAATAAAAAAAGTGAACAAGGCAGTTAAAGTCGCTACGAATAGTTTTTGTGACAACATCATGATCAATTCCTTTCAGACATATATTCAAATAACTCAATACAATGTCTAATGAAACGGCACATACTCTAGAGTGATTTTGCCTAATTTTCTACATTAGTTAGATTAAGTTTATCATACACCGAAAGAAATTCTTCTGGAAATTTAGTATTTATTTGCCTAACTTCATTTTTTTACAACATAGTGTATATACAAAAGGGTATTAAATTCAAAACACTTTAATCAGCTATAAAAAACACATTTTGCATTATATGTGAATTAGTTAAAAAATGTTCGTTTTAATTTCATCAATACCATTTGATAATTACCCTTTAATCACTTGATAGTAAGCTTCGAGCAGTTCTTCGACTAGGATGTTATCTATTTTCATACCTGTGATTTCGCTATTCTGTATTTCTACATCTTTGAGATTGCAATGACTCAATTTGCTTCCTTTCAAATCACATCTCTCAAATAATATAGGATTATTTTCTTTTCCAAGATCTGTGTCTTTAAAATGAACTCCTCCTAAAGAAGCCAAAAGGATTTCGCTGTTTGCAAGATTTAAATCCGCAATAAGTGAATTTCTAAAATTTATATTTTGAAATTTTGAATGGCTAAGATTGCAATTGCTAATATAGCTATTCATCAAATTACTATTACTAAATGAACTGCCTTTTAAATTTACTTGATAATATTCGGCTTTAGACATATCACAATTGTCGTACTGTATTCTTGAAAGTTCTTTATTTTCAACTATATTTTCTTCTTCAACAGGTATTTTTATTTGCTTTGTATAATAGTATTCATCTTTCGTTTCGAAGGTTTTTTCATACCCCTTCTTTTTGTAAAAGTAATGATTATTGATTTGCCGGCTAGACGTTTCAAGTTCCCATTTCCTTACATCATAAAACTCTTTTTCCACTATACTTATCGCTCTTGAACCAAATCCTTTACCTTGATAAATAGGGTCTATGAATATACGGTCAATTCTCCCAAAAGATCTCCCCGATACTGTAACAATAATACCTCCAACAATGATTTCATCTATAATAACCTTATAATAATTCAACTCTTTAATCATATATTTGTTCATTTCTATAGATGCATATCCTGGAGGTTGAATATTATAATCTGCATAGGCTTCCTCTTTTGACAACCACTTTTTCGCTTCTCTGTCAAAAGTTTTCTTCATAATTTCAGTTAAAATCTTTGCATCATTCATTGTTGCTTTTTCTATCGTTAATGCGGACATATAAATGTGCTCCTTTTTGAAAATAACCATTTTTATTTTAGAAAGATAGAAAGAATTATGAAAGTAATAATGAATCACCATAATTTCTATTCCAAACATCTTATTCGAAATCTAAAATTCTAATAAATCGAAGCATCATAATCTATTTTTAATATCGATGAGTTTAAATCTCTCACATACAAGAAGCATATCCTCTGTAAATGTTAAACCGTATTTTTGTAATTCTGAACTGAAGAAATTTACATGTATATCTTTCCATTTCTCATATGTACCATCACCTTCAGCAATTGCAAATTCTTCAGTTACCTCATTCATAGGTACTAATGAAACTTCAACTGTTTTGACAATTGCAACAGGTTGCTCTTCGCTATTCAAAATAACCCCGTAGTCATTAATCATAGGTAACGGCATATTTTTCAACTCATAGAAAGCATGACCAGAACATGTTGCTGTTTTCTCTCCACTAACTACTTGTTCGGCTAGCCTATCAGCCGTGTCACCGAACTTCCAAGTACTTACTGATGTTGGCTTATTCTGTTCTCCCCAATATTCGTTCCAATACGTTTGTGCTTCTTTATTCATTTTAGAACCTCCTATACCTTCTTTATTGATCTGATTTTATTTTCATCTATAGTGTGAAGACTCTTTACTTATGCTCGAAGCAGTATAATATGGGAATCGTTAATAAAATATTTATTCTTCATAAAGTAGTTGGATTCAGAATTTCAACTTCAATTTAGGCCAAATCTTATCCCAGTTCTTTGTCTCAATTCTTCTTACATAAATATCATGCATAGGCATGCCTTTCTTGAATTCTGGAGTTGGTTTTACTACACAAGATAACAAATCCTCTACTCCGTATGGAGCACATAACTCAACTTTAGAATTATTTAAGCGTATACCAATAGCAGTTGGAATTTCTGAAAAGTGAGCGATTCCATCTTTAGAAGAAATGTAAGGTGCAACTCCATTTATCACATGCATTCTTGCTTGATTTTTCACCGACCAAGGCTCGTCAGGCTTCATACTTAATAATTGCTGCTCGAGACTTTTTTCTATTTGTTCATCTACCTCTTCAGCATTGAAGTAAATGACATCAATATCTGCTAATGGCGTTCTTTCACCATAGTTATGCAGTAGATCCCAAGCCTTACTCCGAACAAAGCCAGCACAAACCCAACAGTCTGGCAAATTCAACTGTTCTACAGCTTGTAAAATCTCCATCATCCATTTATCTTTTTTTATCGCTTCTATAAGACCAAGTTCATTTTGTAAAACCAATGAGAATACACTACCTTTCTATATTTTAATAATCGGAAATATTCTATTCTAGTAATTGCAGTTTTTCAATGAGTTAATTGAATGTTTCATCAGTTGAAATACACAGTTAATTATTGCTAATAAAATCCTTCTATGTCAAATACAGAAATATAATGAGAGATTCAAAATTTTAAAACATGATTAAATTATCTATATAAACGTTAGTAAAAAAGCGTTTTGGAAAAAGGTAAATGAAAACATGGATTTATCTAAGTCCGAAGCTTTTCATGAAAAAGACCATATCATTTGAAGGTTCTATATCAAACTGCTTTTTGTATGCTACTACTCCCTCTTCTAAGCTTGAACATTTTTCAGAAATAGCAAAACTAATATTTAATTGCTCCCAATAGGATACTATTTCTTCTCTACTGCAAACTGACTCATGAGAACATATATAGTAGTCAGCGTCATACTCTTCGATTATTTGTATCATCGGAAATAGTTGTTTAGCATCAAAATGGTTGCTTCCCTGTATTGTTCGCCCATAAATACAGTCACCTAAAAATAAAGTCTTCTCTTCAGGTATATATAAAATTGTTGAATCATCCGTATGTGGACTTACAATTTGGCGTATCTCACATGTAACCCCACCTAAGTCAATTTTCATTTCACCATCAAAAGATAGATTCACATTTTTAGGTGAAAAATTCTCTCTATCCGTAATTTCTGCCTTAATACATTCTATTGAAAAATCATTAAAAACACCTTTAGCTTTTGCTAATTCTAATGATTTTTCATCATATTTAATACCTTGATACATTTTCAAATAATTACTTGTTTTGATATTTGCAATTGAAATCAAATCCCATTCTTTTAAACCAAAAGTATGATCCCAGTGATGATGTGTTAACACCAAAAACTTCACCGATGGCAGGCCCATTTTATCTATTTCTATTTTGAATTCATTTGCATGTTTGGGAGAATTTCCTGCATCAACAATTAAACAAAAGTCGTCACCTATCACAAGTCCTAACACGGGTCTATCCGTTTCATCACTATTTTTCATATAATAGATTCTATCAGTTATTTTTTCTAACATTATTATCACTACTCCTAATTTTTTATTGAAGTCTTTGCGTAACAAATTCAGTCGAAATATGCTGAGATGTATATACAATCACCTCTCAGTTCTGAAACTCTGTATTTAACAAACTATATAACCACATGTTTTTACATTCTCCAGTAACACTATGGCATTCAAACTTCCTTAAGTAACCTTCTTCTTTGAAGTTGAATTTTTTTAATAACACCTTTGATGCTATATTTTCATCACTAACAAAGGCTTGAATTCTTACTAAGCCTAAATGGTCAAATCCTATTGATAAAACCTCATGTACTGCTTCGGCCATTATTCCACGACGCCAATATTGCTCTGATAGTTCATAACCAATTTCAGCCCTTTTCCCTTCAAATTCACTTAAAAATATTGTTCCTATAATTTCATCTGTGACTTTGTCTGCAATTGCAAAACGAATAATCCAACCTGCATCATAACCTTTGTTCCATAGTTTGATAACTTCATAACTTCTTTCTATTGTTTCTGGTCCATTCCAATCAAGATTTCGATATACATTTTCATTTGAATAATATTTTAATAATGCAGGAGCATCTTCCAATCTTAATTTCCTTAAACGAATTTTTTGAGTTTCTATTACTGGAAACTCTTTTAATATTTTTGCAAAATCCATTTTTATTCCCCCATAAAATGCTAATTGGTTAAAACTTTGTGCTATATGTTCGAATAGGTTAAATCATCTTCTGAATGCGTTAAATCAAGGGCCGAGTAGATCAAATCATTTTTTCATGTATGTGATAACATTGGAAACATCAACTTGTTATTTTTAAATAGTTTTTCTTTATCCCCCATTACCATAAGTGTAGAATCCTCTTCTTTATAAAGACTTACTTCATAGTTTTCACTGTTGATAGGCATAAAATTCAGTATAGCTCTCTTTGTCTGTTCTGTTGCCAAGGCATTTAGTACATTTTCAATTTCTATTTTCTTGGTTGCCAAAATATCATATAGAATCAATGTATCTTCTTCATAATCTGCTACAGCAATTGCATTTAAGTCTTGTATATAGAAAAGATTATACTTAAAACTGAACAATTCAAAATAGTTACAATAGAACATGACTAGCCCAGCGTTATCCACCATTGAAAGTGCAAATTGTGCTGCAGCATTCTTTGCTGTTTCATAAAGCAGATTAAGATCGATAACATTATCGATGTCCATTTTTCGGACAGAATAAGGACTTTCAATTATTGAAATTTGTTTTGAAGCTTGATATTCATCAACAGATATAAATCCGAACTTAGGATAAAAATCAAGAACACTGTCATTAGCGAAAAGATAGAACATATCACATTTATTTTCCCACTCCTCTATAACCGTATCCATTAGCACTCGGCTTAGGCCTTGGTTGCGGTATTGTTCATCTGTCATTACTGTACCCAACTGAACAAATCGTTTTTTCTCCCCTAAGACGATAAAATCAATGACACTGACTGTAATATGAGAAACCATTTTATCGTTGTCTAACAGTGAATACAAAATACAATTCTCTTTCCAATAACCACTTTTATACCACTTTTCAAAATCGAAATTATAAGTTTGTTTAGTTAGCAAATTAAAACTGTTTCGTAGTTCATTATCATCCTGGTAGAGGGAAATCAATTTATAGTTTTTGCCGTTAATCATTACGTTCTTCATTTGAATTTCCTCCTGATTTCTATCTAAATAAAGTATAACTTAACTACATAACTGGAAAATACCTCATCCTTTTTTCATAAATGAAAATAAGCCAATGTAGTTTATAACCACATTGACTTATTATTTGCTTTCTTTTCTTTTAGTATGATTCTTTGGATACTTTTTGAAGATAAATAATATTTTTCTGCTAAAGTAGTTGTATCTATTCCCGATAAGAAATCGTTGTAAATATTAGAATTCCTTAAATCCAATTCTCTCCTTGTAGCAGTACCTGATCCCCAAGACTTTTTATTTTCTTCTCTTCTTGGGATATAAATATATTCACCATCGACATATTTCTGTATTAACTCTACTAGCTCTGCTGGCAGAAGATTATTTGCTCTTTTATAGCTCATTTTTGCACTCCTAAATTTTAATAGTTCTTTTAGGAATAGCAAAGGCTATTATTTTGTTTATAATATTTTGCAATAGCCTTTACTATGCAAAATTAATAGTACCTCTTCTCATAAAATGCATCCCTCCTTATGTTGTATTGCTTACATTACTGTTTCAAGTATATGTCATATCATACCACATTTTACAGTGAAAAAGCTGAACATGAACTACTCACTAAAATCCAAATTACTCGGTTGTTTTGGCAAATGCTCCTGTGTAAGCATATTTGTCGTAGCTACTTTTTCATTCACTTCTTCAAAACAAAATCCATCAGCCCATACTTTCCCCGTTCCAATAAGTAATACACCAAAGTGAATAGAAGCACTTTCTTCTGGAACATCTAGAATAATTGAATAGTGATTCCAATCTGTTGTGCCTTGAATGGAGCGGTTATCCATATTATCAAATTGAATAGTATCGCCAGTAGTGTTATCAATCCGAAGCCATGCACCGCATTTTAAAACGTTTTCTGTTTTTAAATAACATGAAAGCTTTAGACGTTTCCCTTTATAATTATTTGCTTGGAAACCTTGCATAATTGTGGCAAACTGCTGAGCGTTTGCTTCCCCTATTGCAAAGAGTAAACCTGATTTTGTTCCTGTATGAAATACATCTCCGTCCACTACGAAATCATACAACTCTGGATTAGATCCGCTTAAGCTCCAGCCTGTAATTTGTTCACTTTTATTCATTTTTTTCTCCTCCTCCATCATTCGTACAGCCTGCATAAGCTTTCGATATTTCCCTGGTGGCAAGGAGTAAACATCTTTAAATGCTCTTGTAAACGCCTCTTGAGATTGAAATTGAAATAGTAAAGCAATCGTTAAAATTGATTCATCTGAGTGCAATAGTATCAATGCAGCCATCGCAGTCCTACGTAAACGGATATATTCGCCAATTGATTTCCCTGTTTCTTGTTTAAAAATCCGAAGTAAATGATACTTCGAATATCCGATAACTGATGGGAAAGTATCAAGTTGAATCTCTTCCGTCAGATTGCTTTCAATATAAGAAATTGTTTTTTGAGTTACTTCGCTGTAATACATCTTGCTCACCTCAAAATCATCATACCGAATATAGAGAATATTTTTTTGATAAATCTTGCTAAAGTTTACTGCCCGTTTGTTTATTAACTGTTCAGCAAAAAATTGTACAGTATTTAAAAATCATTAAGACTGTTTTTATCGAATTTATTATTCCGTTACACCTAAATTCGATAAAAACATTATCTACCCTTTAAATAATTTCCATTTGATTATTCGGTGTTCTTTAAACGCTAGGAGGATATTATAGTTTATGAAAAATCGGTTAGTTGCTTTAAAATTGTTACTTTAACAAATAATAATGTTGTTTAATTCGGTTAGCGAATAATGAAGATTCCCCCCCTTTTAATTTTTATGTTTAGCTTTCCCTCTATCCACATAGATTAAAAATAAGTAGCCTACGAAACTAATTCCTAAGAGAGCAACAGCCCATGTTGTTTCGTAATTCACTAAAATTCCAAACAAAGCAATAATTGTTGACAGTATATATATATAAATTTTTTTGAAAAATACTATTTAACTTTCACCCTTTCTTAACTATACGGACATTGGTATATTCTTACATATATTATATAGGATAAAGAAAAGATGGTATGAAAATCCAATTCAAACTATCTTTTTTAAACAAGCGGTTTGGCTTTATTTCAAAAATGCAGTGAAGGGCGAAGTGAAGCTTAAGTTTTTTCCTATATCAATAGCTAACTAAGGCCGTGTGATGGATTATTTAAGATGTAAAAGAGTTTATTAAACTAAATTACACAAATGAAATTGAAGAAACTCATCGAATGGAGTCAAAAAGGTCGTCCTATATAGAGGCTTTTTTTACTTTGTGAAAATCTACGAAAAACAATAAAAAACTATTTATAAATATTTGTATCCATCAAATAATTATAATAGATATGAAATATATATTATATTGTGCAGTTGTGTTAGAATAATAATGTCTAAAATTAGAAAGGTAGGGAATACATATGAAAAAAAGAATCAAAAAAGTACTAGTGTCATTGGGAATGGCTTCAGTATTACTTGTAGGTGGGGTCACTACTGCAAGTGTAGCGCCAAAACAAACGGAAGCTGCTGGCTTTGAGGTATTTAAATATAAAAGTGGCTATTTTACTAACTATGTAGATTCAAAAAATTACTACGAGAAGTGGAGTAGCACTTCAAAAATCGCTTTACTTAATGGTTCTATTAAATCTAGTAGCTCCGCAAGTGGAACTTACAAAGTATACATACAAATTAAGAAAAATAATAAGGGAAGTTGGAAGACAATCAAAACTATTAACGCTAAGAAAAACGGAACTACCAAGTTTGAGTCTCCAAAATTCTCGGATAATGATGGATATAGATTTCACCTGGTGAATCAAGGAACAAAAAAGAAAATTACCTATGATTTGTCATGGGCACCATGGGGATATAAATAATAGATGTTTTAAACCACTCAATCGAGTGATAAAAAATAACTTATACATTTAAAGTAATTCAATAATAATTATTTCAATAAAAGCCTACATCCTTAATCGGGATGTAGGCTTTTATCGTTCTAATTCACTTACTAATTTTATCTGTTGGTTTGAAATAAAGATTGATCAAAAGTATTCTGCAAAGCTTGATTTAATAACTCACCTAAATTTTACCTTTATAAAAAAGATTGATTAAAAAGGCGAATCAAACCACTGATATACTGTATTCGCCAATTTCAATCTTAAATTTTACTCAAACTTTAATATAAATTATCAATCATTATTTAAAACCATCGCATCATTATTTCAAATCTACAATTACTTTACAAGTTTAAATCATTTCAACATATATCCTACATTTTTAATGTATAGTTAGAGTGAATTTTAAAAGCTAAGCACTAATAGAATATAAGTTGGAGGAGATGTACAGTGAGAAGAATTATTTTATCGACTGAGAGCGGGGCCGATTTACCGGAAGTTTTAGCGGACAAACATGATGTACAAGTGATACCGATGCATGTAATCATGGATGGTCAGGATTATTTAGACGGTCATCTATCCGTAAATGAAATTTATGATTTTTATGATCGCACAAAAAAGATACCATCTACATCTGCCACTAATGTCCATGAGTATCATGAGTTTTTCAAGAAAATTAGAAAGGATTTTCCTGATAGTGTCATTATTCATATTGGTTATACGTCAAAGGCATCTGCTTCCTTTCAAAATGCGTTAATAGCAGCGGAAGATTTAAAGGATCTTTTTTTAATTGATGCTTTGAACGTTACAGGTGGATTAACTGCAGTTGTGATGTATGCTGTTACTTTGCTAGAGAAAGAACCTAGGATTGATCCTGTTCACTTAATAGAAAAAATTGAATCAAAGGTTCCTAAATCAAGGCTTGCTTTCATTCCTGGTAGCTTAGATTTTTTAAGAGCAGGTGGACGAGTAAGTAATTTAGCTTATCTCGGAGGTGCTTTGTTGAAAATAAAACCATGCATTGAATTAGTAGAAGGAAAGCTTGTTTCAACTAAAAAATATCGTGGAAATATGAGCAATGTTGCTGAAAAATTAATGCGTGATTATTTAAATCAATATGACATTGATAGACAACAAATTTATTTTATATACTCAATCGGACTCAGTGGAAATATCAAGCAACGGATAAATGAAATTGCAAATGAAACTGGATTCAAAAATACAACTTGGATTCAAGCCGGTGCTATGATTTCTACTCATTCTGGTCCTGGAGGATTTGGGATTGCAGGATTAGAAGTTTAAATCTTGTATACAGTATATTGAAAATCTAAAAAGGCTTCATCGATAAGAAGAAGCCTTTTGTTTTATACCATTTTTTTTAGGCATAGCGTCATGAAAATGCGGATTTACATTAATAAGGAAGTTTCAACCAACAAAAAGTACCTACCTCTGTCAGTTCCTTGTTCAACTAAAGCCCCCGTTAGTTTAAGTACATTTCTTCACAATCTCACACTAATAAACCTTTTTAAGTCCTTTTTTTAAAGTCCTATTTCATGAAATGGTCAAATATAAAAATAAAAGCACAATTCTTATTCCAGAATTGCGCCCGATTGTTGAATAACATGAAGGTGTTTTATAGACAATAGTTACCATGAGAACATGACAAATAATTAAATAATGGAAAATTTTTCCTTGCATTTTCCAAACATATATTTTAATTCGGAAGATTTAGTTGCTACGAGACACCGAACCGATGGTGTACTTATCCTAACTGACGTTTAAATGCATTACTGGCGAAGAAGTAAGAGATAACCGTGATGCCGACGCACCAGGCAAGCGCGATCCAGATTCCGTTGCCAACAGACCCTTCATACAAAAGGGCACGAATCGCATTCACAATTGAAGTCACGGGCTGGTTCTCAGCGAACGCACGGACAATTTTAGGCATGGTTTCTGTGGGAACAAAGGCCGAACTAATAAACGGTAAGAAAATCAACGGGTACGAGTAGGCTGTTGCCCCTTCCATAGATTTCGCTGTCAATCCTGGAATGACAGCCAGCCATGTCAGCGCTAGCGTAAACATCGCGAGGATCCCAGCTACGGCGAGCCAATCCAGGATATCAGCGCTGGACCGAAAGCCCATCAAGATCGCGAAGAGGATAACCACCACGACAGTAAGCGCATTGGAAACAAGCGAGGTCAAAACGTGAGCCCATAATACAGACGAGCGCTTGATGGGCATGGTAATGAAACGCGCCATCAGCCCGCTCTTTACATCCGTAAACAGCCGCACGGAAGTGTAAGCAACGCCGGATGCGATAGCCATCAGCAAGATTCCCGGCAATAAATAATTGACGTAGTTGTCCGTACCTGTCTCTATTGCACCTCCAAATACGTAGACAAACAGCAGCATCATCATAATCGGCGTAATCGCCACCGTGATAATCGTATCCGGGCTGCGCATGATGTTGCGCATTAAACGCCCTAGTAATACCCCTGTTTTGCTTTTCATTTACATCTCCTCCTTTTTGCCAATGATCGCGAGGAAAACTTCCTCCAATGTCGGTTGCTTCTCGAAGTATTCCACTTTCGCTGGCGGGAACATCTCTTTAAGTTCGGTAAGGGTACCGGTCGTGATGATTTTTCCACCATGCAGGATGGCGATACGATCCGCCAGTTGTTCGGCTTCCTCCAGGTACTGTGTCGTCAGCAAGATGGTCGTGCCGCCGCCGGCAAGCTCCTTGACAGTATCCCAGACTTCAATCCGCGCTTCGGGGTCAAGCCCTGTCGTCGGTTCGTCGAGAAAAATAACTGCTGGCGTACCGATCAGGCTCATGGCGATGTCAAGCCGGCGCTTCATCCCGCCGGAATATTTGTCGGCCCGGCGGTTGGCCGCATCGGTCAGGCTGAATCTTGCAAGCAGATTGTCGGCGACTTGAGCAGGATTGGGAACTCCCCGCAACTTGGCAATCATCATCAGGTTTTCCCGCCCGGTGAGCATGCCATCTAAAGCTGAGAACTGCCCTGTCAGGCTGATGCTCTGGCGAACATGATCCGGTTGTCGCTTGACGTCAAAGCCGCAAATACCTACTTCACCGCCATCGGCCTTCATCAGTGTCGAGAGGATGTTGACCGTCGTCGTCTTGCCCGCTCCATTTGAACCAAGCAGTGCGAAAATTTCGCCACGACGCACCTCAAAATCCACCCCCATTAAGACTTCCTTGTCTTTAAAGGATTTTTTTAACCCTTTTACAGATATCGTTGCATTGCTCATACTTTTATCCTCCTTTTAATAAGCGTCTTGCGGAGCTAGATTGCATATACCCTTCTATATAGTATGACTGATAATAAGTATTACTTACTACCTGGTATAAAATAAAACTGAATAACGAAGGTGGAATTTCACATTTGTAATCAGCTATTCAGTCGGTATTATCTATTGAATTTATTTTTTTCCTAATCGATTCAAGATACTCTGATTCAAATCTTCACGATACTTGGCGACATAGGTTTTAGCGTTTGCCACTAGTTCGTCAGCAAATGACGCCACGTCGTCCCCAGTGATTTCCAGCACTTGTCTGCCTTCCGCCGCACTAGATTCGAACAACTCGATTAATTCATACTGTATGTGCAGCATATCCATCCCGCTGCCTCCCGCTGAGAAATTCCACATGTAGTTTTGAATTTTCTTAAATACAAACTGGTAGTCCTCTGGCAGGGCTTCAACCCGTGCCATCATCATCTTGTATTCTTTTTTATCACCAATCATTTTTTTGAACATTTCCATCATGTTATTTTTCCTCCTTTTTTATAAAGCTGAACAAGGCACTCCAAAAATATCGGATAGAATATCTTATGATGCTAAGTTGACTTCAAGACATTGATTTTTGATGATACAAAATCCCATTTTTCCCAAAACAATTCAAGTTCCTGGCGACCAGCCTCATTAAGTGAGTAAAACTTGCGGGGCGGTCCCATATCTGACGGTTTCTTTTCTATGTTCACCAGTTTTTTCTTTTCTAATCGCACTAGGATGGTGTAGACCGTCCCTTCTACGACTTCGGTAAACCCAAGCTCGTTCAGGCGGCGGGTAATCTCGTATCCATAGGTTTCATGGCGGCTGATGATTTCCAACACGCAGCCTTCCAGCGAACCCTTAAGCATTTCAGTTAAATTTTCCATGTTCAAAGCCTCCTTTACCTCCTCTATTTTGTCTGACTTATATTCAGTATAACTTAGTACTAATTAAAATTTTTTACTTAATAGCTTTTAGGAAATCGAGCTATTAAGTATTACTTATTACAGGTACATCGTAACACCGAGTAGCGAGGCTGTCAACTGTTTTTCTTAAATTATTTTTGTGACCTCACTATTCAATGGTGTTGGTATCCAGTGTTACTTATTACAGGTATATCGTAATACCTAGCAGAGGGAATTTCAACTGGATTTTCTAAATATTTCTATAACCAGTGCTTTTACTTCCTCCTATGCTTCTTTCACAATGATTACACCCTGGATCATTCCCATCCAGCAGCTGTACATGAGAATATGGAAATTCTATCCCTTCATTATTTTTCGATTATCTTATTCACTACTTGCTCATTAATTTTTTTAGTAAAAAGCCGACTTCTGTTTCAATGAACACACCGAATAGATTTAGAAATTTGCTGTTCATTAGTATTACTTTTTAAAAGATTACTTCAGAAATTTTAGTTCAAATAGCTAATTCTATTGATTATTGCATCGAATCAAAAATTTTTCTTCTTCAACTATCTACACCAACCCTATATTGCAAATTATCTTTTTCAAAAACCAATAAGTTTGCACCACTTATACTCATGAAGTATGCAGTGTTTCCATCCTTAAGCCTAAAATCCTTTATTACTTATCTTTTTAGAATTATGTCTAACATACACGTATTCCAAAATTAAAGATGCTAACAAAGCAATCATAACGGGCATCAGAGGTTCAATAGATACATAAATTCCACTTTCACTATTTTGATGAGTATAAGCTAAAGTTAGCCAAGAAATCGAAAACTCATTCCCAATAAAAACTAAAGCAATAGTTAAAACTATAAAACTCATAACCCCCACAAAAAAGCCTTTCAGTTTTAATTTCATTTTTTCACATCCTAACTAACTGCTTTTTTTCTAACGAATCGAATATGGAAATATTCATTTTTTATTATATAAAGAAATTGAAATTAACCCCAGTTCTATTACCCTTTTTAAACAACTTTATTATTTTTTCAAATGACTTTATTGTAAATTGAACAAATCTCTTGTCACTTTATATTTACATTAATTAATACTAAGTAAGTTTATTTCTATTCTTTTAAGATACCAATATAATCTGGTGCAAGAACGAGTTGTATAAACTCGTCACCTTTTTTGTAAATAACACTATGCCCATCAATTTCCACTTGTTTCCACCCACTCTTTTTAATCATTAACTGATAAGTAAGTGGAACATCAGTACCTGTCGATGGTTCCCATATATAATTTTTAGCATTCTGATTTTCACTTTCTAATGTAGCACTATTAGGAACAGGGAAATCATAGAATTTTTGTAACTCAAAATAATTTTTATCTACATTTGCATAATAAAAGCCACCTACTCCTACTAAGAGAGCAATAGCAACTATCAATAGTACTAATCGTTTCATAGTATCCTCCCCACTATTTAAACTGCTCTTTCAGATGTAAATTTCTTAATGCTACTACTAGAACCTTCAATATTCAGTGATTTCGTATAGAACGATGACTCAAAAGCAATACTGAAGAATGAATTCAAAACAGCCTAAATTGCATTGCAATAATAAAAAAGAATAGTCGAGTAGGAGGACATTATTTTGACTCTAAGTAATAAAACATTATCTATTTTCGCCTTAGGTGGTATCAATGAAATAGGTAAAAATATGTATGTTATACAATACGCAGATGATATTATAATCGTCGATTGTGGAGCTAAATTTCCGGATGAAAGTTTATTAGGGATTGATCTTATCATCCCTGATATCGATTATTTACAAGAAAACAAGGAAAAAATCAGGGCTTTAGTGGTAACACATGGCCATGAAGACCATATTGGTGGAATTCCATACTTTTTGAAGAAATTAAATGTTCCGATATATGCTACTCGTTTTACACTCGGATTAATTGAACTAAAATTAAAAGAACATAAACTATTTAGGACTACAGAATTGGTACAAATCAACTCGGATTCAAATTTAGATTTTGGTGAAATCGCTGTAAGTTTTTTTAGAACAAGCCACAGTATACCCGATTGTTTAGGCATTGTCTTTGACACACCTGAAGGAAAGGTCGTTCATACAGGAGACTTTAAATTCGATCTAACACCAATGAATGATCAATATTCTGATATTCATAAAATGAGTGAGATTGGTACACAGGGGGTATTACTCCTCATATCCGAAAGTACAAATGCAGAACGCCCTGGCTCTACTCCTTCTGAGCAATTGGTAGGTGAACATATTGAAGCCGCCTTTATGAAAGCTAAGCGTAAGATTATTATTTCGACCTTTGCTTCAAATGTAAATCGTATTCAGCAAATAGTCCATGCAACCTTAAAAACCAATCGAAAGCTTGCATTGCTTGGTCGTAGCATGGTGAATGTCGTATCAGTTGCTGTAGAACGCGGATATTTAGATTTACCAGATGGCTTGCTAATTGAGTCACGAGACGTAAAGTATTTACCTCCTGAAGATGTCGTGATTTTATGTACAGGCAGTCAAGGAGAACCACTAGCGGTCCTTTCTCGCTTATCGACTTCGAATCACCGGGAAGTAAAAGTGTTACCTGATGACACGGTTATTTTTGCAGCATCCCCTATTCCTGGGAATGAAAAAGATGTATCGCGGATAGTAGATAGCTTCTTTCAAATGGGAGCCAAAGTTATTTATGGATCCGCTAGCAAAACGGGAATGCACGTATCGGGACACGGCTATCAAGAGGACCTAAAACTTATGTTAACATTAATGAAACCAAAATATTTTATTCCTATTCACGGTGAATATAGGATGTTATACCTACATCGCTTGTTAGCTGAATCCGTTGGCATTGAAAAAGACAATACCTTCATCATTAAAAACGGAGATGTGGTCGATATTGAAAACGCACTAGCACGTCAAACTAGAAAAGTCCCTGCTGGCGATACTTACGTTGATGGAATCGGTATTGGCGAAGTAGAGGACATTGTATTACGAGATCGAAAACAACTATCTGAAGACGGTATGCTTGTCATTGTTGTAACAATTATTAAAACAGAAGGTACACTTGTTTATGAACCTAACACCATTTCCCGCGGGTTCGTTTATGCAAAAGATTCCGCAGAGCTTATTAGAAACGTAAATGACATTGTTAAAACAACAGTAAATGAATCTTTAGATGGTAGCATTAATAAAATGAAGAAAAAGATAAAAAAATCTGTAGGACAGTATATAAATACTGAGACAAAAAGAAAGCCGATGATTTTGCCTGTTATTATTGAGGTTTAAGCAAAAGAATTTTTCAATATGATTTATCTCGACAAGATAGAGTTAGAGTCCGCGGATTCGAAAATTAAAGGAATCATCGCTCATAAATGTTATCTAATAACGTTTATGGGCTTTTTATTATGTACTATCTTATTTTCTTTCTACCTGTTTTTAATGGATGCTCAAGAAGGTTTTTTGTTTTAAAAGCTATTAACTCAAAGATTTTTGCGAATAAATAGAGAGAAATTTATTTTGATAAAGTTCTCTACATTCTATCATCAACTAATGTCCCCCTAGTTGATGAACATTAATGAATTTTAGCAATTATTATCTTCCTATACATTCCATTCATCATAATTGGTGTATCTTCTTCTATTTTTAAATGTTTATTATTTTTTGGAATTAATTCTTCAAAACTTCTGCCAATATCAGTTCCTAATGCGCTAATAATTGGTCTTAATAGTAATTTTGGTAACGAGAGCTTTTTATTTTTAGGAGCAAATTTATCAAAAATAATTACTTTTCCTTCGTGCTTTAAAACTCTCGATATTTCTTGAAAACATTTATTGGCATCTGGTACAACTGAAAGTATTAGACTTGCTACTACATAGTCGAAAGTTTCATCCTCAAAAACCATATTTTGAGCATCCATTTCTAAAAATCTAATCCTAGTATCCTTGAATTTTGTTTTTGCCTTTCCAAGCATATCAGGTGAATAATCAATTGCAGTGATATCTACGTCAGAGCAATTGATTAACTCTAAATCAGCACCCGTCCCTACACCAACAAACAAAATTTTGTGTTTGCTATCGAATGGTATCGATTGGAATATTTGTTTTCGAGCATTTAAGAATATACCCGAATTAAAAATCTTATCATAAATTGGCGATCCGATTTTATAAATAAATTTGTTCCAAGAATTATTCAAACCCCTACACTCCCAGTTCATTTTTAATTCTATCAATCAATAACATTCTTAAATTTTTTAAATCACTTTCATATTTTCCGACATATTAATATTTTCAATTGACTATTCTGCCACGTTTCTTGGAGCGGAAATATGCTCTATACATTATTGAAGTAACGCAGCCCGCTAGCACAAGGTTCTAATATATTGTATAATTAATCTTTTCTATAATGTACAACTTTTAGATTATCTTGCCTATTAAAGAGAGTTGTCCAATCTTTGTGTTGTACCCGTTGTGTTTTAGCAACATATTTATGGGTAATTGCCGAACTTGTATTCTGCTCTTTGTAAAAGTATTTTTTGAACCCCTTCTACTGATTGATTAATGGATATCGTCAAATCAGTTGTATAAAAACCCCCTACTTCTAAAAGCTCTTCTACTTTGTCCAGTAACAATTCTATAATATCTATTTCATTGTTTTCCGCATTTACTACAAAGTGAATGATGCTTGCAATTTTTGAGCTAGTATCTAAATTCACCAATAATAAACCAACTGGTTCAGTATGAGAAATGGCCCCTACACCCATAATATCATTTCCGAATTTTTCTAGTTGTTTAAAATATGCTGGTAGTAAAAGCTTATTAAAACTATAAAAATTAAAATGATTTACTTCCAAAACTTCAAACATATCTTCACCTCTTCAACTAATAAACCCAAAATTAATTAGACTTTTCACGGATTAATTTCAAACCAATTCATATGAATCCGTGACAACATTGTACAAGAAACTATTTGTATTATCTGTGCGGTAATTCTCACTAAAAGCATTCTTTATATCAGGTACAGTTTTTACCTCAATACTATTCGAAGAGACAATTTGGGTACCGTTTGTAGCTTCAATAAAGTAGTAATATACAAGAATAGCGCTACTTGGAAAAACGTTATCAACATATGTTTGAATACCCGCAGAAATGTTAGAGGCAATTGTTGTTGCATCAGTCAAACTATTTACCGTATTATAGGTTTTTTGTAGGGAGGAAATCATCATTTTACAGAAAAACCTTATGTTTTATTATGATTTTGCAAAAAGATGAAGGAGCTATAGGCTGATGGTGAATTTGCAGTAAAACAATAAAAGCGACATGGCTAGAAATGAACGCCATGTCGCCTTTTTGTATGAAATTTTCGTTGCGTTAGTTTTTCCATGTACTACGCAACTAGTTGGTTTTAAATAAATTATTTATTTAAGCTTGTCCATTTTTGTTCAAGCCATGTTTTGAATTCTTTACCTTTATGACCTTCGTATGCATCGTATACATCTAAGCGCATACGTTCAAGTTTTCCAGCGAAGTCTTCAAATGTGTGATCAGCTGGTAAGCTTTTCTTCACACGGATTAGGATTTTATCAGTACCTTTGATAATATCAAATTTTTGTACTTTAGGTGGCTCTATATTTTCACCAAATGCAATTAGTGCTTTGTAAGCAGCCTCTTGTACTTTGTATACTGTATCATTTTCCATACGGTTTTTAAGAAGATCG
This sequence comes from Viridibacillus sp. FSL H8-0110, assembly GCF_038003565.1. Lineage (NCBI taxonomy): Bacteria > Bacillati > Bacillota > Bacilli > Caryophanales > Caryophanaceae > Viridibacillus > Viridibacillus sp. FSL H8-0110. The sequence goes on along the minus strand of NZ_JBBOPJ010000001.1, from coordinate 1,774,189 downwards.
ATTACTTTAGGGTGTTTACAAGTGCTTAACTCATTTACCGCTGAAAGACGATCTCTCCAGCTAGACGTGTAATTCGCTTCTTTTTTTAGTTCTGCATAGTCTTCTGGTAATTCTGTTTCAAACTTTTTACTCAAGTTATGTCAAACTCCTTTAAAATTATAATTGAGATGATTCAAGCTTTCTTCGACAATTGGTCTGTGGAATATCAATTCTTCTCTATCTTACCATTATATACGAAATCGACGGCTAGCTCTTACTTATTAGAACTTTAATTTTAAAAATAGTTATTTTATCACTAAATAAGAATACAATCACGTACTAAGTGAGTCAAATTCGGTTATGAATTGATCAGATTAAATTCCTATACTATTTGAATCGGTTAAATCATTACTCGAGTAAGTTAAATGCTCCCCTCAGTAGGTTAAATCATTCTCTGAGTGCGTCAAATAAAGAGCTGAATAGATCAAATCAGAAAAATCTTAATTATAGATTCGAGATTTTCTGGAATAAAATAGTCACTATCAAGAAATTACTGCTTTTCTTGATAGTAGCTATTTAGTCATCATGTCACTATTACAAACATTCCATCACACAATTTCCAAAACCACGAACGTCTTTTAAGTAATCATATCCAACTGGTGAACCGAAGTTATTAAAAGCACGTACCGCAACTATCTCATGCTCTGGAATGACTAACAAAGTAACATTTGTATAGCCGAGAATTTGATAAGCATCATTAGATACGACTTCACCTATTTCTGTTCGACCACAAGAGGCTCCTTGGACAAACCAAAAGAAACCGTTCCTTGGATAGTCCAAAGGTAGAGTATTTGGGCTTTGAACAGAAGTACAGTACTCAAATATCTTTTGAGGTATTAATTGTTTACCGTCTACTTTTCCTTTAGATAAATGTAGTGCTCCCCATCTAACTAAATCTCTAACAGAAGCATACATATTCATTTGACTGCCATCTACATTGTTACTTGTATACCAATGTGGATCGTTTTCTTTTCGAATCACTTCAACATGTCTAGAATCCAGTTCACCATACCAACCAATCTCTGTCAGACCACAAGGAACTAACACTTCAGTTTCAACAATATTAGCAATCGTTCTACCTGAAACCTTCTTAATGATTTCAGACAATAATTCTACACCAATATTTCGATAAGCCCAACTTGTCCCTGCTTGAAACTCTTTTTCAAGTTCTCCATTTACTAGTCTTAACCCATGCGTATGAGTGATTAAATGGCGAATGCTTACACCCTTTAATATACCACTATCTATTTCAGGGAATATCGGTGCAATCTGTTGCTCAAGTGATTTAATTGCCCCCTCCTGGATTAAGTAAGCTGCGGAAAAACCGATAAATGTCTTTCGAACTGAAGCTAGATGAAAGAATGTATCCTTTTGCATAGTTCTTGCTCCAAAGGTTTTACTTTGAAAACCAGTGTAAGATTCTGCAACAACTTGGCCTTCTTTCATAACTATTAAGGCAGCACCCGAAGCATCTACTTGTTGAAAAGTATTCAAAACGTTTTCCCAAACTGGTGTAAATTGATTCATTCAATTCCCCTCACTTTTTGATAGTAACACACTCTCTTTAAGTACAACTTAGAACTATTTAATCAAAGCTTCAAACAATACAATTCCTCACCATCAACAATGCGCCCCGTATTCTTAAAGCCTAATTTCTCATATATTTTCTTCCCGCGCTTATTGTTGGGTTCAGTTGATAAGTAGATTTCGTTGCATCCTTCTAGTTTCTTCATCTCTTCTATTACAAGTAAAATTGCTTTAGGACCATAGCCACTTCCTTGAAACTTTCGATCAATCATTATTCTGCATAATTCAAAAAAGTTCTGCTCTTCAGAGAAACCATACATAGTAAAACCAATTAATTGGTCTTCCACTTCAATTGCCTTTGTAATCCATGTTTTCTCGAATAGCGCTTGCACAATTGATAATGCATTTGATGCGACGAATTCTTCGCATATTGTTGGCATACTCTCTTTATTTGTTGTTAAATAAATAACTTTCAGCCAATTTGATTTATCTATTTCTATTAGTTTCATATTTCCCCCGCCTTTATTTGTAATTTGAATTATTTATAATCTATTCTATAGGATTGTAGATGTATTAATTCTTCAAATAACACCATTAATTTCAACATACACCTATTTTTAACTCCACTTTCTAATTATTATATAAATATGTAGTCTCGCAAAGTCAATCTATATTAAATGCTGCTATTGTGACAAAAATGTAAGTTATAGGAACTATTTGTTTGAAAAATCGATGGAGTAGCCTTAGATTTCAACGTATTGTTAAAGTACAAACTAACTCTTGAAAGGAGTTTTAACATGGAAGCAATTTTAAAAGGAAATTCGATACATAAAGTTTTTGGAGCAAAAAATAATATATATACTGCTCTACAACATGTAGATGTAACGATTAATAAAGGGGAATTCGTTGGCATTATGGGACCATCTGGAGCTGGTAAAACTACATTACTGAATATCCTTTCAACAATTGATAAACCAACGTCAGGCAGTATTGTCATTGGGGGTGAATCAGTAGACTCAATGAAGGAGAAGGATTTAGCTAAATTCCGCAGAAAGCATTTGGGCTTTATCTTTCAAGACTATAATTTGCTTGATTCCTTAACAATACAAGAAAATATTCTACTACCACTCTCACTAGCCAATTGGCCAGCTCAGAAGATGGAAGTTAAAGTTCTAGAAATTGCTAACATTCTTGGAATTGAAACAATCTTAAACTCTTACCCTTACCAAGTTTCTGGAGGACAAAAGCAACGTGCTGCTGTTGCAAGAGCAATTATTACAAATCCAAGTTTAGTGTTAGCAGACGAGCCAACTGGGGCATTAGATTCTAAATCATCGACAGATCTTCTAAATACATTCAATGTATTGAACAAGGACTACGGTTCGACTATCTTAATGGTCACACATGATGCTTTCGCGGCTAGTTATTGTAACCGAGTATTATTTATGAAAGATGGACGCCTTTTCACAGAAATTGTACGGGGAGACAAAGACAGAAAAGAATTCCTTAACCTATTATTAAACACGCTTTCTACTTTAGGGGGTGGAACCTATGAACATGTTTAATATTGTAAAGAAGAATATTAAGCACAATTTCTATCAATACTTTCTTTATCTTGCATCTATGACACTCAGTATTACGATTTATTTTACTTTTTTATCACTACAATACAATAAACAAATTAGCCATGCTCTAACAGATACAGATAAACTACAATCGGCTTTTGGGGCTTCTTCTATTCTTTTACTACTATTTGTATCCATCTTCATCTGGTATTCGAATAACTTCTTTGTTAAAAGACGTAAAAAAGATATTGGTTTATATTCGTTACTAGGCGTCGAGAAAAAACAAATTGGCAGAATGCTATTTTATGAGAACTTTATTATGGGCATACTTGCACTCTTAATAGGGCTTGGAATCGGGGAATTATTCTCTGTTTTCTTCAGTATGATTTTGGTGAAATTAATGGGCTTTTCTATTGCTATTACATTTACTTTTAATTCAAGAGCAATCATACAGACTTTACTTGTATTCAGTGTAATAATTTTTCTTACATCATTACAAGGTTACTTTATTATTTATCGTTTTAAATTAATCGAGCTATTCCAAGCCACTAAAAAAGGCGAGAAAATAAATAAACCTTCTTTGTTGTTAGCACTTCTTGCCATTGCAATGATTGGAGGTAGCTACTGGTTATTACAACTGTCTCCAGAATCGAGAAATTGGGATCAGAACTTTAACCGTACTATCATTATTATAATTATCTCGATGCTTGTTGGTTCGTTTTTGTTATTCCACTCCTTAAGTGCCTTTATCTTTGTATTATTACAGAAGAATAAGTCATTCTATTTTAAGTGGTCTAATCTTTTAACTTTTACGCAATTAACAAATCGATTAAAGAGCAACGCCTTTATGTTCACTATTATTTCTATACTGAACGCAGTAACACTTATCGCTTTTGGATTTGGTTATAGTATTTATTACAATACTCTGGATCAGGTGAAAAGTTTTGTTCCATATAGTTATCAATATGAAAGTACTTCTTCTGAAGTAGATGCAAAAATTCGTGAATTAATTGCCACGGACAATGATCATTCCCTTATCTTTGAACATGACTGGGAGTACACAATGGTAAAAGGCGATGCTTCAGAGCTTAAGAAAGTTCCTGGGGGGTACTTATACTTTGACGAATCATTTGCTGTTATATCCAATACAACTTTCAATCAGCTAGCTGATAAATTAGATTTAGATACAATTGCACCTTTAAAGAAAACAGAAGGTCTAACAATTATCAACAATTTCATTGGATCACAAGACCAGCAATCAAATATAAACAAATCGGTTTCGTTGCATTCAGCAAGTGTGGATTCGAAAATAAAGATTGTTGGTAATAAATCATTTTCATTATTGAATGACCCTGTTCAACCTTTCTTAATAGTTGTAAATGACGAAAAATACAATCAACTTAGAGGTGAGAATACTCCTACTACAGTGCATGCTTTGAAAGTAACCAACGAAGCTAAATCTTCCGCACTGACAAAGAAAATCATGAAAGAACTTCCTAGTGAAGTACATTTCTATAGTTTTTCAGATAGCTATCAAGAAGCCCAATCTGTCTACGGATTACTGATCTTTATTAGCGGATTTTTGGGATTAGTGTTCCTTGCAGCTTCGGGTAGTATGATTTACTTTAAAATGCTGACAGATGTAACTGACGATAAAGTAAGATATACAACATTAAAGAAACTAGGCGTTCAAAAAAGCGAAATTATGCGCGTTATTGCTAAACAATATTCGGTTGTCTTTCTCCTACCTTTAATCGTAGGTATTACTCATAGTTGTATGATTTTAACTGCTATTTCAAATTTAATGGATATCAACTTCATCATACCCGTAATCATTTGCATCGTATCTTATTCAATTCTTTATATTTCTTACTATGTATTAACTGTAATTTCTTGTAATAAAATAGTAAATGTATAAAAAGGATACCAATAGAGTTTCAATCTCTAAGACTGTAGACAAAATGCGAAGAAATTCGTGTTTATCAACAGTCTTTTTTCCATCGGCTTTATTAAATACTAATATAGATAATAAGACCGTTGATTTCCGCTACGGTGGACGCTTTCCGCGGGCGAGCGTCAAGTCGCTTCGTCGCTACGCTCCAATCAACTACACCTGTAATAAAAACGCATCTTTAGTGATCTCGGAAAATGATACAGTAAAAGTTTAAGATCGTGGTGTATATCCTTAAATTTCCTTTCTTAAAAATGCACCGATACATGCGATCCTCACTTTTGCTTCCATGAATTATTGTAAACTCATCAATTAGACTCGGCAAAGTGGATAATTAGCATAGATGTTATTATTTAAAGAAAATCTTAAAAAGCAAAATGAGAGGCAGGTATAAATAGGTGACTGCCTCTCATTTTGAATTATGTTATTGCATAGTAATCATGTAGTTTTGGAAAATGTATAGTAACAACTGTAAAGTGGTTCTTTTCTGAAGTGATAGTGATTGAATGTCCTAACTTATTTGCCAATCTCTTAGCTAGATAAAGACCCATGCCCGTTGAGCTACCGTGACTTCTTCCATTCATCCCCGTGAAGCCTTTATCAAATACTCGCTGGATATCGGCCTGTTCTACCCCTATCCCATTGTCTTTTATGATTAATCTTCTTTCTATTTCATCTTCTTCTGAAGAAATGTTCACTTCCCCTTGAGGCGAAGTATACTTCAAAGCATTAGATAGAATTTGTGCCACAATATAAGCTAGCCATTTTTGGTCAGTTAGTATTTCTTTAGACTCTACTTCAAATGTAAGTTTTATCTTTTTTTGAATAAATATCTTGGCATTTTGTTTAATAATTGAACGAATAACTACGTCTAAATCAACAGGAACAATAAAATAATCTTGATTGAAATCATCTGCTCGAACGAAATAGAGTGCCTGTTCAACGTATCCCTCAATCTTATCTACTTCTTCTTCTATACTATTCAAAACCGGATTTTCCTTCTCATTCTCAATAATTAAACGACTAACCGATATAGGTGTTTTAATTTCATGGAACCATGATGTCATATAATCTATTGTTTCTTTTTTATCATTTATAATATTCGTGACTTTTTGCTGATGCTGTTGAATTACTTGCTTTAATACTTCTTGAAACATCTGCTGTTCCAATGTTTTAGGCGTCAGTAACTCTTCCTGGATTAAAAAACCATCTCTACAACTACTTTTCAATGCAATAAAGTGTTTTTTGATAAAATAGTATTCTATAAAAATGTACAAGAAAAACAAACAAGTTGAGACAAGATACAGGTAGAGTAGATTATTTATTGGGATTGAAAGTCTTGGGTTGATATAGATCACTACTGTAATAAACGACATGATCATAATATAGGTTAAGATTAGTCGCCTCTGAAAGAACAAATGCTTCCAAATACTCATATTAGCATATACCCTTGCCCTTTCTTCGTTTGGATATAATCTTCCACACCCATATCTGTTAGTTTACGACGTAATCGATTTATATTAACCGTCAATGTATTATCATCAATAAAACTCTCATCTTCCCATAATGCACGCATTAGCTCATCACGACTAATAATTTCATTCTTATTTTCAAAAAGAACAGTCAATATTTTAAATTCATTTTTAGTGAGCTCACTTTCTTGCTCGCCAAACTTAACTGTTGAATTCTTTAAGTTTAAAGTCAAATCATTATGTTTGAGAACATCTAAACTAGGTGAAAGATATGTATACGTTCTACGCACTATCGCATTAATCTTCGTCACGAGTATATCCATTGAGAATGGCTTCTGGATAAAATCATCCCCGCCCATATTTATGGCCATCATAACATCCATCTTCTCATTACGAGACGACACAAATACAATGGGCACATTAGAGTACTTCCTAATTTTCTCGCACCAATAAAATCCATCATAATAAGGTAAATTAATATCTAACAACACTAAATGAGGTTTTACTGACAAGTATTCTTCTTCTACTTTTTGAAAATCCTTTATCGAAAATACATCATATCCCCATTTGATTAAGTTTTCTTCAATCATTTGAGCAATCTTTTGTTCATCTTCGACAATCATAATGTTAAATTTGTCATCCATCTTTCATTACTCCTACCAATTAATTGATTTTTATCCACTCTATGCAATTATTATAACCATTCCTATAGAAGATTTGAACCACGTTAAAGTTGATTAAGTATTATCTTCCAAGCTCATTGTTCTAACAACCATCCTTTTCTTGTTCTGAGATAAACGATTCTCTACAAGAATTTCATTTAATTAATAAATTAATTGTTTCAAGTGTATTCTTGGTCATGAATAACAACTCGGAGCATATGTTAATATACTGTCCATAATGGGTTATCCACTTTAACCGTATGTAATGAAAGATTTATTTTCTTTCCACTACAATTAAAAGGGATATATTGTTATAAGAGTGTATAATTAGACAATTGGAGAATATCAAAATTTCTAAGGAGGAGTTGAGGGTGAAACGCTTTTCACGTTATTTCATTTCGTTAATAATTATAGGTGTGATGATTTACCTTGGACTTAGTTATAAATTACATTTAGAAAAGGAAGCCTCCACAACATATATTATTCTTCCCTTGATAAGGTTTTCTTTCGCATTCCCTATTATTATAGGCATATTACTTCGTTTACCTAAATTAATTATTGAAATTAAAGAAAAGAAACAATGGACTTTTGATTGGATTAAGATTGTAGTAATTGCTTTACCAGCATTATTTATAGCTGTGTCCCCATTCTTGACTTACACATTTATAGGCCAGTATTTTTACTTTGCAAATGAATTAATTGTTTCACAAAGTACCTTATTGATAACAATTGGTGGAATTATTTTTGGCTACGTATTATTAGATAGTTTAATAAAAGATCGTGAAAATGAAATAGTCATTGATCCATAGATACCTAACAGACCGTTCTTTAAGATGGCCATTGAAAGTCCATAAAAATTAATAAATTAGCCCATTCTATTTTTGGGGGAATGGGCTATCTGTTCTTCAGTATAATAGATGCACTATTACTTTTTAAAAATGTGATTTTAACAAGGTTAATCTTGATTCATAAAATTCAGCCTTATGATTATCTATTAGGTATAATCAATTCTATATCTTCCTGAATTGCTTTATTGGTCAAACCACCCACTGATATTTTTTTTACTGTGCCCTCGGAGTCAATGAATATCGATGTTGGTATAGCATCTATATTATAACTTTTAAAAACAACTATTGAGTGATCTATCAATATCGGAAAACTAATGTTTTTAGTGAATTTTTTAACTTCAAAAGTTGTTTGTGCATTATTAATTGCAAGGATTTCCACTCCCTTAGATTTATATTTAATATAGTTTTCTTCTAAATCAGGCATTTCTTCTTTACATGGATCACAATAAGTTGCCCAAAAATTTAGTACAACTCCTTTACCTTTATAGTCTGATAATTTATGCTTCTCCCCATTTAAATCCTCAAGAATAAAATCAGGTGCAACATCTCCTATTTTCACCATTTCATATGTTTCTTTTATGAAGTTACTATAGACGGTGTAAGAAATGGCACTAAAGATAATTACTAAAAATAAAGTTCGCACAATCATTCTTTTTTTCATCTATTGTCCTCCTTTAAATCCAATGATATCCTCAAAAGGGTATTGAAATTCTGTTTAAAATGTTCATTGAATCAAAAGATAAGACTACTCCAACAATCATCAAAACAATACTGCCCATTTCAAAATCATAGGTCTGAAAAAATGGATTGAAATTTTGCCTATGACTCAAAAAAGTCACCATTCCATAATTAATACATATGTAGTGATAAATACATATTTATATAAAAATCAAATTAATGGGATGATTGCAACTTTTTCTATACCTATAAACTCACTGTCTAAATTCTGCGATAAACTCATCACTTCACAATCATTGGTAGCGAAGAAAGATCAGTTTTTAAGAAGTTATCAAAATTAATAATAGATTCTAATCTGCTATTTACGAAATGGGCGTCCATCTTTAATAAATGTTCAAAGGTTTTAAAGTAATTCAAGCCATTGGATAAGTCTTCGGAATAAGCTAAAGCGAATTCCTTCATATTTTCCATCTGCATCATTTTCTGACCAATCATTTTTTTTGTTACACGTTCAATTTCAAATGGGTTCAAACCGCTCCGTCTTACCTCTTGAAGTTTTTCATATAGCTTTTCTTTTACCGGGAGTATATTCACCGTTGAACCACTGACAACAGTAAAGTCATAATTTGGACCATTGTAATTAGAATAACCCCATTGATTATTGATTAAGTTCTCCCTATACAAATCCATGGTTAATGTAGATCCCAACCCAAAAAGGGCCTCAGTAATTGCGAGTTTTGCTAAATGATTTTCATAATAATTCCCATCTTGTTTTTCATGCCTTAAACCAATCGAAAATAAATCATGGGAGCAATTTTTCATAATTGATATATTTTTATAGGATTGATTTTTAGCATTGGGATAAAATAGTTCAAATTCATGTCTTTTCTTTTCAGCATAATTTTCATCACGGACTACTGTATGATAGATACTTTCACACAGTTCAATTGGATGAACATCACCTACAACCACCAATTTCATATTGTTAGGTCTATAATAAATGTCATGAGCCTGCACCAATAATCCTTTGTCTATCCTGTTAATACTTTCTATCGTACCGGCCACATCTGTACAAATTGGCAGATCAGGATACATTTGCTTTAATAGGTTTCTGTAAACTACCCAGTTTGGTTTATCTTGATACATTAATATTTCTTCTCTAATCACTTTTTTTTCATTTTCAATTTCAATTGTTGTAAATTCTTGACTTAAAATGGAGGCAAGCAATTTGGAAATAAGTTCTGCCATATTACCAGAACTAGAAACTAGAAAATCCGTATTATTATAGCCAGTTTTGGCAGAAATAGATGCCCCGTTTTCAGAAAAGACTTTTTTCATGTCATGCATATTTCTCTGATTGAAAATTAAATGTTCCATAAAGTGAGCTGTCCCATACGGCAATTCCATCTTTTCCTTTGTAGTAGTACTGATAAAAGCTGTATCATTAGCACCAAAATCCACATTTAACACAGCAAATGTTTGCGACATTCCTTTGAGAGGAATCATATGTACTTCCATCCCATTACTAAAGGTTTCACAAAAAACGGAGTGGCCTAATTTTTCATTTTGAAGACATTCCATTTATATTTTCGCCACCTTTTTAACCGATTTGAATACCGTATCTAACGTTATCTTTTTTGCAATATCGACGATATCACGTTTCGAAATATTTTCCAGCACAGAAAAAACCTTCTCTTCATCATCTTGAAAACCCAATAAATCCCCTGTTAAGCTAATATCTATTAAGATAGCTGGAGTTTCTAAGCCAGTTTTCACATAATGTTTCACTGCATTTATACCGGTTTGAATTTCTTCTTCGCTCACTTGCCCATCTTGAATTTTGTTTAGTTCATTTAAGATAATCTCAGTCACTGTTTCATAATTTTCTTCTTGTAAAGCAACATGAACTAATAATATTCCCTTTAAATCATCTATTTCAGAACTTAGATAATAGGCCATTCCTCTATTATGTCTGATTTCAGTTTGTAATTTTGATTCGGGTAAATTTCCGAATATAGTATTGAAGACAAGTAAAGGAATATATTCCAATGATGAGAAGTTGATACCTGTTTTAAATCCTATCAACAATCTTCCTTGATTGGCATGTAAATCTTGCTCGATATACTTAATCTCTTGATGAACTGGAGAAAGCATGTCGCCATGTGGACAAAGATTATTTTCTTCTTCCTGTTGAAAATAACTACAAGCATCATTTTGTATCTTATCTTCATCAATGTTTGGACCAATTACATGAATGTATTTTTTAGAGGATGATATGAATTCTTGATAATGTTGTAACAATATTTCTTCGTTTAATTCCTCCAGAGTGTCCAAATCACCATAAATCGGAATACTGAATGGTTCCCCTTCCGTCATAGTAGCCAAGCAAATTTCTTGGGCGGCATATTCCACATTTTCATTCATTTCTTTAATGCGATAATAGTGACTGGTAAATTCTTTTTCTATCCGCTCATACTCAAATCCTTTTTCCAGTGGACTATTAATGATTTCTGATAATAGTTTTAAAGATTTTGAAATCATATCCGAATCAAGTTGATTATTTTGCATAATCGACATTTCAAATTCTAAGACATGATAATCCCCTTTTCTCGATACGTTGCTTTTTAAAATTGCCCCATACAAATGATCTAACTTCGTCTGTATATTGACGGGTATTAATAATTCTGAAAAGATAGCAATAGAACATGCCATTTCTTTTCTTAATGGATATAAAAAGGTTAATCTAATACTTGTATTCATGTATTTATCATTAGTATGAACAAAAAAATTGATGCCAGAATTTCGCTGAATATCAAATGATAATGCTTCAGTTTCAAGCTCATATAACCGAGCATGATTGGTATCCAGACCTAATATTTGACTACTATTTTGACTTTTTGTTTTCCAATCAATTTGAATTGGCTTCCCATCTTGAATATTTACAGATGGATGCCATTCTACAACTTGTTCATCGTGCCTATACCACAATCTCCATAATTCAGGCTTTTTCATCAGTTCTGATGTGAAAACGGAGAAAGCTTTGTTAACTGCTTCATCTATCTTGTTGGGTTCTACTGCAAAAGGCTTATGAAAGATAATTTGCTTTTTTCCATCTTCGGACAGAGTCGTAAGCAGAATACATATTTTTTTCTTTGCCCTTTCAAGAATCCTAAAGATACCGCTTCTCACTTTTATTTCTGAAGACAAAAAGTTCGTCCGTATATCTGTATTATCTTCATTAAATCCTGCTTGTCCATCCAGAAACAATAGGAAGGAGTCATTTTCTTTTAAAATATAAAATAATTTGATAGCTATTAGATTTGATTCTGCGACTAATAGCTTTACTCCCGCTTCTTCCCTAATTTTTTCCCAAGAATCCAGTTTCCCTTCTGATTCAAAGGATTCTTGGTCTACGACAACATAAAATTTCCGATTCTTATTTTGAAATTTAAATCTTAAAGCTTTGATGATTTGGTCAACATTATGCCGATAATCACCAAAATGCCAGGAGAGAAAAGCGCCTCCTTCATTGAGTGTTTCCATCATGTATTCTTCGCCGATGATTTCATCGTAGTTGTCGATTTCAAAATTTGGATTTACCCTTTCTCGATTAATCATTCTGTTATGAGCCAAATACTTCATCCATATTTTCTCGTATGATTCATTTATTTTAAGAGGAGATAGTTCCATAACCATATTCATTAACGGAAAAAACTGGTCCGTTGTTAGGCCATGCTCCTTATAGTAGCTTCTTAGCATTTCTTCTTCCGATATAAATTCCTCGTATTGTTTTGAAAAATTATTCAATCATTTTTCCTCGCTTTCATAAATAGAAATCTTAAAAAATTTACTGCCATCTAAATCGACTATACATTTAGCTAAACAAATTATTAATAACAGTAAAATTAGATACCTCGGCGCTAAATACTCATTATTTAAAATTTAGTAAAACTGGGGAAATACAAGTCTGTCTCTAAATACTCGTCAAAATACGGTTCAACGATATAAAAAGATTGGTTTTTATCCATTCATTTCAACTGCCCTTTTTATTTCTTTATTCAATTGTGTTTGTTTCAATTGAAAACTATTCCTGATGACAAAATAACTATATAAAATACCGGTTATGGCGAAAACATTCAATAAGCTGATTGTCCAGTAGAATAAACTCTCTTCCTGGTAATGGTTTGTTAAAAACCATCCGATTACAACGATAAAAAAGAAATATAAAAAGTTTAAAAAGAACGCCTGAAATCCTTTGCCAATTTGTTCAAGCACCAATAATGATGACATCATGGGTCCCATGATAATATAGGATAAAGCAACAATCTTTAAATAATTTGCTGTATGTACGCTCACTTCCCCGTCAGCAATTAAAAAAGAAGCGATTAGGTCTTTACCTAAAAAAATGGCCGTGCCAATGATAATGTAGATTCCTACTATATTGATCATTCCTTTCTTATAGATTTCAAAGGAACGTTCTAAATTATTGCCACCCATATTCTGATTCATAAGAAGACCTAATGTATTACCAGAAGATATCGCGATTAGAAGGACTATTGTTTGTAATCGATATGCAGCTCCAAAACCCGCTACCACCTCATTTCCAAATGGCATTAGGATTTTATTGAAGAAAAATGTACTAATAAAGATTAAAATATACGAAATAGCCACTGGAATACCAATATTCAAGATTTTACGTTTGGCAATTTCCTCTAATTTAAATTTTTTCAATGAAAAAGGTAAAATTTGAAATTTTACAATTTTATATTTTAATAGGAAAAATAGACTGATGATTATTGAGATACTACTTACAATAAAATTAGCAAGGACAATACTATAAACGCCAAGAAGGTAATATTCTACAAAAATATAAACTAATAAGATATTGGACACTGAGGTAAACGTACTTATTCCTGAAGAAATCTTTACAAGGCCATATCCCCTTATACTGGATAACAGTATGGCATTTACTACTGAGAATATTGTAAGAAAGACCATTAACCGAGTATACTTCCTAAATAAATTGATTGATTCATTACGAACGTTAAAATAATCGGCGAACATCGGTGTTAATAAACTAATGAAAATCGCAATAATTAAACTGGTTAAGATTCCATATAGAAGGTAATTATTAATCAACTTAGGTATTTGCTCGGTATTTTCCCTTCCTTTTTCAAATGCAACGGAAGAGGCATTCGAAATTTGAAAACCTTCAATCAATGCAGTCATAAAAAAAGAAAACGGAATATATAAACCAACAATATACAGAGCTTCCTTATGCTCATGCCCCATAAAAAAAGTATTGGCCAGTTGCGTGACAATCGAAACTGAAGAAGCCAATACCATTGGAATAAAGGTTTTATAAATCAACGGAATAATTCGATCATTTAAATAATCTATATTTCTTGGCAAAATTTCTCCTCCTTACCACTTAAAACTGGAAACTAGAGGCATCCCATTAAACTGAAGAACTGCAAATGAAGTACTCAAATCCCGGTTTGCCGATATTATAAGTATCTTCTCTTCTTTTTTCAATTTTCCTGATAACAGTAATTCGGTAAACGTGTACCAGACATCACTACTTTGATAATTCTGAGCAACATTTGTCTTTCGGATAAAAAACAAATCGGATTCCAGGAAATCCATTCGACCAAATAAATTTTGGACAATAACCCACTTCGGTTGATGTTGATGTGACACCAATTCATAGATTTGCTTAATGATATTAGAAAAGTGAATTTTACTACTTTCTATATTTGATTGATATTCAGCTAAGGGATAATTTCCAATTTGAAGAATTTGAATCGATCCGTGTCCTTTAGAAAAATGCATGCCCATTGCAAAATCTGATAAGGGAAGATAGCCTGTCCTGTACCGGTTTTGCTCAATAAATAATTGTTCTCCTAATAGAAGAATTCCTTCTTCTCCTTCATTTAAACAAAGTTCCAGAATTTCTAGACAATCTATAGAAGCTAATGAACCTAAATGAGAAACACCAAAATAATTTTTTGGTTTCTTATCGGACCATTCTAAAATTCTTGGAAGCGGCTGTATTTCCGGCTGGCGATCTGAAAACGAATTTGAAATTAATAAACACTGATAGTTGTTCACTACTGGTAATAGTTCCGTATGGCATTTGTGTAACATTTCCGACAAGGTCACTTGCTGATTGTCAATTTTGATAGAATAGGACTCGACCGTTTCTATTGGAATGTTATGATAATATGCATCTATTTCCAAATGTGGTTCTAACCTAAAAAAATCAGAAGGCTCTTTTCCATCTAAATAATAATTTTTTCGATCCATATGTAGAATTGCCAAAGATGATAATGATACATTTAAATCACATAGGTTATACATACGAAATCTTTCCATTCATGTAGCTTTGAAAAATATTTAATTTTAATATATTTGAAGTACCTTCCATGTTTTCAAACGCAAATGCATCTCTGAACCATTTGTTTAAATATGGATGTTCAAAAAAGGCTCCTTCACCAAATAAATCTAGCGCATATTGAGTGATCTGCTTCACTAATGAGGTAGCTCTCACTTTTGCAATTGATCCGACATAACCATTCCGCGGATTAATATCCACTTCCAATGCAGCTTGACGAATGAGATTCCTAGTAGTTATTAGCTCATTTTGAAAATTCTCCAGTTTCTGTTGTTGATCTAAGGATAAATTCTTCTTATTGGTAATCATGTAATCATAAGTTGCTTGTGAAACACCCAGTGCCATAGCAGCTACTGTAGGACGCATTTTATTAAAAACAGTAATGGCTCCATGCATTCCTCTTTTTAAAGGGCTTAAATGCCTTCCAATAATCTGTTCTTCATTTATGCGAACATTTTGGAACGTTAATCTACTAAGTTTCGGAGCGCGAAGACCTAATGTATCAAGTGCTTCGGCAGAAAAACCATCTGAGTCCTTTTCAATCAAGCACATTTCAATTCCTATTGGACCGGTTGTGGTACGCGCAAAGACAACTCCGATTTCCGCCCGAGTACCGTTCCCAATGAAATATTTCTCACCGTTTAATAACCTTTGCCCATCGCATGCATTTACTTTCTTCATAATTGTTTCAATATGCATGGCATCCGATCCCTTATTAGGCTCAGTTAAGGCAAAAAAAGTCCAACAAGGTTTGGATAGCAATTTGCTGTAATACTGTTCCTTTTGCTGCCCATCGGCAAAATCTTGAATAATGATTCCAGATAATGAAGGCCCTGGACACCCCACAACGACTCCCGCATCCCCATAGGAAAGCCATTCAGTCCCAATGACTCTCTCAATGCAAGTTAAACCATAAAATTTTGTATTATTAATGATAAATGGATGATCATTATATTCAGAAGGAATCATCATTCGTGATAACAATTGAACACTGGCCAAATCCGTAAATTCATGTAGCCGATCAGGCTGTTCATCTATGATTAGTCCAATATCCCGAAATTCTTGCGAGTACGATTTAATAGCTTCTTCAAAAGCATTTAATTTTTCTATATTCAAAATATTCACTCCGATTCTACAAACAGGTTTTTGATGACAAAAGACAAATAAATTTTTCTGCTCACTGTTTCCGTCAGGACACCATGACCACCAGTTAGGTTAATCAGAGTATTCATACAATCATCTATTTCATTGTGAATAAATACATTGAAAGACTTATTCTCTAATGTGGTATTTCCATTGATATAGTTGTTAATAATTGAATATATTTTAATAATGGCCTCCGAAAACTGCCCTTTCACCATTTGGTATTGAATAATCGGTAATTTTCCTGAATAACGGTTGCTCAAAAGCTTTTTATCATAAGCAAGGCATTCCAATGCAATCCACGTCCGCATGAATAAAGCAAAGTCATTTTTTGTTAAAGGAATATTTTCTATCTGGTTGGACCCCTTCTCAGGTATGTCATCCATTTTAAATAAGCTAATCATTTCATGTTCCATGAAATGATTATTAACCTTATTAAATTTTAGTTCGGTCAATTGATAGAGATTATTACCTCTAAGAATATGCGTATTCGGATTCTCTAGAACAGAGTGAGGAGCAAGAAAATAATTATTGGATGATATAATAATTGGATTTTCAAAGGCTTTGAAAATCCATTCAAAAGCTTCAAAAAGGCTCAAACCACGGGTCTCTTCTAAAAATCGATTTATATAGCTCAATAAATTCTCATTTTTTGATGATAAAAGTGTTGACATTATTTATCTCCTTTTATAATAAATTCTTAATGTTCAATGACAGCAGATCCCACAAAACAACCTAATCCTACACTTACCATTAAAATCTTATCTCCCTTTTTTAATCTATTTTGAGATTGTAAATAATCTAAATTTATAAAGCAATCTGTTGTATACGTATGGCCAATCTCGGGAAGTAAATCCAAAATGATGTTTTCTAAAGGAAAATGGGTAAGTTTTGAAAACTTTCGCCAAGTCATTTTATTCACATTGTAGGGAAGAATATATTGAATTTCATCGAGAACTACATTCGCCTTTGTCAATGTTTCATGTATCGCCTTAATAATAATGGAAACGTATTCTTCGTTAAATAAAGCTGTTTTTTGGGGATTTTCGTAAAACCCTTGATTAAAACGAGTATCCCTATAAACACCGATGGACAGTACTTTATTTGTTTCGTTTTTTTTCTGTAACAGAACTGCCACTGCCGAATCTCCAATAACGGTAGAATTTTCTATATATCTTAATCTAGTAGTCATATTGGATTGGTCTCCCAAGATTAATAGAATCGTATTTACATTTTTTTTCTTTGCAAAATACAAGTCTGCGAGCTCCATTGCATAAAAGGAAGAAGCACATGCCTCTTGAGCAATCCCGAATTTTTTTGTGCTTAATAAATCAAATGGCATTAAGACTTTATTTAACAACCCATAATCATGTGGAACTTGCGCCAGTAACGAATGAGCATACAAGACTAAATCAACTTTTATATCTAAATGAAGGTCTAGTAATGCATAACGAAGGGTCTCTTCCAATCTTTGTCCATTTTCAACAATGGGAACTTGATGGATATTGTGTAATCTTTTCATTAATTTTATTTCTCTTTCATTGCAGCCAGAGTACTCTAATACTTCATCAATCTTTTGCCTTAGGCTCGGGATATATGTGCCAATTTTTGCAATTCCAAAACTCACATTCAACCTCCAAGTATGCTAAATTTCATATAATACAGTTCATTTTCCTTTAAGCTTCCATCTAACAAATAAATAGATGAATCTCCCTGAATCTTGCCCTTTTGTATTAATTTTAATAACTTTGCAAACAAGGACGTGCATAATTGCTTAGAGGAAGCAATAAAGGTGATTTCGGATGGCATTTCTGTATATTTCTCTTCTAGATTGGACGAAATAATATACTGATCATCACTTTGATTTAGATTCATTTTTTTCATCCATTCATGCAGATTAGTATTGGATTCATAACCCCACTCATTCAGTTCAAGACAAGGACCAGTTCCATTTTTTTCAAATAGACAAGCAATTGCTGTATCTTCAATATCTTTAACACCTGGAGCATAATATGATAATGTAGATTGATCGAGCATTAACAAAAGTGCCTTTTTACACTTCTTTGTAAAAAATAACTCTTTGATGATTTTTACTGCTGCAAAAGGAGCATAAGTATCTACTGCTGAAACAGCAAAACCTTTTGCATTTAGATTATATTTTTCAATTAAGTAATTGACAGTTGAAATGGACGGATTGATATCAGGGATACAATAAACTAAAACGACTAAATCTACATCATCGATTTTATTCCCGGTTTTTAATAATTGATCTATTAAGCTAGTTCCCATAAAACTAAATGAATTATTCAACCCCGAATTCAATAGAGATTCATCCACCTTAAGTCCATACATATCTGCTAAATCTGTTTGAAATTGAATTTCCCCAATACTATGAGTATATGACCTCTTTTCCAAGAACCGTTTACATACATACGAATTAATTTTTATCATACTCATTCATTCATGCATTTACTAAAGATTTATCAATATAATCAACAATTGTCTCTACGGATTCAAAATATTCCGGTTCAATGTCTTCGGGATCTATAGATAATCCCTCAATATTGTCTTCCAAAACCATTAAAAGTTCAAAAATCGATGTAGAATCAAGACTTAATGATTCTAATGTTGTTTCAGGTAGTATTTCCTCCATCTCATCAATATCCAACACTTCTCTTAATGCTGCTATAGCCACCTCAAAAGTATTCTTACTCATTATTTATCAATTCCTTTCTATTATTGTATTAAACTAAATGAAATATCTTTTCATTAACTAGTATTTGTTTGCCTATAATATCCTCTGAATTATCACGTCTTCTAACCAGATAGTGTTTCCCACTATGAATCAACACTTCAGCAGGAAAACCATGACTTAAAAACAGACCAGGTGATGCACTTGGACCGTATGCACCTGATTGTAAAATCCCAATAAGATCCCCTCTTTGGACCTTTGAGAGTTCAACATTTTTTCCAACCACATCATTTGGAGTACATAGTGGACCCGTTACATTATAAGTATCAATGTCCGCCTCATCTAAATTCGTTAAATTCTTCATAGGAAAATTTCTTTTAACAAAACTACCTACTCCGACTGCAGCCATATGACAATTTGTTCCACCATCTGTTATAATGAAATTTTCTTCTCTAGATTTTTTTATATAATTGACTTTGGATACAAACATGCCAGATTTAGCAACGAGATATCTTCCTACTTCCATCGCCAGCTTTGTATTCGGAAAAGAGTCTTTAAAATCATTAATAATAGGAGATAGTTGTTCACCTAATTTTTGTATATTAAGATCCTCTTCATTACTAAAATAAGGTACGCCTAATCCTCCACCAATATCGACAAATTGTAATGCTAGACCCGTTTGTTCACTAAACCGTACTGCCAACTTTAAAATGTTAATTGTGTTTTGGCAGATCACATTCTCATCTAAAATTCTTGTCCCCATGTATACTTGAATTCCAATAATATCCACATTTTCATATGACTTTAGTAAGGCTAAATTTTGAAATACTATTTCTTCATCTATTCCGAATTGCCGAGGCTTTCCTCCCATTGCAAGCCTAGAACCTTTAATTGAAAATGTTGGATTCACTCTAATTGCCACACGTGCTCTCTTTTTGCGAATAGAAGCAATTTTATTGATTAATTCTAATTCTTGAAAAGATTCGCATACGATTGCATAAATAGAATGATCGATACAACTTGTAATTTCTTCTTCACTTTTTCCCGGCCCTAAAAAAATAATATTTTCTGGATCTGTATTTGCCATTAGGACCGTTTTTAATTCTGTCAATGAAGAAACTTCAGCTTTTGCTCCCAATGATTTTAGCAAGTTATAGACAGAAATATTAGGGTTCGATTTTAAAGAAAAAAATACTTCAAGATGCTTTGTAATATTGCTTTTCAACTCTAAAAATATATTAGAAATTTCTTGCCCGTCATATATATAAAGAGGTGTACCATATTTTTCTGCTAAATCACTTATAGGTATTCCTTGTATTTCATATACCATTTATCTTGTTTCCTCCCCTCATTCTTGAATTTTATTTAATTGAATCTGTATTCTACGATCCAAATCAAACAGTGAACCCATATTACTTGCCATTAAAACTCCGTACAATCTCCCCTTGAAAAACTTACCTTCTTTACTGAAACCGGAGTTAACAGTCGCAAAATTGTTAATTAAGAAACCTTCTTGTCCATTGGTAGTAATCATAAAGTTTTCAAGTAAAGTAAATATTTCATTAAATGATATTTGACGACTCAACTTTAATTCATAATATTTTGCTAATGCGTGCCCTTGATTTTGTAAAAAATTTTCTTGTATTCTCATTTGGTAGGAGGCCATATTAAATCGTGCATTGATTTCAAGGTTTGGCCAAAGCATATCCTCCTGATCATATATCGCATCGATTCCAACTATTCCGTAATAACCGTCTTGATATAATTGTCTACCTATTTTTTCTCCAGCTTTACGCAGTTCTTCATCCAGCTTTCTTGTGATGTAAGTTGGATAAAGATGTCCACGATGAACTCCATCTTCTACAATGCATTCCTTTGCACCGTAATAAATAACTTTGCCGTTTCTTTCAATTAGTATTTGATAATTAATATCAGCTGTTTTCCTAATCCATTTTTCTAAAACAAAGCTCACTTTTCCATTGTTTTTTTTATTAAGCCCTTTTTCTATCATCTTAATTGCTTTATTAAATTTTTCTTCCGAATCAATAATAATTAATCCTTTTCCTGACACACCCAGAGATTCCTTTAAGACTAATCTTTCTCCACTTATTAGATAATGCTTCAAGTTTTGATATGTCTCTAACAAACTATCTACGGAATCACACTCCCCTCCAGGAATCTGCCTGATATTTACTTTTTGATTCAGAACACGACTATATACTTTAGTGTTTACTTTGCTAAAAACATGACTACTTGGCACTGCAAGAGGAATACCTGTTAATTCTGAGAGCTGTTCTTCGTACTCAGAACATCCATAAGGCATAAAGTAAATGTTATTATTCGTATTTTTCAGTTCTTTTAGATGTTGAATTGTTTTTTGGCAATTTAGAATGTCCTTCGTAATATTTAAGTTTGGATTACTGTTCTCAACATAGATAATACCCGGACACTCTAGTAAACTTTGTAAATACTGCAAAAAGTGAGTACTGACAGGTCGTTTTAGAATTACAATATCTGTTGGGCTGGCAAGTAATACACCTTGTTCTTCCAATCTATTGACCATCAACCTTGCATTACCAATGGAAACCGAAGGAATACCTACCGTTTCTGGCGGTTTCCAATACTGTTCAACTTCAAAGTTATTAATATATATAAATTTTGCTTTTTCGTCGTCTACTAGTGCTTTTTTTAGATGAGCACTTAAATTACAACCTATATTTTCCATCTCACACCTCCATTAAAATTGAAATAGGCTCACAGCAAACGTTGCACCTAAGCCAACTGAAACCATCAAGAAATAATCACCTTTTTTTAACAGGCCATCACTGATTGCACAATCTAAATTTAAAAATGGATCAGAGCAAAAGCAATGTCCATATTTCTCCACATTTTTTAAATATATTTTTTGGATAGGAAACTCTAAGGATTTAGATATCTGTTTCCAAGAAGATACATTCACATTATGCGGTAAGATTAGAGATATTTTTGACAATTCTAAATTAAGATCATTAACCGTTTCTATTATTAATGCTGACAAGGTTGGTACATAATTTTTTTCGAATTGTTTTTGTTCTTCCTGACTAATGCCGATTCCTTCAGCATATTTCCCTAATATTTTAGTTTTTGTTTTAATAAACTTAATATTTTTATTACTATTTCTAGATAAGATGACTGCTGTTGATGCCTCTCCTAAAATAGTGGTATTATTAATTAATTGCATAATTGGATTGAAAACCTTTTCCCCCATTAACAAGAGCACCTTATCATTTTTATCTGTACTATTTAATAAGCTGTCTGCAATTTCTAATGCGACTAGACTTGAAGCGCAATTTTGTTGATTTATTGAAAAATTTATCGTATTATGTATATTGCAAATTTCACTTATTTCTTTAAACATATCCAACGGAAATGGGTGAACATTCTGAATAGTATGACAATAAATAATGTATTTAATTTCCTGTCTAAAACTACTGTTTCGCTCAAATATATTTAATATTGGCGTACTTAATAATTTTGTTAATGAACCTTCTTCTTTCCTGATTTCTTTTAATCCGTGGATTTTTTTAAAAACTTTAATTTGATAATTTTTTAAATTTAAGTAATCCTGTAATTCTGATATGTCTATTACTTTTTCAGGAATATAGTTTTCAATATAATCAATGTATATCAATGTATTGGTCACCCTTTTATTTTAAGTTATAAAAGAAACCCCATCTAGGGAAGGGGAATTTCTTTTATATCCACTTTTAGCATTTACCGCATGCACCGCCGTAACGTACTATATTTTTAAGATTCTTAATTTGCATTGGTTTCGCTTTAATTTTCATTTGTTTTCACCTCCTTTTAACATGTCGAAAACTATTCATTAGTTTTCGACATGTTAACTACCAATCGATTTAGCATTTACATGAACCGCCGTAACGTGCTACATTTTTAAGATTCTTAATTTGCATTGGTTTCGCTTTAATTTTCATTTGTTTTCACCTCCTTTTAATTTGGAGTAAACCGTCATAAGGTTTTCCTTATTTTTTCACCTGTCAATTTAGCATTTACCGCATGCACCGCCGTAACGTGCTACATTTTTAAGGTTCTTGATTTGCATTGGTTTCGCTTTAATTTTCATTTGTTTTCACCTCCTTTTAATTTGGAGTAAACCGTCATAAAGTTTTCCTTATTTTTCTACCAGACAATTTAGCATTTACCGCATGCACCGCCGTAACGTGCTACATTTTTAAGATTCTTAATTTGCATTGGTTTCGCTTTAATTTTCATTTGTTTTCACCTCCTTTTAATGGAGTAAACCGTCATAAAGTTTTCCTTATTTTTTACCAGTCAATTTAGCATTTACCGCATGCACCGCCGTAACGTGCTACATTTTTAAGATTCTTAATTTGCATTGGTTTCGCTTTAATTTTCATTTGTTTTCACCTCCTTTTAATGGAGTAAACCGTCATAAAGTTTTCCTTATTTTTTTACCAGTCAATTTAGCATTTACCGCATGCACCGCCGTAACGTGCTACATTTTTAAGATTCTTAATTTGCATTGGTTTCGCTTTAATTTTCATTTGTTTTCACCTCCTTTTAATTTGGAGTAAACAATCATAAGGTTTTCCTTATTTTTTTACCTGTCAATTTAGCATTTACCGCATGCACCGCCGTAACGTGCTACATTTTTAAGATTCTTAATTTGCATTGGTTTCGCTTTAATTTTCACTAGTTTTCACCTCCTTTAATTTCTCTGCAGTAACAAATGCAATGACATTTTTTGATGTATAACTAATCGAGTGATGTAAAATAATTCCTTCTTCTTTTAAATTGATTTTTGAAGTATAAATATTTGTCTCTCCATTATCATCGATGAAAAATTCAATATTTAAAAAATTAAATTTTTCATAAACAAGATGATTAATGGCTTTATATGCTGCTTCTTTAATAACGAAACATTTAGCTATCCATACTAATCTAAGCTCACTATCTTTTAATCCCATACAATAGTCTCTCTCTTTTTTGGAGAGAACCTTTTCAATGATCCAAATTTCATTTCTTTTAAGCATTTTATCTAAACTGGCTAGTTCAATCATATCTACTCCGATTCCAACTAACACTACAATGTATCACTCTTTCATATAATTAATTTTAAATCTTATTTATTTTAATAATTGACTAATATTGAGTATTTTTTTATAAAATACTTAGCTACATTAGGATTCATTATTTACTTTTTTTTCAAGTTAAACAAACTGTATAGTATTGGTACAATAAACAGCGTTAATAAAGTAGATGTTGATAGCCCTCCAATGACGACTACAGAGAGTGATTTTGACACCATTCCTGATTCATTTGAGATAGCCATCGGAATTAAAGCACCGATTGTTGCAATAGCAGTCATCAAAATTGGTCGAATACGTATGACGCCGGCTTCAATTATAGCTTCTTGTTTGATCATTCCACTTCTTTCATTTTGCTTCACCTTATCTACTAGAACGATAGCATTCGTTACTACAATCCCATTCAACATGAGTAAACCAATCATTACAGGCATACCAATTGGTTCATTTACTATATAAAGTCCAATTAGCGCTCCAATGATAGAAAATGGTATTGCAAACAGAATAACAAATGGAGCCTTTCCTTCTCTAAATGCAATTACCATGACTAAATATACTAAGAAAATACTGATTACGATGGCAATGGATAGATCTTTGAAGCCATCTGACATCGATGCAGATGCGCCTTCCTTGTAGTAGCTAATATTTTCTGGTAACTCTAAATCATTGATAATTTCATCTGCTTTCGCTATCACATCCCCTACTTTTTCATCTGTGATTGTACCATTTACCATGATATATTCATTTCCATTCAAATGAGAAACAGCGGTAATATTATCGACTCTTTTCAATTCACCTATCTCTTTAAGAGAAACCGGCATACCCATTACATTGTTAATTTTTTGATTCCCTAGTTTTTCGATGGATGTTATTTCGTCCATCTTCAATCCAAGTTTCACTTCTCGTATTTCGCCTTCCATTCTCATCGTTGTTACTATATCACCGCTAATTAGTGTTCGAAGACTTTGTGCTACCACGGCTGGCATTAGTCCTTTTTCAGCAAGCTTAACTTCGTCCAAATCAATGACTATTTCAGGCTCTTCACCTTCTAAAGATGTTGTAACATCTGTCATTCCTTCTACTTCTTTTAAACTAGTTTTGATTTGCTCGCTTGCCTTTTTTAAATCCTCAGAATTAGACCCATTTACAACAAGAGTGTACCTACCTTCTGCACCACCAATAATTCCACCTACCCCTGATACTGTAATTTTCTCTGGCTCTGTAATGGTTGTAAATTGGGATCTCAAATCTTTTACAAATCCATTAATATTTACTACAGAATCTTTTACAACAAATGAAATTGTTGCACTTTCAGATGCTCCGTCAATATTTGTATTTACCAGAGTTATATCCTCTTGATCAATTAAAATTTTCTCCACTTTACTAGCTGCTTCAATTGTTTTCTTTGGAGCAGTTCCTTTTTTCATTTTAATTTCGACATCAAAATCATTCACTTTCTCTTGCGGAAGGAAGGTTGTGCCGAGTCTAGGTGTTATTAGAGCAACAGAACCAACCAGAATCAATAATGCTGTAGTTAAAGTTACGAATCGATGTTTTAACACCCAAGTCAATTTTTTTCGATACCAAATTTGAAGTGCATTTTCTTGTGGTTCCTTCAGTGTAGTTTTTAAAAGAAAAATTCTCGATAAGAGTGGAACAAGAGTTATTGCAACAATTAATGAAATCAATAATGAAATAACAATTGTCCATGCAAGTGGTTTGAAAAATCCCCCTACAATCCCTGGTACAAAAGCCAATGGCAAGAAAACCGCTACAGTTGTGATTGTGGAAGTGGTGATAGCAGATGCGACTTCTCTTGTAGCTTGTTCTATGAGCTTATCATTTCTTTCTTTTGAAGCCCTTACCCTTCTAAAAACATTTTCAATTACTACAATTGAGTCATCCACTACCCGTCCGCAAGCTACTGCAATTCCTGCAAGTGTCATAATATTTAATGTATATCCTATCGTTTTCATCAGAAGAAAAGATGCAAATATGGATACTGGAATGGATATAACAGCAATAATGGTCGAACGAATATTTCTTAAAAATAACAAGGTTACGACAACGGCCATTAATGCACCTAAAAATGCCTCCTTGAGCATAGAATAGACTGATTTCTTAATTTCAATAGATTGATCACGCAGTGTTTCTACTTTATATCCTTCAGGAAGATCCAAATTTTTCATTTCTTCCTTAACTTGTTCAACAATAGCTACTACATTAGCTCCACCTTCAGCCATAATACCCAAACTTACTCCTTGTTCTCCGTTTATTCGTGTAATATTATTTGTGTATTCACTTTCATATGTAACTTCAGCAATTTCACCTAAAGTAATCGTTCCAGGTAAAGTCTTAGTGGTTTGTGAATTTGTCCCTTGTGTGAAAATCTTTATTTTTTTAACATCTTCAACTGATTTTAATTCTTTATTTATTCGCACCGGTAATACTTCGTTAGATACAGAAATATCACCGGTCGGCATCGAAAGATTATTTGCTGAAATAGCTGTTTTTACATCATTAATAGTAATTCCACTTGCCTCTAATTGTTTAGGTATTAGTCGAACAAGCACTAACCGATCTGCAACCCCGCCAACCTCGATTTCACTTACACCATCGATTACTTCAATAAGTGGAATAATACGTTTCTTCATAAAATTTTGAACTTCTTCATAATTTTCATCGGCATAAATCCCCATTGAAAAAACAATTGGATTATCATCAGGACTAGATAATTCAAACTTCGGTTCTTCTGCCAATTCTGGAAGTTGAATCTTGTCAACACTTGCCCTTACTAACTGTTCAGCTTGCTTCATATCAATTGACATATCAAATTCTATCGTTGAATATGCTGCATTAGCAACGCCACCTGTATATACATTCTTTCCGCCTTCAAGCTTTATAAATTCTCTTTCCATTTGCTCCCCAATATCATTCATTGATTGTTCCGGTGAAGCACCTGGATAAGGAATAAAAACTGTCAAATATGGAATGTCTACGTTTGGATACTTCTCAATATGTAACTCTTTTAAAGAATAAATTCCTCCTGCAACAATAAGAAGTACCACTAAACACAGAGCTAAAGCACTTTTCATACTAAACTGAATTATTGATTTCATCTTATACCTGCCTCTATAAATATTTATTTAACATTATTTCTGAACCATTAGATTAATTGTGTGCCATTCTATTGGAATTGATATGATATTCGGCGCAATTGGAAACTAGGTAAATACCAAATCAAATCTATTTGGTATAAACAACTAATATATATTGTTAATTCTGCTTAATTTACAATAAATCGTATTTATAGCAATAGATCGTAAGTATTAATAAAAAAAAGAAATAAAAAAGTTATCCAAATTTGATTTCATAATTTGTCTGAGTAGTGTATTACTAACTTCTTAATTTATCTATATTTTCTATATTCAGATTAATATAATATAATCCGTCATTTCAAGGTAAGGAATACGACATTACTATTTCGGTTTCCCGACACATTTTGTAATTATTTGTTAAAAGCGCTCTAAAAATATAGAGGTAACTCTATATAGATAGAGTTTACATTCTATATAAAACAGTAATATAACACACATTTTTTACGTTATTTACCATTTTACTATTCCATTTAGTCGATATATGATTCATAATGAATGTATACTGAATGTAATTGTTACAACAAAAGGTGGTTTGTATAATGCGACATAATGAGGTCTTAATTATTAAAATGAAAGAACTAATTACAACGAATCAACATTTACATCTCGCTTTTCAGGACCAACTTATTCAATATATCAATGTCAAAACAAACGCTTCTTTCATGTTTGCTCATCTTTGCCTTTTCCATTATGAGGCATTTGGCTGTGAACTAGATGATGATGCGGTGTCGATTGCAGCAGCACTTGAGTTACTTATTTTAAGCTTTGATATAATTGATGATTTACAAGATGGTGATGTCGATACAATCTGGTCTCAGGATACCGCAATCGGGTTAAATGGAGCTATTGCGCTTCTGTTTATTGCGAAACAAATTGTATTAAAAACTTCAAGTCGATACAAATGGGAAGTTGCTTGTTTGCTAGAAGAATATGGCCTTGATTGTATTAATGGTCAACAACAAGATTTACTTAATACAGCACGGACTGAAGAAGCATATCTCAATATGATTCGCCAAAAATCTGGTTCATTAACTGCTCTAAGTTGTCAGCTTGGTGTTGTCTTAGCTACTGGCCAAATAAATTCAACGGTTGCACGTTATGCTGAACATATTGGCATGATTCAGCAAATCAAAAACGATATTACAGACTTAAAATATTGGAATGGAAAAAATGATATTATCTATAAAAAATATTCGTTGTCAATTCTTTTTTTATTTTCACAGCCATCATCAGTTGCGGTACATCTAAATGATTACTACGCAGGTAATACGCATTCAGTAAATGTTCCCTTACTTCAAAAAGCATTAATTGATAGTGGTGCGATTCAATATGCACTGGCGATTAAAAACTTATTAAAGCTAGAAGCTTTAGTATTTTTAAAGCAGATTAAAATGCACGAAGTAGACCTTTTATATGTAGAAAAATTAATGAAATGAGGTAATGTCAAATGATGAAATTCATTCAATACTTACAAGAAAACCCAGCGTTCATACAACTTTTAAAGGATAATAAGCTTTCTTTAGTAGGTGTAACTTCACTACAACAAAAAGCAATTGTGGAAGCATATGATAATGATGTATGCTTAGGCAGCCTAGGTTGGCGACCACTTTAATCCCTCTCCGTTCGTTCATCACCTTGTTAACACTTTATATCGCTGTTGGGAGTTATGTACTTTATATCAGCTATAGTTCTCCTATTATTGGGATAGAGGTTGTAAAACAAGACGATCGATTGGTAATTGAGCATTTCGAATATCGTGATTGGGCAGAACTCCATGAAATAAGTAAAGGTGATATATTGATTGCAATCGATGACTTCTCTCCTTATAAAATGGAGCACGTTGCACCAGACGGGATTGTTCGATCTGCTAAAACACTAACTGTAATGGACGCTACAGGAAACATTAAAGAAATTGATGTTTTGTATCATGAATTGCCTAAGGCATTTTCACATTTTTTCATTTTACCAGTAATTTACTTTTTACTTATGTTGTCATTAGCAATTTATTTATATAAGCAAAAAAGTGGCAATGTCGCTTCACTGAATATTTTAATTTATTTTTTGCTAACGGTATCGCTTGCCTATTGTAGTGTTGGTGCATCCACCCAACTACATCCCGTAGGTAGTATTGTTAATAGTACATGTTTAATCCTATGCCTTGTACTACTCATTCACTTTTTACAAAAGTATTTTGCTTTTTTGCGTATACCATGGAGATTTAATAAAAAGATTTGGATCTTATATCTCATTACTGTGTGTGTTTTCCTAGTGTCTATGATAGAAATTTTCAATTCAGCATTTTTCACTTTGAATACGATCATTATATTGCTGCTATTTGTGGCTCTGATTTTTTATATTTTAATCATTCTTGCAACTTCGTATACTCGTGATCGAAGCATTCAGCTCCAAATACTTTTTTGGTTTATCGTTCTACCATTTTTACCTTTTGTCATTTTTTATGTACTCCCTGAATTATTATTTCAACAAGCAATTTTAAGTCCATCGACTTGCGCTATATCGTTACTATGCATTCCCTTTACATTCACCTTTATGCAAGTAACGGAACGATTATTTGATGTTGACTATTATGTTTCTCGTATACGTTACTATGTGCTGTTTGCTGGTGGTATGACAGTTTGGCTAATGATAGGAATTGACTCGTTTTTATCGATTTCAATACGTACTAATATAGGTATAGCACTTTTTATTTTCATTTCTATTTTTGTGCTGTTATGTGTTAAAGAAAAAATTGATTATGTGTATAGAAAAGTACTATTTTCTACGAACGGCAATAATATTCATTTTTTATATTCGATTATTGATAAAGTCGGAAAAGAAATAAAAATGGAGGATTTATTTAACACACTTTCCGATCAACTTATGAAGCAATTAGAAATGAATACGGTTTATGTCATACAATATGATATGGAAACTGAAGAGATTTCTCTTGCTAATGCTCAGTCTGAAGAGAATAGGCACCAACTCCAATTAACGCCAAAGGATTTAGATCAACTACAAGTTGGATCAATAAAGAAATTTCAAACGTTTTACGTCGCTTGCTTACATCGAAATATAAAAACAAAATACTTTTTGATTTTAAGAACCAACTCCAAAATTCATTTAAAAAAGGAAGAACTTCTTTGGTTAGAATTACTGCTTCATTACATTGATAATTTTGTTGAAAACACACAGCTTGTAGAGGATTTAATGTTTGAGTTAAAGCAAGCAAAGGAAGGACAAAACTATCCTGCTTGGCTACATAAGCTCTGCTGGTTACAGCTTGAAGAAGTAAAAAGTCAACTTGGACAAGAGCTCCATGATACTATTTTACAAGAGCAAATTTTTTTAATTCGCGAATTGGACAACTTACTTTATGTACGTGATCGCGATCTCGTACAACAAAAAATTTTACAAATTCATCAGCAACTAATAACAATAAATGTCCAGTTGCGACTATACTGCGAGCAACTTAAGCCTCCGCTTCTTCAAACACTTGGTTTGGAGGCCGCACTGACGAAATTATTTAATCAGACCGAACAACGAGCTCACTTTACTTTAATGCATTCTATTGAACCGTTACTAATAGATGACAATGAGATGTCGTTACTCATTTATCGTTTAATCCAAGAAATGTTAAACAATGCATTAACGCATTCTAAAGCAACATATGTAAAAATTGAACTTCGTGCTTTATCACAAGGTTTTCATTTATTTTATATGGATAACGGGATTGGCTGTCACTTAGAAGATTTGTATTTATCTGGGACGATGGGGATAATTGGCATGAAGGAACGTGTTGCCGCATACAAAGGGACTATGGTTATTGACTCATACCCTAATGAAGGTATGCAGTTTGATATTACGGTCAATAAAGGAGACTAAACTATCCATGATAAATATTTTAATCATCGACGACCATCCAATTGTATTAGAAGGTAGTAAAAATCTATTTAATAATATCGATGATATGCGAGCGGATACAGAAAAAAATCCGACAAATATTCCAGAAATCGTACAAAAAACACCATATGATGTTTATTTAATTGACATTAATATGCCAGGTACAAGTGGTATTGACGTCGGAGCTACCATTTGCTCTCTCCAACCTGACGCAAAGATTATTTTGTATACAGGCGATCAGATCGAAGATTACTACTCACTTATCGTGGAAAAAAAAATACATGGGCTTCTTTCGAAAACCGTCACTAAAGAGCGCATACTTCGGACAATTCGTTTAACAATGGATGGCGAGATTATCTTACCTTGGAGCTTCATCGATTTCGTTCAGAAATTAGATCAACCTCAAATTTCGAAGCAACCACTACTTTTAAATGAACGTGAGAAGAAAATTTTACAATTCGTCGTACAGGGCTATACTAATAGTGCTATTGCTCTCGAAATTGATCTTACTCCACGAACTGTTGAACGAAATTTATCACAAATTTATCACTTACTGAATGTTACAACACGAACAGAAGCTGCTCTAATGGCAAAAGAATTAAAATTAATTGATTAAATAAATCCACTTGCACCCAAAAAATTGCACCCTATAAAGTTAAGTGACACTTATAAAAGTCTACTTTACTTTATAGGGTATTTGCATTTATTTTGAAAAAAATGAGTTTTTATTTACAAATGTCGCACTGTTTTAGACATTAATCGAATTATTTCAAGTTGGCTTTGCTTTTTGAAATCCTTACTTTAACCCTAAAATAAACATATAAACTCAAATAATCCATTTTGTAGTATAATTTTTTATATAGAACAATAGGAATAAATTAGTAAGCCACAATTGTTTTAAATCCTTATTTATCGAGAAAGGAGCTATAAAAGATGTTAAATACTATATTCACTATTATTTTTTTGTTTGGTATTTACTATTTGATTCGATATCGAATTAAATTGAGAAAAGCTGTTCAGCTCTCTAAGGATGCTTTCTACCCTAGTAAGGAAGAAGATTTTAATAGCATCCTCATTCCACACGAGTGGCGGGAAATGGAGTATCTTAGTAAAAATACGAGGTCTTACCAATATGTTAAATGGGGAACCGTAGTTGCAATTTTACTATTAGTCATTTTGTTAGTAATTGTTCTTTTAACTGACGTATTAGGAACTTCTTCATTTAGTATTGTTTCTTTATTTTTCGTGATTATTTCCTCCATTAAACATCGTGGTAATTTGTTCATATTAGCAAATGGCATAATCTTTGATAGCAAGTTCTATTCTTTCAGTAATATAAAAGGTTATGAAGTAGAAAAAATAAGTCGTTGGCATGAGCTCTATGGTCTTGACCCTAAAGTAAATAATGGTTATAAATTTATTTTAAACATAAAAAACAAGCCTTTTTCACCTAATTTCATTGTAGTAAAAGATCATGCAAGCATTGAAAAAATTGTCGATTTACTTGAAAAAGAGGGTATTTCGGGGATAATAAATGAAGAGAAACCTTATTCTACTGTCAACACATCTACTAATAAATTTTGAGATATTAGATATGCATGTATATGAGTGCTTAACAATTGATAGATCATGATCCAAATTATAATAAACAGATTTCTTATCAATAAAAAAAGAGCATTAGAGCATGTTTTGATCAATCATTCAAAACATGCTTTATATTATTTCCAGCATTAATTTGACGTATTTAATGCTCAGCATCCCTATATACCATTGTGATAGTTGTGCCTGATATTCCGTATTCTTGAAACCCGAGTTTATTATATATATGTACTGCGTCACTATTATCTGGATCTACACTTAGGGAAATTGACTTATACCCTTCTGCCATAGCAAGCTGCAAGATTTTCTTCATAAGTAAAGTTCCAATTCCCTTTCCTCTACCATTCTCTACAATAGCAATTCCTAATTCTGGCGTGTTGTGATCGACATATCCATAGCCTTGATTATTTTCTTCAAATAATCTGTACCAGACCGCTCCTACTTTTTGGTTTTCTTCATCGATAGCAATTAGTGCTCTATCCCCCGCTCTTCCCCAACCTTCATGATATTTTCTAATGTGTGGGAAGTTTAGTAACTCTTCTCTAGTCGGTTTATACTCTGGAATATGGATTGACTCATATAACATATCCAATAAAAACTCATGCTCATTTTCTTCAAGATTTCTTATAAGTAACAAAATGTATTCAGCTCCTTTTCCTTTGGTGAATCTGTTTATCAATACTATTTTATATAATATAAGATGTAGTTATTCTCAAATATGTATGTCCAAAACTATAGATAAGCGCTTTGCTATCTTAAACTCCCTTTTCGTCAAACAATTGAAGATCTTTCACTGTTTTTGTGAATGGCAAATATTCAACACGGCATTCATACACATCATTGTAGTAACCTGGTTTATTATAAGTGAAATCCATCTCGTTTACTTTAATTCTTGTATCACCGCCACCTCGACGACTATATTTTCTCGTCAGTTCGCAAGTTCCCTGTTCAACTTTCTCATTATTCATGGCGATGGCCACGATATCAAGCCACGTAAATAAGGCAACGCCTAGTCCTAACAACATGATACTGATTGAAACAAAAATATGTAGTTGCCAATCCATATTCGGACGTCTTTTCTTAAAAATACGAACTGTAAACATCAGCCCTACTATGAACAGGACTGTAAAAAATAATGATGCTAAAATAAATCTAAACACTTTAATTCCCCTTAAACAAATTAATAGACTCTATACAAGTAAAAATAAAAATCACCTAATTCAATTGAAAGTCGTATTCGAAGATAATCTAGCTTTTAAAAAAAGATTTACCTTCAGCACTTTCGATATCCCTCTTACTATTACAACAGGCCATGGTCTATAAAAACCATAGCCTGTTTTTTCAACTATCAAATTTGTTTTTCAGTAATATAAGATTTTACAGTTGGTGCTTCATATACATTAAATTGGTCGAGTAGTCCACTTGGTTCTATATCTACTAGCGCCATAGTACGGTACTTTTCATGTAAGAACTGTTCATCAGACATATGATTAAATAAAGCAATAAGCGGATCATAATAATGATTAATATTTAAGAGTCCACAAGGTTTTTGATGTAATCCAAGCTGAGCCCAAGTGAATATCTCAAAGAATTCTTCTAATGTTCCTGGTCCACCTGGCAACGCCATAAATCCATCTGCAAGTTCTGCCATTTTTTCTTTTCTATCATGCATAGAGTCTACTACAATTAGTTCAGTTAGATTCTTATGAGAGATTTCTCTTTTCTCTAGAAAACTAGGCATTACTCCAATAACTTTTCCGCCTGTTTCTAATACAGCATCTGCAACTGCACCCATGACGCCTACACTTGCCCCACCGTATATAAGTGTAATATCACGTTTGGCCAACTCTTTACCCAATTTTTTTGCCACTTCTACATAGATATCCGAAGCTCCATTACTTGATCCACAAAATACAGCTAGAGTTTTCAATATTTATCACGTCCCATTATGTAATCTTGCTTACATATCATACATTACTTTGAAATTGCATTTACATCAATACTGATTAACCAAAACCATTATTTCACTTTTAAGTATTTTTAATTTAAAATTAAGTTTTATATGCGCTTTTATTAAATGTGATTTTCCAATTCATTTTTTATTGGCGCTGTTTCCAGTTTTTTATTATCGGAAAGCTTTTTGATAGAAGTGTATGGAATAAAAAAATGACTCCGCTACTTTAGCGAAGTCATTTTTTACTCAATTATTTTGATTTCTTCATTTCATATCTATAGCTGTACATCATTCTATTTCACAGCTTGAATAATAGCCGATACGATATATTCTTCCACTTGATGTTCTGGTGCCCATTCCTTGATAAATTCTTTCGATTCATCTTTTGGAGTGATTTGAATATTTTTAAACCCTGCTTCTTGCAAGTAAGCCGTCAATTCTTCGATTGTTGAGGCGCCTGTGATGCAACCTGAATAGAGCGCCATATTTTGTTTCATATCAGTTGGTAAAGTTGTTGTTAAAATTACATCTGAAATGGCTAAACGACCGCCATCTTTTAGAACACGGTATGCTTCTTCAAAAACGCGTAATTTATTTGGTGATAAATTGATTACACAGTTTGACATGATGACATCGACAGATTGATTTGCGACTGGTAAATTTTCAATCTCACCAAGACGAAATTCTACATGTTTAAATTGGAGTTTTTCTGCGTTTTTCCGAGCTTTTGAAATCATTTCTGGTGTCATATCTACACCAATGACTTTCCCATTTAAGCCCACTTTAGGCGCAGCTAAAAAGCAGTCGAATCCACCACCAGAGCCTAAATCTAATACAGTTTCACCTTCTTTTAAAGCCGCAATTGCTTGTGGATTCCCACATCCTAATCCCATATTGGCACCGTTCGGAATGCTTGTAAGTTCTTCAGTTGTGTAACCCATTTTTTGCGAAATCTCTTTTACAGAGATATTTTGATTTTCATCTGGTGTGCAACAGCTAGGAGCACAGCAGCTATTTGTATCAATACTTTTTAATGCTACTTGTTTATAATTATCACGCACACCTTGGCGTATTTGATCGTTTTTCATTTCTGTCATTTTTATACCCTCCGTCTACATTAATACATAAGCGATCACTTATATAATGACTTAAAATAAGACCTAGACAATGCTAGGCGTAAATCGTGTGATTCAATACTTACAATTTAACTTCGAAATATTTCCTTTTCCATCTAAGTGCTACTCCCACTAGAGCTATTAACACCGGTACTTCAACAAGCGGGCCAATAACAGCGGCAAACGCAGCACCACTATGGATACCAAACACACCAACAGCTACTGCTATCGCTAATTCAAAGTTATTGCTGGCAGCAGTAAACGAAAGTGCTGCTGTAACTGGATAATTTGCTCCTGCCTTTCTTGAAGCAAAGAACGACACGACAAACATAATCAAGAAATAGATTAATAGAGGAATGGCTATACGAATTACATCTACTGGTAATTCAATAATTTTATCCCCTTTTAAAGAAAACATCATGACAATAGTGAACAATAAAGCAATCAATGTTAATGGAGAAATCTTAGGAATGAATTGATTTTCATACCACTCGATCCCCTTCACTTTAATACCAATAATGCGCGTTAAAATACCTGCAACAAATGGGATACCTAAGTAAATCAGCACACTCTTTGTAATTTCCCACATTGAAATAGATATATTTAGATTTTCTAATCCAAACCATCCCGGCATGATATTTAAAAAGAAATAGGCAAATACAGAATAGAATAAGATTTGGAATACAGAGTTAAAGGCAACTAGCCCTGCCACATACTCGTTGTCACCTCGCGCCAAATCATTCCAAACAATGACCATTGCAATACATCGTGCTAGGCCAATCATAATCAGCCCCGCCATATACTCCGGATAATCATGTAGGAAGATGATGGCTAGGAAAAACATTAAAAATGGACCTAATAGCCAGTTTTGTACGAGTGAGAGCAATAGAACTTTCCAATCTTTAAATACACGCCACATCTCTTCATATTTCACTTTAGCAAGCGGTGCATAGAGCATAACAATTAATCCGATAGCAATTGGAATAGACGTAGTACCTACCGCTAAAGTATCTAATGTATCTTTAAAATTTGGTGCAATGACGCTTATAAGAACACCTAACCCCATTGCAATGAAAATCCACAGCGTTAAATACCGATCTAAAAAAGATAGCTGTTTTGTTAACGGTTTCTCCACCTTCAATCATCCCCTTCTTGGGAAGAACAAGTTGGTCCACAATGCTTATATGAGATAGGTTCTAATTCTTCAATAATTGCTTGGATGTATGGAGATTGTTCTTCATGTAATCGATAATGCTTCCAAGTCCCTTTTTTTCTTTCTAAGATAATGTCAGCCTCTTTTAATTTACGTAATTGTTGGCTAACTGCTGGCTGTGAAACCTTCAGGACATCAACTAAATCACATACACAGACCTCGCCTTGCTTTAAACAGGCTAACAACTTTAAACGGTTAGCATCACTTACGGCCTTTAACTGTTTTTCCATTATTGTTAAAGAATCCACTATCCCACCTCTTTTATATAATCGTTCACTTATATAAGAGTACTCTTATATTGTAAAGTATGCAAGTATAGAAATTCCGCTTAATCTTTCATTAAAAAAATCTAAAAAACAAGATGTATGCTCTTTTCTTGTCTTTCACTTGAAATAGCTTGATCAAAATCGCTTTATTTTTTCTGAAACTTGTACTTAAAACTATATCCCCTTCATATAATTCATTACAATTGTTACAAATTTTTAACTTTTTTTCATATTTCTATTGAATAGTAAAATATTTAATGCTATTATCTGAATATTAGTTTAATAACGAATCACATGTTACTGATACGATCAGGCATGGTGGTAAACAAAGAAGTTGTAAAAAACTGCTTTGTTGCCTCCATGCCTTTTTTACGCTTTTCTATTACGGCAGCATTATTACATTATTCAACAAAGGAGTTTTTTCATGCTATCAAATTTATTTAAAAAACGTAGTTTAGAAGTTTTGGCACCTATAAATGGAGAGATTATTCCATTAGGTGAAGTTCCAGATCCCGTCTTCAGCCAAAAAATGATGGGAGAAGGTGTCGCTATTATTCCTACTAATGGGAGTGTTCATGCCCCTGTAGAAGGAGAAATAGTTCTCATTTCAGATACGAAGCATGCTATTGGAATACGCACTACTGATGGTTCAGAGATTCTCATTCACATTGGTTTGGAAACGGTCTCTTTAGGTGGGAAAGGATTTACAGTACTTGTAAGTGCAGGTGATAAAGTTTCTACAGGGCAAGTTCTTATCGAAGTGGACTGGGAATATATTCGAGAAAACGCAAAAAACATAGTTACACCAATCATTGTTACTAATAGTGCTGACAAAGACATTCAATGCCATTATTCAAAATCATGCATCCAAGATAAAACCATCTTAATGACCATATCTGCTAAGTAGTGAATCCTTAAATTATCGTAAGTAAAGGAGAGATCGCTTTCGATGAAAATCACGAAGATACTTAATAATAATGCCGTAGTTGTTCTAGATAACGAGCGTGAGAAGATTGCTGTGGGATCCGGAGTTGCTTTTAATAAGAAACGAAACGACATCGTTAATTTAGACAGAATAGAAAAGATATTTGTTATGAGGGAAAATGACAAACTTCAACAATTGTTAAGTCGAATTCCTGAAGAACATTTTACAATCTCTGAAGAAATTATTTCGTACGCTGAGGAATATATTGGTGGAAAGTTAGACGAACGTATTCATATTGTACTGACTGACCATGTATCATTCGCTATTGAAAGATTAAAAGATGGTATTCAACTCAATAACAAGCTTTTACCTGAGATAAAAATCTTATATAGGAGAGAATTTGAGATTGGTCTTTGGGCAATACAACATATAAAAGAAAGATGCCAAGTTGAAATGCCGGAAGATGAAGCTGCTTACCTCGCTCTTCATATCCATACGATGAAATTACAAGGAGGCGATTTACATCAAACGTTAAAGCAAACGACGATTATTCGGGATATGGTTCAAATTATTCAAAAAAAATTAAACATACATCTCGAGGAAAACGACATTTCCTATCATCGTCTTATCACTCATTTACGCTTTGCTTTAACAAGGATGAATCATTATGAGCTCCATACAATGGATGAAGAAATGCTTGTCATGATTAAAAAGAAATTTCCTTATTCGTACAATTGCGCCGTCGAAGTGACCAAAGAGTTAAAGAAATTGCATGGTATTGACCTACCAGATCATGAGTTAGGTTACATCGCAGTCCATATTGAAAGATTGCAAAAGCAATAAAAAATTCGAAATTATTTTATTTTTTTAAGAAAATTATCTAAATATTCTGTATTGGAGTGAATTATTATATGAAGAAATATTTACAACGGCTAGGTCGTTCTTTAATGTTACCAGTAGCTGTTTTACCTGCTGCGGCTATTTTGATGGGTATCGGCTATTGGATTGACCCTGATGGCTGGGGTTCTGGAAATGTATTAGCTGCTTTCTTAATCAAAGCTGGATCTTCAATTATAGATAACATGTCGTTTCTATTTGCAGTTGGGGTAGCGTTGGGGATGTCCAAAAATAAAGATGGCTCTGCTGCTTTAAGTGGGCTAGTTGCTTTCTTAGTAGTAACGACATTACTTTCTACAGGAACTGTCTCTATGCTACTAAGTACAGATGTCGCCAATGTAAATCCCGCATTTGGCAAAATTGAAAACCAATTTATCGGTATTATATCAGGCATAATTGCTTCTATCATGTACAATCGCTTTAGCCATGTACAATTACCAGATTTCTTAGCGTTCTTTAGTGGAAAACGATTAGTTCCCATAATGACAGCTGCTTCTATGCTAGTCGTTTCCGCAGCATTGTTCTTTATCTGGCCAGTTGTATATTCTGCATTAGTTAGTTTTGGTGAAGCTATTAGTGAATTAGGTGCTACTGGTGCAGGGTTATACGGATTCTTTAACCGCCTATTGATCCCAACTGGATTACACCATGCATTGAACTCAGTATTTTGGTTTGACGTTGCTGGCATAAATGATATAGGTAACTTCTTGAAAGGAACTGGCACAAAAGGTGTTACCGGAATGTATCAAGCAGGTTTCTTCCCAATCATGATGTTTGGATTACCAGCTGCTGCTCTAGCAATGTATCATACTGCTAAAACAAAAAGAAAAAAACAAGCTGCATCTTTAATGTTAGCTGCAGGTTTCGCTGCATTCTTCACAGGGGTTACTGAACCACTTGAATTTGCATTTATGTTCTTAGCTCCAGCTCTTTATGTAGTTCACGCTGCTTTAACAGGTATTTCTTTATTTATCGCTGCAACATTCCACTGGACAGCAGGTTTTGGTTTTAGTGCCGGTTTTGTCGATTTCTTCTTAAGTTCAAGATTGCCACTTGCTAACCAACCTTTAATGTTAATCGTCCAGGGTTTAGTATTTGCAGTCATTTACTATTTCTTATTCCGTTTCTTTATCGTGAAATTCAACTTAAAAACACCAGGTAGAGAAGACGATGAAGATGTAGAAATAGATGATGCTGGAGAAACTACATCAGGTAATAAATTCTCAGATATGGCCGCTAAAATCTATAATGGATTAGGCGGAGACCTAAATGTAACTTCTGTAGACCACTGTGCAACTCGCCTACGTGTAGAAGTGAAAAACATGGATGCTGTTGATCAAAAGAAAATTAAGGCTACTGGTGTTCCTGGTATTAATGTAGTAGGACCGCAAAGTATTCAAGTAATCGTAGGAACAAACGTCCAGTTTGTTGCGGATGAAATTGAAAAAATACGAAAATAATAGTAATTTACTAGACTGAGTTGTAAGATGCTCAGTCTTTTTTTCTATAAGATATCAAAAGTCTATTTGCTTTCACAGCTAATACAACAATTTGAAGAGAATTTGTTGCTCTGTAATAAAGTTTGATACAAATCATCTCTTTAGTTATTCTTCAAGGTGATTTCCCCATTGGGTATTTATGTTAAAATCAATGTTGCACTTGTGAAGAATTGTACTTAATCTAAAGGTGCATGATAGTTGAATAAAGGTATAAAAAATGACATCAATTTAGGTTTTTTTTCATACTATATTATAGGGGTGGAAAAATGCCAAGAATTAAATACCGAGATGCAGACGTTGCTTTAATGGCAAGGATGATGCGCGCAGAAGCTGAGGCTGAAGGAAACCAAGGGATGTTATATGTTGGCAATGTAATTGTTAATCGAGCTGTATCAAATTGTTTAGACTTTAATGATGTAAGAACCATTGAAGATGTCATTTATCAGGTTCAAGGTGGAAATTTTTCTTTTGAAGCTGTTCAAAAAGGAAATTTATTTTATCAAAGAGCGAGATCTTCTGAAAAAAGATTAGCAAAACAGAATTTGGATTATTGGAGACAACATCCAGCGAAATTCGCCCTTTGGTATTTTAATCCATATGCTCCTTGTCCTCCAACATGGTACGGTCAACCTTTTACAGGGCAATTTAAAAATCATTGTTTTTATGAACCAGCAGCTGGAACATGTGAAAGTGTTTATATCGGTTAGATTATCTAGGAGTTATTATTAATACTGGAGTTTAATTGAAAACTCTCCTTTTTAATAATACGTATACAACATTTTTAGTAGTTGGTAATGCTTGGTGGCCAATAATATTCATTCAATGCAACTCATGTAGGTAATGTAAAAGTTATCCGTTTAAAAATGCTTCAAACCCTAACCGTAGTCTACTTTTCTCAAACGTTGTTATGGTGTACTCTTATCTCACGAAATAAAAAGGGAACTTCCTGGTTAACAGGTGTTCCCTTTTTATATATCAAACATTTAGCAATAGTAATTATCCAAGGAAGTAAGATTATGAAATATTGTACTAAACTAAAGGGATGCTTTAGTTCAGGCGTTTGATATTTGCGTTGAATTTTTTCTTACTTTCGATATTCCCCCTTTTACTCTAAGGGGAGCAATAATATCAAAGTCGCGCACAGACTCATCCAATAAAGTTTCTTAGTAATTATTTAAGCATACGAATGAAGTCCCGCAATAACGAGATTAACAAACACTTGGTTGAAAATGATTGTTCCGAAACCGATAATGGATAACCAAGCTGTTTTTTCTCCTTCCCATCCTTTACTTAAACGTAAATGAAGGAAAGCTGCATAAAATAAGAAAGTAATTAAAGCCCATACTTCTTTCGGGTCCCAGCCCCAGAATCGGCTCCATGCATATTGCGCCCAAATCAT
This sequence comes from Viridibacillus sp. FSL H8-0110, assembly GCF_038003565.1. Taxonomy (NCBI): domain Bacteria; kingdom Bacillati; phylum Bacillota; class Bacilli; order Caryophanales; family Caryophanaceae; genus Viridibacillus; species Viridibacillus sp. FSL H8-0110. Next base: position 1,732,185 of record NZ_JBBOPJ010000001.1, on the reverse strand, counting down.
AGCAAAAATAAGTCCGCCTAGTGTAAACAATGGGAAACCGATAACAATTGATCGGTAAGAGATTTCATCCATTGTTGTAGCATTAACACGATTTGTTAGTGGTTTTAACAATGTAATAATTTTACGCCTTGTAATCAACCGGATGAGTAGATAAAGTACAGTACCTACTAAAAACGACCAAATAAGTGTATTTAATTTCATCGCGTTTAAAAAGCTTGAAACTTCTAAATAACCGTTTTTTTGATTCGTTTCTGTATATTGATTATCTGAATTAACTTCAACTACTACAGATTTTACTGGTGCCGTAATGGCTGGTAACTTGTATTTATATATTTCTAGTTTTTTATCTTGGTTTAGAAATTGAAGTTCCTTTTCATAGCCTGTGATAGTAAAAGTTGTCGATGCTCCTATAAATCCACAGACTACTACAAGTAAATACAAGACTAACTCTAAAAAGAACGTTCTTTTATTCTTTTCTTCTGTATTAATCACTTTTAATAAATAGATTACACTTGTTACAAAGGAAATTGATAAGACAGCGCTTGAGAAAGCAACGGTAATAACGTGAATTGTTAGCCACTCACTTTGAAGTGCTGGAATTAGTGGCTTTACCTCCTTTGAAAATGCATTAGCATAACCTAGGATTAATAAGGAAATCGGTAATGCAAAAAGACCAATAACCGATTGGTGATAAATATAATACATGATTAAAAAACCAGCCACGAGCATAATGCCGAAGAATGTCATAAATTCATACATATTACTAACAGGCGCATGGCCAATTGCATTCCATCTAGTCACAATGTAAATAATTTGAAGGATAAATCCTATCCAAGTGATCGTTATGCCGATAGTAGAAAATAGCATTTTTTCTGAAGAAACAGCTAAACCTAAAGGCACAATTGCGATTAAATATAATAGAAAAGAAATATACATAGCTGTACTGCTTAAATCAATTAAAGATTCCGTTGTCATTGAATACCTCCTGCTGATATTGAATAGTGAGTACCTAAAATATGGTGATTTATATTATTAATTACAATATTACCCTATTAACTAGAGGTACTAATGCTATAAACGGAAAAAACAATGACAACTTCATGACAGAATATAACAATTCATTGCGCATTAATTAAATACGATAATTCAATTTATACTAGATGAAGTATTTGAAATAAGATCAAATTTGACTTCACATTATGAAAAAAATCACCAATTTCCCACAAGTATTTTCAATTATTTCTGCATCATTTCCGCAGAAAAAGGGGAATTTATCATATCTTCGTATTCTTCTACATTAAATGCTATCTTCATGTCATTAAAGCTCCTATCATTTTTTAACTTTTACTGATGTTCCTGAAGTTGGATAAGCAGTTACAATTACACCATCTTTATTAACAACAACCTTCATATTTTTATTTCCATGTTTATTTAACTTATATGTATAGGTTTTATATCCATTTTTAGCAGTACCCTTAAGAGTACCTTTAGACAAAGAGGTCATAATAATTGATTTAATTGTAGATTCTTTAAGTCTTTTAGGATAAAAGTTGCAGCTTAGAAATAAAGTTTGATTAAAAACACAATAAACCTGTATTTTTCGGTAAATAAGAATAGTCCATTTTGAAAAAAGATTAATCAAAATGGATTATTCTCTAGTAGTTTTAAGTTATGGTTTTATAAAAAAGTTTAATCATTTTCTACCTTTGATCTTCCAAAATCGTGCCCGTTGATTGAACAAATATATATGTTCTCTCAAAGAGATCAGTTATATAGAAAAATTCTAGGTCATGGTTAAGTTTTTTACACATTTAAGTTGTTTACTCCACAATCAGTGAGATAGACTAAACAACATAAATCTTAAAATACAAATTAGTTAAGGAGTTGTGCTCCACTACTCCCTTTTTGTTAAATCATTTGTGACGGACCTATGAACCTTCACCAAAATCTAGAGTACTTCCTGTTTCTACTAAAGTCTTTGTATTATTTAAAATCATCCACCAGGCATTGTCGCTGTTCTCAAAATAGGGATCATCTTCTTCCCACTGGTCATGAATGAGTGTCAATTTCGTGCATGAGCCAATAGGCTCTAGAAGATAAGAAATTCTCGATTCAAATGCATGATCATCTTTCATATAAGACTTTCCAGTATAGTGAGTAAATCGAATTAACTGATTCGGTTCATACTCCAATACGTTACCGTATACATGTACCGTTTCATCTCCATCTACTCCAGGACCTACATACTCCAAGAGATCGCCCACTTGAAATGTAGATCTTATGACGGACCCATAATAAATTTGTTTTGTACCCTCAGGAGAGATTAATGCCTTCCAAACTTCCTCTGGTGTACCTGCAATATAAAATTGATACTTCAAATCCTTCATGATTTATATGCCTCCTAAAAATTTTGTTCTGTACATGTACATTATAAAAAAACTTCACTGCCAAGTACGGTCAGTGAAGTGAAGTTTTTTTATAATGATTGAATAACTCAAAGCTGATAGTTGCCAATTTTTCTTGTAATAAAGTTGGTTCCAAAATGGTAATAGATTTACCATAGGGAAGAAGAAAGTAAGGTACAAAGGTATGAATAGACTCTTTATCAACCTTAAAAAGAGCTTGGTCGTTTTTTCGTTCTATTAAAGCATGACTAAATAACCAATGCTGACATAAATCATCAAGCGCATGTGTCTTGCCTTTGATACGGACAGAAATGAGTTTTTCAAGTTGGTTTGAATCAGGTAAAAGGTCTTTTAGGAAGAAAGAACGTGCTGAAAATCCCGAGGGTCTGTCAAATTTTTTATCTGTTTTGGATAATGATTGAATACGATCGATTCTAAAACTCCGAATTTCTTTACGCAGATGGCAATATGCAACTGTGTACCACTTACCTTTCCAATAAACAAGACCATAAGGATCAATATGGCGTGATTGCGGTTCGATTTCCCTATCTTTATGATAAATAATAAATAACTTATAATTTTCGGCAACAGCAATTTCTAAATCTTGTAGAATAGATTTCAAAGACGGTTCGACTGTAGGATGGATGACTTCAAACCCTCTTAAATGACGATTGATATGATTCAATTGCTCCGCGTTTGTATACATTTTCAATTTAGAAATTGCTTCATCTAACGCTTCACTAAAGGGATACCCTGCATCTATTGCAAATTTTGCAGCATGAACAAGCGCTTTCTGCTCATCCAGGTTAAAAAACAAAGGTGCCTTTGTAAACTCATTCAGTAAACTGTACCCACCATTATGTCCTGCATCTGAAATGATTGGTACTCCACTTGCACAAAGAGCATCAATATAGCGGTACACCGTACGGATACTGATTTCTAATTCCTCTGCTAGCTCCTTAGCAGTCAATTGTTTCCTCGTTTTGAGGAGCCATAATATAGAAAGCATATTAACCATTTTAGACATACATAGGAATTCCTTTCTCCAAGTAACTATATTCAAAAGGGGTAAAGCATCATAACTTTTTTCAAACATTGCGACTTTCTTCAAAACATCGCATCTTTTTTATAAACATCGTGACTTTATTTTAAATCCACAGGATCAAAGGTTATGTTGAAGAATCGGAGTTAAAGGGACTGCACTCCTTACTTACGGTTCCTTTTTCATTTTTCGTCTAACGAAACTGGAGAGAAAACATAATTTCCTTTTTCTATAGGAGCAGAAATGGAGATTGGAACGCGCTCAGAGAAAATAGGTCCATCAACTACAATAGTGTGAAATTCACCGTTCTCGCCACACGCATCGATGCCTGCTGCTTCTAGTTCCTCCACTAATTCTTTTGTCAATCTTTTCCCAACATAAGAAGCAGGCATCATAGTTGTATTCACTACAATAATCCACGACTCAAAATCAGCTTCTAACAGTTCCTCTACCACTGATCGCCGCGACATTTTCCATAGTGGATGGACTGCTATAATATCCGATTTCGTACATGTTGTTTGGACCCAATCTAAATGACCTTCCAGATCAATATCTCCGAACACGCCGTGTGTAATCCCTTCAGCTCGACATGCATCCATCGCATCTATAAATTGTTCCTCATATGAGCTCCAACTTGCAGGTTTAGTTAACAGGGGTATCCCTAATTTATCTACTTGTGCTTGTACAACTTCTAAAGGAACTGCATGTGACTTAGAAATCTCCCCATCATCCTCAAACATCGTTAAAATTTTCTTCGGAACCATCCCTAATTGCAGTGCTCGATAATATGCCAGCGCTGAATCTTTCCCACCACTCCAGGAAGCAACGAAATGTACGTTTTTCATAGTAGAATCACTCCTTTTATTGCCTGTGTTAGAATCAATTATTAATAGATTCTAACACAGGTACATAATTAATCCTTTTGCTGAAATTAAAACTTAGAACTCCATCACAAATAGCTATCTTAAACGGTACTCATTATACGAATTTACAAGTTTTATATCTCCATATTTTACTACATTGACAGCAAATATGTATTATTAGATCCTTCGTATAATATCTCTAGTACCATCAGTTAGGATATTCACCCAATCTAAGTTCTTTATTACCCTTTTATTAACTCTTTTCTTTTGGCTCTCATATTTTTAATAAACAATATAGTTGAACATACAAAACCACCAACTAGACACTGAACTATACTGCTCATATATAAAAGTGCACCTATCCCCTCTAGTATAAAGTCTTTTGGATAGTATGGACCCCAATCTCGAAATGTAAATCCAAGGTCCAAAAAGTAAATAGCCAGTCCAACCCCACAGCTTATAATAATGAAAAGAAAGTTATTTAAAAATGATCCCCCTCTTTTTTCAGATTCTATTTTATAGTTGATTGCCAATAAAACTATCGGCGTAAATAATATAATTTCTGCCTGTAATGTCGACAACTCTCTTGTATTTCCTATATTTTTAAGCAACACCACTAATGAATGAATGCATAATACAGGTACTACATTAAGTAATACTAAGTTTTTAAATCTCATCATATTCTCCTAACTAAATTAACAAACAAGATTCAAAAAGAGAAATAACTCTATGAATAGTGTATTATTACACTTTATATTTTATATTATTTTTTATTAATATGCTATATAAATTAATACAAGATTTTGTGATTTATATTACCAATAATGAATTAGTTGTCTAAAAACTGGTGAAGCTGAATTATTGTATTCAAAAATCGTAAATTTTGAATAGATATGTCTCTACTCTCGTTTTTTCATAATGGCTATATCTTAATCTAATAAAAACGCTAGTGTTTATTACTTATTAATTCAGGTTCCTTAATAAATAAAAAAACACCCCTTATGATAGACTGTAAATCGTCAACCCTAAGGGGTACAGTTTATAATATCGTAATTAATTCCTTTAAATCATTAATGACTTTATCTGCTTTTTCTAGTTCTGTAGCCTGTGCGAAATCGAAATTGACACCTATAGAAGTTAACTCATTATCTTTTGCAGCAAGAATATCTGATAAACGATCCCCTACAACTACCCCATTTTCAATTCTATTTTCCAGTAAAATCTTCTTTACCAAATCCGATTTATGTCCAGAAGGTATGGTCTGAATGCTGTATACTTTCTTGAAAAATCTATGTAGCTCGTAAGTATCAACAATCGCTTGTAAATAAGAAGCTTGTCCATTACTCGCTATGTATAAATCATACTTCAAACTAAGTGTTTCAAGGACAAGTTCTGCATGAGGATATAAGGCACCTTGTTTATCTTTAATCAGATTAATCGTCTTTTCATGAAAAATCTCATTATTCCTTTCACGCATCTCTGGTGAATGTTGTGGGCATAACGTTTCCCAGACAACCGGTAAAGGCACTCCCATTATCTCCCGGTACTTATTGATTGGCGTATCCTCATTCCATGATCCATTGGCTCTTAAGATATCAAATGTTGCTGCCAAAGCAGGTTCTAAGATCAAATTTGTTTGAAACAATGTACCATCCATATCAAAAATAATTGCTTGTTTCATTAATAAGCCACCTCTCATTCTTAATTACAAATTCACAATTCTACTGTCATCTTCAATAGTACAAGAATTCATCACGTTGTTGTTCATATATTTTAGCATTCTTTCTCTTTTGTACCTTAAAGTAGCTCCTCAATTCATTTGAATCCTTACATGTTTAACTTTGCTCATCGAAAGAAATCTCCTTCTATTAAATATATTTTATTAAATATAGAATTTACTCATCATAATATTTGGGAAAATAATACAATTAATGAACATAAAAACCTACACTATTAGTATGTATTAATTAATCTATTCCCTAGACAATATCCCTAATTCTACGATAATACTCACATACTATCAGTTATCTAATTTGTAATATATTGGTTTAAAAGGTTATTATATATGTATGGAGGTGGTTTAAGAATGAAGTTTGAGTTAAATCAACGAGTAATACATGAAGGACAAAAAGCTATTATTTGGGACTACAGTGTTAGAAAGAATACTTACTCCATTAAGCCTTTTGAAGATGGGGATATGTTACTTTTTGACATTCCTGAAGACGCTATTAAACCTATTGATCAATCTGGTATGGCGGAATCTGCGAAAAGACTAGCAAGGTCACTTAGTAGTGCGGTACACTCTCAAAATGGAGACGTTGAATCTCGAGATTTGGAAAACTGTATGGTAGATCTATATAATAAGGGGCTACTAATGGAAAATGCTTTTTATGATTATTTCATTAAAGAAATTAAAAACCAGGAAGAAACTTTGAAAATATAATAAAAAAGCCTAATTTCTTGCATAATACACCGGGAAATTAGGCTTTGGTTACTTAATAAAAGAAGTACAATTAAAAAAGACCCCAGTAAAACACTGGAGTCAGCTATTAAGTTGGGAAAATACGTCTATTCTACTGTCCTTGAATAAATACATAAATCTAAACTTTCTCTCTAGGCTTATGATTAATAGTAATCACTATTTAACGTAATACTTTGTAACATCTCCGCCAGCAACGATTAGATATTTGCTGTCCTTAGTGAAGTTCATACTAGTTTTATCAATCATTTTAAGTTCGTATAATAATTTATAAGAACTGTCATACATTTTAACTCCTCGCATGTCTAGAAGAGCAATTCTTTTTCCATCTGGACTGATTTTAACCTCACCAATAACGCCATATGGTCCTCCGAATTTTTTTAGAACTACATTTGAATCTGTATCATACACGTAAACCATAAAATCTTCTTCGTCAACGTTTGTAACGCTTAATAATAATTTATTATTGTCTTTTGTAAACGTAATACCTCTTACTTCTTTATTATCGATTTTAAATTCTTTTATAACATTTCCTGTTTTTGTATCATGTAATACAACACGCGTATCATCATAGGCTGTAGCTAAAATTGAACCATCTACAGAAAGTGCTGCTGCGTTTCTTCCTGTTTCAACATCATCTATTTCCACCACATCTAAGTCTGAATTTACAACTTTCCCTTTACTCTTATTCTGACTAGCATACGATACCCCATTTTTCACATCGAAGAAGTAATCATTGTTAGGGTTAAACAATTTGAATTTATTATATGAAGTAAATTTGCAATTGAAGTAATCAAAAATACTACCGTCATAATGAACTAAACCGTCTTTCCAAAAGAAAATAGAATTCTTCTTACTATTATTCTTAGCAAAAGATTTTACTAGATTACCGTTTTTTAAATCATATAAAGATGAGCCAGCTGAAACGTATTTATTGTCAAAGGATGTATCTACTTTTCTTCCTTTATATTTCCCATCAACGCTCCATACTTTCCTAGAAACAGTGACAGGCAATTTAACTTTTTTACCATATGCTTTTACGTACACATATGCTTTACCGACGTTCTTAGATTTCACTACACCTTTACTAGAAACAGTCACAATTTTCTTATTAGAGGAACTAAAAGACACTTTCGGTTTCTTTACGATCTTCCCATTTTTCTTAACACTATAGTTAACTTTTGCAGAACCGTTGTACTTAAGCGTACTTTTACTAAGTTTTGCAGAAAGCGTAATCTTACTTGCTGCATCAGCAACTGGAGTTACCAAAGAGAATAACAATACAACCAAAACCAAGTAACGGATAATTTTTTTCATTTACACCTCTCCTTTATTTTTTTAGTGTAAAAATTTTAGTTAATAATTATAACATATTTAGGGTTTTAATAATCAGAAACTTTAGACTTATATATAACTAATGCACAGAAATTTTCAGAAAAGAAAAAACACTCCCAGCCTATCATGCAGCTGAAGGTGTTTTTCTTTTTACTATAATAAAAAGCAGCTACAATTCTAGGAGCTACATTGAATAAATATAAAATACAGGATTGAACTTCAAGTCCACCCATCATGGAGTGGTCTTTTTACGCCTTCTTAAGATAAGGGACTCATGGTTTTTTAAAATTTTAGATATTTTTTTATTTTCTTCTTTCTCGGTAGATATGGAAAAAATTATTGATATACTCTCTATATCAAAAATGTATATAAGTATAATAAATAAGGAGTGGAAAAAAGAAAGAGTAATAGAAGGAAAACAGCATCAGTAATTTTAAAATGTTTATATTTTAACCAATGATTCTTGTTTAACTAATTCAAATTCTTAAGAAATCTTCATAAAATTTCTCATTAATTATTAATAATTTCCAGTTACAATAAAAGTGAAATGAATATAAAAACATTGGTTGGTCTCTCATTAAGTGTAGTGTTTGAGAATCATCAGAATAATTTAGTTAGGAGCGTCTTATCTTGGGAGTTACAGAAATTATTAATAATATTCGGTATTTAATGTTGCCAGTAATCATTATTATTGTAGTTGAGTTCTTACTTATCGCACTATATTACTTCTTTTATTATAGAAAACAACAAACAGACATAAAAAAAATTCAAATAAAGAAACTTATTCTTGGCGCACTTTTCATCGGATATATTGTTTTTGTGTGTGAGTTAACTATTATTGGCCGTGGCACTTCACACTACTTGCAGATGAACCTTAATCCGTTCAGTGGTTACATTGATGCGTGGAAGAAATACTCTTTGCGTGATCTACAAAATTGTATTTTTAATATATTAATGTTTGTTCCATTAGGAATTTTTTTGCCTTTAATTATCGTTAAAACTAAAGAGTTTAAGTGGCTTCTTTTTGTAGTTGTAAGTACCACACTGTCTATTGAAACGTATCAAACACTTTCAGGAGCAGGGATTTTTGAGCTTGATGATTTAATTAACAATTCACTTGGTGGGATTATTGGATACCAGTTATACATGCTAGGGGCTTCCATTGCTCATCACAAAAAAGTAAAAATAAAAAGTCTGGTCAGAAATCTTGCTATACCTCTCTTGATGGGTTTGATTTTTCTTGGGATGAATATTATCTACGCCCAAAAGGAGTTTGGTCATCTAGCAATAAACGCGTATACAAAATCGAATATGTCAGGGGTTGATTTATCAACTTCATTAGAATTAAGCTCATTACCCGCAGTTGCCCCAGTATATAAGAAAATGATTAATAATGTTGGAGTTGAAGCCCTGTTACAAGGGAAATTAGGATTATCAGAGTTGAGTGCACAGGATAATGGTGGTGATCGTGAGATTCTATTGGAAGATAAAGCAGGGGTCCCATCTACGTTATTTATAAGTTCAGAGGGAAGTTGGTCATTTTCAGAGGATCTTTATACACCAGAGCAAACTTCATTAGCAGAGCAAGAGCCAATGGTTGACAAGGCATTGGCAATGATGGACGAACTTTCTATACTACCCCAAGATGCAGAATTTACTGTATTAGAGAATGGAGATTTTGAATGGGAACTTCCAGATCGTACTGATTTAAACAAAGATTATTGGTATGGTGATTTAAGTCTTGGGCTTAAACCCGATGGCAGTGTTTATTCATTATCGTATAATCTTCATAAAAACCAATTTATACGGGAAGTGAACATCTTGTCATTTGCAGAAGTGTATGAGCGAATTAAGAATGGAGAATTCCCCCAAATAAAATATAATGCACTGGTACAGGAAGAAGAACTTATTATAAAAAAAGGTGACCAACTTGATTTAGAATTAATTGAGCTTACGTATATGTATGACACGAAAGATTTCTATCAGCCAGTATACAGAGTTTCCGGAACATTTAATGGAAAAAGTTGGTTCACCTTGATTCAAGCAAGAAAGTAGTCGTACCATTCGGTAGCTCACGTTCCAAATATGATGAAAGCCCAGACTCAAAATTAATAGAGAACCTGGGCTTTGATGTTAGAAAGGGTCCAGTTTCTTTTGTGCATTATTAGTTTTGATTTTATTGGCATTATTCTATGTAAAGTAGCTGTTTGCATATCGTAATTGCTTGCTTTTGATCTTCTAACATATCACTATCCTTTACACAATTCCCTACTCAAATTATTGCTATCTAGGACAGTAATGATTTATTATCTCCAAAAGACGTTCAGTTTTTTCCGATGATACATTTTCAGATAACCTTGCTCCTGCAATGATTGGAGCCCATTGAAAAATACTTTCTTTTGATAATCCACTTTTCTCACAATAAAGTCGCAAATACATATCAGCTAATTCCGCTGAAAATTGTGAATACAAAAGAAAAGTCCGATATATGTCGGCACGTATATCACCTGAACTGGCATCAACCCAATCTATAATTGTAACTTTATTATCGGACATGATTAAATTATATAGATGATAATCTCCATGACATAACCTATTCTCAAATGTCATCGAATCCAATTTTCGTATTAAATCTGCCTTATGTCTTTTATCCAACTTGTGTGCTGCTTCAATTTGGCGCCTTAGTTTTTCAGACATTGGTTCTAGTGAATTCGTAATAATCGTATGGATTTTTTGTTGTATATCAATGGAAATATTCATGTAATATTCTGCTTGATCCATATTTTCAGATAAAAGCTCTCCTAATGTCCTTCCCTTAATATACTCCATTATTATAGCTTGTTTCCCATCTATTTTAGTGACATCCAAAACTTTAGGAACAGAAAGTCCATGCAAAAAGGCATGTTTTTGCTTATTTGCTTCATATGATGATTCCGTATCCGGCAAATATTCATTAAATACTTTAACGATTTTGTTTTTGTAAAGATAGATTTTTGCTGTGTTTCCTGATGCTGTCGGATGTCCTAAATCCATTTTTTTCACTCCTTAAATATTATCTAAAAAAAAAGTGTAAGTAAAAGATGCCGCATATGATAAAACCGAAAAATCCCACTATGCGCTTTATTTTTCATATCTAAACTGAAATGAATTTTTTATAGGCTAATTTATTTCCCTTGTTTTAGATCTCTTCAGCCCATACCTAACACCAAGGATAATAATAAGTATAGCGAAGATTGATGCATTTACTATTCCTTTTTGCAACACACTCATTGGTTGCTCTGTTGCTTTTTGTACATAATCAGCTTGTATGAATTGCCCTCTTTCATTTTCTACTGCAATAGCATCTGCCATTGAAACTCCGCTTATCTCATAATATTTTGTGCCAATTGCAAACGTATTTGATGCATTACCATAATAGTCTCCTGATGAGTCATTTGGTTTTGTATTTACTTTCCCTATGACATTGCCGATTTTTTCATCTAGCAAAACTACTTCGGACACTTCATATACTTTTCCATCCCATACTACAAATGGGTAAGTCAAGATTTGTGCATGAACAGTTGAAGTACTAAGTAGGGCAAAGAATAAGAATATAGTAAATATTAAACATCTATTACCTTTCATTTTGTATCTCCTTCTTCCTTTTTAGAGGATTGAGATACATTTTATGCAATAGATTCATGTAACAATCAGTAATTATTATGGCTCTGTTTTTTCAACACTTCATCTTGTAGTAATAAGCGCTCACTCATAAAAACGCCTCTAATAGGAACGCCTGCTTCTGCCTCTATTTTTGTTGGAGTCATAAGAAATATAAAGCGGATACTCTTTTTTAATGTTTCTCTATGAAACTTTACAGGAACTATAACTTTCGTCTTTTCAGGCACTATTAATTTCTGTGTGCTCTCTAAACGGTAGTCTGACATTAAACACAATTGACCTTTTATCTCATAATCTTTATCGTTGTTAATTGCCAGATAATAACTGCCATCTTTAATTTGTTCAGCCACTATAGAAAGTTTCTTATCTTCAAATAGTTTTAAAGATATTCTGTTTTTGAAATCTGATTCTCTCTGTTCATGCATGATTTCATATTTTTTATGCTCTAATGGCATCTTTCCATTTGTTACTTCAAGAGAAAAATAAATTCGAGTGTAAATATACTTAATACTTGGGTTACATTCTTGCACTTGCTCAACATATTCGAAACATGGCTCATTAATTAAGTGAATAATATGCTTACCTATTGGTAAATTGGAAAGTTCAAAATCGAATGTAACTTCTCCTAATTTCGGAACATGTATTATGTGATATTCACTCTCTTCCCCATTTACAATGAAGCTGACTGGGGAGTCTATATTTTCCACTAATATATAGAAAACGATTTTATCACCTGTTTGAGTTTGATGATTTAAGATATACGACCCTTTAAAACAACCATCTGCATCTGTCTTAAAATCTAATTTATCCTTATTATTTGTAAACTCAGGTTTAGTCTCCATTCTAGTCGTTCTGCTATCACTATTGTGCGATACTTTTTCTAGTTTAGCGCTTTCCTTATCCATAAGTGGCAGACTCCTTTATTTTCATAATAAGTATCGGAGTAATGATTTTAATGAGTGCCGAGCCCTCTACCGATAAAGTTTGCTGATATGGGCTTCTTCCCAATTTCCCTAGCCCAAACGGACAATTGGCCGATGTGATGAATTTCATGAGCAATGATATGTCGCATCACTTCACCCCAAGTGTCTGTTAAATGACTGCCATCTGATTGTAAATCGTAAAATTTATTACTTTCCATGTTTTCATCCCAGTTGTTTACAAACTCCTCTACTTCCTTATGAAATCTAGCGTCTAATTCTCGAACCTTGCTTATACTCTTATAATCATCAAAATTCTCTTGAAAATCCTCTTTACCTTGTATTAGACGTATCCAGCTCCACTCCACATCAACTATATGAAAGAGTGTTTGTAATATACTGCCTACCCCTCCAGTTCGATTCTTTAAAAGTTCTTCTTCTGTTAAGTCTTCACACCAGCTGTACCATTCATCTCTTATTAACCAGTTATAATGAAATAATAATTGCATTGAAATCTCTCCCATCTATAAACTAAATGATTTTATTTTTGATACCCAACTAAATATTCGGTACTTTTCTATGTTTAGTAGCTTGTTCAAAAGCATAGGCCAGTTTGATTAATGTTCCTTCGTTAAATGATGTGCTTGCAAAAGTGATGCCGAATGGTCTTCCTGATTCCATATAACCCGCTGGTACTGCGATTGTTGGATAACCTGCTTTTGCTGAAACAGTAGAGCCTAAATATGATGGAAATAGAATAGCATCTAAATTGTATTTTTTTAATGCAAAGCCAATTCCTTGTTGTTCAGAAAAATAGATATCCTCTAAGCGCGCAGTTAAATATTCTGGATTACTTAACGTATTTGGTAGATGTTCACGCAGTTCTAATCTGTCTTGCCCATTTTTTAACGCTCGATCTGCATGGTCTTTATTGAACTGAATTAGTTCACTAAAGGAATGTACAGGTTGTTGTGGTGGAAGTTTCGATAAATAGTTGTCGAGGCTGTGCTTTAGTTCATATAAAAGAACGGCACCATTACGTTCTCTATGAAACGCTGGAATTTCAATATCTTTCACTACTGTTGCACCTTGATCATGTAATGTTTGAACTGCATTTTCAAATAACTCACCGTCATATTCATCTGAGTTATAAAACTCGTCAGAACCATGTGTAAAGACTCCTATTCTAGCATCTTTTAGTCCATCGATATGTAAATAACTCGTATAATCCTCGATTTCTCTTTCTTTCAATTTATGTGTAGCTGGATCTTGCTCGTCGACACCGACCATTGCTCCAAGCAAAATCGCTGCATCTCCTACAGTTCTTGCAAAGGGGCCTGCTGTATCCTGCGAATAGGTAAAGGGAATAATTCCTTTTCGACTGATTAGACCAACAGTTGGTTTAATACCTACGACTGAATTCAGGGTTGCTGGACTAAGAATAGATGCATCTGTTTCTGTACCTACTGCTAAAACCGAAAAGTTTGCTGCTACAGCTACTGCCGATCCTGAGCTTGAACCACCTACAAATAGATTGGGGTCACCGTAAGGATTCAATACTTGCCCTCCTCTAGCACTATAGCCAGCCCACATTGTCGTCGACATTGCATTTGCTAGTTCTGTCATATTCGCCTTGCCTAAAATAACAGCTCCAGCTTGTCGCAATTTATCTACTAGAAAAGCATCTGATGAACTACAGTAATTTTCGAGTGCTAGTGTCCCTGCACTCGTATGCATATAATCATTCGTTTCAATATTGTCTTTTAAGACAACTGGAATTCCGTGCAAAGGTCCTCTCGCCCCATTGATCGTTCTTTCATGATCTAATGCTTCTGCTATGAAAATCGCTTCAGGATTTATTTCCAGCATCGAATTAATCTTGGGTCCACCTTGATCATATTTTGCTATTCGATCAAGATAGTACATCGTTAACTCTTTTGAAGTTACTTCCCCATTTACCATTGCATCTTGTATATCGACTATTGTTAATTCATCTCGGTAGAAATCTTTGAACCTAATACTCACCTATACACTCCTCCATTTTTTTCAAACTTAATTTAATTTTACTATATTTGTTAATAACGACCTAATAATAAAACCCCAATCTTAAAAAGAAGAAAATAAGATTAACTTATTCTTTCTTTGAAAGATTGAGGTTTAATATTTTTACTGTAAATTTAATTAAAAACGTTCCGTAGTAAGATCAATATTTACAGAAAATGCGGCTTTACTGCCATCTGCAGCAGCAAACATTATAGAAGAGGGTCCTGATTTTTCGGTTTCACCAGCAATATACACATTTTTTTGAGATGTGCGACCTGAACCATCTGTCTCTACTACTCCATTTCCTTGTACTTTACATCCTAATTGCTCAACAAATTGATTTGGTCGATAAAAAGACGGTACAACAAACCCACCTGATCTAAATATCGTTTCTCCTGATACAAATTCAATTTCTTGAAGAATACCATCATCGCCTATTAATTTTTTAATTCGCTCCGTTTTTAACTTAATATTGCGCTTTTGTAATTCACTAGCCCCATCTTTAGATAGTTCTACTCCATTAGTTAAGACAACTAAATCCTTCGTCCAGTTATAGACTAGTTTAGCCAAATGCATTATATGTGCCTCATTATCTGCCATGACAACTAATGGTTTATCCCGTAACTCCCATCCATCGCAGTATGGACAACTAAAGAGGCTTTTCCCATAATACTCGCGTATACTCTGGAATGAAAATACTTCTTGAATCCCAGCTGCTAAAATCACTTTTTCTGCAACAAATTCCAGGCCATCTTCTGTTTTTGCGATAAATCGGTCATTACTAGAATCTTTGATAATTTGAGTAACTGTTTTTTGGAAATAAGATACGGATGGATAATTTTTCAATTCATTTAACCCTATTTCTTTAAACTCTTGTGGCTTGATCCCATCTCGAGTGATGAATCCATGTGACTCCTGTGTCACTCTGTTTCTATTTGTACCGTTATCAAATATTGCTATGTTCCTTCTAGCTCTTCCTAATGTTAAACTGGCACTTAATCCTGCAGGACCTGCTCCAATAATAATACAATCAAAAATAGTCATTTTCTTCACCCTGTTCTTTTTGGTATTTTTAATTACAGATATTAATACTCTTTAATAGCTATGATTAGTGTAAAAAAACAGGGCTTAATGAGCCTCTGTCATTTGTTTAGCTATGTCTACAATTTTTTGATTTCTTAATTCATCTAGCATCTTTTCTTCTGCTGAAACAATAACTTTTTGAATCAAGCAATTTGGATCATGATGTAAACAATAGTCAAATAAGGATGTAGGACCTTCAATAGCTTGAATAATATCTAAAAAAGATATGTCTTCCCAATTAGGTTTTAATTTATATCCACCATTGGCACCAGAAACTGATTCAACCATCCCCGCCTTAGCAAGTTTAGTCAGTATTTTTGACAAATACGTAGTTGAAACATCTTGATGTGTTGCAAGTTGCTGAACACCTACATGCTTTTCAGGAGTAACATTGACTAAATATAACATGGTATGAAGAGCGTAATTCGTTGCTTTTGAATATTTCACCTTAATAATTCACTCCTAATCATAGATATCATTTATCTACCATATCTATTTTCTGTTTTTTAGTCAAGTTAGATGTCTTTTTGCTACTAGCAATTCTCCTGTCGCTTTAGAAAAAATGCTACCATGACAATAAAAGAAATGATTGTATAACAAGGCTTATCGGAAAACTTGTAGAATATTAATCTATAATGCATTTATAAAAATAGCCACTGTTAAGAAATGGGCAGAAATGTGAGGGGAATATGAGTCTAAAAGAAACACCAGAAGAAAAAAGAGAACGCTTAAGACAAAGTGAATTGAAAAATAATCCCTCTGGTTCTATACACGATGCATTAAATAGAGGAAGTAGTGGGAATATTACTGATTTAACAGGGGGTATGGGTTGGAAAGGTACAGGGATATTAATTTTAGTATTATTTTTTGGTTACATTCTATACAACCTTTTATTCTAAGGACTATTTTAGAGCGTTAGCCTTACGAAAAATTAAGCATATTCGACTTAAAATCAAATATGCTTATTAATCTGGTGAAAAGCAACAATCTAGTAAAACGGAACCTTTTGAAGAAAGTCTTCTTAGCTTGAAAATTGAAATGGCTCTACTCTCGTTTCACCTGTCTCCATATTTTTCACCGTTAGTTGATTAAGCTCTACTTCATTCTCACCAATTATTATTACATTTCGTATGCCTTCACTATTCGCACGGTCTAACGCTTTGCCAATTTTCTTGTTACTCATATCTAATTCTACCTTGTATCCCTTCTGTCTTAATCGTGTTGCAACTAATAAGGATTCCATTAATGTATTCATTGGTATGATGTAATAATCGAGTAATGAAGCCTCTATTACAGCTGAATCTTTCAAGGAAATAGCCGTATAAATGACATCTAATCCAAAAGATATACCGACAGTTGAAAAAGACTGATTCGTACCAAGTAAGCCTGCAATCGCATTATCGTATCTCCCACCACTACCAATGCTCGATTTAATTGTCTGGTCGACTAAAAAGAGTTCATAAATCGTACCTGTATATATTTCCAAACCTCTTGCTAAAAATGGGTTGAAAATACATTGCTCCGAAATATTTAAATATGCTAAGAATGATTCTAATGCTTTTAATTCATTTACTCCTTGCTCAATATTGTTATTCAATTTAGTATATGACTCAAAATAATCGATCGTCTTATTCTTCTCATCAGTTAAAAACCGCTCGATGGAATCTACTATTGTTTGTGGTAAACCTAATTCGCTTAGTTCCTTCTTTACCGTTGAAACACCCACTTTCTCTAATTTATCCAACACTAATATTACTGCACTCATTTGATCAGTAGGTACTTCAAACATTTCTAACATTCCGGATAATAATTTTCGGTTGTTATATTGAATGGCGATTTTCAAATCTAACTTGGTAAAGGCGGAAAGTGCCATTTCCATCAGCTCTGCTTCTGCAATTTGAGATTCTACTCCTACGATATCTACATCACATTGTGTAAATTCACGGAATCGTCCTGTCTTTATTGGCCCATCTCTAAAAACTTTACCAATTTCATATCGCTTAAAAGGCATTCTAATGGCGGGATTCATCGCCACAACTTTTGCAAAAGGTATCGTTAAATCATAACGAAGTGCTAAATCTCTCTCTCCCCGATCAGTTAATGTGTACATTTCCTCTAATATTTCTGCACCACCACCGTACTTTGAAGCCATCAGCTCCGTATAATTCAATATTGGCGTTTCAAGTGGTATACAACCGTATTGTATAAATGTGTCTTCAAGCGTTCTTCTAATTTTCCTTCTAATCACTTCAGCTTCAGGTAAATAATCTTGTGTACCTTTAACATTTTGATAATCCATTTTTCTCATTTGATATTCCCCCTAATTTTTTGAAAATAAAAAAACTGCACCTGATAAAAGTGATTTCCTTTATCGATGCAGTTCAATATAAATAGTCTTCCTATGCGCGATTTTATAAAATCGGATAGCAAGACTACATGTGATGATGGAATTGTGAAGTGTTACTTAAAATTTTTGTTCGTAACATATAATTCACCTCATATTTGATAATTAACTTAACATAATAATTAGAATATTTCAATGATTTTTGTTGCGCAAATTAAATTGAGACTTTTGGTGAATTGAATAAAATGAAATCAATATGCTTGATTTTTATTCGTTACTTTGTGATTCATTTAAATCAAAATCTTGCTTTAACAGTGAATACATATATAAGTCGTCAAATTTACCACAAGTAAACTCATAATTTCTTAGTAATCCTTCTTTTATAAAGCCTTGCTTTTCAACTAATTTTTGTGATGCAATATTTTCAGGTTCGATTAACGCTTCAATCCTTTGAAGTTTAAAGTTTTCAAACCCGTATTTAATTACAGCTTCAAAAGCCTCGCTAGCAATACCTTGTCCCCAGTATTCTTTGCTTAATTCAGTACCGATTTCTGTACGAAAATGCTTAGGGACCCTGTTAAGAAAACCACAGCTACCAATTACTTCATTATTTTCTTTCAAAGTAATTCCCCATCTAATTCCTGTTCCCTGTTCAAATATTGTTTGATACCAAGTGATCTCATCCATTGCATCCACCACTGTGTTAAAAGGTTCTAATCCAATATGCTTTACTACTTCATTATCAGACATATATTTTAAAACACTACTTGCATCAACTTCTGTAACTTTTCTTAATATTAATCTATCAGTTTCTAGTATTGGAAAAGTGCTGTTTTCTATTTGCATTATAAATGCCTCCAATTCAAATACAATCTAATATCGATTGTAAATAACATCTATAGAAAATCTGTTTATTTTAACAGATTTAATTACTCTAATTAATAATTTCTTTGATTTTCTTATCGTCTAAAGACATTCTAACTTTTTGAGTAATTACACCCTCACTATTTATTATATATGTTGTTGGAAAAGATCGTACATCATATAATTTCATAACTTTACCATCATTATCATCTACTAGAACTGGAAATGTCATTTCATATTTCTCAACAAATTCCTCTATTTTTTCTTTACCGCCTTTTTCTACTTTAGTCATATTTACTGCAAGAATTACCATATCAGATTTTTCTCCATACTCTTCATAGTACTTTTGCATATACGGAATTTCTTCTTTACAGGGTGGACACCATGAAGCCCAAAAATTGAGAAGTACTTTTTGTCCTCTATAATCTGATAATTTTACTTGTTCCCCAGCTAAATTTTTCAATTGAAAATCAGGTGCAACATCGTTTATTTTAAGTCCTGATTCAGCAGATTCATCTTTATCTACAAAATTTGTTTTAATCATTAATATAATCATAAAGATAACTATAAAAACTGAAATAATCTTTGCCAAAGCTCTAAAATTCATTAATATCTCCTCCAAAACATCATTTCTCAAATCAGATTCTAATAGGAATGCCAATACTAACACTTTACTTATTTTACATTAAAATATTTTATTTTCCATTTATATTTTGATTAATACTATTGTTATGTAGAACAAAAACTTGTGAAAATTTTTTATAAATAGTAAAAGACTTGTTCTATTTGTTTATTTTCAATCCACCAGGGTACATAAAAGATGAATGTTATTTTAAAGGAGTGTTTACATGAATAGACAGTATGAAGAATGTATTAAAATTTGTATGGAATGTTTGGAGGCGTGTAACACATGCTTTGATTCATGTTTAAAAGAAGATGATGTCAAAATGATGACAGAATGTATTCGATATGATCGTGCTTGTGCTGATGCTTGTATATTTGCGATTCAAGCGATGGCTTCAAACTCTCCATTTATTGAAGAGATTTGTAATCTTTGCGCTGACATTTGCGAACGCTGTGCTGAAGAATGCGCGAAACACAATCATGAACATTGCCAACAGTGTGCTCGGACTTGCCAGAAATGTGCAGATGCTTGCCGTAACATGAGCGCTTAATAATAATTAATTTAGAAAAGGCTATTTCAAAATGAGTTTTGGAGTAGCCTTAGTTTGTTTTAGCAAGATAAATGATTTACTGATTGTCTCCGAATGATTCATCACATTCTAAAGAGATTTTATTAGTTTCTATTTTCTTTTACAAATTGTATTGCCAATTCTGTTGAATGGATTAAAGATTGCTCTTTTTTTCTTTTTCGAATAGATAATGCTTCGTTAAAATGAGATAGTGCTATTTTCCATTCATCCAATTCCATTAGACACTTCCCTTTATGCTGTAGAGCAAAATCCACTAAATCACAATCATCTGTAGGTGTTAATGCTCGAATAGCTAAGTCAAACAACCTTAATGCTTCTTCATATTGTCCAGCATATTTATATGCTTCGCCTAAACGAATCAGATTAGCAATCTTTAATTTTTTTAGACCACTTTCTTCAGCAAGCTTAAAACTTTTTTCTAATATATTTACGGCTTGCTTACTATCTCCTGCAATACGATATAGATTACCAAGATTTCCAAATAGAAAAATCTGCTCAATTTTAGAATATTGCTCTAAAGATTTTATAGCCTCTTCAAATTGAGGTGTCAGTTCATTTATTGCTTCATAATTGTTGCATTTTTAACGTAAATATTGGTTTTCATCAAAGTATATGAATTCATTAAGCATTACTAAACTTGATTTTAGGATAGTAATATCCATTAGATAATACCTCCAAAAAGCTAATCTTCATTCATCTTAATGACTCTATCCACAAACTCCAACTTCGCATTAGCATAAGCATTTTCATTGTTTGGATGTTCTTTAGACAGCTTTATTTTTAACTGTTCATATTCCTTTGCCAATTCAGGTTGTGCTGTTAAGCGATCACGGAATAGTATATGCTTTTGCCACCATTCTCCTCCATACTCTACAACGTGAGCAACATGCGTTTTGAATAGAGGCTCCAAACTTTCAAACTTTGCAATAACTTCCTTGCCTTCAATGTTAACTTTCGCTAAATGATAATAACTGTTCTTTTTGAGCTCCTGAAAATCAAACATTTTAAAATCTTCTATTTTTCTTAAACCAATAATTATATCGACTAATGGCTTAGCTTTAATTCCTGGAATAGCTGTGCTGCCTATATGCTGAATATCTATTATTAAATCCCCTAAAACTCTTTGCAAAATATCCTTCTCATTTATGAAAGATTGCACCCAGTTATCATCAGGTTCCACTAAATATACTTCACTTTTTTGTAATCCAGACATTTCCATCTCCCCCTTATTATTTAAGGCTACCGTATATTACTTCCCAAAAACAGGCTAATATTATATGTAAATTTTTGTTATAATAGATGTAGCAAATAAGCATAGTTCACTGCTTAATATTCATTCAAACATTCATTTAAATTCCTAAACTTTCCATATTTAATTAATAAATTCTTGCTCCGACAAATTAACATCCCTCATTAAACTATCCGCTTCTACACCCAAATCCATTTGGATACTTACAATTCGAGTGAGATTTTCAATTACATTCAAATCGATTTGTGAACTTGTCGCTAACTTGATTAATTTGGGTACTTCCCAAGCACTTCTTAAAGCGACAGAAGCGCAAAATCCGTATCTTGGTAATGTTATGTCCCCATTCCATCCAGCATCTTTAAGTCCTTCAATATAGTTTTTAAATAATAAATTTTGATAGTAGTCACCTTGATCACTTTCAATATTTCCTTGACTCATCGCAACACCATATAATTTACCTAAATCTTCACCTAACCCCGAGATGCTTAAAAACTGCCAATCAATTAATGTCAACACCTTTTCAGCACCTTGATATGTATTAATAAACATATTTTGCCGGCTTAAATCTTGATGGGCAAGAACACGCGGTAGTTTACTTAATGTTTGGAGATGATTATTCATATTATTATTTAAACAGGTATAGGAATTCCAAATATTTTCGAGATTAAGCCCAAACTGAATTTGAGGATAATAAATGGTTGGGTCACTAGCATATCTTTTACATCCATTAATCCATGACTCAAGCCAATTACGACAAATCCAGTTGTGTTCTGGAAGTGTATGACCTGTTACATAAGCTCCATTGAAAATTCCCAATTGACGAGCCACAAATGCATAATCATTTTCAGACCAAATCTTAATACTATCTTCTATTATTTCTTCCATCCATATCCACACTGAACCATCTGTTTTTTCCTCAACGTTAAAACATTGTGAGGTATTAATCACATCAGGAAGTTTAACCAATATATCTGACTGGTTGACCAATGCTTCACGCCTCCAATAGTTGTGATACCATGGATCATTCATTTCTACTTGTCCAGGCTTTATGACCTTTACCACAACAGCCCATGGTACTTCCTTTCCCATGATATCTGCAATCCCATGAATACGGTAAACACCTTCTGTCGTAAAATTAAGGGATTTACAAACGATCGAATCAAATTCCCAGCTTTTCACACAATTAACTCGTTCGTTTAATATCTTTGAAACACATTGATGTAATATTCCCAAGTCTACACGTTTACTTAATAATAATTGGTTCATATTAGTCACCTCGTTATTTAAAGCAATATTAACTATGCTCATATTATTGATACTATCATTTATTTCCAGATAAAAGTGACAAAATTCAGGGTGATTTAATTAGTATCCAATCTCCCTGTTAAGTTTTATATGAAGAAATTTTAATTAAGAATAAAACATTCTATTACTGTGCACCTTACACTCTAGGAGGTGAAGATCCATGTCTAAGAACAACAACAAAACAAAAAATGAAAGAAATCATAACAAGACTATCGACAACAGTAATAGTAGCTATAACAGTAATAACAATGATCCGAACAACAACGAAGAATTTGCTGCTGAATTTGATGCTAAATCAAATAATAAAAGTAAAAAATCAAATAAAAGTAAAAAATAACTATACCTGAAAGATTTAACTGAACCTCGAATAGGGTCACTTTTTAAGTGTTACTATTCGGGATTCAGTTCAAAATTAATTAGCATCATTTCTTCAATTTAAATTATCAGTTAAATTTTCATTACTTTATTTTTGAGGAACACTGCCTGTAATCTGAAATTATTAAATCAATTTCTTATTTAGTAATTCAAACGTTTTCTAAATAACATCTTTACCGTAAATGGGTTGTTTTAGATGTAGTTTATTTTAATTTTTCCAATTACTTTAGGATAACCGCCATCTATTATTATATCCTCTCCCTCTTCATCTTTAGCTTCCATTTTTAAACTAGTTTCATAGGAACTACCTCTTCTATTAGAACTTATTGTGGTGAATTGATTCTATAAGAAAAGGCATTCTTTTTTCAGGCTGTTTTCTCAAAGGTTGTTGCTGTTTAAACTAAAAGGTAGATTAAATTCTGTCTTTTCGTTTTGATATTTCGTGAATCGAAAATTCTACTAAAGCTCGCCGTTAGTTAAAGTATGACTCTTCACAAATTCTTGGTTATCCGTAATATGTAGTGGATTGCCTTATTTATTAGTTTAATTTTGCCCAATGTATCTGTCGCTTTGATGAATAAAATATTGAGGAAAGGAGGTTTTTTTATGAAAAGATGCAGAAGCGGTGGGTCATCTTGGAAAAATAGATGTAATAGATTTGGACCTTTTGTTGCTATCCCTATTGCGTGTGTTATACAAAACGGCGGTGGCGGGAATAACGGCGGCGGAAGCGGTGGGAATAATTAGGTTCAACTTATGTTTAATGGATTTATAACCACACCAACCATAGAGAGTAAGCAAATATGCCCCCCTTTCTGTAGAGGGGGGTTACTTTTTTGAAGTCATCACTCCTTACTGAATATTATCTTTTAGATATTCATTCAATATAGAGGTGAAATTTAATATTCCACTTTGATATACCTGTTTATAATAACCTTCCCCTTCTTCAACTAACCGTTAGCTAATTAACAATAAACCACTTAATCCGCTTAAAAAGCATCTAAACAATCTATACGAAAATAGCCTTTTTCTAATTACACAAGATATGTCTCCCTTAATTGTTTGTTACTTCACAAATCAAAAAAGGTTTAAATTACATAAAACTTTTTGCTATAGACTCACGTCTTAGCACCGTATACAAATTTGATACGTATCAAGGGAGTAATATTATGTTCAAAAAAAGGAAATTAGAGAAAGCTTATATTTCGTTTGTAACTGAAAATCATACAAACCTATATCGCTTTTCTTATAGTTATATGAAAAATCAACAAGATGCTTTAGATGTTGTCCAGGAATCTATTCGAAAAGGGCTAAGTTCACTTCATACGCTAGAAGATGAGTCAGTTATGAAAAGTTGGATGTATCGAATAGTAATCAATACTTCAATTGATGGCATAAGAAAGCGAAAAAAAGTAATTATCATGGAAACAGATGACATTGAATATCATTTAACTGGTGTAACTGATGAATATACCAATATGGATTTGAAAAAAGCAATTGAATCGCTACCCAATTCATATCGCGCCATTATTATGCTTCGCTTTTTTGAAGATATGAAAATTGATGAAATAGCCAATGTATTAGAAGAAAATGTTAATACTATTAAAACAAGATTATATAAAGCATTAAAGTTATTGAAAATAGAATTAGAAGAGTGAATCCAGGAGGTTCAAAAGAATGAAGAGAATGAAACAACTGATAAAAGAATATAAAGAAATTGAAATACCAGAAGAAATAGAATCAGTAGTTAAGCACTCATTATTTCCAAGGAAAAGAAAGCTAAAAAAATTGTATTTTGGTATTGCAGTTGCAGCAGCTTTGTTTATGACGAGTGTCAATACAAGTTCAACGATTGCTTATGCTTTTTCCGATATTCCGATTTTAGATAAAGTTGTGAAATTAATTACGTTTAGAGAGTTTAAAGTTGATGTAGGTACTTACAAAGCAGACTATAAAGTTCCAGCAATAACTAACTTAGACAACAAAGATTTAGAAAACAGTCTAAACGAAAAATATTTAAAAGAGAATGAACAATTATATCAAGAATTTTTAGCTGATAAGAAAGAGCTGAAGAAAAATGGAGGCGGACATTTAGGTGAAAATAGTGGTTATGAAATTAAAACAGACACCAAACAACTTCTTTCAATCGGAAGATATTATGTAAATACTGTTGGTTCTTCATCAACGACAATAAAATTTGATACAATTGACAAAGAAAAGGAAATTTATATAACACTGCCAAGCTTATTTAAGAATGAAAATTATATAAAAGCTATTAGTGAAAATATACAAGAGCAAATGAGAACACAAATGAAAGAGGATGCGGAATTGACTTATTGGGTAAGTGGAACCGGTAAAGAGTTAGTATTTGATCCATTTGAAAAGATAGTTAAAGATCAAAATTTCTATATAAATAACAAAGGTAAATTAGTAATTTCATTTGATAAATATGAAGTTTCTCCTGGTTATATGGGTTTAGTTGAGTTTATAATTCCAACTGAAGTCATCCAAAATGAATTAGTGAGTAATGAATATATTAAATAGCTATTTTTCAACATTTGATTGCTGTTGATAACATATAAATTTTTTAACAATCATTTATCTAAAAACTTTT
Source organism: Viridibacillus sp. FSL H8-0110 (assembly GCF_038003565.1). Classification (NCBI taxonomy): domain Bacteria; kingdom Bacillati; phylum Bacillota; class Bacilli; order Caryophanales; family Caryophanaceae; genus Viridibacillus; species Viridibacillus sp. FSL H8-0110. The sequence continues at coordinate 1,706,390 of NZ_JBBOPJ010000001.1, read as the reverse complement.
AGCAAGATAATAGAAGATTTTCTCATGCCAATAAAGTTGTTTAATTTTAATAAACTATACACACATAGCACCTTTCAGAAATGGAACAGTGTTATGTGTGTTTTTTTCTCCACCCAAGATTTTTCTCAAAACAAACAAAAATATCATTATTTAAAAAGATTCTCAACAATTACATCCCATTCTTAAAGAACAGATTACATTTATCTATATTAAAACGCAGGTGGGGTAACTGAAAATAAAACAACTGCATTTTCAACAAAATTATTTTCCCATTTATGTTTCAAATTTGCTGGTATCTTCACACTATCACCAGCTTCTAATACATATTCATCTTCATCCAAATATAACTTAATTTTTCCTTCCAAAATATATGCCACTTCCTCTCCTCTATGTTCTAAAGGATTTTCTGATGAGGAAGTATTCGAAGGTACTTTCATTAATGCTGTTGCCAAATTCCCTGTAAAATCAGGTGACAATAACTCATAGGTTAAATTATCAATGATTATTTTCTTACGATTGTTGGACCTAACGATTAAATCCTCCGTAACTATTTCTTCAAGTAGAAAACTAAAAGTTGGAACATTTAGAGTTTTAGCTAAGACTTTTAGTGTTTGAATTGACGGATTAGCTAAACCTCGTTCAATCTGGCTTAACATTGAAGGTGTAATTTCAGCTAATTTTGCTAATTCTCTACTACTTAATCCTTTAGCTTTTCTAAATTTTTCTACTTTCTTACCAATGTCTATATTCTCCATTATCGATACTCCTTAAAATAATTTAAATTTAATTAAAAATAATTAAATTTAAATTAATATCACAGCAATTGTATGTTAAACTGTATTTAAATTTATTTAATTATAATTTATAAAACGACTTGCTACAAGAAAATTAGGAGGATCAAACATATGAAAGAAATTGAAAGCAAAGAAATACAAAAATTGAAAGAACAATATCCTTTACTAAACAAACTCATTTCTTTGGAAGAAGTATTTTGGATGAATCCAAATGTTAAAAATTTTCAAACAGGAATTAATAAATCCCCTCTTACTAAAGAAGATGTAAGAGATGCAGAGGAAAGATTAAAACGTTTCGCTCCATATATCGCCAATGTTTTCCCTGAAACAAAAGAAACGAATGGGATCATAGAGTCTCCTTTAGTCAGAATTCCTGACATGAAACGTTCATTAGAACAGGGATATCAACAACCTATATTAGGTGAATTATTACTTAAATGTGATAGTCACCTTCCTATCTCAGGATCTATTAAAGCACGAGGTGGTATTTATGAAATTCTCAAACATGCAGAAGACTTAGCTTTTCAGCATAATTTGTTAACAATTCAAGATGATTATTCGATTTTAGATAGTGATAGATTTCGAAAGTTCTTTTCACAATATTCAATCGCTGTAGGCTCGACTGGAAATTTAGGACTTAGTATTGGCATCATCAGTGCAAAATTAGGGTTTAATGTTACTGTTCATATGTCAGCTGATGCAAAACAGTGGAAAAAAGACTTGCTTAGAAGTAAAAATGTCAAAGTTATTGAATATGAAGCTGATTATAGTAAAGCAGTGGAGGAAGGTCGAATTCAAGCTGATAGTGACCCAACATGTTATTTTGTAGATGATGAAAATTCTCACGACCTATTTTTAGGCTATGCAGTGGCTGCAAGTCGATTGAAGAAACAATTGGAAGAGCTAGAGGTAACAATAGACGAAAATCATCCTTTATTTGTTTACCTTCCATGTGGAGTAGGTGGTGGTCCTGGAGGCGTAGCTTTTGGTTTAAAATTATTGTATCAAGATCATGTTCACTGTTTCTTTGCAGAACCTACCCACTCACCTTGTATGTTACTTGGTTTAATGACTGGACTTCATGATCAAGTTTCTGTACAAGATTTTGGTATAGATAATGTTACAGATGCAGATGGGCTTGCTGTAGGAAAGCCATCTGGGTTTGTCGGTAAAACTATGGAGCCTTTTTTAAGTGGTAATTATACGGTTAGCGATGAACAGTTGTATATGTTACTAAAAGAACTAGTCGATACTGAGGGCATTCATTTAGAACCTTCTGCATTAGCAGGCATGATAGGACCAAGTAAATTATGCAAAGAGGGCATCGATTATTTACAGAACCATAATTTAAAGGAAAAGATGAGTAAAGGTACACATATTATTTGGGGAACTGGTGGAAGCATGGTTCCTGAAGAAATGATGACGCAATACTATCAAACAGGTTTAAAATTATCGTTAGAAAATAAATGATTTTCTTTTTCTTATTAAGAAAAGCTCTCGTTAGTTTATAGACTCCCTCCCCTGCTAGAACTTCTGAAGTTCAGCTATTGCCTTAAACCGGTTAGATAATCCATTAGTGGCTTTGCTTTAATTTCCGAAATTACTTTACTAGCAATATGCATGAACAGTGGAAGAAATAAAAATAATTCATATTGCTCCTCCAAAAATTTCATGGTAAAATTATAAAATGCCTAAAAATAGTGAGTGATAAATATGATTCAAACTACAAATTCACGAAAACTATATATTTCAACAACAAAAACCCTCGACTAAAACCAGTCGAGGGTTTTTGTTGCTCTTGGGAAAGATTTTTATTGGGGGTGCAAATTTATGAATCAAGTCACAAATTCAAATGGTTCAATACTTGCTGGGTGGATTAGTTTAATAAGCAATATTATTTTAACAATTCTTAAAATTGTTGTAGGTACTCTCTTCAATAGCCCTGTTCTTCTTGCAGATGGTTATCATAACGCTGGTGATGTTATTGCAAGTGGTGCTGCTTTAACTTCAATGCGTATTTCAAAACGTCCTGCAGATGAAGACCATCCTTATGGCCACGGTAAAGCTGAAGTAATCAGCTCTGCCATTGTTGGTATAATTTTATTACTAGCAGCAATTTATATTGCCTTTGAATCTTTTTCAGCATTCTTTCATGAACCTGAGAAAGCAAGTGTAATAGCTTTTATTACTGCAATTATTTCACTCGTATGGAAGCAAGTTTTATACGTATATACGATTAGAATTGGTAAAAGAACGAATAGTAAAGGCTTAATTGCAACTGCCTATGATCATCTAGCAGATGTGTATGCTTCATTAGCAGCCGTATTGGGAATTGGCCTTGCACTAGTTGGAGAGATTTATCATATTCAAATCCTTACTTACGGAGATCCAATTGCGGGTATCATTGTAACCATTTTAGTTTTTAAACTTGCATATGGCATGATAATAGAAGCGATAGATACTCTTATGGAAAAAAGTGTTAGCAAGGAAAGATTGGATAACTTTATGACTTTAATACTTACTATTCCAGAAGTGAAACGAATAGATCGTCTACGAGCTAGAGAACATGGACATTATGTATTGGTGGATCTTAGAGTAGGTGTGCAAGGTGAATTAACAATTCAAGAAGGTCATGATATTATTCGCAAAATCAAAAAAACTATAATGGAAAATCAACCTGATGTCGATGAAGTTCTTATTCACCTAAATCCTTGGTACGAAATTGACAAAGCTTAAAGCCTTTACTTACTTATTTGAATGTTCTATTCACATTTATTTTGCCTTACGAAACATTTTTTAAAAAATCGATGTTAAATGATAGACTTTTCTGTTAATTAAGTATATAGTTAAGGAGAAATCTTCCTTTTATAGCCCTTATTTTTAGTTTCGCTCACTCATTTAGAGTGAGCATTTTTTTATGGGGTTTAATCATAAATGCTTGAAACTTACACATAAGAAAAATTGATCGATTATTATAATATTAATAACATTTACTTATTTCTAATTTAGATTCACAATTATCTTAACGTTATTAAGAAAAGGAGGTCATTTTATGGCGATTGATTTTCATAGTCAGGATAACCGTTCTACTTATGCCAAGCGACAAGCAGATGATACTTGGGTGAATATGATCCAGTCAATTTGTGTGATTGAAGGTAAAAACGTTTTAGATATTGGATGTGGTGGAGGTATTTACACAAAAGCATTTGCAGAAATGGGCGCTTCTTTTGTTACGGGATTAGATTTTTCCGAGCAAATATTGTCTTCAGCCAAAGAGAACTGCAAAAGTTATACCAACATCAATTTCCATTTAGGTAATGCCTTAAATTCTCAACTAAAAAAAGAACAATATGACATTATTTTAGAAAGAGCAATCATCCATCATATTAATGATTTGGACAGTTGTTTTAAAGAAGCTTATCAATTGTTAAAACCAGGCGGTATTTTCATTATTCAAGATAGAACACCTGAAGATTGCTTACTTGAAGGAAGTTCTACTCACATAAGAGGTTATTTTTTCTCCAAATATCCATCCTTAGTGAGTAAAGAAACTATAAGAAGACATTCAAGTGAAAAAGTCATTCAAACATTACTAGTAGAAGGATTCAAAGATCCACAAGGTTTTTCGTTTTGGGAAACAAGAAAGACATATAAAGTGCTAACTGATCTAGAAACAGATTTATTAAATAGAACTGGAAGATCCATTCTACATGACTTGAGTGACAAGCAACTTGAAGAACTCGTATCGTATATTAAAGAACAGCTGGCTTCAAATGATAACAAGATCATTACCGAAAAAGATAGATGGACTATTTGGAAAGCTATAAAAGATTAATAAGTGTCTGCCACTTAGGTTATTAAAAACTTTTTTGGGTATAATATTTTTGAATTCAAAGTATTCACTTAAAAAGTCATACTCACACAAGGAGTTGGTATTGAAATGAAAGTTGTCAAAACACTCGTTACTGGATTATTAGCAAGTGGTATTGTTCTAACAGGCGTTTCAGCACCTAATAGCGAAATTGATATAGTACATGCAGAGACATCAATCATTCCGCTATCACCTAAGCCACCTATTACGACTTATGACTATTACACAGCAGAAGGTCAAGCCAAAGTGTACAAAATCGTCACGGTGAAAACGAAAATAAATGGGAAAGTTAAAACAACAACAAAACTTGTTGCGTTTAAAGTTGATGAATTTGGCTCAGCTTTCAAGGTCTCCCAAACAATTGGCTTACCATCAACAGTACAAGCTTATATTGGGAAGAGAATAGAATACAAAAAAATTGTTGCCTACAAAGATTTATCCGAAGCGGAAATAGGAACAACTTATTATCTTAAAACAAAACAAGATGGTGTTTACGAAACCACACAGGATAAGTGGAACAGTTGGTTTTCGTCAGTAAAATAGATATGGGATAGGGCTATCAGTTATTGGATAGCCCTTTACTCTTTGTTGTCAATTATTTGACTCTTATTTAAGAAGATTCTTTTTATAAAGCATAGCAATACCATTTAACATGAATTCTGGAATCTTCTTTGGAAAATAGCGTTTTTCATAATAACAGTAAAATGCCTTTTTCAAGTCATGCCATTGGTTACAGTCTTTCGTTTGTCTAAATCTAGCCACGTCTATAATCTTTACTTGCAAATCTGATGTAATTAAGATGTTTCTTAAATGAACGTCAGATGGATTTAATCCTTCTTGCTTTGCTAATTGTAAAGCGATATCAATATCTCGAACGACTTCTTGTGAGATTGGAATACCATTTGTTAGACAGTCAAAAAGCGTAGTTCCTTCTATATAATCAATAACTAAATAATTTGATCCTGCATCATAAAGAGTTGGATAATAAGTGATTTCCTGAACTACTTTATAGATTTCTGCTTCTTCCTCAGCAATATACATATATTCCGGAAAAAATACTTTCATCGCTTTTCCTGTTTGTTTAATTCTAAATACATAGGCACTTCTCCCCTGACCAATTAATGTTAATGATTTATCATAGTCAAGTAGCGTATGTTGATTGTCAGATTCAATTTTCACACTTGCAGCAAGCTCGTGGAATATAAGAATAATAGCAACTCCGTTCTGTAGTATTCATTATTTTAGCAATAAGAAAAGGCGTTATAACCGATTTGTTGGTTATAACGCCTTTTCTTAAAAAAGACCTTACCAAAAAATCGGTAAGGTCTCGCAAACAACTATCAAAAGTTGCCAATAAAACCGAGGATATTCATCCTGTATTGACGATTTTATTGTATAGCTACTCCCCTTAAACGGAGGATTATTATATTCAATTTTCTTATTATTTTCATTATAGATGTTCGTTAGCCAAACGTCAATTAATGCACTTTATGTGACTTTACACTAAAGTATTTCTCAAATTTATTTATAAAAAAATATACATTTCATCCATTTAGCCCATACAAAAAATTTAGTTCTGGGCAGTAGGCAACATATTTATAACCCTTCATATTCTATAATCAGACCTATTAGAGGGGGAAAAGTATGGGAATAGAATTTATAGCTCTCCATTGGATTTATGTTGTTTTCATTGTATTGATTATTGGGTTTATGGTGAAGCGTCGAGATACTACCCTCATTTGTATTATTGGCATTTTCATGCTAGCAATTTTTGCAACAGGGAGTTTAACTGCCTCCATAAGTGGCGTTTTTAATAGTTTTATCTATGCAATTACCGAATTAATGTCGACCATATTAATCATTTCTATTATTGTCGCTATGAGCTCTGTGTTATCTAAGTCCGGCATTAATGATGTCATGATTGCACCTTTTACAAAATTCTTCAAAAACCCGACTCTTGCCTTCTGGATTATTGGAATTTTAATGATGATCATTTCATGGTTCTTCTGGCCATCTCCAGCGGTTGCATTACTTGGTGCAGTTCTACTTCCAGCCGCGTTACGAGCTGGGTTGCCTGCTCTCGGTGTAGCGAACGCAAACAAAGGAATCTTTTTAAACAGGTGTTCATTATCTAATTTTTTTACTGATTCTTGAACTGAAAATATATCGAAAATTGATAACTTAGCCATTAAAATAATCTACTGTCTAAATTAAGCCTTTGAGTAAATACCAAAACATGTAAAATCAATTGCTATGAGTATATTCTAATGAATAAATTTCATTACTATTATTTTGATGAATTACCTGTTGAAGAGTTAATGGCTATATTTTGGAAGCATTGATTCATTTGTTGTGAAGGCTGAGACATTTGCTACGATTCTTTATTTATTTTGAGATCTCTATTATTAAATAACACTTCCACGATACTTTCCAGAAGTATTTGGTCTAGGTAATCGTACAAGAAACATAATTCTGTTTGCATATAGTATCAATATATGAGAGTAAGGAGGTGCAATGTGGAAAATTTTAAAAAGTTCAAGTTTAAATCAAATCCAAGTTGTCGTTGTCATTGTTGTGGCTTCTGTTGCCCTTGTAGTTGTAACCCACCATTTATACCTGTACCACCAAATTGTAACTTTCTCTTATATGTTACAGACGCTGGTCAGCTAGCTACTCCTGATAATAGAGTATCAGTGATTGATACAGGGACAAATACTATAGTCGCTACTATTCCAGTAGGAACTGGTCCACTAGAAGTAGCGATTTCACCAAATGGAACACTTGGTTATGTTCCAGCTTTCTTATCGAATAATGTAACGGTTTTTAATACTGTAACAAACACGCCAATCGCTACTATTCTGGTAGGAGTTAATCCTCTTGGTGTAGCAATTTCACCGAATGGAACACTTGCTTATGTAGCAAATCATGGAGATAACACTGTATCTGTCATAAATACAGCAACAAATACCGTAACTGCTACAATTCCAGTAGGGCTCCAACCTCAAGGTATAGCTTTTACTCCGAATGGTGCGTTTGCTTACGTAGCAAATGAAAACTCAAATAATGTATCCGTCATAAATACAGCAACAAATACGGTGGTTACAACAATCCCTTTGGGAATTCGCCCTAGATCAATTGTTTTCACACCAAACGGACAATTTGCTTACGTTACAAATGAAAATAGTAACACAGTATCTTTAATTGTTGCAGTAACAAATACCGTAGTTGATACAATCCCTGTGGGAACAGGACCTGTTGGAACAGCAATTACACCTGATGGAACACTTGTTTATATCGTAAATAAAGGTAGTAATACTGTATCCGTCATAAATACAGCAACAAATACGGTGATTGCTACAATCCCTGTAGGACTATCTCCTGACCAAGTAACCATCTTGCCGGATGGAACACTTGCTTATGTCACAAATCAACTTGACAATACTGTGTCTGTCATAGATATAGCAACAAATTTTGTAATCGATACAATTTCAGGGTTTAACGGTCCTACTGGTATAAAAACCGGAACAATCTGCCAATAGAAGATAAACTTTTTATACAAACGAGTTAATTTCATAATCCAGAGTCCTAAGAGCTCAAGGGTTTCAAATGAATAATAAAACAGACACTCCCCCAGATTCGGTATAATGGTAGCGATTTTACGAAAAATGAACAAAAACAGCTCAAATATACTCCGAATGTAAAAGCAGTTAATGAGAAAGCGATTACTTATACAGACGAATTTAGGTGTTAGAGTGTAAATCTACTCATACTTTCTACTAAATTCAAACTTAAAAAGGCGTCAAAAGTCATAATTATCTTGTAGTGCTGATAGCAAGCCCACTGTTTTTCATTAGCTAAATCTGTTCCAGCTTATTGAGCCTCTAAATTTGTAACAGTCTCTTTTTGTGTAACATATTAAACAAGTATAGTTGAAATATTCCATTACTTGTCCTTAATGTTACATATCAGCCGAAATCTCATATGTTTATTTCGCATTAACTGCCCGTAAAAACCTGATTGGCGAAAAACGAAACAACAAGTAGAATCCTAAAAACATAAAAATTGTTGCTTCAAAAATGTGTCTTGTCTTTCTTTTGAAACAGCCTTCTTCAACATACTTTTATACAGTTTTATCAGTAGTTATTTCTATAGTAAGCTCGTTCAATTTATGGTCCAAGTCATCAAGCAAGCGTAATTTATGATTCAACTGCTTTTCAAAATCCATTGATTGAGCCAATACCTTATTTACTTGAGAATCTAATTGTGTAAGGACCTCTGGATTCATCATCATTTTTCCACTTAGAGAAAAGCTATGTTTTTTTACATCCGCTAATTCTTTCGATAATTTTTCTATCTCAGTGCTTTTCCCCTCTATTTCTATGGCTAAATGCTCATTAAGATTGTCTGAATTAGTTTGTTCTACACGAGATCTTTCAACGGCTTCAATTATAGTCTTCATTTGTTGGCTTATATCCCTTGTAAAAACATTCAACTTATTTTCAAGGCCATCCACTAAAGTCCTATAATTAGCATCTGAATTCACAGTAAGAAATTCATCTTTAGTGGATTTTAACGTTTCCTTTATTAGCTCATTTTCTGCACGCAGTTCTTCTACTACTTTTAATAAACCCTCTATCGAAGAAAGTTGTTTTTTCTGCTGGATTTCTCTTGCTTGTATATCATCATAGTAAGTTTTTATTTTTTTTTCATGGTCTCTCTTCTGCTTTAAAAGCTCCATCGAAAGCTCCTTTTTCTGTTTTGTTAATTGAACATTTTCTCTCTCTACTCTCAGTACTAGTGAATAATAATCACTATCTCTGAGCCTTTTAACTTCATTTTTATATTTCTCTAATTCAGCTCTTAATAATATGATCATTTGCTGAAGCTGAACAGGATCATTATTTTCAACAATATCATTATCCACACTTGATCCTCCTATCACGACAATTTTTCAAGTAAACCAATCACTTCTTCAAATTGCTTCTTACTTTCCTCTAACATCTCGTCAAGCTGTTTAATAAGCTTAATTTCTAATTCTTCATCGCCCATTTCTTCAGCTTTTATCTTTTCTCCTGATATTAAATAATTAATAAGTAGATTCAATGTGTCTTTTTCGAGATAAGCAAAGCTATTATTTTCTTTATTACTATAGCTAGGTAAATTCGTAAGCTGTTCCTTCATAAGTTGATGGATAACACTATCTATTTTTTGATTCATATTTTCATACTCACTCATTTTCATCCCCCTGTGTATAACTAATTCCATTGAGATTAATAGGATTTAAGACGACGACACCATCTTTTAGCTGATCACAATATGTAAACCCTATGATACTTCCTGAATAAGATAAGTTATGACCCCATTTGATCTGAAAATTAGGAAATGATAGTGTTTCGTTTGGCTCTAACGTTGTTTTTCCTATAGGTCTAAGCCAGAACTCCTCCTTGCTTGATTGATCATTGATTCGCTCCCAGCTACTGTTTCCTTTTAATTTCGGTGCAAAATGTTCATAGACATACCTTCCTGAGAAAGAGAATGGAGAGTCTTCAGGCAGTTTTATACATAGATACGGGTTTGTTATTGGCTGATTACCTATATTGCGAATATGATAAGAGCCCAAGCATAAGCTCTCCTCATCCGGATTATAAGCAATATTGAACGTGGATGTGAAATAACTAATGACGTTGACACTATCCGGGATAATTAGTTTACCAACCAATTGTTTAATTTCATGAACATAAAAATCCGTTTGTTTTTTTAGTTCATTTATCTTTTCTTCCACATGAACAATACGAGCAGTCATAATTAGTCCTCCTTACCAATAGTATTAAATTAACTAAAGAATTCACATTTTTTGGAGATAGCTATATTTGAATTCTTTCATAAAAAAAAAGAGAGGATTAACCTCTCTTTACGATATGATTTTCTTCTATGTGTTAGTACCCCTAGCCAAGAGTTGGGAAAATAGCGGAACACGGCTGAGGACGAACTACACCCGGACATGTGTATGGTAAATCTGCTCTTGGTTCGCAGAATGTTGCTAAGAATTCCACAGTGACTGGGAATGTAGATTGAATACTTTGGCATACTGATACATTAATTGTTAGTGCAGAAAACGTAATTGTGCCGTCTCCAGCTGTTAATGTTCCTGTTGTACTAACGAAAGAATCTAAATCTGTGAATAAAATCTCTACATCTGTTCCTTTAGGCGCACATAATGTAACTTGTTCACTACGCGAAACTGGAATATTATTGCTTGTGAACATAGTTCCATTCGGTAAAGTAACAACTATCGTAAGAATAAAATTCTTTTGAATAGTTAGATGTTGAAGACATACCGTTGAACCATCAATGGAGTATTGGCGATTCTCACGGTTTAAAATTACTATAGGATTATTTGTTGCTGGAACTACTTTGCCTGTTACTACTGCACCCGTTAAGCTAGTAGTTGGTGTTACTCCTGTAAAAGCAACTGCTCCTGTAGGGGAAATATCAAATGACATTTCTTTTACAACCCAGTCAAATACCTTATCAACGTTAATACAAATTAATTCCGGCTCCTGCGCCTGGGATGGCATATTCTCTTGCATCCTTTTGACACCTCCAAAAAATTTTAGCTTTCGTTGTATCATATGTTTTATACCTATAAGTGCATGGGCTAATAAAAAATTCGTTCTGATTTTTATTAAAATGCTTAAGTATCAGTATGTATCGTTTTTACTTACATCTCCTCTTCTTATGGAAAAACTAAAATATTTGAAAGGACCGGTATATTTGTAACAGAAAGTAAATATTTTTAATAAAATATTAATGGACTGAAAGGAGTGAAATATAATGGAAGATTCAAAATTGTACTCCACTCAAGACATTGAAAATTGGAAGAATAAAATAGATGCCTATAAGGAAACGTTAACTTCATTAAAAATGGGGACTTTAAATGATGATTATCTTTTTATAAAAAAGGATTTTAATGGGATTAAAACGCAAATGGCACTTATAGAAGGGCTAACTGAAACAATAGAAGATAAGCAGAATTCTCAAATCAGTGGCCATGAGGAACAGATAAAACTTCTATCTACACAAATTGAGTCTCTGAATCAAATGAATGAGAAAATGAACCAAGAAATACTAAGTGCTCTAAACAAATTACTCACGATTGAAAAGACTGAAACTCCAACCACTACAGCTAAAACTGAAAACACATCTAAATTTGTTTCTAACGGTGCACAGAGAGATCCGATAATTACACAGACAACAAGCCAATCGGTGATTACATCTAAACAGCCATCTTATAAAATGTTACAAAGTCTGGCAGGTAAAGCTACAAATGGGCAATTAGATACAAACAATGGTATACCCTTCGCTCGCAATGAAAATCAAAGAAATGTACCCGAAGAACGCCATTTTAATCAACAATACTTTCAATCAACAAATACTCATCCAAGCCAAATATATAATGGTTTATATAGAAATACCACCACCGAATCCACCTTTCATTTTAAAAATGCTATGAACCCACAGGAAATACCAATCAGAGTTTATGAATCTAATATTTTACCGCATGCTGAAATCCATAATTCCATTGATAATGAACTTAAAACGGAAGATTTAGTTAATTACGGAGAACCCGAGAAAATTAATAACACTGTCATCACTATAGATAAAACGAGCTCTGTAATAACAAATGAGCCTGCCATTCTTGAAGATTCTAAAGTGGTTCATGAGCCTGCCGTTCTTGAAGATTCTAAAGTGGTTCATGAGCCTGCCGTTCTTGAAAATTCTAAAGTGGTTCATGAGCCTGCCGTTCTTGAAGATTCTAAAGTGGTTCATGAGCCTGCCATTCTTGAAGATTCTAAAGTGGTTCATGAGCCTGCCATTCTTGAAAATTCTAAAGTGGTTCATGAGCCTGCCATTCTTGAAAATTCTAAAGTGGTTAATGAGCAAGACAACACAAATACATCCCCTACTTTAAAAAGTGACGAATTTGAAGTCTTTGAAGTTACACCAAAGAATAAATTTGAAACCCATATACAAATTGAAGAGGTAAACAAGCAACCGGAGGTAAAAGAATCAACTGAAGAAGGACAAAAAAAAGAAAAGAACTCTTTGTTTTTCAATTTCTTTCGAAAATGGAGTTAGTTTAAAATTGTGGACCATTTAGGAAACTGCCCTTTCCCCCTAATCTTAACGGAATAGAATAAAGGAGAAAGGGGGTGTAAAAATGTGTATGAATAATTCAATGTGCGGCTGCGCAAATAATAATAATTGTACTTCACTTGGTCCTTTTATAGCTGTTGACGCTGCATGTATTACTACACCAGCACCAACAACAGGTACCATGGTCCCATTCTCTTCAGGAACAGTTCCTGTTATTTTAGCAACACTTGCTGGTGGCTTAGTCGGTACAACAAGTCTTGTAGGATTTGGCACGGCTATTCCAGGGGTATCTCTTGTTGGTACTAATATAGACTTGTCAGCTGCTACTGGAACGGAAGCCTTTTCAGTTCCACGTGCTGGTAGTATTACATCTATATCTGCATACTTGTCTGCAACAGCTGCTTTAAACCTTATAGGAGGAACAGCAACAGTCAGAGCACAAATTTACCGCGCGGTTGCGGGAACTAATGTTTTCAACCCTACAACAGCATTTGTTGATTTAACACCAGCTCTTTCAACAATCGCAATAGGCACTATTACATCTGGTACTGCAAACGTTGCACCAGTGCCAGTAGCTGCTGGTGATCGTTTATTAATGGTGTACTCTGTTACTACCACAGGGATTGCAGCTGTTACTACTATTGAGGGTAATGCAAGTGCAGGAATTAATATTGTATAAAAGATTATGTTCGTAAGTTAGATTAAACCTACCATACAGGATTATTATCTTTGTAAAATACGATAATTACTTGCAAACAAAAGTAATAAGTAAAGTAGGCGATTTCCCCAAAATCGGAAAATCGCCTGCTTTTCTCTCTAAAATAAATAGTTATAATTTCGCCAAAGCAATTTGAATATGAGCGAGATGATGCTTTCCGTGCCAAGTATATAGGGCTACAGAAAGGAATCCTTTTGAATACATAGAAAACCAATGCTAGTTTTATAACATTTCTTTCATTGCCCCCAACAAAGGCTTAGGAATATCTCCTAAGCCTTTCTATTATTGAATAATGCTTGATTTGAAATAAGATGATAAAGTAGTTATCGATCCTTATTCCAATCTTAGTTTCCTCAAAGTGTGCAGTAACTTAACATTTATTTAAATGTTTAATCATGTAACCCCCTATCTTTATAAATATAACATCAAAAATGAACGATTTAATTAATAGTAAGATTGTTAGCCAATTGCCCTTCTCTCCATTTTTTGAATGAATAATATATTACAAATGGGGGTGAAAAAATGGATAACTGTAATAACTGCAATAAACAATCCTGCTTATGTGGAAGACAAATAGGCCCTTTCAGAGCTGTTGAACTCTGTGGAATTCCTGGCGTGTCTCCTATACCAATAACAACAACATGTAGTGGTTTATGTGAATACGGATATATATATAATCTAGGTGCTGAGGTTGTAGCTATAGATGCTGATATTATTTTTGATTCAACAGGCATAGTTACACCTGGAATTACCCACGTTCCAGGAACCTCTCAAATTATTGTTACCACACCGGGAATCTACGAGATTAATTACGTCGTATCAGGTGTTGAGCCTAACCAATTCACACTATTTTTAAATGGCGCACCGGTTACGGGAACAACCTATGGTTCAGGGGCTGGCACTCAACAAAACACTGGTCAGGCAATAATTTCTTTAGCATCCGGCAGTAGTCTTACACTTAGAAATCATTCTTCTGCTGCAGCAGTTACTCTGCAGACTTTGGCAGGAGGCACACAAATAAACGTAAATGCTTCTATTGTACTTAAATTGTTAAGTCCAATTATCTAGAGATAAAATACTCGGTATGATTTTCTTCATTTCAAAACTTCAAAAGAATAGATTCTCCATTAGTTAGGAGTGATAATCCTTAAGCGCAGGAATTACTCCTCTCCTCTTTTCTTTTCAGATTTATTCACCCTCCCTGAACAAAGTCTTTCAGATATTCATTCAATATATTGATGAAATTTAAAATTCAACTTTGGTCCTGTTTAAAATAACCTTCCACTTATTCAACTAAACTGCCCATTTAGTTGAATAAGAAAAAAGTGCTGTCTGAACAGCTCAATGATCTTCATACTAAAGCACCCGTTAGGTTAAGTACATTTCTTCAAATTCTTATCTTTAAATAAAATGAGCAAAAACAAAATTGTTACGTCTTAGTAAAACTAAAGGTTGGTTAGTTCCACCGCCAATGCATGTGGACTATCCAGAAAAATAGTATTTTTTAAAACTGACAAACCGTTCTCCAGTATAATGCTGGGGATTTTTAACTGTTCCATTAATAAAATTTCGAGGTATTGTTATGGACATATTTTCATGGTTATTAAATGGAACAAGTTTGTTTTATTTTTTACCTTTGATGAATTTATTAATAGTTTTTATTGTAATATGTGTAAGAATCTACGTTTTAAAATTCATAAAGACTCTTTTTCACCTAAAATATTTAAAATTCTTTTGATACCTGTTGTACTTTTAGGATTCATTATCTGGGTTATTCCAATGAACATGGGATTTTATGAGTTTTTTAGAGCGATGTTTTAATTGCTCTTTTTTCATTTCCAAAGGATATGAACTATACAAACTTTTTACAACTCAAAATATAAATTATATAATT
The DNA here is from genome assembly GCF_038003565.1 of Viridibacillus sp. FSL H8-0110. NCBI lineage: Bacteria > Bacillati > Bacillota > Bacilli > Caryophanales > Caryophanaceae > Viridibacillus > Viridibacillus sp. FSL H8-0110. The sequence goes on along the minus strand of NZ_JBBOPJ010000001.1, from coordinate 1,690,956 downwards.
GGTCACTTCCGATAGAGTGGCTTTTTAATGTCTTTTTTTCTCAAAATGTTCAGCACTATCTCCTCTGTACTCCCAATCACCTTCCGACATTAATTCATAGAATATTAGTGAATGAACAGCTTTCTTAATTTATAAGTAACAAACGCCTATAACTTACGGAAAACTAAAATATTACGGAATGAAGGTGACAAAAAAATGGATCCAGAAAAATTGATTTGTGACAGTTGCTGTGAAAATAACCAAGTTCTTTGGCCCCGTATTAAAGCCATTGATATAGGTTCTATTCAACCTCCTCCAGTTGTTATCCCTGAAGGAACTATTATTCCAATAATAAATAGATATTTCTTTATTGTTACAGAAGATATTGATTTAACAAACGGAGCAACCATTCCTGCAAATTTATTTACAGATGATAATAACAATCCATTAACAGAATTCAAACTTTTTAATCCCAATGGATATGTCAATCTTTACATCAATGCTGTGATGCAAGAGGGCGGTGCGTATAAAGTAACCCCAGATCCACTTATCATTAACCCATTTAATGGAACAATTTTTGCTGGAACTCCCATCATTATAGAATCATTGGGATTCCAACAAATGTGATATAAAATCTTCTAAACTAATGGTCTTCCACAAGATTTTTTAATGTGTTAGCAGCAAATTTAACAGTTGCTGACGGTACTACAGTTCTTGCAACTGCCTTTCTAGATGATAGCGAGAATGCAGCTACTGCTTTTCCGGTAGTAACAAATGGTTACTATAATTTTTATATAAATGGTGTACTACAGGTAGGCGATTCGTATACTGTTTCTACTACAGAGTTAACTTTTAACGGTGTTACTGGCACAATTACAGCAGGAACTCCATTGGTAGTAAAAGCTGTAGAATTAGTTACACAAACTTAGTGATTAATAATTAACAACCAAATCATAAGTTTTAATTGTGTAAGCTTTCTAGCCTTTCTTCTATTTTTAATGCTTAAGGTCACTTTTACCCAAGTGACCCTCCAAGCCTATTTGAGCAGTTTATTATACTCCTACTAAATGAAGATTTTCCAGGGATTATATGTAAACATTTCATCTATATTACGCTAGTTATTTAAATTTCAATAATAATAATTTAGCTTTTCACCCTAATAAAAAGATACATAAAAAAACAGACTATGATCACTTCAAATCAAGTCTGTTTAATTGTATTTAATTGGATTTCATACATCATTTCACATCACTTTTACTTTTATTACCGTGCCACGATTTTGTTATATTAAACTCTGATAATAATCCAAAAGAGCATGCATTTTAATCATTATATAATCGTATTATAAAACATTCTGATTTTAACACTCTTGTATTTGTGTAAACTCGGTTTTCTTAGATATTGTAACTTCTTCGGATTCTTCTTGTTCTTGTGCTAAATATCTAATTGTTGCTGGTAAGAGGTATTTATTCACCGCAGCAGCAAGCTTTTCTGCTGGAACTACTATCTCCATTTTTCTCCCCCCACTTTTCGAAATGTACCATTTTATTTTATGTAATGGATTGTTAAAAGGTCCCTGATGTTGTGATTGTTAACCAAAACTGGATTTGAAAAATAATAGCTTCAAGTTCCGGCTATTCGAATACCTTTTATAATTTTTTTCTGAGGTGAATTTTTTAATGGTAAATAATTTAAGAACAGTAGAATATGAACGAGTTTCTACTGATGAACAAGCGGTAGAAGGATACAGTTTAACCTCTCAGCAAGAAAAAATAAGAAAATTTATAGAATCCCAAGGAAACTGGGATTTAGTTGACACATATATCGATGATGGATATAGTGCCAAAGATTTAAATCGTCCTGCTATGCAAAAATTAATCGAAGATGCTAAAATGGGGAAATTTGATGTAGTAGTCTTCTATAAACTCGATCGCCTAGTTAGATCAGTTAGTAGTCTTCATACACTTCTCAAAACATTTGAAGAAAATGGAGTTATGATAAAGAGTGTTACTGAAGTATTTGATACCACTTCGGCGTTAGGAAGATTCTTTTTGACTCTTGTGGCTGCAATGGCTGAATGGGAACGCGAAACAATATCTGAACGTGTATTATTAAATATGGGGAAAAAAGCGGAAGTTGGAGAAAGAAATGGTGCAAAAGCTCCTTTTGGGTATAAGAGTATAAATTCAAAATTGGAAATACACGAGGAAGAAGCCATTTTAGTAAAAGAAATATTCCGACTTTATAATGATGGTAAAGGCTTACGCTCAATCGCAAAATATTTACAACAACTTAATATTGATAAGGATATTCGAACGATTTCTAGAATGCTTGAAAACCCCATATATTGTGGAAAAGTAAGATGGGGACATAATTCGAATAGAATCGAAACAATTATTATTAAAAGTGAACACATACCAGCGATTATAAGGGAAGAAACCTATGATGAAGCACAAAACCGAAGAATAGCTAATACAAAAGAAGGAAAAAAAGCAACCTCACCTTACCCATTTAGTGGTGTTTTACGATGTGCTAGATGTGGTTCAGCTTTGTCTGGACAATTTAAAAAAGAAAGAGGTACAAAACACTACATTTGTATCGGGAAAAAAAATAAGGGAACATGTGATTTGCCAATATTCACCGAAAAAGCACTTATTAGTGAATTTCTTAAAGGATTATCTACTGATAATCCAGAAAGTTTCATTAATTCAATAGTACCTAATCTGGAAGAATCAGTCTCAGTACAAAATAATGATTTAATAATTGCTGAAATTGAAAAACAACTCAATATAATCAAAAAAAGAAAGAAAAATTGGATGCTAGCTCTTGGCGATGGGATAATGACCCATAAAGACTATTCTGAGATGATGTCACAAGTACTTAAAGAAGAAAACCTATTAATAGAACAAGTGAAGAATCTTTCGTCTAAAAAAAATGTAAAAGATACATCGCAAATAATCGAACATGCAAAAAACATTTCTGCAATGTGGGATAGAGCTAGTGATAACGATAAAAAGAACTTTATCAATATACTTTTTGAGGAAATAGTAGTGGATGTTCCAAGTGATTATAGACGTGGCAGAGGAAATTCTCCTTCCGTGGATATTAAAGAAGTTAAATTACGATGATACATAAAGAACCTCTTAAATATTACATTTCATTTAAAAGGTTCTTTTAGTCACACTAGGTGTAGCGATGGCGATGAACTTATTTGGTCATGGTATTGCTTTATCAAGTGATTTTGTCATTCAAGGTGCTCCTAAGCTTACTGCTGATGCAGCTGGGTTACCAGTCGGAGATGTCATTTCCGCAAGTATTCCACTCGTCATTGTAATGGGTCTTGTTACGACTATTACTGCGTTTATATTATTAAAACGTGATATGAAGCGCGGTACAATCGAATTAACTGGAACAAACGATTCAAATGAAGAACAGGAAAAAGATGAAAAATTGCTCACTCTTAGACAAAAGCAGTTCTTTGCAATTATCATTCCAATTGCTTTCTTAGCAGATGTCGTAGCAATGTCCATTTTAAAGTTGCAAGGTGGGGATGCGACAGCATTAATCGGCGGTACTGCCGTCTTTATTTTACTCATTCTATCCGTTGTAGCCCACAAAAAACAAGGACTTGAAAAGACTACAAGCTATCTAATACATGGCTTCCAATTTGGTTTTAAAGTATTTGGACCTGTTATTCCTATTGCTGCCTTCTTCTATCTAGGTGATTCGGGTTTCACAAAAATCATCGGTGACTTTTTACCGAATGCCTCTCACGGTATTGTTAATGATTTAGGTGTTGGATTAGCTTCCGTAGTTCCTTTAACGAAGGAAATTGCAGCCGTTACTTTATCAGTCGTTGGCGCAATTACTGGATTAGATGGTTCAGGATTCTCAGGTATTTCATTAGCAGGTTCCGTCGGAAGCTTGTTTGGCAATGCAATTGGAAGTGGCGCCGATACTTTAACTGCGCTCGGACAGATTACAGCAATCTGGATCGGTGGCGGAACACCTCCATATATAAAAGACATATTAAAAGACCGCCCGTTATGGAGTGGTCTTTTTTATATAATATAAACCTTTAATCATTATTTCATTTTTTGTATCGCATACTTCATATATAAAAAGTTTAAAGTTCCTGATTTTTACGATAGGAATTACTAAGCGATATAGTATCCATTATTAACCACAATACACCAGCGATAAAAGCAACAGCTATACTTTCTTTAACTAGTATCATCATTACTGCAAATACTGTAGCAAAACTAATTGATCGAAAGATATTTCTCTTTTTCATTTGCATATATTCATCTTTTGAAAATACTTCCGAATATTCAATTCCAGATATAATATAACGCAAAACAATATAAATTAAAAAGAATAATACTGGAATAGCGAGTAAAATTAAAGGCTTTATTTCTGTATTAAGATACAACGCAATCATAATAAAAGATAAAATGAGCTGAAACAAAGCACTTTCTACAATAAATCTTGAAGTTCGTTGTTGGCGATATTCATCTTGCGCAAGTAAGTTAAAAATATTCATGTTATTCCTCCCAAAATAAATCATTTAGTGTTTTATTAAGTTTTTTGGCTATTGCAAGACAGAGTTGCAAACTAGGATTATAGGCATTTTTTTCAATCAAACCTATTGTTTGTCGAGTAACACCAACAGCCTCAGCTAATTGAGACTGAGTTAGCCCTTTTTCCATTCTAGCTAATTTAATTTTATTTACCATATATACCTCCTAACGATGTAATTTATATATTGCATATGCAAGTTATACATTACATCAATTTGTTAAATACTTCAAGAACTTTTACGTATTTAATATTTATTTTTTATCAGATACCACAAATTCATATCGGTTATTCTCCATTACTATCCCAACCAATTATCTAGTTTTTGCCTTCTATTCATACCTGTACGACTATCACGTTTTTTCAACTGGTTATAAAACGGTCCTAGACTCTCTCATTTACTGTCTTGTCCCCCACAGTTACTGGCTAAGCTAATAGATATAAAAAAGACGACCTATAAAGGCGTGATCTTTTTATTCACCCTCCACAATAGTCATAATTTCCTGTATAGTTAAATATGCACATTTATAGAAATGAGGGTATTTTTAATGAAAAAGAAATGGTTACTGGCACCTATGGCTGCTGTGCTATTATTGGCTGCATGTGGAGAAGATAGCGCAAAGGAAGAAACGCCAAAAGATAATGTTCAAACAGCTGTATCTTCAGATAAAACAGTTACAGGAAAAGCTAAAAAAAATAATGAGGTTTATTTTAAAGATAACGAAGCTAAATTAGTGGATTTAAAAATATATATTACTAAAACTAAGGTAATCCCAGTAGGTGAAAAAGGTAACGAATATGGAGATAAGCCAGTAATAGCAATCTGGTACAATACAACAAACTTAAGTGATAAAGATATTGACCCGACAACAGCGTGGTCAGTTGTGTTTACCGCAATTCAAGACAATAATCCAAACTCTATTAATCAAATAGAGGTAGGAAGCCTTCCAGACGATAGATTTTTAGATACACAGTTAGAAACAATTAAAAAGAACGGTACTGTAGAAAATGCCATTGCATACGAGCTTGATGATTTAAAAACACCTGTCACATTAGTAGCAAATCAAGGTATAGGCGGCGAAGAATTAGGACGACAAGAATATAAAATAAAATAATAAAAATAGCCACTCAATACGAGTGGCTATTTTTATTATAATTGATAAATACCTCATATTCCTAAATCTTGTATATAGACTACCTATCGAATTTTAATCAAGTGCTAAGAAATAAATATAACTAAAAATGCCCTTAGAGTTTTTAATAAATTATTTATGGTTTTTAAGTTGACTTGATAGTTTACTAAATAGCTTACTTAACAATAGAAAAATTACATAAAAAAATATTAAATCAAAAATGAGGCCTAGTATTGCAAGACTATATGATCCATTGCCATACAGTCCAAAAATATCAGCAGGAAAACCATAAAAGCTATAATTCCCCTCGTATCTAATACCTATGCTAGGTATTATAGAAATAATACAAGTTGTTATAAAACTAAGTAAAAGTAATATTTTTGTCTCTTTCAATTTCATGATTACCCTCTTTAATTATTTTATTTTTTCGGAAAAGGTATATTTTAGTATAATACAATGTTATTATACTTAAGTAGTAAAAATATATCAAGAGGTGTAAATTATGATTAAAAAGTTAATATTATCAACATTATCTTTTGCTCTATTATTTTCTTTATTCAATTTAGAAGCATCAGCAGAAGATGAAGTAAGCGGTACTTCAATAGAAAATGTAGATACAAATGACACTAAATCACCAAAAATCAATATCGAAGAAGAACTTAAATTAGTGACAGATCAAACAAATTCTGTAGAAATAATTGATGCAGCTGAATTACCAGAAGGTACACCTACAATTAATTTTAATTCTGTTGAAGAATTTAAAAACGTTGTTGCTGCTTTTGAAAAATATAGAGAAGAATCTATAGATGTGGATAATATAGAAGATATAATGGTACCTGATTTATTTGCGAGCAGAGTAGCTAAAGCAGCTGCCACTACTAAGAATGGGGCATCTACAATTAAATGGATGGTAGGTTCTTGGAATCCAATAAAAAACCAAATTATGCCTAATGAAATGGTAATTGACTTTACATACACATACACTGGTTCTGGTTCTTCAAGGAAATTCGCTAAAATTAAGCAAATAGTTTCTAATAGTAGCGGTATTGCTTTTAGCACATGGGTAGAGAGCACTAAACCAATCCACAATTTTTATGATAGTAAGAAAGGCGTAGAAATCAAAATCCAAGGGTACTTTTTGGTTGGTGTAAATATTAAAGGACAAGCAATCGGTACGAAATTTAATGATTCATTTACTCAAAAATACCATTTCTAAAAATCATACAACCTTTTATTAGTGAAAAATAATCGCGTGTGATGATTGCGGCGAAAAAATTAATGTTACAATTTTAAAAACATTAATTGCACTGTACGATACACTAAATTGCTCACTAACTGACTTTATCGAATATATACCACAATAAAAAAGAGTGACGGCCACTAATCGGCTATCACTCTTTATTTTTTCTATATTCAACTGGCGTTATATAAACTATCTAACTGTATAGGACCACTTCAATAACATTTCTGTACAATTAGTTTCTATTTTAGAACAATCCCCTTACACATCTGATTTTTCACAAATATTCGTAACATCATTAAAAATAAACATATTTACCTATATATTGGAATTGATATACAATAATATTATTATACTAATTTAAGTGGGTGAAGGAATGAAGAAATTAATATTAACATTTATGTTATTATCAATATTTACTTTAGCGTCTTGTAGTGAGAAAGATTCTGTTAATGAAACAGAGGCAAGCGACGTAGAATCAAGCGACGCAGCAAAAATTAAAGAAATAGAAACAAAATTAGAAGAACATTTATACGAAGGTGCTCTATTTAAAATTTTATATTCTAAAATTTCAAATAGTGAAGATTTAAAAGTAATAAGCACTAAATTTATAAATAAATTAATAAAAGAAGAAAACACAAAATTTTTATATGATAATTATGAAGATACTTTTAAGGAATCAACATTATTTGATGATGATTCAAAAAATAAAATAGTGAAATATTTAGATGAAGCAAAAGAAAAATTGTTAGATAAAATGGAAAAATTGATTATTAATAATGATGCTAGAAAAGCGAGTAAATTATATCTACAAAGTGCCATCCTAAATGAAGATGATGAAAATGAACAGGGGTCCGCATTATATCATTATGCTATGTATATACAAGATGATGAAAATCCTAGAGCATCTTCTGAATTAGCAATTGCAGTTAAGCCGTCATATGAGGGTAGATTGGAAAATGAAATCTCAGAAGCAGTTTCTAAAGGCTCGATTGATCGTTTTTATTGGGGGGTACTTTATTATGATAACCAAAGAGATAGTAAAAGAATTGAGCCATTCGTTGGTATGACTGATAAAGAAGCTTTAAAATCTACTTGGCGCAAACCTACTAAAATTAATACAACTAAAAATATTAATGGCACAAGTGAACAATGGGTCTATGACAATTATAAATATTTATATTTTGAAAATGGAATATTAACAAGTATTCAATACTAACAAAGATCCACTATTTCAGTGGTTCTTTTTTTATATAAAAACTAGACAATCATTTGGACTAGTGCTTAAATTCTATATTACAACCCAAGTCTTTTCTTCACTTCTTCGTTTACATGATTTCGTAAAGCTACTTTTGAATATCGTAATTCTTTATCATTACCTTTTGTCTTAACATAATACGCTATAAAATACTCATCAATATCTTTTGTACCTTCCAATACCTTCATGCCATTCATACCTAATGTTCGGCTCACATCTCTTAAATCTCTAGATAAATTTTCCAACTCTTTTTCTATCCAAGCTTTAAAAGCAAAACTTGCTTTCAAGTTGTCCATATGTTTTTTATCTCGTTCCAAGGTACGAATTGTAAGTTCTAAAATTATTGCATTGTGGATATGGATTTGATGGTCTTGTTTTATCATAAGACTTCATTCTCCTAAAACTCTAAAAATTCAACTGCTAATATGTCAACGATATCATTTAGATTGATTGGGCCACACTTCTCTCCGAATGGATTGCTATAAAATAATTGACGGTTATTATTATTTATCTTACTGATGGTTCCACGATGAATTTCAAATTGCCCATTACCCCATACTTTAATATTCGTTTCGCATTTCATCTTCATGGATAATTCTAATTTTTCTTGGACTACTTGTAGATCCCATTCGCTTAAATCGGGTTTTTTAATATATTCATCTTCTTTCCGCCATTGATTAGTCATAGTTACATGCTCTGTTAGCATGATGGACATTTCCCATTCTTTAAAACCTCTATCACGATTCGTACAACTTCACGCTCTTTTCGAATAGTTGGAACAGCCACAAGAACATTTTCGATAATAAAAGTGCGTTTATCATTTTTCATAAAGCAATATGCTTGAAATGCATTTACTGTCATCTTAATGATTTTCACACGCCTTTTAGTTATCTCTCCACCTTTCGACATATACATTAAATCAATGACCTGATTGCGTTGCATAGCTTTTAACAGTTGTTCCTTCATGATGTTCACTCCTTTTTGAATATTATACAGAACACTCGTTCTTATAACAAGTAAAAAAAGACCAGGCTCAAAATTAATTGAGTACCTGGACTTTGTGTATAGTTATATTATGAACACCAGTGATTTCTTTATAAACTCAAAAACTATTTACCTCTGATTTTAAACTGTCTACAAATTCGTTAATTTGTTCCATTTTTACTTTTAGACATAGTGCAGGACCAGTTTCTGATGCACTATGATTATTCTTCTCCCCTGCATCTAACACAAAAATTAATCTATAATAAGGCTCCCATTCATCCCTTTCATGTTCGGGCACTTGAAGAAAACCATGTCCAGGATAATAATAATTACCAAATAGAGGAATGTGATAAATACACAAGCCTGGATCATGAGGCTCTAGCATACTTAGATGCATAGTATCGATTTGTTTTAAATCATCTAATAACTTTAAGAAATCTCTCTTTAAGCAAACGATTTCTGTATACACCTCTGGAAAAGCAGGACCAGAGCGGAAATGAATGTGGAATTTTACACTCGCATCATTTACTAATTTTAAATTTATTTCAACTTCACAACTGGGTTGACTAAAATAATCTTTTAATAAAGCCATAAATAATTCCCCTTTACCCTAATTAGCGTTTGGTTATACTAGATAAATTACAACAATCCACAGTTACTATACCATGGATTGTTGTCATACTATTTATAGACTTCTAGGAAATTTTCTTTATTAAATTCTCCTCTCGAAATCCCGTTACTTATCTCCTACATACTGCCAAGTGCTTTTCAACCATTTTAGTTTTTTTGACTTTTGATTATATACTGTATCAATTTCATCCGTACCTTTTTTAAGTAAGACTGCAGTTCTTTTATTTTCGGATTCATTCTCTAACCAAGCAATTCGTTCTCCACTCCACCCATCTACATATTTTACACCATTGGACAAAGCATCATCTATCATTTTTCCTGTAATCTTACGATCTACTGCTTGTTCAGCAGCATGTTTTGATACATAAACTATTCGTTTTGAAGCGGTCCTTGCTAAAAACGGAACTCCATATCTAATAGTAACAGTTGCTAATAATGGAATAAGAGGAGCTATACGTGATTCGATTTGAATTTCATCTTCTAAATTAATTCTTGGGCCATCTAAATCTTGATTTATACCATCTGTTTCGCCATCTGTTTCATTAACTATTTCTTGTTCATTAATTACTTCTTGACTAAAAGAATCATTTATTTGCAAATCCTGGGTCTCACTTGCCTTAGCGAGACTTGGGGAAATGATACTGAAAACTAATGCAAAACAAATCAATCCTATAATATTTTTAATTATTTTATTCTTCAAAGTTAATCCTCCATTATTCTAAAAAAATATTAAAATGTTATAACATTCCATTACTCTCGAGTGATTACTATCCTATCATTAACATATTTTCCAGTCAACACCCAATTCACCTACCATCTTTTGGCGTTACTATTACCTTTTTATATAACAAAAGTAACGTTTTTTATAAATTACACTAAATACTTGAAATTTTTATTTACTTTTGTTGTTTTACCAAAATAATATTCTTCACTAAACTGTCAATTTTAGTATCCTAATATCAACAAAAAAAGACCAGCTCGGCTAAATTAGCTTTGCTGGTCAAATTTCTTTACTTACTTCTACGTTGCTGAATAGTAATATACAAACTAATCAAACGATCAGTTGTCATTATGCCATTCTGTAAATCCTTCAAATGTGAGGCCTGAATAATCCCATCCTTAACAGCTTGTGCAATAAAGTTTTCTGTTTCAGTTTTCATAGCTGGCGAACCTGGACTTTAATTTGTCACTTTAATTTCCTCCTTTTTTTCTTCCACAATTAATTGAACTTGTCCTTTGCTATTAGTTGGCAATGTGATTTTCCCCTCTAACTTGTAACCCTTTGGCATGTTCCAATTTGATTTCACTTCAAAGTGTGGTCGATCAATAGCATATAGATACTTTTGTCATTCTTGCTGCGATATGTTTCAGTAATGAAGATATTCTTAATACCTGCCTTGCTCAAATCGTTTAAGAACCTATACTTTTTCAACAAATTCTTTTTTAGCTGTGATAAACAAACCGCTTTTTGTTTTTAATCGATAAGCATTGCCAGACTTTACGATATCCACGATTGTGTACTTTTCATTTACTTTTAAGGCCTGTACCTTTTTAGATTTATCGAACACTACTCCATCATATGCGATACAAGCTTTTTTAATGCAATATAAGCCTGTACCCTTTTTGTAGTATCCTTCATTATTTGATGTGGAAGGCTTACTAACTGGTTTTGAGACAGTTGTAATATCATCTTTCAACAGTTCTTTAAATTGATTCCATGTATAACCGCACTTCCCACTTCTCATTTTAGACGGACAATTTTTTCCACTCCAGTGATTGTGTTGGACAACATAAGCTAATGGGATATTTTCATCCTTCATGATTTTCTTAACTAATTCTGCAGCGTTTTGAACAGCTTTTTTATAATTACCGTCACTGTTAACACAAATTTCAATGTGGATGGAATTCGCATTTCCGTTACCTAAACCATCTCCGCCTGCCCAACAGCGAATATTGTGGTTGAATGATTGCACGGCTTCTTTATCATCCACAGTGTAGTGCCAAGATGCTGAACGACTGTTTCCGTTTGCTTGTAAACGACCATGAGCATCCGCATTTGCAGTTGCTTTCTCATTGTCTGTCTCGTGGATTGTAATCCATTTACGACCGTTACCAGTGCCACTTGTTACACTATTAATGATGGATTGTGAAACTAGATTTTTACGGATAGTTACCATGTTATTTCAACCCTTTCTTTTTCAAAACTTCCTCTTGGTCTTTCGCTTGCTTACTAATTACATAGCTGTTCTTCCACACTCCGTAGCCAACTAAAATAAATGGAATACTCGCCATTAATACACCCACAAATGCATCAATCGTTACATCGTTAAAGTGCTGTAGTTTAATATCTAAAGCTTGCAAAAATAAAAGGACGGCACCAAGCCATCCTCCAAATAATCCAATGTATTGTTTTAGTTTTTCCGCTATCATAAAATGACCTCCAAAATAATTAATTTGTTTTTAGCACCAATGCTAATAGAGCCAAGATCACTGCGCCGATAATAGTCGTTGAAGCCCACCATATAATCTTGTCGATTTTATCCAACCGCTTATGAGCGCTCTTTGTACTTGCCAAAGATTCTTCGGCAATATCTTTAGCATTACCCGCTGTAATGCGTATATCACGAATATCATCGATTTTAGCTTCAATCCCACCCAACCGTTCATAAATGTTACGTACTAATTCTTCACCCATAAAGCCACCTCTTTTTCTGCATAATAAAAACCCTCCACATTATTTGTGGAAGGCATATAAAAAGCACACCTGGTTAGATGTGCTGAATATAGTATTTAAATTTATGAAAATAACATTCTTTTAGCGTTAGTCAGACCGGAGTGGATATCTTGAATAAACACATCAAATTCTGCTCCATCATTTAGGCATTTCAATCTTCCTCCACCTAAACTTTCTAACTCACCATACAAAGTTACTCCTATTTCAGGAAAATAAAAGTCAACAATTTCAACTATTGAATATTCATGGTTTTCTGTCATAACAGCAACAAAACCTTTTTTAGCATTTGCAAATTCTACTACGCCTTTCATATCATCATCCTCTCTATCTACTAAATTTCGACAAAGAAGAATAGTTTACCTTTAATAAGTTTATGTGCTTTATGACAATAAAAATAACTGCATACTAAAAACGCACCCTGTAATTGGATACGCTTTAACTAATCAATCTTTAATTATGTTATATAAAGTATAGTGTTCTTTTTCTAACGTTTCGATAGCTTTAACAATTTTTCGGTAATGCAAGTTATCTGTAAGCGTTGGATAACGTTTTTTGATTTTTTCAGTAATCTAAAAGATATCTTCTAAATCGCTGACAAGTGATTCCATTTCATGCATTACAACACCTACTTTTCTCTAATTAAAAAACACACCCAATTGGATGTGTTTCAGTATTTAAAATAATTATTCTAATTCACTTTATATACACTTAGACTACATACAATACTTCGAGGCGTTTAGTAAGTTGCTTTGTATTGTCTTCTAAATCTTCCAATTCATTTTTTAATTGGTTAATTAAATCTCGACAAATTACTAATTCCTCTTCTACAGTCTCAAATGATAAATTTATTTGTTCCAGTACAATCAACTCCCTAAACAATTATACAAACCATAAGGAGTAGGTTGAATGATAATTATTTGCTATTTTCAACAAATTTTCAGCTACTCATCTTTGACTTTCAACACCCCTTTACCCTCTTGGTTTAATATTTCAAACTCTTCATTTGTAATCAAATTATTTTCATCTAGTAATTTCATCATAGAATTCATAAAAAACACTAGAGTATCTTTATCTCTCATTTCACTCAAGGCTTTTTCTAACCCATTTAAGTCACTCATTTCTATACACCTCCATAAATAATTATTGGAGGGAAATAGTTATTTTATACCTTAAAATTAACAATAGAAATAACGCTAGTCGATTGACTGCGTTTAAATTTAAATATCCACACAATACTTTTAATGGTAATATTTTCTTTATTAACAAAGGAGTGAATACCAATGAGCAATAAACTTACTAGAAAAGATAAATTAGAAATTGCTGTTGAATCATCATTACAACTCATACCATATGTTGGCGCCTCGTTATCCACAGCATATTTTTCAACAAAACAGGAGAAAAGATTTAAAAGGCTCGAATCATTTTACCAAGAATTATCTGACCACATAAATACTCTACAACCTCAAATAATTCCATTTGCTGAACATGATGAAGAAAGCCTAATTGCATTAATAGAACGTCTAAATAGTGCAATTGAAAAAGAACATTCCCGTACAAAAAGATCGTTGTTTAGAAAATTCTTTATAAATACTTTAAGTAATGCCACATTAGAGGATAACTATGACGAAAGACAAATGTTCCTAGATGCTCTTGCTGATATGACACAAGCTGAGTTTAAAGTCCTATTAAAATACTACAACGAACGTACAAAAAAGATAGCGCTGGATAGCGATATTGAGTTTGGAGCTAGAGCGCGGTTGGAGATGCAGGGTTTTTTAGTTTCTCATTATCGCGCCATAACTTCCACTGGAACAAGTCCAATAGATAAAAACATCGCTATTTCTCCATTTGGTATTAAATTTGTAGAATTCTGTGCTCATTAAAGCCCTTTATTTTGGGCTTTTTTTATTCACCTCCTAACCTCCCCACTAATCTGACCCAACTCCTGCTTAATCTTCTTAATCAAAGTAGGACGATTATTCCCAAATGTTCCTTCAAGTTGGAACCCTGCAGGTTCATAAACTTCCTTAACTTCTGTAATCCGTGCATCCATCGTCACATCCCATTCTTTATTTTGATTGGTAACGATATCGCCTAAATCATAATCAATTCCATACTTAAATGAGCTATTGGTTAGTATCTGACCTTCTAAATAATGCTCTTGTAAAAACTCTTGCATCTGTTGTTGTCCACGATCTGTTAAATCAGCAATTATTTCTGATTCTGGTCGTGGTACTTTTTCAGTTGTCTTATTCCCTTCTGGGTCAATGACTTCCACATCATCTTCTTCAGGTATATCCCTCGCATCGATAAATACTTCATGCCGGTTTAATCCTGTAGCTGTTCCTAATTTAATAACACGCCTGTCTACACCTTCGCCTTGTCCTGCAACGTATGCAACATTTTTATAGTTAAGTTCACTTTCCGTATAGTGAAGTGATTTTAAACTCTCAAACTGTGGACTGAAAATAACTGGCGGTAAAATGCTTTGACCAGATATTAAATTACGACCTTCCACAACATCGAATACAAACTTCTTATTGTGGATGTCCAAGGTAACATCCCATCCTAGACCAGATGCTAATGAGATATTCGCCATTTCCTCAGCTAAATTTTTATATCTTGATGACCATGAGACGTTTTGACCTCGGTTAAGATTAGGTGCAAGAATAACCTGTGTACTCTTTCGTTCCGCGTCATCTGGATTGATGATATTGTTATAAACATAATGTTTCATTACAGTTTCAGCGTTTGCTTGCTTGTTGTCATATCCAGTGTGGACGGGTGGAATTGTTATTCTATCTGCAATAACAGACTTCAAAGACCATCCTTTAATAAGCCAGTTTTCTGTGATTTTACCGCTCTGGTCAAGCTCAATTTCACGATGCTTAATCATAAAAACCTTATTCAAATCGTTTCCGACTAAAATAAGGTTTCCTCTTTGTAATTTATCTGCATCTTTTTTATAGCGATTCATGCGTATTTCGATTTCACCTATTGTATGCCAACGTCTTATAAAAAACATTGATTCGTAGTTATCGATTTCGGCTAGAATATCAATTGATTCTGATAGTATTCGAATTGGTTTTTTCATTGGATCACCTTAGTTTTTGACATAAAAAACACACCTCAATGGGTGCTTGATTGTATCTTATTAAGCTGGATTTCAATCACTTCAATCATATCTTCCTCCGTGGCGTCAAGTGCTATTTCGCTTGCCATGAAACGGAAAGGTCGTTCTAGTCCATCCACTATTGCAGTGATACGTCTAGCATAATAATGTTCTTCAATTGCCAATGTTGGTTTACCGATAATTGGATTTTTAAACTGGATTGATGTTTTTACGATTTCGATTGTCATATTAATACTCCTCCGTATTTGATATTTCTTTAATGTCTATAAGCTCCTCTATTTCAATCAGTTGGGTTTCCCCGTACCATGATTCCCCGATTTGACGTTCAACACCTCTTATATGCCAACTTTGAATAGAATCATGGTTATCGTTTCGTGTGCCAATAACCAATGCTTTGTACTTACCTTTTGTTTCACAAGTTACCTTTAACTTATCAGAAACTACAACGCCATATGCTCTACCAAAGTGTAAATGGGGATTCACCCATACATCTACATCTTTATTTAGATACTTGAAATAATCAGGTAGTTGGAACTCAACAGTTTGTCCATTTTCTGTCGCTTCTATTTCATATCTATAAAGGTTATCTCCTGCTGTTGGAGATTCTACTGTACCATGTCTAAGTATATGCGTATGCTGTTTATCGGGGTGAGTGTGAGGTATTTCAAAGTTTTTTGAACCTCCAACACTCCAACTGCCTTCCGTTCTAACGCTATGACTAGGACTACCTCCAAGCATAATCTGCCAATTATTATTAGCATTCCCTGCGATTGCCACCGAATCGGAACCTTTAGCAGTTGAACCATTTCCAATAGCAATACCCTCGTATCCCATAACCTTGGCATCTGGTCCTATAGCGGTAGCAGAATTAGCAGAAGTAGTGGCTCGAAAACCTACTGCGACACTAGCAAAACCAGCTGATACACTAGCGCTATTACCTACCGCCACACAGTTGTCATTAGCTGTATAACTACTATATCCAAGTTTCACGCTTAACCCATTATCTACAGCTTCTTTGGCGAGTTTTACAGCATATGGCGTGGTTGCCGTGGAAGTATCAGTTGAATATGAATTGTTTAGTTTGACCACCCCTTTTTGAGAAGTAGTTGCATCTTGAATAACAGGGATATCAGCGTTAATTACGCCATTATTTACGGTTATTCCATTACCGATTTTGACATGTCCAAACTCTGATTTAGATGCTTTTTGCTCAATATGTTGAGCCAGTAAATTATCATTGAATGAAGGCAATATCTTACTTCCTGCCCAAGGGCAAATAGTATCTTTACCACGTTCATCAGTTACATTAAATGTACTAATAAACGTCTGACCACCAACTATCCTTACCTGAGCAACTGATATTTCGTATATATTTGCTGTTTGAGTTAAAGTAGGTTCTACAGGCGATACACTAGCCACACCCTTTTTCACAAATGATTTTACGTGACGTGCTTCTGTACTCAAATCTAATCTAATAACAAAGCGATCAATACGACTTTTACCCACTGTTTCAGTATCGTGTGTATGATTTAATAAACTATCATTTGCGTAATATCGCCCTTCAACAAATGCTACACCGGTATTTAATTTTGTAATCATGCTTGAACCATCAGCACTAACGTTTAATTGATTACCCGCGCCTTTCATAACTCCAGTTGTTACTAATGAAGCAAAGTAATCGGTAAACTCTTGTGCATTATACTCCCTATCAAATACTCCACTCTCATCCTCAACAGGGTCAAAAAAGCTAAATTTTTCTGCCATTCATATACCTCCTTAAACACTTAAATATCTATGCTTGTATGAAACGTAAACCTCTGGACGACCGCTGTCTGTTATGAAACTAAATTTATTTTCACCCATATCCAAACTAAAAAAATCTGAATATGGGTCAATCCAAGGAAATCCGTTTTGACTAACTCCATCCGGTGCTACAATCTCAACTTTCTTATTTCCGAAAGTTGTTTCTAAAATTAATTTATACCCCTCCGGAATAGTACGGTTAACACGTATAAATTCACCTGTGGTAAGATTCGTAATCTTTGGGTTAGCTGCAGCTCCACGAAATTCCACGATGATTGGTGTGGGTACATCACCTTTATTTATTAGAATCCTCGAATCTCCACGACTGGCAAAACGTACAGGAAAATGAAATGAAAATCTGAAGTGTGCAACAAAGTCTTCAAGTTTAATATTTTCAGTCATTATATCTAACCAAAATGGTGACGGGCATATAAGATTGACTAACCCCTTTTGAAAGTTTTTCCCTTTATTATCTGAGCCAGTTGGAAATACAGGTACACCATCGGGTACTGCTTTTATTTCCCTTTTGGTATTTCCGTTTTCATAGATTAGTTTTCCTGCACCCAATTTTGAATTAAATACAGAAGCTACATATTGTCTTCTTTCTAAAAGCAAATCGTTTGTATTCCCCATTATTGCTATCTGTAAAGACAACAGGCGTTCATCAAATACAGAATCGATATGAGTACTCCCGTCTTGATATGGAGCTTTTGATAGCTGTACGTTCGCATGCACATCCCCTTTGCCATCCACAGAAGTTAAAATAAAAGGAGCCGAATTTTTCAGCTCCAAAGATTGTCCACGACTATTAATAAATGTAATTTTTTCAGCCATTTACACACCCCATTCCATGGCTAGTTGTCTTTGAGCTTGTATACTCTTTCTTGCCAGTTCTGAAGGTGATATATTAGGTACTTGGTTAACAATAGTAATACTAGATTGATAGCTTCTGGCATTGTCCACATGACTGACTGAACTACCTGCAAACCCACTAGAATAACCACCAGGATTAATATTAGGCATAGTGGCATTTGCCATCTTTTGAGCAGCATTTGTAATAGCGCTCATGTTTTGCTCCATACCTTCTGCAAGTCCTGCGGGGATCCATTTACCAAGGCCCATCATGACACGTGACGGTGATTTGATTTTTAATGCACTAGCGATAGTTTTAGAAATTGAATCAGCAATAGCTTGAGCTTTCTTTTGCAACGATGGCTCCATATCTTCCATACCTGCCATAAGACCTTTGATGGTATCTTTACCGATGGATTTCATAGAAGTTTTCATAGTTACAAACTCATCTGTCGTACCTGTTCGAATTTCTTTAATTTTAGAAGCCCATTCTTTCTTATAAGCATCTAATTCCTTCTTAGTCTCAGCAGTTAATTCCTTGATTTTCTTATTCGTATCTTTATTCATCTGTGCTAATTCACTTTCAGCTTGCGTTCTAGCTAGTACATTCTTATCCTTCCACAGTTTAGCGTATTGTGTAAGTTCCTGATCAGTTAAAGTTGTTAGTGCTGCGATCTCAGGTGCCGCTTTAGGGCCCATTTGACGTAATTCTTCAAGTAGTCCTTTGTCGATTCCCTTTTTCGCCAACAATTGAATATTTTTAGACCAAGTTTCAAATACAGCAACTTGGCCTTGCAAGTTCTCAAGAAGCTTTTGACCAGTTATATCAGATGATTGAGACACTTCATCAAAAATACCTGCAAAGCTTACAAGTGATGCTGTTCTATCATCCACAGCTTTTTTATATTCATCTGTTAAAGCTTTTTCGCTTGCAATCAACCTTGCATTTGCATCAGCAACTTTAGCTGTATATTCATCAGTAAGCGATGTTAATTGATCGTGTATTTTCTTTTTAGTTTCATAAATACTTTGGTCAATTTGCTTACGCTCATCAGAACCTTTTTTATAGTTCTTCTGTAATTTTTCCCATGCTGCTAATTCTTGTGTTAATGACATTTCATTCATTTTTACTTTATCTTCAATAGAAGATTTAGCAACGTCGAATACTTCTTTTGCATGCTTTTTATTAAGCGTAACAATTTGAGCGTTGATTTTAGCTACAGCATTCGGAACATTAGCATACTGAGTTTTCATGGCTTCTAAAGATTTTACATACTCGGTAATATCGATTTTCTCAGCTTTAAATTTTAGTGAAAGGTTCGACATTTTTGTGTTGAATTCTTTTTTAGCTGATGCTGCTAATTTGTTTGCTGCTGTTTGTGCCGCTTTTTCTTTTTTACTAATTCCATTAACAAATCCTTGGCCTGTATGCTCCCCTAATTTAGTTGTTACACGAGAAGGTGAACGAATATCCAAGGCTTTCTTAATCGTACTTGAAACACCTGTAGCAATAGATCTTACCTTATCTGTAACTGCACCCATCATCGAACCGATACCATTAATTAGACCTTGTATGATGTGTTTACCAACAGACACCAAATTAATACTGTGAAGGAATGATGCAGCTTTTCCCCACCCAACATCTACTGCTGTTGCGACTCCGCCCATAGCTTTGCTCACAATTGATTTAAACATATTAAATATGTTAGTAATGATATCTTTAATTCCATTTAGGATAGTGGAAGTAATGCTCTTAATTCCATTCCAAGAGGAATTAACAGTATTTTTTATTCCACCCATAAGAGTGGTAATAATTGTTTTAATTCCGTTCCAAATACTTGAGATAACTGTTTTGGTTGCATTTAAAATAGAGGAGATGGATGTTTTATAAAGATTGAATGAACCTATTATTGAACCTTTCAATACATCTAAAACTCCGGTTATTATTCCTTTAATACCGTTCCAAGCGCTAGTTACCAAACTTTTAGCTGTTGGTCCAAATGACTTCAAAGGACCTAACAATTTACCGACAAAGTATAGATTGATACCGCCCCAAATGGCTTCTAATGCACCTGAGAGTATCTGTTTGATACCTTCCCATACACCTTTCCAATCGCCAGTTAGAAGACTACTAAACGTTTTGATAATGCCTGTGATAACTTTCGTGACGCCCTCTATCACATTTTTTATAGCTTCCCAGGTAGAAACCACTAATGCTTTTATAATTGGCCACACGACACTCATAACGCCTGATATCACTTTTAATGCTACGTCAATTACAGTTGAAATTGCTGACCACACATTAGATGCAGCTTCCTTAATACCTTCTTGATTCTCTGACCAAAAAGTTGATAACTGATCACCCATACTTTGTACAAATGAAACAATTCCACTCATTGCTGATGAGATTGCATCTTTGATAGCTGACCAGGTTGAATCAACGACATTTCTAAATCCCTCATGATTTTTGTATAGTCCTACAAAAACAGCTGCCAAACTTCCGATAGCTAATACTGCAACACCGATTGGCGCTACAATTCCCGTCATAGCTGTTCCGAGTACTGCCATTAATCCCCCTGCCTCACCAATCGCTAACGCTACAGGAGCCAATGCGGTGATTATTGCCCCAACAGAGCTAACTAACATCCCAACGACAATTAATACAGGGCCTATTGCTGCTGCTATTCCTGCAACAGCTAAGATGAATTTTTTAGTACCTTCCCCCATTTTAGAGAAACCTTCTATAAATGGTGTAATCTTGTCCACAATCTGCATCATCATTGGTATTAATATTTCTCCGAATGTCATGCCAACTTCAACAAGTTTATTTTTCAGGATTGCTAATTGTGATGCTGTAGTTTTATAACGCTGTTCAGCTTCATTTGATAAAGCTGTGTTTTCTTTCCAAGCATCCGAGGATGTTTTTACGGCACCTGATAATAAATCAGATGCACCTGCCATACGTAGCAACGTGTCAGATTCTCGTATACCCTTAATACCAAGTATGGATAATATTTCGGTTAGATTTTCACCTTCACCACTAGACTTAGCAAGTCCTTTTACAAACAAATCCAGTGCGCCTGCTGCGTCTGTTTCAAACGCCTTTTTAAATTCAGCACCAGTGACACCTGCTGTTTTCGCATATAACTCTAAATACTTTCCGTTATCTGCTACGGCAGTTTGCATTTTTTTAAGAATCGTGGACATAGCTGTACCGCCTGCTTCGGCTTCGATACCTAAACTGGACATTGTTGCAGCAAGTGCCAAAATATCAGATTCGCTCATCTTCACTTGTTTCCCTTGACCAGCTAAACGCATAGCCATGGATGATATTTCCGATTCGGTTGTTGCGTAGTTATTACCTAACGCTACAAGTGAGCTACCTAATTTATCAAAATCATTTTGAGACATTCCAACGATGTTGGCAAACCTCGCAAATTCTGTAGCTGCTTGTTCACGAGTTAAATTGGTAGATTCGCCTAGATCAATAATAGTTCGTGTAAAACCTAAAATATTATCTTCGGCGATACCTAACTGACCAGCCGATTCAGCAACTGCAGCAATATCACTAGCTGATGTTGGCAATGTTTGTGCCATATCACGTATGCCTTTTTCTAACTTTTTAAATCCCGCTTCAGAGGTATCTACAGTTTTTCGAACACCTGCAAAAGCTGATTCAAAATCAATAGCTGCTTTTACAGCACCACCAACCATTGCGGCAATCGGTGCAGTAACATAAAGTGACATTGATTGCCCAACAGCTTTCATTTTATTTCCTACATTTTGCATCGTCTGACCAACCCGTTGCATCGCCTCGCCCGCACGTTGCCAACTAGATTGAGAGCGTCTTAATTCCTCTTCTTGCCTCCTCAAAGCTGCAGTAACATCGCTGATTTCAGTTTCAGTACGGGTATATTCGGCAACAGCTCTATTTAGCCTAGCCGCTAATTCTTCAGTGGCTACAGAGTTTTCACTAGTTTCTCGTTTACTTTGCTCATAAGCTGCTCGTAAGTTTCTCACTTTGGCTTCTTGGCTACTCAACAATCGAGTTAAAGTTTCTTGTTTAGTACGTAACCCATCTGTTGTGTTACCCCACTCACGCCCTCTATTTCGCACGATAGACATTTCTTGTCCCAATGTTTTAATACTTCTATCAATGCTTGCAAGAGAACGTTCAAACGTTGCACTATTCATGGAAAGGCTAACCCTCAGATTACCAACTTCTGCATCTGCCATTTTATTTCACCAACTTTTCATGATTTGACTTGTTACCATTTCACTTGATCTGCAAAAACTGTTGGTGCCTGTTCTTCTCCTTTTGCTTTCCAACCTTTGAAATCACAATGTCTGTCCCATAAAGCGAGCAATTTTCGCATTGTCATCTTCCACACTTCTTCTTCTTTTCGATTTAGATGAACAGTTCCGATATAAATAAAAAAATCGAACGGTAATTCGCTCGATTCCACTACTTTCCCGATTCAGTTTGAGTTGCTTCTAATTCTGGCATTGCATCACCTAACGCTTGCCCTAACGCTTCTACAACACTAGACATATTAGCCATTGTTATTAATGAACCAACTTCTTTTTCTGTTAATCCCTCATGCTCAAACAATGCAAATAAAACTGCACGAATTATCTTAAAATCCGAACCATCTATACCTGTCAAAACTGTGATTACGTCATCTCCAAATTTTTCTTGTAGTGTACACATAGAGTTCAAATCGAATTTAATATCATATTTTTTCCCATCTGCTAAAGTGACCTTTGTACCTTCGTCTTTCATAATTTCTGCTTTCGTTGATTTACCCATCATCTATTCCTCCTAATTTTTAATAAAAATAAAAAGTGAGCCGATTATCCGACTCACTCCGTTTGCTTACTTAATAATAAAATTCGTTCCTATTACCGCATCCCCTATAGCAAGGGGTGTACTAGGGCGCAGGTGTTACTGAGAATGGTGGTAGTTGAACTTCTGTAAACCATTTAGCGAGTACTGCAGGATCTACCCCTTCGTCATCCTCATCTTGCAACCAACGTTTGACACCGTTACCTTTGGTATCAATGACTGTATCACTGTGGACAAACACTCCTTTGATTTTTGGAGTGTTATATTCGATAGAATCACCCTGCGTTTTATATTCTTCTTCAGGCAATTGAAAATTACCTTTGTAATACACTAAATAACGATATTTACCATTAGATTTTTTTGAACGGAACATTAGTGCTCCATTTGGCGCAGTGTCTGCTGTTGTATCAATTACACCGCCACCCACAACATGCTTACCTAATAACTTTGCGTAAACATCATTAGCTAACGCATCAATACCTAATTCGATTTCTGTTTCGCCTTCTGCGCTTGCTGATTCAGCTGCTCCATCATCCGCATAAAGAACCGCATTAGAAGTTTTTGGTGATACCTTCGCTTCCATTGCTTTAGCAATACGGTAAGGTTTGTCATACCCACCTTCAGCACCTACTTTTTCTGGTGCAAAGAATAAATCTTTTAAACCGATTAATACTCCACTCATATATAATCATTCCTTTTCTATAAGTTAATTTCTGATTGATCGTCATAATAAAACTGCAAAACTTTGTGGAAGATTTTCGTATCATCTTCATAAAGTTCATGTGCAGTTACACGCGAGAAGCCTTGTTCTTTCAATAATTTCTTTACCTGTTTGACTACATCCACAAAGTTGCCTTTTGACCACACATCAATTTGGATAGAATGACGTGTTTCTTGCTCTATATCCTCGGCAAATACTACACCCATTTCGTTGTATTGAAAGAAGGTAATGTACGTTGTAGCTGTTCCTGTGTACGTTAATAGAGCAACTGGAATACCAATTGGTTTGAGAGTATCAATGATTAATTTGTTTAAACTCATAATCCTAACTCCCTCCCTACAACTTCAGCCATTTTCCTTTCTACATTAGATTTCTCTTGTTCGAAAGTCGGCCTTACTACAGGTCTTGCAGGCATTTTAGATGTTCCAAACTCATGAAAGAATAAATAAAAGGCGTCACTGTTTTGATTGGATAAACCAACCTCAATGGCGCCATTAATAACTTTCGAACTAATTTTAAAACTTCGCTCTGATTTACCAGAACGCTTCTTTAATCCATGTGAATAAACATTTGATTCAAGCTTGTCACGTAAATATTCGCCTGCTTCCGTCAATGCCTTTTCTTCAATTACTTTTGTGTTGGCCATTCCAGTTAATCGATTCCGTAACTCTTCTAATCCAGTGAATTCAAAGTCCATCAACAGCACCGTCCCTTGTTTCACGAACGTGTATTGTCCACCATTGATTATTTTCATCATCATTGGTCATGGAAATGATTTTATAAATCTTATCTTTATGACGGATCCGCATGTTGTCATCCACATCCTTTCGATAACGGATGCCGATTTGCTTCACATCTTGCAACTGATCTGCTGCTGCTTCATAAAAAGCTTTGCCTTTTAATGTTTTAATAGCTGCCCAAACCGTTACATAATCTGTCCAATCAATAATTGGAAAACCGTCTTCATCCTTACCAGGTGGATTTAGAAAAGTAATCCGATGCTTCAATTCTCCGGCATTATTATTCGAACGATA
Source organism: Viridibacillus sp. FSL H8-0110 (assembly GCF_038003565.1). Classification (NCBI taxonomy): domain Bacteria; kingdom Bacillati; phylum Bacillota; class Bacilli; order Caryophanales; family Caryophanaceae; genus Viridibacillus; species Viridibacillus sp. FSL H8-0110. Next base: position 1,666,031 of record NZ_JBBOPJ010000001.1, on the reverse strand, counting down.
ATTCATTCCACACACACCCATTTCAACTGTAAAATCAGAGCCTGTAAACCGAAAGGAATGGGTATCTGAGCGACTTTAATACTTGTAGGATTAATTACATTACGATTCTCGTAAAAGTGCGTAGTGAGCATATGAACAGCTAATCGGTGTTCCGCATAAACGTCAACATCGCCTACCTTTAAGTAATAATCGGAAGGTTGCGATACCCCTGCATTTTCAAGATATAAAATGGTTGCCTGTAGAAATGAAGAAAGAGACGTGTTTTCATCGTCTCCATCAATTCGTAAATATTCTTTTAGATCATTTAAGAGTTTTTCCAATTCATATCACCCTCTTTTAAGTAGCTTCAAGTGCATCGAGTCTAGCGATAATTTCATCATACTGTGCTTTTGTACCGAAACCATCTTTGCCTGCTGCACCAGTGGCTCCTTTTGCACCGGTAGGACCTTCAACTCCATCTATTAACGCAGCAAAATCAGCACCAGTAGGTTTTTTACCAGTGCTGAACTTTTCTTTTAGTTCTTCTTTTGATGCCACTTACATCATCTCCTTAATCAATAATTAAATCTTTTCCGATTACAGCTGCCCCTATTGCTTGGGGCTTATTAGGGCGCAACTACATCAGCAATACGGAATGCGCTTGTCAATTTAAGACGGTGGTCAAAGTAAGCTGTTACCACAAATTGTTCAATACCCGTTTTAATATCTTTATCTTGTTCAAATGTTTCACCAATGTCGTAGTTGAAGTGAGAGTAAGAGAAATCTCCAACAATTGGTTTAGTAGCACCATCTGCAAAAATTACTGGTTTACCAAGAACCTGCTCTGGTTGCGCTGTATAAAGAGTTGTATTTCCATTAGCCAATACCTCAATAATGTCTGAGTAATCTTTATATGACATTACAATTTTAGCGTTTTCACGATAGTCTTCATGTAGATCTGCAATCGCATCTTTAATTGCTTTATATTTATCTGCACCTGTCACTACTTTGATTGCATTTTCCGTTGAATAGAATGACATGTGTTCTTCGCCAGATTTAGGAGTTGTAGCAAAAGCTACTTTCTTTTCTTTAGCAGCTACACCTGATTTAAGTGCATTTTCCACATGTGACACTAAGTTTGCATCAGATCCGTTGATAACTGTTTCGGACACACCTGCAAATACTTTGAATTTGTTACGAGTGAACGAAACAGTATCACCTTTTGCCTTTAATTCTTTTGCAGTTGCCATATCATCGATGAAATCATCGTCATCTAGCGTAAATGCTAAACGTGGTAATTCTAAGTTTGTGATTTGTGTTACTGCTGAAATACCGCGTAATGGATTTTTAGCAAGTGGCGCAAGAATAACATCTTGCGATACAGTTTTCGGTAAGAATTTACCACCGCCAGATGCGGCATCATCGCCTAGTGCAGCACGAACTTCTCCATCTAACGCTTTACCTCGCATAGCTGAACGAATTAGAGTAGCCTTTGCAGCCACAACTTTTTGCTGTGGATCATCAATAGCTCCTAAACCTTTTTGATTTGCTAATTTCGCCTTTTGTTCTGCTTCTAATTGGTCATGTTGTTGTTTCACGATATCGAAACGAGCCTGTAAATCTTGTTTTGACTTCTGCGATGCTTGAATATCTTCAAGAGATGCAGATGGATCCATAGCTTTTTGTGAAAGCTCACCTTCTACTTTTTGCAATTGTTGACCTAAAGTTGCAATTGACTGTTTCAATTCAAAAAGTGTTTGTCCACCAAAAAATTGAATCGGTAATGTTAGTAACGCTTTAAATGCTTTTGGTTTATATGTTTTCATAATTATTTTCCTCTTTTCATCAAAGTATTGTGTTCAAATAAGTAAGATTCGCCTTCGAATCTGCGAGAATGCTTTCACGTAACGCTTTTTCTTCAGCTGAGATAATATGTGGTGCTGGTTCTTTTAATTGCTGAGGGATATTTTTAAATTGCTTGGCAAATCGGTCATCGATAGATGCCACCATTTGATTAGCACTTTCAACCACATCGCACAAACCATAATTGAATGCTTCTTCAGCCGATAACCACGTTTCTCCATCAAGTAACTGTTTCAATGTATCTTCATTCAACTTATCACCAGCTTTATCCAAATACATTTGCATTGTTGATTGATTAATACGTTCTAAATCGTCTGCTGCTTTGCGCAACTCTTCAGCGTTACCACTTGCCCAAGTCCAAGCATTATGGAGCATCAACATCGCATTTGAAGGCATTCGAATTTCATCAGCTGCCATTATAAGTACACCTGCAATCGATGCTGCTAGTGCATCCACATGAGCAATAACATAAGCTTTGTGGCGTTTTAACATGTTACCAATTGCTAATCCTTCAAAAACTGAACCTCCAGGACTGTTTACGTAAAGATGAATTGTGCTAAAGTCTCCAGCTTCATCTAATTTCTCTTTAAAAATTGTGGAGGACATTTCGCCGAATTCTTCCCAAGCCCATTGAGTAATTTCGCCATAAATAAAAACATCCGCTGATTTTCCATCTGCAGATGCTTTGATATCGAAGAAACTACTCTTTTTCTGTTTGGTCATTTTGTTCACCTCCCTTCGTAGATGTTGTTTTACGTTGAGTTGGGTCCATTTCCATCGGATATAAATCCCCTGATATCCACAATTCATTAGCCTTACCCCCGATTGGCGGTAAATCCTCTAATTGTCGAACCTCATCTGGCTTCATTCCGCCACTTCGTAACATAGCTTGATAAAAATTAGTACGGGCAGCTGTGTCACCACGTAAAAGACCACCTAAGTTGAATTTGAAATACAATCCATCTTGGCGGTCTTTTTTAGTTAACAATTTGCGGTTAAATTCATGCTCATATTGACGTACTATTGGCAATAACGTCATATTTACAAATTGAATCATCATTTGTTCATTAGATCCGTAACTCGCACCTTCATTATCATTCAAAAAAGATACCGGAACATTAAAAACGTTAGCAACCCTTGAACGTGTAATGCGCTCAGATGCTAACGTATCGGATGCTACATATTTACGTTGGATTTCTTTAAGATTCACACCAGGCTCTTGGAACAAAATTCCGCCATTTTCTTTATAAAACCTTTTGAAATCCTCAATAATCTTTTGACGTATTTCATCTTTAACGTTTGCTCCATACTCTAAAATAAATGATTCTTTTTTCTCCATTTCAGAAAGTGAAAATTCTTGAACTGCTTTATCATATTTCAAAGTATTTTTAAGAACCTCAATTGGATTGATACCTCGCCAACGCGATGCTCCGCTAATATGCTTTACGTGTAACATGTTCATATTGTGGACGTAGATTGTACCGCTATTAGCTTGTATTTTATACCATAGCTCACCATCATCGTTATTTAAGAACTCTTCCACATAGGTAGCATCTAAAGGGATGATTGTTTCTGGTTGCATTCGAATATCACGTTGAATGATTGCATAACCATTTCCTTTTTCATTACGACTGACTTCAATTTTGTTTATTAAATCAAACCCACTCATATTAGAATTAGGTTCATTGATTAAAACATCAGCTGCTTGATTCAGAGTTATGTCATATTGATCATACAATTTCAAAGGTAGTGCAGATAAAGTATTGGATAACCGACTGATAACGCTGAAAATCGTCTCATTTGTGACCAACTGTGAATTATCAACACCCCAAAAAGTACGTCCAAACCAATCTGAAAAATCATATGTTTTACCATTCCAACCTGCTATAGCTGCTTTCGCTTTTACATTTAACTTTTGATACCATCTCATTTCTGTCTCACCACCTTCCTAGGTCGCTCGAAGGTTTTACTAAAACAGCTATTGTCGTTGTTGATTAAGTGTAATTTCCGATGTGGAAGTAGGTTGTATAGTTGTTGCATCCAGTTAATAAATCGATTCATGGTTTGCCCTCCTTTCAGACATAATAAAAAGCCACTCTATTGAGTAGCTTTAATAAACAGCTCATATGTTAATTCTTGGTTGATTTAGAATGAAGTTTGATTACTAAAGCACCCGTTAGTTTTATAAGGTCAGAGAAGCTTCTTCAACAATCGCGCCCGATTGTTGAGAATCAAGATATTGATTACTGCCTATTGCTATTTAATAGGGTCATTATTTTAATCTATTAGTGAAAAATCTTTTTCGATTTGATCAATAGACCAATTAGTTATTTCTGCAATATATTTCAATAGGTCATCAGTTTTTTTATCATTATTGAGTTTTTTAAATTTTTCAACATGACCCTCAAAACCATTAAAATATTCACTTTGATAATTTGGGTTGTTATAAATTTTTATAAATTCAAGATAATCTTTTGTAGACATCTTATCTTTAATTTGAATAAGAATATCATACCAATTTTTAATTCTTTTTTCATGAATAGGCTTTTTTACGCCACTTTCTTTTTTTTCCTCATTCTTTATCTGTTGAATAAACTGTTCGATTTCAAGTATATATTGAAAAAGTTCATTCCTATTTTGGCTATCCAATTCAGTTAGTATTTTTGTTTTATAATGATTATAGCGCCCTTTCCTATAATGCAATTTTCCTTCTGTTTTGTTTGATTCTTTTTTCTTTTTCCTATGTTTTTTTATTGACTCTCCTCCAGCAGCCACAGCACCTACCGCTGCAACTATCTCTTTGTAGTTGTCTTTAATAAATTTCCCTGTATTTGGTCCATATTTTTTAATACCTTCTTTAATTGGTCCAATTGGTAATCTTGACATATTTATCCCCCGTTAGTTTAAGCACATTTCTTCACAATCTCTACAGTAATATTAACATAAATACCCAATAAAAAATCTCCTTCCTGTTGATTCTCATAAATCATTGATAGAAATAAAACTGATATTCCCATCACCTGTATTCACTTCAGCAAATTTAGCTTGAACAAATGCATTGATAACTGCTGCTGCAGGATCTATCCGCTCACGTGATTTCTTTTTAGACAGTTTAATATTTTCATTGCCATCCATTTCAGCTATCGCATTCCCGAAAGCCCAGGATAATACTTTGTCACCAACATGAGTCACATCGCCTTGATAGACAGCCTCACGAAAATCTTTTGTTGGCTCTGATAATGTTCCATAACCTTGTCTGATTTCGACACATACAAACCCCTTTTCAGTCATGTTTTGTGCAAACTGAGTAGCCCCCCATGGATCATAGCAAAGCATTATCGGATTCCAACCATTTGCTTCTATTTCATTAACAATCCAATTTTCTACAAATGAATAATCTACTACAGCTCCTGGTGTCACATCTAACCAACCTTTTTCAATCCAGTGATCATAAGGCACTTTATCCTTTACACGCCGTTCTGCTAAAGCCTCTTCAGGCATAAATGAATGTTGTTCAACATGGAAGCCGTAATCTGTTGGGAATACAAAGCCTGCTGAGGTTAAGTCAATCTTCTTTGATAAATCGACTCCAATATAAACATCAAATCCTGAAGTATCCATTTCAGCGACTTCACATGCCTTCCATTTTGCAGATGACATATAGCCACCTTCCTTCATATCCACCCATATGTTCATTGTCTTGGTCATGAAAGAACGCATTTTTTCTGGCACATCTAAAGCCACTTTTAAATCTGAACGAATTGATTCTAAGCCTTCTGGATATGTAGCAACAATAGGGTTTGCTTTAATCCAGTTTGATTCATCTTTTATGTCGTCACCTTCATCAAGTTCACAGATGATAGCGAAATAATCATCATTTTCAATATCATCGTTTGGATCTAATATTCGACTGACATATTCATATTCAACGAAACATGGTCGACTCAAATCAAACCCTGCAGTTGTAATAACAACCATCAGTGGTTCTTTACGAGCGACCATCCCAGACTGCAATACATCGTAAATTTCAGATGTTTGATGAGCATGATATTCATCCACAATTCCTACAGATGGGTTTTTCCCATCACCAGTCTTTCGAGTTTCGCGAGATAGTGGGACAATAACGGATCTATTTTTAAAAACCTCAATTTTTCCATAGGCCTCTTTCCATTTGCCATCAAGTAACTTTGATGATGCAATTCCATCTCGAACAGCTTCATACACCTCATCGGATTGATCTTTTTGCCATCCAGCTATATATGCTCTTTGTTTCTCTTCACCCAAAAACGTGATGTAAGAAGCAATGATTGCTAGGAATTGAGACTTTGCATTTTTACGGGCCAATTGAATGTAGACCTTACGGAAACGACGTGCTCCGTTTGATTTCTTCTTGAAACAGAAAATATTGACGCTGATGAACAATTGAAAATCAGTTAACTCTACAGGTTGTTCAGCGAGCACACCTTCCACATGATGAAATTCGAGTGCCCAATAATAAAAATCTTCGCCTTCCTCTTCTTCAAAGTAAAAAGGACTGTCTTCACATTGACAATCCTTGTAGTCTTTCAGAAATCGCTCGACAGCCCATATATGTTTTTTACTCGCTTTAATACGACCTTCTAAAATGTCATCGCAATATGCAAATACTCTTTCTAATACATTCATAGGCGATTACCAAATCTTTTTTCAGCATTTGTTTTTTCTCCCACAGTTGATGGTGCAGGGATAATTAATTTCAAACGCGAGGTGATAGTAAGGCCCAAATCACTCGCTGCAGTTCTACATTCAGTGAACAATGTATTTTTAGTTCGTATCAATTTCGGATAATCATCATTAGCAATTGTTATGGATTTACCTGTTTCTGTTTTAACCACTTCAGTTGCTTTTATCTTTTTCATATCCTTAATTAGCTGTAAATATTGATGTTTTGAGTCCAAATATCGTGCTAAAGAGTCCACATCTAAGTTGCTAAAGATATTAAGTTTCATTAATTCTTCTGCTATTTCGTTAAACTCTTTCTTTTGTGCAGCCGTTAAATATGACGGTGGTTTCACCTTATCAATATCCCCACGCATTGCGGTTTCGTGGGCTTCACGCTTTTTAATTTCTTCTTTTGTTAAATGCTTCGATGCACCTTTTCCTTGGATCACTTGCAAAGGTTGTTTGTTTCGTCCAGCCATCACTATCACCTCCTTCTGAAAAAAATCTTAAAAACGGGTTTTTCTGCGATGAAAACTCCCATGCGGTTAAATTGTGTTTGTTTTTCACACAATTAAAGTAGGGGGGATATCACTTTTATCTGAAAAAATGTAAAAATAACTATCCAATAAAATAAAATAAAAATATATTAAATTATTTTTTATCTTCTGCTGTCTTCTTGTTATGGCAAGCCTTGCACAGATACTGTAGGTTATCTAAGTCTAATCGCTTCAACCAATTAACCTTTATCGGAATGATATGGTCAACAATGTAACCAGGAACTAACCTATGGTCCTTGAAGCAAGATACACACATACCGTGGCTTTCGAGTATTGCTAACTGTCTAGCTTTACGCCATGCGGTTGAATGATAGAAAGAGTTAGAACGTTTATCTCGATGATGTTTATCATAGTAACGGTTATCGTTCGTTGTCTCTGTTGTGTGAGCTTCACAGTATCGTGTAGTTGTTAGCTGTCCACAGTTAGGTTTGTTACATGGCTTGAGTGGTTTACTTGTCATGTGTCTCCGCCTGTATACGTAGTAACTGCATAGCTTGCTTGATGGACTGGTGTAGTTCATTAGCCTGCCTAGCCTTAATAGCTGTAGGTCTATGTGACTGCTTACGTTGAACCTTTCTTAACTCAGCTTGCATGGCTCTGATATGGACATCGGTGTAATAGCATGTGTATGTATGACCACATGATGGACAGTTAAAGTAAGTATGTTCGATGTCTTTGTTGATGCCTTCCACAGATTGAGGATTAGTTATTAGATTCTGATTTAGAATTACAGATTCCTTTTTGATATCTGAAAGTTCAAATGGGAAATTACATTGATTACACGAAACAAGAATTGATTTTCGAGATTGAGAATCCTTATTTAAAACTGTCATTTGAAATCTCCTTTCTACGATTCATAATTGAATTTATACATCCACACAGCCACACGATACTAACAGTCCTGATTAACCATTGAGGTGTTTAATGACTTGTATCATGTGCCTGTATTGAGGCATAAGAAAAAGTCACATCAAAACAATGTGACTTTAGAATTTATATCAGATTATCTATTTGTTTTTGAACATCATTAATATGTTCTTTTAAATATTTGTCAAATGATATAAAAATTCCTTTCCTTTCTACTACTGCCTTTGTTAATTCTTCTAAGTTAACCTTTTTATATTCTTCAGGTATATTATTAAATCCGATAATATCAATATACATATTAGTCAAAGCTCTACTAAAACGTAAATAGTCAATATCATAACCTTCTAGTAACAAATCATCGTTTATAGCATCAACTTTACTAACTATCCATTTCAAATCATATTCCCGAAATTTTAGTCTTGACATTGATACATCAGAATACGGCTTAGAAAGTTCATTTTTAAAATTCTCAATGAAAGCAATAGCATCACTATTCAACAGCTCTAGTTTTTTTAAGACTTTCAATATTTTCTCTGTTTTTCGCTTTTCTTCTTTTGTCTTTTCGTTTTGAAATTGTTTATTCATTTGATGAGTGGCAACAAAATAAGCACCGAAAGCACCGGAAACTCCACCAATCATACCTAAGATGCCACTTATAATTGCGGCTTTATCATCACTTTCAATTCCGAATACTTGCATTAACATTGCGTATAAAGCTATACAGAATACTACTATAATAGCTAATAAGATTGGTATTAATGATTTATTAAGCAATTAATCTCCCTCCACACTAATCATAGTGCGAAAGAATATCTATGTCTTTAATACAAATTTGATATTCATAATAAAAAGCCACACGGTTAGGTGTGACTCTTTTACTTTTTGATTATTTTATTACAATATTGGGGCATCAATTGATGGATATGTAATATACCAAGGTGTATGGGTTGTAATTCTTTTTAAATAGCTACATAAGATTTTATCCGTTTCTATTACATGTTGTTTAATTTCCTCAATATATAACTCGACTTCATTCACCGTCACATAATTTATAGATTTTACTCTATGTGCAATTTGCCCTCTATGGGTAACAATAGTATTTAAACTATTAGTTTTCCAATATTGCGATACGTTTACAAGACCCAGATATCTATTGAATAGTATATTGATGGGATCTTTCTTCGGCGTGTTTAACCTATCTGTTTCTGCAACTATTAATTCTCTATAAATATTTTTCCAACCTTCACCTGCAAGCTTAAAAGCAGCTAATTCATTTTTATCGTTCTTAACATAATTACTAATAGACTTTTTTACGGCATTCGGTAAATTTATTGGATTATCCAATTTTTCAATTAAGATTTCAACGCTTTCAATAACCACTTCTTCAATATACAATTCCCATGATGCCACTAGTAAGAGTATCGTACTTCTTGTAATATGGTCCAGTGCACGTTTCCCTTTCCCTGTTCCTTTTACTGTTTCGTGATTATCTAACAGTCGTTCGATATCTTTTAAATTATAATTATTAAAGGTCTTATAAGCTGTCGACGGCATTTACTTCACTCCTCTTGCTTCAAGCATACATTGGACGGACATCCATTGTATGTAATAAAATTCTGATATTCATAACAAAAGACCACCCAATCAAGAGTGGTCCAATAAAGGAGGTATTAAAAACCTGTAAACTATTCAATATGAGAGCATAAGAAAAAGCCACACAGGTTGGATGTACTTTGACATGTATTAGAGATAAAACTAACTTTTTTAATCTCATTTCTCCATTCTAAATCTGCACCTATTTTTTTAATACAGACAGAAGGTACAATTGAATTAATTTGATGTTTCTTAAGAACACCATAAATCCATGTATTATCAAAAAACTCCAAATAAGAAGATATATTTCTTTTAAAATAAACATAATATAAATATTAATTTTAAAGTTACTACCTTCAACAAAAATAGGTTCAATTAATACGAGATGTAAAAAACCCAGCATTAATAGAGACATATATATAATTACGTTATACACAAAAGAGGCTATCATTTTATCCATAAATAAATAAATCTCATTATCTGATATTTCACTAAATGCTTTTTTACCTGCATTTTCTCCAAATGAAGCTATCAATGCTAAAGAGGTTATAATAAAACCTATTTGAATTGCTATTACAGTAGAAATATTAGAATATATTTTTGAAATTCTAGAAACTAACGATTCACTTGAAAAATAAAAGTAAATTGCTATTATTATATAAGAAATCATAATAGGTAGTATGATTTCTATAACAGCTCGTTTCAGATCCATATCCTTTGAATAACCCTTCAAGGCCCTAAATCTATTATTCCGCTCTTTGGCTTTCCGTGATTTCTTCTTCGCTCTTTTCAGACTGATTGATTGAATTTGAGATTTCTTCGATTTTACTCCAAACATTAGTATCATCCTTTATTAGAAATGACTGATTAATTTTTCTATTTGCACTTAAAGGATTTTCATTTTCAACAATTTCTTCCATTCCTCTATGGATGTCGTCTAAAACACGAATACCATTTCCATTAATTTCAACCTCTATATCAAAATCTCGTGTAATAGTATCTGGATTAATTTTCTTCGTTGCACCAGATTTTGTAACCCCTTCAATTGCAAAAAAATCATATTTTTGAGCATTAATCATACCTTCAAAATATTTTTCAAATACTTTCACCATTCCTCTAGGTGACTTATTTTTAATTTTAATTTCTAAATCGTAATCTTCTATTTTATGCTCTTCCAATTCATCTTCTAATTTCTTTATAACATCAACTTCCCCTTTCGGTGTTTCAGATGTATTAATATATATTACGCCATTTTTTATAGATTTAAATTCACTTACCTTTTCAAAGAAATTAATTGGTGGCAGTGATGCAATAGTAAAAATCCTACTTTTATAAATAATAACCTTTTCAGATTTATTTTTAGTATTAAACTCATCAACATAAGGATATATAAGATTTCTATGTTTATAAAAAAATGACTTGAGTAACGGTCTCGTAAATACATGGTTTTGTTTATCTTCTTCTACAAGAAGTAACCCAGTGATTTTATGTAGTGTAAATTGAATTTCATTTTTAACACCCTCAAAAGATTCAATCTTGTTCATTTCCTCTTGTGTTTCAACATTAATTGTCTTTTTACTTACACCATGTCTCGCTGTAGTAAATACTCCCTCCATTAAATTCACATTATTGCTGGACTGTTTATACTCAATTAAGTTTAATGTAACTTCATCATTTTTATATTTTCTTTTGTCTAAATCGATTAGTAAAATTGACTTGATAAAAAGATTCATCAATTCATGATTATAGTATCCAATTTTTAAATCATCGCTATCCATATAATGATTACAAATTTCGAATCCCCGAATTTTCATTCTTATTTTTTTACCTTTTTTTGTTTTCCTCACAATTTTCATTACCATATGTATCTCCTCCTAATTCAATAATATGACAAAAAGAAAATAATGTCAGTACATATTTTAATAGGAAACAAAAGACCACCTAATCAAGAGTGGCCCAATAAAGGAGGAAATCAAATGCCTACGATACCGAAATATCACACTACCATCGTATAACGGATTTACAATAGTTTCTATCGCTTCACCTTAACTTAATATAATGTTAAGTTAGATTGCATTTATTTTAGATGCTATCTCACTTACTGTTTCTCTTGCATCAATCCCAACGCCTCGGTCATTTCGATTTATACGTGTATATTTAATAAAACCACTTTATACCTATTTCATACTAAGAATGCAATAAGAAGTTATTCCAATTTTTTCTCCCTTAGTATTAGTTACTTCGATGAATGTTGAAGCCATTTTCCTCATCACCTTTTCTTCTACAGAGCTTTAAATGACTCCGCATTCGAATCCATTCACTACTTAAATTATTAATTGCTCAACTCTTGAACCTAACAGACTTAAGTTATCTGACATTACCCTTAATACATATTCTGTGGAACTGACACATACCTCACAATCGTAATCGTAGCAAGCGTTCTATGCATATCTTAAAAATGAATTACACACTCCCTTTTTTTGAAGAACTAAAATAGTCCAAAAAATTTATATCTTAAAATCACGCATTGCCTTGTCCATTTGATCTTGGTTAATACCTATATATTCAAGCGTTATTGATTCGTTAGAATGATTGAATATCTTCTGTAGTAAGGCTGGATTCTTGTACTGATTGTAGAAGTGATAACCAAATGTTTTACGTAATGTATGTGTACCAATATCCTCTAAACCTACATGCTCTGCAGCTCTACGTAATATTTTATATGCCATACTTCTTCCAATTGGTTTGTTTATGCCTTCTCGACTTTTAAAAAGATATTCATGGTCTTCCATCTCTTTTGTATACTCTTTAAACTCTCTACGTAATGCAGGTGTCATTTCTATACGTTTACGTTTTTGTGTCTTTTGTTCAACCAAATTAAAATAAGGTCGTTTTGCATCAATCACCCGTAATTCTAAAATGTCAGATATTCTTAGGCCACTATTAATACCTGTAACGAATATCATGTAATTTCTATAACTGCATTTACGAAGAAAGGATTTTATCTCCCTAATTAATTCTGGATCTCGAATAGGCTGTACAAAATTCACGCACTCTCCACCTCCTTGTAAACTACTACTCTCTTAGTTAGTGTTAGATTATTAAATGCCTTTATTGAAACATAAGAAAAAATCACATCGGTTGGATGTGACTTAAAATGTTAATTAATTATTTGATACCGAAATATCACACTACCATCGTAATTTGAATTTACAATAGTTTCTATCGCTTCATCTTGAGTTAATATAATGTTAAGTTATCTTATTGCTGATACCGTTCGAATTGTTTACTACATAATATCGTTTTCTACTGAGCATTCACAGACTCCGCATACACCATCATCTTTCCAATCTGAGCATGCTTGTTGTAAATATATCCTGATGTGTAACCTAACTCATAAGCAATGGTTTCAAGTGTTTTGCCCTCCACATACTTTTTATAGAGTATTTTATATTCAAGTCCACCAAACGTATTAATTAGCTTTTTCAGATTAAATAGATCATCCATCTTGTGAGCTAATTCCCATTCGATACTTTTAATGATTTCTTCAATCTGAGCACCTTTGGATTCTGGCGATAATTTATACTTTGCCAAATCACCTAGTATCCATCGATCTAACTCACGTTTATTCATCTCAAGATTAAATTCAAGATAGATAATTCCTTCTTCAAGTTTTTTATAATCCTTCAACCATTCATACATGCTCACTACCTGCCTTTCTTGTTTATCTATATCGAATTGTAGGCATATCGTTATTAGTGCATATTGTATACTTCATTGCTTTTAGTTTTCCATAATTCCTTCATTGAATAATCTTTCGATAAATATCAATGCCTCATCAGACGTTATAAAGGGTTCATCGTAAGATTCTGTTTTTACTTCGAAAAATCGATTGCTCTTATGAACTTCTGCTGAATGAGTAATTACACTTTCCCCTATTTTTAAACTTAGTATATTTCTTTTAATGATATCGATATCATTTATTTCTTGGAGTACTTGGAATACATTCATCTGTTGTATACCCATACCCTCACACCACCAATCTATCATACTCATCAATTAATTTTTGATTACCGTACTTTTCATATACACTACGGTATTCAGTCCTCGGTTCCTGGTCATTACTCCAAAAGCCATTCATTAGCGCATTCGCCTAATTCAACGAGTAAAGCCAAAATCTTTTTACTCAATCTATCCTCACCTGGTTGTACTGGATGTTGCTGATCAATATATAAATCAAGCTCTCTCTGAGCCTCAAATAATTTTGTTAGATTCATAGTTTATCCTCCTGTTTCGCCCTATATTTAAACTACGTATTTAACAATTTTTAATATGATTTCCAATCGCATCTGTGATACTATCATTGAATACATACTGAAAGGAACTAACCTATGATTAAATTAATACAGTTGGTCAGCTCTATACCGAGCTTGTAGGGCGTGCTGCGACATCCCTTGACGCGCCTTGCAAGCTTGGGTTTCTCAAGGGAGCTGATCAAAATGAAAAACCGTTCCAAAGCCTACACTCGCCATCAGCGAGAGAGAGTCATTCAAAGAAAATGGGCGATTCTAAAAGATGTTCTGCAACGAGAGAACGAGTACATGCCCGCTCGTGGTACATTAAGCAAAGGAAAAGTCCATTGTTCTTGTAGAATGTGCCGCTATGAGCAGTATCATGGCATTCCAAAAACCAAACATAAAGCACAATGGGAAGCAATGAAGAAGGAAATAGACGATTAAGTCTATTTCTTTTTTTACTTCGCTTTTTCTTTCTTTTGCGAACCTAAAATCAAAACAAGGTAGTCTGCTCATATTGCTCAATCTCAGGTCTTATCAAACTTGCCGACACGATAATGTCTGAGAAATGGATTTCCCAGTTAGAAACGATTTTCTTTATCACGCCTTGCTTCCACCTCACACCATCTAAAAACTCCATCACTTGACCTACTTTTAATCCAAAATCGTGAGCTTCGAACAATTTGCGATATTCAACGGCTACTTCGTTTCGTTCTGCCCATTTCCCCTTTTTACCTATCTCAATCATTTGTTTGCTGAGTTTTTGTAAGTTGTCCATGGTCTCACCTCACACTAACTGATTTGCTCCTGATATTCCTCATGCCATTCTCTGACCTTAAAGGATCCAGTGATGTAATAACTTTCGTTTATCAATTGCTTGATGTAATCATCTGTAACTGGCGTAACAATTGTTGCAAAGTCATTGAATTTCGATTTCATTTCAACGTACTGCGTATATTGCTTTGTTGGCTGTTGTTTACGATGATTCACCTTTGTACGTTTAACTCTCGCTGCAGGATTGTCGACTAAAATACCGTTTCTTTTCATGTTCATTGGTTAGCCTCCTTAAAATATTTGAATAAATTTCTGATTTGCAACACACGCTGAATGCTGTCAGAAAATCTTAAAACTAGACAGGGAGTGCAATTATGGGAATACTAACTGGAAACCCCCAAAAAGAACCTTTACATTATGGTGAAGTGTTCACTATATGGACGAGTCTTGCTGCAAATAATGGATTAATTGCTGGATATCAAACATTTTTTAATCACACTGGTGACAAAGATTTATCCAAGATCATTGAAGAATGTATTCAAATGATGAAAGAGGCAAATAAGCAATTAGAAAAGCTATTAAAAGTGAATGGCATCGCTCTTCCACCTGCGCCTCCTGAACGTCCAAATGCAAGAATTGAAGCCATTCCTGCTGGAGCAAGATTTAACGACCCAGAGATTAGTGCAGCACTTTCAATGGATACTGCTCAAGGATTGGTTGCATGCAGTCAAGCTATGGGAACATGTACTAGAGAAGACGTAGCTTTGATGTATGGACAATTCCATTTGGCCAAAGCTCAAATTGGTGCAAAACTATTACGACTTAATAAAGAAAAAGGTTGGCTTGTTCTTCCTCCATTACATGTAGACTATCCAGAAAGCTAATCTGATTTTATTCGGGCGATCTAATATAGATTGCCTTTTTTATTGTCACGCCACACACCCCTTCCCCTGCATATTCAACCGTCCAGCTACTTCAATGGCATAATCCGTTGCCTTATCTCTACAAAACCCTGTATGGCTCATGATTGTGCTTAGATGTGATTCGAATTGTTGTTCGAGTGCTACTGTATATCCGAAGCGTTTAATTGTTCCTACAATGATCGCTATGTGATTTACTGCTTTTTCGATTTCAGGCATCCAAATCCACTCCTTCTTTATGAACATTCGCTTTTTCCTTTGCCAGATCAGCAAATATTCTTTTAACTTCTTCAATAAGCTGTTCACGACTCATTTTCGTATAGCCTTTGACTTTTTTGTTTTTGCATGTGAAGCGTAATTGAGTTAAATTCCATGTATCAACTGATGGAATGTTTATTACAATCGTTTTCTCGCTCATTCTCCAATCCCTCCAATGTGTTTATGAGATCTATACGCAACTGCTGCAACTCCACCGCCATCTGTGAGTAGTCTTTTTTTAGTTGTTCAAGCATTTAGAAACCCACTTCCGATGGTCGTTTATCAATCGACTCTTTAAATACAATCGATTTAACACCGCGCATCATTCGTGACATTACCTTTCCGTCATACATTTGTTTTAGCTTTGCTGATGGTAAGTTCGTGGTAATGATGGTAGCTTTGTCCTGTCGGCTGTTCATCACTGACCGTAAAACTTTACTGGTGTATTCCGATGCTTTCTTTTTTGAATCAATATCACCTGTTTCAGCACCTAGATCATCAAGCACTAGGAAATCTACTTTTCCTAACAAATCAGTGAAATATGCTTGTGTGTAATGGCTCTCTTTGTTATCAAAACTATCGTGAATTAATTCGAGCATTCGAGCGATGTCTATGAATAAACATGAACGATCCTTTGCATCTGATTCATTTAGTTCCTCTAGGATAGACATTCCTAAATGTGATTTACCTACACCTGTGTTCAACCCTTGAATCCAAAGATTAAATATTTCACCGTTTCGGTAGCGATTAAAAAAGTCGATTGCTTCGTTCTTGTTGTTTTCTTCTTCGCTATTGGTAGGCTTGTAATCACTAAATCGGATAGCTCGTAACGTCTCATCTTGTAAGATAGATAGTTTTTTCAATGTGTTGTACTTTTTCAAACGTTCGGCATCTAAAGCTTTTTCAGCTTCCTGTTGCTCAACATTTTTAGTCATACCTTCGCAGTAACAAACAGGACAGCGTGAATTTAGATTGTCGTTATAATCGAATAAAAAATATGATTTATGTTTTTCACAACGTTTATTAAAATCCCAATTCAACATTTCCAACTTTGTTTGGAGTGTTTGGCTGATTGATTCCATGTTTACTACCTTCCTTTTCATTTAAGTAAGATTCGAACTTTGTACCAAACAATGTTTCTGGACGGAGGTACGTATTCATCTTCGAATCATTGAGCCAGGTTTTAACCTTCTTATCAATAACCACCTTGAAATCATCTAAAATAAAACCTTCTTTATAACGAGCACGTATAAGCTGATGTGTCTTCTTTGTCGTGTGTTTATATTTCGTTCCTGCTAGTTGATTCAAATAATCGATAATTGTATGGTATGGCGGAGGCTCATTGTCGTGTTTCACGACATTTTCTATCTCTGATGTATTCTCTGTAGTAGTCTCTGTGTATTCTCTGGTTATTGGTGTACCCATTTTGGGTAGCTGTGTGTACTCATCTTGGGTAGTTGTGTCATCCCTAATTGGGTAGTCGGACTGCTCATTTTGGGTAGATGGTCTACTCACTAAATTTTGGTAATTTATTGTGTACCATTTAGTACGATCAATCTTCATTTTGTTGAAATCTGAAGTAGAAATTAATAAATCTTTTTTTTCTAAACTATTGATTGCCCGTACTACAGTGTTTTTAGACCAGAATGGGAATTCATCTAGCCATTCATCATAGGTTTTATAAAACCATTTTTTCCCCTTATATTTGTGCCTAGAGATATGTAGCCAATAATGCACCTGTTGTAACACTATAGCTTCGTTTAAACCAATCTCTAAAGCTAATGAAGGTAGTACTTGGAGTGGTGGTTCGTTTATCAATAAATTTGTCATTTGAACCTCCCTTGGTTTAAAAATAGGATTGTCTGTGTTATATTTGGATTGAATATTTTTTTAACTTTTCCTCTATGCATGTTGCTGCATGCCTTGAGGATTTTTTTATGCCCATAATATGAGTACACTATTTAAGCCTCTAACGAAAATTGTGTTTGATCATTTGTTTTCTCAATTTGCATTTTTGTAGAGGTAGATGGCTCCCACAATGCAATAAATTTCATTGCCTCAGGAAACTGTTTCTTAGTAACATCACCATAACGAGGAATCATAAAGTGACTTTTTAAATCTCTCCAAAACTCTGAAAATACTTTTCGTTTCATAGATTCATAGGCAGGAACCAATCTTCCACCCAAACAATCTAAAACCTTACGCGTCCCTGCTGCTTTTAGAGTGAATTGTTGCTCACTTGTGATCCGCATTGTATCTTTTAACATTTGAACATCTTCTTTAATTCCAGAGATTTCTTTTTCATGTAGTAGTGCTGATTCTAACAATAGCTGCATGTTATTGACCGGTTTTCGAAGCTCTTTCTCCATTTCATCAAATTTTGACACGTATGCAGCTGTAAATAAGATTCCTCTTTCCCCGGTCATCTTGTTAGCAACCATGTCACAACCTTTACGTGTTAATAAATAACTTGGTCTTATTTCCTTTTTTGCATCCTCATATTCAGACGGAATAAAGAAATCTAACGAGCGCATTTTTGCGCTGGTTAAAACACCAACATAAGAGCGAATACTACGAAGGAGTTCTTTATGTTCTTTACCTGTCATTTTCGCAACATCACGGCTATCTGTAACTAATTCCCCTTCAAAACCAATAACTTTAATATCATTAATTTTTGTCATAATATTCCTCCTAAATACTGATTAGGGTGCAAACAATTGTTTAGTTTGTTGAGTGTTTCTATGGACAACATTGTCCATATGGCTTCATTCCAATTCCCCTATTTAATTAATTTGATCGCACGTTCTAATACATCTTTGTCTGTGCTGCTAACTAGTGCCTTTAATTTTTCAAGACCTTTTGTTACATCTTCACGTTCAACATTTGGTTGATACTTCTGAAGAACAATTTGATTACCATCCACGAATATTTCTAATGGCTCTTTCTCCTCAATTCCTAAACCTCTTCTTAACTCAACCGGAATAACAACACGACCTAATTCATCAACTTTACGAACGATACCTGTAGATTTCATTTTTGTAATCCTCCCCATCTAATTTGAGTTCTTTGATACGCCTTACATATTGCCCAATAACGCTCCCACCCAGACATGTTGCGCCAATCCCCATTGTGGACAATCAACAATTATCCCTCCTTGACGAGTTTGAATAGTTGCTCCATCGTAATCTTTAAATATTTTGATAGATTAAATGCCTCTTCTAAGGTGAATTGTCTGCGATTGTATTCTTTCAATTGGTATGATTTTTCACAGATTCCTAAAGCATTCGCGCATTGTGTCGGTCTAAGGTTTAAGCTTTTTCGGAATCGGTATAGTGCTGTTTTATGCATTGTTGTACTCTGCGTTTGTGTCGTCTAAGATAGTTAGAAGACCTTGGTGAACTGTTCCACCTGTACTTCTCAACCAACATTTATTACTGTCGTATTCCTTAATTGTGTGGGGTTCGTCTGCATAAGGTTGTGGTTGACTTGTAACAGTAACTTGTCCAACTGCTATATCTGGCTGTACTGCTTTCAAAAACCCTTCAGGAACTTCAATTTCGAGCGCTCTAGCTAATGCGATAGCTTGTCCAATGTGTTCGTTGAATACGTCATCTGGTGCGCATTTTGCTATTCCTTTTGAACGAACGATAGAACTTGTTAATCCTCTCATTAAGCAAACTACAGTACGTTTTTTTGCATTAGATATGAATTGTTCTTCCACAACATAGCCTTTATAACCAATACCGCGCTTAAGTTTTGAAAGTGGCTTTGGAAATGCTGGTTTTGTTTTTTGTGTATGTTCCTCCACAAACTCCTTAGCCTGCTTAATCAACAAAGCACGTTGTTCGTTAGGTTTTAGGACCTCTGGGAACGGTGGTTCATATTCCACAGGCTTGCAGTGACCGATTGGTTCGAATACGACTACTGTGGATGTTGTACGGTTATATACATCTTTATAAATCAAGACCTTTACATTGTCGATACATGTAACGACTAATTCTCCTTCAGTTTCAAATTTCATAGCAGGTCCATAAATCACGTTGTTATGAGTAGAGAAACTTCTACTATCTAAAAACTTTACATAATCCCCCTCACGAGCCTCACGTTCAACCTTCTTCAGCTTCAACCCTTTATGTTGGATTACGTTGTCACCATCAACCTCAGCCTTTTCTTGCGGTGCCACATAAAATGGATCTAATCGCTTCTTCAACTCGACCATTATATTTTCAACACTGCTGATTAACTCTGTGCTTTCTACATTTGTGAACATTCGATTTCCTCCTTTTGATTTTCACTTTTTATACAATTAATTAGGTAGATGAGTTTGCTTATCTTCATTGCTACTCTCATCACCTAAAGGCACTCCACATATTGTTAAATTGCTTAACTTTATGTCACGCCCATGTTTTCTCGACAGGATTTTTTCGACAATTGGCTTCAGTTTACGTACTTTTTCTTCCGTCATTTCAAAGCCTTCGAATCCTTCGAATCCCATTTCCTATCACCTCAATACAGCCTATGCCAGTTGTAAGGTTGTACATTTCTACTTTACAATCAAAATGTTTTCTAAATTCAAGCTTCCAAAACTTCATGATTCATGAAGTTAGTTGGTAAAAAAATTTCACTAATATCCATGTTTAATTTTTTTGCAATAATAAACATTTCGTTTAACTTGAATTGTGAATCACCATGTTCTTTATTGGCATATGTCCGCAAGTCAACTCCTATCAAGATCGCCATATCTTTCTGTGTTAATAAGTTAAATTTGCGATACTTGATTAAATTATATTGCATATTTTTCACCTCACTTTCTCTAAGTGATAACTTCATATTATATGAAATATTTGGTAGAGTCAACAAAAAACTTCATAAATCATGAAAATAATTGTACTAAACTTCATGAAATGTGATATACTATTTATTAGGAAGGAGATGATTTCATGAAACAAGAAAATAATGTAACAAAATATGTTGGTAAACAAATTAAAAAGTATAGAAAAATCGCTAAACTTACTCAAAAACAACTTGGTGAAAAAGTTGGTGTAAAACACAACACAATTTCCTCTTACGAAAGTGGAACTAACGAAGCTGAGCAAGATATTTTGTTTGCTATAGCTAAAGCCATTGGCGTTACAATTGACGATTTATTCCCACCTATTAATTCTCAACTAGATGAAATTCACATAGATAAGACAAATGAAAACAATAGTCATTTTTATAAAATTCCATTAGAGCGATCTGAAATTAGAGAATCAATTGATGAAGTTCCCACTTATGCGGTGAAGCTACCGATATATGGTTCAATAAGTTGTGGAAATGGTGTATTAGCTTACGAAGATGTTGAAGGATATGAAGATACTCCACAAAGTTGGGTAAAAGGAGGCACTCATTTTTATTTAAGAGCAAATGGTGACAGTATGAAAGGTTTACGAATTTATGACGGAGATCTACTGCTAATTAGAAAACAATCTAGTTTCGAAAATGGTGAAGTTATAGCTGTCCTGATTAATGGTGAGGCTTATCTAAAGAAAGTAACTATTTCTAATGAGACACTTGTGTTAGAAAGTGCAAATTCTGATTATCCACCAATTGCAGTACCATTGAATAACAATGACATTCGCATAATAGGTAAATTAAAAAAAGTAATTTTAAATTTTTGATTAACTTATATTCCAACGATTGTAATTATATAAGCAAGAGTAGCTAATATGCTGCTCTTTTCTTATACCTAGAAAGGTGAAAAAAATGAAGTCAGTTATTTATGTTAGAGTTTCCACAGAAGAGCAAGCTAAACACGGTTATTCTATCGCTGCACAATTAGAGAAATTAGAAGCCTATTGCGTTTCACAAGGATGGGAACTTGTGGGAGAACCATTTATTGATGATGGTTATTCAGCAAAAGATTTAAACAGACCCCATTTTCAAGAGATGATGAATGTTGTAAAAGCAGGTGGTATTGACGTTGTTTTAGTATATCGGTTAGATCGACTAACTCGCTCGGTATCTGATCTTTACGAAATTTTACAAGAACTTGATCAATACAACTGCAAGTTTAAATCTGCTACCGAAGTCTATGACACAACAAACGCAATGGGAAGACTGTTTATAACATTAGTCGCAGCTATTGCTCAATGGGAACGCGAGAACACCGCAGAACGTGTAAGAATGGGTATGGAGAAAAAAACAAAGTTAGGTGAATGGAAAGGTGGCACTCCACCGTACGGATACCGTGTAGTAGATGAAAAGTTAGTTATTTATGAAGATGAAGCGAAAGTTGTAAAAGAAGTATTTAAATTATCTAAAACACTCGGTTTTTTAACAATCGCCAAACAATTAACTTCTCGTGGTTTTCCTACACGTTACGGTGGTGAGTGGCATGTTGATTCTGTAAGAGGTATCGCAAATAATTGCGTAAATGCAGGTTACCTAACATTCAACGAAAGTAAAAAAGATTACAAAAAACCCCCAAGAGAACAAAAATTGTATGAAGGTAATCACGAACGAATAATATCTAGAGAAGAATTTTGGGGGTTGCAAGATATTTTGGATAAACGTAGAACATTTGGCGGGAAACGAGAAACAAGCAACTATTACTTTTCTTCTATTCTTAAATGTGCCCGCTGCGGACATTCTATAGCTGGACATAGATCCGGAAATAAAAAGACATATAGATGTTCAGGGAAAAAAACAGGAAAAAAATGTTCTAGCCACATCATCCTAGAGGATAATTTAGTTAAAACAGTATTCGCTCATTTCAGTCAGTTAACCGAACAATTTTTGACCGCTGATGGAGATTCCGAGTACCCTACAGAAAGATTAGCAACACTCAAAAGTGAATTATCAGCAGTCGAAAAGTTAATGCAAAAGAAGAAAACTATGTTTGAAAATGACGTTATTGATATTGATGAGCTTATTTCTTCCACATCAACTTTGCGTGATAAGGAAAAAGAAATTCGACGAGAATTAAACAGTATCAAACAAATCGATACAAGTAGCGATACACTTAAGTCCATAGTAGAAAATATGGATACGCTATGGTTACATGCCAATGATTACGAGCGTAAGGAATTAATGACAACTGTTTTCTCACAGCTTGTTATTGATACAAAAGACGAATATCGTAGTAGTAAGCAAGCTAGGGAAATCGTGATTGTATCAGCAAAATAATAATTTGTCTTTCATCGGTGGAAGTACACTTATCCCTTGGGCACTTATCCCCGCTGCAGCAATTTGTAATGTTAGTCCATTCGAACTTGCACGTAGAAATTTAGTGCCTGTTATTACTGGATTAGTCGTCACAACCATTGTGGCAATGTTTTTGATTTAATCCTGACGAACGGATGCCAGCCATTCATATTATTTAAGCGCTCGTAAATAATATAAATGGCTGGTATATTAATTTTGAGTGGCTATATTTATTTCTTTATTATCACTACCATAAATAACAATATTATATGGTTTTTGATTAATAGAGCTAGTGTCTCCTTGAGTTGTTATAAACATCTTAATAGCCTTCTCAATTTTTTGAGCTTCTTCTATAGCCGCCTCATCTGTAGGGTTAATAGACGTATTTATGAGAAAAGATGATGGTGGTTCAAATAAAGAATAACGAATATCTTTTATTTTCATTTCGTCTTTACCAATGAATTCAGTGTTTATTTTATTTATTATAGCTTGCCATTTAAGGGCAATTTCTTCTTCTTGAGCATCTATTGAATATGTTTTAATCAAATAGGGCTCGAAATTATTTTCCTTTACAATGCTTTGCACTATTTTTTTCATTACACCAGTTCTTGTTTCCTTATCTGATGCAACCAATATAATCATATTCTGAACATCATTATTATTAACAGATACCGATATCAGCTTATAATCTTGTAACCTTGCGTCATTCTTTATATTATTCTGTAATTGTTTTGCCATCAAATTGGTTTCTTGATAAATCATTGTATTCAGAGATACATTCTGAAGATCTTGAACAATTTTTAGTTTATAATCTGTAAGATCAAATGAGCTTAACAGTGAATTAACTTCCTTTTCTATCGCTTTTTCCACTTTCAAAGGATTTTGTTCTGATTTATCTATATTAATAACAATGTTTTTCTTAGGCGCAACTATCGAAACATTTTCGAATGGATAGTTTTTAGAAAGCAATCTTTCTGTTATTATTTTGACTATATCTTTATTTAAAAGTGTTGGTTCATATATTAAATTTAAGAAAGGTGTCTTGGCAAAAGCATTATTTATAGTTGGAGAAATAGATGCTGAACCAAATAGCAATACACCGGCTAGAACTGCTCCACTTATGTAAAATTTCATGGACTTTCTATTTTTCTTTCCATTAGTAGTGAACTCAATTTTTAACTTATTCTTATTTTGTATAAAAACGACCTCCCTCTTTAATAAAGTATTGAATTACTTAGATACTTCGTGCTCTATTTATACTAGCAAAAAATGAGTACGAGCTTTTGTAATATACAGTAGTTTATGTAGGAGTGCCTGTCCTTATCATAGAAATGTAAATTACAAAACATAACTACCTAATAAAAAAACTAGCCTATTAGCTAGTCAACTGGTTTCTATTTAAATAATCATTCTACTCAAAAAGATTTTCTTTACTCAAGACTTATCTTAGTGTTCTCTATCCAACAGTTTTCTACCTTCAACTTATTATATTTTCCTTTTAAACTAACCATTACTTTATACTCTTTGGCTTTTTCAAAAATTATTTCTTGAGAATGTTGTAATCTTATTTGTAGACTGTCCTCTTTTATCATAACAAAGTCAAAAACCTTCTTAATCAGTTCAAAATCATTGTTCGAAAAGTTACCACTAATCTTAATTCTATTGATACCCTCAATATTATTTTCTAACGCATTTGGCACCATGTATTTACCCATAAAATCTCTTATTTTTTGATTTATCATTTGTTGAAAACCAATTTGCAATGGAACTCCTTCAAAGAAGTTTAAATAACTATTTTGCCATGGTAGCGTTTTTGAGAATAGATTGAAAAGAAATTTTATTTTAATACTTTCTGGATTTGTAATAGATATCCCTTTACTTTGCATGTCTTCACATAATAAATCTATATCTGCTACATCAATCATTAAACAAATGAGCCCTCGCTCACCTTGGTTATAGGCATTGACCCATTCTTCTTTCCATCCTCCTCCATCTTCTCGCAATAGGTTAACCATTTCGAAATATTCTTTTCCTATCCAAATATTCGATACTTTAAAACCTTTCGTCCCCTTCCCTTTATTTGGATTGTAAGGTAAACCTATACTACGAATGGCAGTTACCTGTTCTCCTTCTTCCTGATATTTGCTATCTATATTAATAACTAAATGATCAATTTTCATCCAACATTCTCCTTTTCAAGAAAATTAATAAGCAGAAAATTATACACTCAAAATTAAATATTCAACATTGACTATATGATTATTTTTTTTAATCTCCAAAAAGGAGGAGCATTTATTCATCAAAAAGCTTTAAGATATCTTCAACTAATGTAATTTGCTGTTTGACAATTTTAATCATATTATTAGAAACCAATTGGATCATTGCAGGTAGTTCACCATCTAAATATTTTTCCTTAACTTCTAGACCAATTTCTAATGACTCTAACTCGTTAACTAATTTTTGTAATTGTTGCTCTAATGCTTCCCGTGATTTCTCAGTAGGTAATTTATCTATAAATGATAATCCAGAATATAGTGCTGTTGGATATGGTATTGAAGATGTTTTAATGGCTTTGAAAATCAAGTCTTGCAGATATGATTGACCTTTATCAGTTATTTTATATATTGCTTTTTGTCGCAAACCTGTTTGTTCCATTCGTTCTATTTCAATATATTTATCTTTTTCAAGTTTTTTTAGTGCATGATAAATTGATCCAACGAGTACACCTGACCATCGCTCCACATCATTTTCTTGTAGCATCATTTGAATATCATAACCAGACATAGGTCGGATATCTAACATACCTAAAACTAGTAATTGAGTCATAATAGACACCCCCAAAAATTTATACTCTACATTGAGTATTTTACATTTAGCGCATATATATGTCAATAAAAGTAAAACGTAAAAGTATTCAATACAAATACGACTGCTCATTATTTCCCCAATAAACAGTCGTATTTTTCAGTAATTATCTTTTTAGACTAAGAAGCTCTTACGCTCTTGCCAACATCCGTTCAAGCGCTTTGATTGCGTCTTTCGTCGTATCTTCATCAACCTGAATAACATTGATATCTTCACTATTGACAATGCTCTCTAAGCTCCAAAGTAAGTGTGGTAGATCAATACGATTCATAGTCAAACAAGGACACATGCTCGGATTGAGCGAAACGATTTGTTTGTTTGGGTGGTTTTGAATAAGTCGGTTAACAAGATTCATTTCCGTACCTATTGCCCATTTACTACCTGGCTTGGCATTCTCAATTGCGTCTATGATGTATTTTGTAGAGCCGTTATCATCCGCAAGTTCGACTACCTCTCGTGAACATTCTGGATGAACGATGATGCGTATTTCTGGATCGCATTCACGAAGATCGGCGATATTTTGGACTGTGAATTTTTCATGAACGGAACAATGTCCTTTCCATAAAATCACTTTGATGTCTTCAACTTCCCCTTCATACTCAAGCTTATCGTTTATCGGGTTCCAAACAGCCATTTGCTCAAGTGGAATGCCGATATCGTACGCTGTATTTCTACCGAGATGTTGGTCTGGTAAAAACAAAATACGCTCTTTTTGTGTAAATGCCCATTTTACCATTGAATTAGCATTTGATGACGTCACTGTTGCACCACCATTTTTTCCAACAAATGCTTTAATAGCTGCAGTTGAGTTGACATATGTAAGTGGTACGATTGTGTCACCAAGTATCTCAGTAAGTGCGTCCCATGCACGATCCGTCTGGAAAATGTTCGCCATATCGGCCATTGAACAGCCTGCACGCATGTCGGGTAAGTAAACTTTCTGATGGACATTCGTTAATATATCAGCCGTTTCTGCCATGAAATGCACACCACAAAAAACAATGTGCTCCGCTTGTTCATTAGCTGCACAAAGTTGTGCTAGTTGCAGGGAGTCTCCCGTTACATTTGCAAACTGTATTACTTCGTCTTTTTGATAATGATGCCCTGGTATGAAAAGTTTCTCCCCGAGCTTTAGTTTAATTGCTATAATGCGTGCTTCCATTTGCTCAGTCGTTAAATTCCGGTAAGTTTCTGGTAATGTTCCACTTTTTTTCTCTTCAAAATAGTGCATGATGGACATGTCGATTCCTCCATTATTTAGTGCTATTCTTAATGTTTGCGCTAATATCTAGCGCCTTTACAGAATGTGTTAAATAACCTAATGATATATAGTCTACACCCGATTCCGCATACGCTCGGATTGTGTCATTTGTAATCATCCCAGATGCTTCTGTAATGATTGTATTAGGTACAATTTGTCTCCATTCTGCAATGGTTTCAGGTTTACAATTATCAAACATGATAATGTCTACTTTCGAGGTAATCGCTTCTTGTAATTGCTCGAACGTTTCAATTTCGACTTCAATTTTAACCGTATGTCCTAGTGAAGCTTTTACAGTTTCAACTGCTTTCGTAATTGAGCCGGCAAAGGCAATGTGATTATCTTTTAACATGACTGCATCATATAATCCATTACGATGATTACAACCACCACCTGTACGAACAGCGTATTTATCCAACATACGTAATCCCGGCATCGTTTTCCTCGTATCACAAATTTTCGTTCCTGTTCCTCTAACTTTCTCCACAACCCGATTTGTTTCAGTCGCAATGGCACTCATTCTCTGAATTAAATTTAAAATGACACGTTCGCTTTTCAACAAACTATGTATAGGTCCTTTTGCCGTTGCAATGACAGTTCCTTTTCCAATTGAATGACCGTCTTCTACATAACAATTTACTGTCGAATTTTGATTTACAATACGTAACCCCTCTTCAATCACCTTTTTCCCACAAAAAATACCGTCCGTTTTTGCAACAATATCCAGTTCTCCAATCATCGTTTCAGGAAATAAAAATTCACTTGATAGATCACAATCTCCTATATCCTCAATATAAAATTGCTCAAGCATTGACTTCAACTTGATGGTATTCATTTTGTCGTTCCCTCATTTCGGTTCCTTTTTTTGATTGGACAATATGAATTTGTCCCCATCGTTCATCCTCAGAAGGATAATCTTCTCGATTGTGAGCTCCTCTGCTTTCTTTCCTCAGCTGTGCAGAAGTTGTTATCAATTTCGCAACTTGCAGCATAAACAATAGTTGTAAAGTTTCGTTACTATACTCATCCAATGACAAGTCATTTAATATCGATTCGTCATATTTACTTAACCAATCATGAAGTATTTTAAGTTCTGAACTAGTCCGAATAATCCCTGCATACGCCATCATTTTTGCACGCAGTTCTTCTTTGTCAGGTAACAGTGGTACATTAACCGTGGTACTATTCGAAGGATTATAAAAAGGGATTTCCATTTCTTTTTGAATCAATTGTTCATTCAAATGATTAGCTAACATTTTGCCATAATGCAATCCCTCCAACAAGGAATTACTTGCAAGTCGGTTGGCGCCATGAACACCTGTAGAAGCTGTTTCACCAATTGCATACAACCCGTCAACCGACGTTTGCCCTACCGAATTAACAACAATTCCTCCCATCAAAAAATGGCATCCCGGTGCAACCGGAATTCTTTTTTCCTTTAATGACACGCCATTAGACTGACACATTGCTGTAATTGTTGGGAATTGCTCTTCGAATCGATCAATCATCGATATGTCCAAATAGACTTCTTTTTTAGCCAGTCGCTGTTGAAATAGTTCTTTGGCGACGATATGTCTTGGGGCTAAGTCTTCCATAAGATGTTTACCAGCCATTATGGACTGTCCTGATTCCTCTATTAGACGGGCACCCTCTCCCCTTACTGCTTCAGAAATCAAACCCGCTGTTTTCCCTTTAAAATAGAGAAGTGTAGGATGAAATTGAATGAATTCCATATCTACAATATCTGCACCTGCTCGATAAGCTAAAGCAATTCCATCACCAGCTACTGAAGGATCATTTGATGTAATAGAAAATAATCCGCCAATGCCCCCCATAGCTAAAATTACTTGATGACCAAAATAAGATTCATTATGTCCATTTTCGTCCTTGGCTTTAATACCGATACACTTTTTCGTAGTAGGATGAATAATCAGTTCATAAACAAACCGATTTTCTACGATATCAATATCGGTCCTTAGTGTTGAATTAAGATGTTCCATTATGTATTTCCCAGTTGCATCACCGCCACAGTGGACAATCCTTTTCTGCCCATGAGCGCCTTCCATTCCTAAAGCTAATTGACCTTTGTCATCTTTATCAAAATCAAGTCCACTTTTTTTCAACTGTTCTATTAGTTTAGGGCCGTGTTCAACGAGATTATGTACTTCCTTTTCATTTTGAAATTCGCAACCTGCTTTAATCGTATCTTGAAAGTGAAATGCTGGTTTATCCCCTTCTCCTATAGCTGATGCGATGCCACCTTGTGCTCGATAAGAATTATTGGCTCTTTTTGTGGATTTTGTTATAACGAGTATACGAAATTGATCGCTTAGATGATTGGCTAGTTGCATGGCAGCGATTCCGCTACCGACAATGATGCAGTTGTACATCTTCAATTGTATCCTCTCCAAATCTTTTTATATCTTGATAGGTGTCTTGTCACCTATCTTTACACAAAAGAGAAACTATGGCAAGATGAAATTATTATGTAACTGGAGGGAAAGAACTTTGCATTATTTTGATTATGCGGCAACAACGCCATTACATCCGAGTGCGGCACATGTATACGGTGAACTTTCACAATTATGCTATGGCAATACGAGTAGCTTACATGAAGTAGGAACTGAAGCACAGAATATGCTGTCATTCTGTCGTGAGGAACTTGCAAAGATGCTTGGCGTTGATTCTGCAGGTGTATATTTCACTGCTGGGGGTACAGAAAGTAATTTACTTTCTATCATTTCACTTGCGAAAGCGAATCGGCATAAAGGGAATCATATCATTACGACTATGGGCGAACACCCATCTATTGATTCTGCTTTGGAGTATTTAAAAGAAGATGGATTCATCGTAACCACAATCCCCTTTACTAAGGAAGGTATTGTTAACCTAGAATTGTTCGAAAATGCATTAACTAGCGAAACAGTTCTAGCAAGTATCCAACATGTTAATCCTGAGATTGGTACGATACAGCCGCTAAATAAAATCGCTGAAATTTTAAAAGATCGCGCCATTCTACTACATAGTGATTGTGTTCAGTCGTTCGGGAAGATAGATTTAAAATCGATTGGGTCTATTGTCGATGGCTTAACAATTTCAAGTCATAAAGTGTATGGCCCTAAAGGTGTTGGCGCTACATATATTCACCCTCGTCATCGACTTGTTCCTGTTTTTCCTGGACTCGTACATGAATCAGGATTTAGAGGTGGTACCGTTAATGTCCCTGGCATCGCGGCATTTACCACTGCTGCTGACCATTTACTCAAAATAGAACATCAAGATAAATCATTCCGAGATGCATTTCTAAACAAAATTCAAAAGCATCATGAACTATTTACTATCTATCAATCATGTAATAGAGATTTACAATTTCAAAACATTATTGGGCTTGGGGTAAGAAATGTTGAAGGCCAACTAATCATGCTCGAATTAAATCGTCTTGGTTTTGCCATTTCAACTGGTAGCGCGTGCCAAGTCGGTAAACAACATACATCAAAAGCTATGATGGCACTACAAGTACCTTCACAACAAGCGAGAGAGTTCATCCGTATCTCTTTTGGACAAGATACAACTTTAGATAGTGTTAAAAAATTAGCTGATCGACTCATTGAAATTGCAATCAAAACACGGACACCAATTAAAGTAAACTAACTGCACTTGGAGGAATGAATATGAATGCAAACAAAAAAATGCTCGCAAGGAACGCCGTCAATTTATTGTTGACACATTGCGCTCATCCACCGAACCATTGACGGGAAGAGCACATGGAGGAATAACAAATGTGACTCGACAAGTGATTGTCAGTGATATTACATTACTCAAGGCAAAAAATGACCCATTATAGCGACAAGTCAAGGGAGGGTACATCTATTTGGATGTGAAGATGATAAGAACTGGAGAAGAAATAAGATTATAAAACAATGCTAATGACGCATTCGACAACCTTTTATAATAGAAAAAATGATATAAATAATGCCGCAAAGCATATTTATATCATTTATAGTTTGTATGAAGTCACTATTACTCGTGATTTTACTTTTCATAATGTTATTTGGAAGTGTGCGGAGAGCTCAAAACCAAATGTAGAGGATGAAGGTTTCTTGGAATATTACATTAATCACTATACTCCCCCTACCCCCTTAACTTTGGAAAAACAACGATCACTACTGTACCAGTTGAATTGGACTGTACGGTAATCTCCCCATCCATTGCTTCTACAAGTTGCTTTGTAATCGCAAGTCCAAGTCCTGTACCCGAAGCCTCTGAAGTCGTATTTGTTCCTCGATAATAACGATTGAACAGATTATCTAGTTCTTCTTTAGGAATGCCCTGTCCTTCATCTCGAATTTGCAATTGCACCTTATTATTTAACTCAGTCATTTGCAAATAAATTGACGTTCCTTCAGATGTATGTTTTTCCGCGTTTCCTACAATATTATCGAGTATGCGCTTTAGCAAAATTGAATCAGCTAATATATGTATTTCACTATTCATCTGTTCAATCTTGACATTTTCAGAGGTGGTGTTTTTTACATACTCATTTAAAAATGCATTCAAGTACACTTTTCCCCTAGAAATAACAATCGCATTGTTTTTTAGTTGATACGTATATGTTAAATCTTCAATTAAAGCATCCATATACTCAGCTTTTTCCTGCATCGTTTCCGCAAATTTCAACACATCATTTTGTGACCATTCATAGTCCTTAGAAGATAACATTTTAGAATAGCCATAAATAGAGCTAAGTGGTGTTTTCAAATCATGAGAAAGACCTGTAATCCATTCTTCTCGTAACTTTTCACTCTGCTGTATTTTGCATTCATTATCCGCTAATTTAGTAGACAATTGAGTTAGTGATTGATCCACTTCATCAAAAATACGATATTTTCTCTTTAAGCGTCCGTTTCCTTTTCGTCTTAACTTATGATCGTTTACAAAGCCAAAATCTTGTCCTGCTAATTTTTCAATTCTCTTTAAAAAATGTAAAACAGGTCTTCCAAAACGATTGCCTATAAAAGCTGAAAAAATAACGATGAGGATTAATAGATACACATGGAAAACTGCAATCACTATTAATGCCTTTTTCAAACCATTCATAAAAATAGGTTCACTTGGATTATAATGAGGATTTTTCATACGGACGACTAGTAATGAGCCATCTTTTAATATTTCTGAAGCTACAAGCTCTTTCGTCTCTGTTAAATTCCCACTCCCCATCAAAATTTTAATTGGTTCAAGTTCTTTTGTTTCTTTACCAAATAGTATTTTCTGTCGTTGGCCATTTGCACTATATTGTTCTACTATCGCATCCGATTTACTGAGATGTTGATTTGTTGTACTAGATATATGTTGAATACCCTTGTCTGAGATAACCTCAAGTAAATTTTTGGCTGTATTATTCTGTATAAAAACAAGGTATTGATCATTTTTAATTCGCCAAATATGTCCTTGCTCATGCTTCTCTATTTCCACCAATTCCTTCATTGTGTAGGATACGGCTTGTTTTTCTGAGCTTGCAAGTAATTGTCCATTCTCATCAAGTAAATGGATAACTCCACCACTTTTTTCAGCTGAATTAATCAACTTCTGAGTTAGTTTGTAAGAACCATTCTTCTCTTCTATATCCATCTCAACGTCCATTTTATCCATTGTCATTAAGTTTACATAACTAGATGCTTTTTCATTTTCATACACTGCATAAAAAATAAGAGACATAACTGATAAGAGTAAAACAATATAAAATACCGCAAAGTAGCTAATAAATCTTAAAGTCATCTTGCTAGATAAACGCACTTCTTACTCCCCCTTAACTAATTTATAGCCAACTCCTCTTACTGTTGTTATAAGTGCAGGGCGACCTGGGTCAACTTCTATTTTTTCACGCAGTTTTCGAATATGGACCATAATGGTATTATCATCAACATAATAATCATCGCCCCAGACTTGTTCGTAAATTTGTTCCTTTGACAGAACTTGTCCAGGATGCTCGCAAAATAATTGTAATAAATGAAATAGCTTGCCAGATAAAATTGTTTTCTCCCCGTCTATTATTAACTCTGCAGCTGAAATATTTAGTTGAAAACGTCCATAGTCAAATGTTTCTTCAGGAATTGTTACATTTCTTAATGCATTGTACCGCTTGCTATGTACTTTCACACGAGCTGCTAATTCTAACGGATTAAATGGTTTTGTAATATAATCATCTGCACCAGACATAAACCCCCGTAGTATATCTGCATCTGAAACTTTTGCCGTTAAAAAGAAAATCGGGGCATTATTAGTAGGACGTATTCTCTCTGCAAGTTCAAGCCCAGTCCCATCTGGCAACATAATATCTAAAATGAAAAAGTCGTATTTAACTTTTTCAATTTGTTTAGTGGCCTCATTCACACTTCCACAAATATCCACATGTGAAAAACCTTCTTTACGTAATATAATATCTACCATGTCTGCAATTGCTTGTTCATCATCTACGACCAATATTTTAGCATTCATTTTCAATGCACTCTCCAATTTAAGGTAATTTTAAGATTTATTTCAGTTCAGCATAAGAATCTCTATTTATACTAACAAATAGAGAGTATTTAAGGAGGAATTTTTTTTTGGAACGACAGCGTGTTCGATTAGTAGATAGTTTAAGAGGATTTAGTTTATTTGGTATTTTACTGGCCAATTTGCTTATTTTTCAATATGGCATGTTTGGAAAGGACCATATTTCATTTTATAATTTATCCGATTTCAATTTCGGCTCTTATAAATTTATCCAAGTGTTTGTAGAAGGTACATTTATGCCCATCTTTACTTTTTTATTTGGCTATTCACTTATTAAATTAGTCGAATCCATAAGAGAAAAGGGAAGAAAGTCTCGTTGGTTTTTAATAAGACGTTTTTTAATGCTTTTAATTTTAGGTTTACTACATAGTACTTATATTTGGGAAGGTGATATCCTCGCTTTTTACGGTGGTATTGGATTCTTTTTGTTTTTCTTTATCAATCGTAAACCCAAAACACTTATTATTTGGGGCATTGTATTGCTGTTATTAATCACTGCAACAGGCTTCGGAAAATATGAAGAAACTGAAAAAGAAAAAACTATAACTGCAAGCTATGTTGAAAAGACTACATTCATATATAAAAACGGGACTTATTTAGAAATTAAAGATCACCGTAATAACGGGATAGATCCTATGACTGCTATGTTTGATGAAGATCCATTTTATTCATTTTTCATCATACTTATACTTCCATTTATTATAGCTCCATTATTTTTGTTTGGTATGGCTGCTGCAAAATTAAACATATTTACAAAACCTAAGGAAGAACAAAATTCATACTTTAAATACATGATTATTTTCATTCCACTCGGCCTATTTTTAAAAATCGTAGGGCATTTAGCGGAGAAAAGTGATTGGGCGAACATTGGTATAATGAGCGGTGGGCCATTTCTGGCATTAGGATATATGGCTGCTTTTGCTTATCTATTTTCTAACCATGCACAAGCTATACCCTTCCGAGCATTTGAGAGCGTTGGAAAGCTATCCCTTACAAACTATATAATGCAATCTGTTATTTGTACGACTATTTTCTACGGCTATGGACTTGGTCTATTCGGTAACTTCGGTACATTCAATAGTATTTTACTTGGTGTCGTTATCTTTGCCGTTCAATGCTTTATCAGTACAATGTATTTGAAAAAATTCAAGCGTGGTCCATTAGAGTTATTGCTACGCATCGTGACAAATTTCTCTTGGAATGGTCGTATAAAACAAAATAAAAGGATGTAAGTTAAATGAAAAGAGCTATACTGGCATGTATTTGTACAATTTTTGCACTCTTTTTAATCTATAATATTACACAGCAATTACCTATTCTATTTCAATCAACAACAGAAAAAAAAGAATACCTCTTTTTACTGTTACGTATTATAGCCATATTATCACTAGCAGACACAGTGATTAAATTAGCAAGTCCAGAACGAGAATCAGAATAATAAGTCGGAGGTAAAAGATGTTTAAAGTCCATCGTTATATAGCCTATTTGATATTTCATAAAACCAAAACATTATTTTAACGCATGCTGATACTTTGTTTTACAATAATAGGGGCATCTCTAAATTAGAGATGTCCCTTCCTTTGTGAGTAAGTTCATGATGTCATCTTTTAAATAAAACCAGTTATTTAATGCGTTTAATCTTAGCACTACCTTCTAAATAATTTGGATAGGCCTGTAGTTTTAAGGTAATTGGATTTTGTAATGTATCTTCCGGAATCCTAAAGATGGAATCAAAAAAATTGCGTCCCCCATCAATGAAATGATTATCTGAACTAAAGCAATAGATATTTTCTTTTAGTTAACATCCACTCCAGATGAAAAGAAAGTATATGATGAAGATCTATCAGATTTAAGCTTACTTTAAAGCTCTTCTTCTTTATATTTTCAATATGAAGTGGATACTGTTTAGATTAAGAAAATACTTCTTTTTTGTCAAAATCGATGACGACTTCTCTTTCTTTGGCAACACTTTAACATCTCTTATGCGCAGATATAACTCTTTAGGTTTGCGAAAAACAGAACCCCCTTAATTCCAAATTTTGTATTATAATGGATATATCCTTTTAGAAAAGGGAGGGGTTTTTTGTTCAAGGTAAATCTAACTAGGAAAAAACTCAGTTTTTTTTCTATTTTCATGGTCTTATTCTGTTTAATAGCTGGAATTCTAGCTTACTCTTTTAATATTTATCCTGGGGGTTATTCAATAAAGGAGAATTCAGAAGAAGTAACTGTAATAAAAAAGAATTTTTCCGAAAAAGATAAACATACTTTTGAGATTTCAGAAGAAAACGAACTAATAATCTTCTTAATAAAAAATGATGTCAAACAATTACTTACTATGTGGTTAGTAATCATTTTTAGTGTATCTTCATTGTTAATTAATTTAGTAAATCTACTGCATAGAAAAGAAAAAATCGTATTTTATATAACTTCCATAATCCTAATAATCCTATTACCATTAGTTATTAATGTTTATATCGGTAAGTTGGATCATATAGAACAATTATTAGAAATTTAAAAAAATAATTAAAGAGACTTGACTTCAGTCAAGTCTCTTTCAACTACCTTTTAGACATATTAGTAATAAGGTTCGGTCTATGTATAACTACTGGCCTTGAATTAACCTCTTAGTGTTCCTACACTCCTATAAAATTCAATAAAGAAATAGACACTAAAGCCAATTAGTATTACCCCTGCAAGAACAGAAGCCCATTGAATATATCTAGTGTTTAATACCTTCCTAGTACCAGCAATTATTGTCATTAAGCCAATATCATGTATCAAAATCCCAATTAATATGCCAGATCCTATTACTAGAAAGTTAATCGTATTTGATGCATCAAAAGAATTAATCAAAATCGGTCCAAAAATACTAACCCAAAATACTAAGTTCCCTGGTGAAACCGCTACAAGTAAGCCATTAAAATATGATGATTTTAGTGATTTTGTCGATTTTTCACCTGATAGTGAAATACCATGACCTGCGTTTTTTATACTATC
This sequence comes from Viridibacillus sp. FSL H8-0110, assembly GCF_038003565.1. NCBI lineage: Bacteria > Bacillati > Bacillota > Bacilli > Caryophanales > Caryophanaceae > Viridibacillus > Viridibacillus sp. FSL H8-0110. The sequence goes on along the minus strand of NZ_JBBOPJ010000001.1, from coordinate 1,629,361 downwards.
ATAGCCGACATAAAGTAAGAATAATGCACCGAGCAACCACAAGAAGGTTTGAATTATAGGAACAGCTAGTACTGAAGCTAAACCAAAATACAATAATAAAATAAGTACTAAATCTACTGTCATTCCACCTAGTCCAACAACCCAACCATGCATAAAACCGTTTTTAAGCCCCTGCTTCGTCATCTCTATTGTAATTGTTCCAACAGGGAGTGCAATGGAAAGCCCTAGTAAAATATTTGTTAAAAATAGTGTAACCAACTAATAACCCCCTTCATATTGCATTTATATATTTATATATATTAATATAAATTGAATTATTATGCAATATAATGAATATTAAAAGAGGGATAAGTTAAACATGCTACACTCCAAGTGAAGTTGCAAAAATAGTGGTTGTCCAGAATTCTACAAAAAATATTAAATAGCTTCTTTTTTACAACCCTAGTCTTTCATCATCCTTTTCGAATAACGAACTAACGTCATCTCGCTATTGATTTCTACTTCTACTCCAGTTTTACAATAACCTAATTTTTCATAAAAATAGCAATTCCGCTTCTCTTGTTTTATCGTATCAAGTTCCCATTGAAGTGTTTTATTGTATTTTTGTTCTACTTGTTTAAAAACTTCTTGAGCGATTCCTTTGCCTTGAAAAATCGGATGAATATATACCGGACTTATTCTTGTTCGGTTATTTTCTTTTGGAACAATCCTAATCCCTCCAGCTATATTTTGTCCAAAGTAAATTACATAGTAATCTGAATACGTTTCAGCTATTCTATTTGCTAACTTTTCAATTGGTTCATTCGCCGGGTTGGTTTTAAGGTCATTGTATTTTATTAATAGAGGCATAAAAGCGGCTACTTGGATTTTATGTAATGCTATAAGGTCTTTGTTTGTCGCTTCTCTTAAAGTAATTTGCTTAGACATTTATTACACCCCTTATTTTGGAAATAATGTTATACGTATTGTCCCATACTTACTTGAAAATTAAAATTAATTATTAGTTTTTTTATAAATTGCCTGATTTCTTAACTATTGTGTAAAGATTAATGTTCATCAATTAAAGAACTTAGAACGAAATAAAAAAAGACCTTGAAAAGCTCCTAATTATGATCCTTTTATTTAACGATGATAATTTTTATATCGAGCAGATTACCTATTCCGATGATGAAGATAAGTAAGAGCGATAGGCTTAAAGTGAGTAACATAGCTGTAAAGTCTTCGTCACTTTCCCCTACTCCTTTTTCAAATACATTATATTAAGTTGCAAAAATTGTTACTGTTGGTGAAATTATATGCAGATTAGCTATACTATATTTATAGCAACATATTAAGTATGTTGTATATAGTTATTCATATAAGTGCATTGTCTTAAAGTAAATTGAGTAAGTACAGGACCAGACTAAATAGCTAAAGATTTATAAATGCTGTGGATTGATTACTAAACGGTCGAGGTGATTTATGAAAACAAATATTTCTCAGTTGCAACCTGATAAACTATCAGACTCTCAACTCACAGATCTTCTGTTCAAAAATCTAGAAGATGATAATGAGGTAGGAGATGTGATTTTTGTTCCGGGTAGTAGTAAAGCTGTAATATACCGCTTACCAAAGGCCATACAACTATATAACGAAGGTAGAGCAAAGAAAATATTATTTTCTGGTGGAGTAATTTGGGAAGGCACAAACTTTACTGAGGCACAATTATTAAAACAAAGGGCGATTGAATTGGGAATCCCCGAAGAGGATATTTTAACGGAAGACCTATCACTTCATACGAAAGAAAACGTCCTTGCTTCCTTACTCATACTAGATCGTGCATTTGAACTACATAACATTAAGAGAATTATAGTTGTTACTACTAGATATCACATGCGAAGAACGCTTTTAAATCTCAAAACCTTTATGCCTAATTGGATCCACTATTCAATATGTGCTGTAGATGACAATACTACTAAGGCTACTAACTGGTTTGAAAATCCTTATGGTAGAAAAAGAGTAGAAATGGAAGCAAATAAAATTATTAAATACGTTACTCAAGGGAGTATTATGGATGAATTAATTGATCTATCCGAATGTTGATTATGATTTTGGATAGTAAGTTTATGTAATGACTGTTATATAAGGCAGTCATTTTTGATTGATTTTTTGGAGAAAAAAAAAAAAGTGCAGCTTATCACCATCACCATTTATTTATGTTATCATTTATTATAAATATTCCCATTATTAGCAAACACCCCTCTGCTAATTTGGATTCGATTATCAAATTCATCCATGAAATTCTAAAACAAGTTAAGGAGTGACGCCAATGTAGACAACAATCTTCTCTTGAACAATTAAATAAGAGGGGTTGTTTGTGTTGAAAAATAAATCATTTCGTGCATTGCTGGCAGGAGAGTCTTTAGCCAATGCAGGAGATACATTTTACATTGTGGCTCTCATTACAACTGTTTTTAGTGTGACAGATTCTTTGTTTTATGTTTCTTTAGTTCCTGTCATTAATTTATCTGGTGGATTCTTGGGTGGATTGGTTGCACCGCTTTTAATTGACCGACATAAATTAAGATCAATTTTATTAAATTCTCAATTATTGAAGACCTGTCTATTACTTTTGTTATCACTGTATGTATCACTATTCCTATCAATTGATACGTTTGTGATCATTTATCTACTTATTTTTTGTACTTATTTTTTGGATGGCTTCGCCTATCCCACTAGTAGTGCGATTATTCCAGAGCTTATTGAAGAGACTTACTTGTTAAAAGCAAATAGTCTCATGTCATCTGTTTATCAGTTCATTAATATGGCCGGATGGGCAGTTGGTGGCATTTTGGCAGTGCTTTTGCATTCGAGTGGATTGTTAATTTTAACGTTTATCTTGTATGTATTGTCCACATTCTTATTATCATTTATTAAAGTCGAAGAGAAGAAAGATGCTACAACATCAACTAATAAAGAAAGTAATCTGCATTCCTTTTTAGAGGGATGGAAATTAATATTGGTAGATAATAAGTTGCGTATTCTTCAAATCACTCTGTTTTTAGGTTCAATTGCAGGTCCTGTCTGGGTATCTTCAATCATTTACCCCTTTATAGAGTTACGACTGCATGAAGGTACTGTATGGTGGGGCTATATTAATGCAGCTTTCTTTTTAGGTTTATTTTTTGGTGGTTTGATCGGGTATAAGAAGTCTGATTTAATTGACCGAAACATCCATATTGTCATATTGATATGTAGCTTTGTTGGCTTTTTAATGACTCTTTTGTTTGGGATCAATAGTTCCCCATTACTCGCTCTTTTAGTGAGTTGTATCTATGGTTTATTTTACGAATTAAGTATGATCGCCATTAATACACTCATTCAAGGTAGGGTCAAAGAAAAACTTCTAGCAAAAGTATATGCTGCACAAAGTTCTATAACTATGGCTACTTTTGCTGTCTCCACTCTGATCATGGGTGTCATAGGAGAACGTTATAATATCGTTGCTGTATATATGGTTTCTTCAATTGTTTTATTGTTGTCATTTTTGATTCTTTTGATTAAGAAAAAACACTTAGTAGTTGATACGAATCAAAGCGTCGATATTGAATAATCTAATAGTAAATATATAGCATTACTTAATAAGAATTAAAAAAACGTCCATTCTTGTTCAAATATGAACTGAGTGGACGTTTCTTTTTTAAGCATTCTATTTTCTATTCTTTTACTCCACGAAAAGTTAATAAATATTATTTAGTTTCGTACCTATCCATTCAAAAACCCGCTTATAAGAATCAACCTTATTCAAGTGTAAAAATTTATTATTACGATGAAGAATTTTCAACGGACGTCCGAGAACTATCGAATTATAAGTTAAAATAGATGAAGAATGCTACAATTACGATTAAAATGATTGTTTCAAGAAAATTATAATCCTGGTCTTTTTTATTACGGATTTGTTCTCGATAAAGCCGTTGAATTTGTTTTTTATTCGCAAACTTCATCAATATTCCCCCAACCAATCATAATGTGTATTCATGTATAACTGTTATAATAATCCACGGACTTATTATCTATTTATTACTTATAATACCATTTCATTAATTTTTATCTATAATTTTTTGAATTACTTATATTATTGTATGCTGGGATATGCTTTCTTCTAAAGGTATAGGCCCAAGTACATTTTTTCACTAATTTCTTTCAAGCAGTTTTTCAATATTACATAACGTTTCATTAGCAAGATGGTTAATCAATCAATAGTAAAAACGGCCATAATTAGCAATCTTATTATGAAAATTATTTAGATGTTGGTGGTGAAAACAATTTCCCCTAGTGTTTTATTAGATTTATAAAATTCCACTTAACCTACACCCTTTACCTTTCAACAATTCTATAATCAATTTCTAAAAATGGAATACCAAAAATCTTCATCTTATGAAGTGCTGTTAGATGGCCTGTATGCGTTTCTGTAATTGTAAAATGTTCGGATAATGGCAGCTTGAATAGAAATTTTCCTACTCCTAAATAAATTCCTTCATCCCCACTACCTTCACTCTTTAATATTAGTCGCCCGTCTATTTCCTCAAGTTGTAAAATACCAATCATGGAGGAATGCGGTAAAGGCAATGCAATATTCATATATGTTCTACCTGCTGTATTATGCTGCGAATAGATGGCCACAAAGGCGGTTTGCTCCCCCACTTTACGAATCCAAGCACGTGGTTTAACTCTACCATCCACTCCCGTATCAATTTTTTTTATTTCCCCCGTCATTTCAGTTTCTTTACTTGAAATCGGTAAGTTTAATTGTTGCATTTGTTTGCTAATTAACTTATAACACATAGCAAACGGTTTAAACCAAGTCGCCCATTTAATATAAGCAATTAGTTGATATCGATCCGTTTGCTCATAAAACTCTATAATTGTTTTTGTTAATGCCTTTGTATCAACAAAAGCACTCAAGTCATCCACAAGGCCTGGATGTGAGTCACCGGTTACTATCAATTTCCCACGAACTTGGCTTATTGGAAATTCCCATGAAAGCTGTTTTGTTTTTGGTGGAGACATCGCCCATCCAACTACACCGAGTAGCCCGAAGATAATACAGTTAAAAAAGCCGTGAAAAGCAAGCATAAAGTCAATACGAATTATCCATTCACCAAATGCATTTCCTAACGCATAAAGGAATGAAAATATAATCGTCACAGCTAGAGCACTAAAAGAAAGACGGATACATACAGCTTGTATACGCGTTGCAAAATGGGTTTGAAATGCCAGTAAAACAAGACTATAAATAGCGAATATATACATTAAAACCGAGATCACTTCGAGTATTGGCCAAAATGTAATACCTATTGCAACAAGCATAGGTCCTGACAAAATCATCGGGGCAATCCATCTATACAACTTTGAATCATGCAATCTGCCAAAAAGGCCAAGAGAAATACACAATAAAAACGCGGAATAATGAAAATGAATGCCCGTCAACCAAGTTATCAGTGGACTAAACCCTGTATTTACTCCTGCTATATAGGAAAAGAACCAAAGTCCCCCGACAAATAAATACATCATGCCAATATCTATTGAAATTTCTGCCCAGTTTACAAAGCCTCGTCGCAAGAATCGCTTCGCTCCAAGTAATGCCACAAATAAAGTAAATGCGACGTAAATTAATGCAAGTATGATTGACCAGGTGCTAGATGAAATAATATGTAAAATAAATATAGAAACCATTCCTGTGAAAATAATAAAGCGATGTAACCTTTTTATTTTTATGATTAGTTGAAGTATTACAGGCACAAATATTAACTGTGCTGCTGTTAACATTAGAAAAAAAGGCTGTTGCTTTGTGAACAGACTGCTTGCGATAAAAAGAATGAAACCTATCATCGTTATTGAACTAAAAAGTGTGTTCCTTGAATTCACCTGCGTAAGCCATCACCTTTCCTATAATTGGGTTATGAATAAATACATGAATCGAAAATAATTCACGTACTTCATCATAACCTTCTTCCACTATGACACGACCTTCTAATACTCGTGGAATTGGCACTTCTAACTTCCCTATAACTACGCGCTGAAAACCTGACCGAATAAGTAATCGACCTTCATTTGTCACATTAAATTTTAAATCTGAATATAAAAGACTTGGATCTCCTAAATAATCCTTTACAACTTTGCGCCTAGTATCAATAGACATAAATGCATTAAAACATCTTGTCCTCTCTTCAAAATAGAAGGTACGTTCCCAATATACTTCTACTTCACCATTCGGGGATAATTTACATGTATTTTTAATCGTAAATGGCACGTCTTGACCGTTTTCAGGGAACAAAAATTTCCAGTTACTAGCAAACTTTAAGAATGGAGTTAACCATCTAGCGCCCGTTTCTATTTTTGACATCTTACCGATCGCGAAAAATGGTACATCTATTGGTAGTGCATAACGTGCTTGTAGTTTAGGATGGAGTTTGTGGAATTCTTCCCCCAAAAGGTTTTGATAAATTGTCATCCTACCCCCTCCCTCTTTTACGAATACAGCTTGACGCAGTTGGCAAATCTTTTGACATATAGAAACCTATAATAGATAGAACCCATAGGCTCATATTAAATGTAACCGGATTGAATGGATGTGTTGCGATTGCAGGATCTGCAAGTAAAGCACTAATTGTTAACATAGGGAACACTATAATTTGAAATGCAAATAATCGCATTTTGTTACGATATAGTAGCCAGACAAGTGCAAATAAAATCTCAAGTATTCCGATTATGCTTACCGCTTTTATAGCAGCTGTTCCATCTATTGCCGTTAAACTCGATAACATAGCCACCTCCTCAGGATGCTTAGCAACCAGTTTCGGTATAAACCCTTGATACAGCCAAACGAAAATAAACAAAAGAGTTATAACAGAGCTTCCAAAAAAACGTAAATATTGTGTTCTAGGGACTTCTCCCTTTTCAACCCAACGCTTCAGAACATCAAAACTAAGGGCTGTTGCCCAGCCCATAACCGGACGGAAAAATAGATCTAGTAGCCGTCCTAGCATTCCATAACGTACTTTATAGTCATATTGCGTTAAAAATGTCAGTCCCTTTTCTGTCTGTACATATTGCCAATAGCCTCTACCTTCACTAATTGGTGTGATTTTCTGGTCAGTCCCAAAATGAAGCGAGGAGGTTCTAGTGCCATCATTCTTATTATGTATACCATTACTTTTACCCCAACCCACTACCTTTAAGCCGAACCCGATTTTCGTTTCATATAGAAAAGACTGCGGATCTTTTTCTTTTACTTTCGGTAAATATGTAATGGTAGAAAAGCGTAAATCCCATTGTTCATGGAGTTCAGGTTTTTGTGTAAACTCCCAGACTTCATCTATATTTGCTTGAATAGGTATTTCTACATAAATTGGTTTATTCATCATTCTACAACACCTCTACTTTAATACTTTGGCTGCGTTGCCCAAGCTGCTCTAAACATCGCCCAAAAGCATATGCAACACAATCCTAATATAACTGCCCAATCATACTTCAGAACTATCTTAAACACCAAAATCATATATAGTAATGCTACAGAAAAACTAGCCCACAAAATGCCTTTTTGAATTCCCCTTGCTTGAAGACCAAAAAATACCATAGTAATAATTATAGGTAAATAAAAACCCATAACTTACCTCAATTTTTGGTGATTAGGTTAATGTTAACAAAAAAGGCATGTAATAAATAGGTATAAAAAATAGCCTATACTTTTAAAAAGTATAGGCTATTGAAATCAACTCAATCTGTTTTCAATTTAGAATATAAATTAAGGTCGATAAATTTTCCATTAGATTTTTCTGATTGTCTTAGTGTTCCTTCGAATACAAAGTTTAACTTTTGCAAAACCTTTATGGAATTTATATTTTCAGGTTCTACTTTTGCTTCGATTCTATTTAACTCTAAAGACCTAAATGCATAATCTAACAAAGCACTGATTGCTTCAGTGGCATATCCCTTACCCCAAAATGATTTAGCGAGGTCATAACCGATTTCCACTTTGGCATTTTCAAAATCTATGGAGTTAAAACCACATGAACCGATAATTTCGTTAGATTCCAACTCAATGATCGCGTAACGCACAGCTTTGTCTTCTTGAGCCAATTCATCTAATAGTTCTATCATATCTTTTGCTTGGTTTTCATCAGTAAAACTGCTGATATTCATGAATTTAGCAACGTCTGGGTCAGACCAAATCCTAAATAATCTAGGAGAATCCGATACCCTCATTTTTCTTAATAATAATCTTTTTGTGTGTAGTTCTGTAATCAATACTTTTCCCTCCATTATGTTTTTGTAATTGGGTTAAAGTTATTGATATCTGCGCATAGTTCAGTCCCTTCAGTGTAAAATCTGGTTTTATTATACAAAAATTAGTTAGTTAACACAAATAGAAAATTGTAAATTCTATTGTTCATGGAAATCAAGACATTCAATCAAACCACTGACTTCTCAATTGAAGTTAGTTCAGAGTAAATGGTAAATAACAATATCGGCTTACTGTAATACAATTGGCTGGGCAAAATCAAATTGGCACCATACTAAAATAGTTAGCTGAATACTTTAAACTTCACTCAAATTCATTAGGCGATTCCATGGTATTAAAACCCACTTTTTTACAATATTATTTACAAAAGGAAATATATACCTTATTATTTTGTAAAAGGAGGGCTTTCAATGACGATTCTTTCTATTAACAATCTTTCCATGAGCTATAAAAAACAAAAAGTACTAGATAACATAAATCTTACTATTAACTCACCCGGTATATGGGCTTTAGTGGGTCCGAATGGAACAGGAAAAACTACTTTTTTAAATACAGTTACGAATCTAATTCCCGCCACTTCAGGAAAAGTAACATTGGTAGGGAAGCCAAATACTGATACTTCTGTCTTTAAAGAAGTCGCTTTCTTGCAAGATAATACGGTTCTCTTTGATTATTTGAATGGCTATGATCATCTCAAATACATATGTGAGGTACAAAAAATTAATAAAAATCGTATTCAAGAAGTAGCAAAATATGTAGGAATGGAAAAGTATCTAAAGAAAACGGTCGGAAACTATTCATTAGGTATGAAACAGCATCTGCTTTTGGCAATGACCATCATAAATAAACCAAAGTTGTTGTTACTTGATGAACCATTAAATGGCTTAGACCCTACTAGCGCTATTTTAATGCGTAAAATTTTGCTTGAACTAGCTGATCAAGGTACAACGATCATCCTATCTTCTCACAACTTATCCGAGATTGATCGTGTGACAAAGCAAATATTGTTCTTAAAAGATGGACAAATAATAGAAGAAGATATGAACCAACACGAAACGACATACTATCATTTTATTGTTTCTGATTTAGTAAGGGCAGTTAAACTACTAACTGCAGAGAATTATCAAATTGGACAAACTGAACACGGATTTAAAGTAGTGCTTGGAAGCCATTTACTACAACATTTATTTGACTTATTAAAAAAGGAAAAAATCGATATTTTAGACGTTCAAAAAGAGATAGTCAGTTCGGAAAAACGATATGAAGAAATCTTTGAAGTGTGAGGTAGATGAATATGAAACTCATATTATTCGAACTAAAAAAGATGATTCGTACGAAAGGTGTTCCTATACTGCTCCTCTTAACTGTGCTATTTATTTGCGGCCTTTTTATGCGCAATGTCATCCAGCAGGATGTATTGCAAACTAAGAAAATAGAAAAGTTTTCTAAATATAGATCAAATGTTATTAGTCAATACCAAACCGACAGAGAAGAAATATTAAAAGGTCCAAATGCCGAAATCGAAGCTAGACTTGAAATTGGGGGCACATTATATGACAAACTGGAAAAACTTATTACAGCAATTGAAGATAAGAAATGGAAAAAAGAATTAAAAGCTGAAATTGAAGTGTATCAATCAGCCTTACATTATAAAGAATTAGAAGGTAGTTTTGTATTAAATGATAATGATATGCAAAAAACAATTAAGCAAAATGAAGAACTACTGAAGCGTAGCTTACCAAAAGAAGATTTAGATTACTCGATTCAAACAACAGTATTTATGAAAAAAGTTATCTCATTACTGTTCAACACTGCAGGTATAATTATTGTCTTACTTGTATTAGCTACCTTAATTACAAAAGAGTTTGAAGATCATAATATGCAATTGGTCTATTCACTGCCTATTGCTAGAAATAAATTAATTGGAGTCAAGTTTTTCAGCTTACTTATTGTAGGATTGGTTTGGTTATCAACAGTATTTTTGGTTTCTTATGCTCTTCCAACCTTATTTGGAATAAATGTCGGTAAAATTTTCACTTACCCTCTCTTTACTAACGAAGAAAACTTTATAAATTCTAGAGTTTATATAAAACAAACCATTATTTATAGTATAAGTTTCATTGGATTTTCAATAGCTACTATCCTACTCCTTAGCTTTTTCATAAGAAATTCAATTGTTAATAGTTTAGTCATTTTGATGCTTTTTTGTGGCGGCTTACTTGTGACAAATAGTAGTTTTAATTCTATTTGGAACCCTTTCTCCTACCAAAATATCGATTTTGTTGTATTAAATACGCCCGACTATTATCCATTAGGAGCTGTTGTACTTATAGGTTTTATGATTTTACTACTCCTTTTAACAATACTTAGTAATAGAAAGAGAGGAATTTAATATGAGGAGACTCTTTCTTTTCGAAGGTAAAAAAGTCTTGAAAAAGAAAACGACTTGGGCTGCATTTTTTTTAACAATTGCCGCAGTCATTGGGTTATACTTTTTTAACTATTCATTAGCTAAAAGTATTCAGCAAGGGAATATAGCACGCTTAGAATACATTATTGAAACATTTCAAAAGTGGACAAAAGATGCAGAAGTTGAGAAAAAAGAAGCTAAAAAAGAAGGAAGTCGTAAGAAAGTAAAGTCTTTAACCGATGATATTAAAAGGAATCAAAAAAGCATTTCAAAATATACAACACAGAAAGAAAATTATATTAATGAAGATTGGCATAAGCTTTATAAGAAACAGATACCAGATTTGCAATATTGGATAGATAACTTTGATAGTTACTCCCGTGGATACGATGATCAGATCATTAATAATTTTACTGGCCGTGCAACATTGGAAGAAATATTGTTAATAGATAAAAATGATGTTACACCTTTCATTCAAAATAGTATCTATACCCCTTACTTACCGACAATTTACGATGAATTTACCGGGACTGTCAAGGAAGAATGGGGACAAGAAACAAAACGTTACGGTACAACCGGCCTAACTTATATATATCAATTGATCCAACACCTTTATATACCTATCTTAATTTTAATAGGGTGTTTTATTTTTGCAAATAATGTTTCATCTGATATTAGTAACAAGAAAAAAGGATTAAACTTTTATTTTGTACTTCCTATTCATAAAAAGAAGCTATTCATTGCAAAATATCTTAGTGGCTTTATTTATACATTAGGTTTTGTTGTATTCATGCTACTTGTTCCCTTACTTTGTAGTTTATTTACTAAAGGTTTAGGCAGCTTCAAATACCCTGTACTTATTTATGAAGGTTCAGAACCGAATCCGTTTAATAGCGAGTATAATACATTAGATCCTTTAATAGATCAGTTTCATTTTATTAACTTAAGTAGTTATTTATTGCAAGCGTTATTACTGTCTATTGTCTTGGTCATTTTTTTGTATTCGATTTATTATGTTCTATCACTATTTGTAAGGAATCCAATTGTAACGGCAATCCTTGTTGGTATCATTACTTTTTTGGGGATGAAGTATCCAGCAGCTTATAATCCTTTCACATATGTTGATATTCATAAAGTATTGAATGGAGAAACGGCAACGTTGGCCTTTAATCCAGCAATTGATTTGCAAAATGGCATATTTGTATTACTTGGGGTTGGATGTTTGATGATTCTCTTAGGGTATATACGGTTTAGTAAACTCTCTAACTAGAAGTCCATAAAAAGACAAATTGTATTAATCATAATATAACAGAGATCATAAAGTATGATTATTTTTATCCCAACAATAAGAGCCTTGCTACTCTTTTCATGTAGCAAGGCTCTTATTTGTTATTTAGTTTTGGATTATTAAAACTATAACTTATCAAAAATGAGATGTTAACATCTTTTAACCTAAAGCTGAATATATGATACAGCTCTCTATTATAGATTTCCTCTTAATAAACGCTCTCTATGTACATTACTTAATTTTATATATTTAAACGTATCATTCTGTAACTCTTCATAGATTGTATTAAAAGTAGAGAATGCTAAATTATATTGTTCTTTGGTAATCCAACCTTTATCTAAAGCCTCTTCAATTTCTTCTAAATCTTTTTTTATTATTTCCCCTGTAGGTAAGACAATTAAATCTAAAAATAGGTCCTCCATATAAGGTACACCATTCTCGATACCATTATGAGTTGTAATATCTATATACCATTGAATAATTTCATTCGATTCGTTGAACATTGTAGTAATTGCAAAGTGTTCTTTCTCAGGAAGCTGTTGAAGCCAAGAATAACCATTGTCGACAATACATATTTTCTTGTTACAATGGTACGTCCATAATGGTTCTTTTACTTTGTTTAAAGTTAATAAAGAAATATATCCTGAAAAACTTGTATCAGAAATATATAATTGTTTGAATTCACGCTCTAAGATTCTAGTCCAATCTTCTCTAGTAACAAATCGTTTTTTTAACAAAGTGAGCTCACTCTTTTCTCATTATTATTAAATAATCGAACTCAGTTATATCAGCTAAATCCTTTACATTTGCATACCGAATAAAAGCCACTACAGCCACCCCTTATACTTCAATTACTCCTAAGATAGATTCCTTGAAAGGCATAATATATCCTCTATACTCTTCAGTTAAAGAATCTGGTATTTGGTTGATATTAAAATATTTTAAATCTCCAGTTTCTTCTTGGTCTTTTTTCATTTTACCTGTAATATTTCTCGTTATATAAACTGCGGTTACTGAATATACTTCATCACTATTTACTACATTACTATCATAACTTTCACCAGAAAATACACCTAACAATTGTAAATCATCAATAATAAAACCTGTCTCCTCTAACACTGCTCTTTTCGCTGTTTCTTCTAAACTTTCACCCTGCTCCATTAAACCACCGGGCAATTCCCAGACACCGTCCGATCTGTGTTGCAATAATAGCTCATTCATTTCATTCACTATAAGTACAACAGACCCTGGTAAGATTAATGGATGATTTCCAACTAGTTTTCTTATTTCACTTACATAGCTCATACAATCCACTTCCTCTCATTTAATATAGCTTCGATAATTAAAGTTTACTTTTTCTTTGTTGGAAAGAACACGTAAGAGATGCTAATCAGCCCGTCTATTACTAAGACAACCGACCATAATTTCCAAACTTGATAAAGTGCTATTGTCTGCTCGTCTTTCCCTAGTATTAGCAGCATACCCCATAAAATTAAAGACCCTATAACATAGGCAATAATATGCTGTACAAACCCTTTCGCTTCACGCTTTCCCTTTTCTTTCCCATATAATTTTTTAGGTCGTTCGCCAGTTTTTAAGATATACCTTTTAAATTGTTGATCTGCCCACTCGATCATTTGCTTTCCATAGGCAATAGATACACCTATATAAATAGCTGATAGTCCGTGAAAAGTATTTGCGGTTGCTCCATTTTTTAAATCTAACGCCGTCAGTACTATCAGTACGAGATCGATTAAGGGTGTTGCAGCTAATACCCAAATGCTTATACGCTTTAATTTCAAAATGTAGCGTAATACTAATCCAGCTACAATTAATAGCCAAAAAGCAATTTCTGCTCCAATAATAAAATAAATAATCATTTCCTTACCCACTTCCTTACAATAAATAAATGCATTAAATCAATTCTTTTCCAATTGCTTAAGCAAATCGAAAACTTCCTCTAGTTTATCAATAATATACTTGGATTTATATGACTCTATCAGATAATCTAGCTTCCAAATGCCTATCATCCCAACATTAATTGCAGCCTCCACATCATTTGTTGGGTTATCACCAATAAAAAGCGCCTCTTTCGGAGAAACCTGTAATTTAGCTAATGCGTATTCAAAAATGTTCTTATCTGGCTTTTTCATCCCCACTTCTTCAGACACAACAATGACATCAAAAAGATTCTCAATTCCGAGACCCCTGATATTCGCTCGTTGAAAGCCATCTTTACCATTCGTGATCATACCTAGCATATACCCCTGTCTCTTTATTTCAATTAATACTTCTTTATATTTTGGAAATCCAATTACAAAATATTGAAATCGTTCCGTATAATCGTTTAATAATTCTTCAACAGAGATATCCAACTTGTATTCTTCAATTAACTGAGCATATACTTTATCTTTCCAAACATATCCTCTAGCATCTAGCTCTACAATTCTCTTAATCAATTGACTCTTTTCTATATGACCCCACACTGAGTGAAACCTTTCATATTGGTCGTTCAAAAACGCAAGCAACGATGATTCTCGATTTAGTATCGTCTCATCTAGATCAAAAAGTATAGCTTTCATATATACCTCCTAGAAGATATAGTTGATAAAAAAGTTACCCTATACTCACCTTTCTACTTACCACGTTTAAATAAATCGATAGCATGTGAAAATGCATAAGCAGACACTAAAAAGCTACAGAAGATTCCAGACCAAAAGACCGGACTACTTAACTCAGGTAATAGTTTTTCTCCAAGCGGTCCAGTTCTAGGCTGATAGATATACCAAAATTGCCATACTATTGTCAGGAATACTGTTATTGAAACAACCATTAAGAAGTACTTTTTCAAACAATCACCTACCTGTAACATTACTAATTGTACTTATTGTAAATCGCCTTTGTATATACTACATCCATCGTACTTTTCACCATATTAGCATGACTAATACTTTCGAATTTTGCTTCACTTGTCATATATATAGTCCCTTGCTTTAAGGCGTACTGTGCTCTTGCTTTAATGAGCGCTTTTTGAATTCCTTGTCCACGATATTCTGGCAGTGTTGTTGCAGCTGCTAATGTAGCGATATCATCCTGTATATATAGCACTGCAATTCCAACCATTTTGTCATCTTTGACGGCTTTAAAGAATTGCCAGCCTTCAATCTCATACAAACTCTCATTATTTTGTTTAACACCATCCGCGATGAATTCAGGTAATCCATAACCTTTAACATAGACTTCTGCAAAATCATCAAAGTCCTCTTTCTGTAAGAACTGAATTTCGCAATTTATTTGACATGAACTATTTGCTATTTCCTTAACATCTCCAATGAAAGATGCATGAAAACCCGTTTGAATAAATTCATGTTTACGTAACTCATGAAACAACTCTTTACTCGCATTTTGCGGTGCTACCTCAATTTGAAAGTCCATATTTTGTTGTTTATACCAATCTACTATTTCATTTAAGTAAATATAATCTTCCTCATTTAAATTTCTTACAGTATTAAATGCTGTTCCAGATATACGTGGTACTTGAAAAGCAATAGTCGAGCCAAACTGTTTCATTTGAGAACCCAATTCATTATTATTTTTGGACTTAAACGTATTTAATCGAGAAATTAACGTATTATTTTCACTTTGCATAACAATGTCTGAAATTTTCCTCATAATTTTCACCCTTTTCATTTATATATATAATTCTTTCACATGATTTAATTTACTAAAATATGAATATTATGTATATTTATTATAACAGAATAAGCTATTAACTATTAAGATTGGACGGTGAAAATATGATCGTTTCAGAAAAACTCAGTCGTAATTTTACTATATTTGCTGAAAAGGAATGTGCTGGGTCTAGTCGTTTATATGAATGTTTATCTTATGAAATTGCTAAAGATGACGCTATATTAGAATTGTCTAGTCATATCCCACAAGATCAACCGAAGCCAAATTTACTTTTTGCTAGTGTACAATATTTACTAAATAATTCAAATTCGGTAGAGTTACGCACTTATTATCCAAGCTTTGTATCGAACGCAAAAAATCCAGAAGAGGCTTTTCCACATTTCAAAGCTTTTTGCCTAGAACACTGGGATTCATTAATATCGTTGTTTCAAACAAAACTGGTACAAACCAATGAAGTCAGACGATGTGCTTACCTTTATCCCATTTTTACCGAAATTTTTGCTAAGCACAACAAACCGTTAACACTGATTGAAATAGGTACAAGTGCAGGCCTTCAACTTGGATTAGACCAATATGCTTATCAATATAATGAAGGTAACCTTATCGGAAAAATCGAATCTAGCGTACTTATAGAATCTACTAATAAGGGGAAAGCATTACCAGAGTCCATTAAAACACCTCCAATTATTAGTAAAAGAGTTGGCATCGATTTACACACAAATAACGTGAAAAATGCAGACGATGTGGCCTGGTTAAATGCTCTAATTTGGCCGGAACATACAGATCGCCGTAAATTATTTAATGCAGCGACAAATGTTATTCAAAATTTAGAAATTGAACTAATAGACGGTAATGCCGTGGAATTATTAGAAGACATTGTAAAGCAAGTAAATAAAGATTCTATTATATGCGTGTTCCACACCCATGTTGCAAATCAAATACCTTTAGTTCAAAAAGAGCAATTGGTGAAAAATTTGCAGACAATTAGTACTGAAAGAGAGATTTATCATATCTACAACAATCTATTTGATGCAGATTTGCACCGTGATTATTTTTATAAAGAAATCTGTGATGAACATATATTTGAACGTCCTGATGGACATGCACGTTGGTTTGTATGGGGCTAAATACAAAAAAGAGGAACTGTGTGATTAGACAGTTCCTCTTTTTCCGTAAATTTTAGTTTTATCTATAATTAATCCTTAAATAATGCGTAATGGTATACTTAATTTCTCATTAATAGAGAGTATTAAATATTCGATTATTTCTTGTTTTACAACTCATCACAGACTATTTCATATAAAAACTCACCAAAATTATCTGCAATCGCATCGTATTCTAGACCCATGCTTAAAGCTGGCATATAAGAAACAATCTCTGGTTCCCCTGCCTTTATTTGATTGAAATCTAAACAGAATAGTTCGCCATTTCCCGGATTATAAATAACTAAGAGATTACTAGGCAAGCCAACTTCTTTTCTCAATGTTAATGTATAATTAATACCATTTAACATGGAAGGAATCTCGAAATCATCACTGGAAATACCCAAAATTTTAACACCTGCAAAGATTCCCGCACCAAACGTTTCCAAGAAACTTCTATATGAACCTATTATTTCCAATCCCAAGACTTTCTCTATTTGCTCAAGTAAATTGCTCGGCTGAGGTCCTACAAAACTAGCTATTTCTTGTTCAGCTAATATTAACTCTTTAGCAGCTTCATACGATGATAATCTCATTTTCTATCATCCCCCACCAGTTCATAATCTCACATTAAGTTTATCCTTAATATATTCTATGCAGCATTTAGTATATTCACTACTTGTTTTAAAGAAAATTTTTCACTGTATAGAAATTCACTTATAAATAGAGTTTTTTCATATTAATATTTCTTAAAAGTGGTTTAAATAACCTGCAGACAAACGGAGCTAATTAAAATTTATATGTAAAATTAATAAGCTCCAGTTTTTGATAACCTTATTACCCAATTACCGAATTCTCAATAAAAAATAGGCGATTTCTAAGTTGTAACTAAACAAACTGGAAATTCACCTATTAATATTTATCTTTATTTAACTAATTGTAATTTCCACACTTTCTGTACCTGTGGATGTAGTTTTAAATTTGAAATGAATAATTTAAAATTTAAAATACATATTCTTTTTTACTAACCATCTTAATAATGTTAAATCTATAATTCCCCATTATTCCCCCTTGATTTTTAAATCTAAATCATCAATATTTGACACTGCAAATCAACTAATATAATATTAGTTAGAATTCTAATTAATTGGAGTGATTAATTATTAAAGACGTAACATTTCAACATCAATTCATTACAATTGGCCATAGAATGAAAACAATTGGGGATAAAAAACTAGAAACTTATAATTTAACGTTAGAGCAGGCTCGTTTCATCGGTTATCTATTCCAGCATGAAGATGAAGGTATCTCACAAAAGGATATGGAACGTGCTTTCCAACGAAAAGGATCAACCATTAGTAGTATTGTACACAATTTAGAAAAAAAGGGTTTTATCGAAAGAAAAGTAGATATGAAGGATGAACGTAGAAGAATCATTCATGTACTGCCTAAAGGTAAAAATCTGGTTGAAGATTTCAATGATTTTTTCAAAGAAATGGAAACTACTATGGTAAACGGTCTTGATGATAAGGAAAAAGATGCTTTATCCAACATGTTAGATAAAGTAATCAATAATCTTGATTATAAAAGCTGATTAATGTCAGTTTTTATAATTAATTAGTTAGATATCTAATTAATTAGAATTCAAACGATATACTAATTTAGAACGAGGTGATTATAGATGGACAACGAAAACATCTACTATTTTGAA
This sequence comes from Viridibacillus sp. FSL H8-0110, assembly GCF_038003565.1. NCBI lineage: Bacteria > Bacillati > Bacillota > Bacilli > Caryophanales > Caryophanaceae > Viridibacillus > Viridibacillus sp. FSL H8-0110. Next base: position 1,610,833 of record NZ_JBBOPJ010000001.1, on the reverse strand, counting down.
AAGGCTTCGATCCATAAAGCAGTTGCTCACTTCTCCGTACCTATGATGCTGTGTATTCCATTCAAAGCGCATATTTCATTGGCATGCTCAATAACTCATAAATGCTTGCAGCGATAACATTAACGTTACCTGTTTTCGCCATTCTTATGGCATTTGGTAGTCTAATTGGGGTTGGTGGAGCTACTTATATATCAAGACTTTTAGGGGAAAAAGATTATAAGCAAATTAAACATGTATCTTCACTTTCTTTTTATGGTTGTTTATTATTAGGGATATTTGTAATTATCTTGGGCTTCCCATTAGTTAACACAATCATTACTTGGCGCGGAGCAAGTAGTCTTTCATTTGACTATACGAAAGATTATGTCACGGTCACGCTTATTGGATCACCATTTATTATTTTGAATTTTGCTCTAGAACAATTAGTTAGAGCTGCAACCTATAAATATCTAGCAGTCTAAAGATAGGCATAATTTAACAATATGTATCAATGCCATTCATTCAAAGAAAAAACACTATTTTTCTCAAAATCACTAATGATTTCGGGTGCTAATAACAACCTCGCTTGCTCTTTTGTTGACCACTGATATGCAATATGTTCTTTGGACAAAACTATTTTTTTATCTATGGCTTTACATAAGTAAGCTAAAATAACGACTTGTCTTGTTGCAATGGTGTTAAAAGTAGTGGCATATAAAATATTCAAGACAGTGGCATTTATACCTACTTCTTCTTTAATTTCTCGTACTAATGCCGCTTCTAAATCTTCTCCGAACTCTACTTCTCCCCCAACGCATTCCCAAGTACCCCCACCGATTTCATCATTATGATCTCGTTGGACAATCAATAATTTTCCTTCATTTAAAATAATGCCTTTAACAGCTACAATAATTTCATTTTCGTTTATCATTTTTATCACCCTTCTTAACAAATAAATAAAAGGATTCCCTATTCAGAATATCCTTTTATTTGCCCAGTATTATTTATACTGATAAAAAAACTTTGAACACAGTAGATTTATTAAACCACCGATTTCATAAAAGAAATAAGCTGATCTTCTTGAGTCGTATTTATTGCTACTTTATTTTTACCTACCTTGCCACATTGTAGACATTCATGAATCAGTTGGTACCCTTTCTTACTCGAGTATTCCATACCGATAGGGGCCATTAACCCCCTACATACACTTGCACGGTCACCTGGCTTTTCATCCATATGCTTTGAATATAAGCAGTAAGGACAATGATTGCGAAAGCTTCCATTTGTTAATGGTTCAATTTGCGCGCCACATTGCTCACATTGAAATGCTGTATTTTCTGTTTTTCTGCTCACGTGCCATTCCTCCAAGATGTTATTTTCATCTATGGAGAAAGGGTTCCGTTCGTTTTTACTACAAATTGTAGCTTCAGGCTTTTGAAAAAAATGGACCCATTCACCGCCTCGATTTACGAAGCGATTACTTCTAGTTCCTGCTTCACTTGAGCTTTTTTCATCTCAAGATCCGGACCTCGATTGACTTTATGTATTTGTATCAACCACTGTAGGACAGTCAACGCCACCCTCCACTAGTAGGTGTTCTTTTTCAATCACTGACAAAGGCATCGTCCCCTAGAACGCACGCTCACTTTTATACATGTATTTAATAAAACCACTCCAACTCTCACTATGTTCAAAGTATTCAATTTAATTATAACAGAACGATGTAAAATTTTCCCTAATATTTTCTTTAACCAACTAAAAAGGAACCTAATTTGTTTCCTTTGGTGCTCATATGTAAATTACATGATAATGAATCATCTATTATAATCTCTTGCTCATGAAAGGTCTATAAATTCTCTTCAATACATACAAAGTTATTGCTTCTCCAACCATTCACATATCCTTTTTTTCTGGAAAAAGATATGTCCATTCATTTCAATAAATGGTACCTCTGGATGCTCGTAAATAAAATTACTTGTCGCTTCTTTTGGTACATTTAAAAATACGTGTAATTCCTTTGCAGAGACTAATTCAATTTCTTCTTCATCATTCAGTATATCCAGTAAACTCTTTGCATTTGGATTGCCGAAGTTTTTCAAACCATTCCCTATTAAATAACTAGCTATTAAAATACAGAAGCCTAGCCAAATAAAGTCATAACTCAACTTAAAAACCCCTTTAAAACCGTTAGCAACTTCAGCTGCTAACGGTTTAATAGATTTATCTATTTTACTAATTTCATATCTTCAACCATTTTCAAGATTTCTTTCATTTTTAAATCCGGATTCGTTGGCATGATTGTGTAGTTAAAACCCTTTTCTGACCAAGAAACGCTTCGGAAAGTTTTCATTTCCATGATAGAACCTTTTTGTCCACGAACTTTCACTTGTTTTTCTCCAGGAATTGTTTCTGTTTTTTCTCCCATATCTTTTTGTGTTGGGAAAACTGAAAGCGAGAAGTAAACTACTCCATCCTTTTCATACTCAATAGCTAACTCCTTATGATCAACCACATCCATTACTTCAATTTTAGCTATCTTTAATTTACCTTTTTCCGGAAAATAGAGATATGCTTTTTTGAATACAGAAGGAAGTTCATCAGATGTTATTTGTTCTGATTTCATCGTACTATCAAGTTTTTGTATTTTTACATCCTTTGGCAATTCAAGTTTAAATTTACTGTCAGGTATTTTTGCATCAAAATCGATTTTTGTGTATTCCATTTGTGTATCTCCACCAACAGTTGAAATGTTGGTTTTTAACACCATCCAATTTTCTTTATCAACCCACATTTCTATATCACCGAAAAGCGTTTTTTCTCCTTTTCCTTTAGCAACTAAATGATATGTCTTGCGATCTAAGATTTTCTCTTCTCCTTTAAGTGCTATATCATGCGTATCCTTGACTGCTTTTAACAATAGTTCAGCTTGTTCCTTTGGTGAAGATTGAGAAATATCTTTTAATTCATCTGTTATCGACATTACAATAGCTGTATTTTGAGCTTGATCATAACTTGTCATGTTTTCACCGTCATTTACTGAAAGTGATTGTTGTTTACCTTTTTCATCACTAATTTCAATGCGTCGTTTGCTATCTTCGCCAATCCATTCTTTAACATGCATTTTTTCATTTGAAATTGTCATGTCATATTCTCCGTAGTAAGGACCTACTGGTTTGGAGTCCTTTAATGTGTTTTGAATTACTTGCTCCGGTGAATACTGACTTTCTTCTGTAGTGCAACCAACTAAACCAATTGTCATGACACCTATTAAACTAAACGTTTTTAATATCGTTTTCATTATTATCACCTTTTCCTTCTAATGTAGGGAACTTGCATATGACACAACTTCCTATTGTTTTATGGGACATCATTTGCACTCTGCCACCATGCTTTTCAATTATTTGTTTCGTGATACTAAGTCCAAGTCCTGTACCACTTACACCTTTTTTACTTCTCGCTACATCTGCTTGAAATAATGGTTCAAACACGTGATTAAGCGCTTCTTTGTCAATTCCTTCACCACTATTTTGAACGATTAGTAGTGGTCCATCTAACTTCAGCTCTTGTGTAACATAAGGGAAAACCCACTTAGGTAAGTTTTCTGAAGATACCGCTGCTAGCCAAATAGCTCCTTCTTTTGGTGTATGTTGAATCGCATTACTCATTAGATTATCTGTTACACGCATAAGCTGCTTTGGATTAACATTAAAAATGCCTTCTATTTCACTTTGCACTTCTAATGTAATGTTTTTGTCATAGCATAATGGTTCATAATCAGATAACAACATGTCAAAAAACTCACTGCCTTCTACTTGAACAAGATCCATTTCATATGTTGACGATTGTAATAAGGTATACATAAGTAAATCATCTAACATTTGCTGCATATAATTTGCTTTGTTTATGATGATTTCCCTGTATTCCTCACGCTCTTCATCTACTAAATTTCGTTCTGCTGACAATGATTCTGCATACGCTCGAATGGAAGTTAAAGGTGTTTTTAAATCGTGTGAAATAGTCGCAATCATATATTCTTTTTCCTGTTGCTCTTTAGCAATTCTCTCTCTCGCTTCTTCAATTTGCTTACGCATACTGTAAAAGCTCGACGTTAGCTCGCCTATTTCATCGTTTGTGGTTTGCATATCTTCAACCTTTTCACTACTAGCAAATGCCGTCATTTGTTTCATCAATAGCGTTAGTCTTTTGTTTAACTTGCGATTAACTAGGACTGAAACACTTATGAAAATGATAAAGAAAATACCGATAAAAATAGCAATGACAGTCCAAGTACGATTATTAACACCATCAATCCACTCATCTCTTGCTAAACTGACTTCAAAAAAACCGACTAATTCATTTCCTGAAAAAACAGGTTCCTTATACGAGTAATTACGATAATTATTTTCAAATTGAAATAAGTTTTTATACAGTGATTCTTTAGATTCTGACATGCTCACTGAGTTCACAAGAGGGTCTGAATTATACAATGGAAGTCCATCATTACGGTATAGAATAATAGCAGTTTGTGCATTCGCTATTTCCTCAACTTGTGGTCTTTCAATCCGTTGTTCATACAGTTTCGGATCTTTTAATACAGTCGATATTTGCTGAAGCTCTGTCCACTTTTCAAAATACTCTTCTACGTTGCGATCTTCATGATAAGCGTTAACCGATGCAAAAAGTGCGTAGGCTGCAGCTAAAGGGAGGATCATGACGATAAAATAAGACAGCAATAACCAAGTTTTCAGCTTCATAATGGTTCACCTATAAAACGATAGCCTTTCCCCCACACGGTTTGAATAAAATAGGGATTTTTGACAGGATCGTTTAACTTTTCACGCAAGCCTTTGACGTGAACGGTAACGGTTTGTAAACCGTCTGCATCTACTTGTTGCCATATATGCTGATACAACTCACTTTTCGAGAAAACTCGTTGTGGATTTTGTACCATTACAGTGAGTAACGCGAACTCTTTTTGTGTTAAATGGATTTCCTCGTTATGGCGGTAAATTTTCTCGTTTTTTAAATCGATTGTTAAACCATTCGAAAATGTTGTTATAACATTAGTTTCTGGAACTCCTTGATAGCGTCGCCAACGACGAAGTTGGGATTCAACTCTTGCCTTTAACTCTGCCAAACTAAAAGGTTTCGCTAAATAATCATCTGCTCCTAAATGTAGGCCCTCTACTTTATCCTCATCCTCTTTACGAGCGCTAATAATGATGATTGGAACATCGCTTTTCCAACGGATATTTTGACATAGTGTTAGTCCATCCATTTCTGGTAGCATTAGATCAACCAATACAAGGTCATACGTGTTGCTCTGAAAATCTTCCCAGCCTTCTAACCCCGTCGTTGCCCAAGCAATACCGTATCCTTCTCGCAAAAATGTATCACGTACAACACGTGCAATTTCAATGTCATCTTCCACAAGTAATAACTGCCATTTCATAATGATTCCTCCTGAAAACAATGTATCATAGCCAAATCTCTTTTTTTGAAACTTAATAAATTCTTTATAATTACAAAAACACAACTATTTCCATTTTAAAGTGAAACCTTCCATAATACAGTAGAAATCAAAAATTATTATATGAAAATTATATAACAAACAAAAAAATCCATTTTGACTATAACAACTGTCAACATGGATTTTTTACTTTTAACATTTTTTATGACTAATACCATAAGTTATTTAAACAGTTAAGTAATTCTCGTAAGCCAATTGTACGGAGGAGAGATATCCTTCTACAACATTTCAAGTTTGTACCATTGTTCTTGTAAAAAAACTAGTAGTCATCCCAACAACAAGTATCGTGATGATAGACAAGAAAAAAGTATCATAAGATAGTAAGAGGCCCCCCATTAAGATAACGAATGAATCAATGATGAATATTAGTATCCCAACATTGACTCCCGTTTTATCACTTAAAAACTGAGCTATTAAATCTGTACCACCTGTACTTGTCTTATACCTTAACATTAGACCAATACCAAGACCTATAAAAACTCCCCCTATTATCGAACTGTAAATGGGATCAATATGTACAAGATAATCAAAGGGCTCTAAAATATCTATAAAAAAGGAGGAAACAAGCAGACCATGCAAACTATTATAAAAGTAATCTCTATAGTAAATCCATGCAATAATAAATATTGGAATACTTAAAAGTATTATGATGAATCCAGTTTGTAGTCCCCATAAATAATTAGATATTAAACCTATTCCAATAATTCCACCATCTAATACCTCATATGGAGCTAAGAATAAATTAATTCCTAAGGATACTAAAATACTCCCAACAACTATAACAATACTTTTTTTTATAAAATACATAGAATTCCCCCAAAAATTGAACATGTAAATACTTTATGCGAAAATCTAACTAAAAATGTAAATCTAGAGGAATAGATCATTTTTTGTAAATATGATTATGACAATGGTTAGGGCCCATCACACTACCAAAACTTTCAAAATTACAATAATATTACCTATACTTTTAACAGTGTTTTTTGCAGCAATTGATTATAAAATTTGGTTTTAAAACTTCATATTAAATAAAATGACTATCTTTAGATTTTTTTTCTTCTAATATTCGGCTACAAATAAAAAGAATCCATTTTGGCATAAACTAGTGACCAAAATGGATTCTTTTTTCTTAATATTTGTATTCAGTTTTTCTAATGGTATTGATTGTTCTACTCTTCAATATAAAATTCTAAGAGCTAGTTTAACAACTACTGTTTATTATATTCATTAAGTAGTAACTTCACTTTGTAATTTTAAAGATACTTGCAATATCTGATGATTATCGCTTTTTGCGATTTTCCATTGCTGATTTTCTCGATGTATTGGTACTTGCTTACCGTCTGCTTGCAACATTTCTGCTTGTATCCATCCACCGATTGTATCAACATTAAACGTATTTTCAAATGTGATATTAAATCGATTCTCTAATTCATCCAACAGGACGCGGCCATTAATTAAATATTCATTTCTGCTATTTTCGATAATATCTGGAATTTCATCATCATCAAATTCATCGCGGATTTCACCAACGATTTCCTCTAGAATATCTTCCATTGAAATAATACCCGAAGTTCCGCCAAACTCATCAATAACTATTACTATATGAATTTGATCCTTCTTCATTTTCAATAGTACATCTTGTAATCGCGCGGTTTCAAGAATAAACGGTATTTTATGAATATGCTCTTGTAATGTTGTTTCCTTACCAAGTGCATATTTCGTTACCATTTCTTTTGTATTTACTACGCCAATAATCTTATCTTTATCCCCATTTTCTGTTATAGGGTATCTCGTAAAGTGATGCTCATCAATTATTTGTAGAATTTCTTCTTTTTCCATTACACTATCTAAAACAACCATCTGAGTACGAGGAATCATGATATCTTTTGCTACGCGCTCATCAAATGCAAAAATGTTCTGCAAGTATGTTAGTTCAGTTTGATTGATTTCTCCACTCTGGAAGCTCTGCGTCATAATAATCTGCAGTTCTTCTTCAGAATGGGCCTGTTCATGACTTGCAGGTTTAACACCGACTAAGCGAAGTAACGCACGAGATGTTCCATTCATGAACCAGATAAGTGGGAAGAATATTTTACCAAAAGCAACTAATGCTGGCGCTAGTAGTAACGTCAAACGTTCAGCATACTGAATCGCCAATGTTTTTGGAGCAAGCTCCCCTAATACAACATGAAGTAACGTCATAATCATTAGCGCAAGAGCGTAAGAAGCTACAGTTGACATAGCTGCTGGTATCCCGAAGTAATCAAAGACTGGATGCAGAAGTTTCTCTACTGTAGGCTCTCCGAGAGTACCTAACCCTAAAGCTGTTACAGTTATACCAAGCTGACAGGCCGATAAATAATAATCTAAATCTGAAACTATTTTTTTAGCAGCGATCGCTTTTTTATTTCCTTCTTCAATTAGCTGATCAATTCTTGACATTCGTACTTTAATAACAGCAAACTCTGAAGCTACAAAGAAAGCCGTTAGTATGATTAAGATGGTTATAAATATTAAATTCGTAATGATTGTTATGTCCAATTATTTCCCTTTAAAAAGGGATTCACCTCCGTGATGATATATGACTAAGATAATTTTGAACAATGGACACTAACTAATAGCCAATACTAAGTAAAACTACATTTCTGATTTTGAATTGTCGTTTCAAGTATTAAGGCTACTTTATGCTTTTTTTATATTACTTATTCTTTATATTATAGAGTATTGTTTTTTACCTAATAGTTTACATGTTTTTAAATGTATACTTAGAATATAGACAATATAAAGAAAGCGAGCGTTGTAATCCATCGTATTCAGGGACAGTTTTTTTAGTTTAGCAACGTGGATAATATTAAATATCGCCTTCCCAATAGTCTCACCTCTTTCAAAGTATGATTTATTCTATCACATTGGAGAATTGTCTAACTATTAATATGCCTTCAATTTTATAAAATACTATTTAATATTTTTCAAAATATTGTAACATTATCATGAACATTTTTAGTTTTGTATAAATCTACAGCATAAAAAAGATTGATTATTTTATATCTCCTTATTCCACTAATGCACCCCAAAATTATTAGCACAATAGACGTACAAATTACTATTGTTTAAATTTTATTTATAATAAACGTAACTCCTTACTTTCCTGCTTCTTTAGTTGAAGAAGAAAAATGAGCCTTCTGAACAGCTTAACTATCTTCCAATTAAGCCCCCGCTAGTTGAAGAAGAAAAGAAAATCTTACTAAAGAATCGTATTTACTTATGATATAATTCTCCATCCTTGTTTTAAGTACATTTTTTTATAATTTGATCATAAGAATTATCTATATAGGGGCCCGTCAGAATGCAAAAATAAGATACCCCTAATTATTATATAATTGTTAGAAGTTTACATTTTATTATCTATGTTCTATGTTAACGTGTTGGGTATGACAATTCATTCCCTTACTGACGACTGACAAAAACTATTTTTTTGGGGGAGGATGTTCTTATGAAAAAGATAATTGGATTAAGTTTTATTCTATTTGCTGGAATCATATTATCCGGATGTTCAGATATAATAGAAGATTCTTTAGATTCAAGTGATAGAGCCGCTATTGAAATTGCTACTAAACGAGAAACTGGAAACGGAAGTATTGAATTATTAACACCCACGATTACAACAGAAGATAATCAATTAGAATTTATGACTGAGGGAATTGATGAAAATAAAGTGATTTTTATTTTTGTTGCCAATAAAAAAGTATTTGAACAAAAAATAAAAAATGATGAATCCTACAAACTTGACATTAATGGTATCAAAGATGCTCATAGGACTGACTACAAGCCAAAAGTTCAACTTTTGCAAACTATAGATGATACTGAAGATGGGGACATAGTTACCTTTAAACAAGTTAGATATACAGTTAAAAAAGATTAGTTTTATAGTTATTTAATTCCCATCCTAATGAAAAATTATTGAAACATTATTTCTCCATTAGGATGGGAACACATTAATGGTCCTACTCCTTATTGTAGTAAAGCACCCGTTAGTTGAAGAACTAATTTTACGCATAACTCCCTTATAATTGTTGTATGGTACTATATTATTCCGCATGTTCTTTCATTAATTTATCAAGTGCTTTACCATAAGCATCTTTGTTTTCCTTACTTAACTCATAAAGTGCACTTTTCCAATTTTCTCCATCTACACCTGATAAATGTGGAGTACTTTTTAGTACAGCTTCTTGCATATTCGGTTTATCCTCTTTACTAGTGTCTTTAATAAGCTTTGTTGCTTTTCTTGCATCTGTTACCCCTACTTGTATGTCTTTGTGAATGTCTTTGTATTTATCAGGAACTTTTATATATTCCATATTGTCTAAAATCTTATCCATCTTGTTTGCTGTTTTTAAAATATCTTTTTCTTTTTCTTTGTCTTCCATAGCTTTCATCGAGTTTACTATGAATAAATCCTTCATGTATTGAAACTCTACTAATTGTTCACAAATATAATAGGGATACTGTTTCTCTGATATTACTGTTTTCATTGTTGATTTACTTAACTGCTCAGTCTTAGGAGTAGACTCTTTATTTTCTACCGCACAACCTACTAATAATAGAATAGGTATTGCTAATGATACGAGTTTCGTTTCTTTCATTATATATCCTCCTTTTAGAAAGCATTGTAATTAATTTACATATTGTACCATAACGTAAATTATAAATAATAGATATAAAATTCCTATCATTTGAAAGAAGTGATTTGTCATAAATATAGGTGTATATTCCATAAATGTCAGGTTTACATAACGCATCATTATCGGTAGCAAGAAAAAATTCTTTAATGAATGGAAAGTTCCTTCTTCAACTAAACTGCCCCAAAAAACTGTTTCAAAGTTTGATGTAGGTGTCAAAAATCCAGACAATTCCCGTGTAATTAAAGAATGAAAAGATAATCTTTAGTATAAGATTCTACTATTATTGATGTAATTTTGCTATCGATTATCTTTTTGATGTTGGTTTGGAATAAAGTTTGATTAAAAGTTTGTTGCAATCGTTGATTTTATAATAGAAGAAACCCACGCATTTTGAAAAAAGTTTGATCAAAATGCGTGGGTTTTATTTAAATGCGAAGTTATTTTTATCAAACTATATTACAAATAATCGAACTTTATTATAAATGATCAATCTTTTTTACAAACTACAACTCTTTTTTCTTCCATCATTAGGATATTAATTTATTTAAGAAACATTTTTTATCTCTTTACGAACAAATTCACATGTCCAATAACCTAAAAATGAATTTAAACTTCTGTATATTGTCCAATCTTTCTGAATTTCTCATAGCGATCTTCAATTAATTGTTCGCCATTTAGAGAATTCAATGCTTTTAGTGTTACGCTTATACATTCTTTTATATAAGATGCTTGCTTCGCAACATTGCGGTGTGCTCCACCAGTTATTTCAGGGATTATTCCATCAATAACGTCGAGCTCTTTTAAGTCAGGTGCTGTTATACGCATTGCTTCTGCAGCTTGCTTCCCTAGGCTACCATCTCGCCATAAGATCGATGCAGCCCCTTCAGGCGAGATAACCGAATACGTTGAGTTCTCTAACATAAAGACGCGATTAGCTACCCCTAATGCAATGGCACCCCCACTTCCGCCTTCCCCAATAACAATACTAATAACTGGTACTGTTAGAATCGCCATTTCAGAGAGAGTTCTAGCAATGGCTTCACTTGGGCCGCGTTCCTCGGCTGCCTTACCCGGATAGGCTCCTTTTGTATCAATAAAACAAATAATTGGGCGCTTAAATTTCTCAGCTTGCTTCATTAAGCGTAATGCCTTACGATATCCTTCAGGGTGTGGCATACCAAAATTTCGTCGAATATTTTCTTTAGTTGATTTTCCGCGTTGATGTCCAACAATTGTTACGGGCTGTTCTTCAAAGAGAGCAATTCCTCCAAGAATAGCTGCATCATCACCAAATGTACGATCTCCATGTAACTCAATAAAGTTTTCACACATAGCTTCTATATATTGTAAAGTAGTTGGTCGTTCTGGATGTCTAGCAACCTGTACACGATCCCATGGCTTCATATTGGCATAAATAGATTGTTCTAGCTGTGTTAGACGTGTTTCAAGCTTTTCGATTTCGCTTGTCATATCTACATCTGCCTCTGTAGCAATCGTTTTTAATTCATCAATTTTTTCTCGTAATTGTACTACTGGTTCTTCAAAAGCTAAATTTTTAGACATGTTGCACAACGCCTTTTGTATGCATTTTTACAAGCATTGCTACTTGGTTTCGTAAATCTTTTCGATGGAAGATTGCATCAAGCTGACCATGCGCTAGTAAAAACTCTGACTTTTGGAAATCATTTGGTAATTTTTCTCTTAATGTTTGTTCGATTACACGGCGACCAGCAAAGCCAATCAATGCTTGTGGTTCTGCAATATTAATATCTCCAACAGAAGCAAAGCTTGCTGAAACGCCACCGTATGTAGGGTGCGTCATGATCGAAATAAATAATAGTCCTTCTTCACTATGACGTTTTAATTCCACACTCGTTTTTACCATTTGCATTAATGATAGAATACCTTCTTGCATGCGCGCTCCACCACTAGCAGTAAAGATAATAATAGGTACACGTAATTCAATAGCTTTTTCAACGGCACGTGTGATTTTTTCTCCTACAACGGAGCCCATTGAGCCCATACGGAAATGAGAATCCATAATTGCTACAACAATTTCTTCTCCATCAAGAGTACCTAACCCAGTCAGTACAGCTTCGCTTAATCCCGTTTGTTGTTTAGCCACTGAAATTTTTTCTACATAATCAGGGAAATTTAGTGGATTACTTGTTTGTAAATGATCATCCATTGAAACAAATGAACCTTCATCTAAGAAATATGTTACGCGCTCCTGTGCAGTCATTTTGAAATGATGGTCGCATTTTGTACACACTTTATGATTTTTTTCTAATTCCTTTGTTAACTGAATGTGACGGCATTCTGGACATTTTGTTATAAGTCCTTCTGGAAATCCCTTTTCCTGTCCGTCCTCTTTCTTTTTACTAAATAAGCTACGTATTGCCATGTTTTACTCCCCCTATGTTTGTCTAAATGCCTTGTTCAGCATTTGGTTCGTAAGAGCTTTTAATGCTTCTTTTTCATAGCCAAGCTGCATCGATTTCAACATAGTTTGAATGATTAATTTTTCTTCTTCTGTTGAGTTTCGATTTAAACGGTCACCGGCATAAACTGCTAATTGAAACCAGACTTTTAGTGAAAAACGATTTCTGACGTGATGATTATTTCTCGTAAAACATCCAGACAATTAATCGTACCTCTAACTCTAGCTTTACAAAAAAACTGTCCCACACAGGTAGTGTTCGCAGAGTCACTGTACAACTTATAACGCGAATGGCTTCCTTTTCATGAATTTGTCGCGTTAATTCGACATCCTTTTTTTGATTTTTTTAATCTTCTAATATAAACATCGACAAAATTTCTACGAGCTGATGCTTTTGTGTAGAAGCTAGAAACGTACCTTCCCCATGTCTCGTTTCAATAAGACCTAATAACTCTAAACTTCGCAATGCCTCTCTCACAGAGGATCACCCGACACCTAGACGTTCTGAAAGGACTCTTTCGGAAGGTAACTTTTCACCAGCCTGTATTTTTTCTATTTTAATAAGTTGTCGTAATTGTTGGACGATATCTAAAAACACTTTCTTTTGTTCGGTTTTTTTATCCATACGATCAACTCCTCGGTCAATCTATTCGCCTTGGAATAATTATTGCTGTCGCTTTCCTTTCGCGCAGATAAACAATGCATCCAAAGGCTTTATCTTCATTCAGTAGGTGTTTGGATACCTACTATAAAGAAACAAAATCCACCACCTTCAGATGATGGCGTCTCTTACTGAATGAATTCAAAAGTGGTCTGGCCACTTTTGAAGTTGGCTTTATCTTACAAAATTTCTACGAGCTGATGCTTTTGTGTAGAAGCTAGAAACGTACCTTCCCCATGTCTCGTTTCAATAAGACCTAATAACTCTAAACTTCGCAATGCCTCTCTCACAGAGGATCACCCGACACCTAGACGTTCTGAAAGGACTCTTTCGGAAGGTAACTTTTCACCAGCCTGTATTTTTTCTATTTTAATAAGTTGTCGTAATTGTTGGACGATATCTAAAAACACTTTCTTTTGTTCGGTTTTTTTATCCATACGATCAACTCCTCGGTCAATCTATTCGCCTTGGAATAATTATTGCTGTCGCTTTCCTTTCGCGCAGATAAACAATGCATCCAAAGGCTTTATCTTCATTCAGTAGGTGTTTGGATACCTACTATAAAGAAACAAAATCCACCACCTTCAGATGATGGCGTCTCTTACTGAATGAATTCAAAAGTGGTCTGGCCACTTTTGAAGTTGGCTTTATCTTACAAAATTTCTACGAGCTGATGCTTTTGTGTAGAAGCTAGAAACGTACCTTCCCCATGTCTCGTTTCAATAAGACCTAATAACTCTAAACTTCGCAATGCCTCTCTCACAGAGGATCACCCGACACCTAGACGTTCTGAAAGGACTCTTTCGGAAGGTAACTTTTCACCAGCCTGTATTTTTTCTATTTTAATAAGTTGTCGTAATTGTTGGACGATATCTAAAAACACTTTCTTTTGTTCGGTTTTTTTATCCATACGATCAACTCCTCGGTCAATCTATTCGCCTTGGAATAATTATTGCTGTCGCTTTCCTTTCGCGCAGATAAACAATGCATCCAAAGGCTTTATCTTCATTCAGTAGGTGTTTGGATACCTACTATAAAGAAACAAAATCCACCACCTTCAGATGATGGCGTCTCTTACTGAATGAATTCAAAAGTGGTCTGGCCACTTTTGAAGTTGGCTTTATCTTACAAAATTTCTACGAGCTGATGCTTTTGTGTAGAAGCTAGAAACGTACCTTCCCCATGTCTCGTTTCAATAAGACCTAATAACTCTAAACTTCGCAATGCCTCTCTCACAGAGGATCACCCGACACCTAGACGTTCTGAAAGGACTCTTTCGGAAGGTAACTTTTCACCAGCCTGTATTTTTTCTATTTTAATAAGTTGTCGTAATTGTTGGACGATATCTAAAAACACTTTCTTTTGTTCGGTTTTTTTATCCATACGATCAACTCCTCGGTCAATCTATTCGCCTTGGAATAATTATTGCTGTCGCTTTCCTTTCGCGCAGATAAACAATGCATCCAAAGGCTTTATCTTCATTCAGTAGGTGTTTGGATACCTACTATAAAGAAACAAAATCCACCACCTTCAGATGATGGCGTCTCTTACTGAATGAATTCAAAAGTGGTCTGGCCACTTTTGAAGTTGGCTTTATCTTACAAAATTTCTACGAGCTGATGCTTTTGTGTAGAAGCTAGAAACGTACCTTCCCCATGTCTCGTTTCAATAAGACCTAATAACTCTAAACTTCGCAATGCCTCTCTCACAGAGGATCACCCGACACCTAGACGTTCTGAAAGGACTCTTTCGGAAGGTAACTTTTCACCAGCCTGTATTTTTTCTATTTTAATAAGTTGTCGTAATTGTTGGACGATATCTAAAAACACTTTCTTTTGTTCGGTTTTTTTATCCATACGATCAACTCCTCGGTCAATCTATTCGCCTTGGAATAATTATTGCTGTCGCTTTCCTTTCGCGCAGATAAACAATGCATCCAAAGGCTTTATCTTCATTCAGTAGGTGTTTGGATACCTACTATAAAGAAACAAAATCCACCACCTTCAGATGATGGCGTCTCTTACTGAATGAATTCAAAAGTGGTCTGGCCACTTTTGAAGTTGGCTTTATCTTACAAAATTTCTACGAGCTGATGCTTTTGTGTAGAAGCTAGAAACGTACCTTCCCCATGTCTCGTTTCAATAAGACCTAATAACTCTAAACTTCGCAATGCCTCTCTCACAGAGGATCACCCGACACCTAGACGTTCTGAAAGGACTCTTTCGGAAGGTAACTTTTCACCAGCCTGTATTTTTTCTATTTTAATAAGTTGTCGTAATTGTTGGACGATATCTAAAAACACTTTCTTTTGTTCGGTTTTTTTATCCATACGATCAACTCCTCGGTCAATCTATTCGCCTTGGAATAATTATTGCTGTCGCTTTCCTTTCGCGCAGATAAACAATGCATCCAAAGGCTTTATCTTCATTCAGTAGGTGTTTGGATACCTACTATAAAGAAACAAAATCCACCACCTTCAGATGATGGCGTCTCTTACTGAATGAATTCAAAAGTGGTCTGGCCACTTTTGAAGTTGGCTTTATCTTACAAAATTTCTACGAGCTGATGCTTTTGTGTAGAAGCTAGAAACGTACCTTCCCCATGTCTCGTTTCAATAAGACCTAATAACTCTAAACTTCGCAATGCCTCTCTCACAGAGGATCACCCGACACCTAGACGTTCTGAAAGGACTCTTTCGGAAGGTAACTTTTCACCAGCCTGTATTTTTTCTATTTTAATAAGTTGTCGTAATTGTTGGACGATATCTAAAAACACTTTCTTTTGTTCGGTTTTTTTATCCATACGATCAACTCCTCGGTCAATCTATTCGCCTTGGAATAATTATTGCTGTCGCTTTCCTTTCGCGCAGATAAACAATGCATCCAAAGGCTTTATCTTCATTCAGTAGGTGTTTGGATACCTACTATAAAGAAACAAAATCCACCACCTTCAGATGATGGCGTCTCTTACTGAATGAATTCAAAAGTGGTCTGGCCACTTTTGAAGTTGGCTTTATCTTACAAAATTTCTACGAGCTGATGCTTTTGTGTAGAAGCTAGAAACGTACCTTCCCCATGTCTCGTTTCAATAAGACCTAATAACTCTAAACTTCGCAATGCCTCTCTCACAGAGGATCACCCGACACCTAGACGTTCTGAAAGGACTCTTTCGGAAGGTAACTTTTCACCAGCCTGTATTTTTTCTATTTTAATAAGTTGTCGTAATTGTTGGACGATATCTAAAAACACTTTCTTTTGTTCGGTTTTTTTATCCATACGATCAACTCCTCGGTCAATCTATTCGCCTTGGAATAATTATTGCTGTCGCTTTCCTTTCGCGCAGATAAACAATGCATCCAAAGGCTTTATCTTCATTCAGTAGGTGTTTGGATACCTACTATAAAGAAACAAAATCCACCACCTTCAGATGATGGCGTCTCTTACTGAATGAATTCAAAAGTGGTCTGGCCACTTTTGAAGTTGGCTTTATCTTACAAAATAATTATTTGAAAGTAAAGAAAAAACTGCATAAAAATTTATGCAGTTTCTAAAATTCCCTTCAATTTCATATTCTTTTCGTCGTTTGTGCATATTTTATTTTCACTTGAGGTCTACCAAAGCGCTTTTCAAGCGTTCTCTCAATGTAAAGCAATTCATCTTCTAGTAAAAGCTCTTGAACAAGATGAAAAACTTGCGGGAATAAGGTTACAGAAACCGTTCCAAACTCATCCTGAAGCATGTAAACGGCGACCTACAAGGAAAGCACGTACCTGGCATCGTCCGGACGTGGCCCACTGAGCCAATACCCAGGGTTATTAATCGTAACTTTTTTATAATCGTCGCGACTTTATTTTAAACATCGTATCCTTTTTATAAACATCGCAACTTTATTTCAATTCTACATTTGAGGGTGGGATTTTTTACTAGGGGTTATGGTATGGGGACTTTTTCACAAATGCTTAGTTCAGAATTTAAATGAATAAAAACCCAGTTTTCCCAAAGATAATGGAAACTGGGTTTTTCAATTATTATGGATCAAATTCGCCCCCAAAATCTCAATAAATAATATACGATTACATTTCCCATTAGTTTCATATTACTGTATCGATATAAGCCTTCCATATTGCTTGTTCAACTAAACTGCCCCGTTAGTTGAATAAAAAAAGAGCTGTCTGAACAGCTCCTGTAGCGAAGAAATAAAATTTGTTCAAAAATGTTCCTTGAATCCAATCCATTTTGATAAAAGATTGATCGAAATGGATTCTTCATTTGTAAATGCAGATTGTGTTTTTATAATAAGTTTGAGTAAAACTCATAGAAGTCCCTCAAAAAAACGGTTTGAATAGTCGGCTGAATAAACATTCAACTTTTTTTATAAAACGGTATAATTGCTGTTTTGATAAAAAAAGATTGGATGTTTTATTTGATTTCCTCAGCCAGCTCCAAAATAATTCCTTCTGGCCCACGAACGTAGCATAATTTATAAGCGTTTTCGTAGTTTTGTATCTCACCAATAAGTTCTGCGCCTATCTTTGTCAATTTGGTAACAAGGGCTTCAATATCTTCAACAGCAAAGGCAATATGCCGGATACCCAGAGTATTTGCTAAAGGACGCTGTATGCCATTTTCATCTGATGGTGTGTGAAATTTTACTAGTTCTATATTTGCGTCACCTTCTGGCGTTCGCAACACTACTAGTTCTATATTTGCGTCACCTTCTGACGTTCGCAACGTTGTAACTTCCTCTTTAACGTCTTGAAGCCCTATTAATCGCTCCATCCGCTCCACCCACTCGCCTTCCACTTTTCCTTCACCCAGCATTTCAAGGCCAAAGTCAAGAAAAAACGCTTTCGCGGCAGGAAGATCATTGACGATTATACCTACATGATCTATTCTATGGATTTTCATATCTCATACCACCTTTTCCCTAATTTCATCACATATGTCTCCTAAAGATTTCTTCTCGATTGCTTAATAGCTTTTCCTCTTTATTCAACAAACTGTCCCTTTAACGGAACAATTTATTTTCAATTAACAATTCATTAATCCACCTTTTAATTCAGATGTTCTTTCCCTTCATTATAAAAATCCCCTTTAGATAACCATATCCAAAGGGGAAAAACATCGCAACTTTTTTACAAACGTCTCGACTTTATTTCAAACCTACAGCTCCAAGATATTCTACTAAAGCACCCATTAGTTGAAGTATATTTCTTCATAAATCTAGCATTAATACTTATTAATAACAATTGATAATTAAACCAGAAATCATCGTGGTAAATGCTGGAGATAATCAATACTTTGAGGGCGGTTCTCTCATCATGGGGAAAGATGATGTCTATGAGGTAGTTAAGGCTGCTCCAGACGCAAAAATTATTGCTGTTCACATGGAAGCTGTAAACCATTGGGGATTATCCAGAGAAGAATTAAAAAGCTTTATTGAAGAAAAAGGAATCAGTTCTAATGTTTTAGTGCCAGATGACTTCGAATCTTACACATTTTAAAATAAAACAAACAACCAATGTAGTTATTAATAAATAAAAGGAGAAATAACCATGACAGTTGAAGCTCTTATTCAACTAAACTGCCCTGTTAGTTTAAGTACATCTTTTCACAATCCCTATAATAAAATTAACATAATTATCTAAATAAAATAATTCTACTTTATAATTCATTTTATTAAGAGGACTCAATTCCTATTTTTCGAGCTGTACAGTTATTTATAAGATAAAAGTAAAAGCCACTCCAAAAGTTTGGAATGGCTTATTTATTTATTACATGTTATCCTTTTGCCATGGTTTTTGAAAGCTTTGTCTTAATTCATCTGCAACACGAACTAATTTACCCCTCAATCCAACAAACCAAGATGGCGTTTCAGTTATTTCACCATAATCCAAAGTCTTTAATATTTTGGAGAACTTATATAAGTTTGCATATCTTTGAAACTGCGGAAATTGAGCCACTGCATCATTTTCTAAATCCATTTTGGAACGATATCCGTTCAAAAAAGATTGAATCAGTATTTTTGAATGAGGATTGTCATCGTCAATAAAATCACCAAGTGCTGTTACAATATCAAGTGCATACCAGTGATATATTGCATCATCAAAGTCGATTATATTGAAACTATGGTCCTTATCCTCTTCAAAAAAGATATTATCCAATTGAAAATCATAGTGTATCAATCCGAACACATCTTTGTTAGTAGGTAACGATTTAAGCCAATTCGTCACCCTACTTAGCTCTTGAAGGGCTATTTGTTCTCCTGGATGCTTTTTAAATACACTTTCCATGAATTGTACTGTGTCCAGCCAACTCTTTCTTCTTTCAGACACTGGCTCAAAAGTTTTTGACAAAAAATGAAGTGAGGCAAGTGATCTACCCCATTCCTCCATCTGTTTTGCAGTAATTGTATCGGCATCCAAATTGATTCCGTTTGCTGCACTAAAGACAACGGCACTATACGTTCCTTCTGGTGTTTTTAGTGTTTCAATTAGTTCTCCACTTATTGATTGAATTGGTGTTACCGATGGAAATCCATTTAATTGTAAATAATGTATAAACTCTAACTCAGCTTTTATTTGTTCAATAGATTTATCCTGCTCAAAATTAAATCTCAAAAAATATTGAACTTGATTACGTTCAAAAGCATACACAAAGTTTGAACTTGCACGCCACAACTCCAAAGTTCCCTCGTCATATTCCCAGAATTGAACGAGACTCTGAGCGACTGCATCAGAAGCCACTCCTCTTACCATGTTTCCTAAATTCATCATCTTTTATTTTTCCTCCCATTACCTTTGAGAGGATTAAACCTTAGTTAAGAAGTAATCCCTCTCATTAGCATGCTATTTTGAAATTCTATCATTTTCAATATGTCACCCCTTCCTTAAGTTTCGGCTATAAAAACTAAATAGCCCTATATATATACTAATTATACATAAAATAGCAAATACCTCTTTTGTAATTTCTGCCCTGATAGGTCAATAAGACTTACTACAATAAGATAAAAAGCTTCCAAACCATGTTTGTTCAGCAACTCTTGCACCGGTTGTTTAAAAATTATTAAATATAAATCCTACATCGTTTCAATGTATATTTTATACGTCACAACTCTATTTTCTTATTCTACTAAAGGGGCAGGTTAGTCAAACAAAAGGGGTTGTTTTTTATAAACTACGACTTATATATATTTTATATTAATTCATTATTAATATTATATTATCCATATTAAAATCTGGTCTTTATAATGAAGATATCACTTTTAAAGGAGGAACTAAAATGGAGTTTAATAAACTTGGCAATAGTGGATTAACAATAAGCAAGATTGCATACGGAAACTGGATAAATCATGGGGGTAAAGTAGATGAAGATACTGCAAATGAGTGTGTTAAAGCAGCACTAGATGTTGGTATAACAACATTCGATACTGCTGATGTTTATTCAGACACTATAGCTGAAGAAATACTCGGCCGGTCTTTACAAGGTATACGACGGGAGAGCATTGAACTATGTACAAAGGTGTGCCACCCGACTGGGAATGGGCAAAACGATAAAGGTTTATCACGAAAGCATATTCTAGAAAATTGTAATGCATCATTGCGTAGGTTACAGACCGACTATATTGATGTCTATTATGCACACAGGTTTGATCCAACTACTCCTCTTGAAGAGACGATGTTAGCTTTCGCAGATCTTGTAAGACAAGGTAAAGTGCTTTATATCGGTGTAAGTGAGTGGACAGCAGAACAAATCACCCGTGGTGCAGCACTTTCACGGGAATTGAATATTCCGCTCATCGCTAGCCAACCCCAGTATTCAATGTTGTGGAGAGTTATCGAAACCGATGTGATACCAACCTGTCAACGTGAGGGCCTCGGACAAGTAGTATGGTCGCCTGTAGCACAAGGTGTTCTCACTGGAAAATATCTACCCCAAAAACCCGTACCAACTCAATCTCGTGCTAATTCTCCTGCTGGCAAACCATTTTTTCATAAACTTGCACAACGTTGGATGAACGACAATGTTCTCACTGCTATACAGAAGCTAAAACCCCTCGCACAAGAGATTGATCTTACCCTCGCTCAACTCGCAGTAACTTGGGTACTACAAAACCAGAATGTTTCCTCAGCAATTATCGGGGCCTCGAGCCCGGAACAGGTAAGAGAGAATGCGTTCGCTTCTGGTGTCAAAATAGAGCCTGAAATAATGCAGCAGATTGACAAAGTACTAGATGGTTTAGTTGAGTACGATCCGAGTAAAACAGGTTAAGTTTTTGCACGTGACTTAACCAGAAATATATACAAAATCTTTGTAGTCTTACTTTAACGCTTAAGTTAATTAGAATTCTTCCTTTGTGATATTTTACTACCCATCCCATCAGGATGGGCTTTTATTCTTGATGATCAAGTTGTAAAATAGAATACACCTCTCTAACAACTGTTAAGAAATGATCTACTACTGCAGATTTTTCATCTTTCCTCCATCCAACATATAGATTTACTTTTGGTGTAGACTCTTGGATTTTTTTGTAGATAACTCCAGGACGTTTATACCTTTCCACCGACGATGGAACGACAGAAACTCCCATTCCTGCTGCAACTAAATTAACAATAGTATGCATTTGAATAGCTTCTTGAACAACCTTTAAACTTACACCATGATCCCAAAAGTAGCTAATAATTAAATCATAAAAATTTGAACCCATATGACGCGGAAACAAAATAAATGGTTCATCAATTAACAATTGGAGTGGAATTTCGGACAATGAGGCGAAAGGGTGATCTTGATGTAAAACCAATCTTAAAGATTCTTCAGAACAAACTTCAGAAGATAGTATCTGGTTGTTCTGTTTAGAACGAATAAATCCAATATGAATTTGTTTCTCATAGAGTGCTTTTAGTTGCTGCTCCGTTGTCATTTCAAGTAATATAAGATGGATTTTAGGAAAGCGTTCTCGAAATTTATTAAGAACTTCTATAACGATTTCTGTGGAATCGACAAAACCGATTATTAAGTTCCCTATTTTGCCTTCAGCTGCAAGTTGTGTTTCTTTTATGGCTCTTTCTAATTGAAACAGTGTTTGTTGAGATCCTTCCAAAAATATCTTCCCAGCATCTGTAAGTTCAACCATTCTTTTTGTTCGATGAAAAAGTTGAACTCCCAATTCTTCTTCTAATTTACGAATTTCTTGGCTTAGAGGAGGTTGTGCCATCCTAAGACGTTCTGCTGCACGACTAAAATTCAATTCTTCTGCCACCATTATGAAATATCGAATTTTCCTAATATCTATTTTCATGCACCCCTTCTAAAAAACCAATAAGTAATTACACAAACTCGATTTAATATAAAATACCATTTTCCAAATCAAGAAAAAAGGTAGATTAATTGTCTTTCTTCTTAAACTAACCTGCCCCTTTAGTTCCCGTTAGTTCAAGAAGAACCATATCAATTTAAATAGCTCATATTTTGGCAAAATTATATTGATTCAAATGAAACCCACCTTTTAGTAATCTCAGAAAATTTCTTAGTCGCGGGTGAGGTTGGTTTTCTTATAGCTAATCCAATAGTTCGATAGCTATCACTTTCAAGTGGAATGGCTGTAAAAGAAATTTTTGATTTCGGTATAATCATTTCTGGCAATATACTAATTCCTAGATTATTCTCCACCATGGAGATCACCGAGTATTCATTCATATTTTCGAATCGAATATTGGGGCTAACTTTATTCTCCCTAAATATTTTTTGAATATCATCATAACACTGATATGTTGGCATAATAAAAGGTACATTTTCTATTTGTTGCATTGATACTTGGTTTTCCTTACATAATGGGGATTGGTTAGATACAACACACAAAAGTCGATCCCTCTTCAATCGTACAATTTCAAAGGATTTTTCAAATGATTCAAAGTAAGTATCATTATTAATAAACCCACAATCTAATCTCCCGTTTTGTAACCAATTCTCAACCTCAGCATAGTTTCCTTCCAGTAATTCGATTTCAATATTTGGAAACTTTTCCTCCATTTTTTTAAGAATACCAGGAATCCAGTTTTTAGAAATACTCGAAAAAACCCCCACTCTTACTATTCCTTTTTGGAACCCATTGATAGCCGCTACTTCCTGCTTCAGCATGTTGTTATAGTATAAAATTTTCCGAACGGTAATTAAAAGCTCCTCTGCATTTTTGGTCAATGTTAAAGTAGAGTGATTGCGAATAAATAAAGGAAAGGAAAACTCTTTTTCCAAACTGCTAATTGCATGACTTACAGCAGATTGGGTGAAACCTAACACTTCTGCAGCTTTTGTAAAACTATTGAGTTCTGCCACTTTGTTAAATATTTCATATTTTGTTAAAGTCACTATGGTCCTCCTTATGAATTTTATTCATGTTTCCATTATATTTCTTCGTTTTATTTAATGCCATAACCAACTTATAATAAGTCCATGCTCTATTATATGACCCTTGACAAAGGATGTATTTTTCATGGAAGGATGAAGTGAAATGCAAAAAATTTTAGTTACAGGTGCTGCAGGTAAGATTGGCCAAGATGTTACAAGGTTCCTAGATAAGCAAGGGAATTACCAGTTACGGCTAGCAGATATTAACTTATCTGCTTTAGAAACTTTTAAAGATACAAATCATGAAATCATATATTTAGATGTTTCTGATTTAGCTGCTTGTCAAGAATTTACGAAAGGTATAGATATAGTTATACACTTGGCAGGTAATCCTTCACCAAATGCTGATTTTTATGGCTCCTTATTAGAAAATCATATAAAGGGAACCTATAATATTTTTAGAGCTGCTAGTGATAATAATGTATCCAAAGTGATAGTTGCTTCAAGTGCTCAAACAATTGAAGGCTATCCTTTGGATTATCAACCACATGCTTATTCACCCACGAGACCCAAAAATATGTACGGGGTAAGTAAGTGTTTTGCAGAGGCTGTTGCTTCTTATTTTGCTTATGAAGAAGGGTTACAAAGTCTTGCTATTCGTATAGGTGCATATGATGATTATAATCCATATGGTAAACCACTAACAGCTAGAGATATGAGTGCATACTTAAGCCCAGAAGATTTTATGGACCTTCTCTTAAAGTCGATGACGGCAAAGAACTTACCTTCATTTTCAATTTTACATGGTGTATCTAACAACAGGTTTAAACGAATTGATATTGAAGGAACAAGAAAGTTAGTTGGTTATAGCCCAAGTTCTGATGCTTTTGTACTAAGTGGTATTAAGTTCTTTGATTCTTGAAAAAGGCATATCTAGAAAAGAGATTATATTATTGTTATTTAGCTTTTATTTGTTCCATTTTCAATAGCTACAGTTTCTATAATCAAAAAATATTCTGATTTTCCCAGATAAAGCACACTATTCATCTGTCTCATTTGTGGAACAACTCTATTGTCACCACTAGTTCCACAGATGTTCTTTTCCTTTTCAACATAATAAACACCCCTTTAGACAATCTTATCTAAAGGGTTAAAACCAAGCCCTGTTCTGCTAAAGCCCCCGTTAGATCAATAAGAGTAGGCTGCACGAATGACAGCCCTATCCTGCCCCATTAGTTCAATAAAAAAAGAGCTGTCTGAACAGCTCAACAATCTTCCACTAAATCACCCTTTTGCTTAATAAGATAACAGCTCTCTTGAAAGTGGCTTTCCGAATGAACCTCTTTCATAATTATCATCCTTTTAATTTCTTTTGATCTTCAATAAAATGGCCCGATATTGCAGATCAGGACGCTTCTTTCTTCCATTAAAGCTTCCTTTTACGGGAGATCCTTTATGTTGAACTATTGAAAATAACACTTCAGTAGTTGAAAAAAACAAGTTTCTATATAACTAGTTAGGATTAAAAACCAACGGTCTCTTTGATAGTTGACCATTGTATTTCGGGATTAGATTCATTGCTAGTCATCATCGTTCCAACAAATATATCATCGGTATTATTTATATTATTCAAATAGTGTTCAGTCCATATTTAGAGATAGCGTCTTTTATTAAAATGATGTATATAAAATTATTTTGAAACCATCTTGTCCAACACATTACCTTCTCTGAACATATCAATTGCAGGGGCTATAGACCTTCCTACAAGTGTTCTATGGCATTATTTCAATATTAAATTAACATTTTCAGTACATCATCTAGTTTTTTACTACTGGCTAGATGTCCATGGTTCATCCATGTCATAAAGTCGACTTCAAATGCACAGCAATTTCTAACAGCAGGGATTTCTTTCCAATACGGATGATTAATCTGAAGTCTTTCTGCCCCTATTTCTTCCTCATGCCATTTATCAAACACGAAGAAAATATAATCTGCATCTAGCGATTTTAACCATTCCCATGATACGCCTGCTCTACTCTCCTCAAGAGTTAGCTTCTGAGCCATCGGATGAAGAGTAATACCTAAATCCTCTGAAAGAAATGGCTTAGTATATTGTTGATCGATAACGATGCAATCGACCTTAAATCTTATGAAGGCATACGTTTGGTTTTTCTTTGAATGGATCAACAAATTCCTAGCACTGGTTAATTTATCTTCATATTGCTGAATGGCTTTCTCGGCCTGATCGACCCGTCCCAATCGCTCAGCTAGAGTTCGTAATGTTAAACGCCAGTCTGCGCCATCTTGTGTGATAATATCGGTATTTGCAAATTGCTTACATTGCTCATATTGGTTGGTACGGTACTCGTAATCACTTCCACGTGCAATAATTAAATCGGGCTCATATTTAGAAAGTGATTCGTAGCTTTCTTGCAAAACATTAAATGTCGGAACATGCATTAGTCCAAGATAATCTTGCTGCCCCCATGCTGGGTGAAACCACTGAACAACGGGCGTAATGCCTAATGTTACTAGTAAATCCTCCATAAATAAAGAAACAACACGAATCGTACTTCTGTTTTGTTTACGATACTGTCCCGGAGCTACACCTACCGCCTTACTAAAGCGCCTATTAAAATAAAACTCATTGTTGAAACCAACATGATGGGCTATCTCATGTATACGATCCTCTGTTTTTAGTAGTAAATGCTTCGCTTGATCGATTCTCAGATTATTTACAAAACTAAGTGGGATTTGTCCAGTAAGCTCTTTGAATATTTGCGAGTATTGCCATGGAAACATGTTCACTTCTTCTGCAAGCTTAGCCACTGTCACTTGCTCAGCAAAATTGTCTTTTAAATAATCAATCGAGCCTTTAACAGCACTCCGTAAATCTGGTGCGGGGGCAAAACTTACACTTTGCTGAAGCACTAAACTAAGTAATTCCTCGAATCGTACATGATTGTAAAATTGCATCAATTCGTCTTTCTCATGACTATGCCGTTCAATATCCGCTAACAAATCAATGCATTTTGAAAATGGAACACAATTCCACAGACCAGTGTCTGGGAAAATTGAAGATTTGCGCTTATGATTAGAAGTATTCGAATTTGGAATTAGAATCTCTTTGAATGTAATAACATAAAAAGAAATACTATTTTTAAAAGGATCGATGTGAACGGCTTGATTTGGTTTCACTATAGCTAGACTCCCTCTTCCAATTCTTTGAGCACCATATCCAATATCCATGTTTGCCTCGCCGTCCGTTATTGCAAATAGCATGTGTTCTTCAGCATCACTAAATTCTTCACTGCTCAACATATTCAAATTGATATACCTGATACCAACCATAATATAAAAGACTGACGGATAACAAGGAGGCACCACTCCACTATACATCATACATCGCCCTTTCGATTATGATAATCTTTATTATAATCTTAAAAAGAAAGCTCTTCAATGAAACCGAAAGAGCTTTCTCATTTGTTTCTCGATACCCTATTACTAAAGCTATTACTTCACTATCAAATTTAGCAAATCTTCCATTTTCATAGAATTCGCTGTAATCGCCCCTGATTGCCAATGAGATCGTTCCAGTTGATAAACATGTCCGTTTTTGACAGCGGGAATACCTTTCCATAACGGATCGTCAAGCAGGGCAACCGCCTTCTCATTGGACTCGGAGTCCCACGTACCATTAGATGGGAAGATGATAATATGATCGGCGCTAAACTCTGGGATTTTTTCTTGTGAGATAACATCATGTGCCTTAATGTTTTTCACCCACTTGAACGGCTCCAAACCAAGGTCTTTGTAAATCATGCCCGTATATGCATTATTCAGACCGAATAAACGCAACTCTGGCTTGTCCCCGACATCGAGACGTACGACAGCAACCGTCTCGCGGCCAATAACCTCTTCCAACTTCACTTTGGTGTCGGCAATCTTCTGTTTGTAATCTGTTAGTACACTAGTAGCCTTTTCTGGAATACCTAATAAATCAGCAACTATTTTGAGAGTTTCTTCTGCATCCCCAAGCACTTCATCAGGCACGCGATATGTAGGCGCGATTTTAGAATACAATTGATAAGATTCATCCATTGCCCCGGGCAATATTATTAAGTCAGGTTTTTTTTCTAGCATAGCTTCCAAACTTCCTGTTATATCGAATAATGGAACATCTGTCAGTCCTAAATACTCTTGTTTACCCCAGCTTGGATGATACCATTGCACAATCGGTTCCACTCCTAGCGCCAACATATAATCCTCTAAATAAATCCCTGCTACTCTCTTCGGCTTGACAGGAATTTCTACTTCGCCAAAAGCATCTTTAACCTTCCTTGTATCATTACCCTCTTCCTTAGTGCTTATTTGCTTATTGTCTTCATCATTCGTCAATGTTTCCTTTTCACCGTTACAGCCTGTTAAACTTACTATAATAACCAGTAGGACGATCAACCAACGAATGTTTCCTATTTTTCGCATCGCCATATTAAATGCTCACTCCTTTATTTAATATTAGTAGCCACTAAATGATAATCATTATCACTTTTCATTATATTCCTTACACAGAACCGCCTCAATGCACATATCTGAATCTATTTTGCACAAATACTAATCAAGAATATTTTCATACATTCTCCTCAATATAAGTTGTGAAGTGATATTTAATTATAAAATCTAAGTATTGTCTCTTATTAAACTAACCTGCCCCGTTAGTTCAATAAAGAAAAAAAGAGCTACATATGCAACTCAATGATCTTCAAGTAAAGCACCAAAAAGGCTCTACTCCTTATTGAAGTAAAGCACTCGTTAGTTTAAGTGTAACTCTTCACAATTACTTGATATTATATAGGTAAGTAGAAATATAAATATAAATTAGAATTTAGTTTATAGTTATAAAAATAAGTTTTTTATACTCTTATAATTCTTCAAAAAGGAGAGTTTATGAAAAAGACTATTGTTTTTGTATTAACGATACTTATATTATTCTCAGGATTCGCAACACAAAGTTATGCGTTGTCAGATTCGAAATCTGTGGCAATACAAGCGTTGCTAGATGATGCCTCTCGTACATCAGGTGTGCCTGGAATGTCAATCTCAATACTTGCTAATGATGAAGTGTTCTACTTTTCTTCTGGGTATGCAGATCTTGAAAAGGGGTTGTCTGCAAGTGAAAATACACTCTATGAGTTGGCCTCGGTGAGTAAAGCTTTTACTGGTATGGGGATTCTGCTATTGGAAGAGCAAGGGCTGCTATCAATGACTGACCCTATCCAAAAATATTTACCTTGGTTTACGTTAAAGTATCAAGGTAAACCTGTTGATATGCAAAGCCTTACACTAAATAACTTCCTTCACCATACCAGCGGCCTAACAAATATTAGACATACTCAAAATATTCCACAAGGCAATACGCCTGATATGTTGCAAAAGACTGTGGAAACGCTGGTAGATGCTGAATTGGCGTTCTCTCCCGGTGAACAATATAACTATGGAACCGTTAATTATGACGTATTGGGTTTGGTTATTGAGATTGTATCACGACAAAGCTATGAAGACTTTATGAGGGAACAGGTATTTCTACCCTTAGGTCTTCACCAGACGTATGTTTATAAAGAAGATGCTCAAGCCACTGGACAGTTCGCGCAGGGCTACCGTTCTTCCTTTTTCATAACAACTCCATTTAACGCTCCTGATTATGCTGGGAATAAACCTGCCGGCTATATCATTTCTAATACAAAAGATATGGCGCGTTGGATGGGCATACAGATGGGTATCGTGCAGGACATACCCGAAATATTTCACAGGGTTATCGAAAAATCACATAGGGGTGATATGTCTGTTTCGGCTGTCAACGATATGTATTATGCGGCAGGTTGGTCGGTAAACGCCGAACAAACGTTTATAGAACACACTGGGGGTAATCCGAATTTTAGAACCGAAGTAGCCATACTGCCAAATGAACGAACAGCCATCTGCTTACTGAGCAACGGCGCAAATACCAATATAAACCTGGTACTAAAAGTTAAAAATATATTAAACGGCAATCTAACTCAGTCATATGAGATAAGCAGCACACAGCTTTTGGACATCATTTTGTCGTCTACCACAATTATTCTTTGCCTATTGGCCGTTCTTTTACTTCTCTTAGGATTAAGAAAAAGGAAAACGAATGAGCAGCAGCCAATGACAAAAAAGAGAACAATCGTAACAATTATTTTCCTAATCGCTACGATTGCCCAGTGTATAATGTTTTTTGCCTTCGATTGGTCAACGATACTTATTTGGCAAACATATAGTGTTCTTACAGCTTTGATTTCGTCAACATTATTAACAGCAAGCATTACTTGGTATATACTCACCAATAAGATGCCTCGCTCCGAAAATAAGTATAATGTTAAGTAATTAAATTTCAATTTATCAATATTCTTAATTTAAAAAACAGAAGACACCTCGGTGTCTTCTTTAATGTCATCGACACTTCTCCTAGTTAAACCCACTTGCTATTTCTTCCATTAACCTGCCCGTTTAGTCGAACAAGAAAAAATGAGCTGTATGAACAGCTCAATAATCTTTTGCTAAAGCACCCCGTTAGTTGAATAAGAACAGAGATGCTTGTACAACAATCGCGCCCGATTGTTGAATAACGAATATTAAATCTTGGTACCATATAGACTCGACATTTAATTACATACAGTTCTCCATAACGAATATAAGCGCAGTTTTCATACTCAGTTTTATATTAAATTAATCTTCCCCTTTAATGAAAACAAGCGCTAATCCTAATTACAAAATATTACTAATAGGGGTAGCACCATGTGTATTTTTAGTCAATTCCAATTAAGTAATTCAACCTAAAATTCTATTCTATATTTTTTTTAGCTGCGTAATCACCATAAAAGTAAGTGTCCCAAAAATCACCATATTTAGGAGTGGCAATTATTGTATATACCCGATTTTCGTCAACTTCAAACAAAACTACACTATTATGTTCCCCTCCCACATAATGTTTTGAGTCATCTACGAGCATATAGATACTGTATATTCCCTTTGCTAATACTTCACTTTTTTGGAAGTCCTCAATTAATTCTTTGGCGTTTGGAATAGGGTGTTTATTTTCGTTTATGTCAAATTCAAAATAAAAATTCACCACTCCTAGTTCCGTTGCAAACCTGACATGCTCACCATCAGGAATATTATTTCTTGGGTCACTTGGTATCAGTGTAGGTAAAAGTTTAGCAGTATCTATCTTTTGTGTCGTTTTAAAATCGTCAAGTAGCTCTTGATAATTAGCTACACCTATCTCAATATTGTCGTAGGGAAATATTGAAACTGGGGCATTTCTTACTGGTGCATATTCATTAGGGTATTTCACTAAACCATATTTTGTTATTATCTGTTCAACTACTTGAACTACCTTTGGATGTTGCTCAATATATGCACCCTTGAATTGTGAAAGGTAAATATCGTCACGACTTTCTTTTTCTAAAATCTTCAAAGTATCTCTATCAATCATTAGGTACGGATAAGCACGATATGGCTTTTTCATTTCTATATAAGTTTGATGGTCAATCCCTTCAAACCAATTATTACTTGTCTGAATAACAGAAAACTCACCTTGTATTCCATAGTTTGTTTCTAAATATTCTTGTATTGGTTGATTCAGATCATCTTTAGAGAAACATCCACTAAGAATTAGGATTGATGTACTTGCTAAGATGACTTGAATCAATCTTTTAATACTCTTCATTTTCCAAACTCCATTTTTTGAATTTTAATAATATTATAACATTTTTCATTCAACTAAACTGCCACGTTGGCATAAGTACACTTCTTCACAATCTTAACGAAACAATTAATAAAGTCACTCCATAATCTGGCCCGATTGTTGAACAAAAGTTAAACAACGCTATTCAACTAATCTGCCCCGTTAGTTGAATAGCAACAATCTTTACGAAAACAGCCTTAAAAAAAGACGACTAATAGTTTTCGTCGTCTTAGCTATTACATCCCATTGATAAATTTTTCAACTTCGGAAACTTTTTCGCCGTTCAATAGATACGAAACACCATATATTTCGCCTTCTCCGTTATGGTTGACCGCAACGTCAATATCATTCACAATTTGCTTCATATATTCGAATGCTTGACGCATGTTTTCATCGGTCGGTTTCCATTTGTCAGCAAGTTCTGTTGATTCCTTGGCTTCACCATTAGGTCCAATATGTGCCGAGCGAACGAATTGAATATGTGAAATGTAACTTGATAGAAGGAACAAATTCGAATGTTCCTTTTCGATTTCATTGCCTTCTTTAATCAATTGTTTCGGAAATTTCCTAATGACTTCTTGTGCCTTCAAGTAATATTCGAATCCTTCATCGTTGTTGGCTTCCTTCAATTTTGGGTTGTCCATCGGTTCGGAAAGCATTGCGTTCATTTTCGAAGCCCATTCTCCAAATTCTGCGTCATAAAATTCGGGTTCGCTTGCTTCCCCAACGACTTCAGTAATGTTATCGTTTATTGATTTATCGCCGTAGCTTACATGTGTGAAATCAACGAATTCACGAACCCCGAAAATTGCAATGATAATAACAACAATTGTTGAGGCAAGTAAAAATTTCAATTTCATTTACATCCCTCCTTTTCCAATTAAAGTAAAGTATAAACAACAAATTGTAGACTTGCAAACAAAGAAAGTAGGTCGATTTCTTCGATACGGTGAAATCAAACAATTATTCGAGGGTGAACATTATGACGTATTTAAACGACTAACACCATTAAATTGCATTATGTATTATTTAAAGCGATTTATTTATAATTCTTTTGTAACTCTATATAACTTAAAGCTAAGCATTTCTATTAGAAACTGAGTTCACGTTCTCATTATTACGAATTCCGTATCTTCAACTAAACTGCCCCGTTAGTTTAAGTACATTTTTTCACAATCTTTATCGTGAATTACTTACATATCTAATTTTGCCAAGAGCAACCCCTGTAAATGTGATTGTAGTTTCGTTAATAACACGTTCAGTGTCATTACAAAAAAACAAAAAGCGTCTAAACCCTTGATATACATGAGTTTAAGCGCATTATCTTCAATTGAAAATATCAAGTTAATATTCTTCTTGTTGATCAACTCGGCCATAATGATATTAAAACAACTTCTCTTTATACCAACATGGCAAATACAGATAGTCAAAAAGTTTTGGACAAGATGGAACTAAAGCGTAAAAACATGCAATGATAATAGGAATGAAATCGTATATAAATAAGGTTTTCTCCATTCCTTAAGACAGATTTTTATATAAATAATCCATTCTTGTAAATAGATACCCAACTCCAGAAACGTTAGAAAAAGCTATAATTCCAGATTTTTCTGTAATTTTTTATTACATTTTAGAGATATATGTTAATTAATCACAAACAAAATAGTTTAATAGTTTACAATTTTCTATATATTGGATATAATAGTAATTGGTAATTATAACTATATTTAGCAATAATTGGATTACCAAAAACATTAGGGAGGTATATTTTATGAAAATGAAGAAACTATTAGTAAGTGCACTTGCAAGTACCTTTATATTAGGGGTTGGTTACACAAGTACTTCAGCTGAAGCAGCTGAGAGCTCTGAAGGAATTACACCTTTTGCTGTTCCCGTTGATGCAAGCATTAGTCCGCTTCGCGACAATTTTAAAGGTGTTTCTTCTAAATCCGTTACTAAAAACCTATCTTGGGGGGGCGGAACTACTCCATATTATAACGCTTATTATGAAGACGGAATCACGTCACGTAGTTTCACTGCAAACTACTACAGTACTTCAGCAACAGCACAATATGATTTAGGACCTTACAGTACGTATACATGGAATAACTATCTAAGAGTTACCAATGGCTCTTCTGCTACGGCATCTGCTAGCGTCATTTTAACTAGATAATATAAATTAAGAATACACAATACCCAGTCTCTATTAATTATATAGACTGGGTATTGTTGTTTTTTTAGGTAATTTACAGTTATAGATAATAGAATAAGAAATGATGATTCTCCTTAGCCATCTTTAAAATTATGGGATATTTCTAACAAGATATTCAACAATATAAATACTGAGATCAAAAACTAATTAAAGCTAAATTAATAGGCCCGAGTATGGAAAAACGGACTCGGGCCCACAGCACTGTCTAAATATAATTTTAAATTTCCGCTTCAGTTGTCGATAATTGTAAAGAAAAAATATCTAATAATATACTTATTCAAGGTCAAAAAACTTAGGCAATCGTCAATATGTTAGACGTTAATATTTTTTTCACCCTTAGGAATAATAATGAAATTTTTAGAAATTAGAACAATGAAAATTACAAAAATCAATATTACTGAAGAGGATAATATCCCTACTACAATCCAGCCTATCGTAGCCTCAGTGTTAAATAAGATAATACAGCTAGTGATTAAGCCTAAACATATAGAGAAGCTCGTCCACACTAAGGTTTCTTTTGATAAATGAAGTAGTATTCTCCTCTCAGACCACCCAATAATATGATACATGTTAAATTCTGATTTTCGTGTATAAAATAAAGTATTTAAGCATTCACTTAATCCTAAAATAGATAGAATAAAGGCAGAAATTAAAACTAATAGTTGGAATCCAAAAATACCATCAACAGTAAATTGCCCTAATGTAGATTCTTGCGATTTATTTATTGTACTTCCAAAACTCGCTATTTGAACTACTATTAACATTGTAGAAATAAATAGAATTACCATAGTAGGCATAATAATATCCCTATAATAGAAAAGAGATGGTGAATGTTTATAAGCTTCCAAACGTTTCATTCTGTTTTTCTTAATTGTAAATATAATATTTATCAGCAGAAAAGCTATAATTAAGATACCTGAAGAAATGAAATATGCACTTACTTCTAACTTTATTATTGCCATAAATGAAACACTTAACATATATGCTATGAAAAGTAAAAAATATTGTTCAAGGTAATTTCTTCGGATAATTTTTTCACGTGGCCAACCTATTATAGTTAATAATTCATCTTCTTTTTCCAAAGAATTCTTTTCAAATAGAAGACGGGATACAAACCATACAAGAACAAAAGTAACAAATAATATTGTAGTTAATAGTATTAAACCATTCCAATTCTCTTCTAATTCTTGGGCAACTCCTAAAGTAGTCCACGGAGCTACTACCTTTCCTATTCCTTCAACATCTAATGTCGCATTTTTAAAAGAAGAGCCCGCAACAATATCTACTTCATAACCATCTTGGAGTAGTTCAGTTGCTATCTTTTCTATTTTTTGCTGTGCTTGTTTATTATATTTAGAAATACCTGCGACTCGTACTCTTATTGCGTCTATAGGCTTTGACCCTTTAAGAATCTCCGCCGATTTAAGCGTAATCAAACCACCAGCAGGTTGAGGAATGAAGCTTCCAGGTACAGTAGTAGGTTTTAGTACTTGTCCTTTCTCCGTCTTTATTTCAGAAGTTGCATAAATTCCCATAGGGCTTGATGAGAGTTTACTTTCTTTATCAACTTTTGGTGAAAATGTCCCTACTTGCTCAATAAGGAATTTAGGTTTCACCCCATTGTATAAACTTTCTCCTTTTTTCACTATCTTTTTATAGGATGGAGGTTGCCCATTTTCAATTATTTTTATGTTTAAAATATCATTTTCACTATTATAATCCAGTTTTTCAGCCGTATAATAAACAGTAGTTTCTCCTCTATCTGAAGCAAAGTCAGAAGCCAAATCTACTTTAAATTGATTATTTATTTTAACAGCAGTTCCATCAAATGGTTTTTGAAAAGAAGTAAGATCTATTTCATGTTCAGAAGTAGAGGCGGTTTTTTTCTTATTTAATTCTCCAATTACCTGTTTAATTTTATTTCTCTCAGCTGACATAAGCCAATCTTCTTCTGTTAATGAAAGCTTTTTACGGTAGTCAGAAATATCAAGCTCGATTGTATCTGCTTTTAATTTCATCTTAATTGGAATATTAATATCTTCCCTTTGAATGACTTTAATAACAGGAATATTTCCAAAGGTTTTAATTATTACATCAAGTGAAAATGAATCAAACTCATTTTTCAATTCTGAGTAGTCAACATTCGTTAGATTCTGCTCACTTTCAATATCTATGGCTGCTAATAAATGATAAGTTTGTGGAAGCATAACATCCAGCGTAGCGCCAGACGCAGTTTCATTATGAAGAACCTTTAAATACTGAGTATTCCCAGGTTCCGATTCTTTGAAGTATACTAAGCTTTGAGGTTCGCTAAGTGAATATTCTTTTTGTCCATCTGAAGTATAGAATTCCCATGTAAATCTAGTGGATTCATCTAATTGTGGTAGTTCGACTGATGTTTTTTTACCGCTAAAATATCCGATTGATGCGACAGGTGCTGCAACTTCAATGGCGGGGTTCTGTTTGATTTTTTCCCATTCCTGAATGGATATACCACCTTGGCTATCCCCTATGTAATTTTCTTCTACCATACCAACTTCTTTTTCTACTTTTGTTCTTGAATGATTTGGTCTTACTAAAATATCATAAGTGCCTCTACCTTGTTCTGCAATTGAATTATCAACAGCTAATTTTGTTTCATTAGTATTTTGAAAACCTATTGGTATCAGTAGAAAAATTCCAAAAAGAGCTAAAATGATTGTAAAGGAAACCAACTTTCTACTAATTATTCGATTCCAAACTAAACGCATCATTTTTTTTCATCCTCTCTTCCAATATCCCATTAGATAACTTGTAGATTATATCTCCTCGATTTGCCACCTCTTCATCATGCGTCACCATTATGATTGTCTTTCCAGAATTTTTAAATTCACTTAATAAGTCTAGAATTATATTACGATTATTAATATCTAAATTCCCTGTTGGTTCATCACAAATGAGCACTTTAGGATTGGCAATTAGCGCCCGTGCTATCGCAATTCTTTGCTTTTCACCTCCAGATAAGGCTTCGGGTAATCTATTAAACATTTGTTCTTTAATTCCTACCATTTCTAATTGACTCTTTGCTTTAGTGTATAGGGATTTTTTTGGCTCATCATAAATTAACGGTAATGCTACATTATCCAATACTGAGTAATGTGGTAATAGTTTAAAATCTTGAAATATAAACCCAATATTAAGTCTCCTATACTCACTTTTCACTTTATCCTTTAGACTATAAATATTTACTCCTTCGTAAATAATTTCACCTTCATCGGGTTGTAAGAGCCCCGCGACACAATTTAAAAATGTCGATTTTCCGGTGCCGGAAGGACCAATTATCGTATACCACTGACCTTTATCAATACTTAATGATATGTTATTAAGTATTTTCACTTTATCCGAAAGGTGGGTATATGTTTTGCTTAAGTCTCTGATTTCTATCATGGTAGTTCCCCTCCAATTTCTTTTTGTTTCTTAAATTATTAAATCCCAATCAGTATTTAATACATTTTTCTAATAGGTACCCTTAAATAAAATATTGTATAATTTTACAATATTTTCATATTGTTAATTATAAATGAATATTCAGTTTTTTGGTAGCCTCTATTATTCCAAAAACATATCTTGATACTTTAAAGAACAGACAATAATTTTAGAAGCAACACTATGAACAACTATCCGTGCGGTAAACGTTTATGCACTATATAATAAAATAAACTCATATTAAATTGGATGTGATGAAATGGAAACAATTCATATTCCTATCGACGCTGAACGTATTATTAGTACTTCTAGTAAGGGCGATCGATCAATCGAAATGGCGTATCGGAAACAAGTGGGTCAAACAAAATGCGCGAGGTTATGAGGGACAAGCAGAAGTATTGACTTCACTCGTACTTGAATGCTCAACTCTTACCCCCTCTAAATTTGTCGTCTATTACCCATGTATCATTCAATTAGCTGACGGTGAACAATTTGACGGCTGCTATTCACTCGATTTTCGTGGTACAAAACAGGAAGTTACAATTGAGCGCTTATTTGAAGCAAATTTCAGCTCTACTGATTCTATTACAAGTAACAAAACATGCTTTCGATGCACTTATTCTAAATGAAGATCGGCACACGAATAACATTTTATTCTTATATGACCCAAAATAAAAAACATGGGAGCTGGCACCGATTTTTGATAACGGACTTAGCCTATTGATGATTTTAACAAACAATTTTCACCGAATATGGAAGGGCATATTAGCTTAGAAGAAATAGAACATTGGCTAAAATGGCGTACCTTCCCTCCTACTCGGGTCAACGCAAAAGAATTACTGGCTTCACTGGATATGCAATCTAATATTCGCTGGGGCATTGTACGAAAAACACATGGAGTCATGGCAGATGATGAAATTTGGATTCGTTTTAAAGGTGAAACACTCACCCATAGAGATGTCTACTTACGCAAAGATTTATACTATCCTGAAGAACCGATTCGTTCTGAACTTCAATAAGTATAAACAGATTCAACTAAAGAAATAGGTTATTTAGTAAAACAAAAAGAAGAGGGGGATAAATTTTATAAAGACCTAATTTTTTAAAAAATAGAAAAATTAAATGGTTCTACATATTAGATATGACTAATATGTAGAACCCTTTCTTCTTTTACTAAAGCACCCATTAGTTTAAGTACATTTCTTCACAAACAAAAATATAACCAAATATAGTAGCACCCCGTTTGAAAAAGGTTGAACAAAAAAAGGTTAAACAAATTTATACATTAGTATATCATCCACATATAAGTCATCACTGAACTTAACTTCTTTAATTTTACGTCCTTCTTCAACAAATCCCATACTTTTGTACAATTCGATAGCTCTTTGGTTTGTTGATAATACACCTAAACTAACTTTTTCTATTAATGTGTTATTCTCCGCCCAGTTTAAAAGTTCTTTTATCAGAAGTTTACCAATGCCCTGATTGCGATACTCTTTTTTAACCATTGCCGTAAAAGAACCAGTGTGAGAAAGCCTTTTAGTACTTTTTGAGCGAAAAACAATCATACCAACAATCTGCCCTCTGCATTCCGCTACGATTAGCTTTTCTTTATTGTTCTCTAAAATTTTCTCGATCCAGTTTCTTAGTTGCTCCGATGTTTGTTCATACTCTTCTATTACCGAAATCATAAATTCACCTTCTGAAAGAACCTCCTTTTGTAGTTCTAACACAGCTTCTGCATCATTTATGTTTCCTTTTCTTAGGGATACTTGGATACTTCTTTTCGTCATCTTTATTCCCCCTTACCTTTGCATATCTTGATATTACTTCTACAAATAGAAGTAAACTCCTTCTTAAACTAACCTGCTTCGTTAGTTCAAGAAAGAAAAAAAGAGCTGCATATGCAACTCAATGATCTTCAAGTAAAGCACCCGTTAGTTGAATAAGGAATAGCAGTTTAATGGTATCGAAACCAAACAAACCATCCTTTTTCCTTACTTTTAGCTAAAAATATTTGACCTTGGGCTAAGTCAGCTCCAGGTGCTTTGGGGAAATCTAAACGTACAAGCCATGACTTTTCAGCAATTTCTTTGCCACAAAAGGTTTTAGCCATTCCAAAATAGTCTTCTTCTATTTTATTACCAACTGTTTTAGGAAAAGGTTTGGCAGTTACTACATTCCACTTAGTATATAGGTCAGGTAAATCATCTAATCCAGTTCCATAAGTTTTTGGTATTAAAGTATTTAACGCTTCTATTACCTCTTTTTTATCCTTAAGCGATGTTTTCTCTAATTCACTTAATACAGGACAATTTTTAGGCTGTGCATAAGCTTCAAATGATATCAAAGTAAATAAAGATATGATTAAAATCAGTACATACATTTTTTTTAAGATAAATTCACCTCTTTTCTAATTACTATCTCCAATTAGAAAAGAATTATTAATCCTTCTTCAACTAACCTGCCCTGTTAGTTATATAAGAAAAAAGAGCTGCATATGCAACTCAATGATCTTCAAGTAAAGCTACCCGTTACTTCAATAGGATTTTTAATGAAGTCCATATCTTAGAATCTGTTCTCTGATTACCTCATTGCCAAATGTAAACCATATTAAAAGCAAGAAAACTATTACTCCCATCACAACACTAAACCATGCAAAATACTTATTTTCCTTATTTATTAAGGGATATAGAACAATTAACAACGTACCAAAAGCAAGTGTAATTACGACCGAAAGTTGTCCTGTTAGTGTTTCGAAAATCATATAATACCTCCATTCCTAGGAATACTTTAACATTATTTATTGATGCCTTGTTCAACTAAACTGCCCCGTTAGTTCAATAAAGAAAAAAGAGCTGCATATGCAACTCAATGATCTTCAAGTAAAGCACCCGTTAGTTGAAGATAAATTGAACTATTTTTCATTTATTTAATAATGAATTGAATTCATTATTAAATGGAAAGCTACCTTTTGCAACTTTCTGTTTTAATCTTTCTAATGCCTTTAATGCTTCATTTTTCAGTTCTTCTGGATATTGATATTTAATACTATTTACTTCAAATTCATCCTCATCTATAACTTCCCAGTTTTTGTTTTTTCTTTTTATTAAATCTAAATCCAAATCTATAAAACTAAGTTCATTGAGATTTAAAACAGAAGGCATTGCTATGTTGCAATATGTTGAAACTACTACTCCTTCTTCAACTTCCATTGCTGCTGTATACCATTCTTTCAAGGAAAAATACTCTATCGAGGTATTATTTATTGTATATACGTCATTTTTAGAGTGATGTATTAATTTTCTTCCTGATTTGCAAAGTACAAGTATGTAATTATTCGTTTTTTCTAGAATTTCTCCTTCCCATTCATAATGAAGGACGTTTGGAAATTTTAAGGCTTTAATTTTTAGGATATTACTCAAAATTATTCTCCTCCAAATATATTTTATATAAATTTCGCCGTATTACAGATAATTTCCTTCTTCAACTAAACTGCCACGTTAGCATAAGTACATTTCTTCACAATCTTAACGAAACAATTAATAAAGTCACTCCATAATCTGGCCCGATTGTTGAACAATAAGTTAAACAACACTCTTCAACTAAACTGCCCCGTTAGTTGAATAAAAAAAGAACCGTCTGAACAGCTCAAAGATCTTCTATTAAAGCTCTTGTTAGTAAAAGTTAATTTATATCTCCAAGATACACTGGAGAATTTTCACCATTCAAATATCCAATTATGTATTTTCTTAACTCCTTTGGGTATAGCCTGTAATTTAATAAATCCTCAATACGAACCCACTCAACACCTACCTGATGATTATCAGGATTTGTTGGTTTTATTGAATTTTCAGTTCTGCTTAGCTGACACAAAAAATAATATTCTATTTGATGAACATCAAAATCAAATTCAGCGTATTCATGATTTTTCCCTATATACTCCCTGATATGTAATAATTCTTGGATATCTATATTAAGTCCAATTTCTTCAATACATTCTCTTTTTAAAGTGGTATAGAATGTTTCACCATGATCTTGACCTCCACCAGGACAAAGAAAAAAATAACCCTCGTCATCTTGATTTTTAGTTAATAATATTTTTTCCCCATCTAAAATAATTGCCTTTACTGAGTTTCTAACTTTCATATCTTTCCCTCCTTTCTTTTTGGCTATATCCAAATTATAGCATTTCTTATTCAACTAAATTGCACCGTTAGTTCAATAAGAAAAAGGCTCTACTCCTTATTGAAGTAAAGCACCCGTTAGTTTAAGAAGAACAGCGACGCTTATTAAACAATAGCGCCCGATTGTGGAAGATAATAAGCACA
Source organism: Viridibacillus sp. FSL H8-0110 (assembly GCF_038003565.1). Lineage (NCBI taxonomy): Bacteria > Bacillati > Bacillota > Bacilli > Caryophanales > Caryophanaceae > Viridibacillus > Viridibacillus sp. FSL H8-0110. The sequence continues at coordinate 1,569,422 of NZ_JBBOPJ010000001.1, read as the reverse complement.
TGTCTTCTTTAACTAACTTAACATTAGTTGAAGAAGATTCATTCTATCCCCTTAAATCCCCAATAGTTTTTTTGGGAAAATAATTATTTAATCCATATAATTAAATGTATGATTGGACTTTGTGATAATTCAATATCATGCGCCTTTCCTGTCTCGAGCTTTTCTCGATATAAGTAATATGAGGAAGTTTATTACTAATAGGAATAGTACCACGTGTATTTTGGGTCAACTCCAGTTAAGTAATTCAACCTAAAATTCTATTCTATTTTGTAGCTGCGTAATCACCATAGTAGTAAGTTCTATCTAAATCATCATATTTAGGAGTAGCAATTATGGTATATTTACCGTTTTTATCGACTTCAAACAAAGCAACATTATTATATTCCCATCCCACAAAATGATCTGGATTTGAATCATCTACTAACATATCTATGTTGTATATACCTTTTGTTAATACTCCACTCTTTTGAAAGTCCTCAATTAGATCCTTGGCCTTTGGAATAGGATGTTTATTTTTATTTATATCAAATTCAAATAGAAAATTAACCACACCTACATACCTGCTATTATAATTTTCACGTCGGGGGTCACTTGGTATTAATGTAGGTAAAAGATCAATAGTATCAATCTTTTGAGTCTTTTTAAAATCATCAAGTAGCTCTTTAGAATCATTTATATTAAACTCCATGTTATCGTAAGGAAATATACGAATAGGACCATTTTCTTCTGGGACAGTTTTATTAGGATATTTTACTAACCCATAATTTTTTATGATCTGTCTCATTACTTGAACTACTTCTGGATGTTGCTCAATATATGCACCCTTGAATTGTTCGAAATAGATATCACTACTTTCCTCTTTTAAAATTTTCAAAGTATCTCTTTTAATCATTAGGGACGGATAAGCACGATACGGCTTTTTCATTTCTATATAAGTTTGATGGTCAATACCTTCAAACCAATTATTAGTTGTCTTAATAATAGAAAACTCATCTTGTATTCCATAGTTTGTTTTTAAATATTCTTGTATTGGTTGATTCAGATCATCTTTAGAGAAACATCCACTAATAATTAGGATTGATGTACTTGCTAAGATGACTTGAATCAATCTTTTAATACTCTTCATTTTCCAAACTCCGTTTCCTAAATTTTAATAATATTATAACATTTTCCATTAAACTAAACTGCCCCGTTAGTTCCATAAGAAAAAGGCTCTACTCCTTATTGAAGTAAAGCCCTCCGTTAGTTGAATAAGCACATACTTTATTCAGAAAAGGTAACAATACAATCAATTCGATAAAGTCGTAAAGAGGTGTATTGAAGAAAATGAAAAAGATGTTAATCGTTTTTATACTATCCCTAGGAGGGAGAAATTAATGAAGAAAAATCTTTTACTTCTCTTCATTTGTGTATTTTTAGTTAGTTGTCAACAAAGTACAGACCAAGATACTACGATGGATTCGAACATAGAATCAGAAGTTGCTTTTTTCCCTGACATAGAAATGGGCTTAACATTAAAAGAAGCACTTGAAATGGCCCATAAAGAAGCACTTAAATGGAATAAAGAAGCGATGTTATATAGTGGAACTAGTGTTGACAAGGATAAAGTGCCAACAGGAATGGACGGCAGAAGAAAAAATTGGAACATCGAATTTGGTATACCGGGTAAGACAGACTTTTATCTAGTAACTATCCGAGACGGAAAGGTACTAGATAAAGTGCATGTGCCTAATGAAATGGACGCTATGCCTAAAAATCAATTTATTTCTAAAGTTGAAGATTTTAAGTATGATACACCTGAATTACTAAAAGTGGCACTAAAAACCACCAAAATATATCCAGGAGACACTTTTGCTAAGGGATATAATTTTGGTTTCACTAAACACCTGAAAAAAAACGTTCCAATTGTGCAGGTTATCGGTTGGGATAAGGCCAAGAAAAATATGATTTATTTAATGTTCAACGCAGTAACAGGAAAGCTAGAAGATAATTTGGAAAGAGAACAATATAAAAACTAAAAGGGGTTGTATTCATGAAAAAATATGCGGTTATCTCCATCCACAAACCAGCGATTCGATAGAGGCTTTGTATGCTCTATCCACAACAAGAACAAGTTAACTCCATTACGGAATAAGAAAAAGATGCCCAGGAAAGGCAGCCGATTCTTAAACTAAAGCACCCCGTTAGTTGAATAATAAAAAATTCCGTTTAATGCGTCAACAGTAGCATTAGCGGAATGTATTTAAGGAGTTGATACGTGAGATGATTTTTCAACACGTGATGTAACAAATTCCTTGTTCAACTAAACTGCCTCGTTAGTTTGAATAAAAAAAGAGCTGTCTAAATAGCTCCAAGATCTTCTACTAAAGCACCTGTTAGTTTTGAATTACTTATTTTTTTTAGGGTAAATTTTATTGAGAATATGGTATATTATCCAAAATGGTAGAGGTAAAGATACTATGAAAACCCTTTGGTCAGCAGGTAATACATAAAGTAAAATAAACATTAAAATTATGAAAGGTATTAAGAGTGGCCAATAAATTTTTTTATTTACATTAAACAATTTTAATTCCACTTCCTTTATATACTATTAACTATTAATTATACGTGCTTTACCCATTCTAATTTTTTATTTGTTTGGCATTTATAAAAAAGGTTGTTCCCATTAAAAATATGCCTAAACAAATGAACATAGCAATCCCTGAATATTCATCTTCAAATACTGTTGTGTTAACCAAAATAACTAACATCATTAGTACAAGTGATACATATAAGCCTTTAATGTATTTCATAAGTTATTCCTCCTCATTAAAACCTTAATAGCAGTCCTGTTCTTTGACTATTTGGATTATTGACGATACTTCACTTTAATATTAACACTAATTTACTTTGTTTGAAATTTAATACAAATAAACCGGAACTGAGCTTATTCAACTAAACTGCCCCGTTAGTTGAAGAAGAAAAAAGAGCTTTCTGAACAGCTCATAGAGCTTCTACTAAAGCACCCGTTAGTACAATAAGAAATTTACTTTATTAGCCGTTTATTTGAATTCTTTATAATTATCTATATAGAACGCAACATAACCGCAATTCGGACAAACAGACGCTTTTGGTTTTTCAGACACTTTGTTGAACAGTCCTTTACCCTTTTTAAATATTTTTATTCCATACATAACACCTTCAACATTAACGCCACAATCTTTAACCATTTCACTTTGACATTGATTGCATTTCAACTTGAAAACCACCTTTAATTTTTTAAATGCTTATATATAGAGATATAGACAACATTATTAAACTCCCATAACATACTTGTTCAACTAACCTGCCCCGTTAGTTCAAGAAGAACTTTTGTTTCTAAATAAAGCGATATTTACGTGAAGATTGCGTGATAACCAAAAGAATCGTTAACCCAACAATGAGATACCAAATTATATTAGAAGGAAAAATGAACATTAATACACCAAATAAAATAGCTGTTAAAGAGCTAACTGTAATTGATTGTACACTCGTAATTTTATCTTGAATTAAATAATATAAAGTAAGTGGTAGTGCTAACGTAAATATAGGAATATAAATTGTTACTATAGATGTTTTAAATAAGCATATTGAAAGTACTGCTATTATAAAACCTATTGACGTAGAAAGTGTTCTTCCTACAAATGCTTTACCCGAAAAGTAGCCATATAGTAGTACAAACATAATTGATAAAATACCACAAATTCCCGTTATTGAAACAAATGAATATCCCATGATGAAAGCCGATATGGAAAGACAAACTAACGAAATACAAGGAAACAGCAATATTAAAGGATTTTGCTCTTTTCCCATATTCATTACATTTGTAAAACCTACAAGAAATAATAAGGAAAATGGGATAGTCAAATACCCTAATTCTATATAATTACCATAAATTAGATTAAAATAACTAATCTCAAGTTTACCGACTATTATTATTACAAGTGCCGCACCAATTTGACCAAGCAACATCCAAATGCTTGATAATTTTAATGCTTGAGTGAGCTTAGTTGTAATTACAATTAATACCAGACCCATAATTAAAGCTAAATATAACAAACTTTTCCCTCCTTAATATTTTTAAACTGCCCCAGAGTTGAAGATTCAGATAACGGCATTATCCAAATTGAATTATACAGTATATGGGAGAAGTAATGCAGATTCTATCGTTTTACTTGTTCAACTAACCTGCCCCTTTAGTTGAATAACTAAGTTTTATTTTACCATTATTATCCACCTAACAGTTTGGAAAATATGAATATTTTATCTGTGGTAAATGAAAATAACCCCGCTAAATGCGGAGCTATTTGAGTATTTGATTGCGTGATTCAAACGGAACAGCTTAACTGAAACGGTTTTTTCTTTTTGAAAATTTCACCTAAAGCTCCCTTTGCTTTAAGTGAACATACTAAAAACATTATAATTGTTTTTCAGCGCACTGTTTCAATGCCTTCATTTGTTTCTCTAAACCTTTTTTCATAAATACACGAAAAAGGATACTTAATATCTTTCCTGAAACAGTCTTAGCTGTTAATTCTTCTGAAATATAAAGAATACTGGAATTAGGACTAATTTTTTGAAGGTTATATGAAACATTGATTAAGAAAGTAGGATGATTCATTTGAATACTTATTCTATTATTTTTATTGTATTCAGTAACTTGTCCTTCATACTCTTGAATACGGTTTCCTTCTCTTAACTTTTGTTTAAACTTCACACCAACCGGATTACTAATATCAAACTTCGTTAAATACTCAGTTCCTTCTAATCCTGTCATCCATTCTTTTTGTTTATCATTATCTTCTAAGTAAGAGAATACTACCTCAATAGGGGCTTGAATCTCCGTTTGACTTTTTATTAACAATGTTTTGTACCTCCAATTATCAGCAGTGGTCATTATCGAATGCTACCATCTTCATGATTTGTAATAGTCCCTTCGACATCGAAAAAAACAATTTTACAACTTTTATAACCCCTAAAAATCTCCCTATAAAGTTCTATAATAGTAGTTGCTTATCTAATATTCGCTCTCCCTACAAAGAATCCTTCTTCAGCTAACCTGCCCCGTTAGTTGAATAAAAAAAGAGCTGTCTAAACAACTCAAAGATCTTCTACTAAAGTACCGTTTAGTACAATAAGAATAAATGGAACTATTTTATTAATTCTTCTCCTATCAAAATTCGAAATAGGTTAATCGAATCTATCTTTGTTAATTTCACAAATCTTGTTTCACTCAAAAGAAAACCCTCCCATACAATTGTTTACAGCAGAATAGCCTAATTCAGGGAGGGAAATCTATTCAATTTATTATTTTTGCACTTCTGGCTTTGGATAATCGAAGCCTTTCGTATCCACTTCAACCTTTTTCATTTTTTGTTCTTTCAATGGTTTATCGGATTCATTGCGCTCCGCATTAACGATTTCATCAACAACGTCCATACCTTCTGTTACCTTACCAAATGCCGCATACTCGCCATCCAATTGTTCAGAAGTATCTACCATGATGAAGAATTGTGAGCCTGCAGAGTTTGGATCCTGTGAACGTGCCATTGATACGACACCACGATCGTGCTTTAAATTATTTTCAAAGCCATTTGATAAGAATTCGCCTTTAATCGCATAATCAGGCCCTCCCGTACCATTTCCAGTTGGGTCGCCACCTTGCACCATAAATCCAGGGATAACTCGATGGAAAATCAAGCCATCATAGAAACCTTCTTTTACTAATGATACAAAATTCGCAACCGTATTTGGTGCTACTTCTGGATATAATTCCATGACGATTTTTTTATCATTTTCCATCGTAATTGTCACAATAGGTTTTTCCTTTACCTCAGAAGCATAGTTCGGTGTATCCTTCTTCTTTTCAACATCTTTTGATGCACCACAGCCTGTTAAAGCAACTACAGCTAATACGCTAAGCACTATATACGCTAATTTCGACTTTGCAACCATCTCTCTATATCCCCCAGTCACATGATTCTTTTCTTAAAAACTATATCATAGAAGACTAGAAAAAGAATACATGAACTAGAATTCATAAAGAACTGGGGTAAACGTAGCACATGAGAATTTATCGCATATCAATAAGCATCCGAAGTAAAAAAACCACACGTACTTATGATACAGTTCACCTAAACTAATATTAAACTGTAGTACTGCTTTTTCCTTGACCATCTATCTCTATTGTTAAATGATAGAACATACACTTTCTTCATATATCATGCCCCTTTAGTTGAAGAAGAAAAAGAGTTGCCTAAGCAACTCCTTTAGCTTTAACGTATATTCACTTAAATACTGGGCGCATAAAACTTCTCTCATAACTTAAAATACATTTAGTATCTTCTGCAAATTTAAATGCTACTTGACATTCTTCATCCAATGCCATTTTCACCCGGTACTCTTCGTATGCTGTTAAACTTGGGAAAGTGAAGAAGGCATAAGCAATATTATTAGCACCCTCATGCGGAAGAAAATAGCCATGATGTGTACCACCTAATTTATTTACAAGTGGAATCCACATCTTACCGTATTCTTCAAATTCATTTACTTTATAAGGGTCAATAACATACTTCAAATAACATGTAACCATTTTTTCCCTCCTTAAATCTTTTTTTCATCATAACATATACTTCAACTAAAATGCCCCGTTAGTTCAATAAGAAAAAAGCTTCACTCCTTCTTGAAGTAAAGCCCCCGTTAGTTGAATAATCACCTTTTCTTTTATTGCAAATTTGGGTCGTAATATTCACCACTTATAAAAATTTCATCTTTACCACTAAAAGTCTACTTGCCGTTTTCATATGTTATCTATCCAATTTGTTACGCAAAATGTCCGAATTGACTATCAATTCCTATCCTCAATCGACTAGATATAGATTGCTTTTAATTTATCCTTACTAACCGTATAATTAAGAAACTATTTGAAAAGGAGGTTAAAAAAATGAAACATAATCCTTTGCATCAATGGCAAAAAGACCATAATAAACGGGTAATAGATTTCCATAAAAATCACGCGTTAGAATTAGAACATAGCGAAAATGGGAACGGGTTGTTAGCTAAATGGGAAAGATTTGTCTACAACAAAGGAAAAGCTCTTTTTAAATCTGTCAAATAAATTTTTATAAATTAACTGTTCCTTTTTAGGACAGTTCTTTTTTGATTTTTGACGTATGAATTGATATGTGATTTGTTTCAATGCGCCATAAAAAGAATGGAATTCTCATATCTTTTGTTCAACTAACCTACCCCGTTAGTTCAATAAAAAATCACTCAAAAAGGAAATAATACCCTATATAATTAAATACATTTCTGAATCCTATATTTTCTGCAACTGCAATAGACGGCTTATTCACTTCCATACAATCCCAATACGGAACCAGATTACTCTCCAAGCAATCTTTTACAACACTATGGGCTAATTTTTGAGCTAATTTTTTTCCTTGATGCTCCTCTAAGGTTTCAATACCTATACAATGTACATTTCCAACAACAAAACCTGAAAAACAAACACTTACAATTTCATTTTTGTAAACAATACAATAACCAATACCATCACCAAAGAAACTCTCAGGTGAAGCCCAAAACTCTAAAATTTTGGAGTGTAAAAATTCAATGTTTATTATTGGACCATCATTATTATCAAAGAAAGTATCGGAGATTTTTACAACTTCATATCCTTGTTCAATAGCAGGTTCATTGCTAGCTTTATAATCAACTTTATGTACCTCATAAACCCTCTGATTCCAGCTTCCTAACTTACGATGTTCAAACACTTTTTCGATAGTCTTATTCCATTTTATGTGGTTACCAATTCCTTCAAAGCAATTTAATCGGACTTTCTTTGCTTCTGGTATGATTACTCTATCAATAAAATTGTTTAATTCATTATTAAACGCTTCATTTTCTGCATTTCCAATAAAGAGAAATCCATCATTATTCCCTAACCAAACGAATCCAGAGGTAGGGGAAACGCTATCATCTACAAATACACGACCAGGATTAACTCCTTCGATTACCGCTATTATTTCCAATTGCCCCTTCTCATTAACTATACCTCTACACTTATAAAAATCACTTTTATTTAATTCAGAAATCATACGATATTTCTCCTCCCTATACATTTCTAATCTAACTCTACCATAATTAACAATATATCCCTTGTTAAACTAAACTGCCCCGTTAGTTGTATAAAAAAAGAGCTGTCTGAACAGCTCAACTATATTGTACTAAAGCACTCGTTAGTTGATGTTAGGAAACGAATAGTACATTGCACAACTTCACTATAAGATATTACTCAACTAATTCAACAGTAAGAGTAGAAATACCAATTGGTGCTGTTTCTCGTATAGTACCATCGTAACCGACTTTCACCTTATCACCAACCTGAAATGTTTCATCAGGATTCTTTGCAAGATTTACAGCAATTATTCCATAAACTGCATACTCTTCATCTTCAGATACATAAACTACGGCACTCTGTCCATTAATCTCTTCAATCACTCCTGTAAAAGTTGCTTTTATTTCACTCTCCGACCATACAAATAATAAACTGCCGCATAGTAGAAATGTAAAAATCAAAAGAAATTTAATTTTCAAAATACATTCATCCTTCAAAACAATATTTTTTTCATTCTTCACTGATTAATTCTACAAATAGAATAAAAAATCTTTCGTACATTGATATATATTCATTTTTATCTGTTTCATCACAATCTCCATAGTGATATTATCATAAATTCCCAACAAAAAACCCACCTCTAAAAATCTATAGAGGTGAGATGTTTATAATCAAACTTTATTACAAATTATCAAACTTTTTTACAAAGATACAGCTACCTCTCATTTTTTGTGGGAAATGAATATATCTACTTACAATAAACCCGCTTTTTTTAAAAATTCATGTGCTACTTCTGATGCCTTTCTACCTTCTACATTTACTTGATAATTCATTTGACGCATTTCATCCTCAGTTATTTGATCGGCCAGTTTATTTAATGCTCTTTCAATTTCAGGATGTTTTTTTATTGTTTCTTGTTTTAATAATGGTGCACCTTGATAAGGAGGAAACAAATGCTTGTCGTCTTCTAAAACAATTAAATTGTATTGTCTAATATCACTATCGGTTGAATAGGCATCTAGTAAATCTATATCTCCAGATTTTACAGCCTGATATCTCAGCTTTGGTTCCATTGTAGTAATATTGGAAAGAGAGAGATTATATAGCTTTTGAATACCTCGATAACCATCTTCCCGATCATTAAACTCCATTGTAAACCCTGCTTTTATATTTTCTTCAGCTGCCTTTACATCTGAAATGTTCTTCAAATCGTATGTTTTTGCTGCCTCTTCCGAAACAGCCAATGCATAAGTATTGTTGTACTTCATAGGACTAAGCATTACCATGTCAAATTTTTTCAGCATACCTTCTTGTGCTTGCCTATAAACATCATCTTGGTTGTTATTTATCGCTTTCTCTTTCAAAAATTCTGAAATGGCTGTACCAGTAAATTCGGGATAAATGTCGACACTTCCCGATTTCAATGCATTAAACACAAATGAAGTCTTACCTAAACCAGGCTTTAATTGAACATTCAAATCGGTCTCGTCTTCAATAAGTAATTTATACATATTGATAAGAATTTCAGGCTCTGATCCAAGTTTACCCGCAATGACTATCTCTTCTTTTTCATTGATATTCATTAGAGGAAGGAAAATCATTAATAATGCCGTAATACTAATAGCGCTCAATGCTATTACTGTTTTTTTAAATGAAAGTGATTCAAGTTTTTTTAGTAAAAAGTCAAATGCTAACGCTAATAGTGCAGCTGGTGCAGCTCCCAAGACGATTAATGCTGTATTATTTCGGTCAATACCTAGTAAAATAATATCTCCTAGACCCCCTGCACCAATTAATGCCGCCAATGTAGCTGTCCCTACTATTAAGACCATGGCGGTCCTGATCCCTGCCATCATAACAGGCATGGCGAGAGGAAGTTCTACTTTCATTAACCTCTTTCGAGTGTTCATACCCATTGCCATTGCTGCTTCTTTTAGTGACGCATCTACCTCATTTATCCCTGTGTATGTATTACGTAGGATTGGTAAAAGTGCATAAACAACTAATGCTATTATTGCTGGTATCTTACCTATACCAAACAGCGGAATTAACAAGCCTAGCAATGCTAAGGAAGGGATTGTTTGCAGAACCGCACTTATGCCAATTATACTTTCTGCTATTTTTTTCTTATTTGTTAAGTAAATGCCTAAAGGTATCGCAATAACAACCGCAAAAAAGAGAGCAATAAAAGATATTTGAATATGTTCAAGTAAAGAGGCAAAGAGCTGTCCTTTACGTTCATTAAAAACATCTACTAAATTCGTCATATGCTTAACCTCTTCCTGAAGAATCTATAGCTAAATACCTTATAATCGATTCTCTCGTTATAATACCTATAATTTCACCGTTCTGATTTACCGATATGGCTTCATGATCTACCAAATTATTAAGTATTTCTTGTAGTGAATCATTTACGGAAACTTTGTGTAATACTTGCAAATAGACATTTTCTTTTGATATGGGTTGGATAATACTTTCTATATTGAATGTATCTTTAAAATCTTGATTAAGGCCAATAAATTCTCTAACAAAATCATTGGCCGGACTTTGCATAATTTCTTGGGGTGTACCGAGCTGTACAATTTCTCCATCCTTCATCACACATATTCTATCTCCTAGTTTTAGTGCTTCTTGCATATCGTGTGATACAAAGACAATTGTTTTCTTAATTGTTTGTTGTAGATCGAGCAAGTCATCTTGTAACTTAGTACGACTAATCGGATCCAATGCACTAAATGGTTCATCCATAAGAATGATTTCAGGATCTGCTGCTAATGCACGAACAACTCCCACTCTTTGTTGTTCTCCTCCTGAAAGCTCTGCAGGTTTTCGCTGACTATATTTATCTGCTTCAAGACCGACCATATTTAATAACTCATGAACTCGCTGCTGAATTTGTTCTCTACGCCATTTCTTCAGTTCTGGAACAATGGCAATATTCTCTTCTATCGTCATATGTGGAAAAAGTGCAATTTGTTGGAGAACATATCCGATATTCCAACGTAACTCATTTATGTTATAATCACTTATTCTTTTTCCTTCAATTTTAATAGTTCCTTCTGTCAAACGAATTAATCGATTGATCATTTTTAGTAATGTCGTTTTCCCACAGCCACTTGGACCTATAATGACAAAGAATTCACCTTTCTTTATTTCCAAATTGAGATAGTTAACTGCTGGTTGATTGTCATCATACCTTTTAGATACATTCTCAAATACAATCATTTCATTACCTCCTTCTAGTACCGTAGTGGTTTCTAACTCGGTCTCATCGATTCAAGTTGTTTTGCACATTCCTACCGACAATCCATATTATTCAGATTACTTGTATTTCACATTTTATATACTCGTATTGAATAAATAAAATACAAAAGGTGAATACGGAGTTATATGCATATATGAATACCTCGTTTATATCTTCTTTAAACCTATATTAAAACTTCTAAATAACCATTTCTATATCAAATATTGATAAGCTCTTATTTTATTTGATATTTTCCTTGCATTTCTGATTTAATAGCGTATAATATATATTTAGGTGCCAAACCTACGTAATGATTGTTTTCGAACTTTCGTTACAAACTAAGATTCCATAACGACTCGGATTGTCGGGAATCTTTTTCTTTTTTCTAGCAGGCAGATGAGCGCCTGCTTTTTTTATGCCGTTTTTCAAATGAATATCCACTTCTTATTCATATTACTAAGTAATGTACAGTAATAAAAACCCTTTAAAATACTAAAGTCCATACTACTTAATCGTAGTGTGGACTTTTTAAGTTCTTTATATCCTCCTTAACCTCTCTACTCATCTACTCAATACTAGAATGTCTATTAAATAATTTATACTGTTCACAAGCAATCTGTATGAAATCTTCTAAATAAGAGAAGATATATTTATCCTTATGCCACGCAAGCTCAGTAAATACGGATTCCATTGTAATAGTTGTCTCTAGATTTTTTAGTACTCCATTTTCTAACTCTTTTTCAACTGTCATTTTCGGTAACAATGTCATTCCTAATCCAGCAATCACACACTTCTTGATTGCTTCAATACTAGAAAACTCTATTATTTGATCCGGATAAATACCTTTTAAATGACATTGATATTCGAATTGATTTCGATATGAGCAGCCTTCCTCCGTTAATAATATCGTTTCTTGGGCTACGTTCTGTATGGCTAAAATATTATTTTGAGTTATATGATGTGTTGGTGCTACTACAAATACCAAATCTTCCTCGATTAATTCCTTTTTACAAAGCATTGGTGTGTCTTTACGTGTATCCGTAATAAAAGCCAAATCGAGATTACCTGATTGCAATAAATCCTTGGCAACATCAATTGTATGGACTGGCTTAAAAACTATTTTCACTTTCGGATGTTGGCTTCTGAACAATTGCAAAATTTTAGGTAATCGATAAGTGCATTGACTTTCCTGTGCCCCAATTGTTAAAGTCACATTCGTTTCATCTTGATTAGTTATTGCTTCTCTCATGTTTTCATCTAGATCTACCATCTTTTGTGCATATTGTTTTAATTGGATACCAGCATCTGTTAAATAAATTCGTTTTCCTAGACGCTCAAATAAAGGAACCCCTAATTCACCTTCTAAAGACTTGATTTGAGCGGTAATACTAGATTGTGCATAATCCAATATTTCCGCTGTTTGTGTAAAATTCAATGTTTTAGCAGCAGTTAAAAATGTATGTAAGTGCTTAATATCCATATCTCACACTCCTAAATCGGTTTTACCGATTAATTTAATCGAATTATTCATCTTTATTAATAATGAATTTAAGTTTAAGCTTTTTATAGAAGAAAGTATAGAGAGGATTGACATATATGAAGATTACAACATTTATTGGTAGTTCTAGAGAAGAAAGTAACAGCGAGATACTGGCAGATTTGGTGACGAAGGATATAAATCATACTAAAATTGATTTGAAAAACTTATCTATACAACCTATTCATGATTTACGTCATGCGGATGGCGGTTTTCAATTAGTAGACGATGATTATGACACAATCATAAATGCTTTCTTAGAAAGTGATCTGATTATCTTTTCTACTCCAATTTATTGGTATACGATGTCGGGTATTATGAAAAACATGATTGACCGATTAAGCCACGCTATACGAGATGAACGATTCCCACAATTTAAAGAAAAAATAAAATCCGTAGATGCCATTGTAGTAGCTGTCGGTGGTGATGACCCGAAAATAAAAGGGCTGCCTCTTATTCAGCAATTTAAATACACTTTTGATTTCTTAAATATGCGGTTCTCATCTTATATTATAGGTGAAGGAAATAAACCAGGTGACATATTACAAGATCAACAAGCTGTAGAGCAAGCTAACCTATTAAACAAACAGTTGAAAAAATTATAAAAACCATCAAGAAGATCGTTCATTTTTGAGCGGTCTTTTTTTATCTAATGACTCATTGTATGTGCTGTTTTTATCCCTTCCTTTCCTTTAAAAGACGTATTTAATGATTTAGTTATTCTTCTTCAAGTAATTCAATAAAGCATTCAAAATCACATATTTAACTAATAAATTATTTCCTGGAAAATAAAAACGTTTATTAGGATATCCTAATAAACGTTTTATCATTACATTTTATTTAGAGAATACTTCTTCAATTTGATCTAGCATTAAGTTTGCTGCTAATACGCCACCTGCAGTATTCCAAATGACATCATCTACTTTATGAACATTTCCTGCTTTAACTGCAGATAGTTTTTGCCATAGTGGATCTTCTGTCCACTCTTTTTCAGTTGCTAATGCAGAATCATCACCTGTTGGCATATATGTGAAGTAGAATAACACGTCTCCGTCCATTTCAGGAATGGCTTCTTTACCTACTTCAATTGCTAAGTTACCTAGTTTATTATCAGCTGTAAATAGTTTTTCTTGGGCTGATACACGTTTAAAACCTAATTCGTTAAAAATGACACCAGAAAATGAATCTGTATAGTAAATACGTGTTATACCAGTCATAAAGCGTACGAATGATACTTGTTGATCTGTTTTATCACCTAATGTTGTTTTTAATGCTGCTACTTTTTCGTCATATTGTTTTAAAATGTCTTTACCTTCAGCATCTTTATTCACTGCTTTTGCGTATAAAGCAAAGTTTTCTTTCCAATCCCCACGTAATGTTTCAGAGAAAACAGTTGGGGCAATTTTAGTTAACTTGTCATAGACTTTTTCTTGTCTTATCTTACTACCAATGATTAAATCTGGTTTAAGTGCAGCGATTTTCTCGATATTCACTTCATGTTCAACACCGACAACTTCTGCATCTCCCATATCGTCTTTAATATGATCATACCAAGGATTTCCTACCCATGATTGTACTGCGCCAACTGGTTGAATACCTAAAGCAAGTAATGCTTCTGTTCCTTCATTCGTTAATACAACAATACGTTTTGGTGTGCCTTTAATTTCAGTAGTACCCATTGCATGCTCAACAGAATATGTTGTTTCCTTTTCTTTTGATGCATCTTTTTGTTTATCATCTTCTTTTGTATTACCGCAAGCTGCTAATGCAAATACAGCGATAACTGCAAATAATGCGACGATTTTACGTAAAGTATTTTTCATCTCTTTAAATCCTCCTATGTATATGATAAAATATGAAAGCAATAATGATAATCATTTTCATTTAATGCAAGATTAATATTATTCCACGGTAAAAGAGAAGTCAATATATTTTTTAATTTACATTAAAAACGTAATTTTATTCTATTTTAGAAAAGAGTTTTGAATACCACATGTTATTTAATAATAATCTTACAAAAATTCTTGCACTAATAAGCAGTATCATTCTATTACTCGTATGTATGGTCATTAGTATCGTTTACGGTTATGCAGATACATCCTTTCAGACGGCTTATCAAGCATTTACACAGTTTAATGACTCGAATGAACATTTAATCATTCAAAACGTACGACTTCCTCGTGCATTAATCGCAGCAAGCGTCGGAGCTTCATTAGCAATTGCTGGCGTTTTAATGCAAACGTTAACAAAAAACCCATTAGCTTCACCAGGTATTTTAGGGATTAATGCTGGCGCTGGATTTGCGGTTGTGTTTGCCATGGTTTTCTTCCAATCTGCTAGCTTGCAATCATTCGCATGGATTGCATTTTTAGGTGCAACAGTTGCAACCGCGGCAGTTTATGGGATTAGTTCTACAGGTCGAGATGCTATGTCTCCTATTAAAATTACATTAGCTGGAGCAGCCATGAGCGCCCTCTTCTCTTCTTTTACTCAAGGATTATTGGCCACTAATGAGGCTGAATTAGATCAAGTGCTATTTTGGTTAGCAGGTTCTGTAGAAGGTCGTAAATTGGAATTATTAATTGATGTTCTTCCTTATCTTATTATAGGTTGGATTGGCGCATTGCTAATTGCACCGAAGATGAATGTTCTAGCACTAGGTGATGATGTCGCAAAAGGGTTAGGTTTACCTGTCGGCTTGATTCAATTAGCTGTTGGATTTATCGTTATTATGTTAGCAGGTGGATCTGTAGCTGTGGCTGGTCCAATCGGTTTTATCGGTATAGTCATTCCCCATCTAGCTCGCAAATGTGTTGGGAATGACCATAGGTGGTTAATTCCTATGTCAGCATTACTAGGTGGTATTCTACTACTATTAGCAGACGTGAGTGCTCGTTATATTATCATGCCTCAGGAAGTTCCTGTTGGTGTCATGACAGCGTTTATCGGAACACCATTCTTTGTTTATATTGCTAGAAAGGGGTTCAGAAAAGCGTGAAGCAGTACAGAACTATTAGACTATTACAACAAAAAATTTCGTTTTTACTTGATATAAAAGCAACTAGGAAAATCTCATTCTTATTCTGCTTAGTAATGGCAACATTTATACTAAGTGCATCTGTAGGCGATTCTTTTATCAATCCGTTAAACGTTTTCCAAATTCTATTTGGTGGTGGTAATGATTTTGATCGCCTTGTAGTAGTTGATTTTAGATTACCTCGTATTCTAATCGCAGCATTTGCTGGTATGGCATTAGCGGTTGCTGGTGCTATTTTACAAGGGATGATTAAAAACCCCCTTGCTTCCCCTGATATTATAGGGATTTCGGCTGGTGGCGGTGCCGCAGTTGTAGCTTTCTTAGCCATCTTTAGTGATCAAAACCACTCCTTAACAGTTAGTATTCAGTGGCTTCCTATTGCTGGTTTTATTGGAGCTACGGTTATTGGCTTTGTCGTATACTTTTTAGCTTGGAAAGATGGTATTACACCGATTCGCCTTGTCCTCATTGGGATTGGAGTTTCAGCATTTATGCAGGCAATGACAACGATGCTCATGTTACTAGGTCCGATATATAGAGCAAGTGAAGCGAATATTTGGATTACAGGTAGCGTTAGCGGTGCAAGTTGGGAACAAGTGAAAATGGTCGTACCTTGGACTATTCTTTTGCTTGTGATTTCCTTCTTCATCACACGACATTTAAATGTACAAGAATTAGGTGATGATACAGCTTCAAATTTAGGACAACCTGTTCAAAAGATGCGTTTTCTTTTATTATTGCTTAGTACGTGCCTAGTTGCTGGCGCTATTGCTTTTGCTGGTGCTATTGGTTTTGTCGGTTTAATGGCACCACATATCGCACGTCGCTTAGTTGGTTCGTCTTTTGGCGTGTTAATCCCAACTGCTGCAAGTATAGGCGCATTACTAGTTATGGCTGCTGACGTCATAGGTAGAACGGCATTTAGTCCACTAGAAGTACCTGCTGGTGTTTTTACAGCAGCAATTGGTGCCCCTTATTTTATTTATTTACTATTTAGAAATCCGAAGAACTAAAGGAGTCGAAACCTTTGACAGAAACGATTGAAACGAAATCACTTACTTTAGGTTATGGAGATTCCGTTATTATAAAAGATTTAAATATTACAATTCCAAAGGGTGAAATCACCGTGTTAATCGGTGGAAATGGTTGTGGTAAATCTACTCTTTTGCGCTCTATTGCAAGATTATTAAAACCAACGAATGGCACTGTATTATTAGAAGCAGAAGATGTCTTTAAACTATCAACTAAGCAAGTGGCTAAAAAGCTCTCTATTTTACCACAATCCCCTACCGCACCAGAGGGGTTAACTGTACTGCAACTTGTGAAGCAAGGACGTTATCCTTACCAAAGTTGGCGTAAGCAATGGACTAAAGAAGATGAAGAAATCGTCATGAATGCACTTAATGCTACAGGTGTTGCAGAATTGAAAGACAAACCTGTTGACGAACTATCAGGTGGGCAACGACAACGCGCCTGGATTGCTATGACATTGGCGCAAGATACAGATATAATTTTATTAGATGAACCGACTACTTATTTAGATTTAACGCATCAAATCGAAATTCTCGATTTACTATATGAGTTGAATATTCAAGAAAACCGGACAATCATCATGGTCTTACATGACATTAATTTAGCTTGCCGTTATGCTCATCATATTATTACAGTAGCTAACCAAACTGTTTATAAAAAAGGCAAGCCTGAGGACATCATAAACGAAACCCTTATTAAAGATGTCTTTGATCTCGATTGTGAAATTACAGCTGACCCTATTTTCGGTACACCAATGTGTATTCCTTTTGGGAAAGGGCGAAAAGTAAGTCAATTTTAAAATATAAAAAGGACGACAGCATACTTTCTGCTCCCGTCCTTTTTATTTGTTTTATCTCTAACGTGCTCTAAACTCCACTAACCAGCAATCTCTTAATTCACCTTCATGCATCTCTTGCTTTGGTAAATATCGTACTTTCTTAAAACCACATTTTTCATAGCAATGAATGGCTCTTTCATTCCAAGCTTGCGGATCCATAACAAGGATATCAGCCTTTTTCTCGTTGACTAAGTATTCCTTCATCGCTAAAATAAGCTTGGTGCCAATACCTTTATCCCAATAACTCGATTCACCGATAAATTGATCTAACCCATAAATAACTTCAGCGTCGTTATTGTATTCATAAGCGACCCTACTCTCATGCTCTATAGGATAAAACTGAATATAACCAATACTCGCGCCATCGTATTCAATAATACATCTAGTTTCTTCTTCGTTAACATCGTAAAATTTTTCATGTACTTTTTCAATGTCAAATGGATTATCTTTTCCTTCGTAATATGTTAAAATATTTGCGTCTGAAAGCCATTTCGCAAGATAAATATCATCTTTTCTTTCTAACTTCCGAACTACTAATTGTTCATTTTGTAATATCATATACATTCTCCATTCTTTGTTAAGGTAATTTGCACACGATTTTTAAAGAAAATAATAGAATAGGTTCACCCTCAACCCATATTCTTCATATGTATTTGTTATATTAGTATGAATTTGGTCAATATAGGCATAAAAATACCATTTCCACAACCAATTAAGTATCATTTAGGTTACAATTATATATAAGTTTCGTAACACTTGTAACAGTTTTATAACAAATTCATTGATTTGTCCCATTACCAATGATTTTCATGATTTAATTGATAGAGTTAATGTAATTTGACACGGGAAATGAGCACTAGTTTCCTATTCCTTACTCAGAATTGATTTAAAAAAGCTTAAACTGTACTAGCTTTGAAACTTAAAAAGGAGATTATCATGTTTATATCTACTCAAAATGAAAATAAGGATGCTATCACTCAAATTGCCGAAAACATTTTAGCGCAAAATGAAGCTGTCCCAAGCAAATCTATCTATATTGATTTTGCCAAACAACTGAAACGTGATAATAAGGTTGCCCAAGCGAAAAAGTTGTTAGAAGAAGGTTCAAAAATATATCCACTGAATCTATCTGTTCATACTGAATTGATGAAAATTTATGCTCGCCAAAAAAATTGGAGCGATGTGGCGAAGCATTTACCAAGAATTTTAGTTAATATTTCACGAAAAACAGACTCGACCCTAACTTATAAACTATATAAATATTTGATTAATAACAGACACTATTCAGAAGCAGGTGAAATACTTGAACTGCTTGTGAAAGAGAACCCTGCGGATGAAACACTTCATTATAAATACGTCGAATTGGCATTTGCCTCAAAAAACTGGCCAATAGCAATTCAAAGAGTTGAAGAACTCGTGCAATTTTTAGGTGAAAAGGTACCAGCTTCGGTGCTCGTTGACTTAAGTATTGCCTATCAAATTGTAGGCGAGCATGAAAAAGCTAGATCATTATTCGCTGAATGTTTGACAAAGTATGTTGATGAGTTGCCTGAAATTTTTGTAGATGGGTATCGAAAAGTCACGTTATTTGATAATGGCGAGAGTAGAATTGAATTCTATAAATTCATAGAACCGACGAATACTGTATTTGCAACCTTTGATTCCATTGATAAAACATGGGAAAGAACACCATTTGCCTTCAACTTATTGAAGAAAAAAAGAGTCGATCTTATCTCTTTAAGACGAAGAACAACTAAAAACTATCATCAAGACATCTCAAGAGAAGAATATTACGAGACCGTTGCAAAATTAGCAGCTGGTTATGATAAAAAATTCGCTTATGGTACTAGCCTAGGTGGCTATAGTGCATTGTACTTTGGTTCAACAATTGATTGTAATATTCTAGCACTCAGTCCAAGAAACTCTGCGCATCCTAACCATGGTACTAAAATGAGAGTTGAAACGGTTTTCCAACACGAACTACAGCATCCTTATAATCCTAGGATTACTCCGACGATTATTTACGACCCTAAGGATGCTATTGATAGTAAATACATGAAAAAGGTAATTAAGAAAGCTTATCCAAATGCTAAGTACATTTACTACCCATATGCTGGACACCGTATTTCAATTTATTTATCTCAAATAGGTGTATTAAAGGATATTGTAAAAAGATTCATGGCAGAGCAGCCTATCCCTAATTATGAACGAACACTACGTTCAAAATCAACTGAGTATCATCGTATTTTAGCAATACATTGCTCTAAGACAAACAAAAAGAATTGGGCACTTCAGTTAGCAGAAGAATCCATCAGATTATCACCAACTTATGACAGACCACGCTTATTGAAGGGTGAACTTTTACGTGATTTAGGCCGAATGGACGAAGCTTTCGAAGCTGCATATGAGGGACTTGAACTGTTCCCTAAATACACAAGATTACATTTACTGTTAATCAGTCTATTCGAACAACAAAATCAGTGGAAAGAAGCACTTGAAGCAGTCAATAAAGCACTCGAAGTAAGCAAATCTCCAAAGCTGAAAGAAAAAAGAGAAGAATTGTTAGCAAAAGTTGAAATGCTTGCTACTGAATAAACCTATAAACAAAAAAACATCGTAGTGCATTTGACTACGATGTTTTTTTGTTTTTTGATAAGTCAAATATCGATAAATAAATTACATATGAGTTGTTAATATCAAACACTATCCAACACTAACAGTCTGTACTATACTGATAGAATATGTTAGGAGAGTGTAAGAATGAAGTATGGATTTATCGGCCTTGGTAGTATGGCTTCTGCCATTATTAAAGGCATGCACAATAGTAAACAATTTTCAGCCATAGACATTTATGGTTATAACCGAACAGTTGCTAAAACAAATCATCTTGTGGGCAACTATGGGCTAATTGCAAGTGACTCTATTAAAGATATTATGATAAATGCTGATGTCATTGTATTAGCAGTACAACCCCAAGTATTACCTGAAATATTATCAGAGGTGCAAAAATATATCCAAGAAAATCATCTTATTATTTCAGTCGCAGCAGGAAAATCAATTGAATATTTACAACAAAATATACAAACAGACACACCCATAGTCCGCGTTATGCCCAATATAAATGCCATCGTTGGTGCTTCCACAACATGCTACTCCATTTCTTCAACTGTTAATGAACAGCACAAAGAAGTCGTAGAATCTCTATTTGGAACTATTGGCTCTATTATAGAATTACCAGAAAATCTATTTACAATTTTCTCGGCTATTGGTGGTGCATCCCCTGCCTTTACTTATTTATATATTGACTCATTAGCTAGAGCTGCTGTGCGTGAGGGTATGGATAAGAAAATGGCATTAGAAATTGCCGCCAGCTCCGTACTAGGCAGTGCTAAAATGATATTAGAGTCTGACGAACACCCATGGGAACTTGTCGATCAAGTTTGTTCACCTGGGGGTACTACCATCCAAGGTGTCACCTCCTTGCAAAATGACCATTTCGCTAGTACCATTTACGATGCCGTAACGGCTGTTATCAAAAAAGATGAAACTTTATCATAAAATCTTCTCGGACAGAACTTTTCGCTACATAGCGTTAAATTCTGTCTTTTTTTATTAGCTAAAAACAAATACCTACCTTTCTTATAGGAATAGTGTATAATCAAATTAATCTAACTTTGAACTTGAAAGGATGATTTGATGAATAATTTAATGTTTAACCTAACAAATACATCTAAACAATATATCGCAGACGCTAATAAATCACCCAAATACTATACTCATCAACCAGCGGAGGTTCGAGCAGCAAGAGCTCAATGTCCAAAACCATTGATAGATTTACCTTTACTAAAACAAATAATAAATCGTAAAATACCTGTTCGAGATGGTAGTGAAATTAATGTTCGTATATACACGCCAAACGGTAAAGGTCCTTTCCCTATCATTGTTTATTATCATGGAGGAGGATGGGTTTTCGGTAATTTAGAAACGGCGGATGCAGGTTGTCACTTATTAGCAGCTGAAGTAAATGCCATAGTTGTTTCTGTCGACTACCGCCTTGCACCAGAATTTAAATTCCCAATTCCTTTAAATGACGCCTTCGATGCACTTTTATGGGTCTATGAGTTTGCTGCTGATTTAAATGGAGATTCTACGAATATTATCGTTGCAGGAGATAGTGCCGGTGGCAACCTAGCAACAGTTGTTACACATATGGCAAAAGAGCAAAATGGTCCACTCATCACTGCACAAGCACTAATCTATCCAGTGACGAATATGGATATGACCACTACTTCTTATGAAAACTATGCTAATGATCTAGGATTAGATCGTGTCGGTATGAAATGGTTTGGAGAGCATTATGTTTATAATGAAGAAGATTATCGAAACAGTGCCGTTTCTCCTCTCCTACAAGATGATTTAAGCTATTTACCAAGGGCTATTGTTATTGCAGCTGAATATGATGTTCTTTTTGACGAAGGCGTTTCCTATGCAAACCGTTTAAACGAAGCAGGTGTTCCAACACACCATGTGGTTATGCCTGGATTAATTCATAGCTACTTTAGTAAGATGGAATTTTTTGAAGATGAGACTAGACAGACCGTTCAGCTAATTGCTGATTTTATAAAAAAATAAAAAAAACGCTTGGATCATTTATCTTCCAAGCGTTTTCTCTATTAAATATTATGCTTCATTTTGATGTAAACGACCCTTATAAACATAAGTTATAGTAATAAAAATATAGATTGCTAGTGTAATACTAGTAACGATAATTGATGTTGTGAAAATAATACCAATCAGAATCGCACTTAAAGCAATGATGGCAAACCAAGTTGTATATGGGAACCATTTTACGGCATAAGCACTCGTTTGCCCAGGCTGTTTTTTTCGAGACTTCACATGAGCAATTGCAATGATTAACCAAATACATAATACCGTATATCCTAGGGAACCCATTAGAAAATCAAAAGTCTTGCTCCCAGCAAATAATGAAATTAACACGCCAATATATAAGACAGATGTACATAATAGTATTGAATATACTGGCACTTTCTTTTTCGATAATTTTGAAAATACTTTAGGAATACGCCCGTCCATAGCTTGAGTATATAGAACGCGTGATGAACCATATAATCCAGAATTCATCGATGAAATAATCGCAAGTAACACAACCGCATTCATAATATGGTCTGCCCCTGGGATACCGATCATTTTGAATACCATCACAAACGGACTTTCTGGTACTCCGTTAACTTCATTCCAAGGAATCAAGCTGACGATAATTAAAAATGGTACTAAATAGAAAGAAATGATTCGTACTAATGTACTGCGAACTGCTTTTGGTACCACTTTTTCAGGATTTTTCGTTTCAGCTAATGTGACACCAATAATTTCTGTTCCTCCGTAAGAATAAATAACTACAAGCATTGCCGTAATTAAACCTGTCGGGCCATTCGGGAAGAAACCACCGTGACTCGTTAGATTAGAAAATCCAACAGCTGTATGATCACCAAAAGTAACGAGCAGTAAGATAAACCCTGCTATGATAAACACAATGATTACAGTGATTTTAATTAACGCAAGCCAGTACTCCGTTTCAGCGAAAGCTTTTACTGATAGTAAGTTGATAACTGTAACTAACACTGACACTGACAAAGCAAGTATCCAAATTGGGTAATCTGGTAGCCAATATTGAATGAAGATTGCAGCAACAATAGACTCTGCGGTAATGTTTAATACCCACATTTTCCAGTAAATCCAGTCTAAAAAATATGCTGGGTACTTTCCTAAAATAGATTGAACTAGATCTCTAAATGTCCTTGCATTGCTATTTCGGACTGCCATTTCAGCTAATCCTTGCATAACAAATAATAGAATGATACCACCAATTAGGTAAGCAAGTAGTACGCTTGGTCCTGCCATATCAATGGCTGCACTACTCCCTTTAAATAATCCTGCGCCAATTGCTCCACCTAATGCCATCATCGTAATATGTCGTGAAGTCATTGTTCTTTGTAATTTTTGTTTGTCACTTTCCATATCCTTACCTCCAATAATCAAAAAAAGCATATCGTCTCTTCCTTCATCATCAAATGAAAGAAGAGACGATATGCCTTATGCAAACCGCGGTACCACTCTTATTGGTTCTAATTCATGAACCCAACTTTAAAAACCTGGTAACGAAGGTTAAACGTTAAAGTAAAAAGAATAGTCTGTCTATTCATTTCACTTTACCACTCATAGGCAAGTTCAAAGTATTATTGGACTGCGTTGCACCACCCCGCAGCTCTCTAGACCAAATAATGAGCTTTTACTACTCCTAATCAATGCGTTTTGAAACATTATTTCAGAAAATTTTAAATCAATATCCCATACTATACGGTCTTGTTTCATTTTTGTCAACATTTTATTTTAGAATAATTATTAAGTTATAATGGGCGTATACAATTTGGCCTAGAATGATCAAAACGGTTGCCTAGAATACGATACAAAAGTCCATATGTTAAGTATGTCTAATATTTTATACTATAAAGGATCTTCGCACGAACACGGTCTACTACTGTATCCTTAGGAATTTCTAAGAAATATTTTAGTTGCCATTCTTGTGTTTTTTTAGCTTGTTTGCTTTTGGGGTTATCCCAAGGTGGATAAACGCGAAATGCACGTTTACCCCCTTGTCCTTTATTGGATATTATATCTTGCTTATATAAAACAGCTTTCGGAAAGACAAACTGGCCAAATTGATCATCTTTTTTGACACTAATGACAAAGAATTCGATTGAATCTGATAGGTCATAAGGTTGAATTGATCCATCCCCAACCCTCTCCCATAGCGTCACAAATTGACCGATTTTTGTAGGTGTTATTTTAGCGACGCGAAATCTAATCGAGAGATCATTTAACTTAAATACATATGCTCCATATGCCGCGTTTTGTGGTTCAATTTTGGGGTGAGAAAATACAAATCCACATGGGTTATAGACTAGTTCCCTCGTTGCAATAAGGTTATCATGAATTGTGACAGAATCAGTCCAAGAATGTTGACAGCTAGGTTCAGTAACTGATAATTGTCGGTTTTTTTTATTTATATGTTCATTCTCCTGGTAGTGATCAAACTTACTAGTCATGAATTGACCGATAGATAGATCTTAATGCTACCGTCTTCACAGTAATGCTCAAAATCCGTTTTATAAGCTCTGTTGATATCACTTTTCCAGATTTTCTCCCAAGCTTTGAAAACACCTTTTGGATCCTTGTGATCTACTTCTATGGCAAGGTAGTTATCTTCTGGAATTATGGTACTAACATCATTTGTATTTGGCTCTTCAGTACCAATATGTAGATCGTAATCGTCTGTAAAATCACTTGCATAATTACTATAAACTGCATAGATTTCACCCGTTAAATTTAAACGTAGAAACTCCTCCCACAGTCTAACTATTGCGTCTGTATTTTGATTATTTGTTCTAACACTTTTCCCAAAAATCTGTTTTTTACTAATTGCTGTATGCATTGCAATTCCTCCTACTCGTTTATACTAGAAGAATATCATTCATAATATGACAACTGTCTGTCATCTTTTATAAATAAATTCTATTTCATTCATATATTCATCTTTCAGCCATTGTGGAGAAAGAATTTTTACATGTCTACCAAACATCATTATAAATGGCAGTATATTTTTGTTAACGTCGTAATTAAAGGTTACCTTAAGACGTCTATCTTCAAGTATTGATATTTCATCATCAGTAAAAAAATCATATAATTTTCCTAGTTCACTTTTTGAAAACAATAATATAATCTGCTCCATATTCGAATCGCTATTCGCTAAATAACAATTGCTATGACTATAAACGGATCTAGCTTTGTCCTTTATGAGTTCCATATTTCTTATTCTAGTTAACTTGAATAATCTTAAAGCCTCTTTATCTTCACAATAAGCCTCTAAATACCAGCTACCATTCATAAAATTTAGTTTTAATGGCTGAATAATACGATTAGATAAATTCGCAGTTTGTGATACATATGAGATGCAAATTTTATGTCCGTCTTCAATTACAGAAAGTATGTTTTTTACCTTTACTTTTGTTTCTGCTTCTATTGTTTCTCGATGTAATGTGGATGATAGTACCGTAATTGGCGGATGATAGTCTTCATTATTTTCTTGCAATAGCTCTATTTTCCTTTGTAAGATTGATAATTGATGACTATTAAATAATTCATTTTTCAATGATAATCCTTCCAATAAGAACTTTTTTTCAACATCATTAAAGGTGAATTTATCTAATTGGTAAGTATCGATTAAGGTAAAACCACCATTCTTCCCTAAATATGAAATAATAGGAATACCGATTGATGATAATGAATCCATATCCCGATATATCGTTCTTTTACTTACTTCAAATTTAATTGCTAATTCTTCAGCAGAAACTTTCTTTTTCTGTAATAAATAAATCAAAATCGAGAGCATTCTCTCTGTTTTCATGGTCTATGTCTCCTCCAAACAGGTATTAATCTAACTTTAATAGTATTAAAGGAGAATTCCAAATACATTCATTAATTTCACACTAGATTATTCGAATTAATTTTTAGTTTAATCTAGCAAAAACAAGTTATTCACTATTATACGAAAAATTACGAATTATATCGTTTCAATATTCTAATAAAAATGATACAACTTCTAACAATGAATAATGTGAAGAATTTATTACTATTTTTGTGTCTAAAAAGTACTATCTGCGTAGAATTATGCTCTGATTTACTGGAACTTTTGCAGTTTTTAAGAGATACTATAATATAGAGCTTAAAAAGTATTATTATTTATGATTAATAGGAAAGAGGTTTACAATGCAAAGTGATGTAAAAGTTGATCAGAGTGTAGAATCATCGTCCGAAACGATGCCGAAACAACCTCTATCAAAAATATTAGCCCAAACGGTTAAGACTGGAATTATCAAATCAAATTTGATCCCTATGATTGCAGGATTAACATTAGCTTTATATAAAAATCAAATAAGCCCTTTTGACAAAACTCTAGAGATTATTTGCGCGTTATTTGGTTCTGCTCTAGTAATTGGTGCAGCTGGTGCATTTAATAATTTATATGACCGTGATATCGATGCTGTCATGCAAAGAACAAAAAGTAGACCAACTGTAACTGGTACGATCAGTGCTAAAACTGTCCTTGTTTTAGCTATTGCGATGACGATTATTGGCTTAGGTGCTCTTGCGTATGCAACACCGATGGCTGCACTTATGGGATTCATAGGTTTATTTGTTTATGTGGTTCCTTATACAATGTGGAGCAAACGTAGAACTATATATAATACAGAAATCGGTAGTATTTCAGGAGCAATGCCCCCTCTAATTGGTTGGGCAGCAATTTCTCAAGATATAACACACCCTGCTATTATAGGGCTATTTGTATTAACTGTGTTATGGCAAATGCCTCACTTCTATGCGATTGCCATTCGCAAGCATGACGATTATAAAGCAGCAAACGTACCAATGCTTCCTGTAGTAAAAGGGATGCGCCGTACGTATATTCAAACAAATATCTATTTAGTTTTATTAATAGGAGTTAGCCTTTTACTTGGTACTTTAAGTATTGGTCTTATGTTAGTTGCGCTTATTCTAAGTATTTGGTGGCTGCTAATTAGTATTTCAGGGACTAAAAAAGAGAACCCAGAGAAATGGGCAAAATCAATGTTTATTTTTTCTCTATACCATATGACTATTTTGTTCTCTACTATTATCATATACTCTCTAATCGGGATTTTCTTTAATTTTTAAAGCCTCCACAACAAAACCAGCTAACGAGAAATTATTCTCGGAGCTGGTTTTTGTGTATTATTCTTCTTCTTTTTCAATTACTTTAAATTCCCCATCCGCATTCATGACGCTATATTCTATCAAACCTTTAACCTCACGTACTTTTCCATTCTCTTTTAATGTAAGCACCTCTCCGTCTTTAAATTGAAATTCATAATATGAAGCTTCTGGATCCATTTCGCTCATTCTATAATAAGTGACCTTACTTACTTCATTCCATTCATATTTACTTTCCTCTGTTGCAAAAACTCCTCGATAAGTAATAGTATCGTCAGTTATCGTGACAAAAGACTTTGCTGCACCGTAAAAAAGAACACCGCTACCAATCAAACAAACGAAGGCAACCACGATTGAAGTTTTATTTATTTTTAATAAAAATAATATGGAAAATCCCAAAATGATTAAAAACAATCCCGCTCCATACACCCAATAATTGATAGACGGTGCATACACAAGATGAACACCATATTGATAATAGATTGTTTCTGCAACCCCAAATGGTACCAGCAATACAAATAAAGGAGAAATTAATAAAGTACAACTGGCTAGTACCATGTAAATATGACGTGTTTCATACATTTGATAGTGCATTTAAGATACCCCTCTCACTTCTATTTAATTAAATAATCATCGATAGTAGGATACACACCCTCTTCCCATTTCCTTACTATTTCAAGTGTTTCATACTCGAAAGAGTCTATAAGTGTTACAACTTTGAAATGCAATGTGACTCTATTATTAACTTCTATTCGGCTACGTACATCTCCTTTAAATACCAGCAAAGTATAAGCATTTTGATGCGTATTAAATTTCACTGTAGATAAATTCTGGTCACCGTCATAGATGATATCTTTTACTACATCACGAATTGTAATGGTATCGCCTATTTTATAGCCTGCGAAATCTTCCACTCCATATTGATTTTTTTCATCATAAAGTGTTTGGAAGTCATTGGTCTATGTTTTACGATTTTATTTTTATGTTGCACATAGTAGTAATACTCATCATATAGCTCTTCTATATTAAGTTGTAAGTTGCTCAACACATCACCTCTTTTCGTTACTTACTGATAAGTCATTAAAATTTGTATTTATTTCAAATTATTTGTAATTGTTTTTAAAGTAATCGTTTATTAAATAATTCTCACCTCCCTACAAATCAGGTACTAACAATGTTAAAGTGGTAAATGGAGGGTTTTATATGAAAAAAACAAGTATATTTATAGTTTTATTAATTGCTATTGGATTAATTTTTGAACTTACTGACTCAAATGATTCAAACAAATCAACAGACCAGACTTTTACAGGTAAAGCATCCGATGTATTAGTACATATAATCGACATTGGCCAAGGGGATTCTATTTTAATACAGTCCAAAAAAGAAAATATTTTAATTGATGCGGGTAATAAAGAGGCTGGCGATGAAGTCATTGCTTACTTACAAAAGAACAATGTGACAACATTAGATGCTGTCGTCTCTACTCACCCGGATGCTGACCACGTTGGTGGCCTTGCTGAAGTCATAAATTCTATAGAAGTAAAGAAAGTGTACGCACCAAAAGTTAGTCATACTACAATTGCTTACAAAAATTTCTTAACTGCTGTGAAGAACCAGGGTTTGAAAATTACACAAGCAAAAACAGGAGTGGAAATACCGACGACGGAAGAAAATTTATCACTAAAATTTATCGCACCCGTTACTACATATAGTCAAAGTGATTTAAATGACTGGAGTGCTGTTTTACTTTTACAGAATGGTAATAATAAATTCCTATTCACTGGTGATACTGAATTCCCTGCTGAAGATGACATGTTAGCAAAAAATTTGATACCACAAGTAGACGTTCTAAAAGTAAGTCATCACGGAGCTGAGGAAGCGACATCTGACGCATTTTTAGCAAAAGCGAAACCAACATATGCTGCCATTAGTGTAAGTGCTACAAATGGCTATGGTCACCCTACTGCTGTTACATTAAATCGACTAAAAAAAGTTGGCGCAAAAGTATATAGAACTGATAAACAGGGCAATATAGTATTCAAATCAACAGGTTCAGAAATATCTGTAAAGGAAAATCAATGATGAAAACTGGGATAATTGATCGTTTTGAAAACCAAATAGCCGTCATAGAGTTTGAAGAAGGAATGCAGGATATCGCCATCACTGAATTACCAAATGGTGCACAACCTGGTGATGTATTAATCTTTCACCAAGGAAAAGTCACAATTGACCCTGCAGCTAGACATACACGAGATAAGGAAATCCATGAATTAATGGATGATTTATTTGAAGATTAATACCGGTTTACCAGGCGCTCTTTATACGCCTGGTTTTTTTATTAGTAATTTACATTAATCCCTAAGATATTTAGCTAATAATCAATTATAATGTACATTAATGTCAAAAGAATCCGAGGTCGTATATGCATTTATATGAACATTTACAAAAGATTGAATATCAATACACGTTAGATAAAATCGAATCCTTTGAACAAATACATCAAGGTCAAACCTCCCTGACTTTTAAAATTAACACGCTTTCTGATTGTTTTATTTTGCGTTCTCTAAAGAGCATTTCAGATGCAGAATTTGAATTTTTATTACATCAGCATTTGAATACAAATTGTTCTAGAGAAATAGTACCCACAATTCATCCTACTTATGAAGGTAATTCATTTATTCAAATTGATGGTCAGGTTTTCCATTTGCAATCATTCATTGCTTCCATTAAAAGTGATGTACCAATGGAAAAATGGATTAACGTGTTCTTTGAACTTAGAAATACTATGGGCTCTTTTAAAAGCAATAAAGTGAAAAATGATCGCTTTAATACTTTAACTACTTGGGAAGCTATTAAAGAAAATTGGAGTCAAGATAAACGCTTCCCTCCAGTGTTAGAAATGGAAAAGAAAATAACAAAATTAGTGATTAGAACTTCGATTGAAAAACAATGGATTCACGCCGATTTGGGTATTTGGAATACTCTTTTTAACAAAGAAGTATTTATTATCGATTTTGGTGAGGCTAGAATCGGGCACCCTTATTTTGATTTAGCTGCAATCCTCACATCAAATGTACCAGCAAACTTAAATGCTAATGAGATTAGACACTATATCAATCGTTTTATCTCATATTATTCTAAAGTTGAATCTATTAATATCTCTTTATTAAAAGACTTTATATCATTGTGGTTTATTCGAGGCGCGCTTACTGCCTATAAGCAAAAAGCTTTTGATACAGCACTTTACTTCCTTAATATGTTTAATAAGTATAATCTCTCTTTTGCTGAAATATAGAAAGCTGCTGCTGGAGAAAGTCAATTCTAAACTCCAGCAGCAGCTTTCTTATAAATCTAAAGTGTAGCCTTAACAAATTCAGCAAACTTCTCCTCTTCCTCAACGAATGGATAATGGTTGCTTTCATCGAACGTAAACAGCTTCGCATTTGGTATTAGCTCCGCCATTTCTCGTGAAAAATCATAAGGGCATTGTGTATCATATAATCCGCAGTATATGTATGTCGGAACAGTGATTTCTGGTAGCTGTGTTCTCAAATCATAGTTCTTTAATTCAACATACGAATAGTAGTTTAGACGATCACTTACTACTTTCCCGCTATTTGGACGGTTAAAGTATTCATCATAGCGATCTTTATAAAAGATAGACATCTCAGTCCACTCACGATTTAACTTTCGACGCTCTTCCAGAGGCATTTGAGAATCATTTAACTGTTGCATAATTTCTCTGATGCGTTCATTATTTTCATTGTCTTTACAGTATATGCTACCTTTATGTCGCATATATTCGTTAGACGCTGCCGCTCCTCCTGAGATGACTTTCGTTAAAGATTGCTCTGCTAAAATAGCATATACTAGCGCTAACATGCCTCCTGTTGAATGCCCTGCAAAAGCCCATTTTTCATGATGTAGCACTTCTCGAATGGCCTCTAAGTCCTTTACTGATTCTCTCATGTTTAAATCATGCTCTGTGAGAGATGGTGCAGATTGTCCTGCCCCTCTTAGATTCACTAAATATACAGTATGATACTCAGTAAAAGGGTTCGCTACTGTGTTGCCATTACTGTTAAATTCGCTATATAAATGTGTTACACAAAGCGGCGAGCCACTTCCCTTTACAAAAATTTCAAACATTCCACGAGATGTTTCAATTAATCGTTGTTCCCACATAGTGATGCCCCCTGTTATTTAAAAATTCACTTCATAAATACAAGTTCATGTACAATGTCGAAGCCGGCTGATTCGTATAAATGAATTGCGCCACTTTCATTTCGTTGAACAGTTAAAGAAATTTCAGCAATCGAATCGTATGTAAATAAAAAATCTAATCCATGCAATAGCAATTTTCTTCCGATACCTTGCTTCCGAAACCGAACATCCACGGCAATATACTCAATCGTACCTTCTCCATTTTCGGCATCTGCTTCTACATAGACATATCCCTTTATTTCTTCATGATCAACATAACAAAACACAACTCGATTCTCATTCAGACGAGACAATATCGTTTGTGCATTATAATACGTTTTCGGAAATGCTAAGTCATGTAAGTTTTGAAAGCCTTCTACATTGGTTGAGTCTAATTTATGAATATGTTTCGAGCTTTCAAATTTATGGTTTAGACGTTCTATATGTAATATATAATGATGCCCTGACATTTTTGCTCCGATGTTTTTTGTAAAAGCTATCGCGACTTCATTTTCAATATTGATAAAAAATTGAGGGTGTTCCAAGGCTATTGGCAGCTGTTGACATAACTTCATCCACATTTCAGGTAACAGTACTTCTGTTTCATCATTTTGAACAAACGGTCCCCATACTTCAGCAGATTGGTCATCCTTATCGAAATCAAGCCCTATTGCTGCAACAATCTGTTCATTTTCAACTGCAATAATCATAGAATTTTCAAAGGGTAAGTCTGAAAATTCTTGTCGTAATGTAGACCTTATTTCTTGCTCACCTTGACCACAGTAACCAATATGTCGTCTTGAATTTGCATTGCAGCTGGACAAAAAGTAAGCAAGCTCCTCAAAGTCTAGTGTTGTAGCCATTCTAATCATTATTCCTTCTCCTAATAATAAATATTTTTTTACATTAATATCGAATTAAAAAAATATAGTATTCCATACTTAAACAGTAATTTATTTGAATTGGAAAAGTCAATATAATATTACAATATAAAACAATTACCTATCTTTTGAAAGCGCTTTCGCTTATACTGAAATTAGGAGGGGATCGTTATGAATATGGTTTCTGTTACTTCATCAAAATTAGTAAATGTGGGCTTCGACCCTAGTGCAATGATTTTAAGAATTGAGTTTAAAGATGGTGTGTTTGAATATTTCGGCGTTCCTGAACGAATTTATAACGAATTAATGGAAGCAGATTCAAAAGGTATCTACTTTAAACGGTATATAAAAGATCGATATAGATTTGTCCGTGTGTAATATAAAACTAAGTTTATTCTTTAAAACATAAAAACGCATCTAAGGTGATGATGATCCCTTTGGATGTGCTTTTTCATGATACTTTGCTAAATCATTAACAGATAGAAGTTGATGATCTATTGCCATTTTTAATTGTATGATATTATCAAAAAGAAAATAAAGAGTACAATATTCACACGGTATTATTCACCTTTCTATATTTACCCTCATTCCAAAAACGAAAAAACCTGATGAGTGCTGTTCTACTCATCAGGTTTACCAACTATTAATAACTCCCTAAACGTTCGAGATGCTTTTTAGCTAACTCATCTCCCGCACTGATGGCACGTTCATACCAAACAATTGCACGATTAATATCCATCGGGACGCCCAATGCAAATTCGTACATTTCTCCAATGCGCACATTCGCACTTGCATCATCTTGCATTGCTGCACACTTATACCATATTAGTGCTAAATCGTAATCTACGGTTGTTCCAATTCCATTTTGAAACATATAGCCAACATTATATTCAGCATCTACGTTGCCTTCTTCCGCGGCTTTTTTATACCACTGAAAAGCTAGCTCCTTATTCTCTTTTACCCCAATGCCTTGATCATACATATTTCCTAGTCGATATTGCGCTTCTGTATAGCCATTTTCTGCTGAAGTTTTATATAATAACAATGCTTGCCCCATATTCTCTTTTACACTAAGACCTTGTTCATACATAATGCCTAGAGTAAATTGAGCTTCTTTTACACCAGCATTCGATGCTATTGTAAACCATTTAAAGGCTTCATCCATGTTTTCTTTAACATATTCACCATTAAAGTACATATCCGCTAAATTATTGGCTGCGTCTGCATGACCTTGTAATGCTGCTCGTTCATAGAGTTGAAAGGCTTTTTCTATATCTTCCTGAACGCCAAGCCCTTCATAATAGTAATTAGCTAAACAGAACTGTCCTTCTGCGACATTTAATTCAGTAGCTAATTTATACCATTGGACCGCTTTGTCATATTCTTTTATATTATTGTAAAAATAGCCAATCCCGGTCGTAGCTGTTGCAAAGTCACCCAACAACCCTTCCTGCATATACGCTGCTATTTGAGTAGATACATTAAAATCAATATTTTGTATATCTTCATTTAATACTGCCATTAATGCGATCATCCTCTTTGCCAATTGCTTTTCTATATAAAACACCTCATCTATATTGAAAATCGTTTATATCCTTTACACACATATTTGCCAAATAACGTAATATGTATAACTAAAAACCAATTTCTATTCATTTTTGATAATAGATAGCTTTACCTATTATATATTTTATTTTTTCGTTAACATAGTGTGATGACTTTATAATCAAAATCACTACTTTTCTATACTTCATACATCAAGTTAAATAATTAGTTTACATCAGTAATTCA
This sequence comes from Viridibacillus sp. FSL H8-0110, assembly GCF_038003565.1. NCBI lineage: Bacteria > Bacillati > Bacillota > Bacilli > Caryophanales > Caryophanaceae > Viridibacillus > Viridibacillus sp. FSL H8-0110. Next base: position 1,534,897 of record NZ_JBBOPJ010000001.1, on the reverse strand, counting down.
AACGTACCTCTATCTTATTATACTTGATTAACCCCTTGCTATCATAAGGTTTTATATAGGAGAATATGTCGTTTATATATTCAAATTCTCCTACTAATTTTAAATGTCATTACAAAATTACCTAAATTCATAAAAAGCCACTAGCGTTTCTCACTTCGCTAGTGGCTTTACTTATTAATAGTTCACTTTTAATACGATGCTTTCAGAAATACTAGGTTTTTTAACGGTAATATATAATTTACCGCCTTTGCTACTTAATGTTTTTAGACTCATTGAAGCTTTATCAGTAGTACTTACTGTTGAAGCTAATAGTTTTTTCTTGCTAGCATCAGCATAAACTTTTACTGTTGATCCAGCTTTTAAGTTTGAAACTTGTACTTTATCGTTTTTAGTACCTTTTTTATTAATCACTTTTACAGCTGAACTTTTAAGCTTAGTTGATTTTACTGAAGTTTTTAACGTGTATGATACACTGTCATACATTGAATCCATCATATCTGAACTTACTTTCACATAATAAGTACCCTTTGGTAAATATACAGAACCAGTATATTTTCGTTTATCTTTTGTTACTTTGAAACCTTTAACCGTTTTCTTTTTATCATCTAAAACTTTCATTCTAAACTTCGTACTATGTTTTTGGTCCGCATAAACTTTCAAGAAACCTGCTTGTGGAACAGTTACTTTGTAATAATCATCTTCATCAAAAAGATTAAATGATGCATTATATGATTTGTTTAAATTGATTGGTGTTGCTTTTGAAGCTGTATTATTTGATTCTTTTTCATAGTTGCTACCTGCTTTAAAAGTTAATTTAGTACTGTAGCTTTTATTTTTTCCAAAGTCTAACTTATATGCTACAAGATAATATGTACCTTTCTTCAAACCAACAGAAATGGAATGCATTGATGGATCATACCAAGTAAGTTCTGAATTTATAGCATAACCGAATAATTCTACATCATTAAATGTACCTTCCAATTTTTCTAATGCGGATAGATCAAAATCTTCGATATCTTCTAATTGACTAGTATCAAATTCATTTAGTAGTAGAAGAGCTATTTCACGTTCTTTAGGATTATTTAGTTTCATCGTAAGTAAGCCATCAGCTGGTACTGTTACTTTTATAACATCCGTGCCCATACTGCTAAATTTTCTATCAAGCGTTTTTGATTTGTCTTTTGTTAAAGTAATCGTATCTACCTGAGTAGTTGTTGCGGCTTCCGTTTTATTTGTTGATGCGCCAAATGCAAACGCGAAAGCAACTACTAGTGCTAACATCATTTTAAAGAAATTTAATTGATTTTTTTTCATAATTATCCTCCAAATTTATAAATATACTAAAATTATATACATAATTTTTTGACAGGTATATGGTTATTTAGGTGGATAATTAACATTTTAGACGGACATTCATACTGAATCATATGAAATATGTATTTTCTTAAAATATCCAATTGATAAAAAAAGCCAGATATCTATTAACTAAATAGTTGCCTTACTTCAACTCCCCTCACGTTAAATCATGAATAGCTATATATCAACGATGGGTGATACTTTCTGAATAACCACCTCTTTCATTCCCCATCTTTACCAGTGGGAAACTTGGGTGACTTTTTGGGGGACTCCTAAAATTATAAGGGTTGGTAACTGGCAGGCGCGTATACACAGGCAAATAAGATGTGATGAGCACGAGAATATAAATAAAGAAGAAACAAAAGAGTGTAAATGTTGTCGGCAGTTTAAATGCAGCTGTAACATCGACCAAGAAAAAGAATCGAAAAAAACAGTGATGCGCTCTTGCTCTTTTGCCTGTTTAGTTTCGATATAGCTGCTTTTGTAAACACCACCAGGATACTCTCCAAAAACTTCTAGTGTATTTAATATTCCTTCACGTTCATCTACTGTTAGTTCCCTGTTCAATCCTCCAATTTTACAAGCACCAAACAGTTTCGGACATTCTTCGATTTTCTATGAAATGTTGGTGTTTGATAAAACCTTATTGTTTCGGGTTTAACACCACGTCGTTCCTATATCTCATTTATCGTTCCGTCCATAATACAGTTTCTCTTTTGTACATGAATAGATGGTCATGCTAATCTCCCGGTTTTGATAGTGCTCATAATGTGTATTATCAAAATGTTACTTTTTCAGTTTAAGAACAAGATAATTTGAAAACGAAAGAATGTGATGGATTTAAGAGCTTAAAATTAAATTTTTTTATTTGGACAAATTGCACAACCTCTTTTCATTTTAAGCCATATGTTATCTATGAAAGTCATTCGAATCGGGAAGGAGGTCTTGAAAATGAGTATTATGAAAGATGGTTGTAAGTGTCAGAAGTGTCAGAAGCAACATCACCATGAAAAAGATGAACATCGTTGTATGTGTCATAAGCAACATCACCATGAGAAAGATGAACATCGTTGTAAGTGTTGTAAGTGTCAGAAACAACATCACCACGAGAAAGATGAACATCGTTGTAAGTGTTGTAAATGTCAGAAACAGCATCACCATGAGAAAGATGAACATTGTTGTAAGTGTCAGAAACAACATCACCATGAGAAAGATGAACATTGTTGTAAGTGTCAGAAACAACATCACCATGAGAAAGATGAACATTGTTGTAAGTGTCAGAAACAACATCACCATGAGAAAGATGAACATCGTTGTAAGTGTTGTATGTGTTGTAATTGTTGTATGTGTTGTAAGTGTCATTAGCAATCTCACCAAGAGAAAGAAGCACATCGGTGTAATTGTTGCGCAGATGATCAATTAAGACGATTACAAACGCAGACTGAAGTAGATGTTTTCTTAAAAGGTGGTCAAGTGATAGAAGTTGTCGTTTTTATTAACTTAGACCAGAAAAATTGTTGCGCATTCTTTAGTGATCCAGAAACTGAACCTGGTTCAACACTTATCGGAGACTGCCAAGCAATTCAAGCTATTCGTATTGAAGCAGATTACTAAGTAATAAGAGGGTCTCTTTCTTGATGGAAGTGGCCTTTCTAATCCGCAAGAGAATCATCGAAATTTCTTTAAGCTTAGGCTATCGACCCTACATAAAAAATTTTCGCCATTCGTGCATACTGTCTCCAGGACAATAAAACTAATTCGCGTTCACGTTCCATAATGATTTCCATCACGCCACTCACCCCTTTCCCTGCACATTCAACCGTCCATCAACTTCAATGGCATAATCTGCCGCTTTACCTCTGCAAAGCCCTGTAAGGCTCATGATTGTACTTAAATGTGATTCGAATTGTTTTTCGAGTGCTGTCGTATAACCAAATCTTTTAATCGTTCCCACGATGATTGTTCTGTGATTTACTGCCTGTTCAATCTCGCTCATTCTCCAATCCCTCCAATGTGTTTAAAATGTCATTCTGCAACTGCTTTTTCACAACTGGAACTTAACTCTTCAAAATTAGCTTCAACGCCTGTAGACGTATCTACATGTGTCACAGTGACAGCTTAGCTTTGTAGCCACCTTTTGCTATTTGTTCATCTTATTCAACCACTTTTGTATTTACATAACCTTGTAAAATGACATATCCAATCTCCAAAATTGGAAATAATATTTCTGCAATGCCAATGAAAGCACCTATCAATATAACCATTTCCATTCCTAAATTATAATAACCTACTAATTTAACCAATTTTTCTTGACCTTTAACATTTCAACCTGATATCCTTCACTATTTTTAACTGGATTTTCACTCCCTATAGTGTAACTAAAATAGGTTTAACAACTAAAAAAGGATAAGAAATCATACGAGATTCCTTACCCTCTTGTAATACTATTTAATGTTGTTATTTAAAACTGAACCCATTATCTTTTTTTGTCGAATAGTTTTTTAAAAAAATATTATGACTGAGCTAATCTTCTCATTTCAAATTCCGTATATTTTTTCAAATTTTGATCAGAGTAATCATAAAAGTCTTGTAAATGATCGCTCCATTGTTCATTTTCAATAGAGATTATTTTCTCTTTCAAAACTTGATCATTCCATATTGTCACTCGCAATGTCTCAGCTAACTCCATTGCATCCTTCGTTATAGATGAAGTGGTTACTAAGATAGATGATTCGCAATCATAATATACCTTCTCAACTGCAATTTTATGTACATCTTCCATTTTGACTAAATTGACATTATTTATGCAACGGAACGCCACTTTGCCGTTTGGCCCATCAGCAAATATATCCACTTTAAAGTCACTATCGTCCCTAGCTAAACGAACATTTTCAAAATCAAGTTTTTGCAATTGTTTCGCCATATACAATTTGAAATCGTATGGACTCATTTGATACATTTTTCGTTGACTAAAAAAATTACTATCGTATTTCTTTTTAACATTTCTCACAAATTCATTCACTTGATTGATCTTAGTTGGCGTTTGGAATTTCTCATGGACTTCATTTTCATTTGCAAAAGGTTTCAATAAAATAGCTTCCTCTTTTTTTAACTCTTTCAGACTTTTAATAGCAGCAATCCAGAAATACCCTCCAAGTGCAATAAAACCAATGGCAATGAGTTGAATAATAGGTTGGAATAGGAACTGACTATACAGTTCTTTTACTCCAGAGATATATTCGAATAAACTTTTGGGCGAATGCGTAAACAAAGTGATGAATATAGGTAAACATTCTAAGTAAAATGCAAACACCAGGCTCTTCCACAGCTCTTTCATTGCAACATGGCGTCTCTTTCTTATGTCCGATAATTCTTCAGATTTTGATATCTTCTCTTCTTGTAAAACAATTTTATGTATATTAGCTTCAGCACATTTTGGACAGTACACAACAATTTTCTCGTCTACTAACACCTCGGCAGCTTTCACTTTATGTATGTAACAACGATTTTCAGACATGCTAAAACATCTCACCAACCTAAATAAATAAATATATAGTCCTATTATTTTATTAATAATCGCAACCATTACTTATTATATAATAAGTAAATGATTATTCAATGATATGAAAATACTACATTATTGGGATATGTTATACAAAAAGACTATACGAAAAGCATATCCAATGCGATTCCCATACTTTTTTTAAAACTTCTCTAGTCGCATCTTTCAATTCAAAATGTATAAAAGCGTTCGGCATTTGCTAACAGCATCGCCAAACGCTTTTGTAATATTTGCATTGTTAATTTTAGAAAGAGTAGGATTTCACTTTTTGATTAATCAATTTTCGTTTGGCGTTTTTCCATATCAATTATAAGCTATCGAAACCCATTATTTACTCACTTTTCCATTTACACTAGCAATAAGCTCAGAAACTGTAACAAATTTATACCCTTGCTTTTGAAGCTCAGGTATTATTTTCTCAAGTGCCTTTAACGTTTGAGTCCGATTTCCTCCACCATCGTGAAACAGTATCACATTACCTGGTTTCGAACCTTGAAGTACTTTATTTATTATCTTTTGGGACCAAATCCCTTTCCAATCTTCCGTATCTTGGTGCCAGGACCATATTACAACTTTATACCCATTTTCAGTCGCAATATTGATCATTTTTTCATCAAATTGTCCACCAACAGGACGAAATAACACTGGAGAAAAGCCAGTAATACTGTATATTATTTCATTTGTCTTTTTTAATTCTTCTTCAAAATCCTTTGGTGACGTCTTATAAGGATGAGAATATGTGTGATTAGCTAATTCATGTCCTTCATTATATTCCCTTAAAACCAATTCAGGATGTTTTTCTGCCATTTCTCCAATGACAAAGAAAGTAGCTTTAGCTTTGTACTTAGCAAGTATATCTAAAACTTGTCCTGTATATTTTGGATGTGGTCCATCGTCAAATGTAATAGCGATAATCTTCTCTTCAGTTTTTATATCCCAAAGCATTTGTCCAGATTCTTCGTAGTATCTACGTCCCTTTTCTTCAGCAATACTAAAACCAGCATAAAATACTGAGATGATTAAAGCACAAACAGTCAGAAATAATATATTCTTACGAATCAATACATCACCTACCAAGCTTAATAATTATTACAAAAACGCCGTTGTCTTAATATTTACCGAATGCGATAAATTATACTTTGTGAAAGGTTCAACTTCCGTCCATAAAATGTATTAACTACTAGCTCGGACACTTAATTTTTGCAGCGTAATTTCTTTACTCCTGTAATGTAAGCTCTAGGATTTTTTCGGGTATAATTATGCTGTACTAAGGAAAAATTAATATTAATATTTATATACAAAACAACGTTATAAAGGCGATTTCAGAATTATACTTCAAAGAAGTCTTTGCTTATATTTTTCAATTTGTTTCGATTCACCTTCAAATACTGGTCAAATAAAAATAATATTACACTCACCACTAAAATCTTAAAATCTAATAATTCAAATAAGACTAACCACAATAAGCTATTGTTAATATGCCTTAATTAATGGTGTGTTTTTAATCTTAGATTATTAAATCAAAGGCATAGGAGGAATGACGATGAACATCTCAATCGAATGGATTTACAAAACACCAAGAGGAGCGGAAACTACATTCCGCTCCGAGGGGATGCCTGCAGCTAAAGGACTGTTAATAGCAGAGGATCTTGAGCGGACAGGACGCGCCAAAAGTATAATCTTTACTGACTCGTTTGACAGCACTTGGACAATCAAGGAATTGAAACGTTACATTAAAGAAATTGAAACTGAACCTCATAATATTACAGTGTATTTCGATGGTGGCTTTGATCGTACGACTAGCACTGCTGGTTTAGGCTGCGTTATTTATTATGAACAGAGTGGAAAATCGTACAGGGTGAGGAAGAATGCTCCTTCCGAATTGCTGAAATCAAATAACGAGGCTGAATATGCCGCACTTCATTTGAGTCTTGTGGAGCTCGAGCGATTAAATGTTCACCATCTACCTGTCGTTTTCATTGGAGACTCACAAGTTGTCATCAACCAGATGAGCGGAGAATGGGCTTTACTAGAAAAAGATTTATCGAGCTGGGCAGATCGAATTGACGAGAAATTAAAAAAGCTTAGTATTCGTCCTAAATACGAGCTCGTTCCAAGAAAATCGAATGCTGAGGCGGACCGTCTTGCCACACAAGCGCTAAATGGTATCGACATCACTGCACAACTTGAACTGAATGTTGATAATGATTGATACGGATAGATTTTTCAGATAAATAAACAAATATTAGTTTTATGATGGCAATTCAATTTTTTTATAATAGACGTGTATTTCGTCAACTACTAAATCCAATAGCTTTTCTAACACAATTATGGTAGCATTAACTACTATATGATAATGAGGACGTGAATTTTTTTGATCAAAATTGAAATGCCAAAACCAGATGTAGTAATTCGTCAACGCGAACAAAAAATTAAAGAAGGTGACGCGATTATCCCTTCAATCTATGGATTTATTGATTTTCATGAAATCCCTCGTGATAAAGGTGGCTTTTTCATGTTCTTTAACAAAGAAAATGAGCTTTTATTCGTAGGTAAAGCACGTAAAATCCGCCAACGTGTGAAAAAGCACTTTGAAGATAACGTTTCACCTATTAAAGATCACCGTAACGAAGTTCATAAAATTGAAGTATTCGTTGTTGAAGATCAAATGGAACGTGAAATTTATGAAACATTTGCTATCAACCATTTCCGTGCGAAATACAATACTGAAAAAGTATTTTTCTAAAAACAAAAAGCGTTCAGCCTGTGCAATAGCACTTGTTGAACGCTTTTTTATGCTCTTAAAATATGTGCCACATAAATAATAGGAAACTAGTGTGCCATATGTGCAGAATTTAATAACTTAAAAATATAATTAATAAAACTCCATTTCATACGTTTTTCTAATAATTTATAAAAAACATTATCAACCATTAGTACCAGGTGTTAATATAAAGAGGTATCAATTTATGATCTTGGAGGAAAACATATTGTTAGACACACAAAAGATAAAAGAAATCATTAAACATCGCTACCCTTTTCTATTAGTAGACAGAGTCCTGGAATTAGAAGAAGGCAAAAAAGCAGTAGCCATAAAAAACGTAAGTGCAAATGAAGAATTTTTTAATGGGCACTTCCCTGGCTATCCCATTATGCCAGGTGTATTAATTGTAGAAGCATTAGCTCAAGTAAGTGCTATCGTTATGCTTACAAAAGAAGGCAATGCAGGACGTTTAGGGCTTTTAGCTGGAATAGATAAATGCCGTTTTAAACGCCAAGTAATACCTGGAGACCAGCTACGCCTTGAAGTTGAAATCACTCGAGTAATAGGTGCTATTGGGAAAGGCAAAGGAATCGCTACTGTAGATGGGGAAATTGTTTGCGAGACAGAATTAATATTCGCATTTGGTGACTAATTTGATTTTCAATTGACTATTAGAAATAAAGATAGAAAGCAGCCGATCATTACAATCGGCTGCTTTCATTTTTACAAAACACTAAATTTCTTGCCAACCATACGTAAGTATTGCTAATTGTTCACCACCAATTTGAATTGGATTTGAGTCGATAAATTTTGCACCCATCGCTTCATAAAAGCGACAAGATGAATTGTCTTCTAATACTTTCACAATTGATGATTTGTAATTGAGTTTTTTAAACTCTGCAAATAATTGTTTTAACATAGCTTTGCCTATTCCTTTTCCTTGCTCATGCTCAAATAAGTAGATAGCTGTAAGATCCGCATCATATGTTGGATATTCACCTTCTTGTGTTTTAGAGCCACTTATAAAACCTACAATTTGTTCTTCTTCATTCACTGCAACAAGAATAAGATTCTGTTCGCTTTCAATATTACGCTTCCATGATGCTTCTCTACTGCTATATGTTAGTTTGTCTAAGTAATCTTGCTTTACAATTCCTTTGTACGTTGTGCGCCAACTGTCTACATGTACTTTCGCTATACCTGCTATATCTTCGTTTGTTGCAGGACGGATAAAATACGTCATAGTCTAGACCTCACTTTTTCCGTAGAATTACTGTATATATCATTGCTTCTTCAATTGGTACTTGCTGATGAAAAATCCAACTATCATAGTCCATTTTGCCACCTGGAATAATCTCTTCAATAGCTAATGAAGTATTTACTAACATTTTTTCGAAATCAGCTACTTCATAACAGCGCAACGATTGTTGCCTTTTTTCATCCGAGTTATCTGTCAACCACCAATTATCTAACATTCTATTAGTTTCTATATCAAAATCATATTGTCGACAAACTGTCTGAGAAAGCTCCATAAATTGCCCTGCTGTTTTGGCCCAATACGCGGGTGCGTAAACATCTATGAATACTGTACCATCAGGTTTTAGCCAATAATCAATATTGTGAAGTAATAATTGTTGATCCTCATCTGTCCCAACCCCAAAACCATCCCAATAACATATAGCATCGAATTTATCAGCAAGCGAAATGGTATAAAAGCTGCCTTGATGAGCCTTAATTCTTCTCGTTACGTTATTCTCCTCGGCAAGCTCAAACATTTTACTAATGGCATGTGGAATGATTTCAACAGTTGAAACGTGATGTTCATGCATCGCTGCTGCTACTGCGAATTCTCCGTTGCCACTACCCAGCTCTAGAATGTTTAAATTTCTCTTTAAGCCTTTTTTCTCAACTAACTCGACTAGTTCTTGATGGTAAGCATCTACTTTTGCATCAAATATTTGAGTCATCCATTCGTATTGTTTGTCATAAAATTGTTCATTCTTGTTCATTAAATAACACTCCTTTTTTAGTATCTGAAAGGTGTGTTAATGAATTAAATTCCTAATCCCCATGTGAAATCAGTCCTTCTTTTTTAATCCCTTTATTGTAACATATTGGAATTATCGTTACTACAAAAAAAGATACTTACACCCTGTTACCGGGGTAAGTATCCTTACTTAATCGCTAATACCGCTATAAATAGGCGGTTTTTCAATTTCTGATTTCATATCATCTATTGTCAATCGAAGTGGCAGTAAATGATATTTTTCATATAATCTTTTTTGCATTTTTGAGATTTCGTCATCTTGTTCATCGATATGTGTACTTGCAATTAACGTTTCATGTGATAATTTAATACTTTTAATCTTTACTAATGTTTCACTCAGTGACAATTTTTCCTTTTTTGTCACAACGAGATCCTTTTGATCAATAAGCTGCTCCACAAATGTTTCGACAAAGTCTTTTGCCTCCAAAATATTATTAAATCCATTCAGCTGTCTAATTGCGTTGATTAACTGTTGTTTCTTTTTCATTCGCTCAGTGCTAATCAGACTAACTCGATTAATAATTCGCTCTATTTGATCGTGAGCGATATCATTTAAATTCTTCAATACCGCTGGATATTCGTTAAATAATTGCATTTCTAACGCGAGAACTTTCTTGTATTGTTGCTCAAGTGTTGCTTGTAAAACTTCCGAAGGTTCGTTTGATTTACTCTGCTTTATACTTTGTTGCTCGTTAACAAACATTGTTTTTAACAGGCCCTTCCCTGTTGAATGACGCTGTTTTCCATCGTTTCTATTAGACTCGTTTTTGTACGATTGAAGCATTGTACGGTATTCCCTTACAGCCTTCAAATAATCTTTTGAATACTCAACAAAGACCATGACGTCATAGGTTTTAAAATGCTTATTATTCGATATTACTTGTAGCAATTGATACAACGTTTGCACATCTTTAAAAACCACGCTTGCCTTATGATATTCCTTTTCATATGTGATGAGCTTTTGATTTTCAATTTCTGTTCTTTCAGATGCTTTTTGTTTCCCTATTTGATACTGGATTAATAGATTATAAGCTGTTATATAAGGCTCTCTTTGTGGTATTAGTTCCATCTCAGTTTGGAACCTCTTAAGCCATTTAATAAAGCGTTCCATGATGAGGTATACACGGTCTGATTGGTTAGCATGGGAATTCTCAATTTCCTCTAATAAGAATTCAAACTTACTTTGGTTCCACTTATCATCATCACCGGTTGCCACAGCTACCTCGGCATTTCTAACAGAGATCCCCATTATTTTACGGAAATAAGGCGATAGCAATTTATTTTGTTCAGCTATGAATTGTTCATAAGCTGTTTCATGAATATCAATTGCATTAATAATTGCTAATGGTTTTACATTACGTTCATGAAATTTTCCGAGTAGCTTCAATTCACCTTGTGTTGGTTTTGAATTACAGTTAAAAATCCAATACAAATCATCCGCGCGGTTTAATATCGATTCCTTTACATACACTGACTCATCACCACTCGGCTCTAGCGGTGTTGTATCGATAAATGTAACTTTCTTTAGTAGTTCATTATTAACATAGACTTCAATATAGTCCAAGTTTTCACGTAAGATTTCAGCACTAAAAGTGTCCGATGTTGTAAATAGTTCCACTTTATCAAGATCAAAACTAGCTACTTGTCCATCAAGAAAATAAGCCTTCACTTCTTCTGTTTGACCGTATCGAATAATGGTATTTATCGCTGTTGCTTTCGCCAATTTCGTTGATAGAACGGTTCTTTTAAGCAGTGCATTTACTAAACTTGTTTTCCCTGCGCCAGTCATGCCTATAAGTAAAATCATAGTCTGATTTTGAGCATCTTCAATAATTCGTGTCAGTACTTTATTTGTACCTTTAACATATGTATTTGTTGAAAGAATCATATTCAAACTTTTTAGCTTAGTAACGAATTGTTGTAAAAACTCATTAGGTTCATTTTTGTTCCAACGAATAAGCGGTGTATCTTCTAGATGATGTATTTTTCTTAGGTCCTTATCCATATTAACCAAACCCCATTTCTAATAGTTCTAATTATACAGTAAAACAATATTTTAATAATTAAAGAAAGTAAAACCAATGAAAAAATAGGGCAAAACATCGTCCACACACCGCTATAACCAAGACTATTGAACAAAGAAATAAAACCTATAATAGTATATATTTTATTTAAATATTATTTTCAGATATATTTTTACCAAAAAACTCAAATCTCTTTAAATGATATATCAAATGAATAAGATGATAGGTAATAATAACTATCACCTTTTTCAATTTAAGATGATATTGGTAGAATATCTAATTTCCTTTGTAATTCAGAATAAAATCCTTGTTGCTCTATGAGTTCTTTATGATTGCCACGCTCTATTATTTCTCCGTCTCTAATAACAAGTATTTTATCGGCATTTTCTATCGTTTTTAAACGGTGTGCTATGACAAAACTCGTTCGACCAGTCATTAAATGTTTTAGGCCTTTTTGAATCTGCACCTCCGTACGTGTATCTACACTAGAAGTGGCCTCATCAAGAATAAGAATATCCGCATCTTCTAAAATGGCTCTTGCAATTGCCAGCAGTTGGCGCTGTCCTTGACTTAAATTCACTCCACCTGACTTAATCTCCGTTTGATATTGATCTGGTAAATATTTTATAAACGAATGAGCATATGCCACCTTCGCAGCTTGAATGACTTCATCGTCTGATGCCTCAAGTCGACCATAGCGGATATTATCCATAATTGTTCCAGAAAACAAATACGTATCTTGCAATACAACGCCAACCTTTTCACGGACATTGGCTATTTTATAAGAACGAATATCTTCGTTATCTAGTAATATTTCACCTTGATCAATATCATAAAATCTTGTTAGTAAATTAATAATCGTTGTCTTCCCTGACCCTGTAGGACCCACAAGCGCAATTGTTTCACCTGCTTTTGCTTGAAATGAAATATTCTTTAAGACTGGTTTACCTGTATCATACGAAAAAGTAACATCGCGGAATGAAACATCCCCTTTAAGCTGTTCCTTTACAATTGCATTTTGTCCATCAGTTCGTTCTGGTTTTTCATCCATTATCTCAAACACACGCTCTGCTCCTGCAATGGCAGATTGAAAAGTATTCAACAAATTAGATAGCTGATTAATTGGTCGGAAAAATTGACGTGTATACGTTACAAATGCCGCAATGACGCCGATTGATGTATGACCACTTACCGCCATCAGTGCCCCTGTCCCAATCACTAACCCTAAACCAAGATTGTTCATAAAGTTATTAATGGGGCCAAGAAAGCCCGAAGTAATTTCAGCTTTCATAGCGGATGTTCTCAAACTTTCATTGACCTTTGCAAAATGTGTAGTCGTCATTTTTTCTTGACCAAACAGAGTAATTACTTCAGAGCCAGTTATAGTCTCTTCTATATACCCGTTTAATGCCCCTAAATCACGCTGTCTTTCAGAATAGTTCACACTACTCTTTTTAATAATTTGTTTCGATACAAATACAATTAGCGGAATAATGGTTAAAGTGACAATCGCTAACTGCCAGCTTAGTATGAACATTGCAATGCTCGTGCCAATCAACGTTAGTATTGATGAAACAATTTGAACGACACTTTGGCTCAACGCAACATTTAAGTTATCAATATCATTTGTTACACGACTCATTAAATCCCCTTGTGACCTTTTGTCAAAGAAACGTAGTGAAAGTGAATGCAACTTTTCAAATAGATCTAATCTTAACTTTTGAATCGTTTTTAACGCTGCATTGATCATGACATATGTTTGAAGCCAAGTGAAAATTGACGTTAATACATATACACCCGCCAAAATAAATAACATTTTGGTCGTGCCACTTAAATCTTTTGTAATAATATAATCATCTACGATTACACCAATTAGAAGCGGTCCCGCTAAACTTAAAACCGTTGTTAATATAACGAGGAAAATGGCTCCTATGAGTTGCAATCTTTGCTGTTTTACATAATCCCAAATTCGCTTTAACGTTTGTTTTTGGTTTTTCGGTTTCACAACTGGCCCACGAAAATGTGGTCCACGTTCTAATCCATTACGGGGTTGATTAGTCTGTTCTTTATTCACTTAATACCCCTCCTTTTTCCACTTGGGTATCATAGATTTCTTGATAGACTTTATTATTTTCAAGCAATTCTTCATGAGTTCCCATACCAACAATTGCTCCGTCTTCCATTACTAAAATTTTATTGGCATTGATAATGGAGGATATTTTGGAAGCCACGATAAAGGTTGTCGTGTTTTGATAATCTGTTGCAATTGCCTGTTGTATATTTTTTTCTGAAATACTATCTACTGCAGAAGTAGTATCATCTAGGATAAGGATGGATGGCTTTCTGATAAAAGCTCTTGCTAAAGCTAGACGCTGTCTTTGTCCACCTGATAAGTTTGTTGCACCTTGTGTTAAATTGTGCTGTAAATCATCTTTTAATTTCTCAACAAATTCCGTAGCACTAGCAGCATCAAGTGCTTTATACATATCTTTTTCTAAACTTTTTTGATTTCCATATTGTAAATTTTCTTTTATTGACCCCGAAAACAGCGTTGCCTTTTGTGGTGTAAATCCGATGTTTTCTCTAAGCATTTCTAAATCATAATGCTTAAGCGGTATATCATCTATGAAGATTTGTCCTTGATCCACATCAAAAAGTCTAGGAATCATTTTAACAAGCGTTGACTTCCCGCTGCCCGTTGTTCCAATAATGCCTATGAAATCTCCTGGATGCGCAGTAAATGAAATGTTTTTCAACACTTGCTCGCCATTTTTACTATAGCTAAAGCTGACATTTCGAAAAGTAACAGCACCTCTTACTTCTTCTAGTTGGATAGGTTTTTCTGTATTTTGAATGTCAATTGATGTTGCAAGTATTTTATGCACTCGATTTGCAGAGGGAAAAGCGCGGGCAATTTGCATTAACACCATACTACTAGAAATTAGACCATTCATAATAATCGTTAAATAATTTATAAATGCTAAAATAACACCTACTTGCAGCGTGCCATTATCCACCTTAATTGCTCCAAACCAAAGTGCAGCAATAATCCCCATATTAATGACAAACATTGTTAAAGGCATCAAAACCGCTACGACTTGGTCCGCAGTAATTGTTCGTTTTGTTAATTGATCATTAACATCCGTAAACTGTTCAATTTGATGGCGTTTTCGATTAAATGCTTTAATCACGCGAATTCCAGCTAAATTTTCCTGCAATTTTGTATTCACTGCATCTATCGCTAGCTGTACTTTACCAAACATAGTACCTGATAATTTCGTGAAAAAGTAGATACAGATGATCAAGACTGGAACTACTATGAGTAGTACTGGAAATAGCTGTCTAGCAGTCATAAATACTATGACAATACTCCCGACAAATAATAAAGGACCACGTACAAAAATTTTCAAAGTCATCATTAACGCACGTTGTAAAGCCTCTACATCGCTCGTCATTATTGTAATGAGCTTACCGGTTCCAAACTCGTCTCTATTACTACTCGAAAAATAAGAAATTGTATCAAATAAATCCTTCCGAATATCCGTTGCAAAATGGACAGCCGTCTTAGCACTAAAGATGGAACACCCTACTCCACCAATAAGTCCGACTAATGCACTGACAATCATTAGAATGCCCATTTTCACTACATATGTATGATCCTGATTAGCAATACCTGTATCAATAATATGTTGCATAATAGTTGGTTGGATTAAGTCCATCGTTACTTCGACTACCATCAATAACGGCCCTAAAATGGCCAACCATTTATACGGTTTTAAAAACTGTAGAATTCTTTTAACAGCTTGCATCGTCTTCCTCCAATTTTGTAAATTAGATAATTATAACATAGTATTTAATGCAAACTCATTCAACCGCTGATTTTTTATTCGAAATATACTTGCTTTTCCATTAATAGTGTTTTATACTTCTTTTCAACATATAGAAACACGCGTTGATGAGGAAAAGTAAAATAACTTAAGTTGTCAAGAGAGCTTCTGTCGGTGGAAATGAAGTGAACTTAACTATTTAAAAATGACCTCTGAGCTTCGTACCGAACGATTTTTTTAGTAGGCTACGACGAGAAAGGCACTCGTTATAACAGCAACAGTATCCCTAATTGGCGTACTGATGAAGGCAAATGGTGTAAGCTATTTGCAAACGAAGGTGGTAACACGGGTATATAATCTCGTCCTGATCAATTTAATTTGATTGGGGCGAGTTTTTTTATTTTAGGAGGGATTTTTTTAAAATGAGTATTGTTATTGGCGGAGCTTGGCCTTATGCAAACGGATCATTACATTTGGGACATATTGCTGCATTATTACCAGGAGATATTTCAGCTAGATATTATCGATTAAAGAAAGAGAGCGTTCTTTATGTATCAGGTAGCGACTGTAACGGTACGCCTATTTCTATCAGAGCAAATCAAGAAGGTGTTACTGTAAAGGAAATTGCAGATCGATATCATGAAGAATTTACAGCCTGTTTTAAAAAGCTGGGTTTTACTTACGATTTATATACGCGTACAGATGCTGAACACCACCATCAAAGCGTTAAGAATATCTTCTTGAAGCTACTAGATAATGGCTTTTTATATAAAAAAACAATTGAACAAACGTATTGTGAACATGACAAACAGTTTTTGCCGGACCGTTTTGTCGAAGGAATCTGTCCAGTATGCGGTAGCAAGGCACGAGGGGATCAATGTGATTATTGCTCAACAATATTAGATCCACTGGATTTAATTGATCGAAGATGTAAAATTTGTGGCAATCAACCCATCGTGAAAGAAACGGAGCATTTTTACTTTGCATTCAGTAAGATGCAAAATTCTTTAGAACAATATGTGCAAAATGCAAAGGAACAAAAAGCATGGCGCCAAAATGCAATCGACTTATCCGAACGATACTTAGCAGAGGGCGTACCCGATAGAGCCGTTACGAGAGATTTACCAAACGGAATTGATGTACCAATAGACGGTTTTGACGGAAAGAAAATATATGTTTGGATTGAAGCTGTATCAGGGTATTACACCGCTACTTTAGAATGGGCAAAACAACATCAGAAAAACGTTCAAGATTTCTGGAGTAACGACACAATTTCTTATTACATTCACGGGAAAGATAATATCCCTTTTCATACAATCATTTGGCCAGCTATTTTAATGGGATTAAATAGCCCTGCCCTCCCTACACATATTGTTTCAAATGAATACTTAACACTTGAGAAACGGAAACTCTCTACTAGTTTAAACTGGGCAGTATGGGTACCCTATATTATTGAAAAATACGATGTAGATACAATTCGATATTTCTTGACGATCAATGCACCAGAAAATCGCGACACAGATTTTTCTTGGCGCGAATTTATTTATAGTCATAATAGCGAGCTTCTAGGTGCATACGGAAATTTCGTTAACAGGACATTAAAATTTATCGAAAAATCATTCAATAAACAAATTCCTAAAGGCATACTGAATGCTTCAATTAAACTTCAAACGCAAAAACTCTATGATGAAGTAGCTATCGCGATTGAACAAGGGCATTTCAAAGCACCACTTGAAGAAATTTTCTCTTACATCCGATCGGCTAATAAATACTTTGACGAACAACAACCCTGGTTACAAGTAAAAGATGATGAAGTTGGTTGTGCAAATACACTTGCTACATGCATCTACATCATTGCGAATTTATCACAATTACTAGAACCCTTTATTCCGTTCTCAACAAAGAAAATACGCGACATGCTTGGAATTACTGATATCTCATGGCATGAATTAGTAGAATTACCGACATTCATTCAATATGTAGAGCCCTTGTTTGAGCGTTTGGACATTGCACTAATTGATGAAGAATATCAATATCTCATCAGTCAAAGTAACATTAATAAATAAACAAAAAAGCTTTCTGCAAATGACTGATCCATTCGCCGAAAGCTTTTCACACTGAAAACTATTAAGACTCTTCTTTTTGTACCTTGCCATACTTACCTCCACCACCAACTTCTATTAATAACTCACCTTTTCGGGATTGATCAATATAACGAACTAATTTTTCTGGTACTACTGCCGTTAACTCTTGATAAGTTGCTTTATGCAAAATATTCATTTCTGTCCCAACTGCAAGAAGTAAACGATCTAGTGATTTTGGTCCGAGTCCTGGTATGAAATCTAGTGGAATTTGATGAATATATGGCGGTCTAGGTCGCTTACTCTCTTCACTTTCAGATAGCTCCTTAACTCTAGTGGCAACACCTTTAATGATATTATGTTTGTGACATACAGGGCATTCAGATAAACCCTCATCTACTTTTGCAGAACAGCCACCACAAACCGTTTGATGGTATTTTCCAAGCAAAGGGTTTAAACCATAATTAGCGACAATAGCTCGCCCGTCTTTTTCTTGAAGGGCTTTTTGTAATTCAGTAAAGCTTGCATGATCAAGTCTCATTTTTTGATATTCTCTTGCAATTTTACCGACAGAATGGGCATCTGAATTCGTTAAAAAGGTATATTGCTCTAACTCTTTTATACCTCTCACCATATACGTATCTGAGCTTAAACCAAGCTCAATTCCGTCTATCATAGATGGATCAAACACCTCACTTAAACTAAATAATACACCTTTACCGTATAGGCTTTTAAAAGGAGTAAACACATGAGCAGGAATAAATAAACCTCCAAGTGAACGCACTTTCTTTTGAAGTGTAATACCATCACAATAAACACGTTGAGAACTTAAATTGATATTCTTCACATAGCCACTCATCCACATCGAAAAAATTTTCATGATTTCAATAGTTGGAAAATAAGCAAGGACATGAATTGGTCCGTGGCAGTGCTCATCGTATATTTCAATTTCTGAACCAAGTATCAAGGTAGAGTTTCCGAACAATAACCCTCCATCAGCAATTTCCACCATCTCTCCATCTTGTATCATCTCTTCAATTTCTTCAATGACCTCTGGCGAATGACAATCTATAATACCTATTAGATCAATACCCTTTCGTTCACTCGCCGCTTCTAAAATACGTCTTAAAGTTAACCTTTTGCTTCCTGTAATTTTTACAGGTCTACCACTTTTGGTACGACCAATATGAATATGTAAATCTGCGTAAAATTCCTTCACTTTTTTTCAACACCTTCATAATTAAGTTTTCTTCAATTTGAAGTTGAAATAGTTCAATTGCAGAAGTTAAAGAATATGAAGCTTCACTATATTGCGCTAATCATATGTTTCACTTTTCCCCACAGTATTATACGTAAACGTGTTGAAGCAATTTGACATACTCTCATCATCGCAATATGAGTTTATGTGCTATCTAGTAAATGCACCATTGTTCGCCACACTATGGAAAATAAAAAAGACAATAAAAAAACCGACTCTCAAAAGAGAATCGGTTTTTTCTACAGCTAGTTCAAATTAAGCTTTTTGAACGTTAGCAGCTTGAGCGCCACGTGCGCCTTGCTCAACGTCAAAAGTAACTTTTTGACCTTCGTCTAAAGATTTGAATCCTTCACTTTGGATTGCTGAGAAGTGTACGAATACGTCATCTCCGTTTTCGCGTTCGATAAATCCAAATCCTTTTTCTGCGTTAAACCATTTTACTGTACCTTGTTCCATTATTGTTGCCTCCTAGTGTGATATCCACACATTGTATTACTATCCTTGTCCAAAGTGATGGTCCAGACGACAAGTCAAACTTATACTGCCCTTTGCACCGAACAAAAATAACTAACTTCATAATACCATGCATTTCCGAGATATGCAAGTGTTGTAACGAATAAAAAACAAAAGAACTGAATTCCACAATACATTTTTCCTCTCAAATAGCTCACAAACATTGTCAAATAGGGCTTTTCATTCAATTTCAATATTTTAAATTATTTTGAAAATATATTAAATAATGACTATTTTATAAATTATTTCCTAATATTTAAATTTGTTCAAAATGACGATCTTGCCCTTCTATTTTATGACGCCTAATTTGAAAACTTCTTGGAATATTTTTAAATCATCTTAAGTTCTTTCAATATTAGTATGTCCAGTTTTTATTTATTTAACCTCTTTTAACAATTTTTCTATATTCATAATGCGCTCATTCATCTCTGTTAGCATTTTTTGTTGAACTTATAGATTTTCAAGTTCCAAAATCAACCTTAAATAGAAAGTATAAATAAAACCTCAAAAAAGAAGTCTTTCACCCTTTTTGAGGTTTTACTATTATAATTTACGTTTTTCTTCTATTAATCGTTGAAATTCACTTTCAAGTTCCTTTGTAGGTTCTATACTAAGTCGTCCTAACACTTCAGATATCTTTAAATTTAAAATTAATAACTCATTTTCCTTGTTATCAGGTGCTTTCTTTTTCTTTGTTTGCACTCTTTCTTTTAACGTTCCTTCAAATAATTGAAGTTTTCCCTTTTCAATTTTTAACTGCCGAGTAGCAATATTTTCTACAAAACGTCGATCATGAGATACGAAGATGATTGTTCCTTCGTATTCTTTTAGGAGCGATTCAAATGCTTCGACTGCATCTATATCAAGAAAATTCGTCGGTTCATCTAATATCAACGTATTTACATCGCTAACGAAAATTTTAGCAAGCGCTACTTTCACACGCTCACCGCCACTGAGTACTCCGACTTTTTTATATACATCATCTCGATAAAAATGGAGTCTTGCAAGTACGGTTCTAATAAATGTCTCATCTTGTATCGATAGTTCTCTAACATTTTCTAAAATAGTTTTTTCAACATTTAACACGTTCAAGTTTTGACTAAAATAACCGACTTTCACTGCTGGTGAAATGGTAATACCTTTTTCATATTCAACGATCTTTTTTAGCAAAGTCGTTTTTCCACTACCGTTATTCCCAGTAATAGCGATTTTATCTCCTCCGCGTATTTGAAAACTGCTTTTTTGCCAAAGAAAACGCTCTCCTACACGACCTTCAACATCTTCTATGCGTATAATAATTTTGCCTTTCACTGTTTCAGCGTTTGGTAAATCCATTTTAATCGCTACTGGATTTTTTACTTTCTCCACTTTTTCTAATTGCTCTAATCTCGTTTCAATTGCTTTCGCTGTTTTTTGTAATTTCTTTTGTTTTTTTGCAAAATAAGGTTTTGTTTTGGATGCTTCCAATTTACTCACTGATTTCGGTACTTTTGCTGCTCTCGCTGCTTTCTTTTCTTTCAAAACTAAGGCTTCCTCTAACTGATTTTTCCTAGTTGTATATTTTTCGTAGGATGCTTCTTGCTGTTTTTTTTCAATTTTCTTTTGCTCAGTATAGTCGGAATAATTCCCTCTATATTCTTTTAATCCGCCGTCTTCGAGCTCCCAAATTTTCGTACATACTGCATCTAGAAATGCACGGTCATGGGATACGATTAGTAACGCGCCACCTCTTTTTAATAATTCTCCTTCAAGCCATTCCACATGATGCGTGTCTAAATGAGTTGTCGGTTCATCAGTTATTAATAGACGGGCACTCTTTGCTAATGCACCTTGTATATACGCCTTTGTGACTTCCCCACCACTCTTGTAGGATGTCGATTCCTTTAACTGCGGTACAAGTTCTAGCGGACTGTAAGTTTTCACATGTCCACTCTCTGGTTCTTTCAATGCCGCTAAAACTTCAAGCAATGTCGTTTTTCCAGAGCCATTTTTCCCGATTAAACCAATGCGGTCATGGTCATTGATTTGCAACTTCTCTATATTAAAAACTTCTCTATTTCTAATTGAATACTGCAGTCCATTTGCTTCTAATAACATCATAAAAAATCTCTCCCCTCATGTATCGGGGCAAAAAAATGCCCCCTATCTACAATCAGAATAGGAGGCATGGGTGCACAGCAAAAAGAGACGTCTCTTTTTTGTCCAACACATGAATGACAATCCTATTCTGAAAACACTGGAATGAAGGCATCTTGAAAAAACAGAGTATTTCATCTGATTTAAAATACGATTCATTCTTAGCTTTCGAAAAAATAGGATTAGTACTTCATGTAATTGGGTCACCCTTTCGTTTTTAGTTATATTTAATATACAGAATTCCGCTCATATTGTCTATTCTAATTCACTAGAAATAATCGATAAAACTTGGTACCTCATTTGGCAAGATCGCTTCAAGTAAAGCAACAGATGCAGTATCACCTTTTAACCTTTCTATACTATGCAAATACGTTGGACGCTTATATCCTAGGAACATTGTGACAAACGTTTGAATCGTCATTTGTACAGTATTTGACTCAATTTCATTACTTACCTTTTCAACTGTTACTTCTCCTGATTGAACAGTAATTTCAAAGGTTCCATGATTCCATTCTAGGAGAGTGTCCGTTAAAGCTAACCGAATGTGGAAGTTCGTTCTTGCAAAAGGGAACCGCTCAAGAAACTTTTGGACATCAATAATTCTTGCCATGAAGTACGGGGAAACATTTTGTTTGATTTCACTATCCTCCATTAAGAAAGCTATCGCATCATTGCCAGAAGTTTTACCATACACATGGTAAATCATCGAACGATGGGCATGTACAAAGTTCCATAATGCTTTACGAGCAACTTCCTTCAAATATACAAGCTCATCAATATAAAAATCCTCTTCCATAATGCGGTAGAACATATAGCCAAGCGCTAAACCGTCATCATCATAATACACGGCAGCTTGCAATTTCGTATCGCTACCTTCAAATTTCTCTTCCCAATACGATTCTTGGAATTTCTCATTCCAA
The DNA here is from genome assembly GCF_038003565.1 of Viridibacillus sp. FSL H8-0110. Taxonomy (NCBI): domain Bacteria; kingdom Bacillati; phylum Bacillota; class Bacilli; order Caryophanales; family Caryophanaceae; genus Viridibacillus; species Viridibacillus sp. FSL H8-0110. The sequence continues at coordinate 1,512,409 of NZ_JBBOPJ010000001.1, read as the reverse complement.
GCTATTGCATTTCGTTTCATCGCACCATGCGTATTATGAGCATACCTGTTGTATACATCACGAAGATCTGAAAAGTCATCCTTCATACGTCTTACTTGTCCGGGAATATTTCTATAAAAGGGTAGTTGTGTATCTTTCACTTGATACTCTAGGATGTCGCTCATAATTTCAAATCCCTTTTTGCGATAATAAGGAATTGAATACGGGAATAGATAGGCTATATAGCGCCCTTCTTGACGCATCCTTTTCATACTCTCAACCATAAGTGTATGCATCAAACCATGGCTTGAATATTCAGGATAAGTACCCACCGCTGTCATGCCACTCATATCATAAATGGTCCCATGAATATTCACTTGAAACGGTAAATTTAATATTTGGGCGACAAGTTGCTCTCGATCAAACCAACCAAGAGCTAATCCCTCATCGAACTGTTTACTTTTGGCATTTACGAATAATCGATCCTTATTAATAGATAAGGAAATTTGAAACACATAGTTTAATAATTCAATCGACTGACCAATTTCAGATTGTGGAATTTCCCGCATTACTAATTCTTTGGATCTTCCCATTTTAAAGCCCCTTTTCTCTTTTATTCTTATTTAAAATATAACCAAGTTTTCTTCATTTTGCTCTAATTTTCATATTATATTATGTTAAACTACGAAAAACCCTTGGAGGAGGAATTTTTTTGACATTAAAACAGATTATTGCTCTCTTGATTTTCATTTGTTTTATGACCTTACCTAATCATTCCTCTGCTACTGATTGGGTGTATTCACTCGTTACTTGGGATGGCTACGTTTATGAAGTAATTGATGAACTTGTCACTGAAATAGACAAAGAAATTGGTCAAGTTACAAGTTATTCAGATATGGAGCAACTTGGCGGAAACTTTTCGAATACTTATAAAAATGGAACTAAGTACTTCTCTATTAAAGGTATTAGTACGGAGCAAGCAATTGCTGTCCAAATAAAGGATGACCAGTTCTTGAAGGCAGTTATGAAGCATGAGCAGCAGTCCACTGCAATCAACACGTTAGCGAACAAGCTATTTTCCCCAATCTCAGCTGTCATTATTTTTTTGATATTGATGACCATCGTTATTATAAATCGCTTCAAATAAAAAGCCAAGAGCTACAAATTGTAGTCTTGGCTTTTTAGTTATTTGGATAAATATCCTAAAGAGAATGAAGACTATGTTTTTCCTTGTTCTTTACTCGTTTCCACAGGAAAATTGAATATACTAATAATACGAAAAAGATGATATATGCTGATGTGATCGAGCTTTCGATATTTCCCATAAAGTTGAAAAAGTTATTCAAGCCGTGGAACAATATCGTAATGATAATCGACTGCCCATCCATTACAAGCAATGCTAGCACTAATCCTACAACAAGTGCATATAAAATTTGAATAATCGTATCTTCAACTGATTGTCCACCTATTAACTGCAATGAGTGTGTCACTCCGAACAGTATGCTCGAAATCCAAACAGCTGTAAAAGTACCCTTTGCAGATATTATTCGCAGCATCATTCCTCTAAAGACCGTTTCCTCGATAAAAGCGACGATTAGTAACTGCATGATAAACATAGCAAATAAGTTAGGTACAGATACAAAATTTAAGCCGTTGGTGCTAAATAGAATGATACATAATACGAGAATAAGTGGTGCGTATAGCAACAGACTTTCTTTATTAAGATGAACCTTCACAAAGAAGTATTGACGCCATTTCTTTTTGAAAGCAATATATAGGAAGAGAATGATTGCTAATGGAACCAGCATAACAAATTGTAAATATGGACTAGTAGGTTCTTTAATTGTTACAAAGGCGCCATTTACCGTATAGAAGAATATTAAAAGCAATTCCAAACCAACAATTTTAAAGACAATTTTTTTATACATATCGCTATCTCCCTTCTCGGCTAAATTTCCTAAATCCTTTTATTTTATGAAAATAGATTATCAGAGTATGCGTTAATAGCTACATTTCAACTTACTAGATTTAAAGTTATTCTACATATTTTCACCGAAGTATCATTACTTAAATATAAAAAATGAGGTTATGCATAAGGTAAAGTTGACTATAAATAAAACAAAGTCCGATGAGAAACTACCTGTTCTCTCCGGACTTTTAATTTGTCTTATTCAAATTGATCAAACCAACCACATCTCTCATATGCATGCTTTGAAATTTATATTTTCCCTTTAAATATTCTACATGCTGTAATATTTCCTCAAGAAACTGAAGATTTTTTTCCGTGTTCTTGCCGAAATTATGTGGATGCCACCATAAATGATAATACTCATTATTTTTAGCAGCTTCCGTTAAGCTGTGTTTAATGCGTTGTAAACGAAGTCTCTCTAATATTCTCAATTTACTGCTATATGGTCTTAAAAACCGGCTAGATGGTACATTGATAATCGGGTGAGTGCTTACTTTCTCTAACTTGTAGCTATTATGACCTGTAATATTTATATAATGATCAGCTAATCGGAGCATTCGCTTTATAGTGGTATTCATTTCTTTAATGTACGGGCCGTAAATCCAGCTATTTTCATTTCCTCGATAAGCAGTTATGCCATATTCATCACATAGCTGTAAATAATCTAAATTAACTTGATTTCTCGGAAATACTAACGATGTAACTCCTTCATTCAATTCAACCATTGCCTGCAAATCCTTTTCAAAATGTTCGATTCGCTGCCCCTTTTCAAGACAATAATAATGACTGAAAGTATGCGTTCCAATCTCTTGGTTTGGAATTTTTTTAATCATATTAATTAGTGAATCTCCATAATGATATAAATCCTCTTGTTCATTTGCACCTACATTCGAAAGGTTATATTTAGCTGATAAAGTTTCATTTTCATATGGAATTTCTATACTTTCCAAGAAACTTAAGAGTTCCTGTTTATCTTTACAATAAAGCATTCCAACAATAGCCCAAGTAGCATGAATATCATACTTCTGAAATAACTGAAGAATTTTAGGTATTGCTAATCGTGCACCTAAAATATTTTCCCCGTAATTTTCAATAGTAAAAACATCATGTACTCCCCAATTCAGCTCAAAATCTAATGAAATTATAAGTGCCCCCAGCTCTTCATCCTTTCTTGATTTTTTTTGCACGTAACCAAAGTATGAATTGACCGATTTTTGAATTTGCTTCATAGCCAGAATAAACATGAGCTATTTCTCCACCGAATTCCATTTTGAAACTACGAATATTTGGATTCTTTGTAAGTCCACCCATATCAAAAATTGTGTGGTTTCTTGATTTAAAATATAATATATTTCTCCAAATCAAATATCTATTTGCTTCACTTAATAATCTTTTTTCTTCAGTTTTTTCTTTCATCCGAAAATGAGAGGCAGAATATAAACAAAAAGCTATATTATCATCCGAAATATATACTCGATAACAAAGCACTTCATTTGCTTCATTCAAAACTTTCGTGATTACAAGTGCATTCTTGTCTTTTAGCTTATTCATCGTATTTACATGAAAGGAATTACATGAGTATGTGTTTACAAATGCTGAAAAAAGATTATAAAACTTCTGAAATGCTTTAATATCCATTATTGACGGTTCTTCTAGCACTTCTATTTGAAAATGGTAACCCTCTGCTTTTTTTATCTGCTTTCTATTTGTTCGATGCAAGTTCTCAAATAATTCTTGTTCACTTTTAGTTAAATCGATATAAAGTGTTTCAAACTGCTGTAGTTGCTTTTTAGGGACTAAAGAATGTGTAAACCCTTCTATATCTGTTAACTTTCCAGTTGAAACGATCTCATTCAAAAAATAATAACTGTGCATTTTTATATTAAAAAACTTTCTCTCTAATAGAATAATAAAAGGCACCTTCTCTTTTAAATTTCTACTTCTTTTTTCACTTTTCTCTTCCCTAAAACTCTTGAGTAAGAAAGCCTTTCAGTGATATCAAATTCATTTGATTGGAGTAATTGAATACTTTTTTTATCACGCTTATTTACATGTACAAAAATGTACTTTGGACGATATTTAGCCTGAACAAATGAAAGAATTTGCTTTAAGTTTTCATTCTCCCAATCTCTAATATAAATGCTTTTTTTCTTTAAGTTTTCAACGACTTCAATATCGTCTAGTCTAATGACATTTTCATTTACCCAAAATACTTTATTGACGTCAGTTGAGTAATAACCTTTATATCCATTATATATTTTTTGAAGTATTTCTTTTCTATCATCCTTCATTGAAAGTGCCATTTCAGGCGTTATTTGTTCAAAATGACTGTTTAATCTCATTTCGTTAACTGTCAACTTTGCTATTAAATATTGTTTTTGCTCATATACAAAAGGTTGCAGTCTATTCTTCCAAATATCTTTCCAGAAACGAAATTTCTCTTTATTTCGAAGGTAATATTTCAACTTACCAATTGTGTTTCGTCGAAAAATAACAACAGAATAGTGTTTTCTAATCTTAGAAAACGCTTTTTCTTTTAGCCAAAGAAAATTCCGAAACATACTAGCCCTAAACGTATTTGTAGAGAAAACTGTTTTTCTCGTATAATCAAAATTTGTATTCCATTCCAGCTTATATGGTTCATATCCGATGCTCATATCGAGTTTATGAAATCCATCGTCCATGTTTCGTTTAATCTTCTCTTTTACTAAAATTCTACCAGGACCGTATACATCAAAATCTGAATCATGTCCTAATACATATCCCAAATACCTTCCTCTACATGCAAAACCATACGTAAAAGCAACCATTTCATTTTGTAATGTTAATGTAGATAAGCGTACACTCAACTTCCCATCATTCTGTTCAGCTAAGTATTTAAAGAAAGCTTGTTTTCGATTACTAGAAAACCCACTCGTATCATTTTTCTTTTCCCATCGCTTTTGATGCACCTTAAATACTTGATTGATCTCCGTCGCAGGTGAAATTTGTAGTTGAACATCACCAAGTGCCCTCAACCTTTTTTCCCTTCGATCTAATCCATGCAACTTATGACGAGGTTTCATGTACTCTTCATACGAAATATTATCCAAATCAATATAAGGAGTGACAATACGAGAATATCGTTCCTTCATATTTCTAGCTTTCAAATAATTCGAAAGTTTACTATGTGTTTCTACACTTTCTAATAATCCGTGTAGATAAAAAACTACGCTCTTTTTCTTCTTTATTAAAGCATCAAATACAAACATGATGACTCGGTCTATATCTCTTTCCCTTGCAATAATATCCATATAATTCGCATCTCCAAGTGCTAAAAAACGAAGAATATATCCATACCAAGTTTTTTCTGATTGAAATGGAAAAAATGCAATCGTGCGATTATTTTCTTTTACTGCATATATTTCTACTTTTTCTTCCTTCCCTAAAAATCTCCACCAATTATAAACAAATTCAAATTCGATAAATGGATTCGTATTATCATTTTCTTCTAAAATAGCAGACCATTCTTTCTCATATCTTCCCAAGTCCATATACGTAGTAATCTGAATGAGCTCCAAATTATCCTCCATTCGGGTTAGGTTTGTTTTGGACGAATTTTATCCACAAGGAAATTTACAAGTAGTTTTGACTCTTTCACCTTTAATAGTGTAATTAATAGGAAATAGATACTGCTACCTATCAGGATGACTACACTCATTTTCAAAAAAACATTCCAATCTGTTAGTATATAGTTGTTAAAAATATATACTCCCCCACCCATTACACTGGAAGCAAATGTTACTTTCATAAAGGTGATGAAATTCCCTTTCAAACCGAACGCTCCAATTTTTTTTCGAAGCTTGATAACTAACAATGTTGAGCAGAAAAGTGCAGAAATACTCGTAGCTAAAGCGATCCCACTGATTCCCATAAAGTAAGATAAAATAATACTTAATATAATGTTCAATATAACGGCCATAGAAGCATTGTACATAGGGGTTTTTGTATCCTGTAGAGAATAAAAAGTGCGATTTAAAATTTCGCGGATACCATACCCTATCATACCTATTGAATAGAAGAAGAGTGCATGAGTTGTCATTTCTATTGCACGTTCGTCAAAATGTCCATGTCCAAAAAGTAACCTTATAATAGGCTCTGCCAAAATCATTATTCCGACACTAGCAGGAACTACGATCAAAATGACAACCGAAATAACCTCACTAATTGATTGTTTGAAGTCTTCTTTATTTTTTTGTACAGCCATTTTTGAGATGAGTGGAAACATGACAGTCACGAATGACAGAACAAATATACCTTGTACAAAATCATTTAATCGACTAGCATATGTCAAAGCAGAAACTCCCCCCTCCACTAAAGTAGAAGCAAGAGTTTTATCAACCATCAAGTTGATTTGGTCAATAGATATTCCTATCATAATAGGGAAAACAATAACTGCCATTTTCTTTATTTTCTCGTCGTTGAACTGCACAATTGGAACGTATCTATAATTTGTCTTCTTTAATGAGGGGAATAAGAATATTAGTTGAATAAACGCAGCTAGAACACTGCCAATCGCTAATGCAATAATATTCGTTTGAGTACTTACTATAATTGAAATGATAATAATAAAATTAAAAGGCAGCCCAACCATAGCTGGTACTGTGAATTTTCCATACAACTGTAGATAACCACTGAAAATCTGAGTTACACTAGTAAAATATATGCCTACTAAACCTATTCGAGTAAAAAGAACAGCAATTCTTAATGTTTCTCCATCAAATCCTAAAGCAAATAATTTCACCAACACGTCAGAAAAAAGAAGACCAATTACTATGACCGCAGTTGTAACTATCAATACAATGTTGATGAGGTTATTTGTAAAGTATGTCGCAGATCGCTGCCCTTCACTATGTTCGATTTGTTTAAACATAGGAATATATGCAGTGGATATCCCTGAAATAATAAGACTAAATAATACAGATGTAATCGTAATGGAAATAATATATGCATCACTCGTTGAAGTAGCACCATAAAAGTAGGATAGTGTGATATCCCGTAGAAATCCGGTAACTTTTGATAGAATTGTAATGACCATCAAAAGAACAGCTGTTTTTTTTATAGTTTCTATGATTTGTCCTTCTTTTCTTTTTATTTATGTTGCCATGCTATATTTATTATTATCCATACTCGTTCATCATCAAATCGTGCTCCAGTGAATCAAATTCCTGAAGGTTTTTTATAGCGAAAAGTAGTAACAGGAAAAAACTTTCGTTAGACATTGCATTTAGAGACAAATAACTGATCCCCATACAAATAATAGGTAGCCAACTAATAAAATCGTTTTTCACATTAAATCTGCTAACATTGCTAAATTTCAAAAATGTTGCTATAAACAAGATAAAAACTAAAAATCCTACTAATCCCCATACTACAAGAAGTTCTAAAATGATATTATGCGCTTGAAGTTGAATGCCTGATCTGAGGTGATAATCTTGAATTCCCATTCCGAAAATCATGTCTTTTGTATCCGACATTAATAATTCAATATATTGTTCAGCTAGTACATTTCTATTACTAGTAAGAGCAGATGGATCATCAATAAAATCTGTAAATCTTGAAAGTAGTAAATTTAAGATGGATGTAAATTCCGAAATAAAGAAAATAGAAAACAAAACAAGAAAACCAATTACCGACATAATAAAAAACAATATCTTTTTATTTTTTTTCAATCTAAAAATAATCTTAATAAGTAGTAACACTAATAACAGTGAAATAACTAATAAAAACATTCTCGATAAGCTGAGTACACCGAACGCAACTAAAAAGACAAATAACAATGGATAAAGGAATTTATAAAACTTATTTGTCTCACGTTTTACGAGATATAAAAGTAGAAACAACGAAATCATTACATACATTGAAAAATAATTTGGATCTCCAGCTCCTCCTTTAAATCTAATAGTCGCATTATTCGACATCAGAGTTCCGTAATTCTCAAAAAAATCTAACGTCCCATAGAATATAGAAATCAATACACCCGCGATAGAATATATAATTACAACTTTATGATTATATGACTTCAGAGAATAAAAGAAATATAAAGAAACATATAAAATTGCAAAACTCCAACTAAATAGCAAAATAATCGATTTGATATCATAATAAAAAATATGACTCCATTCATAAGCAATAAACAATCCAATAATAAAAAGATAACTCTTATTAATGGGCTTCTTAAAATTTGAAATCAATACTTTAAAAAGAGCAATACCAATTAAGACATTTATTATTGGCACAGATAAACCTGGAATTGGGATAAACATTACCGCTAAGTTTGGTACTAACGAGATTAATACTGCAAATGCATGGTCTGGTGATATGAATAATATACGGAAAGCCAAATAAATACCTAAGCAATAAACCAGTAAATTAATATTTAATAACTTATCACTTAGAATACAAAATCCGATGATATATAAGTCTAAATACCCTAAACTTCGACGGAAGAATGGACCAGTTTTTTTAAAGGTATGGGTAGCATTTTCTTTTTGATGTTCAAAGGACACTACTATACACCTGCTGCAACTGATTCTTATAGTCTGCCATATTAAACATTTCTTCCGCTTTTTTAGAAGCACTTAAAGACATCTCTTCATATTCTTTCTCTGATAGTAAAAGTTTCAATATCGCAGTAATAAATTCTTGATCTTCATTGCAAATAACTCCACAATTACTATTAACAATGCTCTCTATTCCTTCAAGGTTAGGAACTACTATAGGCTTGCCCATAGACAACGCTTCAATCGCGACCATTGGTAATCCTTCAGATTTAGATGTCATTACTAGAATTTTAGAGTTTTGTAATACAGGATATGGATTATTCATAAATCCTATTAGATCAATATTCTTCTCTAAATCTAATTTTTTTATTAAATCTCTACATTGTCCTTCTAGCCTTCCTTCCCCCATAATAACTACAGAAACGATCGGGAACTCTTTAACTAATTCTGAGATAATATTAATAAATCGAATTGGATCCTTCACATCTTCCAATCTTCCTACAAATGCTACGTCATAACTTTTCTCAGTAGGTAGAGAAGCTTTTTCTGCTATCCAATTTACATCTACAATATTTTTTATGACAATTGATTTTTCATTATATATTCGAGACAAAAATGTAGATTCTTTAATTGCAGGTGTAACTACTATTATTTTTTTGATTTTTATACATGCTAAGAAAAATAGAATTGATAATTTATTTACGCTTTTCAACCATTCTGGAAATTGATGAATATGTGATACTACAGGCGTATTAAAGGTTGCTACTAAACTTAAAAGCGTCGCAGTGAAATCATGTGCATGGATTATATCAGGCTTCCATTTTTTCATTACTTTTCTTATTTGCATAATTGATAACTTATTCATAGGTAAATAAGTTATCCCTCTACTATCCAGTATTTTTTCAATACTCCCCATTGGTGAAGAGTAAACAGATTCGGAGAATTCAGATAAATTATTTATAATACAGATGGCTACATTTTCAGCACCAGCAAGTCCATCAGAGCTTAGAATATGTAAAACTCTTCGTTTCATCATCTTCTCCTTCCATTACTCAATTTGAAAATCCGCACTAAGTTATCTACTCTATTCCCTAATAATACTGGTAATAATAATGATTCTTTTCAAGTTTAAAATTGTTAAGAACTGTTCCAACCATGTTTGCTTTGGATGCTTGAAGAACTTCCTTAGCTTTTATAGCAAATCTTTTCTCTGTTGTCCCCGAACTGATCACTAGAATCGTACCATCACACTTTTCAGATAAAATTTGTGCGTCTGCTACTGAAAGAACTGGTGGGGCATCGAAGATTACAATGTCATATTTATCTTTCGCCTCTCTAATAAAACCGTCCATCGAATTAGATCCAAGGAGTTCAGCAGGATTCGAGGGAATTGGTCCGCAAGTGATTATATCTAACCCCTTAATGCCAGATTCTTTAACCACATCTTGAATCTTCCATTGAATCATTAGCAAGTTGGTAAATCCCGGAGAGAGTAGCTTATTAAACGTATGATGTATAGTAGGTTTTCTCAAATCTGCATCTACAAGAAGTACCTTCTTACCCTCTTGTGCAAATGCAATAGCAGTATTTGCTGCGATTGTTGACTTACCCTCACCTTTTGCAGCTGAAGTGAAAAGCAATGTATTTAGTTGCTTGTCCTTCATGGAAAATTTGATATTCTCTCGGATCATTCTAAATTGCTCTGAAACGATTGATCTTGGGTCAGTACTAGTTACAAGTTTTCTTCGAAGTTCCTTCCGCTTCTTTTTAAACATCCAACTCCCCTCTTTTCTTGTTATTTTTTTTTGATTTTTTGAATTTCTTTTGGGAAATTGGGCTAATGAGACCAAGTATCTGTAACTCTAATAATTCACTAACATCCTGCTCTGTTTTGATAGTTTTATCTAAGTATTCAATAAGAAATGCTATTCCTACTCCAATCATTAATCCAATAAGAGCTGCAATAGCCATATTAAGAATTGGGTTAGGTCGAATCGGTTTAACATTTTTTTCATCAACTGCAGGTGAGAGTATTTTAACGTTATCTACATTCATAAGTGTAGGGATGTCTTTCTGAAATACTTCTGCAGTCATATTTGCTATTTCGACTGCTTTTTGCAAATCAGGATCTTGAACACTGATATTAATAACTTGCGAGTCTTGCTCACTACTAACGTTAATATTGTTATTGAGTACCTCTAACCTTGTATTCAGGTTAAGATTATCAACTACTTTTGAAAGAATAACAGGACTTTTTATAATGACACTATAAGTATTAATTAATTGGAGGTTCGTCTGGACGTCCTGTGCGATAAATTGCTTATTCTCAATCTCCTTTTGACTAATCAGAATTTGTGTAGACGCTTCGTACACCGGTGTTAACAAGAAGTAACTAACTCCCCCTGCAATCGAAATTGCTAATACGAATGTAGTGATAATGAGTAAAAGTCTTTTCTTTAAAGTTTTGAATATATCGTGCAGACTAATCGTTTCTTCCATAAGAGTTGTTCCCTCCTTTTTTACCTTTCTTTTTGAAAGTTATTCAGTACATTAATCTCGACCTTTTTTGAAACTGATTGGACGTTTAGGTTGAAAACTAGTGCCATTTATAACGTGCTTTGCATTTTCACTATAATAAGAAACAAGTCCCTCGGAGAATTTTTCTCTTACGTATTGATATGCAGCTTTCAATAAAAATGGTCGCTTTATATGATGATGTGAATCTGAAGATATAAAATGGACTATATTATGTTTAACCAAATACTTAATGTATCTTTTTATAGCTCTACCATTTACCCCGATCAAACTTGAAGCTGTTACTTGTACGAGAGATCCTTTATTCACTATGTCATATAGCTTCTGCTTGTCTTTTCTAAATACCATATTCCTTTCAGGATGAACTATTATGGGAATATAACCTTTTAACTGTATTTGGAAAAGGATATCAAAAGTATAGGTAGGAATATGGTTTATCGGTAGTTCTATTAATATATATTTGCCACTATTAGCTAGTGTTAATAGATCCTTATTTAAATCAGATATCAAGCTATTGTATATATGCGTTTCTTGACCTGGTAGAATTTCCAATGGAATGGATCTTTCATAAAGTTCCTTATTAAAATTGAACACAGCCTCTTCAACTACAGAGGATGCGTTCATGTATTTACCGTCATGATGATGAGGGGTGGCAATTATGTGTGTTATCCCGTTTTCTACTGCATCTGTGGCAAGTAACAAGGCCTCTTCTATTGACTTAGGGCCATCATCAAGTCCAGGTAAAATATGATTATGAATATCTACAAGCAATTGCTCCGCTCCTCCAATATGATTGTGTTGACTAAACTAATGTCGTTAATAGTTTATTTAATGAAACCAACAGTAAAACCTATTTTTTATTGAATCATTCATCAAAATATAGTTCTTGTAATTACTATTTTTCATCTAAAATCTAATAAAACGCCTAATTCCTTGAATATTAATATATATGAGCTTGCTAAGAGTTTATTCGACTTTTAGAGTAAAAAGAACAAAACAAATTTAACTTTTGAAAAGTAAATGAATAGAAAAAAGCCGCCCTATGGATTTACATAGGACAGCTCTTAAAATTATTTTATTTAACTTTCATAATACGAAAATAGCATATCCTATTACAATGGGGATCCATAATGTCAGTACATAATTAACGAAAAGACGTTTCCCCCTATTATAAATACAGTTTTTATTAGAGATTAATTAGTTGCCATTTGGCGTTTACTAGAGTGAGAATATACTAAAAAAAAAATCCAAGTAGATTAAATCACTTGGATGCACTTTAGAATAAGCATATTTCCTTTGAACCCTCTATAATAAAGTGATTATTTAGATAATTAAAATTAGAAATAAGTAAATACTAAGTAGACGAATTTATTTCACTTCTCTTTAAAAGAATTATCACCACACATTCTACTAGATAACATAAATTTAATGTAACTCGAGATGTTAAATTGTACCATAAATAGAGTTAAATATAAATATAAATTAAATGATACTAATTTTGACTTTGGGCAACTGCTGCTCCAATGATGTAGGATACCATGTGACCTACAAATATTGCTGTAATTAAGAAAAAGGACAGTAATGAATCAAAGACAATAAGCGCTAATAGCCATACAATGACAATAATCCCTGTTGACGCAAACCATGAATATGAACGACCTAGATGATGGATACGATTAAACCGCTCATCAACAATTTTCTTCTTTCTCAAGTACATATGGGGTCCTACGAATGATAATAATACAGTTGCCACTATAAAAGTAATCATTCCAATCCCAATCCACATTCTTTCCATTCTTATTCCTCCTCATAAATAAAAACATCTTCAATTGAACAGTTGAATAGTCGAGAGATCTTAAAGGCTAAAGTAATTGAAGGATTGTATCGTTCCTTCTCCAAAGAAATAATTGTCTGTCTAGATACCTCTAATTTTTCCGCAAGATCATCTTGCGTGTAATGATGTTTTACCCGAAATGCTTTAATGTTATTTTTCATTTTATCTCCATCTTCTTAGTAAAGTTACCTTTACATTTATATTAATTTACAATTTATTGAAAGTCAAGTTACCTTTACATTATACAAGAATTAAAAAGTACCAACAAACAAAGTATTTCCATCTACCTCTCCTATAAAGCTGTTCGGATACAGCAAATTAGCTAAAAGACTTTGCTCTAATTGTTGATATAAGCAATAAAAAGTCATAAAAATAACCATTCTTACACCTTAGTTATCATCTTTTTCTTACATTCAATATTAAAATGCAGGATATATTTGCATATCCTGCATCTACAACTTCTTCTACATTAATATGTCCACCCAGATTTTTATAGCAGTTGCACCAATGAGCACTGCTAGAATCATCTGTAATAATTTTGTATTCATTGATTTACCGACCTTGGCTCCAATTGGCGCTGCAATCAAACTTGCCGTTACCAGCACTAACACTGGCCCCCATTCTACTTGTCCAGTTGTAATTTTCCCAATTGATCCACCTATGGAAGAAATAAACGTAATTGCTAAACTAGAGGCGATTGTTATACGGGTCGGGATTTTTAAATTGACAAGCATGATAGGTACTAAAATGAAACCACCTCCTGCTCCGACAATACCGGAACCTATGCCAACGATAAACGCTAAGCCAGCAGCAAGAGATTTATTAAACTGCACTTGATGCACTTGCACATCAGGAATTTGTTTTCGAGGAATAAACATCAAAATTGCTGCAAGTAATGCAAACATTCCGTACACAACGTTAATACTTTCCGCAGATAGCTCTTTCGACACTAAGCTACCAAGTAAGCTACCTGCTAATACTGCTATGCCCATTATAAAGATCAATGATTTATTTAAATACCCGCCTTTACGATACGCCCATACACCAGCAATAGATGTCACCAGTATTTCAACTGCACTAATACCCGCAACTTCGTGTGAAGTAAAACTTGTTAAACTAAGTAATGCTGGAATATATAACAGCATCGGAAATTTAATAATAGCGCCACCAATACCAAGCATTCCAGAAATAAATGAACCTACAAAACCAATGAGAAATAAGACAATTACTAATGAAAAACTCATTTTTTCTCCTTCTTCCTATCTAAAAAAGCGAGCATCGATTGCTCGAGTACTCGCCCATTTATTCTTTTATGCTTTTTCTATGAAGAAGCTTAATACACCTGCATCTTCTTTCTGTTCTACAATATTGTGACCTCCAGATTTTGCCCAAGCTGTAAAATCATTCAATGCGCCTTTATCCGTTACCAATACTTCTAGTACTTCGCCAGAAGCAATAGTATCGATTGCTTTTTTAGTTTTTACTATTGGCATTGGACAGGCTAACCCTTTTACGTCTAAAGTTTTTATGATATTCATCTTTGTTTCTCCTTTTCAATTCGTTTTATTATTTTTGTTGGAAAAGATCTTTACCTTTCCTTATTAAAATTGCATGTAAGTAATATGCAAACATATACATGACATTTCTATCTTCTATTTCTAAGTTCAAAAAATCATCTTACAGCACAACGGTTTGGTCCAATTTCCATCTCCGTTTGTGCCTCATTATCTGGTGTGATTTTACCCATGTTCACTCGTCGAATTTCTTGGTATGCGTTTGGCTGTGGTGGTAAATTCTCGGTTACAAGCGTACGAAATTCATCTTCTTCTTCGATATTCAAACCGTGGTTTTCTACAAATAAATCACCTAAGCGTTTAGCGACTGTACCATCTTCATTTAATTCATCAATGTTCATAAAGTGCGAAGGATGAACGATTAGGTCCTCTGCTAAATCACGGTAACGTCTATAAAGCGTTTCACGTAAGTCACCTACCCAGTCCTCTGCAAGGCCAGCTAGGTCAGGACGGCCAATTGAATCGATAAATAAAATATCACCAGTAAATAAATATTGACCGTCGACTACTAAAGAAGTTGATCCAATTGTATGACCTGGTGAATATAGCGCACCAACATCAATTTTTGAGCTACCTAGTTTTACTGTTAAACCGTCTGCAAGTTCTGTATACTCGAAAACAACTTCTGTAGCATCCGCTTTTGGTAAGTAATACTTAGCGCCAGTCGCAGTTGCTATGGTACGACCACCTGAAATATGATCAGCATGTAAATGTGTATCAAAAACATGTTTTATTTCAACACCTTTTTCATGAGCAAAGTTTGTAAATACTTCTGTAAAACGTACCGCATCAATTAAAGCTGCTTCTCCATCAGAAACCACCATGTATGAAAGACATCCTTTACCCAGACGAACAAATTGGTATATTTCACCGCAGTTCGGAAGTTCACCTACTTTAATTGGCTCTAAGTACATACTCCAAGATTTCATACCTCCTACAAGATAACAAACGTCAAGTCCTTCGTCTGAAAGCATTTCAGCGATCATAATTGATGAACCTTCTTTTGCACAAACGATTAATACATCTTTATCCGTTGGAATTTTTGGAAGGATTTCTTCCACACCATCAAGTAGCTCGAAATAAGGTATATTTAAGTACTCAAATTTCTGACCTTCAATTTTCCAATCTTCAAATGCATCTGAATTTCGTACATCTAAAATGAATAATTCCTTCTTTTCGATAACCTTACGTGCAACGTCTGCTGCAGTACATGTATTTACTGTCATATCCAACTTACCCCCACAGGTATTATTTTTCCGATTTTTTATGCAGTAGAAAGTGCTCCTACTGCACGGATTAAAAGTAGTATTTAATACATTAATCTAAAATGTTAATGTTGGAGAAGCATCTTTTGCAAATTCTAAGAATGTAACAGCTCCACCCACTTCAATCCCCTCAACGAAATCTACGATTTTTAAGCCCATAACATCCATTGTCATTTGACACCCTATGAATTTCACACCTAACTCTTGTGCCACTTCCACTAATTGAGGAATTGTCGGAACGTTTGCTTTTGCAAAACCTTCAGCCATGAACTCTTTTCCTTCTGGCATTGATAAAGCTTGCATTGCTTGTTTATGAATTAAATTTAAGCCTTCAAATGTAAAAAAAATCGTGACTTCTTTCTCAGAAGCAGCTGCAGCTGTTGCAATATTAAATACTTTATAAGCATCGAAAAGACTACCATTACTTGCGATAATAGCTACTTTGTTTGACATTGATTTTCCCTCCACAAATTATATATTTTTTGTTAATTCACCTGTCCATGCTGTCATCCCAGGTAGTACGTTGTACACTTTATCAAATCCAGCGTTTGCTAACTTTTGTGCAGCCATATTACTACGTTTACCTGTTCGGCAAATCACATAAATTTCATTATCCATATCTAATTCTTTTAACCGTGCATCAAGCTCTCCAAATGGAATCGATATTGCACCTTCTATGTGACCGAATGCGTATTCAACTTCTTCACGAACATCTAGGATTACTCCAGGTCGCTCTGTGATTTCTTCATTTGAAATGGTATATTCAAATATTTTTTCCACATTTATGTCATTTGAACATTTACGAATATAGTGATATAAGATTTCATTCTCTTCAATAGTACCAATATACTGATGTCCAATATTTCTTGCCCATGCAGCTAAATCTGCCTTTGATCCTTTATCTGTTGCTTGTACCTCAAGAATTTCACCATCTACTAAGTCAGCCATTGCTTTTTTCGTTTTGACGATTGGCATAGGGCAAGCAAGGCCTTTAGCATCTAATTTTATGTCTGCTTTTAACATCTCTTACACCTCCATACCCATAGGGGTATTATTTATAATAAAAAAATATATTTTAGATGAATAAGTTAACATTGCCGTCTTCAGCATCTGCTAGGTACGCTGCAACGCCTGCATAATGTATTCCATCTATTAATTCCTCTTGTTGAAGTCCGAGTAGATCCATTGTCATCGTACAGGATACTAATTTAATATCTTGTTCCAGTGCCATATTAATCAATTGCGTCAATGTTAAGGCATTATGTTTGTTCATAACGTGCTTAATCATTTTTGGACCCATACCCATCATTTGCATTTTTGATAAACCGAGTTGTTCTGCACCTCGTGGCATCATTTTGCCAAACATTTTTTCAAGGAAACCTTTCTTCACTTTTACACCTTCTTGTTTACGAAGTGCATTAATTCCCCAAAAGGTGTGGAAGATTGTTACTTCATGATCATATGCGGCTGCCCCATTTGCAATAATATAAGCTGCCATCGCCTTGTCATAATCACCGCTAAATAATACGATTGTCGTTCTTTTCTTCTCCATTCCAAACTCCTTTATACCACCAGGGGTATTATTTCTTTTAAAAAATAAATAGTCGCAAGCCTAAGTGACTTTTCCCGACTACATTTACTGCTTCCTTAAACACTTGATTTTTTTGAGTTGTCTTTATCCGCTCTTTTAATACATTTCAGAAGATTATCTGTCTCTGTAACTATTACACAAATTTTCACTAGAAACCAGAATGTACTGCCGTATGCTGTACGATTACCTACTTATAACTCTTTCCTTCTTCCAACGTTCGAAGAAATGCAAGCACTTGAACTACTTCACTTCAATAAGTTTTAACCGATTACTCACTTTGTATCATAGTTCAAATTCATATACTCATACTTTCGCAAATCGCTGACAACTTTCTTACAAACACCATATTATACCCCCATGGGTAAACAGTCAACTAAAATATCTTGAAAGAGTCTAGCTTGATTAACCGTGGTTCTTATTCATTTCGGAATATTGAACTATCTTAAAATTATTTAATCCCCTTAGCTACTTAATACTATTTTTAGGTTAGGAATATACGGGGCAGTATTTATTAAAACATCTGATATGTATAGCTTAGTGCAACTATTATTCTACAGTATTGACATATTTCTAAGCATCTTCTTGAGGGATAATTCCATAAACCCCGTTAGCAATTTTAGAAAAGTTTATGAAGCATATCTGCTGATTTTCAAATAGCTCCAGACCGATAGTCACCCATTTGTACCTCCTTTAATAAAGTAGTTAAGTATAGAAGGAGGCTTCTGAAGTGAAAGGTCTTTTAGAAAAACGCTGGATAGATGTACATTTTGAAACACTTCCATTATGGCAACAATCAGCTTTTACATCCTTCTCTTCCATGATTGCAGATGAAGACAATACGTATCCGTGTTTCCCAGCAAGACATGCATTTTTATCGAATTACCTTAGATTTAGTTTTGTAGGAGATCCTCGGGAACTAAGTTCTCTAAATGATCTTGCAAACTGCTTGAGGACGTATGGAAAATGTTCACGCGATTCAGGGAAAAATACCGCTTTAGCTATTTTCTTGGAAACACCAGAGGAAATTATTGAGGACTATGACTGGGAGGACTATCGCAAATTATTTTGGTCCATTTTAAATCAGCTGACAACATTTGATGAAAAAGATTGGCCAACAGATATGCCAATAGATCCCTCTCATCATAAATGGGCATTTTGTTTTGATGGAGAACCTTATTTTATTTTCTGTGCCACACCTGCTCATAGATTACGAAAGAGTCGTCATTTCCCATCTCTTCTCATAGTATTTCAGCCACGTTGGGTGTTCGATGAAATTAACAACTCTACTGATAATGGACTCAAAATGAGAAAGTTGATACGTAAACGCCTTGTTGCATATGATGGCATTTCAGTTCATCCTGATCTAAAATGGTATGGAAAAGAAGACAACCTTGAATGGAAGCAATATTTTTTAAGCAATGATGATATTAGCGAATCCAAATGTCCTTTTATGAGTTTAAAAGGCAAATTGTGAATTCGCCCTAAATAAGTACCTTTTATCAACCACTCTTTTTACTACTCCATTTTTTCGCCATTATAAATGTACAAATTCCTATTATGACTATGAAGAGCAGACTCACATATAATCCGAGTCTGCTTGTTTTTTCACCTAACGTACCTGATATTGTTATAACGATCAACAGCATTCCAATAATTGTTTTCACTCGTTCCCATAGCGACACTTTCATTAGCTTCGTATAAGTCACTAAAATGAATAACCAATTATACAGGAGCATCAAACCAGCAGCTGTTATCATGTATTCAAAAATCTTCTCTGGCAGCAAAAAGCCAATGATAATGGTTATGAGCAAGCCACCAGCTAAAAAAAGAAATGCAGGTAACGGTATTTTCATTTTCCCTTTTTTCGCTAGGAAAGCAGGTGCATCATGATCTTCTGCAAGCGAAGTTAATATTGTCAGTACTCCGTACAATGAGGCAACCATCGTTGAAAAACCAGCTATTATCAGAATTCCATTGAAGACGTCCATCACATATGGGAGCTGAAAATTTTCAAGAGCTGTAATAAATGGACTTTCTTCTACTTTGAATTTTTCCCAAGAAATGAGTGTCAAAGCAAGAGCAATGGACAAAATATAGATGACGGTCAGTACAATTATCATAATTTTTCCGGCTTTAGGTGCTTCTTTGGAATCTTTTAAATCAATAGCTAAAAGGCCCATTACTTCAATTCCACCGTAAGCATAAAATGTATAGAGCAGCGCAAGCCAAATCCCTCTATAGCCCTCTGAAAAGAAGTTCTTATAGTTATCTAAAAACAAATTAACGTCACCCGTTTGACTAGTCATCCCTCTGCTCAAAAGGATCACGGCAACAATGATGAACATGACTATAGCTGCCATTTTCATCAATCCAAAAATGTTTTGAAATTTTTCAAACCCTTTCATGCCTGTAAGAATAACCAATAACCCTAGTACAGCGTAAATGGATGTTCCGATCCAAAGAGGTAAAGATGTAAACCAAAACTGCGTAAATATCCCTAACGCCATAAGTTGACTTCCCATAATGAGCATTTCTGAAAGTAAATATACCCATCCATTACTAAAGCCAGCCCACCTTCCAAAAGCTTTCTTAGCATATGATTGGAAAGATCCTTTATCAAGATGCACTACAGACATTTTCGATAGTGCATCGTAAACGATGTAAGTTCCGATTGCAGCTAAAATAAAGGGAATTAATACAGCAGGTCCACTTTTCTCAATGGCTATACTTGAACCAAGAAAAAAACCTGTTCCTATCGTACATCCTACTCCAAGAAGAGATAACTGCCACCATGACATAAGGTCTTTCTTTATTTTTGATCCCATCAGGGTCACCCCTATACATTTATTGCTAAGTGTATTATTTTAATGATTTCCGTCTAAGAGGCAGTGTCATACAGCGAATGCCTCCTCCACCTTTCTCTAACTCTGTTACCTCAATTTCAATAATTTTCTTCTTTTGCAATTTAGGATGATTTTTGATCATCTGCTTATGTGCTTGTTTGCTTATTAATAATGTTTCTGGATCTATGTTAAGAAAATTAATATCAGGAATAGTGTTATATTTATCTAGCCAGTTCACCTCAAATCCATGACGTTTTAAAAATTGTTCTGGCATTTCAAATCGAGATGAATTCTCTGTCAAAACATTTATAGGTAAATAGCACACGAAGCTCTTTGCTATGAGTAAATCCTCGTTTGCTACATTACAATTCATATCCAAATGAAGCGTATCGGACCTACGAGGCAAATCAATTATTCCTATTTCAGAAAAACCAGCACTAAAAATCTTTCCCTTAATTTTTTCCACACTTTCTTTACTTGTCCGCATCCCAATATTTATTAACACAGCATCTCGATTAAGAATTAGAACATCGCCAAATTCTAGTGCTCTCACATTATCATTTTCATGTAATAAAAAGGTTTTTGGAAACCATTTTTCCATTAGCGAATGTGCTTGTACATACTCTGGACGCCTCATCGATACCCCTGCTTCTCCTGGTAAAATGATATCTCCAAACACACATGCAAGATCCCGTACAAAATAACGATTAAGCAGCTGATCACTTAAGTTTCGTTCATCTTGCGATAGCTCCTCTGAATAATCGATGACCTTAATTCCTCTATTCTCTAAGGTATATTTGAACTCCATGAAATTTTGTTGTGCTTTTGCATGATTAACAGAAGAGCTCCACCCTACATACTCAGCAGTTTTTAATTTTGGTACCTCTAACTTAGATGGTGAACAAAGCAAAACAACTTCAAGCTCTTCATGCTCTGACCAACAATTAGGTTGAAATGATAACATGTGGATCCACTCCCTTTTGTACATATCTTCCTTATTGTTAGCACTCTGAATGGGATTATGCATATGGATTGGCGCAATCTTCTATTAGTATAGAAGCAAGTAAAACTTTTAAAGAGAACGTATTATTTGATGAAATTTTAAAACACAGTTTTTTCATTAATAACTATTAATATATTGCATAATTATGTATAATAAGTAAAATATAACTTATGTGAGGGTAATTAGATGAAGAAAATTATTATTGGTCTTTTAGTGGCAAGCGTATTAACATTCGGAGTAGTTACACCCATTTCAATTAATGGACAAAATGTAGCATACGCGAAATCAAAAGTAACAATAACAAAAAAAGAATTCAATAAAATTAGAAATGGCATGTCTTATAAGAGTGTAAAGAAAATCGTTGGTGGTAAAGGAGAATTAATTTCCGAGGTTGGCCAAAAAGGAGAGCCATATTATACTTATATGATAATGTATTATGGTAAAGATGGAATATCAAATGCTAACTTTACATTTCAAGGCGGGAAATTACAAATGAAAGCACAATTTTTATTAAAATAATAGAATAATATATATTAAAAACCCCTTCTCATAGAGTTGGGGTTTTTAATTGGGAAGATCAAAATGTCGACTCTACCCAATTGGTTATTTCGACGCCATTTCTTAGATTTAGGGTTAATTGATGTGTACTCTCTTTTATATCCACCTCTTATAAGGAGGGATACTTTGAGGGAAATTAAATACATTGAATGCATCATATTTTGTTTTTACTTCTCGAAGGCGTCTAAAATTATTTCCATAGTACGTTATCGGCCAATTTTTAATATATAGATCTGGAAAATTTACATAGTCGCCATCTGTAAAGGGAGATAATGTGTTTCTTACTTCTTCTACCCACCTAATATTTTGCTTTTCTTCTTCTGGATTTTCCCATGTAGTAAGGTACTCTTGAGCAATGATCGCATTCCTATAAAAATAAGCCGTATCATATGAAGCGATTTTGCCTACTGCTCCACCCAGAGATTGATGCCAAATGCTCGAATTTCTATTTGGAGCGTTTGCTAATAAATGCTTCATCCTATTGATTGCTCTAAGTGGAAAAGGTTTTTTAATAAAGGAACCTGATCTCTTACGAAGTGCTGGTTGGTTTCCACTTGGTACGTCAAAGAATCTGACCGCTTCAATATATGGAACTTCCTTTACCCATACATTTGTTGGTGAGCCGGCAGAGGTAATAGGCTTTAATAATTTCTTTAACTTGGAGGTAGAACCAACAAATATGCCTTGAGAAATGATTTCTCCCGCTTCTTTTGATTTTAATTCAATCTGCGAAGTTAATTTTTCGTCCGTTTGGGGTGCCCACTTTTGCCAAGCATCAAAGGCAACTTCAAGATCCTCCCACTTCCATGAAACAGAGAAGAGAGATACATTTGAAATAGGATGCAGTTTAAATGTAAGGGACGTGACAATACCAAAGTTACCCCCTCCTCCCCCGCGACAAGCCCAAAATAGATCCCTGTTTTCATTTTTATTTGCTTTAATCAGTTCTGCGCCTTTATGTCCATCTGCTCTTACCATTTCAATTTCAATCAGATTATCACAAGTAAGTCCGAATGGGCGTGATAACATACCTATTCCTCCACCGAGTGTCAGGCCAACGATGCCCACACTACCTTCTGTCCCTGCAGGTATGGTCAGGCCGTATTTCCATAGTTTTTTATATACTTTTCCTAAATCAGCACCGGCAGCTATTTTTGCCGTCATTGCTTCCTGGTCAACCTTAATTTTATTCATTTCACTGACATCAATGATCAAGCCATTATTGATTAATGAAAAATTCTCATAACTATGTCGACCACTTCGTATCCGGAATGGTTCGTTATTTTCTCTTACCCACCTCAATGCATTTAATACGTCTGCCGTCTTTTGACAGAATACGATTTTACTCGGGAATTTTGGAATGCTTAAGTTGTTATTTATTCTTGCCTGTTCATAGTCAGGATCATCAGGGGTAACAATTCGGCCTGTGAGCTCAGTATTAGCCAACTCATAACTCCTTTCTCAAAGAAGATAGTGCACATGTAACATACTATGCAAAACCTTTGAGAAAGATATTTCCTTAGAAAGGCTCCCACATGAACTGTGGCTACAATAAATTCTCATCTTCAAGCATCATTTTAAAGGTTCCTAAAAATTGTAAGACTCTCTTTAGGAACCTAGTTCTGTAAGTTTGCCCTGCTTATTGCTTAGTAAGAATACTATCAGTGCTATGACCAAAAATGCAGTGATACAGCCTAATAGCACCACGATACTTCAATTTATTTGAAATTAATTCAACTGAAAACCGGATAGTTAGTAATAAAGTGCATCAGAAATAGAATGAATGCGTATATATATGTATAAGTGGAGAGAAACCGACCTTTTTCAATAAACATTTATGAAAGGGGGATTTTTAAAATGGGGTTAAATATAACATTATGGATTGTTGCCGCTTATATTTTATTATCGTTCATTTTAATGCCTATGCAATATAAGTACATTACACATTTAAAAGAAACCGATAAGAAAATAAAGGAATTGGGTTTAACGAAAGATGAATACTATGAGAAGATGAGTTTCGAAACGCAAGTGTTAACTTTTAATGCACAAGGAAATTTATTGTTTTTGGGAGCAAACCTTTTCTCTACACTTTTGTATAATTGGAAGCAACGAAAGAATTGAACATTAAATTCGAAATTTAGAGCTTAATAAAATGGGTTAGTTTTTCAATTCCCTATCCTTCTCTCTTTAATCAAAAAAAGTACATTACTACAAGTTCTTAGTAATGTACTTTCATTTATATTACTTGCAGTTTTAAAGCAAGTTTTTTCTTATTTAACTCTTATCAGCACTTAAAGTCAGCTGCATAATCATTTCAAATAAAACAATCCACCATTAATTACTTCGATTTTAATTCTAGGGTCGTATTGTTCTTCTAGTGCTTGCTTCTCCATTTCGTAACTTTCCGGCTTATCTTCAACCCCATCATAAAAGTACTCTAATACTTGTTGTGCCTTTTGCCACCTTTTGTTCGCTTCTTCAGCCCAAGTATGGTCATCTTGTTGAACGATAGTTTCTATTGCTACATTTAATCGTTCTAATGCGCGAATTGGTTTTATAATATAAGGGAGCTCAAATGCATTGTCTGGCATGGTTGGTACTAAATCCACTTCACTTAAAGATTCTTGAAAGCCATCTAAAAGTTGGCCAGTCATTAAATTTAAGCCAAAAGAATTCAGCATTTCTTTTGTTTGATCGCTGTAATATGACACTTTATAATTTACAGCAAGCCATGGGGTTAAAATGGTTTTTGTTTCAAGATGATTTACATTCTCAAACATTTGTACAAATGCACCTAACTCTTTAGTTGCTTGAAACAATTGACTGAGTCGAGGAGAACCGAAATGCACAACTTCTCCTTTGATATTGTCATCAAGCTTTGTTTGATCTGTAATTAAAGTTAATTGAGCTGGACATGGTACACCGTTCGTACTTTCTAAATATCTCCAATAAAAAGGACGGTTCATAATCCGTTTATCCATATCAATCGTTAATTGCACAGTGATGTAATGGTCACTTTCATTTACAATATGACAATCGTTCTCTAGAAAAAAATTCCGTAAGTACCCATGAACTTGTTGTGGGAACATGTAAACCCTCCTCTGAATTCTCCTGGCGCATCTTTTTCGGGCAAAAAACATATACCACCGTTACTTTTTGTTTTAATTGTACTTTTATAAAGCAGATAAAATGTCGTCTAATTCTCCGACTACTTTTTCAAAGACATCAATTTTAACGTAGAGCATGTCCAGTATATCTTTTTCAATAGTGTTATCTGTCACTAGATTATAAATTTGAACGTCATGTTCTTGTCCTAAACGATGGACACGGCCAATTCGTTGCTCTAACTTCATCGGGTTCCATGGTAAATCATAGTTTATGACATGATGACAGAATTGCAGGTTTATCCCTTCCCCACCTGCTTCCGTTGCAATGAGGACTTGTGCATGTTCCTTGAATAAGTGCTTCATGTAATCACGTTTACTTTTCTTGAATTTCCCATTAAAAAGAACACTTGTAATACCTTTTGAATTTAAATACCACTGCAAATAAGCTTGACTTGCTCGATATTCGGTAAAAATAATAACCTTGTCAGTTGTCTTGGAAATAATCTCATAAGTCTTCTCCGCTTTCGAGTTTACTTCCAATGCCATTAGTTTTTGAATGACTCCTTCAACGTAATCTTCCTCTTCTTGGTCACCACAATTTTGACGCATATTATTTAAGGTTAAGTAAGTAGCTTCCTTGCTACTACACATTTCCTTTTGTAAAGTAATCATTGAAAATGCGCCAGAAAACGCAGATGAAACATCTTTTAAATCCAAAATCAAATTGTAAACTTCTCTTTCCTCATCAGTAAATTGAATTGGGATAATTTGTACTTGTCGATTTGTCCATTCAATCCCTGTATCCTGCCTTCTATTTCTGACCATCACTTGATTAACTAATTCTCTTAAATACTCATCGTGCTCTAAATTATGTTTGCTTGCTGAAAACGAGGACTGAAACATTTCATAATTACCTAAATGTCCAGGCTTTAATAAAGAAATGAGATAAAACAATTCAAATACATCGTTTTGAATAGGCGTAGCAGTTAATAATAGACAAAACTTCTTCTTTAAACTTTGGACAAACTCGTAGATTTTCGTTTTATGATTTTTTAGTTTATGTGCCTCATCAATAATAATCATGTCATAATCCTGAGCATATATTGCCTCTCTATGAGGACTCTTTTTTGCCGTATCCATGCTCATAACTACTATATCGTATTGATCTAACTGAATATTTTTCTTATACGCAATTACAGGAATATAAAATTTATAATTTAATTCCTCGACCCATTGATTAATAAGAGAAGCTGGAGCTAATATTAATGCTTTTTTGACAAGCCCTCTTATTAAATATTCTTTCAGTATTAGACCTGCTTCTATCGTTTTACCAAGACCTACTTCGTCTGCAAGAATCGCTTTTCCATTCATCCTTTCGATGACTGTTTTAGCTGCTTCTAATTGATGAGTAAGGGGTGTTAGGTTTGGTAAGTATTTAGGAGATTGGAGACCAGAAAAGTCAGTAATAAGATTTGTTTTTACTACGTCGTAACTCATATTGTAGAGTTTCCAACTATCCCATTCACCATTACTCTCCAGCTTGTTTATGAAGTCTTCTTCCCACTTAGACGACCTTTCAATAATCATGATCATCACCTCTTGAGATTTTTTCTTACTTATGTTGTCCCAAAAAGAAATACCTATGATTATTTATTTAAAAATAAACTCGTATAAGTTTATTAATATGTGAATAGAAAGGAAAATACACGTACCTAAAAGTTTTAATCTCATGTTTTTTCGCATATTCTTTCAATTTATATTGATCAACTTTATTCAACTCCTGTTACTTTTTTGTATGAGATTCTTCATTTTGTAAAGAATAATAATATTCTTTTTTAACTGGAGTGAATAATAATGATAAAACTACAATCCCCCATTGAAGGAAGAAAAACTCATTTTGGATATATTCGTGATATTTTCGAAGAATATGGTTGTGATTTTTCTTCAAATTTTGAGTATGACCAAGGGCAATTTGATAGCATTTTATGGCGAGACGCTGGAGAGACGATCTATTTAAGACTTCCCTTTATAGTATTAGAGGGAGAATTAGACCACTACGAAGCTTTAATTGCATTCGGTTCCCCTTATGTCATTAAACATGTTGTGAATATTGGTTTAGACCGTGATGAAAATGCATTAGCTACCGTAGCTGGGATTAGTCAATTTCAAAAGCCTTTGGATAAAGACGGTCATATCGAAGATAAAAGTAGATGGGTACAAGCCAGCGAAAATAAAATAGAGAAATTATTGTATTCTCTCGAAGAGCCATTAAGTTCCTGATTAGATTTGTAAACTGTTAAAACCGCTTGAATATATAGATTCAAGCGGTTTTATTTTTTACTCTATAGCTCCTGAATATTAGATACTTCTACAACTTCCCAAAATCACATTATAAACTCCTGCATTATTGGCAAAACTAACAGATACCAATAGATGTTAGAGGGTGCAATGTGAAAAACATCGGTTCAATTAGTATATTACACGTCATATTCTTGTCGATGACCGTCATCGGTTTAAAAAATCATGTAACCATTATTCCGTCATTATTAAAAGTTGCTGAGAGGGATGGATGGGCTTCTATAATATTAGCGACAGTAGCACTATTTCCTTGGCTGTTTCTCTTAGTTTATATTCATAAAAAATCAAAACAAGAACCCATAAAAGATTGGCTAAAAAATAAGATAGGCAAAGTGGGCTCTTCCATTGTGTTATATATTATAGCTATTTATCTTATTATTATCGCTGCTTTTACAATGAGAGAAACTTTGCAATGGATTACTACTACTTTTCTACCTAAAACACCAATGTTAATAATGTTGATTGTTTACACTATTCTATGCATTTTACTTGTCACATCGAATTTACAAACCATTGCTATGATCAATGTTATTGTACTTTTTGGAGTAGTCGTTTTTGGTTTTTTTGTAGCATTTACGAACATTCAAGTAAAGGAACCTGAGTTATTGCGTCCTTTTTTTGAACATGGATTACCACCAATTTTGAAAGGAATGGTGTACCCAGCATCCGGATTTATCGAGTTAGTGCTGGTTTTATTCCTTCAACATCAAATTAAAGGCAAAATTCGGTGGTATCATTTCACAGTAATGCTTCTAATTTTAATGGGATTAACACTTGGTCCACTCGTTGGAGCAATCATTGAATTTGGACCAACTGAGGCTGCAAAACAAACCTATCCTGCTTATGAAGAGTGGGGACTCATATCAATAGGTCGTTTTATTGAACATCTTGATTTTCTTTCAATTTATCAATGGCTTACGGGTGCATTTATAAGAGTTGGATTATTACTATACGTCGTTGTAGATATTTTCAATATGAACGGAAAGAAAAAGCGTATTTGGTTAACACTATCTCCTGCTTTCTTCTTTGCTTCCTTATCATTATTTCTATTGAGCGACAGTATGTTTCTTGAAATAAAGGGGCATTATTTATTAACTGTTACCTTTTACTTCTTTTTAACACTTTCCCTTTTTCTTGGTATTGTAGCTTTCTTTTCAGGAAGAGCAGCCAAAAAAGCTCAAGCAAAATAATTACTTAGAAAGTAGTGAAAATCGATGGAATCTGCTAAAGAGCCAATAGATATCAATGCCTTGAGGCAGTTATTTCAAAAGTCTGCGGATGTTCATTTTCAAGCATATACATTCAATCAACATAAAGTACAATTTATTACTTGTGATGCAATGGTAGATCAACAGCTTTTAAATGAAGTTATTATCCAAAGAGTGCAACAATTATTATCTAACAATATAGAGCAAACTTTGGAAGAAGCCATAAAAACTCAATTAATCATTCCTGATTTAATAAAAGTTGAAGATAAAGAAGAAGCTATATCACTCGTATTTACAGGACACTTACTTCTTTTTTTTGAAGATGAACTTCTCCTATATTCAAGTAATATTGCTAAAATGCCTAATCGAAATCCTGAAGAAACTCGAATGGAAATGGTTATAAAAGGACCAAGGGATAACTTTATCGAAGATGTTTCAGTTAATATTGCATTAATTAGAAAGAGATTACCGACAAACTCATTGTGTGTGGAAAAATTTGTACTAGGAGAGCGTTCAAAAACTTCAGTAGCCATTCTCTATTTTGACGATATTGCTAATAAGGAAATATTGAGCGAAATCAAAAAGGAATTAAATAAAGTCGATACTGATATTGTTTTTAGTGGAGATTTATTAATGGAACACATTATTAAAAGTGGCATGCTATTTCCAAGGACTGATTATACGGGAAGGCCAGATCATGCCATTCAATCCCTTGTCAGGGGGCGTTTTCTTATACTAGTTGAAGGAGTAGCCTACGTTGTTATCACGCCAGTGAATTTGTTTTTACTCTTAAAATCGGGTGAGGATAATGAAAATACCATCATTTTCAGTTCATTTGAACGGATACTTCGTGTGTTTAGTATATTAATTGGTTTACTCCTTCCTGCATTTTGGCTCGCTTTAACTACTTTTCATCAAAATCAAATGCCACTTCAATTACTAGCGACCATTGTACAATTGAATACAGGACTTCCACTTCCATCCGCAATAGAAATGCTCCTTATGCTCCTCATGTTTGAATTATTCAGAGAGGCGGGTTTACGTCTTCCATCTGCCATTGGAGGAACTATTAGTGTTGTTGGTGGATTAATTATTGGAGATGCAGCAATCCGAGCAGGTGTAACCAGTCCTGCGATGATCGTCATTATAGCGATTTCAACCATTGCAACTTTTACGCTAATCAATCAATCCCTTGTTACTGCAGTAAGTGTGTTACGTATTTGTTTTATAGTCGC
This sequence comes from Viridibacillus sp. FSL H8-0110, assembly GCF_038003565.1. Lineage (NCBI taxonomy): Bacteria > Bacillati > Bacillota > Bacilli > Caryophanales > Caryophanaceae > Viridibacillus > Viridibacillus sp. FSL H8-0110. The sequence continues at coordinate 1,482,808 of NZ_JBBOPJ010000001.1, read as the reverse complement.
TACTGCATTTTTTGGTTTATTCGGCTTCTTTATGTCTCTTTACTTCACCTTATTTTACTTAACAAATATTCGAACATTCGGAGTTCCATACATGAATATTTCCTCAGATTTAAATTGGTCGACAATCAAAAAATCGCTCTTTAGACTTTCTCCAAAAAACTATTCTAAGCGTCCTAATATGTTAGACCCACTGGATAAAACACGGACAAAAGAGAAAAAAAATGAATAAGAGAATTTGGATTATTGTACTTTTACTCTCGACTTTTCTTTCTGGTTGTTGGGATGTAGACGAGCCTGAAAGGATGCTATATGTGCACGGGGTGGGCGTAGATTTCAAGGATGGTGAATACGAAGTCTACACTCAGATTATTGATTTTAGCAATACTGCAAAAACCGAACAACCTACTAATAATCCCGTACAGTCCGAAGTCGGTTATGCCAAAGGGAAAACGATTGATGAAGCAATTTTCAAATTATATCATTCCATTGATCAAAAAGTTTTTTGGGGTTTCTTTACATTTATCATTTTCTCGGAGGAAGCTTTAAAGGATGGGCGAGCAAATCCTATTATAGATAATTTCCTTCGTTATAGAGAAACTAGATATCAAATCTGGATGTACGGTACTAATGATCCGATTAAGGATTTATTGTTAACAACACCCATCATAAATAAATCTCTAATATTGTCAAAGTTGGGTGACCCAGAAAATTCATATGAACAAGAATCCTTTATAAAACCCATCAATTTCCGCGAGTTAATCATTGGACTAAACGAACCAAATCACGAAATGGCTATACCATTTATATCTGTCAATAAACATTGGGAAACGGAACAAAACGAAACCAATACCATTTCTTTATCTGGAGTAGGATTACTCTCCCCAAAAGAATTTAAAGGGTATCTGCCTGCAGACAAAATACGTGGATTACAGTGGATGACAAAAGAAACGAAACGTGGGGAAGTTACAGTCCAACTAGATTCTAATGATTCAGTAGAATTCACTGTAGTTGTCGATAAATTAAAATTGAAAGTAAAACCAATTGTTAGAAAGAATGATGTGAAATTCGATATTGCTATAAAAATGAACGTCACTGTTAGTGAATTTCATGGAGATTTATCGTCTAATGAAATTCGAAGAGAGGTAATTAAAGAAGTAGAAAAAGAAATAAGAGGCACATATGAAGAAGCATTAAATCATAATACGGATATCTATCGATTATCTGAGTACCTATACCGTAAAGAATTCAAAGCCTGGAAAAAGCTTCAGAAAGATGGAAAAGTAGAACTAACAGAGCATTCTATACAGAATATTAAAGTGGAAATTAGAAAGTTAAAATCACAAAGAAAATCGTCTAAGGAGACTATTGAAAAATAACGTTGCTCCGAATATCTGAAATATACATTGTGAAATACTATCTAAATATGCACTAACATGGTACATGTATTTATAGGGAGACTATTTTTAAGATTGTTGTGTAGCAAGCCAATCTTGAAAGTAACGGTCTCCCTTTTTCTAGTTAACTAATTATGTAAGTTGTTTTACGTTTTAAAAGTAAGCTATTGTATTATGTTTAAATTCTCATTGGATTAATAATCTATACTTTTATAAATTTGAATAGCCTATAAAAAAAGTTACTGAATTTCTCCAGTAACTTAATCTTATATATTTTTTCACTAAAAACTTAAATATTATTAACAGATATACATCTGATGTACAATTAAGATTTGCGCTAATAGACTATATCTTTCTTATAATACGTTACCTAAACTCATTTACAGTTGAGCCTTTTAATAGCTCAACTATTGTGTTTTCAATTTCTTTTTGTATACCTTCAACAATAGAGAAATCAACTGCTTCGTAATAAATCGCTTCTAACTTATCGTGCGATATTTTTGCTTCAGCTAAACTTGCTGTTCCCTCATTCATTTTATTTCGATATCGTTTGGAAATCTCCAAAATTTGCTCTTCATAAATTTCATCCGTTCTTGGGAAAACGGCAACATTGTATAAATCAATTATTTCGTCGCCTTCACGAGATGGAAAATATTCATGAGGTGCTGTACTGTCAAAAATCGCGATTCCAAGTTCTCTGAGGATGACCATATCCAAACTATTTGGATCAAATCCGCAGTGATAGATCTCAACATCTAAGCCTCTTTCTTCAGCTGTAGAAGCTAATTTCTTCAGAAGAGTTGATTTTCCTGAACCAGGTCTGCCTTTTAAAAAGTAACGCTTACGAATGTTCTCAGTTAGATTTGGAACATAATCTACTGCTCCTATTGGCGTAGCTGCTCCTAAAAAACGATGTCGGACATCTGCTTCCTTATTTAAATGAATTTCCCCAAAAAATGTTACTTTTATCTCCTCAGTCAATACATTTAACTTTTCAAAATCCATATTGGCAATATAGATTGCTTCCCATTCATCATGAACGGCTAACGCTTCTGCATAAGAATGATAAGCTTGCCCATACGCTTCTTCTTTTTCCTTCATTAATTGAATAATGTCATCCGTTTTGGTGCCAAGTTGTTGTGAATTCCACGCATTCCCTAGATTCACATACTCCTCAATAGCACCAGGAGCTTTAGGTTCTATGACATGCGGTTCCGTTCCATCAACAATCCCTATCTTTAATGTAGGAAAAATAACACCATCAATAGAATCTGAATCAGAAGCACAATGGATGAATTCTACATCATACCCTTTTTCCTGCCAGTCACTCGCAATATTCTTCATTAAAGTCGACTTCCCAGTCCCTGGACCACCTTTTAATATGAAGATCTTCTCTAATCCCGCATAATTAGAATCGTATAGGCTAAAGAAACCTCTTGCCGTATTTCCCCCAAAAAAATAATGTAACGCTTTTCCGCTCACCAAAAAAATCTCCTCTCTAACTGGAAGTTTTTCTATAGATGTAAGGTATGCGAAAGAAGAGATATAGGTGAATGCCTAGTGAAGATTACTGGGAAAATTGAATAGCATATGTAATATGCTATTCCTCCCTACCTTTCAGTCACCATGTAGATTTAAAGTATAGTTTTAAAAAAAGAAACAGCTGCTCATTTATTAACTGCAAACAAAACGAATCCATTTTGAAAACAAGTATGTTCAAAATGGATTCTTTATCTTTCAGGAAAATTTAATTTTTTTATTACTTTAAAGCATTTTTTATATGAGCTAAGTGATGATTACCATGCCATGCATAAATACCAATGTTTTTTTCGAGCGATACAGCACCAGAATCAGGATGGATAAATGTTCTTTTTAGTTGTTCATCAGTTAAATTTTCAATTAAATAAATCCAACGCTCATGTAAGGATTCAATGATTTTCAAAGAAGTGGCGATGGGTAATTTTGAATCCGGCAACTCAGCCCATTTATCTTCAGAATACGGTTTAATTGTTGGAGTTTCTTCTGTTAATGCTAGTTTGAAACGGATATAAGCATTCATATGACTATCTGCAATGTGATGGACAATTTGTCGAATAGTCCAACTACCTTCTCGATATGTATTCTCTAGTGCTTCGTCAGTTAAATGATTGACTACATCCTTTAATCTTATTGGTAACGTACGAATTTCATTTTCCCAAGACTTTATTTCTTCTGTTGAAATGTGTTCTGTACAAACGAATTCTCCTATAGGAAATCTTTCATTCATCATCTATTTATCCCACCCTATTCTTTATTTTCAAAAACTGCGTTAAATCCAATATTTGTTATATATTTTACATTTTTTACTGTACAATTAATATATCAATATTCAAGAAAAGTGCAGATTACCTTGAATTTTTAAGATTGGAGTTACGTTTATGAATAGACTAGTAATTATGACTGTTGGTAAAACTCATAGCGGTAAAACTACATTTGCAAAAGCTTTAGAAAATCAGATGTTTAACTCTGTTGTCATTGATCAAGATAAGCATGCTGAATTCCTTCAAATGAATTACCAAACAATATTACCGGAACAAGGAAAGAATACAATTAAATACGCTCTGACACAAACCATTGTTAATTATGCTACTACTGAGACGAATTGCCATCTTATTTTGTGCAACTCAAATCGTAATCAAAAAGGACGTTTGAAGCTACTCGAACAATTCCATAACAAAGGATTTAAGAGTATTCTTGTGGATTTTGATATTCCTGAACATGTTCTTAAAAATCGTGTTGCGAAAAGTCAGCGTGATACTTCCATACTAAGAACCGCATCAACTTTTGCTGAAGTGCTTAGTCGACAGCACAATGAAACGAATCAAGATGATGTAGTCGCACCGATTAAAGGAGAGGCAGACCATTTATTTGTCATTAAAAACTCCACTGAAGTTGAATCGGTTATCCGAAAAATTGTTGATCTTGCTCAAATTTGATACAACACTTAACTGTGTTAACTATCGAAAGCGAAAATTAAGGATTTGCCAAACGAATTAAACAACATTATTTCTTTTATACATTTGCACTACTCCAAATGCATAGCAATCTCCAGTCCCGTTGCTTTATCATTAAAGATATCGCTGTATTCTGTAAACACTAAAGTCATCCCCGAAATATCGTCAGGTACTGGTGGAGAAACAATGAATGAATGCATGAAGTTCCCAGTCGATCCTGACGCTCTGTCATTTCGACAATCATAAGCTTGTCCAATAGACAATGCAAAATGATTATGATTTAATTGATGATTCTTTCGTGTATCTATTGTTTCATTCCAATCGATATTAAGATGGACAATACTGGCATTTTCGTACTGTCTTATAAATGTGACAGTGTAAAATTTTTCATCAACTTCAACTGATTTTAAAACTGGTAGATGCTTTCTAAACCCACTAGGCTCAACTTGAGGTTTAAAAAAGTCATGCATTCTAACAGTTCCAAATAACGAACTTAAATATTCTTCATACAAATCATATTTTGTTGCCCATTTTGAAAGCACTTCATCAGGTGGAAAAACTGGATGATCCATTGAAAGGTCCTTGCGTTGCTTTAATAAAGTACAAATTTGTTCATCAATCGAGAAAAGCTGTTCATTATAGTTATTTGAAGATTGCTCAATAGAGTTTCGTTTCATCTAACTTCCCCTCAATTCTATAATTTCATTAAAACTATATTACCTTTATTTTATACGATATAGAAAATTATAGTAAGTTAGTTGATTTTTTCTAATTACTCATGTAAGCTTCACAATTAGAAAAGTTATCTAGAAAATAATTATTTTGAATACTATATGAAAAATAAAAAAAGTCGAATTCCTATTAAGTGAAGGAATCGACTTTTCTTTTGCATTCAAAGTACCTATTTTTGTATCAATATCATAGTTATTTTTTTCGACGTCTTCTAATGATTACAACAGCTATCAAAAGTACTAACATTATTAAAGCAATATATATTTGTTTATTATTTGTTACGTTTACAGAAGGTGTTTTTTCTTGCCCTTTAATGTTTTCCAAAACTAATGTTACTTGTTCAGTAGGCGTCTGACCTTTTCCTAAAGCTTGAATATCCTCTTTAGCTCCGGATAAAGGCGCAGTTCTTGAACAAGCGTTAACTCTTAGTTCTCCATTGTCCTCATATGCATATATTAAATATTCCTCTTTTAAAGAGAATCCATAGCCACAACTGGCTGAACTCCTTTCTGTATAAACAATGACTTGTGTTTGGTCAACACCTTTCCATGATTTATCTACGCTAAATAGTATAGCAATTGGATCTGCAGAAGATTGTATTTCATTATTTTTGTTTCTATCAACAATTTCAATAACTTTACCAGAGAAAACTGCCGAACTACTTTTTAAAGCTTCTTTTGGCGGATCCGGCTGAGCACATGAACAAGCATAACTTTTATCAATGGGATAAATCAAAACACTAATAAACAACATAGATAATAAAATCACAATACGTATTTTGTTTTTCACAGTCTTTTTATTCAAATTGATCCCTCCATCTATGCTTATAGATTTTACAAAGTTGAATTCCTATTTTGTCTTACCTTCTTCTCTATATGTATCTACACAGTTTTTGCAAATACATTGCTTCCCCTTGCTCTCCTGAGGAACTAAATCAAAAATCCCTTTAGGAAATTTCTCTATATAACACCAGCATTCATTTTGCCCTTCTATTCCTGCCATACATTTGTTTTCCTCACCACATAAAGGACAATGTTTTACAGTCAATTTTCTCCCCCCTGTCTATTTCACAATATAATTCAACAATTAACATTTTTAAGAGGATTCCTGATGATACTTATTAAAATCACAAATTTTGTTTTGCATAAAAAAATACGCCATGTATTTTATGTGATCTATATACCCGCTATCAGACAAATGTTCATACTCCCTCTTTGTCTTTTGTTAACGGCAAAATATTTTTAACACTACCTTCTATCGTATTCGTATCAGATTGAACATTGACCAATACAGTCATGTAAATTCTATTTTTATATTCCACTGTCCCAATAAATGTTTTTTCTCTAAATTAATATGAAGATAATTTATTTTTATGCCAATTGATTTATAAATTGTATAACCAGCTTATGAAAATCCAAATGATTTACGTTTCATGCATTCAATAATAGATCATACACTCATAATTACTGCAAAGATTAATGTAATAGTTGATATGATTTTATAGACTTTGTACATTCACTATCCCACTACCTTCAACTACGGCAATTACTGTATTTTACCATATAAAAAAAGTCGACTTCCATTAAGAATCGACTCTAATTTTTTTCACTCTTATAGCAATATTAGTCCAATAATCAATAGAATAGTAAATTACTTGTCCATTACAAAATTAACTTGTCTGTTTATTAGTTTAATTTCAATAAAAAAACAGGCTTATATTTGCATATAAACCCTGTTTTCAGCTCATTACTCACCCTCCTAACAACCTGGGAATCCCGGGGGAGCGAACCTACACCATGGCGGTCTTGGTGGTCTTGGTGGTCTCGGAGGATTTGGTGGTTGTGGTGGAAATGGAGGTCGCGTATTTTGGCATAACTGGCCGGCTTGAGTAATTGTTTGTATATCTCTTGAATGCAGGGGTAGTTGTTGTGGAATGCCGTTAACAAATCTTGTAATTTGTACTCCGCCAAAATTAGGATTTGTCATTTCATTTCCCCATTCACTAACAGAATCCAATCGAACATTACAATACAGTTGTCCGTTGTTCATCTGGATATCCACCATAAAACCTACAAATCTTGTAAGTTGAACTGGATTCAAAAAGGTATTGATTGCCACTTTATTGCCATATGGATCATAATAGAACATCTTTCTATCTCTCCTTTCTTCGTTCAATATTGTAAAATATTCTTATATACATAATTAGGAAGTTGTCCTTATTCAATTGATTAATACACCTAATATTGTTACTTTTTATGGTTATCACTTTTTCGTTCTAAAACAATTAAAGATATGAAAAAAAACCTCATCAAAAAACGCCATTAACCTTAATGGCGTTTTCATTTACTATCTCAATAGTTTCAACATCGATCAAGATGCCAAAGTAGTTGTTGCATTTGTTGGATACCTTTACATTGAGAACTGATGATAGCATAGAGAATTGGCTTTAGTTCTGGACAAATATTGAACATAAGTACGTTATAGGACATGCGGACAGCGCCTTCATGATGTGGAATCATTTCCCTAACAAAATTTGCATTTACGTCGTTTGTAATTTGGGCTGAGCACATTTCGTTAAACATCATATCTGAAATTACTTTAAACTCATTCATATAGTAAGTATTTTCATAATCTGTATTAGTTATTTTACTACACTTATTCTGTATAGCTTGCATATTCGTGATACTTTTCGTTTGTTCAGAAATAATATTTGTAGCAATACTTTGTAATTCAAGATTTGTAGTGTATCGTAAAATATTCTTAGACATTTCGATTGCTGCTCTATGATGTGGGATCATCTGCATAATAAAATTATCTGAAATACTCTTCGTAAGTATTACACTAGTCATATCTTTTATCATCGTATCCAAGATCTTATAGTACGCTCTCAAATATTTTTTCGTCACAATACTTAAACTTAAAGGATAATTACTATTCATTAGGCGAAAATCTCCTTTTTGAATAGTGTATGTAGGCGTATATGATGCTGTGTCATAGGTTCCAATGTGTGAATTTTATTCCTCTTTTTAGATCTCAATAGTATAATCTATTTAAAAATAGAATGTAATATATGAGGGAGACTGATGATCATGGTTCATGAATCAAAGGGTTCGCATTATGCAGTTATTTTTTCAAGCCAAAGAACTGAGGGTGATAAAGGCTATGGTATTATGGCAGAAAAAATGGATCAACTAGCTAGTAAACAGCCTGGTTTCTTAGGAGTAGAAAGTGTTCGGGATTCTTTAGGTTACGGCATTACCATTTCCTATTGGGATAGCTTAGAGGCAATCAGCAATTGGAAAAAGAATCCATCACATCAAATTGCCCAGCAAAAAGGGATAAACGATTGGTATCAAAATTACAGTGTAAAGATTTGCAAAGTTGAGCGCGAGTATACTAAGTAATTCAATAGCCATTGTAGTGACTAAATTTACTAAAGAATCATCAAGATTTTGTACATATTGAGCTATAGGATCTTTTTGGATTTCCTGATACTCCTAACCCTTTTGGTGGAATGACTTTAAATTGAATTAAATAACTATTCTCATATAAAAAAGCGCTTAAATCAGCGCTTTTTTACATATTAAGCAAGGAGGAATTCTACTAATCTATTTCTACTTTTTTGACAAAAGTACCGAAATATTTACATCATTAAAGATAATGATGATTTTATTTGAAAGGTCGTAGTATTTTAAAGCATCTGTATATGTTGGTGCTTTTTTTATAAATTGGCCTCTTGATAGCTGAATTTTCATGTTTCGAAGTTCATTAAAAGTTGTAAATATTTCTCCATCTATTAAGTTATATTCTTTTAATAGGCGAATGTCTTCATGTGAAAATGTTACTTCATCATTTAACTGGTTGATACCAAGTCGGTGTACTGTAGTTTTTAGTTCGTTTTCTACCATTCCCCAGATCATTGAAATCGACTCGCCTGGTGATTCTTTTGCAATTTTGAGAATTTCATAATCCATACTATCAAGTTCAAAAATTTTGTTCTCAATTAGGTTAGAGTTATTTAATTTCTTTTCTAAAACATCTAGTTTTTTTCCAAAATCCAACTCTATATTGTTGAAAGAAAATTTGGTGAGATTCGTTAGTATAAATCCTATTTGCTTTCTAAATAATAGGATAGCTAGTAGTATGACAATTGGCCAAATCATATCATCAATTAACGCAGCAACAAATTCTGTTACATTCATAGTACCCCTCCCATCTATAAATAATGCTTTAATAATTAGAGGTAATGTTACTTTAAAGGTTCTATTTCCTCCTCAGTTTAATGTATTAAATAAATCTTATTTTGTGTGGTCAACTTGTACCGATTTTTTTCATGAATATTATTTTTCATCACACTTCACTTTTGTATATCGAAGTGCTTGTTTACTATCACTTATGCCACTCGTTGTCGGATCAATAACAGAATTATAAACAGCAACGATCACCGTAAAAAGAACAAAAGGATTTGAAATAGCTTGAAGTAGGACATCAAATAATTTTGGCCAAGTACTGACATCCTCCCCTGTAATACCGAGATATCCCCCTATAGATGATGTAACTGCCAAAAACATATGAAACCAAAATTGCGGGTTTTTTAATCGAATTTTCCAGTTTATCCTCATTTTCATCCCCCCTTTAGATAGTTATACATATGTTACGGTTGATGCTTTCTTGCTTAGAAGTATGATAATTGTGGAGTGTTTGGTTGGTTTTTGGGTTGCTCGTATTTACTTTGGCGCTACTCGGTCCCTTTGGCGCTACTCACTCTCCTTTTGGTGCTACTCACTCTCCTTTTGGCGCTACTCACTCTCCTTTTGGCGCTACTCGCTCTCCCTTTGGCGCTACTCGCTCTCCCTTTGGTGCTACTCACGCTCCTTTTGGCGCTACTCGCTCTCCTTTGGCGCTACTCACTCTCCTTTTGGCGCTACTCGCTCTCCCTTTGGCACTACTCACTCTCCTTTTGGCGCTACTCGCTCTCCTTTGGCGCTACTCACTCTCTCTTTAGCGCTACTCTCCCTATCTTTAACACTACTCACAACCTCCATCTCCAACCGCTCATTCCCCCTTAGCCCTCCAATCATTTTACATTTTCATCTATATCCAAAACACTTTTACTAATTTATACTGTTATTAAGGTTTTTGGTCTTTTTTTCTACATATGGGGGTGCTTTGGTGAATCGAAGACATGCTGGGATGATTATTGGGGGAATTTTGTTTTTAGTAGTGGCGATGGGGATTAGCCGATTTGCACTTACACCGATTTTGCCATTTATGCGACAAGATGTTGGATTATCTGTAGAAACTGCGGGGATGCTGGCTTCTGCAAATTATGTAGGATATTTCTTTGGGGCACTTTGGGCTGGTTTTATAACCCGCCATCCAAAAGGAATCCTCGGATGGTGCGCATTCATCAATGTACTTTCTGTTTTTGGTATGGGGTTGCTTGATAGTTTATGGATTTGGTTGATTTTACGCTTGATTGCGGGGATTACAGGTGGCTTGATGTTTGTATTAACTTCTAGTATGTTGATGGATTATCTTGCTGGTCATTTGTTGACGAAATGGTCAGGCTATATTTTTAGCGGTATTGGTTTAGGAATTGCTCTTTCGGGCATTTTTGTCCCTATTTTAGAATCGGCTTTTTCTTGGCAAGGTGCTTGGATAGGGCTTGGTATGTTATCCGTGTTGTTCGTATTAACGACGATGCTCTTGTGGCGTAAGCTGACAGCTCATGAACAGGATAAGAAAGCAGTAGTCTCCGAGAAGGTTTGGAAAGGATTTATGCCTTGGATGGCACTTGCTTACGGATTAGAAGGTCTTGGCTATATTGTGACCGGCACGTTTTTAGTTGATATAATTCATGAAATTCCTAATTTAAGAGAGTATGCATCCTATAGCTGGGTTGTTGTCGGTATTGGTGCCATTCCATCTGCTCCACTTTGGATTATGTTGATGTCAAAATATTCACCTGTTCGTATCATTTCGATTGCGTATATTTTACAAGTCATTGGTATTTTACTTCCAATCGTCTCTCCGACTATTTTCGGTGTAATGACATCGGCATTTTTATTCGGTATGACGTTTGTTGGAATCGTGACGATGACCACGTCTTATGCAAGACAATTATTTCCAGCAAAGAGTGCTAGTGTTGTATCTGCTCTAACGACCCTCTATGCGCTTGGGCAAATTATTGGCCCATTAATTGCTGGCAAACTTGCCGCTTATTATAAGAGTTATAATGTTGCTCTCATTTTTGCTGGAAGTGTAGTAGCAATTGCACTTTGTCTCATGTTGTTTGGGAGATGGAGGACAACGGAAAAAGAAGTACCAGAAAGTTATATGGCTCTAAAAAATATCGCTAAGTAGTTATTCTAAGTGATTTTTTGATTGTCAATTTCTATAAAGTCCTGAGCATGTTTTGAAAGAATTTTTTCAAACCATGCTTTTTTCAATATGTAAAAAGGTCAAACATCTAATAAAAGAAGGTTATTTGAAACTTAAATAGAATTACATCAATAAGGCTTTAAAAAATAGAGTATCTTAAAGGGGATTGGAGCATGAATCGTTTAAATTTAGTTACTTTGGGTGTTAAAGATATGTTAAAGTCATTACGTTTTTATCGCGATGGACTTGGATTTGAAGCATTTGTATACGGGAACGACGCCGATCCAGATGTAATTTTCTTTAATAATGGAGGAACAAAAATTTCACTATTTCCAATTTATCGCTTAGCACAAGATATTGATGAAGATAATCCACCTGCAATCAACCATGGCTTTAGTGGATTTACCCTTGCTTATAATGGAAAGTCAAAAGAAGAGGTTGATGAAATATTTGTATTAGCAAAAAAAGCTGGTGCGAAAATTGTGAAAGAACCTGAAACAGTTTTTTGGGGTGGATATAGTGGCTATTTCCAAGACCCAAACGGCTATTACTGGGAAGTTGCTTACGGAGAGAACTGGGAGTTCGATGAGAATGATATGTTAATAATTACTGAAGGTTAACATGAGAATTTGATAAAACTGTGTATGAATTTAACAGCTTGGTTGTTACTCTATATTCATTGTAAAAAAGCTATCCAAAATTAAATGGATAGCTTTTTCTCAATTCTATTACTGACTAAAAGGAGCTAACTTTTCTTGATGCCACTCATATTCCTCGAAATCGGCTACGATATAGGCATTTTCAAACACTTCATGTACTTCTTGTAACATGTTTTTTATATCTTGAGGGAAAAATCTTGCGCTTAAATGATTTAGCAATAAATTTTTTGCTCCTGCTTTAATAGCTATGTTTGCTGCATCCATATTTGTGGAGTGACCGTAATTGGCAGCTAGTGCTTCCGTTGCATGATCAAATGTTGATTCATGCACGACAATATCCGCATTTTCACTAAGTAAAATAGCATTTTCACACGAGCGTGTGTCTCCTAAAATCGAAACGATAAAGCCATCTTTAGGTGGATCTGTGACGTCACTACTTTTCACTATTCGACCATCTTCTAAAGTAATGTCATAGCCATTTTTCAATTGACCCAATAGTGAGCCCTTAGGAACTCCCAATGCTATAGCTTTTTCAATTTGCAATGTTCCTGGTAGAGGCTTTTGTTCAATCCGGTAGCCAAAGCAAGATATGACATGCTGTAATGGTTTTGCTGTAACGACAAAATCATCATCTTCAAAGACCACGCCTTCAGTAACCTCAACAAATTCAATAGGATAATTAAGATGGGTTTGTGACAGCTGTAAGGTTAATTCTACCCAATTCTTTAATCCTGCTGGTCCATAGATGGTAAGTAGTTCTTCTCCCCCTTGGAAAGAGCGAGAACTAAGTAAGCCAGGGAGCCCAAATATATGATCTCCGTGTAAATGAGTGATAAATATTTTCTCTAATTTTCTTGGCTTTAATGTTGTATGTAAAATTTGATGCTGCGTCGCTTCACCACAATCAAACAGCCAAAATGTACCACGTTCTTCTAATAATTTAACGGCTAGTGCACTTGTATTCCGTGTTTTTGACGGCATTCCAGCACCTGTACCTAAAAATTGTATATGCAAATGAAGTCCTCCTTACGAAATATACAATGATCAACATATGAAGAATCCTCATAATGATTCCTTGCTATTTATGCTTCGGTATTGCTAATGTCTTTTAACTAGTATAACAAAAAAAGATGCTCATCAATCACCAAATGGACATTGATACACACCTTTAATATGCAATACATACTCTTTAGTTAGGTTTATGATTGTTACTATTATTTCTAATGAGAGCTAAATTTAATTTATTTTACTTCAATTAAAAAAGAAGTTATTTCTTTTATCTTTGAGGTTTTTCCGGCACTTGTGAAATTATAGATATCACAGAAAGCATAACGCTTCTTACTTTCTAAAATTATAATGCCATTAATAGAACCAGTACTCCCATGCGTAATAATGTTATTAATATGTAACTCTGTTGCTCTGTCTTTCTCCTTTTTTGACAATATTTCAACAACATGATTATTGCCTTGGATCTGCTTATTACCAACGATATCCCAACATACATCATCCTTCAAATGCTCAAGAATGAAACTTTGATCATTTTTTGCAATAGCAATAGTAAGTTCTTGAAGTAACTTCTTTTTAGGTGCATTTCCGCAATCGTAAGGGCAGACTACTTTTAGACTTCCATACTCTTCATTTAACTTATTCATAATGCTCCCCCTAAAGATTTTTTTATTAATCCTTATGATCTTCCAAAAAGTCTTTGCTAAAACTCGTTTGTGATTCATAATTGGGCTTTTTCTTTTCTTTCATACCTTTTGAGATGATTTCTTTACCGAATTTCTTTTGGAGCTGCTCCACTACTTGGATAATTGGTTCCTCTTTGGCATGTTGTTCATAGTTGAAAATAGATAACTGCTCTGCTGTTTCCTTGCGGTCAATCACATTACTCACCGTCACGCCGAGTAATCGAACAGGTTCACCATGCCAATGTTTTCGAGTCAAATCAACGGCTATTTCAAGAATATCTGATTTTTTATAAATAGCATTGGAAAAGGTTTTGCTACGACTTGAGTTATGCCAATCTGCATCTCGAATTTGAATGGATAACGTATGGCCTGCTAAATTTTTAGCTGAAAGACGTTTTGCCACTCTTTCACAAAGACCATCGATTGTTTTACGAACTTCATCCCATTCGACTAAATCGATTGGCAAAGTTGTAGAATTACCTACGCTCTTGGTATCATAAATCGAATTTGGATCGACTTCCCTGTTATCAATACCATTTGCTCTGTCTTTTAACCTTGCACCATTTTTTCCTAAGTTACTTTTTAAAAAGGCTTCAGAGGCTTGTGCTAGATCACCAATTGTGTTGATTTTTAGTTCGTTTAGTTTTTTTGCTGTACTCTCACCCACGCCATGCATTTCAATAACTGGTAATGACCATAAAATATTTGATAGTTCACGTTTTCTTAAAACGGTAATACCCATAGGCTTTTTCATGTCAGAAGCTGTTTTAGCTAAAAACTTATTGGGTGCAATTCCAATAGATGATGGCAAATCCAGTTCATTTAAAATCCGTTTTTGAATGCTTTCTGCGAGCTCTATCGCTTCTCTTCCATTTACAAGTTCCGTAACATCAATATAACCTTCATCGATTGATACGGGCTCTACAAGTTCGGTATATGTTCGAAGTATGTCAAATATCGCTTTTGAAGCAATACGATAGCGTTCAAAATTCGGTGGCAACAAAATGAGCTCAGGACATTTTCGCTTTGCTTCCCACACAGCCATCGTCGTATAAACCCCTTTTGCACGCGCTTCATACGAACAAGTGACGAGAATGCCACGTCGCTCCTTCGGGTTACCCGCAATGGCTATTGCTTTACCTTTAAGTGTTGGATCATGTGATTGCTCTACAGAGGCATAGAAACAGTTCATATCGATATGAAAAATTATTCTCCCTTTTTGTTTCAGCTCTGCCATCACACATCTCTCCTGCTTCTTTTATTATGAATATTATAGCAAAAATAACGAACAGATGTTGGTATTTTTGTTCTTATAAGATCTAGTGATACCTTCTAACTTCTTCCTTTTCGCATATTAATAGCTTCACGCCATTTCATTTAATGGTACTGCCCCTTCGCCGCAATCCTAAGTTAATTTCTAATTCGATCACAAGACTTTAAAACCACATAAAAAAGCATCCTCAGTCTTTGACTAAGGATACCTTATTTACTAACGAACTAGGCTTTGGCTGCTCTTTCGTCTTCTTTTAATTTTTGCATATAGGCTTTGAGTTCTTTAATACCTTCAAGCGAGTCAACCAGTACTGTAGGCGAAACGATTGTAATCATTCGTTCTTCTAGATTGGCAACTGCTGTGAAATATTTTGTTTTGGAATAATTCACTAGACCTATTTGTTGCAAATGTTCAGCTGGAATATCGAGAATTTCTTTTGCTTCGACAACGAGTAGACCAAATAGGAAATCACCTGTTTGTAAAACAACTATTCGCACTTGATCTCCCGTTGCTTGACCTCTGTATAAGATTTGCTCGAAATCTAATATCGGCATTAGTTCTCCGCGCATTCTCATTAAACCCGTTACATAGCTTGGTAAGTGTGGAATGGGATTAACATGTTCCATTTTCTCGATCGATACGACGTGATCGATAGGAACCGCATATTCTTCTTGACCACAACGGAAAACGACTACTTTACTACTAGACATTGGCTTCTACCTCTTCTTGTAATATGTGTTATTTAACTTCAGCTGCGCATTTTACAATTTCCACTAATAAGTCCGCAAGTTTTTCTAATTCTTCAACTGGGATACGTTCTTTTGTCGTGTGGATGTCTTCATAACCGACAGCAAGATTGACTGTAGGAATGCCAAATCCAGCGATCACATTTGCATCACTACCCCCACCACTTGTCAAAATTTCTGGTGTACGACCAATTTTACGAACTGCTTCTTGAGCCACTTTCACAACTAAATCTTCCTCAGTGAAACGAAAACCTGGGTACATGCGCTTAATAGTTACTTCGGCTTTACCACCCATTTTTTCAGCAGTTTGTTCGAAAACTTCTTTCATATGGACAGTTTGTGCCTCTAATTTCGCTTCATTAATTGAACGGGCTTCAGCTAAAATATGCACTTCATCACAAACGATATTCGTTGCTTGTCCACCTTCAAAGCGACCAATGTTTGCTGTTGTTTCAGCATCTAAACGACCTAATTTCATCGCTGCAATTGATTTTGCTGCAACTGTAATAGCTGAAATTCCTTTCTCAGGTGCAACACCAGCGTGAGCTGTTTTACCATAGATAACAGCTTCTACTTTCGCTTGGAAAGGTGCTGCAGTTACGATGCCACCTACTTTACAGTCACTATCAACGGCGAAGCCATATTTAGCAAAGATTTTAGATGGGTCTAGCTTTTTCGCTCCTGCTAAACCACTCTCTTCGCCAGCAGTAATAATGTACTGAATATCACCATGAGTAATATTTTGTTCTTTTAAGCGTTTTGGTAACTCAAGAAGAGCTGCTATTCCAGCTTTATCATCCGCTCCTAAAATCGTAGTACCATCAGAATGGATATAGCCATCTTCTTTGAGGATTGGTTTAATTCCTTTACCAGGTACTACAGTGTCCATATGTGATGTAAAGTAAATTGGTTGTGCATCTACAGTCCCGCGTAGGGTACAGATTAAGTTACCTGAAGCATGGCCATTACGGCTTGCCGCATCATCTTCTTCAACTTCAAAGCCTAATGCTTCTAATTTAGTTTTTAATACAGGTGAAATTTTCTCTTCATGGAATGTTTCAGAATCAATTTGTACGAGTTCCAAAAATTCTTCTACGATACGACTTGTCATTATGAAAGAACCCCTTTATTAACTAGATTTTACTATCTTCTTATTCCCTTATTTTAGCATAGAATTTAAGTGAACTCCTGTAATTTACTTAGGCATTCTCTAATTTCTAATTTAGTTTGATAGATTAAATGTAGCGACTTTGTATTAATATTGGCCTCTACACATATTTTTCTTCATGCGCAGCGATATTAATTGTATATTCAAACTATTAATATGAAGGATTTTTATTGATGTGAGGAGAATTTACTTAAAGTAAAAATGGATAATTTAAATTTTCAATTTCCTTTAATTGTCATTTTCACTATTTGAAAGGAGCACTCATGGATATTAGATTGTTAGAATCATCAGATGCAAAAAGTTATTGGGTTTTGAGATTAGAAGCATTAAAAAATAACCCAGAAGCATTTTCTTCAAGCTATGAAGAAGCTATTAAAAGAGAATTCCCTGTTGAAACTGTGTTGAAAAATTTATCGACCGAAGGAACTTTCACATTTGGGGCTTTCAATGATCAAGAACTAATAGGTGTTGTAACTTTGGTTCAAGAATTCACTTCAAAACTTCATCATAGAGCTAATATTTTTGCCATGTATGTAAGTCCTAAATTTCGTAGATTAAGCGTTGGTAAAGCACTCCTATTAACGGCAATCAATCATGCAAAGTCAATTGAAGCAATAGAAAAAATTAATCTAGAAGTGATAACAACTAATGATAGAGCGAAAAATCTCTATATTAAAATGGGTTTCAAAACATATGGACTCGAAGAACGCGCACTTAAAATCAATAATGATTATTATGATTCAGAGTATATGGTGCTGTTCCTTAAAAAATAATGTTTAACTACAACTGATTAATTACCAAATTTATGTCTGGTCATAAAAGCACCTCCTATTGTTAGTTTTAACTAACGATGGGAGGTGCTTTTCATAAATGTTGGTCTTGACTGTTTTTCTTGCTTGTCTTGTATTAATAAGCGCTTTGGGCTAACAGGATGTTAGTCATGCAACCGTTGCGACAGGACGTCGGACATCCTCAACATTAAAGAGGAATATTCCCATGTTTCTTAGCTGGTCTTGTTTCTTTTTTCGTTTTCATCATATCAAGAGCTTGGATAAGTTTGATACGTGTTTCACGTGGGTCGATTACATCGTCTACTAAGCCATGAGATGCTGCTACATATGGATTTGCGAATTTTTCGCGGTATTCTTCAATTTTCGCTGCACGTGTTGCCTCTGGATCATCGCTGTTATCAATTTCGCGAGCGAAGATAATGTTCGCTGCTCCATTTGGTCCCATAACGGCAATTTCAGCGTTTGGCCAAGCGTATACCATATCAGCACCAATTGCTTTAGAATTAAGTGCTACGTATGCACCACCGTATGCTTTACGAAGGATTACTGTAATTTTCGGTACAGTTGCTTCTGAGTATGCATATAAGATTTTCGCGCCGTGACGGATAATCCCACCATGCTCTTGTTTAATGCCCGGGAAGAAGCCAGTAACGTCTTCAAATGTGATGATTGGAATATTGAATGAGTCACAGAAACGGATGAAGCGAGATGCTTTATCTGATGAGTCAATATCCAGTCCACCAGCCATTACTTTTGGTTGGTTACATACTAGACCTACTACGTCCCCTTTAATACGCGCAAGCCCCACTACGACATTTTTCGCAAATTCTTTATGTACTTCCATAAAAGAACTTGGATCAACGATTTCTTCAATAACTTTGCGAATATCGTATGGACGCGTTGCTTCTACTGGAACTAATTCAATAATATTTTCTAAATAATCGTCATTATCTTGTGGTTCAATACTTGGTGGTTTTTGTTCATTATTTTGAGGTAGGTAAGCAAGTAAATCACGTACTTGTTGTAATACCTCTTCTTCAGATGGCCCGCGGAAGTGTGCAGCTCCACTGATTGAGTTATGAACTTTTGAGCCACCTAAATCTTCAGAAGAAATTTTCTCCCCTGTTACTGTTTCGATTACTTTTGGTCCTGTGATGAACATTTGGCTTGTCTTATCTACCATGAATACGAAGTCAGTAATTGCTGGTGAATATACTGCTCCTCCTGCACAAGGTCCCATAATAACTGAGATTTGTGGAATCACACCAGAATAGATTGAGTTTCGGTAGAATATATGACCATATCCATCAAGAGATACAACACCCTCTTGGATACGAGCACCACCAGAATCGTTTAAGCCAACGAAAGGCGTACCGTTTTTAGCCGCTAAATCCATAACATTCGCAATTTTCATTGCATGCATTTCCCCAAGTGCACCGCCGAAAACTGTAAAGTCTTGTGAGAACAGGTAGATTGGACGACCGTTTACTTTACCGTAACCTGTAACAACGCCGTCTCCAGGTCCTTCTTTTGTATCCATACCAAAGTCTGTAGTTCGATGTTTTACGAAAGGATTAATCTCAACGAAAGTACCTTCGTCTACTAGTAAGTTAATACGTTCACGTGCAGTTAATTTACCTTTTTCATGTTGTTTTACGATGCGGTCATCACCGCCACCTAATTCAATTTCACGTTTTCTATCATATAACTCATTGATTTTATCGAACATATCCATAGATGATTACTCCCCCGACTCACTTTTATCGTATAACTCGTAAAGCACTCCATTAGATGACTTTGGATGAATAAAGGCCATTTTTGAGCCACCAGCGCCTGGACGTGGTTCATCTGATAGTAGGCGAACACCTTGTTCGCGAAGGTCTGCCATCTTCCCTTCAATACCCTTTACCCCTAGAGCAACGTGATGAATACCTTCTCCTCTTTTTTCAATAAACTTAAAGATAGCGCTTTCTTCACTCATCGGTTCAAGCAATTCAATATGTGTATTCCCCGCATCTATAAATGCTACACGAACTTGCTCAGTCACTACTTCTTCTATTTTTAACAAAGGTAAGCCCAACACATCTGTGTAATATGTAATTTGTTCATCAAGATTACGTACTGCAATACCGATGTGGTCAACGTTCTCCACTTCTCCCCAACTCCTTCTTTGTTGTATAACACAATTGTACATAATTTATAATAAAAACTCTAGCACTTGTGTAATTTTTCAAATTTGATAGAATATTTGTAGGAAAAGAAGGAGCGAACGAGAAATGAGTAATAAGAAATTTCAAAAAATTGTTGTATATGCAATGATTGCTATTATGGTTATTTCTACATTAGCTTTCGGCTTAGCAATGTTATAATCTACTTTGCGCGTCTGAAATTTACTATTGTAATCTACAACCATACAAACTAAAAAAACAGCGTTATACCAGGTTAAACCGGTGTACGCTGTTTTTTTATATACGAACCTTAAAAATCTAACTTTCATATCTTTACTATTATATCAATATAACATTCGAGAGATGTGGGGCACTCATCACTTTTTAGGGGACTACTAAATATACAGAGACTTATCTCTATTATAATTTTAGTAATCGCATGCCCATGCCGTACCTAGCCATACGCACTTCGGCCCAAAAATAAAGTTGTTTAAATTTCAGAGAAAGAATATTTAAAATTAAGATCACTTTCACAAAGACACACAACTTCTAAAAAAAAGATTATTTTAATGGCAAATTTTCATAATCTTTTCTGAGTATAGCCATGATAACTTCATCCGAGTAAGTCCCGTTATAATATAAAGATTCACGTAAAACACCCTCTTTTACAAATCCAACTTTTTCATATACTCTTATTCCTCGCAGATTATGACTGAATACCTCTAGTTGCAAACGATTCAATTTCAATTCTTCAAAAACAAAGCGCAATACAATTATTATAGCTTCAGTCCCATATCCTTTTCCAGTTAATTCAATAGAACTCATTGATATTCTAAAACCTGCTTTATTATTTTCTTCATCAATTTCAAAGATAGATAATTCGCCGATCATTTGGTCATTATTTTTTAAACAGATGGCAAAATCATAACGTGATGAATCATTATTTACATTATTTATATGAGCTTTAATCTGATTTAACGTAAAGTTAGGTTTTGTACCTGTCATATAACGTATTTCTTCATCTGTTGTATTTTCTAGCATTATTGGTGCGTCTGATACCTGAAGATTTCTTAAATAAATTCTTTCATTTTCTAAATACATCTTACCTTCCTCCTAATAACTGCCCTTTTCTTAACTATACAAATATTCATATATCATTTTGTATATTATACTTAATAATAGAAAAAGATGGTATAAAGTTATATTCAAACCATTTTTTAAACAACTTTTTTATTTTACTCACTGACAAACGAACGTCATCCTTTAAGGGGTTTTGGTCGCCTAGGCATTCGTTTGTGTTAGAGAAAAAAAGCCACACCGGTTAGATGTGACTTTGTTAATTAAAATATCTCTTTTTCAATCTCTGTAATTTCTTGTTGTAGTTTAATCTTTACTTCTCTTACCTTTTCTAATTCAATTAATTGTTTATTATCGATTAACTCTAATTCTGCCTTAGCTAGGTCTATTAATTCGCGAGACTTCTTAGTATGCTCATCTAATAATTCTTTGTTTATATTTTTCCCCATAAGCACCCAACTTTTTTCGATTATTATAGCACGAATGGGAATATCTATAGTCATTACATATAGCTTATTTTTAGACTGGTTTATTAATAGTAATCTGATTAGCAGTATTACTAATCTATCAACTTCCACTCATTCAAACGAACTATATCGATAACCCTAAACAATCGTATTTGGTCCGAATCATTCGCTTGCCTCAACGTAATTTAAAAATATATAGAGTCCATAGTGAATTTTCTAACCTGTGATATATTCCTAATTTCCGAAGTAAAAGTCTAGGAATTTATCTTCTACGGTCGGTCTGTTTTTTCATTCTTATAGGTTAAATGAGAGGAAGAATGGTAGGCGTGGTTTAAAGATGCACCTCGTGCTCTCTTCATGTATATCTCATCTTTATATAAATAAAAAGGAGCACCAATTATACGCAGTTAATGCGTAAATTCAGTGCTCCGAGTTGTTCTCGTAAGAGGTTACTCATTTATATTTATTTTAACACACTTAAATTTCATTGTTTTTGGATTCGTCGCAACGCTTAGATGGAATTGGTGTGGAACTGATGTAGTGACTGTTGCAAATCAACTAGGTGAATCATCCGAAATGGTCTTAAAAGTATATACTCATGCTTCTGATGAAAACAAAAATGTATCACTTGAAGTATTCAAAGATGCACTTCAAATTTGATACATTTTCATTTTTCGTAAAAAAAGGGGTACTTTTTGAGGGACTAGTCAGTTTTCAGCATTTGATTTCTTTTTAAAATGCTTACGTGACGGGCTTAGTCCTTTAAAATCTCGCTTTTTAGCAAGGTAGAGATCCATTTCCTCGATGAATTGATATAAGGACGCCATCGCAACGAAAGCTTCATGAGTTGTTGGTAATGGTAATTTTGCAAACTCTGCTTTCACTACCCCCAACTTTTCCCTATATTTATTAGCTGTATTTCCTGAATTAATATTTTGTGACATATCCGCTAGAAAATCCGCTACAAGTTCAGCTTGATCTACAATGACCGGAAGATCTGTGATTTTAGGTAACACACGTTCAATTATTTCTAATTGTTGTTCACGGATATCAAAATACATATAGTATAAATTTTCTCGTCTAGTTAAGTGATTTTCAACATCCTGAAAGGCTAAAGATTTTGCTCGGTTTAACACTTCAACAGCTTCTACTAGTTCTTTACCATCCCAACTGGTGTCACCATTGCGTAAATACTTCTCTATCTCAACAAATATTGCAGTATAAAGCTCTTCAATTCGTATGCGATATTTCTCTAGTCTGTGTTTTATATCTGGCATATAAATATTCAATGCTAAACCTGTTCCGAATCCAATTAACATTAATGATAATTCATTCATTAAAAGTCCAGTTGTAAAATTCCCTGTATGAAAAATGTGTAAAATTATAACGACACTGGAGACAAAAGCGGGGGTTATCTTCAACATTACTAAAACCGGCAAGAATACCAGTATCATACAGCCTAGTACAATCGGATGATATGCGACACCTTCAAAAAATAGAAATGCCATCATCATGCCAATAATGCTCGCTAAAACACGTGTATAAACTTCATGGAGTGACTTTCTTTTCGTAGTTTGAATACTTAAAATCGTTAAAATGCCTGCAGAGGTAAAAAAATCTAAGCCGAAGTATTCTGCTAATCCAATTGAAATCGCTGCACCTATTGCCGTTTTCAGCGTACGATAGCCTATTGAAAATCCCTTCACTGAATAACCTCCTTGTCATTTTAAGCGATAAAAAGGCCATCTCTAGTCAAATATGACATTAGAGACAGCCTATTTCTATTATACTTCTTCGCAGTATTCTTCAAATAGTGCTTGAATACTAGTAATAACTGACATTGGATCATGTCCTTCAATTTCGTGACGTCCAATTTCAGCTACAGCTTGGCCATCTTTTAGTAAAACAAATGATGGAGATGATGGTAAATGATCTTCTCCGAAGTGCATACGTGCTTGAGCAGTTGCTTCTTTATCTTGTCCAGCGAAAACGGTTACCAAATGTGTAGGTCGTTTATCATAATGTACAGCATGCGCTGCTGCTGGGCGTGCGATACCACCTGCACAACCGCACACAGAGTTTACCATTACTAGAGTTGTACCAGGGCGTTTAATTGCCTCATCTACTGCCTCAGGTGTAGTTAATTCTTCATAGCCACTAGAGACCATTTCTCCACGCGCTTGGCGTAGCATATCTGTCATAAACAAATCATAATCCATATTCATGTTGTAACGCTCCTTTCAAATTCTCTTTAACTATAACAGGTGAATACATGCATTACAAAGCACTTGTTCAAAAACAAAGCGATTTCCGATACTATCACAAGTTTTGATAGTATTCCGGGTCTCCGCACAAATTATTCGTTGGCCAAATAAGAGTGCCTTCCTTCATATCTTCTTTATAGATATATATTTCGCTAATACTTGCCCAATCCCCTTTATCTTCAACAATTTCAAATCTAGGATTGTTATTCATACCAATTTTGCCTTCAACTTGTATATACAATTTATTATCAATAATTGTCATATGCTTACCTTCGTATGTATAAAAAGAATTCTTTACAGACCCATCAATATTCAACTGTGAATCATCAATTGAACGAAAAATACTTGCCTGATGAATTTCAATAGCAGATGCAGATAATGGTTTTGTTTGTAATGCTAAATAACATCCTACAAAACAAACACTAAATGCTACTAAGGCACCCCACATCAATTTTCTTTTCATGAATGTACCTACTTTCTAAAAAAATGATATTTTTATGATAAATCAATTTAAGTCATAAGTACAGTATTGAAATGTTCCACCAGTTAGAAATCAAAAAGGACCATCGATTAACAAAGATGGCCCTTTCCTTTTTATACAAATGTTAATATTTATTCTTTATTAAATAATTGATCGACGCCTTGAGTGACAGTTAATCGGCCTAGTAGAATCTGCTCTTCTAAGCTTTTTACTTGTTGCTTGCGTTCTGGCACTCCGTAAAAAGAATCGATTAAATGATCCGTAATCATTGAGCGGAACCATTCAGTTGTTTGTTCATTTCGCCTATTGTACCAATAATTCGATTCCTCACCAATCTCTTTAAACTGTAAAATCGTATCCCAAACTTTATCTAAGCCTTTATTTTCATACGATGAAACAGCCATAGATTGTGTCGTCCAGCCTGGTGTCGCTTGTTGTAGGAAGTGTATAAATTGTTTATATTCAGCAACTGTTTTTTTAGCAGAACGGACATTGTCACCATCAGCTTTATGAACAACAATTGTGTCAGCAAGTTCCATAATGCCTTTCTTCATGCCTTGTAGTTCATCTCCAGCCCCTGTTAAAACGAGTAAAAGGAAGAAGTCTACCATGCCACGGACGATCGTTTCACTTTGTCCAACACCAACTGTTTCAATCAAAATAATATCATAACCTGCTGCCTCACATAACAGCATTGTTTCTCGTGATTTTTTATGCACTCCACCGAGAGTTCCTGCAGATGGAGAAGGCCTGATAAAAGCACGTGGATTTCGCGTTAGCTCTTCCATTCTTGTTTTATCTCCGAGAATGCTCCCACCAGTCAGGCTAGAACTCGGATCGATGGCAAGTACAGCCACTCGATGTCCCATATCACATAATTTGCCACCAAATGCTTCGATAAATGTACTTTTACCAGCACCAGGGACACCTGTAATACCAACACGAATACTATTCCCAGTATGAGGCAATAGTTCTTGTAATAATTCTTGGCCCTTCTCTTTATGGTACTTATTCGTACTTTCTAAAAGAGTAATGGCTTTTGATAAATGGAGTCTAGAACCAGCCAGAACTTGCTTCGCGAGCTCTGAGATATTAATATCGTCATTATTCTTTTTACGGAATTTTTTTCGACCTGAGGGCGCCATTCCATCATGAGATGCGGCGATACCATCCATTACAAATAATGCACCATCGTCCATCCCTTTGTTGTGGTCCATTACTCTACCACTTCCTCGTAACCTAATTTTCTATAGATTTCTTCAATTACTTTTTGTGCACTAACAGGGATTACTGTACCTGGTCCGAAAATAGCACAAGCGCCATTATCGTATAAGAATTGATAGTCTTGTGCTGGGATGACCCCGCCAACAACAATTAAAATGTCTTCGCGCCCAATTTTCTTTAACTCTTCTCGCAGTTCAGGCACTAGAGTTCTATGACCAGCTGCAAGTGAACTTACACCAACAACATGAACATCATTTTCTACAGCCATTGCTGCAGTTTCAGCTGGTGTTTGGAATAATGGACTGATATCAACATCAAAACCAAGGTCTGCAAATGCTGTTGCAATTACTTTTGCTCCACGGTCATGACCATCTTGTCCCATTTTCGCAATTAGGATACGTGGACGACGGCCTTCGTTTTCTAAGAAGCCTTCAGCCATATCTTGTACTTCTCGAATCTCTTCTTCATTTGAGAAGTTTGCACTATAAACGCCACTAATTGAGCGAATAATTGCCTTATGACGACCCGAAACAACCTCAATCGCATCCGAAATTTCACCTAGCGTTGCGCGAGCACGTGCTGCATCTACTGCACAAGCTAATAAATTTTCACCGCCTGTTTCAGTTGCATTTGTAATACGTGCAAGTAAGCGTTGTACTTCTTTATCATCACGTTTGTCACGCATCGCCTTAATACGGTCAATTTGTTTTTGACGCACGATTGTGTTATCAATATTCAAAATGTCGATTGGTTCTTCCTCTGTTAGACGGAATTTGTTAACACCGACAATTGTTTCAGCTTTAGAGTCAATTTTCGCTTGTCGTTTTGCAGCCGCTTCTTCAATTTTCATTTTCGGAAGGCCTGTTTCAATCGCTTTCGCCATGCCACCTAGTTCTTCGATTTCTTCGATATGTTCCCATGCTTTTTTCATCAGTTCATCTGTTAATTTTTCAACGTAGAATGAACCGCCCCATGGATCGATTACTTTCGTCATTAACGTTTCTTCTTGTAAGAATAGTTGCGTATTACGTGCAATACGAGCTGAGAAATCCGTTGGTAGTGCGATAGCTTCATCTAGCGCATTTGTGTGCAATGATTGTGTATGCCCCATTGAAGATGCATTTGCCTCGATCAAAGTTCGAGTTACGTTATTAAAAGGATCCTGCTCTGTTAAAGACCATCCAGAAGTTTGTGAGTGTGTACGTAATGCTAATGTTTTTGGGTTCTTGGGATTGAATGTGCTCATCATTTGAGCCCAAATACGACGTCCAGCACGCATTTTAGCCACTTCCATATAGTAATTCATACCGATTGCCCAAAAGAACGACAGGCGCGGTGCAAATGAATCGATATCGATTCCTGCTTTTAAACCAGTACGTACATATTCAAGACCATCTACTAAAGTGTAGCCAAGCTCAATATCTGCTGTTGCACCTGCTTCTTGTAAGTGGTAACCAGAAATAGAAATTGAATTAAATTTAGGCATGAAGTTTGAAGTATATTCGAAAATATCGGCAATAATTTTCATAGAAACAGCTGGTGGGTAAATATATGTATTACGCACCATGTACTCTTTTAAAATATCATTTTGTATTGTCCCAGCAAGTTTTTCAGGTGTTACACCTTGTTCTTCGGCCGCTACAATATAAAAAGCTAAAATTGGTAATACTGCACCATTCATTGTCATTGATACTGACATTTGATCTAGTGGAATACCATCAAATAAGATTTTCATATCTTCAATAGAGTCAATGGCAACACCTGCTTTACCTACATCCCCTGTTACACGAGGGTGATCTGAGTCATAACCACGGTGAGTGGCTAAGTCAAATGCTACTGACAGACCTTTTTGTCCCATCGCTAAGTTACGGCGGTAAAAAGCATTACTTTCTTCAGCAGTAGAAAAACCTGCATATTGGCGAACTGTCCATGGACGACCTACATACATCGTTGGATATGGTCCGCGTGTATTTGGTGCAATACCTGGCCAGTCTTTTAAGTGTTTTAAGTTATCTAAATCTTGCTCAGTATAAGTAGATTTGATCTCTATGCCTTCATTAGTCATGAAATTTTTGTCTTCTTTTACTGCTTGATTAGCTGTTAATATGGCATCGATATCTATCTCTTTGAAATTTGGCTTACTCATAGTTGGACCCCCTTCACATCTGCTGTTAAGCTCGTCAATTTTTCGATGATATTTTGACCTGCGAAGATGAAACCATTTAAGCCTGCTTCAATCCACTCATTTTGCTCTTCTTTGAACTTACCTGCTACATCTAGTGAGATATGTGCTGGCTTAACTTCTAATAGTGCTGGAATATATTCTTTCATCGCTTCATCTTGCCCACAAACTACGACAAATTTCGCATCTGTTGTAGATAACCAATCCTTCGCTCCATCCACCGATTGAATTTCAGGGCTTTTCTCTGGGACAATACCAGCTGTTGCAAAGAAGCCAGAGACGAAATCTGCACGTGGTTTGAATTGTTTTAATTGACCTATTGTTAGTAGTGCAACTTTAGGTTGGTTTTTAGCATAGTTTAAGCAAAGCTCTTCAAATGGTTTTGCTAGGCGATTGTAATCTGCGAATAACGGATTATTGCGCTCATCAATTTCATCTGCTGGGTTTGCGTATATATTCGTACCGATTAGCGATTTTTTACGTGTTTCTACTTCTTTCATACGCTGATCCATTGTTTCTTTTAATAAAGCATCTAATTGTCCATTTGATTTTACAGCATTGTATCCGCCTGCTTCTTGTAATTCATTAAATAATGCCCATGCTTCTTTAACTAATTCGGCAGTTAAAGTCTCGATGAAATATGAACCACCAGATGGATCAATGATATGTTCTACATGTGTTTCTTCTTTAACAACTAATTGTACGTTTCGTGCAATACGGATAGATTTGTCATCTGGAGCAGATAAAACATCATGTGGATGTACTGTACAAACGTCAGCGCCACCAAGAATGGCTGAAAACGCTTCATTACCTGCACGTAAAAGGTTCACGTACACATCTAATTTAGAGAAGCTACGTAAAGATGTTTCAGTAACAATTGCTACTGGTACGTCTTTATTAGTACCATAAGCTGATGTAAACGCTTTCCAAAGTACTCTGAAAGCACGGAGTTTAGCAATTTCAACGAAGAACTGAGTATCTACTGCAAAGGTAACAAAGAATTTCTCAGCAAATGATTCGATATCTTCTTCTGTTTCCATGTACCCGGCAGCTTGTAGTAATGCGATAGCCAATTCTTGTACTGCATGCGCACCATCATAGTGAGCTTCTAGTACATTAGCGTTGCGTGTACGTACGTTATGGAACCCGTCTAAATTGATAGTATCTGTACTAGATATGAATCCTTTAACAGCTTCTTTTTGGTCTTCGTTGATATAGTTAAATACTTGTAATAAAGCATCTTGATTGTTTTGTATATTCAGTTTGAATGAATTTTCAGTAATAAGTACTGACAATTCTTTCAAAGTTTGTTCATCCCATGCAAAATTCACACGACTATCAATATTAATAATATCGTTTCCTTTTGCCAAGGATTCTTTAACCCCTTGAAGTAAAGCTTCAGGTGAATCTGCAAATGTTTGTTGTGCTGCTAAGCATTCTTCCCCTGTTTTTAGTGAACGAATAGTCGAAACTTGTTCTGCTAATTTTCCATCTAATTTCTCAACTAGTTGGTCTTGTGTATAAATTGGCTCAAATGAAATACCCTCGATTGTTTTTGTAATTAAAGATTCGAACGGTTTACCTTTTAAAGCCTTAACAGCAGATTCTTGCCATTGATCGTAATTAGCTTGTGAGAATTCAATTTCTTTCATATTGTTCTTCATGTGGACGCTAACTAGCTTCCCCCCTTCGGTAATTCTATTCCTATTTTACACAAGTATATCGAATCGCAAAAGTATAAAAAAATCTGAAAATCGCAATATTGCGATTTTCAGATTACTGTCAATAAATAGAAGTGTTGTCTTTCGATGTATTTTCGAGAATTTCTTTAACTCTAGCAAGAAATTTCCCGCAAATCAATCCGTCTAAAACTCTATGATCTAAAGATAAACATAAATTTACTATATCTCTTGCAGCAAACATTCCACCATTCATAATTACTGGACGTTTAACAATTGACTCGACTTGAATAATCGCTGCTTGTGGGTAATTAATAATTCCCATAGACTGCACCGAGCCAAATGATCCCGTATTATTTACAGTAAATGTTCCACCTTGCATATCTTCAGATTTCAATTTACCAGCACGAACTTTTCCTGCAAGATCATTAATCTCTCTAGCAATGCCTTTTATTGACTTTTCATCGGCGTGTTTGATCACCGGAACAAAAAGTGCATCTTCAGTTGCGACTGCAATAGAGATATGAATATCTTTTTTCTGAATAATTTTATCGCCTGCCCACATTGAATTCATCATCGGGAATTCCTTTAGAGCTTGCGCAATAGCTTTCACGAAAAAGGCAAAGTACGTAATGTTGTAACCTTCAGATTGTTTGAATTCAGTTTTAATGGAGTCACGGTAATTAACCAAGTTCGTAACGTCTGCTTCAACCATCATCCAAGCATGTGGTGCTTCATGTTTACTACGTAACATATTATTTGCGATTGCTTTTCGAATATTAGTTACAGGGATTTCAATATCACCTGGAGCTGTTTGTACTGCTGGAACAGGTTGTGACTTTTGTGGTTCAGGAGCCTGCGTTACTTGTTCAACAATTGCCTCCTGTGGTTGTTGCACTGCTGGACTACTTGTAGGAATGTTTCCACTATCCACAAGTTTTTGAATGTCTTTTCGTGTTATTCGCCCTTCAGCACCTGTACCTTCTACTAATTGAAGATCTATATTATGTTCTTGCGCAAGCTTTAATACAGCTGGTGAATAGCGAGCCTTACCCGCACCACGATTCACTACTGGCACATTTATAGTTTGTTGAGGAGCTGGAGCTGGAGCTGGTACTGATGCTGGCTGTGAGATTTGCTCTGCCCGTTGTGAAGTAGGTTGTTGCTCTATTACCTCTTCTGTTTCAATTGTGCAGACGCTTTCACCAACAGCTAGTGTATTGCCTTCGCCAACGATTAATTCCTTAATGACACCTGAGAAAGATGACGGCAAATCTGCTGTGACTTTATCCGTATTCACTTCCGCCAAAGAATCGTATTTCTGCACTGTATCACCAGGTTTTACTAACCACTTCTCAATTGTACCTTCCGTAACACTTTCCCCAAGTTGAGGCATCTTAATTGTTTGAATTGCCATGAATATCTCCCCCTTTACATCAGAACGCCGCTAATTCGCGCATTGCCTTTTCAACTTTTTCTGGATTAATCATGAAATATTTTTCCATCGTCGGTGCATATGGCATTGCCGGTATGTCTGGTCCAGCAAGTCTTTTTATTGGTGCATCTAAATCGAATAAGCAGTTTTCTGCAATGATTGCTGCCACTTCGCCAATAATACTACCTTCTTTGTTGTCTTCGGTAACAAGTAGCACTTTTCCTGTTTTAGATGCCGCTTCAATAATTGCCTCTTTATCTAATGGATAGATCGTGCGCAAATCTAGAATGTGAGCAGAAATACCGTCTTGCGCCAAACGTTCAGCTGCTTGTAATGCGAAGTGTACTGCAAGACCGTAAGTAATTACAGTAATATCTTCCCCTTCACGTTTTACATCCGCCTTACCTATTTCGATCGTATAATCCTCTTCAGGAACCATACCTTTAATAAGGCGATACGCTCGTTTATGTTCAAAAAATAACACAGGATCCTCATCACGAATAGCTGCTTTTAACAAACCTTTCGCATCGTAGGGAGTAGATGGAATAACAATTTTCAAACCAGGCTGATTCGCAAATACAGCCTCTACTGATTGTGAATGATAAAGAGCACCGTGAATTCCGCCTCCGAATGGTGCGCGAATTACTATCGGACAAGTCCAATCATTGTTTGAACGGTAACGAATACGTGATGCTTCTGAAATAATTTGATTGACTGCTGGCATAATAAAATCCGCAAATTGCATTTCAGCAATAGGTCTTAAACCGTACATTGCAGCACCGATTCCGACACCCGCAATCGCAGATTCTGCAAGCGGTGTATCTAACACTCGGTCTTCGCCAAACTGATCGTATAATCCTTGAGTTGCTTTAAAAACGCCACCTTTTCGGCCAACGTCTTCACCTAATATAAAAACACGCTCATCGCGTTCCATTTCTTCTTTCATCGCAAGAGTAATTGCATCAATATAGGATAAAACTGCCATTAGATACTCCCTCCATCTTCAGCATAGACGAATTTTAGCGCATCTTCTGGAGCAGCATATGGAGCTTGCTCTGCATAATCCGTCGCTTCGTTTACTTCTGTCATAATGCGTTCATTGATCTCTATTTCGAGAGCATCTGTTAAAATCCCTTGCTCATGCAAGTATTTTGCAAATGTAATGATTGGATCTGTAGCACGGCCTTCTGCTAAGTCTTCTGCCGTACGATATTGACGATCATCATCATCAGAAGAGTGAGCAGTTAAGCGATAAGTTACCGTTTCAATTAAGCTAGGTCCTTCCCCATTACGAGCACGGTCAGCTGCTTCTTTAACCACCTTATATACTTCAATTGGATCTTTACCATCTACAGTAACACCTGGCATCCCGTATCCAACTGCACGATCTGAAACATTTTTACACGCTAATTGTTTTTCAACGGGTACTGAAATCGCATATTTATTGTTTTCAACCATAATAATTACTGGTAATTTGTGTACTCCTGCAAAGTTTGCTCCTTCATGAAAATCTCCTTGGTTAGAAGAACCTTCTCCGAGAGTAACAAATGTGATGAAATCTTTCTTTTGCATTTTACCCGCAAGTGCAACCCCAACAGCATGAGGGACTTGTGTCGTAACAGGTGATGATCCTGTTAAAATGCGATTTTTCTTTTGACCGAAGTGCCCCGGCATTTGACGTCCACCTGAGTTTGGATCTTCCGCCTTAGCAAAGGCAGATAGCATTAACTCTTTTGTTGTCATACCAAAGTGAAGAACAACTCCCATATCACGATAATATGGAGCAATATAATCTTTTTTGTTATCAAGTGCATAGGCCGCACCTACTTGCGCTGCTTCTTGCCCTTGACAAGAAATCACAAACGGAATTTTTCCAGCACGGTTTAATAGCCACATACGTTCATCGATTCTACGTGCAAGTAACATTGTTTCGTACATTTTCAGTACATCTTCGTTTGTTAAACCGATTGCTTCATGACGATTTTCAACCTTTTTAACCATTTATCCCAGCTCCTTCTTACATATGAATTGCATTACCATCAACTGCTAATGCTGCTTCTCCAAGTACCTCACTTAAGGTCGGATGTGGATGTACACTATGCGCAATTTCCCAAGGAGTTGCATCTAACACCATTGCAAGGCCCGCTTCAGCAATCATATCTGTTACATGTGGCCCAATCATGTGCACTCCCACAAGATCGTTAGTCTCACTATTCGCTATCATCTTCACAAAGCCTTCTGATTCACCGTAAACAAGCGCTTTGCCAATTGCTTTAAAAGGAAACTTACCAACTTTAATAGGAATTCCCTCTTTCTTCGCCTGTTCTTCAGTTAAACCAACACTTGCTGCCTCAGGACTTGAGTAAATACAACGAGAAATCCATTTGTCATCTACTTTTTCAGTTGTGATTCCTGCAATATGCTCTATAGCATGCATACCTTCATGGGAAGCAACATGAGCAAGCTGCAAACCACCAATGACATCCCCAATGGCATATATATGTGATTCCTTTGTTTGAAAGTGATTATTTGTTTGGATAAAGCCATTTTCTACAACAATCTCTGTGTTCTCTAGTCCTATACCTTCTACATTTGCCTGTCTGCCAACCGAAACAAGTATTTTGTCTGCATTATAATTTTGATTTTCGCCCAATACTTCTGCTTCTATTGATACTTTATTATTTGCAATTGACAGCGTATCTGCTAATACTTTTGCAGAAGTTACAAATTTAATCCCTTTATTCTCTAATAACTTTTTCATTTCTTTTGAAATATCTTGATCTTCAGTTGGTAGTATACGATCTGCATATTCAATAACAGTTACTTTAACACCAAAATCGTTTAACATTGATGCCCATTCAATCCCGATGACACCACCACCAACAATTATAATGGATGCTGGAAGCTCTTTTAACGCAAGCGCTTCATCAGAAGTAATGACGAATTCACCGTCAATTGTTAACCCTGGTAACGTACGTGGTCTAGAACCTGTAGCCACAATAACATTTTGAGGAATAAGCATTTCATTTTCCTCACCGCTTACCAGTTCAACCGAAATTGTTCCTGGCATGGGCGAGAAGATAGAAGGTCCAAGAATTCGACCAGTTCCTTCATAAACGTCGATCTTGCCTTTCTTCATCAATGCTTGCACACCTTGATGTAATTGTGCCACTATGGAATCTTTTCTTTCCTGCACTCTACTAAAATCAAGCGTTACTTCTCCTGTATTCACTCCAAATGAAGAAGCATGATTCTTGGTTGTCGCAAAGACTTCCGCACTTCTAAGTAATGCTTTACTTGGAATACAACCTTTATGTAAACATGTACCCCCTAGCTTCCCTTTTTCAACAACGGCTGTTTTTAATCCAAGTTTTGCTGCTCGAATTGCTGCTACGTAGCCACCTGTACCGCCACCTAAAATAACCACATCATAGTCCTTAGCCATTTGAACACTTCCTTTCATCCACCATGTAAAACTAGCTCTATTATAATATAACATTTCGTAGTTGACATTCCCCAATGCCAGCCTATTAAACTCACAAACTTATTTGCAGTTCGTAAACTCTTCTCCCATTATAAATCCGTTCAGAAATGAAGTACCCCTACCTTATTTCTGAACGGCCCTTTTATTAACGATTAGTTAAAATGTGCTTTCCATTTTGCAAAAATGTGCTACGTGATTTTGCCATTCTCTCAATACGTTCTTCTGCTAAACGATTAGCAGCTAAATACGTTGGAATTCCATCACGTTTTGCTATATCTATTACTTTCTCTATATTATCGTAAATTCCTTCTACACGCTTCATCGCACGGTCACGGTTGTAGCCATACAATTCATCTGCAACATTGATTACTCCACCTGCATTAATAACATAATCCGGAGCATAAATGATTCCCTCATTATGAATAATATCTCCGTGAATTGAGTCTTTCAACTGGTTGTTAGCTGATCCAGCAATGACTTTTGCTCTTAGTTGCGGAATAGTTTCATCATTAATAATAGCACCAAGTGCACATGGTGCAAAAATGTCTACATCTTGAGCATAGATATCTGTTGGGTCAACAGCAGTTGCACCAAAGTCTTCTACCACTCTCTTTACAGCGCTTTCATTTATATCTGTGACGATTAATTGCGCGCCTTCTTCGTGTAAATATTTGCACAGTGTGTATGCTACGTTTCCTAAGCCCTGTACAGCAATTTTCTTACCTTCTAAGTGCTCGCTACCAAATGCCTCTTTAGCAGCTGCCTTCATACCCACAAATACACCATATGCAGTTACTGGCGATGGGTTCCCCGATGAACCAAATGCAGGAGAAATACCTGTTACATAATTTGTTTCTTCATGAATTAAATCCATATCTGCTACAGTTGTACCAACATCTTCTGCTGTAATATATCTACCATTCAAACCTTGGACGAATCTTCCTAGCGCACGGAACATTTCTTCATTTTTATCTTTTAAAGGATCTCCGATGATTACTGTTTTTCCCCCACCGAGATTTAACCCCGCAGCTGCATTTTTATAAGTCATGCCACGTGCTAGGCGCAAAGCATCTTCAATCGCTTCTTCCTCTGAAGCATATGTCCACATACGAGTACCACCAAGTGCTGGTCCTAAAGTTGTGTCGTGTATAGCTACTATAGCTTTTAGTCCTGAAGTTTTATCCTGACAAAACACTAATTGTTCGTAATCATATTTCTCCATGTATTTGAAAATTTCCATTGTGGTGCCCCCTTTGATATGTTGACCAATCTTTTAAAAAAGAACTTAGTCATCTTTTACCCTAGTTTTCTAGGTCACTATATTATTAGCAAAAAGCGTGCCAACATATAAAAAGACAAAATGCTGTATTTGACAACATTTTGTCTTTTTCATCCATGCAAGATTTTGCACACCGTGCAGTTTTTTGCACGCAAATTTATGCAAGATTGTATTTTTCTAATTTATAATACAAACTCCGGATTGATATTCCCAATATTTTTGCAGCTTGCATTTTGTTATTTTGGCTATCTGTTAATACTTGTTGCAGAATTTGTTTCTCTGTTTGTTCTAACTGCTCGGCGAGTGATCCATCAAAAGAATGCCTTTCAACGTTAACCTCCTGATGTAAGGAATGGAAAAGCGTTTTGGGTAAATGTCTCTCATCTAAAATAGTTTCGTTTGATTGCATGAAAATCATTGCTCGGCTTAAGACGTTTTCAAGCTCTCTCACATTTCCTGGCCAATCATGTCCTATTAATAGCATTAATGCGTTTGAGGTCACTTTATGAATATTACGTCCATATTCTTGATTCAATTTAACAAGAAGGCGATCTACTAAAGGAGGGATGTCTTCTCTCCTTTGACGCAATGGCGGGATATGAATAGGCATCCGATTTAATCGATAATATAAATCCTCTCGGAATGTACCTTCTGACAATGCTTTTTCCATATTCACATTCGTAGCTGCGATAATACGAACATTTATCGAAATCGGCTTTGTTCCACCAACTCTGACAATTTCACCTTCTTGAAAAATACGCAATAGTTTTGCCTGAGTATTTAAAGACATTTCTCCAATTTCATCAAGAAAAATACTTCCTTTATCAGCTTCTTCAAATAACCCGCGCTTTCCACCACGTTTCGCTCCAGTAAAAGCTCCTTCTTCATAACCAAATAATTCACTTTCCAGTAAGTGCTCAGCAATCGCCGCACAGTTTACCCTAATGAACTTATTGTATATACGATCACTTGCAGAATGTATAGCATGAGCAAACAATTCTTTACCAGTCCCTGACTCTCCGCGCAAAAATACCGTGACTGGTGTTTTTGCAGCTAATTTCGCTTGTTCTAGTGAAATGCGCATTTCCTCTGAATCGCCAATAATATCTTCAAATGTATATTTAGATTCCAGCTTTCGTATAATCGTGCGCGCTTGATCTAATTCTTTTGTTAAGGACCGCATTTCTGTCATATCATGTATAACTCCTACGCTACCTTTTAAGCTATCATTTACGACAACAGGTGCAACATTCACAATAACTTCGCGTTTATTAGGACCGAGTCGCATATTCACACCACGAATAGGCTTTTTTGTTTGTAAAACTTTTAAATGCATACTTTCACCTTCAGAAATATCTATCGTAGCAGGTTTCCCTAAAATTTCTTCCGGTTTTAATCCTGTAATTCTAGTATACGCAGGGTTAACGAGTATCCCTCTACCTTCCTCATCAACTACAGAAATGGCATCATCACTTGATTGAATAATCGCTTCTAACATCATTTGAATTTCTTTTAAATTTGTTATTTCTTCCGCTAAATTGACGACCTCTGATATATCTTTGAATACAGCAAATGCACCAATTCGATTCCCACTACCATCAATCATAGGAAAACGAGACGTGACAATTTTCTTCTCATTAGACAACTTTAGCTCTTGATTGATTTCTGCTACACCTGATTCAAACACACGTGGCAAAGCACTATTTATTATTATATCGTTAATGTGTTTACCAACCGCTTCTTTGACAGTAACCTCTGTCATTCGCGCAGCACTTCTATTAAAGAAGATAACCTGACCTTGAGGGTCGATGCCAATCATGCCTTCTTCTATTGAATTGAAGATGATTTGCTGTTTATATGCTGCATGTTGTGTTTTATTTATGTAAAAATCTTTTTCATTCAACAATTGAACAATTAAGTAAGCAATTGCCCCTGGGATAAGTACTGTACGTTTCGGCAATGCCAATAGTAATTCTTCAAATACAGAAGACTCTCCTGTGACATCCACCACCATATCAATTTCATCAGTTAAAACAGCTCGCCAATCCTGTCCCGTAGCAATGCCAGCTGCCTTAGCTAATTCAAGCCCAGGTGCATCTTTACGTATATCTACAATTGCTACTGTACTCAGTTGCTCAGACTTGGTTAATAGTTGCAATATAGCTGTACCTCCAGCACCTGCACCTATAATTAGAATTCTTTGCAAGGAACTTCACTTCCCTTCACAATATTGTGCAATTTATTGCATATTTCAATGTAGGTTCATCATATCTGAACTTTCTTTCCTTGACAACGCTTCCCCAACAGGTAAAAATGAGTATAGATTAGAGGAGTGAAAGTATATGGCACGTTTTGCAGCGTTTATCGTATTACTTATACCTGGTTTAATGGCTGCAGGTGGAATAAAATTAATGCGCGACACATTATTTGCTAAGCTTGTGGATCCAATACCATTTCTTTGGTTACAATTCATTATTGGTATTGCCCTTTTCGTCATTGGATTTGGTTTTTTTGCAGGTTTTCTATTGCATCGAGATCGCAAAAAAGGGAAAGTTTCAGCTAAATTTGCAAATCAAAAGAACGCTGACCGTTAATGGTCAGCGTCCTTTTTTTGTATACGTCTAACTCTTCCAGGAAAATCTGTAATCCAGCCAACTACGGCTTTATGTGGATTTTTGAGATACTCTTCATCACCAGTAATGTTATAGAACCGACACTTCTTTTTAGCTATTACACATGCATCCAAATATTCAGATTTATAATACCATGTTTTGTTAGCATGAATAGCATCGATATATGGAAGGTTTTTTAACTGATGCCAATTGAGCTTTCTCGTGGCAATAAGTGCAGTTTCAATATGTTTGTTTATTTTCTTAGCTTGTTCCAACACTTCCAAGAAAAAAGATGAATAATGTACATTTGGTAAGTGGGCGCATTTATTTATAACAATTTCTAATACAAAAGGATTGTCAATAAAGGATTCCTTCAATTCGATATTCAATGCGATAGGATTTTTCTCTACCCAAGCTATTAGCTCATCCAGTGTCAGCATTTCTTGACCCGAGTATCTACGAGTAAATGGTCTACCTACGCGTAATCTTTTTATTTCTGCTAATGAAACATTTGTTACTAACCTGCGTCTTCCTGTAACGCGACGTAAATCTAAATCGTGTGTCACAACAGGAACATCATCCCTAGTAATTTGCAAATCTAACTCAATACCATCTGCATTTAGTTCAACGGCCTTTTTGAATGCATTGAGTGTATTTTCCATCTCACAAGCAGAGGCGCCTCGATGTGCAAAAACTAAGGGTCTAGGCATTGATTTCGCCTTGCTCCAATTTAAAATTACCACAAGTCTGCGTATTTAATGTCGTGGATTTTTTACCAAGTTGAATATATGTTCCTGGATAAGCTTCCTTCGTAATTTGAATCTTTTCCGTTCCCATACTTTTTAATGATTGCAAAATTGTTTGCACCTCTTTATCAATCTTAGTTAATTCATTTTCTTTTTCTAGTAACGATACTTTTGAATCCTCAAATGCCTTTCGCTGAGCACCATTCATCTTATCGACGAAATCTAATAATGGCGTAATGCGAGCTTTAATATTTACAATATCAGCTTCTAAAGATTTCATCTCTTCGGCTTTTTCTTTCACTATTTGCATGCTCTCTTTTCGATCAGGCATTGTAATAACTAATTCCGTTTTGCGCTCTAAGCGATTTCCAGAAATCGCAGTAGTAATAGTACTTGTTGCTTCTGCACGTCCACCAATAATTTTCCCCTTGTACTCATTAACTAGTATACTACTCGCTTTTAAATTGGATCCAAGTGCGTATGACCCAATTTGAATGTCGCCTTTTGCAGTCAACGTACTTTCATTTGTATGTTTAACAAAGATATTCCCACCTGCGCGTACGACCGACTCACCGTTACCAAAGATACCCCCACGAATGTAAACATCACCATTTAGAGATTCGATTAATTTCGGGCTCGTAACTCCTTCGGGACCATCAATCGAAATATCACCTGTTGCTACTACTGAATAGCCCGCAAGTACCGTACCTCTAATACTAATGGATCCATCGAAATTTAGATTTCCTGTTCCGACTCCAACATCATTTGG
The DNA here is from genome assembly GCF_038003565.1 of Viridibacillus sp. FSL H8-0110. Classification (NCBI taxonomy): domain Bacteria; kingdom Bacillati; phylum Bacillota; class Bacilli; order Caryophanales; family Caryophanaceae; genus Viridibacillus; species Viridibacillus sp. FSL H8-0110. Next base: position 1,443,110 of record NZ_JBBOPJ010000001.1, on the reverse strand, counting down.
AACAGGTAGATGTTTTTGAACTGACAAGAATCCATCTGAATCATCCAAAACTCCACCCTCAGTTGCATAGATGGTTATTTTTCCGTCTTCATCAACTTTTTCATACACAGTTTTCTGATCATATTTTATTGGCGAGTCTTTACCAGGTAAAGCAGGAATACTTTCACCAAATACATTTTTCCCTGGCTCGCCTGAATCTGCTGGTATTTTCTCTCCCAACCATTCATGGGCTTCTATTTCAGTGATAAAATTCATATCAAAATAATCCGCTTTACCATCATCACGAATTAATGGTTTTCTCTCTGCCTGTTCTATATATGTAATTTTTGCGTTTTTCCCTGGTTTAGCTAGCGTTCCTATTGCAACTACAGTCGGTTTTCCTGTTAATACAGTATCTAGAGTCAAATCTACAAAACCATGCACTATTCCTATATTATTAGCAAATTCTTTGATTTGTTCCCGCATTTTAGTACCATCTGTAAACACAGTTTTCGGATCTTCGTGGACATACATGGTTGCTGTCATGCGATCACGAGAAGTCACAATTTCTATAGGTGGTAGCCAAATACCAATTTCCTCAAATTGCTCTGTCACTATGGCAGTCACTTTTCTTAAAATTGCAAAGCTCGACAGTTTAATACGTGGATATTTTTTCAAAATACTGTCGAATTCCTTTAGCGGGAATCCTTCCCCTATCGTCTTTAAATATACTTTTTCATTTTCTTCTTTTAAAACAATATAATCATTTTCAAAAATCAGCACATTTTCTCCCCATCCTTCAAATCGATAATAAATGTCTATACTTATTATCGATTTCAAATTGTTTTTTTACAGAATAAAGCAAAAAAAACCGCTTTCAAAACTAAGCTTGATAGCTTAATAATCATTTTATAGGTATACGTTCGTTAGATTCGTTTTAATATACTAGATAAATAGACCCTATCCTGGTTTTTATTATATCAGGAAAATAAATAGACTCTCTATACATTTATAATATATACAAAAGAAAGTTGCGAAGGTAGACCAGTAGATAATTAGGGAAATAGATACACATAGTGTAATAGTACCATGTTTTTAGAATATTCGCTTATCATTTTACAAATTATTAATATGTCTACAATTACTTTTCAATTCAATAGAAGTGACTACAATCGTAATGTCGCTTCAATTAATTGTTCCGATTATATATTGAGATTAGACTGTAAAGACTTAGCAGTTGTAACACCAGAATTAGTTCCTGCGTTGGAAGATTGCTATACCTTATACAAACAGTCAGAGTTTAAAAAGGTAGTTTTCGAAATTAATAACAGTGTGGTTGTTAAAAAGCAACTAAGTCGTAATACTTGTAAAGTCGGTCTTAACAATGCTGAATTTATCCAAGGTTAAATCGCAAGTCAGTATTAACTGAACATAGTGCTTTTCGCACTGAACAAATATTGTATTTCGCAATCGGTTACATGATTTTCGTCCTAATTCTTCTACCATTTACTCCAACCGCAAATCGCTCATTTATGCCCAATTTAAGCGCCTGTACTGAAATGAGTGAAAGTACTCCATTTAACCGGGAACTCACTTAAATATACACTGTGAAGCCTTTTATATCGTGTTCCTCTCACCATTGTTAATTGCCATTCTTAGGATTTTTTAAAAATTTGATTTTTTATTAAAATCAATGTATCCTAGCATCATGAAACAGCATTCGCCAACACTCACTCCTATATCAGAAATTAAACTGTTTTCCATTTATCTTCGAGAAGCATTAAATTTTGTCAGATTTAGTGATACGAATATATTTATTTTCAGTCATAATCAATTTGCAGCCGAAATAAGTCCACCTATAACTCAAATTGATCATACGAAAAAGACACCTCCAAGATAATTGTGTTCGAGCACAATAAACTTAGAGGTGTCTCTTTTCATTGAAAATTCCCATATTATATATTGTTCATAACCCCCTGATTATTGCTCACATTTCCTGTAAACATACTACTTAAAATATGAGCAATCTGTGGAGTTATCAATGTCCTAACCCTTTCAGCTAGCAACCGTTTCAATACGAATTTTATCGGCAATCATGGCAATGAATTCGCTATTTGTTGGCTTGCTCTTTAAGTGATGGACAGTATAACCGAACATTTTCGAAATAGATTCATAGTTTCCCCGGTTCCAAGCGACTTCAATGGCATGACGAATTGCACGTTCAACACGTGATGATGTTGTATCGAATTTTTTCGCTATATCTGGATATAAAATCTTAGTAATCGAACCAAGTAACTCGACATCCATATATACCATTTGAATAGCTTCTCTTAAGTATGCGTACCCTTTAATATGAGCTGGCACACCAATTTCTTTTATAATACCTGTAATCGTTGCATCAAGTTGACGTTGATCCATTTGTTGTGGCTGTGATCCTTGCAGAACGCTTACACGTTTTGTTTTTTCTGTTTTATGACCTGCACATTGTAAAACTTTTGAAACAAGGCGATCGAATTCAAAAGGTTTTAACATGAAATAAGATGCCCCTAAGTCCACTGCTTGTTTCATAACATCTTCTTGTCCAAATGCCGTTAACATTATCACTTGAACATCATTATAAATTTCGTTTTCATGCATAACTTCCAAAACCGCTAAACCATCCAGGTGAGGCATGATAATATCTAATAATAGAACATCTGGTACTTGTTCCTCTAACATTTTCAAACAAAGTTTGCCGTTAGGGGCAGTTCCGATTACTTCAATCTCTGGGCTATTTTGTAGATACATCTCTAATGTACGAACTAGTTCCCGATTATCATCTGCAATTGCAACTTTTACTTTTCGCATTATTATTTCCTCCTTTGTGCTTGCGCTTCCGTTAAACACGATCAAAACCGACAAGATGAATTAAAGTAAACTCGTTTTTGATACAAAGTGGATAATTCGACTTTTTTGCATGAATACCTTTTATTCTTAAAAAAATAAGTATGTAGACATAGAGATACTATGTATTTCGACAGTATTCATTCATTCTAAACAATTTGTCGATTATTTGTCACTTTTATTGTAACAAAAGTAACAGAGAAAAAGAATGCTTTTTATCACATATTCTTTTCAATCTGAAAATTCCTCAAGAAAATGCTGCACCAGCTTCCCCGGTGCAGCGTAATTTTAATGGATTTATAAAAGCAAATCCCTTTCTTTAAGATGGTTGCCTTTTCAACATCTCAGTTAGAGGAATCGCTGCTCCCTTTTCAGGACTTTCGATATACATATGTGTAACAGCTCCTACAAATCGTCCGTTTTGTATAATCGGACTTCCGCTCATACCTTGTAAAATGCCTCCGGTTTTCTTTTTCAACTGCGCATCTGTCACTTCAAATTGCATTGTCTTGTCATCAACTTTGGTAATTTTGACATCAAATGCCTCTACTTTTTTCCCTTCAATAGTCGTTAGCAATTGTGCTTTTCCGACTTTTATTTCAGAAGGTTGCATGATTTCCATAGGTTTAGGTAAACCTTGTTCTAAAGTATTCGACCATTTTCCAAATATACCGTACACATTATTTTCGGCTATACTTCCTAACTGTCCAGCATTATGTTCAATTGATGAAATTTTATAACCTGGTTCTCCAGGTACACTCTTTTTTATTTGTTCGATGGATGCATAGAAAATTGATCCGGACGAAAATTTAGGCGGTGCTGAAACAACCGAGTCGATAATTTGATGACCTAATGCTCCATATTCCTTTGTTTCTGGGTCAATAAAGGTTAATGTACCAATACCGTCAGTTTGATCTCTAAAGAAAGATAACATCGGTTCAAGCTCTTCCTTCATGATCTTAATGTGTTGTGTTTTTTGCTGACGCTTTAGCTTCACATCCATTAATTTACCTGAAGAACTGATAAATAGGGATTTAACTTCTTCAAGCGTTTTAACTTGTTGAGAATTAATTGCTTGAATAGTATCTCCAGCCTTCAACCAAGTACCGTTTTTCAGGAGCACATCATTTGTTAAATAGACATTTTGAAGCTGAAGTTCTACACCTATTGAATGTCCCATCGGAATTAAGCTTTTGGCAGAAACACCAAATGGTAGTAGCAAAATGGCAAATAATAATGCGACAAACTGCATGACATAACGCATTTGATTTTTCATTTTTCACCTCCTCATCGTCCTTTTACTATGGCTTTGTTTTAGCATGTTATGTACGGTAAATATTTGAGTTGAATTGGATGATTGGAGAAGGTGGAAGGTTTTACATTGAAGTTTTTTTCAAAACAATACATACGTAAAAAACTGCCCGTCCAATTGGTTGGGACAGACAGTTTTCTAATTATATGGTCATTGCTTTTTTGCGACCGTTAGCTATTTCTACCAATTCTTTTGCATGTTGGAATGTTAAGTCCGTCACTTCTGCGCCAGACATCATTCTGCTAATTTCATCGATTCGCGCATTATCGAAAATTTCAGTGAGTGACGTAACTGTTCGATGTGCTTCTTCTTGTTTCTTAATATAATAATGATGATCTGCCATTGCTGCAACTTGTGGTAAGTGTGAAATACAAAGCACTTGAGAATGCATCGAAATAGCTGAAATTTTTTCAGCAATTGCCTGAGCCACACGTCCACTGACACCTGTATCTACTTCATCAAAAATAATTGATGTAATACCATTTGTTGAAGAAAAGATGGTTTTTAATGCCAGCATCATACGAGATAATTCCCCGCCTGAAGCAATTTTCGTTAATGGTTTCGGTGGTTCACCAACATTGGTTGCAATATAGAATACAATGCGATCCAACCCATTATGATCAAATTGATCGGCAGCTATAGGTTCAAAATGCACACTAAAGTCTGCTTTTTCCATATATAACGCTCGAAGTTGTTGCATAATGGCATCGCTTAGCTTACGACCGGCTTTTTTTCGAACTGCAGTTAATTTCTCTGCTGTTTGTAGTAATTTTTCTTTCAGTACATTTAATTGTTGTTCGTTTTTTTGCATATTTTCGTCGCGATTGATTAGAGATTCCAGTTCTTCTCCAATTTTTTCACGATATGTTAGTATGTCCTCAAGTGTAGCACCATATTTACGCTTCATCGATTGGATTAGAGCTAAACGTTGCTCTACTTCATTCAAACGCTCTGGGTTAAATTCAAGGTCATCTAATATGTTTTTGATTTGAAATGCTGCTTCTTGTAAAGAATAAAAGGCAGCTGATACATTATCTGAATGCTCTCTAAAATCTTGATCTAATGTTGCAACTTCTTCTAAATCGGTCATAGCTTGACCAATCCAATCAAGTCCTCTAGATTCACCCAGAATGGCTTCGTGTGCCGTGTTGGATCGTTCATAGATCTTGTTGAAGTTCATCAACCTGCGACGTTCCTCAGCTAGTTCCTCTTCTTCTCCTGCTCGAAATTGGCAAGCGTCAATTTCTTTAATTTGAAATGAAAAAAGATCAATTTTTTGGGCTACTTGCTGTTCACCAAGAGAAATTGCAGCAAGTTCCTTTTTCAATTCACGATAAGCAGAGTATTCCTTACTATAACGTTCTTTCAATGGATCAATGTCTTCACCTGCAAACTGATCCAACAAGGAGATATGTCTCTTATCATCCATTAACTCTTGGCTCTCATGCTGGCCGTGAACATCGATTAATGTTGCACCTATTTCACGCAAAAGAGAAAGTGGAACAAGTTTCCCGTTAACACGACAAACGCTTTTTCCATTGTCATTTAAATCACGGCGTAAAATAACCATTCCCTCTTCAATTTCAATCCCAGCTTCTGCACATTTTTGATAAGCAGAGTGGTTTTCAGAAGAAATCGCAAAGAGTCCTTCAAGTTCGGCTTTTTTTGCACCGTGACGGATGAATTCCTGAGAACCTCGACCACCAGCTAATAGCTGTACCGCATCAATAATAATTGATTTCCCGGCACCTGTTTCACCTGTTAAAACCGTTAAACCTTCAACAAAACCTACTGTTAAGTCTTCAATAATTGCAAAATTTTTAATCGATAGTTCTCGTAACAAGACAACTCACCTCGGATTACAACATTTCAAGTAAGCGATTTTTCACTGATTCGCGTTGAGAATCTTCACGACATAAAATCATAATCGTGTCGTCTCCACAAATAGTACCTAATATTTCAGTCCAATCTAAATGGTCAAGTAATGATCCAATTGCATGTGCATTTCCCGGTAAAGTCTTCATCACTAAGAAGTGACTAGCACCATCAATGCTCACAAACGCATCTGCTAAAGCACGATGCAGTTTTTGAATTGGATTGAAGCGTTGATCTGCTGGCAAACTGTACTTATAACGACCATCTTGAAGAGGTACTTTGATTAAATGTAATTCTTTAATATCTCTAGAGATTGTCGCTTGCGTTACATGATATCCTGCTTCTTTTAGTAAATCGACCAAATCATCCTGTGTTTCAATATCATTATTAGCGATCATGTCGCGTATTCGAATATGGCGTTGGCTTTTATTCAATTTTTTTCACCTCTATGAATAATTATGCTCTTCTTTTTTATAACCGTAACATCGATTATGTAAAATCACAAGAAAAAAAACGACCCAAAAGAATGGGCCGCGTCATTTAAGTTGTTGATGTGCCTCACTCACCAAGGTATTGAAGTCTGTAAATGATTGCAGCTCTTCTCCTTGGTGTGGGTTGTACAGATGGAATAGAAACTCAATATTCCCTTCTCCGCCTGTAATTGGAGAATAGGAAGCATCTTTTACCACAAATCCAACTGATTCAGCGAATGTTGCAATAGATTCTAATACTTCTAAATGTATTTTCGGTTCACGAACGACACCTTTTTTCCCAACTTTGTCTTTCCCTGCTTCAAACTGAGGTTTCACTAGTGCAATAACATCTCCACCAGGTACTAACAACGTTTTTAATACAGGTAAAATCAGTTTTAGAGAAATGAAGGATACGTCAATTGTTGCAAATTCAGGTAAACCTTCTGCCAAGTCAGGTGCTGTGACATAACGGAAATTTGTACGTTCCATAACAGTTACACGTTCGTCTTGACGGATTTTCCATGCAAGCTGATTGTAGCCTACATCTAGTGCGTAGCAATGCTTCGCACCATTTTGTAGGGCACAGTCAGTAAATCCACCAGTAGATGAACCGATATCTAACATTAATTTATCTTGTACAGCAACATCAAAAATATCTAATGCTTTTTCTAGTTTTAAGCCTCCACGACTTACGTAGCGTAGCTGTGATCCTTTAATAGTAAGCTCAGAGTCCATCGGTATTTTCTCACCCGGTTTATCTAGGCGTACTTCATTTGAATACACTTGCCCTGCCATGATTGTACGTTTTGCCTTTTCGCGTGTTTCACACAGTCCTCTTTCAACAAGAAGAATATCGACACGCTCTTTTTGAATTTTTGTTGTCATTATGCTTTTAAACCTGCTTGCTCTTTATTGTCTTTATTTACTAATTCTTGAATACGTAATACAGTTTCTTCTGCAGTTAAGTTAATTTCTTGAAGTAACATATCAACACTACCATGTTCAATGAACATATCAGGTATACCGATTCGATCAATTTGAATTGTAGAATAATGATTGTCATTCGCAAATTCTAACACTGCGCTACCAAAGCCGCCTTGCAATACGCCTTCTTCAATTGTAAGGATTGGCTTTTTACTTTGCATTAAACGATGTAACATTGCCTCATCCATTGGTTTAATAAAGCGTGCATTGACGATTTCAACTTGTATGCCTTGATCTGCTAATACTTCAGCTGCTTCTTGTGCCATTGGAATAGTGGTACCGAATGTTAATATTGTTGCATCTTTACCTTCACGAAGTACTTCCCAACTACCGATTGGAAGAGCTTTAAGCTCAGTGTCCATAGGTACTCCTAAGCCATTACCTCGCGGGTAACGAAGAGCGATCGGGCCTTCATTATAGTCAATAGCTGTTTTCACCATGTGTTGGCCTTCATTTTCGTCTTTTGGCATCATAATTACTATATTCGGCATATGACGTAAAAAGGCAATATCAAAGACACCTTGATGCGTTTCGCCATCAGCACCTACTAAACCAGCACGGTCAATTCCGATAAACACATTCAAGTTTTGACGACAAATATCATGTAATACTTGGTCATAAGCACGTTGAAGGAATGTAGAGTATATCGCTAAAAACGGCTTCGTGCCATCTGCTGCCATACCTGCAGCCATAGTAGCTGCATGTTGCTCAGCGATACCAACATCAAACATACGATTAGGGAATTCACTAGCAAAACCTTCTAATTTTGAACCAACCGGCATGGCAGGTGTAATTGCTACGATTCGTTCATCGACACGAGCTAATTTACGAACAGTTTCAGCAATTAAGCTAGACCACCCTGGAGCAGTTGTTTTTGGTTTTACAAGATCGCCAGTTTCCATTTTATAAGGTCCGGTACCATGCCAAGTTCCAACTGTATCGTTTTCAGCTGGCAAGTAGCCTTTCCCTTTTTTCGTAATAACATGGATTAAAACAGGACCTTGCATTCTTTTTGCGTTTTGTAATGTTTCTTCTAATGTCTCAAAGTTATGACCGTCAATTGGACCAAGGTAAGTGAAACCTAGTTCCTCAAAGAATACACCTGACACGAGTAAATATTTCAAGCTATCTTTTACACGTTCTGCTGTGGAAGCTAATTTACCACCAACTGCAGGGATCTTTTTCAATAGCTGTTCTAATTCATCTTTTGCTTTGTTGTAATTATTTGCCGTACGTAAGCGACCTAAGACATTATGCAATGCACCTACATTTGGGGCAATTGACATTTCATTATCATTTAAAATAACGATCATGTTTGTTTTCTCATGACCAATATGATTTAGTGCCTCTAATGCCATACCGCCTGTTAAAGCACCGTCACCAATAATAGGTACAACAAAGTTTTTATCGCCTTTAATATCTCTTGCTGCTGCCATACCCATCGCTGCTGACAGCGAGGTTGAGCTATGTCCTGTTTCCCAAACATCATGTTCACTTTCAATGCGTTTTGGGAATCCACATAACCCTTTATATTGACGTAGCGTATCGAATTGATCTGCACGGCCTGTTAAAATCTTGTGGACATATGCTTGATGTCCTACATCCCAAATAAACTTATCTTGAGGACTATTAAACGCTCGATGCAAAGCAATAGTTAACTCAACTACACCAAGATTCGGTCCAATATGACCACCTGTTACAGATAGCTTTTGGATTAAAAACTTTCGAACATCTTCACTTAAATCTTGAAGTTGTTTCGTATTTAATTCTTTCAAAAAGGATGGACTAGATATTTTGTTTAAATCCATCGCCATCACACACCTTTTCATTAAAATATTCATCGTACAATGTTTCACCCATTATAACAGTGTTAATCAATTGTACAAACTAAAACGGCCATTACTTGTTACGATGAACAATATAATCAGCTAAGTCTTTTAGTAGACTGCTTTCTGAGGGCAGTTTTTCAAGCGCTTTTATCGCAAGGTTGTAATGATCTTGCAACTTTTCTTTAGCGCCTACTAATGTAAGGAGTGCGGGGTAAGTGCTCTTATCGCTGGCAACGTCTTTACCGGCTGTTTTCCCTAATTGTTCTGTTGTACCTTCAATGTCTAAAATATCGTCCTGAATTTGGAATGCAAGACCGATATGATGCGCATATTCCACTAAGATTGCACGTTCTGCTTCTGTGGCATTTGCAATAATGGCACCTGACTCAATACTAAAACGAAGAAGCGCTCCTGTTTTATTGACATGAACGTTTTCTAGTTCTGATAATGTTAACTGTTTTGTTTCGCCTTCGATATCTAGGATCTGTCCTCCAACCATACCTTCAGCTCCAGCCGCTTCACTTAATTTATCTACTAATAATAAACGTGATACCGGTGGAATTTGTTGCATGCGAGCAAGGATACCAAATGCAAGTGTATTAAGTGCATCTCCTGCAAGTGTGGCAAATGCATCTCCGTACACTTTATGATTAGTTAGTTTGCCTCTGCGGTAATCATCATTGTCCATGCTTGGTAGATCGTCATGAATCAATGAATAAGTATGAATCATTTCAATGACAGCAGCTACCGTAAATCCATCATCATTGCGAACATTGAAATGGTCCATAACTGCAAGCACAAATAGTGGTCTTACTCTTTTACCGCCTGCGTTTAATGAATACAACATAGATTCTTTTAATACTGCTGGGGCTTCAATATTCTCAACGAGTTCTTGCATACGTTTTTCGACTGTCGGAATATTGTTTGCCATAAATTCTTTTAGAAGCTCAGTCATTTACCTTGTCCCTCTTCCCCTGTTGGATTAAAAGGCTTTTCGTTGCCATTGTCATCCATAATCGAGATCAGTTGCTGCTCTGCATTTTGTAATTGATCGTGGCAAAACTGGGATAATTTCATCCCTTTTTTATATAAATCTATAGCATCTTCTAAAGGTACTTCCCCTTGTTCAAGTTGATGAACGATTTCTTCTAGTTCTTCAATTGATTTTGCAAAGGATTGTTTCTTTTCAGCCATTATTCTTCTCCCCTCGCTTTCATTGTTATGGACGTAATTTCAGCATTCGCCTGACCATCTGGAAAATGAATAGTCAAATTTTGTTTCTCTTCTACTTGTTGTATTGATTTTATTACTTTTCCTTCTTGATAAACGATGCTATATCCACGGCTCATGATTGTTAAAGGATTTAATGCTTCTAAAGTACGAATGATGGACCTGAATGCATCTTGGTGCTTATTGATTGATTGCACAACACTTTTATCAAGTTGCGTGCTTAATCTCGCAACGTGTTGCTGTTTATATCTCACTTCTTGAAGAGGCGTATTCATTTGTACACGATTTGCTAATTGTTGCAATACCGCCTGCTTGTCTTTGATATAATTAGTCATTTGTGTTTGTAACTGTTCATCTGTACGACTTAACTTCTCGACAAATGGACGAAATAGACGGTCTGGATATGCAATCGGATAGGATTTCTGTAACCCCTCTAATTGACTTCTTTCATGTCGAATACGCGATTGTGTCAGTTGAAATATTTGCGACCTACGCGTCAATAAATGCTTCATTAAATCTTCGCTATTCGGTACAGCCTTTTTCGCAGCGGCTGTAGGAGTCGCTGCCCGCCAGTCCGAAACATGGTCTGCTATCGTAGTATCTGTCTCATGTCCGACACCACTAATAACAGGTATGTCACTTTCAAAAATAGCTCTGGCAACAATTTCTTCATTGAACGCCCAAAGGTCCTCAATGGAACCTCCACCACGTCCGACAATTAAAACATCAATTTCGTCCATACGGTTTGCTTGCTGAATTGCTTTTACAATACTAGGCGCTGCTTGTTCTCCTTGCACGAGTGCAGGGAAAATCAAAACATCTGCAAGAGCGTAATGCTGCGTAATAGTTGTACAGATATCTCTTATGGCTGCTCCAGTTGGTGCTGTAACAACACCAATTTTACGAGGGAATGTTGGTATCGCTTTTTTATATCTTTCATCAAACAATCCTTCTTTTAAAAGTTTTGCTTGTAATTGTTCAAAGGCGATATGTAAACTACCTACACCGTCCGGTTCCATTGCTACTGCATATAACTGATAACGTCCACTACCTTCATAGACGTTAATATCTCCACGAATAAAAACCTTCATGCCATTTTCAGGAACAAATTTCAGACGACTAGCACTCTTCGCAAACATGACTGCTGCAATTTGTGTTTTTTCATCTTTCAATGTGAAATAAATATGGCCAGAACCCGTATGTTTTTTGACATTTGATAGCTCTCCTTTTACAAATACATCACGTAAATGAGGATCGGCATCAAACTTCTTTTTAATATATTTTGTTAATGCTTGGACAGATAAATAAGGTGTACTTGTCAAAAGCCTCAGACTCCTTATCCGAACGTTTTATAAGAAATTTAATTTCATAAAAAAAGCTGTCTTTCATCAGAAAAACAGCTTCTGCGTTACTATTTTACCTGTTTTGAGCTCATTTGTCTTGAGGAAACCTTCTTTTTCGCTGATTGCAATGTATTGAATAGCAACATTGTAATCGTCATTGGGCCAACACCTTTAGGTACAGGAGTGATTGCTGATACTTTATCAATAACTGAATCAAAATCAACATCGCCGCAAAGTTTATTGTTTTCGTCGCGGTTAATACCTACATCAATTACAACAGCGCCTTCTTTTACATGCTCAGCACCGATCATTTTCGCACGGCCTGTTGCTACTACTAAAATATCAGCTTGTGTTGTCATGGCAGCTAAATTAGGAGTTTTAGAGTGACAATATGTCACTGTAGCGTCTTTTTGTAATAGTAGTTGTCCCATTGGAACACCTACAATATGGCTACGTCCAATGATGACAGCATGTTTACCTGCTACATCAATATTCGCATATTCTAATAACTTCATCACACCAAAAGGCGTACAAGGTAAATATGTTGGTTGACCTAGCATCATTTTTCCTACGCTTTCTGGATGGAAGCCATCTACATCCTTCTCAGGAGAGATAGCCGCGATGACGTTTTGTTCATCAATGTGTTTTGGAAGTGGTAATTGAACTAAAATGCCGTCAATTGCAGAATCAGCATTTAGTTTGTCAATTTCGCTTAATAATGTTTCTTCTGAAATATCTGCTGATAACTCGATAAGTTGTGAGTAAATACCCATTTGTTCGCATGATTTCTGTTTGTTAGAAACATATGTTTTAGAAGCAGGATTGTCCCCTACTAATATAACTGCTAGTCCTGGTGTAATACCGTGTTCTTGTAAATCATTCACTTCATGTTGAATAGATTGTCGAATCAAATCTCCGATTTCTTTACCATTAATTAGCTTACCTGACATTATTAGTAACACTCCCAAATTTAACTTAGAATTTATTATTTTGCGTATTTTGATAATACGCCGTTTACGAAGCGGCTAGATTTCTCATCACCATATGTTTTGCTCAACTCAATTGCTTCGTTTAAAACAACATTCTTAGGTGTTTCTGGTGTATATAAAATTTCATAAACCGCTAAACGTAAAATTGTACGTTCAATTTTCGCTAAGCGAGGTAATGACCAATTTTCTAATTTCTCAACTAATGACTTATCGATTTCTTCCATGTGTAAAACAGTACCTTGTACTATTTGCTCGAAGAATGGTGAACTCTCCTCACCTACAATATGTTCAATTGCTTCTGTAACTGTTAATTCTGTATTTTCTAGTTGAAAAAGTACTTGTATCGCTTTTTCACGCGCTTCTCGTCGCTTCATTTATATAGTTCTCCTTTATACTACTACATTGGGGAGATTCTGACATATTCCCTAAGTAAAACGGGATAAAATGTACAAAATAAACCCGAAATGTAAAGTGTTTCATTAAATATGCATGTAGCATTATCTTATCACATTTTTCGATTCAATTCATCGATTCCTTTAACTTTTAAATAGTCAGAAAAAGCACCACCTCATATGAAGTGATGCTTTTCTTAGTATTGTTTCATAAAATCGTCAATAGAAAATATTGAATATTTATTTACTTTTTAATCTCGTCCCTATTTTAACAACTGATCAATCCACTCTTGTACTTTCAAACCTTCTTCAAACGATACAATAAGAGACTCCCTACCAATGATCGAATTATGACACGCGTCCATTAGGCTTTCCGGCTGAGATTCTGGAACAATTACCACTTCTTCCTGATCCGTTTCACTAACCCATAGTTCTGACCAATTGCGGAGCGTTATCACTTTTTTTGTTCCAAAAACCTTATACTCTAGACGTTCTTCTTGCCCAATCCCGGACAAGCTATTCAATACAATTGGTATTCCACTATCTGTTTTAGCCAAAGCAGTCACACCTGTTTCGCATAAATCCTCATTTGCTGGATATGTCGTCTCGTGAGAAGTAATCGAAAAATCACCAAATAGATGATGCGTAAGTTGAAAATAATGTGGAAATATCTCTCTTATGAAACCTCCTTGTTCTCTAGAGGCAATCCACGGATTTTGTTGCCATTTCCTTGGCCAATGTGGGAAGTATGTATTTAATTCAATACGAACAATATCGCCAAGTGATGCTGTATTTATCGTTTCTTTAAGACTATGTATAGCCTGACTGTACATTAATGGGAAATGCATTGCTGTTTTGACATTTGCTTCTGCAGCTGCATTTACCATTCTCACGCTATCTTGTGCATCGTGAGCAAGAGGCTTTTCGGAAAGAATATTCAAACCACGTTTAGCTATTTGTTCTGCCAAAGGAGCATGACTTACTGGGGGCGTCCCGATATAAACCCAGTTTGGATCTAATTGTAAAAGCTCATCTAATGTTTCTGCAACTGGAAGCTGATATTTTGTTGAAACTTCTTCTAGTCTTGTTTTATTTTCATCGAATACAGACACGATTTCACAATTAGGATGCGCCAAAATTTGATTAATAATTCGCTCTCCTACAACTCCAGTACCAATTAATGCAAAAGTAGTTTTTGACATAACGCACTCTCCTTCTTAGGTAATTGTATATTTTTTTCTTCCTATTAAAGACATTATTTTCAAAGTAAAAACAATGTCTATGTAAATAGTTAATCATATTGATAGGATAATGCATAGTCATTGGAACAATTTGATAAAATTGGATTGTTAAAATGTAGCGCTCAAATCCCTTTTCATTCCTAACGTTTCTAAATCAACACAGAATTGCACGAGTAATGTTTCACTAACGGGAAAGACTACATTACAAAGGAGTGAAGAAAAGTGGCTAAAAAGAAAATATTAGTACCTGACGCTCGCGAAGAATTAGACAAATTAAAATCTCGAGTTATGAAAGACATGGGTTATGTTGTAGATAGCAACAATCCGAATAATGTAAAATACGAAATTGCAGATGAGTTAAATATTTCACTGAATAAGGGATATAACGGAAAACTTACTTCTGAAGAGGCCGGAAAAATAGGTGGACCGATTGGCGGCAATATGGTTAAAGAATTGGTAAGATTGGCACAAGAACAAATGCTAAAAAAATGAAATAGCTGATACAAGCATCAGCCACTAGTTAACCACTCAGACAAAGACTCTAAAATGTTGTCTAATATGACTCTAAAATAATTAATTCAAAGAAAAATGAATTGTTTTTCTTTGGATCTTTTTCATTTGCTCTGTTTGATGTAAATAGCCGGTCTTCGCCGCTATGCAGTACTCTATCCTCATTTCTTCGTCATAGAAATGGGAATTGGCGAAATGACTTACCTTGTTATGGTCAAAATACTCTCCATCCAGGGTTTAGGATCTGAAAATTAGTTTCTTAAAAAAGAATAACATTAATTAAGATATAACTATGCGACTCTATTATTATATAATGGAGCACCAATTGAAGTCATACAAAGTTTAATGGGAAACGTAAAAAGGGAAACAACTTGAATCTATGGTCAATTAAGTGGGAGGCATAGAAAAGAAGTTTATCAGAAATTCGTTTAACCAATGTAAAGAGTAGTATCTTAAAACCGTTGACCTTTTTACTATTGCTCTCGTTAGTTTAAGGGCAATGTTTCACAAATAAGGGAAAATAGATTATACTGAACTGACTATCATATTTAAAAAGGAGGAATTTCCTATGACCGAGAATAATCAATCCGAAGCACCAAAAAAGAAAATCAGCCTAAAAGAGGCAGTGAAGCAGCAGCTTGAAAACAAAAAGAACCAGTCTTCTCCTAATAAGGGGACAAAGAATGCCGACCTATCAACAAAAAAAATGAAAAGTCAGCAAACGAAAAAGACTAGCAATACCCGTAGAAAAATGGGTGTCTAATGAGCTGACAAAATCGGGCATCTTTCGCCACGATATCAAAGTCAAGATAATCGATGGTCAGATTAGAGCTGTACATGAAATTCGCTCTATATAAAAGAAGTGAAAAAGCATTCAAGGAACCCTTCCCTGAATGCTTTTAAATTATTTTCTTTTTTCAATTCTTCTTTAATTAAACTGCTTCTTTAGTTGAATAAAAGTGGGTAATACTTTTTCTAACATAAGTCCATTAGTGGTTCGCCATGTTAGCTACCAATTTTTTCACCCTGATCATTCCTCATCTCTTTAAGGTCTTTTTTGTTTGACAAAAGATAAAATGATCATCATGATTCCAAATGTGCAGATGATCAGCACGGTATCCGCGAAGCCACAACACGCCGTTTATTCGTCTAAGATAAAAGCCTTTCGGAAAATCATCGTCTTCTTTTAGTATTTCCGATGCAATTGTGATGGAGCCGGAAGGAGCTTGATGTCGCTGTATAGGACTCCCCGAATAACCTTCAGGCTGATCCAGATACTCGAGTCTTAAGTGAGCTCCTAACTCAAGTGGACACAATTCCAAACCAAGATCGCTCGCTCTTTTAAAAATCTGAGTCGTACTAGCTCCATCAGGAAAGCCAAGGTTGCTAACAGTTAGTTCAACAGTCTGCAGGCTGTACTTTGTATCAGAGGTCGTAAATTTTTCATCAGCTATTAGCCTCTCTCCATACTCATTCATCAAAATAGAGTGTTGTTGCAATTTCTGGATAAGCTGCGATTTCGTAATTCCTCCAACCTCTACTGTTCTGGCGAGAACCGGGCAATCAGGGTATATTTTCTCGTTTTCGATACGCATTCATAGTCACTCCTAACTAATCGGATATTTAGGCTGAAAACCCGATAAGGAAATGCCAAAATAATGGCCATGCCTAAATCCAATAATATATATATCAAATGAACAATTGCCCTTTTCGCACTTTTAAATAATCTATTAAAATTATCCTAATTCCTTATTTTCAATTAAATAAACCTTGTTTTACTAAACTGCTATGTTACTTTAATTATTTCGACAAAAAAAACGTTAATCCTCCTTGGATTAACGCCCTTGAAAATTAAAGATTGTTCGTGATGCAAAATTATTGTTTAACATCTTACATATTTGCGTTTGAAACCAAGCCTTCCTCTACCTACTTCCTTTTGAATACTTTCGAAAGCGTGTAGGAAACTACTTTTTTTCTTGTCACGTTTGACTTCTACTGGACCTACTGTCTTTGCAGTTTCGACTGCCATTTCATGGAGGGGCAAATATGAAACCCCTACGGTATATAGGAAATTATTCATAGCAGATTTCGTTCGTTCTGGTGAAACATGAATCGTATTTTTCACAATTTCAATCATATTGGCAATCTTACTTTCCGAAAATTCAACGTCTAAGCGATTCCCTAAAAGCCAACAGTAGCAACTCCAGCCCGCTGACATTCTAAGCTCTTCACCGCTTGCAATCCATTTATCAGCTACGACTTGTGCAATATCTGCTTCGGCTAAAGTTACTGCTACAACATAATCTGACAACATATAAAAATATGCCTCATCTATCCAACGGTCAAAATCTGACTCAGTCATTGCTTTAGGATCTGCAATAATGCCTGCAAAGTACATTGCGTCGTAGTTTCCTGTGGCATAAAGCTCTTCAGCTAAAGATTGATTTATTTTTATTTTCTTTGCAATTGGCTTCATTGCACCTGTAGCCACGCCAAATAGAGGTTCGTGCGCACCATTAGATATATACATTTTTTTTGTTCGTTCCTTGCTGAGGGCTTCAAGCTCCTGCATAACAGTTTGTAGATTCATCGTTTAGCACCTCCTTCTTTTTGGAGATTTACCCCCTTGATACTTAATCCCTTCGAATCCATTACATTTATCCTATAACAAAACTTACTATTTGTCATCAAAACCATCTCCTCAAAATGTAGGGAATGTAATACTGAAGATTCGCACCTATTTATAAAGAAAAGAGCCTTTATTTATTAGTCAATTTTATACAGTTTCTTATTCAAAACAGCTGTTAGTTTAAGTACATTAATTCAAAATCTATCTTGTTAGAATTCCATTCAATACTATGAGAAATACATCCCATACTTACTATTATTAATAGAATAAATAGTGTATTATGTAATGATTTTGGCATTAAAAAGTCTTTCTACTCTATGACTGACTAAAGCCTGCATCGCGGAGCCTCGCTATTGGGCACCAATCTATCTTTTCCGCAATGATAACACTTATGTTAGCTCATCCCTCATTTTAAATAGTGCTATAACTAACTATTATCAACATACTTAAACATAAGTTCCCCACATACCTTTCTCTAATAACCTTAATTTAGTTTCTTTCTTCTTAACTCACTCTCTACCTCAAAACAATCCATGATTTTATCTCTTCTAAATTATTCAGAAAAAACTCCTTCGTCTCTGCTAGCTTCAGAAGTTCATCTACTTCATCAATCTTCACAAACACAACTTCACTAATTTCCTCCGTTTTTGGTTGCAACTGAGCCCTATCACCTAAAAACTCCAAGAGAAACATATATGTGACTTGCCGTTCAAAACCTAGCTTTTCTTTCATAGCAGCTGGAAATTCAAATTCAAGCGTGCCTAGTTCGCCTATAATCCGAAAATCGCTCGTCCCCGTTTCCTCATCGAGCTCCCTGAATAACGCTTCCTGAATATCCAGGTCATCTCTTTTTATGCCTCCCTTTGGAAAATCCCATTCAGGTTTGACTTCCATCGGTTTTTCCACGTCCATTACTTTTCCTTTTTTCACTAACAGGATGGTATCTTCCGATTTAATAATGCCTCCTACAGCATATCGAATCATAGCTTCACCATTTCTATTTCATTATTTTGTTTGGTTAGGATTTCGTCGTCTTCTTCTGTCGTCGAACACATCATTAAGTGATAAACATTTTTATGACAATCCTGATCCCTTATCATTTAAATTCCCTCTATCCTAATTAGATTTTGCTTATAAACTTCATTACTCTTTTCAACTAACCTTCTCCTTTAGTTGAATTAAAAAATGAGCCGTCTGAAGGGCTCAACAAACTTCTACTAAAGCACCTGTTAGCTCGATGACCAAAGTCTCGTTATCCCTGCCGTATTATTTTTTGAAACATTCTTGGTCGATGTTTTTCAAAACCCTTTATCAATTCTTTTCCAAAAACAGTTATAGTTCTTTCCCAAGGGTGTCCTAAATATCCCCATTCAAAATCTTTATGAATAAAGAAGTAATAATCGCCATTTGGGAAAATCGGTACTGTCCATTCATCGAATTCGTTTTTTTGAAATTCTAGATAGGGATTTATCCAATAACATTCATGCTGCCAATCTAGTGCATAAATAAATTCATCTACTGACGTACATTCTTGAAAAACAAGTAATGCTTTTTCTTCCAAGTCATCATAGGCATCCAAACCTTTATATTTGCCAAAGTATAGTGAGATATCGTAGGTAATAAAAGGGGTTGGTACTTTAAAAGATGGGAGATTGGTAGTACTTGGTTCAAACTTCAATTCGTCATATAGTTTATTCCACACTTTTTCATCCTCTGCATTGGTTAGTTCAAGCCAGTTTTTCATTTGAATGACCACCTTCTTTTGTAGCGTCTATTATATCATTCCTGATTTAATTAACCTGCTACTATAGTTGAAGATTAACATAATCATACTAATGAGTTTCGTGAAGATATAAGCGTAAACCCTGCCCTAAAATTAGGACAGGGTTTACATATAGTTACTGCTGTATTATCTGAATAAGGTTGCCACATGTATCGTCGAAGACAGCTATTGTGACTTCGCCCATTTTTGTAGGCTCCATAGTAAACTTCACACTGTTTTTCAATAATCGTTCGTACTCTTTACGAATATCTGCAACGCCAAACATTGTTGCTGGGATGCCTTGTGCAAATAAATTCTTTTGATATTCTTTGGCGGTCGGATTCTCATTAGGTTCTAGAACTATCTCTGTTCCGTCTTGGTCATCAGAAGAAACAAGCGTTATCCACCTAAATTTCCCTTGGGGAACGTCATGCTTTTTTACAAAACCCAAGGTTTCAGAATAAAACTCCAGTGCCTTGTCTTGATCTTTTACGAATAAACTGGTAACAATAATTTTCATACTGTTTTTCCTCCTTTGATATTTGCGGTGTAGGGCGTTGAACTACTAATAATCAGGCTATATACAAAACAACCCACACTTTCTTCAGAAGTCCTGTTCCTATAATACCCATTTTATTGAACAATTCAAAACACACTCTTGACTTCATCCACTTTCTATTCCTTATCTACGTAGAACAAAACCCGACTCCATTAGATAGAGTCGGGTTTATCGAGCTGGAATTATTTTTTAGTTAGACTTCAAATTGCACCTCTAAAAGTCCTGAGTCATTCTTTTTACTATTATCTAGCTAATTTTCATGGTCAATAACCGTGTGGGATCCATGACTTTCTTGCTAATCAAAGAAATCATCAAACCCCGAATTATTAAAACCGCTAACGGCTAGTTTATACTCTTGATCTCTATATTTTTTTCTCTTCTCACGAACAACAGAGCTGTTTCAAAAGCTCCCCTTAACAGAAGTTTACTTTTGTAACAGCTCCAGTTACTATATATTATATTACTTATTGTTTGTTTCTACTTGCTTAGCCTCTGTTGAGTCAGTTGCTTCAGCAGCTTTTGTCAGCTTTCCTTCTTTTTCAAGCTGAGCAATCAGTTCATCTACCGTGACCCCTTTTTCTTTAGCCATTTCTTCTAAGTTGACAGATTCACTGGATTTTGAGTCTTCCGCTGTTTCGGTACTCGAAGTTGTTTCAACACCTTCTGTTAGCTTTCCTTCTTCTTCAAGCTGAGCAATCAGTTCATCTACCGTGACCCCTTTTTCTTTAGCCATTTCTTCTAAGTTGACAGGTTCACTGGATTTAGTAGTATCCCACATGTCGTTGTTGCTCGCAGCATATGCAGACCCTGCAACAACAGATAATCCTAGCATAAGTGTAGCAATTTTTAATGTTCTCTTCATATTAAATTCCTCCTAGCATTTTTTTAACCTCTACCATACGATATATACCATAATATTACAATCAAATCTGGTTGCCTGTATCCTTTCTATTTGATGTTACAAGTATATAACAACCTGTGTTAAATCCTTGTTAAGAGAAATACTTCTAAATTTGCAAAAAAAGGCTTTAAATAAACAGTTTCAACCGTCATTCAAAGCCTTTTTCGTTTCCTTATTTTACCAAATTCAATTTCGAAACAAGTACCGTCGTTTTCATTATCCGTAACTACGATGGTTCCTTTGTGCTTGGTTATGATACTTTGTACAATGGAAAGTTCCAATCCTGAGCCACCCAATTCGCGAGAGCGTGATTTATCCACTCTGTAAAACGGCTCAAATATATTCTTTTTTTCCTCATCAGGGATACCAATTCCTGTTTCTATAATTTTAAGCAATATCTGCTTTTTAGCTGTGCGCACAAAAATACCACAACCCAAAAGGATATGGTATTCCAGATTATAGATTTACAAGAAGATAATTTTAAAACACTAGGTGAAGTTAACAATTCATTTTGATTAAATAAAATACATTACTTTCTCAACGCAACTGCAGGCTCTGTAGAAATTAACTTGTGGCTTGCTATCATGCTAATTACACTTACAACAACACCTGTGGAAAGTATTGATAGTAAGATTTGTAATGGGGTGATGATAATTGCCAAATTGAAAATCATGCCGACTAAATAAGTACAGACTATAAGGACAGCTTGAGAAATAGCTGATATTGTTGCTAAAAGTAAATTTTCGCTGACAATCATTTTCCGTATTGTTCCTTTATTATATCCCAAAGCGGACAACAGCCCCATTTCCTTGTATCTTGAATTTTGCAGTTTAATCAGTAATACGGTACTGATAAACAGACCAATTGCTAAGATTAAAATAGAAACGATTAAGAACAAACGGGTAAGTCTGTTGAATGTACTTTGCAAAGCTTCTACTTCTTTAGCTGCAGTTTTACTTTCAATTTTTTTGTCAGCTAGCGTTTGACTGACTGACACAATATCTTCAAAGTTCTTTACATCATAACTGATTGAGTAGTTTTTTTCTTTCTCAACATTTTGGTAAAATTTCTGTTCGATATCGGAGCTTACAAAGAAATCATCGTATTCTTCATTGAAAATACCGCTTATCGTAAGCGTGTATTCTTGATCTCCATAATTTAAGATAACTTCTTTACCAATCAAACTACTAATATCATTTCCAAACTTTTTAGCGAGGCTCGGACTAAGTGCTATTTCCTTTTCACCTGTTTTGGGCATAGCACCATATGACATCTTTTCAGTAGCTTTTGTCATTGGGTATTTTTCTGCTAAAGCTTCAGTTTTATCGCCTATCCTTAAAGTAACATCCGTTATTTTGTATTGGTAATACACATTTTCGATACGCTCATCGGATTTCAACAATTCAATAACTGTTCCATCATCCTCACCTTTAATATATCCGTTGTTAAAGGCAGTGTTTTTATCTTGAAAATCCGAAATATTCTTGTCCATTATATTCCCAGAAGATAAAGACAACATAAATACAAGGATACCGATGGAAATTGCCAAACTGACAGCCATATAGCGTGTAATATGCACTTTGAAGTTTTTAATCCCTTGCTTAAAAGCAGATACTTTACTAGCCTTATTTAAACTAAGGTTATCAAAACTAGCAAAAGCTTTATGAGTGTCGGTATCATTTGCAATAATTTTCCCTTTCTCAATATGAACGACTTCATCTGCAAAACTACAAATCTTTTGGTCATGCGTAATCACAATCACCAAACGGTCTTTTGAAACCTCTTTTAAAAGTTCCATAATTTCATTGGAGTTTCTACGGTCTAATGCTCCTGTCGGCTCATCCGCCAAGATAATACGAGGATTACTAATCAACGCTCTTGCAATAGCAACTCTTTGCTTTTGACCGCCCGAAAGATTTTCGATTTTTTCATCAGTCTTTTGTGATAATCCCAGTTTATTTAGCAGTTCTTTAGCATTTACTCTATTTTCCTCTTCACTTGCCGCATTTAGCTCACAAGAAAGCAAAATGTTTTCAAGAACGGTATATCCGCTTAAAAGATGGTAGTTTTGAAAGATAAATCCTATATTATCTCTGCGATAGGTACATAATTCATCGGCATTCATTTTGCTGATAGAAGTACCACAAACCGTAATATCACCACTGTATTCACTGTCAAAGCCTGCAACCATATTAAGCAGCGTGCTTTTACCGGAACCCGATGCACCTAAAAGGCAAACAAGTCCTTTGCTTGGAAAGTTAAAACTTGTATCTTCCAAAATAAGTGAATGATTATATCGTTTTGTAAGGTTATTTATCTGTATCACTATCTGTCACCTGTCTTCAAAGCTATTGTTGTCTTAGTCATTATGAAGGCAATAGCAGTTGTAAAGTAAGCCGCAAACCCTATTAAAGTAATGAATAGCACGCCCGAAATCAACATCTTAGAATTTAAAATACTTGCGCTGAACAAAGCTTTGGTAGCTATATTAATAAGGGGTGATATAACAAGCATGAACAGAATTGCTGTCATGATTTCTGTGATCTTTTCCGTCAAGTTAAGCAGACTAAAATGAGCATTATTAAAGCCGCTGACCTTATAAATTGCAAATTCTCTCTTTCTCATAAAACCTGTGATCAGGGAAATAGCAATAACCATAACAACAGCCAAAATTCCTATGAACATACTTGCTGAGCCTGACTGTTCGGTTGTTTGCTCATTTAATCTCACAATATCCTCAACAAGTTCAAATTGACCAAGAGGTACAATGCCTTGTTCGTTAAGCTCATCTTTTATGGCAATCATATCAGTTGGCGTCTTTGCTCGAATAAGAAAATTCATTGCGTCATTTTCAATTCCTGCTTGTCTTCTCAAAACATCAAGTGCAGTTTTGCTGAAGAAGAAAGAGTCATCAACGGTAAACTCTGTCATTTCCCCTTCATTTTCATAGTAGGCAGTATTATCAGCAACACCTACTATTTTTGCGGTAATGGATACGTCTTTTAATACAGGCTCACCTGTGTCCCAATTGAAAATACCGCTGCTAAAATCAATTTCTTTGCCGATTGCTAGCTCGTTTGATATACCCATTGATTTAACAAAACTTTCTGGAACAACAACCTCGTTGTCTTTGCCAGTAGGCATTTTTCCTGCTAACAACTTATTGATTGACGGAGCAGAACCTGTTCCTTGTATTGGATATTCTTTCCCGCTAACAGTTACTTTTATATTATCAAACGCTTGTAATAAAGCAGTAAAATCAACGCGTTCATCTCCTACATATTGATCATATAAACCACCAATATCTTGTGATACATCTGCGTTTGGTTTTTCTTCCTGATTATCACCTGTGCCTCCTGCACTGGTAAAACTGCCAACTATACTAATATCTTTAAGTCCTTCTCCATAAGTATCAATCAGTTTGTCAAAATCACCTTGACCGCTGCTCGCGATTGTCCCACTTACAGTTGTAAGCAAAAGGATACCTGCAATCATTAGAGAAAGGGCTGATACTAAAAATCGGCCAAATTTACTTTTAACATTCGATTTGGTCATTGAAAAAGCGTTTTTTATTGATAAGCGATGACTTTCATAGTATGTTAGTTTTTCTGTTTTCGTTACATTTTTTTGTGGTGATGCAACAAATTCCCCCTCATCTAAATCTATAACGTTTGAGTCATTGTCAATTAAATTGACATCGTGGGTTACAACGATAACTGTCCTGTTTTTAGAAATAGCTTTCAGAATATCCATTGTTGTTTCTGAGTTTTTTTCATCTAATGCACTTGTTGGCTCGTCAGCGATAATAACCTTTGGGTTTTTCATGAGCTCTCTTGCGATGGCAACACGCTGCTTTTGACCGCCGGAAAGAGAATTCACTTTTCGATGTGCAAGGTCAAATATTTTTAGTTCTTTTAAAATCTTATTTGCGTTCTTTAGATTTTGTTTATTTTTCAAATACTGTGGTAACAACACATTCTCTAAAACCGATAAATCTTCGAGCAAATTAAAATCCTGCCAAACAAATCCAAAGGTATTGTTGTAAAAATAGCTTTTTTCACTAGAGGTTAATTCTTTAATATTCTTGCCGCAATAGTAAACCTCGCCATCAAAATCTTGTTCCATACCGCTGATGATTTTTAAAAGAGTAGTTTTACCACTACCCGAAGCACCAACTATAAAATTCAGCCCTTTTCCCATCGTAAAGGAAATATTATTCAAAGCGAATTCGCCATTGTATTGTTTCGATACATTCTTAATTTCAAACATTTGTTTACTCCTATCTACTATGTTAGTTATTAATTAATCAATCATATTAATTACGTTTTTTAGAACATACATTTTTGTTCAACTGAACTTGTGTCACCATTGTATATCAATGGATGTTAAATCCCTGTTAAGAGTGATATTCACTGTATTAAATAAAATGCTTAACATAGATTTAACACATACTTACAGTACAATAGAAAAAGAGGTGAATCTGGGATGAGAATACTTATTGTAGAAGACGAACTTGATTTGCAGGAAGCAATTGCAGAGGGACTTAGAATAGATGGTTATGCAGTTGATACCTGTGACAACGGTGAAGATGCTTACGAGCTTTTATATGAAGTAAATTATGATTTGGTTGTACTCGACTTAAATCTCCCGAAAATGGATGGGCTAGAGGTTTTAGAAAAGATACGAGATGAAAAGCCTGAATTAAAGGTACTTATTCTCAGCGCAAGAAGTAGTGTTAATGACAAAGTGAAAGGCTTAGACATAGGAGCAAATGATTATTTGGCGAAGCCATTTGATTTTGCTGAATTGGAGGCAAGAATACGAAATTTGTTAAGGCGAAAGTTTATACAAAAAAGTAGTATGCTTTCATTCGGTGAAATTAAGGTAGATTTATCAAAGCGTATTGCAGTTGTTAACGAGAGTGAAATAGTACTTACAAAAAAAGAATTTGCATTGTTTGAATATCTTTTCCTTCACAAAGACAGAGTGGTTAGCCAAGAAGAACTGATTGAACATGTTTGGGATCAGAATGCGGATAGCTTCAGTAGTGCTATTAGGGTTCATATTGCAACTCTACGAAAGAAGCTAAAAGCTGCTTTAAACTATGACCCAATTGGAACGAAAATCGGAGAAGGTTACTTTTTATCTGAAAAGAGTGATAATGAAAATGCTTAAAAAAATGCCAATTCGTTTACGACTTACTGTTATGACCGTTACTCTTTTAACTGTCTGTTGTGTAGGACTTACCTTAATATTAAATTTTTCTGCTAATAGAATGGCTACAAGAATTGAT
This sequence comes from Viridibacillus sp. FSL H8-0110, assembly GCF_038003565.1. Lineage (NCBI taxonomy): Bacteria > Bacillati > Bacillota > Bacilli > Caryophanales > Caryophanaceae > Viridibacillus > Viridibacillus sp. FSL H8-0110. The sequence continues at coordinate 1,416,926 of NZ_JBBOPJ010000001.1, read as the reverse complement.
GCAGCTGTCGTATTACCGGCACAAGAGGTCGGCGGAGAAGGATGGATTGATGAAAGCACTCCCGCAGCGTCGAGCAGCATGGCCTCTCCCGTTTCATCAGAGGCTTCCCAAAAAGCAAAAATGGATTATAAAAGTGAAAGTATTAGTTATATGCTTTTAGTTATTGTTTGTGGGGGAATTTTAACCTACTATTTTTCGGGTAAAGCTTTAAAACCACTTGATACGCTAACTGAGCAAGTAAAAAAAATAAATGTGCATAATTTATCTGAAACATTATCTGTGCCACCTACAAAAGATGAAATTGCAGAGCTTTCTCTAACATTCAATGAAATGACGGATAAGTTGAATAATGCTTTTATGATGCAACAAAGATTTTCCGCAAGTGCCGCTCACGAGCTTAGAACACCTCTTGCTGTGTTACAAACAAAAGTTGATGTATTTAAGAAGAAAAAAATACATACAATCGAGGAATATGATGCTCTTATTTACGTTATTGAGAAGCAGACAAAACGCTTGAGAGAACTCGTCGGTAACCTTTTAGATATGACGAATATGGACGATGGCGTTGAGCAAAGTAGCATTTGCGTAAAGGATATTTTTGAGGATATTATTTCCGAGCTTTCTCATATCACTAAAGATAAGAATGTTACAATGACCTTAGATTGTGATAATAGCGTTGTTTTTGGAAACCCTGATCTTTTGTATCGTGCTTTTTACAACCTGGTGGAAAACGGAATTAAATACAATATTGACGGCGGTACAGTAGAAATAAAAGTAAACAGATTAAGTAAGGAACAGGTTTCAATCAAAGTTAAAGATACAGGCATCGGCATTGCAGACAAATACAAAAAGAAAATATTTGAACCTTTTTATCGAATTGACAAATCACGCTCCCGTCAAATGGGTGGGACAGGATTAGGTCTTTCAACTGTTGACAGCATTATCAAAAAGCATAACGGTACGATTACTGTTACTGACAATGAAAGTAACGGAACTTGCTTTAATGTAATTTTAGATATAGGGTCTTCACAAAAAAATGTTCTTGATTAAGAGCAGTAGTAAATCATTTTTTATTACTTTCTAGCAATAAATGTGAAAGCCACACTCTAAGAAAACCTCTTTAATCATATAACAAAACGCCCGCGGAAAAATACGTGGGCGCTATTTGGCATTTACTTATAAAGTACTAGATATTTCATTTATTTATTTTTTCGTGAGGAAATAAATCGATTCTACATAATCCCTCTAGTATAACCAGTCTATTCACTTCGTACGAACAACTCCCTCTTTTACCGATAGAAAAAACATCTCCTAATTGAATTTGAGGTATCCGAACTCGAAATCAATCGAAAATGCTTTTTTGTCTATACTTTTGAGGTCACTTCATCACTGATTAATTTTTAAGAGGTTATTCAACTAAACTGCCTCTTTAGTTGAATAAAAAAAGAGCTGTCTAATGTCTAAACAGCTCAATAATCTTCAAGTAAAGTGCTCGATTGCTGAAGAAAGTTCTTGAATTTTAATATGAAATTACTTCTTGAATCTGGTCATGAATATTTCCCTTACTTAACCCCCCGTGGTAACAAACCACTGATTCAATGTCGAGGTCTAAGTATTTCTTCAAAGAGAGACGAGCTTCTTTTATATCCAGGACTGTCGGGGCATGAATCCCTTTAATTATTCCGTTTTCACTGTACATTGAATCCCCAGCAATCAGTGTTTTACTTTGTTCCAAATATAGGCTGATATGGCCAGGTGTATGCCCTGGAGTATGGATGATACGAATTCCACCACAATACGGCAATTCTTGACCGTCTTTCAAGGTATCGTTCACTTTGCCCTTAGGGGGGTTCTCTAGATGCCCGTCTTTTAAAAGAGATAAATCCCCTTGAATATAAGGCTTATCCAGATCGTGAGCATATACTTTAATATTACTTCCACACTCCTGTAATATCTCAGGAATACTACCTATATGATCTATATCCTGATGCGTCAATATTATGACTTTTAGTTTATCAAACGATATTCCCACCTTTTCCATTGCCACTCGTATATCTTCAATTTGTCCAGGAAATCCAGTGTCTATTAAAACAGCCATTTCTTGATTCCATAAAAGAGTTGGATGAATAATAATCCCATTAAATTCAAGATGAAGCATTTCTACTCCTTTATAAATCCCCAATAATTTAGTCCCCTTTATAATTAAATTTCGTTTATGTAAAAATAGATTTGGTTACACAAAAAATTTGAAAGAATAAAGCTAAATTTGTACGTATAATATTATTACGAAGTATCAATAATTATTCATTATCACAATAACCTACAAGTTAATTGAATAACACAAACATAATATTAACTTCGGCTTCCTTCTCAAAAGTTCCTGCTGATCTTCAAAAATATGGCCCGATTACTAAACAAAATTAAATAATCATTCTTTAGCTCTCTGTTATTTTTCTTCATGAAGAAAGTTCCATAAACTGATGCTAAAAACACCCTGTCGATTAATTAAAAGATCCTACTATTTGTTCTAAAACTCGTATATTTAAGCTAACCTGCCCCGTTAGTTTAAGTACATTTTCCCACAAAACTTATTGTCAAATTAACATACATATCCAAATAAAAAAATCATCTCACCCCTAAGAAATCTATAGAGGAGCGATGATTTTAATCAAACTTTATTATAAATGAACAAACTTTTACTTCAAATGTTCGTTTCTATCTATTTTTCTACGTTTTGAAAATAAAAAAACATCTTAGATAAGATGTTTTTTCTAACTTGTTTGTTGCACTAAAGCACCCGTTTTTTAAGTGATTTCATTCATAATATTTCAGTGGAAAATTGAAATTCTTGTTTATTACTACTGCATAATAATTACGATAACTCCTACTATAATACACAGAATTCCACTTAAAAATTGTCCTAAACCCGAAGCTTGTCCCATTAACAGTAAATTGAATAAGTTTTTGTTTCTTTGATTTTTTCCAAATAAGCCATCATCTGTTCTCATACGATAAATACCCCAAACCGTTAAAACTATCCCAAAAATAAATAATATAAATTGCATTTTCATTCCTCCGTTGTTTGTTTAATATGTGTATCTTAATGAAATGGATTATTTGTCATCCTCATCGAAAATAAAAGTTTCTTCAATTGATAAATTAAAAACAGAAGCTATTTTATACGCAAGTAGCACAGATGGATTATACTTTTGTTTTTCTAATGAGATGATTGTTCTAGAAGATACACTTACTTTATCAGCTAATTCTTGTTGCGTTATCTCATATTCTATTCTCAATTCTTTTACTCTATTTTCCATAGATCCTCCTGATTAAAGAAAATGATTGTAATATTTTCTAGACCCAAATTCAATAATTATTAAAGATATTAAGACAATAAATAATGCAGTATTTGTCGGGATTACCACAAAATTAGTTAAAAACATAAGAATAAAAATTTCGTACATCAGAATATACAAGGAAAAGCGAGCAACTTTTCCAGCAATTAAAGCATCTCTTTCGTCATATTCCTTTGCTAATTCCTTTTCTAGTGATTTATTCTTTCGGGATGTAATGTAAGAAATTGTTGAGTACAACAAAAGTATTCCACCTAGGAATACTATGATATAGCCAAAATTAAATCCTACTGATGTATCGAGAATTATTTGAATGATTCCCACTATAATTACCAAGGTTGCGACTAAAAAACGCTGTATGAATAGATTTTTCAAAAATCCCTCTCCTAACCAACTTATTTTCCTACAGTGAAACTAACTTCACGTGAAACTAACTTCATGTGAAGTTAATTTCATATTATTCTATTACAAGACAAACGTCAAGTATTAAAAAAACAAAAAAAGATCGAATCCTTTAAGGAATCGACCTTTTACTTTAAATATTCGTTTCTATACATTTAAAAATAAAAAACATCTTAAATAAGGTGTTTTTCTAACTTGTTTGTTCAACTAAAGCAACCATTAGTTCAATAATGTAGTCAAATTTTCTATATATAATAAGCAAAATTTAACTTCTTATCATTCATTTCAAATTTATCGCCCTCAGTAGCTATTTTTTCAAATCTTGGCTGATTAGGGATTGATCTTGCGCTTGACATACAATAAGAGCACTTCAGTCCCTGCCCGCCTCGTAAAACTTCTGCGCCAGCATAGCCGGTCTTGTACGCGAATCCGTAAAGTGATCACCGTCGCCGACGATTAGACGGGACTGACCAAGACGTATTGACATATGAGGATGCCAGCCGAAGCCCTCTCCTTGAGGCAATGCGTTGTCTTGGTAGAAATAGAGATAGCTTTTGGGCGTAGACAGCGCGTAGAATGCTTTAAGATTCAGCTTCTCGAAAAGTGGCTTAGCCGGTTCCGGAGTGACGCTCGCATACATCTGTTTCGCTTCCTCTAAAGTGGCCGTATTGACGAAAAAATCTCGAAACAGTGGAAATGGAAGCATGATCGTATCGTCCATTGAGCCGGCCCTGAGTAGCTCGAAACTTTTCCTCATTTGAGCCGGGAACTCATCGACAACCGATTCGCCGTCTTTCAGTACGAACGCGTCCCAGAAGACAAGGCGCTTTATGCGATCCGGTATCTGTTCTGCAACCTTTTGGATGACAGTTCCGCCAAAGCTGTGCCCGACGAGAACAAAGTTGCATAGGTTCAGTTTCATTATAAAATCAACGACGGACTTAGTGATCATCGCATGCGTTACATCTTTGTTCGGATCAATGCCATGACCTGCGTACTCTGGTGTATAGACGGCATGCCCGTGACTGCGCAGCACCGCCGCTACGCCGTCCCAGAAGTGAGCGTCAGCCCAAGAACCATGCACAAGTACGAAGGTAAGCCGTTGTTGTGCGGGTAAACGATATCTTTCATCCGATACTAGGGCAGGAGAGTAATAACACCCGTGGGGCATAATCCTATAATCGTGGTATGGGAATTTATAAATTTCTTGGAGATAAGGAAACATGTACATGACTTCCTTTCAAATCAACATATATTTTCAGTTTATGCCTACTGCGATTAAGTGGTTCACACAATTAACCCGCCCAAACAAAGTCGCAAGAGAGAACGGCTGAGAAACTGAAATACCCGTACTGATTCCAAAAGATAAAAGTTATAATTATGATATGTATAAAAGGCAATTGTTTTAACCCCTGCCTCAACCCCAACATGGTACGTCGCACCGTAATTGATTTTCAACTAACCTTCCTTGTTAGTTGAATAAGAAAAAAGAGCTGCCTGAACAGCTCTACGTTCTTCTACTAAAGCACCCGTTAGTTTAAGTGTAAGTTTTTACAATATCTAAAATAAAATGATTTAATGTCTATCAAACCTAAATTTCAGGAAATAGAAATTGAATGACAAAGCCATCCTCATATTTAGACTCAACATCAATTTCAATCTGCAATTCATCGCATAATTTCTTTACTAGATACAAACCTATCCCTGTAGACTGCTTTCTTTTAGTATTATCTCCTGTAAATCCTTTATCAAAAATGAAAGGAAGATCAGAATTAAGCACTCCAATACCATTATCACATATTCTTAGATAATACTGATTTTTCACGATATCAAAACCAGTTTTTAACCAGATAAAGCTTTCAATTTTTTCATTAGAGTATTTAACTGCATTCACAAGTATTTGCTTGAAAATAAACTGGAGTGCTCTTTCATCTGACACGATTGGTACATCTTCTATCTGAGATATAACTTTCACATCTTTTTCATCCAGTAATGATTGTAGCTCCAACAGTACATCTTCAAAGTAGTGATTGATTGAGACTCTCTCTAGCTTATAATCAACATGCGCTGCATGTAATCTTGCATAAAATAGTATTTGTTCTACATTATCATTTATATTAATTTTTGCATGTTCAAGCCTTTGATATACTAATTCTGACATTTCTTCTTTGCGATTATGTAAAACAAAGTTTAATAAAGAAATCGGAGTCTTTATCTCATGTACCCAGCTTTCGATAAAATCTTCATAATCTAGTGACCGTAATTTAACCTCATCTATTTGGTCATTGAGCATCCGTAATTTATTGGCTAAATCATTGACCTTTTCCTTATGTATTTCGCCAATCGATTGTATCAATGCAGATTCTTGCTCCGGTGAAGGTTCTCTTAGAAATTTATAAAATACTTTGTATTGCTTCGTCTGTCCTTTCCAAACACGGAATATGGCCAACACAATACTCGCGATTGAAAAAACAATCATAATGCCCACTAAAAGCTTGAATGTTTCAGGATACGCTACCCACGCTAGAAAAATAAAAAAAGCATTATTTATACAAAGAAGTACTATCCAAGCACGTGATAGTTTGACCAGAGTTAGCCAATCCCTTAGTTTCATTTGTAAGCCCCCACTAATAATTGATAACCTACTCCTCTGACCGTTTTGATTCGATTTGACAAGCCAGCTTCATCAAGCGTCTTACGTAATCTGGTCATATTCACTTGCAATATGTTTTCATCTAAATATTCGCTACTTCCCCATAACTGATTAAATAACTGTTCTTTATTTACCACTGAAGGTGCGCATTTCACTAAGAGCTTCATAATCATTCCTTCATTCTCCGATAATGAAATCGAATTGTCGCCAACATACAACACATTTGTCTTCTCATCGAGTTGAAAATCACCAGCATCTAAAAGAATATGCATATTTGCATAGAGGTGCTGCAGTTTTTGAATTCTAGCAATTAGCCGTTTCGGATGGCATGGCTTTGTTAAATAATCATCTGCACCTAATTCCAATGCATGTAGCTCATCACGAAGTTGATTGCGTGAGGTTAGCACTAAAATGGGGCCTATTCCTCTAGCCTTTAATGCGCGGCAAATTTGGAATCCAGATAGATTTGGTAAATTTAAATCTAGTAGTATGAGCGCTGGAGAAGCTGAAATAATATCTTCCAAAGCCGTATCAAAAGAAGAGATACTCTCTACAGAGTATCCCTCTTTTTCTAAAATACTTTGTAACTCTTCACGTAGGAAAACGTCGTCCTCAACAATGACGATCTTTGCCATGATTTCACTCCTACTCAATCTCTTTTAATTTCTTTATTTCTTCATTACTCTTTCGTTGAATCATCCATATATAACAAAGTTCAAAAACGATAAACGCAATAAGAATAATGGCTATCACCATACTATTTTCTAAGCTCAGGGTCATTGAAGGAAAGGTAGTCAACAGGGACCAAATACCAAAAATGCTGCTGACTAATGCTACCGAAATAACTAAACCAAAATACAACCAGATTTGATTCCTTGCTGATGAACAAAGTGATTCAATATTTGCCCCTAGCATAGCTAATGTATAGTATCTATGTCTTGTACTCCGTTGTTGCATAAGAAAGTTTAAACCCAGTACCGTATTTGCAATAATAAGAAACATAACGCCTAGATAAAATGTTGTATAGCTTCCTGCAACTGTATAAAACAACTGTCTTCCCATGCTAGAAAGATAGCTTTCATAGTCTAAACCGTAAGTATTCATCAACTGATCTACTTCATAGGTCGCCTGCATTAACCCTTTTTCCTGAACAAATTCAGGTTTTAGCACCATATTCCATAGCCATGAATCTTGAGAACTTCTAACGAATCGATGATAAATATCATCAGGTACAATCAATGCATAGGAAAGCGTAATCGCTCTATCTGCAACGACATTGCTTGTGTATAATGTCGAGATTAATTCATATTGTCGTTCACCTATACTAACTGTTGGATTATCCTGGAGTGCCCTTCTTAATATATCATAAGAGTGCGAGAATTCTTCATCAGAATACAGGGCAACTTCATCGTCTCCTAATATAATAGGAGCTTTGTTAATAGATGTTAGCATTGCATTATAACTAGAAAGTGCAATGAAATAAGGCTCATCTTGATAAGATAAATTACTTAATAAACGCTCTTTTTCTTCTGAACTTTTTTCTTTGGAGATGGTTTCTTCTAATCCAGACCAAGAAAAAGTATGTGCAGCTGTATTTGCAGACATTTCTGCATCTGTAGGATCAAAATTCCCTATTTTCATCTCGTAATAGCTGTTGACGTATGGCGTCACTTGATCAGATACGAGTGCAGCAACAATTTCTTCTTCTGATCCTTTAAACGTAAAGTCAGCAGTTCTACTAAATGTAGTACTATTATTTAAAGCAGTAGAAGTTCCAAAAGCAAAACAAACCATCGCCATTAAAATTAACAGTGATGATATGGCAAGGGAGCTCCATTGATGCAAAACATTCTCTTGAAGTTGTCTAGCTGTAAATACAAATAAACCGGTAGAAGAACTGCTTTTACGTTTTACCGATGCTCCAATTAAACTTCCCAAGCCACGAAACAGGATAAAAGTTCCACAGATTCCTATTAGTAGTATTAACGCAAATAGCCTATAATCCAGGCTACGCAAATATAATACGGCTAATCCATAAGCTACACATAAGAAAATGGTTCCAAGGAGTAATGCTGCTCCAGTCAGGAAGCTAACCTTACTCCACACAGGTGAAAGTACTCGTTGCGATTTTTCCTTTTGGTCATTCAGCAAATCTACTGGTTCCTTCCTGCTCATTGTTAAGCTAAGAACAAACACAGCCAATAATTGCACGACAATAAATCCAAATACCGTTAATCCTAGCCCCACCCAGGAAATGCGAAATTCGTGACCAATTATCCCCATGCCAATAAGCCTTGAAGTTGCCAGACTAATTAGCTCTGTTAAAAATAACGAAATGGGAACGCCAATGCATAGAGCAACTAAGCTATTCCACAATGTTTCTCCCATAATCATGGAGAACAGCTTACTTTGCCTCATTCCCATCATCAAATACATGCCAAATTCATGACTACGTTGTTGGAGTTGGTATCTATTTGCAAAATAAACTAAGAAAAATACGAAGAACAGTGAGACTCCATAGAGGATCGGAATCATTAACAATAGCCGATCTACCGCATCACTCTCAACGGTTTTCAAATATACAAGCACATCTTGCTCACCAAGTGACAGGATGACATAAAAAGCAACAATCGAAATAACGAGTGAGGCGAAGTAAACCCCATTTTCTTTTCGCGTTTTACGACTATTACGCTTGATAAAATCAAAGAACATTGCTACTACCTCCTCCTAGCTGCGCCAAAACAGTTAGGATACGCTCATAAAAAGCATTTTGGGTTTCTCCAGGCACTTTCTTTCGAAGCTCATGAAAAATCACCCCATCTTGGATAAATAAAATTCTAGAACAATAGCTTGCTGCATTTGCATCATGCGTAACCATCAAAATTGTGGACCCCTCTTCCTGATTGTTAGCATATAATTTATCCATTAAGGTTTTTGCATTTCTTGTATCCAAGGCTCCTGTTGGCTCGTCTGCTAATAAAATGCTCGGATTTGAAATCAAAGCCCTGGCTGCAGCAACTCTCTGCTTCTGACCTCCTGACAACTGAGACGGAAATTTATCCAATACAGGATCTATATCGAATTGTTTAGTTAATTTTTGAAGTTGCGCTTCTTGCTCTTTAGGATTTACACCATGTATGGACAACGGTAGAATGATATTTTCTCTAGCTGTTAAGTTATCAATCAATTCAAATTCTTGGAATAAGTATCCTATCTTACTTCCTCTATATTTTGCTAGTTTTGACCCTTTAAATGATGATATATTCTGACCCTCTAATAAGATTTGTCCAGCTGTTGGCTTTAGCATAGTGGCAATGGAATTAAGCAATGTTGTCTTGCCCGATCCACTGGTTCCCATGATTCCAAGAAACTCTCCTGGCAGAACATCAAAGGAAACCCCCTGCAACGCAACAGTTTCACTTTGTCCCTCACCAAATATCTTATGTACTTCTTTGACTTGAAGTAGTTTATCTGAAATATTCATATAATTCTCTCCCACGTAAATTTTCTATAGTAATACCATACAATAAAAAATTAGTAATTTACTCTTACATTTGTTGTAAGGTTTGAAATGAGAGGAATATCTCCTTTATTTTATGGAAACATCATGTAATAACCCTGCTATCTGCTCTTCTACTTAGCCACCAAGTATTCTTATTAACAACATAACACCTTTTGAGTGTTCAAAAGTGACATTCCATTTTTCATTTACCAAGTAACTTGCTCCACCTTGAAAAACGACCACCTATAATTTATTGGGTGGTCGTTGTATTTTTTTTATAAAGAGTGAACATTTTATGCTTATTGAACTAAACTGCCCAGTTAGTTCAATAAGAAAAAAGAGCTGCCTAAGTAGTTCAATGATCTTCAAGTAAAGCCCCCGTTAGCATAAGAACATTTATTTACAATTTTCGCTAACTTGCCCCGATAGTGGAAATAATTAAAAGCTGCCTAAAAAAACTGCCGATCTTCAAACGCACCTGTAAGTTCAGTAAAGGTGTTAGTGATTCTAGGAAGTATTTTATTTACAACAAGTATATTTAAGTAATTTGAAACAAATATTATACCTGTTGCAAACCCAAAGGAGGTGGATAAAATGAACGCACAACGAGCAGAAGAAATTGCTTCTTCACCAATTATGGCTAATGTAACCTATAATGAGGAAAGTATCTACATTGAGCACGTGGATAAACAAAATGGAACAGCTACAATCCATCCCCTTGATGAACCAAATAAAAAACAAAGTGTTTCTGTAACCAGCTTAAAAGAACAGTAATTCCCTCGATTCAATAATAAACCTCCACTTTCGGGTGGTGGTTTATTGTTCGATTAAGTTCAAGTCCCATCTTATTAATTAATCAATCTATCCCCTTGTTGAACCATCCTGCCCCGTTAGTTGAATAAAAAAAGAGCTGACTGAACAGCTCATAGATCTTCTACTAAAGCCCCCTTTAGTAAAAAATCATTTGTTTATTAAAGTAAAATCTTCGCTATTTCCATTCCAAAGTACTTTTATTACTAACTCATCTTTTACAGTTGTAGATGGGCTATTCGAAACCGATAATTTTTTTTTATATATGCCTTCTTTATTTAAAAAAGCATCATTCTGACTAAAATCAAATTCTCCGTTATTTTTTGTTTCAACATCGTAACTAAAAGCTTCAATATCCTGAATGCTATGCCCTTTGTAGTTTATTTGAATGTGATATGTTTCGTCTCCGTCAGTCTGATTAACAGTTACTTTAGAGGACCAATTTTCACCCTCTCCAACAAACATTAAGTCACTCTCATTTACTTGGCATGCAAACAATAATAGGATTACCAAAAATATAGTTGCTAAAGTTAATTTTTTGACAGAAAACACACCTCTCAATCAATTATTTTTATCACAATTTCCCTAATACCTTTATTCACTAAACTGCCCCTTTAGTTGAATAAGTAAAATACGAAAAAATCTCGAATACGTCTATTCTTTCGAGTTACGAAAAAAGAAGACTCACATTCTATAAATTATTTAATAGACTTCTTCTGAGTAAAATGACTATCTCTAAGTCCCAAAGTTACCAAACAACATCATACAGATAGCGAAAATAGTTATGACTAATAAAGCTAACATACCAAGAGAAGAAATAAGTAAAGTAATTATTTTCAAAAGTCCTTTTACACTAAATAAGGCAGTAAAAAATGAACCGATTAGTAGTAATAATAGTATCAATATGTCCCATGAATCAGGTAAGGGGTTCAATACTTGCGGGATAATAAAACCTAAAATGATAAAAGTGATTAACAACACCAATGAAATCATACTCAAGTATCTTCTCATCGTATCAACCTCCCTTTCAAACAAACCTGCCATATTATTAAAACACCATTTATACAAATATCACCAAACCACTTTTAAGCTGTCATTAATTATCCTACAGAGTTATTTAACATAATCTAGTAAAAATATTATCTATGCTGTGGCAAACCAAATTATTAAAAGGAGCCCGACAAACTGTATAGGAGGTTCTCCTGAAAAAGAATATAAAGAAATTGGTAAGGTAACAAAACCTAACTTTTTGAGTAGAAACTTAACCTGTCACCATCTTAATAACACTAAATTTTAATTTTTTTAATTTGACGTATCTTCCTTCCAATATAAACCACACTAACTGTCCATTATAGAAAAAGGGTGAAAACATGGTAAATAAAATAGTGGTATCCGTTATCGTATTCATTTTCTTAATAGTTAGCCTTACATTTGCCTTTTCAATGTCTCCTACCAAAGATATTAAAAACACTGTTATCAATCAAAAGCAAAAACCAGTCATACTCATTACTGTAGACTCTCTTATGAGTCAGTCCATTCAAAAAGCTATTCAAGAAAGAAAAGCACCTGCCTTATCATTTTTAATAAAAAACGGACAATTCAACCCAGAAGTAATTAGCTCTTATCCTACAATGTCCGTTGCGATTGACAGCACTTTGTTGACTGGGACTTATGCTGATCAACATAAGATTCCAGGTCTCATTTGGTTTAAGAAAGATGAAAATCGCATTGTTAGTTATGGAAGTGGGATTAGTGAAATATGGAGCCTTGGAGTTAAAAATGTTGCCTTTGATGGTATTGTAAATTTAAACAAAGAGCATTTAAGCAAAAATGTTCAGACCATTCATGAAGAACTCTCAAAGGATAACATTCAATCTGCCTCTATCAACGGACTTTTATATCGTGGAACTTTTCACCATCAATTAAATGTCCCAAAACTAATATCAGCAGTGGGACTTCTACCAAATGAAATAGATATCAACGGACCATCACTACTTTCTTTGGGAACATTGTCTCAATATGATCCCAATAATGATCGTCAAAAGTTTGCGTGGAGAAGTATGGGCGTAAATAATCAATTTACCGTTAACGAGTTAAAATTTTTAATTAAACATAATAAAGTACCTGCATTTACTCTGGCCTATCTTCCAGATGCAGATAAAGATTTACACAAAAACGGGCCAGAGGATATAGAGCCAATTGAAAAAGCAGATCAATATCTTCAAGAGCTACTCAATTCCTATTCGACTTGGGAGGAAGCGATTAAACAGGCAATTTGGATTGTGCATGGAGATAGTGCCCAATCTAAGATTATTAAAGATAAGAACACTTCCCTAATTGATTTAAATGATGTTTTAAAAAGCTATACTTTTTGGGAACGTAAGAAGAAGAATGGCGAAATTGCAATCGCGATAAACGAGAGAATGGCGTACATTAACTTAATTAAAGAAAACATTGAAATTTCAAAAATAATAAAGACATTAAAAAAAGATAACCGAATTAGTATTATTGCATGGAAAGAGGGAGGAACAAACTATGTTACTTCTCCAGAATCCGATAAGATTTTTACATTTTCACCAAACGGTCACTATAAGGATCTGTATAACCAATCATGGAAGTTAGAAGGTGATCATTCTATTTTAAATTTGGAAATTGATAATCAAGGGCTTATCGAATATGGCGATTATCCAGATGCTCTCGCAAGACTTAATGGTGCTCTGCATTCACATGAAGGTCAATTTATTATTGTAGATGCCAAACCACACTTTGAATTCATAGAAAAACATAGTCACAACCATGCTGGTGGAGGAGCACATGGTTCTTTACACAAAGTCGATTCTCTTGTTCCGCTCATAATCGCTGGTACACAAGAAAAACCTGAATACAATAGACTTGTTGACATTAAAAAATGGATCATAAAATTAACAAAGTGACTCCCAATTACTGTTTTAGCCCATCTGGTAAGTTATAGAATAAATCTTCAAGTTGAGCTGCTTGTATTGCTTGAAATACTTATTTCGCATCATGAACCCGATTTAGTTAATAAAAGTCATGAATCAAAAAAGCGACTACCTATTTTTGTGCGAGTCCTATGAACTCATGTTTAAAATCAGATCAGATTAATCCTCTTCTACATTTAATGTTTTTCTTGGTTCAAAGACGTGTAAATAGGATTCCTAGTATAACTTCCATTTGTTATTGAACTAAACTGCCCCGTTAGTTGAATAGCAACAACATTTGAGAAAATAGCCTTTCTATTAGGGATGGCGTCAGATTTATGCGGATTTACAACGTTAAGCATAAAAAGCCCCTAAATCTCGCTTTGGAAAGGTTATAATGATAACTTTTGAAACTTTTATAATTGAATTAACGTAAATATAGTAATTATTTATTGTAGGGAAGGGATTATTATTTTAATTTATTATTTGTTATTTGGTTTAGGTGGGCTTTTAGTTATAGGCACAGTGATTATTTTTATTCTATTGTGTATAGAGAGAGAAATTGAGTTTTGGCCGACTATTAAAATGCTGGGCGGTTTTCTAATGGGACTCCTACTTTTATGGATGACCATTCCAAGTCTAAAATCTGTAATAACGAAAGATTTTGATGTTGTTAATGGAAAATGCACGATAGAAATATCTTCATCTGGTCGTTCTTCTGATTCGACTTTTAATATGCTTAATACAGACGAACAATTTAGTTTCAATGAGATTCCTGAACTTGATGCTTATGGCAAATCAATTCCTTATTACTGTGAGATTACGGTGACCAAAGACCATATGTGGGAAATGGATTATAAAATTTACGATTTAAAGACAGGAAAGCTTATGGATTCACACACAGGTGAGTAGCTTATTGAAAAAATAAGAAGAATAATTATACATACGCAGCTGAAAAAATGTTCACAAATCAAAGTTTGGAAATACACCAAAAAGCCACGAATGTTGTTAAATCAACGTTTCGTGGCTTTATCTAGCCCAATTCTCTGCATAAATAGCTCCTCTAAATGTTCACAAGATGTTTCTGACAGAACATCTTGAATAGCTCCATTCATAAGCACTCTTCCATTATGTAAGAGAAGTATATCATCAGCTAGCTCCTCTGCGAATGACAATAAATGCGTTGAAAAAAGTACCGTTTTACCTTGTTCTTTTTGTTCTTGTAAAATTTGTTTTAGCTCAGCAATCCACAGTATATCCAAACCATTTGTCGGTTCATCCATAATAAGTAACTGTTCTTTACCTAATAAGCTTTGTGCCAAATTTAAACGCTGGCGCATCCCTTTTGAAAATTGGCTCACTCTTTGCTTACGAAAATCCCACAGTCCTACTCGTTTCAACACTTTTTCACGCTCTTTTGCTGACTCCTTTTTCAAACTGCCTAGTAATTGTAAAATTTCCTCAGCAGTGAGTGCTGGGGGAAAATTCACATCATCTGGCATATAACGAATAGAAGGCACACTAGCCCAATGAAGTTCTCCGCCATTTGGCTGTTCTTCACCAATGAGTAATCGGATTAACGTACTTTTTCCTGCACCATTACCACCAGCTAACGCAATAATACGTCCTTCACTTAAGGTAAAAGACGCATCTAACAAGCCTTGATGCTCGGAATATTTTTTTACTAAAGACTTACCTTCTACAATCATACTTGGTCCCCCTTTCTACGTAATAAAAACCCAGCAAACAATAAAGGCAATACGATCCAACAAATCGTTACTAGGACATATACAACAAGACCTGCCAGCGAGCTATAAAATTCAGTGAATTCATAAAAAGAAGGACCAAGAACTGAATGTTGTCCAGAAAAGATGAAATAGCCAAAACGAATCCATTCGGCTGGATTTAAATGAATCATTACAATTGTTAACTTTTGTAAAGTATGACCAGCTACTACTGTACCCACTGCCATTAACGCATAAGACAACAGTAACAATGCAAATGACCAAGCTAGAAGCGACAACGCTAACGCATGTAGACGACTTTTGGCCACAACCCCGCAAACAATCGCTAACGCTGAAAAAATTAGGATTGTTACACTGGATAAGCCAACGAAGACAAGTGGCAAATGAACTTGACCTGCTAAACTACTCATGCCTAATACAATGCTAAAAGCCAATAGTAAAATGAGCATGAAGGATAATAGTAGTGCCACATACTTCCCAAAAATATAATTCTTTATTGTCATTGGATATGTTTTTAATAATGAGAACCAGCCTGATTCCAAATCATTCGCTATCCCCATACTTCCAATTGTTAAGATGAACAGAGGCAATAGGAATAGGAGTAAATTTAAGAAGCTAGCTGTTTGTCTGGTGAAATTATTCATATCAGGTAAAGCAATTTGCTGTATTATCGATATCGCTGCGAAGACAAAAACAAATAATACAGCCACTAGTTGCATCCAACGACTTCGGAGCATTTGCTTCCATTCAAGACGTATGAAAAGTCCGTTAATCAATGATGGACACCCCATTTAAATGAATCTAAATCAGAGTAGCTCAGCAATTGCCCTTTGCCTACTTTATCGATATATTGTTGTGCTGAATCTTTAGATTCAAAGGCAATGACGCCATATGACATCGGTGTCCAAATATCTTTGTCATACACGTATGAAGCTGTTTTAACATCGACCCAATTCTTTTCGCCCTCATCTTTGATAAAGGCTTTACCAACATCGCCTTTGTTCAGATTCTTCATATATTCAATCAAACAACCTAGATCATCAAACATTTCATAGTCCCCATTCGATAAGGCAATTTGTCCGGCATATTCTTCATGCACAATACTCATATTGCACACCTTACAGACATCCGTTTCACTAACGATTCCACGCGGTTTAAAGTCTTTATTACTACAAGCTTGTAATAATAAGACTGCAGCTAATAAGACAACTAACCCTCTTTTCTTCATACACTTGCTTCCTTTCTCCATAACCATAATCCGAGCACTAGTCCTGTAAGACCGGTAACTACTTGCCACAGTTGTATATTCCCTTCAGTTGTCGCTTTTTGAGCACTATACATCATCGGTTCTTTATCTACTAATTGCTCAGTTTCTATTGCATTCGTTTGGCGATCCATTTTATTTAATAGCACTACACTTGGTGATTCGATGAAATATTGATAACTGGGCTTGCGCACCATCCATTGCCCAAAGCTTTGCAATGCCACATAAGGACTATCACCAATACCATTGTCGTCAAAATCTATGCCATCATAATCATCGTAGTAATTTTGAGAAATGCTACTACTGGTTCCATCGGACCGTAAATTAACAATATTACCCACAAAGTCATTTGCATATACGGTGTTCTCCTTGTTAGAACGAAGGAGTTCAATTGCGGTTTGATTCATCTGGAATGTATTATACTCCACCGTTGAAGTCGCTAGTTTTTGTGTAGATAGGGCTGTTCTATTATTCTGGAAATTGTTATAAAGAACGTCGATATTTTTTGCTTCAAACAGCACCATTCCAGAACCATTCAAGCCATTTTGCTCTGTCACATGATTGTTTTGTAACTGCGCATCTTCCGTCATCATGAGCATAATACCCGTCACATTTTGATTGAAATCGTTCTGTTCGGCAAGTGCATCTTCAGTATACATAAAGTGGATGCCATAACGACTATTTTTAATAGCGTTATCTGTCAGTTTGATTGCCTGAGCCTTTTCAATATAAAAACCATCCTGTACGTCTTGCACTTTGTTATTTGAAATAGTTAAATCGTTACTGTTAAACACATCCAGACCATTTCCTTTTTTCGAATAATGCCCATTAATTCCTTTAATTTTTAAATTATTTACTACCACGTGCTTAGAATTATAAATTTGTACACCGCTCCAAACATTTTGAAGCTGTACATTGTGTAAATTTACTTGCGAAGTATTTTTCACGACAATGCCTACATGGGCATCGGCAATATTAATATTTTCTAACGTTACATTTTGCACATTTTCAATCTTCATTAATGATTCTTTCCCATTGCCCTCTAGCATGGTATGTTTGGAACCCCTTAATGTAATTGGTTTTGTAATATTAATCTGTCCTGTATAAACACCATCCTCAAGTAATAGCACGCTACCGGCTGGTGTCCCATCGATTTGTTCCTGTAAAGTTAGCTGATCTGCTTTAGCAGGCATTGCGAAAATGAGCCATAACAAAACAAAATAGTATAGTATTGTACACAGATGTTTCATCTTTCCACCTCCATTTAACAACAAAAAGGCTAGAGTCTCCTCCAGCCCTTTATGCATACGGTTAGTGACTATCCTCTGATTTCATGTCCATATCCATCGATTCACTATCTCCTGATTCTGAATCCATATCCATATTCTTCGATTTACTAGAATGACGATCTTTCATTTTCTTGTAACGATCATTTGAAACTTTATCAACATCTGACAGCGCTACTACTTTTGAGCTATCATTTCCTGCGATAAAGATATCCGCACTTTCTTGATCTTTGAAATAGGCGTAACCATAATTCATTGGTGTTTTAATGTCCGCTTTCACAATAACGGCATCCTCTAGTTTTAACCAATCTTTTGAATTATTATCACGTACAAACTTTTCTAACTCTAATCCATCTTTACGTTCTTGATTTAGCATACAACCCACATCATCAAAGAAAACACCTGATCCATCTTCTTTAATGCCTTGTGCTGAAAATGCTCCCATTTCATGATCCATTTCATAAACTTTCATATTGCAAAATTCACATACCGTATCTTTTGTTGGTTCATGCAAATGATCTTCTACTGCATTGGTAGTAGTTTCAGAATCCACAGTGCTTTGTTTTGTTGATATACTTTCTGATGTGGTACTTTTACCTGTAGTTTTATTGTCTTCTTGACCACATGCACCAAGTAGGGCTGCCGCAATGACAACTGTTAAGGCTAATTGTTTTTTCATATTTTATTCTCTCCCTCCAATTAGAGATAATTTTACAAGATAAATGTGAAATAAGATGAAAATAAATATGTATAATATGGGAATTTTTATTTTGGCAACATCAATAGTTTTTCAAATTCTTTTCAATAACTCTTTCGTTAGCGTCTTAACAACCCCCGATGTTTTATCACTCTTACATCCTATCTACGCTTAAATGTCCCCTGTTCCGGTTCCTATACAAAAAAGAACGTCATTCAATAGCCTTTTTTGTTAAACTAATCTGCCCCGTTAGTTGAATAAAAAAAGAGCTGTCTGAACAGCTCAAAGATCTTCTACTAAAGCCCCCGCTAGTTCAAGAAAGGAAAAAAGAATTACCTATGCAACTTAATAATCTTTAACCACAGCACCCCTTGACATACTAAGAATTTTATTTTCAATCCACAGTTAGTGGGAGAAGGAATTATAGAAATCCAACGAGAATATGTTAATAAACCAATTATTAAAATAAAGTTAAAAGAATAATTTGATGAAGTGTGGTGTAATTATTGAAAATAGAGAAATATGAAATGAAAACATCAAAAGGGAAGTTACAATATAATATTAGTGGAAATGGTAAACCAAATATAGTTTTAATCAATGGTGGGGCAGGTCCTATTGAAGGTTGGATGAAAATACTAACGGAAATTTCAGAATATTTTACTGTATTTTCTTATAATCGGTTTGGAGTTGGTGGCAGTGATAAACCAAACGAATCACAAGATGGTACAACGATAGTAAAAACTCTTCATGAAGCACTTACTATAGCGGGGATTGAACCTCCATTATTATTAGTTGGACATTCATTAGGCGGATTATATGTAAATTTGTTTGCTCGACTTTATCCGAACGAGGTAGCTGGAATAGTTTTTTTAGAATCTAGCCATCCTAAAGATTTAAGCCTAAATGAATACCAAGGTAATACAGTAAAAACTATAAACAAATTGTTCAAAATGTTTGATTCGTTGTCTTCACATAAACAATTTGATGAAGTTAATTATGTGAAAGATACTGTGAATCAAATACAACAAATAAAGATTTTTCCCGAAATACCTGTATTTATTGTTACAGGTGGAAAGGAAAATCGAATGATACCAGAGGAAGTTCGAACAAAACGAGTAGAGAATCAATTGGAATATCTTTCATTGTCTAAAAATAGCAAACATATTGTCGCTGAAAAAAGCGGACATTTTCCTCAATTAACAGAGCCTACAGTCGTCATAAATACTATCAAAGATTGTGCAAAACAGATTAATTCAAAGGATAATCAATAATTTTGATGATTAAAGATAATATCAGCTTGTATTACATGTAATTTAGTAAAAGTCTTTTATATTCCATTCCTCTCGTTCTTATCTTACAATTTTTGTTTAATACACTTTAAATGTTCAAATGCGACTTAAAAACTCCCCTTCTCTTCTTCAACTAACCAGCCCCTTTAGTTGAAGAAGAAAAAAGAGCTGTCTGAACAGCTCCAAGATCTTCTACTAAAGCACCCGTCAGTTTAATAGCAAATGATTACAACCCGCTATTTCTCCCAAAGCTCGATCAGTCGACCTTCAGGATCTTTAATCCAAATAAACTTTCCAAATTCACTAATCTCTTTTTTCTTTACAAGAGGTACACCAATATGTTCAAGATGCTTAATAGTCTCGTTTATATCATGTACTTGGAAATTTAACATCACTTGTTGTTCTGTCGGAAAATAACTGTCATTTTCGGTAAAGAAAGAAAAGATAGTCTCATTTCCTAATTGGGGTTTAATCACAGTCCCATTCCAATTTTCTATTTCAATCTTCAACACTTCACTGTACCATTTTTTTATAACCTCAAGGTCCTTAGTTCTCCAAAATATTCCTCCAAAACCTTTTATCATCGTATCTAACTCCTGTCCGTCTTTAAATTTTTTGTTTTTCGATTATTGTTAAGTTCCTTCTTCAACTAAACTGCTGCTTTAGTAAAAACACCCCTTATGTCTATAATTCTATTAAGTTGGCAATAATTCCTTTACTTTTAAATGTAAAAGTAAGCAACATCTTAAAGGCGTTGCTCTACTTGACTAAATCCCCCGTTAGCTTAAGTACAATTATTTACAATCTCTTCTAATTCAAGAAAAAACTATACTATTTATTTTAAAAATGTATCGCACATCCATTCATAAAATTCTTCCTTCTCCTCAAATTGTGGATAATGAGCCGATTGCTCAAAAGCAATAAATTCTTTTTTATTAGCTTCAATCATATCAAAATATTTTTTTGCTTGATTTGATGTAGTCATATAATCATGTTTACCCATGACAAAATAAAAAGGTAATTCAAGTTTCTTTACGATAGTTGGTAATGGATTTTTAAATATATCCTCTACCAAAACCTTTTGAGAATAGGACACCCCACAGTTATAACGGATTAGATCTAATAAGTTATACTCGCTACTGAGTAATATACCTAAGTTATCTCCATCGGGGTTATCAATGAGTCTTACACTTCCGTCATATTTCATAACAGAATTTCGTGGGGTAAACATGTCACCCTTTTCAATTTTTTCAGTTAACCCTTGTAAATACAAAACATCATCCGTATTGCCAGCTTTTCGAGCCTGATTTATAACGTAGTTCAAACTTTCAATCTCGCTTTCTACTTGATTACTCATCTGTCCAATACCAATATACGCTTCATACTTATTAGGAGCTTTATGAGCAGCCTGCGTGCCAATATATGTACCATAAGAATGACCAATTAGTATTACCTTTTCTTTTCCGAGCCGTTCTGATATATAATCCGTCAAAGCCAATAAGTCCTCCACCAGTAAGTCTGAAGAAAGATTAGAATAGTCCTCAAAAAAATGATAAGATTTTCCACTTGCTCGTTGATCGTAATTAACAACCGTAAATTTAGTTTCCAGTAAGTCTTGGTATTTTTCTGCATATGGTATTTCCGAACACCCAGGTCCTCCATGTACAAAAATAATAACAGGATTGTCCTTATCAGTGCCACGTATCATTATTTCATGATTACTTCCATTTATCTCTACTTGTTCTAATGCACTTATACTGTTATCACCTTTTATATGCGAAGTCCAAGTAGGGCAAAAAAGTGCAATGATTAGTCCTATTATAATAATGGCTCCGATATATTTTATTAGCTTCTTTATGGTTTTCATCTGTTCTTCCCTTTCTTCTCATTTTTTTGTAAGTTGAATTGTCGAATCTTTATTTACGTCTTCTCCAACTTCATCAAAAATACATACTGTATTGATTTGAGCATGCTTTTTGACCTCTATTATTAATTTCATTTCCAGACGTGTTGATTAACTGATTTTCACCATTACTATTAAAGTAGAAAGTTGATTTCCCTAACTAACATGCCTGTTTCATTTCATATTTCTACTCTACAGATGAAAGGTCATATACTGTAGTGTCAATAAGTCATTAATAAGTCATAACTATTTAAAAAAAATGACTAATTATGACGATTGGCTATAATCTAATAGGCGATACACGTAAGCTTTTTTGAATGGTGGACCTTATGAATTGCCCATGAAGTAAACAAATTCAAAATAACGTTTCAGTTCGTTGCGATTAAAAAAGAGTGAAGACAAAGTTAATTTAACTTTGTCTTCACTCTCTTACTTCAATATTTCTTATCTTCTATAAGACTCTCTTCTATTGCTTTCATAATAGCTGAGGATCTGTTTTTTACATTTAATTTCGAATAAATGTTAGAGACATAATTTTTCACAGTTCCGACTGAAAGAAACATCTTTTCTGAAATGTCTTTATTGGATAATCTTTGAGTTAAACATTTTAATACTTTTAATTCTTGATTATTTAATTCATATGGGTTTTTCATAGAGTTATGGTCAAGTTGTTTCGAGTGTTCGTTTTTAGTTGATTGTATCTGACCAAACACCTCTTTTGCTAATTGTTGAGGAATGAGGGAACCTCCGTGATACACCATTTTAATTCCCTGAACCAAAAATTCAGGATCAACAGCCTTTAATATGTAACCCTCTGCACCAGCATTTAAGGCATTCAAAACGTGTGTAACATCTTGAAAAGTAGTAAGTATAATAATTTTTATATTGGGCCATCGTTTTTTAATTTCTTCTGTCGCCTTTACACCATCCATCACCGGCATTTGAATATCCATTAGAAGAATATCAATATTTTCCCTTTCACATAAAGCAATGGCCTTCTCTCCATTTTCCGCAGTTCCAATAATCTCAATGTCAGAAATGCTTTCAATCACAATTTTTAAGCTCTTTCTTAAAATCTCTTGATCTTCGACGATTGCCGCTTTTATCATGATAATGACACTTCCTTTGCCGTAGGTATGTGACACGTTATCCTCATACCAGCATTCAATTTCGAATAAAATTCCACTGTACCTGCCAATGCCGATATTCGATCTTTCATTGAACGTAAGCCAAACCCTAAATGCAATTCACTAAAGCCCATTCCATTATCTTCAATGAGAACAATCAATTCTTTTTGATTAAACGAAATAGTTACATTAATAATGGTAGCCTGCCCATGTTTTTTCGCATTTGTAAGCCCTTCTTGTATACAACGAATAATGGCAAACTTTATCCTTTCGCCGACTTTGGTCGCTTCTCCTTCTACAATCAGTTTTATATCCGTTGATGTATGTTTCATAAAATCAACAATCAATTCTTGTACAGATTCAATAAGTGTTTGATGAGTCATGGGCGACATCTGGTGAATTGTCTTTCTCACATCATGCAATCCATCTCGTGCTAAATCCGAAATCTCTTTTATATTTTTTTCTGCTTCTATTTTATCTGCCCGATATAGAAAAGGAAGAGCATCTAAACTCGTTATGACTGATGTGAAAATATGGCCTACTGTATCATGCAAATCTTGTGAAACTCTATTTCGTTCTTCCTTAATCGTCAGTTCCTCAATCTTTTTTGAGTAATATTCCAAGTCCTCGTTTTTTTCCTCAATAGAAGCAATTAACGTTTTATTGGCGTTATTGACAATGGTCATCCTTCCTAAACATAACCCGATACCATAAAAAATAGTTGTATCAATGAAGCGAGCAAAGAAACCCTCATCAGCGAAGAGATCGCCGGCCAATGTGCCAGCAAAAAAAATAGAAATATATAAGAAAGGTCCTAACCAAATTAACGGCTTCACTTGACAAGCATAAGCTACAGTAAGCATAGGCAAGAATAGAAAACCGTAAGTCTCTGATATTTCATATTGGATCGATAGGTAAATAAACGCTGAACCCGTTAGCAATACCTCGGCAAATACATACTTTGGGAATTTTATAAGCCCGGGCCTATAAAATAGGTGAGGTATTATGTATAAACTAATAGCCCACAAAAGTAAAATCCACTTGTTCAAACCTGTCGTACCTATGAATATCACGTAGCCAATATTCGTAATCCATATTGTACGAATGAGAAATAGAACATAGTCCAACCAATGCCATTTCCTTTGATCCATTACTGCTCTCATACTTTTATATCCCCCAACTACGGCGTCTATTTCATCGTTCCTAAAACTACTTCGCCATTCTCTTTCGTATAATTGATTATGTTTAGTTTATCTTCAAGGGAGAAACTAGTATAGTTTTTCTTTAAAGCTTCCAGGCATGATAATCATATTTTTCCATCCAAAAAGTAATCTCTTCAGTACTTTTTTTGAGAAATTTAGTGCGCCGTTACTAGAATAAAAAAAGAGCTGCCAGAACAGTTCAATGCTCTTCTTCTAAAGTACCCCCGTTAGTTTAGGTATTAATCCTTCACGGTCTCATATTTCATAAGCGCTTTCAGCTGTTTCATTACCGAATGAACTGTTAATCTGTGAAATGAGATAAGTTTCCCCTTGAAAACGACTGAAAATATTCCATAAGGAGTTGGGGATAACTCCATCAGTTCTTCTCTACTTTTCAAATCAATGATTTTGACATCTATACCTAATTCATTTGCACCCATAATTATATTTTCAGTTGCGACTTCTACGTAAGGACATTGAAAGGAGCGTAGTATAGTAAGGTTTTCAAATTTATTAATTCTTTCATCCCAATTAGCAGGAAAGACTGGTAGTAAGCTGCTATTTTCAAACTGATAAACAAGTAATTCAAAATTATAAGGTGCTGTATCTACCAGTTTAAAATGATTCTTTAAAAAGATATCCTTACTTGGTGTCCAAGAAGTTTCAGGATTTGTAACCACTACTACACCTCGCTTAGAATGGCTTTTTGCATCTTGAAGACATTTATTAATCAGTTTAGTCCCGTATCCTTTTCCAGTTTGACTTACCCATAGACAATGGATTACCAAATAATTATTAGCGTGAACCACCCTAGAGGAAAACTCTGCGTCAGTATATTCAATAAAACCTACTTGTTTTTTATTTTCTAGTAATTGAATATACTTTAAACCTCTCTCAAAACTTTCGTTTAGCCACTTATTTTTGTTTATGTATCCAAGTGATTTTTTTTTACTTCTAAGACAATAACTCCCCATTCCTTCGAGAATTTCGGTATCTAGTTCAACCATTTGGAAATCTCCCAAAGAAATCCCTCCTTTTTTCTATATATATATCTATTTCTATTTGTTTTATTATTTCTCCATTGTTATTTCCTTCTTCCACTAACCTGCCCATTTAGTTGACAAAGAAAAGAGAGCCATTTAAACAACTCAAAGATCTTCTCCTGCCACGTTAGTGCAATAAGAACCTGGTCTATTTAATATGAACGTACTGGTGAAATAAGATGAAGATAAGAAGAATTGTCAATAGGTTCAATTAAGACTGGCCTCATTGAACCACCGAAACTTATTCTGATTTCTTCTTCTTTTATTACTTTTAAGGCGTCCATTAAAAAGCTTCCATCAATTGAAATACTTAAATTGGTCTCACCATTAATCATTTTAATATTTTGAGTTTCTTCTATTTTCCCTATTTCTGATGAGTTTGAGGAAATTCTTATTTTTGTATCATTTTTAATTTCTAAATGAACATTGTTATTTTTCCATTCGCTTGCAAAAAGACAAGCTCTATCAATACCCTTTAATAGCTGGTTTGTGTTGAGAGTAATTATTGTCTTCGAATCATTTGGCAATAATCCTGAAATGTTAGGATAATTACCATCAATTAACCTTGAAAAAAGTGAGCTAGTATTTGATTTAAATACAATATAGCTATCTGTTACAAATATATGTATGACACCAGTTTCCTTATCAATCAACTTGATAAGCTCATTTAAGCTTGTACTTGGAACAATGAATGAACCACTTACATTTGATTCTACTGCAAGCTCTCTTAACCCTAAACGATGGGAATTTGTTGCAACACACGAAAGGTGGTTATCTTTGAATGACATATTTACGCCTGTCAAGACAGGTTTAGATTCACTCTTTGAGACTGCAAATACAGTTTGTTTAATAATATCTATTAATTCAACACTGGGGATTTTAATGAATTTAACTTCTTCAATTTGAGGAAGACTTGGGTATTCTTCAGCATTAAATCCGTATACTTTGGTCACAATTTCATCGGATTGAATGGTAACTAATTGTTTTTCGCTTACTTTTATATGTATTTTATCTGGTAGTTTCTTAACAATTTCACTTAAATGTTTTGCAGAAATAACAACACTACCCTCGTGATAAACTTCCAATACTTTTACACCATCAATCGTTAAAGGAATAACTTTTTCAATAACAATATCAGAATTGCTGCCGACAAGGATTATACAATTATTATTAGCAGTTATCTTAATACCTGACAAAATAGGAAAAGGTGTTTTTAATGAGACTGCTTTATTAACATCTGAAATTGCTTTGTTAAAACATTTATTATCTATTATAAATTCCATAATAAAATCCACCTCATTTTAATCGTTAGTGAACTATTTCGACAAAATACCTGAAATTCCCTTTTTATTATTCAACTATACTGCCTCGTTAATGTAGTACATTTCTTCACAATCTTTATAATAAATTTAACATACATTTCCAATGAAAAATCACCTCAACCTAAATCTGAAGAGGTGAGATGATTTTAAGCAAACTTTATTTTTTATAAAACTAAACTACACTTACTTTTATTAGCTTTATCTAGACATCGCTTTAGAGAATTAACCTTATTTCAATTCGATTCTTGATTCGGGAGTTTTGGAATCATTAATGCCTCTTTTGGTAGCTCAATGAAGGCTTTTATATGCTTAAATACTATTAACTCTTTTCCTGCATATAAACTTCTTCATAAGGCTGAACAATGACAAAACCGTCTCCTTCAAACCTCATTTGGATCGATTCTCCACTACCTCTTCCAATGAAAGTTTTTAGTGAAACATCCGTTTGAAATTCTGGTTGAAGGTTCCCCGACCACGCTACAGTTGCATTTGGATCTGTAATAATTGGTTTCCCAGGTGTTACACGTAATGTGAGTGGTTCATAGTGGACTGTAATGGCAATCATACCAGTCCCTTCGCACCGAACATTAAACAAACCACCTGCCATCATACCTGCTACTTTTCTCATAAGCTTGATATTGTGATTGATAGAGGGTTCGAATGCAAGTAGATCATTTCCATTTACATAAATTGCTTCGTTCTGTAAATAAAGAATTATGATTTTTTTCCCACTGTCAGCAAGATATAACTTTCCTTGCCCATTTGCTTTCATGAGGGCAGCACCTTCACCAGTCAAAGCCTTTTTGAACATAGCCCCGATTCCATGTTCTAAAATACCTTCTCGCTCAAACTTTATCTTTCCATTGTAAGCGACCATTGAACCTGCCTTTGCCCAAACGAGTCCATCAAGATTTACCTCCAGCAAACGAGGCGTCTCTAATTCAAAAAATCCTTCTCCTTTGTCCTCTTGCTCCGTATTTTTAACAAATTCAGTAATCGAGTATTTATTCATGCCACACAACCTTTCATTTTTTTACATATACGTAAAAATGTACACCTAGGTTTCAACTAATCCACCATTTTTAAAACATAGATGCATATATATAATAGTTATTAAACAAGGCTACACCTTTCACCTATCTCACAAATCAAATGTAATAAAGTCCATATTAACTGGTTCAATACCCCCTGCTCGGTTTATCCCTCCTGTTAAGAAGGTATGTCCCCTACCCCCAAAAAAATGCCAAATACACAATATCTTCTTCTTGAAGTAACCCGCCCCGTTAGTAAATAGGTGCCACCACTAAACAGAGTTATTTAACATATCACAAATATAAAGAAAAAAAGCCGCACCAAAAGACGGTTTTCTCCGACTTTTAGAACAGCCCATTTTCATATTGTTAAATTACAAAATAATACAATAGACAAAATTAAATTTCCCTGTTATTATCCAATAATATTTCTACCATAAAAATTTTTAAACTAATTATTATCAATAACATAAATTAAATATATAGGGTTGTCTTCTACTTTATAGACTAATGTCATCATGTAGATTCCTTTATCCTCTTTTGAAATATCTATCATTAGCTTATCAGGATTTTGCTCCCACTCACTGATATCAATCTCTGTTTCTTTAAAGGTTTTAGTGTTTCTAACCCCAGCTAAATGCGGTTTGACTTTCTTTCCATCTATTCCTAAAACAAGATTCTCTACTTCAATTACTGACCCTTTTAATTCTCCTACTTCAACATATTGTGGATCAGCTATTAAATTTTCTAATTTAGTTAAACCTTTTAATGGAGAGAAATCTGTTATTTCATTTTCTGTAATATTTAGCGTTACTAAGTTTTTAGCATGTTCTAAACCTTCAAGAGATCTAGCTCTTCTTGATTCACTTGTTAAAGTTGTCAGTTTATACATATCACCAAGCGTAATATCTCCAGTTAATCCTAACGTTTTCTTGATAGAATTACTTAAATATTTATCTTTTATAGTAATCACTTGAGTTAAATCTATTTCAACTAAACCTTCTTTAGCAGCTTTTAATAAAGCTAACCCTTCATCTACTTCTTGTTGAGTCGATTTTTTATTAGCTAGAATCTCTTCTGCTTTAGTTAGCGTAGTTTTTAGAATTTCCATACTTTCAAAGGTATAATCATCTTTATCAATTCCTTTTGCCTCTTCAATTGCTTTTTCTAGATCTTTCGTGAATAGTCTTTCTGCATTTGCGAAATGTAATTTAGCATCTCCCCAAGTAGCATGGTCAGATCCATTACCATTTCCACCGTCTTTAACTACTAGTTTAAGTTCCTTCGCTCCGTTTATATCTACTTCTACAAATTTTTGTGGGTCTCTTGAATTCATTACGCCACTATCAAATTTCTTTTCACCATCTACATATACTTCAAAACTTACTGCTCCTACAGATCCAAACATTTGTCTATCGACTCCAACAAATGAACTGAAATATGCAGAGTCTTTGTCCGTTAAATCGTAGACGATTGTTGATGTCGCGTGAGTACCGATACCTCTTTCATATGATATTACTTCATCAGAATCATCTGTAAGTCTTAATGCGTTACCACTTATAGACTTATCCTTCGTAAGTGTTCCCCAACCTGTATTTGCTGACTTCCAATCGTAATCCGTTAAGTACTTATAATCATCCATATCCACCACTGCGATTGTTCTAGTTTTTGTCACTGTATTTCCATCGCTATCTGTAACTGTGTACGCAATTTTATACTTGCCGGCTCTATCAAAGTTTACTTGATCTGTTCCTGTAACTTTTACTTCAGATGTTAAGTCCCCGTCCTCTGCATCAATTGCTGAATAGCTTTCATTTAAATCGATTTTTTGTCCTACTTTAGTTGAAATGGATTTAGCTATTGTCATTTTTGGTGCATTATTTAAAGTTAAGAATTTTGCGTCACCGAAACTACCATGATCTGAAGAAATTCCATTACCTGCATCATTTAAAACTAGTTTTAATTCATTTACATCTTTTACAGGTATTCTTACTAGTTTTGCTTCTGTATTATATTTCATTAGCCCACTGTCATAAACTTCTTTTCCATCAGCTAGAACTTTAAACTTAATACTTGAATTATTTTGTTCTTGTATATTTCTATCCACACCTATAAATGTTTCAAAATATTCGTAGTTAGAATTAGCAAGGTTATAAACCACTTCAGCATTTGCATGTGTTCCAATACCTTTTTCAAATTCTTTGTTTTTACCATTCACTAGTAATTTAATATTGTTATTTGTGCTAGATTTATCTTTTCGAACTGTTCCATAATCAGTTCGTGCTGATTCCCAATCGATATCACTTAAGTAAGAAGCCGCACTATAAACAACTATTGTTCTAGTTTTAGAGATTGTATTCCCATCACTATCTGTTACCGAATATTCTACATTGTAAGTACCTGTTTTATTTGAGTTAAAGCCGTTTATTTTAACCTCAACTTGCTCTATTAAATCGCCATCTTCAGTATCAAATGCTTCTACATCTTTTAATACATTAAAGTCTTCGTTTAATTTAACTGTCACTATTTCTTTCGGTACAGCTAATGAAGGTTTACTAGAATTTTTCGTGAACTTAGCATCTGCCCATACTGTATGATCTGCTGTGTTACCGTTATTTTTGGCATCTGTTGTCACTAGTTTTATCTCTTTAGCACCAGTAACAGGAACCTTTACAAATTCATGTTCTGTGTTCGCATTGAATACGTCACTTTCGAATTTCTTTTCGCCATCAACCCATACTTCAAATGTTGCAGTTGAAGCTTTACCTTTCATAGCTTGATCAATTCCTATATAGCTTTCGAAGACGTCAAAGTCTTTGCCCTCAATGTCATAAACCACTTCAGAATTTGCGTGTGCGCCGATTCCCTTTACATAGGTAGTATCTAAGCCTTGTCTAACTAATGTAATTGCTCCACCAGCAGGTGCTAAATCTTTCTTTAGTCCTCCCCATGCAATATTAGCTGATTTAGCATCCAAATCAGAGATAAATGTGAAATCACTTGCCACAGTAAATTTTGTTGTTTTTGTTTCTGTAGTCCCAGCATTCTTCACTTCATAAATAATTTCATATTTCCCTTTTTTTGTTACATCGACGTTACTCGATTTTACAACTACATCTTTCGTTATATCATCACCTTGATATGTAGCCGCTTTTACGTAATCCATTGGATCAAATTCTTGGCGTAATTTTAGGGTTACATGTTCCTCAGCTGACAGAGTTGGCTGATACGCCTTCACTTCTACTGGTTTTAAACTATTTAGTTTCTTATCATAGCCAATAATTTTGTAAGTATAGTTTTGATCCATGTCTAATTTTTGGTCTACAAATTGATCAGTACTAGTAAATCCAACTAATTCACCGTCTCTATAAATTTCAAAGCCTAAGAAATCGTCCTTATATTTCTTATCCATTTTGAAACTTAACGTCTTTGATTTAGCGGAAGCATTCGAAGCAATGCTAACTTTAACCGAAGCATTTTTGTCTTCTATTCCTCTTCCTTCATAGCCTACTACAGAGTCATTTAAATACCACGATTTCTTTGGTTTCTTATACTTGGCAGTTTTCTCTCTTGTTTTTTCATTAACCACAAATCCATGTCTAGCAAAATGTTCACTTAAATCCAACTCCAATACTTCAGAAGAGAATTCAACCAAATATTGTTGTTTAGAGCTTTCTCCATCTGTAAGCTTTACATCTCTTTCTCGATAAAGTCTATTTAATTTCCCCCAATAGCCAGGGCTATACATCTCTAATTGCCAATACACACCTAACTTCTCGAAAACTCCTTGATCATTATAATCTTTTAAATTTTCTTTTATTACATTTTTATAAATGTTTGCTTCATATGGGATTCTATTATCTAACTTACCGTAATAGCCAGACATGTATTGTGGTAACATATTGTTCGTTGTTTCACCGTATAACCTAACACTTACATCCATTCTATGACCTATCTCATGTGTTAAGCCCCATGATGGGCCTCTTACTTCAAATGGAATTAAGTGATTAGCAACAACATCATCTAAAGTACCGATATGGTCGCCAGCTGCATACATATACGCATATGGTTGAGCAAGACGTACATTATCTCGAATATATTTAGGGTCATGACTTTCACTACTAGCATCCAGTCCATAATATTTAAATATTTCTTTCATATGTGTATTGTACGACTTGATTGTTTCAAGTGGGCTATAGCCATCTTCTATATACGTTTTGTACGCACCTGTTGCTGTACCCGTCCAGAAAATATGGTCACTCACGAATTCGAATACGTCTAGCATTTCTCTATCTTCAACATTTGGATGTTTTGCTTTATCTTCATCTAATTTTTTCTTGTAATCAATTAAGAATGATTTGAACTCTTTTACATTAGTATCTGCTGTTGCGAAAGGAATTTTTTTCACACCTTCAAATCGGATTGTCGGCGCTTTTTCTTGTTGTTCTTTCGTATATGGATTAATGATATAAATACTTCCACCAGGAGTGACAGCCTTGTTATACCAGCTATCTTTATTAACCTTTGGTACAGTGATTTCATTTTTACCAGGTACTAGGCTGACATCTTTTCTCCAACTAGACCAAGAACCTTCTTGCTGGGCAAAAGATAACTTAGGTAATGGTCCTGTTGCATCCGCATCAACATAAACAGTAATTTGATCTCCTGGTTGAGCAGCGAAGCCTGTAGGCTGCAGATTGTTACCAAAGCCAAACTTCAGGTTTTGATTTGCATGTTTCACCATATCTCCATGTTGTTCTGCTACAACTAGAGTTCCTTCGATTTGAACTCCATTCACAATAGATTTAGCTAAATCTAGTCGATCTTTTAGAATAGAATATAGTGGGTGTCCTTTCGCTTCCTTCTCCAGTGCGTTGATTTTATCTACACTATTGAATTCTGGCACTACCTTACTCATTGTTCCATCAGTGAAAATACTATTCACCTTATCTTCTATGACATCTTCAGTATAGAAAGCTAATTCCGATAAAGTTGCCCAATTTTGATTTGATTTCTTGAACTTAAATTTAATTCTTTTAAATTTAGTAGATTCGAATTTAGCTTCGACTAATCCTTCTACCATATTATGTTTACCTGTTGTAACTAGTTGATATGTATCTCCTTTAGACGTTTGAGAAGCATAAATTTCAAACTCTTCAGCGAATCCTTTGCGATCAGATTTTCTTGCTCCATACATGATTCTATTTAATTCCACTGATTTTTTAAATTCTACTTCTACTTCATTTGTGAAGTCATTTGAATTACTTTTATTCGTTTCCCAGTAAGTATCTAGGTTGCCATCGACGGCATTCCCGATTACTTGACTAAGATACTGACCAGCATTATTTCGGATACTCTTAATATTTTCAATATCCATTCTAAACAACTTAGAATATTCCTCATTAGAATAATACTCAAAAGGTTTTGTTTTGGCTTTAGTTGCTTCTATGTTTGATTCATTTATTAATACTAATGCATCTTCTATATCTTCTATAAATTCATCATATAAAGGGTGTGATTGAACCTTTTTCTCTAATGCTTCTAACTTTTCTACTGTATTGAACTCATCAGATACTTTATTATGGTTTTCATCAGTAAATAGTTTTTTCATACTCTCTTTTACTTGGTCTTCTTTATAAAAACTAAATTCTGCTGCACTTGCCCAATCTTGATTGGCCTTTTTGAACACAAATTTGATTCTTTTGAATTCAGTTGGTTTAAATTGAATTTCAACAACATCACTGGTTGAACCTTTATATTCTCCAGGAGATACTAAAGTATAATCATCACCTTCATCCGAGATAGAGCTATAAATTTCAAACTCTTCCGCAAATCCTTTGCCTTTAGCACTGGTTTGTCTAGCAGCATAAACAATTCTATTTAATTCAGTCGATTCATTTAAATTGAATACTACCTCGTTAGTAAACTGCGCAGTATTCGCTCTTCCAGTCTCCCAATGTGTATTCATATCACCATCTATTGCTTTATTAATAGGAGAGCCTGAATAATTTCCCCCGTTGTTTGTTATCGATTTAATGTTTGTATTATTCATTTTGAAGACTTCATTATACTCACTTAAACTACTATTTCCGTATAAATCAAATTTACTAACTGTAGCATTTATTGCCTCATTGATCTTGCTTTCTAATGCCGTTTTATTAGCATTGGTATTCGGTGCTGCCAAAACATTCACAGCACTCCCCGAATAACTTGCTAACAACGCTGTTGATGTTGCAATAGCAATTAATTTAGACATTTTCTTTGACATATGCTTTCTCCTCCAGATGAATAAAACCCTAAGAAGTTCATTAAAAAAGCTACTCTATAAGAGAGTAGCTAACTTTTGATAACGTCTAAATAAAAATGATTAAGACATTTTTATTTAACCCAAAATAACAAAAAGTATAATGTACTCTTTGGCAACTGGCTGGCATAGTTTTTCAACCTTAGCCCCTCTAGCTTTGCGTCCCTAAATTTCTCTAGGTTTGCCTATTCAATTTTTATAAATCTAAAGTACCATGATATCTTACACTACATCATGAATCATATGAATTGTTTTACATCTAATAAGTTCCAATTTATTTCCCTCACTCTAGTTATTACAACCTAAAACTTATCTCCTATTTATTGGTTTTATAATAAAAATATCATTTT
The DNA here is from genome assembly GCF_038003565.1 of Viridibacillus sp. FSL H8-0110. NCBI lineage: Bacteria > Bacillati > Bacillota > Bacilli > Caryophanales > Caryophanaceae > Viridibacillus > Viridibacillus sp. FSL H8-0110. Next base: position 1,382,704 of record NZ_JBBOPJ010000001.1, on the reverse strand, counting down.
CATTATCGAAAAAGTCGCATTACTTAAACTTTACTTGAATTGTGTTTTTTCTTATATAGTAATAATGTATCACATTAAATATTTTACCTTTAAATTTTTTACCTATATCACTATACATTCATTAAACTATAAGAAAAAACTCCTAAACTATTCATTATCCTCTAGTAGTTATGAGCATTAACTTTAAATCGTTTAAATTGCTAGCTATAGCAAAATTATTTTATTATTTGGATCATAGATTCATTAGTAATTGATTGTGGGATATCTTTAAACAAATAAAAACCTCTCATTTATTTATACCAAAGAGTTTTTAACGAAATTATTTGATTCTTTCTAATGACGAGTTTGATTTTCAACACAATAAAAAAACACCACTTCATTGGAAGTGGTGTTTTTTTACATTATTCAGTTTTTGCATCGTTCATTTGATCAAATTGGATGCCGGTAATATGTACATTTACCTCTTGCGTTGCAAGAGATGTCATATTAAAGATAGCTTCACGAATCTGGGTTTGAACTTGATGAGCTACTTTCGCAACAGATGCTCCATATTGCACGAAGCAATATACATCTACGATTAAGCCCGCTTCAGTCCATTCGGTTTTAATACCTTTCCCATGAACCTTTTTACCGAATTTTTCTACTACGCCTGTAGCGAAGTTTCCTCTTGTACCAGAAACGCCTTCCACTTCTGTAGTAGCAATTCCTGCAATAACTTCAATAACTTCAGGCGCTACTTCAATCTTACCTAGCTCTTCCTTACCAGCAGGAGTGCTTTGAGGTAAAGATTGTATCACTTTTTCAGCCATAGAATTCGCCCCTTTCTTATGAATTCATGACGTCATTTTCTTCAAGGAACTTCGTATTGAAATCACCTTTTTTGAATACCTCATGATCCATTAATTTAGCGTGGAAAGGAATTGTTGTTTGAATGCCTGGTCCTTCAACAATGAATTCACCTAATGCGCGTTTCATCTTAGCAATTGCTTCTTCACGTGTATCTGCATGTACAATCAATTTTGCAACCATTGAATCGTAGAACGGAGGAATACTATATCCTGGATACATAGCAGAGTCGATACGGACACCGTAACCACCCGGAGCTATATAATCTTCTACTTTACCCGGTGAAGGCATAAAGTTTTTAGATGGATTCTCAGCATTGATACGACATTCCATCGCCCAACCATTCACTTTCACATCTTCTTGTTTATACACTAATTTCTCGCCAGAAGCAATCTTAAGCTGTTGTTGAACAAGATCAATACCTGTAATCATTTCAGTTACTGGATGTTCTACTTGAATACGTGTATTCATTTCCATGAAGTAAAACTTGTCTTCATGGTAGTCAAAGATGAATTCTACCGTACCAGCACCGCGGTATCCACAAGCTAACGCAGCTTTAACTGCAGCCTCACCCATCTCAACGCGACGTTCCTCAGAAAGTGCAGGAGACGGAGCTTCTTCAACAAGTTTTTGCATACGACGTTGAACTGTACAATCACGTTCACCTAGGTGAATTGTATTGCCATAGTTGTCCGCTAGTATTTGTATTTCACAGTGACGGAAATCCTCGATGAATTTTTCTAAGTATACGCCAGGGTTACCGAATGCTGCAGCAGCTTCTTTTTGAGTGATTTGAACACCTTTAATCAATTCTTCCTCAGTGCGTGCTACACGGATCCCTTTACCACCACCACCGGCAGTTGCTTTAATGATTACTGGGTAACCAATACCTTTCGCAACTTCGGCTGCTTCAGCTGCATCTGCAACGATACCAACTGAACCTGGAACTGTAGGTACACCGGCTTTAATCATTGAGTCTTTTGCTATATCTTTAATACCCATCATTTTGATGGCATCTGAAGTTGGTCCAATGAAAGTAATACCAGCATCTTCACATGCTTCTGCAAAGCTAGCATTCTCTGCTAAGAAGCCATATCCTGGGTGAATTCCATCACAGCCAGTTTTTTGAGCAACACTTAGTATACTACTAATTTTCAAATAACTCTCACTAGAAAGTTTTGGTCCGATGCAATATGCTTCGTCAGCTAATTGAACGTGAAGTGCATCACGATCTGCTTCTGAGTACACAGCTACAGACTGAATATCTAATTCTTTACAAGCGCGAATAATACGTACCGCTATTTCTCCACGGTTTGCAATTAATACTTTTTTCATTTGGATAGGCCTCCCTTAGTTCTCTTTTACTAGGAACAGAGGTTGACCATATTCAACTAGATCGCCATCTTTAACAAGAATTTCAACGATTTCGCCACTAACTTCTGCTTCGATTTCATTAAATAATTTCATAGCTTCAACGATACATACTACTGCTTCTTCGCCTACTTTATCTCCAACTTTTACGAAAGCTGGTGATTCAGGGTTTGGAGCTTGATAGAAAGTTCCTACCATCGGTGAAGTGATTTTGTATAATGATGCATCCACTGCTGGTGCTGCTGGCGCTGCTTCAGCTACAACTGGTGCTGCAACTGGTGCTGCAGGAGCCGCAACTGGTGCTGGCGCTGCAACTGGAGCTACTTTAACTACTGGCGCTTCAGTTACAACTGCCACACCACCATGTTTTTTAAGTTTCACTTTTGTATCTGCTACCTCATAAACGAACTCGTCGATTGAAGATGAATCTACTAATTTAATAATTTCTCGAATTTCCTGAATTTTCAACATAAATTACTCCCCTTAATTTTGTGAAATATAATACACTACTTATTCTATCGTGTTTTGGGGTATTTTTAAATAGATAATTGAAAATAGGAATTATTCAAGACAATATCGTTATTTTTTCGTTAAAAAGACTCAGATTTAAAGTCGACTACTATTTTACCAGCTGTAGGTACCTCTTTTTTAACCGTGTATACGATTTCATCTGCTTTTGATTTTGATAATTCAGCAGATTGTACTGTAACACGAATTTGATCATTTTCAGCTCGTACAAATGCATCTGAATAACCTAAAGTTTTAATGAGCAATTCTAGCATCGCTTCATTAGATTCTTTCTTAACAATAACATCCATCTCGTTAAATGCTTCATTCTTTTCTTCAGCTGTATACTTATCTGAAGCTATTTTTTGCGTTAGAGTTGTTTTCAATTGACTACGTTCATTTATTAACTCCATACGCATTTCTTCAAATAAGTCACTTTGTGCTGTGACAGGTGTTTTATCATTGCCTGTTAGTTTAGCAATATCATCAACTGCTGTGCTATTTAATGTGCTATCTGAGAAGATTTTAAGACCATTAAATGGTTGTGCTGGATTCATAAGATAGTACACTGAAATAACTGCTGCTAAACTCAATAATGTTAAAAACCAAACTGCTCTCTTTTTTACTCTCATTTTATTTCCCCTCTCTTTTCCATAGGCATTACAACAATTCTGTGTGCAGGAATTTCCAGCACTTTTGTCAGCGTAGTTACTAATTCATTCTTTACCGCGATGTCATTCGCCCCTTCCGCAACAACTAATACTCCAGTTACTTGCCCACTTTCTTGTCCAGTTGTATTAGACCAGCTGAAATAATTCTCTAAGGATGAAGAATCTTTTTTTACATCTTGTGCCGTTTGTCCACCTGCATAAAAATAAAGCTCAACTTTCCCGACTTTGTCAATCCTAGATAAAATGACTGCTAGCTGTTCCGCTTCATTAGTAGATACATTCTCTCCTTTAGACGATGTTTTCATAGGATTTTCATTATTGTATGAAAACATGGCCACAATAATGATGACAATTGCCATCAATATTCCTACATAGTAAATTGACGTTTTTTTCATATTCTGCACCGCCCGAGCTAGTCATCCCCCTCTTCACATCTTTCCTGTTATCTACATCATTGTATGAAGCATAACTCTAATCTATGAGATACTAATGCCAAAAATTAAAAACAAACTTTAAAATCCATATTGCAACGATTATTTTCAATAGAATAACCCACTCTTCTGGGTCCTCCAATAGTAAACTTACAATTTTGCCAACGAATATAATGACGACTAAACCAAGTAAAAATGCTTCCACAACCCCAATCCTATCCTTCTTGTATTTGTAGTTTCAGAAGTATAACGGCTAATATCGCTGTGAAAAAGAAGGCAAATGCAATAATAAAAGATACTGCACACAAAACAAATAATGTTTTGCCTATATCATCTAAAAAACTCGCAATATCTTTATCAGAAAAAGGTTCCATCAATGCTGCCAAGAAACGAAAACTTAATCCTGTCATTAAAATTTTCAATGTCGGGATAATAGCAGCAGTAAATATACCTATCATTAAACCTGTACTCGTTACCGTTGCAGTAGTTGATGAATATTTTCTAAATGTACTTAAACTCTCAGTTATAAAAGAACCTATGAATGGAATGTTTTGTTGGATCATCTTTTTCAATGGTCCTAGTGCAGCTCCGGTAAAAGATACTGAAACTACACTATTCATAACTAGAAACATCGAATAGCACATGACTGTAGCAGAAACGACGCTTAATACAAGTACTCGTATAAAGTCAGCCATTCGAGCAAAAGATATTTCTGGCATGAAACGAGATAGAAAATCAAAAATCAAAGATGCCGTCAACAGAGGAATTAGCCATCTCCCCGTTAAAAATACAGCAAATTGAATGAGTAGTAATAACATAGGATGCCACGCCATTAATGACATAGCTCCTGCTGAGATGGCCATTGCAGACATTAATATTGGATAAAGGGCACTAAAGAATGCAATCATATTCTCAGATAATGCCTGCATCATAGTAAATGATTGATAAACTGGCTTTAATGTCGTAGTAAGTATAGCGATAAAAAAGAAAACCCTTGTCCACTCTTTAAATTGAGGCATTATAAAATTTAATAATAAAAAGAGTAGTGCATAAAAAAGTAATGAAACGAGTGTAAATAATGTGTCCTTGAAGGGGGCGACCAAAATCTCCTGTAACCAGTCCAATCTTGCCCTCCTATCTTTTTTTGACGTTTACCCAAAAATCTCTTCTATTAAATTGAGTTTGTCCATAAAAATGACAACCTTTATCTACTATGGTTCGATCAAACGTTGCCAAATTGAAAATAATTCAATTATCTCTTTTAGCCAAAGCGATAAAATAACAAGCTTTACCGCTGTATGTGATAAAAAGGCAAGTGCTTCATAATCCTGGTCATTTAAATGTTGTGACACGGCTGTTGAAATGAAATATATAAATGCACTGCCTAGGATAAGCGATAAATATGGGATCTCAATTGGAAATGCATGCAATAACCTTTGAAGAAACGGGATGAATAAACGCATTAATAAAAAGCTCATTAATAAGAAAAAAAACACCGTATAAAAGACACGATGCAAAGCAGGAATTGCCATTTGAATGAACATTAAAAGAATAAGCATAATCACAGCGTAAAATAATATCGTCATAAGCTCAGGTAGCCGTTAACCATTGGAAGAAGGTGAGAATTTCATCAAAGAACAAACGCAAAAAATGAAGTAGTTCCGCTGCGATATACATATAGGCTAGAAAATAAAGAAAAAAAGAAAATTCCTTTTTACCGGTTTGTTCAAAGAAGATATGTAAAAGCGCAATCACAAGTCCAATACCGGCGATGCGTAGAATGTCTTGAAGTTCCGTAGCTGCCCCTCCTCTTGTATAATCTAATCTATGCAAAGTTAGAAAGAGTTATGATTTCCAATCATACAAACATCGAATTAGACAAAAAAATCGACCCTTATAGCATAAGCTATAAGGGTCGATTTTAAAGAATGACTTAATTATCCACGAGATACGTAAGTGCCTTCTTCAGTGTTAATAACTAATTTGTCACCAACATTAACAAAGAATGGTACTTGTACAACTAATCCAGTTTGAACTGTTGCTGGTTTAGAGCCACCTGAAGCTGTATCACCTTTAATACCTGGTTCAGTCTCAATTACTTCTAGAAGAACTGTATTTGGAAGATCAACACCAAGGATTTCTCCTTCGTAAGACATGATTGAAACTTCCATGTTCTCTAATAAGAATTTCAATTCGTCTTTAAGTTGGTTTTCAGATAATTCAATTTGGTCATAAGTTTCAGTGTTCATGAACACATGATTATCACCTGAAGCATATAGATATTGCATTTTGTTATTGTCAATTTGAGCTTTCTCTACTTTTTCACCTGCACGGAAAGTTTTTTCCATTACTGAACCGTTACGTAGGTTACGAAGTTTTGATCGTACAAAAGCTGCACCTTTACCAGGTTTTACGTGTTGGAAATCTAGTACACGGAAAAGTCCACCGTCTACTACGATTGTTAGGCCTGTACGAAAATCGTTTACTGAAATCATGAATGTTCCTCCAATATTACTTTATAAAATGATTAGTTCTTTTGTGGAATGAGTTAGTTTTTCATTACCTGTCTCTGTGATTAATGTATCGTCCTCAATACGGACACCACCGATTCCTGGTAGATAAATACCAGGTTCACATGTCACGACCATACCTGGTTCTAATACAGTAGGTGAACGGAATGATAATCCAGGACCTTCATGTACTTCTAAACCAATTCCATGACCTGTTGAGTGGCCAAATGCCTCACCATATCCATGTGCTTTAATATAATCACGTGTTACTGCATCAGCTTCAATACCTGTCATACCTGGTTTAAACTGCTCTAATCCAAGTAATTCAGCATTTAATACAATGTTGTAAATTTCCTTCAATTGATCTGAAGGCTCTCCAACTGCAACTGTACGTGTTGTATCAGAGATATAGCCGTTATAGAGCGCACCAAAATCTAAGGTGACAAAATCACCAGTTTCTATTATTTTATCAGTTGCAACGCCATGTGGCAATGCCGAGCGTACACCTGATGCAACAATTGTATCAAAAGAAGATGAAGTTGCTCCTTGTTTGCGCATGAAGAATTCCAATTCATTTGATACTTCTAATTCTGTTTTGCCAGCTTTAATAAATGTTAGTATATGCTCGAATGCAGCATCTGCTATTTCACAAGCGACCTTTATTATATTAATCTCTTGTTCCGTCTTAATCAAGCGGATTTTTTCTACTAAACCTGAAACTCCGACTAAATCAGTTTTTAGATGTTTCGAATATATTTCAAATGTGCTATAACTAACATCTTCTTTCTCAAATGCTAATGTTTTGATACCCATCTCTTGTACTTGATTAGCTATTTCTTCAATGATTGTAGCTTGGTGTTGTACAATTCGATAATTTTGCACTTGCTTAGCAGCTTGTTCTGTATAACGGAAATCTGTAATAAAGACTGCATCATTTTGTGAAACAATTGCTACCCCAGAAGTTCCAGTAAAATCAGTCATGTAACGACGATTATAGTCATTTGTAATAAGCATTGCATCAAGCCCTTGTTCTTGTAATGCTGCTCTTAATTTTTTTAGTTTTTCCATAATAATCAATTCCCCCTGTTATTGTTCTAAAAACATGCGTAATGCAAGTTGGTACCCCTTAGTCCCTAATCCAGAAATTTGTCCCACACACTCTGGTGCTAAATATGAGTGGTGACGGAATTCTTCACGTTTATGTATATTCGAGATATGCACCTCGATAACAGGTACATTTACGGAAGCGATAGCATCACGTATCGCAACACTTGTATGTGTATATGCACCTGGATTAAAGACAATGCCAGCAATTTCATTGTCTTCAGCGTCATGAATCCAGTCTATCAACTGGCCTTCGTGATTAGACTGCTTTAATTCAATTGTGGCACCAAACTCACCAGCTAGCTTTTGAAGGGCTTTATCTATATCTTGAAGAGTTTCCGAGCCATATATTCCTGGCTCTCTTTTACCTAATCGATTTAAATTAGGCCCATTTAAACATAAGTACTTCATATCTCTCCCCCTCCGATTTGAATGAATTTATTTTACCACATCAGTATTATAAGGCATTTTACTTCGGGTGTCTAAACTTTCTGCTTTTTTATGGAACATTGCAGTTTCTACTATAAAACGTAAATGCATGGCGATTAAAACGAAGATAGGGATCGATACTTTTTTTAACTCTACCGTACCGAACATCCACCACTGTAATCCAAATAGAAAAATAACACTCAATCCCATCGCCGCTATATCTGCACGAATAGCAATGCAGAGTTCACTTAAATAATAAATCACTATTGCTAAAACAAACAACATGACCGCTAATGTTGTCCATTTAAATAATGGCATATGTCCACTGAATAAATGCCATCTCTTAGACCACCCGATTGGACTCCAATGAATGATTGAAAATAATTGTAGTAATCGTAAACAAACCGTGAACGACACGGCACTTAAAATGGATGTCCAAAACAAGACATGTATTTTCAAAACACAACACTCCTTTTTTACAAGCATTGCCTCATTTTCAAAAGCTATTCTTTTCCTAGAGCTTTTTTATAATTTTTAGTACAATAAGAACAGTTGAATATACAAAAAGAGAGCGGTGTGGCAAGTGAAGGATCAACCTCAGACTCCAATTTATGGGGGGCAAGCATTGATTGAGGGCGTAATGATGGGCGGTAAAGAACATACTGTATCCGCTATTCGCCGTAATGATGACTCAATAGAGTATTTCTATGTTAAAAAAGAAAAAAAGCCAGCGCTTCAAAGGCTGAAAAAGATCCCTTTTATTAGAGGGATAGTTGCTATTATTGAATCAGCTGCAAACGGCTCCAAGCATTTACAATTTGCAGGTGATCGCTATGATGTCAATCCAGGTGAAGAAGTTGAAGAATCCACTGAAGAAGGTTCGAAGCTCCAAATGATTTTAGGAGTAGCTGCAATTGGCGTACTTTCATTCCTTTTCGGTAAATTTATTTTCACATTGATTCCTGTATTCTTGGCACAGCTTTTCCATACATGGCTTCCAGGAAAAACTGCACAAATTTTGTTAGAGAGTGGTTTCAAACTAATATTGCTACTCAGTTATATTTATTTTGTATCACTGACTCCACTTATTAAACGTGTTTTCCAGTACCACGGCTCTGAACATAAGGTTATAAATTGTTATGAAAACGGTCTACCTTTAACAGTAGAAAATGTACAAGCTCAATCACGTTTACACTACAGATGTGGTAGTAGTTTTATGTTATTTACAGTTATCGTAGGTATGTTCATCTACTTCTTAGTACCAACAGATCCGTTTTGGTTACGCATTGTGGATCGTATCTTATTAATCCCAGTTGTACTTGGAGTGGCTTTTGAAGTATTGCAATGGACTAATGCTTGTCGGAATGTACCAGTACTGCGCTATTTAGGTTATCCTGGTTTATGGCTTCAATTACTTACAACAAAAGAACCCAAAGACGACCAAGTAGAAGTCGCTATCGCTTCGTTTAATAAATTATTAGAAATCGAGAAAGACCCAAAAAATATATCAGTAAACTAATAGAAACGCAGAAGAACTCAGGAGCTCTTCTGCGTTTTTATTGTTGTTCCCAAAATGACAATTTACACAAATGGTTTTAATTGGTATATTTTAATAAAGGAGGTTCTTTCTATTGAAGAAGAGACTTTTTCTTATTTCTGCTTTTTTGTTACTTATTAGTAGTCTGTCTTTTTTATATTTTTATATTATTAAAAATGGCAATCCTTATACGATGCTTTTAGTTCAATATCATATGAAAAAACATATGGAAAGAAACGACATTACGACAGAAATGTTAATTCTCGATAAATCTGGTTACATAGAACCTAAACAAGTAGTACACAAAGATTATTATCGCGGCTTATTTCAATTACGATTTAAAGATGAACCGCAAATTACTTATTATTACGGACTACATAAAGAAAATAAAGCAATCATTCAATTTTGCGAAGAGAATCCGTTAGTTGTACGCACCTTTAAAAAGGCGAAACATAGTGAAGAAATTTGTGCAAATGCTTATAAAAACTAAAAAAATCTGTGCAGAAATTGCACAGATTTATTTGTTTTTATTAGCGCGAAGCTTTTGAATGCCTTTTGCTCCAAAGTAACCAATAATCCAAAATACAAGAAAATATAAGCCATATCCCCATGCAGAGCTGTTTAATACCGTAAACAGGATAATGATAAAAGCAATATAAGAAACTGCTAATGCAATCCATGGATTAATATTATTTAAAGCACATGAAATTCCCTGCACTAAAAAAGTTAATGGGAAAATAAGGACTAAGCTAAGTAGAAAATAGGATTTATTTGCTTCATCATTTCCAAAAGCCCCTGTCAATGTCATCGCGATAACACCTAACATCGCAAACGCCGGGAAGAAAATACCCGCAATTTTATTACTCACATGATCACTCCTAACAAATTGTCTTCATTTTATCATGAATGTTCACATAGGTGAGGAATAAAAAATTACGTTTATCTATTTAATTTTACTACTTTAAAAAAATCATCATAATCATTTATTTGAAAATCTGCCACTTCACAATTCCCCTGATACATACAACTCACCAGTCCAATTTTCTTTGCCGGGATTAAATCGAGTTCTCTATCTCCAATCGCGATATCTAAATCATATTTATCATGTAAATATTGATACGAAGTTGGGTCAGGCTTGCGTGGATAGCCATTTTCAACAGTCACAATTTCAACGAAGTATTTTTCAAAACCATAGTATTGGAGAATATCCAGAACAGGTTGTCTCTCCTTATGTGTCATAATGACATTTTTGTTTGCAAATCGCAAAATTTTCTCAACATCAGGAAACGGCTTTATACTACTTGGTGGTAACTCTAGATTAAGCTTTTTAACTTCTTTTATTTGTTCATCTGTTAATTTAAAATGATTAAATGCATGTGTCGCTGAAATCTTCAATTCACGATAAATATCTTCTCGAGCAACTGTGCCATTTAGTACTTTATACAAATTTTCTGTGTATGCTGGATATGTATCAAATAAAGTACCGTCAAAATCCCATAAGATATTCACATAAACCCTCCTGATTTCTACAAATTTATTTAGTATGTCCTCGTAAAAGTTGTTGTAATTTCACATAATGTATCGCCTTTATTTTACCACGGAAATATTCATGTATAAATTTCTTCTAATACTATAGAAATAGTATTTACTTTCTTCTTTTTTCTAAACTTAATCTACCTAATTTTTATCCTCTGGGACCTTTCTAACTGCCCTTTTAGTTGAATAAGAAAAAGAGCTGTCAGAACAGCTCAGAGATTTTCTTACAAAAGCGCTCGTTAGTTTAAGTGCATTTTTCCACAAATTTCATTTTAATTCTGCTCCATACTTATTGCTACTTATCTATTCTTTAATAGAATGTTGTAATGAAATTACTGAATTTTTATTTTGAATGCAACCGTTTGAAACCATTATATTTCTCATTTGAGTATTATCAACTTGAGTCATCCCTAGATAAGACTTTGCCTTAAATTCATCTTTCAATCTGTGTAATCCTATTAAATGTAAGTTTTTGCCCGGCCTTTTCCCTAGAAAATCAGGATGAATGCCTATCCAAAAAATGCGACCTTCTTTTTCTGTATTTGGCTCTATATGAGGAAAAACTACACCAACTGGTTCATTATTAACTAAATACACTGTATACATTTTCTCTACTTGTGATGGAAGCTCAATCCTCATTCCGGTTAAAAACTTCTCTGTATCAATATAATTTTTACCCATTACTTCAGATAAAAAAGAAATAGAGTTATTCTCAGAAATTGACCATACCTCATAATTCGGTATCGATACATCTAATGGTGTTGTATAAGATCTCGTATATATAACTCTTTCGCCAATAATTTCCATTTTAGTTCTAGTACAATTTAAGCTATCCAAAAAAGTTTTAGGACACTCAAACTTTACTTTTTTCAGTTTACTGCTTTTTAGTTGAGTTAAAAGCTCGTTTATAAGCGTATCTATTTCAGTAGCTTGATTATGTCTATTCTCTAAAATTTCTAAAATGATTACATTATCACCTTTTATGTAATGCACGCCAAATCTTTGTAATTTTTGAAGTAGTATATCCATTTAATTTCACCCCTTTTATAAAAATTCTTTACTTTTTTTAAATTTCCTTCTTTCGTTAACCTGCCCCGTTCGTTGAATAAAAAAGAGCTGTATGGACAGCTCAATGATCTTCTACTAAAGCACCCTTTAGTTAAAGAAGAAACAAATCTCGAATTAAATACTTTTTATAACTTTTGCTGGATTTCCCGCCACTATTGTATTAGTAGAAACATTTTCATACCAACAGAACCTGCAGTAACAATTGAATTATCACCCCCGTTTGTGAAAAGGTAGTCTAATTGTCGAATAGCCCCCTTCCTCTCAGATTTGCGGAAACAGGCTCCTTTCCTATTTCACGTGCCCATATAGATAACTGACCGATATGGTGGATTTCGTGAACAATGACATGACGTATGATCTCTCCGTGTGTACATTCAATGACTCTGCTCCTGATTGGTGTGTCTCTAGAGCTAATCGGTTCTTCATTGAAATCGGTTTCTGAAAGTTTCCGAGAATCCATTTCATTTGTCCAAGATGTCACAAATGGCTTCACTTTCTCATGGTATTGAGCTGAAAGATTTTTCACTTTTTGTAAGCTGGCATAATCCTCAAACAATGGCTCCTCAGGTACTGGTTCACCTCGCAAACCTAAGATCCACATATATTCCACATCTACAATGTGAAACAGGGTATGTAGGATACTGCCGAACCCACCGATCCGTTTCTTTAATAGTTCTTCATCAGGTATGTCTTCGCACCATGTAAACCAATCATTACGAACTTGCCAGTTATATTGAAACAGTTTCAAAATCACAACAACCTCCATCTTTTAAATATCCCCCCATATTAAGAGATGTTCAAAACAGAAAGAGTATTACCTCCTTATTGAACTAACCTGCCCCGTTAGTTCAATAAGGAAAACCGAAATAATTACATTTCGGTTCAACTTTTTTATAAACAGTATAACTTTCTTCAAAACAGTATATCTTTCTTTAAAACGGTACGACTTTCTTTCAAGTTTACATTAGGTATTTTATTGTCAAAGTATTACTAGAACTATTCATAAAACTAAACCTCATTCAAAAGGAAAGGACTCCTCTTCATCTATTAATGAAAGGGGAGTCCTTAATGGTTGTTATGGTTTTATTTTAGATAACCATCTTTGCGCTCGTTAGTAGCTAGAAGTCAGTATATTAAAGACCACATTTAAGTTGTGCACCGCAATTTGTGCATGTGTTACAGCCACCTAGTTCTTCGACTGTTCCTTTGCGACATACTGGGCATGTGTTACCGACTTCAGAGCCGATTGTTACGTTTGTTGAGCGTAAGTCTTGAATAGTATCGATTAAAACAACTGGACGTTTTTCTGCTACTTGTTCTTCTTGTAGAGTGTCCTCGTCCATAACGTTTTCTTCTGCTTTTAGAGTTAATACTTGTGAATCACGGCTACCATCAACATAAACTGTACCGCCTTTAGCGCCACCATTGTATAAGCGTTCGTACACTTTTTGTACTTGATCTACAGTGTAACCACGTGGTGCATTTACTGTTTTAGAGATTGAGCTATCAATCCAGCGTTGGATAATACATTGTACATCTGCGTGTGCTTCTGGAGCTAATTCCATAGCAGTTACAAACCATTCAGGAAGATTTGCTTCATCTGCACCTGGGTTAGCAGCTAAATATTCTTGTACAATATCAGCTTTTACTTCAATGAATTTACCAAGACGACCACTACGGTAGTAAGTAAATGAGAAGTATGGTTCTAATCCAGTAGAAACCCCAACCATTGTTCCTGTTGAACCTGTAGGAGCTACAGTTAGTAGGTGCGAGTTACGAATACCGCCTTCAAGTACTGCTTCACGGATATGTTCAGGCATTTTTTGCATGAAGCCTGTTTCTGTAAAGCGTTTGCGAAGTGCTAATGTTTCAGATTCTGTTTCTCCTGTTAGGAATGGGAAACTACCTCGTTCTTTTGCAAGTTCAGTAGATGCTTCGTATGCTGTTGTCGCAATCGTCTTAAAGATTTCATCAACAAGGATGTTACCTTCTTCAGAGCCATATTCTTTTTCACAGTAGATAAGTAAATCAGCCATTCCCATAACACCTAGTCCAACACGGCGTTCGCCTAATGCTTGTACTTTGTTGTCTTCAAGGAAATAAGGAGTAGCATCGATTACGTTATCTTGCATACGTACTCCGACACGAACTGTTTCTTTCAACGCTTCAAAGTCCACTGTTTTCGTATCTTTTTGAGCAAATTGCGCTAAGTTTACAGCTGCTAAGTTACAAACTGAATACGGCGCAAGTGGTTGTTCTCCACATGGGTTTGTTGCTACAACTTTTTGACCGTATGCTTTTGCATTTGTCATATCGTTTGCGTTGTCGATGAAGAAAATACCTGGTTCTGCTGAGTAAGTTGCACAGATATTGATTAAGTTCCAAAGTTCACGTGCTTTTACTTTACGGTAAGTACGTACAGCATGGCCCATTTCAGCCCATTCACGAACATCGCCAACTTCATGCCATGTATCGTTATAGATTTTCATTTCTTCAGCATTATATGATTCGACAGCTGGGAATCGTAAATCAAATTCAGCATCAGCTTCTACAGCTTCCATGAATTCATTTGTGATTGTAACAGAAATATTCGCACCAGTTAGGAATTCAGCGTTATGCACGCTGTATGTTCCACCGTCACGTAATTTCGTCTCAGCATCACGAATAATGGCTTCATTAAAACCACCGACACCAGGGATAGTTTTATAATTAATAATACCTTGATACATCGCTTCTTCTTGTTGCGTTAAAGGTTTGAATTTTAGTTTTTCTTTTGCTAGACGTTGGATTGTTTCATCCGTTGTATTTTCGATTAAGAAACGTAAAATACGAGGGTTTTGCATTTTTGAAATAATAAATTCAATAATATCCGGATGCCAATCTGCCAACATAATCATTTGTGCACCACGACGTGATCCACCTTGTTCAACAAGATGAGTCAGCTTAGCAATATCATCTAACCATGAAACAGATCCTGATGATTTACCATTGACACCACGAGCAAGTGTGTTTCGTGGACGTAATGTAGAACCATTAGTACCTACACCACCACCGCGACTCATAATTTCCATTACTTGTTTACGGTGATCACTAATGCCTTCACGAGAGTCTGCAACAAATGGCATTACGTAACAGTTAAAGTAAGTAACATCTGTTCCTGCGCCTGCTCCGTAAATAACACGTCCCGCTGGAATAAAGTTTAACTTCACTAATTGTTCGTAGAATTTTTCATACCATTCTTGGCGTTTTTCTTCTGTTTTTTCAACGGCTGCTAGGCCAGTTGCATTACGTTTTGCAATTTGTTCGTAAAAGACTTCAAGAGGCTTCTCAATAACGTCTAAAGAACGTGTGACAATTCCTGTTTGTTGTTCAGAATCATCATCAATAGCACTTCTATAATCTGCTTCAATCAGCACTTCTGCTGTTTTCTTTTCTGCATTAATTGAAACGATATAACCAAGACCACGTGCTGGGAATTTAGGGTCAGCTTTGACCGTTAAAACAACAAAATCCCCTGCTTTTAGCGTTTTCTTTTCCGTATCTTTAAAAGAATAACGGTCGATCATGACTAAGCGAGACACACCTTTATGTGTTATATGCATGTCCTCTGTGATGGCATGAACTTGTGGAAATTGTTGAATATCATTATTTAATTGTTGTACATTAATCGTCTGATTATGATGCTGTGAAGCAAGTACCATTATCATTCGCCTCCCTATTTAGATCGCGCTCTAAACACTATATATAGTGTTTGTTCAAGACATTACGATACTATATATTGATAAGAAAAGCAAATAGGGTGATTTTGAGCAAAATGTTGATTTAACAACATTGGAAGCGATTTTTCGATTTTTGCAAAGCTAAAATAAGTCAAAAAGACTACTATTTTCTAAAATTCCATTCATCACTTTCATAACGAGTTTTTGCTAAATTATTAACAAAATCCATTTGTTCCTTCGTTAACGTGTACGGTACAAGTTCAATGTCTAACCCGTCCTCAAATCCTTTGCGGAAAGCAGATATACATGTCTCAACATCGACAGGTTTTTGTGCTAACTGATTAATAGCTACCGCTTTTTGTGGTAAATGTTTGCGCATACGCTCTCTTGAAGCTTCCGATGGAAATTTAAAAAGAGAAATCAATTTTTCATCATCGAGATCGATTAATATCGCTCCATGTTGTAAAATGACACCTTCTTGTCGCGTTTGTGCACTACCTGCTACCTTTTTACCTTCTACTACTAATTCATACCAACTTGGCGCATCAAAACAAACCGCGCTCTTCGGAGTTTTCAAATCTGCTCGTTTTTCTTCTGAATCAGGAACTGAAAAATAAGCATCTAACCCTAAGTTTCGGAAACCTAGTAATAAGCCTTCGCTTAATACTCTATAAGCTTCAGTCACCGTTTTAGGCATGTCTGGGTAGTCTTCATTAACAATGATGCTATATGTTAGTTCATGTTCATGTAAGACTGCACGACCGCCAGTAGGACGGCGTACAAATCCTAAATTTAATTTATGTAATTGTTCAAAATCAATATCTTTTTCAGCACGTTGAAAATATCCAATAGAAAGTGTTGCTGGATTCCATTCGTAAAATCGTATTACTGGTGGAATTAAACCTTTACTATGCCAATGTAGGAGCGCTTCATCTAATGCCATATTGAATGCAGGGCTACAAGGACCTGAATTAATAAAATACCATGTTGTTTTCATTTGGTCTCCTCCTTATAATCAACTTATCTATTTTAACAAACTCATTGGACTATCGCTACATGTTCTTTTATAATATTACTGTAGATAGAAAGGGGTAAGACGATTTGAGTTGGTTATATACATTAGCAATTGTTTTATTTGTGGTGATTGTATACGCTTTAGTAAACGCTCTTCGTTTCAAAAAAGCAGTTACAACTTTAACACAAGAAGAATTTATTGAAGGTTATCGTAAAGCACAATTAATAGATGTGCGTGAGCCAAAAGAATTTGACGGTGGTCATATTCTAGGCGCTCGTAACGTCCCAACCTCACAACTTCGTCAACGCTATAAAGAAATTCGCCCAGACAAACCTGTTTACTTGTACTGCCAAAATGCTGGACGTAGTGCACGTGCTGCTATGTTATTAAAGAAAAAAGGCTACGATCAAGTATACCAATTACAAGGTGGATACAAAAATTGGACAGGCAAAATCAAAGTGAAATAATTTGATTGCGTTGCAAATAAAAAAGAGTCATTTCTATTTATAACAGAAATGACTCTATTTTTTCTTAATTATATATTCTATAAATTAATAACGTCCATAAAGGAGGATATAATGCCAAAATTCTTATATACATTTCACGAAGATTTGCGACAAGACATCCCTAACTATGCAGATGTATCAGCGGTCTTTGAGCGCATCTCAAAAAAACTAAATGAAGTACACCCTGCTAATTTTCGTGGTGTGACTGTCGAACTAAATAATTCACAATTTCATCATCATTTACTAGAAATGATGGAAAAGGAATTAATCCGCTATGAAAATTTGAGTTATATATATGCCTCATTACCTAGCATTGTTTTAAATTCTGTCTCAGAAGATCAATTAGATAATCAGCTAAAATCAATTAAGACATTTAGTAATTCTTTAATCTACTTTCCTGATTATGAAGTAGCCATTACACAAATCCCTGTATTCCGCTCCGATTCAGAATGGCCAGAGTTTTTCTATTTTACAACAAGTGCGGAGAAAATGATGAATTTTATCGAAGCTGTTCAAGAACAGTTACGTCAAATGTTGATGGAAACTGTTACCTACTTAGTTGATGTTCATGATGGTATTAAACGACGGAGTTACGGCGAAGGTAAGCAAATTACACGAGAAGATGTTTTCTTAGAACCTTCACTTAAGCAAGAGATTTTCCGTTCGATTGATGAGTTTTTCAAGGAGGGTGGCAATTTCTTTAAACATTACGGCCTTCCTTATAAAAGAGGAATCTTATTATATGGCTCACCAGGAAACGGAAAGACTACGCTTGTAAAGTCCATTACAGGTTCTGTAACAGCTCCTGTTGTGTATTGGCAAATTACTGAGCATACATCAAGCGAGTCCATTGAAGAGGTCTTCCGTATGGTAACAAGTTTAGCTCCAGCAATACTCGTTATTGAAGATATAGATTCTATGCCCGAATATACACGTTCATTATTTTTAAATACACTAGACGGCGCTCAATCACGTGAAGGTATTTTTTTAATTGGTACGACCAATTATCCTGACCGCATCGATCCAGCTTTAATCAACCGTGCAGGAAGGTTTGATCGAGCATACGAGATTATGAATCCTACAACTGAAATACGTGCTACATATTTACGCAAATTAGATATTCAGCATATATTCACAGAAGACGAGCTAATAGATGCTGCTAAACTTTCAAAAGAACTTTCTATGTCACAACTTAATGAGTTATATATGTCAGTTGCTCTAAATTGGCATTATGATAAAAAACTCGATTACGAGAAATGTATTAAAGATTTACAAAAACAACGTAAAAAAGCCTTCCGAAATGAATGGGAAAGAAATGAAGTAAATATAGGGTTCTAAAAAAATACACTCCTAGAGATTGGTTGACTCAATCTCTGGGAGTGTATTTTTTAAAATAATATTTAATATCTTCGTAAAATAGTTCTAATTTTTCTTATTTATACCTGATTTTGATAAACATCCATTACCTTAAAAGTTTGACAAACAAGCAATAAGTCAGAGTTAAAGGTAAGATCATACTGATTGAGCTCCCAAGTGAAAAATTTTACATGCTCCCGATACCAATAATCATAGGATAAATCTCCTTCACCTTCAGCCTTTGCAAAATCACTTGTTACTTCATTCATTTTCACCAATTCGATTTTTGTATATTTTATTATTGCTAGAGGTTCATTGTTACCATCTAATACAATATCGTACTGTCCAACTTTTTGAATTTTTTCTTTTTCAAGTTCATATACACAATGAGCAGCACATGTTGCTGTTTTGCTACCATTCACAACTAAACTCCCTAAATCATCCGCCATTTCTTTGGAACCATCTCCAAACATCCATGACTCTGGAGTCGTCATATCTAATTCATTTTCTTTAGCATATGTATGCCAATATTCATCTATTTTATTGATTGACATTAGGTGCTTCCCCCTTACAATCAAAATCCATAAGTATCTAATTCTTTTAATCTATTATTTCATGTCAAGTCCTCCTATATTAGTAATGAGATAATTATATTGCATTACTTAATATAAGAGGTTTCATATGCAGTAAACAGGTTTGAATTCTATACTTACTGTTTTAATCTATAACAGTTTTTTGCTTATTGATTTCTTGTAAAATTTGTAGATTTGTTAAACCATGTTTATGTAGCAAATCATAAATGATTTTCTTTTCGTATTCCATTAGCGCCTTTGTATGCGCATCTGGAGTGAAATAGATTAACGTACTTTGTTCTTTTTGTTGCTTTATGTACAATTCAGAAATTAATTCGTCAACCGTATATTCTTGATAATCCTCTTTTAAGGATTTTAGTAAGTCATTTTGATCATTAGTTGTATCATTGATACTTTTAAAGTAAGCCATGAAAACTCCCCTTTTTTCACACATTGATTCATACTGCATTTATGTTAGCATAGCAATTTTAAAGTCATCTGTCTATGTCCAAGCGATTTTTTCCATAACTAACATGATCTTTTCATTAAGCTATTTATATACAAATCATGAGAAAACCTCTAGCAAAGTGCTAGAGGTTTTCAATATACGAATATATTATACTTCTACTGTTTCTCTTTCGTATCGTAAAACTGGGTTACGTGCTGCTCTTGTTTCATCAAGACGGCCAATAACAGTTGTATGTGGTGCATTTTGTACTACTTCTGGTGTTTCTTCTACTTCTTTAGCAATTTGAATCATTGCGTCACAGAAAGCGTCTAATGTTTCTTTTGATTCTGTTTCAGTTGGTTCAATCATTAAACCTTCTTCCACATTTAATGGGAAGTAAGTTGTTGGTGGATGGTAGCCAAAGTCTAACAGTCGTTTTGCCATATCAAGTGTACGAGCGCCTAGTTTTTTCTGGCGGCTTCCACTTAATACAAATTCATGCTTGCAATGACGGTTGTAAGGTAGATCAAAGTATGGCTCTAATCTTCTCATCATATAGTTTGCATTAATTACTGCATTTTCAGTTACTGCTTTAAGACCATCTGGACCCATTGAACGGATATAAGTATATGCACGAACATTAATACCAAAGTTACCATAGAATGGCTTCACGCGACCAATTGATTGTGGACGGTCGTAATCGAAATGATAACCTTCTTCTGTTTTCACTAAAACAGGTTTTGGAAGGTACGGAATCAAGTCTGCCTTTACGCCAACTGGACCTGAACCAGGACCACCACCACCGTGAGGACCAGTGAAAGTTTTGTGTAAGTTTAAGTGAACGCAGTCAAAGCCCATATCACCAGGACGTGCTTTAGACATAACCGCATTTAAGTTTGCACCATCATAATATACTTTACCGCCAACCGAGTGAACGATTTCAGCGATATCTAGAATATGTTCTTCAAAAAGACCTAATGTATTTGGGTTAGTCAACATAAGCGCTGCTGTATCATCCCCAACTAGGCGGCGTAAATCCTCTAAATCTACAAGACCGTTTTCATCAGACTTCACAGTTACTGTATCAAAACCTGCAACTGTTGCTGATGCTGGGTTAGTACCGTGAGCAGAGTCTGGCACAAGTACTTTCGTACGTTGGAAGTCACCGTTTGCTTCGTGGAATGCACGAATCATCATTAATGCAGTCCATTCACCATGTGCACCAGCAGCTGGTTGAAGCGTTACTTCATCCATACCAGTAATCTCGATTAAATGCTCTTGTAAATCATACATTAACTCAAGTGCACCTTGAACAGTGGACTCATCTTGTAAAGGGTGAATATTAGCAAATCCTGCAAAACGTGCAACTGATTCATTAATTTTCGGGTTATATTTCATTGTACAAGAACCAAGTGGGTAGAAACCTGAATCTACACCGTGATTACGGCGAGAGAGCGCAGTATAATGACGCATAATATCAAGTTCTGATACTTCAGGTAGTCCCGCTTCTTCTGTACGAATAAATTCGTTTGGTAAGATAGCAGCTAAATCTACTGCTGGTACATCAAGCTCTGATAAACTATATCCTACGCGACCTTCTGTTGAAAGTTCAAAAATAAGTGGTTGATTGTCGTTATGCATGGAGAGCCCCCATTTCTTGCACAAGTGCATCGATTTCTTCTTTCGTACGTTGTTCAGTAACAGCAATTAGTGCATGGTTTTCAAGTGCTGCATCTACTTTACCTAAATCAAAGCCGCCAATAATGCCTTTTTCAAAAAGTTCCTTATTAATAGTAGAAACAGATGTATTACACTTCACAACGATCTCGTTGAAATGTGCGCCTTTATAAGCTACAGTGAAACCTGCTTTTTCAAAAGCTTCTTTAGCATAGTGTGTTTTTAAAATGTTTTGAGTAGCAATTTCTTGCACACCTTTTTTACCTAGAGCTGTCATTGCAACTGAAGCTGCAAGTGCATTTAAAGCTTGGTTTGAACAAATATTAGAAGTCGCTTTTTCACGACGAATATGTTGCTCACGTGCTTGTAAAGTTAATACATAACCGCGACGACCTTCGTCATCAATTGTTTCACCAATTAAACGACCAGGTACTTTTCGCATTAATTTTTTTGTAACAGCGAAGTAACCACAGTGTGGTCCGCCAAAGCTTTCTGGAATACCGAAAGGTTGAGCATCCCCGACAGTAATATCCGCACCCATTTTACCTGGAGGTGTTAGAATACCAAGTGCTAATGGGTTAGAAGATACGATACATAAGCCTTTTGCATCGTGGATTAAGTCTGCAATTGCTTGTACGTTCTCTACTTGACCGTAGAAGTTAGGATATTGAACCATCACGGCAGCTGTATCTGCATCGATTAATTCTTTTAACGCATCAAGATCAGTGACACCATCTTTTAAAGGAACATTTACTACTTCAATCGATTGACCAAGAGCATATGTTTTAACTACATCATGTGAAACTGGATGAACCGCACCAGAAACTAATAGCTTTTTACGACGAGTATGTGCTGCTGCAAGCATACCAGCTTCAGCAAGAGCTGTCCCACCATCATACATAGATGAGTTTGCTAAATCCATACCTGTTAGTTCTGCAATCATTGTTTGAAATTCGAAAATAGCTTGTAATTCACCTTGTGAAATTTCTGGTTGGTAAGGTGTGTAAGCCGTATAGAATTCTGAACGTGAAATAACGTGGTCAACAATGACTGGTTTATAGTGATCATAAACTCCAGCACCTAAGAATGATGCATATTCATCGCTATTTGCATTTTGTTTAGAAAGTTGTGCTAACTCTTTTAATAATGCTGATTCAGATTTTGCAGGTTTAATGTTGTAGTTTCCTTTAAAACGAACTTTTTCTGGGATGTCTGAGAATAATTCATCAACATTAGAGACGCCAATTACATTTAGCATTTCTTTTTGATCTTGCTCAGTCATAGGTAAGTACCGATGCTTCATTCGAAAAAACCCTCTCTTCATGAAAATTATTTTTGGCGTTTATAAAATGGTGTTGCAGTAGTAACCACTTTTAAGCGACGGTTACGGATTTCAATCTCAAGCTCTTGCCCAAGCTCCGCATACTCACTATCGATTAGTGCTAAACCGATATTACGTTTTGTTAATGGTGATTGTGTACCAGTTGTTACTTCACCAATTTGAGTATCACCTTTAAAGACTGGATAACCGTGACGTGGAATACCTTTATCAATCATTTCGATACCGATACTTTTACGTGGTACGCCATTTTCCTTTTGAGCTTGTAATGTCGATTTACCAACGAAATCTACTTCTTTATTTAATTTCACAACGAAATTAATGCCCGCTTCAAGTGGTGAAATATCTTTTGATAATTCTTGACCGTATAGCGGTAAACAAGATTCAAAGCGTAATGTATCACGTGAACCTAAACCACAAGGAACAACGCCATCAGCTTCTCCTGCTGTTAAGATTTTGCCCCATAAAGCAATGATTGCTTCAGGTGCTGCATAAATCTCAAAGCCGTCTTCACCTGTGTAACCAGTGCGTGATATAAGTGTGTCATAACCCGCAATCGTTACATTTTGTTCTAAACGGAATGGTCTAATGTCTTGTAACGGTGTTTCAGTTAATGTTTGTAATACTTTTTCTGCAAGTGGCCCTTGTAATGCTAATTGACCGTATTCATCTGATGCATTTGTTAACTTCACATCACCTGACACTAACGTTTTCATCCACTCAAAGTCTTTTTCAATATTCGACGCATTAACGATTAATAAATAACGATCTTCTGCTAATTTATAAGTGAGTAAGTCATCTACAACGCCACCATTTTCATAGCACATTGCAGTATACTGCGTTTGGTTAATGGCAATTTTCGATACATCATTAGTAACAAGCTTTTGCAAATAAGCTAAACTTTCTGAACCTTCAACGAAGATTTCACCCATATGAGATACATCAAATAGTCCAGCTTTTGTTCGAACTGCTTCATGCTCGGCTTTAATAGAAGAAAATTGAACAGGCAATTCCCAACCACCAAAATCAATTGTTTTCCCACCATACTTCGAATACTCTTCGAATAACGGCGTTCTTTTTAATTCATTAGCCACTAATCTTCCTCCTCATTTGTTCAGGACATAAAAAAATGGACAGAGAAATCCTATAATTAGGATTCTCTGTCCATGCACCTGAAAGTTTTACCATTACGGCTGTCCTCTTTGGTGGCTGTAATCCATACAGCTCTCTCCAGAGTTGCGTCCCGTACGAGTCTTTTTGCCTGAGAGATTCATAACTTTTGTTATTTGCTCCTTCGGCGACGTCTCCAGACGTTCTCTCCCCGTACAATCATCCGCCCAAGATGGAATCTTGGTAGTATTTCCATGTCATTGTTCTATAACAATACGTCTCGTCTATATCCTAACATTGAATAGGGGTATCATGCAATAACTTTTATAAAATACTTTATAGACGAACATTAACTAGAAAGATTACGTATTTCATTCGCCTTTCAGACGTTTTATTTGAAAAGCAGTATATTCAACAATCTGTTTTAGTGAACGGTTTTCTGTTCGAATTGTGATATGTGTAGCTTCTCTATAAAATTTTCGGCGTTTATAAAATAAATCTTCTAATTCTTGTTTTGTAGAACGTTGGACGATTGGACGGTTTTTATCTTTATGGATTCTCTTCCAAATATCTGGAAATGTCGCATCTAAAAAAAGGACTAGTCCAGTTTGACGCATTATTCTACGATTTTGAGGATTCATCGCTACACCACCACCTGTTGAAATGATGCAAAACTCATCTCGGAAATTCCGTAAAAAATCCGTCTCCAGTTGACGAAAGTGCTCTTCTCCATATTTTTCAAATATTTCAGGAATCGTCATTTTCTCTCTTCTTACAATTTCTTGGTCCATATCATAGTAGGGCATTTTCAGATAGTAGCTTAAACGTCTACCAATTGCGCTTTTACCACAACCCATAAACCCTACTAAATATACTTTTCTCATTTTTTCACCTTCTCATCAACGACGACTGTTACTCTGTGCTATTTTCAATTTCTTGTATTTTATTTATAGTAGCACGAACATACGCCGATTCCAATGAATTATACGTTCGAAAATGAGATTCATAAGACATCACAGTGCTCAAAAGGTAACTCGTACAAAAAAACAATAGAATCATCGCTATTGGAAGAAGCATTCCTTTTTCACTCTTTAACATACGAAATAACAAAGTCTTTCTCCTTCCTTAAGCCATTAGTAAACAATACTTTTGTTGTTAGAGTTGTACGATTTACATCAATAAAAAACTGTATTTCATAAACATTCATCAGCATAGGCTCACTTCCTTGCCCTTCCTTTTGCATACGTACTACAGCACTAGACCTATTAATAGCGAGACTTCGATTATCCTTTCCAATGTGTAAGTTTGCATTTGCACCTATGCCAATAGTTTTTATATCCAACAAATACGATTGCAAATCATACGTAAATAGCTCCCATTCAATTTCCTGACGTTGATGAAAAGATCTATTTGACTCTTCATACCAAGGATAGAAGATCATAAATAACTGCGAAAAAAGTATAAGGACCATCAGTTGCAAAAGGGCATCCGCTAATGTATAGCCAGAGCGATTTTCTATCAGACTTTTTATGGCCGAATACATTTTTGCTGTTGTCCTTTTAAGTTTTCATAAAATACGCATACTTCATTATTCGTGAAATACCATCGATAGTTAATATTTTCTACAGTTCGACTACCTTGGAGCTGCTCCCCCTGCTCGACACGTTGAGAAGCTTGGTAAGCTGTTTCAGCTGCGTACAGCGCCATTTTCTTATCACTTAAAGTAACTTTCATCATTTGCAATGCTGGTAAAAGAGTTCCGAATATCGTCAAAATAATAACTAGAGTTAGTAATGTTTCTGGTAATGAGTTCCCTTTGTCATTCCACAATTTTCATCCTCCCTTTAACGATATTAATAATAAGTGATTTATTCCCAGTTGGTGTTAAAAAAACCAATGTACCAAAACTTGAGAATGTACCTTGAGAATCAATTTTAATCTGACGTAATGGACTGTTGTAACTATAAGTAACTCCCTCTGGTAGTTCTCGTGTAAGATAATATCGTCTAGTATTAAGGGGGGAATTACCTCCCCCTTCTGAATCTACCAACGTATATGCCCTGTATTTCTTTCCATCATCTATAAATTCCAGATATGAAATAATCCCGCTACCAATCGACTCACTCTGCACCTGTTCAATATCAAGCATTAATTGATATAAAAACTGATTAGCCATTCGTTCATCCAACTTTGCTTTGCCTAGTACCAAGCTTAAAGAACAAATTATCATCGTAACAGTAAGTACTAGTAACAATTCGACGAACGTAAATCCAGCTTCTTTGTTATTCATCTATTGTAGAAACTTCTCCATCCGAGATTTGAATCTTTTTTCCGGTACACGCATTTGTATCTTGCTTTAAATACTTTGCGTCCTCCAACATTTCAATTGTTGTTGGATACTTTTTTTCGTCAATACGATAAGCTTCAACTTGTCCTTGTACCATACTGACATATGCTTTACATCCTTTATCATCCACTGTACTAAAGTGCTTTGTTACATTTGGTATTGCAATCAAAATCAACACTGTAATGATAAACAAAACAATGAGCATTTCAATTAAAGTAAAGCCCTTCTGTTGTTTTAATAATTGCATGTTGGTTCTCCTTTCTTAAACCATTTCTATCATTTCGTACATGGGTAATAAAATAGCTAAATAGGCTCCGAGTATGCAAACCGCGATAATACAAAAAAGTAATGGTTGAATTATAGCTAGCACTCTAGTCATATTCGCTTCTGTTTTATCTGTCAAAAAATCACTATAGATTTGAAGTTCTCTACCTAGATTTCCACCTTCCTCGCCATGTAGTATATGTGCATTAAATCCTTTCTGAAAAAACTTCATATGATTTACCGCAGTAGAAAGTGAATCACCAAAAATAACTCGATTACGTAATTCACCTGCTATTTTCGCCATAAATGGTTGTAACTCTTGTCGCTGTAAAATAATCAAACTTTCTTGCATTGAAAGACCACTTTCTAAAAGCCCACCTAACTCATAAGCAAATTGGCGTGTCAATTGAAGACGAAAAAATCGACAGAGAACTGGAATTTTCAAATACACTATCATTTGGTGACCAATCTCTTTCTTGCTTATTATCCTCCAAGCCACAAAAGCAAATAAGATACTCCCACAGGCTGCAATGATCAAGGCATCTGGAATATGCAAGAAAAAAGAGGATAGTGTTAATTTAGATACACTTGCATCACCTTCTCTAGAAAGCATCATTGAAGACATATTGGGTAAAAAGTAGGTCCGAAATCCAAAAAAGAGCAGCACTAAAAAGACAAACAAAATCGCAGGATAGGCCATTAGCTTTTGTAGTCTTTTTTGCGTTTCTTCCTTCGTTATCATTTGACTTGCTATAGAATCAAGGGCTCTTACAACTCTTCCATGTTGCTCTGCCACATGAATAGTCATTAAATAGCTTTTTTGAAAGCCAAGCAATTGCAGAATTTCGCTCATATTAGATCCACTTCGAAATTTTTCTTCTACCAAAGATTCCACTTCTGATAATTCTTCAATATGATGGGGTAGTAACATTGATAATGAATCTCTAAATGTATAGCCTTCCTCTAGCAGTACACTCATCTTTTTCAAAAAGCTCGCCTTATCTCTCATCTTAGGTAA
Source organism: Viridibacillus sp. FSL H8-0110 (assembly GCF_038003565.1). Classification (NCBI taxonomy): domain Bacteria; kingdom Bacillati; phylum Bacillota; class Bacilli; order Caryophanales; family Caryophanaceae; genus Viridibacillus; species Viridibacillus sp. FSL H8-0110. Next base: position 1,355,323 of record NZ_JBBOPJ010000001.1, on the reverse strand, counting down.
AGTTTTAATCTTTTTACTAAATCGGTGAAGGTTGAGCTTTAATTGCACCCAAACTCACCCCTTTTTCTATCTGTCCTTCTAATGAGAGGTCTAATGGCAGTATGAATTTTTCATCACTCTTCACGTGTTCTATAGCTTCTGCTAGATATCTATCTGCTAAAATCTCATAAATGGCCGATAATCTTTCTTCATCTTGATAATTTACTTTCTTTACTAATCGCTGTGCAACCACTCCAATTACTGTTTGCCTTAACTCTTCTAAGGAGACGCCCAAATCTAGTAAACGGAATAAACAGCCAATTGTATCCATTGAATGAATCGTAGTTAAAACGAGATGCCCTGTTAATGCAGCCTCTATTGCAATCTTAGCCGTTTCTTGATCACGAATTTCTCCAATCATAATAAGGCTAGTTATAAAGTCAATAATTAATTTGGGATTTCCTAAATCCTTTAAAATAAAGGGGTATTTGTAACTTCCCAAATAATATGGGAAATAAAAAAATGGTCATTTTTTTATTCTGACCATGAAAATAAAGTTAATAAAATATATTCTCTATATAATTTTACAGCTTATTAATAAAGATTTTAACAATATTAAAGATAATTTCTTAAATCTGAAACAAGAAATTTGGTACCTGATAATCCTTTTAAAAATCTCATTTCACAATTGACAGAACAATCAGACTTTTGTATAAAGTTATAAGCTTCCCTTTTCCACTGTTTTATTTTTTGTATATGTTAAGGAACCATCATTGCCGTCCATTGCAGTGTTTTATCAAGACCTTTTTTCAAATTAGCCAATATTTATTAATCCTTATTCTTCGTTTATATATAGTTAAAGATAATGTGGTATTTACCAAACAATTTAGTAATGTTAAAAAGTAGTTGACGAATGCCAACGAGAAGAAATTAATTCGATCTTCTAGCAAAATTATTGCTGTACCATAATCCGCTAATTTTGAAATTCAAGTATTTAAAAAATACCTGTAGGTAAAACACTCTTTTTAAAGTGTCCTAACTACAGGTACCATATTAAAATGCCTAGAAATTTAATTATTTTTTCTGTTTTGATGTTTAGTAAATCGATCGACTACATTTGCTAATTCTTCTGTGCTTAGATACCTTCCAATCCTGTCAATACTAGAACCTCCATTTAGTGCTTTTATCATCTCTAGTGGTGTACCCCTATCAACAAGTGTCTTCATAAATGTATGACGAAGTTAAGTTGAATTTATTCCATATTGTTTTAACATCGATTGAATCGAACGAGCGCTTATTTAGACTAAACAATAACGAATTCTTAACATAGCGAGGGAAATTCTTTAACTGTTGTTTAAGATTTTTCCCGTTATCAATCAAATGATTATTTTTTTACATTATCGTCTGTTTTGGACTCCCATCTGTTCCCTTTGCTTCAGCATAGCTCATAGGCGTTTCATTTAAAACATATGAATAAAACATAAAAAAAGCCACGTCCTATATGGACATGGCGAATTGTCATGTTTCCATAGTTTTTTATAGAGAGTAATTAACTATAAACCTCTCCCGATTTACTTCGGGCTTTATCACATAAGAATATAATTTAAATTCACATAAAAACTAAATGCAATTTCAATAAAATCGCACTTACTTATTTATACGGTTCACAGTAATGTTTCTAAATGAGGTTTTTTACTATTTGCTGTATATATAGAATAACTGTTTCTACTATACAAATTCCTTAAACAGCCTAAAGAAATCAATAAACACTACCATTGCAGTTCTCAAAAAACAAGCTCATCAATTGTTATCGATTAATTTTTATACGATAACCCGCATTCCTGATGTTTAAATCGCTTCCTTATCGAAAACAAGATACTCTATTTATATTTTAGAAATGATTAGACTCTCTCCAATGCAATTTAATTTCTAAATATAAGTTATAACAACATAAGATAGGCTTTTTATTTATACATTACCACTAAATAATTCTTCTTATTCTTCTTTCGTTCTTCTTCAAATGGATTATAAAGCTCCTTGGCTTTATCTGATTTGCTTTTAAACTTTATTTGCTTTACATCTTCCCGTCGTACACCTTCAAAAATTTTCATTCTTTCAGAATTGCAAATATGGTAAACCGATCTTCTAAAATCATAGTTACCTCCTGACGGTATATTGAAGTCTATATAATCCCCATGTTTTTCCCAATAAAGAGTAGGAAGTTTAAATAGATGTTCATTCATATCTGCGTTATAGCATAAAGATAACCTTGTAATCGTATAGGTTGTCCCTTTTTCTCGTCTACAATAGTGAAAATGATATCCCGGTTCATGGTTGTCTACCTTCACTCCTCCTTTAAAACTTTTTTTACCTAAACTTGATATTTTCTTTTGGTCTATTAGTTCAAGAACATCTGTATTTGCCATCTCTCGAATCTTCGGAGGGTCTATCTGAAAGCTGTGTGTTTCTAATATATCGCTTTGTATTTTACTAATTGAGATTAATGAAAGAGAATTATAGGCCTCTACTTTCATTAAATCAAAAAGACTAACCAACTCTAAGTCCTCTTTGTTATATTCAAATTCATCAATATACTTAATAATGTTTTTACCAAGAACTTTTATTAATTTGATAGAGTCATCAAAACTTGAATTTAATACATCAAAAAGAAAATCATCAATTAAATTTTTATTGTCCAGATGAATTTTCCTAAACATTGTATAAATCAATTCATAAATAGGATGATCTAAAATATTAGCTTTAAATATGAAGGGCGCTTTAGGCATAGTTTCGGAAACCTTAGCCTGCAAAACAATTATTAATCTATTTAAAAGAAATTCTTCCCCCATATGACGAAGTAATTTTTTGTACTCAGTTCTCTTTATACCTTTATCGATTAACTTTCCTGTTTTATTACTTTTGTATACTCTCCAAAAATAGAAATTGTTATTTCTTTCATCAATGGTGAACCCTACTACAATATTACTTCTTATTATTTCTTTAATAAAATTCGTTTTCATCTCTCTTATTTCCCTTTCTTTAACCGTTTTTTAGAATTAATTAGTTTTAACTGTTTCATCTAAAAAGTCTGTTTAATATCAAGTGTATTAATTTAAAAAGCGCTTTAAATAGGTTGTAACCGGAAATACACTTCTTTTGCCCTCAATGAAACTGGGAAAAACAATGATAAATAAAATTTAAACCACCTAAACCTCTAAAAAATCAATGGTCTAGGTGGTTCTTTTAAAAAGCCGCACTTACTTATGATACGGTTCACCTTGCGTTAATACTATACAAATAAGTATCTACTCAACAATCTGGTCCTTTAGCTAAAGAAGGCACAATTATATTTCAAGAATTGCACCCGATTGTTGAAAAACTAAATACCTTACAAGATGGCAATAAACTAACGTTAAATTTTTTTTATTCAGTTAGTATAGCAGTAGCACCAACATAAGGTTCAGCCATTAAATTTAATTTTGCTATTTTCTTTTGTAACAATTCAATTAAGTCTATTTCTCCAGATAACACAACTCTTAGATCATAACCATCGAGTAAAAAAATTGCTTTATCTGGATGTTGTTTCATAAGTGGAATTACATTGGATGACCATCCGTTTATTGATATGAATAAACCCATAGTTTGTTTTCCCGAACGTGAAATTTTTCCATATAATGAATCTAATTGCTTCATGTCTGTTAATTGATTTGTCCATTTCATTTCTACAATATAGTGCCATCCATCTAGTTTGAATGCCCCATCAATCTGCTCTCCGCCATTGTTTCTTCTAAAACTCTCCAATAACGCAATATCATATAATTGAAATAACATATTTACTAACTCTTCTAACAAATACCCCTTTTTTTGTGGATTGTTCTTCATAGTAGCCATCTCATCAAACATCATTAATAATAACTTGGAACGTTCCAAGATTTCTGACTTCTTTTCTTTCCTAGCTTTTTGTTTTAATTCTTCAATCCTTAACTTCTCCTGTTTCTTTTCCTCTTCAAGCAATTGGGCTTCAATAGCTTCATTTATTTCAATCGTATTTAGAACCTCCCTTGCTTTTTGAACAGTTGCTCTTGCAGCATATTCATTATCAGATAAATGAAATTTACTCCAATTAGAAGCAATTTCAATAATAGATTTAATAAACTTCTTTTCTTTGATTGGATTATCAAATTCTTCTAATAACTGCGCACCAATTTCTCTTTTGGTCCATAGCTTTCCAACAGCATTTTTAGAACCCCTTAGCCTTACAAATTGCTCTTTTTTAATTCCAGCAGGCTCTAATATTTGTTCAAACATTTGATTTTTTATATTCACTAAATTAGCAATAATTTCAATTGTAAGCTTTCTATTATCCTCATTTAATTGCACTAAATACACCTTACTTTCGTGTTATTCTCCTATCCTTAGATCTTAAAAAGTTTAAAAATGTGACGTGTGGATGCATCAGCCTACCCGGTATAAACTATTACCTTAGTGAAAATATGGAAATATATACCTGTACACTAGACATAAAGAAATAGACCCCTTGAGCCATAGGAGTCCCTTTCTTTAATTCCTCCAGACGGAAGACCTTTTCCATATATCGCAAATACTTGCCACCTAATTCAGTAAGCCATCTAGTTGCACTCAAGTGCTTGACTTAATTATCATTCTGAAATAGATAAATCACAACAAGCGAGATAATTTATATTCACCAACCAGTTGACCCTGACCATTATGAACACGTTTAACGACCCGTTCAGCCTTCTTTACGTGTTTACCTTTGCAAGAAATAATCAGTTTTGATCCTATATTCCTTTTCTTTTAGTTATACCCCCCACCATATCGTTAGTAAGTCGAAATACGGTGTAATTTCATACATGCTCGTTATACTGACCGTTTCACAAAACGATACAAGAGGTTGATTTGGCGGGCTTAATCGCCTTTTCGTTACGTTCCAGGAGGACATTCAAGTAACCTTATGTATCAACACTTCATTTCTATTTTATACACTTTTTGTACACTTCAAGGCGCTTGTTCTTTCTGCATATAAAACTTGTGCGGCATCATATATAGCTTTGTTAACATGATGCTTTAATTGAATTAATTCTATAGATGATCCGTTTTTTCAATGAATCATTATCTATGTTTTCGATCCTTATATCCCCAAGGTACGCTCTTTTTTTATATTTCGGGCTTACGTTAAATAATGAAATAACTAGCTATCTGATCAATTTCAGGTAGCTAGTTTAAATTTTAGATGTGCGCCGAACGTGCTACCACGCGCGCATTATGCATTTCACACTCTTTTAAGAAGCTATCCAAGAATGCCTCTACAAATAGAATGTGCATGTTCATTTGAATACTATCGAAATAGCCTTCGAAATCATATACCTGTGTTAGCCATTCATTTACTTGTAAGTTCTGATCGCGCATAAACTCGCCATCAACAAACATTGGATTATTCGTGACAACCTCTTTCATGAAGTCAGTCATATTCTCACCCGTATTTAACTTGTAATCCGTAGTGAATTTAATAAAGCTGTATGCGAATTTGTTGAGAATCTCTAAAAGTGCAATGGCCTCGTTACTGCCAGGTGTTACATTGAATAATTTTTGAACTTGGACTTCACTCATCTTTGAAAATGACTGTGCGTACCCTGTTAAGAATCGGTTATACCAACGGTCATAGTACGTACCGTTGTAGCCTAAAAGACCATACTCTAAATATTCTCTGTTTTTCCATAACGTTCTCGTGCTTTTTTTCAATGGGTCCCAATCTTTCGATGCTTTTACAAACATTTCTTTCATTAAGTCGGTAATTTGCGCCTCAGCTGTTGGAATATGATGACGTAATTTCTCAGTATCGATATTTGCCGAGCCTAAATGTTCTTTATTCACAATCGAAGTGAACTTGCACCTCTGAACCGAACCCGTTAACCTTTTTGGTACGCTTTTTAATTTTGTGAATCCTACTCTTCTTAATACAATAAATTATATCAATAAAACTTTTCTATCTAACAAATTTCACTAATAAGACATTTATAACAAAAAAAATATTAATTTTCATCATAATAATTATTAAATTCTAAGATTATAAATATAAGCAATTTATTCATAGATCATTACTTAATTTCATCCATTTCCAAAATAATATTTTCATGCGATGATTCAATAATACTCCTTGGTATCTGATTATATTTCCATCCTGGCTCAGTATATTGCGAGACAGAATTAGTTAAATAATTGCTTAATGATCTATCCGTTATATAACTTCTATTTACTATAGCACGCTCTTCTTTCCCACTTAAAGCATTTATTAAATGATAAGTCCAAACCCCATTCATTAAGTTATCTGACGAATATGAGCTTTGTCCTGTCAGACATGATAAAAATACAGAATAATTTGGATTTTCATTAGTATAAACAACTAACTCATCATCATTTATGTCAGAAATATTACTTCTTTCATTCTCATCTTTAAAAGTTTTTGCACATGCATCTATAAAAATTATCGCATTATTACATTTCGATTTTTTTAAAGGATCTAACAATAACTTTGATAATGGTATTGCTGTTTCAGTAATGTTAAATGAATGCATATCATAGGTTGATAAGTAGTTTGTTACACCATTATGGAAGCCATGACCGACGTAATAAAAAATTAGTCGATCTTTTTCCGTTAAAGAATTAAACAGCATTTTCAATCCAAATTCCAAATTAGATTTAATGGCTTCTTCATTTTTTATGATAGTGATATCCTCTTCCTTCACATTCATTGAATTAATTAGTACCTGTTTAAACTTCTCCGCATCTGCGTTAGCATACTTTACTGGAGTGATTTGATTATCACTTCTTGGAAAATAATTTTCGATAGAAATAATAAGCACTACGTTATTTTCAAAATAGGACTTGCTTAATATAGTCTCGGTTTTGGGAGGGCTATTTTCAATAATATTTTGGTTTCCTACACGGACGTATTTATGCTTTCCAATAAAAATCGGGTCATCATTCTTTTCAATTTCAATAACAAAAAGGAGTTTTTGATGATGATTAATCCAATCATATTTAATGTTAGGCACTTTTGATAAATGTTTTACGGATTCTCCGATAATTTCAGCTAAATTAAAATCTTTACTAATTCCAACAACTTCATTTTCTTTAGAATTAACCTCTCTTAGACCAAATATTAATTTGCCACCATCTGTATTATTAAACGCAGCTATAGTTTGAGCCAGAATTTGAGGTGTATATGGCACCGGACTATAATCAATGGTTTTAGATTTCTTTGCATTTAATAGGTCATCAAGATCATCAGAAATTAATTTAATAGTGTTTATAGGTATTTTATTCATTCCTGTTTTCTTAAATAATTGCCCCATAGTTATCCTTCTAACACTATGCACACTACCATTTTCGCACCACAATTCTGCATCCATATAATCTAATACATCAAATTCAGAAGTATAATATAGTAAAACTTTGTTTCCATCAGAAGGCCTAGCAACTACCGCAATCTCATTACCATTTTTCAAAATTCCTCCGATAATACTTTTAGCTATCCGGTAACTATTTGTACAATCATATTCATCTAATGTAGTTAAATAAGCTAAAACATTACCAACGGCCCTATCGACTAAACTCTCCACATAAACTAAAGCATTATAATCCGATTTGGATAAATGATAAACCGAAGGAGGCATTTTATTATTTTCAATTTTACTTTCTAGTTCTGCAAATGACTTTAATTTATTTTCACTTGAATTTCTTGAAATTTCAACATCATCCGATTTTATATGAGTAATGTCATATTCTTCAACTTCGAAATAATGCTCAATTTCAGGAATAGTAGACCTTAATAAAAAATCTATTTTTTTGTCATGACCCCTTAAATCGTAATAATTGACTAATTCTCCAGATAGTTTTAACAACACACTATTTGAGTCCCATGGTTCCTTTACATAAAGCATGTTGTCAATAAAATGAGTATAAACTACTTTAGAAAACCCTAATTCATCATAAGTAATTTTTAATTCTTCTGCTTCGTATATTTCTAAGGTTTCTGTTTTTACTTTTAACATACTTAACGGAGTATTTAACAATTCTTTAATTTCATCGTTTTCAATCCAGACTTTTAAATAGGGCAAAATTTTAAATAAATGTTCCTTTAACGAAATTGCTGACTGAGTTTCAGAATGAACTAAATTAAACTCGCTTTGTCTCAAAATACTCACTTTAAAATATTTTAAAAATATCTCTAAAGAACGATGCTTTTTATTTTCGGCACTTAAATAAATAAACCCATACTGTTCTTGAAACACGGATTCATTTCCATCCCAATAATAATAAAGACAATCACATTCACTAAACAATTTTTTGCTATTTAACATGCAGTTTTCTTCAGACCATTTTCCCACTAATACTATTTCATCATTATTCCAAAACTCACAATCATCCATTAGCTGATTATATATTAATTGAATTCTTTTTATATTTTCTTCTTTAACTTGATTGTTATCGATAATATCGATTGAAATTTGGGTTAAAAGTTCTAAGTAATCTTCAAGTTTAAGATGCGTTTTAAATTCAAAAAACATTTTCCATTCATCTGAAAGTTTGGGACCTTGGAAAATGGGTAAATATTCACCGCATAATTCCAATAACTCTTCTGAATTAAGAAATATTTCATTTGATTTAAAACATTTTTTCATTATTGTGGGTAAACAACTATTATTCTTAATAAACCAAGAAATATAGTTACCTACTTCACTACCATAAATTCTCCCTTGACGTCCGCTATAACCCCAATATGCAACAAGTGGACTAGTTAAGTCTGTTGGGGAATATAAATCTATTAAATCTTGCCAAAATATCGCTGCTGCTTTTAGGTTATTTATTATATCCACAAGAAATTCAATTGAAATTAAATTTTCAAATTCATCCGCTCTAAATGTACTGTAATTAGGTTTAAAGAGTTTATCATCCTCAGTGAAAAATCCTTCTTGAATTCCTTTTGATATTAAAATTTCTTTCTTCAATTTATCTTGATACGTTAGAATAGATATTCCTTCACAAGCCCCCAACTTTTTAAAAAAACGTTTCCATTCATCAATATCTAACTTATTTTCACAATAGCTTTCACTAATAAATATATCTTTCCTAATTACTTTTTCTAATTCAACTCTAGGCTTATAGTAATTTGATAAATATGATTCTTTCACTGGTATTAGTGACCCATTTTGTGTAAGAATCCTAATTTTATTTAAGTCATTTAGAAGAGCATCATCCAAAACACTTTTTTTATATAATGAAAATAATTCAGTAATTAATTTATGTGTATTATCTAATGTAGAGATATTTTCTATATTAGGTAAAATATTTTGACGAATATAAGTTACATCGGTTTTTTCCTTAACACCTAAATTTTCAAGCCATATATATATATCTGGATTTTCCTTTAGAAATTTTTGAATTTCTTCATGTAAAAACATTAATTCACTTTCAGGGTTATCCCAATTTGTATCATCAGGCGTAGGAATACATACTTGACTAGGGTAGCTTAATTTATGTTTATGATTCCATATAAAAGTAAGGTTTTTCATAAAGTGATCATCAAATGTTTTAAGTTTTTCATCATAAAGTTTCTTTAAATGCATAATTAAATGAATATTTTTAAATACATCATGTTCTTTATAAAAATAACTTGAAAGAAGAAATTTACTAAATTCATTCCAAGTAAACTTAAAAGAACATAAGTCATTTATGTATGTTGAATACGGATTATTTACTACAAATTTTTTATTCAAAGATTCTTCATAATTTAACGCCCTACAAACATAAGACTTAATAGCATTTTCACCAACAAAATCTTTTTCAGATAAAAAAGTTGTATCTACTATAGCATCCTTAACAGTTATTAAATCACCATCTTTAGAAAGTACAAATTTAACTGTCTTCAAAGCATTTTCAATACCACAATTGAAACTATTCCCTAATTCATTTTTATATATTTGTTTTGGTATTAATTTATAGGCTTGACAATTAAATTCAGACTCGACTAATTCTGCAATCCATCGAACTATTTCAACAGCTAAAGAATTAAAAATCCATTGATTCCATTTTGAATCAACATGTAGTGATTCTCTATTAGCAGCTGTTAAAAAACTTGTATTTACTAGTACTGGAAATTCATATTTAGATTCACCTGTTGGTAAATAAGAATATAATAAATTTTCTTCTTTATTTAGCTTAACTATTTCATTATTAATGATCTTTGCAGCTAAAGTAACCTCTATATCAGTAGCTGTTGCTAATTTTTCTGGAATATTTCTATCTTCAAGAAGAATTAAACGTACACTTTCTGGTACCTTTATTGTATTACTTTTAATGATCCACTCAGAATTACTATTGTTATTTGCTAATTTAATTTTCTTTTCGTCACTACGATCTATCAAGATGGAATTGCTTTCAGAAAGTTCAAAGTTAATCTTTGATATATTTTTTAGGAACAAAAACATATTTGTATTCTTAGTCAAATATTTTATAGCTTCTTCAACCTCAGATAAATTATGTAAAGAAATAATAGTTGCGACTTTGATATTAGTACTTAAAATATATTCTTTAACTAATGGATTTACTTCATCTTCTTTCGTATATATAGGTATTATTTGCCAAGGATATTGGAATTCCCGACCATTTTCTTTCTCCCAATCCTCTCTAGAAATTTCCCATTGCCAATTAAAATCATAATTTCTATCAAATCTAAAATACTCGTTATTGGAGAAAATTGTGACTTTATCAGACTGCCCAAAAACAGATTTGAAACCAATTCCTTTATACCCTGTTTTGTTAATGTCATTTTTTTTAGTACCATTATTGATATTGCATATCCCCATTAAATCTCTCTGATCAAAGGGTTTTCCACTGTGACCAAATATTAATTCTTTACCAATAATTTTTATCCAAACTTCAATCGAATTTCCTTTTTCTAAGGAATCATCAGCATTTTGAAGTAATTCATAAATAAATCTATTAGCATCTGTATATAAGTCACCGGATAAAGCATTTAATGAACTTGCCTGATTTACTGCTTGCGTTGGATTTTTATAAGAAGAATTTTCTTCAAATATACGTGCGATATCTTGATATATTCTCATATACACCTCTCCAAATTTACATTTATTAGTATTAATATAAAATATTTTTTTCATTAATACAAATTCACATTTTATAAATTATTATACTTTAGAGTTTTTTTCGTTATTATCGATCTCGGACTACTTTTTCCTATAAGCTGATTCCCTATCTATTTTTCAATACGAAACGACTTTTTATAGTAAGTTGTAATTTACTATTTTTTCAAGATAATCTATGATTAATATAAAAATCAAAGGGAGATTAGAAAAATGGGTGTGCCTGAAATCTTAAAAAATGCTGAAACTTCAATAAAAGCCATTCTTGAAAGTAAAGAACTATCATCAGCAGTAGCCGAAACTATTAGAGAAAACAAAGGGAAAATTGTAGGTGGTGCATTGGGACTTGGTGCTTTATATATTCTCAAAGATAAAAAAATTAAATTTAAAATGAAAGATGGAGATAAAGAGATTGAATTTGAATCCGAATGAATACTGACGATACGAAAACAAATCTAACATAGGTAGAAAATGATCAGACTTTTTTAAAAAGAAAATTCGAAATTGCAAGAAAAGAATCTATTTTAAAAAACCTCATCCAAAATAGATTCTTTTAATTAATTGCATAATATGGATTTATGAGGTATTTTAAAGCAACTCTTATTCAACTAATTGGCAGTTAATTGAACAAGAAAGAGAAAGCAATCGTTTTGAATAATCGTTATTTAAAACAATTGTAGCATGATAATAAAGTTATTAACTAAAATAAACATAACCCCGTTCTAAATTTAGGACGGGGTTAAAAAATAATAATTTAACTTTTGATTAAGTTACTTAACTATACTAAAAAATATATTTCTATTTCTCTTTTAAAAATTAAGTTTGATAAATTTGTATCGTCTTCTAATATTAATTCACATTTAATTAGATACAATATCTCTAAAAATTACCTATAATTTATTCCATGAAATTCTTTTTATTACCAGATTCTAAGTAAAGTCTATCCTTAACATTCAAACGTAATGTTTCCAAATTATATTTACTAAACTTATATCTCATAAAACGAGATATGTCATCTTCATGCGTAGATAAAAATATTTGTTTGTTTCTAAATTCATTACGTAGTAATTCAACGAAAGAAACCATATTTATTTCATCCATGGTTTGAACAGGATCATCAATTAACAAAATATCCATGGTTTTATTACCATAAACTTTATTTAAAGCTAGAGTAAATGCAATTACTAGACCTGATAATTGTCCAGAAGATAGATAATTTACAGCATCATGATCACTACTAATATTAGAAACGAATTTAATGCTTTTAGCTCCATCTCCCTCGCTTTCTTTAATGAACAGACCCAGTCCTCTCTGATAATCTTGAAGTATTTTGCCACTATAAATATAAAAAGGTACTTCAACATCACGTAAAATTTTTTGCCAATGTTGACTAATTCTTTGTTTGTAAATTTCTATTATTTCCTTGATTTTGGTAATACTTGAATTAACATTTTCTAATTTTGTTTTTAAATCTCCAATTTCATTATCTAATAATTCTATGGTTTTCGAACCTTTATGATAGTATTGATAATTAATATAATCGGCTTTACTTACAATATTTTCAAGCGTAATCTTTCGAACTTGTTCTTCATGCCCTTGAAATAGTTCTTGATATATTGATTCAAATGCAGATGCTTTTTCATCAAATTCAGTGTAACCCGGCTTAACAGGTTGCTTTTTACTTAATATAAAGTTTTGTAAATCCTCAATTTTCTCTTCTAAATCAGATACAAACTCACTTTTTTGATTAATAAATTCAGTTATATCAAAATCCTTTTCCAAACACCAATCCATAAATTTACTAGTACTTTGCTTTCTTTTTATGCTTATTGTTAATTGATCATAAAAGTCCCGATTTATAATATTTTTACTCTGTTTTAAATATCCATCAATCCAATCAACTATAGGATCCAAATGTTCAACAAACAAGAAATTTAGCTCTTGTTCATATTTATTTGAAGAATCGTCATAATAATTTTGAAAAGCATCCCTTTTAGATTGAACACTTGATAATAATTCCTCATAATTAATCCAATCATGTCCACAAAGAGGACATAATCCTTGATCTCCCATTCCTAATTTATGTATCTTGTTGTAGTGTTCCATTAGAGTATCTCTAGTAGTATTAAGTTCTTGTAAAATAGCTGAGAGGTCGTTTGAGTTTTGCTTATAACTTTCCAATAAAGCAAACTTAGTCTTAATAGCACTTACATCTGTATTACTACCAACATACTGCTCCAAATCTTTGAAAGGGAAAGATTTTAAATGGTTTTGTAAATTATCTTTGGTAAGTATTTTCTTTATATTACGAAGTTTATCTTCTTTGTTTTTTAATTCTTTTATCTCATCATATTTATTCAAAAAATTAGAACTAATTATAATATCACTTAACAATAATTTATTCTCTATATACTTCTGAATAACTTTATTTACTTGAGATTTCAAGAATTCATCGTAGTGTTTAACAAAATCATAAAGTTCCCGCAAATCTTTAAGATAAAGATCTCGTGTAGTCCTTTGAACCGTAATATCTCTTTTGTCCCACTCTTTTAGAGGAGATTCACCCTGCAGTAGTTGGAAATATTCAACTTCCACAAGTTTATCTTTATTAACATCTTTAATTCCTGTTGTTAAGGAGTCTAACATTTGCTTTTTTTGGGGCAGTAACCCTTTATCTCCACCAATTTTTCTCTGTTCTCTATCTAGTTCAGTTTTTAATGTACTTAATTTTTTTAATTCTTGTAGTTCAATATTGGTATCAAAAAGATGTGCTATTTCAGTCATACGATCTTTTGCTGATTTCTTAAGAAAATTTGTATTTTCTTCTTGTTGTATATAATAAAACAAACTAAAATAACGACTAAAATCATTTAGCCCCAATTTGGAGTAAATTTCTTCTGAGTCTACCATGTATTCTGGTAATAGGGGACTATAAAAATCATCTAATAAATATAATTCGAATAAATCCCAATTATCAGGTCTACGTTCGGCAGCTCTTAAAGAAGTTTTGTGATCAAATCGCTTAACTACTGTAAATCTTTGTTCTTCATTGTAGAACTCTATTCTAATTACTGTGTCTTTATTATTTTGGTTTGTAAAAAGTAAATCATTATAGCCGTGCCTACCATCAGTTGTATTTTTTACTCTTGATATTTCTCCACTTACAACAAGCTCAATAGCATCAAACAAAGTTGTTTTTCCAAAACCATTTGGCCCGTCAAATACAATTAAATCTTTTTTAGAAAAGTCCAATTCAGTTTTCTCGACATGCTTAAAATTTTCAATTGAAATCTTTCCAATTTTATAACTCATTTTTTTCACCTCCTATTATCACTGCAAGAATGTCATGAATGTTATAAGACCCATTTTCTTCATTAATCTCTAGCCAACTATTAGAGTATTCCAATAAATCTCCATCATGCAACTCTTCTTTGATTTTCGCTGATAAATTTTCAATCTTCTCCTCCCCTCGCTCAAAGGTGATAAATGGTATTTTAATTAGTAATTTTGAACAAAGATTAAATAAACTACTGCTAAGATTATCGGGTTGTTTTTTAAATGAGCTGAAAAGTTCAATATTATTTACAACATTATTTAGTAGAATTCTAGAATGACTAATATAATTATCTAAGAAGTATTTTGAAAGCACTTTGTATTGTTCTTCTGTATAAGAAAAAACATATTTCTTAAAATGGTATGGATCTTCTTCAATTTCAAATACTTTTTTAAGTAATTCCTTCTTGGATACATTATCATTTTGAAGACAAACTAATAAAGATAGATTTTTATCCATCCTTTCGTCATAACCTGATTCTAACCCTTTAATAGCGTTGTAATACTCCGAAACTTGCACCTCAAGAAAGTCCTGATCAATTTTATCGGTAAATACTACTAGATAAAAATTAAGACAGTTTTTATCTAAATTAACAGCAAAGAAAATATCATCATTGGAAACTAAAGGAAGTTCACGTTCTTCAAAGTTATAATCATAAAAAATTTTTCTAATAATTTCTTTCATTCATCAATTTCCCCTTTTGCTTTCTCTAAATCTACCATTCTAATTTTTTTAATTTTAGAAATTCGATCATGATATTTTTCAGAATGTATACCATCATTATTAATTTCAGGTTCTGGTATATCAGAATTAATCTTTTCTGGCTTTAAGCTTGCTAAATTAATATGTTTTGTTATCATTACGTCTACTTCAAGTAATGACTCGTCATGCGAATTATTTAAAATCTTTTCTACCATTCTCCCGGTTCTGTGCATATGATACGTATCAATAATGGTAGTAGGTAGATAAGTAGTATTTAATTTTTCTTGTCCTAGCTTAATAAAAGTGTATTTATCTACATTTATTTGCTTTTGTATTCGTTTTAGAATCTCCAAATACCCGTCATTCATGTGTGTTTCAGAAATTAACGTAGACAAGGCATAAAGTATACTGTCAGGATTTTCATCATTCACTTCATGATTTGGTGTAATTTTCATGCAAAATTTTATAAACTTCTCTTCATCTAATTCTAATACAGAATTTATTACACTATGAACGTTTATTATGTCATTGGGCTTTATAATCTCATCTTTCAGATCAAGAAGTAAATCTGAGAAGTACTCGTTAGTTAGTTTTGCGAATTTGTCTCTAAGCTGATAAATAATATATTCCTTACTTGGAAGTTCATAATTCGCAGCAATTAATTCATATATCTTTTGAAAATTAATTGTAGCCTTTACATTTTTATTGCCAGCTTGAATATCTATATGACGTTCCCTTATATGCTTGTCTACTAACCCAAGCAGATGTAAGAAAGCTCTATTTAATTGCTCTGATGTTTTTATATTTCCTTTATAAAAAATTGACAATTGATTTTTTATTTTGTTTTCGACTTCATCTATGCTGCAATGTTGGCATCCGCTTTCATATGTATACATTTCAAATTTCTTAAAAACTCTATGGTATTCACCTGTGTATTTCACATAATCATGACATTGTCTAGGAGTCCAATATTTTTTATTTTCTTCAATTTCATTTACTTTCTCATTTTTTTTTGATTTCTTCTTCACTTCTTTTGGAGGTTTATAATCATAAAGAAGTTTTTCAAGATCATCTAATTTACTTATTTTTCTAGTTGAATGCAAATAAGCTTTTTCTACATTCGGAAAGTCTGTAACCTTTGCTAATAATAGCCAAATTGCATCCTTATAATCACTTGGTGCTGTTTTATTATATGTTTTAACCTGGTGTATAGATATGTAATCATTGTCCTTTTTTATAGAAAAATCCTCCAACCACTCAAGTTCAATCTCATAAGAGTTACACACATCAAATGATAAATTTAAATCATTAATCATTTTTAATACAACAAATATACCTATTTTCCCTTGATGATTAAACCCATTCCAGCTAGGACTTGCATCTGTACTATATTTTTCATCCTGAGTAATAATCTTACCTACACTCATATTATTCACCTTCTTATTTTAAATAAATACTATATTCAAAATACTATCTTTATTTCTTTTTCTTAAGGATTATCGTCGATTCTTACTCTCCAATAAGAACATTAAATAATTTAAAAATTTTAGTTCTAATTGCTAAATAACATCATTAAGTTCTCCCCCTAAGAATAAATTATTTGTTTTATCTACATTATATATATGTGCATGTAACACTACAAGTTGGTTAAATATACAAAATTAATAGGTAATTAATATTATTTAATAATCAATTGGAGTCATTAATGAAATAGTATACATTATTAAAAAAGGAGTGATTGAATTAGCCGAGACATTCTGACGAGGTAAAATAGAAGATTATATTAAGAGGTTAGAATCCAGAAAAGAGATGATACAATCAATAGACTTTGTTCTAAATGAATTAATTAAAGAATTTAATATTAATTACACCTAATATTTAAGGGCGAAATTGAAATATGTTCTACCTCACAATAAAATTAAATTTCATCTACAAAAAAGCCTGCCTATTTGCGCACCAATAATTAAAGCAACATTACTTATGCTTACTGACTTCATAACCTCCCTAGGGCTGTACTATTGAGCTTTGCACCAATATGGAGATATCGTGTTTGGCGTTTTAATGTCAATGAAACTAGTATTCGAATTCAAAGGCACCGAACTTCGTTAGTTTATTAACCCGGATAAGCCACACTCATAAGTCTGTACAACGGTTATAATTCATTAAATGTATGTTGGAAGTGTTTAATCTTCGTAAATCAACAAAACTTCCGCACCTCAAGCTTTGTTGAGTGCTTTTGACAGACAGAAAAAATCTTATTAAATGCGATTATACCTATGCAAATGAAAATTTAAGGAGATAAATAGCAGCTATTTTTTGCCACCATCTATCTCCTTTTTCATACACTATCATAGTACGGAGTTTAACTTAAGAGCCTTAGACAACTGGAACAATTGCAAAAACATTATCGATAATAAAATTACGCTTTGCCTTGTATTTTGTAATGACTCATACGAAGTTTTATATAATATTTCAAAATGTGTAGGTTCGATTTACTACTCTTCTTACCCATTAAAAAGCGCTTTCTAAAAGCTTAATTTCTTATAGACTTATTTGTATAAAAGTCTATTACATTTATACGATCAAAATAATTATAAGTTCCTTTTTAATTAATTTCCCCATTTCATATACTATCCGGAGAATGTCTTAAAATAGCTTTTAATCCGGTTGCGTATGAAACACCGGCTCTTTCATTTACTTGAATTTGCAATAAATTCGATTGACTATTTTCCACTGGATCCTCTAAGGATATGACGTGCTTTTTTAGTTCATTAGAGCAATAATGTATAAGGGAGTATAATGATGTAGATTTGCCGCATCCAGTTGGACCGGTTAAAAATAAGATGCCTTGTCTCTTTTTCACTAATTGCAATAAATGCTTAGCTGATTCAGTGAATAAACATAGGGAAGAAATTGGCATAGCATGATCCTGCAACATTATACGAATGACCAAGCTTTCCTTTAAGAAAATCGAAGGTAAGGTGGATACGCGAAAAGCAATTGGCTGTTCATTTAAAACTTGCTGAAACGAACCACTTTGAGGTCTACGCTTATCACTAATATCTAAAGAGGAGAGAAATTTAAAGTAGGAAATCATACGATCACCCAACTCTAGGGGAAGTTGACCAGCAGACACGAGCTGCCCATATTTTCGAAAGTATAGTAAATAGTCGTTTTCACTAGGCATTAAATGTAAGTCAGATGCGCCAAAATGTATTGCCTTCAACAATAGATGCTCACTTTTTTGCTCCACAACTGTCTCAGTAAATGTCATATTGCCCCCTTTCTACCACGACGAATAACGACCGCTCCTTATCCGTTAGCGAAATTATACACTGCAAAAACAAGAAAATACATACAATAATGCAAATTAATGTTATACACTTTAAAAAAGGAATATAATATAATTTTAAAGCTTTTCTACTATGTAAAAATAGATTTTCAACGAAAAAAGACTAGTAATCTTTCACTTTTTTACATTATTCTACTTATTTTTTTTGAATATATCAGTTTTTATACTGATAGATATTTTATATTGTTTTATAATAAAGATAAATATACAGGAGGTGGAACCTTTTCATGTTACATCCATTAAAAATCACAAGTACTCTAGCAGATGAAACAAGATTTTCAATTTATCAATATATGTTACAAGAAAAAGATTCTTTCTCAGTCCAAAACATTGCCGATAAGTTTCAAATTCATCCAAACGTTGCACGTCTTCATTTAACTAAATTAAACGAAATTGATGTAATTACGTCTGAATATGAAAAAACAGGAAAAGGCGGCCGACCTGGAAGAAAATATAAAGCGGTTGCAAATGGCATTGCTCTAACATTCCCTCAACGAAATTATGAGGAATTATTAAGTTGGGTTCTAGAAATCATTATAGAACTTGGTGAAGATGCTAATACTATCGGTAAAAAGATTTGTTACAAAAAAGGTGTTGCACAAATTCAATCAATCTTATCTAAACGTCAAAAGGATAAAGCGCTCATTTCATTTGATGAACGTGTAGAAATCATTACAGAAGCAGCCTCATTAATTGGTTATGTTCCTGTAATTCTCGATAAGCCAGAAGGAAAAACAATCCGCTTTGCTGTTTATAATTGTCCTTTCCATAGTCAAATCGAGAAACACGCATCACTCGTTTGTGACTTGCATGAATCTTTCTTAAAAGGCCAATTTGAATACTTATTTGATGTACAAGAATTTGTTCAAATTGATAGCATGGTTGAAAGCTGTAAATACTGCACTTATCGAATTGATATTTAATTTTTTACACTGCTTTGTCACAAAGTTAACCTAAGTAGCGGTTTACATGTTGGTTTCAAATCATTTATAATGGATAAGAGATTATTGTGTCGTCGCAAAAGGAGGGAATCATATATGGATAATATGTATAAAGTAATGGGCTTCTGGACAGGGATTTTCGCAGTTATGTTTTATTTAGGTGATATGACAGAAGTTTCGCTATTATTCTTAGCTAATACAGGGTTTTTCCTTCTATTAGGATACTTAAACCTAACGGAACGTATGTATATGTACATCTTCGGTGCTTACTTAACAGTTTTCTTCGCAGGCTTCACGTACTATACTACATTCATTCACGTTGCAGGCGCAGGACATTAATAGTAAATAAAAAAGACAGTCCAAAGCTGTCTTTTTTATTTTGTGTATTTTCCACTATTGACACCTTATTAATGATTGTTATAATTGTAATTGTAGCTTAACTTTAACCCTCTCCATTCTATATGGTGAGAAACATCCCCTAGATGAAGAAGATTAATATCTTCTATTTAAGAGGCCTCCATAGCCTCTTTTTTTTGCGTATTAATTTGTTTGTTGCGCTAATTCGGTTGTTTGTTGCGCTAACTCGCTCCATTGTTATTTAGAAGAATTTTCACGTCTTTATATTCGATATTTCCCTCGATTAATAAAAATAGTCTCGAAATTACATCCTCAACTCGTTCTAGCGATAGTTCGTAAAAACCACGGCTTGTAATCCTTACTCGTAAATCAAATAGCCCTGCCTTCAATAACCTTTTTCTTTGACCCTACATGATCGTTATGCTACAAAATAATTTTTGCAGTATTCACCGCTTCATTCCAATCAGGATTAAAAAGTCATGTATCATTCACGCTATCACCCTCCTTACCTTTGTCTTCAAAACACTCTATATCTAAAAGTGTTTTCCAACTATCTATCCATTTCCAATAATTTAAATCCACATAAGCTATCGCTACAAAACCCTAAATAATAAATGGTTGTAATCCCCATTTCGTTTATCTATAATTAAACATATCTTACTTTTGTTTGAATATTTAAAATAAATATTATATTTCCAATTTATTATATTCAAAAAACATCAGAATTCTCTCTTATCAACGAGGCGTCATATTACCGGCTGGAGGAATAGTAAATGCTAGAAATTGAATGCACGAGATTTCGAGTTCAACAAGGAAAATCAGAAAAAGTTACGGAATGGTTAAAGTTTTTAAATGATTACATGCAGGATGTTCTTGTTACATTAGAAGGAGAAAAGATGTACGTTGAAACAATCTTCCGTGAAGTTTGGAATAATGAGGAGTATTTGTATTGGTACTCTGTACAAGGAAAAGGTGGAATTGCTGTAGAGGACTCAACACATTGGATTGATAAAAAGCATTTAGACTATTGGGATGAATGCATTGACCCAACTTTTAAACCCGTTAATCTATCTACCGAAGTTGTAATGATTCCAGAAAATATAAAAAGAAACATGGTTTAAGTTAATATGTTCTGTTAAATTACATAAAAAAAACCGACTAGTAAGATTTCACTCACTTATCGGTTTTTTCTTCATTTTTATCCTTAAATCTTACAAAAATCCGTTCAAAAAAGGATTTTGCTCCATTTCCGTCCCAATAGTAGTTGCATCTCCATGACCTGGGTAAACAATTAGGTTCTCATCTAACGATAAGAGCTTATCATGGATAGATTTTAATAACAGTTTTTCATTGCCACCTACTAAATCTGTGCGGCCTACACTACCTTGAAATAGAGTATCACCAACCACAGCAAATCCTTCATCTTCGAATATAAATGAAATACTACCAGGAGAATGACCTGGAGTGTGTACAATTTCAAATTCAAAAGGTCCTATAGTCAATTCTTGTGGTTGATCAATCACATGATCTGCTGGTTGTGTTGTTATATTTGGTAATTCCGCATATTTACCTGAACCATTTTTCATTGGATCAATTAACCAATCCGTTTCCGCCTTATGTAAATAAACAGGTACTTTAAAAGCATCTCTCACTTCATCTACTGCTCCAATATGATCGAAATGAGCATGTGTTAACAAAATAGCTAACGGACGCAAATTTAAGGCTCTTAATTGCTGTACAAGTCTCTCTCCTTCACTACCTGGATCAATTACAAGACATTCTTTCTTTTTATTTGAAATAATATAGCAATTTGTTTGAACTGGTCCTAATGTATATGTTCGAATATTTAACATTCTTTTCACCTCCACTATATTATACAGATTCCGTCAAGAAATGATATATCTATGATAACATCCCTCGTTCAAATATCCGTCACTTTTTAATCTCGACAAACGTACTAATTAGCTTTACAATAGAAGAGGAATATCGTTTGCGGCATTCATTTTCGGATGTCGAAAGGAGTGTCTATATTGAACTTATTAATGGTTATTTTTGGCCTAGTCGCAATTCTAGGTCTAATTGGCACTGTACAGTCTCTCAAAGAAAAAAGCATTCTAGGAATGGCTTTTAACTTTGTTACATTTGCAGTGTTTGGATGGTTCGTATTTATGACTATCTTAAATCAAGGATTCCCACCATCTCTTCACTAATACAAAGTGGGACAATAAAAGCTGTGGTTTTTATACCACAGCTTTTTTTTGTCTTCTATTCAAGGGTTAACCATTTTTTCTTTTTGTAAGGTTCAAATGACATAACTTGCTCCAAATCATTGCCATATAAACAAAGTGAGCCTTTTGGAGAGCAAGTAATCATTGTATACTCATCTAGCGTTACTAACTCTTCTACTTTTTCATCTGAAATTTTCATCAATTTAAATTTACCTGAATAATCATCCAACAAACCACCTTCAGTTGGTACAATAGCGATCACTGATTGATCCTCTAACCAAACTAAATCCGGAACAAACCATTGAGAATAATTACTTAATGCAGGTGCTTGCCAAGTGATTTCCTTATTTTTGTTCTTTAATAAATAAGAAAACTGTTCTGTTTCGAAATCAATTTGAACTGTTAATCTAGCATCCTTCTCTGTATCCAAATATACAACCTTTTTTAAATCAGTTAGTTGTTCCTGACCAGTCTTCCAATTCAATTCTACTATTTTGCCACCATTAAGCTGACGAGCTGTCCAACGGTTATACAGTAAAATATCTTCGGATTGCCAAACTAAAAATGGATTACTAGGATTAATCTCATGCAATTTTTCTTGTTCACCATCAAAGACATAACATTGGTATGAAAAATCTCCTTGAAATGCTGTGAAGGCAACTAATTGAGGGTTTTTAGGATTCCACATAATTGATAATTCCGATGATAGAATATCGACACTATGAAGAATTTCCCCTTTTAGCGAAATAATCTTAACCGTTGCAGATGAGGAGTTTGCGGAAGATTGAACGATAATTTGCTTTTTAGAAGGATGGATCATCACTTGAATAATTTGGTCCTTTTCTGAAAAAATCGTCTCTTTTTCACCTGTAATTAAATTATAAGTTAATAGGTGGAAGCGGTCTGATTCATAAGCAACATACAAAATTGTTGTTTCAGATAGAAACCCAACAATACTATGTAAATCTTCTGTCTTCATAGAATAATCAAGAACTTCTGTTGCAACCCTTTTTTGTTCAACCGCTTCAGGGTTATTTGAATCCGCATCTAAATTTGGTTGTGAAGATTCTTTATTACACCCAACTAAGAAAATGGCACAAGTGAGGACTAGATACATCATAAATTTTTTCATATTGTGCCTCCTCTTCACCCACATCTATTATACGATTATAAACTAAAAAGGTTTCGTTATAAGTAGAAAATTATGGATTTTCATAAAAAAACCTACATGAATAGATTCATGTAGGTTTTCAAAAAGAATTTATTTAGTTTCTTCTGAATTTGATTTTACAGCTCCAGTTTTTTCATCATAAAAGCGGAGTAAATCACCGTTAATAATACGGTCAGAGTATTCTAGTTTTTTATTGGCTCTTTCAATAAACGGTTCACACTTCGCTTGATCCGTTTTCTCACCTGTTTCTTTATCGTAACAAACTTCACCAGCATAAACTAGTTTATCAGTTACAAAACGACCATCACGGAATGTAACGAAGTCTTCATGGTCTTTAGAGAATAAATCTGCACCTAATTGTAAGTCATTAGATGTATCAACACCTAATAAGTGCAATACTGTTGGGCGAATATCCATTTGACCCGATACTTCATGCATTTCTTTACCTACGCCTGAGTTAGGAATATGCACGAAGAACGGCACTTGTTGTAGCTGAGCTGTTTCAAGTGATGTGATTTCTTTACCCAAATATTGTTCCATTGCTTTGTTATGGTTTTCTGAAATACCATAGTGGTCACCATACATTACAATAATCGAATTATCATATAAACCTTTTTCTTTTAAATCAGCAAACAGTTTTTTAATTGCTTCGTCTGTATAACGGACAGTTTGGAAATAACGGTTCACTGTACCATCTTCAGATGTATAAGGTTCAATGAATTGATCCTCTTCATCAGAAGTGAATGGATAGTGGTTTGTTAAAGATAACATACGTGTGTAAAAAGGTTGTGGCATTGTTTTCATAATATCCACTGATTGTTCCATAAACGGAATATCTTTTAATCCCCAGTTAACTGAGTTTTCTTCATTTACATCAAATGAATCAATATCATAGAACTTCTTAATATCAAATGCATGATACATCATATCACGGTTCCAGAAACTCTTATTATTTGAGTGTAGTACTGAAGTATAGTAGCCTTCACCATTTAAACGTTCAGCCATCGAATTGTATGTGTTCCCACTGTTAGTGAAGAAGACAGCTCCTCGTCCTGTTCCGAATAATGAGTTTTCAACAATAAATTCAGCATCCGATGTTTTTCCAAGACCAGTTTGGTGATAGAAATTATCGAAGTAGAATGTATCTTTATCTTTTGTTAAAGAATTTAAGAATGGTGTGATTTCTTGACCATTCACTTCATTATTAATGACAAAGTCTTGAGTTGATTCAAGGGAGATAATAATAACGTTGCGGTCTTTAGCAACACCAAACATTTTATCATCAGCTTTAGCTGGATTAGATTTTACGTAGTTTGTAACCTCTGTTAACGCACTACCATCAGCTAATGCACGCTGAGCATGCGATTTTGATTGAATGTAAATATCATATAGATGGTAATTGTAAGTACCAATGTTCTTCACTAAAATTTCACGGTCAAAGCTACGAGTTAATAACTGTGGACGTTCTGTTTCAGCTAAACCAAGATTCAAGAATAACATTGCACATGATAACACAAAATACGTACGACGCATTTTCGGTTTAACTACGAAAATTTCTTTTGCAACAGGTAAAAACTTAACTGCTAGTATTAACAAAATAACGTCTGTAAAGTAGAAAACATCTGTAAAGTACATCGAAGATAATGCAGAGTTTCCAAGGTCACCGAAGTTACTTGTTTGGAACAACATCGGTAATGTTATAAAATCATCGAAGAAGCGATACACAGCAACGTTAGCATATAAAACAATTGCTAGAATACTACTTGTGATAATTATATAACGATTACGCGCTTTTGCAGTTTTAAAGAATAACGACAACCCAAAAATAAATAGCAAGAAGCTAAGTGGGTTGATAAACAGAATCAATTGTTGCATTGTATTTTCAATTTTCATATCAAAGGCTGTTTGATATGTTATATAAGTCTTGATCCAAGTGGCTATTATTGCTAAAGCCAAAATTGAATGTTTAGGTGCTTTTTTAAAATTCATTCCTAACATCCTCCTACTTTCCTTCGTTCTTTACAATTTTAGTTTCATATATGAAAGAAACAAAATATATCATAATCCTTTTTTTACAACAACGCAACAAAAATGTTACATCACATATTATATATTCAATCTTCCGTTTTTATTACAGACTCTTTATTAGACGGATGAGTCATGTAAAAGTTTCATTAATCTTTAAAAAAAGTAGTAGAAAATAAATTCTACCACTTCTTTACATTTGTTGTCTATTCCTTTTCTCTTTCGAAATTTCTTGGCGTAAGATCATCAAAGCCATTTGATAATCTTGTATGTCTATTAAATGTGAAGAGTAGAGTTCTCGGATCTCATCCTCCATCAGTTCTAAATCCGCAACTCGATCTTTTGTATAAATAAATGTACCAAAGCGTTTCAAAAATTGCATTACATCATATACTGTTTTCATCGACTGATTGTGACTCCTTTCGATTTTCAAGACAATTAATCACGCTTGTCTCTGTAATTATTTTATGAACCGGTAAATCATATTGATCTGTCGGTACTTTATGTATGAGCTGTACTCCAAAAGCTAAGGTGATTCGTTCTCCGTTGTAACTGGCTAAATACCGATCATAGTAGCCGCCCCCAAAGCCTACGCGAAAACCAAACTGATCAAATACAACACCTGGAACAATCAAACAATCGATTTCTTTCTTTGGCACTTCTTTTGTTAATGCAGGAATAGGTTCTTTCAGTTGCATATAGACCGTTTCTAATTGATCGAATGATGTAATTTCATAGAATATCATAGCACGTGTTTTAGGTTCGCATTTAGGAACAGCTACTCGTTTGCCTTGTGACCAGAGTTTTTCAATTAAAGTGATTGTATTCACTTCTGGAAAGGCTGATATGGTTAAACCAATTATATTCGCTTTTTTAATAGAAGATTCTCTTAATAGTTGTTCATGAATTTGCAATGAGTATGCATCATATTGCGCCTCTGACATTTGAGCAAGCTTTACTCTCATATCTTGACGTAGTGTTTTTTTATCCAAGGGGTTCACTCCTTTTAGTCCAAAGAACGGAAAAAGCCAAAACCACTCGTGGTTTTGGCAACAGTTATTACTTCGTTTCACGGTGAAGAGTGTTCTTCTTATCACGAGAGCAATATTTTTTCAATTCAAGACGTTCTGGATTGTTACGCTTGTTTTTCTTAGAAATGTAGTTACGTTCGCCACATTCAGTGCAAGCTAATGTAATATTAACGCGCATCTTTACCCCTCCCACTCTATATCAAGAATAAAATGTCTTTAGTGAGCATGATTTATACGACTAACTCATTATATCATAACTTCGAAAAAAATCTACTGTCATTTCTTCTGGAAATTTCGTCTAATACGTGGCTAAACGTGGGATGTTGTTTGATGAGCAGGAGTATTATGTCCTACTTTATGATAAAATGGTATCACAACTATTTAAACCTATTGAGGTGAAAGAATTTGGAATTATCATCTATATTAATGATTGTTGGGATTATCGTAATAATTACTTCGTTTTTCATCAAAGATCATTCGACACAAATCGAGGGAGATGTTGAAGAACTTTCTCTTAATTTTTACCAAGAAACGCATCAACTAAAGCGTCGCTTAAAAGTAATTGAGGAAGAATTATTATTAGAGCCCAAATTGATAGGAAAACCTAAAAAAGCAGCCTCTCCTGTAACTGCATCCACTAAAGGTGTTCACCAAATTATTATCAGTCAAGTGCAAACGCTACATAAGCAGGGCTATACTATCCCTGAAATTAGTAAGCGATCTTCTCTATCAGTAGAGCAGGTGCAAGAAGTCCTTCAAAGTGGAGGCAGCCGCGTATGAGAAAATCATCCATCCGAGCATTTGGCATCGCTCTTTTTCTTGCGGGTGCTAGCTTCACATTCGTGGATTTCATAACAAGTGACGCTGACATTGAAGCAGCAAATATTAATGTGCCTAAAGGTACAGTCCTTATCAAAAAGACTGAACTAGAAGCAATTAACGCGGAAGCAGCTGAAGCAAAAGAGCAGCTTGCTAAAATTCAAACAGACTACAGCGCATTAAAAAATAACACAGTATCGGTAAATTCCTCAGCTAGAAAAACTGTAAAGTCGTATACACTTGTTATTAAAAAGGGTATGGGTACTTCAGAAGTAAGTTTAGCTCTGGAGAAAGCCGGTATAATTAAAGATGCTGGTGACTTCGAGCTTTACGTCATCAAAAATGACAAAGCTTCTAGTCTTCAAATTGGCACATACGATTTAAATATCAAAATGACTACCGCTGAAATTGTTAAGAAAATTACGCGTAGTAAATAATTGAAATGCATTTAGAGCATTTAGTTCTGAAAAACTTAAACGTCCAATGAGTATTTAATATACTCATTGGACGTTTTTCAGTTAAACTCAGCTAAGTTGAAAGCACATCACTGTTATTTAAATCTGTTCTCCAATTTGAACAACAAAAAGAAAGCTGGCTCATTAGTCAGCTTTCTTTCTTCTATAGAAAGGCTATTGATTCAACTCATAATGCTTACCCTTCACTAAGTAAAATAACAGCTCAGCCAAATTTGTGGCATGATCCGCCGAACGCTCTAAATACCGACAAACAAAAGATAATTGCGCCACTTGGCCAATATCTTTCATATTTTCTGTCGGTGTATTTAATATTTCAACAATTGCTTCTCCATATAAAGTATCAATTTGATCATCTAAGAGCGCAATTTCCTTCGCTTTATTCATATCTTCTTCGATAAATGCCTGTACCATATTTTTTAACATTGCGATTGCTTGATCTCGCATTTGTGCAATTTTCTCCGTAGGATAGACCACTTTCGTTTCACCAAGACGAATCGTCTCTTTGGCGATGTTTACAGCATAATCCCCAATTCTCTCCATATCTGAGGCAGCTTTAATCATGACGATTAAGCGACGTAAATCAGTCGCAACAGGTTGTTGTTTGGCGATCAATAAAATGACCTCATCATTTAAATGCTCTTCTAACCTGTTGATAAAACGATCTTGATCTATTAATAATAGTGCCGCATCAATATCTTGATCGAAAAGTGCCTCAACTGATTTCTCTAATGCCTGAATAGACATATGACATAAATCTAACATTAGCCCTTGCACTCGCTTTAAATCATTTTCAAATTTTTCACGAACCGTCATCTCTATATTCCTCCTTAACCGAATCGACCGGAAATATAATCTTCTGTTCTTTTATCCGTTGGTGTAGAGAAAATATGGTTCGTTGCCGCATACTCTATCACTTCTCCATTTAGGAAGAATGCCGTTTTATCAGAAATACGCGCTGCTTGTTGCATATTATGTGTCACAATAATAATTGAATAGTTTTCTTTTAATTCTTGGACTAACTCTTCAACTTTTAATGTAGAAATTGGATCTAATGCTGAAGTTGGCTCATCCATTAATATGACATCTGGTTCAATGGCAAGGCATCTAGCAATACAGATACGTTGTTGCTGTCCACCTGATAATCCATATGCATTTTGGTTTAGTCGATCTTTAACTTCATCCCATATCGCTGCTCCGCGTAAACTTTTTTCCACGATTTCATCGAGAATTTTCTTATTTTTAATACCATGTATACGCGGACCATAAGCGATGTTATCGTAAATAGATTTTGGGAATGGATTTGGTTTTTGAAATACCATACCTACTTTAGTGCGCAATTCTTCAACTTGGTATTTGTTATCTAGAATATTACGCTCACGGTATAAAATTTCACCTTCTGTACGAACAGATGGTATTAGCTCGACCATTCGATTTAATGTTTTGATATACGTCGATTTACCACAACCAGATGGACCAATAATTGCCGTTACTTCGTTTTCTTTCATTTCTAGATTTATATCTTTTAAGGCATGATGTTCCCCGTACCATAAATTCAAGTTTTTCGAATGATACACTGTTCGTTTGTCTTCGTTTGAAATTACTTTTAAGTTTTGTCCCTTTGTTTCATATACTTCATTTACTGGAAGTTTAACCATCATTGAAGCCCCCTAGTTTTTAATAACGACGCTGAAATTTATTTCGAATTATGACGGCAATGGAGTTTAAGATAACTAAGAATGTCATCAAGACTAGAATTCCGGCCGCTGCAACATATTGAAATTCCTCTTGCGGGCGTTTTGCCCAGTCAAAGATTTGCATTGGTAAAGCTGTGAATTCGCTCAAAATGCCATCTGGTAAGAAATGTACAATCACCGGAATCCCTAATACAACAAGCGGTGCAGTCTCACCTATAGCTCGCGACAGCGCTAAAATACTTCCTGTTAAAATTCCTGGTACCGCTGATGGCAAGACAACTTTTAATATAGTTTGCCATTTTGTCGCACCCATACCGTATGATGCTTCCCTTAATTCCTTTGGTACAGAACGAATCGCTTCTTGTGCAGCCACTATAATAACGGGTAAGATCAGCAAACTCATTGTAAGTCCTGCTGCTAGTACACTTTTCCCTAATGCTAGCGAACGAACGAATATCGTTAAACCAAGTAATCCAAATACTATAGAAGGAACACCTGCTAAATTCGAGATATTCATGCGGATAAAAGCATTTATTTTATTTTGCTTCGCATACTCTTCTAAATAAATAGCCGTTCCTACCCCCAGAAATAGGGATACTGGTGCCACAACTAACATTAGAAAGACGGAACCAACGAGTGCAGCTTTAATCCCTGCTTTTTCTGGGAACCTAGAAGCAAAGTTTGATAAAAAGTCTACCGATAAATAACCCCAACCTTGATCAAACATGCGGTAAACTAATATACCAAGCATTGCTAAGGCAAAAAGTGTTGCTAATAGGAAGACTGTTTTCAACAGCTTATTTACAACTAGTCGTCCATTCATGCGCTTCACAACTTGCGTATGATCAACATATTTCACCATCAATATTCCTCCCTAAAGCGTTTTGAAATGAAATGTGCAAGTAAATTCATCAGCAATGTGAAGATGAATAGTGTAAATCCAACTGAGTAAATTGAGTAGTAAATGGTTGTTCCATAGCCTGCATCACCTGTTGAAACTTGAACAATATATGCCGTCATCGTTTGGATTGAATCCGTCACGCTAAAGTCAAATGTTGGTGTCGCTCCTCCAGCAAGAGATACGATCATGGTTTCACCAATTGCACGAGACACCGCAAGTACTACCGAAGCCAATATCCCTGATAAAGCTGCTGGTAACACAATTTTGATTGCTACTTCCAGTTTTGTTGAACCAAGTGCCAAAGCACCTTCTCGCATTGCATTTGGTACTGAAGTCATTGCATCCTCAGAAAGCGAGGCAATCATCGGTAATATCATGATCCCTACGACAATCCCCGGACTCAATGCATTAAAGATTTTCAACCCTGGAATCAATTCTTGTAACATCGGAGTGACAAAAGTCAGTGCAAAGAATCCATAAACAATTGTCGGAATACCTGCTAATACTTCTAGAACTGGTTTGATCAAACGTCGTGTACGATCACTTGCATATTCACTAAGGTAAATTGCTGCAGCAATACCGAGTGGAACTGCTACTAAAACTGCAATAACTGTTACCTTTAACGTTCCTAAGATTAGTGGTAAAATTCCGTACATTGGCTCCTTACTTGAGAATGGAAGCCATTCGGTACCAAATAAGAAATCAATGAAAGGTACTTCCTTAAAGAATTCAAATGTTTCAAAAATAAGTGTGAAAACTATTCCAAACGTTGTTAATACCGAGATTAAAGCAGTGGTAAACAATAAGATTGGCATTACTTTTTCTACTACCTTTTTAGATCCCTTACCACGTGATTGTGCAATTAAATCTTGAACAGACAGCTTATCCGTCGATTCTTTTACAGCCAAGTTGAAGTCCCCCTTCAGTAAAAAGGGAGCAGGTAGCGTTTTGCTACTCGCTCCCCTAGCCAGTGATTATTTCAAGCCTTCTAAAGCATCTAAGTCTTTTTTGTAATCTTCATCTGGTGTTCTAACATAGCCTACAGCTTCTGCCATATCGCCTGCATTTTCAAGAGCATATTTCATAAAGTTATAGAATGCTGCATTTTCTTTTACTTCGCTATTCTTCACGTAGATGAATAGTGGTCTAGAGAGCGGTGAATATTCACCTGATTTAATTGTTTCATTTGTTGGCTCAATTCCGCCGACTTTAACAATTTTAAGATTATCTTTATTTGCTACGTAGTATGCGTAACCGAAGTATCCGATAGCGTTTTTATCGCCTTCAACACCTTGTACTAGTACGTTATCATCTTCTGATAGAGTTGCTTTTTTCGCTAAATCTTTACCGTCTAAAATAACTTCATCGAAGTAGTCATATGTTCCTGAGTCAGTACCAGGAGAGTAATAGGTAATTTTTTCTTTTGGCCAAGATGGGTCGATATCAGACCATTTCTTTTCTTTACCATCTTCAGTCCAAATTTGTTTTAATTGATCTACTGTTAAATCTTCTATCCAATCATTCTCTTTATTTACTACGATAGATAAACCATCATAACCAATTTTCATTTCTGTATAGTCAATGCCTGCTTCTTTTAACTTAGCAGCCTCTTCTTCTTTAATTTCACGAGATGCGTTTGCAAATGCCGTCTCACCTGCTATGAATTTCTCAAATCCGCCACCAGTTCCAGAGACACCTACTGAAACTTGTACTTTAGGTTGAACAGCTGTATATTCCTCTACAATTGCTTCCATGATTGGTGCTACAGTTGAAGAACCATCTCCTGCGATTTTTCCTTCTAGTTGCTCACTTGCACCAGCATTTGTTTCTTGGCTAGATGCACCGCTGCTTGACGTTTTGCTACCTTCTTCTGTGTCACTGCCACATGCTCCTAACAAAAGTGCCGAGCCTACGATTGATGTCATCATGAAGTACTTCCAGTTTTTCATCTGTTTGTTCCCCCTAAGGTTTTTGTGTTTGTTTACTACACTGTTAACTATAAAGTAGACATGTTGAGGACATATAAATGTAATGTAAGGTTATATAAAGGTATTGTAAATGCTTTGTAAATCGCTGTCGTTTTCTGTAATAATGTATACAAAAAACGCCTCACATTGTATTTTGTACAATGTGAGGCGTTTAACTATTTTAATAGAAGAAAGTCATTTTATTGAGTACCCATTTTTTGCGCATCTTCTTCATCGATCTGCTCTTTTGTAATAGGCTTTTTAATTTTTTCTCCTACATTTTGTTTTGCCTTTTTCGTATTTTTCTTTTGGATTTCAAAATATTTGTCAACCGCTTCACGAGCAATGATATTGTTTATAGCAGGATAAGTATTTTCATTCGTAGAAACCCATGGCACTACTACAGCATAAGCAATTTCTGGATTTTCATATGGCGCAAAGCCGATATGTGTAATAGAAAGAGTGTTTGTACCATAAGCACTTTTCTTTGGTCCGTAATAAATTGCTTGAGCAGTACCTGTCTTACCTGCAGCAGTAAATTCCGCATCACGGAAGTATCTAGCACCTGAACCTTGGTTACCAAAGTATACCCGTCTCATACCTTCTTTTACCTGATTAATTTCCTCTTTCGAATTGTCAATTGTATTTAATACTTTTGGAGCAAATTCTTCTACAACCGGTCCTAATGTTTTGCCATCAGCTGATGGTTCTCGGATTTCTTTCGCTAAGTGAGGCTGTATACGTGTTCCACCATTCGCAATTGTAGATACATATTGTGCTAACTGTATTGGTGTAAATGTATCATACTGACCAATTACTAAGTCCAGTAGCTTACCTGACAAAGTTTCAGTCCCTTTCACACCTTCAAATTCGCCTGGTAAGTCAATGCCTGTTTGCACACCTAAACCAAATTGTGCATAAGAATTACGAATTTTAGTAAAGTCCTTCTGTTGAACAGCTAAACCCGCTCCTGGTACATAGTTAACTCCCGCAATACGGAAAGCCGTTCTAAACATATACACATTGGATGATCGTTCTAATGCAGCCAAATCATTCATCATAATTGAACCACTTCGATTGAAAACAGATGATTTTATTGTGCCTGCAATATTAATAGGTGTATCGAGCAACGTCTCGCCCACTTTGATAGCATTTAAAGAATATCCCGTTAAAAGTGTTGCTGGTTTTACTACCGACCCTACTTCATAAGCAGATGTAAATGTACCTATAGCATAGTCATTTACAGTCATTTTCCCATTTTCATCTGTCTCGAGTTTCTTACCAACCATTGACAAAACTTCACCAGTGTTTGGATTCATCATGACAAGGAAAGCACGATCAAGTAATGAAGATCCACCTTGAGATTTGGCAAATAATAATTGATCTTCAACAATCTTATCAACGCTTTCTTGTAATTCACTATCGATAGTAAGCATTAATTCTTTCCCAGGAGAACCTTCAGAAGTAGTTATTGTATCTACAACTTGCCCTTTGCCGTTTGTAGCATTTTTGACAACGGCTTTTTGTCCTTGTAATATCTCTTCATACTGTTGTTCAATATAACTTTTACCGACACGATCATTTCGAGAATAATCACGTGCCAAATAATAGTCCACCAAATTTTTTGGAATTCCTTCCCTTGGTGTTGTCGTTGAACCTAAAATACTTAATGCAGATTTTTTCACACGAGCCCAATCTGTTGTTGTATTTACACCAGGTAGCTCTGATAAATTCTCTGATACGATTGCAAATTCTTTATTCGTTACATTATCACTTTTAATAATTTGTGGTGATAAATAATAACCTGCAGCCATTAATCGATAAATAGCTAACACTTGTAAATCTTTCTTTGTTAATTCTCTTAATTCATCATTAGTAATTCGGTCACGCACTAATTTATCTAGCTCTGCCTGCTTTTCTTTCTGTTCTAGTTCTGAATCATTGTTAATGTCTTTCTGTTCTTTTTCACTTACTTTTGCATAAGCCTTTTCTTTGTTGAGCGTTATCCAAAAGTCTCTTTTATCTCGATCCGTGATAGGTTTCGTATCCATTTTAATGAGTTTTGCGAGTTTATTTGCAGTTTCCAACATCTCTTTCGTTGTTGTCGATTGTAGTTTTGTATAAGTAATCGCATTCTTTGGTTCATTATCAACTAAAACTCGGCCCTGTCTATCATAAATACGGCCACGAGGAACGCTAGAATTTACCGTTACTTCGTCAGTTTGCGCTAATTCTCTCACATATTCTTCACCTTTAACGATTTGCATATACCCTAAACGCAAAATCAAAAGAGAAAACAAAAGGAAAATTGAAAAGAAAAGTATATTCATTCGAAACGAAAGATTTGCACGCTGTTTTGCTTTGACACTAGCTGCACGTTTCTTTTTAGATGGATTTTTTTTGCGCATGCAATGTCCCCCCTTCCGCTTTATTCACAATTAGTAGTATATCATTTTCAGCACAAAAACACACCGTAGTCATGTCGAAAAATAGTCTAATTGATTTCTATTTTATACGAAAATAATGAAGTGCTCTATTTTTGGAAAAAGAGAATAAAAATACAAATTACAAACTTTACAGGTCAACTTATGTATTCTTTTACCATAAAAAAAGCACGCACCTTTTTGACGTCAAAGGTACGTGCTTTGTTGCATTTAAAATAGATTATTTTGCAGCTGCAAAACGTTCTGCAACTTTATCCCAGTTTACTACATTCCAGAAAGCGCCGATGTAGTCAGGACGACGGTTTTGGTAGTTTAAGTAGTAAGCATGCTCCCAAACATCAAGACCTAATAATGGAGTTTTACCTTCCATGATCGGTGAATCTTGGTTTGGAGTTGAAGAGATTTCTAATTCGCCGTTAGCAACTGATAACCAAGCCCAGCCTGAACCGAAGCGAGTTTTAGCAGCATTATCGAATTGTTCTTTGAAAGCGTCAAAGCTACCGAATTTAGCATCAATTGCAGCTGCTAATTCGCCAGTTGGAGCTCCACCTGCATTTGCAGCTAAAGATTCCCAGAATAATGAGTGGTTAGAGTGACCGCCACCGTGGTTGCGTACAGCAGTACGAATTTCTTCAGGAACAGCATCTAAATTAGCAATAATTTCTTCAACTGATTTCCCTTCGAATTCTGATTTGCCTTCTAGAGCAGCATTTATGCCTTGAACATAAGTATTGTGATGTTTAGTGTGGTGAATTTCCATTGTAGTTGCGTCGATATGTGGTTCTAGTGCATCATATGCATAAGGTAATTTTGGTAATTCAAAAGCCATGATTAATTTTCCTCCTCAGGATTAATAAGTATTAATTACATTCTTAGGTTATCAAAATAACAGCATTCATTCAAACATTATTAACTAAATCACTGGATTTCAGCCTTTTGACTGAAAATCTATTAATTTATCAAGCAATTTATATCACGATAACAAATATAACAATCATTATTATTTGGATAATTCCCTTCGTAATAATAGAAGTTAAGAACCCGACGAGTGAACCGATTCCAGTTCGAATCGCTTGTTTTACACTACTTCTATTAACTATTAACTCTGCTAGCACTGCTCCCAAAAAAGGTCCGAGCAGTATGCCAGCAATAGGAATGACAAATGGTCCGATTAATAAACCTATTGTACTTCCCCACATCCCTGCATTTGAACCACCAAATTTTTTCACGCCAAAAGCATTTGCTAATGTATCTGCTCCGAATAATAATGCAACAAATAAAATTTGAATTACCCAGAACCACCAAGGTAAATCTCCAAAGCTATAAAATGCTCCATATAGGATAAACCCTAGCAATATAAATAGTACTGACGGAATAATAGGATATACAAGCCCAACAAACGCAATAATAAAACTTAAAATTATTAGTATCCATGCGATTACATCCATAGAATCCCTCCTTAATGTTTTTGTAAAATAGCTTCTGCGATATTAACAGCGTGATCCCCTATACGTTCTAAGTTACTAACGATATCTGTAAAGACTATACCCGAATGTGCTGAACATTGGCCAAGATTTAATCGATGAATATGTTTTTTCCTAAAAGTTCGCTCCATTTGATCAATAAGCTCTTCCTTTTTTGTCACTTCAATTGCCATTCCATGGTCAGTTGTATCCAATGTCAGAATAGCCTTTTGAACTGTTTCAATTGTTAATGTAAACATTTCACTTAAATCGTTTATAGCAGGTTCACTCAACTGTACCCCATTCACGGCTTTGTAGTCTATTAACTCCACGATATTCTCAAAATGATCTCCAATTCTCTCAATATCGCGGACATTTTCTAGTAAAATATGGTGTCTAGTAGAATCTGTATCTGACAATGGTTGTACAGAAACTTTCACTAAATAATCAGTGATTTTCTGATCTAAGCTATTGATTGCTTCTTCATAATGTAAAACCTTTGTAGCATTCTTTTTATCATTTGTTTTCAAATATTCGAATGTCTCTTCTAACCCTCGAATACTATATTCACCCATACGTAAAACTTCTTCTTTCGCTTGTCCAATAGCAATAGCAGGTGATGTTTCAATAAAATGAGGATCTAAACTTCTTGGTTTATATTCAATAGGAGAATCCTCACCAGGTATAAGCTTCGTCACGACATATGCCCACAAACCAATTAACGGTAATTGAATCATTGTATTCACTACATTAAATGAGCCGTGTGCAAATGCAATCTGCATTTTTGGTTCTAATCCTGCGACGCCTGCTAACCATTCTATATAAAGCGTAAATTGAGGTAAAATTAATAGGAAAATAATCGTTCCAACGACATTGAATAATACATGCATCGCTGCTGCTCGACGTGCGGCTACTGATGCACCAATAGATGCTAATACAGCCGTTATTGTCGTTCCGATATTATCACCAAACAAAATCGGTAACGCCCCGTGAAGCGGCATCAATCCTTCTCCGTACAACCCTTGCAAAATACCAACTGTGGCACTAGAGCTCTGAATGATTAATGTTACCAATGCACCTAAAATGACCCCTAGTAAAGAATGTTCGCTAATACGTAAAGCCATATCGATAAATGATGGTAGCTCTTGTAAAGGTTTCATCCCCTTACTCATAAGTTCCAAGCCAACAAATAATCCTCCCAGACCAAAGACAATTTGTCCGATATTTTGAATACTATTTTTCTTAAAGAAAAATAATAGAAATGCGCCAATAGCTAAGACTGGATATGCAAATTGACCAATATCAAAGCCAATGATAAATGCAGTAAATGTCGTTCCTATGTTGGCACCCATAATAACGCCTATTGCTTGACGTAGCGTCATAAAGCCTGCGCTAACAAGTCCAACTGTAATGACAGTTGTACCAGAGCTTGATTGAATAAGTACAGTTACTAATATGCCGACTAGTACGCCCATCATTGGATTTGTTGTATAGCGATCTAATATATCACGAAGGCGATCTCCTGTTAATTTTTGTAAGCCGTCACCCATATATTTAATAGAAAATAAAAATAGTCCTAATCCCCCAAAGAACTGGAAGAGCATATCTTGCCAATTCAGACTCAACTGCTGTCAACTCCCTGCATTACTATTAAGCTCAGCTTTATTATGAAGAAAATGTAATCAAATTGTAAGTTATTCTATAAAAAATTTACAATCGTTTAATATAGCCACTTTCAATAAAGTGTAATTGTTCACAATGCCGACAATTACTAAGTGTTACTAACTCATGGTAATATAACATAGAAGGAGCATATCATATTATGAAAATTAAACATTATCAATTATTTCTAGACAGTATATTACATCCCAAAAAACTAGCTGCATACCGAATGCTACCTATTGGTAAATTGATTCAATACGTCTTTATATTAATCACTTTTATCACTGTAATTTCTTTTATCCAGTTCCTAACGGGTGTGGGTTCAATCGTTGACACATCGCAGCTTGAAGGTCTAAAAGAATACCTAGATGATATTAAATGGTTAATATATCCGTTTGCTTTCGTCTTCTTATTCACCATTACTACTTTTTTAACTTTTCTACGAATAAGTATTTATGGCTTTATAGGATTTATATTATTGAAAATGATGGGACATCGAGGTGAATATCGCCATATTTGGCGTACAACTGCACTCGCTACTACTCTTTCTACTATACTAACAAGTATACTATCTTTCACTTCTTTAAATGGCACATTTATGACCATCATCTCTATGGTGATTACCGTAGCCTATATCGCAAGTGCGATAACGAAATACCCAAAAATAAAAAAATAATAGAATTGATACGAATGAATCTCTCTCTTGTTCATATATTGAACGAAGGGGGAGATTTTTTTGAAGATATTCTTTTCTGCACTTGGTATTCTATTTATTGCTTTTATCCTGAAAATCGATCTTCTAGAGGGTACAATTCCACTAGCAGCTTTTTATAAAGAACCAGTTGTTGAAGAAACATGTGTTGATGTTCCAGATATTAAAACAATCACGGTTCGTACAATACCCGGTGATAACCTACAATCACTGTTTGCGCTTTATCCATCTGAAAGTTCGATGAGCTTCTCAGAACGCTTGGAACTTTTTTATGAACTAAATCCACATTTACTAAAACAATCCTTTAAGCCTGGTGAGTTGATTCAACTACCATTCAGCACAAAAAACGCTCATTCATGTACAAATTAAACAATTAATGTTTCTTCCTTGTCATTTTCTTTGGAACACTGCTAAAATAGTGTACAGTGAAGGCTTTATTTTTGAGCCTATGAAGGAGAGAGTTTTCATGAATGAAATCGTTCACCGTTCGAAAACGCGTAAAGTTCGCGTAGGTGACTTAACAATTGGCGGAAGCAATGAAGTAATTATACAAAGTATGACAACAACTAAAACACATGATGTAGAAGCAACTGTGGCAGAAATTCTTCGTTTAGAAGAAGCTGGATGTCAAATCGTTCGTGTCGCTTGCCCAGATGAACGAGCAGCTGATGCATTAGCTGAAATCAAGAAACGTATCCATATCCCATTAGTAGCGGATATTCACTTTGACTACAAATTAGCCTTAAAAGCAATCGACGCTGGTGTTGATAAAATTCGTATTAACCCGGGTAACATTGGACGTAAAGAAAAAGTAGAAGCTGTTGTAAATGCAGCTAAAGCAAAAGGCGTACCAATTCGTATCGGTGTAAACGCTGGTTCATTAGAGCGTAAAATCCTTGAAAAATATGGCTACCCTACTGCAGATGGTATGGTTGAAAGTGCCTTACACCATATTAAAATCTTAGAAGACTTAGATTTCCATGATATTATCGTTTCTATGAAAGCATCTGATGTAAACCTAGCAATTGAAGCATATGAAAAAGCATCCCGTGCATTTGACTATCCACTTCACTTAGGTATTACTGAATCAGGTACACTATTCTCTGGTACGATTAAATCAGCAGCTGGTTTAGGCGCAATATTAAGCATGGGTATCGGGAAT
This sequence comes from Viridibacillus sp. FSL H8-0110, assembly GCF_038003565.1. NCBI lineage: Bacteria > Bacillati > Bacillota > Bacilli > Caryophanales > Caryophanaceae > Viridibacillus > Viridibacillus sp. FSL H8-0110. The sequence continues at coordinate 1,315,720 of NZ_JBBOPJ010000001.1, read as the reverse complement.
ACAATGCGTATTTCATTAAGCGCTGATCCTGTTGAAGAAATAAAAGTAGCACGTGAACTATTAAAAACATTCGGTTTAGCTTCTGACATTCCGACACTTATTTCATGCCCAACTTGTGGTCGTATTGAAATAGACTTAATTTCAATTGCTAACGAAGTAGAAGAATATCTTCAAACAATTAAAGCACCACTTAAAGTTTCTGTTCTAGGCTGCGCTGTAAATGGCCCTGGTGAAGCTCGTGAAGCCGATATCGGTATCGCTGGTGCTCGCGGAGAAGGTTTACTATTTATGAAAGGTAAAACTGTTCGTAAAGTACCTGAAGAAACGATGGTTGAAGAGCTGAAAATCGAAATCGATAAACTAGCTGAAGAATATTATAAAAAAAGAGATGCTGAAAAAGCTGAAAACGCAAAAGCATAGTATACAGGGGGCAATGAAATGAAGAAAAACTACCGTTTTGGTATCGATATTGACGGTACTGTTACGACTCCAGAATCACTTCTGCCTCATATCAACAAAGCCTTTAATGTCAATTTAGCCTTAACTGATATAACGCAATATGACTTAACGGCTGCGTTCCCTGTTGATAGTGTTGAGTTTTTCAAGTGGTTTAGAGAAAATGAGCCAGAAATTTATATGGCTTCACCTATTCAACAAGATGCACAAGCAATTTTATCTGCTTGGCAAAAAGATGTTGAGCTTTATTACATTACAGCCCGCGAGGACAATTCAACAGATGTCACTTACGAATGGTTTAAACAATTCAATGTACCATATGACAAAATTGATATCGTTGGACCTGTCAATAAAGCAATTAAAGCTCGTGAATACGATGTACATGCCTTTTTCGAGGACAAGCATGCAAATGCTGTTCAGCTTCACGAGGAATTAGACATCCCTGTGCTATTATTCGACGCTCCTTATAACCGCGAACCCATTCCAAATGGCGTGATTCGTGTAAGTAACTGGCAAGAAGCAAATCACTGGATCAAAAAAGAATTCGGTATTTAAAGACTAAAAGCTAGTACGTAAATTGCGTACTAGCTTTTTTGGTTCCTATTATTAAAAGTCAATAGCTAATAATTCTTTCACTTCTTTATAGAGTGCAGTGTTTTTCTTTGCAGACATATAAGTCATTTCTTTTTTAACAGGATCTTGGAAAAACACAGTTCCATCCTTTAATACATATAATTTATACGTTTTCCCACTCAAATCTGTTGATTTAGAAAGTGCAATAATATAGTTCCCCTGATTATGAAGTTCTTTTACATTTTCAGTATCCTCTTCTAATTTCGGCACAATTACTTCCATTAGATTTACTTTTTCTATAAATGATTGAATTATTTTCTTGTCCGTAATTATTTTTCTAGTGGAATCTGTACCAACTCCCTCATTATTTACACCTTGAACATATAGTGATTGATAATCTTCGGTATCTGGAATCTTTATTTTCTTATTCTCATTTGCCTTATCTTCTTTGCCACAAGCACTTACAACTACTAAAGTTATCAATAACAACAATACTATCTTCCATGTCTTCAAGTAGTTCCCCTCCTCTAGTTGCAACCATACTCCTACGATTCTATTTCCATTATTATACTACGGATTAGAAGTGCTGTCTTAAAGTCACAAAAGTTGTAACAAGATTGGCAAACGTTTCTCTATTAATGTTAAATGAGAAATGGTTTAATATATCAAAATCACTTACTACCTATAATTGTAATTTTTAGGAACTTTTTACCTTAGTAACCGTTCTAAATTCTACATAATAAGGAAAATAGGAGGGCGAAATGAAAAATCAAATGGATTGGCAATTAAATATATATTTATTAATACTAGCGTTTATTAGTTGCTTATTTATCTATTCAAGTAATACTAATTTCGGCCAATATAGTGGTTCGTTTATAGTGAAGCAAATTATTTTCTTTTGTATTGGCTTTGCAATCATGTACATAATTGCTAGTTTAGATTTCGAACAATTAAGGAAAATTTCTTGGTATTTTTATGCTCTGATTGTACTATTATTAATTGTGTTAATTTTTGCACCTGACAGTATAGCTGCACCTATTAATAAAGCAAAATCATGGTATCAAATAAAATTTATCGGTACTTTTCAACCTTCTGAGTTTTTAAAATTTGCATTTTTACTCGTCGTCGCTCAAATCATTGAAAAACATAACACAAAGGCATTTAAACAAACATACATAACTGACCTATGGCTGTTGGTCAAAATCTGCATTGTCGTCATACCACCCATGCTAATCGTTTATAAACAACCCGATACAGGCATGATTATGCTTTATATGGCTATGCTAATTCCAATGATTTATTTTTCGGGTATAAAAAAACAACTGTTAGTAGTCATTACACTGATTCCTACTATCATTATTAGTGCTCTAGTGATTATTTACTTTAAATTTAATAGCTTCTATACAGAACAAATCTTAGGTAACTTGTCACCTCACCAAGTTTCTCGGATTAACGGCTGGCTTCATCCATTTGAATATAGTGACTCTGCCTTTCAAACAAAACAGGGATTATTAGCGATCGGCTCTGGATTATTTGGCGGAAAAGGATACTTAGAGAATAACGTCTACGTACCTGAAAAACATACAGATTTTATATTCTCTACAATTGCTGAAGAAATGGGGTTTATCGGAGGATCCATTGTAATTGTATTGTTCTTTTTATTAATTTATCGCATGGTTTTTCATGCTTTACATGCTAAAAAGCAATATACCTTTCTACTAGCTTCCGGTATTATCGGCTTAATCACGTTTCAAGTATTTCAAAATATCGGCATGACGATTGGTTTGTTACCTGTGACAGGTGTAACACTACCTTTCCTTAGTTATGGTGGTAGTTCATTATTATCGAATATGATGCTTATTGGTCTAATTCATGTTATAAAAAAATCTTATAGCGGCTATTTGTTCCAAAATACAAATGAAGTGGAAGTGCAATTTGATGCAAAATACTCCAGATAAAAGGATACTTGTACTATTTAGTTTAGTAAGTTTCTTATTAATACTATTAATTAGTCGATTAGCATATATAATAATTTTCTAACATATAAAACAGCTATATTGAAAATTTTGACGAATATTGCACTGAATATTTCCCGGAAAATAAAAAAGCATTTCCTTTGAGATATTAGTCTCTTCGGAAATGCTTTTTATTATTTTTTTACGTTTAGCCATTAGATAGAACGCGCTTAGCATCTTCGCGAATAGCTTCTAGACGTTTTTTATCTTCTACACGCTGAACTGCTTGTTCTTGTTTAACTGCTTTGTATTCGTCAATACCTGTAACAATAGTATCCCACATGTTCTCAATCGTTTCCATTTTGATACTTGAGCTACCAGAACGACGAGCGATGTCTACACTTTGTTGCATAATGTCACTTGTTACATCTTGTAGCATTTGGTTTGCGCGATCTTCAAATGCATTTAAAGAGTCTGCATGTAACTTTTGACGACGTGCATTGACTGCATTTATAATACCCATTTTGAAAACTGGGATTGTTGTTACAAAAGCACTGTTAATCTTAGCAATTAGATCATTATTTCCGCGTTGCATTGTTTTGATTTGAGGTGCTGCGATAACCGCTACCATACGTGCTTTTTCAAGGTCATCTACTTTGCGTTCTAATAATTCCTGTACTGTTCTTAAGTTTTCAAGCTCAATACGCGCCATTTGGTTTCCACCACTTACACGTGCTTCACATTCAGGAATTAACGCCGTTTTTACTTCATCTAGCTTCATTTCAGCTGCCACAATATACTTCTCTAACTCGAAGTAATATTCTATATCTTCTTGATATAGTCCTTCCAAATCACGGTTATTACTTTTCAATTCCTCTTCAATAATCATAAACTGCGCATGGATTTTTTCAATTTCTTTACCAAGCGTATTGTACTTACTGAAAAGAGCTTCTACTTTTTGCTTAGCACGTTTGAAAATTTTATCTAACATGCCTGGCTCTTTTGTTAACTCATTTTTGTCGAATTTATTCATTAGCTTTTCTAACTGATTCAACAATTCACTCGATTGATCTAGTTTAGATACGGTCATTGTATCTAGAATTCGGTCAGAGAAACGTGACAGTTTGATTGCCGGTTCTTTACCTAATGATAATAAATCGATTTGATTTCTAATGTCTATCATCTTCACGATTTTTTGGACTTCAGGTTCTTGACGTAATTGCAATTTCATTTCATTTGCTGTTTGTTCGTTTAATCCATCTTTTTCAATGGCAACTAAATCAGACATTTTTTCTCTCCCTACTCATAAGCTATAAAAACTTATGGATGAATTTTTTTATTATTGAATTTGGTTTAGATTTTGGCTCTTGATATGGTTGGTCAAAAACCATATGTTCAAGTAAGTGAATGTCAAATACATCTTTTTCCATATACATTTCCATATCTAATTTACCAGTCGGATTATATAGTATGATATCTACACCAAATCGATTTAAAAAGACTAGTAATGCTGCATCTTCTCGAGATAGTTCCCCGTCCATTTGAGAGAGGTATAATACGAGTCGAGGAATTTCCTGTGAATAATCAAAGTTCTGGAGTAATCGTAACAGTTCAATCGGAATCATTGTAGCTGTTTTAAACATAAAGAGCTGTAAATCTATCTCTTTCTCATGCGCAAGAGGTAGAAGCGAAGGATTTTCACAGCAATCTTTGATAGTATGTGCAATTGCCACCTGAATGGATTCCTGCAATTGACCATATTGCCACCAATCACTCGCCATCATTTTCGCAGGCGACAATTCATTATTCTCCAAACAATGATTGTAATGGAATTGAAAATTAGCTTTACTGCTCTTCATATATGGGAATGCTTTAACAAATTGGCTATTCGGACCTTGTATAAGCTTGTGCATATTCTCCCAATATTCTTCACGATCCACTGAAATACCAGCAATTTTCGCAAAAATAACCGGAATATATATTTGCTCTCCTACAACTTTGAACTCTGGTCGCACCATCGCTTTTTCATTGCCATAAATAAAAATATCATCATATGTCGTACGCAATGTAATAGAACGTGGTAAATGTTCTTTGAACTGCCATGGTTTAAATACACCAGATTGTTGGTCATGCATTAACTTATCAAAATGTTTACTTGAGCGATAACCAACAGTTGCTTGTCGTTCACGTAATTTCTCTGGAAAAGGTTGCAATGTTGTTGTCGTCGCATAACGATAGACAACAGACAGCTTCTCATCAGGATCTAACGCAGAAAACTCATCTGTCCCAGTAGGAGAAAAAACTAAAACATCGCAACCCAGCTCCATTAATAATAATAAAAAGTAGCGCTGGCTAATAGTCGACTCCCCGTACCAAACCACTTTAGGAAATTCATCACCGATATCTAATGACTGTGACCATTTTGCCCAGTGGTTTTTAAGCCATTTAATCATATCGATTAAGAACCGTCTAAATTCATTTGATAGTAAACCCGCTGCTTGCTGTTCTTTGAATAATTCAATGATGTTAATCATGGTTAACTGTAAATGCTTATTGATGAATGCATTTGGATGTTGTGGGATTAATTGATGCCCATACATCAAGGCAACTAATCGATTAATAGACAATCCTTTAGGCGTTTCCTGATGTGTTTTTAAGATTGATTGCACAGCTTGAAAGTCCTTTGGATCAATATATTTATCTAATTTCTCGCTTAATACATGGACTGAGTCATTTTTCGCCATATCAAATAGAGCATTAAAATAATCATCTTCCTCTACAGGAACACCCAATACACGTACAGCAATTCGACTAAAACGAAACCTAGTATCATCCAATTCATAAAGTGCTCTATCTTTGCAAGGCGCCAAAAAATGCGCTTGCCAATCTGTTGTATCCTTATGTAATATAGGCTCAATTTGCATATTACGCATACAAACTCCTCCTTCCTTAAAGAGTGTGTTTGAACTTATAGCATTTCATTTTCTCTTATAGTGTAACACGATTTACATGCTCTAGAACATCATGTAATAGCTCTTTCGTGAATGCTGTTCCATTTTCGTTTGAATAGTGAGTTTGAGTTAGTTTTTTGGGCTCTTTATCCTTCATATCACCGTGAAGTGGTGTGTAAGATCTGTCTGCCATTGCTAGCATATTATAGTCCAATATAGAGTCGCCCGCTGCAAAATGAAAGTCAAAGCTATATTTATTCTTGATATACGTCACAGCTGCTTCTTTCGTTAGGACATTAGGTATCATATAGAGTTTTTTCTTTTGTAACAGTACATGCCATCCAAGTTCATGTAATTCCTCTTTTAGTTGTTGCAAAGCAACCGGTTGGACATTTTCTAGATGAACATGATTAACATAAAATAAATCATCAATATATAAAGATCGCTCCATCCAATTGGCATACTTTATATCATTCATAATTTGTAGCATTTGTTCATCTGGAACCGAAGAATCTTCAATGGATTTCCTTAACTGCTTTGCCCATACGAGATCAGGTTTACCGTTCTCTAATATAGTCCCCCCATTACTTGTAACCGCAACAAGCGGATGTAATTCTTGTATGAAATGAATCCGTTCATATTGGTGCCTTGCACGAGTAGTAACTGGAACAAATAATGTCTTTTCTCTTACTTCTTTTAGTAACTCCATCGTCTCGTCACACATCCAACTAGTCTCTACATCAGCTTTACGTTCTACTGCCGTTTTCGATTTGTTAGTAGGATAAAGTGACATCATATGATTTGAGTAAATGAGTGTACGGTCTAAGTCAGATGTAAATAGTATCTTCATATTAACTCCTCTATACCCTTTTAATGAGTCCACAACATGAATAGGACATATTAGGGTATTCTTCAATTGGAATGTTTTTGTCTTTTGCTAATAATAATACATGTTCTAAATCATCAATACATGTGGGGTTAATCAGAATTTTCCATGGTACACGACGTAGTAATACTCTAGTTGTTTCTCCAATTCCAGGCTTTATGAGATTGACATCAGGTATTTCCATTTCTTTTTGAATAGCTTCAACAGCTTTCATCCCAAGCCATGTAGGCGTTGTATCTTCCAACAGACGCTCTACCAGAATGCTTCGTACTTCATCAGCTATATGCTGAAAATATACCGATATTTCATCAACATATAAATTGGAAACATCATCGTCTTGCAACTCTTGGTAAAATTTAGCCCCATGAAAATCCTCTTTTTCCAAAAGATTGTCATTTGAAATAGTACGACTAACCAATCCTGAAACTGTAGAGTTTAAACAAGCAGATGGAATCAAAAAGTCCTCTCTTGTCCCGTATAATGAAGAACAATGACCTGGATCTGCCAGAACCGCTAAGTCACTTTCAATTAGAGTGCCATGCTTTTCGTTATAAATCATACATGATTGGTCTAACTCTTTTGTGATCGCCCCTTTTCCTGTCCAACCATCGATAAACTGAATATTAGCATCAGGATGCTTTTCTAAAATATAGCTGATGGCTGTCTCATCGAAACCTTTACCACGTATGATTGAAATCGAATAATGCGGGATATTCTCATGATAATGTTCTTGCAAATAACGCTTAATCAATACACCAATAGGAGTACCCGCTCTTGCTAAACTAACAAGGACTAAATTCTCAAGGCCTTTTTGCATATTTATTTGCTCTGCTACAACACCTACTGCAATAGCAATACGCTTTGCATATGCTGCTAACGTTTGATGAAATAATTTTAAGTACTCTTTAGAAGGCTGATATTCAATAGGCAACATTTCTGAATAGTGTGTCCCTGATTGAATTAATCGTTCACGCTCCTCATTACTCATTTCCAGTGATTGCTTACTTAAATCGCGTAATAAAAAGACACAGTCATCCGGTTGATAGCTACCTATTGGATCTGGTATATATTTTACGTTACTCATTCAGTATCCTCCCCATAGTTCAACACGAGGATATATATTTGGTCAATATTCACGGTTTCCAGTTGCTCTATTAGCTCTGATAAAGCAGCTTTATTTACTATTCTTTCTACTACAAGGAAAAGTTCAGTGTATGGATAGGTATCTAAATTATATAAGAAGTTTACAACCCCATTATTTTCTGGGCTATCAAATGCCCATTTTTGCGAAATTGTATAACCTTCATCTAAAGAAGGGTAAATTGGGCTACGTGTCGATGATTGGAAATAAACATCTGCCCCCATAAATGATGCTATTCGCATTGGGATATACATAAATTCTCCGGTTCCTACTACAAGAGCTGGACCTGTTGTACGTAATGTAGTGAGTTGTTTTGCCATTTGTAGTAATTGGCTATCAAGCTCATGGTGCATTTCAGCAGTTAAGCTAAAACGACCTGTACCTTGTAAATAAGACGCATTATTCACTTTTTGTCGCTCGTCCGTTGATGTATATGGGAGGATATTATTCGATTTAGTATCTAGTACTTGAATACGAGCTTTATTTTGTGTTGCATTTTCTAGCTTTTTATCCACTTGTTCTGGTGCTCCGTGTAACGTAAAGTGACCTTGCACAATGGATATAAACTGAATAGAAATGCCCCACTCATGCTCTAACTGATTAAAAATGTCCTGTTTTTCTTGTGGACGCCAATCTAAAATAGACATAATCGTGTAATGCTTAATATGTGGAAAGCGCTCATTTAATGTCTTAATAATATTAATCACTGTATTACCTGTCGTAATTTCATCATCCACTAAAACAATACGTTGTGCTTGCTCAAAAACCGCTTCGTTTGTGGAATAAACTCGGTGACTTGTTGCATGCGAGTGTTCCTCCTCAAAACAGATAATCGGCTCAAGTTCATTAATCAATTCTCTTGTCGTGTGAATATAAGTAGCATTTGAATTAAAGTTACGGAAAACGGCATGTCCTAAAGCCGTAGCAGTTTCAGCAAAACCGATGAAAAGTGTCTGATGTTGTAAGTTTACCGGCAGTTTTGTCACTTGCTCAAGCGTTTCTTGTACATCTACTTCACCTCGTAATGCACGAACTACTAGATTTTCTAACTCATGCATTTCACCATAAGTCTCTTTCATGTATCGCATACTTAGTAATGTACCTACTAATAACGGCATTTGAGGTTCAACTGCCAAATGCTTTCCGAGTACTTTACTGACAAAAAGAAAGCCTCTCTTTTTATTAATGCGTGTCGCCATTTGAAATAAATCCTCTACTTTAAATTGATAGGGATTATGATCTAATGTTACGGTAATTTCATAGTCACCTAAAATAGGTAATCGTTGCTCATATTGATCCTTTATCAATTCATTCACCATCCATACTTATTAGAAATGTTGCAAAATCAGCTGATTCATTTAAAACACCAAAGAATTTAGCTCTCATAAAAATTTCTTCTGCCCAAAAACTATGTGGTTTCATCTCATTCATCTTATTAGCATATTGACTCTTCAGTACTCCTTTAGAACCATCATTATGCTTCTTGATACTAAGTGCATCCAAATATTCTTCATGTGTCACAGCATAAAGAGCATGGACATATCGAATATGTGATGGGTGGATAATCGTCTTACCTACTATGCCATTTTGTTTATCTAACAATACCTCTTTTACTAAACCATCTATATATTTATCTAAAATTGCCTGACGCTCACTTACAGCATCGTTTTTGATAAAAGGCGTTTGCCTTAACGATGGTTTTAGGACACGCTCATGACTAAAGTATTCCCATACAGGCCCAGAAATTACATAAGGATCTGGTTGTCTCTTAAACACATTGACGATGTCAGCCATACAATCACGGATTATTGAAACATCATAAATCGTCGAATCTGCACTTCGACGAATACCATAAATACCACAGAAATCTGTTGCACCAATGCGTACATTTAAAACGAGCTCACGATACTGATCTAATAACTGTTTAATCGCTAGCAATTTTTCTACTCTTTGTTCCTTATAAATAATATCTGGTGTTTCTAATATCGGCATACCGTAAATTTTTAGATTATGTTGCTGCTTTGCTTCAGCTAATAAAGCAAAAAATTCTTGTCCTACTTCGACAGTAAACTTAGGGAAAACATAACCTGTTAATACCACTTGTTTATGACCCATTGCTTGCATTAAGCGGCGCAATTGCTTAGGATCTCTTACTCTTATAAAAACAAGAGGGATATTCTCTATTGTAGAAGTATCATGTAAATACTTTTCATAAAGTCTATCCAAAGCCAACACAACTAATTTTTCAGCATCTTCAACATCATGGTCACCAACAGCATCTTCTAAATCTATTACTAGAGAAGTTAAATCATTGTATTTACGATTTTGAATTACTTCATCTAGTTTCGGTAAAGTCCCGGGCATATATAAAGTTGCACCTAATGAATAGGCTAACTCTTGTGGATTGTCCCATTTCGTAAAATGTTCTGGTGCTCTATAGAAAATTGTATCTAACATATTTTCAAAATGTCTCATATTGTTCTCTCCAACGATTTAAAATGGCCTTACAAATTAATAGAAAAAGGCATTCTATGAGTCTAAAATTAGTCGACTAATAGAACGCCTTCATGCTTAGTGTTACATATTTTCAAGCTTTTTCTTATTTCTGAAATGTACAATGAATGTGCCTAAGAAAGCAACAATTAAGATAAGGAAGAAAGTTGTATTCTCCATGTGGAAACCAAATACTCCTGCAAACATTTTAATCGCAATAATAGCGATTAATACAAAGGCTGTCGTCTCCATCTCTGGAACTTTTTCAATTAATGTAAGGAATACACCAGCAATCGTTCTCATCATTATAATTCCAAGAATACCGCCTAGTAATAGGACCCATACTTGGTCAGAAATCGCAAAAGCAGCTAAAATTGAGTCGATAGAGAATGCAATATCCATTAACTCTACTGAAATGACTGTTGCCCAGAATAACCCAAACACACGTACAGTCCAGCTTTCCTTTTTAAACTCTTTTGCCTCGTCATCTTCTCCACCTTTATTTTTGAAGTGAGAATAGACGATCCACCCTAAATACAAGGCACCTAGAACTTTAACAAGTGAGAATTTAACAAGGTAAACACCAATTCCTATAAATAAAAATCGGAAAATATAAGCACCAAACATTCCATAAAGAAGTGCTTTTTTTCTTTGTTCTGGAGGCAAATGCTTTACTAGTACAGCTAATACAAGTGCATTATCTGCGGACAATAAACCCTCCATCACAACTAGAGAGCCGATTAAACCCCATGCTTCAGGGCTTTTTAATACTTCCCCCCACATTTCCCAGTTGAAGAATTGAGCGTATGTACCCAATATTTCGTTGATTATTTCCAAGTGACTTCCTCCGTTAAAAACATATTAAATTGTATGTCGATTAGCAGAACTTATTGTAGTCCATATGCGTTTACTAAAGCTCCTAAGCCACCTTGGTATCCTGAACCTACTGCTGCAAACTTCCAATCATTATTATGACGGTATAATTCACAGAATACTACTGCTGTTTCAATACTGAAGTCTTCACCTAAATCATATCGCAGTACTTCACTTTGCGAATCTTCATTTAATAAACGAACATAAGCATTTAATACTTGTCCAAAGTTTTGGCGACGAGTGTCTGCTTCATGAATTGTAACAGTTACTACGATTTTATCGATTTGAGGTGAGATTTTGCTTAAGTCTACTAGTATTTTCTCATCGTCACCATCACCTGCACCTGTACGATTATCTCCTGTATGTGTAACGGATTGATCTGCACTAACTAGGTTATTATAAAAGATAAAATCTTGTTCGTTACGGCATTTGCCAGATGCATCTAATAAAAACACAGATGCATCTAGGTCAAAATCTTGTCCGCCATCAAACTGTTTTACATCCCAGCCTAATCCGATTCCAATGTTTTTTAAACTAGGATCATTTTTTGTTAAATCAATTCGTTGTCCTTTACTTAGTTGAATAACCACACTAGACACCCTTTCTAAGTTTAATTAAAAGAAGATTAGTTCACATCTAAACCGTAATCATTGCAAAGTGCTGATAATCCGCCTTGGTATCCTGCACCAATCGCATTGAATTTCCACTCTGCGCCGTGACGATAAATTTCACCAACAACAACCGCTGTTTCTATACTGAAATCTTCGCCTAAATCATAACGTACGATTTCTTCTTTTGTATCAGCATTCACTACACGAATAAATGCATTTGATACCATACCAAAATTTTGACGACGCGCTTCAGCATCGTGAATTGTAACTGTAAACGCAACTCTTTCGATAGATGCTGGAATTTGATTTAATGCTACTTTCGACGTTTCATCATCGCCATCTCCAGCACCTGTTAAGTTATCGCCAGAATGCTCAACAGCACCGCCAGCACCTTTTGTATTATTATAGAAGACAAAATCTTCTGGAGCAGTCACTTTGCCATTAGCACCTAATAAAAACACTGAAGAGTCTAAGTCAAAGTCTCCACCACCATCATACTTGTTTGTATCCCATCCTAATCCAACGATTAGATTAGTTAAACCAGGGTTTGTTTTTGTTAAATCTACTTTTTGTCCTTTTTGTAATGAAATTGAAGCCATTTGAAATTCCTCCTAAGTTTTAATGTTTTATATTACTGAAATCTAGTACAAACTTCGCCTAATTTAGCATCAGTTGTACCATCACCAATAGCACCAAATTTCCACTCACCATTATGGCGATAAATTTCACCAGTTACTAACGTTGTTAAATCAGCATAGTTATCAGATAAATTATAACGAATCAATTCATTCCCAGTATTAGGTTCAAATACACGAATATATGCATTTTGTATCATACCGAAATGTTGCTTACGTTTTACACAATCGTAAATATTAACAACAAATACAAGTTTATCGTAATCTGCTGGCACAGATTTCAAATCGATTGTAATAACTTCATCATCACCGTCTCCATCACCTGTTAAATTATCTCCAGAGTGTTGAACAGATCCACATTTACTTTTTAACTTGCCGAAATAAACGACATCTTGACCATCTTTTAAATGACCATCTTTTAGCATTAATACTGAGGCGTCACAGTCAACATTACTACCGTTACCCCCGCCACCACCAAATAGTCCACCTAATAGACCGCCGCTTTTCCCTTGGCTAACTGGGTCCCAACCTAAACCAACCATTACGCGATTTAAATCCGCTTTACCCTTTGTTAAATCGACTCTTTGACCTTTTTGTAAATTAATGCCCATAGTCATTCACTCCTTATTTTTAAAAATCCTCACATATTTCAGCCTTAATTTGAAAAGAAAATCATCATAGAATATAAACCCCTTATTATTTGTTATTATATAACAAATATTAAGAATATTAGTAATATTTTCTTTGAATCAAATTAAATTGTATCCCCAGTAATAGATTTATTATTGGGCTATTGCTTCTGCCACAAATTCACCTTGTTATGTAAAGAATTACGCCTTATAGCAATTAGCTTATACGCTTAATACTATATACGATTATAACTTTAAATGGTTTCATTTTTTTTTTCAAATCATAGACAAATAAATAAGGAGATTTCTTAACCTGCTGTCGATTAAGAAATCTCCCTTTTTTTATTATTTCTCTTACTATTTCGTATTATTCGCGGAATTTCCCAGGAAATAGTTGAAAGAAAAAATGTTCAATATAAGAAAATAGATTGTCGTAATCCTTTTTTTGCTCTCCTTTTACAATTCCCTCTAAATTAAGTGTTTGCTCTTTCCCATCACCATTAAAATAGAGTATTCGATCAAGTACTTTTAAATCACTCGACTCTTGCTCATTTATCTTCATCTGGTTTGAACCATCCATATGAATTCTATTTAAATAACCATTTTTATCTTTGTTACTAAAATACAACCAATCTCCAGCTTTTACTAAGTACTTTGCGTTTGTATTTGTTACTTTCTTTTCAGTTCCTAACTTTGTATCTCTTTTATGAATACCCCTACTACCATCTGCTTTTGTATAGAAAACCTCGTCTCCAGACTTCACAAAATCTTCGGTATCTCTTATAAAGTTATATGTTGTATCAGAAGCCTTTTGATAATCTTTTGTCACCCATCTATGATCTTCTGCTAGTGCTGAATCAGATAACAAGAAATATTTGCTACTTACTTTACCTGCACGATCTGGTGTTGGGTCATTAAAAGTAGAATCGACATGATACCACTTGCCATCTACTTTCACTAGATTCCATGAATGCGCAACTTGATCAACATATCCTACAACATATCTCACATCAATCCCTGCTGCTTGATATAATTTATAAGCCGCTAATGTATAGCCTTGGCAAACTGCTATACCTTCTTTAAAAACTGCATAGGCTGAGTGGGCGCTTGATTTTGTATCCGACCCGTACTTTGTATTTAATACGATATAATTATTAATCGCTTTTACTTTGTCAAAATCACTCATCTTTTCAGATATCTCTTCATTTATGAAACGTTTTACTTGTGCATCTACATATTGCTCTTGACTCTTCGACGTATGATAAGAAAACGTATAATTTATAATAGCTGAACTTGAATTATATTGATAATGAATATTACTCTCTTTAAAACTACCTGCGAGATAATCATCATCTGCTAAGAGTTGCTCCACGACTCTATTTATTTGTTCCATTTTTGGCGTAATATTGCCCTTATAAGAGATGATTAACTTCCCTTCATAATTATGCATAGCTCTAGATACGGCCGTTTTAAGACCTTTAACAGAGGAAACAGTGACAGCATCTTTCGCAGCTGATACTTCCAAGACCCTATCACTACTACTTGTTAAGGCCAATATCAATATTAAACTGAAAATCGATAGGTACCAATTTACCTTTCTCAAGTCATCATCACATCCTCTACTTTATAAGTCTACAGTCAATGTACATTATCTTCAATTCTTATATCGGATAAATAAAAAGAAGGACATTACAGAAAGTCCCCATTCCCTATTATATTTTATCCATGTCGAAGTATTCCGGAAAAAGAATCAAAACAGGCTATTTTAATTCTTTATTCGTGATTTTTAATTTATGCTAAACCAACCTGCATTCATTTTGTTTTATATTTACTAATTACAATGACAGATTTACTTTTTTCTTGAATGGCAAGGTAATTAGCATTTAGACGACTTATTATTTTTCTTCGATGTTATCTATAGAAAGAGAGCTATCTAGTTGTGGACGATAGTTCAACTGTACATCCCCTCCATTGTAAAACCACCTATTCATGTTAGTGCAAGCAAGTCTACGGACTATTTGATATGATAGTAACAGAATGACAAATGTACTGAGGTGGTCTTGTGCAAGACATTATACAAAAAATGCAATCGCTTGGCTTTAATCAATATGAAGCCAAAGCATATTTGGCATTAGTGCGACTTGGCTCTGCCAGTGCTTATCAAGTAAGTAAGGACTCAGGCATACCACGTGCACGCATATATGAAATTTTAAACGGACTTGAAAAACAAGGGCTTGTCTTGAAAGAAGAAATAAATGAAGCTGCGCAATATTCTCCGCTCCCTGTTGATGTTTTTTTAGAATCGATGCAGTCGAATTGGCGCTCTAATTTTGAGTCCATTAGCAAGTCGTTAAAAGAACTTGAAAAAACAGAACTGACACCGGATAATCGTGTAGCAACATTAAAAGGTGCCGAACATATTCTTTCCTTCTGTCGTACTTTATTGAAAAAAGCGGAGAAAAAAGTGGTGATTTCATTTTGGGGAGATATGTATGACGAACTACTAGCTGATTTAAAAGTAACTTCAGAGTACTGTAGACTAAAAGGTATCGTCTTTGAAATTGAACAGCCATTACAAGGTTTAGATCATCACCGCACAACTTCATATACTGAAAATATCGGTCATCAAAAATGGTTTATCTTGTCCATTGATAGTAAAGAGTTGATTTACGGCCCCTCCATTTTAGAAAGAGAGACTGCTTTTTATACCGACGATCCAGTCCATATTTATTTGTTAGAAAACTATATATGGCATGATATTCTAGTCAATCGATTAGTCAAAAAACAAAACGATACAGTAGAAAAATGGATTGCAACTGAGAGAGATGATTTTTTTTCAATGTAAACAGAAAATGACCTTCGCTTTTTATTTTGCGAAGGTCATTTTTTTATAAGATATGTAAGTAATCTAGTACGTTTTTAAGGATTAGAATAACTGTAACAAAAATGAATAATACACGTACATAACTCGCACCCTTTTTAATAGCAAATTTCGAACCAACAATTGCTCCAACAATCATTGCAAGCCCCATTGGAATACCATAAGAAAAATTAACAGCTCCGAGAAATAAGAACATTATAAGTGCAGCAATATTACTAGCAAAATTCAAAAACTTCGCACTTCCCGCAGCTTGTAAAAAATCAAAACCAATCATTAAAAATGCAAAGATAAAAAACGAACCAGTCCCGGGTCCTAAAAAGCCATCGTAAAAACCGATTATTGTCATTACAGCTATAAATATTAGCGCCTTCTTCTTATCTAATTTCACATAAGTCGACTTTTGACCCCAGTTTTTTTTGAAGATGGTATATGTCGCTACTGCAATTAAAAGTATTAGCACAAGTGGCTTCAGTACTTCTGGCGATATAAAGTGTACAAACCATGCACCTAACATCGAACCAAAGAACACAAGTGGGAAGTATTTACCGACTATTTTAAAATCGATGTTTCCAGAACGAAAAAATGAAATAGTACTAGTAAGGGACCCCATAGACCCTGCTAGCTTATTCGTCGCAATCGCTGTAGACGGTGATAAGCCAGTAAACATTAAAGCAGGAATAGAAATCAAACCGCCCCCACCAACAACCGAATCAATAAATGCTGCTAAAAAACCAAATGCAACTAACAATAAAAGTGTATACAAGTCCAAATCCATCATGCAAACCATCTCCCTAACTTTCAACTACAAGATAAATAACGTTACTACTTTAATAGTAACTACACTTTATTGTATTGTAAATAGAGAAAAGATAATAATTCTAAAATATTTAAACAACTCTTCTATAAGTTTCATATACTAAGTTATGGAGAGGACTATTAGTGTTATAGCGGTTCTCATTGCTGGCCTAGTTATAGGTGCATGGCAAACGGGCGAAAGAGACCGACGAACCGTTCAAAACATTACACCCGAAGATCGTGCTCTAAGGATGAAAATAAGTACATATAGTTTAGCTGTTGGCGTAATTTGTTTCATAATCGTTTGGATACTTTGGTATTTTGACATTAAATAAGGTAGTAAGAGCAGATGCTTTTACTACCTTATTTTTTATTCAATTGTTTTGTAATCCATTTTTGTTAATAGTGTATAGTAATTCTTAAAATGCGAAGACGAATTCAATTCAGTACAATTATTTAATGTAGAAAATGCGCTTTCAATTAGAAATGCTCTTGGTTCTTCCTTATTCAATAATTCTTGTTGGATAAAATAAAGAAGCTTTATATAAGTATCCCTTCTGTGTACATCATGATCAAACACATTTTCAATTTCTCTTCTTAAAGTAAGCGTTGTAAACGACAATTCATTATCAAAGAAATCGTCGTTATTCGGCTGTGGGAAAAGTTTATTTACATGTTCAGAGGTGAAAATCCTAACCCCTTCTTTACTAACATCTTCTATAATATTTATTATACGATCTGTACAGTACTTGGCAATCTGCTGATCTGTAATGCTTTCATGTAGAACTTTGGTCGTTTGAAGAAAACTTTGTAAAATACCTATGAAAATAACGGCACAATCAAATGAATATGGTTGTTTATCATTTGGAAGTATATTTAGAAAACGACCATGTACCCACTGTAAAAACATAAATTTAAAATTCTTGATGAATTTAATTAAATCTTGATCACTAGAAACAATCACATCATCTAAAAGCTGTTGTAATTTATTTTTTCGATTTTCCCTAATCATTAAACTCACTTGTTCTATAAATACATTCACATCTGAGATATCTTTTCCTATCATTAATTTATCTCTTTCTTCTTTCAGCTCATCTAACATTAATTTAAACACAGATTTAAAAAGATCTGCCTTAGAAGGAAAGTAATTATAAAATGACCCTTTAGAAATACCACAGTGATTTAGAATATCTTGTATCGATGTAGAATGATAACCCTTTTCTATAAATAATTCATGAGTTTTTTCAATGACTTGCTTTTTTCGTTTGTTCATCTAAATACCCCTTTAAATACTAACTGTTTATACTCTCAATTACATCTTACCACAATGAATCTAGTGGGTATTTCCCTACTTTCTATCCGAATTATAGTGGTAGATAACTAGTATTTGGGATTATTATTTAAAGTTCAAAAGAAAAAAGTAATGAAATTATACGTTTCTTTACAAATCTCAACAGATTGAAGTAAAGTGCACACATTATTTTGTAGGTGAAAATGTAATTGTATAATTTTCGCCAAGTTCGACTCGTATCTTTTCTGTTAGTTTTAAACCTACTATATTATGTTGTGAAATTAATGTATTGGCGTTACTAAATCGCTTATCAGTCTCCCAATCAATCCAATCACCGTAATCTTCAGACCAGTTAGACAATTTATTTAGTAAATCTTTTGGTAAATTAAAATCATCAAGATCAAGATTAAAACGGCATTCTCCACACCAAATAGGATCAGCATAATCCGCTTCAACAATTAATATATTTGGAATATCTGACCCACAATTACAACTCATTGAACCTCTGCACCCTCATCCTTAAATTTATAAACCTTTTACTTTCTAATTTTCATTTGCCTCATTAACTAGTATGTACCTATAAAAAAATTTTCAACTATCCACTTTACTCTTTTGGAGTCCAAAGTAATACTTGATCCTGCTTGCTTTCTCCTTGCAAATAAACGGCTTTTACATTCGCTAAATTTGAATCTTTTATTTCAAAATCAAAACCACCCGCTTTACCACCTAACAGTACAGTTTTCATTCTTAAATAAAATTTATCTTCAATAATATCAAAAGTATAACCAGCATACTTTTGATTGCTACCTGTAAAGTCTCCTTTTATATGCAAAGTTTGTCCATCAAATACTTCCACTTCGTCAATTTGAATAGCTGATGTATCTGTTATTTTAGCAATGAGTGTATATATAGCAAAGCTGAAAATAGCTAAACCTAAAACAGACGTAACTAATACTAAAACCCTACTTTTTTTCATCTTCAATCACCCGTTCATTCAGTCATATATACCACTATAATACACTTCTACCCGTCTCACTATTTTTAAGTCTTAATAATTTTTTAGTTATTCTAAGAAAATATATGATAAGGTAAGTACTGTTATATTTACAACATTTACACTATGGAGGTACTGCAATGAAAAAAATCATTCTTGCAACATTCGCATCAACATTACTACTCGGGTTATCTGTTCCCCCGTTAGAAACAGACGCCGCTGCTAAAACATTTAAAAACTGTACTGAACTTAACAAAACATACAAGGGTGGCATCGCCAAAAATAGTAAAGTGAAAAATAAAGGCGGTAAAACTAAATATAAACCTAAAGTATCTGCTAAACTTTACGCAGCCAATAAATCCAAAGACCGCGATAAAGATGGCATTGCATGTGAAAGATAATTCCTCTTCATAACAAAACAAGCATCTTCCCTTTGTGAAAGATGCTTGTTTTTATTTACTTATACTTTGTAATTGCTCACATTTTTTGCAATCTGGACATTTGCCGTAGATTTCAAATTTGTGATCATCAATTTCGTATGATGGTAGTTGCTCTTGCAGGAGGTCCATTGGGCAGAGATGAATTTCTTTAATGTTGCCACACGCCATACAAATGAAATGGTGATGATGATGTTCCGTTTCACATTGCATGCGGAAATGGCGTTCGCTGGAAAGTTCAGTTTCTTCAAGAATTCCTAGCTGTACAAATGTAGCAAGATTACGATAGATTGTGTCGTAACTCATACCAGGATAATCTTTTTTCATAACAAGCAGTAGGTCACGTGCGGTTAAATATTTTTCAGTAGCCGCGAACATATCTAAAATTTGCTCTCGTTTGTCCGTTTTTTTATAGCCATTCTCTTTTAAAATTTCCCATGCTCTAGAAATATTCATACCCAAACTCCTCCTTGTAAATTAAGCACGCACGCTCATTGCAATCTTCTTACCCACAATAACGATTAATAAAATCAAAATAGAGATCATAACGATTGTTCCACCAGGTGCTAAGTCTAAGTAAAAGGCAGATACAAGACCTGCTATAACAGCCGTTTCACCAAAAACAATCGCATATAATATCGCTTGTTTAAAGCCTTTCGCAATACGAATACTTGCAGCCACTGGTAACGTCATTAATGATGAAACTAGTAAAATCCCAACAATTCGCATACTAGCAGCAATAACTAGAGCTGTCACAATCATAAATAATAAGTGAATCCATTTTGCAGGCAAACCACTCGCTTTTGCATATTCGTCATCAAAAGATAAAACAAACAATTCTTTATAAAATAAATAAATAAACGCTATCACTAGTAAAGCTATTACTACGACAATAAATAAATCCTGTCTGCTTACAGCTGATACTGAGCCAAATAAATAACTAAATAAATCGGTACTAAATCCTTTTGCAAGTGAGATAAAAATTGCACTAATCCCTATACCACCTGACATAATAATTGGTATTGCTAACTCCTCGTAATGCTTATACAGGCGACGCAATCGTTCAATAAGTACAGAACCACTGACAGATGCCACAATCCCTAAATAAAGGGGATTAAGTAATGCTAGCCCTGTGAATGTTTGGCTTAGATAAAGGCTACCAGCTATCCCTGCAAGGGTTACATGGCTTAGTGCATCCGCAATTAACGATAATCTTCTAACGACGATGAAAACGCCAAGTAACGGAGCAATGATTCCTATAATAATGCCAGATAAGAATGCATTTTGTAAAAATTCATAATGTAATATAGATGAAATCATTGTGTCTTCTCCTCTTTGGTATGATGAATTTTACGGACTGCGTGACCATACCAAGCATTCAACTGATCGTCTGATAAAGAATCATAATCGTTCTTGAAGCCATGAAAATGGATTGTTTGATTTAAACAAGCAACATGACTTATGCGATTTGAAACCGTATCGACATCATGTGTTACTAAAATCATTGTCATTTTATGGTGCTCATTTAAATTTGCGAGCATATCATAAAATGACTGCACATTTTCGTGGTCAATCCCGACTGTCGGCTCATCTAAGATTAATAACTTCGGCTCTGCGACAAGCGCTCTCGCTATAAAGACACGCTGCTGTTGCCCGCCTGACAACTCACCGATATTTCGATTCGCAAAGCCATCCATCCCGACATCTTGTAATGCTTGCATCACTTTATCATTTTGATCAGCTAAGTGGCGCTTGAAAAGACCAATCTTCTTTGTTAAGCCACTTGCAACAACTTCCTTGACTGTAGCTGGGAAACCCGAGTTAAACGAGTTTGATTTTTGAGAAACATAACCAATCAACTCACGTTTTTTAAATGTGTTTGCCGGCTGTCCAAATAATTCAATTTGACCGGAAGTTGGTCTCATCAATCCTAAGATCAGTTTTAACATTGTTGATTTCCCCGAGCCATTTGGTCCGAGTAATGCGAGAAAATCGCCTTGCTCTACTTTTAAAGAAATATTTGATAACACTTGAGTATAGTCATATTGGAATGAAACATTTTTAAGTTCAATTAAAGGCACTTGCGCCATATTCTTCGCTTCTTTCTAATTCAGAATCATTACGATTTACAAAGAATTAGTATAAGTGAAAGATAGAACTTTGTAAAGAATGAATACTTGAAGGGGTGGAAGTATGGATTATATGTCAATAATACAGGAATTCCAAGGCAAATCGGATGAGGAGCTCGCCCTCTATGCAAAAAATTACAAGATTCCATTATCGAAAAAAGAAATTCAAAAGTTGCGCCCACTATTATCGTCCTTTTCCATTCAATGGGTGCTAATGGGGATACCTGATCAAGTAATGAGGGATATTGAAAAAGCCATTGGCAAACAGAAAACAGCAGATTTATTAAAACAGTTTGGTCGCTAAATTTTTAACAACTTCAAGATAACTGCAAAAAAAAGGCTTCTCACCTTTTTAGGCGAGAAGTCTTAAGCATTCGAAATTATTCCCCTCTTAATGCATCGATTTTCTCAGGCATAAAAGTTTGGTTACGGAACATTTCTATTTCATATTTGTATGGTGCTTTTTTATTTTTTGCATCTGTACCAACAAATGGTGTTTCTAAAATTTTAGGTACATTCTGGAATGCTTCATGATGGACAATACGATTTAGTGCATCAAAGCCAATATGACCAAAGCCAATATTTTCGTGACGGTCCTTCGCTGCACCACAAACATTTTTACTATCATTGATATGAAGCACCTTGATACGATCGATACCAATCGTTTTATCAAAGTTTTCTAGAACTCCATCAAAATCATTGATGATATCATAGCCTGCATCATGTGTATGACAAGTGTCAAAGCATACAGATAGACGTTCGTTGTTTTTTACACCATCGAAAATCTGAGCAAGCTCTTCAAAAGTACGACCACATTCAGAACCTTTACCAGCCATCGTTTCAAGAGCGATTTGTACTGGATAATCTTGTGAAAGTACTTCATTAAGACCTTCAATGATTCTCGCTATACCAACTTCAGTTCCTGCACCAACATGAGCACCTGGGTGTAAAACAATTTGTTTTGCACCGATTGCTGCTGTTCTTTCAATCTCTTTTTGTAAGAAGTCGACACCAAGTGCAAATACTTCAGGTTTTGTTGTATTGGCAATATTAATAATATACGGTGCATGGACAACAATATTAGATAGACCATGCTCCTTCATATGCAATAATCCTGCGTCAATATTCAACTCTTCAATTGGTTTTCTGCGTGTGTTTTGAGGAGCACCTGTATAGATCATGAAAGTGGATGCCCCGTAGGATGCTGCTTCTTCACTTGAAGCTAGCAGCATTTTTTTGCCGCTCATAGATACGTGTGAGCCAATAAGCATGGTCTGAGGTCCTCCTAACTATTTCTGACGGTTTTTTAAACGACGTTCACGTTTTTTAACTTTATCCATTTCCCATTTCATATTACGTTTATAGCCAGGTTTAACCTTCTTAGGTTTACGGACAAGAGATTTCGCTTTTTTGTCAATTTCGTTTTCTTTTTTCTCACGGTTTTGACGTGCATTACGTTCTTTCATGTCGATTAGTTCACCGTTTTTAATGTCTTTTGGTTGGAATGGAATACCCATTTTCTCAACGCGTACGATTGCATCTTCTTCTGAAGGTTCGAATATTGTGATAGATGTCCCTTTGTTCCCAGCACGAGCTGTACGTCCTACACGGTGAATGAAGAATTCTAAATCCGAAGGTAATTCGTAGTTAATAACATGGCTGACTCCCGGAATATCGATTCCACGTGCAGCAAGGTCTGTTGCAACGATGTATTGGAATTCCAAGTCACGTACTTGTTTCATCACTTTTTTACGATCACGTGGAGATAGGTCACCGTGAATACGTCCTGCTTTGACGCCATTATTTGCTAAGAAATCAGCAACATAATTCGCTTGTGAACGCGTGTTAGTGAATATAATAGCTAAATAAGGGTTGATTGTTTTCATCACTTCAAGTAAACGACTGTTTTTTGATTTACTACGAGTTGATACTAAATAGAAATCTAAATTATCCGCTACTGGTCGTTTATCATCCATTTTAATATGGACTGGTGAAGACATATATTTTTTCAAGAATGGTTGTAATTTCTCAGGAACTGTTGCTGAGAATACGAACATTTCAAGTGTTTCGGGCATTTGAGAAGCAAATTTATCGATATCCTCGATGAAGCCCATGTCGAATGCAAGGTCTGCTTCATCTACCACAAGCATTGGCGCCGTATATAATAACAAAGCTTTTTCATCAACTAAATCACGGATTCGTCCTGGTGTACCGACAACAATTTGCGGTTGTGTTTTTAGTTTATCGATTGAGCGTTGTTTGTCTGTACCCCCGATGAACAATTTGGCTTGGATCGATGTTTCTTCGATTAGTTTTTGCAACTCTGCATAAATTTGTGTTGCAAGTTCACGAGTTGGTGCAGCAATTACCGCTTGCACTTCCTCTTTATCTGCACGGATTCGCTCTACGATTGGAATAAGGAAACTATGTGTTTTCCCCGTACCTGTATGCGCTTGACCGATAGCACTCTTTCCTTTTAACACCAAAGGAATTATTTCCTTTTGGATAGGCGTTGGTTCTGTGAAACCTAATTTCTTAATTGCATCTTGCAAAAAAGGTTGAAAATTGTAATCTGTATATTTGGACATAATTGTCCCTCCTAACTTACTTACCTTATTGTAACATGATTCGTACATTTAGTAGACCATTTGCATATGATATCTATTAATAGTACGTACGTCAATTCAAGGTGACCATTATTTTATAAAATAATGGTGGTTCTTGACAAAAATGTGCAAATTTCAAGGAGAAAGGAGATCATTAATGCGCTATTCATCATTTTATCCATTTGCGCAAGGTTTATCGCAATCTGGGGGTGCATTAGGTGGCGTAGCCCAGGGCGCTGCTAACATGTTTGGTGGGGGTGCTGCTGCAGCTGGGCCTAGCGCTGCTGGTATGTTCGGTAGGGCTGCGGCATCTGCTGGACCTGGGGCTGCTGACATGTTCGGTAGAGCTGCGGCATCTGCTGGACCTGGGGCTGCTGGCATGTTCGGTAGAGCTGCGGCATCTGCTGGACCTGGAGCTGCTGGTATGTTTGGTAGGGCCGCTGCGGCTGCTGCTGGTCCTGGGGCTGCTGGTGTTGCAAACGCCGCTGGAGCTGTTGGCGGTTTGGCGAGGATGGATCAATATTTGGCAACTGCTGACAAATTTATGTCCACCGCACAACAATTCACTCCAATTTTCAAGCAAATGTCGCCAATGTTCCAAAACTTACCTGCACTTTATAGATTATACAAAGGTTTTAAATCAATCCCTTCATCTGATGGGGCCGGAGCTCGGGATAATACAGGAGGAGCTACCACTCGCCAGGAGTCACGCTCTTCTGATAGTGACTTAGATTTTGATAATGATACGCCAGAACCAAGAACATCAATCCCTACCACACCTAGACCTTCGACACCTCGAATATTCCAACCACCATTTATACAGTAAAATCGTAACCGATTCTTTGTATTAAGGTGGGCTGTCCGTTATAATGGTATTTAACGAGCAATGAAGGGAGTTCGGATCATGCAAGTAACTAAAATCACGCCACGAGGATATTGCTATGGTGTTGTTGATGCCATGGTCATCGCGCGCAACGCTGCATTAGACAAAACATTACCTAGACCTATCTATATTCTCGGAATGATCGTTCATAATAAACATGTAACGGACGCATTTGAACAAGATGGAATTATTACTCTTGATGGTGAAAACCGTAAAGATATTTTAGAAAAAGTCGATAAAGGAACAGTCATTTTCACAGCTCACGGCGTATCGCCCGAAATTCGTGAAATTGCACGTCAAAAAGGCTTAGTGTCAATTGATGCTACATGCCCTGACGTAACTGTAACCCATGACTTAATAGCCGAAAAATCACAAGAAGGCTATGACATTATTTATATTGGGAAAAAAGGACATCCAGAGCCAGAAGGTGCCATTGGTGTTGCTCCTGATCATGTACATTTAGTGCAATCTATTGAAGATATCGAACAATTACAATTAAATCGCGAAAAATTACTTGTAACGAACCAAACGACAATGAGTCAATGGGATGTTGCGCATTTAATGAAACGTTTGGAAGAAAAATTCCCAAATATCGAAGTGCACAAAGAAATTTGTCTAGCAACTCAAGTTCGCCAAGAAGCTGTCGCTAAGCAAGCTGGTGCAACAGATTTATTAATTGTTGTTGGAGATCCAAAAAGTAATAACTCTAACCGTCTAACTCAAGTTTCTGAAGAAATTGCGCATACAAGATCATATCGTATCGCAGATCTTTCTGAATTGAAATTAGAATGGTTAGAAGGTGTTAATACTGTTGGTGTCACAGCTGGTGCCTCTACACCAACACCAATTGTTAAAGAAGTAATCAAGTTTTTAGACCAATACGACCCTGCGGATCCAGAGACTCATAATATGGAACGCTCTGTCACAATTGATAAAATCTTACCTAAAATTAAAACGCCAAAGCCAGTTGTCAAAATCGATCCATACCCGGCTTCGAAATAAAATTAATAAGTCCCTGATGTTGAAAGATTGCATCAGGGGCTTTTTTTATTGGGTGCGTTGTAGTGTGAGAGTGTTACTCATGCGGCTTTGGCGCTGCTCGCGTCGGCTTTGGCTCTACTCGCGCGGGCTTTGGCTCTACTCACGCGGCTTTTGGCGCTACTCGCGGGCTTTGGCCCTACTCGCGTGGCTTTTGGCGCTACTCGAAAGCTTTAGCCCTACTCACGCGGTTTTTGGCGCTACTCGCGGGCTTTGGCCATACTCACTTCGGCTTTGGCTCTACTCACGAGAGCTTTAGCCCTACTCACGCGATTTTTGGCGCTATTCGCGGGCTTTGGCCCTACTCACTTCGGCTTTGGCACTACTCACGGAATCTTTGGCCATACTCGTGTCCTCTTAGGCACTTCTAAGGCAAATTTCAACTCTACTCTCCCCTTTTAATCTCACAAAAAACCCCTGCCAAATTTACTTTTGGCAGGAGTTACAATTCATTTTGCAACTAAAATCAAACGAATTGGAATGGTTCTGTCGAGATTTTAGAAGGGATAAATTCACAGTTTAGTTTTTGTAGTTGGCATAGGTTTTGCATTTTATTGGCTACGCCTACCTTCATAACGCTTTCGACATGATGACCGGGATCTACTATTTGAAGCCCTATTGCTTCTGCATCTTGTGCAACGTGGAAGTACATGTCACCCGTTACATAAACATCTGCTCCAGCACGTTTAGCTGTATGGATGTATTTGTTACCATCTCCACCTAGTACGGCAATTTTCGAAACAGTTGAAGTAAGGTCTCCTACTACTCGAACAGCAGGAACTTGTAAGGATACTTTCACATGCTCAGCAAATTGTTTAAGTGACATCGATGATGGTAGTTTACCTATACGACCAAGTCCCATTTCTTTTGCTGCTGTCTCTAGTGGAATGATATCATACGCTAGTTCTTCATATGGATGGCTGTTGAGCATCGCACGTAGTACTTTGCTTTTGATAGACTTAGGCACAACGACTTCGACTTTCACTTCTTGTTCGACGTGTAGTTCGCCTACTTCACCCGTGAAAGGTGTTGCTCCTGCAAGTGCTCGGAAACGTCCTTCTCCTTGCATTGTGTAGCTACATGAGTCGTAGTTTCCAATTTGTCCTGCACCAGCTTTAGCAAGTGCTTCGCGTAGTTGGTCTGCTTGATCAACTGGCACAAAGACTGCTAGTTTAAACATTTCTTCACTATACGTTGGTACTAGTACCTCATAATTTTGTAAGCATAGCGCTTCAGCAAGTAAATCGTTTACACCGCCTTCAGCGACATCCAAATTCGTGTGGGCAGCATAAACTGCAATATCATTTTTGATTAATTTTTCGAAAAGCTTTCCTTGTGGTGTGTCTGTTCGGAGAGTTGAGAGCTTTCGGAAAATAGGTGGGTGATGGGCGATGATCAGTTCACAACCAGCTGCAATAGCTTCATCTACAACTACATCGTTGACATCAAGTGTCACTAATACTTTTGTGACAGGTTTGTTTAGGTTACCGACGTGAAGACCGATTGGATCATTGTCCATTGCAGCTAATTTTTTTGGAGACCAACTTTCGAACAGCTGAATGATTTCTTGTCCATTGGTTTTTTTCATCGCTTCAGTACCTCCCCAACTGCTTCAATCAAATTTGCTAGCTCATCTGATTTTGCTAATATTTCGGGTGTTTGCTCAGCTTTTTGTAAGGCTTCGCGTACGTGTCCCCATTGTTCAACTTCTCTTGTCCATTTACTATGGAATACATCAGAGTGTTGTTGTTTCAATACTGGACCTAATAACTTTTCAAGTTCACTTAAATTCATCTCTCCTCGTTCTAGTACAAGGATTTCATAAATTTTCTCATCCTCTAATAGGATAACCTCATCGATAATTTTCCAACTATTTTGTAATGCCCATTCACGGATGACTTTTGCATGTATATTTGGCTGTAGAATTAGGCGCTCGACACCTTCTAATGCTAAGGGATGCTTTTCTAAAATAGACGTGATTAGTGGTCCACCCATACCTGCAATTGTAATGGCAGTAACCTCGTCCCCTGGTTGGATAGCTGCAAGGCCGTCTGTAAGTCTTACAGTAATTTTATTTGTTAGTTGTTCTTTTTGGACTTCGTGGCATGCTGAATCATAAGGCCCCTTTACTACTTCGCCAGCAATAGCGCTCTTTGCGATATTGTTATGTACGAGATAGCAAGGTAAATAAGCATGATCACTCCCAATATCTGCGACAATAGCGTCTTGTGGAACGAATTTCGCAACGGTTTCTAGTCGTTTTGATAGTTTTTGTGCATTCATGGCAGAAGCCTCCTTTCATTTTGTATTGTATCGAAAATATACTTTTTTGCATAGAAAAACCCTTATCCTCTAAGGAGAATAAGGGCTCATGCATATATAGTGATTTAATTATTTCAAATCAGCGATATATTTAGCCATAGCGTCAAGGTTATCTGCTGGTACTAAACCACCAGGCATGCCGCCTTTACCATTTTGAAGAATATCTTTAGCCTCATCAGCTGATAAACCTGTACCGTGTAGGTTTGGTCCCATGCTGCCTTCTAGGTTTTCACCGTGGCAAGAGATACATTTACTAGCAGCGAATGCTTCAGGATCAAATTCACCTGCTGCTTCTTCACCTTTAGCAGATTCTTCAGTTTTAGTTTCATCGCCTTTTGCGATTTCTTCTTTTTTGTCTGCTCCATCAAGAGACATGAAGAAAATCAAACCGATACCAAAAGCCATAATTAGGATATACGGAATAATCGGATTCTTTTTCATCAATTAACCCTCCTCATAAGTTCAGTCTTATTTCTAAATAAATAGAATCAGTCAACACTTAATATTGTACTTCATTCTATTGAAAACGAAAAGACTTATTGGGGAGTTTTTCGGCGGAATGTGTCTAATTTGCCATATTCGTCACATTAACATCCAATTTGACGAGCAATTACCATTCTTTGTACTTCAGAGGTTCCTTCTCCAATTTCTAGCAATTTTGCATCCCTCATATAGCGCTCCACTTCATATTCTTTCATGTAACCGTAGCCGCCGTGAATTTGAATGGCTTGATCAGCAATTTCCATAGCAATTTCTGACGCATATAATTTTGCCATTGCTGCCTCTTTTGTAAAAGGCTTGCCTTCGTCTTTTAACCACGATGCTTTGTATACCATATTTCTTGCCAATTCTATTTTCATTGCCATATCTGCTAATTTAAATTGTGTTACTTGGAAAGATGATAATGTTTGGCCGAATTGCTTGCGTTCTTTTGAGTAACTGAGCGCTCGCTCGAAAGCAGCCTGTGCAATACCGACCGCCATAGCTGCAATACCAATTCGTCCACCATCTAGAGTGACAAGGAATTGACGGAAACCATTTCCCTTTTTACCAAGTAAATTCTCTTGTGGCACACGTACATTTTCAAGAATTAGTTCTGTTGTATTAGATGCATTTAAGCCCATTTTTTCGTAACGATCTAAAACGGTAAAACCTTCCGCATCTGTAGGAACAATTATGGCGCTAATTTCTTTTTTTCCATCTTTTATATCTGTAATAGCTGTTAATGCTAGATGTTTGGCATAGCTAGCATTGGTAATATACACTTTGCTACCATTAATAACGAAATCTTGCCCATCTTCTTTTGCTTGTGTTTCGGTACCCCCAGCATCAGATCCAGCGTTTGGTTCTGTTAATCCGAATGCCCCGAATGATTCACCAGTACAAATAGGTGTTAAATATTTTTCCTTTTGCTCTTTAGTACCAAATAAGTGCAGTGGAGCTCCCCCAAGTGAAATATGAGCGGAATATGTAATACCTGTAGAGGCACATGCTCGGCTCAATTCTTCAGTCACAATGGCAAAACTCGTTGTGTCTGCTCCTGCTCCGCCGTACTCTTCTTCAAACGGCAAGCCCATCATCCCCATGTCAGCAAGCTGTTTGAAAATCTCCTTTGGAAAAGCTTTCGTGCGATCGCGTTCAATTGCTCCTGGTGCTACTACTTCATCAGCAAACTCCTTCATTGTTTTGCGAATCATTTGCTGTTCTGATGTAAGATCAAAATTCATACAATCACTCCCCTTTGTGAATACGCTTACACATTAGATTATACAGAAACAAATTGTATATTCATAGAATAAAACGCATTTAACGAGAAAATATGAAAATATTAGAAGAAAAGTATGTATGTGAAAATAATTAATAATCCACCTGCTCCTGAAATCATAAAGTAGATTAGTTTCATCCATATACCCGAAACTAGCCATAAAAAACAATTCGCTATAATTACAATATGCATCGCTAGTGGACTATCAGGTAAATAGACTTCAATAACTCTGACTGAGATTCCGAGTAATAGAAGGGCAGCCGCAGTATATGCAAGTGTGGTTAAAATATCTTTTTGCGTTGCAAACTTAAAGACGTAGAATAGTAAACTAATGATTGTAATAGATACGATAATAATAGGAAAAACGACAAATTTCACGCTTATTAAAAATAAAAATACGAGTAGGGAGATTGTACTCACACCTAATAATGCCATTATCCATAATTTTTTTGAGCGCTCTTTTGAAAGAATAGCATTTTTCGAGCTAATTTCGAGTTCGGTAGTAGCTAACTCCTCCCCTTCTGCATATAAAGTGGATAAAAAATCACAATAATGCGCTGGTAATAAGTTGTTTTCCTTCCAAAATAAGATTTCATTTAGGATTGTTTCTTTTCGTTGATTCTTCATCTAGTAGTCCCCCAACTAAAAAACCAATTTCATCCATAATTTTACCTTATTTATATAAAAAAGGCACCCCTGTAAAGGAGTGCCTTAAGGACTATTCTAAAAAGTCTTTTAAACGTTTGCTACGAGATGGATGGCGCAATTTTCTTAGTGCTTTCGCCTCGATTTGACGAATACGCTCACGTGTAACGCCAAATACTTTCCCTACTTCTTCCAGTGTACGCGTACGTCCGTCATCTAAACCAAAACGCAAACGTAACACATTTTCTTCACGATCAGTTAATGTATCAAGTACATCTTCTAATTGTTCTTTTAGTAGCTCATACGCTGCATGATCAGATGGTGATTGTGCTTCTGAGTCTTCGATAAAGTCTCCTAAGTGTGAATCATCTTCTTCACCAATTGGCGTTTCTAGAGAAACTGGCTCTTGTGCTATTTTTAAGATTTCACGAACTTTTTCAGGAGTTAAGTCCATTTCTTCTCCGATTTCTTCAGGAGATGGTTCACGACCTAAATCTTGTAAAAGTTGACGTTGTACACGGATTAGTTTATTAATTGTTTCAACCATGTGTACAGGAATACGGATTGTTCTCGCTTGGTCAGCAATCGCACGTGTAATGGCTTGGCGAATCCACCAAGTTGCATACGTACTAAATTTGAATCCTTTGCGATAGTCAAATTTTTCAACTGCTTTAATAAGCCCCATATTACCTTCTTGGATTAAATCAAGGAATAGCATACCACGACCAACATAACGTTTCGCGATACTTACTACAAGTCGTAAGTTGGCTTCTGCTAATCTCTTACGCGCTTCGTCATCACCTTGCTCGATGCGTTCAGCAAGTGCAATTTCTTCTTTTGCACTTAATAAATCTACGCGACCAATTTCTTTTAGGTACATTCTTACAGGGTCATTAATTTTAACACCTGGAGGTACGCTTAAATCATTTAAGTCAAACGTCTCTTCAGCTGCACTACCTTTTAATAGACGATCAAGATTTTCCTCATCACCGTCTTTTCCACCAAGCTCAATACCTTTCGATTCTAATTGCTCGATAAATTCTTCTACTTGGTCTGCTTCCATTTCGTAGGATTGTAGTTTATCTGCAATCTCTAGGTAAGTTAATTCACCATTCTTTTTACCTGAATCTACTAAAAGTTTTTTTGCTTCTTCTAGAGTGTGTTCATGTTCAACTACTGGTTTAATATTTTTAGACTTGTCTGCCATAGGTGTTTCCTCCTTCAACAACCGAATCCGCATCACATTGCCGATAACGATTTTCTTAAATCAATTACTTCTTGTGAAAGCTTTAATGCACTTCCGAAATCATGCATTTTCTCCGCTTCTTTTAATGCGTGATTCTTATCTTGAATTTGCTGCTCAATTTTATACTTTTGAACTTGTTTCAAGCAATCCGAGATCTCTTCTTCGAGATGCTCAGGATCACGATCTGCTAAAGCTGCTTCCATTGCAATTTTTCGTAATTCACTATCTTCTAGAACTTCAGCGAATCGCTGATAATCTGCTTTCTGGTGGTTTTCATAGAAACCTATGAGATGTACATAGACCGCTAAATAGTCATCTCTAACAAATGGTTCTTGCTCCGCTAAACGTACACGATCAACAACGTCAATGTTATGTAACATGTGTGCTAGAAGTAATCTTTCAGCACGATCTATCGCTGTGATCTTCTTTTTAGGGAGCCTCATTTGCGGCGCAGGAGACTGTTGTTGCTCTTGACTTTTTGAGTTTTGAGCAAGCTGTCCTTCCTTTTGGCGCAGTTGCATATTTAGCGTGTCTTCTGAAATACTTGTTTCTGTTGATATTTGCTTTATATATAATTCCTTCTCGATTGGTGATATTCCTCCAACTAAATAGTTCAAGGCTTCATCCACATACTGCAATATATCATTATTAAATTGGAAGTTTTTGTTTCTGCGTGCAAACATCAGCATAAATGCTATATAACTGAGTGGTTCTTCAATAATCTTAGCTTTAAAAGATTCTTCTCCAAACTGCTTTATATAGTCATCCGGATCAAGTCCTGTTGGGAGTACTGCAACATCTACTTTCATCTTTTCTGCGTGTAACATTTCCGCAGCTCGCTTTGCAGCCTCCCAGCCGGCTTTATCTCCGTCATAACAAACAATGATACGTTCAGCTAGACGTTTTATCTTGTTCAAATGTTGCATCGTAAGTGCTGTTCCCATTGTAGCAACAGAATTATGAACATTTGCCTTTTTACCTGACAGAACATCCATAAAACCTTCAAATAATACAATCTTTCTCTCTTTACGAATAACCGGTCGAGCTTGATCCAAATTATAGAGGACTTGCCCTTTATGGAAAATTGGTGATTCTGGACTATTCAAATACTTAGCGTCTTCTCCAGTATTGTCAATTATCCGACCTGAGAAAGCAATTATTCTCCCACCTTCATCTTTGATTGGAAACATTATTCTTTCCCGAAAGCGGTCAAACCATCCAGAGCCATCTTCCTTTTGAATAATGAGTCCACATTGTTCCATTTCTGCTAATTCGAAACCTTTTCGTTTTAACAGTTGAGTCAGTGAATCCCAATGGGGTAAGGACCAGCCAATGCCATAAGATTCGATAAGTTCCTTCGTAAATCCTCTTTGTTGCAAATATATAAGAGCTTTTTCTCCTTCCTCCGTATTAAGGAGGAGGTGCTGATAATACTCAGCCGCAAAAGCATGAGCTTCTTTCATCCGCCCTTCTTCTTTAGAAATAGGGTGCGTTTGTTCTTCAGAAGTTGATACCTCTACATGAACGCCCACACGATCACCTAACTTAGCAACCGCCTCTTGGAATGGAATATGATCGATATCCATCAAGAATGTAATAGCGTTCCCTCCAGCTCCGCAACCAAAGCAATGGAATATTTGTTTATCTGTAGATACAGAAAAAGAAGGTGTCGATTCACCATGAAACGGACATAAACCAAACCAGTTTCTGCCTCGCTTCGTCAATTGCACATAATCATTGATGACATCAACTATATCTGCCTGAGAACGAATTTGTTCAATAATTTCTTCAGGTATTCTTTGAGCCATTCCATCACCATCTTTACTTGCTAATAACTGAATTCGAGATAATCATTTAAAAGTCCTGCATATTTCGACATAAAAATTTATATTTTATTATGGAAAGGTAAAAATGCTTATATACATTTTTACCACAATTTTTTATTATAAAACATTTTGTCTGAAAAATCTATCACTTTTTTATAAAACACACAAAAAAACCTCCCCAGGAACGGGGCGGTTAGCATACTTATCTCATTGTTTTGATAATTGAATACGATGCAGTATATCATTTGCAGTTTCTTCCACTGCACGATTCGTCACATCAATGACATGACAACCGATGCGATCGACAACTTTTCGGAAATGTACAATTTCTTCATTGATTCGATCAAGTTTCGCGTAATTCGCACCGTCGTTTAATCCAAGTGCAATCAAACGCTCTTTTCTTATATTATTCAACTTTTCAGGTGAAATTACAAGCCCAAAGCATTTTTGAGAATCCACTAAAAATAATTCTTCTGGTGGTTCCACCTCGGGAACAAGTGGTACGTTTGCAACCTTATAACGCTTATGCGCTAAATATTGCGATAATGGTGTTTTTGAAGTACGTGAAACTCCTACCAACACTATATCTGCTAGTAATAAGCCTCTAGGGTCGCGACCATCATCGTATTTAACTGCAAATTCAATTGCTTCAATCTTTTTAAAATAATCATCATCTAATTTTCTTACTAACCCAGGCTCTTCTACAGGCTCTATTTTTAAAGTTTCTTCCAATTTCCCCATTAGTGGTCCCATCAAATCAATAGCTGGAACAATCATGTTATCACTTAAGTGTTGTATATAAGAACGCATTTCTTCTTTTACTAGTGTATAGACGATTATAGCACCTTGTTCAGTAGCTAAATGAACGATCTCATTTAACTGTTCCAAACTCTCCACATGAGGGAAACGCTTCAAAAATGTATCTTGCATTCCTGGTCTAAACTGACTGATTGCAGCTTTCGTGACAAGTTCTCCTGTCTCTCCAACTGAATCAGAAACGATAAATACGGCTAATTTATTCATTGAATGCATCACCTCACAAATCATGGTTATCCGCAAGCGATAAAAATGCCCGCGTAATATTTGTTTTTGTTAGCCGACCTATGACTTCGTAGCCATCAGGATGTTCAAGGACGACAGGTAGCG
Organism: Viridibacillus sp. FSL H8-0110; assembly: GCF_038003565.1. Lineage (NCBI taxonomy): Bacteria > Bacillati > Bacillota > Bacilli > Caryophanales > Caryophanaceae > Viridibacillus > Viridibacillus sp. FSL H8-0110. The sequence continues at coordinate 1,280,513 of NZ_JBBOPJ010000001.1, read as the reverse complement.
CATCAATTTGTCTTTCAATAAGCTTTTGGGCTGCTTGAATCAATCCGTCTGTCTTCATACAGAATGCAATATTAGGCATTCTAGTCATTATAATATGCACTGGGATGTGATTTAAGTCCTGATTTCCAATACTTGTGCGAAGCAAATCTTTCCTTGATAGGACACCTGTCAAGTATGCGTTTTTGTCTACAACAAAAAGAGTTCCAACGTCTTCTAGAAACATCTGACAGATGGCATCATATACTGATATATTCTCAGATACCACAACCGGAATTGATTGAAAATCTTTCACTTTCATATTCATCATGCTATCTATAACAGCTTGACCTGTCTTTTTACCAGAATAAAAATAACCCACACGTGGTCTAGCATCTAAATAACCTGCCATTGTAAGTATGGCTAGATCTGGTCTTAGTGTTGCTCTAGTCAGTGAAAGACGCTCAGCAATTTGTTCCCCCGTTATAGGGCCATTTCCTTTAACAATTTCTAAGATCTCTTCCTGACGTTTGTTGAGTTCTATTGGACTCACCGCCTCAAAAAGTGTTATACTCAATACTTAATAATTATATACTATTTCACTGTATATTGCTAAGAAAAGAAACGCGTGTTACAATGTGTTCAAATCATATAGGCGATGAACGGAAAATAAGTATCATTTCAAAACATAGCGAGTGGGGAAAGTGAAAGCCTACAGGAAATGAGAAACGGCAACCGGGAGCTATTTTTTTCAAAGAGGACTAAGTTTGTTCTTAGTCAATCGGGGTGGAACCGCGGGTCATTACGCACTCGTCCCCGGGCATTAGTGCCCGGAGACGGGTGCTTTCTTATTTTCAATTACTTTTTGGAGGGATTTTCATGGCAAAATCAATGGAAAATATCGTTAGCTTAGCAAAACATCGTGGATTCGTATTCCCAGGATCTGAAATCTACGGAGGTTTAGCAAACACTTGGGATTACGGCCCACTTGGTGTAGAACTAAAAAACAACGTAAAAAAAGCATGGTGGAAAAAGTTCGTTCAAGAATCACAATATAATGTTGGTCTTGATGCAGCTATTCTAATGAATCCAAAAACTTGGGTAGCATCTGGTCACGTCGGTAACTTCAATGACCCAATGGTTGACTGTAAAAAATGTAAATCACGCCATCGTGCAGATAAATTAATCGAAGATGCAGCATTAGCACAAGGTCAAGAAATTATCGTAGATGGTTTACCATTAGATAAAATGGCTGAAGTTATGAGTGAATATGACGTAAAATGCCCAGATTGCGGCGAACAAGATTTCACAGAAATCCGCCAATTCAACTTAATGTTCAAAACTTTCCAAGGCGTAACGGAATCTTCAACAAATGAAATTTTCCTACGTCCTGAAACAGCACAAGGTATTTTCGTGAATTTCAAAAACGTTCAACGTTCAATGCGTAAACGTACACCATTCGGTATCGCACAGGTTGGTAAATCTTTCCGAAACGAAATCACTCCAGGAAACTTCACTTTCCGTACACGTGAATTCGAACAAATGGAACTTGAATTCTTCTGTAAACCAGGTACTGAATTAGAGTGGCATGCTTACTGGAAAGACTTCTGTAAAAACTGGTTATTAAATTTAAGTATGTCTGAAAGCAGTATGCGCCTACGTGATCACGCGGACGATGAACTTTCTCACTACTCAAATGCTACAACAGATATCGAATTCCAATTCCCATTCGGTTGGGGCGAACTTTGGGGCGTAGCGTCTCGTACAGACTTCGATTTAAAACGTCATATGGAACATTCAGGTGAAGATTTCACTTATATCGATCCAGTTACAAATGAACGCTATGTACCATATTGCATCGAACCATCATTAGGAGCAGACCGTGTAACTCTAGCATTCTTATGTGATGCATATGACGAGGAAGAATTAGAGAACGACGACAAACGTACAGTTCTTCGCTTCCACCCTGCTTTAGCACCTTTCAAAGCAGCTGTATTACCACTTTCAAAAAAATTAGCAGAGCAAGCGAATGACGTTTGGGCTGATCTTCGTAAAGAATTCCCAGTGGATTATGACGAATCTCAATCAATCGGTAAACGCTACCGTCGCCAAGATGAAATTGGTACACCATTCTGTATCACATACGATTTTGACTCAGTAGAAGACGGCCAAGTAACAGTACGTCACCGCGACTCAATGGAACAAGTTCGTATGCCGATTGCAGATGTTAAAGCTTATATTGCTAAACATCTTGAGTTCTAACAGCTAAGCTAAACTAAGCTAAACTGAACTTAATAAACAGTAACATTATCAAACCAAAAAGAGTCGTGATGGGATATTCTATCACGGCTCTTTTTATACCCCTTATAAATGTTCCTCGTCAGCAATTTAACATTGAATAATAAAATTTTCTACATAATAAAAAGCAAACCATATATACTTCTGTAATTTGTAGTTGAAATATTGTTTCTTCCATTAATAGAACCAAATTGATTAATCCCAAAATAGGGATGAAGTTATTAAATAGGGAGCAATTCAAACCCGCTCTACAGCCCTTATAGATTAATTTTAGTAGTCTTTTCTAATTCCCTAATCTATCTCTAATGCTCCAATTTCAACAACTGAATTATCTCTTACTTGTTTTAAAGAAAGTAAAGTTAATAAGCCTGCAAAAAGTAAAAATGCAATGAGAAGCATTCCTGAAGTTAACGTTAAAGATCCTAGAATCATTGGGCCAACGAAGCCACCTAAAGCCGCAAATGAGTTTACAAGTGCAATACCAACAGGTGCTGTTGATTCAGTGAAAAAGAATGTCATATAAGCAAAGAAACATCCAGTAAATCCATAAAGCCCAGCAGATGTAATAGTAAGCATAGCAACCATTGATAAAGGTGTTGTTACAAAACCACATCCTATGAATCCTAAAATTGCAATTATTAAACATACGATAAGATGTGATTTATAAGTATCAGTTCGATCAGTATTCCAACCTGTAAAAATAATTGCCGGAATTCCTACTAATGAAGGAATCATTGCAAGCCAACCGATTTGCATGTTAGATGTATCTATAACTGATAGGTTTTTTATTATTGTTGGAATCCAGAAAGACAAACCATAGATGCCTGTATAACCAGCAAAATAAAAAAATGCTAACTTCCAAACTTTAGAGTCCTTAAGCATCTCTTTCTTAGATACTTTGTTGACCTTTTCACTTGCTCTTCGTTCCTCTTTCAACTCACCCTCAAGCCAATCCTTCTCCTCGGTAGTTAACCACTTCGCCTCTTTAGGTCGATTTACTAAATAAAAGACAACTATCACACCTAAAATAATTGCTGGAATCCCCTCAAGAATAAACATCCAACGCCAACCTTGGAGATTAAACCAAACAACATTATCAATAATCCAAGCCGAAAGTGGCGCTCCTATTAAACCACCAATCGGTAATGCTAATAATAAGACAGCTGTTGCTTTACCGCGTTCTCTAGAGCGGAACCAATAAGTCAGGTATAAAATAATACCTGGGAAGAATCCAGCTTCTGCGACCCCCAATAGGAATCTTAAAATATATAAATGCGTAGCACTCTGAGCAAAACCAGTTAATATTACTAAAATCCCCCAGGAAATCATAATTCGAGCAATCCAAACTTTCGCACCAACTTTATGCATAATCATATTACTTGGAACTTCAAAGAAGAAATATCCTATAAAAAAGATACCTGACAGCAATCCGAATACTTCAGCACTTAAAGCTAAGTCAGCATTCATTTCTAAAGCTGCAAAACCTAAGTTAACTCTATCTAAATAAGCAATTGTGTATAAAATCAATATGAAAGGCAAAATTCGAGTCATCGTTTTTCTAAGAGTAGACTTTTCTATACGTGAAATAGCATTCATAAACTAACCCCCATAATTAATAGTTTGGATTTTCCAATATAATTGCAATGCCTTGCCCACCACCAATACATAAACTCGCAACACCATATCGAACATTTCTTTTATTCATTTCAACTGCTAACGAATAACTAATGCGCGCTCCACTAGCTCCAACTGGATGGCCTAGTGCTACAGCACCACCATTGACGTTCACCTTTTCTTCATCGATTTCAAGTTCTTTCACGACTGCTAAAGACTGCGCTGCAAATGCTTCATTCAATTCAAACAAGTCAATTTGATTAATTTCTAACTTTGCTTTTTGTAATGCTTTTCGAATCGCTGGTACTGGCCCAATTCCCATATATTTAGGATCTACACCAGCTATCCCCCAAGAAACAATTTTCGCTAATGGTTGTAATTTATTCTTTTCTAAGTAATCACTTGATACAACTAAAACAGAAGCAGCACCATCATTAATACCACTGGCATTTCCTGCTGTCACGGTTCCAGTTTCTTTGAAGGCTGGATTAAGTTTTCCTAATCTTTCAGCAGAAATGTCAGTACGAATATGCTCATCTTGATTAATAATAATTTCTTTGCCTTTTTTTCCTTTTAGCACAACTGGAACAATTTCTTCTGCAAAGCGGCCACTTTCACGAGCGATAGATGCCTTTTTATGTGAGTTCATAGAGAAAGCATCTTGTTCTTCTCTAGTAATTCCATACTTATCCGCTAGATTTTCAGCCGTCATTCCCATGCCACAACCTGCATATTGATCATATAATGTCTCCCAAAGCATGTCGTCAATTTCAGGTGCTTTATTAGGAGAACCAAAACGAGTGCCCCGTAATACATGAGGTGCTAAACTCATATTTTCAGTCCCCCCTGCAATAGCTGCATCGGTTTCACCTAAAATAATATTTTTCGCAGCAGAAACTATTGCCTGTAGACCAGAACCACATAGACGATTAACTGTCAATGCTGTTGAATACTCTGTCATCCCGCTCTTTAACCCAATATGTCTTGCTAAATATGCGGAATTACTCGTTGTATGAATAATATTCCCAAAAATAATTTCGTCGATAGATTCTACCTCTACTCCACTACGTTTTATCGTTTCTTTAACTGTTGCTACCGCTAAGTCTATATCACTAGTATTTTTAAATGAGCCGCCAAATGTTCCAAATGCTGTTCTAGAACCGTTTAAAATATATGCTTCCATTTTCATCACTCCCCATAATGATTTAAATTTACATACCACCAGAAATATTTAAATTTTCCCCTGTAATACCTGAAGCTTCATTTGATGATAAGAAGTAAACACCATCGGCTATTTCTTCTGTGCTTATGAATCGTTTCATCGCTTGCTTTGGATACATAATTTCAGCTAATGCTTCAGCTTCAGTCATCCCTTTGCCTTCTAAATCTTGTATTTGTTTTACTAGCAATGGCGTTTTTACTGGTCCAGGTAAAACAGCATTGGCTGTAATACCAAATTCAGCACCTTCTAATGCAGTTACTCTTGTCAGACCAATTACACCGTGTTTTGCTGCAACATAAGCGACTTTTTCAGGTGTAGCCATTTCTCCATGTACAGAGGAAATATTCACTATACGTCCATACTGTTGCTCTTTCATATAAGGAATAGCATGCTTAGTCATAAGAAAAGACCCAGTAAGCATGACATTAATTAATAAATCCCACTGTTCTGTTGGGAAGTTTTCAATTTTTTCACGATATTGTAATCCTGCATTATTTACCAGAACATCTACATTCCCTCTAGAAGCGACTTGCTGTAATGCTTCACGAACTGAATCTTCATTTGTCACATCAAGTACTATCGCTTTCACTTGATTACTATATTGATTTTGTAATTCTAATACTCTATCTAAATGGAGATCTGCTGCAAATACAAAATCTCCTTGGTCAACAAATTTTTTCACCATCGCTTGTCCAAGTCCACCTGCAGCTCCAGTAATAATAATATTTCTCATTATTTTACCTCCAATGATTTAATACCCAAATGAGGGTTTGTATTTAACAAATGGCGTACTAAAGATTCATCGCGCTCTACTACATACCTATCGACACCTTTTCCAGGATACTCAAAGAAACCCTTTCCTGACTTCACACCAATATTCCCAGCTTGTACACGATCTTTAATGACACAAAAATCTCGTACAGAAGATTCGACTTTCGGTTGTAATTGATCTAACACTATATTCCAAATATCTAGTCCACCAAAATCGATAATTTTTAATAACCCACTTGATGAAAAACGGAAACCTGGACCAGCAAATAAGGCTGTCTCTAAATCCTCTTTACTAACTACTCCATCTTCTAATAATGCTAAAGCTTCTCTTGCTAATGCGACTTGAATACGGTTTGCCACTAAACCTGCAACTTCTCGTTTCACTTCAATCGTCACTTTATTTTGACTTTCTAAAAATGTTTTAACATCTGTATATACTTTTTCATCTGTTTCATTATTTTTTAACATCTCTACAAGTGGTACTATATGAGCGGGATTGAAGAAATGTGTTAACAACACTTTGCTTCTATGTTTTTCAACATGAACGACAATATCTGATAATCGTAGACTTGATGTATTAGATGCTAATATTGTATTTTCTGAGCAAATATTATCTAGTTCTTTAAAAATAGCTTGTTTTACTTCCAAATTCTCACTAGCCGTTTCGATGATTAAATGACAATCTTTTAAATCCATTAAGCTAGTAGTTAGTTGAACATTTTTATATACTTCTTCATTTGTCAATGTAATGTCGAAACCTTGTCTGCGAAAAATATCCAAATACGTGTCAAATTTATTCATAGTAACTTGCAATATCTCTTCAGACAAATCATTTAAAATAACTTTCGTACCATTGATAGCAAATTGAAAAGCAATACCAAATCCCATCGTTCCTGCACCTATTATCCCTACTGTTTTAATCATATGAAACACACTCCTTTTTAATAGAATAAGATTGCTACAATCAAAGCCGGAATACTTGCCAAAAGTGGCGCAATGACCGAAGTTGCAAATATATGCTTATATGCATCTTTATGGGTTAATTTAGAAACAACTAAAATTGTAATAACTGCACCATTATGTGGTAATGAATCTAAACCACCAGACGCTATCGCTGCAATTCGGTGTATTGCATCAGGGTTAACGCCCATATCTAGATAAACCTTTGATAGCGCTTCCATTGCTATCGCTAAACCACCAGAAGATGAACCTGTTATACCCGCTAATGCTGTAGTAGCTATGAATAATGAAATCAATGGACTTCCCGGAATATTAGTCATGACATCCGTGAAGAAAGCAAAGCCTGTTGTTGCAGCTATAACTGCACCATAACCGACATCTGCACTAGTGTTAATTATCGGTAGTACAGCTGATGTTGCCCCAAGATTTAGAGTATCTCGTTTCACTTCGATGTACTTCCAAAATAGAACAACAGAAGTTACTACAGCAATCATTAATGTATATACAATTTCAAGCTTTATAATATTTAATAAGAACAACAGAAGAATTGGAGGTAAAACACTTAGTATAATACTTGGTAATTTTTTATCGACATATATATCTACAATTTGTTCTTCGCTATGATCAGGGTTTTTCATATTCAAATATGTTTCTTGTCGTTTCTCAGATCTTTTTAAAACAAATTTCATGTACCATAGGTTAATGGCAATAACAAATACAGTTGCTACTAAACCTATAGCGGCCCCAGATGTAACTGTAGTACCTAAATATTTTGTAGGAATGATATTTTGAATAGACGGTGTTCCTGGCAACATTGTCATTGTAAAAGTGCCAATTCCAGTAAAGAATGCTGGTATAAATAGATGCCAAGGAATCTCAAGTTCTTTAAATAAAGGTTTAGCGATTGGTAACACAGCAAAAATGACAACAAATAAGCTAATTCCACCGTATGTTAAAAAAGCACAGATTAGCATAATTGAAACCAAAACTTTCATTTTGCTATTTTTACCTAAAATACGAAGTAAAGCCTCAGCAATTTTTCGTGCTGCTCCACTATCATCCATTAGCTTGCCAAACATAGCGGCGAACAAGAAAATAAGGTAATAGTTCTTAACATAATTAACAAAACCACCCATATATTCAGTTTGGTAGGTTTCCAAAATAGGCATTTGATTGCATACCATCACAAACAGACTTACCACTGGAGCTATAATAATGATACTAAAGCCTCGAAGTGCTAAAATAATTAATAATATCAGTGAAACAATAATAGTGATTAAACTCCACATGTAAACACCTCCTATTTAGCTATCTCGACTTCATATAATAATGGTAATCCAACCTTTTCAATTAACGCCTCAATAGTTAAGTCTCCGTATAAATCAACAACTTTTACACCTTCCGAAGTAAACATAAATGTTGCATACTCCGAAACAAACAAATCTACTTTTCTTTCACCGCTAGATTCATAAGTAAGTTGATCTACTAATTTTGAAGAGCCGTCTTTTGCAAATAAAGTTGATGCAACTATTACCTTCTTAGCACCTGCAACCAAATCCATAGCTCCTCCAACACCCAAAATTGGTTGGTTAGGAACTGCCCAGTTAGCAATTTCACCACTTTTATCTATTTGTAATATTCCTAATATTGCGACATTTAAATGCCCACCTCTAATCATTCCAAATGAATCTGCACTATCAAAAAATGAGGCGCCTTTCGTAATAGATACTGGTGTCTTACCGGCATCGATTAGATCAATATCTACGGCATTCTCTTCAGGAGGGGGTCCCATTCCAATAAGCCCATTTTCTGATTGTAGATATACTTTCTTTCCTTCTAAAAATGAGGAGACTAAAGTCGGAATACCTACTCCGAGGTTTACTACATCACCTGCTTCAAGCTCTTGAGCTATGCGTTTTGCAATAATTTCTCGTTTATTTAACTTCAACGTACTCACTCCCTTCTTTTATGTAAGTACTTTGAACAACATAATCAACATAGATATGTGGTGTAACGATATGCTCAGGGTCTAACTCACCTACTTCTACAATTTCATCTACCTCTGCAATGACAAAATCGGCTGCAGTTGCCATCACTGGATTAAAATTACGTGCAGTTGTATGATATACCAAATTTCCAAGTCTATCGGCTTTAGCTGCTTTTATGAGAGCTACATCCCCTCTAATGCCCTTTTCAAATACATAACGTTGCCCATCTATTTCACGAATTTCTTTATCTTTTGTTAGTGCTGTACCAACTGCTGTCTTTGTATAAAAACCACCAATTCCTGCACCACCACAACGAATTGCCTCTGCTAAGGTTCCCTGTGGTAAAAGTTCTATTTCTAGTTCTCCTTTAGACCAAGCCATCACAGCTTCTTTATTTATAGTAAAGAAAGAGCCAATCGCTTTTTTAATTTTTCCTTCCATAAAAACCTTATGAAGTCCCATACCACTATCCCCAAGATTATTACTAACTATTTCTAAGTTCTCAATGTCAGTATGCAATACTTGATCTAACACACTTAATGGTGTTCCAGAAATACCAAATCCACCTACAAGAATTCTCATATCGCTCTTTAAAATATGACGTATCTCCTCTAATGAAACTATTGTTCCCATCATTCACCCTCCTTTTATAGTAATAATTATATCTAGTTCAATTTATTGGAATAAAATACTAGACTGTGGTCTAATATTAATACACAGAATTTCTATAGTCAATCGCGAATGGGAGAGAAAAAATGAATAAAAAAGAGAATAAACAACTTAGAGGAGTAATAACAAGAGAAAAAATTTTAACCACTGCATTAGAATTATTTAAAAAAAGAGGATACAATAAAGTAACTGTTGATGAAATTATTCTAGCAAGCGAAACTTCAAAAGGTTCTTTTTATCAACATTTCCCTTCTAAAGCTTCTATTTTTTTATATCAATTTTCAAAAGCGGATGAATATTATACTGAAATATCAAAAAATATTCAAAATGATCTTTTAGAATTAACAAAAATTGAATATTTTTCTCTTGAGGTATTAGATTTTTTAGATAAAGACATGGGAAAAGAATTAATGAGAGTTATATACAGTTCAGCGATTGAATCAAATGAACATACTTTCTTCATTAATGCAAATCGACCGTTATTTAAAATAATAAGAACATATATTGAAAAAGCATTCTCCAACAATGAAATTAAGAATGGTTATTCTCTAGACGAAGTATATACTACTTTAATTCAAGGAATTATGGGAATTATCTATCATTGGGGTATAAATGATAATATCACTTCTTTAAAACAAGTCGGGCAACCATTGCTTTCTGCTATAATAATAGGTTTCAAAACACCTTCTAATATAATTACTTCTACAGAAGAAAAACCTTCTTACTAATCAGCCTCTCGATTGAGTCGAGTTTTCTTTTCAAAGTAAGACTTTAGCTTAGTTATCATATTACTAGTATGAATATTTTCATCTCGTAATAAAACAGGGAACAAAATTATTATTATTTAAGTAAAACAAAAACCCACAAACTGACTAATCTTCGTCAGCTTGTGGGTTTTCTGTTTCTTCGGTTGCTTCTTTTTTAGATTCGAAATTAGCTCCGAATAATTGAGGTGCTCTTTCAAGCTGCTCAATAAATGATTTTGACTTTAAGCGCATGCCCGTTTGTTCTTCATAAATCGTTGTACTAATTTTTTTTATAAACTTTTTTGTTTCTTTTTTAAGCGTCAGCTTCCCTATTTTTTCAATAGGTACACTATAAAACATTCTGATAAGCTTTAACTGAGTTGGTGTTAGGCGTATTATATACGGATCTTGGTGGAAGCATCGATGACAAAGGAAGCCCCCTTGCGTAAAAGAAAAAGCAAATTCTCCATCAACAGCACTACAACTTGCACATTCATGCAATATTGGTTGTACACCAGTAAAAGGAAGCATTTTCCATTCAACAAACAATGCGATAGCTTCAGGGTCGTAACCTTCTTCAATGGCACGTAATGCTTGCACTAACACTTCAAAAGCATAAGGCTCCGCTTTTTCTGATTCAATTAAACGATCGACAAGTTCAACTGCATAACTTGCATAAGCGGTTGCTACAATATCTTCACGAATATGACGCATCGACTCAAGAGGTTCGCCTTGTTGCACAGTGCCCATACCACGTCCTTGTTGAATTAAAAAGGAACCATATGTGAATGGTTGCGTAACTGAAGCTAAACGACTAGATGGTTTTTTCGCACCGCGAGCCATCGCCGTTACCTTTCCAGCTTCTCGCGTCATAAACGTGACTATTTTATTGGTCTCGCCATATGGTTGTGTTTTTAAGACAATGCCTTCCCATTTATTCAGCAATTGTCTTCACATCCCTAACTTAATATTCGTCTTCTCTGAAACCAAAGTCACGTAATTGAGAAGATTTGTTACGCCAGTCTTTTTGTACTTTGACCCAAAGTTCTAAGTATACTTTACTACCTAAAAGCATCTCAATGTCTTTACGTGCGCGGATTCCAACTTCTTTCAATAGGGCACCTCGTTTACCGATGACAATCCCTTTTTGTGAATCACGTTCTACAATAATTGTAGCCATTACACGAATCATATCTTTATCTTCATCTTTTGCAATTTTGTCCACTTGTACTGCAATTGAATGTGGAATCTCTTCACGTGTTAAGTGCAACACTTTTTCACGTACTAACTCTGAAATAATGAAGCGCTCAGGATGGTCTGTTACTTGGTCAGCTGGGTAATATTGAGGGCCTTCAGGTAAATAATTTTCGATAGTTTCAAGCAAACGATCAACATTATTACCATCAAGAGCAGAAATTGGAATAATCTCAGCAAAATCATATTCAGCTTTATAATCTTCAATTGTGTGCAATAAGTTATCAGGGTGCACTTGGTCAATTTTATTGATTACTAAGAAGACAGGTGTCTTATTGCCTTCAAGCATTTCTAAAATGAACTGATCCCCTTTGCCTAACTTTTGAGTTGCGTTAACCATGAACATAATGACATCAACTTCTCGCAAAGTGTTTTTAGACACTTTTAACATGAATTCTCCCAATTTATGTTTTGGTTTATGAATTCCTGGTGTATCGATGAAAACCATTTGGCTATTATCTTGTGTTAAAACACCTTGTACTTTGTTTCGTGTTGTTTGTGGTTTATCACTCATAATGGCGATTTTCTGACCGATAACACGGTTTAGAAACGTTGATTTACCTACGTTTGGTCTACCAATAATTGAAATAAAGCCTGATTTGAATTGATTATTTTCCTGCATTCCTTAAATCCTCCGGTGTAAAGGCACCTGGTAAAAGTTCACGAACTGTTGTCTCTTGAACATCGCCTTTTAAATTTGTTAAGTAAACTGGCATATCTGGTGCGCAAAATTCAGCAATAACTTGGCGACATGCTCCACATGGTGAGCATGGGCCTTCTGTATCTGCAACAACAGCTAGCGCAGTAAATTCTTTTTCGCCTTCTGAAACAGCCTTGAAAATGGCAGTACGCTCTGCACAGTTCGTCATACTGTAACTCGCATTTTCAATATTGCATCCACGGTAAACTTTACCGTCTTTTGTTAGTAAAGATGCACCGACTTTAAATTTTGAATAAGGGACATGGGCATTTTCGCGTCCTAGTTTTGACTCTTCCATTAATTGATGTTTGTCCATTAGAATCACCTCATGTAAATTAATTAATTCATCCACTTAGGCAAAAAGATGAGTATCCCGATTATAGCACTTGCACAAGCAAATACAAGTACGGCACCTGCAGCCAGATCTTTTGACTGTTTGGCAAGAGGGTGTATTTCTGTTGTAGTAAGATCCACTACTCTCTCAATTGCCGTATTAATCATTTCAAGGGTCAGCATAATAGCAATGACAATAATAATCACTAACCATTCCATTAGCGATAATCCAGTTAGCAAACCCGCGCTAATAACAACAACTGCCGCTAACAAATGGAAACGGAAGTTCTGTTCTCTAAATGCATATAATATCCCTTGAAACGCATATTGAAATGATTTTAAAAATTTACTGACGTTCATTAGCATCACGGCTTAGGCCGTATGATTCAAGAATTTCATCTTGTTTGCCGAACATTACTTTTTCATCTTCAGGCACTATATGGTCATAGCCAAGCAAATGTAAAAAGCCATGTACAGCTAAAAATCCTAATTCTCGTTCAAATGAATGTCCGTATTCATCCGCTTGTTCTTTTGTACGATCGATTGAAATAATAATATCACCTAAAATACGCGGCATACCTTCAGCAATAATTTCCACTTCGCCTTCTCCCATTTCTTCAAGGGCAAATGAAATGACATCTGTTGGCGCATCTTTTTGGCGATATTGTCGGTTAATTTCATGAATTGCTTCATTTGTTACAAACGTCACGGATAATTCTGTTTCATCTTCAATATTTTCAACTGTCGCAGCGTGTTGTAGTAATTTTTCTACTAGCTCGATATCAGAATCCTTTACTTTGGATGTTTCATCTAAAAAATCAATGTTTAAACTCATATAGTTGCCTCCTAGGCTTATTTTGGCTTCGGATATTCGATACGTGAATGGAAGATACCATTTAGCGTTTCACAAAAAACTGCTTCAATCTTTTTTAATTCCCGTACGGAAAGATCGCATTCATCAAATTGTCCATCCTGTAATTTATCTTGTGCAATGGCATGAACCAGCTTTTGAATTTTCTCAGCATTTGGTTCTTTCATCGAACGAACAGCAGCCTCTACGCTGTCCGCTACACTTATTATAGCAACTTCTTTCGTTTGTGGCTTCGGTCCAGGGTAACGATAATTAGATTCAATTACAGCCGGATTTTTTTCCTTCTCTTTATAATAAAAGAATTTCAAAAGACTTGTCCCATGATGTTGTCTTGCAATGTCTATAATTTCTTTTGGCATTTTATGAGCTTCTAACATCTTAGCTCCATCTTCAGCATGCGCGATAATAATATCTCGACTCGTTTCTGCTGGCAGGCTATCATGAGGATTGATTGCCCCTATTTGATTTTCAACGAAAAATCCCGGCCTTTTTGTCTTTCCAATATCATGATAATAGCAACCAACTCTTGCAAGCAAGCCATCTGCTCCAATAGCTTCACAGGCAGCATCAGCAAGGTTTGCAACCATCACACTGTGATGATAAGTACCAGGTGTTTCTACTAAAATCTTTTTTAATAATGGATGATTTGGGCTTGATAACTCTATTAATCTAAAGGATGACAGAATACCGAATGCCGATTCGATAAACGGTAATATCCCTAATGTAAGTGCACCTGACAATAAGGCAGAAACTATGGATGCGACTAAATAATACGCAAGTTCGGTCATACCATATGTAGATTGAGTCAATAGTAAATAAAATCCAATAAAAGTTGCATTAACTAAAGCAATACCCATACTTGTTTGTAAAATACGCGAACGTTTTTCAATCCCTTTATTGAAAAATAAACTACTTAACCCACCGAAAATAATATATAAAGATACTTCCATTTGAATTACAGTAGCGTAACCCTCTTGGAAAATGACGCCTGCTGCAACCCCTGTCATAATCGTAATGATGATTGCGATACGCTCATTAACTAGTAACCTAATAAGCATAGGTGCCATCGCTACAGGGTAAAGAAACCCTATCATTACTTCGAATTCGTTCTTGATGAGACTCAGCAATTCCATCACGACAATAGATAGCAAATATATTGTCACTGTAATGATTAAATCACGGACTTTTGTTTTTTCTTCGGTTTTCCAATTACGGAAAAGAGCAAAAAAGAATGCCATCTGTAAAGTGATCAATAAGAATAATCCTAATATCGGCTTACTTGATGTATGATCAGCAAGCATCCCTGCTAACTCTAATTCTCGGAAAACATCACGATCGATCACTTGTCCTTCTTGTACAATAATTTGACCTTGTAATATACGTGTTGGATCAACACTAGCCTTTGCTTGTTCAATTTGTTCCTTTGTTAAATCTGGATTTTCCTTTTCAGTTTCTGTTATAGAGAACCTTCCAATTGAAACGAGTGTTGCTCGAATTTCTTCTGGAAATTCAGGTTTTTCTCTAATTTCTTTATCAATTTTCGCCTTTATTTCTGCTACATGATCAGTTCGAATAGGTTCAGATAGCTGCTTCTTCACAAGTTCTGTTAACTCATCACGCGTTATTCGCAAAGAATCATTATCTTGTTCAAGTAATGCTGTCAATTCTTGATCAGTAAACCGAAGTCCTTGACCATCTGTTTTTAAAGCGTTTAATTTTTCTCGTAGTTCTGCTACACGATCTTGCATAACAGCTTCTTTTTCTTTTTTAGTTTTTCCTTCTTCAATTGAAGTCTTCACTTCTAAAACATAATCAAAAATGGACTTAATCATTGATGCACGATTTTTCGCAATCTCTTCAGAATATTGATAGACAGGCTTAACCGCACTAGCTGCTTGCTCTCTATCTTCCTCGGTTTTTACGGTGTCCTCCACTGTCTTCATCGAACGTATCGTATCCGGCGATAATTGAAAAAGTTTTAAGTCGAAATGTTCGCCCCTCACATTCCCGAGCATCAGTGAAAATTGCAAAATGCCCGTGACAGTTAATATGACGGCAAGTAATACCGGAAAACGAAAGTACTGCATTAGCTTTTTTAAAAAAGCATCCATACAGCCACCTCCTATCTATAAACTATCATATCAACAATTGACATTTTTTTCACAAAAAATATAACGGATTTCGCTATAAATAATAATAAATTTATAAATAATTAATAATACCAACACAAAATCGACACGAAAATATTTATACAAAAATAAAACGCAACACCCATAAAATGAGTATTGCGTCATTTAGTTCACTATTGCTCTTCTTCATAAGCTTGTATAATTTTTGCTACAAGTGGATGACGAACCACATCCGCTTGTTCAAGAATTTGAAAATGGATATCCTTCACATTCTGTAAAGTTTGTTCAGCATTTGTTAGCCCTGATATTGCACCTTTTGGTAGGTCAATTTGGGTTTTATCGCCTGTAATAACCATTTTCGATCCAAAGCCAAGACGTGTTAAGAACATCTTCATTTGTGCTTTTGTTGTATTTTGAGCTTCGTCTAAAATAACAAAGGCATCATCTAACGTACGTCCACGCATATAAGCTAGTGGCGCAATTTCAATCGTACCTCGGTCAATTAGTCGTGTCGTTTGTTCAGCGCCCAAAATATCATGAAGTGCATCATATAAAGGACGTAGATACGGGTCGACTTTTTCTTTTAAATCGCCCGGCAAGAAACCTAGACTTTCTCCAGCTTCTACTGCAGGACGTGTTAAAATAATTCGTTTCACATTGCCGTTCTTTAGTGCTTGTGTAGCCATTACTACAGCTAAGTACGTTTTCCCTGTTCCTGCAGGTCCGATACAAAATGTTAAATCACGGTGTCTAATTGCTTGAATATATTCACGTTGACCAATCGTTTTGGCCCGAATCATCTTCCCTTTTGTATTACGGGCGATGACTTCATCATAAAGTTCTGCAAAATACTCAATTGTACCGTTTTTAGCCATTTCAACTGCTGTAGCAACGTCGCGTTGATTGATATTGATTCCCTTACGAATAACTTTTAATAATTGTTCTAATAATTTCGTTGCATCGTCTTTTTGGCTTTCATTACCGACAATATGAATTGTTTCGCCACGCGTAATGATTTGCACATTAAAAGCCGTTTCAATCAATTTCATATTTACATCTGATATACCTAAAAGCATTACCGCTTCGTTAGGATCTTGCACGTTTAATTGGGTTGGTTGTTGTTCTAGCATGCTCAATCTCCTTGATAAATCGCTTGTTTAACTGCAATGTTTTCATTTACCAAAAACAATACTTTCCCTTTTACTGTATCATTATCAATAGCAACCTGCAAAAGTTTTTCCCGTTTCATAACTGTTTTAGATGGCAATTCATTGACATATTTTTGATGAAGTAGTGGCAACAGTACCTTTTCAACCGATTTCTCATCTAATACAAGTTCTCTTGTTATACCTTGCTGTGTGACAGATAAGTCAACATACTTGGCTAACCATTTAGGTAATTTTACTGTTTGCCAGTCACCGTCCTTTTTTTTCTTGTCCTTTTTCCACTTCAACTCATAGTGTCGTTCACCTGGTACCTCATACTCAATCTTTTTTGGTAGCGAGAACGACGCCTCAATCCAGTAGTCCGCAAATACCTCTCCTTCAGCCCCGTAGACGATTTCTTTCTCACCTTGTTTTAATATACCGGTGACGAGCAAATCACCCTTATAAACGGCCTTATTCTCCTCTACAACGCGTTCACCTTTCGTTAAATTAAAATGCGTTATGACACCACTCTTTTTAGCTATTAAGTGGCTAGGTTGTTCTTTTTTTTCATTTTCAATATCTAGCTTAGGCGAAGGGATTGATGAAAAGGTGAGATGACTTCCTTGCTGATTAATATGCACCCAAGATAAATCTCGCTGATCTTGTAAAATTTGCTGTCTAATCACTGTTTCGTCAGGTAACTTACGCTTAAGAAATGGCGGTGAAATTTGCAATATATATAAACTCTTTTGCAGCTCTTCCTCCTGCTCTGGAGTGGATGCATCGATATCTACAGACCAAATAAATTGTGAGGCGCATAATGGGACGAGAAATAACAATAATAATCCTATATGCACGATCCACTCATTACGTAAAATAACTTCCTCGTCTAGCCAGTCTATTGTAATTCTCATATGATACTTGCGTCTGAGTTTACGAATCATTGGTAAATGCTTCCGAGTTGTTTGGAATGTAACATAATTTTTTGTCGTTTTCACTTTCTTTAGAGGAATGTTCGCCTTTGCTAATGCCCTTAAAAATCCAGGTAGGCGATCATTTTGCGTCACTTCTAACTCCAGTTTACGATTATTCCATCCATGCCTTTGCAAATTAACTCTCCTGCCATTTTTCAATTGTCATTTTTTCTAATTGATTCAATTTCAAAGCTACCAGCTCGTCCTTTAGCACTTGGATTTGCAGCTCTTTCGCTTCGATATGAATGATAAACTCTTCGTGCAAAAATTCCACTTGCTTCTCAGAAATCTTTTGAATTGTAATTTTCCCTCTTAACTGGATCGTTTGGAAGTTTTCAATTTCGATAAGAGGCAGTAGCTGAAATAGCCGTTTCGACATACAAAAACCCCCTTCTCTATAGCATATGCAAAGAGAGCGGGGGTCATGTATTAGCGTTTCGATTTTGGTGGACCTAATATTTCGGCCATTATAATTGATTGCGCTAATTGATTTTTTGTTTTTGGAAAATTAAACGTACTATTTTCAGTTTGTTTCACTTTTTTCTGAATTTCTGCTCCGCGAGACATAGCAGGACGGGTCGATCTTGAGTTTTCAAAACTACGTGTACCCTCTGAAACACTGCTTCTCTCTAATATAGGTGCAACTTTTTCTTCGATAATTTCTTTCGCTTTTTCAACTTCAGCTTTCGGTTGTTCACCAAATTTGTTTTCAAGATCACGGAAAACTTCTTTCGCGTAATCTTCTAAACTACGCGTTTGACCTGTTCTTTGTGGCATCGGTTTACGGTGTTCCGAATGCTGAGATCTTTGAACGGGTCCCTTATTTGGTGCTTGCTTATTCCCTGACTTTTTGTCCTTGAAAAAAGCACTTATGATAGCTGATATTATGAACAGGATGATTACTTCCAATGGAAGTGCCTCCCTCCTAATGGTTGACGATTACTTATTGATTGTCATTGGTGTTATCATGTGAGTCTTGATTAATTTTACTAATTGAATCACGCATGCTTGTATCAGCCTGCACGTTTTTGTAGTTCATATAATCCATAATACCAATATTACCGGTACGTAGTGCTTCCGCCATTGCTAAAGGAACTTCAGCTTCTGCTTCTACTACTTTCGCTTTCATTTCTTGCACTTTAGCAACCATTTCTTGTTCGTTGGCTACAGCCATTGCACGACGTTCTTCTGCTTTTGCTTGTGCGATATTTTTGTCAGCTTGCGCTTGCTCAATTTGAAGTTCTGCACCAATATTTTTGCCGACATCAACGTCTGCAATATCAATCGAAAGAATTTCAAACGCTGTACCAGAGTCTAATCCTTTTGATAATACTGTTTGAGAAATTGAATCTGGATTTTCTAATACTGTTGAATGGTTTTTAGAGCTACCAATTGTACTAACAATACCTTCACCTACACGGGCAACGATTGTTTCTTCACCAGCACCACCAACAAGACGTTCGATATTCGCACGCACTGTAATACGAGCTTTCGCTTTAACTTCAATACCATTCATTGCTACACCCGCGATAAATGGTGTTTCAATTACTTTCGGGTTAACCGACATTTGGACAGCTTCTAACACGTCACGACCTGCAAGATCGATTGCTGCACAGCGTTCAAAAGTTAACTCGATATTCGCACGATGTGCTGCGATTAACGCATTGACAACACGGTCTACGTTACCACCTGCAAGATAATGACTTTCTAATTGATTAATCGTTACTGGTAAACCAGCTTTATGTGCTTTAATTAATGGATTGACGATACGTGATGGAATAACTCGACGTAAACGCATACCAATTAAAGTGAAAATACTAACTCTTACCCCAGCCGCTAATGCCGAAATCCACAATGCTACAGGGACGAATGTAAATAGAACTGCCAATACTATAAATACGACTACAATAGCGATAATGGCTGTAATTGCACTACCTGTTAATGCCATGTAAAACTTCCTCCTTTAGTTTAGAGTACCTCTCTTACTACGATACGAGGCCCTTCAACTTTAATAATTATGACTGTTTTTCTTGCATCAATGTAACCGCCTTCAGAGACGACATCAATTCTTTCACCATCTAGCATAATCGCGCCAGCAGGTCTTAGAGGTGTTGAAGTTATAGCTTCTTTTCCAAGAAGCTCTAGACGATTTTTATTTGATACATAGCCACTCTCTGTATCTGTTGCGTCTTTTAACACCATTTTGTTAAGCATCGTCATTTTTTTACCGAAAAATTTCATTATGATCACCATTCCTATTACTGCTACTAACAGAGCCGTAAGAATTGAATAAGCCATGTAGGTCACATTAGCACCAGCTAATAATAGACTTAAAACTATTGCGCCAAAACCAATAATGCCACTAATACCACCTGGCAAGAAAAACTCCGCCACTATTAGTATAATCCCGACAATCAATAATATGATGGATTCATATCCGGCAAATCCAGCAACTAGATGGCCAAAGAAAAATAGAATGATGGATATAATACTCATAGTCCCTGCTACACCAAAGCCAGGTGAATATAACTCTATTACTAATCCTAAACTAGCAATTGATAAAAGTATAGGGACAATAATGGGATTAGTAATAAACCGTGCAATTTGCTCTGCCAAGGATTCATTTACATTTACAATCTCCGCACCATCTAAATCCGTTTTCTCAAGTAGTTCTTGAAACGAAGAAACAGTTCCTTCAGAATACCCAACTTTTAACGCTTCATTAGCAGTAAGTGTTAGTAAATTCCCTTCTGCCGCTCTAAACTCTGGTAAAGCATAGGATATATCGGCCATTGCTAGGGCATATTTAGGGTTGCGATTTGAGGTTTCTGCTGCTGCTTGCATTTGAGCTAGCCATGCACTATTTGCTTTTTGACCGGCCATATTACCATTAGAATCAATAACTGCCGCAGCCCCAATTGTTCCATTAGGCACCATATAAATTTCATCTGCATGCAATGCTATAAATGCACCTGCTGAATGAGCATCTTTATTTATAAATGCAATTGTTCTAACTGGTGTTTCATCCATGAGCTTTGCAATATCTCCTGCTGCATTGACAAATCCACCTGGTGTATGAATATCTAAAACAATTGCCTTGGCACCACTTTCTTCAGCTTCTTCAAAAGCTCTTTGTAAGAAAGCATACAAGCCTTTCTCAACTTCTTTTTCCACTGGCACATGATACACTTCTGTCTTAGCGAAAACAGAAGCTAATGGTAAAAGCAGCATGAATGACATGAGCATTAAAAATAACAAGCTAACCTTTTTAGATTGCTGCAACTTCACCCCACCTTTCTACTATGAAGTATGCCTAATTAATCTACGGTTGAACTACTAAAAGGTTTCAATTTTTTTTAATTTTATATCCACCATCTAATTGAAGGTGGATAACAAGATTCTTATAATGCGCGTTTTGAATTTCTAATTGCTTGAACAGACAATCTAACAAGTAACACCGCACTTAAAAATAAACCTAAAAATGACACCGTATTTAGATAAACGGCATAAGCAGTATTTATAAATTGTGAAATGGCTAAAAGAGCAACTGAGATAATCCCAAACGTAATACCGACCATTAATAAGATGAAAAGCGAGAACCATTGCGAGATGAACAAAGTATTCTCCTTTCCTGAGAACATATCTAGCTTGACCTTCATCTCACCTTTTTCTAACCTTGTTGTAATATGGTCAATTTTTTTAGGCATCTGTTTGAGCATTGGTAACATCATAATCAGTTCTTGTTGTAAATGGTCTTTTAACTCTGTAGGGCTTGAAATCGTCACAAAGGATCGTTTATTCTTTGCCGTAAAACGCTTTGCTTCTGAGAACAAATCAAAAGTAGGGTCTACTCCATTAAGCGTACCCTCTAAAGTGATTAACGCGCGTAATGCTACACCTACCATTGGATAAAGCTTCAACTCATAATGCTGAATAATGGTAAATAACGTTTGTACAAGTTCCTCAGTTGATACTTTATCTAAATATTGTAATTGAATCAGTAGCTGACTTAATGCTTGTAATAATCCCTCTTCATCCATTCCGTTCGTATCCACAAGTAAATTCTTCAAACCTTCTAACACAATTTCTGGATCATTGCGTTCTATACCAATAAATAGCGTCCTTAATCCTTTTTGTTGCACCGGTCCTAGTCTACCGACTGCTCCGAAATCTAAAAACGCTGCCTTACCATTATTCATGACATATAAATTTCCTGGATGAGGATCTGCATGAAATACTCCTGCTATAAGTAACTGTTCTAAAAAACTATCATAAATCGAACTTAGTAATTCCTGGCTTTTTTCGTTTGTTTTTTCAAAACCTTGTTGGTAGTTATATATACTCACGCCATGTATGTACTCCAAGACGAGTAAATACTCATTGCTATATTTTTTATAAACATATGGAATTTTAACTTTGTTTTTGCTTTTAGAAAGTGCATTTGAAACTTGTTCCATATTGCGAACTTCCATTTCGAAATTAATCTCTTCAAGTAAACTATTAGCAAAGCCAGTCGCAAGCTGATGGAAACCTAAATTTTCAGCCCAAGTTGACTCTTCAACTAGCCAACTTGAAAAGTGCAATAAAATATCTAAGTCTTTTTGCATAACCGAAGTTATATTAGGTCTTAGTAATTTTACAACAACCTCTTTGCCATTCTCTCTCAAGATAGCCTTATGTACTTGACCTATGGAACCTGAAGCAATAGGCTGCATATTAAAACTACGAAATACTTCCGACATCGGCTTTGATAAATCTTGTTCCAGTCTCTTTTCTACTTGCTCAGCTGTCATTGGTTTAACGTTTTGCTGTAACGTAGATAACTCTTCTATAAAAACTGCAGGAAAAATATCTTTGCGTGCTGATAACACCTGACCGAATTTAATAAAAATACCACCGCATTCTTCTAGCATATTACGCAGTGCTATAGATAAATAGCGATCATTTTCATACGTACGCTTATACTTCAGTGCCTTTCCAATACCGTGTTTAAAAGCGATTCGAAATACTTCCACTAATCTCTTTTGTCTATGAAATCGACTGCGAAATCTTGTGACGATATTTTTCTGCCCTGTTAATCTTTCACCCTTCGCTCCTAGTTGAATAGGGTCAAAAAGTTCTAATATTAAATAAAATAACATTGCGATTAATAACATACTGCCGATCCACACCAGTGTACTGACATTTGTTACTGCTTGCACCATGTCTTCGTTTTTATAATCGGTGTGACGTAAATATGAATACCAATAAACAAACGTTGTGAAAGTTAAACTAAATACTGCTGATAAAATGCGCTTCATAAAATTCAATTTCGTACCGATCAAGCGACCACTGACAAAATAGATAATTAAACCGACTATTAAGAGTTGTAATACAGTCCAAATATAATGCATAGCTTCACCTACATATCTTGTATGATGTCTATTATTAAATCACAAATCGCCTCACGATAGCTTGTAAAGCACATCAAAAAATACGTTTTTTAAAAAAATAAAAAGCTAGCACATTCTTTTTTTGAATGATCTAGCTTTAAATTTTTTATCTAGTGAATGCTGCAGCTACTCCCCCATCAACAGTTACCATACATCCTGTTGTTTTTGCTGCTTTCTTCGATGCGAAAAAGGCAATTGCTTCAGCAATATCTATTGGATAAATATTCTCTTTTAATACTGTGCGATCCTTATAATGATTTTCTAGCTCATCTGGATGAATGTTGTAAGCCGCTGCACGTTCCTCACGCCACTTCGACCCCCAAATTGCAGATCCTTGTAGTACAGCATCTGGTAACACTGAATTAGCACGAATACCAAAGTCGCCACCCTCTGCTGCTATACAACGAGCTAAATGTACTTCTAACGCTTTTACAGAACTATACGCTGAAACGTTTTTACCTGCATAAACTGAGTTTTTAGAGCCAATAAAAATCATACTGCCCCCTAGTAACTGCTTTTTCATAATTGTAAACGCCTCGCGGGAAACTAAGAAATATCCCGTTCCTAATACATTCATATTAAGGTTCCATTCTTGTAAAGTTGTTTCCTCTAATGGACTAGAAGTTGCTAATCCAGCATTATTCACAAGAATATCTACGCCTCCATACTTCAAAACAGTTTGTTCGAATGCTTCTTTGATTTGGGTTTCATCCGTAACATCCATCACTACCGAAAATGCACGTCCTTCACCGTATTTCTGATTCAACTCTGATGCTACTTTCTCAGCACCTTCTTTATTTAGATCAGCAATTACGATATGTGCACCTTGAGAGGCAAGTAATCGGCATGTAGCACTACCAATTCCCCCTGCGCCTCCTGTAATTAAGGCCACGTGTCTTGAAAACTCGGCTTCCGCTGGTGCTAAACTCAGTTTATAAAGTTCTAATGGCCAATACTCAACGGCAAATGACTCTTCATCCGATAGTGAAGTAAATCCACCTATAGCATCTGCCCCTTTCATCACTGAAATTGCACGATGATACAAGGCCTGACTTAACTCGGCAGCTTGTATATCTTTCCCTGTTGTAATCATCCCAAGCCCGCGAATCAAAATTACTCTTGGAGATGGATTAAACATTTTGTCATCAGCATTTGCAAAGCGGTTAAAATACTCTTTGTATTCAGATTGATAAGCAGCAATCTTTTCTTGAATTACCACCTCTAAAGTATCTTCGTTGCCATCCCATTCAATAAATAACGGTACACGCTTCGTATGTACTAAATGGTCTGGGCATGCTGCTCCTACATTAGACAATATCTCAATTTTCCGACTATTAACAAAGGTAAGGACCTCTTCAGACTGATCGATGCTTGTAATCACTTTTTCAAATTTCGAAGCTATTCCACGTATACCAGGTAAAACCTTGCTTAGTAACCGTTGTCTAGTTTCCGCTTCTATAGGCTCTATAAGTTGCCCTCCAAATGGCTCCTGAGTGGCAGCAATTGAGTCGATATAAGCTTCTGCTTTGTTAATCACATCAATTGTTCTTGTATAGCTTTCTTCCGCGGTATTTCCCCATACAACCAAACCATGCTTTTCCATTAAAACAAGTTCGGCATTTAGGTTGTTTTGCACGCCTTCAGCAATTATTTTAGACAACAAAAATCCTGGTCTTAAATAAGGAACCCAAACAAAGCTATCTCCAAATATCTTTTTAGCAATCTCTTTACCATTAGGGGCACAGCATATGCTAATGATTGCATCTGGATGTGTATGGTCAATGTGCTTATATGGTAAAAAGGCATGTAAAAGTGTTTCAATAGAAGGTCTTGGTTGCTTTTTAGACAGCATACAATGCTCTAAGTACGCGACCATTTCTTCATCTGTCATTGCCTCTCGTTCAATTAGTTGTTGCATATCCGAAAGTTTTAAAGCTGTGAAGTTTTGATCACCCATAGTTGCTAGGTCAGATCCACTCCCTTTTACCCACATGACTTCTACTTCCTCACCCTTAAAATCTTTTGCCGTTGTTTTAAAGGAAGTATTTCCTCCCCCCCAGTTACATACACGTCGATCGCTTCCTAATAAATTGGAGCGGTATGTTAATTCCTCAACCTCATTGACAGCAGGTCTATTTAATTGACTCCATAAATTTTGCACCATTATTCATTTCCCTCCCCGTCTTTAATGTGTGTAAAGTTAAAAGATCATCATTGCTGCTAAAATAATGGCTAAGGTTTCTATATATGCCATATAGTTTGTTGTAGATCTTTTCATGTTTTTTATTCGGTGAATATTGTATATAATCTTTAAAACCTATCTTTTGAATTGCACTATTTAGAGAATACTTTTCATCAGCTTTGTCATGGGCTGCTGCTGCACCTAAAATAGCCGCTCCTAGAGCCGGTATTTGGTGATGATCAACAACTAAGATTTCCTTTTGTAAGACATCTGCATATATTTGCATAAGGAATGGATTCTTTTTTGGAATCCCACCAGTTACGACTATTTGATGAATGTCTATATTTTTTTCTTCGAATAAATCGACAATCACTTTTGTACCAAAAGCTGTTGCTTCAAGTAAGGTACGATATTTCTCGTGAGCTTCTGTTTGCAATGTTTCACCCACGAATACACTCGAAAAATTTGAATTAACATACGGTGTGCGATTTCCATTATGCCAATCAAGTGCTACCATCCCTGTTTCACCTACATCTAGTGTTTCCGCCTTTTCGTTTAATAACTGAAAGACAGTTAAATTTCTCTCATTCGATTCCTGTATATAATTTGTCGGTACTTGGTTTTTTATAAAACTTGCAAAAATATCTCCAACTGCTACTTGCCCTGCCTCATATGCATATAAACCCGGGAGAATACCATCTTCCACGACTCCTGAGATACCTGGTATAGTAATCTCTTGTTCACTTAATAGTAAATGGCAGCTAGATGTACCCATAACGATTTGGAGAATTCCAGGTTTATAGATGCCAGCTCCAGGTACTGCCGCATGCGCATCAATAATACTTGCACCAACAGCTGTATTTTCTGATAAGCCAATTAAATTAGCAAAATAAGGTGTTAACGTTCCTGCAGAACAGCCTACTGAGATAATTTCACCTTTTAGTTGGCGGGTGTAGACGTCTGCTAAGCTCGGATGGATAGAATGAAGTATCTCTTTATCTAAATACCCATCTTTTTTTTGCCAAGTTCCTTTATATCCTGCAGAACAAGTACTTCTAGATACTTTCCCCGTTAATAGCGAAACAATCCAATCACCAGCTTCTAAAAAATAATCCATATTCTCAAAAAGGGCAGGTGTATCATTTAAAATCTCTAACAATTTTGGAAGTAACCACTCAGAAGAAATGACTCCACCATATTTTCCGAGATAAGGATGGTCGGCCAGCTTCTCAGTTATAAACTGCGCCTCTTTCTCTGCACTATGACTCTTCCACAACTTTGCAAATGCATGAGGTTGATCTACATACATCTCCTTATTACATAATGGAGTTAACTGCTGATCCACTGGTAAACAAGTACAGCTTGTAAAAGCGACGCCCATTCCCTTAATATTGTTAGGATCCACTTTCGTTTCTTTTAGTAAGGTCTTTATAGTTGCATTTAACACTTCTACATAGTCATTAGGATTTTGTAGCACCATGTTAGCTTTAATGGGTTTGCCATTTAATGATTTCGTCAAAACCCCATTTGGATAAGTCATTTCAGCTACTTTAATGATGTCTCCATTTTCACTATCCACTAAGACGGCTCTACCAGATTCTGAGCCAAAATCTATACCAATTACATAGTTCATCTTCAGCTCCTCCTTTATTTATAAAGAGGTCCAAAATTTTGACATGCTCTAAAATCTGCTTGTTCGCTTTCCTGTGTACCAAACATATTCCAAGCACTCGGTCTAAACAATTTATCATTAGCTACATTGTGCATGTTGACTGGAATACGAAGCATCGATGCTAATGTGATAAATTCGGCACCTACATGGCCGTATGTTAAAACACAATGGTTTGCTCCCCAATTATTCATCACTGAATACACATCTGTGAACGCACCTTCACCCGTAATATTTGGTACAAACCATGTCGTTGGCCAAGTTGGATCTGTACGAAGATCCAATGTATCGTGCATATCTTCTTCAAGCTCGACAGTATGACCTTCCGCTAGTTGCAACACCGGACCAAGCCCTTTGACATAATTTAATCGTGCAATCGTTACAGGCATTTCACCCTTTGTTGTAAAATCGGTCGAGTAACCACCGCCACGGAAATATTCTGTTGAAGCTGGTCTCCACTTTGTATTTTTTATACATTGTTCGATTTCTTCATCCGTTACTTCCCAGAATGGTTTAATCGCAGGCTTACCATCTATTTGTTGATGGCCAGTTCCATCGAGTGCTGCTGAACCTGAGTTAATCAGATGAATAAAACCATTTGCCGCTTTTCCAACCGGCTCTTTACCTGTCACACGTTTAACTGCTGAAGGACTCCAATACGTCCGGACATCTGCAAATACTTGTGCCGTATTCGTCAATAAATGCCCCAAAGCCATCGTTACCCCATTCAAACTATCATTTTCAGTTGCAAGTAGATAGGGTGCCCGCTTACCATTCCAATCAAATGACGAATTTAAAATCGTTTCCATAAAATCACCGTTAGGGAAATGATCTGTCCATTGACGTTGCCCTTGGAAACCTGCTATTAATGCATTTCTACCTAAAGCTTCTTCTTCCCAACCTTTTGCAGCAATTTTGTCATTACCAACCATTAAATCTTTCGTGATTAATGTCATTTTTATCGACGTTTCTAAATCCTTTGCTAACTGTTCATCTGTACGCTTAAACTCTTCTTTATTATTATCTTGACCGAAAATGAATTTTTCCTTAACCCATTTAAAAGCTCTATCGTATTCTTCTTCGTCAAAAATATTTAAATCCAATCTTCTAACAAACTCACTCATATCAATGTATTCGTTGCGCATACCTAAATACTCTTGGAAGAAATCATCCTTTACAATACTTCCTGCAATCCCCATAGACACAGAACCCATTGCTAAATACGATTTTCCTTTTAAGGTTGCAACTACTATTGCAGCCTTTGTAAATTTCAATAATTTTTGTTGTACATCTTTAGGAATCTCTGAATCTCCTGCATCTTGCACGTCTTCACCATATATGCCATAAGCCGGTAGCCCTTTTTGATTGTATGCAGCTAAGACTGCAGCTAGATACACTGCTCCGGGTCTTTCAGTTCCATTAAAACCCCAAACAGCTTTTGGGAGATGTGGATCCATGTCCATTGTTTCACTACCATAACACCAACATGGCGTGACAGTAATCGATATACCGACACCTTCTTTTTTAAACTTTTCTGCTGCTCTCGCTGCCTCTGCTACGCCTCCTATACAACTATCTGCGATGACGCATTCTACTGGTTGCCCATTATAGTAAGATAAATTTTCACTTAGCAACTTTGCTACAGCTTTAGCCATACCCATTGTTGTTTCCTCAAGTGATTCCCTTACCCCTCTTCTTCGCCCATCAATTGCTGGCCGAATGCCAATCTTAGGTAAATCTCCAATATATCTGTTACTCATCATTTCTATTACCTCCTAAATGAAAGTTTTATATTGTTCTAGTATCTCCTGCCAGCGTGCTTGATCCTGTGGTATAAATTCATCCGGATGAAATGAGCGTGAGACAAGATTTCTTCCTTCTTCTATCGAATTTAATTCTCCTAAAGCTCTTAACTGTGATAGACCATTACCAATTGAACTCGCTTCAATGGGCCCTGCCAATACAACCTTCCCTGTTGCATTGGCAATCAATTGACATAGTGTTTCGTTTTGAGCTCCACCTCCGCCAATATAAATTTCCGATGTAGGTTGAGATGATAATTGCTCTATGTTTTTAATCACTTTCGCATAACTAATAGCTACACTTTCAGTAAAGCAACGTACATATTCTCCAATTGTACTAGGTGTCTCTTGGGCCGTTTTCGCACAATACGTTTCGATTGCTAAGGTCATCGATTTAGGATTAAAGAATAGAGGATCTTCTGGATCGATAATTGTTTTAAAAGCTGCTGCTTCCAAAAATCCTTGACGCTCAATGTCATATGATACTTTCATTCCTGATGCATTCCATTCCTCACGCAACTTTTGTAAAATCCAAAAACCCATTCCATTCTTTTGAAAACGAATTGCTCCTTCACTCGTACCCTCATTAGTAAAGCCTGCTTCAAATGCAGCTAAACTAACTATCGGTTTGTCGACTTCTTTGCCAACTAAGCACCAAGTACCAATACTCATGAAAACAGCATTTCTACGATTTATTGGCAATGCTGATAATGCACAAGCTGTATCATGACCTGGTACTAAAGCCATTTTTATTGACGGAAAATCTAGTACATTTCCTATCATTTGATGTGGCATTTCAATGGATGCTAAAGGTAGTTGTTGTTGAAAAACAAGTTGCATAAGTCCTTCATCCCATTGCTTGCTCTCATGATTCACTAACTGTGACGTAGAAGATATAGAATACTCGTTTAACGCTACATTCGATAATCCGTACAACAATAAATTAGGCATCATCAAGATAGACTTACAATGCTCTCTATAGTTAGGGGATTTTTCGTAAATAGCCATAAGTTGAAATAGGGTATTAATAGTGGAGATTTCATTTCCTGTTTTTTTAAATAACTCAAAAGGATCTATTAGTTGTTTCAACTTCTGAAGCTGTGGCTCAGAATGTGTATCTCTATATGAAAAGGGCAATGATAACAGTGCATACTCGTTATTTAGTAAGCCTATATCGACACCCCATGTATCGATACCAACTGAAGCAGCTGGAAAATCAACCTTTTGCAAACCCGTTTTTAATTCCTTTATAAGTGCAGGGTAATCCCAATAATAATGGCCTTGAACTATTTGTGGCTTATTGTTAAATCTGTGAATCTCCTTAATAGAAATCGTATTACCATCAAATTTTCCAGCTATTAATCTTCCACTTGAAGAGCCTAAGTCATATGCAAGAACTGTAGTCATAAACAATCACCTCTATTCTCGAAGTAATTTCGAGCGATATTTCTCTGAAGATAGATTTCTTAACTCCAAGCATTCTTCGTCCGTTAAAATTCTAGGGCCACCAAAAATTGTACTAATGGTAAATACTTTGGCCGATTCCTCTGTTAGTTGCATGAAAAAATACGCTTCCTTCATTGTTTTCCCGACAGTTAGTACACCATGATTCCTCATAATCATCACATCATGATCCAAAACAAGTTCAGATACTTTCTCAGCCAATTCATGAGTAGTTGGAATGACGTAATCGATATAACCAACCTTTTTCACCATAGCAGGGAAATCCGGAAAGAGTGGTGGAATGTTTTGTCCTGCTGAGGATACGCCTACCGAGTAAGTTGGATGTGCATGTAGAACAGCTTGAATCTCATGATTATCTCTAAAGCATGTTAAATGCATTAAAACTTCTGATGAAGGGCGCAAATCTCCCTCGATTTCACCGGACTCAATATGAACCTTAACCCATTCTTCATCTGCTATTTCTTTTAAGTCATAACCACTTGGAGAAATATACATATACTCCCCATCTCTCATACTTAAATTGCCACCCGCACCAACCACTAAACCACTTTGCACTAATTCTGTTGCGTACTTTTGTAGATCTTGAATTACACTAGTCATCCAATCACGCCCTCCCTTTTTAATGTTGTTTGGAATTCTTCTAGAATCGCTACTTGTTCTAGCATGGAATCGAAAGGATAGGGCTGAAACTCCCTTTGCTCAATGCTTTTTTGGAAATGTTCAATTTGATTTTTATAGGCATTCCCCTCAATATGTTGCGAGCTTAGTTGCCCATTTTGAATCAATTGAATAACTCCAAAATCCTGATTTAAATCTGTACGAAAGGCAAAGGGTAATCTGAGACTACCTTCTGTTCCAATTAGATCGACTGATTGTGAAAACTCACCTAAAAAACTGCAGTCGATTAGTCCAAGAATGCCATCTTCATATTGCACTTGAATTGTTAAATGGACATCCACATTACTTTTACGCCCTTGCAGTACATGGTATGTAACTACCTTTTTATCAAGTAAAAATTGTTGGACATTTATACAATAACAGCCGATATCATACAAAGCACCACCACCAAGATTGGGATTTACACGTATATCATCTGTCCAATTTTCTAATGTAAAATGAAATTGACTTCTAATAGTTAATACTTCGCCTATTGCGCCTTCTTCTAATAGCTTTTTAGTCTCTATAATTTGTGGATGAAAACGATACATAAAAGCTTCCATCACTTTTACTTTTTTCTCGATACTTTTTTGTTGAATTATTTGAAGTTCTTCTAGCGACAAGACTATTGGCTTTTCGCATAATACATGCTTGCCATGCTCAATTGCTTTCATAATCCATTCGAAATGAAAACTATTAGGTAATGCAATATAAACTGCATCAATTTCGTCCATATCAAGGAGCTGATTGTAATCATTCAGTGTATAGGGTATCTGAAATGCTTGTTGGATTTCAGTTAAATCTTGGCTACGGCTTGCGATTGCAAGAATATTTCCCCCTGCTTCTTGGATTGCTGGCATAACATAGTTTTTAGCAATAGTCGCTGCACTTAAAATGCCCCATTTAATCGTCAATTGTATGCCCCCTTTAGAAAAGGGCTGTTTTTACAGCCCTTATTAACCTTTAATAAATAGATTTTTCTTCAACTAATTTATAAGAAAAGTAGATTTATTTAGAAACACCAATAATTATTCGTAAATCGCTGCTTTAATTTCATCCGTGTCAATATTGTCTTTGTCGTACCAATAGAAACCAGTATCGATTGATTTTTCAACACTCTCGCCTTTGATTGAAGCAACTGCAGCTTTAACAGTTTCATAACCAATACCAACTGGATTTTGAGTTACAGCTCCTGCCATTAATCCACTCTTAATCGCATCAATTTGCTGTTTACCTGAGTCAAAACCAACAACGACAATTTTGCCTACTTTATTCATCTCTTGTACTGCGTTTACTACTCCAATTGCAGAACCTTCATTAGAGCCGAAAATGCCTTTTAAATCCGGATGTGCTTGCATAATAGCTTTTGCCAAGTCAGTTGATTTCAAATGATCACCATCACCATATTGAATATCAACTATTTTAATATCTGGATATTTACTTTCAATTTGCTCTTTAAAGCCATCTCTACGACCTTTACCAGTTAATGAAGTTTGATCTTGTACGATTAGGGCAATTTTCCCTTTGCCACCTATAAACTCGGCCATCTTATCAGCTGCTAATGCTGCAGCTGCTTTATTGTCCGTAGATGCAGTTGCAACAGGGATTTCACTTTCCACACCTGAGTCAAACGCAACAATCGGAATATTTTTTTCCTTAGCTTCATCTAATAACGGCACTGATGCTTTAGAATCCAATGCCGCAAAGCCTATAGCAGCTGGTTTTTTATCTAAAACTGCACGTAACATTTCAATTTGTTTATCAACTTGCGCTTCAGTTTCGGGACCTTCAAATGTAATTTTTACATCAAACTCATCAGCAGCCTTTTCAGCACCCTGTTTTACAGCTTGCCAAAATTGATGTTGGAAACCTTTTGATACAATCGCTACATAAGGTTTATCAGAGCTTACTGGTTCTTTTTCACCTTCACTTGTCGCTCCCTCTTTATCATTACATGCACCAAGTAACATCGATACTGCTAATAATCCACCTAGAAAAATCGATTTCTTTTTCATTTCTTTGCCCCCTTTGTTTAATTTATATCAAGTCTAGAACGACCTCATATCACACTTAGCTTTTACCCCTACGTAATATATCCATGTATACCGCTAAGATAATAACAAAACCAATCACTACTGTTTGCCATTCTTGTGGAATTGATAATACTCGTAATCCATTCGTCAAGACACTCATAATTAATGCACCGATAATAGTTCCGATAATAGTTCCTTTTCCTCCACTAAGCGAAGTACCACCAATTACAACAGCAGCAATTGCTTCTAATTCATACCCTTGACCTAATGCAGGTTGAGCAGAATTTAATCGTGATGCCATTAACACGCCTGCGATACCTGTAAAAGCACCCGCTAGTGTATAAATCGTCATTTTCCAGTAATCTACATTCACGCCAGAAAGCTTTGTTGCATCCTCATTACTACCAATGGCTAAATTAAAACGCCCCAATATAGTTTTAGATAAGATAATTGCTGCTATAATGCCAAGGACAAAGAATATTAATACAGCATTTGGAATATTGACGCCTGGAATAATTGAACCTAAAGCAATTTTTGTAAACATAGGCTTATCTGTAAAGTAGATTGGCGCAGCCTTTGATATAACTAACGCTAATCCTTTCGCTATCATCATCATCGCCAATGTTGCAACAAATGGTGGTATTTTTAATTTAGTAATGGCAATACCACACAGCAAACCACAAAGTGCACCTGTTAAAATACCACCAATGACACCGACTACAATTGGCAGATCTGAATTGACGACAATTATACCCGTAATCACAGATGACAAGGTCATGACAGTTCCTACAGATAAGTCAATTCCTCCTGTAATAATGACAAAGGTTGCACCTAGTGCTAATATCCCTATAACTGCCGTAGATAACAATATTCCCACTATATTACTCCATTGCATGAAACTGGATGATGCAAACGAGAAAAAAATAACCAATACTACTAAACTACTAAAAGCTAGAACTTGTTGTAATGTATTGGATGGAATTCCCTTATTCTTTTTCTTAGTCACTGTTATTTGATCTAATGTATCCGCTTTCATATTATCCCTCCCTAACCTTCACGGTATGCTGTAGCTAACTCCATGATTTTCTCCTGGTTCGCTTCCTCTGAATTTAAAATCCCCGTAACTCGGCCTTCTGACATAACGACAATACGATGACTCATTCTTAATACTTCTGGCAATTCAGATGAAATCATAATAATGGACTTCCCTTTTTCCGCTAGCTCATCTAGTAATTTATAAATCTCACCTTTGGCTCCAACATCGATACCTCTTGTTGGTTCATCAAAAATTAAAATATCACAATCACGTAGTAGCCATTTTGCAATTACAACCTTTTGCTGATTCCCCCCAGATAAAAATTTT
This sequence comes from Viridibacillus sp. FSL H8-0110, assembly GCF_038003565.1. Taxonomy (NCBI): domain Bacteria; kingdom Bacillati; phylum Bacillota; class Bacilli; order Caryophanales; family Caryophanaceae; genus Viridibacillus; species Viridibacillus sp. FSL H8-0110. The sequence goes on along the minus strand of NZ_JBBOPJ010000001.1, from coordinate 1,246,258 downwards.
ATCTGTTGATTAATTGAAGGCGTTTTCACTTTTAAGCGCTCGACATACTCCTCTGATACCTTTGCTATATTCTGATCATTAACAAACCCAAGTGTTTGATAATCATTTATCGTAGACATGACTATATTTGTCTTTACATCCATATCAACAACAAGACCTAAATGTTTCCGATCTTCAGATAAATAGCCAATACCTTGTTTAACAGCGCGACTAGGTGATGTTATTTGCACCTTTTTCCCATGTAAAATAATCTCCCCAGTCCTTATCTTATCAACTCCGAAAATAGCATTTGCCACTTCTGTTCTACCAGCACCCATTAAGCCTGCAAAGCCAAGAATTTCTCCTTTTTTGAGTTCAAAAGAAATATCCTTTAAATTTGTATTGGTACTAACATTCTTTAATTCTAGAACAGTATCTCTATTACTATCTGAAATAGTTGGTTTTGATTCAATATAAAGCTCTCTTCCTACCATCAATTGAATCACTTTACTCATTTCCGTTTCCTTCGTATTTAGCGTTGTGATATACTCTCCATCTCGCATTATCGTAATCCGATCTGAGATTCGTTTTAACTCATCCATCCTATGGGATATATAAATAATTCCAACACCACTGGCTTTTAAATTATCAATAATTTCAAACAGTACATCTATTTCCGCATCTGTTAATGCAGTAGTGGGCTCATCCATAATTAAAATTTTCGAATCGAATGATAGCGCTTTCGCAATTTCAACCATTTGCTGTTTTGCAACTGTTAAATCCTTTACTTTTGTTTTCCCATTTAAATCTATGGAGAGTCGTTTAAATAATTCCCTCGTCTTATTATGTAATTCATGATCCTTTATAAAGAAGTTTAACAACCCTCTTGGTTCTCTACCGATAAAAATATTTTCAGCGATAGATAAATCTTTCATTAAATTTAGTTCTTGATGAATGATCGAAATACCTAATTCTTGTGCTTGCTTAGTAGATGTAACATTAATCTTCTGACCTTCTAGAAAAACTTCACCATCATCTTTTTCATATATCCCCGTTAGAATCTTCATCAGCGTTGACTTTCCAGCACCATTTTCTCCGACTAAAGCCAATACTTCACCATGATGTAAATCAAGTGATACATTCGAAAGAGCTTTAACTCCTGGAAAGCTCTTTGAAATATTCTGCATCTCCAACAGCTTACTCATTCATTCACCTCTTTTATTTGTATTTGTATTTGTTTTTCTTTGTTTATGTTGATTATAAGAGACATTTTATTCGAAATCAACAAAAATAATGAATATTCAGAAAATATTTTATCCAATTATTACTCTAGTACGTTCATCTACAATCGATTGCAAATAGTCTACATTTGCTTTTTGATCTACAATTAAGCAATCCAACACTGATTTATCTTCGATATAAGCAAATGATTTTTGATTAATCTTTGAAAAATCGAGTAATAAAATGACTTGCTCGGACATTTTAATCATCTCTCGTTTGACGTTAGCCTGTTGCTCATTCGAATCACTGATGCCCCAGTCCTTATGGAAACCTTTGCATGAGAAAAACACTTTATCTACATAGAAATGTTCAATTGAACGGATAGCTGTTGGTCCTACTAGTGATAAGGACGTTTTCGATAAAGTACCACCTGTCATGATGACTTGAATTTTGGATCTATTCGCCAATTCACTTGCAACTAATAATGAGTTTGTAAGTACCGTAAGTTCCATATTTGGAAGTAGCTTCGCTAAATATAGAGCTGTTGTACTTGCATCTAAAAAAATAATATCCTGTTCATCAATAAGAGACACTGCTACTTTGGCAACATCCATTTTCTCATTTCTATTCAATACTTGACGATCATTAAAAGGAATTTCATCATCATCTGAATCATCCATGGCTACAGCACCACCATGAGTCCGCTGAAGTTTATTTTTTGCTTCAAGCTTCTCTAAATCTCGGCGAATTGTTTCCTCTGTTACAGCAAATAGCTTACTCAATTCATTTACTCTTACGTTTTTCTTATCATTAATAATTTGAACAATTTTTTTATGTCTTTCAGGCACTAACATATTCAACACTCCTATCCTTCAACAATGACACCTTTTTTTAATATGATATTGGCATATAATGCTTTTTCACTTGTAGTCACAATTGCATACGCTGTTTTCGCACGTTCATAAAATGATTCCCTTGATAAATATTCTGCTTTAAAGACATTCTCACTTTTTGTTACAAGTTCTTCGTATTCCTTCCAAATTTGTGGACGTTCAACTTCTTCACCATGCATCATTAAGCAAATCGGATTTTCAACATAAGTGTCTAATGGCATTAAGAACAATATCCCTTCCAAAATGGATGGTATGTCATTTCCATCTAATCGCACTATTTTATCATTATGTGAGGCTGCTGGAAAATTTCCATCCGCTAGAACTATTTCATCACTATGCCCCATTTCCATCAAAACTTTTAATAGTTCAGGCGAAATACAGGATTTTATATATTTTAACATGTGGTTTCTCCTTTGTTTATGTCCTATTTTTTTGTTTTATTTGATAATACCAAATATTTTCAACAATTCAAATAAAAAATACAAAAATATGAAATTAATAAAAAAAGAGTCTTATAACATTTGTAATTTAGTTACAACTCTTTCAAGATCCTATTATATATTTGCTTAATGTTATTTATTTGTTCCTATTATAATAATTTGAATCTCAATACTAGATATCTATTTTGACATGCATATCTCTTTTAGTTTCTTAAATAGCAGATTCCTCTAAACTAGCAATCAAAGTGTACAACCATTTTCACGATCATGTCTTTACTTTACTAACGATTACACTCTAAAAAAATGCACAAAAATAAACCGAGAAATCACAAGGATTTCTCGGTTTAGGTCATTTGCAATTTAAATCAATCATGATGTTGCGTGTTTTGAACGTAGGGATTGTCTAGGAAATTAAATTACCACTTACGTTTACGTGCAGCTTCTGATTTCTTTTTGCGTTTTACGCTAGGTTTTTCATAGAATTCGCGTTTTCTAACCTCTTGAATTGTACCACTTTTAGAAACAGTACGTTTGAAGCGGCGAAGAGCATCTTCAAGCGATTCGTTTTTTCTAACGACAGTTTTTGACATCTCTCTTTCCCTCCCTCCGAACACACATCAAATACGAACATTATCATAAGCAAATATGTTAATGCTGTGTACTAAAAAATTATACCTTATTGATACAAATTGGTCAATACTCATGCTCGAATTAATATTCAGAATCTGATTTTAATCCGTTCATAATTTTCACACCAGAGCTTGCACCGATTCTAGTAGCCCCAGCTTCAACCATAGCTTCTAGATCTTCCAGACTGCGAACACCACCTGAAGCCTTTACACCCATTTCTGGTCCAACAGTTTTGCGCATTAATGCTATATCAGCTGCAGTTGCTCCACCAGTTGAAAATCCAGTAGAAGTTTTCACAAAATCAGCGCCTGCTTCTTTAGATAGTTGGCAAGCAACTACTTTTTCTTCGTCCGTTAGCAAGCAAGTTTCGATGATAACTTTTACTAAAGTACCGTTAGCTGCATCAACAACAGCTTGAATATCAGATTTAACAACATCAAGTTGACCTGATTTAAGGGCACCTATATTAATCACCATATCGATTTCACTAGCACCATTTGCAATAGCATCTTTTGTTTCAAATGCTTTTGTAGCGCTTGTTTGAGCTCCTAATGGGAAACCGATAACAGTACAAACAACTGATTTAGCGCCTTCAAGATGTTTTGCTGCATCTGCTACCCATGTAGGATTGACACAAACCGAAGCAAAATCATATTTTTTAGCTTCTTGACAAAGTGTTGCAATTTGTTCTTTTGTCGCTTCAGGCTTTAATAGTGTATGGTCAATTAATAACGCGTAGTCTTTAGTCATGAATGAAAACTCCTTTTATTTAATAGATGTACGTACCTCTTTATTTTACCACGGATTATAGTTTTCTTTCCACTGTTATGTGAAACATTAGCCAACTGCTATAAATCAATTGATTTTGATACAAAAAAGTCATGCCATTATATTAAATGGCATGACTTTTTTAATCATTATATATATTATCTCCACAAGTACAGTTTTATACTGTATCGTTTAAAATTTAGTACAAGGAAAGTAAGTAACCTTACTTATTTTAACATCCCCTATGTTAAAATTATTTTTGTGAAGCTGCCCAAGCATTTTGATCTTCGATTGTTGGGTTTGCAATATAATGCCCACCTTCAATTTGAAGTGTTTGACCAGTCATGAATTTTGATTCTTCAGAAGCTAAGTATACTACTGCATAACCGATATCGTCTGCTTCGCCGTGATATGGTAGTGCATGATATTTTGTATAGATATCTAACAATTCAGCAGGCATATTATTTTTTGCAGCTGGAGTTAAAATAAGACCTGGTGCAATTGCGTTACAACGAATTTTATCTTTACCATACTGAGTTGCAATATATTTAGTCATGTTCACAACGCCTGCTTTAGTAGCGCCATAAGCTGTACGGATTTGGTCACTAGCAAATGCAGCCATTGAAGCTGTGTTGATAATAGAACCTCCACCTGCTTTTTGCATATGAGGAATTGCATAACGGCTACCAAGTAATACTGATTTTAAGTTCACGTTAACTAAACGATCCCATTCATCTAGGTCAATATTAACAACATCTAAATCTTTATGAATATTTGTTAAACCAACGTTATTAAATAGTACTGTAATTGTACCGTATTGCTCAACAGTGAAATCCACTGCTTCTTCTACTGATTTTGCATTACCTGCATCCAGGAATACTGCTGAAGCTTCATATCCTTCTTTTACTAAAGCAGCTGCATGCTCTTTTGCACCTTCTATATTAAAGTCAGCAATAACTACTTTTGCGCCTTCTTTAGCCATTAATGTTGCTGCTGATAAACCAATTCCTGATGCTCCACCTGTGATAAGAGCTACTTTACCTTCTACACGTTTCATGAAAAATTCCTCCTGTAATAAGCGAAAATATAAGTATGTAATAACAAAAGCCTATCATACTCTTAATTTATCGTTATATTATAACCTAACACTATTTATTTTAACACTATAATATTCATAATTAAAACAATATGCGTTTATTATTTTTAGTTTTTCTCAAAAGTAAAACCCCGAAAACGAAATTACATTCCGTTTTTGGGGTTTATCAATTTTATAGTTATTTATCTAGTTTAGTTTGCTTGTACTTCTTCTAATACACGCACAAATTGACCTTCAGAAGACGGATAACCAGCTTTTGTTACTTTCACTTTTACTAGTTTACCGATCATGTCTTCATTGCCCTCAAAGATAACTTTTAAATAATTGTCTGAATAACCAGCGTAAAGCCCTGCATCTTTTCCCTCTTTAATGCGTTCTTCAGGAATGATTTCTAATACTTCATTTTCAAATTGAGAAGCATATTCTTTAGCTAGTTGATCGTTTAGTGTTAATAAGCGGTGTACACGTTCATTTTTCACTTCTTCGTCTACCTGATCTTCCATGCGGGCTGCTGGTGTTCCAGTACGTTTAGAGTATGGGAAAACATGCAGTTCAGCGAATTTGTGATTATTGATGAAGTTATATGTTTCCATAAATTCTTCTTCTGTCTCACCAGGAAAACCAACGATTACATCAGAAGTAACTGCTAAATGCGGTAACACTTCACGTAAACGGTCTAAACGCTCACCGAAGAATTCCATCGTGTATTTGCGTCGCATACGCTTAAGTACAGTGTCAGAGCCCGATTGAATAGGAATATGTAAATGATTTACGACGATATTAGAATCGCGTAAAACTTCTATCACTTCATCGGTTAACTGACTTGCTTCAATCGAACTAATACGTAAACGTTTTAAGCCTTTTACATTCTCTTCTAAGTCACGTAATAGTTGCGCTAGATTATAATCTTTTAAATCTTGTCCATAACCACCTGTGTGGATACCTGTTAAAACAATTTCTAAATAACCTGCATCTACAAGTTGTTGTGCTTGATGCACGACTTCTTGTGGATCACGAGATCGCATTAGACCACGCGCCCAAGGGATTATACAGAATGTACAGAAGTTATTACAACCTTCTTGGATTTTCAATGACGCACGAGTGCGGTCAGTGAAATAAGGAACGTCTAGCTCTTCATATACTCGGTTTTTCATAATGTTACGTACAGCATTGATAGGCTGACGTTCATTTTTGTATTGTTCAATATAGCCAATCATTTTCGTACGGTCTTGCGTCCCAACTACAATATCTACACCGGGAATAGCCATAATTTCTGCTGGAGAAGTTTGAGCATAACATCCTGTTACGCAAATAACGGCATCTGGGTTTTGTCTTATTGCACGACGAATAACTTGGCGACTTTTCTTATCTCCTGTATTCGTAACTGTACAAGTATTAATTACATAGACATCTGCCTGATGATCAAATTCTTTGCGTTCATAACCTTCATCTTTAAACAGTTGCCAAATTGCCTCTGTTTCATAGTGATTCACTTTACATCCTAATGTATGAAAAGCCACTGAAGACAAGGCTCGTCACCTCTTTCATTCAAATTCATAAGAAATTGCGGAAAGAACATACAGTGGTGCTGTTTCCGCACGTAAAATTCTTGGTCCTAGTGAAATACATTGACATCCTAATCCTTGTAAAGCGGTAGCCTCTTTTCGAGAAATACCGCCTTCAGGACCAAATATAACAAGGATTGACTTATTATCATATACCTTTTTTAATTGATCAGCAAACCGAGTTCGTTCTAGTTGCTTTGCATCCTCTTCATCGGCTAAAAAGACAACGTCAAATTCAGGTACTTTTTTTAGTAACTGCGTGAAGTTCACTGGCTCTTCAATTGTCGGGATATGCGTACGATGCGATTGCTCAGCTGCTTCCTTCGCAATTTTCTGTAAGCGCTCTTGCTTCTTTTTACCTTTTTTCCCATCCCATTTGACGATTGATCGTTCTGCTTCAAAAGGAAGTAAAGCATACATACCAAGCTCAGTTGCCTTTTGGACAATTAAATCTAGCTTATCGCCCTTTGGTAAACCACAAGCGATCGTCACTTGAATAGGTAGTTCTGGTGAAGGCAATACATTGTCGGTTTTTTCTACCTGAACACCATCTTCAGTAAAGTCCAAAATACGACTAATTGTTGCCTCACCATTATGAACTACAATGATTTCATCGCCTACACGCATGCGCATTACTTTTGTTATATGATGCGCATCTTCACCACTAATTATGGCTAATTGATTGTCAAAGGATTCATTTATAAAATATCGTTGCATAGTAACACTCCATCAATTTACTGATTTTCGTGATATAATTGCTACCCAATCTTCCATCATCATTACTTCTTCGATAATAAAGCCTGCTTTTTCAAGAGATGCTTTCACATCATCCTTCTTCGGTTCAATTATTCCTGAAGTAATAAATAGGCCGCCTGGTTTAACAATTGTATAGGCATCATCTGTGAAGGTCATAATTACTTCAGCTAAGATATTCGCAACTACAACGTCCGCAGGTTCTTTTACAGTATCTAATAGATTCCCTTGCATAACATCAATAGAGTCTTCAACCTTATTTAGCTGAACATTTTCAATTGCAGAGCGTACCGCTACTTCATCTAAATCAAGTGCATGAACATTCTTTGCTCCAAGCAAAGCTGCTCCGATAGCTAAAACACCAGAGCCAGTACCAACGTCTACTACTGAATCCGTATCTTTTATTGTTTTTTCTAATGCTTGTAAACATAATACAGTTGTAGGATGAGTTCCTGTACCAAAGGCCATACCAGGATCAAGTTCAATGATTAGCTCATCACTGTTTACAGGTTCATACTCTTCCCAAGTTGGTACAATTGTGAAACGGTTAGAAATTTTCACCGGATGATAATACTTTTTCCATGCAGTTGCCCAATCTTCCTCATTCACTTCATTGATTGTCACTTCGTTGTGACCAATATTAATGTCATAGTTTACCAGATTATTAATAGCAACTTTAATTTCTTCAACAGTTTCACCTAAAAAACTTGTTTCAGCTAAATAAGCTTTTACAATGACACCATCCTTAGGAAAATCTTTTGGATTTAAAGCGTAAATCTCACCAAATTGATCTGCACGTTCTTTACCATAATCCTCTGAATCCTCTATTACGACACCACTTGCTCCAGCTTCGTGTAGAATATTCGAAATCGCTTCAACCGCTTCACTCGTTGTATGGATGGATACCTCCGACCATTTCACTTGTAGCCAACTCCCTTATTCACCTTTAAATTTGTTTTTAATTTTATCAAACAATGTGCTACCTTGCTCTTCTGGAATATCTCCAGAAATACTAGCAAATTCGCGCAATAATTGTTTTTGTTTCTCAGTTAATTTCTTCGGTGTTACAACGCTTACGATTACATGTTGATCGCCAGTGCCATAACCATGAACGTTTTTGACACCTTTTCCTTTTAAGCGGAATCTGTCACCAGATTGTGTACCTGTAGGAATCTTCATCTTCACTTTACCATGAACTGTTGGTACTTCGATTTCATCACCAAGAGCCGCTTGAGCGAATGTAATTGGTAATTCTAAATAAATATCATCACCATCACGTTCAAATTTATCATGTGCACGAACATGGAATACGATGTATAAGTCACCTGCTGGACCACCGTTAGTACCCGCTTCACCTTGACCACTCACGCGCAATTGTTGACCATCATCAACACCTGCTGGAATCGTAACTTTGATTTTTTTACGTTTTTTAACTGTTCCTGCACCGTGACAAGTTGAACATTTATCTTTGATAATTTGGCCAGTACCTTTACAGTAACCACAAGTACGACGGTTTACCATTTGACCAAATGGTGTTGAAACTGTCTCATTTATTTGACCTTGGCCATTACAGTGAGAACATGTGTCTTTTGAAGTACCTGGTTTTGCACCAGATCCATGACAAGTATCACAAGTTTCATCACGAGGGATTTCGATTTCAGTTTCTTTACCAAATACTGCTTCTTCAAAACTAATTGTCATGCGATATTGCAGATCATCGCCTTTTGTTGGTGCATTCGGATCACGACGACGACTTCCGCCACCACCGCCAAAGAATGAACTAAAAATGTCTTCGAAACCGAAGCCATCTCCGCCACCGCCACCAAATCCTTGGTTTGGATCTTGATGTCCGAACTGGTCATAGCGTGCTTTTTTCTGGTCATCACTTAATACTTCATAAGCTTCAGCAATTTCTTTAAATTTTTCTTCTGCCCCAGCCTCTTTATTCAAGTCAGGGTGATATTGTTTAGATAATTTACGATAAGCTTTTTTAATTTCGTCTTTTGATGCTGATTTTTGAAGGCCTAAGACTTCATAATAATCTCGTTTATTCATTTTTCACACTCCGCTCCGTTTGCATAAAATATATTGTAACATGGAAAGAACAAATGGCAAAAAACATTGAAAAAAGCCAAAGCCCGAGGCGGTCTTTGGCTTCTTTCAAAACAACAATGCATACATTAATATACACTATTCAAGCGCCATTAAAGATGCGCTCTATTTTTTAGCATTATTTGTTATCGTCAACTTCAGTGAAGTCTGCATCAACTACACCGTCATCTTTCTTATCAGCTGTTGGGCCTTGTTCGCCTTGTGCAGCTTGTTGTTGTTGAGCTGCTTGCTCATACACTTTCATCACAAGTGGTTGAAGAATACCTTCTAATTTTTCTTTAGAAGTTTTGATGCCTTCGATTTCACCAAGTTCAATTGCTTTTGTTAGCTCTTCTTTAGCATCTTCTACTGATTTTTTCTCATCTTCAGTAATTTGTTCACCAAGGTCAGCGATTGTTTTATCTACTTGGAAAACAAGTTGATCTGCTTCATTGCGAAGTTCAGCTTCTTCTTTACGTTTTTTATCTTCTTCAGCATGTAATTCAGCTTCTTTTACCATACGTTCGATATCTTCATCAGATAATGAGCTATCAGATTGGATAGTAATTGTTTGTTCTTTTTGAGTTCCTAGGTCTTTAGCTTTAACGTTTACGATACCGTTTTTATCAATATCGAATGTTACTTCGATTTGAGGGATGCCACGTGGTGCAGCAGGGATATCAGAAAGTTGGAAGCGACCTAAAGTTTTGTTATCAGCAGCCATTGGACGTTCACCTTGTAATACGTGAATATCTACAGCAGGTTGGTTATCTGCAGCTGTTGAGAAAGTTTGTGATTTAGAAGTTGGGATTGTTGTATTACGATCGATTAATTTAGTGAACACGCCACCCATTGTTTCGATACCAAGTGATAATGGAGTTACGTCAAGAAGTACAACGTCTTTTACATCACCAGTTAATACGCCACCTTGTACTGCAGCACCCATAGCTACTACTTCATCTGGGTTTACACCTTTATGCGGCTCTTTACCTGTTTCTTTTTTCACTGCTTCTTGTACTGCAGGAATACGAGTTGAACCACCAACAAGGATTACTTGATCGATTTCTGAAGCAGATAATCCAGCATCTTTTAATGCTTGACGAGTTGGGATCATAGTACGTTCAACTAAGTCAGCAGTAATTTCATTGAATTTTGCACGAGATAAAGAAACTTCTAAGTGTAATGGACCAGCTTCACCAGCAGTGATGAATGGTAGTGAAATTTGAGTTGTTGTTACACCAGATAATTCTTTTTTCGCTTTTTCAGCAGCGTCTTTCAAACGTTGTAACGCCATTTTATCTTTAGCTAAATCAATACCGTTTTCTTTTTTGAATTCAGCAACTAAGAAATCGATGATTTTTTGGTCAAAGTCATCTCCACCAAGAGCATTATCACCAGCTGTTGCTTTTACTTCAAATACGCCATCACCTAATTCAAGGATTGATACGTCGAATGTACCACCACCAAGGTCAAATACTAAAACAGTTTGATCTACATCTGTTTTTTCTAAGCCGTAAGCAAGTGCTGCTGCTGTTGGTTCGTTGATAATACGTTCAACTTCAAGACCAGCAATTTTCCCAGCGTCTTTTGTAGCTTGACGTTGCGCATCGTTGAAGTAAGCAGGAACTGTAATAACAGCTTGTGTTACTTTTTCACCTAAATAGTCTTCAGCAAAGTCTTTTAAATGTTGTAAGATCATTGCTGAAACTTGTTGAGGAGTATATTCCGTACCTTCCACATCTACTTTGTAGTCAGTACCCATATGACGTTTAATAGACATGATTGTGTTTGGGTTTGTAATTGATTGGCGTTTTGCTACTTCACCAACTTGACGTTCGCCGTTTTTGAATGCTACAACTGATGGTGTAGTACGTGCGCCTTCTTTGTTAGCGATAACGATTGGTTCGCCACCTTCTAATACTGATACACATGAGTTTGTAGTACCTAAGTCAATACCGATAATTTTGCTCATTTCATAGTCCTCCTAGATTTGATTCATTTTTTCATTTTATTTTTTTATTCATTAACTTTAACCATTGCTGGTCGTAAGATACGGTCTTTCAACTTATACCCCTTTTGGAGCTCTTGTAAAACGATTCCTTGCTCTTTAGAATCATCTTGTTCTTGCATAACTGCGTGGTGAATGTTTGGATCAAACGCTTCGCCTTCAGATGCTACAGGTTCTAAGCCTTCTTTTGTTGTTGCTTCTATTAGTGAACGGTATACCATTTCAATCCCTTTTTTCATGGATTCGGCATCTTCCGTTGTTGCCTCAACTTGTAAAGCTCGTTCGAAATTGTCTAATACCGGAAGTAATTCCGTTAACAAATTTTGCGCACGATACTTTTCTTGTGCTACGCGCTCAGTTTGTGCGCGACGTTTTAAATTGTCAAAGTCAGCACGTAATCGAAGGAAACGACTTTCTGATTCGTCCAACTTTTGCTCTAGAGCTGTGATTTCCGCCTGATGTTGTTCCTCAACTGTTAGTTCAGGTATAACTTCTTCAGCTTCAGCGTCTAGTACGTTTTCTTCTTGTTCATTTAATTGTTCTTCTACAACTGTGTTTTCTTCTACTGCTTGCTTTTTAAATTCATTTGCTTTAGACACTTTTCATCCTCCTATAATGTCGCTCTCTACCTCGGTTTTTGTGTCAGTTGGCGCGTTAAATCGCCACTCATAAAGTCGAGTAATGCAACGACACGTCGATAATCCATCCTTGTTGGCCCGATAATAGCTATTGAACCACTTTGTCCCTCACCTACCGAGTAAGATGCTGTGATAACACTGCAATCTTCCATAGCTAAATGATTATTTTCAGAACCAATACGGATTTGAATCCCAGATTGGTTCAACGGGAAAATGGATTGGATTTGAGTAGTTTTTTCCATTAGTTCCATAAGCATTCGTACTTTGTTTATGTCATGAAACTCAGGTTGATTGAACATATTCGTTTTGCCACCATAGAAAATTTTACCTTCTGATTGATGTGCTGTCACGTCTATTAATGACGAAAGTAATCCGTCATACGTCCCAAGATGTTGTTTTATAACCGCTGCTGTTTCAAGTTCGAGCTTCATTTGTAATTGCTCTAACGGAACGCCAATCAGTCGTTCGTTTAAAATGTTGACAACCTTCTCAATATCCGACGGTGAAAAATCCGAAGGTAAAGAGAAAATACGGTTTTCAACATGTCCATTATCAGTAACGATAATAGCGACTGCTGAATCAGCTGTTAAAGGTACAATTGAAAATCGTTTAACTTTGTGCAACTGCACATCTGGTCCTAATAATATAGATGTGTACGACGTCAATTCAGATAAAATCGTAGCTGACTTCCGAATGACTTGTTCAGTTTCCATAATCCGATCTTGGAAAACAGATTGGATTTTGTGAATCTCATTTGTTGTAATTATTTGAGGTTTTAGCAAGTGATCCACATAAAATCTGTAACCTTTTTCAGACGGAACTCGTCCCGATGAAGTATGCGTTTTTTCTAGGTAACCTAGTTCTTCTAAATCCGCCATTTCATTACGAATGGTTGCCGGACTAAAAGTAATGCCTTCCTTCTTCGAGATTTGTCGAGAGCCAACTGGTTGAGCTGACATAATGAAGTCATCTACGATTACTTGCAATACTTGTAACTGCCGATTTGTTAGCATGATCATCACCTCTGTTAGCACTCACTCAAGAAGAGTGCTAATACTATAATTAACTTATCAAATCTATTATTTTATGTCAACGGAAACGCATGTGTTTATAATAAAAATTCTTCAAAAACTTCATTTCCAACAAAACGACCTTTTTTCGTTAACTTTACAGCTACTTCATCATTCGAAATAAGACCTGCTGAAACAAGCAATTGCAGTTTTTCACTATAAACGCTTTCAATCGTACAGCCAAACTTCTCTTCAAAATGAGATTTCGAAATTCCAGCTGTTTTACGTAAACCTAAAAACAGTTCTTCCTCAATTTTTTCGTTATGTGTCACTTCATGCGTTTTTAGTATGGGTTTTTCACCGGATTCTAATGTACTTATATATTTTTTTAATGGTGCATGATTTGAATAACGAATGCCATTGACATAACCATGAGCTCCTGCACCAAAACCAGCGTATTCATCATTGTCCCAATAAATACGATTATGGATAGAAGAATGTCCATCTTTGGCGAAATTACTTATTTCGTATTGATGCCAGCCGTGTGCTTCCATTTGTTGCATCAATTCTTCATACATATCTGCCTCTTTATCTTCACCTGGTAAACTCAATTTCCCTTTGTTCATCAAGTTATAAAAAATCGTTTTAGATTCTACAATAAGCGAATAGGCTGAGTAATGTGGGAGATTTAAGTCAAAAGCAATTTTTAGTGTTTCTTTCCATTCATCCATCGTTTGACCAGGTAGTCCGTACATTAAATCAATGCTGATGTTATTGAAACCTACTTTTTTTGCTGCCTTAATTGTTTCAAAAACATCATCATTGGAATGAGTACGCCCTAGTTTTTTCAATAACTCTGGTTGAAACGCTTGTACACCAAGACTTAGTCGATTTACACCACCGTTAAAAAGCACTTCTAATTTTTCTTTCGTTAATTCATCGGGATTTGCCTCCGATGTGAATTCTGTTACATGTTCCATTGGAATGTACATCTTGATCAATGTTAAAAGTCTTGAGAGTTGAACTGGTGATAAAGATGTTGGCGTTCCTCCACCTAAAAAAATTGTTTCTATATGACTGAAAGCTTTTTTGTCTTCAGACCATAATTTCATCTCCATACCTAATGCTTCTATATATTCATCCACCGGCTGGTTTTTGAAAAATACTTTATTAAAATCGCAATAATTGCAAATTTGATGGCAAAATGGAATGTGTATATAAACGCCTCTAGCCAATTTGATTCCTTCTTTCTTGTCGAAAACTGTCCGTTTTTTTGTAATTTAACTCATTAAACACGTAGCTTCATTCTATAGTATTTAAGTTAAAACGCAAAACAATGGAATTAATATCTCTTTTAAACATAAAAAAAGTTACAGCGATAATAATACCCACTGTAACTTCTCTACACTGCTTTTTTATATTTAATAAGCTCTTGCTGTATATTTGGTTCTACTTGTTTAAGTTCATTCAATTTATCTTGCATATGTGCCACTCGCGCCTCAAAAGCCAAAAGTTCAGCTTCTAACGTTGCCATTAAGCGATCCAAACGGTCGTTTCCATCACGATATTCGATTTGAACTCACTCCTTACATTTATTAATTCATAAATTCACTATATATATAGTGTTTACTAAGCTTATCAAATCTTTTGTATTTTGAATACCTCAAATATCACTTTTTAGCGAATAATGTCGAAATTTATCCAGATATTGTTTTACTTTCTTACTCTTATTATGTATTTACCCTTTTAAACCCACATTAAACCTAAAAATTGTTCTTTAAGAAAAAATATCTTAGTTTCAGTTTTAAATAAAAAAATGCGGTTATGCAATATGGTGGATTAAACCTCCATGCTGCATAACCGCTTAGTAATGTTCATTCATCATGCTGATACATTAATATTATTTTTTAGGTGCGTCATCGTCCATTTTAAGTACAGCCATGAATGCTTCTTGAGGTACTTCAACTGAACCTACTTGTTTCATACGTTTTTTACCTTCTTTTTGTTTATCTAAAAGTTTACGTTTACGAGAAATATCGCCACCGTAACATTTAGCTAAAACGTTTTTACGCATCGCTTTAATAGTTGATCGCGCCACAATTTTTTGTCCTATCGCAGCTTGAATTGGCACTTCAAATTGTTGACGTGGAATAAGATTTTTTAACTTTTCAACGATGACCTTACCTCGTTCATATGCAAAATCGTTGTGTACAATAAAGCTAAGTGCATCGACTTGTTCACCATTTAAAAGGATATCCATTTTCATCAATTTAGATGGCTGATAGCCTATTAATTCGTAGTCGAAAGAAGCATAGCCTTTCGTACTTGATTTTAATTGATCAAAGAAATCATAAACGATTTCAGAAAGTGGAATCTCATAGTAAATGCTTACACGAGTTGAATCAATATAATCCATTGTCATAAAATTACCACGTTTGCGTTGGCAAATTTCCATAACAGCTCCAACATAATCGTTAGGTACCATAATTGTTGCTTTTACATATGGTTCTTCAATACGGTCGATTTTTTGTGGATCTGGCATCATTGACGGATTGTCCACTTGAACTTCAGAACCGTCTGTCATCTGCACATGGTAAATTACGCTAGGTGCAGTAGTGATCAGATCGATTTTGAATTCACGTTCAATACGCTCTTGAATGATTTCCATATGAAGTAAACCTAAGAAACCGCATCGGAATCCGAAGCCTAAAGCTTGTGAAGTTTCAGGTTCATATTGTAATGCTGAGTCGTTTAGCTCTAGCTTTTCTAATGCATCACGAAGATCATTGTACTTAGCAGTATCGATTGGGTATAAACCACAGTAAACCATAGGATTTAACTTACGATAACCAGCTAATGGTTCCGTTGCAGGATTGTTTGCTAAAGTAATTGTATCCCCTACGCGCGTATCCCCTACGTTTTTGATAGATGCAGTTAAGAAACCTACATCACCGACAGTTAGCTCTTTGCATAGTGTTGGCTTAGGTGTTGATACTCCAACTTCAACAACTTCAAATTCTTTTCCAGTTGCCATCATACGAATTTTATCGCCTGCTTTAACTGTTCCGTCTACAACTCGGATGTAAGTAATTACACCTCGATATGAATCATATAAAGAATCGAAAATCAAAGCTTTTAGAGGTGCATCAGGATCGCCTGTAGGTGCTGGTACTTTTTCAACAATTTGTTCTAAAATATCTTCAATACCGATACCTGCTTTAGCAGAAGCAAGTACTGCTTCAGATGCATCTAACCCGATGACATCTTCTACTTCTTGACGTACACGTTCTGGATCTGCCGAAGGTAAATCGATTTTATTAATAACAGGAAGAATTTCAAGATCATTGTCTAATGCTAAATATACGTTCGCAAGTGTCTGTGCTTCAATACCTTGAGCTGCATCGACAACTAAAATAGCACCTTCACAAGCTGCAAGACTACGAGATACTTCGTATGTGAAATCGACGTGTCCAGGGGTATCGATTAAATGGAATGTATAAATCTCTCCATCTCTAGCTTGATAATGTAATTGAACTGCATTTAATTTGATGGTAATGCCACGTTCTCTTTCTAAATCCATAGAATCTAGAAGCTGATTTTTCATCTCACGGGAAGTTAAACTTTTAGTAGTTTCCAATATACGGTCTGCTAATGTTGATTTCCCGTGGTCAATATGAGCAATAATGGAGAAATTTCTAATATTTTCTTGTCGTTTCAAACGTTCTTCTCTGTTCATGCGTGTCCACTCCTATATAAACTATTTTGAATTATAGCAGTGAACAGCTATTTTATGCAATATTATGATGAAGTTTGATTTGAAAATGCTTCCGAAATTGCTCTTGCTAAAATAGCAATAGTACGGTTTAATTCGTCTTCTGTATTATCTACTCCACCTAATTCAACGACTAGCAGGTTTTTCGAAAGATCTTGGTTATATATACCATTTACACCCGAACCTTCTTTTTTCATAACACCTCTAGAGATATTAGGAACTAGTTGATTTAATTGCGCAGATAATTGGTCCGCGTAGGCTTCATTAAATTTGTATTGTTTATTTTCAGCACCAAGAACAATAGCGATACGTGCGTACTTTTCGCCATCTAAGGTTGTGGTTGTAGCTTTTTTATTTGCTGAATCACGATGGATATCTAGCACCAAATCATATTCTTTTTTATCTAATTGTTTTTTCACATATGGCCTTACAGCATCATACGCTTTATATAATGATATATTTTTCTTCTGCATTTCTGTCATCGTATCAACTTCTAAAATATCAGTTGAGAGATCATTTTGTTTAAAATGAGCTTCAATGACTGAACCTAGTTGTAAAACATTAGTTGCGTTATGATAGGCTGTTATTTTCTGTTTTTGGCTTTTCAAAATAGGATAGTAAGCTTCATGGGAATGTGTGAAATATATTAGTGTTTTAAATGAAGCGTCCTTATTATTTATCAAAGCATTTTTTTCAGTGGCAGTATTGGCAGCATAGACTATTTTCGTATCTTGTTTTGATGATGTTGTTGTTGCCTCTTGCTGTGGCCAGATTGGTAACTTCACAGTAATAATTGGAAGCATAAAGAAAAAGCATAGAAGACCAATCCACATTTGCATTTTCCGTCGCATATAACATCCCCCTCCTCCTATCAATGTATGGAGGAGGGGAGCTAATTAGAACATTCTACGTACTTTCAATCCATTCCGTTAACGTATCAGAAATCAGATATGCATAGTTGTGTACCCACTCATCTATGTTTTTCGGTGTTACGAATAATCGGTCGTGCCCTACGAGAGACTCTTCAAATAGCTGTAGACGTTCTTCTTTCGGCCAAGTCGACCATTCACCAAAAATTGGTTTAATCACTTCTAAATCTACTTTTGACGTGTCTGATGGTCTCCATGGTGTTACGGACAAAGCGGAGGATGGACTATTTTTTTCCTGTATTTTGGCTGCAATAGATTGGAAAAGTGTATCGACAGCATCTGCGATAAGTACTGGCCCATCGACAACAGTCGGTAGGCCTATTGCAGTTACAGGACAACCAATTGTTTCTTTTGAAATTTCTTTACGCATATTACCTACACCAGATCCAGGATGAATTCCCGTATCTGTCATTTGAATGGTTTTACAAAGTCGGTTACTTGCTCTTGTTGCAAGTGCGTCTACAACAATAACTAGTTCAGGTTTTATTTGCTCAGCTAATGCTTTTATAAATGAACTCGTTTCATAGCCAGTCTGTCCTGTTACTCCGGGAGCATAAATAATACAACGCTCTTGAATGGATGTTGCACTATTTTGTAACTCATCAATAGCTAGCGGCCCTACTGCATCGGGTGTAATCGTCTTATTCCCTAGTCCGATGATAAGCACTTTGCCATCCTTGTTATCTTTAATAAAAGGATGAAGTGTTGTCAATTCCTCTGCTAAAACTTCTCCCAGTTGCTTGAACCCTTCCTCATCATCTGGTGTTAATGTCGGAACGGTAAAAGTAAAATAAGTCCCTTCTTTCTTTCCTATTTCTTCTGCGCCACTCGAATCAACATCTACACGTGTAATTTTAACGCGTCCGCGCTCTTCCTCTAATACCTTAATACCTGTAGATTCACGTAATGTTTCACGCTCTTCTGCGGTCTTATGATTAATAAATTCTTCCGTCTCATCTACTAAATCTGTTCGATACCATTTATTATTTTCCAAACTAATCACCTCACTTTTTATTTTGCTCTAACTGTCAAGTAAATATTCTTTGCATTTGATGCTTGATTTTTATACTATGATTTGCTAAAATGATGACTGTTGTATAGACACTTGAAACAGTTGAGAATTTACTCATCTCGATCCTTTTTAGGAGGTGAAAGTTAATGCCAAATATTAAATCTGCTATCAAACGCGTAAAAACTAACGCAAAAGTTAATGCACAAAATTCGCAAGTGAAATCTGCTATGCGTACTGCTGTGAAAAAAGCTGAAACTGCTTTAGTTGCTAAAGAAGATAACGCAAAAGAACTTTTAAGCGTAGCTGTTAAATCATTAGATAAAGCAGCATCTAAAGGCTTAATCCACAAAAACGCAGCTTCTCGTCAAAAAGCTCGTTTAATGAAAAAAGCTTAATCCATTATGGATTCAAAGGGACTAGAGATAATTCTCTAGTCTTTTTTTGTGTTTAAATTTTTATATTTTTCAAGAGTTACATTAAAGCATATTGTTATTAACGAAATACGAACAACTCCGTACAACTTGGCGACATAAAGTGATTTCGTATTAGTATACCGAAAGATCTTCAACACTATTTGTTGCTATTTGGATTCATGTAATCACCTTCGCATTATTTTATTCAAATAAACTCTAATTAACCATTTTCCATAAATCTTTCAATATAAGGAAATATTGTTATAATAAAAACTATAATTCATTACCAAAAGGTACTTCGTACGGTTTTAGGGACTTATTTGGAAAGAAGGTGTTGTGCATGGATATAACATTTATCTTCATTAGTTTTTACTTAACTCCAATTTTAAGCATTATTTTTTGTCTAAATCTCGTGGCAATCCTAAAAAAAATAAAGAGAGATGAAAAAACTGCTACGAATACATTTTGGCTTACAACATCATTTCTTTTGATTGTATGGAGTATTGCAGTAACAGCTATATTAGGTACATAAGGATTATTTAGCAAAAAAGTTCTTATAAAATTTAACGATTTATTCTTTTTATAGAAAATAGCAATTAAGACTTATAAACTCCTATCTGTAAGTGCTTCAGAAAATAGATAAACTTGAAGAAATTCACGTCATCAACGGTCCATTTTCCATTCTAATCAGATAAGACCGCTGATTTCCGCTACGGTGGACGCTTTCCGCGGGCTGGAGCCAAGTCGCTTCGTCGCTATGCTCCTGCAGGGTCTTGGACTGTCCGCTTTTCCCGCAGGAGTCACCACCTCCGCTCCAATCAACTACACATGTAATAAAAATAACTATATAGAAAATAATGGATGTAAAAAATCCAAAAAGAAAAAGAAGTTCTTAAATTACCAAAATATATAAAAATAACAAAAGACATTCAGAATATGACTATTCTGAATGCCTTTTGACTACAAACTGATGCACTTACAACAAAGAGTGCTTTCCTCTTATATTGGTTTCATCATAAATAATTCTAAATAACGCTCTCTTCTACCGCTCATTGTTTTTAACTGATAATCAACTTCACTTAATCCAAATAATGCTTTTAGTAAACTATCCTCTGAAATTTTACGACGCTCTTCAACAATTCGTTTTACTCGATAAGGATTAACCTTTAGTTGTTTTGCAATTTGTTGCGAATGATATCCCTTTTTCAGTAAATAATAAACATTCGACATTAAACGAATCTGAGATGCAAGTAACGCTACTAGCGCAATAGGCTCTTGCTTTTGACGAATAAGATCATGGTAAATCGTTAAAGCGCTAGAAACATCTCTGTGTAAATATGCATTGAGCATCTTAAAAGCATCTTGCTCTAGCGTTTTCGCAACCATTTCTTCAACAAGAGCTTGCGTAATTGTATTTTCATCACCTAAATATAAGCTCAGCTTTTCTATCTCTGATTGTAAATGAAGCATGTCCATACCTACTAGCTCAATTAATTTACTAATGGCATTTTGTTCAATAGTTTTTTGTTGCTGGCTTACTTCATTTTGCACCCAAACCATTAAATCATTTTCTTTCGGTGTTTCAGCAAGCATATAAACAGCTCTATCTTTCATTAACTTTGTAACTTTTTTACGCTCATCAAGCTTTTCATAAGGGGCAATGAAAATTGTGATCGATGTATCTGACGGGTGATCTAACCATTTTTCTAAGCGTTTTAGATCATGGTCAATTTTCTCTTTACCCTTTTCCGTTGCTTTTAAGAACGATGCATTTTTTGCAATGATTAGTTTTTGGCTTGAGAAAAATGGGATCGTATCAGATTCATCAATCACATAATCAACTGGTTGTTCATCTAAATCAATAGTGATTGTTTCAATATCTCCATCTTCTTCAAGTCTCGTTTTAATACGCCTGATTGTTTCATCTATAAAATAAGACTCTGCGCCCGCAAGTAAATAGACTGGCTGTAAATCTCCCTTTTTTATACTTTTCCATAATGTTGAAAACATAGTCTCACCTCAAATTGACATTGATTATAGTATACCGTAATTTTCTCATTTTGTGAGTTTGAACAAATTGTGTCAATCTAGAGCAGGCATCTATTTTTACCTTTTCAATATAGCTTTTTTAATAGGCATACCGTATAATTAATGAGAATTAGGAGGGGTAGCAATGAATCCATTTGAAGAAAATGTACAATCAAAGCGTAACGACGCAATCGATTCAGGAGTAGGTTTTGGCGTATCATTCGTATTTTTCGCACTTATTTTCATCATTGCGACTGTCATCGATTACGCAGCTTTATAAGATACAGTTAAAAAGACATTGTCATTTTGATGATGTCTTTTTCTGTTTGTGCAGATTAATTGTCTTAAACACTTTAAACCCATTCTTTGTAACCGTTACTTCAATTGTTCCCACCTCAGCCGTATTTAAAGTTGGTAACTTCATCTCCTCAAACCTCGCAACAACATCCTTATTCGGATGACCGTATCGATTATTTAACCCACTAGAAAATATCGATAATCGAGGCTGTACTAAATTTAAGAAAGGTTTAGTTGAAGACGTTTTGCTGCCATGATGTCCCACCTTCAAAATGTCCATATCCGAAATAGCCTCAGTATAATTATCTACCAAGGTCAATTCCCCTGATTGTTCTAAATCACCTGTGAACAAAGCTTGAAAACCAGAATGTTGTAATATTAAAACTAGTGAGTCATCATTGCCTTCATAAATCAAATCAGTTGGAGATAAATAAGATAATGTAGTGTCCCCGTGTTTCCAACTCCTCCCTGCAATCTGTTCACGAATTGGGATTCTCTTCTTTTGTGCGAAGTCTACAACATCTTTCATAACTGACATTTGCCAAGAGTTTGGGGACACATGAATTTCCTTAACTCGAATTTCCTCCATAACCTCTTCGGCACCTTCAGCATGGTCTGCATCAGCATGTGTCAATATAAGCTTATCTACTGCTCCTATACCACTTCCTTTTAAATAAGGAACAACAATACCTCTGCCAACTTCATAAGGCTTTCTAGACTCTTTCCACGCCTCCTGATCGAACCTCAATACTCCTCCTGTGTCTATTACATAAATTCCCTTACGAAATGGTAATTCAATTATAGTACAGTCTCCTTGTCCGACACTTAAAAATGTAATTTTCAAATTCTGATGCCAAGAAGGACTTTCATGAATAAAAAAAGCAGGAATTAAAAGTGTCAAGGTAATCAGGAACCAATGTTTCTTCTGTTCTACTTGCAGTAATACTACAATGACACTAACAAATGCTAGAAGTAGGAGCCACAATGAGGGTCTTCCAGGCGTCCACATTTGATACGGAATAGCCTGTAACGACATAATACATACGGACAATAACTCACGAACAGGTTCATAAATGAAAAAACAAAGCCACGCCAATGGATTCGCCACATATGTTAGCAGTAACAATAATAAATTTGCAGGCAACACGACAAATGAAAATAACGGAACAAAAAAGATATTTGCAATGAATGAAGACAAGCTGATTTCAAAGAAATGATACAAAAGTAAGGGATAGACGAGTAGCTGACAAACAAAAGTAATCGCAAATGATTGTTGCCAGGTATTTCTCGCTAATGAAAATATCTTCCCCGAAAACAATAACGACACAGTAGCCAAATAAGATAACTGAAAGCCAATTTGAAACACAACACTTGGCTGTAATAGCACAAACCCAATAAAACTCAACGCTAGCGCATCATCAATTGCTAAGCGATTCGAGACAATTCTACTTAGCATTACTAGTTCTACGACAGACACCGCTCGCCATACAGACGGTGCACCACCCGCTAAACAAGCATAAATAGGTAACGCAATGATAAGAACCCATGTCGCATGTTCTCTACGTATATGAAACCTCAGCAATAATTCATACACAAGCACCGAAACGAGCCCAACGTGCAAGCCTGAGATGGCAAAGAGGTGTGTTATACCAAGTTTCTGATATGCTCGCTCAACATCTGTCTCGACATTTTCACGTTCACCAATTATTAGAGACTGTGCTTCAGCTACTAAACTTTCTGGAAATGTATTTTCTATATGTTTTTTCACTTTGAACCTTTGTTCTGCAAAAAATGTAGAGAGTGATTTTTCTTTTTTCACAAATTGAAAACTTCTCACTTCAAAAATACCTTGCGCACCATTACTTTCAATATAGTTTGCCATAGAAAAAGCGTAACGATGTGCAGGCATCGAGGGTTGGACTAATTCGCCTGAAACTTGAAAAACTGAGCCACTTAATGATTGTCCTTCAAATTTCTTCTTTTGCTGTTCTGATTGGATAGTGAAAATAATATATACTCTTTGACCATTCGGCAATTTCGCAAAGCCTCTTAGCTTTTGTCCATTCACCTTATATTGATCAGTCCAAGTAATATTTGTAACGTGTGGAATAGGGGTAAGTCTTGTAGATAAAACATGTGAGAAATAACTATAAGAGGAGAGAGTAACAATAGCGATACATAACATTATGGCTACTTTTTCTTTTTTTAAATATAGCCAAATACTATAGGGGATTAGTATAAATAGTAACTTTGCCGATTCATGAGCAGCTATCGTTGCTAATAGAACCGGCAAAGCAAAATAGATTATTTTATGTCGGATATTTGTAAGCCAAATAGCTCTTTCACCTTCTCTTCAAAAGGGGCCAATTCCTCATTGGAAGCACCGCTGTCACGTAGCTTATTTAATAATTCGACGTACAGCGCCATTTTCTCATTGCTTAAGAAGTCAATCTTACGATCATCAAAAGGAACATGTACAACATTAACACCAGCTTGCTTAAACAATTCAATAGCATACTCGTTGTTTTTGTAATCCGTTGCGTAATATAAATTATGAATTCCTGATTGAATAATAGATTTTGTACAAGGTAAACAAGGAAAATGTGTCACATATAAATCTGCTCCATTTGTTGATGTGCCATATTTTGCACATTGCAATAATGCATTTGTCTCTGCATGTACTGTACGAACACAATGGTTGTCCACAACGTAACATCCTTTGTCGATACAATGATCATCTCCAGAAATCGAACCGTTATAGCCCCCTGCAATAATACGTTTATCACGCACGATTGTCGCACCAACAGCTAATCTTGTACATGTACTTCTTAATGCTAATAAATGGCTTTGTGCCATGAAAAATTGATCCCAAGTAATACGCTCCATATGAATGCCTCCTGAATAAATCGTTCTACTATAAATTTAGCCATAACCAACTAGAACCGTCAATGGATCATTTATTGAACGGTAATAAAGTCTCGTAAATTTTCGAACGTTTTATCGCCTATTCCCGTGACATTTTTTAAATCTTCTATCGTTTTGAAAGGACCGCTGTCATCACGATAACTTAAAATCGCTTTTGCTTTTGAAGGTCCGACACCATTTAAAGTCATTAGTGTTGCTTCATCAGCCGTATTTAAATTGACCTTATCTGACTGACTGCCAGTTTGACTACCACTACCTGTTTGAGTAGAAGGGGTGGGAGTCGATTGTTGATCACTAGCAATGGCTTGTATTTCCGAAGGTTCTTCACCTATTTTGGGTACATAAATAACCATTTCATCTTGCAACCTTTGAGCATGGTTGATACTTACTGAATTAGCATTTTTTGAATAGCCTCCAGCAAGTAAAATTGCGTCAATCACTCGACTGTCTGCAGATAATGAGTAAACACCAGGGTTTTTGACTGCACCTTTGACATCCACAATTATGGATGTATCCGCAATAATACCTTGTGACTCTTGTTGCTCTGTATTTAATGGTTCTTCCACTTTTGTTTTTTCTGGGATTGTTTCGAAAATGTCGGTTTGGGGAGTGTCCGACTGGTTTTGGGAGAAGTAGAAATAAAAAAAGCACGACAAAATCAAGATCCCTGGGAGGAGATACTTTTTGCCATACTGCTTCAAAAAAGAAGGAATTAGTCCGCACCATCCTTTCTTTTCAGAAGGCATAACATACGAAGCTAATTCCATATTATAGTATTTTTTAGTAATTGAAAAGAGATTATTTCACAGCGTGGAAGAATAATCGTTCAGATTCTGCTTCTGGTGCTTCTTCCGTAAAATCTGCTGTAATTGACACATTAGAAAATCCAGCGTCACTAAGCCATTTAACGTATTGCTCAACAGGAAATGTACGTTGGTAATGGTACTCTTCAAATCGTTCGAAAAGTTGCTCATTTGCTTGTACGTAAAACGTCATATCATGGTGCACTGAATGCGGAGCTTCCCCTGATTCTGTTTCCCAAATATAAGTAATTTCTCCGTCATCATACGTAAATGGACCATCTAAGAAAATGACATCCATTTTGAATAAAGAATGAACATCAAAGAATAAATGACCACCATCACAAAGTGACTCATAAATGCGTTCAAATGTAGCTACCACAGCCTCTTCATCTTTTAAATAGTTCAAGGAATCAATTGGAATCGTAACAACATTTAAATCAGAAAACCCATCTAGCTCGTCCATTGATTGACAAAACAATGGAATAGTTAGTTGTTCTTCCATAAAGCGTTCACTTGCAATCGCTAGCATTTCTTCCGATAAATCGACACCACTAACAGCATATCCTTGTCGTGCAAATTTTGCAGCCGTTACGCCCGTACCACAACCAACATCTAATAATTTTGGTGCAGTTGTGCTCGGTGCATGTTTCACTACCCAATCTACATACTGATCATACGGGATATCTGTCATTAATGTATCGTATACTTCGGCAAAACGCTGGTAACTACTCATAGCTCATCAACATCGATGAATGGAGCATCTCCCCATAAGCGTTCCAAGTTATAAAAAGTACGTTCGTCACGGTGGAATACGTGTGCCACAACATCACCCATATCTACTAATACCCAACGAGCTGCGTCAAAACCTTCTATACGTTTTACTTCATAGCCTTCTTTATGTGCTACATCTACCATTTCACGTGCAATTGCTTGCACTTGACGATCAGAATTGGCATGACAAACGATAAAATGATCTGCTAATGGTGAAATTCCTTGCATATTCATTACGATGATATCCTCCGCACGTTTATCGTCTGCCGCTTTATATGCAAGCTGTAGTAAAGTTTTAGTCATTCTTTCACTTGTCCTCTCTTTAACATCAAATCGTTATAACATTTGAATGAATCCGGAAATACCGGTTGATTTTTATTTATTAAAAACATGATGGAATGACGTATACACGCAATCATCACTTCGTTTAAATCCTCATCTTTTGCAGCAGCACGTAAGTCTTCTACACCAGGATATCGACGATTTGGTTCTATCATATCTGCAATATAGACAATCTTCTCTAAATCGCTCATCCCTTTACGTCCTGTTGTATGGTAGCAGATAGCGTTTAGTATGTCTTGATCATCTATATTAAATTCTTTTTTCGCAACATAAGCTCCCATTGGTGCGTGCCAAAGTTCATGATGGTATTTCAATAGAGTCGGATCCATCTCTTTATCGATAATTTTCGATTTCATCCAATCTCGATCAGCATACTTGCATGAATCATGAAGAATTGCTGCAGTTTCTGCTTTTCTCGGATCGCTCCCAAAGCGTTCTGCCAATGTAATTGCCGTTTCAGTAACACCAATTGTATGGATATAACGTTTTTCGGGCATACGGTCTTTCATCGCTAATAATAATTCATCGCGTTCCATATAACCCTTCCTCTCGTATATACTGTTCAACTTCTGTTGGTACTAAAAAAGTAATTGTGCGATTTGTCTGCACCCGCTCACGAACTATAGTTGAAGATAACTCAATAAGTGGCGCATCTATTATTTGCACGGGGTATGTTGTTTCTGCTTTCGAATGAGGACGTTTAACACCAACGAACTTCACAAGCTCCAGTAGTTCATCAATTTTATACCAGTGATCAAGCATATCTATCATGTCGCCACCGATAATAAAATAAAATTCACAGTCTGGTTCACTTGCAGTGAGCTTCCTCATCGTTTCATACGTATATGAAATGCCACCACTCTCTATCTCAAAAGGCTCAAGTTTAAAGTGCTTATTCGAAGCAATAGAAAGCTCCGTCATTTTCAGACGGTCTTCAGCAGTGGCATCGTTAGTCGTTTGCTTATGAGGTGGTATGGCATTAGGCATGAACCTTACTTCATCCAGACCAAGTGCATCATATACTTCATTTGCCATTATTAAATGTCCAATATGAGGTGGATTAAACGTACCACCTAATAATCCAATTCGTCGCATAAAACCAAATCCTTATTTAGATTTTGGTAATTCAATACGTTTGTTATCACGAGATTCTTTATATAATACAACTGTTAATCCAATTAATTGCACAAGTTCTGCACGAGCACCTTTTGCTAATGCTTCTGCTACTTCATGTTTATCTTCTTCACAGTTATCTAAAATACGAATTTTCATTAATTCGCGTACTTCAATTGCTTCTTTAATATGTTTGATTAATGCGTCATTCACTCCGCCTTTACCTACTTGGAAAATTGGATTTAAGTGATGTGCTTCCGCACGTAAAAAACGTTTTTGTTTACCTGTTAACATTATTTCCTCCTAATTGTTCCGTTAACGACTCTTTCATAGAAGTCGTATTAGGGAACTGTCCTAACCAATAATTAAATGCTAAAGCACCTTGATGAACGAACATTCCTAATCCTGTCACCACGGTTGCCCCACGTTGTTCTGCCGCCTGTAAAAAAGGCGTCATTAAAGGATTATACACAATATCCGCAACAATTGCTTTAGTTGAGAGCTGATCTAGTTCAAATGGCAGTTGTAATGTACCATTTTTTAGACCAGCTGGTGTTGTTTGAATTAAAATATCATAATCACCTAAAGTTGCTTCTGCTTCCTTCAGTGAAATTGCATTTGCACTACTACCTAACTCCTTACAGATTTGTTCTGCATTCGCTACAGTGCGGTTGGCAATCGTAATCGTTTGATAACCAGTGTGTTTCAGCGCAAAGGCAATACCTCTCGCTGCTCCACCAGCTCCAATTAATAGCACACGGCCATCACGGTGGGCGTCTCCAATTGCCTCTTCTAATGAACGCACAAAGCCAAGACCATCTGTATTATAGCCTTTTAACTTGCCATCCGCTTGTCGAACAACCGTATTCACAGCACCCATTTTTTCCGCCATTGTATCAAGCTCATCTAGATATGGGATAATCGAAGTTTTATGTGGGATCGTCACATTCCAGCCACTTGCTCCAAGCATTTTCAAAGAACTTATAGCTTCTTCTAATTGCTCAGATAACACATGGATTGGTAAATAAGCTGCATCTAAATTTTCTGCTGAGAACCACTGATTGTGCATTGCTGGAGACATCGAATGCTCGATAGGGTCTCCAATAACTGCAAACCATTTTTTCATATCAAAATCCTCCTAAATAAGAGATGGACGAATTTGAACTTCCACACCTTTAGGAGCATATGCTGCAATGACAACATTTGCATTTTGAACGGTAATCCAACCTAAACCAGAAAAGACGATATCTGTTTTTGCTTCTTTAATAGAAAATTCATAACGCACTAATTCTGGCAATTGATCGATATACTTTTCAGAAGGTGGAGCTAATAACTCACCTCTATGGGTTTCATATAAGTCATCTGCTTTTTCTAATTTTGTACGATGAATCTGTAAATCATTTGCAATATGAACAGTGAATGCAGCACGAGCACCTTGTATAAAATCAAAGCGTGCTAATGCTCCAACAAATAGTGTTTGGCCTTCGTTCAATTGGAATACTTTTGGTTTTATTTCTTTTTTCGGCATAATATATTTAAGTTCAGACGGGTCTAAATAATGTGCCATTTGATGATGATTAATAATTCCTGGAGTATCAAAGATTGCTTTACCATCCTCTAAAGGAATTTCAATCATATCTAAAGTTGTCCCAGGGAAATAAGATGTTGTAATCACTTCTTTTTCACCTGTTGCTTGTTTAATAATACGGTTGATAAAAGTTGATTTACCAACATTCGTACACCCAACTACATATACGTCTTGTCCACGACGATATTCATCGATAGCAGCCATTGCTTCTTGCATGCCCATTCCTTTATGTGCACTAACAAGCATAACGTCAATTGGTTTTAAACCTAATTTCTTTGCCTCTTGCTTTAGCCAGTTAACAACTTTTTGTTTTTTCACTGACTTTGGTAGTAAATCTGCTTTGTTTGCAATTAATAATACAGGGTTATTGCCTACAAAACGGTGTAAGCCCGGTAACCAGCTTCCATTGAAATCAAAAATATCTACAATTTTAACGATTAAGCCATTTTGTTGACCTAAACCGTTTAAAATACGTAAGAAATCATCATCTGTTAATGCTACCGGTTGTAATTCATTATAATTTTTCAAACGGAAGCATCGTTGACAGATGATACTTTCCTTTTCAAGAGATGAAGCCGGTGCATAACCTGGCGCTTTTGAATCGTCTGTTTGAATAATTGTTCCACAGCCGATACAATTTGGCATTTCATTCATTTATTTATTCCTCCCAAGTTTTGACACCATGTTTTTTCAAATAATTAAAGACACGTCTTTCGACCATGCGATTAAAGCGTGTGACAAAGCCATCAGATAGTGCAACTGGCTTCACAAGAATAGTGTGTATGCGAAGACGATTTCCACCAAGGACATCCGTCAGCATTTGATCGCCTACCATGACAACTTCATGTCGCTGCATATTCAGTCTTTTTAAAGCTCGCTTAAATGCATTACCCATAGGCTTACGAGCATTGAAGATATATGGTAGCTCTAAAGGATCTGCAAATGCTTTTACACGAAGCTCTTTGTTATTTGAAACGATCATTACTTGAATACCCGCTTCACGAATAGTTTTCAACCATTCGATTAGCTTTTCAGTCGCATCTGGACGATCCCATTCGACAAGTGTATTATCCAAATCTGTAATAATTCCGCGAACACCAAGTTGCTTTAGTTTGTCAGGTGTAATTTGATAAATCGATGTGACAAATTCTTTTGGCATTAAAAAGTTATACAAATCATGTTCCCCTTATCTATCATAGTCAACGTTATTTAGTGTTTGCTCACTAAACTAGACGTATTCTCTTTAATTCACTTTATCGATTATAACATATGTGCGAACGCTTCTCCCACACGAATCCGTCCATCTTTCACAACATTTTCAAGGAATGCCGCACGATTCTTTTCAAAAATCATGACAACAGTCGAACCGAAAGTGAAATAACCAACTTCCTCGCCTTTTTCCCAAGTGTCAGACGTATTCGTCAATTGAATAGAATTTACGAACATTGCGCCAACTTTTATCACTTCGCAATGTGCGCCACTACTCGTTTTTAGCTCTGTAACACTACGGTAATTGCCAGAAATCGGTTTATTACCATATGTAAGACCAGTGCCGTTAACTGGATATGACTTCGCACCAAGTGTATATTGGCGAACAACTTTCCCATCAATCGGACTATGAATACGGTGATAATCTCTAGGACTTAAGTAAAAGACAATGTATTGACCATTTTCAAATGTTTTCGCATGCTCTTCCTTACCTAAAAGATCAACTAAATCATAGGTTTTCCCTTTTACAAAAAACGATGTATTATTTTCTATCGTTCCAAACGATTCAATTTTTGCATCAACAGGACTTACATACATTTCTGGATTATGATCAATTGGTCTTGCTTCTGATACGAGCTTACGTGTGAAGAAATCATGTAAACTCGTAAAAGATTGCATGTTTTTTGAAACCTCGCCCGTTTCAATATCGTATATATCAATATAGGACGGTATTATCTTCTTACTTATAGCCGATGTGGTAAAGCGTTTTAAAAGCACCGAAGACCATTTACCATTCGTTAGTTCAATCGCTTTTTGATAAAGTTTTTCTTTCATCATGCATTGTCCTCCATTCCAAAAAAGATTTACGGAAACTTATAAAAGAAGTATAATGTTCTAATACTGAATAACAAAGGAGTGTTGTCCATTGTTTTTACTTCACATGGTGGATACCACAGTTAAAAAAATGAAATCACATTTAGCAAACTTAATCACTATTGGAAATCTATCTTTTGGTGGTGCGTCAATTATGGCTACCATCAATGAATCATACGAATACAGTGTGTTATTTATTTTTATAGCTGCCCTGCTAGATCGCTACGATGGAAAAGTAGCACGAAAATATAACCAGGAATCGGCATTAGGTAAACAACTTGACTCGATGAGTGATATTATATCATTCGGCGTTGCCCCTGCGTTATTAATGTACGAAGTGGTGTTAAGCCAATTTGGTACAGTAGGAATGGTAGTGACTGTCATGTACATGGCTTGCGGCGCATTTAGACTAGCCCGTTTTAACATTACAGAATCAAATGGCTTTTTCACTGGCCTGCCTATTACAGCTGCAGGTGCTATCTTAACTGCCTCATTCTTTTTTATATCTATACTTTCAACGGTATTTTACATGTTTTTGTTCCCGATTTTATCTATTTTAATGATTAGTACCTTTTCTTTGAAAAAAGTTTAATGAAATTGAAATGTCTAAAGCGTCCAATTAAATTGGGCGCTTTTTTACGTACTTAGACAACCACAAGCTGTCATATATTGATGAACGATGACAGAAAGGATGTCTGAAATGAGTACATTATTAACAGCCATCATCCAATTTTGGATGGAGATTCCCTCAATTGTCGGCTATTTGAAAGGTCAGGCGTTCCCTCAACCATTTTCAAAGGAAGAAGAGGCCCTTTGTTTGGAACGCTATTTAGCAGGCGATGAACAAGCGAAGCTCGAGCTTGTCGAAAGAAATATGCGTCTTGTCGCCCATGTCGTGAAAAAATTTCATCCGAAACACGAGCAACTTGATGATTACATTTCTATCGGTACTATTGGTTTAATGAAAGCTGTTAGTAGCTTTACACCGGATAAGAAAACACGCCTAGCTACTTATGCCGCACGCTGTATTGAAAATGAAATACTGATGTTCTTAAGAGCTCAGAAAAAAGTACAGAAGGATGTTTCTTTATATGAACCAATCGGTACAGATAAAGACGGGAATGCATTAGAAATTACAGACTTACTGCAAAGTGATGAACGACCAACTGATGTACAGATTGAGCAACAGGAGGAAGAACAGCATTTATATAGACATCTCGATAAATTGGATGAACGGGAACTTGAAATTATTCAAAATCGATATGGACTAGGTACCTTTGAACCTTTGACTCAAAAAGAAATCGCAAAAAAACTAAGTATTTCGAGAAGTTACGTTTCTCGTATTGAAAAACGAGCATTAATAAAACTCTATCAATATTTTAAACATGAAAAAAACTCCCTCTGAGAGGCATCTCAGAGAGAGCTTACTAGTTATTTAAGTTAGTCAGTTGTTTCAGCTGTAATAATTAAACTAGCAATTGCTGTAATCGCCATTGCTCCTGCCATTAAAAATACCATGCCAAGTCCCCCTAACATCCCTAGATTAATGTGTAGCATCCCTACAACTATTTTACCATTAGGATGTTATTTAGATCAGATGATATATGAACAACTTCTGTCAAATAATAGGCGTAATTGTGAACATTAAAGTTTTTCAATAACACGTAAAACGATTTCAGTTGAATGTTTTGCAGCCACTGGTAAGAATTCCTCAAAACTAATATTCGATTCTTTACCTGCAATATCAGATAACGCTCGAATAACGACGAATGGTGTACCGAATTGATGACATACTTGCGCTACTGCTGCCGCTTCCATTTCAGCAGCCTTCATTTGTGGGAAATGGCTTCTAACAAGCGCTACACGTTCAGGATCGTTCATAAATGAATCTCCTGTTGAAATAAGCCCAGTTGCAAATTGATGCTCTCCAAGCTCTGCTACGACTTCCTCAGCTACTTCACGTAGCATCTCATCCGATTTAAAAGCAGCAGGCATTTGTGGTACTTGACCCATTTCATAACCGAAGATAGTAGCATCTACATCATGATGACGTACCTCATCAGAGATAACAACAGCTCCAACTTCTAAGTTCTCATCAAAGCCACCTGCTGAACCTGTGTTAATCACAACATCAGGTTTAAATTGGTGTAACAAAATTGTCGTAGACATCCCTGCATTGACTTTACCAATTCCACTTTTAAGTAAAATAACATCATGCCCTTTATATGTACCTGTTGTATATTCACTATTTGCGATTGTTGTTGAAGTTGTATTTTCAAGAGTTGCACGTAGAAGTTCTACTTCCTCTTCCATTGCACCAATAACTGCGATTTTCATATTTCTCCGCCTTTCTTTTTTCGACACTTCTTTAAACATAAAACAAAAGGCGTCCATCCGTCAAGAACGAGGATGACGCCTTTTCATTTTCTTAAAAGAGTTTATTGATTTGCACTTGGTAAAGTCTTTAGAACTTCCATTTTCGTTGGTTTCCATCCTTTGTTTTTTACCCATTTCATATACACACGGTACTTATCTTTTTTATCCTTTGAAGAAACAGTCCCTATTGCCGTATCTGGACTCCCACCATTTTTAATAAACCAAACAATCATATCATCTTCATTTAGACCAGTTGTTGAAGCCAGTGTTGTGACCTTCTCTTTCCAGTCTATTGAATTAGAATCGTAACTAGAATTATGCTGTGCACCTGATTCCTTTTGAGCTGTAGCAGTTGGTTTCCAGTTAGAGTCTTTGATGACTTCTTTGACAATAGGATCATCCGAATCTTCTTTTTTCGCTGTTGAGCTATTTGTTTTATCTTCTGATGAATTTGAGTTGTTATCTGTAGAAGTGCTACTATCAGTTTGTGTTTGATCTACTGAGTTATTACTCTCTGTATCTTCTTCCGTACTAGTAGTATCATCTACATTATTATTCTCTTCGTCATTGTCTTCCGTTTCAGTTGGTTCTTCCGTTTCAGTTGGTTCTTCCGGTTCTTCCGGTTCGTCTGACTCATCTTCCTCTTCTTCTGCAGGTTGTTTAATAACAGGTTTTTCTTGCTGTATTTTATCCGTCTCTTTTGCAGTGTCTTTGTCGTCGGATTTGTCACCTAGTATTATCATAGTCGCTACTACAAGTATAAGTAGTACAACGACTCCTATTAGTCCATTTAATAATTTATCCATTTTTTTCTTTTTATCTTGTGGTCGATTAGGTTGTGGGTTGTATCGACGTTTCGTCTCAGCCATTTTGATTCCCCCTATATAAAATCTCTATTATAGAGTAACACGAATTGTTTCATTGTCCCAAACAAAAAAAGCTTATCCATTTAGAATAAGCCTTTTTGCATAATCATTTTATTTGATTGTGATGATACGTACGTCCATGTCTCCACCAGGCGTAGTAACTTTTAACTCTTCTCCAACTTTACGGCCTAGAAGACCTTTAGCAATTGGTGAGTCATTTGAAATAAGACCTTCGATAGGATCTGCTTCTGCTGAACCTACGATTGTGTAAGTTTCTTCATCGCCATCTGGAAGTTCTAAAAATGTAACCGTTTTACCAATTGCAACAAAGTCATTACTTAATTGGTCTTCTGTGATGATAACAGCATTACGAATCATTGCTTCAAGAATCGTAATACGACCTTCAACAAATCCTTGTTCATCCTTCGCTGCATCATACTCAGAGTTTTCAGAAAGGTCACCGAAACTACGAGCTATTTTAATACGCTCTACTACTTCTTTACGTTTCGTTGAGATTAAGTACTCTAGTTCATCTTGTAATTTCTGTTTACCCGCTGTTGTCATTGGGTATTGTTTTTCATTTGACAAAGTATTTCACTCCTTAGATAATTCACTACTTAATAAAAATACTATGCCGCTTCTATGAAAAGAATGCGACATAGTTTTTATGAAAATATTGCCAATCCATAAATATCATATTACACAATAGTTTCAGATTCAAGAATTGTTTTAATTTTTGTAACCATTAAATCGATTGCCACTTCATTTTGACCACCCTCAGGGATGATAATATCAGCATATCGTTTTGTAGGTTCGATGAATTGATTGTGCATTGGACGAACAACAGATAAGTATTGGTCAACGACAGAATCGATTGAGCGGCCACGCTCATTTATATCACGAACTATTCGACGGATAATACGTAAGTCAGAATCAGTATCCACAAATAATTTAATATCCATTAAATCACGTAGACGTTCATCTTCTAAAACTAAAATTCCTTCTAAAATAATTACATCCTGTGGTTCGATGTGAATTGTTTCTTTTGCACGTGTATGTAGAGCATAGTCATACACTGGTTTTTCTATAGCTTGTCTATTTAAAAGACGTTTGACATCTTCAATTAATAAATCTGTGTCAAAGGCATTTGGATGATCATAGTTTGTAGATAAACGTTGCTCAAACTCTAAATGACTTTGATCTTTATAATAATAGTCTTGTTCAATAACAACAACTGAGTGTTCTTTAAATACATCATGGATAGCAT
Source organism: Viridibacillus sp. FSL H8-0110 (assembly GCF_038003565.1). Classification (NCBI taxonomy): domain Bacteria; kingdom Bacillati; phylum Bacillota; class Bacilli; order Caryophanales; family Caryophanaceae; genus Viridibacillus; species Viridibacillus sp. FSL H8-0110. The sequence continues at coordinate 1,210,582 of NZ_JBBOPJ010000001.1, read as the reverse complement.
GTGTAACACTCGTTTTACCTGAACCCGAACCACCGGCAATCCCAATTACAACAGGACGTTTTTTACTCATTATCGGGTCTCCTTACGCATCATATTATGTGGGAATAATTCTTGTTCACATTTAAAGCGAACAATTTGTAACGGATGACGTGCTGCGTCTAGTGCATTGCCGTCCTCATCCCAAACTTCATCTAGTGTTACTCGGAAATTTTCAATTTCAGGACCGAAAAATTCCACTTCTTCACCTGGTTTGAAGAAGTTACGTTGTTGCAATGTAACCATTTTTGTTTCTTTATCATAATCAAGCACCATACCGACGAAATCATATTTCGTTTGTTTACCATGCTCTCCAAACATTTGTTGCTCGTAACTTGGCTCTCCTTCAAAGAAAGATGAGGCCGTTTCACGATTTGCACATTTATCTAATTCTTCTAACCAAGCTTTATCGATTTTGAAGTTATCTGGGTCTGCACAGTATGCGTCCATAACTTTACGATATACGCTTACAACGGTTGCTACGTAATGAATGGATTTCATACGACCTTCTACTTTTAATGAATCGATACCAAGCTCAATAATTTTAGGAATAGATTCGATTAGTTTTAAGTCTTTTGGACTCATGGCAAATGCTTCATCGTCTTCAGTAAATAATGGTTTTTCAACGCCATCTTCTACTTCATATAAGTCATAATCCCAACGGCATGATTGACAACAACCACCGCGGTTAGAATCCCGTGCTGTCATATGGTTAGATAACACACAACGTCCACTATAGGCGATACACATCGCACCATGAACGAACGACTCGATTTCGATATCCACTTTTTCTTTCATAAGTTTGATTTCCTCAGCACTTGTTTCACGAGCCAATACAACTCGGTGTAAACCTTCTTCTTTCCAATACTGTACTGCCTTCCAGTTGGATAGAGATTGCTGTGTACTTAAATGAATTTCAATCTTTGGTGCCACTTCACGACATGTTTCAATAATGAGTGGATCTGCCACGATGATACCTGTAATACCTGCTGATTCCAGGTCACGTAAGTATTCTTCAAGACCGTCCATGTTTTCATTATGAGCAAAGATATTTGTTGTGACATAAATTTTAGCGCCATATTTCTTTGCAAATTCAACACCTTCACGCATTTCGTCAATGGAGAAGTTGCCTGCATTTGAACGTAAACCAAATTCGCGTCCGCCGATGAAAACAGCATCTGCACCGTAGTGTACAGCTATTTTTAATTTCTCTAAGCTACCTGCTGGTGCCAATAATTCAGGTTTTCGCACGATGACTCTTTTGCCATCAATGATTTCGCTGATGCGATCATTTTGTATTATTGTCAAAGTGAACCTCTCCTTTCTTAATAGACTGTTTCCTTAAAGTAGAATCCAGTATCTAATGGACGAATTGTTGGTTGAATTTCTTCAATTTTTGCTAATAAGTCATTTTTAATATCGAAATAACTGTCAGCTGATTCCGCATAAGCATCGATTGCTTTACGGTAACATTTTGTCACAGTAACAACATATTCAGGTGATTGTAGCACACCTTCAATTTTAAATGAATCAATTCCCGCTTCAAATAACTCATCTAATTCATCAATAATACATAAATCATTCGGACTGAAAATGTGCGTACCATTTAAATCTTCATAAATTGGATATTTGTTATTACGTTCGTCATCATGTAAAAACATATTACGATTTTCTTTACGGTTTTCAACTTCCATTGCTTTATCTTGATATAAGAAATAGTTACCCAGTAATGAACGTTTTGATTGGAACATACAAGTCATACCATGAACTTGTACTTCGATTTCAAATTTTGTGTTTTCTTTAATTTCAATTACTTCATCCATGCTTAACTCTCGAGCTAAAACTGTACGCGTTGCTCCACGTTTGCCCCAATAGTCAGCTTGGAACCAGTTTGTTGCAATAGTTTCCGGACTCCATTGTAGCGGAATCGTCACTTCTGCTTCACGTCGCGCAATAATCATAGCAGGATCGCCAAAAACGATTGCATCTACGCCAATTTCCGCTAATTTTCGCATATATGGTGCAAGTGCGTCTACTCTGTCATTATGGAAAATAGCATTCATCGCTACATATACTTTTTTTCCTGCTGCATGAATTTTCTCAGTTGCTGCAGCTACTTGTTCTATTGAAAATTCACCTGCTAAACGTAGACCGAATTGTTGTTCACCTATTAAAAAAGCATCCGCTCCAGCTTGGATGAGTGCTTCAACATGCTCAACAGATTGTGGTGTAACGAGTAATTCAGGTTTCTTCATGAATGGTCACCTCTTTATACATATCAATAAACCGTCCCCTACTGGGAAGAATGTGGATTTGTAATCAGGATGATTAATAATCCAGTCTGCAAAATGATGTAGGTTACGGATCATCGTTCTTTTTCGTCTTGGTACTTCTTTCATATCTAAATCTGATAGGCCATGCATGTACATATTATCGATATATAGTATACCGCCAGAACGAACTAGGGGACTATATTTGTCGAAAAAGCGTTGGTACTGACCTTTTGCCGCATCAATAAAAACAGCATCAAAAGTTGGATGATTACTTTCCACATCCACTTCTAACGCATCCCCTTCAAGTAACTCAATATTCTCTTTAGCAACCGATTGTGCGATAAATTGTTTTGCATGTTGAATGCGTAGGGCATCACGTTCAATCGTCACAACCTGGCATTGTGGTAATGTCTCTGCCATACGAATAGCGGAATAGCCAATGGCTGACCCTATTTCTAATATAGATGATGGCTGTTGTATACGCAGCATTTGAAGCAATATCTCGATTGCAGGTAATTGCATAATTGGTACATGGTTCTCTTCAGCGAAGCGTTCCATTTCCATTAGCAATTCTGATCTTGGTTGGATGAAGGTTTGAATATATGAATCCGAAATGTTCATACTTTCATAGCTCCTTAAGTATCAAAAATACACTTTATATTATCATGAAAATAGAAGAAAAGCGAGTAGTGCTTTTCTTCTACAGTTTGTTACTTAATATATTTGTCAACATTCTTTAGATGTTCTTCGTACTTTTCAGCGAAATGATTGATACCATTTTTATCCGCTAAGAAATACAAGTATGGCGTTTCAGCAGGGCTAATTGCCGCATCTAATGATTCTTTACCTGCATTGGCTATCGGTCCTGGTGGTAATCCCTTCACTTTATAAGTGTTATAAGGATTATCTACCTCTAAGTCTTTATATAAGACACGATCCTTATGCTCACCTAATGCATACAAAACTGTCGGGTCTGTTTGTAAAGGCATACCCGCTTCAAGTCGGTTATTGAAAACACTTGCGATTGTTTCTCGGTCAGTTTTAGCAGTAGCTTCACGTTCAAGTAATGAAGCAAATGTTAAAAATTCATGAACAGACATACCTTTTTCTTTTAACTGTTCACTATATTGCGTTACAACCGTATTTGTTTGAGCAATCATTTGATCTACAATTTCTTCTAAAGTAGGTTCTTCTTCAAAGAATGCGTAGGTCGCTGGATATAAATATCCTTCTAACGCGTAACGAATCTTTTTGTTACTTACTTTTTTCGTAATCAGTTCTGGATACTTAGCTTTCATCTTCTTAACGAAAGATTTGCTTGTTACAAGCTTCATAAATTCATCTGATGAGTACTGTGTACTTTTAGCAACGCGATTACCAATTTGATCTATTGTCAAGCCTTCTGGAATGATAAGAGAGAAAGCTGGCTGACGATATACCTTACCTGTTTTCAAACTTTGAATAATTTCATCGATTGTCATTGATTTTGTTAATTTATACGACCCTGCTTGGAACTCTGATTCATTTTTAAACTTTGTGTAGTATTTAAAAACTTTAGCATCTTTAATGATGTTCTTTTTCTCAAGCGTGGTAGCGATAGAATCGAGATTAGAACCAATTGGCACTTCAACCTTCACTGTCTTGTTAGAATCAGGATCAACAGGTTTTAATGCACTAGATACATAAAAATACACGCTCGTACCAATTATGGCTGTAACAATAATAACGATTAAAGCAATAATGAAAACAATTTTCCGAACGGTTTTTACTTCTTTTTTATGTTCTTTCATTTTCTCTAACATTGCTTTTTTTTGAGATTCCTGGTCCACTAGCTGTCCTCCTATTACCTATCTAAACTATTATCATAAATAAAAAGCGGAATGAAAAAAACCATTCCGCTTTCATAAAGGCTTACAGATTACTCTTCACCGAATTCAGCGTCAAGCGTGTTCAATACTTCTTCAACCATATCCCACTCTTCATCTGTTTCAATTTCTTCAATCGATTCAAGTTCACCGTCTTCTGATAATATAGTTTTAGCAGCGAAAACTTCTACTTGTTCACCTTCTGCAACGCCCTCTTCATAATAAAGAACGTATGATTGTTCAGTAGCATCTACTGAAAATTCATAAAGCACGGCATATGTGTGTTCGTTGCCTTCTTCATCGATTAGATGGATATGTTTGTGATCGTGTTCTTGTTCATTTGACATGCTTTTCACCTCTTGTTTAAATTAAAAATTATTCAGCGTCGATATCTTCATCAAGCTCATTTACAACTTGCTCGATTAAATCCCATTCAGCTTCAGTTTCGATTGGTGCTAATTCACCGTCTTGACCATCTTCAGAAGGTGTGAATGCTGATGCAAAGATTTCTACTTCGCCTTCTTCATCTTCAGTACCAATTACGTAGTAAAGTACGTAAGATTTACCGAATTCTTCTGAGTCAAATGTATGAAGTACTTCACACAATTGTTCGTTGCCCTCTTCATCTACCACTGTGATATTGCGTTGTTCTTGTTCGTTTTCGTTTGTCATAATATATTCACCTCATAATTATTTTCGGTCTAAATACCCTTGAAGGATCATAACCGCAGCCATCTTATCAATAACTTTTTTTCGATCCTTGCGACGGACATCTGCTTCAATCAGCAAGCGCTCCGCAGCCATCGTTGTTAGACGCTCATCCCATAATGTTACCTTTAAAGAGAAGGTATCCTCTAACAGCTCTTTATAGCGTTGAGAAGCTTCTCCTCTAGGGCCGACAGTATTGTTCATATTTTTGGGGAATCCAACAACGAATTCCGTTACTCCATATGATTGGACAAGTTCACGAATTCGGTCAATACCAAATTCTTCGTTTTCTTCGTCGATTTTTACAGTTTCAATTCCTTGAGCAGTCCAACCTAGTGCATCACTAATTGCTACTCCAACTGTTTTAGAACCAACATCTAAACCCATTATTCTCATCATTATGCCTCGTTATTCTTTTTAATGTAGAACTTCACAAGTTCTTCTAGTATTTCGTCACGCTCAAGCTTGCGAATTTTGTTACGAGCCTCTTGATGACGAGGAATATATGCCGGATCACCTGACAGCAGGTAACCAACAATCTGATTAATCGGATTATACCCTTTTTCTTCTAGTGCCGCATGAACATGAAGCATAGTTTGCTTTACTTCTTGTTCCATAGATTCTTCGGGAAAATTAAATTTCATCGTTTGATCGAACGAACTCATGCTCAGCACCTCACTTTAAGTTTTTGAAAGTATAAAAAATCTTCTATTCATAGTAAGTATAACGTATTAGAGCTACCTTTTAAATAGATTTTACATAATCATAAACAGATTCAAGCGCTTCTGCAAGTTTAGAGCCATCTTTTGCCCCAGCCATCGCCATATCTGGGCGACCGCCACCTTTACCACCGCATTGTTCTGCTACTTGTTTAACGATATTTCCAGCGTGATAGTTCCCACCAGCTATGTCTTTTGTAACACCTGCAATAAGCATTACTTTATCGCCTTCAGTTGCACCTAAAACAATAACGCTGTTCGTCATTTTTTCTTTTAGATCATCCATTAGTTGTCGTAATTGATTGTTGTCTTTTGCTTCTACTTTAGTAGCAAGAACTGTGACTTCACCGATTTCTTTTGCAGCAGATAAAATGTTAGACGCTTGAGCGTTTGCAATTTTAGAAGATAGTGCTGCATTTTCGCGTTGTTGTTCTTTGTAATCATGTTGTAAACCTTCAACACGAGCAACTAGATCTTTTGGATTAGCTTTTAATAGTGCAGCTGCTTGCTCTAGAATATGTTGCTCTTCTTTTGCTGCAACGAAAGCTGCTTTACCTGTTACGGCTTCAAGACGACGAGTACCTGCTCCAATTCCGCTCTCAGAAACAATTTTAAAGAAACCAATTTGTGATGTACGGTCTACGTGAATACCACCGCAAAGTTCTAATGAATAGTCACCCACTTGTACAACACGAACTACATCACCATATTTTTCACCGAATAAAGCCATTGCACCCATTGCTTTTGCTTCATCGATTGCTTTGTTTTCAATAATAACAGCGATATCGTCCCAAATTTTTTCGTTCACAATTTGCTCAATTGTTTCTAACTCTTCTTTTGTTACTTGACCGAAGTGAGAGAAGTCAAAACGTAAACGATCTGGTCCTACATAAGAACCTGCTTGGTTTACATGATCACCTAATGTGTCTTTTAATGCACGTTGTAAAAGGTGAGTCGCTGTATGGTTTTTAATCGTTTGATTGCGCGCATCGCGATTCACAACTGCATGAACAGCATCTTCAATATGCATTTCTCCAGTTTCTACAATAACTGTATGCAAATTTTGACCGTTCGGTGATTTTTGTACATCTTTAATTGAAGCAGTGAATGAGTCATTTGAGATCGTACCAAGGTCAGCAATTTGACCACCTGACTCTGCATAAAATGGCGTTTCCGAAAGAATAACTAGAACTTCTTCACCTTCAGAAGCTTCTTTCACTTCTTGTCCATTTGCTACTATTGCAACTACTTTTGAATGAGTTGTTAATGTTTCATAACCAACAAATGTACTTTCTTGGTTTAAATTAGCTAATACCTCAGATTGAACATGCATTGAATCGACGTCTTGACGAGCTGCGCGAGCACGGTTACGTTGTGCTTCCATCTCTTTTTCAAAACCTTCGTGGTCTACAGTCATATTTACTTCTTCAGCATATTCTTCTGTTAATTCAACAGGGAAACCATAAGTATCATAAAGGCGGAAAGCGTCTTTACCTGGCACGATAGTTGAGTTTGCAGCTTTTTGTGTTTCAACTACTTCATTAAAAATAGCTAAACCACCGTCTAATGTTTCGTGGAAACGAACTTCCTCATTTTTAATAACACGTTGGATGAAATCTTGTTTTTCTTTTACTTCTGGATAGAAGTCCACCATAATTTCGCCCACAGTTGGTACTAAATTATACATGAATGGTTTTTCGATACCTAATTGTTTTGCGTAACGAACGGCACGGCGTAGTAAGCGACGTAATACATAACCACGTCCTTCGTTTGATGGAAGTGCTCCATCACCTATAGCAAATGCTACTGTACGAATATGATCAGCGATTACTTTAAACGCTTCATCTTTGTTTACATCAACATGATATTTTTCACCAGAAATACGTTCTGTATGCTCGATAATTGGTATAAATAAATCCGTATCAAAGTTTGTCGGTACATTTTGTACAACCGAAGCCATACGTTCTAGCCCCATACCAGTATCAATATTTTGTTTTGGTAGCGGTGTGTATGTGCCATCAGGATTATGGTTGAACTCTGAGAATACAAGATTCCAGATTTCTAAGTAACGTTCATTTTCTCCACCTGGATATAGTTCAGGGTCTGATTCGTCTGCACCGTATGATTCTCCACGGTCATAGAAAATTTCTGAGTTTGGACCACTTGGACCTTCACCGATATCCCAGAAGTTTCCTTCAAGACGAATTAAGCGCTCCTCAGGAATGCCGATTTCATCTTTCCAGATTGTATATGCTTCAGTATCTTCAGGGTGAATAGTAATTGAAAGTTTTTCAGGTTCAAAGCCCATCCATTTTGCATCAGTTAAGAACTCCCAAGCATAGTGGATAGCTTCTTTTTTGAAGTAATCACCGATAGAGAAGTTTCCTAACATTTCAAAGAATGTATGGTGACGTGCTGTTTTACCCACGTTTTCGATATCGTTTGTCCGGATAGACTTTTGTGCATTTACGATACGTGGATTGTCAGGAATAACACGTCCATCAAAGTATTTCTTTAATGTTGCTACTCCTGAGTTTATCCATAATAATGATGGGTCATTAATAGGCACAAGTGGTGCACTTGGCTCTTGTTTATGTCCTTTTTCTTCAAAGAACTCAATATATTTACGACGAATTTCTGCTGCTGTTTGCATTTGCTTATTCCTCCTTTAGACAATAAAAAACCTTCATCCACTATAAAAGGGACGAAGGTTGAAAATTCGCGGTACCACCCTAGTTACAATAGACCGGTCTTGCGTCTATTGTCTCTTCATTAAGCCTTAACGCGGCAAACGACAGGGATTAGCTGTACTCGGGATGAGCTTTCCAAAATGTTTTGTGAAGGTTCTTGCAGCCTAGGAACCTCTTTCTGTGCACATTACATAATGTACTTTTATCCTTCGTAGTTTTAAGCGATATATATATTGTTAGTTATAAATATTCGAAAACACGATTGTCTTCAAATATCGACTCAATCTTATTTTAAAAAAGGTCTTTGTATCTGTCAAATCTCTTCTTCAATAAAATCATAAGGACTAATTCCCTTCATGCCGATTAATGGGTGAATATCTAAATAATTTTCAGTATTCAGAGATTGAGATTCCATGGATAGTTGCACTTCTTGTGGTATGAAAGTTGATTCTGACACTTGCGTCAATTCTGGCTCAACAGAATCTTTAACCGCTTCTAGTACTTCTTCTATTTGAAGGCGCTGTGCTAAAGTAGTGTTTCTTTGAAGATCATCTGTTCTTAGCATACCATATTTAAACACATCAATTTCACCACAAAGTATGAGGAAGTTTTTTGCCCTCGTAATTCCTGTATACAACAAGTTTTTACGCAACATTTTAGAATAACCACGTACTACTGGCATAATAACTGTTTGGAATTCACTGCCTTGTGATTTATGAATTGAACAACAGTAAGCAAGAGTGATCTGATTCAAATCACCGCGTTGATAAGTTACTTCAATGCCATCATATGAAGCTACAAGTAAGTCTTGTTTCTCAATTGTCTCATTCGCTTTGATAATGCTAATTACTTCCCCCATATCACCGTTAAAGACATTGCTATTTGGTTGATTGACAAGCTGTAAAATTTTATCTCCAATACGATACGTCACATCACCAAATGTTATTTCCTTACTCTTTTCAGTTTTCTTCGGATTAACAAGTTCTTGAATCATTTTATTAATAGCATCAATACCTGCAGGACCTCTATACATAGGTGCTAAAATTTGCACATCATGAATGGAGAAACCTTTTTTCACAGCACTTGATACGACTTGTTTGATGACATCAGCTACTTGGTCGGAGCTAGCTTGGATAAAAGACCGATCGGATGTTTTAGCAAGCATATTTTGCGGCATCTCGCCTTTTTTCATTTGATGGGCAAGTTCAATAATAGATGATCCGTCCGCTTGTCTATAAACATCTGTTAACTCAACAGTTGGAATTGCTTTAGAAGCGAGTAAATCTTTTAGCACTTGTCCAGGACCTACAGGTGGTAATTGATCTTGGTCACCAACAAAAATAACTTGGCAATCATCGTTCAACGATTTCAACAACTGGTGAGCGAGCCAAGTATCAACCATCGACATTTCGTCAACTATGATGAGCCGCCCTCCAACTTCCTTCTCCGTTTCCTCTTCCTTTTCTTGCCCCGTGAAGCCAAGTAAACGGTGGATAGTCATCGCCGGTAATTCAGTTGATTCACTAAGACGTTTTGCAGCTCTTCCTGTTGGTGCCACTAACACGATTGGAAAAGGCTCGTCTTTTTCTACATAGTCTTTTGGATTCAAAGTTAAGCCATGAAGCTCTGCATAAACGTCTACAATTCCCCGAACTACCGTCGTTTTCCCTGTACCAGGTCCACCTGTTAATATCATAACCGCTGAGTTAATCGCCTTCTCAATGGCGTCCACTTGCGTTTCTGCGTATGAAACACCAAAACGTTCCTCAGCATCACCGATGAATTTTCGGATTTCAGATGTAGGGAACGCGGATTGTTCAGCATTTTTTTGAACTAACTCTGTAATTTTTGAAGCAATACCAATCTCAGAAAAATACAGAGATGGCATATAGAGTCGTGTTTCTTCACCACAAATTTTATTATCCTCACGAAGTTCGATACAGGCTTTTGAAATCGCCTCAAAAGGAATTTCATATGCCTGACTCATTTCAAGTAGGCTTTTCGCTTGTGGCAAAATATCCTTCGCTTCCATATATACATGTCCCTCTGACAAAGCACCAGCATTTAAAAGGTGTAACACTGCAGCTTTAATACGATCTGGATGATCCCCTGTAATATGTAGTTTAGCCCCTAATTCATCTGCACGTTGAAAACCTACACCTTCAACTTCTTCAATAAGTCTGTAAGGATTTTCTGTTAACAGTTGAATTGTTTCATTTTCATACATTTGGTATATACGCACTGCTAGTTGTGGGCCAAAGCCCCAGTCATTTAATTGGATCATAATACGATCCAACCCTAGATTTTGCTCTAGTACGGAGCGTAATGTCTCTTTTTTATCTTCTGTAAGTCTTGGAATTTCATCAAGCGCATCTGGATTATTGATAATAATTTTAATGGCGTCTTTTCCTAGCTTTTTAACGATTGTCTCAGCCGTTTTATGACCTATTCCTGGGAATAAATCACTCGATAAGTAATGTACGACACCTTGTTCAGTACCAGGAATCTCTTTAACAAAAGTATTAGCTTGAAATTGTATGCCGTATTTAGGATGCTGTTTCAATTGTCCAGTAAAACGATACAACGTTTCTTGAACGACAGACGGAAAAAAACCTGTCACGATAATTTCTTTTTCTTGATATGTTGTATTCGTTTCTTGAATTTTCAACTTAATGATGGAAAATAAATTCTGAGGATTATGGAAGATAGAGACGACAGGCCGACCGACTATAAATAGCTGTTCTTCTTGAAACAATGATACATTTTCAGTCAACGCTGTCCCCTCCTTTTTATTGGTGCTTCATAGCAATCATATCGTGAATATAACGCGCTTGTTCAAACTCAGGTTGTAATGTAAATGCTTGTTTCAAATGATATAAGGCATCTTCAGTACGCTCAGTTGACACTGCAAATAGTACACCTAAGTTATAGTGAGCATCAGCATTATTCCAGTCTTGATCGATAACATATTGTAATTCTTTTTGTGCTACATCAAACATTTCTAATGAGCAAAGTAAGATCCCGTATGCTAGACGAACTTGTACGTCTTCAGGAGCCAACTCTGCTGCTCTTTGTAAATAAGGTAACGCCAATTTTGTTTCACCAGCGCGTTCAAAGCTTTTTCCAAGCATATAGAATGCATCTTCACCTTCAATACCTAGGCGAATGGCAATTTCATATAATTTAGCTGCTTCCATAAAACGCTCGCTATTGTAATATAAATTAGCTAACCCGTAATAAGCTGTTGCTGCTTTTTCATCTAACGTAATTGCTTTTTGAAAAAAACGCTCAGCTCTTTCAGTTTCATCCATAGAAGCAAGTAGGTTACCAAAGTTGATGTAACCTACTGTGTTATTTGGTTCTTCTTCTATTGCTTGTGTAAAAGCTTTGACAGCGTCTTCGTAACGCTTTTCTTGAATAGCTTTTATACCTTGTTCGTTAAAATCCAATATTTCCACTCCTATTAACCTACATACGTTAATTTTTTACCGTCTTTAAAGACTTCATCAATCGTTGCGCCACCTAGACATTCATCACCATCATAAAATACGACAGATTGTCCTGGTGTGATAGCACGTATTGGTTCTTCAAAAGTAACACGCACTTTATCATCACCTAACATTTCAACCTCTACCGGTGTATCTTGTTGGCGATAACGGAATTTAGCTGTACAACTAAATTTCTCTTGTTTTGGCTTATTTGAAGTAAAACCTAATTTCACTGCTGTTAAGCTATGAGAATACAGTTTGTCATTATGGAAGTTTTGTCCAACTAGTAACACGTTTTTTTCTAAATCTTTACCAAGTACAAACCAAGGTTCACCGTCGCCACCAATACCTAAGCCGTGACGTTGTCCAATTGTATAGTACATTAAACCGTCGTGTTTACCCATAACCTTCCCATCCATTGTTTCCATATTGCCTGGTTGAGCTGGTAAGTATTGGCTTAAGAATTGTTTGAAATTACGTTCACCAATGAAGCAAATACCTGTTGAATCTTTTTTCGTAGCAGTTGCTAATCCTGCTTCAAGTGCGATTTCACGTACTTTTGGTTTCTCTAAATGACCAATTGGGAACATTACTTTTGAAAGTTGTTCCTGTGATAGTTGGTTCAAGAAATATGTTTGGTCTTTATTATTATCTTTTCCGCGTAACATGATTGTTTCACCGTCGCGCTCCGCTACTTGAGCATAATGACCTGTTGCTAGATAGTCAGCGCCCAGTTTTAATGCGTGTTCAAGGAATGCCTTGAATTTGATTTCTTTGTTACACATCACGTCTGGGTTTGGTGTGCGTCCTGCTTTATATTCATCTAAGAAGTACGTGAAAACTTTATCCCAATATTGCTTTTCAAAGTTTACAGCATAATAAGGGATTCCGATTTGGTTACATACTTTAATAACATCATCATAATCTTCCGTTGCAGTACAAACACCAAACTCGTCTGTATCGTCCCAGTTTTTCATGAAGATGCCAATTACATCATAGCCTTGTTTTTTCAATAAATACGCAGCAACTGAAGAATCGACTCCTCCAGACATGCCGACAACAACGCGTGTTTTTGAGGGGTCTTTTGTTGCGTTCATAACATTCACCTTTTTTCTTTTATTTCGCTAAGCGCTCAACAATTTCAACTGTTTTGTCAGCAGCTAATTGAACATCCTCTAAAGAGAGCCCAAGTCCGAAGCTAAAACGAATTGAATTGCGTAGTTCTGGTGCACCTTTTCCGTACATTGCAACCAACACATGCGATGGATCTATTAATCCAGCCGTACATGCAGAACCACTTGAAGCTGCGATACCTGCCATATCTAAATTTACTAGGAAGGATTCAACATCCATACCTGTAAAACTAATATTCAATACATGTGGTAAAGAGTTAATTGTATCACCATTAATATGATAAGAAATTTTATCTTTGTCTAATGTATTTAAAAATAATTCTTGGAAGCTAATAAATTCTTGCTGTTTCGCTTCAAAATTTGCTTGTGCAATTCTTACTGCTTCTGCAAACGCACCAATTGCAGGAATATTCTCAGTTCCTGCTCGACGTTTACGCTCTTGTTCTCCACCAAGCAAGGTAGATTGTAATGGTGTATTTTCACGGTGATATAGGAAACCTATCCCTTTTGGTCCATTCAATTTATGAGCAGAAACCGAAAGTAAATCTACTTGTAAATCTTCCACATCAAATTTCTCTATACCATAAGCTTGTACTGCATCAGTATGGAATGATGCTTTGTGGTTTTTTAATAGTGATCCGATTTCTTTAATCGGCTGAATAGATCCTACCTCATTATTACCATACATAATTGTTACTAAGATCGTTTCATCCGTTAATGCCTGTTGGACATCTTGGACAGAAACAACCCCCTGTGCATTGACAGGTAAATACGTTACTTTAAAACCTTCTTTTTCAAGACGCTCACACGTATGCAATACTGCATGATGTTCAATTTGAGACGTAATAATATGACGACCTTCATTACGGCGCGCATATGCCGTACCGAAAATAGCTAAATTATCTGCTTCAGAACCACCACTTGTCATAATGATTTCTTGATCTTTAGCACCAATTGATTGTGCAAGTAGCATTTTGGCTTCGTCCAAATATTTTCTTGCATGACGTCCAATACTATGAATACTAGATGCATTCCCGTATACAGAACCCATAAGCTCAGTCATTTTTGCAATAACTTCTGGATGCATAGGAGAAGTGGCTGCATGGTCTAGATAAATTTCTTTCATCGTAAAAAACTCCTATCAAATTCGCCTTGGGAGATTTATTTCTGACGCTTTGTTTTCGTCTTAGAAAATATTCCTCGAGATAAAGCGCGGACGCTTGCCCAAGGCTTTAACTTTATTCAACTGGGTTTTATATCCCAATTGAATTATATACATCGACTAAATTTATCTCATCACATAAAAACAATGAGATTAATTCATTTAAATATAAAACATATAGCCGTCATCAGAATCTTGTTCTTTATAAGCAGCTAAATCCTCTAATGAAGTTGTATCTAATACATTCTTCACTGCATCACGAATTCCCATCCATAGCTGTCGCTGAGGTGGAGCTTCGTTTTCTATTCCTTCAACTGGTTGAATCGGTCCTTCAAGCACTCGAATGACATCAGCTGCTGAAATTAAATGCGGTGGTTTAGATAACATATAGCCACCATAAGCCCCACGAACACTCTTTACTAAACCTGAGTTTCTTAGGGGGGAAACAAGCTGTTCCAAATAAGCTTCTGACAAATCATTATCTGCTGCAATTTGTCGCAAAGGAATTGGACCTTGCCCGTATTGTTTGGCTAATTCGATCATAATTGTTAGACCATAACGGCCTTTAGTTGAGATTTTCAAAGTATACACCTCTATATAGTAGCTTACATTTATACGTTAAAGTATAGCATATTTCCTTCCATTCTACTCGGGAATGCTTTATCATAAATGTTACAAGTAGAAAAACAGAACAAACGTACGAGAGGAGGCAATTGTTTTGCCAAATGAACCACTCGCATTCCGCATGCGGCCACGTAACTTAGATGAAGTCGTCGGTCAACAATCCATTATAGGAAAAAATACTACATTATATAAAATGATTTCAAATGGGCATGTCCCTTCCATATTACTATACGGTGAACCCGGTATCGGGAAAACATCGATTGCCTATGCTATTGCAGGTACTTCTCATCTTCCATTCTTTGCACTCAATGCGACACGCGCAGGAAAGAAAGATGTTGAAGATGTAGTAGCAGAAGCACAGATAACAGGTAAAGTGTTGCTGTTTTTAGATGAAATACATCGTTTCAACAAATTACAACAAGACACATTATTACCCCATGTTGAAAATGGCTCTATTGTATTAATAGGTGCAACAACTGAAAATCCATATCATGATGTGAACCCCGCCATTCGCTCACGCTGCGGCGAGATTAAGCAGCTTAAAAGATTAACATATGAAGATATTGACGCACTTGTATTACGCGCTCTAGAAGATAAAGAACGTGGACTTGGTCGTTATACAATAAGATTAAGCGATTCACAACGTGATAAAATAGTGGTTGCAGCACACGGAGATGCGCGAAAAGCATTAACATTGTTAGAGTCCATTTATTACGCTTCTGATGAAGTGAATAATGAAACGATTGTACAGGATGATACGGTCAAAAATCTAGCAGAACGTATCGGAGTTTTTGGAGACAAAAAAGGTTCACATTTTTATAATCTATTATCTGCATTACAAAAATCAGTAAGAGGTAGTGATACGAACGCTGCACTCTACTATTTAGCCCATTGTTTAGAAAATGGGGACTTAGTCGCCGTTGCTCGTAGATTGCTCGTTATGGGCTATGAAGATATTGGTCTTGCAAACCCAGAAATAGGTGGACATGTTCTAGCTGCAGTACAAGCAGCAGAGCGCCTTGGCTTACCTGAAGCACGTATCCCATTAGCACAAGCCGTAATTGAGATGTGCTTAGCATCCAAATCAAATTCTGCGATATCAGCAATTGACGCTGCCATCGCTGATATTCGAGCAGGAAAAACAGGAGATATTCCTATGCATTTACGGGATTCTCATTATGCTGGTGCAAAAACATTGGGCGTAGAAGGATATCAATATCCACATAACACACCTATCGGCACTTTTGGTGGATGGGTCGACCAAGAATATTTACCAGAAGAACTTGTCGGCATTGAGTACTATAAACCCGTTATTGCTGGGGAAGAAAAGCGCATGGCTGGAATTTATGATAAACTGAAATCTTTTAAAAAATAGCGCAAAGGGTTACCTACTTGTCTAGTACTTGTAAGGTAACCCTTTTGTTGTTAAATTCAGTTTTTCTAAATTAATGATCACTTTTTCACGCACAATTATTAAGGAAGTTTTGTCGATGCATGCAAGGAAATCGTTTTATTAATAGAAATAATTAACATAAAATTGAAGGAGCTTTTCTTATTCAACTAGAGAACACTTCTATTTAATAAATACTCAGATTAGGGAGAATGGAATATATGACCATTAAAGAATTAGCAAAAAAAATATTACTTCAATTTGCTACACGTACATATAAAAACCGTCCTTTTATAGTCGCAATTGACGGGTTAAGTGGAGCAGGTAAATCCACATTAGTAAAAAAAATTGAACAGGAATTGAGTAACAATAACAGCTCAGTAGTCATTTTACATATTGATGATCATATTGAGAAAAAGCATAAGAGGTATGAAACAGGACGTGAGGAATGGTATGAATATTACTACTTACAATGGGACATTAAGATGTTAACTACAAGTTTATTCGAAGGATTAAGGAACAATAAAAAGAACATCACTTTACCATTCTATGATAAATCTTCCGATACCATCTCAGCTAAACAAATTACTGTTGCAGTTGATAGTATCATTCTTATAGAAGGTATATTTCTTCAAAGAAAAGAATGGCGAGAGTTTTATGACTATACTATATTTTTAGATTGTCCTCGTGAATTAAGGTATGAAAGAGTTTTAAATCGGGATTCTTATATTGGGGATAAACAAGCAATACTTTTAAAATATAA
Organism: Viridibacillus sp. FSL H8-0110; assembly: GCF_038003565.1. Lineage (NCBI taxonomy): Bacteria > Bacillati > Bacillota > Bacilli > Caryophanales > Caryophanaceae > Viridibacillus > Viridibacillus sp. FSL H8-0110. Next base: position 1,193,731 of record NZ_JBBOPJ010000001.1, on the reverse strand, counting down.
AAGGAGATACTGGTTAGGAGAAGAACATTACTTGAACACAGAAAATCCAATTAAAAATGCAGATATAGTTATATAAACAAAGGAACCCCCTTACTTTAGTAATTAAAGCTTAAGGGGGCTACTCCTATAAATTATTTTTATCCACCTACAAAATTTCTAAACTTATTAGCAACTTATTATGTCGTAACTTTTAATACTGTTTTAATTTTTTGGATAATACCACCCGTGCTATAAGTTAATACGCTACGTTTGTAGAATGATAGACTTAGCATGAATAACAAAACTACAGTCACAATAAGTATACCTAGTGAAATAATCGGTTCTGAAGCTGCAATATCGGTTGCACCAATTCGAAGCGGCATTACCATTCCTGAAGTAAACGGAATATAAGAACACACTTTTACTAATATTGTATCTGGACTATACATTCCTGATAATAGGACGTAAAATCCACCAACACCAACCATCATTGCAGGCATCATCGCTTGACCTGACTCTTCTACTTTTGACACAAGTGATCCAAGTAACGCACCCATAATTAGGAATAATAATATGGTTAATATTAAAAACGCCAGTACATATGCGACATATCCAGCTGACAGACTATTGATTACTTCAATTACTGTATCCCATTTTTCACCGCCATCTACTAATATAAATAGTAACGACTGTACTACAAATAATATAACAATTTGCGTTACCGCAAGTAAAAATGTTCCTGTTAATTTCGCCAGGAAATGTGTCACTGGTTTAATACTCGCAAGAAGTACTTCTAGAACACGTGACCCTTTCTCAGAAGCTACATCCGTCGTAATCATCGATAAGAACGACATTACAAACCCGTAGATGATGAATCCAACTATCATTGATGCGCCTATACCCGCGGACTTCTCATCTTCACTTTTACCACCAGCAGCTTCTTCATTCAAGTTTTTCGTTGTAATCATTGTCTCAGATTGTAAAATCTTATCTGCTTGCTCTGCAGTTAAATTGAGCTGTTGCACTTCATAAAGCTTCCCTGCATATTGGATACTAGACGATAAACTTTGCTGATCATTAAACTTAAGCGGATTAAATGTTGCGATTTCAGCTACTAATGATCCTGCCTTATCTTGAATGAAAATCGCAGCATCTAAATCTCCTTCTTTCACCTTTTTCTCGACTTTGCTTTCATCCTCTTTTGGGAATGAAAATTCAGTATCTGCACTGGAAGTAAAAAGTGCTTTGAAATCTGCATCCGTATCGTTTAAAACTGCAACTTTTAAAGGCTCTTCCGAAAACAGTGCCTCTTTAATATCTGACCAGAACATCACACAACTAATGACGACAAGATATAACAGAATAGAGAAAATAAATGACTTTGCTTTAATCTTTTGCGTATAAAGTTGCTTTACTAATATCCAAAACTTAGACATTGCCGCCACCTACCTTATCTTTGAAAATTTCATCCAATGATAAATAATCCAGGCTGAATTTTTCGATGTAACTACCATTTGACACGATATCGAAGATTCCTTTTGCATATGATTCATCCTCTAATGTAAGCGTGTATTGTTCTTTGCCAATAGATACATCTTTCACTCCTGGTAAAGCCGTAAGTTCCTCTACTGCCATATGTGTTCTCACTGTTAACTTCGTTTTACCATATTGTTTCTTCAAATCTAACAAACTACCAGAAAACAATGATACTCCTCGTTTTAACAAACACAGATGATCACATAACTCTTCGACGTTTTCCATCTGATGACTTGAAAATAGAATCGTCGTACCATTTTCCTTCAAAAATAAGATCGCTTCTTTTAATAAATCTTTGTTCACAGGGTCTAATCCACTGAACGGTTCGTCTAAAATCAAAAACTCCGGCTTATGTATGAAACTTGCGATAAGCTGAACTTTCTGTTGATTTCCTTTTGATAGCGTCTCTGCTTTAGCCTTACGTTTTTCCTCTAGCTCAAAACGTTCAATCCAATAGTTCACATCTTCTTTTAACTCTTTTTTCTTACGTCCTCTTAGTTCGCCAAAGAAATATAACTGATCCTCCACTGTCATCGTTGGGAAAATACCGCGCTCTTCTGGTAAATAACCAAGTAAATCACGGTCTATTGCGTGTATTGACTCACCATTCCATGAAATTGTCCCAGCTGTTGTTTCCTGCAAATCTAAAATCATACGGAAAGTAGTCGTTTTCCCTGCACCATTTTGGCCAATCAGACCGAAAATCTCACCTTTTTCAATTGTAAAAGAAAGATTATCCACCGCCACAAAATTCTGATATCTCTTCGTTACTTCTTTAATTACTAATGCCATTGAAAGTCTCCTTTTCTAAATGCATTTACATTTTACTAGCAATCTAGTTTTACATTTTTTTCAAATATGAAACAATATCTGAGATTTTTTTAGTTTCCTGATTTTATTAAATGTATATAGAATAAAAGTAAATAAGGTAACTGCCATACCCAGATTAATACCAATAATAAAATTTGTAACATCCGATTCTTTACTCAAGAAAAGATTGATGAAAAATATGAGTACATTGAATACGATAATAGCACTTGGAATTGCGATAATTCGATTATAATGAGCCATTTTAGATGCCGTATCAGTATAAAGTTCAAAAGGTTCTTCACTCGCATCTTTTCTTAAATAGACCCATCCAAAGTAAGTATCTACATGTTCTATACCACTATCTTGTAAAAACTCGATATACTCTTTATTATCTCGATGATTTGTTTTGTCTTTAAGTTTTTCTAGCCTATAGTTATAATTTACGGTTGCATCCTCTTCAAACGTATATCGAAAATAATTCACTTTTTTTAGTTGTAGACCTTTTTTAGATTGTGAGTTTAACCATTGTTCTTCCTTTTCAAAGTCCCAAAAACAATTATATGCGCCCTTCACCTATTCAATCCCTCCTTTTATCATCAATTCTCCATTCATTATTAATTCTTTCATCCTAATTATTTCAGCTTCCACTTCACTTTTTCCTTGAGCAGTAATCATATATTGTTTCTTTCTGGTTGACTCTTCAGCCTCAACAGTTTCAATCCAACCTCTCTCAACCAAGGACTTAAGAGCTCCGTATAAAGTGCCTGGTCCAAGCTGTACACGCCCCTTGCTCAATGATTCTACCAATTGCATAATGCCATATCCATGCCTTGGTTCATATAACGCCAGCAAAATATAATACACACCTTCTGTTAAAGGTCCATGTTGTTGCATATAAAATCACCTCTTTACATCAACAGCAATTATATCGCTAGCCGATACATAAATTATATCAGCAGTCGATATACTTTTCAATTGAATTTTAAACATTTTTATCCATTTATTAATTTTCATCCCTTTTAACAAAAAAAAGCAAAAGCTCATAAGCTTTTGCTTTTTAATCTCTCCATATTCACATGAAGTTTTTTAATTTCAATTTAGAACCTATATCAACCTTTAAACCATAGCTAACTTTATCATTTTCATTACCGAAATTAGTTTCTAAACATTTATCATTACAACTCGGGCAATTAGACAATAGTTTTTTCGCTATTATTTCATTTGACGAGCTAAATTAATCTCTTACCGTTTTAATCTCAATATCACTCAAAATATCTCGTACTACCCAACTAGCCGCGATTAATCCCACTGAAGATGGTACGAACGCATTTGATGATGGTGGCAATTGCGCTTTACGAATTTCTGCTTCTGGTTTACCAACTGTTTGTACAACATCTGGGCGCACGACAATCGGGCTCTCATCAGAGAAGATTACAGGAATCCCTTTTTTAATACCTTCTTTACGTAATTTCACACGAATTACTTTCGCTAATGGATCAGTATGTGTTTTGGAAATATCAGCAATTTGGAAACGTGTTGGATCCATTTTATTTGCTGCACCCATACTTGCAATTATTTTAACACCACGTTTTAAGCACTCTTTCATAATATGAATTTTATAAATCACTGTATCTGACGCATCAATCACATAATCTGGTTCATAACTGAAGAACTTTTCATACGTTTCTTCTGTGTAGAACATATGCAAATCTATGACTTCACAATCAGGGTTAATATCAGCAATTCGCTCCTTCATAACAGCTGATTTAGAGCGACCAATTGTCGACATATAAGCAACTAGTTGACGGTTAATGTTCGTAATATCTACATCGTCTTTATCTACTAAGATGATGCGACCAACACCACTTCTTGCACAAGCTTCAGCAGCAAATGATCCAACACCGCCAATACCTAAAATCGCTACAGTAGTATTTTTTAGTTTATCTATTCCATCTGTTCCAATGGCTAATTCATTACGTGAAAATTGATGTAACATATACCTTTCACTCCGTTTAATTTATATTTTGTAAGTAATCCTATCCTATTAGTAAGAAAATAGGTATCGTGAAAAATATATACAAAAACCTAAGCGATTGCAAGGGTTGACGTATGGAAAGTTCATAGTAAATTTGAAATTCGATAAATTCAAAAACAAATATCAAACAAATCCCGTAAATTCGCTGCTAGAAAAAAATAGCCAATTTACGGGATAAATAATACTTAAACTTCACTACCAGATTTCAACATTTGTTCATTAAATATCTCGACAAAACGTGGATCTATGTATTGTCCACATTTTTTCAAGCCACCTACAACTGCTCCACCAATTGGTGGCATAAGCGAAGGGTAAAACTGAATTTCTATAACTTCTTTTTGTGCCAATTTTTGAAGAAGCGGAATGAAAAGTTCTATATTCGAGAACACACCACCTGCCAACACAACAGGAATTTTTTCTTTAGACCAAACCATTTGATCTAAACATGCTTTAATGGATTGGAAGTATTTCTCGCATGCCTTTTGAATAATGATGCGAGCTACTATATCTCCTTTAAGTGCTTCTTCGCTTACATACTTACTAAGTGGAGAAATAACGGTTCTTGGATGCCTTTCTCCGTAGACTTGGTCAATTATTTGAGGAACCCCGTCTACTTGAAAGTGCTGACACAACCTAGCTGTTAGATTGGTTTGATATCCCCTGCCATCATAAGCTTTAAATACAGCTTTTAAAGCCTGTACCCCTAAATCATAGCCACTTCCTTCATCATCAAACAAATACCCCCACCCAGATGTACGTATAATGTGGTGTTGTTCATCTAACCCTAATGTAATGGCTCCAGTTCCTGCAATTTGCACAATTCCTTCAGAACCTAAAGTGCCAGCATATAATGCATTAGTTGCATCATTTGCTATTTCAATCGTCGCCTCTTTTGGTAAGTGACTATGTAAAACATCTATTAGTATTGAATCATATTGTTTTTCTTTCACCCCAGCCATACCTGCAAAGCAACTTGCAATTTGCGCAAAAGCTATTGGATTTTGTGATTTTAATATTATTAATACTTGATCGATTACCTGTTCAAACTCTTTTTGACTCATTGTCGTTGGATTACTTTTACCGACTGTCACCATTGCATGTATATGTCCGCTTTCGTCACTAATAACAGCACATGTTTTGGTGCCGCCGCCATCAATCGCTAATACAAACATCTTTATCCCCCTAGCTACTTACTTCATCAAAGATAAGTAAAAAGGATTGAGAACTATAGAACATAGCACTCAACCCTTTTACTCATTCTAACTTTTTTTCTCTACCATATTAAATCCAAATGATTCCCATGGTTGAATTTTCTCAAGCAAATAAATTTCTTCCTGTACTACTTTGGCTACAATATTCGTACTTCCTGAATTCGGTATATCCTTTAGCACTAACTGTAACTCACCTTTGTAACGGATATCCTCATCATTATCTATCGTGATATCCCCTGTTTGAATATCAAATACATCATGCGGTTTGAATTGCTCCGCTTTATATTTAACTCGAGATTGTGTACTGCGAATCACATATTCAGAGACATCACCACGGTTAAAGTGAGGTTCTTCAAAGATGATTTTATTTTCCACCTCTGAATTTTCCGCTGATGGTACAATATCAAGTTCTAATTTTTGACGATTCAGTTTTCCTAATGCTTGTAGTTCTTCTTCAGTTGCATACATATTCCCAATGATCAAATCATCAATTAAGCCAGTATGCCAAAGATCTTTTGCTTGAACTGTGATAGGTAAACCGCGATGCTCTTCTAATGTAGGTAAGCCGTACGGTGTTTCCTCCCAAGGTCCATACTGCGCATAATTCGAAGAAATCATCGCCGCAGTACGAATATGATTATCTTTGAATAACTTTGAAGATTTAATAAAATGTTCTCTCGAAAGACCTGTATACTTTCTTGGATAGAAATTATGGCAGCCAATAATATTTTCACGGTTTGGTTGATAAGACAAAATATTTTCTACATATTTTGTACCGTTACTAATATTAAGCTCGACTTTTAAGTTAGAAACGTCCAATGACATGAACGCCTCCTCCTGTCCTGAGAATCCCATATCTAAGCGTAAAGCGGCTAAGTGATATTGCTCTTTCAAGAATGCGATATCTCTATAAGTTAAGCCTAATTCCTCAAAAACTTGCGGAGCGATGTCAGCGGAAATATCAAAGCCAAGCTGTTGCGCAAATTGATTAATTTGTTGTAACTTTTCTTTTTCCTCATTATTTTTCATAGACATTAGACAAGTGAATATCCGACTAAAACCGTGATCATGAGCTAGTTGGATATAGTTTTGCATTTCCTCTAGTGTGCTATGTTGAGGATAAATTGAAATTCCTAATCTTCTCATTTGAATACCTCCGCTTACCATCTATTAAACTTCTACTTTTTCTGCTACTTCTTTTTTCATCACTACTGATTGATTTTTTTTCGTTTCTTGTGTGCCTTCTGTTTTATCTAATTTAGCAGCTTTTGATGACATCATTACAAATGGTAGATAAATACATACTGAGATTGTTATTAATACTACACTCAGTAATCCACCAGTCCATGATTGTGTTGCTAACCAACCATTAATAATTGGTGGTGTTGTCCAAGGTGTTGCAATTGTCGCAGCTGGTACGAAGCCCCATTTTGTTGCGAAATAGGCAATTGTTACATTGACCATTGGAGTAAGAATAAATGGAATAACTAAAATTGGATTTAAAATAATAGGTAGACCGAACATTAAAGGTTCATTAATATTAAATAATGCTGGTGCTGCACCTATTCTACCTACCGTACTATATTGCTTATTCTTTCTAGCAAAAAGAATTATTGCGATTACTAAAGCAATTGTTGTTCCTGATCCACCCATATTAACGAAGGCATCAAAGAATGGCTTGTTAATAATATATGGTGCAGCTTCACCCGCATTTATTGCTTTAAGGTTTTCAGCAATAGCTGGAAGATTAATAGTTTGCATGAATGGGTCGATAATGTTCGCACCGTGAATACCGAATGACCATAAGAATACAGGTACGAAAGCTAATAGCAAACCTGCAGCCCATGTATTTGTTAGACCCATAAATGGTTCTTGAATCGTTGTATAGAATGAAGATATAATATCTGGAATATCAAAGCTTGTTGAAATAACTGTTCTTACCAACGCAAATGTTGCAATTGTAATAATAGCAGGTAATAAAGCTGCAAAAGATTTTGAAACTGCAGGTGGAACACCATCTGGCATTTTAATCAATAAACGTTTGTTACCTGATAACCTTGAAAATAGTTCTGAAGATAACAGAGAAACTATTAATGCGACGAATATCCCCCCGGTCCCGGTGGTTAATCCACTTAGGCCGCCTTCACCGAATGTTCCGAAAGTCATATAACAAGATAAACTGATTACCCCTGCAGTCAATCCATCTTTACCATAGCTCTTAGCTAAGTGATATGAAACTGTAAAGGCAAGAAGCAAGGACATAATAGCAAATGTAGCATTCCACATATTGCCGCCCCATTGCGTCCATGTTCCATGATCCCAAATAGAGTCCATTAGTTTTTGATATGCTTTAATTGGTAAACCATTGAATAATACCGCTAATGAACCGATAATTGTCAGTGGCATGATTGTAATAAAGCCGTCACGGATTGCAACTAAATGTCGCTGATTCCCAACCCTTGCTGCTACTGGAACGAACTTCTCCTCTAAAAAACGAAACATCCCTCTCCACACTCCCTTGTGTTATAGATTATTTATATGGTAAACATCAAAACTGATGTTAAGCCCCTTGTAGACGGTCATATAAATCAATAATTTCAATTGCTAAATCTTTAAAAGTAATAGCGTTCATCAAGTGATCCTGTGCATGGACTAACATGATAGAAACCTCTACTTTTTCTCCTCTAGCTTCTTGTGTTAATAACGCTGTTTGAGAGTGATGTGCTTCTATTAAAGATTTATTAGCTAATGTAATTTTCTCTTTAGCAGCGCTTACATTTCCTTGTTTAGCCAGTTGAATCGCTTCCATACAATCACTTTTTACGTTACCGCTGTGTAAAATCAGCCCCATAATTGACTGTAATAAATCTGTTTCTTGCATGACCGTAAACCTCCTTGATTATCCAATTAAATTAAGTGCATGTTGCAACACTTTTTCGCCGTCCATCATGCCATAATCACTCATATTAATTACTTCGATTGGGAAGTTTTTAGCTTTATATTTCGCTTCAAATGGTCCCTTTAAATAGCGTACTTGAGGTCCCAATAATAAGACATCGATATTTTTATTTGCTAATGTAGAATCAACTTCACTTTCTGAAATTGCGAAAATATCAGCAGCTAAATTTTGTCCCTCAGCAGCTTTTTGCATTTTAGTTACTAGTAAACTAGTACTCATACCTGCCACACAAACGAGCATAATATTCTTCATGAAGAGCACCCCTTTTTTGTAATTTAACTCCTAAATTGAGAATAGCAGAAATTGGTCTATACCACAATACCTTAAACGCGCTTTATTTTCCTTTTATTCGCATTTTATTATTGGCATATTCATAAATAGCTTGAATTCACTGATTTTTCTAATAACTGGTATAGTCCAAAGTTTTTTTCAAAATTTTTTTGATAAACTTTATATTCGTTTAAAAACACATTAAAAATATTCATAAAATGCCGGTTTTTCTGTTCTTAACGCTTTGTTCCAAAGCATTAAGGCTGAATCATCAAGTTGATGATCAGCGTATAGCATTGATTCTGCTATGCTTAAATATCCAACTATTAGAGCTGAAAAAATATTAATCGACAAAGATAGAATTTGGCCATTAGGTATGCTATCCATTTCAATTACTTCTGTTTGACCTTCTCGATTGATACAGTAAAGCTTCTCATTCCACTGGGCAAACGGGTCCTGAATACGTAAATACAACTTTTCCGTTAACTCTGCCCAATTGTATTCTTTTAAAAATGCTTCAACATCAACAATTCTCACCATACAATCTTGAACAAGCTCTTTCTTAAATTGTGGTTGGTTAAAGTGGAATCCGAAATGACTTGTTCCTGCTGTATTACCAGTAATGTGATAAACACTTGCACTATGAGACGAAATATAGCGCCACATTGCCTTCTCAGCAAAATGATCCTTTACAACAAAGTCTTTAATAATAAAAGTGAGATTTTGAATTTGATAGCGTACGAAACCTTGGATTTCATCGTCTTTATAATAAGCTGCAAAATGACTGTCGGGCTCTCTACGCTGAATTCTTTTCCACCAAGCTGTATCACGCTTCATAAAGCCATTCATTATCCCTGCATTGTCATTATAAAAAGTACATACCTCATCAAAAAGCTGTTCATCAAGCCATTCAAAACTAAATCTTTTTACAACATCTAACTGATTACCGAAATTAGGGAAGGCTTCAGTAGGTATTGAATAATTCAGCTTATCAAAAAATAATTCCCAACCGAAATAACGATAAAAGGAGACAGAAAATGGTGCTAATACAGAGATACATTGACCATTTTCTCGCATTTCTTCCAAAGCACGAGTCATCAATTTTTTCATAATCCCTCTATTTCGATACTCAGGATAAGTGCATACAAATCCAATACCGCCCATTTTGTATGTGGTTTGGTGGATTGTCATGTTTAGGGGTAGCACAAGCAATTGACCAACTAATTTTCTTCCATCATATGCTCCAATTGTTGTACTATATTCTACCCAATATTGAAAATCATCTCTTTTTTCACCAATATATTTATTCGAAAAACTATAATCTCGTAAACGATGAACTTGTTCACTGTCTTCTAGTGGTACTAATTGAATCATCAGCTTCTCCCCCTTAAGAGCACAACTATGTTAAATCTTTTAATTTTAAGAATAAATATTATTTATTTTACATTTTTTGTATAAAAAATGCCGACAATTCCAATCTTCAGGGGTTGCCGACATTCTATTGGCGACTAAGAAATTGCTTTCTTGTAATAGCCAGATTAATTGTTCGTGTTTAATAGTTTTGTCATATATTGTTCTACTTCCAAGGAAGTTGAAAGTGATAGTATCTTATCTAAATGTTGCGTTAATTCTAATTTTGAAAGGTCTGAAATTTGCGCACGTGCGCGCAAAATAGAAGAGGCACTCATTGAAAATTCATCTAAACCTAAAGCGAGTAAAATAGGTATAGCTATTTCATCTCCGGCCATTTCTCCACACATACCTACCCATTTACCATTCGCATGGCCAGCATCAATGACCATTTTCACAAGACGTAAAATGGCAGGATGGAATGGTTGGTATAAATAGGCAACTTTTTCATTCATACGATCTGCTGCTAAAGTGTATTGGATTAAATCATTTGTACCAATAGAAAGGAAATCTGCCTCTTTAGCAAATAAATCTGCAATAAGCGCAGCTGAAGGGATTTCTACCATCATGCCAATCTCAATTTCTCTTGAAACTTCAATTCCTTCTCTTAACAACTTCTCTTTTTCTTCTTCCAATAAAGCTTTTGCTTTACGGAATTCATCAAGTGTTGCAATCATAGGGAACATAATCTTCAAATTACCGTAGACACTTGCACGGAGAAGTGCACGTAACTGTGTACGGAAAATATCTTGTTGTTCCAAACAAAGTCTTATAGCTCTATGCCCTAAGAAGGGATTCATTTCTGGCTCCAATTTCAAATACGGTAATTCTTTATCTCCACCTATATCCAACGTTCTAACAACAGTTGGTTTTTGGCCCATTTTTTCAAGTACTGTTTTATAAGCAATATATTGCTCTTCTTCTGACGGCAATTCTTGACGATCCATATATAAAAACTCTGTACGGAATAAGCCAATGCCGTCACCGCCGTTAGCTAAAATATTGTCTACATCCTCTGGCTTACCAATATTGCCCGCTAATTCTACATGAAATCCATCAGCACTTATACTTTCCGCTGTTACAAATTGCTGGAACATTGCACTCTCTGCTGCTTGCTCTTCTTGAGCTAATAAATACTCAGCAATTATTTCTTCATTAGCATCTAATAAAACTGTTCCCTTTGTACCATCTAATATGATCTTAGCTCCGTGGGGTATATCTGTAGTTGCTATTTTTGTCCCTACAACAGCGGGTATTTCCATAGTTCTTGCTAAAATAGCCGAGTGAGATGTACGTCCCCCGATATTTGTCACAAAGCCTTTCACATGCGTTTTATCAAGCTGTGCAGTCATCGATGGTGTCAAATCATCAGCAACAATAATAACATCCTTTGATAAACGACTATAATCAGGTAATTCAATGCCCAATAAGTTCGCTAATAATCGCTTTGCTACATCACGAATATCAGCTGCACGTTCTTGCATGTATTCATTGTCCATAGATTCAAATAACTCGATAAACATAGTTGTTGTTTCTTGCAAAGCAAATTCAGCATTTACACCTTCACTTAGCTGAACATCAATTGCATTTAACATCTCAGGGTCTTGCAGGACTAATAAATGCGCAGAGAAAATTTCTGCTTTATCGTGCCCAAATTTTTTTTCCGCTGCTTCACGAATTGCTTCAAGTTCAATTTTCGTTTTAGAAACAATTTCTTTAAAGCGTAATTTTTCCGCTTCTATATCAGTAATAGTCAATTTGTCAAAGGTTAGATCCGGTTCTACTAAGCAGTACGCATTCGCAATAGCAATTCCGTTTGAGACAGCAATACCTTTAATCTCTAACATTCTTGTCCTAGGCCTTCTGAAATCATTAATTCTGAAACTTTTGCGATTGCTGCTTCTGCATCTGAACCTTCTGCTTTAATAGTAACAACTTCACCGGTTGGAACACCTAATGACATAACACCCAAAATAGATTTTAAATTGACTGTTTTTCCTTTGTACTCAAGCTGTATATCTGATGCGAAAGGTGTTACACCTGCAACCAATACCGTTGATGGACGTGCATGTAATCCTACTGAACTAGTAATTTTATAAGTTTTTTCCATATTAATCTCCCCCATACTAATATTTATTCGAAGTTTATTCTTCTACTATACTTCGCTATCATACAATCATTTTTTTCTTTACTACCGTCTAGATTTGCACTTTCAAATACTGGCGGCTCGACTCCTTCACTAGCTAAAATTTCAATCACTTGAGATAGTGTAGTATTCAAGATAGCAGAACCGATAGTCGTAGATGCGGGACCATACTGCACGCTATTTTTCCACAATAACCCATCACCTATTGGGATATGCGTATCTAATACGAAGTCTGCCATTTCTTCTAGGCGTTTTCCTGTACTATGTTTTGAAACTTGCTCTTTATAATGAAGTGACTGTAATGAAATAACACGCACCCCAGCTTCTTTTGCTAGTAATGCAACATCAATAGGTACAACATTTCTTCCTGATGTGGAAACAATTATTAATACATCATGTGGATTGAATTCAAATTGATGACGATGTTGCGAAACGAAATTTGGATCCTTCTCATTTGCAGAAGAGGTCAGTGCACCTTTATGTAACATCAATGGCTCAATGAATATGGGACGTACTGGTACTAATCCACCAGCACGATAAAAAGCTTCTTGTGCTAGAATATGGGAATGACCACAACCGAATAGTTGTAATATACCTCCGTTTTGGATACGCTCAGCTATCAATTCGGCTGCTTTTGTCATATTTGATTGTTCTTCTTCTACTATTACATTTAATAATTGTTGAACCTCTTGAAAATATTGATGCATGTTATCACCTCTGTATTTCACTAATAAATTTATAGCGATCTGCACGATATGTACTACGCACTAATTCAAACGGTATTCCAGTACTTAAATAACTTTTTCGTTCAATAATTAATACAGCTGATGGTTGCTCAATATTCAATAGCTTACTATCTTCTTTTGTTACTAGTGCCGCTTCCATTAACTGCGAAGCATGACCAATCTTTTGATGATGTCTTTCTTCTATTAGAGAGTATAACGAACCCAAAACCATACTTTTATCTAAGTCAGGAATGATTTCTACTGGTATATACGTTCGTTCAATAGCCATTGGTAGCTGATCTGCGTTACGAATTCGGACAACTGAAAATACTTCATCTCCCGTTTTCATTTGCAATGCCTTTGCAATATCAATTGGAGGTATAATTTTCTCAAAGCGAATAAGTTTATTACTTGGCTCATAGCCTCTTGAACGCATATCTTCTGTAAAACTTGTCAATCCGCTTAATGGTTGCTCTAATTTTGGATTCGCTACGTATGTACCGCGTCCTTTTTCTCTATAAAGCAAGCCACTATTTACTAAATTTGTGATGGCATGCCTTACGGTCATACGGCTTACACCTAACTGTTCAGAAAACTCTCTTTCAGAAGGAATATTCTCACCTATCTTATATTCCTCTTCGAAAATTTTACCTTTTAAAAATTCTTCAATTTGTATATACATTGGAACTGGTGAATTTTTATCTAACAAGCATTTCCCCACCTTTCATGTAGCCCCTACCAAAACTACAGCTTGTTATTTTTTTTCATATACAACTTTACCGCGACAGATAGTCTTTTGTACATTTAAATCTTCATCTAAAATAACTAGATCTGCATCCATCCCTTTACCGATATACCCTTTGGATGGTAATTCAAGCTGATTAGCAGCATTGTTGGAAGACATAGCTACTAATTCCTGCAATGTACATTTCGTGACAGCATGTATATTTTTTACAGCTTGTTCCATTGTTAGTACACTTCCAGCTAACGTACCATCGGATAAATGTGCACCCGTTTCAGTTACATGTACCGCTTGGCCGCCTAAATCATAAACACCATAATCCAGACCTTTCGCCCTCATGGCATCAGTTATCAAAATAACTCGAGATGCTCCCTTTAATCGATAAGCGAATATAACAGATTTAGGGTGACTATGGATGAAATCTGCTATAATTTCTACCTTCAAATCATCTTCTAGTAATACATCTCCAACAACACCTGGTTCTCGATGATGAAAAGGACGCATTTGGTTATATAAGTGAGTTGCTTGTTTTGCGCCGATTCCAACGGCATGCTCTATTTCATCAGATATAGCATCTGAATGACCTAATGATACAACGATTCTTTCTTTACTAATTTTCTCGATAAATTCAAAACCATTATTTACTTCGGGAGCTACTGTAATTTGTTTTATGCGACCTTCACTAAGTTCTTGCCAGTGATGAAACTGCTGAATAGACGGTTCAATAATATATTGTATCGGTTGTGCCCCGGCTCTTTCCTTTGATATATATGGACCTTCAACATGTATCCCTAACATTTCCGCCTCATTTAAAGTCCCTTTAAAAGTTGCAGCATTTTTTAAAGTTGCTTCAATCGCATCTACTGACTGCGTCATAGTCGTTGCAAGAAAACTTGTCGTCCCCTCTTTAGGTAACGAACGAGCTATGCCTCGCAATGCTTCTTCTGTTGCGTCCATGGCGTCAAAACCAGCTGATCCGTGTATATGCATATCAATATATCCGGGGAAAACAATCCATCCTTTAGAGGTCCCATCAATAGTATGCTGTGCTTGAATACTTAATCCCTTACCTACTTTCGTAATTTTACCTTCTTCCAGGTAAATATCACCTACAAATGCATCTTGGTCATAGTTAACGATCGTTACATTTGAAATTAGAATTGTTTCACTCATGTACAATATCTCCCAATTAAAACCAGAAAAAATCATCCCTTCTTTCTGATTTTCAGTATCCTACCTTACCTCAGCTAGCTATTAATTAATCGAAGTATTTCAATGCTTATTTTATACATTTTTTGTTCTTTGATAATAACCATCTCGATCTGAAAGAGCTTCCTATAGCGGAAACCGATCATTACAAAAGAATATATTGAATTGAGAACTTCGAAGACTTATCCATTTTTATGCAGGAACTCTAATTTAAAACCTTCCCTATATATCTCCCAAATTACTATATGGTATAGTTGTCTATACCAATTATAAAACGTTTCCATATAAATGAAAAGCAAAAGTTCTTAATTCCTTTAATTTATTGAATAAATAGAATAGTAAATCTTTTAAAGGTATAACAAGTTGTTTAATAGCTTCTTTTCTTAATTCAAACTCTTAAATAATAAGTTGAATCATACAGCATTTCATCAAAAATGATTCTCTTATATTTAAAATATATTCTCTTTCAGGAACAATTACTACTCTTACCTACACTTTTTTCATCTTCGTTTTACAAAAAACTTTCAAGAGCCCATAGGAAACAACGCCCATTCACTTGAAAGCTTCATTTAAACATTCTATTTAGATTACTAAATCAGTTAACACAGTAACATTCGGATGTTTTTTCAAGATTGTTACTGGTATTTCTTCAGTCACTTCACCTTTTAACAATGCTTCTAAAGCAGTACGTTTCTTCTCGCCAACCGCAATTAATAAAATTTGTTCTGCACGCATGATTGAAGAAATACCCATTGTAATTGCCTTAGTAGGTACTTCATCTAGAGAATTAAAAAATCTTGCATTTGCTATTCTAGTCGATTCTTCAAGTTCAACAACATGTGTTTCACTATCAAACGCTGTGCCAGGTTCATTAAAACCTATATGCCCATTTTCTCCAATTCCAAGTAATTGGAAATCTAACTTCATTTTTTGTAAAAGCGCTTCATAACGAGCAGCTTCTTCATGTGGATCTTGTGCCTCTCCATTAGGTAAATTAGATTTTTTAAATGGCTTTTCATTGAAGAGCTGTTGTTTCATAAACGATATATAACTTTCAGGATGCGCTTTCGGAAGTCCGACATACTCGTCTAAGTTAACACTTTCACACTGAGTAAAATCAAGTTCACTATTACGAATCCGCTCATAAAGAGGAAGCATAGTTCCACCTGTAGCCAAACCAAAGTTTTTGGAACCGTTATGTACCGCCTCTTTTAGAACGTTAAATGCTCGATCATATAATGTATCTAAATCAATAATCGTTTCAACCTTTAATGCTGTTTTTATGTGATTACTCATCTCCATTAATACACCTTCTCATTTCAATTTATTTACTTACACTTTAAACCATTATTTCTATGGAAGCCAACAAAAAAATAAAAAAATGTTTATTTTCCCAATATTATACCAATAGTAATGAAAAAATGATCGATTTCACACTTTAATATCCTTAGTCGAAAAAATAATTCAAACGAATTAATATAATTATATAAATTTTACAATAAAATCAATTTTATAGTATTTAAATCTAAAATTAATGTTTGAAAGTAAAATAAAACCCCTCTCAATTTTCTTTGAGAGGGGGGTGATTTAATAGTTAACGAATCCCGATTGTGCCGTCTAAAAATCTAATCGTTTTGAACCCGCAATAAGCAGGTGGGTGTTCTCTTCGAAATTTTAAACGTCCCATGACAGGCATGTTCGCCATTTCAAAATGTGAACTCCCAACGATAAAATGTTCGGTCAAAACTGATAAGCTTATAACGAACACATCAGGATTCGCTTTAAATACATATTACCATATTAATTCTGACAATTCAAAAGATTTACTTCTCGTCAGCCAATGTTTTTGTGCGGATATTTAACTCATCTAATTGCGCTAATGATACTGTACTTGGCGCATTTGTTAAAACACAACTTGCACTTGCAGTTTTAGGGAATGCAATTGTATCACGTAAGTTGTCACGACCAGCCAGTAACATAATGAAACGGTCGAGACCGAATGCTAAACCACCGTGTGGAGGAGTTCCATACTCAAACGCATTCATTAAGAAACCAAATTGTTCTTTTGCTTCTTCATCAGTGAAACCAAGTGTTTTGAACATTTTTTCTTGTAAATCTTTTTCGTGAATACGTAATGATCCGCCACCAAGTTCGTAGCCATTTAATACGATGTCATACGCTTGTGCTTTAACTGCACCCGGTTCAGTAACCATTTTTTCAAGATCTTCATCAAATGGACGAGTGAATGGGTGATGTGCTGCATAGTAACGGTCATCATCTTCGCTGTATTCAAGTAATGGCCACTCTGTAATCCATAGGAATGCAAAACGAGATTCATCAATTAATCCAAGGTCTTTTCCAAGTTTTTTACGTAAAGCACCTAGTGAATCAGCAACAACTGATTTTTTATCAGCTACGAATACTAATGTATCACCTGGTTCAGCTTGCATACGTTCAACAAGTTTTTCACCAAATTCATCATCAAAGAACTTACCGATTGGACCAGTTAATCCTTC
This sequence comes from Viridibacillus sp. FSL H8-0110, assembly GCF_038003565.1. NCBI lineage: Bacteria > Bacillati > Bacillota > Bacilli > Caryophanales > Caryophanaceae > Viridibacillus > Viridibacillus sp. FSL H8-0110. The sequence goes on along the minus strand of NZ_JBBOPJ010000001.1, from coordinate 1,176,183 downwards.
TTCAGTTACTTTAATCCACGCAAGACCTTTCGCACCGTAACGACCAACAAATTTTGTTAGTTCATCAAGATCTTTACGAGAGTATTTGTCGTTTGCACCTTTGATATTAAGACCTTTTACTTGGCCTCCGTTTTCAACAGTACTTGCAAATACTTTAAAGTTACAACCTGCAACAACATCGCTTAATTCAATAAGTTCTAAGTCAAAGCGAACATCAGGCTTATCAGAACCGTAACGAGACATTGCATCTTTATAAGTCATACGTTGGAATGGAGCTGGAATATCAATTCCTTTAACTTCTTTCATAACTTTTTGAATTAATTTTTCGTTTAATTCGATGATTTCATCTTGTGACATGAAACTCATTTCCATATCAATTTGAGTGAATTCAGGTTGACGATCAGCACGTAAATCTTCATCACGGAAGCAGCGTGCGATTTGGAAGTAGCGCTCAAATCCACCAACCATTAATAATTGTTTAAATAATTGTGGTGATTGTGGTAAAGCGTAAAATTCACCTTCATGTACACGTGAAGGAACTAAATAGTCACGTGCGCCTTCTGGAGTTGACTTTGTTAAGATTGGTGTTTCAACTTCTAGGAAGCCTTCATCTTGTAAAAAATTACGAATTACTTTTGTCACGTCAGAGCGAAGTTTGAATGTATCGAACATTACTGGACGACGTAAGTCTAAGTAGCGGTATTTTAAACGAAGATCTTCGTTTACTTCAGTGCGATCCTCAATTGCAAACGGTGGTGTTTTAGCTTTGTTAATGATTGTTATTTGATCAATTAAAACTTCAACCATACCAGTTTCCATGTTTGGATTGATCATTTCCGGATCACGTAATGCTACAGCACCTTCTACTTCTACAACGAATTCGCTACGAAGAGAATCCGCAATATCTAGTGCTTCTTGAGAATTTTCTGGGTTGAAAACGATTTGTACAAGTCCTGTACGATCACGTAGGTCAACGAAAATTAGTCCGCCGAAATCGCGACGACGTTGTACCCATCCTTTTAATACAACGCGTTCGCCTTCATGAGCGCCACGTAAAATACCACATTCATGCGTTCTTTTTGCCATGATTATTTCCTCCAATTATTGTACCTTATGTTTTGTTAAATAGTTCACTAAGTCATGGAATGGTACTTTTTCTTGGCTACCCAATTCCATGTTTTTCACATTAGCAGCTTGTTCTTCTAATTCTGACTCACCCAGTACGATGACCCACTTAGCACCTAAACGATCTGCTGATTTCATCTGCGCTTTCACTTTACGACTCGCATAATCAAGCTCAGTTGAAATACCTTTTGCTCTAAATGAACTTGCTAATTCTACTGCTTTCAACTTCGCTTGATCGTCCATTGCAACAATATACATATCAAGTGCATTGTCTGTATCAAGTGAACGTCCTTCTGCTTCAAGCGCAAGTAATAGACGTTCGATACTCATTGCAAATCCAATACCAGGTGATTCTGGACCACCGATTTGTTCAACTAAACCGTTATAGCGACCACCACCACATAAAGTAGTAATTGCACCTAGGTCCGTTGCTGTACTCATAATTTCAAAAGTCGTGTGGTTATAATAATCCAAACCACGTACTAAGTTTGGATCTACTTCATAGGTAATGCCTAACACATCTAAGTATTTTTTAACTGCTTCAAAATATGCTGCAGATTCCTCATTTAAGTAATCTGTTAGTGCTGGCGCAGTAGCCATTAAAGGATTTTCGCGATCTACTTTACAATCTAAAATACGTAATGGATTTTTTTCTAGACGATTTTGACAATCTGAACAGAAATCATCGATATGTGGTTCGAAATGTTTTATTAATGCATCACGGTGAGCTGCACGAACATCTGCATCACCTAAAGAGTTAATCACTAATTTTAAGTTTTTCAATCCAGCTGTTTCATACACATCCATTGCAAGTGCAATTACTTCTGCATCAATCGCAGGATCTTTACTACCAATTGCTTCTACTCCGAATTGGACAAATTGGCGGTAACGCCCAGCTTGTTGGCGTTCATAGCGGAACATAGGACCAATGTAAGATAATTTTACTGGTTGATCAGGTTGACCGAACATTTTGTGTTCAACGTAAGAACGTACAACAGCCGCTGTACCTTCTGGACGAAGTGTTAAAGAACGATCTCCTCTATCTTTGAATGTGTACATTTCTTTTTGCACGATATCAGTCGTATCACCAACACTACGTTGGAATAATTCCGTCTGCTCGAAAATTGGAGTGCGAATTTCTTGATATCTATATACTTGGCAAAGCTGACGAATGATTTCCTCAACCTTTTGCCATTTTTCAGACTGTCCAGGTAATATATCTTGAGTGCCTCTAGGTACTTTATAATTCATCACATTTACTCCTTTCAAAAATTCAGATTAACTGTGGACAAACGCTGTCCTTTATCTCACGATTTTCTATGATGAAACTAAAAAAGCTCTCGCCCCTTGCAATAAATGCAAGGGACGAGAGCTGTATAAGCTTCCGCGGTTCCACCCTAGTTGATCTAGTATAACTAAATCCTCTCATTCGGATAACGGCCGATTCCGTTTTCTCCTAATAAGCCAATGCCTTTCGAAGAAAAACCTCTCGAGTGTTATTCACTATACTGTACTGTAGAAAAGATTTCAGCCTCGTCTTTTCCTCTCTTATCAGCCTTAAAAATATAGTTACTTGCTCGGTCATAGGTGATCATAAATAAATTCAGATTACTAAATATCTTACCCACTACAAACAAATATGTCAACTATTTTGAAAAACTATAGATTTTTCATGTCATTTCCTTTTACAATAGATAAAAAGGAGGATTAGCATGAAAACAAAATTAGTTAAAATGTTTAGTATTTTTTTGCTTTGCACCACGCTTATATGCTCATATTTTTACCAACCTATACATACGGAGGCATCTTCTTCAATATCATATAAAGTAACGGCTAGTCAACTTACTTTACGTGAAGGTCCTAGTACAAGTACAAAAAAAATTACGTTAATTCCAAAGAGCACAAAATTAACAAAAATCTCATCTAAAGGCTCTTGGATTAAAGTAAAATACAGCGGGAAGACAGGTTGGGTTTCTTCACAATACTTATCTAAAGTAACTACAAACGTTAATACTGCTGCTACTTCGAAAACAGTAACGACAAATGTTAGTAATCTTAATATTCGCTCCGGTGCTGCAGTTAGCTATAAAAGTCTTGGGAAATTAGCAAAAGGCACAAAAGGCACAGTTTTAGATGAAAAAAGTGGTTGGGTGAAGATTAAAACAACCAAATATACAGGCTGGGTTTCTAAAAGTTATGTAACGTTTAAATCAACTACTTCTTCCAATACAGCTAGTAATGTTGGGAAATATTACTACATTACAATTGCTAGTTTAAATGTACGAGAAAAAGCCTCTTCATCAACTAGCACTGCTATTATTGGCACAGTAAAAAAAGGTAATGAATTTAAAATTTTAAAGGAATCTGGTACATGGGTACAAATTCAATATACGACTACTAAAAAAGGTTGGGTTTCTGCCAAGTCAGTATATGGGAAAATTAGTTCAAAAAAACATACTTCACAAACATCAAACCCAAACAAACCAGATGAAGAAGATGAAGATACAGAAGTTGAACCGACACCGGACCCTTCAGAGCCCGAAAATCCAACACCTGAGGAACCAACTGATACGCCTGAAGATAATGTCGTTTATACTAAACCTTCAAAAACAGAATATATCGTTATACAATCTGGTTACTTGAATATCCGTTCAAAACCAAATACAAAAGGAAATATATTGTCTGAAGCCTCTGCTGGAGATTACTATACGGTGCTGCAATATGCAACTTATCCATCAAATGAATGGGTTGAAGTAATGTATGCTACTGGAAAAACAGGTTGGGTTTCAAATAATACGTCTAATAGTTATATAACATTAACAAATCCAGCTACTAATCCTCCTGCTGAATCAAATAAAACGATTGTATTAGATGCTGGGCACGGCGGTTCAGACCCTGGTTCAGGTGGCGGAGGCTACAATGAAGCCGCACTCACATACGCTTTTACTTTAAAGACAAAGAGCCATCTTGAGAGTATGGGCTATACCGTATATACAACACGTGGTCAATATTCCGCTTGCTCTTCATCTACTAATAAAACAGTAGATTTACAATGTCGAGTAAATGTTGCGAAAACGAAAAAAGCAGATATTTTTGTTAGTATCCATATGAACTCTGCAACTTCTACTGCAAAAGGAACTGAAACATATTACGCTGCTTCAGGTAATCCATATCCAACAAGAAGCAGACAATTAGCAAGTGCTGTTCATAACGCTTATCAACCTACAATGGGTAGTACCAATAGGGGCGTTAAAACGAATGTCTTTTATGTAAATAGAATGGCGACTGTTCCTTCTATTCTTTTAGAAGTCGGCTTTATTTCAAATGTTGAGGATCGTAGTAAACTTATCAATGCTACTCACCAAAATAATGTCAGCAGGAGCATTGCACAAGGTATCCACAATTACTTCCAAATGCAATAACTATTAACCATTAACAGCCTTATTAGTTTTTTGCAAGAAAACTAGAGTAAGGCTGTTTTTTGAATCAAAATCTAACTAATCCATTCAATTGAAAAAAACCTCGGATGCTTCCATACAAAATTGTATGAGAGAATCCGAGGTTTTATTACTTTCACAATAGTAAAATATGTGATGTGTATTCTTTCATCCCCATATTCTAAGTGAATAATTTCTTATATTATGACCATTATTATTTTGATTCAATGATTATCGTAACTGGTCCATCGTTTGTTAATTGGACATCCATCATAGCACCAAAAACCCCTGTTTCAACATGTAAACCTAAGTTACGAAGTGTTTCATTGAAATACTCCCACAAAGGCTCTGCTTCCTCAGGTCGTGCAGCTTCAATAAAGCTAGGACGATTTCCTTTGCGTATATCGGCATACAAAGTAAATTGCGATACAGATAAAATAGCTCCACCGTGATCTAAAATTGAATGATTCATTTTGCCATCAGTATCTTCCCATAGACGCATTTTCGCAATTTTATTTGCGATATAGTCAGCATCGGCTTTTGTATCACCATGTGTAAGTCCAACCAACAATACATATCCTTGCTCAATGGCACCTGTAACTTGTCCATCTACAGTGACAGTTGCTTTTTTACTACGTTGCAGTATTACCTTCAAAATGAAAACTCCTATCTTAGTTTGTCACACGTTGTACAGAATAAATATCAGGAATTTGTTTAATACGATCTACAACTTTATATAAATGAGCAATATCACGAATACGAATTGTTAAGTTAATAGTTGCTAGTTTATCTCTATCAGCTCTACCACTCACAGCGCTTATATTCGTTTTAGCTTCATTCACAACTTGCATCACTTCATTCAATAAGCCTGGACGATCATAGCCTGATACTTCGATATCAACAGAATACTCTTTCTTCTCATCAGCAAAAGCAGAGTCCCATTCAACATCGATTAAGCGCTCTTGTTCTTCGTTCGATTGCACATTTGGACAATCTGCACGGTGAACAGAAACACCTCGACCTTTTGTGATAAAACCAACAATATCATCACCTGGCACTGGGCTACAGCAACGTGAAAGACGAATTAGTAGATTCTCTAACCCTTTTACAACGACGCCTGACTCCGTAGATTTTCTCTTTTCAGGTGAATTCATTTCTCTATTAATTTTAACTAACGCTTCTTCATGATCGCGCTGTTTACGAATTTTTTCCGCAAGACGATTTACAACTTGTTGTGCCGTCATACCATTAAAGCCTACTGCTGCAACTAAATCGTCTTCGCTGGCAAAATTCATCTTCTCACAAACGCGTTTAAAGTTTTCAGGAGTTAAGACTTCCTTAGGATCAAAATTTTGCTCTTTAATTTCCTTTTCAATTAATTCGCGACCTTTTACAACATTATCTTCACGCAATTGCTTTTTAAAGAACTGTTTGATTTTATGCTTAGCTTGTGAAGATTGTGCAATTTTCAGCCAATCACGGCTTGGACCAAATGATTGCTTTGATGTCATGATTTCAATAATATCGCCAGTTTTTAAAGGTGTATCAAGCGGCACCATTTTTCCATTTACTTTTGATCCGATAGTTTTATTACCTATTTCAGAGTGTACGCGATACGCAAAGTCAATCGGTACAGATCCTGCAGGTAATTCCATGACGTCACCTTTTGGAGAAAAAACATAGACCATATCAGAAAATAAATCAAATTTTAATGATTCCATAAATTCTTCTGCATCAGAAGATTCGTTTTGGAACTCTAAAATTTCTCGGAACCATGTAAGTTTGCTATCGATATTCGAATTACTCATATCGATATTCTTACCTTCTTTATAAGCCCAGTGTGCAGCAACCCCGTATTCTGCAATATTATGCATGTCCATCGTACGAATTTGCACCTCTAATGGGTCACCGTAAGGTCCAATTACTGTCGTATGCAACGATTGATATAAGTTTTGTTTTGGCATTGCGATATAGTCTTTAAACCGACCAGGCATCGGCTTCCAAAGAGTATGCACTATACCTAAAACAGCATAACAGTCTTTTATACTATCGACGATCACACGGACAGCAAGCAAATCATAAATTTCACTAAATTGCTTATTTTGCATAACCATTTTACGGTAAATGCTATATATATGTTTTGGTCGTCCTGATAGATCAGCCTTAATTTCAATATCATCTAGCTGTGTATGGATTTCCCCCATAACAGATGATAAATAAGCTTCACGTTCTACACGCTTTTTCTTCATCAAGTTAACGATACGGTAATATTGCTGTGGGTTTAAATAACGAAGTGCAGTATCTTCTAACTCCCATTTAATAGCTGATATCCCTAAGCGATGAGCTAATGGAGCGAAAATTTCAAGCGTTTCTTTTGCAATACGTCGCTGCTTTTCAACAGGTAAATGCTTTAATGTACGCATATTATGTAAGCGATCCGCTAATTTAATTAAAATTACACGGATATCTTGCGCCATTGCGACAAACATTTTGCGATGATTTTCAGCTTGCTGTTCTGCTTTCGATTTATATTTAATCTTACCTAGCTTTGTAACACCATCCACAAGCATAGCAACATCTTCACTGAACGCTTCTACAAGATCTTCACGTGTTACGGGCGTATCTTCTACAACGTCATGTAGAAAGCCTGCTGATACTGTTTCTGGATCCATTTGAAGTTCAGCTAAAATACCTGCCACTTGAATGGGATGTAAAATATAAGGCTCCCCCGAGCTTCGAAACTGTTCTTTATGCGCTTCTCTCGCAACCTCATATGCTTTTTGTACAAAAGCAACATGTTCGGTATTCATATAAGAAGAAAGAGTTGCAAAAACGTCTTCTACTGTCATCACTTGATCCTTCGCCATGTTAGCCACCCTATTCCATAATTTTTCCGATTAGATTTAACTTTTATTGTATAAAAAAAACAGCCTTGTTGTAAAGGCTATTTGCGTCAAAAGCGGTTGGCAATCATAATAACTCCATTTATATGATAAAAAACCTCTTTGTTAAAAACAAAGAGGTCAATTTATTAGTATTGCATTAATGTAAATATATCATGCCCTTTAATCTTATCACGGCCGTTAAGCTCTTCTAATTCGATTAAAAATGCACAACCTACTACTTCTCCGCCTAATTCTTCAATAAGTTGGATAGCTGCTTCTACAGTTCCACCAGTTGCAAGTAAATCATCCACGATCAATACTTTTTGACCAGGTTTAACAGCATCTTTGTGCATTGTTAATGTGTCTTTACCATATTCCAAACCGTAATCAGCACTAATTACTTCACGAGGTAATTTACCTGGTTTGCGAACAGGTGCAAAACCGATTTCTAAAGCATAAGCAACAGGGCATCCAGTAATGAACCCACGTGCTTCGGGACCAACGATTAATTCAGCGCCTACTTTTTTTGCATACTCCACGATTTGATCTGTTGCATATTTATATGCTTTTCCATTATCCATAATTGTCGTAATATCTTTGAAAGAAATGCCCTCTTTCGGCCAGTTTTCAACGATAGTTACATATTGTTTTAAATCCATTACTGTTCCTCCTCAGAAACTGTTTGAGCGGATAATCTCGCATCAAACCACTGTCTTAAATCTTTATATGGTGCATACAACAAAGTCTGTTCCAAATCCATTTGTTGTGCGCGTGTTTTATAAACATTTGCACTTGATAATTGTTTTTTAGGAGCACCTTCTACAATTTTTGCAAGTCCGTTTTCTATTGTAACAAATCCAAGTTCAAAAAACACCTGGGTCATGAAAATTAACATATCACGACTCCATCCTTTATGCTTTGCTAAATCATTCAAATGCTGTCTCAGATGGAATTCACGTCGTTTATTTAAAAACGTATAGTACCAACCAAATTGTTCACGCGTTGGCATACCATCAAAATAATGCGAATCTGGAATATAAAAATGAGCATATATTCGAGTCGGTTTCACTTTCGTTAAAAGGTCCTCTAACATTTGAACATCTTGCGGCATATCTAATAAGACGACATACGGGCTAACCTGTTCTAGTGAAAGTTTTTCATTGTATGGCATTATTTTTTTCGGAATTAAAGATTCATAGTACTGCATTGTATCAGGCTTAAACGCTATAAATGTAGATTCCTCTACAGGTATCGTTTGCAACCATCTAGCAACTTGTCGTATTCCTCTTAAGTCGAATAGCTGCCATTCATCCGTACGTACATCTGAAATCATAAACTGTGGCTTCTTTCTTCCATTCCATTCATTAATTTGTAAATCACCTGCAAAAGAAACATTTATACCATATGTTAGCTCATCAGCAAGGTATCCTTTATGGAATCCAACTGCATCGATGGTAGTATCGGGTTGGCCAATTTCCATCTTCAAATGATCTTCATTGGCACCTATTTTTCGCATCGATTGAATGTGTTCATTTTCAATACCATAAATGGGTTTTGGAAAACTCATTCCAAACGGGGCTAATTCTCTTACTTCTGCAATTGAATCGGTATCTATCTCATCTATTTTCAGAGGAATATCTACTTGAAGAATTGGAATTAGGTCTTCTTCTGTCAAGCACTCTCTAGCTTGTATATCTAATCGTTCTCGCAATTCATCTACATCTTCCATTGCTAATGTCATACCGGCTGCCATTGGATGCCCACCGAATGCTGGTAAGATGTCACGGTTTTTTGCAAGCTCTTGATACATATTAAAGCCTTCTATACTACGTGCTGAGCCTTTTGCTATCCCTTTTTCAATATCAATGCACAATATTATTGTCGGCTTATAATATTTTTCTACAAGTCTTGAAGCTACAATTCCAACTACTCCTGGATTCCAGCCTTCTTCGGCTATAACAAGTACTTGTGAATTACGGATTTCATCTATATTTTCAACCATAGCAACTGCTTGCTCAGTAATATCTGAAACAATTCCTTGGCGCTCTTTGTTTTTATCATTTAAAAGGCTCGCCATTGTCGCTGCACTTGCCTCGTCTTCTTCAAGTAAGAAATCCACACCAGGATTGGCATCACCAAGGCGTCCTAATGCATTTAATCTTGGTCCAAACCCAAAACCAATAGTCTCTTCTGTAATGTCATTTTGCTTTGTTCCCGCTACTGTACATAATGCCTTTATCGAAGGTCTTGGTGATTTCTGCAAGGCTTGAATACCTTGCTTTACTAAATAACGGTTTTCATCTAATAAAGGCACTAAATCAGCTATTGTTCCAATGGCTACAAATTCCAGCAGATGTTTTGGAAATTCACCGTACAAAGCATGTGCCACTTTAAATGCTACACCAACACCTGCAAGCTCGCCAAAAGGATACTCCCCTTCTGGATGTCTCGGGTGAATGATGACATCGGCTGAGGGCAATTCCTCTCCAATTTCATGGTGATCTGTCACAATGACATCCATACCAAGCTCTTTTGCCACTTGTACTTCATGATTACCTGAAATACCATTATCAACTGTGATAATTAACTTAAAACCTTGCTCATGAGCTTCGCGGAATAATCGTTCACTAGGTCCATACCCATCAGTAAATCGATTAGGAATTTTGTGCTCTACTTTTGCACCTAAGTCTCTCAAAACGGTCATCATAACAGCTGTACTCGTTATGCCATCAGCGTCGTAATCGCCGTAAACAAGTATTTTCTCATCGTTATTGATTGCTTTATGAATTCGATCGACCGCTAGTTGCATCCCATGCATTAGGAATGGATCGTTTAAAGATTGATGGTCAATATTTAAAAAAGCACGTGCAGATTCGACTGTATCAAAACCACGTGCCACTAATATTTTGGCTGAAATTGCAGGTATACCTAGTTCATTTTGAAATGTTTTTACAAGCATTTCATCTGGTCTTTCGATTCGCCATCTTTTTGTTGTCATTACCATTTACGTCACTTCCTCACGCGTTTCATTATACCTAATTTAACTTACGAAAAAAACCTTTAGACAAAGAAGCTGTTAGGTTAGTCGATGAAATAATTAAGCCTACATGTCCAAACATATTAAATCATTTACTTTCGATATTGATAAAACAAGCTTTAACTATAGCTATAAATCCAAAAAAACTACTCTACACTTTTAAAGTGCAGAGTAGTTTAAGTGAGCTGAACATTTTCGTATTCAATTATACGACTGGTTCGTCAGTGCCCCATTGTTTTTTCTTTTTACCAACGTCTAAGTTACCTTGCTTTTTCATTTGGCGTTTTTTCAACGAGAACCAAACTTGAGCTGCGATAAAGATTGACGAATACATACCTGTAATTAACCCGATTAGTAATGCAATCGAGAAGTTTTGGATTGAAGGTGCACCTAAGAACAATAATGCAACTACTACAATAATTACTGTTAATACTGTATTTACAGATCGTCCTAAAGTTTGACGAAGCGATTTATTAACAATGTTGGCAAGGTCTTCAGAATCTTTAATTTTACCAACACGATGTAAGTTTTCACGAATACGGTCAAACGTTACAATTGTATCGTTTATTGAATAACCAACAATCGTTAATACAGCCGCAATAAATGTAATATCTACTTCGAGACGGAAGAAACTAAATAACGCGACCATAAAGAATACGTCATGCAGTAATGATACAATCGCACCTACACCCATACGCCATTCGAAACGGAAGGCAACATATATGATGATTCCAAGAGCTGCAATTGATAATGCTTTGATTGCACTTTTTACTAACTCTTGTCCAACTGTTGGAGATACTGTGCTAATACTTGGTTCGTGACCAAATTCTTTTTTAAATTCAGCTTTAACTGTTTTAATTTCTTCTTTTGAGAAGTCTTCTTTATATCGAATAACACCAATGTCTTTGTTTTCACCAGAAATTACAATATCCTCTGATTCAAATCCAGCTTTTTTGATGAAATCAGAAACTTCTTCTTTCGTTAACTGTTGCTCAGCTTTAACTTCCACACGAGTACCACTTGAGAAATCAATTCCTAAGTTCAGCTTGAAGATTCCTAAAATGGTAAACCCTACAATAATAAAGATTAACGAAGCTGCGTAATATTTTTTACGATTATGAACAAAATCTAATTTATCAAAGCGTGTTGTTAAATCTAATGTATCTACGCCTTCTTCAATTTTGTGTACTTTCTTTTTACTTACGCCAAACCAACCTGTTTTCCCATCGAAGTATCCGCTGTTTACTAGTAAGCCTAGTAAAATACGAGTTCCCCAAACAGCTGTGATAAAGCTGACTAAAATACTAATCATTAATGTTGTTGCGAAACCTTTAACAGAGCTTGTCCCGAAGATAAATAATACAGCTGCCGCAAGAAGCGTTGTAATATTGGCATCGAAAATAGCTGAGAATGAAGATTTCGAACCTGAGTTAAACGCTGCCTTAATGGACTTACCAACTCGTAATTCCTCACGAATACGCTCGTACATTAAGATATTGGCATCTACGGCCATACCTACCCCCAGTACAATTGCTGCGATACCTGGTAGCGTAAGAACTGCATTAATCCAGTCAAAGATAACAAGTACTAAAAATGTGAAAACAACTAATGTTAAATTCGCTACCAATCCTGGTAGACGATAATATACAAGCATAAAGATAAAGATTAACCCAATACCAACTAGACTTGCAAAAACCGTACTTTTCAGCGCTTGGTCACCGAATTGTGCTCCTACTGAAGTTGAATATTTCTCAACTAATTTAACAGGTAATGCACCAGCATTTAAAATACCAGATAAATCTTTTGTTTCCTGAACAGTAAATGCGCCTGAAATTTGAACGTCTGATGAATTGATGACTTGCGATACTCCTGGGGCAGAAACAAATTTAGGTTTTGCCTTTTTAACTTCTTCTGCGTAGGAGTCTTTACCTTCTTCAAAGTCTAACCAAATGACTAATAAGTTATTTGGTTCTCCCATAGCTGCAATTTTCCCTGTTACTTCAGCAAATTTTGCTGGATCTTTTAATTTCAAAGTAACAATAGGACGATTCTTATCGTCAAAGGAACCAGATGCACCGCCTTGTTTCAAATCATTTCCGTCTAACAAGATGTTATCGTTAACATCACGGAATGTTAAATTAGCCTCAGTTGAAAGTAATTCACGAGCAGATTCTTGATCGTCCACACCTGCTAACTGAACACGAATGCGGTCCTTACCTTCAATTTGAATGCTCGGTTCACTAACACCCAGTGCGTTTACACGTCGTGATAGTGCTTGTGCTGTATCCTTTACATCATTTTCTGTAATTTCCGGACCACCACTTAACGGCTCAACTTGATAAAGAACTTCAAAACCACCTTGTAAATCAAGGCCTAGTTTAATATTGTTCAAGACTCCTTGAACAGTCGTACTCATCGTTGCACCTAAAACAACTACTAGTAGTAAAAAAGCAACGATACGGCTTCTTAATTTCATTCAAACTTCCTCCTCAAACAAATACAGCGGTATGACTTATAAAACATTTTACTTAATAATCTATATTATGACACGAATTTATTCATAAAGCTTGTAAAAACTTCGAGACTAAATGCTCATACCTTATGAAAACTGATATAAAAAGTATCGTAAAATGCTTTTTAGTAAAAAAATTTGTTTCATTCGTACAACATCAAATTTTAAAACTTAACAGGTCTATTATGAAACAGGTAGACTCCACTGTCAAATTGACCCTTTTATTATTTATTTAAAACTTTTCTTACTTTTATTTAAGGTTCTTCACTACCATTCCCATGTAATAGCAGTTGTAATTCGTCTTGATTTAATTCTGAGAACCAATTAGATGTCTTTGATTCTTCGATTTGAGTATAGGTCATATATTGTGCAGTACTTAAAGAAAATAAATCCTCAACCATTTCATAAGGACGCAATGTCTGAATATTGCGCTTGCGCCATTTCTTTTTTACACATACATCCCATATATCCTCCACTGTTACCGTTTTAAAACCTTGCATGATAAATTCATTTCTTTTACTAATTAAAGCTGGTAAAAACTTTTGAAATAAAGCCTCGTACTCGATTGCCATCATTTCACTTCCTTTATGGTAGTTTTATCCGCTTCTGTTCTTGCATAGGATAATTGTATACGAATTTTCTTGAATTGAGAAGGAAGGGATAGTATTGACTTCTTTTTTTCATGGCACTTTTTTATTAATGGGTGCTGTGTTCTTATCTAAGCTCTTGGGTTTCTTGTATCGAATGCAATTTATGAGGGTTGCGGGCGAAGAGGCAGTCGGCACATATATGGCTGCATATCCGGCTTTTATTTTCTTCCTATCCCTAGTCCAACTCGGCATTCCAATTGCTGTAGCGAAAATCATCGCTGAACTGCACGCGAAAAAAAAGAAAGAACAATTAAGTGCTGTAATGAGAACAGCTACTTTATTGACCTTTCTTGCAGGTATTATCTTATTTCCTTTGATAATGCTTTTCATTCCGTATTTGTCCAACAATTTACTTCATGACGGACAGACCATGCTTATTTTATATGTTGGCTTGGCAACGGTTCCAGTTGCCGCAGCATCCGCACTGCTCAAATCTTTCTTTCAAGGACTAGCACGCATTGCTGAAACGGCTTGGTCTCAAACAATGGAACAGGTTATCCGTATTATTCTTATTACTTTTTTATTACCTTATGGTGTAAATGTAGAAGAGCCAGCACTAACTGCAGGGTTTGCTATGGTCATTACAGCAATTGCTGAAGCCGTCGCTTTCCTCTATCTGTATTGGCATTATCGAAAAGTAAAGCGTTCTGATGTTCTACAGCCATCAAAAGAGTATTATCCACCAAATCCAATATTAAAAGTAGCTCTTCCTTCAACTGGTAGTAAAATTTTTGGTACATTTACATGGTTTTTAGAGCCCATTATCTTTTTAAAGGCGCTAACCTTAGCCGGAATGACAACCGTCGTTGCAACAAAATTATATGGGGTCATTTCTGGTGTACTTGTTCCATTATTATTATTCCCAGCTTTTGTACCATTTGCTCTATCAGTTGTGCTCATTCCTGCTGTAAGTGATGCTGTTGCTCGTGGCAATCACCGGTTATTAAAAGATCGTGTCCAAATTTCACTTCGATTATCGACGCTTGTAGGCTGTTTTGCGGCTACATATTTTTTCATTCACGGTGATGAACTTGCGATGAAACTTTTTCACCTACAAGAAAATCGTGGCTATGTGAAATTATTATCTCCTGTCTTTTTCTTTTATTATATTCAAAGTCCACTAAATTCAATTTTACAAGCAGTAGATGAGGCGAATGCAGCTATGATGAATGCTGTGTATGGCGGTATTGGTAAATTGTTTATTATGTTCGTCCTTGCTTCTCAATCAGGTTTACAGGAAAAAGGTGCGGTCATTGCGATTGGTTTCGGCGTTCTCGTCACATCCTTTTTACATATCGCAACTATTCGTCAGAAGAAATATTTGCATACCGGCTTCCGATTATTTGTCGTCCCATATGGCATATTCATTTTCGTAGTAGTATTTCGTACCATTCTAATGCCTACTGCAGGTCTTTCTGTTATCTGGAATAGTGCTATAACCTTAGGTATACTTTCTGTACTTTTAATGCTTTTCAATCAAATTAGATGGCGTGACTTTATGTATTTAACAAGAACAATTAGGAAACGGCTATGATGCCGCTTCCTTTTTTTGTATGTGCAATTCATTCTCCTCAAAACAGCAATAAAATATTTCCGTAATGTCAGTAATACCTTGCTCTAATAGTTTTTCCCTTAACCATTCTTCCGTTCTTTGTGTTAACTGGAGATTGCGATTTTGTACTTCCCCATCAACAATATATGGTAGAACAGGGGTGTCCTCATTTTTTACGAAAACAGAAAGATTACCAGATGGCTCTAAAAATGCGTAAGCAACTTGCTGAACAGATCCTACCTGCTGTTCTCTTAACTGTTGGAATAAATCATTTAGATTATATCGCAACCTCCTCATTTCCTTTTCCATAATAACGCCATCTCGAATAATCGTAACCGGGCCACCATCAATTAAATCACGAATCTTTTTATTTTTTAAAGTTATAAATGACAAAACAACTTGGATAACGAGCAGCATAATCATCGGCAGAACAGATTCAAATAACTTACGTTGCGGATCATCAATAGCAAATGCTGCAACTTCAGCGATGAGTACGAATATGACGAGATCAATCATGCTTAGCTCGCCAACCTCTCGTTTCCCCATGAGGCGAAAAATAATCAAAATAACAAAATATAAAAAGACGGTACGAAATCCGATAATCAATAAATCGTTCATACACGACTCCTTTTTTAATATAGAATGTGTAAGATTGAACGATTTATACAAAAAACATTAGTATCTAAAATGTTACTTTTTAAACTATCGTCTAGTTAATTTAAAAAAATTAATTGTTCTATACTATCTTTAAAATCTCTTATTACAAATTTCAGTTACATACTTATTTAAATATTGTGTATAAAAAAAGACTACTCCACAACATAAGTGTGGAATAGTCCTTTTGAACGCATTTATTAGTTAGTTGCATTTTCAACGATGCGACCTACAGCCGCGCGCTCGAAACGAAGTTTTGTGCCATCAGCAACTTTGATGACAACTGTTGTATCGTCAACTGCGTCAACTTCACCGTGCAATCCACCGATTGTCACGATTTGATTGCCACGTGATAAACTATTTTGCATTTGAGATGTTTTCTTACGTTGTTTTTGTGCTGGACGGATTAATAGTAAATACATCACACCAAACATAAGAATAATCGGGCCAATACCTGTTAAAAATTCCATTGAATAAAATCCCCCTTTCTATTTCTTTCAATAGTATACAAGAATCAGAAATTTTTTGCATTTGGTTTGTTGAAACCATATGCTTCAAAAAACTCTTCTCGGAAATCACCAAGTCGATCTTCACGGATCGCTTGTCTTACGTTTCTCATTAAATCTTGCAAGAAATATAAATTATGATAAGAAGTTAATCGGATTCCAAATGTTTCTTCCGCTTTCAACAAGTGACGAATATACGCACGTGAATAATTGCGACAAGTGTAGCAATCACAGTTCGGATCAAGTGGACCAAAGTCTCTTGCGAATTTCGCATTTTTGATCACTAATCGACCTTCGCTTGTCATGCATGTACCATTACGAGCAATACGTGTTGGTAATACGCAGTCAAACATGTCAATTCCGCGAATTGCACCATCGATTAATGAGTCAGGAGAACCTACTCCCATTAAATAACGAGGTTTTTCTGCCGGTAATAACGGTGTTGTATATTCAAGCATACGGTTCATGATATCTTTTGGTTCCCCTACTGATAGACCACCGATAGCGTAGCCCGGGAAATCCATAGATACAAGATCCTTTGCAGATTGCTTACGTAGCTCTTCAAATTCTCCACCCTGGACGATACCAAATAGACCTTGGTCTTGTGGACGGGCATGAGCTTCTAAACAACGCTCTGCCCAGCGAGAAGTACGTTCCACACTAGCTTTCATATATTCAAAAGTAGCTGGGAACGGAGGACATTCATCAAATGCCATCATAATATCTGCGCCCAGTGCATTTTGAATTTCCATCGCTTTTTCAGGGCTTAAGAATAGTTTATCACCATTTAAGTGATTACGGAAATGAACGCCTTCTTCTTCAATTTTACGAATATGGCTTAAGCTAAATACTTGGAAGCCACCCGAATCTGTCAAAATTGGACGATCCCAGTTCATAAATTTATGGAGACCTCCTGCTTCACGAACAATTTCGTGACCTGGACGAAGCCATAGATGGTACGTATTGCTTAAAATAATTCCTGCTCCCATATCTTTTACTTCTTCTGGAGACATTGTTTTAACAGAAGCTTGAGTACCTACCGGCATAAATGCTGGTGTCTCGAATGAACCGTGCGGAGTATGCACGATACCAAGGCGTGCGCCTGTTTGCTTATCTGTTTTAATTAGCTCATATCTGATTGCTTGAGACATTGATTAATTTCCTTTCTTTGCTTTTGGACGGATAAACATCGCATCGCCAAAGCTAAAAAAGCGATAGCGTTCTTGTACTGCGATATTGTAAGCATTTAATATTATTTCACGGGTTGTTAATGCACTTACTAACATAACTAGCGTTGATTTTGGTAAATGGAAGTTTGTGATTAAACCATCAATTGATTTGTATTCAAAACCTGGGTAGATGAAAATCGAAGTCCAACCACTATCAGCTACAATGTTACCATCATGGCGTTCTGCTATTGTTTCAAGTGTACGAGTAGATGTTGTACCTACTGCAATTACACGACCACCATTTCTTTTTGTATCATTGATAATAGTTGCTGTTTCTTCTGTTAGATTATAAAATTCAGAGTGCATTGCATGTGTTTCTATTGTCTCAACATTAACAGGACGGAATGTTCCTAATCCAACATGCAATGTTAAGAAAGCAACTTTAACACCTTTTGCACGAATTTCATCTAATAAGTCTGTTGTGAAGTGTAAACCTGCTGTAGGAGCCGCTGCTGAACCACGTTCTTTCGCAAAAACCGTTTGATAACGATCTTGATCATCTAATTTTTCACGAATATATGGTGGTAGAGGCATTTCTCCAAGTTGGTCTAAGATTTCATAGAAGATTCCTTCGTAGTTGAATTTAAATAGTCTTCCACCATGATCTAACTCACCTGTACACGTCGCTTTTAGCAGGCCTTCACCGAAAGTAATTTCAGTTCCTACTTTCACACGTTTTGCAGGTTTCACTAGCGTTTCCCATTCATCTTCATTTGACGTTTGTTTTAATAGTAATATTTCAACATGCGCGCCTGTTTCTTCTTTCACACCCATTAAACGTGCAGGTAATACACGTGTATCATTTAAGACAAGGCAATCACCTTCGTGTAGTTCTTCGATAATATCACGGAAAGTATGATGTGTCACTTCACCTGAATCACGATCTACTACCATTAAACGGCTTGAGGTGCGGTCTTCTAGTGGTGTTTGTGCGATTAACTCTTCTGGTAATTCAAAATCAAAGTCTTCTAATTTCATTGTTAACTTCCTTTTGTTTTATGTTTGTGATGGCAATGGATAGCCAAAATGCTCATAAGCTAATGTAGTCGCTAAGCGTCCTCTTGGTGTTCGCTGGATGAAACCAATCTGCATTAAATAGGGCTCATAGACATCTTCAATTGTCATTGATTCTTCCCCAATACTTGCTGCAATCGTATCTAAACCAACAGGACCGCCTCGGAAACGTTCAATCATCGTAGAAATTAATTTGTGATCGATATGATCTAAACCTAACGGATCGACTTGTAACAACTCTAGTGCAGCTTGTGCCATTTCTAGTGTAATATCCCCGTCTCCAATAACTTGAGCATAGTCTCTAACTCTTTTTAGTAATCGGTTTGCGACACGGGGTGTCCCACGGGACCGGCGAGCAATTTCTCTTGCTGCTATTTTATCAATGTTCACATCAAATAGCACAGCACTTCTACAAACAATTTCTGTTAATGAAAGCTCGTCATAATATTCCAATCTTAACAACACGCCGAAGCGATCTCGAAGGGGAGCTGATAATGCGCCTGCCCTTGTAGTTGCTCCTACTAATGTAAAAGGAGGTAAGTCAAGTCGAACAGAGCGCGCTGCAGGACCTTTCCCTACGACAATATCTAAACAAAAGTCTTCCATTGCGGGGTACAATACTTCCTCAATCGCTCGGGGTAGACGATGAATTTCATCGATAAATAGGACATCCCCTGGCTCAAGAGAACTGACGATTGCAGCTAAATCTCCTGGACGCTCAATTGCTGGTCCGCTCGTCATGCGAATTTGGACATTCATCTCATTAGCAATAACAGCCGCTAAAGTCGTTTTACCGAGCCCTGGAGGTCCGTATAAAAGCACATGATCAAGACTTTCTTCCCTCATTCTCGCTGCTTCGATAAATATCTTCAAATTGTCTTTTACTTTTTGCTGACCTATATACTGAACCAAATTTTGAGGTCTTAATGACTGTTCAAATTGTTCATCAAAATTGGATACTTCACTCGATACAACACGCTCGTCCATAACTATTCCTCCTTTCTTTTATTTTTGTTTTAATAATAGTTGTAAGGCTTTCTTCATATAGGCGTCAGTTGATGAAAGTTGATTATCTTCATCAAGTTGCGGTCGAATTTTCGTTAACTCACGCTCCGAATATCCCAATGCCGTTAACGCTAGTAAAGCTTCCTCTAATTCATGTTTATTCGGATTCACTCCGAATAGCGGCAATTCATCTTCTCCACTTGGTAACTCAACATTTTCAAGTAAAGCATCTAGTTTTCCTTTTAAATCTAGAATCATTTGGCGAGCAGTTTTCTTTCCGACACCTGGGAACTTTACAAGGAAAACTTCATCTTCTTGCTCAATTGCTTGAATAACTTGAGATGGGTTGCCACTTGCTAAAATGGCCATTGCTCCTTTAGGTCCAATACCTGATACTTGTATCAGTTTGCGGAATAGTTCACGTTGCTCTAACGATTTAAAAGCAAATAGTAGATGTGCATCTTCTCTTACGTGATGATGCGTATAGACTTGCAGTGATTCCTCTTGAACATGAAACGCAAACGGATTTGGCGTATATAATTGCCAGCCAATCCCTTGCTGCTCCATGACAATATATTCTGGAGTAACTCTTGTTACTTGTCCAATTATGTAGTCATACATGGCAATTCCCCTTATATTCAACGCTATGATTATAGCATATTATTTGTTACATTAGGATGTCGGACCTTTGTCCAAATGGCAGTAGAAAAAGATAGATCGCCTAAACGACCTATCTGAAGCTTTATTTGTCATTTTCTTTTCTCAAAAAAGACAAACACCTATTCTATTCCAGACTTCCACTATCATACCATAATTTTGGCCAAGATGAGAGCGCCACATTCGTAAATGCCACAAGTTCTTCGATGAAAGCCGCTTTGCGCTGTGTAGCAATGACATCAACATATAACCATTCTCTTAACAGCTCATTAGGATAACGAATCGCCAGTAATTGTTCTTTCGGAAATCCCTGCAAAAGTGGCTGCTCCTCTAAAAGTTTAGGCAAATTATAATCTACATGAGGAAGTACACGATGCATCCACATGATGATTTCATCTTCAGCATGACCAACTGCTGCTAAATCAAAATCAATCAAATACACCTTGCCTTTCTCCGTCATTAGAAAATTATGATGCACAACATCTCCATGCAAAATTGTTGTTTTTTTATTTTTTACTAGTTGCATACTTTTTAAAGCTTGTTCCGCATAAATAATAAGCTGATCTACAGCTGGGACGCCCAAAAACTGGGCTATTTGTTCTTTTTTAGCCTTGAATTTTGATAAACGATCCTGCCATTTTAACTGTAAATCATATTGTGGCAAAAATACCCCAAACTCAGGCCAATTAATGTCACTATTTGTTGCATGTAATTTATATAATAATTCTAACGTCTTAGTACGTTCTTCCATACGATTAAATTTTACCGCTCGCACATTAGATGCCCACGGTTGCACAATAGCAGTAGGATCATCACTTGCAATAACCGGTAATATATTCGGAAATTTAGCCTTTTTTAATTGTTGATGAACAATACGAACCTTGTCAGCCGTCCCTTTATTCGTGTAGCGTTTAATCGAATAATTATGCCCATTAATAGTCCATTGCCAAACGTTTGGCTTAACCCTCCTGAAAATACCGCTTTGATTCACATCAATTATAGTCTACAGAGGTTCTCGGCTGCGGGTACGGTTGTGGTTGTGGTTGCTGACAACCGCACGGAGAAGTATTCCAATTTGGCATTGGCATTGGCATTGGCGTTGGCATCGGCATCGGCATCGGCATTGGCGTTGGATAGAATTGCATTGGCATACTTGGCATCATCATGTCAGGTTGCTGCCATTGTTGTCCCTGAACCGGCCACTGCGGTTGCATTGATTGTTGCCACTGTGGCTGCATTGGTTGCTGCCATTCTGGTTGCATTGGTTGTTGCCATTGCGGCTGCATTGGTTGTAGCGGACCATGATGATGTCCCATAAATGGAGACTCATCAAATCCACAATCTCTAGTTGATTCAGGCATTTGCCAACCTGATGGGGGACTTGGTGGCATTCCGGATGGTGGACTTGGCTGCATTCCCATCGGTGGACTTGGCTGCATTCCCATCGGTGGGCTTGGTTGCATTCCCATCGGTGGGCTTGGTTGCATTCCCATCGGTGGGCTTGGTTGCATTCCCATTGGTGGGCTTGGTTGCATTCCCATTGGTGGGCTTGGTTGCATTCCCATTGGTGGCCAAGGCTGTTGATTTTGCCAATTTGGTACTTGCGGCATTGGCATTGGCATTGGCATTGGCATCGGCATTTGTTCTGCACCACCCCACTGCGGCATTCCTGACGGCGGACACGATGGCATCCCCATCTGTGGCCATGACGGCATTTCCGGTGGACATGGTGGCATCCCCATCTGTGGCCATGACGGCATTTCCGGTGGACATGGCTGCATTCCCATTGGCGGAATTGGTGGTGGTGGACTTGGTGGCATCTCCCCTGATGGGCTTGTTTGTATAGGTTTTGTTGGTTTAGTTTCTACTAACGGTTGAATAATTATTTCCTCCTCATGTTGTTCAACAAACTCTATACGTGTTTTGACTGGACGTTGTTGCACATGTGGATGCATATGTGGAATTGGTGCCGGCTCTACAATAGGTGCTTCTTTTACTGGGACATGTTTCGGCGCTTCTTTTACTGGTACATGTTTTGGTGCTTCTTTTACAGGATAATGTTTTGGTGCTTCCTTCACCGGTTGGTGTTTTGGTGCTTCTTTCACCGGGTGATGTTTCGGTGCCTCTTTCACTGGATGGTGTATCGGTGCCTCTTTCACCGGATGGTGTATCGGTGCTTCTTTTACTGGCTGATGTATTGGTGCTTCTTTCACTGGGTGCTCCTTATGTGAGTGATTCGGCGCTTCCTTCTTTGGTACAGCAGGCAAGAAAATTTCCATACCCGGTACGATATAATCCGGATTCGCCAAATGAGCATTTAAGCGTTTCAAATCTTCAAAAGAAATGCCATACTGTCTTGCGATTTTCCATAAAGTATCGCCTTTTTGGACCGTATGAGTGCGCATTTTTTTCCTCCTTCCGTCTTTCTATCATATGAAAAGCTTTCACAATTGGTCACCCGATTTTATATTTCAGTGAGTGCCTTTCATGTTACACTATGAGTTGAGAAGGGCAATTTATGCTTGTATTCGAGGTGATTTAGATGAAAAAATTATTAGGAGAAGAACGTAGAGATATTCTTTTAGACATGTTAAAGCAAGAGGGACAACCAATTACCGGTACTGAACTTGCTAAACGCACCAGCGTTTCGAGACAAGTAATTGTCAGTGATATGGCCTTATTAAAAGCACGTAACATACCGATTATGGCGACAAGCCAAGGGTATATACTATTTACTTCTAATGAAGATACAAACTGCAGTGAACGTCAGATTGCATGTCGTCATACATCTGCCGATACAGAAGAAGAATTAAATATATTTGTCGATGCGGGAGTCACAGTGAAAAACGTTACTGTAGAACATGCCGTATATGGAGAGATTACCGCTTCCATTATGGTCTCTAGTCGTCATGACGTTCAACAATTTATGCAAAAGCTTGCCGATACAAATTCGAATCTTCTATTGGAATTAACAGAAGGAATTCATATCCATCTTATTTCTGCTTCCTCTGAAGAAAAAATAAATTTTGCTATACAGCAATTACAATCGAAAGGCTTTTTAATTACGACAAATTAAATACCAGCATACAAAAAAACTCTTAGCAAAGATGCTAAGAGTTTTTTCTCGTATATCAGTCATGGCTATTTTGGTATATATAATAAGTGCCGAGTGATTTCACTGAGCATCCTAATGCAGATAGCTCATCCATCGCACCTCTCATCATTGGTGCATTTTCATCTTCTAACACGTCAACGATAAAGAAATAGTCACCCAGTCCTGTTTTTAACGGCCTTGACTCGATTTTACTTAAGTTGATTTGACGCCATGCAAATACGGATAGTACTTGATGTAATGCTCCTGAACGGTCATTAGGTAATGTAATCATTACCGTTGTTTTTATCTGTTCATCACGATGATCTCTTTCAATCCGTTGATTGGTTCTAGATAAAACAAAAAAGCGTGTATGATTAAAATGGAAATCATGAATATTATCTTGAACAATTTTTAAGCCATAAGTTTCTGCTGCCGAACTGTTACCAATTGCAGCAATACATTGATCGGGGTTTTCAGCTATATACTGTGCTGCCGCTGCCGTCGATGTCGTTGGATTTAACTGAATTCCTCTAAATCTGTAGTACAAATATTTATGACATTGAGCAAGTGCATGAGGGTGTGAATATATACCCTCAATACCTTCCCAATGATCAGCAAATTTTGGATTTACCATTAAATGTTGTGCAATTGGAGATAAAACTTCTCCAACTACATATAAATCCGCTTCATGATATAAATAGTCAATCGTTAACGGTACAGATCCCTCAAGCGCATTTTCTACAGGTACTACTGCTAAATCCACTTGATTGGATGCGACCGCTTCAATGCACTCTGGAATTGTTTTGTAAGGAATAAGCCATTCGTTTGGAAATAACTCTTGCGTAGCTAAATACGTAAACGTGCCTGTTGGGCCTAAATAAGCCACTCTATTTTCCCACTCTTTTGATGTCAATTCAAAAAAGCCCCCTTATAATGCTCCTGAACTAATTACCTCTGCTGACTCTACAAAATCTAATTTTTTTAGTTGCTGTATTAAATCATCTAACTCTATATCCATCGCTGTCACATCTAACGATAATGTCACGTTCGCTCTTCCTTGAATCGGAATCGTTTGGTGAATAGTTAAGATATTACAATGTGTTTCTGTAACAGTCGATAATAGACGTGCTAATGTCCCTTTACGGTCTTCTAGCTGTAAAAAAACAGTTAAAATACGTTCTTGAACGATAGAGTGGAAGGGGAAAACAGCATCTCGATATTTATAAAATGCACTACGAGATAAATCTACTTGCTTAACAGCATCCCATATTGATGAAACGGCACCTGTCTGTAATAAATACTTTGCATCAAGTGTCTTTTGCATGGCATCTGTCAGAACATCTTCGCGTACTAAATAATAGCGTTGATCTGCTACATTTTTCATCTCTTTTCCCCCTAAATTCTTACTCTATAAATTCAAATTCGAATTCAAGTAATCGAACAATATCGCCATTTTCAGCGCCACGTTCTCTTAATGCTTCGTCAACGCCCATTCCGCGTAATTGACGAGCAAAGCGTCGAATTGAATCTTCACGACTAAAGTCAGTCATTTTGAATAATCTTTCGATAGAAGAGCCGCTTAATACGTAAGAACCATCATCATCACGTGAAACTTCGAAGTCCGGACCTTGTGATTCATGTTTGTATAAAACAGTCGCATCCGTTTCTTCTTCTTCCACATCGTTCAATGCAAATTCAGGTGTTACTTCTAATAAGTCTGCTACAGCGAATAGTAATTCTTTCAATCCTTTACGTGAAACAGCAGAAATCGCGAAAATTCTCGCATCTTCTCCAACTTTTTCACGGAAAGCTTGTAAGTTTTCTTCCGCATCAGGCATGTCCATTTTATTGGCAACAATAATTTGTGGACGCTCTGTTAAACGTAGATTATATTGTTCTAATTCTTTGTTAATCGTTAAGTAGTCGTCGTAAGGATCGCGACCTTCCATACCAGACATATCAATCACATGCACGATTACGCGCGTACGTTCAATATGACGTAGGAATTGATGTCCTAATCCTACACCTTGATGAGCTCCTTCGATTAATCCTGGTAAATCTGCCATAGCGAAACTACGGCCGTCCTCTGTTTCAACCATACCTAAGTTCGGCACAATTGTTGTGAAATGATATGCACCAATTTTCGGTTTTGCTGCAGTAACAACTGACAGTAATGTTGATTTACCTACACTTGGGAAACCGACTAAACCTACATCTGCTAATACCTTTAACTCTAATATAACATTAAGTTCTTGTCCTGGCTCGCCTTTTTCAGAAAGTTCTGGCGCTGGATTTGAAGGTGTAGCAAAACGAGAGTTTCCTCGTCCTCCACGTCCACCACGAGCAATAACTGCCGTTTGACCATGCTCTACTAAATCAGCAATTACTCTACCATCTTCTTCAGAAGTTACGATTGTACCAGGTGGCACTTTTACATAATAATCTTCCGCATTTTTACCGTGTTGGTTTTTACTCATACCATGATTACCGCGTTCTGCTTTAAAATGACGTTTATAGCGGAAATCCATTAATGTACGTAGTCCTTCTTCAACGATAAAGATTAAGTCTCCACCGTTACCACCATCGCCACCTGCTGGGCCACCATTTGGTATAAATTTTTCGCGACGGAAAGCCACCATACCATCTCCGCCGTCTCCACCTTTAACAAACACTTTAACGTGATCTACAAACATTTAAATACCCTCCTTGCTTGCTTCTATGCAATAACACCAATCTTCATTTGTATAATGATTATTTTTAATCATTATGGATTGATGATCTAATTTTTCTTTGAATGGCTCCATATCCCATAAGCCTTTTAAATGAAATGAAATTTCTAATTGTTCTTGCGTTGAGTTGATATGAAGTGATAGATTTTGCTCTATATATGGGTTTAATGAAGAGTATACATAGGAGACAGTCCGCTCTAAATGTTCTTTGATCGGTCCATCTAATGCTATATCCACCTCAGAATCAACGTTACTTTGAATAGTTACTTGATAGGACGGATAACGCCATTTCAATGTGTGTAACCATTCAATCGTTTTTGGTAATCCTAATTGATTAATATTGAAAAAGATACGACATTGTTCGGCCACTCCAGAAATTACTTCCTTCGAATCCTCTACACGACCCATATCCAAATTAATCTTTATTAGTTGAAGCTGATTTAAAAAATCATGGTGTGCAAAGCGTAGCACTTCATTTACGGTGAGAGGCTTTTCAGTCATTGTACACACTCCTCCAATAAGATGTTCAGTCTTCAGTATACCAATTTTTCATCGGTTTTTCTCGCATTAGAAAAACAAGGCTTCCGCTAACTTGAGCGAAAGCCGATTTAGAACAGGAACTGGTTACTAAAAACATACTTTTTACCAGTGAATAATAAAAGCGCAATCGTGCCCGTTCACCTCCGAGAAGCGTTGGAACGCCCGAAAACGAAATTGTCTTTCCTACTTTCATTAGAGGAATTGAAACGACCTCGAGGGTGGCGCGAATGCCTGGACATGATTAAAAGATATATACTTGCTTATTCATTTAAAAAAGGACTGCAATAAATGCAGTCCTTAGCTTTTGAAATTAAGCTTCTTGAGCGACAGGGTATACACTTACTTTTTTCTTGTCGCGACCGTAGCGTTCAAATTTAACTACGCCGTCAACTTTTGCGAAAAGTGTATCGTCTCCACCGCGGCCAACGTTTTCACCTGGATAAATTTTAGTACCGCGTTGACGGTAAAGAATTGATCCACCAGAAACGAATTGACCATCGGCACGTTTAGCTCCAAGGCGTTTTGACTCAGAGTCACGACCGTTCTTAGTAGAACCTACCCCTTTTTTCGAAGCGAAAAACTGAAGATCTAAAGTTAATAACATCATCTGTTCCACCTCCTACATTTGGGAATATGATATCTGAATATATTGTCCGTAACTTTGCACAATTGTATACAACTGTGCAACCATTGTTTGAACAACTAATTGTAAGCGACTGTCTAATTCTTCATCTAGATTGGCTGGCAATGTGACGTGGAGATATCCACCTTCACCCTCTTGCTGAATTGTAGGTTCCACATTTAATAGTTGGTACATGGCATTAACAGTGCCGAAAGCAATTGCTGATGCGCCTGCACACACTAAATCTTTCCCTGATTCATCAAAATCTGCGTGACCTTTCATTTCAAATGAAGATACATGTCTTTTTTCATCGTGATTAATTGTTACTTGGATCATTTAATCACCTCACTATTAAGCGTTGATAGCTTCAACTACTAATTTAGTATAAGGTTGACGGTGACCTTGTTTACGACGGTAGTTTTTCTTAGCTTTAAGTTTGAAAACAACGATTTTCTTTTGACGACCGTGTTTTTCAACTTTAGCTGTTACAGTAGCGCCTTCCACGAATGGAGCACCAACTTTAACTGCTTCGCCACCTACGAATAAAACTTTGTCAAAAGTAACCACTTCACCATCTTCTGCGTTTAATTTCTCAACGTAGATTTCTTGGCCAGCTTCAACTTTGATTTGTTTACCACCAGTTTCGATAATTGCGTACATATCTGCACCTCCTCTTATAACTCAGACTCGCCCTCAATCAGGTGATCCCGAAAGATACTTAAAACCTTTTCAGCGCGGTTGTAGTAGCACGGGTGCTACAAACAATAACATTAAAATACTACCACATAGAAACTATTACGTCAATATATTCAACGCATACTTTTCAAATGCTTTAGTATATTTCCGATATCGCCATTCTTTTATATTTTGAAATAAAATAAAAAGAAATAAAAAGAGCAAAAATACCGATTTTGGTAATAATAATATACAGCACAGTAAAACCGCTAAACACGTAATAATCGAATACTTTAAAAAAAACTCATGTATTTCATATAGAGGTCGTTTTCCACTTAATAAGATTTCGATTATACGACCACCATCCAACGGCCAAATAGGCAATAGATTAATAAATAAAATAAAGAACTGTATGTATACCAGCGGTTCTTGAATCGCCCCTGGCATGAACAGAGCTAAAATCAAGAGAAAAGAAGTAGCTATCGGCCCTGCAGCCGCAACAACCAACCTATACTTTTTACGAATCAGCTGTGTTTTTGCAAGTCTAATTTCCCCTCCATAAGGCATGATCGTGCAGCCTTCAATTTTAAGCTTATATTTGTTAGCTGCTATTAAATGTCCGCATTCATGCCAAAGCAATGAACCGAGAATCATGGCATAATGTGCTACATTACCTGATAACAATAATATAATGATTATCGGTATCATTGTAGGATGTATCCGAAATTTCAATATGCTTAATTTCTCTCTCACTTCAACCACTCTTTTATCGCGGTTGAATCAAGCATAGTTCCTTTTTTCTCAACTTGTAAATAAAGACGCCCTGATGTTAAATTCGAAATTGTTTCTCCCTCCTTAACTGAGGTATACGGTAATATTGTCAATTCGTCTAAAAAGCCATACGTAACATTTTCTCCATTCTCATAAATAACTGTCATCGTTTTCCCAAGTGATTGCGTATGGCCAGTGAAAATGACAAGTCCATCTTGTTTGGCACGTATACTTATATTCTCTTTATAAGACAGTAAAGTACCGTTCGAGAACGGCTGTAAAGTGGAAAATGTAGCGAGCTCTCCCTCATATAAAGGAGCTGTAACAGTTATTGAATCAACTTCTTTAGCATCTGGATTAAGCAAACCCTTTGTCCAATTTCGTAGCACTACAAAATCTTCACCAGTACTTGTAATTTGCTTAATATTCGTCTGCATCGTGCCGTTTTTTTCAAGTGTTGAAATCATGACAACACAAAGTGTAATGAGGAATGCCAAAATCCACTTCAATTTATTCTTCAAACTCTTCACCTCATAGTATTCTTTATTGCAATATATGAGTAGAGAAGGTACTTCATTCATTTACATGTAATATATTAACTTTAATTAGAGAGAGAAATAAATTAAATTAATAGTACTTTTTTGTACTATCTCTGAAATTCAAGTTCTATTTCCACCTTACATATTCCCTACCAAACAAAAAGACTACTCATCACATTTTATGTGTTGAGTAGTCTAACTAATCGAGAACATTATTTACCAGGCTTCAAGGCTTGTCTATTATGGACGAGCATCTTCAGAACTTACTTAGAAAATAGTGATTTGAGTTTAGCGAAAACACCTTTACTCTCACCTTCTAAAGTCATAAGTGGAACTGATTCACCTAGGATTCTTCGCACGATATTGCGATATGCTAAAGCCGCTTGCGTAGTTGGCTCCATCACAATCGGCTCACCTTTATTAGATGAGCTAATCACATTTTCATCATCCGGGATAATTCCTACCAAATCAATTGATAAGTGTGTAGTAATCTCGTTCACATCTAATGTATCGCCTCGATTCATTAAATGTGGACGAATCCGATTAATAATTAATTTAGGCGGTTCTATTTCTTCTTGTTCTAACAGACCAATAATGCGATCTGCATCACGTACCGCTGAAATCTCAGGTGTTGTTACAACTATTGCTTTGTCTGCACCCGCAACAGCGTTTTTATAACCTTGTTCAATTCCAGCTGGACAGTCAATTAACACAAAATCATAATCTCTTTTTAATTCACCAATTAACTGCTTCATTTGTTGTGGTGTTACTGCTGTCTTGTCTGTCGTTTGAGCAGCTGGTAATAAAAACAATAATTCATCAAAGCGTTTATCTTTAACAAGCGCTTGGTGAATTTTACATCGTCCTTCAATAGCATCTACTAAATCATAAATAATGCGGTTTTCTAATCCAAGGATAACATCAAGGTTGCGTAAACCGATGTCTGTATCAACTAAGCATACTTTTTTTCCTTGAAGGGCCAATGCAGTTCCTAGATTTGCAGTAGTCGTTGTTTTACCAACGCCTCCCTTACCAGAAGTTATTACAATTGCTTCTCCCACATTAGCTTCCTCCTTTAAACGTTGACAGATTTGGTCTAAATAAACGCAAATCTTGCAAGCGGTCAATCGTAATATGACCATTTGAATGTATGTACGCACATTCCATTTCAGGTGTTTCGGACAAAACGGCTAATTCATTTGTCATAAGTTCCATCAAGTCAGCAATCAGTAGATGGGTTGCTTCAAGCCAAGACGCTGCTATAACTGCTTCGCGGTTGCCTTTTGAACCAGCATGAGCAATTCCTTTCAAACGCCCTAAGACGAAAATACTACCGCCTGCTTCAACTCTAGCGTTAGGATTAACATCTCCAACAACCACTAAGTCACCTTCTGCACGAATCGTTTGTCCCGATCGTACGATACCAACATAAGTAGCTGATCTGCTTTCTACCACTCTACGATTACTTTCCTCTACAGAAATTACATCGCTCTTAATCTTTGAAACTTTTAAATGCTCGGATTTCTGAACAATATGCAATATTTCTTTTAATTGTTCTTCATCACAATAACGATTTCCTAATTGAATCTGTACTTCAGCTTGACCTTCCATACCTTCTTCGGACACCTTACGCTTAAGTTCATCGATTAACTCTGAGTAAGCGCATTGATCGTCTAGTCGAAGCACAAGTCCATCCTTCGTACCTTTAATATAGACTAGCTGCTTTGTCGACAAATGCGTCACCTCACGATTTTTTATAAAATGGATTGATTTGCTTTTTGCAATACGCGCGCTTGTATTAAATATCTAAACGTCCAACCAAGCATAATTAGGAAAATCGAGTTCGCTATCATTGTTGGTATTAAACGCTGATTTAAAAATTCTGAAAATGGAATAGTCGTAAATGAAATTAATAAGAAAAATTGATGTAAGATAATCTCTAATAACGCGACTAATAGTAGCGATAATGTTGTTGTTACAAACAAATGCTGATGGATATATTTTACTGTAGAACCTGCTATAAAACAAATAAATGGGTACAAAAATGAATATAATCCAATAATATCAATGTAGAAGATATCATACAAGAGGCCAAAAATTAATCCATATAGCATAGCTCGTTTTCGATTGTAGTATATCGAAAGAAATATCAAATATAATATCAAAAATCTTGGTACTAAATAAGCTAATTCACCATTCCATTTAATCGGTGAGAATAGGGCGAATTCAGTTTCCAAAAAGAACAAAACAACAGCGACTAGAGGAATTAGAAAACGTACCATCATTCTCCATCCCCAGTCGTGTTAGTAGTAGTTTTATTTGTTTCGTCATTGTTTGTACTATTGCCATCAGAACCATCAATATTAATAGAATCTCTTTTCGCAATAATGACATGATCAAGCATAGAAAAGTTAGCAGCTGGTTTCACATAAGCAAGTTTTGTTAAACCATAATCATCTGTAGTAACTTTTGTTACTTCCCCAATTAAAATACCTTTCGGGAAAATACCACCTAAACCAGATGTCATAACTTTATCGCCCTTTTTCACTTTCAAACTAGAGTCAATACGTTTTAGTATTAATTCGTTACGCTTCTCATCAAAACCTTCTATTAGACCAAATACTTGTTTTTTATTTGCAACAACCGCTGATACACGATAGTTCGGATTATTGGTAGTCAATAACTCTACTTCTGATGTATACGGTGTCGTTTGCACGATTTTACCAATTAAGCCTTCAGATGTTCTAACTGCCATGTTGACTTTAATCCCATCCATCGTACCTTGGTCCAAAATTAACTTTTCTTCCCATTGATCTGGATTTCGTGCAATAACAGTTGCTTGAATCGGATTAAATTTCTTTAAATCCTCTTTTTTGTCAATTATAGCTCTTAGCTTGTCGTTTTCAATCTTCAAATCATTGACTTCGCCCTGCAGTACTGCAAATTCTTCCAAACGCGATTTTAATCTTTTATTTTCATCATACGTGTTTAATAATGCATCGACATTATTAAAGATTCCTGTTATGTAGTGAGCCGGTTTGGTCACTAGAGATTGTCCAAAACCGACTGTATCTTTAATAATTTGTTCAGGAAGCGAGGCGTTTTGACGATCGCGTAAGGAGAAGCTAATCAATGCCACTAGGAAAATTACGCCGACAAGCAGCAAAATTAATCGCTTATTCGAGAAAAACTGTGGCATTGCCTAAACCTCCTTAACCTTTCGTTTGTTGACGACGTACTAAATCGATATGATCTAACGCCATACCAGTACCAATCGCAACACAATCTAGCGGGTTTTCAGCAATAAATACCGGCATATTTGTTTCGCTACTGATAACTTTATCTAAGCTTTTCAGTAGAGCTCCACCACCTGTTAATACAATACCGCGTTCCATAACATCAGCAGAAAGCTCTGGAGGAGTTTGCTCTAATGTTTTCTTCACGCCGTCGATAATAGCAGAGATAGATTCACGTAATGCTTCAGCAATTTCGATAGAAGAAATTTCAATTGTTTTTGGTAAACCAGTTACTAAATCACGACCACGAATTTCCATGCGCTCTTCTGGACCTTCAGTGCTTGCAGAACCAATTTCCATTTTAATAGATTCAGAAGTACGTTCACCAATTGTTAAATTATATGATTTACGAATATAAGCTGTAATGGCTTGATCCATTGCGTCACCCGCAACACGTACAGATTCACTTGTCACAATACCACCTAATGAGATAACAGCAACCTCAGTAGTACCACCACCGATATCAACAACCATACTACCTGTTGGTTCCCATACTGGTAAGTTAGCACCAATCGCCGCTGCAAATGGTTCTTCAATTGTGAAAGCATCTTTCGCGCCTGCTTGACGAGATGCATCTATAACAGCACGTTGTTCAACAGATGTAATACCATAAGGTACACAAATCATCACATTCGGCTTTTTCCAGTTACCACCAGAAGATTTCATAGCCTCACGTAAATAATATTGAATCATAGTAGTAGTAATATCAAAATCAGCAATTACGCCATCTTTCATTGGGCGGATTGCTACGATTGAACCTGGAGTACGTCCGATCATATTTTTTGCATCGTTACCTACTGCTACGATTTCACCTGTTTTTGTATTTTTCGCAACTACAGAAGGCTCTCTGAGTACGATTCCTTTACCTTTAATAAATACCAATGTATTTGCTGTGCCGAGGTCAATCCCGACATCTTTCCCACCTAATCCAAACACTATTATGTTCTTCCTTTCTCTATAGCCATAACTTTCTTAGCTGTCATAAAATCATAAGTTTTATTATAACGGAAAGGAATGAAAAATTACAGTGTTACATGTACCCTTTCTCCTTTAAACTTATAAATTGGTGGTCCCCAATTATGACATGGTCTAAAAGCTCTATACCTATTATATAGCCGGCTTCCTGGATTCGTTTTGTAACTTCAATATCTTCTGGTGAAGGAGCGGGGTTGCCTGAGGGATGATTATGCGCACAAACAAGCGAAGCAGCAGAGCGTTTAACAGCTTCACGAAAAATTTCACGTGGGTGAACGATACTAGCATTTAAACTACCAATGAAGATCGTTTGCTTATGAATAATTTGATTTTTAACATTCAAAAACAACACTACGAAATGCTCTTGTAGTAAAGCAGTCATATCAGCCATTAAGTATGTAGCTGCATCTTGAGGAGATCGAATAGTATAGCGATCTTCTATTCGCTGTTGCGAAATTCTTCTGCCGAGCTCAATGGCAGCCAGCAGTTGAATCGCTTTTGCCTCCCCGATTCCTTTTACAGTCATGATTTCCTCAATGGCTGCATGCTTTAATTCGTGAAGCTGTTCGAAAGAAGTTAAAACTCGATTTGCAATATGTAAAACAGATTCTTCCTTCGTTCCTGTCCGTAATAATATTGCGATAAGCTCCTGGTTCGATAAACTCTCTGCTCCTTGTCGCTTTAATCGTTCCCTTGGGCGGTCATCTTGGTGCACATCACGGATCATCATTGGTTTAATAGTGTCAGTAGACATCGACTATCTCCCCTTCCTTTACATCGAGAATCTTTTTGTTAATTAGATGCTCTTGCAAAGAGTCAATTGGTAATCCCGCGACATTATCAAAATCACCCTCGATAGATTCCGATAAATTTGCCCCTAATCCTTGTATATTATAACCAATATCATGTTCAAAAGGTTCCCCTGTTTCAACATAATGTTCAATTATTTTTTGAGATAATTTTTTCATCGTTACTTTGGACTCAACTACAACCATTGTTAGCTGTCCAAGATATCTAACTGCGATCGCAGTCGTTACAATATGTTGACGATTTGATAGTTTAGCTAAATAACGATATGCAGCTTGTCTAGTAGTAGGGGGGCTCATAATTTCACCATTGATGCTAACGGTTCTTTTCGTAGAAATATATGCCTTATTATGCTCTACCATAAATTGACGCCACAAAGTCACAAAAGAACAGTACACAGTAAAATCCAAAGGTGATGTAGTTGAAGGATAATCAATGGCTACATGATGATACTCAACCTCATAAGGTATTTTAATGCGAGCAAAAATATCCTCAGCATTGCCTTTCGGGCTCACTAAAACAATAGTCGTTACTGGATTTAAAGTCATTTCAATTCCCTCCTTTTTTGACATCATAATCGAAATGACATTTTTTTCAAAAGTGTTAAAATCGAGATTTGATGGGTTTTAACACCTTAAAATCCAATTTTGAGACATTTGTTTTGAGCTGTATAATGGCTAATTAGCTGCAATCTGATTACTAGAATATCGTCCGAAACCTTTGACACTGCTTCAATGTTAGAAGCCCATTTAGAAGGTGGATCAATCTTTTTCTTACCGCCTTCAAAAGTAAACTTTGACACTTTTGATGCACTCAGTACTTTGGGCATTTCGACAAGTGCCGGACTTTCACATTTAGCACCGCTAAAGCTAATCTTTTTTACGAAAGAATCTTTATCTACTCTTTCTTTAATTTCTTTTTCCTTCGTTCCAACTGCAGACCATACAAAATATTGACCGCCAAATGAAACGATCGCACTAGTATATAGTTTCGGATTAGTACCTAAAAATTCTGTCGCGGATTGCTCACTTGAAAAAACACCATACTGTTGTGCATAAAAGGTATATGCTTTGTCATCAGCCTTAGCAGTTGTTGTCGTTTTAGATGCAGTTTTCTTATCATTAGTAACTTGCTTTTCTGCCTGTCCATCAAAAAAATGCAATGCAATGAAAAATAGAAATACTCCTGCCACACCAATAATCACACCATGCACCATAGACAAGAGCAGCATTTTTTTATTATTTCTAGATTCAAATTTCATGTCATCACCCCTCTATTAACCGTAGCATGATGACCATAAAAAAAGACAAGACTCTTGTCGTCTTGTCCATAAAATTTATCTTGTTAAAATAACAAATTCATATACCATTCGAGAATTTGTTCGCCATAAAAATAAGTAATGATACTTGCCAATGCAATCGATGGACCAAAAGGAATCGGAGTTTTACGCCCTTGCTTTCGGTAGTTTAATAGTACAACGCCTACTATTAAACCAATAACCGACGCCAAAAATAACGCAAGTAATGTCGAATAAATACCAAGTACTAGTCCAATGATGAAGAATAATTTAATATCCCCGCCCCCTATCCCACCTTTCGACAGGATCGCAACGAGTAATAATATTAAAAATCCACCAAATGCCCCAACAATACTGTCCCACCATGGGTTCGACTGGATGAAAAAACGTCCAACCACTAAGAGCACTCCAAAAACCAATAAAATCTTATTAGGAATCAACATATACGCAATATCTGAAACTGTAATAATGATTAATAAGGAAATAAATAATAGTGCAATAATCAATTCAGGATTTAATCCCAATTCCAAATACGCCAATGTAAAAAGAAAAGCTGTCACAAATTCCGTTAACGGATATACCCAATGAATTTTCGTTTCACACTTTCTACATTTACCCTTCAAAAACAAAAA
Source organism: Viridibacillus sp. FSL H8-0110 (assembly GCF_038003565.1). Taxonomy (NCBI): domain Bacteria; kingdom Bacillati; phylum Bacillota; class Bacilli; order Caryophanales; family Caryophanaceae; genus Viridibacillus; species Viridibacillus sp. FSL H8-0110. Next base: position 1,139,943 of record NZ_JBBOPJ010000001.1, on the reverse strand, counting down.
AGATAACACAGGTACTAAGTCCCTAGTTGTTAACCGCCTTTGACAATTTGTACAATGTGAAGGCGGGCTAACAATAGACTCTCCCTTAGGTACTCTTAACCCAACTACATTAAAAAACGAACCAAAAACTAGACCAAATATAAAAAAGAATAGTGCATAAACAATTATCATTTATATCCCTCTTATTATAGTTTATTCTTCTACTGAACCCTCGTAGTAGAATACTGTGAGTTGAACGGTAGCTTCAAGCGCTTCATCTGCCCCTGAACTTTGTACATCTGTATTTGGTATTTCGTACTCAACAGAGTCAATACGCATAATACGAGGCAATACTTCAACTTCCTTTAAAAAAGCTCTTATTTCTTTTTTATCCTTTGCATTAATTGATAGCGTCATTGATATTAGCTTTAATTTTTCTGGTAGACTACTAGATGCAATCGGCGAAACAGGAGTAACCGACGTTTCGCTCTCATCATTACCATTCACATTATCACTACTTGCTTGATTTTGTGGCTCCTTATTTGTTGAGGTTTCTTCCATTTGGATTGTCTCTTTAACTGTCTCATCATAATTATTAAATGTAATATCAATTACATTCGTTTCACTTACTAATTCCACTTGTTCAATAGCATTAATCACATTACTTAAATCACGATCTAACGGTACTTTCGTTTTTAATTCACTCATACTTTTCTCATTAGCTTTTTGTTCTTCCTTCATTATATCAAGCTGTTCATCTAGTGTGGCTGCCTCTTTCTTCATATCCGCGATTTGATATTTCAATGAATTACTTTCCTCCATTTTTGGATATACCGCGTAATAAAAGATAGCGCCTAAGATTGTGATAACAAGTATTCCGATAAGAATATATGCTGATTTCTCATTACTCCCTAAAGAATTCATGGACGTTCTACCTCCGCAAGTAAATCTGAATTACTAATAGCCAATTTAAACTCTGCTGTATAGCGGGGTACTAAATCCTCATCTGAATCGGCGTCATTATACTCGTTTTTTTCTGGTTTAAAAGAAGTTACTTTTTCAATTTGGACATCTGTATATAAATGATCCATTAATAATTTTTGAACATACAGAGATACGTCGTTAAGCGTTTCAAAGTCGATTGTCACTACAATACCTTCAGGACCGTATTTAATATCCGTAAGCTTTTCGTACGATTCAAGATGACCTTCTAAACTATCAATAATCGGTGCAACCGGGTATGAAACCGATTCAACAAATTGTACAGATTGTGCAAGTGTACCTTGTGATTGCTTCTGAATATTCGCGATTTGGTCTTTATAACGATCAATTTTTGTTGATAAACCTTGTTGCTCTGAGGACAAAGATTCAACCTCACTTTTTAACGAGAAATATTTCACCCCAATAGCAATAAATAACAAGCAAATGACAGCTACAAATAACCAAAAAAGTAGACTATTTGTCTTTTTTCTTTCTATCTTAGGTAAGAGATTAATATCTGGAATCATACCCTACTCTACCTCCTTTAAGGCTAGTCCAATTAAACTTGATTGTGATGCCTTAAAGTTAGGAAACTTACTAGTAATCACTGAATCTGTTAAAGTATGTACCGGCAAAGTTAATTGACTTTCTAGCATGTCAATGATGTATGGCAGCTCAGGTGAATCTCCTATAACAACAATATTCCCTACGCTCTTTTCACCTTTATTTAAAGAATAGTGATAAAAGTTTAAAATACGATCAATTTCAGATAACGGCTCCATTAATGCTGTTTTATAATTCATCACATCATCACTGTAAGCATAATCAAAAGCATCTTCCGTGTGTTTCGGGTACCATTTACTACGCTCTGTATTAATCGTTTGATAGCGTAAAAATTCGACTTCCCCTTGCGAATAAATTGTTATTGAGAGCTCATTAATAGACCAATCTGTAATTAGCGTAATGCTGTTATGTATATTCGGCATAACCATTTCAAGCAAACGTAGATTAGAAATCGCTTTTATATCCGCTACAACAGGTGATAAGCCAGCATCAGCTAATAGCCCCGTCAACTTCTGAATCTCATCTGCACTCGTAGCAAATAAAGTCGCCTTTCCATCCCCAGCCTGTGCATCATAAATATCAATAAGTGCATCTTCAAATGGTAGATGAATTGAACGTCCTAGCTCCATCTCTACATACTCTTTAATCGCTTCTTCTCCCTTTAATTCCTGTGGATGCTCAATTACCTTCATCATGACTGTACTATCAGGCACAAAAAAGCGTACATTCTGACCTTTAAGTCCATATTTTTTTACTTGCTCCTTTAGTAGCTCAAAAAAAGAAAGCTCATCTTCAATGACACCATCCACCACAATACCTTCATCTAAAGGAATACCTTCTATTGTAGCCTGCTCTAAATCATTTGAACTGACTGCTAACATATGCATTGCATAATCATTATATATAAATGACAGTTGTCGCTTTTTCTTCTTAAATATCATCAGAGTACCTCCCACATCGAAAAGCTTTAATACTTCGGTGGAGAAAGCCGGGAATGCATTTGAAATGCTATGGCTTTCTTCAACGAAAGATTAAAGGGAATACAGCAGTGGAGGCTGCTGTATATCAGTTATTTATTTCCCATATTTTCAATTAATTTGTCGCTCGTTATTACATTTCCTGTAGCAACACCATCTTTATATTTATTATTATTTATTTTTTCTAAAGCAGTATACGTAATAGAGTAACCATTTGTAGTTTTATCAACTTTATCTGCTGCAACAAGAGGATATTTTAACTCATCTACAAAACCTTCTAATTCAACGTTACTACATGAATTATCAGCTCCACACGCCCCATCAGCCATTGCTAATTTTGCCCCAGCTAAAATTGTGGAAGCATCCGCTAAAATTGCCTTGTCTTTTTGATTATTAATTATATTACCAATGGCAGGAATTGCGATAGCAGCGATAATCGCGATAATAACGATTACCGCTAATAGTTCGATTAAAGTCATACCTCTTTCATTTTTTATCATTTTTTTGATCTTATTCATGATAAAACCTCCTTTTTTCGTATATGTAAGTTGATCCTTAGATGATAGTTGTACTTGCTCGGTTGTCATTTTTCCTTTCACCTCCTTCCAATTAAAAATTCACTAGATTTGTTCATATAAATTAAACATCGGTAGCATAATGGCTGCTACTATAAATCCAACAATAGCTGCTAATAGCAAAATCATTAATGGTTCAATTAAGGATTTCAGCGAATCGACTGTACGATCCACGTCATCCTCGTAAAACTCCGCTATTTTTTCTAGCATATAATCTAAAGAACCCGTTTGCTCTCCGATAGCAACCATTTGCGTTACAAGTGGTGGGAATACCCAGCTTTTCTCTAACGGCTGCGATAGTGGACTCCCTTTTTCTAATGAACTTTTAGATTCACTAATCACTTCTTCTATTACAGGGTTACCGATAATTTTCTCAACAATAGCTAAAGCACTTAATATGGGAACTGAACTACTAAATAAGGTTGATAACGTTCTAGTCATACGAGCAATAGCCGATTTTTGCAGTACTTTTCCGAAAATCGGCATTTTCAGTAGGATATAGTGCGTCATAAAATTAATTTTTTCATTCTTCTTAAATAGAAAAGCAAATCCTCCGATTGCAACTATAGCTACGAGTAAAAATAGCCACCAGAATTTTTTCAAAGCATCGCTAAATGCCAGGACAACCAATGTAATGGCTGGTAGTTCAGCACCAAAACTAGCAAAGGACGCTGTAAATCTTGGGACAAGCCATAGCAGCATAAAAACGGCCACAAAAACGATTAATATAACTAACACAATCGGGTAAGTCATAGCCGATTGAATCTTCTTCTGTAATTTAAACGATTTCTCATAGCTAAAAGCCATTCGATCTAATGTGTCATCTAAATTACCTGTTGCTTCCCCAGCTTTCATCATATTGATAAAGAGCGTCGGAAAAATCTTAGGATATTTTGCTGCTGAGGCAGAAAAAGCAATACCGGAGCGTATATCCTCTTCCACACTAACTAAAGCTTTTTTTAGCGCCTTACTAGACGTTTGCGCACTAAGAATCCGTGTTGCTTCTACGATCGATATACCTGCTCGAATCAGCGTTGCAAATTGGCGACAATAAATAACAAAGTCCTCATTTTTCACTCCACTACCAAGCGATAAATCTTTGTGCAAAATACTTTTGGATTCTTCAATTTGTCTAGGATTAATGCCTTGATCTCGCAATTTTTTAACGGCTAATTGCTTGGTGCCAGCTTCAATAGTTCCCTTCTCCGTAGATCCCTTTGATGACCGACCACTATAGCGATATACTGTCATCCAAATTCACCTGCATTCAAATACGTTTTGGCAATTTCAAAATCTATTATTTTCTTCGCTAAAAGATGTTGAATAGAACTTTCAATTGTATGCATGCCAACTGCTCGATTTGTTTGCATGATATTCGGAATTTGATGTACTTTATCATTTCTTATTAAATTAGAAACAGATGGAGTATGTACTAAAATTTCTGTTGCTGCTACTCTACCTGGCTTGTCTATTCGTTTAAACAGTCGCTGTGAAATAATTCCTTGTAACACATTCGCTAGCTGAATACGAATTTGACTTTGCTGATGAGGTGGGAAGACGTCGATAATACGGTCAATTGTCGTTGGAGCACTACTTGTATGTAATGTCGCCATGACTAAATGTCCTGTTTCAGCAGCTGTAATTGCTGTTGAAATCGTCTCATGATCACGCATTTCTCCTACTAGAATAATATCTGGATCTTGACGAAGAGCTGAACGTAAACCGTTTGCAAAGCTATTCGTATCTGTTCCTACTTCTCGTTGGTTTACAATCGACATTTTATGTTTATGCAAATATTCAATAGGATCTTCTAGCGTAATAATATGTTTCGCATTATTGGTGTTAATATAGTCAATCATTGCGGCTAAAGTTGTAGATTTACCTGAGCCTGTTGGTCCTGTTACAAGAATGAGCCCCTGGGGTTTACTACATAAATTTTTCAATACTTCCGGCATGCCTAATTGATCGATTGTTGGAATTTCAGATGTAATTTTACGTGCTGCTAATGTACAGCTATTGCGCTGATGATAGGCGTTCATACGGAACCGACATCTTCCAGGGAGTGAGTAGTTGAAATCAACTTCACCTTTTATTTCATATTCCTCCTGACGATGCGGAGGCAGAATTTCTTTTATCATCAGCTCTAAATCATCAGGTGTCAGATTCTCTTCTCCATACGGTTGCAATTGTCCGTTAATCCGATAATGCGGAGGTACACCTACAGTTACATGTAAATCTGAAGCGTCACTGTCGTCCGCATAAATTAGTAATTCTATAATAGATTTTGCCATTTCCTCACATCCTAGTTATCAGTCGCTACACGTAATATTTCTTCTGTCGTTGTAATACCCTCCGCTACCTTTAACAGTCCATCTTCTAATAATGTTCGATAGCCTTTGTTATACATTTGCTTTTTAATCGTTGCAATTCCTGCTTTATTTAGTATCAATTCTTTTATATAATCATCGACTACGAGTATTTCATGAATTGCAAGTCGCCCTCTATATCCCGTCTTATTGCATGACGGGCATCCTTTACCACGCTTTACTTTTTCAACGTGGACATTATGTTTCACAAAAATCTCCTGTTCCTGTATAGATAAGTCATGATACTCACCACAATCACGGCAGACTCGTCTAACAAGACGCTGCGCCACTACTCCGACAACTGATGATGAAATTAAAAACGGCTCAATCCCCATATCAATCAATCTAGAAATAGATTCAACCGCACTATTCGTATGTAATGTACTTAATACTAGGTGCCCAGTTAGAGATGCACGAGTCGCAATTTGCGCTGTTTCTAAATCTCGGATTTCACCTATCATGACGATGTCTGGATCTTGACGTAAAATAGATCTTAAACCAGTAGCAAACGTCAATCCTATTTCTTCACGAACTTGAATTTGATTTACACCATCCATTTGATATTCAACTGGATCCTCAACTGTCACGATATTGACATCTTCACCATTTAGATGATGTAATGTCGCAGATAATGTAGAAGATTTACCGGAACCCGTTGGACCTGTAATAAGTACGATTCCATTCGGTTTAGAAATTATTTTTTTAAAATGCACTAAGTTATTATCTGAAAACCCAAGCTTTCGAATATCTCCGTGTGAATTATTCAAATCCAAAACACGCATAACAACTTTTTCACCATAAATTGTAGGTAACGTAGATAATCGAATATCAATCGGGTGAAGATTAATATTTGCCTTTATTCGCCCATCCTGTGGTAAACGATTTTCTGTAATATTCAAATTCCCCATTATCTTAATACGAGCGATGATCATATTTTGCATATGTTTCGGAAGGGAACGCTCTGTTTTTAATACACCATCTATACGTAATCGAATACGTAGTTCAGTTTCATGTGGGTCAAAGTGAATATCACTCGCTCTTTGAACAACAGCATTCGAGATAATTTGGTTAACTAACTTAACAATAGGAGAATCATCATCAAAAATTTCTACTTCTTCATCCTTTTCTAGTGGGATAAAATCATTCAACGCCGCATCCATTGTCTCCTGTAAATCATAGTATTTAGAAATAGAACGGTATAAATCATCCTTCGTTGCAATACTCGTTTCTATTTGGCAGCCCGTCACCATACGAACTTCTTCTATCGCGAAATAATCCATAGGATCAGCCATAGCAATGAGTAATTTATTCTTTTCACGCGTCAAAGGCATTAATAACGAACGTTTAGCTAATTCTTTTGGTACTAGTTGAATGAGTTCCGGTTCAATTGCATATTGACTGATACTAATATGAGGTACGCCTAATTGGAATTCTAGTACTTCAATTAATAATTGCTCTGTTAGTAAATTTTCTCTGATTAGAAAATCTCCAAGTCTTTCATTTATATTTCTACTCTTTAGAGCATAATCTAACTGCTCCTGAGTAATTGCGTTAGCTTCAACTAATAAATCCCCGAGTCTTTTTCTTTTTACCTTACTCATTTCTCCTTCACCTCTTTGCAACCTTATTTAGAATCACCAGGTGTTACAATATCCCCTGTTTCGGTATAGTAGCTTCCTTCGGGAACAGGACCACCATTTTTACTTTTAGTTGCCTTTTTTCGTTTAGTAGTTGTTGGTTTGCAAACATCTGAGGTATCATCCTCATTACATTCTTCTGAAACTTCTTCTCCACTTGCAGAATTCAAATCAACCGGTGTTTGTTTTGATGAAAGCTCAATAATTTCATTTTGTGGAGCATAGTAATTCTGACTTATTAATTCTGTCTTTTCATTTCCATCATCATTAGTGACTGTACGATAAATTACTAGTTGTAGACCTGATTCTGATTGTTGAGCTATCTCTCTTTCTCCTTCTTCTAAATAAGAAGAATATCGATAAATAGTTCGAGGCTTAACATTTTTTTTATCCTCTTCAAAGACTGACACTTTTGGATTGCCTCGTAGAGAATATAGTTCAATTTTTAATTCACCTGAATTTACTGTAGCAACAATTTTTGCTGGTACTTTACTATGGGATACAAATCGCAAATCTTTTTTAAATATTGGATTAACAACAGCTTCATACCCTGGATTCACATAGGTTGGAATTTCATTAGCTTGATGTCTTTCCAAAATTTCAAAGCTACTTTGTACTACTGCACTATATAAAGCCGATGCTACAATCGTCATTACACTTTCATTGTTAGAAGCATTGGCTATTAGTTCATTAAATGAAACTTCATTTTCCGGCTCAATTATAAAACCATTTAATTGAGCAACAATTTTCGAAATTTCTGCGGTTTGGCTTTCACTCAAAGCTATCGTTTCAAATGAAATTCGTTCAGCTTGATCGATTGATATATCTTTAACTGCAACCTTAATCGGAGAACTCTTCAGATAAGATGCCGCTTCAAGAATTTGAGTAATTAAATTTTCATCTTTTAAATTTGTTTGGTTTTCAATTTTCTCTTTTAAAGTAGGATTTGCTTCTACAATCAAAGACTCATGTACAATACGTTTCTTTTCCCAAAACGCATACCAAGGTTTCTCAATACTAAGTTCATATTGTCTAATAGAGGCATTTATATCGAATTTGAAATCTTCCCCGGTCAATAAAATCTCTTTTTCCCCAACCATTATCAATATTTCGCTACTTTGCCATGTATCAACGGCTGCATTTAACTGTTTTTTCATCTCTTCCTTAGACAAATTCTCTATAGATACATTACCTATAGTAGAACCTTTTGGAGCAGCTAATGCTTTATCCCCGTTATATTCAAATGAAACAAGAAAACCGAATACTAGCAGTGTAATTATTGTAAATTTCGTAAATAACCTCATATTCTAATTCTCCTATTATATTTTTTTGTATATTCGTATATCCTCATCTATAAACTAGATTATAAATAAAAATTATCCTAAAAGATACGACTTTTATCACAATTTAAAATGTTTTTTGTGAATAATTAATGAAAACATATGCTATATATCACAGAAGAAGGTATGATATAAGTGTATAGTTTAATATATAAAACAGGTTATTTGAACCACTTGCATTTTATTTTATCTATCACCTCATATTGTTGAAAAATATATTCCATCAATCTTACGAAAGAGGTTTTAAAAATGAAGAAATTCTATAAGATGTTTCATTCAAATGAAAAAGGATTCACACTTATTGAAGTTTTGGCATCTTTCGTTATATTAGTAATTCTACTAATAACATTTTTTACCTTCTTTATCCAAACAGCAAAAACAGGAAAGAGCTCAGAAAATATAGTAGATGCGACTTATATCGCACAGTCAGAAATGGAAAAGGCCTATGCAGTGAGTAAAAAGGAGAGCAATCAAGAAAAAGCCTTAAAAAGTTTAGGCTATACGCTTGAAGCTAATGGGGTTGAATTCATTAAAACAGAAGCTAAAAATACTATTAAATTAAAGCTTAAAAAAAACACAAATGCACCTAATTTAACGAACATAGTTATTACTGTCTATGAGAACAAAGAGGTTACTCCGAAAGCACAAATGGAAAATGTATTCGTATGGAAGTGAGGCAAACAATGAAGAATATAGCAAACAACGAAAAAGGAATTACATTAGTAGAGACACTCGCAGTTATCGTTATATCCGCTTTAGTTGCTACTTTAATATTCAACGTTCAATTGTCTAGTTCTAAACAATACGACAAACAATTAAATAAAAATCAGCAGCTTCATGAGGTTTCATATGTCTTAAAAGTCATTACAAAAGAAATGAGAAAAACAACTGATATTGTCTCTATTAAAGATGGGATAAAAATAAAAAATGAAGAATATAGATTCGAGAAAAGTACAAATGGCATCACGAAAAACAGTGTACCATTCGCTACTAATATTGAAGAATTCTTGGTTGAATACAAAGAAAATTCATGGAATATAAAAATAACAAATCTTGATGGCAAAACTGTTGAAACAAACATAGTCGTTAGGAGTGGAAACTAATGAGAAAATTATATAAACATAACCACACTTTAAAAAATGAAAATGGCTATACACTAATTATCGTCCTTATGGTACTGGTTGTTATGTCGATACTTGGTGTTTCATTGATGAGCGTTACTGCAACAACAATGAAGCAATCTTCAGGTGAACGTACAGATCAATCGGTATACTATATTGCAGAAGCAGGTATTGTACAAAAAAGAGAAGAACTTAATAACAAGGTAAACGATGCTTTCATTTCCACTAAAAATCACTATGAAACTTTAACTACTAAAGAAAAATTAAAGTTTAATTTCACAGACTATTTTTACACTCAAGCTGAGCAAATTATTGCAAGCTCAACAGTCAATCAGTTTAGTAATTATGAAGAACATTTTGGCAAAAAACCGAAATCAACAATAATATTAACAAAAGATAAAGATGACTCTAACAAATACTATATAAAATCAACAGGTGAAATTGGAGGCAAAAAAAGAACAGTAACACAAGAATATATTGTATATTTAGTTGTTGAAACGACTCCAACACCCGAGACATATACACCTAAATATGCAGTCCATGTTAAAAATACTATCTCATTATCAGGAAGCGCTAATATTTATGGGGCAGATATTGCAACCGAATCATCTAATCCCGGGAGTATAGATATTCCTGCGTATTATGGACATAAACCTAAAGCAGATCTTAGCACTCCTATTGATATCGAGTTACCTTCTTTCCCAGAGGATGATTTTAAAAATTTAGAGCAATTGAAATACCCTAATAATGAGTTAGTCAAAAAAAATGACTCCGAAAAGACAAATGTCATACAAAATGGCGATTTATTAATTAATCACTACCTTACTAACAAATACACACTTAATATGACAAATAATATGAAATTTAAAAATATCATACTATCTAGTAACTATTCATTAACGATCAATGTTGGTAATACAGACAAGTCCCTCCTAGTAGACCACTTAAATATTGATAATGGACATATAAACATAATAGGTTCTGGAAAATTAACTATTTATGTGAAAGATAAAATAACTACAAACTCTTCAAGTACAGTAAACAACAATGGGAGTATATCCAAACTAAAAGTGTATTACAAAGGAAATAATGCAATAAACATGGCTGGTGATCAAAGGATCTTTGGATCACTATATGCAAAAAACGCCAATATTAAATTTGGAGGTAGCGGAGGATTCCAAGGGGATATTTATTCTGGAGGAAGTAAAGTTGAATTAGATGGAGCTTCTTCAGCCATTACTAAAGTATTTTTCGCACCAAACGCAGATGTTACTTTATCAGGTAGTGGAAATATTACAGGAGCAGTTATTGCAAAATCTTTTACTGCTTCAGGTGGATCATATGTTCAATATGCTTCCTCTAACCCTATACCTATTGAAACAGTTCCGTCTTATGATGACCCTAAACAATTATCATCTCAAGGAGCTTTAATAGAAGAGTAATATAATAGTATTAATTCTTTTAATAAATAACTAAAAAAATTAAGGATATTGTTAAACACAAAAAGGCGTTTCAAAGTTGAAGAATTAACTTTGAAACGCCTTTTTAATTATTCTGTTGCACATTTTCTACAGAAAAATTTATTGGTCTCTTGAACTAAAAACTCATTTGGAATCCATTTAAGGAATCTTCTATAACCTAAATGTTCCTCGTCTCAACTAAAAAAGAATACTAACCACATAGAAAAAGTATTCTACAACCAACTTCAGTAATTAAAATTAATAAGACTTATCCCTACAATAAAAAGTCGTGAGCTTTAATGTCGTTTGAATGGTTTCTTTCAAACCATTTAAAACTTGATCTCCGTTTGGAACTGAAAAGTTTACTTTGTCTATACGGACGATACGATCTAATCTTTCTACTTCTTTAATAAAATCATAGACATCGTCATAATTTGGAGAGATTAGCATTGCATCAAATGTTATACATTCGGGCTTAAGTGAGGACTTTACAGATGCATTTGAACACACGGGAGTTGCATACTGAATTTCTTCTACTTGTTGATTTACTGATGAATGATTAAAGGACAGGTTTTCATCAGTAATTATTGATTCACTACTATGATTCGTTATTCCATCTATTAATTCTTTTCCTGACAAATTATTTAATGAAATGTCTACATCATTTTTAATCACAATATGATCAATCTTCGTGATAGTTAGCTGTTCAATATTCTGGAGTGCACGAAGAACCTTATCTAACTGTCTACTTCCAGGATCTTTGTTTAGAAATTCAAATTGATTGATTTTAGTACATCCTCTCTTTTATATTTCAAGTTTTCATTGCTTATTTTTAAATAGTGTAGAAATGCAGGCATTCATAAGTAAAAAATATTTAACTGATATGTATTCTGCTAATCATTATATGTTGCAATAGCTAAGAGAATTCTAGGAATCTCTTAGCTATTAATTAGGTTTTTAGATACTCCGCTACTCGATTACGCCCTTTTTGTTTAGCTCCTACATACAAAGCCCTATCAGCGTTTCGTATTAATGCCATTGGTTTATCACAATCTTCAGGAGCAGTTGAGACACCAACACTTGTCGTGATTGTGACATGTTCTTTTATATGGCTCAAACTCAAATCGGATCCAATTTCAAATAACTTATGTTGCACATTCATACGAATATCTTCAGCTAAGTGCAGTGCCTCACTTTTAGACATATTGGGAAGTAAAATAACGAATTCCTCACCACCAAATCTAGCTAATAGTCCTTTACTTCCCACTTCTCCCTCTAAAGTACGAGCGAAGTCACATAAAATGCTATTGCCACTTTGATGACCATACGTATCATTAATAAGTTTGAAATGATCAATATCAAGCATTATTAACGAAAGTTGACGTATTTCTCCGTCCATTAATTGTTGCATTTTAACTGTAAGTTGTTCTTCGAAATATCTGTAATTATATAACCCAGTTAAACCACAGCGCTCACTTTTGTTTATTGTCGCCTCAATGTAACGCGACCGCTCCACTGAAACAGCAAAATAAGAACATAGTATATCTAATATACGAATTTTATATTCTTCAAAGAACTTTTTCTTATTAGAAGCTAATAAGAAAACTCCTACCATTTTTTGATTTCTCGAGATTGGCATCATTACTATACTTTGTGTAGCAAAAGGTAAAAAACCTATCCCCATCCCTATCCATTCGGTCTGTTGATTGTAGACAATTGTTTGTTCAGTATTCATTATTTCTTTGATAGGTGTTTTTAAAATATTTTCATGAGAGATATTAACTGCTGTACATACTCCATTTTCATGTGATCTAAGGAATTGTAGCTGACCATTCACTATATCGATAATGTAAGCATGATCTACAGGCATGATTTCAATTGTTTTACCCATAAATAAATCCACAACTTCATCACTCGTTAAGCGATCCCCTAACTGATGGCCAAAATGGGCAGCCAACGATAAGTATTCATTTACTCTTTCTGATGTACTATACATTCTTAAAATCTGAGTCACTATCAAGAATGGCAATCCAAGTAAAACAAATGATATAGGACCCACATATTCCGACAGTAGATATAGTGTTAACCCCATAGGAAAAGTAAATAGCATACTATTATAGTCCCAATAATCATCTTTTGTTAGAAATGGAGCTCTTTTCTTCATAACGATTAAGCTCAATTTCAGTAATACATGATTCACAAATGTATTCATAAATAAGTAAAACATTCCGAATAAGACAATATGAGGAATGTTAAGCGAACCAAATTCTCCACCAATTAAGATAAAAAGTAAACCACTGATGAAAGAGACGAGGAAAAACATTATCGAATTCCAAGGTATACGATATAGACTTAACTTAAGTAACTTTGCACGATATAAAAAGGGAATCAGTGCAATTTGGAATACAATTAATTCTATAAATAAACCATATTTCAAAAAGACCGCTAAGTTTACCCATTGCATAAAAAATAAAGGGACCCCGTTTATAACAAAAGGGAAAATGGCTGTAATGATCGCCAATACTATGAAACCTATTAACTCAGACCAATTAATATAAGTTGGTGGAGGAAAATAGTGGTATACCAAATTTAAACCAATTGGTACAGTTGCCAACCATACTATAAATACGGCCCATCTGAACTTTAGTGACAAATTCACTTCTCACACCTCTCATCGTGAGTATTTATGCCTACTTTTAAGCAATTATAGCAAATCGTTTTACCAAAGTCATCCATTTAAAGAAATTCAATTAAATGTTTCATGCAATATTTTTCGCCATTTTGCTAACAAATATAAGGAACCAGTCATGATAATTACTTCATTCAACAGCAACTTTTGTTGAACAGTAGTCAAAATGTCATATGTTGTCGATTTATTTTCCGCATAACTCATTTTCATAATCTCATCAGCAGCCATCGCACGATCATTCGCTATATTTACAAAAGTAAAGGTAGTACCTACTTTTTCTAATTCTGCTAAAACTCCACGTATATCCTTATCCCCAAGCATGCCCACGATAAAGTGAATGGGTTCATTAGGAAATCGCTCTTGAATCGCATCGACCAAACTTTTAGCACTCGCTGGATTATGTGCCCCGTCAATATAGAGATTCGGTGCAAGTTGTTCAAAGCGACATGCTAACTGAGCACTTTGAATCCCATTTCGAAATGCATCGACATTTGTTTTTACTCCATTTACTTGTGCAACGATATTAAATGCTGTAATTGCTAGAGCCATATTACTACGCTGATGCAGCCCTGGCATTGTACGTGTTAAGTTCGTGATTCGTACATCATTAGCCATGTATATTTCCGTCGAGTTTTCCTCTGTAACGGTGAAATTTTCATTGTAGACAAGTAATGGTGAGCGAAGTTTTTCCGCTTCTTGTGTAAATATAGCCATCGCTTCAGTTGGTAACACACCTGTCACCACAGGCCTTTGTTTTTTAATAATACCTGCTTTATGCATAGCAATACTTTCTATAGTCGAGCCTAAAAAATTTGTATGCTCTATAGCAATACTAGGTACAACTGACACGATTGGCGTCACAACATTAGTACTATCAAAGCGTCCCCCCATACCACATTCGATAATAGTAATATCAGGTGCTAAGCGCTCGAAAGCTAAAAAGGCTGCTACTGTTAACAGTTCGAAATCTGTTAGCTTTCCATCTAATCCCGCATCCGCCATGATACTAAATACTACATCCATTTCTTCTGGTTTAATGGGTTGTTCATTTAGCTGAATTTGATCGTGTACATCTTCAATACACGGAGACATAAATGTAGCGGTTGACAGTCCATGAGCCTTACTTATATGTTCTATAAAAGTAATTGTTGAGCCTTTGCCATTTGTACCTGCTACATGGACTGCGGATAATTTTTCTTGTGGGTTCCCTACTAATTGCAATGCTTCAGTAATAGCTGTTAACCCTGGCTTTATAGAGGCATCACTACGGACACCCCACTTTTCTTTATAATGATCTAATTTAGGAATCATGTCGGCACCCCGTTTACTGTTTCACTTTATTGTTTAAAAATGCACGTACTTCAGAAATAAAATAAAGAGATCCTGTTATGACCAATACATGCTCGTCCTCTTTTTCCTCAACTGCTCGTTTCACTACACATTCCCAATCTGCATCAAAATAAGTATGGTGGTGCTGTGATAATGCTGCTAATTCTGCAGCTGGTGCGGCATTAGGCATACTTATTTGCGTAAATGTCATAGATGCTGCCACTTCCGCCATCATCTTAATACTTTTTAGATGATCTTTGTCCTGTAGCGCGGCGTAGATAAAATCGTATTCCCTCGTCGGATATTTCGCTTTTAATGTTGCAATTAGTGCTTCTGTTCCTTCAGGATTATGCGCTCCATCAATTACGATAAGATGACCATACTCTTCAAAACGTCCCGCCCATTTAGCTTCTTTTAAAGCTTTTCGAATAGCTTCTTCTGTAATATCAAAGTATCCAGCATCTTTTAACAATAATGCCGTTGTAATAGCTAATGAAGCATTGTTAATTTGATGAGGACCTGCCATAAGTAATTCAACATCATTTATGGCATAATCACCTTTAGAGTAATTAAACATCTGTGTATGTTCCTTTTGAGTGACTTTTGTTGCCGTAAAATCCTCGTTAAAAATAGCTATAGGTGCATGCTTCTCTTCTGCTATTTTCCGAAGAACTTCTATTGCATCTTCATTCTCTACCGTTGTCACTACAGGTCTATTTTCTTTAATAATGCCACCCTTTTGATAAGCAATTTCATCATAAGTATCACCTAAAATCGCTGTATGTTCTAAAGAAATCGTTGTAATTATTGAAATGACGGGATCAATCACATTAGTTGAATCTAATTTGCCACCAATACCTGTTTCAATTAGAGCAACATCTACTTTCTCATCTGCAAAATAGAGGAAAGCAACAATTGTCATAATTTCAAAAAAACTTGGGTATACTCCGTCCTTTTCATCTATTGCAGCAAACACCTTATTGACGTATAACAGGAATTGCTCATCCGTAATTTGCTTGTCACTAATTGTAATACGCTCATTTATGCGCTCTAAGTGTGGAGAAACAAAGCAGCCTACTTTTTCTACTTGACTGTATTTTAATATTTCCTTTAATGCATTTAAAGTAGAGCCTTTGCCGTTTGAACCTGCTAAATGGATTGTTTTAAAAGTATGTTGAGGGTCGCCAAACTCATGTAATAATGAAGTAACGACTTCTAATGGAATCGATGTACTACTACCTTTTTTTAATGAGGTTAAAAACTCGACGCACTGTTCTATATTTGTAAACACTATTCAACACTCCTGGTATGTATATTGTGCTTGTTATTTAATCAATTACCTTCTTATTATAAGCCATTATAAAGAACAATAACTATATTACATTTTAGTTATAATTACCACTTGACTTTTCCTTGCAGGATTAATTTCAATAGAACTAAAATATCTTTCAACTTATATCTGTTGAGAATTAAATTACAATAATTTCTCATATTTTACCGAAAATTGTTCGTTTTAATATCAAAAAAATCGCTCAAGTAAAATACTTGAGCGATTTTTTTGATTACATATTTTTCAATTCGTTAATACGTTTCTCCACTGTAGCATATTTTTCAATATAGTCCGCTTCTTTTGCACGTTCAGCAGCTACAACATCATCTGGAGCTTTAGATACGAAACGTTCATTGTTCAGTTTACCTTGAACACGTTTCACTTCTTTATCCCATTTCTCAAGTTCATGCGATAAGCGCTCAATTTCAGCCGCTACATCGATTAATCCTTCAAGTGGTAAGAATAGTTCTGCACCAGATACAACAGCTGACATGCATTGTCCAGGAGCTTCAATGCCTTCGCCAAGTGTTAACGGCTCTGGGTTACAGAATTTTTCTAGATACGCTTTGTTATCTTCTAGTACTGCAAGCGTTGCAGCATCTTTAGCTGAAACATATAAAGGTACTTTTTTGCTCATTGGTGTTTGTACTTCAGCACGAATGTTACGAACAGCACGGATAATGTCCATTAGTAATTTCATGTTATTCGATTGTGCTTGTGAAGTTAATGTTTCATCAACTGTCGGCCAAGCAGCTACTGTAATTGATTCGCCTTCATGCGGAAGGTTTTGCCAAATTTCTTCTGTGATAAATGGCATAAATGGATGTAACAGGCGCATTGTATTATCTAAAACATATGCTAGTACGGAGCGCGTTGTTTTCTTCGCTGCTTCATCTTCACCGTATAATGGCAATTTCGCCATTTCGATGTACCAATCACAGAAATCATCCCAGATGAAGTTGTATAATTGACGACCTACTTCACCAAATTCAAATTTCTCGGCTAAAGTTGTCACTTGTTCGATTGTTTCGTTCAGACGAGTTAGAATCCATTGGTCTGCTACTGATTTTTTACCAGTTAAATCGATTTCATCGTAAGTCATGCCTTCCATGTTCATCAAAGCAAAGCGTGAAGCATTCCAAATTTTGTTTGAGAAGTTCCAAACAGCTTCTACTTTTTCATTTGAATAACGTAAATCTTGACCTGGAGAAGAACCAGTTGCTAAGAAATAACGTAATGAGTCAGCACCGTATTTTTCGATAACATCCATTGGATCAACGCCGTTACCAAGTGATTTAGACATTTTGCGTCCTTGTTCATCACGAACTAAACCATGAATTAATACATCCTCGAATGGACGTGTTCCAGTAAATTCAATGCCTTGGAAAATCATACGAGAAACCCAGAAGAATATAATATCATAACCCGTTACTAATGTACTTGTTGGGTAATAACGTTTAAATTCTTCGTTGGCTTCATCTGGCCAGCCCATCGTTGAAAACGGCCATAATGCAGATGAGAACCAAGTATCTAATACATCAGTATCTTGATTCCAGTTTTCAGCATCAGCTGGAGCATCCGTACCTACGTAAATTTCACCAGTTTCTTTATGGTACCAAGCTGGAATTCGGTGACCCCACCAAAGTTGACGTGAAATACACCAATCACGGATATTCTCCATCCAACGGGAATACGTATTTTCAAAACGCGAAGGTACAAAGTTCACTTTGCCTTCTTCATCTTTTTGAAGCTCTAATGATGCATCTGCAAGTGGTTGCATTTTAACGAACCATTGTGTTGAAAGATACGGCTCAACAACAGCACCAGAACGTTCAGAGTGTCCTACTGAGTGCATATGATCCTCAATTTTGAAGCAAACACCCATGTCTTGTAAATCTTTCACGATTGCTTTACGGCATTCAAAGCGATCCATACCTTTGTATTTACCAGCATTATCATTCATTGAACCATCTTCATTCATTACAAGAATACGTGGTAAGTCATGGCGGTTACCTACTTCAAAGTCATTCGGGTCATGAGCTGGTGTAATTTTCACAACACCCGTACCAAATTCCATTTCAACGTACTCATCTGCTATGATTGGAATTTCGCGACCTACAATTGGTAATGTCACTGTTTTGCCGATTAGATGTTGGTAACGTTCATCTTTAGGGTGAACAGCGATTGCAGTATCACCTAGCATTGTTTCAGGGCGAGTTGTAGCAATTTCAATTGTTCCAGTTCCTTCAGTTAATGGATATTTGAAGTGATAAAAAGCACCTGGTATATCTTTGTAAATAACTTCGATATCAGATAACGCTGTTTTTGTCGCAGGATCCCAGTTGATGATATATTCGCCACGGTAGATTAAATCTTTTTCATAAAGTTTTACGAATACTTCTTTTACTGCATCAGAAAGTCCTGAATCTAATGTGAAACGTTCACGAGAATAATCTAGCGCTAGACCCATTTTTGCCCATTGCTGACGAATATGACCTGCATACTCTTCTTTCCATTCCCATGTTTTTTCTACGAACTTTTCGCGACCTAAGTCATAACGAGTAATGCCTTCTTCACGAAGTTTCGCTTCTACCTTTGCTTGTGTTGCGATACCCGCATGGTCCATACCCGGTAACCAAAGTGCATCGTATCCTTGCATACGTTTCATACGAATTAGAATATCTTGTAATGTTGTATCCCAAGCATGCCCTAAGTGTAGTTTACCTGTTACGTTTGGTGGTGGAATTACAATTGAATATGGCTCTTTGCCACTTTCAGGTTGTGCTTTAAAGAATTCGCCTTTTAGCCACCATTCATAACGCCCTTGTTCGATTGACTGTGGATCATATTTCGTTGGCATTGATGTCGTTTGTTGTTCTGTCAATTTGACGACCTCCTTTTAATTTTTTGTTAACAACGAAGTAACTTGTAGTTTTTTGCAAATAAAAAACTCCTATCGCCTAAAAAGGACGAAGGAGTTGAATTCGCGGTACCACCTTTATTTCAACACAAAAAACGTGCTGACACTTCATTGTATAACGGCTTCTAACCGGCTTCTGCTAAGCTTTATCAGGTTCACAGAAACTGCTCCAGGGCGACCTTCAAATGTGTGTAAGCGGAAACTCGCACCTAACGTTTCCTCTCTTTGGCAAACACAATGCATTCTACTCTTCCCTATCTATGCATCTATATTAAGATGACCTTATTGTATCGAAAAAAAGATGCATTTTCAAGTTTTTTAGAAAGGAGGACTACATTTCATGTCACGTCGAAAATATAACCCTTATTTTCTACCACCTTGGCTACGGAAAACAAGGTTTTACTGTAGAAGTATTATCATTCCTCTTTGTTGCTTCCAAGGTATTCGTGTAATCATCATCCCGACAACAGGAGACATTATATTACTTTTGGTATTAGCCTTATTGTGGTACTTACTGTTTACGGATTTCCTTTAAATTATACGTTTTAATCGTATATGCTTCTTCTAAATCCCATAAGAGCGCATCAGATTCTGGTATTTCTTGAGCACTTGCCTCAGCAGTAGTGGTAGAAGAACTTTCTACTACTTCTGCTTCTACTTGTGCAGTAGCAGCTTGCGGCTCCTCATAATTACATGTCGCTTGCCAGCTAAAATGACAGCTACCATCATCTTGGAATGTTGTCGTAATATAGTCTACTTTTATTTCTACAGGGACGTCTTTATTCACTCGATCTCGCGGCAAATTTACATGTAACGGCACAGCATATTCAAAATAACCCGATTCTCCTTGCATGTCTAAATCCTCTATTGTTGTCCAAGTTGAAGTCCCATGATGTGGTGTTTCTCCTTCTGCAAATGCTACATTGGCAGAAATATGATAAATACCTGTTAAGAATACTGATTCACCTGACTCTTCTTGTGTCCAACGAGGTGTAATTTTCACATTCGACGTATCTTGCGGTTTACCAAAACTTTCAGGGAAGTTAAATCCTTCTGCGATTTCCCAGGAAATATGTTGCATAGCTTGACCTCCTTCATATATCTAATAGATTATATGCTTGATAGTATCGTGAATATGCATTATGTTATGTCCTTAGAGCAAACGGTTTTAGTTATTCGTTTGTTGTTCGGATCCATTAAAGTCATTGATGCTCTATGATAAAGATTATTTATATTAGGTACATTATCAATGTATTTACATGCATAAAAAAAGGCCTTCTCTAAATGGAGAAAGCCTTTTTCTTTTACTATTATATTAGCGTGCAAGTTGTTTAAATACTTTTTGGAAAGCTTGAACTGTCTTTGCAATATGTTCTTCAGTGTGCTCTGTAGAAACAAATACACCTTCAAATTGTGACGGCGGCAAGAAGATTCCTTCATTCGCCATTAAACCGTAGTATTCAGCAAACAATTGTAAATCAGAAGTTTTCGCCGTTTCAAAGTTAATGACATTCTCATTA
Organism: Viridibacillus sp. FSL H8-0110; assembly: GCF_038003565.1. Taxonomy (NCBI): domain Bacteria; kingdom Bacillati; phylum Bacillota; class Bacilli; order Caryophanales; family Caryophanaceae; genus Viridibacillus; species Viridibacillus sp. FSL H8-0110. The sequence goes on along the minus strand of NZ_JBBOPJ010000001.1, from coordinate 1,119,155 downwards.
GTTAAGAAATAACCAATCATTGAACCTGCACGATTTACTGTGTACGGGATATTGTAAGTTTCTGCAGCTTCGCGGAAACCTGCTTCTAATTGATCCCCTAATTTTGTGAAATAATCATATGTTTCAGGTTTTAAATGACTTATTGTTGCTAAACCAGCAGACATTGCAAGTGGGTTACCTGATAATGTACCCGCTTGATAGATTGGACCTGCCGGAGCAATTTTCTCCATAATTTCACGCTTACCACCGAATGCACCTACAGGTAGTCCACCACCGATTACTTTACCAAGACAAGTTAAATCTGGTGTTACACCAAAGTGACCTTGAGCACTATGATACCCTACACGGAAACCAGTCATTACTTCATCAAAGATTAATAGTGAGCCAGCGTTTGTTGTTAGTTCACGTAATCCCTCAAGGAATCCTGGTAACGGAGGAACGACACCCATATTACCGCAAACTGGCTCAACGATTACTGCAGCAATTTCTTCGCCGAATTTTTCGAAGACAAGTTTAGCAGATTCTAAATCATTATAAGGAACAGTTAATGTGTTTTGAGCAATTCCCAATGGTACACCTGGGCTGTCTGGTAAACCAAGTGTTGCGACACCCGAACCAGCTTTAATCAGTAAGCTATCACCATGTCCGTGATAGCTACCTTCGAACTTCAAAATTTTATCTCTTCCTGTAAAGCCACGTGCTGCACGGATTGCACTCATTGTTGCTTCCGTACCTGAAGATACCATACGAATCATTTCGATTGAAGGAATACGATCTATTACTACTTTTGCTAGTTCATTTTCTACTAGTGAAGAAGCACCGAAGCTCGTTCCTGTTTCAGCTACTTTTTGAATAGCAGCTACAACATCAGGATGCGTGTGACCAATAATTAGTGGACCCCATGATAATACATAGTCAATATAATCATTACCATCGATATCCGTAATGATTGCTCCTTTACCACTAGCCATGAAAATGGGATCCATATCCACTGCTTTAAATGCACGAACTGGACTATTTACGCCACCTGGCATTAAGTTTACTGCTTCTTGAAAAGCTTGTTTTGATTTTTCATATGAACGTGTCATGAATTATTTTCCCTCCATCCAACGAACTGCATCTTTTGCATGATAAGTAATGATTAAGTCTGCTCCTGCGCGTTTCATACCTAGCAGTGTTTCTAGGACCGTTTGTTTTTCGTCAATCCAGCCATTAATAGATGCCGCTTTGACCATCGCATATTCGCCACTTACATTGTAAGCAACAATCGGTAAATCATAGTTATTACGTACATCACGTACAATATCTAAGTAAGCTAATGCTGGTTTAACGATTAAGAAATCTGCTCCTTCTTCTACGTCTGAAGTAGCTTCACGCATTGCTTCCATACGATTTGCAGGATCCATTTGATATGTTTTACGATCACCAAATTTAGGTGCGCCATCAGCCGCATCTCGGAATGGCCCATAGTATGCTGAGGCATATTTTACTGCATAAGACATGATTGGAACATCTTCAAATCCAGCATCATCTAAGCCTTTACGAATCGCTGCTACAAAACCGTCCATCATATTAGATGGTGCAATAATGTCTGCTCCTGCTTCTGCTTGAGAAACTGCCGTTTTTGCTAATAAATCTAGTGAAGGATCATTTAAAATTTGTTCTTTGTCATTAACGACGCCACAGTGACCATGAGAAGTAAATTCACATAGGCATGTGTCTGCAATAACAACGATTTCTGGGTAATTTTTTTTCACAAAACGAGTTGCTTCTTGAACAATACCGTGATTGTGGAAAGCTTGAGTACCTACTTCGTCTTTTTCGGCAGGTAAGCCAAAAAGAATAACCGAAGGAATACCTAGTGATACTACTTCATCCATTTCCTCACCTAAACGATCAATTGAAAATTGGAAAACGCCTGGCATAGAAGATACTTCATTTTTAATATTTTCGCCATCCATGACGAAAATGGGATAGATGAAATCTTCTTTATGCAAATATGTTTCTTTTACCATTGAACGCATAGTAGCAGATTGACGTAAACGTCTGTGTCTTTTAAATGTTAAATCTTTCATTTTAGATGTTCCTTTCTATTAGCTAACTCTTGAATCAAAGCTTTCATTGTATAGGTCGGTGGCATTATATCAACTTTAGCTCCCGCCTTAATTAGCGCTCGCTCCGTGATATGTCCAATGGATAGAACCATAAATGAATGCCAACCGATTACCTTTGCTACATGCTCAGAAAAAACCTCTACTGCAGATGGACTTGCAAAGGCAATACTTACATTTGTCGATTCTTTTAAAAGTGTTAGCAGTTCTGTAGTATGTTCTGTCGTTTGAACGGTTTCATAGACAGTCCATTCATCGACATGACAAGATAAACCTTTTACTATAGTATCCTTTGCCATCGAACCCTTAAAAAATTGACAGGATACATTGTCTCCTGCAATTGTAGGAAACTCTTGTACAAATACATCTGCACTAAAAGTTGATGGCATAAATTTAATCTCAAAACCTATTTCTTCAAGAGCTTCGGCTGTTTTTGTACCAACAGCAGCCACTTTACATGACCACTCAGATGCCTGGAAATGAAAACGCTGTATTTTACTTATAAAAGCAAGGACCGCATTTTGACTTGTGAAAATAAGCCAATCATACTGCTTACTTTTTTCAAGTCGTTGTCGGTCCATGTCACTTTTAATCTCATTAACAGTAATAAGCGGTAGGTGTATAGCCTGACCGCCTAATTGTTCAATTTGCTTTTTCACAGCTGCTGTAACATGTGTGCCTGTTAATACGATTTTGTCTCCATTAAGAGATAAATCATTCAGCATCTTGCTCAGCCTTTACTTTTTGAATTAAATCAAAGGCTCCTTGCTCTGTTAAAATACGAGCAACTTCTTCACCAGCTGCTTTAGCATCTTCCATTGTCACTGTTTCTTTATAAATAACAGACGCATCTGGGGCTGCTACTAAACCTGTTAGTTCAATTTGTTTTCCATCATATTTTGCGTAACCTGCGATTGGTACTTGGCAACCGCCATCCATTGCTGCAAGATATGCGCGCTCTGCATGTGCTTCTTCCCAAGTTGCTTTGTCTGTTAATTTAGCAAGCTCGGCTAATAATTCAGCATCATCACTACGACACTCAATACCAAGAGAACCTTGCCCAACAGCAGGGATACACATTTCAGCAGATAAGTATTCTGTTACGACATCTTGACTCCAGCCTAGTCGTTTAAGACCTGCTGCTGCTAAAATAATCGCATCATATTCGCCCGTTTCAAGTTTCGCTAAACGCGTATCTACGTTTCCACGAATCCATTTGATTTCGATATCTGGACGTTGGACTAATAATTGTGCACTGCGGCGTAAGCTACTTGTTCCAACAACAGCACCTTTTGGTAGATCAGCAAATTTCACATGACCTTTTGAAATGAAAGCATCACGTGCATCTTCACGTGGAGGGATACAGCCGATTACAAGACCTTCGGGCAGAACTGCAGGCATGTCCTTCATACTATGGACAGCAAAATCAATTCCTTTATCAAAGAGTTCTTGTTCGATTTCTTTTACAAAAAGTCCTTTACCGCCGACTTTAGAAAGTTGGACATCTAAAATTTGGTCACCTTTAGTCACGATTTCTTTGACTTCAAATTCAAACGGAGCACCCGCCTGTTTCATTTGATTGATAAACCAATTAGTTTGCGTTAAAGCCAGTTTACTTCTTCTTGAACCTACTACTATTTTTCTCACAATAATCCAACCTTTCTATTAATACCAGAGATGAAAATCAGATAACTTACTTCCTAAAAAGAAGTTAATGATTACAAATAGAAATGCATACACATGAGCCCACGCATAACTTGTCGAATGTAATCTCCTTTTTCGATTTCCATAAATGATGAAACAATATATTAACAACGAAACAAATGAACCAACAATTTTCACATCAAATACAGATATGTTATCTAATGTTAAATATGCCCATTGTAGTCCTAAAATTAAACTTATTAATAATAACGGTATACCCGTTAATAATGAAGCCGTCATTCCTTGCTCAGTTTGCTGTAATGATGGAAGTCTCGTCCATTGCTTAGTCCATTTCTTTTTCTTTAATACATTATATAAAATCAAATATAATGTCGAAAAAACAAACGATAGTGAGAATGCCACGTACGAAAGTATTGCAAACGTAATATGGATAAATAAAAGCTCAGAGCTTAGTGCCTCACCTACTGGCGACTGTGTAATTTGCGATGGTGCAAATGTATGTATCGTCATGAAGATGAATCCAATTACGTTGATGAAGAATACTGGTAAATCTACTCGATATACGCAATGTAAAAGAATCGAAATGGTTATTAATAACCAAGCGTATAGATAGATTCCTTCAAACAACGATAGTATAGGGAAACGATGTGTCTCCACTATATACATTACTAAAAAAACTGATTGTAAAATCCATACGATGGAAAGTAGCCAAAATGCAACACGGTGAGCTTTTGCATCCTTATTTAAATAATCTATAAAATAGAATACAAGACTGATTGCATATAAGACGACCATCGCTTCATGTAGTCTTGTCATCGTCAAATCAGCCATAACTTACTCCTTTATTTTTAACTTTATCTCGAAAAAAAGACGATTTCGCATCTATTAGTTTACCATACAGATACGAAAACGCCTCCTAAACAAATTTCATTAATATGATAATCCAGGACTAGAAGATTGTGCTTCTTCTGCTATTTTTTGCATTCGATTTTTTTCTTCTAATTGGTGTTTTTTCACTTCATCTTGCACATCATTCTCAATTCCGAAAATTTGTTGGAAAAGCTGTAATTGTTCATTTGCTTTTGCTGAACTAGCCATTTCCTTAGCTTGCAAAATTGGTTCTTTTAATAATTGATTGATAATTGATTTCGTATGTTTACTTAACACTTTTTTCTCACGTTCTGTTAAATCAGGCATTTTGTTTTCAATACTTTGCATTGTTTCCTCTTGAATTGTTGCTGCTTTTTTACGAAGCGCAGCAATTACAGGTACAACACCAAGTGTTGATAACCAGTCTTGGAATTCATGAATTTCAGTGTCAATCATTGACGAAATTTGCTTAGCAGCACGTTCACGCTCAGCTAGGTTCGCCTCAACTATGCCTTGTAAATCATCAATATCATATAGGAAAACATTTGGTAAATCGCCAATACGCGGATCTAAGTCACGAGGTACAGCGATATCTACCATAAATAATGGTTTTCCTTTTCTTAAACGTTCTACAAATTGCATTAATTCAAAATCAATAACATAGTCTGTCGCACCAGTTGAACTGATTAAAATATCAGCTTCAAGAAGTGTGCATTGTAGCTCTTGCATTGATTTTGCTGTTCCTTCAAATTTAGAGGCAAGTAATTCCGCCTTCTCAAATGTACGGTTAATCACCGTTACTTTACCAACACCACTACCATACAAATTTTGAGTAGCTAACTCACCCATTTTACCTGCGCCTAAAATAGCAACATGTTTTTGTTGTAATGAGCCGAAGATTTTCTTAGCAAGTTCTACTGCCGCATAAGAAACAGACACTGCATTTTCGCCGATAGCTGTTTCACCATGCGCGCGTTTTGCAAATGTAATAGCTTGCTTAAATAGTTTATTGTAAACAGTACCAGTTGCACCGATTTCTTGCCCATTCAAGAAGCTTGTACGCACTTGTCCAAGGATTTGCGTTTCTCCAAGTACCATTGAATCTATCCCTGCAGTTACGCGGAACAAATGCTCCATCGACTGTTCATCTTCACGAATATATAAATGAGCAGAAAAAGTTTCAACAGGAACTTTAAACCAATCTGCCAGGAATTGTTTTATATAGTGTCGTCCGGTATGCAATTGATCGACAACAGCATACACTTCTGTTCGGTTACATGTAGATACAATTACGTTCTCTAATATGCTTTTTTCACTTTGAAGAGCTCTCATAGCATTCGGTATTTCACTCTCAATAAATGAGAATTTTTCACGAATCTCTACTGGAGCTGTCTTATAATTCAAGCCTACTACGATGGTATGCATGAAATCATACACCTCTCACGTTCATCTAATTCACGATTTCTATTATAGCATAAATGTCCGTCACAGCTAGTTTTAATTGTGAACGGTATATGAATGATAATAGCACGCGTCTTATTTAGAATAATTATAATGTAAGTGTATCAAAAAATTTGTCGAACAACAACCTTATTGCTTTATATATTATTTTCCCCAAACGAGCACATAACTATTCACTACATAACAAAAGAGCGCAAGCAACTATCACTCGCGCTCTTCCTATTAAACTGTTACATTCTTTTTTCGATTTCTGCCCAAGCTTGGTCCATACCCATGCTTTTTTCAGAAGAAAATAAGATAAGCGGATCATTTGGATCCATGTCCAATACATCTTTCACGACTTTTTTATGCTTTTCCCATTTACCTTTTACAATTTTATCCGCTTTCGTTGCAACGACGATACATGGGATATTGTAATGCTTCAAAAAATCATACATCATACAGTCATCAACTGTTGGTTTATGACGAATATCCACAATTAACACAACCGCTTTTAATAGAGATCTGCTTGTGAAATATTGTTCGATCATTCGTCCCCAAGCTTCACGCTCAGATTTTGAAACTTTCGCATAACCATAACCTGGAACATCCACAAAGAACAATTGCTCTTCAATTTTATAAAAATTTAGTGTTTGAGTTTTTCCTGGTTTAGATGAAATACGCGCCATACTTTTACGTCCAATCATTCGATTGATAAAAGATGACTTACCTACATTTGAACGTCCTGCCAAAGCGAACTCTGGCAGACCATCCTCTGGATATTGTGCTGGTCGTACTGCACTAATGACCATCTCTACATTATTAACTTTCATATTTCTCCTCCGTCTAACGCTATTTCCAGTACTTCATCTGCGTTTGACACTATCTTAAATGAAAGCTGTTCACGAACACTATCTGGTATATCATCAATATCGCGTTCATTGTCTTTCGGTAAAATAATTGTCGTTAAGCCTGCACGATGCGCCCCTAACGTTTTTTCTTTCAAACCACCAATTGGTAATACTCGTCCACGCAACGTCACTTCACCGGTCATCCCAATTTCTCGTCGGATTGGACGTTTCGTTATTGCAGAAGTTATAGCTGTAACCATTGTAATCCCCGCTGATGGACCATCTTTTGGTACGGCTCCTTCTGGTACATGAATGTGAATATCATGTTTGTCAAAAAATTCCGGGTCAATATTAAGGTCCTCTGATTTTGAACGGACATAAGATAAAGCCGTTTGAGCAGATTCCTTCATCACGTCTCCAAGTTTACCAGTTAACTGCAATTTGCCTTTACCAGGTGTTAATGACACTTCAATCTGTAAAGTATCACCACCAACTGTTGTATACGCTAACCCAGTCGCCACACCTATTTGATTTTCTGTTTCAGCTTGGCCGTAATGGAAACGATGTTTCCCAAGAATATCTTCAAGATTCTTAGCCGCCATTACCACACGTTTTTTATCACCCGCAACAATTTGCATTGCTGCTTTACGGCATAATGTTGCAATTTGACGTTCTAATCCTCGAACACCTGCTTCGCGAGTATAATATCGAATTAGATCAATAATAGCATCATCGCGAATTTGCAATTGTGTCTTTGACATACCATGCTCTTTCAGTTGTTTCGGAATAAGATGTTTTTTCGAAATTTCATGCTTTTCTTGCTCTGTATAACCTGCGATAGTTATAATCTCCATACGATCAAGCAATGGACCAGGAATCGTACTTAAATCATTTGCTGTCGCAACAAATAATACATTTGATAAATCATAAGTTTCTTCAATGTAATGATCACTAAATGAATTGTTTTGTTCTGGGTCTAATACTTCAAGCATAGCGGCTGAAGGATCTCCTCGGAAATCATTCGACATCTTATCGATTTCATCAAGTAAAAATACAGGGTTTACTGTACCGGCCTTTTTCATACCTTGTATGATACGTCCTGGCATCGCACCCACGTAAGTTCTTCTGTGCCCACGAATTTCAGACTCATCACGTACACCACCAAGTGAAATACGGACAAATTTACGATTTAAAGCTTCTGCAATCGATTTTGCCAAAGAAGTTTTACCTACTCCAGGAGGTCCCGCCAAACATAAAATAGGACCACGTAAAGATTGTTTTAATTGTCGAACTGATAAATACTCAAGAATACGTTCTTTGACTTTATCAAGTCCTTCATGATCACGATTTAAAACTTTTTCTGCCATTTTAATATCATGTCTATCTTCGGTTTTTTCCTTCCATGGTAAAGCAACAAGCCAATCAATATAACTACGGATAACGCCACTTTCAGCTGCTGCTGCAGGCAATTTTTCGTATCTATCCAATTCTTTATACGCAGCTTTTAATGTAGATTCAGGCATTCCTGATTCTTGAATTTTCTTTTTCAATTCAGATACTTCACCTGTTTTGCCTTCACGATCACCAAGTTCCGTTTGAATAGCCTTCATTTGTTCACGTAAATAGAATTCCTTTTGCGCTTTTTCCATTGCACGTTTTACTTTAGAGCCAATCTTTTTCTCAAGATTCAATACTTCTTGCTCATCATGTAAACGTTGGATTAATATTTCCAAACGCTCCTTTACGTCGATGATTTTAAGAATCTCTTGTTTGCCATTAATTTTCAACGGCAAATAAGAAGCAACCATATCTGCAAAGCGTCCTGGTTCTTCAATATCAGCAACAGTATCATATGTTTCTGTTGTTACTTTACTCGAAGCTTTCGAGTACTTTTCAAAATAAGTTAAAAGAGTACGCATTAAGGCTTCTGTTTCAGCATCTACAGTTTTTGAATCTTCAAAGTTTTCAATTTCTACAACTGCAAATTCTTCTCCATCACGATAATCAACGACTTTCGCACGATTTAGACCTTCAACTAGAACACGAATTGTTCCATTGGGTAACTTTAGCATTTGTTTTACATATGCGACTGTCCCGACTGTATATAAATCATCCAGCGTAGGATTTTCAATGCTCATCTCTTTTTGAGTGACTAAGAAAATAAGATTATCTTCCAGCATTGCATGTTCAAGAGCTGCAACAGAGCGCTCTCGACCTACATCGATATGTAATACCATCGTGGGATAAACTAGTAAACCTCTTAAGGGTAATAATGGGATATTTTTTGTTCTTTTTACTTCAGTCATGCGGGTGATCACCTCCATTAGATTTTGTCCGATTTACCCGCAAATCAAACATTATTAATTACAGAAATGATTACCATTTCAATTTCACTCTTCATAAGTGTTTATCGACTGAAATTAATTTTAAAAAAAGCCAGCTTTCGAGTAGTGCTGATTGGCACTTTTTCGAAGCCAGCTTTTCAATCAGTTATTAAGCAGATGTTTTTTCGCTGTCTGATTTTAACTCAGTTCCATCTTCAAGTAAAAGTTTTGGACGAGCTTTTTCTGTAATCGTTTCTTTCGTAATGATACATTTTGCAATATCATCGCGAGAAGGTAGTTCAAACATAACATCTAACATAATGTTTTCAATAATTGAGCGTAAACCACGAGCACCTGTTTTGCGTTCGATTGCTTCTTTAGCAATTTCCAATAATGCATCTTGATTGAATTCAAGTTCAACGTCATCAAGAGCTAGCATTTTTTGATATTGCTTAGAAAGCGCGTTTTTAGGCTCAGTTAAAATTTGAACAAGTGTTTCCGCATCTAGTTGTTCAAGACTTGCTAAAACCGGAAGACGACCAATAAATTCAGGAATTAATCCGAATTTTAATAGATCTTCTGGGATTAAATATTTCATCAAGTTATTATCTTCAAGTTCGTCTTTCTTACCATTCGAACCGAAGCCAATTACTTTTTGACCTAAACGACGCTTAATAATAGATTCAATTCCGTCGAATGCTCCACCAACGATGAATAGAATATTAGTTGTATCGATTTGGATAAATTCTTGATGTGGGTGTTTACGTCCACCTTGAGGAGGAACGCTAGCAACTGTGCCTTCTAAAATTTTCAGAAGCGCTTGTTGTACACCTTCACCAGATACATCACGTGTAATCGATGGATTTTCTGATTTACGGGCTACTTTATCGATTTCATCAATATAAATAATCCCTTTTTCAGCACGTTCGATATCGTAATCAGCAGATTGAATCAGTTTAAGTAGAATATTCTCTACATCCTCACCAACATAACCAGCTTCTGTTAAGGATGTAGCATCTGCAATAGCAAACGGTACATCAATAATACGCGCTAATGTTTGGGCTAGTAATGTTTTACCACTACCAGTTGGGCCGATTAACACGATATTAGATTTTGAAAGTTCTACATCGTCAATTACACTGTTTGAGTTTACACGTTTATAGTGATTATACACTGCAACAGATAGGGCTTTTTTCGCACGCTCTTGACCGATGACATAATCATCCAAAATTGCAAGTATCTCTTTCGGTTTCGGAATATCTTTTAATTCTACTTCTTCTTCTGTACCTAGTTCTTCAACTACGATTTCAGAACACAACTCGATACATTCATCACAAATATATACACCTGGTCCTGCAACCAGTTTACGAACTTGTTCTTGTGGTTTGCCACAGAATGAGCATTTTAAGTTGCCTTTTTCGTCATTAAATTTGAACAATTATTTCACCCCTATTCAAGCAATAATGTTACAAGATTACGTTAACATTATCAAATATAATGATTTTGTATAGCTTGTAACACTTTGCTTTATAATTCTCTCTATGTATTACAAAGTGCTAATTATGTATGTGATAAAACAAGGTACGCTAAAAACCACGTACCTTGTCCTATCAATTCATGATGCTATTTAAATATTACTCAGTAATTTTTGCGTTTTCAGCTAGGAACTCAACTGTTTTTTGGATTTTGATATCGTGTTCTAAAACATGAGTACCACCTAAAGCAGTTTTAATTTGTTCTGCATCCATACCGAATTGTGCAGACATTTTTTCTAATTCAGCAGTTAAATCTTCTTCAGTTACTTCGATTTTCTCTGCTTCAGCAATTGCTTCTAAAACTAATGATACACGAACGCGGCTTTCAGCGTCAGTTTTCATTTGTCCACGAAGAGCTGCTTCGTCTTGTCCTGAGAATTGGTAGTAAAGATCAAGATTCATACCTTGCATTTGAAGGCGTTGAGTGAATTCTTGCATCATACGATCAATTTCAGTGTTAATCATAGCTTCTGGAATATCCATAGAAGCGTTAGTTGCTGCTTTTTCTACTAATTCATCACGTAAAGCTGTTTCAGAAGCAGTTGCTTTTTCAGCTGCAGTTTTTTCTTTTAGTTTAGTACGTAGAGCATCTAAACCTTCAACTTCGCTATCGATTTCTTTTGCAAGATCATCGTTTAGCTCAGGAAGTTCTTTACCTTTAACTTCATTAATAGTTACTTTGAAAGTAGCTTTTTTACCAGCTAATTCAGCTGCATGGTATTCTTCTGGGAAAGTTACTTCAACTTCTTTAGCTTCGCCAGTTTTTGCACCTACTAATTGTTCTTCGAATCCTGGGATGAATGAACCAGAACCGATTTCAAGTGAGTAGTTGTCGCCTTTTCCGCCTTCGAATGCTTCGCCATCAACGAAACCTTCGAAATCGATAACAGCAGTATCGCCAGTTACGATTGCTTGATCTTCTTTAACAACTAGCTCAGCTAGACGTTCTTGTTGTTCTTTTAATTGAGCTTCAATTTCTTCATCAGTTACAGCAGTGTCTTGTTTAGTCACTTCTAAACCTTTGTAGTCACCAAGAGTTACTTCTGGGCGAACAGTTACTTTCGCTGTGAACGTGAACGCTTCGTTTTTATTAATAGCTTCGAAGTCGATTTCTGGTTGATCAACTGGTTCTACTCCAGCTTCATCAAGAGCTAATGGATAGTTACCATTTACTAAGATTTCTAATGCATCTTGGTATAATGATTCAACACCAAAACGTTGTTCGAACATTTGACGAGGCATTTTACCTTTACGGAAGCCCGGTACGTTAATTTGTTTTACTACTTTTTTGAAAGCTTGATCTAAAGCTTCGTTTACTTTTTCAGCAGATACTTCTACTGTTAATAATCCAGTATTACCTTCTTGTTTTTCCCATTTCACTGACATTTATTCTACCTCCAAAAATAATTTCAAATGTTAGACAATTCATTCGTTTTTACGATTTTGACAACCATTTTAGTATATCATAGATAGCTATACTTTCAACTTATTTCATACGTCAGGCAGTTCAGAAAGTTGCTCAAGCTTGTGGAAAAAGTCCATCAAGTCGTAATCAGTTTCCTTTACTTCTCCGAACATTGCATGTACAAAGTCAACGTAGCCATCCGCTATTTCCCGTGCTTCATAATCGAACCATTCAAATGGATAAGTTACGACAATATGTCGTTGTATCAAATATTGTACCATATCTAATGCCGATGGTTCTTGCTGTAGCTCATCTTCAACAATTGCCAAGACCGCTTCTGTAACAGGTAAGGCAGATGGTTCTGCTAACTCGACAGGATTAACCGTACACAGAACATTGAATTTTGTAACCTTCACCGTTGTATCAACTTGTTGATTTACTAGCAATAACAATGCCTCACTTTGAAGTAAGGGGTGGATTCGGTCATCTTCGATAATGGCTACAATTTCCTCTTTTATATGACGAATATTAACATGTCGAATACTCTGCAATAATTGAAACTGTTTCATATAAGATAAAGAGAAAAAATGATCTGGTTGTAACGCTGTACTATCAATCTCCTGATCGACTACCGGCTCATCTGCCTGAATAAGATTCTCTGCTATACGAGCATTAAGTTCTTGCAAGCGAATAAACTTAGGAATTGATTCCTCTGGAATGACTTGTTCTTCAAGTAATGATCTGATTAATTCCTCTACCTGATTGAACTCTTTCAATTCCATGCAGACAGTGAGATATAACTCCATCGCTTCTATGTATTTATGAGGACCTATCGCGAGTAATTTCTCACATGCCTCTTTCGCTTTTTCAAAATTTCGTATTTCATATAAGGAGAAAGCATATACACTAAGCGTACTTTCATCGCCTTCAGTATACTGCAATGCTTCACTAAGAGCTTGCACAGCTAAGTCATATTGATAATGCTCTGCATAGTGATGCCCATCAGCTATTAGTTTATTAATAGCTCCAGGAAACACAATGACATTATCTTGTTTTAGAATATTGTGTCGTTTTTTTCGCATGTGTGCTCACTCTCCCACTCTATTTTATCATATTTTGCATATACACAAAAACATTTTACACACCCATATTCCCTCTTAGATAGTGGAAGTTCAAAGCAACAAGTTCAATAAAAAGGATTTTACTTCCAATATTTATATAGGTAGAAACTCTATATCTCACATAGTAACAAAGGCGACTTTCTCCCATTATAACCGTCTTCTATCGTATATAATCGAAGTCACCTTCCAAAATATACTACACAGGTTAATTGGCTGTAAAATGCTGCTCAACTGACTGTAAAAAGTGTTGTATCGCTACTGGAAGATGACGATTTTTCATATATGCTAGATAGACTGTTCTTTCAAGGGAAGGATGATCAATCGGTCTTTGGACAACTGTTTTGTCGATTGGCTCCATAACATAATTTTCAGGGACAATTGTAACCCCTAAATTATTTCTCACTAAAGAAACTGCTGTTTCAAAACGCTCTATCTCAAATTGAATGTTTAAGTTTAATTGCCCAACTTTAAAGGCATTTATAATATCTATTCGTGTTTGAAAACCTTCTGTACTAATAATGAATGATTCCTGCTCTAAATCAGCTAAGCTCAAACTAGCTTTTTTTGTTAGTGGATGTCCTTGAGGCAACACAGCTACTAATCGTTCCTTATAAAGTGGAATCGATTCTATATCCTCCTCATAAATCAATTGATTCGTAATGATTGCATGTGATTTATATGTTTGAAGAGAGTGTTTAACATGCTCTACGCTTAGTACATCAAAAAGCTTAAATACCATAGCCGGGTAACTTTGTTTATAGGTATAGATCAAATTAGGTAGCCAAGTCTTAAGTGATTCAATTATACCAAGTACAATTTCACCTTTTCCTCCAACTATTACTTCCTTCATTTCTTTATTCATAATATCCATTTGAGATAACATGATAGTTGCTCTCGTATATAGCAATTCACCTGCATCCGTTAATACAAATTTTCGAGTACTTCTTTCAAGTAAAGGTGCTCCAACTTCATGTTCTAGCTTCTTTACTGCATTGCTTAAGGAAGGTTGCGATATATGTAGTTTTTCAGCTGCTTTAGAGTAACTTTTATTATTCACAATTGTGATGAAATAATATAATCTTTTTAAATCCATAATTATTATCTCTCTCCACTTATAGTTTTTAACTATTATTTTATAATAATTATATATTAGAAATTATAATTAATGAAATATATAATGAATTTACAATCAATTTTAATTATTCTAAACGTTGAGGTGAAATATATGTATACAATGATTACTAAAGAACAATGGCAAGGTCGTATAGACCATCCGACAAATCGAGTGAGTTTTCGATACCATCAAGCAGTCGAACCAATTAATATTCAAGAAATCAAGGAAAGTACAACTTCCACTTCAACTATTATTGGCTTTGAATGTGAAGAAGGCGTTAGAAGAAATCAAGGACGTCTTGGCGCAGCTGCTGCTCCTAATGCTATAAGATCCTCATTATCAAGTTTGCCTTGGATACTGCCTTCTGAAAGTAAATTACAGGACGCTGGAAATATAGCATGTAAAGGTTCGCATCTTGAAGAAGCTCAAATTGAACTAGGTAAAGCTGTTACTAAAATTTTAAATTCTAAATCTAAGTGTATCGTGCTCGGAGGAGGTCACGAAACTCTATATGGCCATTACTTAGGAATTAGAGAAGCGATTGGACCGGATAAAAAACTCGGCATAATCAATATTGATGCGCATTTTGACTTGCGCTCATATGAAATTGAGCCATCATCTGGTACGATGTTCCGTCAAATTTTAGAAAAAGATATGAATGCTAGCTATTTTGTACTTGGTATTCAACGTTATGGCAATACAATGGAATTATTCGAAAAAGCAGATGAACTTGGTGTTCACTACATCTATGAAGATGAGCTATTTACTGATTCATCTCAACTTTATAAAAGCGAGTTACAAGAATTTATCGATAACCATGACGCAGTGTTGCTAACACTTTGTACAGATGTATTGAACGCTGCATTTGCACCTGGTGTTAGTGCACCTTCTCCGTTTGGCTTATCTCCACAAATTGTACGTTCTATTATTCAATTTGTGACAAGTGATGACAAAACGGTGTCATTTGATATTTGTGAAGTGAATCCATCGTTAGACGAAGGGGGAAGAACGACAAAATTAGGGGCATATTTCGTCAACGAAGCAATAGTTTCTTTTATAAAGGGGTATGGTAGATGTTAGAAATTAATCAAATAACAACCGTCTTTTTAGCGGTTGCTCTATTAACTTTAGGTAGCTTTATCATTAAAAAAATAGGGGTTTTACAGCGTTTTTGTATTCCAGCACCGGTTGTTGGGGGCTTAATATTCGCAGCACTTGCGACTATTTTACAAGCAACGGGCACTTTAGAAATTTCATTAGATACCTCTTTACAAAGTTTGTTTATGATTACTTTTTTCACGACTGTTGGTTTAGGGGCAAGTTTTAAATTAGTAAAGCTTGGCGGGAAATTACTAATCATTTATTGGCTAGCTTGTGGCTTTTTAGCACTTATGCAAAATGTAATCGGTGTCTCACTTGCATCATTATTTGGCATCGACCCTCTAATTGGCATGATGGCTGGAGCTGTATCAATGGAAGGTGGACATGGTTCTGCCGCTGCGTTCGGACAAACATTAGAGGATCTCGGAATTTCCTCAGCGATGACAATTGGCGCTGCGGCTGCAACATGTGGTCTTGTAGCAGGCGGTCTTATTGGTGGTCCGATTGTTAAATATTTAATCACTAAACACGACTTGAAACCTGCAGAAGAAGAGGAAGTTGCTAGCCACGAGGATGATGACTATCCAATTACTTCTGAATCTTTTCTATTCCAAGTGTTTATCATTACATTCTGTATGGCGGTTGGTACATATTTAGGCACATTATTCTCAGAAGCTACAGGATTTGTTCTTCCAGGATATGTAGGTGCTATGTTTACTGCTGTCATTGTACGCAATGTTTTAGATAAAATTAAACCACATTCAGTTCATATGAAGAGTGTTAACTTAATTGGTGACGTGACATTAGGTATCTTCCTATCAATGGCATTAATGAGTATTAAACTTTGGGAAATCGCAGATTTAGCATTACCATTATTTGCTATCGTATTTGTTCAAGTATTATTTATCGTCGTATTTAGTATCTTCGTGTTATTCCGTATCCTTGGAAAAAACTACGACGCTGCTGTAATGGTTGCTGGTTTTGCTGGACACGGATTAGGTGCAACACCAAATGCAATGGCTAACATGTCAGCTGTTGTAAACCGTTTCGGACCATCTCGTAAAGCATTTTTAATCGTACCAATCGTTGGCGCATTTTTAATTGATGTTTTTGCAATACCAATCATTATCACTACCATTAATCTATTCAAATAATAATAGGACCGTTATCCATTTGGATGACGGTCTTTTTGACTTTTTCTTGTATGACCCAGTTTTTCGTTAGGCTCATCGATTCATTAAGAAGAGATTCTAAAAAAGACACAAAGGAACCTTATTTATCGACCTAGTTAACTTTACTTTTTTTCGATGTTGTCCTTTATTCATCATATTCATCAAAAAACTTCTAGCCCTATATACGAACAACATGCAAAGTATGATCAATGCCCTCCTCCATAATAATAAGGATTCTGTACAGCGTTATAATATGGATGATAGTTTGTCATAGGTATGCTAGGTTGTTCTATGTTGGTGTTCTTTGGCTGTTTCAAACAATTGTCAGTTGGGCCAATGAGTATTGTTTCATTATTTAAAGGTGCAAGCGTTTTTTTCAATTGGTTAGGATCTAAACAATAAGCATAAGCAAGTACTTCAGTAGGTGTTTTTGTAAGGAGATCCGACCCTAATATAGATTCTGGATACGGGGCATCAAAAATAGCAAGTAAATGCGTTTTTTCTTTTGTCGCTATTTCCCAATGCCACCAACCTTGAGGTATGTTCGCAACTTGCCCAGGGGTAATCGGTATATGTGACACTTTATTAGTAAATGGGTTAATCAAAGAAACGACTGCAGATCCTGAAATACAATATACTAACTCCGAAGCATTTTGATGATAATGCGGTTCAATAATACGATCTTTACTTAAAAATATATCAAAAAGCGATACATTCCCTAGCGTATTTAAATTATTTCTACCTAGACTATTAATAAAATTTTCATTATTACGCGTAAATAATCTGTTTTTATTTAAATCAAAAAAGAATTCTACATTCGGTTGTGTAAAATCCATGTAAGAAATAGACATTGATTAAAAACCTCTTTTCATTAAATGATTCGTCTCATCGTATTTTATGCAAATAACAAAAATGCGTGACAAATGCCTATACAAAAAAGAACCCTTTAAATTGAGGGTTCCCTGGAATCTTTCCCTATTCATTTCATACACGTTGCCAGAAACGTTGAATGGTCATTGCATCTATAAATTCCTTCGAAAAAGTTTGCGGATTTTGATCTACTAATACACCTGGCTTTCCTAAAATTCCAATCGACTCTAAAATTGGCGCAGCCGCTTCAGAAGCACCAATTGGTTTGAAATGATTATACGTATCTATTAAAAAGGACTTTGTTTTCCATAGGGAATTTTCATTTGCATTTGGACTTACACCTACATAAAGCCCGTCATAAAGTAAAGGTGAACCCGTTAGAAAACTTTGGTCTACTTTTAATTCTATGCCGTCAGTACCTTTCACTACACCTAATTCATCATGAACAATGACAGGTTGGAGCCCGACTTTTTTCCACTGTTCTAATAAATAATTAGTTTCCCTACCATTAAAACCACTTTCTAAAATAACACCCACTTTTAGCGTTTTTGGTGAATGTTTAGTATTAAATAGACTTAAAGCTGGAGATGACTTTTTCACCTGAGATTCTGGCACTTTCGGAACCTCAACACCTAATGCAGTAGCAACTACTGTTGCTAATTCTGTACTAATATGACCTAGCATATTCACTACTTGTTGCCTTACGGAAATACTTTGCACCTTTCCTAATTCAAAGCTAAAAGCTTGCATAATATGGTCTTTTTCTACTGGTGACATGCTATTCCAAAACAAGCGCGCTTGCGAAAAGTGATCTTCAAAACTTTCTGCTGTTTCTCTTACTTTTCTCCCATCTACCAAAGAAGGATATGTGACAAAGCCCCCTTTTGAACCTGGCACTGTGTATGGTGTATTATCTGCTAATGAGTTTTTATGGTAAGCAATTCGATCTTTGTCGATGATGTAGCGAGAAGCTCCATCACGTTGATTATTATGAAAAGGACAAACAGGGCGATTAATCGGCAATTCTTGATGATTCGTACCTACGCGATACAACTGAGTATCCGAATAAGAAAATAGTCGGCCTTGTAGAAGTGGATCATTCGTAAAATCAATACCTCGAACAATATTTCCAGGATGCAATGCGACTTGCTCAGTTTCAGCAAATACATTATCAACATTTCGATTTAAGGTAATTTTCCCAATCATTCTAACTGGTATATCTTCTTCAGGCCATAATTTAGTAGAGTCTAATATATCAAAGTCAAATTTAAATTCATCTGCCTCTTCTAGCACTTGAATACCAAGTTCATATTCTGCATAATTTCCATTTTCTATATTTTCCCATAGATCTCTTCTATGGTAATCTGCATCAGCCCCACCTAACTTCTGCGCCTCATCCCAAATGAGTGACCGTAAGCCTAGTACGGGCTTTATATGAAATTTCACAAAACGGGATTTGCCATGCTTATTGACGAATCGAAATGTATGAACTCCAAAGCCTTGCATCATTCGGAAACTTCTTGGAATGGTTCTATCACTCATAATCCACATTGCCATATGAGCTGACTCCTGATTATTTGCTATGAAATCCCAGAATGTATCATGCGCTGTTTGCCCTTGAGGAATCTCATTATTAGGCTCCGGTTTAACTGCGTGGATTAAATCCGGGAACTTAATACTATCCTGAATGAAAAACACAGGAATATTGTTGCCGACTAAATCAAAATTACCTTCTTCAGTATAAAATTTCGTAGCAAAACCACGGACATCTCGATTCGTTTCATTTACACCTTTAGAACCTGCCACTTGTGAAAAACGTATAAATAATGGCGTTTTGACAGCAGTATCATTAAGGAATTTAGCCATTGTTAATTCTTCAAGTGACTCATACAATTCAAATTCACCATACGCCCCATATCCACGTGCATGCACAACTCTTTCAGGAATTCGCTCTCGATCAAAATGCGCCATTTTTTCACGGAAAAGAAAATCTTCAATTAGCGTTGGACCTCGGTCCCCTGCTTTTAACGAATCTTCATCATTGGAGATTTTCACACCTTCATTTGACGTCATGATTTTCCCTTCGTTTTGACGTACAAACTGCTGGAGTTGCTGTTCTTTCTTATCCATCTTATCGTTATTATTATTTTTCAAAAAACCACCTCATCTATACTCTATGCAGGTGTTTTTTTCATTAGTAGTAAAACTAGAGAAAAATAAATACATACGTAAGCACCTTCTAAAGGATAAAAAACGCTTTAGAAGGTGCTAAATTTTATTATAATTCTTTCGCCATAGTAGTTACTATTTTATCAATGACCGGAATGGTGTCTTCCTTATTTTGTACAAGAACACTAAAAATGTACCACTTGCCGCTATCTGCTTGCACATATCCACTTAAAGTATTGACCCCATTTAGAGAACCTGTTTTGGCAATAACCTTACCTGCCGTTAATGGGTCTTTAAAACGATTACGCAACGAACCTCCTATCATTCGTTCAGCATTTGCAGCTACAGGTAAACTAGAATAATAAGTTTTGTACCAATTTTTCTCTTTTTGAACTTTGTAAAGCATATCCGTTAATGCATTGCTAGATACACTATTCTTATGGGACATACCTGAACCGTCTTCAAAGTTCCATGTTTTCATATCAAGTTTTAATGATTTGCCGTAAGATCTTACAACTTTTAAACCCGCTTTAGTGCTTCCATCATGCTTCTCAACTCGCCCCATTGTTTTAACTAAAATATCGGCGATTCCATTATTACTAAGTTTCATATATGGAATCATAATATCTTTTAATGGCATTGACCTTTTTTCAACTAGCAAAGTAGCTTTTTTAGGCGTCTTCATCACTTTAAGCGTATGACCACTTATAAATTGGATGCCCGCTTCTTCTAAAACTGATTGAAACAAAGATAATGTGTGTATGGTCGGATTTTTTACTGTAATCCACTCTCGCCCCGTTTTACCTATTGGCAAATTTCCACTAATGACAATTTGATTGGATTTGTATAGTCTCGTAATATCTAATGTGTACGCATCAGTTTCTTTGACTGTCTTTGCTTTATTAATTATTTCCATTTCACCAATATAAGGTGTGACTTTAATAGTAGGTGGAGTATCAACTGACTCTGTCGACACATCTACGATAACAGTCCCCGTATCATAGTCAGTATTGGGCGAAGTTGTTAATGCAGTAATCGGAGCAGCGTAATAATACGGTTCATCATCCCATACAATACCTGGCGTTAATAATTCACTATCAAACCAAGTATCATCACCGATCAAATGACCATCCACTGTATGAACACCTTTAGCTTTCAATTCCCCTGCAAACTGCTCCAAATCTTCTTTCATTAAAGTCGGATCCCCTTCTCCTCTTATGTACAGATCCCCCTCTAAAAGACCATTTGTAATCTTACCGTTCGTAAACAATTGTGTTTTAAACTGATAATTATTACCAAGTGTTTCTAAAGCAGCTGCTGAGGTCAGCAATTTCATATTCGATGCTGGTTTGATCACTTGACCACCATGGTATGAATAGATCAGATGCCCAGAATTTTTTTGCCGAACGGAAATACTCACTTCTGCTCCGTCAAGCTGTTCCCTTACAATCTTTTCAATATCTTCTCTTAATGGATTTAAGTCCTGAGTACCAGCATCAATCGTCTGGCCAAATAATAAAAAACTAACCATTAGCATAAATACTTTCACAAATAAAGAAAGCCTACTTTGCATACTTATCCCCCTTTTCTCTTATGTTAAAGTTTTGTAAATATCGTATTAGTCCACTAGTATATGCTGTATTTTCCCTGTCAATTCTCATTTTTCGCCATTGTTACATTCTGTTTACTTTAGTTATAAATTGCGTTCACTCCTTTTCAAACCTTGCCACTCAATCAAATTAGGATTTTCATCTAATATAGAAGTGTATTGCCTAATATCACCATACTTAGCCCCGGGATCCAAAGCTTTATACCGTTCAAGTTTTTGCAAACGCTCTTGCTCATTTGCCCAACCTAAATGCTTTAAACGCAACTCACTAGCACTATTCGGCAAATTATGTATATTTAACAGATAACGACCACAATGCTGGGGTTTATGAATTATTCTTAGGTAGTAAACAAAAATACTCACAGCTAACGCAGTGAGTATCATAAAATTCTTCATTATGTTCATTATTCGTTTTATTCCCTCCATCACGGCCAAAATGATTAGCACTATAATCTGTTTTTCTATTAATTCTTAAATCATCCCTACTTCTCATTTAGACATCCACTCAAGTAGGGATTGAATGCATAAATATAATAATCCTCCTGTACCGAGTAACTTCATAGCCAATTCTGTTCGTCTTTCTAAATTACTCTTAGCTAGATCATAATTTCGACTTTTATCATTTTCAACTGCTATGTCACGAGATTTAATAAGTTCCCACTGATTTTGAATAGTATTTTGAAATAACAGACGTGTATCTCGATTTTCTTGTAGTATCGTATTTTCTAATTTCAGATAAGATTGCTCCACTGCACGCAATCGTTTTTCTTTGTCTAAGTCATTCACTTCTAACTGTTTTATACGCCCCTCATGATTATCTAAAAGATGATCGACCTCTACTATTTTCTCCAATGTTTAGTCTCCACCTTTCCCGAGTAGGTAAAAAGCACACCCTATTGGATGCGCTTTTTATGATATTTTTTTGCTATTTCACTCTCAATACTTGTCCTAAATAAATTGTATAATTACTATCAAGATTATTCCACGTCTTAATTTGAGTAACTGTGCTACCGTATTTTACACTCAATGAATAAACCGTATCACCCGAAATAACTGTATGATAAATCGCAGAGTCCTTCTTAGGTAGATTAAAGCACTTAACTAATCCATTCACATGTCCACGCGCTACATTTGTAAGCCACGTTTCATTTTTCATCTTTGTAGCATCACTTACACTATCAATAAACCCATTTTCAGTTAAAAGTGCAGGCATGTTCGATTCGCGTAAAACATGTAGATTGGATTGTTTTTTACCACGATCCGTTAACTGATTCACGTTCATAATCTCTGTGTGAATATTAGTTTGATAAGTTGTAGAGGGTACCCCAACCCCTGGATATACAAAACTTTCAAAACCAGTTCCCCCACCAGCGTTAATGTGGACTGATAAGAAAAAATCTGCACCCCATGCATTTGCCGCATTCGTACGATCCGTTAAACTTGGAAACGAGTCACCTGTACGAGACATTAAAATTGTTACATTATTATATTCTGCCGTAAGAATGTCTCTAATCTTTGCGCCAATTTTTAAAGTAATATCCTTTTCCTGAATTCCATTTCCAATAGCCCCTGGATCGCTCCCACCATGTCCTGGATCAATAAAGATTTTTACCATTCTAACATCCCCTTTGTTTGTTATTAGTAAGTACTTACAACTCAATAATATACGAACAAATGTTCTAAATCAAATACTTATTTAAACTTTTGTAAAAATTGGTTAATAATACCTAATATCCAAGTATTCATTACATGATTTATTACCTTCCGTTATTTCTCAATTTAAAGTTCCTCATTTTCATAAACAATCCATGGACGAGTTTCATGACTTGTTTAAAAAACATAAAATAGCCAAGGGGAGGCATGACAATGAAAGAAAATAATCCTAATCTAATCGCAAACAACACTTCGAAAAAGGTTTTGAATCACCAGAAAATCATCCCGCCAAACTTCATGTAATCGGTGCTTCTATTACAACACTAGGTGAGGCAATATTAACTATTGCGGCATTGGCAGAGTTACAAGAATTAGAAGAAGAACAAAGATTGAGTAACATACAGTCACATTTGCTTAAAGAACAATCAAGACAGTTAGAACAGATGCAAAAGCAAATTGATCTTTTAACATATCAAATGTCAAAAATGGACCGTAGAAAAAAGTGAAACAATTAATTCATTCTACATTCATGACACGCTGAATCTTTTTTCTATAGAGGTAAGGGTCTTGCTAGTAGAAATCAATTAGATCCTTCCTCAATAATTCTTGATAATTGCTTGATTCAAATAAAAATCATTACAAGTTTTTACTCATGCATCGTGTACTTCCAAGTAATAGGCATAATTTTATTCTCTTTCATAAAGACAAGCCTCTCTGTTCCTGTCTCTTATTTGCTATGTAGAACCACCCTTAAAATCATCAATAAAAAAAGAGAAGAAATATTTCTTCTCTTTTTTTCCACGTAGAAAAACGTTTCGCAAATAAAAAACCTTGATTTTTGAGTTGAATTTTTCGTTTTCATTTACAAGTTCATTCATCTGTTTAATTTCATATCTATTTATCTAATAAATGTTGTACGCAAATAATAAAATTTCACCTTTCTGATTTGAAATATCATTTAAGTCTGTTTTTCTTGCAAGCAAAAAAATTCGACCTCATTCATCACAGCGCTTAGTTTCGTATATTGTCCATCGTAATTTTCATGTGTGTAGCTCGTAAAAATAGAAAGAAAAGCATCTTCTGTTAGATGTATACTTACAGTTTCAAATCCAAAGTAATAATTGATTATTTGTTGTTGATGGATTACTCTATCCACTTGAAGTTGTTGTACTCTTTTTGCAATCGTCTTCAGGTTATTTATGCTTAACGATTCTTGTTCATTTTGAGCAGTTTCAGAAGCATTGTATGGAGCACGGTCATAAACACCACATACTTCAAATACATCTGGAATCGGATCTATCTCCCAACCAAGGACATCTCTTTCATTACCCTCCTCATCAAAATACACGCCCCCATCTTCATATCCACCTTGCTTGAACACTTTATACAATTTCCCGTTGATTGTATTTTCTTTCATTTCATATGAGCGGTGTAGGTTATGGAAACGAACATAGTCGCCAACTTTAGCTTTACGAGATACTTTGCATAATAGCTTCCCTTTGTGATGAATTATTTCATCCTCTTTTTCATGCATCTCTTTTTCTTTAATGTCCATATTTGCTAAACGATTAAATTGTTTCATACTACTACCTCCCAAATGTATTTTGTTATAAGTGTTTTGAAAAGTTGCCGATTACAAAATGCATAGCTTCATCTATTATTCCAATAAGGTTTGGTTAGTATGCTTCCACCATTTCATTATTTCTATTAGTTGTATATTATCCGAATTTTTTCGGATTGTAAAACGATTAATTTCAATTTCTTCATAATATTTCCGAATATTCCCGGATTTTTAATTGCACATAATGGAGTAATCGATTATGATTAATTTAACTATTTTAGGTGATTGGAGGAAATGAGCATGATAGATAGGGATTTACCTCTCAAAAAGGAGATTGCCAAAAATATTAAAGAGTTACTAAAAAAAAACGATTTAAATCAAATCAAACTTAGTGAGTTAACTGGTATATCAAAAAGTACTCTATCTGATTATTTAAATTGTAAAACGCTCATTAATATTAGCAATGTAGAGAAAATGGCTGCTGCCTTAAACGTTGAAAAATCAAGGATTGATCCTTCATTTGAAACTCAAAAAGAATTATCCATTAAAGAAAAAACGATTGAAACCATTGCAGCACATATAGATGATGATGTAACAGAGGAAGAAATGGAGGTTATTAAAAACTACATAGACTTTATAAAATCGCAACGTAAAAAGTGAGGTGAATTTATGTTATACGAAGCACTTATGTCTCAATATAAGCACTTAACATTTAAAGAATCCTTGTTAATGCCAAAAGGGTTATCTGGACTTTATGTAGACCATCAAATCATTGTGAATAAACGATTAAGCCTTTACGAAAAACATTGTGTTTTAGCAGAAGAGATTGGGCATTATGAAACAACTTACGGAGACATTACGAATTTAGAAAGTGTCCGCAATCAAAAATTAGAACTTACAGCTAGAAGATGGGGTTATGAAAAGATTGTTTCCTTGGACAAACTAATTGAATGCTATGTTGCTGATCAAAGAACTGAAGAAGACATTTGCACGTACCTAGAAATAACCCCACAATACTTATATTGCGCTATAGAAAGGTATCGACAGCGCTATGGCTTATCGACCATCTATAATGGCTATCGTATATTTTTTGATCCTCTGAATATTGAAAGGGATTTTTTTTAACCACAAAAAGAACATATGTTTCTATTTCTGACAACTGAACAAGAATTGTTTTAAAGATGATGAATATTTAGGCTGGATTATTTATGTTAGACCATTCAATTGAATGGTCTTTTTATTTGCCTTACATCATAGATTCCATTTCACTTTGCATTAAAAAAGGCATTTTCTTCTATTTATTTGTTCTAGAATTTTTCATAGCAAGAGGTGTATTTACTTTTATTGCAATTACAAAATGTGTCTAAACAAAGCATAGATGGACAGGATTTAGTTAAACAAGGCTGTTATTATTCGTATAAGGAGTGAGAGATATTGAACATTAAAGTCGGCAATTAATAGTATAGAATAGCAAGCAGTCGTTTTGGGATTTCATCTTGAACTACCTTTTATTGTTCTAAACGTTATGTATGTTAATGAGTAGTTTAGAGGATAAAAATAACTTTTAGAATCGGAATAGTTAGCTAATACAAACTGCTGAATAATTGATCTTACAAGCAAATATGGCAACGACAAATCAGGGATTTTCCAAAAAAAATTCTTAGGCAATATAGTATAAAACCTAGTAATGTACGGAAAAGCTTTGCTCAACTGAACTCTTAAAATCGCCTGGTAAATCAGGTTTGTCGGAAGGGAGTAATAGCCGTGAAATACAAAATTGTTAAAAATAACGAAAATATAAAGGGTATTGTTGACCGTGATGATGAAGTTAATGGAAATGGAATAGACGGTTTACTTATAAAATTAAACAATGAAGAAAAAACTAGTCTTACTGAATGTGTAGTCAATAAAGATATACAAACTGAAGAAAAAATGGATTATTGGAAAGGACGAGAGTATATAAGAACCTTATACTAAGGATAATCCTTCAAAATAAACATATATACGATATTCTGTTAGTGGACTATTAAAATTGCTTAACATCATTGAATCAGTCAAAGTTATGTAACAATAAAAAAATGCCACTTCATTTTGAGTGGCTTTTTTTATTGTAGCAAAATCTATTAAAATACTAATTTATAATGTATGTCTAAATTAAACTTTGTTATTGTATTTCTTCTTTCCATAAGTCATATAACGCCATACTTTCTCTAATGGTCCAATAGGAAAGAACTTAAACCAGATATTACTAAAAATAATTTGGATAACAAAAATCAGGATTGCGATATATACAACATCCTTTGGAGATACAACACCAAGGCCAATTAGTGAAATAATCATCGTTCCTATAATGCTTTGTGCAATGTAATTTGTAAATGCCATTTGTCCCACACGCGCAATAGGTTTCATTAATTTCTCTATACGCTTATTTTCTAACAATAAAAATAATGTTGATAAGTAAAACATTGTTGTTGGAATTACTCCTAATTCAACAACTAGTTTTTCATTATTATAATCGCTTAGATGAGCGTACCAAATGCATAAAGAGGAAACAATGAACAATACAAAAGTTACATTTTGAATCCATTTAATCTGTTTTGACAATTCTTTTATTTGTAATAACCACCCTGCTTTAGCGGTTAAAAAGCCAGCTAAAAACATTATAAAGATTAGTATAATATCATTAGAAAAGAAATCAAGGATAGATGAGACTATTATAATAGTAGGCAAAAAAAACTTAACTATTAAAGAAACTACATAAATAGTTACAAAACTAACTAACCATTTCTTTACTGTAGTAATTTCCGCACCGTAAAATGGGATTAAAAACAATCCTACAATTGCGTATATTGGTAAAATTGTTCCCCAAAAAATAAATACATGGACGATTCCAAGAAGTAAGAGTACTAGTAATCGTCGTACCATACGTAATTTAGGTTTATCTCCACGACGTTCCGCTCTTGAAGCGAAAATATATAAGCCTATTCCAAATAAGAAAGAAAAAATAGAAAAGAATTTTTTTTCAACTATGATTGTTATCAACAGGCTAATAATTCCATTAAACCCACTGTAATCTGGTAAGGGGTCACCTTCTATAATAACTTTAAATGCTCCAACGTTTATAAGAAGTATGCCAAAAAGAGCAAGCCCACGTATAATGTCTAATGAAATAATTCTTTCCTTTTGTGATATGGATGGATTCATATATATCTCCTTTGAGTTCTTTATTTTGAATAATAGTCAGTATAACTTGCTAATCTTACGTGATATTAATGCCAACCTTACAAAAACCTTAAAACAATAGGTGAATGATTTTTACTCAATTTAAAATCAATCAGAACATATCTAATTAAAAGCCTAATACTGCAAAAAAAAAAACGCCCAAAACCCTTAATGTAAAAGGGCTTCAGGCATCTCTTTTCCTATTTGACATCAATTAACAATACTACACCTCATATTCCGCCTATTCTCCATGACGAATTTGCGAGGGTAACATGCCGTAATGCTTTTTAAATAATTTACTAAAGTATTTTGTATCTGTGTAGCCTGTCGCAAGTGATATTTCATATATTTTCATATTCGTTGTTTTGAGCAGGGTGATCGCCTTTTCCATTCGTTTTTTAGTGATGTAATCCAAGACGGTTTCGCCAGTTTTTCGTTTGAAGTATTCACTAAAATAGGTGGCGTTCATAAAAACCTTACCTGCTATTTTCTCAATCGTTAACGGTTCATGTAAATGCTCATGAATCCACTGGGTCGCGATTTCAATCGACACATTCTTCGATTCAGGCTCCGCTAGCACTTCATTCTTGTGGAATTTAGCTTTAATTTTATCGAGACACACTTGCATTTCCAGCCTATCAATGGGTTTTAATAAATAGTCGAGGGCCCCTTCACGCATTGCTTTTTGAATAAATTCAAAATCATCGTAACCGCTAATTATCACTGCATAATAAGCTTTTGAGGTCCTTTCATTTAAACGAGTTAACAATTCCAAACCACTCATCAAGGGCATTTTCACATCGGTAAACAGCACATCAAATGGAAGGTCATGTGTTATAACATCATCGAGACAACTTTGGCCCGTTACATATGAGCCAACAATTTCCCATTCTTCACCGTTACTTGTAATTAGTTTTTCAATGCCCCTTCTTAGACGACTTTCATCGTCAACAACGATGACTTTAATTTTCTCTGTCATGATTGTAAACACTTCCTCTATCTAGAATAGGTATATGCATGAAAATTTTGGTGCCGATGCCCTCTTCACTTTGAATACGTAGATGATACTCATTACCAAAATGGAGTACAAGTCTACCGTTTACATTGGATAAGCCAAAGCTATCATCCTTTTTAAATATCTGATTGTCAGTTAACTGCTGTTTGATTAAAGTTAATTTTTCAGTACTAATTCCTTTACCATTGTCTTGAATGACAAGCTGCATCACGTTTTCTTCTTCTGTAACCGTGACATTGATTTCTAACGTCTGCCCAGGTATGTACGCATGCTCAAATGCATTTTCAATCAGTGGCTGGAGGATAAATTTTGGTGTCATTTTGTCGTGCAATGTATGTGCAGCTACGACCGAATATGCTAACGTTTCTTCAAAGCGTGCTTTCTGAATCACTAGGTAATCTTGAATATGTTGAAGCTCTAAATATAAGGGAACGAATTGGTCTTTATTGCCCAATGAATAGTGCAGCATGCGACCTAAATTTGTGACCATCTCTACCACGTTCGTTTTTTCATCCTCTTCCACCATAATGGCGATATTTTCTAACGTATTGTACATAAAATGCGGATTGATCTGCGACTGAAGTGCATATAGCTCTGCTTCCTTTTGCTTCAGTTCAATTTCATACTTTTCATTTATTAATTCCTCAATTTCTCTTAGCATTTTCGTGAATGCTTTTGAAAGCATACCTACTTCATCATTCGACTCATTCGTGAGCTGGATATCAAAATCTCCTTTTTCCGCTCGCTTCATCTCACCCGCTAAACGTTGAATTGGTTTTGCTACGCCCCACGCAAGAATGATCGAACTGCCTATTGCCAAAACTACAATAATGAAGAATGATATGATTGTTATATTGCGTACAAAATCAGACTCTTCAGTTAAGTGACTCACGGGAATAGCATGCATAAAGGTCCACCGGTTTTTAACACTATTGGCGCTACTATATAATGTTTGATCTGATTGAAAACTACCATTAGCTATTGGATAATCTACCTTATCTTTATCAAGGGTACCGATTAGAGACGGTATGGAATGATAAATAATATAACCTCGATCATCTATCATCCACATTTTCGCATCATCTTGCTCATCGACAGTACGTATTGTTTGCTCGATAAAGGCTAAATCAAGTGCCACAAATACGGTGCCTAAATTGTGCCTGTTTTCATAGTCAATAATTTGTTTTACTAGTAGCACAAATGGTTTGCCCTCTTTGAAGAAAAGAGAGGTCTCATGCGGAAAAAACACCCTTTCCTCCTCTTTTAATTTAAAGGAATTTCCGTATAATCCGATAGACTGACTTGTTGAGAATCCAGAATCATATGAAAGTCGTGAATTTTGAAACAGACGATCCTTTGAAGAAACAAACACACTAATAATATGCTCCCTACTACCTTGCATAAAGGAACTTGCCAAATAATTTTCAACTACATGTTCATCCTGTTTCATATTTGATACATTTTGAAAAGTGGACTTTCTCAAAATATTCATTACTTCTTTGTTGTTATTTATTTGATTCATTTCATCAAAATACTGTTCAATTTGTCGCTCCATATTATTATTAGCTTGGTTTAATAACCTCGGAATATATGTACCTACTTGTCTCTCTACTGATAAAACATATTGACTATAAGCCACGTACCCTAATAAAGCAGTTGGAATAATAGTAATAATAATATAGGTCAATAATAGCTTTGTTTTTAACGTATAGTTTTTAAATCGCCTTCGCTTAAAAGTCATATTGATTTACATTCTCCTTTGTGAAATCGATGGCTTCTCCCATAACAACACGTTGCTCATTATTATAGAAACGCACAATGCCCACACCTGGAATGACTTCATAATCTTGAATATGTTCTCCTGCAAGTATCTTCTCAGTTAAAATGATCGTTAAATAGCCCAACTTTTTCGGACTCCATAAAGTAACTGTCTGTGCTGATCCATCCAGTAAATAATCCCTCATTAAATTTGGTGTCGATAGACCAACTACTGCAATCTGTCCAACCTTATTTTGTTCTTTCACAGCCTGTGCTGCAGCAGGAGGTCCAACAGAAGAATTGCCGATAATCCCCTGTATATTTGGGTACTTTTTTAATAATGTTTTTGCTGCTTCATACGCAATTTCTGGATCATCATTAGTTGCAACGACCTCTACCAACTTCATATTCGGATAATATTGTTGCCATTGTGCTTGAATCCATTTGACCCAAGAGTTATGGTTAATTGCTGAAAATGAGCCTGTCATTATCGCAAACTCTCCTTCTTCTCCTGTATGAAGTGCTAACTGGTCCATTAAATGACGTCCAAGAATTTCAGAGTCAACCATATCCACAAATAGATCTCGGGCTTCTGGTTGGCTATCAGCATCCCATGTCACAATCTTGATGCCTCGCTTTTTAGCCTCCTTCAATACTGAAGATAGACTTTTACTATCAATCACTGAGACTGCAATAGCATCCACTTTCTTATCCATCATTTTCTCCACAATGTCACGTTGTAGTTCCGCTTCCGCTTTTAATGGCCCCTCATATACTATCTCTATTTCCAATTGTTCAGCTGCTTCTTTAACGCCTTCATAAACAGATTCAAAATATGGTATATTACCTACTTTCGGTATGTAAGCAATGCGATAATGTTTTTTAGTCTTGGGCTTTTTTTCAGTTTGTTCCTGTTTAACCTTGTCGGCTTCATATAATACATGGTATTTTTCTGGACTTGTACATCCAATAACCAAAGAAATGATAGCGATTACATAAAGAATCATTAAGAACCAACTTTTATTCATATAATCACCTACTCTTCAATTAAATTAAGAGACCAAATCTTCCGATAATTCAACGGAGTAATACCCTCTCGTTTTTTAAATAACTCTATAAAATGACTAACATCCTCTATACCTACATCTCGAGAAATTTGAGATATGGCGTCATTGCCAATTCTTAATTTATATTTTGCGGCATTCATTCGTTGGACGATTAAAAACTCATTTGGGGATAGACCTGTATATTTTTTAAACTGTTTAGCCATTTGATACTTGTTTACAGCTACACGCTTTGCCAGTTGGTCAAGTGTCCATTTTCGTTCAAAATCTGTCGTTAAAACCTCCTGTAGTTCAATTACATATGTTGGCATCACTTCCGTATTCTCTGGCTGATGCAGTGAAAGTTTCAATTGCTCACCCAAAATGTGCTGAATTCGTTGTGATATTTCGACTTCATAATAAAACTGATGTTGGTTTAGTAGTGGCCTTATTGACCACATTATTTGTTCAAAGAAATCTAGTGATTTAACCTTTACAACTAGTCCCTCAGCCTCTTTTAGTAGATTGAAATAAGAAGAAACAGCTGATCCATTTACATGCATCCAAAGGAAATTCCATGTCCCTTTTTCTGCTGTCCAATATCTTTGATACTCTCGACAATGTATTAAAAACAAGCTTCCTTTATGTAATGTATACGTTTTGTCCTTGTACTGCAGGAATCCCTCCCCTTCTAACGTCAATACAATTAAATATAAATCAAGCCCACTTCTCTCTGTGAAATAAGGTGCATATGTTTTAAAATAGCCAAACTCATGTAGCGTGTTTAAATGCTCTTTCGCTTTAATAGAAGGACTATCAGTAATCCAAATGGAGTCCTCAGACCAATTGTCTCTATATTGCTGCCACAATTTCATGCTGCTCCCCCGCTAGTCAAGATAATCATATAAAAAGACAATATACTCTAATGCTTTTAGTTATAGATATTAGTATTATTTTCAATAATCATACAGTTTTTACAAGGAGGAAACAAATATGAAACGTGTTCAATATAAGAAACCACGAATCGGCCTATATTCTACTGGATTGGAGGCTTATTGGGCTCAATTCCCTGGCTTACGCGAACGTTTACTCACTTATAATCGCTTTATCGAAAGCAATTTAGCCAAATCTTGTGATGTATCGAATTTTGGTCTAGTTGATACTGTTCAAAAAGCCCGTAAAGCAGGTGATTGGTTTAATGGACAACAAGTAGATATTATTTTTGTCCACGCTGCAACGTATGCAACAAGCGCTACAGTATTACCTGTTCACCAGCATTGCTCAGCAAAAGTGATATTATTGAATTTACAACCAAGTCCACAGCTTAATTATGATGAAACGAATACAGCTGAGTGGCTAGCAAACTGCGGCGCATGTCCTGTACCTGAATTCGCTAATGCTCTCCATCGATCGAATATTTCATATGATGTGATTAATGGTTTACTAGGACTTTCGGAAACACCAGTCGGCACAAGATCTAACGAAAATACCTCACACATGCCCGAAGCACAAAAAGCATGGAAAACTATTAATGAATGGGTACAAGCAGCAAGGATTAAGCATAATTTACAGCAGGCTACTTTTGGTTTTTTAGGTAACACTTATAGTGGTATGCTTGACCTTTATAGTGATTTCACGATGCTCCAAGCACAAACAGGAATTCATATAGAAGTACTGGAAATGTGCGATTTACAGGCTTTACAAGAATATGTGACAACTTCAGATGTTGCTGAAATCGAGCAAATCACACAAGAAATGTTTAACATTGCTGAAGATTCTCCCTCTGAAAAACTCGCTAAAAAGCCAAGCAAAGAACAACTTACACAAGCCTATAAGGTAGCTGCCACACAGCAAAAATTAGTGAAAGAGCATGGATTAGATGCTCTTGCTTACTATTATCACGGGTCTCCAGGAAATGCCTATGAACAGCTGCAAAGCGACTTTATTTTAGGACACTCTCTATTAACAGCTAACGGTATTTCTTGTGCGGGTGAAGGTGATTTAAAAACTGCTGTTGCAATGAAAGTATGCGATACAATTGGTGTCGGCGGTAGTTTTTGTGAAATTGTCTTAACTGATTACAAAGAAGGCACAATCCTGTTTGGACATGATGGACCTTTCCACATCGACATAGCTGAAGGAAAACCTGCGCTTCGTGGAATGGGCGTCTATCACGGTAAGCAAGGGAGTGGCATTTCTGTAGAGGCTAAAGTAAAAACAGGGCCAATTACTTTACTCTATCTAACGCAAACTGTAGAGAGCCGCTTAAAATGGATCATTAGTGAAGCAGAATCTACAGATGGCCGAATTATGACAATAGGAAACACGCAAACGCCGGTTAAATTTTCTCTACATCCGGATGAATATTTTGATACGCTCTTTAAAGAAGCACCAACACATCATTGTGCAATGGCAATAGGGCATAATGCTAGTGTATTCACGAAAATGGCAAAACTTATGGGCACTGAATATAAAGTCGTATAGTAAAGAAATGAAGCTGCCTCACCATTCGGTTTTCACCCTATGAGTCAGCTTTCAATTTGTTATGAACAGCAGAAAAAGCAACTAGTCAGGAGCAACTAGTTGCCTTACATTCATAAAACATGTACTACTCAATCTACTGATAAAACCTCTTGAGTACGTTTGAATAATTCCTCACGCTCATATTTTTCAACTTCTGCTAGCCATTTTTCACCAACTGGCACATTCATCTTCGCACAATATTGATCCCATACGGCACCAAATGGATATGTTTTAAATTCTTCTAATAATGCTAATCGAGCAGTATAATTCCTCTCATCTTGATAACGTTTCAATAAATCATGCGGCATTAATAGTGCATATAGCAGCGCCTTTATCATATTTCGCGTACCAATTGTCCAAGCAGCTACTCGGTTAATACTCGCATCAAAGAAATCTAATCCAATAGCAACTTTATCAAGTGCATCATTACGTACAATTTCAATTGCGATTTCTTTTAGTTCATCATCTAAAATAACGACGTGATCACTATCCCAGCGAACAGGTCTTGATACATGTAAAGCTAATTTGTCTGAAAAAAGGAGCATGGATGAAATTTTATTGGATACTGTTTCAGTTGGATGATAATGCCCAGTATCCATCAGGTAAGTCTTTTTATTTGTTAATGCATAGCCCATGTAAAATTCATGCGACCCAACTACATAAGATTCCGATCCAATACCAAATACTTTACTTTCCACTGCATCAATTAAATATTTTCCGCTTATTTCCTCCGCATAAATAGCATCTAGTGAATCCTTTAGGCGTTTTCTTGGCGTCAGCCGGTCTGCTGGGATATCTTTGTAACCATCAGGAATCCATATATTCATCAAAGAAGGCGTTCCTAATGCTTTACCGAAATACTCCGCTATCTTTCGGCACTTCACACAATGTTCAATCCAGAATTCACGAACTGTTGCATCTGGGCTTGCTAATGTTAAGCCATCTTCCGCTTTCGGGTGTGAGAATAGCGTAGGATTAAAATCTAAACCAATTTGCTGCGTTTTTGCCCACTCGACCCAGTTTTTAAAATGCACCGGTTCTAGTTCATCACGGTCGACTACCTGGCCATTCGTTTCTGCATAAAGAGCATGTAAATTCACGCGATGACGACCTGGAATTAAAGACATCGCGAGTTCTAAATCCGCACGTAACTCCTCTGGCGTACGTGCCTTTCCAGGATAATTCCCTGTTACATCAATACCACCTGATAATTCACTTTTATTCACTTCAAAGCCACCGATATCATCGCCTTGCCAGCAATGAATCGAGACAGGAATTGTTTTTAAAATTTCTAGTGCAGCATCCGTATCAACATCCCATTTACCATAAGCTTCTTTTGCTAAAGCATAACTCTGTTCAACTGTCATTAAAATACCTCCCTATGAAAATGGCTTTATGCTAAGTAAAAAACTGACTTCAACTCTACCGCTACTGGACTGAGGTCTTCATTTGTTTCCATTAATGGCTCCATATACGTCCACCATTTTTGGCAAATCGCAGTGTCAGCCATAGTAGCCCACTTCTCTTCACTCTCAATTTCAACATAAGCAAATAATTGCCCCGTTTCTTCATCTAAAAAAATGGAATAATTATGAGCACCATGCTCTTTCAATTCTACCTTCATGTCATCCCACAGCTCGTCATGTCTCTTTTTATATTCCCCATAGCAATCTTTATAGAGAAACATTTTCGACGCCTTACGAATCATACACGCCATCTCTCCTTTGTAGTTACTGCAGTAAAGTTATTGATAATTTCTTTTGCATCTACTACATGTGGCTCAAACTTTTGAATTGTAAAAGATGATTGGACAAGCTCTCGCCCCTCTGCTATGGATTTTAATGTCCCTTGTGCAATCATTTGAACTAGTAAATTGCCAATAGCTGTCGCTTCTGATGGGCCTGTATAAATAGTTACACCACTTAAGTTAGCGGTCAATTGATTAAGTAAATCATTTTTGGAGCCACCCCCAACAATATGTAGCTTGTCGATTGGTTCATGCGTAATTGCCTCTAAACGCTCCATTTCAATAGCATAAATAATTGATAAATTAGAAAATACACATGCTGTTAGTTCACCAATCGTATGTGGAATTGGTTGCTCCGTTTCCTGGCAATACTGCTTAATTTCTTCAATCATATTAAGCGGGTTTAAAAAACGCTCTTCATTAAAATTAATATATTGTAAGTACGGAGAAACTGTTGCCGCTTCTTTAATAACATGTTCAACAGAGTATTGGCCCGGGTAATGCCGAATGATTTCCTGTAAAATCCACATTCCCATAATATTTTTCAAAAAACGATACGTATTTGAAACGCCCCATTCATTCGTATAGTTATCTTGATAAGCTTGTAGATTTATAATTGGTTCCTTTTTTTCAACACCTAATAATGACCAAGTACCACTACTTAAGTAAGCCCACTGTCCATCTCCCCCTGGTGTCCCTGCAATGGCCGAAGCCGTATCATGGGAAGCCACAGCAACAAACTCGCACTCCGGTAGATCATACGTAGGAAATTGATCTCGTTTTAATTCCCCAATTACTTGCCCCGGCTCAATAAAAGGTGCAAATTGTGATTTCTCTAATCCTATAATCTTTAATAAATTTTCATCAAAATTACGATTCTCTGGATTAAGTAGCTGCATGGTTGATGCATTCGTCATCTCAAGAACCGCTACACCTGTCAGCCTATACGCTAAATAATCTGGTATTAATAGAACATATTTTGTTTGTTGCAGTAATTTCTGATCCTCTTCATATAGTTGGTAAAGCGTATTAAAGTGCTGTAACTGAATACCCGTTTTCAAATATATATCCTCTAGTGGTAAATGTGACTCTATTTTCCCCATCGTATTGGTTGTGCGGCGATCTCTATAACAATATGCCTCCTGCAAGCGTTCACCGTCCTCGCTTACTAGCACATAATCCACAGCCCATGTATCTATCCCCACTGTCACATTATGAAAGCCACGCTTTTTCACCTTCTCAAGACCAACTAAGATTTCCTTAAGTAAATGGTCCATATTCCATAAAGAGCGACCATCTACTTCTGTAAAACCATTCGAAAAGCGATGCATTTCTTCTATTTGTAATTGATCATTTTGTAAAGTCCCCATAACAAAACGCCCACTTGAAGCACCAATATCAATCGCAATATGTGTCATGACCTTCACTCCCATCTCCCAAAGGTGTTATCGCGTAAAGGCTGCTGGTACTCCACCATCGACTGTCATCATACAACCAGTTGTTTTTTCAGATTTCGAAGAAGCAAAATACGCTATGGCCTCAGCAATATCAGAAGGATATATATTTACTAATAATGTATTGCGTTTTTTATAATGTTCTTCTAATTGATCTGGTTCAATGCCGTAAGCTGCCGCACGCTCTTCACGCCATCTAGAACCCCAAATCGCAGAACCTTGTAGTACGGCATCAGGTAATACGGAGTTAACTCGAATCCCATATTCGCCACCTTCAGCTGCAATACATCTCGCTAAATGCGTTTCTAGTGCTTTTATCGCACTATAAGCGGCAGCGTTTTTGCCTGCATAGATGGAGTTTTTAGATCCGACAAATACCATGCTACCGCCAGTTTCCTGTGTCTTCATTTGCTTAAAGGCTTCTCTTGCCACTAAGAAATAGCCAGTGCCTAGAACATCCATATTTAAATTCCATTCTTGCAAAGTCGTTTCATCAAATGGGCTGGAAGTTGCTAAGCCAGCATTATTCACAATAATATCTACACCACCATATGCAAGTGCCGCTTCCTGAAATGCTATTTGTACGTGATCCTCTTTCGTGACATTCATTTGAATAGCGATGGCACGTTGTTCTTTCGATATTTCATTTAGTTCAGTTGCTAACTTTTCAGCACCTTCTAAATTCAAATCTGCTAATACGACATGCGCGCCCTCCTCTGCGAGTTTACGTGCAGTCGCACTACCAATACCGCCCGGTCCTCCGGTAATGAAGGCTACTTTACGAGAAAATTCTTTTTCTTTTGGAGCTAATGATAATTTATATAATTCCAGTGGCCAATATTCAACGTTATAAGACTCATTTTCACTAAGTGACACAAAGTTACCGAGTGTTGTAGCGCCTTTCATCACCGATACAGCACGGTGATATAACGCTCCACTAACTTTGGCATTGTTCTTATTTTTACCTGTATTGACCATACCTACACCAGGAATTAAAATCACACGAGGTGCTGGCTCAAACATAATGTCTCCGTCTTTTTTATGTCGATTAAAATAATCTTCATAATCCTCTTTATATTGTGTAATGCCCTCTTTTATAAGTGTTTTCAACGACTCGGTATCACCACTTGCAGGATCCCATTCTATAAATAATGGCCTCATCTTTGTATGCACAAGGTGGTCAGGACATGCAGCTCCA
Source organism: Viridibacillus sp. FSL H8-0110 (assembly GCF_038003565.1). Lineage (NCBI taxonomy): Bacteria > Bacillati > Bacillota > Bacilli > Caryophanales > Caryophanaceae > Viridibacillus > Viridibacillus sp. FSL H8-0110. The sequence goes on along the minus strand of NZ_JBBOPJ010000001.1, from coordinate 1,080,624 downwards.
ATTTTAGATAGCTTGCTCGCGTCATGACTATTAACAAATTCTAAAATATCCGCTGCATCATCAAAATCTAATATCATACTGCGTTCCGTACTAACTGCACCTCGTATAACTGGCATAATTGAGGCGGCTATTTCTTTTCGCTTATTTTCTTGCTGATAACCCACCTTGGCTCCGCCAAATGGTGCGCGTGTTTGAAGTCTATGAATATAGTTTTCTGCTTCGTTGATAATTTTAATGGTTTGTTCATATGTCTCCTCAGAAGTATCTCCCCAAGTAACAAGGCCGTGTTTTTCCATCAATACAAGTTCTGCATTTGGATTTTGTACTACACCTTCTGCAATCATTTTCGATAAAGTGAATCCTGGTCGTACATACGGAACCCAAACATAGCGATCACCAAAAATTTCATCGGCTATTTTCTTTCCATTATCAGCACAGCAAAGACTAATAATTGCATCAGGATGCGTATGATCCACGTGTTTAAATGGCAAGAAAGCATGTAAGAGTGTTTCAATCGACATCCTCGGATGCTTAGCATCTAGCATACAATGCGTTAAATATTCCACCATTTCCTCATCTGACATTTCATCGCGTTCAATAAGTGGTCTGATGTCGTCGAGACGAAGTCCTGTGAAGTTGCCGGCACCCATTGTAGCGAGATCCGAGCCACTACCTTTTACCCACATCACTTCTATATCACGTCCACGAAAATCTTTTTCGATCGTTTTCATCGAGGTATTTCCGCCACCCCAGTTACAAACAGATCGATCACTTCCAATTAGATTGGAGCGATACACCAACTCTTCTAATCCTTGCTTCTTCTCTGCTTTTTCTTGCACCCATGTATTTTGTATCATGTCATTACCTCCTGCTATGTTTTTTTAATGAAGAAAAATATCCTCAGTCTACATCAGGACTGAGGACAATTTCTGATTAGTAAACTTCTTTCCACTCTGCAATATTGCTCTTCTCAAATTTGAATGGTTCACCTAACATAATTTGTGTACCATCGCCGTCCTCAACAACTTCTTTTGCACCTGTACGGCCTGCTTCAAATTTATCTCCAACTTCCCCTTCAATATCCCCTTTAATTAGAGCTGAAGCTGTATAACCTGCCGCATAGCCTACATCAATTGGATTCCACAGATACATCCATGGACAAACGCCACTTTCAATATAGCTTGCCATCTCACTTGGAAGACCTAAGCCAGTTAACATCACTTTTCCTTTTAAGCCTTTATCCGTTAAAACTTTACCTGCTGCCGCAATACCAACAGTAGTTGGCGCAATAATTCCTTTCAGCTTTGGATAGGTTTTTAACAACGCTTCTGTTTCTGAAACACTCTTATCTCGTAAGTCGTCACCATATGCTACTTTTACTAACTCAATATCTTTGTACTCATCTTTTTCAAGCTCTTTTTGCATGTATTCAATCCATAAATTTTGGTTTGTTGCTTGAGAGGTTGCACTTAAAATTGCAATTTGACCTTTGCCACCAATCATTTCTGAAATTGCTTCAATTTGTACACGGCCAATTGCTTCTGGATCCGCTTGATTGACGTGTGTAATACGACTCTTAGCATTAACTGCTGAGTCAACTGAAATAACTTTAATTCCTGCATCCATTGCTTTTGTTAAAGCTGGTTGCAATGCATCTGGGTCATTCCCTGTAATCGTAATTGAATCTACTTTTTGTGTAATAAGTTGCTCAATAATTTGAATTTGCGCTTCTGCAGTAGGCTGATCTGGTGCACGTAAAATAGCCTCACCATTTAACTCCTTTATCGCCTCCTCAAAACCGTCCATCATTTTCTCACCGTAAGGATTTCCTGTATTTTTAAAAATAAATGCGTATTTCTTTTGACCACCGTCGTCTTCCTTATCCTTGCTTGGCTTTTGACTATCTCCTGAACTACTACCTTGGCTACAAGCAGCTAAAACACCAAGTAGCAGTACTGATGTCACGATTAACATGAACAACTTCTTCATAAGAACACCCCTTTAAATTTTATATTTGATAAAACATGATTTCCTCTATCTACGCATTTCTTTGACCTTTGGCACTATAACTGCGAATAGTAATAAGGCTCCAATAATAATCATTAAAGTTTGAGATGGGATATTGATCAAACCTAGCCCATATTGCAAATAACCAATGATAAAGATGGCAATAACTGTCCCGATTAATCTCCCTTTTCCTCCAGCAGTACTAATACCACCAAGTGCGGCCATCGCTATGACATCGAGCTCATAGCCATTTGCAATATTTGGCCGAGTACTGCCCATTCGAGATGCTAAAAAAACTGCTGTAAGTGCTGCCATCACCCCCGCTAATGTATAAACAATTAACTTTGTACGATTGACATTTACACCTGAAAACTTGCTAGCGACATCATTATGGCCAATCGCAAATACTCTTCGACCAAAAGAAGTTTTATGGAGTAATAATCCGAACATGACAGCAATAATTACAAAAACAATTAAGATAAATGGAATCCCGAATATATAACCCCATCCAAAGAAGCCAAACCATTCAGGAAAATTCCCAGATGCCTGATCCTCCAAAATGATATAGGCAATTCCTCGATATAAAATCATCGTCGCCAGCGTAACAATAACTGCTGACAATTCAGGAAACTTCGTTATTAATAGCCCATTTAACAATCCACATAGGGCACCAACCAAAAGACAAATGATAACTGCTACTTCCATTGGCATGCCTAGTACATTATAAGCAGTTGCCACTACGACCGAAGAAAGAGCCACAGTCGATCCTACCGAAATATCAATCTCTCTCATAATCATAATGAAGGCAATCGGAAACACGATGAAGGATTTATCTAAAAAGATCATCGTCGCATCTCTTAAACTCGTTACATTTAGAAAGTAGGGTGATAACAATGTATTCAGTACCATTACTCCAATTAAAATTAATACAAGTAACCATTCCCACTGTAGAAAAAATTGCTTCGTCGAAAAGGGCTTATGTGCCTCAAGTTTTCTATGAACATAGGTTTCTTCCATTTTAGACGCCATAAATCACACCCTCCTCTTCAACAAATTATTCCGCTCTACACCGCGTTTCACCATGACATTAAGCAAAACAGCTGCTAAAATAATCGAACCTTCTATTCCCTTTTGCCAAAATGGAGATACATTCAAAAGTGGCAATGCATTATTTAAAATTCCGATTAAAAATGCTCCTAAAATGACGCCACTTAATTTCCCTGCTCCACCAGCAATACTGACACCACCTAAAATACAAGCCGCTATCACACTAAGTTCATAGCCCGTAGCTGTATCACCCTGTGCTGAAGCAAATTTCGATACCCAAAGGACACCACTTAAACCTGATAATCCGCCCATTAATGTATAAACAATAATGAAGACTTTCTTCTCGCTAATCCCAGTTACCTTAGCAGATTCAGGATTACTACCAACCGCATAAATTTGTCTACCTGTACGAGTGTGTCCTATAAAATAAATCGCAAAAGCATAGACAATTAATGCAATAATGATTAACGTATTAACACCTAACAACTTACTCGTAGCAATACCAACAAAACTTTCTGACATTTGATAAGAGCTAATCCACCTACCATCGCTGACCATATACGTTAGCCCGCGGAATATGTTCATCATCGCCAAAGTCGCAATAATCGGTAACACGCCTAAATAGGACACTAATCCACCTATTACAAGCCCACAGACAATGCCGATACCGATCCCCATTAAAATAGCTATAACTGGAGATGTACCTGGATGATTACTCACAAACTGTGCCACAATCATGCCTGACAAAGCCAAGGTGGCCCCTATGGAAAGATCAATTCCTCTTGTCACAAGAACTAGCATCATTCCAACAGCAAGAATTGATAATATCGCTGTATTCGTTGCCATATCACTAATATTCTCTAAAGTTAAAAAACTACTATTTCGAAGCTGCACAGCAATTACTAAAATAACAATGAAAACAAGAAGTCCAATTTCTCGAAATTGCCCTATCTTTGCTAGCTTCGATTCCTTTTTCTCAATATTAGTTGGCAATGTCTCATCCATCATACTGGTAGACAAATTGTTTCCCCTCCTTGTGGCATCTCACCCATTGCCGCAGCAAGAATTGATTCTTGTGATATTTCATGAGGGTCCATTATCTTCACCATACGTCCTTCTCTCATTACGGCTACACGATCACTTAGACCAATTACCTCAGGCATTTCGGAAGAAACTAATATCACGCCATAACCTTGATGTGCCAGCTCATTAATAATTTCGTATATAGCTGATTTCGCACCAATATCTACGCCCTTAGTAGGCTCATCTAAAATGATGATATCTAAATCTGTCATCAATAATTTCGCTACCGAAACCTTCTGCTGATTTCCACCAGATAATGAGCTGACAAGATCAAATACACTTTGTGCTTTCACATTTAATTTTTCTGCTAGCTCTTTTGCTTTAAGTGATTCACTTTTTTCATGAAGCCAGCCACTTTTAGTAAAGCTCTCCAATGTTGGTAGTGTAATATTTCTACCAATTCCCCAAGGAAGAATGAGACCTTGCTTCTGACGGTCCTCTGGCAGGTAACCAACGCCTTGTTTCATCGCATCTTTTGGATTTTTAAACTTTATTTCCTTGCCATGCAGATAAATGAAACCGCTATCATATTTTTCTATACCAAATAATGTTTCGCACAATTCTGTTCTACCTGCACCAACTAAGCCTGTCATACCAAGTATTTCACCTTTCCTTAACGTAAAGGAAACGTCTGCAAAATAGCCAATCTTCCCTAAACTTTCTACACGAAAGATTTCTTTACCGATGTCATGTGTTTTATGTGGGAATACTTGATTGATCTCGCGCCCAACCATAGCGACGATTAAGTTGTCATTTGAAATATCATTTACTGCCCATGACCCTATATAATTTGCATCTCGTAATACTGTTACCTGTGATGCCAATCGATACATATCTTCAAAACGATGAGAAATGAAAATGATAGCTGTTCCTTGATCTCTCAAATCTTCAGCAATACGGTACAACTCTTCACTTTCTCGTGCCGTCAAGGCCGCTGTCGGTTCATCCATAATGATTATTCTTGCATTTGTCGATATTGCCTTCGCAATCTCGACAATTTGCTGTTGCGCTACACTAAGTGTCCCCATATCTTGCTTCGGATTTATAGAGGAGCCTAAAGACTGTAATATTCTTTTAGCTTCTTCGTGCATTTCTTTCCAAAGTAGACGCTTTGTAGTTGGACTTACTTTCTCATGTCCCATGAAGATATTTTCTGTAACATTCAAATCTGGATAATTTGTTACGTGCTGATAAATGGCGGCAATCCCTGCTGCCTTTGCCTCATTAGGATTTGAAAAAGAAACTGCCTTTCCATCTAAGATCATTTCACCCTCATCTGGTTTATGTACACCTGTGATTACTTTGATGAAGGTCGATTTCCCTGCACCATTCTCTCCCATCAGCGCATGAATTTGCCCTTTTTCCAACACAAATGAGACATTATTTAGCGCAGTGACACCAGGGAATTTTTTTGTAATCCCTCTCAATTCCAATACTGTTTCTCCCATAAATTTCACCACCGCCTTCCATTTATTTAATTTTATATTTTCTGAATATTCATTGTAAGGAGTTATCTTTTGGAAAAAGGGGGGTAATCTTCGGATTGTGACGCGGACATGTTATTAAGTTCTGGAATAGAAATTTACGCTATCTTCAACTGCGTATAAAATAATAAACAAAAAGAACAGTTACAAGTTAATGTAACTGCTCTCTAATTAAAGACTGTCGATTTCATTTATGGCTATCTATTTTCTATTATTGTTGAAACAATCCACCGAATTCTTCCACAAGCTCACTGAATATCTTTAATGCATTTTCAATTGGTTCTGGTTTCGTAAGATCCACGCCTGTTTTCTTCAATAATTCTAGTGGATACTCGGAGCTACCGCTTTTTAGGAAGTTTAAGTAGTTTTCAAGTGCTCCCTCTTCACCAGATAAAATTCGATCTGCAATATCGATTGCAGAAGCATAGCCAGTCGCATATTTGTACACATAGAAAGGACGATAGAAATGAGGAATACGTGACCAGCCATACTTCACCTCTTCATCAAAAACAAGATCCTCGCCATTATATTCACGGAAAATCTTTTCATAAACGGTATTAAAAGTTTCTGCATTTAATGGCTCATCATTTTCCGCTTTTTCATGCGTTATTTTTTCGAACTCGCCAAACATGACTTGTGTAAAAAACGTACCTTTAAAGGAATCAATGAAGTGGTTCAAAAGATACTTCTTCTTATTTTCATCTGTAGTTGTTTTTAATAAGTAGCGAATCAACAGAATTTCATTAACAGTTGAAGCAACCTCTGCTACGAAGATAGAATATCCCGCACTGATTTGAGGCTGATATTTTGAACTATAATAAGAATGCATCGCATGCCCTGATTCATGGGCAAGTGTGAATAAGCTGTTTAAGTCATCTCGATGATTGAGAAGAACAAATGGGTGTACACTGTATAAACCCATATTATAAGCTCCCGAACGTTTTCCAGGTGTTTCCCTTACATCGTAATAGCGATTTTTCTTGAAATCAGCTAGAGTAGATACATAATCATCACCAAGCGGCTTAAGTGCTTCAAGCATGATTGAAAATGCTTCATCATAGGAAATTTCCTCTTTCGCCTCTTGGGCTAGCGGCACGCTTAAATCATAAGCACGCAGCTCATCAACACCTAAGATTTGTTTACGTAGTTTTACATAGTCATACATCGGCTGAATGTTTGCTTTTGTAGCTGCAATTAGATTCTCATAAACTTCAATCGGTACTTCGTCTGAAAACAACGACTTCTCAAGTGCTGATGGATAATTCCTTGTTTTGGCAAGTGTCACATTGTTTTTAATAGCTGATGACAATGTACTGGCAATCGTATTTTGCATTTGCACATATGGCTGATAATACGCTTTATATGCTTCTTTTCGTTTATCGCGATTTGAGTCTTCCATCAATTTGCTGTACATGCCACGGGTAAGTTCAATACTTTTACCCTCATCATTTGTAACGGTACCAAACTTGATGTCGGCATTATTAATCATCCCAAACGTCTTTTGTGGGGAAGAAAGCGCTTCTCCAAGCTGAGATAAAATCGCTTCTTGATCTTTATTCAGTACATGTGCCTTATATCGATATGACTCTAATAAATCATCTTCGAAATAGCGAAGCCCTTCAATCTCTTGTATGTAGGATTTCAGTTTGTCTTCCTCAAGACTTAATAAAAACGGCATGAAAAATGAAGTCGCACTACTTATTTTTTGTCCTAATTGACTAGAGCGATCTACCAAAGCTTGTGAAGTTGGTACTCTTGTATCCAGGTCTGATTGAAGCATTGCATATGCATACAGCTTTCTATACTTGGAGCCGACCATCTCACTTAAAGTTAAATAATCGTAAAGTGACTGTGCATTATTGATGTTGCCATCGAATTGCTTTAATTTTTCCGTATCCTTCAAAACTGATTGAAAATCTTGCTCCCATTCCTCCATATTAGGGTAAATATGTTGGAGATCCCATGTTTCTTCAATCTTCACGTCTGCTCTTGATTGATATTGTGTCATTTTCAGTCCCCCTTTTTGAGTATTATCTCCATTATATATAAAACACACCAGTTGGTATAACTTGGAGACTTTCATTATTAATTCAAAACAAAAAAGTCCAACCAGAAAACTCTGGATGGACTTTTAATATGTGCGAACCTGTCATTAAAATAGATGCAAATTCGCAACAGTAATTATCAAAGCTAATTACATAAATAAACCAACTAATGTAGCTGATAGGATAGATGCAAGCGTTGATCCGAAGAGTAATTTCAAACCAAATGATGCAACTTCTGATCCTCGTTTATCATTTAGGGCTTTAACGGCACCTGTAATAATTCCGATTGAACTGAAGTTTGCGAAACTTATTAAGAATACAGAAACTATCGCTTCTGTTTTAGCTGAAAGACCTGCAGCAATGTCTTGGAAACTTAGAATCGCTACGAACTCGTTTGTTACAAGTTTTGTCGCCATAATACCACCTGCTGCAACAGCTTCAGACCAAGGAACACCCATGATGAAAGCAATTGGAGCAAACACATACCCAAGGATTTCTTGGAATGAAATTTGGAATATTATTTCAAATAGATTATTAATCATTGCCATTAAAGCAATAAATCCAATCAACATAGCGCCTACAATAACCGCTACTTTAAAACCATCCATGATGGCTTCACTAATCATTTGGAAGAAAGATTCTTTTTCTTTATGATGAGCTTCATCGTTGATTACTGTATAATCTTCTTCTGGTTTTAACTCATATGGATTCAATAAATTTGCTACAATCAATGCTGAGAAAATATTGATGATAATCCCTACAACAACGTATTTAGGTTCTAACATTGTCATGTATGCGCCAATTACGGAAACGCTTACAGCACTCATCGCAGAAGTACACAACGTATATAAACGTCGTTTAGAAATCTTATTTAGTTGCTCTTTTGTAGTTAAAAATACCTCTGATTGTCCAAACAAAGCAGATGATACAGCTACATAGTTTTCTAATTTACCCATACCATTTAGTTTACTCATACCCATACCTACATATTTAATAAAGAACGGGAGTACCTTAATGAAATTTAATATTCCAATAAGGACAGAGATGAAAACAATTGGTAGCAGTACGTTTAAGAAAAATACAGCTCCAGGCTCATTTTCCATTCCGCCAAATACAAAGTTTACACCTTCAACACCATAGCCCATTAATGTATCAAATAGTTTTGATATAGCACTAATGATGCTCAAACCAATAGTTGTGTTAAGAATAAAGAAACTTAGCACTAACTGCGCTATTAACATCATAGCAATTGGACGTATCCGTATATTTTTACGGTTATAACTGAATATATAACCCAATACAAATACGAACAGCAAACCTGTAACTAAAAAAACAAAGTTCATATTTATCCTCCTACATATTTGAAATTTTTTTAGTTAAAATAAGAACTAAATCTAAATGAAATAAATCAATTTAAGTCATTCTTTTCGAATTTTCCACTACGAATACTATCAAAATAAATCTGATATGTAAAGTATCTCCTTCAGCATTATAACATTATACTTAGAAAATAAATATTCACCAAATTTAAATTTATTTTCGGAATATTTGCTTTATATATACCTAATATTGTAATTTCCCATTGATTTTATGTTAATTATTAACGTTTAAAGTAAAGTTTAAATTATTTTAATATAATATTTAAACGTATCATCATTCTTTTCTTACTAGAAATTGGTTGCAAAATATATGAGGTAAATAATACCACACTTCTACCTCATCATAATTTTCCTGCATAAAAAATGAAAATTTATATCCTTAAAACCTGTATATTAACTTCCGGAAAAATTAATTATAAGTATTGGCATTTTTCAATTGGTATTATTTTAACGACTATTAAAAACTTCATAAATTAAATTCAACTGCTTCATAATAAAATCACTCATTTATTCATAATATTTTTTAAATTCGAAGTGTTTTTTGAGAGCTAACTCTTCATTAGATAGACTTACTATCTATCATGCATAGTCGCAATATAATAGTGATATAACATAGCTATACATAACAAAAAAATATCAATTCCCAAAAATATCTTATTGATTTTAGCAGTTTTAATATATTAAAATATACGCCTGGAGATTCACCAGCGCATCCCATTTATATGGTTATATTACATTTGATCTTGCCGAATCGTTTAGGAACGAATACCAACAGAGAAAACGGCTTATCATAATTGAAAAGCTGTTTCATGTTGTAGAGAAAAGGGTTTCGGCATGTCATCATTCCGAAACCCTTTTCTTTTTTGTTGTAGTTTTTTATGGCTTTTGCCGAATCCAATCGGCCCTTTTCTTCAAATTCATGAATACAAATGGAAGTTTCTACTTTTGTAATCTTAGCTTAACGATATTATATCAATGTGTTACATGTTGAGATCAGTAACACAAGCTAGTAGGAGGAATTATGGAAAATACAGCTCTACGTAATGTTGAGAAATTGGCACTCAAAAAACAAAAAGTATTTGATCAAAGCATTATAAAATATCTGTTACGGGCCATGCTTGCAAGTGCATTTATCGGATTCGGTGTAATCGTCGCATTTAAAACAGGGAACTTATTCTATGCTGAACATTCTCCGGTAGCTTATCCAATTGCTGCTTTAACATTCGGTATAGCAATTGTTCTAATTGCTTATGCTGGTGGTGATTTATTTACGGGAAATACATTTTATTTTACTTACACTGCTCTTCGTGGCAATATGTCATGGAAGAGAGTCATTCAAATGTGGATTTCTTCATATAGCGGCAATATAATTGGTGCTTTTTTTTTCGCTGGTTTAATCTCCTTAACAGGTTTATTCGCTTCACATGAAGTGAATGGATTCTTAATGAGTGTAGTTGAAGGAAAAATGAATACACCAGCGTCAGAACTTTTCTTCCGTGCTATTCTTTGTAACTGGCTTGTTTGTTTAGCTTTCTACGTACCGATGGCATTAAAAGGCGATGGTCCTAAGCTATTTACAATGATCTTTTTAGTATTCGGCTTCTTCATTTCGGGATATGAACATTCTATCGCGAATATGAGTACATTCTCGATAGCTCTAGTATTAGATCATCCTGATGCAATTTCAATTGGCAAAGCTCTTCATAACCTCATTCCTGTAATACTAGGGAATATGGTAGGTGGAACAGCCTTCATGGCTCTATTGTATTATTACTTGGGAGGACCTAATTCGGACGATGAAGATGAATTCCAAGAAGATGATGAGGATTACTCTTATATGAACAAAAAATAAATAAATATAATTATAATAAAATTAAAAGCAACTATATCTATACGATCACACCTACGGCTATATCGTAGAAGGGCCTATCAATAGCAGTATCTACATTACATTATTATAAACTTCACACATAAAAAAGAGGCTTCCTAATGAAAGGAAGCCTCTTTTTTTGTTTACATCATTAAAATTAAAGTTTTACGATGTTTGTAGCTTGTGGTCCACGTTGGCCATCTTCTACTGAAAATTCAACTTTTTGACCTTCGTCAAGTGATTTGAAACCTTCACCTTGGATAGCTGAGAAGTGAGCGAATACGTCGTTTCCGCCTTCTACTTCGATGAAACCAAAACCTTTTTCTGCATTAAACCATTTTACTGTACCTTGTTGTGTCATTTAAATGACCTCCATTAATTGTATTAAATAATATCATATTTCTTGAAAAAGAAAAAATTCACATATTACAAAAAGTATCAAACAAAACACGATTACTCTTTGTAATATGTGAATTAGTTTTATTCTTGCAATCGATCTTATTACATTTATTATACAATAAAAATTCCTATTTGTCTAGTGCAAAAGAAAACTTATCAATTATCAACAGTATGTTCTTAGTTAATAAGTTAATTTCTGAAGATAATCTCGCATCAAGTCGCCCCTTGATAACAGCATGTTTTACCTCCTCTTTCCCTGTCATAAACTACTCAATTTTCCAAACAATACAGAAAAAACAGTTTTTATATAAAAACAAGTAAATAATGAGCGTTTGTAAAGATATGTACTTAAGTTAACTGGCAGTTAGTTTGAAGATATTCATTAAAGTGGTTCATTTTGTTCCTAAAAACACAATAACCATCTATCAGTTACTTTGATAGATGGTTATTGTGTTTTTAAAAATTGGTTTTCTTCAAGTCTAAATTCCCTAAGAAATCGTCAATACATCCTTTTATTCCTCATTAAACCACAGCTGATCTTTGTCATCAACGTCGCCATTATAATTAATAAGAATTTCATCTCCTGCTTTTATGTCTGTATAAGCAAAGAAATCAAATGTGTGATTTTTAAAATTAATCTCATACATCGCATTAGGTTCATAAGAATGATTAAATAACATTCCATAACCAAGAAGGATAGCTGATTGGCCAATTCCATACTCAAAAGCGTAATCAGCGAGTATAGTTTGCTCAATGTATTGATGTTGTTCGTTTGGATAAGAAATTACAGGTGCCTCATGTAATAGCTCTCCTTTTTGGATATCGCATGTAGCAAATACCCCTCTATTGAATTCTCCGTCACTTAATGGAGATGTTTTTACTTCTATCATGTTTTCGCCTACTCACTTTTAAATTATTCTTTCTAACTGTAACATTAATTTGAACATTGAGCTCTTTTTATTTATCTTTAAACGACTTTATTACAAATTAAACATATTTTTCGTCACCGAAAGATTGAAAATATGTGTGTTTTAGAGCAACAAGGATTAACTAAACACATAAACAAAATCGTCTTAAGTAAATTTTCACTGCTTGGAAATCGTGACCTTACGTTCTACTGAGACCGGTTGATGGCTCATTATTGTTAGTTCTTCTTGTCCTAAAAGGGGGTAGCTTTCAAACATACTGATGGTGAACAATGAAAAAGGGAGACCTTGGAGATCTCCCTAATTTTGTATAAGTTGGACTTCACTAAATCCTCCACGGTTGTATATGGTTGATAATTATTCGCGTATTAGTAAAGGTCGCATAAGTATATTTAACTCAATATTCCCCCTCACCAAAACCATTTTTTCATTGTTTCCTAAATCGCTATTATTTCTTAATAATACCAAATTGATCAATAATATAAGGTTTAGCGTTATTCTTATTTTGATCGATTTCATAACTTACGGCAGTCAGCTTATTTTTATCAATAGTGACACCGACGAAGTTTTGAATTTGGCTGCGGGCTGGACGATCATTGTTGTCTGGATCTGGGCCGTAGATTGCTGCATGATTCTCATCTGCTACTTCAAACAGTTTATAAAATGCATTTCCAAGCACTGGATCTTGATTTTTGTAATATACTTTTGGTCCAGCAGTTGCAGGAATTAAATAAATTGAACCATCTGGATTTACAGCATACTCAATTTTCTGTCCCTTTTTAGTTTCACTAATTTTTTGGATTTTTGAAACTGTCCCTTTACTATTGATCGGTTTTGTTCGTGCATAAATATGATCATGGCCTTGAAGAACAAAGTCGATATCAAGTTTAGCCATAAGTGGTGCAATCTGATTTCTTACACCATTTGGACCCATAATATCATCATCAGTTGCATGGTTGGAAGTTGTGTACGGCCCTTTATGAATATTAACAATAATCCATTTAGCACCTTTTGCTTTTGCTGCTTTCACATCTTTTTTCAACCATTCCACTTGTTTTTCTGAAAAGTTTGCGTATTTTGCAGAGTTTTCATTGCTATTCAGTACAACAAAGTGAGCGTTACTATAATCATATGAATAATAAGCACCTGTTTTAGTTGCTGATTTTTTAGGTGTATCAAGATTAAAGTGGTCAATAAAAGCATAATTTTCATCTTCATGATTTCCTGCTGATGGAACCAATGTCGTATTTAACAGGCTTTTCTGTGAGTGTCCTAATAGCCAATCCCACTGTTCCTCTTTTACGCCGTCGTCAAGTAAGTCTCCATTGTGAACAATGAACTCTGCATTTGGAACCTTATCCATGGCTTTTGAAATTGTTTCTGCAGAAAGAATGGCTTCCTGTTCTGTTTTGGCCTGCGTATCAGCTAAGTCAATAAACGTAAATGCACCCTTACTTGGCGCTGTTTCGAATGTTCCCACTTCACTCCAACTATTCTTAGAAGCATCTCCGACACGGAAATAGTATTCGGTATCAGCCTTAAGACCAGTCGCTTTTGCTTTATGTACATATTCTTTCTTAGAATTAGTAGAGATATTCTTTGTTCCTTTAAATGTCATAGCTTTTTTAAAGTTTGACTTCTTCCCTGTTTTTTTAACTACTTGCAAATCACTATTTTTTGAAGCTAGGGATGTATACCAAGTAAATCCTTTCGAACTTTTAGAATCACCATTAAATGAGACAGTTACCTTACTAACAGTAGTGGAATTTGATTCTTCTGCAGCAGAATACAGATTACCGCCAACTCCACCCACAATAGATAATGCTAGGGCAGTTGATATTACTTGCTTTGTGATTTTATGCAATGAATTTCATCCTCCAGTATATTAAACTATTACCACCCTTTCAGATAGCTATTTGAGTATAGCATCGTAATTTATTGATATTGTTAACAAAATATTATTATATTGTAAATATTCATATTTTTTAGACTCCATAAATCATCCTTTTCTAAAAAATAAAACTCATACGAAGGAAACCTTAGTATGAGTTTTACTCTTATTTTTGTTTTTGCATACGTTCGTATGTTCCTTGAGCAATCTCAAGATACGATTGTAAGCCCATCTTATCAAGCGTTTTCTTATAGTCATCCCACTTGCCAAAGTCTTGTTTCCCTGTAATGAAAGCAGCAGTCATTTCATCAACATATGTTTGAACATCTGTCATAATTGCACTTACCTTGTCGTTTTCGTCCAGTGTATAGTTGAGCCCTGGAATAATGTCTTCATCTTTCATAAAATTTCGGATGAGGGAAGAAGTTAGAAAAAGAGGCGAAGGATTACTGTATTACTGGTAATCCCTCACCTCTTTCTTAATCATTTATAGGTAGTAAATATGAACATACAGCCGATCATTTTTGACCATTAACTATATTAAGGCACCAAGAGAAATTATCCCAAGCAGAATACCAACCGTTGAAAAGTTCGGACGAATCATCCCAACGGACATCGAATTTCTTCTGCCCGTCTACATCTACTAAATACAAAGAGAGGGTCTCATCAACCTTAGAGACAGCTAACTTCATACCGTTTTGAAGTTCTTCTTCACTAAATGGAACGTCTGAAACCGGACGTAGCTGCGCCTGTTCAAATACTTGTTTGTTACTAATTATGTAATTCATAATAAACCTCCAATAAAACTTTCAATTAATTTTAAGTTCCTACTTTATCTGCAAATTATAGGACTATAAAAGTATACCCTATATTCAGCAATGAAAATAATAAAAAATGAGCTTGGCTCTTTTCAATTGAATCTAACCTTAAGACGTGTCTAACGACTTTATATAAACTTCTAACCTATTCAAATCGAAAGATAATCTAGTTCATATACATAAAATATTGTGGGAACAAAAAAGGGATTCAGATTCAATGACCGAAGCCCTGACCTGATCCCTAATGTTTATATACACTGTTATACGAACGTACAGAGTGTATATTATTACGTCCCAGGAGGGATTCGAACCCCCGACCGACGCCTTAGAAGGGCGCTGCTCTATCCAGCTGAGCTACTGAGACAAATGTGCAATCCCGCGTTCCAACGGGAAAGACAATACTTAGTATATATCAGATATTTGAAAGTGTCAACATTATTTTTTTAATATAGAAAAATTCTCTTGTGTAATGATTTCATTTGATTCTGTTTTGAATGTGACTTGCCACTGTGTACCGTCAAAATCGATGATTGCATAGCTCTTTTCTTTACGCCCTCTAGGCATGCGAAGGCTTCCTGGGTTAACAAACAACTTATCGTCTATTAACTCTGCTCCTAGCACGTGTGAGTGGCCAAATAACACGAGGTTAGCGCCTACTTCTGCCGCACGATATGAAAGTGGTAATAGAGTCAGTTTGACGTTGTATAAATGGCCGTGTGTCATATATATTTTTTGCCCATCTATTTCTTCAATAACGTCTTCAGGAAATTGTTTATCGTAATCGCAATTCCCTCTTACTTTGTACATATTACGTAATTCATCAGCATTAAAAGATAGTTCGCTATCGCCGCAATGGAACACGGCATCGATATCCTGAACATTCGAAACGACTTGTTCTATAACGGCAGCGTCACTGTGGGTGTCACTCATTACTAGAATTCTCATCATTTATCACTCCACTTCTGATACCCAAGTTGGCAATTGATCCGCTAATAGGCGAATGGCATTACCTCGGTGGGAAATGGCTCCTTTTTCAGCAGGTGTTAGCTCTGCCATAGCTTTGTTAAGTTGTGGAGCAAAGAAGATTGGGTCATAACCGAAACCATTTGTACCGCGTTTTTCTGTTAAAATCAAGCCTTCACAAGTACCAAAAACAGTTGTTGTTTCTTGATTTGGTCCTGCAATAGCTAGTGCACAACAAAAACGTGCTGTACGATCTTCTTCTTTTACGCCTTCAAGGTTTTTCAATGCTTTTTGCATATTTGCCTCATCATCATGATCGCCTGCATAACGCGCTGAGTAAACACCTGGTTCACCGTTTAATGCATCAATTTGGAGGCCACTATCATCAGCAATGACAATTTTGCCAAGCAAGTTAGCTACTGTTTCTGCTTTTAGAATGGCATTCTCTTCGAAAGTCGTTCCTGTTTCTTCGATTTCTAAATCAGGTGCTACATCAAATAATGTTACGACTTCAAAGCCTAAAGGACCGAAAATTGCTTCAAAATCCTTCGCTTTTCCTTTATTTTTCGTTGCGATTACGACTTGTTTCATTTTACCGCCTCCATATTACGTTCAATGCGTAGTGCTACTTCACCTAACACTTCTTTTTGAGCATTGATTAATTGTTGGACACCTAATTCGCCTAATTCTAAAAGCTCATTTAATTGTTCACGAGAGAATGTAGATTCTTCACCAGTACCTTGTAGCTCAACAAATTGTCCTTTACCTGTTTGAACAATATTCATATCCACCTCTGCCGCCGAGTCTTCAAGATAGTTTAAATCTAAAATAGCGCCCTCTTCAGCTGCGATACCTACACTTGTTGCTGCTAGGAAGTCTTTTAATGGGTAGTGTGTGATTTTGCCAGCGTCTTGTAATTTCGCCACCGCATCTGCCATTGCTACAAATGCACCTGTAATAGAAGCTGTACGCGTGCCTCCATCTGCTTGAATGACATCACAGTCGATCCAAATTGTTCTTTCTCCAAGTTTTTCTAAATCCACAACTGCGCGTAAAGCTCGTCCAATTAAACGTTGGATTTCCATTGTACGACCGCCGATTTTACCTGCTGATGCTTCGCGGCGTGTTCGTGATTCAGTTGCTCTTGGTAACATTGAATACTCTGCTGTTACCCAACCTTTTCCTTCTCCTCGCATAAATGGTGGTACTTTTTCTTCAATCGTTGCATTACAAATGACTTTCGTATTCCCTACTGTTATTAAAACAGAGCCTTCCGGGTGCATTAGATAGTCCTTGTCCATTTGAATCGGTCTTAGCTCGTCTTTTTTACGTCCATCATTTCTTGTCATGATGTACCTCCAATTATGTTGTTTTTATTCATAGTAAAACCCCGAAATGTCCATCATTTCGGGCTTTTACTATACTATTATTTACGCTATTACTTTGTTAAAGTAATTCTTTTCACTTGTATCTTCTGAAGTGGTAACCATTTGCTCGCAATTAATCGGAACATTGGCACCGAGCCCGTCGTAAAGAAACGGTGCTCTGGTGCTAATTGTTCCATTCTTGCGATATGATGATAACTCAGTAGATCTTGGACGTCCTTGGCTGTTTCTTCTGCTGAAGACACAACATGAACGTGTTCACCTACTGTCTGTTCAATATTCCGCTGAATAAGTGGATAATGTGTACAGCCTAAAATAACCGTATCAAAACTTGTTTGATGTAATGGTTGTAAACTTTCTTTAACTAACTGGTCTGCAAATTCCCCTTCGTACTCGCCACTCTCCACTAAAGGAACAAATGACGGGCAAGCTAGTGATGTTACTCTACTAGATGAAGAAAGTGAATAGAGCGCCTCATCATATGCACCACTCTTCACTGTACCCTCTGTTCCAAGGACTACAATGTCATGGCTTTTCGTCGCTTTAATCGCTGCTCTAGCACCTGCGTTAATAACACCGATAACTGGGAACGGACATTTCTTTTGCAAGCTTTCTAAAGCAACTGCAGTTGCAGTGTTGCAAGCAATGACAAGCATTTTGATATTCATTTTCGACAATGCGTCCGCCATTTGCCATGTAAAGGTTCTCACTTGTTCTTGTGAACGTGGTCCATACGGACATCTTGCAGTATCACCAATATAATATATGGATTCGTTCGGTAGTAATCGTAGCATTTCTTTTACAACGGTTAGTCCACCAACACCTGAATCAATCACTCCGATGGGAGCATTCACGTTAACCGCCTCAATCCTGGTTCATTTCGTTATATAGTTTGTGTAGTAGTCTTGATAATTCTAGTACTTCTGTTTCGCTAAAATCTGTTACGATATCGTTTAAATATTTTTGTCGTTTTACAATCACTTCTTCAATTATACGTTCGCCTTCTTCTAATAGATGGATTCGAACAACTCGACGATCCTCATTGTCACGTATACGTTTAACAAGCGCATTTTTTTCCATGCGATCGACTAAATCAGTCGTTGTGCTAAACGCTAAATACATTTTATTTGATAAATCTCCAATTGTCATGTCACCAATCTCATGAAGCCATTGTAACGCAATGAATTGCGGAGGTGTAATTGTATAATTACTTAATATTTCTCGACCCTTCTGCTTAATTAATGCCGAAATATGTCGAAGTTCTTTTTCCAAAAATGCTACTTGTTCAGCATCATGTGTGGACTTTTGATCTTGATTTGTCATGTGAACCTTCACTCCTCAAAAGGATTACTTATCCCTTTATTGTGAAGTGTTTTGACGAAAATGGCAAGAGCACAATCATCCTAAAGACAATTCTCCTAGACGAAGAAGCTCTATCATCGCTTGTGCACGGCCTGACACACCGAGTTTCTGGATAGTATTGGAAATATGATTGCGCACAGTTTTTTCACTTATGTGAAGTTGTGTGGCTATTTCCTTTGTCGAAAAGTCTTTTACAAGTAATTGAAAAATTTCACGTTCACGCTTTGTTAACAATGAACGATGATGTGAATGACTCATCACACGCGGCCCTCCAATCCCCTCTTCCATGTAGGTTATGTCGGAAGTAGCAAAGCGGTGACGGCTATTCAAATTTTATGCTTGAACACTTTGTAATTGTGATTCATTCCATCTTATAGACTTCCCTGTTTGACGGTTCATTTGCACAATTGTTCCGCGTCCTGTAAAACACATCTCTTCCTTATTATTGATCGCTAAATAATGTAGATCTAATGATGAGTTGCCGATATTCTCTATTTTCACAAAAATATTCAACTGCTCCTCGAAGTACACTTGCTTCACATAATCACATTGAATATCTGCCACAACTGGAATAGCTTCTTCGTCCCCTTGCATCCATTTCTCCATAAAACCAAGATGCTTCAAAAATTCGATTCGTGCATATTCAAAATATGTGATTGGTACAGTATTATTCATATGCCCAAACATATCAGTCTCTGAAAACCTCACTTGCACAGGTACTGAAAATGAAAACCCTTTTTTCCATTCTTCCATATTGCTAATGTATGACGATTGCATGGTATTTCCCCCTCTGAAAAAATGAACAGTTATTCATTTAATTATAACAGAAAATTCCAAAGATTAACACGGTCAAATCTTCTGTATATGACGCAAAAAAACAGCTCCACACATAAGTGTGAAGCTGCTTTAAAAGTTTCTAATCTGTTACTTTTCAATAATAGATTAGTCAACCATATGGTCAGAACCAAAGAAGTTTTTGAACATTTGTACTGTAGTAGCACGGTTCAAAGATGCGATAGAAGTAGTCAAAGGAATACCTTTTGGACATGCAACTACACAGTTTTGAGAGTTACCACAGTTAGCAAGACCGCCTTCGCCCATGATTGCAGCTAGACGTTCGTCTTTGTTCATTGCACCTGTTGGGTGAGCATTAAATAAACGTACTTGTGAAAGTGGAGCTGGTCCCATGAAATCAGAATGAGTATTCACGTTAGGACATGCTTCAAGACAAACACCACAAGTCATACATTTAGATAATTCATAAGCCCATTCACGTTTGCGTTCTGGCATACGTGGGCCTTCACCAAGATCATAAGAACCATCAATTGGAACCCATGCTTTCACTTTTTTAAGTGAATCGAACATGCGGCTACGGTCTATTTGTAGGTCACGAACGACAGGGAAAGTGCTCATTGGTTGTAATTTAATAGGTTGTTCTAGTTGGTCAACTAACGCTGAACATGATTGACGAGGACGACCGTTTATAACCATTGAACATGCTCCACAAACTTCTTCAAGGCAGTTCATGTCCCATGAAACTGGAGATGTATTTTTACCATCTGCAGTTACTGGATTACGTTGAATTTCCATTAATATAGAAATTACGTTCATACCATGACGGTAAGGTACGTTGAATTTTTCCCAATATGGTTGTGAATCCGTTGTATCTTGACGTTCAATTTCTACAGTAATATATTTCGTTTCAACTGCTTGTCCCATGATTATTTATCCCCTTTCTTTGCAGAATAGTCACGTTTACGTGGTGGAATTAACGAAACATCAACTTCTTCGTAGCTTAGTTTAGGCTCAGTAGAAGGAGTGAATTCCGCGATAGTCGTTTTCAAGAAGTTTTCATCATCACGTTCTGGGAAGTCTGGTTTATAGTGTGCTCCACGACTTTCATCACGATTTAACGCACCTAAAGTAATAACACGAGCAAGAGCCATCATGTTTTTCAACTGACGAGTGAATTGTACACCTTGGTTACTCCATTTAGCAGTATCGTTAATGTTGATGTTGTTATAACGTTCTTGTAATTCCATGATTTTATTATCTGTTGCTCTTAATTTATCGTTGAAACGTACAACAGTAGCATTAGCTGTCATCCATTCACCAAGTTCTTTGTGAAGTAGGTATGCATTTTCGTTACCGTCTAATTTCAATGTATCATCCCATTTTTGCTGTTCTTCAGCAACTGCGGAATCGTAAATTGAAGAAGGAAGATCTTCTACATGTTTTTCTAGACCTTTAATGTAGTTAACAGCGTTTGGTCCTGCAATACTACCACCATAGATAGCTGATAGTAATGAGTTAGCTCCTAGACGGTTACCACCGTGTTGAGAGTAATCACATTCACCTGCAGCAAATACGCCTGGAATTGTTGTATGTTGATCGTAATCTACCCATAGACCACCCATAGAATAGTGAACTGCTGGGAAGATCTTCATAGGTACTTTATGTGGATCGTCACCTACGAATTTTTGGTAGATTTCAATGATACCACCAAGCTTAATGTCAAGTTCATGTGGATCTTTATGAGAAAGATCTAGATAAACAACGTTTTCACCGTTTACACCAAGTTTTTGGTTAATACAAACGTCAAAGATTTCACGTGTTGCAATATCACGTGGCACTAAGTTACCGTATGCAGGGTATTTTTCTTCTAAGAAGTACCAAGGTTTACCGTCTTTGTAAGTCCAAATACGACCACCTTCACCACGAGCAGATTCTGACATTAGACGAAGTTTATCGTCACCAGGAATTGCTGTAGGGTGAATTTGGATGAACTCCCCGTTCGCGTATTTAGCACCTTGTTGGTAAACAATAGATGCTGCTGAACCAGTGTTAATCATTGAGTTTGTTGATTTACCGAAGATAATACCAGGACCACCACTTGCCATGATCACTGCGTCAGAACGGAATGCTTTGATTTCGTGAGTTGTAAGGTTTTGTGCTTTAATCCCTTTACAAACGCCTTCGTCATCAAGAACTAGTCCTAAGAATTCCCAACCTTCGTATTTTGTAACTAAGCCTTCTACTTCCCATTTACGAACTTGTTCGTCTAGAGCGTATAGAAGTTGTTGTCCTGTTGTCGCACCAGCAAATGCTGTACGGTGCATTAAAGTACCACCGAAACGACGGAAATCTAATAAACCTTCTGGTGTACGGTTGAACATAACACCCATACGGTCAAATAAATGGATGATTCCTGGTGCAGCATCAGCCATTGCTTTTACTGGTGGTTGGTTCGCTAAGAAGTCCCCGCCGTAAACTGTATCATCAAAGTGGACCCATGGAGAATCCCCTTCACCTTTTGTATTAACAGCACCGTTGATTCCGCCCTGTGCACATACAGAGTGTGAGCGTTTTACTGGTACTAATGAGAATAATTCAACTTCTGTGCCCATTTCGGCTGCTTTCATAGTAGCCATTAAACCAGCAAGACCGCCGCCAACGACTATCAATTTGCTTTTAGCCATGATATTTCTCACTCCTCTTTCAATTAGTAATCAAGCGCTTTCATGAGTTTAAGTGCACTGCCTTATACGAATGCAAGTAAAGCCGATACGCCGACTACAGATAACACTAAGAAAATTAAAACAGTAACATATGTTGCGATTTTTTGTGATTTTGGAGATTGAGTAATTCCCCAGCTTACTAGGAATGCCCAAACACCGTTTGCTAAGTGGAAAGTTGCTGAAATAATACCAGCGATATAGAATGCTACCATCCAAGGATTAGATAGTACATCTGCCATCATGTCGTAATCAACTTCAGTTCCAAGTGCTTTTTGGATACGAGTTTGGAAAATATGCCAAGCGATAAATACAACTAGGAATACTCCTGTGAAACGTTGTAATACGAACATCCAGTTACGGAAAGTGCTAAAACGTTTAGTGTTTGGTTGTGCAGTGAAGGCTATGTACACACCATAAAAAGCATGGAACATTAATGGAATGTAAATTACAATCCATTCTAGAGCCCATAAGAATGGGAGACTCCCCATAAATTCACTTGCTGTGTTAAATGATTCTGCACCTTTTGTTGCTGTAAAGTTAATAAACAAGTGTTGCGTCAAGAACAGTCCAACTGGAATAATTCCAAGAAGTGAATGTAGTCGACGCCAATAAAACTCTCGATCTTTCGACAAAACTGTTACCCCCCTTAATACTGAAAATAGACAGACGAACAACTACCAACGCTTTCCAACGTGGTATCCATTGACTGCATATTTCATCATGGTACAATATTATGACAAGTTCATTGTACTCTCATCATGGCAGAGCGTCAAGGTAACTAGCACTATTTCTAGGTACCATTAAATCACGTTTTTTTCTCGTAAATACATAAATATTCTACCAGAAAACGCTATTCTCTAACTCTGACAAAAATTAGACAAAATTAAATGAAAGAAGGCAAATCATGTCATCTACAAACACTCAACACTTCCCATTATTTGGTTACGAACTAATCAGAGATCACGTTCTCTCGTCTGTTCTCGGAAAAAACGAAGAAGATATCCTATATTGGTGCGGTAAAGAGTTAGCCCGCAAGTTTCCTTTATACAGTATGGAAGAAGCTGTTTCATTTTTCCAAGAAGCAGGATGGGGAGAGCTTTCTATAGAAAAACAATCTAAAGATGAAACGTTTTATACTCTCACTGGAGATCCTGAGGCTATGCAATTTGAAAAACGCTGCTTCCGTCTTGAAAGTGGCTTCCTAGCAGCTCAACAAGAGAAAATCAGTGGTTTCTTAACAGAATGCTACGACGAAAAGAAAGCAAAGCGTGGGCTTGTACGATTCCATGTCAAATGGGATTTAAAAGACCAACTATAGAAAGAAGCTGACTAAATATCTGTTCAAGATGGCTAGTCAGCTTCTTTTTATTTTATTTAATTAAACTTGAATTGCTAGACTAGCTGCCAATTCAAATTCATCATGTAATGCGTTTGCAGTTAGCAACATCGACTCTTGTGGAATGACAACAGAAATTTTAATTTCAGAAGTACTTACCATTTTTAATGTAATGTTTTCTTTATGTAAGCGATCGAACATTTTTGCGGCTACGCCAGGATTAGATACCATACCAGAACCTACAATCGATACTTTAGCTACGTCCTCTTCATAATTCACATGACAATAACCAATTTTAGATTTATTAACTTCTAAGACTCGAGCAGTATCTGCTAAATTTTCTTTTGTAATAGTAAATGATACTGAAGGCTCTACCCCTTCGAGAATAGTTTGAACGATAATATCAACGTTAATATGATTATCAGCTAAAACTGTGAAAATATTGACTAAAGAACCTTTATAATTCCCCTCGTAACCTACCGTTACTCGAACAATATCTGACATAAATGCTACTCCACGTACAACTAAATCTTTTTCCACTTCTACTTCCTCCTTCATAATTGTTCCTTCATCTTCTACATAACTAGAGCGAACTGCTAATGGGATATTGTAGTTTTTTGCAAACTCTACGGCACGTGGATGTAAGACACCTGCCCCTAAATTTGCTAATTCTAACATTTCATCATATGACAGTTCTTGTAGTTTGCGAGCTTTAGGAACATAACGTGGATCTGAAGTGTACACACCATCAACATCTGTATAAATATCACAGCGCTCAGCACCTAATGCTGCAGCTAAAGCAACTGCTGTCGTATCTGATCCTCCGCGACCTAGGGTTGTAATATTGTTATTACTATCGATTCCTTGGAAGCCTGCAACTACTGCAACATGGCCTTTATCCAACGTTCTTCGCACCTTTCCAGACTGAATTTCAACAATGCGAGAATCACTCGGAATTGCCTCCGTTAAAATTCCAGCTTGCCAACCAGTGAAGGACTGCGCTGATAACCCTAAACTTTGTAATGCAATCGATAATAATGAGATAGTCACCTGCTCACCTGTTGTTAAGAGCGTATCCATTTCTCGTTTCGATGGATTTGGCATAATTTCATGTGCCATTTCTACAAGCTTATCCGTCGTTTTGCCCATCGCTGAAACAACAACGACAATATCATAACCCTTTTCTTTCTCTTTCTGAATGCGCTTTGCCACATGCAATACGCGTTCAATCGTTGCAACTGATGTACCACCAAATTTAAAAACTAAACAACTCACCCATAACCTCTCCCTTATTTGTTATGACGACCGTATTCACAATGACATCTTATGAAAAAAGCAGCCTTTCACACGTTTAAGTGTGAAAAGCCGCCTCGTAGCATGCACGTTCAAAAGAACATTCATGTGAGATAGCCCTCCAGAACCGAAACGGATCTGACAATTCTACACTTGTTAAATGCAGAACCAGTAATAAATTGGAAATAGTCAATTTATCACTTCGGCGGCCTCCCCTTTCGTCAGCAGTCATAGGATCTACTCATCCTCTTGCTGATTACTCTTGAAATCCGCGCCTCTATCATCACTAAATAGTGATTATTTATAATAGTAATGTTACCTTAACACAATTTTCAGATTACTACAATTTATTTTTCAGAAAAATAAGTAAATATGGTTTGAGCTAGTTTTTTTGGTACATTCGCAGCTACTAATTCTTCATAGGATGCCTCACGAATTTTTTTAACAGATCCAAATTGTTTGAGAAGCTGTTGCTTTCTTTTTGGTCCAATTCCTTCAATTTCATCGAGAACAGATGTAATGGCATTCTTTTCATGTAATTGGCGATGGAAGGTAATAGCAAAACGGTGAACTTCATCTTGAATTCTTTGTAAAAGATAAAACGCTTCACTCGTTCTCTTCAACGGAATAATTTCTGGCGGCGAGCCATACAGCAATTGAGAAGTTTGGTGTTTATCATCTTTTGCCAAACCTGCAATAGGAATATCTAAACCAAGCTCATCTTCTAAGATTTCTCTTGCTACTTCCATTTGTCCTTTCCCACCATCAATAACGATTAAATCGGGTAAAGGTAAGCCATCTCTTAATACACGAGTATATCTTCGGCGAATGACTTCTCGCATTGCACCGTAATCGTCGTGCTTTGCTGCAACTTGAATTTTATATTTTCGATAATCCTTTTTGCTAGGCTTACCGTCAATAAAAACTACCATCGCTGAGACGGCGTCCGCTCCAAAAATATGGGAGTTATCAAATGATTCTATGCGAAGCGGTATCGCAATATTCATCGCATTTCCCAATTCTTCGCAGGCACCTATTGTTCTTTTTTCTTGACGCTCAAGTAACTGGAACTTCTCAGAGATAGCAATTTGAGCATTTTTACTCGCTAAATCAACAAGCTCTTTTTTCTTTCCCCTTTGAGGTATCGTCACTTTTAAATCAAGTACTGTAGCTAGAAGGTCTCCTTCAATATTAGAAGGTATAAAGATTTCCTTTGGCTTGATATGTTCTGCCTGTTCATAAAAGCGCCCCACAAATGTTAAAAATTCTTCCTCAGGATCTCGATAAATAGGGAATAACGAAACATCTCTTTCAATCAACTTTCCTTGTCTTACAAAGAATACTTGGATACACATCCAACCTTTATCAACCGCATAACCAAAAACGTCACGATTCGTTAAATCCGTAAGCGTAATCTTCTGACGTTCCATGACAGTTTCAATATGTGAAATTTGATCTCGATATTCTTTTGCTCGTTCGAAATCTAATTTTTCAGCTGCATCGAGCATTTTTGCATTTAAATCTTCTTTGACTTCTCCGTACCCACCATTTAGGAAACTCGTAATACCTTGAATGATCTCTTGATATTGCTCTTTCTCAACTTCTTTTACACAAGGAGCTAGACATTGTCCTAAATGATAGTATAAGCAAACTCGATTCGGTAAATTTGTGCATTTCCTTAGCGGATATAAGCGATCAAGTAATTTTTTCGTTTCATTTGCAGCAAAGCTATTCGGATAAGGCCCAAAATATTTACCATTATCCTTTTTTATTTTGCGGACAATAAGCAGTCGCGGGTGCTTCTCATTCGTTATTTTAATATATGGGTACGTCTTGTCATCCTTCAGCATAATGTTGTATTTCGGATCATGAGTTTTAATGAGGTTTAACTCTAAGATAAATGCCTCTATATCCGAAGATGTCACGATGTACTCGAAGTCTTCTATTTCACTAACAAGTCTTTGCGTTTTACCATCGTGGCTGCCTGTGAAATAAGAACGTACGCGATTTTTTAATACTTTAGCTTTGCCGACATAAATAATTGTTCCTTGACGATCCTTCATCAAATAACATCCAGGTTGGTCAGGTAGAATGGCCAATTTTTGTTTTATTAATTCGTTCATCTTATCACCTTCTTAAAAAAGTGCGAGCACCTTGTTCAGTTCCGGCAATCATAGGCGAATTGACCTAAAGGTTATTCTATAACCTCCACGTCAATTGAGCTTTTGACCTCGAGGTCTAGGCGCTGTATTTATATTCTTTACATAATAGTTTTAATCTCTATTAATTCTAAAAAAAACCGGGAACCATTGTAGGAACCCGGTTTAATATTCATTTTTTCAAAGATTAAGCGTGTTTTTGAATGAATTCAGCTAATGCTTCTTTCGGTTGGAAACCAACAGTTTTATCAACTGGCTCTCCGTCTTTGAATAATAATAGAGTTGGAATTGACATAATGCCGAATTTGCTTGCTGTTTCTTGGTTTTGGTCTACATCAACTTTAACAATTTTAGCTGCACCGTTTAATTCAGAATCTAGTTCTTCTAAAACAGGAGCGATCATTTTACAAGGTCCGCACCAAGTTGCCCAAAAATCAACTAGTACTAAACCTTCTGCGATATCATGTGAAAAGCTTGCATCTGTTGCGTGTACGATTGCCATATTAAATATCCTCCTTCAACTTACGTATAACGGTAGTATAGCATGGATGAAAAGCACGAGCGACTGTTATGCTTATAACAGCATTATTTTGCAATAACGATAGTAAAAAACGTCTATCACACGTTAGTATGTATGCTTGGATGAAGAAAACCCTGTAAATAGTATGACCGTTTACAGGGTTTAGAAGCAGCTATTATGCGTTTACTAATAATTTTTTGAACTCTTCAGTAAGCATTGGGATAACTTCAAAAAGATCTCCGACGATACCGTAGTCAGCTACTTTAAAGATATTCGCTTCTGGATCTTTATTGATCGCAACGATTACTTTTGAGTTAGACATACCAGCTAAATGTTGGATTGCACCTGAAATACCAGCAGCGATATAAAGATCAGGCGTAACAACTTTACCAGTTTGACCGATTTGCAATGAATAATCGCAATAATCAGCGTCACATGCTCCACGTGAAGCACCTACAGCGCCACCTAGTACGTTAGCAAGCTCTTTTAATGGAGCAAAACCTTCTTCACTTTTCACGCCACGACCACCGGCTACTACTACTTTCGCTTCTGACAAATCAACGCCTTCTGTTGATTTGCGAACAACTTCTTTAATAATAGTACGTAGATTCGTAATATCTACAGAAATTGATGACACATCACCTGAGCGAGATTCATCTTTTGCTAGAGGTGCAATGTTATTTGGACGGATTGTCACAAACACAAGTCCCTCTTTCACTTGTACTTTTTCAAATGCTTTACCAGAATAGATTGGACGGATGAAAACTACTGAATCATCTTCCCCTTCGATATCTGTAACATCTGATACTAAACCGCTTTGTAATTTACTAGCTAGTTTAGGTGAAAGGTCTTTACCTAGAGCAGTATGACCGAAAACGATTGCTTCTGGTTGCTCTTGCTCAGTAACAGCCATAAATGCTTGGCTAAAGCCATCAGAAGTATACTGTTTTAAATGTGGGTGTTCAACAGTCACTACACGGTCTGCACCGTTTTGAATAAGTTCCTCGGCAAGATTCGCTACAGCGTCTCCGATTAGAACGCCTACAACTTCTCCGCTACCAGACACTTTTTTTGCAGCTGCAATAGCTTCGAATGATACATTTCTTAAGCTTCCTTCGCGTACTTCACCTAATACTAATACTTTTTTAGACATGTTATGTCCCTCCCATACAATTTAAAATCAGCTTAAA
Organism: Viridibacillus sp. FSL H8-0110; assembly: GCF_038003565.1. Classification (NCBI taxonomy): domain Bacteria; kingdom Bacillati; phylum Bacillota; class Bacilli; order Caryophanales; family Caryophanaceae; genus Viridibacillus; species Viridibacillus sp. FSL H8-0110. The sequence goes on along the minus strand of NZ_JBBOPJ010000001.1, from coordinate 1,051,949 downwards.
CGACTTTTGCTTCAGAATGTAATAGACTTACAAGCTCTTTCACTTGTTCAGATAAATCGCCTTCTAATACACGTCCAGCTACTTTTTGAGCTGGTAAGTAAATTTCAACTGTTGTAGTCTTTGCTTGAACATCATCTTCATCAATATCTAAATCATCTAATTCTAGCTCTTCAAGAGGCTTTTTCTTCGCTTTCATAATACCAGGTAATGATGGGTAACGAGGCTCGTTTAAACCTTGTTGCGCTGTCACTAAAAGTGGTAATTGTGCTTCAAGAACTTCTGAATCCCCTTCTACGTCACGAATAATTTTCGCAGTTTTACCATCGATATCAAGTTTAGTAATCGTTGTTACATAGTTAATACCTAGTAATTCCGCAACACGTGGACCTACTTGACCTGAGCCACCATCGATAGCAACGTTACCACCTAAAATTAGATCTGCTTCTTTATCTTTTAAGTATTCAGCTAAAATATATGCTGCTGAGAATTGATCAAGCTCATCTAAATCATCTTCAGTGTTGATTAAGACAGCTTTATCAGCTCCCATTGCTAAAGCTGTACGGAGTTGTTTTTCTGCATCTTCTCCGCCGAGAGTAACAACTGTTACTTCGCCGCCTTGTGCATCACGAACTTGAATAGCTTCTTCGATTGCGTATTCATCGTATGGGTTGATGATGAATTCAGCTCCATCTTCTTGGATTGCCCCACCAGTTACAACAATCTTTTCTTCTGTGTCAAAAGTACGTTTTACTAATACAAAAATGTTCATTCAACAAACCTCCTAATACTATTTTTATTTTCCTGTGAAAGTTGGTTCACGTTTTTCGATGAATGCTTGGATACCTTCTTTGGCATCATCAGACATGAAAACGGTACCAAAAGCTTTTGCCTCAGCTTCAATGCCTTCGTAGAATGAAGTATGTTTAGCATATTGCAGCATATCGATTGCGGCTTTTAAAGCAACCGAACTTTTTTTTGCAATACGTTTCGCTGTTGCAATCGTTTGAGGTAGTAATTCCTCATCAGAAAAGGCAGCGTTTGCTAAGCCCCACTTGACAGCCTCCGTACCGGAAATTGGATCACTAGTAAACATCATTTCTGCCGCTTTTGCTACCCCAACATAGCGAGGCAAACGCTGTGTACCGCCAAAACCAGGAATTAACCCTAATTGTAATTCAGGTAATCCTAATTTCGCATTTTCAGTCACATAGCGGAAATGACAACTCATCGCTAGCTCAAGTCCCCCACCTAAAGCTGCGCCGTGAATTCCAGCAATAACTGGCTTAGAGAATTTCTCTAAACGCTCAAAGACATCTTGTCCATTAGCAGACAATTTTACAAATTCAGCACCCGATGTAACATCTGTAAATTCTTTAATATCTGCTCCTGCTGAGAAGAATCTTCCCTCTCCATGCAATACAATGACTCGAACTGAATCATCGTGCTCTACAGCAGTTAAAAGTTCATTTACTTCTAAAATTAGTCCCCGCGATAAAGCATTAGCGGGTGGGCGCTGAATCGTTGCAATTGCAACTCCATCTTCAACTGTCCAACGTAAAAATTCCATACTCCCATTTCCCCCTTTGCATTTGGCTATGTAAGTAGTTTCCTAGTTGAATCGAAGCAATGGTTTGGCTACTACCAATTCAACCAATTGATTTTTACAATTGCCTATGCCTTTATTCCATTGAGTATTAAATGTTGTACTTTCGGTGCTAGCGCAGTTAAATCATATTTATGATCATTCATGACCCATGATGTTGTTACCTCATCAATCGTTCCAAAAATGAGCTGACGAGCAAGTCGCAGATCCATCTCTGGATTGAATTCTTTCGTCTCCATACCTTCTACTAATATTTCATCAAGTAATATTAAATACTCTCTTAATATCGTATTGATTTTGAGACGAACATCTTTATTAGACTGACGAAGCTCTAATTGTGTAACTGTAGCCAAATGATGATCTCCTGCTAGTACCTGGAAATGTTTCTCAATCATCGCATTTAACTTTTCAGACGATGACTTTCCATCTCTAATTATACACTGTAAATTTTCTACAAAAACAGACATTTTTTCCTTAAAAACCGAAATTAATATGTCTTCTTTGTTTTTAAAGTATAAATAGATTGTTCCATCGGCGACGCCTGCCTGTTTAGCAATTTTGGAAACTTGTGCATGGTGATAACCATTTTCCGCAATTACAATAACGGCCGCATCGATAATTTGTCTATACTTCGGTTTATCTTTCTTCAATACGATCACCACCATATAAAAAATGAAAATATGAATGACTATTCATTCATATTTTCATCTTATAATTTCATTTTACACTTGTCAAGCGGACTTGTCATTATTTTCACATAATTTTCTGAGTTCTTTCTTTATCTTCATCTTGTAAAGTACGTCGTAGTATTTTACCTACAGCTGTTTTTGGTAGTTCATCGCGGAATTCATAAATACGCGGAACTTTAAATGCCGCTAAGTTTTCTCTGCAATACGTATTGAATTCCTCTTCTGTCGCTTTCATACCTTCTTTTAACACGATAAAAGCTTTTACTGTTTCACCGCGATATGGATCTGGTACACCAAGAGCTACACATTCCTGAACGGCTTCATGCTCATATAAAACTTCCTCAATTTCTCTAGGATAAATATTGAATCCACCAGCAATGATAATATCCTTTTTCCTATCAACAACATAAAAGTAGCCTTTGTCATCCATATAACCTAGATCTCCAGTCAAAAGCCAACCATCGCGCATCGCCATTTCTGTGTCTTCAGGGCGATTCCAGTATCCTTTCATCACTTGAGGACCTTTCACAGCAATCTCACCGATTTCACCAATTGGTAGTGGCTCTGTTGAATCTACTTGGAGAATAGCCGCGTCTGTGTTCGGCCAAGGAACGCCGACAGAACCTTTCACACGCTCATTATGCCAAATAAAATTGCAGTGTGTTACAGGTGATGTTTCTGTTAAACCGTATCCTTCTACAAGCTTGCCGCCCGTAATTTTCTCGAATTTCTCTTGTACTTCAATTGGCAATGGTGCTGAACCACTCATACAAGCCTTGATAGAAGATAAGTTATATTTCGCTATATCTGGATGATTTAATAAACCTATATAGAGGGTAGGCGCCCCTGGGAATAGCGTTGTTTTTTGTTTTTGAATCGTTTTTAACGTTGTTTCAACATCAAATTTCGGTAAGAGTACCATTTTATCTCCTCGCATAACAGACAATAACAATACCGTTGTCATCCCGTAAACATGGAAAAATGGCAGCACACCCATAATTACCTCTTCACCTGGTATACACTCAGACATCCATACACTACACATTTGTACGTTCGCTATTAGGTTTTTATGCGTTAACATAACTCCTTTAGGATAGCCGGTTGTACCGCCTGTATATTGCAATAATGCGATGTCCTCTTCAATGTTAAAATTTAAAACGATTGATTCAATTGTGCTTACCCTTATAATTTCTGTAAATAAATGATTGCTACCACTATGCTCAACTGTAACCTTAAAGCCATATTGTTTTTTCTGAATAAATGGATAAATTAAATTTTTGGGGAAAGGTAAGTAATCCTTAATCGCTGTAATAATGACATGTTCTAGATGAGTATCCTTCATGACCTTAGCAATACGGGGATATAAAATATCCAAAGATAAAATCACCTTTGCGCCCGAATCTTTCATCTGATACTCAATTTCTCTTTCTGTATAAAGCGGGTTTGTTTGAACGACAATTCCTCCGGCATATAGCACCCCAAAATAACCTATAACGCCTTGAGGACAATTTGGAAGCATAATGGCTACGCGATCACCTTTCTCAATACCAATGGAAACTAAATAATTGGCGAACTTTAATGAGCTCTCATACAACTCTTTGTACGTAATATCCTTCCCCATAAAATGAATTGCAACTTTGGAAGGTGTCTTGCTGCTCGCTCTTGTCAAATACTGTTGCAAAGGAATTGTTTCATATTCCAAAGACGTAGGAATATTATCCGGATAATTTGACAGCCAAACCTGTTCAGTCATGCTCCATTCCCCCTTTGTTATAAAATTATAAGAATACTCTTATAATTCAGTATAAAATAAAAGTGGTAACGCTTTCAAATTTAATATCAATTTATTGGAAATAATTTTTTTCCCTTCCATTAGGAGCAATAAAAACATTCCCCATTATAATTTACTTAAATGAGCTAAACATACAACAACAATAAAGATCACCCCACCTAGACAAAAAAATGACTTCAATTTTTATCGAAGTCATTTTTTTGTATTTTAATATATATACTTATTTATTTAATTCACGAACTAAATAGGTACCTGATGCATAGCCTTGTTTTCCATTTGGTAATTTTACTTTATACCAAGTTCCACTCATAATCGGCTTATTATTTGTATCTATTTCCAGTTCAACAAATTGATAGTTTGCTAATTCGCCTACTTTAGAACTGGACGCGTTTCCTTCTGAGCGTACATTTAGTGCTATTCCATTAGCTGAAGAAGTATTAACACGAGCTAAGTTCTGCACAGTAAAATGTTTATTGTAAGCACTGAAACTTACAACATTTGTATAATACTTTTCCCCTTTATAGGATACTGTTAGCCAGTAATCATTGTGCTTTTCTAGCAAATTAAAAGACTCACCTTTTGAAATAGTTGCTGCAACACTATTTGTACTTCCTTTTTCACTGTAAACATTCAAATTACTATTCGCAATCGCTAACGTTCCAGTCGGGAACACGTCTTTAAGCTCAGGATACTTTGGAGCAGAAGGAACGACTATATTAGGTTTTTTTGAAACTGCTTCTTCTTTATCATATGCCAAAATCCCGTTCATATGATTGGCGATTGCATTTCCCCAATTAGTATCACTTGCATAATAAAAATTCATCCCCTTACTTAAGGAATCAATGCGAGCTCCATTAACGTTTTTAACGGAGTATCCTAAATAAGCCCCACTATTGTATTTCCAATTGGAAGGATTTAAATAAGTAGCCTTCATTGATTGCGCAATAAACTCCAAATTGTTGTCGATGGAATCAAATTTTACAGAACCTATGAACGGGGTAATATCATATGCTCCAAAGCCGAACAAGTTATTTCTTCCAAGTGAAATGTCGGAAACTCCAAATCCACTCTCATGAATTGCATGTGCTGCAAAATATAGAGCGTTTACGCCATACTTATTGGCAGCATTAATAATTGCTTGTCCTTGTCCCGTTAAAACGCTTGTTTTTCCGACAGTCTTACTAGCAATATACGTATTGATTTGATCTGCTTTCACAGAAGACGTAGTACGAAGATCCATAAACAAATAGCTATTTGGATTGGATTCTAAACTAGCGATTCTGGACTTCGTTGTTTCATCTATTAAAGAAGTGCCAGATACAAAACCTGTAAAACCTTCATAACTCACTTGATACCATCCATTATTTGCTTTATAAGTTGTCGTCAGCTTTGTCTTCGCAGGAATCACTTGTAACAAATCTGATGATGTAGAATTTGTTTTGAGTAATTTTAAATCTTCAATATTATAAATAGTCATCTGACTAATTGTTGAACCACTTGGTAATGTAGAGGTATCGTCATCTGTATCATCCGGTTCCGTATCGACAATTGGTGTATCGACACTAAATTTAGTACTGTCTATATACCCTGTGTTACCTTCGTAGGTTACTTTATACCAATTGCCAACTCGATCGGTCGAAGTCACTTTTGCACCTTTTGGAATGCTAGTTAGTATAGTATGCGAAACTCCCGCTTCAGCAAATAAAGATGTTGTCGAATTAGCTTTATAATCCGTACTTGTCATTTGCGTTGGTGTTACTTTACTAACTACAGTAGATTGCACAAAATAATACTTACCCTTGTAGGATATTCGATACCAAGTTTCTCCTTTACTATTCACAACTGATTGCGTAGAAGTGAAGATATTATTTGTTGGGATAGTGTAAACTTGTGCTTTCTTGGTGCTAGGTGTTATACGCAATGAAGCCGTTTTTTTTATTAGGAAATAAGTAGTTGTAGTCTCTTTATAAGCATCATACTCTTTCACATACGAACTACTTACCCAACCAGTTTTGCCTCCGTATGTTACTTTATACCATGCTCCAGATTTCGCGGTAGCTTTCACCGTCTTGCCTTTTGGAATCGACAATAGTATTTTCCCTTTTGTAGAGCTACTAGACCGTAAATTCACCTTTTCTTTTGTTTGATAATTTGTTGCAGCGAAAGTTGAGGTCGTCGTCGTTTTAGTTGTGATTTTAATATAACTTGTATTAACATAACCAATTTCCCTACCATATTTCACTTTATACCAACTGCCGGTTTTAGAAATATATGTTACAGATTTTCCCTTTGGTATTGTTATTAGAATTTTCCCTTTTGTTGAGGCTTTAGATCGTAAGTTCACATTGGAAGTTACTTTATATGTTTTTATGGTAGCTGCCTCAACTTTTTTGGGTGATATTGGTGTTTCGAATGGACTCACACTTGAAGCTAAAAGAATTCCCATAGATACGAATGCACAATTTGTTAGATATATAGAAGTTTTTTTATTATACAAACTCATTTTGACCCCTCCTGTATGTTTGAGAAATTAATTCTAGGAAAGAAATATTCCCATACATTTTTTTCTAAACTATTAATATTATATCTCTCTTACCATGAAAATAGTATCGAATATATACACTATTTAACATTTTTATAATCATCTTCTTTTATCGGTAACTCTTTAATTTTAGTTAGAAGCTCAATAGTATTTCATTCCCAGATAAATCTTTATTTAAATTTAACTTTCTCGACAATCACTGGAAGTCGTTTATAAAATTCACTTTCATTTATCTATAACAAAGTAATATCATTAGCTAGTCCTTCAGCACCTTTTGATCAAACACATAAAAAAAAGAAGCCCTATAAAGGACTTCAAAATTAGTTCATTATTAAAAAGACGATTCCTACTAAAATAAACGCAATACATACGCCAATTAGTACTTTCGATAAAGTTTCCATATACTCTCCCCTAAGAAATACTTGCACCGATAACAAATGACAGACCTACTGAAATCGTAAACGAAATAAAACCAACTGATCGATTATCTTTTTCAATTTCTTCATCTACCTTAAATGTCGGTGTCATAAATTCAAATAAAACATATGCAAATATTAGTAAGATAAATCCAAACAGTCCCCAACCCATCATTTCTACGAGCGAGTTATGCCTCTCAATGGAGTAACGGAAAATATTACACACCCCTAATATTTTCCCACCTGTTGCAAGTGCAACTGCTACATTACCTTTTTTTATTTCTACCCAATTTTTGTATTTTGTTACGATTTCAAATATCACCATTGATAGGATTAAGCAAAGGACAACAACACTGAAATTACCAGCAGCCTCGACAACAGGATATTGCCAAAATCCATTTAATAACATAAATATCCCCTTTTCAATGTCAAATTTTTTCTCTATCTTTGATTACTTTAAAAGGTTTATTTTAGCTCGGCTACTGTCACACCATAGCCGCCTTCTCCTGCTTCGCCAAAACGATAGGATTTTACACGTGGATGTCTCTTTAGTAAAGCTTGAATTCCTTGGCGCAAAGCCCCAGTTCCTTTACCATGAATAATTGAGACGCGTTGATAATTAGACAGTAATGCATCATCAATATATTTTTCCGTACGTACAATCGCATCTTCATAACGTTCTCCACGTAGGTCTAATTCTAGCTTAACATTAGAATCTCGATTTCGAACACTTGAAACATTTACAGTTTGCTTGTCTTTTTCAGGTTTCACGTACTCTAAATCTGATTCATCAAGCTTCATCTTCAATATTCCAATTTGCACAATCCATTCAGAATTTGATACTTTTTCAAGTAACACACCCTTTTGACCGTAACTTAGTACTTTTACTTCGTCACCCTTAGATAGCTCTTGAGCGCGCGCTTTTAATTGCTGTTGCTTTTTCAGTACTTTATTTTCCGGCGCAGCTTTTTCTAAACGTTTACGTGCATCAATGATTTCATGCTCTTTAACAATCTTGTTAGCATTTAAGCGCATTTTATGAAGTTCTGAAATAACCTCTTCAGCTTCTTTTTTCGCTTCATCCACGATTTTACGTGCTTTGTCTTTTGCTTTTTGTTCTAATGCTTCTTTTTTCGCTTCATAAGCTTTTAATTTTTCATCTAATTCTGATTGAAGTGCTTCTGCTTCTTTGCGTAATACAAGTGTTCTTTCAGCATCTTCTTCTGATTGGCGTCGACTTTCTTCTAGAGAGGCAATCATAGATTCGACTTCATGACGATCAGTACCTGTGAATGTCTTAGCACGATCAATAATAGAATCTGGTAGTCCAAGACGAGTCGAAATTTCAAAGGCATTACTACGTCCTGGAACTCCAATTAATAGACGATAAGTCGGACTCAACGTCTCCACATCAAATTCCACGCTTGCATTGACAACACCTGGACGATTGTAGCCATATGCTTTTAACTCAGGATAATGAGTTGTTGCCATTACTCGTGCTCCGCGACCATGTACTTCATCTAAAATTGAGATGGCAAGTGCTGCACCCTCTTGTGGATCAGTTCCTGCACCTAGCTCATCAAAAAGAATGAGTGAACGATCATCGAATTGATTTAAAATATCAACAATATTCACCATATGTGATGAAAATGTACTCAAGCTTTGCTCAATTGATTGTTCGTCTCCAATATCAGCAAATAATTGATCAAATACCGCGAGATGAGAACCATCAAGAGCTGGCACTGGAATACCCGACTGCGCCATCAACGTACATAGCCCAACTGTTTTTAACGTAACCGTTTTACCACCTGTGTTAGGCCCAGTAATTACGATTGAAGTGAAGTCTTTACCAAATTCAATATCGTTTGCTACTGCTTCTTCTATTGGTAGTAAAGGATGACGTGCTTTGCCTAATTTTATATATCCATCGTTATTCATAATTGGCTTCGAACATTTATTGGCTTGTCCGTATTTTGCTTTTGCTAAAATAACGTCAATTTCGCCAAGTAATTGCACAGTGATAAAGATGTCATGTGCTACCTCTTGTACTTTTAGAGATAACATTAATAAAATGCGGGCAATTTCAACTTGTTCTTTTGATTTTAATTGATGGATTTCATTATTCGCTTGTACGACAGCATCCGGTTCAATATATAGTGTTTGACCAGATGAAGATTGATCATGTACAACACCACCATAATGACTACGGTATTCAGATTTTACAGGAATAACAAATCGATCATTACGAATTGTAACAATCGCATCAGATAGCATTTTTGTTGCATTAGTGCCACGTGTTAAGCTCGCTAATTTTTCACGAACACGACCTTCTTGTGCTCGCAATTGCTGACGAATTGAACGAAGCTCAGAGCTAGCAGAGTCTAGAATAGCACCGTTCTCATCGATACAAGCATTAATCTCATGCTGTAAACCTGTCAATGTTGGCATGCTTTCTTTTTTCTGAATGAAGTATGGAATTTGTATATCCTCTTCCACTTCAATTCCTTCTATAAACTGACGAAGTATACGACTAGCACGTATTGTGCTCGAAATCTCCATCAATTCAACTGGACTAAGTACACCACCAATTTGCGCGCGTCTAGCATGCGGGCGGACATCGAAAATACCGCCCATTGGCACGTTACCTTTTACGCGTAGAATTGATAAACCTTCATCCATTTCATCTAATAGTTGTAATACTTTTTCTATATCAGTTTCAGGGACAAGTTCATCGATCACAGTTTTCCCTAAAGAGCATGTACAATATGAAGCTACTTGAGCACGTACTTTATCAAATTCTAGTGTTTTCAATGCGCGTTCTGCTATCATTCAAAACACCTCCCCTTCATTTCTTCTGTATAAAGTGGACAAAATCTTCTAATGTCCACGTATTCACGATATTATTTTTCTTTAACCATGCTTTTTGTGCGTATTTCGTTCCAACTTCCATAAAACGAAGTTGGTCAATGGCATGTGCATCTGTATTTATAGCAATTGGCACACCCGCAGCGGCTGCCATTTCTAAATGTTCTTCACATAAATCAAGACGATATGGATTTGCATTTAACTCTAAAATTTTACCATATTCTTTAGCCCATTCAATCAATTGAGAGATATCTGGGTTATAGCCTTCACGATCACCTATTATACGACCAGTAGGATGGGCAATCATATGAACATATGGGTTTTTTAGAGCATTATGTAGCCTGTCCATAATTTTCTCTTGCGGCTGTGAAAAGCTGGAGTGGATCGACGCAATGACAAAGTCTAATTCCTTTAATACATCATCTTCAAAATCAAGCGACCCATCTGGTAAGATATCCATCTCAGTTCCTGCAAGCAAACGGAAGTCTGGATGCTTTTCATTGAATGCCCAAATCTCTTTGCGCTGTTCGATTAATCGTTCAGGTGTTAAACCATTTGCAACTTTTAAATATTGTGAGTGATCCGTAATAACCGCATATTCATAACCTCTAGCAATGAGTGCTTCACCCATTTCATGTACTGCATAAGCACCATCAGACCATGTTGTATGCATATGCAAATCAGAACGAATATCTTCTAATTGAACAAGTTCCTTAATCTCATCCAAACGGTCAAATTCTTTATTACCTACTCGTATACTAGGTGGGATAAACGGTAAGTCAAAATGAGCAAAAAATTCAGCTTCTGAAGCAAATGTTGTTACAGTTCCATCCGCTTGCTCTACACCATATTCACTTATTTTCTTACCAAGGTCTTTTGCCAATTGACGCATTCTTACATTATGTTCTTTTGACCCAGTAAAGTGATGAAGTGCCGTTGCATATTCATCTTGTGTCACTAGACGGAAGTCAACGCTAACGGGCTCTTCGGCGTCCAAAGTTACTGAAATTTTAGTATCCCCTGCTGCAATGATTTCTGAAATGACAAGTGCCCCTAAAAGTTGTTCTTTCACCGCTTCTCGGTTTGCCGTTGCAATAATGAAATCAACGTCCTTACTCGATTCCTTTACACGTCTATAGCTACCTGCGACCGAAAACTGTTGCACTTCAGAAATTCCGCTTAAAATATCTTCAATTTCTTGGACAACTTTATCTAATTGCCAAATTGGTAGTCGCTCAGAACGTGTGCCAAATGCCTCTAGTTCTTTTAATATCTTTTCTTCAGTTTTTTTGCCAAAGCCGGCGAGAGCGGAAACTTTACCTTCTTCACAAGCTGCCTTTAGCGTATCTGCTGAATCCACGCCTAACTCTTGATATAACTTAGCAATTTTCTTCCCGCCAAGGCCAGGCAATTTTAATAATGGTGGTAACCCTTTAGGTACTTCCTCTTCAAGTTCTTTTAAAACAGAAGATTCGCCAGTTGCCAGTAAATCTTCTATAACTGCTGCAGTACCCTTACCAATGCCCTTTATCGCAGTAATATCTTCAATTTCGCTCAGGCTTCTTGTATCTGCTTCTAGTGCTGCCGCAGCTTTTCTAAATGCTGAAATTTTAAATGGGTTAACACCTTGTAATTCTAAATACAAGGCTATTTTTTCAAATGTACGAATGATAGTTTTTTTATTCAAAAAATGACCTCCTTATTCGTAAAAAAACTGCTCTCAGTTGAGAACAGTTATTTCATGTAGACAAACCACATATTTTTGAACATGTTCGAAATAATTGGTGTATATTCGAGCATTAATTTTGTGAGGATTGAATTATCAACATACTTCTGGATACCATCTAATGGTAACAACGCTAAAATATAAAGTAAAATAAATACTAATATATAAGCTTCTATAAATCCTAGTATTCCGCCAAAAAAGCGATTAAACGGACCTATAATAGGCACATATTTTAAGAAATCAAAAATTGACGCCACAATTTGCATTGCAAATTTGACGACAAAGAAAATAAGTGCAAAGGCAAGTAGCTGATAAAATGTTTGACTAAGATCTAATTGTTCCATCGCATAAGTTAACGTCGTATTCCCGTCAACTGCTGGATATGGAATCCAAAGCACAAATTTCTCAGCTAAAGGTTTATAATAAACATAAGCGACAATCATCGCGATTAAAAATCCAATGATATGTATCAACTGGACTACTAAACCTCTTCTTCCGCCAGTGATAATGCCGGCAATTAATAAAATAATTATAAGTATATCGATCATTTACTTCAATCCTTTAGTTTTTTCAGTTCTTCTTCTAATAATACAAGTTGCTCTTTTAATTTCAAACTATCATTTACTGAATTTACAGCTGTAAGGACGGCCAGTTTTGTACTGTCAAGGCTCGGGTTTGCCTGTTTAATCTCTCTCATAGTATTGTCAACTGTGGACGCGACTAAACGCATATGTGTTGTTGACTCTGTACCAAGCATAGTATATGTTTGACCATATATATCAACTGAAATTCGATTTTTTTGTTGCTCTGACACAGCTGCCCCTCCTTAAAATCCTATTTCTAATCATACCATGAAACTGTTTATCATGTGAATAACGAGAGTAGAAAGGACTATAAAATGTCTAATATTGTAATTGTTTTAACAACCGAAAAGCAAGGAGAACTTGCTTCTTATTATGCCTCATCTAGAGTAGAACGCAATGCGCCAGGAGTCATATTTGCTGCGAAGTTAAGCGATACTTCTATCACTTCATATAAATCTGGCAAAGTGATGTTTCAAGGTAACGGAGCCGAACGGGAGTCTAGTCGATGGGGGAAACCTAATGATCCTACGACTAAAAAGACGTCATCAAAGGGTGATAAGTTGCCTTCCAATTTTGAACAACTCTCCGTAATGGGTTCTGATGAAACAGGAACAGGCGATTACTTCGGCCCAGTAACGGTAGCAGCCGTATATGTATCTGCTAATAAAATTGCACTCGTTCGTGAGCTCGGTGTTAAAGACTCTAAAATGCTAACGGATGATTTTATGAGACAAATCGCGCCTGATTTAATGCGAGCACTACCTCATAGCATTCTAACGGTACGAAACGACAAATATAACACTATTCAAGCTAGAGGCTGGTCTCAAGGGAAAATCAAAGCAATGATGCACAACCAGGCACTTCATAACGTGCTCGGCAAAATTGCACCAGAAAAACCAGCACATATTTTGATTGACCAATTTGCGGAACGTGGCATTTACTATAACCACCTAAAAAATGAAAAAATCATCGTTAAAGAGAATGTACTATTTGCTACAAAAGCAGAACAATTACATGTTTCAGTAGCCGCTGCCTCTATTCTAGCACGATACGCCTTCTTAAAAGAAATGGACCGCCTCGCCGATTTAGTTGGATTTGATCTGCAAAAGGGAGCTAGTAATAAGGTAGATGAAATGGCCGCGCGTATTTTATTATCAAAAGGCGAAGCGACATTAAAATCTATGACGAAATGGCATTTTGCAAATACTCAAAAAGCCCACTCTATAGCGACTAAAAAACGATCTAAATAAAAACAAGCTATTCCTCTCTCTTTACATGAAGAGAAGGAATAGCTTGTTTTTTATATTTTTATATTCTCCATATTCTTTCTTGCACCAAATACTCCGACTAACATTAACACTATTATGGCAACAACCGTCACGACGACCGATAACCAAAAATCACTACTATCTGGTTTTGACCCAAGCCACGTTACTGCGTATGTGCCCAATTTCCAAGGAGACACTGTCCAGAACTGTCCGATAATGCTATCGATTAGCTGTAGAAAATACGTCAGAAGAATTGCTAGAGTACCCGCAACACCCGTAGAGAATAATGCACTCGCTGTGACTGTCACCGTCACGACGAACAATACCCATAGACTATAAGTGCCAATGAGGGCTGCTATCCGCCAAACTTCTACCTCATTATATAAAATCACCGTATAGTAATAGCTTGCTAATAAGCCTATTATTGTACTAAAGAGCGCAACAATTGTTGCTCCAGACCACTTACTGAAGTAATAAGAAGCAAAAGAAATTGGTCGTACATACAATAGTGCGGCTGTACGATTTTTTCTTTCCTTACTAATAATCCCCATAAAGCTTAAAACAATAATAAGTGAAACAATGAGATGGAACTGTCCGACTGTAGAAGCTATTACTTCAACCGATGTCATATCTGCTATACCCATATCAAATCCCTCAGGCATATTGCCGACAGCCTTCATAATATCTTCCATATAATATAGTGTTACCGGCTGCATAACACCATATAATACAAATACAAGAGGAATCCATAATATCTTCAAGCTACGTACATGATCACGCCATTCTTTTTGTAAAAGTACACGCCATTGTATCATAGTTTTGCCACCTTCATGAAGATTTCCTCCAAGCTAGCAGATTGCTGCTCAACTTTCCGGATTTCAAAGGTCTCCTTCGCTAACTCCTGAATAACTTGTTGCATATCATCTGTCTGTAAAATCACAATGTTACCTTGTTGCTCTGCACTTAATGTACTATTCACTACAAATTGAGCAGCCTCTTCTACTACTTTAAATTCCACTACAATTTGACGATGTTCGTATTTTGCTTTGACATCTTGTAATGAACCTTGCTCAACTAATTTACCAGCTTTCAAGAATAATAGCTGATCCGTCATTTGCTCAGCATCATTCAAAATATGTGTTGAATACAAAATCGTCATTTCTTGTTGTAACGACTTCATCAAATTCATCATATCTAAGCGACCTGCTGGATCAAGAGCTGATACTGGCTCATCCAATAAGAGGAGTTTGGGTTTATGTATAATGGCTTGTGCTAGACCCAATCTTTGTTTCATACCACCAGAGAACGTACCAATCTTTTTATTTACTGCATCTTTTAAGCCAACGAATTGAAGCATTTTCTCTGACTCTTCCTTCGCAGTTTGAGCAGTCAATCCACTTAATCTCGCTGCCATTATTAAAAATTCACTCGCTGTTAGCCAAGTATTAAACTGTGGATATTGTGGTAAAAACCCAATCGCATCTCTCGGGTCCCCTGCTATTCCGTCGAATTGAATTTGCCCATTTGTTGGTTTCAATAGCCCAGCAAGCATCGATAATATAGTTGTTTTACCTGCTCCATTTGGTCCAATTAAAGCCGTTGCTGTTCCTTGTATTAACTCAAAAGATATATTTTTAATCACTTCATGCTGTCCATAATTCTTTTGCAACGCTGAAACTTTTAATAACTGGCTCATACTTGTTTTCTCCCGAAGATAAAGTAAATAATAGGTCCTAAAATGTTCGCAAAAACAATCACAATAGCCCACAGCCATTTCGGCCCATTTGTTTGCGGAATTTTCACTAGATCAACTAAAGCAACAATCATTAAAATAAACTGAATGATTATTATCGGTAATAGCATCAATAATAATGAACTCATCTTGTTCACCTCTTCTTTGTTATACAATAAATATAACAGATAATCTTTTCCATGAAAAGGATATTAAAA
This sequence comes from Viridibacillus sp. FSL H8-0110, assembly GCF_038003565.1. NCBI lineage: Bacteria > Bacillati > Bacillota > Bacilli > Caryophanales > Caryophanaceae > Viridibacillus > Viridibacillus sp. FSL H8-0110. The sequence goes on along the minus strand of NZ_JBBOPJ010000001.1, from coordinate 1,036,514 downwards.
AAATACCTGACCAAGACATAATGTCTGATCAGGTATTTAGTTTAAAAATCTATTTAATTAACGAATTTGTGCATTTGCTTCTGCTAATGCTTTTAACACTTCGTCATGTGCTGCTACTACTTCTTCATCTGTTAAAGTACGCTCAGGTTCGAAGTATTGTAGTGAGAAGGCTACTGATTTTTTACCTTCTTCCATTTTGTCTCCTTCATATAAATCGAAGACACGAACATCTTTCAATAAAGTACCACCTGCTTGACGGATAATTACTTCAAGATCCGCTGCCGCTACGCTTCTATCAACAACTAAAGCGATATCACGCGACATCGAAGGGAAACGTGGAACTGGAACGTAAACTAGTGCTTCAGTAGACGCTTCTAAAATAGCTGCTAAGTTCATTTCCATTACGTATGTTTCTTTTAAGCCATTTGCTTTTTGTTCTGTTGGGTGCAATTGCGCGATTAAACCAATACGGTTGCCATTTAATAATACGTTAGCCGTACGTCCTGGGTGTAAACCATCTAAAGTAGCGCGTTCAAATGTTACTGCATCTGCTAAACCTAGGCGATCAAATAGACCCTCAACGATTCCTTTTAATACGAAGAAATCAACCTGTTTATGTTCACCTTGCCAAGCGTGATCTAACCATTTACCCGTGATAACTGCAGCTACATGTTCTTCTTCATGTGGAAGACTTTCTTCAGTTAAACCTAAGAATACAGAATCTACTTCATAAAGTGCTACTAAGTCTGCTTGACGTGCGACATTATAAGACGCTGCTTCCACTAAATGTGGGATTAAGCTTTGACGTAATGTGCTACGTTCTTCACTCATTGGCATTAACAGTTTTGTAACAGGCGCCGTTTCTAATGCAAATTTTTGTGAAAGTGCATCAGATGTTAATGAGTAAGTAATCGCTTGGTGAAGACCTGCACCTTCTAAATATGCACGTACGATACGACGTTTTGCTTGATAAGGTGTTAAACCACCAGGTGTTGTTTCACTTACAGGAAGTGTTGTTGGAATTTCATCGTAGCCATAAATTCGTGCAATTTCTTCGACGATATCTTCCTCAATTTTAATATCTTGACGACGAGTTGGTGCATCTACATAGAGCATGCCATTCGCAGTTTCAACATCAAATTTTAAACGTTTTAAAATTGACACCATATCATCTAAAGAAATCTTCATACCAAGACGAGCATTGATAAAGTCAGGAGAAACGATTACTTTTGCAGGAGTTTTATCTAATTCATCAAACATTACTGAGCCAGCTAATACTTCCCCACCAGCTAGTTCTGCTAATAATTTAGCTGCACGTTCAGCTGCTGGAATAACACGGTTTGGATCAAGACCTTTTTCAAAACGGGCACTTGCATCACTACGTAAACCTAAGTCTTTTGATGTATAGCGTACTGATAAACCTTCAAAGTATGCTGATTCAATGACAACAGTCGTTGTCCCTTCATGCACTTCTGAGTTTAATCCGCCCATAACACCAGCTACAGCTACTGGTTCTTTAGCATTAGTAATAACAAGATTACTCGCATTTAATGTACGTTCTTTATCATCAAGAGTCGTTATTTTTTCGCCTTCATTAGCTAAACGAACTACAATTTCCCCTGTTCCTAAACGGTCATAGTCAAATGCGTGAAGCGGTTGACCATATTCCATTAAGATGTAGTTAGTAACATCGACAACATTGTTATGCGGACGTACGCCAGCCGCCATTAAACGCTGTTGCAACCATAATGGAGACTCAGCTACTTTAACGTTTTTCACAACTTTTGCTACGTACATAGGGTTTTCTACCGGTGCATCTACACGAAGTTTTAAATAATCAGAAGCTTTTTCAGTTGATTCTGTATAATCTAGTTCCGGTAATTTAACATCCTCAGAAAGGATTGCTCCTACTTCATAAGCTACACCTAACATACTCATAGCATCTGAACGGTTTGGTGTTAAACCAAGTTCAAGCACTGTATCATATAGGCCAAGTACTTCAAGTGGATCTGCCCCTACTGGCGTTTCCGCAGGTAATACGAAAATACCTTCACTGTAAGCTTTCGGTACTAATTTACCTTCGATACCAAGCTCTTGTAGTGAACAAATCATGCCGTTAGATACTTCACCACGAAGTTTGGCTTTTTTGATTTTGCCACCCGGTAAATGGGCACCTGGACGAGCAACGATCACTTTTTGACCAACTGCTACGTTTGGAGCTCCACATACGATTTGTGATAATTCTTCTTCACCAAAATCTACTTGGCAAATATTTAATTTATCCGCTTCTGGGTGTTTTACTTTTTCTTTCACTTCGCCAACCATTAGCTTTTTCATACCTTCAGCTAGGTTTGCAACGCCGTCCACTTCAATCCCAGAACGTGTAATTTTTTCTGCTAAAACTGCTGGCTCTAGGCCTTGTAAATCAACATATTGTTCTAACCATTTTAACGATACTAACATGTTTACCCCTCCTTACTCTTCTGTGCGGTGGAATTGTGATAAGAATCGGATGTCATTCGTATAGAAATGACGGATATCGTCCACCCCATATTTCAACATTGCAATACGTTCTTGCCCCATACCAAATGCGAAGCCTGAAACTTTTTTAGGATCATAACCAGCCATCTCAAGAACGTTTGGATGTACCATACCGGCACCTAGAATTTCAATCCAACCAGTTTGTTTACATAAACTACAGCCAGATCCACCACATTTGAAACAAGAGATATCCATTTCTACTGAAGGCTCAGTGAATGGGAAGAAACTTGGGCGTAAACGAATTTCACGTTCTTGGCCAAACATTTTTTTCGCGAAAAGATCCAAAGTACCTTTTAAATCGCTCATTGTAATGTTCTCGCTTATTACAAGTCCTTCAATTTGATTGAATTGATGCGAATGTGTAGCATCATCATTGTCACGGCGGAATACTTTACCTGGACAGATAATTTTCACAGAAGCACCTTGTTTTTCTTCCATAGTACGAGCTTGTACAGGAGAAGTTTGTGTACGAAGTAAAATCTCTTCAGAAATATAGAATGTATCTTGCATATCACGAGCAGGGTGACCTTTTGGCAGGTTTAATGCTTCGAAGTTATAATAGTCTTTTTCAACTTCTGGTCCTTCCGCAATTTCATATCCCATGCTGATGAATAAGTCTTCTATTTCTTCAACAACCTTTGTTAACGGATGTTTACTACCAACTTTTATAGGACGACCTGGTAAAGTCACGTCAATTGATTCTTTTTCAAGTTGTTCCTGAACCGCTTTTTCCTCTAGTAATTGCGCACGTGCTTCAAGCACCTCAGTCACTTCTTGACGTACAACGTTTACTAGAGCACCCATTTTAGGACGTTCCTCTGCAGGCAGTTTACCCATCCCTTTTAATAAATCCGTGATTGGACCTTTTTTACCTAAATAAGCAACACGCACATCATTCAACTCTTTAGAGTTCGATGCCGCTGCAATTTTCGCTAAAGCTTCTTCCTTTAGCTGATTTAATTGTTCTTCCATTGCCATTTAAATTCCTCCTTCCAATATCGAATAGTAAAAAACAAATTGTTTTTACTAAACATGCAAACCTTCTTTTCATGTAGAATGTAAAAAATCTGCACAAAAAAACTCGCCCCCTAAAAAGGGACGAGGACATAGTTCGCGGTACCACCCTAGTTATTGTACTTAAGTACAATCACTTCATTGACATAACGGCTCTAAACCGGCCTACCTTTACAGCAATTGCTGGTCCCGGTGGCTGCTAACGGAGTGAACTTCCATGTAACACAACTTTATGCACGCTTGCAGTCTTTGGCGAGCACTCCCTAAAAAGTGTAGAAACATATACTTTTTCCGATCAAAGCATTTAATTTTTATAAATTATTGTATGCAATAATAAACATTATACGCAACTAAATTGTTTTCTTCAAGGTCACTTTGCTGAAACTGCGAAGTTATATAACAAAATACCAGAAGCTACTGCTACATTTAAAGATTCAGCTTGCCCTAAAATTGGAATGATTACATTGGCATCTGTTTTTGCAAGTAAGTCTGGGTGAATACCATTGCCTTCATTGCCCATAATAAGTGCAAATTTATCGCCTTTTTTCACTTCAGAATATACTACTGCATTATCTAAAGCTGTCCCGATAACAGGGATTAATCTGTCTTGTAAACTGTCAATCCAGTCTCCAAGATCCCCTTTCACCACAGGAATATGGAAATGCGATCCTTGAGCAGAGCGGACTGTTTTTGGATTGAAAGCATCCGCTGAGCCTTTACCAAGAATAACCGCATCAATACCTGCTGCATCTGCCGTACGAATCATTGTACCCACATTACCTGGATCTTGAACTGCATCAATTAATAATAATTTTGTCCAGCCTACTTGTTCTTCCTCTGTTACTTCACGTTGTTTACATTGTGCGAAGATACCCTGAGGATGTTCTGTTTCAGACAATTCTTTTGCAATTGCTTGTGTTACTTCTACAACAAAAATGTCATCAATATTCCATGTATGTGGAATGTCCACACCTTCACGGACGATAATTGTTAATACCTCACCATTGTTTTTAATTGCTTCTTCAACTAAATGGAATCCTTCAACGATAAATTCGCCAGAGCGTTCACGTTCTTTTCTAGTTGTCACCAGTTTTTTCCAATACTTCACTAGTGAATTTTGTGGTGATTCTATTCTTTTCATAAAATGTATACCGCCTTTAATTTTTAAATCGTTATAGTTATTTTGCCAAACTGATGATTTTCTTTTAAATATTCAAGCGCTTGTTCCGCTTCATCTAATGAGAAAGTTCGGTCCATCACTGGATGCGTGTTAAATTTCGCTAAATGCTCAAGGCATGCACGGAATTCCTCGCGACTTCCCATTGTAGTCCCATACAATGTATATTGTCCATAGAAAAATTTTCGTAAGTCAAAATCGACAACGTCTTCTGTTGTTGCACCGAACAATACTATTTTACCACCCTTTTTTAAAACATCCAAAGAGCGATTAAAAGTGGCACGTCCAACACTTTCAATAACAATATCGATTTGTTCCTCTTTTAATAATTCTACCCAGTCAGCGTGCGTATCAATCGCAATGTCAGCACCAATTTCAAGTGCTGCATTTCGTTTTTCTTCACTACGAGAAGAGACTATGACTCTAGCTCCAACATTTTTAGCCATTTGGATTAAAAACGTCGCAACACCGCTACCTGCTCCTGGGATAAATATTGTTTGCCCCGCTTCTATTTGCCCTTTTGTAAATAAGGCACGATAACCTGTTAATGGTGAAATACCAATAACAGAAGCCTCTTCAAATGAAAGATGTGCTGGCTTTCGCTCTAGTTGTTCCACTGAAATAGCAATTTTCTCCGCGAATGTTCCGTTGTCAGGAAAACTTAAGATATCAAAATCAGCAGGGGGTACATCAGAATTTTCATACCAACGCAATGAAGGATTAATAATGACTTCATCTCCTACTTGCCAATCTGTCACACCCTCACCTATTGCTTCAATAACACCGGCTGCATCAGAACCTAAAATAAGCGCCTCACTATCATTGCCTAAACGTCCTGGTGTATACAAATCTCGACGATTTAATCCTGAAGCTTTAATCGCAACTACTGCTTCTAAAGCGCCAGCTTGTGGGTTAGGTAATTCAGTTACTTTAAAAGATCCTTTTTCAAAAACAAATGCTCTCATGATAAAACAACCCCTTAGTTATGTAATATTTTTTCATAAAATTCACAATAGTAAATAATATCAACCATTCTAATTTTAACAAATGAATGTATAACTATCGAGCCTAACGGCAAAAATGATAATAGGAGGGATGAAGTATGAATTTTCAAATACGACAAGCCGTTAAAGCTAATGTTCAAGGTCAAAGCGCCGACGAACTGGAGAATGTTGTTGAAGATGCGATTAAACGCGGTGAGGAGCATTTACTCCCTGGACTTGGCGTCTTTCTAGAAGCATGGTGGAATAATGCAGATCAACAAAAAAGACAAAATTTTATGCAAGATTTATCCAAAGCAATGGCCTAATAAAAAAACTGTCCAAACGATGTCAACTTCGCTTGGGCAGTTTTTCATTTAGAGACAATGATATTCCCACCTAGTTAATACTCATTTTCACCCTTAACTTATATCTTAGCGAATGAAATTTCAACAAATTTCACCTTTTCAATATATAAAAAGCTGAACTAATAAAATTGCTTAGTTCAGCTTGTTACACATTATTCATAACTATTTTTCTTATTAATTTTTAATTATCTTACGCGTGCTGCACTCGAGAAACTAGATGGATTGTAAGATGCGATTTTCACGACATCACCAGTTTGAGGTGCATGTAACCATTGGCCATTACCGATATACATACCAACGTGGTACGCAGGGCTACCAAAGAACACTAAATCGCCAGCTTGGACATCATTAGGTGAAATACGAGTACCTGCATTTTGTTGTTGACTAGACGTTCTCGGAAGACTAATGCCTTCAGAACGGTAAACATATTGCATTAAACCTGAACAATCAAAGCCTGATGGTGAAGTACCACCCCATACATATGGTACGCCAAGGAAATTCTTCGCATAACCAATTAGACCAGATGCATCTCCGCCTGAAGGTTTTTGATTTGTTAGGTTTAGGGCATCATTTTTGTTTGATGTTTTTGTGATATTCACTACTGGTGGTAAGCTCACTGTTTTTTCATCGTCATTAGAAGCTGTTTTTACTGCTTCTCTTACTGCTTTCTCTGCACGTTTTTGAGCAGCCTTTTCAGCTTTTTTAGCGGCCTTTTCTTCTTTAATTGTTTTTTTCGTTGCTTTTAGTTTAGATACAACTTTCTTTTTATCTTTTTTGATTTGCTTCATTTCTTTAGCTAAATCTTTCTTATCTTTTTTCAATTCTTTATTAATTTTATCAAGAGATGTTTTTGAAGTGATTAGCTTATCTTCTTTTTCATTTAGCTCTGTCATTAATGATTGATCACTATTTAAAATTTGAGTTACGGCTGTTGTACGGTCGATGAAATCAGACATACCTTCAGATGATAGTAAGACATCTGCATATAACATCCATTCACTCTTGCTTTCACCTTGGATATCTCTTAATCGCTCTTCATATAATGTTTTACGGAATTCATATTCTGTTTGCGTTTGTTTAATGTCTTTTTTTGTTTGAGTAATTTTTTCGTTCGAGTTTTTAATTTTCTTATTTAGTCGATCAACCTTATCCATTGCCTCAATAATACTGTTATCAATCTTTTGGATTTTTTGTTCAAGCTTTAAGGCTTTTTGTTCAGCTTTTGTTTGAGCTGAGCCATTTGAAGGACTAGCGTAAGAAGGGGATACTTGTAATAGAGCAGCCGCTAAAACGGTTATTGCTAAAACATTTTTGAATATCTTCTTCATTAATTATCATCTACTTTTCTATGTAATATTATGGGTGTTTTGCTATGTTTTTTTACTTGACTATTTTCCAGTCTATACTTCTGCTATATGAAAAACAATATTTCGACATGTACTGTAACATAAATGTAATCTTTAGTGTATGGAATTTAGCTATTCCTAACTAACATTCTATAAAAACAGCTCTATCCATATTTTGTCTTGCGTAATATCGTGGCCATATTATAATAAATTCTATTACATCGTTAATTATCCGAAAATAATCATATTTCGGATTCTTCAAAAATTTAAAGTGAGGCGAATTGAAATGACAGTAGCAGTTGATAACATTGTAGAAGCGTTAAAACAATTCCTAGACGGAGATCAAGTTTCTGTTAACGAGACAGTGAGAGAGCTACACGGTCAAGACGAATCATATCATGTGGCTTCCCTTCCAGACATCGTTGTTTTCCCTAAAACGAAGGAACAAGTAAGTGAAATTATGAAACTGGCAAACGAGCTAGTAGTTCCTGTAGTACCTTTTGGGAGAGGTTCTAGTTTAGAAGGTCATGTTATTCCTTATCAAAATGGTATTACGATTGACTTTTCTTTAATGGATAAAATTTTAGAAATTCGTCAAGATGATTTACTTGTAAAAGTACAACCTGGTGTCACAAGAATGCAGTTAAATAAAGAACTTAAAAAACACGGTCTCTTTTTCTCAGTAGATCCTGGTGCAGATGCTACTTTAGGCGGGATGGCTGCGACAAACGCGAGCGGCACAACGGCTGTACGATATGGCGTCATGCGCGACCAAGTACGTGACTTAGAAGTTGTTTTAGCAGACGGCAGAATTATTCACACTGGTAATTTAGCTGCAAAATCATCATCTGGCTATCATTTAAATGGTTTATTTGTAGGCTCTGAAGGTACCCTTGGTTGCTTCACAGAACTTACATTAAAGGTTTATGGTATTCCTGAATTTGAAACGGCTGCTCGTGCTGTCTTCCCGACAGTTGAAGATGCAATTGCTGCTGTTACTTCTATTTTACAAGTCGGCGTTCCGATTGCACGAGTTGAATTAGTCGACGAAGAGTCTATTCGCCAAGTAAATCATTACTGCGACACTGATTATCCTGAAAAACCAACTCTATTTATCGAATTTCACGGTAATGAAGCAGGTTTAGCACAAGATGTGATATTTACACGTGAAATTATGGAGGATCATGGTTGTGTAGAAGTACAGTTCGAATCTGATAATACTGCTCGTACAAAACTTTGGGATGCTCGTCATAACTTAGCTTACGCTTATACACACGGTCATCCTGGTAAAAAACAAATGGTAACAGATGTTTGCGTAGCCATCTCAGACTTAGCTGATGCTGTTCATTTTGCACGTGAACAACTAAATGCAGCTAATCTTCCAGGTGGAGTATTAGGTCATGTCGGTGATGGTAATTTCCACGCGATAGTTATGATTGATATGAAAGATGCAGAGGAAGTTAAGAGAGCCGATGCTTTTAATGAAGCTATCGTACAATTTGCATTAGATCGAAACGGTACTTGTACTGGAGAACACGGCGTTGGAATCGGGAAACAAAAATACCAAGCTAAAGAGCATGGCGAATCATATAATGTCATGAAAGCTATTAAAATCTCACTTGATCCAAACAATATTTTGAATCCAGGTAAAATCGTTCGTATCGAAGAATAAGATATATAATGTGATACCCCGCTACTATTTAATATTAGGAGCGGGGTTTTTACTAGTTTTTTTAAAATTCTCTTGTAATCTGCTTAATCACCATTATAATAAATGTATTATTATAAATTTTCAGAATAATATATTTATTTGAATTTATTATGATGTAATACTTACTTTTGTATTTTATGTCTATCCTCTTTTAAAAATTTATCAGAGAGATAAAGAAAGGATGTTGCACAAATGAAAATACTTGAAACGTTTAGCACATTTATCGGAAAATACTTTGCTCTGTGGGTAATGCTGATTGCCGTAATAGCTTATTTAGCACCTACACCTTTTTTAGGATTCGGCCAATATATTACGATATTACTTGGAGTCGTTATGTTTGGAATGGGACTTACACTTAAGGCTAATGATTTTAAACTCGTTTTGACAAAACCATTACCCGTACTCATCGGAATCGTAGCACAGTTTACGATTATGCCACTTACAGCACTTGCGATCGCTTACATTTTGCAATTACCTTCAGAACTAGCTGCGGGTCTTGTATTACTAGGTTCTGTTCCAGGTGGTACTGCTTCTAATGTTATGGTGTATTTAGCAAAAGGTAACGTGCCTTTATCGATTACAATGACTTCTGTCTCTACATTACTTGCACCTATTTTGACACCATTATTATTATTGTTATTAGCTGGTCAATGGATGCCTGTAGATGCAAAATCTATGTTTATGTCTATTATCCAAGTTATTATCGTTCCGATCGCACTTGGTATACTTGTTCGCAAATTCTTGCCAACTATCGTTGATAAAAGTATTTCAATTGTGCCTTTAATTTCCGTTTTCGCTATCATTATTATAGTATCTGCAGTAGTTTCAGGTAACCAAGATAAAATCGCTTCTGCTGGTTTACTAGTATTCTTTGCTGTATTTTTACACAACGGAGCAGGTTTATTATTAGGTTACTATGCAGGGAAATTATGTGGCCTTTCTTTACAAGACCAACGTGCCATTTCTATTGAAGTTGGTATGCAAAACTCTGGATTAGGTGTAGCACTTGCTGCAGCACACTTTGGTCCACTAGCTGCCTTACCAAGTACATTCGGTGCTGTATGGCATAATATCTCCGGACCAATTCTTGCAACATATTGGTCAAAACGCCCTGTAGATCAAGTTGAGGTTGAGAAGGCTACTTCCACGGTTACACAAAAAGCATAAAATGAGATAAGAATTCTTGTCCGAATTCAAAATTATCCCCACCTGTTCATCTTTCAGGTGGGGATTAAATATGTTTTGGCAAGAATAGTCTTCACCTTAAATTGATTGGTTACAATACACTTTATTTTACACTTACTTCTCTGGTGTATAAATGGTTTTACTATTTCCATCAATGATTAACACTGATTTCCCAGGTACTTTCTCACCTTGAACAGCAAATTCACTTTCAGAGAAATTTGCTACCACGCTTAATGATTTACCATATTCAGTCATTTGGACTAATCTGTCATCTGATAGAATTTTATAATCTGTCATTTCTTCCTTTATTGCCTTTTTGCTGAAACTTGACCACACTTTAGAATGGTTTATTATTGTATCTTTGTACTTTTTCCACTCGTATTTATCAATGTGATAAAGAGGAGGTACATTGTAAAGTACTTCATACAACATTCTATTTTCAATTTCATCTGCTATTTTTAGTGTTCCCCATCCCCACCAATAAGTCGTGATTACAGAGTTATTGTAAACTAATTTATATAACGGTATGGTATAGTTTGAATCCAAAAATAGTTTCTTATATTTATCCTTCACTGGTATTTGTTTAGAAAATAGCTCAGGGACTCCGCCAGTACTTGAATAGTATCTTCCTACATAATAATTACTCTCTTTATTTTTGCCCATATCCTCATCCATCCAGGAAAATGAGGGAGTTTCTATTCCATGTGCAAAAGCAATCGTTTTGTTAGCAAAATCATTACCGCCCTCAGTTCCGACTACCATTCCCCATTCTTTTTGTAGATACTCCATTCTCTTAATTCGAGCTTGGACATCCTCCGCTTCAGTAGTAGTATGTTCTGGTGAGTAGTCATCAAAGATTTCTCCAGTGCCATCTGTATCTAAAAACCATGAGTTAAATGGTAAACCAGTATTTAAAATTGACGTTACTCTTTCTTTCACACTCGGCATTGCTAATGTCGGATTCAACTTTCTACCTACGCCTTGAAATCCTTCAATTTTTCTTCCATCTTTATTCGTTACCGTTGCTTCTTCAAACAATGAAGTATCCTTAAACTTAGCCGTTTCCCACTGCTCTTTACCTGGTTCATGGATTGAATGATACGAATCGTAAGTGCCGATTAAATATCCCTGATTCTCTGCTTCTATTACTAACTCTGGTTTAATAAACCCTTCTTGCCAGTCATCTAAACCTATCCATAAATTCGCTAACCCTGAATGCTTCATATCTTTTATGACATCTATAGTATTTGCATCTGCCCACTTTTCTATTGGGTCCACTACGTTACCAAGCTCGCTTTTTAATAACCTCTTATTAAGTTCAATTAATTCTACTGGATTTAATTTGTCTATTTTCTTATTTATTAGCTTTTGAATTTCTTTATCCTCTTTAGTAAATACTTCCGTATTATAGAATTCTTTTAGTTGCATGACAGCACTTAGGCTTTTTACTATTCTATTTTTAGTATATTTGTCTACGTAATCGTAATTATTTAAATCCTCATATGCGGCTGCAAGCTCTGCCCCATCTTCAACTTTAGTAGCTAATAACTCCTGAATCCATAATTTCAACTTATCGGGGAAACTACTTTTCAATTTTGCCCATTGTATATTTTCTTCTGAAATTACAGTTCTGTCCCAAAAATAAATATGAGGGGCACCATAAAGTTTTTCAATATTATTATTTTCTTCAGCCTTTTCCTTTAAAGATTTAAAGTCACCTTGCTCAATTAAATAATTTTTATAAGTTTTGGCAACATGTACTGGATTTTTTTTCGTTAAATAAATTCTAAAACCATATTCCTTCTGTTGATTGATAGATGGAAACTCATGATTAAAAGTAAACTCTATGTTTTTTTTTGTATCAAAAGCAATTTCATTATTGTAGGGGTTTTTAATAATATATACTAACGAATATTCATCTTTATCAACTGCAAAAAACTGCATGGAGAAAGATTCAATCACTTTCATTTTTTCTTCATTTAGATAGTATTTCCAAACTGAATCATCGCTTGGAATGTACTTTCCTTGATTTAATGGGAGTAAGTATCCATTACCTTTCACTTTTGGCCAAGAAAACATATTTTCTTCATCTTTATTGGATTTGACAGTAATATCAACATACTTATCTTTCTTTTCGATATCTATATCTAGATTCTGCTCTGCATAGGTCCAGCTAATGTTATCCCCATCGTCTTTTAAATTTGAAACTTTCATTTTCTCCAATGGTTCTGAAGCCTTCTCCGTAGTTCCATTGGATTCCACCTCAAACGTAAAGGTTTCAGGATCTACACTAAAGTTAAAATCTAAATTATCTTTTTGCGTGTAGACCTCTTTGCTTGGCCTTTTTTCGTTGCCAACACATCCTGTAAGAACACTAGTAGCAAGGACTACAATTAACACGATAGATATTATTTTTTTCATGTATCGCACCTCCTAGTCTTAGACTAACCTAGGCTTGTTACACGAATGTGACAAAAAACTCTAACTTACTATTTTTCAATTCAAATCCATAATCCAAATTGTGATTATCTAAAATTGTCTTGATGATAGGTAAGCCCAACCCTGTTCCTGAAAGCTCCTTACTTCTTGATTTTTCAAGTACATAAAAGGGTCTCCAAATATTTTCTAAATCATTTTCATTCATTTCCCCTATTCCATTAGCAATCGTAAGCTTCACTGCATTGTTGTTTTTCGTTAAATGAATTTCAATATTCTTATCATAGGAATATTTAATAGCATTGGTAATTAAATTATCGAGTACAATATCAATTCCTTCTTTTTCAGCTTGAATCAAATATTCTTTGCTCTCATCAATACTTAAGGATAAATTAATATCGTATTCCTGTAGGATTAGCTTGTACTTCTTTGTCATTTCAATAATTATTTTTCCAATATCAAAAATAGATTTGTTTAATGAACCATTCTCTAACGCTGTCCAAAATAATAGCTTCTCTATTAGTGCATTCATTTTTTCAATCTGTTCTTCAATGGTGTCTCTGTAAGTACCGTCATCCAGACCGTCCGAAATTCCTTGTTCATATATTTTCACTAATGATAGTGGCGTTTTCAACTCATGGGATATATCTGACATTAGTTCTTTCAAACGCTTATTTTGACTATTAATTTCCTCATGGGCTTTTTCTAATTTCCCACTCATAATGTTTATACTTTTTGCTAGTTCTCCTACTTCATCATTTGTCATTATCTCTTCTTTCCTAAAATTTAAATTGGCAATATCTTGAGATAAATTTTTCAAAGATTCTAATGGTCTTGTGATTTTTTTGGATATCATCACTACTAAAAAGACAATAAAAATGACAGAAATGGACATCAAAACAATATTAAATCTATTTATTATAGAAATAGTATCTTCCATATGTGGCAACGGCAATCCAATAGCGATTATATAATTATCTATTTTCATAAATTTAGTCAAAACTTTATATTTACTTACCCCTTGGTCGTATATCTTATTAACGCTTTTTTCCTGCAACTTATCCAACGTTTGTTCAGTAAGCCAAAATTTATTTAGCTTTATTTTTTTCTTTTCAAACTCCAGAATCATTCTTTCATTAATTTGATCCAAACTTCCACTTGCTTCTGAATAGACAATAGTTATAGCGTATTTCTCTTCTATCTCATTCAAATCAATTAAAATGGTCTTATTAGACACCTTGAGTATATCGCTTGCCGCCTTATCCAAAATCTTTCTTTGCTCATGAATGTAATATCTGTCTACCAAAAATATATTCGCAAGTATTGAGAATATAAAGATGCAAATTACAACGGATGATATACCAATGGAAAACTTGTTCCTAATTTTAATCTTCCTTCACCTCCAGGCAGTATCCAATGCCTCTATAGGTTTTAATCAGGTCATCCCCAATTTTAGTTCTTAATCTTCTGATATGAGTATCTACAGTTCTATGATCTCCCTCATAATCCAAGCCCCAAACTAAATCAATCAACTTATCCCTCGATAAAATCACACCTCTATTTTTTATAAAGATAAGCAATAAATCATATTCTATTTTTGTTAGTTGGATAGGTTCTTTTTGTTTATATGCTTTCTTTTCGTTCTCTTTGATCAGAATATCTTTCACTTTTATTTCTTCACTCATATTTAATAGCTTTTTTATTCTTAATATTAATATTCGTGGATCAAATGGTTTCTTTATGTATTCATCTGCTCCACCATGGAAAGCGTGTAATTCGTCTTCATTTTGACCTTTTGCTGTTAGTATTAGAACTTTTGTTTGACTGTTTTCCTTTATATATTTACATGCCTCTATTCCATCAATTTTAGGCATCATCCAATCTAAAATTGCCAATTCAATCTTAGTTGTTTCAAAAATCTCCAATGCTTCCTGTCCATCCCTTGCCTCTAGAATATTGAAGCCTTCATCTTTTAAATAGGCTGAAAGTATTTTAACCATATGCTGTTCATCATCGGCAATTAGAATATTCATTTTCTGCTCTCCTTTCCGATTACAAATATAAAGGGAAGCGCCAAATAATGCACAATCCAGGGGACGGGGACATTATTTGACGCTTTACATTTTATATTCATTTCATAGAGTTATGTTAAACACCGATATTTCTGCAGGATTCCAAAACCGAACTGGAATCCTCGTCGTTCCGATTCCACTATTCACATATAGATACTTATGAATGCCAAGCTCGTATAACCCTTTAGTGTATTTCTCTGCAAGAGGGGGCGTATATATAGGACCAATCAATGGCACATCAACTTGTCCTCCATGACTATGTCCTGCAAGTGCTACATCAATATTGTCATACCCTACGTCTTCTATAAGGTCAGGCTGATGTAGTATAAGGAGATTCATTCCCTGATTACTAGTACCTGAATACGCTTTTGGAATATCAGGATTTCCAAGCATTGCTTCATCCAACCCTATAATATTTACTATCTTTCCATTTTCAAGCTCTATTGTACTACTTTCATTTGTTAGTAGCTTAAATCCAGAGGTATTCATTATATCTTCATAAAACCTGACTCCACCGCCTCCACGGTCATGGTTTCCCCATACTGCATAATTTCCATATTTACTACTTAGTTTACCCAAAATCGCACTTATTTTTGACCTGTCTTCAAATTGAGATGGTACATCCATTAAATCTCCAGTAAAAGCTATTACATCAGGTTGAAGTCCGTTAATTTTCACTACAAGCTTCTCAAGCTGCTCTAGCGAATAATTCGGACCTAAATGTACATCTGAAAATTGCACTACCCTTAGCGAACTTTCTCCTCCTGACGTAAGTTCAAGTTCATACTCCTTTGTAACAAGGCGTTTCGGTTCTATTTTAAATGAATATATAACCATTCCCGCCACAACTATACTTAATATAATTAGCCATTTTATGATATTAATAATTATCCTTTTCACTTTTACACTACCATTCTAACTTGGAATTATTAGCTTCTAATCATGGTCTATTCAGAGTTAACAGTTTTGAATGCTATCCGCAATTTAATTCTATTTTCTATACCCCGAAAAGCTATCTTGGACTAGACTAAGCCAAGTCTGTTACGTGAATGTTACAGAATACTGTATTTTATTAATACAATCCCTTAACCCATCCTGAAACAAAAAAAGATAGGTAAGGCAAATACTCTTTGCCTTACCTATCCTTAATTTTTGATAACAAAATTGCGTTCGTAAACTATTGTTATATTTCGAAATGAATAATTATCCTAAAACCGAAGCCAATACAGCTTTTTGAGCGTGAAGACGGTTTTCAGCTTGTTCGAAGATAAATGAGTTTGGTCCATCAATAACAGATGTAGCTACTTCTTCTTCACGATGTGCTGGCAAGCAGTGTAAGAACATATAATCTGCTTTCGCGTTCGCTACTAATGCATCGTTAATTTGGTAGTCTTTAAAGTCTGCTAATCGTTTTGCAGCTTCCTCTTCTTGCCCCATTGAAGTCCATACATCTGTATAAATGACATCAGCATCTTTTGCTGCTTCTGCTGGGTCATATGTGAATGAAACCGTACTGCCATTTGTAGCTGCAATTTCAGCTGCTTTTTTCATGACCGCTTCGCTTGGTTCATACGCTTTAGGTGTCGCTACGACAACATCCATTCCTACATGTGCTGCTGCTACTACTAATGAGTGCGCTACATTGTTTCCATCACCAATATATGCTAGCTTTAAGCCCTTCACATGACCTTTTTCTTCAGCAATTGTTTCAAGATCAGCAAGCGCTTGGCATGGGTGAGCAAGGTCTGTCAAACCGTTAATAACAGGAATTGATGCGTGTTCAGCCAGTTCTTTTACCATTTCATGTGAATTTGCACGGATCATAATACCATCTAAATAACCGGATAGTACATGCCCTGTATCATAAACAGATTCCCCACGACCGATTTGTAAATCGCGAGCATGCATGAACATACCTTTACCACCTAGTTGATTCATACCAACTTCAAACGAAATACGCGTGCGTGTAGAATGCTTTTCGAAAATCATTCCCAACGTTTTTCCTTCTAATAACGGAGGACATTTACCTTCTTTAGTTATTGTTTTCAATTGAATGGATAAGTCCAGTAAGCCTTGTACTTCCTCACTTGTATAATCTATAAGTGAAATTAAATCTTTACCTTTTAAGCTTTCTACTAATTTTAACTGCACTAATTCTAAAAGTTTCATATATGATCCGCTCCCTTTTGTTTTTATTGTTAATGACCATTATACATATGCATAAATATTAAATCAAATGCATTTTTATGTTTTTTCAAAAAAATTAAACTCCTTTACTCATGTGAGCAAAGGAGTTTAATATAAGTCTTATTCAAAGATAATTTTATTCACTGTATCACGGTCTAGTTTCTTAATCACTTCAATGATTAATTTGACCGTGTTTTCAAAGTCGTCACGATGTAAAATACCTGCATGTGAATGAATATAGCGCGTTGCAATACCGATAGATAAAGATGGTACACCGTTTGCAGTTATGTGTATTGCACCTGCGTCTGTACCTCCTCCTGGAATGGCTTCATATTGGAACGGGATGCCATTTTCATTTGCAGTATCCACCACAAGATCACGTATACCTTTATGTGCAATCATCGAAGCATCATAAATAATAATTTGTGGGCCAGCACCGATCTTACTTGTCGATTCTTTTGATGTAATTCCTGGTGTGTCACCAGCAATACCTACATCAACTGCAAAACCGATGTCAGGTTGAATTTTATGCGTCGCTACTTTAGCTCCACGTAAACCAACCTCTTCTTGGACAACACCACATCCGTAAACGATGTTAGGATGTTTTTCGTCTTTTAGCCCTTTTAATACTTCAATTGCTATCGCACAGCCGATACGATTATCCCATGCTTTAGCAAGTAAATGTTTTTCGTTTTTCATCACTGTAAATTCAAAATAAGGTACGACCATATCGCCAGGTAAGATACCCCATCCTTCTGCTTCATCTTTAGAAGTAGCGCCGACGTCGATGAACATATCTGTAATTTGGAAAGGTTTGTTGCGTACTTCTGCTGGTAAAATATGCGGTGGTTTAGAACCAATTACACCAATAATCGTTTCACCTTTACGCGTAATAACTTGCACCCGTTGTGCTAACATTACTTGTGACCACCAGCCACCGATTGTTTGGAATTTTAAGAAGCCTTTATCGTCAATTTGAGTGACCATGAAGCCAACCTCATCTAAATGGCCAGCTATCATAACTTTAGGGCCGTTTGCATCGCCCACTTTTTCAGCGATTACTCCACCTAAATTATCACTATCCATTCTGTCTGCGAAAGGTGCGATGTACTTTTTCATTACCTCGCGCGCTTCACGTTCGTTACCTGAAGCAGCACGTGCGTCAGTTAGTTCTTTTAACATTGTTAAAGTCTCATCCAATTGTTGCATTATTTCGACCTCCTAAATATTCGAATCTTTAACTATTATAATGCAATAATAGGCAATTTTCAAAAAATATTTTAGTATCCGTTACGTTGACGCTCATAATTTTTTTCGTTTTTTGATACATACGCTCGCACGATATCTTCGGCTGTAAAATCTAGTGCATTCGCCAGTGCACCGTACAATATCCATGCTTCTTCATACTGCGCTCTCTCTGGCTTAAGGATGAAGTTTAAAACCGCACCTTCTGTCTGGATGAAGAGATCCGTCAAATCTCCATCGCGGTTAGATATTGGCCACTCTTTTAAATCATCGAAACCTTTCATAATACCTAATGACAATAAAAAGTGAATAGAATCCACGAACTCTTCTAAAATTACCGAACGCTCAGATGGTCCTTTTGTGCTCCAAAATTTAAAGCAACGCGTTTCATTTGCTAGTTCACCTAACTCAACAAGTAATGCTAGTCCTTTTTCACGGAATACATCCTTTGTAATTTGTTGTGTTTCTTCAATAAATGCATCAAGTTGTTGCTGCATTGTAAAAAGTTTTTGTAAATTCATTATAATTCTCCTAACATTTTTGAAACTTTTCAATCTCTTCTATCGTATAGGAAAGGATAATGTTTGTACAAGGGGGAACTGTAGATGCTTGTTCTCATTCGTGTTTTATTAGTCGTACTCATTTTATATGTCATGTATAAAGTCATTCGCTACTTTTTTAATCCAAGGCGAAAATTCAATGATGCGGTACAACGTAGAAGTTATTACTTCTATGATGATTCCAAAAATGCACGAAAGAACTTTTTTATATCTTATAAAGGCGCTATGTTTGAAGGTGAAAAATATCTAGGATCAGCTAACGACATATTAGAAGTCGTATCCATTTTCATTGATACGAAAAATGAAATGGAACTTCAAGGTTTAAAGAAAGAAGATATTCTATTTTTAGAAAGCGAAATCCGTCGTCACTATCCAAACGCAACAATTAGCTGGAAAAACCCAATCGAACAATTGATGAAGTAAAAAAGTACCGTCTTTTTAAGACGGTACTTTTCAGTATGTAGACAAAAGGTATTCAGAATGCTCATTTTTTCTAATCATCATTTTCCTAACTTCAAAAGATTTTTTTATATTACATGTTTAGTTGATTGGAGCGTAGCTACGAAGCGACTAAGCGCCCGTCCATGGAAAGCGTCCACCGTAGTGGAAATCAACAGTCTTATCTATTTTTCAAAAGAAAAAAAAACGTAGATAAACTCGAATTTCTTCGAGTTTGTCTACAGTCGGAAATGTACCTTCTTTTTATGACGATACTTTTTCATTAATAAATAGCTAACGAAATGACCGCATAAATTACCGCGATTGCTGGTAATCCAAAGACAAAGGAGGTATGTTGCGTTTTATGACGAAAAATACGCATACCTATATACGAACCTATTCCTCCTCCAAAAAGCGCAACAAGCCATAATGTCCTTTCTCTAATACGCCATTCATGGTTAATAGCCTTTCGCTTATCATAACCCATTAAAATAAAGCCGATCGCAGACATTAATAATATCCAATAAAGTATAATTGCACTCATCTTATTCTCCTTCCAAAGAGATATTTTATTATAAAAAACACACAGTCCAATTGCTGTGTGTTTTTACTTATTATTACAATTATATATACTTATACGAATACTATACTATTTATTTTGCTTTTACATAAGTTTTCTTCGCTGTAATATAATAACCATTCGTTAATTTTAATCGTGGTGTACCATTTGTTCCATATGCAATACTACTTACTTTGACAGTAGATCCTACTGCAATTGCTTTCCCTCTATTAGCAGTAGTGAAAGAAGTACCTTTATATTGGTAGACTTTCTTAGCAATTTTCACTTGGCCAGGGTTAATCGTCCAGTAATCATAATAGTTAGTAGGTAATTTCAATACATAATCTTTATTCGCAGTGATATATGAACCCGATGTCGTTTTTAATCTCGGTGTACCATTCTTCGTATATTCAATATCTTTAATAGTTAAGATAGTATTTTTTTTGACACCTGATATTTTATTACTAGTTGTAAGATTTACACTCTTATATGCATTTAACCCTTTTTTCACGACAATATTTTTTGGCACCGTTGTGTAGTATTGATCAATTTTACTTGTTACTTTTTGAACAAATTTTTTATTTGCCGAAATATATTGACCATTTGTTAATTTTAATCGTGGAGTTCCATTTGCAGTATTCACGATTCCTGAAACTGACACTATAGAATTCTTTTTCAATGCCGCTCCTTTATTTCCAGTGGAAAAACTTGGCGAACTGTATTGATAAACTGTTTTCTTAACAACTACTTTTTTGGGGTTAGTTGTATAATAATCATCATTCCCCGCTGTTTCAGCATCAGCTTCTTCAGTAAAGAAATGCAGTGGCGTATTTGGGTTTAAACGATTTAGATCTACATAGGTTGAAATACCAGGTACGATTCCCTTATCTGTATATTGCCATAAATTATAATTATAAGCTGGGGCAGTATTCGTATTGTTGTAACGTGGAATCCACACAAAATCAAATTTCGATGTATCAATATTTAAATCTTCATATAAATGGTGCGCAATGTATACACCTATCTTTTTATCTGTTTTAGTACGCAGTTGCTTCACGTATGCATTGATAATTGTACGCATACTTTCGCCTGATTTACTCGTATTTTCTTCAACATCTAATACATAAAATTTAGCATCTTTACTAGCGCGGTTGTAAAAAGAATTTGCCTCTTCTTTCGCATCCGCAGTAGATTCTGCTAGGCTATATGAATATACTCCAAAAGGTACGCCGTATTTGAGAGCACCAGCTTCATATTCCTTATGTTTAATATCCTCTAAGATTGAACCGTATTGTGTGCGAATAATAACAAGATCTAAATTCTTACTTGCTGTTGCCCAATCAATAGTCCCTTGCCATTTAGAAATATCTGCAATAACCGGCTCTGCAGAGCGTAAGCTCATAGTGGAATTGGCTTTCAATTCAGGTTCGGTTTCCCACTTTGTTTTGCTATCTGGATTAGCAGGTCTCAATTCATCTGCCGAAGCAATTTGCACGGCAAAAAAACTCACAGTGACTAAACATAATAGTGCTGTCATGTAACGCAGTCTTTTCATATTTATGTATCTCCTTATGTATTTTATTGCTATTTCAATATGTTTGAAACAATCTAGTAATAGCCTACATAAGCATAACAAAGTCTATATAACAAATTGAACACAACTTCAAATCATTTCCTTTACGAACTTTAAATTCCTCTAACA
Source organism: Viridibacillus sp. FSL H8-0110 (assembly GCF_038003565.1). Classification (NCBI taxonomy): domain Bacteria; kingdom Bacillati; phylum Bacillota; class Bacilli; order Caryophanales; family Caryophanaceae; genus Viridibacillus; species Viridibacillus sp. FSL H8-0110. The sequence goes on along the minus strand of NZ_JBBOPJ010000001.1, from coordinate 1,014,993 downwards.
GTTATATATCACAGCAGTTGCAAAATGTTATATTCCACAAATCAAAAATGAAAATAAAAGAAAAACAATGAATGGGAGCTAGACTTCCCATCCATTGTTTTCTCCTATCTACTATTACTGCACGTATTTTTTATTAGCAGTTATATAGTAGCCATTTGATAATTTTAATCTTGGTGTACCACCATTTGTATAGACAATAGCAGATACTTTTAATGATTTCCCTTTTGCTATTGCTATATCTCTATTTGCAGTAGTTAAGGAAGTACTTTTATATTGATAAATTTTCTTTACTGTTTTTACTTTACTAGGTTTAACAGTAATATAATTCGAAATTTTCGCTGTCGTTTTTAATACATACTTTTTATTTGCAGTTATATAGGTTCCCGAAGTGGTCTTCAAACGTGGTGCACCACCCGTTGTATAATCAATATCCGCAATACTAACAATCTTATCTTTATTTATCTTAGATACTTCTTTAGCAGCTGTAAAACTTGTACTGCTATAAGTTCTTACTCCTTTCTTTAGAACGACATTCTTTGGAACAGACGTATAATAATCGTCAATATTTGAAATTAATTTTGTGACATAGCTTTTACTAGCTGTAATATACATCCCATTAGCTAACATCAATCTTGGAATTCCTTTACTAGAGTAATCCATACCTTTTACTTCAACAATTGTATTTTTGCTTAATGAACCTGTTTTTCGTGAAGTAGTGAAATTTTTATTATTGTATTGGTTCACTTTTTTTCTTATAGCAACTTTTTTAGGGTTCTTAGTATAGTAATTTGATAGATCAATAGGTTTATTATTTTCGCTACTATCTTTTGTAAAGAAATCTAATGACACATTTGGATTTAATCTATTTAAATCTACATTTGTATTAATTCCAGCCACTTTTCCTTGGTCCGTATATTGCCATAAGTGATACTCATAATCCGGTGGTGTATTGGTATTGCTGTATCTAGGTATCCACACAAAATCAAATTTTGATGTATCAATATTTAATTGATTGTATAAATGATGAGCAATGTAGACGCCTATTTTCTTATCTGTTTTCTTACGTAATTCTGCTACATAAGCATTGATGATATCACGTACACTTTCTCCATCAGTTGCTGTTTCTTCAATATCAATTACATAAAATTTTGCGTTTTTATTGGCACGATCATAAAAAGTATTTGCTTCAATTCTCGCTGCTGCAGTAGATCTAGCTACACTATATGAATATACACCGAATGGCACACCGTATTGCAATGCTCCTGCTTCATATATTTTATGATATGTATCTTCCAAACCACTACCATATTGAGTACGAATAATCGCTAAATCTAGCACTTTACTAGCTGTTGCCCAATCAATTGAATATTGCCATTTCGAAATATCAGCAATTACCGGCTCAGCGGACTGTACCCTAGCATTCATTTTATATGGTGCTTTTTCTTCTTTATCCCATTCAGTTGTACTATCTGGGTTAGCTGGCTCTAAATTTTCCTCTGCAAATGTTGTTATACTAATAGAACAAATTACTGTCATGCAAACAAGTGCAAGTAAAAACTGTTTCATTTTCAATGTTTAAATCCCCTTATCCCTTCTTCTAAAGTCATCCTACTATGTTTCTAGACTTTGAACTCTATGAGTTTAACAAATTCAAACGTTTTCTAACATCCACTATTAAGACGAATTTTATTTCTTTCACTAGTTCAATACAATCTGAATTATTATTCTAAAAAAACTTTAGACCTATAAAACACAATTATTTTTCCGTAAAAGTATAATTCATATGACTTTTTTAATATTTTGTTGTTTTTTCACAATAAAACGCCACTAGAAGTTTTTACACTACTAATGGCGTTTGACGTTCTATGCTTTTATTTCTAATTGCATTGCTGGTCCGAAAAATTCAAAATGTACTTGTGGTTCTGTGAAGCCTAATGCATATAAGTCATTAATAACTGCTTCCATAAAGTTAACTGGACCACATACATAAACGTTACTACCTTCAACTACTTGTTGTTGTATAAATTCACGATTGATAATACCATTAGGCTCATCAGAATTTAACTTGAAATATTTAGCATTTGGCATTTTCGCTAATACAGCATCAATTTCTTGTCCAAATGCATGGTAATTTTCTGAGCGAGCACAATGGATGAATGCTGTCTGACGATCAGCATCTATAGTCGCAAGCGTTTCAAACATACTCATTAATGGTGTGATACCAACACCACCACTAATGAATGCTACTGGTGCTGTTGAAGTCGTATCTAGTTGGAAATCACCAGCTGGAGCACTTACTTGCAATGTATCGCCTTCTTTTAACTGGTCATGTAAATAAACAGATACGATTCCATTTGGATGTCCTTCATCTTCACGTTTAACTGAAATTCGGTATGCATCGTCACCAGGTGCTTGTGATAAGCTATATTGACGGTTATGCAAGTATTTTTCTCCTGGGATTTCAATTTGCACAGTAATATATTGACCTGGTTTGTATACAGGTAGTTTCTTTCCATCCGCAGGTTTTAAGTAAATTGAAACGATTTTCTCGTTTTCTTGTATTTTATTCGCTACCACGAATTCTTTAAAGTAGCGCCAGCCACCTTCTTGAGCTTCCGCTTCTTTGTACATTGCTTCTTCTGTTTGGATAAATGCATCAGCAATTACGCCGTATGCTTCTCCCCACGCTTGGATAATTTCATCTGTTGCCGCATCACCAAGAACTTCTTTAATAGCTTTTAATAAAAACTCTCCGACAATTGGATAATGCTCTGCTTTTATGCCTAAGCTACGGTGTTTATGAGCAATTTGTTTTACTACGGGTAAAATGGCTTCTAGGTTTTCAATATGCACTGCTGCTGCATAAACAGTGTTTGCTAAAGCAGTTTGTTGACGCCCTTTCGCTTGATTTGCATGATTAAATATATTCAATAGTTCAGGATGTGCTTCAAATAGATTACGGTAAAACACTGTTGTAATGGCCTTACCATGGACTTCCAATACTGGTGCTGTTGATTTCACAATTTCCATTGTTGACTTAGATAACATATCAAACACTCCTTTTCTTAACTGTCTATAATTTACGCCTATTTCTACTTTAAAGCAATATCTAAAATACATCTTTAACATAAAAGACACATTTAAAATACATCTTTTAAATTTTTAGACACAATTCAATGCCGTGTTATAATGTAAACAGAAATGGTGGTGAATCAAATGCGTTTAACTTTGTATACAGATTATTCTCTACGGGTCTTATTGTATCTTGGCGCGAAAAATATTGAAGATCTCTCTACAATTAAAGAAATCTCAGATGCTTATGGTATTTCTAAAAACCATTTGATGAAAGTTACGCACGAACTCGGGAAATTAGGTTACATTGAAACTGTTCGAGGTAGAGGTGGGGGTATCAGATTAGCTTTAAAACCAAAAGATATTGTCATAGGAAAATTAGTCCGGCAAACCGAGGAGGACTTCTACCTTGTAGATTGTTTTAATCCAGAATCTGTGGGCTGTATTATTTCACCTGTCTGCAGTTTAAAGGGTGCCCTGAATAAAGCATTACATGCATATATTGCTGTTCTGGATACCTATACATTAGATGATTTTCTTCACTCCAAAGAGGAATTGGCTGCATTGTTATTTCCTAACCAAAAATAAAAAGAGATAATCTCTTAATCAAAGGTGATTAAAGATTATCTCTTTTTTATTTGCAAAAAATACATATAAATAAGCATACTGTACTTATGCTTATTTTTATCCAACAAAAAACTCATGAATCTAAGATTCATGAGTTTCTTACAATCATGCTAGTAAGCTTGAATTATTTTGCGATTGCTTGTTTAGCAGCATCTGCTAATTGAGCGAATGCTTGTGCATCAGTTACTGCTAAATCAGCTAACATTTTACGGTTAACTTCGATTTCAGCAAGTTTTAAACCGTGCATTAAACGGCTGTATGAAAGACCGTTTACACGAGCTGCTGCATTGATACGTGTGATCCATAATTTACGGAAATCACGTTTCTTTTGACGACGGTCACGATATGCATATTGACCTGATTTCATTACTGCTTGGTTAGCTACTTTATAAAGAGTATGTTTAGAACCGTAGTACCCTTTAGCTAATTTTAAAACTTTTTTACGACGCTTGCGCGTTACTGTACCGCCTTTTACGCGTGGCATAGTGATTACCTCCTGCTATTCATATAGTATGAATTTGTATGTTTTCGAATCGAATTATTTCATGTAAGCAAGTAGAGACTTGATACGTTTGTAGTCTCCTGAAGAAACTAATTGACCTTTACGTAGGTGACGTTTCGCTTTAGTTGATTTGTTCGCGAATAAGTGGCTACCAAATGCGCGGTCACGTTTTAATTTACCAGTACCCGTTCTTTTAAAACGTTTCGCAGCACCACGGTGAGTTTTCATTTTTGGCATGTCGAATTCCTCCTAAACTGTTCGTGTAACTATAAAATTACTCTTTTTCGTTCTTTGGTTGTAAAACTAAGAACATGCTACGGCCTTCCATCTTCGGTTTAGATTCAACCGTAGATACTTCGGCACAAGCTGCAGCAAAGCGGTCTAATACACGTTGGCCAATTTCTTTGTGCGTAATTGCACGACCTTTAAAGCGAATAGATGCTTTAACTTTGTCTCCTTTTTCAAGGAACTTAATGCCGTTACGTAATTTCGTTTGGAAATCGTGTTCATCGATAGATGGGCTCAAGCGAACCTCTTTCATTACGATAACTTTTTGATTTTTACGTACTTCACGGTCTTTCTTTTGTTGCTCGAATTTAAATTTACCATGGTCCATAATACGAGCGACTGGCGGTTTGGCCTGAGGAGCCACAAGGACAAGATCCAGATTGGCGCGTTCGGCAATCTCCAAAGCTTCGTTACGTGTCTTAACTCCTAGCTGATCACCGTTATGGTCGATAACACGAAGTTCACGTGCGCGAATACCTTCGTTTACATACATGTCTTTGCTAATAACAATCCACCTCCAAATAGTGTCGCGAATACATGGTTTGGGCTAGTTGCCCGATGATCGGTACGAATATTTCGATGTCCACAAAAAAACGAGCGGACATAGTCGAAATGTCCGCCCGCCGATATATGTACACGCCTTAATGCGTGATCCGTTCTATCATGTAACCTGTAAACATCAACTGATGAGTCAAACAGGTGAGAAGCGGGCAGCCTCTTCTTCAACCACAAACTTTGTATTCATTAACCTTTATAAATTTATCATACCTATTCTATGTTGTCAATGATTTCACTCGACATTTTTTTAAAAGAAAAAGTATCTACGCTTAATATGAGCGTAGATACTTTCGTTTAGTTTTTATTATACATTCACTAAAGTTTTTTCTTTTACTGGGAATTTGCATGCATTACGAATAATCTCTTGGACTTGGTCTAATGTTGGTTTACGTGGATTCGATGCAGCGCAAACATCTAACATTGCATTTTTTGCTAATGTTTCGATGTCTTCATCTTTCGCACCAAGTTCCGCAAAACCAGCTGGAATCCCTAAGTCTTTTGATAAACGTTCAATCGCAGCAATAGCAAGATCGGCTGCATCACGTTGGCTTAAGCCTTCTACATTTTCACCTAAGTGTTTAGCAATTTCCGCAAAACGATCTACTTTTGCCACTAGGTTGAAACGACATACATGCGGTAATAAAATCGCATTACATACACCATGTGGTAGGTCATAAAAACCTCCGAATTGGTGTGCAATCGCATGGACATAACCAAGTAAACCATTGTTAAATGCCATACCTGCTAAAAATTGTGCATAAACCATTTGTTCACGAGCTTCCATGTCTTCACCATTTGCTACAGCACGTGGTAAATATTCTACTACTAACTGCATCGTCTTCACTGCACACGCATCGGTAATTGGTGTAGCTGCAGTAGAAACAAAGGATTCAATCGCATGAGTCAGTGCATCCAGACCAGTAGCCGCAGTTAATTGTGGCGGCATACCAACCATTAACTCAGGATCATTAATCGATGCAAGTGCAGTAACATGCTTATCGACAATCGCCATTTTTACTTTTCTTGTTGTATCAGTAATAATGGTGAACTTTGTCATTTCGCTCGCCGTTCCAGCAGTTGTATTAACAGCAATAAATGTTGGTAAAGGATTACTTGATAAATTGACACCTTCATAATCCGAAATTTTACCACCATTCGTTGCTACAATGCCAATGCCTTTAGCCGCATCATGTGCACTACCGCCACCTAATGACACAATCGCATCACAGCGTTCGTTTTGGTATACTTCCAATCCTTCTGCTACATTAATATCCGTTGGGTTTGGTACGACTTTAGGGAAAATTGCTACATCCACACCAGCATCTCGAATAATTGTTGCTAGTGTTTCGGATAAACCTAATTTGTGCAATCCCTCATCTGTAACAAGAAGTGCTTTTTTTACGTTGTAGCCCTTTAAACGACTACCTACTTCTTGAATTGTCCCAGCTCCAAATAAATTAATAGACGGCATATTAAATTCGCTTTGTACACCCATGGATAAATTCCTCCTTAGACTCAAATGGTTTGTAATTACATGCAATAACTACTTTTCTAGTATCATCTATACATCAAGTATTCTCAACTTCTAATTTTGACATATTTTGTAATTAAATAAGGAAATAAGGTAACTTAAAGCAAATGTTTTATCAAAAAATAGCAAGATGATATTTTTTTAGGATTAAGAGTATACGAAAAAGGTGACTGAGACATTAATGTCTCAGTCACCTTTCTATTATTAGAAATTACTTATTCAAAAGAAACGTCAGCTTTTAAATTCACTAAGAAATCTTCAATCGCAATGCTTTCAGAATCTTGAGAGCCATAGCGACGTACGTTTACACTACCTGCTTCTAATTCTTTATCACCTAATACAAGCATGTAAGGAATTTTCTTCATTTGTGCTTCACGGATTTTGTAGCCAAGTTTTTCTTCACGATCATCCATTTCAACACGGAAGCCTGCTGCTTGAAGTTTTTCTTCTACTTGTTTTGCATAGTCGAAGTGAACTTCGTTTGATACAGGGATGATTTCTACTTGCACTGGCGCTAACCAAGTTGGGAATGCACCTTTGTATTCTTCTATCAAGAAAGCTACAAAACGTTCCATTGTTGATACAACACCACGGTGGATAACAACAGGACGATGTGGTTTACCATCTTCACCAACATAGCTTAGATCAAAGCGTTCTGGTAATAAGAAGTCAAGTTGAACTGTTGATAAAGTTTCTTCTTTACCAATTGCAGTTTTTACTTGAACGTCAAGTTTTGGACCATAGAATGCTGCTTCGCCTTCAGCTTCGAAGTAATCTAAGCCTAGTTCATCCATTGCTTCTTTTAGCATACCTTGCGCTTTTTCCCACATTGCATCATCATCGAAGTATTTTTCAGTATCAGCTGGGTCACGGTAAGACAGACGGAATGAGTAATCATTTAAATCAAAGTCTTTATAAACTCCAAGCACTAATTCTACTACACGTTTAAATTCTTCTTTAATTTGGTCTGGACGAACGAAAATATGCGCATCATTTAGAGTCATACCACGTACACGTTGAAGTCCTGATACAGCACCTGACATTTCGTAACGGTGCATTGTACCAAGTTCAGCAATACGTAATGGCAGGTTACGATATGAGTGCATTGACGATTTGTAAACCATCATATGGTGTGGACAGTTCATCGGGCGTAATACAAATGTTTCGTTATCCACTTCCATTGGTGGGAACATATCATCTTGATAGTGTGCCCAGTGTCCTGAAGTTTCATATAACTCTTTTGAACCCAATACAGGAGTATAAACATGTTTATAACCAAGAGACAATTCTTTGTCTACGATATAACGTTCAATTGTACGACGAATTGTCGCACCATTTGGTAACCATAACGGTAGACCTTGACCTACTTTTTGAGAAGTAGTGAATAATTCAAGTTCTTTACCAATTTTACGGTGATCACGTTCTTTTGCTTCTTCTAGCATTTGAAGATGTGCTTTTAGATCGTCTTTTGTAAAGAATGCTGTTCCGTAAATACGTTGTAGCATTTTGTTATCTGAATTACCTCTCCAGTATGCACCAGCGATTGATAACAATTTAAATTCTTTAATCTTACCTGTAGATGGAACGTGTACACCACGGCAAAGGTCGAAGAAATCGCCTTGTTCGTAGATTGATACTTGCTCATCTGCAGGAATAGCTTCGATAAGTTCTAATTTATATTCATCATCAATTGCAGTGAAGCGTTCGATTGCTTCAGCACGTGATATGTCTTGGCGAGTGATGACGATATTTTCAGAAATGATTTTTTTCATTTCTTTTTCGATTTTCAGAAGATCATCAGCAGTGATTGGTTCTGGTGAGTCGATATCGTAGTAGAAACCACCTTCAATTACTGGACCTACTCCAAGTTTTACACCAGGGAACATACGTTTAACAGCTTGCGCTAAAAGGTGAGCTGTAGAATGACGCATTACTTCTAATGCTTCAGAATCAGAAGGTGTTACGATTGCAATGTCACCGTCTTCTTCTAAAGGTGTTGTTAAATCTACTAATTGTCCGTTGAATTTACCAACGATTGCTTTTTTACGAAGTCCCGGGCTAATTGATTGTGCAATTTCTTCAGTTGTTGTACCTTTTGAAAATTCCTTTACTGCGCCATCTGGGAATTTTAAATTAATCATGTCTGCCATTTTGTAATCTCCTTTTAGTTTTATTTATTTTAGCCTTACGAGAGGTTTAGGGCCGCACGATGCGGGTCACGCTGTCGTTGCCACAGGACGTGGCGTTTTTAGACTTTTTTCCTTTAAGTGGGCCGCTTCAGCATTTAGATAAATTTCTAGCTTCAGCGGCCAGACTCTCGAGGTCACTTCCACTTTCTCGGACAAAAGCTAAAAAACGCTTTTGTTTCGAAAGTTTCAGTGCTTGTCGAGTCTGAACGGGCCGCTTTAGCATTTAGATAAAAACGCAAAAAAGCCCCATCCCAAAAGGGACGAGGCTGTATTCTCGTGGTTCCACCCTTCTTCCTTCTACTGCCAACACTTAAAAAGAGTGCAGGTATAGACGAAGCTCTCGATCGGCTAACGGGCCGTTACCGTCGACAATTACTAGTACATTCACTGTCGCTGCTCCAAGGGGGTAAATAATTTGCCGTACTAAGAAGCTTCCAGCCTAGGCTTCTCTCTCTAAAAGTCGTACAAAAAATTGTTGTCCTTTTCAAAGCATTTTTTATATTATGACTGAAAGTATACGCTCGATTAAGTTTAAAATCAAGTAGGAAAAAAAGTCAATCAAAAAAATGCAACTATTTCTGATCTCTTCGGTTTTGCCCACTCATTCGGATTGGTGTCGTCACAGCTTTAATACGCTCCATAATTCGTGAAGCTTTTAACATATCACGATCACCTTTTTGGTTATAAGCTAAATGGTCTTCTAATTCATCATATCCAAGATTCGAAGTGATGAATGTCGGCAATTGTTCCGCCATTCGGTAATGAAAAATCGTTCCCAAAATTTCGTCACGTGTCCAACTCGACAACGTTTCAGCGCCTAAGTCATCTAGCATTAAAACAGGCGCCTTTTTCACAAAATCTATTTTCTCTTGTAAAGATTGATCTTGGATTGAACCTTTCATTTCACGTAAAAACTCGGGTACAAATACTACAACCGATTTGATTTGTAAAGTCGCCAATTCATTGGCAATAGCCCCTAATACAAAAGATTTACCGACACCAAATTCACCATATAAATAAAAGCCTTTGTGAGGAAGTTCACCCGTTTCTTTAAATTCACGAACGAAATCCGCTGCGCGATTAGCGATATTCACACGTGAATGATCATCAATCATTAAATCTTTGATCGTCGCTCTTAACACGTCTTTTGGCATATGCATACTCGAAATCATAGAGGCAGCTTGACGACGCTCATCCTCCATGCGTTTTTGTTGACACGGTGTATATTCGACTTCTATTGAATCGCGGATAATTGATAATATTGGCACAAAGCCCTTTAATGCATTTTGACATTTTGCAACGGATACACATTCGTCACAATCATGTTTCTGTCCTGTATATTCATATAATTTACCTAGACCACGGTCTACCATATCTTTGTTTACTTCTTGATCGTTGTCAGCTAGAAATTGCTGGACACCTTTATTTTCAAGAATTTCTCGCTTCATTTGCTCGTATCGTTCTTGAAAAGTTTGTGAATCCATCACTTTTCTAAGTTGATTATTAATCGGTTCCATGTGAATCCACCTGCCCTTCCTCTATTCCTAGTTTCTCTAGAATTTTACGTCTTTCCTCTTCAAAATCGGTATCACTCTTAGCTGCTTCTTTTGAAGTTTCTTTTATAGTATCTTCTTTCTGAGGTTTCTTTTCTTTATTTTTCTTAAACCAGTCAGGGACTTTTTCTTCTCGACCACCGGTGTAACGTTTTTTCGTTGCAGGTTTTTGCTCAGCTGTTTTCCATTCCATATACTGCTTATGCTCTTTGCGCGCTAAGTCCATTGCTTCTTTCGTCGTTTTCACACCTTTTCGAATCCAATGTGAGGCAATCTTTTCGACATAGTTTTTAGTTAACTTCATGTCTGTACGTAAAAGAACATACTGAAGTAAGGCATTTACAACACCAATTGGCATTTGATATTGTAGGACAAGATTTTGAGCAAGCTGAATGTCAGCAGGGATTGGTTCTTTCCCATCAGCGATATCACGCAAGACATCAATTGGAGCAGTTGTTTCTAGGTAATGAATCAATAACTCTTCCTTCGTCTGCAAAGCTTGCTCTTTTGTAGTCTTTTTCTCTGCCTCATTAACTGCCGATTGGAAAGCTTGTTGCATAGCAGGTGGTTCTGTTGAAACAGTCAATTTGTAATAATCAGCTGCCGATTTCTTTAACCTTGACTCGGATAACATCATATGATCATCTAGAGCGAGCATAACAACTTTTTGCATATCTAATGGTGTTAAATGATATAAAAAAGCTAACTTTGCAATTGTTGCATTCGCTTCAGCAGTAAGTGCTGAAGATGGTACAAGTTGTTCTGACAATCCAGCTCTAAGTAAAGAAAAATCGAAGTCCTCGTAGTTAAATGGTAGTTCTTTAGGTTTCTCTCTTTCCTCAACTGTCTGCTCATTCGCAAAGGATGGTAAATGATGCTGCACAGGACGATAGACATCTGTAAATGTTCTTGACACTTCCTGATAGCCATCATTTGATGGACCCTTCTGAACGAAACGTTGGCGCAACTGTCTATAGGCTTGTTCACCAATTTTGCTAAATAAAAACATGGATAGTAAGGGATCATTAAAAAAAGCTGATGCTTCTAAAGGAGGCATCACGTCGTACATAAATGAGCGTACATCCTCAGAATCTTTACGCCAAGTGCGCATTAAACCAATAGCTTCTAATGCGATGCGCGACTCGAAAATCTTTGCAATCGGCATATCAAGTGAGTTCATCAAATGGTAATGTGATAATTCAGCTTCAGTCGTACTTTCTCCTTCAGCCCAAAGCATAAAGTATAAGCTAATGGGCTCCGCACCTATTAACGGCTGATAAAGCAGAGTAATAAGTTGGCGATCGTAGCTAGATACGGGAAATGGCATTCGAATGGACAATCGATCAACGGGCTGTAGTTCTTTATATAAATGCACCACGATCACCGTCCTTCATATCGCATTTATTTGTCATCGGATTGTCTTTCTATTAATTCCTTTAATTCTTCAATAAAGACATTAATATCTTTAAATTGACGATATACAGAAGCAAATCTTACATAAGATACTTCGTCAATTTTCGCAAGACGATCCATAATCATTTCCCCGACATCTTCTGTCTTCACTTCTGAGTTACCAATTCTACGTAGATCTTGTTCAATAGCAAATACTAATTCCTCTAATTGATTAAGTGCTACTGGACGCTTTTCGCACGCTCGGATAAGACCTCGCAAAACTTTTTCACGGCTAAATTCCTCACGTGAGCCGTCTTTCTTCACGACGATCAACGGCATTTCTTCTACTTTTTCAAACGTAGTAAAACGATATGCACATGATTCACATTCTCGGCGTCTACGGATTGCTTTATTGTCATCTACTGGTCTTGAATCAATAACCTTTGTTCCATTAAACTGACATGCTGGACATTTCATATTTTTTCTCTCCTGATTGCAAAACATTTTAGTTTATCTATTATATCAAATAATGCCTTAAAAAATCGAAAAAATGCAGTGGAAATTCTCAGATGTATGATAAAGATACTGTTTTTGGCCAATATAAGGGCGTTACTAACAGAAAAAACAGACATATATTCACAATTAATTGCAGTTTTTTCTACTCTTAAACAAAAAAACCCTTTCTAGTACACTACTAGAAAGGGGAATATTATATTAAAATTAAGCGTTTACAGAAGCCTTAAGAGCAGATGCAACTTTTTTCGTTAAATCTACAACACGAGTTGAATATCCCCACTCGTTATCGTACCAAGCAAGTACCTTCACTTTACGACTACCAATTACCATTGTAGTTAGGCCATCGATTGTAGCTGATGCTGGGTTTGTATTAAAATCCACTGATACCAATGGTTCCATTGTGAAGTCTAAGATTCCTTTTAGAGAACCAGCTGATGCTGCTTTGAACGCTTCATTCACTTCTTCAACCGTAACATCTTTGTTTAAATCTACTACTAAATCTACTAACGAAACGTTTGGTGTTGGAACACGAAGTGCCATACCATGTAACTTGCCTTCTAGTTCTGGTAATACTAGAGTTAGAGCTTTGGCAGCTCCTGTTGAAGTAGGAATAATTGAAGCCGCACATGCACGAGCACGACGTAAGTCTTTATGTGGATTATCAATATTTTTTTGATCATTTGTATATGAATGAACAGTTGTCATTAAGCCATTTTCAATACCAAAAGTATCATTTAATACTTTTGCAACTGGTGCAAGACAGTTTGTAGTACAACTTGCATTTGATATTACATCATGTTTTGAAAGGTCTAATTTTTCATCATTAACACCCATTACAATTGTTACATCTTCATTTTTCCCAGGTGCTGTTAAAATAACTTTATTAGCTCCTGCTTCTAGATGCAATGCTGCTTTTTCACGAGCATTGAATTTACCTGTTGCTTCGATAACGATATCAATATTCATTTCTTTCCAAGGTAAGTTCAAAGGATCACGTTCACTAATAAGTTCAACACGTTTGCCGTTTATGATTAGGGCTTTTTCTTCAAATTGAACATCCCCATCAAATTTCCCGTGATTTGTGTCATACTTAATCAAATGTGCTAACGTTTCAGCTGGGTAACTAGCATTAATTGCAACAATATTTAAATCATCTTGAAGTATCGCTTGACGGAACACCATGCGACCAATACGGCCAAATCCGTTAATAGCAATAGAAACTGTCATGAATAATATCCTCCTGTAATTGCGTTATACTTATTTTATTAATTCGAAAATTAGTATAACACATTTTGAGGAAAGTAAAACCTATTATGATGAACATTTAAAAGTTAGTGAATTCTGATTTTTCTAAAATACCCTATTTGAGTACATTCCACTTACCTAATATTTTATACAATTGCTCCCTCGTTGATTCAAGCGAGTTATTGTTATATATAACTGCATCAGCGCCTTTTTCTTTTTCAGATAACGGTAGTTGAGAACTAATTCTCGCCATAGCTTCTTTTTCAGATAAATTATTACGTTCCATTAAACGTTTTAATTGTGTTTCTTCTGTGACAGTTACAACTAAAATCTTCTCTACGAAATGTTGAAGGCGACTTTCAAATAATAATGGAATATCCATCACTATATCTTTTGAACCGTTTTCTAATAACTCATCACGTTGACGAAGCATTTCTTGGCGAATAGCCGGATGTATAATATCATTTAACGTTTTACGTGCTGCAGGTTCATGGAAGATAATACTCCCTAGTTTAGGACGATCTAGAGTACCATCATCCAGCAACACTTCTTCGCCAAATGCTTCTACTATTTGTTTTAGCGTTTCTGTTCCAGGTTCAACTACTACTCGGGCTACTAAATCAGCATCAATAATTGGTAAATGTAACTCTTTTAGCATTTCTGCCACTGTACTTTTACCACTCGCAATACTTCCAGTTAATCCAATAATCATCTATATCACACCTTTAATGTTGGCAATTTGGGCAATAAACTGAGTTTCTGCCACTAATTATCTTTTGTTTAGTATCTCCATTACAAGTCGGACAAGTCTTTTTCCCATACATTTTCAAACGATGTTGCATACTGCCTGCTTCACCATTAATATTTCTGTAATCTGAAATGGTCGAGCCGCCAACATCAATACTTTCTTGCAAAACATGAACAATTGTCTCAAAAAGTTCGATTTTACGTTGTTGACTAATTCGTGACAATTTACGAGCTGGATGAATATTCATCTTAAACAGCACTTCTGTCGCATATATATTCCCGCAACCTGCAATCACATGCCCATCCATAATTACTTCTTTAACTGCCTTATTTGCATACTTCGGCAGATTTGCTCTCTCAAGAAAATGAGGTAGTGCTTCATCTGAAAAAGGTTCAGGTGCCATTTCAAGTAGTGGCGGATGCTCTGCTAGCTCATGCAAAAAGCGCATTTCACCAAAACGACGAATATCCGAATAAACAAGCCAATTGTCATCATCGAATTGGATTAAGACATGCGCATGCTTTAGAAATTTCTCTTCTGTAATATCACTAAGTTGCGATACATGGAACCATGCGCCCGTCATCCCTAAATGGTTGACGAGCAAATATGGATTCCCTTCTTTCTCCAGATGAAAAAAAATATATTTTGAGCGACGTTCAATGCTTTTAATAGTCATTCCTTCAATTGCTTGTTGGAAAGAATCAGGATCAACTGCTTTTATAATACACTCTTTACCTTGCTCTTTCGCTTGTTTAATAATCTTTGAAATCGTCACATGATGAATCGTTTTACCGGTAACGACCGGTTGTAATGAACGCACAACACCTTCTACTTCTGGTAATTCTGGCATGCGATCACTCCTTTATTTTGTATCATACCAAGTTGGGCCAAATGCAAAATCGGCTCTCAATGGTACATTTAGTTCAAATGCTTTCCCCATCACTTCTGGAACTAGTTTTTCAAGAATAGCAATTTCCTCTTTTGGTGCTTCGAAAATTAACTCATCATGTACTTGCAGAAGCATTTTCGTTTGTAAATTTTGTTCTTTTAATGCTGCTGCCATATCTATCATTGCTTTTTTTATAATATCGGCAGCACTACCTTGAATTGGGGTATTCATAGCAGTACGTTCAGCAAAGCTACGCAAATTGAAGTTTGAACTTTTCAGGTCTGGCAAATAGCGACGTCGATTTAACATAGTCGTCACATAGCCCTGTTGCTTCGCTTCTTCCACGATATTTTTCATATAGTCCTGTACACCTGGAAAGCTAGCGAAATAACGTTCAATGAAATCTGCCGCCTCTTTACGTGTAATATCTAAGTTTTGAGATAGACCGTAATCACTAATTCCATAAACAATTCCAAAGTTAACTGCTTTTGCTGCACGACGCATATCCGATGTTACTTCCTCTTCTGCTACGTGGAATACATTCATTGCTGTATTCGTATGAATATCTAAACCATTTTGGAATGCATTGATTAAGTTTTCGTCACCACACATATGAGCTAATACACGTAACTCAATTTGCGAATAATCTGCTGCAAAAAGAAGCCATTCTGGATTTGAAGGAACAAATGCTTGGCGAATTTTACGGCCCTCTTCAAGTCTTACAGGAATGTTTTGCAAATTCGGATCTGTAGAACTTAAGCGCCCTGTTGATGTTAACGCTTGCTGGAATCTTGTATGAATTTTTTGATCTTCTTCGTGGATTTCTTTTAATAATCCTTCTATATAGGTTGATTGTAACTTCCCAAGCTGACGGTACTGTAAAATATGACGAATAATTTCGTGTTCTGGCTCTAATTTTTCTAATACATCCGCTGCAGTTGAATAGCCTGTTTTTGTTTTCTTAATAACAGGTAAACCCAATTTTTCGAACAGAATAACCCCCAGTTGTTTCGGTGAATTTATATTGAAGGCTTGGCCAGCAATTGAATAAATATCTTCTTCAATTGTTTTTAGTTTCGTTGTTAGATCATGCCCCATTTCAACAAGTCGTTCACGATCAACTGTGATACCTTCGCTTTCCATTTCACTTAATATCGCAGCAAGTGGTAACTCTAACTGTTTATACAGCTCAAATTGTTCATTTTCTCGAAGAAGTTGTTCTAATTTTGGCTGCAAGCTGAATACCGCATTGGCTTTACGACAAGCATGCTCCGCCACAGCTTCTATTGCCGGAGTCGCTTTCTTAGCACCTTTACCATATACATTGTCATTTGATAGAACATCAGTATAACCAAATTCTTTTGAAATCGTTGCAACATCATCGGAAGGAATAGCGGGATTTACAATATATGCAGCTAAGAGCATATCGAATTCCACCCCTGCTAATTTAATACCATCACGTAATAATGCGGCTTGTGCGGCTTTTGAATCAACCATAAACTTCTGCTTTGAAGCATCTTCTAACCATTCTTTTAATGATATTGAAGCCATTGCTTTGTCGTAAGGAATATAATAAGCTTGCTTGTCATCAACTAATGCAATACCAAATCTGTCGCAAGTATGATAGTGCTCATCAGCAAGTTCAATATGTACAGCCATCGCATCTTGTAACTGCTCTGCTGATACATCTTCTAATATAGAAAAAGTTAGTTCCTTTGTTGTTGTTGCTTCTGATTGAAATTCACTTTTTTCGATTAATGATTTAAAAGATAAATCTTGCCATAAAGAAAACAACTCATCTACATTTGGACCATCATACACTAATTCATCCAGTGTAATAGTAATAGGTGATTGACGATCAATCGTCGCTAACTGTTTACTCATTTTCGCTTGCTCTTCATTGGTCGTAAGTTTTTCTTTTAACTTTGCACCACTCACTTGTTCTACATTTTCATATAGTTCTTCGATTGTTGGATATTGTTTTAATAATTTGATAGCTGTTTTTTCACCGACACCAGGTACTCCTGGTATATTATCTGATGCATCACCCATTAGACCTTTCATATCAATAATTTGCTCTGGCGTTAAGCCATACTTTTCTTGAATATGATCCGGTGTATATTTTTCAATATCCGTCATGCCTTTACGTGTAATATAGACAGTTGTATTATCTGATGCAAGCTGCGTTAAGTCTTTATCTCCACTAACAACGATTACTTGTAGCTTTTGTTCTTCAGCTTGTTTACTCAAAGTACCGATAATATCATCCGCTTCGTACATTTCCAGTTCATATTGCTTAATACAATACGCATCTAATAATTTTCGCAAATACGGGAATTGCTCCGATAATTCAGGTGGTGTTTTCTGACGGCCACCTTTATATTCCCCGTAAGTAGAATGACGGAATGTTGTCTTACCAGCATCAAATGCCACAAGCATTTTCGTTGGTTTTTCCTCTTCTAATATTTTCTGTAACATCGTAGTAAAGCCATAAACGGCATTTGTATGAATACCGCTATCATTTGTTAATAGTGGTAAAGCAAAAAATGCTCGATATGCTAAGCTATTGCCATCTAAAAGTAGTAGCTTTTCCTTTGTCATATATACTCTCTCCTCTTACTTTTTCTCTATTTTGAGCTATTTGCTTTATATGTTATTATGCACGGAATTTCTTTTTTCCTAAACGTCAAAAAGCCGTCTCTCCCTTCTATCTTACCACGCGTGTAAGTAGAAAGGAAAATGACGACTGATGCAAATACGAAAAAATGTTCGTATTTTATAATTACTGTATTCAGCTCTTTAAATCCTAAAAAAAGAATCTAGGAAAACCTAGATTCTCACTTCCATAAACACTGGTTGAAGGGGGCTTCGAATATTATATTAACAAAGGATTATGAAGAGTATATATATAAATTGTAAATGTTGTGTTAATTTGGTTGTTTTGTCGGCAAAATAACACGCATTGTCGTTCCTTTACCAACTTCACTCTCCACTTGAATTTTACCATGGTGCGCCTCTATTAAATGCTTCACAATTGCAAGACCAAGACCTGTTCCACCAGAATTGCGACTACGTGCTCGATCAACACGGTAGAAACGTTCAAAAATTCTTGGAATTTCAGGTTTTTCAATTCCAATTCCCTCATCGATTATTTCAATGACGCCACTTTTGTTTTGTTCATATAATTTTACTTTGATTTTCGTATTCTCTGGTGAGTAAGTAGTCGCATTTGTCATTAAATTCATCACAACCTGGATTAGCCGGTTTGCATCACCTTCAACTACAACATCCTGCTCAATTTCCGCTTCGAAAGATATGTTTTTTTCCTCAAGACGTGGCACTGTCATTTCAGACGCCCTTACAATTACATCCTTTAAACTTGTACGTTCAATATTAACTGTAAAACCGTGCTTTTCAATTTTCGATAACTCTAGCAAATCTAAAATAAGCATCTGTAGGCGATTACTCTCTTTATTAATAATTTCTAAAAAGGATAATAATGTACCTTGTTCTTTGTAAGCACCGTCTAATAATGTTTCAGAAAAGCCTTTTATCGATGTAATAGGAGTACGTAATTCATGCGATACATTTGCTACAAAGTCCTTACGTATTTGCTCTAGCTTTTTCAATTCTGAAATATCGTGCATGATAATTACAATCCCTAGCCAGTGACCGTGCTCTCCTATTACAGGGGCTCCATATACTTCCATATGGTGGAATTCTTGTTGAATCTCTATTTGCATTTGTTTACGGTATGTTATTTCTGTCATAAAGACGTGGTCAACAAATTGTTCTAGCTCATTTGGTAATCCTAACTCACGGAAAACCTGTTTATAGACTGTACTATAGGGCACATCGAATAATTCTAAAAACGCTTTATTCACAATAGATACATGCCCTTCTTTCCCAATCATTATAAGTGCACTACCCATATTTTCTATCAGCGTCTTTAGACGCTCTTGCTCCATCTCGCGAATCATCATAATATCTTGCAAGTTTCGGGCAAGGACATTAACCGCATTACTTAGTTGTATTGTTGGTGATTCTACATTTTCAAATGCCCTTGCACGATAATTTCCTTTTGCCAACTCTAACGCTGTATTTGTTACATTATCTATAGGCTGAGCCAAATTCTTTATCAAGCGCGAAGTAACAACCATAAGTAGTATGAACGTTATAATCAAAGTGATAATAAGCATAATCCATAGGCGAATCCTTATATCCGAAAATTCATTTCCGCCAAAATCAAGCGGTAGGGCATTTATTATAGCCTGTTCTTGATCTGCAGTTAAATCAATTCTTTGCTTTTCTATTGCACGTAAAATATTGTCATGTGATCGGATAGAATTAGAGCGTATAGAATCCTCTACATATACAGGAAAAAGCTGGCCTAGTATAAAACCAAGACCAGCTAGAGCTGTACCATACAGAAATCCAAAAGCAATGAGCAACCTAGCTTTAAGAGATTTCATCATAGCTTCGGCTCCTCAAATTTATAGCCTAAACCTCTTATTGTTTTAATGAATTTTGGTTTGCGACTATTTTCTTCAATTTGTTCACGTAAGTGGCTAATGTGCACATCAACAATCCGCGTATCTCCTGCAAAATCATAATTCCATACAGCACTTAATAACTGATCGCGTGTTAACACACGATTTTTATTTTCTAATAAATAGACAAGTAGTTCAAATTCTTTTGGAGTGAATTCTAACACTTCCTCTCCTAAAAAAGCTTCAAACCGATCAGGGAGTACTTGCAGTTGTCCAAATGAATATGTTTGTTCAATATGCTCTTCTTCTTCCTTCACTACTTCTGTCACTTTAGAACGGCGTAATACCGCTTTAACCCTTGCCATTACTTCACGTGGACTGAATGGCTTTGTCATATAATCATCTGCTCCAAGCTCAAGACCAAGTACTTTATCAAACTCATCGTCTTTTGCTGTTAACATAATAATTGGTGTATTAATTTTTTTAATACGTAGCTCTTTGCAAACTTCCATGCCGTCCATTTTAGGTAACATTAAGTCTAACAATAGTAAATCCGGCTTTTCCAAAATTGCTTTGTGTAAGCCGTCTTTCCCATCATTTGCAATTACAACTTCATATCCTGCCTGTTGGAGATTGTATTGTAATAATGTTGCTATTGAAATTTCATCTTCTACTACAAGTATTTTATATGTCATGTTTTTTCCCCCGCAATTGATTTGAAACCCCCATTTCAAACCTTCGCTACTAGATTTCTTCTTTCTTATTTGCAGAATCATCTTGTTCACGATTCGGCGGATTTACTGTCACTCTACCTTGCATCACTATCAGGTCTTCATCATTACGTCCTTCAATATTCACAGTTACTTCGTTAAGCTTTACATTCACTTCGGTTACTTCAAGTAAAATATGAATCGTATCATAATGATATACCGGTTGCGGATATTCAAATTGTTGCGAAGTAATATAAGAACCAGGACCTGGAATATATTTTGAAATAGCTGATGTTACCACACCATTCAACATGATTGTAGGTACTACAGGTTTTTGAAAACTAGTCTGTGAGGTAAAGTCATGTTGTATGTATAGAGGATTACTGTCATTGGTTAAGCCGAGATATAATAGTAAGTCTTTATCTTCGATTTTCTCCGTTAGCTGTAATGATTCGCCAACAGACAACTCTTCAATTTTTTTACCTAACTTTCCCTTCTTGCCAAGTAACACAATATTCCCCCTTAAATAATTTGTTATTTCAATAGTATCAATAATCAGTAAAAAAAGACAGTGTGATTGCATACATATATCATATTATCTGAACTTTTTTATACCAGAAAAAAAACGAGTAGGTAACAACCTGCTCGTTAATAAAAGTATGTTAAGCAAGAACTTTCATAACGTTTTTAACTGCTTCTGCAGAGTTATCTAAAGCTGCTTTTTCTTCAGTTGTTAAGTCCAATTCAATAATTCTCTCGATACCGTTAGCACCAAGAATAGTTGGTACACCAAGGTAGATATCATTGTAACCATATTCGCCTTCTAAGTAAGCGATTGATGGTAATACACGACGTTGGTCTTTAATTATTGCTTCAGCCATTTCAATTAAAGCTGCAGCTGGAGCATAGTAAGCAGAACCATTACCAAGAAGGTTTACGATTTCAGCACCACCGTTACGAGTACGATCAACGATCTCTTCTAAACGCTCAGGAGCGATTAGTTTTTCTAGTGGAATACCACCTGCAAATGAGTAGCGAGTAAGTGGAACCATAGTGTCACCATGACCACCAAGTACAACACCAGTAATATCTTTTACTGAGATGTTTAGCTCTTCAGCGATGAATGAACGGAAACGAGCTGAATCAAGAACACCCGATTGACCGATTACGCGGTTTTTAGGGAACCCAGATTCTTTGTAAACTGTGTAAGTCATTGCATCAACTGGATTTGTTAAAACGATAATTGTTGCTTTTGGAGAGTATTTTACAATTTCTTTTGTTACTGCTTTCATAACGCCTTGATTGATTAGAACTAAATCATCACGACTCATTCCTGGCTTACGAGCAACACCAGCAGTAATGATTACTACGTCAGAATCAGCAGTATCAGCATAATCAGAAGTACCCTTTACACGTGCGTCAAAACCTTGTACCGGAGAAGCTTCGAACATGTCTAGAGCTTTACCTTTTGTTGGGTTTTCAGCTTGTGGAATATCTACTAATACAACATCACCAAGTTCTTTTTGTGCAGCTAAGAAAGCAGATGTAGCGCCAGTGAAGCCCCCGCCAATTACAGAAATTTTACTACGTTTCAAAGTCATTCGAATACACTCCTTTGATAATAAATATAAAGAGGGAAAAGGGAAAAAATTCCCAATCCCCTCATTCATCGAATCTAATTATTACAGGTTTTTAATTAATTCGTCAGCAAATGCAGAACATTTTACTTCTGTAGCGCCGTCCATTAGACGAGCAAAGTCGTAAGTTACAACTTTAGAAGCAATTGTTTTTTCTACTGAAGCAGTTACTAAATCTGCAGCTTCTTTCCAGCCTAGGTGTTCAAGCATAAGAACGCCAGAAAGTAATACTGAAGATGGATTTACTTTATCTTGTCCAGCATATTTTGGTGCTGTTCCGTGAGTAGCTTCAAAGATCGCATGTCCACTAACATAGTTAATGTTAGCTCCTGGAGCGATACCGATACCACCAACTTGAGCAGCTAATGCGTCAGAGATGTAGTCACCGTTTAAGTTCATAGTTGCTACAACATCAAACTCTTTTGGACGAGTTAAGATTTGTTGTAAGAAGATATCAGCAATCGAATCTTTTACTAAGATTTTACCAGCAGCAAGTGCTTCTGCTTGTGCTTTATCAGCAGCTTCAGCGCCTTCAGCTTCTTTGATTGCATCATATTGATTCCAAGTGAATGTTTGGTCAGCAAATTCAGTTTCAGCTAATTCGTAACCCCAAGTTTTGAATCCACCTTCAGTGAACTTCATGATGTTACCTTTGTGTACTAAAGTTAAAGATTCGCGTTTTTCAGTAATAGCATAGTTAATAGCTGCGCGAACTAAACGTTGTGTACCTTCTTTAGATATTGGTTTAATACCGATACCTGAAGTTTCTGGGAAACGGATTTTGTTAACACCCATTTCAGTTTGAAGGAAGTTGATAAGTTTTTTAACTTCATCTGAACCTTCAGCATATTCAATACCAGCATAGATATCTTCTGTATTTTCACGGAAAATAACCATATCAGTGTCTTCAGGACGTTTAACTGGAGAAGGAACACCTTCGAAGTAACGTACAGGACGTAAACAAACATAAAGGTCAAGTTGTTGACGTAATGCTACGTTTAGAGAACGGATACCGCCACCGATTGGTGTAGTAAGAGGTCCTTTAATTGCGATTAAGTATTCATTGATAGCGTCAAGAGTTGCTTGTGGTAACCATTCGCCAGTTTGGTCGAATGCTTTTTGTCCAGCAAGTACTTCTTTCCACTCGATAGATTTTTCGCCATTGTAAGCTTGTTTTACTGCTGCATCGATTACGCGTGATGCTGCTGCCCAAATATCTGGACCGATTCCGTCACCTTCGATGAATGGGATGATTGGATTGTTTGGTACTTTAAGTACGCCATTTTCAACTACGATTTTACCGTTAGACATGAACTTATTGCCTCCTAATATTCATAATCAAAGGGCAGGTGCCAAAACCTAGCACCGCCCTTGACTTTTTTATTATACCAATTATCTTTCGTTTACAGGTACATATTTTTGCATTCCTGGTCCAACATACTCTGCACGTGGACGAATTAAACGATTGTTAGCATATTGTTCGAAGATATGAGCTACCCATCCAGATACGCGTGAAACTGCGAAGATTGGAGTGAATAAATCGTGATCGATACCTAATGAATGGTATACAGATGCTGAATAGAAATCTACGTTTGGTGGTAGATTTTTTTGTCCAGTCACCATTTCGTGGATTTTCACTGACATTTCATAATATTCAGGCTGTCCAGTTAATTTAGTTAACTTTTCAGACATAACTTTTAAGTGTGGAGCACGTGGGTCACCTTTGCGGTATACGCGGTGTCCGAAGCCCATGATTTTAACTTTGTTAGCTAATTTATCGTTGATATAATCTTCAACTTTATCAACTGAACCAATTTCAGAAAGCATTTTCATTACTTGTTCGTTAGCGCCACCATGTAAAGGACCTTTAAGTGCGCCAATTGCAGCTGTAACACCTGAATATACATCAGATAATGTTGCTACACATACACGAGCAGTAAATGTAGATGCGTTTAATTCGTGGTCAGCATGTAATACTAATGCTTTGTTGAATGCTTCAACAGCGATAGCTTCTGGTTCTTTACCAGATAACATATAAAGGAAGTTTGCAGCGTAGCTTAGCTCTTTTTTAGGTGCTACTGGTTCTAAACCTGCGCGAATACGAGAGAACGCAGTTACAACAGTAGAAATTCTAGCTTGCAACTTGATTGCTTTACGATAGTTTGCTTCGTCAGACATATCCTCAGCATCTTCATCATATAAAGCTAGTAAAGAAACTGCTGTGCGTAATGCAGCCATTGGGTGAACAGATTTGATGTCATAAGTTTTAAAGTGATCTAATACCGCTTGTGGCACTTCCATATTGTCAGCTAATTGTTGTTTCAATTCAGCTAATTCGTCTGCTTTAGGAAGACGTGTGTGCCATAGTAAGTAAACTACCTCTTCAAAAGATGCATTGTCTGCTAAGTCATCAATATTGTAGCCAACATATGTAAGAGTATCATCAATTATAGAACTGATTTTAGTCTCTGCTGCTACGACACCTTCTAATCCGCGTGTTGCTGTCATAATATATCGCTCCTTCTCCAAATGTATTAGATAGCATTCACAAAATTACATAAATGCAACCTACGTTTTTTCGATATGAACCTATAAGTAAATCGCTTACATTGCTATTATAATAAATTTTGACGGCTTTGTGAATGAAAAGGCCGTATTTCGTTTAAAAAACAAAATTTAGACAGAAATATCGCATTTTGTAGAAAAAAATTAACATTAACTAGGATGAAAAAATCACATTTTTTAAAGGATGATGTTTTGTTACAAGAAAAAATCAAAAAATCTACCATGTACCGAATCCAATTATTCGTACTAATTGCTCTACTATTAGTGTTGTGTTGGTTAGTTTTACCTGTAGCTCTTGCGATTTTAACTGCTTATTTCGCATATCCATTACTAAAGTATTTGATCACAATATTAAAACTGCCTAAATGGCTTGCAGCATTAACTACTGAAGTTATTATTTTATCCACTTTTATCGCAACTATACTTTTTTTAACTTCTGTTTTAATCGAAACTTTACCAGAGATTAAACGCATAATTACCCAAGTTGAGTTTTTCTCTAATATGCAATCAATGCTACTTCTGAATCTGCAAGAGAAATTTGTTTCCCTAGTAGATATGGCTATGGAATCGCTCGTAAATATTGTGCAATCCACCTTCCATAATCTAATTAATTTTACTTTTTATCTAGTAGCCTTATATTTTGCTTTATATGAAACAAGCAGGAATAGACTATGGTTCTTTATCTATTTACCTGCTCGATTTAGAAAGCCTATTCAACGAGTTTATGAAGAAGCTTCTCAATTGTTCGGCTATTTCCTGTCAGTAGAATTACGTTTGTTACTCATGACATTTGCTCTTTTATCCGTTGGTTTAATGATACTTGGTTTTTCATTTCCTGTTGGAAAAGCATTACTCATCTCTGTGGCAGATAGTCTCCCCTTTTTAGGAATTGGTATCTTCCTTATTCCAATGAGCATATATTTTTTTATAACTGGTAATCAATTACTTTGCATATATCTATTGATTCTCTATGCGGTAATTCAGCTTTCAAGACAATTCGCTGAATCGTATATGTGGGCGTCAACTTTACATATCCGATCCGTTCACGCTTTTATGATAAGTGCCATTAGTTTATTGCTTTTTGGCATTGCAGGTATTTTAATTAGTCCATTCTTATTATTACTAGCTGTTAAATTAAGAAACCATCCTATTTTTGTATCAAAATAACTTGGCCGTTTTTCATCTTTTTACGTAGCCAATAATAAAGAAGTGGTTTAAAGAGATTTCTTGTGGGGCGAAAGACTAAAAGAAGACCAATAATATCAGATACAAAGCCTGGTAAGACTAAGAACATTCCCCCAATAAATATAAGTAAGCCATTAATCATGGCATTACCTGGTGGTTGTCCATTTTGTATCGCTTGTTGAATATCCTTAAAAGCTTTAACTCCTTGCGTTTTAGCTAAATAGATTCCTAATATACCAGTGACAATAATTAAGACTAGTGTATACATGGCACCAATTAGTTTTCCGGATATTAATACAACCGCGATTTCAATTATAGGAATCAGTAAAAGAAATAGTAGAATTTTACGCAATTTATTCACCTCTTTTTAAAAAACAACCTCAGCTCAAATGCGCTGAGGTTGTTTGTTTATTTATTACAAAATGCTTGAACGTCCGTAGTAGATAACTCCAGATACTGCATCGATTGATAACTCTTGTCCATCGCTAATCATTGTTGTAGCGTCTTTCACACCCACAATAACAGGAATACCTAGACTTAAGCCAACAACTGCAGCATGACTTGTTAGTCCACCTTCTTCAGTAATTAACCCTGCGCATTTAGAGATCGCTGGCATCATATCACGATCAGAACCAATCGTTACAATAATTTTACCTTCAGTATCTTGCGCTAGTGCTTGCTCAGCATTTCTGACAACTAAGGCTTTACCAATAGCAGCAGATTTACCAATGCCTTGACCTTTAGTAAGCATATCGCCAATTACATGCACTTTCATCAAGTTTGTAGTACCCGCTTCACCTACTGGTACACCAGCTGTAATTACAACTAGATCACCGTGGTGAACGTATCCTTTGTTCAAACTTTCTTGGACAGTTAGCTCTAAAATTTCATCCGTAGAACTTACTTTTGGTCCAACGATAGGGAATACACCCCATACAAGCGCTAGTTTACGACATGTTTGTTCTGATGATGTAACTGAAATAATCGGTACACCTGGACGATATTTGGCAATCATACGTGCTGTATGGCCACTCTCAGTTGGTGCTAAAATAGCTGAAACTTGTAAATTGAGTGAAGTGTATGCAACTGCTTGGCTAATTGCCTCAGTCATGCTAGCACCTTTCTCACGGCTACGTTTACTAACGATCGCACGGTGATCCAATGAATCCTCTATTCGATTAGCAATTTTATACATCGTTTTTACAGATTCTACCGGATAAAGTCCAGCTGCTGTTTCACCAGAAAGCATGATTGCATCTGTACCATCTAAAATAGCATTCGCTACGTCACTTGCTTCAGCTCGAGTAGGGCGAGGATTACGCTGCATTGAATCCAGCATTTGTGTTGCTGTAATAACCGGCTTTCCTACTGTGTTACATTTTTGGATTAGATTTTTTTGAACAATAGGTACTTCTTCTGCTGGAATTTCAACTCCAAGGTCACCACGAGCAACCATTAAACCGTCGGAAACTTGAATGATTTCATCGATATTATCGACACCTTCTTGATTCTCGATTTTCGGAATAATTTGGATATGTCCACCATTGTTATTTTCTAACAATTCACGGATTTCCAATACATCTGATGAACGACGCACAAATGAAGCAGCGATAAAGTCTACACCTTGTTCGATACCAAATAGAATATCTTGTGCATCCTTTTCTGTAATACCTGGTAATTGTACTGAAACGCCCGGTACATTCACGCCTTTTTTATTTTTTAGTTGGCCTGCATTTTCAACTACAGTATGAATTATTCCAGCCTCAGTATCTTTACCAGTAACACGTAATTCAATTAGGCCATCATCTAATAAAATGATTGAACCTTCTTCAACATCATCGATAAGTTTTTCGTACGTAATAGAGAAAATTTCTTTATTGCCAAGTACTTCTGTCATTGAAATATCAATTGTTTGACCTGTTACTAATTCTACAGCGTCATTTTCCATTGAATGCGTACGAATTTCAGGACCTTTTGTATCAAGCAAAATAGCCACAACTTGTCCAGTCTTTTTCGCTGCTTCACGAATGCTCTCGATTCTTGCTGCGTGTTCTTCATGACTACCATGCGAAAAATTCAAACGAGCTACGTTCATACCTGCTTCGATTAATTGCACTAAAATTTCTTGCGATTCACTAGCGGGACCAATAGTACATACAATTTTTGTTTTTCTCATTTTCTCGACCACTCCAATTTAATTAAATCGATAATTCTTTTGATAAAGTGTACATTGACAAGTCTGTATTACGTTCTTTCTTAAATGCCTCTGCTAAGTCATAGTCTACCACCACATGGTTTCTCATGCCAACTGCAAGACCGCCACGGTGCTCAATTAATAATTCTACTGCTCTCGCAGCAAAAGTACTTGCTAGTACACGGTCGCGTGCTGTCGGCGATCCGCCACGTTGGATATGACCTAAAACTGAAACTCTTGTTTCAATATTTTTTTCCGAAAGTTTTTTTGCCAAATCACTCGCAGACATAACACCTTCAGCAACAATAATAATACTGTGCTTTTTCCCTCTGTCATAACCTTGTTCTAAACGAGTGACAAGTTCGTCTAAATCATGTTGTACTTCAGGAATCAAAATCGTTTCAGCACCACCAGCTAGACCAGCCCATAAAGCTAAATCACCTGCATCACGACCCATTACTTCAATGATAAATGTTCGTTCATGAGATGTTGCTGTATCACGAATTTTATCAATACAATCAATTACAGTATTCAAAGCTGTATCAAAACCTATTGTATAATCTGTTCCTGGAATATCATTATCAATTGTTCCCGGCACGCCTACACAAGGGAAACCACGCTTCGTTAACTCCAAAGCCCCTCGATAAGAACCGTCCCCGCCGATAACAACTAACCCTTCGATACCATGCTTTTTCAACTGTTCAATTGCTTTAAGTTGTCCTTCTTCTGTTTTGAATTCTAGACAACGTGCAGAATGTAATTTCGTACCTCCACGTTGAATAATATCCCCTACAGAACCGCGATCTAAACTTTCAATTTGTCCTTCTATCAGCCCTTGATAGCCATAGTAAATACCTGCAACTTCTAAATCATGATATAAAGCTTTCCTGACAACTGCGCGGACAGCTGCATTCATGCCTGGTGCATCTCCACCACTTGTTAAAACACCAATTTTTTTCATATGATTCATTCCTCCTACAAGCGTCACTATTAAGACATTAACACGAAATAGTATTCTGTGTCAGTATTGCGTCGAAAGAAATAGGCTGTTTCGTGTATCGAATATATCGATACAGATTCAGCCCACCCCAAAATTTAATTGTTACTATTCAGCGTAAACCCCAATAGTTCTGAATTTATTATAACGATTTTGTATCAATTCATCAGCTGTTAAATTTTTCATCTGTTCTAATGAATCCCTTAGAACTGTCTTCATATTGAGAGCTTGTTGTGCTACATCATTATGCGCCCCACCTAACACTTCAGGGATAATTTCATCTATAATTGCCATTTCCTTTAAGTTCGGTGCAGTAATACGCATAGCTTCTGCAGCTTTTTGTGCTAAAGTCGCATCCTTCCACAAAATTGAAGCAGCTCCTTCTGGTGAAATAACAGACAAAGTTGCATTTTCCAACATGTGGATTTGGTTAGCTACACAAAGAGCAAGTGCACCACCACTACCACCTTCACCTATAACTATACTGATGACTGGAACTTTTAGCCCCGCCATTTCGAATAGATTGCGTGCTATAGCTTCACTTTGTCCACGTTGTTCTGCGGCTTTACCAGGATACGCACCTTTTGTATCAATCATACATATAATTGGTCTTGAAAATTTCTCAGCTTGCTTCATTAGGCGTAGTGCCTTTCTATAGCCTTCCGGATGTGGCATACCGAAGTTACGTCGAATATTCTCTTTTGTATCCTTCCCTCTTTGATGGCCAATAATTGTAATTGGTCGGCCTTCAAAAGAGGCAATACCTCCGATAATCGCCTCATCATCACCAAAGTTTCGATCACCATGAAACTCGATAAAATCATCAAAAATAGCATTTATATAATCTTTTGTAGTTGGGCGTTCAGGATGTCTAGCAATTTGCACTCGGTCCCAAGGTTGGATATTATCATAAATTTCTTTAGCTAATTTACTAAAACGGTCCTCAAGCTGACTAATTTCTTTCGACATATCAACATCTGCATTAGCAGTGAATTCTTTTAATTCATTAATTTTTTCACGAAGCTGCATAAGTGGTGCTTCGAACGGTAAGTATTTCACCATTATTATTGCGCCTCCTTTACGTGAAGCTTAACGATTGTTGAAACTGTTTTGCGCATATCTTTACGATTTACCACCGCATCTAACTGACCGTGTGCCAATAGAAATTCTGCAGTTTGGAAATCCTCTGGTAACTTTTCGCGAACTGTCTGTTCAATAACACGACGTCCCGCAAAGCCAATCAACGCTTTTGGCTCAGCTAAATTGATATCTCCAAGAGATGCAAAACTTGCAGAAACTCCACCAGTTGTTGGGTGTGTCATGATTGAAATAAATAAATTGCCTTCCGCACTATGACGTTGTAAGGCAACACTCGTTTTCGCCATTTGCATAAGAGATAACACGCCTTCTTGCATACGAGCGCCACCGCTCGCTGTGAAAATGATAAATGGTGCACTTAATTCAGTGGCCTTTTCAATTGCACGGGTGATCTTCTCACCAACTACAGAACCCATTGAACCCATACGGAAATGCGAATCCATAATCGCTACTACGATCTGTTCGCCATCTAACTCACCAACACCCGTTAATACTGCTTCATTTAATCCTGTTTTCTTTATATCTGATTGAATCTTTTCTATATAGCTAGGAAACTCTAATGGATTAATAGAATGTAAGTGATCATCCAATGATTTAAATGTGCCTTCATCGAAGAAAATATCAACACGCTCATATGCTGTCATTTTGTAGTGATGGTCGCACTTTGAACAAACTTTTAACCCTTTCACTAAATCTTTTGTTAACTCTACATGACGACAGTCAGGACATTTTGTCATGATTCCTTCTGGCACATCATTTTCTTCACGTTTTATAGAAATACGTGCTTTATTTTTAATTTTATTGGTTTTAAATAAATCTTTTATACTCATAAAATATCTCTCCCCTTATGTAGCAATTCGGTCCATTTTTCAAACCAGCTTATTGCTTCAGCAGTATTTCCTATCATTAATTCACTTATAAAGGTTTGTAACATAGGCTGTTCATGCTCGGTAGAAAGTCCACTATACATCTCTTTTCCATATTGCTTTAACAGAATCCACATTTTCAGTACAAGGCGATTTTCTGATGCGATAACGATTTCCCTCATAACATCTTCGCGCGCAATTACACCTTCAGTTTCAAGATTACGCCACAAACTTTCCCATACTGGTAACTTTCGTAATGTTTCATTTGAAGACACGATACGAATTGCATCACGTTCAAGAATTTTTCGTGTTTCGTTCACATTTTCTAGATCTGTTCCTTCTTGCAAAATGAAGGTAGACAATACTTCTACTAGTTTATGATTTCGAAAATCGGTTAAGAATGTTCCTTCGCCTCTACGCGTTTCAATGAGTCCAAGTAGCTCTAAACTGCGTAGTGCTTCTCTTACAGATGACCTTCCAACATTCAAACGCTCAGCTAGTACACGCTCTGATGGAATTTTACCACCTGCCGGAATATTTTCATCACGTATTAAAGCTCGTAGTTCACTGACAATTTGTAAAAACATTTTAGAAGTTGGTTTTTCTGCACTCATCGAATTTCTCCTTGGACAATATAAGTTGTAAAAAAAGTGGTCTGACCACTTTTGATAATAGCATACATAAAATCTTTCGAAGAGTAAAGTAAAAATAAAAAAACTGTGCGAAAATCACACAGTTTTAGTCGTTTAATCTATTTTTCAGTTAGTTCCGTTATTAATTTTTTTACAATCATCTGCGCCTTACCGTTGCGTGGCTCAACAAAACCTTCTGCCAAAACGATTTGCTCCTCTTGTAACCATTCTTGAATATGGATATATTCACGAGGAAAGATCGTTATTGAAAGCATACCAGATTCATCTTCTAGGTCGATAAACGCCATTTGTTCGCCTTTTTTCGTGCGAATTTGCTTAATCCCAGAAACGATTCCGAGCATTTTCACATATTTTCGACCTTGTATTTCTAAAATATTTGCAGCAGACATTGAATCTATTTGCAACTCTTTCTTTAATTTCAAAATTGGATGCTCTGACATATAAAATCCAAGCACCTCTTTTTCATATTGCAACAATAACTTTTCTGGCATCAAGCTTGCGTCTGCATATTTGGGTTTACCGAATAAAAAATCGCCATCGCTTAATAGACTCTCTTCATCATTTGGTCGATATAAATTCGCATGTTTGACCACCGCTTCAATAGAAGCTAACAGTTGTCCACGATTTCTACCAAAGTCATCCAGCGCTCCGGCTTTTATTAATGGTTCCAATGCTTTTCTAGTGAAATGAACACCTGTCATATCAAGCGCAAAATCAAATAAATCAGCCCAGTTGGAATGACCGTTTTTACGTAGGCTTAAAAGTTTTGTTAAAAATGATTGTGGGACACCTTTTATTGCAGAAAGCGCAAAACGAATAGCACCATTTTCCACTCGAAATGTACGGCCGCTATGATGAACAGATGGTGGCAATACAGTTATTCCTTTTTGTTTTACCTCTTGCAATAAGCGCATAAGACGATCTTGATTTCCTATAGTACTTGTCAAAAGTGCAGCGTAAAAATACGTAGGAAAATTCGCTTTTAGATACGCCATATGATAAGTAATGACACTATATGCAACTGCATGACTTTTTGGGAAACCGTAATTTGCAAAACGAACAATTAAATCGTAAACTTCCACAGCTACTTGCTCAGTAAACCCTTTTGCTACAGAGTTTTTCACGAAATGTTGTTGTTCAGCATCTAATATTTCCTTCTTCTTTTTACTAACTGCTCGACGTAAAATATCTGCTTCTCCCATCGTAAATCCTGCCATCACTGAAGCAATTTGCATGATTTGTTCCTGATACACAATGACACCATACGTCTCTCTTAAAATAGGTTCAAGTACTGGATGTGGCATGATTACAGCTTCGCCACCGTGCTTCCTTTTACTATAAACAGGAATAAAATCCATTGGACCTGGACGATACAGCGCAATGATTGCCACGATATCTTGAAAAGCAGTTGGCGTTATGTCACGTAATGCTTGGCGCATACCATCTGACTCTAATTGGAAAACACCTGTTGTATCGCCTTGTTGCAACAACTTGAAGGTCGAGGGGTCATGTAATGGAATTTTTTCAAAGTCAAGAAACTTCCGTGTATCGTAGTAAATCATTGAACGAATACGCTCTAAAATGGTCAAATTACGTAAACCTAGGAAATCCATTTTTAATAAGCCGATGGATTCTACTTCTTGCATCGGCCACTGCGTTATATAGAGCCCATCGTTACCTGGCTCAATAGGAACAATATTTACTAAAGGCTCTGGAGAAAGTACAACACCCGCGGCATGCGTCGACGCATTTCGTGGCAATCCCTCTAGATTTAAAGCAACTTCAATCCATTTTTGACGTATATCTGAAGCTGCAATCCAATCACGTAATGATATAGATTCCGCTAAAGCTTCTCTCAAGGTAATACCTACCTTATTAGGAATAAGTGAGGAAATTTTTGACAACTCTTCACTGGTGAAGCCAAATACGCGTGCAACATCTCTTGCAACTGCTTTAGCAGATAACGTACCGAATGTAATGATTTGTGATGTATATGTTTTCCCATATTTATCAGCAACATATTGAATCACTTCTTGCCGACGATGATCTGCGAAATCAACGTCAATATCTGGCATGGTAATTCGCTCTGGATTTAAGAAACGTTCGAATAATAAACCATACTGTAGTGGATCAACATCTGTAATACGTAAAGTATAGGCAACAAGTGAACTCGCTGACGAACCACGACCTGGTCCCGTTAAAATTTGCTTACTTTTCGCGTATTGAATATAGTCTGAAACGATTAAAAAGTAATCTGCATAGCCCATTTCTTGAATGATTCCTAATTCATAATGCAGTCTCTCTATATAATCTGCACTGGCATTTGGTACCCGTTCTTGTAGTCCTCTCAAGCTATTCGCTTCAAGTAATGAAAAAGCTGTCTCATTATTTGGCGTTGGAAACTTAGGCATCAAAAATTTGTCGAATGCTAGATCAACCTGACAACTAAGTAACATTTCCTCAGCCGACAAAAGCCACTCAGGATAATCTGCAAACCAATCCTGCCATTGCCTGTTAAAAGGTACAAACTGTTGGCGCTCGCGTGCAGTTAATTGATCGCTAATGTTCATCTTCATCCCTTGTTCAATAGCTTTAGCTACTTCAAAAGAAAAAGCATGTTCCTCACGCATAAATGTACATAGATGAGTCGCACAAATAGGTAATTCTTGTTCGTGGCAATAGCTAATAATATCCTGTTCTATATCAGACTTCAAACCACCAGGTCTGTCGATCCCAACATATAATCTACCTTTACCAAAAATACCTTGTAGTGCTTGTACATCTTCAAACGAACCTTCAGCTATCCAGTCTGGTGAAGTCATAGGTACCATCAGTATGCAACCCTCTTGATACCCCTCAAGCCAGCGTAATGGTAATACTTCTCCTTCCCGAATAGACATAGCGGAAGTTACTTTCAGCAAATGTTGATAACCTTGCTGAGTAGCCGCATACAAAACGACAGATCGTACTTGATGTTCTCTAAATTGCACACGAACGGTTAAACCAATAACTGGATGAATCTCGGCTTTTTTTAATGCACGCCAAAAAGGCAACAAGCCGTACAATTTAGAATTGACGATTGCTGCTGCCTTCGCATGTTCTTGCTGTAAGAAAGAAATGAGCTCCTCAATGCGAATCGTACTTTTTAACATATCCGCAGCCGTCACAATTTGTGGATATACATTTTGCAACTTCATCTCTTCCTTTCGATAGTTAGTATTTTGCACAAAGTTCTTTTAATTTCGAGATAACCTCTTCTGATTCTTCCCATTTATAAATAGTAGCGCCAGATGCCATTGGATGGCCTCCACCATTATATTGTTTTGCAAGAGTATTAATAATTGGTCCTTTTGAACGTAAGCGAACACGAATTTGATCTGCCTCTTCAACAAAAATCACCCAAGCCTTAATCCCTTTAACATTACCTAATGATCCTACTAAAAGAGAAGTATCGGAAGCAGTCACGCCAAATTGCTCTAAAACTTCAATTGTTAATTTAATATAAGCTGCACCATTATCATCCATCACAAAATTTTGGAACATATAACCTTGCATATGCAGCAATTCTCGGCTCAATTCATACATACCATCAAATAATTCTGTACGATCAAAATTATATTTGATTAGTTCCCCAACAGTATTAAATGTCGTTTCTGTTGTACTCGGATAGATAAAACGACCAGTATCACCAACGATTCCCGCAAATAAGAATCGAGCTGCTTTACTATCCATTTTCCAATCCGCTACTTTTCTACCCTCTGTGAATAGATCATAGATCATCTCACTGCAAGAGCTTGCATTTGTGTTGACCCACAGCATATCTCCATATGCATCATCATTTGGATGATGGTCTATTTTAATTAAAAACTTCCCTTGTTTGTAACGTTGATCATCGACACGCTCAGTATTAGCTGTGTCAGTAACAATGACAAGAGCATTTTCAAACTCTTTATCAGCAACAACCTGAGGCTCTCCAAGAAATGAAAGTGATTCTTCATGTTCACCCGTTGTATATACTGTTTTTTCCGGATAAGTCGCTTGTAAAATAGCTTGCAGACCCATTTGTGAGCCGTACGCGTCTGGATCTGGTCTAACGTGACGATGAATAATAATTGTGTCATATTGTTTAATTGTGTCAATAATTTGTCGTTTCATTTTGATTCTCCTTTAAATGATTGTGAACCCTCTAAATCCCAGCTATACAAAGGTTTGCTTAATAGATTTTATCAAAGGATATATACTGAAAAATTTAATCTCTCATAGTCTCTCTATATAACAAGTTTCCTTTGTTTTTCTACTCGCTTTTTCCTGTATTTATCGTTAAACTAGAGTCAGCTTTGCTTTTATAGGAGGAACACCATGTCTAATATTTTGAATGTTGTTCTAGCAATTTTAATTGCTATTACAGTTGTTTTTTATTTTTACCTTAAAACAAAACAATTCCGTTCTGATTTACCTATTCGCAAAAAATGGTATTCGAG
Source organism: Viridibacillus sp. FSL H8-0110 (assembly GCF_038003565.1). Classification (NCBI taxonomy): domain Bacteria; kingdom Bacillati; phylum Bacillota; class Bacilli; order Caryophanales; family Caryophanaceae; genus Viridibacillus; species Viridibacillus sp. FSL H8-0110. The sequence continues at coordinate 979,007 of NZ_JBBOPJ010000001.1, read as the reverse complement.
TCGTGCGGGTGTAGCTTTAGGTGGCTTATTAGTTATTTTTGGTATCAACCAAATTATTATTTACCACACTACTTTAACGTATATTGTATGTGCAGTTTTAGTTATTTTCGGCCTATTTACTGCGTTTAATTATAATAAACGAGTTCGCCACTATGGACAATTTGTTGAAGAAGAATACCGTTTGAATAAAAAGTGATGCACAGTACTGTGCATCACTTTTTTTGTCGAATTCAATACGTTTAGCGCTCTAATAATTGGAAGGTCATCATCGCTTTACCAACTAAGATAGCTTCACTATAAACTTCGAAATCCATTTTTACAAATTTACGACTCATATCCAAAATGCGTGGTTTTACGACTAATGATGTCTCCATTTGAACCGGTTTCATATGATAAATTGTCATATTCTCTACGACACTTTCACCGCGCTTAAATTTTTTAAGTGCACTAGAACCTGCTTCTACTAGTAAAGTAGTAAATGCACCGTACGAAATGGCACCAAATTGGTTTGTCATTTGAGGTGTTACGGTAAACTCTACTGTAGTTTCCTCAGTGTCTCGCGCCATCTTGATTTCATTTTTTACTAGGTCATCTATTGTTTCACCATGTTGAGGCTGCCTTTGCGCCATTTGTAACGCCTTTAAAACATCCTGACGGCTAATCACACCTTGTAACAATCCTTGATCATTGACTACCGGTAGTAAATCAATGCCTTCCCAGATCATTCGATGCCCTGCCGTTGCAACACTAGTTTTCATCGACACTGTAATAGGATTACGTGTCATTAGTCGATCAATAGGGTCATCATCTTGTTTACCAATTACATCACGTGAGGTCACGATACCAACAATTTTATGATGCTTATCCACTACCGGAAATCCTCCATGAGTCGTTGAAGCATTTAATAAATGATACTCGCGAACCGTATCCGTCGATTTTAAGAAAGCAGTATCTTTCATTGAGACGAAAATATCTTCAATTAATAAAATCTCTTTCTTAATCAATTGGTCATAAATAGCACGGTTAATCATTGTTGCTACAGTAAACGTATCGTAACTAGTCGAAATAATTGGTAATTCTAACTCGTCAGCAAGTCTTTTTGTTTCTTCCGCCGTATCAAAGCCGCCTGTTATCAAAACAGCCGCACCTTCTTTTAGGGCGTTTTCATGCGTACGACCACGGTTCCCAACAATTAAAAGACTACCTGCATCGGTATAACGCATCATATCCTCAAGCTTCATCGCACCGATGACAAATTTCGTCAGTGTTTTATGCAAACCATCTTTACCGCCTAGAACTTGTCCATCCACTATATTAACGATTTCAGCAAAAGTAAGTCTTTCAATATTCTCTTTTTTCTTCTTCTCTATTCGAATCGTTCCAACACGCTCAATCGTGCTAACGAGTCTTCTCGTTTCTGCTTCTTTAATTGCACGATAAGCAGTTCCTTCACTCACGGAAATATCCTTTGCGATTTGTCGCACAGAAATTTTATCCCCTACAGGAAGTGATTCTATATATTGAAGAATCTTCTCATGTTTTGTAGCCATAAAATCACCTATTTTCCAACATCATTGTTGCTTAAGTGTACCACATTCTGGTCATATTCATTAGTTGAAAAACCAATAAAGACATATTCTTTCAGGTTTTTTAATCAAATCTCCAGTTCTTCTCCTGGATTCAATACTTTCACTTCAGTTATCGACACCATTTCAGCAAAGTTATTTGGATCCTGTTCGATAACCGGGAATGTATTATAATGCACGGGAACGACAACTTTCGGTTTCAAAAATGAGACCGCATATGCTGCATCTTCAGGTCCCATTGTAAAATTATCTCCAATTGGCAAAAATGCTAGGTCAATTGGATGGCGCTCCCCTATTAATTTCATATCGCTAAATAACGCTGTATCTCCTGCATGATAAACTGTCTTACCCTCTGCAAAAAATAAAATACCAGATGGCATACCTGTATAAATAATTTCACGATTCTCTGTCGTATAGGAAGAGCCGTGGAATGCTTGTGTCAATTTAACTTTTCCAAAATCAAATACATGAGAGCCCCCTATATGTAGTGGATGCGTTCTAACGCCTTGCCAGGACAAATAACTCGCTAGTTCATCAGGTGCGACTACTAAAGCATCAACTGCTTTTGCAATCTCCACCGTATCCCCGACATGGTCATTATGTCCATGCGTCAGTAAAATCACATCCGGCTTTTGGTCTTCCACTTTTAAATCTGTTAATTTGTTACCTTTAATAAAAGGATCGATTAAAATCGTATAACCATTCACCTGAATCTTCACAATTGAATGCCCGTGATATGAAACTTTCATAATTAAATCCTCCTAATATTTCGACTTACAAAAAATATTCGTTATCAATACGTTTTCTCCTTCTTTTTTGGTATTCTAATAATATAGTACCTTAGGCGCTCGTTTAGCCATGGTCTATTAAATCAATCCAAGGGGGATTAATAATGGGTAAAATACAAACTATTTCAAACTATTTAAAAGAACAAAGTATTGACGCTGCATTTGTAACAACACCTGATAATGTGTTTTATGTATCTGGATTTAAAAGTAATCCACACGAAAGACTACTTGGAGTAATGATTTTCCAAGATGCTGAACCATTTTTAATTTGCCCTAAAATGGAAGTACCTGATGCTAAAGCTGCAGGCTGGTCTCATGAAGTAGTTGGTCATGAAGACACTGATAATGCATGGGCACTATTACATCAAGCAGCAGAAGCACGTGGACTTTCATTACAAAATATTGCAATCGAAAAATCACATTTAACTGTTGAACGTTTAGAAGCTCTTAATGACTTTTTCCCTGCCACAAAATTTGTTGGTTTTGATGACCAACTAAACAACATGCGTTTAGTGAAATCAGAAGAAGAGCTTGAAAACTTACGACAAGCAGCTGCTCTTGCAGATTATGCTATTGAAGTAGGTTGTAGTGAAATTGCTGAAGGTAAAACTGAACTTGAAATATTATCTGCCATTGAACTAGCTATGAAGAAAAAAGGCGTGTATATGTCATTCGACACAATGGTTTTAAGTGGTAAGAAAACTGCTTCTCCACATGGTAATCCTGGTGAACGTAAAATTGAAAAAGGCGATTTCATCTTATTTGATCTAGGTGTTGTCTATAATGGCTATTGCTCTGATATTACACGTACAGTGTCATTTGGTGAGCCAACATCCGCTCAAAAAGAAATTTATGAAGCTGTTCGCAACGCCAACGAATCTGCTATTGAAGCTGTTAAACCTGGCGTTCGTGCGATGGATTTAGATAAGATTTCTCGTGACGTGATTACTGATGCTGGCTACGGCGAATATTTCACACACCGTCTAGGTCACGGTTTGGGCATTTCTGTACATGAATTCCCATCTGTTCACGGTGCAAACGAAATGGCTCTTCAAGAAGGAATGGTATTTACAATCGAACCTGGTATTTACAAAGGGGATGTTACTGGTGTTCGTATCGAAGACGACGTATATGTAACAAAAGATGGCGTGGAAGTTCTAACGAAATATCCAAAAGAACTAATCATTCTTTAGTAACAAAAAGGACTACTCATCTATTGAGTAGTCCTTTTTCATATAAAAGCCACTTAGTAAAATTACTAAGTGACTCTTGCTTTCATTATCTTAATAATGTATTTGCATCTACATAAGGATGGTTTAATGCTTCTGCAACAGCTGCAAAAGTGACATGACCATCTAGCGTATTTAATCCTTTTTTCAATGCTTCATTGTCTAAGCAAGCTTGTTGATAGCCTTTGTTTGCAATTTGCAAAGCGTAAGGAACAGTATTGTTTGTAAGAGCCATTGTTGAAGTACGTGGCACAGCTCCTGGCATATTTGCTACTGCATAATGCACTACTCCATGTTTCACATAAGTAGGATTATCATGGGTAGTAATACGATCAGAAGTTTCTAAAATACCACCTTGGTCAATTGCAATATCAACTACTACAGAACCAGGTGACATTGACTTGATCATTTCTTCTGTTACAAGCTTAGGCGCTTTTGCACCTGGAATAAGCACTGCTCCAATTACTAAATCTGAATTTTTTACAGACTCAGCAATATTGAATGGATTTGAAATAAGAGTTTGAACATCACGACCAAATTGGTCATCTAATACGCGTAAACGTTCTGGGCTTAGGTCGATTATTGTTACGTCAGCACCCATACCAATTGCAATTTGCGCTGCGTTTGCACCAGCCATTCCTCCACCAATAATAGTGACTTTACCACGTGTTACTCCTGGTACACCACCAAGAAGAATACCTTTACCGCCTTCCATTTTCTCAAGATACTGAGCACCAATTTGAGTTGCCATGCGTCCTGCAACTTCACTCATCGGTGTTAATAAAGGCAATGATCTATTTGGAAGTTGCACTGTTTCGTAAGCAATCCCTACAACTTTTTTATCAAGCAATGCTTGTGTTAATTCTGGCTCTGGTGCTAAGTGTAAATAAGTAAACAGAATAAGTCCTTCATGGAAATAACCATATTCAGATGCAACTGGTTCCTTTACCTTCATCACCATTTCTTGAGACCAAGCTTCTTCAGCTGTCCCTACAATATGTGCCCCAGCAGCTAAATAATCTTCATCTCCAAAACCAGATCCTAGACCGGCTCCCTTTTCGATGAATACTTCATGTCCGAAAACTGTTAAGTTGACCACCCCAGCAGGTGTCATAGCAACACGGTTTTCATTGTTTTTAATCTCTTTTGGAATACCAATCTTCATAATCCATCCTCCTAATTGTGAAAAGATATTAACTCTTGTTGTATTAATAAAATGAACAAGTAACTCTACTTAAAAACAAGTTCATTCTAACAGATTTTAACACTCATTTGTGTATTAATTTAGAAAATTATATTTTTTAATAATTCTATCAATATAAGTCTTTTGCAAAATTCAATATTCATACCCAATTGTTCACACTTTTTTTGGAAAGCCTTCACAATAACTTCAATATTATGGTGTTTATTTGTTTCTATTGGGTGGTATAATAATATTAAATATAAAGGAGGAATTACATATGACATTATCTTATAACAATATCATCGTGGCTGTAGACGGTTCTGCAGAAGCAAAATGGGCGTTCAAAAAAGCTGTTGGAATTGCTAAACGTAACAACGCAACGTTAAATTTAGTAAACGTAATCGACACTCGTTCTTTTGCTGCTGTTGAAGCATATGACCGTTCAATTGCTGAACGCGCTCAAACTTTTGCTCAAGAATTGCTTGCTGGCTATAAAAAAGATGCTGAAACAGCTGGTGTAGAAAATGTTAAAGTTTTAATCGAATACGGTTCCCCAAAAACAATTATTACAAAAGAAATCTCTAAAAAATACGAAGTAGATTTAATCATTTGTGGTGCAACAGGTTTAAATGCTGTTGAACGCTTCCTAATCGGTAGTGTTTCTGAAAACATCGTTCGCTCTGCTAAATGTGATGTACTTGTAGTACGTACACCAGAACCTGACGCTGAATAGTTATTAAATAAAAAGAGGCTCCTAATAATAATTAGGGTCTCTTTTTTACGTATTATTTCTGCTCTTTTTTCCAAATTTGTACTTTTGTAAAGAACATTTCTAACGCTTGCTTATTCGTCATACTAGGCACTTTAGCAAGTAGTACTTCTTTCACAGGCTTTCCATCAGTACTTTTCTTTTGTAAGATAAATAAACTCTTCGAATGTGCTTTATTTGAAAAAAGTGAACTCGGTAATTGAATTACTGCTTGAATCCACACTGTTTTTTGTAAATATTTATACAAACCTTGTGCTTGTTCTGATTCAAAAATATTCTCTGGTACTAAGAAGAATAAATATCCGCCATCCTTCGAATATTTTAACGACTGCTCGATAAATAAGTGATGCGCATATGTCATACCTTCAGTAGACTTCAATTCAAATTCTTTTGCTACTTCTTCATTTGGATAATACCCTACTGGTAAATCACAGACTACTGCATCAACCGGATCTATCATTAAATTTTGCAATGCGTCTTGACGGAAAAGTGAAACTGGCTGCTCTGTTAAATCAGCTGCCGCGGCCGCTAATTGAATTAGTAGCTCGTCAATATCTACTCCAACTCCATCTGCACGGTCTTGTAATAAATTCATCACGGTTAATAGCAAATTCCCCGTACCAACTGCTGGATCAAGAAGTTTGATTTTAGCACCATCATTCTCTTCACTATCCATAAATTGTTCCACGAAATAACCAACTAATAACCCCAATGCATCTGGAGTCATTTGGTGATTAGGTTGTGCGTTTTCACGCATCCCTTTTAAAATAGCCAGTTGAATCGCCTTACGAATATCTTCTTTTGAAGCCACTTTTCCAGCCGGTACATTATCGCCATCTAACCATGCATTCAATACTTCTAAAACACTATCTAAATAGGTTAATTCTTGTTCTTTCTCTATCTTCTGAGCATTGTCATTAATAAAAGAAAAGAGTTTTTCAATTGTTTCCATATATACTCCTTCAAACGTGAAACCCACTCATAAAAGACAGAGTGGGTTTCATGTTGTTTTAATTATTAGAATCCTTATTTCACTAGTTCTTTAACAGCTGCTAATGCACCTTCATAATCTGGGTGGTTTGTACCTTCTGATACATACTCTGCATAAACAACTTTTCCATCTTGGTCTACAACGAAAACAGAACGCGCTAATAAACGAAGTTCTTTCATATGTACACCATAAGCATCACCGAATGACATATTACGGTGATCCGATAGTGTATAAACATTTTCGATTCCGTTCGCACCGCACCAGCGTTTTTGAGCGAATGGTAAGTCACATGAAATTGTTAAAATGGCTACGTCTTCGCCTAACTCAGAAGCAGCTTCATTGAAACGACGTGTTTGTGCATCACAAACACCTGTGTCAATTGAAGGTACTACGCTTATTAAACGAATTTTACCTTCATAATCTTGTAATGTTTTTTCAGAAAGATCTGGAGCTACCACTGTAAAAGCAGGTGCTTGATCACCTGCTTTTACTTCGTTACCTACTAATGTTACAGGGTTATTTTTAAATGTTACTTGTACCATTTCAACGCCTCCTTGTATTTAATCTTACTCGAAGCTTTTAGGCTCTTGCAACTGAGAAACCTCAGAATCGACTGCTTCTTTATTAATTGATAGATTTTCCTCTTCTTTTGATTCAGCAACAGTAGTTTTTTTATGTTCCACTCGTACCATCTTATCATGTTTTTCATAAGTATTTTCATGAACTACAATTGTATCTGCAATATAATCATGTAATCCTTTTTTATTTGGTGTAAAAGCTACCATCCAGTAGATGACTGGTAAAGTAGCAGAAAAGAATCGCCCAATCCATTCTCGGAAAATAACCGTACCCCACTTTAACTTTTCTTCCTTTACATGGACCACTTTCAGTCCAAAGACCATTTTCCCTACTGTTTGATTCCAAAATTTCGTCATAATAACAAAATATAAATAGAAAATAACACTAGAAACAATTGCTACAGGTGCATACCATGGCGCATTATCAGTATCGATTCCAAGTATAGTCACAATCGGATTCACTGTTAAGCCAGAAATTGCACTAATGATAGCTAAATCTAATAAATAAGCCCAAAACCTCACCCAGAAGCCTGCTGGTTTTAACTCATATTGTTCTATTTTTCTAACCTGTACCGGCTCTTGACTAATCGTGTGTACCTCAACAAATTCCGTCAATTTTCATCGCCCCTTACTCATCACCGTACATATACATCATACGTGGTGCAGAATTGTAGTTAGAAAGAATTTTACTAATTGCTTGTGTTTCAGCAGAGGCGCCAAATAGATTGTTCATTTTCACAGAGAATAGTGAAGTCCAATCTTCTGAAGTAGCATATTCAAAAACTTCAGCACCTTCTAGTTTATGATCCTTTTTCATCGCTTCAATCGTATCTTCTGCATAACCAAATTCATCAGCTAAGCCAGCTTTAATAGCCTGTGTACCATTTAATACTCGACCATCAGCAACTTTCTTAACATCTTTTTCACTCATGCCACGGCCATCTTCAATAACATCAACAAAACGTTCATAAGAATCATTAATCATTTCCTGTAACATATCGCGCTCATCAGACGTCATTTCACGTGTAGAGCTCATTATATCTTTGTACTTACCTGTTTTGATTGTTTGAAATTCAATTCCATATTTTTCTGCTAATTTACCGTAATTCAAGCCTTGCATGATTACACCAATTGATCCAGTCATCGTCTCTTCATCTAAAAAGATTTTATCAGCTGGTGCTGAAATATAATAACCACCTGAAGCAGCCATTGATCCCATAGATACATACAATGGAATTTCACGATTCTGTTGAAGTTCTTTTATCTTGTCATAAATCTGTTTCGATTCAATAACAGTACCACCTGGTGAGTTTACTTTTAATACTACACCTTTAACAGATTTATCATCTATAATCGACTCTAATTGATTCATAAAGAACTGATGATTATAGCTTGCAGCTCCGCCTAGTAAAGAACCAGAACCTCCGTTGTCTTGAATTGTACCGTTTACGGATAAAACAGCAATTCTTTTATTTAAGTCACCTGATTCGATTGGCATTTCACTGTATGTAGTACCATTAGACATATTAAGCACGTTATCGAATTTTGATGTAAAATCCGTCGTAGCAACTTTTAATACAGTATTTACACCAATCGAAGTAACGAATAATAATGCAGCTGCTCCTAAAGCGATCCATCTTTTTGTATTCATCTTCTCTTTTCCTCCTTTTGCCTTCTATTAACTTACGAACCAAACTTCTAAATGTTTCGATTTTTTTCAAATTACTAATTTTTAGATTTTCTTACTTCTATAATTTTAGTAATTGAAAATAATATTAATGCTACCCAAATGAATGAAAATGATAATAAATCTATTCCACTAAATGATTCCCCATAAACAATTACACCTAAAAATAACATTATAGTTGGTGATACATATTGGATAAATCCAACTAAATATAATGGAATCTTCTGCGCTCCAGTAGCAAATAATATTAATGGCACCGCAGTTACAATACCCGTTCCAATAATAAGTACATCCGTTTTCAAATCAGTATGTAAAAATGAAATATTTCCGTGGAAATAAACATAAACATAATATGCCACGGCGACAGGTAATATAAAGAATGTCTCTAAAACTAATCCCCTTGTGGCATCAACTAACACTTTCTTTTTCAGTAAACCATACACACCAAATGTCAATGCTAAACCGAATGACAGCCAAGGAATCTGACCATATGAAATAACTAATATTAAAACGCCAATTGCGGCAATTATGAAAGACAATACTTGTGCTTTAGATAGTTTTTCTTTTAAAAAGAATATCCCTAATAAGACAGATACTAATGGATTCATATAGTAACCTAAGCTTGACTCGACGATATGATTATTATTAACAGCCCATATGTATAAAAACCAATTTAGTGAAATTAAATAAGCTGCAGTAACGAGTAACCAAAATGATTTTGGTTGTTGCCATAACTGTTTAAAATCCAATAATAACGTTTTTCCTTGCTTCATGATGACCACAAATAATAACGTTAAAATAAATGACCAAATTACTCGTCCTGCTAAAACCTCTTCGCTTGCAACATGTTGTAACCCTTTCCAATAAAGTGGAAAGATCCCCCATATTATATAAGCTCCTAAGGCAGAAAGTATACCTTTCTTTTCTTCTTGCATAGTAACACCTCTTTCTATATTAAGTTTATAGATTACCGCTATAATTATATGACTTTAGTGTGCGAAAGTAAACGTAACATAAAAAAGAAGGCCTATCCCTCTGCGATATTGCAGTGACTATAGACCTTCTAATTCGCAACCATTATGCTTTATTTAATTCTAGATTTCTTAATTCAACACGACGGATTTTACCCGAAGTTGTCTTAGGTAATTCATCTATAAACTCAATCGCTCTCGGATATTTATAAGGAGCTGTTAGCTGTTTCACATGGTCTTGTAACTCTTGAATAAGAGTAGTTGAACCTTTATCTTCTTTATTTTTTAAAACGACAAATGCTTTTACGATATTACCGCGAATCTCATCTGGACTTGCAATCACCGCGCACTCTTGTACTGCAGGGTGTTTAACTAAAGCATCCTCTACTTCAAATGGTCCAATTGTATATCCTGAACTAATAATAATATCGTCAGAACGCCCTTCAAACCAGAAATATCCATCTTCATCCTTTTTAGCTTGATCTCCTGTAATGTAATAATCACCACGGAATTGCATGCTAGTTCTTTCCGGATCTTTTAAATACTCTTTAAAAAGGGCAGGCGTTGATACATGAACAGCGATATCGCCAACTTCGCCAGCCTCGCATGGTTTACCATATTCATCAACAACATCAACGATATTGCCTGGTGTTGGTTTCCCCATTGAACCTGATCTTGCTTCCATTCCCTTCATCGTACCGACTAATAATGTATTTTCTGTTTGCCCATAGCCATCTCTCACTTCTAAGTCAAAAAGTCTGGCAAACACATCGATTACCTCGCGATTTAACGGTTCTCCTGCAGAAACGGCACTGTGTAATGCAGTTAGATTATATTCTCCTAAACCGTCCACTTTCGCCATAATACGATATTCCGTTGGTGTACAGCATAATGCATTTACTTTATTTTTTTCTAATAGTTGCAGGTATTTTGTTGCTTCAAATTTGCCATTATAAACAAAACCAGTAGCTCCACTTCCTAATACCGATAGAAACGGGCTCCAAATCCATTTTTGCCAACCAGGACTTGCAGTTGCCCATACTAGATCACCATCTTCAATACCAAGCCAATGAGCTGCCGCTGTTTTTAAATGTGCGTAAGCCCAACCGTGCGTATGGACAACACCTTTAGGATTCCCTGTAGTACCACTTGTATATGATAAAAACGCCATATCTGTATTTTTTGTCGGTGCCATTTCAAATTGTTCAGATGTTGTTTCTGCTTCTTGAATAAGTTCAATCCATGGTTTATGTGCTTGACCAATAACAAAAAGTTTTAAGCCTTCTAAATGTTTTACTTCATCAAATTGTTCAATATATGGCTCATAAGAAACAATGGCTTTGGCTTCACTATGTACAAGGCGATAATCGATATCCTTAGCACGTAACATTTCAGAACTAGGAATGACAACTAATCCTGCTTTTAGTGCAGCTACATAAGTAACATATGCTTCGATTAAACGAGGCACCATAATAAGGATTACATCACCTTTTTTTAAGCCATGGTTAGTAAATACATTCGCCACTTTATTTGCCTTTTTTATTAAACCAGCATAAGTGATTTCATCTGTATTACCGTTTTCGTTTTCATAAACAATGGCTTTCCTTGCCTCATCATGTATATACTTTTCAAATTCCACAACTAAATTATAGTCTTCTGGCGCAAGTAAATCTTCGCGTTTCATGAAAAACTCCCCCTTAAGATGCTCATATTAAGAACATTTATATTATACAGAAAATTCAAAATTTGCACAACTCACATACACCATCAAGTCTTAGTACTAGGTAACAAAAATAACATAAAAAGAAGCCGATGACAAATCTGCCACCGGCTTCTCCTTTGGTTACATAATCATTTGATTATTTGTTGTAACCTTTTAATTGTTGCTCTGCCATTTGCACTAATCGCTTAGTGATTTCTCCGCCAACGGAACCGTTAGCACGCGATGATGCGTCTGGACCAAGTTGCACTCCGAATTCTTGTGCGATTTCGTATTTCATTTGGTCGATCGCTTGTTTAGCACCTGCTACTTCAAGTGGATTTGAATTTGAATTTGCCATGTGTATCACCTCCTTGTGAATATAGAATGCGCTGAAGGAGGGATTTCATACGGGCAAATTACAGGAAATTCTTTCTTCTATTAGAGTAAATCTGCAAATTCATCTTGCTTCTGCTTCGGAAACGTATGAATTTCGCGGTTTTTCACCGCTTTTTGAATCATTTCATCGAAGTCAGTAAAGCTTTCGTAATATACAACTTTCTCTAATTTCGGTTTTGTTTTTGGACTTGCTGGTGTAAATACCGTACAGCAGTCCTCATATGGACGTATTGAAATATCGTATGTGTCAATTTTTCTTGCTACATCGATAATTTCTAATTTATCGTATGTGATTAATGGACGTAAAATAGGCGTTGAAGTTACTTCATTAATAGCAGCTAAGCTTTCTAAAGTCTGGCTTGCTACTTGTCCTAAGTTTTCACCCGTTACAATTGCAGTTGCACCTATTTCTTCACGTACTGCATCTGAAATCTTCATCATCATACGACGTGTCGATGTCATAGTTACATTTTCTGGAACTTGTTGTTGGATTACTTGTTGAATTTCAGTGAATGGAATGATATGCAGACGTACATTCGCGCCTAAACGACTCATTTTTTCAGCTAAATCTTTAACTTTTTCAAGTGAACGATCACTTGTATATGGTGGGCTAAAGAAATGAATTGCCTCAATTCGCACTCCGCGTTTCATCATATAATAGCCTGCAACTGGACTGTCGATACCTCCAGATAATAATAGCAATGCCTTTCCGTTTGCACCGACTGGTAAACCACCTGCTCCAGGAATTACTTCTACCATCATATATACTGCATGTTCACGTACTTCAATACGAAGTTCGATTTCAGGTTCTTTCATTTGAACATGTAAATTTGGAATATTACTTAGAACATGTCCACCCATTTCAAGTTGTAACTCATAAGTGTCTAATGGAAATCTTTTATCTGAACGTTTTGCATTTACTTTAAACGTTTTACCATCTGTATTGATTGATTTCATAATATTAATCGCAAGTTCTTTCATTGCATCCAAAGTCGGTTCGCATTTTGCAACTGGACTAAAAGAATGAATGCCAAAAACTGTTGGTAAGCGTTTAATCAGTTCTTCCATATCTTCGTCATTATCACTGCTAATATACATACGATCTCGTTCTGCACGAATTTTCATATCTGGTATATCTGCAAATGAAAATCGTAAATTTTCTCTTAAACGTGTGATAAATTGTTTTCGATTACGTCCTTTTGTTGTTAATTCACCGTAACGTATTAGTATTTCATGCCATTTCATAGTTGAATTGTCTCTCCTTTTAATTGTTTCATCATTTTCGCAAATACTACTTTAAATTGTTCGATATCTGAATTGGTTAAGCCATTGCCAAGACTTATACGAATAACACCCTTTTCAAAACTTTCTTCTATTTGAAGTGCTTCTATAACATGACTAATACTTGAATCTTTTGAGGAACACGCACTAGATGTGGAAACGATAAAGCCTTCACTTTGCAATGCATTGACAACAACTTCACCTTTTAAGCCTCTTACGCTGCAACTTATAATATGTGGTGCACCATCGTTACTTGAAATAACATGGACATGATAAATTTTATTTAAAAATACATGTAGATCCTCGCGCCACTTTCTAAATTTCGTTGTATTCTCTGCCATTTGCTCCACAGCTAGGCGCATGGCTTTTGCTAATGCAACATTTTGTGGCACTGCAACAGTTCCACTACGGTAGCCTAATTCTTGTCCGCCACCATGTAGTATCGGTTGAATTTTAATGCGCTTTGAAAAAGCTAATAACCCTGTTCCTTTTAAGCCATTTATTTTATGACCAGAAATAGTTAAAGCATCTGGACCATTATCTCCTTGAAATTGCACTGGCAATTTTCCGAAGCTTTGTACTGCATCCACATGGAAAAACGCACGGCTATTTGGGCGTATAATCTTTGCAATTTCCGAAATCGGTTGAATAGCTCCCATTTCATTATTTACATGCATTATACTAACGAGCACCGTATCTTTACGAATTTTACTTCGCAGATCCGATAGTATAATCCCTCCGTTATTATCGACGTCAATAAATTCTAATTCGAAGCCTTCATTTGTTAAATGACGAGCACTTTCGATGATAGATGGATGTTCGATAGCGGAGATTAGAATATGTTTGCCACGATGCTGATTGGCTCTAGCAAGACCTTTAATAGCAAAATTATTTGATTCTGTTCCACCTGATGTGAAAATTATATGCTCAGGCTCTGTTTTTAAAATTTGTGCGATTTGCTCTCTTGCTTTCATTAATAATGTATTGGCTTCTGTACCCATTTGATGAAGGGAAGCTGGATTTGCGTAATATCGTTCATTCGCTTGTATAAAAGTTTGCAATACGGCTGAATCTGGTTTTGTCGTCGCGCTATGATCGAGATAAATCAATTGTGTAACCTTCCTTCCAAAAGAAAGCCACCTGCACTCTACCGTGCGGTGGCTTTATGCTTCTCTTATTATGAACGTCAATTGTCGTCTTTGGCAAGTACTTGAATTTTTTTCATAGCACCTGGTTCGGCTGCTTCTACGGCTGTTGCAGCATTTTCTAGCGCTTTTGCATATCGGAATTCCCGGAATGCCTGCTCAGCCTCTAATAATCGTTGGTGCATTGTTGGATTGGATGCACGATAACGGTTACCATATTGAATAATTCTTTCAATTAATAATACGTTTTCAAGCATTTCTGTTGCTGTATTATGTACATCTTGAATACATTTTTCAGCGGTATCCAAATTCTTATGTACGGCTACCATATTTAATGGAACTTCTTTTAAGCTTTGAACAACTATAAATAACTGTTCTTCTGCTTCTTCTAAACGGATATCCATTTCTTCTGGAATTCCTGGAATATTTGCCTTATTTAACATGCGATCTGTTTCATGCAATAACTGCTTTAGATTTCCAAGTGTAGCTCTTGCTTTATTTTCATCAATTCTTAGACTCTTTAAACGATCAGCAAATCGATCTTGCTCTTCAAATAAACGTTCTGTCTCTTCTTTAACTCCCTTTAACTCCTCTTGTAAGCTAGAATAGGCAGATTGCTCTTCTTTTACTTGAATAGATAGTAATTCATATCTCTGACGAACTGACATCAATTGTTGTTTACAATTTGAAGGAAGTGCAGCATCTTTTTCTGATAAATGATATCCTTTTTGAACTTCTTCTGCTTCTTTTGCTGTTTCATCAGTTGATACAATAACATTTTCTAATCGTGTACCAATTTGTTCAAAGTTTTCATCAACAAATCGCTTAGCCATCACTTCTTTTTCTAATGCATCATAAAATGAATCGATTTCATCTTTGATTTCATTTACTCGATGCTGTACTGAAGTTATGTTCAAATCAGCAATTTGTTGTTTAAATTCATCAATACTTTCTTCCATTACATCTAACTTTCCATTCAGTTCTAAATGTTTTAAGAAGAAAGATTGCTCTTCCATTTCGCGTTGACCATTGCGTAGTTCATGAATATGAGATGGAATCTTATGCTGAATATCCGTTAATAATGCTGGAATTTCATTTATCAATTTGAAAATATGTTGACCTTCTTCATCTAACGTAATAACAATTTCTCTTGCTTGTAAATAGTTGCCTGATTCTGTTAGTACTTCATATTCTTCAAATTTCGGATTAAATGTCTCCAGACGTTTTTCTAACGGACCTGCAGCAGGACCATATGAATACTGATGAGCTAACAACGTTTTTCTAGCTGAACGATACTGATCCTTCAGCTGTTCAATTTCAATTCTGTTTTTCTCTTCACTACCGATTAATTCACCAAGTTCTTTTAAAATTTGGATCATCTCTTGATCGTACTCATTAATACGTGATTCAATTTCTTTTTCAATGTCAGTCGCTTTGCCAAACTGGAATTTATCCACAAGTTCTTCAGCATCAAATAATAGCACGTCGATTTTAGGCATTTCAACGTCCATAAGCTCCGTCCATTTATTGCGCCAGCGCTCAAACATCTCTTCTGTTTGACCATTCATATTCAGAGCTTTCACTTTTGTTAACTCTTCCAAAACGGGTTTGTTTTGAATTTGAAGTTTTTTCTGATCCAACCTCTGAATTTCTTTATTATGTTTTCGACGCAAAATAAAAATGAATGCTACTATAATACATAGTACGATTATAACGGGAATGATATACTGCATCGTAAGACCCCCTGTTCCTAAATCACTATTTCAGCCAATTAATTAACCTTAATATTACCATGTTTTCGGTGAATTTGTTTACCGTTTGCACGTATTTTAAAAAAATATCTGCCATTTCACTATATTATACAAGTTGGAGGAATATTTCATGAAACGAGATGCTCACATTCACTCACCTTTTTGCCCTCACGGAACGACTGATGATTTTGAGAAATACATAAAAAAAGCAATCAATTTCGGATTTACCGACATTACATTTACAGAACACGCACCTCTTCCTAGTGGCTTTATTGACCCTACACCTATGAAGGATAGTGGTATGGAAGCCGAACATTTAATTCCATACATAGAGAAGTTAAAGGAATTAAAAAAACAATATGCCTCACAAATTCGTATCCGTATTGGCTTAGAAGTCGATTTTATTTCCGGTTATGAACAACAAACACGGGACTTTTTAAATGTTATCGGTCCTCAGTTGGACGATGCTATTCTATCAGTTCATTTTTTAAAACATGACAATACCTATACATGTATTGATTTTTCAAGTGAGACGTTCCTGGAATTTGCAGAAGCAGTTGGAACAGTTAAAGAAATTTACAATTTATATTATGAAACAGTAAAAGAATCTATTTCTGCTGATTTAGGACCTTACAAACCAAAGCGAATCGGTCACCCGACACTCGTTCATAAATTCCAATTAGCACATCAACAAAAAATCGATGATCATAAACAAATCGAAGAGATTTTACAACTGATGGCCGTCAAGGACTATGAACTAGATGTCAACGGAGCCGGCTTGTCAAAAAAAGATTGTAAAGAACCTTATCCTCCATTACAATATGTTAAACTTGCTGACGCACTAAAAATCCCAATTGTTTTTGGCTCTGACGCTCATCAAGTTACGGATTTACATCAACACTATGATAAAATTTTCCCTTTAAGATAATATAGAATGGAGAGATGAAATGTTTACACAATCTTCTTATACTGGCAACTCAGCAGAACAATATGCATTATTAGCGAAGCAACTTGATGCTTTATTAGAAGGCGAAACAGATACAATTGCTAATTTAAGCAATGCCTCCGCATTATTAAATCAATTTTTAGACACCATTAACTGGTGTGGATTTTACTTACATAAAAACGAAGAATTATTGTTAGGACCATTCCAAGGGTTACCTGCCTGTGTCCATATCGCAATTGGACGTGGAGTTTGTGGTACTGCAGCAGCGAAACAAGAAACAATCGTCGTCGAAAATGTGCATGCATTTCCAGGTCATATTGCTTGTGATGCGGCTTCTCAATCAGAAATTGTTGTCCCAATCATCGTTGAGGGTAAACTTTTAGGTGTACTTGATATCGATAGTCCTATTCAAAATCGCTTTTCAGATGATGATCGTAAAGGTATAGAACACTTTGTGCACGTATTAACGAAACATCTTTCATTCTAAAATGCCAAAAGAGTTACGCTCACAATTGTATTGGGCGTAACTCTTTTTTAAGATTTTAATTTGTGACATCATCCATCTCAAACAAACGAAATTGATTTTTGCCGTTATTTTTCGCTTCATATAATGCAATATCGGCATTTTGAAATACGTTATGAAAATTGTGATTAAGATTTTTTTGCCAAGCAGCTACACCCGAAGATACAGTTACAGATGGCGTTGTTACTTCAGGTACAGATGCAACAATCTTATCAACTAAATCAATAGATGCCAATAATGTTTGGTTAGGTAAATAGATAGCAATTTCTTCGCCACCCCATCTAGCACAAATGCCTTGCTCCTGCACCGTGTCTATCAAATGTTGCGCAATCGTTACTAAAATCGCATCACCTTTTTGGTGTCCATATGTATCATTGATCATTTTAAAATCATCAATATCTAATAGAATAAAGACACCACCTTCATCCTTATCCATCGAAATTTCAACATATCGATCCAAATATTTTCTAGCAAATAATTTAGTTAAATGATCTCGATCGACCATTTCTTGAAGTTGATCACGTAAAATTGTATTAGAAATCGCCAACGAAGAATGACGTATTAAAGATTGCATTAGTTTAAAACTATCAAACGAAAAGAAATACGGATTATTATGTAAGACAATACTAAAACCATGTACTTTTTCTCGAATAATAATAGGTATAGCCATCATTGACATAAGCGAAACTTTATCAACCACTAATTTGCTGAAATCTGCTACAAATAACGCATCTGTCGATTCATCAAAATGATCACCGACATATTTCAAATATGGCATAGATTCATTTTCAAAGAAAAAGTCTGTACTCCCCGTTGTTACTTGATACACATCATTTTCTTTTAAAACAAAGCAAATCTCATCCGGATTGAACGACTTTGTTAACTGTTTTGCCAGAAACAATAACATTTCTTCTTGATTCAATTTCATATTTAAACGGTGCGAAGTTTCATTTATAAGTTGGAGATCTGAAACTAGACGATGTGATTGATGATATAGTTTTGCATTTTCTAATGCATTCCCTGATGTTTCAGCTATATGCATAATAAGGTCTTTCTCTTGTTTACCAAAAACATAATTTAGCGGTGCAAAAATTTGTAACACCCCATAAATTCCTTGACGGCCCTTTATAGGTGCATTTAATACACACCATTCTATGTCTGTTGCCTGTTCAATTTTCAAATCACCAGAGACAAATGCTTCTATAGTAGAAGAACGCTCTGACATATAATCAAATGTATGTGTATCAACAGTTAAATGACGATCTTGGTCATTTGATAAAATAAGTTTTGATTCAAACTTTGGGAGGGCACTTCTGACACCATGAAGAAGTGCTTTCAGTATTCGATCAATATCCATAGATGAATGGAAAATACTAGTCATTCTAACTAATTCAAGATTCATCTTTTGTTCATATGTGGCTCTAATATTTTTTTGTATTAACTGAATCACACGCGAGATTAGTATTTCAAAATCATAAATATACTTTGTCTTCGCAAACTCTTTCCAATCCACAGTTTCTTGCACAATGATAATGCCAAACGGTTTCTGATTTACTTCCCGTAAAACTATTACATCATCGGCAAAATCATATTTCTTTTTCAAAATATCAACAAATGCGCTTGGGAATGGATACTCTTGATGAAGATGCTGCTCTAATAATTTACTCGGAATACCTTGCGTTATATTCTCATGTGCTGCATCGATTGAGACAGGGTAGAAGTTATCTTTATCTAAATGTAAGTATTCACTTTTTGAAATACCGAAGTATTGTAATAGGATTCCTTTTAATAGTTCGAAATATTCACTACTATTAAGTTTTTCATCTATTAAATCCATCCACAAGTCTAGGATCTGACATTTTACATTTTGCATTGTTTGTTGATAATCTGCCATGCAATCACCTTTTCCTTCAAAACATGCTATATATGATCTTGTCTAATTCTATTATACATAAAATAAGTCTTTTCAACTATAGTTCTTTTGGAAAAAACTTCTTGAATTCGAGAAATCGTATCAAAACTCCTTGTTTTATCGTTTATCTACTTGTTTTATCTGTTCTACAATCTCTCATTTACCTTGACACATTACTATGTAAAAGTTACAATGGTCTTTGTGTAAAATAAACGCAGCAGTTGTATGGTTTTATTGCTTTCATTTTATTCCTCCAGAAATGGATGGTGTAACACGTAACCCTTTGGCTGCATGGGCGAAGTTGCATGAAAATAAAATGTCAATAATTCTGGATACATCTGGTTTTTATTTTACAACAAAATAAAACCAATTAAAGGAGGAGACTCTCTATGTCTCGTTATACAGGTCCATCATGGAAACTGTCTCGTCGTCTTGGTATTTCACTAAGCGGCACAGGTAAAGAAATCGAAAAACGCCCTTACGCACCAGGACAACACGGTCCTAACCAACGTAAAAAATTATCAGAATACGGTTTACAATTACAAGAAAAACAAAAACTTCGTCATATGTATGGTATGAACGAACGTCAATTCCGTACTCTATTCGACAAAGCTGGTAAAATGCAAGGTATCCACGGTGAAAACTTCATGATCCTTCTTGAAACTCGCCTTGATAACTTAGTTTACCGTTTAGGTCTTTCACGCACTCGTCGTGGATCTCGTCAATTAGTAAACCACGGCCACATTTTGGTTGATGGTAAACGCGTTGATATCCCTTCATTCCGCGTAAAACCAGGTCAAGTGATTTCTCTTCGTGAAAAATCTCAAAACCTTACTGCAGTTAATGAAGCAATCGAAGTAAACAACTTCGTACCAGAATACCTATCATTCGATGCAGACAAAAAAGAAGGTACTTTTGTACGTCTTCCAGAACGCAGCGAATTATCAGCTGAAATCAACGAAGCTTATATCGTAGAGTACTACTCTCGTTAATCTTTGTTCTTTCCAAAACCTTGTACCCGTTTTATCGGGTACAAGGTTTTTTTATTACATATTATCCACTAAATTAAAACTAATTCCTTTTTAAGCTACCTTTAGAAAAGTAGTATAAAAAAAGACTAACGAACATCCAAAAAATTTGGATGTTCAATTAGCCTCGAGTGGATAAGAACTAGATTATTTACTAATTAAAACTCTACATTTGCCCAATAAATGAGAACGTAAAAATAATAACAATAATAAGTAAAATGATAAAAGCAAGGAAGCCCGGAATGAAAATCGTGAAAAATGCACGCCAATTAGAAAAGCGATGTGTCTCTGCAACTACCCCTACGTTAATAACAACCGCCCAAATAGTAACACAAAACGCGATTAGACTCGAAACTAGAGTTACTATAAGATTCTTCACTTCAAGATAATCGCTATCCATCCGAAAGAAAGTTTCTGGTGAAAATGCCATCCATAATAATAAAATGGGTGCTAACCAAATATGAGGAATTGAAGATAACCCCATTACTTTGAACATCTCATTATAAGTTGCCTTGCCTTTAAATAACTTCCCTATTAGTAATATTACCCCTGCCCCAATAGCAGATGAAAACAATCCAATAAATGGTCCACCAATTACACAAATTAATAGTATACCCCAAGTTGGAATATCTAAAGGTAATTTCGAATCCATAGCACCGAAGAGTACGCCCGCCATTCCTCCAAGCAATATGAACATGATAGCGTAACCTAATCCTTTATAATCAAGAATATACCTGGCCGTTTTTTTAGGATGCAACCAAATAGAAAAAAATGGATGTAACACCTCTTGCTGCTTTGTTTCTTGTAATTCATTCATTTATTATTCTTCCCTTCTAGTTTTCTGTTTAAAGCATACCAAATATTAGATAGGTATATTGTATTGAAAACATATTTATGGAAAATATGAAAAACACAACAATAACGCTGTTTAATCAAGTCCTTAAGCTTTTTTTCAGCAATCCTTAAAACCGAAATTTTTGATTTTACAATTACGCTTCCACCCAATAATCATATTGGTCGATAAAACACCTTGATTTTTTTAGTGTTTAGCCACATAAAAAAGAGTATGCGAAATGCATACTCTTTAATACGATTCTTATAGCTATAATTTATTCGACATCACCTGTCCAAGCTAACATGCCACCATCCATATTAACTACATTAAAGCCTTGATTTTCTAAAAACATTGTTGCGTTGCCACTACGACCACCTGAACGGCAAACCATAATGTACTCTTTTGTTTTATCTAATTCATTCATACGAAATTCGATTAAACCTAAAGGGATATTGATGGCTGTTGGAATTATACCTGCTGCTACTTCATCCACTTCACGAACATCGATTAAATTCAATTCTTTACCCGATTCTAATAATTGTTGTACTTCTTCTACTGAAATTAATTTCATTTTTATTATCTCCCTTACCCCACCTGGTATATAAAATATTGAAAATAAGGAAGAGACGATTATCGACTCTTCACTAATAGATCTACAGCTTCTTTTATTAAAGTTTCTTTATCTTTCCCTTTAAGCTCATTTTCATCTTCCATGCAACGTACTAAATTAGTACTTACAATAAGTCCGATCGCGCGATCAATTGCTGAGCGAGAGGCAGATAACTGTGTGATGACATCTTTACATTCTTTTTCTTCTTCAATCATGCGGATAACACCTTTTAACTGGCCTTCTATTCGTTTCAAACGATTCTTAATTTGATCATTATACTCCATATTATCGTCACCTCAATTCAAGCATATCGTGTAACATTTATAGATACTATACCCCTAAAGGTATTGTGTCAAGTAAAGATGTTATAAACAAATTAGTTGAAAACTCATACCCTCCATAGTATATTAAAAATACCTACCAGGGTATATAGAAGTAGCTATCGAAAGGAGGCAATAACGAAATGAAATTGGACGTGACCGTTTATTCATCCATAAATTGTGGATACTGCGTATTAATGAAAAATTTTCTAAACGAACAAAACATTCTCTATAAAGAAGTAAATATTCAAGAAAAGCCTGAAATTGTGCAAGAACTAATGGCAGCAACAGGTCGTCTCGGAGTCCCCCAAACCAATATTAATAGTAATTGGGTGCTTGGTTATGACCCAATTTCTGCTATGAAAATTATCCAGCAACTAACAACAACTAATAGAAACGGAGAACTACAATAATGGAATGGATTATCTTACTACTTGCAATCGCTATTTTTATTTACTTCCGCACCAAAACAGCAAAAGGTGTAAAAAATATTTCTACAGCCGATTTAAAAAATATGCTAAATGACAAATCTAAGCAATTTATCGATGTCCGTACACCTGGTGAATATAATACCCAACATATTGTACAGTTTCAAAATATCCCACTAGATCAACTACCTAGCAAAGTAAGTAAACTCGACGCCAACAGGGAAATCATCGTTATCTGCCAAAGTGGTATGCGAAGTGCTCGAGCTGCTAGTATTCTTTCAAAAGCAGGCTTTACTTCTGTTTATAATGTCAAAGGTGGTATGAGTCGATGGTCATAACATAGCATTACTACTCGCCTTTTCATCTATAACCAAAAATAGCCATTCGTTATGTTATAATGACACTTAACGAATGGCTATTTTTTTAAAGGAGGTCTTTTATTAATGAAAATCATATCAATTTGCCCTAGTAATACTGAACTACTCACCTATTTACAACTTGAGCATCAGTTAATTGCTATAGATGATTTTTCTGATTGGCCATCTTCTATTCAGCATTTACCACGCCTTGGTCCGGATCTTTCTATTAATATGGATTTGCTTGAAAGCATGGAGCCCGAGCTCGTCATTGCTTCGCTTAGCGTTCCTGGAATGGAGAAGAATATTGAGGAACTCGAGCGTCGTAAAATCCCACATCTCGTTCTAAATCCTAATAGTCTACAAGAAATTGCTGACGATTTACGTATACTAGGAAAAGCATGTGGCGTACTGGAACATGCTGAGATAAGAGCTGCTGAATTTGAGAGCTTTGTTTCTAGCATGAAGAAAATCGGCGAAAGTTGCGAAATTAAACCTTCATTATATTGGGAATGGTGGCCAAACCCCATTTTCACACCAGGCGGTATTAACTGGTTGACTGAAGTAAGTGAAATTGCGGGTGGTGTAAACCTCTTTGCTGATGTTGAATTAGCTAGTGTACAGACTGAATGGAACGATGTATTAAAACGAAATCCTGATTATGCGTTTTTAGCTTGGGTCGGTGTTCAACACCACCGGATTAAACCTGGACACCTTCTGAAAAGACCAGGTGCATCAGAAATGACTGCTATAAAATTAGATCGCCTACATGTAATGGAGGAATGGCTCTATTGCCGTCCTTCGCCTAGGTTACTAGAAGGTGCTTTGAAATTGGCAACCTTAATACATCCCATAGAGTATGAAAGTCTCGCGTTACCTGAATGGATAATTGAAAAATAAGATGAATTTAGTAATAGTAGAAGACTTTTCACATTGAGTGAGAAGTCTTTTTTTGTAACCCTTTTTATATTTCAATATTTTACGATTAAATAGGGTTATTTTCTTACAAAAGAGCCTACTCTATGTATAGAAAGGTTTTCTTAAATAATCATAATATTTATAAGTTCTATGCTTCTTTGTATAAATTCAAAAAAGACTACTGCTCACTTTAGAGTGAACAGTAGTCTTGATGACTAATTATTAGTACTTTAATCAACATATTCAGCTGCTCGAGGTCACTTCCACTTTCTCGGACAAAAGCTGAAAAAATGCTTTTGTTTCGAAAGTTCCAGTGCTTGTCGAAGGCCCACAGGATGTGGGTCACGTAACCGTTGCGGCAGGACGCCGCGCACTTAGGTTACGTTCCTTAAAACGAGCGCCTTCAGCATTTAATTGAACTGTACCATGTGGTATTTCTTTTTACCTCTTCTTACGATTGCAAATGCATCTTCTAGGCGATCTTTGGCGTCTACAGTGTATGCTAAATCTGTAATTTTTTCGCCGTTGATTGAGATAGCTCCGTTTGTTACATCTTCACGCGCTTGACGTTTTGAAGATGAAATTTTAGCTTCGACGATTAGGTCGACAATGTTTTGATCTTCTTTCGCGATTTCAACAGAAGGTACGCCACTAAATGCTACTTTCATTTCTTCTACCGAAAGTGCTTTTAAGTCACCTGAGAATAATGCTTCTGTAATACGAATTGCCTGTTCTAAACCTTCTTCACCGTGGATTAATTTTGTCATTTCAGCAGCTAATGCTTTTTGTGCTTTACGTAGATGTGGCTCAGTTTCTACAGCAGTCTCTAATGCTTCGATTTCTTCACGAGATAGGAATGTGAAGATTTTCAAGTATTTCACGACATCAGAGTCAGCTGCATTGATCCAGAATTGGTAGAACTCATATGGCGATGTTTTTTCAGCATCTAACCAAACTGCTCCTCCTGCTGTTTTACCGAATTTTGTACCATCCGCTTTTGTTACAAGTGGAATTGTGATACCAAATGCTTTTGTTTCTTCTTCATGGGTTTTACGAATCACTTCTAGGCCAGTTGTAATATTTCCCCACTGGTCAGAACCACCTACTTGAATACGGCAGTTGAAGTTGTCGTATAAGTGGTTAAAGTCAATACCTTGAATAATTGTGTAAGCAAATTCAGTAAATGAAAGACCAGTATCTAGGCGAGATGAAATTGTATCTTTACCAAGCATATAGTTTACATTGATTAATTTACCGTAATCGCGTAGGAATTCAATAGTATTCATTGAGCCAATCCAGTCGCGGTTGTTTGCAAGTTTTGCCCCGTTTTCTGAATTAAAATCAAAAATACGCTCTAATTGTTTTTTTATTCCTTGTACGTTTTTCTCAACTTGTTCAACCGTTTGTAATTGGCGCTCTTCAGAACGACCTGATGGATCACCAATCATACCAGTAGCGCCACCGACTAATAGAATTGGTTGGTGACCTGCAATTTGGAATCTTCTTAAAGTAAGTAGTGGCACGATATGTCCGATATGCATGCTATCTGCAGTTGGGTCAACACCACAATACAAAGAAACAGATTCCTCATTTAATAATTTTTCCATACCTTCAGCATCTGTTTGTTGGTACAGTAGGCCACGCCACTGTAAATCTTCCAATAATAGATTTGTCATATTCCTTACCTCCTAATATAAATAAAAAAAGTCCCTGCATATAAATATGCAGGGACGTTAATCACAATTTAACGCGGTACCACCCAGCTTGAAGAAAAAATGATTCTTCCGGCTCATACGTCTTAACGCGACGCTTACGTTCTCGCTCCAAATGTGTAATTCGTGTCCATATTATGACTAGCTTACACCAACCGCTAGCTCTCTATACAGGGAATATGTTCACTACTGCGCACTTTTCAACGCTCGAAAAACTATTAATGACTATTGTACTTCATTTAGATTCATTGTCAATAAATATTATTAGTCATAAATCAATTATGGTATAATTAACGAGATTTTAGGAGGTCGATTTAGTGATAGAACAATTTAAAAAATGGGTTGAAAAAATAGACAATCTTTTTCAAGAAATGACTTCTATGAGATGGATGAAAACACTACGTATAACATCAAGCGTAATCTGGAATTTATGTTTATTATTTATCACATTAGCAGTTATAGGTTTTATATTTGTAGGGTCTATTGGCGCTGGATATTTTGCTTCCCTCGTAAAAGAAGAGCCTCTGCGAGCAAAAGCTGAAATGCGTAGCGACATTTTAACTTATGATGAAACAAGTGATCTCTACTTCGCAGGTGGAAAATATTTAGGTAAAATGCGTTCGGACTTAGAACGACGCGAAACAACTCTAGATAAGGTCTCGCCTAATGTAATTAATGCAGTACTAGCTACTGAGGATGAATACTTCTATGAACATAACGGGATTGTACCAAAAGCAGTTTTCCGTGGATTGTTACAAGATGTAACGAACTCTTCAACTCAAACAGGTGGCTCCACATTAACGCAGCAATTAATTAAAAATCAAATTTTAACAAATGAAGTTTCATACGAGCGTAAAGCTAAGGAACTATTACTCGCAATGCGACTTGAAAAATTCATGGACAAAGACGAAATTTTAGAAGCTTATTTAAATATTATTCCTTATGGTAGAAATGCATCTGGTCGCAATATTGCTGGAATCGAAACAGCGGCTGAAGGTATTTTCAATAAAAAAGCAAGTGAACTTAACCTTGCACAAGCTGCCTATATCGCAGGGATTCCACAATCACCTTATGCCTATACACCATTTACACAGCAAGGAAAGCTTAAAGATAAAGATTCATTAGCACTTGGTGTTAACCGTATGAAAACTGTTCTATATCGTATGCATGAAACAGGCTATATTACGGACAAGCAGTATAAAAAAGCCTTGAAATACAAAATTAAAAAAGATTTCCGTAAACCAGAACTTCGCCCAGAAGAAAAGTATCCATATGTAACATACGAAATTGAAAGCCGTGCAAAAGATATAATGGCTACTATTTTAGCTAAAAAAGATGGATTAGATCCAAAACGATTAAAAAATGAAAAGAAATTAAAAGAAAAATATACAATCTTAGCAGATCGTGAATTGCGATCAAAAGGTTACAAGATTTACTCTACGATTGATAAGAAAATGTATGATAATATGCAAAATGTAAAAGATAACTTTACCTATTACGGTGCTACATTTAAAAAGACTGTTACAGATTCAGAGACTGGAAAAAGCAAACAAGTTGATGTGCCTGTACAAGTTGGTAGTATTGTCATGGAAAACAAAACAGGTAAAATTTTAAGCTTTATCGGTGGTCGTGACTTTAAATTAGAAGAACTAAATCATGCGACTCAAGCCAAACGTTCA
Organism: Viridibacillus sp. FSL H8-0110; assembly: GCF_038003565.1. Taxonomy (NCBI): domain Bacteria; kingdom Bacillati; phylum Bacillota; class Bacilli; order Caryophanales; family Caryophanaceae; genus Viridibacillus; species Viridibacillus sp. FSL H8-0110. The sequence goes on along the minus strand of NZ_JBBOPJ010000001.1, from coordinate 951,683 downwards.
AATGGTTCTACTATGAAGCCACTTCTAGTTTATGCACCAGCGATTGAATATGGATTAATCGGGGCAGGTAGTCCTGTAGTCGATGTGAAATTCAATATTAACGGATGGTCTCCATCCAACTATACTGAAAGTGATAACCGAGGTATTATTTCGGCACGTGAAGCATTAAAAGACTCTCAAAACTTACCAGCAATCCGACTGTACAGCCAAATTATGAACCGTAGACCTGCTGATTTATTAGTTAAAAACGGATTCTCAAATTTGGATGCAGATGATTACACGAACTACTCAACTTCTATTGGAGCGCTAAAATACGGTGTAACTGTGGAAGAAAATACGAATGCATTTGCAACATTTGCAAATGGAGGTAAATTCGTAGATGGTTATATGATTTCTAAAATTGTTGACTCGGATGGCAAAACAGTATATAAACACAAATCTAAAGCGAAACAAGTATATAGTCCTCAAACTTCATATATCATTACGGATATGATGCGTGATGTATTGAAACAAGGAACTGGTACAACAGCAAATGCTGGCCTGAAATTTAGTGCAGACTTCGCGGCTAAAACAGGTACATCTCAAGAATATAAAGACGTTTGGTTGGTTGGATACAATCCTGACATTTCACTAGGTGTATGGATGGGTTATGATACACCACAAACACTTTATCAATACAATGAGACTTACTTGCAACCAAGTACTCGTATTAATTTGTTATGGGCTAAACTGATGAACTCTGTTTATGATTCTAATCCAAAATTAGCTACAGCATCTGGCAAACGCTTCTCTGCTCCTGCAGGTGTAGTAAGTCAAACATTCTGTGGTTTGTCTGGTCGAGCATTATCTTCAGCATGTTCAAAAGCAGGCTTTTCACGTACTGATTTATTTAACTCTCAAGTGATGCTACCTACTAGTCCAGATGATAGTTTCAACTCAAGTGGTGGCTTAAATCCTGACTTTATCTCTCGTATGTTAGGTATCCTAGGTGGAGATCCTGCAGGTATTCTATCACCAAAAGAGAAAGAGAAATTAGATGCTGCGAACAAACCTGATGATGAGAAAGACCAGGATAAAGATAAGAATAAAGATAAAGATAAACAACCGAATAACAATTCTTCAAATTCAAACGTAAATACTGACAAAGACAAAGATAAGAACCAGAAACCTAATACAGATAATAATAAACCGACAACAGACAAAGACAATACAACAGAGCAAGATAAAGACAAGGACCCAAGTACCGATAAGGACAAGGATAAAGATAAAGATAAAGATAAAGATAAAGAGAATAGTACTGAAAACAATGGTACTAGTAACAATAATTAACCCTTATCAAGTAGCATTCTACACACTTGTAGAATGCTACTTTTTTTATACTTATTAATTACATTTAAATCTCATTGATTACACCTTTTATCACCTCACAAACTTACGACACTAGACATATAATTTTCTCATTTATGTGATTATTCTCTTTTTCATTCATGTATAATTGAAATACAATATCTTAGTAAGGCGGTGAAATAATGGAATTTATTAAAACTTATTACGGCGTTAATATGGAAACTAAATCAGGTCAAATTGTAGTTGAAGGTCCTATCCCACCTGAGCAATTAGAAAAACTAAAATTCCATGAGGATTTAACAGCTTTTCGTGTTGCTAAACAACAATTTAAAGCGTTAATAGGAATAGCCAAATTACCTGAAGGACGTATTATTATTGCACGTAATGAGGATACCATCGTCGGTTATGCTACCTTTTTATACCCTGATCCATTAGAACGTTGGTCAGAAGGGAAAATGGAAAATTTAATTGAGCTTGGAGCAATTGAAGTCATACCAGATTTTCGCGGAACAGGTGTAGGTAAACAAATACTTCGCGTATCTATGATGGATGATGCGATGGAAGACTATATCGTTATTACAACCGAATATTATTGGCACTGGGATTTAAAAAGAACAGGACTAAATGTTTGGGAATATCGTAAAATCATGGAGAAAATGATGAATGCGGGAGGTCTGGAGAATTTCGCCACGGATGAACCTGAAATCTCTTCACACCCTGCGAATTGCCTAATGGCACGTATTGGTAGTAGAGTTGATAGTGAATCAATTCAAAGGTTTGATCAGCTACGTTTTAAAAGCCGTTTCATGTACTAAACAACTAAACAAAGGGGATTTTGTCTATGATTGTTGAAGAAATCATGAATTCAACTGTGTTCTCCTTAAAGCCATCCAACACTATTAAGGAGGCTGTTCAACTACTAAAAAAAGAACAGATTCGTCATTTACCTATTACAAATATAGCTAATGAAGTTATTGGCCTAGTGACAGAAAGGGATATAAAAAACGCGCTTCCTTCTTCCCTGCTCAAAATACCAGACGAAGGTATCTATGACCAACCATTAGAAAATATTATGACAAAGAATATAATTGTTGGTCATCCACTTGATTTCGTCGAAGAAATCGCCATTATTTTCTATGAACATCGCATCGGTTGTTTACCTATCATCAGCGGTGGTAAATTAGTAGGAATCGTAACAGGAACAGACTTACTCTATAACTATATTGAGTTAACTGGAGCAAACAAACCAAGTTCACATATTGAAATTCGTGTACCAGATATCGTTGGCATATTATTTGAAGTAACAAAAGTATTCCATAAGCACCACGCGAGTGTATTAAGTGTCTTAGTATATCCAGATAAAGAGTTTGATGAGATGAAAATACTATCTATTCGAGTAAAAATCATGAATCCTCTTTCCATCATTGAGGATTTACGAAAAGAAGGGTTTGAGGTGCTATGGCCAAATATGCCGGGCATGAAAATGTAGAAAAAAACGCCGTATTCATCTACTCAGATAATCAGCTTGGATATAAATTTTCAGACACTCATCCTTTTAATCAAAAAAGACTAACTTTAACAGTTGATTTACTAAATGAACTTGGTGCCTTAAATAAAGCCGATATTGTTGAACCACGTATCGCAACAGATGAAGAAATTCTTCTCGGTCACGATTCAAAGTATATGGATATAGTAAAAAAAGCTGGCCACGGTGAAATAACAAATGAACAGGGTGAGCAGTATGGCATCGGCACAGAGGATACTCCCATCTTTCCATTTATGCATGAAGCGAGTGCTCATATCGTTGGTGGTACATTAACTGCATGCGATTATGTGATGCAAGGAAAGGCAAAGCATGCTGCTAATTTAGGTGGTGGACTTCATCACGGCTTTAAAGGTCGTGCATCGGGATTTTGTATCTATAATGACAGCACTGTAGCCATTAAGTATATGCAACAAAAATACAATGCTAGAGTACTCTATATCGATACAGACGCACATCATGGTGACGGTGTTCAGTGGAGCTTCTACGATGATCCAAATGTGTGCACTATTTCTATTCACGAAACAGGTCGTTATCTATTTCCTGGCACTGGAAACGTTACAGAAAGAGGAACTGGTGAGGGTCATGGTACTTCCTTCAATTTACCAATTGATGCTTTTACAGAAGATGAGTCATTTTTGGACATCTATGAAACAGCCTTTAGAGAAATAGTCGATCATTTCAAACCAGATGTGATTTTGACACAAAATGGTGCAGATGCTCATTATTTTGATCCCTTAACTCATCTGTATGGTTCGATGAAGATTTATAAAGAAATTCCACGAATCGCTCATGAGCTAGCTCATGAATATTGTGATGGCCGCTGGATTGCAGTAGGTGGTGGCGGCTATGATATTTGGCGTGTAGTTCCAAGAGCATGGTCACTTATTTGGACAGAAATGACTGACCAAAAAGCTCCTGATGGGCCGCTTCCGTCTGCTTGGTTAGAGAAGTGGCAGACCGAATCTCCAGTCACCCTAATTCCTACTTGGATGGATCCAATTAATATGTATAATGAAGTGCCACGAAAAGTAGAAATCACCGAAAAAAATCATCAAATTTTAGAAAAAGCATTGTACCTGATTCGTTCTATCAAAAGCTAAACGTACATAAAAAGGATCGCTCCTATCGTCTTTCACACGATGCTAGAGCGATCCTTTTTTATTTAAGTTTTTATTTTACTGAATCTCGTTCTTCAATGCGGTGTGGAAGTATAACAATTCCTTCTTCCACTGTTTCTTTGTTCATAAATTTAGTTAAAAGGCGCATTGAAACCGCACCTATATCATACAGCGGTAATACAACACTTGTTAATTGAGGACGTACCATACGTGCTAGCTTCGAATTTTCAAAACTAATTACTTCAATATCGTCCGGTACTTTCTTACCTGCATCTTGTGCACCATGGATAATTCCTATGGCTAGCTCGTCACTACCTGCAAAGAAGGCTGTTGGTGCATTTTCAAGCTTGCTTAACTCTGACCAATCTTCGATACCACTATCATAAGAATCTTCATTAGCTATAACAAGATTGTCAGCTAATTCAATTCCGGCTTCTTCTAATGCTCTTTTGTAGCCAGCAAATTTATATTCTCGGTTTATCGTAGAAGTGAATGGTCCTGACACGAAAGCAATTCGTTTATGGCCATTATCTATTAGTCGGCTAACAGCTTCATAAGCGGCTTGTAAATAATCTATATTTACAGATGGTATTTCTTGTGTTCGGTCAATTGAACCTGCCAAAACGATTGGTACAGGGGAATGTCCCATTTTATCTAATAACTCTTCTGTGACTTGCTCGCTCATCAAAACAATTCCATCAACTTGCTTACCATACATATTATCTAATAACTGAAGTTCCTTCTCTTCTCGTTGATCAGAATTGGATAAAATAATATTATAGCGATACATTGTCGCGATATCTTCAATACCTCTAGCAAGTTCAGCATAGAAAATATTGGATATATCCGGAATGATAACGCCTACTGTCGTTGTTTTTTTACTTGCTAAGCCACGAGCAACCGCATTTGGTCTATATTCTAAGCGTTCAATTACATCAAGAACTTTTTTTCTAGTTGACGGCTTAACGTTTGGGTTGCCATTGACGACACGTGAAACTGTCGCCATAGAAACATTTGCTTCACGTGCAACATCATAAATTGTAACGGTCACTTGATGACCTCCTTTTCTTTTCTTCTTTTTATGATACGACAATTAGCAAAGATTTTTCAACAAAAGAAAGGTGACGATTCTAGTAATTCGAATCGTCACCCCCTATTATGCTTGTATTTCGTAAGATTTCATGAACTTTTGTAGAGTTTCGTAGAATTCATCGAATTGTGGAATGCTCATTTGTTGTTGAGCATCCGATAATGCTACTGCTGGATCTGGATGAACTTCTGCCATAACACCATCTGCTCCAATAGCAATGGCCGCTTTAGCACATGGTAATAGTAAATCACGACGACCAGTTGAGTGCGTTACATCTACAAATACTGGTAAATGTGTTTCTTGTTTTAAAATCGGAACAGCTGAAATATCTAATGTGTTACGTGTCGCTTTTTCATATGTGCGAATACCACGTTCACATAGAATAATTTGATCATTACCTTTTGAGATAATGTATTCTGCAGCATTGATGAATTCATCAATTGTTGCTGCTAAACCACGTTTTAAAAGTACAGGTTTATTTGTCGCTCCCGCAGCTTTTAATAATTCGAAGTTTTGCATATTACGTGCACCTATTTGGATAACATCGATATGATCTAGCGCTTCATCCAAATGTGATGGTGTAACAATTTCAGAAACTACAGCTAAACCGAATTCCTTTGAAATTTGTTTTAAAATTTTCAAACCTTCAAGACCTAGTCCTTGGAAGTCATATGGAGATGTACGTGGTTTGTAAGCTCCGCCACGAATCATTTTCAGACCTTTTGATTGAATCGATTCAGCAACTGCTGCTACTTGTTCGTAAGATTCTACCGCACATGGACCAAATACGAATGTTGGTTCTCCAGAACCAATTGCTTCTCCGTTAATATTCACAATTGTATCCTCTGGTTTCCGTTTACGAGATACTAATAATTCTTTTTTATGATCTGTTTCTTGTAATTTTAATGCTGATTTAAAGATTTCTTTGAAAATATGTTCAATCGTACCTTGACTAAGTGGACCTTCATGATTTTCTTTCAAAAGGTTCAACATATGTCTCTCACGAAGAGGATCATAACGATTAACACCTTGTTTTTCTTTAATCTTACCAATTTCTTGTACGACTTCTGCACGTTCGTTAATTAAACTTAAAATTTCAAGGTTTAATGCGTCTACGCGGTCACGTAAGTGATCTAAATTTTGATGACTCATTGCGTTTCTCCTCACTTCCTCGTATCAGGTACTTTCAGTAGACTGAAAACTGTGATACATTTTTAGATAATATGAATATTATAATCAATATTTTTACAAAAGTCACGCAATATTTCTTTAACGCTTCAACGCGGCGAAGTATATTGCTTTAAATGCACATGAAAGGACGTGGCAAAACACGATGTCTAAGCTATTTGCATTAGATATAGGTACACGATCTGTAGTTGGAATAATTATAGAAGAACAAGGTGAAAATTTCCACGTTGTCGACTTAATGATTGAAGAACACAAGGAACGTGCTATGGTAGATGGTCAAATACATAATGTATTACATGTAGCTACTTTAATAGAGAAAATTAAAACTCAACTTGAAGAGAAACACGGCCCTCTTCATAAAGTAAGTGTTGCTGCTGCCGGTCGAGCCTTAAAAACTGAACAAGCTGCTGTCACTATTAATATAAAAAACCGACTTGCTTTCACTGAAGATGATATCAGCCGTTTAGAATTAGCTGCTGTTCAACAAGCCCAGCAACAACTATTACAAAATAAAGAAGATAAAAATAATACTAGTCATTATTATTGTGTTGGCTATTCAGTTTTATACTACCGTTTAGACCAAGAAGAAATTGGCAGTTTAATTGACCAACAAGGCGAGGAAGCTTCAGTTGAAGTAATTGCCACCTTCTTACCAAGAGTCGTCGTAGAATCGCTGTTAGCTGCTCTTAAACGTGCAAATTTAGAAATGGAAGCATTAACCCTTGAACCAATTGCAGCCATCAATGCGTTAATTCCTCCCACAATGCGCCGATTAAATGTCGCTCTAGTGGATATAGGTGCAGGTACGTCAGATATCGCCATTACAGATAAAAGTACAGTTGTAGCTTATGGAATGGTACCTACAGCTGGTGATGAAATTACAGAGGCGTTAAGTGACCATTACTTACTAGACTTCCCAGTTGCTGAAAAAGCAAAAAAAGAAATGGCTATGCAAGAAGAGATTAATATTCAAGATATATTAGGCTTCGATCAGTTTTACCCACGCTCTGAAATAATGGAAAAATTACGTCCAGCAGTCGTACAACTTGCTACAGCGATTGGCACTGAAATTTTACGATTAAATAACCAAATTGCTCCAAAAGCCGTTTTACTAGTAGGTGGTGGCAGTTTAACACCGGATTTACCAATGGAACTTTGCAGAGTTTTAGAGTTACCAGAAAATAGGGTGGCAGTTCGAGGGATTGATGCCATTCAACAACTCACAAGGGAGGATCATGTGCCTGCCTCTCCTGAACTTGTAACACCTATTGGTATTGCCATTGCCGCAAAACGAGCACCAATAAAATATATGACGGTCGAAGTAAATAAACAAATCATCCGTTTATTTGAATTAAAAGAGATGACTGTGTCAGACGCATTACTTGCAGCCAATGTTTTAGCTACAAAATTATACGGTAAACCAGGTCTAGCTCTTTCAATTAAAGTAAACGATCAGGATATCTTTATACCTGGTGGTCATGGTAGTCCAACTGAAATTTTCGTCAACGGTAATAAAGCAAACACCAAACACCTCATACAAAATGGTGATATCATCGAGTTAAAAGAAGGCGAAAACGGAGCACCTGCTCAAGCTTCGGTAAAAGATATATTAGATGATGCTGGTGTTAAAAAAGTATACATCCAAGATTTATCATACGAAATACAACCGAAAATCACGGTAAATGGCCAATCAGTCTCCTCGGATACGCAATTGAAAGATCGAGACATTGTTTCTATTAAAACAGCCGATACCATAGAAGAAATTTTGTATTGGACTAACAATCAAGCCTTTATTAAACGAATAACACCATTTACAATTTTCATTGACAACAAGCCAGTAAATTTACCTGAATTCGCGAGTAGTTTATCGCTTAATAGTCTTCCGACAAAACTTCACTATGCTATGAAGCACAATGACCGCATAACCATCCAAATGACCGAATTGCCGACAGTTGAACTAATCGCTAAGCGCCTTAATATCCAAATAGAAGATCGTATAATTGTAACATTCCAAGATGAAACATTAGAGTTGAATAAAAATTGTATAACCGTTTATATCAACGGAGAAATTGCACATAAATCAGACGTCATACCAAACGGTGCTAAAATTCAATTTGTAACAAAAGATACTAGTAACTGGATTTACCAAGATGTATTCCGTTTTTCCAATTGGCAATTACCTACAGATTTCAAAGGCTCATTTTCAATATTACGTAATGAAAAACCTTCAAAATTCGATGCAGAAATCTTCGGTGGCGATCGACTTTCTATTACATTAAATAAAGTAGAGCAAGAAATCTTATAAATAACGAAAAAAAGCTGTCTCAAATGTTCTAATAACGAACTTTGAGATAGCTTTTTACTTATGAATACATTATCTGTTTTTTGACGCTTCAGCTTTTGCTTCTTTCGTTACAGACTCGACTACTTCTACTGCTTCTTCAAGAGCCAAACTTACCGCCGTCGGCTCATTAGTTTCTGCTTCGTATTCTGCAATCGTTTTTTCCATAGTTTCCATGATATCTATCGGCTCTTCGCCTTCAGAAGAAGCCGTTCCATCATCCAATGGCTGAGTTGTTTTAGATTTGATTGATTTTACTTTATCAACTAATTGACCTGATTGTTCTTGTAGTGTTTTTGAAATTTGAGCTGATTTTTCCTTTGCAGTGGAAGAAAGCTCAATGCTTTTTTCTTTAATTTGGCTAGCTTGTGTTGCCACATCATCACGCAATTCTTTACCTGTTTTAGGAGCTAAAAATAACGCTGCAGCAGCCCCAACAATACCACCGACAAATGCGCCAATCACAAAATCTTTTACATTTACATTTGATTCGTCATAGAGAGATTCAGTTTTATGTTCATAAGGTTGTGGTAAGTAAGCATTCACTTCCGAACCCTCAATTCCTTGGTTACCATAAACATCATAATTATTTCTCACATCATTGTAATTCGGTTTTTGTTCTGACATACCTAGCGCCTCCCAAAATCTTATTTTCTTCTTTTTCGCTTAACAGTTTCATCTAGTGTATTCACCGTAACTGTTTCACCGTTTGCTTTACGCTCTTTCATCTTACCACGTATTCCCATAAAAGCGTTACTCCATTGAATAACTTGAGCAATCTGATCGCTGTTTTTCGAAACGTTTGAATAAATAGAAGATGTTACTTGTTGTACTGAATTATTCAATCCATTTACTGAATCACCAAAACCTTTAACGGCTTGAACTACGGTATTCAGTTGTTTAGATTTATCCTGAATATCCTCTGCCAAACTATTTGTTTTTTCTAACAAGCCTGTTGTCTCACGTGTAATTCCTTGCATTTGACCTTCAATTCCAGCCATTGTATTCGCTACATTATTCAACGTTGTTTTCAACGAATTTAATGTCATTGTTAAACCAATACATAAAACAAGGAACCCTATAGCCGCAACTAGTGCTGCTATATACAAAATAACTATCATCTTACACCCTCCTAACTATATACATTTAAGTTCCCACAAAATGAATGTATTTAAACATAACATATTACAATACATTCAACAAAACATTGCTAAATCCTGCTAATCATCATCACTATACTACAAAAATAAAGAATTTTCCATTAAAAAAACAGCTCAGCCTCAAGAAGAGGTTAAACTGTTTTTTTATATATTTTCACTTGTATTATGCGTCTTTTTCTAATAAATGAGCTTCAAATGCTTCTTGGAATTTGTGCACATCGCCTGCACCCATAAACAAGAATACAGATTCTTTATGCTCTATTAAAGAAGGTATATTTTCTAACTTCAATAATTTACTGCCTTCAATTAGATCTACTAAATCTTGTATAGACAGAGCACCTGATTTTTCACGCGCAGAGCTGAAAATATCACAAAGATAAACACTATCTGCTTCACTTAAACTATCCGCAAAATCTTGTAAAAAAGCTTGAGTACGTGTAAATGTATGTGGTTGGAAAATAGCTACAACTTCGCGATTCGGGTATTTTTGTCGTGCAGATTGAATCGTTGCTCTAATCTCTGTAGGATGGTGAGCATAATCATCAATTAATGTACGAGCGCCAATTGCTGTCTCAGTAAAACGACGTTTAACACCATCGTAAGTACTTAGGCGAGCTTGAATCGTTTCCGCTGGAACTCCTTCATAATGGCATAAAGAAATCACGGCAAGTGTATTTAATACATTATGATCTCCAAACATTGGAATATGGAATTTACTATAAAATTCGTTGCGTACGAAAACATCGAAGGTAGACCCTTCAGTTGTTTTTTCTACATTACGCGCTTCAAAATCATTTTCAGAACCAAAGCCGTAAAATACTACTGGTACATTAGCTTGAATTTTTTGTAAGTGTTCATCGTCACCACAAGCAATAATAGCTTTTTTCACTTGTAATGCCATTGATTGAAACGCATCAAACACATCTTCTATGTCTTTATAATAGTCAGGGTGATCAAAATCAATATTCGTCATCACTGCATAATCTGGATGATATGCTAAGAAATGACGGCGGTATTCGCATGCTTCCATTACGAAGTTTTGAGCGCCTACTGCCCCGCCACCAGTACCATCACCAATTAAAAAAGAAGTCGGCTTGTCTCCTTCTAACACATGAGACATTAAACCTGTTGTTGAAGTTTTACCATGGGCTCCTGTAATAGCGACTGATGTATATTGTTCTAAATATTTCCCTAGGAATGTATGATAACGAATTACTTCTACACCGATTTCACGGGCTTTTACTAACTCTGGGTGCTCGTCCGTAAAAGCATTACCCGCAATTACAATCATTCCTGGTTGAATGTTGTTCTCATCAAAAGGCAAGATGGTAATATTGCGCTCTCTTAGAGGATCCTCTGTAAAAAAGTATGTTTCGATATCGGAACCTTGAACCGTCTCACCTGAATCAAATAGAATTTGTGCAAGTGAACTCATTCCTGATCCTTTAATTCCTGTAAAATGATAAACTGTCATGTTGAAACCTCCCGGGAAAGTTTCCTTACCCTTGATTAATCAAATCTTTAAAACATATTACATTATAGCATGGATTACTACACTTCTAAAATAAACGATAATTCCCACTCTTTCACTTTTATTATTTATAAGTAATAAGACATTAGTCATAAATAATTTACATTTCATCATATCCGTTATTAAAGAGATTCTCTAAATCTTGTGTTTTCAAAAAAACATCACGTGGTTTTGTACCTTTTGACTCTGAGATAAATCCTTGAGCTTCCATCATGTCTACTAATCTGGCTGCTCGATTATAACCGATATGGAATTTTCGTTGTAAAGAAGATGTAGAAACTGTACCTTGCTCACAAATGTGTCGGCATGCTTCTTCAAATAACTCATCTTGTTCCTCAATAGCCTCAGCTTTTCTCAACAATTCTTCTTGTTCAAAAATATATTCCGGCTCGCCTAGCGATCGCATATAGTCTGTCACAGCTTCTATTTCTTCATCCGTTACGAATGTACCTTGCACACGAATAGGCCCAGACATTCCATTACCTAAGTACAGCATATCACCACGACCTAATAATCGCTCCGCTCCTTGGCTATCTAATATTGTACGTGAATCAATTTGAGATGATACAGAGAAAGCAATACGTGTCGGAATATTAGACTTAATTAGCCCCGTAATAACGTCTACAGATGGGCGTTGAGTTGCAAGTACTAAATGTATACCACAAGCTCTTGCTTTTTGAGCAATTCTACAAATAGCTTCTTCCACATCAGTAGGAGCCATCATCATTAAATCTGCTAATTCATCGATGACAATCACTAAATATGGCATTTTTAATGAAAATTTTCGTTCTTCTTCAACCATTGCATTGTATCGAGTAATATCTCGCGCGCCAACATGTGCAAACAACTGATAACGTCTTTCCATTTCCTCTACAGCCCATTTTAAAGCTGCAGTAGCTGCCTTGACATCGGTAATCACCGGGCTCACTAAATGAGGAATATGATTAAATGCAGCCAATTCCACCATTTTAGGGTCAATTAAAAGCAGCTTCACATCTTGTGGGCTAGCTTTTAATAATAGACTAACCAAAATTGAGTTAATACAAACAGATTTACCAGATCCAGTTGCCCCTGCAATTAATCCATGAGGCATTTTACGAAGATCAAGCGTTACCGGTTTTCCTGTTAAATCTAAACCCAACGCTGCTTCAAGAGGCGAATCTGAATCAATAAATAACTGGTCACCAACAATCTCAGAAATACGCACTGGTCGTGATTTTTGGTTTGGAATTTCAATTCCGATTGAGCTCTTACCTGGAATCGGAGCTTGAATACGTATATCCCTAGCAGCTAGAGCCAGTTTCAAATCATCTGCTAAATTACGTATTTTACTCACCTTGGTACCATGACCAACTGTAATTTCAAATTGCGTTACTGCAGGTCCTTGCACAATTTGAACAATCTCTCCTTTTACTTGAAAATATGAGAGTGCCTCAATTAGTTTCTCACCTTGCATATCCATCCATTCAAAATCCTCTGTCTTTTCCTCTGGTGACTCTAAATATTTTAGAGATTCGTCAAGGTTTTCGTTAATGCGTGATGGCATAGGCTCTTCAATTTCAGGTTCGATGACTGGCTCTACTGTTGTCGCCGCAACTTCTTGATTATCAGACACCGTATATGTTTCTAATATGGGTTGTTGTATAGGGTTCTCTGTAATACTCGTTGCAACAGGCTGCTCTTTTACGACTAAAGGGAGAACAGTTTCTTCTACGCTCGTATTTAATAATTGCTTAGTCTTTGCTTCTTTCAGTGCCCATTTCTCTTTATCTGTTTTTAACATAAGAACATTAAATGGAAGTTTACTTTCTTCTTTTTTTACTGGCTCTTGGTACTCTTCCTCTTTTGAAGATGGTTCCTCTATTTGTTCTACTTTTTCAGATGGCTTTATAGTTGCTTCTACAATTATATCTTCTGATTTTAAAAGCTCATCTTCAGGATCTTCCGCTCGGCGAATAAGTTCTTCGACAATGGCAGGTTTTTCTTCTATAGTAATCTCCTCTATGGAAGTTTGTGCCTGCCCAACTAATTTTACTTCTAGATTTTGATCTACGATTTCATTCAGCTCTTTAATTGCAACAGGTATTAGCTGTTGTTGGATTGGCTCTTCACCAGTAGTTGGAGAGGCAATTTCCTCACAATCACTATATTGATCATTTACTTCTTCCATTTTTATAGTCGATTCAGTTATACCCTCTTCAATAGCAACTTCAAGAGGCTGTTCTTCCATTACTATTATTTCATCAATAGCTTGGTCTACATTCACTTCTGTTTCAGCAATTACTTGAGTTTCTTCTATTTCTGCTTCAACAATTTTTTGGACTTCTTCTACTATTGTTTCAACAACTGTTTGGGCTTCTTCTACTTTTGTTTCAACAGTAGCTTGAACTTCCTCTACTTCTGTTTCAGCAATTGCTTGGGCTTCTTCTACTTTTGTTTCAACAGTAGCTTGAACTTCCTCTACTTCTGTTTCAACAGTAGCTTGAACTTCCTCTACTTCTGTTTCAGCAATTGCTTGGGCTTCTTCTACTTTTGTTTCAACAGTAGCTTGAACTTCCTCTACTTCTGTTTCAGCAATTACTTGAGTTTCTTCTACTTCTGCTTCAACAATTTTTTGGACTTCCTCTACTATCGTTTCAACAACTGTTTGGGCCTCTGCTGTTTCTGTTTCAACAGTAGCTTGAACTTCTTCTACTTCTGTTTCAACAGTAGCTTGAACTTCTTCTACTTCTGTTTCAACAGTAGCTTGGGCTTCTTCTACTTTTGTTTCAACAGTAGCTTGAACTTCCTCTACTTTTGTTTCAACAGTAGCTTGAACTTCCTCTACTTTTGTTTCAACAGTAGCTTGAACTTCCTCTACTTTTGTTTCAACAGTAGCTTGAACTTCCTCTACTTTTGTTTCAACAGTAGCTTGAACTTCCTCTACTTTTGTTTCAATAGTAGCTTGAACTTCCTCTACTTTTGTTTCAACAGTAGCTTGAACTTCCTCTACTTTTGTTTCAACAGTAGCTTGAACTTCTTCTACTTCTGTTTCAACAGTAGCTTGAACTTCTTCTACTTCTGTTTCAGGAATTGCTTGGGCTGCATTCATTTCTGTTTCAGGAATTGCTTGGGCTGCATTCATTTCTGTTTCAGGAATTGCTTGGGCTGCATTCATTTCTGTTTCAGTAATAACTTGAGCTTCCTCTAGTTTTGTTTCAACAATGGCATGTTCTTCTGTAGCAGCGGTGTGTAGTGACTCCATTACTTCTACAGTAACCTGTTTTGTTGCTTCTAAATGATCATCAGTCTGTTTTAGTTCATTGGATTCATGGCCCTCTAGCTGGTCATGAGTAGAACGCAAAGGTGGCTTTTGAAAACCATAAACGGGTGAAGGTACATTTGTAGGTTTGAACTTTTGCTTTTTTACTTGCTCTGGCTTTGTGGTAGTCACAGTTTCAGTTTCACTCTCAACCGATCTACGACCTAGTGAAGAACTTGGTCGTTCCCTATAAGAAGCGGTTGTATCATAATTTGGCTTTGGGTTAAATGGATTAATACGCTCTTGTTTTGATGGCACCTCGTTATACCCATTCTTCACTATTGGTCTCCGCTGCTCTCGTGTTTCGAATCGAGCTGACTCCTGATATTGCTGTACCTGATTTTCAAATGGTGACCTTCTATTTTGCGTTGTTGTTTGATTTTGAGAAGACGGTTGGAAACGATCTCGTTTTTGCTTTTGTCTCTGTTCTTGCCATTGATCTGGTTGAACGGATTGTGGCTTTGGTCTAACTTGCTTATTCGATGGTAGTGGCGCTTGCTTGCTTGGAGTTTCCTTCTTTATCATTTGCGAGCGCTCTGAATCAGATATAACCGGGAAACGGAAAGCATCTCTTTTACGTAAAAATGCGGGTATAGAATCTTCTTGTTGTACTGTTTCAAACTCTTGTTCTATATAGTCTTCATATGTATCTTGTATTTTAATTCTGTCATTATTAATCTTTTTTTCATTATCATATTCTTCGATTTCGTCACCCATAATACGAGCAACTACATTTTTAAACCACTTCATAAGAATCACTCTTTTCCAAATCGTTGCATTCATTTTATCAGTAATAACGCCAAGTATGCAATGAGAAGCGAAAGAATGCACTAGAAAATTACCATTTTTCTCAAATTCATTTCGTATATTAATATAATTATTTCTTTTTTGTTACAAAATAAAAAATCGACATACCTATAATTCGGTATGTCGATTTAATAATATTTTATTTAAGCTTGAAAAGGTGTACCTACAATTGCATCATCTTCAAGCACTAAAATACCTTTTACTTGCGGAGCGTTTGGTATTGCTAATTCGCGAGCTGAACAAATCATTCCAGAAGAAGGAACGCCACGTAGCTCAGCATCTTTGATTAACATACCTGAAGGCATTACTGCTCCCACTTTAGCTACAACCACTTTTTGACCTGCTTCAACATTTGGAGCACCACATACAATCTGTAATGTTTCATCTCCAACATTTACTTTACAAATATTTAATTTATCTGCATTCGGGTGTTTTTCTTTTTCTTCAACAAGACCAACGACAAATTTAGGTGTTAGGTCAACATCTAAATTTAATGTTGCGCCATTCTTAAAGATAGCTGCATCAATTGCTGCTACTAGCTCTTCCGTAATTTCAACGTTACCTTGTTGTTCGATTTGCAAATATTCACTTGCATTAAAAAGGTTAAACCCTTTTACTTCGCCAGTAGATTCTTCTTTTAATAGAACTAAATCTCCGTGCTTTTCTAACACAGTTTTTACGATTGCTTCTGTCGATAATTGAACGAGTAAAACGTCTCCAACATAAGCTTTGTTGTATGATACGATCATTTTTTCTCTTGCTCCTTTTTCACTCTGTTTTTAGCTAATATAAAGATGGGTTCTAAATCGCCATCTTCATAAATAAATGACAGTGATGTAATTGGGACAGTGCCTACTGTAAAGAAATGCATAGTCATTTGTGCTAGTACATCATATCCTGCTTCATTACGAATATCTCCTATGATTAGCACGTCTTGATGCGGTACTGACACAGTCATATCCCCTTCAATCTTACCACGCATTTCCTTTAAAAAGGTATCATTTAAAATACGACTTGCATCATAACCATCATTTTCATTTAAAAAATAGAAAACATTTTCAGCTACTACGTCTTTTTTAACTTTCGTATTCAGCTTTCTTATTTGAAAGCGTGCAGCTTCTGTTATTTGCTCTGTTGATACATTTAGCTTGTCTAGCATATCGACATCGATTAGGCGGTAAGTATTGCCAAGGTCAAGAGCATAGTAAATACGTGTCTCTGCTGTGTGATCAGTAGTAACGAAAGCATGACCATCTTTTGATTTTTTCGGAAAAGATGTGGAGCGAATGATTGGGAAAATATTATCTATGTTCTCAAATCCTTCTGCATGCTCTTTTTCCATTGCTGAAAATGTCTCTTGAATTGTGTAAATTACTTCATCAATTGCAAGTTCTTTTTTCGTTTCATATTTAGAGAGGATACCTGGTAAAGATATGTCCATTCCTTTACCTAGCTCTTTATGATCTAATCTTAATTTGTTGTGTTTTTCATCAAATTGCCATTCAAAGTGAGTATCACTCAATCGTTCTTGTAGCTTTTTGACTAGCTCTTTAGATTTCAACTGCTTCAACTCCCTTTATTTTCACATAAACAAACGGTTCACTTTTTTGTGAACCGTATCAGACAGTTTTTCTTTCACTATCTCCAAAGACTTATAATGATTCTAAAAACTCTTCAATCTCAATTTGTGTTTTACGATCTTTACTTACAAACCGACCACTTTCTTCACCATTTTCAAATGCGACGAAGCTAGGTATACCGAAAATGTTTAAGTCTCCACATAAATCGATAAAATCATCACGATTAACTGATACAAATTGAATATCTTCGAATTTTTCTTCTATTTCTGGCATAAACGGATCGATAAAATGACAATCTGGACACCAGCCTGCTGTAAATAGAAAGACTGTTTTTCCTTGTGATTTTAAGTCTGAAAATTGTTCAATAGTTTGTAAACTTTGCATGTTCTTAACCTCACTTATTAGTAATCTTCACTGATCGAACAATTTGCATCATTTGTTCTATTAGTTCATCAATATTTTCACCATTTGTAATGGTCGTCAATTTAACACCACCACTACTTACAAGAATCTCATATTGTTTGTCTTCTTTCTTTAAAACACTTGCAAATCCAAATCGGTTCTTCTTTTTAAAAGTTTGTTCTTTTACTATATTAGCTTTTTTATCAGCTTTCAAAGCTTTATAAAATCTTTCACTATCATTACTTTCATTAGGATTAATAAATAGAACAAATGCATTTTCATCTTTAGACAATATAATATTTGTATCATCAGATGAAGTTTCTATAGTAAATTCTGAAGGTAGATAGAAATTGATTTTATTGGTTTGCTCTGTACTTTTCTCAGGTTTGGCGTTAAATACACTTTTGGCATTCTCCATTCCCTGATCCATTTGTTCTTCAATAGTTTGTCCGCAACCTGCCAGACTTGCCAGTACAGAAATGATTAGTAACAATACAATAGTATATCGTGACATGCCATCCTCCATCCTTGCTTGAACTCCATTCTATTTTAAAGATGTTATAGAGTCCATGCAACTTTAGTGCTCTTCCCACTAAACTGCTAATAAAGAGGGAAAAGTCATGCTTTTTGGAAGAAGTATTGCCCAATTAACAATTTTATAACATGTTCAAACATTTCTTTTCGATCAACAAAATCCTGAGTGAAAATACCAATTGCTCCAGAATGTTGTCGAATATCGTTTTGTTGAGTGTATTCATCCATTACAGGACCTAGCTCTCTGCCACTTTTCACCGCTTCTGCAACTGTTTCTGGCAATGGAATCTGAGCCCCCGCAGCTGTAATAACATGTCCATTTTTTAAGACAAGAGCTCCCCAATTGCAAACATACATAACCCCATCAATTTCTTTAACTCCACCTTCTAATCCAAATGAAAAATCTGCATTGGAAACATTACTAGTATTCTTAGCACGATTAATTGCACCTTCTCTTGTTTCAGCATCTGTCATCGGTTGTACGGATACGCCAGATGCAACTTCAATATGTTCGAATACTAATTCTTCATTTATACATTGTTTTACAACTGCTTCAACAGCACCTGTCTTAGCTTTATTTTTTGTTCCTATTGCTATTAGCATTTTCATACTCCTTTAAATAATTATTTATGTACAGAAAAAGAGGGCCCTTGTCGGAACCCCCTTAATAGTATAACAAATTAGCCGTTTGCACGGATTGTTTCTAACGTTGTACGGTCTGCATTTTTGACCAGCTTCACGATCAATTCCTTCGCCGCATCTAAATCATCCGTATGAATGATTGAAGCATGTGTGTGGATATAGCGTGAACAAATACCGATAACAGAACTTGGTACACCATCATTAGAAATATGTACATTTCCTGCATCTGTGCCACCTGGTGAGACGAAGTATTGATATGGAATATTATTAGATTCAGCTGTATCTAGAATGTATTCACGCATTCCTCTATGAGTAATCATTGTGCGGTCCAAAATACGAAGTAAAGGACCTTTACCAAGTTGACCGAATTGCGTTTTATCACCTGAAGTATCATTAGCTGGGCTGGCATCTAATGCAAAGAAAAGATCAGGTTTAATCAAATTAGCTGACACTTTAGCTCCGCGTAGTCCAACCTCTTCCATAACATTCGCACCTGAATATAATGTATTCGGTAGTTTTTCGTCTTTCAGTTCTTTTAATAGTTCAATTGCTAATCCACAGCCATAACGATTATCCCATGCTTTAGCCATAATTTTTTTCGGGTTTGCCATCGGTGTAAATGGACAAACTGGAATAATTGATTGGCCTGGAATGATACCCATTTTTTCAGCATCTACCTTATCGTCAGCACCAACATCAATTAACATATTGCTAATTTCCATTGGTTTTGACTGCATTTCTGGTGTTAATAAGTGTTTTGGAACAGAAGCAATAACACCTGGTATTGGACCATTTGTTGCATATACTTCAACACGTTGCGCAAGCATTACTTGATTCCACCATCCACCTAGAGGTTGGAAACGAAGCATACCATTATCAGTAATTGAAGTTACCATTAAAGCAACTTCATCCATATGACCTGCAACTAGAATACGGGGACCATTTTCGTCACCTTTTTTTAATCCGAAAATGCCACCTAAATTATCCTGCACAATCTCATCAGCATACTTAGATAACTCTTGTCGCATAAAAGCGCGTACGGCACGTTCATCACCTGGTGCCCCCGGTAGTTCAGTTAGTGTTTTAAACATATCTAAAGTTTCTTGATTCAATTGAAAAGCCTCCTTTAATGAGCCACTATATCTTTTATTTTATCCAAAAAATGCTTTTATTACTAGCACTTTATTTCGGCAACCGAAATGTGGAAAGCGCCATTTCAACTAACAGTGTGATCTCCATGTATAAAACTTTCCTCATTTGAACTAGTATACTCAAAAGTACCACCCTCACATTTTCACTCCATATAATGGATGTGGTACACTAGCTTCATATGAAATTTAGGGAGGCAATGATCTATGAAATTACGTGATTTCCTACTTGGTGTTGCAACAGGACTTGCTGCAGCTTATGTAATTAAAGAAGCTAGCGAAAAAATTTATCCAAACAAACCAGCTAATTCAGTATTGTCTGACATTAAAAACTTATTTAAACAAGAAGGTCCTATCGATGGATCATGGATATTCATGGAACCAGAAGTTTTCAAAAAAGAAAACATCGAAATCCCTGTGTATAAAGGCGGTATTTCTCGCGTTCATAATGGTGAAACACAAAGTTTTGAATTTGCTGCTGATGCGAAAACAGGCTCGATTATTGACTTAGTACGTGTTTAATCCTTACGTTTTTCTAAAACTCCTCGTTATAGAGGAGTTTTTTTATTTTTAAACAAAAAAACAAACGTAATTTTCTCTTCCGTAGTGGACTACTCTCAAATTCACATAAAAAAAGTATCTCAAGAGCCAACTTTCCAGCTCAGAGATACCTACTATAATGAAAAGGAAAAGAATTATCCTTTAGGGACAGTCTCTTCTTTCATCTCTTCTCTTGTACGTTTCAATTCTCCGATTACTTCTTTACCTGTCTCGTTCCATTTAATGAGACGATAGTGTGCATCATGATAGAAGCTAAACCAATAGCCGTTTTCTAATGCTTCCTTCATTAACTTTTCTTTAGCGAAAACTGATGTCATTGGATAGTCATCGTACGCAAGGACCCATAATGGATTTTGGTGAGCATGTGTTGGCATAATGTCCGCCATATGTAGAATAGTCTCCCCATTTTGCGTTAACTTAATAATACTGTGCCCATTACTATGCCCACCTGTATGAATCATTTCAATACCAGGAAATACGTCTAATTTACCAATGAATGGAGCTACTAAATGTTGCACCGGCTCCCAATTTTCTTTCCAATACGTATTTGCTGAACGAATATTTGGTTCTCGCATTTCATCCCATTCAACTTGTGATACAAAGATTTTAGCATTTGGGAAAGTTGGTACCAGCTTGTCCTGTTCCCATTTTGTTAAACCACAAGCATGGTCAAAATGTAAATGTGTCATAAGAATATAATCGATGTCTTCCGATAGTAATCCCATTTCGACTAAGCCATCATCGATAAATGATTGCTCTGTCACACCGAAATTTCGCAATTGCTTCTCAGTAAACTTATTGTTTCCAACACCTGTATCGACTAACATATTCTTGCCTTGATATTGAATAAGAATTGGATCTGTCGGTAGTTCAATTTGGTTATTTTCATTGACCGGATACTTGCGTGACCAAAGTGGCTTTGGCACTACCCCAAACATTGCTCCACCATCTAAAAAAGTGGTTCCCCCTTTGAGCCATGTTAATGTCATATCATGAAATTTAAATTGATCCATTTTCTTTTCCCCCTTGTTTTAAAACTTAGAGTTCAAACATTTTTATTTTTATATAAAAATGAATATTCCCTCATATAAATTGTAACATGTACAAAAAGGTTGTTCTATTTTTTTCTATCCATTTCCATTTTTACAAACAAAAAATGCAGTAGCTTATGTAAGCTCCTGCATTTTCAAAACCCTTCATTTCACTTCTGGTAACTGGAATTGTGCTTCCACCCGATAAATTGGTTGACCTTTTGCAGAGAATTTCTCTTCGTATTCAGTCATAATATTATCTTCAAGCATTTCTTTGTGTAAGTCTAAAGAGACATAAACAAGTTTCATACCATATTGTGACATGCTCACTAAAGAGTATTCAAATAGGCCACGGTTATCGGTTTTGAAGTGTACTTCACCGAAATCAGGTAAGATATTCTCATAGATACTTAAGAAACCAGCATGCGTTAATCTTCTTTTTGCATGACGTGTTTTTGGCCATGGATCAGAGAAATTTAAGTATAAACGGTCAACATCGTTTTTCTCAAAAAACTTTTCTAAATCCGAACCATTTACTTTTAATAATCGTAAATTAGTTGGCTGACCAGCAGCTTGTACTTTTTCAACCGCCTTTACTATAACACTGTCAAAAAGCTCAATACCGATATAGTTAATCTCTGGATTAGCAAGCGCCATACCAGTGATAAATTGTCCTTTACCTGTTCCTACTTCAATATGCAATGGATTGTCGTTTTTGAATACTTCATTCCATTTACCTTTTTGCTCTTCAGGATTTGGAACGACGATGTCTGGGTGACTAGCGATAAATTCTTCAGCCCATGGTTTATGTCGAAGTCTCAATTCTTTTCCTCATTTCTGTTATTTCTACTATTCAACTTCTCATTATTAAAGAAAGCTTTCCATTCGTCAAGAAGACTTTCTTGCCAATTGCCAAGCTTGATGGATTACACCAAAGTGAATCGACTCATATTCCTTTGTCTCACCAGCAAATTCTCCATCTGT
Source organism: Viridibacillus sp. FSL H8-0110 (assembly GCF_038003565.1). NCBI lineage: Bacteria > Bacillati > Bacillota > Bacilli > Caryophanales > Caryophanaceae > Viridibacillus > Viridibacillus sp. FSL H8-0110. The sequence continues at coordinate 929,372 of NZ_JBBOPJ010000001.1, read as the reverse complement.
ATGAGCCATAACCTCATTATGAATTTCAACTTCGAATTCTTTAGCAGAATATTGGTGAACTGCTTTTAATCCAGTATGTTTACCAAAAAAGACGGTACTAAACAGAAACAATAATTTTATACGAGAGATTTCATAAACAACTGTCAATTCGATATTGTGATCATTTGGGATAGAGTATGGCGAGACTTTCATTCCACCACCAAAGTATGGCTGATTACTAGCTACTACAAGCCATACTTTTTCAAAAACTTTTTCTTGTCCATTATGTACAACTTTAGCCGAAAATGTTTTAAAATTCATTAATGCCTTAAGTAAAAAATAAATATATGTCAGTTTCCCCAAACGAAAAATATTAAAGTATTGCTTAAGCTTCGATTCATTCGCCACTTTTGCTATATATGCATCGATGCCAATTCCTGCGTTATTAACAAAATAATATGTAACACCATTTCTTTGCATATTTCCGACATCCATTAATTGACCACCACTACATTGCTCAACATACGCTTTTATTTCTGCTGCCGTTTTAAACGTTTCATATCCTCTTCCGAAGTCATTTCCAGAACCTGCACCAATTACGCCAATACAGACTTCTTCATTCTCTAAAATTCCTTGTACTACTTCATGGACTGTTCCATCTCCACCAATCGCGATCAATAAATACTTTTCAGATTGCACTATAGCTGAGTTGGCGTATCGTTTTGCAATCTCAGTTGCATGGCCCGGGTAAGCTGTAAACTCTATTTGATACGGGATTTGCAAGGACTTTTCTAGATAGCTCCATTTCCTCTTAGCAGATCCATTTCCCGCTTTTTCATTAATAATAAAAACAACTTTCACTGATCCATATCCTTTTCCTCTGTCTTTGTATCCCAATTCGTACGATGGAATGATGTTGTTTGGCCTGTATTTAATACCGACTGTGCAGCTTTAAACTGCATATGCTTCATAGGAGATGGGTTCTTTTTTAAATTTGAAAACCATTCTGGAAATTTACGTTTATCGATAAATTGAACACCATATGCTGAACCAGGATAGTCGATATAGCCATTTCGTGATAAGACAATTTTATGGATTGGTATATCAATTTGATCATTTGTAAACAATTGTTTCAATATAGATTCCATACGATTTAAACTAATCAATGGACTTAACACTTTTTTGTCTGTTGTACCTACTTTTTTCACCCAAAAGCGTTCTCCACTACCAATAAATGAAGCTCGTTCTTCCTCTTCAAGAACTTGAATACAAAGACAACTTGTTGGTGTAAATAAAATAATCCCCATCTCAATAGGTGCTTTTTTCAATTGTAGAATAGGATAGTAGAATAACAAATAACTATCTGGAAGGTTTTGTGTCAATGCTCGTAATAACGAATCACGTTGATATCTTGGTTCAACATATGATTTTTCCCTTAAAGTTGAACTAGCCCACTTTAATTGAAATTGAAATAGTTGGTCAATATACATTCGCTTTAATTCTTCAGCCGTTTGTGGTCGATAAAGTATATTCGGTTCAAAATCTAAAGTCATTATTTCCTCTGGCATGTCTTCTTCATCTGTTACGCCATGAATTAAACTAGTTTCATCTTGTACTTCGTCATTGTGCACAAGTTCCTCTTGCTCAAAAGCTTCATCTTTCTTTTTAAGAGAGAAAGAGAATACCTTTTTAAAAAATGGATTACGTTGCTTTTTTTCTAATTCTTCAGACTCGTGCTCCCATTGCTCTATTTCAGCACCAGTTTCCCATTCCTTTTTCATACGTTCCCACTGGATTTGTTTTAATCTTACAAATTGAGACGGATAGCGTTTCAAATCAATTTGGTAGCGTGAAATATAATCTTGTAGCTTAACTAATTGCGCCATTATAAGCTTCCCTTCTAAAATAAAAATAAATTCGTTCAAAAGTAGGGTTATTTCTACTGCTTTATCTATCCATTCTACATGACGTAAAGAAAAAAAAATAGAGAAGGCGTTGATTTCGCCCCCTCTATCTCTATATTTTGTAAAATTATAAGGACCCTAACTGCTGTACACGTGCATCAAAAGCAGCTTGTAATTTTCTAGTCCATTCGCCTGGTTTCCCATTGCCAATAATGCTGTCATCAATTTGAATAATAGGCGTAATTTCAGAACTTGTTGAAGACATAAAGAATTCATCCATGTCTATTGCTTGCTCTGTTGTGAATGCTTCTTCTATAACAGATAATCCAATTTCTTCACAAAGGGACATTATAACTCTTCTTGTAATCCCATGTAAGATTAAATTATTAGTTGGATGTGTATAGAGTACACCATCTTTTATACCATACATATTTGAAGAAGAACCTTCTGTTACAATTTCTCCACGATGTTGTATTGCTTCGTAGCACCCTGCTTGTTGTGCTGCTTCTTTTGCTAACACATTTCCAAGTAAGTTTAAACTTTTAATATCACAACGTAACCAGCGAATATCTTCTACAAATTTAGCTTTTACGCCCTTTTCAAAGTTCTCAATTGAACGCTCACCTTTCATTGTATAAGCGATGAAAACTGGTTCAGTCGTTGGCTGTGGGAATGCATGAGCACGAGGTGAAGAACCACGAGTAATTTGAAAATAGACATAGCCATTTACAATTTCGTTGGCTTCAATCAAATCATATACCATTTTATGAAGAACATCTTTTGTATATGGAATCACAATATTAATTTTTTCAGCACTTTCATAAAAACGGTCAATATGCTCAGTTACTGTGAACATTGAGCCATTATAAACTTTAATAACTTCATAGACGCCATCACCAAATTGATAGCCACGGTCTTCTATAGAAAGTTTGATTTCTTCCTTTTTTACCAAACGGTCATTCCAAAGCATTGTTGTCATTCAAGCATCTCCTCAAGTTGTTTCTACACATATTTTACTCTTAGTTATCTGCCTCATTTTTATCACAATCATCAAAAAAGCGCAATGAATAAATATACTTCATTGCACTTTTTTGGTGAAAATTAATTAGTGTTATTATTTTTTTAGATATACCTTTTCTGGCTTTAAGTAATTTTTAAATTCTTCGTTAGATATTCGGATAAAGTCTTCTTTCATGTTATGTCCATTGTTCATAGCTAATGCTTTTTTATTTGTTTCACTTAAATCATTGAAAATAGGTTCATATTCTTCCCCTGGCCCATTATTCTGCCAAACAATAAATTGCATTGCACGGCTAACGTTAGTAAACACATTATTTTGGAAAGTAGGATTTACCGCACCACTTGCTAGAATACCACGTAAATTGCCTTCATTTACATTAGTGATTGTATTATTTTCAATAACTGAATTTGACCAGTTCATCACACGGATTGCATCTGATCGTGTATTGGAAATTTCATTGTTTCGAATAATAATACGATCATGGTATTTCCCGCCTGAATATTTATGTGTTCCAACCGCTCGGTCAAGTAGGTTAAATTTATTGTTTTCTATGACTACATTGAAATTTGGTTGAGCGTCAAATTTACTCCAAATTTGGCTCCAACCACTCGTTTTTGCATCTGGTGTATCAATGTTGATGGCTTCTTTATTGTAGCCTAGATAGTTTCTAGAGCCGTCAAATGTACAGTTTTTTACAACAACGTTTTTTGAAGCATCCAATTCAATAAAATGTCCTGAGTACATATTTAAGAATGTAATATTATCTACAACTATGTTTTGGTTATGTCCCATAATAATGGAAATAGCAGCAAGATCATAATCCATATCGATTGTTACTTCACCATGACCTATTAAGGAAATATTCTTTTCCCCTTTAAATTTGCCAAAAGCATCATCCTCTTTTGCTTTAGAAGGTCTCACAAATTGGAATATTGATTTGGCTGGTTTCATGCTAGAACCCGTATCTGTTCCTTTAATTATTCTAACACCATCTTCAAATTCAATCGTTACATTAGATGGTACATAAAGTGCGTTTGTAACTGTATATGTACCTTCATTCAAAATCAGTGTTCCGCCACCCGTACTTTCCAGTTTCTCTAGATATGAACGTAACATATAATATTGCATTGTTTCACTAGTATATGTGGAATAGTTCATATAATTTTCATTGATTGGATCTGATAAAGGAGTAACTGTGTATAAAGGCTTATCCTCTGCATTTGCTGCATCTGTAGATATGTATAATAGTAGACTAAAAAACAGAACTGTTGCTCCAAATAAAATACTTATTCTCTTAACATTAAGCATTGATCTAAAATCTCCTTTATGTTGAGTATAATATATAATAAACCCCCATCCAAATATTAGAAAGGGGGTTAATAATTAGTGTACTATACTTTTCAATCTCAAAAAAGGTAAATCTTATTTAGTTGCTAGTTCGACAATGGCATCTGCATAAATAGCAGCAGCCTTCACTAAGTTTTCAACTACAACAAACTCATCTGCCTGGTGCGCGATATCAGGCTCACCTGGGAATAACATACCAAAAGCTACACCTGTTTTTAATTCACGTGCGTAAGTACCGCCACCAATTGATAATAGCTCGGCTTTTTCCCCGGTATTACGCTCATAAACTTTAATTAGTTTCTGGATTAACTCTTCTTTCTCATCTACATAATGGGGAGCTGAGTTTTCTGCTATATCTAAGGCAAATCCATTTTTAGCAAGCTGTTGTTGAGCGGCAGTTATTTTTTCATCATATGGATATGTGACAGAATAGCGCAAACTTACTTGTACTTCTCCACCTTTCCCCGCTTCAAATGATACTACGCCTGCGTTAAGTGTAGTATCACCAGACATCTCATCATTGAAAGCCAGTCCTAAAGCATGACCGCGTGTTTCTTCACCAAATGAAGTTACTAAGAACTGTACAAATTCTTTTGATCCTGAAGTGGATAATTGTGTATTCAAAAATGCTGCTAATTTTACTGCTGCATTCACACCAGCATTTGGCTCCATTGCGTGAGCAGACTTACCTTTAACTGATACTGTAAACACATTAGATACCTTTTCAATCGCACCTTGTAAGCTCTCTTGTTGTAAATATGCTTGGAATGCTGCTTCAAAATCAGCAGATACAATTTGAATTTTGGCTTCTGCAAAATCAGGTACCATATTCGTACGATGACCAGCTTTGAAAGAAATTAATTGTTCGTTTTCAGCCATTTTTTGCTGTTGGCTAAATACTAATACAGCAATCCCTTTTTCAGCATTAATAATTGGAAAATCAGCATCTGGGGCAAATCCTAAAGTAGGCATTTCTTCTTTTTCAAAATAGCGAGTTACGCAACGGAATCCAGTTTCTTCATCAGATCCAATAATTAATCTTACTCGACGATCTAGTTGAACACCTGCATCCTTCACCATTTTCATAGCGAGCCAAGCAGCCATTGTTGGACCTTTATCGTCAATTGCCCCTCGTCCAAATAATTTGCCGTCCTCTACAACACCACCAAATGGAGGGTGTTGCCAATCACTACCTGCAGGCACTACATCAACATGACAAAGAATTCCGACTAGCTCTTCACCTTGTCCCATTTCAATATGTCCTGCCATATTATCGATATTTTTTGCCGTCAACCCTTGCTCTTCACCTTTTTGTAATAACCATTCCATAGCTTTTAATGGACCTTCGCCAAATGGTGCTTCTGCTGTAATTGTTGTTTCATCTAAAACACTTTCAATTTGTACTAATTCCTGCAATTCTTTAATCAATTCGTCTTGTCTTTCTTGAGCTTGTTTTAACCAATTCAAATTCGTTCCTCCTTACACTTTTCATAAATCCATTTTACACGGTTACTTACTTCTATGATAGAAATAACATAGCACTTGGCAATACACGAACATTTTTCCAACTAAACCATAAAATAATTCGTATATAACTATGAACATACTGTTACAACTTTGTAAATCCAAACAAAATGTTGGAAAAGTATTAAGTTTTTCGTTATAATCGAATTGTCAGATAATCATATTCTGACGATCAACTAAGAGAAGGGGATGTCTAAGGCAAAAGAAAAAAAGCCTGAAATACCTCGCAAATATTGTCGTCCGCTAGTCTTTGCCATGAGAATTAAGATGAAGGAGTGGTTCAACTTTGAAACCAACTACTGATCGGATGCTCAATCGTATTAAAGATGTGTATATGTACATTCTTAGCAATGGGACTGTAACTACGCAAGATTTAGTCGATGAATTCGGCATCACTCCTCGCACCATTCAAAGAGATTTGAATGTGTTAGCCTTTAATGACTTGGTGGAAAGCCCAAGTCGAGGTAACTGGACAACGACGCGTAAAAAAGTGAAAATGACATCATAGAACCATTCGACGAGTTAGATCTCACGCTTTTCGTTGAACAAGACGTTAACATTTGCCTTTATTTAGATTTATCATGCTGATCGCAAAAACGTCTTTTCAAAATTACTACTAAATTAATTACATGTAAAAAAAGAATGACCATGCTGCGTCGCTTGGTCATTCTTTTTGTTTTAAGATTTTAGGTTATTTAATTCTTCCTCAGTTAACTCGCGGTATTCACCAAGTTCTAATTGCTCATCTAATTTTAATGACCCCATTGAAAGACGCTTTAAATACGTCACTTTTTTCCCAACCGACTCAAACATACGCTTCACCTGATGAAATTTTCCTTCTGAAATTGTCAATTCAATTTCAGATGTAGGACCAGCATTTAATATAACTAGTTCGCCAGGTTTTGTCATATAGCCATCTTCTAGCATTACTCCTCTAGAAAATGCTTCAATATCCGCCTCAGTTACTTCACCATCAATTTGCGCATAATACACTTTTGGAACATGCTTTTTCGGTGACAATAAATTATGTGTCAATCCACCATCATTTGTGATCAACAGTAAACCTTCTGTATCTTTATCTAAACGTCCTACAGGGAACGGTTCAAAATGTGCATGAAAGGGGTCTAGTAAATCGATAACCGTCTGATCATGCAAGTCTTCTGTTGCTGAAATAACACCAGGTGGCTTGTGCATCATTAAATAAATGAATTCTTGATAATGCACACGCTCTCCTAATACTGACACATTTTGTTTTACAGGGTCTACATGTTTTGATACATCTTTTGCTACTTCGCCGTCAACAGTTACTGCTTTCATTTTCAGTAACTGTTTAACTTCTTTACGCGAGCCGTAGCCCATATTGGATAGTAATTTATCTAAGCGCATTTTTTCCTCCTACATGCCAAGCTTGCGTGAAATTCTTGTAATTCGTTCCCCTAATAATTTTTGGGCTAGGCCCACTCTTAGAGAACAATATCCGTATACAACAATTCCAACTGTTGCACAAATCGTTAAGTATAGTAGTGCTTGCCATTTAGTTTCTGCTACACCCATTAACAATAATAATTTATGGACGATGATAACAGTAGCAGCCATTATGGCAGTTAAAAGGGTGATTAAGATTGATCGTCTAATAACAACAAATGATTTGTAATTTAACGCTTTTTTCAGGACGACCATATTGATGCCGATTGATACAGTATAGCCAATCGCTGTCGCTATGATTGCACCTTTTGCTTGGAATGCTTCAATCAGTGGTATATTGACGATAAGTTTTACTAATATCCCTGTTAATAAACTGAAGACAATCCACTTTTGATAATCGATTCCTTGTAATAAGGCTGCTGTCACTTGGAAAAAGGCAAATAAAATCGCTACTGGTGCGTATGCTGCTAAAATACTCGCACCCATTGCATCATTTGAATATAACAAATGATAAATATCTTTAGACAGTATAGAGATTCCAACTACAGCTGGTAAAGTGACAAATAATAAAATTTGATACGTTTTATCCATCGCTTGAATAAGTTGTGTATGCTCTCTGTTTGTGAAATACTTTGTAATTGTTGGTATTAAAGCCATCGAAAAACCTGTTGCAAGCATGACTGGAATAATAACAATTTTATGCGTTGTAAAATTCAGCATACTCAAATATAAATCCGTTACACTCGATAAACCAATGTTCCCCATAGCTGTATTAAATGTTAGCATATCAACTAACTGGAATAGTGGGTTTGCCACCCCAACAAATACAAATGGAATGGAATAACGAATGACTTCGGAATAAATTTCTTTATACGATAACTTACCAGAAGAAACACTTTGAGAAAGCTTCAAATCAAACTCCGGTTTTAATCGTTTCCAATAATAATAGAGAATCAATAGTCCTCCCAGTGCTCCGATAAATGCAGAAAACACCGCAAATGAAATAGCTGTCTCTGCTAATCCTCCAAATACTTTCACTATTAAAAAAGATCCTATTAATAGCGCAATAATACGCACAATTTGCTCAATCAATTGTGAAATAGCAGTTGGTTTCATATGGTCATAACCTTGGAAAAAACCACGAACTAAACTCATAAATGGTACAACAATAAGCGCGAAACTAACCCAGCGAATAACTGATGCTATTTGAGCAACAGAAAAAACTTGCTCTTCATCTTTAATAACTAAATGTGCAATCGGCGTTGCTAATAAATAAAGGACTAAAAAGGATAAAAAACCAGTGATTGTCATGATGATTAAACCAGACTTCACAAGTTTTCGCCCTGACTCATAATCACCTATACTATTGTATTTCGATACAAATTTTGAAACTGCAATTGGTGCGCCTGAAATCGCCACCGAAAGCATTATTGTATATGGAATGTAGGCATACGAATATAACGCAACATTTTCTTGCCCTATGATGGCGTAAAACGGGAATACGTAAACGAGGCCAAGTAATTTCGATAAAAACATGCCAATGGTCAAAATGGCAGTGCTTTTCATTAATGATGACATACAACCCTTCCATTCTTCGTAAATCTAATGAACCTAAATGATAGTTTACAACTCAAAGAACAATTACTCAAATAGTTTATTTAAATCATGTATAATAAATAAAAAAAGAAAGTGAGTTCACATATATGTATGACGTCATAATAATCGGTGGGGGTCCCTCGGGCCTAATGGCCGCAATCGCTGCTGGCACTGAAAGAAAAAAAGTATTACTGCTTGAAAAAGGAACAAAATTAGGTAAGAAATTAGCTATCTCAGGAGGCGGTCGCTGTAATGTCACAAATCGCCTACCTGTTGAAGAAATCGTCAAACATATTCCAGGAAATGGTCGATTCTTATACAGCCCTTTTACTGTTTATAACAACGAAGATATCATTGCCTTTTTTGAAGGCTTAGGCGTCGCTCTAAAAGAAGAAGATCATGGGCGTATGTTCCCTGTCTCCAATCGTGCGCAAGACGTTGTAGATGCTATGATTAACGAATTACATCGCTTAAAAGTAGATGTTCGATTAAGTACAACCGTTAATAAATTATTAATGGATGAGAACAAAATTCTAGGCGTACGCTTAGCAAATGGTGAAGAAATACTTTCAAATGCAGTCGTAGTAGCAGTTGGTGGTAAAGCTGTACCACAAACAGGTTCGACAGGGGATGGCTATCCTTGGGCTGAGAAGGCCGGTCATACTGTAACAGATCTCTATCCAACAGAAGTTCCTCTACTTTCAAACGAAAACTTCATCCGCCTTCGCGAACTACAAGGATTAGCATTACGTGATGTAGCTGTTTCCGTGCTAAACAAAAAAGGCAAACCTTTAGTAACACATCAAATGGACATGCTTTTTACCCACTTCGGTTTAAGTGGACCTGCCATTTTACGCTGTAGCCAATTCGTCGTAAAAGAAATGAAGAAAAACGGTGGTAACCCAGTTACTATACGCATTCAATCATTAATGGATTACAACGAAGAATCTGCATTCCAAATGCTCTTTAAACTGGCAAAAGATGAGCCGAAAAAAGCATTAAAAAACGTGTGGAAAGGTATTGTACTTGAGCGCTGGCTATTATTCCTACTTGAGCGTGCTGGTCTAGATCCACAATCTATTGGAGCTGATCTTGCAGCAGAAAAAACACGTTTATTTGCAAAAGAATTGGTCTCATTTGAAATGACTGTGAATGGTACACAACCATTAGAAAAAGCTTTCGTTACTGGTGGTGGCGTTTCAGTAAAAGAGATTGAACCTAAAACAATGGCTTCCAAAAAGAAAACCGGTCTTTATTTCTGTGGTGAAATTTTAGATGTCCATGGATATACAGGCGGATACAATATTACTTCTGCACTTGTAACTGGGCGAATTGCTGGTATGAGTGCTGCTCAATTATGAACTAGCTCCAATTTTTTTATTCTTCCATTATTAAAGCCATTATTTCGATTTCACACGAAATAATGGCTTTTTATGTTATTTATACGAATTTTTTATAAATCGCTTTTTTATGGAAAAGAATAAGTATAGACTTTACAAACCTAAATTTTTAGCAATGATTACTTTCATAATTTCATTTGTTCCTGCATATACAGATGCGACAGGTATATCTCGATATCTTCTAGCAATCTTATACTCCTCCATATAACCATATCCGCCATGTAATTGCATACAATCACTGGAGATTTGCCGAGCAGATTCTGTTAACCAGTATTTCGCCATCGATACTTTTGTAACAATATCTTTTCCAGCTATATGATCTTCAATAAGAGCATCGAGGAATGATTTTCCTAGTTCAATTTTTGTCGCAATCTCAGCAATTTTAAATTGTGTGTTTTGGAAAGATGATATTGATTTTCCAAAGGCTTTACGTGACTTTATATACTCCAAAGTTGTCTCCAACATATCCTCTGCAGCTATTTGTGCTGAAATAGCAACAACTAGTCTTTCTTGCTGCAGTTTTTCCATTAGATAACTAAAACCTCTCCCTTCTTCACCTAATAAATTACTTACAGGGACTCTACAATCTTCAAAATATAATTCAGCTGTGTCTTGTGCATGAAGTCCGACCTTATCTAATTTACGACCTTTAGTAAAACCAGGTGTTCCTTCTTCAACAACTACTAAACTAATACCTCTATGTTTTGGCTCAGCGTGAGGATTTGTTTTAACAACTACAACAAATAAATTTCCATTAATACCATTTGTAATAAACGTCTTTTGGCCATTCAACACATAATAATCACCTTCTCGTGTAGCTGTCGTTTGAATATTTGCTAAGTCTGATCCAGTTCCTGGCTCTGTCATTGCAATCGCCGTAATAGTATCGCCCGTCACACAATTCGGCAACCACCGCTTTTTTTGTTCCTTTGAAGCAAATGACTCAATATACGGAACAACAATATCATTATGTAGGCCAACTCCTACTAAACTAGTTCCTACACGTTCTAACTCTTCTGAAATAATAACATTAAAGCTAAAATCTAAACCAAGACCACCATATTCCTCTTCTACTTGAGGACATAGAAAGCCCATCTCAGCAAGACTCTTCCAAAATGCAATTGGAATTATTCGATTTTTCTCCCACGTATCATAAAAAGGTGCAGCTTCTTTTTGTAGAAACTTTCGAAGCGATTCTCTGAACATCTCGTGCTCTTCTGTTTCAAATCTATATCTCGTCATAAATATCCCTCCTTACTCTATACGTTCAATAATAGTCGCATTTGCCATACCCATTCCTTCACAAATGGAAAGTAACCCGTAGCGACCACCTGTGCGTTCTAATCGATTCATTAAAGTCACTAAAAGCTTCGTTCCAGTAGCTCCTAATGGATGACCAAGTGCAATTGCCCCACCATCAGGATTTAACTTTTCAGGGTTTGCACCTACCTCTTTCAACCAAACTAATGGAACTTGCGCAAATGCTTCGTTTACTTCATATGTGTCTATTTCATCTATTGTAAGACCTGCTTTTAAAAGCACTTTCTTGGTCGCCTCAATTGGTCCAGTTAACATTAGTGTTGGATCTGATCCTGTAACACTTCTAGCAACTATACGGGCTTTTGGCTTCAAACCAAGCATATCTGCTTTTTCGCGAGACATCAGAAGAACAGCTGAAGCTCCATCACTCATCTGACTTGCATTACCTGCAGTGATAGTTCCATTCTCATCAAAAACAGTCTTCAACTCACCTAAAACTTCCACAGTAGACCCTTCACGAGGCCCTTCATCAATCGCAAAACTCTTTGTATCTCCATTTTCTAATTGAACATCTACCGGCACAATTTCTTTTGTAAAATGCCCATTTTCTATTGCCTCAAATGCTTTTTTATGACTTTCTGATGAATATTGATCAAGCTCCTCACGTGTTAAATTCCATTTTTCAACCATTCGTTCCGAGGACAATCCCTGATTTATAATCTCGTATTTTGCAGTTAATTTCTCGCTTGGTTTTGCTTCTCTTATATTCGAAAACATAGGTTCTCGTGACATACTTTCTACTCCTCCAGCAATGACGATATCCATATCGCCTGAAGCAATAGCTTGTGAAGCAAAATGAACTGCCTGCTGGCTAGATCCACATTGTCGATCGATCGTGACACCAGGCACATGAATTGGGAACCCAGCAATTAGTGCCGCTGTTCGCGCAATATTACCAGCTTGTTCCCCTGATTGTGTTACGCACCCTAAAATAACATCATCGACTTCAGCTTTTTTTATACCTGTACGTTTCACAAGTTCATCAAGCAAAACTGCTGCCAGCTCGTCTGATCTATAGCCAGATAGAAACCCCTTTCTTCTGCCTACCGCTGTCCGTACTCCATCTACAATTACAACTTCTGTCATTTTAAACCCCACCTTTTCTATTTATTAATAACCAAGAAACTCAGCTTTTCGTTTTTCTACAAAAGCTGCTTTTCCTTCTCTGAAATCTCTTGTTTGAAACACAATAGATTGGCCATATGCTTCCATTTCTAAAATATTTTCCAAGGATACGTGTGTAGCTTGATGCATGATTCTTTTAGCAATACCAAATGACTTTGTAGGACCTTCTGCCAATGAAACTGCAAGTGCTCTACCTTTTTTCACAGCTGTTCCATCTGCAACAACTTCGTTGATCAAGCCATATTCCAGCGCTTCATGGGCCGTTATTTTTTTGCCAGTGAACACTAATTCCGCGGCTTTATGCATGCCAATCTTTTGTGGAAGGAAATATAATCCCCCCATATCAGGGATTGCTCCTACTTTTGCGAAAATCTCTGAAAATATGGCACTTTCATCCGCAACGATCAAATCACAGCAAAAAGCAATATTGCACCCTGCTCCAACTGCTGGACCATGAATCGCTGCAACAACAGGCTTTTCCATATTATAAATACCCGTAATTGCCTCATGCCCTTTTTGCAAAAACTCTTTAACTGCAACTGTATCAGTGGTGTCGATTCCAAAGTCTTTCAAATCACCACCCGAACAGAAACCCCTTCCGTTTCCGTATAGTAAGACTGCTCGTATATTCTGATCATTTTTTGCCTCCATTACCGCTGCGGCTAAATCTGATACTAATTCATAATTTACAGCGTTTAACTGATCTGGCCGATTTAACTCAATTTCATAAACCCCATCTTTAAATCTAGTAATAACTGTAGACACCAAATTGTTCCTCCTTTAACGAGGTCTAATGCTAGGACACGTTTACCATACTGAGTCATGTTGTAGTTTGTTGATTTAAATATTCATCACGTATCACGCGCTTCAATATTTTACCTGCTCCGCTTTTTGGCAACTCCGATAGAAATTCAATTGATTTTGGTACTTTATAATTTGAAACTATTGGACGAATGGAAGTAAGAATCTCCTCTTCTGTCGCAACAGTACCTTGTTTTAATACAACAGCAGCTCTGACAACTTCTCCCCACTGCTCGTGAGGTACACCAAATACCGCGCATTCTAACACAGCCGGATGGCTTGATAGTGCTTGCTCTACTTCCACTGAATACACATTTTCTCCACCCGTAATAATCATGTCTTTTGCTCGGTCAACTACATAGAAAAATCCTTTTTCTTCTTTATATCCCATGTCTCCAGTAAAATACCATCCATTCCGAAGAGCTTGCGACGTTTCCTCAGGCAAATTCCAATAGCCCTTCATGACATTGGGACCCCTTGCGATAAATTCGCCCACTTGACCAATTGGTACCTCATTACCTTCCTCATCCACTACCTTCATTTCGATGAACTGAACAGGTTTCCCACATGAAGCAAGACGCTTTTCCTCTTCCTTCGTCCCATTAATAATATGATCTTTCGGCTTCAAGAGAGTCAGAACCGGAGATGCCTCGGTCATGCCATATGCCTGAAACAACTGCGCGTTAGGCAACATTGTCATGGTTTTTTTTAATAGTCCCGTAACCATAGGTGAAGCACCATATAACATTAACCTAAGTGAAGACGTATCATATTTCTCGAAATCTGCTGAATGAAGTAGCATATTAACCATCGTGGGCACTAACATAACAGCTGTCACCTGTTCTTTTTCGATGACATGCAATACATCTTTCGGTGTAAACTGGCGCACCACCGTGTGTGCTCCTCCGGCTAACGTTACCGCAAAAGTAGATGCTTGATCCGCAAGATGAAACATAGGTGCCGCATGCAGATAAATATCACTTTCCATATATTCAAAATTCAAAGCAACATGAAGTGCATTTGACAGCAAATTTTTATGTGTTAACATGACGCCTTTGGAGCGTCCAGTTGTCCCTCCTGTATAGAACAAACCAGCTACATCCTCTTCCTGTACGTCTTCGTAGACAAGCTCTTCTACGGACTCCTCATCAAGCAAGGCCTCATACGAGAGTATATCTAAGTACTCATTTAGCTCTGAGGCATCTCGATTTTCAGACAAAATTACATGTTTGATACCAGATACTCGCTTTTTCAGCTCGTCAACAATAGGTAAAAATTCTTTGTTGACGTATAAAATCTCTACCCCTGCATCATTTAGTACATAGGCGTTCTCTTCTAAACTAAAACGCGTATTCAGCGGCACAACGATTCCGCCCATTGCTGTTATACCGTATATCAATTCAAGATAGCGAAAATCGTTCAGCAGAAGTAAGGCGATACGCTCTCCTTTTTTCACGCCCAATTTTTTTAGAGATTCTTTCAGTTTCGCAGTCCGTCCCTCTAATTCCTTATAACTATATCGATGATGCCCGTCGACAACAGCCAGTTTCTCTGGACAATTTCTAACCGTACTAAGTAGACTTTTTGTTAGAATCATTATCTTTCACCTCGGTATAAGTTTTTTTAACATCTAATTGTTGAAAAAAAGAGTCCCTTCAAATCCGCTCCGGCTGCCACTTGATAGGCGCCTATACTCAATTTATATAGTTATTTATTCATTAATTACTTTTAACTGTCTCTCGCAGTTGAAACTTCATCAATTTCCCAGAAGTATTGCGAGGCAATTCGTTTTCAAATAGCACTTTTCTTGGAATTTTATAACCCGATAAATTCTTTCTACAATAAGCTTCCAACTCTACAAGATCTATCGTCTCTCCATTTTTTTGTACAATAACAGCCGTCACGACTTCTCCCCACTGCGGATCGGGTGTTCCAATGATTGCGATATCTGCAATTTGTGGATGTGCGCTTAACACGTTCTCAACCTCAACAGAGTAGACATTTTCTCCACCTGAAATAATCATGTCTTTACTTCTATCAACTATAGAAATGTATCCTTCGTCATCTTTTACACCTAAATCCCCGGTGTATAACCAACCATCTCTTAACGTGCTTGCCGTTTCCTTAGGCTTTTTATAATATTCTTTCATAATCGTACTACCTTTAAGAATAAGTTCTCCAACTTCACCTGCCTTTGTTTCAAGTCCATTAGGTGCAACGACTTTCACTTCCGTTAACAACAAGCCGTCCTTACCAGCTGACCCAACTTTTGTCTTATGTTCCTCCGGAGATAAGAAAACACCTGTAGGACCTCCTTCTGTTAATCCACATAAGCTGTAAAAATTATGCGTTTTGAAAAATTTGATACATTGATTGACTTGTTCAGCAGACATAGGTGCTGCACCATAAGAAAAACGGTTAATAGATGAAACATCATATTGATCTTTATCCGTATATTCAAGCATTAATTTATACATTGTTGGAACTGCGAAAAAGTTCGTGATTTTATATTTCTCAATGTCTCTAAATATAGCTGCAGGGTTAAATTCTCGGTGTATCACGTTAAATCCACCTACGAAAAAACTACTTGTTAAACATATTACTAGCTGCGCCGCATGATATAACGGTGCAATATGAATAAATTTTTCCTGCGCGTTGTAACCAAACGTTCCAATCATCCCCACATTTACATTTGTCACACGTTGATGGTCAAATAGTGCACCCTTTGGATTACCCGTAGTTCCTGAAGTATACAAAATATGAAGGTCGTCCGTACCGTTAATTTCAATAGATGGCTCAGAAGTATCCTTAGATAAGATAGCTTCAATTGACAAGTTTCCTTCGATGCTTGGCGTTTCAACAGTAATCACTTGGCGGATAGCAGGGATGCCATTTTTAGATGCTTGAATTAACTCTTCATAGTCTTGATCACAAATGACAAGGACACTGTCAGACTGATTCAAGATGTAATTCGCTTCTCTTTCAACTAACCGAAAATTCATCGGCACAATGACTGCCCCTATTTTGGCGCATGCATAATAAGAAATAGCGAAAAAATCGGAGTTTTTCATCATAAGAGCCACTTTTTCTCCCTTGTTCACTCCTAAGTCAAGTAAACCGTTGGCAAAGCGGTTCACAGTTTCATTAAACTCGCCATAAGTATATGAACGGTCTTCATAAACAACTGCCATTTTATGCGGGTGTCTTACGGCATTTTGCGCTAAAATATTTACAATGTTCATCTATTAAATCCTCCAATACAATATAATTGAACATTCAGAAATTTGATTAGTCATTATGAGATAAGGCAATGATGTCCGCTCTGTTCCTACTGATTCATCGCTTAACGTGGTGACATTCGAATTCCACCATCTAGACGAATCACTTCACCGTTTATATACTCATTTTCAATCATGAATAGTACCAATGATGCGTATTCAGTCGGTTTTCCAAGACGTTTTGGAAACTCGACCATGCTTTCCAATTTCTCAACCACTTTTTCTGACAAGGTCTCTGCCATTGGTGTACGGAACAAACCAGGCGCAATCGTATTAATACGAATGCCAAAAGAAGATAGGTCGCGCGCAACTGGCAAAGTCATTCCTGCGACTCCAGCTTTACTTGCACCATAAGCTGCCTGCCCCATTTGCCCGTCAAAAGCAGCTACTGATGCCGTGTTAATAATAATCCCACGTTCGCCTGCATCTGTAAGAGGTTCATTTTTCGCCATTTCTGTCGCTGCTAATCTCAGTACATTAAAAGTCCCATTCAAATTGATATCTATCACTTGTTTAAAGTTTTCTAAAGGCATTGCTCCAGAACGGCCTAATGTCTTTTGAGGAGTTCCGACACCTGCGCAGTTCACACAAATATGCACCCCTCCAAATGTCTCAATGACTTTCACAATTCCAGCCTGTACAGATGCATCGTCCGTAACATTTACAAGCGCGTAAACAACGTTTTCACCCAATTGTTCACAAGCCTGTTGTGCTTTTTCTTCATTCAAATCAAAAATGACTACTTTTGCTCCTCTTTCTACTAAACTTGTAACCGTACCAAGTCCTAAACCAGAAGCTCCACCTGTAACAATTGCTACTTTATCTTTTATATTCATGTTCTCCACTCCAATTCTTTTATTGATCAAAATTTGCTGCCTTCACCGATAGAATTCCTTTTATAAAGCAATAGTTTGAACTACTACTGATTGAGGTTAATATCCTTCAAAAACTGGTTTTCGTTTTTCTGTGAAAGCAGCTAATCCTTCTGCCATATCGTATGACTTTGTATGCGCTTTCAACGATAGCAATTCTTGTTTCAATGCGATTTCTACAGGTTGCTCCAATCCATCCGTTACAAGTTGTTTCATCTTGCGAAGGACCAAAGGACTTTTCTCCGTAATTTTGTCTGCAATCTCTTGTACAGTAATTTCCAATTCCTCAGAACTAACTACTTCTTGGACAAGTCCGTATTCCTTCATTTCAGCTGCACTAATAAATTCTCCAGTGAACAGTAAGTACTTCGCACGGTTAACACCAATTTTTCGTGGCAACTTTACAGCGCCACCTGCTCCAGGTAACACACCGAAATTAGCATGAGCATCTCCGATTTTCGCTTTTTCAGACGCAATCACAAAATCGGCCGTCATCGCAAGCTCTAGACCGCCCGCCAATGTAATACCGTTTAATGCAGCAATTAAAGGTTTACTCAACTTTTCTAACTTCCCAAAAAGCTCTTCACTTAAATCTAATAAGCCAGGTTCCTTTTGATACTTCACCTCAAGGTCTTCCAGTAGTTCCTTTAAATTTGCTCCTGCACAAAATGCTTTCCCCTTGCCTGAAAGTACAACAACACGGATGTCATCATCGTTTTCCGCTTGGACAATTGCCTCCTTCAAAGCCAGCAATAAAGCTTTTCCTATTGAGTTCATTTCGTCTGGGCGGTTTAAGTAAATCCATGCTGTTTGTTTACGTTTTTCATAAATAATTGGTTGATTGCTCATTGTAAATTGCCCCCCTTTATTTAAATACGCCTTGTTCTTTCCATTCTCTAATTTGATGCTCACTAAATCCTTGTCCTTCTAAAATTTCTGCTGTATTTTCACCGACAGCTGTACCTACATGCTGATAAATTGGTTTAGCTGATGAAAATTTGATTGGAGTAGCCATTTGTTTTTGACCAGAGCCATCTGCTTTCGGGACATCTACAATCATTCCCCTTGCTTGGAGTTGTGGATGATCGCACGCTTCAGCAAACGTTAATACTGGTTCCACGCATGCCTCTAAATCTTCATCAAACACGGTAAGCCATTCTTCATAATTCTTTGTTAAAAAGACTGCTTTAATTTCTTTCTTAAACATGCCTTGGTCCTCTGCTTGTTCACTCATCCCCAATTCAAATAATTCCGATTTCCCAAGAGCCTCGCAAAGTATTTTTTTAAAGGGTGGCTCAATGCTACCAACGGAAAAATATCGTCCGTCTTTCGTTTCATAGAAATCATAAAATGTGCCACCATTTAACTGCATTTCTTCTGGTTGTGGCTCGATTCCTCCGACGAGATATCCCGATCCATATACCGCATTCATTGAAAAAGCAGCATCTGTCATACTTACGTCGATGTATTGCCCTTCTCCAGTCTTCTCCCGATGAACAACAGCTGCCAATATTCCAATAACCGAATGCAATGACCCACCCGCTATATCCGCAATTTGGATACCCATCGTTGTCGGAACTTTTCCTTTACGACGTGAGTAGTCCATTACTCCAGCCACTGACAAATAGTTATTATCATGCCCTGGTCGATTGCGGTAAGGACCTGTTTGACCGTATCCTGTCAGCGAACAGTAAATGAGTTTAGAATTCACCTTCTTTAGTGATTCATAATCAAGACCTAAACGCTCCATAACACCCGGCCTAAATTGTTCAATAACGATATCGTATTCGGCCACTAACGTTTTAATGATTTCCACTGATGCCGCCTGCTTCAAATTTAATGTCAACGATCGTTTTGAGCGATTTAAATACCCGTGGGCAGCAGACAAACCATCTTTGTCAAAAGGTGGTGTAACTCTGATTAAATCGACTCTTGTTGAGGACTCTACCCGAATTACTTCAGCACCTAAATCAGCGAGCATCATCGTGGCATACGGTCCCGGCAATAAGGTTGAAAAGTCTAATATTTTCAATCCATTTAATATGCCCATTATCGATTAACTCCCCTTCTTTTCTTATTTTCCAAAAATACCTCTACTAATAATCTCTTTCATAATTTCAGAGGTACCTCCAAAAATCCTTTGAATTCTAGCATCCACAAAAGCTCTAGAGATTGGATATTCCCGCATATACCCGTATCCTCCGAATAATTGTAGGCAACCGTCTACGATTTTCCCTTGTGCTTCAGTGCATGTAAGTTTAGCCATACTTGCTGTCTCAGTATCAAGTTCTCCTCTTTCTAATAAATACAGACATTCATTAACAAACGAACGATTCACTCTTGCCTCCGTCTTCATTTCTGCAATGCGAAATTTAGTATTTTGAAATTGACTAATTGGTTTTCCAAATGCATTGCGTTCACTTACATAAGCGATGGTTAAATCTAGTACTCCTTCCATTGCTCCTTGGGCTCCTATTGCGATTGTTAACCTCTCCCTTGGAAGTTCCTTCATTAATGTTATAAATCCTCTATTTAATTCTCCTAAAATTGCTTCCTCCGGAACTAATACGTCTTCTAGAAACATTTCAGATGTGTCACATGCATGTAATCCTATTTTTTGAAGGTTTTTCCCTCGGCTTATACCTGAAATTGATAAATCTACAATAAATAATGTTGTTCCTTTTGATGCAGGTACTTGGAAATCTGTTTTAGTAACAACAATCACGAAATCACAAAGTTGGCCATTACTAACAAATGTTTTCGAACCATTTATAATGTAAGTTGATTGGACTTCATCAAACCGGGCTGTTGTTTGAATTCCTTGAAGATCACTTCCAGCTCCGGGTTCAGTCATTGCAATTGCACCGACAAGTTCACCAGTAGCCATTTTTGGTAGGTAGTAATTTTTTTGCTCTTCATTTCCTGAGCTCAATATGTAATGAGCAATAATATTAGAATGGACCGATAAATTAACAGCAATTGCTGCATAACCTAAACGATTCAACTCATCGATCACTGTTACAGAATAAGCGAAGGGCGCTCCTGACCCACCGTATCTTTCTGGAATATCTATACATAACAGCCCTTCATCCCCTAGCTTTCTCCATAATTCACGAGGGATTGATCCACTTTCTTCCCACTTACTATAGTCAGGTTCAATCACTTTCTTTGCTATGGATTGAATGGATTTACGAAATAAAAACAATTCATCTGCTTGATATAACTCACTCATTGTCATATATAATTCTCCTTTACACTTTGACGATGCCAGACACCTCGACCTTTAGTACGCTTTTTTCATTTTGATTGTATGTTGTTAATGAGATCGTAATAATTTCTCCTCTTCTTTGTCTTGAACCATATGAAGAATTTCAATTGGCTCTGATTGAAATTTCTGCCTGACTACGAATTCATTTAATCTCAACAAAACCACCTTCTTCCGATAAAACTTTGGCTTTACTTTATATAAGCAAGACCCATGCCAACTTTATTTTTCATTGATATCCCATGAATATTGAGTGATTTGTAAAATACATATGTACATAGTCGTGAACACATTTCCGTAAATAAATGATGCATGTTAACAAATAAGTGTTAACTGTACACTGTTTTGTTATAATATTTATAATAATCAGAATTTTATAAGTGGAGGAATTTTATAATGCGTGTCGAGGATATCATGATGAAAGATTCGCCTACTTGTACAGTACATTACACAATTCAAGATACATTGGAAATTTTCGCTAAAATAAACTCGCAAATTATTCCGGTAGTTAATGATGATAAAAGGTTAATAGGTTTATTAACAAAAAATAAAATTATTCAAATACTAGCAGAAGGTTATTCATTTCAGTGCCCAATCACATCTTTTATTAATTTTAATCCCATTTTTTTATATCCAGATCAAGATATTAATGAGACTCGAAAATTACTGCTTAAACATCAAATTGGACATGCTCCAGTCGTCAATCGACAATTGCATCCTATTGGTATTCTATCTACATCACAAATATTATTTGCATACGACTTAGTATATGATCGATTGCAAACCCAACAATCCTTACTATTTGAAAACTTAAATTTCGGATTATTTTCCGTTGATACTAAGTTTAAGGTTAACGCCATCAATCCTGTAGCAGAAAAAATCCTTCAATTATTACCCAATAAACAACATATATTCAATGAATTAAACGGACTTGAGGAGATTACTAATCTATTAACTGGGATATTGCATCACAAAGAACAAATAATGAAAAAGAAGATGCATTTAAATGGGCATAGCCTTGTCGTACAGAGTTATCCATTGATAGAAAAAAATAAACTAGTTGGTTCCATGGTCATAATGGATGATTTCACTAATATTGAAAAAATGGCCAGTGAACTACGTTTTTCTAAGGAATGGGAGGAAAAGTTAAGAAGCGTTATTGAGCTAGCTTATGATGGCATAATTTTAGTTGATCAAAAGGCAGAAATAACGATGGTCAATAATGGCTTTTGTGAATTATATAATGTTCAAAGTAATGAACTTTTAGGGCAATCCATTTTGAACATGTACCCTGATTTAGGATTAGATGAAGCTCTACAAACCGGTGTCAGAATAACGAATGTTGCAAAATTAATTGGTAAGACACAATGTCTTATTACAATCTTACCTATAAAAAACAATGAAGAAATTATCGGAGCAATTTGTAAAATTACATACCGTGGTTTAAAGCATTTGCAAGAAGCTATTAAAAAGGTAAATAACTTGGAACAACAAGTCACTTACTATCAAAAAGAATTGAATGAACTTAAAGGAACAAAATACTCTTTTGCTAATATTATTGGGGAATCTTCTAATATTAAAAGGATAAAAAAAGAGGCCTTAGCTGCTTCTCATAGTTTATCAACGGTTTTACTTTTAGGGGAAAGTGGTACTGGAAAAGAATTATTTGCACATGGAATTCATGCCTCTTCTTCTCAGACCGGTATGTTTATTCAAGTGAACTGTGCAGCAATTCCTCCAGAGTTAATGGAATCAGAGTTCTTCGGTTATGCTGAAGGCTCATTTACTGGTGCAAAAAAGGGTGGAAAAAAAGGGAAATTTGAAATGGCTCAAAATGGAACATTATTTTTAGATGAAATCGGTGATATGCCTCTTTCCCTCCAATCAAAACTATTGCGAGTTTTACAAGAAAAGGAGTTTGAACCAATAGGGAGCAATCGTATTATTAAACTCCAAACTAAAATTATTGCTGCAACAAATCAAAACCTTGAAATACTTATTAAAGAGGGGAAATTCAGAGAAGATTTATACTATCGTTTAAATATAATGAGGATTAACATTCCACCTTTACGAGACCGGATCGAGGATATACCTGATATTGCAGAATCCATTATTTCACAACTAAAACTTTCAGGATTTCATTTAGAAGGAATCACACATTCTGCATTAACAAAGTTATTAAACTATAACTGGCCAGGTAATATTCGTGAGCTACATAATATTTTAGAAAGAGCAGCAAATCTAACAAGTGATGGATATATAGATGCTCAACACCTTCCAGAATCGTTTAATGCTAATATTCTTACAACAACTGAAAGTATAAGAATAGATCAAACAAATACACTTCTATCATATTCGGAGGAACATAATAATAAGCCATACTGGAATGCTATTGATCTTAAAGAAAAAGAACTCATACTTGCTGCACTTAAAGAAACAAATGGAAATAAAGCAAAAGCAAGTAGATTATTGGGTATCAGTCGCACTTGGCTTTACGAAAAGATAAAAAAATATAATATAAGTAAATAAAGGTCATTACAATATAATCTATTTCGAGCATACTACCAATATAATAGGTATACAAAAGAGAAAATCAATCATACTTCCTTGTTAAAATAAAAGAGGCAATAATATATTTTTTTTGATAAATCAAGAAATATTCTTAAGTCCCTAAAGTAAAAAGCGAGGAGAAAACATAATGTTTTCTCCTCGCTTTTTTATTAAAAATACATATAACTTAATAACTTACTGCAATAAACTGTTGTGTCCAGTAATGTCTATAAGGGCCACCGTTGGCATAACCCACCCCAATATGAGTAAAACGGCTATTTAGCATGTTTGCTTTATGACCGGGACTATTCATCCAAGAATTCATAACTGCTTCTGGAGTTGATTTGCCAGCCGCAATATTTTCACCTGCATAGTAATAACTGATTCCGTATTTACGCATCATATCAAACGGAGAACCGTATGTAGGACTCGTGTGGCTAAAGTATTGAAGATCACGCATGTCTTCTGATTTAAGAGTAGCTGTTTTCTCTAGCCTTTTGTCTATTTTAAGTGGTTCCACTCCAACTTTTTTTCTTTCTACATTCATAAGATTAACTACTTGTTCGCTAAAAGTTAAAGGTTTTGTTTCTGGTTTCTTTACAGGTTCTTTTTTAAATGGTGATTTTAATTTACCTTTTTTATAAAGGTTCCCATTGTATATGTACTGAGCAAATGCTCCTCGTTTAACTAAATCACTTGCACCAAACTTTGTTGATGTTTTTCGTTTCCCAACACCTGTTGTGACAAATGCTTGTACATCTTTATATGCTTTGTTTTTCTTAGATACATCTGAGTAGGACAGATTTTTTACGGATTTTAGTTTATACGCCTTTGTTAACATAGTTGCCATTTCAATTTTCGTTATTTTACCTTTTGGATTGAATTTTTTGGATTTCTTCCAAATTTTTTCGTCTACTAAAGTTGCGGCATATGGATATGCCTTACTCGATTTCTTTAAATCCGTAAATTTCGGATTAGGACGGTTCTTAGTAGAAAGTTTTAAAGCTTTCACAATTGCTTTAGCCGCATCCTCACGAGTTACATAACTAGATGGTTTAAATTTGCTACCTTTATACCCCGTCATTATTTTTTTTGAAACTACATACTCAATTGCTTTTTTGTTTGAATGAGTTTTAGAAACGTCTTTAAACTTAACACTAGTTGCCGCGAATCCCGTTGTCGATAACGTTCCTACCATTAAGAGGATAGCAATCAAACATGAAAATATCTTCTTATACATCGTGCTTACTTCCCTTCTGTTGCTTAAATTACCTAAACTTTCATGTATAACTCTATTATAGTAATATAGTTAAAAATAGTTTAAAAGGACAAGAAGTACAATTTCTTATCAAAAAAATGGATAATTTAATAAAACGTAAATTACATTTTAAAATAAATTACTCAGTTAATTTGTATTATTCTCCATAATAAAAAGATAGGGAAAGCATCTCATCCATACTTTACCTATCTCTTCATCAGTTAATCTCTATTTATTATGTTTTTTAAATGGTAAATGAGTTTTAGTAGTTCTGTGAATAGGTTGATAAAATCTAAGTATAGATTTAATGCAACGAGTGGCACTTCCTCATCACTAATATAACTTCGGGCAATTTGATTCATATCGTACAACGTATAACCTACAAACAGCAAAACACCAATTGCACTTGCAAAGACCATAACAATATCACTAAAACCAACGAAAATTGTAATGATAGAAAAAATGATGACACCGATTAATACGATGAACAAAAATTTGCCCCAGTTACCTAAATTGCGTTTAGTATTATAGCCAATAATTCCTGCTACGATGAAGATCGCTGCAGTTGTACCGAAGATAACCAGTACTAGACTTCCGCCTAATGCACCGATGTAAAATTGGAGCAAGCTATATAATGTCACACCTGTTAAGAAAGCAAAAAGGATGGAGATCATTTTACTCGCTTTTCTTGCAGCTCGACTAAACATAACGATTAACAGCAAAACAACCGTTGCAATACTAATAGGCATTACTAGTGATACGGGAACAAATATCCCAGCAAATAGCCCGATTGCTGTGACTACCCACAGCAAGGTAAAGAACCGAAGAACCTTCGGAAATTGTGATTCCATTAAATTTATCTCTCCTATATTATTAAGCTACTTCCAGTATAAATCTTTTTTGAAGAAATGTTTAATAGTATGGATTTATCAGACTTCTTTCCCCCTTTCAAACAATTATGAAATTCTTCTTTAGCTAAAAAATCTATAACAATAATGAGCCTAATTCATAATATCTAGTTATTTACCACTATATGTTTATCTCGCATTTTCGCATTCCATACTTCGATAACAGTTGAAATATCCAGCATTTATACTTTATATAGATTAGTCATTATAATATGTAGGGAGATTGAATATGAATACTTTCAAATTTATACCGCTGATAGTTTTAACAACATTTTTAATGGGGTCTTCTTTTGCAGTCGTTAAAATTGGTTTGCCTTATTCTTCACCATTGTTATTAGCAGCATTACGCTTTACACTTGCGGGAATCATCATGGCAATAATCGTGATTATTTTAAAAAGACCTCATCCAACTTCAAAGGAAAGTTGGGTAAAGTTGCTGATAATTGGGAGTTTGCAAACAGCTGGTGTTATGGGTTGTATCTTTTTAAGTTTACGAACAATTACGGCTAGTGAGTCCTCAATTCTCACTTTCACAAACCCACTACTCGTAGTGGTATTCGGTACTATTTTTTCTCAAATACGCTATAAATATTATCAATGGATTGGCGTTCTTTTAGGTTTAGTAGGCGTAAGTATAACAATGGGAGCGCAAATTGAATTTAAGATTGGTATTCTTTTTGGTATTCTGTCTGCTGTATTTTGGGCGATGGCCACATTATTAGCTAAAAAATGGGGAGCCTTTTTTGATAACTGGGTTTTATCTGCCTATCAAATGCTGTTCGGTGGATTAATATTATTACTTGGTAGTTTTACTCTTGAAAAGTCATTTTTTATTTTGAATGGTAACTCAATACTCATTTTATTATGGCTAAGTATTATGTCATCCATTGTTCAATTTGCCGTATGGTATTATCTTTTACAAAAAGGTGATCCAGGAAAAACGAGTGCCTTTTTATTTTTAGCACCTTTCTTTGGGGTACTAACTGGCTGGTTATTATTAGATGAACCGTTATACCCTTCTCTTATAGTTGGTGGCCTCTTTATAATTATTGGTATTTATTTGGTCAATAGTAATTTCAAAAAAAATCTAGTTCAAAGTACTGTAAAAGTAAATGAATAGCTTTTGTTTAATCGAATAACCCTCGCCTTATCTATATAATTAGGCGAGGGTTTTTCATTTCATCATTACATATTAATATTAAATTTCTGTTTGAAACCTATTTTTCCTTTGTCTGTAATTTTAACAGCACGTATAGATGGCACTCTAACTATCCATCCTAAATCAAAAAAGTGTGTCATTAGTCCATTTCCTAAAGCACCTGCAAGATGATGTTGACGCTCACTCCAGTCTAAGCAAGCATGTGAAAATGAGCGGCGTTTTCTTTTTAGTTTACCTATATCAATGCCTAATTCAGTAAAGAATTGTTCTCCAGTAGGAGTAACTATAAATTCTCTCTCTTCTTTTTTTAGATAACCTGAATGCAACATTGACTCGGTTAAATTTATACCTAACTTACCGGCTAAATGGTCATAACAAGTTCTAGCTTCCTGAAGTAATTTCACTTGGTTAGATTGTTTTAATGAGCGCACTTCAGGAGGTGGCGAGATGGCCAGAAAAGATTCTAAAATACGGGCGACTTCTCCACCCTCTAGCTGAAAATAGCGATGACGTCCCTGTTTCTCTACTTTCACCAAATTACCTTCTACTAATTTCGCAAGGTGAAAGCTCGCAGTTTGTGGTGTTACAGCTGCCATATAAGCTAATTCACTGGCTGTATGAAAACGCCCATCCATTAAACTTGTAAGAATAGTTGCTCTTGATGTTTCTCCAAGGAGAGCGGCAACCTCAGCCACATTTGGATTTATACTCATTTCAAACACCCTTTCCGCATTCCATATTTCGATTATAGTCAAAGTATAGAATACTTACAATATGCACCAAATACGTTGAATCTTATTTGAACATCAACTTCCATTTTGCCATTATCACTTTCCAAAGAACTTTGCTCAGCTTTATCATCGTTTCTTATTAAACACCCTAAGTAGCGATAGTGGAATAACCCTTGAAATTTATCCCACTTTACCTATAGACACTAATATTCTAAGTCATTTATTTATAAATTAATTATCTTTGCAACTATTGTTGTTTTCAAACGTATATAGGGTATGATATCTAATCAGGAGGTTTTGTATATGTTTATAATCCCAACTATTATTGCTTTTTTATATGAACTATTATTAGCTATACCTATTTTAGGTGGAGCTATTATGATTGGTTCTGGATACTCAGCTTTAACGACTGCGCTAGTTATTCACGTCATCGTTCTTGTCCTTCGCTTTGTTACTGGTCACTCAAAAGTTGTACCAATTTTAGCGATTATCTTAACTTTACTGACGTGGATTCCTATCCTTGGGTGGGCCATTCATATTTTAATCGCTATCGCTTATTTCATTGATTTTTTTATGGGTTTAGGAAAAAGTTCGATTCAGAGAGATTTGTAAATTAATCAATTAATAATACACAGCTTCAATTTCGCAAAATTGAAACTGTGTATTTTTGTGCGGACTAAATTTGAAACCCCAGTACTCCTTGCGCTATTAAAAAAAGAAAAAACCACATCTTCTCTCCATTTTAAAGAGAAGATATGGTTAAACTGCTAAATAGCAGAAGTATTAATTGGTGAAGCTTAAATCGCTACAATATTCACAAGTTTCCCAGGAACAGCGATAATTTTCTTAATTTCTTTACCTGCAAGTAGTTCTGCAATTTTTTCATCTGCTAATGCAATTTCTTGTAAGTCCTCACGAGATGCGTCTTTTGCTACTAAAATTTTGTTTTTTACTTTACCATTTACTTGCACTACTACTTCGATTTCATCGTCAGTTAATTTTGACTCATCAAATGTTGGCCATGCAGCGTATGTTAATGTTTCTTCTTTACCAAATTTCGCCCATAATTCTTCTGCAATGTGAGGAGCAATTGGCGCTAACATTTTAACGAAGCCTTCAGCATAAGCTGTTGGCACGACATCTGCTTTGTAGCAATCATTGATGAATACCATCATTTGTGAAATAGCCGTGTTGAAACGAATATGCTCGTAGTTTTCAGTTACTTTTTTCACTGTTTGGTTATACACTTTTTCTAAAGTAGTATCTTCTGAAGCTTGGATTTTATCTGATAATGATCCATCTTCATTGATAAATAAACGCCAGATACGATCTAAGAAGCGTCGCGCTCCATCAAGGCCATTTTCAGACCATGGAATAGATGCTTCAAGTGGGCCCATGAACATTTCGTAAAGTCGAAGTGTATCTGCACCGTGGCTCGCAATGATATCATCAGGGTTTACTACATTCCCTTTTGATTTAGACATTTTTTCATTACCTTCTCCTAAAATCATCCCTTGGTTAAATAATTTTTGGAAAGGCTCTTTAGTTGGTACAACACCTAGATCGTACAATACTTTATGCCAGAAACGAGCATATAGTAAATGCAGAACAGCGTGCTCTTGACCACCAATGTAAATATCAACTGGTAACCAGCGTTTTAATAATTCTGGATCCGCTAGCATTTCATCATTTGTTGGATCGATATAACGCAGGAAGTACCAACTTGAACCAGCCCATTGTGGCATAGTATTTGTTTCTCTACGACCTTTTTTACCTGTTACAGGGTCAACTACATTTACCCACTCTTCAATATTCGCAAGTGGTGATTCTCCTGTTCCACTTGGGCGGATATCATCTGTTTTAGGTAAAATAAGTGGTAGTTCTGATTCATCAAGCGTTGTTACTTCGCCATCTTCCCAATGGATAACTGGAATCGGCTCTCCCCAATAACGTTGACGGCTAAATAACCAGTCGCGTAAACGATAAGAAATTTTCTTTTCACCTACGCCTTTTTCTTCTAACCATTCAATCGCTTTAGCAATAGCTTCTTCTTTGCCTAAACCATCAAGGAATCCAGAGTTAACATGTTTACCTTCTCCAGCGTAAGCTTCTTTTTCGATATCTCCACCAGCTACAACTTCAACGATTGGTAAATCGAATTGTTTTGCAAATTCGTAGTCACGTTCATCGTGAGCAGGAACAGCCATGATTGCTCCTGTACCATATGTTGCAAGTACATAGTCCGCGATCCAAATCGGCATTTTTTCACCATTAATCGGATTAACTGCATAAGCGCCTGTGAAGACACCAGTTTTTTCTTTTGCAAGATCAGTACGTTCAAGATCTGATTTCATTTTCACTTCGTCTAAGTATGCTTCAACTGCTGCTTTTTGTGCATCTGTTGTAATTTCAGCTACTAGTTTATGTTCAGGGGCAAGTACTGCATAAGTAGCACCAAATAATGTGTCCGGGCGTGTTGTGAATACACGGAACGATTGATTTGTACCATCTACTGTGAATGCCACTTCTGCACCTTCAGAGCGACCAATCCAGTGACGTTGCATATCTTTAATATTTTCTGGCCAATCTACTTCTTCTAAATCGTCGACTAAACGATCAGCATAAGCAGTAATTTTCAGCATCCATTGTTTCATAGGACGGCGTTCAACAGGGTGTCCACCACGTTCTGATTTACCATCAATTACTTCTTCATTGGCAAGTACTGTACCAAGTGCTGGGCACCAGTTAACAGCTACCTCATCAATATAAGCTAAGCCTTTTTTGTATAATTGGACGAAAATCCATTGAGTCCATTTATAGTAGCTTGGATCTGTTGTATTGATTTCACGATCCCAGTCATATGAAAAGCCAAGTTCTTGAATTTGACGTTTAAATGTCGCAATATTTTTTGCTGTAAATTCAGCAGGATCATTACCCGTGTCTAAAGCATATTGTTCAGCAGGTAGTCCGAATGCATCCCAACCGATTGGGTGAAGGACATTATAGCCTTGCATACGCTTGAAACGACTTAAAATATCTGTTGCTGTATATCCTTCAGGGTGTCCAACATGTAGACCCGCTCCTGATGGATAAGGGAACATATCTAGTGCATAAAATTTTGGCTTTGATTCATCATTGACAGTTTTAAATGTATTATGTTCTGCCCAATACGATTGCCATTTCTTTTCGATCTCTTGATGATTGAAATTCAATGATTTCTCCTCCTTAAAATAATAAAACAAGTTTCGCCTTTTACATTGTCATAATATTCCTATATTTTAGACAAAATAAAAACTCCCGTCCCTAGAAAAAGGGACGAGAGCTTAAAAAGGTTCCCGCGGTACCACCCAAATTAGTGTATTACACTCAACTTGACTCCTTAACGCGGAAAACGGCTTTGGTTACACTTGTATTCACCATTGCAGACTCCAAGGCGAGTTCAATTTATCCATTTACTAGCTCACACCACCCGCTAGCTCTCTTGAAAATCAAATAAATTTACTATTCCTTATCATAGTCTTGTTATATTGAATCTAATTCTAATCGAATTGAGCCAAAATGACAAGCAATTTAAAAATCATTGTAAATAAAAGGGTTAAGATATTCAATATGAGTGTTTTTTATAATATGTAAAAGGTTCGATTTCTACTATATATATATGTAAAGAAAAGAATATCAATAATACGCGTTTTATTTTAAAGTAAAAAAAGAAAGGCATACCCTACTTATGCCTTTCTTTTTTATTTAGAATATACTTATCTTACTACTACATTTTCCTGAACATTTTCAATATTTAGATTGGCCCCAGTAGCCGCAACAACTTCTTCTACTGTATACCCTTCAAATACTTCTCTTAATACCAGTCCTGTAGGTGTTACATCAATGACAGCTCGATCAGTAATGATTTTGTCGACAACGGACTTTCCTGTTAACGGTAGCTCACAAGTCTTTTTAATCTTAGCAGAGCCATCCTTTGCTACATGCTCCATTATTACGATAATTTTCTTCGCGCCATGTACTAAGTCCATTGCTCCGCCCATACCTTTAATCATTTTACCTGGAATCATCCAATTAGCTAAGTCACCTGTTTCAGATACTTCCATTCCACCTAAAATGGCTACATCAATATGCCCTCCGCGGATCATAGCAAATGATTCAGCATTGCTAAAAAAAGCAGAGCCAGGAATAGTTGTTACCGTTTCTTTCCCTGCATTTATCAAATCAGGATCTACCTCATCCTTTGTTGGATATGGCCCAATTCCTAATAATCCATTTTCTGATTGTAAAATTACTTGTTTATTTGGAGCTATATAATTAGCCACTAATGTTGGCATACCAATTCCTAAATTGACATAATTCCCGTCAGCAATTTCCTGCTCCGCACGACGTGCTATTATTTCTCTTACATTCATATCTCAAAGTCCCCTTTCTTTAAGAACGAATCATTAAGCGTTCAATTCTTTTTTCCTGCTTCGCCTGAACTAGGCCTTGTACGTAAATGCTCGGCGTCTGAACTTGGTTCGGGTCAATATCCCCCGGCTCCACTAATTCCTCTATTTCTGCAATCGTAAAAAGTCCTGCCGCAGCCATGATTGGATTAAAGTTTTGTGCTGTTTTGTTATAAATTAAATTACCAAAACGATCTGCCTTAGCTGCTCTTATTAATGAAAAGTCTGCACGTAAGGCTTCTTCTAAGACATATTCCTTACCATCGAATATGCGTGTTTCCTTCCCTTCTGCAATAGGAGTCCCCACTCCCGCAGGTGTATAAAATGCTGGAATCCCTGCTCCACCAGCACGAATTTTCTCGGCTAGTGTGCCTTGTGGTGTCAGTTCTACCTCAATTTCACCAGATAGTACCTGACGCTCGAATTCCTTATTCTCTCCTACATAAGAACCGATCATTTTCTTTATTTGTTTTTTATGTAGCAGTAATCCAAGTCCCCAATCATCAATGCCACAATTGTTAGAAATGATTGTTAAGTCTTTCACTTCTTTTTCAACTAAAGCTAGAATGAGTTGCTCTGGAATACCAACTAAGCCAAACCCACCCACCATAAGTGTCATACCATCTTGAATATCAGCAATCGCTTCATTTGCAGAAGTATAAATAGGCTTCATCTTCACTACCCCTTTCTTCACTTAAAATTTCTCCCTCTTTCATTTTCTCAAACAAGTAATAAATATTCAAATTCTAGCAGAAATATATATTTTTGTAGTATTTTATGTAAATAAAAAAACTGAGAATCTCAAAGACTCTCAGTTTTTTTCTCTTTTAGTGGTCGATCATACATGACGTAAGGTACTATAGCAATCGCAAGGAAAATTGTTAAAACAATGAACATGATATGCATCCCTAATTGATCAGCCAGCACACCACCTATAAAGGGGCCGACCATTCGTCCTATCATTGCAGCACTATTTACAACACCTTGATAAAATCCATCTCGTCCTTTGGGCGCTAACGTACTAGCAATTGTAGGAATTGCTGGCCATACGAACATTTCACCAAAAGTCAAAATGATAATTGCGACCATGAACATTTGGAATGATTCTGCAAAGCTCACTACAATAAAAGATACGATGTAGATGGAAATCCCTAACACTAGTTGCGCTTTCATAAGATGTTCCAATTTTTTTACAATCGGATTAATCAGTGGTTGCCCAATTACAATCAGTAAACCATTTACAGTCCAAAGCAAACTATATTGCTTCAATGAAATACCTAAATCTTGTGTATACGATGAAATTGTTGTCGTCCATTGTGAATAGGCAATCCAACTGAATAGGAAACCTGATGATATTATTAATAGTGCGATAAAAGAGGATTTATCCTTCACACGCTTACTTTCACTCACAACAGATGTTGGCCCCATTGATTGTTCACCCATGGACCTGAAACCAAAAAAGGCAATGAAAAAGAACACTACGTACATTAGTAAATTCGCACTAAATAAATAGTCAAAGCTATACGACGCTACAACTCCTGCAAGAGCGGGACCAATCGCTACACCTAAGTTTTGAGCTAAGTAAATGGCGTTAAATCCACGTCGCCCTCCTTCAGGCCAAGCAGTACCTACCATTGCGAACATACTTGGGAATACTACCCCACCACTAAAACCGATTAGCGTTAAAAACCACACGTAATGTGGCCATCCATGCCAAATCGTTAAACAGATTAGACCTAAAATTGTCACGATAATTCCGAACATTATCGCCTTATAGCCGCCATAACGGTCAAATAAATAACCACCTAGTAAGTTACCAACAACACCTGCAGCAGCATTTGCCATTAACACAAGCCCCGCTACAGAAAGTGATTGGCCTAGATGATCATGCATATAAATTGTATTTAAAGGCCATAAAAATGAACTACCTGTAACATTTACAAGCATACCAATTATTAAAAGCCAGACACTTTTCGGCATCCCCTTACCCCCATTGTTTCGTATAACTAAATAATCTTATTTCATTTCCACTGTTTCAACAACCCCATTAAGCTTTTTTCTATTAATTTTTTTCACTTCAAACAAAATGATTCGATGAATAGGCCATTCCCATGTTAAAATAGTTCGTTAGAGGAGTGAAAACGCATGACTGAAAATTTATTTCCGTTCCCTTCTGATGGGAAACGTTATTATACATGGAATCGATATTTACGTGATGAGTTTGGTCACAAAGTATATAAAGTAGCTTTGGATGCTGGTTTTGACTGTCCAAACCGTGATGGTACTGTAGCTTTTGGCGGGTGTACATTTTGTAGTGCAGCCGGCTCAGGTGACTTTGCTGGTGATCGAGTAGATCCAATTCCAGTTCAATTCGAAAAAATCAAACATAAAATGGAGCAAAAATGGAAAAACGGCAAAACGATGGCCTATTTTCAAGCGTATACAAATACACATGCCCCATTACCAATCTTAAAAGAGAAATTCGAGGCGGCTTTAGCTCAAGAAGGTGTTATGGGGATTAGTATTGCTACCCGACCTGATTGCTTGCCTGACGACGTTGTTGAATATTTAGCTGAACTTAACGAAAGAACTTATTTATGGGTAGAGCTAGGTTTACAAACTGTCCATGAAAAAACAGCAACAATGATTAACCGTGCACATGATTTCGCGACTTATGTTGAAGGCGTCGAAAAATTACGCAAGCACAATATACGAGTATGTAGTCATATCATTAACGGCTTACCTCTTGAAACAAATGAAATGATGATGGAGACTGCACGAGCTGTCGCTAATCTTGACGTACAAGGGATTAAGATTCATCTACTTCATTTATTAAAAGGTACACCGATGGTTAAACAATATGAAAAAGGCATTCTTGAATTTCTAGATAAGGATGAATATATCAAGCTGGTAGCTGACCAACTAGAAATCATCCCTCCTGAAATGATCGTACACCGAATAACAGGTGATGGACCTATCGACTTAATGATTGGACCAATGTGGAGTGTTAACAAGTGGGAAGTTTTAAATGGTATTGATGCTGAACTTGAAAGACGAGGTAGCTGGCAAGGGAAGTATTACCATGCGGAAGTATCAACTAAATGAAGCTGCAGCGCGTATTACAATACACAAAAGCTTTACTAGCAGATACAGTAGTAGCTGGTGATTCTGTGGTTGATGCGACAGCCGGCAATGGACATGATACAGCCTTTCTAGCAGAGCTTGTAGGCCCTAAAGGGCATGTCTATGCTTTCGATGTGCAGCAGCAAGCAGTTGAAGCAACAAAGTTACGTCTGGCGGAGAACCAATTAGACAAGCAAGCTACTGTTATTTTAGATGGTCATCAAAACGTTAAAAAATATGTATCAGAGCCTATTAAAGCAGCTATTTTCAATCTCGGTTATTTACCTGGCAGTGAGCACTCAATTGTCACAAAGCCTGGCACAACAATCGAAGCAGTCTCTGACTTACTAGACCTATTACATGTGGGCGGTATGATTATTCTCGTTGTTTACCATGGGCATGAAGGTGGCAAGGATGAACGCGATAAATTATTAGCTTATGTTAGTGACTTACCACAGAAATATGTTCATGTTTTACGTTATGAATTTATCAACCAAAAAAATGATCCTCCTTTTATCATTGCTCTAGAGAAAATGAAGGACCTACCATAAACTATTTACTACAATACAAGACTTCTATTACCGTTTATAAAGGTGATGGAAGTCTTTTTTATACCTTCCACCTTATTACCTACAAAAAATACATGAATAAAAGCCATTGCACATAGTGATACTGATAATATTCTATTTTTATAAGGAGAATCAGTATGCCAAAAATTCATGCAGTTAGTACATATAATCCACCCTTTACATTAGTACAAACTCAGGCTGAACATTTTGTTCGCACTCTTTTTTCAAAAAAAATAACTCAACTGGAACGCTATTTACGTGTTTTTGAAAATGGTGAAATTCTTAATCGCCATCTTACTATGCCAATTGATTGGTATAAACAAGACCACGATTTCGCCGAACGTAACCGGCTATACATTGAATACGCTGTCTCTTTTGGCGTTACTGCTATTGAGCGCTGTTTAGAAAAGGCTGGAGGTGTGAGTACGAAGGATATTGATGCCATTGTATTCATCTCTAGTACAGGCATTTCCACACCAAGTATTGATGCTCGAATTATGAACAAACTCCCTTTTTCTGAACATGTTGTACGGATTCCTATTTGGGGACTAGGTTGTGGAGGTGGTGCCGCAGGAATTAGTCGGGCTAATGATTACTGTATTGCCCACCCTGCTTCAAAAGTTTTAGTACTATGTGTGGAGCTTTGTAGTCTTACTTTCCAAGCGAATGATTTAACTAAAAGTAACCTTATAGGCACGTCGCTTTTCGGAGATGGTGTCGCTTGTGCGCTCGTTTGTGGGGATGCTGTCATGGCATCATCTCGCCAGCCACTACCCGCTATTAAAGCTACTGCTTCCAAATGGCTTCCGAACTCAGAGGATGTCATGGGATGGGCTGTTGAAAATACAGGCTTTCATGTCATATTCGCCAAAAGTATTCCTAGTGTTATCGAAAATTGGCTAGCCCCTTTTGTAGAAGAATTTTTAAAAGCTAACAAAATAGGGCTTTCGAACATCAATCATTTTGTAGCACATCCGGGCGGAAAGAAAGTATTGGCTGCTTATGAAACAGCTCTACGAATAGATTCGCAATTGCTTATACCAAGTAAAACCGTATTACAAGATCATGGCAATATGTCTTCTCCAACTGTTTTATATGTATTAGAAAAAACAATGACAGAGTATGCTAATAAAGGAGATGTTGGCTTAATGGCTGCTTTAGGACCTGGTTTTAGTGGTGAACTATTACTCTTGGAATGGAAGTGATGAATTGCTGTTTTCTATCGTCTTCATACTAATTTGTTTACAGCGCTTAGGTGAATTAATGGTTGCACGATCAAATGAGCGCTACCAAAAAACACAGGGAGCTATTGAGGCTGGTCAGGGACACTACCCACTCATGGTGATAATGCATACGCTCTTTTTATGCAGCCTACTTTTTGAATACTTATGGCTTAAACCTACACTGAGCCCACTTTGGCCATATCTACTAATAGCCTTCATAACTCTTCAATTTGCACGTGTTTGGGCTATTCAATCACTTGGTCGTTTTTGGAATACAAAAATCATTATTTTACCCGGAGCTAAACTAGTAAAGCAAGGGCCGTATAAATGGATGCCACATCCTAATTACGCAATTGTCGCTCTTGAAATCGCCATTATACCACTTATTTTCCAGGCATATTTTACTGCTATTATTTTTACATTACTTAATTATGGCATGATGCTTATACGTATTCCGATAGAAGAAGAAGCACTTTCACAATATAGCAATCACACATCTAATAAACCTGATAAAATTTCTAATTAAAATAAATAACCTCTACATAGCTAAATTTGCTAAGTAGAGGTTATTTTTATAGTATTTCCTTTGCGATTAGTTCAAAGGACTTTAATTTGTCTTCAAAATTATAAGCAATCGTTACAAGCATCACTTCCTCAGCTTGGTATACTTCTGCTAAATTTTCAATCTGCTCTTTTACTTGTTGAGGATTTCCTACTACTAATCTTTTACGGAATTCTTCAATACTTTGCAAATCATAAATGGTATATGGATAATTCATAGCTGTTTCAATAGATGGTGTTCCAGCTGATGGCTTCCCTTGTACTAAACGTAGCATAGTCAGTTCCTTTGATGATGCAATTCGCTTAGCAACTTCTTCAGTCTCTGCACAAACAACAAAGACGGCAACTGCTTGCTTAGGCTGTTGCAAATATTGAGATGGTTTAAAGCGATCTCTATATGACTTAGCATATGATGGGCCACCATCACCATTAATAAATTGAGCGAACATATATGGTAATCCTTTTTCCGCAGCTAAAAATGCTGAATTAGCGCTTGAACCAAGCATCCAAACAGGTGGAGCACTATTGGTCACTGGTGTTGCTTTTAAGCCTTGGAATTGATGACCTTCTGGTACTGCATCATGCAAATACATAAGTAAATCATCAATCTGATTAGGGAACTGATTGACATCACGAAAATTCCCATCATGTAAAGCATGAGTTGCACGTGGCATTCCACCTGGTGCTCTTCCCATCCCTGCATCTATACGCCCTGGGTATAAGGCTTCTAATAACTTAAAATTCTCTGCAACTTTATACGCTGAGTAATGTGGTAGCATTACACCACCTGATCCAATGCGAATGCTCTTAGTTACTGACGCTAAATGAGATATTAATATTTCAGGCGATGAACCCGCTAAAGTTGTTGTATCATGATGTTCTGAAACCCAGAATCTTGAATATCCCCATTCTTCAGCCTTTTGCGCTAAAACAGTTGTTTGTCGCAATGCCTCGACAGCATTGGAACCTTCAGAAATGGGTGACTGGTCTAATATACTTAATCGAATGTCCAAAAAATCGCCTCCTAGCTAAAGATTACCGAATCTTATAAAATAACACCAATAAAAAGTACTAAGGGCATTTGAGGTACCTTTAGTGCTTTTTATTGTATGTAAACCTAAAAAAGCGCCTCTTAAGTCGTTGTCAGACTAAGAGACGCTCTACTATATTATAAAACTTTGACATTTTTATATGCATACATAATTTCATTATCGGACAAATCGAGTCAGATATCAGTTAAACTCTTATTTTCTTTCTTTATTTCTTTGTTCCCAAAACTCAGCATTTTTAATACCTAATTTAACGGGATCAAATTGAGGATCGATTCCCTGCTTTTTCTGCTCTTCATAATCTTTTAATGCTATTATAGACGGTTTCACCAAGAACAATAGTGCTATGATATTGACCCAAACCATTAGACCAAGACCAATGTCACCTAAAACCCAAGCTAAATCCGATGTTCGAACGGCACCATAGAAAGTAGTAGCAAGAATAATAATTTGCACGATGCGTATGCCGACTTTCTGCCGCTTCCCTTCAAACATATAAGCAATATTCGTTTCAGCAATGTAATAATAAGCCATTGTCGTTGTAAAAGCAAAGAAGAATAATGCAATGGCAACAAAGCCCGAGCCTACCCCAGCACCTGGGAATGCACTATCTACAGCTGCTTGCGTATAGGCTGTCCCTGCGATAACCCCTGGGGCATTTTCAACTAAATATTCACCTTTACCATCATCTAATTGGACATTATACATACCTGAGAATAGAATCATAAATGCTGTTGCAGTACAAACTAAAAATACAGCTAAGTATACAGAAGCCGTCTGTACTAGACCTTGTTTTACTGGGTGAGATATTTCAGCAGCAGCAGCTGGGTGAGGCCCTGTACCTTGTCCAGCTTCACTTGCATAAACACCACGTTTTACTCCCCATGCTATTGCAGCACCTATCATCCCACCAAAAGTAGAATCTAGACCAAACGCACTTCGAATTATTAAAGAAAGTACTTCAGGTACCTTCTCAATATTAATAACAATAATAATGGCTGCAACAAGAAGATACCCTAGTGCCATAAACGGTACGATAAAAGAAGCTACTGAAGCTATACGTTTTACGCCACCTAAAATAATAGCACCCAAAATAACACAAACGACTAA
Source organism: Viridibacillus sp. FSL H8-0110 (assembly GCF_038003565.1). Classification (NCBI taxonomy): domain Bacteria; kingdom Bacillati; phylum Bacillota; class Bacilli; order Caryophanales; family Caryophanaceae; genus Viridibacillus; species Viridibacillus sp. FSL H8-0110. Next base: position 889,826 of record NZ_JBBOPJ010000001.1, on the reverse strand, counting down.
ACCTGAAATCCAGTGTTCTATACCAAATGCAGTATACATCGAGTCAGCAATAGCATTTGACTGCACAGTTGGTTGTAAAAATGACATTGCTACAACTGCTGCTACCGCAAAAATCATTCCTAACCAACGCTTCCCTGTACTTTTCTCTATATAAAATGCAGGACCACCACGATAAACACCATTTCTTTTCTCTTTATATATTTGTGCTAAAGTTGATTCTACATAAGCGGTTGCAGATCCGATGAAGGCTATTACCCACATCCAGAAAATTGCACCCGGTCCACCAAATGCAATTGCAGTAGCAGTACCTGCAATATTCCCTGTCCCAACACGACCAGATAGTGCCATGGATAGTGCTTGAAAAGATGATACACCTGCTTCAGATTCTTTCCCACTGAAGATTTGTTTAAACATGTCTTTCAATAAACGGACTTGTACACCTTTTGTTAATATAGTAAATAATAATCCGACTAGTAGAATACCGTAGATCATCCACGGTCCCCATAAAATTTCATAAACACTGGTAATAATGGCTTCCATCTATTGTCCCCCATTGATCATAATAAGTTATTCCATGAATAATATATATTGCCAGTTTCTAATAAAGGAAAATTCATTCTATCGAAATAGCAATTGTTATGTATTATATATCAAAACAATAAAGTTTGGAATATCCCTTATGTGTTATATGACAATTGAAATCGGTTACAAATAAAAAAAGACGGAATTTTGTAAAATTCCGTCAAAATTTAAATGATGTATCCAACTGATTTTAATGTATTAAAGATAAAGCTCTCCATATAAGCATAAATATCTTCGCGTTCAGGTTCTTGGAACAAATCATGATAACAGGCTTTCCATTCCTTATACTGATACTCTGATAAACTTTGTTGAGAAAGCCATTTTTTACCATACGATACATCCGCTATTTTATCGTTGCCACCAGTCATTAATAAAATCGGGATATTTGGAAATACCGTTTGTTGTGATATTCCCTTCATGAAACCATGAAGTTCACGATACCAATTGACAGTTATGACATCATTATAGTAAATATCATCTTTTTCCTCTTTATAAAATTCATAGCTTCTCGTTAAGTGTTTAATATTGATTTCGTGATTGATTTTCAGATTGCCTGTCAGTTTACTTAGACCTGTTAAAGCATTTGATAACTTTGATGGTTGGTGTTTTAAATGCATCCAAGGTGATGTTATTATAATACCTGTACATTCGTATTTGAATTTTTCAACAACATGGATCCCTAATATAGCTCCTAAACCATGTCCCACAACAAATACAGGTAAGTTATATGTTAAAGCTGCTTGCATAAGTTGTTTAACAAATGTTTCGTAACTTTTAAACTCTTCACTATGCACACGTTTATGTCTACTCTCTTCACCATGTCCAGGTAAATCTCCTGAAATAACATGAATACCAGATGTTCTTAAATTTTCGATTAACCATGCATAACGACGATGATGTTCGTATGCACTATGTATAATTACAGCGACAGCTCTTGCTTGGCCATCCGTTTCCCATTTCCACATTACTATCTCACCTCATAAATTCCTACGTATATATTAACGTATTCTGACGATTTCAGTTCCATTCATAGCTTCCTTTTGTTACGATAATAATACATAATAACTTGAAATGAGGCGTTTTTCGATGATTTATCCATTTAGAGACAAAAAACCATCTATTGACCCATCCGTTTTTATCGGTGATAACGTAATTATCACTGGCGATGTTACTATTGGACCTGATTCATCTATTTTTTACAATACAGTTATTCGCGGAGATGTTTCACCTACGATTATCGGACGCAAAGTAAATATCCAAGATTTATGTTGTTTACATCAAAGTCCTGCATATCCACTTATTTTAGAAGACGATGTGACAATTGGACATCAAGTAACATTACATAGCTGTACTATAAAAAGAGGCGCTCTTGTAGGAATGGCTTCAATTATCCTAGATGGTGCTGAGATTGGCGAAGGTGCATTTATAGGTGCCGGTAGTCTCGTTTCGCAAGGTAAGAAAATTCCTCCAAACACATTAGCATTTGGACGCCCTGCAAAAGTTATTAGAGAGTTAACAGAGGAAGATAAAAAAGATATGGACCGTATTGTCAACGAGTATTACGAAAAAGGACAATATTATAAATCACTTCAAAAATAATTCAATCAAGATGCCTGAGTATCGTTTTTCAAACGAATTCTCAGGTTTTTTTAATCTCTTGCTATGAGTTTCTTCTATAATATAATAAAAAACATCCCGAACTACAATTGATTACTTAATAATCAACATGTAACTCGGGATATTTTATGTTATTGTAATTTTTCAGATTGAATTAAAGTCCAGCTTTTTCTTTTAAAACGGCAGCTTTATCTGTAGCTTCCCAAGGAACATTCAAATCTGTACGGCCGAAGTGACCATAAGCAGCTGTTTGTTTGTAGATAGGGCGACGTAAATCAAGCATTTTAATGATTCCAGCTGGGCGTAAATCAAATAATTCACGAACCCATTCAACTAAATTTGTTTCTTTTACTTTACCAGTACCGAAAGTATCGATTGCAATTGAAACCGGTTGTGCAACACCAATTGCATAAGCCAGTTGTACTTCACAACGCTCAGCAAGTTCAGCTGCTACGATATTTTTTGCAACATAACGCGCTGCATAAGCTGCAGAACGGTCAACCTTAGTCGCATCCTTACCAGAGAAAGCACCGCCACCATGACGAGCATATCCACCATAAGTATCTACGATAATTTTGCGTCCCGTTAAGCCTGCATCACCTTTTGGTCCACCTATTACAAAACGACCTGTTGGGTTGATGAAGTATTTTGTTTTCTCGTCTAGTAATTCAGTAGGTACAACTGGAGCAATTACACGTGCTTGTAAATCCTCTTTAATTTGCTCTAACGTTACTTCTGGATCATGTTGAGTTGAAATAACAATTGTATCCACACGAACTGGATGATTATTTTCATCATATTCGATTGTTACTTGTGTTTTACCATCTGGACGTAAATAAGGTAACTCGTTTGTTTTACGAACTTCAGTTAAACGTCTTGCTAATTTATGTGCCAAGCTAATAGGTAGAGGCATTAACTCAGGTGTCTCGTTACATGCATATCCAAACATTAAACCTTGGTCACCTGCACCAATTGCTTCAATATCTTCATCTGTCATTGAACCTTCGCGTGCTTCAAGTGCTTGGTCAACGCCCAATGCGATATCAGCTGATTGCTCACCGATTGCTGTTAAAACAGCTACGTTTTCGCCATCAAAGCCATATTTACCACGTGTATAACCGATTTCCATTACCGTTTCACGAACGATTTTAGGAATATCAACATAAGTTGATGTTGTAATTTCTCCTGCTACTAATACAAGACCAGTTGTAACTGTAGTTTCACACGCTACACGTGCATTCGGGTCTTTTGAAACGATTTCATCTAAAATGGCATCCGAAATTTGATCACAAATTTTATCTGGATGTCCTTCTGTTACACTCTCAGATGTAAACAGTCGACGGTTTGTCATTTGGTTTCCTCCTATTATCTGCGAGATTGCCTCGGAAATGATACGGTACTCATTACCCATGTTAGTTCTTTCCAGTAGGATTGAACGCCAAGCCGTTGCTGCCTTTAACACGAGGATTCTAGAAAGTGCCACTATATATAAATAGAACCGCATAAATTACACATACTTATAAAAAATTTAGGAATTGGTCTATTTTAAATAAAAAAACCCTTCCCCCCATTATTACTAATGAGTGGAAGGGAATAATTCATAAGCACCTTTCACTCTTATCGTTCAAGGATCAAATCCTTGCATCAGATTGAGCACCAGCGCATCACATAAAATCACAATGCAGGTTGCCGGGTTTCATAGGGCCTGACCCTCCACCAGCTCGGGATAAGAGTATCCGTTCAATTTCTCATATTAGAACATTATACCTTAGTTGTCAACACCTTTTTTATTTCTAAAAAAAAGTACAACTTTCATGAAAATTAAATGGTAATTAGTATAGATTATTTAACTAAATGTGTTATACTAATTTCCGAAATGAATTATAAATCCCCTCTAATACGAGGAATAATATAAAAAGGATGGTACGTAAAACGATGAATTCAGTAGAAATTACGAATGAACTGAAGGAATTATTGAAAGGTGATAATATTCTGGAACAACTTTCAGTACCACAATTAACAGAAAAAGCTACTTCACGCGGTGAGGCAATCCTAACTGTTGATGGTGCTGTAAGGGCAGTCACAGGAAAATATACAGGTCGTTCTCCTAAAGATAAATATATGGTTGAAGAAGATAGTTCGAAAGACAAAATTGATTGGGGTAAAGTAAACAGACCAATTTCGTCAGATATCTTCGACTCATTATACACTAAAGTAGTAAACTACTTAAAAGAAAAAGAAGAATTGTTTGTATTTAAAGGTTTTGCAGGTGCAGACCCATCATCTCGTTTAGCTATTCGTGTAGTAAATGAATACGCTTGGCATAACTTATTTGCACACCAATTATTCATTCGTCCTACTGAAGAGGAGTTAGAAACTCATGAAGCTGACTTCACAATCGTTTCTGCTCCAACTTTCAAAGCGGATCCAGCAGTAGACGGTACTGACTCAGAAACTTTCATTATCGTTTCGCTTGAAAAACGTATCATCCTAATTGGTGGAACTGAATACGCAGGAGAAATGAAAAAATCAATTTTCGGTATCATGAATTACTTATTACCACAACAAGGTATTCTTTCAATGCACTGTTCAGCAAACGTTGGTGAAGCAGGCGATGTAGCATTGTTCTTCGGATTATCTGGAACTGGTAAAACAACGTTATCTGCAGATGCAGATCGTAAACTAATCGGTGATGATGAACATGGTTGGTCTGACAACGGTGTATTCAATATCGAAGGCGGTTGCTACGCTAAAACTATCAACCTTTCTAAAGAGAAAGAACCTGAAATTTACAATGCAATTAGTTTTGGTACTGTATTAGAAAACGTAGTAGTGGATGAGGAAACACGCATACCTAACTATGATGATGTTTCGCTAACAGAAAATACTCGTGTTGCTTACCCAATCCAAAATATCGAAAATATTGTTGATCCATCTGTTGCAGGCCATCCTAAAACAATCATCTTCTTAACTGCAGATGCTTTTGGTGTATTGCCTCCAATCAGTAAGTTATCAAAAGAACAAGCAATGTATCACTTCTTAAGTGGTTTCACATCTAAACTAGCAGGTACTGAACGTGGTGTTACTTCACCTGAACCAGTATTCTCAACATGCTTCGGTTCTCCATTCCTACCACTTCCAGCAACAGTTTATGCTGAGATGTTAGGTAACAAAATCGACGAACACGAAGTAAACGTTTTCTTAGTAAACACTGGTTGGACTGGTGGCGAGTACGGTGTTGGTAACCGTATGAAACTTTCTTACACTCGTACAATGGTTCGCGCTGCAATCGATGGTAAACTAAATAACGTCTTTACTGAAAAAGATGCTATCTTCGGTTTAGAAATGCCTGTAGCAATTGAAGGTGTCCCAACTGAAGTATTAAATCCACGTAACGCTTGGGAAGATAAAGAAGCTTATGATCAAAAAGCTTCTGCACTTGCTAACATGTTCCGCGAAAACTTCAAAAAATTCGGTGTTGTTTCAGAAGATATCGTGAAAAACGGCGGTCCTATCGCTTAAATCAATCGAACAAATTAGAAAAGACCACTCTCTGAGTGGTCTTTTTATTTTACAATATATACAAATTGTTAAGACCGTTGATTTCCACTACGGTGGACGCTTTCCTCGGGCGGGCTCAAAGCTGCTTCGTCGCTACGCTCCAATCAACTTATTCAACATCATCATCATAAAATACCGCCTCTGTATGAGGATTAGAAAATTGTTGTATCACTTCTTCAGATTGTGCTCCTGTGACCTTATTAAAGCGTACCTCAAAGCCATAATCCCTAACCTCTATTCTGCCTTTCCCATTTTCATCGTAAAAGCGCATAGAGAACCATTTTAATTTCCCCTCTTTATTAGCAGCATGATTATTAAAAAATGCACGATTAGCATCTGTTAGAGGAATTCTTTGAATTTTTATTAGACCTTCATCTTTAGAGACATCCGATATTTTTTCCAACTCTTCAATGACACCATTTTCTTCTTGCCAACTTTGAATCTCTACTTCTACACACTCTTTTACAAATACATCGCAAAGAATTTGCCAAAATAGATATGTTTCCTCAAAACTTGCTCCCACTTTCAATTTTTCCGGGTCGACTGTTATTTTTACATAACCTAGCATTAGTTCACCCCTTTTGGAGTTTCATCCAATTACATGCGCTCTTAACTATTTTGTGATTGACTGCACTAGGGAAAAAATGTGTAAAGTCATTATAATACCATGTTTCAACATGCTTATTAAATGCCTTTAAGCTTTCTTCAAGCAATAATGCATGATGCATTCCAACGTTTTCATCTTTTTTACCATGAATAATTAATATTGGTGCATTTAATTGCTTTATCTTCGCAATTGGTGAACGTTCTTCATAAGCCTCAGGCATCTTAGTAGGTGATCCGCCTATTACCCTTTTCATCATTCTACGCATATCTATACGTTCTTCATAAGTAAATTTAGGATTAGAAACGCCTGCCCAAGTCACAATCGAGGTAATATCATTTCGCAAAATTCCAGTCCAAAGCGCCATCAAACCACCTCTAGAAAATGCGAAAATATGAATACGATGTGAACGACAAAATTGTTTTAATACATCGACACCATTCACTGCATCATAACGGTCATTTCCACCAAATTCATCTCGCCCTTCTCCCCCACGATTTCCTCGGTAATACGGCGCAAAAACAACTAATCCTTGCGATGCAAATTGCGCAATACGAGCAGGTCGCACCATTCCAATACCCTGCATACCGCCCCTTAGATAAAGTAGTCCTTCATAAATACCCTTTGCTACGGGCTCTGCAAGTAATCCTTTCACTCGCAAACCTTCAGACCAATATGTAATTTCAGTTAGACGAACTTGTGGATTTGGAGACGGATAACTACGACTACTTTCAACGAAGCCATTTATCTTCACGTTCACTCACCTTCTCCAACATTTTTTTCATCCCTGCATCTTTCATGTAGAAGCTTAGTCGATCACAATTATGTAACTCTTCATCCGATAGCAGTACAGCTCCATTCGTTTCAAATTTTTGCTGAATGTCATCGATTTTCAATACATTTGCCACATATACTGCTTTACTAAATGGACGATCATCATGAACATAGTATGTTGCTAACCATTCTATTTCATGAATGATAGCACCTGTTTCTTCATATACTTCCCTTTCAGCAGCTTGTTCTAACGTTTCGTCTCCTTCTACTTTGCCACCTGGAAATTCAAGGCCACGGTTTGGATGATCCGTTAATAACCACTGTTTATGATATTTAGCCAAGACTAATACATGCTTAGGCGCTATTTTAAAAGCATTTTTTTTAAAAGATAATTCAACACCATTGCCGTTTAAATCTGTAAATGTAAACATACCTTCGATCACTCCCTATTGCTCTAAGTGTAACGAAGGTATGTTTTTCAATCAACTATAATACGGCATTTGCTCAATTAATTGCTTCGTTTCAGTATCACCAAATTCATGAACAAGTGCATATAGTTTCTTTAAACGTAGATCAACTTCATCGTTTTCCTGATCTAAATGGTATGGAATGTAAGGTAATTGAGCTCTCCATATACTCTTCCCATCAAAATATTCCGCTTGATTAAATAGTTGGTCAAAAACTTTTATATACTGTGGTTCAATCTGAAGTTTAAATTCCCATGGTGATTCGTCAGGAGAAGTATAGTAACGCTGATTTGCAATCGAAACGTAAAGTGTAATGGGTTTATTCATCATATCATCCTTTTTTTTATATAGGATAACCTAATCTAAATCAATTATACTTTGAGCCCCAGTAAACATAGCAATATTCACTTGTTGATAATAGAAGATACCTTTTCACTTAAATTTATTCATTCAATAACCTTTTAAATGACCTTGGTAACTTCTACCCTTTTATCAATAGCACCTCGGTTAACTTTGTTTCATCGAATATCCTTAACGCTCTTCACTGATAAAATAATATGAATAGCACCTAAAAATCCACCTCTACTAATCTTTAAGTAAAGGCGGATTCAAAATTTTGATTTTCTTTCTAAAGTAACTTATATCAATTTTATTTTTTAATAATCAATGTTATAACAAAATTCAATTTTAATTGGATTATAGGCTTGTATGATACTTTTTTAGTTTACACGTTGTACACTTCGTTTTCTTAACAATTGAGCGGTTTTTACCATTATCTCAAGCGCTGCTAAAGTTTCATCGGTTTTTCGTGTTTTTAAACCACAATCCGGATTAATCCAGCACTGTTCTGGTGAGATAACTTCAAGACTGTCATCTACTACAGCAACCATTTCATCTATTTCAGGAATTCTTGGACTATGAATATCGTACACACCTAAACCAATACTATTTGTATATGTTGCATTTTTGAAAGCCCCAATAATTTCACCGTGACTTTTCGATGTTTCAATTGAAATAACATCCGCATCAAGCGCATGGATTGGTTCAATAAAATCATTAAATTCACAATAGCACATATGCGTATGAATTTGCGTCTCATCTTCAACTCCTGATGTAGCTAATTTAAAGGCATCCACTGACCAGTCCAAATAAGCATCATGTTTTGAGGACTTTAATGGTAAACCCTCTCTAAGTGCAGGTTCGTCGACTTGAATAATACGAATACCAGCAGTCTCTAATGCTTCAATTTCCTGACGTAGTGCCAAGGCAATTTGTTGAGCTACAATACTACGTGGAACATCATCACGAACAAATGACCAATTTAAAATCGTAATTGGCCCTGTCAACATACCTTTAACAGGTTTAGTTGTTAACGATTGTGCGTACACTGTTTCATCGAGCGTCATTGGTTTTTCCCACTTAACATCTCCATAAATAATTGGTGGTTTAACGCAACGTGATCCATATGAAACGACCCATGCTTTTTCTGTAAATGCAAATCCAACAAGCTTTTCTCCAAAGTATTCAACCATATCTGTTCTTTCAAATTCACCATGAACTAAAACATCAAGTTCTAGTTCTTCTTGGTACGTAATCCATTTATTTATTTCTTTTTTTATGAAATCATCATGTTGTTCCTTATCAATTAGTCCTTTTTTCAACTGTGAACGATTGCGCTTCACTTCAGCTGTTTGCGGAAAGCTACCAATTGTTGTTGTCGGAAAGTCTGGTAATTGTAAAATCTTTTGCTGACGATCTTTTCGAATAGCATATGATGATTGACGAGTTATTTGAATTTCACTCAACCTTTTAATATTCTTCTGGACTTCTCCTTGTTGACGTACTGAGCTGCTATTTAGCAATTCTCTAGTTAATCTGTTTTGTTCGAAGGCCTCTTGATCCGCATCACGATTATTTGTCAAAGCGTTTTTCAAAATAGCCAACTCTTGTAACTTTTCATTAGCAAATGCTAAGTTTTCATATAACTCTTTTGATAATTTCGTTTCTGCTGTTAGACTTACTGGCACATGCATTAGGCTACATGATGGCTGAATCCACAGATGATTAGGGGAAACTAAACTTTCTAATTCAATTAGCATTTCAGATGATTGTTGTAAAGGAGTAATCCAAATGTCACGACCATTAATAATTCCCGCTGCTAGAACCTTATCTTTTGGAAATCCAATTTTTTTGATATTAGAAATATTCTCTTCTAGACCATGTACAAAGTCTAGCCCGATGCCTTCTACAGGTAATTTAATCAATTCTTCATACCATTCTACTGACTCGAAATATGTTTGCAGCAGCAATTTACTAGAGTAATTTACAGTGTTTAGTTGTTCATATATTTCTGAGATTAGTTCCATATCATCCTTAGATAAAGAAGTTGATAGAATCGGTTCTTCTATTTGAATCCATTTTGCACCTGCTGCAGAAAGTTCACTCAATAGTTGACTATAGACTTTGATTAACTGAAGTAAATATGACGGCTTATTCAGCGTTGCAACTTCTTTTGTTAAAAAATAAAATGTCCCTGGGCCTATAATTGTAGGCTTTAGCTCTGTATTAAAGTTTTCCTTCGCTTCTAAATAATAGCGTAATGGTTTATTGTTCAATAATTTTAAAGTTTGTCCTTCATACTCAGGTACAATATAGTGATAGTTCGTATTAAACCACTTTGTCATTTCACTTGCAGAAGCAGATTGATTTCCACGTGCCATAGCGTAGTAAGTTTCTAGAGATACTAAATCTGAATTCCATTTATAACGTGCAGGAATAATTCCAAACATTGCTGCTAAATCTAACATACGATCGTAGTATGTAAAATCACCTACGGTTACTAAGTCAATCTTTGCATCTAGCTGAACTTGAATATTTGCTAATCTATACTCTTTCATCTGAGCTTCGAATTGTTGTTCACTTATTTCTTTTGACCAAAAAGCTTCGATAGTTTTTTTCCATTCACGATTAGGCCCGATATATGGATATCCAATAACTGTACTTTTCATCTTTCAATCCTCCAATTCAATAAAAAACCACCAATTAATGAAAAACATTAAAAGGTGGTTGATGATTTTTAATATAGTAAATATCGAAAAAAATCAGGAATAATAAAAAATGACACACTATTCCCTTTCAAATTCGCTTATCGTACTAGGATATAATAATCCTTGAAAAAATCTCTCTAACACCTCCTATCCGCGTAGGTTTTTTGGTGTGTACTAAACTAAGGCAGGTCTCCTGGCTTGTCATCATCGCTTACTTTTCCTTCCCATCACAAATCTAACAGTGGATTTTAAAGTTTGCTCCAACATACAGTTGCGGGACAGCATCGGATTCTAACCGATTTCCCTTTTAAGCGACTATCTATTTAAGATAGCGCACCTTAGCCTACACGATATTCAATTGTTCACTTACTATAACACACAAACCATAAATTGTTCAGTATATTCTAAATATAAAAATAATTATATTTTATATGATTACCAAACCGTTAAATACAGTTTTTTTAGTATAATTATTAGTTACACTTTCATCTTTTAATCAATACTAGCTTCAATCAAATCATGTGGGTAATATACAAGTTCGTTATATACACTTGTATAAGCCTTTTCTAGCTTTCCTAATTCTTCTTCAATATTTTCAATTTCACAATTTTCAATGGAGCTTTCAATCACGTTCTTCGCCTGTAATAAAGTACAAACTGTATCTGTTACTTGTGAGAGCATCACCCTCGATTTTAACTGTAATTTAAACTCTTCAATATTCATTCATATTCCCCTTATCTGTTCAATAAAAAAACATCTTTTATCAATTAATAAAAGATGTTTTTATGATTAATTAATATGTTCCCTGTTTCGACAATACATACTAGAATAAACGTTTCTAAACAGAGAAACAGAAGTTTTAATCGCTTCTAAATCCTCATTAGTCCAAACGCTTTCTCTAATACGCTGTCGTACAGTGATCATATAAATAGGGTTTCTATTCATTATCACATAACACCTCCTATCCACGTAGGTTTTTGGTGTGTACTAAACTAGGCAGGTCTCCTGGCTTGTCATCATCGCTCACTTTTCCCTTCCCATTACAGTTCTAACAGTGGATCTAAAAGTTTGCTCCTACATACAGTTGCGGGACAGCATCGGATTCTAACCGATTTCCCTTTTAAGCAGCTATCTATTGAAAATAGTGCACCCAATTCTACACATTATTCAGTTGTATCACCATCTTACCATAATGTAATACAAATATTCATAATATTATTTACATGTAATTTAAAAAAGGATTTATGTTGAATATAAATTATTGATTGAATTTTCGATAGAATATTAGTATTTCTGTATACTAATAGCAAAGTGTATGCTTCTTATTATAGATATAAATGATTTATTCAATGGGGTGTTTAAAATGGAGGGGTTCTATTTTCAACTACTATTTCAAAAAAATTTGATATTATTTAGATAAACCATATTAATGTGCCAAAATATATTTTATAAAGAGCAAGCAACTGTTCTAAAATTCAAACAGTTGCTGTTGTTTATACAATGTTCTTTTATTCATCTTATTAAGGCCTGGACAGTACTGCAAAAAGTTTTATCTAATACCAATATATTAAGCTTCTTCACCCTCATGGCTAAATTGCCATTCGATACCAAACTTATCCTTTAAACTTCCATAGCATTTGCTCCAAAATGTTTCTTGTAGCTCCATACCAACTTTACCGCCAACTTTTAGTGCTTCAAAAGCAGATTTAAGTTCTTCTTCATTGTCACTAACAGCGGCTAAGCTAACATTATTCCCTAATATAAAAGGAGAACCAGGGAAAACATCCGAAAACATAACATTACTTCCAAGTATGTTTAGTCGAGTATGCATGACTAAATCTTTTGCTTCCTCTGGTAAAGTATATTCAGGATTTTGTGGCGAATCACCAAAAGTCATAATTTCTGGTTTCTCTGTGTTAAAAACCTCTGCATAAAACTCCGCTGCTTCGCGACAATTTCCATTAAAATTAAGATACACATTAATAGCCATTTAGCACACTCCTCTTTTCACTTCATATTGTTTCAAACATAATTACATTCTAATTTTATATTTCCAACATATAGTAGTCAAATTTTTCAGTTATATAACTCGTAATTAGAATTTTTTCAACCCAATAAAAAAAACCACGTACCACAAAGTTGAAGTACGCGGCTTAAGCAAATCAGACTTGGACGTCAATAGTTGCCCCTTTATAAGGGTGCGCCGCTTGAGCAGGCTCTGGCATTGCTTCTAATAGCTGTACAGCTGCTGTCGCTTGCATATTCATCGAATTTTGCAAAACGCTCATTTGTACGGTTTGTTGAAGCTGTGCAAGATCCATTGACATCATAGAGTTAATATCCATTAGTATCACTCCCTTATCTTTAATAGTATCGGAAATTCCAAGATATTATTAAATGCATGCAAAAAATCCATTGTAATATTTACATATCCAAGGGAACTATCTTTCATCGTAATTCGTAGAAAGCTCTGAACTTTCAATTGTAACCGTGCAGTCCGTTTCACCATATTTGCCATAAGCCGCATGATAAGTAGGACCTACACCTTGTTTAAAACCAAATGAATGGCGGATGCCTGCTGAGATGAATTTTTTCGCCTCAATAACAGCTTCTGGTACAGCTTGACCTTTTGCTAAACCCGCTGTGATTGCTGCGGAGTATGTACAGCCCGCACCATTTGTATGGATTGTATCGAATCGTGGCGCCTCCAACAAATAGAATTGTTCACCATCATATAATACATCAATTGCAGGGCCTTCTAATCGCCCGCCTTTTACAAGTACATATCGTGGTCCTAATTCGTGTAATTTCTTTGCCGCTACTTTTAAATCTTCTAAAGAATTTAACTCCATGCCGTCTAGTAAATAAGAAGCTTCTGGCATATTCGGTGTGATGATCGTTGCTAGAGGAATTAGTTGCGTACGCATCGCTTCCATAGCATCTTCTTTTAATAATGCGGAACCGATTTTCCCAATCATTACAGGGTCTACAACAATTTTTTTCACACCGGATCGTTGAATCCACTTAACCACATTTATTATTATTTCATGTGTGAAAAGCATTCCTGTTTTAATTGCATCTGCACCGATATCTTCTAAAATCGTGTGAATTTGTGCCTCAATCGCTTCAACTGATTGCGGGAAAATCCCTTGTCCTGTGTGAGGATTTTTTGCCACAATAGCCGTAATAGCTGATGTACCAAACACATCTAGCTCCTGAAAAGTTTTGATATCTGCTTGAATCCCTGCTCCACCGCGCGCTGCTGATCCTGCGATTGTTAATGCTCTGGAAACTGTCATATTGATTCTATCCCTTCATTTATCTTTCTATTAATTGTGCTTTACTAGTACCTTTAACTCTCTCTGTAATTGTCATCATGATTATTCTTATGGCAAAGATTCCAACTAATACCCAAAGTGTGTGTCCTAGAAGAATTGGATACTTTAGTGAAGCATGGTAAACTACTACACCCGCTAACCAAAGAAGTGAACTTTGCCAAGACCATTTCTTTTGTGGATCAATATGTCGACGCTTTAATAAATAATAATCAGCAAACAAAATACCATATAGCGGTGCAAAGACAGAACCTATGAAATACAAAAAGTCCTCATATGCAGATACACTTGAGGCAATTGCAATTACCACTGCTAGAACCGTGAATAGAACCGAAACATAACGCTCATTGGCTCTTGGAACAAAATTTTTAAAATTAATACCTGCAGAATACGAATCTAAAAATGTTGTTAAGACAGTAGATAATAACACAATCAATAGTGCGACTACACCTAGACCGCTCGCCATCAAAATCTCACTAATATCAGATGAACCAACGTAAAGACTACCACCAAGTCCGATGATAAACATAAATGTACTTCCTAGACTGTAACCTAGTACGCTCATTATTGTACCCATTTTCTGATGTTTCACATGGCGTGTATAGTCTCCAATCAAAGGTAACCATGAAAGAGACATAACTGCACTCAACTCTACAGCTGTACTGAATTTCATCGTTGCATCGGGTACTGTCCCAACTCCTCCTCCACCAAAAATAACGGAAGTTAAAATAATCGTAAAACCAAATAATATCGTCACTGCAACAATATTCAGCCTTGAAATTTTCTTCAAACCAAATAATACCCACATCACAAGAATAGTACCGATTAAAATACTCCACAGTGCTTGAAAATCAAATGCAAATAACTCTTTAGAAATACCATTTAATGCAATTGAACCTGTTGCAATCATTACCGAAGCCCAGCCAACAAGTTGTAGCATATTCAAAATTGTTAAACCATAAGAGCCATATGTACCAAAGGAAATACGCGTTGCTTGTAAAGCTGTTACACGACTATTCGCACTAATCCACGCGGATAAAAATAATATAGTTGCCCCGATTACATGACCCAGAATAATTGCCTGAATCCCTTTCGTTAAACCTAGTGGGGCTAATAGTGAGCCTGTAACAATTTCTGCAATCGATACAGAAGCTCCAACCCAAAGAAAGAATTGGCTAATGGTCGTTGTATTATATGTATTATTCATGTTAGCCTCTATTCTTTTCACAAATATTTTCAGAATTATTCGCTATTGTACCTTAATATTTGATTATATTAAAAGGACCAATATTGGATAAAATGATAAGGTCAGTTTACTTCTTTGTGAAAAGAAAAATGACTTCTCCTAACATTAATAAAAGTACGAATTAGCTCCCATCATTTCGGAGGGCACTGAAAAAGTCCGTAAAATGAATTTTAGCCATGGCGGAAACGATTAATCGTTTCTGACATGGCTTTTTCTTCGATCCCGTTAATTTCCATTCCGGCGGATGCTTTCCTGGGGACGGACCTTGAGCCTCCTCGTCACTAACGCTCCTACGAGGTCTCAAGATGTTCGCTAGTTCCCCAAGGGGTCTCCGCCTGCACTCCAATCAACTAGTTTGATCGTTTTTCTGAGTTTTCCATTCTTTCCAATTCACACCTAACCCTTTAAATGAAAAGTATACCTGGGCAGGTCTTTTTCCGTACATCTTTGACCATGTCATGTTTAGTTGAATGAACAGCTGAAGAATCCTATACTTGGCGCGATTTTTTAGAGTCCACGTTACAATTCGTCCTTGTCTAGTTCTGCCTGCGTATTGAATAATTATTCTGTGCACACTACTTAATCTACAATAAGAGCTTATAAGGTAACCGCACTTATTCAATAGTACTGAATCTTTAATCAACTACTTTATCCACGTCCAGCTTGGAAGGATGGGTATAAAGTCATCCCACCATCAGCAAATAATGTAATCCCTGTTACATAGCTTGCTTGGGAGGAGGCAAGCCATGCTGCTGCCGCTGCAATTTCTTCCGGTTTTCCAATATACCCCATCGGAATCATACTTTCAACATCAGCACGTTTTTCTGGGTCAGCAAATTTTTCAGCATTAATTGGCGTATTGATAGCTCCTGGCCCAATATTATTTACACGAATTCCCTTTGGGGCATATTCTAAAGCTAATGTTTCTGTCATTAACTTAATACCACCTTTACTAGCAGCATAGTGCACAAACAATGGCCAAGGAATTTTCTCATGAACACTAGACATATTGATAACGGTACCTTTAATATCATGCTCGACAAAATATTTGATTGCTTCTCGGCTTCCTAAAAATGCACCTGTTAAATTCGTATTGATTACTTTATTCCAATCATTTAAGGGCATCTCATGTGAAGCTACTGAATTTTCTATACCTGCATTATTAATCATCACATCGAGCGTACCAAACTCTTTCACAGCTGACTGAATTAAATTTATAACATCCGATTCAACTGTAACATCACCTTTTATCGCAATGGCTTCTCCATCTGCTTTTTTAATCTCTTCCACTACAGAATTTACATCTGCTTCATTAGAGCGATAATTAATCACAACTTTCGCTTTTTCTTCTCCAAAGCGAATTGCCATCGCTTTTCCCAGTCCCGTTGAGGCACCTGTAATGACAACAACTTTTCCTTTTAAATCTGGATACATAACTTAGCTCTCCTATCCTTTTGCAATTCCTAAAATAATTCCAGCCGCGATAATTAAAACAATCCCAATGATAATAGCAATGAATTGACGTTTTGTTTTCTTCTCACCTAATATAAATATTCCACCTAACGTCGAAATTACAATTCCCATTTGAGAAAGGGAAAAACTTGTTGCTACACCTACGCGGGGTTGAGAAATAAATAAAAACATATTTCCAGCTGCCCAGATTAAACCTGGAATAATATTGCGAATTGCATATTTGTTAAATGGTTTATGCTTAAATGTCAATAAAATACCACCTAGAACCATTCCAATTGCTTGAGGAAATAAAGCAGACCATCCATTTATATCAAATAAGCGTATCACTACTACATAAACTAAATAACCAAAGGTTGAAACAAGTAAAATCAATATTCCCTTTTTAAAATTCCCTGCTTCTGCTTTTTGTTTCTCTTCCTCGTTTTGAAGTGATGTGAGTACGACTCCAGTAATGATACAAATAAGTGCAAGAACACCTAATACAATCGACATCGTAGTGGACCATTCATGAAACACAATTACTCCAAACAAAGTAGTGGAAACTAATTGCAACCCTGTAGAAATGGGCATTGTTTTAGAAACGCCCATTATATCAATACTTTTTAATTGATTTACTTGTCCTAATGCCCAAAATAAACCTGATACAATTCCTACACCGATAACTACCGGTGTTAACACCGGTTTCACAAAAATATAAATACCTATGGAGAAAAGAAGTGCACCTAGGGTTGTCCCTAGTACTTGACTATAGGGTCCTCCGCCAAGTTTAACATTAAATAACACAATGCTTCCCCAAAATAAAGCAGGTAAAATTGCTAGGAAGATATCCATTTTTTAAGCCTTTCTATATTAAATTTCATATTGATGCGAGTAAAATTTTAGTACAAAGATCTAAATCCTTCTCCAACAAAATGTTGAAATTTTGGTTCAACGCCCTTTTTGATTTGCTTTCTTTACCCATTCTGCAACTGTTACTGTATGCTTTGCTTGAATTCACTGCTGTTTGCACCTTCTTCAGCCCATCGCTAGTTAGTGCCATCCATACTGTAATAAATTACTGCTAATTTTATATCTTGCATTTTTTGTCTCCTTTATTGATGAATTTCATTCCACCTTACTATTCTTTCACTTTTTTCTATTTCTAATCCTTTTATCTAATTGAACCTATTTTTTATAAACTCATAATGGATTAACTGCATTAGAAAAAATTCATAGCGTTTTTATAGAACAGTAAAATGGAAGTCGGTAATATATGCAAATAAAGGACATACACGTAGAAACTTTGTCTTTGCTGATTTAGATGGAAATAAATTTGATGTGTGGAGTGAATTGAATCCGAAATTTAATAAACAAAAACATGAAAAGCAATTAGATAATAACCATATGCATAAGTTTATAGTTAATCACTGTAGAAACCCCTAAACGAACTAAAAAAGAGCATGTTATGAACGTAGATTGTTCAAAACATGCTCTTATTAGTCCTCAAAAAGGCATTTAAAATAGCTACTTCAGGATTAAACTCGAGAAAGGTTGCTTTTGATTTTTAGCAATAGTAAGTTCAGTTTCTAATTAGTTTTTATGAAAAAGAACTTAACCAGAATTAATTATTAACAAGACGTCATTTAAATACTGTCATTAACTTTCATGACAAATTAAGAACGAATATTCTTGAAAGCTTCTGATTGTTCTCTAATTCCTTTTTCAACAGCAAAACGTTCAATGCTTGAAGCTCCAAAGAAACCACAAATACCTTCCACTTTGTTGATCACATATTCAGCATCTGCTGGTTCAGCAATTGGTCCACCATGGCAAATAACTAAAATATCTGGATTGATAAAACGACCAGCTTCAATTATTTTTTGAATTCGTTCCTCACAATCCAATGTTAATGCGGTATGTGCGCCAATTGTTCCTTTTGTCGTCAACCCCATGTGAGCAACTAAGATTTATTGTTTAGTTGTTAGCATAGCTTTCCAATCAATCGTACCATCTTTCACTTTTTGACGATTTTCTTTATCCATAATATCTTTTGGTCGATTACCTTTTGGCCAGTCTTTATCGTGATTAGCCCATACTGGACGGTCTTGAGATAAGATGAATGCCGCTAAATCTGATGCATCTTGATTAGTTAGAGTTCCTTCACCACCAGCTGGCATATTATTTTTTACATATCCTGCAAGTTTTGAAAGACGTGCTAAACCCGCTCCATCATTAAAAGAATCTTCTCCCCATAATGCAGGGCCAGTATTTGGACCAGTGCCAGCTCCATCTGCAGCATGACATGTAATACATGATTTTTGATAGATTTCTTCACCATTAGCAACACTTGGAACAGGTACATTTTCCATTGAATTGTTCATACGCCAAGGCATATCTGCACCTACTGGAATATCTTTAGAAATATATTTAAAATAAGATACAATTGCTTCAAGTTCATCACTATTTGCTTCAAACTTCTTCCCATTCATACTTCTGACCATGCAACCATTAATACGTTCTTCTATCGTTACAATACCTCCAGAACGTTCAATATACTGCGGATAAACAGCAGTCATTCCAACTAATGAAGAAGAGTTCTCATCTAATCCCGCTCCAGCATGACAACTTGTACAAGTTAAATTGTTTCCTACATATTGCTCTGCTTTGTTGTTAGTATCATTTACTAATTCATATCCAAAGAGAATGGACTCACCCATCTCTCCCTCTGGTACATCGTCTAAACTTGGAGGATTATAAGAAAGATTTTTATCATTTGAACTTTTCGCACTCGCTGTTACCATTTCTGTTGCATCTAAACCTTCAACAAAGAATGCTTTTGTAAGCCATACTCCCCCAAGTATTGCTCCAATAAACAAAAGGCCAACGGCTATTCCTGTGCCTGATTTCATAAAATCATCTCCATTGCGTTTGTTACCCTTATATTAACTTAAATAGAAAATGTAATCAGTAATTGCCAGTGAATAAAATGGGTATTTTTAGTAAATGTCAGTTATTCGACACAAAATATGTTATTTCATTTTGTAGGCAAAAGAAAAAGCCAATAGCAAAAACTACTGACTTTACTTTAATATTATTTAGATTAACCCAAGAATGCTTTTAACATCCAAACATGTTTATCAAGACTTTGATAGGTAGCATTTAATAAATCTTCCGTCATGTCATCTTCTTCTTTTGCAGCTTCATCCATTCCTGATTTTAAGGATTTCATCATGATCTCAAAATCGCTAATAACAGTTTCAACCATTTCGTTTGTTGATTCGTTACCAGTCGCTTCTTTTACATTCGAAATTTCCAAATGCTCTTTTAATGTTGCTACAGGCTGTCCACCTAAAGTTAATATTCGTTCAGCGATTTCATCTAAATGAGTTGCGGCTTCATTGTACAATTCCTCAAATTTCTCATGTAGCGTAAAGAAAGATGGTCCTTTCACATACCAATGGTAGTTATGTAATTTTGTATAAAGCACCGACCATGAAGCTACTAGTTGATTTAATTCATTTTGTAAAGCTGACATAAAACTTTCACACTCCTCTTTCTGTTTTAAGCACTATACTGTTAATATACCGCTATTTTAAGTAAAATAAACATGAAGAAATCATTGAGGTGAAATAAATGTCGATTGCTTGGATTGCCATAATGCCTGTTGTTATTTTGACAGTAGCTTTAGCAAGTTATTTAATTTACTATATCGCAAAAAACAACCAAAAAGATTCACATAAAACGATTGATCCTAAACCAACGCAGCCTTTTTATACTGCCGAGAAAGAAGAAAAGTAAATGAAGTATATTTTCAAATTCCTTATTCGCATTTATCAAAAAGCGATTTCACCTTTGACTCCACCATCTTGTCGCTTCTACCCAACATGCTCAAATTACGGGTTGGAAGCGATTGAAAAACACGGTGCTTTTAAAGGCGCTTACCTAGCAATCCGTCGCATTTTACGCTGTAATCCACTACATCCAGGTGGATATGACCCTGTACCAGAAGAATGGCCACCGAAAAAAGATTAATTTCGGGGCTTTTTTTATTGTGTTTTTTTATAAACTCTTGTATGATAAAACATGTCGAAAGAACAAATCGTAATGATTACTATTTAAGGGGTGCTTATATGAAAAAGACTCTATCTATATTTTTAATTGCTATACTCGCTTTATTTACCGTTGCCTGTAATGCAGATGACCAAGTAAATCAGGATAAAAGTAATAAAGACGTACTTTCTATTTACACAACTGTTTATCCTTTAACTTACTTTGCAGAACGGATTGGCGGTAGTCATGTTGAAGTTAATTCAATTTATCCTCCTGGATCAAATGAACATTCATTTGACCCAACTCAAAAGGATATGATGAATTTAGCAGATGCGGATTTATTTTTCTATGTTGGTTTAGGTTTAGAAGGCTTCGTTGAAAATGCCCAAAAAACATTAAAAAATGAAAATGTAGAACTTATTGAAACTGCCGCTAATGTATCCGAAGAAAAACTAGACGTTAGTACAAGTGTTGCACATGAACATGAAGCTGAAGAAGAAGATCATGATCATGCACATGGTGATATTGACCCTCACGTATGGCTTTCACCTATCATCAGCCAAGATTTAGCACTTTCTATTAAAGACGCTTTAGTAAAAACTCAACCAAATCATAAAGAAGAATTTGAAAAAAATTACAAGTCTTTAATCTCAGAGCTTCAAGATTTAGATAAAGAATTCAAAGAAATGGCAGATAATGCCCCTTCTAAAACATTCTTTGTATCTCATTCTGCATTTGGCTACATTGCTGGGACATACGGATTAACTCAAATTTCCGTAGCCGGGTTGAATTCCCAAGACGAACCCTCTCAAAAAGAATTAACGAAAATTGTAGATCAAGCAAAAGAGAATCATATTCACTATATCCTGTTTGAACAAAATGTTTCTTCTAAGTTAGCAGAAGTCATCCAAAAAGAAGTAGGTGCAGAACCACTTACTCTTCACAATTTAAGTGTTCTTACAGATGAGGACATTAAAAACGATGAAACATACTTTACTTTAATGAAAAAAGATATCGAGACATTAAAAAAGGCTTTG
The DNA here is from genome assembly GCF_038003565.1 of Viridibacillus sp. FSL H8-0110. Taxonomy (NCBI): domain Bacteria; kingdom Bacillati; phylum Bacillota; class Bacilli; order Caryophanales; family Caryophanaceae; genus Viridibacillus; species Viridibacillus sp. FSL H8-0110. The sequence goes on along the minus strand of NZ_JBBOPJ010000001.1, from coordinate 868,054 downwards.
CATGAATCAAAATAATATGTGTTAAACAAAAAATAAACCCGTACAAAGAGTCCGTATAATGGCTCTATGCACGGGTTTTTAATTTTCACTTTATTACCAAGTATTTACCCAACTAATCCACCATTCGTTTTTTAAAGGTAACCACTGTAGCTATAGCTGCTACTATAATCCATCCAATAATCACTGCAAATGGCTTAATCAAATCCCCTAAAGCATAACTTTTTTCAAGTAGCTCTCCCAAAAGAATAATTTGAACACTTGGAAGCCATTCGACAACTTTCAATATAGGATAATTTTCAATGAACGCCATCCCCATAGGACCTAATGAAAATATAGCTAGTACGGGTAATACAATCACAGACGATTCCATTACAGACTTAGCAAAAAGGCCTAAAAATGTTCCGACAGCTATATAAAATACTGCTGATAACATTAGTGCTAATGCCATCACTACTAAATTCCCTGGCATATACCCTGAGAAATACATGCATCCCCCTACAATAAGCATAGTTGATATAAATGTTAATGTACTTTTACCAATTAGGATTTCAGAAGTCGATGCTGGAGATAACATTAAACTCCTCAGCGTATTCTTCTCTTTCTCTTCAGCAATCAAGCAACATTGGACGTAAGTGGCTACCATTGAAAATGTAATGTTAATCGACATAAAGTACCCTTGAATTGTATCGACACCCATTCGAGCATACATAGCTGCTAAAATTAGCGGTAAAAAGATCATTGATGATACCGCTATATTACGCGAAAACTCCTTGTAGTCTTTCACTAATATTGCTTGGATTCTTTTAACTGATGTGTTCATAATAGTTCCCTCCCCGTTACTTGTACGAAAATATCCCCTAAACTCGGTTCATTAGTAGATATACGTTCTACTTGATTATTTTGCATCCATTCAAACATTTGTTTAGCATCTTCTGCTCCTTTACCAATTATTTCCTTTTTACCATTTAATAGTTCAACTGTTAACGAGTCATCTCCAAATTGGCGTTTTAAGTCGGTTGGTGATCCAATTGCACGTATAGTCCCTTTATCCAAAAAAGCTACACGATTACAAAGTACCTCAGCTTCTGTCATATCATGCGTCGTTAAGAAAATTGTCGTTCCCATCTCATTTAATTTACGTAATCCAGCATAAATATGATTAGTGTTCACTGGATCCAGCGCAGAAGTTGGCTCATCTAAAAATAACAATTCTGGTTTATGTAGAATAGCACGTGCTAATGTAACGCGTTGTATCATCCCTTTTGATAAAGTATTAACACGTTTCTTACGTTCTTCATATAAATTAACAAACTTGAGCGCCTCTTCAACTGATGAATCAGGTAAATTATATAATTTACTATATAATAGGAGGTTTTCTTCAATTGAAATCCTCGTATATAAACCACTATTATCTGTTAAGATTCCAAATCGACTACGTGCTGCAGGTTGTTGCAATGCTTTCGCATCACTATTAAAGACGCGTACATCTCCTCCAGATGCAGTAAGTTGCCCAGTTAAAATTTTTATCGTCGTTGTTTTACCCGACCCACTTGGTCCAAGGAAACCAAATATTTCCCCCTTTTTAATTTCAAAAGAAACATCTCGGATTGCCTTCTCCTTTTGAAAGCTCTTTTCTAAATGTTTTACTTCAATTATCGTTTCCATTAGTATTCCCCCTGTATTCGATCTTGACCTAAGAATACAAGAGGCTTCATGATCGTGCATTATATATCGGGTGAATGGAGTTATATGATGGTGAATGATATCAAATTATGTGTGAATGGAGGACGATTATTTCCTGAGAAATAATTTATATTCCGACTATTTTCTTTAATTCGACTAACTTACTTTTAGATAAAGGAACATGCGTTCTTTCATTACCAGATAAAATTAAGCTATAGCTATTTTTAGTCCATGTAACAATTTCTCTAACCTTTTGTAAGTTTACAATATATGACCGATGACAACGGAAGAAACCAAATGGAACTAGACGGTGTTCGAGATCATTAAGTGTTAAGGTACATGGAAATGCATCTCCACTGACATATACATTCACTACTCCATCTACACTTTCAATATAGTCAATTTCAGGTGGATTAAATAATATGAATTTATCATTCAGCTTGGTAGGAATTTTCTCTAATTTAATTAGCTGATTTTCAGTTTCAGGTGTTTTCTCGAATTCTTTTCTCTCCTCTTGTAAATCCAATGGTTCTAATCCCGTTGTATCCAGACGATATAGTTGATCTGATGAACTCAGCAGATCTTCTAAGTTATTCGCCAATAAATATACAATATATCCTTTTTCCTTTAATGTTGTAATGACAATTTCGACAATACGTTTAGTTTCTACATCTAGGTTTTGAAAAGGCTCTTCTAAAATATGTATAGGTTGCTCATGCATTAATAATTTGGCAAACCGAACTCTTTGAACTTGTACATCATTTAAATCCTTGATTTTCACACTTTCTTTATCCATCAAACCAGTAATTTTAAGAACATCCTCGAGTACCGCATTTGAATTATATAAAGCCCTTTCAAACTTCAGGCTTTCCATTACTGTTAATCGTTCGTAGCACCCTTCTTTTCTAAAATGAAAGTTTATTTGATTATTGTATTGGAGTTGTTGTACAATATATCCTATTTGTTCTACATCAGAGTATATGCCAGTTACAGCACCCTCATTAAATGGCAATTTGAACGAAGGACAAATTGTGACACCACCAATAACAGACTCAGGAATAACAATCTGTTGAAAATCTTTTGTCATATTTATTAACTTCCTCTCACAAATAATAAAATTATACAACATAATGGAAATTAATTCATTTAAACCAATTAAAATACATATGAAAACTGCTGAATTCGCCTAAAATCAATGCTATTAATAAAAATTAAACCATCTATGATATTAATCATCATAGATGGTTTAATTAATTTCAATCTTGAGTTTATTCTTTGTTTAATAATTCTTTTAATTTTCTTCGCAATAACTTATTTGAACCATTACGAGGTAATTCACTAACGATATAAATTTGATGTGGTACTTTATAATTGGCTAAATGTCCCCTGCAAAACGCGAGCAATTCATCTACATTTACTCTTTCTTTTAAAACAACAAATGCATTTGGTACTTGCCCCCAGTTTTCATTCTCTACTCCACATACACCAGCTTCACGCACAGCATCATGTGAGACGAGCACATTTTCAATCTCCGCAGGATATATATTCTCACCACCAGAAATGATTAAATCTGAACGGCGATCAACGACATACAAATAACCCTCATCGTCTAAATAACCAATATCTCCTGAGTGTAACCAGCCATTTTCCTGAGAAGACTTATCTGAAAATTTGCCTATATATCCAGGTGTTACATGAGGACCACGAATTAATATCTCACCTTGATCAAAAGCTTTCTCTGCACCATCGATACGGATTTGATTGAAAAAGAGTGCTTTACCCGCAGATCCTAATTTACGCAATGCATCTGTACTTGATAAAGTTGCTGTTTGTGAAGATGTTTCTGTCATTCCGTATGTTTGGGAAACATTAAGCCCAAGTTGTTCCGCCCTCTTCAAATAATCGATTGGAACCGGCCCGCCTCCTGCAAGCATTGTTAAAAACTTTGGAGAAACTTTAGCATTTCTAGCTTCCAACTCCGATATAATTCTTTCTAAAGTGACAGAAACAACAGACATTCTTGTTACAGTACCTGCTAATAATTCGTTTACTATTTCTTTAACACTAAATTTAGGATAGAGTTTAATTTCGACACCATGCAATAATGATTTAGCTAGCATGGAAAATCCACTAATATGAAATAATGGCATTGTACAAAGCCAACAATCATCTTCTACTAAACCCATATTATAAACGGAGGAAGTAGCACTTGAAACGTGATTCCCTACCGTTTGACGAACTCCTTTTGGATATCCAGTTGTACCCGATGTATACATGATTGTCATCGTTTGATCATCATCCCACTCGTTTGCAAGAATGAATCCCTCTTCATGACTTGTATAAATTTCATTAAAAGTCAATGATGGCACTTTATTTACTGGCAATTTCCCCACTAGTAAGTCCTCTACTAAAATAAAATCAACTGCCGCATCATCAATTTGATAAGCTAGTTCTTTGTCTGTTAATCGTAAATTTAATAGTACCATTTCACATTGCAAATGCATACAAGCATACATCATCCAAATAATATCGGGATGGGATGGTGCATAAATAGCTACCCTTGATCGCGGCTTTACGCCATTTGCAGTTAACTTTTTCGCTAAAATATGTGCTTTATCATTCGCTTCTTTAAACGTCCACTGTTCTTCTTCAAAGCTAAGTGCAATCCGCTCAGGTGTTAATAGGCTACGTTGTAAAAGCCAGTTTGGTATCATTTTTTCACCCCCTGGTTGTATATGTTGATAAAAAAAGCTGCCCTTGGAGGACAGCTTAGAATGACAACTTTTTTGAGCTGTCTTTTGTTGACGATTACTTGAAGTATTTATTTTGCATATCCAGCACTTACGGGAAACGTGGGAACTGCCCAAAGTCTGGTTCGCGTTTTTCTTTGAATGCGTCGCGACCTTCTTTTGCTTCATCTGTTGTGTAGTAAAGTAAAGTTGCATCTCCAGCGAATTGTTGAAGACCTGCTAAACCATCTGTGTCTGCGTTGAATGACGCTTTTAAGAAGCGTAATGCAGTAGGTGATTTAGAAAGCATTTCTTCACACCATTGAACAGTTTCGTCTTCTAATCTTTCTAGAGGAACAACTGTATTTACTAAGCCCATATCCAATGCTTCTTGTGCATCGTATTGACGGCATAGGTACCAAATTTCACGCGCTTTTTTATGGCCAACGATACGTGCTAAATAACCTGCACCGTAACCAGCGTCAAATGAACCTACTTTAGGTCCAGTTTGTCCGAAGCGAGCGTTTTCTGCTGCGATTGTTAAATCACAAACGATGTGTAACACATGTCCGCCACCAATTGCGTAACCAGCAACCATTGCTACTACAGGTTTTGGCGTGATACGGATTAAATGTTGTAAGTCTAATACGTTTAAACGAGGAATGTTGTCATCTCCAACATAGCCACCGTTTCCACGAACTTTTTGGTCTCCACCTGCGCAGAATGCTTGATCGCCTTCCCCAGTTAAAATAATTACACCGATATTTGCATTATCACGTGCACGTGTAAATGCGTCGATTAATTCTGAAGTTGTTTTTGGTCGGAATGCATTGCGCACTTCCGGACGATTAATTGTAATTTTCGCGATACCATTATAAGATTCATACTTAATATCTTCGTATGTACGCTCTGTTACCCATTGACGAGTCATATATATAATCCTCCTACTTGAAATTTTTAATTTTGTTCCTCTATTATTGTAGCAAAAGTTTTAGGATTTTCCACATGAATTGCATGTCCAGCTTTTGATACGACTACATGCTTACAATTTTGGAATAAATTCTTCATATCGACAGCTTTTTGATAAAACTTTTTATCTAACTCCCCTGTTACTAAAACAACTGGCTTAGTAAAGCTTGTCAGCTCATCCCAATATGAATTTTGTTGTCCTGTACCTATGCCTCTTAAACTATTTGCTAAACCTCTTTCATTTTGCAATAAGCGGCCTGCACGAATTTCCTCTTGAATTTCTTGAGGTAAGTTTTTTTGCGATTCAAATAAGGGTATGTTCTCCCAATAATCCACAAATGCTTGTATACCCTCTTTTTCAAGACGCTCTGCAAGAATATTATCAGCTTTTACTCTGACAGTCCGTTCTTCAATCGTTTGCAAACCTGGTGAAGCACTTTCCAAAATAAGTTGCTCTATTGTTTCAGGGTATTGCAAAGCATAAGCTAATGCAATGCGCCCCCCCATAGAATAACCTACTAACGTGAATTTATTGATACCACGTTGTGCCAACAATCCATGTAAGACTGAAACTTGCTTCTCCATAGAATAATGCTCTACGTTTTTCGGGCTATCTGTGTAGCCATGACCAATCAAATCAATTGCAATGATACGTACTTGATCGCTCATTGAACTTATTACTTTATCCCAGGTTGTAGAGCTACCAGTAAACCCATGTAATAATACAACGGTTTTTTTGACACGTGGATTAATAATTTCATAATGCAAGTTTAAGCCGTTTACTGTCATCATTACGCTTGCCATTTCGCATCTAACTCCTCACCAATCGCTTTCCATAATTTACGATGTGTCTCAACATTTACTTGACGATTCGTAAATACTTCAATCAAGCGTAGCGGTTTTTGTTTTGATGTTTGTAACACTTCTACAAATGCCTCTTTTGTTTCTACAGCCTGATATTCTGCTCCATACATTACTGCGATTTCTTTAAAGTTAAGTCCTGATGGCGTTCCGAATAATTCTTCATAATGTGCTTCTTCTGTAGCTTGTGCTAAATATGAGAAAATACCACCGCCATCATTATTCATCACAATGATTGTCATATTACACTCTTGATATCGTGTCGTGATTAACCCATTCACATCATGTAGGAACGCTAAATCACCAATCAATAAATACGTTTCACGCTGTCTTGCAAGTTGCACACCAAAAGCAGTAGATACAACACCGTCAATGCCATTTGCACCGCGATTCGCAAAAATCTTCACATCTTTTGCCGTTTTGTTGAAAAATGTATCTACATCCCTGATTGGCATACTACTACTAGAAAATAAATCACTTGCTTCAGGTAAATTTGTAAAGAGCGTCGCTGCCATTGCACCCTCATCAGATTGCTCTTGTAAATACTGCTCAATATGTTTTGTTGCAATACCATTTGCAGCAATCCAATTAGATCTATAAATAGCATCGATTGTTGACTCAACAGTGACATCTTCTAACCAGTCACTGACACTTGCATGTACGTGATGTGTTGCAATTGCTAAAGAATCACGGAACATCGGATCTTCATCTATTACTATAAACGTATTAGGTTTAACCAAGGTTAAAAATAATGAAAGAGGTTTAGATACTAACTGTGCGCCAAAGCGAATAACAGTATCAGGTGCCATCGAATTTTTAAAAGCCTCGTTTTTCAAAATAGCATCATACTGATCAATGATATAATCCATACAATCTTCGGGAATATTCGAACGTAAATGAGATAGGCTCTCCACAAGAACTGGCCATTTCACCTTTCGAATAAAATCCCAAACAGCTTTTAATTCCGTTCCTGGATTCATCTCACCAAAGATTAATAATCCTTTTCCAGCTTTGTTAATTGCTATTTCTAATGTATTAAATGCTTTTTTCGAAGGACGTAATTCAGCTCCGTAACTTTCCACAAAGGTCCCACCTGGTAACGTTTCTTGGAAATTGATCAGTAGTGGTTCACGGAACGGTACATTAATTTGTACAGGGCCAGCAGGTGCAGTCGTCGCAATCGACATCGCACGTGCTATATGACGTTCGATAAATGACATTGTCCCTGTTGATGTATCTGGTAGTGGAAAGTCCACTGACCATTTTACATGCGTACCGTATAAATTCACTTGAGCGATTGCTTGTGGTGCTCCGACTTCACGTAATTCATGTGGACGATCCGCCGTTAATATGATCAATGGTACACGCGCATAGCTCGCTTCTACGATTGCAGGGAAGTAATTCGCTGCCGCTGTTCCTGATGTACAAACTAGTACAACCGGTCGCACACTTGCCTTTGCAATACCTAATGCCAAAAATGCTGCAGAACGCTCATCTACTTGACGGTATAAATTAAATTCCTTTGAAGAAGCAAAAGCATAAGCAAGTGGAGTTGAGCGTGAGCCTGGACTCACAACTACATCTCGTGCACCTGCTTTATATAATGACGCAACGAGCTTATAAACATAGCTCGTTAAAGTCTCTTTCTCACTCATGTAATTGTCCTCCTAAAGCTCGTAACATCGGACGGAATTTCACTAAAGTTTCATCGTATTCACTGCTTGGTTGTGAATCAGCCACTATGCCACCACCAGCATATAAAAATGCTTGATCTTTAGCTAAAAGAGCCGAACGAATAGCTACAGCAAATTCCCCGTTACCTTGAGCATCTAGCCACCCAATTGGAGCTGCATAGAGACCGCGATTCATTGGTTCATATTCTCGTATTACTTCCATTGCCTTCATACGAGGTACGCCCCCTAAAGCCGGTGTTGGGTGCAATGTTTTTACTAATTGTAAAACAGTCGCTCCTTCTTTCAATGGACCTTCAACTGGTGTAAACAAATGTTGTATATCTCTAATTTTCAGCAACTGTGGCGCGTTTGGAATTTGATAGCTTGCACAGTTTTCTTTAAATGTCTGTAAGATCATATCCACCACATATTGATGCTCGGAAAGGTTCTTCGTATCATTTAATAAGCTTTGTCCTAGCAAGTCATCTTCTTCAGCCGTTTTCCCACGTTTGATAGAACCCGCAATACACGAAGAGTAAGCATATTTATCGGAAACCTTTACTAAACGCTCAGGTGATGCTCCAAAAAACAATTTACCTTGCTCTTCTAGGCCAAATAAATAGCTTTCTGGCTGCTCCATCATTACTTGTGATAACACATTCGGAGATGTTACTTGTTCTTCAAATTGCAAAGCGAGCGATCTTGCAATAACAACTTTGTCCGCTTCTTTCTGACGTATTAAAGACGTGACCTTGCTGATTGATTCCAAGTATTCTTCTTTATAAGGTTCATAACTGCTCTTTATTTGAGGTTTAGCATAGGTTTTTAATGCCTTTACTTGCGCTGTATGAATTAATTCATCACATTCTTTGCGTAAAGCATTAAGTGCTTCTGGCGTATTCTCTTCTTCAGTGATCAAATGAATACTCACATAAGCCTGATCATTCTTTATCACAAGTTGATATGTTGCAACAGCAAAAAAAGCTTCAGGGAAACCTGTCCATTCACCTGACACTTCATTTTCCGTATCAAATGTAAATCCACCAAACAAAATTGGTTGTATATCATTTTCATCATTCACAACATTTTGCGTTATCTTTTTCCATTGTTGTTCAACGTCATCAAATCTATGTTCTTTTGCATCGCTTGTAATTGTATGAGCATGACCCAAACCTGCAAGCGTAAATGTTTTTTCACGATTTTGCCAAAAAAATCGTTGTCCAGCAAATGATTGCTCACCTGCTTCAAAAAAAGCGAGCGCTGACAATCGACTTACTTCTATTGTTTCTGTATGAAAATATAATGTCGATTGCTCCGTTTCAATTCGGTCGCCGGTTGTTGCTGACAACTTCCGATTCATGAAAATTCCCTCCGTCAACGGATCCCACCAATTAATGGAATCCACTCGTACATACTTAAATATCCTATACTATCATACATCTTTATTGGCAATTCGGCACTTCATTTGCAAAGTTCACTCGCAATTTCTATGTATTCCCGCTAGTAATTTACTAAAAAATTCTAATACAGCTAAAATATAAACGTCATGATAGATTATGTCATGACATTTTGTCTAACAACATATATTCTACTTATGAACAACCTTATTTGAATAAGAACTGAAATCGATCGTAATAAAAGTTTTAAAAATACTAGAAGAGAGTCCAGAAAAGGGGTTATCACTACGAGAAAAAAGTCTGATGCTAAGCAAATAAAGTCAGCATTTATGAAAGTAAAACGAAACCTATTGAAAAAGCCACATATCATTGTAAGCTTTGCAATTGCTTTCTTTTTCCTTTTTATAAGTAATACCACCATTTCAGTTGTAATGGCTAGTAATGGAAAGAAGTTAGCACCGATTCGATTAGATATTGGTGGGAATTCTGTGGCTCGGGAAGTTTTTGATACTTTAAACCGCGCAGACTATGAAATTATGAGTGTCGGATTAATACCATATCCTTATACCATAACTATTTCTCTCCATCTAACCAATGAAGAATTGGAAAAAGAAAAACCAATAGTGACAAAGAAAGTTGAAGAAATTTTGGCAGCCCGCTATATTGACGATTATAAAATCAAAATCGAGAAATTCGAAAATGTTCTGCCTAATGAGTTGCCATCTAAAAGTGAAGAAATCCATAAAGAAATGCTGAACCTCTTCCCTATCATTTCAAAAACCATGAAAAAATTCGGATATGATACACCGCCTAGCATAGCATATAACGATATAAAATCTGGAATCCTCATTATAGAATTACCTAATACTGAAAAAAGAAAAAAGACTATAAAGCAAGCTGTGGAAAAGGCTTTAAAGAAGGAAAAGTTTAAAATAAAAAAAGTTGAATTTAAACTGTATAACAAATCGAAAAGACTTCAAGATTATAGATGGAGTCCAATTATTAGCACTATTTCAGATAATCTTATTGGGAAAAGTGATTACATGCTGAAAGGTATAAGTTATCAAATAAAGAATGGAAAAACCTATATTTCTTTAAACACGGAGTTAGACAAGTCTAAGTCCGAAAATGTCACTTATTTAAAAGAGACTTTCAAGAAATTTTTCACATTAGAATCCACTAAAACCCAGATAAAGAAAGATGCTTACGAATTAATCATTTACGGCAAAAGTAAGCAAGTACTAGTGAAAATAACAAAGAATTAACTTCACTGCAAAAAAACGTTATGACAACCTACGTCATGACGTTTTTTTTATACTTAAATTTATATTTCTTTCACATAAGATAAGAAGTTATTACTCGCGATACCTTTCACTTCATCCTCAGTAAAATGGTCTTGCAATTTCTCTAACAAATTTTGAGTTTGAGATGCATTCTGTAAATTCTCAACAAACTGGTGAATGCCGTCAAAATCTGATCCTAACCCTAAATTCTCTACACCCACTACATTTGCTAAATGCATAAAATGTTGAATCAATACCTGCATTGTAGCAGATTCAGTATGATTGACAATAAACTCTGGATAATAAACTAGATGAATATGACCACCATGTTCTACAAGAGCCTTTGCCTGCTCATCCGTTAAATTACGAGGATGGTCACATAATGCACGTGCATTCGAGTGACTAGCAATAATATGTTTAGCTATCGGTAGTACATCCCAAAATCCTTGCATGTTTAAATGTGATACATCTATGAGTATGTCACGTTCATTTAATAATGCCACAACCTCTTTTGCAAAATCTTTCAAACCTAAATTAGGGTCATTTTGTGCACCATAGGCAACAGCATTCTCATTATTCCAAGTGAGGCCAACTAGTTTCACTCCTGCATCTAATATAGCCTGTAATTTGAATAGATCGGCTCCGATGGCATCACAACCTTCTAATGTTAAAACCGCTCCAATTTCACCTTCTTGTAGCGTTTCTAGTTGATGCCAATCTGTAATATGTACGATCTCCGGATTTGGAGCAAGCACTTGTGTTTGGAATAATTCAATTTGGCGGAGTGCCTCTAAATATTTTCTTCCTTGAGGTATATCTTCATCTACGAAAATCGCAAAAAATTGTACCTTCACTTTTCCTTGCTTTAAGCGTTCTAAATTTGCTTGTAATTGTGGTGCATTTCTAAAATTAAGTGGTTCTTCGGCTATGGACAATTTCCATAACACATCACAATGCAAATCGATAATATTCATATGTTGTACCCCCATTAGCTATCTTACTGCACATATTATACATGGTTACGATGTTTCAGCATAATATCGCTTGTTTGATTTTTGAAATACTTGTGTGCACAATATGACCGATAGTAGCACTGCTATTGCCGAAAATCCTACAGCCACCATTTGTAAAGAAAACCATTCAGCTAGAGCACCGATAATAAAAGTAAATGAAATTTGTATTATACTTAAGAACATTGCTGTTACACTACCAAACCGCCCCATAATTTCTGTTGGCACATTTTTTTGATAGAAAGTATCATATCCTGAGTTGGAGAATGACATAAAGAACCCTAAAAAGATAAATGCTGCAGTTGCTGTCCAAAACCCTACAGAGCTGTAAAATAATAAATAGCCAACTGTGGTCATCAACATACCTACGGCAAAGTATATTTGTAATGATATTTTTTTCACAAACATTGCTGATATTGATGCCCCAATAATTGAGCCTATCCCCGTAATGCTAACGATTACTCCATACATTTGATTAGATAATCCTAAGTTTTGCTTAATAAATGTCACCTCTTGTGAATCTAGAGAAAAAGCAATCATTAAAGCAACTTGGAATAATAAATATACTTTTATAAAATAATGATCTTGTTTTATATATGACTTAACAACTTGCCAATCTACTAACATCATTTTTAAAGAAAATGGTTCACGCTTTAATATTGTTTCATCTTCGATATTTGGTAACAGGTAAATACAAATCGCACAACAAAAGAATGTAACTGCGTTAATCACGACACATATCGTTGTACCTACTGTTGCAATTAGTATACCCGCAAGCGCTGGGCCGATTAAAAACGAACCTGAATTCATCATACTCATAATTGAATTAAATCGTCGTCGATCGGTTTCCTTTACAAATTTCGTAATATAAAAAGTAGAGCTGGGCCCAAAAAAAGAACCTGCCATATTTGCAACAAAGATTATGGTATAAATAATCCAAATCGATCCCATAAAAGGTACAAGTAGCACAAGTAAACCTCTTATCACATCAGAAATTATCATTAATCTTCTCTTATTCTGCCTATCAATTATGGAGCCGGCAAAGAAATTTGTTAGTAACTTTGCAACAGGACCTACAATATAAATACCTGCAACTGCTGCTGCTGATTTGGTCATATCAAGAACCAAGACATTCAACGCGATTATGTAAATCCAATTCCCAAAAAACGAAACGCCAATTCCACTAAGTAATAAAGAATATCTTTTCCACATCCCAATTTTCACCCCTTATTTGTCAATCGATTGATGAAATTGTATTTCCCCCTTCTACATACAATAAAATCTATATATTTCCATTTTACAATTATGTAAATTTAATATGTATATAAATTTCTGAAGATTCCATAAAATATCTTTCTAATTTCACATAGTTGTCATTAATATTGAGCACAACAAAAATGGAACTGTATCCCCACAGTCCCATTTTTACTTTATTCTATTTGATCGCTAGGTGAATCTGAGGAACCGTATGCTTCTACTTCTAGAAAACTGTCCTCATTATCAACAATCGATCTTTCATCCTGTATAGGTCTCTCTGTTGATGCATTTAATAGTTCCTCCTCAACAGGTCTGTCAGTAGGTACCTTATTTTCTGGTACATGTTCAACACATGTCAGTGCTGTTGGAATAGCCTCTAATCGACCAAATGGAATGTCTTCTCCACATTCACTACATTTTCCATAAGAACCATCATCAATAGCTCGCAACGCAGCCTCAAGTTTTTCAATTTCTTGTTCATTATGCTCGCCTATCGCCATTTCTGTTACTTGATCTGTTAAATCAGTTGCTTGATCTGCAGGATGGTTGTCATAATTGGATAACTCTGTTGAGTCTGGGGGCTCATGTGTATATTTTCTTCCCTGCAACACAAATAATTCTTGTATCATTTGATTTTTTAAATTTTGATATTTTGTGTTCGTCATTTTATTCCTCCATTAATATAACCTATTTTTATTATTTCCTATATTTTTTAAATCAAACATAAAAAAGAGTACTGCTTTTTGCAGTACTCTAAATATCCATTCCAGTATAGATTAATATAGCATCTCTTAAAAGTTGTGCTGTACCATTTTGCTCTTTATCATAATAGCTCGTGAAACGTTCATCTGCTATATACATTTCTGCAAGTCCTGCATGTGCTTCTTTACTATACTTTGGCCAATAATACATTAACCATCGCTTATGTGCTTCGGCAGCACGCTGAGCAACATCACTATCAGCTTGACCAGTTTCCATTGCTTGCTTTAATAATCTCTTCACGTCTTGCTCTAATGCTTGCACTTCTTCATATTGCTGCTCAGTCATTTGTTGCACTTTATTATTGGAAGCATCAACTGTAGTATCTCCGTAATTTTGACGTATCTCTTGACCATATTGTTTTTCATTATCTAAAATCATTTTTTCCTTTAAACCTTCAAACTTTTCTTCATTCGACATTTGAATTCCTCCATTCATAGCACTGATCGTTTTAGTTACCGTTGTTATCATGACATCTAATTGGTGGCGTTTCTCCATTAATGCCTTATAATGCTCCATTAAGGCATTCTTATAGTCAAAATTCTCGACTGTTATGATTTCTTTAATGACTTCTAACTTAAAGCCTAATTCACGATAAAATAATATTTGCTGTAACAAATCAATCTCTTCTTGCCCATAAATACGATAACCTGAAGAATTTACACGTGTAGGTTTTAACAAGCCTAGATCATCATAATAACGCAATGTTCTTGAACTAACTCCTGACAGCTGAGCAAGTTTTTGAATTGTCATTTCCATCTTCTTTCACCTCCATGTTTCTACTATATAGTTTGACGTAACGTTAAGGTCAACAGTATTTAAAATAAAAAATCTAAGTATCGGCAATCAGCCTTTACTTAGTATGTTACTTTCATTATCTGCAAAAATAGCTTTAACTCATTAAAAAAATGCCTTTTCAATTTACTTTCCAAACGCAAAAAAACCATTAGAATCAAATATGATTCTAATGGTTTTTAAAGTATGACCCCTACGGGATTCGAACCCGTGTTACCGCCGTGAAAGGGCGGTGTCTTAACCGCTTGACCAAGGGGCCTATATGGCGGAGAAGGAGGGATTTGAACCCTCGCGCCGCTTACGCGACCTACACCCTTAGCAGGGGCGCCTCTTCAGCCACTTGAGTACTTCCCCATATATGGCTCCGAAGGTAGGACTCGAACCTACGACCGTCCGGTTAACAGCCGGATGCTCTACCACTGAGCTACTTCGGAAAAATTTTAATGGTGGGCCTAAATGGACTCGAACCATCGACCTCACGCTTATCAGGCGTGCGCTCTAACCAGCTGAGCTATAGGCCCATAAAATTGGAGCGGGTGAAGAGAATCGAACTCTCGACAACAGCTTGGAAGGCTGTGGTTTTACCACTAAACTACACCCGCATCATGGTGGGTCAGGACGGAATCGAACCGCCGACACTTAGAGCTTCAATCTAATGCTCTACCAACTGAGCTACTGACCCATGATGATTAATACAATATTTTTAAAAAATGGCGGTCCGGACGGGACTCGAACCCGCGACCTCCTGCGTGACAGGCAGGCATTCTAACCAACTGAACTACCGGACCATTTGGTTGCGGGGACAGGATTTGAACCTGTGACCTTCGGGTTATGAGCCCGACGAGCTACCGAACTGCTCCACCCCGCGATAATGATATTATGAAATTAAATTTTAAAAAATGGAGGAGGAAGAGGGATTCGAACCCCCGCGCGGTATGACCCGCCTGTCGGTTTTCAAGACCGATCCCTTCAGCCAGACTTGGGTATTCCTCCAAAAAATATAACGTTGTGTAGATGGTGGACCTTGCAGGACTCGAACCTGCGACCGGACGGTTATGAGCCGTCTGCTCTAACCAACTGAGCTAAAGGTCCTTTAGTTTGGTTAGTATGGCGGCAGAGGGGATCGAACCCCCGACCTCACGGGTATGAACCGTACGCTCTAGCCAGCTGAGCTACGCCGCCATGATGGTATTAAATTTAGTAATAAATTGGTGGAGCCTAGCGGGATCGAACCGCTGACCTCCTGCGTGCAAGGCAGGCGCTCTCCCAGCTGAGCTAAGGCCCCATAGGGTTGAAAGTATTAATGGTCGGGAAGACAGGATTCGAACCTGCGACCCCTTGGTCCCAAACCAAGTGCTCTACCAAGCTGAGCTACTTCCCGTTAATGGCGCGCCCGGCAGAAGTCGAATCCACAACCTTCTGATCCGTAGTCAGACGCTCTATCCAATTGAGCTACGGGCGCATTTATATCACTTATATTATATTAAAATATGGTGCCGAGGACCGGAATCGAACCGGTACGGTAGTCACCTACCGCAGGATTTTAAGTCCTGTGCGTCTGCCAGTTCCGCCACCCCGGCATATTTTGGAGCGGAAGACGAGGTTCGAACTCGCGACCCCCACCTTGGCAAGGTGGTGTTCTACCACTGAACTACTTCCGCAATATGCTGATAAACTTAAAAATTATGGTGCGGGTGAAGGGAGTCGAACCCCCACGCCTTGCGGCGCTAGATCCTAAGTCTAGTGCGTCTGCCAGTTCCGCCACACCCGCATATAATGTTTTTTAAAAATGGTGAGCCATGTAGGATTCGAACCTACGACCCTCTGATTAAAAGTCAGATGCTCTACCAACTGAGCTAATGGCTCATATAAAATGAATGGTGCCGGCGAAAGGAGTCGAACCCTCGACCTACTGATTACAAGTCAGTTGCTCTACCAACTGAGCTACACCGGCATTGTTTATTTAAAATAATGGTGGAGGATGACGGGATCGAACCGCCGACCCCCTGCTTGTAAGGCAGGTGCTCTCCCAGCTGAGCTAATCCTCCATATTGTTCGCCTAGCAACGTCCTACTCTCACAGGGGGAAACCCCCAACTACCATCGGCGCTAAAGAGCTTAACTTCCGTGTTCGGCATGGGAACGGGTGTGACCTCTTTGCCATCGTCACTAGACTATTTTCTTAAGGACAAGAATTATTATAACATATTTTTTAAAGTTTAGCAAGTGTTTTTTGCTATTTTAGAAAAGTTTTTTTCTTATTCTCTCAAAACTGGATAAATTACATTGAAGTTCGTTAAGTAAAATTTGGTTAAGTCCTCGATCTATTAGTATTCGTCAGCTCCGTATGTCGCCACACTTCCACCTCGAACCTATCTACCTCATCGTCTTTGAGGGATCTTACTTACTTGCGTAATGGGAAATCTCATCTTGAGGGGGGCTTCATGCTTAGATGCTTTCAGCACTTATCCCGTCCACACATAGCTACCCAGCGATGCCCTTGGCAGAACAACTGGTACACCAGCGGTGTGTCCATCCCGGTCCTCTCGTACTAAGGACAGCTCCTCTCAAATTTCCTACGCCCACGACGGATAGGGACCGAACTGTCTCACGACGTTCTGAACCCAGCTCGCGTACCGCTTTAATGGGCGAACAGCCCAACCCTTGGGACCGACTACAGCCCCAGGATGCGATGAGCCGACATCGAGGTGCCAAACCTCCCCGTCGATGTGGACTCTTGGGGGAGATAAGCCTGTTATCCCCGGGGTAGCTTTTATCCGTTGAGCGATGGCCCTTCCATGCGGAACCACCGGATCACTAAGCCCGTCTTTCGACCCTGCTCGACTTGTAGGTCTCGCAGTCAAGCTCCCTTATGCCTTTACACTCTACGAATGATTTCCAACCATTCTGAGGGAACCTTTGGGCGCCTCCGTTACTCTTTAGGAGGCGACCGCCCCAGTCAAACTGCCCGCCTGACACTGTCTCCTACCCCGCTAAGGGGCATGGGTTAGAAGTTCAATACATCTAGGGTAGTATCCCACCAACGCCTCCTCCGAAGCTGGCGCTCCGGAATCTCTGGCTCCTACCTATCCTGTACAAGATGTATCAAAATTCAATATCAGGCTACAGTAAAGCTCCACGGGGTCTTTCCGTCCTGTCGCGGGTAACCTGCATCTTCACAGGTACTATAATTTCACCGAGTCTCTCGTTGAGACAGTGCCCAGATCGTTACGCCTTTCGTGCGGGTCGGAACTTACCCGACAAGGAATTTCGCTACCTTAGGACCGTTATAGTTACGGCCGCCGTTTACTGGGGCTTCAATTCGCACCTTCGCTTGCGCTAAGCACTCCTCTTAACCTTCCAGCACCGGGCAGGCGTCAGCCCCTATACGTCACCTTACGGTTTTGCAGAGACCTGTGTTTTTGCTAAACAGTCGCCTGGGCCTATTCACTGCGGCTCTCTCGGGCTTTCACCCTACTAGAGCACCCCTTCTCCCGAAGTTACGGGGTCATTTTGCCGAGTTCCTTAACGAGAGTTCTCTCGCACACCTTAGGATTCTCTCCTCGACTACCTGTGTCGGTTTGCGGTACGGGCACCTTTTACCTCGCTAGAGGCTTTTCTTGGCAGTGTGAAATCAGGAACTCCGGACATACGTCCTCGTCATCACAGCTCAACGTTATAGAAATGGGATTTGCCTCATTTCACGCCTCACTGCTTGAACATGCATAACCAACAGCATGCTTACCCTATCCTACTGCGTCCCCCCATTGCTCAAATGGTAAATAGGTGGTACAGGAATATCAACCTGTTGTCCATCGCCTACGCCTATCGGCCTCGGCTTAGGTCCCGACTAACCCTGAGCGGACGAGCCTTCCTCAGGAAACCTTAGTCATTCGGTGGACGGGATTCTCACCCGTCTTTCGCTACTCATACCGGCATTCTCACTTCTAAGCGCTCCACCAGTCCTTCCGGTCTGACTTCACAGCACTTAGAACGCTCTCCTACCACGGACATCTAAGATGTCCATCCACAGCTTCGGTGAATTGTTTAGCCCCGATACATTTTCGGCGCAGCGTCACTCGACCAGTGAGCTATTACGCACTCTTTAAATGATGGCTGCTTCTGAGCCAACATCCTGGTTGTCTAAGCAACGTCACATCCTTTTCCACTTAACAATTACTTTGGGACCTTAGCTGGTGGTCTGGGCTGTTTCCCTCTTGACTACGGATCTTATCACTCGCAGTCTGACTCCCGTGCATAAATCACTGGCATTCGGAGTTTGTCTGAATTCGGTAATCCGGGATGGACCCCTAGTTCAAACAGTGCTCTACCTCCAGGATTCTTTATCACGAGGCTAGCCCTAAAGCTATTTCGGAGAGAACCAGCTATCTCCAGGTTCGATTGGAATTTCTCCGCTACCCACACCTCATCCCCGCACTTTTCAACGTACGTGGGTTCGGGCCTCCAGTAAGTGTTACCTTACCTTCACCCTGGACATGGGTAGATCACCTGGTTTCGGGTCTACAACCACATACTCATTCGCCCTATTCAGACTCGCTTTCGCTGCGGCTCCGTCTTCTAAAACTTAACCTCGCATGTAATCGTAACTCGCCGGTTCATTCTACAAAAGGCACGCTATCACCCATTAACGGGCTCTAACTACTTGTAGGCACATGGTTTCAGGATCTATTTCACTCCCCTTCCGGGGTGCTTTTCACCTTTCCCTCACGGTACTGGTTCACTATCGGTCACTAGGTAGTATTTAGCCTTGGGAGATGGTCCTCCCAGATTCCGACGGAATTTCACGTGTTCCGCCGTACTCAGGATACACTCAAGAGAGAATGAACTTTCAACTACAGGGCTGTTACCTGCTCTGGCGGGCCTTTCCAGACCGCTTCGTTTAACTCATTCCTTTGTAACTCCATATAGAGTGTCCTACAACCCCAAGAGGCAAGCCTCTTGGTTTGGGCTATTCCCGTTTCGCTCGCCGCTACTCAGGGAATCGATTTTTCTTTCTCTTCCTCCAGGTACTTAGATGTTTCAGTTCCCTGGGTCTGCCATCAAGACGCTATGTATTCACGTCAAGATACTGCTCCATTACGAACAGTGGGTTCCCCCATTCGGAAATCTCCGGATCAAAGCTCACTTACAGCTCCCCGAAGCATATCGGTGTTAGTGCCGTCCTTCTTCGGCTCCTAGTGCCAAGGCATCCGCCATGCGCCCTTAATAACTTAACCTAAAAGTTAGTTATTAAGCCTAAAAAACTTAATAATAAAAAATGTGTTACTTAATTTGCTTCAATGTCGTTTTATCCAGTTTTCAAAGAACAAGGTTTTGAAGATCATTTTACAATGAGCCTTCAAAACTGAACGCAAGACGTTAATCGACAGATCCAAGATCTGTTTCCGTAATTATCCTTAGAAAGGAGGTGATCCAGCCGCACCTTCCGATACGGCTACCTTGTTACGACTTCACCCCAATCATCTATCCCACCTTCGGCGGCTGGCTCCATAAAGGTTACCTCACCGACTTCGGGTGTTACAAACTCTCGTGGTGTGACGGGCGGTGTGTACAAGGCCCGGGAACGTATTCACCGTGGCATGCTGATCCACGATTACTAGCGATTCCGGCTTCATGTAGGCGAGTTGCAGCCTACAATCCGAACTGAGAACGATTTTATGAGATTAGCATACCCTCGCGAGTTAGCGACTCTTTGTATCGTCCATTGTAGCACGTGTGTAGCCCAGGTCATAAGGGGCATGATGATTTGACGTCATCCCCACCTTCCTCCGGTTTGTCACCGGCAGTCACCTTAGAGTGCCCAACTAAATGATGGCAACTAAGATCAAGGGTTGCGCTCGTTGCGGGACTTAACCCAACATCTCACGACACGAGCTGACGACAACCATGCACCACCTGTCACCAATGTCCCCGAAGGGAAAACTCTATCTCTAGAGCGGTCATTGGGATGTCAAGACCTGGTAAGGTTCTTCGCGTTGCTTCGAATTAAACCACATGCTCCACCGCTTGTGCGGGCCCCCGTCAATTCCTTTGAGTTTCAACCTTGCGGCCGTACTCCCCAGGCGGAGTGCTTAATGCGTTAGCTGCAGCACTAAGGGGCGGAAACCCCCTAACACTTAGCACTCATCGTTTACGGCGTGGACTACCAGGGTATCTAATCCTGTTTGCTCCCCACGCTTTCGCGCCTCAGTGTCAGTTACAGACCAGAAAGTCGCCTTCGCCACTGGTGTTCCTCCAAATCTCTACGCATTTCACCGCTACACTTGGAATTCCACTTTCCTCTTCTGCACTCAAGTCTCCCAGTTTCCAATGACCCTCCACGGTTGAGCCGTGGGCTTTCACATCAGACTTAAGAAACCACCTGCGCGCGCTTTACGCCCAATAAATCCGGACAACGCTTGCCACCTACGTATTACCGCGGCTGCTGGCACGTAGTTAGCCGTGGCTTTCTAATAAGGTACCGTCAAGGTACGTTCAGTTACTAACGTACTTGTTCTTCCCTTACAACAGAGTTTTACGATCCGAAAACCTTCATCACTCACGCGGCGTTGCTCCATCAGACTTTCGTCCATTGTGGAAGATTCCCTACTGCTGCCTCCCGTAGGAGTTTGGGCCGTGTCTCAGTCCCAATGTGGCCGATCACCCTCTCAGGTCGGCTATGCATCGTTGCCTTGGTAGGCCGTTACCCCACCAACTAGCTAATGCACCGCGGGCCCATCTAGTAGTGACAGCCGAAACCGCCTTTCAGCATTTTGCCATGTGACAAAATGGATTATTCGGTATTAGCCCCGGTTTCCCGGAGTTATCCCAATCTACTAGGTAGGTTGCCCACGTGTTACTCACCCGTCCGCCGCTAAATCAGAAGAAGCAAGCTTCTTCATCATTCGCTCGACTTGCATGTATTAGGCACGCCGCCAGCGTTCGTCCTGAGCCAGGATCAAACTCTCCATAAAAGTAGTTTGAAAGCTCATTAGCTTTGCTAGCGTATCATCCGAAGATGATATCTATTTTTGTTTTGATCCACCAACAGAGTTGATGTTCAAAAACATTTATTGATTAACGTCTTGCATGTTCAGTTTTCAAGGTTCATTTTGTTGTCGTTTCGTAAGCGACTTCAATATCTTATCATCATCTGTTTTCTTTGTCAAATACTTTTTTGAAAAAGTTTTTTAAGATGTTGTATTCATATTTTGTAGCACGTCTTAACGACATTTATTACTATACAGCATGCTATTTTAAAAATCAACAGTTTTTTTAAAATAACTTTATATTCTTTTTTCATTAATTATATACAGCATAATATAGGATGTTACAATCACACCTATTACTTGAGTATGCATTAGTTTTTCATGAAATAGAATATACTTTAAGTTTACCACACATTACCGCTCCAATTGTTTCAAATAGATCCGCTATTGAGCACACTTTCATACTCACTCATTATAAAGACTCCTTAAAAGATTATGTCCTAACAAATTGGGTACTATAGCTAGTATAGTAAAACAATTCAATAGAAGAATCTAGTCAATATGATTCCTCTTAAATAGGAAATTAGAAAAATTAAGTAATTGTACGAACCTAATATTCATTGTATATGTCATTAATGCTAAACTTTTTCGGAACTCTTGCTCATATAACTAATAACCGGTTGCTAATGCGTAAGCTACAAATAACAAAAAAGTTGAACCATTTACCATTAAGTCTCACTCCCCTACTTATTAGTACACTCTTTTTGTTTGCAATACAACCGGATAAATAGTGTTTTAGAATAAAGTTTTTTTTATGGAAGAATTACATTCCTACAAAAGCACAGGCTGTAATGTAAAAAGAACTGTTGAACTTACTACCGAGATGTAACTTAATGATTCAAACCATAGAATGAATTGAATCATTAAAAATTAACTCACATCAATTGAATACAGCCAATTACTTTTTTAAATTGGCCTATTTTATTCTTAAATTTCATAAAGAATATTGAAGAAATAAATAAAATCAAAAAAGCATTCAATAAAAAAGTTATGACGTTGGAATCTGTACAGCCTGCAAGTGTAACTTAAATAGCAGAAAAGGGTAAATTCCCCAACCACATAGTGTACAATACGAATACTAGATGTACATAATTTTAACTTGAGCAAACGGCGTTCGAAATAAAAAAAATGAAACTAAGGAGGAATACTATATTGAATTTCTTACTGGATAACACTTTAACTCATGAAATGTTTATTAAGTTGATTGTTGCAGCTACGTTGAGTTTAGTCATCGGTATTGAAAGAGAGTTGAAAAGAAAACCTGTTGGATTGAAAACAAGTTTAGTCATTGCCACGTTCAGCTGTTTGTTAACAATCATTTCAATAGAATCGGTTTATAACGCTAAACCAGTACCCGGCATAAATGTCACAATGGATCCACTCCGCTTAGCTGCACAAATAGTCAGTGGAATTGGTTTTTTGGGTGCTGGAGTAATCTTACGTAGAGGTAATGACAATATAAGCGGCTTAACAACTGCCGCTATGATTTGGGGAGCTGCAGGAATTGGTATTGCAGTTGGTGCAGGTTTTTATGGGCAAGCTATTATTGCTGTAGTTATTATTATGATTGGTGTAGAAATTCTTGCTCCAATTTTCATGAAATTTGGACCTAAGCGACTTCGTATGCGTGAAGTATCATTAAAGATAGGCGTTAAAAATACACAAGATATCAATGATATTTTACTATTTTTACAGAAGAATGATATGGATGTAGATAATATGCGTATTAAAGACATTCGTCTAGAGAATAATGAATTTAAGCATGAAGTTGATTTACGTTTTTCTTCTCTTCCCAAAAAAGATACTATTTCATTATATAACAGCATTCGCGAACAACCTTATATAGAAGAAATAGAAATTGAAATCCTGTCTTAGAGGAGGCATTTTATGAGTAATGTTTGGAGTTTGTTAAAAAAAGGAAATAAACCCTCGCTATTAGCGGCTTTTGTCAATTTATTTTTAGGTGTATTAAAAGGAGTCGCTTTCTTCTTTACAGGGAACATTGCAATGTTTGCAGAAATGATGCACTCATTAGGAGACTCCGCCAACCAATTCTTTGTTTTTATAGGCTCTGCTTTATCTAAAAAAGCACCCACTCGACAATTCCCAAAAGGTTTCGGCCGTGTTGTTAATTTAGTGTGTTTAGGTGCCGTTATTATTGTAGGAATATTATCTTACGAAACAATTAAAGAAGGCTGGCATCAAATTACTCACCCCGCTACTTCGAATGGTATGTGGATTAGTTTGAGCGTTTTAGGAATTGGTATTGTATTAGAAGGTATTGTGTTAATGAAGGCAGCGAAAGAAATTCTTCATGATTCAAATGAGTCAGCCACTTTCTTTTCAGCCCTACCGAGGGCCTTTGCCAATTTAAACCGAGCAAAACCTGCAACAAAGCTTGTCTTTATGGAAGATTTAGTAGCAACTTTAGGTGGCGTTTTAGCTTTTGTAGCTGTGATAATCGCACATTTCACTGGATTCTTACAAGTAGAGGGTATTGCATCTATTCTAATTGGTCTCATGATGTTCTACGTAGTTGGTGTCGTATTCCTAGAAAATGCTCGTGGAGTCATTGGTGAAACGGATGAAGAAATGCTAAATCATATCGCACGTTTATTATGGGAAGATAAAAATGTGCGTGATATACAAAAATTAGAAGTAGTAAAAGAAGGTGAATTTTTACACGTAGAGGTTCTTGCTGAAATAGATCCTACGCTTACTTTTGCTGAGGTTGATGATATTAGGGATCATTTGATGAAGATTTTATTATCGCAAACTAAAGTTTCAAAAGTAACAGTTGCTTTTGACGAAGATGATGGTATTACAAACTGGAATCACCTTGACGATAACCTTAACAATATGAAGTAAATAAAAGATTGGGACGCATTGTTATCTGTATTTCAATAACATGCTTCCCTTTCATACATAACCAATTGAAAAGAGAGATGAAAATGCAAAAAACAATATTAATTAGCGATATACACGGTGAATTAAAAAAATTCCAAGAACTCTTAACTCTAGCAAATTATTCACCAGATGAAGACAGATTAGTTTTACTGGGTGATTATATTGATCGAGGACCTGATTCTGCTGATGTGTTAGATTTAATCATGAAGTTACAGCAAAACGGAGCGATTGTTTTAATTGGCAATCACGAAAATTTAATGGAAAAAGCATTTACGGAAAAAACGGAATACGCTTGGAAACATTGGACCGAACGGTGTGGAGGTAAAGAAACCTTACTTAGCTACGGCTTTTCTAAGGAAGAGATTCAAGGAATTGGGGAAGGTGAACAGTTCACTGTTCCACAATTACAATCTAAAAAGCTTGATGAGCATTTAGCATTCATAAAAAATTTACATATATATATAGAAGACGAAGATTATATATTCGTGCATGCAGGAATTGATCCTCATATCCCTGTAAGCGAAACGGAAAAAGAAACACTTATTTGGATTCGCGAAGAATTTTATAACGGTTATACTGGCAGTAAAACAATAGTATTTGGACATACTCCAACTTCTAATTTACACCAAAGTGAAAATAACCATAATGTTTATTTTGGACAAAATAATATTATTGGTATTGATGGAGGCGCCGTTTTTGGCGGTCAATTGAATTGTCTAGAACTACCTAGTAAGAGGATTTGCTTTATTAAATAAAAACTCGTATGATTTTCGACATCACAACACACTCTAGCTGTATGAGGAGGTGTTATGATGAGCGTTATACAAAGAACGGCCTTATTTTTCACTATTATCGGTGCTTTAAATTGGGGTGTTATTGGCTTATTTCAATTTGATGTTGTCGCAAGTCTTTTTGGTGGACAAGCTAGTGTGGTATCGAGAATCATCTATACTATTGTAGGAATTGCTGGTCTAGTGAATTTGTGGATACTCTTTAGACCTTCAGAAGAAATAGAGCGTTCAGAACCTCAAGTTGCGCGTACGATGTAATGCCTAATATGTAAAAACCCCCAAGAACACTTTTATGTTCTTGGGGGTTACTTTTTAGATTAACGATTATACCCAGCCTCTGAAGCGAGAAGCCTCAGCTGTTTTGCGTACACCTACCATATAAGCTGCTAAACGCATATCGATACCACGTGTTGTTGCAACTGTATAGACATTATCAAATGCATCAACCATTTTCTTAAGAAGTTTTTCATTTACTTCCTCTTCTGACCAGTAATAGCCTTGGTTGTTTTGAACCCATTCAAAGTAAGAAACTGTAACGCCTCCAGCACTTGCTAGTACGTCTGGTACTAGTAGAATGCCACGGTCATTTAAAATTTTAGTCGCTTCTGAAGTTGTCGGGCCATTTGCTGCTTCTACTACAATACTTGCACGTATATTATGTGCATTGTCCGCAGTAATTTGATTTTCAATCGCAGCAGGAACTAAAATATCACAATCTAATTCAAGCAGTTCTTTATTGGAGATTGTATTTTCAAAAAGAGTTGTAACAGTACCAAAACTGTCACGACGATCTAGTAAATAATCAATGTCCAGACCTTCTGGATCATGCAAAGCTCCGTGAGCATCAGAGATACCAATAACTTTAGCACCTAAATCACTCATGAATTTAGCTAGGAAACTACCTGCGTTACCAAATCCTTGGATAACGACACGTGCACCTTTAATGTCAATATTACGACGTTTAGCTGCTTCTTCAATCACAATTGTAACACCTTGTGCAGTTGCGCGGTCACGACCTTGTGAACCACCTAAAACAATAGGTTTACCAGTGATGAAACCTGGAGAGTTGAATTCATCAATACGACTGTATTCATCCATCATCCACGCCATGATTTGTGAGTTCGTGAAAACGTCTGGAGCAGGAATATCTTTTGTTGGTCCAACGAATTGGCTAATAGCACGAACATAGCCACGACTTAGTCTTTCAATTTCCCCCATAGACATTTGACGTGGATCACAGATGATACCACCTTTACCACCGCCATAAGGTAAATCAACAATACCTGCTTTTAAAGTCATCCACATTGAAAGCGCTTTAACTTCATCTTCAGAAACTTGCGGATGGAAGCGCACGCCACCTTTTGTAGGACCTACTGCATCATTATGTTGTGCACGGTAGCCTGTGAATACTTTCACTTTTCCATCATCCATTTTAATTGGAATACGTACTTCTAGCATGCGTAGTGGCTCTTTTAAAAGTTCATACATTCCCTCATCGTAGCCTAGCTTGTGAAGAGCTTCGTGAATAACCGCCTGTGTTGATGTAAACAGGTTAAGATTTTCTGCCATTTGATTTTCTCGCCTCTTTATTCGTAATGTTTTTTTACTGTATATCGCAAACATTGTAACATAGTTCCAGAGATTGTGGGATATATTTCAGTTTATTTTGTAAAGACTTTTTTGATTTTTTCAATTGCCCAATCTAATTCTTCTTTAGAAATAATTAGTGGTGGTGCAAAACGAATCACTGTATCATGTGTCTCTTTGCATAATAAACCTAGTGTCATCAACTTCTCACAGTATGGACGTGCTAATTCATTTAACTCCATTCCAATGAATAAACCGCGACCTCTCACTTCTTTTACCGCATCATTATCAATTTTCTTCAGCTCATCCATGAAATAATTTCCTAGCTCTAATGAACGTTCAGCAAGCTTTTCTTCTTTTAGCACATTTAATGCTGCAATTGAAACTGCACATGCAATTGGATTACCGCCAAAAGTCGATCCGTGCGATCCTGGATTGTAGACACCTAAAATCTCTTTACTAGCGACAACACATGAAATCGGGAAAACTCCCCCACCTAAAGCTTTACCTAAAATGTACATGTCAGGATTTACATCTTCCCATTCACATGCAAACATTTTCCCTGTACGAGCTAAACCTGCTTGGATTTCATCAGCGATAAATAATACGTTATTTTCACGACATAAATCTCGTGCTGCTTTTAAATAACCTGCTGGTGGAATAACAATACCCGCTTCTCCCTGAATCGGTTCAACTAAAAACGCAGCAGTATTTGGTGTAATAGCTGCTTTTAGAGCATCTAAATCACCGTAATCTACTAATTTAATACCAGGTAACATTGGTCCGAAACCTCTTTTATACTCTGCTTCTGAAGACAGAGATACCGCAGTCATTGTACGGCCATGGAAGTTCCCATTACATGCTATGATTTCTGCTTGACCCTCTGCTACACCTTTTACATCGTAAGCCCAACGTCTTGCTGCTTTAAATGCAGTTTCTACAGCTTCAGCACCTGTATTCATAGGTAGTGCCATTTCTTTTCCAGTTACTTCACAAACTAACTCATACCATGGTCCAAGTTGATCACTATGGAAAGCACGAGACGTTAATGTCACACGGTCTGCTTGATCTTTTAATGCTTGAATGATTTTTGGATGGCGATGTCCTTGGTTTACAGCAGAATAAGCTGAAAGCATATCCATAAATTTATTTCCTTCTGGATCCTTTACCCATACTCCCTCTGCTTCTGAAATAACGATTGGCAGTGGTAAATAGTTTGGTGCACCAAATGTTTCTGTTTGCTTAATAATCTCATGTGTCTTTGTCATTATATTTCCCCCTAAAATGTAAACGCAAGCTTTCTAACGTCCACTATTTTCTTTATAGAAGACAGACATATGCAATATAGTCTGCCTTTTTGTTTTTTCTCATTAAATCATTTTTGATACAGACTGATTAAAGCGTCTCTGAAGTTGTTTTTGCTTGCATATGCAATTGTAAATAGTCTGGACCGCCTGCTTTAGAATCTGTTCCGGACATGTTAAAGCCTCCGAATGGTTGGTAACCTACGATTGCTCCTGTGCACCCACGGTTGAAGTATAAATTACCTACATGGAAATCTTCGCGCGCTTTTTCTTGATTCATACGATTTTTTGTAATAACTGCACCTGTTAAACCATATTCAGTATTATTTGCAATAGCTAATGCTTCATCGAAATCTTTAGCTTTTGCAATAGCTACTACTGGTCCAAATATTTCTTCCTTCATCACACGTGCTTCTGGAGTCACATCAACGATTACTGTTGGATTTACGAAGAATCCTTTTGAATCATCTGCAGTGCCTCCTGCAACAATTCGGCCTTCTTCTTTACCAATTTCAATGTAGCTAGTAATTTTTTTGAATGCAGCAGCATCGATTACTGGTCCAGTGAAATTTGATAAGTCAGTTGGGTCCCCAACTGATAAGCCTTTTGTCAATTCTTCGACACGAGCTACTACTTCATCGTAAACATCTTCTACAATGACAGCTCTTGAACATGCTGAACATTTTTGACCGCTAAACCCAAATGCTGATTTTACGATTGATTGTGCAGCAAGTTCTAAATCTGCTTCTTTATCAACTACAATAGTATCTTTACCGCCCATTTCAGCGATTACACGTTTCAGCCAAATTTGACCTTCATTTAATTTTGAAGCGCGTTCGTTGATACGTAAGCCCACATCACGTGAACCAGTAAAACTAATGAAGCGTGTTTTCGGATGATCTACTAAATAGTCTCCTACCTCTGCCCCTGAGCCCGGAATATAGTTAACAACGCCTGCTGGTAATCCAGCTTCTTCAAGAATTTCTACGAATTTATAAGCAACTACTGGCGTCGTAGATGCTGGTTTTAAAAGTACTGTATTTCCTGTTACTACAGCAGCTACTGTTGTACCTGCCATAATTGCGAACGGGAAGTTCCAAGGCGAAATTACTACTCCAACGCCTAATGGAATATAGTCATAACGGTTGAATTCACCTGGACGACTTTCAACTGGTTGACCGTCTTTTAAACGTAACATTTGTCGACCGTAATATTCTAAGAAGTCAATTGCTTCCGCTGTATCAGCATCAGCCTCATTCCAAGGCTTACCTGCTTCTTTTGTTAATAGCGCAGAAATCTCATGCTTACGGCGACGAATAATCGCTGCTGCTTTGAATAATACATCTGCACGAATTTCAGGTTTTACTTTCTTCCATGTATGAAAAGTTTCATCTGCTACTTGCATCGCTTTCTCAGCTAATTCTTTGTTAGCCTTTGAAACTGAGCCGATAACTTCTTCTTTATTTGCTGGATTATATGAAATGATTTGATCATTCGTTGTAATACGTTCTCCACCGATGATTAACGGATATTCTTCCCCAAGATATCCTTCCACCTTTTTTAAAGCCTCTAAATATGCTGTGTTGTTCTCTTCTTTAGAGAAATCTGTAAATGGTTCATGTTTGTACGGAATCATTTGTAATCCTCCTTTGTGATGTAAGTGCAAAAAATATTTGCATTTATAAATTGTTTACACTTATAATAATGCAAAAGATTATTGCGTTTTTCAAGTAAAAAATATTTAAAATTATAAAAAAATTTCAAGGTGATAAAATATGAAACCAATTGACAACGATTTAACCCCCTTTTACCGCCACGCTACAGAACATGCTTCTGTTGGCATTCATGCAGTAAATGCCCATGGGCAAACGGTTATTTATAACGATAAAATGAAAGATATTGAGGGTTTGAATTTAAAGGATGTTATAGATCGTTCTATTTTAGAACTCTTTCAATTTGAGCAAGAAGAAAGTACATTACTTCAAGTTCTACAAACTGGCGAAAAAGTACTCAATGTAAAACAAACCTATTGGAATCATAATGGTCAGGAAATTACGACAATTAATGATACATTTCCCGTTTTTGAAAATGATGCACTAATTGGGGCTATTGAGTTCGCTCGTGATATTACTACACTTGAAAAGCTCGTTTACCAACCACTAAGACGTTATGGTGAACCAATTACTTTTTCAAGTATTACCGCTGTTTCTCCACCTATGAAGGCAGTTATTCAAACAGCTGAAAAAGCTGCAACAGCAAGACTCCCAGTACTTTTAATCGGGGAATCTGGTACTGGTAAAGACTTAATTGCTGAAGGCATCCATCATAATTTAGATCCTGTAAATCAACATTTCATCACGATATTCTGTCAGCGTTCAGATTCAGCCATTTTAGAAAAACTATATGAAAGTACAAACTCACTTCAAAATTGCACGATATTCTGCGAACGTATTGAATTTTTGTCTTTAACGTTACAGGAGAAGTTATTACAATTATTAGAAGAGAACCATATGAAAAACCATATGTTTATCGCTAGTATTGGTGGAGATCCAATAGATTTAATTGCTTCTGGCCAACTGTTAAAAGAACTCTATTATTTTTTCGCATCCGTCACGATTAATGTGCCACCATTACATTCAAGAAGAGAAGATATTAAACCATTTATAGAGAACTTTCTGAAACGTCATCGTCAACGTTTCGGTTCTAATATTCAAGACTTGTCTAGTGAAGTAAATGAACTTTTCCATCTATATGATTGGCCGGGTAATTTAAAGGAATTAGAAATTCTGCTTGAGGAAATTGTCTCAATGGTAACGACAGAGGAATTGATAACATTTGAAATGCTGCCACTCCATTTCAAATGGAAGGTGCAAGCATTGCGGGACTCATCACACGATGCATCCTATTTTGTTGTACAAAATACGAAGGAACTATTACCGCTTGATGAGTATTTACGTGAGGCAGAAGAATATTATTTGCAAAAAGCATTGAATATGTATGAAGGAAATATCACGAAAACAGCTAATGCACTTGGGATGAGCAGACAAAATTTGCAATACCGTATTCGAAAAATGAAGAAATAAAAAGAGGGTTCACATTAATGTGAACCCTCTTTTTATTAACCTTTTATACCTGATTGATCGATCCAATCTTGTAACTTTTCTTTTAATGAATTGAAACCAACTGCATCTTTTTCGTCAACACGCGCTTGTAAAGATTTTCTTGGCGCGTTTTCTTTACGTTTCATCGGGGGGCGTTCCTGCAGTGCACGAATAGATAAGCTGATTTTGCTCGCATTTTCATCGATTTCAAGTACCTTTACTTGTACTTCCTGACCAACCGATAAAAGATCTGCAATGTTTTTTACGAAGCCGTACGTAATTTCAGAAATATGCACAAGTCCTTGGGTATCTTCGTCAAGAGCAACGAAAGCACCATAGGGTTGTATTCCTGTTATCTTACCAGTTAACACATCTCCTACTACATATTTGTCTGCCATAAGCCCTTCCTACCTTCTGTAGCTATATATACACTATATTCATGTTAAATTATAACATAGTGGTATAGTACGGGCAAAAAATCACTTTGTTGGATTTAATGGGATAAGCCAACCATTTTCTTCTTTGATTAGTCTGAACTCACTTACATTAAGTAAATCTATTTGGTCTTCTTTCTTCCTAACAATCAGAAGACGTGTTTTAACTGATGGTAGCGATATATTTAATACATCTGCTATTTGCTCGTATGTTAGTTCACGAAAGTAATAGAGCACAATAGGATGGCGGAATTCATCAAGTTGCAAAATAGCTTGAGGTAGTTCTTGATCCTCCTCAAAGACTAAAATTCATTCTTCAGCTGAAGGTGTAAATGTATGTTTTGAACTGTTTTGTATCAATCTATGTTCCTTCGCTACTTCACTCGTTTCCTTGCGATAATAGTCGCGCGTTGCATTTAAGGTAATTTTATATAGCAGGTTGTAAATCTCTCATGATTAAATTGGTGTAAAAAACGGTAAAGCTTTATAAATACTTCTTGAGTGACATCTGGTATGTCATGCACATGAACTCCACACTGAAAAGTAAACTTTTCAACTGTTCTATGATGAAGCTGTATAAGTAGGCTATATGATTCTAAATCCTCACTTTGAGCTTTGGCGATTAGTTCCTTAACTGGCATTGTCCCCCCTCGCTCTCTGTTGTTCTGTTGGTGATACGATAGAAGTTTCAATTTTGTTTCACAAAATCCTATACTTTTTTCTAATTGATTGAGGTAGAATAAAACAATCCTTACTAAAAGGAGGACATAAAAAGTGTCAAATAGGGATCAATTTGCGTCAAAGATAGGATTTATTTTAGCGGCAGCTGGTAGCGCCATTGGTTTAGGGGCTATTTGGAAGTTTCCGTATATGGCTGGTACTAATGGTGGTAGTGTCTTTATATTGCTATTTATTATATGTACATTATTTATTGGACTGCCTATATTAGTGGCTGAATTTATGATTGGACGACGTGGTCAAACAGATGCTGTTTCCTCATTTAAAAAACAAGCTCCAGGTACACGTTGGTTTTTAACTGGTTGGGCAGGTTTTATATTGTCTGCTATTATCTTATCCTTCTACAGTGTTGTTGGTGGATGGATATTAAGTTATATTGTTCGTGCAATTTCATTTCAATTATCTGGTAGTGGCGAAGATTATTATGGTGAGCTTTTTGCCTCTATTACATCAAATCCTTGGGAAGTTGTCATTGCCCAAGCTGTATTCTTATTTCTCACTGTCTGGATTGTACAGGGTGGAGTAAAAAACGGGATTGAAAAAGCAAGCAAATGGATGATGCCATTACTATTTATTTTCTTTATCGTATTAGTTATCCGTTCTTTAACTTTAGATGGTGCAATTGAGGGCATTAAATTTATGTTCGTACCTGATTGGTCATATTTCACAGGTAAAACGTTATTGATGGCTTTAGGACAAGCATTCTTCTCCTTAAGTGTTGGGGTTTCGGCTATGCTGACTTATGCTTCTTACTTATCAAAAGAAACGAAAATAGGTAGCTCTGCAATGAATGTTGCTTGGATGAATATTGGTATTTCTTTATTAGCTGGTTTGGTAATATTCCCTGCTGTATTTGCATTAGGTTACTCTCCTGACCAAGGTCCAGGGCTAGTCTTTATTATTATACCTGCTGTGTTCCAGCAAATTCCTTTTGGTTCAGTGTTTATGATCATTTTCTTTATCTTATTATTATTTGCAACAGTGACATCTGCTATTGCTATGTTAGAAATTGTTGTAGCAACTGCGATGGGTCCAAAATATGATAAACGTAAGCAATATTCATGGCTATGCGGCTTTGGGATTTTCATCGTTGGTATTCCTAGTGCATTATCTTTTGGTGCATTGTCAGATATTAAAATTTTCGGTCTATCGATTTTTGATTCAGCTGATTTCCTTACGAATAATATTGGTATGCCAATAGGTGCACTACTTGTTGCTATTTTCTCAGGTTATAAAATTTCGAAAGCAGACGCTGCTGCTGAATTGGACACAAAAGATTGGATCTTCCAAACTTGGCGTATTCTTGTTCGTTTCGTCGCTCCAATTGCAATTATTATCGTCTTTATTCAAAGTGTGTTCTTTAGATAACGTCATTTTTCTGTCACTTAAGTTAGAAATTTCATCACTCAAGCCGTGATATAATTTAATTATTATTATTGTAGACGATTTGAAAGGAGTGCTTTATTTATTATGATGATTCAAGATTTTCATACTCAGCTTCGCCAACTTCGTGGTGAACGTAATATTTCACTCGAGGAATTATCTTTACAAGTTTGTGTTAGTGCAGGGAAACTAGGGCGCTATGAATCTGGAGAAGATATTCCTTCAAAAGAGACGATTTTCAAGCTTTCAAATGCATTAGAAGTTCCATTGTCTAACTTAACGGACGGTTTACAATTACATTAAGTAAAAAAAGCCTTATTGCTCGAGTTTCATCGAGCAATAAGGCTTTTTCATTTATACGATACATTTGGCTTCAAATTTTACGGCTAATAGCTTATATGAAATTCCGATACATTCTTCTATAGGAATCCATCTTTCGAATGACTGCTCGTAAATTCCTTGAATTTTCTTACCTAACACAGTTGGATCATCAATATGCTGTAATTCCGCTACGACATCGGCTGCTTCCGTATCATATGTGAAATTCCCCATTTCAAAAGGATCCCACTCAGAAAGGATATTTATAGCCTTTCTATTCATTGCAATATTCTCCATATTTTTTCACCTATTTACTTTTCATCTTTAATGGTTATGATAACATAGATATAAAAAAAGAAAAGAGGGATATGCTTGAGTAGATTTGACAAAGTGATTAATAGACGAGATACAAACTCAGTAAAATGGGATATGATGAAGGCAATTTACCAAATTGAAGATACATCAGATATCTTACCAATGTGGATTGCAGATATGGATTTTGCTGCTCCTGAAGTAGTAACTAAAGCCATCCGTGAGCGTTTAGAACACCCTGTGCTAGGTTATGCAGTTGCAGATAATGCAACAACAGCAACGTTCGTCAATTGGGTTGAAAAGCGCCATAATTGGACAATCGAAAAGGATTGGGTTCTCTATCATAGTGGTGTTGTCCCTGCCATTGCATCTATTGTTGAAGCTTATACAAAGCCAAAAGACAAGATTTTAATCACCCCGCCTGTTTATCCTCCATTCACTAATGTTCCGATTGCGTTAAAACGTGAGATGGAAGAGTGTGTAATGGTAGAAAAAGATGGTCATTATTCACTAAACTTTGAAGCGTTTGAAAAAAGTGCAGCAAAAGAAGCAGTGAAGTTATTCATTTTATGTAACCCACACAATCCAGGGGGAATCGTCTGGAGTGAGGACGATTTACGTGAAATGCTTCGAATTTGTGCAAAACACGATGTACTGATTTTGTCAGATGAAATTCACGCAGACTTAATACTTGATGGTAAAAAGCATATCCCTCTCGCAAAAATTGCTGGTGAAGAGGCTGCTCGTGTAATTACTTGTATGGCACCAACGAAAACATTTAACTTAGCAGGTGTACAAGTAGCTATGATGATTGTTACTGACGATTCTATGCGTGATAAACTTTTACAAAATGCTGCTTCGCATGGTCAAATGGGACCTAACATTTTTGCTATTGATGCAATGAGAGCCGTATATACTGAAGGTGAAGAATGGTTAACTGAGTTATTGTCATATGTGTCAGCTAATATGGACCTTGTTATTGAGCAGATTCCTGCTGCTGTTCCTGGCATTAAAATTGTAAAACCTCAGGGTACATACTTATTATGGATTGACTACCGTGGAACTGGTTTAGAAGAAGAAGAAGTGATGGAACGCTTGTTACATACTGGGAAACTCGCTTTAGATCCAGGTTCTAAATACGGGGAATCAGGTCTCGGATTCGTTCGTATGAATGTAGCCTGTTCAAAAGCAACTGTACAGGACGGCATTGAAAGATTTATAAAAGCATTTAAATAAGCAAAGAAAAACCAGTCGAATCTAATTCGACTGGTTTTGTTTTGCGTCTTGTTGACGATTTTGAAGAATTTCTTCCTCTAGCATTTTTGTTTTAAGCTCTTGTTTTTTGGCCATTTTTTTAACAGTAAAAAACACAGCGACACATAGAACTAAAATAATTGCTAATTCAATTGCTGCTGGAAGATATTCCGATTTGTCTTCAGGAAAATAGAGAAACTCATTTAATACCCAAGTTTTCATCTGAGAACACTCCAATTATTATTTTTGAAGAATTTCAATTGATTGAATTGAAATGTCTTCAAGTGGTTTGTCACGCATGTCTTTTTCTACATCAGCCATTTTATCAACGATGTCCATACCTTCTACAACTTGACCGAATACAGTATGTTTGTGGTCTAACCAAGGTGTACCGCCGTTTTCTGTATATGCTGCGATAATTTCTTCTGGATAGCCAGCATCTTTCATTTGTCCGATCATGTTAGCTGGAACTGATGGCATTTGAACGATGAAGAATTGGCTTCCGTTTGTACCTGGACCAGCGTTAGCCATTGATAAAGCACCACGAATGTTGAATAAGTCATTTGAAAATTCATCTTCAAAAGTTGATCCATAAATGCTTTCTCCACCCATACCTGTACCAGTTGGATCTCCACCTTGAATCATGAAGTCTTTAATAATACGGTGGAAAATGATACCGTCATAATAACCATTTTCAGCGTGAGTTAAAAAGTTTTGAACTGTTTTAGGTGCATGCTCTGGGAATAATTTAATCTTGATTGAACCTAAAGTCGTTTTCATTTCTACTAATGCTTCGTTTGCTTGTACTTCAGTTGTTAATTGTGGATACATAATATACTCTCCTTTATAATCGTGAATGTTTAGTTACCCTTTTTACGGGGAAAATAAAAGTAATTTTTAAAGTGGGTTTATCCCACCATCGCAACCTTAATAACTTCAACACTTTGAGGTTGCGTATACTACTTGGATACCTCGTCATAGTCTATCACAATTCACACTATTTTTCAGTTAAAAACTCCACCATTAGCATTTGAAGAGCTTCATTCAAAATTCATAATGCTTTATACTACGAATAGACCAAATAATACAGCGAAAGAAAGTGCTCATATGAACCCACAGCAAAAACGCAATTTTATCATTATCTGGTTTGCTAACTTGTTAGTTGCAGGAACAACTACTATGATTATGCCCTTTCTATCATTATACATTGAAACGATGGGCAATTTCACCGAAAGTTATGTCCAAAAATGGGCAGGTTTAATCTTTGGTGCCACATTTGTGTCTGCTTTTCTAATGTCACCTATCTGGGGACGAGTTGCAGATAAATATGGCTATAAACCAATCTTAATTATTAATGGCTTTGGCATATCGATCAGTATTTTCTTTATGGGACATGTACAAAGTGTAGAACAGTTTTTCTTATTACGCTTATTCATGGGTATTGTAACGGGATTCATCCCGACATCTCTTGCGTTTATAAGTAGACAAACACCAAAAGAAATTGCAGGAAAAACCCTAGGAACTCTACAAATGGGGAGTGTAACAGGGACACTTTTTGGTCCAGTTGTCGGTGGTTTGTTGGCAGATGAATTCGGTTTTCAGTATACGTTTATTATTACTGCGATTTCCATTGCAACTGCTGCCCTACTTATCATTTTCGGTGTCCGTGAAATCCAAAAAGTGAAAAAGAAAAATGCGATTGTATACTCTCGAATAGCAGTATTAAAAGGCATATTCCATCATCGTTTATTATTTAATGTCATGATGATTACAAGTCTTATTCAAATCGGAAATTTCAGTATTCAACCTTTACTTTCTCTTTATGTATCCGATTTAACAACTAGTGGGCAGGTTGCCTTTCTAGCTGGACTGACCTTTAGTGCTGCAGGTGTTGGGAACTTATTATTCGCAAGGTTCTGGGGCAGGCTTGGTGACCAAATAGGTTATGAAAAGGTGTTAACAATTCTTTTAGCAATAGCTGTTGTTTTCATTATTCCACAAGCGTTTGTGACATCACTTTGGCAATTGATGGGACTTAGATTGTTGTTCGGTATTGCAGTTGGTGGTCTAATTCCTACTACTACGGCTCTAATACGTCGCGAAGCACCTATAGATATCCAAGGTGAAGTCATGGGCTATAATACAAGCTTTCGTTTCCTAGGGAATATAATCGGTCCTACATTTGGGGGAATCGTCAGTGGATTTATCGGAATTTCTTCCGTTTTCTACGTAACAGGCTCATTATTTTTAATAGCTTTCATTTTATTAAAGTGGACACGTAAATATCCAAAACAGCATTTAGAAGACATTTTAGAATCGTAAATTGGGATAGCATATTTTTATTAGATTACGGCTGAGAAATACTTTATTTTTTTACAGCCTTCTTGTAAAATGTGCTATTCTTTTTTATGAGCGTTTTCATTTCTTTAACCTTACTATACATATAGAAACATTTAATTGAGGGGGGTATCATTGAGAAAAGTAGTTGGTAGTCTTATTATTATCCTCTGTATTCCTTTACTGTTTTTTCTATTCGAACAAATTTCAATAGAAAAGAATACAGCTAATACTTTGGATAAAAAATTCACATCTTCCATTCAGTTAGATGCGACAAACTCACTCATTCCAACTGTCATAAGAGATCAAAATAAGGATACCTTTTCAGAGGAATATACAGAATGGCGCAAACCTATGAAGCTTGCGGATATTCCAGAGTTTGTTCAAGAACTATTTTTATATAGTGAAGATGAGCATTTTTATGAACATATCGGCTTTGACTTAAGTGCCATTGCGCGTGCTATTGTTGCAAACTCATCAAGTGGTGAATCTTCCCAAGGTGGGAGTACCATCACGCAACAACTTGTTCGCATGCGTTATTTATCAGAGGAAAAATCTTATGAGCGAAAAGTACTTGAAATTTTCTATTCATATGAGTTAGAAAGAAAAGCTTCTAAAGACGAAATTTTAAATATGTATTTGAATGAAATGTACTTTAGTAATGGCGTTTATGGTATTGGTGGTGCATCAACTTATTACTTTCAACGCCCAGTAAATAAACTAACAAAAG
This sequence comes from Viridibacillus sp. FSL H8-0110, assembly GCF_038003565.1. NCBI lineage: Bacteria > Bacillati > Bacillota > Bacilli > Caryophanales > Caryophanaceae > Viridibacillus > Viridibacillus sp. FSL H8-0110. Next base: position 829,394 of record NZ_JBBOPJ010000001.1, on the reverse strand, counting down.
CTGAGATGGCATTTTTAGCGGCCATTCCAAATAACCCCTCTTTATATGACCCTGTCAAACATTTTGTTAATACAAAGAAAAGACAGGAACGCCTTATCAACAAACTAGTGGATAAGGAAATTCTAACAAAGAAACAAGGAAAGAAAATTAAAAAAGAAAAAATAACACTTACTATCAAGCAGAAAAAACAACTTTACCCTGCCTATAGTACGTATGTATTAAGTGAATTACGATCATTAATCGCCGACAAAGAAGGATTTACAAAGCAACTTAAAGCAGCTAAAACAACTTCTGAAAAAAGAGGCATTAATAAAAAGCTGACTAAAAGGGTTAATACTTTGCTAAATGATGGTCTGATTATCGATACTGCCCTATCTCCTATTAAGCAAAGAGCTGACCAGAATGCAATCGATCAAGCCATTTCCTATACTCAAGATTTACAAGCAGCAGCCGTTGTTATTGATAATAACAATCGTGAAATTGTTAGTATTTATGGAGGTAAGGAGTATGAGAAATTTGATTATAATCGAGCATTTCAGGGAGTACGTCAGCCAGGTTCTGCATTTAAGCCATTAATTGATTATGCACCTTATTTTGAAACCACATCAGCAACTCCTAATACGATTGTGAGCGGTCAGCCTTTCTGCATTGGCTCTTACTGCCCTCAAAACTATGGTGGACAAGTGATTGGCAATGTAACGCTTCAACAAGGTTTCCGAAATAGTTACAATACTGTTGCTATGCGTTTGTTTCATCAAATTGGTGCCAACAAAGCATTTTCCTACTTGAAGCCATTTCAATTTGATTCATTATCAAACGCTGATCACATCTATCCTGCCGCTATAGGTGGATTAACACATGGTGTTACGACATTAGAATTAGCTGATGCCTATACTAGCTTTATTAACGGGGATTACGAACCTGTTCATGCTATTCGTCAAGTACAAAGTCGCGATGGCAAGCTTCGATATGAATGGGAGCAAAAGCAAAAACAAGTTTGGTCACCTAGTACCATCCAGCATATGCGAACATTATTATCGGACGTTGTTCAAAATGGAACGGGAGTTGGTATTCATATTAACGCTCCCTATGTAGGTGCAAAAACAGGTACCACTAATGATTATCGTGATTATTGGCTTGCAGGATTAACAGATCGCTATACTTCTGCAGTATGGATTGGATTTGACCGCCCTAGAAATATGTACTGGCTTGAAAATGCTAAAATACATCATCGTATATTCTCTAATATCATGCAATAAAACAAAAAGCTGTCGTGGGTGAGTTATATCCCCTGACAGCTTTTTATGTTCCCAACATTTAAATTGGTAAACTTGCTAAAATACCGTTATACAATTTAAAAATGACATAAACAATTAATGTTATTAAGATACTCCAAAGTAAAATATCAAATATTAAAACACCAATCGTAGCACCTAACGTCATATGATTACTAATTTTATAAATGACATAAATAAAGTATGTAAGGACAGTCAGTAAGAAAATAATCATTAATAACATGAACGATTGAATGCCGAAAGCAGAAGCTATGGCTCCAAAGAAGAAAATAACATTTCCTCCCCGTGCTTCAGCGACTGTTTTACCATCAATATCTTTTGAAAAGAACAGCATTGCTAATTCATGAATTGTCTCTCCTATCAACTTTAACGCAGAGAACAACATAAAATAGCAAAGTGCAAAAACAATTAATAAAAATACACGTAACTGTATTTCTGATAAAAACTCGCGCATACCTGTGTATACACCAATAGATTTGAAGACTTCAATGGATTCTGTTACCGTATACAATCCAAAAGTTAAACTAAAAAGTATGATCGTAATAAGCGGTAAATATCCATAAACATAAGGGTTTTTCATCTAAATTCCTCGATTATTTTATTATTTATTTCCTATTTATAATATCGAACAAATACCCTTACTATCAAGGGAAACAATAAAGATTATGCCATGCAAATGTATGTATAATGAGCTATAATATGATTTGTTGACTGCATATTAAGTTTTTTTGAAAGGAGGATTTATTTGGTACAAGTATTATTTATATTCATACCAATTATCGCTGCAATCTTTATACCTGTTCTTTTTAAGAAGGTAAGAGGAATCCATACTGGCTGGTTTGTATTAATTGTTCCAGTTGTGTTAGCAGCCATTTATGCCTCTTATATTTCGAGAGTGATGCATGGAGAAACCATTGTTTCAAAGGTCAATTGGGTTCCATCACTTGATATCTCATTTATCTCCTATATTGATGGCTTAAGCCTGTTATTTTCGCTTCTGATTACGGGAATAGGTGCCTTAGTCGTTCTTTATTCTATCTTCTACTTAGATCGTACACGTGAACAATTACATAATTTCTATGTCTATTTGTTAATGTTCATGAGTGCCATGCTGGGCGTTGTACAATCAGACCATTTAATTAGTTTATATCTATTTTGGGAGTTAACATCTATTTCTTCCTTCTTATTAATCGGCTATTGGTATGACCGTGATCGCTCTAGATTTGGTGCATTAAAATCGATGATGATTACTGTATTTGGTGGCCTCATGATGCTAGGAGGTTTCATTCTTTTATCCATCATGGGTGAAACGTACTCTATACGCGAACTCATCGCACAAGCTCCGACACTTGCTTCACATGATTGGTTCACCCTATCACTAGTACTTATTCTTTTAGGGGCATTCACAAAGTCTGCACAGTTCCCATTCTACATTTGGTTACCTGATGCGATGGAAGCGCCTACACCGGTTAGTGCATATCTTCACTCTGCGACGATGGTTAAAGCCGGTATCTATTTAGTAGCACGTTTAACACCTATCTATGCTAGCTCAGAAATTTGGGTGTGGCTAGTTATGGGAGTCGGTTTATTTACATTATTCTGGGGTTCTTTCTTTGCTGTAAAGCAAACAGATTTAAAAGGCATATTAGCTTTTTCAACTGTCAGTCAATTAGGACTAATTACGTCTTTGCTTGGTGCAGGAGCTGTTGCATTCCATGTTGACCAAGCGCAGGATACTGTATTTAAATTTGCTGCCTTTGCAGCTATCTTTCACCTTATAAATCACGCGACATTTAAAGGTAGTCTATTTATGATTGCAGGTATCGTTGATCATGAAACCGGTACACGTGATATTCGCAAGCTCGGTGGATTAATGAGTCTTATGCCAATCAGCTTTACAGTTGCAGCAATCGGCAGTTTCTCAATGGCTGGTGTTCCACCATTTAACGGATTTTTAAGTAAAGAAATGTTCTTAACATCTATGCTTGCTATAAAGGACTTTAATCTTTTTGCAATGGATACATGGGGAACTATCTTCCCTATCGTCGCTTGGATAGCAAGCGTCTTTACATTCGTTTATAGCTTCTATTTTGTATTCAAAACATTTACCGGTAAATATAAACCTGAATTATTACCGAAAAAAGCCCATGAAGCACCTATTGGTATGCTTATTTCACCAATAATTTTAGCTTCACTTGTGGTAATCATATTCTTTATCCCCAATATAATTGGAGACGTTTTTGTAAAACCAGCTGTTCTAGCTATTCAACCATTCTTATATGACTCAGCTAGTGCTATTCCAATTCATGTCTCTGCTTGGCATGGCTTTAATACTGAGTTATTTATGACAATCGGTATTTTCATTGTTGGCTTCTTGCTATTCTTAACGATTCCAAAATGGCAAAAGTTATACAAAATCGCACCAGATTGGTTGTCACTAAATCGTTTATACGACCGATTCATGACATTCTTAGATAAGGATTTAAATTTTATTTCAAAACTATATATGACTGGTTCAATTCGCAATTACTTAGTCTATATGTTCTCTTTCATCGTTGTCATTACTATTAGTACTTTATTTGTAAAAGATGCTTTTAGTTTCTCGATGGAGGGTACAGCACCAATTCATGTGTATGAGATTATTTTAATTCTCGTCCTGATTATTAGCACTATAACTGTTTTGCTCTCAAAATCACGCTTAACAGCCATCATTGCGTTAGGAGCCGTAGGTTATACAGTAGCGCTGTTCTTTGTTATCTTTAACGCGCCAGACTTAGCTTTAACACAACTCGTTATTGAAACGGTGTCGGTAGCACTATTCTTACTTGCGTTTTATCATTTACCGAAACTTAGTCGACATGAAGAGCGGATTCGATTCCGCTTAAACAACTTTATCATCTCATTAGGTGTTGGTGTAATGGTGACACTCGTTGCTTTGTCTGCACAATCTCAAAAGCTTGTACCTTCTATTACGGAGTATTACAAAGAAACCGTCAATACATTAGCCGGTGGTGGTAATATCGTAAACGTAATCTTAGTAGACTACCGTGGATTCGATACATTATTTGAAATTACGGTGTTATCTATTGCTGGTATGGCTATCTTAGGTATGATTAAACTCCGCCTAAGTAGAAAGGAGAATGAGCATGAAAACAAATGATGTCATATTAAAAACGACTTCACATGTCGTATTTTTTATCATCTTTCTCTTTTCAATTCATGTCTTTTTAGCAGGTCACTTTGCACCTGGTGGCGGATTTGTTGGAGGTTTACTTACTTCAAGCGCCATCGTACTTTTACTGTTGGTTTATGATTTAAAAACTGTTCAAAAATTATTACCGATCAACTATACAATTATGACCGCTAGTGGTTTAGTTTTAGCACTCGGAACTGCTTCTATAGGTATGTTTTTGGGTAAACCTTTCTTCAAGCATTATTTTGACCATTTCTATCTACCGTTAATTGGTGATACTGAATTGCATACTGCAATGCTTTTTGATACAGGTGTTTATCTAGTAGTTGTTGGTGTTACGTTAACAATCATTCAATCGATTGGAGGGGATGATTGATGGAAGTCATAATGGCCATTGCCATTGGTTTTCTATTCATGGCAGCTGTCTACTTAATGCTATCTAAAAGTTTACTTCGCATTATTATTGGTACTGGCCTTCTTAGCCACGGTGCTCACCTACTTATTTTAACAATGGGTGGTTTAGGCGGCAGTGCACCTCCAGTGTTATCAGAAGGCGTTACAAATATGGCTGATGCCATCCCACAAGCGTTAATCTTAACAGCAATTGTTATTAGCTTTGGTGTTACTGCTTTCTTCTTAGTACTAGCTTATAGAGCTTATCAAGAGCTTGGCACGGATGATATGAATTTAATGAGAGGAACTGATGAAGATGATGAGTAATTTCCTATTGTTGCCAATCATCATCCCGTTCTTCTTTGGAATGTTGTTGATGTTTGCACCAAAAAATATTCGTTTTCAACGAACTGGAGCAATGACAGGTTTATCAATTGCTGTAGTTGCTGCTATTGTATTGTTATTTAAAGTGAAAAACGAAGGCCCGCAAGTTGTAACATTTGGGGACTGGCCTGTTCCATTTGGGATTACGATGGTTTCAGATATGGTATCTGCATTGCTAGTTCTAACATCTGTTATACTTGCTTTCTTTACTGTATGGTATAGCATTGCAGCTATAGGTAAAGAACGTGAATCGTACTTCTACTACCCAGGTATTTTATTTATGCTGACCGGTGTGAATGGTGCCTTTACTACAGGTGATATCTTCAACCTATTCGTTTTCTTCGAAGTGTTGTTAATGTCATCATACCTGTTAATCGTTCTTGGTGGCGAAAAGGCACAATTACGAGAGTCCATTAAGTATATTTTAGTCAATGTAATTTCATCTGCTATTTTTGTTATTACAGTAGCTTATCTATATTCGGTTGTAGGCACGCTAAATATGGCTGATATCGCTGTGAAAATTGCAGACATTCAGCAACCCGGTATTATTACCGTCATTGCTGTTTTATTCTTAATTGTATTTGGATTAAAAGCAGCCATTTTCCCACTGTTTTTCTGGTTACCTTCTTCATATGCCGCTCCTCCTATTCCTGTGCTTGCACTATTTGGAGCGTTATTAACTAAGGTTGGCGTTTATGCTATTACTCGTACATATACGCTATTCTTCGTACATGATATGGGCTTTACGCATGAACTATTAATGATTTTATCAGTGCTAACGATTCTCGCCGGATGTATTGGAGCATTAGCATACTTCGATGTAAAGAAAATCATTATTTATAACATTATTATTGCAGTCGGTGTTATTTTATTTGGGGTATCTCAAATGAATGACAATTCTTTAATGGGCGCAATGTTTTATTTGATCCATGACATGCTAATTAAAGCAGCACTATTCTTCTTAGTTGGTATCGTCATTGCTGTTACAGGTACCTCAGATTTACGGAAAATGGGCGGTCTTATGAAAACTCATCCTGCTTTAGGATGGTTTTACTTAATCGCAGCATTTGGACTTGCTGGTATCCCACCATTAAGCGGTTTTATAGGTAAACTTTTAATCGTTCGTGGAGGTTTTGAAGCAGGTAATCTATGGGGAAGTTTATGGATTTTATTATCCAGCTTAGTCGTTTTACTATCTGTAATTCGCATTTTCATCTATGCATTTTGGGGCAAAGAGAAAAGTCCATTACAACCTGTGGAAAAAGGTTACTATCGAATGATGTTTATCCCCACTGTTATTCTAGTAGTGCTGACGGTATTTTATGGCGTTGGTTCAGAGTGGATTACACCATTTATGCAAGATGCAGGAAATATATTAAATAATCCATCTGTGTATACAGATGCCGTGTTAAAGGAGTAGATGACGATGGCATTTCAAATCTTATTAAACTTCTTTATCGCATTTATATGGATGTTCTTGTCTACTAACTTCGCTTCAAGTAACTTTGTAGTAGGTTTCATCTTAGGTATGATCATGATTTATATTATGCGAAATTTCTTCACTAGTCGTCTATATATTAGTCGATTTTGGGCAGTAATTAAACTAGTAGTTCTGTTTATGAAAGAGCTGATACTCGCTAATTTCCAAGTATTTATGGTTATCATTAAGCCTAAGCTTGATATGAATCCAGCATTTTTCGCTATGCAAACTGAACTAGAACAAGACTGGGAAATTACGTTGTTATCCAGTTTGATAACTTTGACTCCTGGCACGATCGTTGTCCATCTGTCGGATGATTCAAAAACACTTTATATACATGCAATTGATATTGATGATGTTGATTCAGCAGTTGACTCTATCAAAAATTCCTTTGAAAAGGCCATCCTGGAGGTGAGTCGCTCATGACGTACTTTATTTGGGCTATTATTGTCATTGTGACACTATCACTAGTCGGTATAGTTTACCGCCTTGTGAAAGGGCCTTCTGTTCCAGATCGTGTGATAGCACTTGACTCAATAGGTGTTTCTATCATATCTCTAGTTGGCCTATTTTCCATTTTCATCAAAACAAGTTTCTATTTAGATATTATTTTACTGTTAGCGATTCTATCCTTTATCGGTACTGTAGCTTTCTCTAAGTTTATAGAGAAAGGAGAGATCATAGAACGTGACAATTCTCGCTAATATATTAATCGTTTTAACAATCTCTTTTGGAGCGATATTTATCATGGTTACCGCGATTGGCCTAATTAGACTACCTGATGTATATTCGCGGTCTCATGCGGCTTCTAAGAGCGCTACATTAGGTGTTATGAGTATTTTAATCGGCGTATTCTTACACTTTTGGTTAATAGAAGATCATTTTAATCCTCGTATTTTACTCGGTATTTTATTTTTGTTCATCACAGGTCCTGTTGGTGGCCATGTTATAGCTCGTGCAGCCTACTTTTCAGGTGTAAAAGCTTGGAAAGGTACTGTAAAGGATGAATTAAAACCAGAATATGAACGCAAAATGAAAGAAGCTTCTATAAAAGAAAAAGAATGAAAAAAGGCTTTTGTCTCCATACAAATGGGACAAAAGCTTTTATTTTACCAGTAAGGTCTACCACATGGAGGTCCAAACGGTGGTCCGCATTGTGGTCCGAAGTTCGGTCCAAAATTCGGTCCGTAATTTGGTCCATAATTTGGCCCAAAGTTCGGTCCATAGTTTGGTCCATAAAAACGATTGTAATGTTGATGTGGTCTAATGGATGATCCAACTAAACCACCAAGAAAACCACCAAAAAATGGTCCGCCGAAAAATCCGCCGCGAAATGGAAACATAAGCCTCCTCCTTTCTTTTCTATCCTATGTATCATAGGAAAGAACAGCTAGGTCTTGGCCTATTTCACTATATATCTTCCTCTGCTAAACGCTCGATAAATGTTGCCAGAGTACGCACCATTACGCCAGTGCCACCTTTAGGTCCTAAATCATGTGCACCATGAGCATCTGAAGTTCCAGCTATATCTAAATGAATCCAAGGTATATCACCAACGAATTCTCCTACAAATCCTCCTCCGAAAATCATATGCCCATCAGAACCAGGAGAGTTATTTAAATCTGCTACATCACTTTTACGAATTCGTTTCTTATCGTTTTCTGTTAAAGGTAAACGCCATACGAATTCTCCTGATTCTTCAGAAGCTTCAAGGAATGTTTCAAATAATGTCTCATCATTTGTTAAAGCACCAGTTTTATCATAACCTAGAGCTGTAATGACGCCTCCTGTTAATGTTGCCACATCGATGATATAGTTTGCACCTTGTTGTTTTGCATAAGTTACAGCATCTGCTAATACGAGACGACCTTCCGCATCAGTGTTTAATATCTCTACAGTTTTCCCACTATATGTTGTAATAACATCATCTGGTTTAAAAGCTTCACCTGAGATCATATTGTCTGTTGAACCAATAACAGCGATGACGTTTTTGTTTGGACGTAATTCGCCAATTATTTTCATTGCGCCAAGTACAGCAGCAGCTCCACCCATATCGCCTTTCATACCAACTAGTCCCGTTTTAGTTTTAATAGAATAGCCACCTGTATCAAATGTAACACCTTTACCAACTAGTCCAATGACATCTTCCCATTTCTCGGTTGCTTGGTATTTAATCGTAATAACACGCGGTTCTTCTACTGAACCTTTATTGACAGCTAAAATAGCACCCATTCCTAGCTCTTCTAATTGAACTTTGTTTAAAATTTCAATTTCGAAATCATATTGTTTAGCAAGTTCTTCCGCATAATCTGCTAATTTTGCGGAAGTTAATATATTACCTGGTAAGTTCACTAAAGTACGTGCTTCATTTACAGCTTCAGCATATATTTGTCCTACTTCAAAACCAGCCACTATTTCTTGCGTATCTGCTGTCGTAATGAAACTGACTTCTTCTATTTTCACATCAATTGCATTAGACGTCGTTTTGTAATTTTGTACGTTATAATAACCTAAACCCGTGCCTTCAGCTGCAATAATTGATACTTCAGTCGGGTCAATGTCAGCAGTTACAAATGAATCTAACCATATTGAAACTGTTTTAACATTTAGTTTATGTAGTTCTTTTCCAACTAAGCCGAATGATTCGCGTAATTCATCTGTGCTTAGCATTTTGCGGTCTCCAAGTCCAACAAATAGTATACGCTTCACTTGAGTTGATGGTATAAAGCATGGGATTTTCGTTAGTTTTTTTAGATCCGTAGCAATATCCCCTTCTTTAATCCATTCTGTAATTGGATTTCCAAAGACTTCTACGAAATCTCCCCACCCTACTAATTGTTCTTGATTTTTAGATACACCAACAATTAATATATCTGCTTGTGCAGATTGAAATGTTTGACTTTCTTTAATAATGTTCATTCGAATCCTCCATTCCTATATTATCAATTCTATTATATCAAAAATATTACATCATACGAAATGTTCGGATTCCGAATTTCCTTAGAGTTTTTTCAATGTTCTGTCCTATGTTATAGTATTACTAACTTATTTTAGGCTAGAAAGGTGCTGATTTAATGGAGCTTCTTCACAATATTCCCCTGCTCTCCTCACTTTTTGCAATTATCTTTGCACAATTTGTTAAAATTCCTATTCATTTCATTGCAACTAAGAAAATCGATTGGTCACTTTTCACATCTACTGGCGGCATGCCAAGCTCACATTCTGCGGCTGTATCAGCCCTTACAACAGCTATTGGCTTTGAAAGTGGTGTGGATTCACCTTTGTTTGCTGCTTCCACGGTATTTGCTATAATCGTTATGTTTGATGCAACTGGAATACGTTATCAAGCAGGACAACAAGCAGTCATTATTAATCAACTGCGCAAAGATTTCCAAGTCTTCGTCAATGAAGCGAAAGGCTGGATAAACAAAAAAGAAGAAGAGAAAATGCAAGAGCTAAAAACACTACTAGGTCATAGACCAAGCGAAGTATTCTTCGGAAGTTTAACTGGCATACTCATTTCAGTTTTCGTCTATACAATCTTTTAAAATGTAAAAAAGCAGTGTCCGATATAAAATCGTGACACTGCTTTTTTTGTGAATCGAATATTCAAGTTAGAACATACGATAGCCATTTCTTCGTAGTGCTTTCATTACTAAACCTGCAATAATAGCGCCTGCAAGTCCACTTGCTAGAATAAGAATATCAACTAATTGTAATGATACTAGTTTATCCCCTAATGCCGGGAATGCCGTTCCTGGCTTAAAGAAATAATCGAAAAAACCCACTTCATCAACAATGAAGATGACTACTATTGGGTAGACAATCGCCATGAACCAAGTAGCACGGAGTAACATATTGATTAAGAACCCGATACCAAAGAACATAACGAGGAATAATATCATTGATAATACCAATTGTACAATTGAAAATGAACCAGCCATATATTCGAAACCTCCATTTTTCCTCTCATAAGTGTACATGATTGGAACAATGCTTTCAACGACTAGTAAGTAATTTCAAAGCTTTGTCATAATTCAAATATTACTAGAAAAACAATTTATATGCGGTATAGCCAAATATATTATCTGGCTCTAAATTATCTAATGCACTTTTACGAGCATTAATTTCTGTTTTTAATAACTCTAGTATCATTAACGACGTACGCTCGTCCTCTTTTAAAGCTAATGGAGACATCCAACATGCCTCATATAATTCCTCTAATTGTGCAACAACTGGCTGTAATGGATCATTCGCTATTAAATGAAAAACGGCTAAATTATCACTTATATCATTTTTTAGTACGCCTGTCCGCAAACCAATTAAGCCTAGAATGGTAGCGTCAATTCCTGTTTCTTCTTTTATTTCTCTAATTACAGCTTGATCTGCAGTTTCAGCTGGCTGTACAAAACCAGCAGGTAATGACCATTTACCATCAAGACCACCATAGCGCTTCATCACTACAAGCCATTCACCATTATTATTCTCTACTAAACCTGATACACCTAACCAAACTTTCATACGGTCTTGTTTATTCAATGACATTACCTCCCAATAAAAAACTCCCTACAGTTATAATAACTGAAGGGAGTGTGAAAGGTATAATTATAGTACGTTAAATTTACCTTTTTTAAGAACTAAGCCAGCGCCACCAACCATGTAAAGTGCACGGTTATCGATTACTTTTTTCATGAATGAAGCCGATTTACCTGTGATTTCTTTACCGAAAACTTCACCGATTGCATCAGAATCACCTAGAGAACATACAGTACCTTTAAGTGCTGGTACGAATTCTTTAGTGTCTTTGCCTTCGATTAAAGCAATAAGGTTTTCAGCAACAGTGATTGCTTGTTGCATAGCGATTTGAGCTGTTGTTGGGTAAGGACGACCAGCTTCTTCATTCATTAAGAATGCACAGTCACCAACGATGAATACTTCAGGGAATCCAGGTACACGTAAGTCTTTATCAACTGCAACGCGAGCACGTTTAGATGGGATATCTGATTCTTCAACAATGCGAGAACCACGAACACCGGCAGCCCATACTACAGTACCAGCTTTGATGAATTCGAATTCTTCTTCGCCTTTTTTAATTTTAACGCCTTCAGGAGTAGCTTGAACTACTGGAGTACCGATTGAGAATTCGATACCTTTTTTAGTTAGATAACCAACAGCGTATTCTACTAATTCACGAGAGAACATAGGTAATACAGTTGGAGCTGCTTCTACACAGACAACTCGTACTTTTTCTTGCGGTGCATCATATTCTTTGCAAAGCTCTGGAATACGGTTAGCTAATTCACCAAGGAATTCGATACCTGTAAATCCTGCGCCACCAACTACGATTGTTAATAAGGTATCATCTTTTTCAGCAGGAGCTTGTGATGCCCATTCAGCGAACTGAGAGTTAATATGATCGCGAAGTTTACGAGCTTCGTTTACATCAGAAATACCGAATGCAAATTTATCTAAACCTTCGATACCAAAAGTCTCACCTTCAAAACCAAGACCTACTACTAGGTAATCGTATGACATTTCACCAGCATCAGTAATTACTTTTTTATTTGTAGCGTCAATAGATTCAACAGCTGCTTGTACAAAGTTAACTTTGTTATTTAACACACTTTGAATGTCATAACGTACTTTCTCTGGAGATAGAGTTCCTGCTGAAGCTTCGTGTAACCAAGTTGACTCATAGTGGTATGAGTTTTTGTTTACAATTGTAATATCGGCTACATTAGAACCAATTTTCTTTTGCAAGTTAACAGCTGTTGTTAAGCCACCATATCCTGCACCCAATATTAATATTTTCGGTCTATTCACTAGAATCGAAACCACCTTTAAAATTTTATATTCTCTGACCAATAAAAAAGAAGTATTTTACATACTTCATCTCTACCATCAGTGTGTCTATTTTTCGACAAAATACCTACATACTATATTAGACCTTTTGTTAACTGATTTCAATAGAGTAATGTTGAAAAAACGAGCTAATTAAGTTACTATTTCAGGGTTGTTTTTTTTCTATTTATCCCTTTTAGTATAATTTATTAATTTTTGTCAATTTATCATTATGATAAATACATGCATAATATTCGTTCACAAGCAACTAATTAGATGCTAAATATTAGTTTATTTATTCCCCTAAAAAAATAAAGTATCCATAAAAAAATAAAAACCTTCTCAAAGTTATCGAAATGAGAAGGTTTTTTTATATAGTTTTTAGATTAACAACTTTCAGGAGTACCTTCTGTTTTGGCTGTTCTAAACGAAGTTCCACAACCACATGATGCGATAGCATTTGGATTATCAATTGTAAACCCGCCACCCATTAGTGATTCTTTATAATCGATTTTAGTTCCTTTTAAGATTGGTGCATCTTCACTGGAAACAAGAATTTGTAAACCATGTTCTTCTTGTATAAAATCATTTTCTGCCTTTTCGTTTTCGAATCCCATACCGTATGACAGACCACTACAGCCGCCACCTTTTACAGCAATGCGTAAAAAAGAGCCTTCTTCTTCATTGTGCTGCATCATTTCTTTTACATGGATAGCAGCAGCTTCAGTAATTTCAATTACTTGCGTCATCTGTGTCACCTTCTTTCATGTTTCTATCATAACAATAATTTATGTTGGAGTAAAACATCTCATACTCGGAAATTTGACACATCTAAAGGCCTTTCATCTGGTATAATTGATTCATATATACAAATAGGGAATGAGGACTACATTATGGAAATTTCACCTTATTACGAGAAGCAAATAGACTGCATTCATTGTAAAAAGAAATTTAAAACAATAAAAGTGCGATCAAAATTTATTAAGGTTAGTAATAATGAAAGTGATTTTCATCCGTTATACGAAAATGATTTTAACCCTCTTTTATATAATGCATTTGTATGTGAGCACTGTGGATTTTCTTTCACGGAAGACTTTACAAAATATTTTGGACCAGGCATATCAGAAGAGATCGATCAAAAAATCAGCTTGCATTGGAAAAAACATTCATTTGATAAAGAACGAACTATAGATGATGCACTTCAAGTATATAAATTAGCACTAGTTTGTGGACATATAAAAAAAGAAAAGCATATTACACTAGCGGGACTTGCATTAAGAACAGCTTGGCTATACCGTACGCTTGATAACAAAGAGCTAGAAAATCGATTTATGCTTATTGCTCGAAATCAATATATAGATGCTTTCTCCAATGGCGATCATAACGGTACTTCTATGTCGGAAGTTCGTGTTATCTACTTAATAGCCGAATTATCGAGAAGATTAGGAGAACGCGAAGAAGCCATTCGCTACTTCTCTCGTGTAATAGAAAAGCAACGTAGTTCAAATGAAACGAAAATTATTGAAATGGCCAAGGAACAATGGCAAACAATGAGACTTGAAAATGAAATGACTGAACGCACCAAAGTTCTATGATTCCTTTTGTAATTTACACTTATCTATAAGAAAAAAAGAGCCTTATAAAAACTGGCTCTTTTTTATCTCTATACGGTTGTTGTTTAGAATACTTGTTCTACCTCAATAACACCTGGTACTTCTTCTAATAACGCACGTTCAATCCCTGCTTTTAAAGTGATTGTAGAACTTGGGCAGCTTCCGCATGCGCCTAGTAAACGTAATTTTACGATACCATCTTCTATATCAACTAATTCACAGTCTCCTCCATCACGAAGAAGGAATGGGCGTAATTTATCTAAAACTTCTTGTACTTGTTCTTGCATTTTCAATCGACTCCTTTCCTTATAATTATTATAATATCAGACGAACACAAAGGAAAGTAATTAAAATGCTCAATTAATGGTATAACAATATTATAATTACTATCCACTCCAAAAATGCTATTCTATCCCTCATCTTTTATAGCTATGTTCTATATAATTATTTAACTATTTTTCTCGTCTAATCTACCGAGCGATTTCAGTGTTTTTTAATAATAGCTAATTTTTAATAGTTTAAAATTGTAAGTGACAATCTTACCGTTTATCTTTATATTTATATGTGAGTACATATGGAAAAATTTTAGTATTGTAAACGAGAGGATGAATTGTAAGTGACAGAAAAGACAATTGCAATCGAAATATACGGGGCTAGTGTCATGTGTGCAAGCTGTGTTAATGCACCGTCTTCCAAGGATACTTATGAGTGGTTACAAGCTGCAATAGATCGCAAATATCCGGAACAACCTTATCAAATCACATATATTGATATAGAAAATCCTATTGAAAATGAACGCCATAAACAATGGGCAGAACGAGTAAGAGATGATGAGTTTTTCTATCCATTAGTATTAATTAATAATGAAATTATTGGAGAAGGCTACATTCAGTTAAAGCCTGTTTTTAAGGAGCTTGAGAAATTAGGCTTTGAACCAATCGATAAATAAATATAATAAAAAGCTGTCTCACTGTACAATGTTTCATCATTGTACGTGAGACAGCTTTTTTTAACCATTTTGACGTTTGTACATCCACAGCAAGCCTGATTTCATCAAGCGAGCAATTCGACCTGTTACAGTCTTATCTGCTAAATAGACGAAGCCTTGTTTCTTTCCTAAAGAACCCATAAAGCCTTTTAGCTTAATTTCTGGCATTTTCTCCGGAAGTGCTTCATTTTTCCAACGCAATTTTAATATACGAACAATATGTTCAGCTTGCTCTTCAGCTAACTGTGCACTCGGACCAAATTGTGAAGCTGCGCAGTCTCCAACCACATAGACATGTTCATCATTTGGTATATTCATATATTGAGTTATAACTACTCGACCAGTTCGATCAGATTCTAGACCTAAGTCACGGACTACCTTAACTGGTTGAATACCCGCTGTCCAAACAACTGCATCTACTGGAATCTGCTCTTCATGATTATGTAGCATATGTTGTTCTACTTTTGTAATATTCGAGTTCGCAATAACTTCAACATCATTATTATCGAACCACTTTTTAACATAGTTACTTAAACGTTCTGGGAAATCTTTTAGAATACGAGAGCCACGATCAAATAATTTAATTTTAAGATCTGCACGACTTTCTCGTAATTCACTTGCCAATTCAATACCACTTAATCCTGCACCAACGATTCCTACGACAGAACCAGATGGAAGGCCACAAAGAGCGTTATAAGCTTCACGTGATTTAGCCATTGTTTGGATGCTGTACGAGAATTCATCCGCACCAGGTACACCGTGATACTTATCTTCACAACCTAGACCAATAACTAAATCATCATACGCTACGCTATTACCACCTTCTAATAGTACAGCTTTGTTAACTGTATCAATTTTTTCAATTTCGCCATAAACGATCGATAACCGCTCATTTTCAGGGAAACTTACACGAATATGTTTCTCAGGTGTTGTACCTGCAGCTAAAGCATAAAAATCGGTTTTCAAGCTATGGAATGGTGCACGGTCTACTAGAGTGATTTGTACATCTTCTGGTAAATTATTTGGTAATAAACGCAAAAGAATACGCATATTACCGTAGCCACCGCCTAATAAGACTAATTTTCTCATAGTAATCTCCTTCTTCTTACAATATTACATACCGTTTCATTTCAAAACTGTCCACTAAGAGTATAAACGATTGTGAGAAGTTTCACAATATAGACTCGAAAATTGACGAATGAAAAAAAAAATAGTAGCATTTCGAGTAGTGAGGTGAAGCGCACATGAATCCGCTTGTTGAGTTTTGTGTTAGTAATTTAGCAAATGGCTCCCAAGATACATTTGAAGTGCTAGAAATGGATCCTAATATAGATGTTTTAGAATATGGCTGTTTAAGCTATTGTACTAAATGCTCTAATTCTTTATATGCTCTAGTAAACGGCGAAATGGTTGAAGCTGAAACGCCGGAAGAATTAACAAAAAAAGTCTATCAATTTATTGAAGAGAATCCTTTATTTTAACCAAAAAAGTCGCAAGCTATGTGAATGAACAACATAGTTTGCGACTTTTATTTTACAATTGCCAATCGAGTAAACTATTAATGCTGTAAGTTGGTTGGATATCCTTTTTCAACACAGATTCAGTAGGTGTTACTCCAGTATTCACATGTAATGTATCTATACCAAAGCCGATACCTGCTAATATATCCGTATCATAATTATCACCAATCATAAGCATATCTTCTTTTTCAAACCCATTCATCTGCTGTAAAATTGCTAGCATATGAGGATGTGGTTTTCCGATATACGTAGGTTCCACACCTGTCACATTATGAATTAGCTCAGCAATCGATCCATTTCCTGGTGCAAAGCCTTTTTCACTTGGAAATTTAATATCACCATTGGTCGCTACAAAATCTGCACCATTTTGTATAGCATAGCAAGCATTTTCTATTTTAGAATAATTTAATTCCAGATCAATACCTTGCACTAACACATCCGGTTGTTCAGAAGTGAACCTTATATTTTCAGCAAGAAGAGCTTCTCTTAAGCCATCTCCACCTATCATTTGCACTGTTGCATTTGGATATTGATTGCTGATATATTTTGCAGTTGCGATAGCTGAAGTTAAAATATGCGCTTCAGGTGCACATATCCCCATTTTCAGTAATTTCTGCTGTACTTGATTTTGCGTCATACGTGCATTATTGGTGATATAGAAAGGCTCAATTCCTTTCTTTTGTAATGCATGTATAAAAGCTACAGCAGTAGGAATAGGTTCAGTTCCCTTATACACAGTCCCATCTAAATCGAAACAATAGGCTTTGTATGATTTCATTTTTGTTCCTCTGGAATGAACGCAGATACTGGACCTAGCTCATTCACTAAATAATGCTCTACTTTTGGTGCAAATGCTTTAATAGCATCCATATTATTATTTAATACAACTACTAACTCTTCATCATTTACTTCTAAAATATCACGCACAAGTGCGCGTCTTAATCCAATTAGCTCTTTTAATGGTTGATCCATCTCAAGTGTAATGACTTTTTCATCGACTAAAATATCAATTATATCTTCATAACTTCCAGGATCACGCATAATAAAACCATCAATCATAGAGTTACCCACATCAATTATTGCTTCGATTAATGTATTCGCAATACGCTCCACAGCCAATTTACGGATATCATCTGATAACCAGTCTTTTTGGCCTTCAAAAACCACTATTAATGAATTCATATATTCAAGATTTTTTATTATTTTTTTACGATCAACGAAATACACAGTACTTCCTCCATTCAAATTATAAAAGTTGATAGTCTACTCCTTTCTATAGTACCATATCTTTAGAATCGGAAGGAGTTGCACACGCAATGGAAAGATTTTTCTTATACGACGATGTTGAAGATACAAAGACTCGTTTTGTTAGCTTCACAGGCGAATCGCAACGCTATGATTTAGCAATTTTACAAAGCGGACGCTTTTTTGGAAAAGTGCTCGTTTTAGATATGCAACTCGGCCGCTTTGCTATTCTCGGCTCAGACGACCTAGAAGAGCCAGGATACTTAGAACAAGTATACAACCGTCCCGAAGACGAAGCACAAGAACTACGAGACTACCTACATGAATTAATTGGGTAACCTAAATGCTGAAGGCGCTCGTCCAACGGCGACAAGCGTTGGAGTTCTCGAATCAAAAGCATCACTCCCGCTTTTGACCGAGAGAACGGAAACGACCTCGAGCCGTTAGCGCCTGAAGCTGGATATCTAACTTTAGGAAGGCAACCTAAGTTCGCGACGTCCTGTCGCAACGGTTGCATGACTAACATCCTGTTAGCCCAAGGCGCTCGTTCAGACTAGACAGGCGTTGGAGGACTCGAACACAAGACGCTTTTCGTCTTGTGCCGAAAGACCGAAACGACCCGAGAATCTAGCGCCTGAAGCTGGATACCCCCTTACCCAACTCTAATTTAACCACTTTAAATCAAAAAAATACTAAAAAAAACATCAATTCCGGCTTTTACAGCTCGGAATTGATGTTTTTTTGTTCTTCTTGAAATGTTTCAGTGATAACGATTTCAGGCTCATCTACAGCCTCAGAATCTACTTCTTCAAGTACTTCCTCTTTTACAGGAATCGGCGCTTTACCGGTTTTTTTTAGTACGAAATAAGCACATCCAAAGTTACAATATTCATATAAATAATCTTGTAATGTACTTATTCTCGTATCGAAAGAAGCCTTTTGATTTTTGTCATCAAAAAAGCCTTTTAAACGTAATTGGCCATAGCCCCAATCACCAACAATATAGTCATACTTTGTTAAAATATCGCTAAATCGTCCAAGAAAAGCCTCTTCTTGGAAACCTTCACGATAATCTGTTAATACATCATACGCCATTCGTTCTGCAATGACCATGTTACCACCATCCGTTAGTTATTCGCGATAGCGCTTTTTTCTTCGCCAAGCAGTTGTTTTTGTTTAGCTGCGGCATTTACTTGTTCATCGGCATGATAACTACTACGCACAAGTGGACCAGCTTCACAATGAGAGAATCCTTTACTCATCGCAATCTTGCGCAGTTTACCGAATTCTAAAGGTGAGTAATATTTTTTCACCGGTAAATGTTTTTTTGACGGTTGTAAATATTGACCTATTGTCATTATATCTACATTATTTGCGCGTAAATCATCCATTACTTCAATAATTTCTTCTTCTGTTTCTCCAAGTCCCAACATTAATGATGACTTTGTAGGAATTTCAGGTTGCATTTCTTTTGCACGACGTAAAAACTCTAATGAGCGATCGTATTTTGCTCGAGCGCGAACTCTAGGTGTTAAACGTTTTACTGTCTCGATATTATGATTTAAAATATCAGGTTTCGTATCCATTAATATACGTAAATTTTCTTCAATTCCACCCATATCTGAAGGTAATACCTCAATTGATGTAAATGGATTTTTACGACGAATTGCACGAACAGTTTCTGCAAAAACTTCTGCTCCTCCGTCTTTTAAGTCATCACGTGCTACTGCAGTTACAACGACATGCTTTAAGTTCATAATTTCAACTGAATCTGCTACGCGTTCTGGTTCTGCTGTATCTAATTCATTTGGAAGGCCTGTTTTTACTGCACAGAAGCGACATGCGCGTGTACATACAGCTCCTAATATCATAAATGTCGCTGTACGTCTTTCACCCCAGCATTCATGAATATTTGGGCATCTGGCTTCCTCACAAACTGTATGTAAGTTCTTTTCTCGCATCAGTTTCTTTAGGCCCTTATAGTCGTCGTTAGTATTTAGTTTAATTTTTAGCCAATCCGGTTTTCTTATATGTTCTACTTTAGTTGGTTTACATGATGTCATTGAAGATTCGTCTCCCATCACAAGGCTTATTTATATATTGTAGTACTTTTGTCAATGTAACATAATAAATAGTTTCAAACAACCTTCGATTACTAATATTGTCAAAATATTTTGCTATACCCTGCACTAAGTAAATATTAATTTAAATGAAATGAAATGAAAAGGGAAATTAAATATCTCTTAGTTCATTTTAATAGGTACCTCGACTGATGGTTGCGTACCTCCACCTGTCGTATAAATATTAGGTACTGTCCCCTTAAGCATACCAATAGCAACTGGAATTCTTTGCTCCACAGTGGTTGATTTACTAGCAAATGGAACGATGACTTGAACATTTACTGATAAATGAATTTGCACTTTCACGAGTGCATTATTAATACCAAACTCCTCAATATCCGTTTCGACATTTGTATTGATCTTGCCTATAACATGAAAACGAATAGGTATTTTCGGTCCTAAATTCCCTAACAAGGGTAATTTTGTTACCTGCCCAATTGGGACATAAAAGACAACACCACCATCTTCTTGCATTGCATTGGCATCATATTCAATATCGTCGTATTTCGGCAGTTTACTTAAATTTCCTGACTCTGCTTCTTCAAGATGATCTTGTACGAGCGTATATGTTTCCGCCATAACACGATTAATAATTTCTGAATTAAACTTTGTCATTTTAGTATCTTCGCCTGGAACTTCTTCTATTATATCATTAACATCAAGGACATTCGCAGTTCTAGAGTTAATAGCCTTACTAATAACTTCAGATGCTATTCGATTCGTTTGGACTTCCGCATAATCCAAATATGTTGGCATCAGTCTTATATTCACTAAGTAAAATAAGAGAGCAATCATCCCAAAAAAGCTTACGATAAAAAGTGGTAATAATCGAGAGCGTTTTTGTCGTTTTTGCACTAACAATCTACGTCTTTGTTTTGGTAAACGCAAAAAAATTCCCCCTAATCATAGGCTATGACTAAGGGGCATTATTTATTCACTATGTACGAGGTATTCCACCTCAACCTGATGGATGTAAGTAGCTGGTTCATTTTCCAAGCAACATTCATATGTTGCTTGCAATATTTCACCATCCTCCTCAAAAATGCGAATCCAAGGTTTATCTGTTGATTTATGATTTTGTTTTGAGACGATGCCTCGTCGACCATCAGAAAGTAAAACGACAGTTCCATTTGGATATATGGCAATGCATTTTTGAAATGCTTTTACAACTTTCTCATCGTATAACGTACCTATACCTTGCTTTATTATTTCCATTCCATGCGATGGCAACATTTTCTTTCGATATACGCGATTAGATGTCACAGCATCAAATACATCGGCGACAGCAATAATTTTAGCATATGGATGAATTTCAAAATCAATCAATCCACGTGGATACCCACTACCATCAAGTCTTTCGTGATGTTGGAATGCACAATGTGCTGATAATAAAGAAATAGTATGTAAGTTTCTTAATAAATCAAAGCCATACTTTGCATGAAGTTTCATTGTATCGTATTCTTCATTTGTTAAGCGCCCAGGTTTATTTAAAATCTCAAGTGGGATTAGCATCTTACCTACGTCATGTAACATGGCACCAATCCCAATTTGGCGTATTTCATCCGATGTATATTTCATCTCTCTAGCAATCGCAATAGAATAAATGGCCACTTGTAGTGAGTGTTGATAAATATATTCATCATATATAAATGCATCACTCAAAACTGTAATCATTTCTTCACTATTTACAATACTTTCAAGTAACTGCTCTATAATACATCCAAAATGTTTGGACTGTTGATCTAAACAATAAGTTAAATCAGCATTTTTTTGATTTTTTAACATTTTGAAGGATTCTGTAATTTTATCTACAGCTTTTCTTCTTACATGTATTGGCACAGCTTCAACTATATTAATATCATGAGAAATTTTATCGTTAATATATACATATTGAACATTTAATTGTAAAAGTCGGTTGGCTATTTGATTTGATGCTACGACCCCTTCATGTAGCAAAGGTCTTCCAGCCTCATTCCAAATTGTTCTGCCGATCACCATTCCAGGTTGCAACACTTTAGTTGAAATCAGCCTCATACTATTTCCCCATTCATAAACATAATCTATTCTCTATATATTGACTCATATAAAACTTTAATCAGGTCTTTCTGAATTTTCCCCTTTGAAAAATTCAAGTCCATACAGAATTAGAATATCACGTAAAAATTGAGGTAACAAGTATGTTTTTGGTGTATTTTTGAAATCGGGAAAGAAATACCCAAAAGTATACATATCTAAAGTCACAAGTTTGTAACTTTTTTTCAAATCTGCAATACTACCTCCTATTACTAACCTCCCCATATCATCCACTTCAAATTGATAGTTTAGCATCTTACCCATCACTACGCCTCTAAACCCTAAGCCCTTCACTTCTCTCCTTGGCCAATCTACATTTTGTGCTTCCATGTAAATTTCTTTTAAACACTCACCAGTAAGCTCAACTACACAAGCGTTGATTGGGTGTGGAAGCATACCGTGAATGTCATTAGCTGTCACTCTACCTTTTGGAAGTCCACTTAAAAAGATTCCTGCATTGAACAGAGCACAATCAGCATTTGAAAATTTTAATAACGCTTTTGCAAATAGTCGTGACAGATTTGAATGATGGTACCATTCCTTATTATAGTAACGGTCTGTGTAAAATACAGGTACATCAAGTAGTTCACGCCCTCGTTGTTCTAGACTTACTACTTTCTCTTTCTCCTTGTCTACAGATGCAAGATCTATCGTTCTGTGAAGCATCGTTTTTTTCTTCACAACTTTTTTTAAATCCATATCAAATAGTATTTCAGTATGCCCTACAAATAAGCCAAATTTCCCTCCACCAGTTAACAGCACATCATTCACTATTTTACCTTCGTGCAAAATATGATGCGTATGTGCTCCGAAAATAACATCGATTTCAGGGCACTGTTCTGCTAACAATGTATCCTCAGACAAACCTAGATGCGACATACAAACAAGCACATCCACTTGATCTCGTAGCTCATCTACTTGTTTTTTCAATACTGCGAGTGGTTCTAATACTTGCCATTCAAGTTGCTCATAAAATAAATAAAAAGGTGCTGTAGCTGCAATAATTCCTACTTTTACACCGGCAGCTGTGTTATAAATCTGATATGATTTTGCCCAACTTGGTACGTCACCATTAATATTGTGCAAATTAGCTACTAAGACATCGAATTTCGCATCTTTATATAATGTATTCAATTCGCTATTCGATAAAGTAATACCTTCATTATTACCAATCGTTACAGCATCATAATTTGCATCATTTAATAATTTCACATTTCCTTTACCCAACGTCGCCTCAGTATAAACATTCGAACGATCCATAAAGTCTCCTATATCAAGAACAAAGCAACTATCACCTACTTCTTTATGCCACTTCTTTCGTGTCACAAGAAATTCGTGAGTACGAGGCCAATGTTCAAAATGGCTATGGACATCATTTGTATGATAAAAATGGATTGTTTCTAGCATAATATCCCCTCTTTACATTCAGATTAGTCCATCTATGATTGAACGGATTCCGAGAAGTAATAAAATTATTCGTAAAAAGAGCACTAATGTATCTGATTTAATACGCTTATTAAGTGCTGCTCCTATTTTCGCCCCTATATAAGCCCCTGGAATTACCGGAATCGTATACATCCATGGAACATTTCCTAAATAAATATGGCTAGCTGAGTTGACGATAGACGATAAAAACACCATGAACATGGATGTTGCCACAGCCACATGGGGAGGGAACAAGAATAATAATATCATTGCAGGAACAATCATCGATCCTCCACCAATCCCAAATAACCCTGATGCAAAGCCAATTGCAAAAGTTAATAATAATGCAAACCAAATCGGATAGCCATAAACAAAACTTTTACCTTCCTGGTCGACAAAAGTTCGCTTCAGTCCATTCTCAACAAACCATTTTACTGGTTTTAATTTATCCTTCACGATTAAGATTGTCGCTAATATAATTAGTAAAATACCAAAGTATAAATTAAATGAAGGCAAATCTAATCCTTTGTTCACCCAAGCACCAAGAATCGTCCCAGGTATACTCCCTGCAAAGAAAATTACGCCACTTTTATAATCAACTGTTTTAGATTTCATATATGACAGAGTAGATGCTAGTCCAGTGAAAATCATCATAACTACAGATAAGCCTACTACTTTTTGTGGTGTTATATCTGGGATTAAACCGAGTGTGAGCCCTACAAATAGTGTAGCTGGTACTAATATCACGCCTCCACCTAGGCCTACTAAAGCGCCAACTAGACCTGAACATAGCCCAATTACAGCAATTAATATAAATTCCATTACTATTCTCCTTCAAAAAAATCTAATTGTTTTGGAGATAATCCTTCATATTGTACTCCCAGCATTTTTTGCAGTTGTTTTGCATTTTTTGCTGCATCATTTCCTGAGTTATTATTAAATAATACAAACACATCTTTTACCTGCTGTTGTAACGATACAATATGTTTTTGTAGTCCCTTTAATTCTTCTTCATTATAGTTATACAAAAAACGAATTTTACGCCATTCTTCATTATTTCCGGGATTACGCCAGCCATGCACATTACGACCGTGAATACGAACAAGGACACGTTCATTTGTCGCCTTTGGTACTAGCGGAACTGACCCTTCTCCTGCCTGTGGCTCATCACAAACTGTATGTATTAAACCCTCTTGACGTAAAAAATTCAATGTACCATCCAAGAATTTTTCACTATACCAAGTGCGATTTCGGAATTCAATTGCGATAGGAAAATTCTTTAATTGTTGCTTCACATAGCGAATATAAGTAACATTTTTTGATTGACAGTCAAACCACGGTGGGAACTGTACTAATATCATTGCAAGCTTACCTGCTTGTTGAAAAGGTGTAATCGCATCTTTAAATGCCTCAAACATATCTTCCCTAGTTTCATAAGGATTATCCTGCCTTAAATGACCTGTCATACCTTGATAAGCCTTTACAACAAACTGAAAATGATCAGGTACTTCTGCAATCCACTTCCGCACATTAGCTTCAGATGGAATAGAATAGAATGATGTATCCACTTCAACAACAGGAAAGTGTCCACTGTAATCAAATAATTTATTACGTGCTGTAGACAATGGACTATAAAGATCTGGATGATCTCCCCATCCAGTTAAACCAATGTGTATCATCTCATATCCCCCATTAACAGACATATAGTTAATGATAGCATAACATTCAACTGTGTTAGAACAGATTCACCCCATCCTTCTATTACAAAAACCTTCTCTAAATGTATAAAAAAAGCTTCGGCACCAATTTGGAAATCCAAATTGAGTTGCCGAAGCTTTATAGTTAGCTCTAATTAACCGATAGAGCCTTCCATTTCGAATTTGATTAGACGGTTCATTTCTACAGCATATTCCATTGGAAGTTCCTTAGTGAACGGCTCGATGAAGCCCATTACGATCATTTCAGTAGCTTCTTGCTCAGAAACACCTCGGCTCATTAAGTAGAACAATTGCTCTTCAGATACTTTTGAAACTTTTGCTTCATGCTCTAAAGAGATTTGATCATTCATTACTTCGTTGTATGGAATTGTATCAGAAGTCGATTCATTATCCATGATTAAAGTATCGCATTCAATATTTGCACGAGCGTTGATTGCTTTTTTACCAAAGCGAACAATACCGCGATATGTTACGTTACCACCATGTTTAGAAATGGATTTTGATACGATTGTTGAAGATGTGTTTGGTGCTAAGTGAATCATTTTCGCACCAGTATCTTGGTTTTGTCCACGACCTGCAATGGCAATTGATAATGTCATACCACGAGCACCTTCACCTTTAAGGATACATGCTGGGTATTTCATAGTTAATTTAGAACCGATGTTACCATCAATCCATTCCATTGTAGCATTAGCATCACATACAGCACGTTTCGTTACTAGGTTATAAACGTTGTTAGCCCAGTTTTGAATCGTTGTATAACGGCAATATGCGTCTTTTTTGATGATGATTTCTACAACAGCACTGTGTAGAGAGCTTGTTGTATAAACTGGAGCTGTACATCCTTCAACGTAGTGTACACTTGCACCTTCATCAACAATGATCAATGTACGTTCGAATTGACCCATGTTTTCAGAGTTAATACGGAAGTACGCTTGTAGAGGTGTTTCAAGTTTAACACCTTTTGGTACATAGATGAACGAACCACCAGACCATACTGCTGAGTTTAGTGCAGAGAATTTGTTGTCTTGTGGTGGAATTGTTTTACCGAAGTACTCTCTGAAAAGTTCTTCGTTTTCACGAAGTGCTGAGTCTGTGTCTTTAAACACAACGCCCATGTCTTCAAGTTCTTCCTTCATGTTATGGTAAACAACTTCAGATTCATATTGTGCAGAAACACCCGCAAGGTATTTTTGTTCTGCTTCAGGAATACCAAGCTTATCAAATGTTTCTTTGATTTCAGCTGGTACTTCATCCCAAGATTTTTGAGTTGCTTCTGAAGGTTTTACATAATACGTAATCTCATCGAAGTTTAACTCAGAAAGATCGCCACCCCATTGAGGCATTGGTTTTTCATAGAAAATCTCAAGTGATTTTAGACGGAAATCTAACATCCATTGAGGCTCGTTTTTCATTTTAGAAATTTCTTTAACGATATCAGCAGTTAATCCACGTTTTGAACGGAAAATAGATACGTCCTTGTCATGGAATCCATACTTGTAATCGCCAATTTCAGGCATTTTTTTAGCCATCGTTTCTCCTCCGTTCAGAGTTCATTAATAATTTATTTATTTTCAGATTCGTTTTGTACGCCTTTTTCCATCGCTTTCCAAGCTAAAGTTGCACATTTAATACGAGCTGGGAATTTCGAAACACCTGAAAGTGCCTCTACATCACCTAAATCGATTGAATCGTCATATTCTTTTCCAAGCATCATTTCAGAGAAAATATGTGCTAGGTTTTGAGCTTCCTCAACTGTTTTCCCTTTGACTGTTTGAGTCATCATGGAAGCAGAAGACATTGAGATGGAACAACCTTCTCCATCAAATTTAGCATCCTCAACGATGCCATTATTTACTTGTAAAGTTAAACGGATACGGTCGCCACAAGTAGGGTTGTTCATATCGATAGTGACATTACTACCTTCAAGAGCCCCTTTGTTTCTTGGCTTTTTATAGTGATCCATAATAACTGAACGGTAAAGTTGATCTAAATTATTCAAAGACATCAGCAAAATACTCCTTCGCAGTGCGCAACCCTGCAACAAGACGGTCAATATCTTCCTCATTGTTATAAATATAGAAGCTAGCACGTGCAGTTGCAGTACATTGTAACCATTTCATAAGCGGCTGTGCACAATGATGCCCAGCGCGTACAGCAATTCCGTTCATATCCAGAACAGTTGCTACATCATGTGGATGAACATCATCTAAATTAAATGTTACAAGACCTGAACGCTTTGCAGGATCTTGTGGTCCATAAATTGATAAACCTTTAATTGTTTGCATTTGGTCTATTGCATAACGCGATAAATCATGTTCGTGTTTTTCAATCGTGTCCATGCCGATTTCTTGAAGGAAATCAATAGCTGCACCTAATCCAATAGCTCCAGCAATGATTGGAGTACCACCTTCAAATTTCCAAGGTAGCTCCTTCCATGTAGATTCATGAAGACCTACAAAATCGATCATTTCGCCACCAAATTCAACCGGCTCCATGTTTTCGAGAAGCGCTTTTTTACCATATAATACACCAATACCAGTTGGTCCGCACATTTTGTGCCCAGAGAATGCTAAGAAATCACAATCTAAATCTTGCACATCTGTTTTAAAATGAGGTACACCTTGCGCCCCATCAACGACCATTACAGCACCATGCTCATGAGCTATAGCGGTAATTTCTTTAATTGGGTTGATCGTACCCAAGACATTTGAAGCATATGCCATTGAGACAATTTTTGTTTTGTCAGTAATTGTTGCACGCACTTTTTCTAATGATAAAGTACCATCTGACTCTAAATCGATATATTTTAATGTCGCGCCTTTTTCCTTCGCAAGTTGTTGCCAAGGAATTAAGTTAGAATGGTGTTCCATATAAGTGATGACGATTTCATCGCCTTCACCTACATGTGTACGACCATAACTCTGTGCAACTATATTTAAAGCAGTTGTAGTCCCTCTTGTGAAGATGATTTCTTCAGTCGAGTTTGCATTGATAAATTTACGAATTTTTTCACGAGCACCTTCATAAGAATCTGTTGCTCTGTTCCCAAGTGTGTGAACACCACGGTGAACATTTGAATTTTCAAATTCATAATAATTTTTGATTGCTTCAATTACTTGAATTGGCTTTTGAGAAGTTGCAGCACTATCAAGATAAACAAGCGGATGCCCATTTATTTCTTGATTTAATATCGGGAAATAGCTTCGAATGTCATCTTTGATCATTAGCGAACTTTCCTTTCGATAACCTCCGTCAGTTGCTTTTTAACACCCTCGATAGGCAATTTGTTTACAACTGGCGCAAGGAATCCGTGAATAACTAAACGTTCAGCTTCTTTTTTCGCAATACCGCGACTCATTAAGTAATACAGTTGAATTGGGTCAACGCGTCCAACAGAAGCTGCGTGTCCAGCAGTTACATCGTCTTCTTCAATTAATAGGATTGGGTTAGCGTCACCACGAGCATCTTCGCTAAACATTAACACACGTGATTCTTGAACAGCATCTGCTTTAGTAGCACCGTGTTCGATTTTGCCAATGCCATTGAAAATAGCACGAGAAGCATCTTTCATAACACCGTGTGTAAGGATGTATCCAGTAGATGCTTTACCCCAATGGCGAACTTCAGTTGTGAAGTTTTGACTTTGATTTCCGCGACCAACAACTACTGATTTACTATCAGCATTTGAACCGTCACCAATTAAATGCGAAATATTTTCAGAGATTGTATCACAGTCATTCATTAAACCTGCAGCCCATTCGATAGTTGCATCACGGTGTAAAATACCGCGGCGGTTAACATAAGTTGTTAAACCTTTCGCAAGTACATCTACCGCTCCAAAAATTACTTTTGCATTATCATTTACGATCACTTCTGCAATAATATTTGCTTGTCCAGTTGCTTCGTCAACAGTAGAAAGATAGTTTTCTACATATGTAACTGAACTGTTTGCTTCAGCAACAATTAATACATGATTGAATAATGAAGCTTCTGGATTGTCATGTAAGAACACAACTTGAAGAGGTTCTTCAATGATGACGTTTTTTGGAACATAAACGAAGACTCCGCCGTTTACTAATGCAGCATGTAATGCAGCTAATTTATGAGCATCAGCTTTTACGCCTTCTGTCATATAATATTTTTTCACTAGGTCACTATGTTCGCGACTTGCAGTGATAATATCAGTCAAAATAACACCTTGTGCTTTTAGCTCTTCTGAAAGCTCCAAATATGCAGGTGTATTATTGTGTTGGATATAGATGTTATGTTGGTTTTCAACATCTACAATTGACTTCACTTCTTCTGGAAGTTCAGCTAGTGATGCATATGTTGTACTTTCTACAACATGTGCTGGGAATTCTGTGAAATTCCATTTTGTAATATTAGTTTTATCTGGTTTTGGCAATGGTAGCGTTTCTACGTTCGCTAGTGCACTTTCACGAAGCTCTGTTAACCAGCTTGGTTCATTGTTCGCTTCAGAGAAGGAGCGTACGTCTTGAGCGGTTACCGCCAATTTTGTTTCAACCGTCATTCTGCTCGTCCTCCTTCTTATGCTTCTTGTTCAGCAGTTTCTTCGTCTTCAATACCTAATTCTTGTTTAATCCAGTCATAACCTTCAGCTTCAAGTTTATGAGCTAATTCAGCTCCACCCGATTTTACAACTTTACCTTGCATCATAACATGTACTTTATCTGGAGTGATGTAGTTAAGTAGACGTTGGTAGTGAGTGATCATTAAGCAGCCAAAGCCTTCGCCGCGCATTTCGTTGATACCTTTAGAAACAACTTTTAATGCATCAATATCAAGACCAGAGTCAATTTCGTCTAAAATAGCGAATTTAGGTTTGATCATCATTAATTGTAGAATTTCGTTACGCTTTTTCTCACCGCCAGAGAAACCTTCGTTTAAGTAGCGTTGAGCCATATCTAAATCCATTTCTAGGAATTCCATTTTTTTATCTAATTCACGGATGAATTTCATCAATGAAATCTCGTCACCTTCTTCACGACGTGCGTTAATAGCAGAACGTAAGAAGTCAGCGTTTGTTACACCAGAAATTTCTGATGGGTATTGCATACCAAGGAAAAGACCCGCTTTTGCGCGTTCGTCTACTTCCATTTCAAGTACGTCTTCACCATCTAGCATGATTGAACCTGAAGTTACTTCATATTTTGGGTGACCCATAATAGCAGAAGCTAAAGTAGATTTACCCGTACCATTTGGACCCATGATAGCATGGATTTCGTTTGTATTAAGTGTTAAATTTACACCCTTTAAAATCTCTTTTCCGTCAATTTCGACATGAAGATCTGTGATTACTAATGTTGACATTTCATTACCTCCATTTAAAGTTCAATGAATGGTTTCCCATTTCTAATTTAATATCATTCTAATCTTAACTGAAAAAGAAGTGGCTTGCAAATCTTTTGAAAATTATTCTCACTTCCCCTTTAAACAGTAGATATCCACTAGCTTTATATCAACTATTCTAGCAATTCTTTGTTATTTGTAAAAAATTAATTCATTTTCAATACAGATACTCTAATTGAGAATCGATTTCACTCCCAGTGTAGTGATAACCTTATTTTTCTGAAAATTAATGTATTTTCAAACATCTCCATTATACAAATATTATCCTTTTCTTACTATTTTATTCCAACACACCATTTTTTCTCCATAAAAAAAGCCTGCTGTACAGGCTTTTTAGACATTCTTTACTTATAAGGAAGCGTATTCTGTCAAATATGCATCGACAGTTTCTGCTACACCACGACCTTCTTTAATCGCCCATACGATTAAACTTTGACCTTTACGGGCATCACCTGCTGTAAAAACACCATTTACATTAGTAGCATATTTTTTCCCGACTGACGCAATTTTGTTATTCGTTATTTTAACTCCAAATTGTTCTGGTAAAGCGTGCTCCACACCTTCAAAGCCGATTGCAACGAATACATGTTGTGCAGGCCATACCCTTTCAGTACCAGGTACTTCTTCAAAATAAGCGTACCCTTCATCATTAATAACTTTATTCATTTGGATTGTGTGTAATTCTTTCACATGACCTTTTTTATCCGCCACAATTTTCTTTGTTTGGATGCAATATTCTCGAGGGTCTTTACCATACTTTTCGTCCGCTTCAGCATAGGCATAATCTAATTTATAAATATGAGGATCAGTTGGCCATAAATTATCGTCAGCTCGATTGATTGGTAACTGAGGATGTTTACCGAATTGTACAATGCTTTTACAATTTTGACGAATTGCCGTAGCTACACAGTCAGCCCCTGTATCACCACCACCAATAACAATGACATCCTTACCTTTTGTATTAATATACTTATCATCTTCAAAGTTAGAATCTAGCAAACTCTTAGATGTTGAAGTTAAATAGTCCATTGCTAAATGAACCCCTTCTGAGTCGCTTCCTTTCATATAAAGCGCACGTTGTTTAGTTGCCCCTGTACACAGGATGATTGCATCATACTCGGCTTTTAACTGTTCAGCCGTAATATCCTTACCTACTTCGGTATTTAATACAAACTCTATGCCTTCTTCCATTAACAATTGAATTCTGCGTTCTACAACATCTTTTTCGAGCTTCATATTCGGAATTCCGTACATAAGTAAGCCACCAGCTCGGTCAGCTCGCTCGTAAATAGTAACCGAGTGCCCCGATTGGTTTAATTGATCCGCTGCAGCAAGTCCTGCTGGTCCTGAACCAATGACAGCAATTTTTTTACCTGTACGTAGTTTAGGCATACGTGGTTGAATCCACCCATTTTCGAACCCTTTATCTATAATAGTTCGTTCAATACTTTTAATTGCAACTGCTGGGTCTGTAATTGCTAATGTACAAGAACCTTCACAAGGCGCGGGGCAAACGCGTCCTGTGAATTCCGGAAAGTTATTTGTAAGCAATAAACGTTCTAACGCTTCCTTCCATTTACCTTTATACACTAAGTCATTCCACTCGGGGATAACATTATTAATCGGACAACCTGCAGCTGTACCGCGAATCTCAATTCCCATATGACAAAAAGGTGTCCCACAATCCATACATCTAGCACCTTGGATTTGAAGAGCTTCATCGGTTAATCTTGAAGCATATTCTTTCCAATTCTTAATGCGCTCTAGTGGTGGTTGTTCTTTTGCCTTTTCTCGACTATATTCCATAAATCCAGTTGGTTTCCCCATCTAGAACCCCTCCCCCATTATTTATTGGAAAGCACTACTTCCTTTTTTTTAGAAGTAACTAAAAATGCTTTCATCGCTGCATCATCAGCAGATAAACCTTCAGCCTCGAAATCACTAATACGATCAATCATTTTCTTGTAGTCTGCTGGAACAACTTTTAAGAATTTAACAACTGACTGCGACCAATCAGTTAAGAGCGTTTTAGCTTTTGAACTATCTGTGTTCAAAATATGTTCTTCAATTAATGCGCGGACAAATTTAGTTTCTTCCTCATTTTCTAAATCTTCAAATCCTATCATTTCCATGTTGCACTTTTCTTTGAAAGATTTTTCATCTTCTACTAATACGTACGCAATACCACCGGACATACCAGCACCAAAGTTCTTACCTACATCACCTAAAATAACAACATGGCCTCCTGTCATGTACTCACAACAATGATCTCCTATTCCTTCAACAACGATATCCGCACCACTATTACGGACTGCAAAACGTTCTCCTGCACGGCCATTGATAAATGCTTTACCACTCGTAGCGCCGTATAAACAAACGTTTCCGGCAATGACGTTCTTCTCAACATCGCCTTTTATTGGTGCGGAAACGACAACTTTCCCTCCTGATAACCCTTTACCGAAGTAATCATTCGCATCGCCATTTACATACATAGACATTCCTCTAGGAATAAACGCACCAAAACTTTGCCCTGCTGAACCCGTGAATTGAAGTGAAATTGTATCGTCAACTAAACCTCTTTCACCATAACGTTTGGATATTTCACTCCCGATAATAGTGCCAACAACTCGGTCTGTGTTTTTAATCGGATAGTGCAGTTTAATAGGACTTTCATCCATTATTGCTTTCTCAACCGCGCCAAGAATTTCACGCATATCAAGAGATTCTTCAATTTTATGATCTTGCATCACTTGCTGAGTACGAGGTCCTTTAGGTTGATATAATAAAGCTGAAAGATCTAATTGGCTTGCTTTCCAATGATTCATAGCTCGGTCACTAATTTCTAAAACATCTGTGCGACCAATCATCTCATCCATTGAACGGAAACCGAGCATAGACATATGTTCTCGTACTTCTTCAGCAACAAATTGCATGAAATTTACGACGTGATCCGCATTCCCCATGAATTTCGCTCTTAACTCAGGATTTTGAGTAGCTACCCCAACTGGGCATGTATCTAAATGACACGCTCTCATCATTACACAACCAAGAACGATTAATGGGGCTGTTGCAAAACCATATTCTTCAGCTCCGAGTAAAGCCGCCATCACGACGTCTTTTCCTGTCATCAATTTACCATCCGTTTCTAAAATGACGCGATCACGTAGTCCATTTAACATCAGCGTTTGATGCGCCTCCGCAAGACCAAGCTCCCATGGTAATCCGGTATGCTTAATGCTCGTTTTTGGTGAAGCTCCTGTACCACCGTCATATCCACTAACAACAATTACGTCAGCTGCACCTTTCGCAACACCAGCGGCAATGGTACCAACCCCAGCTTTTGAAACAAGTTTCACACTAATACGTGCATGACGATTAGCGTTTTTCAAATCATGAATCAACTCAGCCATATCTTCAATAGAGTAGATATCATGATGTGGTGGAGGCGAGATTAATCCAACACCTGTAGTTGAACCACGAACATCAGCTACCCATGGGTATACTTTGTTGCCAGGTAACTGACCACCCTCACCAGGCTTTGCCCCTTGTGCCATTTTAATTTGCAACTCATCTGCATTCACTAAGTAATGGCTTTTCACACCAAAACGACCTGAAGCAATTTGTTTAATTGCACTTCGACGATTATCTCCATTAGCATCAATCTCATAACGGCTAGGGTGTTCCCCCCCTTCTCCACTGTTACTTCTACCGCCCAATCTGTTCATCGCAATAGCTAATGTTTCATGCGCTTCCTGACTTAATGACCCAAATGACATGGCACCTGTTTTAAAGCGTTTTACTATTGATGCAACAGATTCTACCTCTTCTATCGGAATACGTCGTTGTGCTTTTTTGAATGCAAATAAATTACGCAAGAAACCAATTCGCTCTTCATTTGCCATTTCAGCATATTGTCTGTAAAGACCGATATCCCCTTTACGTGCTGCCCATTGCAATGTATGGATCGTTTTCGGATTA
The DNA here is from genome assembly GCF_038003565.1 of Viridibacillus sp. FSL H8-0110. NCBI lineage: Bacteria > Bacillati > Bacillota > Bacilli > Caryophanales > Caryophanaceae > Viridibacillus > Viridibacillus sp. FSL H8-0110. The sequence goes on along the minus strand of NZ_JBBOPJ010000001.1, from coordinate 794,755 downwards.
AAGGCATGATGCTCACCCGTGCTTCTCCACTGGAAATCACTGCCCGATTGCAACACTTGCTCAGTAGAGCGCACTGCTTCAGCATGCTTACGAAGTGCCTCTTTACCGATTGTTTCTAAATCAATGCCGCTTAATTGTGAAGCTGTTCCTGTGAAATATTTAGCAATAACTTCTTTACTAATACCTACCGCTTCAAAGACTTGAGCACCACGGTAACTCTGAACAGTTGAAATACCCATCTTAGACATAACTTTAACAACACCATCTGCAATAGCTTTTGTATATTTGGCAACAGCCTCATCATATGTTTGTGACAGATGACCATCTTTAATCGCTTGATAAATTGAAGCAAATGTTAAATACGGATTAATCGCATCTACACCGTAGCCGATTAAAGTTGCAAAGTGATGCACTTCACGTACTTCAGCAGACTCTACAATAATACTCACCTTTGTACGATTTCCCGTTTCCACTAAATATTGATGTAAACAGCTAGCAGCTAGTAGTACTGGTATAGTCGGTGTCTCAGCATGTAAAAGTCGGTCTGATAACACGAGTAGTTGAGCACCTTTTGCAATCGCTTCATCTGCATCTTTTGTTAATCTAGCCAATTCATTTTCTAATTCTTCTGAAAAATCAAGGTGCAATAATGCACTTTTGAAATTTTCATCATCATTTACTATTAATTGCTGTAGTTGACTGTTCGTAAGGACCGGCGTTTCTAAGAAAATTCGACGGCTATTTTTTTCTGTTGGATGTAGCAAGTCACCTTCTGCCCCTAAAACCGTCATTGTAGACGTAACAATATGCTCACGAATCGAATCGATTGGTGGATTTGTCACTTGTGCAAAAAGCTGTTTAAAATAATTAAATAATGATTGTGGGCGATCTGATAATACCGCTAGCGGTGTATCATTCCCCATTGAGCCAAGGGGGTCTTTCCCCTCAGCTACCATTGGTACGATATATTTGTGAATATCTTCGTAAGTGTAACCATTGACCTTTTGACGGAATAGTAAATCCATCATGTCCTCAGGTTGATCTTCTTTCGTCTTCACAGTCACAAGGTTTTCTTCTAACCATTGTGCGTATGGCTTTTCCCCTGCCATATCTGATTTTAATTCTTCATCTGAAATAATCCGTCCTTGTTCTAAATCAACAAGCAACATTTTCCCCGGGCTTAAACGTTCTTTGTAAGCAATATTTTCTTCCTCTATATCCACTACACCAACTTCTGATGAGAAAATGATGTAGTCGTCCTTTGTGACATAATAGCGTGCTGGTCGTAAACCATTACGATCCAAAATCGCACCAATTTGTTTACCATCAGTAAAGCAAATCGCTGTTGGCCCATCCCAAGGTTCCATTAAACAGCTATGGTACGCATAAAACGCTTTTTTCTCTTCTGAAATATGCGGATTCTCAGTCCAAGGTTCCGGTATCATCATCATTGCCGTATGAGCCGGCGTGCGCCCTGCTAAAACGAAAAACTCAAAAGCGTTATCAAGCATTGATGAATCACTACCACTTTGGTCAACAATCGGTAAAAGCTTTTCTAAATCATCCCCAAATGCTTCTGAAACAAATTGTTGTTCACGTGCTTTCATCCAGTTAATATTGCCACGTAATGTATTAATTTCACCATTGTGAATAATGTAGCGATTCGGATGTGCACGTTCCCAGCTTGGGAATGTATTCGTGCTGTAACGTGAATGAACTAATGAAAATGCCGATGCAAATCGCTCATCTTGCAAATCCATGTAAAATTCATCCACCTCTTGAGGTGTCAGTAATCCTTTAAAAACCATTGTTTGGCTGGAAAAACTTGCACAATAAAACTTTTTGTCATTTTTTGTTGCCCAGTGCTCTGTTTGCTTACGAACTAGATACAACTTACGCTCGAAGGCGAGGGAATTACTGACATTAGCCGCTTTAATAAACACTTGGCGTACAACTGGCGCTGTTTCCTTAGCAGTGTCACTTAAAGGATCTGTGTTGATTGGTACTGTCCTCCAGCCTAATAACTCTTGGCCTTCCTCAGCAATCAATGCATTCATCTTATTCTCTATATCTTGTCGTTCAGTATTATCTTGAGTGAAAAATAACATCCCGACACCGTAGCGTCCTTGATCAGGTAAAGTCCACTCAGTACAAATCGCTCTGAAAAATGCATCCGGAATTTGGACCATTAATCCTGCCCCATCACCCGTTTTGCCGTCACTACCTCGCCCTGCACGATGATCCAAACGGCACAGCATTTCTAACCCCTTCATTACGATGTCATGTGTGGCTTTACCTTTTAAATGAGCATATAAACCAATACCACAGGCATCATGCTCAAATTGTGGGGAGTATAATCCCTGTGCTGTTGGAAGTTGATGAAATGTCATGTAAATCCCTCCCTCTTCACTTAAAAAGTGACTTAAATTTATTTTAGTTTTTCAAATTGATATAAACAATATATAATTTATATATTATTAATCTATATATTAGATGAATGGGAGATGACATACGATGGAACTACGCCAATTACGCTATTTTGTTGCGGTTGCGGAGCTTGAACATATTTCTGAAGCTGCTGAAAACTTACACGTTGCTCAATCTGCGATAAGTCGCCAAATAGCTAATTTAGAAGAAGAACTAGGTACAAAGCTATTTGAGCGAGTTGGACGAAATGTCAAACTGACGCCAATTGGTAAAACATTTCTCGAACATAGCATTGCTGCCTTACAAGCAATCGATTTTGCCAAAAAGCAAATCGACGAATACTTGGACCCAGAAAAGGGAACGATCAAAATCGGCTTTCCTACGAGCTTAGCGAGTTTTTTGTTGCCTACTGTTATTTCAGCATTTAAAAAAGAGCACCCTAATGTATCATTCCACTTGCGCCAAGGCTCTTACCGATATTTAATAAATGCAGTGAAGAACAGAGAACTAAACCTAGCGTTCCTTGGTCCACTTCCACAAAAAGACGATGCCATCAATACGACGATTTTATTTACAGAAAATATTGCAGCCTTATTGCCAGCTACTCATTCCTTAGCACAAAAGGACTCTATTCATTTATCTGATTTACGGAATGAGGATTTCGTGCTTTTCCCCGAAGGTTATATTCTCAACAAAGTGGCTGTTGAAGCTTGTAAATCTGTTGGCTTCACACCTAAAATCACTTCAGAGGGTGAAGATATGGATGCTTTAAAAGGTTTAGTAGCTGCTGGAATCGGCATAAGCTTATTACCTGAAAGCGCCTTTTATGACTCCACACCTAGACGCACTGTAAAGTTACCGCTAGTTTCACCAGAGTTTACAAGAACGGTCGGTATTATTTCACCTACTAATCGTGATTTAGCTCCTTCTGAACAAGTTTTCTTAAGCTTTGTAAATAACTTCTTCTCATTATTAACTCAGTTTAAATAATAAAAAGCCCTCCGAAATATTCGGAAGGCCTTTTTATAGTGCATGGTTATTTTCTAACTACGCTTGTTCTTTTTTACTGAAACGATCAACGATCATTGAAAGTGCACCGTCACCTGTTACGTTTGTAGCTGTACCAAAACTATCTTGCGCGAGATATAGAGCTATCATTAACGCCACCATAGTTTCATCAAAACCTAACATTGATTGAAGAATACCTGTCGCTGCCATTACTGCGCCACCCGGTACACCAGGTGCTGCAACCATTACAATACCTAACATGAAAATGAAAGGTATCATTTCAGTTAATGAATACGCATGATTATTTAACATCATTACAGCAATTGAACATGTTGTTAAAGTAATTGTACTGCCTGATAAATGAATTGTTGCAAATAGTGGGACAGTGAAACCTGTTACTCGATCAGAAGCACCTGTCTTACGTGCTTGCTTTAATGTAATCGGAATCGTCGCAGCTGATGACTGTGTTCCAAGAGCTGTAAAATATGCAGGTGCCATTGTTTTCAAAAGATAGAACGGATTTTTCTTATTAATAGCGCCTGCTACTACATATTGTAATACCAAGATACATAAATGCATTAAAATAATTAATAAAAATACTAATGCAAAAACTGATAGAATTTTTGCTACTTGACCAGCAAAAGTCATATTTAAGAAAATACCAAAAATATGAATAGGTAATAACGGAATAATAATTTTCGAAATTACTTTATCAATAATTAAATTAAACTCATCAAAGAATTTTTTCATAAATTCACTATTGATAGATGCCATTCCAATCCCTAGGATGAAGGCTAATAATAGAGCAGTCATAACGTCCATCAATGGTGGCATATCGATTACTACAAATGATTTCGCTAAAAATTTCTCTGGGTTAGAAAATTGCTCACTTCCAGAAGTTGAAATTAAATCGGGTAAAACATTTGAAGCAACAAAGAATGCAAAGAATCCAGCTATTAAAGTAGAAAAGTAAGCAAAGAAAGTAGCTAACCCTAACAGTTTTCCAGACCCTTTACCTAATTGTGCAATTCCCGGTGCAATAAATGCGACGATTAATAACGGTACAACGAAGTTTAAGAAATTTCCGAATATACCATTGAATGTTGCAAATATACGAACGCCATCTTTCGGCATAATAGTACCTAGTAACGCTGCCAAAATAATCGCGACGATAATTCGTGGCAATAAACCAAACTTGATCTTCATAAAATGTCCTCCTGGTAAATACATATGTCTTTTCTAAAAGTATATGCACACTCTATCACACCCACTTATTAAAGTGAATAGCACAACAATGATCCGGAATATTAAGTATTTTCAAATTATTATAATTAGGTTGTGTTAAATCAACTAATTGCAAGGTTTACAATATTCACGTAGCATAATTACCTAAATATTGTTATTAACTTATAAATACATAAAAACACCCAAGCTTATTCAGCTTGGGTGTTTCAATTCTTTCTTATTCAGATACAGGAACAATATCCCCGTTCCATTCTTTTAATATATAGTCTTGCATTTCTTTTGAATGGAGCACTTTAACTAATTTTTTAATCTTTTCGTTATTCTCATCTTCTTTACGAACAGCAATCACATTAATGTACTCTGATTCTTTATCTTCTAATGCAATTGCGTCTTTCCCTGGGCTTATACCGGCATCAATAGCGAAGTTAGAGTTGATTAATACTGCGTCACCTTCGTCATTTTTATACATTTGTACAAGCATTTCGGGTGCAGTGTTTGCATCAAATTTAAAGTTTTTTGGATTCTTAGTAATATCCTTAATTTCAGCTGCAGTTTTATCTACGCCTTCTTTTAACGTGATAAGTCCTTTTGCTTCAAGTAGGGATAACATACGACCATGGTCTGAAACTGAGTTACTTAGAAGAATTGTTGCTCCTTCTGGTAGATCTTCGAGTTTTTTATATTTTTTAGAATAGATACCGATTGGCTCGATGTGCACTCCACCAACATTAACAAAATCATATCCATTTTTCTTTTTTTGAAGTTCTAGGTAAGGAATATGCTGGAAGTAGTTTGCATCTAAATCGCCGTTTTCCAAATCTTTGTTCGGTAAAACATAATCTTGATACCTTTCGATTTCAAGCTTGATACCTTCTTTTTCAAGTAATGGCTCTGCTTTTTCTAAAATTTCAGCATGCGGTGTATTCGCTGCACCGATTACTAATTTCTCTTCTGATTTACCACAAGCTGCTAAGCTTAGGGCTAATACTCCCGTAAGGATTCCTGCTACAAATTTCTTCATGTTCTTAACGCTCCTTTTATACTGTTTAGTTATATGTGATCGGTTATACCGTATAAGCCCAAATTATCTTTTATCAATCTTCGTCGTAATAAGATCTCCGACGAATTGAATAACAAATACCACTACTAAAATAAGGATTGTTGCAACGAAAGTTACATCGCTTTGACTTCTTTGGAAACCGTCTAAGAATGCTAATGTCCCTAGTCCACCTGCCCCAATAACACCTGCCATTGCTGTGTATCCAACAAGTGCGATAGCTGTTACAGTAATACCCGAAACTAATGCGGGTAATGACTCTGGGATTAACACTTTACCGATAATCGTAGAAGTTTTTGCGCCCATTGAACGTGCCGCTTCGATGACACCTTTATCAATTTCTTTTAACGCAATTAAAACCATACGCGCATAAAACGGTGCTGCTCCAATGATTAATGCTGGTAATGCGGCATTGGGACCTCGAATTGAGCCTAATAATAGTTTCGTAAATGGTATTAATAGAATCACTAAAATAATGAATGGAATCGAACGGAAAATATTCACGATCGAACCTGTTAACCAACTTACTAATTTATTTGCCCATAATTGCTGAGGGCTCGTCAAAAACAGCAAAATACCTAAAGCTAAACCAATGACAAAAGTGAAAATTGTAGCAACACCTGTCATATACAGTGTTTCTATCGTTGCTTCCCACATTCTGTCCCATTGTACATTCGGGAAGAGATCATTAAGCATTTTCGATCACCTCCGTTTTTACTCCATGTTCATTCATATATGTGACTGCTTTTTGTACATTATCATTATTGCCATCTAACTGTATAATCAGCGTGCCATATGGCCCGCTTTTCGTTTGCGAAATATTACCATGGACAATATTCACGTCCAAATTAAGTTCACGGCTTAAATGTGAAATAACTGGCTGACCAGTTGAAGAGCCTACAAACATTAATTTTACAAGTGTTCCTGATGGGTAGTTTTCAATAATTTGTTCAATTGATTCTTTACGTTCATTCGTATCTGTAATTTGAGAAACAAATCGTTTTGTAACGTCTGCTTGTGGTGATTGGAATACTTCTAGAACATCACCATTTTCAACAACTTGTCCAGCTTCCATTACTGCCACACGATGACAAATTTTACGAATGACATGCATCTCATGCGTGATAAGTACAATAGTTAAGCCTAATTTCTCATTGATATCGACTAGTAAATCTAAAATTGAATCCGTTGTTTCAGGATCAAGTGCTGAAGTAGCTTCATCACAAAGCAGTACTTCTGGGTTATTTGCCAGTGCTCTAGCAATACCTACACGTTGCTTTTGACCACCTGATAATTGAGAAGGATACGCCTTTTCTCTGCCTTTTAAACCAACTAATTCAATAAGATCTAATACCTTTTTCTGACGTTCTGCCTTAGATAAACCTGCAATTTCTAATGGAAATGCTATATTCTCTTCTACAGTACGTGACCAAAGTAAATTGAAATGTTGGAAGATCATACTGATTTTTTGACGCGCATTACGTAACGCACTTCCTTTAATCGACGAAACTTCCTGACCATTCACAACAACTTTACCGGTCGTCGGTTGCTCCAAACCATTTAATAAACGAATGAGCGTACTCTTGCCTGCTCCGCTGTATCCAATAATGCCGAATATTTCTCCGTCTTCAACAGATAAATTCACATTTTTGACAGCGGTTAACTCTCCGTTAGCGGTTTTATATTTTTTCATAACATTTTCTAACTGAATCACTGTCATACCACCTTTATTTTAAAACTAAAAAGTATGCACTTTCTACTGGCATCTCTTAGAAACTAAAAAAACCCTTCTGCAGATTAACAGAAGGGTTCAACGCAAAGCTATATACGTAAAACCGTTCTCTCATCTTCCAAAGTAAATACTTTGTGTGATTTGGCACCGTGCCATATAAATATGACGGTTGCCGGGCTTCATTGGGCACTTCCCTCCACCTCTCTAAATAAGAGTAACGACTATATTTAATTAGTTATGTTTGCTACTTTATCACGCTATTGCTTCAACGTCAATCGTTTTGACGTAATTTTTCAAACAAAAAAGGTACTGATTGAAAGGCATAGATTTTATCATGAATTTTCCCATTCTTCGAAATAATCAAGCATGGGACACTTTCTATTTCATAATCAAACGCTACATCTTGTATATAATTCAAGTTCGCTTTACCAATAGGAATATCGCTAACGACATGTTCTACTACTTCCATCATTTTCGACGCAACTGCACACGTCCCACATAATGGTGTATACAAATAAAAAGCCGAAAGCGAGGAGTTTTTCATAGTTTCTTCCCATTGTTCACGTGACCATTCTTCCATCTTCTTCATTCCTATACTATTAGATATTCTTTATGAACTGTAAAATTTGCCGCCAATAATATTCTAGCTAAATGTCTTCTAGGAGTAGCTTCTACTTGTTTATAAGTAGAGGAGGTGTGTAGATGACGAGCATTTGGGAACTCTCTTTTAAAAAGAGCACGGAGCTTATCACCCGATGAGTCAGCATCAAAGAATGCATACAATTCGCAGTCCTCATATGGTGCCAAGATTTCTTCTAATCGGCTTGCACTAACTGTTCCATTCGTACATATTATCGGAATGTTCTCTGCTAGTATTGGCGCAATTCGCAACTTATCTTGGCGCCCTTCCACGATAATCAGCTTGTTAAAAGTCATATATACCCTCCTAACAAATACTTTTTGCCGTTTACCAAGTTTAAAAAAACGCCGAGCAAATGCACGGCGTTTTCAGATCTTATTCTTCGATAATTGCTTCGTATTGTTCTGCAGTTAATAATGCATCAACTTGAGCGTTATCAGCTGGTTCAACTACAACCATCCATGCTTTATCGTATGGAGATTCGTTAACGAACTCTGGGCTTTCTTCAAGCTCTTCGTTAATTTCAACAACTTTACCAGAAATCGGTGCGTAAAGTTCTGATACAGTTTTTACAGATTCAACACTGCCGAATGGTTCGTCTGCTACTAATTCGTCGCCAACCTGTGGAAGTTCAACAAAAACGATATCGCCTAGTTCAGATTGTGCGAAATGTGTAATACCGATACGTACTTTTCCGTCTTCAGTTTTTACCCATTCATGTTCTTCAGAATAGCGTAAGTCTTTTGGTGTGCTCATGAATACCCCTCCAAATATGTAATTATATTCACTTTAAGTTTGACATATTTCCATTGTAAAAACAAGCATATGTCTGTGTTATTTCCATGTCTGTTCAAAGTCTGATTCTTTAAATCCTAACGTCACTTTTTTACCGTCTGTAACGATTGGACGCTTGATTAACATACCATCCGAAGCAAGCAATTCTAATTGCTCATCTTCCGACATATCAGCAAGTCGATCTTTCAATTGTAGCTCTCTATACTTCATTCCTGAAGTATTAAAAAACTTCTTTAATGGTAAACCACTAGCATCTAAATATTGTTTTAATTTCTCTTTAGAAGGTGATTCTTCAACGATGTGCTTATCTGCATAGTTTACCCCATTTTCGTCTAACCATGCTTTTGCTTTACGACAAGTTGTACATTTTGGATATTGAATGAATAAAATAGACATATACATGCTCCTTTTTCCAAACTATTTAATTCTATTGTAGTGGGAGTATAGTCTACAAGCAAGAAATCCGAACACAAAAGTTGTGTTCGGATTCTCAACTAGCTTATTTTAGACAACAAATTTCTCAGCAGCAATTAGTTTAACTGATGCTTCACGTTTCTTGGCAATAACATTGTAAGGATTGTTACGAGTAAGTTTGCGAAGCGCAGATAACATCATACGAGCATTGTCTCCGTCTACAGCTGTAATGATTGTTTCTTTTGCTTCTTTTTCGATTTCTTCAAACGCTTCTTGGCAGAAGATTTGAGTATATAGTAATTTTTGGCTTGCTTTGTCTACCCCATCACGAGCAATAGCTTTTTCTGTACGTAACACAGTAGATTCCATTGCAAATAATTGGTTAGCGATATTCGCAATGTTCACTAGTAATTCTTGTTCGGCATCTAATTTCGGGCCATATTTTTGTGCAGCAAGACCAGCTGCTAATAGAGCGATTTTTTTCGCATTTTTCACAAGATGCTTTTCTTGTGCTAATGGCTCATCACCAATTTCTTCAGGCATTAGCATTAAAAGCTCTTGTTGTAGGCTCTGCGCTTGTTGCAATAAAGGTAACTCACCTTTCATTGCTTTTTTCATAAACGTGCCAGGTATGATGAAACGGTTAATTTCGTTTGTTCCTTCAAAAATTCGATTAATACGTGAGTCACGGTAAATGCGCTCTACTTCATACTCTTGCATGAAACCATATCCACCATGTAATTGCACTGCTTCATCAGCGATATAGTCAAGTGTTTCAGAACCAAAAACTTTATTGATAGAACATTCAATAGCATATTCTGCAATTGATGCTGCAATCGCTTTGCCGTCTTTTTGTTCGTCTTCACTTAATTGGCCCATACGATCTTCAAAGTATCCTACTGTACGGTAGATTAAACTTTCAGTAGCGTATAATTTTGAAGCCATTGTTGATAGTTTTTCTTTCGTTAAATTGAAAGATGAAATAGGTGTTTTAAATTGTTGACGCTGGTTCGTATACGAAATCGCTAATTCAAGAGCACGCTTTGATGCACCAATTGAGCCAACACCTAATTTGTAACGACCGATATTCAAAATGTTAAACGCAATAATGTGACCGCGCCCTACTTCACCAAGTAGGTTTTCAACTGGTACTTTTACATCTTCTAGAATTAGTGTACGAGTTGAAGAAGATTTAATCCCCATTTTCTTTTCTTCTGCACCGACAGAAACACCTGGATAGTTGCGTTCTACTATGAATGCTGAGAATTTATCGCCATCAATTTTCGCATATACGACGAATACATCAGCAAAACCAGCGTTTGTAATCCATTGTTTTTCACCGTTTAATACATAATGTGTGCCTTCTGCATTTAATTTGGCTACTGTTTTAGCACCTAATGCATCCGACCCAGAACCTGGCTCTGTTAATGCATAAGCTGCAATTAGCTCTCCAGATGCAAGCTTAGGTAAGTACTGTTGTTTTTGCTCTTCATTACCAAATAATACGATCGGTAATGAACCAATTCCAACATGTGCACCGTGTGTAATAGAGAATCCGCCAGCTACTGACATTTTCTCAGCAATTAATGCTGATGTTACTTTGTCTAAGCCAAGACCTTCATATTCTTCAGGAACATCTGCAGCTAAAAGACCAAGTTCACCAGCTTTTTTCAATAATCGTACAGAATGATCAAACTCATGATTTTCTAAGTTCTCAACGACTGGTAATACTTCATTTTGCACATAGTCCTCTGTCGTTTTCGCAATCATTTTATGCTCTTCAGTGAAATCTTCTGGCGTAAATACACGATCAAGTTCTACATCTTCAGTTAAAAAGCTACCGCCTCTAATGATATTCGCTAATTTCTCTGTCATAATAATCGCTCCCCTTTTGTGTGTTATTTATAGAATTTCAAATACGCCAGCAGCTCCCATACCGCCACCGATACACATTGTTACTACACCGTACTTTTTACCTTGACGTTTTAACTCATGAATTAATTTCAGTGTTAGGATGGAACCTGTAGCACCAAGCGGATGCCCTAATGCAATTGCACCACCATTAACATTAACTTTTTCAAGGTCGATACCCAGTTCACGCACCACTTGAATTGATTGTGAAGCAAAAGCTTCGTTAATTTCCCATAGGTCAATATCTTCAATAGATAGGCCAGCAATTTTCAGCGCCTTCGGTACAGCAACTGTTGGGCCAATCCCCATAATTTCAGGAGGCACTCCACCTACGGCAAAGGATAAAAATTTCGCCATTGGCTTTAAACCTTGTGCTTCTGCCTCTTCACGGTCCATAACAAGTACTGCTGCTGCACCATCTGAAGTTTGTGAAGCATTACCTGCTGTTACACTTCCAGTTACTGAAAACGCTGGGCGTAATTTCGCAAGTGTTTCTTGAGATGTACCAACACGTACACCCTCATCCATATCAAAAGTGAATTTTCTCTCTTGCAAATTATTCCCCGCATCCACGTATCGTTGCACGACTTCCACTGGAACGATTTCATCGACGAATTTACCTTCTTGAATTGCTTTTGCCGCTAATTCATGTGAACGAACAGCAAAGGCATCTTGATCCTCACGACTAACATCATATTTCTTAGCCACTTCTTCCGCTGTATGCCCCATACTCATATAATATTGAGGGGCAGTTTCCGCTAAAGTCGCATTAGGTCTAATCACATTGCCCATCATTGGTACTAGACTCATAGATTCAATACCGCCTGCAATAATAGCCTTTGAATGTCCAAGCATAATACGTTCTGCAGCATAAGCGATTGATTGTAAACCTGATGAACAGAATCGATTAACTGTTACAGCTGGTGTTGTATCAGGTAGCCCAGCAAGTGCTCCTATATTACGCGCAATATTCATCCCTTGTTCTGCTTCTGGCATAGCGCAGCCAAGAATTAAATCATCTATGTCCCCTTCATAACCCGCTCTTTGTAATGTCTCTTTCACAACTAATGCTCCAAGATCATCAGGACGAATAGTTGCTAAAGATCCTTTTTTTGCTTTTCCAATAGGTGTTCTTGCACCTGCTACAATAACAGCTTCACGCATAGTAGATTCCCCCTTAATCACTTCTCTAAAACTAGTTGCGAAGTGGTTTACCTTTCACTAACATATGTTGCATTCTAGCTTGTGATTTTGGCTCTGCTACAAGGCTTAAGAACGCTTCACGCTCTAAATCTAGTAAGTATTGTTCATCCACTAATGTGCCGTAAGGAACTTTGCCACCTGCTAAAACATAGGCAAGCTTTTTCGCTATTTTCAAATCATGCTCACTAATGAAGCCTGATTGATACATTCCTTGTGCTCCTAATAATAATGTTGCATAACCAGTTTCACCTACAACCGGCACCTTAGTTCTAATTGGCGCTGTATAACCCCCTTCATATAATGCCAATGCTGCTTGTTTGGCGTCATATAGTTGGTGATCAGAGTTAACACTAATACCATCTGCAAAATTTAAGAAGTTATTTTCTCTCGCTTCCTCAGCAGATGTTGAAACTTTCGCCATTGCGATAGATTCAAATACTTTGTTTGCGATATTTTGATAATCGACTTGTACTCCATTTGGTAATCCTTTTAAATGCTTTAAGTACAATTCTTTATTACCGCCACCGCCAGGAATCAGACCTACGCCTACTTCCACTAGACCCATATACGTTTCCATTGTTGCTTGAATATGAGCTGCTGGTAAACAAACTTCAGAACCGCCACCAAGCGTCATCGCAAATGGTGCTGCTACTACTGGTTTTGAACTGTACTTAATTTTCGTCATCGCATTTTGGAAACCACGAATCGTGAAGTCTAATTCGAAAATGTTGTCATCTTGGGCTTCCATAAGAATCATTCCTAAATTGGCACCAACACAAAAGTTCTTCCCTTGGTTACCAATAACAAGCCCTTTGTAATTTGCTTCAACCTCATCAATGGCAAAATTAATCATTTGTATAACATCTAAACCGATAGCATTTGCTTGTGAATGGAATTCCAGTAACGCAATGCCATCCCCCATATCGATTAAGCTAGCTCCTGAGTTCGATTTAATAACACCGTGTTTTTTCTTATAGCGCTTTAAATCGATTGCTTTTTCATTAACCGGTACTAGCTTGTAATCTTCACCGTCGAAGTAAGCTAATCCATCCTCTAGTTCTTTATAAAAAGTTTCATAGCCTTTAGCTAGTAAACCTTCTACGAAGCTAGGAATCTCTTTACCTTCAGCAGTCATCTTCTCAACTGATTTCTTTACACCTATTGCATCCCAAATTTCAAATGGTCCTTGTGCCCAGCCGAAGCCCCATTTCATGGCGTTATCGATTGCTACAATATCATCGGCAATTTCACCATGTAACTGCGCTGAGTAAAGTAAAGTTGGTGCTAGCACATTCCACAATAGTTCTCCTGTACGGTCATCAGCATATGTTAACAACTTCACTTTCGCTGCTAATCCTTTTTGTTGCTTTGCCATTTCAATTGAAGGAGTGCGGAGTTTTTTTACTGGTTCATATTCAAATGTATCTGTATTTAACTCTAATATCTCTTTTCCCTTTTTAATGAAGAACCCTTGACCTGACTTGGCTCCAAACCAGCCATTATCAACCATCTTCTGAATATAAGCTGGTACTTCGAATACTCGTTGCTCTTCACCCGTTGTTTGATCATAAACGTTTTTTGCGACGTGAACGAAAGTATCTAAGCCGACAACATCTAATGTGCGAAGAGTTGCTGATTTTGGACGGCCAATTAAAGGTCCTGTAACAGAATCTACTTCACCAACCGAATAACCACGTTCTTGCATTTCACGTAAAGTAACAAGCAAGCCATATGTACCAATCCGATTAGCGATGAAGTTTGGTGTGTCTTTTGCTAGAACGACACCTTTTCCTAGTTTGTCTTCTCCAAATTCCTTCATAAATGCCACTACATCAGGACAAGTATTCTTTGCCGGAATTACTTCAAGTAGTTTCAAATAGCGTGGTGGATTGAAGAAATGGGTGCCTAGGAAATGCTTTTGAAAGTCCTCTGAAAGACCTTCAGCCATTGCATCAATACTAATGCCTGATGTATTTGAACTAATAATTGTGCCTGGTTTACGTACTGTATCAATTTTTTCATATAGATTCTTTTTAATAGCTAAGTTTTCAACGACAACTTCTATAATCCAGTCCACTTCTTTTAGTTTTTCAAGATCATCCTCGAAGTTCCCAACTGATAATAACGCTAAGTTTTTCTTTGCAGTTAATGGTGCTGGTTTTTGTTTCAAAAGCTTTTGTAATGCCGTATCTGCGAATCGATTACGTACGACCGAACTATCTAAAGTAAGCCCCTTTGCTTCTTCCTCTTTAGTCAATTCCATTGGTACGATATCAAGCAAAATTGTTGGAATACCAATGTTTGCTAAATGGGCTGCGATCCCCGAACCCATTACCCCCGAACCTAATACAGCTGCTTTTTTTATTTGATAAGCCATGAGCAAATCCTCCCTTTTCCCCTTTTTGAATGAATGCTCATTCATTTTAAGAATAAAAAAAATAAAACTTCCTTATCTGCTTCTTAGTTTAGACTATTTTCTGTTTTTTCGCAATAATCAAATTCACATATTTTACAAATATATGGATTAAATTTTGTTTTAATCCCTTAAAAATACTATCATCACCTTTTTTAAAACAAGTTGCTTTCAGCGTCACCAAAAAACGTGTACACTATTTTTATAGGAGGGATTTACTTATGAAACCAATTACAACTATTGAACAATTTACTGAAACTACTTCGAAAGCAAAACCTGTTATCGTAAAATTCCACGCTGGCTGGTGCCCTGATTGCACACGCATGGACATGTTCATCGACCCTATTATCGAAGAATACAATCAATATGATTGGTATGAATTGAACCGCGATGAGCTTCCAGAACTTGCTGAAAAGTATGATGTTATGGGTATTCCTAGCTTACTGATCTTCAAAGAAGGCGAAAAGTTAGCGCACCTTCACAGTGCAAATGCTAAATCACCAGCTCAAGTAACTGAATTCTTAGAAGCACAAAAGGCAAATGCGTAACATTTTTTAACAGATAGACTGTAGACAACTCGAAGAATTTCGAGTTTGTCTACAGTCTTTTTGTTTTAAAAAATAAATAGATAGGACTGTTGATTTCCGCTACGGTGGACGCTTTCCGCGGGCGGGCGCCATGTCGCTTCGTCGCCCCGCTTTTCCCCCAGGAGTCGCCACCTCCGCTCCAATCAACTACACATGTAATATACATAAATCTTTTGAGATGATGGGAAATAAAAAAATCTCGAAAGAAATCAAATTGAAATGATTGCTTTGTATCAACTAGTACCCAAGAACATCTTATGGGGAAAATTGAGGTTGCGGTGGCCAACCTTAAGAGGTCTTAAAAAGTGTCCATGCAGAAGATGCTTACTTTTGCTGTTGTGAATTTAAAGAAACTCGCCAATTGTACTTGGCAAGTTCAAAAATGGAAAGCAAGTTAGTGTCTATCCGTTTTTTCTTATACATTTTGTAATATACTATGTATTCTATTCATGAAAAGTTCTAACAATTACATACCCATATCCATGATTGTTATATTAATGATTAAACTAACGCTTCATATATTGTAACTAGAGATAGGTTTGTATTTTTCTTATGGGTATCTACAAGCGGAATCCTATCTCGTATAGATTCATACATTCTTTTTATGGAGGCGAATTATATGCGCATTCAATTACCTGTAAATGGGCAATCCCAACATGCCGATAATGTGCTTAAAAAATTCCGAAATTCTGCATGTGGACCAACAACCGCTGCTATCATGTTAGATTATCTATTACCTCATGAAAAAACAAAAAGCATCAATCAGCTTTATAAACAGCTAGGAACAACACCAATTGGCCTTTTTAAATACCGCTTCATTCATAATATGCGGAAAATAGTTGGGCCAGATTGGTCTATTCAAAGCTGTAGCTTTCATGATGCTTTGTTTGAATTGCGCGCGGGAAGACCGGTTGCAATGAAGTTTGATAAATATTTTTCTTTTCATTTTTGCTTAAAGCCCAAATACGCCTATCACTGGGTACCGCTCATTGGTTATGAAGAGGTTGAGAACGATGTCATTCTCATTATCCATGATAATGGTGGGCAAAATCGTGATAGTCAAATAAGCGAAGTCTCTTATAAAGCCAATCAAAAAGTACTTAACTTTGTAAAAATGACGCCTTTAACCGTTCGGGAATAATGATTTTGCATGGCGTGAAATCAGTGAATAACCGTCCATCGTTAATTGATCAAGCTTCTCTTGCGTTAGTGACGGCAATGATAAATCATCAATTGTTGCATGAATAGGTACTTCTGTATGAATTTTTGCTAGTTGATGTGACAACCTTAACATTTCTTCATACTCTGTGATTTTCGAACGTTGTGCTGGTTTAAGCTCATCAATCGCAGCTAAAACACCATCCACTGTTCCATATTTTTGGATGAGGCTCAAAGCAGTTTTAGGACCAATACCTTTAACCCCTGGATAACCGTCACTTGAATCGCCCATAAATGCTTTAACATCAGCAAATAATGCAGGTGCAATTGCATATTCTTCCTCAAAACGTTGAACATCATAGACATTGTATTCTGTATAACCTTTTTTCGTTAAGGCAATAGTAGTTGAAGGATTTAATAACTGTAATAAATCCTTATCGCCACTGACAACTGTTATCTTCGCATCATTCTTCCATTTTTCAACGATTGAACCAATTGTATCGTCTGCTTCCATTCCTACTTCACCAAAATTTTTCCAGCCAATCATTTCGGATACTTCCTTCGCCATATCAAACTGTGGCTTCAATTCATCTGGTGGACTCGGACGATTTGCTTTATAGCCATCAAATAGCTCATTTCGGAAAGTGTGTACTCCCATATCCCAACATACTGCCAAATGAGTCGGTTTCATCATCGATTGTGCAGTCAAAACATGACGTGCAAAACCTTGTACTCCATTTGTCGGTGTACCGTCTTCTTTTCTAAAAAATTGGTTCATCGGGGCTGTTGCAAAAAACGAACGGAATAACAGTGCCATTCCATCTACTACTAAAATATGTGGTTGCTCATTCATTATATATATCCTCTCAATCTATTCACTTTAATATCTATCAAGCATTCATTATAACAAATATCTAGATAGAATGATTATGTTGTGCGTTCTATGGGTAAATATGAATAGCTTTGTAAGGGGGTATTAAAAAGTGCATATACATGAAGGTTCTTTATATTGGCCAACAACAGTTACTAAACGTTTTAAAGTGCTACCGGTAGAAAAGTCAGATTGCTATGATGCTATTATTGTTGGTGGTGGGATGTCAGGTACATTAACTGCATATACACTCGCTAAAGAAGGTTTAAAAGTAGCGATAATTGATAAAAGACCGTTTGGTACAGGTAGTACTGCTGCAAATACAGGTTTGCTACAATTTTCAAATGATATTATGTTGCATGAGCTTGCACAACAAATTGGTGAAGCAAATGCCATTCGTTTTTATAAACTTTGCTATCAAGCAATCGAACAACTTGAAGAAATTTCCATCACTTTACAGGATCGTGCGGACTTTATACGTAGACCGAGTATTTACTATGCAAGTTCGCAGGAAGATGTATCAAGACTACAAAAGGAATATGAAGCGTTATCTTCTAATGGCTTTCCTTGTGAATTTTGGACAGCTAAAGAAATAATAAATCATATGCCCTTTCAAAAACCAGGTGCGATAGTTACTCAAAATGATGCAGAGATAAATCCTTATAAATTTGTTCTAGGGTTATTGGAAAAACTGCAAGAAGAAGGAGTACATTTACTGGAAGGAATTGAAGTTCTAGATACTACCCAAGATGAAGAGACAGGGATCATTACTGTTCATACATCGAAAGAGGAACTATGTGCGAAAAAGGTTATTTATACGACTGGTTATGAACCATTACCATTCGGGAAGCGACAAGGTGCTGAGATAAATCGTTCTTATGCTATCGTGACAAAACCAATGAAATCATTAAACAATTGGTATAAGCGCGCACTCATCTGGGAAACAAAACGCCCTTATCTTTACCTTCGTACTACTGTTGATAATCGAATTATCGCAGGTGGATTAGATGAGGATTCTCCTGAAGCACCTTCAACAGATAACATTGTCCAGCAGCACGCAGATAAGTTAGTGGACGAGCTACAAAAGCTATTCCCCCACGAACTAATAGAGGCTGAATATATGTATGGTGCTACTTTCGGTGAATCAATCGATAATTTACCATTTATCGGTGAGCATCCTAATCAGCCCAACCATTTCTATTTACTAGGATATGGAGGGAACGGTACAGTTTATAGCATGCTTGGATCCAATATTTTAATAGATTTAATACAGGGTCATGAAAACGAAGATGCCCATTTAGTCACTTTAGATCGCCCTAATAGTGTCATCTAATTCATATAAAAACGCGTCTATTATTAGCAACTAATAGCTACTAAATAGACGCGTTTTTATGTTTGTTTAATGATTGATTGGTGATAACCAATCAGAGAGCTTTTCTACATCTTCGCTAAAAATTCGATCTTCATTAATTGTAGGAACAACTGCGCGCACTTCTTGCCATTTAGTATAAAGCGCTTTAGACATTTTCTCTACGCCTCTATATTCAACTGCTTGTGCTGCACAAATAGCTTCTATTGCTAACACTCTTCTAGCATTTTCAATTATTTGATAAGCATGTCTTGAACCTATTGTTCCCATACTGACATGATCTTCTTGATTGGCTGAAGATGGAATAGAATCTACGGATGCTGGATGCGCCAATGTTTTATTTTCAGATACAAGACTTGCTGCTGCATATTGTAAAATCATTGCTCCAGATTGCAAACCTGGTTGTGGGCTTAAAAATGCCGGTAACCCTTCGCTTAACTGAGGATTTACGAGACGTTCAATTCGACGTTCAGAAACGTTTGCTAATTCGGCCATACCTATTTTCAAGAAATCCATTGCAAACGCGATGGGTTGACCGTGAAAATTCCCACCTGAAATAATTGTATCACCATCATCGAAAATAAGCGGATTATCCGTAGCAGCATTTATTTCAATTTCAAGCTTCTCTTTCACATAGTTGAGTACTTGCCAGCTAGCCCCGTGAATTTGCGGAATGCAACGTAGAGAATATGCATCTTGCACTCGCTTCTCCCCTTGTTTAGTCGCTAATTGACTACCAGCTAACCAATTACGCATACGTTCTGCAACGTCCATTTGTTCCTGATAGCCACGCGCCTCATGAACCGCTGGATGGAAGGCATCGACAATTCCAAATAAAGACTCCATCGTCATTGCTGCAATCCATTCGCTGTCATAAGCCAATTTACTTGCTGCTAAATAATTGACAACGCCTTGAGCTGTCATTGCTTGGGTACCATTTATTAATGCTAATCCCTCTTTTGCCTCTAATGTAATCGGTTCCAAATTATGAGTTTGCCAAACATCAGCCGCTGGTACTTGCTCATTCTTTTGCCAAACATAACCTTCACCAATTAGTACTAAAGCTAAATGTGATAATGGCGCCAAATCACCCGATGCACCAAGCGACCCTTGCTGTGGAATGACGGGATGAATTCGGTTATTTACCATATACGCAAGACGTTCTAGAACTTCTATTCGAATACCTGAAAAACCTTTTAACAATGCATTCAAACGAAGAACGACCATTGCTCGAGAAACGACTTCAGCAAAAGGCGCACCTATACCACAAGCATGTGAACGGATTAAATGGAGTTGAAGATGTCGTGTATCTTCTTCTGCAATTTTCACATCACTAAACTTACCGAAACCTGTATTGATACCATAGACAGTTTGATCTTCACGTACAATTTTCTCAACAGCTAATCGGCTTTTCTTAACAAGTTCTATCGCATCATTATCTAATTCAACTTTGACGTTCTCATTTAGAATGACATTTAAATCCGCCAATGATAAGTTCTTTCCGTCTAATATAATCATTCAACAGTCACTTCCTCTTTATCATCGTGAAAATTCCAGTAAACTTTTCGCCTTTTATGAACAACCAAGAAGACGAACTGAATAAGAAATTTCCCTAATATACTACATTCATTCTACATAAAATCAGACTGAAATTAAGTACTTTTTGTAAAAAAGTAAAAATTTCTCATGTGCTATCAATGTAGTATTTTAGCAGGATAAAGTTGCTGAATAACAATAAACTTTTATCTAGTTTCTTTATTTTTTATACAGGATTATGATAGAGACTAAATAGTACCTTTTTTACCGAACGCTTAAAACTTCAAGAAAAATTTACTTACGATGACACTCCTTTTATTATTTCTCTTCCACTATAAATGGTTCAATTACCTTCTTTTCATGCGAAGATAAAACAATATTTGTTGAAGGTGTACCATATTGCATGGAGTCATCAATAAATTGCTCTAAACTCTCTACAGAATGCGTTGCTATTTTGACAATATAACTAATCTCGCCCGCCACTCTGTAACACTCAAGTACATCAGGATGATTATGACAAAAATTCGCTAATGCTTTACAGTCCTTTGACTCGAACAAAATAATTGCACGCATTGGACGATTTATTTTTTTCAATGCAACACTCGCATGATAACCCTCAATTATTTGCTGTTCTTCCAACTTTCGAACTCTCTCTATAACTGCCGGAGCCGATAAATGAACGATTTCTGCTAATTCTTTCATAGAAATTTTGGCATTTAA
This sequence comes from Viridibacillus sp. FSL H8-0110, assembly GCF_038003565.1. Lineage (NCBI taxonomy): Bacteria > Bacillati > Bacillota > Bacilli > Caryophanales > Caryophanaceae > Viridibacillus > Viridibacillus sp. FSL H8-0110. The sequence goes on along the minus strand of NZ_JBBOPJ010000001.1, from coordinate 773,669 downwards.
CTGTAATTCCTTTACTATCTTTTTATCTATTTGATCCATTTTTCCACTCACCTTTTTTTATTAAATAGAATAACTCAAAATCCTTATAATATAAATCCATTTAAAGATATATCCTTTTTCAACTTATGTAATCCACTTCTTTGGTCAATTAAAATAAAGGTATTGGAGGGATTTAAGAAATGAAAAAAATATTATTGTTATTAGCAGATGGCTTTGAAGCAGTAGAGGCTAGCGTATTTACAGATGTGCTTGGTTGGAACAAATGGGAAGGCGACGGCTCGACTGAGGTAGTGACAGTCGGTCTTCGAGATAAATTAACTTGCACATGGAATTTCACCGTCGTCCCTGAAAAAACGATTCATGACATTCAATTAGATGAATTTGACGCATTAGCTATTCCAGGAGGATTTGAAGAGGCAGGCTTTTATGACGATGCATTTAGTGAATCATTTTCAAACATAATCCGTCATTTTGATGCAAGACAAAAGCCTATTGCTAGTATTTGTGTAGCATCGTTAGCACTTGGTAAAAGTGGCATTTTAACAAATAGAAAAGCTACAACTTACAATCACCCAACAAGTATAAGAAAAGAACAGTTAAAGAATTTTGGCGTAAATGTACAAAATGAGAGAATTGTTCAAGATGGTCATCTCATTACATCATCAAATCCAGGTACTGCTTTTGATGTCGCGTTCCTATTGCTTGAAATGCTAACGACAAAAGAAAATACTCATCATGTGAAAGACCTCATGGGATTTGCCTAAACAAAAGTAAATTAAGCTGATATGTTCTCAATTCATAAAAAAACTGCTAAGTAATCGATTTTTAACGAATACTTAGCAGCTCATCTTACTCTTCTATTTTTAAATGCACTTGCAATTCAAGTGCAACATTCCCTTGTATTGCCTTACTGATCATACATGTTTTTTCTGCTTTTTCTGCAAGCTTTTGCGTTAAACTAGCATCTCGTACCGTTGTGCCGCTTGATAAGGTGATTTCTGGTTTGTGAATAATCTTCTTATACGTAAAGACGCCATTCGTTACATCAACGATTCCTTCAGATTGCATCGATAGGCTCTCTACATTAATACTTGATCGTTCAAGCATTGCAGCTAATGTAATAATATAACAAGTCGCAGCAGCGCCTAACAGCATCTCATCAGGATTAGTGCCAATTCCTGGCCCGTCCATTTCATGGGGAATAGATACTTTTGTTTGTAATTGACCTGATGCGATTGTGCCGACATCATTACGACCACCTGGCCAATTTGCAGTCAAATGAAAACTATGTTCTGCCACTGTCAAACCTCATTTCTAATTCGCAAATGCATAATATTTTTCAGTATATGGATCAAATGCATAACGCGAAACTTCTTTATCCTTTTCAAGCGTAATAATATATACTTCTAGTCCAGAATAGTCGACAATCGTCCCGCTAAATTTGCGGTCTTTCACAACTTTCCCGCCCTCAGTTCGCGAAATAATTTGCGTTGCATCATCTACATTAAAACTCGGTACATGCTTTTGGAAATAGAACGGAGCTATGATTAAAAGTGCATAGGCAATAATGATAAGTGCATTCTTTTTTCTAATGTTACTTTTCTCAACCAATATAAAGTAAGCTACAAATAATAATGCATTACCGCCAATAATGTAAAAAGGCATATCCCCAAGACCATTTATGAAAAGATATTGTTTCCCTATAAAATAATAATACAGCATCTCTAATGCTGAAATTACAAGTATTCCTTGTAAAAGTCGTTTTCTCTTATACATTTATGTTTCACCTCAAAAAATTTATAAATCCTATTTTCAATAGAACAGCATTCGAAGCCCACGACAAATTATGCCATAATAGATTGCAGATTGATAGAAGGAAAACCGGTCACTCTATTGAAGAAACATCGGACAGGCATTTTCGTTTTCACAACGATCCTATTACTATTTACACTCTATGTACTCTTTTCGCCTAAACAAATTGCTTATCTAATGAAAAAGATGTTTGATGGTGGCGTTGCAGTTTAGCCTAAAAAATATAATGCCATCGAGAAAATAACAAAGAGCTGGAATACTATCGATTATGATTCTTAGTATAAAGACGGTTACCTTGATATCATTGTTCCCAAAGACACGTCAGAACATGTACTCGTAATTTTAAATTCATGGCGATGCATCGGTGCATTCGTTATTAATTTTGGTAAGCGAAAATAGAAAGGATTTATAACTATGATTTTAGGACAAAAAATTATTCTTATAAGTATGAGCATATATTTGCTTGTCGTGATATTACTTTTATTGTTCAAAACAAAAAAACGCCAATCGATTTTTCGATTGACGTTTTACAATTATAATTCGTCAGCAAGACCAAGGATGACAATACCTAGCATAATAATTGCAATGACGAAGTATTGTTTCTTTGTTAGTTTTTCTTTTAAGAAAATACGCGATAGTATAATTGAGAAAATACAGTATGATGAAATAATTGGCGCGGAAATAAACGCATATGCTGAAATTGCGTACACATAGAAGAACTGACCAATAGTTTCTAAAACTGCTGCGTATGTGCGATCACGCTCTTTAAATACATTGAATTTCACTTTTTTATAGAAACGAAGATAGATAAAGCATACAACTGCTACTATAAAGAATGTATATTCATATGCTAGTAGCGCTGCATCTTCAGTCATAATTGTTAACTCGTCTAAATAGATACCATCAGCGAAAGTTCCAACCCCATCTATTAATGCGTATAAAATCGGGAATAACATTGCGAAAAATCCAAATTGATATTTACGTTCAATTTTAACTTTTTGAGAACGTAATAATGCATCGTCCTGTTGTTTTTCAATAACAGCAATCCAAATAACGCCGGCTGTAATAGCAATGATACCTGCAAAATGTATCCAAGTAACTTCTTGTGGAAAGAACATATATAGTAAAATCGTTGTAACCGCACCTGAAGCATTTTGCACTGGTGCTGCAATGGATAACTCTAAATAACGTAACCCAACATAACCAAAAACCATTGAAACAATGTACAATGTTGAAACAGGCAAATACGTTAACATATCTTGTGGATGAAATTCTAAACCTTTCACGAACATATAGATCGTTGCGTGAATCCCCATAACAAGACCAACCATAATAGTTATTTTAATATGACTATTTTTGTCATTTGTATCTGAGCCCTTTTTGTAAAATAAGTTCGCTGCTCCCCATGAAAGCCATGTTAATATTGCAAATAAAAACCACATAATCTAAATAAACTCCTTTTTAATGGTAACCTAGTAATTTTGAAAGAATAATAAGGTAAATAACCATTAAAATTATGGAGAGTAATGCATTTCGAAAGCCTCGGTTACTTCTTGCTTCGTAGTAGCAATTTCACCATTCTGGATATTAAGTCCATTAACAAATAGATTGCCTAAACTGAACAGACCGTTGGCTAAATAAGCTTTTTTCATGTAGAAATACCTCCGTTCTGTCTAATTGTATGTATTTTCTCACCCATTGACAATAAGTAATTTCATAATAGCGCTTCCAATTACCCAAGGACTTTAAGCCCTCTTAAAAGTTAATTTAGGAAGGCTCATACTGTAGACAAACTCGAAGAATTTAGAGTTTGTCTACAGCCTTTTTCTTTTTACAATACATATGTATGAATAAGGCCGTTTATTTCCGCTGCGTGCGGACGCTTTCCGCGGGCGGGGCCGAGCCGCTTCCTTCGCTACGCTTAGTCTAGGGTCTCGACTATCCCGCTTTTCCCGCTGGAGTCGCCGCACTCCGCTCCAATCAACTGAATGTGTAACTATGACAGCCTACTATCAACAGTATTTTTGAGATAAGGAAAATAATTAAGCTCGTCACTTAGACATGGCGAGCAGCTTAATAGTGGGAAGGTTATTGAAAAGTACGGTTAATTAAATGAATTATCCAATTGTTTAAACCTAAAAAAAGAATGTAAAAAAGACAAAAGGCAATGAGAATTGACTTCTCGATGCCTTTTGTGCACTCTGAGCCTTCTTAAAAGTATTAATTTAAGTGGGATGTTTATTTAGCAGATATATTTTAAAGATAAAAAACATGCTGTCCTGGATTTAAGCTATTCGATTAAATAATTCTCTGTACTTCTTCAAAGTTCGGTATTCCTTTTACTAAATTATACTCTGCCCATTTCTTTACTTCACTTTCTACTGCTCTATTCTGCCATTCAAAACAACCACATTCCCTGCAATGACTTTCCATATACGTGTTATTATTACGTCTTTTTTGATACACTGTTTCTTCCTTGCAGTTGTAGCAATATAGTTTTTTCTCTAATTCCATCGGTAGCCACCTAACCTTCCTTGTTCGTTGGTTTTAATTGTGGCTACAGCTTTCTCTATTTGTGCTCTATTTAATCTCGCTAATGGATACTTTTTTATTTTCTCCATATCGAATCATTCTTTTTTAAAACCTACAATAAGAGATATATCACTAACAACTATATAGACACAAAAATAAATAATTGACATTTGTTAAAGCTGTAACTATAATAGTTACAACAGAGAGGTTAAATTTTTAATAGTAGTCGATTTTCAATTGCTGTTCATATTTTATTTATCTTAAATAGAAACATCACTACAAAATAAAATACATTATACTCTGTAAAAGTGTAAGAATATTTATGATTTCTATATTTTTTTAAAGATGTTGTAACTTAGTTTGTTACAACATTGTACTATTACTACTAAAAAAGGAAGGTAATATACGATGACTGTAAAAATTAAAGCTTATTCGGATTTTATATGCCCATTTTGTTTTTTAGGTAAAGGTCCTTTAGATGAGATTGTAAAGGAAAAAGACGTAGAAGTAGAATGGATGCCATTTGAATTACGTCCAAGTCCACATTCTAAAATCGATCCATGGAAAGAACCTGATAAATTAAGTTCATGGGATTCCTTTATCCTACCTACTGCAAAAAAACTAGGAGTTGACATGCGTTTACCACGTGTTTCTCCACACCCATATACCAACTTGGCATTTGAAGGATGTCATTTCGCAAAAGAACATGGAAAAGGAAATGAATTTCACCATAGAGTATTTACTGCGTTTTTCCAAGAGGAGCAAAACATAGAGAACGTAGAAGTATTAACAAATTTAGCAGGTGAAGTTGGTTTGTCTATGGATGATTTTAAGGACGCTTTAGTATCACGCAAATATCGCGAGGTTCATCAAAAAGCTCTAAATCACGCTTATGAAGAAGCGCAAATTATGGCTGTTCCGACATTCATTATTGGTGATGAAGTGATTCAAGGATTAGCCAGCAAAGAAAGATTAGCTCAAGTCATTGATAAGGAATTAAAAAAAAAGCAAACAAGTGACTTTGATGGCATGCAATGCGATATAAATGGGAATTGCTAATACTAGATTTAAACTACAGTGGAGTTTTGTAAGTATTTCCTTACTTTAAATAACTGCTTGCTCTGTCAGAAAAATCTATGTGTTTATATATTATTTTAAAATTAAACTTATTTGGAGGAATTAAAATGTCAGTAACTACAACAAACTTAAAAGAAGCAATTATTAACCGCCGTTCTATTCGTAAGGTGAAAAAAAATGAAAACATTACAAAAGAAAGAATCAGTGAACTATTAAAAACAGCTTTACATGCTCCTACATCATTTAATATGCAAAGTGGACGTATCGTTGTAGTAATGGAAAATGAACATGACAAGTTTTGGGATATCGTAAAAGAAACACTACGCTCTCGTGTACCAGCAGAGAATTTTGAGGCAACTGCAGAAAGATTACAAGGGTTCCGCGATGGAGTAGGAACAGTACTATTCTTCGAAAACCAAAAAACAATACAAACAATGCAAGAAAATGCACCATCTTATAAAGAACAATTCCCATTTTGGTCTCATCAAGGCAGTGCAATGTTGCAATACGCAACATGGATGTCATTAACTGCTGAAGGAATCGGTGCATCATTGCAGCACTATAACCCAATTATTGATGAAGAAGTAAAACAAACTTGGGATATCCCAGCAGAATGGAGCTTAGTAGCACAAATGCCATTTGGTGAACCAAACGAACAACCAGGAGAAAGAACATTCTTACCTTTTGAAGATGTTGTGAAGTTTTATTAAGATAAACAAATCACTATCAAATGATCAAATATAGTGAAACAAAGTTAATTGAAAGATTCCCCTGTGTTTTATAAGTTACTTTTTTTCTTAATTAAGGGACAAAAGAAGTTCTTTTCAATCTAATTAGTTTTTTCCAAAACAAAAACCGTTGATTCCTCAACGGTTTTTCTTGTCTTTCATATGGAGACGGCGGGAGTCAAATCTATTTTCTCTAAACCTGGTTATATCCGTCGTTGCTAGAGTAAGTGTGTTTTTTTGACTACTTTTTTGAATACATTTATTCACATGTTCATAGATGCCTATTAAAATTTATAAAACACTTAATATATTTTTTATAGAAAGATATACTTTATTCATTCAATTTAAAAGTATGTATAGTTTCAATAACGACTTTCTCAAATAAAATATTAATTTGATCTATATGCATTGTAAATTCGCTAGGAATACTTCTATAATCATGTACATAAAGATTCCTAACATTGTACAAGGCTTTCGCCGCATTGTTCTTTCTATCTCTTCCTACTCCATCTAACAATTCATTACACGAGTCCTTTAACTCATCTCTAGATGCATCAAATTCGCTATAATTATTAAATAATTTTTTTATTCTATCACTTTCATTGGCGATATTCCCTAAATCTTCCTTAACTTGAAAAAGTTTTTTCTCATTTTTTGATAATCCATCCAATAATATTTTAAGTTCAAAATTAAAAATTCTTTCAATTAATAACTCAATCACCTGATATAACATATGAAATTTAACTAACGGGTGAATCTTCTCCACCAAAATCTCATTAAATAAGTATTTAATAAACACTTCTTCTGTTAAATCGACGGAAATTTTATTTAATTTTATTTTATTTTGGCTATCTATTGTTTTATTATTATCCCCAGGTCTACTTAAATATCCCTTATCATATAAAGAAGGAATATAATTTTGAAAATTATATTCTCTTATGGTATTTGTATTTGAATTACTCGTAACAAATACATGTGTGTATTCGATATCATATAAATCTTCTAACCTGTAGTTACAATCATCTCTATAGATTAATCTCTTCCCCCATTTTTCAGATTCGACTAATAATTTTAAAAAAGCTATATATGCATAGTTTAAAAAATATTCGTTACTTACATAATCATGATTTTGAGAAATAATTGCTTGTAAAGGAAAAAGCCACCCCAATCTAATATCACCATCAAAAACCTGAAATATATTATTTTCTGCAAAATTCTTATTATAAAATAAATGAATTTCATAATCATTTATATCTTTCATTTCACTTATTTCAAGTTTATAATTAAAATAAATCTTTAAATCCGAGTCCTTTTCCCTAAATATAAATTGATTATTTTCCTTATCAAATTCTTGATAATTTAATGAACATGACAACAATTCATCATTACTAATTTCATTCATTATTCTGATTCCCTACGATATTTTTTATAACCATCTTCTACTGCTTGACTTAAATTTAAGTATGAATCTGAATCTTTATTAAATAAAGCTCTAAAGAACCAATAAAAATACTCACGTTGAGAATTACCAATTTTTTTTGATTTCTTTTTAACTTCGTCCAAATTAGTAATAAAATCGACTATCCAATCCTCTTTATCTCCATCAGATATTAAATTTGGTAATACCAAATTAATTTCTTCAAACCCTTGAATTAAATCAAGATCTCTTAATTTTCCTAATGCTGCACCGAAGCCTGTGAATGCTTGAGACTTATTAAATAACTTTAATGCCGAAACCGCAAATGCTTTTGAATTTAGTTTCATTTCCTCTTCATAATCTGATTCTAATTGCCAATTCTCAGTATAATCAATAGTCTTTCTTATAAAAGAATCAAATGTTTTTAAATATTCATTAAATAAATCGTGTTTTTGATCTTCAATAGATAATTTTTCTAAGCTTTTAATATTATTTAATACATCAAATCTATCCATAGGTAATGGGTCTCTTTCCAAATATGAATTAAATCCTTCAATCACACTTTTAAAATTATATGTTCCTAATTCATTATTATTATCTTCATCTACTTCTCTAAGAATTGTAATTCCTTCGATTACACCTTGTAGATAATCTTGATATAACATTTCAATTTGATGACGTACTGACATTGGTGTTTGCCCTGTATTTAGTGTTAACATTCTATATAAAATTCCAAATTTGTTGATTCCTAAGTATAATTCAATTCTTAGCTTATTTGAATAAAATTTATCTAGCTCTTCCTTAGAACTCGAAATATCAAGTTCCACCTCAACACCTTTTAGTGTATGTGTTCTTTGTAATCCATCTAAGATAATAAGTCTTTCCTTATTTCCTTCTATATATTTTGTTAATTCATGATCTTCCATAGTTGAATACCCGCTAGAACTTCCATTAGTAAGTGCAAGAACCATCGGCGGCATTAAACAACCTGTTTTCAAATCATTTTTTAATAAAGAATATACTGTATTTGATGATTTTACCCTACGTCTTTGTAATGGATTGTTTTCTATAATTTCCTTAGCCATTTTCAAATATTCGCCATAAGTCATTTCTATAAAAATGTTTTCGGCGTTAATACGAGAATCTGTTATTCTTGATTTAATTTCCATTTTTAATCTCCCTTACATTCTTCAATGATTTTATTTATATATCATACCATTTTTTAACTCTTATAGAAAAACAGTCAGACATCAAATAGTTAGACTGCTTTCTTTAAACCATTATATTTATGATATAGTCAGTTGATATATATACTAATCATACTGTTACCGTAATACAAAGCGTTATCTAAAGAATAAAGACGTTATGTAATTACTTATTAATTGCGAGTTTCAATTTCCTTTGTAGAATTTTCTATTATATACTGTAGATATTTTTCTTCTGTTAACTGTAATTTTAAATCTTCATCAGCTTGAACCAATACTCTTAATGCCTCCCAATTTGGAATCGGGTTATTTAAACCTGTTGCAACTCGCGGACGATTTAATCTTTGCCATTTCTTAATCTCTGTACCGTTACGAATTGCAGAACTTGAGCTATTTTCAGTATTATATTTATTTTTCACTTGCAACAAAATGTTCTCTTCACCTAAATAACAAAAATCTATGGCTCTAAAGGTTGAACCAGCACACCAAATCCATCCATGAGGTTCTAACACTTCAGCCAAATATTCTTCAAGTATAATCCCATTCATATTTTCAGCACTCATATATAGGTAATGCCCTAGTAAATATTTATTAATTGTTTCTTCATCCTCTTCGGTATTTGAAGTAATTCTTTTAGTTAGTGCAGCATCTTTTTCTCCATAATTCTTCAGTGGTCGTTTTATAGCTAAATTTGTTCTACCTAACTCATAACTATTACTCCATTTAGTTAGATATTCTCTCGCCATATTCTCTAAATCACCTTCTTCAAATGATAATACAGTGAAAAGACTAGTATCATTATTTAATGCAAAGTTAAACATATCTGTTAAATTGTTTCGATGATTTTCTTTAACTACTAGATTTTCCGCAAATTCAAATGCAGATTTTGCTTGTTCAATTGTTAATCCTTTTTCCAAAATATATTCAAAGGATTTCTTAATTTTCGCCATAGTAATTTCCCACCTTAAATTATGTATTAGTTTCCATTTTATCTTATTAAACTAATAATTGTACACTCTAAATAAAATTATGTTATGATAAGAATCGTAATCGGGTCTATAAATAGTTTCGGAGAGGAGCATCTATATGGAAATGACTATCCAAACAGTTGCAAAACAACTAAAAGTTACAGAACAATATGCAAGAAAATTAATGAGAGATGGAAAAATAAAATCACAAAATATAAATAGAGCTTGGATAACAACTCAAGTGGATGTTAACAATTTTTTAAAAACTGGCGAATTTGTAATTGATCCAGATGATAGAAAACGAGTAACTGATGAAATACCCAATGTTGTTGCTTTGTCATTCTTCAGTGGAGGTATGGGGCTGGACATAGGGATGAGAAACGCAGGGATTCACCCACTTCTAGCATGTGAAATAAACAAAGATGCACGTGCTACAATTGTATCTAATGATAATGAAATCGGCTTGATTGGGGATATATGGGGATGCACTACTGATAAAATTAGAGAATATGCAAAAATTCCAAATGAACAACAAATAGATATCATCTTTGGAGGTCCTCCTTGTCAAGCCTTCTCGACCGCTGGTAATCAAAAGGGGCTTGAAGATGCACGTGGTAATGTTTTTATTCGCTACTTGAATTTAATTGGCGAATTGATGCCAACATATGTAGTTATTGAGAATGTTCGTGGGCTTCAAACAACAGTAGCTGTCTTAGACGACACAAATGGACACCCTGTAAAAGGGGGCGTATTACATTATGTCATCGAAAAATTAGAGTCTTTTGGTTATAGCGTATCATTTGAACTTTATAATGCTGCAAATTTTGGTGCCCCTCAAAAACGTGAACGATTTGTTATTATAGGAAAATTAGGAAATGAAAAAGTTCCCTATTTAACCCCTACAAACTCAGAAGACAGGGAATATAACCTACCACCTTGGAAAACTCTTCAGGAAGCAATTGGGGATATTCAAGGAACAGAAATGAACTATATTAAGATGCCTGAAAGTCGTATAGAATGGTTTAAGAAGATCCCAGAGGGTGGAAATTGGAAATCATTATCTGATGCAGAACAACGTGAAGCAATGGGGGGAAAATACTTTATGGGTGGAGGAAAAACCGGCTTCTTCAGACGTTTATCATTTAGTCAGCCAAGTCCAACACTCGTGACAGTACCTACAATGCCAGCAACTGACTTAATTCATCCTACCGAATTAAGACCGTTATCAATAGAGGAGTACGCTAGAATACAAGGGTTCCCTGACAATTGGGTATTTTGTGGAAGCCTATTAGAAAAATATAAACAAATCGGAAATGCTGTTCCAATCAAACTTGGAGAAGCTATAGGAAAAACCATCCTCAATGACATTAACGGCATAAATGACAACATTTATAACAATTTCAAATATTCTAGATACAAAAATACATCTGATATAACTTTCCCTGTTCTATATAAAAAGAATCTAGAAAAAGCCTTAAAAAATCAGGAGTCCGAGCAAACACTTCTTCCTATTTAGAAATTATTTGTAATAACTTTTCTTGACAGTGATTAGCTAATAATAATTTCCTTTTTTAAAGCAAACAGATCAAGAAAAGGCAAGGCTTAGAATATTTTTCTAGTCCTTGCCTTTTTTAATTCTACTTTTAATTGTGGATAGTTATCAATATAAGCAAAATTTTGGGGTGCATTGACATTTAATTTTTTCATGTTGGCTAAGGGAATTGGTTCTTCTATTTTCTCAAGAGCAATAATTTCATATGCGAACTTTCTACCATTCTCCATAATTTCTATAAACTTTTCATTCCCTTCATTATATTGGACATCAGAATTAAACTCACATATTGGATTTTTTACTGTCATTTTATATCTAATTTCCTTTATTGGATTAGGTACATAAATCCATATTATAAAATAACCTTTATCTGATACTATTTTAAAATTTCTAAATTCAAAATTTTTATTGGTAGTTTCTATTCGGTTGCAGTATTTTTCATAGATGCTAGTTAAAATTTCCATATCTCCATTTAATGTTACTTTTTTGAATTGGTAACATTCCCTTTCGTTTTTTACTATTCTATTAACATCGAGCGTAATAGTACTACATCTGCTTATTTCTTAATCTAATAATTGAGTGGAATCATTATTTAAAATAATATACTGATCCAAAAAATAATTAGATTTCAACATTAAATTGGATAAAAATTTAAGAGGTTTGCGAACTAAACTTGTTTTGATTGAAAATAAAAATGTAAGTAGTATTCCTCCCAATTTAACATCATGTTTCTATATTAATTATCCCACATTTCTTTAGTGAATTCATCACAACAAAATTCTATATGTGCCTATAAATCATATAAATTTTCTTATAGTAACACGTATTATAATGAATGGGCTGCAAAGGTTAAAAAAGCAAGAACAATTAAATCATATTTCAGCATAATTTAAAAATGTAACCAACTCTTCACGAGAATAAAAGTTTTCTTCATCCTCATCAATGGGAACAACATACGTTGGCTTTACCTTTGTTTCAACATAAATAAATGGATTATTTTGGATGTAATTATGAGCAACCGCAAAATCTAAAACTTTCTTGGCATATATTTGGATTATAAAGCATATGCTCTTCTTCGATTAATCTCTTATACTGGGATGCTTAAAAGCGAAGCATTAGCACTTAAGTGGAATGACTTGAATTTAGTAGATAATCCGTTGACGATAAACAAAGCTATTGCACGTGGAAAAAATACTCAGCTCTATTTAATATCTACTAAAACAGGTAAAGCCAGAACAATTAAAATAGACGAAACTACTGTATCCATTTTAAAGGAATGGAAGAAACTTCAGAAACAAAAGTATTTTAAGCTTGGAATCAATACTCTTTAAAAAAGCAAATTAATCTTTAGTAATAAGAACAATACATTTATCCAACCTGGGCAAGTTCAAAAGTGGATGTACAGCGTGCAAAATAAATTCGCACTCAAGTGGGTATCCCCTCACGGACTACGTCACACTCATTGCTCTCTTTTAATTGAAGCAGGTGTGAGTATTAAAAAAGTACAAAATCGTTTAGGTCATTCAGATGTTAAAACACAACTTTAGACATATATACTCATGTTACTAAGAAAGCAAAAGAAGGTGCTATTCAAAAGTTCATACACTATTTAGAGAGTTAATCCATCGACTCTATTTTGACTATAAATTGACTATTTTTAAATAACTTTAGATGAAATTGAATGAAAAAAAAGTGCCAAAACCCTTATTTATCAAGGGTTTTGACACTCATTGAAATCGTATGATTTCGTAATATGGAGACGGCGGGAGTCGAACCCGCGTCCAGAAACTCCAATACTCAAGCTTCTACGCGTGTATCTTGCCTATTTAGGATTCACGCTTCAATAGCCAGCAAGCAGGCATCATGAGCGCTAACTTGGGAAGCTCTTGTTACTAGCTCAAGTGGCACTAGTAACCGTATCCCACTATAAGTGAGCCTGAACTATGCTACATGGGCGATAGAATAGACAGGCAGTTTCATCAGCTTACGCTGCGAAAGCTAAGTTGTTTTGTTGTTTGCCAGTTATTATATAACTTCCGTTGATGACGAAGCCGAGACCTCCGACGCGCAACTCAAGCTCAGACCATCCCTGTCGAATCCGTAACGTCCCCTTAATATAGGCTTTACAAGGTATTTCTACTACTTGTAGTTAAATGCCTTAGGGAACCTTATGACAATAAATGTCTTAAGGCCGTTCGGAAATACTTTTATAAAAAGTATTTATACTGGCTTGTTTACTTTATAAATTATAAGGCAAGATTGGTGAAACTTCAAGTTTGAGCATCTTAATTATACTTGGTTTTTTGCCTTGAATGTACGTTCCATATCACGTTTTGCTTCTTTTTTACGTAGGTCATCACGTTTATCGTAGTTTTTCTTACCTTTACCGACACCGATTAATAATTTCGCATAACCGTCTTTTATGTACATTTTCAGCGGTACGATAGTATAACCGTCACGTTTAACTCTACCAATTAGCTCAGCAATTTGTCTTTTATGAAGCAATAATTTACGTGAACGTAATGGATCATGATTAAAACGATTTCCTTGTTCATATGGACTAACGTGCATGTTTGAAATCCAAGCTTCATTACCACTGACGCGGACGTATGAGTCTCTCAATTGCACTCTACCGTTACGAATTGACTTAATCTCTGTTCCTTGTAATACCATTCCTGCTTCGATCGTTTCCTCTATAAAGAAATCATGTCCTGCCTTTTTATTTTGTGCCAGAACTTTTCCTGACCCTTTAGCCATTATCATTCACCTCATTAAATAGAGGAGAAGCGACTAGCGCTTCTCTTTATTTTTCTTTTTACCATTGCTGCCTTTTTTCTTTTTAGCAATACCTTCGTAGAACTTTTTCTTTTGGCTACCACTTTTACCGGAAGCTTTACGCTCTTCCTTGCGTGTTTTACCATTCACTTTTGCACCACTTGGTTTTCGAGTTCCGCTCCCGCTTCCACTTTCGCTTCTGCCTTTTCCTCTGCCACCTCTAGTGCCCTCTTTTTTCTTCGCATGAATGACACGTGGTGCTTCTTTACGAGTACGGCCGAATTCGCGTTTCATACCGACGATTTCAAAATCAACAGCTGATTCTTCAACGTTGACAGCCTTAACTTTAATTTCTACACCATCACCAATACGGAAAATACGACCGGTACGTTCGCCAATCATCACCATTTGACGGTCGTCAAAACGGTAGTAATCATCTGTCATATTACTTATATGAACAAGACCTTCAATTGTGTTTTCTAATTCGATGAACATACCAAAGTTTGTAATTGAACTAATGATACCTTCAAATTCATCACCAATTTTATCAGCCATATATTGTGCTTTTTTCAGTGCATCTGTATCACGCTCTGCATCGACTGCACGACGTTCGCGCTCAGACGTATGCTGTGCAATTTCATCCATTATAGCATTCCAGTGTGCAATTGTAGCAGATGAAACGTCACCGTTTATTAAGTACGTACGGATCAATCTGTGAACAATTAAGTCCGGGTAACGACGGATTGGAGATGTAAAGTGTGTGTAAAACTCTGTAGATAAACCAAAGTGTCCTAAACATTCCGCACTATATTTTGCTTGTTGCATAGAACGAAGCATCATAGTCGAAATAACAGGTTCTTCAGGTAATCCATCAACTGATTCTAAAATCTCTTGTAATGCACGTGGGTGGACTGTGTTACCAGTACCTTTAATCACTAACCCAAAGTTTGTTACAAATTCAAAGAATCGTTGAAGTTTTTCTGGCTTAGGATCTTCGTGAATACGATAAATGAAAGGTACATCCATCCATTTGAAATGTTCTGCAACTGTCTCATTGGCTGCTAACATAAACTCTTCGATTAGACGCTCTGCGACTGTACGTTCACGTAATACAACATCTGTAGGCCAACCATTTTCATCTACCAGTACTTGAGATTCTTTAAAGTCAAAGTCTACAGCACCACGATCCATACGTTTATTGCGTAGAATTTGCGCTAATTCACCCATATCCTTAAACATAGGAACAAGATTTGCATAACGTTCTTTTAACTCTTCATCATCTTCTTCTAAAATCTTATAAACATCTGTATAAGTCATACGCTCAGTCGTATTAATGACACTTTGGAAAATTTCGTGTCCTATTACTTCGCCACTACCATTAATCGTCATCTCACAAGATAACGTTAGTCGGTCAACTTGTGGATTTAATGAACAAATACCGTTTGATAGACGATGCGGAATCATCGGAATAACGCGGTCTGTTAAATACACACTAGTAGCACGATCATACGCTTCTTCATCAAGATCTGAACCCTCTGTTACATAGTAGCTTACGTCAGCGATATGGACGCCTAGCTTATACGTACCATCATCATTTTTTGTCACAGTAACAGCATCATCTAAATCTTTTGCAGTTTCACCGTCAATTGTGACAATCATTTGATCACGTAAATCAATACGACCTTCTAAATCTGCTTGTGTTACTTCATCAGGAATAGCTGATGCAGCATCAATCACTTCTTTTGGGAAGTCGATAGCGATACCATGTTTATGGATAATCGATAAGATATCAACACCTGGGTCATTTTTGTGACCTAAAATTTGCGTTACAATTCCTGTTGCTGAACGATTATCATCAGGCCATCCAGTAATTTCAATGACTACTTTATGGCCGTCCATCGCGCCGAGAGTGTCTCCTTTTGCGATAAAGAAATCGATTGATAATTTCTTATCATCTGGTACTACAAAGCCAAAACCACGATTTGCTTGAAAGACGCCGACAACCTTCGTTGTTCCTCTTTCTACAATTTGAATGATTTTACCTTCTCGTCGATCTCCAGAAGTTGTTTTAGATACACGGATTAATACTGTATCACCATTTAATGCACCATTAAGGGCATCTGGCGGTATAAACACATCATCCATTCCTGCTTCTTCAGGTGCAACAAAGCCAAACCCCTTTGCATGACCGATGAAGCGTCCTTTTAACAAATTCATACGATCTGGCGTACCATAACGATTCGTATTAGAACGTACTACCTGCCCTTGCTGTTCCATTCTTACTAGTGTTTTCACTAGTTCTTTAAATTCATCTGCATCTTTAAAACCAAATTGTTGTTCCAATTCGGCAACAGTGAGCGGCTTATATTGTTCTTCCTTCATGAAACTTAATAATCGTTCTTGTAAAGATAATTCTTGATTGTTCATCTTTCTTCCCTCCTTCTAATAGCGTTTGCGAAGAATGCCATTTTTACTCTTGCCAATCGAGTTTTTCTAAAAAAGCATATATATCTTCATGTAATTGTTTTTTCTCTTTGTCAAGAGTAATAACGTGCCCAGACTCTTTATACCATTTTATAGCTTTATCATTGGACTCCACCTGATCATAAATGATTTGTGCTGAATTTATATCAATCACGTCATCTAATAATCCTTGGGCAACGAATATTGGAGCATAGATTAGATCAATCTGATTACGAACCTGATAAACAAGTTCTCGTAATTCTGAAAGTGAAGGCATCCCTTGTTGCTTCAGTTCAGATATCTCTTGCTCGATTTCATCTGGTTTTTTTCCAATAAACTTTTTAAAGTCACGTGCATATTTCAACACACCTTCGAACATTAAATCCGTAGTGTGCATTGACATTGGTGCACACATTGTCGCAATCCCCTTAATAGGTAGTGTATACCCTAAACGCAGTGAAAATACACCACCTAAAGATAAACCAGCAACTGCAATCTCTTCATAACCAGCTTCTTTTAAAGTATTATATCCCTGTAGAACGTCTTCCCACCAATCTGATGGTCTTGTATGGATTAGTTCCTCTGGTGGTACACCGTGGCCTTTATAATGAGGAGCAAACGTAGTATAGCCCTTTTTCTCCAAAAATCTCCCTAACATTCGCACATCAGAAGAATTCCCAGTAAATCCATGCAACAGTAAAACTGCACGTGGACCTGCTTTAAAAAAGAAAGGCTGTGACATTAAAACTTCCATGAAGCAAACCTCCATTAATAATACAATTCATGTATGTAAGTGTTCTATTATTAATTATATGCTTTTATAAAAGAAAACGCCTAACCATATGGTGGTCAGGCGGTTCAAATATCGCTCATTAAATTTTCGCAATAGCTAAAGCTAGTACAAAAAATAAAATTGATAATACTACCGTAATGCGGTGCAAAATAAGGTCCATGCCTCGAGCTTTTTGCTTACCAAAAAGTTGCTCAGCTCCACCAGAGATGGCTCCCGAAAGACCTGCACTTTTACTTGATTGTAATAATACTAAGACAACTAATGCAAGAGAAACAATGATTAATAGTGTCATAATCACAGTATGCATATGTTCCACCTCCTGATTCGAAACATCACAACAGTCTTATCTTACCAAAAACTGTACGTAATGACAACGTTGTTCTAATTCAATCATGCTATGTAGCCTGTATATAGACTAGCGCTTAAGTTATATTCTAACATTTCTATACAATTTTGACGACTACCTTATGAAAAAATAGAGCTATTTCTACTGTCCTAATTGCGACAGTGAAATAGCTCTCTGTTATTTAGAGCTTAAGTAAATTTCTAACTTATTTTTTTAAGTTGTAGAAAGATTTTAAGCCATTATATCTTGCTGTTGAGTGTAGTTGATCTTCGATGCGAAGTAATTGGTTATATTTCGCAACGCGGTCAGTACGTGAAGGTGCACCTGTTTTGATTTGACCAGCATTTACAGCTACTGCGATGTCAGCAATAGTTGCATCTTCAGATTCACCTGAGCGGTGAGAGATAACAGCTGTGTAGCCTGCTTGTTTAGCCATTTCAATAGCATCTAAAGTTTCTGTTAAAGTACCAATTTGGTTAACTTTAATTAGGATTGAGTTACCAACGCCTTCTTCGATACCACGTGATAATTTTTTCGTATTTGTTACGAATAAGTCATCACCAACAAGTTGTACTTTCTCTCCAATACGTTCTGTTAATAATTTATGACCAGCCCAGTCATTTTCATCTAAGCCGTCTTCAATTGAGATGATTGGATATTTATTTGTCATTTCTTCGTACCATGCAACCATCTCTTCAGAAGTTTTAACAACACCTTCACCATCTAAGTGGTATTTACCATCTTCTTTGCTGTAAAGTTCAGAAGATGCAACGTCCATTGCTAAGAATACTTCTTCTCCTGGTTTGTAACCAGCACGTTCGATTGCTGTCATAATTGTAGCAAGTGCTTCCTCGTTAGAAGAAAGGTTTGGCGCGAAGCCACCTTCATCACCTACTGCAGTATTATGTCCAGATTCTTTTAATACAGCTTTTAAGTTGTGGAAGATTTCAGTACCCATACGTAATGCGTGACGGAAAGATTCAGCACCTACAGGCATTACCATAAATTCTTGAATATCTACGTTGTTATCAGCGTGTTCGCCACCATTTAAAATGTTCATCATCGGTACTGGCAATTGTTTTGCATTTACTCCACCGATATATTGATAAAGAGGAACTCCTAAATAATCTGCTGCTGCATGTGCAACTGCTAAAGATACACCAAGAATAGCATTTGCTCCAAGTTTACCTTTGTTTTCAGTACCATCTAATTCGATCATGCTGTTATCAATTGATACTTGATCAAGTACAGCATAGTTACCGATTAATTCAGGTGCAATGACGTTATTTACATTATCAACTGCTTTTAAAACACCTTTTCCAAGGTAGCGACCTTTATCGCCATCGCGCAATTCTACTGCTTCATATTCCCCTGTAGATGCACCAGATGGTACGATTGCACGACCAAATGCACCGCTTTCTGTGAATACTTCTACTTCTATTGTTGGGTTACCGCGTGAATCTAATACTTCACGAGCTTGTACGTCTGTAATAATTGGCATTGTTTTAACTCTCCTCAGTTTTAAAATAATGGTTTTCCTGTCATTTCAAGTGGTTGTTCCACTCCAAGTAATTTTAACATGGTTGGAGCCAAATCGGCTAAAATTCCACCATCTCGTAAAACGATATTCTCTTTTGTGACGATTACTGGAACAGGGTTTGTTGTATGAGCTGTCATCGGTTGACCTTCCAAAGTAGTAACCTCGTCAGAATTCCCATGATCAGCAGTTACAATTGCTGCTCCGCCTTTTGCAATGATTGCATCTACAATTTTACCTAAACACTCATCAACGACTTCAATTGCCTTAATCGTTGGTTCTAGCATACCGCTATGTCCAACCATGTCAGGATTAGCAAAGTTGAGAATAATGCCATCAAATGCATCAGATTCAATCGCTGCTAGCAATGCATCAGTTACTTCATAAGCGCTCATTTCAGGTTTTAAATCGTATGTCGCTACTTTTGGCGAGTTTATCAAAATACGCTCTTCACCTGCAAATTTCTCTTCACGTCCACCACTCATAAAGAATGTGACATGAGGATACTTCTCAGTTTCAGCAATACGCAGTTGAGTTAAACCTTCATTTGCTATGACTTCGCCAATAGTATTGACCAAGTTATCATTTTCAAACGCAACCTTAGCATTTACTTCATCACTATAATGCTTGAACGTTACATATACGATATCAGTAGGATGTTTTCCACTTAATTCAAAACCACTAAATGCAGGATTCGTAAATGCTTTTGAAAGTTCAATCGCTCGGTCAGGGCGGAAGTTGAAGAAAATGACTGAATCATTTGATTCAATCGTTGCAACAGGTTTGCCGTTTTCTTTCACGACAAAAGGTACAACAAATTCATCTTTAATATCTTTTGCATATGAATTTTGCACACCAGTTTTTGCAGAACTTGCTTCTTCTCCTTTAGCATCGACAAGTGCTTGATACACTTTTTCTATACGATCCCAACGATTGTCACGATCCATTGCATAGTAACGGCCACTAATTGATGCAAATTTCCCTACACCGATTTCAGCTATTTGACGTTCAGTTTCTTCAATATAAGAAACTGCTGATGTTGGTGCTACGTCACGACCATCTAAGAAACCATGAATATAAACTTCATCTAAACCATATTTCTTAGCTAGCTTTAATAGCGCGAATAAGTGCTCATAATGACTATGTACACCGCCATCAGAAAGTAAGCCCATTAAATGTAGTTTTGTATTATTCTCTTTTGCATGTTTTACTGCTTGCACTAATGCATCGTTTTCGAAGAAGTCACCATCTTTAATAGACTTGTGGATTCTCGTTAAACTTTGATACACAATACGACCAGCACCAATATTCAAATGGCCAACCTCTGAGTTACCCATTTGGCCATCTGGTAATCCGACTGCTTCACCTGAAGCAATTAGAGTTGAGTGAGGGTACGTATTCCATAAACGATCGAATGTTGGTTTTTTCGCTTGTGCTACAGCATTTCCGAACACTTCACTACGTAAACCTAAACCGTCTAAAATAATAAGTGCTACAGGTTTTTTAGGCATTTGCGCCCGCCTCCAAAAGTTTCAAATATGAATCTGATTGTAAGCTTGCTCCACCTACAAGAGCCCCGTCAATATGCTCCATTGTTAGTAGTTCCACAATATTTTCAGGTTTCACACTTCCACCATATTGAATGCGAATTGCAGCAGCAGCTTCTGCGCCAGCAATTTCTTCAACAGTAGCACGAATCGCTCCACAAACTTCATTTGCATCTTCTGCAGTTGCCGTTTTACCTGTACCGATTGCCCAAATTGGTTCATAAGCGATAACAGTTTGTTTTACTTGCTCTGTTGATAATCCTTCAAGCGCTACACGTACTTGACCAGCTACTTTTTTAACTGTATTTCCAGCTTCACGCTCTTCTAGAGTTTCACCAACACATACAATTGGAGTTAAGTTATATTCAAATGCTGCATGAGCTTTTTTGTTAACTGCTGCATCCGTTTCGTTATAATACTCACGGCGCTCAGAGTGGCCTAAAACTACATAAGAAACAGCAATGTCTGATAGTTGAGAAGGACTTACTTCACCTGTAAAGGCGCCCTCTTTTTCAAAGTGCATTGTTTGAGCACCAATCGCCAAATTAGAGCCTTTAGCTTGTTCGACAAGTGTTGGCAAAAATAAAGCTGGAGCGCAAATAACTGAGTCCACTTTTTCTTTGTTTGGGATTGATGATTTTACTGCCTCTACAAATTCTACAGCTTCGCTTAAGTGTTTATACATTTTCCAGTTACCTGCAATAATTGGTTTACGCATGTGAATCATCCTCCATTATTTATCGTTTAATGCGACAACGCCTGGTAGGGCTTTGCCTTCCATAAATTCAAGTGATGCACCGCCACCTGTTGAGATGTGGTTCATCTTATCTGCTACATGGAATTTTTCGACTGCTGCGGCTGAATCTCCTCCACCGATAATAGTGTAGGCATCAGTATCTGCCATAGCTTGTGCCACACCCATTGTTCCGTTCGCAAAAGCGTCCATTTCAAATACACCCATTGGTCCATTCCAAATAACTAACTTAGAGTTTTTAATAACATCTGCATAGTTTGCTGTTGTTTTAGGACCAATATCAAGCCCCATCCAATCAGAAGGAATTTGATCGATATCAACTACTTTTGTATTTGCGTCTTTAGAGAATGTATCCGCAACTACTACATCGACAGGCATATGCAATTTCACACCTTTAGCTTGCGCTTTTTCGATGAATGATTTAGCTAACTCAATTTTATCTTCTTCTAGTAAAGATTGTCCGATATCATAACCTTGTGCTTTAGAGAAGGTATACGACAGACCGCCACCAATGATTAAGTGATCTACTTTTTCTAAAAGATTTTCAATTACACCAATCTTGTCTTTTACTTTCGCTCCGCCAATAATCGCCGTGAATGGACGTTCTGGAGTAGATAAAGCTTTACCTAATACATCAAGCTCTTTCTCCATTAATAAGCCCGAAACAGATGGGATATATTCAGCGATTCCCGCAGTCGTTGCATGTGCACGGTGAGCTGCTCCAAATGCATCGTTCACATAAATATCTGCTAATTTAGCAAAGCTTGCTGCAAGGTCGGCATCATTTTTTTCTTCTCCAGCATGGAAACGAACGTTTTCAAGTAATACAACGTCACCATTTTCCATTTCTGCTACCGTTTTTTCTACCGTTTCACCAATTGATTCGTCTAATTTTGTAACAGGTTTTCCTAGCAATTCAGCTAGGTGTTTACCAACTGCAGTTAGACGTAACTCTTCTTTCACTTCACCTTTTGGACGTCCAAGATGACTAGCTAAAATTACTTTAGCACCTTTTTCAACTAGGCTAGAAATTGTAGGAAGTGCTGCTCTAATACGAGTGTCGTCGGTGATTTTACCATCTTCCATAGGCACATTAAAATCTACGCGCACAAAAACACGCTTTCCGTTTACTTCTACATCATTCATCGTCTTCTTCTGATACATGAAGAGAGCCTCCTCCAATTGTTTATATTGCTTTTCCAACTATGTGAAACAAGCATCTTATTTATAATTTTTTGATAATACAATAGGCTATTCGACAATACCTTCGAAAAATTCATTCCAATAGTACTAGTAGGCAAGCGCTTACTCTTTATAGGAATAAAAGAAGGAGAAGAGTAAACCCTTCTCCTTTTACCCTAATACATTATAAACGCTCGGGTTCATAAAGGCTACGGTTTTTCTATTACAAACCTTGATCATACATGTAAAGCGCTAAGTCGATACAACGAGCAGAATATCCTGACTCATTGTCATACCAAGATAGTACTTTAACTAGGTTATCTTCAAGGACCATTGTTGATAAGCTATCAATTGTTGATGATGCTTTATTACCATTATAATCAATTGAAACTAGTGGTAAATCTGTGAAATTTAAAATACCTTTTAGTTCGTTTTCTGAAGCTTCTTTTAATACAGCATTAATTTCTTCTACTGATACCGATTTGTCTAATTCAGCTACTAAGTCAACTAAAGATACATTAGGAGTTGGTACGCGTACAGCCATACCGTCTAGTTTGCCTTTTAAATTAGGTAAAACTTTTGCAACTGCTACTGCAGCACCTGTTGTTGTAGGAATCATTGATTCACCAGCTGCACGTGCACGACGGTAATCAGAATGTGGTAAGTCTAAAATGCGTTGGTCATTTGTATATGAGTGAATTGTAGTCATCATTCCACGTTTAATACCAAACTTCTCATCTAATACTTTTGCTACTGGTGCTAAGCAGTTTGTAGTACAAGATGCATTTGAAACAACATTATGCTCTGAAGCATTGTATTCTTTATGGTTTACACCCATAACAAATGTTGGCATACTACCTTTACCCGGTGCAGAAACGATAACTTTTTTAGCACCTGCTTCAAGATGTTTGCTTGCTAATTCTGTTTTAACAAAATGTCCTGTAGACTCGATAACAATATCGACTCCAAGTTCTTTCCAAGGTAAAACTGCTGGATCTTTTTCAGCATAAACACGTACTCTCTTACCATTAACAATTAGGTATTCGCCTTCAGAAGATACTTCTGCATCTAAAATACCGTGTACGGAATCATATTTTAACAAATGAGCTAACATCGCTGCGTCTGTTAAATCGTTTACTGCTACTACCTCAATATTCTCATGCTGTACCGCATTTCGAAATACTAATCGTCCAATACGTCCAAATCCGTTAATAGCTAATTTTAAAGTCATGTTCTATTCCTCCATTTTTGTAATTACTTAAGTAATTTAATCATTTCTTCTGCTGCGCCTAAATCCGTAATAAGAATAGTTTGCGCTGCAGGGTTTTTAATATACGAAAGAATTGCTTTAGCCTTTGAAGTTCCTCCCGCTACAGCTAAAATAGACGGGCATTTGTGAACTTGTTCCAGCTGGATACCAACAGTACGAATTCTATGTACTGCTTTACCCGTTTCATCAAAATAATAACCAAAAGCTTCACCGACTGCTCCAAAACTTTGTAGCGCTTGTAAATCTTCAGGTGATGAATTTCTGCGAACAGCCATTTCCTCTGCAGAACCGATACCATGTATGACAATATCAGTCTGTTCATATAGATCCATCATTTCTCTCACAATAGGTTCTTGCATCATTGTAGAATAAGCATTTTCACTTAAATATTCCGGTAAATACAACGTACGATAAGTACCACCTGTTTTACTAGCAAATACGGATGCAATGGTGTTTGCTTGTAACTGCATTTCTTCACCAATACCGCCTCTAGCTGCTATAAACTGTAATTGTGAAAATTTATTCGATGGAGTTAAACTTTCAGCAATTGCACTAACAGTACTTCCACCAGTGACAGCTACAGTTTTTTTACCATTCGCTAGACGTTCTAGCTCATTCGCAGCTTCCGTACCCATTAATGTTTTGACAGAAGGCTCAATATCATTATTGCCCGGTACAATGATTACTTTTTGAATTTTGAATTGTCTTGTGAGTATAGTTTCTAATGATGATATTCCTGACCATTCATGTACGAGAGATTTTAGTTTACTGAGTACATGTTGCCCACTATCCGAAATACTCATACCTAAACGGCTCGTAAATATCAATCCTTGCTCATTTAACAAATCAGTTTCCTTACGCACTTCACGCTCAGTAACTGATAGCTGCTCAGCTAATGCTCTACGGCCAATCGGACCCATCATCTGAATCGTTTGAAGAAGTCGATATCTGATTTGAAGGATGTCTGACATTTCGGGTAGTAATTTTAATTGTGCCTCCGATAATGTATACATATTATTACGTCCTCCATCAGCGGTGGGTTAATTATTGTCCCACTGGTTATAATTTTGTCCCACTTGGGGTAAAAAAATTTATTTCCTGCACATAGTATACAATTGCCTTTCAAAATTCGCAACTAAAAAGTGAATTATAAATCAACTTTTTTTGCTAAAAAAGAGGGTAACTACCCCTCTTCAATAGCTAATCCCTCTAATAAAGTTACATAATCGAGCAATCCATATTGAACAATTTCTCCGTTCTTTTCAACAACCGGTATCATTAACATAAATCGCTCATGCAATGAATCATCTGTTTCAATATTAATTTCTTCTATTGTAAACGGAACATCTTCTTGTACTATCTTTAATAGTTCTATCCCTTCTTCACAAAGCCCACAACCCGGACGACTATAATATTTAATGTTCATCTACTCACCTCATTACTCAAACCTTTTTCGTTTCGTTGAAGCAAGTATACCTAATTGCTCCCGATACTTCGCTATGACACGTCTTGATAATACCCATCCCTGTTGCTCGAGCAAACTTTTTATTGCTTGATCAGATAATGGCTTTGTTTTATCTTCAGCTTGAATTAATTGTTGTAACTGTGTTTTGACACGATCTACAGAAACATCTTCGTCCTTGACCATCGTTGACCGCTGTGAAAAAAATCTACGTAATGGTAATGTACCCAATGCAGTATGAATATATTTTTCTTTAATTGTCCTGCTAATCGTCGACTCATGTAACTCTAGCTTTGTAGCTAATTCTGTCATTGTGTAAGGAACAATGGCGTCGTAGCCTTTTGAAAAAAATGCTGATTGCTTTTTAACGATTTCTTGAATAACTAGGCGCAGAGTTTCTTTTCTTAGCAATAATTGCTTATCTATAATACGTACCTGTTCCTTCATTCCATTAATATAAGCAAATGAATCTTGATCTCCCTGGATTTGCTTAACATACTCTTCATCTAACTCGACAGAAGGAAATGCTTCTTTGGAATATCGTATTAACAATTTACCATTTTCCATAAAAACGTCTGCTTCTGAAATTATATATTCTGTTTTAGGTGTTCTTAAATAGTCTATAGGTGATGGATTCAACGTACTAATTGCATCAGCTGCTTGTTGGATTTGTTTTAAAGAATAGTTAGAAATACGCCCTAACTCCTGCCACCTTTTCTCAATAAATAATGTGTAATAATTGGATAAAATATTGCAAACGACCTCATCCATTTGCCCTTTTTCTGCTTGTAATAATAAACATTGCGACATCGAACAAGCGCCAATGCCAGTTGGTTCGCACTGTAATATGTATTGTCTAGCCTGTTTTATAGTAGGAATATTCAGACCTAGCCATTTAGAATATTCTTCGTCCGTACTTGTTAAGAAGCCAAAATCATCTAAATCATTAATTAGCCAATTGATAGCTTTTTTACATTCAGGAGATAAGGATTGGTTTAATAACTGATCCATAATAGAACTTTGAATTGAATCTGATTCTGCTGACGCTGTCCATTCTGCCCAATCTTTAGTTTGTTGATTCTTTGATGATTTTACTTTTATTTTTAAAAAGGGATTTTCCACTTGTTTTTCTTGTAGAAAAGCGTGTAATTCTTCAGAGGAATATTGCAGTAAATCTAATGATTGCCGCATTTCCTGCGTTAGCGCTAGCTTTTGAATTTGTGTTTGCGATTGCTCAAAGCGAAATGACATTTCTCAACACCCCCACCTCAATTATAAAGTTTATGCGATGAGCATGCCAATCGAAAACTCATATACAAAAAAATGGTTCCGCAATTTTGCGAAACCATTTCATCTACCATTTACGCCCTGCTCCTCCACCAGCTGATGAGCCTCCACCACCGTTGAATCCACCAAAACTTCTGCCACTAGATCTACCACTACCACCGGAATTAAAACTCCCCCAGCCACCACCATAATCATATATACTTCTTCGGCGACCTCGTGAACCACCAGATCCACCTCCACCTTTTGAAAACATACTATATACGATTAAAAAAAGGATAACGATGATAACAATCGTTATTGGCGATAAGCCTTCTTCTTCAGGCTTTACAGGATTGTCTACTGTCCCATCCCAGTTATATTCCTCTGCAACGATATTATATATAAGTTTATATGCAGAACTAAAGGCGGCGTCATAATTTCCAGCTTTTAAATTCGGTACCATATATTCATCTAAAATCCGTCCAATTTTAGCATCAGGTAATGCGCCTTCCAGACCTTGACCAACAGTAATATGTAAATCCCGATCACCTTCAGCGTCACCAAAGCTTGCTAAAATAAGCACGCCATTATTCTTTTCTTTGCTTCCAATTCCCCATGCACGCACAATTTTTGTACCATACGATGCAGCATCCAAACCACCTAAAGTATCTACAGTTAAAATATAAATTTGTGCACCGGTTGCAATCTCTAGATTTTTGGATAGCTCATTCAATTCTTCTTTGGTGTCTTTTGATACAACATTTGCAAAATCCTGTACGTACCCATCCTGCTCAGGTTTCGGTAAACTTGCGGCTTGAGTCGTTGCAGAAGTTATAAAAAATAACCCCAAAGTAAATAATACACCTAGTACAAGAGTGATTTTTTTCATTTTGAATCATTTCCACCAAAGTCTACTGCTGGAGCATCTTTGGCATTAGGATTTGCTTTAAAATATTCTTTTTTCTCAAAATTGAACATTCCAGCAATAAGGTTCCCTGGAAATGCTCTTCTTAATTTATTATAACTATTTACCTCTTCATTATAATCTTCACGCGCGACAGCAATACGATTTTCCGTTCCAGAGAGTTCATCCATCAATTGACGGAAATTCGCGTCTGCTTTTAAGTCAGGATACTTTTCTACAACAACTAATAATCGATTTAATGCACCAGTCAATTCATCATTTGCGATAGCTTGATCTTGTGGTGTATTCGCCCCAGCTAATTTCGATCGAGATTCAGCAATGTCCGTCATAATCTCTTTTTCATGATTTGCATATCCTTTAACTGTATTCACTAAATTAGGTATTAAATCTAAACGTCTTTGTAATTGATTTTCAATTTGAGCATACTTCGAATCCACTTGCTCATCCGCATTCACTAACTTGTTATAGCGTGGCACAATCATCATCGCTAAAACACCAATAATTACGGCAATTATTATTAAGGGTGTGACCAATTTTTTCAAAATGAAAGACCTCCTCATTTTTTAATTATTCTTCCCTTACTTCCTTATGAAAAAACATACGACTTATTATACGCTTCAAACATTTGGAAGTTTCATTTTCATCGTATAATGTTTTGCTTTAAATCCATACTACAGTTGCGGTAAACGCTATTTCATTAAGGAGGCCAAACAATTGACTAATAACCAATTTGGACAAACTGAATCCGGTAATATGTATCAACCACAGTCTGCGATGATGAACCATGGTGGCCACGAAGTTTTAGATATGCACGAAACATTATCTGAAACAGTTGCTATGCTTAATCACGCTGTACTTTTGCGTCCACACGTACAAGACCCAGAATTACTGGATATTTTAGACCGCCAGTACAATTTCAGCTTAGATGAGTACAATATTACAGTTGAGTCATTTAGGACAGGACGTGACCCATCTCACCCGACTGGTAGTTATCAGATGAAACTTAACCATGATTTCATCTACGGGTTAGAACCATCTCAACCAAAAAAGCCAATGTCAAACGCTTCTGAGCTGAATGACGAAATGATTTCAGGTTACTTACTAGGTGGGCATAAACAGCTCGCTTCATGTAAGGTAACGACTGCCCTCGAAACAACTAACCCGGTGGTAAGACGTGTACTAGCCGATTCAGTACCGAACTGTATTGAAATGGCTTACGAATTATCCCTGTATCAAAACAAACATAAATATTATCAAGTACCTCAATTAGATGGAAAAGATATGCAAGAGTTATTAAATGCTTTTGCCCCCGCTCCAAATTCCCGCCTACAATAACAAAAAACGCTCAGTTATGACTTTACGTCATGACTGAGCGTTTTCTTTTATTATGCTTTAACTTCTTCTTTTTGTTCTTGAGTGTTTTCAGTTGGGTTCATTGATTTTCCATTAACAGGAACACGTTTAACAAATAGCGCTAAGATAAGAGCAACTATCGTAATACCCATTGCAACAAAGAATGAAAAGTTAATACCATCAATCAACGCTTGTTGACCAACTTGAGCTTTCATTTGAGCAATTTCTGTTGCACTTGGTACATTACCAGATTGCGCAGCTGAAGCCATTTTTTCTTTCATTTCTAAACCTATCTCTTTTGCACGAGTAGCTGTATGCTTTGTCATAATTGTGATTAATACAGCTGAACCAATTGCGCCAGAAACTTGTTGTAGCGTATTATTCATGGCAGTACCATGTGGATTCATCTTCATTGGTAATTGGTTTAAGCCATTTGTCATAATCGGCATCATAACCATAGACATACCGAACATACGAATTGTATATGCAAACATTAAGTAACCATAACTAGTATCGGCAGTTAATTTTGTTAACTCGTATGTTGCAATCGTAGTAATTGTTAACCCAGTAAGAGCCAATGCTTTAGGTCCAAATTTATCAAATAACTTACCTGTAATTGGTGACATAATTCCCATCACAAGTGCACCTGGTAGCATTAATAATCCTGCATCTAAAGGCGAAATACCACGAACTGTTTGAACATAAATTGGTGTAATAATCATACCTGAGAACATTGCCATAGAAACGACGATTGAAATCGCTGAAGATAGCGCAAACATCGGGTGTTTGTAGATTCTAACATCTAGCAAAGGTTGTTCTAAGAACAGCTGTCTAATAACAAATGCAGCAACACCTAAGACACCGACAATAATTGTACCGTAAACGATTGGGCTATCCCATCCTTTATCTCCAGCTGAACTGAAGCCATAAAGTAAAGAACCAAATCCAATAGTAGATAAGATCAATGAAAAGACATCTAGGCTTACTTTTCTTGTTTCCATTACATTGCCTAGTTTAAAGATTGCTAGCAATAATACAAGAATTGCGAAAGGCAAGATGATTTCAAATAACATACGCCAATCATAGTGCTCTACAATCCAGCCTGATAATGTTGGTCCGATAGCTGGAGCAGAAATCATTACTAGACCAAAGATACCCATAACAGATCCACGTTTTTCAATTGGGAAACTTGTTAACATAACATTCATTAATAACGGTCCTAATACTGCTGCACCTGCTGCTTGAATCATACGAGCTGCAATAAGTACCCAAAACTCTGGAGCGAATATAGCTAATGCTGTACCTATAGAAAATAATGTCATTGATGTAATAAATAAATGACGGTTTTTAAATCGAGTGATAAAAAAGGCACTTGCTGGAACTAGAATACCTCCGACAAGCATATAACCCGTTGATAGCCATTGAACTTGAGAAGCCGCTACATCAAACTCCTTCATTATCGTTGGTAATGCCACATTTAATAATGTGTTGTTAAGAAAAGAAACAAAAGCACCTATAAACAAGATTACTATCATTGCGTAAGGTGGCTTTTTCTGTAATGCGTTACTATTCATATTATATCCTCTCTACTTTCATTATATTTCGTATATAGAAGTTTACTTGATTTATTTTATACTCATGGTACAACTTTTTCAACTAAAAAATTTTGTCATTTTATAAACATTGATATTAAAGCGTTTCCAAGTTAGAATGATAGTACACTAATTGAAAAAATAGGTGATGTTATGAACAATCGTAAACGTCAAGTTATCGTTGCCTCTCAAAAGCTCTTCGTGGAAAAAGGTTTTCAAAATACCTCCATCCAAGATATTCTAGATGAATCGCATATTTCTAAAGGCACTTTTTATAATTATTTTGCTTCAAAAAACGAATGCTTAATCGCAATAATAGCTAAAGGTCGCGAAGAAGCGGATGTTCGCAAGCATGAGATGCTTATAGGACAGGATCCAAAAGATAAAGACTTACTAGCTAAGCAAATTGCTGTATTGATGCAAATAAACCGTGATCAAAATTTAATCCCTATCTTTGAATCGATTTTCCATTCGGGTGAACCAGAACTTAAAGAAGTAGTAATGCGATTTCATCTAAACGAGTTAAATTGGCTCGCAAAAAGAATTGTCGATATTTATGGAGAAGAATCAAAGCCGCACTGTTACGATGCTGCCATCCTAACTTTTGGTATGATACAACATATGTTGCATATTTGGAAAATTACACGTGAAGATGCTCTAGACCCAGTACAGATTGTGAAATACGTAATTCAACAGCTAGATGCCGTTTTACCTGCTCAAATTGAGAGAGGTGAACATTTCTTAGGCTGTGATTTAGCAAAGTACTTACATGAGAATTTCAAACATAAATATGTAACGAAAGAGTATTTAGCAGAACAGCTAACTGGATTTTCAGAAGGCCTTATTGAAGATGATTTACAAGCTGGTAAAGAATATACAACCTGCCTTATAAAATCTTTACAAGAAGAAACTACCCCATACTATATAATTGAAGCAATTGTATTACCCTTTAACACTAGCTTTAAAGGTACTAAACATGCTGCAGAAGCCCAAGAAATTGCAAATCTTATATGGCTATTTATAAAACAAAATAACAACCTAGACATATTAAATAGTAATTAATTGGACACAAAAAGTCGCTTTTCAATATTAAAGCGACTTTTAATTTCTATATGACAGTTTATTATTCTATTGATTTGGGCATATTATCATTATTGGAGCCCATCATACAAAAACATCTATGTCGCTATTTAAATAACGACATAGATGTTTAAAGTGCAGTTATATACGCCCTCGGAGGGAATCGAACCCCCAGCCTAAGAACCGGAATCTTATGTGTTATCCATTACACTACGAGGGCAATTCATCAATTGCGACTTTTCTATTATACAAAGGAAACCAAAACAATTCAACCATAGGATTATTGGATTCGAATCATTTGACCTTCCTTGACCATAATGTGTATGATAAAGGTGCAATAGAAGCAAATTGCTTTTATACAGGAAAATTGAATTTACCTTTTGAGGAGGATATTCTTATGAACTTAATCCCTACAGTTATTGAACAGACAAACCGCGGTGAACGTGCTTATGACATTTACTCACGCTTATTGAAAGACCGTATTATTATGTTAGGTAGCGCTATCGATGACAACGTTGCAAACGCTATTGTTGCTCAACTTTTATTCCTAGAAGCTGAAGATCCAGAGAAAGATATCTCTATATACATTAACAGTCCTGGTGGTAGCATTACAGCTGGTATGGCAATCTACGATACTATGCAATTCATCAAACCAAATGTACAAACAATTTGTATCGGTATGGCTGCATCTATGGGTGCTTTCTTACTTGCCGCTGGTGAAAAAGGGAAACGCTTTGCATTACCGAATGCTGAAGTGATGATTCACCAACCACTTGGTGGCGCACAAGGTCAAGCGACTGAAATTGAAATTGCTGCAAAACGCATTTTATTCCTTCGTGAAAAACTAAACAGTATTTTATCTGAACGTACAGGTCAACCAATCGAAGTTATAGCAAAAGACACAGATCGTGATAACTTCATGACAGCTGAGCGTGCGAAAGAATATGGTCTAATCGATCAAATTTTTGAACGTAACGAAATTAAATAAACATCTAAAAAACCGCTATTCTCGTAAGATGAGAATAGCGGTTTTTATATTTTATTCATTTAATCCTCAGATTGAATTAGTTTTACTAGACCATTTAATGCAAGTGCTTCATCGGCACCATCTGCAGTTAAAATGACTTTAGATCCTTTTGCAACAGCCAAACTCATAATACCCATAATACTTTTAGCATTTACTTTTTTATTATCTTTCGTCAAAAATACATCCGCAGAGTAGCGATTTGCTTCTTGTACGAACAAAGCCGCCTGTCTTGCTTGTAGTCCTGATTTAAGTTTTACTTCTACTTGTTGTTCTGCCATTCGTTTTACTCCTCCTATAATTACTTATATATTCATTATCCGTGCGTCTTCATTCCATTAAAGTTTAACCACTTCGCCTCTACGCAATGATTCAGCAATATCATCAATTTTACGTAGGCGATGATTGACACCTGATTTACTAACAGTACCTGCTGATACCATTTCACCAAGTTCTTTTAATGTCACTTCTTGATACTCCACACGTAATCGAGCAATCTCTCTAAGCTTCTCAGGTAGTTGATCAATCCCAATACTATGATCGATATATCGGATATTTTCTACTTGACGAACAGCTGCTCCAATCGTTTTGTTTAAATTAGCCGTCTCACAGTTCACAAGTCGATTCACGCTATTTCTCATATCACGTACAATACGCACATCTTCAAATTTCATCATGGCTTGATGTGCACCTACTAAACTTAAAAAGTCTGAAATTTTCTCAGCTTCTTTTAAGTATGTGACAAATCCTTTTTTTCTTTCGATTGTTTTTGCATTTAAATCGAATTTATTCATTAAATCAGCCAGTGCCTCACCATGCTCTTTATATAACGAATACACTTCTAAATGATACGCGGAAGTTTCCGGATTATTGACAGATCCACCAGCTAAAAATGCGCCTCTTAAATATGAACGCTTACTACTAGTTGTATCGACTAAACCTTCTGCAATTGTATGATTGAACAAAAAGTTTCCAGAGACAATTTCTAAATCCTCTAAAATTTCTTTTGCCCCTTCTCTCACACGGCAGATATAAACATTATTCTTCTTTAAACGCATTTTCTTTCGCACAAGAAGCTCCACTCTATAACTATAGAACCTCTTCATTACTGTATAGATTCTTCGTGCGATTGCTGCATTTTCAGTTTGAATATCAAGACTAAGTTGACGGTTTGCAAATGACAGAGAGCCATTCATTCTGATGAGGGCAGATAATTCTGCTTTTAAGCCTGTATCGCCTGCTTCAACTTGTGTTAATTCTTTTTTTGTTTCTGAAGCAAATGACATATTAACCCTCCTCTCTATCATGATTTATATAAAACAACGGATTTTATATCATTTTTATGTCACTGTTAAAAGAATGAGCATACTCTACTAACCATTCAGCAACCTTTGAGGCTTCATGACGTACAACGCCATCATGAGTTGTAGCAATTTCTTTTTTCACTACTTGGATACCCATTTTTTCTAATACTCCAACATCAAAAAAAACTGGCTCTGCTTCTTCTTCTTTATAAGCCGCTCTTACAGATGCTGGTACCTCTTCTTTATTAATTAATATCGTTTCGATAAAAGGTTGCCCTAAATGATCGTTTAATGCTTTTACATGGTCTGATGCTGCAAAGTTTTGTGTTTCTCCTGCTTGCGTCATAAGATTACATATATACACTTTCTTTCCTTTAGCACTAATAATGGCCTCTTGAATATCATCCACTAACAGATTCGGTAAAATACTCGTATATAAACTTCCAGGTCCTATAATAATAATATCCGCTTTTTTGATTGCGCTTACAGATTCTGGTAGCGGTTTCACATCCTCAGGCGATAAAAAGATTCTTTTGATGCCTGTATTGAATGTCGGAATTTTAGATTCACCTTTTACAATTGTACCATCAATTAGCTCGGCAAAAAGGGTAATTCTTTGATTTGCTGCTGGCAATACTTTACCGTGCACATTTAAGACACGACTCATTTCTCGAATTGCATGCGAAAAATCGCCAGTAATCTCAGTTAATGCGGTTAACATCAAGTTACCTAGTGAATGACCACTTAAATCTTCAGATGCTGAAAATCGATATTGGAACATTTCTTCTACCAGAGGTTCGACTTCAGATAGTGCAGCGATGACATTTCGTACATCGCCTGGTGGCGGTATTTCGTAGTCATCTCTTAATCTACCCGAGCTCCCCCCATCATCCGCTACCGTCACAATGGCAGTTATATCAATAGGGAACTTTTTCAAACCTCGTAAAAGAGTAGATAATCCAGTCCCTCCACCAAGAATGACGATACGCGTATTTCGTTTCCCCATAGAATTAGCCCTTTCTTTTTGCAATATCGCGATGCGTAATAACCGTTGGCACATCTTTATTCAAATAATCACCAAAATATTCGGCTAATGTAACAGAGCGGTGCTGCCCCCCCGTGCAACCAAATGCAATAATGAGTTGTGTTTTACCCTCTTTTTTATATAGAGGCAACATAAATTCAAATAAATCTGTCAGTTTTTTTATTAATGTCTGTGCTTCATCATATTTTAGAACATATGATGATACGTCCTTCTCTAATCCTGTTTTAGGGCGTAAACTCTCCACATAATAAGGATTCGGTAAAAAACGCACATCAAATACTAAGTCTGCGTCAATTGGAAGGCCATGCTTAAAGCCGAATGACATAACATTGACTGTGAATCTTCGAGAATTTACACCTGAAAATTGCGCAATAATTCGCTCACGTAACTCTCGAGGTTTCATACTTGATGTATTATATATAAATTGTGCTTTTTGTTTCACTTCAGCAAGTAATTCTCTTTCGTGATGAATTCCTTCTAACGGCAATCCACCAGCAGGAGCAAGTGGGTGTGAGCGGCGTGTTTCTTTATATCGTCTCACTAATGTTTCGTTATCTGCATCTAAGAACAAAATTTTTGTCGCAACTAAATCTTGCTTCTCGATTTGTTCTAATGCATCAATTAGTGATGAAAAGAAATCACCACCTCGTAAATCCATCACAGCTGCGATACGAGAAAATTCTTTTTTAGATTCTTTCATTAGAGTTAAGAAAGTTGGTAGTAATGCAGGTGGTAAATTATCGATGCAGTAAAAACCTAAGTCTTCAAAACTTTGGATTACGACAGTTTTTCCTGCTCCAGACATCCCTGTAATAATGATCAATTCGTTAACCGGTTGAGTGCTAGGCATTGATGCCATCTCCTTCAGTTGAAATTTGAATTGTTTCATTTAATAGTTCAAAATCTTCTGTATAAGTAAAAGTACCGTATTGCATGCCTTTTTCGTTTACGGCAAACAATAAATTAGTACGATCTCCTTCAGCCATCGGTAAATGGTTCAAGCTTTCAATTGGATGCCATTCCAGAACACCTTCAACTGTATCTTCATAAGGCGTACCTTCTAAGCCATCTGCAACAAATGTAAAGAGCATCCACTCATTTACAATATCTTGATCATTTTTTATCACCATTGTATATATACCTTTTAAATGCGGGTTTAAAGGGATTGTCCCCGTTTCTTCCCTGAATTCCCGGTTAGCAGCTGTAAAAATAGACTCCCCACTCTCTATTTTACCACCCGGCGCAACATACCAGCCTCGTCGTGGTTTTTTTAGTAAAAGAACTTTGTTATCTTTTCTAACAATCAAATTTGCTATTCTCTGCACACACGACACTCCAAATCATTGTAAACTTATAATCATTATTATACATTGTTACACCTTTAGCGTACAAAAATATGTCCGAAAGGACTGTGATTTCACTAATCTAGTCCCTTTTCAATAACAATATAGCCTCCATATATAAAAAAGAGGCTGCTTCAAACGGCAAATTACCGCGAAACAGCCTTACCAATATATCTATCTTAATAGGGGGTTATTGCACTTACAACTATACCCTTATTATATTGCAAATGAGTTACAGCTATGTTAAGAAGACGTTAAAATCAGCAATTAATTACTAATTTTTTCTTTTAACATTTCAACATAATGTTGAACCGCTTGAGCTGCGATACTACCATCACCAGTTGCAGTTACGATTTGACGTAATGTTTTTTCACGTACGTCACCAGCAGCGAAGATACCAGGAATACTTGTTTCCATCTCTTCATTTGTTGGGATATATCCAGCTTCATTTAAGATTCCTAGACCCTCAAATGGTTTTGTTAATGGTAACATGCCAATATATACGAATACACCATCAGCAGCAAATTCTTGTTCAGTACCATCCACAGTAGAAACAAGCGTTACACTGCCTACTTTTCCGTTCTCTTCATTCACTTGTTTAACAGTGTTGTTCCAAATAAAATCAATTTTCTCGTTAGCAAATGCACGATCTTGAATGATTTTTTGGGCACGTAATTTATCACGACGGTGAACGATTGTTACTTTTTCCGCAAAGCGAGTTAAGTAAATTCCTTCTTCAACAGCAGAGTCTCCTCCACCAACAACAACTAGGTTTTTATTTTTGAAGAATGCCCCATCACATACTGCACAATAACTTACACCACGGCCACCAAGTTCTTTTTCACCAGGTACGCCCATTTTTTTGTATTCAGCACCAGTTGTAATAATGATGGCACGTGTTTTAAATTCTTTTGAGCCTGCTTTAATTGTTTTATATTCTTCACCATCGATAATTTCAGTAACATCGCCATAAGCATATTCAGCACCGAATTTTTTCGCGTGGTCAAACATTTTAGTAGATAATTCAGGTCCTAAAATAGAATCGAAACCAGGATAGTTTTCAACTTCTTCTGTATTAGCCATTTGTCCACCTGGAATACCACGTTCTAGCATTAATGTAGATAAGTTGGCACGTGAAGTATAAACGGCAGCTGTCATCCCTGCTGGACCTGCACCGATAATAACTACATCATAAATTTTCTCTTCTGACATATCTGTTCCTCCTAGATCTGTATAAAGCATTTCATTATATTCAATATCCATGGTAGAGGATAACTGGTGTACGTTCAATATTTCTGCTTACCATTTCGACATTTAAGCGTCGAATCCAGGTAAAAAATGTATTAATTCGTTCACATATTTCGTCAAAGTAGTTGTTGTAACCCCATACGCTTCTGCAACTGACTTTTTAGTAACACTTTTCATACGAGAGGATTTATACATATAATCCACTGCTGCTACAAGTGCCTTTGGATTCTTGAATTGATAATTTTCCTCTAACGCTCTTTCGCATAATACGAACCACATTTGAAATAGAAATGTGTTAGGCATTGAAATAGGCATCGATTGCATATATAAAATATCTGAAGCTTCCATAGCTCTTAAAAACGGTAGAATACTTTTATCCTGCGCATCAAATTCATGCTCAAGTGCATATGCTAGAAATAGTTTTTCCATCGAAGAATATTCATCGACATCAATCCAACCTGGATGTGCAATAATTTCCTGCTTGTGTACTGTTTTACCTAATAAATATAGACCAAATAATCGGTCACTACGGTATTTACTTTCAAGCTTTTCAACGATAAATTCTCGATTTTGCTCGATAGCATTTGGGTTTGTCACACGGCTCTCATGTGCCCATGGCTCAAAGCCGTCCTTATCAGGATCGATTTCCAATAGTTTTTTCCAAGCACTTTTCCCAACAGCTTTTCTACCTGAGAAATAAGCTGCATGGGATAGCCAAAAGTAAAATCCAGGATCGCCTTCAAACCCACGTTTTTGCAAACTACGTAACCATTTATAAGCTTCTTCATAACGACCAACGAGAGCTAATGTAGCCCCTAATTTATAACGGTGGTCAAATGAGTATGGTTGGATTTTTACTAATAACTCAAGTAGCTCGTCCAACTCTTCTTTATTTTTTTCGTAGTAAGCCATGACCGTTAAATTACAAAGGGCATGTAAATTACCAAAATTCCCTTTTAACACTTGATGCAATAACGCTCTTGCTTGTTCAGATTCTCCTAGATAAAAATAAGCAAGTGATAAGTTATTATAGGCTGCCCAGAAATCAGGGTTATCTTGAATAATCTCTTCAAATTGCTCAATGGCCTCTTTAAAATTTCCCTCTTCCATCATACGGCGAGCTTTTTCTTGTAAATACACAGCTTCTGAATCTTGCGGTTCATCAGATGTTGGTTGCTCTTTCATCTGTTCAGAGAAATCAATAATTTCAAGCGCTTCTTCAGCATAAACACCTTGTTGATCTAACTCTAGATAAAGCTTTGCGTATTTTCCTGCTTCATCTGACATACCTAGATGAGCAGAGACTTCAGCTAAAAACAATACTATTTCCGGTTCATCAGGGTCAATTGAATGAGCTTTTCTTAATAGCTCTAAAGCATGATCATGCTGTTCAAGCTCCATTTTTATAACACCATATTGCATAAGTATAAGTGAATCTTCAGGACTAAGTTCCACTGCTCTTTGTAAGTATTTATGCGCCTTATCAAACTGCTCTCGATCTAACGCTTGTAATGCTTTATTATAATAAAAATTCCCATCTGGAATAAAAGATACGACATTTTCTCGCGGTTTTAGTTTACGTTTTTTCTCCAAAAAAATTCCTCCGAAAAAAATAAGGAACGTATAGAAACGTCCCTTATACTCTAGTATCCTTCATTATAACATATTTAATGTTGCTCATGCCGTTTTTGAAGTACACCTAAAACTTCAAATACATCCATCTTTTGTTCTTGTAATAGAACCAATAAGTGATAAATTAAATCTGCTGTTTCCCATTTCAATTCTTCGGCATCGCGGTTTTTTGAAGCTATAACAACCTCTGTTGCTTCCTCACCAACTTTTTTACAAATTTTATCGATACCTTCATTAAATAGATAAGTTGTATATGCACCCTCTGGCATTTCCTTTTCGCGGTTTTGAATAACACTACGAAGCTCAGTAATAATTTCTAAAGAACCCAAATTTTCCGTTTTTTCTTTTATGGTTTCTGTAAAGCAACTTGTCGTACCATTATGACAAGCAGGTCCTGTTGGTAAGACTTCTACAACCAGAGCATCTTTGTCGCAGTCAGCACGAATAGCTATCACTTTTTGTGTGTTACCACTTGTAGCCCCTTTGTTCCAAAGTTCTTCACGAGAACGGCTATAAAACCACGTTTCACCTGTCGCTAATGTTTTTTCTAAAGATTCTTTGTTCATGTATGCAACAGTTAGTACTTCTTTCGTTTGTGCATCTTGTACTACTGTAGTAATCAAACCTTTTTCGTTAAATTGGAGATTTTCTATCATCTCACAAACACTCCCTTTTGTCGCAATTCATTTTTCACTTCTGCGACACTTGTTTCTTTATAGTGAAATATAGAAGCCGCTAGTGCAGCATCTGCATCTACATGTTGTAAAACATCATAAAAGTGATCCGCGTTTCCAGCCCCACCACTCGCAATAATTGGTACGTTGACAGCTTCACGGATTGCTTTTGTTAAAGGTAAATCAAAGCCACTTTTCTCTCCATCTTGATCCATACTTGTAACTAATAATTCACCTGCTCCCAGTCTTACTGCTTCTTTCGCCCAAGCCACTGCTTGCCAATCCGTTTTGTTGCGCCCACCATGCGTATAGACCATCCAAGTACCGTCTTCTTCGCTCCACTTAGCATCGATTGCCACCACGATACATTGTGCTCCGAAGTAATCGGAGCCTTCTTTAATAAGTTCTGGACGTTGCAAAGCAGACGAATTAACTGATACTTTATCTGCACCAGCACGAAGCAGTCGTTTCATATCTTCAAGTGTTCGAATACCGCCTCCTACTGTAAAAGGAATCGCTAATGTAGAAGCTGTTTGTCGTACGACATCAACCATCGTTTCACGTCCTTCATGCGAAGCAGAAATATCTAAAAAAACAAGCTCATCTGCGCCTTGTTCATTATAAAACTTAGCAAGCTCTACAGGATCACCAGCCTCTCGTAATGAGACGAATTGAACGCCTTTTACAACGCGTCCTTCCTTCACATCAAGACATGGAATAATTCGTTTTGTAAGCATTATTCCGCCTCCTTAAGTGCCTCTGGCAATGTAAATCGACCTGCGTAAAGAGCTTTACCAATAATCACACCTGCAACTGACGAATTTTGTGCAGCTTCTTTTACTCGCTGAATATCTACAAGTGAACTGATACCACCAGATACGATAATCTCGGCATTTGTTGCCTCAGCTAATTTCACA
Source organism: Viridibacillus sp. FSL H8-0110 (assembly GCF_038003565.1). Classification (NCBI taxonomy): domain Bacteria; kingdom Bacillati; phylum Bacillota; class Bacilli; order Caryophanales; family Caryophanaceae; genus Viridibacillus; species Viridibacillus sp. FSL H8-0110. Next base: position 732,846 of record NZ_JBBOPJ010000001.1, on the reverse strand, counting down.
TTCGCTGGAATATTCGGGCCAGCTAAAGTACCATCTGTTGCAATATCAGTGAAAACAAAATATTTTGCGCCTGCCTTAGCAAAATATTTTCCTACTTCAATTGCAGCCTTATTAGACGTCTCAAGCCAACCATGTGTCGCTACCATGCCATCCTTTGCATCTAGTCCAATTACTATGCGTTCTGCACCAAATTCTTCTATAAAGTTAGCAACAAGCTCTGGTTCACGAATGGCTAGACTGCCAATAATCACCCGATGAACCCCATTTTCAAGATAGTAGCGTACATCCTCCTCAGAACGAATACCACCACCTATTTGCACTTTCACTGGTAATTTTTTTGCAACACGTATAACTTCAGCTGCATGTGTACGTTCACCGTCTTTAGCACCATCTAAATCGACCATATGTATAAAGCTTGCACCTTCTTCTACAAAGCTTTTTGCCATTTCAAAAGGAGAGTCTGCGTACACTGTTTCTTGTGCGTAATCGCCTTTAAATAGGCGTACGCATTTGCCACCTCTCATATCGATTGCTGGGAAAACTTGAATTGAACTCATTACAATACAACTCCTTTTTTTACACCATCTAACCACCGCTTCAATAGTAGTACACCGAATTCACTTGATTTTTCAGGGTGAAATTGCATACCTGTAATAGAACCTTTTTGTACAATACCTGGCACTTGTTCATTGCCATAATGAGCAAAAGCAACTAGATCCGCTCGATCCATATTAGTTGCGAAGTATGAATGAACAAAATAGACGAAACGATTGTCTGTCATTTCATCTTCTTGTAACCATTCTGGACGTTGAGCAAATTGTAGTTCGTTCCATCCCATATGTGGTACTCGATAGGCACTACCATCATCATTAATTCCAGCAAAGCGCTCAATCTCCCCATTGAAAATACCTAGTCCTTTACCACTGCCATTCTCCGCGCTTCCTTGAAATAATAACTGCATACCTAAACAAATACCTAATAAGGGTATATTGCTTTTTTCCACCTCATTTATTAGTGAAACTAAATTCGTTTCTTGTAGTCGTTTCATAGCATCTTTAAAAGCACCTACCCCAGGTAAAATAAGGGCATCTGTTGCTAATAGCTCTTCTTTGTCAGCAGATACTATAACTTCATAACCTAGGCGTTTAATAGCCTGTTCAACGCTAAATAAATTCCCCATACCATAATCGATTATGCCAATTTTCATGTTAACAGCCCCTTAGTTGAAGGTACACCTTTCACACGTGGATCAATCGATACCGCATCATCAATCGCTCTAGCTAGCGCTTTGAAGATTGCTTCGATAATATGATGAGCATTGTGTCCATAAGGAACAATAACATGAACATTCATACGAGCCTCTAATGCAAATTTCCATAAAAATTCATGTACTAGCTCCGTATCAAATGTACCAACTTTGTCTGTCGGGATATCTACTCGGAATTCTAAGTGTGGACGATTTGAACAATCAATAACAACTTGTGCTAATGCATCATCCATTGGCACAAATGCGTTACCATAGCGCTTAATACCTTTTTTATCACCTAACGCTTCTTTAATTGCTTGACCTAACACAATTCCTAAATCCTCTGTTGTATGGTGATCATCAATATATGTATCACCATTTGCAGTAATAGAACCGTCAAATAAACCATGTTTCATAAATAGATCTAACATATGGTCCATAAAAGGAACACCCGTTGAAATAGTAGATTTCCCTTCACCATCTAAATTAATTTCTACTGCAATCTGAGTTTCATTTGTTTTTCGTTCGATTTTTGCAAAACGTTTTTTAGTTGCTTCCACTTGATTCGTCTCCTTTATCCCAACCTCTAGACTCCACTGCTCTGGCATGAGCTTCTAACCCTTCTAATCTGGCAAGCCTAGCTATTTTCGGTGAATTTTGTGCCCAAGTTTCTTTTGTATAATAAACAACACTTGTTTTTTTAATAAAATCATCAACATTCAAGCCACTAGCAAAACGCGCAGTACTATTTGTTGGTAACACGTGATTTGTGCCCGCAAAATAATCTCCTACTGGTTCTGAACTATAGCGTCCAATAAAAATAGCGCCTGCATTACGAATTTGCTCAGCAACAGCTTCCGCATTGTCAGTAACAATTTCTAAATGTTCTGGTGCTAATTGATTGATCGCTTGTACTGCTTCAGCGAGCGTTTCAGCTATATAAATACTGCCAAAGTTTTCAATTGCCTTACGCGCAATTGCTTCTCGCGGTAATGATGTTAGCTGATTTTCAACTTCCTCCGCTACTTCTTCAGCAAACCTTTCACTCGTTGTAACTAATATCGCACATGCCATAGGGTCATGTTCGGCTTGAGATAATAAGTCTGCTGCAATCTCATCTGCATATGCATTTTCATCTGCAATAATAGCAATTTCACTTGGTCCAGCGATCATATCAATGGCTACTTCACCAAACACTTCACGTTTAGCTAATGCAACAAAAATATTTCCTGGCCCTGTAATTTTATCAACTGCTTGAATCGATTCTGTACCGTAAGCAAGAGCACCAATTGCCTGTGCACCACCAATTTTATAAATCTCTGTAATCCCTAAAATGGATGCAGCAGTTAGAACAGCAGCTGGTAGCTTACCGTCTTTTCCTGGAGGTGAAACTAAAACGATGCGCTCAACACCAGCTACTTGAGCTGGAATAACATTCATTAAAACAGATGATGGGTAAGCAGCTGAACCTCCTGGCACATAAAGACCAACAGACGCTAACGCTGTAATACGTTGACCTAACCATGAATTATTTTCCAGATTTAGTTGATAACCTTGGCGCGTTTGCTTGTCATGGTATGCTCGAATATTCAATGCAGCTTCTTTTAAATCCTCAACTAATTGTGCATCCATACTGCTGACTGCTTCGGACATTTCTTCTGGTGACACGCGCAATTCATTGAGCAAAACACCGTCCCATTTGGCACCATATCCTTTGACAGCAGCATCGCCATTTTGACGAACATTGGCAAGTACTTCCCTTACTGTTTGTAATTGCTCCTCGTTGCCGCTCTCTAATGGACGTTTTAAGGTTATATTATTTGTTAAGTTTTGAATCTTCATCGTTTAAACCTTCTCTCATTTCACACATTTTTTTAAACGTTTTACGAGATCTTGAATACGCTCATTCTTCATGCGATAGCTCACAGGATTGGCGATCAATCGAGAGGAAACATCCGTAATGTGTTCATATTCAACTAGCCCATTTTCTTTTAAGGTTTGACCAGTTGAAACAATATCCACAATGCGGTCAGCAAGTCCTATCATTGGAGCTAATTCAATCGAACCGTTTAGTCCAATAATTTCAACTTGTTCTCCTTTTTCACGGTAATAGTGGGAGGCAACTGCTGGATATTTCGTCGCTATACGTGGCGCAATATCATTTAACTTAGTATTTGGTAATCCCGCAGAAGCGATATAACATTTACTAATTTTCAAATCAAGTAATTCATGTACCGCTCTTCCTTGTTCTAGCAAAACATCTTTTCCTGCTATACCAATATCAGCTACACCATGTTCAACATATGTAGGTACGTCCATTGGCTTTGCTAGTATGAAGCGAATTTTTTCAGATGGAATTTCAATCATTAATTTACGTGATATTTCAACATCTTCTGGCAAGTCAAAACCTGCTTGAATGAGCATTTCATATGCTTCTTCGAAAATGCGCCCTTTAGGCATTGCGATTGTCAATTCAGTCATGTTCGATTCCTCCTTACCCAATACGTACAACTTTTGAAAAGAGTTGCTCAAATACTGCTATATTCTCTATACCTTCAATCGATTGCAATGTCGTGCGTTTACCTTCTTTACGAAGAGTAGCTGCCTTTGCTACTGCTTTTGGAAACTCATTCTGCGCAAATAATACGAGCACCTCTTCTTGATCCTTTTGAAATGAAGGCATGACTTCCAACAGTTGATCGACACGTAACCCAAAACCAATTGCTCCAACCTGTGATCCAAATTCATCAAGTAATCCATCGTAGCGTCCACCATTTCCTAACGGAAAACCTGCTCCTGTAGCAAATACTTCAAATAGCATGCCACTGTAGTAATTCATATGACTCGCTAATGTGAAATCAAAATAAATGTACTTTTCCACTTCAGAAATAGCTAAAATCTTTTGCAATCTTTCCATATATATAAAATCATCTTTTTCTATTAAGTATTTATCAATTTGGTTAATGTTATTTAGATCTGTCGCTTCTTCAATAAAAGTTAATAATGTTTGTTTGTTTTTCTGAGGCAACTCAAAAAACTTAACCGCTTCTTCAAAACCTACAATATTCTTTTCTACAAGTAGTTTATGTAATTCTTTGAATTGCTCTTCTGTTCTGACATTTTGAGTTAGAATAGCATTTAGAATACCTACATTTCCGATTGTTAACTTAAATTGTTTTACTTCTAATGCTTTTAGTAGTTCAATCACCGTCAATAAAACTTCAGCGTCAGCATATACAGAAGGATCTCCAATAATTTCAACACCCATTTGTTCAAATTCTGCTGGGCGTCCACCTTCTGTTTCTTGAGCGCGGAATACATTTGAAAAATAAGCTAAACGTAATGGAATCTTTTCTTTTAATAACTTCGATGATGCAACACGTGCAATTGGTGTTGTCATATCTGGACGAAGCACTAATGTATTACCTTGACTATCTACTAGCTTAAATAAAGAAGACTCAACGATTGCAGAGGCTTTACCAACCGTATCGTAATATTCAAGCGTTGGTGTTTTTATAAAGTCAAAACCTCTCAGTTGTAGAAAGTCTCGACCGGTCTGTCTGACAACTTCTTTTTTTTCAAAAATCTTTGGAAACGTATCGCGCATTCCAAGTGGTTTTTCAAACATTCGAATCGGTGACATAATGACACTTCCTAATCTATATACTTTAGTTCACTAGAGTGATAGAGTGATGATGCATGAAAGTATTTTATCTCAATTCTTACATGCCGTCAATAGAAAAAACTCATAAAGTATACAAACTTTATGAGTTTTTAGAATTCACTGACTTTTTGACATCCATTTGTTCCTTCGTGTAAATGATTTGCATCGGATTACCTCCAACAAAAGCGCCAGCTGGAACATCTCTATTCACTAATGTTGCAGCAGAGACAATTGCGTCATCTCCAATGCTAATGCCAGGCAATATTGTTGAATTTGCACCAATCATTACACGATCCCCAATAATGACATCGCCTAATCTATATTCTTCTATTAAATATTCATGCGCTAAAATCGTCGTATTATAGCCAATGATCGTATTACTTCCAACTTGAATGCGTTCGGGAAACATCGTATCTGGCATTACCATTAAAGCAAAAGCCGTCTTATCTCCTATTTTCATTTTCAAAAATGTACGATACAGCCAGTTTTTCATCGATAAAAATGGCGTATAACGCGCTATTTGAATAACGATGAATGTTTTTGCTACCTTCCAAAAGGAAACTGTTTTATAAATTTGCCAAAGAGAACTTGCACCTTCAACAGGATATCTCTCAGTTCTCCTCATAGGTGACTTCCTCAACAATCTCTAGTAAGTCACTCAAATGATGCAACATATAATCAGGTTTGAATTGTGCCAAGAATGCTTCACCCTTCAATGACCATGCAACGCCCGCTGTTTTTACTCCAGCGTTTTTACCACCTTCAATATCGTGAGTATTATCGCCTATCATTATCACTTCACCTTTTTGTAAACCCATCTTCTCAAGTGCTAATAAAATTGGTTCTGGATCTGGCTTCACATTTTTCACATCATCTAAACCAATAATGACTTCAAATAGTCCTTCTGCTTTTAAAACACGAAGTCCTCTTGATAGCATATCTTGTCGTTTTGTTGAGACAATCGCAAGTCGAATTCCAGCTTCTTTCAGTGCTAGTAATGTTTCTAAAACACCGTCAAATTCTCTTACAAGTTCATCATGATGAGCAATATTCCATTTTCGATAATCTTGTACTAGCTCATCTACACGCTCTAAATCGACATTTGAAAATGTTTCTTTTAAAGATGGCCCTAAAAATGGTAAAACATCTTCTCTGCTATATTTCCCGGGGAATTTAGTCTCTAATACATGTAAAAAAGTTTGTATGATAAGCTCATTTGTATCTAATAAAGTACCGTCAAAGTCGAATAATAGTGCTTTAATTTTTCTATTTGTCATACGAATGCGGCTCCTTTTTCTTTCTTTTCTTCATTTCTTCGTCAAAGTGTTGTTACAGCTACAAAAAAACGAATGGGGTCGTAATACGATTAAAAATAACGACAATTTAGGGATTCTAACGCCCCGCCCAAAAATGTATATAGCTTCATCAACTATCTGATAAGCATTAATGACCAAGCTAATTTCAGCCTGGCCATTAAAACTCTTTTAGCGTTCCATTCGCTACTCTTCAATATTACTTATCTAAATACTTTACAACTGGTTTTACTTTCATTCTTCTGTAGATGAAAAGTGCAACACCTATCACTAAACCGATTAATGATACAATTTGTGCCATGCGCAAATCACCTATTAATAAACTATCAGTACGTAATCCTTCTACGAAGAAACGACCAAACGAATACCAAATAATATAAGTTAAGAATATTTCACCACGTCGTAAGTTCACTTTTCGTAAGGCTAGTAACAATACGAGACCAACTACATTCCATAGTGATTCATATAAGAAAGTAGGATGATGGTAAATACCGTTCACATTCATCTGCTCAATAATCCAATTTGGCAAATACAATCCTTCTAAGAAATCGCGTGTCACAGCATCGCCAAAAGCCTCTTGGTTTATAAAATTACCCCAACGACCAATAATTTGACCTACTATTAAGCTTGGTGCTAATACATCTGCAATCTTCCAAAAACTAACCCCATGCTTTTTAGCAAAAATATATGTAGTAATAAATGCACCGATTAGTGCACCGTGTATGGCAATCCCACCATGCCAAATCTGAATAATCTCACCAGGATTTGCACTATAGAAATCCCATTTAAATATCACGTAGTAAATTCTGGCACAAATAATAGAAATTGGTACTGCCCAAATCAATAAATCTGTTAAAAAATCATTATGAAATCCACGTTTCACCATTTCTCGTTGCCCAATCAAAAAGGCAATAATAATGCCTGTCGCAATAATAACACCGTACCATCTAATTGAAATTGGTCCTAACTCAAGTGCTACTGGGTTAATTTGTAATAATATTGAATCCATACTCTTCTCCTTCCAAATTACGAAGTTCGCCTACATCAATTTTCTTTAGACTCAATCACACTATCAAGCCTTTTAGAAAACTCTTCTGCTGCGTTAACACCAAGTTTTTTCAATCGATAATTCATTGCTGCTACTTCGATGATAACAGATAAATTCCGTCCTGGTTTAACTGGGATTGTTAACTTCGTCAATTCCGTATCAATAATTTTCATCGTCTCTTCTTCTAAACCTAAACGATCATAGGTTTTATCAGAATCCCATACTTCTAAATCAATAACAAGTGAAATGCGTTTATGACTTCTAACTGCACTAGCTCCAAATAAGGTCATAATATCAATAATACCTATACCACGAATTTCAAGTAAATGTTGTATTAATGCAGGTGCATTCCCTATTAATGTATTTTCTCCTTCTTGACGAATTTCCACACAGTCATCCGCAACAAGACGGTGTCCTTTTTTCACAAGCTCAAGCGCAGTCTCACTTTTACCTACACCGCTTTTCCCTGTAATCAAAACTCCAATACCATATATATCAGCCAAGACACCATGAACAGCAGTCGTAGGAGCCAATTGACTTTCAAGATAATTCGTTAACATACTAGAGAAACGAGTTGTTGCCATTTTTGTTGATAATACAGGTACATGGTGCTCATTAGAAGCAACAAATAACGCTTCAGGTACTTCCATGTCATGCGAAATAATAATAGCAGGTGTATCTTGTGAACAAAGTTTGTTCATTCGATCAAACTGCACATCCCTTGGCAACATATCAAAAAATGACAGCTCAGTTTTTCCTAATAGCTGAACACGTTGAGCTGGATAATGCGTAAAATAGCCTGCCATCTCAAGGCCTGGTCTAGAAATATCACTTGTTAATATATGTCGACCAATTCCCTCATGACCACTGATAAGCTTCAAGTCAAACATCTTAATAACATCTTTCGTACATACTTGATCCAAAACTAACACTTCCTCCCATAAAACTACCCTTCAATATAACAACACTTGGAATATATTTTAACATAAATTTAATTGCTGAGTGCGTTCGTCAAGCTACGGCAAGTACTGAAGTAATCGAAGAAAATGCTCGTTTACCCATGAAGTTAAAAATTACTTCTCTTACCTCAACTAAATTTTATAAAAAAAGCAATCCATATGCTCCATGGGTTGCTCTTATTCTTTCTGTATTATCCACAAAAAAACCAGCTTTCCTCTAAAGAAAGCTAGTTTTGATATAGATATTATTTTTGTTTAGATAACCATTGAGCTACTGCATCAGCATCGTCACCTGTTATGAGTCCCCCAGGCATTCCATTTTTACCGTTATTAATTACATCTAAAATTTCTTTTTTGGAAAGCGTAGCACCAATTTTTGAAATGTTAGGGAAATTACCTTGTCCTTCAAGATTTTCACCGTGACAAGAAATACATTTTGATTGGATAATTTGTTGTGCATCAACGGCTGCTGTTTCCGAACCATTTTTTTCATTTGTAGTTTCTTCTTTTGCTTTATCGTTACCACCACATGCACCAAGTACAAGGGCCGAACCGAATAGCATAGCAAGTAGAGTTTTTTTCATTTGAAGACCTCCTCATTCATTGTATTGCTTACAGATTAATTATACCGAATAAAAACGTTTTTAAAACCTTACACAAACAGGTATACCCGTTAAAAAGCTCTGTAAACACATAGACAGCAATGCTTTCGTCTAGTTGTTTCATCTTTGTGAATTTCACTATTTCAGCATTCCCCAAAATAAAAAGCTTATTCAACTGTTTTAATCTTCATTTTACTGTTGCATCTTTTCTTAACACACTTGTCTCGTTCACATTAAAGAATATTATCTGACCATTTATTTGCTTCTTGGTATATAGCATATAAATCTTTTCCTCTAATCCCTATTTCAACCGCTAATTCTGCAACTTTATCCCAATTTAGCTTATCCAAGGCAATAGCCATTTGTAAATATGGTGCCATCTCTGTTTCACCTTCTAAAATGGTTTCAATAATATTATCTGATAAAGGAAGTTGCAATAAAATACTGTTCATAGATCTCTGCAAAATTGCGTCAATTAATGAAAACATTCCAACTAAAAAATATTCGGAATAATTCTCTTTATGTTTAAAACGGGCTAACATTTCGCAAATTTTCGCTCTACATAATGACGCCTTCATCAGCTCATCATACATATCTGCCTCGGCATCCTTCTGCGATTCACGATACGCTAAAATATATATCCATTTACGTAAATCCGCTAAGCCTAATAATAAAATAGCTTGTTTAATTGAACGAATTTTGGATTTTCTACGTTTAGATGATGAGTTGATTAATTTTAACAACTTGAATGACATCGCGACGTCATGCTCAATTTGCTTAGTAATATCATCTATATCCGGATCTTTCCCACGTAATAAAGAAATCACACGATAATATTGTAATACATTGGTTGGAATATCATTACCTCGGATAATTTGAGGTTGTTTGAAGAAATAACCTTGAAAAAGTTGATATCCATTATCTTTTGCTATCTGACATTGTGAAAGTGTCTCTACCTTTTCAGCTAATAAAATGATTTTGGGGAAATCATTTCTAATGCGCTTCTCTATCTCTTTTCTCTCCTCTTCTGAAGTAAGAAGAAAGTCTACTTTTATGTAATCGGTATATGTAAATAATTCATTATATAATGTCACATCTTTTTGCAATTCAAAATCATCAAGAGCAATTTTATAGCCTTGACTTTTTAATTGCTTGATTTTCTTCACCAGTTTCTCTGTAATGGGAACATCTTCCAAAATTTCTATTACTACTTGATCTGGTTGTAAATGATCAAATATGTTACTCATTAAAAGGTTTTCAGTAAAGTTTATAAAGCATGGTTTGCCATTTGTAAGCTCATCAAAACCAATTGAAAATAATGAATTGATCAGTACTTCGACAGTTGCCTTATCCGAATCAATAGCTGGAAACTCGTTCATGACAGCCCCGTTTCGATATAATAATTCATATGCGAAAACTTGCTTTTGCTTATTAAATATAGGTTGACGACCAATAAATACTTCCATATGGTTTCTCCTTTAAAATCTATTTCCATTTCATTATATCAGCAATTTTACTTAAAGTATTTAGTTCAACACATTACTTTCATCCTTTAATTTTACCTTTAATTCCAAAAAGATACGTATTTTATAATGAAATTATTCGTTTTATTGGAAATATAAATAAAATAAGTAAAGGTTAATAGCTGGAAATGATAATTCAAAGATGACGAAAAATCATAGACATGCTATCGTTTATTTGGGAGTAATTTTTTCACTATAAGGGGGAATTTCTATTGGATACACTTATTTATAAACAACAGGAGCATTTGGCATTTGTAACATTGAATAGACCACTGGCTATGAATGCGTTCAATTATGATTTACTAGCTGAATTAGGACAAGTTGTTGAATCTATTCGTATTAATCCCGATATTCGTGTAGTCATTTTTACAGGCGCAGGTGATAAAGCTTTTAGTGTAGGTGCTGACTTGAAAGAACGAAAAACATTAACTGTGCAACGTGTAAAACGTAATCTTTATAAGATAGGTGAGGTTTTTTCAGCTATTGAAAACTTACCACAACCGACTATTGCAATGATTAATGGCTATGCTTTCGGTGGGGGTACCGAATTAGCATTAGCATGTGACTTCCGTTTTGCCGCAGATGATATTTCACTCGGCCTAACAGAAACGAGCCTTGGTATAATTCCAGGGGCTGGTGGAACTCAACGACTTCCTAGACTCATAGGAGAAGCAAAAGCATTAGAACTGATTTTAACTGCAAAAAGATTACAGTCTAAAGAAGCTCTAGCATACGGTCTTCTGACTAAAGTCGAAAAGCGTGAAGAACTTCTTGCAAAAACAATCGCCTTCGCAGAGTTAATGCTAGCTAACGGTCCAATTGCATTACAACAAGCAAAATTTGCTATCAAGCATGGGATGAATACCGACTTACAAACAGGTCTTCATATTGAGCGAAAAGCATATGAAATTACCATTCCTACTGAAGATCGTATTGAAGCACTCAATGCATTCTCTGAAAAACGAAAACCCAATTTTACAGGAAAATAATAATAAAGAGGCTGCTAGTATATGCAGCCTCTTTCTGTTTATTCTTCTATGAAAATTTGTGTCCACTCATCACGTTTCGCTAGCATTTCTTTTGCAAGCTCCTTCGCACCTTCTAAACTATGACTCGCAGCCCAACCGCATTGTACTTCGTTGCATGCTGGTACTTCTGTTGCTACCAAGACATCATTAAAAGTTTTATCTAAAATATCTAGTACCTCATCAAAGTTATTATGATTAATCATTGATAAATAAAAGCCCGTTTGGCATCCCATTGGACTAAGGTCGACAACATGGTCCGTATGATTACGAATGTTCTCAGCCATTAAATGCTCTATTGAATGCAACGCCGGCATTTCCATATGCTCTTTGTTTGGTTGTTTAAATCGAATATCATATTTATAAACTTCATCACCATTTACACCTTTTTTAAGCCCCGCTAATCGAACAAATGGTGCGACGACTTTTGTATGGTCTAAATTAAAGCTTTCAACATTCATTTTCTCCATGATATCAAACTCCTTTAACTATTAGTCTTCTAGATAAATCAATATTACCATCTTCCAAATACTTTTTCATTAAAAATTCCAACAATTCTTACTATTTTAATTGGTTTTCATAAAAAAACACTTTAGCCAATTAACTAAAGTGTTCTACTACTATTACTATTATTTATTTCTTTACTCTGGATTTCAATAAACCAATGATTGCTGGTAAAACTGAAACAAAAATAATAATTAATATTACTTTTGAGAAGTTGTCTTTAACTATTGGGATATTACCAAAGAAGTAACCTGCTAATGTACAAATACCTACCCATAAGAATGCACCTATAATGTTATACATTATAAATTGACGATAATGCATTCGGCTAGCACCGGCTACAAATGGGATGAACGTTCGAATAAATGGCATGAAACGAGCGAAGATAATCGTTTTCCCACCATGCTTATTAAAGAAATCCTGTGCTTTTTGCATACGGTCTTGATTAATAATACGTCCTAAAAAGCTCTTAGGTGAAATAGCCGTTCCAACTTTTTGTCCAATCTCATAGTTTACCGAATCTCCAAATACAGCTGCCACGAAAAACACTAAAAGAAGAATCGGTAAATTAAATGCTCCAAGTGCAGCAAATGCTCCGCTCGCAAATAGTAATGAATCACCTGGTAAGAACGGGAATATTACAACACCCGTTTCTACAAAAACAATGGAAAAGATAATACCATATGACCAAACACCAAATTGTTGAATTATTTCAACGAGATGTTGATCAATATGCATTATAAAGCTAAATAAGTTCTGTATAAGTTCAATCATTCAATTCACTCACAATCTTTTTTTCTCACTTGTTTATCATACTGTTTTCTCACTATACTGTCACGGATTTATAAATATGTATGCTTTTAATAAACGTTGTGAAATATAAAAAGTTCCGCAAATCGTGCGGAACTTTTATATTTATTATGCACTCGTTATGAAGTTATTTGTTTACTTTAAGTAATGTACTCATAACAACTTAGTTTATAGAAATTACTACCCCGTATTCTTACTTTGTAGACTTTTCATCAAATCCAATATATCCCTAAAAAGTTAATATTATAAATATTTCTCGAACCAGCCTGTAATTTGCTCAAGTCTTTCTATACGTAGATTCGGTAATCCTGCTCGAGATAAGTTATGATCTGCGTCTGGGAATCTCACAAACTGGGTTTCCTTCCCCATAGACTTTAACGTAATATACAGTTGTTCTGCTTGTTCTATTGGACAACGGAAATCCTTTTCACTATGCAAGATTAATAATGGCGTCTCCACATTTTCTGCATATTTAAGCGGTGAATGTTGCCAAAGCTTTTCTACATCTTTCATATCTGTACCGATTTGCCAATCACTGAAATAGTAACCAATATCTGATACACCAAAGAAGCTAATCCAGTTCGAGATTGAGCGCTGTGTAACAGCTGCCTTAAAGCGATTTGTATGACCTACAATCCAGTTTGTCATAAAACCACCGTAGCTACCACCAGTAACTCCAAGTCGATCTGTATCAATCCAATCCTGATCCGCAATAACTGCATCTAATCCAGCCATAATGTCTGCATAATCTCCACCACCATAGTCACCACGTACGGCATCTACAAATTCTTGGCTATAACCGTGGCTTCCTCTTGGATTTACATAAAGGACGCCATAACCTTGCGCTGCAAGCAACTGCAACTCATGGAAAAATGTATTAGCATACATCGCATGCGGTCCACCATGAATTTCAACGATCAGTGGATATTTATTACCTTCTACATACTGAGCTGGCTTCATCAACCAACCGTATACATTAAATCCATCTGAACTTTTATAAGAAATTGCTTCAGGTTGAACAAGTTCAACCTCGTTCACAAAAGCATCATTGAAATGAGTCATTTGCTGTCTTTCACCTGTAGTCACATCATATTTAAAAAGTTCACCTGGCATTATAGGATTGCTAATCGCTAACAGCGCGAACGAACCATCACGCTCAACATCGTAGCCATAAACATGTTCATTTTCAGGACTTGCTGGATAAATCGCACCATCCAATGTTGCATAATATACTCGAATATCTCCCATAGTAGAGACTTGGAAATAAAGGTCATTCGCTTTCGTCCACACAACAGTTGGTGCAGTAGCTCCTTGCTGATGATCCGCAACAGCAAGATCTCCAATTGGCGCATCAAAACCTTCAGTTAAGTTTCTATAATACTGCTCTTCTGTATCGTAAATATAAATTGCACCATGTGTCGCGTTTTTGTATGAATGATTACCACCATAAAATGCTATGTACCGATCATCATATGAAAAATATGCATCTCCATAAGAACCTTCTTCATTTAGAATGGTCGTCTCTTCCTTTGTTTCAATATCAACTAATAGCAGGTGCCGACTGAAATCAAAATCTTTATTTTCTGCACGATTCACTGATAAAACTAACTTTTTACCATCATGGGATACTGCTTCAATGCTGTAATTATGATTGCCTTCAGTAAACAATTCAATATCAGCAGATGCTACTTCAATTTTACCAATATGATTATAACTATCTTGAGGTAGTAACCCTATACTATCAGCTTTATATTTCATACCTTCTACTACATAAGCAGTTGGCTTTTTCTTTTCTTCTTTTTCAGCTACATCTGAGAAGTTTTTACCTTCCTTAAGTCGGCCACTAAACCAAATACTCTGACCGCACGGTGACCATTTGAATTGTGAAACACCATTTTCTAATGTTGTAAGCTGACGCGCCTCTCCACCATGTTTAGAAATAATGTAAATTTGATTTTTTTCATTGCGATTCGATAAAAATGCAACATTTCGCCCATCCGCTGACCAAGTGGGCGATGAAATACGATCTTCCCCATACGACCACTGCGTTACTGCTCCACTTTTAATATCTAAATGAAATAAATGCGCTATATATTTGTTTTTTTCTTCATCAATACTTGTACGAACAAAAACTGCCTCTTCACCACTTGGAGATAATTGTGGATTTGTGATAGAGTGCAAGACATATAAATCCTCTGCTTTCAATAAACGCTTTGACATAAAAAAACTCCCCTTTCATTTATATGAAAACCTCTTTAATTTTCAATATATTTGCATTAATCAAACATATATATGTATTGTAACCATAAATTACTTATAAAGACAAAGAGTTTACATATTTTTTCTTATTACCATGGCGTCTGGATTTTTATTCATTAAATTTTATGATAATATAGGGGAGTTATCATTAGCATCGAAGGAGTCTTACATTATGAACAAGAAACCAGAGCTCCAACGTGGGTTGGAGCAACGACACATTACGTTGATGTCGCTCGGTGCCGCCATAGGAGTCGGTCTATTTTTAGGTTCTGCAGGAGCAATAAAATTAGCTGGACCAGCTATTTTAATTGCTTATGCACTTGGTGGCGCTGTTATTTTCATTATTATGCGTTCGCTTGGCGAAATGGCCGTAAACAATCCAGTTGCCGGTTCATTTAGTCGCTATGCTAGAGATTATTTAGGTCCTCTAGCTGGATTTATAACAGGCTGGAACTATTGGTTCTTGTGGATTGTTACTTGTATGGCAGAAATTACAGCAGTTGGCGTGTATATGCAACTTTGGTTCCCAGATTCTCCAAAATGGTTATGGGCTTTAGCAGCGTTAATTGTCATGGTTATGGTAAATTTAATTGCTGTAAAAGCTTATGGTGAATTTGAATTTTGGTTTGCACTCATTAAAATCCTTGCCATTATTTCAATGATTGTACTTGGATTAGGTGTTATTTTATTTGGTATTGGCAATGGTGGTATTGCTGTTGGCTTTAGTAATTTATGGAGCCATGGTGGATTTTTCCCGAATGGTATACAAGGTGTTTTCATGTCCTTACCAATAGTAATGTTCGCTTATCTAGGTATCGAAATGATCGGGATTACGGCTGGTGAAGCTAAAAACCCTGAAAAAGTTATTCCTAAAGCAATCGATACTGTTCTTTGGCGTATTTTATTATTCTACGTAGGTGCATTACTTGTAATCATGTCGATTTATCCATGGAACGAAGTAGGCTCTACAGGTAGTCCGTTCGTTTTAATGTTTGATAAAATTGGTTTACGTTATGCTGCAGGGATTATTAACTTTGTTGTTTTAACAGCCGCATTATCTAGCTGTAATGGTGGTATTTTCAGTACTGGCCGTATGCTATTTAACTTGGCTGAACAAAAACAAGCACCAAAATTATTTGCGAAAATTAGTAAAGGTGGCGTACCGGCTACAGCCATTATGGCATCTGCATTCGTATTATTAATCGGTGTGGCGCTGAACTATTTTGTCGCTGAAAAAGTATTCGTATGGGTGACTAGTATATCTACTTTCGGAGCCATCTGGACATGGGCAATTATTTTAATTACTCAATTAAAATTCCGGAAATCATTATCAAAAGCACAAGTATCTAAACTAAAATATAAAGCATTTATGTATCCAGTCGGACCATATTTAGCTCTTGCCTTTTTATCACTCGTCATGATTTTAATGGCTTACTTCCCAGATACTCGAATCGCACTTATTGTCGGTCCGATATGGATTTTATTTGTCTATATTATGTATCAGGTAATTTATAAAAATAAAAAGTAAAGAAAGGAGATGCCTTATAGGCATCTCCTTTTTATTATTTATTTAGAGCATGTTCCTTCAAAGAACGACGCAAAATTTTCCCCGTCGTATTTTTAGGTAGCTCTTCAATAATTTCAATTTGCTTTGGTATTTTATATTTCACTAGCTTTTCTTGACAATATTCATAGATATCTTCAGTAGTTAGATTCGGGTCTTTCAACACCACATACGCAAAGACTTCTTCACCAAAATTGAGATCCGGTAAACCTATTACTGCAGCTTCCACGATACCTGGGTGTGCATATAGTACTTCTTCCACCTCACGCGGATAGACATTATAGCCACCGACTATGATCATATCTTTCTTTCGATCAACAATATAGAAGTAACCTTCCTCGTCCATTTTCGCAAGGTCTCCTGTATATAACCAACCATCACGAATAGTTACTGCTGTTTCTTCTGGCATTTTATAATAGCCTTTCATCACATTAGGACCTTTGACAACAAGTTCGCCTACTTCACCAACAGGTAATTCCTCTCCTAATTGGTTGAATACTTTGTTTTCTACATTGACGATGTTGGTACCAATTGAACCAGGCTTTCTCTCACGATCTAGTGGGTTAAAACTTGTTACTGGTGATGCCTCAGATAAGCCATAGCCTTCGGAAATATTCACGTTAAACTTGTCTTCAAAGTTATGTAGCAATGCTACCGGTAAAGAAGAACCTCCAGATATAGCTAAACGAATTGATGAGAAATCTTCTGGATTACCGTTTGGGAATTGATATAAGAAATTGTACATTGTTGGTACTCCCGCAAAAACAGTAGCCTTATGCTCTCTTGCAATTTCGAATACATCTTTTGGACTGAACCTAGGTACAATCAATAATGTTGCCGCATTTAATAGTGGTGCATTCACTACTACCGTAAGGGCAAACACATGAAAGACCGGTAAAGCCGTAATCACACGATCTTCAGGAGAAATAGTCAAATACTCCGCTACATCACGCGCATTTGAAAAAAGGTTTTTATGTGTTAACATAGCACCCTTGGGTTGTCCTGTCGTTCCCGAAGTATACAAAATAATAGCTGTATCTTCTGGATTTAATTCTGTAGGTTCAAAATCTGCTGAAGATGAAGCAAGCAACATTGAAAATGATCTTACTTTTTCTTTTACAGGGCTTTCTAACTCTGTCAACTTAGCTGCTGTTTCAGGAGCAGTTTCACATACAATGAATGCTTCTACATTCGGAAATGCAGTTACGCCTACTTTAACTAATGGCAATAAAGAATCTAATGCAATAACTACTTTTGCATCTCCATTACGTACAATATACGTAATCTCATCTGGTGTGTAAATTGGATTAATCGGAATTACAGTTGCCCCTACGCGCATTGTTGCATATAAAGAAATTAAAAAATGAGGTGTATTGCCAAGTAAAAACGCAACATGATCCCCATTTCCTACCCCTAATCCCTTTAAAGCTGAAGCAAAGCGTGCAACTGATTCTTCAAATTCACCATAATTCGTATCTTTCCCCATAAAATGATACGCAATCTTTTCTGGTTGCTCTTTTGATGTTTTATGAACTGCCGAAACTAAATTCATATACTCATCTCCCCTTTGTTAGAATAGAATGAATAGTCATTCATTTCTGTCTTCATTATATAAAAATTTACAAAATAAAACAACAAACAGCTAATTTTAGCGAAAAGTAGTATTTAGAATTTTCACCACCAAAAAAGCCTATCAATCACCAGAGGTAATTGATAGACTTGCGTAGTTCTATAACATTAGAGGTAATTAGCATTAGCGAATATGGGATAAATAACGCCAGCGAATTAAATAGAAATATAAAAATTGAACACAAGTGATAGCTATTAAAACGATTAATATTTCCCTCAATATTGAAAGCTCTGCAATACCTATCCAAAATGCCTGTAATGACATAAATGCAAATGTACTGTGCAACATTGCTAGACCCCAAGGTAAAAAGAACTGTGGTATCAACTGTCTATTCACAATTTTCCGTAGTTCTCTTTCCGTAATCCCCATTCTCCTGAGTGCATTAAATTGCTGCTTATCTCGCTCTAAACCCGTATATAACTTAAAGTAAATAAAACTACCAGATGCTAAGAAAAACACAGAAGCTGCCAATAAGCCAATAAACAATAACAATGCAAAAGTCGAACGAATGAATGAATAATCTAAGCCGGAATTCTCAAAGTAAAATGGTAATTCTCCTTGATGATTATTCAGGTAAGCATCTGTCACCATCGCATCTAACTCTACTCCAATGTTCTTAGTAGCTGTCCACTGTGGTACATGAAATACATACAAGTGATTTGTGGACTGTTCGGCATTTGCTCCAACCATTGCTTCATCAATTAAATTGAAATCATCATCATTTATCACAATGACATTCGTTCCAAGCTCAGTAGGGGAAAAAAGAACACGTGGATAAACTGAATTGATGTAGAGTGGAATACTATTTTCTTGTAAAACTGTCCTGACCTTTTTGTTCTTTAATTCTTCCAGAGACTTCTCAGAGTAAGCTAAAAAGATGGCCTCCCCTTGATCCAAATTGACAACAGGATAACCAAATACAAGTGCCAGTCGATTAATATCTGATTGTCGAATAATTTTTACCGGTTGTTGAGTATTAGAAGATGTTTGACGTTTAACAGTAAACTTATTTAAATGATAAGAAAGTCCTTTAGCTTCTAATTCTTTCGTCAAACCATTAATATGTGCTTCTTCATAAGGGTTGTCTATTTTACTGGAATAGACGAGGCCTAATGGATTTAGCCGATGAAACTGATGAGTAAATGTCGACATAGAGATTAGAGTACCCATAGCTAAAAAAGCCAAGGTGGAAACCATGCAAGAGATAAAAAACATACGCGCATTTTCTCGCATAATAACAGACACTTCCGAAACAGTTATTAAACGATACTTATGCCAATACATTTTCTTTCGAGCACGTACAAAAGACATAAGCCACTGCAGTGTATCCGTGAAAAACAAATACGTCCCCAAACTTGCTAAAGGTGGTAATATTGCTGATAAAACCATTAACCGTTCTTGTGTCGTTAATGAAGCTAGCACATAAGAAAGAATTAATATCAACACACCTAAAATAGCTCGCCATTTTGAATAAGAAGCTGTCTGTTCATTACCCCAGTAACCTTTTAGTAAATCGATAACATCACGATCTCGTATGAACATCACACTAACAAACGTAATGATTACAAATAAACTTGTAAACGTTCCAATTGTTAATGCAAATGGCTCCCAAGAAAAATACAAAGGAAGGCTATCAATTTGTAATATTTCACGAACAATCATAAAAAAGAATTTCGCAAAGGCATAACCAAATACAATCCCTAGAATAATGGAAGTTACTCCAATAATTATCGTCTCAAGTAATACCAACTTATTTAGCTGACGTTTTTCCATTCCTAGATGCATGAGTAAACCAAATTCCTTGGAACGTGCCTGAAGAAATGCACGCATCGAGTAGAATAAAAAGAACATCATAAATAGCACTAAAATGACTTCAGCGATAAACATTCCTTGGAACGCAATTTCCCGTAGAAACTCATCCTCTACCTTCGGATGAAACATAAGCATCGAGTAAATAAAAAACACCATAACTGACGATACGCTCGACATAAAAAACGCTGCATAAACTCGATAATTTCTTATAACATTACGGTAGGCGAACTGTCGAAAAGTCACCGACATGACCTCCCAATAGACTGAGCACATTCAAAATTCCTTGGAAAAATGTCTGACGATGATCATCTTTATAGATTTCATTGAAATACTCACCATCTTTGATAAATAACACACGATCACAATAACTTGCTGCAATTGGATCATGCGTCACCATTACGATTGTCGTACCCTCTTTTTTATTTATTCTGCCTAACAGCTCTAACACATCTCTTGAAGAATTGGAATCTAAATTTCCAGTTGGTTCATCTGCTAAAATTAGAGATGGTTTATGAATAAGAGCTCGTCCAATTGCCGTCTTTTGGGCTTGTCCACCAGAAATTTCGTTTGGACGTTTCTCTAAAATAGACTGAATGCCTAACTGCTTGGATACATTCTGCACCCGCTCTTCCATTAGCTCAACATCCATATTATCCAAAGTCAAAGGTAATACCATATTCTCCTCAACCGTTAGCATCTGTAATAAGTTGAAATCTTGAAACACGAAGCCAAGTTGACGACGTCGAAAATAAGCCAGTTCGTTTTTTTTCAACTCATGAGGCTTAATGCCATCTACGGTGATTTCACCTGACGTAGGTGTATCTATCGTTGAGACAACATTTAACAACGTCGTTTTGCCGCTGCCTGAAGGACCCATGACAGCCAAAAATTCGCCTTTCTCTACTTCAAAACTCAGCTGATTAAGCGCTCGATGCGTAACTTTTCCTTCATAAACTTTTGTAACTTCATCAATTTTCAAGATAGACACAAATCCACCTCGCCTTCTATGAAATGTGGCCGGCTCCCTTCCGTAACCAAAGTTCGTGTCGTCCTGACACAACGGTTACGTGATCCACACCCTTTGGCGCGCGCCAAGCGTGGAAGGCTCGAATACAAGACGCTATATCAGTCTTATGCCGAGGACTCGAGCAACTGGCGTCCGAAGCCGAACCCTTTGAAATACTGAAAACGCCCTACGAACGGTTAAACAAAACCTTCATCTTCGTCCCTTTCCCAACCTCAGATTCGATTAATAACTGGTGTCCCAATTTATCACAAACCTCTTGGGCTAAATACAAACCCATTCCTGTTGATTCACCTGTTTTACGTCCATTCTCACCTGTAAAAAATGCACGTGTTACACGCTTCAAATCTGATGAAGGTATACCTATTCCTTCATCTCTAATTGTCAGTTCAATATGGTTTTCTACCACTTCCGTGGATAAATATATTTTTTTACCCTCTTCAAACGTATATTTAACTGCATTTGTAATAAATTGACCAATAATAAATTTCATCCATTTTGAATCAGTTGGAACCATAAGTTTTTCATCTATCGCAATATCAGGATAAACACGATGCGCAATAAATAACCGTTTATGCTCATTAACTGCCTCAATCACCATTTGACGAAGTTCAACCTGTTCGATTTTCATATCCTCTTCAAACGTATCGATTCTCGCATTCATCAATACTGTTTCAAGACTACGTTTCATACGATCAACTTCTTCTTGCACACTCTTCTTATCTAATTCACCATCTTCTTGCAATAGTAATTCTAATACAGCAAGAGGTGTTTTCATTTGATGTACCCATTGATTCATGAATTGTAAATGTCGATTTTGTTTTGCATATAAAGCCTGTACTTCTAGTTGATATATTTTATAAAGTGTATGGATGAAAATCTCTGTTTGCAAATGCTCTGGTGTTTTTGCATTTTTTTGTAATGCATCTTCCATTGCTCTAGGCTTAACAGATATCTTTTTATAGAAAGATTGACGCATAATATAACGAGTCGCTAAATATGTGAACGTTAATATTAATGTAATCACAATGGAATACACTGCTGTATCTACATTTCGGAAGCCGTCTAGCCAATATAACACTAAAATAAATAACACTAATAGCACTTCAAAAAAGACTAATGTAATATTATCCTTCAGAAATAATCTGACATTCGGCATTATTAAGACTCCTCTGAGTGTAATACAAACCTATATCCCGCGCCTCTAACTGTTTCAATCGTCGACTGAACTTCATAATCTGACAACTTCTTTCGTACACGTGTCATGTTCACATTTAACGTATTCTCATCTACAAATGCTTGATCGTCCCACAGCTCTTCTAGTAACTGCTCTCGAGAAACAACTTTAGGAGCTTGTCCCATCAACAATTCTAGAATTACACATTCTTTTTTTTGTAATGGAATTTGAGCTTGTTTTGTATGCAATTCCATACGTTCTAAAAATAGATGCAGCTGACCTTGTTTTACAGTTCTCTCTTCTTGCTTAGTAGCATATTCTCCATATGACCGACGTAAATGACTCTTTATTTTTGCTAGCACGATTTCGTAATGGAACGGTTTCGTAATGAAATCATCTCCACCATTTTCAAGTGCAAAAATTTGGTCCATTTCGCCTGAACGAGCTGATATAAAAATAATTGGACAAGTCGTCAACTGTCTAAGCTGACGACACCAATAATATCCATCATAAGAAGGTAAATTAATATCAAGCAAAACAAGATGAGGATCGAACGCCGTAAACTCTTCAAGGATGCTATCAAAAGATTCTACAGTTTTTACTTCATAATGATATTTGCGCAAAGTATCAGCAAGTAACGAAGCAATTTTCAAATCATCCTCTACGATTAATATACGATGAGTATTCATTCCACTCTCCCCTTCATCTTGACCGCAATTTCAAACATTATGCTGTCAAATTTAATTAATAAATTAGTTGTATAAATTGTTCTTTCGTAACACCACCAAAGTATGTTGGTACATCGATAGCATTTAGTGCTTCCTCAATAACATTGCGTTCATAATTTTTCCCTACTAATGCTTGTTCTACATCTGCCATATCACCAACGCCAAAGAAATCACCGAAAATATGCACTTCCTCCATAACGCCTTTTTTCACTTCCAAACGCACATCAATACTTCCTGAAGGGAAACGTTGAGAGCGTTGTAGGTTGAATTTTGGAGATTGACCGTAGTTCCAATCCCATTGTTGATAACGTTCTTCGGATAATTTGTAGATATTAGCCCAGTCTTCATCAGTTAGCTCATAATATTGTATATTCTCTTCGCCACCGAAAACTGATTTTAAGATTTCCAAGCGGAATTCTTCTACTGTCATTGGTTCATTCATAAATTCTGTAATATTCGCTACACGTGATCGAATCGATTTGATTCCTTTTGATTCGATTTTCTCTTTTTTCACTTTTAACGCTGAAACAACTGCATCAATTTCTGTATCAAACAATAATGTCCCATGACTGAACATACGACCTTTTGTTGAAAATTGAGCGTTACCTGATATTTTACGGCCTTCAGCCATAATATCATTACGACCTGATAATTCCGAGTTAATACCCATTTTTTGTAATGCATCCACTACTGGCTGAGTGAATTTTTTAAAGTTTTGGAAGCTATCTCCGTCATCTTTTGTTAAGAAACTGAAGTTTAAATTTCCTAAATCATGATACACGGCACCACCACCAGATAATCGACGTACAACGATAATGCCATTGTCTTCAACATAATCAGTATTTATCTCTTCTACTGTATTTTGATTTCGACCAATAATAATTGAGGGTTGATTGATATAGAACAGTAAAAAAGAATCTTTCTCTACATCCATCGTTTTTAACGCATACTCCTCAATGGCTAAGTTAATGCGTGGATCTGTAATACCTTTATTATCTATAAAAAACATTCATTTCACTCCTCTTTCGTGTCTCAACAATTATTTTAACTTAAAATTAGGTTTTTGTATTGACATAAATGTCTCTGTTATAATACAATACATAATAACAAAACAGTAATATAACAGATTACTTAGGAGGCGAAACACAATGTTAGAAAATGTCGTTGAATTTTTCAAAAATTTACCCGCAAAACAATGCACTGTATGCGGTGAGAAAATAGAAGAACAAAGCGAGTGCTATTCAAACACTTGTGAACATTGCAATTCTCTTTAATCGTTAATTATTGATCAACCGAATTCCCCATTCGATTGATAGCTCACATTCATCACTAATTGAACCTTAGAGATGAACCTATATTAAATCGCTTACTTTTGAAAAGCGAAGAGAGCCTGAACCACTCTCTTCGTTTTTTCTTTTTACATAAAATACTTCACAAAAAAAGGTTAAAGAGCATATTGCTCTTTAACCTTTTTCAATATTATTCAGTTACTGCATCAGTATTTGAATGACGTTTTTTAAATATTAATGCAAAGTATCCAAAAGTAATGGCTAAGCAAACAACCATGAAACCTACTAGAATACCTCCATTTGTCCAGAAGAAGCTCATATCTCCAGTAGAAATCGCAGCTTTAAATCCTTGGACAGAGTATGTCATTGGTAATAATGTATTGAAAATGTGCAATGGTTTCGGCACTAATTCTAATGGGAATGTACCTGCACTAGTTGTCAATTGTAGGATCAAGATTAGGATAGCTACAAAACGACCTGGATCTGAGAAAATTGATACTAACATTTGAGTTAATGATAGGAATGTATAACTTGTAACTATCGCCATTAAAATGAACGCACCCATATTAACCGGTTCAAGTTTTAGACCCCAAACGACTATCGCAACAGCAGCCAATGATTGAATTAATCCAACAACTGCCAAAACAGCTACTTTACTAGTAAACCATGAAACACCGTTAATCGGTTTTATCGCTGGTTCAACTAATGGGAAGACGATTGTGATTAATAGCGCACCTACAAATAGACCAAGTGCTAAGAAGTATGGCGCGAAACCTGTACCGTAGTTAGGTACTGCGTTAATTTCTTGTTTCTCAACCGCTACTGGTTCACCGACCATGTCATAAGTTTTTTGCGTTGCACTTACTTCAGCAGCTTGTTCATTCGCTTCTTTTAATTTTCCTTGTAATGTGTTAGAACCATCTTTTAGTTCAGATGTTCCGTCTTTTAATTGACTTGAGCCATCTTGTAGTTTATCTAAGCCTGTTATAAGTGATGTAGTACCACCGCTTAATGTGACTAAACCTGTTGATAGTTTACTAGAACCATCTTGTAATTGACCCATACCACTTGTTAATGATTGTGTACCATTTGCAAGTTGTGATGAACCATCAGCTAATTGTGATGAACCTGATTGTAATTTATTGAAACCACCAGTTAGATCAGTTAAGCCAACTTGTAATTGGCCTGCTCCAGCATCTAGTTTTTTAGCGCCAGCAATTGATGTACTCCAATTAGAAGCCAATTGATTAGTGCCTGCTGCTAATTGTTTTGTACCAGGAGCTAATTCTCCACTAACTGTTTTATTCATTTTATCTAAACCAGCTGCAACTGTTGCTGCACCTTGTTTTAATTCTACTGCCTTATCAGACGTAGGTATTTTCATAGTAGAAACTTGATTATTTAGTTGTGCTGTTCCCTCACTTAACGCAGCAGCATTTTCACTGACTTTAGTAGCAGTTGCATTGATCTTTCCTGCTGATTGAAGTAAAGCACTTTTTTGTTCTTCAGAAATATTCATAGCCTTAATTTGATTAACTAGCTCTTTTGTATCCGCTGCTAAAACTTGTGATCCTGCATTTAAACCAGCAGCTCCATCTTTTGTATCCTTAACGCCCTGTTGCAAGGCTGGCACTTTTTCAGTCATAGTACCTAGACTATCTACAAGTTGCGTAACTCCTGCAGAAACATTTTGTGCACCTGGTGCTAATTGACCTAATCCTGCACTTAACGTACCGACACCTGTATTTACTTTTTGTGCACCGTCGTTTAGTGCATTAATATTTGCTGTATTTCCTTCTAAACCTTGCACTAAAGTTTCGGTACCTTTTTTCAATTCTGTTGAACCAGATTGTAATTGGCTTGAACCGTCTTTAGCAGATAGAATACCTGCATTCAAATCTGCAGATCCTTTTGCTAAAGATAAAGCACCTTGGTTTAAAGTACCTGCACCATCTGCTGCTGAATCAATACCATTTTTTAAATCTGTCGATCCTTTTGCTGCTGTTTTAGCACCATCATTTAATTGAGTAGCACCATCTGCTGCACTTCCAATACCGTCTTTTAATTGACTAGCACCATCTTTTAATTTGTTAGAGCCCTTTTCAAGTTTTACAGCACCATCTGCTGCTTCACCGAAACCGTCTCCTAATTTTGCAATATTATTAAATAGCGTTTCAGCATAAGTAGCAGAAACTTTTTTATTTACTTCAGCACGCACAAGCTCCATTGCTGTATTACCGATTTGTCCACCTAAGAAGTTGTATCCTTCATTTGGTCGATAAATGATTTTCATTTGTTCAGGATTATCTTCTAATAAAGTACCAGCATTTTCTGAGAAGTTTTCAGGAATTTCAATTAAAATATAATAATCGCGATTCTTTAATCCTTCCTCTCCTTTTGCCTTAGATACTTCAACAAATTTAAATTCTTTACTATCTCGTAAATTATCGACTAACTCATTACCTAATTGCTGTTCTTCTCCTTCTATTTCAGCGCCTTCGTCATTGTTGACAAGAGCAACTGGTAAATCCTGTAAATGTGCGTATGGATCCCAGAAAGCCCATAGGAACATACCTGCATAAAGTACAGGAACGAAAAGAACTGCGATAATAGCAATCAGCATTTTTTTCGTGCGGAGAATTTTCGCAAACTCTGCCTTAATCATTCTTCATTCCTCCTACAAAACTGTGTGACCGAATCTCTCAATCAGTCATTTTTATTCAAAAAAAGAGTCTCACGGTAAGAGACCTCGAAAAATGGTATCTCGAAACAGTGAAGCTATTTTCTCTTCTGACAGTTCAAAATCATGCGTTTCTCCCCAGTCAGCAACAAAACCAAAATAAGCTTTTAATAATAAGTATGCAACTAGATCTGGTTCACATTCCCGAATTTCACCTTTGCTAATGGCTGTTTTAATTTTGTCACCAACAAAGTTAACAATTTCTTGTTCAATTCGAATGAGCACATGTTTCACTGCAGGTGTTCTAAGTTCCTTTTCTTCTTCTATCAATTTTGCATACAGAAGATGTACTTCTCGAAACTCTAATACTTTCATCAACACCGCGTGTGCATTTTGCTGGAATGGTTGTTCTGCTGAGATTGCTTCGTCTGCTGCCGTTTTCATCTCTTGAATCATTTTCACGACAATCTCTTGAAAAAGGATTTCTTTATTACTAAAAAAAGTATAAATTGTTCCTTTCCCTACGTTCGCGATTTTCGCTACTTGATCCATTGTTGTAGCTTTATACCCAAAAAGAGAAAATGACTTCGAAGCCGCTTCAAGTATTTCTTGTCTGCGGTCCAATTTGTTTCTCACCAACTTTCATTTTGAATAAAAATGACCAGAAAACTAATTTAGTCATCTGGTCATTTATTCTACACGCAACAATTGAAAGTTGCAAGTGTTTTCCATACAAAATAACGAGCTATTTTATTTTGATGAATCATTAGACGATTCTTCATCTTCTTCATCATTCTTATTCATGTGATCCATACCTTTTGATCCGTCATTTGATTCTTCTTTCACTTTACTCATATCTGGATTACCCACAATTATTTTTTGTTTCGGCATAACATGTAGACCTCTTGCATTTGTGTGAGCATGCATGTAGTAAACTCCATCATGTTCAAAAGTGATAGTCGCTTTGTAATTACCTTTTTCATCCAGTTTACCTTCGATCATTTGCCCATCTTCACGCATACCTGATTCCCATACTTCAAATTTCACGTCATCTGCATCGTTCACATCTTCTCCACCTTGTGTTACATGTGCAGCTAATTCAATCTCTTTATTTGCCTCCACTTTTTCTGGTGTTAAAATATCAACTTTTACTTCGACAGTTGTTCCTTCATTATTTGACACATGGTCTTCTTTCTTTTCATCATTATTACATCCTGCAAGTAAACCTATAATTACTAATAAACTCATCATCCATTTCTTCATTATTAAAACTCCTCTACCATTGGTATTTGTATTGTAATTGTTGTTCCTTTTCCAAACTCACTATCAATTTGCCAAGTACCTTCATGCAATTTAACAAGCTGATCAACTATTGAAAGACCTAATCCACTTCCGCCATCACTACGGCTTCTCGCTTTATTTACTCTATAAAACCTCTCTGTTACATGAGGTAGATCCTCCGCCGGAATCCCGATGCCATGATCTTCTATTTCAATGTTTACAAAACGTCCATTTGTTTCTGCAGTTATTTCTATTGATGTCTTCTCATTAGAATAACGTAATGCATTTTCAATTAAGTTTATGAAAATTTGCTTTAATTTCTCTTCATCTGCATTAACTATAATATCCTCACTAACATCAATATTCACTTTTATGTCCTTTTTAAGCGCTTGTTGCTCTGTTAATAACACTACCTCACGAATTGTTTCTGCGAGTGGTAACGGAAATAATGCAATCGGTTCAGATAAGTTAGTTGCTCGTGATAATTGTAACAATTCATTTGTCAGCTTTTCCATACGATTAGCTTCTCGGACGATTAAGGAAATCGTTTCATGCTGTTCTTGTTCTGGAATTACCCCTTCTTGTATAGCTTCTCCGTATCCCTTCACATAACTAATAGGAGTTCGTAATTCATGTGACACGGTAGCTAAAAAACTCTTTTGCTTCTCATCATTTTGTTGAATAGCGGTCGCCATTTTGTTAAAGGTTTTTGATAACTGGCCAATT
This sequence comes from Viridibacillus sp. FSL H8-0110, assembly GCF_038003565.1. NCBI lineage: Bacteria > Bacillati > Bacillota > Bacilli > Caryophanales > Caryophanaceae > Viridibacillus > Viridibacillus sp. FSL H8-0110. The sequence continues at coordinate 703,982 of NZ_JBBOPJ010000001.1, read as the reverse complement.
TCGTCTTTTGATGTAACTTGGACTCTCATTTCATAATTTCCTTCAGCCATTTTCTCTGCAGCATTTTGCAACGCATTAAGAGGTTTCATAATATGACCTATTCCCTTATAAATACCAAAACCTACAATTATTAAAAATACTGCTGCACTACCTAATAAAAAAGTAACTTCTTTAGATGCCAATTCCGATATTTTCGCTAACGGGAAATATATATAAATAATACCTTCTAAACGGTTTTGATCTGTCAGCGGAATAATAACAGAAATAATTTGCCGATCAAAGCGCTCCTCATATCCCATCTTGGTGACAGTTTGTTCTTGTAAAAGTTTCTGCCGCTCCTCTGCACCAATCAATGTTTTGTAATCAATATCAAATGGTACACAAGCACTTAGTTCACGTGGATTCTTAACAGCAAATACAGAGACATCTGAGTAATTATTATAATTATCAATTTGCGCGATCAAATCTTCGGTTACTTTACCGCCTTCATAAATCGTTGCCAATTTCTCCCCAACTTCAATCATCGACTGTTCCGCATCTTTAACATACAATCGTTCATATAAAAAATGGGTTAGTATGTACATAAAAAGAACGGTTAGTGTTAAGAAAATTAAAATCATTGCCCAAATTCGTGAGGACAGTTTTTTCATATCCTTACCTCAAAGCGATAGCCTAGCCCCCATACGGTGTGAATAAATTGACCAGCTTCTTTTCCTAATTTTAATCGAAGTGTTTTAATATGCGTATCTACCGTTCTGGTTCCCCCTGCATAATCTAGACCCCATAATTTCTCTAATAATTGTTCACGTGTGTAAACCGTATTTTCATTTGTCATAAACAAATGTAATAAGTCAAATTCTTTTAACGTTAGGGGAATTACACTTCCTGCTACAAATACTTTTCTAGATACCTCATCCAAATCAATTGTCCCTTTACATAAATGCTTTACTTGCACCTCCACTGGAGCATTTCCGGTGCGACGCAACACGGCTATTATTCGAGCCACAAGTTCTGTTGATGTAAATGGCTTTACAATGTAATCATCTGCACCAAGCGTTAAACCTTTTACCTTGTCCTCATTTGCATCCTTTGCAGTTAGGAAAATGATTGGTACATTCGAAGTTTTACGAATTTCTTCGCATACTTGAAAGCCATTTATACCTGGCATCATAACATCGAGCAATACTATATCGACTTTCGCTTGAGCGAGGGTTGTTATAGCAACGTAGCCATTTTCAGCTTGTAGTGTTTGAAATCCTGACTTTTTTAACATCATATGGATTAAATTCCTCATATCTTGTTCATCATCTACAATTAGAATGGATGTCATTCGCTCATCTCCCTTACAATCAATTGAAATGGTCCTTTATCAACTTTCACTTTTTTTGTAACATCATTATTTTTCATAAAGTATAATGTTTGATCATCGTACCCTGCTACTACGACATATTGCTCAAAAAGTTGCACTGCAAATGGATTAGCGCCAATTTCTTGTGCACTCAATACACGACCTTCATCATTTACTTCATATAATTGACTTTGCCCATGACTGACAACATATATTCGGTCATTGTCAATCGCAAAACTAATTGGCATCATTGGTAGTGAAAGTTCACGATCCTTCTGCCCCTTATTTATATCAAAAATATCGACAGTCGTATTCGGTTTCATACCCGCTCCGTGTCCACCAAGCCATAGTTCTTTTCTTTTTTCTAAAATAATCATCCCGTGAGAGGATTTTGGAATTTGCCACTTATCTTTCACTTTAAGAGACTCTGCATCAAGGACAGAAAGTTTTGTATCTTTATAATTAACTACATATAAATTTTGTCCGTGGGTAACCATCGACATCGGATAATTACCTACCTTCTGCTCAGCGATTTGCTCGCCTTTATTAGTATAAGCCGTAACGCGATTCGTTTTGCCATTTGATATGTAGAGAATTTTCTTATTTGGTGCATAGATGGCATTCGTTACTCCAGCACCAGTTGCAATGGAATACGCCACTTCACCGGTACTTAAATTATAAACGTCCGCACTCTCTAGCTGGTTACCATAAAGCAGTAAATATTGCTGACCAATCAAAGTGGCACCTGTGTATGCTTTCTCTAATTGCCAAGTAGCAAAAACCTTTAAATCTTTATTTACAAAAGTGACTGAAGGCTGCTGTATATTGACTGCTGCGATAAAGGAAGTATCTGCTGGAATTGCTGGGTACGCATCCTTTCCACATCCAAAAAGGAGTAATAAGAAAAATAATATGATGACCGTAACACGCTTTCTCAACTCCATCACCCCTTCCCTTTTCATCATACTGTATAAATGTGAAATAATAATGAAAGAAAGGGAAGTAAATTGTGAACAATTAGAAATGTGGAATAGAATCGTCTAAAGAAATATAACCTAAGTTCACTACACGATAAATTGAACTCGAGGGGCTTGAGCTTGAGACTGGACACTCTGAAATGACAAAAGCGCTCTTCTAAGGGAACATAACCAGAGTTCGCGACGTCATGTATGCCTCAAGAATTACATAAATATATTGATAAAATGGCAAAAAAAATCGCTCTTCTGTAGGTATCTTTAAACCAACGAAAAGAACGACTCCATTATTCAAATAATTTTATTAATAACTCATCCACTGCGCTTCGAGCCTGGTCAACACAATTAGGTAAACTTGTTCCTTCATAAGAACTTCCTACCAACTTCATCGTAGGGAAGTGTTCATATAATTCTTGTTTAACTAATTCTACACGTTGAGTGTGACCAACTGTATACTGAGGCATAGCTTCTTTCCATCTCGAAACAACGGTAAATAATGGACTCCCTTTTAGCGGGGTCACTCTATTTAAATCTTGTAAGACAATCTTTTCAATCTCACCATCCGATAAATCGACAATCGCTTCATCACCTGAACGTCCTACATAAACTTCCAATAAAGCATAGCCCTCTGGAACAAATGCCGGCCATTTTCGATGTATCCATGAACAAGATGTAATTGAGAAATCGCTATTACGCGCAACAGTGAATCCAGAGCCATTAAAACTTTCATCCATTGCTTCTATGGGAAATGCCATCGATACAGTAGCAACAGTTGCTAGTGGGATATCTTGTAAATTTTGTAATAAACCTTGTTTGGCAAACATTTTTTGAGTTATAAGATGTGGTGTAGCTAAAATTACTGCGTCTGCGGCAATTGAGGTCTTATTATTCAAAGACAATGTGACTTGATGCGCTGCTTTTGCAATCGATTCAACTTTGACACTTTTTAAAATAGTCGTATCTATTAGTCGTCCCTCTAATGCCTCTATCAACGTTTCAAGACCATTTATAAAAGTTTGGAATGAACGCTCTTCAATGCTCTTTGAGTCATCATGAGAGGTCTCAGAAAGTGCCTTTTTCATACCTGTCATTAAACTTCTATATTCTTTTTCCATTTCAATTAGTTCTGGAAAAGTTGCTTGTAAACTAAGCTGTTCTATATCTCCAGCAGAAATACCTAATAAAAGCGGCTCTATAATATTCTCAACAGTTTCCTTACCGAATCTTCTACGTATAAATTTCCCTAAAGGCTGATCTTCTTGTACTCGAGAACGAGGAAACCATAGGTCACATGTAGCACGCACTTTACCGCTCCAAGACACAATATCAGAAGCTAAAAATGAAGATAACTTTGTGGGAATCCCTAAAATTGACCCTGCTGGTACTGGATATAGTTTTTCATTGACAGTAATGTACGTTTGACCTGCTTCACTTCGAATGAGCTGGTCTTCGATACCTAAGTCTTTTACTAATTTGGCCATACTATTATTGTTATCAATAAATGAGTTTGGACCACGTTCAATGATAAAATTTTCCTTGCGTACAGTTTGAATCTTGCCACCTAAACGATGAGAAGATTCAATCAGTACTATTTCTAATGGAAGTTTTTTCTCTTTAGCCTCTTGTTGCAAATAGAACGCAGCAGCTAAGCCTGAAATCCCACCACCGATAACGGCTACTCTTTGCTTTTGTTCAGTCACATCAATCATCACTTTCTATTAGGCTTGAGATAACGTTTTATTAATAACATCAACCATTGCATCGATGAATAATGGATCATCGTTTGGCATAGCTGGACGACGATAGTTAGCTCCTAATTCTTCACAAACTATACGACATTCATAGTCATTGTCATACAATACCTCTAAATGTTCCGCAGTAAAGCCTACTGGTGTATAAACAAATGAACGGTAGCCTTTTTCGTTGTATAGTTCGCGGGTTAAATCTTGAACATCTGGTCCAAGCCAAGGTTCCGGTGTTTGACCAGCACTTTGCCAGCCCACTTCCATATGTTCTACTCCTGTTTCTTTCTGAAGAATTTCAGCTGTTTCATGTAGTTGATCTGCATACGGGTCACCTAATTTAACAATCTTTTCAGGTAATGAGTGGTTAGAAACAATTAGACAAGCTGTGTTACGTTCTTCTTCTGACATGTCAGCAAACGCTTCATTGATTTTTTCAGTCCAATATTGGATGAATTTTGGCTCTTTGTACCAGCTTTCAACTGAAGTGATTGTTAAACCACCTAATTCTTCTGCTTTTTCTTTCGCACGGCCATTGTACGATTTAATAGAGAATGTTGAGAAGTGAGGGGCAAGTACGATGGAAACTGCTTCAGTAATACCGTCTTTATGCATTGCTTCTACTGCATCTTCTACGAATGGTGCAATATGTTTTAAACCAATATAAAGTTTGTACTCTACTTCATCTTGAACTTCATTTAAACGAGCACATAATGCTGCTGCTTGTTTACGAGTTGTTTCTGCAAGAGGAGAAATACCACCGATAGCTTGATAACGGCTACGTAGGTCTTCGATTAACTCTTCGCTAGGTTTGCGACCATGGCGAATATGTGTATAGTATGCCTCAATTTCATCTTCGTTGTTTGGTGTACCATAAGCCATAACTAATAAGCCCATTGTTTTTTTCATTGTAAATTCACCTCAAAAAATTATTTACTACCTATTAAGAACGTACTTTAACTTGCTCTGCACTGTATTCATGAATAAGTGTTGTTAAACGTTTTAAAACATCTGGATCTACTGAAGGGAAAACGCCGTGTCCTAAGTTGAAAATATGACCCGGTACTTCTAAGCCCTGGTCAATAATTGCTTTTGTGCGTTCTTCAATAACAGACCAATCAGCTAATAATAATGTTGGATCTAAGTTACCTTGAACTGGTTTAGTCATCCCCATAGCGCGCGCTTCTTTAATCGGCAAACGCCAATCTAAGCCGACAACATCTACCGGTAAATCATGCCATTCCATTGCTAAGTGGCTTGCACCTACGCCGAATGTGATCATCGGAACATCTAACTCTTTTAGCTCACTAAAAATTCTTGTCATAACTGGTTTAATGAAGATACGGTAATCTTCTTTGCTTAGTGCTCCAACCCATGAGTCAAAAATTTGGAATGCCTTAGCTCCTGCTCCAACTTGAGCTTTAATATCCACAATAATCATATCCGCTAACTTGTCCATTAACATGAACCAAGCTTGTGGCTCAGATACCATGAATGATTTTGTTAAGCTGTAACTTTTAGAAGGACCACCTTCAATCATATAGCTCGCAAGTGTAAATGGAGCGCCGGCAAAGCCGATTAAAGGTACATCTAATTGTTCTTCAGTTAAAAGTTTTATTGTATCAAGCACGAATGGTACATGTTCTTCAGGATTAAATTCGCGTAAAGCTTCTACATCTTTTACAGAGCGAATTGGGTTTGAAATCACTGGACCAATACCTGCTTTTATTTTCACATCAACACCCATACCTGGTAGTGGTGTTACGATATCTTTATATAAAATGGCTGCATCAACATTATAATTTTGTACCGGTAAATGTGTCACATAAGCACACAATTCTGGTTGATGTGTAATTTCCTCTAATGAGTATTTCTCTTTAATCTTACGGTATTCAGGCTGTGAACGTCCTGCTTGACGCATATACCAAACCGGAGTATAGGCTGTCCTCTCTCCACGTGCTGCGCGTAAAAGCGTATCATTAATCTTTCTCATGAATAGATTCATTCCCTTCATATATAAAAGTTATTCGTTTCGACTTTCGTATCCGTTTTCACTATAGTCGTTTCCCATGTTATTGTATAGTTTTCCGCCCGAAATGTCATGAAATTGTTTGTAATGTTGACATCTTTTCGACAAAGATGTCTGACAATCTAAAAACCCTCAAATTCTTTTAATATATTTTACTTATTATCGATATATCAAACATACAATTATTAATTGTGCACATTATAATGTTTAATTGATATAAACTATGGCTAAATATTATATACAAAGGAATGATAAAAGCGCCCGGCTCGAGCAACTAGCCACTGAAACTGGTTATATTTAAGAACATATAAATTAAATAGGAGGCGTTATTATTGAATATTTATTTAACATCTGGAACTCCAGAATTTATGGTAAGCTTACGAAAAAAATATACCAACGAAAAAATGATTGTATTACATGGCTCTGGCAACTCTATGTTGCTACATGAGACAGAGGGAAAATCTGTTTTTCAAACCCCTCGAAGCTACGAAGTAATCGATTCAATTAATGAATTAGAAGACAAAGGTTTCTTTGTATTGAATCATCTACCTGTTTCAGATGAAGGTCGTCCTATATTTGAACATCGTTTTTTAAGTCGTTCGCATGTAATTGATTCGGATCCTGGTTTCAAAGCATATCGCTTACTTAAACCGCTCAATTCCGAAACTTATATTGTCTTAACAGAATGGACTGGTCCAACTTCATTTGAAGCTTGGAAAGTATCAAAAGCATATAAAGAAGCTTTTGATAATCAAGTTGCTGCAGTAGGTATTGAAAATCGTAACATTTTCACAAGTAAAGCATATGTAACAACTTATACCACTGCAAAAAATGAAGAAACTGAAGATTAATTAGTAAAGTCGAGTCAAGCGCTCGGCTTTTTTTGTTATAATAAAAGCAAATCAATAATACTAACTATGAGTGAGGTATAGCAGATGAAACTACAACTTTTTGATAAACTAGATGCTTCTTATAAAGACATGGTACAAATTCGCCGCCATTTACATATGCATCCTGAAGTTTCTTTTAATGAGACTGAAACAGCTAAGTATATACAAAAATTTTACGATCAGCTCGGCGTTGTTTATGAAGCTAATGTTGGTGGCAACGGGGTTGTTGCACGTATTAAAGGCGGAAAAACTGGTAAAACAATTGCATTAAGAGCAGACTTTGATGCACTTCCTATTCAAGAATTAAACGATGTTCCCTATAAATCAACTGTCGCTGGTGTTATGCATGCTTGTGGTCATGATGGTCATACTGCCACATTACTACAACTTGCAAAAGCACTTCATGAAATGCGCGATCAGCTAGCTGGTGAATATGTCATCATTCATCAACATGCTGAAGAAATAGCTCCTGGTGGAGCAAAACCTATGGTGGAAGCGGGCTGCTTGGATGGTGTCGATGCTGTTTTTGGTACACATCTATGGTCACAAACACCGTTTGGCACTATTGAACATCGCTCAGGACCTATGATGGCTTCAGCAGATCGCTTCGAAATTTCTATACAAGGCCGCGGTGGACATGGTGCAATGCCACAAGATACGATTGATACAGTAACAATTGGTGCACAACTCGTTACAAATTTACAGCATATCGTCTCTCGCAGAGTTGATCCTATTAAATCGGCTGTAGTAACAATTGGTTCCTTCCACGCTGGAGATACTTTTAATGTTATTGCTGGGGAAGCTAAAATGTCAGGTACTGTCCGTACATTTTTACCTGAAGTCCGTGATTTAGTGGAAGCTGAAATTGAACGTATTATTAAAGGTACTTGCCTTGCCGCTGATTGCGCCTACACATTCGAATACATTAGGGGCTATCCAGCTGTTGTCAATCATGAGAAAGAGTCTGCTTTCCTTTTTGACATCGCGAAGGATATTCCTGGTGTTAATGAAGTACTTGAATGCGCTCCACTTATGGTTGGGGAAGATTTTTCATACTACCTAGAAAAGGTACCTGGTGTATTCTTCTTTACAGGTGCAATGCCTGAAGGAACTGCATATGCTCATCATCATGCAAAATTCGATTTCCGTGAAGAAGCAATGTTGATTGCTGCTAAAACGTTAGGTGCAGCAGTACTTGATTATCAAAATATATAAAAAAATCCTGAGACATTCACACTGTCTCAGGATTTTCTTTATTTCGTCATTCGTAATGTAAGCTCGCCAACGATTAACATAATCACAGGTCCGACATAAAATAATGGGTTACCTATGCCACAAATTAACACGATAATTGCTTGTACAATATTTACCACTCGAACAATTTTATGAACTGCTAGTTTACGATAAACTGTTGGTAATGGATATAACATATACATACTAAAATCTGTTGAAGAAATTAATGCTTGCTTCAACTGAATTGTCGTCGCAAATGCTAGCGCTGCTAAAAAGACGCCAACAGCAACAGGCATATTAATGATAAAAGCACCTATGCCCGCTATCGCCGTTAAACGCACCCATAAATAGAAATGGTCATCTGTACGGACAAAAGTGCGGAACACTAAATAGGCTTGTGTGTTTTCTTTTTTAAACGCTACCATTTTATATAGCGCATCCAACCACTGACGTCTTTTAATGCTACCATGTATATGAGGTACGTCTGTAAAATAATTAGCAAAACGATAAAGACGCAACATACGATTTTGCTCTAGTTTTACGAAATGCTCATAAGGAAAGGGATGCATAGTCTTTTGTTTCATCCAAGTAAAACCATAATAGATTACTGGAATAGCAACAATAATCATCATCCATATGTTCATCAATAACACTGATGCCAAAACAATAATAGAAATTAATATTCTTACAAGGCGATCTCCCCATACTGCTTGTCCTCGATTAGCCCAACGAAATGCAAAATCGACTTGTACATTCCACCATTTCATCAACACAACAACTACAAATGTTAATCCAATTGTCACTGTAGATACTTTTCCTATTTGTTTTAGCATAGGTAGGGCTATGATAAACGGTAAAACAACGACAAGAATCTGTGACCAAAATGTCCAATTTAGAGCCTTCTTAAAATAAATTGGAAGCTTTGTCTCAAGTGGCAATAAGTAAACTTGGTCAGGCTCACGGATTAAAGTCGTAGGACTACTGAATGCTAATAGAAAACCTATTACGATTGCAGTTACTAATATAGAAGGAAAATCAATTGGATTTGTTTTCAGCCACTCACTATATTGATAGCCACCTGCGCCGATGATGAATACAAGTACGATTGCCATATGCCCCGTAAAGACATATTTCATATACTTTTGCACTTCATTTATATAATGAAAGAAGCGTGTACGCCACACATCATGCAAGTTATTCATGATCTTGCTCCTTTGTCATCGCGATGTATAGGTCGTCCAAAGTTGCACCTGGCATATTGAATGCTTGGCGTAAGTCATTCATCGTCCCTTGTGCGCGAAGTCGGCCATTATGTAACAATAAAATACGGTCACAATGTTTTTCAGCCGTCGATAAAATATGTGTAGACATCAAAATAGATGCTCCGTCTTTTTTCTTTTCATCCATGTGATCTAATAATGATTGAATCCCTAGTGGATCTAGCCCTAAAAATGGCTCATCAATAATATATAATGATGGATTAACTAAAAATGCACACATAATCATCACTTTTTGACGCATTCCTTTTGAGAAATGAGACGGAAACCAGTTTAATCGCTTTTCCATTCGGAATTCTTTTAATAATGGTTCAGAGCGTTCTTTTAATGTTTGTTCATCCAAACCATATGCCATTGCAGTTAATTCTAAATGTTCTTTCAAAGTTAACTCATCATATAATACAGGAGTTTCTGGAATATATGAAAATGAGGAACGATATTGATCCATATTTTCCTTTATTGTGATCCCGTTTAGAAGAATGTCTCCACTTTTTTGAGTCATTAATCCGATAATGTGTTTAATTGTAGTACTTTTCCCTGCCCCATTCAGTCCAATTAGTCCGACTAGTTCTCCAGGTTGAATTGTAAAGGATAAATCATGAATAACAGGTTTTCTCGTATAACCACCTGTTACGGATTGTAATTCTAATACTGTCATTCCTCGTCACTCCTATTCTTCTTACAGTTTATCAAAATTTTCGCAAACTAGCAGTTACCAATATGGTAAAATAAAAAGCAAAATGATGAAAGGTGTGTATTTTATGAGCGATTGTTTATTTTGTAAAATTATCGATGGTTCAATTCCTAGTATGAAAGTTTACGAAGACGAATTTGTCTATGCCTTTATGGATATTGGTCCCCTATCAAAAGGTCATACATTATTAATTCCTAAAGAGCATGTGGCAAACATTTTTGAAATGTCTTCTGAAGTAGCTTCGAATCTCTTTGCTGTTGCACCTAAAATTGCTAATGCTATTAAAGATACCTTCAACCCAGCTGGCATGAACTTAGTAAATAATAACGGAGAAGCGGCTGGCCAAACTGTATTTCACTTTCATTTACACTTCATACCAAGATATGATGAAACTGACGGATTTAAACCTACTTGGACCACAAAACCAGATGAATATACGCCAGTAATTTTAGCTGATTTAGCTGAACAAATTATTGAAAATCTAAATAAGAAGGGTTAACTTTCTTATTATTACTATTATATAATAGTATTGATTTCCCGATAATTTACCTGTAATATCATGTATAAGTTTCGCTTCCGATCACGAGGATACGGAAGGAAATAACAAAAGTTGAGCTCAGTGTAGCTATAGGAGAGATGAGAAATGAATACGAAGAATTTAGTTTTGATGGCACTTTTAGTTGGTGTAGGTGCGGCATTATATGTCGTGATTCCAGGAATTAATGGTGGTATGAAGCCAGACTTCATGCTAACTATGATGTTTATCGGCATCTTATTATTCCCTGGTATTAAAGAAGTTTTCTTACTAGCAATAACAACAGGCGTGATTTCAGGCTTATTTTCAACATTCCCAGCTGGTTTTGTACCGAACATTATCGACAAATTAGTCACAGCATTTATTTTCTATGCAGCAGTTGTATTATTACAAAAGTTTGCTCAGAAAATTGCAGTATCGGCTGTTCTTGCCGGTGTAGGTACGATAATTTCAGGAAGTGTTTTCTTAGGCTCAGCAATATTAGTTGTTGGTGCGAAAATTCCATTTACAGCATTATTCATAACAGTAGTACTACCTGCTGTTGCCATTAACGTCGTAGCATTTATTATTATTTACCCAATCATCATTAATTTGGTTAAACGTTCGAAATTTAATACATCTTTAACACATGCCTAAACATTAATATTAAAAATAATATATTCAGAAGGTCACTATCTACAATACTATAGATAATGACCTTCTTTTTAATAGCTACAAATAATAAATAATTTTTGTTTTAATTTCTTTTATTGGATATCATGTTTTATTATAGTAAAAGAAGGATATACATAGTTTAAACTAGGAAGGAGAAACGATATTATGAAAACGTCTACATTTTTACTCGGCTTAACAACTGGAGCAATTGGGGGTATGGTAGCTGTTCTTTTATCTACACCACAATCAGGTAAAGAATTTAGATCATCACTGCAAACTACTAAAGAGGATCTTCAAAATAGAATAGCTGATATTAAAGGGTCTATTGAGAACATAAAAAATGAAGCTCAACAAACCATTCCTAAAGTTATTGAAGAATCAAAGGAATCTTTTGCTTCTTGGCAAGCTGAGACAGCGCCTATTCAAGAGAATCTACAACAAGAAATTGCTTCTTTACAAAGCTCTGTTGAAGAAATCGAAAAACATCTAGCAGAATTCCAAAATCGTAAGAATCCAAAAAATAATGAATAAAATTATACGATAGAAGTATATTTTTCGAGAAAAATAATTAAACTATTATAAAAATATATTTTTTGTACTATTTTATATTGGAAAACGATTGTTTATTATTTACAAATAATGTTATAATGTTAGAAAATTGCGAAAGTTGGTGATAGCTATGTCTGAAGACTTATATACGGTTCGTGAAGCTATGCTTTACAGCCAAAGAATCGCCCAGCTATCGAAGGCCCTTTGGAAAGCTGCTGAAAAAGATTGGCAAGCATGGATTAAACCATATGATTTGAATATCAATGAGCACCATGTATTATGGATTGCTTCTAATCTTGAAGGCGCATCGATTTCTGATATAGCAAAATTTGGTGTAATGCACGTATCGACCGCATTTAATTTCTCTAAAAATTTAGAGGAGCGTGGATTGCTTGCATTTTCTAAACGTAATGACGATAAGCGAAATACATATGTTGAGCTCACCGAAAAAGGTAAGTCATTACTTGTTGAATTGACAGAAAATTACAACCAATCGAAGCATAGTGTTCTTGAAGGTTCACTTCCTTTAAAAGAAATGTATGGTAAATTCCCTGAATTGTTAGACCTTATGGCTATTATTCGTAATATCTATGGGGATGATTTCATGGATATTTTCGAAGGTTCATTACGTAAAATTGAATAATATTCAAAACGAGTTCAACCTGAGTATTGCTCCAAATGTTCAATACTCAGGGATGAAAACGCTATCTTTTTTTTAATATAAAATGACTTGATTTTCCTTATGAAAAGCATTAATGTTAGGTTTCGAAGATTATCATATTTTGAAATTGGAGATGCTAAACCTTGCATTGCTGGAAAACAATTAATGTACAGAAACAATACGGCCATGATCGTATTTTTTTATTGTCTACTATAATCGTCATTAGCGTATTTTCTGTTTTTTATATAGTTTTAAATATATTTAAAGAAGATCCGTTATCAGATCACTTATTCCCGCTCTTTTTACTGGTCTTTTTTATGATTTACCCTGCTCATAAGCTGCTACATTTTATGCCATTATTTAGTTATCGTAAAAGTTTGCGCTTTTCCATTGAGAAACAATATAGCTTTTTACCTGTATTGTCGATGCGTATCCATGAGCCCATTTTAAAAAGTCGTTATGTTTTTGCATTGCTCGTACCATTTATTCTACTGAACTTAGTTTTAATAATTGGCGCAATAATGTTTCCACCCTTTAGACATTACTTTTCGATTTTGTTGGCTTATCACTGTGGACTTTGCTTAATTGACCTATTGTATGTCAAACATCTTATACATTCGCCTAAAACGGCATTAATTGAAGAAACAGATAAGGGGTTTGAAATTTTAGTTCCATCATCTAACCAATGATGATTAACTTGTCATTTCTGTTCTTTGTTTGTTATGCTTATGATGTAGATAGAGGGGAGGAAAAGACTTGATGATTGCCATTGTCGTCCTATTCTCGGTGTTTTATTTATTTCAAATCAACCGGATGACGTATGCACTTTGTGCGCAAAAAGAAATTCCTGAAGAAAAACAACCAAAAATATATCGAACTATAAATGTATTGATTACTATTTTGTTAATCTCATTTTACTTGGAGATTCTGTTCACTGTGTAAGCAATATTCATTTTATATCATTGAAAATAGCTTGTTGGATAAGTTAAGTTCTATCAACATTAAGTTAGTTCTTCCGTCCTCAAATTAATGAATTTAATAAATAAAAAAGTCCATTCGCATGACTGCAAATGGACTTTCTTATTGCCAAAATTCAGCAAATAAATGCCGTGCCAACAATAATTAACAAAATAAATAACACGACAATTAAAGCAAATCCTGAACCATTAGAATATCCACCACCATTACCCATTACCCACACCTCCCTTCTCTTTGCTATCTTATGCATATATGTTTTAGGGTTTTAGGCTAAATGAATATGGAACCTTTTTCTTTTTTTATCGTTTTGTGTTATAGTTACAAATACATTAGTTAGAAGTAACTAAAGTTGGGAGAGATTTTAAAGATGAAGAAAACAGTATTATCACTTACACTAGCAGCATCTGTTCTTGCTCTTGCTGCATGTGGAAATAATTCAAGTGACGAAGTAGTAGTAGAATCAAAAGCAGGTAATATTACAAAAGAACAACTGTACCAGGAAATGAAGAGTGCGGCTGGTACACAAACACTTCAAACATTAGTTATCAAAAGTGTATTAGAAGATAAATACAAAATAACTGATAAAGAAGTAGATGCAGAATTCAAAAAGCAAAAAGAAGCAATGGGTGAAAGCTACGAACAAACTCTAGCTGCTCAAGGCTTAACTGAAAAAGATTTCAAAGAAGATTATATCCGTATTCTTTTATTACAAGAAAAAGCTATGAATATTTCTGAAAAAGAAATCGAAGCATACTACGATCGTATGAAAACAGAAGTAAAAGCAAGCCATATCCTAGTTGCTGATGAAGAAACAGCTAAAGAAGTAAAATCTAAACTAGATAAAGGTGAAGATTTCGCTAAACTTGCTAAAAAGTACTCTACAGATCCAGGTTCTAAAGAAGCTGGCGGTGAACTAGGTTGGTTCGGCCCAGATAAAATGGTTGCTGAATTTACAGATGCTTCATACGCTCTTAAAAAAGGCGAAATCAGTGAACCAGTTAAATCTACTCATGGCTATCACATTATTAAATTAGAGGACAAGCGTGATGTTAAAGACCTTCCTTCTCTAGAAGATAGCAAAAATGATATTAAACAAAAAATTGCTGCAACTGAGGCAGCTCAAAATAAATTCATTGAAACAACTACTAAATTAATTAAAGAAGCTGACGTGAAGATTAAAGACAAAGATCTAAAAGACGCACTAAGCCAATTTTTAAATGAAAATACTACTACTGAAAAATAAGTAGCAACATTAAAGTACTTGATCCATTACGATGGATCAGGTATTTTTTTATTTTTACGGGCCTCTGTCCTCTTAATGTTTTACTTTGTCGCATGTTATAGAGTTAACAAGTTAGAACGGAGGTGATTCCTTTGAAATGTCACAACCATCACCACAGACATGGTTTTGGTCACGGTCACGGTCACGGTCACGGTCACGGTCACGGTCACGGCCATGGTCATGGTCATTGCCACAATCACGGCCAACAACCCATCGTATGCCCTACACAATATCAGTTCAATGATTGCTACGTTGAGAGAGAAGTTCCCGTTATTCATCCAATAGTTACTGTAAACAGAAAACACATTGTTAATGTACCGCGTCATTACTACACACAATCTACTGAAAACGTAGTAGTTGATCCAGGTGATCCAGGTAGACCAGGTCACTGCAATATGAATAAGCCATGTCATAAACCATTCCATGGACTGTTCCGTAACTGTTAACAGTAATACTCTTTAGTATGTAAAAAGGACCTCTCAGCATCGCTGAAAGGTCCTTTTTCTTTATTTTATTAATCAATTGTTGGTTTATAGAATGCACGATTATCTAATGGGAATAATCTTTCTGTGAATTCACCAGATGCTGTCTTACCTAATGCACGTTTTAGCATATTCATTTTGGCATCGATATTATCGATGTAGTGAAGCATCTCCGCTTCTTGCAACATTGGCTTTTTAGGGCTTCCCCATTCTTCTTTACCGTGATGAGATAATACCATATGTTGCAACAACATGACTTCTTCACCTTCGATTTGAAGTGTATCTGCGGCTTTCGCAATTTCTGTCACCATAATCGAGATATGCCCTAGCATATTACCCGTGACAGTATATGATGTTGCAACTGGTCCAGATAACTCAACTACTTTACCGATATCATGTAAAATAATACCTGCATATAATAAATCCTTATTTAACGTCGGATATAAATCAGCAATTGCTCGACCTAATTTCAACATCGATACAACGTGATCTAGTAAACCAGATGCATAATCATGGTGATTTTTTGTCGCAGCTGGGAACGTCATAACCTCATCTTGGTTTTCTTTTAATATATGTCTAGTAATGCGTGAAATTTGTGGATTTTTAATTTCGAAGAAGAACTGCATCAATTGCTCAAATAATTCCTCTTTTGGTGTTTCTGCAGATGGTACTAAATCCACTACTGAAACTCCCTCATCATTCGCTACTGGACGGATTGCTTTTATACGTAGTTGAGCTTTACCACGGTAATCATGGATCTCTCCACCAACACGTACAATGCCCTCAGATTGATATAGTTGTTCATGTTCTTCGCCTGTATCCCATAATTTTGCTTCAATACTACCGCTCTTGTCTTGTAAAATTAACGTCATAAATGGTTTCCCCATTGTTGTAACGCCTTTTGTAGCTTGCTTAATTAATAAATAATGATCGACTGGCTCTCCGACTTGAAGTGATGCTATACCATTCATATGGAAGTCAATCTCCTTTCACTTTTTAAATTTGAAACATGAATGACGAATGATTTTGACCATTGATCTATCATATTTTCATGACATGTAAAATAAAGTATCTGGTGTTTCGTTTGAATACTATCAACTAATTGTACCATGTTACCAATACGCAAACGATCAAAATGAACAAAAGGATCATCCATAATAATCGGAAATGGTGCAGATTGTTGTAATGAATCCGCCAATGCAAATCGTAATGCTATATAGGCTTGCTCTTTCGTCGCTTGGCTCAATTCATCTATTGTATAACGCATACCATCCTCAGCAACTGCTTCAAAAATACTTTCTGAGTTTATCTCTAATGTATCATAGCGGCCACCTGTTAACTGTATAAAATATCGTTCTGCATTTTGCAAAACTGCTGGCAGTCTTTTTTCCTTTAAGTTACGCATAGTTTCTTGTATTGCTGTTGCAATTGCTTGATTAATAGCCCATTCACGAGCTTGCTCCGCTAAAGCGGCTTTTTGCTCTTCAAACCTTTGAATCTGAATACCATATTTCTCATCTGATAATAGACCTATTGTTTTCGCTTGTAGCTCCGCATGTTCACTGAGTAACTTATCTTTTTTCTCTTGTAAAGATAGCAGCGTAGCTGATATCTGCTCAAGTAGATTTTGAGATTCTATATCGTTTAATTGAACGTTGACTGATGCCTCATCGAACATTGCCAATTGTTCCTCTACTTGTTTTAATGATAGGAAATTGTCTTTATAAAGTTGAAATTGTTCGTCAGCCCTATAGAAATCCTCGGCTGTTTCAACATCAGCTTCTTCAAATAAATGTAAGATTTCATTCGTATAAGATTTATGCAAATTCGTCTTCTCATCAATAATATTTTCTAATTGTTGTAGTTTTTCTTTAGCCGTTACAACAAGCTGCTGTTGTTCAGTCATATTGAAATAGACTGATTGAACGGTAGCTGATAAATTTTCTCTCGTACAGATTATTTCGCAAGCTGCTGAGGCATCCTTTATACGCTCATTTACTAGCGCAGAAAGTTGCTCTAATTGATGTTCTTTCATCATTATACTTGAGCTTTTTTGTTGGAACTCACGTACTTGCCTGAATAACTCTGTTAGAAGTTCGGGTTGTAATGAGCCGCTTATTTGAAAACGCTTTAAAAAAAGTTGAAGTTGCTCTTCACTTTGTTCGACATACATATTGAATTTAGATACAGCTTGTTGAGCTTCTTTCATTTGTACTTTTTTATCATCATACTGTTCTTGTAACAGAGTAATACGATCTTCAAATTGGCGAATTTTTGTCAGTAGTTGTTCCATCTCAGATTGCTGTGATTCAAATTCGCGAATTTCACGTAGCAGAGCTTCTTTATTTACAGAATTATCTTCATTTGTCACTGTACCATTGTCCAAAATAAACCATAGTGCAAAAGCTACAATAATACCTATTGCGATTACAAGCCAATTAGATTGACTAATGCCAATTAGAATAGCTATTATTGCAATCGCTACACTGAAGAGTTTTACTGATTTTGTACTTTTAGTTACTTTTACTTCATGATTTAAGGTAGCCTTCACTTCAGCTATTCTTTGTATTTTTGCTGACCAATTGGCTGCTCGTTCTATCTCATAGTCAGACGGTTGCTGTTCAAAAAGATTATCTAATTTTTGTTCATCTGTTGCTAACTCCTTTTGAAGCTGTTCTAAAGTACGTTGACCAAATCGATACTGTTCTTCGTTTTCTTCCAATTGCTTTACCAATTGACGAAAATAATCTTCCTGTTCAAGAGAAACTTCCGTTTGCTCTAAAGCTTGTTGCTGTTCATAATCCGTAATGCCCAATAATCGATATTGAGCTATTTTTTCTTGTTGTAGTATTTCAATATCATTTTCTAAACTTTTCACCTTAGAGTTCCACTCACGCCATTCACTGTCTTGATCATTGAGGTTCTTTAATCTTTGGTATCGTTCATCATCAAAACCTACTTTGAGTTGCTTTTGGATTATTTCTTTTTCTTGCTGAACTTGGTTTAATATAGCTTGTACTTCGATTTTTTTGTCTTTGTACAACTCATAACGATGCACTCCATTTGTCGGAAATCCTTTCTGTAAAATAGATTGAAGCTCTTGTTCTAACTGTTCCTTCTTTTGTAGTAGAGGATAGAGTTGACGGAATATATGTAAATTCTGCTGTTCTTTCAATTGCATAGATTCGGTTGATTTAATATCATCTAATTCTGCTGTAATTTGCTGTAATCTTAAAATAGTAGGATCATATTCCTCAAGTTTTTTACGCTCTTCTTTTAGAATTTGATCACTTTCACGAAGTTCTTCAATCTGCTTATTTATCGTTGGGTTTTTACCAGATTTCTTAAAGAGCTCTCCAATTTTCTTATCTAGATCCTTTTCAAGTTTAGTTAATTGATCAACACCTGTTGTTCCTGAAGCTAATAATACTTTGCTCAATTCATCCTCAGACATATGCTCTAGCTGTTGCAATTGATGAACAGAAAATGAAAAAATGGCTTCAAAGCCTTCGCGATTATAGCCATGTACTATTTTCGCTAGCGCCTCCTCATACCCTCTTGTACCATCTTCAAAATAGACCGTAACATCCCCTATTGCTTTCCCCTTCACACGTTCAATAATACAATTTCCAAATTCATCGTCTATTATATGCACTTGGCCACCATATTTACCGCCTGCTTTCGGTTCGTAGCGGAGCTGTTGCGCATTCTTTTGAGGAAAACCAAATAATATATGAAGTATAAATTGCTGAATCGTCGTTTTCCCCGCTTCATTGAGCCCATAGAATACATTGATACCTTGTTTCAAATTAATCGTTACATTCTCATGTTGCCCGAATCCAAAAATAACCAATTTGTGGATATACATATTGTTCACTCCCTTCTTTACTTCAAAGTTAAAGTTTCTTTGATACTAAGTTTTTAAATAAGTCTTTTGTTTGCGCTGAGATTTGCTCTAAATCTAAATCAGATAGAGGTTTTAAATAACGGCCACCTTTAGGATGCTGATAGAGATCTTTTAGCTTTTCCTTCCATTGCATTTCGTCCCAATTATCAATAACATGAAGTACTGCTTCTGTCGCAACAGTTGCTTCATATTCTATGAAGTCTTGCCAATTGACGTGAACAGACTGTACCCAGATGGAAGGAGATTTCAACTCTTCTTTCTCTCGTATCAGTTCAAGCCATTCTTCTATAGTACTCTCTTCAAATAACATCTTTGCGCTAGGCTCTAATTGCTCAAGCTTTAATTCTACAACTCCTGCACCATTAATATCGCGAAATTGCTGCAACACCATTTCACATGCTTGTAAAATTTCATTGGCATGTATAAGACCCTCACAATTAACTTCAAATTCATCATAAACAATCACCGATGTCGGTACAAAATCCAGATTTGTGCTATGCTTTTCCATCTCTACATCATAAAACCCTTTTATACCTTGCTCTTTACGATGGCGGCTTTGAATATTACCTGAATAAACAATCGGTGGATGTACATTTATTATTTGACGTAAGTGAATATGCCCTAGTGCCCAATAATCATATTGTTTCGAAAGTAAAGCTTCTTTTGTAAAAGGTGCATAGACATCATGAGTTGTATTTCCCATCAAGCTTCCATGGAGCATACCAATATGAAAGGCATCCTTATCTGTAGCAACTGGGTATGTATTTATCATAGGCTCTGTCACATGCCGATTAGGATAACTAAAGCCATATATATGAACCTCAGTTTCGCGAATTTGTAAAGTCACTTGCTTTGTTTGCTTAGGTAGTACATAGACATTGGGAGGTAATTCGAAGCGTGTCCATTTTCCATTCAAATGATCATGATTTCCATAACTCAAAATGACTGGTATATTCTTGTCACAAAGTAGTTCCATACCTTTTTGGAAATGAGCTTGTGCACGTAAACTACGGTCTTCTCCATCATATATATCTCCAACAATGACAATAAAATCTGGCCGTTCTTTTACTGCATATTGGATGAATCGATCAAATGCTGCAAATGTGCTATTACGAAGTTCCTGTAAACGCTCCTTTGGGAGTGCCGACATCCCTTTAAATGGGCTATCTAAATGTAAATCGGCAGTATGAAAAAATCGAATAGTAGACATGATTTCCTCCTTCAACAGATACGAATATTTGTTCTTATTTTATCACAAAATTCCGGTAATTTATAGCAAAAGCTCTAACATAACTCATAGATTACTATTAAAATCCCATTACTGATTTGTATGTTTTTTCTGACTTTTCTAGTATAATGAATACACATTCATAAAAAAGGGTGATGAATATGAAAACGTATCGATTTACAGCGTTCGAAAAATCAGGTAAAACACTTTTTGACGAAGCATGGGAATTTGCTGATGATGTAACTGCCAAAACTCAAGGGCAACAACAAGTTGAAGAAAAAGGTTTGGCAGATCAAACACATCGCTTAGTAAATGCTGCTGGCAAATTAATATTGTTCCATTCATAATGAAAATGCCTTTCACAAAAGTTAAATTGTGAAAGGCATTTTTTTACTGTCCATTGAAAGCGGGTGTACGTTTCTGTACGAATGCTTGAATACCTTCTAAATGATCTACTGTTTTACGCATTTTAGATTGAGCAACTGCTTCCATTTTGAGAACATTCGTTAGCTCTGTACACTTTTGCGTATGCAAGATCTCCTTTGATGCAATCATTGCAGCAACTGGTGATTGTAACAATTTTTGTGCTAATAAATTTGCCTGTTCAGAAGCTTTCCCTTCAGGTACTACTTCATCTACCAAGCCTAGTTTTTTTGCTCCAGTGCCTGTCAATATGTCACCTGACCAAATCATCTGTTTAGCAAGCGGAGTGCCTAAACGCTCCTTCATGAAGAAATGCCCTGCACCATCTGGTATAAGACCAATCCCAATGAAATTCATCGCTAGTTTACTAGTTTCTTCAGCAATAATAATGTCACTAGCCAGTGTTAAACTAAAGCCTAATCCTGCAGATGCCCCGTGAACTGCTGCAATTGTTATCATTGGCAACATATATATGGCCTTCACAAAGCGTGTAATATCAACCATAACTTCATCAATATCCATCGGGTTGTCCTCATTCAGCATCGCTTTAATATCTCCACCAGCTGAAAATACTTTCCCTTCCCCTTTAATAATAAGTACTTGTATATTCCCATCATCATTTAACGCTTCAAAGCAATCAGCTAATTCTCTCATCATCACTTCATTCATAGAATTCATAGCGGCTGGCCTGTTCAAAGTCAACGTCGCCAATCTACCATTCTTCTCTAGTTTTAATGTTTCAAATGTCATTAAAAACACCCCTTTGTTTAAAAATGAACAGTTATTCATATAGTAATATTCTCTACTTCCTCCAGAACACCTTTATTTTTTGAAAAATTATTATTTTTTATATCTTTCAAAACTCCACGCCCTGCCTGTCTACCGCTAAATAAGCAGCTCCCTAAAAAGGTCCCTTCTAATGCTCTATAGCCATGAACGCCTCCGCCACCAAATCCAGCCACTTCCCCAGCGGCATACAACCCTTCAATCGGCTTCATCGATTCATCTAATACTTGGCCATCTAAATCTGTCTGTAAACCGCCTAATGTTTTACGTGTTAGAATATTTAGCCGCACCGCTATCAACGGCCCCTTATTGGCGTCTAATAGTTTATGTGGTTTAGCAACACGAACGACTTTATCCCCTATATAATTTCTAGCTCCTTGAATTGCCTTTGCTTGCAAATCCATCGTAAATTTCTTTTTTATCTCGTCATCTCGTTCTTTAATTTGTTCTTCAATATGTTCATACTGGATTAGATCATTTCCTGCAATTTTATTCATACCATCCACTAATTCTCTTAAATTATTAGCTACCACAAAATCTGCTCCATTCTCCATAAATGCTTTTACAGGTTTTGTAGGACCAGGTAATATACGTTGGAGCACTTTCCTTACACTTTTCTCAGTTAAATCTGGATTTTGCTCTGAACCTGACAATGCAAATTCCTTTTCAATAATCTTCTCTGTCAATATAAACCATGAATAATCATAGCCTGTTTTTTGAATAGCTTCCAACGTACCAAGGGTATCAAAACCTGGGAAATTCGGAGCCTTAAAACGGTTCCCCTCAGCATCTAACCAAAGTGATGACGGACCTGGTAGAATACGAATTCCATGGTTATTCCAAATGGGATTCCAATTTGGAATTCCTTCTGTATAATGCCACATTCTATCTTTGTTGACGATGCGACCTCCCACACGTTCAGAAATGTCTAACATTTTCCCATCTACATGTGCGGGTACTCCAGAAATCATTCGTTCAGGAGCTTTCCCTAAACGTTGGGGCCAATTTTTGCGTACCAACTCGATATTTGCCCCAATTCCACCACTCGTGACAATGGTTGCCTTCGCTTTATATTCAAAATCGCCTATTGAATCTCGTGCACTTTCTTCTCCACGTTTAGCACTACTAGGTACTAAAATCTTTCCCCTTACTCCAGTTACAGCATTTATAGAAGTTATCAATTCATCTACTTGATGACGTGGTTTATAGTCTACGAGCCCAGCTTTAATAGCGGCCCTTAACTTCTTCTCAAATGGCTTCACTAACCCGGGGCCAGTTCCCCATGTTATATGAAAGCGAGGAACTGAGTTACCTTGACGTTCTGCCCACCCTACAACAGGAAAAAATCTTATACCTAAACTATGCAACCATTCGCGTTTCTCCCCTGATGCAAAATCAACATACGCTTTTGCCCATTTTATAGCCCAGTAATCTTCGTCTTTCTCTCTGTCAAACTTTGCAAAGCCTAGCCAATCTCTCCAGGCTAAATCTTTTGAATCCTCTACACCAAGTCGCCTTTGTTCCGGTGAATCAACAAGAAATAATCCACCAAAAGACCACCAAGCTTGACCGCCAAGAGAAGCTTTTGGCTCTTGATCAAGTAATAATACTTTCTTTCTTTGATCCGATAATTCTGCTGTAGCAACGAGTCCAGCCAATCCTGCTCCTATGACTATTACATCATAAGTCATAATTCTCACCCTCCCCCACTGATAAAGTAAATAATATTTCGTTTCATTGTATTTCTTCACCTAATGTTTAAACACCTCTATTTACAATAGATATTGCTTAGAAATTAGAATTCCAAAAAACTAAAGTCAAGAATCATTTTATAAATCCGCTGTTTCTATCACCCTATTTTATAAGTTTCATGATTTTCTTTATTAACTCTATTCCGAACGATTGACTATTTCAGAAATTAATTTTCAAACTATAGTTCACTATTTTTGAACAATAATTTAAAAAGACATGTCTTTTCATGAAAACGCTTCACTTTATTACACTACTATCATAAATCTTCTAGAATATGCATTCTGTAAAGATTTACAAAAAAATGACTTCGCCATATTAAAATGCATCCCCCACTATAATCAGTTCCAAAAACACAATTTCTCACATTAACCTGTCCTCTCCATTAACACGAACTTTATCTTTATTATATTTATAATTTATTCGGTTTTAGGTTAATTTACACCTCGTTTAAATCGATTTTATATTAATTTTTCAAAACAATGTTGACATTACCCGAATATAGCATTAATATTGATTTAAATTTAAAACACAGCAAAAATATAATGACGGAGACATGCTTCCCGATTTTGAAATCTTTAGAGAGCTAATGGTTGGTGAAAATTAGCGGTTTCAGCGGCAGGTTCCACTCCCGAATAGATAGGTTGAACATTCCAAAGTATGCCTATACGAATCATGCACGTTACGCATATAGCAAAGACTGTCCTTTTAGAGTGGACAGTAACCCAAGGGTGGTACCGCGTCTGTTAATTTAGCCTTTCGCCCCTTACATAATCTTATGTAAGGGACGGAAGGCTTTTTATATTTTCAAATACTTTAATTGTTTTTCAAATAAGAGAGGAGATTTAACATGTTACAAGATTATCAATTATTAAGAATTCCAGGTCCAACTCCAATTCCACCAAGCGTAGAGCGCGCTATGGCACAGCCTATGATTGGTCACCGAGGTTCAGAAACATCTAAAATGATCCAAAACATTAAACCGGGTTTGAAAAAAGTATTCGGTACAGAACAAGATGTTCTTATGATTACAGGTAGCGGTACATCTGGTTTAGAAGCTGCAATCGTTAATGTTGTAAAACCTGGTGATAAAGTGTTAGTCGTAGCAACTGGTGTATTCGGTCAACGTTTCACAAAAATTTGCCAAGCATATCAAATTGATGTTGAAGAATTTGCAGTTGAATGGGGCACATCGTTAAATCCAACTGCAGTAAAAGATTACTTAAAAGAACACCAAGATATTACTGCTGTATTCTCTACTTATTGTGAAACATCAACAGGTGTTATCAACCCAGTTGACGAATTAGCAAAAGCAGTTCATGAAGTATCTGAAGCGCTAGTAATCGTTGATGGTGTATCTTGCATGGGCGGCATTGAAACAAAAATGGACGAATGGGGTATTGATGTTCTAGTAACCGGTTCACAAAAAGCATTTATGCTTCCTGCAGGCTTAAACTTTATCGGTGTGAGTGATCGCGCTTGGAAAGTCATCGAAGCTAACCCTAAAAAGGGCTTCTACTTAGACTTAACAAAATACCGCGACAACTTAGAAAAAGATACAACGCCGTTCACACCTGCTTTATCTTTACTATTTGGTCTTGAACAAGTACTTAAAAACCTTGAAGCTGAAGGATTTGAAGAAGTATATAAACGCCATGCATTAATGCGTGATATGACACGTGCAGCATTTAAAGCACTCGATATTCCATTATTTACAACAGATGCTGATGCTTCTCCAACAGTAACAGCAGTGAAACCAGTTGATTTTGATGCTGAAGCATTCCGTAAAGTACTAAAAACTGATTTCAATCTATCTGTAGCAGGCGGTCAACAACACTTAAAAGGGCAAATCTTCCGTGTTGGTCATATGGGCTACTGTGCACCAACAGATGTTCTACAAACATTGGCAGCAATCGAAATTGCACTTGTTAAAGTTGGTCAAGAGATTGAGCTTGGAAAAGGTATAGCAGCAGCACAAAAAGTTTATCTTGAAGGAGCGAACAACTAATTATGGCTATTAACATTTTAATCAGTGATCCACTAAGCGAAGATGGTATTTACCCTCTTCGCCAAGAAAGAAAATTAGATTTAAATATCGTTATTGATACTGGCTTAACTCCAGACGAGTTAAAAGCTAAAATTAAAGACTTCGATGTATTATTAGTTCGTAGCCAAACAAAGGTTACTCGTGACATCATAGAAGCTGCTGATAATTTAAAATTAATCGGCCGTGCTGGTGTTGGCGTAGATAACATCGACCTTGATGCTGCTACAGAAAAGGGAATAATCGTAGTAAATGCACCAGATGGTAATACTAACTCTGCTGCTGAACATACAACTGCAATGATTATGGCTCTTGCTCGTCATATCCCACATGCACATATGTCATTACAAGAGGGTCGCTGGGATCGAAAAAAATTCGTAGGCGTTGAATTAAAAAATAAAACATTAGGTGTTATCGGTTTCGGACGTATCGGGCAAGAAGTGGCGCACCGTGCAAAAGGTAATCGCATGGATGTTATTGCTTACGACCCATTCTTAACTGCTGAAAAAGCTGAAAAACTAGGAGTAGACTTCGGTTCAGTTGAAGATGTAGTTAAAGTAGCTGACTTTATCACAGTCCATACACCCCTATTAAAAGAAACAAAACATATGATCAACAAAGAAATCTTTTCATTAATGAAAGACGGCGTTCGTATCATCAACTGTGCTCGTGGTGGAATCATTGATGAAATAGCCCTCTATGATGCAATCGTTGAAGGTAAAGTAGCTGGTGCTGCTCTTGACGTAATGGAGGAAGAACCATTTGTAGGAAACCGCCTGTTAAAATTACCACAAGTCATTGCAACACCACACTTAGGCGCATCGACTATTGAAGCACAAGAATCAGTTGCAGTTGACGTAAGTCATGATATCTTAAGCTACTTCAACATTGGTACAGTTCGTAATCCAGTAAACATGCCTTCTATTCCTAAAGACATTATTGCTAAAATCGAGCCTTTCTTCGATCTTGGTGAAAAATTAGGTGCTTTCGTGTCTCGCCTATCAGATGCGGCAGTTGAAGAGATCAATCTATACTACGCTGGTGAGTTAGCTAACTTCGACGTTCGTCCATTAACAAATAATACTATTAAAGGATTATTAAAACGTAATTTAGGTAACCACGTAAATAACGTAAATGCTCGTTACTTAGCGGAACGTAACACAATTAAAATTAACGAACATAAAACTACTACAGCAAAGGGCTTCTTAAACTCAATCGCTGTGGAATTAGTTACTGCTACTGAAACGCATAAAGTAACAGGAACTCTATTAAACGGCCTTGGTGCTCGTATAGTAAAAGTAGATGATTATGTAATCGATGTAGTACCAGAAGGCCACTTACTATTTATCAAACATACTGATAAACCAGGTGCCATTGGCCGTGTTGGAACACTATTAGCAGAAAAAAATATCAACATCGCAACAATGCAAGTTGGTCGTTCAAACCAAGGTGGAGATGCCATCATGATGTTATCAGTAGATAATCACATCGAAAACGTAGACTTCCTAAAAGCACAAGACAACATCTTTGACGCGAAAACTATTGATTTATAATAAATGCTGAAGGCGCTCGTCTAGCTGCGAGGTCGTTGGAAGACGGAAGCCAAAGTCGCTCTTTGACTTTGTGCGCCCAACTGAAACGACCCGAGCCGCTAGCGCCTGAAGCTGGATATTCTTAATGCTGAAGACGCTCGTCTAGCTGCGAGGTCGTTGGAAGACGGAAGCCAAAGTCGCTCTTTGACTTTGTGCGCCCAACTGAAACGATCCGAGAGTCTAGCGGCTGCAACTGAACTTCTTACTTTAAAGAAATCCACATTTAAAACATAGATACACTTGTTCCTATATCTTATTTAATCACTTCACATGTAACTCAAAAACAACCCGACCCTTTAAAGGATCAGGTTGTTTTTTTACTTGTTTATTTAAAAAGAACTTCAAAAAAGCTGTCTAATATAAAATATAGACAGCTTTTTTGAAGTATTAGATTGTTTTAATTAGAGGTATTAATTCACGTAATGATTTAATCTCATAGTTTGGTGTAACGCCTTCGATTGGTGTTTTTTCTTCACGATTAATCCAAGCTGAACGCATATTAACACGCGATGAGCCTAAAATGTCGGTCATCAAATTATCACCAACCATAATAGCTTCATCCGCTTGAATGTTAGCAACTTTTAAGACATGTTCAAAAATAGAAGCATCCGGTTTGCCACGACCAAAATCACCAGAAATAACAATATGATCAAAGTAAGGAGCGATTTCAGGTGTGATTTCCAATTTTGTGTGCTGTAAACTAGGTGAACCGTTTGTTAATAAAATTAATTTAAAGTTCCCTTTTAATGTATCCAGTACTTCAAATGTTTCTTCATAAACATAAGGACTTTGCTTACGCGCATCGATAAAATAATCCCCTAATTCTGCACCAAGTTCCTCATTATCTATACCTAATTTAGCTAAACCTATTGTCCAAGAATCTTTACGATAAGTTGGAACTACTCTTTTTAATTGTTGAAATTCATCTGTTGGATCATCAAATGTCCCCCAAAGACCTTCAAATGGGTTAATGCCAATCATTTGTGTATATTCATATGTAGGATAAGATGCATAGAAATTACGTGCGGCTTCTCT
Organism: Viridibacillus sp. FSL H8-0110; assembly: GCF_038003565.1. Lineage (NCBI taxonomy): Bacteria > Bacillati > Bacillota > Bacilli > Caryophanales > Caryophanaceae > Viridibacillus > Viridibacillus sp. FSL H8-0110. The sequence continues at coordinate 675,890 of NZ_JBBOPJ010000001.1, read as the reverse complement.
CACTGTTTCTTCAAGCTCAAAAGGATTTACTGTCACTTGATCTGCTGCCTTTTTACAAGTAAGTTCAAATGCAGTCGCAATACTTTTCTTATCCCAAAGTAAAGTATCATCTAAATCAAATATTACCGTTCGAATCGTCAAAATAATCGTCTCCCTTTTCACAAAAAAAGTTTATGTATTATTACTATCCTAGCATATTTCAAACTACATCCAATGAGAATTCTTCAAAATAAGTCGACATTTCCATCTCAATAATACAAAAAGATCATTAGCTTGAAATTCTTTGCTAATGACCTATTATAAAGGGTTTCAATTTTCTTCACCGATATCATCTAATGCATCTGGATAAATTGTTTCATTAAATATTTTACCATTTTTAGCATCTTTCATTTTGACAGTAACCTTCAAATCTTCCTCGGCTGTTCCGTCAAAGACTTGATAGAACATACTCGCAATCCCTAAAGAGAATACCGCAAAACCATCGAAGCTATTTTCAAACTCTTTTTTATCTACTGTTACTATATACTCAGAGAAATTACTGTTATAGCTAATTTTAAGAACTGAAGGTATTTCCGAATCTTCTTCAATTTCTTTTACATTTGAAGCTGTATTCTCCTTCATTTCCTTCATCAAAGTATCGTGCTGCTCATGTGACATAATGTAGGTCACAGAACCATCACCGTTCTTTTCAACTTTTATATATTTGTTTTTTTCCTTTGCATCTGCAATAATTGCATCTATATCTTCACCTTCATAAAATGAAGCTGGGACTTTTATTTCGATATTCATTAAGTCTCGATTTACTGCAACGTCACTTTTATCTTGCTGTTTATTCTCTGCTATCTCACCAGATGAGCAGCCTGAAATCACTAATGTACTAGCGATTATTCCGCCTGCTAGTAAAACTTTGAAATCCATAACTCCCTACCTTCCGAACATATATTTCTCAATAATTGTACCATATTACAGGTAGGCATTTTAGGTTAATTATATTAATTTTGATAGTATTCGCTTACTTATGGGCATTTTATCTCACATAAGAAAAATGTTCATGTAAGGTAGTAGCTTTCTGTTCAAACCATTTATGCAGTTATTATTCTACTTAAAATACAATACAAACTACTACATGAAAAATTACTCAACTAATTTCTGTCAAACAGCGTTCAATCTTTCTTTCGATAAAAGCATACTTTTTATCTGTAGACGCTATATAATAGAAGCTTTTTAAAAACATCTTGCAATTGGCTTGTAGAATAACAAACTTTTTAGTAGATGCTTTCTCTTTTTGTTTGGCTAAAAAAGGAGGAATCCTCTCAAAAAATCCTTTTGCTATATCAATAGATAATCCATTTTCAAGCATCGTAAGTATGGGCATGATTACTCGCTCATCCTCACTCGAAAGATACACTGCTTTTGAAGTAAAAATTTTATTCACTAATGACTGAAAGATTTCATCATAATCTGCTACTTTTAATTTTGGGTTCTTTACTAATTCATCAACTGCATATGCAGTATTTACAACACTATGAGCCCACCCCTTATCTGTAACATAGCCCCTTATATCTTCTTCCAAATCTAAATATGTAACTAACTTGTCCTTCACTTTTCCAATCATTTCTTCTGTCAAAAATGGATGCTGTAAATCTTGATTTAATAGTAAAGCAATTAATAATGCTGTGTAGGAGCGTTTAAATACACTATCCACACCATTTCCACCAATTTCATCAAATAAATAAATGTCACTTAGAGCAGTATTAAGCATATCTATCATTAGCTCGTTTGATAAATGCCTGTTATGAATTAGTCTCCAAAATACTTGATAAATTAAGTCATCACGAAGTTCTACATCTATTGACCCAATATGCTCCATCATCGAAAACACATAACGATGCTCAGCCACTTCTGCCCAACTCTTCTGACCACTTTGCAACTCTAATAGTAGACTCTTTACTTCTTCCTCATTCATAGCTACACCACCTTTAGTGATAATTCTCTTTCATTAACATATTCACTGGCGGCGCTATTCATGATTAATCTTTTTTATTCCAATATCTATATACCATTAAATTTTATAAGCCAGAAAATAATCTTAAGTAAGATAAAGAGAATACCTAAAAAAATTACTAGAAATAATCTGTATTACACCCTATATTTCTTTTATGATTTGTTGCACCGTTTCAAACGTCCTCCTTCTTAAATGAATCGCTGCATTTTGAATTGATTCTTGCTGTGTAACTGTTTCATTTGCTACGCTTCCGATTGCTAAGAAATGTTCAGATAGCTGTGCGCGACTATCCTCATCAACATAACCCGAAATTAAGGCAACTGGTATTTGCAATTTTTTTGCTGCATTTGCGATGCCGATGGGTGCTTTCCCCGAAAGTGTTTGAGAATCTGATTTTCCCTCTCCAGTTATAATCAATGATGCTCCTAAAGTTTCACCATGAAAATCAATTGCTTTCATAACGACTTCAATCCCTGGTTTTAATACTACTGAAAAAAATGCTAAAAACGCTCCACCTAGTCCGCCTGCAGCGCCTGCACCGGGTTCATCATGCAGTGCAACACCTGTCATAGCTTCGATTTTATTTGCTAATATCGTTAAATTATGATCAATTCGTTGCACCATTTCTGGTGTTACCCCTTTTTGTGGTCCAAAAATAGTAGTCGCCCCATTTGTCCCAACAAATGGATTATCAACGTCACATGCGATAACAAACTCAGATACTTTTATGCGTTCATCGAAAGAGGAATTATCAATTTTATGTAGCGTACTAAGTGCTTCTGGACCAAGTTCTAATTCCTTTCCTTCAACATCTAAAAACCTCATACCAAGTGCATTAAGCATACCAGTACCGCCATCGTTAGTAGCACTTCCCCCAATACCAATAATGAATTTACGGAACCCAGCATTTAATGCATGACGGATTAACTGTCCAGTTCCATAAGTTGAAGCGATAAGTGGATTTCTTTCGTCATTCGTCAAAAGTGTTAAACCAGACGCCTTTGCCATTTCAATGACACAAGTCACTCCATCCCCTAAAATGCCGTATTCAGCTTCAACAAGTCGACCTATTGGATCTTGTACCTTTACACTAATAATTTGGCCATTTGTAGCTTCCACTAGTGGCTCTAGTGTTCCCTCCCCCCCATCTGCTACAGGTAATAGTACAGTTTCAATTTCTGGATCTATTTCATGAATAGCAGCTACCATTGCTTTTGCGGCATCGATAGCTGTAAGTGAACCCTTAAAAGAGTCAGGACTAACAACGATTTTCACAACAATCCCCCCTAAAATAAAACGCTTACAATAATTATAGTGATAAATTTAGTATTTTACATTATACTTAACGTATAAATTCCCTGTATTATAACAACTAGTTTTTATACACTTCGGAGGAAAATTATGATCTCAAAACAATTAGCAAACCAAATAGTAGAACAGACCATGCTACGTTTGCACCGTAATATAAACGTTGTACATACAAATGGTAGAATTTTGGCTTCAGGAGATCGGTTACGTGTAGAAAGTATACATGGAGGGGCTAGAATTGTTGCGGAAACAGAAAAAACGCTCATTATTACAGAGGAAAACGCTCATCTTTTTCAAAATGCAAAGCCTGGTATTAACTTACCCATCTTCTTTCAAAATGAGCTTGTAGGTGTAATTGGTATTACTGGTAATCCAGATGATATTGCAGAATGGGCCCCGCTTGTTCAGTTAACAACTGAAATGATGGTGCACCAAGCACTTATAGCCTCACAAAGCGAATGGAAACGTAAATTGCGTGAAACTATTTTCGAAGATTTGATGACTCAACAGCCTTTGCAAAAAGTAATGAAAGAACGTTTATCTAAAATTGGCTTCTTTCATGCACCGCCCTTTTATGGAATTACATTGGACATCGAACCAAAACTAACAGCATACCAATCTTTTGTCGAACATATGGAGGATTTTTTCATCCATGAATCTGTCATCTTTGGTAGATATCAATTAAATGAGCATTTCATTTTATTATCTGGTATGGATGCTAAAGCGATTGTAGACAAACTAACGCTGTTGTTAACTCAAGTAAAAAAATATTTCATTGTTAAAATGGGCATCGGTCAACCAGTTCAAACATTAGAAAAAGTATTTAACTCTTATGAAACAGCAAGAAACGCCATTGAGTACGGTGACAAAACAAAAACGATCAACTTTTTTGAAGAAGTTGAAGTTTTTTCTTTGCTAAAAAAAAGTGATTCTCAGGAAGCTTTCCTCTTCACGAATCGTACATTAAAAGATTTAAATAATAAACTTATACATACGTTGGTTGTCTATTTTTCACATAATCAACAACTCACAGTTTGTTCTGAAGAATTAGGTATTCACCGACATACACTGACATATCGCTTAAATCAAATCCATGAAATAACCGGTTATAATCCTGCCATATTCCAAGAGGCAATCATTCTTCAAATCGCCCTTTGGTTAAGAAATAAATAAAAATAGGTGAACATCACTTGATTAGAGATGTTCACCTATTTTTTTATATTAATTTAGGTTCTTCTTTATATAGTTCATCAAGAATTTCTAGCTTTTTATCAATAGCATCTTCAAATGTCATAATATAAGCTGCAGGATCTTTAGGATTATGGAATTGTGTAATCTTCCCTGTTTCTGCATTAACGAATTTACTTGAAGCTCCACAACCAAGTCCTATAATCGTTTGAACTTCTTCCATAATCACGATATTATATATACTTTCTTCACCTTTTTTAGAATATCCAACGTTTTCAAGATTCCCTAAAATATTTTTTTGACGATATAAGTAATACGGCTCGTAGTTATTATCTGTAGTCCATTCATGAGCACGATGCATCATTTTCTCAGCTGTTTCACGGTCCGCAACTTTATATTTCTGTTTGTTATGTGTCATTTCTGAAGCACGTTTAAATGATAATGTATGAACAGTTAGTGATTCCGGTTGCATTTTTTCTGTTTCAACTAGTGAATTCTCAAATTCTTCTAGACCTTCATTTGGTAAGCCTATAATTAAATCCATATTAATATTATTCATTCCCATATTACGAGAAAGCCAGAACTTATCAATAGTCTCCTGAACTGTATGGTGACGTCCAATCGCCTTTAACGTTTCATCTGTGTAGGATTGTGGATTGACACTAATACGGTCAATTCCCCATTTTTTCAAGACTTCTAATTTTGCAGGCGTAATTGTATCTGGCCGTCCTGCCTCCACGGTCACTTCACGAATTGATTCAGCGTGTGGAAATGAATCATACATCGTTTGATATAATGCATCCATCTCATCAGCTTCTATAGATGTTGGTGTTCCTCCACCCCAATAAATAGATGTAATTTTCATATCACGTTCCTTTAACCATTTCCCCATTTCACGAATCTCAATATGAAGCCCATCTAAGAACGACTCTACTCGGCCATTTTTACGATGGATAGCATACGCAGGGAATGTACAGTAAGCACATTTTGTAGGACAAAATGGAATACCAATATAAATACTCACTTCATTACCTATTGTATCTAAATCTGGAATAGTCGTGAGCTGACGATCTACTATTTTTTTCATTAGAGTTATTTTTTCATCTGATAGTCTAAATTCTTCTTTTAACTTAGTATGAATTTCTAAATCAGTTAATCCACTTTTTCTAAATTTATGATACAGCTTTGTAGGACGTATACCCGTTAAGATACCCCATTTCTGGTGAATACCCGTCAGTTTTTCAAGTGTGTCTAAAAGTACATGAGATAATGCTCTCTTCAGTCGAATGTTTTGTTCCTTTTCATTAGCTTCATCAGCGTACTCTTGAACAAATTTACTTATATACGTTTCACCATCTGAATGTAATTCAGCGGTTGTTGTTACTGTATGATTGGCGTCTATATGCCATTCAAAATAAACATTTAAATCAGTGTCTTTATCCGTTTTCGAAACTTTCGAATCCTCAAAAAACAAATTTGTAATATGATTGAAGACTCGCACCCAATCCTGAGGGTAATTTCCATTAATTCCAAGGACTTTCATATCAACTATTCACTTCTTTCGTTTTTACTTTCATATACAATGGAAAAACTTTATACCATTCTTATTACAATGTTAAAGGAGCGAGTAAATTGTCTTTTCTCACAAGAAAGTCAAAGCCTATAAATACATCTCTAGAAATATTAGTTTTTCAAGAACTTTATAACATCGTTATATCTAATTCGCTCAACCGATCCATTTATATACAGATGGATATGATTCAGCTAACTAATAGCTACTTTACGCATTATGAAACCTACTCTAGTCAAAAACATTGAATCCATTGTAGCAAAGTTTTATGAAAATCTCGAAAAAGAAAATTCATTAGGTAAAAATATTAATCAAAAATAATCAAAACAGTTCCATTAGCAGTTTAAGAACTGCTTTGAAGGGACATATTTCATCAATGTTCAATGGACACATTGATGAAGATTTTTGATAAAACGTTAATAATTGCTTTTGTCCATGCAAAAGTTGGGCTCGAACCTAAGTGGTATAAGAGTGCTTTCCAAGATTTACTCAATGGCTTTTTCTCAATTGTACAACAGACTCATTTTAATCATGAGGAACAACTCAAAATTATTAATGCTATAGGCAAAATTATTAACTTTGAACAACAAATTGTATTAGAAGCCTATGAAAAGCACCATCAAGAAGCACTAAAAAAATGACTTCACAAAAATTACAGCATCTTGTTGATGAATCTTGTACTCAAGTTTTAGCAACAGATTCATCCTTCGAGAAAATTGTTGGACTTATGAATACTATAAAATTTCTGAATAACGAATTATTTATAGGCGTGCGAGATATAAACGGAAACCTAAATTCTATTCAGAAGAATTCTGAACGCATCCATAACGCGACTAAAAATTTAACTGCTATGTAAAATTAAAACCATGTACTGACAATTGTCAGTACATGGTTTTAGTTATATATATTTTCCCCTTTAAGAGATACATCTAAAACTGCAAATCGAAGAAAAATTATTTCTGAATAATGCAGAAATCAACTTCCACAAGATAATTTATGTTTTATTAATATCCATAAAGAAATATACACAAATGTCTATATAACGGTTATTTTACTGACCTGTAGTACTTAAGATGCTAAGTTGACTGTGCTTATTTTGCTGTTGCTTTGTGTTCCCCAAATGAGCTTTACCCATTCAGGATGATCAATGAATGGATTACGGTTGCCTTGCCATTCTTGAATGACATTATTTCGGTTCATTTCAAACTCATCAACTGGATCTTGTAAATGCCATTGTAACAATACAGAAAGCTTGCCATGATATGGGGCAGTTCCATTATTCAATTTTTCATTTAATTCGAGATCTACTTTATCACCTTGTTCATAGCGTGTTGCCATATATAATAGTATTCTGGCAACGTCACCTTTTACTCTATTAGGTGGTTCGAATGAATTAGAAGTCTTAAAACAACCATTACACCCTGCAACTGGACTACCGCCGTTATCAAAATCTAGATTACCTCGGCTACTGTTAACTTTAACGTCAGTTGGACGTAAATGGTGGATATCTGTACCGGGACCTTTAGTTGTACCAAAGTTTCCATGTGATTTTGCCCATGTATGTTCTCGGTTCCAGTCACCAACATTTCCTCCGTTACGGGTTTTAGAGCGTGATTCTCCTGAATAAAACAAAATCACATTATTTGAGTTATTTGGATCTTCATCTGTTTCTCTTAACGCTTCCCATGCTTGGTCGTAAGTCAATTGTTTATGCTCATCTATAATGTCATGTAATGCTGTTTTTAAAGCTTGACCAGTTTTCCCCATTGCGTCTTTATAATAATCGTCAGTTGGAACATCGGCTGCAGTAACTGTTACTGAGAAATTGGTTGTTACTTCTTTTTTACCATCAGTAGCTGTAACACCAATAATATAGCTTCCTTCTTCAAGTGAAAGTGTCAACGTGGCAGTCGCTTGATTGACAGTACCTTTTGTTGCAGTGAATGTTAGTTTGTCACCATCAGGATCAGAGAAGTGGTCTGTAAGTAACACCGACACAATTTCCCCAGTCTTTAACGTTTTGTTTGGAATTTTACTCGTTACAACTGGTGCTTTATTTTCAGAAGGGAAAGAAGGAACCTCAATGGGTTCCCCTTTTGTATTTGTAAATTTAATTTGTTCTGCTTTGGCACCGTTAATAAACTCAATGCTTTGAATATTTTCTGCACCTCTTATTTCGCTAACGTTTTGTCCATCAATAATTATCTCTTTCATTTCTGTACCTTTTAAATCTATTATAGTCCCTTCTTTGTTAGGGGCTATTATGACTTTTGTTGTTTTGAATCCAGCACCATTCAGTTCTGCATAATTACTTTTTAATAAGACACCTTCTGTGATGATAGATGCCCCATCTAAATTTACGGCAACACTTGGTTTCGTAATAGTCAATTTCTTTGTTTTAAAATTAACCAAATCATACGTTTTTTCTGGTTTCACTGGTTCAACTTCTGATTCTTCATCGAAATCTACTTGTACCAAAACAGGGTCATGATCACTTGCCCGACCAGCCATATCTGTAAAATCAGCATTGATATGAAGGATATCAATTGCGGTTTTGCTTGCTAAGTTGTTAGAAACTAGAATATGATCTAACACTTGGGAATTCCCTTGGTAAAGATATGTGTAACGATCGGATTCTTCTACTTTATTAATCATATTGGTCATATTCTTACCTTCATGAATTTTTAGAGATTCAGTAAATTGGTAATCATTGAAATCCCCAAGAGAAATAATATTTTCTTTTGGATTTTTTGCCTTAATATCATTTATAAAATTTGAAACAATTTGTGCAATTTTTTTACGTTGAATTTCACTTTTATAAACAGGTGGTTGAATAGAACCAAATAATGGTGTGTCACCTGATTTAGAATTCCAATGGTTTGCAATGACCACTACATTCTCACCTTGGAAATTAAATTGTGCTGCTAATGGTTTACGACTACTATTAAATGCCTCATTTGTTGGATCAATTCGACCTGGATTCAACGTAAGCTTTCCATTTTCATAACCTACTGCAGTCGCTGCATCCCCTTGTGGATTCCCCTGAGTTAATGTCACACGACTTGGATTATATAAGAATCCGACACGTATATTAGCATTTGGCGCTCCACCATCTTGATTGTTTACTGGGTCAATGTTTACATATTTATATTCCACACCACTTGCAGCTTTTATAGCTGTAATCAATCTTGCATAACTTTGATCTGCCTTGCTATCTCCTGCAGTTTCACCATTATTATCTTGTACTTCAGTCACACCAACGATATCAGGGCTCTGCATATCAATACCAATTGCTCTAGCTAATTTACTAGCTTTGCTATCAGAAGTTGATGTCTTATTATTAGAGAAGTTTTCCAAGTTATAGGAAGCAACCGTTAACTTGTCATCTGCTTTGACAATCGTTGTTTTTTCAGGTGTTGCATTTCCTTTTTTATGTGCTGCTTTCATTTCCTCTAAAGAAGCATAAATTTTAAAGTTTTGATATGAATAACCAACTATACCCGTAATCGGACCATTAAATCGATCTCCTGTCGCTACTTCAAAATCACGTGCAGTTCCATTTGGCTCTAAACGGAATTGGATACGATTTGGATTTTGGTTCTTTTCCTCAAATAAAACTCCGCCGTGAAGTGAATTTGTTTTTGCACTTTCAAGAACCGTCACCAAGTCACCATTATCTTGTGGAGCTACAGCTTTCACGTTTCCGATTTGTACACGCATACCCTCAATACTTTCCCAGAAGTCAATTGCATCTACTGTTGGATTAAAAACGGATAAATTATCACTATCGATTGCTTTTAATGACATCTTATCCTCATCAATAGTGATTGGCGCTGGCAGCTTAATACCGCTTTTAATGACTGTAACCTTTCCACCCTGATCATCACGAACATTTATTTGAGTTGTTTTCAAGTCTGTATCTTGACGATCACTATATCCATCGTATGCATATTCACTTACTTTTCCTGTAACAGATACTAAATCACCCACTTTGATCGGCCAAGCTTTGTTACCGCTATAAAGTAAAATAGCTTCTGATGTATTCGGATTGTTATCCGCCATATCATCTGGCGTTTGGATCGAATAATAATTTGCAGTGCCTAGCTTAAATGAATAAGTTACAACACCTTCAATACCCTCCACAATTTGATTATTAAATGGAGTAACATGTTTATCTCCTTGAATATCATGAATTTCAAACCGATCTGCGATTGTATAATTGAAAGTCGACACTTCACTTAATTTACCATCTTGATCTTTCACAATGGCTTTAAGTGTTGTAGTTTTAGTAATTTGGATTGGCTTTTCATATTTGGTACTAGTAATAGTTGGATCAGTACCATCTAGCGTGTAATACATCTCTGCATTTGCACTAGTTGTAGATAAAGTGACAGCTGTATCTTTAACATATGTCCCACTTCCTGGAGTAGCGACAGCAGGCGCTAATGTTGTACTATCAACAACGATATCTGTTGTAGAACGCGGGATAATTTGGTAGTCATTATCGAATTGTTGAACAATCCCTGTAATAGACTCATATTTCGTATTGGCTGTTAAACCTAGAGCATTCGTTTCGTCCCGTACGATGAATTCTGTTCCATCATTCCCAGTAAAGTTTGCCCAACTACCTCCATCTTGTACTGTGGTAAGTGAAACGTTCTTCACTGTCACAAGTTGTGATTCGTTTTCTTCCTTAACATCTGCACCTGTAATTACTTTTGGTTGAGGTTCTCCTACATTTTCCTTATTTTCTACAATGGTTGCTCCATCTAATTGAAGCAATCCACGATAATCTGCTAATTTACCTGTTAATGTAACTTCATCTCCAACCACTGCATTTAAACTTACCGGACGAACTGCAATACCACCAGTCGCATCTTGAACTGAAATAGTATTCTTTAACTTTGCAGCGACGATACCTTTAATCATTACAGTTTCTCCCATTGCTTTAGCATGTGCATCAGCAATTGAAATGACTGTATTTTCCCCTGGATTTCCTGGTTCTCCAGGCTCTACTGGAGTATCCCCCATTGTATGAGAGCCTAAATACTCAGTTGTATCAATTGGATAAGTTGACCACTCTGCATCTCTATTAAAGGTATCATTGATAATCTTGTCCCCAGTCGTTACGGAGCTCTTCCGTACAAGTGTCATGTTCTCTCCAAATTTAATTTGTGAACCAACTTGTCCGATCGAATCAACGATTTCACTAGATTTTTTTAAAACAATTGGATCATCACCATTAAAATTAACAACAGAAGAGTTTTCAAGATCCCCATTACTCTTTATAGCCGTATTTGCATCTTTATGATATACAACATACGTATCGTTATTTTCCAAAGTTCCTACCAATTCCACTTTTTGAGCTGCCGCCGCAGCTCCATTAATATGAAGCTCTAACGTATAGTCATTTAAATTAACTGTAGCACCGGTACCATTGTAAATTTCAACTGCTTTGTTAAAACCACTTCCTTCAATATACTCAGAAATAATTAAATCCGTCGAAGTAGTTGCAGCTTTTACAGGTGTTGACAGTGAAGGCAATATGAAACTTGTCACTAAACTTACCGACAACAAAGCATTAAATGTCTTTTTCCAGTTCCCTTTACTCATAGAGTCAGTCTCCTTCTACACTTATAGAGTTTATTTGTAGCGCTAACATGTATTAAATGGGGGAAGCCAAATCGTTCACTTACTGACGATTTCGTTAAAAAATCATATGTTTGTTTCACCAGTTACTTCGATATTTTCAAAACTATTATCACTATCCCCTTTAACAGCGGATAAATCTAAGTTACCTTCCACTTTAATATTAGAAATGATAATATCTTCAGATACTGTGCCAGTGATGATTAAGTTTCCTTTAATTATCGCATTGGATATAGAAGCAACATCTGTAATATCAACGATCACATTCCCATTGTAAACTTTTGGAGATTCAGTAGTACCAGAGAATTCCGCACCTGGTATTCTAATATCTGGATCTTCACCCTTTTTCACGTCTACAATACGTCCTTCTAGTGTAGGTTTGATTTTTTTAAGAGACGCTAAATGTTCCGCTAAATTTTCCCAATCCGAAAGTCCCAAGTCTGTTACACGACCTTCTTCATAGGCTTTTTTAAAGACATCATACTTATCTCCACCCTTTGCAGTGAAGGCATTTGTTGCTACTGTATAACTCTCTTGGTCTTTTATATCCACGTAAGTTTCATTTGTATCTTTGTACTTGATCGATACAACTCGTTCGCCCACTGGTTTTAATGAATCAAATTCAACTTTTGCACCAGATACGTGAAGGAAGCCTCCACTTTCTTTTGGAGATTCCTTAAAGCTTATTTCAAATGCTTGCTTTAATTCAGCTCCTGTAAGCTTCATTGTTGCTAATGTGTTTCCAAATGGTAGTACTGTTATAACTTCTCCAACAGTGATCTCACCTGCATTAATGCCTGATCGAATACCTCCACCATTTTGTAGTGCCATAATGATATTATTATTTTTGGTTTGTGCTCTTGCCTTTGCTAACATACCATCTGTAATGATATTTCCAAGTGCTGTTTCACTATTACGGACACTTGGACCCGTGTCTGATGTTCTTGGGTTACTCAGTTCACTTAACGCTTCTGCTCCGATTGGTTTATTAGATACTTCTTTAATCTGATCAGAATATTTCTTAAGTATGTTAGCCGCTTCTACGTCGTCTGCAAGGCTGCTAAGTTTAATCAATTCTCCATTTGTTGTAATAACTTTACCTTTACTATCAAACTCAACATCAACATTGCCTAAATAATCACTATATTGATACGCCTGAACAATAACAGTTGGATCTTTTGTTTTATTGTTATTATCTTGATCTATAACGACTGGCTCATCTAACTGTGTATGACTATGCCCACCAACAATCACGTCAATGCCCTTAACTGTTGAAGCTAATGTTAAATCATTATCGATTTTCGCATTGTCATCATAACCGATATGTGTCAAAGCAATAATTTTATCGACGCCTTGCCCTTCAAACGCTTTAACTGCTTTTTCAGCCTCTTTAATATAATTTTCAAATACTATACTGCCAGGGCTTGAAATATCCTTAGTTTCTTCCGTTGTTAAACCAAAAATCCCTACTTTTTCGCCATTGATTTCTTTAATAATTCCATTATAAATTTTACCTTTTTCAGGCTTACTCGAGATTAGATCTGTAAACAGACCTTTAAAGCGATCATCTGCAGAAAAGTCTACATTGGCACTAATGAATGGGAAATTTGCACCTTTGATGAAATCAGCTAAAGCCTGATGCCCTTCTTTACTTGAGCCTAAGTCGAATTCATGATTACCAAAGGTCATTGCATCATAACGTAATAAATTCATGAATTCCAAATCTGCTTTTCCTTGGAATTCATTGAAATATAGCGTGCCACTAAAAACATCACCTGCATCTAGTAATAATGAATTTGGCTTTTTAGCTCTAACATTTTTGATGGCAGTTGTTCTTTTCGCTATATTATCTAAATGTGCATGTGTGTCGTTGGTATGCATTAATGATAAAGTAAAGTTTTCTTCGCTATTCCCGTCTTATACCACATCTTGTGGATTTCGTTTCGGGCCTACACCGTACAGGCGACTTTCATCGCATACGGCGTGCTATCAGTAGAATGATTGTCTTTTCACTTTTTTTCTACCTCATTAAATACTCATGAAAACTGAACATTCTGAATTATTTATTGAGGAGATTAGCAATTTAGAGAATACTCTGCTGACTGGGTTCCTTCGCTCCAGCTGGTTTTATCCTTTTCGTATGTTACCATACAAATCCAAACGGCCAGCAATCATCACTACTACGAACCCGCTGCCGTTCTTCTTGCTTCTTCAGTGCTGATTCACCTCGTCAAGAAGAACTTCAAACGTTCCGTTATATCCATCCCTTATTTTGACAGCCTTAGGTCTCCACTATTCAGTTGTGAGAATGGTTAGTTTAACAGTCAATTTTACTAACCCCCATTACATCATTTCATCTATAAGGATGAATGTTGAACTCCTAGCGTTTCGCAACATTCACTACCTCACACTGCCTACATGGATTCGTCTGCCTAACCATAGCTGTCTTTTAAAGAGCCCCGCCTCGTTTTTTTCGAGTACGACTTCACCTGACTTAACCCCTTCTGCTGATCAGCGCATCACTGGGTCCAGGAGGATTAGGCACTTGCTTCAAAAGACTGTTGTGCAAGAGTAGGAATTACACCTACCAATTGGAAAATAACAGTTAGAAACATTCATTATGAAGGTTTTTTCTTATTAAATATTCTATTCATGAATGATTATTTCTACTTATTTCACTAGATATTTCTCTAGCTTATAAAGTAACGTTTCGTTTAATTTTATTGAGGAGTTACTACTACATTTGGTAAAGTTGCTGTTACGGCATTTCCTATCGCTTTATCATTTTTGGGTGTCACTTGTACAGAGATTACTTTACCTACTTGATCTGTTGTCAGTTTAAATGTCGAAGTTGTTGCGCCAGTAATTGCTTTTCCATCTGCATACCACTGGAATGTTGTACCCTTTTCTACATCTTTATCTATATCTGTATAAGTATAAGTAACTTCTAATGTTACACCTACTTTTGCAGCTCCAACAATCTTGACACTTGATGCAGTTGGGGCATGATCACTTGTTCCGCCATTATTCCCTGATGACGATCCGTTACCTGGTGAACTTTCAACACCATTCTCAACCTGTATTGTTTTTCCGTCTGGGGTTGTAATAGTTCCAGACGCTAAGCCAGAGCCGTTGTACCATTTACCTCCATACTGTACGATGCCTACATTTAACGCTGCACTGTTATATAGTTTACTTTCAAATAGTGCTAAACCTTGATTTAATGCCGTGCCATTGTATAGTTTACCTTCAAAAAATATTAGACCTTGATTTAAGGCTGCACCACTATATAGTTTGTCTCCATATAGCTTTAGACCTTTGTTTAAAACTGCACCATCGTATAATTTATTTTTGTATAAATACTTTCCAGTGTTTATAACACCATTAACGTATAAATTTCCTGTATTTTTCCCTAGTCCAGTTAAAGCTTTTCCGTTCTCATACCATTTACCTTTATACCAATTACCCATTGCGAGCTTTCCATTAATATATAATTTACTAGTGTTTTTACCAAACCCCGTTAATGCTTTACCTTTTTCGTACCATTTGCCTTTATACCAACCAGTCCATTTAACACCTTTTTTGTAATAAACCCCTGATTTTAAACCTGTTAGTAACTTGCCATCTTTGTAAACTTTACCTTTGTAAGTCTTAATCCCTTTTACTATTTTGCTAGTTGATTTTGAAACTAGCTTCCCTTTGATAATTTTGTAGCTAGAAGACACTGCTGCCTCCGCACTGGTTATCGGAGCAATGACGGCGCTTGTTAATAAAGTTGCTCCTAACACTAATGATGTTAAAGGTTTTACAAATTTATAACTGTAATTCCTCACTATCCCACACCTCTCTATTTTTAGGGTTGTATTTGCCTAATAGAAAATCTATTAAGTTCAACCACTTCGATTATATGGTATGCCTCTCATAGATTCTATATTACCTCGGCAACATTTACATATTTTACAAAACCCATCCAACACGGCTATTTATTTTACAAATAATACATAATATAATACATTTGAATACTCTCACTATATTAATTGATTAAAAAATCATGCTAATTATAATCATTGCACCTAATAACTAAGTCTTTTTAAAATTGCAATTATATATTTTTTGGACACTATACATATGTAATTCCTTCAGCCTGAAACTAAATATTTAAGTACATTCATTGTCACATCTAAAAAGAGAAACCTATTAATATCTTGTTGTTTGTAGCTTTCTTAATAAATTGAAATTACTAAGTCAATTAAATTTACTTAAAAATAAAAAAAGGAGATACTACAATTCTTGTAGTATCTCCTTCTCAATTTTCTTTATTATTTTGCATGATCTAATGTATTGATGTATTCTTCACAAATTATATTTGTGATTAGATTTCAGCGTATAGTTCTTGAACTGGTTTAATTAGAATACGATTTACTTCTTCAATTAAACCACTTAGAGCCATTTCGGCTTGAAGCATTTTTTCTATCTTACTATTTTGTTGAGCAAGTTGAGCAGTTTTTCCAGCATAAGTTAATTCATCTTCTTGGATTTGTTCACCTTTTGCTTGTTTTTCTTGTAAATTCAATTGGACTTTACGGAAGTTTTGAAACAACGTCAGTGCCTCTGAATCGTTTTTCACTTCTTCAACAGCAGCTTTTAATGTGTCAAATTCTGCCGTTTGGCGGAATGTTGCTTCTAATTTGTTAATGTCATTATAAATATTAATCATTTTGATACCCTACTTTCAATTTTAATTAATCAGCGTCATAATAATCCCTTGAATAACACCAATAATACCACCAAGAACGAAACCTAATACTGTAATCATTTTAAATTCTTTTTTTGAAATGCCCAGTACTAAATCTTCAAGTACTTCAACAGGGAATGTATCTACTTGTTCACGTACTACTTCTTCTAAATTTAATCGTTTTAAGACATCTTCCAGTTTCGCTTCTGCTTGTACAAAAGCATTGTCAACTACCTGTGGTACAACATTTTGTTGCATCCACTCAGCACCATGTGCCCAATAATGTACAATTGGCTGGTCTAAACGATTTTCAATTCTCAATTCATTCTTCACATAGTTTTGAACCGCTTTTGTTGTCGAATTAAAATCTAAATCGCCAACTAGTTGAGTAACCGTTTGATCTTGTAATTTAACCCATTCATTCGTTAACATATTCGAAACGAGCACAAATGTGCCATCTGCATTAAGAAATTTTTTAATTTCTTTTTGAGCTTTGTTAACTATTGATGAAGAATCGCCTAAGAACATTTGAATCATACCACCAAGCGTTCCTTTTGTATCAAGGAAATCATCAATTAATCGTTTAATCGTTTGATTGCCTTCTTCTGATTCAAAATAAACATCGCCTTTATTTAAAATATAGCGAGCGATATCTGGAATTTTCGTATTCGCCTTATCTTGCCATCTTTCAGGTAAAAGCTCGCGAACCGTTTTTGTAGATAGGACATTTTGTACTTTATCTACTTGATCAATGATTAAAGCATCAACTTTTTCTTCAATCGCTAAGTGGATGTTTTCAACACCCGCTTGCTTCAGCCAGTCATTGATTGTTTTATCGTCTGTAAACAAAGTTGTTTCTATTTTTTCATTTAACCATTGTTCAATTTTCAATCGAATATCATTTGAAAAGAACTTTTTACGGAATGTCTCAGGTGTGAGTAAATAATTCACTACTGTTTTTCCTAGTTGTTTTGCTAAATCATCTCGGCGTTTTGGAATTAAACCTGGTGTAAATGGTACACGCCAAGAACCAATATAAATTGCTTTATAAGGTCTAAAGAGCATTTTAATCGCTAAATGATTCGTAAATCCACCAATAACTGCTCCAATGACAGCCATGAATAGTATTGTTACGAACACACCCATATTCTTCACCCATTTCTTCAAAAACTCTCCTACATTATAACAGACAGTCAAGTAGGTGAGAATTAATAGCTATTGAAGTTAGGGATTTCATTCAATTTATAGGGAATTGTAAATTGTTGAAAAGCGTATTGCATGTTCCATATCATCTTGCATAGCAATAAAGAATGGGTATTGCCCTTGTTGAAGTGGAGTATTTAAGAACATTTCTTTATATAAATCCGTCGCCTCAAGTTCTTCACCGATAGCCTCTTTCGCACAAGCCTTAAGATTTTTGCATGGTGGTCTTTTCGTTAAATTTTGTACATATTCTCCAGTCATCATATAATAAAGTTGTTGGAACATCTCATAATGACATTTCTCGTCTGTTATTGCATGCTCGATATAAGATTTCCATGTAGGATCCTTCGTCAGCCCAAGCATCGATTTGTACCAAAAATACATCTGATATTTATCTTGAATCGCTTTCTTTAGCTGTTCTTCAAACATACCGCCATCTCCTATACGCTTTTTCACACTATATGCGAACGGGACCGGCACTATGAAAAGGGGTATACATATGATTCAACATTTCAGTTTCAAACCTTTGTTCGAAAATACAAAATTACCAGGCTGGCAAATCGCCTTCTTCTACAAGCATCAACGATACGAAGGCGAATATAAAAAAGACGGCTCCATCATCTGGTCCGGGTCAATACCACCAAATGAAGAAACCGTAAAAAAAATGATCCATGAACTAATGCTTTATCATGTATATGACTAATTAAATGCTGAAGCGGCCCGTTTAATGGAAGATAGCCTAAGTTCGCCACGTCCTGTGGCAACGGCTACATAACCAACTTCCTGTTGGCCCCTGACAAGCACTGGAAGGCTCGAATCAAAAGCATCACTTTAACTTTTGACCGAGAGACTGAAGTGACCTCGAAGGGCTGGCCGCTGAAGCTGGATATCTAACTAAATGCTTCAGGCGCTCGTTCAGCTGCGAGGTCGTTGGAAGGCGGAAGCCAAAGTCGCTCTTTGACTTTGATCGCCCGACTGAAACGACCCGAGCCGCTAGCGCCTGAAGCTGGATATCTAACTAAATGCTTCAGGCGCTCGTTCAGCTGCGAGGTCGTTACTTCTCATATCTATTTAAATAAGAAAAATCGATACTACGCAGAGCAAAATGACAAAATCCAAACTGACCTCAGACTAATTTCTCCTACATATTTTTTTCAGAAAATGAGCAGAGTACAAAATAGACAGCAGGATACTTTGACGTTTTTTCTGCTAATTCATTAGGATTATTATATAAATTCCAATCACCAATAGAAATATTTTGATCTTGCTTAGAATAAATCACTTGTGCTAACACCATATCTTGCCCTACCTTTACTTTTTCTGAAACAATATTTGCTGAACCAGAAGAGCCTGTTTTTGGCAGTTTGATATTACCTTCACTAGAATAAATCGCTTTATCATCTATTAAAGCGACTCTAACAATGGCGTTAGGTTTTCCATTTGGAAGTCTCCTGAAACTTACGACAAACTTCCCTTTTTCTTCAATTCCCACGCTAATAGCTACTGCATCCTTTTCTTTTAGTTGACCATATTCATATTTCTCTACCCATAATTTTACTGACTTCCACTTCTCATCAACTTTAAATTCATGTATAAATGTTGGATTATCACCATCACCAGTGACGGCTTGAATTAAACTTTTTTCACGTTTTGAGAGCTCTAAATGTTGAATATAGTTCTCGCTTAATTCTTTATCTACTTTCTCACTACACCCCGTTAATACAAAAACAGACAAACAAGCAGCTAATACTAATAGTATCTGTTTCATAAATATAACCCCCAGTTCATTGAATAGCCTTCCTTAATTCTCCACCAAAGTACATAAAAGGTAAATATTTCATTTAATTTATTGATATTTAAATAGGCTAATAAAATCATCGATTACTTAACTACAATTAAATATTTATGCCACAAAAAAAAGCATTATTAATAGAGAACTCCTCCAAGGAGCCCCAAATAATAATACCTTTAATAAGGCTAACTTGTAACTAAACTTTCAAATACTCTTCTCGCCACATAACAACTTCTTTTTCAACTAGTAGCTTCTCCAACTTATCATCCCATTGAGATAATAATGTATTCCATACTCGAACAAAAAGAAGGTCCTGTTCACGGTTGTATAAGATATATTCAAGACAAGGCACATCATTAATCTGGCGTGCTTCTTTTGATAAGATATCAGTAATGACTGTTTGTTCTTCACCTTCGTCTTCAGATGTACGGCTATTTTGCAGAACTTCTATTAACTCTTCCTCTACAAACTTTAATGTCTCCTCTGGTTCCTCTAAAGCATAACGAAACAGATCTGGTAACTCGTCATACTCATCCATCTGATCAATTTCCGCAGGCAAGAATGCTTCGTGGCAAGCACTGTAAAGCAACTGCTGTGTTTCTATTTCTTGCTCTTCTTCAAACACGCCATTTTCAAGTTGGATTTTACCTTTAGATGTTAAATGATAGTATTTCTCTCCTCTTTCAATTAGCCCTGTTTTCGTTAAATTTATGAGAAGGTCTTGAATGAAGAGATCCTCTACTAATAGTAATTCACCCAATTCGCTAGCATTTGAAATTTCAGCTTGTTGGAAAGTGAGTAGCATCATTTTCATCAATATATCCATCTTCAATCGCTTTACTGGTTGATAAGTGACATCAATTGATTGCACTGGCACGCACCAGATTGAGGTTTTTAAAATCTCTACTTTGCCATTTTGTAAAACTTCTCTTTTCAATCGTTTTTCTAACGCTTTCATACTTGGCTCTCCTTTCCACTTTACTGTTTTACATTGCCGTCTTGGTCACGGAGGCCATTTTGTTCTCTCACTGTTATTAATAATTGACTATACATTTCTCGCGCATTTTTCTGCTTCGCTCTTTGTGTAAACATTTCTGTACTACCTACAAGAATAAGTAGCTCCCTCGCACGCGATAGCGCTACATTTAATCGACGATAATCATTGGCGAAACCGATATCTCCACCTTTATGTTGCGTATTACGAACCATACTTACGATAATAACGTCCATTTCCATCCCTTGGAACTTATCAACAGTACCGGTGCGTAGATGTAAATGTTGTAGATTTAGCTCTTGCTGAATAAGGCGGTCAATTTTCTTAACTTGCTCCCCGTAAAAACTTATAACACCTATGCTTTTGCGTTCATCTTGTTTTATTTTCCCTGCCGCTTTAGCCATTTCAGTTGCATGGTCTAAATCTAATAGCATATGGCGAATTGTATCTAATTCACCTTGATTGAAACGACTTTTACCATTTTTCATTTGTTCTTCAAAATAAGGCTTTTCATTTGGCATATCTAGCCATAATAAGTGATCAGACCGTTTTACATAATGCCCCTCTAGGAAATGATCTCGAACGGTATCTGAATTGATTAGACCACATTGCAGTTGGTCATCTTCATTTTCATAAAAAGGGGTGATTGTCTTCATTATATCCTCGTGCATACGATATTGTATCGCTAGCATTTGTTTATTATCTCTAGGGAGGTTTTTGAAAAGGCGTTCGAATAAAGACTCTTTTAATAATTTTTTTAGTTCAGCACTTTCTTCTAGTGCGTCACTTTCTTCGATAATCGCTTTTAACGTTTCCTCTAATGTATCGTCTCCAACTAATGGCGGTAGCTGATGATGATCTCCTACGAGAATAATTTTTTTCCCTTTTAACATTGGCAGCAACAATTCTGGTGGTGTTGCTTTAGACACCTCATCGATAATAACGACATCAAATGTTGGATAATTATCCATGAATTCTTTTCGAGCTGAAGCTACACATGTTGTCCCAATAACATTGGCATGTCGTACATACATTTTTCGAATTTCATCTAAATCATGTTCATTGGCTTCTTGTAGTAATGTATACCATTGTTTTTGTAGCGCTTGTTTAATAGGTAGCTGTGCTTTGTTATGCTGGAGTTTTGTTTTTTTCTCTGTAAGCTTTTTAATAGCATAGTCTGCTTGTAATTGTTGGTCTTCATAATCTTGATCCAGGATTTCTTCCAAAGCTTTTAAATCCTTTTCCTGCTGTAAGCCTTGTGAATTAATCTCTTGAATTGCTAGTTTCTTTTCTTCAATGTCACTAGCTAAAGAAGTTCTTTCTTCCATTAACTTTTGGTGCTGTTGCTGCATTTGCTCTAATTGAGGGATGGTTTGTAAAACTGCTTGGTAGGTTGATTTAACATGCTGCTCCTCTATTTCTAACTTGTGTAATATTGCTGTTAGTTGCTCTGAATGGCTAGAGATAGGTACATCAGACAAACTTAACTTTAATTGTTCATATCTTTTTTGGAGCTGAGTTTGCTTATCTTTTAGTAGCATCCCTTTATTCGTTAAAGTACTTTTCTTTTGCTGTGCGTTAGCTAATACTTCAGTTGTTTGTTTAATCACTTCTCGCTTGATCATCTCAAATAATCTGACTGCTTCTTGTTTTAGTTGTTGTAGAATTGTACCTTGTTCCCATACAAACTTTCTTCTTAAATAAAGTCTTTCTAAATGCGGTTTTAACTGTACAGGGTTAACAACTTTTTGTGTTATTAAAAATTGCTTCATATAATCTATCGCTTCATGCACTTCTCGAATCGAATAGGATGAATAGCTATCTTCTGGACGTGCGTTAACTTGTTGCAAAATAATTTGAGAAGCTTGCCCCATTTGCTTCTCTACATAGTCAATCGCTGCTTTCAACTTATTATTTACAGCCATCCAATCATGATAACTTACCATTTGATTTTTAATTTTCTCTAATGCATTAATCTGGCGTTCAATGATAAAACCCATTGGAATGTCGTACTGTTGCATAAAATCAGTGAGTTCATCAACTTTAGTAAAGTCTTTCAACTCATGTTGCAATTGATGTAGTTCTAAAATGTTTTTTTGCCAAGTCATGTATTCTTTACGAGAATTGTTTAACTCTTCGTTAACTGCATTCAATTCTTCTTCAGCTTGACGATAAAGCAATTGATTTCTAGTAAGCCCTATTTCATCCGCTAATCGATTAGTTCGCTCAAGTAATTTTTCACTGGATTCATTTGCTTCAATGAAACGCTCTAACTCCTCTACCTTCAATAAAACATGCTCATATTTATTTGCTACTTCTCCAAAATGTTCTTCAAGGTCCCGAAGTTCTCTTCTATAAATACCCAACATTTTTTTTAGTTTTTGAATTTCGTTAGTTATTACTTCATAATCGAGTTTTGCCTGTTGTTGTTCTACTATTTTTTCCTTTATAAATATTAGCTGGGCTTTGAATTTTTGAAGTTCTTCCTCACATTTCTCTAATGTTGCAGTAAGCTCCGATTCTTGACTAGCATGCAACGTTAGCTCCTGCTCGATATCTTGTAACGTTTGCTCTCTCCAATACTCAGCCACATTTTCTTCAATAAATTTTTTGCCTTCTTCTTCAATACTTTCTGTTCGACCAAAGCGTAAAATGCGAATGTCTTTATTTGAAAGCAGTCGACTTAATGCATTATCAACAGCTAAGTTAGACTGAGAAGCTACTAATGTACGCAAACCTGCCTTCGCATTTTGCTGGCATATTTCTGAGATAACCGTTGTTTTACCAGTTCCTGGTGGACCTTGAATAACAAATAAATCTTCAGCTGACATTGCTCCAATCACAGCTTCTTGTTGAAATTCATTTAACCGGTTATGAAACTCTAGTTTAGCTCGCTTCTTCGGTGCTTGAATACGAGGTCGATCTTCAAATAAAATCTTTTCTAGATTGGCATTTGCAGCTAATCCTTTTTCTAAATCTGCAAACCCTCTACGTAGTCTACGAATCTGACTTAAAGTAGCAAAATTACTAAAGATGACTTCCTTTGTTTTTGGTTTTAGCTGATTTTTGCGCAGTTGCTCCCTTATATATGGACGTAGCTCAATTTCTACTGTTCTATTCGCGCGATTCACTTTCAATACTTCACCAAGTTCATCTCGAGAGCCTTTAAATTTCGCACTTAATCCTTTAGCTTTATTCCATTCATTATCCTTTAAACCACTACAATTTAATGTCATTCGACTGAAGTCTTCATTGACCGAAAGCTTTGAGAATGATGCTGTCATATCCTCAATCGTGGCATCACGCTCTTGTATTTTCAAATAACCTTCCCAGCTAGAAATACGTTTTCTAACATATTCTGAACGTTCTTCTGCTATTGGCAACTGGCGAATTTTAGAATGGAGTTCAATTGGTAATCCTACGGTATTCTTAGGGGCTGTCACGAACTCTAACTGTGTTGCAAATCTTCTATTTGTACGAACAGGGACTCTTGAACTGATAACACGGAAATTAGTTGCCAGTAGTCCTTCATATTTCACAATACAATTCATCACTACAACTTGACTATCTAGCTTTTCGGCAAGGTTCGTGTTGGCTACATTGTCAAAATAGATTGTAATCGCTGTCTCTCC
Organism: Viridibacillus sp. FSL H8-0110; assembly: GCF_038003565.1. Taxonomy (NCBI): domain Bacteria; kingdom Bacillati; phylum Bacillota; class Bacilli; order Caryophanales; family Caryophanaceae; genus Viridibacillus; species Viridibacillus sp. FSL H8-0110. Next base: position 651,814 of record NZ_JBBOPJ010000001.1, on the reverse strand, counting down.
TTGTGCAGAATTACTCATTCTTTCAATATGTACTAAAAACGATTTTTGAATATGAAAAAAAGCATGCTCATCTTTTGACCATGCTAAAATTCCTTCACGTGCTTTGTTTGTCATGATTAGGTTTGTGCGCACCGTTTCAATTTTAGCTACTACTTGTCCCATGAACATATCTTCCTCTCTTCGAAATTGGTCCCTTTTTAAAAACACTAATTTCTATAATAGCAGTTTTGCCATCGTATTTGAATTTTCGAATGTTAGAAAGGCGATGGTAATTGATGTATTAAAGAAAAATTAATGAAAGAACTATAAAAAACACCTACATGTTGTTTTTATATCAAGCACAACAAGTAGATGTTCTTATTCTTATGTTTTCCTCATTCCACTGAGAGTTTTTTTTTGCGTCCAAACACCAAATAAAAATAGGTAGAAGCAATCAGATACAATATGCCTGTAATCGTAAAGGTATAAGCATATCCCCAATAATGCCCAAACTTCGTAACAAAAAATGCAGCTGGCAGACCCATTGATGCCCAGCCAACTTGGAATACCATCTGATTGACTGAATTCCCTAACCCTTTATATTTATCATGCACAATTTCCATAGCAATGGCTGATTGGATCGGGTTCGCTGCATTCATCAATGCTTGGCGGAATAAAAAACCAATCGATGCTACAAATAAAGAATTTGTAAACGCAGTTAAAAATAAAAATGGAATGGATAAAAACTGAAATATGATAATAGCTCTAACTTCACCTACACGTTTAACTAATGCAGGTCCTATCAACATTGCAACAGCTGTCATTGCTGATCCTAATGCTAAAATAAGTCCTATGTATGTATTGGATGCATTAAAACGATTAGCGAAATACAAATTTAAATATGGAATGACCAGCCCTGATCCTATACCAATAATCAATTGAGCTATCCCAAATAGTACAATGATTCTTATATTTTCTTTGAAGCTCGCGCTTTTTTCTGATACTTTTACTATATTTTTATTAATAGATGTTGATTCTATAACAACTTTACTTTCCATCTTCAAGCGGAACAATGGAAATAATCCAATGACGAAGAATGCGACACCACTATAAAGCGATACCCGAATTCCTTCAACAGCAGACAATTCCATAAGAAAACTTGCGCAGTCAGCTACAACTCCACCAAGTAAATTCCCAATAAAACCTGCAATTGTCATGATTGAAAAGTGAATACTAAATAATTTCATTCTTTCTGAAGCCTTGGAGTTTTCAGCTAAAAATGGTACCCCTGAAACTTGAGCTACAGCCCACACAATGCCTGTAGCGAATGCTGACCAAAGCATCGGTTGTTCAACAGTGACAATGCTTCTATAGAAAAATGTAATTGCTGTTAATCCTGTTCCGATAATAAGCGCCCACTTACGTCCAAATCGATCACTTAGGAGACCAGCTGGAATTAGCATAATAGCTGTTGCTAACGCTGTCATCGCAATAACATTTCCATTAACAGCTTCCTTCATACCTAATTCCTTAATATATAAATTGTACATTACACTGAATATGCCCATTCCTATTTGGATTAGTATATTCCCAACCATGAACAACTTAATATTTCGATTAAAAGATTTGATACTATGTAACCAATCTTGCCACCAGCTCAGGATTGACACCTACTTTCACATAGCTAATTAATTCGTCTCCCTAAATATACGAGTATCGGCAAACATTTGCAATAGCTACATGCTTCAAATACACTAATCTTAATAAAAGTACTTATTACAGTTCTTGAATCGGAGGAAACGTTTGTATGCCAGAAGTAGTTTATTATTTATTCTTCTCCTTTTTCGTGTCACTACTTATTAGTGGCATATTAAATGTATTTTTGGAAACCACTTCAAAATTGAACTGGCTTACCTCTATTACCTTTTGCGCCGTTCTTTCTATTTTCATCGCCACTATAATGCACTGATTTTTCCATTAAAAGAGACCCTTCAATTGCTTGAGCATTTGAAGGGTCTTCATATTAACTAATATTTTTTTCACCTGATTGTAGTTTATACATTTGTTCATAACGTCCACCTTGTTTCAGTAGCTCATCATGAGTACCCTGTTCTACAATTTCACCACGGTCTAATACTAAAATGCGATCTGCATTTTTAATAGTAGAAAGTCTATGTGCGATGATAAATGTCGTACGTCCTTTTTTCAATACATCCATTGCGTGCTGAATGATTTCTTCAGTTTCCGTATCTATATTGGAAGTTGCTTCATCAAGGATTAATATCGCAGGGTCAAAGGCAAGCGCTCTGGCAAATGAAATTAACTGACGTTGTCCCGAAGATAATGTACTACCTTTCTCAATCACAGGTTCATCTAAACCCTTCGGTAAATTTTTCAAAACGCGTTCACCACCAACTGCATCCAATGCTTTCTGTACTGTATCACGCGTAATTCTAGGATCTCCTAAACTAACATTCGATTCAATCGTACCTGTAAATAAATAAGGATCTTGCAATACAATTCCCATATGCTCTCGAATGGTTTGACGAGAATGCTCTTTAATATTGATACCGTCAATTGTAATCGCACCTTTTGAAACGTCATAAAAACTGAAAAGTAAATTCATGATAGAACTTTTCCCAGAGCCCGTATGACCAACAAGCGCGACTGTCTCTCCTTGCTTCGCTTCAAAATCAATATCCTTCAGCACATATTCTTGCTCCTTATAAGCAAACCACACATGCTCGAAGCGAACATTTCCTTTATATCGTGGTATACGTTTATCGACTACAGGCTCCCCTGGTTGATCTAATAGTTCAAAGACACGCTCTGCTGCAACGTTTGCTCTTTCTAAGCGAGCCAACTGATTAACGATACCAGTTACAGGATTAAATAATCGTGTAATATAATCAACAAAAGCGTATAGCATACCGACTGAAATAGCAGCTGCACCATTCATTTCAGCACTGCCAAAATACCAGATAAAAAGTACAAATGTAAGCGAACGAATAACGCCTACTAAATTGTGAGATGTAGCTGCATCTAATATAAGCAGCTTATTTTGATAACGATAATGCTCTTCATTTAGTGCCGCAAATTCATCTTCAATTTGTTTTTCGCGACTAAAAGCTTGAATAATAGTCATCCCATTAATCGATTCGTTGATCATACCGTTCATATCAGATACTTTTCCTCGTACAATATGATTGTACTTAGAAGCATACTTACGATACACAATCGTCCAAACAATTAAAATTGGAATAACAAATAATGCGATTAATGCCATCTTCCAATCAAGGAAGAATAACGCGATATAAATCCCGAAGATCGTCATAAAGCTCGCTGCAAACTGTGAGACTACCGTTACAAACAAATCACGAATAGCTTCCGTATCATTTGTAACACGCGCAACCACTTTTCCGGCAGGCAAATTATCAAAATAACGAATCGGCAATGTTTGGATATGCTCATAGACTTCATTGCGCATTTTTTGAATTATACGATTTGCACCCATTTGAAGTAAAAGATACTGACCGTATCTAAAAATAGCGGCAACAACTGCTAATCCGAAGAATACAGCCAATAAAATTGCAATCGGCTGAAAATCAATACCTGCGACTTCTGCTTTTGCAATATGATCATCAATAATTTTCTTTGCTACTAATGGTCCCGCTAAATCTGCGGCAACTGCAATAGCTAATAATAACAGGCCTGAAATAAGTAGCTTTTTGTACATTAAAGCATATTGAAATAATCGTTTACCAGTACCCATTATTTCACCCCCTCAACTTGCTGACGGTCATGCTGTTCTTTGTACCAGCCCTCTTCTTCAAGCAATGTTTGATGTGTACCTTCTTCAACGATGCGACCATCCTCTAATACAATGACCCAATCCGCATGTTGAATTGCCGATAAGCGGTGTGTCACAATTATGGTCGTTTTGTCACTTCTAGCTGTTTGGATATTTTGAATAATTGTTGCTTCTGTTTTAGCATCCACTGCTGACAAGGAATCATCTAAAATTAATATTTCTGGATCACGAATTAATGCGCGAGCAATTGAAATACGTTGCTTTTGCCCTCCCGATAACGAAACCCCTTTTTCTCCAACTAATGTTTGCAAACCGAGTGGTAGCATTTCTAAATCACGCTCGAAGTTTGCTAAACGGATTGCTTCATGTAATTCGTCCTCTGTCGCATCTGATTTACCAAACAAAATATTCTCTTTCACTGTTCTAGAAAATAGTACGTGGTCTTGAGGTACATAGCCTATCCAGTTACGAACCTGTTCCTTTGTTTGATCATGAATAGGACTATTTGAGACAAATAGATCTCCTTCACCATTTGGATATTCACGTAATAGCTGTTTAACGACAGTCGTCTTTCCACTACCTGTTTTCCCAACAATTCCTAGCGTTTGCCCCTTTTTCAAAGAAACTTCAAGGTTTGCCAGGTTAATAGAAGATGATTGTGGATATTGGAATGTCACATCTTTGAATACAATAGACTCCGGATTTTGAATGATTGTTGGCGTTTTTGGATCAACAACATCTTCTTTCTCGTCTAATGTTTCTTGTACACGATCAAGTGATGCATTCCCACGTTGCATAACATTGATGAGTTCTCCAATCGCAAACATTGGCCATACGATCATACCTAGATATACATTAAATGTAACTAGCTCACCTAAAGTCATTTCTTGCTTAGACACTAAATAAGCACCAAAACCAAGACCAATCATATAGCTAAGTCCAGTTAAAATTTTTGTAATTGGATTAAATAATGCATCAATTTTCTCAACATGCATATTTTTTTTGTAAACGTCTTCTGTCATTTCACTAAATTGTTGCTCTGTAGCACGTTCTTGAACGTATGCACGAACAACACGGACACCCTCTACAGCTTCAAGTACGCTATCATTCATTTCACCAAACACGTCTTGGGCTTTCATATAACGCTCATGAATTCTCTTACCAAGAATTTGCATAACGACTGCTAATATCGGTAATGGCAATATAGCTGCTATTGTTAGCTTCCATGAAACAAGGAATCCCATTGTTAGTAAAATTGTTAATAAGTATAAAGTCGAATCAATTAACGTCATAATACCAAAACCAGCTGTTTCTGAGACAGCACGTAAATCATTTGTCGCTCTCGCCATCAAATCTCCTGTACGATTTCGTTCATAAAAAGGTGGAGACATTTTCAAAAACTTTGTCATGAGCTTTGATCTCAGCTTACGTTCAATTACATTCGCTCCACCAAACAATTGATATTGCCATATAAAGTTGACGACATATGACAATACCAAAATGACTAGCATAGCAGCAATATAAAACATAAGGGAATGACTTGTTAATGTTTCTGAGTGGATAGCATCAATCGATTGACCAATAATCCACGGTGGCGTCACTTCAATTACATTAGCCACTAGTAACAATGCGATGGCTATTGCGTACCGCTTTCGATTTTCTTTAAAAAACCATTTTAATTTAAATAAGACCTCAAACATTTATTATTCCTACTTTCTTATTCTGTTTTTACACTAACCGTCTTCAATCGAATCCTTATTAAATTTCTTTTTCCGCTTTTGAATAAACATATTCAGCTCTCCTTTTATAATTTGGCACTCGTAATTCACTTAAAAAGGCAACAAAAAAAGCGCACACCCCTTTCAGAGCATACGCTTTAAAAAAGATACAGGTATCTACACCCATACCAATTAGTTATAAAAGTTAAATTACAGACTTAATTGCTGAATAGGTAGGTGTGGATTCATTATTTAATTGTTTAAATAAACTTCTTAACTTTTTCATAATCCATACCTCCTTTTCCATAAATTATTTAGTGCCTCTCAATATTAGCACTCCGAATTTTGAATTGTCAATACTTTTAGAATAAATTGAGTAATTTAATTATATTCTTACTTTTGACGATATTTCTTACTTCAATAAACAATTATTATTAATAGTCAAAACAAATCATGTAGATGATTTGTTTTTTCAACTTAGTTGTCATATCATTGTATTACTTAACTATTTTTTATATTACAGGAGGTGTACACTTTGTTCTCTCCCCTCATTTGGGTCTGGAACAAAGGAAGTCTTTGGACATAGCCATACGGTTGACAGCATTTGCTGTCTTGATCGCATGTTCGGCTTTTTTCGTAGCAACTGAATTTTCTATCGTTAAAGTCAGAACAACTCGAATTGATCAGCTTATAGCTGAGGGTAACAAAAAAGCATTAAAAGCAAAAAAAGTAGTATCTAATTTGGATGAATATTTATCCGCTTGTCAGTTGGGAATTACGATTACTTCTTTAGGGCTTGGTTGGCTCGGTGAAGAAACAGTCTCGATTTTATTGAGACCGATATTTGATTTGTTCGCACTTGAAGGAAGTGTGACATCCGTTCTATCCTTCGTGTTGTCATTCTCTATCGTGACATTTGTTCACGTTGTAGTTGGTGAATTAGCACCAAAAACACTAGCCATTCAGAAGGCAGAATCTGTAGCATTAGCAACAGCTGGTCCTTTAATTACATTCCACAACATCATGTATCCATTTATTAAAGCATTAAACTTCTCTGCTCGTTCATTGTCTTCACTTTTCGGTTTAAAGGATGTATCTGAATCAGAAGTGGCAATGACAGAAGAAGAATTACGTATGATTTTATCGGATAGTTTGAAAAGCGGTGAAATAAATCAGTCTGAATATAAATATGTGAATAGCATTTTTGAATTCGACGATCGTATTGCCAAAGAAATTATGGTACCTCGTACTGAAATCATTGGTATTGAAAAAGAAATGACTCTTAGAGAAGTCTTCGAAGTGATGGGTGTTGAGCAGTATACACGCTACCCTATTATTGATGGAGACAAAGACCATATTATAGGTCTCGTCAATATGAAGCACCTTTTAACTGCTTACATTAAAGACCCAACTAATGGTTCAAAATTAGTAACGGAATATATGCAACCTATCATTCGCGTCATCGAAACAATCCCAGTTAGTGACTTATTGTTGAAAATTCAACGAGAACGTATTCATATGGCCATTTTAATGGATGAATACGGTGGTACATCTGGTCTTGTAACAATCGAAGATATTATCGAAGAAATTGTCGGTGATATTCGAGACGAGTTTGATGCAGACGAGATTCCTGAAGTTCGTAAAGTAGATGAGAACCATTTTATCTTTGATGCCAAAATGTTAATTGAAAACGTAAATGATTTCCTTAAAATTGACATCAATGAAGATGATATCGATACTATCGGCGGTTGGTTTATGACCAAAAACTTCGATGCCGTTAAAGGCGAAGCAATTACTGAACAAGGTTATGAATTTATCGTAAAAGAAGTAGATGGTCATCATATCTTATACTTAGAAGTTATTAAGTTACCAGATGAATCCAACAACGAATCACTAGAAGATGAAAATTCATCTTCTGAATAATATTTATGAAAATTTAACAAGAAACGACGCACACTACTATAAGTGTGCGTCGTTTTGTATTGCCTAGAAATTTTGCAGGGGGGAAACATTGTGGAGTTATACACAAATTTAAGACAAGGGGAAAGAGGCGCTTGGCTAAGTATTGCCACTTATCTCATACTCAGCACCGCGAAGCTTACCATTGGTTTTATCGGTGCATCCACTGCATTAAAAGCTGATGGACTAAATAATACTACAGATATAATCGCTTCTGTTGCCGTTCTGATTGGATTACGTATTTCACAAAAGCCACCAGATGGGGATCACCACTACGGTCATTTAAGAGCCGAAACGGTAGCTTCCCTTGTAGCATCATTCATCATGGCAGTCGTTGGACTACAAGTGTTATTCAATTCAGGCAAAAGCTTTATCGAAAACAACCACTCTTCCCCTTCCCTGCTAACAGCAGTTGTCGCTATTATTAGTGGTATTATTATGTACATTGTTTATCGATATAATTTAAAGTTATCTGAACGCACTAAAAGTTCAGCTGTAAAAGCAGCTGCTCTTGATAACCGTTCAGATGCGCTTGTCAGTTTTGGTACTGCAATTGGTATTTTAGGTGCTATCGTTGGGTTTCCGATAATTGATTCCATTACCGCCATTATCGTTGGTATTATCATAATTAAAACAGCCTATGAAATATTTTTTGAAGCTGTTCATACATTAACTGACGGCTTTGACGAAGAAGAGGTTGAAACGTTATCCACTCTTGTCCGTAATGTTGATGGTGTTATTCATCTCATAGATTTAAAAGGACGTAATCATGGGAATATGGTGTTTGTAGATTTAACGGTCACTGTTAATCCTGAGCTAAATGTTTGGAAAAGCCATCAAATTACCGAAGATATTGAAAATACGATACGTCTAGTAAAACCATTGACAGTAGTACTTGTTCATATTGAACCAGATGGTTTAGTACATGAGCATAATACTGGTTTAATGTAATTTTTTGATAATAATTGAATATTTATGTTGACTTTATTTTTCCATTTTGTTAATCTAATAACAACTTTAAGGAAAGCAGGTGAGGTTTTATGACAAATTTAATGAGCATTGCATCAACGCAAATCGGTTTGTTACAAAATACTCGCCATCCGTATGCTTTTTAAGGATACTTTCTTTTATTGTGCGTGTATAAACTGTAGCTGCCGATTTGCAGCTACAGTTTTTTTATTTTTAATGCTGAAGGCGCTCGTTTAGCGGCGAGGTCGTTGGAAGGCGGAAACCAAAGTCGTTCTTTGACTTTGAGTACCCGACTGAAACGACCCGAGCAGTTAGCGCCTGAAGCTGGATAACTAGATTAAATGCTGAGGACCCTTTCAAGAAAATTAATCGCCTCAGCTCAATATCTCTACACACACAATAGGAGGATTTACAAATGACAAAATTACAAGATTTCGGTTGGAATACAACTTGGGAAGAAAAATATAAAATTGCCCAAGCTTCAAATAAATTAGCAAAAACAATTCCCGGACGTGTATTGCTAGAGCATAAGCACTCCTACCGTGTTATCACAGAACAAGGTGAATGGCTTTCTACTCCATCTGGCAGCTTCCAACATACTGCTTTTGAACGTCGTGACTTCCCTGCAGTTGGTGATTGGGTTTTAGTTGAGCAAATGCCCGGTGAAGAAAAAGCGATTATTCATGCCGTATTACCGCGTACCTCTTTGTTCTCCCGCAAAGCTGCAGGATTAACTACTGCGGAACAATTAATAGCGGTCAATGTTGACATCGTTTTTTTAATCATGAGTTTGAACTTAGATTTTAATCTTCGACGTTTAGAGCGCTATTTAATCGCTGCTTGGGACTCAGGTGCCACACCAATCATCGTATTAACGAAAAAAGATTTATGTGAAGATGTCACACCCTTTATTCAAGAAGCAGAATCTGTTGCTTTTGGCGTACCCATCTATACAGTAAGTAGTTTTACTGGTGAAGGCATTAATGAGCTTCAACAATTATTAGTTGATGGTAAGACAGCTGCACTTTTAGGTTCATCTGGTGTTGGTAAATCATCTTTAACCAATGCACTATGTGGCACTGAAGTAATGTTTGTCCAAGAAGTTCGTGAGGATGATGATAAAGGTCGCCATACGACAACACACCGAGAACTATTCAAAATTCCAGGTGGCGGCTTATTAATTGATACCCCGGGAATGCGTGAATTCCAATTATGGGATCAAAGTGAAAGCTTAGATAGCAGTTTTAAAGATATAGAAGAACTTTCATCTCAGTGCCGCTTTAGAGATTGTGAACACAAGCGTGAACCTGGATGCGCAGTACAAAATGCAATTCATGAGGGTACACTAACTAACGAACGATACAATAGCTATATAAAGTTAAAGCGAGAATTAGCTTATATCGAAAGAAAGACTAACGCTCAAGCACAAATTGCTGAACGTAATAAATGGAAACAGGTTTCAAAAACCTTACGCCAAAAACCACAGAAAAAACGTTAAAAAAAGCTGTCCTATCAGTCATTTCAATGACTAAGGGACAGCTTTTTCTCTTATTGTTGCTCACTCGATTCAGTTAACCCATGTTTGACTGCATAAAGTGCAGCTTGAGTACGATCTTGTACTTCCAATTTTGAAAAAATATTCGAAATATGTGTCTTCACAGTTTTTTCTGTAACAAAAAGTGAGGATGCAATTTCTCTATTACTCTTTCCTTTTGTTAATTCAGCTAGAACATCACGTTCTCGAGGTGTCAAAGTATGCTTCATATGTGGCAAATCTTCTTGCATCTCTCGACTTTTAATAAGTTGAGTTGTCGCTTGTGGATGCAATGTATTTTCTCCTGCCATTATTCTACGGATTGATGTCACCAGTTCATCTGGTTCAATATCTTTTAACTGGTAACCTGCAGCCCCTGCTTCAATTGCAGGAATGACATGGTCACTATCCGAAAAACTCGTCAGCATTAGTACCTGTGTGTCAGGAAATTTTGCCTTAATACGTTTTGTAGCTTGGATACCATCTAATTCAGGCATAACTAAATCCATTAAAACGATATCTGGCTTTAATTCCGACGTTAATGCTACTGCTTCTTTACCATTTTGTGCTTCACCAATAACCTCGATGTCCTTTTGCGTTTTCAGAAAAAATAATAATCCTCTTCTTACAACATGGTGATCGTCTGCGATTAATACTCTAATCATCGAAATCCCCCTTAATATGGTAGACGGATTAAAATTTCCGTTCCTCTTCCAATATTACTCACCCAATCAACTTTACCGCCAAGTGCCTTTGCACGATCTCGCATGCTTTGCAAACCGATTGATGGCAATTTCACAAGAGAGTCAACTTGGAATCCTCTACCTTCATCTTTAATAACTAATAGCACATCTGACTGTGTAATAATGACAAAAATCTCTGCGTCCTTAACACCCGAATGCTTACGCACGTTATTTAGTGCTTCCTGTGTAATACGAAATAACGTTTCTTCCACCCGGGAAGGTAATTGTAAAACACCCGATACATTCACAGAAAGGTTTATACCTAACATTTCAGCATAACCTTTAATCGCCTCCATTAGACCACTCTCTAAACCTTTAGGGCGTAACTGCCAAATTAAAGCACGCATTTCTGTTAAGGCTTCTTGTGTTAAATTCTGAATTTCCTTAAACGTTTCCTTCATTTCTGGTTGCTCAGCCATTTCAATTCCGGCACGAGATGTTAACGTAACAGAGAATAATAATTGATTCACTGAATCATGTAAATCTCTCGCCAATCGATTTCTCTCTTCAACTAGTGCCATCTGCTGTTCTTGTTTTGTTAGTAAAATTCGTTTTATTGCGGATCCCATTTGGAAGGCAACTGATTCTAAAAGAGCTAGCTCGTCATCAGAAAAACTGACAGTATTTGGCGTAGCTACATTTAATAGCCCAAAACGCTCTTGTCCAGATTGCAAGGGTACTGTGGCATGATGGGTAATGCCCCCATCACCCTCTAGTTCAGCAGCATTGGCGCTTTCAATGCGCTGACATTCAATAATATTCGAAGCTTTTTTTAATTCATTATTTCGATAACGTGATACGCACCAACAACCGCCTTTTTCTAAAAAGTGACAGTTATTATGCTTTAAAGCTTGTGGCAAATTTTCATGCGCTATGAGCTCATGTCTACCTTTTTTATTGATAAAAAATACCCAACCTGTTTCAAAATTCGTACCTGCTAAAAACTTTCTCAGAGCACCTTGTAACATTGCTTGAATTTCAGTTTCTTCATTTAGAAGTTCGGCAATTTCCTTGAGTAAACTAATGTTCGAATGATCATTTTGCTGCATGTAATTGCCGCCTTCCTTTTTTCATCTATAAATATATTGTACCTACTATGATACCACTGCCTGTCATACATTCGCATGAAATAGCTCTCATTCTTTTGACCGAGAAAATAAAAAAAGCACCTTTTCTATTCATGAAATAAAGTGGTATAAATTTATTATTCTTTTGAATATTGTTAACGATATACATCATGAGGAAGGTCTTACATATGAGCAACAATACTATCTTGGTTTTGACGACGCAAAACTTCGAAATCGACATCATCGATGAACACTCAGCCTCATGCTTATAATAATTAGTACCAATAATGATGGATGTCAAATTAAATTGACGAGCCGAATCTTTTCGTGCATCATAAAGACGTTGTACTACCTTTATGCGGTAATAATCGGGGTCGTCTACTATAACTTCTATTCCGTATAAATTATAGCCAAATGGATTATCATTGTTAATATAATAATAATCCTTGTATGCCGGTCATCATATTCATCAAGGTTAATTATGAGACTTGAGCAAGAACCAATTATGTTAACTTCTAATTCCGGAGCGCTTTTAGGAAAAATGCATAAGTTCCTATTTAATTGTTCATGCCCCATGGTTCCATTCCGAGAAATGATCTTTGTTTAATTTCTCTTGAAATGTAGTCATACTGTGTCATTGGACGAATAATCACACTTTTTTTAAATAGTAACAACCGATCTAGTTGTTCAGAAGTTGAAATGCCTCTTTCACAAGATTGCCTTTTTTATAAAAGAGAAGTTTTTGTCAAGGATAAAATATTTTACATGTATATTCATTCCCTCTATAATTCAAAGGGAAATACTCTAATACTAGGAGATTTTTTTATGACAAAAAAAGTTGAGAATAGTTTACTATTCATATGGATCGTCTCATTGGTCGCAATGCTTGGCTCCCTATTTTTTTCAGAAATTCAACAGTACGAACCTTGTAAGCTTTGTTGGTATCAACGTATTTTAATGTACCCAATTGTCCTCATCACAACAGTAGCTTATATTCAAAAAAATGCACGTATTGCTGTAACTTTAGCTGTTTTTTCTATAATCGGTGGCTGTATTTCCATCTACCATTACGGTATTCAAAAATTCGAATTTTTAACTAGCTCTGCAATAACATGTGGCCGTGTACCTTGCACAGGGGAATACATCAATTGGTTTGGCTTCATCACCATACCATTCCTTGCTTTAACAGCATTCGTCTTAATCGCAGGAGCAAGCTTTTACATGTTAAAAGCATCTAAGGAGGAAAAATAATTGAAAAAGCTACTAATCATTGCCGGCGTAATTGTTGTCTTATTTGGACTAATCATCGTCTTAAACAACCAAGGAAACGAAGCAAAATTAAAAGATAATCCTTACGGTACTAATGATTTAAAACAATCAACAATTGATTTACTTAGCGATAAAAACTATCAAAACATCATTACACCGACAGAACTTGAGAAAAAGCTATCTAAAGGCGACCCAACAGTGGTATACTTCTTCAGTCCAGAGTGTACACATTGTAGAGCTGCAACACCTAAATTAATGCCATTAGCAAAAAAATTAGGTGTACACATCGATCAATTGAATTTACTGGAGTATGAAAACTTATTTGACAAGTACGGCATCGAAGGCACACCTACACTTTCTTATTTTAAAGATGGTAAGGAGATTCAACGTATGGCAGGCGATGCAGACGAGGCTACTTTCGAAGCATTCCTAAAACAAACTGATCTCGTGAAATAATACAACTAGAAAGGATTATGTTGTACAAACAACATAATCCTTCTTTTTAATGGAGGAATATTAATGAAACAATCTTGGACATTCACTATTCTACAAGATAACCAAACTATCGAAGAACTACTACGTGAACAATGGAAGCTAGGCAAAAAAACTGTACATGAATTACGCATGACAAAAGCCATTTCAGACACAAACGGCGAACTTCTACAATGGAAAGACCCTCGTCCAAAAGGTATGGAAATTGTCATAACTATGGATGTACCAGAATCTTCATATGAAGCAACTCGTGAATGCGAAGTTAAAGTAGTATACGAAGATCCACATTGCTTAATCGTTTCTAAACCAAAAGGTATGGCTACACATCCAAATGACGTTTGGGATCGTTTTACTTGCATGAATCATGTTATGAAATATATACAAGAACAAGGCGGAGTATACGCAGAGCATGTGCATCGACTAGACCAAGGTACAGCTGGACTTTTACTTGTTGCAAAACACCCAATCGCAAAATCTATTTTCGATCGCTTACTAGAAGAGAAGAAAATCCTTCGCGTATATGAAGCAGAAGTTCAAGGTCATATGAAAGAACGCAAAGGGACAATTCGTGAAGCAATTGCCAAAGATCGCCACCACGGTACCCGCCGACGCGTAGCTCCCGAAGGTCAAATGGCTATAACTAATTTTGAAGTCGTACGTCATCTGCAATACTCAACAATCGTCAACCTTGTATTAGAAACTGGACGTACTCATCAAATTCGTGTACACCTTTCACATATCGGTCATCCAATTGTAGGAGATACTTTATATGATGCAAGAGAAACTGCTTCTGGCGATTATTCTTTACACGCAAGAAAACTCCAATTTACTCATCCATTCACAGATAAGAAAATGGAGATTATTGATCAATAAATATTTACATAGTATCTCTGAGCAGTTTATTGCTCGGAGATGCTTTTTTATTTGGAGATTTCGGTAGGGATTGGTGTTACTTGCTTTAGCTTTGGCGCTTCTCGTTCTGGCTTTAGCTCTACTCGCTCCCGCTTTGGCGCTACTCACTCATGCTTTAGCTCTACTCACCCTAGCTTTGGCGCTACTCACTGGCTTTAGCTCTACTCACTCTAGCTTTGGCGCTACTCGCTCTTTCTTTAGCTCTACTCACTCTAGCTTTGGCGCTACTCACTGGCTTTAGCTCTACTCACTCTAGCTTTGGCGCTTCTCACTCTAGCTTTGGCTCTACTCACTCTAGCTTTGGCGCTTCTCACTCTAGCTTTGCCACTACTCGCTCTTTCTTTAGCGCTTCTCAAGCAATAAAATAAAAAAACGCGAGAAGAAAACACAACATTTTCTTCTCGCGTTTTTTATTCTTCTAGCACATTTCCTAAAACATACCTCTTTAGAATTCATGCTAAATATACGTTTTCCCATGTTTCAACTTGGCGAACGCCTTCAACATTAAAATTTAAAACTAAAGTTATCTGGATCTGCTCCTGTTCTTTCGTCTTTGTTTAGTGCGCTGATTAATTGCATGTCTTCGTTTGTAAGTTCGAAATCGAATACTTGAGCATTTGCTTTTATACGACTTGGTGTTACTGATTTCGGAATAACAATATTACCCAGTTGTAAATGCCAACGAATTACTACTTGTGCTGAAGATTTTCCGTATTTTTGGCCAATACTAGTGATAGTTGTATCATCTATAATTTTACCTCTAGCTAATGGAGACCATGCTGTAACGGCGATGTCATTTGATGTACAGAAGTTACGTACTTCTACTTGTGTTAAGTATGGGTGCACTTCAATTTGGTTGACCATTGGTTTAACATTAGCTGTAGCAAATATTTCTTCTAGATGGTGAATCTGATGGTTAGAAACACCCGTTGCGCGAAGTAGTTTTTCATCATATAAGCGTTCAATTGCACGATATGTGTCTTTGAATTTATCAGGTACTGCCCAGTGAGTTAAATATAAATCTAAGTAATCCATATCTAATTTCTTTAATGAAGTCTCGAAAGCGCGTAAAGTTTCATCATATCCCTGATCAGCGTTCCAAACTTTTGATGTAATGAATAAATCTTCACGTTTCACATTAGAAGCTTTGACTGCTTCCCCTACTTCTACTTCATTGTTATATAGTGAAGCTGTGTCAATTGCAATATACCCTGTATCAATTGCAGTGGTCATCGCTTGAATCGCTTCTTCGCGATCAGTCATTTTGTACACACCAAGTCCAAAACGTGGCATTTCCACGCCGTTATGTAGTGTTTTTGTAGATGTAATATTCAACACATCGCACAACTCCTTCTAATTGATAATTTCATTATACAAATGTAATCAAATTATTTCGAGAATAAAGACTTTGGGAAAACAGTTGATTTCTCATATAGAAATCATTAATATATTCTTGTTATTTCTCTAAAATGCATAAATATCATATTTAATGTCATAAAAATTGTTTTTTTCCAAGGAAGAGGGTATTAAAATGTTTCGTTTAAAGGAAAATGGAACGAATGTTAAGACGGAACTTATAGCAGGAATAACCACATTCTTTACTATGATATACATTGTTGTTGTGAATCCAAGTATGTTATCTGCATCTGGGGTTCCACTTGACCAAGTTTTCATAGCGACAATAATTGCCATCGTTATAGGTACTTTATGGATGTCACTATTTGCGAATTATCCACTCGTTATCGGGCCAAGTATTGGGTTAAATGCATATTTTACTTACTCAATCGTCGTATCATCAGAAGGCAACATTGATTATTTAACCGGGTTTGCTGCTGTGTTTGTATCTGGTATTATTTTCGTTCTGTTATCACTAACACCACTACGTGAAAAATTAATTTTAGCAATTCCTGAGAATTTAAAACGTGCAATTGCTGCTGGTATTGGTTTATTTATTGCTTTCCTAGGCTTGCGTATGGGGAATATTATTGTCGATAGTGAAAGTAACTTAGTGATGCTAGGTGATTTAACTTCTCCAGGCGTGCTACTAACATTATTCGGTTTATTTGTTACAGTAATATTAATGGTACGAAATGTTAGTGGCGCCCTATTTATTGGTATGTTTATTACAGGTATTGTTGCAACTTTAACAAATCAATTGCATATTGAAAAGGTGGTTGCAGTTCCTCATCTTCCTGAAGGCATATTAGTCTGGAACCCGATTGAAGCAATCGGCCAGGTTATTTCTTATGGATTATACGGCGTTGTATTTTCGTTCATTTTAGTTACACTATTTGATACGACTGGGACTATGATTGGGGTTGCGAAACAAGCGGGTTTAATGAAAGATGGTAAATTACCACGCGCTCGCAAAGCATTGTTAGCCGACTCAGTTGCTACAACTTTTGGTGCTATGTTTGGGACAAGTCCAACTACGGCATTTATTGAATCTTCTGCCGGGGTTGCTGCTGGTGGCCGTACAGGTTTAACGAGTTTAACTGTCGCTATTCTATTTGTCGCTGCTTCATTCTTTGGACCTTTAGTTAGTGCTATATCAGGGGTTTCTGCGATTACTTCACCAATATTAATCATCGTTGGTACGTTGATGATTGGTTCTATTAAAGAAATCGAATGGGAGAAATTCGAAGAGGCTTTCCCTGCATTTTTAATTATTTTAATCATGCCGCTTACTTCAAGTATTGCGACAGGAATTGCCTTCGGATTTATCTCTTACCCTATTCTAAAAATAGCGAAAGGCGAGGCAAAAAAAGTACATCCTTTACTTTATGTATTTGCTATTTTGTTTGCATTCCAATTAACTTTCTTATCTTAATCATACAAAAAAATGCCCACTGCATATTTAGATGCAATGGGCATTTTTTAATCACGTGGATGAATTGATGGTGCTTTATCTGATTGTACAGGATCTTGTACGCGACCATCACGCTCAAGCTCCTCACCATCACGCATTTTATCCATCTGCTTGCCTAATTGTTTTAGCTCCTCCATAGAAGTTGCCATTGAGCCGTTTTCTGGTTGCTTTTCATTGTTATCCATATTATCCGCTCCTTTAACAAAAATGCATTACTTAGGAATTATTAGCACCTTTCTTTCATCCTATTCGATTAATATGTACATTGCAAATAATAAAGAACGATTTCTGCCATAATTTTATAACTGCTAATATTTCATTTTTATATAAAGTAGGCTATACTTGATAAAGAACTTTTTATAACCATGAGGAGGGTACTTCCATGAAATTAATTTTAATTCTTGGTGTTTGTGTAGCATTTTTAACTGCAATCTTCACTGGTGGATATGAAGACAAACAAGGCACTTCTGAAAAGTAATCCATCGTATAAAAAAGGACAACCTACTTACAGGCTGTCCTTTTTTTATTTTAATCCAGGGAAATTTTGTTGGCGCATTGCTTCATAGATTAAAATAGCTGCAGTATTTGAAAGATTTAATGAGCGTATATTATCACTTTGTGGAATACGCAAGCAACGATCTTGGTTTCCTTCTATTAACTCCATCGGAATTCCTGTCGTTTCCTTTCCAAAAATAAAGAAAATCTCTTCATCTTGGTTACTAAAATTAAAATCTGAATAGGCTTTATCACCATATGTTTCAATATAATAAAATGATCCACCATCATTCTTTTCAAAAAATTCATCTGCTGAATCATAATACGTAATATTTACGCTATGCCAATAATCTAATCCAGCTCTTTTCAACATTTTGTCGTCCGTTGAAAACCCTAATGGTCGAATTAAATGTAAGCTTGTATTTGTACCTGCGCAAGTTCTGGCGATATTACCAGTGTTGGCAGGGATTTCTGGTTGATATAAAACGATATGCAAAGACAACTTTGACACTTCCTTTATTTTTGTGCTAAAAAGGCTAATCCTTTTTCTATTTCTATTATAACCTCAGGATCCTGTTCTTTTTGTAATGCTACTTGTAAAATTTCTTTTGCATCTACTACACCCATTTTACCAATAGCCCATGCAGCTGTTCCTCGAATTACTGGACGTTCGTCATTCTGTAAAACCTCAATCAGTTTTGGCAGGGCTGACTCTTCTTTGAAATGAGCGAGGGCAATAATAGCATTACGCTGAATTGGCTTCTTCCCTCTCCAAGAACCAGAAATATAGCCGAATTTCGCTTTGAAATCCTTATTTGAAATAGTCAATAACGGTTCCAGTAGAGGTTTCGCAATTTCAGGATCTGGCTTAAAGGAATCGTGTAGCCAATTTAGTTTACCTTTGTTTTTTGGACAAACCGTTTGGCAAGTATCACAGCCATAAATTCGATTACCGATTTTTGTACGAAACTCGTCAGGTAAAAACCCTTTTGTTTGCGTCAAAAATGCTACACAGCGGTTCGAGTTCAATTGACCTGCTTGTACTATGGCACCTGTTGGGCATACATCAATACACAGCGTACAATCCCCACATTGGTCAGTGATTGGTTCATCTGGAGCGAATGGGATATTCGTAATCATTTCTCCTAGATAAACGTAAGAACCGAATTCTGGAGTTATGATTGAGCAGTTTTTTGCACTCCATCCAATGCCAGCTCGTTCGGCTACAGCACGATCAGATAACTCTCCCGTATCAACCATTGAACGCATTTTAGCGTGCGGAACTTTTTCCTGTAGAAATGCTTCAAGTAACGCTAATTTTTCGCGAAGCACTGTATGATAATCCATTCCCCATGATGCTCGGCAGAAAATACCTCTGCGCTCACCTCGCTTACCTTTAGGTGCATTTTTCATTCGTGATGGATAAGCAATTGCGATAGCAATAATACTCTGTGCCTCTTCTAGTAAAAGGGTTGGTTCAGTACGTTTTTCAATATCAGATTCTTCAAAGCCCGATTGAAAATTGAGCTCCTGCTGGCGACGTAACAAGTTCTTTAACTCAATAAATGGTGCAGCGGATGTAAAACCAATTTTATCTATGCCAATGGTTTTTGCGTACTCAATCAGCTCTTCTTGCAAGACGTTGACAATCACTTGGTTCTACTCCTTTCTATATGTTACACTTGTGAAAATACAAGATATAGGTGATGTTCATGATAAAAGTTGCATTAGATTCTACTTTACTTAACAAAGTACCAGACTTTAAAATCGGCATTATCCATTATACCAAAATTGTTGTGTCTGAATCTCCTCAAATGATTAAAGGACGTACACAGTTATATCAAGAAAACTTATTTCTAGAATTACAGGTCAGCCCTGTAACTGAGCGTGCTGGCATTTCTGAATGGCGTAAGCTTTGGAAATCGCTTGGTGCTGATCCAAATCGCTACCGTCACTCCGCTGAAAGTTTGATGCGTCGTATTGCCAAGCAGAACTATATAGCGCCATTTCACTCAGCGGTAGATTTAAATAATTTCTTTTCATTACAATACGAAATGCCAGTTGGAATATATGATATTGAAAATTTAGATGGTAATGTGACCGTATCTCTTGGTGATGAGGAAACGGGCTATGAAGGATTAAATGGCCGCTTTAATTCGTTACATAATATTATTGTTACGTCAGATGCAAAAGGACCTTTTGGTAGCCCCTTTGTTGATTCGAAACGGACAGCTGTGACAGAGAACACGACCAAAGCACTTCAAGTGTTCTATTTACGTCCATCTTTGTCTATTGAAAATAGCAATGCATTATTAGCGGCTGCAGGCAAAATGTTCTCACAAGTGCATGGTGGCGACTTCACAACGGGTCTATTATTCAATACTCAACAATCACTTGAAATTTAAGGAGGTTCTATAGTGGGTACTATTACATTAGCAGAAGCAGTAAAACTGAAAAGCATATTAACGAAAAAAGTACATGAGCTATCCTCTGAATTACAACGTGTAGCTTTTGTTCAAGTGGAAAAAGGTGAAGAACCAAAACCTTCTAAGCGTTTACTTACAGAAGTAGATACTGAACTTGAAGATGTTCGCAAAGATATTCGCTTACTAGATAAATTAGTATACCGTGCGAATATTGATCATACTCTTCCATTTAAAGGTGAAGATTATACAATTGTTGAAGCAATAGAATTTGCAACACAACTTCGTGCTAGAGCAGCTACCTATAAAGAGTTTGCTCAATCAGAAAAAGAAGAAATTCAATATGGCTATTCTGACGGTACAACTGTTTACCGTGTTGCCTTATTTGACCCTGAGGAATACCGTTTGAAGGCAGTAGAACTTGAGAAGGACGCGCATAAGTTATCTAATTTAATTAATGCAAAAAACTATACAATCGAAATCGATTTTGATGATAGCAAGTATTTCTAACCTTGAGGCAGTGAGACTCTTCCTCGAGGCGTAACTGGCATGATCACCTCATTCATTAGTTGAATTCAAACCGATGACCGATGACCATTTAACATATTAACCGTGACCAATGACCAACCAATGCAAAGGCCCACAAATTATTAGTTAAGTATCACCCGATCTGCCGTTACGAAAAAACGCGCTTCTCCTTCGTGGAGAGCGCGTTTTTTATATGTTATTTAGTGGGCAATCTTCTCTAATTGCTCCATCGCAAGCACTTCTTCATCATATAAATGGCAAGCTACATAATGCCCTTCACTTTTTTCTAACCATTTTGGTTGTAGTTGTGAACAAACTGCTTTTGCCATTGGACAGCGGGTATGGAAAACACAGCCTGTTGGTGGATTGATAGGGCTTGGCAATTCCCCTTCAAGAATAATACGTTCCCTTTTCTCCTCTATATCCGGATCAGGTATAGGGATAGCTGATAATAAAGCTTGTGTGTATGGATGTAGAGGTTCATTGTACAATTGTTTACTTGTCGTCAATTCTACCATTTGCCCTAAATACATAACGCCAATTCGTTTTGAAATATATTTTACCATCGATAAATCATGTGCAATAAATAAATACGTCAAACCTTTTTCCTTTTGGAGCTTCTGCAATAGTTTTACTACTGAGGCTTGGACAGATACGTCCAAAGCTGAAATCGGTTCATCGGCAATTATAAACTGAGGTTCAAGTGCTAATGCCCTGGCAATTCCGATTCTTTGACGTTGACCACCTGAGAATTCATGAGGATAACGATTGGCATGATCACGATTCAGACCAACATCCTCTAGTAACTCATATACTCTCTCTTTTAGTTCTTCTTTCGATTTATTTAAATGATGAATTTCTATTGGTTCTGCAATTATTTCAAAGACAGTAGAACGCGGATTTAATGATGCATATGGATCTTGGAAAATCATTTGCATCTTTTTCAAGAAGTTGTTGCGCTCCTTCTCTGTCATTGAATGGACATCTTGATCTTCGAATAAGACTTTCCCATCTGTACGATTATACAGCCCTAAAATTGTTCTTCCTGCTGTAGATTTGCCACACCCAGACTCGCCAACTAACCCAAATGTCTCACCTTCCATCACGTCAAAGCTTATACCATTTACCGCCTTTAATGTGGTACCTTTGCCTAAATCAAAATGTTTTTTCAAATTTTGCACCGATAAAATCACTTTTTCTGTCATGTTGTTTTCACTCCCGGTCCATAGCGTCTAACAGCACAGATTTCTTCCTCGAATATTGTGCCTGCAAGTTTTAATAGTTCAACCGATTTACCGGTTTGTGGAGAATGAAGCATTTGTCCTTCACCGTAGTAAAAACCAACATGCCTCACCGGCTTGGTACCCTTTTCATCTGCAAAGAATAATAAATCTCCAACTCGCCATTCCTCTTCATTGTCCTTTGATATAGCCATACCATATGTAGCTTGGTCACCTGCATCCCTCGGAATTCGTAGACCGCAAGCTTTTGCCATATTATAAGTAAAGCCAGAGCAATCATATCCATACGATGACATACCACTCCAAATATACGGTAAGTCCAAATAGTAAAGACCAAACTGTACAGCCTTATTCATCGACTGTACAATGTCTCCTGTATATTTTACTGCACTCGATTTTAATACTTTTCCTCTTCCTATTGGTGTATCAACGATAAAATATTGTGCTTTCTCGTCTAATACAGGCAATATTGTATTAAAAGTTAAGACAATTTGTGGTGTACCATCTTCAGACCATAATTGTGTTTTGTCCACATTCACAATAATACTTTCCGTTGAATCCAAAAGTTTTTGTTTAGATAATTGCGCCAAAGGTACCCAACCTGGATAGCCTCTTTCATCCTTATGAGTAGGTTGTAAGATGGCAATCACTTTTGCCCATTCTCCTTGAATTTCCTCTACTATTACAGGTTCTCCAAACAATAGCTGCGTTTGAACTCTATTACTGTCACATAAGTCTAAACGTTCTTTATAAGGAAGCGCTTCTAACCATTTAACCAGATGTACGGGGTTTGTAATAGCTGGTTGATCAATATCTCGAGCTGATTCTGGTTTCGTCCAAATAGATGCTACTGCAACTGAGCAATGCCAAATATTATGTAATGTGGTCATTTAGTCCCCCCTGTATATACTTCTTCAATGCCTAATCCACTACGTTCTGAGAAGCTAATATTTCTTTCTTTATATGTTACGCCGCCCTTGATTGTTTCAAATTTCAACATTAGAGGGGCATCAAAATCGTAATATTGTATATTTGGTTGACTAGCAGCAAAATGTGCTGCGGCGGTAATACCAATTTTGGTTTCTATCATACTCCCTGTCATACATTGCACCCCATAGCTTTCAGCTAATGCATTGATTTTCAGGGCTTGATAAATCCCTCCTGCTTTCATCAATTTAATATTAATTAAATCTGCTGCACGCATTTCTAAAATAGTTTTTGCATCATGAACTGAAAAGACACTTTCATCAGCCATAATCGGTGTTAATGTATGATCCGTTACAAATTTTAACCCATGCACATCATGTGCTATTACGGGTTGTTCAATCAATTCTATATCTAGACCTAAGTCTTCCATTTTAGAAATGGCGTACACAGCTTCCTTTGCATTCCAACCTTGATTGGCATCTAGTCGAAGTTTCGTTGTATAGCCAATTTCATCTCGAATTGCTTTTATCCTAGCAATATCATCAGTTATTTCACCGATACCCACTTTTACTTTCAATACTTGAAATCCATTAGCGATATATTTTGCTGCATCAGCTGACATTTCCTCCGGAGCATTTACGCTTACTGTATAATCGGTTTCTATCTCCTTTTTATTTCCACCCAAGAATTGATATAGGGGTAGATCTGATCGTTGTGCAATTAGATCATACAATGCCATATCAATTGCCGCCTTAGCACTTGTATTTCCAACCAAAGCAGTATGAAGCTTTTTAAAAACCTGCTCATAAAATCGGAGATCCTGCCCGTTTAATAATGGTGCAAACACCTCTTCAATTGCATATTGAATACTAGCTAAAGTTTCACCTGTGATGACAAATGTTGGTGGTGCCTCTCCCCAACCTACCCGCCCATCTTCTACTGTTACACGTACATAAATGGATTCTGCGACCGTTACTGTGCGTAACGCAGTTTTAAATGGTTTTTTTAATGGTACCGCAACTTGAAATACATCAATAGCTTGGATAATCATGACGTGTCACCCCTTCACTTATTGGACCCCTGGTAAAATGGTCAGTGTTTTATCATTCGCATTCAAAATAGCTTCTGCGCCTAGTGGTATTGCAAAATGAGGTTCACAATGCCCAATTTTAAAGCCCTTTACTACTGGTACATTTAAAGCGCCTAAATAGTGATTTAACACTTCCTCCAGATTCAATGAGACTTTTCTCTTTTTCGGCTCAGTATTGCTAAAATCACCTACAATAATGCCTGCTGCATCTTGCAATTTACCTGCTTGTCGTAATTGATTTAGCATACAATCTATTCTATAAGGTTCTTCATCTACATCCTCAATTAATAGAAGTTTTCCTTTCGTATCGACTTCAAATTCTGTTCCAAGTCCGTTTGATAAAAGACTTAAGTTACCACCTGTAATTTCTCCTTTTGCCACTCCTGCAACCATTGTCTCTAATGGTGAGTAATCCTCTGTATACTGTAACTCCATTGGTTGGAAAAGTTGTTTGAACATTTGACCTGACTTTTCTTGGAATGTATGTCTTCCAACATCCGAAGCTAGCATTGGGCCATGAAAGGTAATGAAATTAGAGTACTTTCCTATCGCTGTATGTAGAAATGTAATATCCGAATAACCCCAGAGGATTTTAGGATTATTTGCAAGGAGCTGAAAGTCTATTTTATCCGTATAACGTGCTGAGCCGTAACCACCACCTGCACAAATGATGCCAGCAATTGTAGGGTCCGCGAACATAGCATGTAGATCATTTAGTCTCTCTTCATCAGTACCTGCTAAATAACCATGAGTATTCTCTACGGATGGACCAAATTTATAATGCAACCCAAGCCCTTCAAGAAATGTGAGTGAATGTTGTAAACTTTCCAGGTTTGGTGGACTTGATGGCGCTATAATTCCGATCGTGTCACCCTTTTGAAGTCTCATAGGTCTATTTTTCATCATCATTTCCTCCCTTTCTAAAATAAATCAAGGAACGTAATATATACACTCCCTCACTTATTCAAGAAAGTGCAGTGCCTATAATAGGCACCGCTACTCTTTAGTTTTTGTCTGCCCATTTCAGTTCCGTATATCCAACTGGATGGCGAACAATACCTGATACATTAGATTTCTCTAATGACACTTGATTATAGAAATATAATGGTACAATTGGCGCTTCGTCGATTAACACACGCTCTGCTTCTTGTAGAGTTTCCCATCGTTTTGTTGCATCTGTTTCTTGTTTAGCAGATTTAATCAAGCTATCAAATTTTTTGTTTGACCATGCTGTACGGTTCATAGGGGAATCTGTAATAAAACTTTCAATTGCATTGATTGGATCTGCATAGTCATATAAGAATGATGAACGAGATGTTTGATGCTTCAGCTCTTTTTGTTCAGCTAAGAATACACTAGCTTCTACGTTTTGTAGTTTTGCATCTACACCTAGTGCATCTTTAATTTGACTTTGTAAAGCTACCGCAATATTTTGATGTTCTGGGCTTGTTGAATACGTTAATGTCACTTTTGGAAGCTTAGACCAGCCTTCTTCTTTCATACCTTCTTGTAATAATTTCTTTGCCTCTTCTTTATCTAAAGAGACTAGGTCTCCAACTGATTCTCGGAATTCTTTACCGTCTGGACCTGTGAAGCCATATGTTACAAAACCATGCGCTGCTTTCTCACCATTTTTCGTTACATATTGCACGATATTTTCTTGGTCTACTGCCTTAGCAAAAGCTTGGCGAATTTTTTTGTTAGTAAATGGCTTTTTCTCTACATTAAATCGGTAGAAGTATATGCCTGCTTGGTCTTCTACATGTAACTCTTTATCGTTTTTTAACTGTTCTGCTAGCTCAGCAGGTACACTCGATACATCTAGCTCATCTGATTTGTACATTTGATATTCAGTATTCGTATCATTCACCATTGCCCAATCAACTTTATCAAGCTTTACAGTGTCTTTATCCCAATAATGATCATTCTTTTTAAATACAAATTTCACATCATGCTCCCATTCTGATAAATTGAATGGTCCATTACCGACAAATGAATCTGCTTCTGCAAACCATTTTGGATTTTCCTTTGCAACTTTCTCATTTACCGGGAAGAAACTTGGATTAGTAATTATGCTCAAGAACGCATCAGTTGGTGCATTCAGCTTCACTTCAAATGTCTTATCATCAGTCGCTTTAATAGCTACTTCCTCCGCTTTACCCTTTCCAGTGTTATAAGCTTCAGCGCCATCAATTGGATAAGCTAAGAATGCGGCTGGTGAAGCTGTTTCTGGATCAAGCATATGTAGCCATCCAAAAACAAAATCTCCCGCTGTTACTGCATCGCCATTTGACCATTTTGCTCCATCTCGGATTGTAAAAGTATAAGTTAATCCATCATCAGAAACAGCAATCTTTTCAGCTGTCGCTTCTACAGGTTGATCTTTGTCATTAAAGCGAACTAAACCTTCCATCAAGTTATTTAATGCATTCCAAGATACTGCATTAAAACCGACAGACGGATCGAAAGAAGTTGGTTCACTACCGTTATTTAAGTAAAGTACTTTTTCCTTGGCATCTCCCCCACCCTCAGTGGATGACGGTTCTTTGCCTGCTTCTTTATTTGCCGTACAAGCTGATAAAACAATTGCAAATACTGCTACGAATAAAACTGTTAACCACTTTTTCATAAATAATCCCCCTTTAACTCTTTTGTGAAATATATTAAGCACAATGTGCCCCTCACCATTTTCAGTTAAATAATCCTTTTGCACGTTCATCTTGTAACCAACAATCTACCTTATGCTTCTCAGATAGCGATGTTGCCACTGGATATACATGATTACATACTTCCATCGCATATGGACATCTCGCTGTAAAAGCACAGCCTGCTGGTGGTGCAAATAAATCAGGTGGTGTTCCTTCAATCGGCTCTAATTCTTCCTCTACTAAATCTAGTCTAGGAACTGAATTTAATAATCCTTTTGTATAAGGGTGTGTAGGTTCATAAAATATTTCTCGCTTCGTACCTATTTCAATAATCTTGCCTGCGTACATAACTGCAATCCGATCGGCTATTTTAGCAACCACACCCAAGTCATGTGTTATTAAGATAATGGAGACGCCTGTTTTCTTTTGAATCTCTTCAAACAGTTCCAAAATTTGTGCTTGAATGGTTACATCTAAAGCTGTTGTTGGTTCATCCGCTATTAATAAGGTAGGTTCACAAATTAATGCGATTGCTATAACAATTCTCTGCCTCATACCACCAGAAAACTGATGGGGGTACTGATTTAATCGTTCACTAGGGTTTGATATTCCTACAAGTAAGAGCATTTCAATAGCCTTAGTTTTAGCTTCCGCCTTACTTATCTTATGATGCGTACGTAGCCCTTCAGTCAATTGTTCTCCAATTGTCATCGTTGGATTTAATGCGGTCATTGGATCTTGAAAAATCATAGACACATCTAGCCCTTGGATTTTACGAAGATCAGATTTTTTAAAAGAAGTTAAATCTTTTCCTTTAAAGATTACTTTGCCGTTTGTAATTTTCCCGGGGGGTTGTGGAATTAATCCCATAATCGCATTTGATGTAACGCTTTTACCACAACCAGATTCTCCTACAATGGCAAGTGTCTCACCTTTATGCAAATCAAATGTGACACCCCTTACAGCCTGAACTACGCCGCCAAATGTAGTAAAAGTCACTTGTAAATCTTCCACTTGTAAGATTTTTTCTTTCAATCTCTCTTTTCCCTCGAATGTTGGCTGCCCCATAGAATTGTTGTGCAGCGCTTGTTCACGTACCATGCCACTCACCCCCTTAATTTTGGATCAAGTGCATCTTGTAGCCCATCACCAAGAACATTAAATGCAAACATTGTTAATGAAATAAATAGTGCTGGGAAAAATAATCTCCACCAATGTCCCGACAAAATAACAGGCAATGCATCGTTTGCCATTACACCCCAGCTAGCAAATGGCGCACTAATGCCTAAGCCTAAAAAACTTAGAAATGCTTCTGCAAAAATTGCACTCGGCACTGTCAGTGTCATCTGTACAATAATTGGTCCCATAGTGTTTGGTAACAGATTTTTTCGTATGATGCGTGAAGTCTTAGCCCCAAAAGACTTAGAAGCTGTTACAAATTCATAATTCTTTAATTGCAACACTTGACCACGTACAATACGTGCCATTCCTACCCATCCTGTAATTGTTAAGGCAACAATAATTGTCGTTAAGCTAGATCCCATTACGACCATTAACAAAATAACTACAAGTAAATGTGGAAGACCATATAAAACTTCAATGATACGCATCATAATTAAATCCACTTTGCCGCCCTTGTAACCACTAATACCTCCATAAATAATACCTATAAAAAAATCTATAAGTGCTGCCATCAAACCTACAAACAAAGAAATTCGTGCGCCGTACCATGTTCTTGTAAACACATCTCGCCCTGCTTCATCCGTTCCAAACCAATGCGTCATAGAAGGCGCTTTATTTTGACTAGGGTAATCAGTTGCTGTAACTAAATACGGAGAAAATATCGGAACAAATATCGCCATAATGGCAAGAAATATTAAAAAAAACATCCCTAACATTGCTAGCTTATTCTTTTTTAGCTTACGCCAAGCATCTGCCCAATACGATAATGACGGCCTTACAACCATTTCAGCGTTTTCCAAGTTCTTCGCTTTAGGCTTAAACCACTCGTCTTTTATTTCAATGTCTTTTACATTGGTCATGATGATTCACCTTCTTTTTTGTGCAATTTAATACGCGGATCTAATATGCCATATACAATATCGACTAGGAATAACATGAATACTAAAAATGCACTATAAAAAACAGTTGAGCCCATAATTACGGGATAGTCACGATTATTAATACTTTCAACGAAGTATTTTCCCATACCTGGAATTGCGAAAATACGTTCAATAACGAAGGTACCTGTTAATATTCCTGCTAGCATCGTCCCCATAATTGTCACGACAGGCATCATGGCATTTCGTAGTGCATGCCGGATAATAATTCTAGACGGTTTCAAACCTTTTGCTCTCGCCATCTTTATATAATCCTGTGTTAGTACCTCTAACATGCTAGAGCGAGTAAGCCTTGCAATAATCGCCATAGGTCCTGTTGCTAATGCTAAAGTAGGCAATATCATATGAAGCGGGCTTTGCCAAGTTGCCGCGGGTAACCACTTCAGTTCACCTGCAAAAATTTGAATAAGTAAAGTTGCTAAAATAAAGTTTGGAATAGAAATACCTATAACCGCAAAAGTCATCGCAAGATAATCAATTATTCCGTTATGCCGGAGTGCTGCTAAAGTGCCTAACGTTACCCCTGATATAACCGCTACTAGTATCGTTATGATTCCTAGCTCAAATGAAATAGGGAATCCCCTGGCCAATAAGCTATTAACTGAGTCATTTGGTTTCTTAATCGAAGGACCAAAATCAAAGGTAACAATAGCCTTTAAATAGTTCGCATATTGCACCGGCAATGGCTGATCTAGCTTATAGTATTTTTCTAGATTTTCTTGAATTGTAGGATTTGAAGTACGATCATCATCAAATGGTGACCCTGGAATTGCATGCATTAAAAAAAACGTCAATGTCGCAATAAGCAACACTGTTAAAATCATCATGAAGAAGCGCTTTATTATATATTGAATCATTCAAACCCACCTCCTCCTTGTCAGCAATAACGTGTTTGGTATGCCAACTCTGCCATTACTAGCATTGCTCTATATGCCTCTAGAATATCTTTTGCCTTAAACTCCACCATTGTTGTTCCTTCAATAATCCTCGTTCCTGGCATTAACGCTGCCCATTCGGCCTGTCCATAATTTGTAAATTCAATGCGTAATGTTGGTGTAGCTGGTGGTACAAGTGGTTTAATTGAATCTTTTTTCGCAATCGCTTCAGCCGTTTTTTCAGCTAACAATGCTCGTGCTTTTTTAGGATGTAATGTCTTCACAGCCGATCTTGAAATTGATTCTTTTACTGCTGCAGTTACAACACCAGGAATAAGTGCCTCAATCTCACGACAAGCACAATCATCACCAGCTAGAAAAATAACTGGCACTCCAAAATAACCAGCCACATATGAATTAAAGCCAATTTCACCAATTTCCACATCATCAATGAAAATTGTTCGAATACTAAATGTCATTGAATGGCTCATTACTCCAGGTTGTCCTGCTCTCGCATGATATCCTGCAAACATTACACCATCAAATGTTTTATCTACGTTTTGAACCATTGAGAGCGGCTTTAAATCTCCCGTGATCAAATCTGCATCCTCATGCAATTCCTCAACTAACAAATTATTCATTTTGGAATGGCTATCGTTTACTAGCACTTCTTTCGCTCCACTTTTAAAAGCAGCACCAATTATTGCATTGGCCTCATCTGTCATAATTTTTCTAGAGTGTTCATAATTATTTTCTGATTGAGATACAAATGTGTAATCCGGTAAACCCGTAATCCCTTCCATGTCTACTGATAAAAAATACTTCACTCTATCACCCCTATCATTTTTATAATATTCTGATAATATTATAAAAATACATTAACAGATTTTTACTTTAATATCAATTATTTAAAAAATAATGTATTTACTTTTGCATTCAATCATTAACTGGATATACTAATAGAAACAAATAAAAAAACTCACCTCTATGAGAGATGAGTTATATTGTAAATGTTTTTTGTGTAAATCGAATTTTATTAACAAGAAGTTATTGTATTATAAGGTAACGATTAAAGAATTATGCCTAAGAGCATTGAATTTCCAACTATTATTTAAGCTGTGAAATTATTTAATTGTAAGGTATCACTGAACACCCGGTAAAATAGCTAAATGCTTACGATCTGCATCTAAAATAGCATCCACACCTAATGGAATTGCTACATTTGGTTCACAATGTCCAATTTTGAAGCCTTTCACAACTGGTTTACCTAACTTGCCAAAATAATGAGTAAATACTTCATCTATTGTGAGTGAATCTACGTATTCTTTAGGCTCTGCGTTCGTAAACTCTCCGATAATAACACCTGCTACTTCATCTAACTTGCGTGAAAGCTTTAACTGATTGAGAAGACCATCAATTTGAGCCGGCTCTAAACCAATATCTTCAATAAGCAATATTTTTCCTTTAGTATCGATTTCATACTTAGTACCAATACTGCTGACAATTAGTGTTAGATTTCCTCCTGTTAGTTCCCCTCTTACAGCCCCACCAGATACTGTTGTAAGCATAGAGATATCTTCTTCATAGTGAATCTCAGCAGGTTCAAACAACTGCTTAAACATATGCTTAGAACGTTCTGCTACATCTTCTCGCCCCATACTTGATAAAGTTGGACCATGGAAAGTTACAATATCAGAATACAAACCAAAAGCGGTATGTAAATACGTAATATCTGAAAATCCCCAGAAGATTTTAGGATTCTCCTCTAATAATTGATAATCAATGCGTTCTGCAATACGTGCAGCACCATACCCACCACTAGCACAGAGAATAGCAGCAATATTAGGATCTTCAATCATTTCGTGTAAATCAGATAAACGCTCCTCATCAGTTCCTGCCAAATAACCATTCTGCAGTTGTACAGACTTTCCAATAACATATTTCAGGCCAAGCTCCTCTAAAAAAGCGAATGACTTTGTTAACTTCTCAAAATTTGGTGGACTAGCAGGTGCAATAATCCCAACCGTATCTCCAACCTGCAATCTCTTTGGACGTATTTTCATTTCTTAAAACTCCTAATAATATATTCTGTTTCTTATCTCTACTTTATCAAACTCTATATATGAAAAGCGAATAAAGAAGCATTCCTTGATTTACTTATTCACGAAGTATTATAAGTCTGCTGGAAGTACACTTTAATTAAGTTACAATATAATACTTTAATTCCATTGAGAACTGTTAACCTCAGAACTTCTACCATCTAGTAAATTGCTAGGGGGGTCTATATGTAGAAATGCACAAAAAAAGAGGAGCACTCTTTCCCCTCTCTCTTCTAAACATCTATTTCTTAAAATGTTACAGGAACCTTCTCAAATTCCTCATTACTCGCGATTATAAATTTGCTTATAATTCCACATGTACCCCTGCTTTATTCGCAATGGCCTTATCATACAAATATTTAGCGACAACTATATCCGCAATCGCAAGACCCACAGATTTAAAAATGGTAATTTCCTCATCCTTTTCTCTACCTGGCCGCTCCCCACTTACCACTTTTCCAAGCTCTGCATGAATACCAGTTTCAGAAAATACTCCTTCTTGAATCGGCACATGTAAATCTCCTGTTTCTTCCAGAGCTGCGTCTTTTGCTTCTACAATAACTTTATGTGCTGAAGCAATTGCACTTGACGGTAATTCCTGCATCGTTGGACGGAATGAGCCCACCGCGTTTACGTGCGTACCTGGTTTCAATGCTTCGGTGAAGACCGGGATTGTCGAGCTCGTTGCAGTCACTAGAATATCTGCTTTTCGTACCACTTCATTAGGATTATCACAAAGAACTGCTTTCACTTTAAACTTTTCTTCTAAGAATTGAGCAAACTCTTTTGCTTTTGAATCGCTACGATTAAATAAATGAATTTCTTCAATATCTCTTGCAGCTAAAACTGCTTCACACAAACCTTTTGCTTGCTCACCAGTTCCAATAACACCTAATACTTTCGCATTCTCACGTGCAAAATACTTTGTCGCAACACCTGATAAAGCACCTGTTCGAATAAGAGTTAAAAAAGAGCCTTCAAGCAAAGCTAACGGTTCACCAGTTTCAATATCAGATAATAAAACAACACCCTGAATGGTTTTGCCAGTTTTCTTATTATCGGGAACCACCGTTACATATTTAACACCCATTGTTTGCAACTCTTTGGCAACGGAAGGCATGACAAGCCCTGTATTTGCTAGGCCAAAAGGAAGTGACAACCGAATTGGTGTCTCTGTTCTCGAGGCGGAAAACTCATTTAATGCTTGCGCAACACAGTCCATTACCTCATTCATATCCATCAAATTCTTTTGTTCACGTGCACTTAAAATCAACATATCTTTTCCTCCAGTACTGAACTACCTAACAAATACATGTTGCTCTGCGAGATTATTGAACCACCATATTTGATTCTGGAAAGGATGCATCCTTAGCTTCTTCAAGAGATTCTATTTCATCACCAAAACGTGAATGCACAATTGCGGTTCCCGTTAAATCATCCTCAATATTATTTACTATGTTTTCAGTATCAATAAGTGATGATACAGCAACATAAATAGTTAATTGAATAAAATTATTCTTCTTTTTGCACCACCCCTTCTTTCTTTAAAGCTACGAAACTATCAAATCTCTTCCAATAAGAATCCTCTTGGCAAAGTGTCGCGTGGATCAACTAAAAATTGGTGGAAACCTGTCAGGAAAGCTTCTCCTGTAACTTTTGGAATAACCGCTTCATACCCCGCTACATTGCTAATCGATAATATCTCACCAATGAATTGGCCATCTGTGATGCTTTCGTGAACAAAGCTTCCCTTATCTTCCAATTCACCATGTGCATAAAGGCTTGCCAGTCTTGCGCACGTACCTGTACCACAAGGTGAACGGTCGATTTGTTCATCAGCAAAAATTGTAACATTACGCAAATTTGCATTCTCTCCTACTGGATCATCTGAGAAAATAACACCATAAATGCCACGAAGGCCACTTTCAAGTGGATGAACTACATCTATTTTATCTTCGATATATCGTTTGATTTTCGTTCCCCATTTTTGAATTGCAGGTAAATCTTTGGTATTTACTTTCAAACTCATCTCTTTGCTTTTAACAACTGCGTAGAAAGCACCTCCAAATGAGATATCAACATTGAATTCATAACCATCAATACTTACAGGCATATCCTTTTCCAATACAAATGACGGAACATTTTCAAAAGAAACCGCTTCTACAATAGAACCATTGCATTTTGCATAGGCTACTATTTCACCTGCAGGACTATCGATGATAAATTTCTGATTTTCTTCTGTCACGATGAAACGACCTGTTTCTATCCCCATCGTGATTACACCAACAATTCCATGTCCACACATCGTGCTCCAACCTTCATTGTGCATAAACAGTACTCCAAAAT
The DNA here is from genome assembly GCF_038003565.1 of Viridibacillus sp. FSL H8-0110. Lineage (NCBI taxonomy): Bacteria > Bacillati > Bacillota > Bacilli > Caryophanales > Caryophanaceae > Viridibacillus > Viridibacillus sp. FSL H8-0110. Next base: position 617,700 of record NZ_JBBOPJ010000001.1, on the reverse strand, counting down.
CTGCATGAGGGCTCGCAGGGGGCGTAATAATACATCCATACATACCGTGATGCCCCCTTGGTTCAAGCATCAGTACTTCTCTTATGTAATCAAGATGTTCCATGCAGTAAGCACGTCTTTCCAATTGAGTATCACCTTTTATCTCGGGTAGCCCATCCGTTATAATTCGTAATGGTTCGCCTGCAACATGTACATCAACTGTTGTATATACTTTTTTAATGATCATTTAAATCTCTCCAATCCAATTTTTAAAATACTATTTCAAAATGACTTATAAAAAGAGACTCTAGTTATTTATTAACATATGTTTTATAATTTAAGTGAAAGTTCAATATATTTGAAGTATTACTTAAATTACAATAACCTAATATTAGATTAGAGGTAATATTCTGTCAACTTTATTTTTTAAAATATATAATGATGTATACTTTACATAAATTGAGATGAGGTATTGTTATGGACAAAACAATTGGAGATAAAATTAAAAGCCTACGAAAAGAAAGAAAATTGACCCTTAAGGAAATTGCAGACAAGACTGATCTATCCATCAGTTTTTTATCACAAGTTGAGCGTATGAAATCATCTCTAACACTAGAATCGCTTAAGAAAATATCTGAAGTACTTCAAGTAAATCCTAGTTACTTTTTCAGCACAGAAACAAAACAAAAGCAGCCAACTGTCATTCGTGGAATTAATAGCAGTGCGGATTTGACCGTCAACCAATTCATTTACAAGGACTTGTCCGGCAATCATACAGGACTTGGCTTTAACCCACTTTTTATAATTCTAAATCCCGGAGAAAACAAGGGGAATCAATTTACTCATCACGGAAAAGAATTTCTGTATGTTTTAGACGGCATACTGACTGTACAAATAAATGATGAAGAATATCATTTAAACGAACATGACTCCATTATCATCGACTCTAGTAGTCCACATTATTGGTTGAATCTCACAAGTACACCTGTTAAATTTTTATGTGTTTCTTCAGAATGAAAATAAATAAATCCAAATTTTGTTTCTATAATTACTAATAATAAAAAAGAGGAGGGAAATTTCCCTCCTCTCTTTTAGTACTTTACCCTCTTCTTTAAAATTTGCAGATACCTACTCAAACCCCTCATCAATCTCAATTATAGATAATTCCTCTACCAAGTTTGCAATATCTAATTTAGAAAGCCAGCACCTTCATAGCTAACATTGAACGACTGTGGTTCTAGAATATTTTGCACCTTAAATTCCATCAGGGTTCTTCCCTTAATGAAAGAAATTTTGACAACAAAAAAGAGCCCTCATTAGATGAGAACCCTTGATATACTTGCTTATTTAGGATACCGGTGGTCGGGGTCGAACCGACACTCTCGAAAGAACACGATTTTGAGTCGTGCGCGTCTGCCAATTCCGCCACACCGGCATAATATTATTATAGATTATATGTAGTTATTTTAAAAATAATTGGAGGCGGCAACCGGATTTGAACCGGTGGTAGAGGTGTTGCAGACCTGTGCCTTACCACTTGGCTATGCCGCCGTAAATAGAAAATGGAGCGGAAGACGAGGTTCGAACTCGCGACCCCCACCTTGGCAAGGTGGTGTTCTACCACTGAACTACTTCCGCAAATTTAACTGGGGTACCTGGATTCGAACCAGGGCATGACGGAATCAAAATCCGTTGCCTTACCGCTTGGCTATACCCCAATAATATGGGGCGACTGATGGGAATCGAACCCACGAATGCCTGAACCACAATCAGGTGCGTTAACCACTTCGCCACAACCGCCATAATATTATTATTATATCTAAATTATTTTATTGTCAAAAATTAAATGGGGCGACTGATGGGAATCGAACCCACGAATGCCTGAACCACAATCAGGTGCGTTAACCACTTCGCCACAACCGCCATTATATAATTTAAATTGGCAGGGGCAGTAGGAATCGAACCCACATCAAAGGTTTTGGAGACCTCTATTCTACCGTTAAACTATGCCCCTAAAATAAAAAAATGGTGGAGGGGGACGGATTCGAACCGCCGAACCCGAAGGAGCGGATTTACAGTCCGCCGCGTTTAGCCTCTTCGCTACCCCTCCAGAAAAACATGGTGCCGGCGAAAGGAGTCGAACCCTCGACCTACTGATTACAAGTCAGTTGCTCTACCAACTGAGCTACACCGGCATTATTATGGTGGGTCAGGACGGAATCGAACCGCCGACACTTAGAGCTTCAATCTAATGCTCTACCAACTGAGCTACTGACCCATAATAATTTAATATTCTTTTTTAAAAAATGGCGGTCCGGACGGGACTCGAACCCGCGACCTCCTGCGTGACAGGCAGGCATTCTAACCAACTGAACTACCGGACCATTTGGTTGCGGGGACAGGATTTGAACCTGTGACCTTCGGGTTATGAGCCCGACGAGCTACCGAACTGCTCCACCCCGCGATAATGGTATTATTGACTTAAATGGTGGAGGATGACGGGATCGAACCGCCGACCCCCTGCTTGTAAGGCAGGTGCTCTCCCAGCTGAGCTAATCCTCCGTATAATGTTATAAATGGTGACCCCTACGGGATTCGAACCCGTGTTACCGCCGTGAAAGGGCGGTGTCTTAACCGCTTGACCAAGGGGCCATTTAATAAATGAGAATGTGTATGGCGGAGAGCAAGGGATTTGAACCCTTGAGACAAGGTTACTCGCCTACACGATTTCCAATCGTGCTCCTTCGGCCACTCGGACAGCTCTCCAAAAATGGCTCCGAAGGTAGGACTCGAACCTACGACCGTCCGGTTAACAGCCGGATGCTCTACCACTGAGCTACTTCGGAATAATATGATCGCCTAGCAACGTCCTACTCTCACAGGGGGAAACCCCCAACTACCATCGGCGCTAAAGAGCTTAACTTCCGTGTTCGGCATGGGAACGGGTGTGACCTCTTTGCCATCATCACTAGACTATTGTATTACCTAAGGACAAGAATAATTATATCATCTTTTTTAAATTTTAGCAAGTGTTTTTTGCTATTTTAGAAAAGTTTTTTATTATTCTCTCAAAACTGGATAAATTACATTGAAGTTTGTTAAGTAAAATTTGGTTAAGTCCTCGATCTATTAGTATTCGTCAGCTCCGTATGTCGCCACACTTCCACCTCGAACCTATCTACCTCATCGTCTTTGAGGGATCTTACTTACTTGCGTAATGGGAAATCTCATCTTGAGGGGGGCTTCATGCTTAGATGCTTTCAGCACTTATCCCGTCCACACATAGCTACCCAGCGATGCCCTTGGCAGAACAACTGGTACACCAGCGGTGTGTCCATCCCGGTCCTCTCGTACTAAGGACAGCTCCTCTCAAATTTCCTACGCCCACGACGGATAGGGACCGAACTGTCTCACGACGTTCTGAACCCAGCTCGCGTACCGCTTTAATGGGCGAACAGCCCAACCCTTGGGACCGACTACAGCCCCAGGATGCGATGAGCCGACATCGAGGTGCCAAACCTCCCCGTCGATGTGGACTCTTGGGGGAGATAAGCCTGTTATCCCCGGGGTAGCTTTTATCCGTTGAGCGATGGCCCTTCCATGCGGAACCACCGGATCACTAAGCCCGTCTTTCGACCCTGCTCGACTTGTAGGTCTCGCAGTCAAGCTCCCTTATGCCTTTACACTCTACGAATGATTTCCAACCATTCTGAGGGAACCTTTGGGCGCCTCCGTTACTCTTTAGGAGGCGACCGCCCCAGTCAAACTGCCCGCCTGACACTGTCTCCTACCCCGCTAAGGGGCATGGGTTAGAAGTTCAATACATCTAGGGTAGTATCCCACCAACGCCTCCTCCGAAGCTGGCGCTCCGGAATCTCTGGCTCCTACCTATCCTGTACAAGATGTATCAAAATTCAATATCAGGCTACAGTAAAGCTCCACGGGGTCTTTCCGTCCTGTCGCGGGTAACCTGCATCTTCACAGGTACTATAATTTCACCGAGTCTCTCGTTGAGACAGTGCCCAGATCGTTACGCCTTTCGTGCGGGTCGGAACTTACCCGACAAGGAATTTCGCTACCTTAGGACCGTTATAGTTACGGCCGCCGTTTACTGGGGCTTCAATTCGCACCTTCGCTTGCGCTAAGCACTCCTCTTAACCTTCCAGCACCGGGCAGGCGTCAGCCCCTATACGTCACCTTACGGTTTTGCAGAGACCTGTGTTTTTGCTAAACAGTCGCCTGGGCCTATTCACTGCGGCTCTCTCGGGCTTTCACCCTACTAGAGCACCCCTTCTCCCGAAGTTACGGGGTCATTTTGCCGAGTTCCTTAACGAGAGTTCTCTCGCACACCTTAGGATTCTCTCCTCGACTACCTGTGTCGGTTTGCGGTACGGGCACCTTTTACCTCGCTAGAGGCTTTTCTTGGCAGTGTGAAATCAGGAACTCCGGACATACGTCCTCGTCATCACAGCTCAACGTTATAGAAATGGGATTTGCCTCATTTCACGCCTCACTGCTTGAACATGCATAACCAACAGCATGCTTACCCTATCCTACTGCGTCCCCCCATTGCTCAAATGGTAAATAGGTGGTACAGGAATATCAACCTGTTGTCCATCGCCTACGCCTATCGGCCTCGGCTTAGGTCCCGACTAACCCTGAGCGGACGAGCCTTCCTCAGGAAACCTTAGTCATTCGGTGGACGGGATTCTCACCCGTCTTTCGCTACTCATACCGGCATTCTCACTTCTAAGCGCTCCACCAGTCCTTCCGGTCTGACTTCACAGCACTTAGAACGCTCTCCTACCACGGACATCTAAGATGTCCATCCACAGCTTCGGTGAATTGTTTAGCCCCGATACATTTTCGGCGCAGCGTCACTCGACCAGTGAGCTATTACGCACTCTTTAAATGATGGCTGCTTCTGAGCCAACATCCTGGTTGTCTAAGCAACGTCACATCCTTTTCCACTTAACAATTACTTTGGGACCTTAGCTGGTGGTCTGGGCTGTTTCCCTCTTGACTACGGATCTTATCACTCGCAGTCTGACTCCCGTGCATAAATCACTGGCATTCGGAGTTTGTCTGAATTCGGTAATCCGGGATGGACCCCTAGTTCAAACAGTGCTCTACCTCCAGGATTCTTTATCACGAGGCTAGCCCTAAAGCTATTTCGGAGAGAACCAGCTATCTCCAGGTTCGATTGGAATTTCTCCGCTACCCACACCTCATCCCCGCACTTTTCAACGTACGTGGGTTCGGGCCTCCAGTAAGTGTTACCTTACCTTCACCCTGGACATGGGTAGATCACCTGGTTTCGGGTCTACAACCACATACTCATTCGCCCTATTCAGACTCGCTTTCGCTGCGGCTCCGTCTTCTAAAACTTAACCTCGCATGTAATCGTAACTCGCCGGTTCATTCTACAAAAGGCACGCTATCACCCATTAACGGGCTCTAACTACTTGTAGGCACATGGTTTCAGGATCTATTTCACTCCCCTTCCGGGGTGCTTTTCACCTTTCCCTCACGGTACTGGTTCACTATCGGTCACTAGGTAGTATTTAGCCTTGGGAGATGGTCCTCCCAGATTCCGACGGAATTTCACGTGTTCCGCCGTACTCAGGATACACTCAAGAGAGAATGAACTTTCAACTACAGGGCTGTTACCTGCTCTGGCGGGCCTTTCCAGACCGCTTCGTTTAACTCATTCCTTTGTAACTCCATATAGAGTGTCCTACAACCCCAAGAGGCAAGCCTCTTGGTTTGGGCTATTCCCGTTTCGCTCGCCGCTACTCAGGGAATCGATTTTTCTTTCTCTTCCTCCAGGTACTTAGATGTTTCAGTTCCCTGGGTCTGCCATCAAGACGCTATGTATTCACGTCAAGATACTGCTCCATTACGAACAGTGGGTTCCCCCATTCGGAAATCTCCGGATCAAAGCTCACTTACAGCTCCCCGAAGCATATCGGTGTTAGTGCCGTCCTTCTTCGGCTCCTAGTGCCAAGGCATCCGCCATGCGCCCTTAATAACTTAACCTAAAAGTTAGTTATTAAGCCTAAAAAACTTAATAATAAAAAATGTGTTACTTAATTTGCTTCAATGTCGTTTTATCCAGTTTTCAAAGAACAATATTGGTGGAGCCTAGCGGGATCGAACCGCTGACCTCCTGCGTGCAAGGCAGGCGCTCTCCCAGCTGAGCTAAGGCCCCAAAAAAAGAAAATATGGTGGGCCTAAATGGACTCGAACCATCGACCTCACGCTTATCAGGCGTGCGCTCTAACCAGCTGAGCTATAGGCCCCTTTTGGGAAAATATATAATTGAAGTATGAACCTTCAAAACTGAACGCAAGACGTTAATCGACAGATCCAAGATCTGTTTCCGTAATTATCCTTAGAAAGGAGGTGATCCAGCCGCACCTTCCGATACGGCTACCTTGTTACGACTTCACCCCAATCATCTATCCCACCTTCGGCGGCTGGCTCCATAAAGGTTACCTCACCGACTTCGGGTGTTACAAACTCTCGTGGTGTGACGGGCGGTGTGTACAAGGCCCGGGAACGTATTCACCGTGGCATGCTGATCCACGATTACTAGCGATTCCGGCTTCATGTAGGCGAGTTGCAGCCTACAATCCGAACTGAGAACGATTTTATGAGATTAGCATACCCTCGCGAGTTAGCGACTCTTTGTATCGTCCATTGTAGCACGTGTGTAGCCCAGGTCATAAGGGGCATGATGATTTGACGTCATCCCCACCTTCCTCCGGTTTGTCACCGGCAGTCACCTTAGAGTGCCCAACTAAATGATGGCAACTAAGATCAAGGGTTGCGCTCGTTGCGGGACTTAACCCAACATCTCACGACACGAGCTGACGACAACCATGCACCACCTGTCACCAATGTCCCCGAAGGGAAAACTCTATCTCTAGAGCGGTCATTGGGATGTCAAGACCTGGTAAGGTTCTTCGCGTTGCTTCGAATTAAACCACATGCTCCACCGCTTGTGCGGGCCCCCGTCAATTCCTTTGAGTTTCAACCTTGCGGCCGTACTCCCCAGGCGGAGTGCTTAATGCGTTAGCTGCAGCACTAAGGGGCGGAAACCCCCTAACACTTAGCACTCATCGTTTACGGCGTGGACTACCAGGGTATCTAATCCTGTTTGCTCCCCACGCTTTCGCGCCTCAGTGTCAGTTACAGACCAGAAAGTCGCCTTCGCCACTGGTGTTCCTCCAAATCTCTACGCATTTCACCGCTACACTTGGAATTCCACTTTCCTCTTCTGCACTCAAGTCTCCCAGTTTCCAATGACCCTCCACGGTTGAGCCGTGGGCTTTCACATCAGACTTAAGAAACCACCTGCGCGCGCTTTACGCCCAATAAATCCGGACAACGCTTGCCACCTACGTATTACCGCGGCTGCTGGCACGTAGTTAGCCGTGGCTTTCTAATAAGGTACCGTCAAGGTACGTTCAGTTACTAACGTACTTGTTCTTCCCTTACAACAGAGTTTTACGATCCGAAAACCTTCATCACTCACGCGGCGTTGCTCCATCAGACTTTCGTCCATTGTGGAAGATTCCCTACTGCTGCCTCCCGTAGGAGTTTGGGCCGTGTCTCAGTCCCAATGTGGCCGATCACCCTCTCAGGTCGGCTATGCATCGTTGCCTTGGTAGGCCGTTACCCCACCAACTAGCTAATGCACCGCGGGCCCATCTAGTAGTGACAGCCGAAACCGCCTTTCAGCATTTTGCCATGTGACAAAATGGATTATTCGGTATTAGCCCCGGTTTCCCGGAGTTATCCCAATCTACTAGGTAGGTTGCCCACGTGTTACTCACCCGTCCGCCGCTAAATCAGAAGAAGCAAGCTTCTTCATCATTCGCTCGACTTGCATGTATTAGGCACGCCGCCAGCGTTCGTCCTGAGCCAGGATCAAACTCTCCATAAAAGTAGTTTGAAAGCTCATTAGCTTTGCTAGCGTATCATCCGAAGATGATATCTATTTTCGTTTTGAACACCAACAGAGTTGATGTTCAAAAACATTTATTGATTAACGTCTTGCATGTTCAGTTTTCAAGGTTCATTTTGTTGTTATTGTAATCGCTTGTTGCAGCGACTTTAATATCTTAACATCTTTCATTTTTGATGTCAATAACTTTTTTGAAAAAGTTTTTTGAGTGAAAGTTTTAAGTTTTAACAACACGTCTTAGCGACAATTAATATAATACAATAGTGTCGATACTCATGTCAACACTTTTTCTAAAAAAATCCGAGGCGTTTTAAACGCCTCAATTAATATACAACTATTCAGCGATTTCTTCAACCTTATAATCTCTATGATATATGTTATTTCCTTTAGTCTCTACACGCTCTACAGAGATGTAGCCTTTATCTATTAAGTATTCGATGAAAACTTCAAGGTTAACTGAATAGTTTTTCAGCTCCTCTTGTTCATGCAATTCTTGAATTGTCCAAAAGTCTTTCTTAGACATTACTTCTATTACATGTGTTGCTCCATCTGCAGTACGAGAATGAATAAAGAACTCGCTTGCTAAAAATAATAACTCTAATCGTTTATCCAACGATTCTTCACTTGTAATAAGTTCTTCATATAATTTATAAATGGCTGGATCAATTTGTTTTACTTGCGACCACACTGTAACCTCAGGGTACATTCCTTTATCCATTACAGCAAGTCGAGCTAAATGATGCAATGATTCAACAACATGATTATAGGCATCTAAGTAATTTTTCTCTTCGAAACATACTTTACCTTCTAAGTATCTTCGTATAAGCTTTGCAAACTCAATACCCATTTTAATTTTCCGACCATAAAAAGGGAACTCCTTCAGTTCCTTTTTTAAATTAAAAAGATACTCATTACGATCGAATAATACTTTTCCAAAGAATAGCCAGTCGACTATCTTCTTATTAGTTCCTACTAATAACCATTTGTTTAACTGCTTCTCCGTAATAATGTGCATAGCAGCTTTTTTATCTTTAAATGTATAATGTTTCGTAAAGACTGGTCGGTCACTTTGTTTTGTAATAATAAGAAGTACCGTATCAAATGTATCTGTTATCGGGCTAACTTCTTCCCTTTTTTCTATTAAAATTACACCTATTGTATTCGGGTGACTTGCTCGTTCTTGGTATATGGGTCGTAGTAGCTGCTCCATAATGATCCTCCTATAGTCAATAGTCAATTTACTCTGTCTTAAACGTTCGACAAAAATAATAAGATTCCTGCATAAAATTTTCACTTCATATTACGATATCATTTTGTGTTATAGTATGTTGTAGATTAGGAGGCTTACAAATGAAACCATATAAAAATAAGATAAATAAAATCCGTTCATTTGCTTTATCTCTCATATTTATAGGCTTTATCATCATGTACGGCGCCATTTTCTTCAGAGAACACCAATGGTTAGTTATTATCTTCATGACACTAGGTATCCTCTGTATTCTTGGAAGTACTTTTGTATATGGATGGATTGGATTCCTTTCAACCCGAGCGGTATTAGTAGAATGTCCGGGGTGCCATAAACACACAAAAGTGCTTGGACGTGTAGATATGTGTATGTATTGCAATGAACCACTTACTTTAGATCCTTCATTAGAAGGACAAGAGTTTGATCAATCATTAAACAATCGCACAAAGCGTAATGATTAATGCCTTCACCCCGTTACTAAATTGTAACGGGGGTTTTTTATTGAAAAAACATTAAATAGTTTACCATAAAAAGAAGCTACCTATGTGTCATTCTTGACAGTTAAGTAGCTCCCTTACTTATTGAACTTTCGTAGCTTGCTCAGAACACGTCGGACAAGTTCCGTAAATTTCCATTCTGTGCGAGTTGATTTTGAAGCCAGTGACATGAGCGGCGAAATGTTCAACCTCATCAAGTCCTGGGTAATGGAAATCTACAATCTTCCCACAACCTTCACAAATAATGTGATAGTGCTTATTTGTAACAAAATCAAAACGACTTGCGCTATCACCATATGTTAATTCTTTCACTAAACCTGATTCTCGGAATACACGAAGATTATTATAAACCGTTGCTACACTCATATTAGGGAATTTCCCTTCAAGTGCTTTGTATATTTCATCAGCTGTTGGATGTGACATTGTTTCGATTAAGTACTCTAAAATAGCATGACGTTGGGGGGTGATCCTTACGCCTGTTGTCTTTAGCGTGTCTAGAGCGCTTTTCAATTGCACTTCAGTCATCGCCATGCACCTCAATTCATAAAAATTATTAGTTTATAATTGTTATAATTAGTTTACTTAAAAACTAGGGCAAATGTCAACATATCCATCTATGAGTCACCTTTTTGTTCTGGTTTTTAATAAGGATAATTTACTAAGCATCAAAAATTAGCTCTAATTATCAAAAATATATCATTTTATTCCTTGTATCATTCTCAATTGCTCCTAGTTAATGATACTTTCACCTACAACTATAAAAGTTCCTGACTAATAACCTCTGGTAATATCCATTTTGTTAATAAGGTCTGTATCTCCCTCTAGCCACTTTGTTAAGTTAGGTTTGAAAATCTCTAAACTACGCTCCAAATACCTAGAAGAATGACTTGAGACATGAGGCGAAACAGTAACAGTACTCATCTGCCAAAAAGGATGATCTGCTGGTAACGGTTCTTCTTCATATACATCTAAAACTGCATGTGCGATTTCTCCTGCATTCAATGCGTTTATCAATACATCTGTGGATACTAAATCGCCGCGGCCAAAGTTCATGAATAATGCACTACCTTTCATCGCTTTGAAATGTTCACTATTTAATAAATGTTGTGTATCTGGAGTACTTGGTAAGACCGAAATAACTATATCAGCACTTGGTAATTCCTTTAGCAATGCACTAAAAGAAATCATATCATCCATATAATCTGCCGTATTTCCTGAGCGATTACACCCTATAGTATGTACGCCAAAAGCTTGCAACAATCGGCCAATCTCGGAACCAATTGCACCCGGTCCTAAAATAAGAGCGGTAGAACCATGAAGTTCCGTTGCTTTAGACTTACGGTTCCATTCAGTTTTTTGCTCTTGTTCATAGATCCATGCGAGTCCACGTTTATATGATAGAATGTGGGCAAGTACAGATTCTGCCATCGGGACTTTATGAATGCCACGTACATTAGAAACAACAATACCACGTTCAGCAATTTCCTTTTGAGGCATTTTCTCTATCCCTGCCGAAGCAACCATTATCCATTTTAGCTTCTTCGCTAACCTTATTTGCTCCGCTTCAATATCTTCACCATAAGTAACTATAACTTCTGCCTCTTTTAATACAGTATGATCCATATTGTCATGGAAGATAAAATCAATCGTAGGGAAATCTTGTATTAGTCCCTCTTTTAAATCTGGTCTTGGATCAAAAGTAAAATATACTATCATAACTATTCCCCCTTCTCCCGTATATAAGTTAGCACATCTTCAATATGTCCCTTCACCCGGACTTTGCGCCACTCTTTAATAATTACCCCATTTTCGTCTATCATAAAAGTAGAGCGTTCGATACCCATATATTCACGTCCGTACATTTTCTTCAATTTCCAAACGCCGTATTTTTCCGCAACTGCATGATCCTCATCTACTAATAGCGAAAATGGTAAACCATGCTTTTCTATAAATTTCTCATGTCTTTTTTCATCATCAGGGCTTACTCCTAAAATAACAGTATTTAAATCAGAGAAATCACTATGAAAGTCTCTAAATTCACATGCCTCTGTTGTACAACCAGGTGTCATATCTTTTGGGTAAAAATAGAGCACTACCGATTTCTTTCCATTATAATCTGCGAGCGATACCAGTTCACCCTGTTCATTTTTCAGAGTGAAATTTGGTGCTTGTTGTCCTTCTAGTACAGTCATATTTAATCCTCCTATTCACTTTTACAATAATTGTATCAATTTTTTGAAGAAACGTCGTTTTTTTGTCTACACTATAGGTTACTGTCATAAGTTAATTAAGCTCATGAATAATCCGTTGTTGACCATCTTGAGGTAATCGGTTAAAGTAGCGGAATACTAGTATACAGAAAGAGAGGTTACCCATTTCAAATGAAATTAGGTGCCCGTATTTTAAAAACAGGTTTAGCTATTGTATTTGCACTATATATTGCAAATTTGCTTAACTTACCATCACCCGTCTTTGCCGGCATTGCTGCTATTTTCGCAATCCAACCATCTATTTATCGCTCTTATTTAACAATTTTAGAACAAGTACAATCGAATCTAATCGGTGCTGCAATAGCTGTTTCATTTGGTCTACTATTCGGCCATCAATATGTAGCCGTTGGATTAGCTGCTATCATAACTATTTCTATCGTCATTCGACTTGGTTTGGAAAATTGTATTTCCTTATCTCTTGTAACCGTCATCGCGATTTTAGAAGTTCAAGGTGATGATTTTCTTACTTTCGGTTTGATTAGATTTGTTACAGTACTCATCGGGGTACTTGCAGCATTCATCGTCAACCTAGTATTTTTACCACCTCGTTATGAAACAAGATTATTTCAATCCATCCATCTGTTGCAGGATGAAATTATTCGCTGGACTCGTCTTGCAGTTCGTCAAGCATCTGAACATACATCAACAAAACAGTCTTTGCGGAAATTAAAAGAGCATCATTTGAAACTCAACCAGTTATATTTATTTTATAAGGAAGAACGTAGATATATAAAAAATGAAAAGCATGTAAAAGCAAGAAAGCTTGTTGTTTATAGACAAATGATTACAACATCGAAGAAAAGTTTAGAAGTTTTACAAAGACTACATTTACATGAGAACGAGTTATCAAAACTTCCTGAGCAGTTTCATATTATGATTCAAGAACGTTTAGATTTCCTACTTACTTATCACGAACAACTCTTTTTGAAATATTCTGGGAAACTAAAGCCTGATCATAAGGCTTGGATTGGTCAAGAGGAATATTTACAAAGAAACGAAGTAATGGATATTTTCGCAGAACAAATTGCAATTTCACGCGAAAATGATGAGGACGAAGAATTTTCAAGCTATCATTTACTGCATATACTCTCTCGTATTTTAGATTACGAAGAAAACTTAGAGCATTTAGATACTCTTATTATGTCATATCAAAATCACCATGGTGATGAAATTAAACTTGAAATTGAAGACAGCATATTCTAAAAAAGCATCCAATGTATCGTTTTACTCGATACATTGGATGCTTTTATCATTTAATTTTTCATTTTAGGATCAAGAGCATCTCTTAAACCATCCCCCATTAAGTTAAACCCTAGAACAGTTAGCATAATCGCTAAACCTGGGAAAATCATAGTCCAAGGAGCATTGATTAAATAGATACGTGCATCAGCTAGCATTTTACCCCACTCTGGTGTAGGTGCTTCTGCTCCAAGTCCAAGAAAACCAAGTGCAGCCGCTTCAATAATTGCAGATGCGATGGCAAGTGTTCCTTGCACAATGACCGGTGTCATCGAATTCGGTAATATATGCGAAAAAAGAATCCGCGCATCTTTCATACCAATCGCTTTTGCAGAAGTAATATACTCTTCTTGCTTTATACTCAATACCTTTGAACGAATGAGTCTTCCAAAGTTCGGAACATTAATAATTGCAATAGCAATTAAAGCATTTTGCAAAGATGGACCAAGTATTGATACAACTGCAATCGCAAGTAATATACTTGGAAATGCTAACATAATATCAAAAATTCGTGAGATGATGGTATCAATCCAGCGACCATAATAACCAGCAATAATCCCCAATATACTTCCTACTACAACTGAACCAATAACTGAAGAAAAACCAACCCATAGTGATATTCTGGCGCCGTGAACGACCCGTGAAAAAATATCCCGACCAAAATCATCTGTACCAAACCAATGATCAGCTGATGGTGGCTGTAAACGGTCCTTTAACACTTGATCATTAATTCCCTCTGTAACTAACAATGGACCAATAATAGCTAGAAGGATGAAGAATGCAACAATTACTGCCCCTACAAGCGCAGCTTTACTTTTCTTAAAGCTACGCCATGCTTCTTTCCATGGACCAACCGATTGATCTTGTTTAATAACTACATCTATAGTTGCATTCGGTGCCATTTCAGACATATCGGACTCCCCCCTCCTTAGTCATATTTAATCCTCGGATCAATAAAACTATATAAAATATCTACGATTAAATTGATCATAACAAAAACAAAAGCGATCACTAATATACCAGATTGTATAACCGGATAATCACGGAATCCAATAGCATCGTAAATGTAGCGACCAATACCAGGCCAACTAAAGATAGTCTCAGTAAGGATAGCACCACCTAATAATAGTCCCATTTGCAAACCAATTACTGTTAATACAGGAATGATGGCATTTTTGAGAGCATGTTTGTAAACAACCCAGAACATATTTTGCCCTTTAGCTCGTGCTGTTCGAACATAATCAGAACGCATCACTTCAAGCATACTCGAACGTGTCATTCTCGCAATAATTGCCATCGGGATTGTCGCTAATGCAATTGCTGGTAATATTAAATGTTTTAATACATCCCAAAGCTGATCAAATCGACCATGAATAATCGTATCTACAACATACAAGTATGTAATAGGATCGACAGGATTCCTGGCATCCTCTCTACCTGATGTAGGGAGTAAATCCATTTGAATACCAAATACCCACTGCCCCATTAAACCTAACCAGAAAATAGGCATAGATACACCGATAAGTGCTAAAATCATTGCAAAATAATCAAACCAAGAATTTTGGAACCATGCTGAAACAATTCCTGCATTCACACCAATGATTACTGCTAAAATCATTGCAAAAAGAGCCAATTCAAATGTCGCTGCTAAATACGGCCACAATTCACTTGATACCGTTGCTTTCGTACGCATCGACTCACCTAAATCACCTGTCAATAGATCACCTAAATAATTAACGTACTGAATATACCAAGGGTTATCCAATCCTAGGCTTGCTCGCAATGCCGCTTTCGCTTCTTTTGTAGCCTGCTGTCCTAAAATTACTTGAGCAGGATCACCTGGAATTGCACGTATTATTAAAAATACAATAAAGGTCATTCCGAGCAAAACCGGGATTAACTGTAGTAGTCTTTTTCCAATATAGTGAAGCATTTTCTTCACCTCTCCATCTCAATCGTGTTGAATAATTCTCGTTTGAAAAAACTCGCCTTCCGCCAAATAAGCGAAAGGCGTAGTTTAGTTGTCTAGCTTATTTAAAATCTACTTTTTCTAATCTGTCAGAACCAGTTGGGTGTGGTAATAAGTTAATGACATCTGATTTACTAGCTAATAGTGGTGTAGAGTGAGCCAGCGGAACCCAAGGTGCTTCTTCATTAAAGATTTCTTGAACTTCTTTGTATATCGCATTACGCTTCTCTTCATCTACTTCTGTTTGAGCTTCAATTAATAATTTGTGTGTTTTAGAATTTTTGTAGTAAGAGTAGTTGTTACTGCCGATGCTATCCTCATCAAGAAGGGCATATAAGAAGTTATCAGCATCTCCGTTATCGCCAGTCCAGCCAAGTAAGAATGCATCTGCTTCCCCTTTTTCAGCTTTATCTAAATATACGCCCCATTCATATGAAACGATTTTGCTCTTCATACCAACGTCAGCTAGGTTCTTTTGAATTGCTTCAGCAATTTTTTGGCCATCTGGCATATACGGACGTGGCACAGGCATAGCCCATAATTCGATTTGTTTACCATCATAGCCAGCTTCTTTTAATAGAGCCTTAGCTTTTTCTGGATCATATTCATAGCCTTTAACATCGTCATTGTAACCACCAATTACTGGCGGCATTTGGTTTTTCGCAACTTCAGCTTGACCTTCGAAGAAAGCATCAACAATCGCTTGCTTATCAATTGCATAGTTCATCGCTTGACGAACTTTTACATTATCAAAAGGTGGTCTCGTTACAGTTAAACCAAGATAACCAATGTTCATAGATGGACGTTTAAGTAATTGTAAATCAGCATTACCTTCAATCGATGCAGCATCCGATGGACTAATACCATCTGCTAAATCGATTTCACCTGTTGTTAAAGCATTTAAACGAGCAGAGTTATCAGGCATAGAACGGAATACCACTTTATCTAGTTTCGGTAATCCTTCTTGCCAATAATCTGGATTCTTTTCAATTGTAATTGAGTCATTACGTTTCCAAGAGACAAATTTGAATGGTCCAGTACCTACTGGATTTTCCCCAAATTTATCACCAAACTTTTCAAATGCTGTCGGACTCGCAATAGCGAATGGACTCATTGCAAGGTTTTTCAAGAATGGAGCTTGAGGTTGTTTTAAAGTGATAACTACTTTTAAATCACCGTCAGCTTTCACAGATTTGATTACTAGACTTTTATCATCTTTAAAGCCACCAAATACTGATTTAAAGTAAGGGAATTTCTCTGCATCGCCGTTCATCCAGCGTTCAAAGTTTTTCACTACTGCATCAGCGTTAAAATCAGTGCCATCATGGAATTTTACGCCTTCTTGTAAGTCAAATGTGTAGCTTAAACCATCTTTAGCAGCCTCCCAAGACTTAGCTAAACCAGGGTTTAATGTTGTATCTTGTTCACCAAAGTTGATTAGTTTTTCATATAAGTTCTCTGTTACTTTGTAAGTCTCTCCCTCTGTTGTAGCAATAGGATCAAGTGATACAGAATCTCCCCCACGACCAAAGACTAACGTTTTTTCTTTTTTCTCTCCGCCGCCTTTATCATCGCCCTTAACATCATCCTTTTCATCGGATGAACATGCTGCTAATGCTGTAGACAACACTAGTAATAACATCAAGCCTAGCGCTAACCATCTCTTTTTCCTCATATACATAACCCCTCCACACTTTGCTCTATTATCATTGTTGACCTTGCTCATTATATAAATGACAAGCAACAGAATGACCTTTCTCAACTTCCTTTAATACAGGTACTGTTTTCGAACAAATATCCATTTTAAATGGACATCTTGTATGGAATGTACATCCCGCAGGAGGATTTGAAGGACTTGGAATGTCCCCTGTTATCAATATTTGCTCCCGTGTAAAGTTCGGATCTGGTACAGGAACTGCTGATAATAAAGCCTTTGAATAAGGATGCAATGGTTTACTATATAAAGACTCACTATCTGCTAGCTCAACCATCTTCCCTAAATACATGACCCCTACACGGTCACTGATGTGACGAACAACACCTAGATCATGCGCTATAAATATATAAGTAAGCTTTAAATCCTTTTGCAAATCTTGCATTAAATTTAAAACTTGAGCTTGAATCGAAACGTCTAAAGCTGAAACAGGTTCATCTGCAATAATCAATTTCGGATTTGTCATTAACGCTCTTGCTATACCAATACGTTGTCTTTGTCCCCCACTAAATTGATGTGGGTATCGTCTGGCATGGTAGCTACTGAGACCAACAATTTCTAGGAGCTCATTGACCCTTTTCTTACGTTCTTTTGCATCTCCAATACCATGAACAATTAGAGGCTCCTCTAGAATTTTGCCTATTGAATGTCGAGGATTTAGTGAGGCATAAGGATCTTGGAAAACCATTTGAATTTCACGGCGAGCTTTACGCATTTCCTCTTTTGTTAAATCGGATAGTAATTTACCGTCAAATTCAATGCTTCCTTCTGTTGGCTCTAGCAATCTCATAAGCATACGACCCGTAGTAGATTTACCACAGCCGGATTCCCCTACAATCCCAAGCGTTTCACCTTCATTCACATAAAAGGAAACATCATCAACCGCTTTGACCTGACCTGATACTTTTCCAAGTGTACCTTGGCGAATCGGAAAGTATTTCTTCAACCCTTTAACTTTCAACAACGGCTCTGTCAACTGCGGACACCTCCTTTCTTTCGTGCAAGAAGCATCTCGTCTTATGTTCTGGGCTTGTTTGATATAAATTCGGATTTTCTACACGGCATTGTTCAAATGCAAATTCACAACGAGCAGCAAAACGACAACCAGTACGAACAGATCCCGGTTTTGGCACGTTTCCAGGTATGGAATATAATCGTTGTTTTTTAAAGCGCATATCTGGCACAGATTGAATAAGTCCTTTTGTATACGGATGTTGTGGGTCGTTGAATAATAATTTGACGGGACCCTCTTCTACTACTTGCCCTCCATACATAACGACAACTCGTTCACACGTTTCTGCGACAACACCTAAATCATGTGTAATCATAATAACTGCTGTATTCAATCTCTCATTTAGGTCTTTCATTAATTGTAAAATTTGTGCTTGAATCGTTACGTCTAACGCTGTCGTTGGTTCATCTGCAATAAGTACTTTTGGATCACAGACAAGTGCCATCGCTATCATCACACGTTGGCGCATACCACCAGATAATTGATGTGGGTATTCCTTTATTAACTCTTCAGCTCTTGGTAAACCTACTAACTTCATCATTTCAATAGCACGATTTCTAGCCTGTTTTTTTGACCAATCTTTATGATGGATTAAAATTGCTTCCATCAATTGATTCCCTATTGTAAATAGCGGATTCAGTGACGTCATTGGTTCTTGGAAAATCATCGCTATATCTTTCCCTCGTACTTTACGCATTTCTTTTTGAGAAAGCTTAGTTAAATCCTTGCCATCAAATTCTATTTGTCCATCTGTAATTTTACCTGGCGGAGATGGTACAAGCCCCATAATTGATAAAGCGCTTACACTCTTACCACAGCCCGACTCTCCTACAATGCCAAGTATTTCACCTTCTCTTACCGAAAAATTAATATTATCTACTGCAGGGATTTCACCATCATCTGTGAAAAATGTCGTCTGAAGTCCTCTCACTCGTAGTAATTCTTTACGATCACTCATTTAGTCCCTCCTTTTTAATTCGATAATTCGATATTTTCTAAATATTCAATTCTTTTTATCTATTTTATACTGTTAATTTGAAAAATTGCAATACTTTTCATATTTAAGTATTTTTATAACAAAAAAAGACTTCCCATAAATGAGAAGTCTTTTTTTCATCTTCATTATGCATCTAGTCTTTGCATATGGAACAGGTTATGATAAATTCCTTGTTGTTCTATCAGTTGCTCATGTGTACCTTGTTCTTTTAGTTCACCATGATCTATAACTAGAATCTGATCGGCATGTGTGATTGTTGATAAGCGGTGAGCTACAACGATTGTTGTTCTATCATGAGCTAACTTGTCTAACGATTCTTGAATTAGTGATTCACTTTCTAAATCTAAAGCTGATGTGGCTTCATCCAGAATAAGAATCGGTGGATTTTTCAAAAAGACTCTGGCTATAGCAACTCGTTGTTTTTGTCCACCAGATAATTTAACACCACGTTCTCCAACTTTCGTATCGTACCCTTCTGGTAGTGACATGATGAAGTCATGAGCATTAGCTGCCTTGGCTGCTGCAATTACTTCCTCATTAGATGCATCTGGACGTCCCATTAAAATATTTGATTTAACAGAATCGCTAAATAAAATATTATCTTGGAGTACGATTCCAATTTGTGAGCGTAACGAATGGATTGTTGCCTCTCTAATATCAATTCCGTCAACTTTTATAGCACCTTCCACCACGTCGTAAAATCGAGGTATTAGTCCGACTATCGTGGATTTACCTCCACCACTCATTCCAACTAGCGCAATTGTTTGACCTGCTTGAATGTTAAAGCTTACATTGTTCAATACTTTCTGTTCATCTTCAGTATATCGGAATGATACTTTTTCAAATTGTACTTCCCCTTTTAGTGGAGGTAGTGCAGCGGCATTTGGTTGGTTTTCTACATCGTATTTCTCATCTATCAACTCAAATACACGATCCATCGAGGCGATTGATTGAGTTAATGTCGTTGAAGAAGTTACAAGTCTACGTAATGGTCCATATAGGCGATCGATATAAGCAACAAACGCTACCATCGCACCAACAGAAAGGGGGCCTTGAATAACCATATAACCTGCAAAACCAATAACGAGTAACGGAGCTACTTCAGTAATCGTATTAATCACAGCAAAAGCTTTAGCATTCCATTTGGTTTGATCAAGTGCCTTGTCTAAAAACTCCCCGTTTGTCTCATCGAAAATTTTCTGTTCATGCTTCTCTAATGTGAAGCTTTTTATAATGCTCATTCCTTGAACACGTTCATGTAAATAGCTTTGTACTCCTGCTAATGCTTGTGAGCGTTTGCGTGTTAAATCACGTAATCTACCGAAAAAATATTTTACACAAAACGCGTAGAATGGAAAGACGATTAACGTTACTAACGTCAATTTCACATCTAATGTTAGCATAATCCCAATAGCGATTAGAATTGTTGCTAAATCCAGCCAAACATTCATCAGACCAGTCATGATAAAATTCTTAGTTTGCTCCACATCATTAATGACACGGGAAATAATTTCACCAGCACGTGAATTTGCATAATAGTTCATGCTTAGTTTTTGGAGATGTCCATACAATTCTTTGCGAATATCATATAATATCTTATTACTCACATGCTGAGCAAAATACTGACGATAATATTCTATCGGTGGTCTTAAAACAAAAAATACAACAGCTGTCCCGCCAAGCCAATAGAAAAGCTGTAACGTTTTTTCATCGTTTGTTAAATTTTCGGCCATCACAATATCATCAATTACAATTTTGATTAATATCGGAATAAATAATGGGATTGCGAATTTAACAATTCCTATAACAAGTGTTAATAGAATCTCCCAATTATAAGGCTTTACGAATCGCATATAGCGTTTAATACTGTCCAAAAAGTCACTCCCTTTTCAAGCGAAAAGCCTGCTGGTTTTCACCAACAGGCATTTATTAGTCATTATCATGAAGCTTTCTTTGAAATTGATAACGGCTCGTCCAAGCCTCTATAAAGTCAGGCGCAAATGGTCCACGTCTTTGGTGAATCCAACTAAGTAACTTATCAACATTTGATTTCAATATTTGATCAATTACAGATGGATAACTCATTTCCTTTTTATGTTGTTCATACTCATCTTCATCAAGTAAAGTATAAGACATATCGGGAAACACTTTTACATCTAGGTCATAGTCAATATACTTAATAGCGTTATTATCAAAAACAAATGGAGAGCTCATATTACAGTAGTAATATACTCCATCTTCTCTCAACATACAAATAATATTAAACCAGTGCTCTGCATGAAAGTAACAAATGGACGGTTCACGTGTTAACCATGTTCTACCATCCGCCTCCGTTACGAGTGTACGTTCATTCGCTCCGATGACTATATTTTTTGTGCCTTTCAATACCATCGTTTCTTGCCAGACACGGTGGATACGGCCATTGTGTTTATAACTATGTATTTGTATTGTTTCACCTTCTAATGGAATCGCCATGCTAATGCCCACCTTTTCGATAAACACTTATTGGAAAAGCGCTCTTTGCTTAACATTATAACAATCATGAATAAAAACTTGTAGCAAAAAATAAGCGAAGGCCAAAAGCCTTCGCTCATTAGGGTGTGTCCCATGATTAGTTCGAGTTATTTTGATTATTCTTAGCAAATTTACCCGAAGCTTTTTGCTTGTTTTGCTCAGCTTTATTATTTTGCTTTGCTACTTCGCTGAAATCAGTTTCAGCTCCAAACTCCTCAAACATGTTTTGCGCGTTGTTTTGCGCATTATTTTGTGACTTGTTTGCACTGTTTTGATTCTTTTTCATGGAAATCACCTCCGTGCTATCTAATTTGCGTAGCTTGGAGATATTTATTCTTGGTAATATTTCCTTTATAAATTTGATGATTCGATTTGATATCTTTGCCACACTTTTTGCATTGGTACTGGCATTGGCAAAGCAGCCATCTCTTCAACCGTAAACCATTGGCAATTATTAGGTATGATTTGTTGCTCCTCACAACTAACAAAGTAACTTTCTATATGCCAAGTTAAATGTGAAAAAATATGTTTGAATGAAGTTAATTTTTCGCGTGATAATAAGTTTAAGCTATATTGTTCTGCTAATGTCGTTTCGTTTGTAGTATCGGTATCATTTTTTTGCTCAATCATTGGAAATTGCCACATATTCGCTAGTAGTCCTTTTTCAGGACGCTTTTCGATTAAAAATTGGCCTTTAGTATTTCTCACAACATACACGTCATATGGAATGTGCTTCATCTTTATTTTTTTCGTTTTAATAGGTAGCTTCTCCGGATTGCCCTCATTGAAAGCTGTACAAAATTCTCGTACTGGGCATAATAAACACTTTGGAGAGGTCGGAGTACAAATCATCGCACCTAACTCCATTAACCCTTGATTAAATTCGGATGGATGAATTGGATCAATGAGTTCCATAACAGCATTTTCAAACGTTTTTTTAGTCTTGGGAAGTGCAATATCTTCTTCAATTAGTAAAACTCTGCTTAGAACACGCATAACATTGCCATCAACAGCATGCTCTGCTTTATTATAGGCAATACTAAGAACCGCTCCTGCAGTATATGGCCCAACACCTTTTAGTTTAGAAATTTCTGGTCGATTGTCAGGTACTTTGCTGTTATAATTTTCGACTACTTCTCGAACACCAGCTTGTAAATTGCGTGCACGTGAATAATATCCTAATCCTTCCCATTGCTTCAACAACTTCTCCTCTGGAGCATCTGCCAAATGTCGAATTGTTGGAAATTCACTTAAAAATCGTTCATAATATGGGATAACCGTGTCGACTCTTGTCTGTTGAAGCATTACTTCTGATACCCAAATTTTATAAGGGTCTTTCGTTTTTCTCCACGGTAAATCCCGTTTTTCTTTTTTAAACCACTCGACTAATGCTTGTTGGAATTGATGTTTATATTGATAGTACACTTTTTCCTCCTAGGTATTTTCGATTTATTTTAAAAATGCATAAAGCTATAAAATGTAAACCAACTGATAATTTTATCTAATAAAATTGAAACAATTTCTCTCCCAATATTTAAGGAGCTGATTATTTTTGGATTCAGGTACACATTTAGTAATGGGTATTGCACTAGGTGGTTTAGCATTAGCTGACCCAGTAGTAGCAGGTAGTTCCATGACAACAGCTGCAGTTATTACAGCAACAATCATTGGATCACAAGCACCCGATATCGATACAGTTTTAAAACTGCGTAATAATGCTGTCTATATTCGGCACCATCGAGGGATTACACATTCAATTCCCGCTGTTATATTATGGCCTATTCTAATCACAGGCGTGTTATCTTTGTTATTTCAAGGTGCCAATATATTACATCTATGGCTTTGGACATTTTTGGCTGTTTTTCTTCACGTTTTTGTTGATATTTTTAACGCTTATGGAACACAAGCATTTCGGCCACTATCAAAGAAATGGATTGCGCTCGGTGTTATTAATACATTCGATCCTATAATTTTCGGATTACATGTAATAGCACTAATGCTATGGGCGTTTGGTTCTGATCCCGTTTGGACAATAACCAGTTTGTATTGCATTATTGTGATTTACTATTTAATCCGCTTTACCTTACAGCAAGCAGTTAAGCATGCTGTTAAAAATACCATTCCAGATGCCGAGAAAATAATACTTTCACCAACAATGCGCTTTTTCCAATGGCGTGTTGCAGTAAACTCAAGCTCCACTCACTATGTCGGACGAGCTTATGGGCGGTCTATCACCGTATATGATAAATTCCCAATAGAACCACTACCAGACACTCCATTATTCCACGCAGCGTTAGAAGATTCCAATTTAGCTGCATTCGTATCATTCTCTCCGTTATATCGTTGGGAAGTAAGTGAGCTTGAAAATAATTACCATGAAGTACGGTTAATCGATCTACGTTATCGAAGCGAAAATCATTATCCATTCGTAGCCGTCGCACTACTAAACGACAATCATGATGTTATCCAATCCTACACAGGCTGGATATTTAGCGAAGACAAACTACGGAAAAAACTGGTTGTGGATTAACTTAAATGCTGAAGCGGCCCGTTCAGCAATCCAACTGTTGCACTAACTTATCAAACCTTTAGAAAAGCTGCCGAAATCGGCAGCTTTTATTGTTTCTAATGAAATTGCTTGATGAGCATTATAAATATAAGCTTATCAATTTTCAATCAAGCATCTCATTTTAAAAATGCTATCAACTAATAAACACCCTCAATAAACTGACCGCTACATAATAACGTAGCGGTCAGTTTATTGTAATCAGTTGTCAGTTGCGTCTAGTAAGTGAGCGTATTTTGGATTACGTCCTGCGAATTCATGTAGTTGATGACCATAGCCTTGAATCCATTGGCGAATAATTTTCTCCGTCATTTCAGCACCTTGATAATCATAACCTGCTTTTGCATATGTCGCTTCAAAATCAGACCATAATAATTCAATCCACACGCGTGCACGTTCTTCTGTTAATAATTCATTACTATCTTTTAGTTCCAATACAAGTTGATCTACTATTGATTCCAATTTACATACCTTCCTTTACTGGTGTTAACATTGAGATTGGTAATGCTTCTTCATAATGATCACCACCAAGTCGATATCCCCATCCAAAGCGTCCTTTTAAGTATTCCAATTGGAAGAACACACCTGGATCACCTTCAATACGATACATTTCGCCTGGTTTGAAATCATCTGGGTTCAATAAAAATGCTTGCGCCATCAATGCTTTTCGTTCATAAACGGCAAATTCATTGAGAATGCCTAGTTGCTCTGCTTTTCTCGCCTTTTCTTTTAATGTTGCGATTTCTGTTCGTAATTCTGATGGTGTCATATCGCTATATTTTTTATCCATTTTCTTGCTCCTTCTCTTCTATGAAAGTTTCTATAATATTAGCAGGAAAGCCTTTTTGATATAGAGTTTGCTTTACACGCATATGCAGATCATATCCGCTATATTTCGTAGCATATTTACGCCATGCTTTGTCACCTTGTACTTGAATCATTTGTTGCCATTCATCATCTTCTCGTGAAAATTCAATTTGTTCAAGCACTTGCTCTATTATCGCAAAGGAATAGCCTTTTCGCATTAAGTTATCTTGAATTTTCTGTTTTACTTGAGTCGGTGTTTTACGTCGTTCAGAAAAAGCTACCTTCTCTCCTAGCTTCAAGGCAATGCTAAGCTGCTCTTCCTCAGAAAAGGTTTCAAGTACTTCTTCCTGTAACTTTTTATCTATACCTTTTTTCTGCATATCTTGTCTAATTGCACGAGGACCTTTTTTTGCAGTCTTCTTCTTCGTTTCAAGAAGTGCTTTTGTATATGTGGCATCATTTAAGAAGCCATGTTTATTTAATTTTTGAATTGCCTCTTGAATAACAGCCTCTCCAAATTCTAAGTCAAGAAGCTTCTTTCTTACTTCATATTCACTGCGCATTTGATAACTCAAAAAGCCCAGTGCACGATTATATGCTCTTTGAATTTCATCATCAAAGGCAATCTCATCTAGCTCGAGCCCTTCAATCACTTTTCCTTTTGTCAGGCCAAACTGAATTAAAATGGTTTCATCAACACTAAAAGCGTATTCTTCATTTAAAAAGATATTATAGCGCTCTTGATTTTTCTTTTGGCGCGTAATTTTTGTGATTACTCGAGTCATCGAAACACTCCTTCACTTAAATATAGTATACATCTTTTCTAAGTTACCTTCATTTCATCTATACTTACATATAATGAAAGCATACATATGTATGGAAAGCTAATACACTTGATCTGATTAGAGCATTCAAATAGTTCATGTTTTTTCACTGACCAATCATACATGGAGGGACGACAAAATTATGAAAATTGCAATTGCAGGTGGCACAGGTTTTGTAGGTCGTGAGCTTACAAAACTTTTACAACAACAAGGTCATGACGTTTTTATCTTAACGCGAAAAAAAAGCTATGAAGCAAATGGTATTCACTATATACAATGGCTAACAGAAAATGCAATGCCTGAAGAACATTTACAAAGTATAGATGCCTTTATTAATCTAGCTGGTACTTCATTAAATGAAGGTCGTTGGACAGATAAGCGTAAAAAGGACATTTACGACAGTCGCATCTCTGCTACAAAAGAAGTTCTACGTATTATTGAAACACTTGATGTGAAACCTAAAGTACTGATTAATGCTAGTGCAATTGGCATCTATCCATCTTCAAAAGCTGCAACCTACACAGAAGGCTCATCTCAAGTCGCAAAAGACTTTTTAGGTAAAACAGTCAAACACTGGGAGCAAGAAGCAAAAAAAGCCGAAAACTTTGGAGTCCGTGTAGCAATGGCACGTTTCGGTGTCATCTTAGGTAAAGATTCTAGTGCACTTTCTCTAATGGTTTTACCTTATAAACTTTATGTAGGTGGTACAGTTGGTTCTGGCTCACAATGGGTATCTTGGGTTCATGTCAAAGATGTTGCATCTGCATTATGTTTTGCATTAGAAAATGACCAAATTGTTGGCCCATTTAACATAACATCACCTAATCCAATTCGGATGAAGCAAGTAGGAGAAATGATAGCCTCTGTTCTAAGTAGACCACATTGGTTTCCTACTCCGTCATTTTTACTAAAAATTGCATTAGGGGAAAAAAGTAATCTCGTTTTAGAAGGACAGCAGGTTTTACCGAAAGTTTTACTAACAGAAAACTTTCATTTTGAATACCCAACACTTGAAGCGGCCTTAGAAAATTTGTACGCATAAAGAACGTTCCTTGGCGCAACCTACCTTAAAAATAGAAAGGTTGCGTTAAATATGTGGAAAAACCATTTGCTCGGAGTCGTCATTGCAAGTGCTATTGTTTTTATTGGTGCCATCGTCAATCCATTTAGCGCTTTTGCAGATGAACTTCATTGGGGTTTTAAAAAAGCTCAAAACGAACAACCAGCAGAAGCTGGAGCAGCATTTGATCAAACCTTAGAGAAATACGGCGCCCTTTATAAAGGAAGTCCTGATGAAAAGGTTATTTATCTAACTTTCGATAACGGCTATGAAAATGGCTATACAGCAAGCATACTGGACACTTTAAAAAAGGAAAAAATTCAAGCGACATTTTTCCTGACAGGTCATTATTTAACGAGTGCTACCCCACTTGTTAAGCGCATGATTGAAGAAGGTCATGATATTGGTAACCACTCATATGGGCACCCAAATATGGCCAGAATAAGTGAAGAAGAAATATTAAAGGAATGGAAGAAATTCGATGATAAGCTAAGAGAGATTACAAAAGTTGAACGAACTATTTTTGCAAGACCACCTGAAGGCTCATTTAACGAAAAACTACTTCAAGTAGGAAATGATGCTGGCTACCGACACATTTTCTGGTCAGTTGCCTTTAAAGACTGGCTTGCTGACAAACCTCAAGGCTGGAAATATTCATATGATAACCTTATGTCACAGCTACATCCTGGTGCCATCGTCCTCATGCATACAGTGTCGCCTGATAATGCGGAAGCTTTACCAAAATTCATCGAAGCTGCACGCAAGAAAGGCTATCGATTTGATTCCATTAATAATCTTGTAAACAAAGAAGCTGGTTTAGCTGGTTCTTTCAAAACACACGACCGTTCGTTATAATGAATGGACATAGCGAAAAAGGACGTGTAATTTTTGACGCAACAATCAATTATGGAAATGGGACAAAAACTTAATATAACAATTAAAAGGCTCGGCATTAATGGTGAAGGAATCGGCTATTATAAGCGGAACGTAGTTTTCGTCAAAGGCGCTCTTCCTGGTGAGGACGTCATTGCACAAGTGACAAAAGTAAATCGAAACTTTGCAGAAGCGGAAGTTGTGAAAATTCACAAAAAATCACCGATACGCCAAACACCACCATGTCCAGTTTATGAGGAATGTGGCGGTTGCCAATTACAACATATAACATACAAAGGACAGTTAGCAGCAAAACGAGATGTCATCGTTCAAGCTCTAACAAAGTATGTAAAATCACAAGCAAACAAAATCAATGTGCGTCCTACAATGGGCATGGAAGATCCTTGGCATTACCGAAATAAAAGCCAATTCCAAGTACGGAAGCCTGGAAATAAAGTACTAGCTGGTTTGTATTCTGCCAATAGCCATAAACTATTGAACATAGAAGAGTGCGTTGTACAACATCCTGCAACAACGAAAGTCACAACGGCTACAAAACGTATTTTAGATGAACTTAACATCCCCATTTACGATGGTCGCTCAAAAGGAATTGTACGTACAATTGTTGTTCGTACTGGAATAAAGACCGGTGAAGTTCAACTCGTGCTTATTACTACGCGAAAAAACTTCCCTAAAAAAGAAGTGCTTGTTGAACGATTAAAACAAATTGATCCAGCTGTCGTATCCATCGTACAAAATATTAATGCTGAAAAAACTTCATTAATATTCGGTGACGAGACATATACACTAACTGGAAAAGATACAATTCATGAAGAACTTGGTGAACTTGCTTTTGATTTATCAGCACGTGCATTCTTCCAACTTAACCCTACACAAACTGTTCATCTCTATAATGAGATTAAAAAAGCAGCTGCTTTAACAGGCAAAGAAACTGTTGTTGACGCTTATTGCGGCGTTGGTACAATCGGCCTTTGGTTGGCAAAGGACGCAAAAGAAGTACGTGGGATGGATATTATTCCTGAAAGTATTCAAGATGCTAAGCTGAACGCGAAAAAGCATGGTTTTGACCATGTTAAATACGTGACAGGCTCTGCTGAAGAATGGTTAGCCAAATGGCGCAAAGAAAAGTTCGTGCCAGATGTACTGACAGTAGATCCTCCAAGAACAGGTCTAGCACCAAGCCTTCTAAATACAATTTTACAAGTTAAACCAAAACGATTTGTATATACTTCTTGTAATCCATCGACTTTAGCAAAGGACTTACAGGAGCTTACAAAAGTATATGACATTCAATATATTCAACCGATTGACATGTTTCCCCAAACAGCGCATGTTGAATCAGTCACATTATTAACATTGAAATAATCCATTAAAAAGATTGAAGTTCTTATGAGCTTCAATCTTTTTTATCATTACTTATTACCCCCTTCCATAGATTTAAACTCCTAAATCATTTTAATAAAAAAAGTCCATTTCCCTACTTACAACACAGTACAATTTACTAAAATAACACATTTATATCTACTTTTCGACAAATTATTACATTTTTCTGCATTTTTTCTCATTGATTATCATAGTTTACGAATCCATAATAGTATTAACAGATTTTTTACAATGCAGGAGGGTTCTCAATGCAAAGGATACGTAACTCTATTCAATGGAAGCTCATGTTAAATTCGTTACTTCTTGTCGCAATACCATGTATTATTATTGGTTTTTTCAGTTATCAAAGCGCAAAATCTAATATGGATAAATTAGGTGAAACGATTGTTAAAAACAGTGTCCAATCGACGATGCAGTTAATTGCTTCACTAGATGCTGAAGTACAAAAAGGAAACTTGTCCCTAGAGGATGCGCAAGAAGCTGTTAAGGTTCAAATCATCGGTAAAAAGACAGCGGATGGACATAGAGAGATTACATATCCTGGTAACTTAGGAGAAAGTGGTTATAATTTCATTTTGCAAGAAGATGGCTTAATGCTTGCCCATCCTAATATTGAAAATCAACAATCGTGGGAGTTAAAAGATAGTAGTGGACAATATTTTATTCAAAAAATCATTAAAAATGCAAAAGACGGTGGTGGTTTTGTAGAATATCCATTCCATCTACCTGATGATGAAAAAAAGCTTGCTGAAAAAATTACATATGCTGATATCGACCCACACTGGGGTTGGGTTGTAAGTGCCGGAAGCTACAAAAAAGACTTTAACTCATCCGCACAAAATTTACTTGTCGTCATGGGTGTATCCTTTGCGGTGTCACTTATCATCGCGACTATTATTATGTACTTATTAGCTAAACATTTTGGTACTCCCATTTTAAGACTAACAAATAAGGTAAAGAAAATTTCTACTGGTGACTTAACTGTCCAATTACATGAAGTAAATCGCGGAGATGAGTTAGGGCAATTGAATACTCATTTTGATGTGATGGTAACACAACTAAAAACATTAATAAGTGAAGTAAATACCACAACAAATGATATACAAGATGCCTCATCAACATTAACCGCTGTATCCGAAGAGGCAACTGCCTCTACAACAGAAATTACACGTGCTGTATCGGATGTCTCAGCTGGATCATTACAGCAAGCAAGAGACGCAGAGGAAACAAAACGAGTCATTATTGGTATCTCAGAACAAATAAAAAATCTATATCAAAAAAACGAGTTTATGCAGCAATCTTCAGAACAGATGCAACACTCCAATGAGCAAGGGCTTAATAATTTATCATTATTAAAAGAGAAATCGACAAAATCAGCTGACCTAGTAGAACATGTACAAAAAGTATTCCAATCCCTATCTTCTAAAATGAAGGATATTGAAAATATTATACAAACGATTAATCAAATCTCTGCTCAAACAAATTTACTAGCTCTTAATGCAAGCATTGAAGCTGCTAGAGCTGGTGAACATGGTAAAGGGTTTGCTGTTGTAGCAAACGAAGTCAGAAAACTAGCTGAACAGACTGCAGCATCCACGGAAAGTGTTCAACAAACGTTACGTGGTATTGAACAGGAAACCTTACTTGCAAACCAAGAAATTGACAAAACATCTTTGATTGTCAAAGAACAAAATGTAGCTGTTTCAAATACAGAAATGTCATTTGAAGATATTAAATCGAATGTAGGTACTATCATTACATCCATCGAAAACGTCACAGAGAGCGTCAATATATTAATGGCTTCTACTGAGATGTTCACTTTTGCAATTGAAAGCATTGCTGAAATAAGTGATCAAAATGCCAAAGCTTCTACAGAGGTATTTGCTTCAGTTGATGAACAGCAACATGTCATGGATATTGTAGCTAAATCTGCAGCGCAGTTATCGAATGAAATTAATTCATTAAAATCATCGATTGCACAATTCAAGCTAAAATAAACAGACAAAAGCCGTCCTCAATTTAATGAGGACGGCTTTCTTCTTTATAGACTACTAGGACTCCAATATAAAAGAGCAGCTTTAAATTGATGCTTATAAATATATTTACCTTTATTGTATTCAACATACTTCTGCACAGCTTCCTCAACTTGCGACCGCCCAACATTTGGCGTCAATAACTTTACACTGTTGGCATCAATCATCTCGTCATAAGAATTATACGTATACGTTTTCTCCAAATCTACTATTTGACAATTTGCATGAATATCCAATTCATAAAGAATATTCATCAAATCTATATAGTCTCTTCTTGGATACTTCAGCGAATAACCAAAGTTATTTTGTAAATCTATATAATGCGGCCGCATCGGTGCAAAAGTCACACCAATGATGGCTAACTTCTTGGCACTATTATGTATTTGTTGTAGCGCTCTCTTTATTTCATATATGCGATAAAAACAATTCATTCCAAAAACAATATCATATTGCTCAGTTCTATTATAATCCTCCCACTTCTCATGAATAAAGGAAATATTGTTATAATTATCGGAATCACATTTGTTTTGCAAATAATGAATCATACTTGCAGAACTATCTACACAAGTAAGCTTCTCAACGTGGTTAGCAAGTGGAAATGTATAATTCCCCCATCCAGGTCCAATTTCTAGAACCGTATCAGTTTGCTCAATGAACTTTGCAATGGTTTGAAAGATACCCTCTGCATAAGGATCTGTCTCTTTACCAGCATTTTTTTCAATATATTGAGCCCAAAACTGCTCTTCTAAAGCATCATTGACCATGCGCTCTGGCATCTTCCCTGACCAATCTTTCATCCCTTCTTGCCAAACTTTTTCGAAATCAACTTTTTCTCTTGTCTCAATAATCATTACACACTTCCTATTCCACTATATTCAAATTATTCACTATCTTCATCATATAGTGACAACATCACTGCCGCAACGAAAAAAGGATCGCACTCACAAGTACAATCCGAATCATTAGAATATTTGATTATAAACTGATAGAGCATCCGTCATATGAAACTGCTCCGTATTATGATCTCCAGGTGCTCCCGTAGTAATGAATATATACTGCTTACCATCTTTCTCAGCTAAACTCGCCAAACAAAGCCCTGCTTTATCTGTATAGCCTGTTTTGCCACCTAAAATCGTTCCACCTTCAATAGTGGTGGAGGGTAGCTTTTCAAACATTGAGCTATTAAAAGTAATGCCATCTGGATGTACATTTGTTGCCGAAGTAGTATAATGCTTTGCCGTAAACACCTTATAGAATGTTTCATCCTGTAAAGCATAACGTAGTAATTTCGATAAATCCTTAACAGTCGAAAAGTGCTTATTATCTTGTAAACCTGTTGCATTCATAAAGTGCGTATCATTCATTCCAAGTTTATTTGCCTTGTCATTCATTAACTTTACAAAGCCTTTCTCTGAACCTGAAACAGCAATAGCTAAGCTAATCGACGCATCTGCTCCAGAAGGTAACAAATTACCGTATAATAAATCACGTACTGTAACCTGTTCTTGTGCAACAAACCCTGCTACAGAGGCATTTTCAGCACGAATCTTATCGAACATCGCACTCGGAATGGTAATCCGTTGTTCTAAATCAGGTAAGTTCTCTATTGCTACAATGGCGGTCATCATTTTCGTTAAAGATGCAGGATAAATTTCCATTTCACTTTGTTTATCAAGCAAAACCTTTCCACTATTTAAATCAACTAAAATGGCATTTTCACTAAATAGCCCCGGTTCTGCCTGTGTTACTTGTTGCCTATCATCATTTATAAATAAATTAGCAATCCATAATAAACATAATACTAATAGAGCCATCACTAATTTAACTCTTAAATTCAACTTTCTTTTCTTCACATGCAACATCTCCTTTCACTTCTATTAAACCAAATAGAAATGAAGGAAGCATAAAGGAATTCTGATTTTTTTCTTAATTTTTCAAGCAAAAAGTCTTTGTTACATAAAAAATAACAAAGACCCGCAACTATATAACTCACTTTACAGTTCTTCCACCAATTAAAGAAATGAAAAACACACTGAGTAACATGATTGATACAAGTAAAAGGAAGCTATATTGCGTTACAAATTGTAAATAAAGTCCGCCTAAAAATGGCCCACTCAAGCTACCTAAGCTAAAAAATATACCACATAGTAAATTGCCAGTTGGCAACAATTCTTTTGGAGTTAAATCTGTCATATATGTAATTCCTAATGAGAATAATGACCCTGCAAATAACCCTGCACATAAAAAGACAACAGCTACCAAAATTTCAGATCCCTCAAGAAAGCTGCCGATTCCGAAAATCATTCCCCCACCCGCTAAGGCAATTAATAGGATTCTACGACGTCCAATCTTATCTCCAAGCATACCTAATGGGACTTGAGAAATAATCCCCCCCGCTGAGAAAGCTGCTAAAATAAAAGATAACATTGATACATCAAATGATAGTCGTAGTGCATAAACCGGGAACAATGCATTTAATGATGATTCTAAAAAGCCATAACAAAATGGTGGTAAAAATGCTACCCAAGCATATCTCATGGTCGATACATAACGTCCCCATGCTTTTTCATCTACATTTGTCATTTGAATTGACTCTGGACGCTCATTTTTCAATAAGAAAATAAGTGACCATGCTACTAAACAAAGAGCCGATGACACGATAAATGGTAGTGCCTCGAAAACGTTCATCAATGGTACAAATAAAGGTCCGACTGCAAAACCTAGACCAAAAGATAAGCCATAAATAGCGATGCTTTTACCAAGTCGATTTGCTGGTGCCGTACTTGTAATCCACGTTTGTGTTGCATAATGCAATGCGTGATCCCCAATACCGATCAGCAATCGTAATATAAACCAGAACGTTATACTTTTCCATAACGGAAACATGAGTAAAGATAAAAAGACAAGTGCTCCACCTATCACAATAATTGGTTTATACCCAAACTTGCGTAACGGTTGTTCGATAAAAGGAGCTATTAATAATGTTCCGATATATAAACCTGTTGCATTCAAACCATTCAAAGCAGAAGAAACACCATCCTGCTCAAAAATTACCGACACAAGCGGCAATAACATACCTTGAGAGAAGCCCGAAATGGAGACCATAATTACCAAAATCCAAAATCTTCTCTTTTCAAAATTAATACTATGCTCCATTTCTTCCTCCTTGCGAATTTATATCAATTTAAGTACTACTTAATTCTTGTACAATATTATCATAATTCAGTTGGAAGCTGATATGATTTTTTCCATAAAAAATGAAGGCCCAGTTCACATTGATAACATGTGTACTGAGCCCTCTAACAATGACTAATATTCATTTAATTTGCAGTTGCCTTTAAATCCTTAGCGGTAGTTCGCCGTTAACTGCTATCTCCCTCCCTCTACTACAAGATTTTCAATTTGCTTTACTAATTATTCTCCTTTCCTATTCTTATATTCACTTTATCATAATACTTAAATAATGTAAATTTTCTAAATACAAATAACATTAAAACATTTAATAAGTCCTAGTATTTCCGTAATTCAATTGAAAAAACTATACAAATCAGCTACTATTGGGTAGAAGAAATGAGGTGTAATGATGGGTAAATCAATTACAGATAAAGATCAGCAAGTGACCTACCTAAAAGAACGTCTTCAAATCTTTTTAGAAGTTCTAGACGCAATTGACCCTGAAACTACTGAATTAGAAGATATCGATCGCCTTATTCAGATGATGGACGATTTAGAAGAAAAAATGGATCAATTCAATGACAGACCTGAAAACTAATCAGTGAAAACGAATAATTTCTATCATTTTTATCAGTTTAAAAAAGAGCGTGAATTCACGCTCTTTTTTTCATATTTTGAAAAGGGTATAATGAGTATGGAATTAAAACATTTCCTTATTTGAGGGGGCAATTCACATGAATTTAGAAAAGCTTGAACAAAGCATTTATGATTTAGTAACTGAAACATCTACAAACTTACCAAAAGATGTACGCCGCGCAATAAAAAAAGCGAAAGATGCTGAAAATGCTGGTACTCGCGCTGCTATGAGTTTAGATACAATCGCTACTAACATTCATATGGCTGACGATAATATTTCACCTATCTGTCAAGATACTGGACTTCCAACATTCAAGATAAAAACTCCTGTTGGTGTAAACCAAATTGAAATTAAAAAGGTCATCAAAAAAGCAATCGCTAGTGCTACTGCTGATGCTAAACTTCGTCCAAACTCAGTAGACTCATTAACTGGCGCAAACAGTGGTGATAACTTAGGTGAAGGTCTTCCTGTTATGAAATTTGAACAATGGGAAAATGACTTCATCGAAATTAAGTTAATCTTAAAAGGTGGCGGCTGTGAAAACAAAAATATTCAATACAGCTTACCAACTGAATTAGAAGGACTTGGACGCGCTGGTCGTGACTTAGATGGTATCCGTAAATGTGTTCTTCACTCTGTATACCAAGCACAAGGACAAGGCTGTTCAGCTGGATTCATCGGTGTTGGGATTGGTGGAGACCGCTCATCTGGATATGATTTAGCAAAAGAACAACTATTCCGTCATGTTGATGATACAAATCCAAATCCTGATTTAGCTAAATTAGAAGATTACATACTTGAAAAAGCTAATACATTAGGTATCGGTACAATGGGCTTCGGTGGTGAAGCAACATTACTTGGCTGTAAAGTTGGCGTTATGAACCGTATCCCAGCATCATTCTACGTATCTGTAGCTTATAACTGTTGGGCTTACCGTCGTATGGCAATCGATGTTGATGCTACTACTGGTGAAATCAAAAACTGGCATTACCAAGACGGCGAGAAAATCTCGTTCAAAGAAGAACCACAAACAGAAGAACCAAAATCGGAGAAAAAAGTTGTTGAATTAACAGCACCAATCTCTGAAGAACAAATTCGTTCATTAAACGTTGGTGATGTAGTTAAAATCACTGGTCGTATGTATACTGGCCGTGACGCTATCCACCATCACTTAATGAGTCATGACGCTCCAGTCGATTTAAACGGACAAATCGTATATCACTGTGGTCCTGTAATGGCAAAAGATGAAAATGATCACTGGACAGTAAAAGCTGCTGGTCCAACAACTTCTATCCGTGAAGAACCTTACCAAGGCGATATTATGAAAAAATTCGGTATCCGCGCAGTTATGGGTAAAGGCGGTATGGGACCAAAAACACTTGCTGCTTTAGCTGAACACGGTGGCGTTTACTTAAATGCAATCGGTGGTGCTGCACAATACTATGCTGACTGTATCAAATCAGTCGATGGTGTAGACTTAATGGAGTTCGGTATTCCAGAAGCAATGTGGCACTTATCAGTTGAAGGTTTCACAGCTGTCGTAACAATGGATTCTCACGGTAACTCATTACACGCAGATGTTCAAAAATCATCTCTTGATAAATTAGCACTACACGCTGAACGCGTATTTTAATAGAATCTTTATGAAACTCTCGAAGACTATTTATAGTTTTCGAGAGTTTTTTTATTTTCTACATGTACATTTTCTCTTAAACTAACATTTATTAAACAATCCACTTCCCCAATTATCATCTCTATGTTATAATAATTCTAAATTAAAAATGATTGTAAAAGTAACTGGTAATCCCTTGTGGTAAGCCAGTTTTGTTGATTAATAAAGGTTTTGATATTGATATTCATTATCAGGAGGTATAACAATGGAATCTATAAAACAACAAAAGTACCCGCTAATTGAGAATACGAAAGAACACGCTGAACTAATCGCAGCTCTAGCTTCAGGAGTCTTCATTTTAATTGCTTGGCTACTAGGTAAAAATGATCTGAACACTTTATCCATACTTGTTTATGTTCTTGCATTTATAATTGGTGGCTTCGCAAAAGCAAAAGAAGGTGTTGAAGAAACAATTGCTAATAAGGAACTAAATGTAGAATTCCTTATGATTTTAGCAGCAATCGGTTCAGCAATTATTGGTTATTGGACTGAAGGCGCAATTTTAATCTTTATATTCGCAGTAAGTGGTGCACTTGAAACATACGCAATGAATAAAAGTCATAAGGAAATTTCAGCACTTATGAATTTACAACCTGAAGAAGCATGGTTAGTAAATGAACAAGGAGAACTAACTCGCGTCTCTGTTTCTACTTTAAAAAAAGGTGACCATCTCTTTATTAAACCAGGTGAAAGAGTTCCAGCTGATGGAGTGATTTTTGAAGGTACTACCGCAATTGATGAGGCTGCTATTAGCGGCGAAGCAATACCTGTTACAAAGCTTGAAGGTGACGAAGTATTTGCAGGGACTGTCAATATGAGTGGTGCAGTGACTATGGAAATGACGAAACCAAACTCCGAATCACTATTCCAGAAAATCATTGACCTTGTACAATCTGCTCAAGATGAAAAATCTCCCTCTCAGCAATTTATTGAACGATTTGAAGGTACTTATGTAAAATTTGTATTAATCGCTGTTTTGCTAATGATGTTCATCCCCCACTTCTTACTTGATTGGGATTGGACAACTACTTTTTATCGCGCAATGGTATTACTAGTTGTTGCATCACCTTGTGCTCTTGTGGCATCAATAATGCCAGCTACACTTTCGGCCATTTCTAATGGTGCAAAAAGCGGTATTCTATTTAAAGGTGGCGTTCACTTAGAAAATTTAAGTGTATTAAACGCTATCGCATTTGATAAAACAGGAACACTTACACGAGGTAAACCAATTGTCACTGAGTTTATAGTTCGTGAAGGTATTGATCAACAACACATGCTCTCTATAGTCGCTGGTATTGAATCACAATCCAATCACCCACTTGCTCAATCGATTACAGCTTATGCGAAACAACAAGGACTGACATCCTTCCATAAAGCTCAAATTGAAGATGTTCCTGGTTGGGGTATGAAAGCAATTGTAGATAACACTTCTTATAAAGTAGGGAAAACTGATTTCGTAGGTCGTGAAGACGCAATGCGTTTTGCTAATGGGGTTGCACTTACATTAGCGGATGAAGGCAAAACGGTTATTTTCGTACGTGATGAAGAAGGAATTGTTGCCATCGCTGCGATGAAAGATACAGTTCGTGAAGAAGCAAAACGCGCAATTGCTCTTCTAAAAGAGCTAGGTATTCACACAATTATGTTAACTGGGGATAATGAGAATACCGCTAAAGTAATCGCTAAAGAAGCAGGTGTTGATGCTTATATTGCAGAGTGTTTGCCTGAAACAAAAGTACAACATATGAAGGATTTAATGGCTAAGTACAAACATGTTGGAATGGTTGGTGACGGTATTAATGATGCACCTGCACTAGCAACAGCTACTACAGGGATTGCGATGGGTGAAGGAACAGATGTTGCATTAGAGACAGCTGATGTTGTATTAATGAAAAATGACCTTTCTAAAATTGCTTATGCAATTAAACTGTCGCGTAAAATGCAGAAAACTGTTAAGCAGAATATTGCATTTTCTATTTCAGTCATTGCCTTACTTATTATCTCAAACTTCCTACAAGCAGTAGATTTACCTTTAGGTGTTATTGGGCATGAAGGTAGTACAATTCTAGTGATTTTAAACGGTTTGAGACTATTAAATAAAAACATATAAAAAAAGAGAGTGACCATTTAAGGTCACTCTTTTTTTCGTACTTCCAATATTTCTAGTCTATTTTGCATAATGGCATTAATTTGTCCACTGGCCATTAAAATCATGCCTGTGAAATATAACCATAACATTAATATGATAATTCCCCCGATACTACCATACGTTGCAGAGTAATTCGCAAAATTACTAATATAGTAAGAAAATCCGTAAGATAATACTATCCATGCAACCGTCGCAACAGCCGAACCGAGTAATACACTGCGTAAATACAACTTTATATTAGGTACAATCCAATACATTGTCGTTAATACTGTGAAAATCAATAGTGGCGGTATGATCGAACGAATGCTATTCCATATCTTTAAGAAATCTACTGCTAATCCAAAGTAAGAGAATAGTATAACACCGATTTGTCTACCAAAGACCGATAGTAGCAATGCCACAATGATTAATCCAACTAATAAAAATGTGAAAATAACAGACACAAATCTCGCTATGATGAAGGGCCTTGTTTCGTTTTTATCATATGAACGGTTTATAGATTTGATCAACGCATCTACACCTTTAGATGCTGACCAAATCGTACCAATGATACCTATCGACAATAATCCACCATTCCTATTTTCTAAAACTTCACTAATTGTCCCATTTATCAATGAGTACACTTGATCAGGTAAAATGGCATTCAAAAACAAATAAATTTGATCTGGATCAATATTTAAAAACGGCAGTAATGTCACTAAAAAAATGAGTAATGGGAAAAAAGATAATAGGAAGAAATACGCTAATTGCGCACTAAAGCCTGAAATGTCTCCATCTTTTATCCTTTGTATAAACTCCATCATAAAACCTTTAGATGTCGTTATATCATTAACTCTCCCATCCTTACCCTTTTTCTCTATTTGCATCATCTTCATCTTATCAAATACTGTTGAAGACTTTAAATCATCACGATTGTTTCTACTCATTGATCTCTCCCCCTTTGTTCAGATCAAAGATGAATTATGTTAGGATCTTCCTCTTCCTCTTTTTCTGTTGAAGATACAAATGCATTTTTAGTATCCGCTAGTAGATTTTTCACTTGTGGTGTATATGTTCTAATCTCATCAACTTTTTCCATTAAATAATCTTTTTCTGTTGAAAATGAATCGTATAAAGTTTGATACTTTTCCACTTTATTTTGTACTTTTTCCACGAATTCATCGCGATTCTTTGCATAGTATTTAACATCACTT
The DNA here is from genome assembly GCF_038003565.1 of Viridibacillus sp. FSL H8-0110. Taxonomy (NCBI): domain Bacteria; kingdom Bacillati; phylum Bacillota; class Bacilli; order Caryophanales; family Caryophanaceae; genus Viridibacillus; species Viridibacillus sp. FSL H8-0110. The sequence continues at coordinate 577,899 of NZ_JBBOPJ010000001.1, read as the reverse complement.
GAAATACTTTTCGCTTTTCTACACGTGCTCTCACGAGTACTCCTATCCAACATACTAATTGCTGCTCCAGCAATTGCACCAATTGCGATTCCTACAAATAACTTATTCGACATTATAAATTCCTCCTTGCATTTAATCCCTTTGAAATAGTATGCCCTTATACTTTAACAATAAAACTAAAGTGATGGCTATACAATGTAATCTCTTTAAAAAATATTTCTTGACTTATAGACAGAAAATTAAGAATAATAGTATGTAGTAGGGAAATTAATAGAAATAGGAGGAATGTTTTACAAAAAGTGGATGAGGAGGAATTGTTGAATGGATAAGTTAAATGAGATTTTAGGATCAATATCAGGCGTACTATGGGGAATCCCCTTAATCGTCCTAATTGTCGGTTCAGGGATTTATCTCACTATTCGAGTGGGTGTGTTACAACTTAGACTATTACCAACAGCTCTTAGACTCGTATTCTCTAAAAAACATGCAACAGATGCTGAAGGCGATATTTCACAATTCCAAGCTTTAACAACAGCACTTGCTGCTACAGTTGGTACCGGTAATATCGTTGGTGTAGCAACAGCGGTTATTCTCGGTGGACCTGGTGCAATATTCTGGATGTGGTTCTCTGCATTCTTTGGTATGGCAACCAAGTATAGTGAGGCTATTTTAGCAGTTCGCTTCCGCGTAAAAGATTCCAAGGGGCAAATGGCTGGTGGACCGATGTACTATCTTGAGCATGGTCTTAAACAGAAATGGCTAGCTGTATTATTCGCATTATTTGGTGTTTTAGCTTCATTTGGTATCGGAAATGGTACACAATCTAACTCAGTTGCCGGGGTTGTAAATTCTACTTTTAAAATTGATCCATGGATTACTGGTATTATTTTAACTATTTTTGTTGGCCTTGTTATTTTAGGTGGAATTCAATCTATTGGTAAAGTAACTGCAGTTTTTGTTCCAGTTATGGCTATTTTTTATTTAGCTTCTGGGTTAATCATTATTATTATGAATATTACTGCTGTACCTGAAGCATTTATGACAATTATTAAAATGGCATTCTCTGGAGAAGCTGCTGCAGGTGGAGCAATTGGTGCAGCAATTCGCTATGGTGTTGCTCGAGGAGTATTCTCTAATGAAGCTGGTCTAGGCTCTGCTCCAATAGCTGCTGCTGCTGCGAAAACAGATTTACCTGGACGACAAGCACTTATTTCAATGACACAAGTTTTCTTTGATACATTCTTAATCTGCTCAATTACTGGCTTAACTATCGTTATGTCCGGTGTTTATACAAATCCAAAACTAGAAGCAAATGCACTAACAACTCAAGCATTTGGTCACTTCTTAGGTAGTTGGGGACCAATTGTTGTAGCAATCGGGTTAATTTTCTTTGCTTCTTCAACTATTTTAGGATGGGCATATTATGGTGAAAAATGCTTCCAGTACTTATTTAAAAATCCGTTTGCTCTTTTAGTTTATCGTATTATTTTCGTAGCTTTCGTATTTATCGGTGCAACTATTCCACTTAATATCGTTTGGACATTCTCTGATGTTGCAAATGGCTTAATGGCCATTCCAAACTTAATCGGTCTTATTGGCCTATCAGGGATAGTTGTTTTTGAAACAAAACGTATTAAAGAAAAGCTAAAAGAAGAGAAAAAAGAAAAATTAAATAACAAAGCTGAGCAATCTGCAAAAGCTTAATCAATTTTTAATTGACATTCAATACATTGCATGAAATGATACTATGTATGTAACGAAAGGTAGGGAATCCTATGAATTTAACTGAACCCTCTACTGAGAATGTCATCTATATGATTGATATGATCAAAGATAAACTTCGTATGGTTAATGCCGACGCAATGAAACCAGAGCATTTTGATACCGAGCAATACGAGGACCTTGTCTATCTTTATGAAATGGTAATGAAACGTGATGCATTTAGCCCAAGTGAAATGCAAGCAATTGTAAGTGAGTTAGGCTCACTCCGAAAATCATAAAAAAGCTAGGAACAGCCATAATGTAACGGCTATGTTCCTAGCTTTTTTCATCCAATTATTTATTTAAAGCTACAGCAATTTTAGAACCTATTACAGCATTATGTTTTACTAATGCGATATTAGCTACTAAGCTCTTGCCCTCTGTTAATTCTTTCACTTTACCTAATAAGAATGGAGTTACTTTTTTACCACTAATACCATTTTCTTTAGCTTCTTGCAATGCTGTTTCAATGATGTTAGTGATGAATTCATGATCCATTGCATCAGCTTCTGGAATTGGATTAGCAATTACTGCTCCACCCTTAAGTCCAAGATCCCATTTTGCACGTAATGTTTCTGCTACCGTTTCAGGGTTATCTGCACGGAAGTTTACAGCGAAATCACTTTCACGTGTATAGAATGCTGGTACTAAGTCTGTTTCATAACCGATTACTGGAACACCCTTTGTTTCAAGGTACTCTAATGTCAATCCGATATCTAGAATAGATTTTGCACCCGCACATACTACAGCTACATTTGTTTGTGAAAGTTCTTCTAAGTCAGCTGAAATATCCATTGTTGTTTCAGCGCCACGGTGAACACCACCGATACCACCTGTTACGAACATTTCGATGCCAGCTAATTCTGCACAGATCATTGTTGCAGCCACTGTAGTAGCACCTTTTTGTTTTGTTGCTAGTAAATAAGCAAGGTCACGACGAGATGTTTTTGCAACGTCTGGTGAGTTACCTAGTACTTCTAACTCTTCATCAGAAAGACCGATTTTGATTTTACCATCTAAAATAGCAATTGTTGCTGGTACTGCACCGTTATCGCGGATGATTTGTTCTACTTCACGTGCTGTAACAACGTTTTGTGGATATGGCATACCATGTGAAATGATTGTAGATTCTAACGCTACGATTGGTAGCCCTTTTTCTTGTGCAGCTTTTACTTCTTCTGAGAATGATAAATATTGTTTCATGAATTATTCCTCCAGCTCATTTTTTAGTTTATTTGCAGATAACTCTGGTCTTACTGTAAATGCACTTTGTAAAGTTTTTGCTGCGTTCATCAAACCATTTTGAATATTTTCAGCGAAAGGTTCTTGTAGAATCCAACTATGTAGCAATGCTCCTACAAAAGCATCTCCAGCACCAGTCACATCTTCAACATGATCAATTTGAATTGCAGCATAGCTCTTCACAGGCAAATCTTTAGACGCTGCGTAGACGCCTTTACTGCCTGCTGTAATAACAACATTTTCTGCACCTTTTTCCAATAAAGCTTGTACTGCTTTTTTCCAGTCTTCCTCTGAGGTAATCGTACTATCCAAATACGTTTCTGCTTCATCGCGATTACAGATAAACCATGTTACGCCATTTAAATCTTTTGGCATACGATCCATCTTCGGTGACGATACTGGAATTAATACAAATGGAATTTGTCTAACCAATGCAAGTTCTTTAATACTCTCGATTGTTTCTTTAGGACAATTCAAATCCATAACGATACATGCTGCATTTGACATCGTTGCCTCGTGCTTCATCAGCAACTCTGGTACTAATAGATCATACACATCCATATTCGCTACAGCTAAAAGCATTTCTCCTTGCTCATCTAAAACTGCCGTATAAGAGCCAGTTGAAGCGCTTTGGAATTGTTCTACGTTAGAAACATTCATATAGCTTGCTGAAGCTTCTTTAATAGCATTCCAATCTGAATCCTTGCCTGCACCTGTTAAAAGTGAAACATGGTGTCCTAGGCGCCCTAAATTTTCAGCAATGTTTCGAGTTACACCACCGATACTTTGTGTAACGGCAGCTGGATTAGAGGTTCCCAACTGAGCTTTACCTTTAATATGAAACTTACGGTCCATATTAGCTCCACCGATACAAATTACTTCATTTTCTTCCGGCAATATATACGCCCTCCCGACAATTTTACCTTGACGTGTTAACCCTGAGATAATATTCGCTAAAGCGGGTCTAGACATATTTAACTCTTCGGCCATTTCTTGTTGGGACAAAAAAGGGTTTTGGCGAATAAGCTTTAGGATCATTAACTCTTTTTCATTCATGTCATCACCCTTATTACTTTTGTTTAGATTATAAACTTTTGTTTTTATAATGTCAAAAAAAAAAAAAAAACGATATGTAAAATACATATCGTTTTTTCTTATTCTGATTTTGCTGATGTTTCTTTTTCGTTTGTATTTGTATCTTCTTTTTTCACTAAAGGCTGAATAAGTACTTCTACACGTCTATTTTTCGCACGACCTTCATCTGTCTTATTAGATGCAACAGGTTCATTTTCCCCATATCCTTTTGCACTAAAAAATGCTGGATCAAGTTTAACATTTTCATCTACAACTAATTTCAAGAAATTAACTGCACGCATAACACTTAGCTCCCAATTCGAAGCAAATTCTGCATTGTTCATTGGTACATCATCTGTATAACCTGTAATAATTACATGACGTGGTGGATCGAATACAAGTAACTTGGATAATTCTTTCGCAATATTTTGATATTCATCTTTTACATTAGCTTTACCTGGATCAAAGAGAATACTATCACGAATTGTTACGAGTAATCCTTCATCTGTCAGCTTTGTTGCGAATTGCTTTTCAAGCTCATTCACAGCAATAAATTCATCTACATTCCCTTTTATCTGTGATAAGGCTTCTTGATCTTCTAAATATGCTGAGTTGCTATCTTTTTCAGTACTTTCTGGTTTTTGTGGTTCAACTGGTGAGGGCTGCTCAAATACGCCCTCACCTGAATCGAAAATAGAGCTAAAAACTGTAGAAAGCTGTTGCATTTTTTGTACATCGACAGTACTAGAAGCAAATAAGACAATAAAGAGCGCTAATAATAATGTTAGGATATCGGCATATGGAATTAGCCAAGATTCATCTGTATGTTCTTCATGCTTTTTTCTTCTTTTAGATCTCTTTGCCAAGGCCACTCGCCCCGCTTTCGTCCATTATTTGAGAGCGATCTTCTTTGGTTAAATAAGATGCCAATTTCTGTTCGATTACGCGAGGAGCTTCACCTTCTAGAACCGATAAAATACCTTCAATCATCATTGTTTTTTGACGAATTTCTTGGCTAGATTTACGTTTTAACTTATTTGCAAATGGATGCCATAATACATATCCTGTGAAGATACCTAGAAGTGTCGCTACGAACGCTGCTGAAATAGCATGTCCCAATTTTTCAATATCGTTTAAATCTCTTAGTGCTGCGATAAGACCAATTACTGCACCAAGTACCCCTAAAGTTGGGGCATATGTACCTGCTTGTGAGAAAATCAAAGCTCCACTTGCATGGCGATCTTCCATCGCTTCCACTTCTTCATTTAAGACGTCGCGGATATAATCTGCATTTTGACCATCAATAGCCAAAGTCAATCCATTTTTCAAAAATGGATCATCAATTTCCGATACTTTACTTTCAAGTGCAAGTAGCCCTTCACGACGAGCTAAATCTGCCCATTGCGAAAACATTTTAATAATCTCTACATCACTTACTAACTTTTGCTCCTTGAAGATAAGACCAAACAGCTTAGGTATACGTTTTAGTTCATTCTTAGGAAATGCGATCGTAATCGCTGCGATCGTACCGAAGATGATAATAAGTATCGCTGCTGGATTCAGTAATGCATCAGGAGTAACACCTTTAAAATACATTCCTGCTAATAGCGAAACAAAAGCTATTATTAAACCAATAATCGATGATAAATCCATTTTAGTACCCCCAAAATCGTCATTCTTTTTTTTATTTCGGTTTATATTTCATTATTTTAATAATCTATTGTAAACAATAGAAGATATTTGCTGAAATTTCGTGAAAAGGACAAAATTATGGTCCTTCACTTTTTCTTTTATAATCTTTCAAAAATTGTTACAATTAACTTAAATTAAGGAGGAATGTCGTCATGATTTCATTCAATGAGAAATTAGATCGTTATGCTGAACTTGCTGTTAAAATAGGTGTCAACATCCAACCCAATCAATTTCTTTACATCAGCACTTCTACTGATAATGTAGAGTTAGTCCGCTTAATTACTAAAAAAGCTTATGAAGCTGGCGCTAAACAAGTATTTGTTGATTTCGCAGATGATCAAATTAACCGTTTACGTTATGAGTTAGCTCCCGCAGACTCTTTTGACTTTTACCCACATTGGAAAACGGAAGAACGCAATTGGTTAGCAGAACAAGGTGCTGCTTTCATAAGCATTGTTTCCCAAAGTCCAGATTTACTAGCGGGGATTGAATCTAGCCGTATCTCTGCATTCCAAAAAGCTACCGGTAAAGCCTTGAGTAAATATAGAGAATATGCACAATCTGATAAAATTAGTTGGAATGTTATTGCAGCATCTTCTAAAGATTGGGCTGCCAAAGTTTTCCCTGAACTACCTCAAGACCAACAAGTTGAGCAACTTTGGAACGCAATTTTCAAAGCTGTAAGAGTCGATGTAGCAGATCCAATCCAAGCCTGGAAAACACTTGATGAATCACTACACGATAAAGTATCCTATTTAAACGAAAAAAAATACCATAAATTGCATTACCGTGCACCTGGAACAGACCTTACAATCGAGCTTCCTAAAAACCATTTATGGTGTGGTGGCGGAAGTGTCAATGTGAATGGTAAAGAGTTTATGGCTAACATGCCTACAGAAGAAGTCTTTACTGCACCTTTTAAAACCGGCGTTAACGGTTTTGTTTCTAGTACTAAACCATTAAGCTATGGTGGCAATATTATTGATCAATTTAAAATTACCTTTGAAAATGGTCGAATCGTGGACGTATCTGCTGAGCAAGGTGAGGAAGTACTTAAACAACTTGTAGCTACTGACGAAGGTTCACATTATTTAGGTGAAGTTGCTTTAGTTCCACACAATTCACCTATTTCGCAATCGGGTCTATTATTTTATAACACACTGTTTGACGAAAATGCTTCCAACCATTTAGCTATTGGTAGTGCTTACGCATTCAACATAGAAGGTGGTAAAACCATGTCCCGTGAAGATATTGCCGAGAACGGCTTAAACCAAAGTCTAACACATGTAGATTTTATGATTGGTTCTGACAAGATGGATATAGACGGTATTACAGAAGATAACAACGTAGAACCAATATTCCGCCAAGGAAGCTGGGCATTTTAATATTCCAGCAAGTTTTCTACAAATAATAATGTAACTATTATTTTGCACTCTAAATCCTACTGAAGTGTACAACTTACGTACATATAATGCATTGGTAAAATGGTAATCCATAAATTAGACTTATGTTGAAGCAAAATATCATGTATACTGGTAGTTAATGAATCTTTAATAATGGTAGAGAGGAGTTTTATCATGGGTACATTTATAGTAACAGTATTAGGATTTTCAGCACTTATCCTAATCACTGGTGGAATCCTTATTCACTATTTACTAGTAGGATTAGATACTTCAACTGCAACTCTTGTTGATCCAAAACCAAAAAACTAACTTTTAATCCAAAACAGTTACTAATAAGTAACTGTTTTTTTATATTTTCCTCACAATTTTGTAACAAACTTGTGACATAATAAAACTAATTACCTATATTTTTACCAAAAAATGATTATTAAAAAATACTAATTTCACATATTTCCTTAATACGATTTACAACTTCCAAAATGTAACATATGTGTTTTATCGTTTTTCCTCTATACTTATGAGGCAATGTTATAAGGGAGGAAGTATACAATGTTTTCAACAACTGCAATTGGAATCGATCTTGGCACAGCCAATACGTTAGTATATACAAAAAACAAAGGAATTTTATTAAATGAACCATCAGTTATTTCAGTAAATACAACTACAAATGAAGTTATCGCAATCGGTACTGAAGCGAAGAATATGATCGGTAAAACGCCCGCGAATATTCAAGCAATCCGTCCCCTTCGCGATGGTGTCATTGCCGACTTTGATATGACTACCGAAATGATTAAAGTCATTATGCAAAAGGTCGGAAAAATTATAGGTGGCTCAATCCGTAAACCAAGTGTAATTGTCTGCACTCCCTCAGGAGCTACTTCAGTTGAGCGCTTAGCTATAAAAGATGCTGTTAAACAATGTGGAGCTAAAGAAGTCTTCTTAATCGAGGAACCAGTTGCTGCTGCAATTGGTGCTGATCTTCCCGTTAGTGAACCTATCGCAAGTGTCATCGTTGATATCGGTGGAGGAACAACAGAGGTCGGAATCATTTCATTTGGTGGTGTTGTTACTTCAAACACTATGAAACTAGGTGGCGACCGAATGAATGATGAGATTATTCATTTTGCACGTAAGGAATATAGCGTGCTAATCGGTGAACATACTGCTGAGAATATTAAGAAAGAAATTGGTTATGCTTTAATTCAACATGATAAAGAGTTCATGGAAGTACGTGGTAGAGATATAGTAACTGGTTTACCAAAAACGATCACTTTAAATTCAGAAGAAATTCAAGGTTGCCTTAAAGAATCTCTTCTTTCAATCTTAGAGGTTATTCGTAGAACATTAGAAAGCTGCCCACCAGAGTTATCCGGAGATATTGTAGACCGAGGTGTTGTGTTAACAGGTGGCGGTTCTCTATTAAAAGGTATGCCTGAATGGCTTTCAGATGAACTACTTGTTCCTGTTATTCTAGCTCCATCACCATTAGAATCTGTTGCAATTGGTACTGGACGTTCTCTAGATACAATGAACCTTTTACAAAAATTGAATTCTTAAATTCGTGAAAACTTATTCTCTTTTCTGAATAGTTATTCTAAAATAAGTATGTAAGGAAAGGGGAACTTTTTAATGTCTATAATAAATGAGATTCTTACATTCAATGAAGCCTTTGTAGAAGAAAAGCAATATGAGCCTTTTATTACAAGTAAATTTCCAGATAAGCATTTTGTTATTTTAACATGCATGGATACTCGCCTTGTGGAACTATTACCAAAAGCAATGAATTTACGTAATGGCGATGTCAAAATCGTTAAAAGTGCAGGTGCAACATTAAACCATCCATTTGGTGGTATTATGCGCAGTCTACTTGTTGCAATTTATGAGTTACAAGCAGATGAGATTTTTGTCATTGGGCACTACGATTGTGGTATGAGTGCAGTTAACCCTGACAACATGTTAGCTAAAATGGTTGATCGTGGTGTTTCTCAAGATACCATTGATCTTCTAAATTACTCTGGTGCAAACTTACATGACTGGTTAAGAGGCTTTGATGATGTAACTGAAAACGTACGAAATAGTGTTGAGATGATTCGAAGTCATCCTTTAGTTATCGACTCTATTCCCGTTCACGGTTTAGTAATTGACCCAAGTACAGGACGTCTTGATGTAGTTGAAGACGGTTCAAAATAATTGATATGACAAAAAGCGAGAGTCACCTGTTAAGTGACCCTCGCTTCTTCTTTTTCGAACAGAAATCGACGTATTTCCCAGGAAATGATTCGCTAATTATTTCATTCCGTACAGCATCCCTCTGACAGTACTTTTCCATCTCCGCCAGACGGCCTTACCCTTTCAAAATTCATCATCTATATAAGAATACAAATAATGATCTTCCCAGTTTCCGTTAATGTACAGTAGCTTTCTTAATAATCCTTCTCGCTGGAATCCTGTTTTCTCTAAAACGCGGACAGAGCCAATGTTCTTAGGCGATACGTAAGCTTCTACTCGATGTAGCGACAAATCTTCAAAGCCAAATTTAACTACTAGCTCTAGCGCCTCAGATGCAATTCCTTGTCCAATATAACGTTTATCTACTGAATAACCGACAAAAGCACTTGCAAATGGTAATCTCTTGATAGAATAAATCGATATATGTCCTACAAGATCCGACGTTCCCATTGCAAATATTGCAAAACTATACTCACGGTTGAGTCTCATACGCTGAATAGACTCAATAATCTTCTTTCTTTGAGTGTGTTCTGTATAAAACTCATCCTCATGTAATGGCTCATAGATCGACCAATAGCGCTTATTACGCTTAACTAGATTTGTGAATGCCGAAACATCGGCTTCCTCTAATGTTCGTAAATAGCAGCGATTTCCTTCAAGAAACACCATGTCAGATCACCCTTTTTGAGTGGTTAATTCTAAAAACTGTTCAACATCCTGTTCACATATACGAATTCCCTTTTCCCAGAATGCCTTTTCTGTAATATCCTCACCTAAATGTTTCATCGCTAAATCTTCTACAGACATAACAGCTGTATCTTGTAATAAAGCGATATATTTATCTTCAAAACTACTACCTTCTTCTTTCGCCTTAGCATAAATACTTAATGAGAATAAATAGCCAAATGTATATGGGAAATTATAAAATGGCACGCTTGTCATATAGAAGTGCAATTTTGAAGCCCAGAAATGGGGATGAGCAACATTTAGCGCACCTGCATAAGCTTCTTTTTGTGCTTCTTCCATTATTTCATTCAAGCGTTGAGCTGGTACAATTCCTTCTTTACGTTCTTCATAAAAACGTGTTTCGAATAAGAATCGAGCATGAATATTCATGAAGAATGCGACACTGCGCTGAATTTTATCTTCAAGTAATGCTATTTTTTCATCTACCGAGTTTGCTTCTTGAACAGCTGCATCTGCAACAATCATTTCAGCAAATGTAGAAGCTGTTTCTGCTACACCCATTGCATAGCCAGTATTCAAAGTATGAATCGGACGTAATGCATACGAATGGAATGCATGACCTAATTCATGTGCTAATGTTGCAACATTAGACATAGTACCACTATAAGTCATGAAAATTCGTGATTCTTTCGTTAATGGTAAACCAGTACAAAATCCACCTGGACGTTTATTTGGGCGATTTTCTGCTTCAATCCATCCGTTTTCAATTGCATTTGTAGCGAAGGTTTCTAGCTTCTTGCCGAAACGTCCGAAATTTTTAATGACAAATGCTGCGCCTTCTTGATAAGAAATCGTCTCAGTTGATGCAGTAATTGGGGCATCTAAGTTAAACCAATCCATTGTACTTGTATTTAACAGCTCTGCCTTACGCTTTAAATATTCAACGAAAGGTGCTTTATGATCTGTAATTGCACCCCACATTGCATCAATCGTTTCAGGTTGCATACGGTTAGTTTGAAGTGGCTCTTGTAATACCGAATCCCAACCTCTTTTTTTGTATGTAGCTAATCGGAACCCTGCTATATGATTCAACGTTTTTGCAAAGAATTCCTCTTTTTCAGTCCATGTTTTTTCAAGCGCTTCATAAGCAGCTTGACGCACTGTAGCATCTGGATGTGAACTTAAGTTATTCGCTTGGCCTACCGAAAGCTCTTTTTCCCCACCATCAATTGTAAAAGGAATTTTAATATCGCTAATCAATAGATCATACATTTCTCCCCAAGCATTATAACCATCTACTTTTAATGCAGAAATAATATTCTCTTCCTGCTCAGAAAGTTTTAATTTAGTTTCATCTCGCCATTCATTTAAAGTGAAATTGAATTGTGATAACTCCTCAGTAGTTAGTAAATCTGTCCACTTTTCTTCTTCTATGCCACTTAATACTTGTTGAAATTGCAATTTAATCGGTGCAAAATTCGCAGCTAATGATGAAATTTCACCACGTAGTAAAGATGCTTTTTTATCAGTCATATCTTGCGCTTGTAAACAAGATACAAATGAACCTGCTTGCCCCATATTAATATATACTTCTTTCATTAGTTCTAGAACATTTAAAATGGATTTTGCATCTTCTGCCACAATACTTGAAACTGCATTTTGAAGTTCTTCTAATTCAACTTGGATTCTGTCTAATTGGATTCTTAATTCTTCTGAATTGCTACCTCCTGTAAATACGGACTCTAAATCCCATACTTCTGGGAATTTTTTGTTTGTCATATTCCGACCTCCATTACTAAATTATCTTACATATTCAGTATAATACTTCTGGACACGAAATAGTTAGACTTCTTCGCTAATAGTTTCCGAGGGATCAGTAATTTTTAATCCTCTAAGTTCACATTCTCTTGTAACATGTGCGATTATTTCTTTTAACACTTGAATTCGTGCGTAATTTTTATCATCACCTGATATTAAAATCCATGGTGCATGAGGTTTATCGGTCTTCTTGAACATATCATTTGCTGCTTCAACATAAAGTGGCCACTTGTCACGATTGCGCCAATCTTCATCTGTAAGCTTCCATTTTTTATAGGGATCTTCTTGTCGTTCTTTAAATCGATTTAATTGTTCTTCATTTGACACTTGAATCCAGAATTTCGCTACGATATAGTTATCATCTGTAAGTAGTTTTTCAAATCGGTTAATTTCTTCGTAGGCACGTTGCCATTCTTCTTGTTTAGCAAAGCCTTCAATACGTTCTACTAGTACTCGTCCATACCATGAACGATCGAAAATGCCGATTTGCCCTTTGTAAGGTAGGCGCGTCCAAAAGCGATGTAGATAGTTATATTTTAGTTCGAAGGGTTGCGGTGCGGCAATTGGATGTACGATATATCCACGAGGATCCAGTCGTTGTGTTAAACGTTTAATCGCTCCACCTTTACCAGCTGCGTCCATCCCTTCAAAGGCTAACACAAGCCCTATATTATGATTGAACAAGAACTGTTGAATATTTAATAGTTCAAATTGTAATTTTTTTAGTTCCTTTTTGTAGGAAGGTTTATCGTTTAGATGTTTGTCTAATTTTATATCTTCAATGCGTTTACTCACTTTAACCACTCCTTTTACTTTTATACTATTATTTTACAGCAAATTGTACTGAAATGATATTTGTTGTTCTAACTAATCGAATGTATACTTTATACATATACATTAAAATCGGAAGATATTGTTTGTATATATACGCAATTTTATCGAGATTCTTTTCTACTTCAGAGTGCAACAACATTCAGATTTTTATACTATTCCCAACATGAAGGAGGAGATTTTATTGGGGAGATTGATTATTATTACCATCGCTTATATTGCAATGGTAACCGTAAACTTAGCTGCTAATATTCTTCCACTAAATGGTCAAACTACTGGCGAAATCTCCGACAGTTATACGGTTCTTTTCACTCCAGCACGATATGTTTTTACTATTTGGGGCTTTATATACATAACTTTAGCTTACTGGATTTATAAACATTGGTTCAATCATCAGATAAAGAACACGATTTCTATTCAACAAACATTGTTATTTACAGCCAGTTCACTACTTAATGTTTTGTGGATTTTCCTGTGGCATTATAATTACTTCCAACTTACTGTTGTTGTAATGCTACTATTATTATCTTGTTTAGCACTTCTATATTTCTCATATAGTAATGATGAACAAACATGGTCAAAGCGCATACCCATTTCCATTTACTTTGCTTGGATTTGCGTAGCAACAATAACAAATATCTCTTTCGTTTTAACGTCTAATCATTGGAATGGCTTAGGTTTAAGTAATCCTTTGTGGGCTGTTATTATGCTTACTCTAGGTACCGCTATTGCACTTCATATTCGTTTCCACCATTATGATATTTATTTTCCTATCGTCTTCATTTGGGCTTATATAGGGATTGCGATAAAAAATGGCTTTGAGGAATTACTAGTAACGACCGCAGCACTTTTTTTAAGTGGCGTCTTATTGGCAGGAATCTTATTTATAAAAAAACAAAAGCCTTCTAAATAACTGTAGAAAACAAAAAGCCTCCCTTGAAGAAAATTCAAGGGAGGCTTTTTCATTATTTTAGTCTAATTTAGTTGTAATAATAGGTTCACCATCTGTTACGATGATTGTATGTTCATATTGAGCAACTAGTGATTTGTCAGGCGTTATAAATGTCCAACCATCACCTGCTTCAACGATATGTTCTGCTTTTTGAGAGATGAACGGTTCAACAGCTAAAACCATACCTTCTTTTAAAATGGTGCGATCCCATGCATCAAAATAATTTAATACATGTTGTGGATCTTCATGAAGTGAACGGCCAATGCCATGACCTGTTAAGTTCATAATAACTGCTAAACCGTTTGCCTTCGCTTCACGTTCGACCGCTTTACCAATTTGGTTTAAACGTGCACCTGGTTTTACTTTCGTCATCGCACGATCAAATGCGCTTTCTGCAACTTGACAAAGTTTATCGATTTCTGGGTAAGATCCTTCACCTACAACAAATGACACGCCAGTATCTGCAAAATAGCCATTAACATGACCTGAAACGTCAATATTAATAAGGTCTCCCTCTTTTAGAGTAAGGTTCCCTGGAATGCCGTGTGCAACTTGTTCGTTCACACTTATGCATGTATATCCTGGAAAATCATATTCACTTTTAGGTCCTGAAACGGCTCCATTTTCTTCAAATAAACGGCCACCAATTTCATCTAATTCTTTAGTTGTAATTCCTGGTTTTGTTGCTGCCTTCATCGCTTCACGGATTTGGGCCATCACACGTCCAGCTTTTTTCAATCCTGCAATATCCTCTTGAGTTATAGCTATCATTTTATACGATCCCTTCTTCTCATATGTCTACTCTCTACTATAACACTTTTTTCGCAAAATGAAGAACATGAAAATCGCGTATATAGCTATTTCAAATGTCTATATATTTAGAATAATTTTATTTAGTTCTTATGTTTAACATATGAAATTACATAACTGAAAGTACTAAAAGAGGACTCCATCTATAAGGAATCCTCTTTTTTTTTAATTTTTTTGTTGTAATAATCGCGGTGCTGAAGTAAATAAAAGTACAGCTACAACCGCTGTTAGTATAGTAGCTGGCAACATATACGTACCATTATAAATTATAGAATACAAATAAACATTTTGGTCACCTGCATATTCGCTAAAGAAGACAATCCCTGCTGTAGTATGAGCAATATACCTCAATAAACCACCTAGAGTTGTACCGAGCACAATATACAAAGTCATTGCTTTTTTGTTTAATTGCTTACTCGCTGCAAAAACTAGATGTCTCACAACACCAGCTAGACCGACTACAGTAAATGCTATAAAGTAATCGATAAATCCCTGAACAGGTGTGAAAATTGAAGCACCCATCGCCACTTGCAATAAACCAATTAAAAACCCGGTAATTAAACCACCCGATACACCCCATCGGAATGCCATTAATACAATTGGTACCATAACAAGACTAATAGAACCACCTTGAGCCCATAGCTTAAATGATAACTGATCCAAAATTAAGCCGATTGCAGAAAAAATTGCAATCTCGATTAAAAACAACAATCTCTTTTTGTTCAAAATAAATATCCTCCCGTAGTTCTGATGTAGAACACACAAGACCTAAACGTATCCCATTTGTAAATGGGCTCTAGATAGTAAAACTTTTGGCAACAAAAAAACGACATCAGGACAGGTCCTGACATCGGTTATATGTCGGTTTCTATCCACATTCCTACGCAAGCATTAACTTACAGGTTCAAAGGGTTAGAACTTTGGGTTCACTCTCAGCCGACCATTTCGGCTCCCCTTGTGGTAAATACATCATTTAATTGTAATTGTAGAACACCCCTATTGTACTCAAACAATTCTTTTATTTCAATAGATTACTCTGAAATGAATGAGAGATTTCTTTCAAAACGTATATAATAAACAAAATGGAATTTAATTGAAGTGATTACAATTAGATGATTAGTTTACTTAAAAAGCTAATCATATATAAAAGTGATACTCCTACTGGCGCAAATGAAGCATTACAATTTTGTGCTAATTGGCTTGAGAAACAAGGTATAGATGTTAACCTACATCAAAATAATGGATTTGATATTTTAACAGCTGAAATTGGACAAGGTGCAGATTGTCTTATCTGGAACGGCCATGTTGATGTCGTCCCAGCAGCAATTGAACAATATACCCCCTTTGTAGATGGTGATCTTTTATACGGACGTGGAGCTGCTGAAATGAAAGCCGGAGTTGCGGCGATGATGTTCAGCTTTGTAGAGTTATCTAATCAGCTGACAAGCTGCCTAGACGCCTTCAACTTCATCTGGTGACAGACGAAGAAATTGGCGGTGAAAATACCTCTGGTACGCTTGCTCGTAATGGCTACAATGGCCAATTTGTGGTGTACCTACACAAATGCAGATTGGTTTACAAGCAAAAGGCATTCTTCAATTCGAACTTCAATTTAAAGGTAAAGCATCACATGGTAGTCTTCCTTGGGAGGGGTTAAATGCCGTTTTACAAGCCCTGCAATTCCACTCAAACTGTTAGAATCACCAATAACAAATGCTCGTAATGTATTTTATGATTCTCCATCAATTAATTTGGCAACAATACAAGCAGGTGAACGTTTTAATGTCGTCCCAGATCAGTGCAATGTACGCTATTATATTCGATACGTCCGAGGACAATCAGCAGAAGATATTCTAAATGAAATTCAAAAAATTCTCGATGATGAAAAAATATCAGCTGAAATAATTATTCACAGTATTGCTCCTGCAGTTAAAACAGATGCTGATGATCCATTTGTTTTATCATTAATAAAAACAATGACAACAGTTTGCGACAAACAGGACATGCTATTTGGACAACATGGATCTGCTGATACTCGATTTTATGCTGCAGATGGTGTAGGAGCCATCGAATTCGGACCGACTGGAGCAGATTGGCATGGTCCCACTGAATATGTCAGTATTTCATCTGTATACCGTTACGCAGATATAATAAAAGTACATGCATTGAGTTGAATCTTTTTGGGCTTTGTAGCGTAGATAATAATATGACTGGAGGTGCTTGGGCTGGATAACAATCGAGTATTGTCTGCATTGTGTTACTTTAGTATATTTTTTGCCGGATTTATTTTGCCAGTGATTGTTTATTTTGTCAGTGCTGATTCGAATGTAAAAAACCATGCGAAACGAGCATTCATATCACATCTTTTACTCATTATCCCATCCATTATCGGTTTCATTATTTTCTTTGTCGTGTTTGGATTTTATGGCAGTGGTTCTGATAATTTTATAAGTACAGGGCCAATTTTAATTATCTCGTTTATCATTTTAGAAATTCTAATATCTGTAGCAGTAATCATTTGGAATATCATCCAAGGTGTTCGTGTACTACGCGTTTAAGATGAAGCATCAATGGGAATAAATTATTATTAGCTTATAAGAAATGGAGTGCGACTAAATGAAGGTAAGAAACGTAGTAAAAACTGCAATTAAATTAGCACCAATTGTTTATCCAATCGTTATTAAAGTTATTGATTCTCGTAAAGCAAAATCAAAAGCAAAACAAGCACCCACAACAAGATATAAACCATAGTATTAATTACTCCTATGCGGATAAATCCATGCATAGGGGTTTTTTTTATGGAATTGTGATTGTTGCTTTAACTTTAGGATTTGTTGCACTAAGTCATCTGTTTGTAATTCAGCAGAATATTCACGTCCTTTTCATTCCAAATAAAAGCTAAACATCACCCAGTTATATTCTTCTATAACAATAAAAAAACTGGAACGCCCTCCAAGGAGACGTACCAGTTTTACTCAATTAATTAAAATGCCCAACTACCATTACGGAAAATCGGTTCTATTGTACCATCTTCTAAAACACCGTCAATATTCATGTCGGCACTACCAATCATGAAATCCTCATGTGTAATAGAAGTATTAATACCGTGCTCTTCTAGTTGTTCGGGAGATAACTCACTACCATCTTCATAGCACGTTGGATATGCTTCACCGATAGCTAAGTGATTAGAAGCATTTTCATCAAATAATGTGTTGTAGTAAAGAATATTTGATGCAGAAATTGGTGATTCATGTGGCACTAATGCTACTTCACCAAGGTATTTTGAACCTTCATCAGCTTTGATCAATTCTTGTAATAAATCATTGCCCACGCCAGCTTCAGCTTTGACGATTTTACCATTTTCAAACGTTAATTTGAAATCATCAATGATATTGCCTTGGAAGACAAGAGGTTTTGTATTTGATACAAATCCGTCTACTCCATATTTTGATGGCATTGTATATACTTCTTCCGTCGGCATATTAGCCACAAATGAAGTATTCTCTGGTGTTTTACTAGCACCAGTTTGCCAAATATGTTTGTCAGGCAATTCGATTGTCAAATCAGTTCCTGGAGCTGTGTAGTGAAGTTTTACAAAGCGTTTAGCATTCAGTATAGCCGCACGAGTATCTAGGTTTTCTAAATGACCTTGCCAGTTTTCAACTGCATTTCCTTCGCCAATACGAACTGTTTTGAAAATCGCTTCCCATAAGGCTTCCACTTGTTTGTCAGCTTCTAAATTTGGGAATACTTTCGCTGCCCATTGCTTCGACGGAACAGCAATGATTGCCCATGCAACTTTATCGTTCATAACAGCATTACGGTAATTCGCTAATGCTTTACCCGCTGCTTTTTGTTGTGCAGATAACTTAGACACAGGGACACCTGATAGTAAATCTGGATCTGCGGCATCAATCCATAATAAGGCACCTTTTCGTTCGATTAGTTCGTCACGCTGTTCACTAATCCAACGGGGGTATTTTGCAAATTCATCCTCAGGAGCATTATCAAAAAAAGCGCGGTCAATCTCTCCATCAGAAAAATTGACAGTAACGCGACCTGCTCCTGCTGCATATGCTTCTTTTACAACTAAACGTGTAAACTCAATTGTATCTGTAGTTGTGTTAATTAGAAGTGTTTGACCTTTTTGAATATTAACGCCTACTTTTACAGCAAGCTCAGCAAATTGTGCTAATTTCTCCTGGAATGTCATTCTTATTTGCCCCTTTTCACAGTAGGTTTTGTTGTTCCTTCGATTAATTTTCCAGCTGTCCACGTTTTTTCAACGGGTTTTGATGGCAGCTCACGAGTCCATTTACGATACGTATGCTCTTCATGGTGTGCAAGTAATGTTAATACTTCACCATCTGCTCCTGCGCGTCCTGTACGGCCTGAACGATGTAAGTATTGCTCCATTGTATGTGGTACATCTACATGTATTACATGTGTTAGACCTTCAATATCTAATCCACGTGCAGCTACATCTGTCGCAATTAAAATACGTGCTTCGCCTTTACGGAACGAATCTAGTGCCTTTTTACGCTCTTCTTTTTTCATTTCTGAGTGTAAAACAACAATTGGTGCAGCACGGTATGATAATTTTGTTTCTTTCATCAATAATTGATCTAAATTATTTACAAATGCTAAACCACGTAAACCTTCTACATTTGAAAGCTTACGTAACATTTCTGTTTTATTTCTCTCTTCGATTTTCATAAATGAATGCGTTACCTTTCCTTGGTTTGGCATTTCATCTAAGCTAACTTTGAAGCGTACAGGCTCATTCATCATACGTGCAGCGACTAGCTCGATTTCCTCAGTAATTGTTGCAGAAACAACAGCTACTTGGCGACCATGACTTGCTCCATCGATAAATGATTTTACTAATACGCGATAGTCACGACTAAGAAGTTGGTCCCCTTCATCAAGGACAATTTTCGTTAGTTCATGAAGCTTTAGTTTTTTTGCTTTTACTAATTCGTTTAGACGTCCAGGTGTGCCGACAACGATTGTTGGTTTTTTCTTTAGTTTATCAATTTGACGTTGTGGATTCGCGCCACCTATTAATGGAACGACTGTAATGTTCGTTCCTGCAACCCACGTACGGATAACTTCAACAATTTGCATACATAACTCTTGTGATGGAGCGATAATTAATGCTTGTGTTGCTTTTTTAGTACCGTCAACTGATTGTAAAATTGGTAAAAGATACGCAAGTGTTTTACCCGTTCCTGTCGGAGATTCTGCTACGACGTCTTTGCCCTCAAGTAATGCGGGAATCATTTCATCTTGGATTGGCATTGTATGTTCAAAAGTCCATTTTTTTTGTAAATCTTCGTTTAATAAAGTTAAAAAAGACATTGCTGTTCCACCTTCTCCCATTCACATATATGTAATGTGAAATATAGTTTTTATATAAAAACCTGCCCTTTAATTGAGATGAAGGACAGGTTTTTGCGCTCTAATCTAGTAATTCATATCCACAACTAACAATAGCACAATCAGCAAGTACAAGTAACGAATCAATATAAGAATCATCAAGAGCAAGCTCACGATTTACAATTGAGAGCTCTGTACATCCTAAAATAATACGATCACAGCCTTCAGCTTTTATCGCTTCTTCAATCATATTCCATTCGTTATGTGTAACGGCTTTTCCTGCTTTCACATAGTCATAAATGATTGACATGACTTGCTTTTGCAGTTGTTCATTTGGGATAACTGGTTCTAACCCAACCTCTTCCAATGCATGTTGATATACACCTGAGGTAAGGGTACCGGTTGTTGCTAATACTCCTACTCGTTTTGCACCGAGTTGTTTTGCTTTATTAGCTGTTTCTCGAATCATATGCAGTACTGGTACCGGTGAGTTTTCTTGTAGCTCATCATAAAATGTATGTGCTGTGTTACAAGGAATTGCAATTAGCTCTGCTCCAGCAGTCGCTAGCTTATGCGTATCCTCAACCATTAAAGGTACCGGACTTGGTTCAGATGGATTCAGAATATGAGCTGTTCTGTCAGGAATACGCGTATCATTATCTATAATGAAATGCACATGTTCCTGATCTTTGAAAGCTTTCGTTCTACGGACAATCATTTCTCCTACAAGCATTGTTGCAAGTGGTCCTACTCCACCAATAATACCTAATGTTTTTTTATTCATGACTTAAGACAAACCTTTGTTATTAAAATATTTTTTATATTTACGGTAGTAGTTTAAATTGTTAAGCGTTAATTTAAACCAACGTTTAATGTTAAAATCCTTTTTATAAAATAACGAATTCGTCATTTTACCCGCTCTGATTAAACGTTTGGCTTCTGCTTTAAGTTCCTCATTTTGAGCATATTTGAATAGAACGCCTTTGGGGATAATCATCCATAAATGCTTTTCCTTCGCATACGTTAATCCTAAATCTTTACCTAACATACGATCATCTGCTACATACTTCATCAAGTTATGTCCGCTTGCTGTTACGTAGTAGCTACTACGACCGTTACGTAAATTGATTTCGAATAATTTATATTCACCATCACGAGAATCGTACTTCATATCGAAGTTAGCAAAACCTGTATAACCGATATCCTCTAGGAAGATACGTACTCGGTCCATAATTTCTTTATCATATGTGTTAATGATAGCTGCATAGCTACCAATTCCTTCTGGTGAATGCTCTTCAAGGATTGGATTACCAAGAGACATCAATTTCACTTTACCATCTTGTCCAACATAAGCATTCAATACTCGCATATACGAATCATCACCAGGGATGAATTCTTGGATGATTAGATGGTCTTTATATGTTGAGCTATAAATAGCTTTTAATATTGCAGTTTTCTCAGCTTCATCATGTGCAACGAATACTTTTTTCTTACCTGGGAAACTACATGCCCAGTATTCAACTGAGTTAGACGCTTTAATAATAATAGGGTATTTAAATTTCACATCAAAGCTTTCATATGTTTCATACGTGCAAGTATCAGTTTTTGGATAGCTGAAATTATATTTCTCACACATTTTGTAAAAGTTTTCTTTCAACAAAATTTGATCCATTAATGATTCATCGATATATGGCACTGTGAAATATTTGATTAGCTCTGGTTTGTTTTTAATAATTAGTTTCGCATAATCATCGCCACAAGCTAGTAGCAATAATTTTTTATGAGAATATTTCTTTGCTACTTTCACCATTTCATCTACGAAAGTTTCTTGCTCGTTTAAATTGGGTACTTGTTCAAAGTGTAGAATACTACTATTTTGCGTTGCAGTTAAATGTGAACGACCGATAACGATTGGTTTAATGCCGTATGCTTCATAAAATGAACGAGCCATTCCGTATGCATTCATATCTGATCCGATTAATATTGGTAAAAATGGTTGTTCTGCCATTGTATATCATCTCACTTATAGTCTATTGTTTTGCCATTAGTGTAACATATTTCGTAAATTCTTTTTGAATGTTCATATACGACTTGTATACCCTTATCAAAAAATCACAGAGGTTAATCCCCCTGTGATGATTACTTCCAAATTGCAACAGCTTGTGATCCGAGTTTCTTATAACTTTTGAAAAAGCTAGTTTCGTCGTGAGAAACATAGCCGTGTAACGGATCCATTACAATTACTTTATCATCCATATGCCCAGTTAGAACAACAGCATGAAGATTACGATACATATCCAGTTTTCTATTTGTTCCCTTAACCCACCAGCCTTCTTTAAAAGTAGGCTTAGATAGATCAAGTGTAACCCAAACTACAACAGGTACTCCCTCTTGAACAAGCGAGACTATTTCCTCTGCACTTTGACCACTTACATTTTCTACTTTCAACGATACGTCCTTGTCTTTTGCTATTTTCTTTGCTACCTTTTCAATCACTGGCGCAAAGACATAGGTACCTGTAAGTTTGTTAAATGGATCACCCGCATACGCTTTTGCTGGATCAGGACCTATGCGTTTATTCCCTTTTTCAACAATCTCTTGTTTTGGTAAATAGTTTTTAGCCATATCTGTTTTTGATAAATTTAACCCGTAATAATTAAGTGCTGCAGTTAAAGCTGTGATTTCACAGCCATGGGGTAGTTCAGGATTTTGCATTATGATCGGCACATCTAATTGCTGTTCCTCACGTTCAAAATACGTCTCCAACACTACATAGCCCATATCTTCTTGAATCGTCACAACTTTACCGACACTTTTTTCCTGTTCACTATCATCTGTATAAATTGATGAAGGGACAAACAAATATTGATGCCCTTCTTGTAAGTCAGTAATGATAGCTTCTCCTTCTATATCCCCAGTCGCTGTCGTTACATCCTCATTCGTCTCCATATCTCGGACGGTCACTTTCATATCAGGTATCGGCGTGCGGCTACCGAATTCAACAATGAGTACTTTTATGCCCTCATCTAGCTGCTTTTCTTTTGCTGGGGAAATGCTGCTGCAACCGCTCACTGCTACCAGCAGTACAAAGCAAAAGAGGAGCAGCCTCATTGGCATTTTACCTCTCATATCCAATGCTGATGATCCCTTCTACTTATCACTTGTTTTTAGCTGAAATATTTTTTGTACCAAACTAAGAACATATAAATTGTCCAGATTTTACGTTGATTTTTCGCTTTGCCTTCGTAATGGTCTGTTAATAATTTAACAATTGCTTGTTGGTCAAAGAATTGTGCTGCTTCTGGAGATTCAAATGATTCTTTAATCTTGTTGAAGTATTTTTCTTCTTGTATCCATAAACGAATTGGTACTGGGAAACCGATTTTTTTACGATTTGCCCATGCTTCAGGCAATGCGCGTTTAGAAGCTACACGGAATGCATATTTCGTATCAACATCATTAACTCGGTAGCGAGTCGGTACTTTCGAAGCCACTTTCATTACTTCTTTATCAAGGAATGGTACGCGCAATTCAATTGAGTGCGCCATACTCATTTTATCTGCTTTTAATAAAATATCGTCGACTAACCATAAGTTTAAGTCTAAGATTTGTTTTTTCGTTAAATCGTCTTCGCCTGCAGCCTTTTTATAAACAGGCATTACGATATCTTTGACAGATGGTGCATCGTTATATTTTGCTGTTAAAATATTAGCTGCTTCTTGCTCTTCGAAGATGTGTGCTTGTCCAATAAATGTTTCCTCTACTGGCAAGCCACCTTTCATCAAGAAGTGTTTACCTCTTACTTCTGGAAGCATTTTGGCAACTTCAGATACTGGACGACGGATGAAGCCCGGTACTTTTTTATATTTTTTCATAGACGATGATTCGTCGTATTCTTCATAACCACCAAATAATTCATCGGCACCTTCACCAGATAACACTACTGTTACATGTTTGCGTGCAAGCTCAGCTAAGAAGTAAAGTGGTACGATTGATGGGTTTGAATGTGGTTCATCCATAATATATTGAATCTCATCGATTTTGTTAAAGCATTCTTCTGGATCAAGTACTTCATTGACATTTTCAATACCGAGCTCTTTAGATAACTCTTTTGCAGTGTCAATTTCAGAGAAGTTTTGAGCGCTAAAACCTACCGTGAAAGTTTTATCTGGTTTTAAAACAGAGGCTACATAGCTTGAGTCAACACCACTTGATAGGAATGAACCAACTTTAACATCTGAGATTTGGTGTGCTTTAATTGAGTCACGCACGACACTATCGATCTCTTCAACGATTTCATCAAGTGGACGCTCTTCAGGATTAAATTTTGGTTCCCAGTAGCGAGTAGTTGTCACTTTGCCGTTTTCGTACGTCATATAGTGAGCTGCTGGCAATTTGAAAACACCCTTAAAGAATGTCTCGTTTAACACTGGGAATTGGAATGTTAAATAAGGCTTTAACGCTTTTTCATTTAATACTTTATCGAAATGTGGATGTGGCAAGAAGGTTTTAATTTCTGAACCGAACATTAAAGTACCATTCATATGGGCATAATAAAATGGTTTAATACCGAACATATCACGTGCAGCAAATGCTCGTTTTTTGTTACGATCCCAAATAACGAATGCGAACATACCACGTAATTTAGTTACTAATTTAGTACCGTATTCTTCATAACCATGAATTAAAACTTCACTATCTGTTTCAGTTGTAAATGTATGCCCTTTTTCTATTAGGTCTTTACGGATATCTTGATAGTTATAAATTTCACCATTGAAAATTAATACTAAAGATTGGTCTTCATTATACAAAGGTTGGCTACCATTTTCTAAGTCAATAATACTTAAACGACGGAAACCAAGTGCAGCTTCACCATCTGTAAAAGTACCTGCAGAGTCTGGTCCACGGTGAATAATTTGATTCATCATATTCTCTAACACTACGTCAGGGTTTGAAACCTCACCTATAAATCCTGTAAATCCACACATATATTTAAATTCTCCTATCTTGTTACATTCAGTCATATATTTTAACACGCACTAGTTTGCTTTATAATAAAAAATCACATAGTAATTATACGCTATTTTCTCTATTTCTCCAATGTTTGTCTATGATAACAAAGTCATTTTATCGCCTAGTATCCACGATTATTATACTATTTCCTCGCAAAATCGAAAAAGATTGCCACCAAGTAGCAATCTTTTATTGACAATGCTTTTGATATTCTTCCACAAGCTCCTCTATAGATACTTGATAAAGCTGTTGATCATTAACTTTAAAAACACCTAACGCCATTAAATCATCTATAATATGCATCTTTTTATTTTCTTCTAATTGTTCTCGTTGTTCAATCATTTAAAAAACCCCTTCTTACATAAATTGCTCCATTATCCATACCCGAAAGTTCGTAAATTAAACAATTTGCTTACATTTTGACCCGATACTTGGCAACCCCTTTTTCATCCCTTTGTATACAAGATAGCCTAATATCGCACCCAATGTATTTAACCAAAGATCATCTACATCAGTACTACGCATTTGTGGTAGTTGCATTGTTTCGATAAAGAAAGATAAACTCAAAGCTGTAATAAAAACATAAGGAAACATCTCCATCTTGCGCCATAACAGTGGTAGTAAAAAACCAATTGGCATGAAAATGGCTATATTACCAAGAAAGTTAATGAAAAATGGCTGCCATAAATCTAAATAATGAATAGCGTTATACACATCCGTGAACACTTGGAACAATTTTAAATTCACACCTAAAATCATATCCTCTTGGAAGCGCATTTGAAGATGCTGTAGACTCATGCCATTTCTAGGTACGATTGTTTCATAGAACAAACCAATTACATACACAGAAAAGAACAATAACCCTATTTCATGCCACCTATTAGTCGGAGGATTCCCTTTTCTTTTGCGAGACTTGAATCGTAAATAAACGACAAAAGGAATCGCCACAATCATAACAGGGATCATTTCAAGTAGGTAATACAGTATATCTGACAACCTTTTCACTCATTTCATACTTTCTATTTAACAGGACAAATTATATAGGATTTAGTTGCAAGAAAATATTAAAATTCAATTACAATCTTATATCGAAATAGTTTAATATTAATTTGCTCACCTTTAGACAGGGGTATCGCCTTATACAAATACCATATTTAAACAATATCAATTAACTTAACTATAGCATAATATTCTTTTTCTTGTGTGCAATAAACGTTAAATTCAAAAGTCTTTTATCTCTTTGTTAATTCAGTGCTGACAAGGATATGTAAGATTCGATCTTATAAAAACTGTATACTTTCATCTATAAAATGTTCAAATTTTTTATAAGTTATTTATCTCATTATTATTCAATTAATTAAGTCCATTCACCATGACTTAATGTAATTATATGCCATAATAATTTGCTATCTCTCCCTCTATATTTCTCTAATGTAGTATCCGATTAGTTTTACTAACAGGAAAATATCCCCTAGATTAATTTTACTGAGTAAGTTAGAAAGTAAAAAAGCCAATTAAATTAACTCTTCAATAGAGAATAATTTAATCAGCCTACATACTTATTAATGAGTATATTGTTTTTTACTATTCACTATTATTTGTTTTAAAATTGTTAGTTTACCAATGACGATTTGTGATATATCTGCAAGCTCCACTAAGTACTCTTCAGCAAGAGCTTGATTACCAGCGTTATACGCATGTACAGCTTTTTTGGCAACTTCATGTACTAGCGCATGAGGCTTTTCTAACTCTTTATAAGCAGGCTCTGTACCTAACAATTCTCTTCCTTTTCCGTAGTACCAGACTCCAAGACGAGAATCTTTGTGAGAAGAAATATCATGTTCACTCATCTGTTCAAAACCGAGCATTAAATTATAAATTCTCCAACGCCATAATAAATGATCTGTAATAGTTAATTCTATAATATCTTCTTGACTAATTATAAAGTTTTTCGAAATAGTTTCTGTACGATAATGATTAATCATTTTACTTAATTCATAAATTTCTTCACCTGTTTTATAGGAAATATCTTTACTACGACTTGAATTTTCGGCAATGTTTTTATTACGGATTGTAATTTCATTTGCAGCTGCTGCTTGTTGATGCGTAGTACTAGCGATTTCTTTAAAATGCATACCCTGCTGTTGTAAAGCAATGTTAAGATCTGCTAAAGCACTTGAGATATTCGCAGTTTCATTTACACCTCGATGCAAATCCTCTGCTGACTTCTTCGTAAGCGCATCAATATTATTTGTGATTTCTAAGAGCTTCTTAATATCATTATGAATGGATTGTACCGAGGATTTCGTATTATCCGCTAGTTTACGAACCTCTTCCGCAACAACAGCAAAACCTTTACCGGCTTCGCCAGCACGTGCCGCTTCAATTGAAGCATTTAACGCTAACAGATTTGTTTGTTCTGCGATCCCCTTTATGAATTCCATTAATTGCGAAACACTTTTCACACGCTCAACTAACTCTGTTACATTATCCTGTACTTGATGATGCCCCCCATCAGTAGATTTCAATAATTGCGTTACATTTTGCAAGGCATCTATACCATTATGTAATTCTTTCAATGAAGATTGTGTATGCTGTGAGACTTCCCCCACAGATGCGGCAATTTCATCGACACTTTCATCTAGTTGTTCCATAGATGATTTCACAGACAAAACGTCTTGCTCTTGTCTTTCTTGGAATTGAATTAGATTTTTAATCTGATCTAGTTGCACATTATATTTAATAATTTCACCCAATCCATTTATAATTGATCCTGCTTGAATTTCTATATAAGTTTCAACAATTAGCTGTTGATCAATCGTAACAATACTATCGTAAGCAAGTAACACATCCATCATTTTCTTACGGTCTTTAGGAAAAGCTTCAACGATTAAAGGAATTATAAATTGGTTGATAAGCGTGTATGCTGAAATCATCCAGTTTGGTAGTACACCTATTTTGGCATGGGTATAAGCAATTTTCCTTCTACGGAAAATATAATTTAAATCTAACTCATCTTGGAAAATACTCATAAAATGCTTATGAATTAACTTTTTCAGTTTAACTACAGATGAATGTTGATCGATTACTTCTTTAAATTCATCAATTTGCATTAAACGATCGTAAAACTTGTCTAAAATCATTTCGTGGTTTTTCTCATAAATCTCCTTTAACTCCGCGACAGATCCCCGACCCACTTGTGATAATCCTAAAAAATTCAATTTTTCCTGAAAACGTTCATTGGAAGTAATATCTGAACCAGGTGTAGTTGAAAAATATTGATAATGACCTTTCGTTTTACCAAACATACATATCCCCTTAGTACTTTATTTTTTTCATAATCTACAACGACATTTCGACTAATAAAACCTTCTTTTGTACATGATGTTAAGTTTTCACTATTTCCACGAGTTAAATAAGCAGTATATTAATACTACTTATTTTTAAAACTATAGGCTATACAACCCATGATTAACATATAGCAAAAACTACCAATTAATCAATGATTCATTGAAATGTTCACAAATTATTCTTTTCTCGAGGTAATTAGTCCACCTTTTTCATAAGAAAAATCGAGCATCTGAGAGATGCTCGATTTAATATGTAAGTTCACTATTGTTATCAATTTATATAATCTACTTTCAATTAGATAAATTAGATTTTATTTTATTTTTTTCAAAAAAAATAAAAATAACCGTCCCCTCCACAAAAGGTTTGACGGTTATTCTTGACCTCGGACCAACAACTTTTCTGAGGTGCCTAGTCACTAGACTGAACGTTCGCAGCGTTCGGTCTTATTATGGTATGCTTTTCTACCCCTATTATACAATTCTAGTAGGGAATTTTCAATAAATGGATTGTATTCCCTTATTTTATATAATCGACATACTCAATTATTAAGGAGTTACTACTTTGTCATCAAAAGTTACAATCACAATCTCAGCATTCGTGATGCCGGGCAATGATTTCGTCATCATTGGGGAATGGTATGCCGTAATTTTCATACCTGCTCGTAATTCCGTTCCCAATCCTAGTAATGAGACTACTTTTGTGTCCTTCAAGATGTTCAGAATTACATCATTGTTTGCATTTTGGTCAGAGCTGACATTGATATACAACTGATCTTTCTTCGTACTATTCAATGAAACAATTGTACCTTCAACTTTATTGTGTTCTGTTTCTTTCACAATAATTTTCTCTGCATGTGTTTGAGCTGGATATATCATGGTCATCATTTCACCGTAGTATGCCTCAACGCGAACATCAGACTTTAAAGATTCTAACGATAATGATTTTCCTGCTTGATCAACTATTTGAGTGTTCTCATCTACCGATAGAATAACATAATCCACTCCGCCTTTTTTCATCGAATTTCCAATCACGGTGAACTTTTTATCTGCTACATTTGTAATAATACCGTTTGTACCTACAGCCTCTTCTTGAACCACCTCTTTTATTGCCAAATTAACAACGACATAATTCGTTGTCGATTGAGCTGGAATACTCATCGTAACAGCAGGTCCATAGAAAGCTTTGACCGTCATGCCTGGTTTGATAGCACTTACCTTTATCGCATTTCCATTTTGGTCTAATATCTGTGCTTTATCAGCGAAATGCAAAACAATCTTATCCTTATGCGTTGTGTAGATATCTGTACCTTCTACGACAATTCCACTTTCATTCACTTCTGATATTGTGCCATTAATTCCTGTAAAGTCCTGTTTTTGAACAACTAGCTTTAGTGCTTCACCATGCGCAGGAAGGCTCTTCGTAATTTTAGGATCATAGAATGCCTTAACAGTCTTCTTGTCTTCGATAATTTTTTTCAACGACACTTTTTTACCTTTGGAATCAATAATTTTAGAACTTTTGGTAATGGATAGAATTATTTCACTTTGATCTGTTTTAGCAAGCCCATGTCCTGTTACAGTAATGAATTTGCCAGTCTTATCGTTTAAGTAATTTGTAATTTGACCGATTGTACCTGGAGAAGTTTTCACTTTATTCTGAGCAAGCTCTTGGCCATTATAAATTGGCTTAGCTTGAACGCTCTGTGCATTTGCTGTTGCCGGGAGCGCTGTTATCAATAGAATAGATGCTGTTAATAACACTTTTTTCATTTTATATTCCTCCAATTAAAGAAATAGTATTTTTACTCCGTACATTTAAAGCCTATCTTCATTCACTACACAATTTGCAACAAATTGACCTGATTGGATTAACTCGCAGTACGTATAAAGAGTATTAAATATTAAATTTATTCACATCATTTAAATCCACTTGTAATTTCATTTCTATTTCAAGGAAACCTTATATCACAATAATAATGTTCATTTACCACACCTATACACCTAAATTATACCATTATATATATATTCAGGGGAAATAATAGAATACGAATTCCTAATCTGGTAAAATAATGATAACTAGTTGTGCAGGTTGGGCGGTTGGTCACTTCCAAGGGATTGGGGGTGATACTATTGACAACTTACGAAATAATAAGCTTATTGATTCAACTCTCAGTTGGATGGATAGCATTCCTTTCAGTTTTGTTGTCGGTACTCTTTTTTCTATTAAAAAAGAAATAACCGTCCCCTCCACATAAGGTTTGACGGTTATTATTGACCTCGGACCAACCGCTTCATCTGCGGTTACTAGCCACTAGACTGAACGTTCGCAGCGTTCAGTCTTTTTATATTATGTTTTACTATCGTAATAATACAATTCTGTAGTTTAAATCTCTACAAATGCCATTCCATACTTTATTTCTATAAAGCTGTACATCTACTTCTGTATAAATTCTGTAATCGCCTCAACTAATTCTGTAGATAGCGGAAGTGTTGGATCTGAATAAGTAGCCAAATTTCCCTTTATCTCCTCTTGTGCATCTTTTAGAATATGATTCATCTTGTTTACAATCATTAGTTTAGCTTCTTCTTTATTCGCCTTTAATATTTTTGCATCACTTACTGGAACTTGAATATCGTGTGCTCCTTGAATGATTAAGACAGGTGCTGTTACTTTTTGAATGCTCTTAGCTGGATCATACTTTAGCCAAGACATAAGATATGGCTGTACAGACGGTCTAAATAATGTTTGTAATTCTGTTGTTATGGTTGCAACAGATTTACCTTCTTTTAATGATGCTAAGATTCCAGTAGTTTCTTTCGTAAGATCCGGTGTTAATTTGCCTTCTAATTGCTCAAGTAATATCTCATCTGCTGGACGCCCTGCTCCTGCTAGTGAAGTAAACGAAGCAATGTCGCTATTCTGTGCTGCTAACATGCCAATTAAAGACCCTTCACTATGACCAATAATATGAATGCTTTTAAATTTATTTTCTGATATTGCGTATTTAATAACTTGATTAACGTCTTCTACATATTGTTCTATTGATAAATCTTCTTCTTTTGTTATTAATGGCGCATTATCGCCAATTCCTCTTTTATCATAACGAATAGATGCAATCCCTTGTTTAGCTAAGTCTTCAGCTAGCATTTTCAAGCTATTATTTTTGCCAGCACCTATAGTATTTCCATCTTTGTCGGTCGGACCAGACCCTGCTATTATAATCGCCAGCGGATATGAACCTCCCTTTTCAGGATGTTGTAAAGCTACCTTTAGATTCCCTTCATTAACTGGGATCTTAATGGATTCATAATTTGCCTTCTCTTCTTCATAGGGAGTTAATTTAAATGATAGTACATTACCATTCTGCTTAAATGTTCCTGTTATTAAATTATCTTGTAACTTACCTTCTATTACGACATTCGAACCTTGTAAATCGATTGTAATCGAAACTTTATTGCCATCATATGAGACTTCTTTAAATGGATAGTCCTTTAACCCTTGAGCCGGTACTGATAAAGTGCCACTTTTTTCTGTAAGCGATAAAATAATTTCTAATTGTGATTGCGGAAGCTCAATATTCCCTTGCCATTGTCCTAACATATCATCATTCACACCTTTCTTAACCTCTGGACTTTCTTCCTTAGAACAAGCTACTAAAAACATTAGCACGCAAAGCCACATTACATATTTCTTCATTTTAAAACCCCTTTTCTGCGTAGTTCAAATAAAAAATACACAAGCTAAACCTTCGTTCAATCTGTTCTATCTTTAGTATCACAAATTAAACCGGTAATTTCAAATAAAATATGGAAATATTATGTAATATTTTTCCGCGAGTGTAGTTAGATTGATAAGATTATCCGAGGTCCCTATATGTTAAGTGAATTTTTACTACAAGGTGAAAACATAAATAAATCCTTGTTTACAGAAGAACAACTATGTATGCAATGAACAGAGATTTTAATAATGAAAAGAAAATTGATTCCTATAGTATTAGGGGCAGCATTACTATCGAGTTGTGGAAGCGATATCGATACGCTAGAAAAGAAAGTTAATACACTACAAAAAGAAAATCTTAAGGATGGTCAAAGTCCTATACCAATCGTTTCAGAAATCAATTCAAACATTATTTATGAAGTTCATATAGAATGGTTTAATTATGATGGTAAATGGAGCTATTGGATTCTTACCTTGCTAATCGAAGAAAACGAAGATTCTGGTGCTGAAGTATATTTCACAGTTGTCAAAACAAACAATGGATTTATAAAATCGGCTATTGAAAGTTAATTCATAATTTATATTAAAAAGGAAGTTTATTCTTGTGAAGCTAAACACCCTTTTTTTGTATTCACTTCTTCAGTTCTATATTGATTATCGAATTAACTTCCACGTTATCCAACTAAATCACTTACCTCGCCATCATTCAGTTACATAAAAAAAACCTTCCAATCGGAAGGCTTTGAAATAAATTATGAGTTCGGTATAACTAAAAAAATGGATGGTATGAAAGAAATGCCAAAAAACAAAATGTACCATAGAGACATACGTCGTAACGAAAATTGACGTTGTTTCTTCTGTGCATAAAAAATGTCCGTAAAAATAGCAACGACGAGTGGAATACTCATACATGCAATAGCAATTAAAATCACATCTGAAAAGTTCATTGTGCATCCCCCAATTTGCTAACATCTTAATTATAATTGTGACGAAAATGTGTCTTAATTCATTGTACACAATTTCGTCACAAATTGTCAATGAATTTTACCATACTTTTCTATCTTTCTTTATTTGAACCAAAAAAAGAAGGTAGAACCAGATTTATCTCCTGAGGTTCTACCTTCTTCTATTTGGCTAATACTAATTGCCTTATTAAAATTCTTGTCTTCTTTATAAAACGGAAGCCAGTCTTTTGATACCTTCTACAATTGTTTCTGGATCAGAATTCGTATAATTAAGGCGCAAAGTTCCTGCTCCTTTAATATTCGTATAGAACGGATCGCCAGGAACGAAAGCCACTTTCTTCTCAGTTGCTCGTTTAAAGACTTCTACTGAAGAAATCCCTTCTCCCAAATCTGCCCATAAAAACATACCGCCCTCTGGTTTTGTGAACGTAACATGAGCAGGTAAATATTTTTCCATCGCCGCTATCATAGCGTCACACTGCTGCTTATATAGTGCTGTAATTTTGCTTATATGCGCTTCGTAATCATTATTTGTTAAATAATCATAAATAGCATATTGTGCAAGTACATTCGTATGTAAGTCAGATGATTGTTTAGCTCCTATTAAATGCCCCATTAGCTCTTTACTTTTTGTACATAAATAACCAATACGCATTCCCGGTGATAACGTTTTAGAGAAAGAACCAAATAGTACACTATTTTCCGATTTACCACCTGCAATGTAAGGCAATGATTCTCCTTCAAAGCGAAGTTCACCATACGGATCATCTTCAATTAATACTGTATTCGTCTTCTTAATGATTTCAAAAATTGCCTCACGTTTCTCTTTCGAGTAAGTTAAGCCTGTAGGATTTTGGAAATTAGGGACTGTATACAATAATTTCACATCATTATTTTTTAAAGTTGCTTCAAGCTCTTCTAAATTTAAGCCGTCATCTTCAAGGCTAATTGGCAAAAACTCAGGCTCAAAAAGTGCAAATGTTTGAATAGCAGCAAGATAACAAGGGCTTTCTACAGCTACTTTATCCCCCTTATTAACTAAAGCTTTCCCCATTAAATCTAGTCCTTGTTGAGAGCCAGTTGTAATTAAAATATCATCTGCTGTAACATCCATACCAAATCGTTTTTTATAACGGTCCGCAACCCATTGGCGTAATGGCAAATAACCCTGTGTCCCTGAATACTGGAATACCTTGTCACCAGAATTTTGTAAAACTCGATTAATCGATTCTTGGAACTCTTTCATTGGGAATGAAATAGGATTTGGTAGACCTCCTGCAAATGAAATAATATCTTCTACCTCAGTCAAACTTAAAATATCTTTTATAAAAGAACTATCTGCTTGTAATACTCTATCTGAATAAATTTGCACCATCATCAATTCTCCTTCTAAACTACTTCTACTATATTCCGTTTATTTTTTTATATTATTATAGCAAATCACACAACATTAGGAATTGTCAATATTTTCTCTTAAATTAAGGTGGATTTACAGTCTAATTAGATTGGATGCATAGTGGCAGTATATTAACCGAACGGGAAAAATTCTATTTTATTATCATAATGGACTTACTTGTGATTACTTTTAACTTACTCGCTCTTTTAATTAATCTAATCGGGCTTTCATTTGACTCACTTGAGCTCCCTTTTAACTCATTCTAATACCAAAACAAAAAAGCATCTTACAAGAGATGCTTTTTAATATTGCCTGTAGCTGACACCATATAAACTTAAAATCTATTGGAACTAATTGCTTTTACATCCCAAATTTCTGTCTAAAGCCGCACTTCCTGCATAATTCTTCAACCGCTTCTCTTCTAGTAAATCCATCAAAGAGGTTATTGGCTCTTTCACTCTCTACAATTTCAGAGAATGATTTGTTATTAATATTTCCTAAATTGATGACACCTTCTCCATCTAGGCAACATGGGACTACGGTACCGTCAACAAGAATCGCTGCTTGACTGCGCAGTGCATGACAAAATCCTTTTCCTTCATCCTCAGGGGCTTGCAAGCTCGGCCATTGAAATTCATGATCTTGGTTTAAATAAACACGATCTGTAATTTTAACGCCTTTTCCTGGCTGTACTTTTTCTTCAATTCTAAAGTCTAAATTGTATTCCTGCTCCAATATATCTAACGTTTCACGGTTTCTTCTCTTCTCTAAATCGGTAACCTGATCTTTTTGTAAATTCCATAATCGGTACGAAATAATGATGTTATGTTCTGCCGCATCACGTACAAATTCAAGAATATCTCCTAAGTATTTTTCACGATTCTCTGACCCCTCATGGCCGTCAAAACTATGTAATGAAAAATTGATTTGACGTAGCGCGGGCTTTCCTAATAATTTCTCTCGATTCTTTTTAATCAATGTACCATTTGTCGTGATATTTACTTTAAACCCTTTAGCATGTGCTGCATCAAGTAATTGGTCGATTTTGTTATGTAAAAGAGGTTCTCCTTTCACATGTAGGTAAATATATTTCGTATGCGGTCTGATCTGATCAAGTATATTGTTAAATGCATCTAGTTTGATTATATTTGCCTTACGACTCGTAGGCGGGCAGAAGCTACACGCCAGATTACAGACGCTTGTAATTTCTACATAGACTTTTTTAAATGTTTTCAAGACTTGTTCACCATTCCAGTTCTGTATATATTAAGGGACTATAATTATTTTAATCAAAATCAATGATAAAGAACAGTTTTTCAACAACTAAGATGGAGTGAATGCATACTTTTTCTATTCTATAATGAGTTATATTGTAGCAATAACATAAAAAAGGTGACTCCTAAAAGTCGCTTGGTAACGACCTTTAGAATCACCCCAACCTTTTCTTACTTCACTTTTAATGACAAAGTATACGGGTCAATTGAAGCACGTCCTTTACCATCTCGAACCTTCACATAATAAGTTCCTTTGGTCATTTTTAAGGATAAAATCTCATTATCCCCTTGCCCATAAATATCAGATTTTGATACTCTTTTTCCATTACGATAGACTTCAAAAACACCATCTAATTCTTGGCTGGCACTGAGTGTCAACGTTACTTGCTCTGATTTAGTTGGTTGGTAAATATACCAATCTTCATCACCATTTTCATATCCTGTATTAAAGTACCCTGTCGTTGAATACAATTTGCTACTTTTCTTCTGTAGCTTGATAGGTTTAGAAGGTTTGTTATTTTTCACTTTAGATCCTGCATCTTCATCTTTTTTATTCACAGAGTTTACTTTTAGTTGATATGGCCATAGAGAAAGTGCTGTACTTGAGTCAACCGAACCAAATACGGTGACAAAATACGATTGACCTTTTTTCGCTTCAAAAGATCCTGTTGTCGTTCCATCTTCAGTATTTTTCAAAAGGTATGTTCTGTATTCAGTATCTCTATCATCTATTTTATGATTTTTATTAACATCCCTTGTAATTTCCATATATCCTAAATACGGACTCAACAACTCTTTAGGATACTTCGCTTTTAGCTTTGAAGTAAGAGGTGTACGGGAGAATTTCACACCGTATACTGAATTTTCTTTTGCAGTGAAATAGTACGAATCAACATCATTCGCTGTAGAGAAGTTGGCCGTCACACCAGTAGCAGGTATATTCTTTGCCTGTTCTGGTTTATCATTTTCTTCATAGCTATCACCAGCATCTTTAACAACAAGTTTTGAAGTCACTTGATATCCATCATACGGGATTTGATTTGTATTATAGTTTGGATTGATGGATAAGTAATACGTTTTATTTGCTTTTAAACTAGCGAAAAATTTCCCTTTGACCCAATCATCATAAGAAGACCAGTCCTCATTAGTTGAGACAAGAGATAAAAGTTGATATGCCTTACCATTTTCATCTTTATCTTTTATTACCTCATACAATCCTAGATTTGGAATATTCTCTTTTGGTGTTGGTAATTGAAATTGATAAATGCCCGCACTTGAAGTGTTTAATTTATACCAGTCTTGGTCCATTGTATTTTGTAGATACCCTTGAATTGTTCCACCTAATTCATATGGTATTGCTACCGATTCTAATAGGTTAATTCGTTCTGAGTCATCTTCTGTTAGTACATTCATCATTGTGGAATCATCCATAGAACTATAGTTATCTTCATCTTCTGGAATACTCTTTCCGACTAAGCTCACGCTATATGAGAGAATAGACCCCGCAGGTTCTTTTTCTTCCAGTCCTCCTACTAAACCTAATAGTAATTGTTCTAAAGTAACGTAACCGAAAGTTCCTTTATTTGTTACTTTTAAATAATATTCTTTTTCAGGTTCAGTTTGGAATAATAGCGTTTCTCCTTCTCCTATACCGTGTGTATTACTTGTATATAAAGCTGGCATATCTTCTGTGCTTAATTCTTCAGATGTTGCAGGGAATAGCTGTTCTTTTTCATACACAGCAGCACTTATATCTACTCCTGGAATACCTGTAACTTCAAAGTTCATAAATTGTGCTTCTTTTGATGTAAAGTAGAAATAGTCTTCATCGCCATTTTCACCCGTTATATATAGTTTATCTTTGCTAAATGGCCATTTTTCAATTTTTATTGGATGCTCTAATGCTGACTCGTCTTTTGGAAGTTCAGATACTTTATCTACTTTTAACGTAAATGTTGACTGCTTCTGACCTGAATCATCAAAATTGCCATTCACATCTTTTACACCAATAGCTACTGTTCCACTAAATGGAGCTTGGATTAGTTTTCCTTCTTTTTTTCCTTCCGTTACATCATTGACATCTAACAATTGTTTTTGGTCTTTACCATAAAAATTTATACTCATTTTATAATCATATTGAGATGAGCCCTCCAGTGAAGCTTGGATATATTCGCCCTTTTCTACAGGGATTTTAACCCACTTTTGTTCTGAAGGTTTTGTAAAAGAGTGCTTTACTTGTGCAGGGATTGAAATGACCTCTGCATTTTTTAATATCTCTTTTTCACCCCACTTCTCTTTCACTAAAGAAGGGATCTTTTTTACATCAAATTTCATCGCGGCAACTGGGTTGATGAGTCCATTTCCATATTTATGATCGAACCCTTTCTCCCCTATATCTGTCGCTGTTTTCTCTAAGATATATTCTATTTCAGCCGGCTTTAAATTTGGATATTTGGATAGCAGCAATGCTGCTGCTCCAGCAACTACAGGCGAAGCCATAGATGTTCCACTTAGTTTGGCAAAAGTTGATCCTTTTTGTGCATCATAAAAAGGTGCATAAATATTTTC
This sequence comes from Viridibacillus sp. FSL H8-0110, assembly GCF_038003565.1. NCBI lineage: Bacteria > Bacillati > Bacillota > Bacilli > Caryophanales > Caryophanaceae > Viridibacillus > Viridibacillus sp. FSL H8-0110. The sequence continues at coordinate 539,737 of NZ_JBBOPJ010000001.1, read as the reverse complement.
TCCAGGTGCTACCACATCAGTGGATGTACCGTAAGATGAAAATTCACTTAATTTTTTTTCGCTATTAATAGAGCCTACACTAATTACTCCTTCATACTTAGCAGGATAAATGGGCATATCAGATCCTTGATTTCCCGCTGCTGCAACGATAACAACACCACTACTAATTGCCTTTGTCACAGCCTCTTCTAAAACAGTAGATGGCATAGAGCCCTGCAAACTCATGTTAATGACGTCTGCGCCTTGGTCTACAGCTTTTAAAATAGCATTTGCAATTGTATAGTCAAATGTCCACATATCTCCGTCAAAGATATCATATGAAAGAATCTTCACATTCGGATTTATGCCATATCCACCGATACCGTTATCTTTTTTAGCAGCAATAATACCAGCCACGTGAGTCCCATGTATATCAGTAGTTGCCGGATTCATTGGATTTATAATGTTTGTACTTGAAAGAATGGATTCTTTTAGCTCTGGATGATTTCGGTCAATACCCGTATCAATAACCGCTACCTTTACTTGATTATTCCCTGCCAACTTTTGAGCATCTGCTGTTTTTAGTATGCTATGCATATATTGTTCATTTATTTTCGGGTCAACTGAGCCCGCATGCTGGTACTTTGGACTAAGACCAACAGAAACTACCTTACTGTTTTTTTGATAGTTTTTAATAGTTTGCTGTAGTTTATTTTTATTACTAACTTTAACAGCTACATAGTTAAGTCCTTTGATTTGGTTTACAACTGTTCCGCCAGCCTTGCGATGATCACTAGCGCTTAGTGAACTTGAATATTTAATAATAATTGTGTCGTCACTATAATTCGCAGTCTTTTCAATTTTGGACGTTCGTTCATTTTGGCTAAGCGAGTGCAATTTAGCTGCAATAGATTTAGTTTTCGCGTCTACTTTTAAACTACTAACTAGTGAAAATAGCAATGCAAAGCTTGCTAAAACTACTACTACTTTTTTTATAATAGATTTCACAATAACCCTCCTTAAATAGCAATCCTTATATTCTATTTAACGAGGAGCATCATTTATACCAATTAATATACATTATTTTGAAATTTATTTTCTTTTAATAGTAACTGTTCCAAATTTAGTTCCAATGTTTATCTTAATAGATAGGACTTTCACTAAATTTCGTATGAAATCCTATCTATTTTAAACACAAAGAAAATTACTTGATAGACCTTCTTTAGTTATACAGATATACTTGCAAATTATTGTTTTGGTCTAATGTTGCTAATAATACATCTTTAACATCCACTTTATACATGGAAATGACTCTGTCTTTAAGCCAACCCTCATTAATATTTGAGTTCTTCAATTCAAAGTAATCAATTTTGCCCTCTTTAATAAGTACAGTAGGTAAAGAAAAAGCTTCAGGTGCTAACTTCATATCTACTCGCGTTATTGTTTGGTATTGAGGGTATAAAAAGCTTGAAATAGTTCCGTCTGGCTCCCATAAAGCTAGAGCAACCATTTGAATATCTTCTATTTTCTCTTTTCTTAATTCAGATAAAAGTAAATCTACGGAAATCCTAGCCTTCGACAAATTTTTAGAAACAATTTGTCCATTCTTAATAAGTGGAAATGGTGAGGAGTCTATTATATGTCGAAACGGGACCCATTTAAGGCTCAAATATACAGCTACTGAATATAAAACAACTAAAGTTGACATGGTAATAATGGAGCCCTTCATCCCTAACCCTTCATCAGACAAGGGATGGGCGATGATATTACCTACAGATATTGCCATTGCAAAATCGAGTAATCTCAATTGAGAGATAGAACGTTGCCCCATAACTTTCGCTGCAATGAGTAAAAAAAGAAAAGCAACAATTGCTCGGAGAAACCATTGAATTGCCGTAAGCGTTTCTTGTGCATGAAAAAAGTCCATAGTGACACATCCTCTCAATCCTTTTAGTTTTCTTATTATCTCCATTAACTTCCGTATTATAAGAAAAGCTTGTTACAAAAATTTTTCATATAAAAATAAATGGGTCAGCCTCCTATTACTTTACGTAATGAAGACTGACCCATTAGATCAATTATTATTATGATTTCTACCTTAACTTTACATCATTGCTACTATTCATTGCTTAGTGTTAGGAGCTTTTAAGTCATTTTTAACAATGCATCTGATCCAATCATTCCTTTAACAATGCCAAATTGCTCTGCTTCAAGGGTAACGGACTCAAGAGGTGCATTCAACAATTGTTCAATTGTCTTCACACCAACTGCTCGACCTGCAACTATTTTACGATCAGCTAATTTTGTATTCAAAAGTCCGACGTCTAACGCACCACACATAATATAACCTACATCATTCGAAACCGTTAATAACGTTGTTTTAGGCAAACTTACAGTAACTGCCTTAAATATAGAACCTTCAATATTAATCGTTTCAGTTGAAACCATCTAATTCGCCCCTTCCTCTATATACATATGAAACTGGGTAAAAAGTTGTTCGAGTTATTCCGCATGTTCTTTAATTAATTCACTATTTGTATGCCTAGCTTTCTATATTTACTTATGCAACTAATAAAGCCCTTAAATGGAGCAATTCAAGGGCTCAAGCGTTGCATATCTTGTTTTATAAAAATCTCCGTGAATTCTTTTTACCATCATATGAATATAGAACTTTTTTTTCTTCACTATGCGTTTCTACATGAACAGGGCGCCCCCACAGCTGATAAATATACCTTAGAACATTTTCTAAATAGCGAGTATCAAGTTCCATTCCTTCAAATCCGTGGACTAAATATAATTCACCATTTCGTAAGTAATCCCCATCTTTCACAAGAATATATGGGAACCCGCCATTCACACGCATTGATACGAGTTGATCACGTACATTTTCATAATCCTTATCTGTAATTTTATATTCATTGCCCTTTTTTTCAAATAAATAAAGATCTTCATGCTTCACTAAGTCTTTGGTTAAATAGTTTCGGATAAAGGAAATATCTGATTCAACTTCTCGTACTTCAAACATTTTCTCTCGACCGGAGTGCCGCTTCACACCTAATTTCCGCATCTCATCCGTTGGGGAATCATATCGTTTCTCAATATCTTCGAAAATTTTCAGTCCTAGATAATATGGATTAATCGTCGTCTTTGAAGGTTGAACAACACCTGCGTTTAACTTCGCATATTCTATCGATTCATCCGTTGTTAAATTTAGCTCTCTCATAATACGTTGGTGCCAGAAGGAAGCCCAGCCCTCATTCATAATTTTAGTTTCTAATTGGGGCCAGAAATAGAGCATTTCCTCACGCATCATCGTTAATATATCTCTTTGCCATTCCTCTAATTCACGACTATATTGCTCAATGAATAATAGTAGATCTTTTTCTGGATATGGCGGAAACTGTTTCTTTTTTTGTCGTATGATCTTCTCTTCTTTTTCTTTTTCGTCTATTCTCCAAAGATCATCATAAGGCGTTTTACGGGCAACATCCTCATCTTCATCTATATCGTTCTCATACGTTAACAACTTGGGTCGTTGTATAGATGGATCAATATGCTCTTGAATAGCTAATACAGCATCTAAAAACTCTTCAACTTCCTCTTTTCCGTAGAGCATTTCATAGTTGGCTATTCGTTCAGCCGTAGCTGTCATACTCTCAACCATATCTCGTCTTGTATTAGAGAAGCGAACGTTATTCTTGAAAAAGTCACAGTGCGCTAAAACGTGCGCAATGATCAGCTTATTTTGTGTTAACTTATTTGTATCTAGTAAGAATGCATAACAAGGGTTGGAGTTAATGACAAGCTCATAAATTTGACTTAAACCTAAATCGTACTGCAGCTTCATTTTGTGAAATTGTTTACCGAAACTCCAATGGGAAAAACGAGTAGGCATACCGTATGCTCCAAATGTATAAATAATATCTGCAGGGCATATTTCATAACGCATCGGGTAAAAGTCTAGACCAAACCCAGTCGCAATTTCCGTAATTTCATCAATCGCTTGGTGAAGCTCTTTTTCCATTTATCTAAATCCCCCCGTGTCTATTATTAGGAAATGAGTGCTTGGCACCATCCGTCTCTCGCTTAAGACTCAACTTTTTGGAAAAAGCTTTTTAATGCTTCATAAACGTCACTTTTATGTCTCAATATATAGTGGCGAAATTTCTGATCTTCAATTTTTTTATAGTTATACATTAATGTCGAAAAACGATTATGTTGATTTACTTCTCCGTACCCGAACATACTGGATACTTTCATTAGATCCTGAACTAATTTCATACACTTTTCATTATCAGTCGACATATTTTCTCCATCTGAAAAATGAACAGGATAAATATTATATCTTGTTGGATTATATTTCTGTTTAATCAGTTCTAAAGCTTTTATATAGGCGGATGAACAAAGTGTTCCTCCACTTTCTCCTTTTGAAAAGAAATCTTCCTCTGATACTACTTTTGCTTCTGTATGATGAGCAATAAATTCAATTTCAACTGTTTCGTATTTGGAACGTAAAAATCTTGTCATCCAAAAGAAAAAACTCCTTGCACAATACTTTTCAAAATTGCCCATCGAGGCACTTGTATCCATCATCGCTAGGACTACTGCCTTTGATTCAGGGTTTGTCACTTCATCCCATGTTTTAAAACGTAAGTCGTCATTATGGATTGGTGTAATCTCTGCTTTTCCTTTTATGGCATTACGTTTAATCGCATTTAAGATTGTACGCTTCTTATCGATATTACCCATAAGACCTTTTTTCCGAATATCGTTAAATTCAATTTTTTCGGTTGTGATATCTGCCATTTCTTTTTCTTTCAAATTAGGTAACTCTAACTCTTTAAATAAGGCGCTCTCTATTTCTTCAAGACTTACTTCTGCCTCATAGTAATCTTCTCCAGGTTTGTCACCTGCTTCTTTACCGTTTCCTGCACCTTTACCTTTATCCCCTTGACTTGGAGCTCTTGCTACTACATCGCCTACCTGACTATCACCTTGTCCTTGACCAACATGTTTTGACTTATCGTAGTTATAACGAATTTTATATTCATCTAGAGATCGTATAGGAATTTTAATAACCTCACGACCATTTGACATAACAATACTTTCTTCGCTTATTAAATCTGGTAAATTATTTTTAATTGCATCTTTTACTTTTTCCATGTGGCGTTGTTGATCTTGGTACCCTTTGCGATGGAGGGACCAATTTTCCTGAGAGATGACAAAGCGCTTATCCTGGTTTTCGCTCATTTTTATCCTCACCCATCTATAAAATCAAATTCGCCTAAGACTATTAGCAACCGACTTTACATCATAATCAAAAGACCGTTATTTCTTGATATTGCATTATTAAGTACGGCTCCCTGTAAGTTTTACTTCTTATATGAAACCCCTTAAAATTGGAAGGCACTTTTCTTATAATATGTTAGTTTTTAGAATTGTTTAACTTCTTTTTGTAAAAAAAAAAGAGTGCCCTAAAGTTTATCTGGACACCCCTTATTTAAAAAGAAAAGATAATATACGTTTTGTAATAGCTGTCTAGAAGAATGCGCCATGCTCCCTTCAAATCGCTAAAGGGCATCCGTCCAGCTCTTTTCGGGGTAACTAGACGCTTTTCTTAACTTTAACGATTCAGTAAGCTGCCTACATATTGCAATAATTCATTTGCTGAAGTTGAATTATATCCATGTTCATCTATAAGCCTTGCAACAACTTCGTTAATCTTTTTAAGCTGAGATTCGTCAGGCATTTTTGAGGACGTTGTAATTTTCACAACATCTTTTAAATCAGCAAACAGTTTCTTTTGAATTGCTTCACGTAATCTTTCATGAGAATGATATTCGAATCTCTTTCCATTTCTTGCATAAGCCGAAATACGAATCAAAATTTCTTCTCGGAATCCCCTCTTCGCATTCTCCGAAATTCCTATTTGTTCTTCTATGGATCGCATTAGTTTTTCATCTGGATTCATTTCTTCTCCAGTAAGGAAATCTCGAATTTTATTTTTATTACAGTATGCTTCAACATTATCGAGGTAATTGTTCATTAGCGTTTTTGCAGATTCTTCATACGAATAAACAAATGCTTTTTGAACTTCATTCTTAGCAATATCATCGTATTCTCTTCTTGCAACTGCAATATAATTTATAAATTTTTCCCTATCTTCTTGGGAAATCGAGGCATGTTGGTCAAGCCCATCTTTAAGCGAGCGTAAAACATCTAATGCATTAATAGATGGCACTTCTTTTCGAATAATGGCAGATGAAATTCGATTTATTATATAACGAGGATCGATACCATTCATGCCCTCATTTGGATATTCTTTTTTCAATTCCTCTACATCAATTGAGTTATATCCTTCTACACTTTCCCCATCGTACATACGCATCTTTTTCACAAGATCAATACTTTGCTTTTTAGGTGTTTCTAACCTAGTTAAAACAGAAAAGATTGCAGCTACTTTTAATGCATGAGGGGCAATATGAACATGCGCCATATCACTTTCATTAATCATTTTCTCGTAAATTCGCTCTTCCTGACTTACTTTTAAATTATAAGGAATAGGCATCACAATAATTCTTGAGTGAAGTGCCTCGTTCTTTTTATTTGAAATAAAAGATCGGTATTCAGTTTCGTTCGTATGAGCAACAATTAACTCGTCAGCACTTATTAATGCAAATCTGCCTGCTTTAAAATTGCCTTCTTGTGTTAATGACAATAAGTTCCATAAAAACTTTTCATCTAATTTAAGCATTTCCTGAAACTCCATCATGCCACGGTTTGCTTTGTTAAGTTCTCCGTCAAAACGGTAAGCACGTGGATCTGATTCAGAACCAAATTCCGCAATCGTTGAAAAATCAATACTACCAGTTAAATCAGCAATGTCCTGTGATTTTGGATCAGAAGGTGTAAATGTCCCAATCCCCACACGTTTATCTTCTGAAAATGTAATCCGTTCAATCATGACATTTTCAATAAGGCCATCATATTCTTTTTCGAGTCTCATCGTGTTTAAAGGAGATAAATTACCCTCTATGCGCAAACCATACTCTTCATAAAAATCTTTACGCAAATGGTGAGGAATAAGGTGGAGTGGGTCTTCATGCATCGGACATCCTTTTATTGCGTATACCGCTCCTTCATCTGTTCGTGAATATTGCTCAAGCCCTCGCTTTAGCAATGTCACAATTGTAGATTTCCCTCCACTCACGGGTCCCATTAATAATAAAATCCGCTTGCGAACATCTAATCTTCTTGCTGCAGGATGAAAGTATTCCTCTACCAATCTTTCAATTGCCGATTCGAGCCCGAAAATTTCTTGTCCAAAAAAGTTAAATAATTTTTGCCCATCTCTTTCTTCTAATCCAGAGCTTTTAATCATATTGTACACACGTGAATGGGCTGTTTGAGCAACTTCCGGCCTTTCCTTTACAATGTTTAAGTAATCCGCAAACGAGCCTTCCCATTTCAGTCTGTTTTCTTCTTCACGATAAACTTTAAACTTACTTAAAATGTCTATAGCCTTCCCTCCATTCTTAGCCTGATTTATAACATAGTATGAAATTAGAGAAATAATGATACCCAATAATGAGTCATTGTTGAGGATTCTTCTTTGAGGAAATCTTGAAGTAGCTTATGGAGCATGCATTCAACTGGTTAAAGTGTCATTAATCCTACTAAAGACCAATTTTATAGTTGTCAGCAGTTTTACCTTTTCTGCCATTCCTTCTAAAAAAATTGTGAATGTCAATATGTCATTATGAAACTCCCTATATAACAAACATATAATGTACTGTAACAACTTCGGAGGTGATTACACTGATTCATACGGTTAAACCAGGTGAAACACTGTTTCAACTTTCTAGAGATTATCGCACACCGCTATCCGCAATTATAAGCGCGAACCCATCTATCAATCCAAATGTACTTTATATTGGCCAACCTATTGTTATTCCAGGTTTTCCTGATCCTAATACAATTCCATATCAAATTGATGTTTCACTCAACAATCGTTGGCTTAGATTATATAAAGATGGTATTTTACAAAAGCAATATCCTATTGCGGTTGGAAAAATGTTAACCAATACACCTGTAGGAAATTTTATTATCATTAATAAAGCACCTAACCCAGGAGGCCCATTTGGAACGATGTGGATGAGCTTATCAAAAGATACGTATGGAATTCACGGCACAAATGATCCAAGCTCAATCGGTAAGGCCGTATCTCACGGCTGTATTCGTATGCATAATGAGGATGTAGAAGAGTTAGCAAGTATTATTCCAATAGGAACTCCGGTTTTTATACATCCATAATGGTAAATAGGACTACCCACAATAGTCTGATAGCTGACTTTTGTAGATAGTCCTTATTTTAAAATCTATTTATTCCAAACGTCTTTAGCGATACGTACAACATGACGTAATTTTTCCCATTGCTGTTCTTCAGTTAATAGATTGCCTTCTTCAGTAGAGGCAAAACCACATTGTGGACTTAAACAAAGTTGATCGATATTCACATATTTCGTTGCTTCTTCGATTCTTCCTTTAATTTCATCTTCATCTTCGAGTTCAGAAGTCTTGGAAGTAATCAATCCCAAAACGACATGTTGATCTTTAATGAATCGTAATGGATTAAAATCTCCTGATCGTTCATTATCAAATTCTAAGAAAAAGGCATCCACATTCACACGTGAGAATAGTTCTTTTGCGATCGGCTCATACGCACCTTGATATAACCATGATGATTTAAAATTCCCTCGACAAATATGGATCGTAACCGTCATATCTTCCGGTTTATTTGCTACTGCTTCAACAGTAATATCAGCAAACTTTTTTACTAATTCATCTGGATCAAATCCCTGCTCTTTTATCTTATCTCGGAAAACATCACTGAACAAAGCTCCCCAGCTTGTATCATCTAATTGTAAGTAGCGGCACCCTGCTTCATAAAAAGCTTGAATCGCATCTTGATATACTTTACTAATATCTTTAGCTACCTCATCGAGTGAAGCATATGTAGGATTGCTTAAATACGGTTCGCTTCCAACTACACCCGAGTAAAAAATCATATTAGGTCCTGGGATTGTAATTTTAGCAACATGCTCACCGGCAATACTTTTCAAATACTTAAAGTCTTCTAAAAATGGATGTTCTTTAGGGAACTTTAATTTCGAATCGACCATGTATGCCTCCGCTTTTTTCATCGCTCCATTAAAAGCACCCGAAAGGTCTATTTCATAAACACGAATCCCTTCAATCGCTCTGATAAAGTCTAAATGCCACCATCTTCTTCTAAATTCACCATCTGTTACAGCAGATAGACCAACTTCTTTTTGTTTTTCAACAAGCTTAGCAATTTCTATATCCTCAACTAATCGTAATTCTTCTTTAGTGATCTGACCTTGTTGATATTGTGCTCTTGCATCTTTAAGTACTTGTGGGCGAAGAAAGCTCCCTACATGGTCTGCTCGAAATGGTGCTTTAGTTACTGTATTAGTCAAATTAGACAACCCCTCTGAAGTTAAATTTGTATTTTTTATTGAGCTTTTCGAGGTACAAAAAAACCCCTTCTTAAAAGAAAGAAGAGATTGGCTTCATGGCTATTTACTCTTCTTATCTTCAAGCGTTACGCTTCTGGAATTAGCACAGTGCAAAAAAAGTCTGTTGCTGAGATATCAAAGGGCCAGTCCCTCCATCTCTCTAAATAAGAAAGTTACATATTTAATTACTAGTTAACAATCTACATGTATATCCATAGAATGTCAATAATCAGAACTATTTACCTGTTCAATTCAAGTTTTATCTTATTAAATATTTATTAATTTGTAGATTTGATATCGATCATATACTTTATTTAATTCTAATGACTAAAGTAGTGTCTGTGACTATGGTCCATAAAATTAAAGAAACGCACATCTTAAAAGATGTGCGTTTCTTCTGCTATCTATAATTATCCTCTTCGTCCGCCTCTTCCACCGCGTTTAGACTCGGTGCTGCGTTTTAGAGTAGATAAGTTATCTTCACTTGATTTTAAGAATTTAGCCATCTTATCTTCAAAGGTTTCCTTCGGTTGGAAATTGCCTCGTGGACGACTATCTTTCTGGCGATATGGACGCTTCGTATATGAAGACGTATTTTCAACAGGTTTATCAATCGCTTTTTTAATGGATAAGGCAATTTTTCCTTCTTTTTCGCTTAGGACCTTAACTTCTACTTGATCCCCAACTTTCAGATGGTCATTAATATCTTTTACGTAAGCTTCTGCAACTTCACTAATGTGCACAAGTCCTGTGACCTTATCTGGCAACTCAACAAACGCACCAAAATTTGTGATTCCTGTAACCTTACCTTGTACCTTGCTACCAATTTCTACTGACAATCCATTTCCTCCTAATAAATACTATACTTTATTATATCAAATTTAATTTTTGGCGCCAGTATTCCGCTATATTTTTTAATATCAACAATATTTCCAATTTAATACTAATAACTTAAATAGTATCCGTGACTGGCACAATTAGATTTTTTAAAAAAATCTATCGTAATAGAGGGAATTGATAATATATTCAGAATATACAAGTGAAGGCGAAAGACCATTTTTGAGAGGAGGAAATGAGTAATGTCAAAGAAAGTATTATTGTTAGCTGGAGATGCCGTTGAGGCTTTGGAGATTTATTATCCTTATTATCGTTGTCTTGAAGAGGGCTATGATGTGCAAATAGCTGCTCCATCGAAGAAAAACTTACAGACGGTCGTTCATGATTTTATTGGTTGGGATACTTATACAGAGAGTAAAGGATACTTAATTGAATCTCATTTGGCGTTTGAGGATGTACAGCCTGAAGAGTATGATGGATTGATTATCCCTGGAGGTAGAGCTCCTGAATACATTCGATTAAATGAAAATGTTCCAAAAATCGTTGCTCATTTCTTTGAGGCAAATAAACCTGTTGCAGCAATTTGCCACGCTAGTCTCATTTTAACAACTGTTTCTCAATACTTAATAGGTCGCGAATTAACGGCTTATATCGCATGTAAACCAGATGTAGAAGCTGCGGGTGCAACTTATATTGAAGATCCTCTCCATGTTCAAGGAAACCTCATTTCCGGACATGCTTGGCCTGATCTACCCGGATTTATGAGGGAATTCATTAAACAACTGAATCAATAAGGTTTGTTAATAAAAGATAGACAAAAGAACGTATCCATATATCCTAAAGTATTTTGGATACGTTTCTTTATAACTACTGATTCACTTCCTCATAAACCTCATTCATAAACAGTAAGCATTTGAAATTAGTATAAATTAAAATGTAGATCAGTTTTAATCTGTAATTCAATTGGATATTCTACACTCTAAGCTACTAAATTCCCCACACTTATTCTGCCTGCATTATTATTTCTCCGTTTGTTTCACAGAATAACCTTTTTGTAATTACTATATTTTTATTTCAAAAATACTATTTACAATCCCTTTCATTAAAAGCTACATTAAAAAATTTTTTTTAAGACAATCCAATGAGGCTTTTCTGTCGCTATTGCAGCCTAAAAATATTTGTAGGATGAACTTTTCACCTCTTAACTAAATGTATTAAAAACAAATCTTTGTCCATTCTAATATCACAAGGAGGTGAAAGTTATGGCTTCAAATAACCGAAGTTCAAATAAACTTGAAGTACCTGGTGTTCAACAAGCGATTGATCAAATGAAATATGAAATTGCTCAAGAGTTTGGTGTACAACTTGGAGGAGAGGCTTCTTCTCGTGCAAACGGTTCAGTTGGTGGAGAAATTACTAAACGATTAGTTCAAATGGCTGAAAACCAAGTAAAAGGAAATTCCGGGAAATAAAAATCCAAAGTAAGAAGGTAGAGTTATTATGCTCTACCTTTTTACTTTGGATTTAAAAACTTTAATTTAAATAATCACAGTCTAATCGAATTCTTCTAATTGGAATTCGTTCTTAAATGATTATAGTAACTTCTACCACATACTGCTTCAGAATGTACAGAGTGTATGTGGCAACACAAGGGTGCTGGTAGGTTTATTCCATTCTTAAGACCTTTTTCTTTCAGAAAACAGACTTTATCAAAATAAAAGGTGCGGCCGCAAAGGAACTTGAAACTAAATAAAATAAGTACACATGAGTTGATGTGATTCATTTTTTCTCTAACTTTTTAAGAGTTTCATCATTTCACTGTCCCGTCAACATTCTTTTCCAAAGTTATCAAGCAATGCACGCACTTCATCTGTTGATTTCGTGTTCATCAATTGATTTCTTAATTCAGCAGCTCCAGGGAATCCTTTGACATAAATTTTAAAAAAGCGATGAAGCCCTGTCATTGATCGTGGTAGTACTTCCGCATATTGATCTTGAAGATCAAGCTGCAGTCTTAAAAGATCAAGATACTCTTTACTGCTATGCTCTTTTGGCTCTTTTTCAAAAGCAAAAGGATTTTTAAAAATACCTCGCCCGATCATAACGCCATCAATACCATATTGTTCAGCAAGCTGCTGCCCAGTTTGACGGTCAGGAATGTCTCCATTGATTGTTAGTAGCGTATTTGGTGCGATACGGTCACGTAATTTTTTGATTTCCGGAATTAGCTCCCAATGCGCATCTACTTGGCTCATTTCCTTTCTTGTACGTAAATGAATAGAAAGGTTCGCAATATCCTGTTTTAAAATATGCGTTAGCCACTCCTCCCACTCATTTATATCGTTATAGCCAATTCGTGTTTTCACGCTGACAGGCAGTCCGCCCTCTTTTGCTGCTTGAATAAGTTCTGCCGCAACATCTGGACGCAGAATAAGACCACTACCTTTCCCTCTCGATGCCACATTCGGTACAGGGCAGCCCATATTAATATCGATGCCTTTAAATCCTAGCTCTGCCATGCCAATACTCATTTGACGGAAATATTCGGGATTATCCCCCCAAATATGTGCCACCATTGGCTGTTCATCTTCTGTAAAAGTCAAACGGCCACGCACACTTTTCATGCCCTCTGGATGACAATAGCTATCCGAGTTTGTAAACTCTGTGAAAAATACATCCGGTCGACCGGCTTCACTTACAACGTGACGAAAAACAACATCTGTCACATCTTCCATTGGTGCAAGTACAAAAAATGGTCGTGGTAAATCACGCCAAAAATTATCTATCATTTCAAACTCAAATCCTCTCACTATGGATACAACTTCAAACTCTCGGTCAAAAAATATAAAGCCTAATGTTCCACTTCTTTTACACTTATATCATGTTTAATAACTTATTATCAAACACAAGTACATTTGGACATTTATAATTTATGAAAAACTATTGTGAAAATCTGCAATATTTATTTTAACCAAAATTGATCCTGAATGTTATTTTACACACAAAAAAGCAGATGGTATAGATTTTTTCTATACCATCTCCAACCTCGCGACCACTTCGCAATGTGTCGCATGCGAGAACTTACTACATAAGAAATAAATTTATCTAAACATAAATAACCATACATTTGAAAAACCCCTTTCCAAAGAAAGAGGCTTTTGTGAAAATTAAGTATACTATTCCCTTACGCTCTATATCTTACAGCCAAACCTTTTAAGAATTTACGTGCGAAATTATCGCCACAATCTTTATAATTTCTATGCCCTGGCTTTCTTAAAATAGCGCCTAATTCACCTTTTGAAACGGCTATACCGCCATCATCAAGGATATCCAACATATCTTCCGTTGTTAGTTGTAGTGCTACTTTCAATTTCTTAAGAAGCATATTATTCACATGGTCCTTAGTAGTTTCAGGAGCTTTTGGTTGTCCTTGTTTTGTATCTTGTTTTCCTCTTTTGAAAGTAATGAAACCATTTAAAAATGACTCTAACATTTTATAATCACATTTTATCTGATCGTCATTTTCTTCTACGCTAGCTTCATCATCAAATTCATCTTTTGATTTTGTCAATATTTTTGGTACTTCTTCTCTTGTTACTTCCATACCACCAAGTTTAAATATCTCTACCATATCTCTATTTTTTATATCTAGAGCGTATCTTGTTCTAATTAAAATATCATTGTTATCCATTTATAATGCACCTCATACTATTGCTTATTTTCTTCGTCGCTTCAGCAGTTTGATTGTCCTTTAAGAATCTTAACACGTATATACACAACGTTGTTAGTAGTACCTTAAAAAAATTCTATTTCTATCAATTAGCTTTAGGAGTCGACATCTATATATTTACATCACCTACATTATTCAAATGGCGATAACTCTCCAAATATGTGTAAACACTCTTACAATCTCCATTTTCACAAGAACTAACGTTTTTTTCAAGTTATGTCGCATTCTCTTTTAAACTTCCATAAAACGGAATATAACTTAGTACTCACACATCTTTATTTTCTCGCTTACTAACTAATCTATACTACTCTTTAGTGATTTTAATAATTGAACAATAATTTAAAAAAGACCATAGAATATTTTCAAATCCATGGTCTTCTTTAGCATCGCACTGTATGTGTTTTTGTATATAGACTTACTCAAGACAAGCTGACTAAAGTCATAAGATTAATAATCCATCAATCAAAACGGGAATACATTTCAATTGATCGTTAAATTAACATTTTCTTATCAGTAATATTTAGTATTTTTCAATTGATTGCATAGGCTTCCATGTACTTTTTTTCAAAGTAAGCATGACAATAAAGGAAATGCAATATAGAACAGCTAAATAGACCATCGCAACTGTCATGTCATAACTCTGTAGAATATATCCTACAAGGATTGGTGAAAATCCTCCAATAGCTCTACCGAAGTTAAAGATTGTGTTTGTAGCCGTACTTCGAATCTGAACGGGATAAAAGCTACTAATTAATGCACCATATCCGGCAAACATTCCATTTGAGAAGAATCCAACGATTGCACCACCTAATAATACGCCCACACTTCCAGTTGCATATGAGTATAAAAACACAGCACATGCAGAGGCAAGAAGAAAGATTCCAAAGGTACGCTTTGCTCCAAATCGATCCATGAATCTTCCGAAGGTTAACATACCAATAATCATTCCTACTGCTGTACTGATTGTCCAAAGTGCAGAGCTTGAAATAGATAAGCCTTGTGATTTTTGTAGCATAGATGGAAGCCAAATCATCAAGCCATTATAACCAGCAATTTGAACAGTTGCCATTATGATTAAAGAGATTGTCGTCATTGTAGTTCGAGGGGTTTCAAACAATTGAAATAACTTACTCTTTTCATCTTTATTACCGATTTTCTTATTCTTCTGAGCAGCTAGCCACTCAGGTGATTCGTCTAGATTCTTACGTACAATAACGGCAAAAATAACAGGCACCACACCAACGAAAAATAATGCTCTCCACCCTAAAGTAGGAAGAATAATTGCACTAAGCAACGCCGCGATAATGACACCGTATTGAGCACCTACACTTACATAAGAAGATGCTCTCCCTTGTTTATTCTTCGGCCAGGCTTCTGCAACAAGCGCCATACCGATTCCATATTCACCACCAGCACCTAATCCTGCAATAAATCTATATATATATACTTGCTCAATATTTGTTGCTAATCCTGTGAATGCTGTGCCTATTGCAAACAGCAAAACAGTATAGGTAAAAACTTTTACTCGACCATACTTATCTGCTAGAATTCCAAAAATAATTCCACCTAATAACATACCTATATTTGTTATAGAAGAAATAAGTCCACCAGTTGCTAAATCAATGTTAAATTCCGAAATAATCATTGTCATCGCAAAAGAAATAAACATGATGTCCATACCCTCTAATGTTAAACCAGCTACCGATGCTACCACCGTTTTTTTTCGATAATCCATTTTACGATCCTCCAATATTTTCTTAATGCAAATAATCTCTTTTATTTCAAGAGGAATGGATGTATCAATCTATTAAATGAAACTTTTCCATTTTCCTTTTAAGCCTCACAGGACTTACTTTAAAAGAGGTACTAAAGTTATGTCTACTCACAACATTAAAGCAAAATAAAATACCCTTCCGTCAGAGAGGACAAAAGGGCATGAAAAAGCAAAGATATAATAACGTATAAAATATCAAGTAGCCCTTTTTAGCCTCTCTGGGCTATATTAAAGGATAATTATCTTGTTACTTATTCTATCAAACTATAATTTGTTTTACCATGTCATATTATAGAAAAATAATGTGCTACATTAAAGTGCAATTTGGTTACCTGTATCTTTTATTACTAGCTTTCCACAGCTTCACAATGTACGGCGTGTATGGCGTAACAAAGAGGTTTTGGTGAGTTTATGCAAAAGGGATTGGTCAACTTAGAATCATGCATTTTATATTATGCTAGGTTAAGACAGGCGGATATTCGTTTTATCTCCTGTTACCTGACGCTTTTCCTTATATGAAATCACTCCAATCAAGCCAATTATGGAGAATATCACTGGCGTGATGAAACCATAGTAGTATCCATCAACTTGATTACCTGAAGTAGCTTGAAAATAATCCAATATAAATCCAAAAATGATTGGTAGCAAGACAGCACTTAGAAAGCCACCCGTATTCGCAACTCCAGAAACAATGCCAGATTCTTTTATAGGGAAAGATTGGCGTACAGCTGCAAAGGTTAATGCACTTGACCCATATCCAAAACCAATGATAAAGAAAAGTATAATTAACAAGAAAAATGACGGATGTCCATTAAATAAAAGGAAAGAAAACCATCCCAATAAAACAGTGATATGAACGACAATATATGGCCGTTTTATTGTTTCTAACCGGCTTGAAATCCAACTAGTTAGAGGAGCTCCAATAAGTGCCCCGATGAGACCAATCATAATCAGCTGGCTTGCATCTGAGCGTGTCATTTCATACATATTCATTCCATATGGTACTGCCCAAGAACTGATAAACCCTACATAACCTCCGACTACTCCAAAATGACAAAAGAATAGAGCCCATGCTTGACGATTTGAAAAAATTCTTCGTAATAAAACTACTGTTTTTTCGCGTTGTACTTCTACTGTTACTACTACCGGTTCATCCCAAAAAATTCTTTTAGGTTTTTTTACAAGTACAAAATAAAGGAGAAAGCCACATAAACATAATAGTAGTCCTGCTGAGAAAAATGCCGCCCTCCAACCAAGTAAAATTATCCATTCGGAGAAAGGGACTGTCGCCAACAAGAAACCCAGACTTCCTGTCATGCCCGCCAGGCCAATTAATCGAACAAATTCCTTTGTATGAAACCATTGGGCCAAAATTAGCACCATATTAACCCATATGGTCGCATCCCCTATCCCAGTTAATATTCTAGAAAAAAACAAGACCAATTCATGTGTACCAAGACTATAAATGATTGTACCTAAACCTGTAAGTAAGGCCCCGATAATTAGAAAAAAGTTTGGACCATAACGATCAGCCAAAATCCCCATTGGAATTTGCAAACTCGTATACACAAAAAATTGTATACTCGTCAATAAGCCAATCGTTGATGCAGTTACATTAAAATCCCTCATTAATTGGTCTGTAATCAATCCTGGAGCAGTTCGTTGGCTTGCCATTAACAAATAAGTAAATAATACAGCAACAAATACAACCCATCTGTATCTGCTATTTTGTTTTTCCAATGATTTCTACTCCTATTAGCTTTTACTCTATGTATATGATTTTCATGTAACGGTAAACCCTGTTTTTCAGAATAGTTTTATGATTTGAATTTGGTCAGAGGTTTTTTATTCAATAAATCCAATATAAAGTTTGAATCTTGGATTTTATCACGTCTCATATATGATATTTCTCATCTTCTTCTCAATCTGCACTTCACTTACAAAAAAGTGGATAAAGGATGGAGAGATAGGGATACCCCCTTTTCTATCCATTCTTTATCCACATGGTTTGCACAACTTTATTTCATGTAGCAAGAGTCTATTTTTGCTTTACTATACTAATTCCAACCACGCAACAGCTTCGCAATGAGCCGTATGTGGGAACATATCCACAGGTTGCACTTCCTGTGTTTTATAGCCACCATCTTCTAAGATCCTTAAATCTCTTGCCAATGTAGCTGGGTTACAAGATACATACACAACACGTTTTGGACGTTGCTCTAAAATTGTATTTAACAATGCTTCGTCGCAACCTTTGCGTGGTGGATCGACTACTAAAACGTCTGCTGTTTTGCCTTCTTTGTACCAGCGTGGAATGACTTCTTCTGCTGGACCTGCCTCGAAATACGTATTTGTAAAGCCATTCAGTTCAGCGTTACGTTTTGCATCTTCAATTGCTTGCGGTACAATTTCCACACCCATTACAGATTTCGCTTTTTGTGCTAGGAATAATGAAATTGAACCAATGCCACAGTAAGCATCGATCACTGTTTCGTCCCCTTTTAGGTCTGCGTAATCTAAAGCTTGCTTATAAAGCACTTCTGTTTGCTCTGGGTTTACTTGATAGAATGAACGCGCTGAAATTTCGAAGCGTACGTCGCCAATTGTATCTTCAATGGTGTCATTGCCCCAAAGTTTCAACGTTTCATTACCGAAGATAACGTTTGTTTTTTCACCATTAATATTTTGCATAATTGATGTTACATTTGGTACGAGTTGCTTGATCAGTTCCACTGCTGCTTCAGCTTGCGGGAATTTGCGCTTTTTCGTTACAAGTACTACCATTACTTCATTTGTTGCACGGCCTTTGCGTACTACTACATGGCGTAGCATACCTTGTCCTGTGTGCTCATCATATGGTTTGATACCTAACTTCCAAAGGCGTGGTTTTAAGCCTTCTAAAATGGCGTCTGCTTCTGCTGTTTGGATTAGGCAACGATCTGTATCAACGATATCATGTGATTTTGTTTTGTAAAAACCTGCAATCGGTGCTTCGCCGTTTAAGCCAAATGGAATCTGAGCTTTATTGCGATAATTCCATGGATTGTCCATACCTTTAACAGATAACACTGGTGCGTCAATCTTACCGATACGTGTCATAACATTACGGACCATTTTTTCTTTCCATTTCAATTGACCTTCGTATGATAAGTGCTGTAGCTGACAACCCCCACATTGTGCAAATACAGGGCATGGTGCTGCGACGCGATCAGGTGAAGGTTCTGTAATGTTGATAATTTTTGCGAAGCCGTAGTTTTTTAATGTTTTTAATACATGGACTTCAGCAGTTTCATCAGGCAGCCCACCTTGTATAAAAAGTGGGTAACCATCGATTTTCGCAACGCCTGCTCCGTCATGTGTTAAGTCTTCTATATAAACCGTCAAACGGTCATTTTTCTTTACTGGTGCTGTCATTTTCGTACTTCCTCCATTTCAGTTCTTCTATTGTACCATGACCTCTTAGAAGGAACAAAAGCGCAGAGTGCCGTCAAGCGGTGGAGGACACTCATATGAAGTTGCTTTTTGACTTCATATGAGTGTTCGAAGCGACCTCGATGGTGTGGTACACGAAGCTAGATGCAGAAAAAATCCAAATGCCAAAATCGACACTTGGATTTAAAAAGTTAATTATTCACCTTTCGTAACTGGCCCATCTTTTAATGCTACAAAGAAGGCTACGGCAATGGATGCTGCTAAAACAATAAATGGTGCATAGAAAATTAGAAAATTAACCATTCTGAAAATCCTCCCTTATGCATGATGGTCTTTTTTCCCTCGAATATAATCTTTGTTGAATAAGAATAACTTCATGAGTAAATATATTGATGGGATTAACAGTAATAATCCTAGCACGAAAGCAACTACTAAAGCGGTTGCCATTGCTGGATTCGTAAAGCTATCATATATAGTCAAGTATGGGTAAAGTAAATATGGGTAATGTGAGATACCGTATGCAAAAAATGCTAAAGCAAATTGACCAATAAGTAAGCCTAGTGCCCAGCTATAATGCTGTTGCTTCCAAATAAACCATACTGTAATGACAAACATGATTGCTGACAGGCCGAACATCCAGCCAATATCAATCATGCGATTAAAATGTTCGACGTTATGTTTACTTAACTCAAACATAATCCCAATAACAGAAATTGCTAATGGACCTGCCCAAATGAGCGCGTATTTTCTTAGAAGCTTTGTAGCTTTTCGATCTCCAGCTTTATCTGCATACCAAGTTAAAAATACCGCTGATATATATAGAACAGCCGCTATTGCCAACACGACTATACTCCAAGTTAATGGGCTTGTGAATAATGCATGATAATCTAGCACTGGATTATCATTCACCATCGATACAAAGCCCCCTTCAGAAATCGTTAACACTACTGATAATGAAGCTGGGATTAACAATCCTGCCGCTCCGTACATAAACGAATAACCTTTATGTCCCCGTGACCCATACGATTCAAAAGCGTAATAACTACCACGAATGGCAAGGAGAATAATCGCAATACTTGCTGGTACGAGTAATGTTGTTCCGTAATAAAAAGCTGTTTTCGGGAAGAAACCAACAACTCCTACGAAAAAGAATACTAAGAATACATTCGTTACTTCCCAGACTGGTGACAAATAACGTTGAATAATATTCGTTAAAATATGTTGTCGCCCTGTTAATACACCATAAGCATTGAAAAATCCTGCACCAAAGTCAATCGAACCGATTATTAAATAGCCTAATAAAAACAGCCACAATACGGAAATCCCTAGAATTTCTAATGTCATGAGAAGTCACCGCCTTTTTCAGCTTTGCGATCTTCAATTTCTTGTTCAATTGGATTGTGACGGAACATACGACGAAGTACAACGACGCTACCAACACCTAAAACAATATATAAGCCACAGAATAATATCAACATAATGTCCACATGATCACTTGTTGTTGCAGCTTCTGCTACCTTCATATACTTTCTTAAAATCCATGGTTGGCGACCAACTTCTGCAAGCCACCAGCCAGCTTCAATGGCAATAATAGATAACGGCCCACCTGCAACAATGACCCAGCGGAACCATTTAGTACTTACAAATGACCAGCCACGAATTTTACCTAATACATACGCTGCTGACACTAATACCATGAACATACCGATCATGACCATCGTATCGAACAAGTAGTGAATGTAAAGTGGTGGTGTTTCATCTTCTGGAAATTCATTTAACCCAATAACCTCAGCTGTAGGATTTGAATGTGCTAAAAAGCTTAAAGCATAAGGCACTTTAATGGCATACTTCACTTCTTCACCATCGGTTACACCAAATAGAACAAGTGGAGCATTTTTCTCAGTTTCAAAATGCCACTCTGCTGCTGCTAATTTTTCTGGTTGATATTCTACTAAGTATTTTGCAGAGAAATCTCCAATGATTGCTGATGCAACAGCAAATACTAAACCAACTTTCATTAATAAGAACAATGCTTTTTTGTGATAAACGTGCGTTGAACCTTTAAGCATTTTAAATGCTGCAATAGCTGCTAAAACAAAAGCTGCTGTCATGTAGGCTGTTACGACAACATGTGCTACTTTAGTTGGCATTGCTGGGTTTAACATCGCTAAAATTGGTTGTATATTAACGAGCTGACCATCTACGACATCAAAGCCTTGTGGTGCGTTCATAAATGCATTCACAATTGTTATAAAGACTGCTGACATCGATGCACCAATTGCAACAGGAATTAATAATAGTAAATGTTTCTTTTGATTTTCAAAACGGTCCCAAGTGTATAAATAAATACCTAAGAAAATTGCTTCAAAGAAAAACGCAAATGTCTCCATAAAGAGTGGTAATGCAATAACATTACCTGCTAGCTGCATGAAGTTAGGCCATAGTAGCGATAACTGCAAACCGATAGCGGTACCTGTTACTACACCAACTGCAACGGTAATAACGAATCCACGCGCCCAACGCCTTGCCAGTAAAATATAATGCTCATCATTCTTCTTAATCCCTACCCATTGTGCAATCATAATCATCAATGGGACACCTACGCCAATCGTAGCGTAAATGATATGGAAAGATAATGTAAGCTCCGTTAAGACACGGCTAAAAAATACAGCACTTTCATTTTCCATGATTGTTCCTCCTCAGCTTCCGAAAATACGTCCGACGAGTGACAGCAGCATAATACCTGCTACGATAAAGCTTAACCAGATTAGTTTCTTCTCATGTGTTTTATACATAGCGCACTCTCCCTTACTTATTATTATACCCATAGCAACCGGTATTCTAACTTCCGAACGTGACAGATTTATCACGTATTCATGTTCAAAATATGATAAAAGAATGTTCAAAATGTGAATTGATATTTATCTTGAGCAAAGAATTTGCATTTCACGTTTTAAATAAAAGAAAAGACTAGAAAGCAGCATGGCTTCTAGTCTTAAAACATTCATTATATTATGGTCTATCTTGTTCTCTAATATCATCAATTGGTACAAAGACTTCAATATGTCTTTTTAAATTTCTAAATTCAGCAGGAATATCTCCACCGTATTCACCATCTAAATTTAACTGTACTACTTCATCCGAAGTCACTTTCACATGACTAGCCTTTGCATGGATAACATGTGGGTCTTTAAAATGTTCCCCACGAACTGCAAGTGAAACAAGTTTGATAAAATCAGCGATATTACATTTTTTCAAAATAAACATGGAGAAGTAGCCATCATTAATACTTGAGTTTGGTGATAATTTTTCAAATCCGCCTACTGAGTTTGTTAAGCCGATTAAGAACATCATTGCTTCATCTTCAAATACTTCTCCATCGTATTCAATACGCATTTTAGAAGCTTTTATAGACGGTAGCATCTCTATTCCTTTTAAATAATAAGCCAGTTGTCCAATAATTGTTTTTAGCTTACTAGGTACTTCGTAAGTCAGTTCAGTAATACGACCGCCGCCAGCAATATTGATAAAATGACGATCATTCACTAATCCTACATCCACTGGAATAGTATCACCTTTAATAATAATATCTACAGCTTGCTTTATATCTCGTGGAATATGTACCGCACGTGCAAAGTCATTTGTTGTCCCCATCGGTATTAACCCAATTTTAGGTCTCTCTTCAAACTCACTAACCCCGGCGACAACTTCGTTTAATGTCCCATCTCCACCTACAGCAATGATCACATCAAATTTACGCTCAACCGCTGCCTTTGCAGCAGTAGTTGCATCGCCTGCACAGGTAGTAGCATGACAAGAGGCTTCATAGCCGGCGACTTCTAATTTTTCTAATACTTCAGGTAGATGCTTTTTGAAAATTTCTCTACCCGATGTGGGATTATAAATGATTCGTGCTCGTTTCATATCATTACCTTCTTTGCTCTACAATTTTCTAATTATGTTAACGGAAAAATTCTGTGGAATGTTCCCAAAAGTACTTAAGGCTCAAAATAGGCTGTCTCAACGTTTATATTAAATACGTTAGGCAGCCCTTTATTTTTTGTAATGTGATATCAAAATTCCAATTTGATGCCATCCAAATATGAAAAGCTTTCAATCCCATTATACAGAATCATCCTTATTGTGCAAATGACGGTTTTATTTTAAAGTGTCTGTTATAACTTTACGGAAATCATCATACACCCAGCCCCAAAACTCTTCATTTGAAGCATTCTCTTCAGTAATACCTGCGAATAATTCCTTTTGTTTCTCTGTAAATGTTGGATCATCCTGTGAAGGTAGTTTGGCTTTGTTTGCTAACACATATTCTTGTAATTGTGGTGCACGAGGTCCCCATTTTCCAATCACTTCTCCTGCTTCACTTAAAATAATATAAACAGGAATAGAGCGACCACCATTTGTTAAATATTGATCCATTAACTCTAAATTTTGATCACGGTAAACACAACGCATTTCTAAATTAGCTGCCTCTGCAATTTTACGGATGATTGGATTGTTCATCATCGCATCACCACACCAGTCTTCAGTTATCGTTAGAATATGTGGTTTTTTAGATGCAAGTAATGAAATAAACTCTTCATCCTCAGGCAGTTGGTAATTATTATAAACTTTAAAGCTGTTATCCTTATGCGTTGTCATACTATCCATATAATCTTGAATTGAAATTGCTTCGTCAAAATATTGTTGTTCAGTTTTCATATGTAAAACCTCCTTGAAAATAGTGTAAATGTTTTATGAATTTTTGGCAAAGTTCTAAACATGCATATCTCAAATAAGATGTTGTTACTCCGCTACTACTCGTTTTAAATTAACTTTGTATTATATTGAGTTAGTATTGATTTTGATAAAACGAAGCGCACTGTCATGAGTGGATCGACTATCTGGCAAATTTCAATTTGACCAGCCGCACTTAATAACATGGTAACTTCGGCTAGTGATCGTCCTGTTTTTTGTACAATTCTATTAGCCATTAACTCCGTTGCAAGTCTGCTTGCTTCATCTAATGTTTTGGCAGAAGCAATTTGTGTAAACACTTCTTCATTTTCTAGTAAAGGTTGTTCTATTGTCTCTCCTTTTAACACCTCTAATGTAACTGTCGCTGCTCCTTCTACTTCAACACCCGTAACACCAATTTCCCCATCACCCATTGCAGCATGGAAATCACCAAGACCAAATAATGCATCTTCAACGAAAACAGGGAGATATAAAATTGCGCCCTCTGTAATCATTTTATTATCCATATTCCCCCCATGTGGGCCAGGTGTGCCACAATTAATTGCTTCTTCTTTAGGTGCAACACCGATAACGCCAATCATCTTATTAATAGGTAATTTAATGTCGTTTAAGAACACATGGTCATCTTTTATCGGCAAAATTTTGATCGTCGATTCAGTCAAACGATGTCCTAATGTACCTTCATTTGGCAAGGTCATCATCACACCTTGTGAGCCGATTTCAATTTTATCAATTTTGACTTTTAAAATGTCCCCAGGCATCGCTTCTTCAATATAAATAGGCCCAGTTGCAGGATTCGTTTGATCCCATGCTAATTGTTCTATCTTATCCGCCTCAGATGTCACTTGATTTTGAAAGCAATCGAAAGTTTCGATACGAATTGTTGTACCTGATGAAATCATTTTAATAGGCTCGTGATTTTTATCAAAAGCATAAATGATGCTTTCAGAACGACTAAGTGTTTCCATATGAATGCCCCCTTACTTTTTCTCTACTATAGCAAAAAAAGACTGCTTGAGGCACGGATGCCCAAGCAGTCTTTGAAAGTTTTAAATTAGCGTTTGTTGATTTCTTCAAGAAGGATTTTGTTAACCATTGGTGGGTTAGCTTGTCCTTTAGTTGCTTTCATGATTTGACCTACTAAGAAGCCAATTGCACGATCTTTACCGTTTTTGAAGTCTTCAATTGATTGTTGGTTGTTGTCCAAAGTTTCTGTAACAATTTTAAGTAAAGCTGTTGGATCAGAAAGTTGAACAAGACCTTTATCTTTAACGATTTTTTCTGCATCGCCACCGTTTTCAACTAGCTCTTTGAAAACTTTTTTAGCGATTTTAGAAGAAATTGTACCTGCAGAGATTAATTTAACCATACCTGCTAGTCCTTCTGGTGTTAAAGCAGTATCTTTTAATTCTTTTTGTTCTGCATTTAAGTAAGCAGATACTTCACCCATTAACCAGTTAGAAGCAAGTTTAGCGTCTGCTCCAGCCGCTACTGTTGCTTCAAAGAAATCTGCGATGTCTTTTTGCAATGTTAAAACGCCTGCATCATATGCTGTTAAGCCTAGTTCTTCAACATATCGAACTTTACGAGCTGCTGGTAATTCAGGGATTTCATCTTTTACGCGTTGTAACCATGCATCGTCGATTACGATATCAACTAAGTCTGGCTCTGGGAAGTAACGGTAATCGTCCGCGCCTTCTTTTACACGCATAAGGATTGTTTTACCTGTTTTTTCATCGAAACGACGAGTTTCTTGCTCGATGACACCGCCGGCATTTAATACAGCTGCTTGGCGTTTTTCTTCAAACTCAAGACCACGGCGAACGAAGTTGAATGAATTTAAGTTTTTCAATTCAGTTTTTGTACCGAATTCATCTCGGCCGTATGGACGGATTGAGATATTGGCATCACAACGAAGTGAGCCTTCTTCCATTTTACAGTCAGATACACCTGTATATTGGATGATTGATTTGATTTGCTCAAGGTAAGCGTATGCCTCTTCTGGAGTACGGATATCTGGTTCAGATACGATTTCCACAAGTGGTGTACCTTGACGGTTAAAGTCAACTAGAGAGCTGTTTTTACCATGAGTAAGTTTACCCGCATCTTCTTCCATATGAAGACGAGTAATACCAATACGTTTTTTCTCACCGTTTACTTCAATATCAACCCATCCGTTTTTACCGATTGGTTTATCAAATTGTGAAATTTGGTAAGCTTTCGGATTATCAGGGTAGAAATAGTTTTTACGGTCGAATTTAGTATGTTGTTCGATTTCCATATTAAGTGCTAGAGATGCACGAATTGCGTAATCTACAACGTTTTTGTTTACAACTGGTAAAACACCTGGGTAACCTAGGTCAATTACTGTTGTGTTTGTATTTGGTTCAGCACCAAAGTGGTTTGGTGAACCAGAAAAGATTTTAGAGTTTGTTTTTAACTCTACGTGTACTTCTAAACCAATGACTGTTTCAAAGTTCATGTTATTTTACCTCCCAAATTTGAGGAGTTTCTTTGTGGAATTCAGTTGCTTTTTCGAAAGCATCTGCCACACGGTAAATTGTAGTTTCGTCGAAGTATTTACCAATAATTTGTAAACCAAGTGGTAGACCATCTTCAAATCCACATGGAATTGAGATAGCTGGTACACCTGCTAAGTTAATAGGAATCGTTAAAATATCGTTAGCGTACATTGTCATAGGATCTTCAACATTTTCTCCAATTTTGAATGCTGGAGTTGGAGTTGTAGGCCCTAGAATTACATCAAATTCTTCGAAAACTTTATCGAAATCTTCTTTGATTAATGTACGAGCTTGTTGTGCTTTTTTGTAGTAAGCATCATAAGTACCTGCACTTAATGAATACGTTCCAAGCATGATACGACGTTTTACTTCATCTCCGAAACCTTGAGCACGAGTTTCTTTGTAAAGTTCTTCTAGGTTTGTAACGTTTTCAGCGCGGAAACCGAAACGGATACCGTCAAAACGTGATAAGTTTGAAGATGCTTCAGAAGAAGAAAGGATGTAATATGCTGCTAATGCATATTTTGAGTGAGGAAGTGATACTTCTTCCCAAGTTGCGCCTTGAGCTTCTAATACTTTAAGTGCATCAAGAACTGATTGACGTGCCGCTTCTCCAACACCTTCACCTAAATATTCTTTAGGTACAGCGATACGAAGACCTTTCACATCACCAGTAAGAGCTTCTACAAAGCTTGGTACTTCAACGTTTGCTGAAGTTGAATCGTTAGCATCCACACCTGAGATTGCTTCAAGTAATAATGCATTGTCTCGTACATTACGAGTAATTGGACCGATTTGATCAAGTGAAGAAGCGAATGCTACTAAACCGTAACGAGATACACGACCATAAGTTGGTTTCATCCCAACAACACCACAGAATGAAGCTGGTTGACGAATTGAACCACCTGTATCAGAACCTAATGAAAATGGTACTTCTCCTGCTGCTACAGCTGCTGCTGAACCACCTGAAGATCCACCAGGTACGCGGTCAAGACTCCATGGGTTACGAACTGGTTTGATGCCTGAGTTTTCATTTGAAGAACCCATTGCAAATTCATCCATGTTCAATTTACCGATTGTTACCATTCCAGCTTCACGTAATTTATTGACAACCGTTGCGTCATAGATTGGGTTGAAGCCTTCTAGAATTTTACTTGCACAAGTTGTTTCTAAGCCTTCAGTAACGATATTGTCTTTAACACCGATAGGTAGACCGAATAGTGGTCCTCTTTCTTCAAAAGGAACTACATCCATTTCTTTTGCTTGTGCTGTTGCTTTTTCTTCATTTAATGCTAAAAACGCGCCTACTTCACCATCTAGTGCAGCTACACGTTTGTAAGCTTCTTCTGTTAAGTCAGCGATTGAGATTTCTTTTGTTTTTAAAAGTTCTTGTAACTCTTGTGCTGATTTTGTAAACAATGTCATATGTGGCCCTCCTTACTGACTATTATTCTGTAATGATTGGTGGTACTTTAACTAAACCGTCTACATGTTCTTTTACGTTTAACATCATAACTTCACGATCTAAACCTTTCACTGCAACGTCTTCACGTAAAACGTTTACAAGTGGTAAGACATGTGTTGTTGGTTCAACATTAGTAGTATCTAATTCATTAAGTTGCTCTGCAAATTTAGTAATCGCACCTAATTGTTGTGCAAACTTTTCAGCTTCAGCTTCTGTAATAGCTAGACGAGCTAAGTTAGCAACGTGCTTAACTTCTTCTTTTGTAATATTCGCCATTCTTCACACCTCCGAATTCAATAACCATACCGATAATAATATCATTTTTAGTAATATTTATGCAAGGCGATACTTTTCGCTAAAGTGACGCCAAACGCTTGAAAATAAAGGCTTTTCTTTCCTTTATTATCAACCTTACTATCCTCATAATTCATTATAGCAAAATGAATAGAGATAATTGACTACCTTCAGATTATACAATTTATCGACACAAATAAGTATGATTTTCATACTTTCTACTAAAGTAAAAGAGTGCGACAGATTTGTCGCACTCTTTCTATTAAAAACTAATCATTATATATATGAACATATGGCTCACTTGAATTAGCTTCTTTTACTACTAATGCCTCTGGTCCGTTGACAGAAGTTACATTAACTTCGACCTTTAATCCTTTAGGGAATTGATCAATTACTGCACCAGCCATGAATTGTGTGAAACCAACAATTTCAGAAGTACCGTAAAATTTAATTGGAATATCTATGTTTAACTTTTTAATTTTATTATCTTGATAGAAGCCTGTTCCAATAACATTTGTATAGTTAGAGAAGTACTTTTCAATATCTTGTTTAAAGAATTTAAAATATTGATTCATTTCACGGTAATTTTCTTCACTATCATTTGTTGGGAACAACACATATTCCTCTTTAATCGATTTCCACTCTGAGATTTTATTAGATCCCTCATCTACAATACCGTAAGAGATATATGTACCTGGAACAATGGAGCTACGACTTTGCTGTTTAAATAGTCCAACAACCATTGGCACATTTTCTAGTCCCTCTTTTTGACGTAATCGTTGGATGATTTGAGCAGCAATTTTTTCACCTTGTTTTGTTAATGCCTGTTCAGGTATTTGTTCTTCATATGTTGCACCATAATCTTCTTTTTGATAATAGTAAATAGAGTTAAGAGCCAAACCGATTGAAACACCAGCAAGCTTCACTTTATTTTTCCCTGCTTTTTCAAGATAGTTTTGTTCTACGATATGCGCCAAATAGATAGGAGCCTTTTTAGCACGTTCTGTTGGCGACATACTCTTGTTAGTAGCAGGGTTTAAACCATCATCTGTTTGGGAACTACGCGCAAGCCATGAAGAGGCAGTTTCCTTATCAATATACTGCCCCTCTTGGAAAAAGTACTTTCCTGGGTCAAATGCGTTTTGAGATAAGCGTAATAGTCCACTTTCTGCTTCAGTAATATCATATTTCGAATAAATGTTTGAAACAATCAAACCTCTACTTGCACTTGCTTTATAAGGTAAAAGAGTACGATAGTATTGGTCATCAATTTGCATATTAGGAATGATCGTTGCTTCTTCCTTGTCTTTAGCATCGCTTTGTACTACTTCCGTGTCATTCTTTAATGATGGAACGCAACCTGCAAGCATGGTGACAACAATCATCGCCGGTATCCAGCGAAGTCGTTTCATGATCTTGATCTCCTTTACACAGTTAATTCTTGAAGAAGGCGGTTTTCATCCCAAACTTCAATGCCAAGTTGTTCGGCTTTTGCTAGTTTGGAGCCTGCTTCTTCTCCGGCGATTACTAGGTCTGTTTTTTTACTTACACTTCCAGTAACTGTACCGCCTAACTGTTCTATTTTCTCTTTTGCATCTTGTCGTGTCAATTGTTCTAATTTACCGGTTAAAACAACTGTTTTTCCTGAAAATATACTCTCTATGTCAGTAACATTTACTTTTTTACCTTTAAAGTCCATGTTCACACCTGCATCAGAAAGCCTTTGTATCAATGCTTGAACTTCTTCATTCTCAAAATAAGAAAGCAATGATTCGGCCATTTTCTCACCAATATCATTTACATTCACAAGTTCGTTTGTTGTTGCTTTCATTAAATTCTGCATAGAACCAAATTCTTCAGATAATACGCGCGCTGCTTTTGCACCAACGTGCCGAATACCTAAGCCAAATAATAAGCGCTCCATTGAATTTTCTTTCGAGTTTTCAATAGCTGTCACTAGATTATTTGCTGATTTTTCGCCCATACGCTCTAATTGAACTAAATCTTCTACTTTTAATTTATATAGGTCTGATACATCTTTTACGAGATCAGATTTTAATAATTGCTCTACAACTTTTTCACCGCAACCATCGATATTCATGGCATTTCGTGAGACAAAATGAGCCATACCTTCTGAAATTTGAGCGAAACATTGTGGGTTTACACAGCGAAGTGCTACTTCACCTTCTAAACGTATAAGCTCACTATCACAAGCTGGGCAATGTGTTGGCATTTCATAAGGAACCGAATCTTCACTACGTTGATCAAACAATACGGATACAACCTCAGGGATGATATCACCGGCTTTACGGATAATAACTTGATCTCCAATTCGGATATCCTTTTCGCGAATAATATCCTCATTATGCAATGTTGCACGCCCAACAGTTGTCCCTGCTACAAGAACTGGTTCTAGTATAGCTGTAGGGGTAACAACACCTGTACGACCAATAGTCAAATCTACGTCTAAAACTTTAGTGACTACCTCTTCAGCTGGGAATTTATATGCGATAGACCAACGTGGACTTTTCGCTGTGTAACCTAACTCCTCTTGCTGGTCATAACGGTTTACTTTAATAACGATTCCATCAATTTCGTAAGGTAATTCTGGACGTTTTTCAGTCCACTCTTCGATATAAGCCATTACTTCTTTAATATCCTTGCATGCTCTGCGTTCATGATTTGTATGGAATCCTAATGTATCCATGTAATCTAATGCTTCACTATGACTGTCTAAATTGTAAGCCTCACCGCTACCTCCAATAGCATAAATGAAGGTCGATAAATTACGACTCGCTGCAATTTTAGGATCTAGTTGACGAAGTGATCCAGCAGCTGCATTACGAGGGTTTGCAAATAATTCTTCGCCCTTTTCAGCACGTGCTTTATTTAAATTTGTGAAAGAGCGTTTTGGCATATAACATTCTCCACGTGCTTCAATGGAAACGGATTCTTTTAAACGCAACGGAATAGAACGAACCGTTTTTAAGTTTTCTGTAATATCCTCACCAATTTGACCATCACCACGTGTTGACCCTACAACAAAAACACCATTTTCGTACCGAAGCGAAATCGCTAAACCATCGATTTTCAATTCACAAATATAATTAAAATTGTCACCGATAATAGTGCGAGCTCTACGATCGAAGTCATTCAAGTCTGCTTCGTTAAAAGCATTCGAAAGACTAAGCATTGGATAGTCATGTGTAACCTTGCGGAAACCTTGTAATATTTCCCCTCCTACTCGTTGTGTAGGTGAGTCCGGATAGATTAAATCCGGATTTTCTTGTTCAATTGCAATTAGTTCATTTAATAATTGATCGTAAATTGCATCTGGAACAACCGGTTTATCCAGCACATAATAGGCATGTCCATATTCATGAAGAAGATCATTGAGTTCAGCTACACGCTTTTCCAGTTGTATTTTGTCCATTCATTTTCCTCCGCAACTGCTCCTATACTTTTTCGATAGGCGCAAATTTTGCTAATAATCGTTTAATACCTGTTGGGCTTGGGAATGCAATATCTAACTCAACATTTTCTCCTTCACCACGGACACTAACAACTGTACCTACACCCCATTTTTTATGAGATGCTTTGTCGCCAGAAGCCCAGCCAAGCTTTTCTCCACCAGATTGTGTATAAGCAGGTTTTGTCACTACTGTACGAGTTGTCTGTGCTGTTGATGTAACAAATCCAGACTGACGTGGTGAACGTCCAGCACTTGCACTACTATTGCTATTGTTAGCAGAAACATCTTCAATAATTCCATTATCAATTTCCTGTAAGAATCGCGATGGATTGTTATAGCTGCTACGTCCGAAAATAGTACGCGATTGTGCACAAGTTAAGAATAGTTTCTGCTCAGCACGTGTGATACCTACATAAGCAAGTCGACGCTCCTCTTCCATTTCATCTTCATCTTGCAATGAACGTGAGTGTGGGAAAATATTTTCTTCCATTCCGATAATGAACACGACTGGGAATTCTAAACCTTTTGCAGAGTGCATTGTCATTAATACGATGCTACCTTTAGACTCATCCTCTTTATCAAGTGAATCAATGTCTGCTATAAGTGCTAAATCAGTTAAAAAGGCAACAAGCGTTTTATCATCACTTTGAGCTTCAAATGCTTTTGTAACTGTTAAGAATTCATCGATATTCTCTAAGCGGCTTTCTGCTTCAATCGTTTTTTCCGTTTTGAGCATCTCACGATAGCCTGACTTTTCGAGTACTTGCTCAACTAGTTCTGTCACAGACAAAAATTCCTGCATTCTCGTAAAGTCCGAAATCATAGCATGGAATTTTGCTGCTGCGTTAGCTGCTCTTGCAGGCAAGCCCATAAAATCAACTTCTCTTAATGCATCAAAAATAGAACGATCTTGTTCGAATGCAAATTGTGCCATACGATCAAAAGAAGTCGCACCAATACTACGCTTTGGTTCGTTAATAATTCGCGCTAAAGATAAATCATCATCATTATTAGCAATTAAACGTAAGTATGCTAGTAAATCCTTTATCTCTTTTCGATCATAGAACTTCGTACCACCAACAATTGTATAAGCCATGTTCGACTTCACAAGTACTTCTTCCATTGCACGTGATTGTGCATTTGTGCGGTAAAGAATTGCAAAATCATCGAGTGAACGATTCTCTTTTAACATTATTTCTTGAATTGTTTGCACGACAAATTGTGCTTCTTGTTTTTCGTCATAAGAACGAGAAATAGCAATTTTCTCACCTTCAGCATTTTCCGTACGAAGTTCTTTTGGATAGCGGCTTGAGTTATTTTTTATGACGTCATTAGCCGCTTGAAGGATGCGTGCAGATGAGCGGTAATTCTGCTCTAACATGATTGCTTTTGCTTTAGGGTAGTCCTTTTCAAAAGATAAAATATTTTGAATATCTGCTCCGCGCCAACGATAAATGGATTGGTCAGAGTCACCAACAACACAAATGTTTTGGAATTTCTTCGCTAGCATTTGAACTAATTGATATTGAGAATGGTTCGTATCTTGATATTCATCCACGTGAATATATTGGAATCGATTTTGGTAATATTCTAGTACTTCAGGTACCTGTTGGAATAGACGAATAGTAATCATAATTAAATCATCAAAATCTAACGATTGGTTTTTTCGCAAGCGTCTTTGATAACTTTCATATACATCTGCCACAGTTTTTTCATATGGGTTTGTTGAGCTCACTTGCGCTTTATATGTTTCAACATCGATACATTCGTTTTTCGCAGAACTAATCGCATTTAACATAGAGCGTGGATCATGACGTTTAGGATCTATGTTTAACTCTTTCAAAACGTTTTTAATTACCGTTAATTGATCCGTTGTATCTAGAATGGAGAAGTTTTTGTTGTAGCCAATACGATCGATATCACGGCGCAAAATTCGAACACACATTGAGTGGAATGTAGATACCCACATTTGAGCACCCGTGCCGTTGCCTAGTAAACCATCGATACGTTCTCTCATTTCACGAGCTGCTTTATTCGTGAATGTGATGGCTAATATTTTCGAAGGATACACCTTTTTT
Organism: Viridibacillus sp. FSL H8-0110; assembly: GCF_038003565.1. NCBI lineage: Bacteria > Bacillati > Bacillota > Bacilli > Caryophanales > Caryophanaceae > Viridibacillus > Viridibacillus sp. FSL H8-0110. The sequence continues at coordinate 505,860 of NZ_JBBOPJ010000001.1, read as the reverse complement.
TCAATTACTAAATACGCAATACGATGAGTTAGTACTCGCGTTTTCCCTGATCCAGCTCCGGCCATTATTAGCAATGGACCTTCTGTTGTTTTCACAGCTTCTGCCTGTTCAGGGTTCATTCCTTTTAATAAATTATTCGTTAGTTGTTCCATAACGCACCACCTTTTTACAATACAAACATTTGTTCTTGATTATACTATAGTTTTATAATTCTTTCACGGCTTTTACTGTACTAAGCGCCGCTTTTAAATCTTCATAAATAATATTGCCAATTACGACGGTATTAGCTGATTGAGCCATTTCCTTTGCTTGTTCAGCGTTGGAAATCCCTCCACCGTAAAATAATCGTGTATTTTCTAGAACTGCTTGAACATCTTTTACTATATTAGGATTCCCGTAAATGCCACTATATTCTAGATAAAAAATAGGTAAATTGAACAGATTTTCAGCCATTCTTGCATAAGCAACTACGTCTTCTGCATCTAACTCAGTATTTGCCTCCGTCACTTTTGCAGCTTTACAATCTGCATTTAATATGCAATAGCCTTCTGCAAAAAGCTCATCCCACATCATGATATCGCCGTATTCTTTAATCGCTTGATGATGTAAATCTTTTACCCATGTGGTGTTACTACTATTTAATACTGTTGGTATAAAGTAATAATCAAAGCCTGGTGTAACAGATTCTAAATTAGAAATTTCTAAAACAACTGGCACTGTAAAACGACGTATTCTTACCAATAAATCTAATACATTATCGATTGTCACATTATCTGTACCACCAACAATTATTGCATCTGTGCCTGATTCGCATATCTGCTCTAGCACTTCATCTGTCATTGGTTTTGCCGGATCAACTTTAAATACATGACGCCAATTTTGAAACTCCATTTTAACCCACCTATCTGTAATATTAATATCTATTTGATTTAATCAAAGAGCAACCAAGTTTTTCTCTAATTACCAGTATACATTAGTCAAACGTGCTCTCCATTGAATATTCGTAAAGGCTAGAAAGAATTTATCTGGAATTTATTTCACAAGAAAAAAACTGAACAGACATCTGCTCAGTCGGTTTCATTATATTTGCTAAACAACTTCTCAGTCTTTAGGAGCTAGAAAAGGTTTTTCATCTGGATAAAGGCGACCAAGCATTTCATCGTATGTATCATTTCCGTAATCGAAACAACGACGTACACGAGAAATTGTTGCTGTAGAAGCACCTGTTTCCTTTTTGATTGTTTCATACGTTTTTTTCAAGCGTAATAAATGCGCTACTTCAAAACGTTGTGCTAGAGATTGGATTTCACTTATTGTACATAAATCATCAAAGAATTTATAGCATTCTTCTATGTCATTTAACTCCAAAACCGCTTTAAATAGTTGTTCTGTTTGATGACCTTTAATTTTTTCAATTTGCATGCTTCATTCCCCCTTTCCTCATTAAGGTTCATATGTGACCGCTTTTGCTAATCCAGGATTGGAAGGTACGAGATGAATCCATGACTTACCAGGCACTAATTTGACAGGCTGATCATCTGCATATGGCGCTAATACACCATCTACATTTCGCCATTCGATATCTAACTTTTGCCCAGCTTGAAAGACATAACCATTTCCACCTGAAGTTAAATCTAGCGCTTGACGTCCCTTTTGATCAACAGTACTTTGATTCACTTCAAAGAATAATACATTGGCAACTTGTACAGATTCATCGTTTAATAAATCCTTTGTAACAACGCCGCCAGATTGACGTTCATATAATTTACTGTCTTCATTAAAAGTATATGTGTTATGGAATTGTTCATCAACACCAAAACGAATATCTACTTTTGCAATATACTTTTCTATTTTAACATCTTCAGCAGACTCATAAAAAGAGAAAGGTACTTTTTTGTGCATTTTTAATGAAGCCCCTACCTTTTCAAATCCTAACTTTACATTTTTTTCTGAAATATAGGAGTTGTGTGGTGCTACTCGATCAGTTGAACGTTTAAATAATGAACCATCATATTGCATCCCATTAATATTATCTACTTCACCAGCACTTAGCATCCTTCTCGCCTCTGGACTATATCCATGTGCAATATAAAATGCATCTAAACCTTTTGCTAGATCCACAAAATAATCTCTTGCACTTCTTATCGGCCCCATATTCTCAGGCAACTCACTTTGGAATACTGCAAGCAAACGTGTAATATTCCCTTCAGCTACCATCTCATAAACTAGGTCAGCCGATGTTAGACCAGATTGAGGACGTGCTTGCGGATGATTATTAATCGTCACCATCACAGGACGCATCTTTGGTTTTTGCTCTACTTCTAATCCAGTAAACGGTGTGAAATAAGTCTTTTTCTCAACTTCTACTTCCGCTTGTACTTCTGTTTTTTCTGGTTCCTTCTTTACTTCTTTTTCTTCTTTCTCTTTAGAACATCCAACCAATAAAACGCCTAGTACTAGTAATCCCACCATCAACTTCTTTTTCAAAAGACTTCCTCCTATCTCATAACGGACGGGAATAGAACGGTTTTCTTCATCACATCGAAAATACCGCGTTGAGTAATCCGAATATAAGGTAAATGTGTAGATTGTAAAAATAGCAAAGTATAAATAGCATCACCAAGATGATAGCCTCGCTCTTGTAATGCCTTCTTTAGAGCTAATTCTTGCTCTATTAATACTTCAACAGGCTCAGCGGATAATCCTCCTCCAATTGAAAGTGGTAAGCTTTCTAAAACTCGTCCATTTTCAACAATTACGATACCGCCCTTCATTTTTTTCATTTCATTAAAGGCTATTAACATATCTTTTGTATCTTTTCCTATTAAAATTATATCGCCAGTACTTGAATAAGAGGATGCAAATCCTTGGAGATGTGTCGCGAAACCTTTTATCAAAGTATTCACACGCCATTTTCCATTTTTATCCACTAACATCAAATAGCATTCATCGTGGTCCGTGTGAAGTTTACCTTCATTCGTATGAACTGATACGCTATATGGTTTTGTAATAACATCATTTACCAATTGAATTCCAAATGGCATCGAAAATTGGAAGTCATCATCAGATAAGTCAAATTTCAAGTCGAGAGTGCCCATTGCCGTCCAATCGATAGTTGGTAGAGTGAATTCCTTTTTATTGTCTCGTTTTAACCAAACACCTTTTGATAATACACTGACTGGTACTGGATTAAATTCATTTTCTAAAAAGTTCAGAGTAGCATACCGTCCTGTTGCAATAAGTCCGTGTAAATTACTCATATTATAGTAGCGCGCAACATTGTAAGATGCCATTTGATAGGCATCAATCGGTGCCACACCCGCATCAAGGGCTACTTGAATGCATTTGTCCATCACACCATCTCTATGGAATGAAGGTGTAGCACCATCTGTTGTCATCATTAAGTGATCAAAAATATTCAATTTCTTCTCAACAATATCATTCAAAAGTATTGGTAAATCTGGACGGATGGATGAATGACGTAAAGTCACTGCATATCCATGTAAAATGCGATTTTCCACTTCTTTTAAAGTCATTGATTCATGGTCCCCATCAGCACCAAATAGTTTCATACGAGCCAATGTTCTTTCAGATGCACCCGGTAAATGTGCTTCAATTTTTTTGCCATGTGCTTTTGCGAGTTTTAGCCAATACAGCATTTGGTCATCGCCTGCAAGTAATCTTGGCCAGCCTGTTAACTCCCCACCTAGCATGACATCTGTTCGTTCAAGCCAATCATTAATTGCTTTTGTCGTAAATAAATCATGTTCATTTTCAAGCTCCGTTTGCGAATCAAATCGCGCCCACCAGTAAAATGAGAACGGTAGCTGCTTTAATTGTTCTAAAATTGAAAACGCTTTCTTGTTTTTAATTGCTAAAAATAGCATTAAGTTATCGGATAGAAACGTCGTCGTTCCACGTTGCGCTGCATAATCCGCAAAGGATTGGGGATTATAAAGCTGAAATGGATGAACATGTGGTTCAATGTAACCTGGAACAATCGTCTGTCCCTCAGCATCAACAATCTCTGTTGTCGCTGTGTTTGGAGGCATTTTAGACCCTGCGTATATAATACGATCTTTATCAATCCAAATATTCCCCTGGATCCATTGTTTATATATGCCATGTAAATAACGCGCGTTTTTAATTACTAAATTAGGTGCTTCTTTACCATCAATGATGGCTATTTGTTGACGGATTTGACTGATTTTCCATGAAGGCTCTGGCATTACATCCATCTCCTTTCGCTTTTCTTTATTATTTATATGCTCATTAATGTGATTATTTAATTTATGTCAAAAATAGGATTTAATACTGTTTTGTCATTATTGAATTATCGTATCACAGCACTTTAGGAAAGCAAAGTTTTTAGTAGTATTTTGTGGGAAAATTTGTATAGGAGGTTGACTAAATTGACACAATCAGAAAACTTAAGTACGAAGAATGCTTTTATGCGGTTAACATGTGGTATAACTATGACAGCATTTGGTATCGGTAGAATTTCGCGCGATTCTAATTGTACTGGTGGTCGATTGATGATTATTATCGGTGCTATGAAAACAGCGGAAGGTATTTTAAAGTATTGCCCAACAAAAGCAATGATGAACTCCACTATGAAATCCGTGGTGGATAGTTCTATGACAAGTGCTTTTGGTGGCCAAGCTGCGAGTATTATTCCGAATATTGATCAATTGATGAAAGATTTTGCTGGTGGAAATTCGAATGCTGATACGAATACTAATTCCAATAGTAATTCGAATAGTAACTCCAATAATAATAATGAAAAGAATAACTCTCAAAACAGCAACTCAAAAAATCAGTCTAATGATCAAAAAAAGAACAATAATAACAGTCAATCTAACTCAACTAATTCATAATTCCCCATACTAGACAAAAAGCTGTCCGACCTTACAATCGGGCAGCTTTTCGTTTTACTTCATTGTACGCCAACCTATATCTGAACGGTGGAAAAAGCCTGTCCACGATTCTTTAGATAAACCTTCGTATACTTTTTGTTGTGCGTCTTTTAAAGATGTAGCCTTTGTAGTAACTAGTAGTACACGTCCACCATTACCTACAAAGTCTTCTCCTACTAACTTTGTTCCGGCATGAAATACATCAAAGTTTGCCGATAATTTTTCAAGTGACGGTAATTTCGCACCTTTTTTTACATCGCCTGGATATCCTTCAGATGCAATTACTACACCTAGCATTGCATCGTTCGACCATTCCAATTTATAAGGTTCTTCATTCATTAACGCCATCATGAATTCTCCAAAGTCAGAAGCCATACGTGGTAATACAACTTGTGTCTCAGGATCACCAAAGCGTGCATTAAATTCAATTACCTTTGGACCTTCAGCAGTTAAAATAAGTCCTGCATATAAAATCCCTGTGAATGGTGCACCTTCAGTTGTCATCGCTTGAACGGTTGGTACGACTACTTCATCATATGCACGTTTAACAACCGCATCAGAAATTTGAGGTACTGGAGAGTAAGCACCCATTCCACCTGTATTTGGACCTTTATCACCGTCATATGCACGTTTATGATCTTGTGCAATAACCATTGGATAAATTTGACCATTATGTACAAATGACATGTAAGAGAACTCTTCCCCATCAAGGAAATCTTCAATCACTACGCGAGAAGAAGAATCGCCAAAGCGTTGATTACCAATCATGTCTTTGATACCTTCAATCGCTTCCTCCTCAGTTAATGCAACGATTACACCTTTTCCGGCAGCTAGACCATCTGCTTTTACAACAATTGGTGCTCCCATTTTTTGCACGTATGCAATTGCCGCTTCTGCTTCAGTAAATGTTGCAGAAGCGGCTGTTGGGATATTATATTTTTGCATTAGTTCTTTTGCAAATGATTTACTACCTTCTATTTTAGCTGCTTCCTTAGTTGGGCCAAAAATGCGCAAACCTTCCTCTTGAAAAGCATCCACGATACCAGCTACTAAAGGCTGTTCAGGTCCGACAAATGTTAAGTCGATTGACTGCTCTTTAGCAAATGCTATAAGTTCCGCAAAGTTGAAAACGTCAATTGCAACACACTCTACATCATTTTTCATACCATCGTTACCTGGAGCTACAAATACTTTCTTAACGGATGCTGCATTTGCAAATTGTTTAGCAATTGCATGCTCGCGACCGCCACTACCAATAACTAGTACTTTCATTGAGGTTTCCTCCTACTTATAAATTAATGGAACACGCCGATGTTTAATCGGTGTGTTCCTTATTTAGCATATCCAGCTTCAGGCGCTCAAAGTCTAAGAGCGACTTTGGCTTCCACCCTCCAACGACCTCGCAGCTGGACGAGCGCCTTGGGCAAGCAGGATGCTGTCATGCAACCGTTGCGACACGACGTCGCGCTTTTAGGTTGCCTTCATTATCTAGCATATCCGGTTCCAGGCGCTCAAAGTCTAAGAGCGACTTTGGCTTCCACCCTCCAACGACCTCGCAGCTGGACGAGCGCCTTGGGCAAGCAGGATGCTGTCATGCAACCGTTGCGACACGACGTCGCGCTTTTAGGTTGCCTTCATTATCTAGCATATCCGGTTCCAGGCGCTATCGGCTCGAGGTCACTTCAGTCTCTCGGTCAAAGGCAAATGCGCCTTTGATTCGAGCCTTCCAGTGCTTGTCGCCGATGAGCGAGCGCCTTCCACACTTAGTGTTTAAAGTGTCTTACTCCTGTGAATACCATTGTGATGCCGTATTCGTTTGCTTTGTCGATTGAGTCTTGGTCTTTGATTGAGCCGCCTGTTTGGATGATTGCTGTGATGCCTGCTTTAGCAGCAGTTTCTACAGTATCATTCATTGGGAAGAATGCATCTGATGCAAGTGCTGCACCTTTTGCTTTTTCACCAGCTTGCTCTAATGCAATTTTTGCTGAGCCTACACGGTTCATTTGACCAGCACCAACACCTAATGTCATTTTGTCATCTGTAACAACGATGGCATTCGATTTAACGTGTTTTACTACTGACCAGCCAAGTTTCATTGCTGCCCATTCTTCTTCAGTTGGTTCGCGGTCTGTTACTACTTTTACTTCTCCGTCTTTTAACCCGAAACGATCTGGCTCTTGAACAAGTAAGCCACCCTCAACAGATACTATGTTGAATGCATCACGTTTTTCTTGTGCAAATGAAATTGTTAGTAAGCGAATATTTTTCTTCGCAGATAATTTTTCAAGTGCTTCAGCAGTGAATGCAGGAGCGATGATAATTTCTAGGAAGATTCCAGCAAGTTGTTCTGCTGTTGCTAAATCTACTTCACGGTTCAACGCAATGATACCGCCGAAGATTGAAGTTGAATCTGCTTCATATGCTTTAGCGAATGCTTCAGATATTGTTTCAGCTGTACCAACGCCACAAGGATTCATATGCTTTACTGCTACTGCAGCTGGTGCGTCAAATTCTTTGATAATTTGAAGTGCAGCATTTGCATCTTGAATATTATTATAAGAAAGTTCTTTACCGTGTAATTGTTCAGCTGATGCGATTGAGAAATCTGAGCCTAAGTGCTTTTGATAGAAAGCTGCTTTTTGATGTGGATTTTCACCGTAACGAAGTGGTTGTTTTAATTCGTATGTTAAAGTCATTTGTTCTGGGAACTCTTCACCAGTGTATTCTGTCAAGTAGTTAGAAATATAAGAATCGTAAGCCGCTGTATGACGGAATACTTTTGCACCTAAACGACGACGTGTTTCAAGTGTTGTTTGACCTTCTGCTTTTAGCTCTGCTAATACAATTGCATAATCATTTGAATCGACGATAACTGTTACATATTTTTGATTTTTAGCGGCTGAACGAAGCATTGTTGGACCACCAATATCAATATTTTCAATAGCATCAACGATTGTTACATTAGGCTTTGAAATTGTTTCAACGAATGGATATAGATTTACACAAACGATTTCGATCGGTTGAATACCATGTTCGGCCATTTGCGCTTGGTGTTCAGGATCATCATGTTTTGCAAGTAATCCACCATGAATAAGCGGGTTCAATGTTTTAACACGTCCACCTAAAATTTCTGGGAAGTTTGTTACTTGGTCAACAGCAGTTACTGCTACACCATTTTCTTGTAAATGTTTTTTTGTACCGCCTGTTGATAAAATTTCATAGCCTAATGCCTCTAATTCCTTAGCAAATTCTAAAACACCTGATTTATCAGAGACACTGATTAACGCACGTTTCGTCACGATTATTTCCTCCTTAGATTTGAAAGCAAGTTGTAATTCTTATGTAGTACATGATCAGAACCAAAGCACGAAGCTCTGGCTCCAATTAATTATTTATTTTAAAGTTGCCTGTAATGCTTCTTTATAAAGGTCATGCTCAATTGCATGAATTGCTTGTTCTGTTGCCTCGCGATCACCGTCAGTGACTGCTACAGCACGTTGCGCAATAATTGGACCTGTATCCATTCCCGCATCTACAAAATGAACTGTTACACCCGTTACTTTCACACGATGTTCCATTGCTTGTCCAATGGCATCTTTCCCTGGAAACGAAGGTAATAGAGATGGGTGAATATTAACAATTTTAGAAGTATAGGAATTTAATAATGTTTCACCGATTAAACGCATATATCCCGCAAGAACGATCCATTTCACTTCACACTCTTGTAGCTTAGCTAAAATAGCTTGTTCATAAGCTTCCTTAGAACCAAAATCCTTAGGACTTAGAGCTAATACAGGGATACTCTTTGCTTTAGCACGTTCTACAACGTAAGCACCAGGCTTATCTGTGACAACGAGCTCAATTTTCGCATTTAGTTCACCACGTTCAATTGCTTCTTGAATAGCTTGAAAGTTAGAACCGCTACCTGATGCGAAAACTGCGATGGAAACGATATTACTCATGAGTTAGGCTCCCATCATGATTACCTTTGAAAAGAACCCCTTCACCTTTCACAACGCGACCAATTTCATACGCTTTTTCACCATGCTGTTCAGCAATCTCTATAATACGAGCTGCTTCAGAAGCTGGTACTGAAAGTACGTATCCAATCCCCATATTGAAAACATTATATAAATCACGCTCTTGTAGATTACCTTTCTCTTTTAAGAATTCAAAGACAGGTAATACTGGCCAAGTGCCTAAATCAATTTCTGTTGCTAGTCCTTCCGGCATCATACGAGGTAGGTTTTCGTAGAAACCACCACCTGTAACGTGTGCCATACCATGCACTTCACACTCTTTTAGCATTGCTAAAACAGGTTTTGCATAAATTTTTGTTGGTACTAATAAAGCTTCACCAATCGGGCCAAGGTTCTCATAGCCTTCAACAATTGTTTCAGGTGTAAAGCCATTATCAGCAAAAACGACTTTACGGACAAGTGAATAACCATTTGAGTGAATACCACTAGAAGCTAGGCCTACAAGTACGTCACCTTCTGAAATTTTCTCGCCTGTTACGATGTTTGCTTTTTCAGCAGCACCAACCGCAAAGCCCGCTAAATCATATTCGTCCTCTTCATACAGACCAGGCATTTCAGCTGTTTCGCCACCAATTAACGCAGCACCAGCTTGGACACAACCATCAGCAACACCTTTAACAATTTGCTCGATTTTAGCAGGCTCAGCTTTACCAACTGCTACGTAATCTAAAAAGTATAATGGCTCTGCACCTTGTGCAACGATATCGTTTACACACATTGCTACGCAGTCTACTCCGATTGTATCGTGTTTATCAGTCATAAACGCTAGTTTTAATTTTGTCCCAACACCATCAGTACCAGAAATAAGAACTGGTTCCTTCAAGTTTAATTCAGATAAATCGAACATGCCGCCAAAGCCACCAAATGAACCCATGATGCCTTTTCTTGCTGTACGTTCAACATGTGATTTCATTCTTTGGACTGCTTCATAGCCTGCTTCAATATTAACGCCTGCTTGTTCATATGCTTTTGACATGTAGATCGTCTCCTTAACGTATAAGTTCTTTTTCATGTGGCAAGATAGTATCCGGGAAAATCTCAGTTGGATATTTTCCGGTAAAACATGCTAAGCATAGACCACGTTCCGGACCTTCGTGTTGACGAGCAATAGATTCTACCATGCCTTCAACAGATAAAAATGTTACCGTATCAGCACCAATTGCATCACGGATTTCTTCAACACTATGACTAGAAGCTATAAGTTCTTCTGATGAAGATGTATCAATACCGTAGTAGCATGGATCTGTCATTGGCGGAGAACTGATGACAACATGTACTTCTGCTGCTCCAGCTTCCTTCAACATTTTCACTATACGTCTTGAGGTTGTACCACGAACAATTGAATCATCTACCATTACAACACGTTTTCCTTGAACTACTTGACGTACTGGAGATAATTTCATTTTCACACCACGTTCACGTAACTCTTGTGTCGGTTGGATGAAAGTACGACCAACATAACGGTTTTTAATAAGGCCTAATTCGTAAGGAATCCCACTTTCTTCTGCAAAACCAATCGCGGCGGAAATACTTGAATCTGGAACACCTGTTACAACATCTGCCTCAATATGAGCACATTCTTTAGCAAGTGTTTTACCCATACGTTTACGTGCCATATGCACGTTTATGCCACCAATTTCTGAATCTGGTCTTGCTAAATATACATATTCCATTGCACACATTGCACGTTTAGATGGTTCTACAAAACGGTCGCTTTTCACACCACTATCATTAATAACAATTAATTCTCCTGGTTCGACTGAACGAACGAATTCTGCGCCAATTAAATCGAACGCACAAGTTTCAGAAGCAACAACCCAACTGTCACCTAATTTACCAAGTGCTAAGGGACGTAAACCGTTCTGGTCTCGAGCCACGATTAAACCTTCTTCAGATAACATTAAGATTGAAAATGCACCTTTTAACAAAGTAAGCGCATTTTTCACTTTTGAAAGAAATGTCGGATACGTACTTTTTTTAATTAAATGAGCAAGTACTTCTGTATCAGAAGTTGAGTTAAAAATACTACCTTGACGTTCTAAATGTTGCTTTAAGTGATTTGCATTAACTAAATTACCATTATGCGCGATTGATAAACTGCCTGTTGATGAGCGGAACAGCAGCGGCTGAACATTTTCAATTCCGCCGCCTCCTGCTGTCGTATAACGTGCATGAGCTATTGCTGCTTGTCCTTTTAAGCCTTCTAATTTACCTTCACTAAATACATCATTTACAAGGCCTTCACCTTTTACAGCGCGAAATTGCTTGCCATCTTTGACAACAATCCCTGCACCTTCTTGACCACGATGTTGTAATGCATGTAAACCGTAATAACTAAGCTGCGCTGGGTTTTCATTACCCCAAATCCCAAACACGCCACATTCTTCATTTAAGCCTCTGAGTTCACCAAACATGGTATTGCCCCTTTCCAAGCATCTTGGAATTCTGCTACTGGACCTTCGATTAATGTAGAACCGTCTTCACCGCGAACACTCAATGTGGCATCTGCTGAAACAACACCAATTTTATGAGCATCTTTAACAGCTACTTCAAATGCTTGTGCATTTTCAGCTTTAACTGATACTAAGAAACGTGATTGCGATTCACTAAATAAAGCAGTCACTGCCGAACCTTCTAAGATGATTTCTGCTCCGAATTTTGTACCGAATGTTTTTTCTGCTAATGCAACAGCTACTCCACCTTCAGCAACATCATGTGCAGATGCTACTAAACCTTGTTGAATAGCATTTAATAACGCATCTTGACGTGTTGCTTCTACAGTTAAATCGATTTCTGGTGCTAGACCGAAAATACGTCCATCATTTTGCATTTTTTGAAGTTCAGATCCACCAAATTCAGTTTTTGTATCGCCGATTAAGTAAATATAGTCTCCAGCTTCTTTAACTTGTTGTGTTGTAACATGAGCTAAGTCTTCTACTAAACCAACCATACCAATTGTTGGTGTTGGATAAACTGCTACACCACTACGCTCATTGTAAAGAGAAACATTACCACCGATTACTGGTGATTCTAGTGCTAAACAAGCCTCTGAAATACCATCAGCTGATTTTTCGATTTGCCAGAAGATTTCTGGCTTTTCTGGGTTACCAAAGTTCAAGCAGTCTGTAATTGCAAGTGGTTTACCACCAGAACAAACGATATTACGGGCAGCTTCTGCAACCGCAATTTTCCCGCCAACTTCTGGATCTAAGTAAATATAACGAGAGTTACAGTCAGTTGTCATAGCAAGACCTTTGTTCGTACCACGTACACGTACTACTGCTGCATCAGATCCTGGTGCTACAACTGTTGATGTACGTACTTGATAATCATACTGGTCATAAACCCACTCTTTAGAAGCAATTGTAGATTGTTTTAATAGTGAGATTAAAGTTTCTTTATAGTCAGCAACTGTAGGCTCTACGTTTTCCATTGATTGGAATTCATTGTAGTAAGCTGGTACTGCTGATGGTTTGTTATAAACAGGTGCTTCCTCTGCAAGAGCATCTGCAGGTACGTTTGCTACTACTTCTCCTTTATGTATAAGGCGAAGCATTTTATCGTCAGTTACATGACCGATAGTTACAGCATCTAAACCATACTTCTCGAATAAAGTAACGATTTCAGCTTCATGTCCTTTTTTCACAACGATTAACATACGCTCTTGAGATTCTGAAAGCATCATTTCATAAGCTGTCATACCTGTTTCACGTTGAGGTACTAAATCTAAGTTCATCTCAATACCGTAACCTGCTTTAGAAGCCATTTCGGCAGATGATGAAGTTAAGCCTGCAGCACCCATATCTTGAATTCCAACTAGTGAATCAAATTTCACTAATTCTAGGCAAGCTTCAAGAAGCAATTTCTCCATGAATGGATCGCCAACTTGTACAGCTGGGCGTTTTTCCTCTGATGACTCACTTAATTCCTCAGAAGCAAATGTAGCACCGTGAATACCATCACGACCTGTTTTAGCACCAACATACATTACTGGGTTACCCACACCTGAAGCAATACCTTTTTGAATGTCTTTATGATCGATTAAACCGACACACATTGCATTTACTAGTGGATTGCCTTCGTAACAATCATCAAATTGAATTTCGCCACCAACTGTTGGAATACCGATACAGTTACCGTAGCCTGCAATTCCTGCTACCACTTCTTCAAATAAATATTTTACGCGTGGAGTTTTCAACTCACCAAAGCGTAGAGAGTTTAGCATAGCAATCGGGCGTGCACCCATTGAGAACACATCACGGATAATACCGCCTACACCTGTCGCTGCACCTTGGTAAGGTTCAATTGCAGACGGGTGATTATGTGATTCCATTTTGAACACAACGGCTTGTTCATCGCCGATATCGACGATTCCTGCACCTTCACCAGGGCCTTGTAATACTCGAGGTCCTGTAGTTGGGAATTTACGTAGCACCGGTTTAGAGTTTTTATATGAGCAGTGCTCTGACCACATTACTGAGAACAAACCTGTTTCAGTCCAGTTCGGTAGACGTCCTAGAATACTTTCAACTAGCGCAAATTCTTCATCGGACAAGCCCATTTGTGCATAGAGTTTTTGCTCTTTAATTTGCTCTTGTGTTGGTTCAAGCTTGATTGACATGTGTTTCCCTCCACTGTTTGACGATTGATTTAAATACTGCAAGTCCATCTGCGCCACCGATTAATTCATTTACTGCGCGCTCTGGGTGAGGCATCATACCAAGTACATTACCGCGTTCATTGACGATTCCTGCAATATCTTCTAAACTACCATTTGGATTTTCGCTAGAATAAGTGAAAACAATTTGGTTATTGTCCTTTAATGATTGCAAAGTATCTTCATCACAGTAATAATTTCCTTCACCATGGGCGATAGGTACTTTAATAATTTCATCTTTTGCATATTGATTTGTAAATTGTGTATTATTGTTAACTACTTTTAAGTCAACTGTACGACACATGAATTTCAAGTTTTTATTGCGTAGAAGGGCACCCGGAAGTAAGCCTGCCTCCGTTAAAATTTGGAATCCATTACAAACGCCAAGAATTGGCTTACCTGCCTCAGCAGCTTTTACTACTTCAGTCATAACATTTGAAGAGCGAGCGATTGCACCACAACGCAGGTAATCTCCGTAAGAGAATCCACCTGGTAATAAGATACCGTCATAGCTACTTAAATCTTTTGTATCGTGCCATACATATTCTGCTTCTTCACCAAGCTCGTCCTTAATTGCGTGATACATATCTAAATCACAGTTCGATCCTGGGAAAACGAGTACTGCGAACTTCATAGTTAGTTAGCCTCCTCGACTTCAAAACGGTAGTCTTCTATAACAGTATTTGTAAGTAGTTTTTCGCACATTTCTTTTACCACTACATTTAAATCACGATCAGATGGTTCGATTTGTAATTCTAAATACTTACCAATACGAACGTCTGCAACTTCTTTGTAGCCCATTGTGTGTAATGAACCTTTCACTGCAGAACCTTGTGGGTCTAATACACTTTCACGTAATGTTACATAAACTTTTACCTTTTTCATTTTGATAGTCCTCCTAGGCGAGCTAATATGATTTTATAAACATCTGTTAAATTACCAAGATCACGACGAAAAACGTCTTTATCAAGTTTTTGATTTGTTTCTATGTCCCAAAGACGGCAAGTATCTGGTGAAACTTCATCTGCTAATAGCACTTGCCCATTAGCGTCACGACCAAACTCTAGTTTGAAGTCTACTAGAGTTACGCCGATTTCTTGGAATAATGGACGGAGAACTTCATTCACCTTTAAGCCATTGTCGTAAAGAGCTTGTACTTCTTCTGGTGTAGCAATATTCAATATTTCAATATGCTCTGTTGTGATGAGTGGATCTCCAAGATCATCGTTTTTGTAATAAAATTCAACGATTGGACGACGAAGAGTTGTACCCTCTTCGTATCCAAGTCGTTTTGCAAGGCTACCTGCTGCAATATTGCGGACAACCAATTCAATTGGAATAATGTCTACTTTTTTTACAAGCTGTTCGTTTTCTGAAATTTGTTCAACAAAGTGAGATTCGATTCCCGCTGACTTTAATTTATCGAAAATTAAAGTTGTAATTTTATTATTTAAAATTCCCTTACCTGCGATTTCCTCTTTTTTCTCACCATTGAATGCTGTAGCACTATCTTTGTAC
The DNA here is from genome assembly GCF_038003565.1 of Viridibacillus sp. FSL H8-0110. Lineage (NCBI taxonomy): Bacteria > Bacillati > Bacillota > Bacilli > Caryophanales > Caryophanaceae > Viridibacillus > Viridibacillus sp. FSL H8-0110. The sequence goes on along the minus strand of NZ_JBBOPJ010000001.1, from coordinate 490,729 downwards.
TCAACAAACAGAATATTTTCTTCTGCTGTTGAGTACAATCTTTTAGCTTTTCCTTCATACAAAAGTTGACCTTTTTCCACTGTTAATTCCCCCGGTTTAGTTTAATCCTAGACGTTCAAAAATTGTATCTACATGTTGTAGATGATGATTGTAATCAAAGCAATCATCTAACTCTTCTTTTGATAAATGAGCAGTGATTTTCTCACTAGCATCAACTAGTCCACGGAACTGCACTTGTTCGTCCCAAGCTTTAGCAGTTAGGGGCTGTACTGTATCGTACGCTTCTTCACGTGCAAGGCCTTTGTCTATCAAAGCAAGTAATACACGTTGTGAATAGATAAGGCCAAATGTGCGACCCATATTGCGTTTCATATTGTCAGGGAATACTGTTAAGTTTTTCACAATGTTTGCGAAACGATTTAACATGTAATTTAGAGCAATTGTACCGTCCGGTAAGATTACACGCTCTGCTGATGAATGTGAGATATCACGTTCATGCCATAATGACACGTTTTCATAAGCTGTCATCATATAGCCGCGAAGTAAACGAGCCATACCAACCATATTCTCAGAACCAATTGGATTACGTTTGTGAGGCATTGCAGAAGAGCCTTTTTGACCTTTTGCGAAGAACTCTTCTACTTCACGTGTTTCTGATTTTTGTAAACCGCGAATTTCAGTTGCGAATTTCTCAATTGAAGATCCGATTAAAGCTAACGTTGCCATGTATTGTGCGTGACGGTCACGTTGTAACGTTTGTGTAGAGATAGGAGCTGCTTGAAGGCCCAATTTTTCGCAAACGTATTTTTCAACAAATGGATCAATATTAGCATAAGTACCAACTGCTCCAGAAATTTTACCTGTTTCTATTACTTGAGCAGATGCTTCGAAGCGTTCTAAATTTCGTTTCATTTCTTCTAACCATAATGCGAGTTTTAAACCAAATGTAGTTGGTTCAGCATGAACACCGTGTGTACGGCCCATCATAACTGTGTATTTATGTTCTTTCGCTTTATTCTCTAAAATTTCGATAAAGTTTTTAATATCTTTACGTAAAATTTCGTTAGCTTGTTTAATTAAATAAGAAAGAGCAGTATCTACAACATCCGTAGAAGTTAAACCGTAATGTACCCATTTACGTTCTTCCCCTAGAGTTTCAGAAACAGCACGAGTAAATGCAACTACATCATGTCGAGTATCTTTTTCAATTTCTAAAATACGGTCGATATCAAAACTTGCACCCTCACGGATTTTCACAACATCCTCTTTAGGGATATCACCAAGTTCTGCCCAAGCCTCACATGATAAGATTTCAACCTCCAACCAAGCTTGATATCTGTTTTCTTCTGTCCAAATTGCGCCCATTTCAGGACGAGTATAGCGTGTTATCATATTGTTCTCCTTCTATTCCGACCAAATGTGGGAATCATTAATTTCTGTTAACGTTTTTTGAATGTCGTTTGTCATAATCGTAACGTGGCCCATTTTACGATTATGTTTTGCTTCTTGTTTACCATATAAATGAATAGACCAGTCAGAGTATTTTGAAATAGAGTTACTCAGTGGTACGACATGTTGTCCAAGGACATTAACCATAATCGAAGGCGCCCATAATTGTGGTTCACGTAATGGCCAACCACATACAGCACGAATATGCTGATGGAATTGTGAAATGTTGCAGGCCTCAATCGAATAGTGTCCTGAGTTGTGTGGACGTGGTGCTAACTCATTAATAATAACTTGTCCATTCTCTAAAACAAATAGTTCTACAGCTAGTGTACCCACTAATTTAAGATGATTCGCAATTTTTTTCGCTTCTTCAGTAGCTCGTTTAGCAGTTTCTTCTGTAATACGTGCGGGTACAATCGTTTCGTGTAAAATATGATTCACATGAATATTTTCTCCAATAGGAAGACAATACGTTTCTCCCTGAACATTACGTTGTACAATGACAGAAATTTCTTTCTCGAATGGTACGAATGCTTCAGCTACACAAGCAGAATGTTCAAATAAAGATTTCGCTAAAGACATATCCTTTTCTGATCGTAACGTCTGTTGGCCTTTCCCATCATAACCACCTCTTGCAGTTTTCACGACGCAAGGGTAACCAACAATTTCGATTTTACTCTGAAGTTCCTCGAAGCTATCAGCATTTATGTATGTTGCAACTGGACAACCAGCCTCATTAATCGCAGATTTTTCAAGAATTCGGTTCTGCGTAATACGTACAAGTTCAGCACCTTGAGGTACATAGGCAATCTCAGATAATCTTTTCAAACCAGCATAATCGATGTTTTCAAATTCGAATGTAATAACGTCACTTACTTCTGCAAGCTCTTCTAATGCAGCTTCGTCGTTATACGGGGCAACGATACGAATATCTGCAACTTGACCACATGGTGAATCCATTGTTGGCTCAAGAACAGCAATTTTAAAACCAGCTTCCTTTGCTGCCATTGCCATCATACGACCAAGTTGACCGCCTCCGATTATTCCAATAGTTTGACCAGGATAAATTTTCGTCACTCTAACTCACCTGAACTTTCTAGAGCTTTCATTTTCATAGCTTGGCGTCGTGCTTCTATTTTTTCTGTGATTTCAGAATCTGTTGTAGATAAAATTTGTGCTGCTAGTAATCCTGCGTTTGTCGCACCAGCTTTGCCGATAGCAACAGTCGCTACAGGAACACCACCAGGCATTTGCACGATAGATAATAAAGAATCTAGCCCATTTAATGCTTTTGATTGAACAGGTACACCAATAACCGGTAGAGTTGTTTTTGCAGCTACCATACCTGGTAAATGCGCTGCACCACCTGCTCCAGCAATAATGACATGAAGGCCTCTTGTACGAGCTTCCTGTGCATATTCAAACATCAAATCTGGTGTTCTATGTGCCGAAACCACTTTTTTTTCATATGGAATCTGCAATTCATCTAATACATCACACGCATGTTTCATTGTTTCCCAATCACTTGAACTTCCCATGATCACGCCAATTTTTGAACTCATACATTCCGCTCCTTTAAACAAATAAAAGTCCCCAAATAAAATACTTCACACAGCCATGCGTGAAAGCAATTTACTTGAGGACATAACAAAAGAGTTTGGCTTAGAAACATTAGCTGTACGCAATTGTGTCACACCTTTCACTCTCATTCCAAAAGTTGCTTTCCCGCATAGTCCGACATTTACGGTGTCGGGTAGAGACACTAAGGCCAATTCCTTAGCATATATGGGGATTCGATGTTTTCCTTCTCACATTTTAACAATTGAACGAGTACAAGTCAATGCAAAAATACGAACAATAAATTTTAGTAAATAGATAATGTTCGTATTTAGATTCATTTTCTAGTTATTCTTCACATAACATACCTTTAAACCGTATTATTTGACGAACTGGAACAGGATTTCCGTCTTTCATTTCAAAAAGAGGTTCCTCTTTTCGTGCAATCGGCATATATCCAGCCTCTTTCATACGTTGCAAACACGCATCAATCGTTTCGTTCTCTTCCACTTCGAACCATACTTGCTTTTTACTCACACTTTCACTTCCTTAAATAACATTATCCTTATTATAGCTTGCTTTCTTCATTTCTTACTCGTAAATCTTTAAGAATTTATGATATCTTTTCTTTTTAAATCAATGAAAAAGGGATATCCTACAAAAGTCGTTTTATCGACTCTTTGGACAGCCCTTTTACTTTACTTTACTTTATTTATTTTCGATAGCTACAGGCTTTTTAGCAACACCAGTCTTGATTGCAGCTTCACTAACGGCCTTCGCAACTATAGGAGTAACACGTTCATCTAAAGCATCTGGAATAATTGTACCTTGTGCTAAATCATTTCCATCAATTAAAGAGGCAATTGCAAAAACAGCCGCTAATTTCATTTCCTCATTAATCTCTGAAGCATGAACATCCAATGCACCACGGAAAATCCCAGGGAATGCTAACATATTATTTACCTGATTAGGATAATCCGAACGACCTGTTGCGAAAATACGCACACCCCATCGCATAGCATTCTCATAAGATACTTCTGGATTTGGATTAGCAAGTGCAAAAATGATAGGGTCATGATTCATACTCTGTATCATTTCTTCATCCAAAATGTTTGCAACAGATACTCCGATAAAAATATCTGCACCAATAAGTGCTTCGCTTAATGATCCTTTTCGTCCTTCACTATTCGTCACTTTAGCAAGGTCATGTTTTACCGAATTCATCCCATTTTCGCGACCTTCATAGATAATACCTGTTGAGTCACAGATTATTATATGTTCGTAGCCAATTTGTTTCAAGATTTTCAAGATAGCTACACCTGCAGCTCCAGCACCGTTTATAACAATACGTACAGTGCTCTTATCCTTATTAATAACCTTCAAGGCATTACTTAGACCAGCACCAACTACAATCGCTGTACCATGCTGATCATCATGAAATACAGGTATAGAACATTCTTTACGCAGTCTTTCTTCAATTTCAAAACATCTAGGAGCTGCTATATCTTCTAAATTAATGCCTCCAAATGTTGGGCTTATACCTTTTACAATTCGCACTATTTCATCTACATTTGTAGTATCTAAGCAGATAGGAACAGCATCAATGTTAGCCATCTTTTTAAAAAGGACTGCCTTACCTTCCATAACAGGTAAGGCAGCTTCAGAACCGATATTACCTAGCCCTAAAACAGCCGTACCATCTGTCACTACAGCCACTAAATTACCTTTTGCCGTATATTCATAAACTGTAGTTGGATCCTTCACTATCTCCAAGCAAGGTGCAGCAACTCCTGGAGAATAAGCTAAGCTTAAATCATCTATAGTATTAATCTCCACTTTGGAAATCACTTCAATCTTACCTCTATTTTTTTTATGCATTGCTAACGCATTATTTTTTAATTCACTCATACTCTTCCCCCGATTCATTTTTTAACACAAAATAGAAAATATAATACATAACTAAGCATATTTTTCATTTTCTATATTAACACAAAACAAAAAATTTCATGCATAACTTAGATTATTTATAGATTTCTATTTAAGCGTTATAAGAATATATAGTAATTCATTCTGAAAATTCAGTCAATTTATTTTTATATTTTTCCTAGTTATTATTTATTAATATACTAACGCTGAAAATATTTAAGGTGAACTTCTCGAAAGAATTGTCGTTACTTGATTTTTAAACGTCGATTATTATAATCTAACTGCCTAAAGTATATAAGTTTAATATCTTCTTTTTGGACTATATATCCCTATTATTTGCATAATCCTTTATCTTATACTATATTTCGATAATAATTGCAAAATCATAATAAACAAATAAAAACCACCTGTAGAACAGGTGGTTTTTATTTCACCCTCTTTGCTTACAAATACCTAAAGGCAACCTCTCAATTGACCTTCAATCATTTTGTCTCAAGATCTTTTTAAACAAATCGCGGTATTCTTCTTTGCTCGTACTATCTGGAAGCGATCTTTAGTTTCTTGATTTCTAATATACTTGGTAATTATTTTTTCATTTAAACCAACGGTACTAACATAATATCCGTTTGTCCAAAATGCTTAGTTTTCATGGATATATTTCAGATTAGCATGTCGATTAGGAACTTTCCTCTTTCAAATATCAATACAGACATTTTTGGTGGAATTTTGATTCTAAAATGACATCGATAGCTTTTCTTAATTTACCGTAAATTATTTTGCTTATGTATTTATGTAAGAACAAGATGTGATACTTACTTTTCATCATGTATATGATAAACCATTGTCGCTCGATACCTGTAAAAAACTCCAATCGTTTCTGAAGATGGTTTAATGGCCTTCTACTATTATAACAATTGGAGTTTTTTCTCTTGGAATTTCAAATAGTCATAGCTTTTGGTTTTAAAAGGACAAATAAAAAAGACACAACCGATAAAATCAGTTGTGCCTTAGTATGCCTAGCAACGTCCTACTCTCACAGGGGGAAACCCCCAACTACCATCGGCGCTAAAGAGCTTAACTTCCGTGTTCGGCATGGGAACGGGTGTGACCTCTTTGCCATCATCACTAGACTATATTAGACTTCCAATACACATCGTATTACTGCGTCAATTTCACTCATTCAAATCCTCATGTACTAAAGTACATTCCGGTTATCATTCGTTCATTTCCTTGTACTACTTGTGTCTTGAAACTCTCTTTTAGAGAACTTGTTCTCTCAAAACTGGATAAATTACATTGAAGTTCGTTAAGTAAAATTTGGTTAAGTCCTCGATCTATTAGTATTCGTCAGCTCCGTATGTCGCCACACTTCCACCTCGAACCTATCTACCTCATCGTCTTTGAGGGATCTTACTTACTTGCGTAATGGGAAATCTCATCTTGAGGGGGGCTTCATGCTTAGATGCTTTCAGCACTTATCCCGTCCACACATAGCTACCCAGCGATGCCCTTGGCAGAACAACTGGTACACCAGCGGTGTGTCCATCCCGGTCCTCTCGTACTAAGGACAGCTCCTCTCAAATTTCCTACGCCCACGACGGATAGGGACCGAACTGTCTCACGACGTTCTGAACCCAGCTCGCGTACCGCTTTAATGGGCGAACAGCCCAACCCTTGGGACCGACTACAGCCCCAGGATGCGATGAGCCGACATCGAGGTGCCAAACCTCCCCGTCGATGTGGACTCTTGGGGGAGATAAGCCTGTTATCCCCGGGGTAGCTTTTATCCGTTGAGCGATGGCCCTTCCATGCGGAACCACCGGATCACTAAGCCCGTCTTTCGACCCTGCTCGACTTGTAGGTCTCGCAGTCAAGCTCCCTTATGCCTTTACACTCTACGAATGATTTCCAACCATTCTGAGGGAACCTTTGGGCGCCTCCGTTACTCTTTAGGAGGCGACCGCCCCAGTCAAACTGCCCGCCTGACACTGTCTCCTACCCCGCTAAGGGGCATGGGTTAGAAGTTCAATACATCTAGGGTAGTATCCCACCAACGCCTCCTCCGAAGCTGGCGCTCCGGAATCTCTGGCTCCTACCTATCCTGTACAAGATGTATCAAAATTCAATATCAGGCTACAGTAAAGCTCCACGGGGTCTTTCCGTCCTGTCGCGGGTAACCTGCATCTTCACAGGTACTATAATTTCACCGAGTCTCTCGTTGAGACAGTGCCCAGATCGTTACGCCTTTCGTGCGGGTCGGAACTTACCCGACAAGGAATTTCGCTACCTTAGGACCGTTATAGTTACGGCCGCCGTTTACTGGGGCTTCAATTCGCACCTTCGCTTGCGCTAAGCACTCCTCTTAACCTTCCAGCACCGGGCAGGCGTCAGCCCCTATACGTCACCTTACGGTTTTGCAGAGACCTGTGTTTTTGCTAAACAGTCGCCTGGGCCTATTCACTGCGGCTCTCTCGGGCTTTCACCCTACTAGAGCACCCCTTCTCCCGAAGTTACGGGGTCATTTTGCCGAGTTCCTTAACGAGAGTTCTCTCGCACACCTTAGGATTCTCTCCTCGACTACCTGTGTCGGTTTGCGGTACGGGCACCTTTTACCTCGCTAGAGGCTTTTCTTGGCAGTGTGAAATCAGGAACTCCGGACATACGTCCTCGTCATCACAGCTCAACGTTATAGAAATGGGATTTGCCTCATTTCACGCCTCACTGCTTGAACATGCATAACCAACAGCATGCTTACCCTATCCTACTGCGTCCCCCCATTGCTCAAATGGTAAATAGGTGGTACAGGAATATCAACCTGTTGTCCATCGCCTACGCCTATCGGCCTCGGCTTAGGTCCCGACTAACCCTGAGCGGACGAGCCTTCCTCAGGAAACCTTAGTCATTCGGTGGACGGGATTCTCACCCGTCTTTCGCTACTCATACCGGCATTCTCACTTCTAAGCGCTCCACCAGTCCTTCCGGTCTGACTTCACAGCACTTAGAACGCTCTCCTACCACGGACATCTAAGATGTCCATCCACAGCTTCGGTGAATTGTTTAGCCCCGATACATTTTCGGCGCAGCGTCACTCGACCAGTGAGCTATTACGCACTCTTTAAATGATGGCTGCTTCTGAGCCAACATCCTGGTTGTCTAAGCAACGTCACATCCTTTTCCACTTAACAATTACTTTGGGACCTTAGCTGGTGGTCTGGGCTGTTTCCCTCTTGACTACGGATCTTATCACTCGCAGTCTGACTCCCGTGCATAAATCACTGGCATTCGGAGTTTGTCTGAATTCGGTAATCCGGGATGGACCCCTAGTTCAAACAGTGCTCTACCTCCAGGATTCTTTATCACGAGGCTAGCCCTAAAGCTATTTCGGAGAGAACCAGCTATCTCCAGGTTCGATTGGAATTTCTCCGCTACCCACACCTCATCCCCGCACTTTTCAACGTACGTGGGTTCGGGCCTCCAGTAAGTGTTACCTTACCTTCACCCTGGACATGGGTAGATCACCTGGTTTCGGGTCTACAACCACATACTCATTCGCCCTATTCAGACTCGCTTTCGCTGCGGCTCCGTCTTCTAAAACTTAACCTCGCATGTAATCGTAACTCGCCGGTTCATTCTACAAAAGGCACGCTATCACCCATTAACGGGCTCTAACTACTTGTAGGCACATGGTTTCAGGATCTATTTCACTCCCCTTCCGGGGTGCTTTTCACCTTTCCCTCACGGTACTGGTTCACTATCGGTCACTAGGTAGTATTTAGCCTTGGGAGATGGTCCTCCCAGATTCCGACGGAATTTCACGTGTTCCGCCGTACTCAGGATACACTCAAGAGAGAATGAACTTTCAACTACAGGGCTGTTACCTGCTCTGGCGGGCCTTTCCAGACCGCTTCGTTTAACTCATTCCTTTGTAACTCCATATAGAGTGTCCTACAACCCCAAGAGGCAAGCCTCTTGGTTTGGGCTATTCCCGTTTCGCTCGCCGCTACTCAGGGAATCGATTTTTCTTTCTCTTCCTCCAGGTACTTAGATGTTTCAGTTCCCTGGGTCTGCCATCAAGACGCTATGTATTCACGTCAAGATACTGCTCCATTACGAACAGTGGGTTCCCCCATTCGGAAATCTCCGGATCAAAGCTCACTTACAGCTCCCCGAAGCATATCGGTGTTAGTGCCGTCCTTCTTCGGCTCCTAGTGCCAAGGCATCCGCCATGCGCCCTTAATAACTTAACCTAAAAGTTAGTTATTAAGCCTAAAAAACTTAATAATAAAAAATGTGTTACTTAATTTGCTTCAATGTCGTTTTATCCAGTTTTCAAAGAACAAGGTTTTGAAGATCATTTTACAATGAGCCTTCAAAACTGAACGCAAGACGTTAATCGACAGATCCAAGATCTGTTTCCGTAATTATCCTTAGAAAGGAGGTGATCCAGCCGCACCTTCCGATACGGCTACCTTGTTACGACTTCACCCCAATCATCTATCCCACCTTCGGCGGCTGGCTCCATAAAGGTTACCTCACCGACTTCGGGTGTTACAAACTCTCGTGGTGTGACGGGCGGTGTGTACAAGGCCCGGGAACGTATTCACCGTGGCATGCTGATCCACGATTACTAGCGATTCCGGCTTCATGTAGGCGAGTTGCAGCCTACAATCCGAACTGAGAACGATTTTATGAGATTAGCATACCCTCGCGAGTTAGCGACTCTTTGTATCGTCCATTGTAGCACGTGTGTAGCCCAGGTCATAAGGGGCATGATGATTTGACGTCATCCCCACCTTCCTCCGGTTTGTCACCGGCAGTCACCTTAGAGTGCCCAACTAAATGATGGCAACTAAGATCAAGGGTTGCGCTCGTTGCGGGACTTAACCCAACATCTCACGACACGAGCTGACGACAACCATGCACCACCTGTCACCAATGTCCCCGAAGGGAAAACTCTATCTCTAGAGCGGTCATTGGGATGTCAAGACCTGGTAAGGTTCTTCGCGTTGCTTCGAATTAAACCACATGCTCCACCGCTTGTGCGGGCCCCCGTCAATTCCTTTGAGTTTCAACCTTGCGGCCGTACTCCCCAGGCGGAGTGCTTAATGCGTTAGCTGCAGCACTAAGGGGCGGAAACCCCCTAACACTTAGCACTCATCGTTTACGGCGTGGACTACCAGGGTATCTAATCCTGTTTGCTCCCCACGCTTTCGCGCCTCAGTGTCAGTTACAGACCAGAAAGTCGCCTTCGCCACTGGTGTTCCTCCAAATCTCTACGCATTTCACCGCTACACTTGGAATTCCACTTTCCTCTTCTGCACTCAAGTCTCCCAGTTTCCAATGACCCTCCACGGTTGAGCCGTGGGCTTTCACATCAGACTTAAGAAACCACCTGCGCGCGCTTTACGCCCAATAAATCCGGACAACGCTTGCCACCTACGTATTACCGCGGCTGCTGGCACGTAGTTAGCCGTGGCTTTCTAATAAGGTACCGTCAAGGTACGTTCAGTTACTAACGTACTTGTTCTTCCCTTACAACAGAGTTTTACGATCCGAAAACCTTCATCACTCACGCGGCGTTGCTCCATCAGACTTTCGTCCATTGTGGAAGATTCCCTACTGCTGCCTCCCGTAGGAGTTTGGGCCGTGTCTCAGTCCCAATGTGGCCGATCACCCTCTCAGGTCGGCTATGCATCGTTGCCTTGGTAGGCCGTTACCCCACCAACTAGCTAATGCACCGCGGGCCCATCTAGTAGTGACAGCCGAAACCGCCTTTCAGCATTTTGCCATGTGACAAAATGGATTATTCGGTATTAGCCCCGGTTTCCCGGAGTTATCCCAATCTACTAGGTAGGTTGCCCACGTGTTACTCACCCGTCCGCCGCTAAATCAGAAGAAGCAAGCTTCTTCATCATTCGCTCGACTTGCATGTATTAGGCACGCCGCCAGCGTTCGTCCTGAGCCAGGATCAAACTCTCCATAAAAGTAGTTTGAAAGCTCATTAGCTTTGCTAGCGTATCATCCGAAGATGATATCTATTTTTGTTTTGATCCACCAACAGAGTTGATGTTCAAAAACATTTATTGATTAACGTCTTGCATGTTCAGTTTTCAAGGTTCATTATGTTCGCCACTTCATCAGCGACTCACTTATTATATCAAAATAACTTTCCGTTGTCAACAACTATTTTAAAATTTCTTTTTAAGTTGTTTCTCTTAATATAATATTGTTGCTCAATCAGCAACTTTTATATCATAACAACTTATTACTTTGTTGTCAACACCTTTATACAAAAGTGTTTTAACTAAGGGATTAAGTTGTAATTTCATTGTCTCGGTGACAACGTTACTTACTATATCACCCTAAGTGATATGTTGCAATAGTTTTCCGTTAAAAAGTTTTATTAATTAGTATAAGACTCTTTAACTCTCTTTATATATAGAAGAAGCTCCCTACCATTTGGAGGGAGCTTCTTCTATATAATAGCGTTTTAATTATCGTACCCAGATAAAGTAAGCAAGGAAGACAAAAAACAATACATACATCAAAGGATGAATTTCTTTCTTTCTACCTGCTAGTAACATTGTGATTGGGTAGAAGATGAATCCTACTGCAATACCAGTTGCAATACTATAACCTAATGGCATCATGATCATTGTTAAGAATGCCGGCACAGCAATTTCGAATTTATTCCATTCAATTAAACGTAATGATGAAACCATCAACACCCCAACAATCACCAACGCCGGCGCGGTTACTGCCGAAGTAATTACATCTAAAAGTGGGAAGAAAAACATTGCCAGTAAAAATAATACTGCTGTGACAACTGCAGAAAAACCTGATCTTGCTCCAGCAGCTACACCTGATGAAGACTCAACATAAGCAGTTGTTGTTGATGTACCAAATAAAGAACCGATTGTTGTTGCAATTGCATCTGCCATTAAAGCACGGCCTGCACGTGGTAACTTATCGTCTTTAACTAAACCTGCTTGATTTGCTACAGCCATTAATGTACCAGCTGTATCAAAGAAATCTACGAATAAAAATGTAAGTACAACGATTAAGAATTGAACATTGAGTAATTCCTTAAATCCATTTGAGAATCCTTCTTTAATAGGATCTAACGCTACCCCGAATGTTGAAGATACATCAGGAATACTTGATACAATAGCAGTTGGTACAGCGATTAAGTTAAAAATCATACCAACAATTGCAGTAATAATAATTCCTAGGAAAATTGACCCTTTAATATTTCTAGCCATTAAGATGACTGTAATAACGATACCGAAAACTGCTAATAATGTTGCACCTTTAAACTCTCCTAAAGTAACAAGTGTTGCTTCATTAGCAACAATGATTCCTGCACCTTTTAAACCAACAAATGTTACAAATAATCCGATACCTGCTGATACTGCATATTTTAATTGTGTTGGAATAGCATTAATAACTGTTTCACGAACACCTGTTAAAGATAAGATAATGAAAATAATACCTGAGAAGAATACACCAGTTAAACCTGTTTGCCATGGAATACCATATGTTAATACTACTGTGTAAGCGAAGAATGCGTTAAGCCCCATGCCCGGTGCTAATGCAATCGGAAACTTCGCAAAAATCCCCATCACCAATGAACCAGCTGCCGCTGCTAATGCTGTAGCTACGAACACAGCACCTTTATCCATACCAGCGTCCCCTAAAATCCCTGGGTTCACCGCTAAAATATAGGCCATCGCTAAGAATGTTGTAATACCACCTATGATCTCACGACGATAATTTGTTCCAAGTTCTTCAAACTGGAAATACTTTTTCATGATAATCCTCCGTATGTCGTCTTATACATCTTAGAGAATAAAAAAGACATGCAACTAATTAGAAATAGTCGAATGTCTACGATTCCTTGCTAAGTACTCATACTCACAAGTTTATAAAAGAATCGGCAAAGCCAATTCTTTTAATCGTAGTCAAGTTATTTAAGGTAACTTGGTAGATACTCTCGGGCCATATCCCCGACATTATACGACGACGTTATTTGTTTATATTAGATAATATATCATTCATGGTTTTCATTTTCAATAGTTTTTCCGAACGTTTCTATATTTTTCTTTATTATAGTTCGTGAATAAGCTATTTTGTCTCGAGATACTAGATTATTACAATACATGTTTTAGCGATTTATTAAGTGTGTATCTAGCGTATTATTGATAAAATGATACAAAGTGGATTGGAGAGGATTTATAATATGCCTAAAATCATAGAACCTTCGCAACATTATTTAACAATTATCGAAAACGAAGAAATGATGCTAGAAGAAATTGAAGCGAACTCTTTACTTAAAGGATGTCAAATCGATTGTCGCTTTGGTACTCGCCAATTAAGCGAAGTTAAATTCGAGAATTGCGTATTCCTAACAGATGATTTTACTAAAATGGAGTTTTTGGATGTCATTTTCGCTAAATGTGATTTATCAAATTGTAATTTTGCAGAATCTGTTTTTTATCGCGCCAAATTTGATACATGTAAACTAATTGGTTCCAGCTTCTTCCGTACACAGCTTAAAAATGTTGAATTAGTTGATTGTCTTTTAAACTATGGCACATTTTCAGAATCAAAAATGAATGCAGTTGCCTTTAAAGATGGCCAATTAAACGAAAGCACTTTACAAGATGTAAAATTAACTCAAGTCACGTTTCAAGGAATGGAACTAAACGCAGCTGATTTTTCTGATACAAATTTAAAAGGAATCGATTTATCGTCTTGTTATTTCGAACAAATCAACTTAGATCCAACATTAGCGAAGGGTTTATCTATTCGTCATGATCAGGCTACTGCAATCGTCGCTATCCTTGGCATTAATATTCAATAAGAATTGCAAATAACCGTCCTCCTTCGATTAGGAGGTTCGGTTATTTTCCTTACACGACTCTATAATATTGCTTCGATTCAATCTCTTTTACCGAAACATGGAGCTTCCACAATTCAACTGCAATTTGTAAAGCCTCTTCACTAGCATCATTTTTAAGCGTAATTTCCCTTGCCTTTAACAATGCATTTGCTTCAAGTGATAAATCGGTTAACCCAGGTACCCATTTCTTAAACTGTTCCTTATACGGATTTCCATCTTTCAAAAGATAACCCAGTTCACCAAGTTCTTCTTTTAATATTTTAGTGCTAATTTCTTTTTTATATCTGAAAAGTTCCTGACCTTCATGCCCAATCAGAACTAAATCTTTATGATCTATATAAATATAGCTAATATCATCTTTGACATAACTCAATTCAACTTTCCCAATTTTAAAGGCTAATGCATCCTCACTAATGTAAATATTCAATATTTCATCATAAATAATTAGAGTCAAAATTATACCCGCTACCAATCCAAATGCCATCGTAGCAAAAATAACCCACCCCGCATTTAGACTAGCGACCAACTTAAATGGCCCTTGGAATGGAATCCAATCTAACTTACTTGCCCATTCTGAAATTTGAGGCAAAAAATAACCTATTACTAAACCAATGAGCGGCAAAATCAACCATAAAAATAATTTATCCGCCTTAGAAAAATTCAAATGCACGGTTGTATGATTCATCCCTTTTACACTCCTATTACTTTATTACATCTGTAATTGTTTGCCGCCAAATAGCAGCCTCTTCTATTTTCATATCTAGCATTTTATAATTCAGAATGTTATCCAACATTAAAGCCAACACTCCAGCTTTCGCCTGAATATTATTTTTTTCAATTAATCCAAACTCTGTAGCTTTCTGTAGAATTTGGACAAAGCCATCAATAAACATTTGTTGTACTTCCTTTATCTTATCGATAAAAGTTTCATCCTCTTCTTTAATTCGATTAGCATACAAAGTAAATTCACTCAATAAATTCAGCAATATATCCTGTTCTTGAATCTCATTTATATACTTCATACCACCTGAATAAAGCTGTTCAATCAAATCTTCTTTAGTCATGCCTTCTATTTGAAAGTACCTTTCGAATGTATAATCTTCAAATATATAATCAAAAACCCTTTTGATTAGTTCATCTTTCGACTCCACATAATAATAAAGAGAAGGCTTTGACATTCCCAACTCTTTAGCAATCATTGCAAAGCTTGTTTTATGAATTCCTTCTTTAGCAAAAAAATAAATAGCTACATCCAATACACGTTGATACGTTTCTTTCCCTTTATTCATATTACACCTCTTATTTACCTATCGTTAAGTAAATTAAATCATTTAATTAAGTAAGTTGTCAATCTCGTATCTTACTTTACAAATGAGATCATCTATCCTATAAAACAAGTTATCGATTTTAGCATTTCGTTTATCTTTAAATTGAGGGTGACTGTTGATATCCTCATCATTTGCTCTTTAATTAGATGTCTTATGTCTTCTAATTGTTTACGAAAATACACCTAATGAATCATTTGAAAATTGAGGTAAAAAAATAAGCATTCCCGAAAGAATGCTCATTACCTTAATCTTGTTCGTAAATCGTATCAGCAATGTTGTTGGCGTGGTCGCTAATACGTTCAAGATTGCTAATAATATCCGCAAATACAATGCCTGCTGAACCCGAGCAAATACCTTCATTCAATCGACGAATATGATGTTTACGTAAACTACGTTCCATTTCGTCAATACGTTCTTCTTGAGCTCTTACCTGCTGTGCCAACGACACATCACGTGTATCAAGCGCATGCATTGCTATTTTTACTGTTTCAATGACAAGCTCAAACATTCCTTCTAGCTCTTGCGTCGCTTCTTGACTAAGTTTTATGCGATTCGATTCTTTATAATCAATAAGCTCAATTAGGTTTTCTACATGATCACCAACACGTTCAATATCACGAATATTTTCAAGAAGCGCATGATGGATATGAGAATTTACACCTGATAATGATTGTTTTGATAAACTTACTAAATAATCCGTTGTTTTTTGATCGAGATTATTTATTGCTTCTTCTAATTGTGCCGCTGTACTTGCTTGCTTCACATCTAACGTTTTTAAATAGTCCATAGCTGCTGATAATCCTTGTACACCACCCCCCCCATACGAACCACTTCCTGCTTTGCTTGTCCTAACGCAATACCTGGTGATTTTGTAATTAACGAGTAATCTAAATACTTCGGTTTATATTCAACTATAGTATCCTTACCCGGAATCAACTTGGTAACGACATAAGCCCATACACCAATTAACGGTAGTTGAATAAGCGTATTGGCAACATTGAACGTTCCATGCGCGAAGGCAATTTGCATTTTAGGTTCTAATCCTAATATACCAGAAATCCATTCTATATAATTCGTAAATAGCCCAAGCATGTCGTAATGTCATAAAGCCCGCGCTGACTAAACCGACCGTAATAACGGTTGTCCCGGAGCTCGACTGAATAAGTACTGTGACAAAAATCCCTACTAAGACACCCATAAATGGATTTGTCGTAAAACGATCTAATAAATCTCTTAAACGGTCTCCGGCTGCTTTTTGCAGACCATCACCCATGTATTTAATTGCAAATAAAAAGAGTCCTAGGCCTCCCAAGAATTGAAAAATCATTTCCTGCCAATTTAACTCCATGCTGCCACTCCTTCATGTTTTATCACATTTATTATAAAAAATACTAACTTTCTGCGTTGGCTTTTCACAGAGTTTTAACATGCTCTTTACACAGCATTTACAATTCAGTCGTAATTTCGGCAAATTTCTTAATATTTTTTTGATAAGCTAAAAGTTTATAGAATTTTTCATCTATTTTATAAAAATCCTTCCGTTGTCAATTATAGTTTTCCATACTTTTTTCTACATATCCATTCACTACATCTTTAAATTCAATAGAGTCATGGAAACGTTCAGGTTTTAATGCCCACCAAAAATATTTATATTCGAATGCAGAAATTCGAAAAAGTATTTTCTACTTTTAACTGAGAACACTACTATGAACATTATTCAGATAGACTAGGTCATGAAGTATATTGATATCAGGCAAACAAAAAAAGCTTGGAAAACCTACTAATGTAGGCTCTCCAAGCTTTAATATTATTATTCCCACTCAATAGTTGCTGGTGGCTTAGAAGTAATGTCATACAGTACGCGGTTGATATGATCAACTTCGTTTACTAGACGTACTGAGATTTTTTCTAAAACTTCCCATGGGATACGTGCCCAGTCAGAAGTCATACCGTCGATTGACGTTACAGCACGGATACCGATTGCATAATCGTAAGTACGTTGGTCACCCATTACACCTACGCTTTTCAGATCAGGAAGTACTGTGAAGTATTGCCAAATGTCGCGATCCAAACCATGTTTAGCGATTTCTTCGCGTAAGATAGCATCTGATTCACGTACAATGTTTAATTTTTCTTCTGTTACTTCACCAAGTACGCGGATTGAAAGACCCGGACCTGGGAATGGTTGACGCCATACGATTTCATCAGCTAGTCCAAGTTCAGAACCTAGTGCACGTACTTCGTCTTTGAATAATGTTTTTAATGGTTCGATAAGTTCGAACTGCATATCCTCAGGTAATCCACCTACATTATGATGAGATTTAATTGTTTGTGCAGTTGCTGTACCAGACTCAATAATATCAGTGTAAAGAGTTCCTTGTGCAAGGAAATCCATACCTTCAAGTTTTGAAGCTTCTTCATCGAATACATAGATAAATTCGTTACCGATAATTTTACGTTTCTTCTCTGGATCTGAAACGCCAGCTAATTTACTCATGAAGCGTTCACGAGCATCGATTTTGATAACGTTCATGTTGAAACCTTCTGTGAAAGTTTTCATTACTTGTTCAACTTCACCTTTACGGTTTAAGTTGTGGTCAACGAACATACAAGTCAATTGGTCACCAATCGCTTTGTGGATAAGAACAGCAACAACTGATGAATCTACGCCACCAGAAAGTGCACAAAGAACTTTTTTGTCGCCAACTTGTTCACGGATTTTTTGAATTTCAATTTCTACGAAGCTTTCCATAGACCAGTCGCCTTTAGCGTTACATACATCGAATACGAATTGACGTAATAAGTCATTTCCGTATACTGAGTGACGTACTTCTGGGTGGAATTGAACTGCATAGAATTTACGCTCAGCATTAGCCATTGCAGCAATTGGACATGAAGTACTTGTCGCAATTGTTTCAAAGCCTTCTGGAGTAACAGTTACTAAATCACCATGGCTCATCCAAACAACTTGCTCTTTTGGTAATTCGCCGAATAATGCATTGTCATTCAATACTTGAATTTCTGCTTTACCATACTCACGGTGTGCAGCTTTTTCTACTTTCCCACCTAAAGCATGTGTCATTAATTGCATACCGTAGCAAATCCCTAAAATAGGAAGACCTAAATTGAAGATTTCTTCATCAATATGGAATGCATTTTCATCATATACAGAGTTAGGGCCACCAGAGAAAATAATCCCTGTAGCATTCATTGCTTTTAACTCTTCTGCAGTAATAGTATGTGCATGTAATTCGCTGTAAACTCCAAATTCACGAATACGACGAGTAATTAGCTGATTATATTGGCTACCAAAGTCAAGAACGATAATCTTTTCTTGATCTTGTAAAATTGAACTAGCTGACAACGTTTCCACCTCTTTTAATATTAATATAACTGTTTACCTACTCATTTTAACATTTCTATACGAAAAGAACGCGTCTGAAATTACATCCTACGCGTCCTTATGCTCTACATCAAAAAAGGTGAATGCTAGTACATGGATTAACCACGCTGTCATTCACCTTCATAGTCAAGTCATTTACGGTAACCTGGTAGAGACATCCGAACCTTATTTTCGAACATATATGAGGGTAATCAATATATATAATTTTTCTCAATTTTACATGTTGTAACACTTAAAATCAACCGCTTGTACGATTGATTAAATATTCCCAACTTTCTTTAATATCTAACCAATCCCATTGAGCGTAATTATTACTATAAATTTGTTGCTCATATAAAGCAGTTATTTTACTCATATGCGTTGTACTTAATCGTTCATCTACATAATTTGCATAGTCTTGCAAGGTCTGCCCATTCCCCTTTTTCAAACCAGCATGCTCTAATTGTTTTAATAATTGATGGTAAGCATGGTCTAAAGAAATATTCTCAGGTTTTTTCATACGATAAAAAGTAATTATTGCTTTTGGTATCCACTTTCTACGCAATAATACTAGAATTAAAGATAGTACTATCAAAGCTCCTATAATTATCGCTATCACCATTGTAAACTTCTTACTCATTACAGGTTCTGCTTTTTTTGATTTTTGAGCCTTTTTTTCATCTTTTTCTTGCTTCTGCTTTTCTTCTTTTGTTTTTTCTTCTTTCTTCTTATCAACTTTTTGTTGTTTTTGCTTTTCTTCTTTGTCTTCTTTTTTAGGATTGATTGGTGTAGGTTCTTGTTGATTTTTCACATCATCTAACACATTATCAAAACCTTCAAAGCCTATAGTAGGTTCAAAAGACATCCAGCCTATTCCAGGTAAATATGCTTCTACCCATGAATGGGCATTATTATTTGTGATGACAAATTCCTTCTGTTGGCCTGCAACATTCTGTACTTCTTCACCTTCAGAAAAACCTTTTACCCAGCGCGCTGGAATACCAATAGAACGCAACATGACAACCATAGAGCTTGAGAAATTATCACAATAACCCATTTTTGTATCGAACAAAAATTGATCTACATAATCGTCATTTTTCCCTGGAATCGCCACTTTATCACGGCTATAGACATAATCGTTATATTTAAAATAATCTACAATTGCATTAGCCTTACCATATAAGCTCTTTTCATCTTTCGTAATGTCTTTTGAAAGTTTTCTTACTCGCTTCGGCAGTGTTTTAGGTAATTGCAAATAAGTATTATAATCCTTCGATAACTTATCCAAATCGTTTACATTTGTTTTCTTGAGTGCCTTCAAACTATATTTTGGTGAACTATAAGATATCGTATACGCTTCTAACGCAATTTCATCTTCGCCCTTTAAAGAGCGAATTTTTTCACCGTCTATTTCTCGGTAGAAAGACACTCCTGGATCTACATTACCAACTTTCATTAAACCATATGTCTGCATAATGAATTTGAAATCTTTCTTCATTTCAATTTCTGCAGTAGTTTGATCCATTTTACTTCCTGGTTTAATACTTAAAGGAATGTTCTCATTTTGATTAAAAGCTTCGACATAGACATCACCCTTTTTACGTTCCCATCCCTTAGAAGTATAAATATCCTTTGTTTCAATTCTCCAATATTGATTACTATCAGCCTTTGCATTAAAGACGATTCGAGCATCCATTTTAAATGGTCCGCCTAGCTTTTTATCATCCTCAACATAACCAATTTTCCCAATAGCAGAACTGCCTTTACCTTGTTGGTCCATTAGAGTAGAAAGTGATTTTGGTAAAGTTACCATCGGGCCTTTTTTAGGTATCGCATAGGCAAATACAGTACTCGCAATAAGCATAACTGCTAACGGAACTAGGACAGAGATATACTTTATATCTTTCCTTTCTACAGCATTTGTCTCAAATAAATGATTAGCATATAAAGTTCCTAGTAAAAGTAATCCTAAAAACATAACTCTTATAATGGCAAACTTTGCATTATATTCACTAAAAGTATCTAACAATACTAAAAATATAATTGTTACGAATAAGAAATGAATAATAGTATGCTTCACCGTTATCCAATAGTGAATTAGATAAATTGTCATCCAAAGTAAGATAAAGAATAAGATACTTCGAAATGAATTCTCCACACCGTTCCAATCTTTTTGCATCAATGCTAACCAACTATTTTGAAGATCACTGCTTAATGTTAGTACACTCTCAATTGAAAATACTTTCGTTCCTGTATAAACGTACATTAAAAACCAGAGTATATAGGCAGATTTTATAATGGCCGATATCCAACCATTTAAATGGACTATATTCGCCAGTAAACAGATACCTACGAATAATAAGAATAAGTTTAAATGACCAGTATTGGTCAAATTCACTATGGGCAGAAGCCATTCTCTTAACATGAAGAAAATCACTATATAGAGTGCCACTAATCCTATCATTCGCTTAATAGGATGATGTGTCATTTCAACACCCCCGTAAAAGCTTCTGTAAATTGTTCCTTAGCAATCGTAATAACTCTTATCCCACGTGTACGAGCCAATTTCTCCATAGCCTGCTCTTGGGTAGACATGACTTGTCCTTTACTTCGAATAACAAAACATACACAGGCACGAGATGACCTTGATACCTTTGTTAAAATATCAAGCCACTCTGTTGTAAGCTCACTTGTCACAAAAAGAATTTGAGCCGCATTCGCTAACGTACGATCTTGTTCATACAAATGATTGACTGAATCTCCCAAATCATCTTGTACACTCGCCAAATGGAACATCACCTCTTGCAATTGGCTTTCTGTTTGCGTAGCTTCAAAAAGCACACGATTTCTACCTGCCGACAAAAACGCCATCGTAATTTGCTGACGAACACTTGCATTTAAGATAGAGGCAACAAACTCAACTTGCTCTTCAAATAATGCTGATGGAGAACAATCTAGCACAAGGCATAAATCTTGTGATTGTTGATCTTCAAATTCTTTCGTCCGAAGCTCTCCCGTTTTCGCAAATGTCTTCCAGTGAACCCAAGACATCCGGTCTCCAGATTGATACTCGCGCAACCCTGATACCATCGTCGTATCTCGTACAATTGTGGAAGATACCGGTCCAGTTCCTGTTTGCATGCTCATATCAAGTGGTCTGAAAATCATTTTCGTCACATTTGGATACACAACAACCGTACGTTTCGCAGGGATGATTTGCGTTTTTTTAATCCATCCAAAGAAATCACTTACTGTTATTTCAACGCCTTGTAAAAAGTGCTCCCCCCGCGGTATTTCTTCAATCTCATACGTCCACTTAACTTCCTTTTTAAATCCAATTAACAATAACCTTTGCATTGGTTGCGTCGTTGCATTTACCAATGCTTCACTTGGCATCGCTTCACGAATAACTGCATATACAATAGGCCATCTATTATTGCGTTTTAGAGTCATTGTCATCTTCAATGAATCACCATTTCTCATATATTCCTGTTCAATACTACGCTCTATTTTCATTTTTTTTAAAGGTGTAAAAAATAACAGCAATGAGTACGTTGAGAAAGGAAGTAACATGAAAAAGACAAACCAGATTACAAAACCGCCTTCTATGATGCTAAATGCTAAAGTACTAAGCAGTAGCAAAACGACTAGCATCAGGCGTAGGATTCTCCCTGAAACATATCGTAACCTACTTATTGTCATTGATTTGCAGACCTTTTAATGGGCACAACTGTATTAATTAAAATGCGTCCAATAATTTCTTCAGGTGAAACTCCATCATAACGAGCTTCAGGCCTTAGCATTATACGGTGTGAGAATACAAATGGTGCTAAAAACTGAACATCATCAGGTGTTACAAAACTACGACCACGAAGTAATGCATATGCTTGCGAAGCTTTCATCAATGCAATCGAGCCTCGTGGACTAACACCCAAATATACATATTGGTTTTCTCTCGTTGCACGAGATAAATCAACAATATAACCTTTCACAACTTCATCAACAAAAACATCTTTCACCTGTTGTTGCAAAGTAATTAACTCTTCTAATGTAATGACAGATGTTAAAAAATCGATTGGCTTTCCTTGTTCAGCACGACGCAGTACTTCAATTTCATCATCATAAGATGGATAACCCATTTTCATCTTTAACAAAAATCGATCGAGTTGTGCTTCTGGCAATGGATAGGTACCCTCATATTCAATCGGATTTTGTGTTGCCATTACAAAAAAAGGTTTTGGTATACTATATGTTTCACCATCGATTGTCACAGCAGCCTCTTCCATACCTTCAAGTAAAGCAGCTTGCGTTTTCGGAGAAGTACGATTAATTTCATCAGCCAATACGATATTGCCCATGATTGGCCCTGGTCGAAAATGGAATTCCATATCTTTTGGGTTATAAATGGATACACCCAGAACATCCGAAGGCAATAGATCCGGTGTAAATTGTATACGTTTAAATTGCGCTCCTACTGATTTTGCTAAAGCACGTACCATCATCGTTTTACCAACACCAGGTACATCCTCTAATAAAACATGCCCTTGAGCAAGTAATGATACTACACTCAATTCAGCAATATGTTTTTTACCTATCATAACTTTTTCAATATTACGTACGACCTCTTGAAGCTTTTCTTGTGTTTCCATCAATTGAACCTCCACTTTACAAAGTCTATCGTTTTAAGCCATTAGACCAAAAAAATAAGTCTTATGAACCGAGTCTTTTTATATAATTGGACTTATTATACCATGTCCATTGTATTTCGTTTGATTACAAACCTTTAACAAATCACAGAGTAGAACAACTTTTAGCTCAATTCATCTGTTTAGTTCCTTATATTATTGCTCCTTAAAGCTCTTTACTAACCCCCTTTTTCTTCATAATTTTAAAATCTACTTTAGAGCTAAATTTTCAAATGATAACAGGTATCTGTTTTATTAATTAATTGTTTGTTTATTTGTTTATAATATCTTTCACCAATTCACGTCCTTCGGTTAAAGAAATACAAAAAAACCGAATCCCCACTTCGGGATTCGGCTCATCTATGTTATTTAATTACTTCCAAAAATCATCATACACAGTTATTGGTAGGTGGCGTTTATGTTGCGAACGTAAGTAATGTCCTTCTAAGACTTTACGAGCCTCATCAGGAATTTCTTTACCTTCCAAATAATCATCAATTTGATCATATTTCACACCTAACGCAACTTCATCGGGTAATGAAGGACGCTCTTCTTCTAAATCTGCTGTTGGTGTCTTTTCGTACAAATGTTTCGGACATCCAAGCTCCTCAAGTAACGCTCTACCTTGGCGCTTGTTTAAGCGGAATATCGGTACAACATCTGCCCCGCCATCACCGAACTTAGTATAGAACCCGGTAATGGCTTCTGCCGCATGGTCTGTCCCAATGACAATCCCAGCATTTGTTGCTGCAATTGCAAAGTGAACTTTCATACGTTCGCGTGCTTTTTCATTCCCTTTTACAAAATCAGAAAGTACAACTCCCGCATCAGCCAAAGCTTGTACACCAGCATCTACAGCTGCCTTAATATTTACAGTATATACTTTTGTCGGTTGGATAAAATCAATTGCATCTTGGCAATCCTGTTCATCTGATTGTACTCCATATGGAAGACGCACTGCCCAAAAAGAATATTGATCTTTACCAACTTGTGCATTTAGTTCATCTACTGCCATTTGCGCCAGTTTACCACTCAAAGTGGAATCCTGACCACCAGATATACCTAAAACAAAACCTTTTACGAAAGAATGCTTAAGTGCGTATGCTTTTAGGAAATCTACTGAACGACGAATTTCTTCTTGTACATCGATTATTGGTAGTACTCTTAGTTCTTCAATAATTTGTTTTTGTAAATTTGACATACTACTTACCTCCTTACCCAAGATCGATTTGTTCAACCATATCTTTCACTTCTTGAATGTTACGCATTTTATTATCCCAGCATTTTTGGCTTAAATCGACTGGATATTCCTCTGGATTTAAAGAACGCTTATATTCATCCCATAATAATTCTAAATTTTCAGTTGCGTACTCTCGCATCTCTTGTACAGAAGGACTTTCGTAGATTACTTGTCCATTTTCAACCACTTTTGTGTGTAAATTTTTTGCTTCAAAATTAGTGACGAATTTAGAGATGAATGTATGCACAGGATGGAACATTTTAATACGTTCCTCTAATTGAGGATCCTCATCAAACATCGTAATGTAGTCACCCTCTGCTTTACCATTCTCACGATCGATGATGCGATATAATTTTTTCATCCCAGGTGTCGACACTTTTTCAGCATTAGCAGAAATTTTAATGGTATCTTCCATTTGCCCATTTTCTTTTTCAATGGATACTATTTTATACACTGCACCTAAAGCAGGTTGATCGTAACCAGTAATTAGTTTTGTACCAATACCCCACATATCAACCATTGCATTTTGAGCTTTTAAGTTCAAAATAGTATATTCATCTAAATCATTTGATACAACGATTTTGGCATTTGGGAATCCAGCGTCATCTAACATTTTACGTGCCGCTTTTGATAAAAATGCAATGTCTCCACTGTCTAAGCGAATACCTATAAAGTTAATCTTATCGCCCAGTTCTTTTGCTACTTTGATCGCAGTTGGAACTCCTGATTTTAATGTATTATACGTATCAACTAAAAATACACAGTCTTTATGACGTCTTGCATAAGCATGAAACGCCTCGTAATCGTTTTTATAAGCTTGAACAAGGGAGTGAGCATGAGTGCCTGCAACTGGCAAATTAAACAATTTACCTGCTCGCACATTACTTGTCGATTCCAACCCACCAATAATTGCTGCACGTGTACCCCAAATAGCTGCATCCATCTCCTGTGCACGACGTGTACCAAATTCCATTACTACATCGTCTTTTACAATTTGCTTAATACGACTTGCTTTTGTAGCAATCAATGTTTGATAATTGACAATGTTTAGTAGCGCCGTTTCAACTAATTGTGCTTCTACTAAAGGCGCTTCAATACGAACAATCGGTTCATTACCGAAGACTAATTCACCTTCAACCATTGAATATACATCTCCGGTAAAGCGTAAATCTCTTAAATATTCTATAAAATCTTCGCTATAACCTAAATCATTTTGCAAATACTCTAAATCACTTTCACTAAAACGGAAATCACGTAAATATTCCAGCATTCTTTCTAGACCAGCAAAAATTGCAAAACCGTTGCCAAATGGTAATTTTCTGAAATACAGCTCAAACACTGATTTTCTATTATGTATACCATCTGCCCAATAAGATTCTGCCATGTTTATCTGATATAAGTCTGTATGTAGCGCTAAGCTATCATCTGGATATTTCGACTTCATACTTAGTCCCTTCTTCCACCATCGTAATTAGTCATAGTATACACTATTTAACGTTAAACATGTTTTGAAAACCGTTATTCTATCTCATGAACCTTATATTTTTTCATTAATTACACTGTAAATTTCTTAATTTTCTCAGTAATCCATCAACTATTAATTTGAACAATAGTTTTAAAGGTGATAACATTGTTTTTGAATCGAACAATCCCGTATACTTCCAGTAAAGTGTATTGAAAATATCTAGGTAGTCATCGTGAAATTGTTATATTAAGGAATGTGTCACGTTATTTTTTGATGATGCGCATTATTACGACTTAAATCATCTGAAAATGTAAAGACTATTAGAGACCTATTTATATAAGCCATCGGGTATTTTTTGAATTTGTCTCATTAGTCATTTTGTAAATCGGAGGATTTTATGCAATGAAAACTTATGAATTACATGTCGTGGGTTTAAAGCGACATTTACCCATTATTCAAATTAAAGAAAATCTATCTATAGCTAGCTTTGTTTTATTAGGTGATATAGAGATGGTGGATGCAGCAGCTACTGCCCTTGCCGAAAAGCTACCTGATGTAGATCTACTCATTACAGCAGAAGCAAAAGGGATTCCTTTAGTGTATGAACTTACAAAGCGTATGAAATTACCACGTTATGTCGTAGCGCGTAAATCATTAAAAGCTTATATGCTTGAACCACTTATTCATGAAGTGAAATCCATTACGACAGACGAAAAACAAATCCTATGTTTAGACTTCCATGACGTAGCCTTTTTAAAATATAAGCGGGTTGCAATTATTGATGATGTAATTAGCACTGGGGCGTCTATCAAAGTATTAGAAGAGCTAGTAACAAAAGCAGGCGGTCGAGTTGTTGCAAAAGCAGCTATTTTAGCAGAAGGTGATGCTATTAAAAGGGATGACATTATTTTCTTAGGGACATTGCCACTCTTCCCTCATCACCAATAAACTTACAAATTCTCAAGCCAATTCAATCAAATTTTGAATTGGCTTTTCATTTTGCCAAAATATAATTTACGCCAATAAAATAAACGATTTTCACATTAGATTGATTTGAGTTTTCAAACAAAAATTGGAATCGTATTATTTTTCGAGACAACTTCAAACAGACGGACATTATTAGGTTATGTGAACTATAAAATATTTGAAAGGTAATATGAGAATCTCGCAAACGTTATCAATTTATTTTATAGTTACTATTTATATAGGAAGAAACTCAATTTTTTTGCATCAATTTGGTAAAATAATTTCTTCATTTTCTTGTCTCATGTACTTTATTTTTCTAATGCAAGTAGTGCTTTTTTCATCGGTATACCGCTACGAAAACCTGTAAGTTGACCATCTTTTCCGATAACACGATGACATGGTACGATTATCAGAATTGGATTTGCACCAATTGCTGTACCTACAGCTCGTACTGCCTTTGGATTATTTATTTGATTGGCGATGGCTGAGTAAGTTGTTGTTTCGCCATAAGGTATACCTTGTAATGCTTTCCAAACAGCTTGTTGAAACTCCGTGCCACCTGTATCTAGAGACATCACGAATTCCTGTTTCACACCTTTTAAATAGTCGATCAACTCTTTTTTATATGCTTCTAATTTTTCATCAGACTCTATTAGGCTATACTTTTTAAACCGCTTTGCAGACATCGTTTCTAACTCATCCATACTAATGCCTACATAACTAAGCCCATGGTCTGTAGCAGCTAAATAAATTTCCCAATCCTCATATTGAAAACATGTCCAATAAATATCTTTTATCATGCTAATATTCCCCTTTTTTTCATTAAGATTTGTTGTTTCACTAGTCTTGTTATTGATAATGTAATAAAATACGATGCATTTGGTTCCCACCTTAACAAGATATAACGCCCTAATATAGTTTGTTCTTCTGTTGGATGCAAAAAGGTCATTGGCACTCAGCATATCAAATCTTACTTTTTGGTGTAATTATAATATACCCAATATTGTTAGTTGAAAGGGTAGTGTTGGGATGTAAAAGTAATATATCGAAAATCTGACACGTTGATTATAAAAGTTTAACGTCACTTGCTTAACTATTGAATACTCAACCGACTCTTATATAGAAGATTATTCTTGAACTATGGTACATTTATAGTAAAGACTTTTTTTAGGAGGCTTACAAATGGATACTGTATACGATCCCGCCATACATTTTAGCCATGTTGATTTTCAAATTGGCGACTCTCAAATAATTAAAGACGTTACAGGATCTTTTCCTAAGGGAAAAATCACAACGCTTGTTGGTCCTTCTGGTGCAGGTAAGACTACTTTACTCAAAATGTGCAACGGCTTAATCTCCCCTACTGCTGGCGAAATTTTTATTCACAATAAGCTCATTACTACTTATGATCCAATTGATTTACGTAGAAATGTTGGAATGGCATTACAGGCTGCTCCTATGATCAAAGGCACAGTTTTTGAAAACTTAGAGCTTCCGTTGGCATTGCAAAATAAGAAACTAACTGAAGAAGATGCTATTTCATATTTAGATGATGTTGGTTTGGAACACGCCTTTTTACATAAAGATGCATATGATCTATCAGGTGGGCAACGCCAAAAAGTATCGATTGCAAGAACCCTTGTCAATCAATCCGAAATATTGTTACTTGATGAAATTACATCTGCACTTGATCGTGCTTCATTAAAAGAAATCGAAGAACTTATCGTCAAAATCAACGAAAAATATAATGTGACGATGATTTGGATTACACATAATCTTGACCAAGCATTAAAAATTGGTCACTATACTTGGGTTTTAATGAAAGGTGAAGTCATTGAAACTGGAGAAAGCAAACTATTAGAGGACCCTCAAAATGAGCTTGTAAGACGCTTCGTACAAGGGGTGATTAAATGAGCTATTTAGCATTATCCTTAACATTGATTTTCGTACTTATTCCATTAATTTTATCAAAAACTTTAAAACTCGGATTAGAAAAAGATACATTTATTGCTACTATACGCTCCATAATCCAGTTACTTGCTGTCGGCTATGTATTAAAATTTGTTTTTGATTCCAATCATTTTATCTATATCTTCTTAATGATCGCTTTGATGATTGGAACTGCTACATTAAACGCACGTAAAAAAGGTAAATCTATAGACGGGATTACGTGGAAAATTGCAGTTACTTTACTGACTGTTGAAGTATTGACGCAAGCCATACTACTAGGCTTCCACATTGTACCCGCAACTGCACAATATATTATTCCAATTAGTGGAATGATCATCGGGAACTCTATGGTACTATCCATTTTATTCTTAAATCGTTTCACAGCTGAAATGCACGCGCATCGTGATCAAGTAGAGCTCATTTTATCATTAGGTGGAACACCAAAACAGGCTATTCATCATCAATTAATTAGTGCGATAAAGGCAAGCATGATTCCAACGATAGAAAGCCAAAAAACGATCGGACTTGTACAACTTCCAGGCATGATGAGTGGTCAAATCATTGCTGGAGCTGACCCTATCCAGGCAGTGCAGTTTCAATTGCTAATCGTTTTCATCTTGCTTACGACAGCGGCTGTATCGAGTATTTTCCTTGGATTTTTGTCCTATCCAACATTGTTTAATAATCGCATGCAAATGTTGAAGGAAAAATTTTAACAAAAAAAAGCTTCTTCTCTATACGTCTTAGAGTAGAAGCTTTTTGTCATAATGATTGTACTTAGGGAGCTATATTTTATTTAGTATGTTTGTCGTAAAAAGCAATAAAGTTGTCTACTACCGTATCAAGGAATGCAATTGTACTTTCATCTATTAGTTCGCCAGCTTCGTTTAACTTCGTATGAACAGCACCTATATATACTTCATTCCTTGACAGTAGTACTGGCGCTAAAGCTGGATTTGAAAGGATTTCACGCAAATGGATTTGAGCACGAACACTACCTAAAACACCCATAGATGAACCTACAATGAACCCTGGTTTATCTTTGATTGTATAATCACCACCACGTGATAACCAGTCAATTGCATTTTTTAATGCACCTGGAATGGAATAGTTATATTCAGGAACAGCAAATAATACTGCATCAGAATCTTTAACATCCGATTTAAAAGCTGTTGCACCAGCTGGTGGATTGTTTTCAATATCAATTGAGAACATTTCAACGTCATTAATTAATACCGGTGTAATATCCAATTTGTTTGCATAGCGTTTTTTCATGAAGTTTACAAGTTTTAAATTATTTGAAGTTGAGCTAGTTGAACCTATTATTGCTTTTACTTTAATAGTCATTTAATGTCTACTTCCTTTTCTATTTTAAAATTTTGTAACAAGTAAAGCATATACCCTAAAAATAGGATATTCCAACAATTTGACTCAGTGACAAAAAATACCTTCTATAGCATGCGCAATTTTTTATTTATATATTAATAAATTTGCTGTATTTCTTTTTTGGCAATCGACTATTTTTTTAAGTAGAAAACAATAGCAAAAACCGTGAGGTTTATCATCCTCACGTTTCATTTTAATATGGCTCTGCGTCATGCCCTTTTTCAATGGCATCTTCAGGAGCATTATCTCCATCAATATTTGCTAACGGTCTTTGCGTAGACGAGTGTTTTTCAGCATTTTGCAGTCCCTCTTTTAGTCTACGACCGTAGTCATCATCGGCTTCCTCTGCTAATGCAATCATTGCCTTTTGGATCTTTTCATCACAACTTGATAAATCACCGATAAGATTTTCTAGAAGCTCATCTTTTTCCCAATCCTCAAAATTACGATACGTTTCCCCTGCTTGTTTCGTATTACTTTGTCGATCAATGGATTCATGCACTAAATTGCCTTCTATAAAGGGTGTATACTCTTTTGCGTTTTGTTTAGCTTCATGCAAGCCACCAAGCATGGATGGCTCATAATTTATATGCGGATTCTGTCCTGGCGCTAAATCACGCTTATACAACATTTGACCACCGTTTTGGTTTGTAGCAACACGTTTCTTCGGCGCATTAATTGGGAGTTGTAAATAGTTTGCTCCGACACGATGACGCTGTGTGTCTGAATAAGAAAATGTTCTACCTTGCAACATTTTATCATCAGAGAAATCGAGTCCATCAACTAATACACCTGTTCCAAATGATACTTGCTCCACTTCTGCAAAGAAATCTTCAGGATTTTTATTTAATACCAT
Organism: Viridibacillus sp. FSL H8-0110; assembly: GCF_038003565.1. Taxonomy (NCBI): domain Bacteria; kingdom Bacillati; phylum Bacillota; class Bacilli; order Caryophanales; family Caryophanaceae; genus Viridibacillus; species Viridibacillus sp. FSL H8-0110. Next base: position 459,637 of record NZ_JBBOPJ010000001.1, on the reverse strand, counting down.
TTTCCCTACAGGATGCCACGGGAATAGATCTTCTGGCCACAGCTTCGTATCATCTAAAGGATCGAAATCGAGTTCTGGATGTTCTCCATCAGACATGATTTGAACATTTAATTCCCATTCTGGATAATCTCCATTTTCTATCGCATCATATAAATCCTGAGTAGCATGGTTAAAATTCTTCGCTTGGATTTCTTCAGCTTCCTGTTGCGTCAAATTCTTTATTCCTTGCTTTGGTTCCCAGTGATATTTGATTAAAACAGCTTCTCCATCACTATTCACCCATTTATACGTATTCACCCCAGATCCTTGCATCATTCGGTAATTTGCAGGAATCCCCCAAGGTGAGTAGATAAAAGTGACCATATGGAATGATTCTGGTGAACTTGCACAAAAATCAAAAAAGCGCTCAACATCTTGTATATTCGTAATAGGATCTGGCTTAAATGCATGGATCATATCAGGAAATTTCATAGCATCACGAATAAAGAAGATTTTAATATTATTCCCTACTAGATCCCAGTTACCATCTTCAGTATAAAATTTCACTGCAAATCCTCGGGGATCACGTAAAGTTTCAGGTGAATGATTTCCATGTATTACAGTCGAGAATCGAACAAAAACTGGTGTTTGCTTCCCTTTATCTTGGAATACCTTTGCTCTAGTATATTTGGAAACAGGATCATTACCTACCTTTCCATACGTTTCAAAATAACCATGTGCCCCTGCTCCACGAGCATGTACTACACGTTCGGGTGTACGCTCCCTATCAAAATGACTCATCTTCTCTAGGAAATCATAATTTTCTAAAGTAGCAGGCCCACGATTACCAACAGTTCTCAAGTTTTGATTGTTTGTAATAGGATGCCCTTGTCTATTGGTAAGCGTATCTTCCTTTTCAATATGATTATCATTATGTGTCATAAAATTGCCTCCTTGAATGTCTTCACAATTCATCTTGTCCTGTATTTTATTGAATTAAACATTTGTGAGAGATTCTTGGGTTTCATTTGATGTACTTGGATTTTGATTTAACTTACTCAGGCTTCTATTTAATTCGCTCGGGCTTGCTTTTAACCTTCTCGCTATCTTTTGACTCACTCCGGCTCTCTTTTAACCTACTCGCCTTTTTAACTCACTCCGGCTCCATTTAACCAACTCGCTCCTCCGTTCAACTCATCCAAATCTCCTCGATTAGCAATTTTCCCAACAAAAAAACACCTCACAAGGAGATGCTGATTAATTAACAATATGGATTTATATAAAACTCGCTTAGCCAACTCTTTCGCTCTATTTGTTCCATCCTTTTTCCTTAAAACGAGCAATAGCTTCAATTCGATTGCTTACTTCTAGTTTGTCTAAGATGGTTGAAATATAGTTTCGCACGGTACCGGGCGAAAGAAAAAGCTCCCCCGCTATTTCCTTCGTCGTTTTACCCTCCGCTACTAGCTCAAGTACTTCACTTTCACGTTCTGTGAGCGGATTTTCAATCGTCTCTTCATAGACAATATCGATTAATTCAGGTGCATATAGCCGTCTGCCTTCCATAATTACACGGATAGAATTTACAAGTTCTTCGATGGGGCTGTCTTTTAATAAATAACCACGCACACCCGCTTTACGAGCGCGTTCGAAATAACCTGGACGCGCAAAAGTAGTTAAAATGATAATCTTACAAGGATGATCTTGTAATTCTTCAGCAGCATCTAATCCAGTTTTTAAGGGCATTTCAATATCCATAATACAAATATCAGGATTATGCTCCTCGACAAGCGTGACAGCTTCAGCACCATTTTTGCCAATGCCGACTACTTCCATATCATCTTCCATATTGAGTAAAGATTTCATAGCACCTAGAAGCATACCTTGGTCTTCAGCTATGACGATTTTAATCATGTTGGTCACTTCCCTTTTGATGTGTGATGACGACAGGTACAGTAATATTAAGCACTGTGCCATTTTGTTCAGTAATTTCCAGATTTCCGTTGACGAACTCTAACCGTTCTCGCATGCCATTTAAGCCATTACCTTCTGATTTTTCTTTTCTTGCTGATAGGCCAACGCCATTATCAGCAATGATAATCTGCAATTCATTATTATTTTGGACGAATGTAATTTCACATTTCGATCCATCGCTATGTTTTACTATATTATTAACTGCTTCCTTTAAACACATGCTTAGAACATTCTCTACAATCGTTGGAACCTTATCAAAATTAGGGTCTCCTACAATCGTCAATTCCATTTCAGCTGCATCTAAAATTTGCTGAATACGGACAAGTTCATCACGTAACTTCACTGTACGCATATCTGCGACAAGTTCGCGCACTTCCTTCAACGCAATGCTTGCTGTTTGGCGAATATCTTTTAATTCCATTACTGCTGCCTGTGGATCCTTTTCCACTAAACGTGCAGCTAAATCACTTTTCAAGCCAATCATGGAAAGCTTTTGCCCGAGGGTATCATGCAAATCGCGTGCGATACGCTGGCGCTCTTCATAGATACTAAGCTCAGAAATACGTTCTTTTGCCGACTCTAGTTGCCCTTCAAGCTTTTCACGCCTATTCCAGTTATATAAATTAAACGGTAATAAGACCGTTCCAATAACCGAAATAATGATAAAGTGTATTTGAGGAAGAAATAAATCAATTTCAATGAAAAACCCTGCTACTATCGCGCCAATTGTAAAAGCGATATGTAAGCCATACATAATGTAAAATCCTACAGTATTACGAATATTCCCGATAAAAAACGCCGTAAATAATGATAGATAAACATAACCAAAAAGTAATGTCATCGCAACATTAATTAACATTTCAAAGGATACCCACATATACACTAGTCCATTGTGTGATCTATGTGAAAAACGATACGAAACAAAATATAAAAGTAAAATTGAAATTCCTATCGCTATTTCTAAAAATGAAGATGACCTAAATATGAAAAAGAACGGTAGTAAACAGAAAATAACCCAAGCATAGATACTTAGCCAAGGACTCTTCGGGAAAATACTAAACCAGCTCAGCATAAATTCATTCACCGCCCCATCTAATTGCCCCTATTATATCAAATGTCATACAAACAAAAACAGCCATCTCTGTTTAAAGAAATGACCGTCTTTCTTACTTAGCTTGCTTTTTTCATAGGTACATCTTGATTTTTTGACAAGCGATCATGTTCATCTACTAATCTTTGTACAGATTTGAAAGTCACAAAGGCTTTTTGTGATGGATCATATAATTTATAACGTAATGATTCTAAACTTGTTTTGATAGTTACTGTTGTCGCTTTTTGAAGTGGTGGTACTTTTTCATGTGCTTCTTCTAATAAGTAATTCGGTACACGTGGTGATAAATGATGCACATGATGGAAACCAATATTACCTGTTACCCATTGTAAAACTAGTGGCAATTTATAATATGAACTTCCTTCAATCGCCGCTTTTACATAATCCCACTCAGATTCTTCTTCAAAATATGAATCTTCAAATGTATGTTGAATGTAGAATAACCAAATCCCTAATGAACCAGCTACAAACATCGTCGTACCATGTACGATTAAAAATGCAGTCCATCCAGCAGTCATCACAATCGTAGTTGCTAGTGCTAAGATAATAATATTTGAAAGATACGTATTCATACGCTCTTTTCGTTTTGCATCTTTACGATTAAAACGACTTGAAATTAATACTAAATAAAGTGGTCCAAATCCGAACATTACAAGCGGGTTACGGTAAGCGCGATATTTGAATCGCTCCATTTTTGATGCTGCAACGTACTCTTCAATTGTCATCACCCAAATGTCACCAACACCACGTTTATCTAAATTTGAGCTTGTTGCATGGTGAATCGCGTGTTCACGTTTCCATTTTTCATAAGAAAATAATGTTAATACTCCTGTTAATGTACCAACAATATCTGTTGCTTTTTTATTTTTAAAAAATGACCCGTGAGTACAATCATGGAATATAATAAATGTACGAACTACAAAACCTGCTGCGATAATACTTAAACCAACCGATGCCCAAACAGATACTGGAACTAATAGATACGCTGCTGTCCATAAGATTATTAGTGGTAGCAAAGTGTTAACCATTTGCATAATACTTTTATTCAAATGAGACTTAGCGAACGGTGCGACGTCCTTACGTAATTGCTTCGTCTTTTCTATATTATTCATGTGATGTCCCTCACTTTTCTTCGCTTTATATATTCTCATCTTAAAACTTATAGTTACATGATAGTAGATATAGTTGTCATGATTAACATATGACATCTGTCATATAGCAAGTCTTAATACTTGGTAATAAAATTAAAAATACACTTGATACTGCTTACTTTGTTTAATATTTATCATTAAATGATAAGGATGGATTTTGTTTTCTTACTCGAAATTACATCTACAATCTGTTTAAAATAAATGCAAAAAGCGAGATGGCTTAAAACCATCTCGCTTTTTCTTATTCTACATTGAAATATCTTGCATCAGGATGTGCAAAAACAATTGCTGATACGGATGCTTCTGGCGACATCATAAATTCCTCTGTAAGATGTACACCTATATCTTCTGGTTTAATCAAACCAAAGAGTTTCGATTGATCTTCTAAATTTGGACATGCAGGATAGCCAAATGAAAAACGTTGCCCTTGATATTTTGCCGCAAAACGATCACGCATAGTGAAATCGGTGGTATCTGGGAATCCCCATTGGTCTCGAATTTCTTGATGGATGCGTTCTGCAAAACCTTCTGCTAATTCAAGAGCTGTTGCTTGGAATGCATGACTTTCAAGGAATTTCCCTTGCTCTTTCAAACGTGCTGCAGCCTCACGTACACCGTGCCCAGCAGTTACTTGCATAAAAGCAACATAATCCATTTCTCCACTATCAACTGTTTTCAAGAAATCAGCTAAACATAAGTACGGCATCTTATTTTGTCGTGGAAAAGTAAAGCGCTCAATAACGGTCTTACTATCTTCTGGATCATAAATAACAACATCATTTCCGTCTGCTTGTGCAGGGAAGAATTGATACATGCCTGATGGATTTAACATACCTGATTCCAAGAATTCTGTTACTAATTCGTATAACTCAACTGCTCGAGAGTCACCTTTTTCAAGCATTTCATCACTATATCCTCTTAAACCTAAATGATGGCCAATTAATGTTCGCATATTCACATATGGATACAAATGAGATACTGAATAGTCTTTTAAAACATGACGTCGTAAATCAGTCGGTACAAAAATCGGTGCATCTGAACGTACTGTTTTAACTGGTTTTTCTGCTACAGCAACAGCTGGTCTTGCAGCACGCTTTTCTTCCGATGCTGCACGTTTTTCAATTGCGTCTTCTAACTCATTTAGCAATTCACCTTTATCATCACTTTGCAGTCTGTTAGCTAACTCAAGCCCATGCATCGCGTCTTTTGCATACATAACTGGACCATCGTACTCTGCTGCAATTTTCGTTTCTGTAAAGCGTCTTGATAATGCCGCTCCACCTACGAGCATTGGAGTAATGATGCCTGCATCCTTGAAATCTTGCGCAGTAATGACCATTTGCTGTGCTGATTTTACGAGTAATCCTGATAATCCAACGATATCTGGATGTTCCTTTTTAATAACTTCAATTAGTGCTTGGGGTGTAACTTTAATACCAACATCAATTACCTTATAACCATTATTACTTAAAATAATATCAACAAGGTTTTTTCCGATATCATGTACATCCCCTTTAACTGTTGCTAATATTACTTTTCCTTTACCAGTATCATTTTCATTTTTTTCCATGAACTGTTCTAGGAATGATACTGATGCTTTCATAACTCCCGCACTTTGTAGTACTTCGGCTACGATTAATTGGTTGTCATTGAACAAACGTCCAACTTCAGCCATCCCTGTCATCAAAGGTCCATTAATAATCTCTAACGGTGAATCGTACATATTCATTGCAGCTTCTAAGTCAGGGATTAGCCCTTCTTTTGTACCTTCAATAATGTAATATGCTAGTCGCTCTGGTACTGTTTTTGGAATATCATCTTCAGTCTTTTCTTTCTTTTTGTCACGATAGAAATCTGTGAAATCAGCAAGTGTCTTGTCGTTTGTTTTATAGATTAAATCATTTGCTAAGTTAATCTCAGCTTCTGGAATTGAAGCATAGCGCTCTAATTTCTCTGTATTTACAATAGCGTAATCTAGCCCGGCTTGTGTACAGTGGTATAAATACACAGCGTTTAATACTTCACGTCCAACTGGAGGTAAACCAAACGATACATTACTAACACCTAAAATAGTTAATACTCGAGGCATTTTTTCTTTGATTAAGCGAATACCTTCAATCGTTTCTTCAGCCGCTCCTATATATTGTTCATCTCCCGTACCAACTGGGAATACAAGAGGATCGAAAATAATATCTTCCGGTGCGATTCCCCATTTATTCACTAGCAGGTCATAAGAACGTTCAGCAACTTTCAATTTACTATGGCGGTCAACAGCCATTCCTTTTTCATCAATTGTTCCGATAACGATAGAAGCACCGTATTTTTTCACTATTGGTAAAACAGCATCATAACGTTCTTCTCCGTCCTCTAAATTAATAGAGTTAATGATTGCTTTCCCTTGGGAATATTTCAGTGCTTCTTCGATTACCTTTTCATCCGTTGAATCGATTACAAGGGGAACTTTAACTTTCTTTACCACTTCAGTCATGAAGTTTTTCATATCTTCAAGTTCATCCCGGTCAGGGTTTGCTAAGCAAATATCCATAACGTGCGCACCGTTTTTCACCTGTGCACGAGCAATTTCTGCCGCTTCTTCAAATTTACCTTCTATAATTAAACGCTTAAATTTTCGTGAACCAATAACATTTGTACGTTCACCTACAAATAACGGGCGCATTGAATCATCATATATAAGCGGTTCAATTCCTGCTACGACATGACCATGCGCTGTTTCAGGCATTTGACGAGGCTGCTTATGCTCTACTACTTTACGGATTGATTTAATATGCTCAGGCGTGGTACCACAACAACCCCCAACAATATTCAACCAGCCTTTATCTGCAAAACCTTCAAGCTTTTTAGACAATGATTCCGGAGTCTCATGATAATGCCCTTCTTCATCTGGTAAACCTGCATTCGGATAACAACTAACATAGCTTGTTGCTAATTCTGAAAGCGTGCGTAAATGATCTGTCATAAATTCAGGTCCAGTAGCACAGTTCAACCCGACTGATAGCGGTTTAATATGTTCAATTGAAATATAAAAGGCTTCAATACTTTGCCCTGCCAGAGTAGTTCCCATAGGTTCAATTGTTCCCGAGATCATCACAGGCAGTTCTTTATCAAGCTCTTCAAACGCTTGTTTAATACCTAAAGTGCCAGCCTTAACATTCAGCATATCTTGACTTGTTTCAAGTAATAACAAATCCGCTCCACCGTTAATTAATGCCTTAGCTTGCACGTAAAAGTCATACAATAGCTCATCAAATGTAATACCACCAGTTACTGATAAGGTTTTAGTCGTTGGTCCCATTGCACCAGCAACATATCGTGGCCATTCAGGTGTTGACAATTCATCCGCTACTTTTTTAGCGATTTGCACTGCTAATAAGTTAATTTCATGCGCTTGATCACCCAATGCATATTCATTTAATACAACAGGAGTCCCACCAAATGTATTCGTACTAATAATATCTGAACCCGCCTCTAAATAAGCACGGTGTACATTTTCGATCACGTCAGGTCGTGTGATATTCAAATATTCATTACAGCCATCATATTCATCTCCACCAAAATCCTCGGGAGTTAAATTAGCATTTTGGAGCATAGTCCCCATTGCACCGTCTAATATAAGAATATGTTGTTGGAGTCGTTCTTTAATTGGTTGTTTTAACATAGTTGTGATCTCCTACTTTCTGTTGATCTAGCTCTTGAATATAATGAATCAATTCTACTGACATATCGTAACGTGTAAATGGCGTAATGATATAAATACCATTAAATAACTCTGCGGCTGTATCGATTAATTCCTTAGCAATCGCTATTCCTTCTGCAGTTGCAAGATTTTTATCATTACCCGTTGCGCGCATTCTTTCAAGTACTTCATCAGAGAGCTTAATCCCTGGTACTTCATGATGTAAAAACTCTGAATTTCGGATACCTGTTAGTGGCATGATTCCTATGAAAATAGGGGTTTCTAAATGTTTAGTAGCTTCATATATCTCTATTATTTTTTCCTTCGTATATACAGGCTGTGTGATGAAATAATCTGCTCCACACTCAATTTTCTTTTCTAATCTTTTTACGGCTCTATCAAGCACTCGTACATTAGGATTAAATGCAGCTGCAATAGAGAAATTAGCCTTTTTACGAAGAGGTTTACCTGAGAATGATATCCCTTCATTCAACTGTTTAATTAATTGAAGTAACTCTAGGCTTGAGACATCATAAACACTAGTTGCACCTGGGAAATCACCTACTTTTGTAGGGTCTCCAGTAACTGCTAAAATCTCATTAATACCTAATGCATCAAGACCCATTAAATGCGATTGTAAGCCGATGAGATTGCGATCACGACAAGTAATATGAGCAAGGGAACGAATATTATTTTGCATTTTCAAAATTGAGCCCATTGCCATGTTACTAATACGAGGGGATGCCAATGAATTATCAGCCATAGTGACAGCATCAACACCTGTTTCATTGAGTATTTGCGCCCCCTCTATAAAGGCAGTGGTATCAAGGTGGCGAGGTGTATCGAGTTCTACAATGATTGTACGTTCCTTTTTCGCCTTTTCGTGAAGTGGCTCATGCTGATCAGGAGTCGCTTCTTTAATCTCGATTACTTTTTTCTTCTTTACAATTTTATTTTCAATTGGTGGTAGGTCAGCAATACGTTTTTTTACAGCTTCTATATGCTTCGGTGTCGTACCACAACATCCTCCAATTAATCGAACACCTTGGTCACGTAGTAAAACACCAGCACGGCCAAAATAATCAGCCTCTGATTCGTAAACAATTTTGCCATCTTCTACATCTAGCAAACTAGCATTTGGATATGCAGATAAGAATGCCTTGGATGGCAATTCTACATCCTCAAACGCTTGGATTGTATGGTGAGGGCCTAAACGGCAATTTACTCCAACAATATCTGCACCCAAAGCTTCTAATTGGTGCAATGCATCATTTAATAATAAGCCATTTTGTAAAATACCTGGTTCATGCATTGATACTTGCGAGATGATTGGTACATCAGTCAATTTTCTCAAATGTTGCACTACAGATGAAAGTTCCTCAAAATCATAGTACGTCTCTAGTAATAAACCATCCGGATTACCTGCTAATAGATACCCCGCTTGCTCATCTAATGCAGCTATGATTTCAGCTAGTGTCGCTTCACTTTTACGAATACCGCGAATACCACCAATTGTCCCTAAGACAAATTGGCCTCCTGGTGCTGCAGCATGTTTTGCAATGGCGATTGCCGATTCATTAAACTCCTTTACAGAGCTCTCTAAACCATAACGTTCTAATTTAATGGCATTCGCTGTATACGTATTAGTCTGAATAATGTCAGCGCCTGATTTTATATATTGTTGGTGTATATTTTCAATCACTTCAGGCTTGGTAATGTTTAATTCCTCATAACAATAATCAATTCCGTAAGAATATAATAAAGTGCCCATCGCACCGTCAGCTGTTAACACTTGTGTTTGCAATTTTTCAAGTAATCCCATTAAAATCCCTTCCTTTCTACATAAAAAAGCCTTCTTATGGATAAGAAGGCTTGACGATTACGATGTTCGCTCCTTCTTATCTTTTCGGACAATCTGTAAATCCGCTGGAGTTAGCACCTGACCAGATGGCTGGTTGCTGAAGCTTCAAAGGGCCAGTCCCTCAGCTTCTCTTGATAAGAAATATATATTTAATTGTTAGAATAATTAAAAGAATCATAACCCTAGAAAAGAATATCGTCAAGAGCGTTTTTAGAATTATAGCAAAACTCTGTATTATAAGTATATTTTAGCTACAAAACAAAAAAGATGAGTTTTGGCAATTACTTGTTGAAACAACAATCATTTCTTCATGACTATTTATTTGCAAAAATTTTATTAGCTGATGTCTTATCATAACTTTTTATTTCAACCAATTCACCTTGAATAATCAGTCGCTTAGAACCATCATAATTACATGTAACGAGCGTTATCATTTTTTCATTTGAATCATTTATGACATCAATTTGCTCCGGTTGTACAATATGCATTTTATCAATTTTATATTCATAGATTTTTTTAAAGTCGGTTACATAAACTTGCATACCTTCCTCCGCATTAGTAAGAGGACTAAAGAGTGCCTTCCCATTATTCATATTATGACCCGCTAAGGCATAATTAGCTTTTCCCATCTTTTGTTCACGTTTCATCGTACCAGCACCAATTGCTAAGTTTGTATTCGATACACCATATAAAATAGGTAATCGCATATTCACTTGAGGTACACTAATAGCTCCAATGGCATTTAGTTTTTTTTGATTGAATTGTGCCTTTACAACATCTTTGACATTTAAATCATCCACTTGCTGAAAATCAAATGACGCATCTAGATTCTTCATTGCTGACGCTATGTCTTGTTGCTCAATCGTTGCCTTCGACATATTCGAAATGAAATATCCCATAATAGGCTGATAGAAAATAAAAACTAAACCAATTACTAGCAAGAAAATGCCTAATATCAAACTTCCCTTTTTCTGCATGTTATCCACCTTCTTTTCTCATTCATTTTAATAGTAACAATTCACTTAGCACTTTCAAGCAGTTTGACATAACGTTAAAATTAACCCAAAAAGAAAGAGCTAATGAAATTGGTATCCCTTAGCTCTTTTCTACCTACCTTGATTGTTTTTTAATGTATTTTTGCTAGAATTGATTCTGCTGTTTCTTTCCCGTTCTTAATACAAGGGCCAATACCTACACCGTAATAAGAACAACCTGCAAGTAATACATTTTCATATGCAGTGGCCATTTTAGTTGATAAAGCTTCTACTGTTTTTCCATGACCAAGATGGTAAACTGGCATTAAATCATTCCACTTTGTCACTTCTACAACAGTAGGCTCTGCTTCTATATTCAAGCTTTTTGCAATATCCTCTAAAGCAATTTCAGTTAATTCCTCTTTACTTGAATGCTTCATTTCTTCAAAATCTGGGTTTGAGTTTTTATAAAATAAACGCACAAGTAATTTGCCGTCTTTTGAAGTATGACTCCATTTACGACTTGTCCATGTACAAGCATTACATTTGACATCACTGTTTTCAGAAACGATAAAACCTGTACCGTCTGCAGGTAATTGGCTATCGGGAATATTAAAACCTAAATACATCGTAATTAGTGAGGCATTGCTAAAATCGTTGAAGTCCTCGTCCAAATTCGGATCTTTTAATAGTTTTTGAGTTACATCATGTGGTGTTGTTAACACGATAAAATCAGCTTCAATTGCTTCGTGATTATCAAATGTCAATTTATATTTGTCGCCGCTTTTTTCGATATGATTTGTTGAAACGCCTTTTAGAATTGTAACGTCTGCTAACTTCTCTTCAAAACTGGTAAATAAAGAAGATAATCCATTTTTAAAGGATATGAATTTTTTATTTGCCGCTTTTTGAAATTCTTCTTTATGTGCGCCAAACCCTTTAATAATACTTCCGTACTGCTCTTTATACTCGAGTAAATACGGTAATGTTGAAGCCATTGTCAGCGTGTCTAACTTCCCTGAATAGACCCCTGATAACACTGGAGCGATTTGTTTTTCAACAAGCTCTTTTCCTAAGAAATGCTCTAAGAAAGAACCGATTGAGCTATTCTTTGTGAAATGCTCATTAGGCATTTCTAAATCTTTTAACGCCTCTTTTTTTCCTTCTGCTGAAACTAATGAGCTACTTTCAAGGGACTCTACACTTGTAGGAATGCCAAAAACGCTGTCTGCTGGAATCGCGTGCAATGTATTATTTGTGTAAATATACGAAATTCCTGTACCATTATATACAAGATCATCTTGTAACCCTAAGTCTTCTACTAATGGCATAACACTAGAATGACGTGCAACAATCGAATCTGCACCCGTCTCCAAAATAAAGCCATCTTTTTCTACTGAGTGCATTTTACCACCTAAGTAGTCATTCTTTTCAATCAATACTAAATCTATATCTAAGCCTTTGTCCTCTTTTTCCTTTTGTAAATAATGCATAGTAGTAAGACCTGTTATACCGCCACCAACTACAACAACTGTTTTCAATATATTCACTCCTCACAACGGATTCTGTTTTATTTTAATTGGTTGTTTGTAGTTCTAGTATAAACTTTCATTTTCGAAACTGTCATGATATCCATCACAAATTCACGCACTTATTTGCGAACGTTTACACCTTTGTCAAATTTAACGTGGCCTTTTCATAAATATTCTTGAAATTTTCTTTATACAGTACATTTATTTCTGAAAAAGGGTAATGAATAAATACTTACTTTTCTATCGATACTTTTTTTGAAGGGAGTTTATTATGGATTTATTAATTACAATCCTATTACTATTAGTTTGCCTGTTATTATCAAATGTAATTGGACATTATATTCCATTTATACCTACAGCACTAATCCAAATAGCACTTGGCGTTCTATTAGCTATATTCGCTAATGAAATGACGCTTCAGCTTGAATCTGAATGGTTTTTATTACTTTTTGTTGCCCCACTTTTGTATAATGACGGACGCAATTTCCCTAGAGAAGAACTGTGGAAAATGCGCACACCTATTCTTGGGAATGCCATTATATTAGTCCTTCTAACGACGCTCGGCGGTGGTTACTTTATCCATTGGCTAATTCCTGATATACCTCTAGCTGCTGCATTTGCACTTGCAGCCATTTTATCACCAACAGATCCTGTAGCAGTAAACGGTATTGCAAAGCGTATTCAAATACCCGAGAAGATTTTAAACCTCGTTCGTGGTGAATCACTTATTAATGATGCCTCTGGTTTAGTTGCTTTCAAATTCGCCGTGGCAGCTGTTGTGACAGGGTACTTTTCAATTAAGGAAGCTTTTTTCGAGTTTACTTATACATTTTTGGCTGGGGCTATACTTGGTCTAATTTTAGGTATCATCATTACGCAACTGCGCTTTACACTTCGAAAAAAAGGCATCCATGATGTCGTTTTTCATTCATTATTACAGCTTTTAACACCTTTTATCATTTATTTCATTGCAGAGGATGTCTTTCATGCATCAGGGGTCATTGCAGTCGTTGTAGGTGGAATTGTGCATGCACTTGTAAAAGATCATACTGAGACTTTAATTGCTGAAGAACAAATAATTACAGAAAACACTTGGTCCATCGTGCTGTTCATTTTAAACGGAGTCGTATTCCTGTTACTTGGATTAAACATTCCGTTGTCGATGACAGAAACGTTAGAGAATCCATCCATGAATAACTGGCAAATTATCGGTTACTCTATTGCAATTGGTTTTGTTATTTTAGGTATTCGTTTCATTTGGTCATATGCTTTTTCTCACTATGAATATAAAAAAGACGCAATTCAAGAAATAGAAAGGCCTAGTCTGAAGGCGAGTTTGCTGACTAGCTTAACAGGCGTTCGTGGCGCTGTAACGATGGCCGGTGTTTTATCACTTCCTTTACTAGTTGATAACGGAGATTTGTTTCCAGAGCGTTCGCTGATTTTGTTTTTAGCATCTAGTGTTATTTTATTTACATTGCTAATTGCTACAATTTTCTTACCTCTTTTAATTGATGAAGAAGAAGTTTTAGAAATACGAGAAGGAAAGCTCACTTTTAATGAAGCCAAAAAACGCTTACTGCTTGCTTCAGTCCGTAAAATAAATACAGTGATGACTGAAGAAAACCAAACTGTAGCTTTTGAATTAATAGACGAAGCAAAAATGATGTTCAATCAAATCGATGTAGAGCTCAACGCAGAAAAATTAGCTTCTAAAGAACGCAAGCATCAAATAAAAAAACTACGTTTAATTGGGTTAAAAGCAGAAAAGGACTATATAGAAAAGAATCAAAAGGACCAAAACTTAGATCCGGATATATACTCTGCATGCCAAGCTGCTTTTAAAGAACGCGAAAAGAATATTAGTAATCCAAATCGCCCAAAAGTAATCACTATTCTCTATAGAATTTTACTTCACTGGAAAACTACTCGAAAAAGATACAGTTTAAATAAGGATAAACGGATTGAATATTTCCGCCAAAAGAAAGAGTTACGTATGCACGCTTTAGGAGCAGGCATTGATGCTCTAGAACAATATGCAAAATCAGAAGAAAACCCTGATCTTGCTAATTCTATTATTTACGAATATCGCAGAATTATGGATAGGATGAAGCAATCCGTCACTCGAAATTCTGAACGCCGCGATGAAATAAAAGAGGAATTACGCGCTCTTTTAATTGAAACTGAACGTTTGGAAATCCAAAAAATGTACGAAGCCGGTGAAATTGACCGAACAGAAGAAAAAGAATTGCGTAGATTTGTAAACTATATTGAAAGCATATCGTTGTATGAAATGAGTGAATAAAAGAAAAAGAACGACTGACATAGTCAGTCGTTCTTTTTTACTGTACAGATTTTTTGACAGTTGTCTTATTTTATAGACATAGATAAAATAATTAACTCTTTTGGAGAAGAAGTCAAAATTTCTATTCCATCCTTTTTTATTAGAACATCATCTTCAATACGAACTCCACCTACATTAGGTAAATAAATACCAGGTTCAACCGTTAACACCATTCCTTCTTGTAATACCTCTTCCGAAACTGGAGACATGAAAATGTCCTCATGAATATCTAACCCTATCCCATGTCCAGAACCATGCCCATATTGCTTTCCGAATCCTTTTTCTTCTATATACTGTCTAGTCAAAGCATCAGCTTCTTTGCCAGTAATGCCTACCTTCATATGCGCCAGTGCATTTTCTAATGCGCCATGAACAATATTATAGATTTCTATCATTTCTTCTGTTGGTTGTCCTATAGCAATTGTGCGTGTCATGTCTGAACGATAGCCATCATAACAAGCCCCAAAATCAAGCGTTATGATATCCCCTTCTTCTATTAACTTATTACTAGCGACACCATGTGGTAATGCTGATCGATACCCTGAAGCTACAATCATATCAAAGGCAGATGAAGTAGCTCCTTTCTTTCGCATGTAAAACTCTAGTTCATTGGCAATATCAATTTCTGATATGCCTGGTTTTATATAATCCAATATATGTGTAAATGCCGCATCAGAAATACTTGCTGCTATTTTAATCTTTTCAATTTCTTCAGGTAATTTAATCATACGTAATTTTTCAACTGCACCTGAAATGGGTACAAGTTCTGCTTGAATATTCTTAGCAAATAATGAATGTAAGTAATACGTAATATTCTTTTCCTCAAATCCAACTCTACTAACATTTTCCTCCTGTAATATGTTGGAAATTACTTCATACAAAACTGCACGATCAATTTCTTTCACAGTAAAGTCCATTGTTTGATTTTGAGCTTGTTGAACATAGCGGAAATCCACAAATAGGAATGCTTTGTTTTTTGTTACCAACACAGTTCCTGCGCTCCCAGTGAATCCTGTTAAGTAACGTCGATTTTGATCATTTGTCACAATTAAACTTTCCAATCCTTGCTCTTCTAATACAGCTCTTAACTTTTCTAATTTCCCCATTTTTAACCCTCCAATAATTTAATATTTAACATGTTGCAAGTATTATGCCAATCTTTCACTAAATTTGTACCTTAATAAAGATATAGGCATGAATATTGCATACTATTACTTCGACTCACATTCAGAAGGATGATAGGATTCTTTTCGTTTGTTGGGATTTTAAAATAGGGGGGCTTATTTTATGAAGAAGAAAGTTTTATTTTCTTTCATGTTATTATTTTCTTTAATGATTATTTTAACAGGCTGCTACGGTAAGGATGAAGCTAACGAAACGGAAGGTGAAAAGGCTAGTGATCCTAACAGTTCAACGACTGAACAAGTATTAAATCTATCTGCGTCAGGGGATTTAACAACGATGAGTTCACTCGGTAGCTTAGATGCGCTAGCAGTAACTGCTATGAACTCTGTTTATGAAGGCTTGTATCGCATTGGGCCTGAAAACGAAGCAGTTCCAGGGATTGCAGAGTCACATGAGATATCCAAAGACGGTAAGACTTATACTTTCAAGCTTCGAAAAGATGCTGTATGGAGTAACGATGCTCCAGTTACGGCACACGACTTTATTTATGCTTGGTCAAAGGCTATTAATCCCGAAACACAGGCTGTATATTCTTACCTAATGCTAGACATTAAAAATGCTGTAAAAATTCAAGATAAAAATGACACACTGTATGGTAAAATTGATCAACTTGGAATTAAAGCAGTAGATGACTATACATTAGAAATCGAACTGGAAAGACCAATTCCATATTTCTTAAGCTTAACAACATATGCACCATTCTTCCCACAAAATGAGGAATTCACTGAAGCACAAGGTGACCAGTATGCTCTTGAAACTGATAAAATGATATACAATGGTCCCTTTATATTGGAATCATGGAAACAAGGCCAAGGTTGGAAATTTAAAAAGAACGAGAAATATTGGGATAAAGATACTGTAAAACTAACTACAATCAACCAAAAAATCGTTAAGGACACGGCAACTGCTATGAACCTATACGAAGCAAATGAAATTGATACAGCTACTTTATCAAGTGAATTCGTTGATCAATACAAAGATAGCCCAGAATTCTCAACTTTCTTAAAACCTAACACATACTTTTTACGTATTAATCACGAAAATAAATATCTATCCAATCAAAATATCCGTAAAGCTATTGATATGGGCTGGGATAAAGAAGCTATGGCAAATGTCATTATGAAAAACGGATCCATCGCCGCCTATTTCTTAGTACCTGAAGGTTTATCTTCAGGCCCTGATGGTAAAGACTTCCGTGATGGCAATGGTGATATGAACAAAACTGATATTAGTAAAGCTCAAGAATATTGGGCAAAAGGCTTAAAAGAATTAGGTACTGACAAAGTGACTCTAGAAATACTAAGTTACGATACTGCACAAGCTAAAAGCGCCGTCGAGTACATTAAAAATCAACTTGAAAAAAACTTAGAAGGCATTAAATTGACTATTAATATGCAACCTAACAAACAAAAATTAGCTTTAGAAGCTAAAGTCGATTTTGATTTAGATTATGGCGGCTGGGGACCTGACTACCAAGATCCTATGACGTATATCGAGTTATTTGAGACAGGTGCACCATACAATCAATCTAACTACAGTAATAGTAGCGTTGATAAACTAATCAAAGAAGCGAGAGTAACTGTTGATAGTAAAAAACGTTGGGAAATATTGCAACAAGCTGAGAAATTAATGCTAGACGATGTCGCATTCGCACCAACTTACCAAGTAGGTATTAGTCGCTTGACGAAACCTTATGTAAAAAACCTTTATGAGCATCCATTCTCTGCAGATATGAGTTACAAATGGGCATACATCGAAAAATAGAGAGTGATTAACCTTACGATCCTTATATTACTATCCATATAACAAGATTCAAAACCTAAAACAAATTCATGAATTTGTTGGCCATTGAAAAAGTTATTTCGTTTAGAGAATACGTTCATAATAGGACATACAAGTAAGAGATGTGAGCAAATTGCTCACATCTCTTTTTTAAAAATAAATAATTGAAATTAACAATACGAGTATAAATTGAATACCCCCTGCTATTAATATGGGGTACGTGTAATCACTTGAAAAAGCTGAAGTATATTCAACATCTCCGTCGATTGCTGTAGCATATTCTCCTAATCTAGTTATTCGGCTAAAAAATCGTTTAAAACTATAAGTAATACCATTGAAGAGTCCCCCTTGAAGAACAAAGAATCCTCCACCGATTATTAACAATATAGATGCTATGATAAACAAATTGTTTAATATACTCAGAACTACATTTGTTTGTCCAAACACATAGATAAATACGACTGATAAGACAATAGAAATCAACATACAAATTACGATTCTATAAATATCTTTAAAGGACATTAATGATTCACCACCTTAATAGTCTTTCTATATTCTTCATATTCTTGTTCGGTGCACATCACAAAATGACCCTTTCTGACTTCTCTTAGAATTTCATTTTCTCGATTTCTACCTTCATAAGATTGATCATCAAAAATGATTCGCTTTCGCTCTCTTTCCAACAATGGATCTGGTAGTGGTAATGCTGATAGTAATGATTTTGTATAAGGATGAATTGGATTTTCATATAATTCTTCACTGCTCGCCATCTCTACAATTTTTCCTCTATACATTACACCAATTCGATCACTAATATATTTTACCATCGATAAATCATGAGCAATAAACAAATAAGTAAGTCCTTTTTCTTTTTGTAACTTTTTTAGCAAATTCACTATTTGTGCTTGAATTGAAACATCTAACGCAGAAATTGGTTCATCCGCAATGATAAAATCTGGTTCCACTGCTAGTGCTCTTGCAATACCAATACGTTGGCGCTGACCACCACTAAATTCATGTGGATAGCGATTAGCATGTTCTTTATTTAAGCCTACAGTTTCGAGTAAATCGTGTACTTTTTCTTGACGCTGATTTACATTCAAATGATGGATATCAAGTCCTTCAGCAATAATGTCAGCGACTTTCATTCTTGGATTTAAAGAAGAATAAGGATCTTGGAAAATCATTTGAACTTTACGATTAAACTCCAATAACTCCTTCTTAGACTTCACTTTTCTAATATCTTTTCCATCAATAATAACTTCTCCCGCAGTCATATCATTTAGTTTAATGAGAGAGCGACCTGTCGTTGATTTACCGCAGCCTGATTCGCCTACTAATCCAAAAATTTCACCCTTATATATGTTGAAACTGATATCATCAACTGCTTTTACAGTATTATGTTTATCCAATTTAAAATACTGCTTTAACCCTTTAACTAAAATGAGATTCTCCTTTGTAGTACGTTCTTGTTCCAATACAAAATCACTGGACATTGACTCTTCAGATTTATTTTCTAAAGGAACTGTTTTTGGTGCAAGCTCATGCAATAACCACGTGGCAGCAAAATGCGTATCTGATATCTGAAATAAAGGAGGTTCTTCTATAAAATCTATTTTTAACGCCTGTTTATTACGCTCTGCAAATGCATCTCCTTGCGGGAGATTTAGTAGATCTGGTGGAGAGCCAGGGATCGAATAGAGTTCATCTGACATCATATTCGGTCTAGGCATGGCTGCTAGCAATCCCTTCGTATAAGGATGCGTTGTTTTATAAAAAACCTCATCTACTAAACCGATTTCAACAATCTTGCCTGCATACATAACTGCAACACGATCAGCCATTTTTGCGACAACACCCAAATCATGTGTGATAAACACAATAGATAAACCCATTTGTTGTTGTATGTGTTTTAAGAGTTCTAGTATTTGTGCTTGAATAGAAACATCTAATGCTGTAGTTGGTTCATCCGCAATAATTATCTTTGGCTCACATGCTAATGCCATTGCAATGACAATACGTTGTCGCATCCCCCCAGAAAATTGATGTGGATATTGCTTTATACGTGTTTCAGCATCTTTTATTCCAACCATTTGAAGGAGCTCAATAACTCGATCTTTAACCTTCGTACTGCCCATATTAGTATGTTTTCGAATACTCTCCGCAATTTGTTTTCCAATCGTCATCGTTGGATTTAAAGCAGTCATTGGATCTTGAAAAATCATTGCAATATCTGCACCACGTATTTTACGCATTTCTTGCTCGGTAATATTCAAGATATTTTTTCCCTCAAACAGGATTTCACCGTTCTTAACCCTAGTAGATTCAGGGGGATTTAATCGCACCAAACTTTTTGATGTTACAGATTTCCCTGAACCTGATTCACCTACAATCGCTAGTGTTTCACCAGCCTTCAAATCAAAAGAAACGCCTCGTACTGCTTGTACTTCTCCTGCATATGTATCAAAAGATACATGGAGATTTTTTACTTGAAGTATATAGTCCATGTTCCATCCCCCTTATTTTCTCATTTTAGGGTCAAACGCATCCCGTAAACCATCCCCTAATAAATTAAAACTAATCATGATTAAACTAATAATGATTGACGATACGACCATTCCATGTGGATAAATTCGTAATAATTTATAAGAATCATTCACAATGGTTCCTAATGATGCGATTGGTGGCTGTAACCCTAAACCAATAAAACTCAATAAAGCTTCTGTAAAAATAGCACCAGGAATAGTGAAAGTTGTAACCACTATAATCGGACCAAATGTATTTGGTATTAAATGTTTCCATATTAAACGCTGGTTGCTTGCACCTAAAGTTCTAGAAGCTAATACATATTCTTGTCCTTTCAACTTTAGTATTTGTGCTCGGACAATCCGAGCCATTCCTATCCAACCTACAATAACCATTGCTAATGTAATAGAAAGAATCCCTGGTTTTAGTATTAAAATTAATAATATATTGACAATTAAACCTGGAATTCCAACTAGAACTTCAATAATACGTTGCATCAATGTATCTAATCTTCCCCCATAAAATGACGATACCGCTCCATATGCTACACCAATAATTAAATCAATAGTCGCTGCTAAGAAAGCGATATATAACGAAATCCTAGTTCCTTGCCAAACTCTCGTCCACAAATCCCTTCCCAATTCATCTGTACCAAACCAAAAAAACTCATCAACGTTTTTAGAAGCATATTGGTCGACATTACGAATATCCTTGCCATCAACTCCTAAAAATGAAATATTCTCTAGCACAGGAATCTTCGGGGGCAAATTGGTACGGGTTAAATCTTGTTCGTCATAACCATGACTGTTCATATAAGGTCCAAATATCGCCAATAAAATGACAACTACAATTATCAGTAAACCAAAGAATGCCGCTTTATTTTTTTTAAGCCTACTCCAGGCATCCTGCCAAAAGGATTGCTCAGGTCTCATAATTTGTTCTCTTTTTATTGCCCCTTGATTAGCTGGTTCAAATAAATCAGGTGAATACTTTTTCACTTTTACATTTTCATTATGTTTTATTACCATTATCGGTTCCCCCCCGCTACTCTAATGCGCGGATCAATAAAGCCGTATAAAATATCAACAATTAATACAACTACTATGAAAAGAACTGCATAAAAAATAGTGGTTCCCATAATCAGTTGGTAGTCATTCGTAATAATTGAATTAACAAATTGTTCGCCTAATCCTGGTATACTAAAAATCTTCTCAATAACAAGTGAGCCCGTAATAGTATTAACAATAAGTGGACCTATAATTGTAATAATAGGAATAAGTGCATTTCTTATTCCATGCTTACCTATGATTTCGAAACTAGAAAGCCCTTTTGATTTCGCAGTTATAATATACTCCTGTCCTAAGACTTCTAGCATTTCGATACGTGTAAATCTAGCAATCGTAGCAACAACACTTACTGACAACGCAAATGTTGGTAAAATTGAATATTCAAATCCTCCCCAAAAGGCAATAGGTAACCATCCTAGTTTGACCCCTACCCAATATTGTAAAAAGCCTGCAAATACAAACGATGGAATTGAAATACCCAATACCGCTATTAACATGGCTCCATAATCCCAAAATGTGTTATGTCTTAATGCAGCTAAAATACCTAACAATAAACCTACCATCGTCCCTAATAGAATTGCCTGCATCCCTAAAATGGCTGATGCGCCAATTCGTTCACTAATAATCTTCGTTACTGGTCGATTATCAAAGGTAAAGGAAACACCTAAATCCCCTTGTGATAAATTTTTCAAGTAAGTTACAAACTGTTCAGCTACCGGCTTATCTAACCCATACTTTTCGTATAATAATTCTTTTTGTGCAGGTGGCAATTTTTCATCATTAAAAGGTGATCCAGGTAACGTCTGCATTAATACAAACGATAATAAAATAATGATAAACAATGTAACAAACATATAACCAATCCTACTCATAATATAACGAAACATAAAATACCCTCCCATCTCCCATTAAATTGGAATCCATCATTTCCATAAATTATTACATGCAATCTTCATGCCACTTCGAATATTCAACTGACACAACACGACATATTTTGATTTTAAATTCAAAATAATCTATCATTAGTAAATAACTACATTAACCACTATTTTATTTACTTTAAATAGAAAAAATATTATAAATATAAAACCGCACAAACTCTTTTATGGTTTATTTCCATAGAAATACGTCTTTTTGAAGTAATAGAACATGTGCTACAATAGTTAAACAATGGGTGGATTAGATTAGAGGGGGATTATATGGAACTTGTAATTCAACAACGCCAGGAATTGAAAATGTTAATGACAGTTCAACTTAGACAGTCAATCGAGTTACTTCAATACTCTAATGATGATTTAGAACAATTTATCCGGCAGCAAGAATTAGAGAACCCTTTAATTGAACTTCAAGAAAAAGCTGATGATCAATACGTCGAGAAGTTACCAATGTACACCTTTTCAAATCACTCAAGAAAAGAAACTACAGATATTACATATAAAGCTGAAATTGATTTTAGAGATTATTTATATAAATTAGTAAAACTTAATTTCAATGATGACTACATACAAAAACAGTTAAAATACATTATTTATAATTTAAATGATCAAGGATACTTCCAAACGGATCCCATACATACCACTTTTGAAACAAAAGAAATTACTGAAGGAATACATCTATTACAACAAATTGGCCCTTCTGGTATTGGTGCCCGTACATTAGAAGAATGTCTAACTTTACAAGCTCGCACTCGATATCCTGAACACCAACAACTAGCTATACTTATTAATGAACATTTAAATTTATTGGCAGAGAAAAAATGGCAAGTTATCGCCAATAAAATGCATATTTCACTCGCAGAAATAAAAGAATGCAATGATTTGATTAAAACCTTGAACCCGAAACCCTGTGCTGTTATGAGTCATGAAACAACGGAATATTTGCGTCCAGATATTATTGTGGAAGAACATAATCATCAATTACTATTCCATTTAAATGATACTTACTTGCCAAATATCCATTTAAATAGTTTTTATATGAACTTACCAACTGCAAATCGTGATGAAAAAAAATATATTAATGAGCATTATAAAAATTATAATTGGCTCATTAACAGCATCGAACAACGTCGTAATACAATTATTAAAATCATGCAGGTACTTTTAGGAAAGCAGCAGGATTTTTTTCTAAAAGGTTTTTCTGCTTTACAACCACTTACTTTAAAAGAAGTAGCTGAAGCTATAGAAATGCATGAATCTACTGTAAGTCGAGCAACAACCAATAAGTTTGTTCAAACACCAATTGGTACATTTGAACTTAAAAACTTATTTACATCCAAACTCGAAACAAAAGATGGCCATACGATTTCACAAGAAAAAGTAAAAACTCTTTTGCAACAGCTCATTGCTGAAGAAAATAAAATAAAACCCTATTCAGATCAGAAAATGGCGGAATATTTCAACTCTGAATATGGCATCACAATCTCTAGGAGAACTATCAATAAATACCGCGAAGAAATGAGAATTCCTTCTGCTAGTAAGCGTAAGGAGCTATAACTATACAAAATGCTCGATACCCTAAATAGGATATCGAGCATTATCTTTAATACTAATATTGAAATGTTATTCTAAATTTAACTATGTCTTAAAGAATCATATTTATAAGACGATTTGCTATTAACGTTTAATATTCACAAATACACTCTTAACCTCAGTATAGTTTGCTAGACCATATTCTCCACCCATTTCTCTACCAACTCCGGATTTTTTATAGCCTCCAAACGGCATTGTTTCCCACTCAAGACCAAAATCATTAATCCATACAGTTCCTGATTGTAAGCGGTTGGCGATATAATGACCTGTTTTAATATTCTCAGTCCACACGCTAGCAGCTAAACCATAGTCACTATCATTTGCACGTCGAATAACCTCATCAACTGTATCAAATACAAATACAGCAAGTACTGGCCCAAAAATCTCCTCACGAGCAATAGTCATATGATCTTCAACATCAACAAAAATAGTAGGCTCTACAAAATAACCTTTATCAAACGGTTTCCCACCACCTGCAACTATTTTTGCACCTTCAGCTTTTCCTTTTTCAATATAACCTAAAACAGTATTTTGCTGTTTTGCAGATACTAATGGGCCCATATCTGTTGAAGGCTCTAAACCACGTCCTAGTTTTAACTTATTAGCTCGTCTCACTAATTCCCCTACAACATAATCATGATGTTTGCGGTGAATAAATAAGCGTGAGCACGCACTACAGTTTTGTCCGTGGTTATACATAATGCCATTGAAGACACCTTCAATAGCTTCTTCTAAGTTAGCATCTTCTAAAATGATACTTGGAGATTTACCACCAAGTTCTAATGTGACGCCTTTTATTTGCTGTGCAGCTGTTTCCATTACTTTTTTACCCGTCGCAGTAGATCCAGTAAAAGCCACTCTATCAACATGAGGATGTTCTACAATCGCTCCACCTGCCCCTTGACCTGATCCTGGGACAACATTTACAACACCATCTGGGAAACCAGCTTCTTTAAATAATTTAGCCGCGTATAATAATGACAATGGTGTTTCTGCTGCCGGCTTAATAACGACGGTACAACCTACTGCGAGAGCAGCTCCAAGTTTCCAAGCGGCCATCGCTAACGGGAAATTCCACGGAATTATCTGCCCTACAACACCTACTGGCTCGTGAACCGTATAAGTTACGTAATCAGGAGATACTGGAACGGTATTACCTAAACTTTTTGTTGCCCACCCTGAATAATATCTAAAATGCTGAATTGTACCATCAATATCATCTGCCAGAGCCACTTCATACGGTTTACCATTATCAAGTGACTCTAATTGTGCAAGTTCCTCACGATGTTCTTCTAATAAATCTGCGAATTTGTACATAAGACGTGATCGCTCTGCTGCTTCTAATTTCGTCCATTCACCCTCATCAAAAGCTTTGCGAGCTGCGGATACCGCTACATCAATATCGTCTGCTTGAGCCTCACATACTTGAGTGATGATTTCCTCTGTAGCTGGATCAATTACGTCTATCGCTCCCCCACTAATCGATGGTACGTATTCTCCGTTAATATACAATCCAATGGTTCCGTTTAGAAATTCTACTACTTTTTCTTTTAAACTATAATTAATTGTTGTCATACCTCATACTCCCTCCAAAATTAAATTCACCGAAAACAATCCTCTATTAGTTGTTCACTAAGAGAGGATCATTTTCTCTTTACTGTCATATTCCACAATAGTTTTCTATTAAACTATTGTGGTACTGTCTCTACATTTTTAATAAGTTCTTGTAATTGTGCTTCCTCTTCCTCATTCAATGGTAAGCGTGGTTTACGTGCTGGACCACCCGCTAATCCTTTAATCTCCATTGCACGTTTAACAATTTGCACATATTTTCCTGAACCCTCAAGGAAGTTACATAATGGTAATAAGCGATCGTATACTAACCAAGCATTATCTAAATTGCCATTTTGTACACTCTCATATAGTTCCACCGCTAATTTTGGCGCAATATTACCTGCTACTGAAATCCATCCTGTCGCTCCAACTAGGAATGACTCTAATACTAAATCATCTGCACCACAGAATGTTTTGATAAATCCTTCACCTTGGCGTGTAATATCACGTACTTTACGGATTTCACCACTTGATTCTTTAATATGTGTAATATTCTCTACGTCACGACCGACTTGTAAAATCGTTTCTTGGCTAATATTTACGCCAGATGTGAATGGATTATTATAAATCATGATTGGTAATTTCACGGATTCCGCGACTGCTTTGAAATGCTCGTAGATTTCATTTTCTTTTGGATGAGCGTAGTATGAATTGATTAATAGCGCTGCATCAGCACCTGCTTCTTCAGCTTGTTTTGTAAATTCAATCGCATCCGCAGTCGTTTCTGCTGCTGTACCAACAATTAAAGGTATACGACCATTCACTTGTGCAACAGCGATTTCTACAGCTTTAAAACGTTCTTCTTTTGTTAAACTAACAAATTCTCCTGTACTACCATTTATCGTAATACCGCCTACGTTCTGTGCAACAAAATACTCAATATTGTTTTTGAATCCTTCCCAATTCACTTCACCATTGTCGAACATAGGTGTGATTAATACTGGAAAAACGCCTTCTAATTTTGTCATGTCAATTCCTCCTCAAATTTGTTTAAGCTAATATAAAACCGTTTTCTAACGGATCTTCCTGATCGAATATAAACTGATGTATACCTGTCACAAAGGCCTCTGTTGAAATAGTATAAAACTCTTCATTTGAATCCTTTTGCACTTTAAATGTGCTGTTAAAAATACTAGAATTTTGTAATACTTCTTTCTGATAGACTTTTGCAATCGCAAGAGTACTATCGATACCCGGTGAGCGTAAAATATAGCCATCACTCTCAAATGTTACTGAGCGTACTCGAGAAATATCCTCATCATCTTGTTCTATTAAAATGACACCCGTAATATTTAAACCTTTTCCCACTAAGTTCCGAATTTTTTCCTTGCCCCATTTACTAAGTGAAGCTAAATTCTCCAAAGTAATTTCTTGAGCTTCATTTACCTTCTCAAATAATGCGTACTGTCTCTCTTCATCTATAACTATTAGAGAAGTATCCTGAGAATTCTCAACTATTAAATCACTTGAGTGACGAAGTTTTGTAGCAATAACTTCACCATCAGCTATTTCAGCATGTAACTCAAAAATTCCATTCACTGTTTCAATGCTATAAAGATGTGAAGATTTTTGTTGTAAATTCCCTGTTTCTAATAGTCCTGTTAAAGTAGCAATTAAAGACTCGCATTTAAAATTGCTAACTCCTTCATGTGTAAAGAATAGTAAGCTAAAGTCTGCTACAACCGATGGTAGAACGATGCATCCGTGCATACCTCTATGGCCTCTAGGTTCTTTTAGCAACAGATTTTTAGTATTTTCAAATTGTACTTGTAGTTCTTCGTGATTTTTTTTAATGTTATTTTCTGCAAAGGTGATTGGTGATTGAATTACGATACGGTATGCTTCGCCCGCAACATGCGTATCAATCGTGCTAAACATTTTCTCAAACTTCATTTAGACACCTTCTTTCTCTGTTTCATGTTCCATAGGCGGAATAAGTAGGAACCCTTCTTTTAAAGGATCTCGTTCATTATAGAAGAAGCGGTGCATACCCATAAGCCAAGCCGAGCCGGTTACTTCAGTAATCACTGCATCTAATTGGTTAACTTTCGTTTTTTCTAATACTCTCGCTTTAAATAGAGTACCCACAATACTTTCGTGTACAAAGAGCTCATCTATGCCAATTTCACCTTTACTAAACAATGTAGCCAATTTTGCAGAGGTGCCCGTTCCACAAGGTGATCGATCAATTCCCCCTGGAGGAACAATTACTGTATTTTTCACATCTGCCGTAGGATGAACTGGGTCCGTGAAAAATTCAATATGTGTTAGACCACGGATAAACGGAAATTCAGGATGCACAATATCTTCACGCTCATTAATAGCATTACGAATTTGAATACCTATGTCGATAATGGTCGATGCATTGTTTTCAACTAATGGTAAATCCAATGAGCGAGCATCTATAATTCCATAAAAATTCCCACCATAAGCAATTTCACATTTCACTTCCCCAATATCCGCCACATAAATTTCAATAGACTTCAATAAAAATGCTGGTACATTAGCAAAAGTTACTTCTTTTGCTATGCCCTTTTCCACCTTCACTTGTACATCTACTAATCCTGCAGGTGTGTCTACTTTAATATGTGTATACGGTTCTACAACAGGTACCATTCCTGTCTCAATCAACGCTGTACACAAACCAATTGTGTCGTGTCCACACATTGGTAAATAACCACCTGTTTCTACATAAATTACGCCAACATCTGCATCTGGATGACAAGGATCTGTTAGAAATGCACCCGACATAACATCATGTCCACGAGGTTCATTCATCAAAAACATGCGAATCCAATCATAGTTTTGTTGCATATAGAGCATTTTTTCAGACATAGTTTTACCTTTTAAAGGTGGTAACCCACTAACTAATGTTCGTGTTGGATTTCCTCCTGTATGAGTATCAACGGTTGTAAATAATCTTTGCAGATTCATTAGGTCAACATCCTTTCCCTAAAACGTTGTAATCTTAAAGGTTCAATTGGAACAGAAGTAGCTTTTTTAGTAAGCATTTCTTCAATTAATTTTCCAGTCACAGCTGCTAAACTAATACCATCACCCTCATGCCCTGCTGCAATATAAAATCCTGGAATATGCTCAACCTCAGAAATTATCGGTAGGTGATCCTCTGTCCATGGCCTTAACCCCGCATATGTTCGAATTACTGTCATATCGGCCATTTTAGGATAAAAACGAACTGCTCTCTTAGCTATATACTTCGTTACTTCATGGTCTACTCTTGTATCAAATCCAGCAAATTGGCGGCTACTACCAATTAAAAAATTTTGACTCTCTGTTGGTTCAAAAACTAAAGCAACGCCATATTGTTCAGTCGCTTTATCCACTTGTCTTTCTCCACCGAATTTCGATATTAAATAACCAAATTCCATCACTTTACGCAGACCAACCGGCTCTTGACGAGATGCCACAATAAGCTGACCTTTTCTTGGTAAAATGGGTATATGTAAATCTAACATTTCACCAATTTTTGGAGCCCAAACTCCGCATGCATTAACTACTTTATTTGCTGAAAAGATGCCATTAGACGTTTCGATTGTAAAGCGACCATCAGAATCCTTCTTTATATGCTTTACTTCAATATTTTTATGAATTTTTGTACCTTGCTTTTCTGCACTATGAAACATTGAAAACGTCAGCATATATGGATTTACAGTGGAGTCAGTTGCACACTCTAACCCTCCATATAAATCATCTGCAAAATACTTTGATTCATTGCGTAAATCTTGTCGATCTAACATTTTGAAATCTAGACCAGCATCTTGTTGCCTTTTCACCCATTGATTTGCTGCTTCCATTTCAGCATCATTTTCACAAACTAAAATACTACCCGGATTCCTATATTCAAAAGGTATCTCTAAATCATTGCTTAATTTATGAACAAGTTCCTGGCTTTTCAAAGACATTTGGCTATCAAAACCCGGATCCTTATCTATCGCTAATATATTGCCATCGCATCTTGAAGATGTTCCACTAGCTAGTTCATTTTTTTCAAGTACTGTTATATCTAAACCAGCTTTAGAGCCATAATACGCGATTGCTGCACCAATGATCCCCCCACCTATTACAACAATATCTCGATGTTGTATAGCACTCACTATGTCTCCTCCTTTTTCTTTCCGTCAGCAATATATAATGCAGGAACCGTGCCAACTTTTAAGTTTCCCTAGAAGATATCACTTATTTATTGAAAAATTATTAATTATTTCATATCAAAAACTACTCAATCTATGGCGTATTTCATTATTTATATAGAATTCAACTTAGAAAAAGATAAATAGATTGCTATATTACATTCACTACAAATAGAAAATAACCATTTTTATCTATATTTTTCAATTAGATGGATTAACTTTGTATTTTTTCTTATATTGTGTAAAATAAATTAGACAATTCTAATTTATTAAACAATTGAGGCGGGGAGATATTTATGAATAATGAACAAAAATTACTTCTTAAGCTCTTATCAAAAAAATTTTCAATACTTGATTCAAAAGAACTTTTAACTTCTTCATTACAAACTAAATCTTCAGAACAAACTTTTTATCGCGATGATACCGGGAAGATATTTATTAAATTGGATGATTCACAGATCTTTTGCGATATATTTTCTTTTGATACTCCGCTGCCAACTATTCTAAATTCTTGTGAGCATAATAAGCCTATATTATTCACTATGAATGATGACATTATCGGCTATACTACTAGCACTCTATTACTATCTAATTTATTTACAGAGCACTTAAAAGCTAATATATTTTTTGATACGATTTTAAATACAATTGATGAATCTTGCACAGTTATTGATGAAAATCAGAACGTATTATATTGGACAAAAGGAGCAGAGGAGTTATTTACGTTAAAAGAACAAGATGTATTGGGTCGACCTATCACTGATTTTTTTCAAGCTGAACACCTAGAAATTCTAAATTCATTGCAACAAGGAACATCTATTCAACATGCTCAGCATCAGCCACGTGAAGATTTAGTTGTTCGAATTAATTCAAATCCAGTAATTTGGCAAGATACTATTATTGGAGCAGTTGTCTCAGAGGCGAATATTACAAATCAAATTCGTTTAAATAATGAGCTTTACGAGACTTCAGAAAAGCTATTCTCTCTAGAAGAAGAAGTAAGAAAAGTAAAGAACGCTGATAATCCCTTCACTTACATAAAAGGAAATAGCCCTACACTAAAAAAGACATTAGAGAGAGTAAAAAAGGCTGCTACAACACATGCGAATATTTTGATTAATGGTGAAAGTGGTGTTGGGAAAGAGTTATTTGCTAAAGCCATTCACACTATAAGAGAAGATGATAAAGCTCCGTTTATAGCTATAAACTGTGGTGCCATTCCACCAGGACTATTTGAAAGCGAAATCTTCGGTTATGAAAAAGGAGCTTTTTCTGGTGCAGATCAAAAAGGGAAAAAGGGAAAAGTAGAACTTGCTAAGGGTGGAACATTGTTTTTAGATGAAATCGGTGAAATGCCACTCGATATGCAGGTTAAAATCTTACGGCTTCTGCAAGAAAAGAAATTCTACCCTGTTGGGGGAACTAAGGAAATTGAAGTTGACTTCCATGTAGTTGCAGCTACTAACCGCGATCTGATGGAACTTATAAAAGAAGGAAAATTTAGAGAGGACTTATATTATCGCTT
This sequence comes from Viridibacillus sp. FSL H8-0110, assembly GCF_038003565.1. NCBI lineage: Bacteria > Bacillati > Bacillota > Bacilli > Caryophanales > Caryophanaceae > Viridibacillus > Viridibacillus sp. FSL H8-0110. The sequence goes on along the minus strand of NZ_JBBOPJ010000001.1, from coordinate 428,639 downwards.
AAACGTAGTGAATATTAAGATTCCCGCTCTACGCGAAAGAATAAGTGACATAATCGAATTAACTCATTATTTCTTATATGAAATTTCTATTAAATATAACCGCCCTGTTCACGGTATTTCTCAAGACATTCTACAAAATCTAATGAACTACTCATGGCCAGGAAATATTCGTGAACTAAAAAACGTAGTTGAAAGACTTGTTGTCTTCTCTGATAACGGAATCATAAAACCTGAAGACTTACCAATTGAATTACATGCTCCCTCCTTTACGAATAATAAAAAAGAGGAGAACGATTTAAAACAATATGATTCCCTACCTTTGAATCTCCAATTACAAGAATATGAAAAAGATATATTACTTAAAGAGTTACATAAAGCTGATGGGAATAAAAATACATGTGCAAAAAATCTTGGTATTACCCGTGCTACACTTTACAACCGTCTCAATAAATTAGGCATAAAATAACTACAGTTGATTTTTGGCATAGTTCTTGCATTTGTTTTAAGAATAGATTGCAAACTTTTTTGAAAGTGGTGAGCGTATTGTCAGAAAACAACATGATAATTTGTAGATGTGAAGAAGTAACTTACGGGCAATTGGTCGAGACAGCAACAGCCTACGATTGCACAGCCCGCGAACTAAAGCTCCGCACTAGAGCTGGTATGGGCTACTGTGGAGGTAGGACGTGCCGTAATTTGGTCGACAGTATAGCTAATAAAGTTCAACCGCGAAACGAGAAACAGGTTTCCTTAAAATATCAGCCACCTATTCGTCCAATTCACTTTGGAGACTTAGGAGGTGTAAACGAATGACAATGCGCATTATAGATCACCCGGTATTAGGGCGATTAAATGACTTAAATACAGTTCTATTTACTTTTAACGGTGAAACATTAACAGGTTTATTAGGAGAATCTATTGCTGCAGCTTTATTGGCAAACGGTATTCGTACAATCCGATACCATGAGGAGAGCGGTACACCACGAGGTATTTACTGCAATATTGGACATTGTTTCGAATGCAGAGTACATGTTAACGGCCAACAAGGAGTCCGTGCATGTTTAACACCATTAGAGGAGAATATGAATATCATAAGTGGCGGGAAATTACCGACACCTGTTCGTGATTGGAGGGCTAATAATGAATAATGCTATCGTCATCGGTGCAGGGCCTGCAGGCTTATCTGGAGCTATCTCCATGGCACAACAAGGATTAAAAGTAACTGTCATTGATGAATATATGAAAGCAGGTGGTAGATTACTTGGTCAATTATACGAAGAACCAACAGGCGGCTGGTGGAATGGCGTCAAGGAATCCGCAAACCTATACAATAGCGCACTATCATTAGGTGTCGATTTTAAATTAAGTACTCCAGTCTCTAATATTGAAAAAATTGATGGCCAGTGGGTTGTTTATACTAATGAACATACCTATACAACACCAAATTTATTATTAGCGACAGGTGCTGCCGAATTGCCAATCCCTATACCTGGGTGGACGCTACCAGGTGTAATGTCTGTAGGCGCCGCTCAAGTGATGACAAATGTACATCGTGTAAAACCAGGGAATAAAGGCGTAATTGTAGGCGTTAATGTACTTTCTTCTGCGATTGCAATGGAGTTAAAAATAGCAAATATTGAAGTTGCTTGTATTGCCTTACCAAGACTAACAAAGGTCAGTGAAGAGACCGGGAACCCTCTAACCGTTATGAATTCTTTACTAAATGTGGCACATATGGCTCCTTCCCAATTAGTAAAAATGGGAAGTAAACTAATGAAAAATGATTTTCTAAAGAAAATGGGAATCACTTTTTATCCTAAAAAGGGTATGAAAATGTGGGATATTCCAATTATGCTTCGTAAAGCTGTTATTGAGATTTATGGTAATAATTCTGTTGATGGTGTTATCCTAGCAGATATTAGTCCCTCGGGTGAAATAATTCCTGGTACAGAAACAAAGATTAGTGCTGATTTCGTCTGTATTGCTGGTGGCTTATACCCATTAGCAGAATTGGCCGCTTTAGCAGGCTGTCCATTCCATTGGATAGAAGAACTTGGCGGCTATGTTCCCTTACATAACGAGAAGATGGAAACAGTTCTAGATGGTCTTTACGTAGCAGGCAATATCACAGGGATTGAGGGTGCTAAAATCGCTATTAAACAAGGACATTTAGCGGGTTTAACAATTGCTAATAAAAATTATCATGGCAAACTAGAACAAGAGATACAAGATGCACTTCAACAATTAAACTCAACTAGAGAAAATGCTTTTATTCAATTCCACCCGGATATCAACATTGGTAAGCAAAAATTACAACAATACTGGATAAAACATCAACAAGATATAAAACTAGTAAAAAACTAAAAGAAAAAGAGCTCCTCCATTCTAGTTTAGCTTAACTAATGGAGTGGCTCTTTTTTAATTAGGGATATTTTTTAATTTTCAAAGTAACCAAAAATAATTTTGGCACAAAAATTGCATTAACTATATCTGAAGAAGGAATTATTCATTTTAGATTTAGAAAGGGGCGTGAATTTACTACATTAGTAAATCTCAATCACCAGTATCCTATGTCAACTGAACTTACTTTTACAAAGGAGGCCATTTTGAATAAGTACTTTATTCCTTTATCTATTTTATTACTAAGAAATATCAAGTTCACAAAATAACTATTTAGGGTTATACAGCATGATGCTTCGATCATATACGCCACTGAATTATGCAATCATTGAAGGTTTATCAATTAATTATTGTTATAAATTCTATTTGCAATCATGAGGGGGAGTCAAGATGGAGACTATCGTAACTTGGTTAGTAGATCAGGTATGGAGTACAGGACTAGTTGTTTTTGCTTTAGGAGCAGGTTTATTTTTTACGGTTATGACAAAGTTTGTACAGTTTAGATACTTCAAAGAAATGATCATGCTACTATTTGAAGGTAAAAATTCTGACCATGGAATATCTTCTTTCCAAGCCTTCTGTCTAGCTTTATCAGGAAGAGTTGGTATTGGAAATATCGCAGGAGTAGCTACAGCAATCGCATTTGGAGGCCCAGGTGCAGTATTCTGGATGTGGGTTATGGCTTTACTCGGGGGTGCCAGTGCTTTTATTGAATCAACACTTGCTCAAGTTTATAAAAGTAAAATAGGTACTCAATATCGCGGGGGGACACCTTACTTTATTGAAAAAGGATTAAAGATAAAATGGTTTGCTATATTAGTCGCTATTGTTGTGACTATATCTTATGGTATCTTACTGCCGGGCGTTCAATCCAACAGTATTGCATCAGGTTTTGAAAACGTTTTCGGTATTAACAAAAGTGTTTCTGGTCTTATTATTGTAGTGCTTTTAGGGTTTATCATCTTCGGTGGTGTTAAACGTATTGCAACAGTTGCTGATAAAGCAGTTCCTTTTATGGCTATCGGCTACGTAGCAGTGACACTTATTGTATTACTTGCTAACTTTTCAGAAATTCCAGCTATGTTCTCTCTTATAATTTCAAGTGCATTTGGTGCACATGAAGCATTTGGTGGTATTGTAGGAGCTGCCATCTCATGGGGGGTCCGTCGAGCGGTATTCTCAAACGTAGCAGGTGTTGGCGAGGCAACTTATAGTTCTGCGGCAGCTGAAGTATCACATCCTGCTAAGCAAGGTCTTGTACAAGCATTTTCTGTCTATATTGATACAATTGTCGTCTGTACAGCAACAGCTTTTATGATATTAATTTCAGGTATGTATAGCGTGACACCTGAAGGTAAGGCACCAATTGTTGATAATATGAAAGGAATCGATGCAGGTCCTATTTATACACAATCCGCTGTAGAGGCCGTATTACCAGGATTTGGAGGTATATTCATCTCAATTGCAATATTCTTCTTTGCTTTCACAACTTTAATGGCCTATTACTATATCGCAGAAACAACATTAGTATATTTAGACAAACACACAAAATTCCGTTGGCTAAATTTTGTGTTGAAAATAGGATTATTAGGTATGGTCTATATTGGAAGTGTAGAATCCGTTTCCTTCATTTGGGCATTAGGTGATTTAGGTATCGGCAGCATGGCTTGGCTTAACTTAGCCGCTATTTTATTACTTTCAAAGCCTGCCTTAAAAGTATTGAAAGATTATGATAATCAGAAAAAAGCTGGATTGGATCCGATTTTTGACCCTAGAAAAGTTGGCATTGAAAATGCTGATTTTTGGATTAATAAATGTGATGAACTGAATAGAAAAAATGGATTGACTGCAATTCTCGATCCTAAGGAAGCTGTTATTGAGCATGCCCATACATTGATTAATAAAGAAGATAAAGTAAAAAGTAAAACTCCACTCAACAAATAATGGTTCGATTCAAAAACATGCGTAGTTGATAACTCAACGTACTAGTATTGAATATCCATATCTATTTTTGCAAAAAAGCCTCCAACAGTTAGAACTTCAACTGTTGGAGGCTTTCTAATAATTAAGATATACAGTTTTATCAATTTGATAATTATCACTTAGAGTTCACAGATTGCGCTATAGCTTTGCGTACAAGCGAGGCATAAAATTTCCCACCCTCTTCATTTGGATGAATCATGTCAGGATAGAAGAAATCTTTATCATTGTTTGTTTCACTATACCAATCTACTAATGTTACATTGCTATTTTTTTCTGCAGCTTCGCTTAATTTTTCATTTACCCCGTCTTGCCAATCCCTTGGTAACCTTGTATTTATCAAGTAAATTGTGCGTTCCTTGCCAATGGCTTTTAATAATGTATCTAATTGTGTTGTACTAAAATCACCATTAGAGCCAAGACCTACCACAACAACTTGTCCAAGTTTACCTTGGCTTTTTAAGTCCGTCACAACTTTCGAAGCATCGTATACTTGACGACCTATTTGTGCATCAACAATAATTTGTGGTATTTTCTTCTGTAACTCAGTAGCAGCACTTAACATAACCGAATCACCAATCGCACTAACTGATACCTCGCTTGGTATTTCCAGTGCCTTTCTAGCCTTTTCTTTTTCTAAAGCTTCTACTTGTTCTTTTGCTGCTTCAGCTTTCGCCTTCGCTTCTTCGCGTCGCTCTTCTTCCTCTTGATTCATTTTCTCTTCATTAGCTTTCTTTGCTTCTATATTCTGTTCTTGCTGTACTTTTTCAAGTTTTTTTTGCTCTGCTATTAAATGCTCTTCCAATTGTTCACTTGCAGACTGCTTAGCTGGCGTGAAAATCATCCCCATAATGAAAATAATTAGTACACAGCCACCTATTGCTGAACCAATACGATAAGGTAATTCCCATTGAGACCAAGACCATGTCCATTCTTTCGATTGAAAATTATTTAGCCATATCCGCCATTGACCTCTGCGAATTGGATCCTCCACATATCGCCAAGATAAACCGGCAAATAGTAGTGTTAATCCAATAATGATCAACACTTTGATAAAGCTAACATCCTCATATCCAACCCCTGCTCCCATTAAAACAACAATCGGGAAATGCCAAATATAAATTCCGTAAGAGCGTACCCCTATCCAAATAAGAGGTTTAAAACTAAATAGATTTCCTACGAAACTTGCTGGATGCACTATAACTGCAATTAAAATAGCAGTCACAATTGAAGCTAAAAGCATACCGCCCATATATAAAAACGAACCTGTCTCATCCATCGTCATCATCATCAATATTAATAAAGAAAAGCTAATGATTCCTACAATGTTAAGAAGTTTTCTAGCATCATCCGTGACGTTTTTAGCAACCTTTCTACTAGGCCATACAAATGCCAACGATGCTCCTATTAATACTGAAAATGCTCGAGTATCTGTACCATAGTAAACGCGACTAGGATCTACACCTGGTTCATACATTACAAACATTAAAATAGCGGATACAAGTGCACCTAGGAAAATACCTATTGCAAGAGTTCCTCTATTCTTAACAAACTTCAAACCTATCATCATAATAATTGGCCATAATATGTAAAATTGTTCCTCTACTGCAAGTGACCACATATGTTGCAACGGTGATGGCGGAGCAAACGATGTAAAATACGAATGATCTTGTGCTATGTAAAACCAGTTGCTAACATATAATGCTGCCGCTACTATTTCTGAACGCAGCCCTACTAAAAACGTTCTCTGGAAAAGTGTAATCCACGTACCAACTAGGATTAACATGATAAATAATGCTGGGATTAACCTTCTAAATCGCCGAATCCAGAATCCTTTTAGATCAATCCTCCCAGTCTTATCCCATTCATTTACTAGTAAATCTGTTATTAAATAACCTGACAAAACAAAGAAAATGGCTACACCTAAATATCCACCGTCTACTGATTTAAAATGTAGATGATACAATACGACCGCCAACACTGACAATGCCCTTAGTCCGTCCAAACCACTTATATATCTGCGATTATCTTTCATTGGCTTTGGCATTACACTACCCCCTAAATACGCACTACTGTCTTCTATTTATATTTGACGAATTAATCAAAAGAATAGTTTTTAAAATATCGTTTTTTCTTCAAAAAATCTTAAATTATTTATTATTTAATCATGTTACTTCTATACTACTCCTAGCATTTTATAGCAAACTCCCTTTTTATTCATAAATATAACTACTTAATTTCAAAAAGTACTTTCTCCTATTTATTTTCAAATTAAATCCAATAAAAAACTACCTTCCCGATTTACATTAAAGTATATCTAAAAGGCAGCTTTTTAAAGTTTTAGAGCTTGTTTTAGTGAAATTTTTTATAGTTTTCTTAATCCCGGACGTATATCGTCAAAACCAGGAATAACTTACCAATAATAATATAGTGTGAATCCATCTGTAATGTAGTATGTTAAAAAGTAACGTATGTAATCTGCATGTTAAATATGAACCCACTATTATATATAGTCTAAAAACTTATTAAACCTTCCATATTTCACTAGCAATTCCATAGAGTCACTGTACTTTAGCTACTACCCTATTATTATTAATATATTTCCTTTTCGCGTTAAAGTACAACCTCAATATTGGCTCTTATTTAACAAACCTCTCTTTTTTTCATTTATTGTATTTTGATTTTATAAGCCCAGATACGATACATTAATGCCTCTCACTACCACAAAAAAACCTAATTTCGTTTATTTTCCGGGGTGCTTTTAAACGCTCAGAAAGCATCTCAAAACTTCTATATCATTTCAGAAAAATAGACATTTCCATAAAAAACATTTAAATCAAGTGATTCTATTTACTTACCAAAAATACTATCGACGAAACAATACTTTAGTCACCTATATATATTTACTTGGTTATATAGATTCATTTTTATATATCACATTAAAACGCATTTTAATAGTTATATATATATTAATTTTATTAAAAAGGCATTACATTTGAGTAACAAATAATATAAAATTCTCACGTTTTATTTAAAATACGCCTTTTTTACTAAATAAGCATTAATATAGCGAATGAGGAGGTATAGAATGAAAAATAATAGATTCAAATTCATGTTTTTACTTCTCCTATGTAGCATATTAATCATTCCTTCCTTTGTCGGTGTAAGACAAGCAAACGCTGCATCAACCGTCACTATGAAAGTGAATGCTGAATCACTCAATATGCGATCAGGTCCAAGTACAAACTACAAAGTTGTTAAAGTTTTAAAAATGGGCAGCAAGGTAACTAAAATTTCTACAAAGGGTACTTGGACAAAAGTGAAATCTAGCAGTACAACAGGTTGGATTTCTTCAAAATATGTTGTGAAAGTTTCAACGACAGCAACGTCAAGTACTACGAAAAAGGCCGTCGCTACAGTAAGCAATTTAAACATTCGTAGCGGAGCTGGTACTTCGTACAAAAGTCTTGGTAAGTTATCTAAAGGAACATCAGGAACAGTCCTTGCTGAAAAAAACAGCTGGGTAAAAATCAAAACGAGCAAGTATACAGGATGGGTTAGTAAATCGTATGTCTCTATTACGACTAAAAAAAGCACATCTACTAGCAGTTCAAATGGTTCAACAGTAAAACCAGCAGCAACTTCAACTGCTAATGTTGGTAAATATTTTACCGTAAAAGTAGATTCTTTAAATGTTCGAAAAAGTTCTTCAGCTAGTTCCACAAAATTAGCAGTAATTAAAAAAAATAGCTCATATAAAATTCTTGCTCAGTCTAGCAATAATTGGGTTAAAATTACATATGCTACAGGCAAAACAGGTTGGGTTTCTGCAAGTACTAGCTATGGTAAAATCACAAAAACAAAGCCAACAACTTCTTCATCTAATGGGAATTCAAATACAGGGACAGTAGTACCCTCAACTGACATTGGAAAATACTTTACTATTACAGCTGATTCTTTAAATGTACGTAAAAGTGCTTCAGCAACTTCAACAAAGTTGGGTACTGTAAAATACGGTAGCTCATTTAAAATTTTGGATAAATCGAGCAATAACTGGATTAAAATTACATATGCTACAGGCAAAACAGGTTGGGTTTCTGGTAGCTACGGTAAAATTACAAAATCAAAACCTACTAAGCCGGTATCAAACGATGGTACTAATACATCCGATGGTTCTTTAAGTGGTAAGGTTATTGTCGTTGATGCAGGTCATGGAGGATCAGATTCAGGCGCTGTTGCTAACGGTGTATTAGAGAAAGATTTAAATCTTCAAGTCGCATTAGCTTTACGTTCAAAATTGCAAGCTGCGGGTGCTATAGTGAAAATGACACGAACTACGGACATTTTCCCAACATTATATGACCGCGTTTCTTTTTCAAATATGATGAAGCCTGATGCTTTTATAAGCCTTCATCATGACTCTGCTACAGCTTCAGCTCGTGGTTTCACCGTTCTATATACAAAAGGGAAAGACAGTACCCTTGCTTCGTATATCAAACAGGGAATGAGCAACTCTCTACCGAACATGGTTAATCGTGGACACAAATATCAAAATTTATATGTACTAAGAGAAAATCCACAAATCGGTGTACTTGTTGAATTAGGTTTCATCACGAATCTGCAAGAAGTACAAACTTTAAAAACAGCTACATTCCGTAATTCTGCCGCAAATGGCATTACAAATGGTTTGATTAATTATTTTAAATAGTAAAAAGAAAAAGGAAATACCTCTCCAATCAGAGGTGTTTCCTTTTTTGTCTTATTTTTTATTTTTCTGTTTAAATGGCGATGTTTTATAGATAAAAAATGCAATCCCTGCAATGATTAAGACGATAATAAAATACTTATAAAATAGAAGTGTAACGAATAATTTCATAATTGACATGCCAAATTTCAAAATAATAAATAAAAATAATATTATTCCTAATAGCCTTAAGATAGGATTCACAGCTAACATACCCTTCGTATCAGCTTTTAAATCGCCGACTCATTGTTAGTTATTATAGCATGTCCTCTCAATTTAATGCTTCTACTTCATAGTGTTTCTTCCCTTATCAAATGAAAACTATTTTAAATAATGTATTCATCTATACTTCTAATAAATTCGGCATTCACTATTGAACTAAAACCAAAAAGACTGTCACCACATGACGATGGGACAGCCCTTTTGAGATTTATATATATTTATTAACCCCTGGCATTATTTTAGTCGCTAGTAATTCAATTGACTTAGCTACTTCTTTGTAAGGAAGCGCACCGATGTCTAGCTGTGCTAAAAAGCGAGAATGACCTAGTAATTCATGCTGTTTAAGAATTTTCTCAATAATTTCATCTGGTTCTCCGATAAACAATGATCCCTCAGGAGATGTCATTTGATCATAATCTTCACGATCTAAGTGAAAAAACATATCACGCTGCTTGTTAACATATGTCCAATAATTATTAAAGTAAGTATAAAATGTCTCTCTCGCTCGCTTTCCATCTTCAGTAAAATATCCATGACCCGTTACAGCTAATTGACACTGTTCTTTTGGATGTCCCGCTGCTTTAAATGCTGTTCGGTAATCCTCAACTAAAGGTACAAAGCATTTTGGATCATCCCCAAGAATAACAATTGCCATTCCTACTCCATAACGTCCCGCTCTCTTCGCACTTGTTGGTGTGCCTCCTACACCAACCCAGACAGGAATGGGATTTGTCGCTCGTGGTGAAATCTCTGCATTGGATAACTCAGGACGGTAATTTCCTTTCCAAGTAATAGTTGCTTCGTTATTTAACTTCAAAAACAATTCAAGGTGCTCTTCAAATAATTCGTTATATTGCTCAAGATTGTAACCAAACAATCGAAATGAATCTACTAAGGCACCACGTCCTGCCATAATTTCTGCACGACCATTCGATAATAAATCTAACGTTGCAAAATCTTCATATAACCGAACTGGATCTACAGTACTGAGAACTGTTGTTGCACTTGTTAACTGGATATTTTTTGTCTGCTGAGAAATTGCACTTAATACTACTGGCACTGAAGAAATTGCATAATCCAGTCGATGATGCTCACCTACTCCAAATACTTGAAGCCCAACTTCATCCGCAAGTTTCGCCGCTTGTAATACCTCTTGCAAACGGTCCTTTGCTTTCCCTAACTTTCCTGTTTGAGGGTCGATTCCTAAATCTGCAAAGGTATATACTCCAAACTCCATTTTGCCACCTCCTCATAGTGAGATTAGAATATGATTGATAGATGAATCTGCTACTTTAAAATCATTTTTATTTTGAAAACCTCTTCTCCTACACTACAAAAGGCTCTACAGATATTACATTAACTGATTTAACTCCAACATCATTGTTCTAATTTTATTTTTTTTATATTGAAGTTCTTGTTCTTCTTTTAGTACAAATTCTAGTTCTTGATCAAGGCTTTTTAATAATCCTTGAATTAACTTTTCTGACCCGCATCCATCAGTTCGCTTTATATTGAATATTTCCTGTACGTCCTTTAAAGTAAATCCAATTAACTGCATTTCCTTAATTGCATGAAAATCACTAATATCTTTTATTGAATAATCCCTTATTCCATTCGTCCATTTCGGTTTCACTAAATCCAATTCCTCGTAGTGACGAATTGTATCCTTTGTTGTATTCACTTTTTTTATAAATTCACTAATTTTCAATGCCTCAGCTCCTAAAACAGTAATTAGTTGACGTGGGGTTAACCCCATATTCTATCCTTTATTAAATATGAAAGGATGGATGAAATTGGTTAGTAGTTTAATAATAATATTATATTCTATGGTATGCATCACTGGTTTGGTTACCCTGACTATTAGAAATTTAAAACAGGGCATAACATTAGGCAGTTCTAAAAAGATTGCACTGACTTTTTTCGCAATAAGTCACCTCTTCTTATTAGCAATAGGCATTCAAACCTTATTTAGCGTATTACCCTTCATCTGGTTAGTTTTTACTTTATCCCTAACTATTGTATCGAGAATAATTAATGGTTTAGCTCTTTATGGCAAGAATAATTGGCGGCATTATATAGTCACTGGAACCATTTTATCTTTAATTCTATTACTTTATTTAGTTGGGATTTAATCCTTATATCTAAAATGTATTTATCTTCTACATTTAGCATTCAAATAAAATCATAAAAAAATCACCCTAAATCCAATTAGATTTAGGGCTTTCTTGTGGTTAAATGAACATCTCAAATATCCCAATGCAGATAAGTAATAATCCAGAAAGCACAGTGGAATATTTGCTGATAAATGAATTGGTCAATAAAGAACCAAAATGGTTGCCTACTCCAATCGTAATTAGTGAAAATAAACCAATTGATATAACTGTCCATATAGCTGAAATACCATTTGCACCAATCCCTATCCCACCTGCAAGGCAGTTTGCAGATAGGGCCAAACCGAGCGGCACCGATTCTCTAACAGAAATAATTCGATTCATATCTCTATCCATTGTTTCAGGATTTTTCAAAGACTCCTGATTTTTGAATTTTGTGGATAATAGTGTCCATAGCCCAATTCCACACAACAAAAAGCTGCCTATAAGGCTAGCGCTATGGGGCGAAATATACCTGGTCACCTCAGAACCCGCGATTACCGCTATATACGTTATGACCATCGCCACAAACGCAATAGTAATGTTCGAAATCATAGGGATTTTTGTTTGTTTAACCCCATAAGCTAGACCAATGCCTAAGTTGTCTAAATTAGCTGCAACCCCCATAAGTAGAATGGTAACCCAATGCATAATGACCTCCTTGTAACGATACACTCATTCTTTAAATCATATGCATAAATAATCAAAGGGTGCATTCAACTGTACTGGAATGCACCCCCTTCTTGTAAAAGCATCAATACGAACCTAATCTTATGTAATTTCGTCCAATTTTAGGGTGATTTTATGGAGAGATTATTAAAATTTACATACTTACAAGCAATATCATGCATTTTCCCAGTCATTATCTTCGCTACACTTGCCTTATCTAATCTGTTGAGAATTCCCTATTTACCACGCTATGATTTTATTTTAATCATTTGTCTAGCTGCACAAGTTTTTATGCTTATTTCAAAATTAGAGACATGGGATGAATTCAAAGTCATCTGCTTGTTTCACGTCATTGGACTAGGGCTTGAATTATTTAAAGTACATATGGGGTCTTGGTCATATCCAGAGGAGGCGTACAGTAAAATTTTTGGTGTACCTCTTTATAGTGGCTTTATGTATGCCAGTGTAGCGAGTTATATTTGTCAAAGTTGGAGGCGTTTAGATTTACATATTTACAACTGGCCAAAGCCATTTTTTGCTTATAGTATCAGCATTCTTATTTATATGAACTTTTTTACGCATCATTATATATATGATTTACGTTGGGTCTTAAAAGCATTGTTATTAGTCATCTTTTTTCGTACAACAGTAACATATAAATTGAACAAAAAAAGCTTTAAAATGCCAATGATTTTATCATTTTTCTTAATCGGTTTCTTTATCTGGATTGCTGAAAATATCGTAACGTTCTTCGGCGCATGGCAATACCCAAATCAAGAACACACTTGGTCCCTCGTTTCAATCGGCAAAATTAGCTCATGGTTTTTATTGGTCATCATTAGCATCATCATCGTGGCACAATTGAAGCAAGTGAAGAGTCGAGTGAAGTGAATAATTTACAACACCTTATTTGAAACCTGCGTAAAAAAGGCACTAACTAAATTAACTTAGTTAGTGCCTCTTTTATATATTTTTACATTAATAGAATATCAATATTTTTAAAACCTTTTATTATATAAACATGTTAATAAGAAGTACACCAGCTAGTCCTACTAAAGAAATAATGGTTACCATTACAGACCATGTCTTAATGGTTTGACCGATTGAAAGGTTGAAGTACTCTTTATATATCCAGAAACCTGCATCATTAACGTGAGAGAAAGTAATACTCCCTGCACCAGCAGCTAAAGCCATTAACTCTGGACTTATACCTGCAGCTGATACAAGTGGTGCAGCAATACCAGCTGCAGTCATACCTGCCACTGTTGCAGAACCAACCGCAACTCTTAAAAGAGCTGCAATTAACCAAGTAAGTAATAATGGTGAAAGCGTTGAACCCGCCATAATATCTGAAATATATTGATCAATATGACTATCAATCAGTACTTGTTTGAATGCACCACCAGCACCGATAATTAATAGAATCATCGCAATACCACTAACAGATTCTGAAACAGAATTCATAATCTCTGGCATCTTTTTACCACGACTAATCCCAAAGGTAAAGATGGCAATAATAACTGAGATTAAAAGGGCAACACTCGGATTACCTATGAAATTAGTAGCTGGCATAATAGGTGAACCAGGCATGAAGATCTCAACAAAAGCCTTTGTTGCAATTAGAATAACAGGGATAATAGCTGTAAAAATACTAGTGCCAAACCCTGGCATTTCATGCTCTTCAAAATGCTTTGGATTAAATAGTTCTTTAGGAATCGTCGTTTCTAAACTTTCTTTCTTAAACAACTTCGTAAACACCGGCCCTGCTAAAATAATTGCAGGAATGGCAATAATGATACCATAAATCAACATCTTACCTATATTCGCACCAAACACGTCAGCAATTGCTGTTGGTCCTGGGTGTGGTGGAACAAAGCCGTGCATCGTGATAAGAGCAGCAATAACTGGCATACCGATATAAAGTACAGGTACCCCTGCTGCTGCAGCGATTGTAAAGACTAAAGGAATTAATACAACAACGCCTGTTTCAAAGAAAAGAGCAATCCCTACAATTGATGCCGTAAGTACAGCTGCTAATTGAACTCGCTTTTCCCCAAAAACTTTGATGAGTGTCATCGCTATACGTTGAGCACCACCAGAATCCGTCATTAGTTTACCAAGAATTCCCCCAAAAATAATGACCATTGCAAGGTGACCTAGAGTCGAACCTAAACCATTCTCAATCGATGTCATAGCATCAATTGGAGACATACCTTCAAGAATACCTACTAGTAGCGAAACAATAATTAATGATATGAAAGCGTTTAACTTAAATACCACCATTAATAATAGTAATAGGGCAACCCCTACACATATAGAAACTATTGGCATAGCAATCCTCTTCTCATAAAAGTTGCGGAATGCCATTTACTGATAAGTTCTTGGCATTCCGATTTAATTTTTTCATATAAAGCTCTAATATAAAAGGCTGAAAAGCATCGAAATATTCTTTACTTAAAATCAAGGTTGTTAGGCTTTATCTGCAAATAATAAACGGACAAACTTTGTCATCACAGGTTCCATCGCTTCTTGCATACTTGCCATAATTACTGATAAATGAGCCACTTTATTTTGCTCTTGTTCAAAAGACTTTTGTAAATAAGATGTTGCAGCTAGTGATACTTCAGTATTTACATTGATTTTGCAAATTCCTTTTGCTACAGTCTGCTTAATAATTTCGTCTGGTGTCCCTGATGCCCCGTGAAGGACAAGTGGTATGCCAACTAGTTCACGAATTTCATCTAACAAGTCCAATTTGATATTAGGCTCTCCTGTATACATACCATGTACGGTTCCAATTGAAGCAGCTAGAAAATCAACACCTGTTTCCTCCACAAATGCCTTTGCAGACTGTGGATCTGTTAAAGTGCCATCCCCTTCTTCTTCATCTGAAAAAGCACCACGAGCAACTGAACCGATTTCTGCTTCTACACTGACACCCGCCATATGAGCAATCTCCGTAATTTCTTTTGTTAATCTCATATTCTCCGCAAGATCAAACTTTGAACCATCAAACATAACAGAAGTAAAACCGCATCGAATTGCTCGAATGATAGATTGCTTTTCATAAGCATGATCTAAATGAAGAGAAACCGGAACGGAAGCTTTCTCCGCAAGTACTCTAACTAATGCTGCAAAAGCTTCCACATCCACCGTATCAAAATAACGCTCTCCTAAAGCAATTATTACCGGATGCTTTTCTTTTTCAGCAACGCGAACTGCAGCCTGTGCCGTTTCAAGATTATATACATTAAATGCTGCTACAGCATATTTACCTTTTTGTGCTGCAATCAGCATATCTTTCGTATTAACTAGCATGTCTACTCAACCTTTCTTACTTTACTGATGTAATAACTCTGCTACTTCTTTTAAGGTTGTTTTTGTTCCCACATTCCCAGGGAAAATAACATAAGCCATGCCAGGGAATTTACTTTCACTACCTGTTAGCCAAACTGGAATCCCAGGTTTAATCTGCCCAGCTACTAGTGCACGCTTAACGCTAAGCCCATTTGTTCCAATATCACTTGAAGTAATACCACCTTTAGCGATAATAAAGCTCGGACGTACTTCAAGTCGTTTGACAATGCTTGTCACAGCATTTGAAATCTTCACTGACAACATTAATTCTTCTTCTTTTTTGCCTTCACCAAGATCAAGACGTTCACGCTTCGTATAGACGGCGACTGTTTGCCCTTCACTAATTAGCTTTCCACTAAGCGCTATAATACGCTCAATTTCTGCTTCAAATTGCTCTGGGTGTAATACAAGGTGAACATCAAATTCGATAAATTCAATAAAATCACATTCTTTTAGCGCTTCAAATTGCTCTGTTGTTTTCTTCACATGAGAGCCAATCATAATTAAACCACCGTTTTTAGAATGGTCTTTCATTAATTCTTCTTTAGTCAAAAGATCTCTATCACTCACGCCACCGATTACTTTAGTTAAAGCAGCAGCACTGCGGAACATGAACAGTTTTCCTGTATTCATCGCTCGGATTAATGCAATGACTACTACTTTTACATCAACGTAATCAACAGCATTTACAACGACTTTATTAAAACCATTGACTGCCATCAATTGATTAACTAAACCATCAATATCAAGGTTGCGAATAGTCTCTAATGATAAGTAAGTAGCATCAGTTGCTTTAAACTCTCCGTTTGACTTTTCTTCTGCCCACTCACCTAAATGTGAAGATTTGTAACCAAAAGTACGGTCTTTAGCAAATTCAGTTTCACCTGCAGGTACTAGTTCATTGTCATACTGTACATAATGAATATTATTAATCGTAAAGCGACCACCTTCTTTAAAGAAAGGCATAATTACTTCACCATCAAATTTCATATCAGATTGAGATTCAACTGTATTTTTTAATACTTCTGTTTCAAGGGGATAATGACCACGTAATGTTGAGTCTCCACGACTGATAATGATGAATTCTTTATTTTGTTTTTGTGCTGTACGTTCAATAACACTAGCGATATCCTTATGCGCTTGTTCAGTTTCAGCTGCTGTAAAGCCTCGTGAATTAGTTAAGAGAAAGAACATTGAATTATCTTCAGCAAAACCTGCTTCAATACTTTCTGCTGACCAATCAGTGTAGACAGAAATACCGTGTACTGTTTGAACACCTGTTGGGTCGTCATCTAGTACGATAATCTTTTTATTGAATGCCTTTAGTTCTTTTGTGAGTAAATCATTGACGATTTTTTCTTCGGGCACTGCAGGTAGATTAGAGAAAGTTTCTTTTACGTTTAAATTAGTCATTTTAACTTAACCCCTTTTCACTTCTACATTTGCCAGTTTTTCGTAATATTGTACAATCCCGCCATGATCATCATTTTCTTTGCCATTGGCTTTAAGCGCATGGAAGATTTCAAGCAAATGACTTGAAAGTGGTAGTGGCACATCTAAATCATGAGCTGCTCCCATGACATTTGTTATATCTTTTAAGTTGATTGAAATTTTCCCACCTGCTACAAAATTACGATCTAGGATAAGCGGTACTTTTGCATCCAGTACTGCACTTCCAGCAAGACCTCCACGAATCGCTTGATACATTTTCTCTACGTCAATACCTGCTTTTGCAGCAAGAACAAGTGCTTCAGACATAGCTGCAATATTTAAATTCACGATAATTTGGTTTGCTAATTTCGCTGTTACACCGCTACCACTTTTACCGACTAAAGTAATCTCCTTACCAACAGTTTGAAGTACATCTTTGACAGATTCGAATACGCTTTCTTCTCCACCGACCATAATCGCTAATGTACCATCGATTGCTTTTGGCTCTCCACCACTTACAGGCGCATCTAGCATTCCTACACCTTGTTTTGCTGCTGCTGTTGCAATTTCAACAGTAGTACCTGGTGTAATAGAACTCATATCAATAATGACAGTTCCTTTTTTAGCTGTTTTCAAAATACCAGTTTCACCTAGTACCGTGTCTTTTACGTGTTGAGAGGCAGGTAACATTGTAATAATGACATCACAAGCTTCTCCCATTTCTATTGCTGTTCCAGCTGTTGCTCCTGCTTCTACAAGTGCTTCTACAGCTTGTGTATTAATATCAAAAACCGTTAGTTCGTAACCAGCTTTAATTAAATTTAATGCCATGGGTTTTCCCATAATACCTAATCCTATAAATCCAACTTTTTTAGTCATTTTAATTAGCTCCTTCTGCTGTAATCACACTTGAGTGATTCATTGTTAACTAAAATTTCTTTAACTTAGGTCTAAACCCTGTTCTAAAATACAAGAACTTTTTCAGTTCACAGAGCCAACAGCTTTTTATTAATAAAGCGTTTTCATAACCTTACGGAACATTGTACACATTTTAATTTATTTTGTATACATTTTTAATGAAAGTGCATACAAAAATACTACTTTCAAATTATAAAGCTTATACTTATACTTTATATAAGTACAAATTAGATTCCAGGAGACGATTTTATTGGTAAAAAAGGAGACTATTCCTGCATATACGCAGGCATATGAATATATTCGAGATCAAATATTGAATGGCGAATTAGACCGCGGAACGAAACTTACTGAAGAAAGACTAGCTGAGGAAATAGGTATTAGTCGTACACCTGTGCGTGAAGCGATCCGTAAGCTAGAGCAAGAAGGACTTATTCAAAATAAGCGGGTTGTAAATCCAAGTGATATGGATCTTCGTCATATTTTTCAAGTACGTATATTATTGGAAGGATTTGCTGCCAGATATTGTGCCAGTTATATGACTGAAGAAGTACTTGAAAAGCTTAAATCATGTGTAGATATTGGCCGCACAGGAACTACAGAAGAAGTCATGACAGCAAACTATGATTTTCACCAAATTATCGTAGGTGCTACGAACAATCCAATGATGATTGACATCATTGACCGCATGCAGTCCATCATTTACCTTTTCCGCAAAACAGTTGTCCATCACAAACGACCTCTTTTAATAGAAGAGCATAATGACATCTATAACGCTATCCTTCAACATAACGGTGATGAGGCAGAGCGTCTAATGAAAGAACACATACAGAAGGATTTAGAATTCTGTTTAAATCGTATGGGAATGTAGTTAAGCTATCTGCCACGTAATCAAATAAACACATTCAATAAGTGTTTAGTGCAAACTAAAAAGGATATGGGGCTCTTTTAAAGAAAAGAGTCTATATCCTTTTTGTATTCTCCAATTAAAACTCATTTAAATAAGCTCATCATTTACTTCTCCATTACAAATGCAGTTTTACCGCGTTGATCTTCACTAAGATAACCTTCAACTTCTAACTTATCGTGCCATAATTTTTCAATGACAGCAGCTTTTGAAGCATCATCTTCTTTTGTTGATAGTTCAACCATGATATCACCTTGATAATTCCAAACTTCAATATCCGCTTCATATCCTGCATAACTACCCTTATAGGTAGTAGCCTTTGCTGGTCCATAAACAACAGTTTGCGTTAACGTATTATTGTACCAACTTTCAGAATCCCAATTCCGAATTTTTTTCGGTGCATTATCTAAAATTAGTTTCTTTGCTGCTTCAGTATCAACAGCGTTGAAGGAAACTTTTGATGTTTCTTTTAATGACTCTTTTCTGCTTACTGCAAAAGTATGATTACCACCCTTAATATCTAATTCAAATTTATAATTTGATTCGTCCCCAGTGAAACCATGATCTTGTGTTATCGCAATTGCTTCATCAAGTGGAGTGTTTAGGAACCTTTTTTTATAAGTAATATCTATCTTATTACTATCTTTATATACACGTAAGCGATGGTTATAGTCCACTCCTAAAAATGCTTTATTTACTGTATCGAAGTAGTAAATTTTTACTTCATCTTTTTTCGTTGCTGAAAAGACATTTATTATCTTAGATTCTTTAAAAATATCAGGTTTGATATTATACTTAATTTCATTTCCAGGATTAATCGCTGCACTCACCTGAGCGGAACCGTACCCGCTAATACACAGAAGAACAAGACTAGCCATAAATAACTGTAGTGCTATTTTCTTTACAATTTTCATTATATTATTTCCTCCTTTTTTTCTACTAATTTTGTAAAAGTAGTTTTCCTATTTGTTAATCGACTATGGAAATATATAGTATCAGTAGCATTTATTGTTTTTGAAAGCTCTAAGATATCTAGATAATCTAAATGTGTTTTATAAAAAAACTGCTTCGATTGAGCTTTATTTCTGGCTAGTCTCTTTAAATATCCATCTTTTTTCATGTAGCCTGTAAAAATTACTATTGCAGTTGGATATATGTGTAATAATTCTTCAATTTTCCACTCATTAATCTCTGAAACGAAATAGATTGCATTTTCACTCTCTACCCTCTCTCTAAAACAGTCCATCTTAAATGATTTCAAGATTTCTTCATATCTTGGTGTACGAATATTTTCAGGTGAATTATAGTAATCCTCAAGAAAAGAAAAGTATTCTTTATCAATGTTTACTTCTCTTTCTGTATGTTGAAAAAGATACGTAGCAATATCAGCTGTTTTACCTGAAAAAGAAGAGGGAAAAATAATAGGACGACTTGGTTGTTCCTCGATATACTTCTTAATCTGTTGTAATACTTCCAAATTATTAATCTGTTTCTCAATATGTCCACTATCTATTAAAGCTAGATCGTACTTGGTTCCATCTACTTGTGGTAAAGTGGCATTTAATAAATAGGAATCCATGACATAGTCCCCTGAGAAAAATATCACCTCCTTAAAGAATCGAATCTTGTACCAAACACTCCCTACTATATGGCCGCTATAGCCCCACTGAAATTCAAGATAATCACTAACTCTCAACCATTTTTCAATCGTTGTTGGTTGAAAAATCTTTGTATTTTTAAACGATCGTTTTAATTGTCTAGCTGTCATTTTACTCATAAAGATTTCACCTTTATAGTCCCATGTTTCTAGCATCGGCAATGCACCTGAATGATCAATATGCGAATGTGAGATAAACACAGCATCGAGTTTTTCTACATGATCTTTTGTTAAATTAGGAGGAGTTTTTTCAGCATCATTCATAATGCCACAGTCGAGTAAAATGGCATGCTCCTCATTTTCTATAAAAAAACAATTACGCCCGTACTCGCCAACTCCCCCTAAAATTTCAACCTTAAGCACCCGCATGCCCCCCTCTTTTTTGCAACCAATCTAACAGGAACATGAAGATGACAGTCATAGCTACTGTAATAACAGCAACTGCCATTCCTAAACCAACGTTTCCTTGTTCAAACTGGCTGTAAATAAACGTTGCGCCGGTCTCAACTGAAGGTGGCAAAATGAGTAATCCCGCTACAAGTTCACGCATCGAAATAATAAATGTCATCATCATCCCAGCTAGAATTCCCTGCATTAACAATGGGATAAAGATATATCGATACACGTCCCAACTATTCCGTCCAAAAATAGCAGCTGATTGGAAAATGGATTGATCTAATTGAGATAAAGAAGATTTCGTATATTGAACCGAGTATGGTAAGAATAGTACACAATAGGTCACAACCACCATTGCTTTCGTATTGTAAATCGTAGCTGGTAGTAAAGGTGAGTTCCAGAACATGATTAAACCTACTACAAACACAATTCCGGGAATAATATTTGGCATAAGACTAAAGAAATCCAATACTTGCTGTTTTTTTGTTTCGCCTTTTTTAATATAAAGTGCAATGAATAATCCTATAACAGCAGTAATACTAGCTGTGATAAATGAAAATACGATACTGTTCAGAAATGCTGATAGTCCCGCACTACCACTAGTAAATACTTCCTGATAAGATGCAAAACTGAAATTCCCTGCACTTAGGCCATCTCCCCTTACCTTTTGTAGTGATGTCACAATAATTGAAAAGTAAGGGATTCCAATTGAAAACAGTAATACAATTCCTACATATAGCCATGCACCTAGCTTTATATACCACTTATCTTTCATTTCTCGAATAGCTTGCGTCTTACCAGATAACACGCTATATGTATTTTTTCGTCCAATTAGATTTTGGAAGTACCAGATGATCAGACAAACAGAAAGTAAAAATAAAGAAAGTGATGTGGCCATACTAATGTCTACAGGCCATCTTGATAAATAGGAATGGATCTCTGTAGTAAAAACCTGAAAGCCAATTCTGCTGCCAAAAGTTGCAGGAGTACCGAATTCAGCCAAGGTCTTTATGAAAATTAGTAATACGCCTAGTACGTAACTCGAAACTAGTAATGGTAAAACAATTTTAGCCCAGTTTCTCCACGGATTTCGTCCGAATATCAATGCAGCATCAAGAAAGGATCCATTAATTCTTAGCAGTGTATTTCTCAGCATTAAATATAGAAAAGGAAATAGGTGCAAACTCATCACCATTACCATTCCAAACAGAGAGAAGAAATAATCTGACATCCATGATACACCTGGCATTAATTGTTGCAAAAAACCATTATTCTGCATAAACAATATCCAGCCCATTGACCCAATATATGGCGGTGTCATAAAGGGAATCGTTAGAACAATATCTAACCAATCAAATTTGATCAGGCTAGTTTTCGTACGAATTAACGCCATTGGTAAAGCTATAATCGTAGTACCCAAAATTACTAAAACACCTAATAGTAAAGAGTTGCCTAACGTATGCCACATTCTATCATTTTCAAACATTCTACTAATCTGCGAAAAATCTAATTGCCCGCCATCAACAAATGTATAATATAGAATTGCTAATAATGGCGCGATAGCAAACGTACCAACAATGGCTAGTAATACTCCAAAAGTTTGTCTACCTTCCATAATCATCGAGGTTTCATTCCTTCCTTAGAAAACAAGAGCTGAGAAAAATGTCTCAGCTCATAAATTATTATTGGAAAATCTCGTTAAATTTCGTTAAAATATCGATTTGCTTTGTCTCTGCGCCTTTCCAATTCACAGTTAGTTGAGGAATTTCATCCAATGCTGCGCGATCCTTCACCGGAATTTCTTTGTTCCCCGGAAGTAAATAAGCATCTGTTACTAGCTTTTGACCTTCATCTGAAAGTAAGAAATTAACGTAAGCTTGAGCTCCATCTACATTTTTTGCATCTTTCATAATTCCAACTGCTCGTGGGCTGACAACTGTTCCACTTTTCGGGTAAACAATTTCTACAGGCTCTCCATCTGCTTTTGCTTTATAGGCCATGTAATCTACTCCAGAAATTGTTGCATCTTTATCTCCAGTAATAACTGAGTCTAATGCTTCCTTATTTGCACCATTTACTTGTAAACCATTTGTTTTCCATGATTGAACAATGTCCCAACCAGTTTTTTCTGCTTCCGTATATCCATAGATGAAATCAACAGCTGAACCCGACAGACTCGGATCTGGAATATTGATTTTATCTTTCCATTCAGCTTTCGCTAAATCAGACCATTCGCTTGGAGCTGATTTTGCATTTTTAGTATTGTAAGCAATTCCTAAAGCTGATGCACTGTAGCCATAATAATAGCCTTCTGCGTCCGACCAATCGCTATTGATTTTACCTGCATTTTCAGCGTCTTTATAACTTTGAAGTTGATTGGCTTCTTTCATCCCATCCATTGAAGCTACTGAAGCTAATACGACAACATCTGCAACAGGGTTTGTTTTCTCTGCTTCTAAGCGAGATAAAATTTTCCCTGTTGTTCCTTGGAACATCTCTACCTTCATTCCTGTTTTTTCTTCGAATGCTTGTTGTACATTTGCTGCCAAACCATCTGGTCCAGCAGAATAAACTGTTAGTGTTTTATTTTCTTTAGATTGTGCGCTTGCTTCACCATCATTTGTGGCTGTGTCACTATTTCCACACCCAGCTAATGCTAATGTCAAAAGTGTTCCAACTGTTGCTATCATTTTTAAACTACGTTTCTTCAATGTAATCCCTCCAATTGATAAATTTGTTTTTCATCTATAAAAACTTTAAGCTGTTTTCCTTTTTCGAGCGGAGCGTTTTCGTAAAAGCTCCATTGATTGCCTTCTACTTCTGCTTGAACTAAATATCGATCTCCGATAAAAGTACTTTTCACTATTTTTGCTTGTTTTGCTATAGCCCCTAATTGTGAATGTCTTGATACTCCTTCAGGGCGAACAATACGGCTACCTTTATCAACCCAATTTACTTTTCCGATAAAGTCTGCCACATAAGGTGTAGCTGGTGATTGATAGATTTCTTGTGGTGAACCTACCTGTGCAATTCTCCCTGCCTCCATCACGATAATTTGATCAGACATTGTCATAGCCTCTGTTTGATCATGTGTGACAAAGATAGCTTGACAATCTAGCTCATGAATAATATGCATAATCTCTTCTTGCATCTTTTCTCGAAGAACTGCATCTAATGCTGATAAAGGTTCATCAAATAGAATTAGTTTTGGATTAGTTGCAAGAGCCCTAGCAAGTGCCACGCGTTGCTGCTGACCTCCTGATAATTCGCCAGGTTTACGTCTCTCGAAACCCTCCATTTTCACCATTCGCATAACATAATCTACACGTTCCTTAATTTCTGACTTGGGCAATACCCCCTTTAATGCAAAAGCAATATTCTGAAAAATAGTCATATGTGGCCAAAGTGCAAAGTCTTGAAAGACCATTGCAATATTACGCTTATTTGGTCTAATGTTCTTACGAAGATCTGACGAATAGATAACTGTTTCGTCAAATCTGATTTCACCATTTGTTGGCTTCTCTAAACCAGCTAGTATTTTTAATAACGTAGTTTTACCACAACCCGATTGACCTAAAATTGTTACAAACTTACTGTCTAGTTCTACATTAATCGGCCAGAGTGCTTGAGATTTCCCATACTTCTTTTCTATATTCGTAATCGAGATTTTCATAATGCCCTCCTCGTCTATAACCACTATAAGATCCAGATATTTAGGAAATATTAACCTAGTATTAACAATTCGTTAAAAAAACTCTAATATACTATAGCCAATGCAAGAGTTTATCTAATTTACTTTAGGAGGATAAAATGAATAATCTCAAATTACAGGCATTTTGCTTGCTCGTAAATTTAAAAAAGCTAGCTCCTGTTGCTAAAGAGCTAGGCATTACTGCGCCTACTGTATCATTTCATATTCGTTCAATAGAAGAAGAATATGGAGTACGATTATTCCGTACAAATGCTGGGGGTTATCGTTTAACTGAGGCGGGAGAAGGACTCTATCACTATGCGCGGCAAATCGTACAGCTACAAAAAGACATGAATCAATTCTTTGAAAACCTAATAGAAGGCAATATCGGCTCAATTCGACTAGGTGCAAGTGGGCTTCCTGCCCATATTTTCATGCCTGATATCATCGATCAAATTTCCACAGCTTATCCAGATATAAGAATTTCTTTAGAAGTAAAGACGGCTCCTGAAATCGAAAGGAAGTTAATACTTCAAGAGCTAGACTTTGGACTTATAATGGAAACAAAACAAGAAGATCAAGCACTCATTTACGAAACTATTGGTGAAGATTCTCTTGTTCTTGCATTAAGTCCCACACACGAACTTGCAACAAAAAAGGACATCTCAAAATCAGATGTCCTTAAAAGCAAAATATTATTGCATACCTCTTCAAGCTCAACTAATCATTTCATCGGAAAGTGGTTAGATCCTTTTGCACCATCTATCTACACAATTGAACTAGATTCAGTTAGTACCATTAAGAAGATGTTAACTTACGGCAAAACATTAGCCTTTATCTCTATTGCTCTAATGGATGAAGAACTAAAATCAGGAACATTACTCAAAAAGGAATTGAACGATATTACTCTAACCCGCAAAATTCAGCTCGTTTACCCTAAGTGTCGCTTAGATAGTAAAATTGATGAGTTTGTAAAGAAAGTGATTCACACTTTAGCATATGACTACAAAGCGAATGATTAATTTTTAGTGGAAGACATAACTATGTTTTCACAATCATTTTTCAGTGTGTTAGATAACGGCTACAAAGCAAAATAATATACATTTTCATTCGGTCAAGGTACCATATATGAATACTAAATTAAAATTCGTACGATTTTATAAATAGTAAGGAGAGAGATAGATGCAAATTATAAATGGTAAAACAGCGCTTATAACTGGTGGAGGACGTGGAATTGGACGTTCTACAGCAATTGCTTTCGCAAAAGAGGGCATTAACATTGGCTTAATTGGCCGAACTCTTGAAAATTTAGAAAATGTAGTAGCTGAACTAAATGAATACGGAGTGAAGGTAGCCATTGCAACAGGTGATGTATCGAATATCGATGAAGCAAATGCAACAGTCGAAAAAATTCGTGGGGAACTTGGTGCTATCGATATTTTAGTAAACAGCGCTGGTATTTCTAAATTCGGAAATTTCCTTGAGCTTGATCCAGAAGAGTGGGCGAAAATCATCCAAGTAAATGTCATGGGCGTATATTACATAACACGTGCTGTACTTCCAGAAATGATTGAACGCCAAACTGGTGATATCATTAATATCTCTTCAACAGCTGGTCAAAAAGGGGCACCTGTTACTAGTGCATACAGTGCTTCAAAAGCTGCTGTTATTGCTCTAAGTGAATCATTAATGCTTGAAGTAAGAAAACATAATATTCGTGTTAGTACCTTAACACCAAGCACTGTTGCTACTGATATGGCAGTCGAACTGAATTT
The DNA here is from genome assembly GCF_038003565.1 of Viridibacillus sp. FSL H8-0110. Taxonomy (NCBI): domain Bacteria; kingdom Bacillati; phylum Bacillota; class Bacilli; order Caryophanales; family Caryophanaceae; genus Viridibacillus; species Viridibacillus sp. FSL H8-0110. The sequence continues at coordinate 402,345 of NZ_JBBOPJ010000001.1, read as the reverse complement.
AACTGATGGCAATCCAGATAAAGTAATGCAGCCAGAAGATATTGCAGACTTTATGGTTGCCCAACTTAAATTACACCCAAGAGTTCTTCTAAAATCAGCTGGTTTATGGTCAACAAATCCATAAGTGTTATTATAAAAAAAAGAACCTCCTCACCTTTTTCATAAGATGAGGAGGTTCTTTTGATTTTCAGCTTATACTCTTACTAATTACTGCCCATGAGTAATGGGATTCTAAGACGGATTGATTTCAGAAGAAGCATTATTAAAGGATGTAGACCTATTAGTTTGAGTTGCAGATGTATCGTAAGCAATCAATGTTACACCCAATTTCTCTTCCATTTCATTAATTTCTCTCAATTGTTCATGGTTAAGTTGTGCGTATTTATTTTCTTCCATCTAAACACTCATCCTTTCTGTAAATATAGTCTTTCCACGGAAAAATGGATTATGCAGAAATAATAGATGATATGTAAAAGCAACCTTGCTAAGTATTTGCAAGGTTGCTTTAGATTTTCATTTTGAGCAAGAGTGAATTACAATCATTTTAATAAAGTAACAATCTCTTGCTTAGCAAGTTAAGAACGAATATTCTTGAACGCTTCTGATTGTTCTCTAATTCCTTTTTCTGCAGCGAAACGCTCTATACTTGAGGCACCGAAGAAACCGCAAATACCGTCCACTTTGTTAATTACATATTCAGCATCTGCTGGTTCCGCGATTGGTCCACCATGGCAAATAACTAAAATATCAGGATTGATAGCGCGACCTGCTTCGATAATTTTTTGAATTCGTTCCACACAGTCATCCAATGTTAATGCAGTATGTGCACCAATTGTTCCTTTTGTCGTCAGTCCCATGTGAGCAACTAAGATATCTGCACCTGCTTCAGCCATTTGCTTCGCTTGTTCTTCATCAAACACATAAGGTGTTGTCAACATATCTAATTCATGCGCTTTACGAATCATTTCTACTTCAAGTCCATAACCCATGCCAGTTTCCTCAAGGTTTTGACGGAATACACCATCGATTAAACCAACTGTTGGGAAGTTTTGAACACCGCTGAAACCTTGTTCTTTTAATTGCTTTAAAAAGACATCCATTACACGGAATGGGTCAGTACCATTCACACCTGCTAAAACTGGTGTATCTTTGACTACTGGTAATACTTCATTGCCCATTTCTATAACTATTTGATTTGCATCTCCATAAGATAACAATCCTGCAAGTGAGCCACGACCAGCCATACGGTAACGACCTGAGTTATATACAATTAGCATATCAGCTCCGCCTGCCTCACTACTTTTTGCAGTAATACCTGTACCTGCTCCTACTCCTAATAAGATGTTTCCATTGGAAATTTCTTCAGTAAAACGTGCTAAAATATCTTTTCTATTTAATTGAACCATTTTTGTCACTCCTCTTTATTTGTTCATCATTGCTATTAAGCGCTCAGCTGCTTGTTCTGCAAATGCTTGTGCATTAATATCTAAATCCATTTCAACAATTTCAACTGTTGGATTATCTAATTTTTTACGCAGTGCAGTAAATAACGCAGTGTCCTCTTCAGGACCATAGAAAGACTGTCCTTTTACATCAAGCCCCGATAAACCTTTCAACGGAAGCATTAATACTGTATCTTTTTTTGCCATATTTAACTTTTCAGCAATTACTTCACCAATTCGGTTATTTTCTTCTTCATTTGTTCGCATTAATGTAACTGTTGGATTATGTTTGTAGAAATTACGTCCTCCAAATTTCTCTGGAACAGAATCAAATGGTCCGAAGTTCACCATATCAAGAGCACCTAAAGAAACAACTTGTGGGATACCTTTTTTAGCCGCTGCTTCTAAACGACTTGGTCCAGCAGCTAAAACACCGCCAACTAATTCATCTGCCCATTCAGTAGTGGTGAAGTCTAATACACCATCTATAAATCCTGTTTCGATTAACTGTTCCATTGTCCGTCCACCTACACCAGTAGCATGGAATATCAGTACTTCATATCCGCGGTCCTCCATATATTTCTTAGCGAAATTCACACAAGGAGTTGTTAAACCAAACATTGTAGCTGCTACTAGCGGTTTCTTTTCAAATTTCAAATCATGTTCAAAGTGAAGCATACCCACAATCGCAAAGGCTGCATTTGTAAAAATACGAGTAGAAATGACATTTAGCCCTGCAATATCTACAACAGATGGCATCATCACGATATCGCTTGTTCCAACATATGGCTCAGTGTTACCAGAAGCTACAGTTGAAACCATCACTTTTGGAACACCTATTGGTAATTTACGCATACCTGGTGTCGCAATCGAGGTTCCACCTGTGCCACCGAACGATAGAATGCCATCAAATTTACCTTCAGCATAGAGTTTTGGAATTAGTAGTTCCATACCTTTTGATAGAACCGCTGTAGCATGTGCTCGATCCTTTTTTTCTTGAATTGCTATAATGTCTTCACCAACAATACCTACAACCTCATCATTATTCACATCTGGTTTAAATTGAGGATCAAATACTCCCGTATGAATCGTCAATGTTTGCATTCCTAAAGATTCAATAAGTTCTTTTACAAATAGAAACTCTTGTCCTTTTGTATCGAAGGTACCTGTCAATGCGATTGTTTTCAAGTTCATCTCTCCCTTTTGGTAAATCTATAAATAATGAAGAAAACGCTTTCAAAACTTCTTATCATTAATATACCAATTCATACAGGCAAAATGAATCTGTTTATATTTCATTAACTTTTGTTTATGTTAGATTCTATAAATTCTTTTGGAGAAACGCCTTTATGCTTTTTAAATATGACGCTAAATTGTACATAGTTTGGGTAACCTACCATTTCAGCCACATTCGTTAATGGTAAAGACTGTTTTTTTAATATATCAACAGCTCTATTCAATCTAAATTCAATTAGATATTGTGTAAAAGCCATTCCTACTTCAGATTTAAATAATGTACTTAAATATGAACTTGATAAATTCAACATTTTGGCAATATCCCGTAAATGAATTTGATCCATATAATGAAGGTGAATATATTTCTTCACAAATTCAATATAGTCTCTTTGACTCCCCATCCCATCAATAATCTTCTCTATTAGCTCATCATAATGAAAGTCATCCGATTTCTTAAAAGACTTTGTAACTTGTGTAACTGTTTGTTCAGTAGGTATGCGTTCTATAGAAGAACCGCCAATATATCCCATGATTGATGTACCATCATACATAAATTGGACATCTATTGGTTTATTCACGGGACCACCATATATCATATGTATAACCGGTCTATTAAATTGCTCACAACGTTCAAATATTTCCATTGCAAGATTCTTTGCATGCTGCAATGATAAAATCTTCTTAGCTCCGAGAGAACCACCTACTGTTAGTCCCAAATGCGCGCAAATGATCGCTGCCCCAGCTTTCATCATTTGCTCTGCCTGTTCCACATTAAATACAAAAGCAACAGTAAATAGTCCTCTCTTGTTCGCCATCGCAATAACTTCCACTTCACGTGCATAACTCATCCCATTTTCCTCTAATGCCTCACGAAATTGGCCATCTATTAACCCCACACTCGGGAAATTATTAATACCAGCAAATCCTGCCCTCTCAATTTCATTTAGTTTTTCAGCCAACTCGATTGTGGGATCTGTTGCCTGTAATCCAAAGATTACAGGAATATTATTAACAATAGGGATCAACTCTTTCGATGCATAACTCATAACAAGATCATTGCTATTGTCGTAAGCTAAAAAGCCTCCTAATGAGCTAACACCCATTTGACGAAAGCGCCCGGAACTCAAAGCCAGTATAAAATCCGCTCCACCAACTTCTGCATACTTAGCCGTCATCCCGGAACCTGCTGCTACTCCAATGAGATGGCCGTGCAATTGAAGCTGTTCTTCTAACCTTTTTAATACATGTTCCTTTATATTCACTTCTAACACCACCTAACAAACAATTATTCAAAGTATAGCATTGGTGAATAATCAAATTACAGTATACTCATTATGATGCTGAAAATTTTAGACTTATATTTAAATATGAAGAAAGACAGTACAAATCAGTAAAAATCATAACTATAGATTAAGCAACATTCGAAAAATTCCTTTGTAATCAACTTAGGTTCGTCTTTATTTATGACTTTAATATTATTAATAAAATAAAAAAATTAAGTCAAAGACTGACCGTACTTATTTTCTCTTTTAAGTTGATTGTTTATTAAAAAATGTTATAAACTAAAAGGTATGCAAAAAAGGAGGCAGATAAATGGAATGGATCGGGAATATAGTTGATGAAACAAATAATGTTTTATGGACATATATATTAATCGTATTACTACTAGGTGCTGGTTTGTATTTTACGATTGGAACTAAATTTGTACAGTTTCGTATGTTTGGCGAAATGTTCCGTTTAATAATGGAGAAAAAAGAAAAAGACGAGGGCGTTTCCGCGTTTCAGGCTTTTACTATTAGTACAGCTTCTCGTGTAGGTACAGGAAATATAACAGGAGTAGCACTAGCTATCGGGGTCGGTGGACCTGGAGCTATATTCTGGATGTGGATTATCGCCATTATCGGAATGGCTACCGCGTTTATTGAAAGTACACTTGCACAGGTTTACAAAGTAAGAGATGGTAACTCTTTCCGTGGTGGTCCTGCTTACTACATGGAAAAAGCGCTAGGCCAACGCAAACTGGCAATAGTCTTTAGTATTCTTTTAACTTTAAGCTTTGGTTTTATCTTCAATGCAGTACAGTCCAATACGATTGCTACTTCAGTTGGAGAAGCATTTAATATCGAGCCTTATATCATTGGGATCGTATTAGTTGTGTTAACAGCTATGATTATTTTTGGTGGCGTACATAGAATTGTGAAAGTTACACAAGTAATTGTACCCGTTATGGCCATATTCTATTTACTCATCGCTCTTTACGTGGTCGCAACTAATTTATCGGAAATACCAGGAGTCTTCAGCCTAATTTTATCTGAAGCATTCGGCTTGAAAGAAGCAGCTGGAGGAGCTATTGGGGTTGCAATTATGCAAGGTGTACGCCGCGGCTTATTTTCAAATGAAGCTGGTATGGGTAGTGTACCAAATGCAGCTGCTACTGCAAGTACTTCACATCCTGCAAAACAAGGTCTCGTTCAAAGCCTAGGCGTATTTTTTGATACAATTGTTATTTGTTCTGCTACTGCTTTCATTATTATTTTGGCAGGTCTATATTCAACAGGACCAGATGACGGAATCGTCCTAACTCAAAATTCCTTCGCTGTACATGTAGGAAGTTGGGCTCCATACTTTATAGCAATTGCGATTATTTTCTTCGCATTTAGTTCGATTGTGGGAAATTACTATTATGGTGAAACAAATATCGAATTTATGAACGCACATAAAGGATGGTTAACGGGTTACCGTTTAGTAGTTCTAGGAATGGTCATGTTCGGTTCTGTAGCTCATGTATCACTTGTTTGGAACTTAGCTGATTTATTTATGGGGCTAATGGCGATGTTAAATATCATCATCATTATCTTACTAGGAAAAGTAGCTTTCCGTGTATTGGATGACTTTACCAAACAACGTAAACAAGGTAAAAACCCTTCATTTTATGCAAAATCAATTCCGGGATTAAAAAACACGGAATGTTGGGAAGAAGAAGATAGATAAGAAATAAAAACGTGCAGCACTTGCTTGCACGTTTTTTTATAAGCAAAAATATAATATTTTATATCATCGTTCAAATGAAAGAAGCTGCCCCTTGATTCGTTGGAATAACCAGGAAAATTTCCTGAGCTTTCAATAAAAGCACCTATGTACAAAAAAACTGCACCTTCAATTGTCAGTTTGTATCTAACAATTAGGCACAGTTCAATTTACTCTCCTTTTTATGGCTTTGTTGTTCAGCCAAAGCACGCGTTTACCCCATTTCCCTTATTATTTGCAAGAGATTAATTAATGGAAGTTATACTATGCTTGTGGGAACGTGAACTTGGATTAAATAGGTCTTACCAGAAAAATGCTGAAGCCAAGGCGATTCCAGTAATTGCACCAAGAGCTATGCCAAATCCAAAACCAAATCCACGTCCAAATCCACGTCTGAATCCAAAACCTCCCCCAAAGAATCCCAAACCATAACCACCAAGACCTCCAGTAGGTCGAATCCAGACCATATCTCTATTAACTCTGGTAATTTCCCCTACATGAACTCTACCATCATTGCAAGTAATCCTCACCGTTCTTCCATGAAATCTACAACATTGATCATATATTTGATTCATTTTAATCCTCCTTCCACGACTATTTACATACAAGTATGCTCTGCTAGTATATGGAGGTGATAAATTTACGTAATGGACAATCGTCTAGTGAATAAAGGATTAGTAGCTATTTATATTTATCAAAAGCAATGATGCATCCCATACATATACTAAAAGACATCAAAACTAAAAGGATGAGATATATGTCAGTGATCAAAACGCAACCTTGGCTTTATGAGTTTATTGAACTATGTGAAGAGCAGTCTGGTAAAGGAGCATCTTACTTACAATGTGAGACACTATGCGGACCACTCGAAGGATTAAAGCCTAAGGCCAACCCAGAAGTCTGGCAATATGAACTCCAGAATTATGGACTTTTTGAGCCGTATGAATGGACCAACTTAAAGAGCACCGTAAAGAAGTTAGAAGATCAAAAAGTTTGGCAAATTGTTGAGCAGGAATATCAGTATTTAAGGAGATTATGGAAAGGTCCAAAAGTTTCAATCTATATTTTCCCTATAAAAAACGCGAATATAAAGTCAAGAAAACAAACACCAAGTAAAAACGGTGTGGCCTATAGTGGGGCATTATTTTTATTCGTATCTGTAGATCTTCCAATAACAGAACTAAAGGCTTTATTAGCCCATGAATATAACCATGTTTGTAGAATAAAACATTTAGATTTGGCTTCGAATAAAATTACGTTAAAAGATTCACTCATCATTGAAGGACTTGGAGAATATGCAGTAAAAGATTTGTATGGTGAAAAATGGATTGGTCCTTGGGTCAATCTCTACTCATTTGAAGATGCTTCTGCTATATGGAAACGACGTTTTATACCTTCTTTAAATGTTCAAGACATAAATAATCATTACCCTTTTTTATATGGTAAAGCTAGAGGACCACTGCCAAAATGGATTGGTTATCATCTAGGCTTTCAGATTGTTGATAGCTATCAAAAGAATCACGGTCCCTTTAAAAAGGGCGAGTTATATTATAAATCCTCTGATGAAATAATTGCCGGTTCCAAATTTGCAATTGATGAGTAACTTTAAGGATGCCATTTCAATTCTTTTTTTAAAAGTTATGTTAGAAATAGCATTTAAAAGCTCGATAGCCTATGAAATGACGATAATGATTTATTAATTCGTTATGCTCTTCCAATAAATCAAACAGCTCTTTTTTTATGTTATCCGATTGATTAATATCATCTACTTCACTTGGACTAAGTTCAGATGGTGTATCGATTATTTCAAGACGAGTAAATCCAGCTTGCTGTAACTTAGCCCGCCACTCATCTTCGCTTAAAATTTCTTTGATTCCATATAAATTGCATACTTTTCTCTGCAATTTTTCCGTCAGGTTCTGTTCAGCCGTCATTTCAAGAAGGATCAACCTGCCATCACTTTTCAACACCCTAGCAAGTTCATGTAACGTCTTTTCAATATTTGTGAACACGATAACAGATTCAGCAATGATGAAATCGAAGGAGTCATCCTCAAAATTCAAACATTCCGCGTTCCCTTCCATTACCTTAACTGTGGATGGATCATTCTTAAATCGTTCCACTGCTTTTGCTATCATAATTGGATGTTTATCTATTGCAGTCACTTGGCACTTAAATCTTTTCACCAAGAAAGCTGATGTCTGCCCTGTACCACAACCTACATCTAATACAGATTCACTTGGTTTAATATTTGCGTCTTTTAATATTGATTGGGTTAGATTAAACCCACCAGGATGTGCACCACCAATTCCAAAGTATGCTAATAAGTCTAAGTAAGCATTAGACACTGGATATCCCTCCTATTTTTTATAAAGTTATAGTATGCTTACTCTTTAGATATGTAGATGTATAGAGTAAGCAATGAAAATATTACTTCATAGTAAATAAATTTTGATACTTAAAAAGCAGCCTTGCAGTGATTGCAGGGCTGCTTTTATTATTATTAAAAGTTTATATAAGTAGCATATTTTCTCAAGGAAATATTTTTTCATTAATGTTCAATAGTGCACCAATGCATTTTCTCCTGTGTATTGCTGTAATAGGATATAACTCCGTCACCTTCAGATATATTTCCGTAAAATATATCTAATTTAATAATTTCACATGAATAACCATAAAAGATAAATCAGTATCAATCACTAATAGTAATTTACTATTTAACACTTTACAAAAAACCCCCTCACCAATTCACTTAAGAATTGATAAGGGGGTTTCACTTTAGATGAGTAGTCTAATGCTAGGGTCTTACAAAACAAGGTTAGATAGTGCCTTGCGTTTTTTTAGCGCAGTGAAAGCGTACGAGATGTCTTACCACATTGGTAAGGAACGTAACCTAAGTTCGCGACGTCCTGTCGCAACGATTACGTGATTCGCATCGTGCGAACCCTACATCATACCGCCCATGCCGCCCATATCAGGCATTGCAGGAGCTGCTGCTTCTTTGATGTTTGCTACAACTGCTTCTGTAGTTAAGAATAGAGCTGCTACAGATGCTGCGTTTTGTAGTGCTGAACGAGTTACTTTAGTTGGATCTACGATACCAGCGTCGATCATGTTAACCCATTCGCCGTTTGCTGCGTTGAAACCAATGCCTTTTTCTTCGCGTTTTAGGCGGTCTACGATGATTGAACCTTCAAGACCTGCGTTGTTAGCGATTTGACGAACTGGTTCTTCAAGAGCGCGAAGAACGATTTTAACACCAGTTGCTACGTCGCCTTCGTATGCATCTGCAACTTCAGCTACTTTGTTGTAGATGCTTACTAGTGCAACACCACCACCAGCTACAATACCTTCTTGTACTGCTGCGCGAGTTGAGTTTAGAGCATCTTCAATACGTAGTTTACGTTCTTTAAGTTCTGTTTCAGTTGCAGCACCAACTTTGATAACTGCTACACCACCAGCTAATTTAGCAAGGCGTTCTTGTAGTTTTTCTTTATCGAATTCAGAAGTAGATTCTTCGTATTGTGCACGAATTTGGCCTACGCGAGCTTCGATTGAACCGATTTCGCCAGCGCCTTCTACTACTGTAGTGTGGTCTTTAGTTACAACAACTTTCGCTGCGCGACCAAGCATATCGATTGAAGTTTGTTTAAGATCTAAACCGATATCTTCAGTGATTACTTGTCCACCAGTTAGGATTGCGATATCTTCTAATAGAGCTTTACGACGGTCACCGAATCCAGGAGCTTTAACTGCTACTGCATTGAATGTGCCACGAAGTTTGTTCACTACTAATGTAGCAAGTGCTTCGCCTTCTACGTCTTCAGCAATGATTAAAAGTGGTTTACCTTGTTGAACAACTTGTTCAAGTACTGGTAAAATTTCTTGGATGTTAGCGATTTTCTTGTCAGTGATTAAGATATATGGATTGTCTAGGACAGCTTCCATTTTATCTGTATCAGTAACCATGTAGTGAGATGCATAACCACGGTCGAATTGCATACCTTCTACTACATCAAGTTCAGTAGTGAAGCCTTTTGACTCTTCGATAGTGATAACGCCGTCGTTACCAACACGTTCCATAGCTTCTGCGATTAACTCGCCTACTTCTTCGTCAGCTGCAGAAATAGCCGCTACTTGAGCAATTGCTTCTTTGTTTTCAACTGGTTTAGAAATAGTTTGTAGTTCAGTAATAGCTGTAGCTACTGCTTTGTCGATACCTTTACGAATACCAACTGGGTTAGCACCAGCTGTAACGTTTTTCAATCCTTCACGGATCATTGCTTGCGCAAGAACTGTTGCAGTAGTAGTACCGTCACCAGCGATTTCGTTAGTTTTAGAAGCTACTTCAGATACAAGTTTTGCACCCATGTTTTCGTATGGATCTTCTAACTCGATTTCTTTTGCGATTGTTACACCATCGTTTGTGATTAGTGGTGAGCCAAAAGTTTTTTCTAAAACGACGTTACGTCCTTTAGGTCCTAATGTTACTTTAACAGCATCTGCTAATTTATCTACTCCGCGAAGCATTAAGCTGCGTGCTTCTTCACTAAATTTAATATCTTTTGCCATTGATGCGTACCCCCTGAATAGTTTTTAGTTTCAGTTATTAGCCGATAATAGCCAAAATATCGCTTTCGCGTAAAATTAAATATTCTTTACCTTCATATTTTACTTCAGTACCAGCGTATTGAGAGTAGATAACGCGGTCTCCTTCTTTTACGTTAAGTGGAACTGTTGTACCACTGTCAGTCAAGAAGCCAGTACCTACTGCGATAACGTTACCTTCCTGAGGTTTCTCTTTTGCAGAGTCTGGAAGAACGATGCCGAATGCTGTTTTTTCTTCTACTTCGACTAATTCGATAATAATGCGATCACCTAATGGTCTTAACAAGTGAAACAACCTCCTAGAAATGTTGAATTTATATTTTATTAGCACTCTTAAGTCATGAGTGCTAACACAATTCTTATAATAAAGAATTCCATCTTTTTTTGCAAGTAAGAAGCATAAATTATTTTGTTTTCTAAAGCGAGTATTCTACAATAGAGATAACACCTTTTTTAAGAGAGGATTTTAAATTTGAAATCAAAGAAAACCGCATTTTTTGTTTTGATTGTCTACATTATTATGCAACTGTCATCTATTCTTTTTTTGAAACCGCTTCTTAAGCTCATACAGAAAATGAATCCTGACCTTAGTTTAAACTCAGCTATTCTCATGACCCAAGGTTGGTGGATATTCATCAGCATGGGTACCGCTCTAATCGTTTCACTCATTCTCGTTAGGAGAGATAAAGGTTTTTGGCAAGTTTTTAAAGGTGAAAAGGCTTCTATTCCTATGTCAATCGGCTGGGGTATAATTGGCTTCTTCCTCGTATTCTTTGGCCAAACAGTCGGTGCCCTCATCGAACAAGGTCTAGGCATAAAAACTGGCTCAGAAAATACAGCTAATTTAATTGAAATTGCAGATGTGGCACCAGTAGCTATTATAGGTATTGTAGTGTTTGGACCGATTTTAGAGGAATTTATCTTCCGCCGTGTTATTTTCGGTTCAATTTTCCGAAAGACAAATTTCTTTATTGCTGCTGCAGTAAGTGCAATTGTCTTTGCCGTGATCCACTTCGACTTTTCACACATCATACTGTATGCGATTTCAGGCTTTATATTCGCGTTTTTATATCATAAGACACAACGCATTATTACATCGATTATTGCGCATATGATGCTAAATGGCTTTGTAACTTTAGTTCAACTTTATCAAGATGATCTTATGAAGTTTTTAGGACAGTAAGATTGCCGACCTACTCTTTTGTGGAGTAGGTTTTTTTATGTATTCCCTCATCTATTTTTAATTTTCCAAATAAAAAATCCTTCTACTGATTATTCATCAGTAGAAGGATTGTTTGCCAATTCAATTTGGCGTTGCTGTTCCGCTTTTAAATACTTGCGGTAGCCTACACGAGAAATAAGGATACTAATCTCATATAAAATACAAAGCGGTAATGTTACAAACATATGAGACATAATATCTGGTGGGGTAATGATAGCCGCAATGATTAGTAAGATAAAGTACGCGTATTTTCGTACTTTAGTCAACATCATTGGTGTGATTATACCTAAGCGTGTAAGGAATAAGACCACTATTGGCAATTGGAATATTACTCCGAATGGCAAGGTGATTTGCATTAAAAATTCGAAGTATTCATTGATTCCTATCGTTTGTTGCACATCTAATTCCACAGACATTTGCATCATAAACTTAATAATATAAGGGAACAATAGTTCATATGAGAACACGACGCCTCCCAAGAATAGTAATACACTGTATGGAATATAGCTTAGTGTTACTCTACGTTCTTTTTCATATAAACCTGGACTAATAAATGACCAAATCTGATACAAAATAACAGGCGATGTTATGACAACAGATAGAATGAAAATAACTTGGAAATAGACCTTTACTGGATCTGTTACTTTAAATGAATGCAATTGTAGTTGTTGTGCTTCTTCACTATTAAATTGTAAAAAGTGGATTAACGGTTCAGCTAAAAAGAAGCTACCGATAACACTAATAACAAAGAAAACGGCAACAATATATAGCCGTTTTCTTAATTCTTCTATATGTTCGATTATCGTTAGTTCATTATTGTTCATCCAACTAACATCCTAACTTATTTTTCTTCTTTTTTAACATCGACGACTTTTTTTGTATCCTCTTCGTCTTCTGCTAAACCTTTAGTAGCGTTTTTGAATTCGCGGAGAGTAGAACCCATTGCTTTTCCAAGCTCAGGTAATTTCTTCGGTCCGAAAATAAGTAGGGCTACAGTCCCTATGATAATAGCACTCCCTGGGCCAACCATAACAGACACCTCCTCATAATATCTTCTTATTTTAACTCATTTCGCTAAATTATGCTATTTTATAAATGTGAATATTTCGAGTTATTCTTCATCATTTCGCATGAAGTATATAAGCGTTTGTAACTCGATAGATAAGTCAATCGTATGCACCCGAATTGAATCCGGTACTGATATTCTAATCGGTGTGAAGTTTAATATACCTCTAACATTCATCTTCACTAAACGATCTGTCATCATCTGTGCAGAGCGTGATGGTACAGTTAAGATAGGAAGCTCTGCTCCGTACTCAACAAACTTGTCCTCTAACGCATCCGGATGATACACAGGTATACCACTTATCATTTTACCTTCTAGCGGAGCTTTTGTATCAAATGCAACGACAATTTTTGTATTATGATTCTTTTGAAAGTTATATTTCAAAAAGGCATTCCCTAAATTCCCTACCCCTATTAGTGCTACATTCATACGCTCATCTTGGTCTAATATATTTCTAAAAAACGCTAGCATTTTTTGGACATCGTAGCCGTAGCCCTTTTTGCCAAGCGCTCCAAAATGAGAAAAGTCTCTACGAATGGTCGCAGAATCAATTTTCATCGCTTCACTTAATTCCTTTGAAGAGACGCGTTCCTGCCCTGCTTTAGCGAAGTTTTGAATAAATCGATAATAGAGAGGAAGCCTTTTTGTCGTAGCTTGTGGAATTTTAGTTGTTTCGTGTTTCACACAGTTTCCTCCTGCAATCAATCCGAAATCGTTTCAATATTACATGACGATTGTTATCCTGTAAAGTTATCTCATTGCACCCAACTGCGCAATCCGATAAACTAAGATTGAACTGAGGTGTCTAAAATGATTGTTTTACAAGTCAATCAATTATATAAATCTTACATTGCGGATGAAATTTTAAGCGGCGTTAAGCTAGAAGTACAGCATCGAGATCGTGTTGCACTTGTTGGCCGTAACGGCGCTGGTAAATCTACATTACTGAAAATTATAGCGGGTCAGCTTTCTTATGATTCTGGTGATATCATTATGCCAAAAGATGTTCGCCTAGGATATTTAGAACAACATGCTGGTTTAGAATCTTCTCTAACTATATGGGAAGAAATGATGACTATTTTCGAACCGATAAAAAAACAAGAACAGCAGTTACGAAACTTAGAGCATAAAATGGCTGATCCTGCTGTTTATGAGGATGCAGAAACTTATGCTAAGGTAATGGCTGAGTACGATCAGTTACAGCATGACTTCAAAGAGCAAGGTGGCTATCAATACGAAGCCGATACACGCTCCGTTTTGCATGGTATGCAATTCTATCCAGCTGATTATGACAAGTATATTTCTGCCCTTTCTGGTGGGCAACGTACCCGTCTTGCCCTTGCAAAGCTTCTTTTAACTAAGCCTGATTTGTTAATCTTGGATGAACCTACAAACCATCTAGATATTGAAACATTAAGCTGGCTTGAAAACTATTTAAAAAATTATGACGGCGCTATTTTAATCGTATCACATGACCGCTATTTCTTGGACCAAGTTGTATCTATTGTTTACGAAGTTTCTCGTCATCATGTCACAAAGTTCACAGGTAACTATAGTCGCTACTTAGATGAGAAGGCGAAAAACTATGAACGTGATATGAAACTATTCGAAAAGCAACAAGATGAAAAGGCAAAATTAGAAGTCTTTATCCAAAAAAATATCGCTCGTGCTTCAACGACGAAAATGGCACAAAGCCGACGTAAAGTGTTAGAGAAGACTGATTGGATGGATTCACCTGATGGCGATGAGAAATCAGCGACATTTACCTTTGGCATCGACCGACAAAGTGGTAATGATGTACTGGCAGTAAATGATGTAGCAATAGGCTATGATGGGAAATTAGTATCTCAACATATTAATATGCGTATTTTCCGCGAAGATCGCATTGCCCTTGTTGGACCAAATGGTGTTGGTAAATCTACACTACTAAAAACCATTGTAAAGGACAAACCTGTCATTGCGGGAGACATTCATTATGGTACGAATATTCAAATCGGTTATTATGACCAGGAGCAAGCGAAGCTTACAAGCAACAAAACTGTTTTAAAAGAGCTTTGGGATGAATGGCCATTAATGAACGAAAAAGACATTCGCACAGTGCTAGGTCGCTTCCTATTCTCTGGTGATGACGTCAGTAAAATCGTACAAGATTTATCGGGTGGGGAAAAAGCACGTCTTGCACTCGCGAAACTGATGCTTCAAAAATGTAATTTCCTTATTCTTGATGAACCGACGAACCATTTAGACTTAGATAGTAAGGAAATATTGGAAAATGCGCTCATCGATTATCCAGGCACTTTACTATTTGTTTCCCACGACCGTTATTTCATTAATCGTATTGCTACAAAAGTTATTGATTTATCGGCTGATGGTAGCTTTGAATATTTAGGTGATTATGATTATTTTGTAGAGAAGAAAAAAGAGCTTGAAGAATTAGCAGCTGAAAAACTTGCAGCAATACCTCTTCCAAAAGAGCAAGCTCCAGAAAAAGTGACGACAAATGGAAAAATCGATAAGGAAGCGAAAAAGAAGGAACGTCAAATTCGTCGACGAATTGAAGAGATTGAAGATAGTATGGCAAACTATCAAGAGCAAATCCGTTTCATAGAGGAGCAACTGTGCGATCCAGAAATCTTCCCTGATCACGAAAAAGTAATGGCCCTTCAACATCAACTTGATGAAACCAAAGAAGAGCATGAAACAGCTGAGATGGAATGGCTTGAACTAAACGAACAACTTGAAATGTTTTAAAAGAAAACCGCGTGTCGATGAGCACGCGGTTTTTGTCGTATAAGAACAATTCATGTCCCATATATAGGTCAAGAAGAAATTTTACGTATTTTTTCTCCACAGGGTTATACACATTATAACTCCTTTATTCCCAGTATATTAACATAGTTATACACATTATCCACAACGTAAATTTATTTTACACACATTTAGTTGTGTAAAAGACAATACCATATGTTGAAAACACACATATTATCCACAACTTATCCACAGATTGTGCATAAGTACGAATGTTCGTATTTTTCATCCCTTGTTCCCATTTTATGAAAAAAAGATCACTTTCTGACGAAAGTAATCTTTTCTCATACACAATTTAGTTTTAGTAAATAAGTGATATTATTTATGCCAAGATACTAATTCCATACCTGGGCGTCCATTCATTCCCATATCGCTACGCTTTCCAGCTTCAAACATAAATGTACCAGCAGCAGCAATCATTGCCGCATTATCTGTGCACAATTTAAGTGGTGGCACATAAAAAGGAATACCTTCATTAGCAAATGTTTCTTCTAGTGATTTACGCAGACCTTTATTAGCTGAAACACCACCAGCTGCAATTACTTGTTTCACATTGAACTGTCGCGCTGCACGTAATGTTTTCGCTGTTAACACTTCTACAACACTATCTTGGAAACCTTTAGCAACATGTAATGGATTTACTTCGATGCCTCGTTGCTCGGCATTATGCTTATAGTTAATCACTGCAGATTTTAAACCACTAAAGCTGAAATCATATGAATCCTCTTCCAACCAAACTCGGGGAAATTTAACTGCTTCATCACTCTCATGCGCCATACGGTCAATATGCGGACCACCTGGATATTGAATATTCAATACGCGAGCTACCTTATCATAAGCTTCACCAGCAGCATCATCACGAGTTTCTCCAATCAATTCAAATGAGCCATGTTCCTTCATGAAAACAAGTTCTGTATGTCCACCAGATACCACTAGAGCAAGTAAAGGAAATTCCATCGGCTGCATTAAAGCATTTGCATATATATGCCCTGCAATATGATGTACACCTATTAACGGGAGGCCATTAGCAAATGCAAAAGCCTTCGCTGCATTAATACCAATTAAAAGTGCCCCAACTAACCCAGGACCTTCTGTTACTGCTACCGCATCTAGATTCTCTGGCTTCATATTTGCCTGCGCCAATGCCTCTTCAATCACTAGTGTCACTTGCTCTACATGGTGTCTTGAAGCAATTTCTGGTACAACACCACCAAAACGTTTGTGACTCTCAATTTGAGATGCCACTACATTTGACACTATTTCACACCCATTTTTGACAATAGAAGCTGCCGTTTCATCGCAACTACTTTCGATTCCTAATATATATCGATTTTCCATTATAAATTCACCCACATGACAAGAGCGTCCTCTTGATTATCTGTATAGTATCCTTTTCGGATACCTCCATCTTGAAAGCCAAGTTTACGATAGAGATTTTGGGCAACTGTATTTGTAACACGTACCTCTAAACTCATAACGACAACTGCCCGTTCACGAGCGATACGAATTGCTTCACGCATTAGTCCTTCACCTATCCCTAAACCCCTAGCAGATGCTGTTACTGCCACATTTGTAATTTGACTTTCATCTAATACAATCCACATGCCACAAAACCCTATAATTTGCTCTGTGCCGTCCACAGCAACAACATAGGTAGCTTGTGTATTTGTAGTCATTTCATGATAAAAAGAATCCATCGTCCACGGTGATGGGAATACTTCAGCTTCAATTGCATGCACTGCTGGTACATCCGCCACTGTCATCTCTCGATAAATAATCATCGTTTCACCTATTACTGACCTTTCTGCTCTTTTATCCAATTCGCCTCAGCTTCAGCTAAACGACGATATTGAGGTACAAATGAATGTACAGCTTCAATATCAGGCAATTCCTGTTGTGAAGCTAATTGAATTAGCTGACTAGCACTAGGTAAATCTAAAGTAAAAGGTGCACGTACTGCATGATCTCCTAGTTGGTCTTGGATTGACTCCCAAAATAAATCCACATCATGTCCAACGAACATCACTGGTGCATTTAAGTTCTTTAAATTTTCAAGTAATCCTTGCAAGCTATAATGCCCATCCTCAACTGCTGACGTTAGACCTGCTGACATATTATAAGCACCTGCGTAGACATTTTGTCTTCTCGCGTCAATAATAGAGCATACAACTCCATTATAAAGTGCTGCATTTGCTGCTAAGAGCTTTAAACTAGAAATACCAACTAGTGGTTTCTTTAATGTCCAAGCAAGTGTCTTAGCAATCGTAACACCAATGCGCACACCTGTATAAGAACCAGGACCCTCTCCAACTGCAATTGCATCAATTTCAGCTGGTTTCATCTTTGCTCTTTCAAATAATCGCTCAATTGCAGGCATAGCCCCAATTGAATGATTTAATTTAATATTCGCTACTTCCTCCGCTACAACTTGACCATCTTTTACAATGGCTACAGCTAACGGGGAATTCGATGTATCTATCCCTAACCAAATCATTTCATTAACTCCTCACACAATCTTTCATAACGCTTACCGATTGGTTTCAATAAAAATCGTCTTTTATTTTCATCTATTCGATGGATTTCAATCCCTAGACGTTCAGCTGGCAGATCTTGCTCAATAAGATGAGCCCATTCTATTACAGACACAGCATCACCGAAAAACAATTCATCCCAGCCTAAATCTTCGTCGCTATCAGCTAGTCGATAGACATCTAAATGATTGAATGGCAATCTACCCTCATATTGCTTTAAAATTGTAAATGTTGGACTATTTACTGTACGTGTAATTCCTAATCCCTTCGCCAAAGACTGTGTAAAAGTCGTCTTACCTGCGCCAAGATCTCCTTCAAGTGTAATCGTATCCTGCGCTTCCAGCAAATCAGCCAGTTTCAAAGCAAGATTTTGTGTTTCTTCTAATGAATTAACCAATATCTCCATTGTCATTCGACCTTATCCTCTCAAACTTACATTAACTATAGTTTACCTAAAGCGCCGCAAATGTTCAAAGTGAACGGGCTAAAATTTTTTGGACATAAAAAAATAACACAGCTACATTAGCTGTGTTTACATTTGAATTTAAAAGTAAATGGCGGTCCGGACGGGACTCGAACCCGCGACCTCCTGCGTGACAGGCAGGCATTCTAACCAACTGAACTACCGAACCATTTCTTTAAGACAAGATTTATTATATCAGCTAATCTACGCTTTAGCAATAGATTTTCATAAAAAAACTACTTTTACATAAAATATTTTTACTTTATCCAGCTAATATTGTATGATTCTAGCTTTTTCTAATACTTTAAACTACCTATCATTAATAGTTACACTAATGAAGTTACATTTACTCTATTTAAATGGCAATATTCAATAATTGTAAATCTCAAACTTTCCTAAATAAAGAAATTTCCCTACCAAGCAAATTTTGATCACTGTTTACCATGTCTCAAATTAAATTAGCCATAATAATGAAGCTACTAATCCAGCTCTCCTCTGATTCGGAAAATAAAACCCGCAAACCCGCCAAACTTATAACAATATAAAAAACTACATTTAATGATATATAAATCTTATATACCATTACATTTTTGACAAATAAAAAAACACAACTGATTAAATCAGCTGTGCTTTGATGTGCCTAGCAACGTCCTACTCTCACAGGGGGAAACCCCCAACTACCATCGGCGCTAAAGAGCTTAACTTCCGTGTTCGGCATGGGAACGGGTGTGACCTCTTTGCCATCATCACTAGACTATATTAGACTTCCAATACACATCGTATTACTACGTCAATTTCACTCATTCAAATCCTCATGTACTAAAGTACATTCCGGTTATCATTCGTTCATTTCCTTGTACTACTTGTGTCTTGAAACTCTCTTTTAGAGAACTTGTTCTCTCAAAACTGGATAAATTACATTGAAGTTTGTTAAGTAAAATTTGGTTAAGTCCTCGATCTATTAGTATTCGTCAGCTCCGTATGTCGCCACACTTCCACCTCGAACCTATCTACCTCATCGTCTTTGAGGGATCTTACTTACTTGCGTAATGGGAAATCTCATCTTGAGGGGGGCTTCATGCTTAGATGCTTTCAGCACTTATCCCGTCCACACATAGCTACCCAGCGATGCCCTTGGCAGAACAACTGGTACACCAGCGGTGTGTCCATCCCGGTCCTCTCGTACTAAGGACAGCTCCTCTCAAATTTCCTACGCCCACGACGGATAGGGACCGAACTGTCTCACGACGTTCTGAACCCAGCTCGCGTACCGCTTTAATGGGCGAACAGCCCAACCCTTGGGACCGACTACAGCCCCAGGATGCGATGAGCCGACATCGAGGTGCCAAACCTCCCCGTCGATGTGGACTCTTGGGGGAGATAAGCCTGTTATCCCCGGGGTAGCTTTTATCCGTTGAGCGATGGCCCTTCCATGCGGAACCACCGGATCACTAAGCCCGTCTTTCGACCCTGCTCGACTTGTAGGTCTCGCAGTCAAGCTCCCTTATGCCTTTACACTCTACGAATGATTTCCAACCATTCTGAGGGAACCTTTGGGCGCCTCCGTTACTCTTTAGGAGGCGACCGCCCCAGTCAAACTGCCCGCCTGACACTGTCTCCTACCCCGCTAAGGGGCATGGGTTAGAAGTTCAATACATCTAGGGTAGTATCCCACCAACGCCTCCTCCGAAGCTGGCGCTCCGGAATCTCTGGCTCCTACCTATCCTGTACAAGATGTATCAAAATTCAATATCAGGCTACAGTAAAGCTCCACGGGGTCTTTCCGTCCTGTCGCGGGTAACCTGCATCTTCACAGGTACTATAATTTCACCGAGTCTCTCGTTGAGACAGTGCCCAGATCGTTACGCCTTTCGTGCGGGTCGGAACTTACCCGACAAGGAATTTCGCTACCTTAGGACCGTTATAGTTACGGCCGCCGTTTACTGGGGCTTCAATTCGCACCTTCGCTTGCGCTAAGCACTCCTCTTAACCTTCCAGCACCGGGCAGGCGTCAGCCCCTATACGTCACCTTACGGTTTTGCAGAGACCTGTGTTTTTGCTAAACAGTCGCCTGGGCCTATTCACTGCGGCTCTCTCGGGCTTTCACCCTACTAGAGCACCCCTTCTCCCGAAGTTACGGGGTCATTTTGCCGAGTTCCTTAACGAGAGTTCTCTCGCACACCTTAGGATTCTCTCCTCGACTACCTGTGTCGGTTTGCGGTACGGGCACCTTTTACCTCGCTAGAGGCTTTTCTTGGCAGTGTGAAATCAGGAACTCCGGACATACGTCCTCGTCATCACAGCTCAACGTTATAGAAATGGGATTTGCCTCATTTCACGCCTCACTGCTTGAACATGCATAACCAACAGCATGCTTACCCTATCCTACTGCGTCCCCCCATTGCTCAAATGGTAAATAGGTGGTACAGGAATATCAACCTGTTGTCCATCGCCTACGCCTATCGGCCTCGGCTTAGGTCCCGACTAACCCTGAGCGGACGAGCCTTCCTCAGGAAACCTTAGTCATTCGGTGGACGGGATTCTCACCCGTCTTTCGCTACTCATACCGGCATTCTCACTTCTAAGCGCTCCACCAGTCCTTCCGGTCTGACTTCACAGCACTTAGAACGCTCTCCTACCACGGACATCTAAGATGTCCATCCACAGCTTCGGTGAATTGTTTAGCCCCGATACATTTTCGGCGCAGCGTCACTCGACCAGTGAGCTATTACGCACTCTTTAAATGATGGCTGCTTCTGAGCCAACATCCTGGTTGTCTAAGCAACGTCACATCCTTTTCCACTTAACAATTACTTTGGGACCTTAGCTGGTGGTCTGGGCTGTTTCCCTCTTGACTACGGATCTTATCACTCGCAGTCTGACTCCCGTGCATAAATCACTGGCATTCGGAGTTTGTCTGAATTCGGTAATCCGGGATGGACCCCTAGTTCAAACAGTGCTCTACCTCCAGGATTCTTTATCACGAGGCTAGCCCTAAAGCTATTTCGGAGAGAACCAGCTATCTCCAGGTTCGATTGGAATTTCTCCGCTACCCACACCTCATCCCCGCACTTTTCAACGTACGTGGGTTCGGGCCTCCAGTAAGTGTTACCTTACCTTCACCCTGGACATGGGTAGATCACCTGGTTTCGGGTCTACAACCACATACTCATTCGCCCTATTCAGACTCGCTTTCGCTGCGGCTCCGTCTTCTAAAACTTAACCTCGCATGTAATCGTAACTCGCCGGTTCATTCTACAAAAGGCACGCTATCACCCATTAACGGGCTCTAACTACTTGTAGGCACATGGTTTCAGGATCTATTTCACTCCCCTTCCGGGGTGCTTTTCACCTTTCCCTCACGGTACTGGTTCACTATCGGTCACTAGGTAGTATTTAGCCTTGGGAGATGGTCCTCCCAGATTCCGACGGAATTTCACGTGTTCCGCCGTACTCAGGATACACTCAAGAGAGAATGAACTTTCAACTACAGGGCTGTTACCTGCTCTGGCGGGCCTTTCCAGACCGCTTCGTTTAACTCATTCCTTTGTAACTCCATATAGAGTGTCCTACAACCCCAAGAGGCAAGCCTCTTGGTTTGGGCTATTCCCGTTTCGCTCGCCGCTACTCAGGGAATCGATTTTTCTTTCTCTTCCTCCAGGTACTTAGATGTTTCAGTTCCCTGGGTCTGCCATCAAGACGCTATGTATTCACGTCAAGATACTGCTCCATTACGAACAGTGGGTTCCCCCATTCGGAAATCTCCGGATCAAAGCTCACTTACAGCTCCCCGAAGCATATCGGTGTTAGTGCCGTCCTTCTTCGGCTCCTAGTGCCAAGGCATCCGCCATGCGCCCTTAATAACTTAACCTAAAAGTTAGTTATTAAGCCTAAAAAACTTAATAATAAAAAATGTGTTACTTAATTTGCTTCAATGTCGTTTTATCCAGTTTTCAAAGAACAAGGTTTTGAAGATCATTTTACAATGAGCCTTCAAAACTGAACGCAAGACGTTAATCGACAGATCCAAGATCTGTTTCCGTAATTATCCTTAGAAAGGAGGTGATCCAGCCGCACCTTCCGATACGGCTACCTTGTTACGACTTCACCCCAATCATCTATCCCACCTTCGGCGGCTGGCTCCATAAAGGTTACCTCACCGACTTCGGGTGTTACAAACTCTCGTGGTGTGACGGGCGGTGTGTACAAGGCCCGGGAACGTATTCACCGTGGCATGCTGATCCACGATTACTAGCGATTCCGGCTTCATGTAGGCGAGTTGCAGCCTACAATCCGAACTGAGAACGATTTTATGAGATTAGCATACCCTCGCGAGTTAGCGACTCTTTGTATCGTCCATTGTAGCACGTGTGTAGCCCAGGTCATAAGGGGCATGATGATTTGACGTCATCCCCACCTTCCTCCGGTTTGTCACCGGCAGTCACCTTAGAGTGCCCAACTAAATGATGGCAACTAAGATCAAGGGTTGCGCTCGTTGCGGGACTTAACCCAACATCTCACGACACGAGCTGACGACAACCATGCACCACCTGTCACCAATGTCCCCGAAGGGAAAACTCTATCTCTAGAGCGGTCATTGGGATGTCAAGACCTGGTAAGGTTCTTCGCGTTGCTTCGAATTAAACCACATGCTCCACCGCTTGTGCGGGCCCCCGTCAATTCCTTTGAGTTTCAACCTTGCGGCCGTACTCCCCAGGCGGAGTGCTTAATGCGTTAGCTGCAGCACTAAGGGGCGGAAACCCCCTAACACTTAGCACTCATCGTTTACGGCGTGGACTACCAGGGTATCTAATCCTGTTTGCTCCCCACGCTTTCGCGCCTCAGTGTCAGTTACAGACCAGAAAGTCGCCTTCGCCACTGGTGTTCCTCCAAATCTCTACGCATTTCACCGCTACACTTGGAATTCCACTTTCCTCTTCTGCACTCAAGTCTCCCAGTTTCCAATGACCCTCCACGGTTGAGCCGTGGGCTTTCACATCAGACTTAAGAAACCACCTGCGCGCGCTTTACGCCCAATAAATCCGGACAACGCTTGCCACCTACGTATTACCGCGGCTGCTGGCACGTAGTTAGCCGTGGCTTTCTAATAAGGTACCGTCAAGGTACGTTCAGTTACTAACGTACTTGTTCTTCCCTTACAACAGAGTTTTACGATCCGAAAACCTTCATCACTCACGCGGCGTTGCTCCATCAGACTTTCGTCCATTGTGGAAGATTCCCTACTGCTGCCTCCCGTAGGAGTTTGGGCCGTGTCTCAGTCCCAATGTGGCCGATCACCCTCTCAGGTCGGCTATGCATCGTTGCCTTGGTAGGCCGTTACCCCACCAACTAGCTAATGCACCGCGGGCCCATCTAGTAGTGACAGCCGAAACCGCCTTTCAGCATTTTGCCATGTGACAAAATGGATTATTCGGTATTAGCCCCGGTTTCCCGGAGTTATCCCAATCTACTAGGTAGGTTGCCCACGTG
This sequence comes from Viridibacillus sp. FSL H8-0110, assembly GCF_038003565.1. Lineage (NCBI taxonomy): Bacteria > Bacillati > Bacillota > Bacilli > Caryophanales > Caryophanaceae > Viridibacillus > Viridibacillus sp. FSL H8-0110. The sequence goes on along the minus strand of NZ_JBBOPJ010000001.1, from coordinate 378,452 downwards.
TTACTCACCCGTCCGCCGCTAAATCAGAAGAAGCAAGCTTCTTCATCATTCGCTCGACTTGCATGTATTAGGCACGCCGCCAGCGTTCGTCCTGAGCCAGGATCAAACTCTCCATAAAAGTAGTTTGAAAGCTCATTAGCTTTGCTAGCGTATCATCCGAAGATGATATCTATTTTTGTTTTGATCCACCAACAGAGTTGATGTTCAAAAACATTTATTGATTAACGTCTTGCATGTTCAGTTTTCAAGGTTCATAAATTATATTGGAGCGGGTGAAGAGAATCGAACTCTCGACAACAGCTTGGAAGGCTGTGGTTTTACCACTAAACTACACCCGCATTAATATTATGTTTTTAAAAAATATGGCGCGCCCGGCAGAAGTCGAATCCACAACCTTCTGATCCGTAGTCAGACGCTCTATCCAATTGAGCTACGGGCGCATATCGTATATTATATATTATAAGTGTTTGGTGCGGTCGAGAGGACTTGAACCTCCACCGAGTAAACCTCGACTAGGCCCTCAACCTAGCGCGTCTGCCATTCCGCCACGGCCGCATTTTAATTGAAACATGTAGGTTATATTATATCACCTTAAAACATAATGTCAAGTTAAAATGGTGAGTCATGCAGGATTCGAACCTGCGACCCTCTGATTAAAAGTCAGATGCTCTACCAACTGAGCTAATGACTCGTAGCTAAAATAATGAAAATGGCTGGGGTACCTGGATTCGAACCAGGGCATGACGGAATCAAAATCCGTTGCCTTACCGCTTGGCTATACCCCAAAAATAAATGGCGGTCCGGACGGGACTCGAACCCGCGACCTCCTGCGTGACAGGCAGGCATTCTAACCAACTGAACTACCGGACCATATAAAGATTGGTGACCCCTACGGGATTCGAACCCGTGTTACCGCCGTGAAAGGGCGGTGTCTTAACCGCTTGACCAAGGGGCCATATGGCTCCGAAGGTAGGACTCGAACCTACGACCGTCCGGTTAACAGCCGGATGCTCTACCACTGAGCTACTTCGGAAAAATATGTTGCATTTCGTTACATTTTGTCGTCATCACCTTGTCGACTTTTATTATTATAGACAGGTATTTTGAAAAGGTCAAGCATTTTTCTAAAAAAACTTTCAACCAATTTGTTTAATGTGCCCTAAACACTTGCTACAACGGTATTTTGCGGGGTTCATTCTTTTTTTTCTATCATAGTTTGTACCACATTTTATACATATATAAGTATAACTTTTATTAGACTTCTTCCCCGTTATCTCTGTTAAGTTAGAACAGTATCTAGGAGCATTAGTTTCTTTTAATAGAAACCGAAAATCTGCATCCCGATGTTTATACCCCTTTCCTTCTATATGAAGATGATAATGACATAGCTCATGACGAATAATCCCTTCTACTTCTTGAATACCGAACTTTTCAAACGCTTTCGGATTAATCTCTATATTATGAGATCGTAATAAGTATCTACCGCCTGTAGAGCGTAATCGCTTATTAAAATAAGCTTGATGTCTAAATGATTTATGGAATACATTTATAGAGATTTCTATTACAAGGTTTTGTAGCTCTTTATCTGTCATATTATCCTTCCCTTTCTTCTATAAAATAAACCTCGCTTTAAAGCGAGGTTTATTTTCCTGCTATTTTAATCGATTTGTTTTGTTGGGGGAAGCATCGTTAAGGCAATTCTCCCTTTATCCTTTTCAATCTTTTCTACCCATACTGTTACGATGTCGCCAAGAGCTACTACATCTAAAGGATGTTTTACATAGCCGTTTTTTAATTTAGAAATATGGACAAGACCATCTTGTTTAACACCGATATCGACAAATGCACCGAAATCCACTACGTTGCGTACCGTCCCTTGCATCTCCATTCCTGATTGCAAATCTTCCATTTTCAAAATATCTTTCTTTAATAATGGTTGCGGGAAAGCGTCGCGTGGATCACGTGAAGGTTTCATCAATGTATCAATGACATCTTTTAACGTTACTTCACCTATATCCAACTGGGAGCTCAAAGTTGAAATATCTAAGTTTGCTAGCGCTTTTTCAGCTTCTGTTGTACCTAGCTGTTCCTTCTTAATAGAAGCAACTTCAAGTAGTTGGTTTGCAAGGTCATAACTTTCTGGGTGAATACCCGTTGCATCTAACGGGTTTTTCGCTTCAGAAATTCGTAAGAAACCGATTGCTTGTTCATACGTTTTAGCCCCCAGACGCGGAATTTTCTTCAACTGTGTACGAGCTGTAAACTTCCCATTTTCACCACGGACTTTAACAATGTTTTCTGCTACTGTTTTTGATAACCCTGAAACATATTGTAAAAGTGAAGATGATGCAGTATTCACATCTACACCTACTTGGTTAACAGCTGTTTCAACGATAAATGTTAAAGAGTCTGCAAGCTTTTTCTGAGATACGTCATGCTGGTATTGCCCAACACCTACTGCCTTCGGTTCAATTTTCACAAGCTCAGCCAGCGGATCTTGTAATCTTCTCGCAATCGAAACAGCACTACGTTGTTCAACTTGTAAATCCGGAAACTCATCCCGTGCTACTTCCGATGCGGAATACACACTTGCTCCAGCTTCATTAACAATAACAAATGCTGTTTCACTATTTAATTCTTTCAAACATTCTGCTACAAACTGCTCTGACTCGCGGGAGGCTGTCCCATTACCAATAGCGATAATAGATATAGGATACCTTTGCAATATGTCCTTGAATACCTTCTTGGATTGCACTGGATCCGCTTTTGGCGGATGTGGATAGATAACAGAGATTTCAAGCATTTTACCCATGTCATCCACTACAGCTAATTTACAACCCGTTCGATATGCTGGGTCAAGTCCCAATACAAAGCGATCTTTTAATGGAGGTTGTAATAGTAGGTTACGTAAATTTTCAGAGAAAATATGAATTGCTTGAGCCTCTGCCTTCTCCGTCAACTCTCCGCGCAATTCTCTTTCAATTGAAGGCTGAATTAATCGTTTGTATGCATCTTCAACGGCTAATTCAACTTGTTTGGCTGCTGGTGAGGATGTACGCGGAATCCATTCTGTACACATCAATTGATGTACACGCTCTACTGGTACAGCTATATTGATTTTCAAAATGTCTTCTTTTTCACCACGATTAATAGCTAGTATGCGATGAGGAACAATTTTATTAATTGGTTCTTCATATTCATAGTACATTTCATAGACTGATTTTTCGTCTAAACTTTGATCTTTTACTGCCGAAAGAATCTTGCCATTTTGCCATGATAGCTTACGAATTTTCTCACGAATAGCTGCATCATCTGCAAAACGTTCTGCTAAAATATCGCTAGCACCTTGTAATGCTTCCTCTATTGACTCCACATTTTCATTAATGTAAGGTGCAGCTAACTCAGCTAGTGAAGTTAATTCAAATTTCATCAATTCATCCGCTAAAGGCTCTAACCCCTTTTCTTTAGCAATTGTCGCTTTTGTTCTACGCTTTTGTTTATAGGGACGATATAAATCTTCCACTCTTTTTAAAATGGATGCCGCCTCTATATCTTTTTTAAGTTCTTCAGTTAGTTTGCCTTGTTCATCAATAAGGCGAAGTACTTCTTCTTTTCGTTGTTGTAGTTGTTGTAAATACTGATAACGATCTTCGATTGCTTTAATCTGGACTTCATCAAGTGAACCAGTTGCTTCTTTACGATAGCGCGCTATAAACGGCACTGTATTTGAGCCTTCTAGCAATTCGATAACCGATTCTACTTGTTTTGGTCGGATGCTAAGTTCTTTCGAAATTAATTGCTGCATTTTTTTGTTGTCCATACAGTCACAACCTTTCTCTATCCTATTTATCTTATCATATAGGTAAGTTCAAAAACCTTTATCAGGTGGCTTTGAATCACCTTAAATTTCATTAATTTACAATAAATAAAAAAGCCTACTCAAAAGAGCAGACTCCTAACATCAAAGTTTCTATTGTTATTTTGGCTCTCGCCAACCATCGCCGCTTTAATAAGGTGTCCAGTCTTTCAATACCACGCCATATTATTAATTCGCGCATGGCATAGATAGAGATTCTTATATTACATAAACCTGCATTTATAACGATTATTAAACCATTAATCTATTTTATATAAAAATTTTCAATGGATACTACTGGTGGCACCAACGGCTTCTCGTAGCTTTTTAATCGCTTTTCTTTGTAGTCTTGAAACATGCATCTGTGAGATCCCCAGACTTTCCCCTGCTTCTTTCTGGCTTAATTGTTCCAAATATGTAAGCTGAATGATACGTTTTTCTTTCTCTGTTAAAACCGTCATAGCTTCAGCTACAATCATGCGTCGATTTGTTTTCTCATATTCTTCATCTTCATTACCAACGATATCGAAAAGAGTCATAGAACTACCATCTGAATCGGATTCCAATGTATAATCCATCGATAACGCTTGATAACTCTGCCCCATTTCCATTGCTTCTAATATTTCTTCTTCCTCCACTCCCAAGTACTCTGCAATTTCATTTACATGAGGAGAACGCTGGAATTCTATTGTCAGTTGTTCTACTGCGGACTTAATACGTGGCCCAAGCTCTTTAATACGTCTTGGCACATGGACATCCCACGATTTATCACGTAAAAAACGCTTTATCTCACCAATAATTGTGGGAACTGCAAAAGCTTCAAAGTTACGACCAAAAGACACATCAAACCTTCTAATAGCACCAAGTAATCCAAGCATACCTACTTGGACAATATCATCGTGGTAAGATCCACCTTTTGAATACTTTCTTGCAAGCGACTCTACTAAGTATTTATATTGTAAAACTAAATTGGTTTGCGCTTCATTATCTTCATTTTCTTGATATCTATTAATCCATTCTATAACTTGCTCTTTTGAAGCTGATTTAGAGGGTGATTTTTTCCACATTTTCAGTCACCTGCTCTCTGGCGACATATTTTGTCATTAAAACAGTAACGCCATTGTCGTTAAGCACTTTTACCTCATCCATTAGAGTTTCTATTAAATAAAGACCGAGGCCACCTTCTCGAATAAATTGAACATCTTCTTCTTCATGATAAGGACCAACCCTTTTTCTCACTTCCTTAAAATCAAAGCTATAACCATAATCCGCTACCATGATTTCAATTTTTTCTTTATATAACGCACAACCTACTACGACTTCACCGTCATCATCTTCTTCATAAGCGTGTTGAATAGCATTAGTAATCGCTTCACTTGATGCAATTTTCAAATCTTCAATATCATCATAAGAAAAGCCAATTCGATTCGCTAAACCTGAAATGGTTAAACGTATAACCCCTACATATTGAGGCTTTGCTGGTATTCTCATTTCAAAGTAATCAAATTCCTTCATGGTTAGTAGTCGCCTTCCCCTCTTCTTCAATATTCATTATGTCACTTAGTCCAGTTATATTAAACAAGCGATATAAACGTGGTGATAACCCTCTTAATTTCACATCTCCACCGACGCTAATTACGTTTTTGTAAAAAGCAACGATGACACCTAATCCTGTACTATCCATATATACTACATCATGAAAGTCTAATTCAATCTGAATATTCTCAGTTAATTTAATGATATTTAGTTGCTCACGAAGCTTAGGTGCAGTGAAGGCATCTATTTCTCCATTGACATAAGCTATACTTTTTTGTGCGTCTATAGTTTCTAGTTTGAAATCCACATTAAAATCTCCTTCCAACTACTAATCTAGTTCAATTACTCATATATTACCCTATTTTGATAGCATTAAACCTTTTCATTAGTTTTTTTAAAATTTCTTACATTAAATGTACTCAGTATCCACCCTCTCATTAGACTAATAATGACAATCATCAATTAAAAAAAGCACCAAAGTGAGATTCACTTCAGTGCTTAACATTTATGTATACCGTTAAAATTTCAAAAGTCCCAAGCTAATTTCTAATGCTTCTTCTACTTTTTCCATTAAGGGATCATCAAGTTGTGTTATTTTATCAGTCAATCGTGATTTATCTATTGTACGCAATTGTTCAAGTAAGATGACTGAATCTCTTTCGAAACCATACTGCTTAGCATCTATTTCGACATGAGTTGGTAGTTTTGCCTTCTGAATTTGCGCAGTAATGGCCGCAATAATTACTGTTGGGCTGAAACGATTTCCTATGTCATTTTGAATAACCAGAACGGGTCTTGTACCACCTTGCTCAGACCCGATAACTGGTGATAAATCAGCAAAAAAAACGTCACCACGTTTTACGATCAAGTTTTCATCCTCCGCTTACGAGACGCTCCACCATATGTTCAGCTTCATATTCTAAATGTAAACATTCGCTACATATGGATAAGTTAATTTGTGACATCTCTATATAACCTTTAACCATTGCTTCTCGTATTTGATTTTGTTTGTATTCTCTTTTGTATCTCTTGGTTGGTGTATAAACGAATTCATCGCATTCTGTCGTAATTTGTCTATAAGCTTGTTCAATATTCTCAGCCATCTTATGCTTAGGGAGCTCTAAGATAACTTCACTTATCCTCTTCTTATTCACGGCCAGCACCTCCGACAAAACATTCCATCTTTTTCAATTCAACTTTCAACTTATCCCTATCTTAACATTGAAATTAATTGTTGAATAGACAAGAAAGGTAAGAATTTGACATTGTGGGTGGAAATGTTTTTATTTGTCGGCTGCAATCATTGTTATTAAAGACTTAAAGTTGTTGAAATTACTTATAAATTCTTGGGATTCTTGATGTTAACATACACGGTATTTCATATACAATTGTCTGAAGTCTATCTGACCATTCTTTCATCTGAATTTCCTCTTGCTGTTGTCGACCAATTAATATAACCTTTTCTCCAACCGACATTTCATATGGAAGCTTGATCATACATTGATCCATGCAAATACGTCCAATTATCGGAACGCGATTCCCTTGTATCAATACTTCTTGACCAGCAAGTCCTCGTAATAGACCATCAGCATAGCCAATCGGCATTGTACCAATCCACTCATCTTCAGTTGCTACATAGTTGCCACCATAACTCACTGTATCACCTTGTTCAATTTTCTTCACATGAACAAGTTCACTTTCAAGTGACAAAGCTGGTTTCAAAGAAAATGGTAGATGCTTTTCCACATATGGTGATGGTGCTAGTCCATACATAGACACACCGAATCTGACGGCATCAAATTGCACATTTTCTTTATTTAATGTGGCAGCTGTATTGGCAGCATGTACAAGACGCGGCTTCTTAGGTAAACTCTCTACAAACGATATGAACGTTGCTAATTGTTCGTTGTATTGAGTAGAATCTTCTTCATCTGCTGTTGCAAAATGAGTGAAAATGCCATCGATTAAAAAGTGCTCGTTCGCATCGATGGCATTATATAATGCTGTTAACTCAGTTAGTTTTCTAACGCCGATACGTCCCATACCGCTATCAATTTTAATATGTAGCTTCAAAGGTTTTTCAAAGTTCGCTGCTTGTTTCGCAACTTCATTTACCCAATCCAACGAAAACACAGTTAGAGATATATCGTATTGTGCTGCAAAAGTTGCAAAATATACCGGTGTTGCTCCTAAAATTAAAATTGGAGCTTCTTTTATAAACTCTCTTAAATGAAGTGCTTCCTCAGGAGTCGCTACGGCTAGCATTGAAGCTCCAGCCTGTAACGATGCATTTGCTACCTGTAAATCACCATGACCGTATGCATTCGCTTTAACAACTGCAATAATTTCTGTCGTCGTATTTAAGTGTTCACGCAGTTGTTTGATGTTAAATTGAATATTTTCTAATTCAACGATTGCCTTAGTAGGGCGGAAATATTGATGCTGATACATAGATGATCCCTCTTTAAAAATGGATTTTTTTCTATTATCCGCCCTGAAAAAGGTTAGGTCAAATGTTTCATCACTTTACTTCGCCATTTACCATAGATGATGCAACTTCCACCATCTCTTCACGAGTTAAAGAATTTGTCGCTATAAAGAAAGATACCCCATTTTTCTCCCAGCTAATCGAATTATCTGTAATTGCTCCAATAGTAAATCCTAAATCAGCAGGATCACCTGGTGCAAATACCGGAACAGAGAGTGGATTTGTTTTAGCAGCTTGTTCAATCACTGTGAATGGCTTGTCACCCTCGAATGTCAAAATTCTTCTTTCACCATCTGCACTTGCAACTGTTTTTTCATCAGTCAGTTTGACATTATCCCATTTAAGAACTGGATAATGCGTTTGGAATTCAGGATTTTCAATTTCAGCTCCTGCTTGTGCATCACCTGTTACGCTTTTAGTCCCTGCTTTATCTTCTCCAGTTGCATTCTCTGATGTTTTTCCAGAGTCATCTTTAGCATTTTCTTTTTCAGTTGTGGTTCCTTCAGCTTTTTCATCAGTTGCATTTTCCTTCGTTGCTGTTTCATCAGTTGTCCCTTTATCATTCGCGCCTTTTTTAGAGAAATCCTCTACTGCATAGTCTGTACCTTTTCTTGACGTTCCAAGCGAGATTTTCTTAAATGTAATAACAATTTGTTCTTCCTTTGCTTCATTTAATACCGAAACTTTAGTTGGAAGTAATGTCTTTTTATCAATAAAAATTTGCTGATAAGGTAACATCTTCGAATGATTATTACGTGTCTTAACTTCAAAGACATAAGACTTGTCTGATTCTGTCATTTTTGCATTCTCGTCAGCCTTTAAATCTTCAGCAAGTGCACCGATTAAGTAAGCCTGACTATTTTGTTTCGGCCAATCACTTTGGAATTTATACGTCTTTTTCATAGAAGGTGTTACTACAAATACACCATCTTCATTGCGTATAATCATTTGCGAATCTTTTTCCCCTTGTTGTGCAACGGCTACACGATAAAAATCGGGTTTTGTATGCCATACATTTACATCATAAGTACGGGGTTCTGTACCTGATTTAATCTCCATCTGGGCGGTCAAATCATACCCCTTTGTTTCTGTCCATTTATTACTCGTTTTTTTCAAAACTGCTTCCTTTGAATTTGAACCACAAGCTCCCAAAACCAGTGATACAATCATAAGTAACGCAAACACTATAAAACGTTTTCGCAATTTCCCATCCCTTCTCAATTCTATCCGTTAAGATATCTTATGAAACAAGCTAAGCGTTTATGCTAGAAGGATTACTTGAGCTGCAGCATATTCTTTAGAGTGGGTTATACTTACATAACCATCTACACTTTTCCCTTTAAAATAAAGAATCGGTTGACCCAACTGATTGGGCAAAACTTCGATGTCTAGAAATCCGCAACTCTTACCAATGCCCGTTCCATTTGCTTTTGAGTAAGCTTCCTTAGCAGAAAATCTCCCTGCTAAGAACTCCATTTGGCGACGTGCTTTTAATGTATCAAAAATAGCGAGTTCCTTATTTGTTAAAATGCGCTGTCTAAATTTTTCACTGAGATCATTGGATCGTTTGACACGTTTGATTTCGACGATATCTAATCCGATTCCTTTTATCATATAAGGTTCCCCTTTCTTTCATCAGCTAAAACAATGTATAATAATTATACAAAATTGAGGTGAATAGATGTTTAATCGTAGAGAAAATTTTTCACAGTACATAAAATATTACCCTGTCGTTTCATTAATAATTGCATTAAATATTTTAATCTATGCAATAGGGGTTTTACCTATTGTTGGTGATAACGTATTCAACTTAGGTGCCGGTGCAAACTTTTTAATTGCCGACGGGGAATATTGGCGACTAGTGACTCCTATCTTCCTTCACGCAGGTTTTCTACACTTACTATTTAATATGTTCTGGCTTTATTTATTTGGTCCTGAACTTGAAAAAATTGCAGGGAAGATGAGATTCTTCACCATCTATTTTTTCGCAGGACTTTTAGGTAATGTAGCAACCTATTTAATACAACCACCAAACTACATCAGCGTTGGTGCTAGTGGTGCTATATTTGGTATTTTCGGTGCATTTGCTGCACTAGTCTATTATACGAGAAATACCATGCCACAATTAAAACAAACAATCCTGCCTCTTATCATTGTAAGTGTAATAATGACATTCCTACAATCTAATGTTAATGCAACTGCGCACATTGTTGGTTTGCTAACCGGTTTCATTATCGGTCTAATTGACTTCCATCCGCGAAGAATATTAAATTGGCGGATAAAAAAGAAAAAATAAGAAAAGCTGTTGAGTTTCATACTCAACAGCTTTTTCTTATGGCCCATAAACCTGTTGTTCATCATGAACCTGTTTCATATTCGGTTTATACCAAGTCATTATTTCTTCCATATCATTTTTTTCAAAATGAGCAATCACTGCGGATGACCCCATTGAACCTGACATAATCGTCGTTCCAATTGAAGCAACACCTTTTTTTCTTTGGAAGTACGTTTGCCGCAAACTCATCTGCTGAATACGTTTTTTCTCCATGAAGACTGTAATCCGACTAAATGAACGATAACTAATTGTTAGTTGATGCCCCTCTACTGCATAACCCGCAGTCTTATGCTGCCATAAACCAAGTAAAATCGCTAACGGTATAATGATTAATGACAATAATCCATAAGGGAAAAAGAAGTAACTTACCACCCCAATCAATGGTAGCATCCATAAAAAATCGGAGCGATAGTAAAACGAACGACCCTTTTTAGGGGAACGTTTCAGTATTGGTAACCAATTAATTTCTGGGAACAATTGTTGTAAAGGAGTTATTGCTTGACCCCTTTTCACAAGTGGCATAAGAATAATTTTCTTATCTTTATCCAGCACTGCACCTCCAGCACTTTCCACAACAACCGTTGCATAACCAAACATTTGACGCAATGGATTCTCTACAATTTTAATACCTTGAATTCGATTGATTGGAATAGTTATACGTTTTTTCTCTAATAACCCCCGCGTAATAATAAGCTTGTCATTTTCACGTTCAACAATGAATCCATAATTACTTAATAATGTTAGAACGACAGACAGTGCCCAAGCAATAAGTAGCACGAAAAATACCATTAGAGCTAATAATACTACGCCCACTTTAATAAATGCTTGAAATTCACCATACAAATAATCGTAAGGAATAATATTTCCAAACTGTGATGCAATAGCCGCTATGCCTGAAAACACCACTCCAATACCACCTGATGTGGTTGCTAAAACAAGTAAGTCCTTTATAGACATATTGAAGATAACATCTCTTTGGATATCCTCTTCAATATATTGTTTTTGTTGATTTGAGACTGTCTTAGCATCAGTTTCAGTTACATTTTCATGTCCAATTTCATCTACTGATTCATTTAGAGTAGTTACTTGTCGTTTCTCCCTTTTCGTCCGTTTCATCTCAATTTCAATCATGTCAGCAGCGATTCGCGTGATAGCAGTCAATTCCGCCTCTGCTTTCCCATCATTACTACCAGCTGTTTCTACACTGACTTTGACAAGCCCAAATGGCCGATGGAAAATCCCCTCTTGATAATTCAAGCTTTGAATCCTTTCAAATGGGATATAACGTTTCTTTTTTACGAAAAGTCCATACTCCACTCTAAGTTCACCGTCTTCAAACCAGTAAACAAAGCGCCTCCATTTCACAATCCCACCAATTAAATTTAGCATTAATAAGAAAACAGCAATTGCTAATGGTATAAGATCCGACCAAAATTCTTCATCATGTGGATCTAAATTCAACTTAAAGCCATTACTAACTAAAATAATGACAAACGGTAATATTAAATCCTTCAAACCTGTGATGAAATTTATAACAGCTGATATTGGGTGCAATTTAAATTTTTCATCAGACATCGTCTTCCGCCACCCTTGCTAATTCAGATATACGCGCCCGTAAATCATCTGCCTCAGCCATGACGAGCGCCGGAATTGTATGCGTCGTTGCTGCTGTTGAGATTGTCATTTCAGCTAATCCATAACGCTTTAATATTGGACCTTGCGAAGTATCAACATGTTGTACTCGCACCATCGGCACTAATGTCCTAACAACAATAAACAACCCATGTTGCACTTCAATTTCTTGTTCACGTACTTCGTAACGCCAATGGTCCCAACGTATTTTAGGAAATAGATAAATAAATAAAAATGCAAAAACAAACGGCACTACTGCGCAGATTATGTATATCCACCAATACCATTCAAAAAACCACGTTAACGCCCCAACACCTGCCACCACTAATAAAACAATCAGTGATTGAATGATACCGTAAACACGCCATACGGTTAGACCTTTTCTCGATATTTGGTATTTTGGTTCTACACTCACTTTGTCCACCTCACTTCTCTTATAAATCTTTTACGTTTGAATACTATGAAATGTTTCAATTATTTTCAGTCTACAGAGAGGCCGTTGAACTGTCCAATAGTTAAGTGCCAAATACATCCATACCTATATATATAAAATAAAAAAGCTACCCCACCGAAATGGAATAGCTTTTTCAAATAAATTTTAGTCTTCACTACGTTTGCGTGGTGCACGAGTGCGTCCACCTTGGCTAGCTCCGCCTTCACGACGACCGCCACCTTCACGACGACCACGATCTCCTCCACGTTCTCCACGGCTTCCACCGCGTTCTCCGCCACGTCCGCTGCGTTCTCCACCACGGCTGCTGCCGCCGCTTGAGCGACCGCCACGGTAACCGCCACCGCCGCCACTTGAGCGACCGCCACGACTGCCGCCACCACCTGAACGTCCGCCACGTTGTGGTAATGGGCGTTCTTCAGTGATTTTAATTGGTGTATCATCCGGCTCTTTAGTCATTGATTTAATAGCCGCTGCTACTAAGTCAACAGCTTCGTGTTTAGCTAATAAGTCTTCTGCCATTGAACGGTAATCACTTAAGTGATTTTTCTCAACTAGTTCAGTTAATTGTTCTACTGCAAGAGCTTGTTGGCCAACTAAAGCCTCATCCGCTGTTGGTGGACGAAGAGCTGTCATACGTTTTTTAGTTGTTTCTTCAACGATACGTAGGTAACCCATTTCACGTGGAGTTACAAATGTAATTGCCATACCTGATTTACCAGCACGACCTGTACGTCCAATACGGTGAACGTAAGATTCTGGGTCTTGTGGGATATCGAAGTTATAAACGTGAGTTACACCTGAAATATCAAGGCCACGAGCTGCTACGTCTGTTGCAACTAATACATCAATTTTGTTTTCTTTGAATTGACGTAATACTGAAATACGTTTTGCTTGGCTTAAATCACCATGAATACCTTCAGCAAGGTAACCGCGAATGCTTAAAGCGTGAGCTAATTCATCAACACGACGTTTTGTACGACCAAATACGATCGCTAATTCTGGTTGGTGAACATTTAAAAGACGAGAAAGGATATCGAATTTTTCGCGTTCTTGAGACTTAACGAAAAATTGCTCAATGTTTTCTACTGTCATTTCTTTAGATTTAATTTTAACCACTTCAGGATCTTTCATGAATTTCTCTGCAATTTTACGAATTGGTCCAGGCATAGTAGCTGAGAACAGTAATGTTTGGCGTTCAGCTGGAACGTTTTCTAAAATTGTATTGATATCTTCGATGAATCCCATGTTTAACATTTCATCAGCTTCGTCTAACACAAGTGTTTGAACGTTATCTAATTTCAATGTACGACGGTTGATATGGTCAAGAATACGACCAGGAGTACCAACAATAATTTGCGGTTTATTTTTAAGAGCACGGATTTGGCGACCAATATCCTGTCCACCATATACTGATAAAATTCGTGCACGTGTATCATAACCAATTTTATGAAGTTCTTCAGAAACTTGGATTGCTAATTCGCGAGTTGGGGCAATAATTAAGCCTTGGATTGCAGGATTATTGATATCAATTTTCTCGATAAGCGGAATACCAAACGCTGCAGTTTTACCAGTACCAGTTTGTGCCTGGCCGATAATGTCGCGTCCTTCTTTCGCAAATGAAATTGTACCTTCTTGGATTGGGGTTGCTTCTTCAAAGCCCATACGTGATAGGGATTTTTGGATAGAAGCGCTAACGTTTAATTCTGAAAAATTTGTCAAAGTTTCATTCTCCTTTTTGCTCATGCATTTGACAAATGGTTACATTTTCAGATGAAAATAGGGCAAATCGAGCCTTGTGAGAGGAACGTTTCCGTCTCTTAATATATCTCTGTATAAGTTCCAGAGGAATTTTATATATATAAAGTAAAGCCCGGTCTTTGCCGAGCGGTTCAATTCTCGGGGAATTCTAACCCAAAAAAGAATAAACCGTAATGTTCAAAAAAAAGCACTCTCCATCATCTCGGAGAGTCTTCACACAAAATGTATCCATTGCTTTCAATAGTCTAACACGAGTATCCACACTATGCAATCAATATCCATCAGTCAAAATTATCTGTTTTTTTCACTCTAACAAAAAGTTCAGTACAGATTGAAACCATTCATACCTATCATCGCTAAAGCAAATATGGTGCTTACCATTTGGTGAAAGTATTAATTGTTTTTTTGTAGACCCTAATCGGTCATATAAAAATTGTGCGGTTATTGCTGGCACTATTCCATCCACTTCCCCTTGTACTATACAAATTGGTACTGTGATTTTTTCATAATAAGGTTCTATTTTCCGCACTAAACGAAGGAATTCTAACGTCGATGACATCGGAACATTGCTAATTTTATTGTCATAACGATGGTATAGCTCATTTTGCTCTAGCTCTCCATGAAACAAATCGTTAGTCAATTCTTTAATATCTTTTAGCAATTGACGGACGCTAATATATTTTGCCGCAGCGCTTAGTAATATCAACTTCTCCACTTCATATCGTAACGCTAGATAAAGGGCTATTAGTCCACCCATCGAAAAACCTACAACAAAGACTACATCTACTTCTTTAGCTAACTTTTTATAAGCAAGTTCCGCATCCATTAGCCAATGTTCAGCTTTATAATTATCTAAATGCAATTCTTCACCATGTCCTGAAAGAGTAGGCACAAGAACAAGCCAATCCGTTTTCTGTTGCAAGAAATCCACAAACGGTTTTAATTCTTGTGGTCCACCTGTAAAACCATGAATACAAAGCACGCCTGTTGTCATCACGTCAACCTCCGCTCATAGTGTACCCATTATTTTATAGAAAAAAAGCATCTAAAAGGAACTCAACCTTTTTAGATGCTTTTACAAATAAGTAAATTATTTAAACGCGTTTAATATATTTTCGAGTGCCATTCCACGTGAACCTTTTAACAAGACAATAGAATCTGCACCTGCATTCTTGCGAAGGTGTTGAATAATTATTTCATAATCTTCTGCAGTCCATAATAGACGATCTGCTGGTAGATTATTTTTCAACTTATCGTATAACCACTTCATACGTGGTCCAAATAAACATACTTGATGGATGTTCTTACCATCAATTTGCTCTGCAATTTCCTCATGGAACTGTTGTTCTAGCTCACCTAGTTCTAACATATCTCCAAGCACTGCCCATTTATCTGAACGTATTTCTGTCGTTTGTAAAAACTGTAATGCTGCCTTCATAGAAGTTGGCGCTGCGTTGTACGCATCATTAATAAATAAGATATCTTGCGCTCCATTTACTAATTGCATGCGCATATTGGTTAATGAAACCTCTTTTAAAGCTTCGCGAATTTGTTCCGCCGATAGCCCTACTTCACGAGCAATTAAAATCGCTACCAATGTATTTTTCACTTGGTGACTTCCTAATACTGAGATGAAGAAATCCCCATTCAACAAACCCTTAACAGTAAAAGAACTACCGTTTTCAGTTGTCGCAATATTAGTCGCCGTTATATCCGCTGATCCTTTCAGTCCAAATGATACGGCTTGTAATTCTTTTTGCACTGTAACAAGTGGTGTAAGTAATGGCTCATCACCGTCATAGAACAACTTACCACCTGGTTGTAAACCTTGAACAATTTCAAACTTTGCTTTTGCAATACCCGCTCTTGAACCAAGATCTTGCATATGCGCTTCTCCAATATTCGTGATAGCTGTAAAATGTGGTTTAGCTAATTTAGTCAAAAATTCAATTTCACCAAAACCACTCATTCCCATCTCGAGAATAGCAAAATCTGTATCTTCGTCTAGTGATAAAATTGTTAACGGTAAACCTAACTCATTATTAAAGTTGCCTTCTGTTTTTTGCACTTTGTAGTACGGCGATAACACTCCAGCTACTAAGTCTTTTGTTGAAGTTTTCCCATTTGAGCCTGTAATACCGATAAACGTTGCTCTATGCTCTTGGCGATATGCTGATGCCATTTGTTGAAGTGCCTCTTCTGCATCATCTACAAAAAGTAATGGGAGGCCAGCAGGAGGATTCGGTTCATCCTTTAGCCAAAATGATGCCGCTGCGCCGTTTTCAAATGCTTGTGTTACATAACGATGACCATTTGTTTTTTCACCACGGAAAGGGATAAATAAATCTCCCGCTTGCAACGTACGTGTATTTATTGAGATTCCTGTTACAACAACATCTTCTAATTGTTGCTGATCACAATTTAACCACTTTGCAATTTGCTTTAATGTTTTTTTCATTCTCTCATCACACTCGCGTCTTATGTCTTATTGATATTGAAGCTGTTGCTTTTCATCATGTCTTTCAATTGCCAGGTCAATCAATTGTTCGATTAAATCTGAGTAGGTAACACCTGTATGTTGCCATAAAATCGGATACATACTGACAGGCGTAAAACCTGGCATAGTATTTACTTCATTAATAACAATATCATCATCAGCTGTTACAAAGAAATCTGCACGAACAAGACCCGAACAATCTAATACTTTAAATGCACGAATAGCCATATCTTTCATACGTTCAACAACATCTGTTGTTACTGGAGCAGGTATAATTAGACCTGTATTATTATCATTATATTTTGAATCGTAATCATAGAAGTCTGTTACTGGTTTGATTTCACCAGGTACGGATACTTTTGGTGAATCGTTTCCGAGTACACCCATTTCTACTTCACGTGCAACGATTCCAGTTTCAACAATAATTTTGCGATCATATTTTGACGCAAGATCGATTGCTTTAATCAACTCTTCACGGTTAGATGCTTTACTAATTCCAACACTTGAACCTAAGTTTGCAGGTTTAACGAACATCGGCCAAGTTAGCTCTTCTTCCATTTTAGCAATTAGTGCATCTTGACTTTTGTTCCACTCTTTACGGATGAAGTAGACATAGGGAACTTGTTTTAACCCAGCATGCTCAAATAATTGCTTCATCACTACTTTATCCATTCCTGCAGAAGAAGCTAAAACTCCATTGCCGACATACGGTAAGTTCAATACTTCTAATAAACCTTGCACTGTACCGTCTTCCCCGTTCGTACCATGAAGTAATGGGAAAATAACATCAAATTCTTTTTCATCTTTATTTAACAAAAAGCTTGATACATCATTCGGAATGCTATCCTGCGTACCTTTGCCTATTTGTAATTGTTCAATTGACTCAGCTGGCGCAGTTAGCTGGTCTCCTTTTCTCCATTCACCATCGCGTGTAATGAAAATAGGGAATACATCAAATTTATCAAAGTTTAACGCTTGAGTGACTGCTCTTGCTGTGGATAAAGAAACATCATGCTCAGCTGATTTACCACCATATAATAAGCCTAATTTTTTTTTCATTTTATAAACGTCCTCCAGTTTGTTGTACTTTTAGTTTATCACGAATCAAAATGATTCATGAAATGATTTCATCGTGAAGAGTCGCAGGACTTTCAATCTTTTCTTACTAAAAATATCTTAACTTATAATAGCACTCTAGAAAATTTATGCATGCTTATATGAAAAAATTCTCCACAGAAATATCCGTGGAGAACCTTTAAAAGCAGTTGGCACTCAATGAACTTCCATAATTTGCTCTGCCTTTTTCTTTAATATTGTATTTAACTCATCCCAAATCTCATCCGGGAAAGTTAAATCAGAAATATTGCGTAGCTCTAAGACATATGCAAGGTCCGGCTTTTCAATTCTGTACATTGAAAACAATACGCCATCCTTCACTTCCTCACGAAAGCTTGTAAGCATTTCTTTCGTAAAGGCTGGAATACTGTCTTTTACTTTTCTTCTCCAAAATGTCGCAGGTTTTTCTTTTTCTTGAATAATGGCATTAAACAAATTAGCTACTAATTCTTCGACATCTTGTAAATCTCGAAAATAAATTTTAGACATCTTCTCATCTTCATTGGCCAAGTATACGTATTTATTTTGTAACTGGTGATAAAACGGCGTCCGGACAGGCTCTTTTTTATGACCAATATATAATAACTCCGCCTGTTCTTGTGGCGTTAAAAGATTTAATCGTTTTTCGTCAGAGAAATCAATCCAGCAAAGCTCTTTTTTTGAATCTGAGGCTTTCTTTATAAATTTGCGGATACTTCTTTCCTCTACGAATTCTAACTGTGTATGCATATTGAATGAACCGTCTTCGTATTCATTTTTCAAGAGTAAAATATTTTGAAGCGGACCGACTGAAGAAACGAATTCTTGAAACGTTAAACCACTAAAAATGACAAATTGATTAATCTCATTCATATGTACATATAAGTGGTGCAAAAAATCATCAGCAGCTCGCATTTTTTTTGCCAAGTCGATCACCTCATTTCCAACTCTCATTATAAGATGAATTATCATAATTTGAAACATTTGTGATTCGATTTCGTCACATCTTTATAATGAAGCGTGATACAATGATTTACGCTATAATGAAATGAGAAATGAAACTAAATAATTTAGGTGACGTAAATGAATACAAATAAAAAATTTTCCGATCGTTTTGACTGGACGCTCGCTTTTATAATGCTCCTATTTTGTATTATCAGTATAATAGCTATCTCTTCAGCTCAAACTTCTGGTCAATATGCAGCAAACTTTGTAACTAAACAATTATTTTGGTATTTTATCGGTGGATGTATTATTAGTGCGATGATGTATTTTGAACCCGACCAGTACAAGAAAATGTCCTGGTATTTATATGGAGCCGGAATTTTCCTTTTAGCTCTATTATTGATTGCCCCTGGTGGAGAAGGTCAAATTGCCGAACCCAGAAATGGTGCAAAAAGTTGGTTCCATTTACCTGTAGGTGATATTCAGCCTTCCGAATTTATGAAAACATTTTTCATACTCGCACTCGCCCGAATGGTTAGTAAGCATCATGAAAAATACTCTATGAGATCTTTAAAAACAGATTTCATGTTATTGGGTAAAATTTTTGGCGTATTATTAATTCCATTAGCATTTATTATGAAACAGCCTGATTTAGGTTCTGCACTCGTATTCTTTGCTATTACTGCTGCAACTGTAATTGTAGCAGGGATTTCTTGGAAAATAATTTTACCTATAGCAGGTAGTGCAGCAGCTTTAGGGGCGGGTTTATTATGGATGGCCCTTTATATGCAAGACTTCCTACAACACACATTGGGTTTCAGCCCTTATCAATTTGCTCGAATCTATTCTTGGCTAGACCCTTATTCCTATGCTTCTAGTGATGGCTATCACTTAATTTCATCCTTAAACGCCATTGGCTCAGGTGAGATTTTCGGAAAGGGTTTCCAAGGTCGTGAAGTATATGTTCCTGAAAACCACACAGACTTTGTCTTTAGTGTAATCGGTGAAGAGTACGGCTTTATAGGAGCGAGCGTCGTTATTTGTTTATTCTTTTTCCTTATCTTCCATTTAACAAAGTTAACTTTGCAAATGAAAGACCCATTCTGTACATATGTTTGTGCTGGGATTATAGCGATGATAACATTCCACGTATTAGAAAACATCGGTATGACAATTCAGTTACTACCTATTACAGGTATTCCATTACCATTCATCAGTTACGGTGGTAGCTCAATGATGGGAAATGCACTGGCATTAGGTCTAGTATTCAGTATGAAATTCCATCACCGTACTTATATGTTCGGAAATCATGATGAGGATGAAGAGTTTTTATAATAATAGTAAAGCCCAGAGAAATTTTTTTCTCTGGGCTTTTTTGCAAATAAAAAAACTTCGACATCGTATAGTCGAAGCGGAGCATGTTAGTTTTGTGTTTGTGGTGATTGTTTTGGTGGTGCTATTGCTTTAAGTAATTCCAAGCGTGATTTTGTAGTCGTTGCTTTAACGCCAAGCTTTGATAAGTTAGAAACAATTTTAGTCAAATCTACTTCTCTTCCCATACTTTCCACCTCTTCTTTTCTTTGTATTTAAGACGCAGTGTCCCATAAAAGGTTTCAACTACATCATACCCACTAATTAAGTATTTCATGCTTATTATTATAACATTTTTTCGCCATCTGATACGTTTCAATATTGTTACATATATTAAGCGGAAGTAAATCATACTACACGATAAGCCTCATTGACAATGGTATTTTCAAAATATTTATGCTACTTACTACTCTTTAGTTCCCTTGAACAGCAATATTTAAACAAGGTATTCAAATCATTAATTTTGAATACCCCCCTATAGTATGATAAAATAATTTCATCAAACGTAGGAGGAACAAAATGACGAACGAATGTCACGATAACTCTTGTCGTAAAAGTCACCATCCAGAGCAAGTAAAAAAAGATTTAATCACTCGACTAAATCGCGCCGAAGGTCAAATTCGCGGTATTAAGGGCATGGTCGAAAAGGATGTTTACTGTGACGATATCATCACACAACTATCCGCAACACAATCAGCTTTAAATAGTGTTGCAAAAGTGCTCTTAAACGGACACTTAAAAGGCTGTGTAAAGGACAGACTAGCTGAAGGTGATGATGAAGTATTAGATGAGCTTATCACCACTATACAAAAATTAATGAGAAAATAAGGAGTGTTTGATATGGCAGAAACAATTCAATTAAACGTAGAAGGTATGTCTTGTGGTCATTGTGTAAAAGCTATCGAAACTGGCGTTAGTGAGCTTGCTGGTGTAGATGCTGTATCAGTAAATCTTCAAGAAAGCACAGTAGATGTGGCTTATGATAATACAAAATTGGATAAAACAGACATTTCAAGAGCTATTGAAGAAGCAGGATATGCCGTAAAGGGCTTAGTAGATCCTTCATAAATATCTTAATGATTTTAAAACACGCACAAAACAACTGCTACTAGCAGTTGTTTTTTTATGTTCATGGAGAATCTTTTTTATTCATATACCCACAAATCATCACAAAATACTCAGTCTTATCACATTATGATAAAAAGGAAATTGCTCAACCGCAAAAGGTCATCGTGTCACGATGGTTGTCTCATTATTCTTCATGCTTGCAACCAGGAAAACTATAAATTTGGTGTAATGAGCTTTCGTTTCGACACAATCAAACGCTCATTTATTTTATCTCTGATAGTTGTTTCTAAATTTATACAGCGTTAAAATGAACATACTTATGTTTATAGAAAGCAGGGATTATATGAAAAAATCCATCCTATTATTAATGTCCGTACAGTTTTTCGTTTATTTAGGATTTGGTTTAATCATTCCTATTTTGCCTGAAGTTGTTGTACAACAAGGCTTTAACAAAATGCATGTAGGTGGATTATTAACAGTCTATTCTTTAGCAAGCTTCTTCACAGCGCCTCTTTGGGGTATGTTATCAGATAAAATGGGTCGTAAAAAATTAATTTTAGTGGGGCTTCTTGGCTTCTGCACAAGTTTCTTATTAATTTCGCTCTTTATCGATTCACTTACAATGCTCTATGTTTCCCGCGTTGTCGGTGGACTATTCTCTGGAGCACTTTATACAGCTGTCACAGGTTTTATAGGTGACATGTCTACAGAGGAAAATCGCAATAAGTACATGGGCTTCATGGGGATGTCAATCGGTTTAGGCTTCATCTTCGGTCCAGCTATAGGTGGATTACTTGGTCATTATAGCCTGAGCTTACCATTTACAGCCTCAGCCATTTTAATCTTCCTATTATTCATTTATGCAAGTATTGTGTTAGTAGAGCCTGAACGACTTGGTGAAGCTAATAAACGAGCAATTGTTCCAAAAGGGGCTTCTACTCTTTTCAAATATCGAGTGCGATACTTATTCCTATTTTCATTCGTTGTAACATTTTTACTTGCTGGTGTTGAGTCTACTCTCCAATTATTCCAAATGGATAAAATCAACATCACTTCTGCTCAACTTGGGTCACTATTCTTATTTAGCGGCTTTGTGGATTTCTTAGTCCAAGGCGGTCTTGTTCGTCGTATTAAAGACGGATCTGAAGCTAAATGGTTAATGATCGCTCAAATTATTACAGCATGCGGTTTATTACTATTTCCTTTTACAACAAGCCTTGCTTTCGCAGGTTTTGCACTATGCGTCTTTACAGCAGGTAACGCTTTAGCAAGAACATTAACAGTTTCGTTAACATCAAAAGAATCTGGCGGTAAATACGGAACAGCAGCTGGCATAACATATTCAATGGATAATATGGGGCGTATTATCGGCCCTCTATTCTTCACTTGGGTTTTCACAATGCAAGCGAACTCAACATACTTTATTTCCGCTTCACTGGCAGTAGTAAGTATTCTAGTCATCTTGCTGTTCAAATCAGCTAAAAAGACATTACGTATTTCAGAATAAAAGCAAAAATCCAGTAACCATTATGGTTGCTGGATTTTTTCTGTAAATTTTATTGAGTTTGCAACTTTTGCCAATTCCGGATACGCTTCTTTCAATACAGATGCTCTCAACATATAAAGCGTAATAACAATAAGAGTACTACTTGATCCAAGCAAGATCCACTGTGCAGGGAATTTATCAAATAACACCCCAAATAGCATCGTTCCAAGTGGCATCATAGCCATCGCCATTGTCTCCAGAATACCGAATACTCTACCGCGATATTCTTCCTCTACTTCAGTTTGCATCATGACGCCAATTGGTGTATTTGTAAATACTCCAAATACTGAAAAGCTTATAAAAATAGCTATATAAAAAATAACTATCAAAATATACGAAAACTCTATCCAAAGTGGAATAGTCATTAAACCTAAAGATATTGCCATTAATAATATAAATCGTTTTGAAAATAATAAAGGATATTTTACTTGCTTTCTTGTCGCAAAATAAATAGAAGCTATAAGCATCCCAACTGCACCTGATGCCTCAATAATTCCGATATGCCGTGAATTCACATGTAATAATTCAACTAACACATAAGTTCCACCTACGTTCAAAGCCGAGAAGAAAAAGTTAATCCATAACGCGACCCATATAATAATTGAGACGACACGCTTTGTTTTTAAATATCTAAACCCTTCTTTAAAGCTTTGTAAAAAGTTCTCTTTATCTCCATCACTTTTACCTTCTTTTTTTGAATACAATTTAAAATCCATTGTTGCTTCGAGTAAAAAAGCTGTAGCGTATGCTGCCATATGAATTATTAAGAATACTTCTATCGAAACAAAACCATACATCATACCACCAAGAGCAGGACCACCAATTGCCGCTACCGATAATGAAGCTTGATTAAATGATGTAGCTTTTTGCAAACGTTCTCCATCAACTAAATTTGCAATAGAAGAAGAAAATGTAATACCTATAAATGTTGAAGTGATTGAATAAATTGCTGTTGTAATATAGATCGCAGTTACTGACATCCCAAATATAGATGAATACGTAAGGAGTCCACCCATAGTTAATACGGTACAAGCTTGTGCAATTAATATGATAGGTTTCTTCGAATATTTATCTGCCATCATACCTGCAATTGGTGCTAACAAAGTTCTAGGGACAATGGAACAAATCATATTCACAGCAAAAGAAGTCGCTGATCCCGTCATCGCTAAAATATATAAACTAATACCAAACCCCAATACATTTGAACCCAATGAAGAAATCATTTTACTAATCGTAAAAGTCCATAAATGATAAGTCGCTTTCTTTAACTTTAACGCTTCATCCAATTGCCATCTCCACCTTCAGTTTAATTTAATTGAAATGTTTAATTTAATTAAACAAATAATACCATGTACTTGACTTCCATTGCAAGCTAAAGTTTAATATAATTAAACTAATTCAAAATAGTGAGGTGTCTGTATGGAAACTCTCGGAACGCGAATACGTAAAATTCGCAAAGAGCGAAAGCTAACATTAGCCGAGCTAGCAGGCGACCGTTTAACAAAAGGTATGCTTAGTCTAATTGAAAATGATAAAGCCAATCCTTCTATGGATAGCTTGGCATATATTGCAGAACAGCTTGAGATTGAAGTAAGTGAATTATTAGAGGAAGTAAGCACATCAGAATTACGCGAGTTACTTGAGAAAGTGAAAAGTATCAAGGTCCCTAAGCTGTTAGAAGCAATTGATCCTCAACTTGAAAGATTACAACTAATCGAGCCTTATATAGACAGACTCCCGATTAGTTACGAAGCAGGACAACTCTTAGTGTTATATGCTGAAGCCAAATACGATGTAGAGAAGCAACATTGGGAAGAACCATTAGATCGTGCTATCCACACCTTCAAAAAGATGAACTTAATGAACGATTGGCTACGTGCCTTTATTTTAAAATCATCTGCTGTGTTCATTAATCATAATTACGAAGAATCGTTAAATATTTTACTAGCGGCAAAAAAAGACATGGAATTGAATCACTATGTAATAGATGAACTACCAAATCTTGATTTACTTTATATGATAGCTGTTGAATACTTGGCTATCGGGATGGATGAAGAAGGTTTTGGAGTCATGAACGAAGCCATCAAACTATCGAAGGAAGCACGTATTTTCTATCGCATCGATGACCTTTATCGATTAGCCGCGTTCAAAGAAATGATGTATGGTAACGAACAAGACTTACAATATTATTTGAAAAAGCTCTCTCAATATGCTGACTTTACAGACGATGTCACAACAAAAGGTTTTATCCTCTTCGCGAAAGCCCATTTCTATAACAGTTTTTTAAAAGATTATGAAAAAGGAAATGAATTTGCTGAGCAATTCTACAACTTTGACGCAGGCGAAGGAAATAAAACAATGGCCTTTTACTATATTGAAAAAGGTAAATCATTATTCGGGATGAAGCGTTATTCTGAAGCACTTGAAGCATTTGAACAAATCGATGGGTTTCCTAAAATTCACCACCCATATGATTTATCTATGCAAAATGAATTACATGCTTATAAAGCTTTATGCTATGAGCAACAAGGTCAATTAGCAAAAGCTTTAGAGGAAGCTAAAATCGGTGTTGATATAGTCGAACATTTTATCGATACACCTTATAAGCAATTTATAAATAACACATATGAAAAGCTAAAAAAGAAAGCAGATGGGCGTTAGCGCCATCTGCTTTTTAGTTTCCTTTTTCATCAGCTATACAAGCCTATTCAACATTTAATTTTTCTGTATTCCTTATACTTACTATACCATTTCTTAAAGCGTTCCCATGCTTCATCAAAGTCAGGTTGGATGATTGAAATTTGCACCCATCCACGCTCTTTTAAATACGTACTTTCATAGTGTAAATGGAAACCATTCATCGCTGCAGCATCTGCCATACTCGTTAAAGATTCGTCTGCTTTCAATGTGACGATCATTGGATAGCCTTCAGTTGTTAAGAAAGTAAAGTCGCCATCTGTAGCTGCCTGTTGTAATTTTTTATATCGTGTTTGCAATAAATCGTAGCGATTTCCTTCAGTATAGGCTAATAGCGCGTTGTTAAAACTCTCCATCAACTGCGCTGGATAAGTAAATGGAATATTATGATTAGAATAATTGCCTAAATCAATATACGATGGAAGTTGCTCATTTTTTGCAATAACATGATTTGAAAATACTACGGCTATACCACTCATTGTGCCGACTGCTTTACCACTAACCGCTGTTGCTATAAATACCTTCTCCATTGAAAAGCGATATGTTCCAAAAGAACTTACACAATCCGTACAAAGTTTCACATTATATATCTCGCATAAACTTTGTACCATCTCTAGATTATTTAACATTCCAGTAGATGTTTCACCATGAGCCATTAACAGCCACTCAAAATCAGACTGTTTTAAAATACTATCTAATTCTGCTTCGTTAAAAGATTGGCCCCAATCATAACGTAGCCAATCATGTTCTAAATGCCAACGCTCTGCTTGCTTTTGCAAGCGCTCACCAAAGGCACCGTTTGTAACAATCAATCCTCTTCCAGAGAGTTTAGTAAGCTGCGCAATCATTGCCTCATTCGCCAATGTGCCACTTCCTAACAGCAAGTGTGCATAACGCGCTCCGCTAAGTACTTCCAGTTTACTTCGCACCTGTCCGATTGTTCTAGAAAAAGAATAGGAACGATGTGATACAGGCGTTTTTAGTAAGGGTGCTTGAATGTCCTCTGTCAGTTGGACTGGCCCTGGATAAAAGGAGTAACGTCGTTGTTTAAAACGACCTGCTAACGATTTCTCATAGCGCTCTGTCGTTAATACCATCGGGATAAATTTTGCATCATCTGTCCCAACTGGCTCTGAAAATGCCTCAAAACCCATTTGCATATACAATTTTTCTTCGCGTACAGTACCAGAGATAACTGCAGCGCCATAGCCATTTTCATAAGCATAGTCGATTAGAGCTCGTGTCAGCATAAAAAAGACACGTCCATTACGATGCTCCTTCTTAACAGCTAACAATCGTACCTCACAAAGCTTCCCTAATAAAGCATCTGCAGGTAATAACTTTTCCACTGGACCAATCTTTTTATCTAAAGAGAAAGGTCGAATATCTCGAAAAGCAACCATACCAACGAGCTCTTCATCCTTCAATACAATTAAGTACATATTTTCATGATGAAAAGCATCCACTCGTCGACCGCTAGGGTTTGGCTCATGCTGAGGGATTTCTTCTACAAATGTTTCGTAGTTAAGTTTGGCGATTTCATCAAATTCATGTTCTGTTTGCGCAATTTTACACCAATACATAGAAAAGCCCCTTTAACGTTTTACTATAATAACGAAATGTTTAAATAGAAGTTTCCATATTAATACTATCAATTACAAAACAGGAATATTTTCTACTACTTTCATTTTATAGCTAAATGGCTACGAAAAAAAGGAGGTAATTCCCCATTTTGTATTATTGTGCAATTAATTCGAAGTCACCTGAATTTGTTCGGGATTTCACGATCGGGTTTCCGTTACCGATTTCGCCCATAATTCGATGTTCTTTTTTCTCTTTAAAAGTCATACCAGAATATATAACTGTCGCATCTCCTGAATCACTCATGAAATCTACACTTAAATTATCTGCCTTGTTTTTCAATATTACTGCTGTATCTCCACTTGCAGTACTAAGCGTTATATTTTCATTCAATGCATTCACTAAAATTGCAATATCACCAGAGCTAGTTTTAGCTGTAATATCCCCAGATAAATAATCCGCTGCTATCTCTCCCGATGTACTATTCATTACTATGCTCTTTGCTTTTACATCCTGTGTGCCTATATCTCCACTAGATGTCGTTAATTTCGCTTCACCATCTACGATAATGCTTTGACCTGTAATATCTCCTGAAGTTGCATCCATTAAAACTTTCTTCGCTTGCATATCTCGAACACTTATATCCCCACTAGAAGTAGTTAATTCTATGTCACCATCTACAGCAATATTATTCCCAGCAATATCACCTGAAGCGGTATGAATAGCTAACCCTTTTGTAGCAATATCTATAAACGCTACATCACCTGAAGAAGTATTCACTGATATTTTTTCATACGTAGCTTTAGGCAATGCTACTTTTAAGTGGACTGACCCTCTATTAAAACTAAAAAATGAGAATGATCTTTTAAATTTCGCTTCAGCTACAATAGTGCGATCAGTTTTCTTTACATCTAAAGAAGCTTTCTTTGCCAAATTAGGATTTGCTTTCCCTGATATAGTGAAAACCGCTTTGTCCCCTTTACTTTCAACGACTTCAATGTCAATCGACGAGCTTAATAACTCAATCGCCTCTATATCTGTTACGTCAATCTCTTCCTCGATAATCGCATTTTTCATTTTCAATCCAGTAAAGTAATAAAAGCCACAAACTATAATTATTGCTATTAAGAATATACTTATCAATACTTTCTTCATTACAGCACCTCTTTCCTTTATTTTACTATATCAAAAAGAAAGATATACCATATCCGACCAGAGACGTATTTAAAAAAGGACGCTAGATGTAAAAAAAGCCTACTCTAAGTAATACTAGAGCAAGCTTTCATTAAGTACATTAAATTTCAGTTAGTTCTTGTGATGTTTCAGTGTTATAAACATCTTTATCTAATTCACCTGTCACACGTGCAGTTGCAACACCTGCAGTCATTGAACCATTTACATTTAACGCTGTACGTCCCATATCAATTAAAGGCTCAACAGAAATTAAAACACCTGCAAGGGCTACTGGTAAATTCATCGCTGATAGGACAAGGATTGCAGCGAACGTTGCACCACCGCCAACACCTGCCACACCAAATGAGCTAACTGCCACTACAGCAATCAATGTTAAAATGAATGATGGCTCTAGTGGGTTAATTCCAACACTTGGTGCGATCATAACAGCAAGCATAGCTGGATAAATACCTGCACACCCATTTTGACCAATTGACAAACCAAACGAACCTGAGAAGTTTGCAATCCCCTCTGAAACACCTAAACGATTTGTCTGCGTTTGAATATTAAGTGGTAATGCACCTGCACTTGATCTTGAAGTGAAGGCAAATAACAATGTCGGCGCCACTTTTTTTACATAAGTGATTGGATTTAAACCTGACGCAGTTACAATCAATAAATGAACAATGAACATAACGAATAACGCTACATATGAAGCGATAACGAATTTACCCATATTGTAGATTGCACTAAAATCTGATGTTGCAACAGTTGCTGCCATAATTGCCAAAATACCGAATGGAGTTAAACGTAAAACGATTTTCACAACACCCATTACTAGAGCATAAATTGCATCAATCCCAACTTTTATTGTATCAGCTGTCTTTTCGTCTTGACGCTTAACTGCTAAATAAGCAAACCCTAGAAACGCTGCGAAAATAACAACTGCAATTGTTGAAGAAGAACGTGCACCTGTTAGATCTAAAAATGGATTAGCAGGCAGTAAATCGATAATTTGTTGTGGTAATGTTTTTTCACTTATATCAGCTGATTTTGCAGCAATATCTTCACCACGTTGCATTTCCGCATCACCTTGTACAATTTGCGATGCATCCAATTGAAAACCTACTGCTGAAGTAATGCCAACTGCCGCAGCAATTGCCGTTGTACCAACTAAGATGAATAAAATAAGTGCAGCCATTTTACCAAAGTTTTTGCCGATAATCACTTTCGTAAACGCTGAAAGTATTGAGATAAACACTAATGGCATTGCTACCATTTGAAGTAATTTTACATATCCCGAGCCAATAATACTAAACCATCCAACGGAATCCACTAATACTTGTGCGTCAACGCCATACGCAAAATGTAAGATTAAACCGTATGCAATCCCTAAACCTAGTCCAGCAAATACCCGCTTTGAAAATGATATATGTTTGCGGTGCATAATAACTAATAAACCAATGAGTAATACAAGTACTACAACATTGAGTAATGTCAATAAAGTATCCATAGTAAATCCTCCTAATAAAGAACAACATAATGATAAATATATAGAATACCATAAACCATTAATACCTATTGGTCAAGTAGGTTTTAAAGAAACTTATAGATGGACTTTATATTCTTCTTTCTTGTAGATTTATAAGATATACTAAAGAAAAGAAATAATGGAAGAAGGTGTAGCGTATGGTTGTAACATTCTTTTCATTTATGGTATCCCTCATCTTATCGTTGAACATCTTATTAGCAATCCCCATTATATTTTTAGAACGACGTGAGCCTTCCTCAACGTGGGCTTGGATATTAGTCCTTTTCTTCTTCCCGGTAGGCGGTTTCATACTTTATTTATTATTAGGTCGAAAATTACGTAAAAAGCACCTTTTCCGTTGGGAAGGTCGCAAGAAAATTGGGATTGAAAAACTAATCGATTATCAAATGGAGGCAATTGAAGATGATACCTTTGAATATCGTTTAGATGATGCAGCTCATTATAAAGACCTTATTTATATGCACCTAAGTACAAATCATGCTGTGCTAACACAAGATAACTCTGTGAGGATTTATTCTGATGGTGCTGAAAAATTTAAAGCTTTGCTAAAAGATATTGAAACCGCAAAAGACCATATCCATATTCAATACTATATTTTCAAAATGGATAACTTGGGAAGACATATCTACAATGAGTTAATAAAAAAAGCAAAGCAAGGGATACAAGTAAGAGTATTATATGATGAAATGGGTTCTAGAGGAGTACACAAGCGGCATTTCAAGGATTTGATAGAGGCCGGTGGTGAGGTGGAAGTATTTTTCCCATCAATTTTACCTCTCATTAACCCCCGTTTGAATTACCGAAATCATCGCAAGCTTGTTATAGTTGATGGTCGAACAGGATACATCGGTGGATTTAATGTCGGTGACGAATATCTTGGATTAAACAAAAAATTCGGCTACTGGCGTGACACACATTTACGTATAGAGGGAAGTTCTGTACATCCACTTCAAACTCGCTTCATTTTAGACTGGAATCAAGCATCTGATAATCAGGATATTGAATATTCTGATCGATACTTCCCTACGTTTTCCCGTAAAGGTGAAGTTGGTTTGCAAATAGTATCTAGTGGACCTGATTCAGAATGGGAACAAATTAAAATCGGCTATGTAAAACTAATTGGTATGGCTAAGAAGTACGTTTATATTCAAACACCATATTTCATTCCTGATGATAGTTTTATGGATGCAGTGAGAATTGCTTGTTTATCAGGAATTGATGTGCGTATTATGATTCCTAACAAACCTGATCATATGTTTGTTTACTGGGCAACCTATTCATATATTGGTCAACTCATTAAAGCTGGGGCTAAAATCTATATTTATGAAAATGGCTTCTTGCATTCAAAAATGATCGTCATCGATGATGAAGCCTCTACAGTAGGTACGGCTAATATTGACTTCCGTAGCTTTAAATTGAATTTTGAAGTGAATGCATTTATCTATGATCGAGAAACTTCCCATCAATTAGCAGAACTGTTTGAGCAAGATATGCAGTTAAGTACCGAATTAACACCCGAAAAATACGCTAATCGCTCTCGAATGATTAAAATGAAAGAATCAATATCTCGGTTGCTATCACCAATTTTATAAACAATAAAAGCCTTCTGAATTTATGTTCAGAAGGCTTTCCTAATATATAGTATTTTATTTTTCGATTTCTAAGTATTCTTCTAATGTACTTTTATTATTATAGATATCTTTAGCAATATCTTTACCTACGTAACGGAAATGCCATGATTCATGCATATAACCTGTGACATTTTCTTTTCCTTTGGGATAGCGCATGATGAAACCATATTTATGGGCATTTTTTGCAAGCCATTTCCCTGCTTCAGTTTTCCCAAAACCTTCATCTGCAAAAAACTGTTCACTTCCTACCTCACCGATATCAAAAGCTAACCCTGTTTGATGTTCAGAATAACCCGGACGAGCACTATATGTATCTGCTGCTTCTTTGCCATCCCTATTTACATAATTCGCATACAACTCAACTTGACGATCATAAGAACGATAAGTACTAAAAGCATTAAAAGTATATCCTTCAAGAATTCCTGCAGCATTTAATTCTTCAAAAGCTGCACGTGCTTCAGGATCTTCACCTGGAGCAAAATCAGCAGGTAAAGGATACCTTTTACTTGCGATTAACAGATCGCTTATATACGTTGCTTCTTTAGGAAGTTCTTGTCCAACAATATATCCACCAGCATCACGTACTACTTCTTGCTCATTTTTTTTTGGATTTTGCGTTTCTAAACTCTCTTTAGAATCCACATCCTCTTGGAATGTTTCAGTTGTTTTTGATGATTGTTCATCCTTATTTTCAGCATCTTTATTCCCACAACCTGACATTATTAGCGCAAAAACCGCAAATGAAGCCATCATCTTAAATGGAAATTCGATATGGTTATTTTTACTCATTACAAATCGATACCTATCCTTCTTTTGTATATTTCCTATCATTTATTAGTAATTCTAATGAATCACCAATTACCAATTCTCTTTTATATAGACGCTATGTAAGCTTTAATGTTTCATTTAACAATAAAAACGATATCTAGCAATCGCAAGATACCGTTTCATAGTAAGGTTACATGAAGTTAACTACTAAAATCGCTAACGTAGCTACACCGAAGAAAATAGACATTCCTCTCATCCATTTAGCCTCTTTTTCAAAACCTTTTTCCTTAAAATCTTTTGCTCTAAATGCATTTGTCACCGTGAACATTAATGTCATGAACAGTATAGCCACATTAAAATTCTGTTTAATGATGAAATATAGCGCCAGTAAACTTGTAATGACAACAAGCACACCCGTAATATGTTTTGCTTTCAAAGTGTTTTCCTCCAAAAAAATCGGGACACTATCTGCCCCGATCACTGTATTACTATTCTGCTGTTTTTTCCGGATGTTGCGAATAGAACTTACGACCAAGATATGTTTGGAATATTAAAATCGCACCGCTGACAGACCAATAAAGTGGTAATGCTGCCATACTAGAGAATGAGATGAACATAATCATAATTGGTGAAATATACATCATCAATTTCATTTGCGACTTTTGCTGTTCAGGAACAGTCCATAATGATACTTGTGCTTGAACGAAATAAATCACACCAGCAACTAATGTCATAATAATATCCGGTGAACCTAAGCTAAACCATAAGAATTTATGGGCTTGAACCTCAGTTGAATAAAGGATTGCATAATAAAGACCCATGATAATTGGCATTTGTATCACTACTGGTAAACAACCCATATTCAATGGATTGACTCCATGTTTACGATATAGACCCATCATTTCTTGTTGCAATGCCATTTGTTCTTCTTTTGTTTTTGCTGCTTTTAATTTCTTTTGGATATCATCCATTTCAGGTTTTAACTTATCCATTTTCGTCTTCATACCTTGTTGATGCTTATAGTTTTTAAGCATAAACGGCATTAAGATAAGTCGAATAAGAACCGTAATTAAGATGATTGCCAATCCGTAACTATCTGTAAATAACGTATTTCCAAAGAAATCTAAAACAAATTCCATTGGTTTTACGAACAAACTATAAAAAAAGCCTTCTTGGTTTTTCACTGAATCACAACCAGCTAGCACAAATGGCACTAAACCAAGCATTGAGAGTAACCCAAGTTTCTTCTTCAATTTTCTCACCTACAATTTCTCAAACTATAGTGAAGTATACCTTAAATATATAGTACTTTTCAAATCAAAGAAGAAGTAAACTATCATTATTTTCAAATATTTCGGTCTGGCAGTTGGAAACGAAAGTATTCATGATTTGGTTGATCTCTAAAGTGCTTAGGAGTCAGCCCCACATACTTCTTGAAAATACGTGTATAGTAGCTCTGGTTACAGAAGTGAAATTGCTCTGAAATATCTGAAATACTTTTATTTGTATGCCTTAAATAATACTGCGATTCCTCTACACGTCTTACGTTCAAATACTCTACCAATGTAATTCCCACATGCTCCTTAAAGATACGCGACAGATGGCTTGTACTAATTGTAAAGTACAAAGCAATATCTTCTACTGATAAGTCTGTCTCCACCTCATCATCGATAAACATAATGACTTTATTGACGGTTTGATGCTTGTAAGAAGGTTGTTTTCTTTCAGAAATCACATAAATATAGAACTCTATTAAATCATCCGCAAACTGCAAAAATTCTGCATCATTCATACGTTGATCAATCATCTCAACGCAAGCGGCGTTAAAGGCAAATGCCTTTTTAGATGGTGCCTGGTTTTCAATAAGCCTTCTGGTAACAACTGATGAAAGTACAACAAAATAATGCCTGATTGCTCTGAAAAAATGCTTCCCAGACCGCTCTGATAGTATATCGATTAGACGACGCAAAGATTCCTTAGAAGCTTCAGCCTCTAATTGATAAATCTCTCTCAACAATTGGGATTCAATTTCAAAAAATCTTTCAATACCCTCATAACGGTTCATCGTTTCAATCTCTTGGAAATACCTCTTTGAAATAGCTTCTGAAATAGAATATTGGTGTTGTAGCATATACTCCCCATCTTTCTACAATATGCGCATGTTTTATAATAGACTTTAAATAACTATATAACGAAAATGGTAATATGAAAATAGTTTTATGCCTTTCTAAGCAAAATTTGTAAAAAAAGATATTATAGGTCGTTATTCTCACTAATTTTACAGGTGATTTATATATATTATACATAATTTATCCATAAATAATAATTAAAGGGCATCTTTTTTGTTCATGTTGGAAAGTAAACTACAATTCTTTACAAACTCTTATGACAAAACTATAGTATCAACCATGCAAAGCATGTACCTTTTGTTTCACCCTTAATTCATTAAATTATTTTTCAATATTAAAACGATTCTATTTACTTAAATTCCACTTTAAACTATAGTAAAATGTTAGGAAAGTACTTAAGAATGGAAAGAAACGAGGTAAGGATTTATGGATCCACGATCTATCGAGGAATTGATACAGATTATTAAGGAGTTTTTCCCTGATAACACTTCTATCGTTATTTCAGATACTGAAGAATACTTATATTATCAGCCAAGCAAAAAAGTTGATTTAAAAATCAAACCGGGTGATTTAATCCCTGAAGGTTCAGCAACACACCAAGCTCTTCGTTACGGACAAAAAATTAATTCATTTATCGAACCTGAAGTGTTCGGCGTTCCTTACTATGGAATGAGTATTCCGTTAATGGAAGAAGGGGAAACCAAAGGGGCTATTACAGCTATTTTTCCACAAAAGCCATCTCCTTTCCTTACAAACTACATTACGATTAAAATCGATGATTGTTGGTACCCTGTCAAACATAAAGAGGTTATCTATTTAGAAACTCAACTACGCAAGACTTTTGTGAAAACAATGCACAAAGAAGGCTACCACCGTTTGAATTTAAGTGATCTAGAGCTTTTCTTATCGCCGGACTCTTTCATCCGTTGCCATCGTTCATACATTGTTAATATCGATTTTATTGAAGAAATCCAACCAGATTCTCATTCAACCTTCTTATTAATTATGAAAGATGGGACAAGAATTCCTGTTAGTCAACGTTACGCAAGCTATTTCCGACGTTCACTGGGATTCTAAGTAAATATAAGAAAAAGCTGTCTTTTAAGACGGCTTTTTCTCGTTTTTGCGTTTTTTTTCTCGTTCACGCTATTTTTAAGCCTTTTCATGCTTTTTTCGAGCAAATGTGACAATTCGATGATAATATAAAAAATAGGTATAATCTTCATTCCTGGCTATTTTATAGAAATAGAAATTTCATGTGATAATGATTAAAAAGCATTCATTAAGCAGAGAGGATGATAGTAATGACAGTAAAAATCGAAGAAAGACTTCGTCATGCAGAACTTGCGAAAAAAGTAATTACAGCTGAGGAGGCTGCATCTTTCATTCAAGATGGTATGGCACTAGGTTTAAGTGGCTTCACACGTTCAGGGGATGCAAAAGCAGTACCAATGGCTTTAGTAGAGCGTTCTAAAAACGAAAAGTTCAAAGTTGATGTATATACAGGTGCATCTCTAGGATCTGATATCGATACTATCATGTCTGATGCTGGTATTATTGGTAAACGCGTACCTTTCCAATCTGATAGCGCTATGCGTGGTCACATTAACAATGGTGACATGTACTATATCGATCAACATTTATCTATTACTGCTGAGTACTTACGTCAAGGCGCTATGAAAGGCGTAGACGTAGCTATCATTGAAGCAGTAGCAATTACTGAAGATGGTATGTTAATCCCAACTACTTCTGTTGGTAACTCACCAATTTTCGTTAAAACTGCAGATAAAGTAATTATCGAGTTAAACCTTGCTTCTTATCCAGCTCTTGAAGGTATGCACGATATCTATATTCCAGATAACCAAGGTGAACGTGGTCCAATTCCATTGTTAAATGCTTCTGACCGTATTGGTACAATCGGTATTCCTTTGGATTTAGATAAAGTTGCTGGTATTGTAATTACAAATCAAGAAGACTCTGAATCTGCAATCGTACCACCAGATGCTGAAACAGACCAAATTGCTTCACACTTACTTGGTTTCTTACGTAATGAAATCAAAGAAGGCCGTCTAACTGAAGAACTTGCTCCAATGCAATCTGGTGTTGGTTCAGTTGCAAACGCTGTACTCCACGGTATGTTAGATTCTGAATTCAAAGATTTAGAGGTTTACTCTGAAGTTTTACAAGATGCTGTATTCGACTTAATCGATGCTGGTAAAGTAAAATTTGCTAGTGGTTGCTCTACAACACTTTCTCAAGAGAAAATGGAATCTGTTTATCACAATTTAGAAAAATACAAAGAAAAAGTATTATTACGTCCACAAGAGATTTCTAACCATCCAGAACTAATCCGTCGTATGGGGTTAATCGCGATTAACACTGCTCTTGAGCTTGATATCTACGGAAACGTAAACTCAACTCACGTAAGCGGAACTAAAATGATGAATGGTATCGGTGGATCAGGAGACTTTACACGTAATTCCCGTGTATCTATCTTCGTTACTAAATCATACGCTAAAGGCGGCAAAATTTCTTCAGTAGTACCATTCGTATCTCACGTTGACCATACAGAACATGACGTAGATGTAATTGTAACTGAACAAGGTTATGCTGATTTACGCGGACTTGCTCCTCGTGAACGTGCAGCACTAATTATTGAAAACTGTGCTCACCCTAAATTCAAATCTGCATTAAATGCATATGTAGAAGAAGCAAATGCACGTGGAGGACAAACTCCTCATGTATTAGAAAAGGCTTTTGAATTCCATACAAACCTTGCTAAATACGGTCAAATGTTAACTCCAGAACTTGAAGAAGTAAAATAATTCAGTTCTAAATGGCTTACTATAAGAGGTTGTTCAAATCTTTAAGATTTCGAAGATTTGGGCTCCTCTTTTTTTGTATACATTGATCCTAAAAAATAAAGCCAACCGTAAATCAATTACGGTTGGCTTTTAAATTATTTTTTTTTATCATCTGCAGGTTGTTCTGGATCACCGAAAGAATCATCTTGTCCATCATCCTGCACCTCTGCATTGTAATATTGAACGCTTGTTAGCGCACCTTCATCTACCATTCTAGAATCACCCTCGTCATAAGGGTTTGGGTGTCCTGCTTCAGTTAGCTCAGAATAATTGTGTTTCTGTGCTTCAATAAATGAATTAACTTTTACCTTCGTATTATTAAATGCAACTACCGCTTTATCACGGTTTTCTTTTTTTCGGAAATATGCATATGCACCTGCTGCTATACCAGCTATAACTAGAGATTTACCTTTTGCCATTGAACATCATTCCTTCCAATATTTTGTTTCATCATACTATGTTATTTACCTATTATCCAAATAACTAAACATGACATTTCAATTCACTTTAAAAAAACACTATTTTTTTCGTTTACAAACCATATCAATATGAGGCAAACATTCCATAATGTATTCCTCTGAAACAGCCTCAAATCCAAACGCACCATAGAACTTTTGTAAATAGGCTTGAGCTTCTATAAATAGGTCAGCTTCAGGCCAATTACGTTCTAGAATTGCCATTACTCTTTTTATGAGTTCTTGTGCTAGCCCTGTACCTCTGGCTTCTGGTAAAACGATCACTCGTCCTAATGAAGCCATTTCGAATTTTTCGCCTGGTGGTACAACTCGTGCATAAGCAATTAGTTTTCCATCTTTTTCATATGTTACATGTACACAATTTTGATCATGGTCATCCAGATCTGCATAATATGCCTTTTGTTCAACTACAAATACGTTTATGCGCAATTGTAGTATGCGGTATAGATCCGTTGTTGTTAACTCTTCAAATGTCTGTTCTTTCCATGCCATTATATATCACTCCTTAGTATTCATTATTTCACATTTTCTATACCTTTTCGACCCGAATACTGCTAAGTAAATAAAAAAATCGGACAATTTTGAAATAGGTTCAAGAATAGTTCACATAGCTTTTTCCCACCATTTCCAAAAATAATTTAGAGTTCTCTAAGAATATTACACCCAGAGATAATTAATATTATTTTCCACCTTATGCCTACAATAATAAACGTATTTATAGTACTCTCTTCTTGATTAATGGCCATTAATAGATAAGTCGTACATTTCATTTGCGAAAAAAATTCGAACACTGTATATTTAAATAAGTAAGTGAACACTTACTAACTTTTTCTTAAGGGAGAGATTTTATCATGGCAGAACGCGTAGTAGTCATTACAGGGGCAGGTAGTGGAATTGGTCGCTCAACAGCAATTAAATTTGCAAGTAAAGGGAACAAAGTAGTTGTAGCCGATTTCAACGAAAAAGGTGGACAAGAAACTGTTGATATGATTAAAGCTGAAAATGGCGAAGCTACTTTTGTAAAAGTTGACGTTTCTAAATTCGACCAAGTAGAGGCAATGGTAGAAAAAACTGTAGAGCTGTATGGCTCTTTAGATGTGGTATTTAACAATGCAGGAATTGGTAAAATTATTCCATTCTTAGATTATACAGTAGAAGATTATGAACGCGTTATTGGTGTTAATCAGCATGGTGTATTCTACGGCATGCTAGCAGCTGGTCGTAAAATGCGTGACCTTAATATTAAAGGTGTAATTATCAACACAGCTTCGGTATTTGGATATCTATCAAATCAATATACATTTGCTTACCAAGCATCCAAAGGTGCCGTACGTATGATGTGTCAAACAGGTGCACTTGAATTAGCACCATATGGTATTCGTGTTGTAGGTGTTGCTCCAGGAACTGTTGATACTCCAATCGTACAAGGTTACAAGGATGCTGGTCTAACTGATAAATTAAAAGGTAATCAAATGCGCGGTGATTTAATCAAACCTGAAGCTATTGCCAATGCCGTTTATCTGCTATCATTGGAAGAAGCAGATGTTATTAACGGAAGTGTGGTAATGCTTGATGACGGATACGCATCATTCAAATAAACAAACAAAAGGTGCTTTAACAAAGCAGAAAATTATAGTAGAAGCGAGAAACCTTTTTTATAAACAAGGCTTTGATGCTACTTCTACGTCCCAAATTGCTAAAACAGTCGGTGTTTCAGAAGCTGCATTGTATAAACATTTTAAAGGTAAGATGGCACTATTACTTGCAACAGTAGAACCTGCACGTTCATATGACAAAGAGGAAAGTTATTATGCTATCCTTTCTAATATAGATTTAATAAGTGCTTGGACTGATCAAATAATAGCGACAGTTTTCCATAATCGTCCTCAGTATTCAATTATTTTCTCAGAGTCTCCAAGACATCCTGAACTATCCGAAAACTATATTCGGCACATTCATCAACTAACAAATGCCGATAAAGAGTTGTTAAAACGTATGGATGAAGGAAAGTTACCAAAGCTCGACCTTATTCTCTTTCAAGTAGGCTTGATTGGTTCATTTCTTGCAATGCTAACGCATAAAAGTATTTACGAACCCAATCTTAACCTACAAGAAATACCTGAAGATATTCACCATATACTTTTGAGCATAGTAGAAGGGAAACTGTTTCAACAATAAATAAAAAGAGCTCTCAGTTTTTTACTGAGGGCTCTTTTGTCCTATTCATTTACATAAAAAGTATCAATTTCTTCAACTTTTGGTTTTCTTACAAAGCTCATAATTGCTGCAATATAAAATAGAATTGCTGTTAGCGATACAATTCCTGCACATACACCTGCTAATATAAAGAAAGTGCCTGCTACATTTTGTTTATCACTTTTTCTAATATACACAACACCTAAAATGCCCAACACAAGCGATACTACTAATAGAGCAACGCCAAGCCATCCAAATGCATTTATGTAAGTTGGCATATTCTCGATGAAAGTAGTTACCGCTTCAATCTCTCCTGAAGTTAAATTCGGATCATTCTGCACATCTGACAATACTTCATCTGTGAATGTTGAATCATTCGCAAATGTTGAGATACCGAACATCATTATAGCAAGAGCAATAATTACAATTACATTTAAAACAGAACCAATAATACCTAAAGCCAATTCTCCAGTTCTCTTCATCTAATCACCTCTTAATTATCATTTCTACTTACTATACGGTTTTCCTTTAAATTGGTTTCACTTTTATTAAAAACAGCCCACTAAATATTCAGTGAGCTGTTTCGTTAAACCTAATATTTAATTGTATGAAAGTAATTATACTTTAATGTCATCATATGCGTTTGATTTTTCAAAAGCGGCTACTACATACGTGCAAACAGCTTCAATCTTGAAATCTTTTTCTCTAGCATAATCAGCTGCACGATCTAATAGTTTTTTAGCAACACCTTGTCCACGTAATTTTTCAGACACAAATGTATGGTCAACAACCATAATATCCCCTAATTTCGTCCAACAAATTTCCGCTAATAGTTCATCATTTTCTTTGTACTCAAAAGCGAATTCTTCGTTGCCACGATTATTTAATTGAAATTCCATATTACACACCCCTTTTTTAATTTAGTGTAGCACAATTTATTCTGACAGTGTTAGCGGTCGCAATTTCGCTTCAATTTTTTCACGTTGAGGCTCTAAGAATGGTGGCAATGCTAATTGTTCTCCTAAAGTTTCAAGAGGTTCATCTGATGTAAAGCCCGGCTCATCTGTTGCTAATTCAAATAATATACCGTTTGGTTCACGGAAATAAATTGACCGGAAATAAAAGCGGTCTACTTTGCCTGAAGTATGGAAACCATGCTCTCTCAATTTATCTTCCCATAAATCATATTCTTCAAAAGTATTTACTCGGAAAGCGACATGATGTACGCTTCCTCTACCTGGACGTTCACGTGGTAGGTCTGGTCGTTCTTCAATATGCACTTCAGCACCTGCACCACCCTCACCTGTCGTATAGACAATAATATCTGGCATATTAGGTATTGCTGATGCATATGTTCCCACTTTTTCAAACCCCAAAACTTTCGATAATACGGTTTCAGTTGGCGTTGCCATATGGACAGTTAATGTTACAGGTCCTAACCCAACTATCGCATACTCTGCTGGTATATCCGTTTCTGTCCATGCTTTTCCATAAGGTACACCTTTCCCATTATCTACTACAAGCATTAATCGTGAGCCTTCAAAATCACGAAATGTTAGCGTTTGGCGACCGAAGCGCTCCAGTACCTCATCATGCTCTACATCTAATTCTTTAAAGCGATTCAACCAATATTGTAATGCTTCTTTAGATTTTAATCGAAAAGCTGTGTTGTTAATACTTGAAACACCAGGATAAGTACGACCTGCTACTGGAATATCGAAATACGTCATATCTGATCCAGGTGTACCGACTGCATCTGCGTAAAATAAATGATATGAAGATGTATCGTCTTGGTTAACGGTCTTTTTCACAAGACGCATCCCTAAAATTTTTGTAAAAAAATGATGGTTTTTTTCTGCGCTAGCTGTAATTGCTGAAACATGGTGAATTCCTGCTAAATGTAATGACATATCAAATGCCTCCTATTATATAAAAAATCCCTTTAAATATATCTCGAATTCGAGATATTTATTAAACACATATTATCACTCTAATATTTCTATTGCAATTACAATGCTCAGTTAATTTTCCACCACACAAAAAGACTACTCCATACCTTTGGTACGGAGTAGTCTTTTAAAATGGCATTATCAGCACTTAGTTAAAAATACCACTAATGCCGTCCATTATTTTTTGGAAAAAGTTTTTTACACTTGCCCAGAAGCCTGTATCACTATTAATGTCTTCTGAAATGCTACCTAGTTTATCTTTTAATGTACTACTTAAGTCTTCTAGTTGACTTCCCCATTTACTAAAATCGATATCTAAGTTACTGATTTTATTCATCAGATCAATTAGTAGTTGGCGATCTTGATCGCTTAAATTAATTTCTAATTTACTAAGTTGTTCGTTTACTATTTTTTCAACGTCTTCTTTTGTTGCTGGTTTTTGTTCTGCAATTTGCTTTTTAATTTCAGTTAATAGTTGGCTTACTTTTTCATCATCAACACCTGATTTTTCTGCTAAGTCCGTTGCGACAGAAAGCTCTTCATTCGCCACATCTGTACGTTCAGTGTCTAACTTTTCGCCAGTTGTCACTTCATATGCTTTATAAATACCTACAAGTGCAGAGTGTCCTGTAACTGCTTTAGGAGCGGCTACTTCTACTACAGCGTCCTCAATACCAGCTGTTAACATAGCATTTGAATACATATCTGATGTTACTTGCGTAATATTTTGTGGTGTTACAATATTAATGACTAATCCTGATCCAGCATCTTTACGCGTAATCTTCGCTGATGAATACATGCGAGAACGTGCATCACCATCTGAGATGTACTTCACTAAATCCGCACCTCTTACTGTAATCTCTTCTACTTCCGCTTCACTTGCTACATCTAGACTTTTCTTTACACTTTCCTTTTCTGTATCTGATAAGTTACCACCGTAAACAACGATTGGCACTCCTAATTTTTCGTTAATACCTTTTGTTGATGAAGTATCAGTTGTGCTTGCAAAGCTATTAGATGGTGCTACAACTGAGGTTGTTAAAAACATGGCCGTTAAGACGGCTAAAAATTTCTTTTTCATCTTTATTTCCTCCTTCATTTACATGTCATTCATATACGTTATTAGAGTCGATTTTTTCTAATGATGCGTGCAAGAACAATTATTAGTAATGAGCCTTCTTTTCGAACAGATTCTTTCTAGGTAATCTGAGCATGTAACTACATCATTACATTATTTAGATGGCAATTGCTGTATA
Organism: Viridibacillus sp. FSL H8-0110; assembly: GCF_038003565.1. NCBI lineage: Bacteria > Bacillati > Bacillota > Bacilli > Caryophanales > Caryophanaceae > Viridibacillus > Viridibacillus sp. FSL H8-0110. Next base: position 335,599 of record NZ_JBBOPJ010000001.1, on the reverse strand, counting down.
CTATAATTTTATTTATTTTCTCACCTCTATTTATTAATACGAAAAAAAGGAGCAAAAAGTTTCTGAAAGTATGGAAACTTTCTACTTTTGCTCCATCAATTTTATTCTTTAATTTCTGTCCAGCCATCTACTTGTGTAATTCGACCGGCTTTCATTAATGTTCCTAAAGCACGTTTAAATGATGCTTTACTCATATGGAACATCTCTTTAATTTCCTCCGGTGACGATTTATCTCCAAATGGCATTTTACCGCCAATTTCTTGTAAGTAAGCGAAGATTTTTTCAGCGTCATCCGATAGGCGTTCGTACTTACGTGGTAACATTGAAGCGTTAATCGTACCATCTTCTTTCACTTCAATTACACGTACTGAGATATCTGCACCAAGGCGAGGCTCTGCATTACGCTCTGATTCGTGTACGAAAATACGATAAGGTTTGTCTACGCCAATAAGAAAAGTTCCAACTGGCAATAAACGATACGGACGAGCGATAATATTTTGGTTGAAAAGTTCTGGTTCTGCATCTTCGTACATTTCCAATACCTTTTCTTCTGTAGCAAGGCGTCCGAATAAACCTCCATCACGGTCTGTGCGTAACGTGATGAATAAATGGTTACCTGGTTCAGGCCATAGTGGCTTAAGCTTCGGTAAATCTTCCGCTGGTACTAATACTTCTCTTGAAGTACCAATATCAACATAAGCACCATCACGATCTTTTACATGTAATACGCGTGCCCAGCCGTATTCATCTTTATTAATATGAGGGATAGCCGTTGTAGCGGATAGATTTCCTCTACGGTCAGCAAATAAAAACACCTCAATTTTACTATTTAATTCTAAAGGCTCCGTTACTTCCGAAATATTGAGTGGAATATCAACATAATCATTAGTAAGAATATACTTTGATTCTTGTTTTTCTTTCACAAATAATTTAACGATATCGCCTGATTGTAATTCTGCCATACATCTAGCTCCCTTCATATGACATATCATTCACTTTGCTGAGTTTTTAAATCCTCAAGCTGTTGAATAAATGTAGGATTTTCTTCCATAACTTGTATTAAATCTGCAATGCGGTCTATGGAATTCCAACTCAAATGATGCTCTATTCCTTCAACATCATTGTAAATTCGTTCTTCATCTACACCAATTAGCCTTAAAAAATTCTCTAGTAGATCATGTCGTTCTACTAAACGCTTGCCTAGCTTAGAGCCTTTAGGGGTCAACATGAGGCCTCTATAACGTTCGTACACTAAGTATCCATCTTTATCAAGCTTCTGAACCATTTTGGTAACAGAGGAAGGAAGAACTGACAATGCTTCAGCGATATCCGATACGCGTGCATAGCCTTTTTGATCAATTAATAAATATATTTGTTCGATGTGGTCTTCCATACTCGGTGTCGGCATCTCATGTCCCTCTCTTTCCATATCCTACTCTATAGTTTACTACAAGGACTAATAAAACGTAACCTATAACAGTAAAAGCTCGTACCTATTACAGAGGATTGTTCTTTTAATGTCCAGATTTATGGCTGACAATGTGAATAGCATGAATGATTTGTTTATTAATTTGCTCGATACTATCTGGTGTTTTTAAGATAGCATATACTTTCTCACGCTCTTCTTTTGTTGTCACAAAATGATTATCTAAATGATTTAACGTAATAGCACAAATATCTAATTCGCATTTTTGGCAGCGACAAAATGTTGGATAGTCAGGACCATGAATGGTGAAAGACACCAATCCTCGCACGATTTCTTCTGTTACGTTCAACAATTGTACTTCTTCTGTAACTGGCGAGGGTTTCATTTGTTCCGTCATATTATCTCTCCTTCAATTACTTCCGACAATTCCCTTATGTTTAGGTTTTTTTAAAAGGGGAATTGTTTATGCATAACAACAAAAGGGGTGTTCCTAATGGGGAAACTGCTATGGTGGATTATAAGTATTTTAATCGTATTTTGGTTATTGGGTTTACTTTTTAAAATTGGTGGCGGTCTCATCCACATTATCTTAGTTCTTGCAGGTATTCTGTTCTTCGTTCAGTTACTGGCAGGAAGGAAATCATTATAACATTCGAATGCCAATGCGTAAACGCATTGGCATTCGGTTTTTTATTGTGTTTTCGCGTATATACAAGTATCTCGCAATGCTTTACCGTTAGCAGAAAGCGAATCATTTTTAAAAATGCCTTCTAACTCATAATGTGCTCGTTCAGCAACAGCTCGACTACGAATATTTTCAGTATCACAACGAATTTCTATACGTGCTGCGTGTAACTCTTCAAAAGCAAATTGTGTAATTCGCTCGACTGCTTCTGTCATATAACCTTTACCTTCATGACGTACATCTAACCAATAGCCAATTTCAAATTTCGGAATATCCCAATCAATTTTGTGCAAACCAGAACTTCCTATAAATTCTCCTGTTTCTTTCAAGAATATATGCAATCTCAATTCTTTTCTAGCTAAAAAATCTGCAATAGCTAGCCGAATATTCTCTCTTGTTTCTTCAGACTTAGGCAAAGTTTGCGCCCATTGCATGTACTGTTTTAATGAACTTGCTGATTGAATAATCGAATCCCAAACTACTTCGGCATCTTCCATAAGTGGCATACGTATAATCAATCTTTCTGAATTAAATGAGTTAGGGAAATCCCAGTTTTTTTCGAAACGAACTTCCTCTTTCATTTTTTCGTCGTCCCAACTAACAGGCGTTGTTTTGCCTTCTAAAAAGTCTTCACGAGTGATGCCATATGTGACAGCATCGTAATATGCATACTCTTTTGGCACGAACCATGCTTGTCTTAAATGTGCTTCTTTTAAGAAACCAGCTCGCTCAAACGTTTTACGCATAGGAAAGTTATCTTGTCGTGTATGCCCTTCAAGGCGAATTTTCTTTTCTGGCATACGAAATACATAATCTGATATAAGCTTTAATGCAACAGTACCATGCCCTAATCCTCGCCAATTCTCCGCAATACGTAAGTCAAAAAGAGGTATTTCATCTTGTAGATCATAGATTTTCACCATACCTACCTTTTCACCTTCATCGCTTTCCAACCAGAACGTCTTTACCTCTTCTGATTCGTAACCACCCTCATCAATCGCCTTTTCAATTAGTTCACGACCAGGATGAGAATTGACGTGATATGGCCACGTATTCATCGTCATAAAATGAATTAACTGCTCCTGTTCCTCCATTGTCCACTCTATTAGTTTCACAACACTCGACCTCCGATTACACGATACCGTTATTTCTGCATGCGCATTAAACGTAACGAATTTAATACTACTAGTAGGGTTGCACCCATATCTGCAAAGATAGCAATCCAGAGTGTCAACCATCCTGGAATTATTAGAAGTAATGCTATCAATTTTAGCCCTAATGCAAACATAATATTTTCTTTAACAATTCGCAACGTTTTTCGACTAAGTCTTATCGTATATGGCAACTTTTCGAGGTCATCAGCCATTAATGCGACATCCGCTGTCTCTAATGCCGTATCTGTACCAGCACCACCCATCGCAATACCAACTGTTGCATTCGCTAAAGCAGGAGCATCATTTATACCATCACCTACCATAGCAACAGAACCATACTGTGACTGTAATTCCTTCATTGCCTGTAGTTTATCTTCAGGTAATAGTCCAGCACGAATATCTGTTAACTGCAGCTCCTGTGCTATAGCTCGAGCTGTGGGCTCTGCATCACCAGTTAACATAACAGTATGTGCAATACCATTGGCGCGAAGTTTTTGAATGACACTTACACTATTACTACGAACTTTATCTGCAATTGCTATAGAGCCAAGGAAAGTTTCCCCAGACATTGCAGCAATGACAGATTTCCCCTCTTTTTGAAGGTTGATAATCGCAGATTTCATAGCTTTAGGAACATTTACGGTTTCTTGAATCCATGTTAAACTCCCAACAGAAATACGTACACCTTCTATTTCTGCATACGCTCCCTTACCTGTCACAGATTGGAATTGCTCAGCAACTGCTGGTTGTATCTTATGTTCTTTAGCATGTTGTAAAATCGCTCGAGCTAATGGATGCTGAGATGACTGTTCCACTGCAGCTACTAAACGAATCAAAGTTTCTTCAGTTATATGTTCCGCTACTAATACATTTGTTACTTCAGGAACACCATTCGTTAATGTACCTGTTTTATCAAACGCAATGGCTTTTATACGCCCAAGTTGCTCTAGATAAACTCCACCTTTTATGAGCACTCCTTGTCTTGCTGCGTTTCCAATTGCTGTGACGATAGCCACTGGGGTTGAAATAACAAGTGCACATGGGCAACCCACTACTAAAACCGCTAATCCTTGATATATCCAGTGATTCCAATCTCCCAAAAATAGTGGTGTTATAAAAGCCACTAATAAAGCGATTAAAATAATCAGTGGTGTGTAATATTTTGCAAACTGATCTACAAACTTTTGGGCAGGAGCTTTTTCTGCCTGGGCTTCTTCTACTAAATGAATAATTTTCGCAATCGTTGTATCTTTTACATGCTTCGTAACAACGATTTCTAACGCGCCTTCTTCGTTCAATGTTCCAGCAAATACTTCGTCACCTGTTTCTTTCTTCACTGGAATGGATTCACCCGTAATTGGAGCTTGGTTAACACTTGAAATACCACTTTGTACTTTACCGTCCATGGCAATCTTTTGACCGGGTTTAACAATTAAAATATCACCAATTAGAATGTCCTCTGTAGCAAGTTCTACTAATTGATTTCCTCTGCGTATCATTGCAGTTGCTGGTGCAATATCCATCAAACTACTAATTGACTGTCTAGCTTTATTCATTGAATACGCTTCTAACGCCTCGCTAACAGCAAATAAAAAGACAACAACTGCCCCTTCTTGCCATTCACCTATTATTGCAGCTCCAATAATGGCAATCGTCATTAACGTTTTCATATCAAATTCTAACCGGATTAAATTTTTAAATCCTGTTTTAAAAATATCATATCCACCAATCACTATTGCTAATAAAAATAGCGCAATTGCTGGTAAATAATCATCGCCTTTAAACGTTGCTGTTAAATACCCTGCTAACACGAATACTAACGAAATACCAGCTAAGATATTTTCTTTCTTTTTAAAAAAGGGAGTGTTCTTCTCAACCCTTCTGTCATCTGCGCGTTTAACTTTTATGCCATCAAAGGCCCCCGCTTCTTCAAGTTGCTCTATTGATGCTTCTCCTATTACAGTGAGCTTAGCTGCTCCAAAATTCAATTGTACTTCTTCTACTGTAGAGATATTTTGAATGTTTTTTTCAAACTTTTTTGCACAACTTGCACAAGATAAATTCTGCAATCGATATTCCTGTTGCTCACTTTTCTTCAATGCAATCCCCTTCTTTCGAATGTTCATAAGCAATTTTCACAAGCTGTTCAACATGGTCATCCGCAAGTTCATAATAAATTAGTTTCCCCTTGCGATGCGATTTTGCTAATGCATTATCACGTAAATAGCGTAAATGATGTGAAGCTGTGGCTGTGGATGAACCAATAATGGCTGCTACATCACAGACACACAACGATTTTTCAATTGTTAATGCGTATAGAATCTTTAATCGTGTTTCATCTGAAAATGCTTTAAAGAATTGGGCTAATTTCTGCAATTCAGGAATTTGACTTTGTACTCGCTCTACCGCTTCTTCATGTACTTTAGTTACTTCACACATATCTTTTTGCATTTTTTCCCTCCTCATTCAAATATCCATTTGATTGTTGATAACAGTATACATTTTTTACATATATTATTCAAATGTCTGTTTGATTGTTCAAGACACTTTTCTCCATTGTTTATATACAGAATATTCAATATAATTAATAAAAAGGTTGTTAGGAGGGATTAGTTATGAATAAAGGGCGATGGAATGCTATAACGGATGTTCCAGATGTACATGTTGGTCATGTAACACTACATAAGAAGATTAATGAAGAAGATACAATTTGCACTGGTGTAACAGCCATCTTACCTCATAACCAAAATTCATTTGAACAAAAAGTACCTGCTGCAAGCTTTGTATTAAACGGCTTTGGTAAAACAGCCGGTCTTATACAAATAGAAGAGTTGGGAGTACTAGAATCACCTATCATGCTAACTAACACATTTAGTGTTGGTGCAGTTTTAGAAGGCACTTTGCAGCATATGTTGCAAGAAAATCCGTCAATTGGAGATTCTACTAGTTCACTTAATATTGTTGTTGGAGAGTGTAACGATAGTCATTTAAATAGCATGCGTTTAATGGCAGTTAGACCTGAGCATGCACAAAATGCAATCCAATATGCTGAGAGTGGTCCTGTTCAACAGGGAGCAGTGGGTGCTGGTAAAGGTATGATTTGTTACGGTGTCAAAGGAGGAATTGGTTCCTCTTCTAGAATTGTAGATAACGAAGATCAACCTTATACAGTTGGAGTATTATCCTTAACAAACTTTGGTAATGCCCATGAATGCAAATTCGCGAAATGGCAACAAGAACAAATCGATAAACCAGATGGTTCAGTCATTATCGTTGTCGCTACCAATGCTCCAGTTGATGCACGTCAACTAAAGCGCTTGGCTAAACGTGCTTCCATTGGCTTAGGTAGAACAGGTACACATATCCATAATGGTAGTGGTGATATTATTATCTGCTTTTCAAATGCATATACAATACCACACACATCAAATTCATTTACTGAAGAATATTCAATATTACGTGATGATACAGACGTAATGAATAACCTTTTCCAAGCAGTAATTGAGGCAACTGAAGAATCAATATACCAATCTTTACTACATGCTGAAACGACAACCGGAAGGAAGAATCGCATGATTAGTAAAGGACAATTATAAAAAGGAAGCTTGGCATTTTTGCCGAGCTTCCTTTTGGTATTAAGCGAATATTTGCCAACCAAGCGTTACGAAAACAATTCCGACAAATAATGTGAGTACTGGGTATAATAGCACTGCACGATAATCACGTTCTTCAATTAATTTTACAACGTCAAAAGCAAATGTAGAAAATGTAGTGAATGCTCCTAAAAACCCAATTATGAAGAATGAAGAAAACGTCTCTTGCTCAGCCCCTATATGTAAAGCCATTCCCATTAATAGTGAACCAACACTATTTACAAGAAAGGTACCTATAAAAAAGGGTTGATCCTTACGTTTCATCCACTCTATCACACCATAACGAGTGATGGCACCGAGACCACCACCTGCAGCAATTAATAGCCAAATCATAATCGTTCACCTGCTTTTACTTTTGGAACTGTACATAAGTAACCAAAAGAGGCTAAAGCAACGCAAACAGCTGTCATCATAATTGCATATAAGATAGCTAATAATGTGTTAGTCTGCATGAGAGCAAACCAACTTGCAGAAAAAGTGGAGAATGTCGTAAATGCTCCTAACATACCTGTTGTTAAAAGAAGTCGCAATGAATTGGATGGTTTATATCGAATAAATAGCCCGTTTAGAACCCCTAATACGGCACTTCCCGTACCATTTACAAGCCACAATATCCACTCCGAGGGTACCGTTATAGTCACACCATAGCGAAGTATTGCTCCTATCATACCGCCCAGCGCGACCGATATTATTTCTACCATTTTAAACACCTTCTATGTTACTGAGCCTTTAATAATAATTTCTTACCGTTAGGCACATCACCTGTAATAATGGTTTCATGATACTGGCCATTCGCCCAATCGTCAACTTGATCGTTATACCACTCAGACTTCATATGACCACTTTGCCCTGGCCCAACAATATGGTATCCCTTCGATAAATCACTTAAATCTGCAATAAAGCGCCAAGATGCACCGTGATTTACATTGCCATTTTCTTTATTTGCAGCTGCTTGTACTGTAAATTTAGAGCCTCCGATTGGTACTGGCTTTGGATTAAGTAATTTTGCTAGAATTGGAGAAGCTGCCGATAGTGGGTGGTTAAATGTTAACTGATGATAATCTCCCCATTGCCATTTTTTAAAACTCTTACCATACTCATCTTCAATATCTTTAATAGTTGTTTTAAAAGAATTATACATAAGTTGGTCAATTCCATCGGCTTTTGTCACCCATGCACCTTGCTTTCCTGCAAATGCTTGGCGTAAGATTTCATCTGTAACATTGTATTTTCCTGACATCATTTCATAAACGTCTTCTGGCAAATTGTCTTCAAACAATTCCTTCTGAACATTAATCATCCATAAATTAAAAACTAGAGGAGCACCCGATTCTTTTGAATCAACTTGATTCCAATCCTCCATCATTTTCAAAATATCCTTATATTCATTTTTACTATCTGATTTTTTTACTGAGCTAAGCATATCTCCCAAAAATTCACCCGCATATAAATTTTTCTGATCCATTTGCAGGTTTTCCATATCTTTTACAGTTAGCTTATTATTGTTTTCTAGCACTTCGTAAATTCGTTCAAAACGATATGGCTGTGCCCAGAAGCTCGTAATATGATATGGATATTCTTCCCCTACTATTTCATTGTTTGCTGTCGCAATAAAACCTTCCTTAGGGTTTACGACTTTTGGTAATTTGTCATAATCAATGTAACCTTTCCAGTCATATTCTTTTGAATCCCCTGGTACCGGTAATTGTCCATCACCTTTTTTACGAATTGGAATACGTCCATTTGCTTTATAAGCAATCGTGCCGTCCTCTGAAGCAAAAACAAAGTTTTGTGCTGGTGCTTGAAAATCTTCTAAAGCTTTTTCAAATTGCTCCCAATTTTCTGCGCGATTCATATTCAGTATCGCTTGTAATTCCAGCGTTGGCTCTAGAGCCGTCCATTGCATAGAGAAAACCGCAGTTGGTTTTTCCTTTTTAAATGCTAAATCTGAAATAATTGGGCCATGTCTTGTTTCTATCACTTCAAAGTCTACCGTTTTGCCACCTTTAATTTTGATGGGCTCATCACGTACTGTAGCCTTTTCCCATTTACCCTCATATTTAAATTCAGTCGTATTACTTGGATTTGGTGTTTCGATATATAAATCCTGTGCATCTGGACCAACATTGGTAACACCCCACGCTACCTTCTCGTTATGTCCTAAAATAATACCAGGTATCCCCGCAAAAATAACTCCACTTACATTTTGAGTTGGAGACTCCAAATGCATTTGATACCAAATAGATGGTGTACTTAAACCTAAATGAGGGTCATCCGCCAATAATGGCTTTCCTGATTCTGTTTTACTACCGGATACAACCCAGTTATTACTACCGTTAAATTCATGGGGTAGTAGCGATGCATCGAATTGTCCTGCAACCTTTACAGGTGTGTTTTTATTTGCTGCAATAATCGATTTCGCATTTTCTGGATATTTAATGAATAATTCTTTAGCCTCTTCATCTGATAAATTGTTTAATGCCCAGTGTCTAAACGCTAACATATCCCAATTCCCACCTAAATCATAGGCCATATATTTACCAATTGTTAATGAATCAACTGCTGTCCATGGTTCTGGTTCATACCCAAGCAAACGAAACTCATAAGATAAAGTACCCTCTTTATTTGCTTGATCTATAAATGAATTTACACCTTCTGCATACCAAGCTAAAACTTGCTTAGCCTCTTGTGAATATCCCGCTTCAGATTTTTCTGCAGCAGATCTCAAACTAAAAGTACGAAAGAATTTATCCGTATCTACTGCAGACTCACCGACAACCTCTGCTAGTCTACCGCTTGCTTGTCTTCTCGCTAAGTCCATCTGGAATAGTCGATCCTGAGCTTGCACAAATCCTTGTGCTCGATATAAATCTGCATCTGTTTTAGCTGTGAGATGTGGTACTCCTTTGTCATCTCTTACTACTTTCACATTTTCATCCAATACTGCTACTTGCATTTCGCCATCTACTTTTGGTTTAGATTTTCCTATGTAACCATTAACAAAAATAAGTGCTCCACATGCAATAAGTATTAAAACCCCTATAGTCCAGCTTAGCCATTTCCATAATCGAACACGCTTTTTCCCTTTGACCATAATTTCGCCTCCCCTTACTCTTACTATATTCGGCTCCCGAAGTATTTTCCCCTTTTAAATAAAATAAAAAACCGCGCTTTTTCGACAAAAAGCGTGGTTTCTCTATTAAAACAAATTATTTTAATGTTAATACGATTGGACAATGGTCACTTCCTAGAATACTAGCATGTACTTCTGCATCCTCAATTTTCTCTTGCAAACGATCTGAGACGATAAAGTAATCGATCCGCCAACCAATATTACGTTCTCTTACTTTATTCATATAAGACCACCATGTATAAGTATCTGTTTGTGTTGGGTATAAATATCGGAAAGTATCTGTAAATCCTGAACCTAACAACGTTGTCATTCTTCCACGTTCTTCTTCTGTAAAGCCAGAATTGCCGATATTGGCCTTTGCATTTTTTATATCTATTTCTTCATGTGCAACATTCAAATCACCGCAATAAATAACGGGCTTTACTTCGTCTAAGGATAGCAGGTATGTTCTCAACTCATCCTCCCATTCAATTCTGTAGTCAAGACGAGCTAAGTCACGTTTAGAATTTGGTGTATACACATTTACTAAATAGAAATCTTCATACTCTAATGTAATGATACGTCCCTCTTCTTGCATTGATTCGTCACCTACACCATATTTAACAGACAGTGGCGTATGTTTTGTAAAAATAGCTGTACCTGAATAACCTTTGCGCTCTGCATAATTCCAATATTGTTTATAACCTGGTAAATCTAATTCAAGTTGTCCAGCTTGGCATTTTGATTCTTGAATACTGAAAAAATCCGCATCAACTTCATTAAAATAATCTAAAAAGCCCTTTTTCAAGCATGCTCGAATTCCATTAACATTCCAAGATACAAATTTCATAGTGAGCTCCCCTTTAAATATAAATACGCCTTCCGCATGTAATACGAAAGGCGTTCTCTGTAGTTTTTAGTTTAATAAAGTTTACAATGATCCGTTTTTAGAAGGTTCTTCTCCAACGATTTTCACTTCTAATTCTAAATCAACATCAAATTTCTCTTTAACAGTTGCTTGCACCATTTTAATAGTGTTGATGTAATCGGTAGCTGTTGCGCCACCTTTATTTACGATAAAGCCAGCATGCTTCGTAGAAACCTCCGCACCGCCTACACCTTTACCCTGGAGCTCACTGTCTTGAATCAATTTACCTGCAAAGTAACCTGGAGGACGTTTGAAAACACTCCCTGCTGAAGGATATTCAAGCGGTTGTTTCGATTCACGCAAAAATGTTAACTCAGCAATTTTTGCATCGATTTCTTGTTGATCTCCTCGTTGTAATTCAAATTCAGAAGATAATACATAATATCCTTTTTTGGAGATAATACTTTTACGGTAGCTTAGGTCAAGTTGTTCTTTATTTAGAACTAACTTTTCGCCTGTTGATGTTAATACAGTTGATTGTAGAATAACATCGTTTATTTCTCCGCCGTATGCACCAGCATTCATAGCCATCGCGCCACCAATAGATCCTGGAATACCACATGAGAATTCTAGTCCTGTTAAAGTTGCCTCTGCCGCTGCTATTGATACGTCTTTAAGCAGCGCGCCTGCTTGTGCATAAACAGTTGTGCCATCGATGTGGATTGTATCCAATTTCGAAAAGTTCAGGACAATTCCTCTAACTCCTCCATCACGTACAACCATATTCGAGCCATTCCCTAATAGCAAAATCGGGATATCATTGTTATTCGCATACTTTACAATTGCTACTGCCTCTTCTTCAGTAGAAGGCATGACAAATACATCCGCGCTACCGCCTAGCTTTGTCATCGTGTATTGATCTAGTGGTTCATCTATTTTAACATTTTCTGGATTTACTATAGTAGATAATTTTGCTGCCCATTGTTGTTTCATTATTGAAAGACCTTTCCTCTCTAAACTTCTATTCCTTCATAGTATGAATAGACAATGGCATTTTTTCAAGTGATTTTCACTTAAAGCCATTTTTTAGACCAATTTTCAATCTCATCAATCGCAGCTTTTAAACCTTGGCCTTTTTCTGTCAAAGTATATTCTACGCGAACGGGCACTTCAGTATACACATGGCGCTCAACAAGACCTTCTTTTTCAAGTTCTTTTAGACGCTCAGATAGCAGTCGCCCGCTAATTGGCATCGACGATTCAATTTCATTAAAGCGCTGTGGTCCATCTAATAATTGATATAAAATTAAGCCCATCCAGCGTTTACCTATCAAATCCATAGATTTTGCTAAACGAGGGCATAATGCTGATTCCTTCATTTGTTTCACCTCTATATATGCTATTGTAGCGGGATTATTTTAAAAAGTAAACTTTCGGTAACTTATTTACTTGACGTAAGTAATTTATTATTTTATAGTTAGTTACGAAAAGTAAGTGTAAAATATTTGAGGGGAGGAACTACTTTGACTTTCAAATTAGATCCCAAAATGACATTAGGATATGTACAGTTACGTGTACAATCTCTAGAAAAGCAAAAAGAATTTTATCAAATGTTAGGGTTCCACGTAATTAAGGAATCCAATTCAGAAGTTATCTTTGGTGCAGGTAGTACTGAACCCATTCTAATATTAACTACTACAGAGGATGCTGTGCCAAGACCAACACGTACTACAGGTCTTTTCCACTTCGCTATATTAGTACCAAGTCGCGAAGATTTAGCGCATGTTATCGGAAATTTATTAGAAATTGGCGCTCCTATTTCTGGAGCAGGTGACCACCTTTATTCTGAAGCGTTTTATCTAAGTGATCCAGAAGGCAACGGAATTGAAATATACCGCGATCTACCAAGAAGTGAGTGGCTGATTGAACCAAACGGTCAAGTGAACACAGCTACTGAACCGATCGATTTCAAAGGCATCATGGCTTTATACAAACCGGAGCTTTCATGGAAAGGGTTTCCATATGGTACAATTTTAGGCCACATGCATTTAAACGTTACGAACTTAGACGATGCAACAAGCCACTTCTATTTAAAGGCTCTAGGATTAGATTTAATGACTAACTTTATGGATTCAGCATTCTTTATGTCTGCCGGTGGTTATCATCACCACATTGCAACAAATATTTGGCAAGGTGTAGGTGCTCCACTCCCACCAGAAAATGCTATTGGATTAATGGGATACTCTCTTAAGCTGTCTTCAAAAGATGAATTAAACAAACTGAAAGAAAATTTACTAACCTTCAATGTTTCATTCTCTGAAGATGAGGGGAAAATAATTGTAAAAGATTTAAATAAGAGTGACATGATTTTCTATGCATAAGCATAAAATTCATCTGTAACATAACACTCATATTATCTTTAATTCGAAACTCTTGATTTCGAGATAATATTGTATTATGATAAATATACTAAATAACAAACACTTTTTAGGAGGAATTTTAAAATGGCAAAATATAACGTAGACCAAGCTCACTCTAATTTAGGTTTCCAAGTCAAACACATGATGATTTCAAAGGTTAAAGGTAACTTCGGTTCTTTTACTGCAGATATCGATGCTAATCCAGAAGATTTAACTGGTGCATCAATTAAATTCGAAATTGATGTTGCGAGTGTAAATTCAAACAATGAAGATCGCGATAATCACTTAAAGTCAGCTGAATTCTTTGATGCTGAACAATTCCCTAAAATGACTTTCGTTGCTACAAACATTAAATCTACAGGTGACGGAGAATACGAAATTACTGGAGATTTCACAATTAAGGATGTAACGAAATCTGTAACTTTTGAAGCTGAATACGGTGGTAAAGGTACTAACCCATGGGGTCAAGAAGTTGTAGGTTTTGAAGCTGAAACTAAAATTAACCGTAAAGACTTCGGTTTGACTTGGAACGCAGCACTAGAAACTGGTGGCGTACTAGTTGGCGATGATATCAAAATTAATATCGAACTTGAAGCGAACCCTGCTTAATTCAATTTAAAACTTCTAAGAAAATTGCTATTACCCTAGCAAGCCTAACCAGTCACACTTTTGTGACTGGTTATTTTTTTGTTTCTTCATTAAAGCAAAGGACCTTTGAGGTACAAAGTGGCGACCGAATTGAATTGCCTGTAAGCGGGCGTGAATACGGAATCCTCGTAGAGGGAGACTTTGGTTTACTAACATTTCAAGGCACTCGTTATAAAAGTTTTGAACGCAATAGAAAAGAGGGAAGCACCATTTAATGGGCCTCCCTCTTTCTTTATAAATAGCCTAACTAAAAATTAGGCATTCACTAATAATCTTATATTAAGCGTGAACAGCTGATAATGATTTTGCTGCTGCTTTAACGCGTTCCATACCTTCAGCAATAATTGCTTCTGCTTTGTCTGGCATTGCGTTATGGCCTTCGATTACTACTTCTTCAACTGACATACCGAATACGCCACCGAATACATTACGCATATAGTTTACAGCCATTTCCATTGGTGCTGTTTCTGGAGTTGAATAGATACCACCACGAGCGCTTAAAAGAATAGCTTTTTTCTCTGGCATTAAGTTAATCATGTTACCTTCTGCATCATATTTGAAAGCAAAACCTGCTTGGTATACGTAATCAACGAAAGTTTGTAATTTAGCTGGAATTGTTAAGTTCCATAATGGGAATGCGAATACTACTACGTCAGCAGCAGTTAAAGCGTCCATTGCTTTTTGTTTTGCAGTAAGAAGGCGACCTTCTATATCTGTAAGTTCTTCACCACTTTGTACTTTACCAAATGCATTGAATAAATCTTGTCCGAAGTATGGTAGATCTTCAGCGAATACATCAAATGTAGTCACGTTTAAATCTTGTGCACCTTTTACTTCCTCCATGAATACTTCATACATTTTACTAGAAACGCCTTCAGTAGAAGGACGGTTATTTGCTTTAACAACTAATACGTTTGTCAATTTAATCTCTCTCTTTCTCTTAGTTAAAAATAGTTCTCGAATAAAATATCTCAAATTCAAGATAATTTTATTTTATAAAAAAACAGATACACTGTCAATGCATCTGTTCTCATACTTTTGACTGAAGATTAAAGTTCACATTTGCCATCTTCACAAATGTCTGTACCTTCTACACCCATCATTTTAAGTGTGGGTTGAATTCCCTCTTCTGCTGCCACTTTACGAATTGTTTCTTCGAATAATTCCTGTGGTTGAGCACCTGAAATTGCATATTTGCGATTTAATACAAAGAATGGGACACCTCTAACACCTATTTGTGAAGCCTCTTGAATATCAGCCAATACCTCTGAAGAATAATTATCTGAATTTAGTACATCTAGTACTCTCTCACGATTTAAACCGACTTCTACTGCCAACTCTACTAATACTTCAGTTAAGCCAAGTTGTTTTGCTTCAATAAAGTGCGCACGTAGTAAACGCTCAGTCATTTCAGCAGCTTTACCTTCTGCTTCAGCGTATTTTGCTAAACGATGTGATTTAAAAGTATTAGCAGGTTTCATATTTTCAAAATCAAAATCTAATCCTACTTCTTTTGCACGGCCAGCAACACCAACTGTTTGGGCTTTTGCCGCTTCAATTGTAGAGCCGAATTTTTTAGCTAGCGCTTCGTACATGGATTCATCCGTAATAGCCGGAGTGTTTGGATCTAACTGATAACTCTTAAATATCACTTGTGTTTGTTCACTGAATCCCGTATTTTGCAAAGCTTTTTCTAATTGTCTTTTACCGATATAACAAAATGGACATACATAGTCTGACCAAATTTCAATTTTCATCAATGCTCACCTCTTGCAGATATTGTATATGTGAACATTTGAAACAGCAATTTATCTGCTTATACATAATTTCTCAAATACTCCACATGCTAAAAAAAATGTACTTGGAGGCATCTTATGGCATCTTCAATTTGGCTAGATAAACAAGCACCTTTTGCAAGACCTTCACTCGAACAATCAATCGAAACTGACATCTGTATTATTGGTGGGGGTATTTCTGGCATACTCGCTGCTTACTTACTCTCAAAAGTTGGTAGGAAAGTTACTTTATTAGAAGGTAATACTTTATTTTCAGGTACTACCGGCCATTCTACTGGGAAAGTAACTGCACAACAAGGTCTATTATATAGCCAACTTATTACTAAATTTGGTGTCGAAGCAGCACAACAATATTATGAACTCAACCAGCAAGCAGTGGATCTATCATTTAATTTAGCAGAACCCGATTGTGTGCATCATGCGGATTCATTTTTATATACACAGAAAGCTGACGGCAAAAAGGACTTAGAAGATGAATGGAAGGCTTACCAGACTCTTGGTATTCCTGGAGAATGGAATGCCGATTGCGAAATTCCATATGACATTGCCGCCTCCTTAAAAATGCCCAAACAAGCACAAATCCATCCTGTACGCTTTGGACGGACTATCGCAGAAAAGGCAATCCAATCAGGAGCTGAGATTTACGAGCATTCACGCGTGCAAAAGGTCAATATCTTAAAACCATGTGTAGAACTAGAGAATGGTCATACAGTTTGTTATAAAGAACTAATCTTATGCTCCCATTATCCACTAGAAGGTATAATTGGTATGCAAATTTTCAAACTGGAAGTCACTCGTTCTTATATCGTGGCTTTTGAGGCAAGCGAATTGTATAAAGGTCAGTATTTATCTATCGATAAACCTGGTCGCTCTATTCGAACAACATTAATCGATGACAAACCTTTTATATTATTAGCTGGGGATAGCCACCCGGCAGGTACTATTTCTAATACCTCCATGTATTATGAAGCGTTGCAATTAGAGGCTAAAGATAATTTCGCAGCTAACCACTGCAACTATCACTGGTCAGCGCAAGATCCTGAAACGGTAGACTTAATTCCTTATGTTGGGCAGATTAGTTCCCGTTTACCAAATATTTGGATGGCCTCCGGTTTCAGAAAATGGGGATTAGCTAATTCAATTGTGGCAGCACAATTGCTCCGAGACGGAATTGTTGGAAAACAGAATGTCGGAATCTCTCTTTATTCTCCGAAGCATACTAAATTCGGAGATGCAGTTTTACAAGCTTTAAAACTAGGTGGTAAAGTAACGAAGGATTTTGTCGGCGGTCATGTCACTCGTCGTGCTATGCCGCGCTGTACTCATTTAGGTTGTAAAACTAGATGGAATGAAGCTGATGAAACATGGGACTGTCCTTGTCATGGCTCACGTTTTTCAAAGGATGGTGCAGTACTTGAGGGACCTGCAGTATATCCACTTGACCTAAGTGGATTATAAAGTTGGTCGTAAGTGTAATCTTCTTGGTTCTTATCAGCAATAAAAAAAACTGCCTATTTCAATTGAAATAGGCAGTTCCTCCTCTAATGAGGATTATTTTAATGCGTCAGTTAATGCTGGGACAATTTGTTTTTTACGAGAAACTACACCTTTTAATAGCGCACGATTATTATCTGCCACAACATTAAATGCTGCATAAGCTTTTTCAGCTTGTGCACCTATTGCAACAGCAACTGAATCATTGTTTATGATATCCGTTACAACAAAAAAGAATAGGTCTAGACCTTTTTCTGCAACAGTGTTGTTCAATAAAATCTCTAAATCAGCTTGGCGATCCAAAACGTCATTTACATCAACAGCATTCACTTGAGCGATGACAACTTTGTGGTCTCCCATGCTGAATTCTTTTGCATCAAGAGAAAGTAAATCTTCTAATGATTTATCACTTAAATCAGCACCTGCTTTTAACATTGCAAGCCCATACTCAGCAGCGTCAACATCTGCAATTGCAGCTAACTCATTCGCTGCTTTTACATCTTGCTCTGTACATGTTGGTGATTTGAATAATAATGTATCCGAGATGATAGCAGATAACATAAGACCTGCATAGTTAGCTGGAATCTCAACTTCATTTTCTTTGAAGATTTTATTTAGAATTGTTGCTGTACAACCAACTGGTTCAGCGCGGTAGTACAATGGATCTGCTGTTTCAAAGTTAGCAATACGGTGATGATCAATAACTTCCGTTACTTGAACTTCAGCAATATCATCAGCACTTTGTTGACGTTCGTTATGATCAACTAATATTACTTGAGCAGCTTCTCCTGCAACTTTTTCCACTAAGCGTGGTGCATCAAATCCGAATTTTTCTAAAGCGTAAGCTGTTTCGTTGTTCAGTTCGCCAAGGCGAACAGCTTCAGCATGAATGCCTAGTTGTTTTTTTAAATATGCATATACTAACGCAGATGTGATTGTATCAGTATCTGGGTTTTTGTGTCCGAATACAAGTACTTTACTCATTTAAATTTTGCCTCCTAGATTTCAATAATTTCCGAATATATCTTATCACAATTAGCACTGAAAAAGAATGTCAGCACTTTGATGTTAAATGTTCAAGCCTTATTATAGCCTTAATTAAAAACATATTATTCCTGTATTATATTTTTATAAAGTTAATTTTACAAAACCACACTATCTGTTCCAAAATACCCTTAGATTAACATAGTCTTTTTTATCCACTAAAATTAATAATAATCATAAAAATCATGTAATTAGACTTAATACTATGTTACTATTTCTAATATAATATATACATATAATAAAGAGGGGTAATAATGGAAAATAAGATTGAAAAGAAATACATACCACTAGCTGAATATTTCAGCTCCGCAAAAGACGATAAAATTCAACTTTCCTTCACAGAAATCGAAACAATTATGGGACATTCATTACCTAACTCCTCCTATTTAAATAAGAGTTGGTGGAAAAAAACTAAACCTCCTCTAAAACATTATCTAGCTTGGGTAGAACAAGGATACTACGTAACTACAATACAACCTGGTTATCATGTGACGTTTGAAAAACCTACAAATAACAATAATGATGAATTGGATAGTTTAGAAAATGCCAAAAATACTTTTATCACTCGCTCCATTGAAACGGATGATGCACGTAACTTAGCCCAATTATTATCTACGTTAGATGCAGAGACAGATTTTATGCTCTATGGTAAAAACGAACGTGATCCATCTGTACAAAGTGTACGCAAGAAAATTACTAACTTGCGTAAAAGCGGTTCTAACTCCATTATTGTAGCAGTTGTTGAAGGTCAAATTGGGGGCTTGATCTCTATTTCTGGTAATAAAGCTCCACGTGCTAAACATCGTGCATCAATTTATCTCGGTGTCATGCAGAAATTTACTAACCAAGGGATTGGTACAGCACTTTTAAAAGAGGCTGAAAAATGGGCAATATCAAATACCATTCAAAGACTAGAACTAAGTGTTTGTAAATCCAATGCTATCGCAATCAATATGTACAATAAATTCGGCTTTACAATAGATGGGGAGCGTCGACAATCATTGAAAATAAACGATGAATTTGAAGATGAACTTTATATGAGTAAACTATTAAATATGTAATCACTAAAAAAAACTATGCAAATTTTGCATAGCTTTTTTTATTATCGATAAACTTTTTGACTTACTGTAAGTTGATCCATCAATTCTATATTTGGTTCATATCCAATCCCAAAAATTTCCGGCACTGAAATATAGCCATCTTCAACAACTACTTCAGGAGAAATAATATCTTGAGCCCAATAATGACTTGATCCTGCAGTATCACCTGGTAACACAAAGTTTTCTAGCGTCGTAAGTGCGACATTATGTGCTCGCCCAATACCAGATTCTAACATGCCGCCACACCAAACTTTAATATCATGTTGCTGGCATAAATCATGAATTCGTTTTGCCTCAGTTAAACCACCTACACGACCAAACTTGATATTGATAATACCACAGCTTCCAAGCTCAATCGCTGTACGTGCATCCTCATAAGAACAAATACTTTCATCTAAACAAATTGGCGTTTTTAAATGCTTTTGCAGCTTTGCATGGTCGATAATGTCATCCGATGCAAGTGGCTGCTCAATCATCATTAAATTGTACTCATCTAGTTTTTTAAGCAATTCTATATCATCTAAAGTATAAGCTGAATTGGCATCTACCATTAGCGGCACCTCTGGAAACTTTGCTCGAATTGCATGAATGACATCAATGTCCATACCTGGTTTAATCTTAACCTTCATACGTTTATAGCCTGCTAAAATATTATTTTCAATGCACTGTAGCAGTTGATCAATTGTCGGCTGAATACCAATACTTATACCCACTTCAATTTTCTTTTTCGATCCACCTAATGCATGCGAAAGTGATTGTTTTGTATTCTTCGCATATAGATCCCAAATGGCACATTCAAGAGTCGCCTTTGCCATTTTATTTTGGCGGATTACTTTGAACATATCGCTTATTTCATCAGGATGCTGAATATCTTTCTTAAGCACTAGTGGAATAAGGAAATCTTCAAGCATATGCCAACTCGTCTTAACTGTCTCTTCTGTATACCAAGGGATTTCAAATGCAACCCCTTCCCCCCAACCGGACATTCCACTATCATCTTTAGCTTCTAATATTAAAAACTGCTTATCTTGCACTGTACCGAAGCTTGTTACAAATGGCGATTTCATTCGCATACTTAGTTGCCGAATTTTAATTTCTGTTATCTTCACGCTACCGCACCTTCCACTATCGAATCTTAGATTAACGTTTTAATAAAAGATACGCTAATCTAAGATTTTCAGCAAGAGAGGGCTTCCTTTTCCACATGTGCAAATGCACCTAATACTGTTCGTGCCAAAATTTCTACTCCCACAATCAATTGAGCCTTATTAAATGTCATTTTTGGATGATGTAGCCCTGGAGTTAATCCACAACCAAGCCCTAACATTGCTGCCTTTACATTTGCCCTTTTAACCGTATAAAAATGAAAATCCTCTCCACCTGGTGTAATAACAGGGGGACGCAAATACTCTTCACCTACGGATTCAATAATTGCTTGCTCAATTATATCCTTTGCTTCGTCATCTACTTCAGCTGCTGCAACCCTTACTTGTTCTTGTAAATCAATTGACACTTCATACAACGATTCAATTGCACGTATTGTACGCTCTATTCCATAATGCAACTGCTCGATTCCTTCATTTGTTTGAGCACGAACATCAATCGTGAAATAGGCTTTCGCCGGAATTATATTCCCTGATTCTCCACCCGCTTGAAATTTCGTCACTTTTACCGAAAATGGAATCATTGTATCTATATGAATCGTTTTTAGTGCTTCGATTAAGCTTGCACCAATTTCAATTGCATTTTTACCTAAATGGGGTCTTGCAGCATGTGATTCCACACCGTTAATTTGGCCACTTAATAGTCTGGATGCACCATGATATAGCGCTGGGCAAAATGTGCCATCACGTAGCTCCTGCACCGGCCGGACATGTACTCCAAATAAATAATCCATATCGTCGACCAATCCACGGTCAACAAAGGACAATGCTCCCTGTCCTTTTTCTTCAGCAGGTTGGAATAATACCCGAATGGTACCTCGCCACGTTCTTTTCAAGCGCTTTAATAGTAGTAAAACGCCAATCACCATTGTCATATGCGCATCATGTCCACACGAATGATGCGCCTGAAATTCCCCATCAACTTCTTGCCATAAGGCATCGATATCAGTTCGTAGTCCTACAACAGGTCTACCCTCACCGATTTCCACATATAAACCAGTACTATCTGCAAACGTATGAACCTCGTACCCTTCTTGTTCTAATATTCCTTTAATATAATCTGTAGTCCGCCTTTCTTTCCAGCTAATTTCAGGGTTTTCATGCAGATACTTAAAAACACTTTTCAATTGTGGTTCAAGTAATGTTAACTGCTCCTTCATCATAAGCGTCTCCTATCTATTTATTTTTGAAAATATATGTTTATACTTAGATTTCCTAACATAATTTTTTCTCTCTTATAGGTATATATATGTAACATGCCATTTTGATATCGTGAACAATGTTTAATATTCATCAAAAAAACCCGTTTAGTGAAAAAACGGGTTTAGAATTTCTTACATTAAATTTAGTTTTTTTGCTTCAAATATAAGCTCGTCCTTAAATTTCGGATGCGCAATTTCGATTAACGCCTTAGCCCTCGCTGATATCGATTTGCCTTTTAGCTCGGCTACACCATACTCCGTTACTACCTTATCTACTTCATTTTTGGAAGTTGTTACGACTGAGCCGTTTGTTAATAAAACTTTTATTCTCGATATGGTATCGTTTTTCGTAGTCGAATGCATGCATATAAATCCACGGCCATTTTCCGCAAAATTTGCTCCACGTGCAAAATCAAATTGTCCACCAGTGGAAGAATAATACTTGCCTGCAACTGTTTCAGAGGCGCATTGACCATATATGTCCACTTCCGTTGTGGCATTAATTGAAACGATATTATCCTCTTTGGCAATTAAGCGTGGATCGTTCGTTACATCAACTGTTTGGAATTCAACAATTGGGTTATTATGCAAAAATTCATATAATTTATCCGTCCCTAACGCAAAAGTACCAACGATTTTCCCCTTATTCGTTTTCTTCTGAGACCCATCGACTACACCTTTCTCCACTAAACCAACTACCCCGTCCGTTATCAGTTCCGTATGAATACCTAAATGGCGATGATTATTTAGTAAACTAATAACCGCATTTGGAATCGAACCTATCCCAGCTTGTAATGTATCACCGTTTTTAATATATTCTGCAACATATTCTGCAATCCGTATGTCTTTTTCTTCGATTACTGGGTCTGGATTTTTTACAAGCGGTGTATGATGCTCAATAAACCCTTCGATTTGACTAATATGTATTAAATTTTGACCAAATGTTCTTGGCATATGCTCATTTACTTCCAAGAAAAAGGGTGCATTTCCTATAAAACATGCAGCATAATCTGCTTGTGTTCCAAGCGTAAAATATCCGTGCTCATCCATCGGTGAAGCAACTGCCATTACAAGAGATGCTTTAGTATAATCCTTCATAATTCGTGGTACTTCATGAAAATAGTTTGGCATCAATTCACAATGCCCATTATGATAAGCTTTACGTGTAGCACCACTCAAAAAGTATGAGACATGTGATAAGTGTCCTTTATAAGCTCCACCTATATATTTACGTGGATGCATCGTTAACATTTGATGAATACGCACATCTTTTAAGTATTCTGCGTTCTCTTCCAAAACATCCAATAACTTTACTGGTTCTCCATTCGATATCGGTATAATAATATCTGCCCCTTCCTCAATATATGAGAGGACATCTTGAGGTTTTTTTAACTTCTGTTTGTAATACCCTTGAAAAATATTTACCATACAACACACTTCTCCGTTTCTGCTTTAAGCATGCATTTCACTTAAAAATATCACCTTTCCTTTAGCGTAACATAATCCTACTATTTTCACGGCTTTTTTATACAAAAAGAAAAGGCATCCATATGATACCCTTTCTCTGAAATACTATTCTCCACTAAAACTATTAACAATTTCCTTCGAGATATCCACATTCTTAGAAAAAATAGTGGAAAAGTCTCTTAGATATCCAAAGAAGATTAAATCTACTTCAAATAAATAATTTTTTTATCCACTATACACACTTTTATCCCCACTATACACAAAATGTTATAAAAAAAGCAGCTCACCTTTGAAAAGGGAACTGCCACATGTGTATAACTATTATTTAAACGCTTGGGCTGCATGTATAGCCTTTTTCCAGCCCTTGTATAAGTTTTCACGTCTATCTTCTTCCATATTCGGACTGAATTGCGTATCTAAATTCCAGTATTTCGAAATCTCGTCACGATCCTTCCAGAATCCAACTGCCAATCCTGCTAAATATGCTGCACCTAGTGCTGTAGTTTCATTAATTGATGGACGCTCTACTGGAACATCAAGTAAATCTGCTTGGAATTGCATTAACAAATTATTCATGACAGCTCCGCCATCCACACGTAATGTCTTTAACGAGATACCTGAATCTGCTTCCATTGCACCCAGCACATCTTTTGTTTGATACGCTAATGATTCAAGTGTTGCTCGTATGAAATGCTCTTTTTCTGTACCACGTGTTAAACCGAATACAGCACCACGTACATCACTATCCCAATATGGTGTACCTAACCCAACAAATGCGGGAACAACGTATACACCATCAGTAGAGTCAACCTTTTCTGCATAGCGCTCACTTTCTTTTGAATCATGGAACATCCGTAAACCATCACGTAACCATTGAATAGCCGAGCCCGCTACGAAAATGCTACCCTCTAATGCATACTCCACTTTACCATCTATTCCCCAAGCAATCGTTGTTAACAATCCGTTCTCGGATTTAACAGCCTTTTCACCTGTGTTCATGAGCATAAAACATCCTGTGCCGTAAGTGTTTTTCACCATGCCACTTTCAAAACAAGCTTGACCGAATAAAGCAGCTTGTTGGTCACCCGCAATACCAGCAATAGGTACTTCTTGACCAAAGAAGTGATTTCCATCCGTTAAACCATACACTTCAGATGAAGGACGAACTTCTGGTAGCATTGATGCTGGGACACCCAAAATCTCTAATAGCTCTTCATCCCATTTTAAGTCGTAAATATTATACATTAATGTTCTAGAAGCATTCGAATAGTCGGTTACATGTACTTTCCCATCTGTTAGTTTCCAAATCAGCCATGTATCAATCGTACCAAATAATAAATCACCATTCTCCGCTTTTTCTCTTGCCCCTTCAACATTATCTAAAATCCACTTCACTTTTGTGCCTGAGAAGTATGCATCAATAAGTAATCCCGTTTTATCTCTAAATAAATCATTATAGCCTTTATCTTTCAGCTCTTCACAAATGCCCGCTGTTTGGCGTGATTGCCATACGATAGCATTATGCACTGGTACTCCCGTATTTTTATCCCAAACAACAGTCGTTTCACGTTGATTGGTGATACCAATTCCTTGAACTTGATATGCATGGACATTTTTCTCTGAAAGGACACCCGCTATGACAGATGAAATTGAGCTCCAAATTTGCTCTGCATTATGCTCTACCCATCCTGATTGTGGGAAATATTGTGGAAATTCCTGTTGAGCACTATTAAAAATATTGCCTTCTTCGTCAAATAAAATTGCACGTGAGCTTGTAGTACCTTGGTCTAATGCCAGAATATACTTTTTTGTCATATGATGACCTCCAGATTTTAATTTATTATTCTATCTTACAACTTTATTCACTGTAGATTGTGCTCCTACGAAAATTGCTAGCACGATTACTCCAACTATCCAAAATGCGATACTATTTTCTCCTTCAAAAACTTGCTTATAAAATAATGCTCCAAACAATCCACCAATAATCGGACCGACTACTGGTACCCATGAATAACTCCAGTTGGAATCTCTTTTCCCTGGAATCGGTAGGAAGAAATGTGCTATACGAGGCCCTAAATCACGTGCTGGATTAATAGCATACCCTGTTGGGCCACCAAGTGCCATACCAATTACGATAATTAAAGCACCTACTATTAAAGGATTTAAGCCATCTGTAATATTATTTGTGCCTATAGCTAAAATACCAAGAACTAAGATAAATGTTCCAATCATTTCCGTTGTTAAATTTGATAACGGATGATTATATGCTGGTGCTGTACAAAATACACTTAGTTTAGCATCGGGATCTTCAGTTGGTTTCCAATGCGCCAAATAAGTTAGGTATACTAAAATAGCTCCAATAATTGCTCCAATCATTTGCGCAAGTATGAACATTGGAACATCTGCCCACTCGAACTTTCCGATCGTGGCTAATGCAATTGTCAATGCAGGATTTAAATGTGCACCACTTATCCCTCCAACTGCAAATGCTCCCATAGCTACTGCAAGACCCCAGGCAACAGTAATAACAATCCAACCACCATCTTTTCCTTTAGAACCTTTCAAAGAAACAGCCGCAACAACGCCGCCTCCGAACAATATCAAAATCATTGTCCCTACTATCTCGGCCATAAAAGTTGACATACCGTACTCCTCCTTCTTCATAACGATATAATGAAAGCGTAAACAATAAAATATATTCTCATAGAATTCAAGTTATGCTTATTCAATTATAATAATAATATGTTTCAAGGTTTGCTATGTAAAAAAATATGCTTAAAGAGTAATACATTAATTTGCAAATAAAAAGACCCCTCAAATAACTCAGTTATCTGAAAGGTCATCTAGTTGTGCTATTTACTCACTAATTGCATTCTTCAGCATTTGTTTACGCTCTATTTTTTTCACTAAGAAAATACTGATTTCGTAAAGCAAAATCATCGGTATTAAAACTAATAAATGACTAACAAAATCAGGTGGCGTTGTCATTGATGCAAAAACCGCCATAAATACATATGCCCATTTTCGAATCGCCTTCATTATATCTGCCGTAAGTAAACCAATTGAAGATAAAAATAGAGCTACAATCGGCAACTCAAATAAAATGCCGACGGGTACAGTTGTCATTATTAAGAAATGAATATACTCACTTGCCGATATCATAACATCAAAATTCGTCTGACCGATACTGATTAGAAATTTATAGCTAAGTGGGTTAACTACAAAAAAGCCAAAAGAAATACCAAGTAAAAATAGTAACAACATGACTGGAGAATACATCCCAAGAAAACGACTTTCATTTTCCTTTAATCCTGGTTTTATAAAACTCCATAAAAAATGCATTAAAAAAGGTAAGGCTAACCCAAGAGCCATAGTACTAGAGATTGACATATAAAACTTCACAACCTCTAATGGCCCTAAAATAACAAGTGAATTTCCTTTCGTAATAAAAGGAAACCACCAGTTAACTGATGCAAATACAACAAAAAAGAAAAAGAGAAAAACCACTAAACCTTTAATCAGCTGCTTACGTAAATCTGCTAAATGATCAAATAATGATTCAACCACATCTTTGACTGCCCATTCAGTAGCCGATGAATCTGTAGAGAGTACTGTTGAAACTACAACAGTTTCTTGTCCTTTGTCTGCTAATGCCTTTTTTATTGTTATCTCTGTCTCATAAGGTTCTTTGTCTAAAGGGCTTAATATTTTTTTACTGTTATTTTCATAAGGATCCATAGGCTAAATATTTACCTAAATTTCTTTTTTCTTTTCAGGTGGTGTTTCATCGTCGTCATCCATTAATCCCTTTGTAGACTTCTTGAATTCTGCAAAAGTTTTCCCTACTGCCGATCCGATTTCCGGCAATTTTTTTGGACCAAAGACAATAAGAACAATAACTAAAATAATGATTAAACCTGGTATTCCGATTGCAGATGGACTAAACATATTGCCTTCCTCCTTTATTAAACGAGCGAGCCGCCCTTTTTACTGTATTTGATAATACCCTCAGCACATCGATAAGCTAAAGCACCAACTGTTCCAGTAGGATTGTAACCACTATTATTCGAGAAGTTTCCAGCACCTACAACGAACAAATTATCTGCATCCCAATGTTGTAAGTAGTTGTTCACAACACCCTCTTCTGGCGTTAAGCTCATAACAGTTCCACCGGTATTATGTGTAGATTGATAAGGGACAATATTATATTGGTCAATTTCTGAATTGACTACAACTGTTTTTGCGCCCATCTCTTTTAAAATATCTCCACATTTTTTCGAAATATGTTTGTGTAATGCTCTGTCTTGATCTGTAAAGTTATAAGTCATCTGTAACAATGGGACACCATAGGAATCCTTATAAACATTATCTAACGATAAATAGTTCTCTTTGTGAGGTATTGATGCACCTTGACCACCAACCCCTAATGAGCGCGTATAATTTTCAATAGATTGCTTTTTAAACTCCGCTCCCCAAGTTGGCGTATCAGGTAAAATAGGATTTGTACCAATAGGTCTCGTGCCCGTTTGCGTTAATGCGACATTAGCACCATGAATAAATTTTAAATCTGAGTGATCAAAATTATCACCATTCAAATCATCAAAACACATACCTAAAGCACCTGCACCCATAAAAGTATTATATTGTTCATCAAAAAAGCCTGAAGCGCCAGGTAAAATTTGGTAGCAATAATTCCGACCTAGTGTTCCTTTTCCTGTTGTCGGGTCATACATTTCACCGATATTCGATACCATAAGTAATTTTGCATTATTCATGACATAACTTGTTAGTACTACAACATCTGCTGGCTGAATAAACTCTTCACCTGAAATTGTATCTAAATACTTTACTCCCGATACTTTATTTCCCTTTTTTACTACTTCTACAACATTTGCATGGAATCGTGGCTCAAAATTACCTGTTTTAGTTGCTGTTGGTACAACAGTAATTTCTGGTGATGTTTTCGCACCGTATTCACAGCCAAAACGTTCACAGAAACCACAATATTGACAGGCATTTATTTGTTCACCATCGGGATTTTTATATGGTTCCGACAGATTGGCAGACGGCATCATATATGGGCTATAACCTAATTTCCCGCTCGCCTTTTCAAACTTTTTTAAAAGGGGTGTTGTTTTCATCGCAGGTGTAGGATATGGATTTGATCGCTTACCGCCATGCTTGTTTTTTCCATCGCCTGATATACCCGTTGTTTTCTCAAATGTATCGAAATAAGGCTCAAGCTCTTCGTAAGTTAAACCCCAGTCTTGAATTAAATATTCGGCACCTAACTTATTCTTGCCATATTTTTTTTCAGTCATTGTTTTTATTTGAAAATCATAGGGTAAAAAGCGGAATGTTTGTCCATTCCAGTGTGTTCCTGATCCCCCTAATCCTTCACCTAACAAGAAAGAACCTAATTGGCGCATTGGTAATGCCTTCATTTTCCGATTATTACGGAATGTTATCGTTTCACGCGACAAATCTTGCATTAAATCATAACGTATAGCATAACGATACTCATCGTGAATTTGCTGGTAATCCGATGTACCTCGTTTCTGTCCGCGTTCAAGCCCTACTACTTTTAACCCTGCCTTTGCACACTCTGCAGCAATAATTCCTCCGGACCAACCAACCCCTACCGTTACTACATCTACTTTTGGTAAAGTCTTAACCATTATTATTCACCTCCATACTGAATAATCCTAAAGAGACTTAGGTTCATATTTTTTAAATTCATCTTTTTCAATCTCACCGATATATGCCATTTGATGCCCTGGGAAACCTTTCATTTTCCAACCTTCCATATTACGATTGCCTCCGTACATTGGATCAGCATAAGCGCCGTTTAGTGTTGCTGAGCGAAGAAGTGCGAAAAAAAATCCTGATGTCGTCCCTGACATCTTCACCTCATCTTTTTGGAAAGCTGTTAGTATTTCATCCATTTGTTTTTCGGTAATATCTGAAAAGCCCTTCTTAAAACGTTTCTTACTCTCATTCTCTAGAGCCATAACTCCTTGAGTGAAGATTTCAGCACGAGTAAGACGACTTTGATATCCTTGTGTAGGCGCCCCTTCAGCAAATGGTCCTTGCATGTACTCTTTAGAATTACTACCATAATTCCCTGCTAACTGGCGATCAATGAAGTACGGTACACCTAAATCAATAGCACCTGCCCCTAGATTATCTTTTGGAAAGATACGTTCAGTGGCATTTGATAAGACTTGAAAATCGGTCTGACTCATAAAGAACATTCGAGCCGGAACGCCAGTATGCTCATCATGCCCCGTTGTATTATTGGCATTTTTAGATGGCTTAGATTTTTTATTGGTGTTGTAGCCGATCAAACCGCCAATTATCCCACCACCGACTAATGTGCCTGTAGCAATACCCGTGGTTTTCAAAAAATCACGTCTCGATAAGTTTTTCCCCTCTTCACTCATATAGACAATCCTCCTTAACAAAAGTCGTGATAGCGACTATTTACCTTATAAAGTGAACTGATTATTCCGAAATTACAAGTCGTAAATAAATTAATGATTCCGGTGTTTGCACTCATAAAAATAAAAAAGCAGCCTCATTTGAGACTACTTTGCCCTATTTTACAATTTCTCAACCATTTTTTTAGCTGGGAAGGAGAAGAAAATATAATACTGTTTACATTAGTTTGGATCATAGTATTCATAACCCCTGGTCTAGCATCAACAGGGAACCGCCAAATCCATCGTAAAAACTCTGCATCAACCTTTTCAGGGCACCCCTCCCCCATATCAGGCCTTGTCCTCCCGCGATATTGCATAGTACGCTTTAATACTCGATAAGTGCAAAGCTTATTAGAAAAATCGAGAAAAATAATAAGATCCGCATATTTGGCTCGCATTTCTAGTGTAGAATCGAAATTCCCATCAATAATCCAAGCAGGCTTTTCAAGTTCTAAATGAAGTCTTTCTATAAAGTCTTCTTTATTAGATTTCTGCCAACCAGTTTTCCAATAAATAGCATCTAAATGAACGAGAGGCAATTCCCACAATTCACTTAATGTTCGTGACAATGTTGATTTCCCTGCCCCACTAGATCCAATAATCAAAACCCTTTGATGTTTCGCTGGGTATTTCATCTAACATCCCCCTAGCTTTTTACTATTTAATAATGAACTCTTCTAATGCCTTCACTACGCTATTAACAAAGGTATTACCCACTCCCCAATCAAAACGGAAAAAGGCACCTTCTCCACCACCAGAAGCGATTGCATGAATTTTCGTTTTACCCTCTAAATTGTCAACTGTTACTGTTAAGCTTGCACGATTACTAGTACGCATATAATACTTTTCAAGTATACAAACTATTACTTGTTGATCCCCTACAATACGTTCATATTGATCAATAAGCTTTCCAGAAAAACTGCCCTCCACAATATTTGTTTTAATACGTTTTAATACATCCTGTGGTTCAATTGATACGTAAAATTCTGTTCCATCCATAGCTCTCACTCCCTCTATGTATAACTCTAATACGTTAGGAATCTACTATTAGTTTCAAATTGAAAGAAAATTCACTTAACAAGAAGTTTAATCTTTGGCCTGAATTACTTGAACATTTGTATCATCGAACTGACTCACAACACGCTTATCTAATTTTGAATCCGTAATAATGTAATCAATTTGCTCAAGTGGAGCTATTCCACTCATGACATCTTTTTCAAATTTCGTACTATCCGCAGCGATATAAACTTCTTTTGAAATCTCTATAATTTTCTTTCTTGTTATTGCCTACAAAATAAAACGATCTTCTCTCAATAATTATTGAGAGAAGATCGTTATTAGTATCATAAAGGCCTATAAAAGGATATTCCCTCTTATATATTCCTACTCTAACTCTGTTTGTTTTGTCTCTGTACCTAGTGCAATAATTGCAACTACACCTACTATTATCGAGATACAGAAGATACCGAAGATCAAATTCAATTCATATCCTTTTGCTACAAGTGAACCTACAAGTAACGGTCCAAATATTCCGCCTAATCGTCCAACAGAGGCAGCCATACCAGCACCTGTACCACGAATAATTGTTGGATACTGCTCAGGCGTATAAGCATACAAAGCACCCCAAGCTCCTAGATTAAAGAATGATAAGAACATTCCAGCTACAAGTAAAAGACCAATTGTTTCCGCATTACCAAAAACAAGTGCACTGACAGCAGTTCCTAGCAAATAGGTAGCTAAAACAAATTTTCTGCCTGCTCTTTCAATTAGCCAAGCTGCTGTAAAATAACCTGGTAATTGTGCTAGCGTCATTATCAGCACATATTTAAAACTTGCTATTAAACTAAAACCCTTCATAACCATAACACTAGGCAACCACAAAAACATGCCATAATAAGAAAAAACAACTGTAAACCAAACAATCCAAAGCATTAATGTACGACGAGCATATTCTTTCGACCAAACATCTTTAATATTTTGACCGATATTACGTACAACATCTTTTTTGGCTGTAAACTGAGGCGAATCAGGTAAGTGTAACCGCAAGTATATCGCATAAACTGCTGGAAGAGCCGTTAATAATAAAGCAATTCGCCAGCCGTAGTTTGGTATAACAAAATATGAAATAAGTGCTGCTAATAACCAACCCCCAGCCCAGAAACTTTCTAACAAAACTACAACACGTCCACGTTCATGTGATGCAACACTTTCAGAAACAAGAGTTGAAGCTACCGGCAATTCACCACCAAGACCCATTCCAATGAAAAATCTCAAAATCATAAATGCTGCTAGAGTCGTCGTCAACGCAGATAAACCACTAGCAATAGAGAAAATTACAAGTGTCCATATAAATACAGATTTACGGCCAATACGATCGGCTAATATACCGAATACAAAGGCACCAACCGCCATTCCGATTGAGTTAACACTACCAATCCAACCCATTTCACTTGGTGATAGCATCCATTCTTTTGCTAAAGCTGCTATTACAAAAGATAAAATACCAACATCTAATGCATCAAACATCCATCCAACCCCCGCAATACCTAAAAGCTTATTACGAGATATCACCTTAGTACCTGCCTGTTGATTCGTTGTCATTATTGTTCCTCCATATGTCTTTACACTTGAATACACATTTGACTACCCTAACTATACACATCTTTATATTTTGTGACAAGATGCAAAAGAAATTCAATTGTTCCGAAAATTTAGCAATTACCTATTGAAACATATACCCAAAATGAGTTAAAATGTCTCTTATAGAAAAACAAATGTTTTTTCAGGATGAACACAAAGGAGAATGTTATCTATGTGGAAAGGTCTTATCGATCACTATAAAGAATATCTACCTGTCTCAGAAAATACACCTGCTCTTACTTTACATGAGGGTAATACACCACTCATTCATTTAAATACATTATCAAAAGAACTAAAAATCGATCTTTATGTTAAATATGAGGGTTTAAACCCAACAGGTTCATTCAAGGACCGTGGCATGGTAATGGCTGTAGCAAAAGCTGTTGAGGCTGGAAGTAAATTTGTTATTTGTGCTTCAACAGGCAATACATCAGCTGCAGCTGCTGCATATGCAGCACGCGCTGGCATCCAAGCTATTATCGTTATTCCAAAAGGTAAAGTAGCTGCTGGTAAACTAGCACAAGCTTACATGTATGGTGCAAAAATCATCGAAATTGATGGTAACTTTGATGAAGCACTTCAAATTGTTCGTGACATTAGTGAAAACACTTCAGTAACATTAGTAAATTCAGTTAATCCATACAGATTAGAAGGTCAAAAAACAGCTGCTTTTGAAATTTGCGACGATCTTGGCAGTGCACCAGATATACTTGCAATTCCTGTTGGAAACGCAGGCAACATTAGCGCTTATTGGAAAGGCTTTAAAGAATACAATGCCACCAAGCAAACAGGTCTACCAAAAATGTTTGGGTTCGAAGCAGAAGGTGCTGCAGCAATCGTCCGTGGAGAAGTAATACCACACCCAGAAACTGTTGCTACTGCTATTCGTATAGGGAATCCAGCAAGTTGGAAACTAGCCGAAGCTGCTCGTGATGAATCTGGAGGTAAAATCGCTGCAGTTACAGATGAAGAAATTTTAAATGCATACCGGCTAATCGCTTCTAAAGAAGGCGTCTTTGCAGAGCCAGGATCAGCCGCTTCTATTGCTGGTGTACTTCAATCCGTAGAAAACGGTTCAATTCCTAAAGGTAGTCGTGTGGTTGCTGTATTAACAGGAAACGGATTAAAAGACCCTGATACAGCCGTAAAGGCTTCTACTGTCGACATGGTTTCTTTAGCAAATGACGAAGCGGAAATCCGTACTTACATCGAGGGATTGCTATGACAACAAATTGGTCCATATCTGTTCCAGGAAGCACCGCTAATCTTGGACCAGGATTCGACTCTATTGGACTAGCATTAGGCCTCTATTTAACATTAGACGTAACTCTACAAGATCATTGGGAGTTTGAGCATCGCTCAGAACACCTTCCTGTTAATGTTAAAGTTGAAGACCATCTCGTCTATAAAGTTGCGAAAGAAACAGCCGAACGGTACAAAGCTACACTTCCTTCTTGTAAAGTTGTGATGCACAGTGAGCTACCACTTGCTCGTGGACTCGGAAGTAGCGCGTCTGCTATTGTGGCGGGTATTGAACTCACAAATCAAGTATGTGATTTACAACTTTCTATCGAAGAACGTTGTAAACTTGCTTCTAAAATGGAAGGGCATCCTGACAATGCAGCCGCATCTGTACATGGTGGTCTAACGATTGCTTCAACATTGCCAAACGGTCAATTAGAATTGATTAATGCACGAGATGTTGACGCTGCATTTGCTGTTTTCATTCCAAATGTTGAATTAAAAACAGAGGAAGCACGTAAAATATTACCGTCAAACTATGACAAAGCATACGCTGTTCATGCAAGCGCCAATGCCAATATGTTAACTGCTTCATTACTTATAAAAGATTATGAACGTGCAGGCAAATTCATGGAGCATGATTTATTTCATGAACCATTCCGCGCAAATTTAATCCCTAATTATCATGAAATTCGTCAAACAGCACAGGATGCAGGTGCCTTTGGTACAGCTATTAGCGGTGCCGGTCCAACTGTCATCTCGTTAATCTCAAAAGATCGCGTAGATGCTTTCGTTGCAAAAATGAAGCCCCTCTTCCCTTCTTATGATATTAAAGCCGTTCCAGTCGATATAAAGGGTGTTCAAGTTACAAAAGAATAATAGGAATGGAAAATGCCAAGAGCATATGTCTCTTGGCTCTTTTTCTTTGCAATAATCACCGATGTGTTATAGTTATGATCTTTCCTAAATCAAATGAATTGACATTACCCTCCCCTGTAACTATAATGATTACATGTTAGGCGGTGACCGATATGGTGAACAGTCGTGTTTCTGTTGCTATACACATTCTTTCTTTAATCGCTACAACAAATGATTCTAACCAACTTACATCTGAATGGATTGCTAGCAGTGTAAACACTAATCCCGTCGTTATACGTCGGATTAGTAGCCAGTTAAAAAAGGCAAACTTAATAGTCTCCAATGCAGGAGTTGCTGGATATCAATTAGTCAAAGAACCGAAAGACATTACGCTACTAGACATATATAGAGCCGTACAGGCACCAGAGGAGTTATTTGCAATACACGATAACCCTAACCCAGAATGTGCTGTCGGAAAAAAAATTCAATCCACTTTAGATAACGTATTTCAATCTGTTCAGCGAGCAATGGAAGATAAATTGACAGAAGAAACGCTACAAGATGTATTAGATCAACTCTTTCACTAAGAGGCGATCTTTTTTTACAAACAACTTGTAACCATATTAGTTACAACAAATTCTAAGGAGGCAATCATTATGAAAATTGGTATTATTGGTGCAACAGGTAAAGCAGGTAACTTTATTTTAAAAGAAGCAGTATCACGTGGGCACGAGGTAACTGCAATCGTTCGCAGTGCTGCAAAAATAGTGGCTGAAAATGTTGCTGTTATAGAGAAAGATATCTTTTCATTAACAACAGAAGATGTACAAAAGTTTGACGTTATCGTTAATGCATTCGGGGCTCCAGCAGGAGAAGAACATTTACACGTAGAAGCTGGACGCAAGCTTATCGACATTCTACAAGATGCAGCGAGTACAAAACTATTTGTAGTTGGTGGAGCAGGTAGCCTTTTTGTTGATCCAGAAAAAACAGTGACAGTGATGTCTACACCAGATTTCCCTGCAATTTACTTACCAACAGCTGAAAACCAAGGCAAAAACTTAGAGGACTTGAAAGCATCATCTATCACTTGGACATTCTTAAGTCCATCTGCTTTCTTCGATCCAGAAGGTCCACGCACTGGTCAATATATCGCAGGAATAGACCATCTATTAGTCAATACTAAAGGTGCAAGCTACGTTAGCTATGCTGACTATGCTATCGCTGTATTAGACGAACTAGAAAACCCAAAACATGTGAATGAAAGATTCACTGTAGCATCTGAAAACTAAATAACATACTAAAAAACAGGCCCCATGATAATGGGACCTGTTTTTTTAAACTAATAATACTAAACTAATAGCCATTACAGCCATACCGGCAATAACACCATATATCGATGTATGAGCCTCGTCATATTTCTTTGCAGCTGGCAATAATTCATCTAACGAAATAAATACCATAATACCAGCAACACCAGCAAAAAGCACTCCGAACACAATATCATTTAAAAATGGCATTAAAATCAAATATGCTACAAATGCTCCAACTGGCTCAGCTAAACCGGATAAAAATGAAAGCTTAAATGCTTTTTTACGATCTCCTGTCGCAAAGAAAATCGGGACAGAGACAGCAATTCCCTCTGGAATATTATGAATAGCAACCGCAATTGCAATCGCAATACCGAGATTTGGATCTTGCAATGCAGATGCAAATGTCGCAATTCCCTCTGGAAAGTTATGAATACCAATTGCAAGCGCGGTGAATATACCCATCTTCATTAACTTGGCATATTCATCATTTGATGGTCCCGTCTGCATATCTTCAACCTTTTTTACTTCATGAGGATTTTCGTGTTTTGGGATCATTTTATCAATGAGTGCTATTAACAGCATTCCAGCAAAAAAACCAATTACCGTGAATGTGTATCCTTGCTTCTCCCCTAACTCACCAACGAGCGAATCTTTAGCTTTCACAAATATCTCAATAAGTGAAACATAAATCATGACACCTGCAGAAAAACCCAAAGAAAACGATAGGAACTTCGTATTTGTCCTCGAAGTGAAAAATGCTATTAAACTACCTACTCCTGTTGCTAAACCAGCGAAGAGCGTTAACGCTAAAGCAAAAACGACATTTCCATCCATATACTCAACTACTTTCTCTATTAAAATGTTAATTTCATTGTATGCAAAAAGTTTCCTCAACGCAACTTTCTTTAAGTAATAAAAATAAAATGAGCCAAAGAAAATTTCAGATAACGGTAACATTTTTATACGTGCACAATTTAATGAATCACACTTTTGAGTTCAATCAATGAATCCAATCCTTTGTTATTGTGATTTGTAAATCCTTATAATAGTTATTACATGATACAAATTTTTTATCATATCACTATTTTGGAGTGACCTCTTATGGACTATATAAAACGCGGTAGCGTTAACTTCCGAAACGCGAATTTAGCTTTATTCGCAGGAGCCTTTAGTACATTTGCAAATTTATACATGACACAACCATTACTCCCAACTTTCACAGAAGTGTTCCACATTTCGCCTACAGTAGCGAGTTTGTCATTATCTGTAACGACTTTAACATTAGCGTTCAGCATGCTAATCATTGGCTCATTATCAGAGGCTTGGGGCAGAAAGAAAATTATGGCATTCTCTATGTTTGCAGGTGCTATTTTAACTTTATTTATTGCTTTAGCACCTAATTATTCAATTTTACTTACATTAAGAATTGTACAAGGCATTGTATTTGCTGGGTTGCCCGCCATTGCTATGGCTTATTTAGGAGAAGAAGTCGAACCTAAAAGTTTAGGTATCGCAATGGGATTATATATTAGTGGTAATACAATTGGTGGATTGGGTGGGCGAATCATCGTTGGGACGATGACCGATTTATTCAGTTGGCGGATTGGGATGATTGCAATTGGGGTGATTAGTTTTATTGTGAGTTTCGCCTTCTACTTTTTGCTTCCTTCTTCTAAACACTTTGAAGCGAAGAAACTTAATGTAAAAGGACTGTTACATTCAATGATCCTTCATTTGAAAGATCCTGCTTTACTAAGTTTATTCGGACTAGGCTTTTTGTTAATGGGGAGCTTTGTCACGCTTTATAATTATATCGGCTTTCAATTGGTAGCACCTCCATTTTCTTTAAGCCAAACAATTGTCGGTTGGATATTCATCATCTACCTTGTAGGTACATTTAGCTCTACATGGTTTGGCAGCCTTTCTGATCGTTTCGGAAAATATAAAATGTTAGTCATTGCAATAGTCATTATGTTTATTGGTGGTATTATCACATTAGAAAACCACTTACTTTTAAAGATAGCTGGTATCGCTATTTTCACATTCGGATTCTTTGGTGGACATTCTATCGCTAGTAGTTGGGTTGGTCGACGTGCTACACATGATAAAGCACAGGCATCCTCACTGTACTTATTCTTTTACTATGTAGGTTCAAGTGTTGGCGGAACGGTAGGGGGAATATTCTGGACAGTATATGGCTGGCATGGGGTAATTGGTATGATTATAAGTTTTCTACTTGCCTCTTTCATATTAGCTTTTTACTTGCGTAAAACTCTGCATGAGCAAGCTCTATAGGGGATATGTGGTTAGGTAACTAACAAAACTAACTTCATTTGAATGATTATTCTATTGTTAGTATGAGTGGATACTATCCTATTAGATTAATAGATCCAACCTTAAAAAGGGTCTTTCATCTATTTTTTAACCGATTTCGAAATAAAACAACCAGTTGTCGATACCTACTCGACGACTGGTTGTTTTACTCCGATTAATTTCAAATAACGTAATACTAAGTATTTTATTGTTCTTCTATTTTTTCCTGTGCTAACTCTTTAAATACTCGTTTTCTTCGTTCATACCATATTACAGCAAGGATAAACCATGTGTAACCCATCGACCAGCCCGCTAACACGTCTGAAGCGAAGTGACGGCTTTCAGCAATACGGGACAAACCAATAAGTACCGTCATCATAACGGCTCCTACCCAAGTGAATATCTTTATCTTTTTAGAATATTGATATTCATTTGCTATATAGGCTAATGTAAATAAATATAAAATCCCAGTCATGGAATGTCCTGATGGAAAACTAAAACTTTTTAGCTGCTCAGGTATGTCAGGACGTGGTCTCTGCACCCACACTTTCAATAACTGATTAAGCACATTACCAGCTGCTATTGTTACAAGGGCAAAAAACATTCCTCGGTAATTGTGATCCCTTATCCATAACACTAATAATAATATAATGGCAATGACCACAACGAAAGCTGGTTCACCAAAATAATGGAAAAGACCTAAAAAATTATTACCCTTCAACAAACCTGATGCCCACTGATCTAAATTGAATACCCAATTACTTTTTATATTTAAAAAGAGAACGATATAAACGATCGTGGTAACTATCGCAAGTGGATAAAACAACTTTTTCATACTAATACCTCCTCACGCTTGCGATTAACATTAATTCTACTATAGCTCTTTTCTACTCGATGTAATAGCAAAATGAACGAAAACAATAAAAAAATGCTCTAGCATCAAGCTAGAGCATTTTCAGTAATAATAAGCTAGGGGAGCCTACTTTATTTTGTTACTTTTACTTCATAGACGTTTTGGCTTGATTCGATTATATACTCTGGTTTAGGCTTGCCGATCTTCGCTTTATGACCAGCGATGTGCTCCGGACTCTTCTCCCAATTTTTCCAATCCTCTTCACTTTGCCATTGAACAAGAATCATTACTTCCTCGTCTCCACGTCTAACTTTCTTCACAAGTACTTTCATATCAATGAAACCAGGTTGCTTCGCTAATGGTGTATCGCCACTAAAACGTTCCACAACTTGTCCAGAAAAGCCTTCCTGTACAATTATTCGTTTCGCTTGATAAAACATATTATAGTGCCTTTTCTACTTCATCAACCATTAATGATACTGATTGTAATCCGCCACCTGATAGGTACCAAACTTCTGGGTTTAAGTAGAACATTTTGCCGTCTTTATAAGCATTTGTTTTCTTCACTAAAGCATTTTCGATTGAGTCTTTAGCAGATGCACCTTCAGTTACTACTGCATCGCGGTCAACTACAAAGATAATATCCGGATTTTTTTCAAGAATGTATTCAAACGATACGTTTTGTCCGTGAGTTGAAGCTTCAATACCTTCATCAGCTGCTTTAAAACCAAATACATCATGAATTACACCAAAACGAGATGCTGGACCGTAAGCACTGATTTTACCTTCTGAACCTAGAATGATTAATGCTTTTTTATCTAAAGCAGATGCTTTTTCGTTAATTGTAGCAATTTTATCATCAACTTTTGTTAGTTCTTCTTTTACTTGATCTTCTTTATCGAAGATTTTACCAGCTAATTCTGTGTTAGCTTTGAATGATTCCATGTATTTTGTAGTGTCTAATCCTACATATACAGTTGGAGCGATTTCTTTTAGTTGTTCATAAAGACTAGCTTGACGACCAGAGATGAAGATAACATCTGGTTTTAATGCTGCAATCGCTTCAAAATCAGGCTCTTTTAAAGAACCAACGTTTTTATAATCAGCGCTTTTATATTTTTCAAGATACTTTGGAACTGAGTCTTGTGGTAATGCAGCAACTTTAACACCTAAAGTGTCAAGAGTATCTAAGAATCCCATATCAAATACAACAACTTTTTCAGCGTTTTTCTTAACTTTCACTTCATCTTTAACGTTATCAGAAGTTCCGTCATCTTTTGAAATACCGAAGTCATTTGTAATCGTAATTTCTTCTGCTTTTGAACCTGAAGTTTCTTCTTTTTTATCGTCTTTAGAGCCACAAGCTGCTAATACTAAAAGCATTGCAAAAACTATCGTAAGTAATTTCCAGTTTTTCATTGGGTAAAGTCTCCTTTTGTTATGAATTAAAATAGACACAAATACGGCAACTATTCATTTCTTGAATAGGTATATCCATATCGTAAATTTCTTTTAATGACTCTGAGTTGATAATGTCATTGGTTGGACCGTCTTTTACAATACGGCCATCTTTTAAAGCAACAATTCGATCTGAGTAAACAGAAGCAAAGTTAATATCATGCAAAACAATAACTACTGTTTTCCCTAAATCATCCACAAGTTTTCTTAGGATTTTCATAATCTGCACGGAGTGCTTCATATCTAAGTTGTTAAGTGGTTCATCAAGTAATATATATTCGGTATCTTGTGCGATAACCATTGCGATAAAAGCACGTTGGCGTTGGCCACCAGATAATTCGTCCAAAAAATCATATTGGATTTCTTCTAAATTCATATACTCTATCGCTTGGTCGATCATTTTTACATCTTCCTCGTTTAAGCGACCTCGAGAATATGGGAAACGACCAAAAGATACAAGCTCACGAATCGTCAAACGCACATTCATATAGTTTGATTGTTTTAAAATTGATACCCGTTTAGCAAAATCATTTGATTTTAATTTCTTTACATCTGAGCTGTCTAGTAATACATCTCCAGTGTCTGCATCAAGTAAACGACTTACCATCGACAGAAGTGTAGATTTACCTGCACCATTTGGTCCGATAAATGACGTGATTTTGCCCCGTTGAATATCGACACTTACCTTATCAACTACAACTTTCTTGCCGAAAAGTTTAGATATTTCTTTCACTTGGATCATGCAGATCGACTCTCCCTTAATAATAGATAGATGAAGTAGATACCACCGACAAAGTTGACGATAACACTTAATGTTGTTGAGAATGTGAACACACGCTCAACGATCCATTGCCCACCAATTAGCGCCACTAAACTCATTAGACCGGCACCAGTGATTAACACTGTATGCTTGTACGTTTTAAAGAATTGATAAGACAGGTTTGCAACGATTAAACCGAAGAAAGTTATCGGTCCAACTAGCGCCGTAGATGACGCAATTAAAATCGCTGAAATAACGAGCATGCGTTTGACGACTTTATCATAAGGAACACCTAAGTTGATGGCATTGTCTCTCCCTAGGGATAATACATCCAAGTCGCGAACCATTCGCCACCCGTATATCATCGTCACTAGTACGATAATTAATGCAAACCAAACTAAGTCTCCACTTACGTTATTGAAGCTGGCAAACATTTTATCCTGCACGCGCATAAATTCGTTCGGATCAATTAATACTTGCATGAATGTCGTGATGCTACCTAACAAAGTCCCAAGAATAATACCTACAAGAAGTAGGAAATAAATTGGTTGTTTTCCTGTACGGAAAAGAAATTTGTATAGTAGAAGTGCGAATCCAATCATGACGACTAATGAAATAACGAAGTTTACTTTTGTATTAAGAACTACTATATGCCCGGAACCTAAGAAGAAGATAATCACTGTTTGCAATAGCAGATAAAGTGAATCTAGTCCCATAATACTTGGCGTTAAAATACGGTTATGCGTAATTGTTTGGAAAACAACTGTTGAATACGCAATTGCAATACCCGTTATGGCCATTGCTAGCACTTTAATACCTCGGCGAGGCAATGCATAGTCATAACTTCCATTTAAACCTTGAAATAAATATAATCCACAGAATACTGCAGCAAATGCTGCTAATAGGATCATTTTTGTACTGTTACGCATACGCCTTCCCCCTAAATAACAAGTATAGGAAGACGCCACTACCAATTACCCCAACCATTAAGCTAATTGAAATCTCATATGGATAAATCAATATCCTGCCTAGAATATCGCAGGCTAATAAGAAAATTGCACCTAATAATGCGGTATGCGGAAGTGTTTTTTGTAAATGATCTCCCTTGAAGATCGATACAATGTTCGGAATGATTAAACCAAGGAAAGGTATCATCCCAACCGTTAGCACAACGGTTGTTGTAACGAGTGCCACGAGGATTAAACCAAAGTTAACGATTCTTTTATAAGCAAGGCCAAGATTTTTCGAGAAATCTTCACCCATACCTGCAACCGTAAATCGGTTCGCATATAAATAAGCGATGATTAAAATAGGTACACTTATGTATAGAAGTTCATAACGACCCTTCATAATCATAGAGAAATCACCTTGTAACCACGAAGATATATTTTGAATGACATCCGCTTTATAAGCGAAAAACGTCGTGATAGACGATAAAATATTACCGAACATTAAACCAACAAGTGGAATAAAAATGGCATCCTTGAATTTAATACGATTTAAAATTTGCATAAATAAAAGCGTGCCGGCTAGCGCAAATACAAATGAAACCGCCATTTTTTCAATCAAAGATGCATTCGCAAACAGTAACATCGATACTAGTATGCCTAGCTTAGTGGCATCTAATGTACCTGCAGTTGTTGGCGAAACAAATTTATTTCTACTTAAACTTTGCATGATCAAACCTGCTATACTCATTCCCATACCAGCTAAAATGATGGCTACTAGTCTAGGTAAACGACTAATTAAGAAAATTTGAGTTTCTTCAGATTCAAAATCTAGCAAATCTGTCGGAGAGATTCGGCTCACTCCCACAAAAAGCGATATTAATGATAACAAGATAAGTGCTATAAAAAGGTATCGTTTCTTCATTGTAATCCCCGATGTATTCATTTTATGAGTAAATGATCTTCTTATTGAAAATGATTATCATTGACTCACAATTTCCATTATAACATGACGACTTTTTCCGTCAACCCTAAATGAAAATGATTATCACACTACAATGACAGTTTTATGAATTCAGAATGTTGCTTATTACCCTAAAACACCGGTATAGAGCGATTTCAAAGTAAAACGCTTACAAAACATCTCATTCTATTAGACTCTATTTCTTCTTATCTATTCGGACTAATTTCGTTGTAAATACATAATACCCTAGGATTTTATGCATTAGTTTCTTATTTTTCTTATAAATAAAAAAGCACTGAGATTTGGATGATCTCAGCGCTTTTAAAATTGTTTATTAACGAATACCTTGCATCGCTTTCGAAATCATTGGTGAAATTATTAACATCACGATACCAAGAAGTACAGAAACTGTACCTATTGTACCGAAGTATGCAACTTCACTAATCTTATCGAATATTTTTACTAACTGTGCATTCACCGCTTGGGCTGCTGCGCTCGTTAGGAACCATAAACTCATGGTTTGTGCACTAAATGCCTTAGGTGCTAATTTCGTTGTAACAGATAGCCCTACTGGCGATATTAATAATTCTCCTATTACTACTAGGAAGAAGCTCAGTACTAGCCACCAAGGACTTACTAAAGCTGTACCTCCAGAAAGAAACGCGGGAATTACCATGACTATGAATGAGAATCCAGAGAAAAATAATGCTAATGAAAATTTAACTGGTGTAGAGGGTTGGCGCGTCCCCAGTTTCATCCAAATCCAAGCGAATAAAGGTGCCATTGTAATAATAAACAAAGGATTTAATGACTGGAACCAAGAAGATTCCAATTTAATTGGACCAAGGTTTAAATCAGTACGTGAGTCAGCATACGTTCCTAGAATATTTGACCCTTGCTCTTGGATCGCCCAAAACATTACAGCAGCAATGAACATTGGTATATAAGCCAATACACGAGATTTTTCTTCAGCGT
Source organism: Viridibacillus sp. FSL H8-0110 (assembly GCF_038003565.1). Taxonomy (NCBI): domain Bacteria; kingdom Bacillati; phylum Bacillota; class Bacilli; order Caryophanales; family Caryophanaceae; genus Viridibacillus; species Viridibacillus sp. FSL H8-0110. The sequence continues at coordinate 291,562 of NZ_JBBOPJ010000001.1, read as the reverse complement.
TAGTTTTTGGACTTCTATACATCACCACAAAGAATGCAGTAGGAATTAAAATTCCCAAAATAGAGATGAATAATATAACATTGTTAATCGTTAATTGATCGTTTATATACGCAATCACTGCAAGTACTGCAATAATTGCAACGCCAATAATTGTTTTTATTGCTAATTTTGAGAATTCATCTTTTGTTAATGGATTATTAATTTGTTTACCTGCTAAACCTAGATATTTCTTAGCTGTAATTACATACATTACTAACCCAACAAACATTCCTATTGCAGCAACACCAAAACCTAAATGGAAGCTGTACTTTTGTCCAATTGTTCCGACTATTAATGGAGCAATGAATGAACCTAAGTTAATACCCATATAAAAAATACTGAATCCAGCATCTCTACGGTTATCGGTTTCAGCATAGATGTCACCAACAATGCTTGAAACGTTTGGTTTTAATAAACCTGTACCCATTACAATGAATACCATTGAAATTAGTAGCATTGTCAATCCACCTGGGAATGCCAAACAAATATGACCTAGCATTATTAAGACACCACCGTAAAACACGGTTCTTCTGGTACCTAATACACGGTCAGCAATCCAACCACCAATAATCCCTGACATATATACAAGTGAGCCGTATATAGCGAAAATTGAGTTGGCTGTCGTTCGATCTAAACCTAGACCACCATCATTTAAACTATAGTACATAAAGTAAAGTAAAATGGCTCGCATGCCATAGTATGAAAAACGTTCCCAGAATTCAGTAAAGAATAAGGTTAATAATCCTTTAGGATGACCAACAAAACCTTTTTGGGGTACCGACTTAACGATATCTTCTTTCGTTATCATTTAATTTCCCTCTTTCCAATAAGTAAATAGGCTATCTATTTTCAGAAAAAACAGTAAGTCTATTATAAATAGACAGTTGTACGCATGTCAAAGAATAGAAGTTTGCAAAATATTGATTATTTTAACATTTTTTTGAATTGTTAAACAATTGCAAGTTGGATAACTTATTACATTTATCTAACTTTTTCGTTATAATACAAATAATTGAATTTACAGAGGAGCAAATACATGCTAAAACAGTTTTTTTCCTATTACAAACCGCATAAGCGATTATTTATTATCGATTTTACAAGTGCTGTCATCGTTGCAATTTTAGAACTTGCCTTCCCAATTGCCGTACAATGGTTTATTGATAAACTTTTACCAAGTGGCGAATGGGGCACAATTGTAACAGTGAGTGTACTACTATTAATCATTTATCTTTTTAGCACCTTGTTGCAATATATCGTCAGCTATTTAGGTCATAAACTTGGCATTAATATTGAAACAGATATGCGACAAGAACTATTTAATCATGTTCAAAAACAATCATTCCGCTTTTTTGATAACACGAAAACAGGCCATATTATGAGTCGGGTGACGAATGATTTATTTGATATTGGTGAGCTCGCTCATCACGGCCCAGAAGATCTTTTTATTGCCATTATGACGTTCTTCGGTGCTTTTGCTATTATGTTCAGTATTAATCCACAACTAGCCATTATCGCTATAATAATGGTACCCTTTTTAGTTTGGTTAGTAACATATTGCAATGTCAAAATGAATGTAGCTTGGAAATCGATGTATGGAAGTATTGCAGACGTCAATGCTCGCGTAGAAGATAGCGTGTCAGGTGTACGTGTTGTACAAGCATTTACAAACGAACAATTTGAAATGGATCGCTTCAAAGTAAATAACGGTCGTTTTCGTCTTGCTAAGCTTGCCGCATATAAAATTATGGCTGGTACACATTCCAGCATTTATATGATGACCCGCCTTGTTACACTAATCATATTGGTTGTTGGAGCATGGTTGAGCTTTAACGGATCGCTAACTTACGGTGAACTCGTTAGTTTCGTGCTCTATTCAAATGTACTGATTAAACCAGTCGATAAAATTAGCGCTCTCTTAGAGTTGTATCCAAAAGGAATGGCCGGTTTCAAGAGGTTTCGTGAGCTTATTGATCAAGAACCTGACATCCAAAATCGGAAGAATGCAATTGATGATCATGCATTGTCAGGAAATATTCAATTTAAAAATGTACATTTCAGATACGAGTCTTATAAAGAGATTTTGTCCAATATAAATTTATCGATTCAAGAAGGACAGACAATTGCATTCGTTGGTCCTTCAGGTGCTGGTAAAACAACGATTTGTTCATTAATACCAAGATTTTATGATGTTACTGAAGGTTCGATTTCAATTGATGGCATTGATGTACGTGATATGACGTTACACTCTTTACGCTCACAGATCGGTATCGTACAACAGGACGTCTTCTTATTTACCGGAACGGTCCGCGATAATATTGCTTATGGTAAACTTGAGGCTTCATTTGAAGAAATTCAAGAAGCTGCAAAAAAGGCTCATTTAGAGGAATTTATCGAAGGTCTTCAAGATGGTTATGATACACAAATTGGTGAAAGAGGATTAAAGCTATCTGGTGGTCAAAAACAACGATTAGCAATTGCACGTATGTTCCTAAAAAATCCTCCAATTCTCATTTTAGATGAAGCAACATCTGCACTAGATACAGAAACAGAGAAAATTATTCAACGTGCTTTAAATGAACTTGCAAAAAATCGTACGACTCTCGTCATCGCTCACCGTCTTGCAACAATACGAGATGCCGATCGAGTAGTCGTCGTCACTGAAGACGGGATTGCTGAAGATGGTAAGTACGATGAACTTGTCGCAGCAAACGGACTTTTCACAAAGTTACACAACATTCAATTTAATCAAAACTAAAAGAGTAGAGAGTCAGTTTCACAACGACTCTCTACTCTTTCTTATTTCAAGATAAATTCAGCAAAGCGATTTGCGTCTGCTTCTTTCATTTCAACTTTCAATACAGTACCTTCTTCTTCATATGCTGTTTCTTGAATATTACTATACTCATTCAAATACGAGACAATATCCCCTCGATCATATGGTATACATATGCGACATGTTACATAATCAGAGAAAATGTGGCGACGAACAACCTGTAAAAGTTCATCCAATCCCACACCATCTTTTGCAGCCATCCAAACCGTATCTCCACTTACACGAGGATACTCCACATTAGCAAGATCAGCCTTATTGTACACGTATACTGTTGGAACATCTTCAACCCCTACAGCATGTAATGTATCATTCGTTACTTCCATCATATACTGATATTCTTCGTTTGAAGAGTCCACAACATGTAAAAGTAAATCCGCATCTCGTGCTTCTTCCAAAGTAGAACGAAACGCCTTTACTAAATGGTGAGGTAATTTACTAACAAAACCGACAGTATCAGTTAATAAGAAGCTTTTATGATCAGGCAATTCAATTTGTCGAACCGATGTTTCAAGAGTAGCAAAAAGCATATCCTTTTCGAATACTTGCTTATGTTCGTCATGCTCAGTTTTACGTAACAATTGATTCATAATTGTCGATTTCCCAGCATTCGTATATCCTACAATGGATACGACTGGGATTTCATTTTTACGTCGTTGCTTACGTTGAGTTTCTCTTTGTTCTTTGACCACTTCTAAATCACGGCGTAATTTTGCAATTTGATCTTCGATTTTACGACGATCCAACTCGAGTTTCGTTTCACCTGCACCACGGTTTTTGAAACCGCCGCCTGTTCCTCCACCTTGTCGGCTAAGGGACGCATGCAAACCTACTAAGCGTGGTAGCATATATTGTAACTGTGCTAACTCTACTTGCATTTGTGCTTCTTTCGATTTTGCACGTCTAGCAAATATATCTAAGATCAACATTGTACGATCGATTACTTTACATTCTAAATCAGCCTCAAGATTTCGTATTTGAGATGGTGATAACTCATCATCAAAAATGACTAAATTTGCTTCTGATTCATCGTAGAAATTTTTAATTTCTTCTATTTTACCAGTTCCAACATAATGAGATGGATTTACACGTTCTAAATTTTGCGTAACGGTGCCAACTACTTCTACATTTAGCGCTTCAGCTAAATTTTTAAGCTCCTCTAGTGAATATTCAAAATGAACATCCCCTCGTAAATTAACACCTACTATTACGGCTTTTTCAATTAATTCATCCAACTAATTTCCTCCTCTTACTACGCAAAACAAAGAGTATGAATATATTATTAACTTCCTACTGAAAATAAAAAACAGTAAAGTAGAGCTGATATTGCTACTCTTATTTTACTATTTAATATGAAATTCTCTAATAACAGATGATTCATAATCACTCCGCTAAACATTTAAACAGTTTCACTCAAATACCATTTAGAAAACCTTTATTTAAAAAGGTAAATTTATCCTAACATATTCGATTCTTAACTCTCAACCTTTTGCAATTTCGATTGTATGCAATCGTTCTTTACTATTATGCTTTTCCTCAAAAACAAATACTGTATTCCCCAGCTTCAATGTATTCCCCTTTGTAGGTAATGATAATAATCTTGACCACTGAATAAGCTTCTCTTCTACATTTTTCACGTGGAAGGTACAGCGTTTAATCGTCAATTCCTCATTTTCTGGTTTGACTGTTCCATCTTCTCTTAATGACGAATAACGTTCCTCATCCGTCTGCTCCCACTGTATAAAAAATGGGTATGGTAAAGTATGGTCTATTTTATGATCGATGAAAAGCATCTTCCATTTGCGTAATCCGCCATTGGACGTTCTTCTCTCAGCAGGAATAATACCTGATGTACGATAGCCCATTTTTTGAAAATAGCGATTCTTCTTTTCTATATCGTTTGAACGTAAGCATAATGATGCAAAACCTTCACCATCGGCAATATCATATAAAAGTTGTTTCACTAAAGGCTGAGTTGATTGTTTCGCTATATTTTCATCTTCAATAGCCAGCCATTCGATATAACTATTCTTTGTATAAAATAGTGCATTATACGTTCCCCAATCCAAATGCTGCCCACCTTTAACAGGATGTAAACCTTCAATTTGTTCCTGTTCGACAACCTGCTGTGGATTTTTTGTTGTGAAATATACGACATGATCTAATTCAAACATCCCTATCACCCCTTATGTATATAGAAAAGTCCGTAGCTGTATGTATGCAAGCATAGCCAACTACGGACACAAGAATGATTAGCCTTCTTGTTCTTCTTTCAATAACTCTATTGTTCTATCAAACTCTTCTTCAATTTCTTTATTAGGTTTATACGTTAATAAACTAACAACAACCGCTACAAGTAGACAGATGATAAATCCTGGTACAATTTCGTACATAGCCGCATGAAGCTTATCATTTGAGCCCCAAACGTAAGCTGTCACTGCCCCAGTTACCATACCTGCTAATGCACCCCAGTTTGTGATTTTCCTCCAGTATAATGTCAATAAAATAATAGGTCCAAATGCTGAACCAAAACCTGCCCAAGCAAAAGATACTAAATCCAAAATTTTATTATCCTGTTTCCAAGCTAACGCCATAGCCAAAATAGATACTAAAAGTACGGACATACGCCCTAAAAATACATATTGTTTATCTGAAGCATTTGATTTAAATACAGCCTTATAAATGTCTTCCACTAATGCAGATGACGTTACGATTAATTGAGATGAAATCGTGCTCATAATTGCGGCTAAAATAGCCGCAAGCATAATACCCGCAATGAACGGATGGAATAAAATTTGCCCTAAAGCAATAAATACTGTTTCAGGATTCTTTAATACCCCAGCATTTTGTTGATAATAGGCAATACCAACAAGCGCGGTTGCAACAGCACCAAATAAACTTAGGAACATCCAGCTTATTCCGATTCTACGAGCTTGTTTTGTTTCCTTCACACTCTTAATAGCCATAAAACGAACGATAATATGCGGTTGACCAAAATAACCTAGCCCCCATGCCACAGTAGAAATAATTCCTGTAACCGTTGTACCAGCAAATAAACTTAATAGTTTTGGATCAACTTCTTTTATTGAATCTACAGTTTCTCCAAATCCACCTGTTAAAAATAAACCAAAAATCGGAACAATTATAAGTGCTAAAAACATGACTAATCCTTGAATAAAGTCTGTATAACTAACAGCTAAAAATCCTCCAAATAGTGTATATGCAATTACCACACCAGATGAAATTAATAGACCCATGTGATAATCATAACCAAACGAACTCTCGAAAAATACTCCACCTGCAACCATTCCCGAAGAAACGTAGAAAGTAAAGAACACAAGAATAATTAAACCTGAAGCAATGCGAAGTAACTTCGTTTTATCTCTTAAGCGATTATCTAAATAGCTTGGAATTGTAATTGAATTATTTGATACTTGTGTGTACATACGTAAACGTGGTGCAACAAACACCCAGTTCAAATATGCTCCTACCGTTAAACCAACTGCAATCCAGGCTTCTATTAATCCACTTGCGTAAATTGCACCTGGTAGCCCCATTAATAACCAACCCGACATATCTGCTGCTCCCGCACTTAATGCTGTAACTGCAGGTCCTAATGAGCGCCCGCCGAGCATGTAATCTGTCAGATTAGCCGTACGCCTAAATGCATACCAGCCAATTACTAACATAGCAATCATATAAATAACGATTGCAATGAGTTGATACGTATTATCAGACATGATAAATCTCACTCTTCCCTTCACCTATATGATATAGCCATTTTATCATGATTATCCTAGCATAAGTAAGTAGAGTAGTATATTTATTCATAACGTGTAAACAATTCTCATCTGTAAGATCACTAAAAGAAAGATAAAGTTATTCAAAACTTCAACATATTATCTATGCTCATAACAACTCACTTCACTAGGTGTGATTGTGATAATTCTCTTAATCTAAACTTCTGAATTTTCCCTGATGCTGTCATTGGATATTCATCTGTAAACTGAATATACTTCGGAATTTTATGATAGGATATCTTCCCTTTACAATATGCTCTGAGCTCCTCTTCCGTGACAGACGCCCCTTCTTTTAATATGACCCAAGCCATTAGCTCTTCTCCATATTTTTCATCTGGTACTCCGACAACTTGAACATCTTGAATTTGTGGATGCTCATATAAGAACTCCTCCACCTCACGTGGATAAATATTTTCACCGCCTCGAATCACCATGTCTTTAATCCTCCCTGTAATGTCGATGTAACCATCCTCATCCATAACTGCGATATCACCTGTATGAAGCCAACCTTCGTGATCGATTGCTGCATGTGTAGCTTCCGGATTATTATAGTAGCCCTTCATAATTAAATAACCACGCGCACATAATTCACCCGGTGTACCAATCTGTGCTTCATCCCCAGTCACTGGATCAATAATCTTTACCTCTACATTCGGATGTGGTTTCCCCACTGTAGATACACGCTTTTCAATCGAATCATCCGTGCTTGTTTGTGTAATAACTGGTGAAGATTCTGTTTGACCATAGCAAATCGTAATTTCACGAGCACCCATATCGTTAATGACCTTTTTCATTACCTCAATTGGACAAATTGACCCCGCCATAATCCCTGTACGCAGTGAGGATAATTCAAACTTACCAAAGTCGGGATGATTTAGTTCAGAGATGAACATTGTAGGTACCCCTTGTAGTGCTGTACACTTTTCATCTTGCACGGTTTGTAACACTAAGCCCGGTTCAAATTGTTCCAACACGACCATTGTAGCACCACGTAATACAGAAGCTAATGTACTCATCACACAACCAAAGCAGTGGAAAAATGGCACTGGGATGCACAAACGATCATGCTCCGTTAAGTGAATATACTCTCCAACTAGCTGAGCATTATTTACGACATTATTATGTGTTAACATGACCCCCTTTGGGAAACCTGTGGTACCTGATGTGTATTGAATATTAATAACATCATCTGGATCCAGAGATTGAAAACGTTCTTCTAATTCTTCATCTGTCACTTGCTCCGCGAATTCTACAAGTTCACTCCATTTATAAATACCAGGATAATCATTTTCACTCATAACTATCACTCGCTTGAATTGTGGTAATTTCTCTGATTGAATATAACCTTTTTTAGAGTTTGTTAATTCTGGGCATATTTTTCGGATGATATTAATATAAGAGGTACCTTTAAATTCCTCTCCTAGTATTAATGTCGTCGAGTCCGATTGCTGTAGCAAATATTCAAGTTCATTTTCTTGATAATTCGTGTTTACTGTTACAAGAACAGCTCCCATTTTCCCTGATGCAAACTGACTAAGTAGCCACTCTCTCTTATTATCCGACCAAATGGCAATATGCTCCCCTTTTGCAATCCCCATACCGATAAAAGCTTTCGCTAATTCATCTGTTTCGTGATTAAATTCTGCATAAGTTTTTCTCACATTATTTTCAGGATACACGTATGCCTCATTATTCGGAAACGCTTCCATTGTATTGCGTAAAACTTCTCCAACAGTCTTATGTAATAACATAAAACAGCCCCCCTTTGTTCGAAGTATTATCTTTTATTATTTTATCACAAAATTCTGATTAATTAACTCATTAAAATGGTAGAGTTTATTAGTTATTATCATTTTTTCCAATAAAGTATAGTAATCTTTTGTTCTCTACATTATTATTAGTTAATAAGATTTATAAAATATTTACAACATAGATACCTTATACCTATCCATAACTATTAGAAATTATTTATTTAAGGAGGTCCTTTACTATGAACATGCAATTATTATCTAAAGAAGATTGGAAGAGAAAGAACTTTTTTATTTTCCTAGTAACAATCATCGCTTCGGGCATAGGTTTTCTAGCACAATTACTTTTCGACTCGCACCCAATGGTCAAACTTGTAATTGGTAGTATTTTTGCACTCTTATTAATTTCTTTTCTTATTGAACGTAAATTAGCGATTTTCGAACGTTTCTTTCCATACTTCATTCTATTAATGGTCTTCTTCACTATCATGGGCTCAATACTTGGTGAAGGTGTCAGTACATTGGGTTCTATTGCATTATCCTTTTTCTTATTAATAGTATCTAGTATTCATTCAAGTAAAAAGCTGTTGATCTTTGGTTACCTTTTAAGTGCTATTTCAATGGTCTTAAACCAAATATATTTTGAACAAGTGGATATGATGTCTAGTCAATTTAAAAACTTAGTACTTGTTCATTTCTTATCTGGTATCGCAATCTTTTTACAAATCCATCAAAATACACACAACGCAAATAATAACGCTAAACTATATGTAGAATTAGAAGAGAAATCTCATCAAGAAACTATGTTGATGGACAAACTATCTTCATCAGTTCAAACGATTACAACAAATCTTCAAAGCATTACACAAAATACTGACAGTACGACAGCTGCACAACGAGAGATGCTTATCGCTGTTAACGAGATTAGCGCTGGTTCGGAGCAACAAGCTGATCGAATTTCAGACATCGTACTAAACTCAGAAGCTACAACACAGACAATCCGTGGCATTTCTACTTCACTGAAAGAGGCTGTGCAACAATCTAGCCAGGCGGGTACCCAAGCAACGAATGGTGCTACTCGTATGCAAATAATGAAAAATGATATTGATGACTTCACAAAATTCTTTATCGATTTAAGTATGGCCTTCAAAGATTTAACAGAAAAAATATCTGAAACAAACTCCTTTACAGTAGCGATTCGTCAGATTACGGAGCAAACGAATTTACTGGCATTAAACGCCTCTATTGAAGCTGCTCGCGCTGGTGAACATGGTAAAGGTTTTGCTGTCGTAGCTGATGAAATTCGTAAACTTGCTAGTGTAACAGATGAAACGCTCGTGAAAATTGATTCAAACTTACGTAACGTTAATGAATATAACGAAGTGACCCTCATGAAATTAGAAGATGGAATGAACAAGATATATAAACAAGTATCAGAGGCTGAACACTCTACAACCGCCTTCAATGAGTTACACAAAACTATGGAGACATTGCAACAACAAATGACTCAACTATTGACTAATATGACGCAAATAGAAGGCAACTCCGAAACCATTCAGCAAAGTACTACTGAGTTTGCAGCTATTATTGAAGAAAGTACGGCGGCTCTCGAAGAGCTAAATGCGACCCTAGTAAACTTAACAGAGGAACAAGCTCAAATTGCTAGTTACGTTAACCAAACATATGAAGTGGCGAATTCAATAAAAGCATAGTCTATTATTTTCTCAACTATCGGCATCAAATTGCCGATAGTTTTTTTATTTATGCTCGATTGCCGAATACCTAGGAATACGATAACAATAGACTTTTTTCTAATTAAGATATAAAAATGCAGTTTCAAATAATATATTTAGGTCAAATCTATTGACTATAAACTTAAACGTGGTAGAATCTTTATTAACTTCAATGCGTTGAAGCGACAAAGTATATATTCCGAGTGATGGACATAGTAGGTATTTTACAGACAGCAATTAGAGACTAAGTAATCGGTGCAAACTTAGGTCTGTTCTATAGATGAATTACACCATTAGATACTCGTTTTAAATGAAGTGGTTGGATACAATTATTCAACAATTAGGGTGGTACCGCGGAGTTCTCCTTCGTCCCTTTTTATAGGGATAGAAGGATTTTTTTATGCCATTTTAATATATAGGAGGATTTCTATGTTTCGTATTCAAGCTAAAATTACACCATCTTTTTTTGAAGCCTTACTTCTTGTAGGCGTCATTATTGCCACAATGGGGATTAGTATTGCTAAATTTGATGCAGTACCTCATATGCCAATTATTATGAGTATCTTATTGTTAATCGCATATGGCTTAATCAAAAAGGTTTCTTATAAACAACTAGAAGAAGGTCTAGTTGAAGGTTCTAGAGCAGGTTTAAGTGCCATTTTCATCTTCTTCTTTATCGGCATTTTGATTAGTAGTTGGATGATGGGTGGTACCATCCCTACAATGATTTACTTAGGTTTCCAAACTATTACGCCACATTTCTTTTTTGCTGTTGTATTTCTTGTTACTTGTATTGTAGGTGTTGCTATTGGTAGCTCACTTACTACTACTGCTACAGTTGGAGTTGCGTTTATCGGCATGGCCAGCGCAATGGATATTTCTTTAGCGATCACTGCTGGCGCTATTGTTTCAGGTGCTTTTTTTGGTGATAAGATGTCACCTCTATCTGATACGACTAACCTTTCATCTGCCATTGTTGGTGTAGACTTATTTGAACATATTAAAAATATGGGATGGACAACGATTCCTGCATTTTTCATATCATTAATTGTTTACGGTGTAATTTCACCGAATAAAGAATTACAACACGCAGACAAAATTGATTCATTCCAAAACGGGCTGTTACAAACAGGTATGGTGCATTGGTACACGCTCATTCCATTAGTTGTTCTAATCGTGTTCACATTTAAAAAAACCCCGGCAATTATAACATTAGCAGTTAGTTCTATTTCAGCTATTATCGTTTCTTATTTCCATACACAATTTGGATTTAGTGAAATAATGGACATTTTATTTAACGGCTTCAAATCTACTACAGGTATTGAAGACATTGACTCCCTACTTTCCCGTGGCGGAATTAATAGCATGATGTTCACAATCGGACTTGTCCTTTTAGCACTAAGTATGGGAGGCTTGTTGTTCACTCTTGGTATCGTGCAAGCACTATTATCTAAAGTAGAAAGCTTCTTTAAAAGTACTGGCTCTGTTATTACAGGTGCAGCCGTTACAGCCATCGGTATTAATACATTAATCGGTGAGCAATACTTATCTATTTTACTAACAGGTGAAGCTTTCCAAGCACAGTTCAAAAAGGTTGGCTTAAAAAGTAAAAACCTTGCACGTGTAATGGAGGATGCAGGTACAGTTGTAAACCCACTCGTTCCTTGGAGTGTATGCGGTATTTTTATCACTAATGTATTAGGTGTTTCAACTTGGGCGTACTTGCCATTTGCCCTGTTCTGTTTGTTATCACCAATTTTAACAATCTTATTTGGTTGGACAGGCAAAACACTTTCATACATTGATGAAAAATAATTACTCAACTTCTTTTATTCTTTGATGACGGCGAATTATGGTACACTAATGCCAACTATTAAACAATAAAGAAGGCGAGTAATAATGGATTATCAAGAAATGACACAAGCGTTATTGCAACGGTTGTTAAATAAAGAATTAATAGCTGCTACAATTAGCCAGCCACGCGCAAAGTCAAATGAAATTAAACGTATTAAATTAAAACCAATCGAACTAAAAGGCATTTATCATATTCAGCTTGAATATCAATATGAACGTATTTTAAAGCACGAAAATATACCATTATCTTCTATTGAAAAGACAGTTAATGATCTCTTTGAGAAATTCCGTCAGTTTCATGGTGAATTCACTAGTGAAAACATACAGATTCAACTATCTAAGAAAAACAAAGTATTTTGGAAAGATGAACAAACAGCAAATAAAACGGTCGACCTTTCACATAATCGCAAAAAGAATTACCTACTAGATCCTGAAACAGTTTATCCATTCCTCATCCGCTTAGGGGTGCAATCTGCTGATGGTAAAGTGAAAAAGCAAAAATATGATAAATTCAAACAGATTAATCGCTTTATCGAATTTATCCATGATTCACTCGATTATTTACCAAAGGACCGTACCATTCGTATACTCGATTTCGGTTCAGGTAAATCCTATTTAACGTTCGCACTTTATCACTATTTAAAAATCGAGCAAGGGTTGGATATACGTGTAACAGGTTTAGATTTAAAGAAGGAAGTCATTGAGCATTGTGCACAGATCGCCAAGGATTTAGAATATGATCAACTTGAGTTTTTAGTTGGAGATATTAACGACTATAATGATGAAACAACTGTCGATATGGTCGTTACTCTACATGCATGTGATGTTGCAACAGATATGGCTTTAGCACGCGCAGTAAAATGGGGAGCGAAAGTAATTTTGAGTGTTCCTTGCTGCCAACATGAATTAAATACTCAAGTTCAATCTTCACCACTTGATATTATGCTTCAACATGGTTTAGTTAAAGAACGTTTTGCTGCACTAGCTACAGACTCTATTCGAGCAGAAATTTTAACACTTGTTGGTTACGAAACACAGCTGCTAGAGTTTATCGATATGGAGAATACACCGAAGAATATTTTAATTCGTGCATACTTCACAGGTAAAAAAACAACAGTTATTCAAAAGGAACGCTATGAAGCCTTTACAAAATTTTTATCTGCAAAGCCATTCTTAGAAAAAGAATTAAAGGAATATCTCAACTAATAATTTCTCCTGTGCCAATATTTGGTATAGGGGATTTTTTTACAATTAAAATATTTTAAGAAGCACTGTGAGAGAAATCATATCTATTCCTTCCATTTTAATGATACACTTTTACGCGAAAAGGAAACTAATTCCATTAACTTGAATTTTTTGTCTAGAAAAGCATTGACTTTTCACTGATAATGATTATCATTATTGTAGATATAAAATCGAATCGCAGAGAGTAGGATATCAATGAAGTCAAAATCATTATTAGCCATTTTATTAGCAGGAAGCGTTATCGTAACAGGATGTAATAACTCAGATAAAGAATCTTCTGTTAAGAATTCATCAACTGAAGCAACAAAAGATACAAAAGTAATTGACTTACAGGCCGAAATAGATGCATATAAAGAATTCGCACTTGATCAAATGGATCAATTCACAACTGAAACAGAAAAATTTGTTACCGCTGTAAAAGCTGGTGATATTGATAAAGCAAAAGACATTTATCCAAACGCGCGTATGTTCTTCGAACGTTCTGAACCAATCGCGGAAAGCTTCGGTGACCTTGACCCACGTATTGATGCTCGTTTAGCTGACCTTGAAGAAGAAGGTCAAGGAAAAGAAGACTGGAGCGGTTATCATAAAATTGAGTACGGATTATGGGAAGAAAACACAACAAAAGGCTACGAAAAAACTGCTGATCAACTACTTAAAGATGCAAAAGAACTACGCGCTCGTGTCGAAACAGTTGAAGTAACTCCTGATTTAATGATGACCGGAGCAATCGATTTATTAAACGAAGTTTCTACATCTAAAATTTCAGGAGAAGAAGAAATTTTTTCTCATACTGACTTATATGACTTCAAAGCTAATGTTGAAGGTGCCGAAAAAATCTTCACTATTTTAGAAAGCAAAATCGAAGCTAAAGACCCTGAATTAGCTAAAAACCTAACAAAGAAATTTAAAACAGTTAACGATTTATTAGCTAAACATGAAACAAAAGATGGCTATGTTTCATACACTGAACTTACTAAAGACGATACAAAGGCATTAGCTGAAGCAGTAAACAACCTTGGAGAACCATTAAGCCAAATGGCAATCATAATGGAGTGAGATTACAATGACTGAAACAAAAGAAGAAAAAATCTATGATAAAAAAATTTCGCGTCGTCAAATGCTGAAAATGACCGGTCTTGGTGCTGCTGGCGTAGCCATTGGTGCTACAGGTTTCGGTGGCGTCATCAAAACATTTGGAATGGATTTTTTTGATGACGATTCAACCACTACAAACAAAGTAAATTTCTATGGCCAACATCAATCTGGAATTGCAACAGATGTGCAAACTAATATCTATTTCGCTTCTTTAAATGTTTTAGTTACTTCTAAACAAGAATTGCAAGAGTTGTTCAAAATGTGGACACCTCTTGCAGTTCGTTTAATGAATGGCGATATGATTGGCGATCCAACGACTAATGGAATGATGCCTCCAAAAGATACCGGAGAGGTAAAAGGTCTTGATGCAGCAAATTTAAGTATCACTTTCGGAGTTGGACCATCTCTTTTTGAGAAAAAGGAATTCGGACTTGCTTCTAAAAAACCAAACGAATTAAAAGACTTGCCCCACTTCCCAAAGGATCAACTAGATGCTGCTTACACTGGTGGGGATATTTGCATTCAGGCATGTGCTGACGACCCACAAGTGGCGTTCCATGCAGTTCGCAATCTCGTACGTGCTGCTTCTGGCAAAGTATCTTTGAAATGGTCACAAGCTGGCTTCAATGCATTCCCTGTTTCAAAAGGGAAAAAACAGACTCCTCGTAATCTATTTGCTTTTAAAGATGGCACAGAGAATCCCACTACTTCTAACAAAAAAGATATGAATGACGTTGTTTGGGTACAATCTGGAGAATCCAAAGGTTGGATGACTGGGGGTTCTTATTTAGTTGCTCGCCGAATCCAATTACATTTAGAAACTTGGGACCGTACTTCTTTAAAAGAACAAGAAAATACATTCGGACGTCATCGTGATAGTGGTGCACCTATTGGCAAAAAAGATGAATTTGAAGCGATGGATATTGATCGAAAAGATGATAACGGAAATTATGTAGTCCCTGAAACATCCCATGTCTTCCTAGCGAAATCTGTCGATGCACGCATACTACGTCGCTCGTATTCATACTCATCAGGTGTTATGGATGCTACAGGCTCATATGACGCAGGATTGCTTTTTGTTTCATTCCAAAAAAATCCTGATCAATTCATTAAAATTCAAAACAGTCTAGGTCGATTAGATAAAATGAACGAATATATTACCCATCGAGGCAGTGCCTTATTCGCTTGCTTCCCTGGTATACAAAAAGGGAGTTATATCGGTGAAGCACTTTTTAAAACACTGTAGTCAAATTGCGATTATTCTTGGGCTAATCATTTTAACATCAATACATCCTGTAAGTGCTGCTGTATCTTATAGTCATTTATATATTTCTATTAGTGATGCCATTATGAGCTCTAAGCAGGATCAAGACAAAGAAGCGATTGATGCGATTAAGACATTCCAGTCTGATTGGAAAAAGACTGATGTAAATACATCTAGTGAAAAAAAGGCAATCGAATCCTCTTTAGATGAAGCTCTAAATGCCTCATCTAAAGAGGACCGTCTTACTGCACTTACAAAGCTATCCAAAGCATTAACAGCTTTAGAAAAAGCTGAAAATCCTGTAGACGAACAAGCCGAACGTACTGGGTTTTTAAAAACGATTACTCCCGCCCTGAATTTGCTGGACAACGCCATTCAAACGGGGGACTTAGAAAAGATTGAATCTCAGTACAATCAGTTCAATGCTTTTTGGAATAAAAATGAACGTCCAGTACGCGAGCATGATATTGCTGCATATGGTCAAATTGAAACACAGATTTCCTTTATGCGAATGACACTTGCAGATGACAACCCTAATATCGATTCATTAACAGATCAATTCGACTCATTAAAAAAAGCAATTGATAACTTTGCAGCAGGAAAAAAAACAGCTACTCAATCTGGTACCTACTCCCTGCAAACATTATTAGATTTAATTGATGAGGCAAAAGATCAAATTGATGAGGAAGAATACTCTAAAGCATCAGCAACTATTAAAAAATTCATCACTACATGGCCAAACGTTGAGGGTGATATTCGCACGAAAAACGCCAGCCTATATACGAAAATTGAAAGTGATATGCCTATCATAGCCAGTAATTTAATGAAAGATGCTATAGATGAAAAGGACATTAAATCTCAGTTAAACAACTTTAAACAACAAATCCAGCTTATCCAAGGAGATCAGAACTATAGCTTCTGGGATTCAGCATTAATTCTTTTACGTGAAGGTTTAGAGGCTTTATTAATCATCATTGCACTGATAGCTTTCTTAAAAAAATCTGGACAAACACATATGGAAAGATGGATTTATATTGGAGCTGGAATTGGTATTGGGTTAAGTGCTGTGGCAGCTATTTTAATGTCTACATTATTCAACTCGACAACTATTAATACAAGCCGTGAAATGTTAGAAGGCTATATTGGACTTGCAGCTGCAGCAATGATGATTGGTGTAGGTGTGTGGATGCACAGCAAATCCAACATCAAATCATGGAATAATTACATTGCTAAACAAATGAATCATGCGATGTCTAAACAAAGTGTTTGGGCAATGGCATTTATCAGCTTTTTATCTGTTTTCCGTGAAGGCGCTGAAACGCTTGTTTTCTATGCAGGGATTGCACCTAAAATGTCGACTTTCGACTTCACTTTAGGGATTGGCATTGCACTTCTTATTTTAATTGTTGTAGCCATCGTATTACTGAGAGCAAGTGGCAAAATCCCAATCCACTACTTCTTTGCTGTCGCAACCATTTTAATCTATTTATTAGCATTTAAAATTATCGGTGTTAGTATCCATACATTGCAGTTAACAGATGTCTTACCAACGTCCATCATTAGCGAACTTCCTGTCTGGGCAAATATTGGTTTTTATCCAACAATCGAAACTATCATTGGACAATCTATTTTAATTTTCTTAGTGATAGTTACATTCTTCTACAAACGTCACAACGAAAAAGCAGTTAATTAAGATAAGAAAAGAGCGACTAGCTGATTGGCTAGTCGCTCTTTTTTTATAATTATAATTCTTGTCGTAACGCTTGAATAACATCAATCTTTGTTGCTTTACGTGCTGGTCTCCAACCTGAAAGTAATGCTACTCCAATACTAATAGCTGAAGCTACAAGTATTAGTTGCCAAGGAATATCTGAGAATACAATATCCGCTTCTTGGAATTGCTTTGAATCAGTAGCCATATCAATAATAATTGGCAATAGCCAGTTTGATAAGAAACTAATACCGTATGATATAACAATTGCAATCGCTGTTCCTAAAATACCAATCCAAGCACTTTCCATTAAGAATAATCGCTGGATCAATTTCGGACTTGCCCCAATCGCCTTCATGACCCCAATTTCACGAGTACGCTCAGTAACAGCCATTGTCATTGTATTGAAAATACCAATAGAAGCAATTAATACAGCAATCGTCCCTACAAAGATTAAACCTACTTTAAATGCTAAGAATATAACATTGATATCATCTAATTGCTCAGTAACTGAGTAAACACTTAAACCTTTATCCTTCAGTTTGGCTATTACACCTTTTACTGCTTCTAAATTCGTAGCATGTACTTTTATCTCCGGATAGAACATATCTTTTTCAGCTTTTATGTTTTTCGAATCTTTTACAGATGCCTTATAAATATTATAAAACTCGCCTTTTAGTTCATGACTAAATAGTATCGTATTTTTAATAAGCCAATCTTTTGCCGGTTTTTCTGATACACCAACCACTTTGAATGTTAACTCTTTATTAATTGCCTTATCATTATCATAATCTTGTAGTTTTACTGAAATTGTTTTACCTACTAGCGATTCCTTGTAACCAAGTTTCTTTGCTTGCTTAGTAGAAGTTGTGTCATTTTCTGCAGATTCCTCATTTAACTTTTCTTGCTCTTTCAACTCTGCTTTCGATAATAAATTCTCTGCAAAATGATAACCAACTACAATTTCATCAGAATTTTGAGGTAGACGACCTTCAGATAATTTACTCCCGACCTTTTCTTCGTTATCAAATTCAGTCATGTTTACTGGTACGCTATTTGTACGTTCCTCAAATTTTACGTTAGCCGATAGTTGAGCATTTGTTTTTTCAACCACTGCTCTGACATTCTCCATTTTTCTAATGGCATCTACATCGATTTTCTTTTGAGGATCTCCGTGTACCTCAATTTCTGTCAATTTTTGATCTGTTAAGATTTCTCTTTCCATCGACCCTTGTAAACCAAAACCGATGGATGCTAATACAATTAAAAACGCACATCCCATAGTAGTTGCTAAAACAGTTGTAAACACACGTAGCCTATTTTTCTTTAAGTGTTGTCTAACAAAATCTACTTGATCCTTAAATAACATATTACAATACCTCCTTAACTAATTCGCCATCGTGCATTCTGAATTTGTGATGTGCTATATTAGCCACTTCTTCATCATGTGTAATAATGACAAACGTTAAATTCAACGCTTTATTAAGGCTTTGAATAAGGAGTAAAATATCTTGCTCTGTTTCCGAATCTAAACTTCCTGTAGGCTCGTCCGCTAATAATATCGGCGGATTAGTTACTAATGCACGGGCAATACTAACACGCTGTTGCTGCCCACCCGATAACTCATTTGGATAATGGTCTGAAACATTTTCCAACCCTACTTGTTGTAATAGTTCTTTTACTTTTACCTTCCGCTTTGCAGAAGGAATACCTTTAATCTTTAGTGGTAATTCAATATTTTCAAACGCCGTTAAACCCGGCATCAGTTGAAAGTTTTGAAAGATAAATCCAAAATTTTCTAATCGGAACTGCGCATGAGTAACTTCATTCATAGAAACTGTTTCTTGACCATTGATAACAATTGATCCAAATTCAGGCGTCATAAAGCCAGCAATAGTATTTAGCAATGTCGATTTACCAGATCCACTCTTACCAACAATTGAAACTATTTCTCCTTTTGCCACATCGAATGATAAATCCTTCAACACTGGCACTTTTTTTTCTTTACCTTTTTTTCCTATAGCAAATGTATGACTCACATTTTTTATTTCAATCAATTTATTTTAGCCCCTCTCCACTTACTTACTGAAATTAAGTATATACATAGATTCTTAAGTAATAAGGAGGATAAAGATGAAGAAATTCTTAAGATTAGATATAGTGGCGTTAAGGTTTTCAAATTAATTTGTGTAGACGCAAACTTTTCGTGGTACTTCCAAGTCAAAATATTGTAGTGTTTTCGCGATACGCTATATTTATGAAGGAGTTAACTGGTCATGACAAAAGAGGAAAAATACAAGCTTGTAGAAGCATTTATAATAGAAAATCAGCATTCTTATTACCGACTAGCATTTAGCTATGTCAAAAATAAAGAAGATGCACTGGATATCGTACAGGAGAGCGTTGTTAAAGCACTCAAATCAATCGATTATATAGAACAAATTGAATACATTAAAACATGGTTTTACCGTATTTTAATCAATACATCCATAGATTATATAAAGAGAAACAAACGAACAATCGCCTCTCCGGATGAAATTCTTGATTTTCATTTACCAAATCAAGAAAATGAATTACATGATTTAGACTTATATGACGCCATTGATCATTTACCCATAACTTACAAAACCATTATCATTTTGCGCTTCTTTGAGGATATGAAAATCGATGATATTGCCGAAATGCTCGGGGAAAATAGCAACACAATTAAAACAAGGCTTTATGCCGCATTGCGCAAGCTACGCATAGAAATGAAAGAGGATGTGGAATAATGAGTAAAATTAACGACGCCAAAAAAAGATTCGACAATATTGAAATTCCTGAAGAACTAGATTTTGTTGTCCAAAAAGCTATAAAGGAAGCTAATCCAATGAAAAACAATAAACGAAAAAATATGAACCCTTTTAAAAATTTTGGACTAGGTGCCGCAGCTGCTGCCATATTATTTGCAGGTAGTGTAAACCTGAGTCCTGCATTTGCACAATCAATGTCTAACATTCCTGTCTTAAATTCAATTGTCAAAGTTATCACTATGAATGAAATAGCTGATGGTAACGACAATTCGCAAGCCAACATTTCAACCCCTCAAATTACAGGCCTTGAAAACAAAGAATTGGAAACAACATTGAACTCAAAATACGAGCAAGAAAATGCTCAGCTATTTGCCCAGTTCCAAAAGAAAATGGCCAAAATTGAAGAACAAGGCGGAGGTCACTTAGGTGTAGACGCGGGCTACAAAGTATTAACAGATACAGATGACTTACTTTCAATTAGTCGTTATACTGTAGAAACACAAGCTTCAAGCTATGAAACAATTCATAACGATACAATAGACAAAAAGAATGAATTACTCATTACTTTACCAAGTCTATTCAAAGACAATGCCTATATCGATACCATCTCAACTTATATTAAAGATGAGATGCGTAAACAAATGGCTGCTGATGTTGAAAAAACCTACTTTATTGCAGGAGAATCAGAAACAAACGATGGCTTTGACAAAATTAAAGCAGATCAAAACTTCTCTATTACAAAAAATAATGAGCTTATCATCTACTTTGATCAATATGAGGTTGCACCAGGCTATATGGGTTCTGTAAAATTCAAAATCCCAACAAGCGTTATACAAAAAGATCTTGTAAGTAATCACTATATTAAATAATTTAAAGCCTTGCACTCAGCAGTGTTTTCTCTGCTGAAATGCAAGGCTTTTTAATGTCTTAATTTAAAATTGAATCATCTTCACTGGATCTACGATTTCATCAAATTGAGCTTCAGTTAATAACCCTGTTTCAAGTGCTGCTTCTTTTAATGTTAGGCCATTTTTATGTGCATGCTTCGCTATTTTAGCTGCATTTTCATAACCAATATGTGGATTAAGTGCTGTTACTAACATAAGTGAATTTTTCACAAAATGGTCTAGCTTTTCTTCATTTGCCTCAATGCCTACCAAACAGTGTTCGTTAAAGCTTCGGATAACATCACTTAACAAACGGACAGATTGCATGAAGTTGTATAGAATAACTGGCTTAAATACATTGAGTTCAAAATTTCCTTGACTAGCTGCAATACCGATCGTCACATCATTCCCCATAACTTGCGTCGCCACCATCGTTACAGCTTCACTTTGCGTCGGGTTCACTTTACCCGGCATAATCGAGCTACCCGGTTCATTTTCAGGAATGGTAATTTCACCGATACCACTTCGAGGACCACTTGCAAGCCATCGCACATCATTGGCAATTTTCATCATATCTGCTGCTAAGCCTTTTAAAGCACCATGCACATGAACAATTTGATCATGGCTTGTGAGTGCATGGAATTTGTTTGCAGATGAAACGAATTGGAGTCCCGTTTCTTTATCTAAAGCATTTGCAACAAGATCACCGAATTCGCTAGGTGCATTAATGCCCGTCCCTACTGCTGTTCCACCGATAGCAAGCTCTAGCAAATGTTCTTTACTTTGCTTTATCATTTGTTCTGATTTCTCAATCATATGCAACCATCCACTTATCTCTTGACCAAGTGTTAGAGGTGTTGCATCTTGCAAATGCGTACGGCCAATTTTAATCGTCATTTTAAATTGCTCAGCTTTCGCCTGCAATGTTTCTTTTATCTCTTGTAGAGCTGGTAGTAAATCATTCGTAACAACAGTAATAGCAGCAATATGCATAGCTGTCGGAAATGAGTCGTTAGAGCTTTGAGATTTGTTAACATCATCATTTGGGTGCAGTCTTTCATCACTACCTTGTTTTTGCAAATATGCATTTCCTAGATGAGCGATTACTTCATTGACATTCATATTAGTTTGCGTACCACTACCCGTTTGCCACACAACAAGTGGGAATTCTTCATCCCATTTACCTGCAATAATTTCATCAGCTGCGTGAACAATGGCATTGGCCTTAACTTGTGACAGATTACCAAGTTCAGCACTGACAGTCGCTGCTGCTTTTTTAAGAAGTGCATATGCATAAATAAATTCAATTGGCATCTGTTCTGTACCAATTTTAAAATTTTCTTTACTACGCTGTGTTTGAGCTCCCCATTTATGTGCTGCTGGTACTTTTACTTCTCCCATAGAATCATGTTCAATACGATAATCCAAAATCATCCATCTCCCTTGTTTTTCTACGAAATTTATTACCTTTCTGTTATTTATGATAACGCTTTCTCATTGAAATGTCTTATCTGCTGTTTGAAATAAAAAAACCTTGTATAAAAAATTATACAAGGTTGGATTATACGATTAAGCTGGCATTGGCGTTGGCGTAGGTTTAGCGTAACCTTCTTTATAAGCATCATCAATTACATCACGAATCTCCTTTAAAGACTTACCCTCTTGCGCCATTTTAATTGATTGGATTGCGATTTCTACACAAGCTACACATCTTGTTCCATGATCATCCCAAACGATTGAGCCATCCTTTTTCACTTCTTTAACAAAGCAGTTCATATTGCTTTTATGGCCTGCACTTTCTCCACATCCACAATAGCAAGGTATCCATTTAAGAATCTCTGTTGCTTGACCTGTCGCCTTATAAACAAGCTTCAAATCTTCAGATTGTTTATCTAAAAAACTTGGAAGAACATCTGCTGAAGCTGTCGTCTCTTGAATATCACCATTAGCTACAGTGTGTTGATGTCCTGATTCTTCATTGTGTTTTTCTTGTTTTACCGGTTCTTCTGCCTTGTCCTCACCACTACTGCAAGCAGTCAATATCATAGAACCAGCTAGTAATAACGTAAACCATTTAAATTTCATTACTAATAACTCCTTCACACACTTTTCCCCTATTGTACCTTAATAAGTATTTAAACTTGTATGACAAATAAGCAACATTATTATTAAGTAGTAGGCTTTTTATATAGTTAGACAAGTCTTATTCTTTTTATACATAAAAAGCTGACTCATTTTCATGAGCCAGCCCTTTTATTTAAGCTTCTTCTTTTGGTTCAATAACTGCAGTTGTTGATGCAGTTGACTTACCTTGGATTTCATCAGCTAATCTTTCGATACTTGGGCGAATCGTACCTTTGCCCGAGTAGTTTTCTATTAGCTCTTTCATATCAATCCCCGATGTCTCTTTAAGAGATTCTTGTAAAGTAGACATTAAGTTCGTTGCATAAGCAGTGACTTTGTTAGCACCACCGCCGCCTTCACCACCACTTCCTGTATCAACGACTGTTATTTTGTCGATATTTGAAAGCGGACTAGCAACTTGTTTCGCGTATTCAGGCATCATGTGAATGACCATATCAAGTACAGCTGCTTGGCCATATTGCTCGAACGCTTCGGCAATCTTACGTTTCGCTTCTGCTTCCGCAAGACCTTTAAGACGGATAATATCTGCTTCGGCTTCACCTTGTGCACGTTCAGAGTCAGCTTTTGCAAGACCATCTAAACGTACTTTTTCTGCATCAGCTTTCGCTCTAGCTTCAATGCTATATTTCTCCGCATCAGCTTGAGCTAATTGTTTCATTTTATCCGCTGCTGCGTTTTGCTCTATTGCATAACGATCCGCGTCGGCTTTCTTCTTCACTTCAGAATCGTATTGTTTCTCACGACGAAGAATCTCTTTTTCTTCTAATTCAATTTGTTTTTGACGCTCGATGATACGAACTTGCATTTCTTGTTCTGTTACTTCTTGTTTTGCTTTAGCTGATTCTAGCTCATATGCTTGGTCAGCACGGGCTTTAGCGACATCTTGCTCGCGGCGGAATTCAGCTACTTTTAATTGGTTTTCTTTTTCTGCTTCTGCAATTTCAGTGGCACGTTCAAGCTCTGCTTTTTGCGCTTCTTTATCTGATTCAGCACGTTTAATACGTGTTTCCTTTTCTGCCTCTGCTGTTGCAATGTCAGCGTCACGTCTTACTTGTGCTATTCTTGGCTTCCCTAATGAATCAAGGTAACCGTTTTTATCACGTACATCCTTGATTGTAAATGAAACGATGATTAAACCCATTTTCGCTAAATCTTGTGATGCGACGCGTTGAACTTCTTGAGAAAATTTATCGCGGTTTTTATAAATTTCTTCAACTGTCATAGAACCTAAAATCGAACGTAGATGACCTTCTAAAACTTCCTTCGCCTCATTTTCGCGTTCTTCTTTAGGTTTGCCTAAAAACTGCTCTGCTGCTGTAGCAATTTCAGAAATAGACCCGCCGATTTTAATGATTGCAATACCATCTGCCATTACTGGAACACCTTGCTCTGTATATACTTCAGGTGTAGTGACTTCTAGTTTACTAGATAATAAGCTTAATGGTTCTGCTTGCTGGAATACAGGAAGTACGAATGTACCACCACCACGGATAATTTTAATTCGATTACCTGATTCGTCTGTATGTACGTTTTTTGATCCTAAGTAACTACCTGTTACGATCAGCGCTTCATCTGGACCTGCTGTTCGGTATTTTGTTACATAAACACCAATAATCGCTAATAATACAAAAGCTACAATTCCTATTACGACTAATAACCCTATATTTCCAAAATCCATTTCATTTCCCCCTTTAATCTAATTTGAAAACATCGGTTCATATGCTCTGACATACACCGTGCCTTCTTTTACTTCTACTATAAGGACCTGTTGATTATACTCAATTTCCTCATTATCAAAACCTACAGCACGTTTTGAAATTAAACCATTTATAGTTTCAATAACAACTTCACCGAACCCATCAACAGGAATAGGTACGATTACCTTACCAATTTGCCCTGCCAATGACTCATCAGTATATGCCATTGATACTTCTGCTGATTTTAATGGTAATAAGATAAAGAAATAGAGCAATACACTTAATACGGTAGAGATAATTGTTGCAATTGCGATGATCATGATACTAGAAAATGACGTTAAACTTTCTAAGATGAAACCAATTGCTGCAAAGAATGTTAAAAAAGAAAGAATAACCGCTGGATTAAAAAACGGAATACCTTCTCCAACACCATCAATTACATCTCCAAAAAATAAAAATAAGACCATGCATACTGCAAAAATTATTAGGGAATATAAATATACTTGTTGGATTGCTATACCAAACAGTTCTATTAGACTCACCTCTCATACTTATGTTATTTTCCTTACAATACGTTATACGGTTAAGTGGAGATAAAGTTTCATTTTTTTCAAATAATTTACACATTTTATTTATAATTATTTCTAATGTTACGGGAATGTAAATTTTAGTCGAAATTATGTAAATAATGTGGGGATTCCTATTGCATTTTGTTATGATTGTGTAGCGTTAAAAGAGATTGATAAGTTGATATTCAACCTAGGAGGATTCACATGTTTAGCTCAAAAAAACAAGACCCTTTTTTTGCGTCGCTGTTGAAAATTGCAGAAACAGTTAATGAAGCTGTACATTATGCAGATGATTTTAAAATTACAAGCATCGCAGATTTAAAAGAGCTTAGCGTAACATTAAAACAGTATGAGACCGATGGAGATAAATTAATTCATGAATTAATTTTCATGTTAAACAAATCATTTATGACACCGATCGAACGTGAAGATATTTTGGAATTAGCTGTACGTATGGATGATGTTCTTGATGGCATTGAAGGCTGTATCGCCCACTTCGAGATGTTTTCATTAACAGAGGTAGACGATTATATGCGTGATTTCCTTAAATACATCGTAAAAAGTACAGATGAAATTGTCGCAGCAATGGGACATTTAACAAATAAAAAACTGATCGATATGCGTGATCATTCCATCCTCATTAAAGACTATGAGCGCAAATGTGATGACGTTCTTCGCACTTCAATTAAACAACTATTCTTACATGAAAAAGATCCTATTCGCATAATTCAATTCAAAGATATTTACGAACAACTTGAAGAAGTAGCTGATTACTGCCAAGATGTTGCAAATACAATGGATACAATTATAATGCGTAACGCCTAGGAGATGTAGATATATTGGATACAGTTCTATTTTTAACCATTCTTGTTGTTGTTTTTGCATTATTATTCGACTTCATTAACGGTTTTCACGATACTGCAAATGCCATCGCAACTGCTGTTTCTACACGTGCATTACCACCTCGTGTAGCTGTATTAATGGCCGCAACTATGAACTTTATAGGTGCAATAACATTTACAGGTGTAGCAAAAGCATTGGCCAAAGATATCGTTGACCCTTTTGCAATTGATAACGGGGTTGTCATTATTTTAGCCGCTTTGCTATCCGCAATTATTTGGAACTTAGTAACTTGGTATTATGGTATTCCATCTAGTTCATCGCATGCTCTAATCGGCTCTTTAGCTGGTGCAGCGATTGCTGCTGCAGGTTTTGCTGTATTGAACTATGAAGGATTTATCAAAATTATTAAAGCATTAATCTACTCACCATTTATTGCTATCGTTGCTGGTTTTATCATGATGTCCATTTTCAAAGTGGTATTCAAAGACTTAAACTTATACCGTACGAATAAAGGATTCCGTAGACTACAGATTTTCACTGCTGCGGTACAATCTTTTACCCACGGTACAAACGATGCTCAAAAATCAATGGGTATTATTACAATGGCTTTAATTGCTGCTGGATTACAAACTGGTGACGATATTCCAATGTGGGTACGTATTGCAGCTGCAACTGCAATGGGATTAGGTACATCCATTGGTGGATATAAAATTATCAAAACTGTTGGCGGTAAAATCATGAAAATCCGACCTGTTAATGGAGCAGCTGCTGATTTAGCTTCTGCCGCTGTTATTTTCGGAGCTACACAACTTCATTTACCTGTAAGTACAACACATGTTATCTCCTCTTCTATCATGGGGGTTGGTTCGGCTCAACGTGTAAAAGGTGTTAAATGGGGCGTAGCAAAGAAAATCGTTCTTACGTGGATTATCACTTTACCAACATCTGCAATAATGGGAGCAGCTATCTTTTTTGTTCTCAACTTATTTATCTAATAATTACCTTATTAGGTTTCCATTCGCTATAGGATGGGAACTTTTTTTATGTAAAAATTTTGACTGTTTAACGACAAAGTAAGACAGAATGCTTTACACTAATCACATAGAGTTGTTTAAGAAAGGTGGTACATACATTTGCAAAGTTTATCTCGATTCATAACAAAATATTATAAAATAATTGCAACGATTTGGTGTGCATTGTTCATTATCTTTGCATACTTTGCTATTCAATTACCTGGTCAATTAAAAGGCGATGGTTTTAAAGTAAATGGCGATCATCAAGCTGTTATGAACGAACTAACAGAAGAATTTGGTCTACCTGCTGAAACCATATTTGTCGTATTTGATAAAGTTAAAGACGAAGATATTAAAGCGACTTTACAGAAAATCGAAGAAGTAGAGGAAATCGATTCTATTCAATCTCCTTTAAAGAACTCGGAACTTCATAAAAAAAATATCTCCTATGCTATTTTAAATTTCGATAATACCATAGAGGATATGTCCATTGTAGTACCGAAAATACGAGATAAAATAAACAATAAACAAGGAATTACTATTACAGGTGGATCGGTGATTTCATCCGATCTTAATACAGCCAGTCAAAAGGATTTAGCTAACGCAGAAGCAATTGGATTACCCATTGCAGTACTTGTTTTATTACTAGCATTTGGTAGCGTTGTTGCTTCAATTCTACCAATTGTAATTGGTATCATTACCGTCGTATCTGCGTTTGGCATACTATCTATGCTGAGTGGACAGTTTGATTTATCCATCTTCATAATGAATATTATCCCTATGCTTGGGCTAGCACTCAGCATAGATTTCGCATTGTTGTTTATCAATCGTTATCGTGAGGAAAGATTGCACTCTACCATTCAACAAGCTGTGCAAACAACGATTCAAACTGCCGGACGCTCGATTATTTTTTCTGCATTTTGTGTCATGATTGGTCTCGGTGCGATGATTGTTATCCAAGTAGAAATATTCCATAATATCGCACTAGGTGGTACGATTGCAGTTTTCCTAGCAGTTGTTGCTTCATTAACTTTGTTACCTGCAAGCATATTGTTATTGGGTGATCGCTTAAATAAATGGAAGATTATTCGGGTGAAACCGAATAGTGTATCGCGTTGGCGTAGTTTTGCAACACTGGTTATGAAACGTCCAGTGACAATCGCTATTATTTCCTTGATTATCTTAGGAATAGGTATTGTCCCTGTGAAAGATATGAAACTAACTATTCCACAAATGGATGCTTTACCAACTTCATATGATTCTCGTACTTCTTTTGAGAAATTACAAAAAGAATTTGATTTAGGTAAATATTCTACAGTTTATTTATTAGCAGAACGTGAAGATGGATGGGATTCCAAAGCTGGTTTAAATGACATCCTAAAGCTACAAAAAGCATTACAGAAAGATAACTTAGTCCTCGATGTGAAGACCATTTTCACGGAATCTAAAATCAATCACGTAGAGGACTGGCAGCAAAGTATGAAAAACCTTTCTGCTAGCGAACAACTTAAGCCTTTAAAGGAAACTTTCATTCACGACAAACAGTTGTTTATCCCAATTACATTAGATGCTAAAGGAGCATCTACAAAGGCACAAGATTGGGTGAGAAAGTGGTCGGATAAAGATTTAAACATGAACTTTAAACTTGGTGGAGAAGCGAAGTTTAATCAAGAAATTTTCGATGAAATTTCAAATAAAATCGTCATAGCCTTATCCATTATTATTGTTTCTACATTCTTTATTCTAATGCTTGCATTCCATTCGGTGTTAATTCCTATAAAGGCTATTTTAATGAATATTATTGGCTTATCATCAGCTTTCGGAATCCTTGTATATATCTTCCAATACGGAAGTTTCGGAATAGAGGAAGGGACAATTGTATTAATCATACCTGTTATTACATTTTGTCTTGTATTCGGCTTAAGTATGGACTATGAAGTATTCCTTATCTCAAGAATTCAAGAAGAATATGAAAAAGGAGCGAGTAATACGCGCGCTACCATTGATGGACTTACTTCTACAAGTAAAATCATTACGTCTGCTGCGTTAATTATGATTGTTATAACAGGTGCATTCGCCTTCACAGATGTAATGCCTGTGAAGCAAATAGGCGTCGGCATTGCCATTGCCATTGCTATTGATGCAACAATTATACGTCTAATGCTCGTACCAAGTCTGATGAAATTATTAGGTGACTGGAACTGGTGGATGCCATTTCAAAAGAAAAATCGCAAATAAAAAAGAGGCAATCTGTTAATAATCAGGTTGCCTCTTTTCATATTTATTAAAAGTGATTTGCATACCAAACTTTTGCTGCTTTTAATTCATCATGTGTTAACTGATGACCATAGTCGCTCCAATATACTTCTACTTCTGCCCCTGCTGCTGTTAACAATCCTTCTAAATCTTTTGATTCTTGAGGAGGACACATATAATCGTTTTTACCAGCACCAATCCAGATTGGTAACTGTGATAATACCGGTACTTCAATGTCTCTTCTTGGAACCATTGGATGATGTAAAATAGCACCTTTCACGATTGGCCCATTACGGAATAACAAACTACCTGCAATATTTGCCCCGTTTGAATAGCCAATTGCTACAATATTATCTCGATTGAAGCCATATTGCACTGCTGCTTCGTCGATAAATTCAGCCAATTCTTTTGTACGGACCTCTAAATCCTCCATATCAAAAACGCCTTCTGCTAAACGTCTGAAAAAGCGTGGCATGCCATTCTCTACAACATTTCCTCGTACACCTAAAAGAGAAGCTGTTGGATCAATCTCTTTTGCTAAAGAAATTAAATCATGTTCATTCCCACCAGTACCATGTAGCAATAACAATGTTGGCTTACTATCGTCAGTACCTTTAATGAAAATATGTTGCATGGAGAACCCCCCTATCTATATTCTATAATCAATATCTTGAATTCGAGATAATTATAGATTGAACAGTAATAGGAGTCAATGAATATGCTTTGGAACTTTGCTTAGGATGATTCTTATAAAATAGTTGAATTGAAAGGACAATCAATATAACTGCAATTATTACGACACTAATTAATGCAATAACTGTCTTTTTGCCAGACATAAAATTACCTACTTCCTTTAGCATTCCTTTGCGAGAACTATCCGATTTCGAAATTGTATACTGTTCTCAAAAATTTCTTCTTATAATGATTAATAAGATAATCATATTCAATTTTGATCATGTGGAATCCATATTTTTGATACAGCGCCAGTTGCCCAATGCTAGAGTTGTCAGTAGCAATTAGAATTCGACGATAACCACCGGCTGTCGCTTCACTTATGACGTGCTGAATAAGTGACTTACCAAACCCTTGTCCTTGCCATTTTCCAACTACAGCAATGTTCATTATATCGATGGCTTCTGTATTATGAATCAACAAAACGACCACCCCAACATCCTCACCCGCCATACTCGCGATATAATAATTACCATCGCGAATATATTGTGCAATCATGTGCTCAGACGGATCAGCTAGTAACAGCAAGTCCATTGGTGGTCGTTCAAATACCGCCAATAAACGATATTGTTATCATCATTTTTTAGACGGCTTAAAGCCTTCAGAATATAAATAGTTTTCCGCATCATCACGAGTTCCGAAGCTTTCTTCTAAATTGAAGCCATGATAAACATTCCAAAAAGGATCTTCTTCTACTAAAAGAAGTTGGTCATCATTACGGTTACGCCAGCTTTGCTCAATTCTCACTTCAGGAACTACTTCATCAATTTCAGATAAGTACGTAAGGGAATCTTCGATAATTTCACGTAGCTCTTGCTCAGAGAAATCACGAATATTTACTAAACCACGATCGTCTGATTTATAACGTAGTAAATCTCCTACGTAAACAAAACCGTTACCGTTTGGGTGTAATTTTTCTACCACAATTTTTTTCTCATATTGGCTACCATCAAAGTGATAATTTAATCGTTTCATCGAAATTTCTTTACGAGTTAATTGAGGGAAACTTTCGATGATCGCTTGTTTTTGTTCAAATGTTAACATAATTTACTCCTTTTTCGTTTGCATTCAACCTTTAGTATAGCATTTTTTACATATCAATTCGCTTTATATCAACATCTTGTCCATCTTTCGTCAATAAAAATACATCAGGATTTCTCATAGTTTTCCATCCTGTAAAACCAAATTTCGAATTGTATTTTGTAATGAGTAATGATAATAGATTGCCATGCGAAACAATTGCAGTATCAGCAATAGATGATTCGAGTAATTCTTTGATTAACTGTTCAATTCGTACAACTGCTTCTTTGCTTGATTCTCCACCTATGTACCTTAAGTTTTCATCGAGAAAAGTTTGTTCCAACTTTTCTAACCAATCATCAAAATTTTGTGTACTTAAAACACGTTCAGCTAGTCTTTCATCCTGTTCAACTTCTATTTTCATTTTCTTGGAAAATGGTTCTATCGTTTGGATTGCTCTTGTAAATGGACTAGAAATAACTCTCTTTATATCGTATTGTTGTAATCTCTCTGCTAATTGTTTAGCCTGCTCAATACCCTCACTTGTAAGAGTGGCCTCTTTTTCTTGACCATAAGCCTTACAATGACGAATAATGTAAATTTTTTTCATTAACAACTCCCCTATCTTTTGAATAATATTATATAGTATTGACATACTATTTAGACAATACTATAATCACAAACAACAATAATTGAAACTAAGACAAGGATTAGTAAAGAATGACCTG
Source organism: Viridibacillus sp. FSL H8-0110 (assembly GCF_038003565.1). NCBI lineage: Bacteria > Bacillati > Bacillota > Bacilli > Caryophanales > Caryophanaceae > Viridibacillus > Viridibacillus sp. FSL H8-0110. The sequence goes on along the minus strand of NZ_JBBOPJ010000001.1, from coordinate 259,558 downwards.
TTTTTATAGAGAGAGAATTGATTGGTGGAAGATTCTCATTAACAGCTTCTTGAACCTACCTTCGAGTTCGTCATTGAAAAATGGCGCGGCGACAGTCGTTAACATGTTTGAGAGTAAAGCTTCGCTTTAAATAAGGGTGGTACCGCCGTAATGGGTCCCTTATTTAAGGCGGGGCTTTTTATTTTAAAGAAGGGGTGTTTATAATGGCAAAACAATTTGTAAAAGACGTAACAGCAATGGATGAGGATTTTGCTCAATGGTATACAGACGTTGTAACAAAAGCTGATTTAATCGATTATTCAAGTGTTCGTGGTTCAATGATTATACGTCCTTATGGCTATGCATTGTGGGACAATATCAAAAATGAACTCGATACAAAACTGAAAGAAACAGGTCATGAAAATGTTTATATGCCTTTATTCATACCTGAATCACTTTTACAAAAAGAAAAAGATCACGTAAAAGGATTTGCACCCGAAGTGGCATGGGTTACGCATGGTGGGGATGAAAAACTACAAGAGCGCTTAGTTGTACGTCCAACTTCAGAAACACTATTCTGCGAACACTATGCTAATATTATTCATTCTTATCGTGATCTACCAAAGCTATATAACCAATGGGCTAATGTTGTACGCTGGGAAAAAACGACACGTCCATTCTTGCGTACACTTGAGTTTTTATGGCAAGAGGGACACACTGCTCACGCTACTCAAGAAGAAGCTCAAGAGGAAACATTACGTATGTTAAATGTGTATGCTCAAATTTGTGAAGAGTACTTAGCTATCCCTGTATTAAAAGGGCAAAAAACTGAGAAGGAAAAATTTGCAGGCGCTGAATCCACTTACACAATCGAAACGCTAATGCATGACGGGAAAGCATTACAATCAGGAACATCACATAATTTCGGAGATGGTTTTGCACGTGCATTTGATATTAAATATCTTGATAAAGAAGGTAAACAACAATTTGTTCATCAAACATCTTGGGGTTTCACAACACGTATAATAGGAGCACTTATTATGGTTCATGGTGATGATCGTGGTCTAGTCGTTCCTCCACGTATTGCACCGACCCAAGTAATGATTGTACCAATTGCTCAACATAAAGAAGGCGTCCTGGATTTTGCTTATGATTTAAAAGAACGTCTTGGAAAAGTGGCACGAGTTAATATTGATGCTAGTGATAAAAAACCAGGTTGGAAATTCAATGAGTATGAAATGAAGGGTATTCCAGTACGCCTTGAAGTAGGGCCAAAGGACATCGAAAATAATCAAGTGGTTCTAGCCCGTCGTGACTCAGGGGAAAAAATTATCGTTCCACTTAATGAACTAGAAGTAAAATTACCTGCAATGTTAGAGGAAATTCAAAATGATTTATACAATAAAGCACTAAATCACCGCGAAGAAAATACATTTACCGTTCAAACATTTGATGCATTCAAAGCACAACTTGAAGAAAGACAAGGATTTATCAAGGCTATGTGGTGTGGTGACCAAGCGTGTGAAGATAAAATAAAAGAAGAAACAGGTGCAACTTCCCGATGTATGCCATTCGAACAAGAACATATCTCAGAAACATGTATCTGTTGCAGCAAACCAGCAGAAAAAATGGTCGTATGGGCAAAGGCATATTAAATGCTGATGGCGCTTGACCAGACTCGACAGGCGTTGGAGGGCTCGAACACAAGGCGCTTTTTGTCTTGTGCCGAGAGACCGAAACGACCCGAGAGTCTAGCGCCTGAAGCTGGATATACTAAATGCTGAAGCGGCCTGTCAAGACTCGACAAGCACTGTAACTTTCGAATCGAAAACATCTTTACAGTTTTCGACCGAGAAAGTGAAAGTGACCTCGAGAGTCTGGCCGCTGAAGCTGAATATCTTTCTTAAATGCTGAAGCGGCCCGTATAAATGAAGATAGCCTAAAACTGCCACGTCCTGTGGCAACGGCTATCTGACCTACATCCTGTCGGCCCTCGACAAGCACTGTAAGGCTCGAACCAAAGGCACTCTTTGACATTAAGTGTCCGGCCGAAACGTCTCTCAACAAAACAAGAAGCACGTTGCATTTGCAACGTGCTTCTCTTATAAAACTTCCGTTAGCTTTGATAAAACATTATCCATGTAGGATGCATTATGCTCAACAAAATCAGCGTGTATAGCATTTTTTACAAGAGGTATCTTCTTTCCATCTTCGATGATTTCAAACCCCTCGACATATAAAGTTTTACGCTTACCTGAGTAGAAATCCTGCACTGTACCAAGCTCTGCTCTAACAATACCAGCAACTTCTTCCTCTTGTAATTGAAATCCTTCAAAGTCTGCGTTACTAAATACATAGTACACATGGGCAAATTCTAGATCGATCATTGGTGGTTGTTGGATACGCGTTTCAAATACCCCAATCTTTTTCATATCATCAACCGTAAGTGGCAAACCCAGCTCCTCTTGTAATTCACGAAAGCCGTCCTGAGCTCGCTCATTCGCTAGTAAATGTCCAGCGGCCGTTATGTCAAACTGACTTGCATAATCCTTCTTACAAGCACTTCTAAGCTGAAAATAAAGATAATACTTATCTTCTATCTTACTAACAAGCCAGCAATGAAAAGTCTCATGCCAAAAGCCTTTCGCGTGTACCTCTTCTCTAGTTGCCTCACCAATAGGTTCATGTTCATCATTAAATATTCTTAATAATTCACTGTCCATATTTGGCACCTAAACATTCTTTGTTGCAGCTGAACGTATTTCTTTACGATGTTCATAAACATTTTTTACAATTACTTTCCCAACGGCATAAGCAGGGACACCAAGTAAAATACCTAGGAATCCTGCAATATTACCTGCAGCTAAAATGATTGTAATAACAGTTAGTGGATGAATATCTAATGATTTACCCATAACATTCGGTGTAATTAAATTACTATCAATCTGTTGCGCTACTAATGTTACAACACATACCCAAATGGCTAACTTCGGCTCTTGTAAAAACCCGATAACTAGAGCTGGGACAAATGCAATCCATGGCCCAATAAACGGAATGACATTCATGAAAAAGGCAAAAACAACTAATAACAATGCGTAATCTAATCCAATTATTAAATAACCGATATACATCATAATAGCTAATAATAGACTAATTAGTAGTTGTCCCTGAATATAAGAACGCAGCACATCATCAATATCCGACAGTGTTTTCTTTATCCATTCGCGACGGTTCCCAGAAAACAGTTTATACATTGAAGGTGCAAATTTCTCGTGATCCTTTAACATAAAGATAAAGAAGAAAGGCACCAATATTAAGATAAATGCCCACGACACAATCGTTTGTATTAGTTGCACTAAAAATACACTCGTCATAACTGCGTATTTTTGAATAGAGTTTGCCATCTTATCTATGAATTCATTTACTTGAGATGGAAAACTTCCACGATTATCTTGGATATAATCAGCCATATCTGTTATTTCACTTGCTAAGTAAGGTGTGCTCTTTATTAAATGACTCAACTGTTCTGCAATAGAAGGACCAATCCACGAAACAAAGCCCCCAAGTGCTCCTACTAATGCAATAATAATGGTCAAAATACTTGCCCATCGCGGAAATTTACGTTTCTCTAAAAAACGCTGAATAGGCTCTGTTATGTAGTATAAAATTCCACCTAGTAAAAGTGGAGTGAAAATTGCACTTGCAATAATAACCACTGGATAAAACAAATGTTTTATTTCCAAAAAATACTTAACTATTAATAAAGCGAGTAATATACCGACACCTGTTTGAAACCATAACTTTTTCGTCACAAACTTCACTTCCTTATAGCCTAAATAGGCCCATTTTATCATTAAGTATACGATATTTTATGTTGGAAAAGAAATCAAACAGTAATAACAAAAAATATTATAATACAAATATTCTAAAAAAATTAAGTAATTCCAGTGACATTAGTTGATTTTCCAGTTGGGTGTTGTTACGTTATTTAGTAGAACTTTACATAAAGGTGATGGTGTAATGAAAAGCAAATTGGCTCATATGGGCAAGAAATATTTACTACATCCGTATACTCTCATTCTAATCGTATTACTTGTGAAGATAATCGCATTTCGTACGGTGATTTTCCACAACCGCTCGGTTACGCAAATTGTGTTACTAGAGTACCCCATGTGGGCTTTGGCACTTACTCTTGTCGTAGTGTTATTTAAAAAGCGTACATGGCTTGCTGTATGGATTTTCAATACCATTTTATCTGCATTATTTATCGTCATATTGTATTACACTCGATATTTTTCAACATTACCTTCATATTATGACGTCAAACAAATTTATCAATCTCATTCAGTCGGTGGAACCGTTGCCTTACTTGGAACCCCTTATGACTACCTGTTTTTCTTAGATATTGTTTTGTTGCTGCCCCTAATTCGTTATTTCACAAAAGAACGCCAACTTTCCTACACAGACGTAAGAAAAGGGCTATTTACCTTCACTTGTATCGGTATCGTAACGACAGCACTTGCATTTAGACAGCCTCTTATCGATGTATCTTATTTCGCCAAAGAAAACGGTTACTTACAATCCCAAATCGTTCAATTGTATGCGCGAAGCTTTGGTGTAGCGCTTGCTACTCAAGAAAAGCTAAGTGATGCCGATCTTGAAAGGCTAAAGGGCAATGACTATGTCCCATTTAACAAACACAAAACATTTGGTGTAGCTAAAAACCGAAACGTCTTTGTAATTCAAGTAGAATCATTACAAAACTTTGTTATTAACCGTGATATTAATGGCCAAGAAATTACACCAAATCTAAATAAGATACTGAAGGATAGTGCATATTTCAATAATGTTTACCAACAAATCGGTGCAGGTAACACTTCAGATGCTGAATGGATTATGCATACAGGGCTTTATCCTGAAGGTATGGATCCTACTGTCAATTCACTAAAGGATTCGGAGGTTGCTTCCTTGCCTCGGATGCTAAGTACAGAAGGTTACGGTACAGCTACATTTCATGCTGATGATATATCGTATTGGAATCGAAATAAGCTTTATCCTGCTCTAGGCTTTGACCACACCTATACTTCAGATGATATTCCCGAGCAGCAAATTATCGGCTTTGGTCCTGCAGATGAAGTAACATTTCGTTTTGCTGAATCGCAAATACAAAGTTTGTTACGACAATTCAATCGAGTTTACGCCAATATCATTACACTAACTAGCCATACGCCATTTAAAATGCCTGATGACTACAAATATCTAGAATTACCAACGAAATTCAACGACACATATGTTGGAGACTATTTACAATCAGTTCGTTATACAGATAGGCAAATTGGACAGTTTGTTGCTAATCTTAAGCGTTTAGGATTGTACGACAATTCCGTTATTCTCATTTATGGTGATCATTCTGGTTTACATGGAAAACCTGTAACAGAAGAAGACCAAGTGCTATTGGAAGATTTACTTGGCCATCCTTACAATTTGAATGATCGATTCATAGTACCTGTACTATTTACGGCACCGGGAATTTTTGTCAATGAGCAAATTACACATCTTGGTGGACAAACAGATTTAATGCCTACACTTTTAAATTTACTTGGCATTGAACCTACTTCACAGCTCATAGGACACAACTTATTCCAATATGAACATAACCTACTCGGCATGCGCTATTACTTGCCTGGGGGCTCTTATATAAGCGATCACACGATGTATATCGCACCAAGTGCTCAACACCCAGCCTCATTGTTAACGCGAGAAACAATGAAAAGGGCAAAACTTACAAACCGATCACAAAAAAACATCAATAATACACTATCAATACTGCAATACTCCGATCAACTTCGTCGAGAACAAATCGGACAATAAGTAAAAAAAGCCTTATTGAAAACTTAAATTCAATAAGGCTTTTTTTATGCATAAATAATTTCCCTACGTTACAAATGGTCTTCTTCTGTTTTTTATTATTGAAACTAAATATTAATGCAAAAAAACTCGTCCTTATTAATCATTAGAATAATTAATAAGGACGAGAGATATATTTGTGTATTCACTCTGATTTGCTTCTAAAAGCACTCCGTAAACAGTTTTCTAAATACCTTTTACAATTTGTCATCCTCAACTGAATTTAGATATTCTTCAATCGAATCAATAACAGATTCAACACAACCCTCTTCAAATGGTGATACTAGATTCGCTTCCGCTACAAGATTAGTGAAAGATTGTGAACCTCCTAATTGGCAAAGGTGGATATAATCTGCCCATGCTTCCTCGTGATTTTCTCTTGAACGTTTCCAAAATTGGAATGCACAGATCTGCGCTAACGTGTAATCAATATAATAGAACGGGCTAGCATAAATATGAGCTTGACGTTGCCAGAAACCACCTTGCTCTACATATTCAATACCATCATAGTCACGGTGTGGTAAATAAATTCCCTCTATTTTTTTCCAAGCAGCTTTTCGTTCTGCTGGTGTCATTTCAGGGTTTTCATAAACAACGTGTTGGAACTCGTCGACAGCTACACCATATGGTAAGAATAATAATGCACCACTAAGGTGAGCAAATTTGTATTTCTCTGTATCCTCTTTAAAGAATAGTTCCATCCAAGGCCATGTGAAAAATTCCATACTCATAGAATGGATTTCACAAGACTCAAAAGTTGGCCAAATATATTCCGGGATACCAATATTACGACTCGTATATACTTGGAAAGCATGGCCTGCTTCATGTGTTAACACATCAATATCACCAGAAGTACCATTAAAGTTTGAGAAAATGAACGGTGATTCGTAATCATCGATAAATGTACAATAACCGCCCCCCTCTTTTCCTTTCTTCGCTACTAAATCCATCAAATCATTGTCGATCATGAAATTGAAGAATTCAGCAGTTTCTGGGGATAACTCTTCATACATTTTTTTACCGTTTTCCACAATCCATTCAGGTGTTCCTTTTGGTGTTGCGTTACCTGTTAAGAAATTTAATCCTTCGTCTTGGTATTTTAATTTATCTACACCAATGCGTTTCGCTTGGCGTTCATATAATTTATTTGCAACTGGAACAATATAATCTCTTACTTGATCACGGAATTTTTTTACCATTTCAGCGTTATAATCAATACGATTCATTTGAATATAACCTAGTTCAACAAAGTTTTTATAACCTAATTTCACTGCCATTTCATGACGTACTTTAACAAGCTGATCATATATCTCATCAAATTTCACTTCATTTTCCTTAAAGAAACCAAAGCTTGCTTCTTTTGCTTTTTTACGAGTTTCAGCGTTTGTCGATTCTCCATAAGGGCCTAATTGCGCAAGCGTTAATACTTCACCATTAAAATCAATTTGAGCTGAAGCTACTAATTTAGAATACTCCGATGTTAGTTTGTTCTCTTTTTGCATCAATGAGATGAGCTCAGGTGAGAACGATTTAATTTGGTATTCTGCTAAATCAAATAATTGCTGTCCCCACTTCTCTTGTAATTCTTGTTTAAACGCTGAAGTTGTTAGAGCTTTATAGTATTCAGTGACTAAATCATCCATCTCGGGGTTGATTTCATCAAAATAGTCTCTCTCTTTTTGATAAAATTCATTATTTGTATCGATAGAAGCACGAATTTCTACTAAAGTAGATTGAGTAGAAAAATTATTACGTAATTCATTAATAGAACTGATAACTGAACTTTGTTCTTCTACTGTTTTAGCAGCTTTAAATTCCTCTAAAAGTTCGTGGAATTTACTTTTAGTAGCAGCTAAATCTGGTTGTTTATATTCATAGTCTTTAAAAGTTGTCATATGTATCCTTCTCTCCTTTATCTTTCGATAGTCGAAACGTTAAACTTATTGTTCAATATTTTCAGAAATATTGCAACTATTATTGTCGTAATTAGTTAAAAAAAATGGTATTTAATTACTTATTTAAAATACTCCGTCTAAAAGACTTATGTTTTAGCTCATTTTGTGCTAACCTATTTTCATGCCTAATTATAAAGTGAGGTGCTTTACATTGATAGGTCGTAACGATCCTTGTCCATGTGGCAGTGGTAAAAAATACAAAAAATGTTGTGGTAAAAATGCAGTAGGAGATATTTCAACACTAGTAAGTGAAGATATCGATCGCGTCGTGGAAGGTTTTGTAAAAGAATCCTTTAATACAGCTGACTATCAAGCATTAGAAAAACGCAATCATCAATGGCAGAACGCATTAAATCATGCATTTGCAGACAGTTTAATAGATACTATTGCTATGGAAACATATATTTATATTGATCGCCCGAATTTGTGGAGAAACTATTTAAATAAACAATTAGCACAACCTATTCGTCCTCAAGTAAAAGATATTTTATCAGCTTGGTTAACACCAGCTTTCTTACTTGCAAAAGTTGAGTCGCAAAATGGCGAATTAATTACTTTAATTGATGAGGTATCTAACAAACGTTATTTGATGACTGGCTCTCCATCTAAGAAATTCAGCGGCAACTGGTTATTCGGAATTTTCATGCCAGATAAGCGTAAAGGTGAAAATGGCTTAACTGCAACAAGTAGCGTTATTTTCATTCCAAATGACAAAGTAAATATTACAAAAGCTTTACGCAACAAGCTTGAAAGTAACATCACTGATTCATTTGAATTGTACAAAACGTTCCTAGAAGCTGTTGCTCCAGAGTTTCAATCAGAAGTGGCAGCTACTGTTGTTGAAGATGTACCTGTAACTAAAGCTGTCGAAAAAGAAAAAACAGTAACGGAAAGTGAGCTATCACCCTTCCAAACTGAAATTCTTGATCTAGTACAGCAATATGTAACTGAGTACAATCTATCTGCAGATACATTCACTGCCTTACTACAACAATATTTAGAACAAAACACAGTTAAAGCTAAAAAAGCCAATACTGTCGCTGCAGGTGCAGTGCTTGCAGGACAGGCTTCTGCTATCATTCCTGAAGGCGGTTTATCGAAAGTCAAAGATGTTGCAGCATACTACGAAGTATCCGCTTCATCTGTGTCAAAATATCGCGACCAAATTAGCGAATTTTTAGCACAATAATAAAAAGGCGATCCAATTATGGATTGCCTTTTTTATTTTTTTAATGCTCGAATAAATTCCTGCAACAACGGTGCATCGTCAGAATACGACATCGGTAAAGACGGTAGCTCCTCCCCTTTTTTCCAGGCAATTTCATATATAAAATTGTCGGGATCTGCGATAACTTGCTCTCCACCTATGATTTCCACATGAAAATAATGTACATCAATCTCAATACCTAGGGCTTTAAGTTCGTTTGACTTCGTATAAAGTTCTCTTATCACTTTTACTTCATAACCTGTCTCTTCAAAAAACTCTCGACGACAGCACTCTTCAAACGTTTCATTACCTTCGATACCACCACTAGGTACTGTCCATTTCTTCTCTTCACCTGGTGCTGCTTGAAGTACCATTAATACTTCTCCATTGCCATTTAAACAAACCCCTGCTGCACCTTGCCATTTATAAATACTCACTTAACAACCTCCTATTAACTACTTACCTAGTATATACGATTTTACTAATGCAAAGCGTTCACGGAAACGTACCTTTGCCTCAATAATTTTCGGCGTTTTTGCGGCAACGACATCCACTTTAAGTTTTAATCGATCAGCAAGCATCTTAGCTCTTTCTAAATGATAATCGCTTGAAATGATTGTTAGAGAGCTAATATCCTGATCCAATAACTCTAATGAATAAACAATATTCTCATAAGTAGTTGTTGCCTTTTCCTCTATTATAATTCGATTAGGGCTTAAACCATGCTCTACTAAATATGCTTGCATAACAGATCCCTCCGTTGCATCTTCATCCGGCCCTTGCCCACCCGACACAATTAAGTTGACGTGAGGATATTGCTTTGCATATTGTAACGCAGCATCTAAACGATAAGAAAGAGATTTCGACGGTACGTTCCCCTTCTTCACCTTTGCACCTAACACAAGTGCATACTCATTCGAGCCATCCGCTTTCGGCTCTGTTCCAGCTGATAGCCATCTAGTTGTCACAACCCAAAACGTTAAACCAGCTACGACAACAATGCTTCCTCCAATCATTAGAAGCCTCCTTATTAAACTTTTCAATATATCAACCTCTTCCACTTTTTATTTTTTACCGATAAAGATGATGGAAAAGATTCACAAACGAAAGCCATTATAAATCTTTCTCTAGTATTATTTTATGGGTACCTTTTTTACTTATAAATGTTTCGATTACATTAAAACCATACTTAATATTAAGAACAAGCATCGCTCGACGTTGGTTTCTCCCAATCGTACGAATTATTTTATACCCACTCTCCTGTACTATTTTATGCTGTAGCTCCATTAAGTACGAAGCAATTCCTTGACCACGGTAATCCGAATGAACCCCACCAAGCCAACTATAAAACTTCCCTTCTCCCATCTCATACCCTAATTTAAAACCAGCTAATCTAGCATTATCTATAGCTACACAGCACAGCAATTGAGGCTTCACCTTCAGCTCACTCACCTCTAGCTCTGCACCTTCAAATACATGCTTATGAAGATCTTGTATGCCTATAAGAATCTCTTTATTAGGAATGCCGTTGAAATATGTATAATTCATTTTTCTCTCTCCTTCTAATCATCAGCAAAAAGCTCATGTAAGATAGCTTTCCGATTATCTAAAAAACGTTTTGTTAAGATATAATGTAATGTTTCCTCATAGCGTACTCCTTGAATAGGCTGACTATCAAAATCATAAATAGTCGCCTCCGGATAACCAAGTAAAATAGGTGAATGTGTTGCAATAATAAACTGTGCTTCACCCTCTAAATCTTTCATAATGCGCATTAATGATAATTGTCTAGCAGGCGATAATGCTGCTTCGGGCTCATCTAATAAGTATATAGCTTTTTTACCAAATCTATTTTTAAAAAGTGAAAGAAACGCTTCTCCATGCGATTGTTGATGTAATGATTTTCCACCGTATGCTTTTAAATGCATAGGATCCGAATCGATATGTGATGCAAACTGATAAAACGTTTCCGCTCGAAGGAAAAAACCATTCATTACTTTTGGTGACCAAGACAACCGTAAATGGTTCCCTAATACAGATTCTGCAGCATGCACCTCATATAAATTGTTGCGACCTCCACCTGCAGTATTAAACTCACATTTATCAGCAATACCCTCTAGTAATGTCGATTTCCCGGAGCCATTTTCACCGACTAATAACGTTACATTTTGTGTGAATTCTAATGTTTCAAGTACTTGTAATGAAGGAATATTGAACGGATATTCACTTAAATTTTCAGTACCGTCTTTTAATAAAGTTACTTTCTTTAGAAACATGCTATTTTCCTCCTTCTGAACATTTTCATAATTATAATAAAGATACCCTAAGAGCTATCAATGCTCCAAGGGTATTTAAATATTGCCTAAGTATAATAATTAATATCTGCCTTCTTATTGCATTTCCATTGGTTTCATCAGTAATTAATTCTCTAAAAAAGACTAGCTCATTAAATGTGAACTAGTCTTTTTCCATCTATCTCAATTTCTTATTCTTTCTTCTTTTAATTCTAAAAATCAAAAGTCCAATCATCAAGAGTAATCCTGCAAATCCAACAATCCACCATTTTGATATTGAGTTATTAATTTTCCCATTTTCACTATCGACATTTAATTGCTTGTTTGTTTTCACATATTCAGCATTAGTAAAAAATTGCTTGTCACTAGATTGTACAGCGACCGTTGCCAATTCATCTGAGTTTATTATTTCATCAAGAAATTTATTCTCCATAAAATAGGGAGTAGACCCTTGATGATCAATAACAAGAATTGAATGATTCCCTTTACTCCAAGGGTTTTCTTGGATCCAGCTAAATTGTTGAACCGTTTCCGAAACAAAGCCCTCATCACTTAATACTGCCTTATTTCCCTTATATGAAACTATCAAATCATTCACCTTTTTTTGTAACAAAGGTTGTTCATTCGGCCCGCCTATAAATATAACATTTGCTTTTTCAGCATCCTTAGCTGTTACTTGTTCAGCAGTTTTTAATTGTATAGTAGGTTGTTGAACACCTTGCAATATCGCATTATATAACTTGAGTAATTGCTCATCTAAAACATCTGTTTTTTTAGGTAAGACAACAATAGGCATCCCTTCTGTACTTACAAATGGATAAGGAAATGCAGCAAATGTAATCCCCTTTTGTTCATCAACATTTTGTATTATTGGTAATGTAAAAGTACTATCCTTCTCAATATAAATCCAACGTTTTTCATCTGTTTCTTTACAAGGATCATTCACGCCCAAACCAGTAGTTTGAAACTGCAAATCTATTAAACGGTTATCTTTAATTGCTTTAGCATCAATTGGTACACTTACATTGTAAATTCCATCCTTACTATCTGCTAATGTACGTAGATTCACCGAATGCGGAATATTATTTACATTTACGATTAATTCGATATTTGTACTATTGTCTAATTCCGATTGCTCTTTCATAGATGTAATACTTTCGGATTTTTTTAATTTTAGATTGAGTGTAAATGCCTTATTTAGTTGCGTATTAGGTGAGACATAGTAATAATAATGCGCGCTATTAGTACTCTGACTATCAAGCGTAATATTCTCTGCACCAAATTGTTCTAATGTGGCGCTACCATTCTGTGTCAAATTCAACTGTTTTGGTATATCCTTTACCGACAAATCTAAGCCACTCAGTTGTTTTGAGAATTGCGGATTAGTTAAAATAGCAATTCTATCTTCTAAATCAGTTGCCTTGTTAGCTGTTACAAACATTGCTGAAGTTTCTTGCTGTCCATGTTTTAATGTGCGAATGGATAGATGAAGTGCATCTGCCGTTTGCTTCACATTAGCATCTTGCCATAGTTTTTTTATATTGGAATTTGAAAATTCAGAGGGTACACCTATAAAAACTACATTCTGATTTAATTCTTTTATTTTCGATTCTCTAGTAATTTGTACTGCATTTTTTCTACCTGATTGATTTGATAAGAAATTAGTCATCTGAAGTGCACTGTTTAACGTATTTGTTGAAGGCTTATCTGGCATAACAATATATACAGGTTGTTCCTCAGTTCCTACAAAATTAGCTGGATAATCACCTAACGTAACATCTGTCTTTTTTACTAGACCATCCAACTGATAATATGAATTGATATTAAGTGTAAGCCAATTAGCTGAAGTTCCTTGCTTTACACACATTCCTTCTTTAAGTACACCATAATATTTAACAGTTACAGCATGAATTCCTTCTTTCAGAGCATCACCTTTAAGTGGAATAGTCATTTCACGTACAGGCTTGTCCCCATTAATTGCGATTGATTTCACCATTTTATTATCTACACTAACTGATAGTGATGATGGCGCAATTAATAACTCAGAGTTTTCAGTATTCAAGACAATTTTACTTTCTTTTCCTTTTGCATCTGCTACTAATTCGTAGTAGAAAGTGACCTCACCTGCTGGGCCATTTAAAGTAATTGGCGCATTGGTAAAAGGTTGAGGTTGATTCGTGTCTTTAACATTATTCACTTTTATTCCATTGGCTGAAATTGTAGTATTTGCCTCACTTTTGGTTGGTGCCAAAGCCACAATAATTATGCATAATAAACTAGCTATTAATAACTGATATTGCTTCATGTTTTTTCCCCTTTATCTTTTTGTTCAAAGCGCTCTGTTTTATACCATTTCACTTCTTGTTTAAATAACACTCTTTTCATCTCTAAAAATAATGAATAAACAACTAAAACAATCCACATTTGAGAATAAGAAAAGTACATTAATATTACATAAAAGAAATTTGTCCGATTCATCTCAGCTTTCTCTATACTTAACGTAATCATTACCTCAGCTAAGAATAAAAGGAATGCCAGGATCCATAGTGCAAGAGCTACATTACCAATTGATAGATTTAGATCATAGAAGAGATTAATGATAAACAGAGTATTTGATAAAATAACACCGAAAAAGAATAGGAAGTACGTAAAGAAAAAGTAAAATAAATCAAAAATAATACTTTTACGTTTCAACTTAAAAAATTGCCCCAAGAACTTAAGGACGACATATTGATTTCCTCGGGCCCAGCGAGTTCGTTGCTTCCACCAAACATTTAGTGTTTCAGGCTCTTGCTCCCATGTTATAGCCTTAGGGAAAAACCGAATATGATAACCTTTATTGTAAACGCGAATGGTTAACTCAGTATCCTCAGCTAATGCTTTAACATCCCAGCCACCAAGTTCCTCTACAATACTTCGTCGAATAGCAAAGTTCGTACCAGGAATTGTCGCCACTTTGAACCATTTAAATCGGCCACCTTGCGCCATCCATTGAAAACAAATCGTTTCTATATTAATAAAACGAGTAAGCCAGGTTTTTGCCGCATTAATAACTCTAAATTTACCAACCACAGCTGCTGCCTTTGGATCATTTACTAATCCCATTACTAAATACCAAACTGACATTTTCTCCGGTGTATTATCTGCATCATAAACAACAATCACATCACTAGACGATTTTCTTAACGCCTCATTCAACGCAGAGGACTTACCCTTCCCCTTATTTGGAGGCTCAGTTTCAATAACACGAATAAAGGGGTGTTTTTCTGTAAACTGTCTTGCAATTTCACCTGTTCTATCTGAAGAATTATCATTTATAACAATTACTTCGAGTTTCTCTTTCGGATAATGTAACCGCGACATTGCTTGTAAAGTCTGCCCAATTACAACCTCTTCGTTATGCGCAGGTATAAAAACACTTACGGTTGGCAATTCAACCATTTTCTTTTCCCATTCAGGAATAACACGCTCAAATGTCCTAAAGTGAAGATAGCCACCTTGCATTAAGAACATATGGTATAAAAGCATAATCCATATTAAAAATAGCGCAATGTAAAATAATATATTAGCCATTTAAATTTCGCTCCTCAAACAATCGTTTTCGCAGCTTAGTACGTAAGCTCACAACATAAATAAAGAATGCTATAACAAATAAAGCGACAATAATTGCTAAGGTCCATAACACCATTTCAAATGGATTTTCTTCCATCCTTTGCTTTACCTTATCTGTCCATTTAATGTGAGATACTACGTTTAAGTCCCCATTTTTCTCTTGGTGAATCATAATGTTTTCAGACTGTACGATTTGTTTTGTTTTTCTTAAATCCAACCATTCTAAATTCGGTACCCCTTCTATTAAGCTCACCATTTCAGGCAAATATTCCATTCCTAAATATGGATGATAAAAGCCGCCAATGACTGAACCAGGAACCTGCTGCACTTTATTTATTTGTTCTTCCATATCTTTTAAGGGATCCGGACTACTTGGATCAATAAATCCAATCGTTTCAGGATATAATGTCATACCACTTAGTAGTGACGGCTTACTTATCATTAACGGCACAGCCATCCTCTTCCACGTATCATCTGATAATTGAATTTGCCCAAACATGGATGTGAATTGTTTTGCAATGATGTCATATCCTGTTGAACTCATTGCATAGTGTGGTGCCTCAAAGGAAATTGGGTACAATTTTAATTCTGTTAATTTTTCAATAGAGTGCTCCATTTTATCTTCAATATATTTCTTCTCTATCTCATCAATCGATCCCAAATATTGTTGATATGCTTTCTCTACCGAAAAATCAGATCTTTTTTTCATTTTTATAGGTTCATCGCTAGCGCTTATCGATGAAATTTTTTGATTGTTGATTGAATCCCAAAACTCGAAACCTTCGCCTGTTTCTGTATGTCGATACGTATGCGTATAGCCATGGGCAATAACCATACCACCTAAGCTTTGTAAATGCTGTAGCACTTTCACTAGCTTTTTACTATCTTTTAATTGCACTTGTTCTCCCGTCTCACTATTCACATAAACAGGAATTAGTGCCATATAAAAAGGAATACCCTTTTCTGCTAAATATTCACCCGTTTCCTTCACAAGCTTCGGATCTGATATAGGAGAGATATCCTCTAGACGAATATATGCCAGATGTTTTGCCGGTTCCTGCAAGTCTAGTAAACTAAATAATTCTCGTGACAAAATATAATTATCATCGGAAATAAAATTTGATTTTGCTATAAAAGATGTTTTACCGGCTTTCACAATAACAGGATACTTAGTATTTAGATTCGCACCTTCAACTAGCACTTCACTACCTTTTGGTGGTTTGACATATTCTATATTGATTAACTTAGAAAGTGGCTCTCCATCCAAAGTCCGAAGTGATTGCGTACCGAAGAATTGCCATTTTTCAAAGCGAGGGAGTTGTTCCGCATTTTTACCAAAAACAATTAAATGACCTTTAAAATTATTTATAGCCTTTAAAAAATCCGTTGGTAAATTACCTCTGTCTTCGCCTACAAATACTACGACGTCTATATTTTTTATGGTTTCAATTGTTACTTGTTGAACACTCGATAACTGAACTTGATCAGATATTCCTGCAAAAATCGCTTCAAGTAATAGAGTGTCTGAATTCGCTTTACCATTCGCTGACTGATAAGCTACCAATATTGTTGGTTTCTTCTGCTCTGTAGAGACTGTAGCAAATACAGGTATACTTTGAATGCACATCACCGTTATGATGGAAATCCCTAAAATCAACCGTTTATAGTTCATGAGAAACCATCTCACTTTCAACCCTACTGATAATCTCCTCATATGAAGTATCTAGTTTCGGCTCATATACAGAAAAACCAGTACGGAATGTCAAAGTTACATATTTGCCACTTAAAAGCTGATGTGTTTTGATCTTGCTAGCCAGTTTCTCAATTACTAAATCAATCGAATCGCCACCGGTTTCTGTCAATAAAATGGCAAAACGATCTGTATCATATCTGAATTTTTTATCTGTCAAACGCATTGCTTTATCCATTGTTTGAGCTAACCCCTGAAGCAAATGTTTTGTTTCTTTAGCGCCATAAAGTCTATTAAAATCTTTTAAGTGGTCAATCTGTAATAGAATTAAAGTAAAAGATTTACCATAACGGTCTACACGCATCATCTCTTCCTTTATCGCTATACCCATTCGATAGTTGTTATCAAAACCTGTTTCAACATCGACAGCGATAAAATTGCGTACTTCTTCTTGCAAACGCTGATTCAGCTTTTCCCGGGCAATAATAACTTCTTGCAAACGTCCTGCTATTAACACCAGAACAATCAGCATTAGCCCATATACCAAAAACAGCTGTACCGGCATTGTAAAGCTAATTACAAATGCATTTTCGGTGTAATTAAAATAAATCAAAACACTACCAATAATGAAGATGAATATTAAACTAAAAATCAGACCTGTTACTGTTCCCAATAACAAGCTCACAATAATTAAAATGATTAAAAAAACATATAAAAGAATTCCTTCACTTCCATAATCCCACATGAAATAAGAAGGAATTTGTAATAACAATATAAGTATTGTAATAAGCAATAGAGTTTGCTTATTTGCGTTTAAAAACCGCTCCATTCAATCTTCCTTTCTGCAATTAAAGGCAATAAGTTATCAAATGCATGTGTTTCTAGCGTTTCTACATCAATATAGCCTCCGTAATACTCCTGCTTCTTATTACTTTGTTGTAAAATCAGCATTCTATTATAAAGTTGCTGAGCAAACTTCTTATCACCACGTTCTAATGAAAACAAGATCGCCAACGCATAAACCGAAGGAGCTTCATAATCGACTGTTGGCCTAAACGTCTCTGCATCATAACGACCAAATAGCTTTCCTCCGTTTTTAGCAAAATCCATTTTCAAAAATTTCATTAGCTTGTCCGTATTACCTTTCCATTGAGACGAATGATACCCGACATAAAGCTGGTCTATTAAGTTGATTTCTTCATCATAGAAATAAGTAGATTTTTCCAAATCGTAATACTTTGGGTAAAATCCATTCTTAAAGAGCGGAGCCTTTAATAGTAAATTACGGTTTGCTTTATATACATCAGACGATATTAATCCTTTACTCTGTAAATGATCAAAACCAGACGGAATGATATAGCTAATAGTTACTTCATTACTCTGTTTTTTACTTTTTAAATCTACGTAATCAACCATTAGGTTATCTTTCAATTGGACACTAACAAAACTTTCCCCTAACTGTTGAGCGAGTTTTGTATACGCTGGATTTTTCCATCGCACACCTGCATTAAACAGTGCATCCACAATACGTAAATCATCGATAGCAGCGTTTGCAGCTGCCTTCTCTTCTCCATTTAGCTCCCAAGCAATTAAATTATCGTTAGTTAAAAAATAGCTTCGTAGCACTTCAACTTGATTATGGAACTGATTATAGCTATCTCTTTCCACTAAATATTGCATCCATAATCCGACTGACTCAGATAAATAGTTATCAGATCGATCTGTCAAATTAGTGCGTATACGTCCATCCTTTTGGATAAGGTACTTTTGAGTAAATGCTTCTGTTTCAACTCTAGGTACCTCTGCTTGGAGCACTTTTAATTGCTTATCCGATTGTTCAAATGAAGAACACGAGCTTAAAATAAGTGTAGAAAATAGCAATAACATAGTTAGTATTCTCATATATAATACCCTTCCTATCAGGTCTACTAGATGACCAAAATTAGGAAATCTGATTTCCACGTCTATCAGCTACCCTTTTATGTCATTAGTAAACGTCCGTTAGATTTCCCCTCATACAGATATATTGAAATAATATAATTGTGCACCAGTTCCTTAGCACTTTTATAACTTAAATGTTATTTAATATTTTTTTCAATCTTCATTACTTCTTCTTGTTTAAAAAGTTTTATATTTATAGATTAAAAATGATTTATCAAAATAAAGCTATTAATATCTTACTTTTTTTAATGCGGCGGACAACTATTTTACTATATCGGCATATAAAAAAGCCGTTTTTAAACCCTTATTAATCAATTATTTACTATTACTTTCTATTGTTTAATTCTATTTTACTGCTTTATACCTTGTTTTTACACCAAAAAAATCAGGGATATATAACTACATAAAAAGTTATTTTTTTAAACACACATTATTTTTCTATGCAAAAATTGTTATACTCTTTGATAATATCCAGTAACATTAAAAATATAGATACACCTTCTATCTTTGTATATAAAAAGAGGTATCCCGAAGTCAAAAAATCGACTTATGAGATACCTCTTAGTTTTTATTTTTATTTAACACCTTTAAAACTTCTTGTACTGATATTATTATCGCCTCAAAAGTTCAGCAAAAAGCCAGTGGCGAAATTGCCACTGGCTTTAAGTTATCCAAGTCATAAATTGCATTTCTTGAACCAGAAAACCCTCAGATATTAAAGTTCTACATTGTGATAAACTTGTTGAACATCGTCAAGTTCTTCTAGTGCATCAATTAGCTTTTCGAATTTTGCTAGGTCATCGCCTTCAAGTTGGATTTCAGTTTGAGGTAGCATTGTTAATTCTGCTACTGTGAATTCCGTAATACCTTGCTCTTTTAAAGCTTCTTGTACTGCGTTGAACTGAGTAGGTTCAGCATAAATAATTGTTGCTTCACCTTCGTCAAATACGTCACGTACATCAACATCAGCTTCAATCAGCATTTCAAGTACTTCCTCAGCTTCTTTTCCTTCGATACCGAATACAGCTGTAGGATCGAACATATAGGCTACAGAACCGCTGACACCCATGTTCCCGTTGTTTTTACCGTATGTAGCACGTACATCTGCAGCAGTACGGTTTACGTTATTTGTTAAAGCGTCAACGATGACCATTGAGCCATTCGGTCCGAAACCTTCATAACGAAGTTCATCAAAGTTTTCGTCCCCGCCACCTTTAGCTTTATCAATTGCACGGTCAATAATATGTTTTGGGACGCTGTATGTTTTAGCACGTTCTAAAACAACTTTTAATGCACCGTTAGATTCTGGATTAGGTTCCCCTTGTTTAGCAGCTACATAAATTTCACGTCCAAATTTAGCGTTGATACGGCTTGTACTTTGGTCTTTAGCAGCTTTTTTCTCTTTAATATTGTTCCACTTACGTCCCATGTATTTTCACTCTCTTTCAAATAGTCTACATATAAATGACGCGCGAGCATTTACTCTTGCCCACTTGAGGATAAGCCATTAATTTACTGTAGTATTATACACTATTTTCATAGCAATTAATATATTCGTCAAATGCGAAAATGGTGCTAAACTAGTCTTCTTCCGTTTTTTTTAGCGTTTTATACCTTTTTCTAGTTCCTATAAGTCTTTGGACTTGAAAGTATCGCCACCTTCAATTGTTCCATTCTGAAATCCCTGTTTAAACCATTTTACACGTTGCTTAGATGTACCATGCGTAAAACTTTCAGGTACTACATAACCACGAGCTTCTTTTTGGAGTGTATCATCACCGATAGCGTTCGCGGCAGTAAGTGCTTCTTCAATATCTCCTTCTTCTAAAAGGCCCTCTCCTTGTACATAATGGCTCCATACACCTGCATAGTAATCCGCTTGAAGCTCTAGCATAACTGAATATTTATTGTACTCAGCTTGCGATACTTTACCATTCATCTCGTGTACTTTTTCAGAAGTTCCTAACAATGTTTGTACATGGTGACCTACTTCATGTGCAACAACATAGGCCATGGCAAAATCCCCTGGCGCTTTAAATTGGTTCTTTAATTCTTGATAAAAACTTAAATCAATATATAGCTTTTGATCTGCTGGACAATAGAATGGACCTACAGACGCACTAGCTGTCCCACATCCTGACTGTACGCTACCTGAAAATAACACGAGCGTTGGGTTTTTATATGTCATGCCTTCTTTTTTAAAGATTTCCGCCCAGACATCCTCAGTATCTGCGAGGACAACTTTAACAAAACTCGCTAGTTCTTCTTCCTCGGCAGTTGGAATATAAGTAGAGCTTTGCTGCTCCGTAGGAATAGACTGCTGGGAACCATTCAAAATATCTTGTGGATCACCGCCTAGCAATGTATAAAGGAGGACGATAATTATACCGATACCGCCTATGCCCCCTCCAATTACGGCAGGGCCTTTCATTCCTCTTCGATCCTCTACATTGGAACTTTGCCTTCTTCCTTTCCAATTCATCGTAATACATCTCCTTATTACTCTAACTTCATATATTTTTACCCATCTATTTATGCACCTAGTCACGAATAGTCAGAATACCCATTCAAGATAAAAATATAAGCTACTCTACACATCTCTTTCAAAATGGCAAAGTAGCTTACATTTTATTCTTTTAAAGAGTTTTTTTATTACTAAACTTTTTTTTATCACCAAAATGTCTAAGTTTATGAGTTAGACCAAACATTGCCGGTGTGAAGATTGGCATCAATAGTAGACTCATTAATACAAGTCCCACTATGACAACTAGCGCTACTTGTATCAATGTCAAAATGCCTGAAGGAATCAACGCAGCAAATGTACCACCTAAAATAATCGCTGCTGATAATACAACCGCACCAATATTTTTTGCTGCCTCTATTATTGCTTCACTCGAGTTCTGTTCAAGTTCATTGAATCGCATCATCATGAAAATACTATAATCTACTCCTAATGAAATTAGCATAATGAAGCCAAAGAAAGGAACATTCCAGCTTAATGCATCGATATCTAAAATATATTTACTGATTAATTCGCTAATTCCAAGTGATGAGTAATAGGCAATGATTAATGAAGCAATAATGATTATTGGTCTCCAAAGTGAACGTGTAATAATAGCTAGTACCACTCCAATACCTATAAGCATAATGATCATAGTTCTCGTAAAATCATTGCTCGAAATATCTTGTAAATCTAGATTTTGAGAAGATTTCCCACCTACTGCAATTTGCGTATTTTTTAACTCGCTATTTTTTGAAACTGATTCAATACGTTCATTGATTTTTTCAACGATATGCATTGCTTCTTTTGAGTATGGATTAACATCAAGAATGACCATTAATCTTGTCATTTCTCGATTTTCAGACATGTACATATCCAAGCTTTTTTGGAAATCCTCCCCCTCTATAACATTCTTAGGAACAAAGAATTTCGTAGTTGATTTTGAGTTACTAACGTTTCCTAAATAATCTTGTGCATTCGCTAGACCTGCACTAATTTCATTTAAACCATCTGTACTATCAGCAAGACCTTTTTGTAAAGTTTTCATGTCTTCTTGTAAATCAGAAAGTCCTGATTTCAATTGCTCCTGACCATTATTAATTTGAGTTAGTCCGGTTTGTAAATAGGGTAGATTACTAACAATTTGCTCAGATCCATTTTCACCTTTATCCAATCCTGATTTTAATTCTTGTGCTCCAATTTCAAGTTGCTTTACTCCCTGCTGAACATACGTTAAGGCATTATTAATTTTCGAGAATGAAATATTCGCTTTATTGAATGAATTCATCGCCTTCTTATACTGTGGCTCAATTCTATTCATTTGGTTTTTTAATACCAAGAACTCTAGCTGACCCGCTCGCGCTATACGTAGAGCAGTTCTTATATTTTCATCATTTTCTAATTCAGGATTTGTTTTAATCAGAGCCCTCATAGAAATTTCAATCTGTGTATACCCTTGTCTAGCGCCGATAATTGCATCACTCAAGGATGAAAAATATTGTGAAAATGTATTTAGGCCAGTATATAAATCTGCATAACCATCCTGTAATTCTCTAGTACCATCGGACAGTTTCGCAATATTGGTATTCAATTCATGTAAGCCTGTTTGAATTTGACCTGCTCCTGTTACACCATGTTGGAAGCCACTCGTTATTTTCTCCATTGCAGAATTCAATGCTAATATGCCTGATTTAACTTCTGTAGTACCGTCAATTAACTTTTGAACATTTTCAATCCCACTATCATCTGCATTACTAAGTCCATCCCCAGCCGTTGATAAACCATTATGAATAACTTCGATGCCCTCCTGTGCATTTCCTAAGCCACTATTAACTTGATCAGTTTGTCGGTTCAAGTAAAGTTCTTTCACTCGATTCCCTTCAGGTCTAGTTGATGAATACACCTTTGAAACACCGTTTATTTCTGCAATAGCTTGTGTTAATTCATCAAGTGCTTGTAGATACTTTTGGTTATCTAAAGTCTCTCTCCCTTTAATAACGATATTTGTTGGAGATGAGAAACCTGGTGGGAAATGCTCCTCAATAACTTTAATCCCTTGCTTCGACTCATAGCTATCGGCAATCTCAAGTAAATCGTTGTAATTCAATTCACCTGAATTTTTCATTATAAACGGTGTACATATAATGGCTACTAAAAGCAGCGCTAAAATAGGTCTAAAATAGGCATACTTCGCTAAAATTGACCATAGCTTGCTATCACCATGTCCTTCGAAACTTCTAACTGGCCAGAACATTTTTTTACCTAGTACGCTCATAAAGAAGGGGTTCAATGTGATAAGGACAAGTAATAAGACCCCCACACCTATTGCAACGAGTGAACTTGCCTTGTATAAAGGAAAATCTGAAAGGCTCAATGCTATAAAACCTATAAACACAGCTGCTCCACTATACAGAACAGTTTTCCCAGCAGTTTTATAAGTTGCTCTTATAGCTACTAAATAATCGCTAGTACCTCTAAGTTCTTTTTTAAACCGGGTATACAGTAAGATATTGTAATCTGTACCGATACCAAATAGCGCAACGACTAGGAACACTTGTGTAAAATTGGAGAATGGAAAATCCCACTTATCCACTAAATGTGCGATAGCTCCTAAAGAAACGATGTAAGCTATACCAACTGTTACTAAAGAAATCAATGGAACTACCGGTGAACGAAAAACTAGAATTAATACAACTACAATAAACATAATGGCAATAACTTCTGTCTTTGCAACACCATCTTGTGTAGACTTCGCAAAATCTCTAATGACCAAGTCATTTCCAGTTAAATATGTATCTACATTTTTTGATTGAATATATGTATTTAATTCTTTCTCAACATTTGAAATTTCACCTTGCTTTTTATCTATTGTAAATTGTGTCAAGATGGTTGTCCCATCTTCTGAAACAAGCTGCGATTTCACTTCCTTACTGTCTGTATGTGCCATCATGGCTGTAATACCTAAATCATTTTCGTGTTTTTTTAAACGAGTTATTATTGCATCAATTTCTTCTAATTGCTCACCGGATAATTTTTTATCCGTATTACTATGGAAGACTGCAGTGAAGGAATAGTGATCTCCTCTATTATCATTCATTTCTTTCATCATCTCAGCCGCAATTCCACTTTGCACTGCATTACTTACATGCTGTTGACCTTTTTCCTTAACAAGCCGGTCCATATTAGGCATTGTTAAAATCATAACTATTGTTATTATTAGCCATGCTACTAATGCTACCGACCTTACATTTATGTACTTTTTCAACTCTTTACACCTCTTATTCTAAAAAACACATATTATTAAACGCTCACTTCTTCAATTATCTTATAATTTCCCCGCTGACTTTTTAATGTATATTTCATATCTATTATAATTATTTGATAGATGTAAATATATATAAATAGTTTTTTATTATTTTTCATAGACTTTCACAAAATAAAAAAGATCCTCCTTTATAGGACGACCTTTTTGACTTCATTCTATGAGTCTCTTCAATTTCATTTGTGTAGTTTAATTTAAAAACCTTTTTACATCTTAAATAATCCATCACATGTCCTTATTTAGCTATTGATATAGGAAAAAACTTAAGCTTCACTTCGCCTTTCACTGCATTTTTTGAAATAAAGCCATATTCTCTACTATCAGAGCTTTCCAAACGATTATCTCCAAGAACAAAATAGCTGTTAGAAGGTACTACTTTTTCATCTGTTATTTCTTCTAACGTAAAATCATATGTAAAATGGCCTTCCAATAAATTTTCTTTCTTCGTATTTAAGTAAGGCTCATCATATTCCTTACCATTTATATAAAGAATGTCATCCTTCATTGCTACATGGTCACCTGGTAAGCCAATTACCCTTTTAATATATTTCTCGTCTGAGTCTGGCGCATCAAATACAATTATATCGAATCTTTCAATATGACTTAACTTACTTATTAGAACTTTATTGTCATCAACATATGTTGGCTCCATTGACTCTCCCCTAACTGTTATAGGTGCAATCAAAAACTGGCGACAAACAACAGCAATAATAACAGCGATGATAATGGGACGTAACCATGAAATTAGCTCTCTCTTTTGACTTTTTTCCACTTAAACTCTCCCCCTACTAAAGGTATTCCATATATTCATTCACTCAGCATTAGTTATATTATCCCATCTACCATCCCATTAACGCAATTTTTTCACAACAACTATTTAAAAAATCACCCCTTAAATCCCTCTCCCATGTAATTGAGCCTAAAAAAAGTGCCATATCAAAGTTGATATGACACTTAAAAAAAGTATTTCTTTATGTATTTGGATGGTCCTTTAATACAATAAGATGTTCTTCCGTTATCCCCAAAACATCATAAACCTTTTGTAAAGTCGTTTCACGTACTTTTGTATCTCCACGTTCAATTCGACTTACCGTTTTCTGCGTTACATTTGCCTGTACCGCTAATTCAGATTGCGTAAGTCCAACTGACATTCTTTGTTTGAAAATCAGCTGACTACGCTTTTCTGCCATTACTTCTAACGGAGACTTACCTCCAACTTTCTCATCTCTTTCATAAAAATCAACAGTAACCATACGCTCCACCCCTAAAAGAAATTGTGTATTAACGATTCTTTTTTCAGCTACTTTAAAGTTGATTTGCCCCCGCAGTAAGTAGATATACTCTATGTTGTTTTATAGTCACTAACTGATAAAAAATCAGCTAGCGTCATGAGCAATTTTCTCTTCTAGCTTCTTCTGTAACGTAGCTAATTGTTCTTCAAGAAGATGCGTAAATTCTTCTCTTCCAGCTTTTCCTTTAGCCGTAATATAAATGGGTTCACCATAGATAAGGTAGCCCTTTTCACGAGCAAACACTTCACGCGGTGTATTCGGCCCAATATATGCAGCTGGTACAATAGGTGCTTTTGATAATTGAGCAATTGTAATCGCACCTTGCTTTAAAGAGTTTCCTTCCGCATTTCGTGTTCCGCTTGGGAAAATACCTACTACTTCACCTTCTTTTAACAACTTCATTGGTATTTTAATTGCACTTGGTCCTGGGTTATCACGATCTACAGGAAAAGCATTCATCTTCGTAATAAACCAACCTAGTAGCTTATGATCAAAAAGTTGCTTCTTAGCCATGAAATGAATAGGTTTTGGGTATATAGAAACACCAAGATTCAAAATATCAATCCAACCTGTGTGAGTACAAGCTACAACATAACCACCCTCTGTTGGCACATTGTGCTTGTCAAAAACTCTCACCTTATTAAATAAACCTAAAAACTTTACTACAAAAAGACCTACAAATCTATACACTTTTCTACTCCTTACTTGCACTATGAATATCTATCTTCAGCGATATCCATTTATTGCGATTGTTACTATTTTGAAGAGCTCTAATAATCTATACTAGAGAGAGTATCTACAAAAGAAATTATATTCAAACGATAGCAACGAATAGGTGGTTCATACATTGAATCCATAATTCTACATTCCCCTACCTATTATTGTAATCGATATTTATAAAATTTGTACCAAATGTACAAAAAAAGGTTATAATAAATTGTTTTTTCAAACATTTTAAGTTAAATGAGGTATGTTTATGCGGAATCGAGCAGCTGCTGTCATTATCTGCGAAGATAAAGTAGCTTTATTGAGAAGAAACAAAGGTCATGGTAACTATTATGTTTTCGCTGGGGGTGGAATTGAGCATGGCGAAACAGCTGAACAAGCAGCGATTAGGGAAACCTTTGAAGAACTAGGTGTTCACGTAAAGGTCATAGAATTACTCACAACCGTTCCATTCAATGGTACACAATATTATTTCACAGCTCAAATAATATCTGGCGAATTTGGCACAGGAAAAGGTGAAGAATTCACAAAATCTACAATTGAAGGCGGTACATATGAAGCTGTCTGGATACCCCTCACAAAAATAAATGAACTAGACGTACGCCCAATAGAAGTTGTGAGGATCCTTATGGATAATGATTCTACTGACTAAAAAAGCATCATACTGTCTAGAAAACTAGATGATATGATGCTTCTTCTTTATTTCATTTAGCGCATTTGCTTTACTAAAAATCCTCCATTGAGCTTACTTGGTTCATAAGAGATAACAAATGCCTTTGGCGATATGCCTATTATTGTTGCACGTAATTTTGCTTCATTTTTGCGCTTGGCTATTACTGTCATACTGATTTTCTTGCCATCTTTACCATCTGCAAACCATGAAGTGACGCCATACCCTTTAGCACGTAACTCTCCAACTAGTGCTGCTTCACTTGCATCTACTATTACTTCAAATAGTACATAGCCTAACGCCAGACGCTGTTCAATTAAACTTCCCGAATAAACACCTAATCCCCAACCTAGGCAGTAAGCAGCGATATTCCACGGATTATCCAAATTGTCTAATACAATCGTTAATCCCATCAAATAGATAAATACTTCTACCATCGAGAGCAGGGACGCAACTTTCGGATAGCCTTTAATGACCAAAATTAACCGTAGCGTTGTTAAAGTCATGTAAGAAATGTTAATCACAATGATTAGTAAAATCATTTCAATCATAGTTTTCAACTCCTAGTCGCATTCGAAATAGATTCTTTACATATTTTTATAGTTCCCGAAAAATAGCTTTATACACTTAAAAATGAAAGAAGCTACTTGTAAAAATAGTAGCCCCTTTCATATCAAATGATTTATTTATCTAGTTTTGTGATGTATTCCTTGTACAAGCTTGTGGACAAGCTGTGGAAAACTACTATCCAATGTTGCAAATGTATAACCTGCTGACTCTGCTTTTGAAGTTTCCATATACCAAGAATCCGGAATATTATAAGGTGAAATATTTTCCTGTTCCACTTCAGCTGAAACAATCGCCTTTTTACCAACTTCTTCTTCAATTATTTCTAGCATTTCTGCTAATGAATAGGTGCCTTTTAATGTTGCATTTATAGGCCCCGTAACATGCTCTTGCCCAACCCATTTTAAGAAGGTGCCAGCTTCATCAGATGAAATAAAGGACATACGTGCTTCTGTATTAATCATTCCTATTTCTTCCTCATTTTTCACATGCTCCACATGGAAAAGTAGTCTTTCTGTATAATCCTCTTCACCAATTACAATTGGGAATCGAACTGCTGTTACTGGAAACGTTGCTTTTTGGAAAAATACAGCTTCGGATAAACGTTTCCCTTCGCTATATGAAAATGCATGTTGATCTCCCATTTGAATTGGATAAGTATAAGGATCAAAATCCTCTTCTATCTTAGCAATTCCATCTGCTGCATACACGGATAATGTTGAAGTGAAAACATAATGCTTTACATTTTTATCAAAGATAGCACAAGCCACCGCTGCATCATCTGGTGAATAACAAATATTATCATATACAATATCCCATTGTTCACTACCTACTGCTGATTTAAGCACTTTGGCATTTAGTCTATCTACTGTGACTTGTCGTACCTTATCACCGAAGGGGTTTGCTAAAATTCCACGTGTAGCAATAGTTACATCATGTCCATCCTCTACTAACAATTCAACTAATCTCTTGCCAAAAAAACGCGTGCCACCTAGTACTAAAATTTTCTTCATAATCTCTCCCCCTTATGAAATTTCTACCATTCTTATTTTAGCAAATATTTCGTCATTTATATATTTTTAACTACAGCAAAGCCCCCTGTACAAAATGCACAAGGGGCTAGATATTATTTTTCTGCAACAGTAATGCTACCGTTATCTGTTTTTAAGGAGATTGGTAATAGACCATTGCCCAAGATTAATTTTTTCGTTTTCTCACCGAAAATTATACTCTTCCCCATATCCTTTTTAGTCTGAATCGTAGCATTATCTGGCTTTTCTTTTACGTATAATTGAATGCTACCATTGTCCGTTTCCAAAGAGATCGGTTTAGTGATAATAGGAATAAAAGCTTCAATACGGCCATTATCCGTTTCAGCTTCAATGGTACCTGTTACTTCTTGAATGTCGATTCGGCCATTATCTGTTTTAACCTTAACTGTCTCTGTTTGTACATGATGTAACTCTATACGTCCATTATCCGTCTCACCTTTTAATGTTTTACATTGAACATCTTTTAACGTAATACGGCCATTGTCAGTTTCTACATGTAAGTTTGTAGAGGCACTATCTGTTAATATAATTCGACCATTGTCTGATTCGATATGCATTAAAATAGCATGTAATTGTTCCGCTTTCGTTACACCATTATCGTTATCAATTCGAATCATATCATACATACGTTTAGGTAATTTAATCGTCACTTTAGGTGCGTTGCCGAATGTTAAAATTATGCCAAACGCGAACCATTTTTTCTTTTCTTTAATAACAATTTTAAGTGTATCTCCTACAATATCCATTGAAATCAACTTATTGCTTAGTTGATCTTTCATATCAACATATGCACGGTCATCTGGTGATGGAATAATATCTAAGTCTGCAAAATCAGCCTCTATACTTACTTTCGTAAAGTACTCCCCTTTAGGCTGTTCCTCCGTCACCTTCATATCCTCATCACCATAAGCCTTTAATAATTCCTCAGCAATATGTGCTGGCGTCCCAAGGGCATCAATGATTGCAGTATCTGTTTTCCCTTCACTACGTCCATTTGAAAAATACTCACGAAAATCCCGAATGATATCCTGTCTTTCATCTTGTTTTAAACAATCCAACTCTTTTTCTAGTGCTTGCAAATAACGTTCCTCATTCATTTTGTATCCCCCTCATGGATTAAATGATTTACTCCAGCAATAAATGAATCCCATTCTTGGCGTAATTCTTCTAGATAAATTAAACCTTGCTTTGTAATTTGGTAATACTTACGTGGCGGTCCTTCAGTTGATTCCTTTAAATAAGTGGTAAAATAGCCTTCTTTCGTGAGACGACGAAGCAATGGATAAACAGAGCCCTCTGAAATTTCAATTTGATGTGAAATAGCTTGCACTAGCTCATATCCATAACGATCCTGATTTTCAAGTAAAGCTAACACACATAAATTCAAGACACCCTTTTTAAATTGCACGTTCATACAGCTTCCTCCCTTCACTATTGTTTATTAAACAGTACTATAACATATGTCTATTGTTCATTGCAAGGTACTGAATTTAATAAAAAAGCTATCCTTTTTTTGTAGGGTAGCTCGTAACTAAACTATTGTATAAGAAACAACAAAAATTATTACTGCCGAAACACAATAAAACATCATGCCATTTGCTCGGTTTTTTTGAATTCCTGTACCCCGCTAAATACAATGACTAACCCTAGAGATAACATCATATATGAACTGAATAAAAAATCTTTTTTCACAAAGCATAAATTACAAGTAATAAAGTAATCACACTAAAAATAATACATCCTACCAACAGCCACATATATATCTCCGCCTATGAATAAAGCTTTCGTTCTTTATAGAAATACTTATATGAGACATTTATTAATATACTTACGCTTAGCAACACTACTATTGCTAATATTCCTAAAACAGTTTTGTCACCGATATCGCCACCAAATTTATACTCTTTAATACGAAGTAATAAATTCGTTAAATTTAATACTATCAAAAACAGAAGTGATGCACTTTGCTTTAAGTATGTTCCAAAAGTTTGCTTTCGCTCTTCAGTAATATCATGCCCTAAGGTTGGTATTGTTTCTCCCTCTTTATATTGCTTTGCCCAGATGAAAAAAGAACCGAAACGTTGTGTTGTTTTATGTTTTAGTTGCCATCCTGCTTCTTTATGCATATCGAAATAAGAAGGCTCTACTCGTTTTCTCATTTCGCAAACATAAGAGACTTTTTCATTTTGGCCATCTTCAAATATAAAGAAATCCCCATTTACTTTTACTAATCTATTACCTTGTGCAACCATTTCCATTAACCACTTCTCTAACATTTTAGGAAAATACACCCAATTGTTCTTCTTTTTTCTAAATACCTTTCCTGTTGCCTGCACCTGATCGATCGATGTATTAAAATATTTCTTTTCTAAAGCCTTTAATTGCCTTTTTAAAAAGAAACTTAACCTAATATTACTAACCGCTAAAATAATAATTGATATAGGAATCATCCACCAAATAGGTGCCAAATCTTCAAAGTCCAACATAAATAACATTAAACAAAACGGCATGAAAATGATAAATAGTATCCATGCGCTAATAATTGCAAAACGGCTCCATTTATCCTCGTGAAAACTAATACGTCTCAAAACACCATCTCTTGAGGGAAAGAGGGAAATAGATGGATGATTATTCTTCACGATAAGCCAATGCTTTGCTCTCACAACTTCATGCCACCCATTATTTTGTAGCGTTTTTGCCAATTGAGCTGACTTGCCATATTGGATTTGATAAATTGTTTCAATTGATGCGACTTTTTCAAATTGAAATAGGCGACTAAATCGTTGTATATGCGATAGTTGCAAGCCATCATGCGCCATTTCAGCTAACCATTGCTCCGTCTCTTCAATGCGATAACTCCAAAACGGTCTCCACCTTTTTATGGTCACTCAAAAGCCCCCTTGTATTTTGCGACATTCACATACAATTCATTTAAACGCTTCATTTCATGTCTCATCAACGCTTTTCCACCATCTGTTATTTCATAAATTTTCTTACGCTTTTCATCTGCATACATGGTAATTATACCGTCACGTTCCATCTTAGTTAACGTTCCATAAATCGTTCCCGATCCAAGTTTTAAGCGATTATTTGTGACTTCTTCTACATGCTTAATAATGCCGTAACCATGCCTCGGTTTTGATAATGACAATAATATATAAAAAGCAGTTTCAGTCATGGGGCTATAACTTTTAATGATTTGCTCTATATTCATGCGATACCTCTTTTTACTCCAACTATGTCACATTTCGACTATATCACGCTGCGACATATTAAATCAACATTATTTTCCAAAAATAAAAAACTATCCCATTTTATCAGGATAGCCTTCTTAGCAGTTATGCTTTTTTATTCGAGTCTTGCTTTGCCAAAAATATAAAAAGTCCGATTAAGCTAATGATGTTCAAAATCGTGCCACTAATAAGTAATACCCATTGCATCGTCAAAGGTAAATTACGCGTCATACCAAATGTGATACTAAGGGAGCCAACAGCGATTAGCACCATGTATAATGGTAAACCTTTCAACAAATTACTTCGCCTCTTTATTTGAAAATTTCGGTTTTATTTATTTCGATAGTACCATGATAAATATGAACCTGCTAGTAAAAGAATGTTATTATTTCATTATTAAATACTATGTTTCTGCATGAAATTTTATATCTGCTCTTTTAGGTCAACTGATACACCGTTATTTCTAATAATTATTGTACAGCTGTTTCTAAAAAGCGAAATGCAATTCCGTTTTTATTTGCTTGAATTGAAGCCTGAATACCATTTGGTAAAATGAACATCGGATCTGTGTGACCAAAGTCAGCATTATAAACAATCGGGAAATCATATCCTTCTGTAGCTCTTTGTAGAATAGTGTGCAATAACCCATTATCGTGATTATCTCCAAAACCTACCGATGGGTGGAATCGTCCAATGACTAACGCAGAAATTTTATCAAATACTTGCATATGTCGGAGTTGCGTAAAATAGCGATCTATTGATTCTGGACATTCACCTTCATCATCTTCTAAACAGAGAATTGCTCCATCCACATTTGGAAAGTACTCCGTTCCTGCTAAAAGCAACATAACCCCAACGTTTCCTGCGATAATCTTGCCTCTTGCTTCCCCTTGTTTGAAAACTTGCATACCAGAGTTAAACTCTTTAACACGCTCCCTCGTATCTTCTTTGTCCCAAGATAATGATTCCAATACTCGGTATGATGAACTGTTAATCTCAACAGTATCTACTTCAACCAATGTTTTTTGAAAATAATTATATGTATAATCCATTAACCCATTTAATTCACCGAACTGAGGTAAAATCGCTGGTCCCAAATATGTAACAAGTGATGTTTTTTCATATATAGCGATATTCAAAGCTGTAATATCACTATAGCCCATCAATATTTTGGGATTTTTTTTAATTAGTTCATAATCGATTTTATCTAGTAATTGATGTGAACAGGTTCCACCAATTGTCGTAATAATCGCATCAATTTTTGGATCACTAAACATCGCATGTAAATCAACCAATCTTTCATCTACTGTGCCAGCCATATAGTGGTCGCTCTTTGTCGCATGCTCACCAATAGCTACTTTATAGCCCATTTTCTTAATCGCTTCAATTCCTCTCTGCAAACGACCGGGACAATCAGCTGCTATGCCTGACGATGGCGCAATAATTCCGATTGTACTACCTACCTTTAACCTTTTCGGCTTAATATTATCTATGACAATTCCCCCCTACAAAAATACTTTTACATATTCTATCACTAAATTCAGAATAGTCTACTTCAAAATAAAAAAAACCACTAGAGCAGCTTTTTTTGAAAGTATCATTTTGTTCCAATAGAAATTTTTCCATTTTCGTTCACTTCAACAAATCGGCCGTCTTTCAACTGAATCAACAATGGATAACTAACTGCTTCTTTCGTCGAAAAATACCATATTCTCTTAGTAGGCGCTAATAAAAAAAATGCCCCATCTTCCCTTTCGCCTAAAAAATTTAGAGCATTCGATTCTAATGGCTCCTCATCTGTTAGGGTAATACCAATTTTTTGTAATTCATTACCAACCTTCAAAACATCATCTGTTGTAACATTTATTTCACTAATATTTAATAGATTCCTTGCTGAAAAAGGTTCAGTTAGTTTGGTTTGTGGAGAAGTGCCATAACGTGAAATCAGCTCAACAATATTACCAGAAGGATCTTCGAAGTAGCATGAGAATGCTTTAGCTGATTCAAAATGTACTTCATCATTACCTTCTTCATCATTATTTAAAGATACTAATTGCATAATCCATTTTTTGGCTTCTCGAAATAAATTACTAGGTATATTGAGTGCAAAGTGATAAAACGGCATACCTTTCCCTTCATATTCTTTAAGTTCTAAAATACTTGTACCAACAGCTATTTCAAAACTATTAATACTTTCGGTTAAAAGTCCAAAGCCTAATTTCTCCACATAAAAATTCTTCGTTTCTTCTAAATTTGAACTATACAAACTCACTTTTTGGATAATCATCACATGCCCTCCAATCGATACTTCCATCATATTTAATAGCATTAGTGTTTTATACCATCAATTGGATGAAATCTCTTTCCTACTATTGAATGAGAAAAGGACTGCTAAAATGTCATATAATCATCCTAGCAGTCCCTTTAGATAATCGGTTTTTAAAGCTTCACTACCCACTTTTCATCATCCAACGCTTGTGGCAATAGGACGAGGGAAATACCCGATAACTGTTGGGCGTATTTCTGCTGAACAATTTTAAAGGTAAGTACTTCTGTCACAAAAAAGTATTTCGCATATGCTTGCTTACTGTTCAGTGTTCTAAAATCGTGCAACATCCCACCCTTTTGGTGTGGACCAAAATCATTAGGTAAAGCGGGTATAACTGTTCTTAAAGTTGCTAAAATCCGATTACCTTCTGTAGTTGTTTCATCATATGTAAAGGTACTTGAATCTTGTTGAGTTTTATCTGCTGAAAAAGATGGTATATCATATTTCCCTATTAGAAACTCTATTACTAACTGAGAGGCTAGTAAATTCATGTCTTGCTCAATATTACCTAACATTCTTTTCCACGATCGAACGACATCAAACTGCTCTTGTAACTCTTCGGCTGCAAAGCGACGATGTGAATTGTGTACAAAGAAGGTCTGAATCAAATCCATTTTAGCAGTCATCCTTTGAAAAAAATCAAATTCTTCCTGCTCTACATTTAAGGCTCTTTCTTTATTTGTACTCATTTCTTCCTTTACTACTTTATTCTTTTTCTTTGTTAAGATTTCACGAGATACTTTCACGAACTCAACAGATTTTCCAAATTGAACCTCATCTACTCGAAACCCTGCCTCTAGCCATGCAGCAGCTTGCACATATGTACCACTTCTAGTATTTCCCCACCAAGCATGATAAGTATAGGCTGAACGAGGTAATGTCACCGTCAATATCTGTTCAATCTCCTCAAAAGTTAGTACAACACGACGTTCTTCCTGCCTTTTTAAATAATTGAATAAAGGTAAGTATTTTCCCTGTACTAGTGTTGTTTCCATCATCCATTACTCCCCACTCGGATAAAATTAAACAATATATTAGTACATTTTATCATATATTATACAGAAATTTCTAAAAATTCAATATATATTATATTTTATATAAAACGAAAAACGTGCTATAAATCCTTCAAAGGATTTATAACACAAAATATAATATTACTTTTTCTTTTGGTCTTTTAAAAACGTTTCATATAACGGTTTAAGTGTTTTTGAATTGACGTCGATGTCATTTTCGTACGCATACTTCACTGCATAGCCTAGTGCGATTGTCATTCCGCCTGCAACACTCGCACCAGCTACAGTACCTGCTCCTGGTACAAATTTTACTATTTGGCGGAAAATTGTTTTCCCAACATTACCAACAATCGTTGCGATAATCATTTCCTTAGCTTTATCTTTAGAGATAGGCTTTCCGTATAGGGTAGATAACTTCAGCATCATACCTACTTGTAAAGTCGTTAATGGTACGAAATCAGCACCTGGAATCGGCACTGCTCCAATCGCAGCTGCTGATGCACCTGCTCCTAAAATCCACTTTTTAGCAGTAGCAGACTTATCAGCCATGTGAGCTGCCATTAAAATGTCTTTTTTTTTGACCTCTAAAAGCTTTAGCACCTTTTCTTGTAACATGGACATATTTTCACCTGTGCGAGAAGAAATCGGTGTCACCGCATACTCATAATTTGTATGGTCCTGTACATATTTCACAAGGCTTGGTATATCATCAGCAGCATCAATTTTGTTAAGTACTAGAATAATGTCTTTATTGACCGCACTTATTTTCTTTAGTGAAGCAAGCTCAGTCTCTGAAAGAACAGTACCCGCTGCATTAAGGAAAAATAACACGACATCTGCCTCGTGGAAAAAACTCATCGTTAAATCCGAGTTTTCACTTTTAATATCGTCAAGCCCTGGAGTATCGACGAATACAATTTTATCTTTGTATATATACTTTTTAATTTGTTGTGTTTCACCAGGATTTGCTCCTACTGGTGCCACATCGTCACCCATTAATTTGTTTACTGTTGAGGATTTCCCAGCGTTTACATCACCTATCATGGCTATCAAAATTTCACGATCCAGCTGGGCATTAATTTCTTCTGACTTTTCTTCAAAAATACGATCAAATTCTGCATCTGTAAAAGGTTGATTTGAGTTCATCTGTTAAAACCTCCTGAAGGTTGGACAATACTTCTCATATTTTAAAGCTATAACAGACCTACAAAGAATGCAAACTTTTTACTTTTTTGTACTTTTAGATAACCGCCTTTATCTGCAAATCGCTTACATTTAGTCTGACCATTCTAATAACGAAAGTAAATTTGTAGACTAGTGGCTCCTAAATTAAATTAGTATTTTAAATTTAGATACATAACATCCACTTTTCTCTACAAAAAGTGCACTATTTTTCCTACTGCAACATCAGATGAATTATGAAAAACTAAAAAGCCCAAGCTCGGTACAATACCAGGCTTGGGTCTTCAAAATCAGTTGTTTTTTTCAGTATAATAAGTAGTTAGCTCATTATAATATTTGTTTAATGAAGATGGGGAAACCTCAAATTTTTCAGAGATTTCTTTCACTGTCATTCCAAGTGGTTCAAATAATTTTTGTTCTTCACCAAAACGAATGGCACCTGCCGCAATTGCAACAGCCTTACGCGCTTTCGGTTGGCGCTCTACAACATAATCTTCTACAATTTCAAGAACTGGTCTTGGGTCTTGTCCTTTGCCTTCTAAAAACTCTAGCACACGTAAAAATACGTCCGCTTCAAAATCCGTAAATTCTCCGCCTTCAAAGCCAGCTTCACCTAGCTCTTTCCAGAAGTCCAGGCTATTTTCTTTCCAATAAGCTTCTTCGTCTAAAGTCGATTGTGCTTTAAAAGTATCTGCTAAATTTCCGAATACAGATTGATAATCTTTCGGGAAGAAAATCATACTAGATACCGCTAAATAATGCGATTCTTTATTTGAGCCGTCTGATAAGATAAAGCAAAATACATGCACACCTACAGGAACAGGCTTGTCACTTTCCCGACGCAAATGTACAACTTCATCTGTTAAAATATTTCGTACCACCATATAATTCTCTTCAATTGCTGTTACTTCAGCAACCATCATTGTTGGATGCTCCCAAGTGTTTAATACAGTTAAAGTCGATGGGCGTACTATTTCTTTTTTCATTTTTTGCAAATATCCTTGCCAAATATCCGTTCTATCATGGAAGAAATATGCATCTAATGCAATGGCTTCAATCATATCTTCTAATAAATATTTGCCGACTGCATCATGCCATTTCTTCGCTACTTCAGCAAACTCAGGAATGTCGCTACGTAACGGATACTTATCATAAAATGTTTGCAATACTCGTTCTAATTCTTCTGCGTATACGGATTCTACTGTGACTGCTTCTTTCTTCTCACAGCATTTTTTGTATTTCTTACCACTACCACATGGACACGGTTCATTACGTCCGGGCATTCTAACACGTCCTTTATCATTTAAGTGCTTTTTTAGCATACCATCTTTCATGAAATTGCAAAAGGTTACACTATAATTAGCATTTTCATTACGTCGACTGAAAATCCTGTCGATTTATGGTATGGTTCTTATATGAAAAAATTAATTCCTTTACTCATATTAATGTTAGTCATTTTCATCTCATCTAGTCAGAGCTATGAGCAGCAAACTATCGTACCAACATTACGTGAATGGTTTCCAAATGAACCATTAAGACCTCTATTATCCCTATTGGAAATTCCCTATTGGGGCATAATTGTATCAGTAGATGAGCGCGGCTATTATTACTTTTTAGAATTCTTAATCCGAAAAGCTGCACACTTTGGCATGTTCGGATTGATAGCGATAACAATATTTATTGCTTTACCTAAACATAAATTCCGCCTATTCACCGCAGCCCTTCTGACATTTTCATTAGCGGCACTTGATGAACTTCATCAATATTTTACAACCGGTCGAACAGCTACTTTTCAAGATGTAATGTTAGATACAGCAGGTGCTGTCACATTTCTCATCCTTTTAAAATGCATACTAGTATTAACACGAAGAAAATCCGTAGAAGCTTAATGCCTCTACGGATTTTCACTTTATATAGAAGCTGAACTAAAACCAACTGTTTATCTCATGACTTTCTTTTTGCTATCTGTTGAATCGGATCCCAAACTCCGTTATAAGGCGGTGCATAGGCAAGATCCAAATCCAATAAGTCATTCAGCGTCATCTCGTGATAAAGTGCTGTAGCAAATACATCAATACGTTTATCTACACCATTTCCACCTATAATCTGTGCTCCGTACAATTTCTGCGTCGTTTTTTCATAGATAAATTTCAATTGCATTTCCTGGTTTCCAGGATAGTAACCAGCAATATCTTTCGCTTTTTGCTTATGTGTTTCGTAATCGAATCCCAGCGTCTCTGCCTCTTTTTCAGATAATCCTGTTCGACCTAAAGTTAGATGAAAGAACTTCACAACAGAGGTCCCTACGATGCCCTTGAACGTATTTGCACCACCAGCCATATTCATGCCTGCAATACGTCCTTGCTTATTTGCTGTAGTGCCAAGTGGGATATAATCATCCTTTTGCTTAATTCGATGAAAATGACTTGCACAATCACCAGCGGCATAAACGTTTTCTAGACTTGTCTCCATATACGGATTTACCAGAATCGCACCCTTAGGTGTCATATGCATACCGGTTCCATCAAGAAAGTTTGTATTAGGTTGTACACCAATTGCTGCTAGTACAAAATCAGTCTCATACTCTCCCCTGTCCGTCACAACTGTTTGCACATGACCTTCACCATTAAAGCCTTTCACTTCTTCATTGAAAATTAATTCAACCCCATTTTGTCTTGCCTCTTCATGAATGAGCTCTGCCATATCTTGATCAAATATATTAGCTAACTGATTACCAAGTTGAATAATACGTACCTTTTTGCCAAGTTCCGCTAAACTTTCAGCCATTTCTAAGCCTATGTAACCACCTCCAATGATAGTTACCTGTTTAACAGAATCATTCAAATCATTTAAAATCGCCTTTGTATCAGGAATAGTTTTTAACGTATGAATCCCAGCTAAGTCAGAACCCTCAAAGTCAGGGAAGATAGGGTTAGCACCAGTAGCAATAAGTAAACGGTCATATGGAATATGGAAGGTTTCATCCTTCTCAAGCACAACACCAGATACCGTTTTCGCCTCTGAATTGATATTTGTTACATTATGTCCTGTTCTAGCATCAATACCATACTTCGTTCGAAAAGTTTCTACACTCCGTGCGATCACATTGTCTGTCGATGGGATTCGTCCATCAATAACATAGGGCAAACCACATTGTCCATAAGAGTAAATATGCCCCTTATCCAATGTCGTTACTTCCGCTTGTTTATCGCGACGTACAATTTCCATAGCTGCGCTCATACCTGCAGCATCCCCGCCAATAATTACATATTTCATAATCATTCACCTCTGCTTCCATTATTCCCATTCTATGCGCAATAAAACTACTTATTGCATTTTGACTTCTTTAGTTCTATCTACATACCAGCTGTAAAACTCAGATGCAGCCTCGTTAGGCACATCAAGAAGCTCCTTATGCAGCACTGGTTTTGCTCGGTTTACCGTTTTAATTGAAGCTAACTTGAAGTACCGTTGCAACTTCGACCGTTCTGTCTTCACTTCAATAACTTGACTACGCTTTGTAATAAATAATACGGTAGAAAATCCACCTGTTTTCATTTGAATAAATGACTGATTCAGTAAATATCGGCTATTTTTATAATCTAATATTCGTGAAGAGTATATAATTAGAAGTAATACTACAGAAACCCACCACAATGAAGGCTTGAAATACCAAATTAATGCCGTTGCAATAAACCAAATATAGCTTGGACGAATCATACGAATCCAAAATGCTTTTTTCGGCAATTCATGCATACTTTCTACTACTTGATAATCTGGAAGTAACTCACTTATCAATGTATATGCCTTTCTCACTGGTAAAAATGGATAAAGCGTATTCGACTCTACCTCCCCAATTGTAGTGTTTCCAGCACTAATTAGCTTTACCTCAGCTAGTCCGAGAATTCTCTTCATGAAAGATTGCGAAATCTCAACAGCCTGTATCTTCTCTTTACGAATTGAAAAAATTGATTCATCTAAGACACCTTTTTTAATATAAACCTTCTGATTATCCGATGAAATTTCATACTTGCCATACTTAATAAAGGTATGAACCATACCAATTGCAATGGAAATAAGTAGAACGCCAATTAAAATAGCTGCTAAGATTGCCCAACCCCATTTCAAAGCATTTGTCACTTCATCTCTAAATACATCGAGTTTAACAACATCATCCAGTTTAAAAATCATTGGAATTAAAATTAAAAAACTAAGTGAAGTAAAAGACGCCTTCACCAAATCTTTTTTTGTCGGTGTAAAATGAATCATTTTTTCATCTTTCTTCTCTGGCTCTAAAACCACAACCTGCTCTTCAGGCAATCCATCCGATGATTGTCCAATAATTTTCTTCTGTTCACGAGTTTCTGTAACTGCGCTCTCTATACTTTCTGCTTCTATTCTAGAAATTACGTCAAATGTAATGGAGCTTTCATCACCAACAGTTGCTGTTTCTAGAGTTAATGACGTCACTTTAAAAATTTTATGAAAAACAGTCGTTTGGCGTTGGACATTCTGCACTTTTAAAAATGGAATAGTCCGCTCACTTTTCGAAAAAATTCCCGACTTAATATAGAAAGCATCATTTTTTATCACATATCTATATGTTATCCATTTACCAATACTTAAAAAAAGCATGATTACAACATAGGCCAAGAATATCCATTTCGCTGTTTGAATCCACCATTTTTCAGAACCCATATTTAATAAAAAAAGAAATATAAAAAAGATTATATTACTTTTAATTAGTTTATACAGATCGAATATTAGTACAAGCGGATGTAATCTTTTCAATGGTTGCGTCATCATTCCACTTCCTTAATTTTTGCATAATGCGCAATTTGATCACGCAATTCAAATGCCTCTTTCTCAGAAATGGCAGGGATTACATGTTCTGTTCCCATAGTACCAATCTGAATTGAAAACAAATCGTATTTGCGCATTAATGGCCCTTGAATTAACTCTACAGACTGTACCTTTGTCATTGGAACTAATTCATTAACTTCTTTAAAAGCCCCGTACTTTAATTGAATAAATTCCTCATTTACATCATAACGCCAATACTTTTGCATAAAAGTTGGTTTAAACAAGATTTCCCAAATTGCAGTAAAGACAGTTAATACTATCAAACCTAAGACAATCCAACCAATCCATTCTTTCCACTCAAAGTGAATATGTAAATAGTAGAGGACTCCAAGTACAGCAATAATTCCTGCATTTGTTAATGTTTCAGTCATACGCCAAACCTTTACAGCTTCTCTAGAAATACATCGCTGTGGCGCTTCAATCTTTAAATACATCCAACCACTCCTTCTTTACTATTACGTCTTATATAAGGAAAAAGTTTCTAAATAAAATATCCCCCGCTAAAAAACAGCGGAGGACGATTTTACATTTTCCCAATTAATATGTCTAAATCAATCGTAATTTCGGTTAAGTTTGTAGCAGCTACATCACTTTTTTGATGCCACCCCATTGGTGTCATATGCATTAATAATGGCACCAATTCTTTATTTATTTCTATTGTTTGTGTAATACGCTTTACTTCAACCTCAAGAAAATTCTCCTTGAACCGTTCGACAATAAGCTCATTTGAATAA
This sequence comes from Viridibacillus sp. FSL H8-0110, assembly GCF_038003565.1. Taxonomy (NCBI): domain Bacteria; kingdom Bacillati; phylum Bacillota; class Bacilli; order Caryophanales; family Caryophanaceae; genus Viridibacillus; species Viridibacillus sp. FSL H8-0110. The sequence continues at coordinate 217,490 of NZ_JBBOPJ010000001.1, read as the reverse complement.
GATTCCTTTTCAGATTCCGCAAAGAATAAAGCACGTAATTCCTGTAAATATCCACTTTGTGGTACGACTTTAATAACCAACCCATTCGGCTTCAAAAGTCGCTTAAACTCCGTGTAATTGGCAGGTGATAAAATATTCAATATCGCATTAAAGCTTTCTTGTTGATATGGACTTTTTGCTAGGTCACCGACACACCAAATCATGTCAGTATAATGCCGCCCTGCTGCAATAATTCCTTCTTTTGCGATATCAATACCTACTCCAACAAAAGTGGTATCAGATTGCTCTTGGAATTTATTTTTAATACTTGCTAAATGTGACCCTTCCCCGCAACCCGTATCGAGTACAGCAACATTAGTATTCATCTGCTTTAGTAAATCACAAATAGCTGTATGCATCGGTGCATATAATCCACTTTCAATAACCAGCTTACGCGCTTCAAATAAACCTTTGCCATACATTGAAGTCGCAGCATGCGTCATGAAATTTACATAGCCTTGCTTTGCAATATCAAAAGAATGTCGATTATCACAAGCAACACTACAATCCTCGGTCACCGTCATCTCATCCCCACAAACTGGACAAGCGAACAGGGCTCGATTCTCACTCATATAATTAGCACTCGCTACTTTTCTCGGCAATGCCATGCCAAACACCTCGTTCATTAATCTTCTTTACCAAGTATACAAAACAAAGTGTTGCTTGGCTAAGGATAAAATTAGAAGGGGCGTACATAGGCTTGATCATGTCGATTGTTCTCCAAATTATCATAGGTAAATATCTAGATAACAGTAATTCTTTATAACAATGAATAACCTCCTACAATAAAAAAACGCTGATAACTCCCAGTCATCAGCGATTTACTCTATCTATTAAGTTTAAAATAACGCTTCAAACGTGAGTTCACCAAACACGATAATAGCAATAGTTTATTGTTTAGAATCCTTTACACTAGCATGTGTTATAACGCTACCTATTTCTGTGACTACTAATTTATCGCTAAAAAAATCACATCTAATGCCATTATTTCGTTTTATCAGGCGCAACGAGAGCATATCTTTCCCAGCGACGACTTTTCCATCTAAAGAAAACGAGAATAGCTCGGAACCATTCATCCGCTGCAATTGCCAACCATACACCTATTAAACCCATATCTAATTGGAATACAAGTAAATAACCAAGTGGTAAGCTCATGCAAACCATTGAGAAAAATCCGATGACTAATGGATATTTAGCATCACCTGAAGCACGCAATGAATTGATAATCGTAATATTAAATGTACGTCCTGTTTCTAATAAAATACTACACACTAACACTGCCGCACCAATTTTTATAACTTCTGGATTATCAGTAAAGAGACGCATTAGCGGATAGCGGAAAATAACCACCACTGTGACCATCACTAAAGTAAATATAATCGCCCATTTCAGACTAACCCACAATTGTTTATACGCTACATCCTTTTCATTGGCACCAACGTATCGGCCAACCATAATCGCAGTTCCTGTTCCAATCGCTATGGCAAATAAATAGGTGAACATTGAAATATTATAAGCGTATTGCCGAGCTGCTAGTGATTCTGCACCTAAATACGTCACGTAGTATAAAAAGACAATTTGACAACCTTGGTACATCACTTGCTCAAATGCAGATGGAAGTCCAATTTGCAAAATCTTACCAATATATTCTTTTGATAATGACACGTAGTATTGAAATTTAATACGTACCTCTAGTGCTTGGTACAATAGCCAGAAGAATACTAGTAGAGCCAAAACACGACTGACGACTGATGAAATTGCCGCACCTTGCACCCCTAGTTCAGGGAAGCCAAATTTACCGAAGATCAAAACATAGTTCCCTATTACATGAAAAATATTCATTCCAAGTGATACATACATAGTCTGTTTCGTCCAACCATGCACACGAATGATCGCTGCTAACGAGTTGATGATTGCTTGTAGGAAAATAGCTCCCCCAACAATGAATAAATATTTACTAGCATACTCAAGTACATCACCTTGTAAATTCATTGCAATCATAATATTTTTCGAGAAAATCACGAAAGCGACGCTCATTATTAAACCAATAACTAAATTCAAGGAAACGGCTAGTGCTGAAATTTTGGCTGCTTCCAAATAACGCTTAGACCCTAAATATTGAGCAACAACAATCGATGCCCCGTTTCCTATTACTTCTAAAACTAAAATTGCTATATGAATATATTGATTGGCTGCTCCTACTCCTGATACTGCATCATCAGACAATGCGCTCAGCATAAATGTATCAGCAAGCCCCATCAACATAAATAAAAATACTTCTAAAAAAATCGGCCAAGTTAAATGAAATAAATTTAATTTCACTTCAGGCCCTTTCACTGTTGCCGTTGTGCCCATCTAAACACCTTGCTTCCCACTATAAAATTCAGATAATTTGTATCTTAACATAGAAATCAGCTCATATCTATGGCTTAATGCCATTTATTACAATCTATTTACTTTGCTTAATTACACCTTGCTAATTCCATTATTTATGTTATATTGATGTTGAAAACTAAATAGCTTTTTAACCACTAGGGGAGTCATATAATTGGCTGAGACGCAGAGTGTTGCGGACCCTTGGAACCTGATCTGGCTCATACCAGCGGAGGGAAGTGGCGCTATCAGTCTATTTTGTTTTATTGAAAATGATTGCTCGCCGCCTACTGACACAGATCAGGGGCGGCTTTTTGTTTTCAAAAACAAATGAATTTGGGGTGCATAAAGATGACATTTTGTGAAGAAGTAAGACAAGAGTGTAATGATTTATGGGAAGGTAGCTTTCAACATCCGTTTGTAAAATCATTAGCAGCAGGTACTTTACCACTCGACATTTTCCAATATTACGTACAACAAGATGCTTATTATTTAACCCACTTTGCAAAGGTGCAAGCACTAGGAGCAGTAAAGGCAAATGATTTACATACTACACAACGTTTTGCCAAACATGCTGAATCAACATGTATTGCTGAATTGTCACTTCATGAGCAATTTTTTACTATGTTAGAAATTACAGATGAAGAGCTTGCTGCATTTGAGCCCGCACCGACAGCATATGAATATGTATCTCATATGTATCGCGCTACAAACAATGGTGATTTAGCTGATACTCTCGCTGCAATACTTCCTTGCTACTGGCTTTACTATGAAATTGGCGAACGCCTAAAAGATTCAAAACCTAATCACCCTATTTATGATAAATGGATTCAAACATATGGCTCTGAGTGGTTCGGAGAATTAGTAGAAGAACAAATTAATCGCATGAATGACCTTGCCAAAGACTTACCCCCTGCACGTATTCAACAACTAAAAGAACATTTCCGTAAAAGTAGTTATTATGAATGGCATTTCTGGGAAATGGCTTGGACGAAACAACAATGGACAATTGGACATTACGAAAAGGAGCTGACTAAATAATGGGTCAACAACCTTTTCTTGAAAAGTTACGTGTCGAAAAACCGCTAGTCCATAATATTGCCAATATCGTTGTTTCCAATTTCCAAGCTAATGGTCTCCTCGCACTAGGTGCTTCTCCTATGATGGCGGAGGGAATCGAGGAAGTAGCTGAAATGGCTGCTCTTGCAGACTGTACAGTTCTTAACATCGGTACACTTGATCAAGGAACTGTTTTATCCATCATTGAGGCAGGTAAAAGTGCCAATAAAAAAGGTATTCCTGTTGTTCTTGACCCAGTTGGCGTAGGTGCTAGTGTGTTTCGTAAGAAATCCGTGACAACCATTTTAAAGGAAGTTCAAGTTACGGCTATCCGCTGTAATGTAGGTGAACTTGCTACACTCGGTAATATCGAATGGCAATCAAGGGGAGCTGATGCTGGTGAAGGTCAAATAGATGTACAACTAACTGCTAAACAAGTTGCTAAACGGCTTAACTGTATTGTTGCAGTCACTGGGTTTGAGGATACCGTAACCGATGGCCAAACGACAATTCAAATTGATGGTGGGCATGACTTAATGCCACTAATTACAGGCTCCGGGTGCTTGCTTAGCGCGGTGACAGGTGCATTTCTTGCTGTTTCAGATGGCCATCATTTGCAAGCAACAGCTAATGCTCTATCATTTTACAAACAAGTTGGAGAAAGAGCTGCAAAAACAGCCATTGCTCCAGGCACTTTTGCAGTTGAAATGATTAACAGTTTATATTCTCTTACTTCAGAAAATTTACGTAACAATATGAAAATCGTAGAAAAAGAGGATATTCAAATATGACAAGTGTTGCTATGACAATTGCAGGTTCTGATAGTGGTGGTGGGGCTGGTATCCAAGCAGATTTAAAAACATTTCAAGAACTTGGTGCATTTGGTACATCTGCAATCACAGCAGTGACTTCACAAAATACACTAGGCGTTCACGACGTTTATGCCGTAGCAGTTAACAATGTTATCAGCCAAATAAAAGCTGTCCTTGATGACTTTCAAGTAGGAGCTATTAAAACAGGCATGCTTTTTTCAGCAGAAATCATCCACGGAGTAGCTGAAACATTAAAAAGTTATGATCTACCAATGCTCATCATTGATCCAGTCATGATTGCAAAAGGTGGTGCATCACTTCTATTAAATGAAGCTGTACACTCTATGAAAACTGAGCTACTACCACTTGCAACCATTATTACACCTAATATTCCTGAAGCTGAAGTACTCACAGGTTTAACGATTCACTCAGATAGTGATGTAGAGAATGCTGCAAATCGGCTAATTACAATGGGCGCTAAAGCCGTTGTCTTAAAAGGTGGGCACCGCGATACAAAAGATTATGCAGAGGATTTATTTTTATCAGCAAAAGGCGAACGATTCATTATGCGTTCTGAAAGAATCGACACGAAAGATACACATGGTACAGGCTGTACATTCTCAGCAGCTATTGCAGCTCGTTTGGCACAAGGTTTCACTGCTTCGGATGCCGTAATTGATGCGAAATATTTTATCCAAGCCGCTATAAAGAATGGACTACAATTGGGTGCTGGCCATGGACCTACAAATCATTGGGCCTATCGTGAAATTTCAGAAAAGGCCCGAAAGGAAGTTATGATCATTGAATAGAGAACAACTTCAATTATATTTCATTATGGGGAGTCAAAATGTCGAAGAACACGATCCAATCGTTGTTTTAGAAGAAGCTCTTCGTGGTGGCATTACCTTATTTCAATTCAGAGAAAAAGGAGAAAATGCGCTCACCGGGGAAGATAAAATAAATTTTGCTAAAGCATGCAAAGCCCTGTGTAAAAAATATAATGTACCTTTCATTATCAATGACGATGTAAATTTAGCAATCGCTCTAGATGCAGATGGTGTGCACGTCGGCCAAGATGACGCTAACGCAATTGCAATCCGAGAAAAGATTGGTCTAGATAAAATTCTAGGTGTCTCTACTCATTCATTAACAGAGGTAACCGCTGCAATAAATGCAGGAGCTGATTACGTAGGCATTGGTCCAGTCTACGCTACTACCTCTAAGTCAGACGCTAATTCCCCTGCTGGTACAATATTAATTGAACAAACAGCTGCTACTTATCCCTCTCTACCTATTGTTGGTATTGGTGGTATAACAATAGATAATTGTCAAACTGTTATCAGAGCAGGAGCAGATGGCGTTTCACTCATCTCTGCTATCGCAACACATGAAGAACCATTTGTAGCCACACGACAACTACTTCATGTCTTACAACAGGTGGCGAAAATTTCATGACTTCACGCAAAACGACTATAGCCATGTTTGTCGCTATTGCCGTTGCCGGATCTGTTTTTGTATCATTTCCAGCAGGTATTGCACGTGCATATCCTGTTCAACATGCTGTAAATGTTCTAGCTGCTGTAATGCTAGGACCTGGCCCAGCTGTTCTTATTGCATTTCTTACTGGGCTTGTCCGAGTAATAACCGGCACTGGTTCCTTACTCGCCTTTCCCGGTAGTATGATTGGAGCTTTTTTAGCAGGTGTGCTCTACAAACATTACGGTAAAGTATGGCTAGCAGCTGTAGGAGAAGCTATTGGTACTGGCATACTCGCTTCATTTGTTGCAGTACCATATGCCAAAATTTTAATGGGCACTTCAGTTACTGCTCTATTCTTTATGCCCGTTTTCCTTGTATCAAGTGTTAGCGGTGCTTTGCTTGGTTGCATTATCTCGGTTCGCCTAAAAGAAACAAAATTTGCTCATCAATTACAAAAGCACTAAATATGCCACAAAAAAACTGTCCACAATCTCATTTGATTGTTAGACAGTTTTTAATTTAGGATAAGTAACTTAAAACTAGTCCTACCGACAATAAAAATCCAAAGAATGTATTCGTCAGTGCAGTGGATTTCATTGCAATCCCCTGTTTAGCTGGATCATTTACGCCTTCTTTAAAGGCCTTAATTGCCTGTATTGGTTTCGGAATACTTATTAATACAACAAGTAACCATGGACTAACCGTCCCAATAATAACAAGTACAATTATCCATAGATATGACACGATAAATGAAAGCGCTAGTAAATTCACAGCCTTTTCACGACCTAAAAGGATTGCTAATGTTTTACGTCCTCCAATTGTATCTTCCTTAATGTCACGGATGTTGTTCGACATATTAATGCCTCCAACTAATATCCCAAGTGGAATTGACACCAAAAGACTTGTCATACTAACCGTTCCAGCTTGTATAAAGTATGAAATTAATACAAATCCAATTCCCATACTAAGACCTGCAAACAACTCCCCAAACGGTGTATATGCAATCGGGTAAGGTCCACCGGTATATAAATAACCGATTGCCATTCCTACCGCACCTATTGCAACAAGCCACCAACTACTATTCATACAAATAAAAATACCAAGTACAACAGCAACTCCATATAACGATAGTGCAAAAGCTAGTACTGTAGAAGGTTTAGTACCATGACGTACAAGTGCACCACCAATCCCTACAGAATCAGCTGTATCTAATCCACGTTTGAAATCATAGTATTCATTGAATAAATTTGTTGCAATTTGTAGTGCTAAACAGCACACAAGCATTGCTACAAATAATCGCAAGTCTATTCTTACATCAAAAACAGCAAGTACTGTCCCAAGAATGACTGGTACGAATGTCGCCGTTAATGTATGTGGACGAGTAAGTTGCCACATCAACTTCGCTGTACTAATCTCTTCTATATTTTGATTACGATTTTGACTCATAATCGACTTCCTTTCATATTAAACTACAACTACTCTATATTAACTGATTTTCAGATATCGCGCCAAAGGAGAAATTTCTAATCAAATGAGTAGAAACCTTATAGATTACTTGATTCGCATAAACGACAAAAAAAGCTGCTCCTAAGTCATACTTAAGAGTAGCTTTAAAATCCATAACTTATTTAAAGACTTTCACTCGGTCTTCAACAGGAGAAAATTGTTTTTCACCAGCTGCAACAACCGGTTTACCAAAAGGCATTTCAGCTAGTAACTTCCAGTCTAAAGGAATATTCCACTCGCTTTTCACTTCATCATCAATTAATGGGTTGTAATGCTGTAATGAGGCACCAAAACCTTCTTGTTCAAGTGCAGTCCATACTACATATTGCACCATACCTGACGATTGTAAAGACCAAATTGGAAAGTTATCCGCATATGAAGGGAATTTCTCTTGCAAGCCCTTTACAATTGATTGGTCTTCAAAAAATAGCACTGTACCATAGCCTGCACCGAACATATTCATTTTTTCTTCAGTCGGCGCGAAATCATTAGCTGGTACAACTTGGCGTAAAGTTTCAGTTGTAATGCTCCATAATTTTGAATGTTGCTCACCTAACAAAACAACTGCACGTGCTGTTTGAGAGTTAAAAGAAGACGGTGTATGTTTTACTGCATGTTCAACGATTTCTTGTATACGTTCATCAGATACGATGGCTTCATTATTAATTACATATATGCTACGACGTTCCTCTACAGCTGTTGCAAAATCTTTTTTAGTCATTTTAAATCCTCCAATTAATGTATATTTCTTAACTAAAATCAATTATGATGTATCTAGTTACGAATTGTAAGTAGGCACATTAATTAAACATAGTATAAAAAAAGATACTAATGGGAGGTTACGCATGTTAAACGGACAAAAAAATCCGAGTCAATGCCAAATGGTTGTTGCATTAAACATGATTGTTGGCAAATGGAAACCTATTATTTTAGATCACTTATTACATGGAGATGCACTTAGATTTAATGAACTAAAAAAACTCATTCCGGATATCACTCAACGAATGCTCACAATGCATCTACGTGAATTAGAAGAACACGACATCCTAACACGTACTGTATATCCACAAGTACCTCCAAAAGTAGAATATCAAATCACCGAATATGGCATGACACTACAACCTATTTTAACAACTATGCAAAAGTGGGGCGCCAAACATATTGAACATATGAAAGAAAAAGAACAATAACATGCGCACATCCTCCGCCCAGTTCGCATACACTAGGTAACGACTAGAAGCAGAGGATGTGAAATGATGTGTGGTATCACAGGATGGGTTAATTTCAAAAAGGACTTAAGGTTGCAACAAAATGTTTTACATACCATGACTAAAACATTAAAAAAACGTGGCCCAGATGCGGAAAACATTTGGACTGAAACACATGCAGCATTTGGACATCAAAGACTCATCGTCATCGATCCAAGTGGTGGCGAGCAACCAATGACCCGTACAAAAAGCGGTACTAACTACACAATGGCCTATAATGGGGAACTCTATAATACAGATGAGTTGCGCCGGGAGCTACAAAAACGCGGCTATCACTTTTCGTCTAATTCAGATACTGAAGTTTTACTTATAAGCTATATTGAATGGCAGGAACAATGTGTCGATCATCTAAATGGTATTTTCGCCTTTGCTATTTGGGATGATATTTCTGAAAAACTCTTCATTGCACGAGATCGGCTTGGCGTAAAACCACTCTTCTATACAGAACAAAACAGTGGCTTATTATTTGGATCTGAAGTAAAAGCTCTACTTGCACACCCAGATATTCAACCAATCATTAAACACGAAGGACTCGCTGATGTTTTTAGTCTTGGGCCTTCTCGTACTCCTGGTAAAGGAGTATTCAACAATATACATGAATTACGCCCTGCTCACGCACTTACATTTACCAAAAACGGCCTTCGTATTTGGCGATACTGGAATGTTAAAAGCTCAGAGCATACAGATTCCTTTGAACAAACAGTGACCAATGTACGTGACCTTGTGACAGATGCAGTGGAGCGACAACTCGTTTCCGATGTACCCCTTTGTACTTTCTTATCAGGAGGATTAGATTCCAGTATTATTACAGCAATAGCAGCAAATAAATATAAAAAAGATGGTAGAGAAGCTCTTCACACCTATTCCATCGATTACGAAGATAATGCTAAGTTTTTTGAATCGAATGATTTTCAAGTTTCCACAGATGCTTTCTGGATTCAAAAAATGACTGAAACGTTTAAAACCGTACATCATTCAGAAATAATTACACAACAGGAGCTAATTGATTATTTGAAAGAAGCAGTACATGTACGCGATGTCCCAGGTATGGCTGATGTAGATTCATCACTATTATGGTTTGCAAAAGTAGTTAAAAAAGACTTCACTGTTGGTTTGTCAGGTGAATGTGCCGATGAAATATTCGGAGGCTATCCTTGGTTTAAACAGTCTTTCTCCAGCTTCCCATGGATTCGATCAATTGGTGAACGCGAATCTGTTCTACGCACAGAATGGCAGCAAAAACTCAATATCCCAGACTATATGCAAAATGCCTACGAAGAATCCATTGCCGAAACGCCTCGACTTGACGGAGAATCACCAGAAGACGCAAAACGACGAGAATTGTTCTATCTCAACATGATTTGGTTTATGACGACATTATTAGAGCGCAAGGACCGTATGAGTATGGGGGCAGGTCTTGAAGTTCGGGTTCCTTTTGCAGACCATCGCCTCGTAGAATATATGTGGAATATTCCCTGGGAAATGAAATCAGTAGGTAATATGGAAAAAGGCCTTTTGCGAAAGGCAATGGAAGAGCTTTTGCCAAAAGAAGTGCTCTATCGACAAAAGAATCCATATCCAAAAACATATCACCCTGCTTATACAGCTGGTATTCAACAATGGCTTAAAGAAATTCTCCAAGACAAAAACTCAATCCTCCATGAATTTTTTGAACGTAAACGTCTAGATAGCCTTATAGAGTCTGGGGGTACGTCATTCAAAGTCCCTTGGTTTGGGCAATTAATGGCGGGACCACAGCTTCTCGCTTATTTAGCTCAAATTCATACTTGGTTTGAAGATTATCAGATTCAGATTGTTGAATAATAAAGAGCACGCAGATACTGCGTGCTCTTTTCATGCTTCTATTTTTTAGCTATACACTTTATCTCGTTAATCTCTTCCTGAATAATTCTACTCAATCCATCTACAATAATATCCATTTCATGCAACTCAGCATTGATGTGAAAATTGATCCTCGTCCTATCCGGAATTTTCCCTTATTGTCTACTTCAATTCAATCTCAACACCTATATGCCCCAGACGATCTAATTTGAAAAAGCATAGTCGTAAATAATCTAGTGATGTTTTTGTATCGGCACCAAATAACATTTCAAACTCATTTCACTTAAATTTTTCAAATTCAGAAACGCCATCCCTTAATTCCTCTAAATCTTCATAATCTGTATATACATCTACTGTAAAAGAACATACTTCGTTAGCCAACTGCCAGCATCGCTGAAAAAACATTTCCCCTTCCCATAACTTCTCCAATTCCATTTTAAATCGTCGCATTACAAAAACCCCAATCTATTCTCTTCATTATAATAAGACTGTTAATCATTGACAAAAAACAAACCAAAATGTATTATGTTTATAAATAAACAAACGTTTTATATTAAAGTTTGGAAATAATATCGGAATCGAAGGTGTTTATATATGGAGAACTCAGAACTATTTTGGAATGCATCAATTGATCAACTAAAAAAAGGCTATTCTGAAGATGCACATTGTTACACTTGCCTCCTTTGTGGTGAAAAAATAGAAAAAGGCATTATTTATCCTCAAAATGACGTACTGTATGAAGCAGAGAAATATATGCAAATGCACATTAAAGAAACTCATCAATCTGTTTTTGCATATTTAATCGGACTTAACAAAAAGATGACAGGGCTTACTGAGCATCAGAACAATTTATTACGTCTATTTTATGCAGGAATGACAGATGCTGAAGTACAGCAAGAATTGGAAATCGGTAGTACCTCTACGATCCGTCATCATCGATTTGCCTTAAAGGAAAAGGAACGCCAAGCGAAAACGTTTTTAGTCATGATGGAGCTATTAAAAGAAAAAGATATGAATGCACCTACATTCGTACCTGTACACAAAACCGCTACGATGGTTGATGACCGTTATAATATCACCAATAAAGAACAGGATGAAGTTCTAAATAAACTTTTCCCTGAAGGTACAAATGGACCTTTGTTACGCTTTCCGAAAAAGGAAAAACAAAAACTTATTATCCTACGCGAAATTACAAACCGCTTTGATAGCGAAAGTACTTATACAGAAAAAGAAATTAATTCTATTCTTATGCCAATTCATGATGACTATGCTATGATTCGTCGTTATTTAATAGAATACGGCTTTTTAGATCGTAAAGCAGATGGCAGTGCATATTGGATTAAAAAATAAAGAAAGTAGGTAGCTCATAATGGATCGTCAAAAAGAACTCAAACAAATTTATAAAGAAACCCCTATCCAATCAGGTGTTTATAAAATTACTAACACTACAAATAATAAAATCTATATCGGCAGTACAAATAATTTAAAGAGATTAAATGGTGTACAATTCATGCTGAAAATGAGTAATCATACAAATAAAGCACTACAAGAAGATTGGAACAAATTCGGTGAATCTGCATTTGAAATTGAAATTCTTGAAGTGTTGAAGAAAAAAGAAGAAGGATTCTTCGATGCGAAGAGAGAATTAGCAAAACTTGAAGAGCAATGGATTGCTAAATTAGAGCCATTTGGCGAACGCGGTTATCTCGATAAATAACCTTCTCACTTGAACTTTCCTCTCCTTTTTATTACAATTTAATTAACTTGATACAACAATGATTTCTAGGGTTCCGTAGCATGTTGCTAGCCTGGTCCGAGAGAAATCTCATAGCTATATTGCTATGCCACGGAAGGATAAAAGCCTGGGAGACTACTGTTATTCAGTGTCTCCTGGGCTTTTTTATCGGAAATTAGAAAGGATGAATGAGATGAACAAACATTGGTTAATTGTAATTGTTGCATCTGTTTTTGAAGTGTTATGGGTTGTCGGATTAAAACACTCATATGACGTTTGGACTTGGGGAGGTACTGCGTTTGCTATCGTCTTTACCTTTTATTTATTACTCGTAGCAGGACGTTATCTTCCTGTTGGCACGGTATATGCCGTTTTTGTAGGACTTGGTACTGCTGGTACTGTCATTACAGGCATTTTGTTTTTCGATGAGCCATTTAAAATCTCAAAAATTTTACTCATTATTTTATTGCTTGTCGGTGTAATGGGCTTGAAGATTGTCACAGATGATAAAAAGGAGGGTGCAGAATAATGGCTTGGATCGCGTTAATTGTAGCAGGATTTTGTGAGGTTTTCGGAGTAGCTATGATGAACAAATGGCAGTATGAAAAGAAAGCAACTATTATGATAAGCCTAATCGCTGGATTTACAATTAGTTTTTCTTGTCTCTCTTATGCTATGAACACAATTCCTATGGGTACTGCTTATGCTATTTGGACAGGAATCGGTGCATCTGGTGGAGCATTAATTGGCATTTTCTTTTTTGGTGAATCAAAAGACTGGAAACGTATTGTTTTTATTACAATGGTGCTAAGTGCAGCAGTCGGACTAAAACTCGTATCTTAATATATTTTCAGATAATTAAACTATTTCTATGCTTTATAGAATATAATATTTCCAAGCATTGAAATCTATTATAAATGAGGCAACCATATGGCAGAACAAGTCAAGATTGAAACAATGATGCCCACTGATTGGGACCAAGTTAGAGCTATTTTTATCGAAGGGATTGAAGGCGGTAATGCAACATTTCGCACCACTCCACCTACATGGGAGCAATGGGACGCTGGACATTTAGAAGAATGTCGTTTTGTCGCACGTGTGGATGGAGAAATCGTTGGATGGATTGCACTTAGCCCCTTTTCCAATAATATATTCCACAAGGGTGTGACAGAGGATAGCATATATATTAGTAAGCGTGCTCAAGGATTGGGCGTTGGTACTAAGTTATTAAAAAAATGCATCGAAGAAAGTGAAAAGTGCGGTATTTGGACAATCCAGTCACAAATTTTCTCTGAAAATGCCTCGAGCATACATCTACATCGGAAATTCGGCTTCAAGGAGGTTGGCGTACGCGTACGCTTTGGTCAGTTAAATGGTGTGTGGAGAGACGTTACCTTACTTGATAGAAGAAGTACCATTGTGGGTCAAGAATAAATAAGACACCGTTTCTATCATGAAACGGTGTCTTATTTTTATATATTAGTAAGCTGTCCAACCTGCATCTGCAACAATTACTGTTCCATTAACAAAGCTAGAGTCATCAGATCCTAAGAATAATGCTACTTTTGCAATTTCATCCGGTTGACCAACTCGAGGGTTAATATTTAATCCTGACATTGCACGTCCAACACCAAATTCATTAATATTCGTCATTGAACTATTAATATTTGTTTCTACTGCTCCTGGTGCAATTGCATTACAGCGAATTCCATCATTTGCATACATGAACGCCGTATTTTTCGTGAAACCGACAACTGCATGTTTGGAAGCTGTATAAGCTGCTCCTGCACGAGTTCCGTTTAAGCCACCTGCTGATGCGACATTCACGATTGTTCCCTTTTTCTTTTTTAAGAAAATAGGTAGTACTTTACGTGTCGCACGCATTACACTAGTTGTATTAATAGCAAAAATTCTTTCCCATTGATTATCTTCAATATCAGCTGCTGCTTCGAAATTGTCCATAATTCCCGCATTATTTACTAGAATATCAACTGTTCCATAAAGATTCACTGTTGTATCAATTAAGTTCTGAATATCTTCTTCTTTAGCAACGTTTGCCACTACTGCTGTAGCTTCTCCACCATTAGCTTTAATTTCCGCTACCGTTACATCCGCAGCTTCTGCATTAATATCTGATACGATTACCTTTGCTCCCTCTTGTGCATATAAAGCCGCAATTGCTTTACCCATCCCTGAAGCAGCTCCTGTTACAACTGCAACCTGTCCTTGAAGTTTCATATAGACTTCCCCCTACTGTTATAGTAATCAACAGATGTTTAATACACCTCATCCATTTATAGTATAATGTGGTTTAGATACGCCATTCAATCAGCAAATCATAGAACTTTTGTTGAATAACCAACAGTTGATTAGGTATTTGTTCATTAAGCCAAAATATTGAACAGCGGAGGCACGTTTATGTCTACAAAAAACACTATAGTTGATAAACGAATTATTAAATCTAAAATAGCGTTAAAAGAAGCCTTGCTTTCTTTAATGCAAAATAAGGATTTCAAAGCTATCACTATAACTGATATTGTACAACTTGCAGATCTCAACCGTGGTACCTTCTATAAACATTACCAATATAAAGAAGAGCTATTGAATGAGATTATTGAGGATGTCGTGGCAGATTTAATTATTTCCTATCGTGAACCGTATAAACAAGTGAAAAATTTTGTAATTAGAGAACTCAATTCATCTGCTGTGAAAATTTTCGAACATGTTGAAAAACATGCAAGTTTCTACACGCTTATAGTTAAATCAAATGTTTTATATGGCTTTCAAAACAGAATTTGCATTGAGTTGAAAAGATTAGCACTAGAAGATCTTTCGAATATATACACTAACACTAACAATAAAATAGATAATAATTTACTTGCTAGTTATACTTCATATGCTATTTTAGGCATGATGATAGAATGGGTGAAAGAGGGGTTTCAATACTCATCCTCATACATGGCAGAACAATTAATAGAGATTCTTAACACAGCACCTGTTAAAATAACTTATAGAACAAACCCATTTTCAGAATAGAAAAAATAGAGGAGCTGAATTATATGAAAACGCACAAAATCACAACTCAAGAAGACTTACAAAAAGCATTTGATATTCGAGTTAAAGTATTTGTAGAGGAACAAAAAGTACCTGCTGAAGAAGAAATCGATCAATTCGATCATCTGGGCGGAGAATGCCACCATATTCTTGTTACAAATGATGAAAATCAAGCAGTCGGCACTGGCCGCATCCGCTTAGTTGAAGGTGTTGGCAAAATACAACGTGTCGCTATTCTTGAAGAATGCCGTAAACTTGGATTAGGCCGAGTTATTATTCAAGCTTTAGAGGATATTGCTTCAAAAGAATTAGGTGCTTCAAAAGTAAAATTGGATGGCCAAGTTCAAGCACAAGGTTTCTATGAAAAACTAGGCTATCACGTGGCATCTGATATTTTCCTAGATGCAGGTATTGAACATGTATTAATGATAAAAGAAGTTTAAGACTATAAAGAGCTGTCCCATGTAACCTGGGACAGCTCTTTTTATACTTGTGACAATTCAGAAATTTGCTTACTAGGCTTAACTAGCGTATAAATAATACCTGCGAAAATAAGCACTATTCCAGCAGTTTGTATCAAAGTAGGTCGGAAATCTAAAATTGCAACATCCAATAAAATTGCAACAACTGGATCAACAAAAACTAACGCAGAAACCACAATCGTCGGCAACTTACGCAAGCTATCAAAAAATAAATAATAAACAAAACCAGTATGTATTAATCCTGTCCCTAAAATGTACATCCAATTTGAAGTTGTCAGTCCTTCAAATACCCCATAATCCATAAACGGTAATAAAATGACAATCCCAACCGCTGTCTGTACAAACGTCATTGCATAGGCACTTAAGTGAGTTATGCCCTTTCCTACAAACATCGTTAATGCGTAACAAATTGCAGACAACATGGCCCAGACAAACCCTGAAGTGAACAATGCTTTAAAAGATGTAAACTGATCTAATCCGATAATAAAAATACTACCAAGGAAACATACAATAACGGCTAAGGTCGCTTGAACCGTCATTTTTTCCTTTAAAAATAAACTTCCCATAATCAACACAAAAATAGGCGCTAAATTATAAATCGTAATAGCTACTGAAATAGACATGTCTTGAAATGCTTTAAATAAAAACACCCAGTTTAATACTAAAAACACACCACAAATAAGTGTCTGGATTATTTCCTTACGTGACCACTGTTCTGTTTTATGACCGCCAGTAAAAAACCATATTCCTCCTAAAAATAATGTCGCACAAATACAGCGGACGAATACTAGCTCCTCTGCTGGAATTCCTGTATTCACTGTAAAAAAACCGATAGAACCGAATAACGCCATCGCAATAATCATCTTGAACATTGCTGCTATATTCATAATAATACAACCTTTCCTATATTTTTAATATTATGTTAATTATTTTATATCATAACATTTCTCATATTCTTAACCTACCTTCAGTTATCAATAGTTTTAAAACATTGAAAATTCTATATATAATTACTATTTAATCTATTAGGTTGATTATATATCCCTACTTAACAAACTTTACTTTTAGTGTATTAAGAACTAAAGTTGATGTGCTATAATTATGCTTTATTGACTATTTTATTTAAAATTCAAATTAGAGGTGTTAAACAAATGCAGCAAATACAACAACTTTTCCCTAGTGAAGACGGGAATCTAGAACAACGTAAAGAAATTTTAAATTATATAGAAAAGATTTTCACATCACTTGACGAATTGAAAGACCCAGAAAAAAGTACACTAGGTCCTATGCAAGAAAGATCCGCTAATTTCTATAAAGAACTAATTGAAAACTATGAAGTTCCTGTTAAATCAACTGGAATGGATAATGTAGTAAATGATTTAATCGACTTAATGAAAGGCCATCCATACCATACAAGAAAGTTTGTAACAAACGTTCTACCAATGGCTAGTATTCCTGGCATCATCGGATTATTAACAACAACATTATTAAATGGAAATAATCTATGGGATGTTTATGGACCAGCTGCAGCTGAAAGTGAAGTAAAAGTTATTGGCATGATGTCAAAGCTTGTTGGCTATGATTTCACACAAAGCTGGGGTTATACAACTTGGGGAGGACAAGGGGCAGTATTTAGTGGATTACGTCTTGCAATTGCAAAACAATTCCCGCATGCAAAAGAAGAAGGTGTCCCTCGCAATTTATATTGCTTCGCTTCTGAAAACGCCCACTATAGTCTATTAAAATCTGCTGAAGCTGTTGGTATCGGTAGTAATAACCTTATTCGTGTAAAAGCGACTAGCGATCATTCGATGGATTTAAAAGACTTAGCAAACAAATTGGAAGAAGTTATTCATAAAGGCGGTATTCCTGTCTATATCGTTGCTACTACTGGAGCAACAGATAGTTTTGCGATTGATGATGTCAAAGCTATTAAAGACATCACTTCTCAAGTTGAAGCTAAATACGAGTTGAAACCAATCCATATTCACGCTGACTCGGCATTGGGTGGATTTTATTCTTTCTTTAAATCTTATGATTTCAATACAAACCCACTTAAATTCGAGGACAATGTAGTTGCAAGCTTGCAAAGCATTAATGAGCGTATGCAACATATTTCTTTGGCTGATAGCTTGTGCTTTGACTTCCAAAAGCTTGGACAAACACCTTACTTAACAAGTTTATTTTTAGTCAAAGAAGGGAAACACTTCGGATTACTTGATTTAGAAGACTTTGATACACCTTATGTCGGTAATAGAGGGTATGGTAGTTATCATACAGGTTATACGCTAGAATGCTCTCGTATGGGTAGCTCAATAGCTATCTATGCTGCTTTAAATGCTTTCGGTGTAGAAGGTTATCAGCAAATATTAGCTAACTATGTCCGTGTAAACCTAGCTTTCAGAGATAAAATCCAAAAACAACTTCCTAATGTATCCGTTGTGAATGATTTAAATATTGGTCCTGTAACAGCATTCCGTCTATATCCAAAAGGTTTAGATTGGTCTCAAGAAAAAACAGGTACCTTTACTTTGGAGCAAGTTCAAGCAATAAATAATTTAAATCAATCTCTATTCGAAATACTTGGTCATAACCGTGAAAATGTTTTCTTTGGTGATACAACGAAGGTTTGCACTATCCCTGTCATCAATTCAGAAGATATGATTCCTGTTGCAGCTGCGAAACTTTTTGCAATTTCACCTTATACAGAGGTTCAACATTTAGATGAAATGGTAGCTTCTATTTCAAGTGCAATTCACACTTTGGAGGAGTCTAACATTGAAATTGTTTACTAAATTCAAAAGCTCAATTTTATATAAATATGTATTTAGTTTTGTAATACCAATTGCGATTTTCTCGATCATTTTCAGCTTGGCACTATACTCGTTCTCAACACATATCATAAATAACTATGTGATTGTACAATTTGAAAAAAGCCTTACTTTAATATCCCAAGAAATTCTGGAAGATATAGATAAAGAACTTGTTATAAGTGCAGATAACAATAATGCTGAAAAATACAATGAATTACTTAGCATTTTGAACAAAAAACAAAAAGCGTTTGGTGTTGAAAATACATATGTTCTTTCAAATTCAAATGGTAAAGAACATATCGTTGCTTTAAGTAATACAGATGATCAACAAGCTGACTATACTTTCAATGACAATATGATCAAGACAGTCAAGGATCAAAAAACTCAAACTAGTGAAATTTACAAAGATGAATACGGGATCCATAAATCGATATTTGTTCCTTTTATTGGTACAGATATTATTTTTGGAATTGATATGGATGCTTCCTTTATCTCTTCTCTACAATCAACCGTTCTAATGATTTCAGTAGGTTTGACACTTATTTTTATAATACTTGGAGCACTCATCGCTTACATCATAAGTAAACGGATTACGACTCCAATCGTTGCTGTTGTAGAATATGTGGAGGAAATTGCACAAGGTAATCTTACATTGGAACGTTTAAAGACTAAAGGGCAAGATGAGGTTGCACAATTGTCCGAAGGCGTTCATAATATGGCAACCGATTTACGATCTTTAATCACTTCGATTGCAGAAAATGCTGAACAAGTCGCAGCTACTTCTGAAGAACTTACTGCTAGCTCCGAACAAACGAATGAATCGATTAAACAAATTACAGAATCAATGCAAGAAGTAGCAGCTGGCTCAGAAACGCAAACAAGTGCTGTAGAAGAAATGAATACGACCGTTTCAACGATTTCTACCAAAATGAATCAAATCGCTTCAAGTACTGAAGATGTATCTGCCAAAGCTCAAGAAACTTCGCTGATTGCTACAAGTGGAAACACAACTATCAACAGTGCTGTAGAGAAGATGAATACTACCTATGATGCCATTCAAGAGACATCTGCAGTAGTGAAACGTCTAAGCGATAATACTAGAGAAATCGGTAATATCGTGACACTCATAACTGAAATTACAGATCAAACCAACTTACTTGCTCTAAATGCTTCAATTGAAGCGGCTCGTGCAGGTGATCACGGTAAAGGTTTTGCTGTGGTTGCACAAGAAGTCCGTAAATTAGCTGAGCAATCTCGCGAAGCAGCAAATGAAATTAGAACACGGATTGAAACAATACAAACCGATTCAACAGACGCCTCCGAATCAATGGCTATTAGCTATGGCAACTTAAAAGACAGTGCGACAACATTCGAAAATGCAGGCGAAGCTTTTGAGAACATTGTTACATCTGTAGACCAAGTAAATGCTCAAATGACTGAAGTGAATAACGCCATTGAGAATATGAATAAAGGTATTGAAGATATTGCACAGTCGATGGACCAGGTAAGCGTCATTTCTGTAGAAACATCTAGCAGCATTCAAAATGTAGCTGCTGCCTCAGAAGAACAATCTGCTAGCATCGAAGAAATTACCACTTCTTCAAATAATCTTGCTCAAATGGCCGAAACATTACACCGCACCGTTCATAAATTTAAAATCTAAAAATAATAAAACTCTCTATTACCTTATTAATTTTCTGGTAATAGAGAGTTTTAATTTAGCTTAATAAAATTATTCCAAACAATATTCTTGTATTGCCTTCCTTTTTTCCTCTGTCAGCCCAAATTCTTTTTCAAAAAATGTACTATAATTTCCATAACGCTTTTTAATGGCATCAAAAGTAGCTTGTAAATATCTCTCTTTAGCACTCATAATGTCACCAAAATGCTGTAATTGTTCTGAATTTAAATGTTGCGACAACATAGGAATCATCGCATCTTGCACTGGCTTCATACAATCATTTGTTATTAAATAATCCTGCATTATAATGTCTTCATCTACACCTAAAACAAGTAAGATAAGCGCCCCACCCACACCTGTTCGATCCTTACCTACCGCACAATGATGTAATAATCCAAGATTTTCAGGATTCTGAATAATGTCCATTAAACGCTTATACGAAGGATTATCCAATGGTAAATGTCCATAGAGTTCAGTAAAAACGTCCGCATTAACAGTTTGTAGAAACGCTCGATTATCCATTTCCTTCAAAGAAGAAGTCGGCATTTTAAAACCTACATCACCTTTTGCTGGAATTCGCTCATTGTGTACGTTTTCTAATTGCGGGTCCGGCTTTGCTTCTGCTTCTTTATCATCTCGATAATCGAAAATCGTTTTAATCCCTAAAGTTTTAAATAGTTCATGATCAGCTGTAGTCATCTTATGTAACTCGCCTGAACGATAAAACACACCGTATTTCACTTTGCGACCATCTGCTACAGGGTATCCTCCCATATCTCTGAAGTTCACAACTTGTTCAAACGGTAACACACGATTCCCATTATCTATAGACATAATATATCCCACTCTCTTCAATTATTAGAATATTCCATATATGTTAGAGTAGCATCTTTCCGAGCAATAAGGAATATTTAAAGCAGCTACTTCAAATTAAGACTTTTAAAACGATAAAAGTATATGACAATAAACTAATTATATTTCCCTACTATCTTCACTTTTTTATGTCTTTTAGACTAATACTTGTTGACTATTTACTGTTTTTCCATCAAAGTAATTATTATATTAAATCTAAAAAAGGGAGAAGGTTCCAAGATATGTCTGTCGGAAAAAAATTAAATATAGGATTCCTCAGTATTGTTGGTTTATTAGCTTTAATAATTGTTTTATCTTACTATCAATATTCTAAAATCCAATCACAGGTTGAGGAAGCATTTGATCACCGTTTTGTTCAAATAGAAATCATAAAAGATATTCAATTTGGTCTAGCAATGCAAGACTCTTCTTTGCGTTCTTATTTCATACAAGACATTGACGTAAGACTTGATAATTTACATACGTATCAAAACTTAGTAGACGATAAAATTGCTGAATTATCTCAAATAGTCCGTTCCGAAGAAATGAAAGGCTATTTAAAAGAAACGACTAAATTTAACGATGATTTTAATATTGCAGTTGCAAGTGCATTGAAAGAATTTGATAACGGCAATAAAGACGCTGCAATCCAAATAGTTGATACAACTGCTACGAGCGCAAGTAAAGGTCTTCTAGACTCATCTAACAATATTATTCAGTACCAAAAAGAGAAGTTACAAATTACTAGTGATGGATTAAAAACTCTTCTTAAACAATCTCTATGGAGTTCAATAGCTGCTTTAATAATTAGCTTAGCTCTAGGTGTATTTTTCATTAGCTTCATTAGAAAGTCGATAACAAAGCCATTAAAAGAAGTAGTTCAATCTGCTAAGATTATTGCTACGGGTGATTTATCTCAATCGGATATTACATACAAATCTAAAGATGAGATTGGTACATTGGCAAACGTCTTCAACAATATGAAGATCAATTTACGAGGACTCATCCATAATATTCAAACAAACAGTGAGCATCTCTCTGCTTCTTCACAGGAATTGTCAGCTAGTACTGAGGAAATTACTGCAGCTGGGGGCGAAGTAGCAATTCGTATCCACCAAACAGCAGATATCGCTTCTATTTCTGCTTCGGCAGCGAAAGAAAGTGCAGTTGCAATGGACGAAACAGCAGCTGGTGTTCAGCGTATAGCTGAAGCAACACAAACTTTACATCAAAATACCGTTAATATGGCTACTACTGCAAAAGATGGTGTAAAAACAATTGATGTAGCTCAAGATCAAATGCAAATCATTTCCAATTCAACTAACTTAATTGCTGAACTAACAGGAAAACTAAGCAAACAATCTGAAGAAATTAGCGCCATTACGCATGTCATTACGGATATTACAGACCAAACAAATTTACTTGCACTAAATGCTGCAATCGAAGCAGCTCGTGCAGGCGAACATGGTAAAGGCTTTGCTGTTGTAGCAGATGAAGTCCGTAAACTTGCCGAGGAGTCAAAAAAATCAGCGATTCAAATTGTAACACTTACTGAAGAGATTCAAACTGATACTAAAAACGTTGCCTCCGCTGTGAGTGAAGGTTTAACCTCTGTCAAAGATGGTGTTCAAGTTATTGGAGAAGCAGGAGTAGCTTTCAAAACCATTTCTTCTGCTATTGAATCAATCACTGTCCAAGTAGAAGAAATTTCAGCTACTTCAGAAGAAATTTCAGCTAGTGCTGAAGAGGTTTCCGCATCTGTTACTGAAATTGCAAGCGGAGCATCAGATTCATCGGATAATATAACATTAATCTCGTCATCTATTGAAGAACAAACTACTTCGATGAACCAAGTTAACTCAGTTGCTGAAGATTTAAGTACAAACGCTCAAGAATTACAAGACATGATCCAAGAATTTAAAGTGTAAAACTATAGAAAGGTGCCAAGGTCTTAAAAAGTCTTGGCATCTTTTTTGTACTTTTTCAAACCATATCTAGACAAATGGTTAATAAAGGTTTATTATTTTGATAGTTACTTAACCTAACTAACTATACGGAGGATATTTCGATATGCAACCACATCAAGCTTTTTTCCATGAATACCGAATGATGTACCGCCCCTTCATTAACAAATTGAACGTTTATTTGGCGAGCCATCAACTTTATAGCTCACAATGGGCTATCCTACGATTACTCATTAGTGAAAAATCACTTACTCTTGTTGAAATTTCTAATTCCTTGAATGTAGAAAAACCAACTACTACTAGAATGATTCAAAAATTAATCGAACTTGGTTATGTAACTACCGTACCAGGTAAAGATAAACGTGAAAAAAAAGTACAGTTGACTCCATTTGGACACGATGTATGTAAAGATGTACAAGTAACAATTGAACAATTTCAACTTGATGCATTAGAGGGTATAAGTGTAGAAGAACAAATTATCGTAAGTAAAGTCCTCGAGACTGTTAGAAATAATCTATTAAAATAGGAGATGCGAATAACGAATGTCTAAAGAAAAACTCTGGACAAAGGATTTTATCATTGTTTCATTAATTAATTTTCTAATTACATTAATTTTTTTCATGTTGATGGTCACTATTGCATCATTTGCAAAATCAGAATTTAACGCCTCAACTAGCATGGCCGGTTTAGTATCTAGTATTTTCATTATCGGAACATTAATCGGTCGCCTAGTTACTGGACGAATTATTGGCGACGTAGGAAGTAAAAAAACATTATTAATCGGACTAATTGCTTTTTCAGCTACTACAGCATTGTATTTCGGTGCATTTAATCTACCTCTTTTACTAGCAAACCGCTTTCTACACGGGCTTTCTGTTGGAATTGCAAGTACTGCAACGGGTACAATCATTGCCCAACTAATTCCACC
Source organism: Viridibacillus sp. FSL H8-0110 (assembly GCF_038003565.1). Lineage (NCBI taxonomy): Bacteria > Bacillati > Bacillota > Bacilli > Caryophanales > Caryophanaceae > Viridibacillus > Viridibacillus sp. FSL H8-0110. The sequence goes on along the minus strand of NZ_JBBOPJ010000001.1, from coordinate 193,603 downwards.
TACACGACGTGGTGAGGGTATTGGTTATTACAGTATGAGCGCCATTATGGCAACTGCAGTAGGCCCATTTGTAGGTATTTTACTCACTCAAATCTTCACAGATTTCTATATGATTTTCTTAATCAATTTAGGATTATCTTTCATCTGCTTAGCTACTTTCTTATTAGTAAAAGTACCACAGCCAGCAGCAACTAAATCTTCACAAAACGAAAGAGCTTCTACTTCAGGATTTAAACTTTCAAACTTTATCGAAATGAAAGCTGTTCCTATCTCATTCGTAGCTCTAGTCATCGGCTTTAGTTATTCAGGAGTTATGTCATTCTTATCCTTTTATTCAGAGTCTATTAATCTAGTCACTGCAGGTAGTTACTTCTTCCTTATTTATGCAATTGTTATATTACTCTCAAGACCATTTACTGGACGCTTAATGGATACTAAAGGTGCCAACATAATCGTCTATCCAAGTCTAATCATCTTTGCAGTTGGAATGACATTATTCAGTCAAGCAAACTCAGGTATTATTCTGCTTTTAGCTGCCGCATTAATCGGTCTAGGCTATGGTAACTTTAATTCCATTGCCCAAGCACTTGCGATTAAAGTAACACCCAATCATCGATTAGGTTTAGCAACATCCACTTATTTTATATTTTACGATTTTGGTCTAGGTGTAGGACCATATTTACTCGGCTTCCTAGTACCTGTATTTGGCTATCGTCATCTATTTCTTTCAATGGTAATAGTCATCTTAATTTCAATTGTTCTATATTATTTTCTACACGGTCGAAAAGATAAAGCTCTTTTACAAGCTTGATACAAAGAAAAGGTTTTGCCCCCACTACAACGTTTGGGCAAAACCTTTTTTCTTTAAATACTATTCTTGAAAATTTTAATATCTACTTTAAAATCATTATACAATCACTCAAATGTAAGTTGCCAAGAAACACCAAATTGATCAACAAGCCAACCAAACTTTTTGCTAAAGCCATAATTACCTATTGGCATTAACTCACTACCTCCATCAGATAACTTGCCGTACAAATAATCTATTTCCTTCTCTGAATCACAAGTAATATAAAGAGAAAATGCTGGAGTAAATGTAAAATTATGTTGTATATTACTATCGATACACAAAATCTCCTGACCTTTCAATGAAAATGCAGCTTTCATTACACTACCCTCAGTTCCAGTTTCATTAGCCCCATAACGGGTAATATGTAAAACTTTTGAATCTGGAATTAAAGAAACATAATAATTCATGGCTTCCTCAGCATTCCCTTGAAACATTAAAAACGGCGTCACTTTTGTCATTTTTACCACCCTTTCGCTACTGTTACTATCAGTTGAATAGTTATTACATTTACCAACTACTCTGTATCTTTCCTAGTCTCACTTTCTACAACATACTTCAATTTTGTTAACTTGTTATTCCAAAACTGCTCATAGAAGGCTAGCCATTGCTTCAATTCTGTCAATGGTTCTGGTTGTAGCATAAAGATTTTCTCTCTACCCACTTTTGTACCACGTACAAGCTCCGCATCTGCAAGTACATGAAGATGCTTTGCTATTGCTGTACGACTCATATCAAAATGCGTAGTAATTTCTGCAATGGACCGTTCCTTTGTAGCTAATAAATGTAATACTTCTCTACGTGTTGGATCAGCAATTGCTTGGAACACATCATACTTTTCTGCAGCTGCCATACTTAGCCTTCAACCACTTTTTTGAATTTGTGCTGAACGATACCAACCCAACCTTGTTCCATGGTATCTCGAATAATAGAGCTTGGCTGTTGTGCTTTCGTTACAATAGTATCTGCATACTTCCATCCACCGTGAATAAGCGTAAATTCGGTTTTCTCTCCTAATGCTTTTAAAATGAAAGTCACAACCCAGCCATCAATATCCCATTCAAAAGATAAGCGATTTGGTTCATTGATCTCGATTACTTTACAAGGTGAAGGGCCAAATGGAGATTGCACTTGGAATTCATATCCTTTTTCTAATTTAAAATTATTCGGCATAAACCAAGCTTCAATTCCTTCAGCTGTCGATACATAATCCCACACCTTCTGAATAGGGGCATTTACGAGCACTGTTTGTTTTATATCTTGTAATTTCTCTTGACTATTGTTTGTCATTAATATTCTCCTTTTCCGACTAAAATTATATAACCATTTGGTTTCGTATCATGATTATATAAAACCATTTGGTTTCATGTCAATAAAATAGATAACCTAATCTTGTGATTTCAATTATTTACCGAAGTACTATATGATTATTAGTCAAAGGGACTGTTATTAATTAGGGGGGCTAAATAGATGACCAACATTTTAATTGTGGATGATGATGTTAATATTCTAAATTTGGTAGAGGTACATTTACGAGATGCTGGATACCATGTATTTAAGGCAAATGATGGTATAGAAGCATTGCGCATTCTTAAAGGTACGCTCTGTGATTTAGCAGTTATTGATGTGATGATGCCATATATGGATGGCTATTCTTTAACAAAAGAAATACGTCAGCAGTACGATATTCCTGTTATCTTACTAACTGCAAAAAACCAAATTACCGATAAGGAAAAAGGCTATGATTCTGGCACTGATGATTATCTTGTAAAGCCATTTGAACCACAAGAATTACTATTTCGTATTAAAGCATTATTACGTCGTTATGATAAACAAGTTGATGATTCTGTCGTTCGTCTAGGTGATATCTCAATAAATAAAGCAAATTATGAAGTACAAATTGGCACTCGTACAATATTTTTGCCATTAAAGGAATTTGAATTAATGTATTTTTTAATGTCTCACCCTAAACAAGTATTTTCTAGAGAGCATTTAATTGAACAAGTTTGGGGATTAGACTTTGCAGGTGATGATCGTACGGTAGATGTTCATATTAAACGGCTGCGTGAGCGCTTTTCAGACTTAACAGATACCATTCATATTAAAACTGTACGGGGAATCGGTTACTTATTGGAGGACAAAAGTATATGAGATCCCTCTACTTTAAATTCATTATAGTGACGATTGGCATTATGCTCCTAAGTGGCGTGCTATCATTCTTTATATCCAATACGTATTATCAACAAAAGCTAAAACCATTTAACGATGCAAAGAATACACAAATTGCTTTAGACATTGCTGAATTTGCCGAAAAACACCCTACCACTGACTTGAAGGACTATCTCGAAACTCTGTCATACATCGGTTATCAACTGTACTTGGTTGATACATCTAGGGAAGGTACTTATTTTGGTGCAGAATTTCGTGTAAAGGAACTGCCAAATTCTACAATCGATCAAGTATTAAATAATGAGATTTACCACGGCCTTCTTCATTTCCCACAAGAAACATTTGTCACTGGTTTTTTTGCAAATGAGTTGAGAAATACGATTGGAGTTCCGTTAACACATGATAACAAACAATATGCACTCTTCCTTAGACCAGACATAAAGTTACTTTTCAATGAGATGCATATTTTATTTGGTTGGCTATTTGCATTAACAATAATACTAAGTATTTTAATGGTAATCATTAGTACAAAATATTTAGTAAAACCTATTACTAAATTAACAAAAGCGACGAACTCGTTGGCCGAAGGAAATTTTAACGTCGAGCTCGATATAAACCGTAGTGATGAATTAGGAAAGCTAGCAAATAGCTTCTCTCATATGGCAAACCAATTAGAACAATTTGATGATATTCGAAAAGAATTCATCTCAAATATTTCCCATGATATTCAGTCTCCACTTTCGAATATTAAAGGTTATACAAACTTATTAGGAAAAGATGATTTACCCTCTGAAGATAAAGAAAAATATATTGCAGTTATAAATGGGGAAATTGAAAGACTCTCTACTCTAACCAAGCAATTACTTCTCCTCTCATCTTTAGATCAGAATGAGGATATTATGAAGAAAAAATCATTCAATATAGCAGAGCAAATTAAAGAACTTGTCCGCCAATATCAATGGGCAATTGGAGAAAAGGGAATTATGCTCAGCTATTCTCTACCTGACTTCGAAATAGTAGGTGACCCTTTACTACTTAACACCGTATGGGACAACCTCTTAACGAATGCGATAAAGTACAATAAAGAAAATGGAAGCATTGATATAGCAATAGCCAAAAAAGATTCATCCATTATTGTCACTTTCCAAGATAAAGGGATAGGTTTATCTGAGAATGAAATTGATAGGATATTCGATCGGTTCTACCGTGTAGATACTTCAAGAACCCATTCTGTTGAAGGCTCTGGACTTGGTTTATCCATCGTTTCATCTATCGTTAAATTGCATAATGGGAAAATAGATGTTATAAGTGAAGAAAATGAAGGTACGATCTTTTCTGTGACATTACCCATTCAATAATATTGTCAGTTATTATCTTGTGGACTTCTCCATAAATAATAACTGGCTTTTTTTGTAATTTCTTATTCATCTTCCGTTCATATTCAAGATGTACATTATGGATGTAACCAAGAACAGGAGGATGAAGTAGATATGTTTTCTCTTTCATTAAAAGAAATTCGGTTTTTCAAACTTAGATATTTATTGATCGGTTTTATCATGTTTTTCGTTGCAGCGTTGGTGTTTATCATTAGTGGATTGGCAAACGGTTTGTCATCAGATAACGCATCTTCTATTCAGAACATGAATGCACATGCATTTTACTTAGACAAAGATGCAGACAATCGCCTCGATCGCTCTCGCTTTGATGAAAAAGTGTTATCGGATATAAAAGACAATAAAAATCTGCAAACAGTCGGTCTACAAATGCTTTCTTTAAAGGAAGTAAACTCAGATAAAAAAGTCGACGTAAGCATGATGGGGATTGACCCAAATAGCTTCCTAATGCCTAAAGTAACTGAAGGCTCAACTATTAAATCTTCTAAAGGACCAACAATTGTTGCCGATGACTCATTAAAAAAACAAGGAATTGAAATCGGCGATAAGTTATACGAAGAAAACTCAGATATTACTTATACAGTAGTTGGTTTTACTGAGAAACAAACGTTCAGTCATACACCAGTAGCTTTTGTAAACAAAGAAAGCTGGGAAAACCTTTTTGCTTCAACACAAAAAGTATCTTATAACGCGATTGTTATAAAGGATGCTAATAAAGAATTACAAGAAGATGTTTCATCTACTATAAAAGATGGGGTTTGGGTAGAAAAAGGCGATGTTATTAAAGGCATACCTGGTTACGATGCTGAACAAAAATCATTATTCATGATGTTGGCATTTCTAATCGTAATAGCAGTATTCGTTTTAACAGCATTCTTCTATATTATGACGATTCAAAAAGTTAACCAATTTGGTGTTTTAAAAGCAATTGGTGCAAAAAACAATTTCCTCATTGGTTCTACAATTATCCAAGTAATTATCCTATCCATTGTAAGTATTGGTGCAGCAATCGGTTTTGCAGCAATCTTGCAAGCGATTATGCCAAAGGGTATTCCATTCGTCTTTGACTTTGGTTTAATTCTTATATACTCTGGTGTATTATTTATCGTATCGATTTTCGGTGCGCTACTTTCAAGTGCTAGCATTGTAAAAGCGGATCCGTTACAAGCTATGGGGAGGGCAGAATAATGACTAACATTCCATTAGAACTAAAAAATGTTCGTAAAGTATTTCAGGACGGTGAACAGGAAGTTGAGATTTTACACGACCTTAATTTCCAAGCAATTAAAGGTGAACTCATTGCTATACTCGGCCCATCAGGTTCAGGTAAAAGTACAGTTCTATCTATAGCAGGCGCACTTTTGAGCCCAGATGGCGGTGAAATGATTGTTAACGGTGAAAACATAGCAAACTATAATGACAAACAAAAAGCAGAAGTACGCTTACGTTCAATCGGCTATATATTCCAAGCTTCTAATCTAGTTCCTTATTTAAAAGTAAAAGATCAGCTGAAATTAGTAGCGGATCTTGCAGACTCTTGGAATAAGGAAGCACAACAAAGAGCAGATGAATTATTAGAATCAGTGGGTCTTGCTCACCGCGCAAATCACTTTGTACAGCATCTATCTGGTGGTGAAAAACAACGTGTGGCGATTGCACGTTCATTAATGAACAACCCTGATATTATTCTTGCCGATGAACCAACTGCTAGCCTTGATTTTGAGCGTAGTAGCGAAATCGTTGCACTCATCGCAAAAGAAGTAAAGGAAAAAAATAAAGCAGCTGTGATGGTAACACACGATGAAAGCATCTTATCTTATTGCGATAAAATTTATGAAATGAAAAATGGACAGTTAGCATTAAGAACAACTTAAATAAGGAGACACGGTTCATTACCGTGTCTCCTTTTCAATTGACTGTCATTCTACTTTTTTATAAATTTACTTTTTAATATATAAACTTCTTTATTAGCTGATAGCTCTTTGATCAATTTTTGGGGATTCTCGCTAAGTTCCTCATAATTGTGAGGTTCTGTTTCATTAGAATATCCATGAATCATATAACCTAAAATCATTTCAGACTCAATATTTTTCTCACCTGCAATTGTACTTTTCCATACCGTAAAAGTAGAATCTGATGACATTTTTGGAAGCTGTGTTCTTATACTACTTGAGTTACTCCCATTACCAGAGGTTACACTCAAACTTAATATATTGTCAGCATTGGATTCAGCTTTTTTAATTGTATTCATAATGATGGTACCACTACCTTTTACTTCATAGTTAAGGAGTAAAACTTCTAAATCTGCTAAATTCCCCTTTTCATATGCCTCAACCCATAATCTTAAATGATTGTACGATTTGTCTATTTGGTATTCATAAATGAGATATTGTTCCGTAGTTCTATCTAATATAGTTTCCTCTCTTTTAGTTAGTTTAGGATATATCATCATATTTTTTTTTGTAAACATAACTTGCTGTTCAATCGGTTTATCGATAACTTTTTCTGCAATACTACAAGCACAAAGTAATAAAACACAGCCTATTATTAATGCTGCTCCTCTTTTTAATGCGCTCATACATCCCCCATCCTTCTAAAAGATGCATATTTAGCATCTTAACCCCAAAATAGCGATTCAAATTTTATAAAAAATCTCAACTTCTATAATATTTTCTGCAGAATCATTTAGATTCTAATACTCTATATAAAAATTTCTCCTTTATTTTGAGCTTAACTGTAACAATCTATAGAGGCGTAAAAAATTGATACATTTTATAGTTTTCACTTCCTCTACTTTGTAAGTCCTATAATTATTATTCTACCTAAACAAAAAATACCCTTTAGATTTAGAAATCTAAAGGGCAAATATTATTCAGCTTTTATTTCATTCTCTGTTAACCATTTATGGTTTTCCACTGCTTTACCACCCGTAGTTGGTTTGTAGTTAACCATATATACTGTTGTTGGCTCCGCGGAGTCGATTTTGGCATTAGCACCATACATGCCTTCCATATGTGAAGCCATTACCTTAACTTCTTTACCAGGTTTGAGTAATTTATCACCCGCATCAACAAGTTCTTGTTGAATAACCCACTTATGGTTCTTCACTTTTTCCTCACCATTTGTAGGTGTATATGAAATAGCATATGCATTTGTATCAAAAGCTCCTACTATTATGGCTTCTGCACCCTTCATACCATCCATATGACTTGTTTCGATAATCACTTTACTTCCAACTTTATATTTTGGATTTTCTTCTTCTTTTAAATCAGCTGGTATTTCTGCTGATACAGAATGATCCATACTCATATCTTCATCATTTACCTTCGTATTTGTTTTTTCATTATTACCAGTACACGCAGCTAATGTTAATGCAAAAACTAGTAATAGTATTCCTATTATACTTTTTTTACTTTTCATTATTACTCTGCATCCTCCTAGTCGAAAATTAGTATTATATATTTTTCCCAACTAGTATGTACCATTCCCTATATAGCAAAATCCAAACTTTCTAACACAATTTATAAAAGCTTAAAATCATTGTCTAGTTCGAACTCCCTTAAGCTATCATAGTTAAATAATCCTTCCTATTTAACCTAATTTAAAATGTTTAGCGATTTGCATGTATACAACACCTTCTAATTTTGGCATACGCTTATTAATTTTCAATGCAAAATATAATGTTTTCATAAAATGGAGTGTACAAGTTCTCGCTTTAAAATATGATGGATCATATCCTATGCTATATAGATGATGATCTAACTTATCGAAAATTTGCTCAGTCCATTCAACGAGTACTTCTTCTGAAACACCCTTTTTCATCATTTCTTCTATCACTATCATTAAACGCTCTTCTTCATCATCTATATAAACTGCATTTTTCCATAGGCATGCTTTAATAGCTTGCAGTATTGGTGGTGCCATGCGTAGTTCAAAGGCTGGATGACGTACCGTTGCAGCAGCTAAGTCCGCACCATGCGCTATACTGTGTGCCCATCCCTTACCATCTATAAATCCCCGAACATCTCGCTCTTTTTGTAAATAATGACCGCTTTTTTCTAAATATGTAGTCAATGCCGCATTAGGTAAGAATCTTAACTCTGCATCTGTTGTTAAAAGACCTGTCAACAACAACGCTGAAAAAGAACGCGTTAATACTGTATCAGTCTGTTCATCACCGATTTGGGAAAATAAATATTTTTCCGATACAATTTCTTTATACAAATATTGCATTTGCTCATGTGAAAGTAACTGCTCCCCAAGCATCTCTATAAATGTTCTATAAATCAGTTGATCACGTAATTCTGCATCGACAGCACCTATTTCCTGCAGCATATTGAAAAGTAACTCGTCACCATTATTAGCAATCAAAGTTTTACGTTCTAATATAGACATCGATACCCATTCAATTAAAATCTGTTTTAAATCCATAACATCCTCCATTAATTACCTTCATTTGTCACTGTGTACATTATGCCATGAACATCGAAACAGCTGCATTAGAAATTAAAAAGCCACCTACCATTCGAACATTGATAGGTGACTTAGATATTCCTACGATTATCTCTTTATAATTCATATAACCATTTCTCAGCCATTTGTTTAAAATCATCTCTTCCCCAAGCAGCAATTGCTTCTATTTCTCCTAAAGTAGCTATCTGATATTGAAAGAAATCATCTGCTAAAAAGTACGCAAGGCGCGTGTGTTCGAATCGCTTTCCACCGTTAATAGAAAACCACTCGTAAAACAACTCTTTGAAGTTTAGTTGTTGATAATCTTCACGAAATGCGTTTTTAATGTCATTATAATCGTTCCGAGCAAACGATAACCACTCTGCTCCATCCACATCATAAGAAAAATACTGATGTGGCAATAGATTTGGTACAGCTCGGCGAGACAAATGCGTAGCGGCGCCTTCTTGGTTTAACCAAGTGATGGGGCTACCCCAATCGATAATTGTCCAATCGATTTTGTTCTTATCTGAAACAATATTGTGTGTAGCATGACCAAACTCGTGTGCCACAATATATTCTAGATGATTAATTTCCGGAGATAATTTCTCTAGCGCAAAACTGATGTCAGGAATAATTTCTCTATATGTATAAGCATTAGAACCATAACCACCAATCAATAAATTTACATCCAATGGGTACTCCACGTCATATTTTTCTTTATAGCTTAATTCAACTCTTTCAATAATTGAAACGATTGTTTCTCTAACTAATCTAATACGTTCGAAATCATGTTCATATTTACTAATCGATTGTAAAAGCCTTTCTTCTGTATCTTTGCAGTGATACAAAAAATACTCTTGAAATACTTTAGGATACTTGTCATAGTATCCTTTTAAAAAGCTAATCGTTGGCTTGTAATTTTCTAAAAAATATTCAGTCGTATCGATTATTTTCATCTACTAACCTCCTTCTAATAAATATGTTCTATCTTCATAAAATTCACACCATCAAATGACAACTTATAGATATCTGGCATTTGTAGCTCTTTCCAAAAAGCAAAATCATATTTTACATCAAAGTAATTCATGATCAACACCATCAAATTCCCATGTGTTCCAATCACAATATTACGATTTTGATAAGTATGTAAGACGTCCATCAAACCTTCTATACCTCTGGCTTGAGCTTTAAGATTGGATTCTCCATCATCAAATTCGAAATCTGGTTCTTGCCAAACTTTTGTTATTGCTGCAGTAAAGTCCTTTACTTCTCCATGAGCTAGCTTACGCTCTTGAAAAGTCTTATTTAGTTTAATTTCAGCTTTATTGTATTTTGCTAGAGGCTCAATTGTTTGAATCGCTCTTCTATATGGGCTAGATATGAATGTATCAATTCCCTCCAATTCAAGCTTTTCCAAAATACTCTTGGCATCTCTTAGCCCTTTTTCGGATAATGGTCGTGTTAATTCATCCGGTGTATACACTGAATGCGCATGCCTTACTAAGTAAACATTTGTTGTCATCTCAGCATCTTCCCTTGCTATTTTTGTTTACCGTCATTAATAAATTCCATATGCTTTTTATGCTGTAAGTAATAATCCATTCTGTCTTGTAATGTACCTGTATGAAATTCGAACTTATGACCATCTAAATCTGTAAAATAGATAGATTTCTTATCCCTTTGATCTCTTTGTCTACCAGATAGTATATTTACATTTAAATTTCTAAGTTTCTCATACATTTCATCGAAATCCGAATCTTTTATTGTGAATGCTATATGAGTATAAGACTGGTGTATTTCATTGCGTGATATATCTTCTTCTACGTTTAATGCTAGCCATATCCCACCGACATCAAAATATGCTGTAGAGCGCCCTTTTACTAATAACTTTGCATCAAATACATTTTGATAAAATTCAATTGATTTTTCTAAATTTGAAACTGAAAATAAGAGGTGATTTATACCTTGAATATTCATGAAAACCGCCCTTTTCCAATTCATTTTCATATATAAACATTAATTTATTTTCTCAACAATGTGCTCAATTATTTCAGTTAAATCTTTGTTCTCCGTATTAATATAATACGAAAAGTCATTGTTTTCGTATGCTGCTAAACATTTATCTGTCTGCTGAAAACACCAATCCCCCAAAACTTCTCCTCGCTCTAACAAACGTTTATGAATTGTCTCTTTAGTGGCTGTTAGGCAGAAATGATACACTTCATTATCTACTTGATATAAGCCATCCATGATTTCAGTGAAGTATTCAATGTTCCTAATAGTCATTGGGACAATCAATGTCTTCCCATACTGCTCATGAAGACATCTGGCTGTTTCCACAAATAACTTTCTCCATAAAATAAAATCCTGAAAATCTCCACTAGGAGCCTCTTTTTCTTTTATATCATTTGGTAACATATGTCTGAGCATAAATCCCACTACTTCCGGGTCAAAAATAATACTCTCTTCTAAATTCTCATGCAATAATTCAGTAACGCTTGTTTTCCCAACACCAAAGGCGCCATTGATTAAAATAATCATAGTTTCTCCTTTTTATCTTTAGACTTTTTTATTTACAAATAAAATTAAAGCCCTGTAATTAAATACAGGACTTTAATTCATTTAAGCTATAAGGATAAGGATTTTCTTTGTATTATATATTCAATAAAACTTTAAAAAATCCTCTTTTATTTTTGCAAATGATATGGAACTGTGATGAGGACTACATTTCTCCGATACAGCAAAGAGGTGTGTATTAACAGACTCGACTGATTGTGGAGAATATTTTGCCAACCTTTCTTAGGCAAAAATTGCGGAATGATGACAGAGACTTGATAGTTTGATTTACTCGCTAATCTTTCAGCTTTGTCTATGAATTTCGTTAGTGGTTGCACAATACTACGATAAGGAGAGTACAGTGTCACCAACTTCACATCGGGTTGCCACTTCTTCCACTGTTCCTCAAACTTTCTCGTATCCTCTCTTTCAAATGCAATATATACCGCAATAATTTGATCAGCTGACAACGATTTGGCGTAATTTAATGAATTTCTTACAACTTTCGTAATGCCTGCGACAGGAACAATAATAACATTACCTTCGATTTGTGGAATTTCTTCATCAGCTATTAATCTGAGCTGTGGACCCACCGAATCGTAATGTTTTTTTATACGATGGAAAGCAAAGATAATGATTGGTAAGAAAATAAACACTGGCCATACTGCAGGCAATTTTGTCACGAAAAACACAATTGTTACAACAAATGATATCGTCGCTCCAACCGAGTTGATGATTAGTTTTGTTACCCAGCCTTGAGGTTTTTCTCTTATCCATTTCACAATCATTCCCGTTTGAGATAATGTGAAAGGTATAAAAACCCCAACAGCATATAAAGGAATTAAATTCTCCGTATTACCATTAAATACGATGATTAATAGAATTGCTGCCAAACTCAATAAAATAATTCCATTAGAGTACCCTAAACGATCTCCTCTTATTTGAAACATTCTAGGAATAAATTTATCTTTTGATAGATTCACAGCTAGTAATGGGAACGCAGAATACCCTGTATTTGCAGCGAGCACTAATATCAACGCTGTTGTTCCTTGAATGAAGTAATAAACCATATTACGCCCGAAGCTTGCTTCAGCGATTTGGGATACAACAGTTGATGTCGCACTCGGTGTAATACCGTAATAATAAGCTAGGAAAACAATGCCTGAAAATAAAATCGCTAGCAAACCGCCCATTGCCATTAAAGTTTTCGCCGCATTTACAGGTGCAGGTTCTTTAAAATTTGGAATAGCATTCGAAATGGCTTCGACACCAGTTAAAGCAGAACTACCTGAAGCAAAAGCTTTTAATAAAATAAACAAGCTAAGCCCTGCGACAGGGGTACCAATTGATGTATGCAAATTCGATGGAACATTACCTGTCACAACATTAAAGATTCCTACACCAATCAAGATAAATAACGCTAATACAAATAAGTACACTGGATATGCTAAAACAGAAGCGGATTCCGTCACGCCTCTTAAATTCAAAATCGTTAGTAAGATAACGAATACAATGGCAATCTCCACATTATAATCATGGAGACTTGGAAGCGCTGATGTTATAGCATCTGTTCCAGCAGATACACTAACAGCCACCGTCAATATATAATCGACTAATAATGAACCACCAGCAACAAGACCTGGATTAACCCCGAGATTTTCCCTCGATACAACATAAGCCCCTCCTCCATTAGGATAAGCATAAATAATTTGACGATATGACAGTATAAGTGCTGTTAAAAGAATGATGACGCCAAATGCAATGGGTATCGAATACCAAAGCGCTGTTGCTCCAACTGTCACTAAAACGATCAATATTTGCTCAGGACCATACGCTACAGAAGATAACGCATCTGATGAAAGGATCGCCAATGCTTTCGTTTTATTTAACCTTTGTTCACCCAATTCAGTCGATTTCAAAGGTCTACCTATCAACATTCTTTTCAATGAGGCTTTCATTTTTCTCACCCAATCTAGAGGATTTTTTACTTTTAGAGAATAAAAAAAGCCTACAGGTCATCAACAAATAGACCTGTAGACATTAGGATTCATGTCTAACAAGCTCCACCTTCCTTCTCATATAACGCTTACGAGGTTAGCTGTCGGATTCGGGCCTTGAGTAGCCCTACCTTCTTTAAAGGATTCACCCCTAGGATTACATTGCAATCCATATAAACGGGTCCCCCGTGTATTTCACTTCAGCGATTTAGAAATTTGAAACTGATGTAATATTACTCCCAAGTTTTAAAAAAGTAAATAAATATTTTTTTACAAATAAAAAGTGACTTTTCTCAATGAGAAGTCACTTTAAACTGAAGACCTACTATTCTAATTTACTCGCCTATTTTGGAGCGTTTATTAAATACTTATAAGAAAATTTTTCGTTCTCTACTGAAGAATAGACATTCCTCTAACTTTTCTATTAATCCATACTAAACAAGTTCATCTCCAGGAACGCCAATATTAGATTTTCTCATTAGATATGTAATACATAGCGCCAATGCTATACTCACACAAAGTAAGATTACTTTAGCATCGACGTAATCAAATAACGCACCAAAAATTAATGCGCCAATAGGACCTGTACCAACTGATAACGTTTCGATAATACCAAATACTCGACCGCGGTACTCATCATCGATCGATCGTTGAAGCACTATACCAATCGGTGTATTCGCACAAACACCCATTGCAGAAAACACGATCATCAACACCATATAAAAAATGAAAGTGCTAATACCATTAATATTCATAAATAAAGGAATTGTAATACTAGCAACGACGGCACACATCATAAACGCAGCACGCTTTACAAAATGCAACGGTGATTTCAAATCGCTACGAGTAGATAAATAAATAGAAACTACAAGCATACCAATCGCTCCTGCTCCTTGAATAATACCTACTTGAGTTGACGGTATACTTAACTTTTCAACTAAGATAAAGACGAGCCCCACACTGACGGCTGAAAAGAAAAAGTTCATCCATAGTGTTGTCATCAATAAAGTTTGCACAAGTGGCTTTGTACGTAAATACTGGAATCCTTCCTTCATGCTCGCTACCATCGATTCTTTTCTCTTCTTCATAGGTACTTCAAACAATGTAAAATCCATCGTAGCTTCTAAACATAGCGCGATGACATAGGCTATAAACATCGTCATTAGGAACACTTCCATTGAGACAAATCCAAATAACATGCCTCCAATAGACGGCCCACCAATTGCTCCGATAGAATGTGACACCTGATTAAAAGACACCGCCTTCTGTAAACGTTCCTTACCAACTAAATTCGGTATAGAACTTGAAAAAGCAATACCATTAAATGCTCCGAATGTAGAAAAAACCGCCGTAATTGTATATATGGCAGGCACTGATATTCCGTACATCAACGTATAAACAATCAAAATACCTACTGACAAACTAATACCAACCATACTTGTCACAACTACACGCTTCTTTGGAAAACGATCCGCCACATACCCCGCAACTGGTGCTGCTAGAGCACGTGGGAGTACATTAAATAGAATATTTGTTGCAAAGCTAAGTGCTGAACCCGTAACAGATAATATGTATAAACTCATTCCAAAGTTGAATACGCCAAAACCAAGTGACGTCAACATCTTACTCACTAGAAAGGTATACAAATTGCGCTGTGCCTTTCCCGACTGGCTATCTCTCAAATTACTCTACCCTCTAACATCCAATATTTTTCGGTTCCCGTAATAATTTATTTTACGGTTTGAATGTATTGAAGTCAAAGTACCCTCTATATTTATGAACAAGTAAAAACGATTTATCAAAAGTAAATAACTGACCTACTTTAGCCAGTCTATTCGAAAAACTATTCTCTTTCCATATCATTTCTACATGTCTTTGTGACATTTCTTATATAGATTATTCTGCAACAATTTCTTTTTGTGCTTTTTTAGTTAATTTTTCAAAAACTAAATTATATGAATGTACAATTAAATTTTCGAATATATCAACAGATAAATCCGACTCCAAATACAATGAATTCCAGTGTGTTTTGTTCATATAATACCCTGGAACAATGCTCTTGTAAGTCTCACGTAACTCTACAGCCCGATTAGGCTCACATTTTAAAGTTATGATAGGCTTTCTTTCAGCATCTCCACCTAACATTGCAAACATCTTTCCACCTACATGATAACGATCCGCTTGCCAATCCACTTGATAATCATGCGTTATACCTGGTAGTCTCTCACAAATTTCTTTTAATTTTTCTTTATCCATTGAAATTACTCCTTTTATAATATAGTCATTTCTGTAAAGAACCGATATAAAGTTTGACTATTTTTATCTCCTTAACCATTATAGATTCCCCCTATTTATCCATTACGATAAATTCTGTTGAGTCGTTACTAAATTCCATCAACTTAGTAAAACCGAGTTTTTCATATAGATGAATAGCTCTATGATTAAATTTAGCAACAGTTAAACGGATTGGTAAAGAATTTTCATTTTGAATATGATTAAGTATGAATGAAAAGAAGGTATAACCATACCCTTTACCTGTTAATCCAGGCTTCATTCCTATACCAATATCAACTCGTCCCTCTGAATAGGCGCCAAACATAGAACCACTTGGTACTTGCGCGGACTGTCCAGTACAAAAAAATCCGATTAATTCTCCATCACTGTCTAATACTGAATAATAAGGATTTTCTAGCATCTCATTTAATGAGTCTGTGTCTAAATCATTGTTGTAAAAATCATATGGTGCTTCATATCTCCAACTTAAAATCTCCTTTGCAAAATTTACATTCATTTTACCAACAAATAATTCTTGCATTGAATCACCTCTTCCATTTGCTATAAAACAATCTTATTTACCAGTTATTTTTAATCTACTTTCAATATTTGCTTTGCATTTCCAAAGTTATGACGAATTCTTAAGTCGATTAATTATAAAATTACCATTACAGAAATAAATTAATCTAAATAAACTGGTTCTTGTGGATTATTTAAACTTTTAAATACCCATTCAATTTGAGATTGTGTATTCCGAGCTTTTGATAAGGATGGTAATTCATCTTCTGAGAAAAACGCCACCGCATTGGTTTCAATACCCTTCATTGGTTCCCCGCCAATTATTTCACATCGAATAAACATTTTATAAACATGATAAAGAGATGGGGGATGTGGATGGCACTTCTTATCTAGTACGCCTAATAACTTAACTGCCTTTACATCAAACCCTGTTTCTTCTTTTACTTCTTTTACTGCGACTTCATTTGGCGTCAGCCCAATGTCAGCCCATCCCCCTGGTAGTGCCCAATAACCATCAGTATTTTCTCTAACCATTAATAATTTATTATCTTGAAAAATGACTGCTCTAATATCTACTTTCGGAGTGGCATAACCAGTTTCATTTGCAAATAGATCCTTTATTCTCTTCTTATCTATTCCTGTTTGATACGACAGCATTTCCACGCTAATTTCCCTTATTAACTCAAACCTTTCCAAGTCGTAGACATCCTTTGAATAAGTTAACCCCGCCTGCGCGATAGATTGAAGCTGTTTCGCCCATTCAAGCCATTTAGGTTCCATTTATCATCACCATCCACCCTAACTAATGTCATATAATTACATTCAATTATATAAAACACATGACAACTTGTATATTATTCAAGAAAAGATTACATTTGGAAAACGATTAAACAAAATGGATTCTCTACATTTATCACAAATAAAACGAAGATAACGGCAGCTTATTTTCTTCTATCCCCCCTAAATTTCCTGGGCATTCTATGTAAGCATCCAATTTTACTTTTACTATAGTGATATTAGAACTAAATTGATTAACTATTTTGATAATTTATTCTAAATATCTCTTTATAGAATATAACGGATTATAAAGGAGGAATTCAAAGGGACAAATTAAACATTGCCTAGGTAATATTGGCGGAGACATTGCTTTATTCATTATGATTGGCCAAACGTCGGGTGAATTTCTTTTGTACAAAAAACTAATATGAAAAGGATGGATAATATGCCGAAAATCGAATTAGGTAAATACAAAATTTTATCATTTTATAGTGATTTAGAGGTTGTTCCTCCTGGAGTAGATCTCATCAAAGCGAGAGAAGTTTGGACAGAGGCTTCCGAAGGTAGTGGAGTCGTTGTAGCCATTTTGGATACGGGTATTGCCACACATCACCCTGATTTAACAGACGCCATTATCGGTGGATATAATTTTACAGATGATGATAATGGTGAGCCAAGCATCTTTGAAGATCATAATGGCCATGGTACACACGTTGCTGGAATTATAGGAGCTAGAAATAATGGAGTGGGTGTTATAGGTGTAGCACCTAAATGTAACTTACTCATCCTAAAAGTGTTAGATAAAAGAGGGGCTGGTTCTTATGATCAATTAATCGAAGCTTTGGATTATGCAATGAAGTGGACAGGTCCTAATGGCGAGAAAGTAAGCGTGATTAATATGTCGCTAGGAGGTCCTACACATACAAATGAATTATATAAAACGATAAAAAATGTATATGATGCAGGTATTATTATCGTTGCTGCAGCTGGCAACGGCGGTGATGGTGATTCTGAAACATACGAAATTTCATATCCTGCTTTTTATGAAGAAACACTTTCGATAGGGTCTGTAAATAACGATTTAGTCCCTTCTGTCTTTTCTCATACTAATCTAAACCTAAAATTCATGGCACCTGGTGAAGATGTTTTATCGACTCATTTAAATGGGCAATATGTGAAATTAACCGGGACTTCAATGGCAGCTCCACATGCTTCTGGTTCAGTTGCACTAGTTTTAAATCTCGTACAAAAATATGATCAAATGCTACTCCCATCACAAATTGAAAGATATTTTAGTAGTCATTCGAGAAAAATAGATTTCCCTATCAGCCAAGTGGGTAATGGCTTTATCCAATTAAAATAGGAGGGGTTAGTATGGGAACCGATGCGGATTGGGTTTATTTAATCTCAAATTTTGGATTTCCAATTGTAATGACAATATACCTTTTAATACGTTTTGAAAAAAAACTAGAACGATTAACAGTTGGATTAGACTATCTCCGTGAAGTAATTGTTCAGAAGAAAAAAGGGTGAATTAAACAATCGAATCTCTTGTCTTAACTAATCTGGCCATGATTATGGAAAGGGTCATAATATATGAAAACAAGATCGACGAATACTAGAAAATTCATAAATGTAGAGGTGCAAAATAGATAAATTATGACCCTTTCATTGTAATTTAGTAGTTAAAATTTACTAATTATAAATTTTCTTATAAAAAGCGGGAAGTCCCATTACAAAAAAACGTTATTTATTTTTAATAATGATATGTGTTTTTTACCAAAAATGATAAAAAAGATACATTTTCATTTCAAATATGTGTGTTATCGTTAAAATTAACATAATTACTAAATTAACCCATAAACTAGTAATATAAGCGATAATTCAAACACCACTTTTGCTCCCTTAAAAATTCTAAAATTCATAATACTATTTCTCGATCAATTTGTTTTATATTTCTCTTTCACATGAAAGGAGGAGTGTAGCTGATGACAGTTAGAGAAGAAGAATTTTTCAAGAAATATGATGCTATGATGAAACAACCTATTATGAAAGAATTCTTAAAAAGTGGTGATAATCAACATATTTTTCATAAGGCAATCAATGACATGGACAAAGAAAGTATCGAACAACTAAATGCATCCTTTCGCAGATACTATAAAAACATTATTCTTATTTCTTATATCTCAAAAACCATCCACTTTTCTGCAATTGAATTTGATAAAAAATTACGTAGCTATTATCAAAAAAACCTTCCTATTCCCGGTGTAACTGAAGAATCCATCGCCCAGGAAAAACACCTATTAATGGACCTTCTAATGTCGACGGATGAAGATACGACTTTTATCAACTTTCAACGAAAACAAAAAAACATTAGTGACTATATTGCTAATGCACATCTAAACTCTAAGATGAAATTGCTATCAAATAAGCAATTACGTATTTTGGAATTAATCTACATTCATAATTTTAATAACAAACAAATCGCAAAAATATTAAACGAATCAGAACAAACTATTTCATATAACCATCAAGCTGCTTTAAAAAAATTAAGAAATGCATGTAAACAGGAAAAATAAAATGAGGAATTACTTGTTCAATTCACGTTTGTTATAGTGATAATCTACTTAAAATCGCAATCATTTTTTACGTAAAATATTATGTTTTGTTCTTATACCCTTTATTTAGATTTCAGAAAGAAATGGGGGAACATGATGGAAAACCAAATCTTGCATGAAGTAGAAAACAAAGACCTAGAACGCATACTAGAAATCTTTAGACCTGCTATTAAGAAAAGTTTGATTAACACTCGTATGCAAGAGCGAGAAGATTTGGAACAAGAGATCAGTATGAAAATCTTAGAGAAATTAAGTTATTTGCAAGAAATAAGAACACCGGATTTTTTTGAGTTTATCGAATATCATGTAGATTAATTTGATATGAGCTGATTCTATAGTTTCATAATCATAAGCGTCCCTCTTTACGAAATGCTCATGATTTGGTTCTAGTAAAGAATCCGCAAGATCATTTTGGTAAGCCCAAAATTTAAAAATAAGAGGGAACGTGTCCATATTGCTGATAAGTCTTCCTACAATTGAGTTAAAGATGGATAATCTCCGAAAAAGGCAACGAACAAAGGACGAGTTATGTTAATGTTGGTGCTAATATGTAGTGGGCACTTATCATGGCTATGCCTGCATTTGTTGTCTTTTATAAAAATTTAACTTAGTGAAATAAAAAAGAACTCATTTTGATAAATTACTTCTCAAAATGAATTCTCCTATAAGCAATCTGATATTAAATCTTTTTAACGAATTCCGATTTTAATTTCATTGCTCCAAAACCATCAATTTTACAATCAATATTATGATCGCCTTCAACTAAGCGAATGCTCTTTACTTTTGTCCCTATTTTCAAAACAGAAGAGCTACCTTTTACTTTAAGGTCTTTAATAACCGTAACCGAATCACCATCGTTTAATACGTTCCCATTAGCATCCTTGATGACTTTTGTATCTTCACTCTCTTCAGATTCTAAAGTCCATTCATGCGCACATTCTGGGCAGACAAAAAGACTTCCATCCTCGTAAGTGTATTCTGAATTACATTTCGGGCAATTTGGTAAATCTAACATCGTGTTTTTTCCTCCGTTCATTTTGGTCCATTTTCCCCTAAAAATATTTATAGTGCTCCGTATAAATAGCTATTACGAGCTGGACATACTAAAATTATATAAGTTGTTGCTTGCATGCTTATATACTGTCATAGTCCTTTCAGATTTACAAGCATTCCTTCAATTCCCGTTTTCACCAAAATGAATTATCATTTATTCTCTCCTCTATAATTCTTTTACATCCCCATTTTTATGCAAATAAAAAACGCCCGATTTTCCAGCTTTAAGGCTGCATTTTCGAACGTACTAATAACAATAATTTTATTACTATTTTTTATTTACTATTTAGTATTTGATATAACTCACCAAGCTTTTGAATCTGATACGTTGGCATAATTTCAGTGTTATTTGACTTCATATGCGGATTAAACCAACATGTATCAATGTTTGCTAGCTGTCCACCTTTAATATCTGAACTTAGAGAATCTCCGATAATTAAAGTATCTTCTGCCAAGAAGTTAGGAATTCTTGCAAAGACGTAATCAAAGTATTCCTTCATCGGCTTTTGAAAACCTGTATCTTCTGAAACAAAAATATCTTTAAATAGCGTATGTAATCCTGAAGCTCGTAGACGTTTGTCCTGTGTTTTGGAAATACCATTTGTCACTATATATAAATTATATTTGTCTTGTAGGCCTATGATTAATTCCAAGGCACCCTCTATAAGCTGATGTCCCTCTTCTAAATGAATTCGATAATTTCTTTCTAATAAGGTTCCATCAACTTCCTTACCATATTCTTTGAATAGAAGAGAAAAGCGCGTATTTACTACCTCATCACGACCAATTTCACCCTTTTCAAAAGCACTCCAAAGACCTTGATTAATTTCCTTATATCGCTCTTCTATCTCTTTCGTTAAAGGTAAGTTTTGATCTTTAAAAAGTAAGTATAATGCCTCTTTCTCCGCTGCTCCGAAGTCTAATAACGTATCATCTACATCAAATAATAATGTCTGATATTTTTTCAAAGTTGCTCCCCCACTTCTGCTGTTCTACCACCAAATTTATAGACAATTATACCACCAGCTATGACTAGTACACCTAGTAACTGCCGGAATGTAAAAGGAACTTGCTCTAAACCAAACCACCCTAGTGAATCCCATAATAATGCAAAACTAAGTTGTGATGTCAGTACAATTGAAATGGCGTACGTCGGACCAAGCAATTTGATTCCATTCAAAATGCAAATAACGACGCCGACCCCTATTAATCCACTGAACCAATACCATAGCTGCATATTATGTAAATTAAATACGTTTCCACCTTCAACAATTAGTCCCATCGTTAGTGAAGCTAAAAATCCCATTCCTAACACTAATGTCGTTGAAGCCCAAGAACCTGTATGTTCATTCACTTTGCTATTAAAAATATTTTGCAAGCCCACTAATGCACCTGCCACAAGCGCTAATATTAATCCTACAATCATCATCACTACTCCCATCTATATTTGATTCATTCATAAATATTGTGATTGGCAAGTGTGCTTAATGCTTCACGATTTGTCACGATAATTGACTCTTTAGTACGTTCAATTAGCCCTTCTGCGCATAATTGCTGGATTACTCGATTGAGATGTCTATAACTCGTTCCGATTAAATCCGCTACATCTCCTAAACGATTTGTACTTAGTCCTCCATCATATTGTGCATCAGAATCATAAAAAGAAATGGACAATAGATAACTAGCTAATCTCACTTCTACTGGATATAGCAAATTAAAGCTTAAAAAGTTGGATTTTATATGGAATTTTCTTGTGATGGTATCAAGTAAAAATCGTAGTAATGGCGTATATTCACTCCCATATTTTTTTAGCCATTGATAATGAATACCAATCATAACAACAGGAGAAACAGCTTCAACTGTATTAATAATATCTACATCTTGAACGTATTCAATATCACCAATTAGATAAAGTGGGGTCTTAAAAGAGAGTATTAATTTTCTACCTTCCGAGGAGCTTGTAAAAATTTTGATTTTCCCTTTTACAAGTATATAAAGGTATTGCGACGAATCTCCCTGTGAACAAATATCTTCCCCCTGGTCGAAGCTATACAAGGATAAATGCTCTATTAAAGATTTATTAAAAATGGACTCTAATTGATACTCTTTTAAATAGTAATTAAGTTGCTCACGATTATCTAATTTCTTCATGAATCGATTCCACCTCCTATATTTCCACCTTAGTCATTCTAAACGTTTCTCAGAAACCTAAAATAATTACTCCCACTACCATCATTCCAATACCGATAAATTGTGGTAACTTCATCTGTTGCTTTCCCACACCAAACCAACCTTTAATATCAATAACAAAAGTCAAACCAAGCTGGGCAATGAGCACTACTGATATAGTTAGCGTAACACCAATTCGATGAATCGCCGAAATATTACTAAAGATAATTATGGCGGCAAAGGCTCCACCAACCAAATAGTAAGGTTTTACTTTCTTGAACATTTGCAAGCTGCCATCTCGGACAAAAAGGAAGATCAACAAAGCCATGACAAATCCCGTTAATTGCGTTATTGTCGCAGTTTGCCAAATGCCCATATCTTGGCTAATTCGTGCATTAGCTACCCCTTGTAGCGTAATAAAAGCCCCGCCTAAAAATGCAAAGAGAACTCCGCGCATACTTCACTCCCCCTATTTAAATTGTTCTCTCTATTAAAAAACACATGCACTAATTTTGGGAAGGACATATGTCCCTAAAACGTTTGATTATTTAATTTCATATAAAAACCTCAAAAAGGGATTACTAAGTATCCACAATTTGAGGCAGTTTACTATATTAATTAAAACCACACTTTATAAATGCTTATGCTCTACACGCCGCACAAAAGAAAATCCTGCTTCAGGACGATTTATTAAATAAATACTTATTAATATCAATACTAATCCTAACAATAAAGAATATGTAAATGGTTCATTTAGGAACAGCGTACCAATGACAACTGCAATTAAAGGTACTAAGAATGTAAAAGAAGCTACTTTGCTTGATTCACCAGAACTCATTAAATAGAAATAAGCTGCCGTTGCACCTGGGACTGCGATAACCGTTCCAAATAATAAACAACTAATATAACTAATATTCCATGTTATATCTGAAATTTGTTCTGTTGCTATACCCCCCATACTTAAGATTGTTCCACCAATAATACTTTGAATTGCGACGAGCCATAGTCCATGTACTTGTGAACTTGTTTTTTTCACATAAACAACACCAACTGCCCATCCAATACCTGTAATAAGCGCTAACATGATACCAAATAATGATACATTACCTGTAAAACCATCCAACGATACTGCAGCTACGCCTAAGAAACCTATAACAAGCCCCACTACTTTAATGGCAGATAATGATTCGTTTAGCCACATCCAAGCTAAAATTGGTACTAACACTGGTTGTAAATAAACAATAACGGAATATAAACCTGATGGTAAATATTGTAGACCAACTGTTTGTACACCATTAAATATAACGGTATTCAACAAACCAACTATCACATAAACTTTCCAATTCCTCTTCCATTCGATTTTGCGCCATTGTGTTAATAATATTCCGGCTAATAGAATACCACCAAATAATGTGCGCATTCCTGCATATAACAAAGGCGGTGTATAATTAAGAGCCATTTTGTATATCGGCCAACACATTCCCCAAGCGATGACCACAAATGTGATTAATAAAGCGGTTTTTGCACGTGATTCTCTCTGCATCCCTGTATCTCCTTTGATTTTAACAATGTTCCAAATATATTTACCTGATTTTTTAGAATCATCTATCTATTATTTTGGTATCCATTATTATATCTTAAGATAGTATTCTTCGTAAGTAAGGTTAAAAATATTTTATCCATTCATCTATTATTCGAAGAAATAAAAAAGAGCCATTGAGAGATAATTCCCTCAATGGCTCAATATATAAAATCTAATTTTCTATCATTACAATGATGCGCGATAAATATCCATTACATCTTCTTTATTCAGTTTTGTAAAATTACCGAATTCACCATAAATCATCGCTTTGTCAGCCATAACTTCTAGCTTGCTATCATCAATATCATAATCAGCTAGTCGTGATGGGGCGCCGATGCTGTTCCAGAATTCGCGAAGTTTTTGAATACCTTCTAATCCCGCTTCTTCATCAGTTTTCCCTTCAGGATCAACACCAAATACTCTTACAGCTAACTGTTTAAAGCGTGCTGGTTTGACTTTTAAATTGTGTTCCATCCAATGAGGGAATAGAATCGCAAGTCCACCACCATGAGGAATATCATAAACTGCAGAAACAGCATGCTCAAGATTATGAGATGCCCAATCTCCACGGTAGCCCATATTTAAAATACCATTTAATGCCATAGTACCGTTATATAAAATCGTAGAACGATACTCATAATTTTCAAGGTCATTTAACAGCTTTGGTGCAGTCTCGATAACAGTTAACAGTAATGATTCACACATACGATCTTGGAAAAGAGTGTTTTCTTCAAGATGGAAATAATGTTCTAACACATGCGACATCATATCTACCATTCCGTAAATCGTTTGATCTCTAGGAACAGTATACGTATTAACTGGATCTAAAATTGAAAATTGTGGGAATGTGACAGTACTTCCCCAACCATATTTTTCGTTTGTTTCCCAATTCGTAATAACAGAACCAGCGTTCATTTCAGATCCTGTTGCAGCAAGAGTTAAAACCGTTCCGAATGGAAGTGCTTCTGTTGCAAATGCTTTTTTAACTACTAAATCCCATGCATCACCGTCATATTTTGCACCTGCAGCAATAAGCTTTGTACAATCAATTACACTTCCGCCACCAACTGCTAAAATGAAGTCAATGTTCTCAGCTTTACAAATCTCAATTCCTTTTCTAGCTGTTGAAAGCCGAGGGTTTGGTTCTACTCCAGATAGCTCAAAAACCTCTACGCCAATTTCATTTAACATATTCATTACATTGTCATATAGGCCATTACGCTTAATGCTTCCGCCACCATAAACAACTAATACCTTTTTACCAAATTTCGGCACCTCTGTTTTTAACTGCTCTAACTGTCCTTGTCCAAAAATTAGTTTCGTAGGATTCCAAAAAGTGAAATTTTGCAAAATAAAAAACCTCCTTATTCTTCCTTCATTATATATTTTATTTCTAAAAACTAACAATCATTTGATTACATGCTAAACAAACACTTTTCAATAATTTATATGTATAAAAGATTCTTTAAATCCTCACAAAAAACCCAACTTCTGTTAGGAATACAATTAAAATTAACTGATTGCTATCCATAAAAAGTTGGGGTTTAATTGGGAAAAACGGCTGCACCATGCTCTCCTATTATCATGATTTTTTAACTTAAAATTAATATATTCATTTATAGCTTCCTGAGAAAATCATTTTTAAAACCACATATTAATACTTAAGATGACATGACCATACCACCGTTCACATGAATACATTGCCCTGTGATATAAGCTCCTTCATCTGCAGCTAATAAAACATATGCTCCCGCAAGATCGGCTGGTTGACCAGGACGACTCAGTGGAGTGTCTATGCCGAATTCTGCAACTCTCTCCTCATCAAATGATGCTGGAATAAGAGGCGTCCAAATGGGTCCTGGGGCTACCATATTTACACGAATCGATTTGTTGGCGAGATTCTGCGCTAAACTACGAGTAAAACCAACAATGGCACCTTTTGTAGCTGTATAATCCATGAGCGTTGGATTGCCTACGTAAGGATTAACCGAAGCCGTATTAATAATAGAATTCCCCTGTTTTAAGTGTGGTACTGCAAACTTACTCATATAAAATACGGAGTAAATATTGGAGCGAAACGTTTTGTCCCATTGTTCTGCAGTTATATCCTCAATATTTTCAGCAGTATATTGTATTGCTGCATTATTAACGAGAATATCAAGTTGCCCAAATTCACTTACAGTTGTATCAACCAGTTCTTTACACTTTTCTTCATCTGTAACATCTCCAGGAAGTAAGAGACAGCGAACACCTTCTGCTTCTACTAGTTTCTTTGTATCCTTTGCATCACTATCTTCATCAAAGTAATTAATGGCTACATGTGCCCCTTCTTTTGCATAGGCAATAGCAATTGCACGCCCAATTCCGCTATCTCCCCCCGTTATTAAAGCAATGCGGTCTTTTAATTTACCACTTCCAATATAATTAGTCGGTTGTACTGGTAGAGGGTTCATTTGTGATTCTATTCCCGGTTGCTTCTGCTGTGTTTGCCCCGGTTGCCCATCTGTTTGGCTTTCATAAATATTCAATGAAATCTCCTCCTTAATTTTTTAATATACTATTTCTCTACCCTAGGAACTTACCTGTTAAACGAGGTACCCTAAGAGTTCAATCGGATATCAATAAACTTTATGGAGGCGAATTTTTTTACATTACAAATGAAAATTCTCTTTCAAAAAAAGAAATCCCATATAAAACACTTAATGTTTTATATGGAATATTAGAAAATTTATTATTTTATTTAAAGTACTTTAGTGTAATATACAATTAACTTTATTAAAAATCGTATTCTGCATCTTTTGCTTTACGAATTTCCGCGTATGCATCTACAAGCTGTACTGTGTCATCTACTAAACGCTCTATACGAAAAAGTACATCATCATTCACAATTTCTTTTCTATGAAAATCTTTTTCCTCTATAAATACATATGTTTGGACGATATGTGCTTTCATATACGCTAATATTGGTTTTAACTGCTGCTCCAACATTAAGTAATGCTTTGCAGTGCCCGCTGTTACAAGCATACTTACCACTTTATCTCGGAAAGCATTAACTGGTAGTAAGTCAAAAATGTTTTTTAATGTAGCTGGGATAGACGCTTGGAATGTCGGTGTACCAATAATAATTGTATCTGCCGCCATTATTGTTTCCGTTACATATTTTGTATCTCCTTCGTAGTCCCAATAATTTCGCCCATCACTAAAGACCATTTCATATTCAGCAAGATCTACTAATGTTACTTCTGCATCCGGATATTTTTCTCTTGCTATTTTAAGTGTATAGTCCATAGCTGTTCTTGTTTTTGACCCTACATTGGAGCCTGCGATGCCTACAATTTTCATCATATACACTCCTT
Source organism: Viridibacillus sp. FSL H8-0110 (assembly GCF_038003565.1). Taxonomy (NCBI): domain Bacteria; kingdom Bacillati; phylum Bacillota; class Bacilli; order Caryophanales; family Caryophanaceae; genus Viridibacillus; species Viridibacillus sp. FSL H8-0110. The sequence continues at coordinate 165,837 of NZ_JBBOPJ010000001.1, read as the reverse complement.
ATTTTTTCGCTGTATATTTCTTAACGGCAGGTAATATTTCCGTTGCAATAAGTTCAATGTTCTTCGCAATTTTATCGAATGGTACGCCACCAAAATCTATTTGTGCCATAAAACGCTGTTGCCCAAACAATTCATATTGATAGAGCATTTTTTCAATAATTTGTTGTGGGCTACCAATCATTAATGCGTCACGATAATCAGTCGATTGCGCAAATTGTTGTTTTGGATAGCCACCACCACGTAAAGCAAGCATGCCTGAATTAGCGTGTGGATAGTACTCACGAAGTGCATCCTGAGTAGTTTCGGCTGTGTAGAAAAGACTTGTTGTCGCAATTGGTAACGCCGCAGGATCAAAGCCACTGCGCTCTGCTGCTTCTCGATATGCATCAACAGAAACTTTAAAATTTTTAGCAGGACCACCAAGTGTTGTCAGCATCATCGGTACACCAGCATACCCAGCTTTAATTGCACTAGCAGGTGGTCCACCTACTGCACGCCAAATCGGCATATGTCCACCCTCGGGTTGAGGTAAAATGGAAGCACTTTTTAGCGGTGCACGGAACTGTCCTTCCCACGTTACTTTATCCTCATTGTTTAACTTCAATAGAAGCTCCATTTTTTCTTCAAATAATTCTTCGTAATCGCGTACATCATATCCAAGTAAACTATATGCTCCAACACGTGAACCACGACCAGCAACAATTTCTGCTCGACCTTTAGAAATTAAATCTAGTGTGGCAAAATCTTCATATACACGTACAGGATCAGAAGTACTTAATACCGTTGCAGAACTAGCAATTTTAATGTTTTTTGTTGCTTGAGCAATCGCACCTAAAATAACCGTATGTGCTTGTGTGGTAAAATACTGTTGATGACTTTCACCAACTGCAAATACATCAAGTCCCGCTTCATCAGCTAATTTACTTGCTTCAATCAATTCATGAATACGCTGTTCAGCACTTATCAAAGTACCTGTATGAGGGTTCATTAAATGATCCCCAATCGAATATAAACCAAATTCAATCCCTTTATCTTTATCAATACGATATTGTTCCATTTTCATTCGCTCCTTTTAATCAAGTGGCACTAACTTTGCTTCTATTTCTGAACGTTTTTCTTCTAAAAAAGGTGGTAAATCTAATTTTCCTCCGAGCTCTTCTACCGTCGAATCTGCAGTGAAACCAGGACCATCTGTCGCAATTTCAATTAAAATCCCATTTGATTCGCGGAAGTATAAGCTTTGGAAATAGAAACGATTTACAATCCCTGTTGAGTGGAAGCCTCGTTCTTTTATGACTTCATCCCAATAGCGCAACTCATTTTCGTCCTTTGCACGTATCGCTAGATGATGAATACTCCCTCGCCCTGGTTTTTCACTTGGTCCTTCCTGTTGTTTAATAACAATCTCTCCAAATGACTGTCCTGCCTTAGATTGAAATATTGCTTCTTTTTCAGAACGCGATACTTCCACGTAACTAAACATATCCTTTAAAGTTTTCGCTAAACGTTCTAAGTACCGTACCGTTATTTCTACTGTACCCATCCCTAAAATTCGATGCTTTGGCTCGACGATAGAATCTTGCCATTCTGACCATTTTTCAGGAACTTCTTCGCCATCATTATTGATTAGAATCATTCGTAAGCCTTCAAAGTCTTCGAAATGTAACGCATCTCTGCCGACATAACTTGTAATTTCTCCATGCTTTACATCCAATAGCTCAAAGCGTCTTTGCCAATACTCAAGACTTTCAAATGAAGGTACAAGTAAACCAATTTGTGTGATTGCATTTGTACCGCGGACTGTTCTTCCTGCAATAGGCATTTCAAAGAACGATAACTCTGTTCCAGCACTACCTGTTAAATCTCCATAAAAAAGATGATACATGCTGGGGTCATCCTGATTAACTGTTTTCTTCACTCTACGTAGCCCTAATACTTTTTGATAAAATTGATTATTTAATTGAGCATTTTTTGTAATCATCGAAATATGATGATGTCCAGAAATTGTATGCAAAGTTGTTCCTCCTCTTAACTTGACTAGTCAAATGATGATGTAAAAAAAAATTACTCAGGCGGTAATTCTCTTTTTTGACTATATTTATGAACACGAGTCATTAATTCATATAGAGTTTTTTGTTCTTCTTCGTTTAGTACATCATCAAAAAATGAAGTTTGAAATGCTAGTTGCTCTGGCATTGCTTGATCTAAAATAGCTTCTGCTTTCGCAGTCAGGTTAATTGTTTTCGTTTTCCAATCTTGTTTACGTACAATGTAATTTTCTTTTTCAAGGCGTGCTAGCATACGCGAAATACCACCTTGCGTAACTGTTACCTTCTCAGCTAATTCACTTTGTGTAAGGGGCTGATATATACGAATTTGCATTAGTACATCAAATTGAGCAGTTGTTAAATCAAAACGTTTTAAAAAGTCATTCGACAATTGATTACTTTGATTCGTAAAACGCATTAAACGCAGCCAGATTAATGACCCCATTGTATTATTACGCATATGTTTTCCTCCGAATCGTTGTTCTTGTTATCACTTTACTACGCAAGTGATAAAACATCAAGTAATTGAACTTATCATTTGATTGACTTTAGTTGTTAAAAAAGGAGAGAATTTTTTATTCCCTCCTCTTACTGCTATCATTTCTTTTATTTACGTAAAGGTTTTAATGCGCCACTCCAAGCAATGACTTGATCTAGCATATCGTTAACAGATGCCGCTTGAACGCCGGCTGGTTTGAAAACACTACCGTTCTCAAAATCAGTAAATAATGATAATGCAGGATGTACACGAACATCTGCAACTAATAATTCTCCAAGAATTCCACGTAAATGTTCAGCTGCACGCGCACCGCCTACTGAACCATAACTTACGATACCTGCAGCTTTGTTATTCCACTCAGCACGTAGTAAATCCAATGCATTTTTTAATGCTCCCGTAATACTGTGATTGTATTCTTGAACAATGAATACGAATCCATCACAGCCATTAATTTTCTCCGACCAACCGCTAATTCCTTGAGTATCACCATTTGGATCTCCTAAAAACGGTAATTTAAAATCTGCGATATCAATGATTTCATAGTCTGCATCCCCACGTTGATCAGCAAGACCCTTCACCCATTCCCCTACTTGCGGACTTACTCGACCTTCACGTGTACTTCCTAAAACAATACCTATTTTCAACATTTTGTTTCCTCCTAAATCTTCTTCTGTATTTTTAGTAGCTTTTCCAAACAACTTATCAATAAAACCCAATTCTTTCACCTCATAAAATAATACTTGCCTTTCTTTTACTCTTTAATAAACTCTTTTGTGCTTCTTACTGTATCAATTGGACGAACTAATTTTTCGATTTGCTCACGTTTTGGTTCTAAAAATGGAGGTAAAGATAACTTTTCTCCAAGTGTTTCATAAGGTTCATCACCCATAAAGCCAGGACCATCCGTTGCAAACTCAAATAAAATTCCTTGTGCAACTCTTACATACAATGACTCAAAGAAATGACGATTAACGTAACCTGACGTATTAAATCCGAAACCTTCCATACGCTGGATCCACTCTTCTAAAACAGAACGGTCTTCTACGCGGAATGCCGTGTGATGAACTGATCCATAGCCTTGTTGTGCTTGAGGGAGAATTGTATTGTACTCCACGACAACTTGTGCACCGTTACCTCCCTCGCCAACTTCAAACAAGTGGAATGGCCCTTCTTGAGCAATTTCTTTAAATGCTAGTGCTTTTTCCATCATTTCTTTAAAGTAATCAAAGTTTGCAATGCGGATAAAGATCGGTCCTAATCCTGTTATTGCATATTCTAAAGGAACAGGCCCATCTTGCCATGGTGTACCACTAGCTACTCCTTTATTGTTTTCATCAGAAATTAGTTGGTAGCGCTGATCATCAAAATCTACAAAAGAAAGAGTCTTTTTACCAAATTGTTCAATAATACCAGTATGTGCTACTTTTAATCGATCAAAACGTTCTACCCAATAATTTAATGCTGTATCACTTGGAACACGGAATGATGTTTTTGAAATTTCGTTTGTACCATGTACCCCTTTAGGGATGCCAGGGAAATCAAAGAAAGTCATATCCGTTCCTGCACTCCCTTTATCATCTGCAAAAAATAAATGATACGTTTGAATATCATCTTGGTTAACTGTTTTTTTCACTAAACGCATTCCTAAAACATATGTGAAAAATTCGTAGTTTTTTTCTGCACTACTTGTTATAGCTGTTACATGGTGAATTCCCTTTAAATGGTTCATATTATATTCCTCCATAATTATATTTAGTTTATCTACTAAATATATCTCGATTTCGAGATATATGGTTAAAAAAATTTATATATCCTTTGCGTGAATGCCAACTCTCTTCAGAAGATCAATGAAAATTTCTAATTCCTGATCGGATAATTCTTCAAAGATTGCATTGACTTTCTTCTCATGCTTAGGAAACGTGTTATCCATAAATACTTTTCCTAATTCCGTAATCGTTGCATAAGTTACTCGACGATCATCAGGACAAGCTCTTCGATGTACTAACTCTTTTTTCTCTAATTTATCTACAACATAAGTAATACTACTACTTGCAATTAAAATTTTCTTACCAATATGTTGTATAGGCTGTTCACCCTTATGATATAGCAATTCCAAGACTGCAAATTCGGTTTGATTTAAACCATACTGTTGCATGTCTTTTCTCACAACATCTTGAACAGATTGTGATGCTCGAAGTAATACTGTCAGTGCTTTGAGATTATTATTTATTTGCATCATATTTTTCTCCTTTCGAAGAATATAATTATCTCGAATTCATTTATCTTGAATTTAAGATAAATTTAACAGAGATTTTTTACGTTGTCAACAGATTGAATTATAGATTATTACCATGAACTAAACTTTATTAACAATTACTTAAACTAAAGATTGTCGATTTTTACTTTCTCATTTTTTCAAAAAGAAAAAGCCTGTTTTGAATAGAATCATCAAAACAAGCTCTAATTACTTGTTATCCTTTAAATTACTTCCTTACAGTAATACTTAACGGGCATCAGGGAATACTCTTTTTACCGTATCCGAAAATTCTTTAAAAATCCCTTCAACCGGCTCATTTGCTCTGATTTTTTCCCCATATTCATTCATTTGTTTAACAAAATCAGGATTTAGGGACACATATACATTTTTGAAATCAGCATTCGCTGCTCTTGCTTGATCTGCAATCTTATCCTCAAGCGTTTTATCTCCATTAACGCCCTCTTTCAGCGTAACCGCTACATAAGCATTTTTATTCGTTACAATAACATTTGCTTTTTCTACTTCCTCCATTTTAGCAATTTTGTCTGCAACGTCATCTGCCAATTCTAGTTTATGTTCATCATTAGTCGGTGTTTTTTCTGTTGTTGTTTCCTCGTCCTTAACTGTTTCATTTGCGCCATTCGTCGTTTCATCTTTAACTGTTTCATTTGTGGCCGTTTCATTTGAATTTCTATTCGTTCCACATGCAGCTAAAGAACCCATAAGTAGTACCACCATAGATAGTTGTAAAATTTTACTCAATTAAAATCCTCCCTTTTATAAGTTAGTGAGGTTAGGTTGCACTATTTTTAATTGTTTATTCCTTACTTTAACAAACATACGGAAAATTAATTTTGCAAAATTGCTCTGTACAAACATTTGCTAAAATAAATCACTCTATTCCATTTATCCAGAGAACCTATAATTTTTTTTAACAATTAATAAAAAAATTCGATACTATTTGAAAATTGCACTTATTATTATAAAAATTAAATCGATATAGATATAAGTAAAAGAAAAAATATACTCGGAGATGAAACATGAAAAAGGCCAAAATAACACTTACAAGAAAATTAATAATACTATGTACGCTTCTATTGATTATTCCTACATCAATCATTGGAATCAGTACATACTCTACTTCAAAAAAGGAACTAACAGCTTCTGGTAAAGAGGAACTACAGCAAAGTACACATATGGTTATTGCTATGATTGCTCTATTAAATCAAGAAGTTGAGGCGGGAAATCTGACACTAGAAGAAGCTCAAGAAAAATTAAAAGTTGAATTATTCGGGAAAAAGGACGCCGACAATATACGACCAATTAAAGAAGAATATACTATTAGAGGTACCGGTTTTGTTTATGCCGTCGACGAAAATGCTGTTAACGTGATGGATCCTAGAAATGAAGGAACAGAACTCATAAATACAGAAACAGAAGACGGTGTATTCATAGGAAAAGAACTTTTAAAAGCAGGAGAAAAAGGTGGTTATTTTACTTACAAATGGATGAATGCAAAAACCAATAAAATTGAAGGAAATATAGCTTACGCTCAGAAAGAACCTAATTGGGGATGGACAGTTGCTGCCAAATCATTTGAAAGGGAATTTAATGACGGTGCCTCAAAAGTAGCGATCACAATTGGCATTATTGGAGGTTTATCTGTAATCCTAGGAATTATCGCTGCCTACTTTTTCTCTAGAAGATTAACGAAGCCAGTTATTCAAATTAGTCACGAACTAAACCGAGCAGCCTCTGGTGATTTTTCTGGGAACGATGTGGAAGTAACTACAAATGATGAAATTGGTCTACTGACGAATGATTTTAATACCATGAAATCCACCATGAAAGAACTTCTCACCCAAATCAGTCAATCAACAGAACATGTGGCATCATCATCAGAACAGTTAACAGCTATCGCAGATGAAACACGCAAAGCAACAGAAGAAATAACAAATTCAATTCAGCTTATCGCGAACGGATCAGAAGAAAGTACTAATAGTCTACTAGAGAGTTCACAATCTCTGGAAGAAGTAACTGTAGCCATTCAAAATCTAGCTGAAAATGCTGCAGATATTTCTGAGGCAGGCACAATGATTATGACTCAAGCACAACAAGGTAATCTTTACGTTGAACAAACTGTACAACAAATTAACTCAATCAATCAGAAAGTGAATGCAAGTGGCGAAGTGCTACAATTACTTGATTCAAGTTCAAATGAAATTGGTGAAATTTCTAAGGTAATTACTGATATTGCCGATCAAACAAATTTACTTGCGTTAAATGCTGCAATTGAAGCCGCACGTGCAGGCGAACATGGCAAAGGATTCGCCGTTGTTGCAGAGGAAGTTCGCAAACTTGCAGAACAATCTCAAAGATCTTCTCAGCAAATTTCAAATTTAATAAAAGATATTCAGCAAAACATGTCTCGGTCAACAGAATCCATTAACCATGTTAAAGTTGAAGTACAAGATGGACTAAATATTGTCAGCAAAACTGATACAAGCTTTAAAGAAATCGTCGGTGAGCTAGAAAATATGAAAGAAAAAGTAACTGATATGGCTGCTACTGTAGAGGAAATGTCCGCTAGTGCTCAAGAAGTTGCAGCTACCGTCGTCAATAATTCACATGCTACAAAAGAAGCTTCTGAGCATTCTCAAAGAGTAGCTGCAACAACGGAAGAACAATTAGCAGCGATGCAAGAAGTCTCTTCTTCTACAAAATCGTTGTCAAACCTTGCAGTTGAATTGCAGGACTTGGTTAACAAATTTAAAATGTAAGATCGATGATAATTGCAAATCTAAAGGCGACATTTTGTTCAATATGAAGAAATGTCGCCTTTAATTATGTTCTATTTTTATTTAGTTAAATATCTCATTAACCACTCTGCTGGTCCCCTTGAGTATTTTCGTTTCCAAAGTCCGCTAAATAAAATACATAAAAAATAAAATACAATACAAAAGCTGTAAATAAAGAATAGTGATTGATGCTCAGCTCGACCAATCCATTCTAAAAAACTTACACCAATCAGAATATGTGCGATGTAGTGTGTTAACGTCATTTGCCCAGAGGCAATGATTGATGTAACAAGTTTACTTTTTGAAAATCGCTCAGTGATATATAAGGAGATGATCAAAATGATAAAGGCTGAGCCACTTGTAGAGATAATATAAAGAATACTTGGCAATATAGGACCTGTATTAAATAAAAACTCCGCTACTTCGGTTGTTAAAATGGAGGCAGTTTGTGCAATCAATATCTTCGACAGAGCTTCTGAGAACACAAGAATTATCACGCCTACGATTAATAATTTGCGACGTATACGATTACTTTGCAGATCAAAACTGCCAATGACAAATCCAACTAATATAAAGGCAAACCATGGGAAGATTGGATGATAACCATTAAAGAATAGATTACGCAAAAATCCATTAATCGTCCAAAAATCCATATAATCCATGTACAATGCATAAGGATTCCACCCTACAAACACATCAAATGTTAACTGTAAAATTTGTGCAATCGTAACAACTGCGAGCACAATGTATAAGAGTATTTTTTGTTGGAAACTAATTAAGAATGCGATGAAAAATAAATAGACACCGTAATAATGGAGAATATCACCTGTCCACCCTACTAAATACAATCCCAAACCTACTATAAATAAAAATAATGCTCGTTTCCAAATGACGATTCGCATGTCCCCAATCAATTGATCATTGTTTCCTTCTCTTGCCTTACGAGTCATTAGCGCGATACCGATACCCGCCAGCAATACAAAAAGTGCCGACGCTCGCCCTTCAAAAAGTGCAGTCAAATGAACTAACCAATCAGGTCCATTCGTCCCTGCTCCAGTAATAACAGTAAAATTCACAATGAACATACCGAACATTGCTAAAGAACGAGCGAAATCGAGGCCTGTAATACGCCTTATAGTTTTACTCACATAACCCATCTCCTAAATGGTGATATCAACATCTTTCTCATAACTATTAAGAAACTAAAATACTTTTTTTACCTATCGTTAGGTAAATTATAATTGAACGATGTCCATTTTTCAACATAAAGTCTTAAGAAAAAAAAAATTCTAAATGCTATCAACTTCTGACAGCATTTAGGATTCTTACGGATATATAGATTGTTACGATTTTGAATTTAAATATTTAAAAATGAATTTCGTATATGTTAACACTTCCAATACGTACAAGCGTTCCCTTTCTTAATCATACTAAAAATTAACACTCATTTTACAACACTAATCACAAAACCATCATACCCTTTAGATCCTACTGTTTGAAGGGCAGTAGACTCGATTCTAGGTTCGCTTTCTAGTAAGCTTATAAATTTGCGTATACCTTGTACTCGTTCATCTTTACTTGTCTCGTTTATTACCTCTCCATCGCGTACTACATTATCTGCAATAATAATCGCCCCTGGCATAGCCAATTCTAATGCCCATTTTAAGTAATGAGGATTATTGGGTTTATCTGCATCTATGAAGATTAAGTCAAATGGGGCTATTACTCTTTCTTTTATGTTTGGCAATGTTTCAAGTGCTTTGCCCACAATTACTTCTACTTTATCCTGACACCCTGCTTGTCTGATATTCCGTTCCGCTATTTTTGCATGTTCTTCCTCTGCCTCTAGTGTGTATACTTTTCCTTTTTCAGGTAGAGCACGTGCCAGCCATATAGTGCTGTATCCACCGAGTGTACCAATTTCTAATACGTTCTTTGCCCCTTTAATCTTAGCTAATAGATACAATAACTTTCCTTGAGTTGGAGCGACATCAATTTCAGGTAAGCCCGCTTCTTTATTTACATGTAAAACGCGTTCCAGAGTTGAATCAAATGGTATTAGTTTATCAATAAAATACTCATCTACTTCATTCCAAATTAAATCATTCTCCATAATTTTTACCCCATTTCCTCCCATATTTTCATGCTTACAGGTTTAGTGTATGTTAAAATAAACCATAAAAAAAATATATTATTTTTACTAATCTATAAATTTTATTTATGAGTTGGAGGAGAATATGAATATACACGGACTAAGGTTGTTTCACCAAGTTGCCCAGACTGGCAGTTTCACTAAAGCAGCGGAATTATTGCGAATCAGTCAACCAGCCGTTTCTAGCCAGATCAAAAAATTCGAACATGAAATAGGCGCTCCTTTATTTAAGCAACAAGGGAGAGGTGTAATTTTAACGGAATTTGGAGAGGAGTTAGCTGAAAAAGCTAAGAATTTTTTTGCGTTTGAAGGACATATCGAATCGTTTATTGAAGACCACCTTCTCGCCAAAACGGGGACAATTCATATTGCGGCTACCTATCTACCCGCTAATTTCTTAATTCCTAAATGGGCAGCTACTTTTAAATCTGCAAATGAAGATATCAATTTAGTCATTACCACAACAAATACGAAAGAAGCCTTTGAGCAATTAAAACAATATAAAGCTGATGTTGCTATTTATGGTGGTAGAATTTCAGAAAGGCCAGAGGAAGTTGAATGGGAAGAATTATTTGAAGATGAGCTTTGGTTTGTTGTTTCACCTCAACATCCATATGCAAATCAGAGCATTTCTTTAGCTGAAATGGTTAAGGAACCCTTTATTATGCGTGAAGAAGGTAGCTCAATGAGAGACCACCTTTTTGCGTTATGTCATACCTACCAAGTGAAGCCACCAAAAGTTGCTTTGCAATTTAACGGATTAAATGAAACTATTCGTTCAGTAATGGCTGGTTACGGTGCAAATTTTATTTCATCTCTTGTTGTACGTGATTATGTAGAAAATAATCAATTAGCTAGGGTGTACGTCCAAGGTATCCATGTGACACATAAAATTGCTATATGTACGAGAAAAAGTGAGAAACAAAGCGCACTCGTAACAAAATTTATAGAGACATGTAAAAAAATGCTTTAATAATATTTCAGATAGAACACTTTCACTCAAAGCGGTACTCTAATATGATTGCGAATTGTTCAGCACTACCAGTTTGGAAATTCACTTCACCTTTGAAACCATTTAAATCTCCAGTACCTGAACCTATCACAACATTGCGTTTTGATGTAAGTACACCATTTTCAAATTTACCGACATGTTCTAATACAAAAGTTCCTGAGCGATCACCTAAACTTCCTGTGAACTGTTCATAACCATAAACGGTAGCAGAACCATCAGCTTTTCAAATGTAGAAATACATAGATCCACCTCATCAAGAGAAGTTTGAGCAAAGCTTACTTCAATTTGGAAATAATAACGCCTGTTTAGATGTCATTTTTGAAAATCTTTATCCCCGTTACTTATAACGGAATGAATTCCTTCTATAAAAGTATTGATGAGAACTAAAAAGCTTTTATCAATATCAAGTGGCATTCCGAAGCCACCCATTTGTTCAATTGATGTAAATCCATGTAAAATACTTCGCAACCCTCTAACCATATGAATCGCCGTTTCATCGTTCAAGTTGTAGGCTTGTAACACTTGAACAACTAGCTGTACTACTGACTCCTGGACACGCTGTAATTCTTTATCGTTAGCATCCACGAAACGATTGCTAGCTTCATACAGCCCAGGGTGAGTTCTGACAAATTGAATATATGACTCACTTACTGCACGTACTGCATCATCACCTGCTTTTCCGACTGCTGCTTGCAGCATATATTCATGTAGTTTTTCAACTCCATGAATGGCTAACTTCTGCTTCAATCCATTTAATCCTTCAAAATGATTATACAAAGAAGGTGGCCGTACCCCCAATTTCTCTGCTAACGAGCCTAGTGAAAGTTGGTCTACCCCATTCTCGTCAACTAGTTCTGTTGTTTTCTCTAAAATAATTGATAAATCTAATTTCATACGTCGAGTCATTTCAATATCACTTCCTATTTAGTTTATTAAAATTTCATTTCTGCTTCAGCTATTGCTTGCTCCATTTTAGTTCTTGGTTGCTCCAGCATATTACCATGCCCAACAGCAAGTAGACTAGGTTTATAACCAATTAATTTCTTTGCACTTTCAAGAGCTATATGTTTATCCCATGTAGCTAAAGCTGGGAAAGGAAATAAAGGATTCATTAAACCTGACACTACTACTTTGCCTCTAGTAATGAGGGCATCACCTGCAATTAGACTACGATTACGTGTATCAAAAAGAGTTATGGAACCTGGTGTATGTCCTGGAGTGGCGATCACTTCTAATGAACCTATACGATCTCCATTCTCTAATAATAAATCCGGTTTGGTTTTAATGTTCTTTGGAACCCCACCACGAATTGGTGTGTTTTTTTCATTGGGTAACAAGGTGGAGTTTCCATCCAATAATAGGGCATCCCTAGAAGAAATGCTTACTTGAGCATTAGGCAACAATTCTTTTAGCGCATCTAGTGCACCTATATGATCATTATGTGCATGGGTAAGTACAATTCTTGTAATCGGTTTTCCTATACTCTTGGCAGCATCTATTATTCCCTTTGTGCTGAAAGGTAGTGCAGCATCAATCAATGTAAGTTCATTTTCCTCCTCCACTAAATAGCAATTAACCGGAAAAATCCTTGGCATAAAAGACAACTGAAATACCGTACCAATTTTCGTAATTCTCATCATTTATCAAACTCCTTCTTCAAAAACTAACTTTATTATCATAATAACTAATGTGATTAGTTTTCGCAATATTATAATTTATGTTTTGAATATAAAAATTATTAGGCATAAATAAAAATAAATCCACTTCAAAATTAATCGAAATGGATTCTTACTTTTGTACAATTATCAAGTTATTTAATCAATGGAAACCTCAATTGTTTTCATTTTATATTTCTCGCTACCTTTTGCTTCCCCTAAACTCAAAATCATGGTCGGTTCAATGTAAAGTTTTGTAGCCCTTTTATCAATGACTCCTATTGATTGACTCCATTCAGTAGTTACACCATTATCCATACTTGAACCTCCATTATCTACAACGTGATATACATTGCCGACATCATCACGAATAGCAAGAGCAGGACTTGCCAAATGCCATTTTTTTAATAATCTCGATTCAGTGATTTGTTTCATCTTAATAATCGTTGAAACATCTGTTTTGCGAATCTCATTTATAATTAATGTCATGCCTGCATCTGTTATAGATTGATTTACTAACTGAATTTCATCTTGGACTTTCTCTAGTTCAAAATTAAACTTCCAATCTCCATTAACCGTTTCATCCGTTGTATCATTTGTAAAACTTTTAGGAGACCACTGCACTTGAACTTTTTCTAGGTCTTTTTTGAATGTTGGCGTTACACGTGCTAAACCTACATATTTCGTTGGACTAATTTGTTGAAGCGAATCTCCTCCACCAATTGCAACACTACCTTCAACGTCTATGAACTGTCCAACTCTTGGATTTACTCCTAAATCATGTTCTGTTTCTAATGCGTAAGTAATTGTAATTGTATTACCGTCATATACAGCGTTTTCAATCATCATTGTAATGCCATTACTTATTTCTAATTGCTCAATATCCGTTGCGTAGTCTGAATATTGTTCATAAAACTTATCATTGTCAGAAGTAAAATAATTGACGATACCTTTTATAAATGGGAATTGTGATGCTACACTCGGTATCGCAAAACTAACTGTAGTTGCACTTCCAACTAATATCATTAACGCTACCGCTGCAATACGCCAAACTGGACGTTTAATTTTAGGTATTTTTTTATTAATAATACGCTGCTTCATACGAGCCTTTTCAATATCCGTTACATCCATTGGTTCAATATCTTCCACATTTAAATTTGCCCACTTTTTATATTGATCTGTCATGTCCATCGCTCCTCCAAACTCTTTGTTAAGGAATACGCTAGCTTTCTCTTCCCACGGTATAAGCGGTTATCTACTGCTGCTTTTGATATAAAAAGAGCGTCTGCAATTTCGCCGTTCGCCATCTCTAGGAAATACTTCATTGTGAATATATCTCTGTCTACTGGTTCCAATTTACTTAGCTCAAACAGCAATTCATTTCTCTCTTCACGCTGCAAAACCTGATCTTGGATTAAATTTCTTGAAGTAAGATTAGCTGTCCCATCAAGCACCTGCTCTCTCGCTTGTCGCCTCTCTAATACTCGGTATTGGTCAATGGCTTTATACTTTGCAATCATGCCAATCCATTTTTTGAATTCGATTGCATCACCCTTAAATTGCATCGTATTTTGCCATACTGATAAAAAAACATCGCTCACACACTCTTCGACTAAATCCACTTTTCCAAGGGGGTGTAAAATTTTATAAACAATTGCTTTTATAAGAGGCATATAAGTATCGATAACATATTCAAGTGCAGCTTCATCTTGCCTCTTTAATCGTTTAACGAAATTTTTCTCTGAAACTCTCATGGCATGATCTCCTTTTGAATTGAAAAAGCTTTTTCAATATATACAACGAACTCCACTTATCGATATTCTCATATTTTTTTAAAAAAATTAAGAAATCATTTATTACAATCACGAAAACATACAAAATACCCCATCTTAAACCCACTATACTCTAAACACTAAAAAAGCATCCATTTCGAAATGGATGCTTGATTTATAAAACATTAACTATAATCTACAATATATTTATTGAGGGGCCTTTGTCTGAAGCAATTTCAAACCCATCCCGATAAATATTATGCCTGTAATCTTGTTCAAATATATTCCCATTCTTTCGCCATCTCTAATTTTCCGGGAAATAAATGCGGAAAAATAAGTAATAAATATACACCATACAAAACTAGTGATTGTAAATGTGAGTCCTAAAATGATAAATGGTATAGGACCAGCTGGCTAATACTTCTCCCTACTAAAAATTAATTACTCCATACATTACGATAGCTCCACCATTCCCTCTTTATTCCATATGAAGAGACATCGAACTTAAGTTTTTTATCTATAATTGTTATGTGTTGGTTGAAACAGATCCTCATTACTATTTCTAACAACAGAAAAATTGTCTACATTATAATGACCATGAAGTATTTCATTATGGTGGTTTATTATCTTTTCAGCAGATAAGGTTGAAGAATCTGTTGTTGAATGACCATCTTCTACTAAAGTAACATCGAAATGATTTATTGTTGCAGTTCTAACAGCAGTATCGATGCAATGTTCTGTTTTACATCCCATAATTACAATATGCTCTATTTCATAATCTTTTAAAAATGCCAGTAATGGCGTACCATAAAACGAGTTTGTAGCCTTCTTATCAAATACCTTTGAATTGGAGGGGACTTTAATTTCCTTATGGATTTGAAATCCTTTACCTTCACCTTGAGCCACATCTTTATCTCTTATAAAGACAACCAATGCATTCGAATCTATCGCCTTATCTATAACTGAATTAATACTATCCAATAGGTTTACTTTATTCAAAACACATTGCTCTTTTTCGTTACCATCAATTAATTCTTGTTGAGCATCAATTACTAATAATGCTTGTTTCAATAGCAAAACCTCTTCTCATTCTAATTTAAATATCTTCTTCATCAAACAATTTTCCCACTGTTATGATTCATAATTACCTCTTCTCTTTTGTAAGGTTAGAAGCACTATGAATTAAATTATGTTTCATTTTCTATTTCGGTATCGTATCAACATAATCCTCTTTTACATTACTATTGACCTTCACTTAGTGCTTATGTTAAATGCGTTTTTATACTAACAGCACACACAAAAACTGTGAGAAATCCGCATTATTATCTTAATCCGGGATAAGCGTTGCTGTATGTTGCCCCGCATTAAATTTCACAAGCCTCAAATAGAGTCATTTAAACGAGGCTAATACCTCTTAAAATATATATATTTCCTTATATCTATATAGGTATGAACTCATACTTCTAACTTGATATCATTTTAAATTGACGCTTAACTCGGTCAACTTGATTTTTAGTTCCAGCATCATTGCGTTAAACTTCATCTTAAATTATTTGTATGTTAAAATTCTTTAGAAAGGTTTAACTACTGGGCTCTTTGAGAAAATAAACATATAAATATTTATTTTATTTTTTAGTTAATCTTCACCTTTCTTTCAAATAAAAACAGTTTTATTATTTGAATTTTATAATAGGAGGTTTGAACTATGCATTTATTGCCGCGTGAAATTGATAAACTTATGATTGTAGTGGCAGCTGACCTTGCAAGGCGCCGAAAGGATAGAGGTCTAAAATTGAATCATCCTGAATCTGTTGCCCTTATTACGTATGAAGTACTGGAAGGCGCAAGGGATGGAAAGACTGTTGCAGAACTAATGGAATACGGTGCTACCATTTTAACTCAAGATGATGTTATGGATGGAATTCCTGAATTGATCGAAGATATTCAGGTTGAAGCAACTTTCCCAGACGGTACGAAATTGGTAACTGTCCACAGTCCAATAAGATAAAAGGAGGGTTGCTATATGAGACCAGGAGAATATATTTTAAAAGAAGAAGAGATCATCTGTAATGAAGGCAGCGAGGTAGTTACTGTTAATGTCATCAATACAGGAGACCGCCCTATTCAAGTCGGGTCACATTTCCACTTTTACGAAGTAAATGACGCACTTCAATTTAATAGAAATGAAGCATACGGCAAGCGATTGAATGTCCCTGCTGGAGCGGCAGTTCGTTTCGAACCCGGAGATGAGAAAGAAATACCACTTATTGATTTTGCAGGAGAACGCCGTGTATATGGATTTAATAATAAAGTAGACGGCAAATTAGAAAGCGAGGATGCATCATGAGTTTTAAAATGTCCCGAAAACAATATGCTGAAATGTACGGACCAACTACTGGTGACTCAGTCCGTCTTGCTGATACAGATTTGTTTATTCAAATCGAAAAAGATTACACTTCATACGGAGAAGAAGTTGTCTTCGGCGGAGGAAAGGTCATTCGAGATGGCATGGGTCAACACCCTCTTGCAACCCGCGCAGAAGGTGTTGCGGATACAGTTATTACAAACGTTATCATTTTAGATTACACAGGCATTTGCAAAGCTGATTTAGCTATCCGTGATGGCAAAATTTTCGGTATAGGTAAGAGTGGTAATCCTCTTGTCATGGATAATGTAGATATTATCATTGGCGCATCAACAGAAATAATTGCCGGCGAAGGGTTAATTGTTACAGCTGGAGCCATTGATACACACGTTCACTTTATTAATCCAGAACAAGTTCAAACTGCGTTGACATCTGGAACAACAACATTAATCGGCGGCGGTACAGGTCCTGCAGCGGGATCTAAAGCTACTACAGTTACTCCAGGTGAATGGAATATTCATCGTATGCTAGAAGCAGCAGAAGGACTTCCTATAAACGTTGGATTTACAGGTAAAGGCCATGCAGCTTCAATTGACCCTTTAACTGAGCAAGTTAGAGCTGGTGTCATTGGCTTAAAAGTGCATGAAGACTGGGGTGCTACTGGTTCATCGCTTGACTACGCATTAAGAGTAGCAGATGAATATGACATTCAAGTTGCCCTTCATGCAGATACTTTAAATGAAAGTGGTTTTATGGAAAATACTATGGCTGCTGTAAAAGACAGAGTTCTTCACATGTATCACACTGAAGGCGCTGGCGGTGGTCATGCACCAGATTTAATCAAATCGGCAGGTTATCATAACATTCTGCCATCATCAACGAACCCCACCCTCCCTTATACTATAAATACTATCGACGAACATCTTGATATGGTCATGGTTTGCCATCATTTAAATCCTTCCGTTCCGGAAGACATTGCTTTTGCAGATTCAAGAATTAGAAGAGAAACAATTGCAGCTGAAGATATCCTACACGACATGGGTGTATTTAGTATGGTTAGTTCCGATGCTCAGGCGATGGGGCGTGTCGGCGAAGTCGTTCTACGCACATGGCAAGTAGCTGACAAAATGAAAAAACAAAGAGGACTTCTATCAGGCGATAGCAAACACGCTGACAACAACCGGGCAAAGCGCTATATCGCTAAGTATACGATTAACCCGGCCATTACACATGGGATATCAGAACATGTAGGGTCTATTGAAGTTGGCAAAATGGCCGATTTAGTACTATGGTCTCCGAAGTTTTTTGGTGTGAAACCAGAAATGGTTCTTAAAAATGGACTTGCTGTTACTGGATTAATGGGCGATGCGAATGCCTCTATCCCAACTCCACAGCCTTATATTTACCGCCCTATGTATGCTCAACACGGAAAAGCTTTAGCAAAAAGTTCAGCAACTTTCATTTCTCAAGCAGCATTTGATGACGGCGTTCATGAAAAACTTGGTCTAAATAAAATCATTCTCCCAGTTGGCGGAATTCGTACGTTAACTAAAAAAGATATGAAATTAAATTCTGAAACACCAAATATTACAGTGGATCCACAAACATATGAAGTAAAAGTAAACGGAGAGTTGCTGACTTGTGATCCGGTTGATACGGTACCTATGGCGCAACGCTATTTCTTATTCTGAGGTGAAAAATAATGATAATTGAAGAAATCGTAACAAACTTAGAACAGATGAATCCAAATGACATAAAAAAACGCCATATGGAGAAAGTCTATTTGGAAAGCGCGCATTTAATGAAGCGTATCCAACGTGTTAAAACCGATCACGGTAACGAACTTGGCATTCGCTTAAAAGCCCCTCGTGACCTTGTTGCTGGTGATGTATTGTATATGGACGAAAACAATATGATCGTAATAGATGTTTTATCTGATGATCTACTTGTCATCAGTCCTCGAGACATTAAAGAGATGGGGACAATCGCTCATCAACTTGGCAATCGTCACTTACCAGCTCAGTTTGAAGAAAATGATATGTTAGTTCAATACGATTATTTAGTTGAGGAGTTACTTCAAGAACTAGGTATTCCTTTTAAACGCGAAGAACGAAAAGTAAAACAGGCCTTCCGTCATATAGGTCATAGTCATGACTAGTAAGATTCTTTCTTTATTCCAGTTATGTGATTCTAATTTCCCTACTGGTGCCTTCAGTCATTCTTTTGGATTGGAAAGCTATATACAGGAAGATAAAGTACATGACCAGGAATCATTTTTCGAGTGGCTTAAAGTATATTTACATGAGCAACTCATCTACTCTGATGGACTTGCTTGTCGCTTCGCTTTTGAAGCACTTTTAGAAGATGACCTCCAGAAGGTCTGGGAACTCGATCGTCTCTTAACTGTTCAAAACCTACCTAGAGAAACACGGGAAGGTACTCAAATGATTGGAAAGAGAATGCTACAACTGACAGATTCACTTTATGAAATGCCCACCCTCTCTAAATACAAAGAGGAAATTAAAAAGAAGAATTCATTTGGTCACCCTACTATTGTCTTTTCAATGGTAGCTCACGGACTCGAAGTAACAAAGTCAGAAGCTATTCAGTACTATTTATATTCTGCAATTTCTAGTCAAGTTCAAAATGCGGTACGAGCTATACCACTCGGACAAACAGCAGGACAAACTATATCTCATAAATTTATACCTGAAATAACTGGTGCCGTTGATCGTATTATGCAATTAACAGAAGATGATTTCGGCATAGTTTCTCCAGGAATAGAACTATCTCAAATGAATCACGAACGTGTCAACATTCGTATATTCATGTCTTAAAGGTTTAAAAACGAATAAAAAAAGGAAGTGTTTTAATGGAACCAATCAAAATTGGCGTTGGTGGCCCTGTTGGTGCAGGTAAAACAATGCTTGTAGAAAAATTAACACGCCATCTTGAAAATGAAATAAAAATGGCAGTAGTTACAAATGATATTTATACAAAAGAAGATGCAAAATTTTTAATACAAAATGGTGTTCTTCCTGAAGATCGTATTATCGGTGTAGAAACAGGCGGCTGTCCTCATACTGCTATTCGTGAAGATGCTTCTATGAACTTCGCTGCCATTGATGAATTAGTAGAACGTCATCCAGACGTTGAACTTATTTTTGTTGAAAGCGGCGGTGACAATCTAGCTGCTACTTTTAGTCCTGAACTCGTTGACTTTTCTATCTACATTATTGACGTTGCACAAGGTGAGAAAATTCCTCGTAAAGGTGGACAAGGAATGATTAAATCCGATTTGTTCATCATTAATAAAACAGACCTAGCTCCGCATGTAGGTGCTAGCCTTGAAGTAATGGCGAAAGATACAAAGGTTTTCCGCGGAGACAAGCCTTTTGTTTTCACTAACTTAAAAAACGATGAAGGTTTACCTGAAGTGATTGACTGGATTAAGAAACACGCTTTCTTAAATGGTTTAGATTAAAATGACAGACTGGACTGGTGTTTTATCTCTAGACCTAGAAGAACGAAGAGGAAAAACCGTCGCTAAGAATGTGTATTTCCAAGGTGCACTGAAAGTTATGCGACCGATTTACCACGATAATTCAGGACAGGTCTGCTATTATCTTTTAAATCCCGGCGGTGGTTATTTAGATGGTGATCGATACAAGATGGAGATATCGGCCAACGAAGGTGCTAAGGTAACACTAACAACGCAATCCGCTACGAAAGTGTATAAAACACCGAAAAGCTTTGCTTATCAGGAAACAACTATTTCTTTAAAGCGAGGAAGTTACTTAGAATACCTGCCTGATCCATTGATTGCTTATGAAAATGCTCGTTATAAGCAAAAGAATGTAATTCATATGGAAAGTGGTGCAACTTTTCTATATACAGATATTCTTACCCCTGGATGGTCTCCTAGTGGCACAAGATTTAGCTATGATACCGTTCAATTAGTCACTGAGATTCATTTAGATGGAAAACTTGGCATGTTTGACCATATTAAGTTAACTCCACATAACCAAAACTTGTCAGGTCTAGGTTTTATGGAAGGCTACACTCACTTAGGCTCTATGGCTGCGGTCAGCGAAAATACAGATAATGCTCTCCTTGATGAACTTTATGAAACAATTCAAATTGAGGAAGCCGATTTTAAAGTTGGGATTTCTAGACTAGCTGTGCCTGGCTTCAGCATTAGAATCTTAGCAAATTCAACACAACTGATTGAACGAATCTTTAATAGCTGCCATAAGATTATTAGTGAAAAGTGGACTAATCATACTCCTAATTCTTTACGGAAGTACTAACATAATCGGCGTCATTTATTTCTTTTAAAAATAAGATAAAATAATTTCATATTCATAAATAGATATCTATAAGGGCTTCACAACTTACAATGCCACATTGTGCAGATAAAATCGGATTCTCCTAAACTGTACACTTTTAAACAACAGTCTCAATTAAAGCCTATATAATAAAACGAATAGATTACTTCGATATCGTACTTGTTCAATAAGTACCGAATATCCATAATAATCTAGAGAAAAAATAAAAATAGAAACTTACGTGAGAGGGGATTACGCATGCCTGAAGATAATAATGCAAAACCTGAACTTGAAGATTTTGAAGTTGAAACCGTATTTGAAAATCGTATTCACGAACGACACGCATTTACATTTAAAGTTCAAGGGGATGAATTTAAGGGACATTTTCATGAAGGTGAGATCCATTGGCTCCACCCTCACCCAAAGCAAATGATTGGTGAAAAGAAGGTAGAAATCATTGAAAAAACCATACACTCATTAATGAGACAATATGGTATTTCAAAAGAGATAAAAGACCTTGAAATTAAACCTGCATTTGAGGACCGCGTACATGAGCGGCAGCAATTTTCATTGCAAGTGCAGGGGGAAAAATTCAAAGGCTTTGTACATGAAGGAGAAATTCAATGGTTTCACCCTCAACCTAAGCAAAAGCTCGAAGATAACCTTGTTCAGGCAATTGAATCAGAAATCCATGAAAAAGTGGCAGAACAAGAAAATGATTAACGATAAATGCTGGTAACACAAAAATTTCCAGAAAAAAGGAGGTCTCCATTAAAGGGAGACCTCCTTTTCTACTATTACTTATTAAAATCAATCACACGATGACAAAGTCTTTGCATTAGCTTATATTCATGTGTAACAACTACTATCCCCATCTCTCTCTTTTTAGCAATTTCAATAACAGCATGCCAAATCTGTGCTTGTGTGTTTGCATCTAACATTGTTGTCATTTCATCTGCAATGAGAAAACGAGTATTCGGTCCCAATGCTCTAGCAACGCAAAACCTTTGTAACTCTCCTCCAGATAATTCATGCGGCCAGCGTGTTAGCCATTCTTGCTCAATCCCTAGTAAATCTAACAACTCTTTATCAGGTTGATATCCTTCGTTAAGAATTTTATGCATTTTCCATCGTGGATTGATCGCTTTTTCTGGATGTTGAAGGACCATTTGAACAGGATGGTATCCGTTCTTTGGTAATGGAGCTCCATTAAAATACACAGCGCCTTCAATAGGTGATTCAAAACCTGCTAATATTCGGCAAAGGGTAGTTTTACCTCGTCCACTTGGGCCTGTGATACCTACAATCTCTCCGGGTTCTAACGTTAAATTAACTCCTTGGAATAGCCATGGTCCATCACTATATCTAAATCCAATGTCCTTTGCTTCAAGTTGCATGAATACACCTCACCATTCCATCACGAAGTTCCCTCATTTCAGGTGGTGCTTGTTGGCATTCAGCTGTTGCCATTTCACAGCGCGGCGCAAACAAACAGCCCGGTGGCAATGAACTCGGATGCGGTTGCGAACCTGGAATTGGGATAAATTCATTTTGAGGTAACGCTCTCCATAACGCCTTAGTATAGGGATGACGTATCGCCTCTCCCTTACCTACAAAGTCCTCTACAGGTGCTATCTCTACCGTAGTCCCTGCATAAAACACGGCAATTTTATCTGCAATTTGAAGAGCTGATTCAATATCGTGTGTGATCAACATGACAGCACAACCGTTATCGACAAATTCCCTAAAATTATCTAATGCTTCTTTTACAACAATAGGATCTAGTCCTGGAGTTGGTTCATCCGCAATAATCACCTTTGCGTCACTTACCATGGCTGTCGATAATAGCGTTCTCCTTGCCATACCCCCTGAAAGTTGAAACGGATACATGCCTTCAACTTCTTTTCCAAGGCGATATCGTTCAAAGACTTTCCGTTGGGCAGATACTGCATCCCCATTTTTAACAGCGGTGCGAACTTGACTTCCAACACGCATAAGAGGATCTAAAAAATTTACAGATTGAGGAACAAGAGCGATTTCCTTACCTCTAAAAGCAGTTTGGCGAGTAGGTGTTAATTCCTCACCTTCATATTTAATGATGCCACTAACATTCGCGTTGCTCGGAAGGATTCCAAGAATGGCATGTGCAAGTAAACTTTTCCCCGATCCACTCGCACCTACAACTGCTAAAATTTCGCCTGCTTCAAGAGTTACATTTAAACTTGAAATCACCTTATGATTTATCTCTTTAAATCCATCTGTATATTGTTTAAAAGATACTGATAAATTTTCTACTTCAAGAATAGACATTTGTTAACTCCTCTTAATATTACACGTAGTATTTATGATTAATCATGCGTCCGAGTAGGGTCCATGAGCACTCTAAGGTTTTCTCCAATTTGATCAAATGTTCTCACGACAATCAACAGACAAAGCCCTGGGAAGAAAGCGAGCCACCACATACCTGAAGATAAGTATTTCATCGATTCTGATAAAATAATTCCAATTGCTGGCTCATGCGGTGATAATCCTAAGCCTAAAAACGTAACTGCAGCCTCGTGTAAAATGACATGAGGGAAAAGTAACATAAATCCAATTAGGAGCTGCGGTGCAATATGCGGAAGGATATGATGCAACGCAATCCACCACCTGGTTTTCCCCATCTTCTGAGAAACCTGAACAAATTCTGCGGAACGAACTTGCATAACTTCTGCCCGAATGACTCGTGCAAGACTTGGCCAATGAGTTAAGGTTAGTCCAATGACAATCCCTTTGAATCCTCCTCCTAATGTAAATGCAATAAGGATTAGGGTTACAAGATGTGGGACACTTAGAAATAGATCAATGATCCATGAAATAAGACGATCTGCCATTTTGCCCATTGTTGCTGCCGCCATACCAAGGAATAGAGCAATCAAAGTACTTCCAATTGCTCCAATCAAGCCAACTCCTATACTTAAAGAAAGTCCCATTACCGTTCGCGTAAACATATCTCTTCCTAACCAATCCGTACCAAAAAGATGAGTTAGCGAGGGCGCTGAATTGCGTTCATTCAAATTCGTTATAATTCTCTCCTCATCAAGTAAAACACCACCTAATATAACAATGGCTAAAAATACAATTGAAATTAGGATTTTAAATAACGTTCGTTGTTTTCGATTGAGTGGGTATCTCATTTTCGCATTTTTCAGGCTTGGAATCATAATTTCCTCACCTCTTTCATCCTCGGATCTAATACGTGATAGCTCAAATCAGCCAGCAAATTCCCTACAAAAACAAATATTGTACTAAATATAACTAACCCTAATAAAAGAGGAACGTCCCCTCTAAGCCCCGCTTCTACGGTAGCTTGTCCTAAGCCAGGATAAGAAAACACTTGCTCTGCCAACACTGCTCCACCAAATAATTCACTAAAAGCCGCAAATTGTAAGGTAATTGCAGGCAAAGCAACATTGCGTAATCCATGTCTCCAAAATAAGACAAAACCTTGCTCGCCCCTCGCTCTTGCGAATAATACATAGTCACTAGCAAGAACATCTATTAGCTTTTGGCGAGTATGAAGCGCTACATTAGCAACACCTAATATACTAAGTGTCAGTACTGGTAGAATTAGATGTTGGATTCGATCGATCATAGTAACATTTTCTGAAAGTACCCCGGCTGGCACCCCCATTCCAACTGGAAACCAACCTAGCCATACTGCAAAAACGATAAGAATGAGAAGTCCCATCCAGAAAGTAGGAGTCGACGCTAGCGTGAAACAGTACCACTTAATCATTCTGTCAATCCAAGTCCCTTTTTTCATAGCCGCTACAACACCCATGACAAAGCCAATAACACCTGATAACAACCAAGCTGCTAGCATAAGAACGAGAGAATTTAAAAATCGTTCACCAATAATTTCACTTACAGGCCTTCTAAAAATCATCGAAGTCCCTAAATCACCTTTTAATACAGCAGAGCCCCAACTTAAAAATTGCACCATAACTGGTTGATCTAACCCCCAGTACTCAGCTATCTTCTCTCGTTGCTCAGGACCTACTTTCAACATATCAGCACCAATGTAGGCTTGAATTGGATCAATCGGAGAGTTTTTCACTAATAAAAAGGAAATAAAACAAATGGCTACCAATAATGTAGCCATTCGTACACCTTTCATCAATATAAATAACCCAAGCTTTCCGCCTTTGGATTTAGGCATGGTTATTTCGTCCATTTCCAATCGACGATGTTATCTGTAGCAGGCCAACCATGACCGTGAACATGGATTCTTTGATCTCCGATATCAAGTCCATCTTTCACCAAATACAAGTGATTGATATTTACTAACCACGCCCAAGGAGCATCACCTTTTGCACTTAAACCAGTTGTGCCATCCCATTGTGCTTTTTTCCAATACTCTATTGCTTCTTTTTCATCTTTCGAGCTAAGGGCTTTTTCAAAATATTCATCTACCGTTTTATTTTGATAATAACCTGTATTGTAATACTCTATTCCAGCAGACTCACTACTATAAATATTGTACATTTCGTGTGGGTCATGGCTACCCCATCCCATTAGAACAGGATTCGAATACATTTTCTTAGCAATCATGTCCCAGCTTCCGCCTTCTAATTTGATATTAATTCCTAATGGTTTCATCATATCCGCCACAGAAATGGCAAGTGATTGTCTAATTGCATCATTCGCTAAGTAATATAGTGTGAACTCAGCTTTTAAAGAACCCTTCTCAAGAATTCCATCTCCATCTGTATCTTTCCATCCCGCATCACTCAACAACTTCTTGGCACTATCCATATCAGCATCTTTTATCACTGTTTCAGAATTCCACCAAGGAAGACCATCTACTGATGTATACGCTGGCGTACCATGTCCCTCTAACACTCCGTCTACAAGCGCTTGTCGATTTACTCCAATATTAATTGCATGACGAATAGCTGGATCTGCTGTTACATCATTTCCAATCGGTAAACCATCTTCATTTACTTCACCTGATTTTACAAACGGGAAGACAATGCCTCGATTATCTACTGTTTGTATTGTTTCTAGCCTCATGCCTTTCACTATTTGCTTACTAAATGCAGCGGGTATATATGCTAGATCTACAGTCCCTGCTTGTGCAGCAGCAAATGCAGCATCTTCATTTAAAAATAAAAACGTTATCTGTTTCAAATCCGACTTTTTATCATAGTATTCCGGATTAGCTTTTACAATAAGTTGCTGCCCCTTATCCCATTGTACGAGCTGAAAAGGACCTGAACCTATTGGATTTTCAGCATAGTCTTTGCCATATGCATGTTTCGGCACAATTCCAGTTGCAACCAAAGAGTTTGCAAACGTTGATTGCGGTTCTTTTAATGTGAATTCCACTGTATAATCATCTACTGCTTCTACTTTGACCATACCATTAAGATCAACAACCGATCCATTGTTAATAGCTGTTTCAAATGTAAAAACAACATCAGCGGAAGTTAGTGGCTCACCATCTGAGAACTTCACATCTTCACGCATTTTCACCGTCCAAACCTTACCATCTTCACTAACTTTATAACTTGTCGCCAGATCATTCACGACGTTAAGTTTGTCATCTCTTTTTAAAAGCGTACTTTGGAATAGAGGTGAGCCATAGCGCCCCCATCCAGTTGTTGGATCAAAGCCAGCTTCTGGCTCAGAATCAAACGCCAACACGAGCTCGTCCTTTTTATTCCCATTAACTTCTTTGCTTTCTTCATTTGACGGATTGGATTTAAATAAATTACAACCAACTAATGTAAAAGAAGACATAAAAATAACTAAAACTAACACACTAAATAATTTCTTTTTCATTGAACTCACCCCATAATAAAAAATTCCTCTCCAAAAAAACCTTACCTATTTATAGAATAAGGAATAAATTGACAGGTTAAAAAAGCTTTCCATAGTTAAAATCCAACCTATAGCCAACACAAAAAACTATATTCAATTAATTAAGCTATAAATAACAAAGATGTCCATAATGTCTTTCTGACAGGTGTTGTTACAGGAGGTATTACACATTTGTGCCTATATAGAAGGTAGGCAATTTCTTAGCTAGAAGATGGTAGAAGTGATTGTACGGTGCATAAACCATATAAGTAATAATAGATAAGTAGATTAGTCTACGGATATAGTCCCAATTCTTATCTATCCTATTTTATAGTTAAATCATTAATAATGGCAACTTTTAAATTTCCTGAATGGTTCAATTTACATCTTCAGCTGCAAATTATGTAGCGTAATTGATTGTACAACAAAAGCCCACCTATAAAGGTGGGCTTGATCATCAAGCAATTTTATTATTATGATTGCATTTCTTTTGTTGGTCCCATTACACCTGGCACTGTTAATCCGGCTTGGCGTAATAGCACTGTCATTTGACCAAGATGATGTGTTTGATGGTCAACTACTGCACGTAATAGTTTACCACGTGCAATCGGCCCTCCGAAACCATTTACTTCTTCAAGTAATGCTTCATCTGTTAGTTTTGCTGCTTCTACTTTATAAGCCTCTATTACTTGCTCATATGCATCAACTATTTCAGCTACGTCTGTAGGCGCTTCTTGATCACGGCCAGGTCCTGGTATTTGTAGTCCTGCAAAATGACCAAATGCTGCTCCAGCACCAACTAAATGCCAAGCCAACCATCCAAGTGTACTATGCCCTTCCACAATACTTTGATCTAACTTGTCATTCGTCAATTCTTTAAATACACGTAATGCGCTCGATGAAGATGCAGACCAATCTTCGAGAAAATCTTCTACTTTACGATACATATTCTTCACTCCTATGCTAAATAATGTTCTACAAGTTTATCATATCGAAATGAACATGAGATATGCAATTTTAAGGAGTTAGGGGGTGCTTTTTTGTTTATATTCATATCACTACACTAAATAATTTTTATTGAATCACGAATACTAACTTTCTATTTTTATTCTTATTCATTAAATAATCAAAAATAAGTCTAACTATTCTACCTCACTAATTTCGGGACAATCCCTTTTTTGTGTTTTAACATAAATTTTCAATTTTAAAAGAAATAAAAGGTCGCAATAAGAATCTAGAATGCCATAATTTGAGTAGGGAATTTTAAATCAATTTACAAAAAAAGTATTTATTATCTAAAACAGAATAATTTATCATCTAGATTTCATAAATACAGTTATCAATATATTCGTTTTTTTATAGACTTAGCATTCTGAATGCCCTATAATAATCGATATAATCAATAAAATACGAACATTAAGGTGATTTTTATGACTGAATATACGCAAATTTTCAAGGGGACGGCTTTTTCTAGTACGTCACCAAAAGAAGTACAAATTCTAAAAGATTATCTATTCTTCATTAACGCTGACGGCATGATTGAAAAAGTCGTTGCACCAGAACATATCGATTATCAATCTTTATTAGATACATATCAAGATAAAGAAAACTTTCATCAATTGACTGATGGTCAGTATTTCTTACCTGGATTTATCGATCTACACGTTCATGCTCCGCAATGGGCTCAATCTGGAACTGCATTAGACATTCCCCTATATGACTGGTTGAACACATATACTTTCCCAATCGAATCTAAGTTTTCTGATTTAGATTTTGCAAAAGAGGTCTATGAAGACTTAGTCAACACCCTACTTGCTAATGGCACAACTACATCACTATATTTTGCAACTGTTCATAAAGAAGCGAGCTTATTGCTAGCTGAAATTTGTGCTGAAAAGGGACAACGCGGTCTAGTTGGTAAAGTTGTCATGGATGACCCTGAACAAAACCCAGATTTTTATCGTGATGCAGATACACAAACAGCATTAGCAGATACAGAAGAGTTTATCTTAGCTGTTAAAGCGTTAGCAAAATCAACAAAACAAGGTGTGTACCCAGTTGTGACACCGCGCTTTATACCAAGCTGTACGGATGGTGCTTTAAAAGGTTTAGGGGAATTAGCTGCTAAGTACAATACGCATGTTCAATCTCACTGCAGTGAAAGTGACTGGGAACATGGTTATGTACAAGATCGATTCAAAAAGAATGATGCCTTCGCCTTACATGATTTCGGTCTATTAGGCGATAAATCCGTGATGGCCCATAGTAATTTCTTAAATGATGAAGATGCAGAGTTATTTGCTGAAACAGGTACTGCCGTAGGTCATTGTCCAATCTCCAATGCCTATTTCGCTAACAGCGTCATTCCAATCGCTCACCTACATTCAAAAGGTGTGGATATTGGTTTAGGTTCTGATGTTTCTGGCGGCTTTTCACCAAGTCTATTCGATAATGCTAGACAAGCAGTCATGTCATCGAGAATGTTAGAAGATGGTGTTGATGCGTCTCTTCCAGCTGAAAAACGTGGTGTACCAAATTCTCGTATTACGATAAATGAAGCATTCTATTTAGCAACTGCTGGTGGTGGAGAAAGTTTAAGCTTACCTATTGGTCGTTTAGAAGAAAACTATACTTGGGATGCACAAATAATCGATACAAAAATAGCATCTGCAAAACTACCGATTTTTGATGTCAATGAAGATTTAAACGATATCTTCCAAAAGATTATGTATCTTGTTCGACCGGAAAACATTAGTGAAGTCTGGGTTCAAGGAAACAAAGTTCATGAAAGAACAAAGTAATCTGAAACATAATTAACGTTAAAATAGAAATATTATTTGTGGAATGAAGGCATTAGACAAACTTAAAATTTTGAGGTGTGCATCTTAGTGGAAACGCAAAATAATAAGCTAGCTAAAGATAAAATCAATACCCCGCATTTAACCGTTTTACCCGATGAAAAAGTATCATTCGGTCAATCAGCCCTTCTAGGTTTACAACATGTAATGGCTATGGACGTCTATGTAGTACCCTTCCTGATTGCAATGTTAATCGGTTTACAATCGGGGCAGGCAACTGCTTTGATTCAATCGACTTTTATAGCGGCAGGGATCGCAACGATTGTCCAAACTTATTTCTGTATGAAACTACCTATTGCCCAAGGTCCATCTTATGTTCCACTTGGTGCAATTGTTGGTATTTATGTCGCTAGTGGCGGTGGTGAACTAGGTTGGAGCTCAGTTTTAGGAGCAAGTTTAATCGGTGCTATTTTAGTAATCATTTTAGGCTTTACTGGGGTTTTCAATAAGATTGTGAAAACTTTCATTCCACCAGTTGTCGGAGGTACAATTATCTTCGTCGTTGGTCTTTCGTTAATGCCTGTTGGTTTAAGTGATAATATCTATAAAGGGGCAGGCGCTACGATCAACCAAAACATCTATTTGGCTCTTATATCCGCTATAGTACTAATTATTTGTGTTATGCTAGGTTCTTTCTTCCGTAAGAAAGGTCGCGTTTTCCGTATCACTTCTGTAATTATTGCATTAATCGCAGGTAGTGTTGCTGCTAAATTTATGGGTGTATTAGATTTATCGGCAGTTTCTCAAGCAAAATGGTTTAGCATGCCCCAAATTCCTTTTGCAGACTTCAGTTTCACTTTTAACATTTCTGCGATTATTACAATGGTTATTATTTATATTGTTTTAATGGCTGAAACAACAGGTACTTGGTTTGCTGTAAGTAATGTAATCGATAAACCATTAACAGATAAACAAATTAATCGTGGGGTTATTGGGGAAGGAATTGGCTGTTTTATCGCTTCATTATTAGGCTCAACTCCCGTGACAGGATACTCAACGAATGCAGGTGTTATTTCTATCACAGGTATTGCAAGCCGTCGTGTCTTTGTGGCTGCCGGTGCTTGGTTTGTATTGTTCGGATTTTCAGGTAAATTAGCTGCTTTAATCTCTGCGATTCCATCAGCCGTAATAGGTGGTGTATTCGTTATTGTTTGTGGCATCATTGCGATTAGCGGTTTACAAGTGATGAAGAATGAGAGAATTGATGAAAAAGAAATGTACGTTATCGCTGTACCAATGATTTTGACATTAGCGTTAACACTACTTCCTGACGATTTCTTATATTCTTTACCAACTACAGTGCAATATTTATTTGGCTCACCTGTTGCAACAGCGGCAATAGTAGCGATAGTGTTAAATAAGTTATTACCTAGTATTAAATAAAGTAACTAGATTGAAGGTTGATAGATTTCAGAAATACTCTCCCTTCTCTAATGCGATAAAAAGATATAATAAAACCTCTGCTAACATTTAATTGAGCAGAGGTTTTTATTTTATGTTTGTACTGGAGCAAGTCAATCGATAAAGAACATATACGAAAACACTATATTTGCCCTTGAGCAATCGTTTTTTTATCGAATTCCTATCACTACATTTTTTAAAAAATTCATGCTGTTCTATTGCTTCATAGAATACGTCAATATGATTCCAAGTTTTCACGCACATATAATGAGGTCTTATTCGATTTACTACTTCTTTCCCAATTTCTTTTTTACATTTACAAATCTATAAAAATAGATATAATGAAATACATGGAACCTTTATTGATTTATAAAGCTTTATCTAATGAAACTCGTAGTCAAATTATGTTGTGGTTAAAAAGTCCAGAGGAATTCTTTGATGAAAAACCTTATTTAGAACAAAACCTCAATTTCCAAATTGGTGTATGCGTAGGAGATATTCAAGCTAAAGCAGGACTTGCACAATCTGTTATTTCCAGTTATTTATTGACTATGCAAAAAGCTGGCTTGTTGGAATCTGAGCGAATTGGAAAGTGGACGTACTATCGTCGGAACGAAAAAACTATACAAGAATTTTCCGAGTACATCAAAAAGAAACTATAAAAGGAAGGGGGTCTTTTTTTACTTTAACATATCTACAAATACAGATATGTATATACGAATGGAGGATTACATTTAAAATGAAAAAAATTAACCCGTTGCTTATCATTATTCTAGCTTTAGGCGTATTCGGCATTATTACCACAGAAATGGGTATTATAGGTGTACTTCCACAGATTACTGAAAAATTTAATATCTCGACTTCACAAGCCGGATTGCTTGTAAGTATATTTTCTTTAGTCGTTGCCATTTCAGGTCCATTCCTGACATTACTTGCTTCTGGTATTAACCGTAAAGTCATTCTATTAACTTCCGTTTTTATTTTTGCAATTTCAAATATTGTTTATGCCTACACAACTATGTTCGATGTGATGTTAGTTTTCCGCATTATCCCTGCTATTTTTCACCCTGTATTTTTTTCAGTTGCCCTCGTGACAGCAGCTAAACTTGTCTCTCCGGAAAAAAGTAGCAAAGCAGTTACAAAAGTTTTCTCTGGAATAACGGTCGGATTTGCATTTGGTGTTCCTTTGACTTCTTATCTCGCAGAAAAGATTTCACTAGAAGCGGGTTTTCTATTTGGAGCCGTTGTTAGTATAATTGCTTTCATAGGAATACTATCTTGGCTTCCCTCCATGCCTGTTAAGGACAAATTGTCTTATGGTAAACAGCTTGGGATATTACGCAAGCCCCAATTGTGGCTAAATATCGTAACAGTTATTTTTATCTTTGCAGCTATGTTTTCTGTGTACAGCTATTTTGCTGAATATCTAAGCCAAGTGACTCATATGAACGGGTCATGGATTAGCATCATGCTGATGGCCTTTGGTACAATTATGATTTTCGGGAATTTTTTATTTGGAGGTTTTTTACACAAAAGTATTACAAAGACCGTTATCATGTTCCCTCTACTATTTGTAGTAATATACTTATTTACTTATTATCTCGGTTCTTATTCCATTCCGATGGTTGTGATCGTATTCATTTGGGGGGCTGTGCATTCTGGGGGGCTTATTGTCAGTCAAGCATGGTTAACGACAGAGG
This sequence comes from Viridibacillus sp. FSL H8-0110, assembly GCF_038003565.1. NCBI lineage: Bacteria > Bacillati > Bacillota > Bacilli > Caryophanales > Caryophanaceae > Viridibacillus > Viridibacillus sp. FSL H8-0110. The sequence goes on along the minus strand of NZ_JBBOPJ010000001.1, from coordinate 133,148 downwards.
CAAGAGAAGCTCCGGAATTCGGAAATAGCTTGTTTGTCTCATTTTCCAATCTTGGTATTGCCATTGGAACTACTATCAGTGGTTGGTTTATCTCTCACTTTGGAATACATAATTTAATCTGGGTTGGTATTGCATTTTCACTACTTGCTTTCATACTAATCATGGTAAAAATACAAATTTACAAACCGAATACATCGGAAGTAAACATTCGTTAAACTAACAGGAATCGTTAGTTCAATAAAGGTGCTCAGCAAAAGCATATTTTATTCTTAATGAACAGAAAGCTCGTAACATACTTGTCAGATTTGGAATGGAAACATCCTTATTTAGCGCAATTTTCTAATGTTATTATCAATACTCGTGTCGAATGATGTGAAATTTATGCTTGAGTAATAACGAATGGTGTGATAATCTGAAAAACAGATAAATTTTCTTAGAAATTAATTGAAATTATATGTATAACCTCAATAATACGGCTTGAGGGTCTCTACCAGGAACCGTAAACTCCTGATTACAGAAAATGTCTTTTCATTTTTTGTAGTCAGGAGTTTTTTTGTTTTCCAATATTAGGTGATGACCAATTTGTGAAGAGTAATTCGTAGATGAATATAATGACAATTTATCATTGATGAGTAAAGTTGGAAAGTAATTCATTTACTTTTACCGTCAATAGCTAAGTATTCTATTTTATCAATTTAGTAGGAAAAGGAGAATTTTATAATGAATTTTAAAGTTTTTATACTCGCAGCTTCTACTGTCGCAGTAGGACTCGTTGAATTAATTGTAGGTGGAATATTACCAATTATCGCTGATGATTTAAATGTGACTCTTGGTACCGCAGGACAGCTTATTAGCGTATTTGCACTTGTATTCGCTATTTCTGGGCCTATACTTCTTACACTAACCGCAAGAATTGAAAGGAAACGTTTGTATCTTATTGCACTATTTATATTTTTCATTGGGAATTTGATGACATATTTTAGTCCTAACTTTTCTTTAATAATGGTTTCAAGGGTTATAACTGCAATGAGTACTGCACTAATTATTGTACTATCGCTAACTATTACAGCAAAAATTGTTTCGCCTGCTCATAGATCTAAAGCTATAGGCGTTATTTATATGGGGATTAGTTCTTCACTTGTTTTAGGAGTACCTCTTGGTATTTTGATTAGCAATGCTTTTGGATGGCGAGTAATATTTCTTGGGATTGGTTTCTTATCAATCGGATCTATGATTCTCATTCACACATTTTTAGAACCGATACCTACAGAAGGAGATGTTAAGCCGCTATCTGTACAACTAAAGGCACTTGGAAGTTTTAAAATTGCTAGTGCACATCTTGCAACAATGTTTACTTTAGCAGGGCATTACACAATTTATGCTTATTTCACTCCTTTCTTAGAATCCACTTTAAATCTTAACCAATATTGGATCAGCATATGTTATTTACTGTTTGGTATTTCAGCAGTATTTGGCGGGGCATTTGGGGGAGCACTTGGAGATTGGCTAGGGGCACCTAAAAGTATTTTACTGGTTATTGGCTCCTTCGCCTTAGTATTATTTTTGCTCCCTTACTCGACTATTTCGCTTTTCCTATTCCTAGTGGTCATGATGATATGGGGCGCACTAAGTTGGAGTCTTGCTCCACCTCAACAAAATTATCTTATTCAAACGGATCCTAATACTTCTGATATACAGCAAAGCTTTAACAATTCTGCCTTGCAAATAGGGATTTCTTTAGGATCTGCAATCGGAGGTATTGTACTGGAACAAACAGGTACCGTCACAAGTACAGCACCCGTTGGAGGAGCAATTGTTATTATAGCTTTACTATGTGCAATATTTTCACTTACGAGACCTGCTTTAACAGTGAATGAAGCTAAGTGAATAAAAGAAAATATATAATCAAACATTAAAAGAAGGTTGTCGATGAGCACAAACACTCGTCAGCAACCTTTTTAGAGAACCGTTCTTTTCTTCATTCACTTTTAAATACAGATGTTCTTTTTTTATTAAATATAAAAATACTCCCTTAGATATTTCTATCCAAAGGAGTAAAATGGTTAAACTATTTATAAACGTCTAAATTTCATCTAACCTCATTCTTCTTGATAAAACATTGAATACAAATCATTTAATGTTACTTTCCCAAAACTAAACTCTGTTATTTGATTCTCTTTAAGAAATGCTAAAATATTTCCTAATTCACCTGAATCATATCCGCGGACATCTAGTAAAGTAGTGCCGTTTGACAATGATTGCACTTTTGTTTCTGGAAACTCTTTTGAAATCTCTTCTTTTAACTTATCGGTCATTTCTGATATTCGAACTATTGTGATTTCTCTTTCTTCAAACCCTGGAGATATGCTATTAACAAGTATTAACTCTCCATTTTTTATAAAGAAAATACGATCCGCATATTTCTCTAAATTCTCTAATAAATGGGAAGCTACAATAATCGTTTTCCCTTCGGACTTCTTTTTAACTAGTATTTGCGAAATAAGCTCAACATGAGTAGGATCCAACCCATTCATCACTTCGTCCATTAACATGACTTGGGTATCTGATACAATTTGCATCGCAAAACACAGCCTTTGGCGCATTCCCAAAGAATACGTCCCTGTACTCTTATGTATATATGATGCCATTCCTAGTTCTTGTATCGTATTGTCGATCAATTTTGGATTACTATTCCACATTGAGGAATAAATTTTTAGATGCTCTTTTCCAGAAATCTGATTATATAAGTCACTTTGATCAGGCATCATGGATACTAATTGATGCATTTTCACTTCATTCTTTTTATTTGTATATTCTAACTCATCATTTAAAATGACTTTTCCAGTATTTGGATTTATGTAATTCATGATGACATTCATAAGCGTTGACTTCCCCGTTCCATTGGGAGCTACCAAACCAATAATTTCGCCTGAATTGAACATTACAGAGATGTCTTTTAAAATGTCTCTCCCCGAAAACTGAACAGCAATATTTTTTAATTCAATCATAACTTTCCTCCATCTCTGTTAAACTAAAGTAGCTTAAATTTTCTTTGATTACTTATCAAGAAAGTGAAGACCAGAAAAATAAACGTACACAATCCCATTACCAAGATTCCACTTCCAAAAGTGAGTGTTTCAGAGCCATAGAGAAAGTTCCGATACCCTGAAATTATTTGTCCTACTTGAACATAGCTCGTTGGATACCATTGAACATTCCAAACAGCACCAAGCCCTCTTTCAAAGTAAATAAATTCAGCAATAACAAACATGAAACCTACCACTAAATTTGCAAACTCGTTTTTCAACAACACACTTACAAATAGTAACAATGAAATGATGAACAAAAACCAAAAAACAATGAATAGCATGTTTTGAACTAGATATTCCCCCATCAATATATTTGAAAATGCATCCTTACCAGAAGAATAAATTGGAACAGGTAAATCAAAATCACCAAACCCATTTCGACCACCAATTATCAATAGACCTACAGAAAGTGGGATAATCGATATGAGACTTCCTAATAAGGAAACTAATCCTTTAACAATTAACTTTCTCCAATCTGAAAGTGGCAAACCTTGTAACAATGTAGGATTCCGTCGATCCTTCAACACGATATCCACAGTGAGGAGTATACAGCTAACAATAAGAATTAGCGGCAGATAAGAGTTTAGCAGGCGTTGCAATGTTTGTAACGCTGTCCTTTCTTCGAAAACATTTACAGATAAATTAGATTTCCCTTCTGTATATGCTTTGTAACGACTTGCAGAATATAAATACGCATAGTGTCCGTCCATCGTTGCATAAATATTTCCAAACGTATAGTAACCCGGATTGTAGTATAGGACACCCATTGCATTGGGAAAAGTCAACTTATCAGCGTACGTATACCACTTAGATGTAGCCTCAGCATACTCTTTCAGGTTGTGCTGTTTGATAGCTTCTAATCTTTCTCCTTCATATTCATTCCATTCTTGAAATATTGAAACCGCAAAACTCGATAAATAGTGCGTCCCTTCATCAATCACAACATTATTTAGAAATGCTTCCCTCGTTAGATACCGTGCCTCAATTTCACTTACATCTACTCTTTCAATTGGGTTATATGTTGGAGCTATTTTTAGTGCAAAATCACACGAGAAGAAAAGTAGAATGACATAAATTGCAATATTTTTTCTATTGCTAATAAATTGTAAAAATTCAAACTTAAAATACGCCCACATGATCTCATCCCCTATACCCTTTTTAGTTTTCCAGTAGTCAAGAATAGCTTTACAGCAATTACCATTATGGCAATACTCATCCAGATATAAAGAAGTCCATATGTGCTATTTAAGATAACTGGGTTTTCAAGATCGAGCGTCTGCCCATTCAATATATTAGAAAAGTTCAAATAGTTAAATGGATTATATGGAACAAGATTCATCATGTTTGGAAATAACATAGGGAAAATAAACAATAACAATTCTAAAAATAGCGTCAAATACATATTCTTCAATAAAACATTTAAAATTACTGATAATAGAATTGCAAAAATGGCAATACTAATCATATAAAGTATAGATAAACCTATGTATTTGTATATTGGATAAGCTTCAAAAATACCATTAAAGATGGCAATAGGATAAGAAGGATTTCCTAATCCCTTAAAATAAACCAATGGCAGGCTACAAACAAATAACTCTAGAAGAAATACACCTACTATGAGCATCGATGAAGTACATTTAGCTACAACGTATTTATCAAAAGCTATAGGATAACCCTTAATCAGAGATGTATGTTGGAATTCTTCTATCATGATTCCACATGAATAAATACACATGAATATAAACCAAACCGAACCTAACACACCAAATAGGTAAGCGAGAAATTGAAAGAAAGATAATGAATCAATAGTTAGTAAAATCCCTGTTTCCTTCATATATTGATAAAATACACTATCCAATTGATTTTCTACTTTCGAAGGTAGATAAATCGCGACATCATCAAACCCCTCCATATCAAATGACTGAGCTCTTAAATTTGCAAGGTCTATTGCTGTATCCAAAAACAATTCTGGTAGATTCATTGTTAGTGCCATACGTTGCTTAGCTACAAATTGTTGCTGAAGTACTAAGTTCTTATACAAGTCACTACCATTCCCACTATCAGTAGCATCTACATTTTGAAATCTATTCAAAGCTGAAGAAAGCGATTGATATTCACCCGATTTTTCTATGACTGAGTTTCCTAAATCCTCAGTTTTCACAAATAAAACTAAGCCAAAAACAAATAATGCAACGATAATACAAGCAAAAATATTTTTTTTATTTGATTTCTCTAGGATTAAAAAAGTCCTTAACATCTTCCACATAAGCATCCCCCAAATAAATTATTGTAAAAAACAATTTATTTTAATCTCTGTATTAAATACGAACATAATAATTAGTACTAAAATTTTTATATTTAGTAGTATCGAAATATTATATTTTCAAAAGTCAATCAACATACCAAAACTGTAGGTATGAAATATACCAACAGTTTTTACTGTGTGTGGACTAGACATGGTAAGTTGAGAATTAACCACGCAGTATTATCGGTATGTAATGATTATTATTTTGAATATTCGATAGCATCACCAATTTTTAAAACCACTCAAATATATTATTAGAACTAAACACCCATCCTCTAGGCGCATTTAGGACGGTGAAGTTGAAAAGATTTTCTAAACTCCGCTATTCTTTGCTGTGTCTATTCTATTCTATTCTTTTCGCTAAATTCCTCCTAAATTTTTGAAATTAAGAATTTTAAATAACTGTTTTTTAAGCATTGTGTTTACTTTTTTCATCATTTCTATATCCCCTTGTGTTTCTAATACAAACTTACGCATTCCTTATGGAACTAACCTGCACCGTTTGTTTAAGTATATTTATCCATAAGCTATTATCTGGTTTAGTTAAATAAAAAAACCTTAGAAAAATAATCTAAGGCAAAAACATTGCAACTTTATTTAAGAGTTTTAAGTTCTGTAGCTTTAGGTGAATTTGGGTGCTTTTTTATTATTGGGTAGATATTTTTTTGTTTTTTCGGGCAAAGTATAGAAGAAGTAATTGAAATAATAAAATAAAAACGAAAACAACTCCCAATACAATTAATGCTACTATTCTTAATTCCGGTGTTTGTTCTACGCCAGAACCATCTACTTTTCTAACCCCAATAAATATTGCTGTAGCAGCAAATAACACTAACCAAAATAGACTAGTTATCCACCACAATTTCATCATATTAACACTCCCTTTATTTACTAAAAAAACATCATATTGTATATTATAACAAAAAAATTTTGCGTTAATATGGATAAATTATTTTTGTTAAATAAAAAAACTCAATGGATATAAGAGTTGTTAATGCTGATATAAAAGATTTCAATGCTGTTAATATCATTGTTAAAGAATGACAGGATGATCATTCCAAAGCGTTACCACCTATTTTCAAGCAGTAGATCAAGTTATTCCACAAAGTTATTTTTACGAATTATTAGAAGGGGCTAATAGTGAAATCTTAGTAGCAAAATAGAAGAAGAAGTGGTGGGTTATGCTGTAATAGAAATAATTGAGTCTCCCCATTTGATTTCATGACACCAAGAAAATATGCTTACATAATGATCTTTTAGGAAATGCCAAAAAGCTCAAGAACGTATCAAAGTTCTTGAGCCTTTTTTATTTGAGCAATTATTTGTATAAGCTAATTATAAAGATTGATCAAACTTTGTATCTATCTAATACCAACTCTACAAATTATACCCCTTTTAAAACAACCTCTTACTAAGCTTTAGAAATATCAATAAATCCTTCTCCGAACACATCACGAACATCGTGTATAGCGATGAAAGCACTCGGATCAGTAGATTGAACAATCCGTTTCAACTTTATAACTTCTTGCTTACTAATAACAATATAAAGAATTTCCTTAGGGGTTTTTGTGTAATAACCATGACCTGAGTATACGGTTACCCCTCTGTCCATTAATGTAGTCACCTGTTTGGCAATGTCATTCGGTTTATCAGAAATAATCGTAATGGCCTTCTTCGGATTCAAGCCTTCGATTACAAATTCCATTACTTTCGTGCCTACATATAGCATAATAATTGTCAACATCAGCTTTTCCGCACCAATGATAAAATAAGATGAAAAAGCAACTATTAAATCAAAAAACAATAGACCATAGCTGATGCTCCATCCTAAATACTTTTGTGTTATCCTTGCTAAGATTGTAGTACCTGCTGTTGTTCCCCCAACCCGAATGATTAGGCCAATCCCGCACCCTACAAATATTCCTCCAAAAATGGCATTTACCATCAATTCATTAGAAGCAATATCCCAGCTTTCTGTCAGATGAAGAAAAAGCGAGTTCGAAACTACAGCAATAATCGTATAAATCGTTGTTATTTTATTCAAAAATTTATAACCGACTATTAACAAAAATGCATTCAGAATTAAGTTGACTAAACCTGGTGACCACTCAAATAAATAATAGGTAATAATCGTGATACCAGTTACTCCTCCTTCACCAAGCTCGTTCGGAATAACAAATAAATTAACACCTAACGCAAAAATAAACGCACCAATAATGATAAAAATAATGTCTGTGGTTCTTTTTTTCATATACTACCTCACTGCTTATAGAAATATTTACTAAGAACAAACTCTCACCATTATATCGTGGATCATTTAAATCGAACAGTAGTCTTTTATTTATTTTAATACAGGATTTTAATCAAACTTTATTATAAATCTACACAATAGAAGACGGAGTATCTTTTATATGCAATTCAGCACCTCCATTACTGAAGTCATGATGCCTACAAAACAACTTATTAATGTTTCGTTGTGCTTCTTTGTATCGGAAGCGGTATTGCCAGCAACTATGTAAGGTTCAATAACTTCCCTCGCCCAACTTATAAATGTTTTCTTCCAAGTAGTACCCCAACCAGCATACGAGTTAGCCCCTCATTACATATAAATCGGCTTTATAATTCAAAGAAATTTTTTCTACTTCTAATAAATTATTAGTAGGAATCCCACTTTTTTAGACAAGCATTCTAAATACATATAAAACGCCAATGATTATTTCCCCATTTAATTCGTTATTTTTTTATAGCTTTTGATTTTTTTATTCCCTGGTAATTCGTATTTTCCCCCTTGATCTTGCAACCTTGCATAATTTTTTTCGACTCTTCTGATGTCATTTTCACTTTATATCCCATCGACTATAGCTCCGTTTTTAATATAGTATGCACAATTATGAAAATTTTAATCGCTTTCAGCCTACTCCCCTACCGGTTTTCATACACTTTTATATCCCGAACAAAATGATTGTATCCAAGAGTAAAGTTAGGAAGAGAGATAAGGAAAAATGGAGAGAGAAGCCGGGCGAGTGATAAAAGAGCCAGAAAAAAAGACAGGAAAAAGAACGAGGTCAAATCGTAAGATTGATATAAATGTATATTTATAATAAAGATTAATCAAATTAATACTAATAGCCTTGATAAACAAGCAAAAAGAAAGAGCATGTTTTTTAAAAAAGATTAATCAAAACACGCTCTTAATATATTTTATTGAATCATTCTTTTATAAAAAAGTTTGATTATTTCTATGATATCTCCCATGGCTTTTGGGACCGCTACTCTAATCCTTTAACTGATAGAAAACCTGTTCAATTTTGCCTCAGTACCAAGCATGACAGTATTAAGCTCATTCCCTCGGCTATCTTGTCCCCTTCTGAAATAGAGACTGCGTAAAAAATTCTTGCTGTTCACGCGAGCAATCACCTGACTGCGACTTCTCGGCAAATTGCAGCATTGCGCTAAGCCGTTAATCCAATCAGCGATTTCTTGATGTGTAACTAACTCTTTGTCAATCATCGTATCCACGATGTTGACCAACCGCTCATCATCCTCATCGCTAAAAATGTGTCTACCATTATGAAGCATGCCAGAAATAGCGACAAGAACCTCACGCAGCAGTGTGACGCTGCTCTCCTCGCACTGCACCAGCTCGACAAAAACATCCGCACCGTGAGACGCGCTGTGAGCCCAGCCTCCTACTGAAAGGTAACCCCGCAGATCCTTCTCCTCTTTATAATAACGTAGCATTGCATGCATTAATTGCTCAATTTCGGCTAGATTGAAAAACGGATTCTGTCTGTGGCGTTGCACAATCAAAGCGATAGGCAAGGCAGAGAACGTCCTTGTAAAAACTGACTGATCATCCTCGCTGCCAATATTATAGAACAAATGGTTTTCACCAGTCAGAACAGTTAAGAGACTACGCAGCACCTCTCCACTGAACCTATTCTCTTCCTTAATCCACATATAAAACATCGGATAAATCAGGTTATCCCGTAATTCTGGCTGAGGATCGCCAATATATTGAAGTAACAAAGGTAAGAAATCTTGATGCTGCTCACCTTCGCGTAACTGATACTCATCCTTCTCAATTCTTTGCAAATCCAGCATCAATTTGGTCCTTATATCGCTCATTTTCCCATCCCTCTCATCATTCGATCTATTCGGTCGATTGTTTTTTCAAATACTCTTAAACCTACGTTGTTATTTTTAAAAATTTTTTGCAATCTTATTTTTACTCCCGATTCATGAGCTGTAATTAACCTTTGACTCTACTTTAAGTCATCAATAAGAATTATTTCCGATAAACACAAACAACTTTACCGTTTTTACTCTTGATTACTTCAGCTTTCGGAATACTATTTCTACCGACCCCACAACCTAAATCTAGGACTTTTACGTTCTCTTTACCATCAAATAAATGTAATAAATCGGTTACCGTTTTTACAGGTTTGTGTAACCAAGAACCTTCTTCAAATAATTTATATTTATCATAACAATAATCGTGATATTTCTTCTCTTCATTTCGAATAAATTCAATTCTACTCAATGTTTTCACCCCTTACATCAAATTCTTTATTGAATGAAGAAACACCTTCTTAAACTATCCTGCCCCGTTAGTTCAATAAAGAAAAAAGAGCCATACATTTTAAAATTATTAGTACCATCATATTAGCTCCTTTAATTGATACGTTCAACGTACCAAGGGGTCTTATTGTTTATAAACGTTGTTTGAATACGGGCTTATTTTGTTTTGGTATGTAACTACTTTGGAATGATAAAACTTATCTCATATTGGGGTAAGTTTTTTATTGCTATCAACTTTTTCTTCATTTCACACGTCTAGTAGTTGTATACAATTTGAAAATGTTAAAAAGGAGCTTCTTTGGACATGAAAACAAGAAATGCATTTCAACATGAAGAGAAATTTGTCCAGTTTATTCGTGAACAGAAAGAACGTTTTTATTTGCTCGCTTATAACTATACGAAAAATGAACAGGACGCACTTGATGTTGTACAAGACAGTATTCAAAAAGCAATGCTTTCTCTCGATCGACTAGAAAATGTCGAGTATATGAAAAGCTGGTTTTATAAAATCGTCGTACGTACTTCCATTGATTTTTTACGTAAGCATAAACGCTTACATGTGACAGACGATGATACATTGCAATATTTAACACCTGCACAAGAGGATGTCTACGAAGACGTTGATTTAGAGCATGCGTTAGACGAGTTACCTCAAATGTATCGTGAAGTTGTCATTTTACACTATTTTGAAGATTTAAAGCTCGCTGATGTAGCCAATATCCTAAACATTAAGTTGAGTACAGCCAAAACTCGCCTTTATAAAGCGTTAAAACTCTTAAAAATTCAATTGCAAGATGTGAAGGGAGAAACAACACATGGATGAAAAATTAGAAGAAATAGAAAAGCAATATAATGAGGTACCCATTCCAAAAGAGCTTGATTTTGTGGTTGAAAACGCACTAGAGCAAGGCAAAAAGAAGAGAAAAAACCGAGCACCACTATGGTTACTTGGATCTGCAGCGGCAGCAATGCTTTTTACAGCTAGTTTAAATGTCAGTCCTGCAATGGCACAAACACTTTCAGAAATTCCTGTTGTTGGCAGCATCGTAAAAGTTTTAACATGGACTGAATATGAAGTTAAAGAAGACACATATGACGCTGACATTAAAGTACCTTCTATTGAAAACTTAGAAAATAAAGATCTTGCCAATACTTTAAATGAAAAATACCGTTCAGAAGGTAAGGCTCTTTATGATGACTTTATTTCTGAGGTTGATTATGTAAAGGAAATTGGAGGCGGTCATGCAGGGATTGATAGTGGTTATGAAATCAAAACAGTTACTGACCAAATCTTATCAATTGGCCGTTATACCGCCAATACAGTTGGATCATCTTCTACAACTATGCACTACGATACAATTGATAAACAAAATGAAATTTTAATTACACTACCGATGCTATTTAAAGACGATAGTTATATTAAAACGATCAGTGAAAACATTATTGAACAAATGCGTGAACAAGCTGCATCCGACCCAGATAAAACGTACTGGGTAAAAGGAGGAGGTCACCCTGATGAAGAAGTTATAGATGAATTTACAACTATTAAAGCTAATCAACAATTCTATATTTCAGATAAAGGTAAACTTGTTATTTCCTTCGATAAATACGAAGTAGCACAAGGCTATATGGGTATAGTAGAATTCGAAATCCCAACCGATGTCCTAAAAAATGATCTTGTAAGTTCTAAATATATTCATTAATCATTTTGCTAAAAAGTATTGTTCCAAAATACGAGGTATTTGACGATTAAATTGTCAAATACCTCGCTTTTTTATGTATGAAATACTTCTTTGGTTCTTCTTTTAAGAAGAGTATGATTATTTTAAATCTCCTTCTTCAACTAAACTGCCCCGTTAGTTTAAGTACATTTCTTCACAATCTTTATAGTGATATTAACATAAATATCCAACAAAAAAATCATCTCTCCTCCAAAAATCTAAAGAGGTGAGATGATTTTAATCAAACTTTATTACAAATAATCAAACTTTTTTATAAAGCAACAATTCATCCTTATAATAACAATTTCCTACTCAACCGTAACTGATTTAGCCAAGTTACGTGGTTTATCTACATCGCAACCGCGGTATAGTGCTGCATAGTAGCTTATAAGCTGTAATGGTACTACTGACATAAGTGGTGTTAGTAATGGGTGTACTTGTGGCAGGACAATAGCGTCGCCATCTTGTTCCATACCTTCCATAGAGATGATACATGGATTTGCACCACGTGCTGTGACTTCTTTCACATTCCCTCGGATGTTCAGGCTAACTGATTTTTGCGTAACAAGTGCTATTACTGGCGTACCTTCTTCAATAAGAGCTATTGTGCCATGTTTTAGTTCTCCTCCAGCAAAACCTTCAGCTTGGATGTAAGAGATTTCTTTTAATTTCAGTGCACCTTCTACACTTACACAATAATCGATATTACGACCGATGAAGAATGCGTTACGTGTTGTTGATAAATAGTCTTTAGATGCTATTTCAAAGACCTCTTTTGAATCGACAATTGACTGAATTGCATTCGCCACGATAGCTAACTCTTTTTTCAGGTCGAAGTTTACTTCAATTCTTTGAGATTTTGCTTCTACATAAGCTGCAATTGCTAATACCGCTACTTGGGCTACATATGCTTTAGTAGAGGCTACAGCGATTTCTGGACCTGCATGTAAGAGCATTGTGTAATCTGCTTCGCGTGACAGTGTTGAACCAGGTACGTTTGTAATTGTTAACGTTGGGTAACCAAGCTCTTTAATTTTCACTAATACTTGGCGGCTATCTGCTGTTTCACCAGATTGTGTTATGAAAATAAAGAGAGGTTTTTCAGATAGTAGTGGCATATTGTAGCCAAATTCGCTTGAGATATGCACTTCAACTGGAATACGTGCGATTTTCTCGAAGTATTCTTTACCTACTAAACCAGCGTGATAACTTGTGCCAGCTGCAATAATATATAAGCGATCTGCTTCGTGCAATGCTTCTGCAATTGCAGGGTCGATAGCCAGTTCACCTTGTTCATTTTCATAAGCTTGAATGATTTTGCGAACAACACTTGGTTGTTCATCGATTTCTTTCAACATGTAGTGAGGATATGTGCCTTTTTCAATGTCACTCATATCTAACTCAGCTGTATATGGAGACCGTTCTATTACTGTGCCATCTAGGTTTTTAATCGTCATCGCTTCTTTTCGTACGATTACGATTTCTTTGTCATGGAGTTCTACAAATTGATCTGTTACTTGTAGCATTGCCATAGCATCAGATGCCACGACGTTAAAACCTTCACCCACACCTACTAGTAACGGACTTTTATTTTTAGCGACGAAGATTGTTTCTTCTTCAGCTGCATCAAGTAAAGCAATAGCATATGAACCGTGTAGTAAAGCTAATGTATGACGGAATGCTTCTTCTGTAGTCATTCCATCAATCACAAACTTTTCAACTAACTGCACAATAACCTCTGTATCTGTATCGGATTTCATGTCCACGCCTTGTAAAAATTCTTCTTGCAATAAATGATAATTTTCAATAACACCATTATGCACAAGTGTAAATCTACCTGATGCACTTTGATGTGGATGCGCATTTAGTTGGTTTGGCACGCCATGAGTTGCCCAGCGTGTATGACCAATTCCTGTGTTAGCTAGAACGTCTTCTTCTACTACTGCACGTAAATCAGCGATACGTCCTTTTTCTTTAAAGACTGTAATCCCTGCTTCATTACGAAGTGCAATTCCTGAAGAGTCGTATCCACGGTATTCTAATTTTTCAAGGCCTTTTAAAAGGATTTCTTTCGCATCCATAAAGCCGATATATCCAACAATTCCACACATATTAAATTCCTCCGAAGTTTGCAAAATTAGCCGCAAGAAAGTATACCTCGTCTTCCTAAGAAGTCGGGGAAACATTCTTATGCTGCTGTGTCTTTGCCATTTTGCTTCTTTGTCCGTTCGATTACTCAAACGTTTTATAAGCAAAATTTCGATCGGGCAATGGCGATCGGGAGGCATCCGCCGAAACTTTCGATACTCCTCCACCTCGTCTGCTGAAGATCTATGTCGTCCAATTTCTTCAGCGCTGGCGCTATAATTGTTTTCCTTTGTTTTATGCGCTACTTTTGATTTCTCCTTCTGCGCAGCTACTATTTTAGTATAAAGATTAATTCTCTATACAGCAGCACCTTCATCATACTTAAATCACTATTCATAGTCAATCAGAAACATGCTTTGAAAAGGTTTACAAGGAAAAATAATATTTCCCACTATATTATACGTTCAAATTGCACCTTTTGTTCCCCACTTTCATAAAATCAACCGTTAATGTGTATACATTAACGGTTAGTTCATTATTATTTATCTAATAATTTTAGTAATTCTCTATTAAATGCTGGTATGTCATCGGGTGTACGACTTGTTACCAATTGATTTTGGCATACGAATACTTCCTCATCTTTATAAATCGCTCCCGCATTTTCCATATCTACACGAATAGATTTATAGCCAGTTGCCCCACGGCCATCTAAAGTCTTCGCGGATATCAATAATTGTGGACCATGACATATTGCAAATACAGGCTTTCTTGCATCCATAAATGCTTTTGTAAAATTGACAAATCGATCATCAGCTCTTAGTAAATCCGGTGAAAATCCACCTGGAATAAATAATGCATCAAAATCTTCTGGTTCCACATTATCAATGGCGTAATCAATTTTCACCTTTTCACCATGCTTACCTTCTACTTGATTGCCTACTTCATTTTCAATTGTAAATACTTCATGTCCAGCGTCTCTCATAGCTTTTGCAGGATCCGTAAATTCCACATCTTCAAACATATTCGTTATGACTGTTGCTACTTTTGCCATTTCCAATCACTCCTAAGTTGTTTGTTGAATAAGGGTACATTATCAACCCTACACTAAAACTATTCCACATTTGAAGTAAATTAAACATTAACATTTAATTTCAACGTAGGCTGGTGATTAGTACTACTATTTCTACGAAAAATAGCATTATACATTACTCCATTGATAAACTTCGAGTTATGAGATTAAGAAGTTAGTTAAATTAATATGATTTAAAATACAAAAAGGGCAAGCATCTCGAAATATGCTTGCCCTTTTTCTTCTATTATTCAGTTAATCCCATTTCCTCTTTTACAACGGCTGCAATTCGTTCTGCATAAGCTTCACAATTCTCAGTTGTCGATGCTTCGACCATTACACGAACTAATGGTTCAGTTCCTGATGGTCTAACAAGAATACGACCATTACCATTCATCTCTTGCTCTACCTCAGTAATTACTGCCGCTACTTGTGCATTTTTTGTAACAGCGTATTTATCTGTTACACGAATATTAATTAGCTTTTGAGGGAAAATCGTCATCTCAGCTGCTAGCTCAGATAATGTTTTACCTGTTAATTTCATCGCATTAACAAGTTGTAAACCTGTTAGTAAGCCATCACCTGTTGTGTTGTAATCAAGGAAAACAATATGCCCTGATTGCTCTCCGCCTAAGTTGTAATCGCCTTCGCGCATAGCTTCTACAACATAACGGTCACCTACTGCAGTTTGAATACTTTGCATACCATGTTCTTCTAGACCTTTATAGAAACCCATGTTACTCATAACCGTAGATACAACTGTATCTTTGTTTAAACGTCCTTTTTCTTGGAAGTGTTTAGCGCAAATATACATGATTTGATCTCCGTCAACGATATTACCCTTTTCATCGACAGCGATTAATCTGTCACCATCACCATCAAATGCAAGTCCAACATCTGCGCCTTTTTCAACTACCATTTTAGCTAGGTCTTCAGGATGTGTAGAACCTACACTCTCGTTAATGTTTAAGCCGTTTGGTGAAGCACCCATCGTTGATAAATCTGCTTCTAAGTCTGCAAATAGGTGTGCTGCGAGTGAAGATGTTGCACCATGTGCGCAATCTAATGCAATATGGATACCCGTAAACTCTTCTTCTACTGTCTGTTTCAGGTATTGAATGTACTTTTGACCGCCTTCTAAATAGTCACTTAATGATCCTAAGTCACCACCTGTTGGGCGAGGTAGATCATCTTGTTCTTGGTCTAATAAAGCTTCAATTTCTGCTTCTTGTTCATCAGTAAGTTTAAAACCATCGGGACCGAAGAATTTAATACCATTATCTGCGACTGGGTTATGAGATGCTGATATCATAACTCCTGCTTGACCACTCATAACACGTGTTAAATAAGCCACTCCTGGTGTGCTAATGACGCCTAGGCGCATTACCTCTGCTCCTACTGACAGCAAACCGGCTACAAGTGCTCCTTCAAGCATTTGTCCAGATATACGTGTATCACGACCAATTAATACTTTTGGACGTCCTGTGGCTTCTTTCGTTAAAACGTATCCACCGAAGCGACCGAGTTTAAATGCTAACTCAGGCGTCAGCTCACTATTGGCGACTCCGCGGACGCCGTCTGTACCGAAATATTTACCCATTTTGTTCTCTCCTTCAAAACTATCTACGATCCTTCAATCAAATTCGTTTAAGATATTCGTTCTATTCGAAGATTAGCGATGTTATTAGAAAGTGACCAGGTAAGATCCCTTGGTCCATCAACTTGAATAGATAGCTTATGATTTCCAATGTGTTTATCTGCTGCTTCAATATATATATCGAAATCATCAATATCTAGATTTGCTAAATCCTTTTCATCACCTTTAACAGTTAATGTAACTAAACCATTCTTTGGTGTGATAAAGTCGCTACTATAGTCCTCATCTAGGTTTCGAACGTCAACAGCTACATTCTTAAATTCTTTCGAGCTTATAATTGATGAAGTTTCTTTCTCGTCAGTCTCTTGTTCTTCGTCTTTAATTACTTCTTCATCAGTATTCGATTCGTTTTTCTCAACTACAGCTTGGACTTTTATGCTGTCTTCAGACAGCCGTGAAATGCCCTCTGGCTTATCAATATCAATATTAAAGATACCAGATTTTTTGATTTTAGATACATCTACATCAACATTAAGTTGTTCCATATTTTCAAGAGCAGCTTTTGATCCGAATAAAGTCATCTTGCTCGTTATGGGCGTCAATGACTTTATCGTGATATCTTTACCTGGCGTCCCTTTTTGATTTAAGACGACAGGTACTTCCTTAGTATACTCTCCAATGTCAACATTCACTTTAATCTTCCCTGGCTTCACTTGGACATCTAATTTGTTCATTTCACGATCAAGTATTTTTACATTTGCTTCCTGTTCAAAGGAACTCTTCAGTCCTTGCTCGCCAGTAACTGTCGCTTTTACATAGCTTATGCTATCTACTGCACTTTTAGCGCCAGTAACTGTTACCGTATTAGGATTCGCTGTCATACTTTTCACGTAATAGTCTTCTGCCAGTAGTCTTTCATTAATTTCCGGATCGATTTTAAATGTTCTTGTTACCCTTTCTTCAATTGAAATATCAATTGTTGATGGGTCCATTTGTACTGATAATTTATCAGAAAAATTTTCATGTTGAATCGTTACTTTATGTTCCCCAATTGTTTGCTTACGTAAATCTACGAATACAGTATAATCACTCACTGCTTTCGTTTGTAAGACGATGGCCATTGGACCCTTGATCGTAACATCTACGGTTTTTGGAACTCCTGTAACGATTAAACTCTCATCATCATAGTAAACCTGTACGGGTACATTATGAAGCACGTCCGCTTGTGTCCCTGATGAAAAGCCATCAGAACTATCTTTTTCTTTTGGCTGAACCGTAAAAAATAGGAGCATAGCTAATGTTAGGGCTGTAATTCTTAAAAACCAGGGGCTTTCAATCAATTTATCCATCATTTTTTATTCCCCCTCCAGCTCCACTTAGAGGTATTTGTTGCTTCTAGCTCGGGGCCAAACCACGCTTTACGTAAACGCGCTTCAAATTCTTCAATTGAAAGGTCACGGTGTAAATCTCCATTAACCGTTAAACTAATTGCTCCCGTTTCTTCTGATACAATAATTGTTATGGCATCAGTCACTTCACTAATACCTATAGCGGCTCTATGACGTGTACCTAGTTCTTTCGAGATAAATGGACTTTCTGATAATGGTAAATAACAAGCTGCAGCTGCAATTTTGTTCTTTTGAACGATTACTGCTCCATCATGTAATGGTGTATTAGGTATGAAGATATTAATTAGTAATTCAGACGAAATTTCAGAGAACATCGGAATCCCTGTTTCTACATAATCATTCAAACCTGTTTCGCGTTCGATAGAAACAAGCGCTCCAATACGTCGCTTCGCCATGTAACTAACGGATTTTGACATCGCGCTTACTAAGCGTGTACGCTCTTCATCTTCTTGTAAATTACTACGAGCAAATAGCTTACCACGACCAAGTTGTTCTAGTGCTCGACGTAACTCTGGTTGGAATATGATAATAATAGCGAGGAAACCAAAATTGATAACCTGTTGCATCATCCATCCCAGTGTATTAAGGCCTGCATATACAGTAATAATACGAATAATAATGATGACGAATATTCCCTTTAATAATTGGACAGCTTTTGTTCCTCTTATTAAGGTTAAAATTTTATAAATAACAAACCATACTAAAAGAATGTCCAGAATGTTCATCAACATTCTAATCCATACATTGTCGGTAAATTGTGTAATTTCATTAATAAAAGACATGTGGATCCCCCACTTTTCTAGCGAGTGCATATGTGTTCAGTATAGCACAACTCTTACTTTACTTGCTTAGATGAAACAGAAAAGTCTACCTCAAACAGTAGACTTTTTCATTTGTTTTATTCGTTTTTCCCTAAAAATGAAAGTATTTCTTTTCCACCATTTTTAATTTTATACCAAAGCCATTCAAATGCTTGATTAATCTCATCTATTTGACCTGTGACATTTGCTGTTGAAGCCATATATTGACCATTAATCACTGTGATATTACCATCTACCGAACCTTTTACAAGGATATCCCCATTCTTGACTACGATATCACCTGTCACAGTCTTCCCTTCAGGTACGATGACTGTTTGCCCCTCTACAACTAAGTTTGGCTGTTTGGTCACTGAAAATTCCTTATTATCATTAAAGCCTGTAAGAAGCGAGGCACTCATTAAGATACAAAACATTGCTGCTGCAACAAATATAGGATGGCGACGTAGCCATCTTTGGACACCGGCTCCTGATCTTCCTTTAGGTAGACGAACCATAACGTTTTGCTTGAAATCCAGAGGTACTGAAACGACGGCAGCACTTTTGACAAAGGCAATTGTGCTATTTAGCTCCTGCATATGTTGTCGACAGTTATCACAGCTTTGCAAATGTGCTTTTAGCTCGATTTCATGTTCACGACTAATATCACCATCTAAATATTCATGCATGTATTCACCAATATGTTTTGGACACGCATTCATAGTGAAATCCCTCCTACAGATTGCCTAATTGCTTTCTCAGAGCTTCACGCCCTCTGTGAATTCGAGTTTTGACTGTCCCAAGTGGCATATCTAAAATCTCGCTAATCTCCTGCAATGGCAATTCCTCTATATACTTTAAGACAATGACTGTTCGATATTTGTCTGGCAACTGGCTAATTTCATATTGAATTCGCTCCTGCAGCTCCATTCTTTCTACTTCTTCCTCAGGCAGCCTATCTGATGAGGAAATTTGAGAATACATATCTAGACCGTCCGTTCCAGCAACTTGTGCATCTAAGTAATAGTCCGGTTTCTTCTTCCTTATACGGTCTATACATAAATTCGTCGCTATACGGTACAGCCAAGTCGAAAATTTTCGATTCAAATCAAAAGTATGAAGATTAATATACGCACGGACAAATGCCTCCTGCGCTATATCTTCCGCTTCATGTTGATTGCCAAGCATGCGATAACAAACTTGGTACAGCTTTTGCTGGTAGAGGCTCACAATATCAGAATACGCACTTTGATCGCCTTTCAGCACTTGTTTTATTCTCTTGTTGATTAATGCGTCCATTGTGATTTCCCTCCGCCCATGCGGCTGTTATTCTATATACGAGTCGCCCATAATGTAAGTTTCATTTTTTTGAAAAAAATTTTTTAAAGCTCTAAAAAATCTTTCTTCCATAATTATAACAAATATGTAAGTAAAAATGATTCAAATTCATAAGAAACTCTTCTTTTCAGGACTTAATTACTTGCCAATAAGTTCCCATTTCAAAAAAACCTAAACTTTTCAGCAATTATAAAAGGACGGGCATGCCCGTCCTTTTACATTACATTAATTTTTCACCGAATAACGATCCCATTAAAGCAACTGCTACATCTGCTGTTTTATTTTTTTCATCTAGGATTGGATTTACTTCTACAAATTCAGCTGAGGTAATCATTTCTGATTCATATAACATCTCCATCGCTAAATGGCTTTCACGATATGTAATACCTCCTGGAACAGGCGTCCCAACTCCTGGCGTGTAAAGCGGGTCTATTCCATCTAGATCCAGTGACAAATGCAATCCATCTACATTTTTCCCTCTCAAATAAATAATTGCATCTTGAATAACTTTAGTCATTCCCACTCTATCAATTTCATGCATGGTGTACACTTTAATTCCTTTTTCTTTTATTAATTCACGTTCCCCTGGATCCACCGAGCGAGCACCTATAATTACAATATTCTCAGGTTTCACTTTTGGAGCATAATCACGAATGTTTACCAGCTTTTCATGACCAAGTCCAATACTTACAGCTAGTGGCATACCATGAATATTACCAGATGGTGAAGTATCACCTGTATTCAAATCTGCATGTGCATCATACCAAATAACTCCTAAATTCTCATAATGGTCTGATAAACCTGCAAGTGTGCCTATTGCAATACTATGATCTCCACCAAGCACAAGCGGAAAATGATTTTGTAAAACGACATCATGTACCTTATTTGCAAGCTTTGTACTGGCTTCAGTTACAGCTGATAAATTTCGTAAGTTTGTATCAGCTGATACCTCACGCTCAGATATCCCAATCTCAATATCACCCTCGTCTATCACTTCATAGCCCATTGCTTCTAATCTTTCTACAGCGCCCGCATATCGGATCGCACTTGGTCCCATATCAACCCCACGACGTGTTTGACCAAGATCCATTGGTACACCTATTAATGAAACATTTAATTTATGCATTATTTTATTCCCCCTTTGTGTATTACCTATATTGTAAATGCTAGAATCATGTTGGCTCAACCCCACAAAATTCTGAATATTTATACAAAATATTAAACACTTAAATAGAGAACAAAGTTGCAACAAAAGTAAGTACTACACTATTGTTCAAATTGAATTTATCAGTAGTTATACAAAGTTACGCACTCTATTAAAAATACCCCTTGAAAAGTATAGGGGACCCCTTATTTTTTTACACTACTAACCACAAAAAAACCTCTCTCTACAAAGTGTAGAAAGAGGTTGAAATTTTATATGAAAGTGAGCCATGTAGGATTCGAACCTACGACCCTCTGATTAAAAGTCAGATGCTCTACCAACTGAGCTAATGGCTCATAAAATTAAAAATGGCTGGGGTACCTGGATTCGAACCAGGGCATGACGGAATCAAAATCCGTTGCCTTACCGCTTGGCTATACCCCAACAATGAATAATGAATATTTTATATAAAAAAATGGTGGAGGGGGACGGATTCGAACCGCCGAACCCGAAGGAGCGGATTTACAGTCCGCCGCGTTTAGCCTCTTCGCTACCCCTCCGAAAAAAATATGGTGGAGGATGACGGGATCGAACCGCCGACCCCCTGCTTGTAAGGCAGGTGCTCTCCCAGCTGAGCTAATCCTCCATGGATATGTAAAATAATTTTTAAAAATGGTGACCCCTACGGGATTCGAACCCGTGTTACCGCCGTGAAAGGGCGGTGTCTTAACCGCTTGACCAAGGGGCCATTAATGCTGTACTGCTTAAAACAGGACAAGAATTATATTAACACTATTTAAATAAAAATGCAATACTTTATTTAAAAAATATTAAAAAATTCATCTTACTAAACAAAATTCGATATTTTTCTACTTCTGGATAAATAATTGAAAGCTTCCAACCGGGCTCGAACCGGTGACCTCTTCCTTACCATGGAAGCACTCTACCTGCTGAGCTATGGAAGCATAGACAAAAAAATGGCTCCGAAGGTAGGACTCGAACCTACGACCGATCGGTTAACAGCCGATTGCTCTACCACTGAGCTACTTCGGAACAATAATATTATCGCTTCTTTAGATGTTACTTTTATCGAACACAAATATTATTATAACAGCATATTAAAACATTTCAAGCTATTTAAGGAAAAAAGTTTTAATTATTATGCATTTAAATATACCTATATTTTTTACAGCAATTCTAACTATCATAAAAACCCTATTTAAGCGTTTTAAGGCGTTTTAAGCGTAATCTAACGTTAGATTACCAACATATATCGATTATGCTCCTAAAGGCTATTAAAATGATATTTTCATAACAATTGGTGGACTATTTTCAATTTGGATTCTTATACTTTTATACACAAACTCCACTTTTCTGTATAATTCCTGCGCAACTATATTACCATCATTAGCTGCTAGAACTATTCCATTAATAAGCGGATATTTTCCTTTTATATACATCGGTAACTGAGATAGTATGTTTGTTGCATAACCTTTTCTATAATACAAATAATTTGTTAAGCATGAGCCTAATAAAATTGTATTGGAATTATCTGAATATGACTACACATCCAAATTATTATGTAAAACAAAGAAACTCAGCATTTCACAATTATAAAATGCAATAATTGGATGCCTGTCTATATCCGTTTTACACAACTCAAGAGTAGCTAATGGCGGATTTGTAAATTGGAGCTGATATTCAGTGATTCAATACTTATCTAATAACTCTGCACATCGATTGTATATGAAAATAAGTTGAAAACGAATTATCTGATGATAAAAAGTTCCATACGCAATATGGAGAAATCAAGAATTCCACAACCCTACCTATTATAACTATTTTCTAAATAAAAAAGCACAACTGATTAAATCAGCTGTGCTTTGATGTGCCTAGCAACGTCCTACTCTCACAGGGGGAAACCCCCAACTACCATCGGCGCTAAAGAGCTTAACTTCCGTGTTCGGCATGGGAACGGGTGTGACCTCTTTGCTATCGTCACTAGACTATTTTAAGACAAGAATTATTATATCACTTCACTTAGCTAAAAGCAAGTGTTTTTTAAACTTTTTTAATAAGTTTTTCTTGTTCTCTCAAAACTGGATAAATTACATTGAAGTTTGTTAAGTAAAATTTGGTTAAGTCCTCGATCTATTAGTATTCGTCAGCTCCGTATGTCGCCACACTTCCACCTCGAACCTATCTACCTCATCGTCTTTGAGGGATCTTACTTACTTGCGTAATGGGAAATCTCATCTTGAGGGGGGCTTCATGCTTAGATGCTTTCAGCACTTATCCCGTCCACACATAGCTACCCAGCGATGCCCTTGGCAGAACAACTGGTACACCAGCGGTGTGTCCATCCCGGTCCTCTCGTACTAAGGACAGCTCCTCTCAAATTTCCTACGCCCACGACGGATAGGGACCGAACTGTCTCACGACGTTCTGAACCCAGCTCGCGTACCGCTTTAATGGGCGAACAGCCCAACCCTTGGGACCGACTACAGCCCCAGGATGCGATGAGCCGACATCGAGGTGCCAAACCTCCCCGTCGATGTGGACTCTTGGGGGAGATAAGCCTGTTATCCCCGGGGTAGCTTTTATCCGTTGAGCGATGGCCCTTCCATGCGGAACCACCGGATCACTAAGCCCGTCTTTCGACCCTGCTCGACTTGTAGGTCTCGCAGTCAAGCTCCCTTATGCCTTTACACTCTACGAATGATTTCCAACCATTCTGAGGGAACCTTTGGGCGCCTCCGTTACTCTTTAGGAGGCGACCGCCCCAGTCAAACTGCCCGCCTGACACTGTCTCCTACCCCGCTAAGGGGCATGGGTTAGAAGTTCAATACATCTAGGGTAGTATCCCACCAACGCCTCCTCCGAAGCTGGCGCTCCGGAATCTCTGGCTCCTACCTATCCTGTACAAGATGTATCAAAATTCAATATCAGGCTACAGTAAAGCTCCACGGGGTCTTTCCGTCCTGTCGCGGGTAACCTGCATCTTCACAGGTACTATAATTTCACCGAGTCTCTCGTTGAGACAGTGCCCAGATCGTTACGCCTTTCGTGCGGGTCGGAACTTACCCGACAAGGAATTTCGCTACCTTAGGACCGTTATAGTTACGGCCGCCGTTTACTGGGGCTTCAATTCGCACCTTCGCTTGCGCTAAGCACTCCTCTTAACCTTCCAGCACCGGGCAGGCGTCAGCCCCTATACGTCACCTTACGGTTTTGCAGAGACCTGTGTTTTTGCTAAACAGTCGCCTGGGCCTATTCACTGCGGCTCTCTCGGGCTTTCACCCTACTAGAGCACCCCTTCTCCCGAAGTTACGGGGTCATTTTGCCGAGTTCCTTAACGAGAGTTCTCTCGCACACCTTAGGATTCTCTCCTCGACTACCTGTGTCGGTTTGCGGTACGGGCACCTTTTACCTCGCTAGAGGCTTTTCTTGGCAGTGTGAAATCAGGAACTCCGGACATACGTCCTCGTCATCACAGCTCAACGTTATAGAAATGGGATTTGCCTCATTTCACGCCTCACTGCTTGAACATGCATAACCAACAGCATGCTTACCCTATCCTACTGCGTCCCCCCATTGCTCAAATGGTAAATAGGTGGTACAGGAATATCAACCTGTTGTCCATCGCCTACGCCTATCGGCCTCGGCTTAGGTCCCGACTAACCCTGAGCGGACGAGCCTTCCTCAGGAAACCTTAGTCATTCGGTGGACGGGATTCTCACCCGTCTTTCGCTACTCATACCGGCATTCTCACTTCTAAGCGCTCCACCAGTCCTTCCGGTCTGACTTCACAGCACTTAGAACGCTCTCCTACCACGGACATCTAAGATGTCCATCCACAGCTTCGGTGAATTGTTTAGCCCCGATACATTTTCGGCGCAGCGTCACTCGACCAGTGAGCTATTACGCACTCTTTAAATGATGGCTGCTTCTGAGCCAACATCCTGGTTGTCTAAGCAACGTCACATCCTTTTCCACTTAACAATTACTTTGGGACCTTAGCTGGTGGTCTGGGCTGTTTCCCTCTTGACTACGGATCTTATCACTCGCAGTCTGACTCCCGTGCATAAATCACTGGCATTCGGAGTTTGTCTGAATTCGGTAATCCGGGATGGACCCCTAGTTCAAACAGTGCTCTACCTCCAGGATTCTTTATCACGAGGCTAGCCCTAAAGCTATTTCGGAGAGAACCAGCTATCTCCAGGTTCGATTGGAATTTCTCCGCTACCCACACCTCATCCCCGCACTTTTCAACGTACGTGGGTTCGGGCCTCCAGTAAGTGTTACCTTACCTTCACCCTGGACATGGGTAGATCACCTGGTTTCGGGTCTACAACCACATACTCATTCGCCCTATTCAGACTCGCTTTCGCTGCGGCTCCGTCTTCTAAAACTTAACCTCGCATGTAATCGTAACTCGCCGGTTCATTCTACAAAAGGCACGCTATCACCCATTAACGGGCTCTAACTACTTGTAGGCACATGGTTTCAGGATCTATTTCACTCCCCTTCCGGGGTGCTTTTCACCTTTCCCTCACGGTACTGGTTCACTATCGGTCACTAGGTAGTATTTAGCCTTGGGAGATGGTCCTCCCAGATTCCGACGGAATTTCACGTGTTCCGCCGTACTCAGGATACACTCAAGAGAGAATGAACTTTCAACTACAGGGCTGTTACCTGCTCTGGCGGGCCTTTCCAGACCGCTTCGTTTAACTCATTCCTTTGTAACTCCATATAGAGTGTCCTACAACCCCAAGAGGCAAGCCTCTTGGTTTGGGCTATTCCCGTTTCGCTCGCCGCTACTCAGGGAATCGATTTTTCTTTCTCTTCCTCCAGGTACTTAGATGTTTCAGTTCCCTGGGTCTGCCATCAAGACGCTATGTATTCACGTCAAGATACTGCTCCATTACGAACAGTGGGTTCCCCCATTCGGAAATCTCCGGATCAAAGCTCACTTACAGCTCCCCGAAGCATATCGGTGTTAGTGCCGTCCTTCTTCGGCTCCTAGTGCCAAGGCATCCGCCATGCGCCCTTAATAACTTAACCTAAAAGTTAGTTATTAAGCCTAAAAAACTTAATAATAAAAAATGTGTTACTTAATTTGCTTCAATGTCGTTTTATCCAGTTTTCAAAGAACAATATTGGTGGAGCCTAGCGGGATCGAACCGCTGACCTCCTGCGTGCAAGGCAGGCGCTCTCCCAGCTGAGCTAAGGCCCCAAAAAAAGAAAAATGGTGGGCCTAAATGGACTCGAACCATCGACCTCACGCTTATCAGGCGTGCGCTCTAACCAGCTGAGCTATAGGCCCCTTTTTCGGAAAAATATAAGGTTTTATAAACCTTCAAAACTGAACGCAAGACGTTAATCGACAGATCCAAGATCTGTTTCCGTAATTATCCTTAGAAAGGAGGTGATCCAGCCGCACCTTCCGATACGGCTACCTTGTTACGACTTCACCCCAATCATCTATCCCACCTTCGGCGGCTGGCTCCATAAAGGTTACCTCACCGACTTCGGGTGTTACAAACTCTCGTGGTGTGACGGGCGGTGTGTACAAGGCCCGGGAACGTATTCACCGTGGCATGCTGATCCACGATTACTAGCGATTCCGGCTTCATGTAGGCGAGTTGCAGCCTACAATCCGAACTGAGAACGATTTTATGAGATTAGCATACCCTCGCGAGTTAGCGACTCTTTGTATCGTCCATTGTAGCACGTGTGTAGCCCAGGTCATAAGGGGCATGATGATTTGACGTCATCCCCACCTTCCTCCGGTTTGTCACCGGCAGTCACCTTAGAGTGCCCAACTAAATGATGGCAACTAAGATCAAGGGTTGCGCTCGTTGCGGGACTTAACCCAACATCTCACGACACGAGCTGACGACAACCATGCACCACCTGTCACCAATGTCCCCGAAGGGAAAACTCTATCTCTAGAGCGGTCATTGGGATGTCAAGACCTGGTAAGGTTCTTCGCGTTGCTTCGAATTAAACCACATGCTCCACCGCTTGTGCGGGCCCCCGTCAATTCCTTTGAGTTTCAACCTTGCGGCCGTACTCCCCAGGCGGAGTGCTTAATGCGTTAGCTGCAGCACTAAGGGGCGGAAACCCCCTAACACTTAGCACTCATCGTTTACGGCGTGGACTACCAGGGTATCTAATCCTGTTTGCTCCCCACGCTTTCGCGCCTCAGTGTCAGTTACAGACCAGAAAGTCGCCTTCGCCACTGGTGTTCCTCCAAATCTCTACGCATTTCACCGCTACACTTGGAATTCCACTTTCCTCTTCTGCACTCAAGTCTCCCAGTTTCCAATGACCCTCCACGGTTGAGCCGTGGGCTTTCACATCAGACTTAAGAAACCACCTGCGCGCGCTTTACGCCCAATAAATCCGGACAACGCTTGCCACCTACGTATTACCGCGGCTGCTGGCACGTAGTTAGCCGTGGCTTTCTAATAAGGTACCGTCAAGGTACGTTCAGTTACTAACGTACTTGTTCTTCCCTTACAACAGAGTTTTACGATCCGAAAACCTTCATCACTCACGCGGCGTTGCTCCATCAGACTTTCGTCCATTGTGGAAGATTCCCTACTGCTGCCTCCCGTAGGAGTTTGGGCCGTGTCTCAGTCCCAATGTGGCCGATCACCCTCTCAGGTCGGCTATGCATCGTTGCCTTGGTAGGCCGTTACCCCACCAACTAGCTAATGCACCGCGGGCCCATCTAGTAGTGACAGCCGAAACCGCCTTTCAGCATTTTGCCATGTGACAAAATGGATTATTCGGTATTAGCCCCGGTTTCCCGGAGTTATCCCAATCTACTAGGTAGGTTGCCCACGTGTTACTCACCCGTCCGCCGCTAAATCAGAAGAAGCAAGCTTCTTCATCATTCGCTCGACTTGCATGTATTAGGCACGCCGCCAGCGTTCGTCCTGAGCCAGGATCAAACTCTCCATAAAAGTAGTTTGAAAGCTCATTAGCTTTGCTAGCGTATCATCCGAAGATGATATCTATTTTTGTTTTGATCCACCAACAGAGTTGATGTTCAAAAACATTTATTGATTAACGTCTTGCATGTTCAGTTTTCAAGGTTCATAAGATATATATGGTGGAGCCTAGCGGGATCGAACCGCTGACCTCCTGCGTGCAAGGCAGGCGCTCTCCCAGCTGAGCTAAGGCCCCGTATGGGTATAAGTAATAATGGTCGGGAAGACAGGATTCGAACCTGCGACCCCTTGGTCCCAAACCAAGTGCTCTACCAAGCTGAGCTACTTCCCGTTAATGGCGCGCCCGGCAGAAGTCGAATCCACAACCTTCTGATCCGTAGTCAGACGCTCTATCCAATTGAGCTACGGGCGCATATATTATCACTTGTATTAAATTAAAAGAAATGGTGCCGAGGACCGGAATCGAACCGGTACGGTAGTCACCTACCGCAGGATTTTAAGTCCTGTGCGTCTGCCAGTTCCGCCACCCCGGCATATTTTGGAGCGGAAGACGAGGTTCGAACTCGCGACCCCCACCTTGGCAAGGTGGTGTTCTACCACTGAACTACTTCCGCAATATGCTGATAAACTTAAAAATTATGGTGCGGGTGAAGGGAGTCGAACCCCCACGCCTTGCGGCGCTAGATCCTAAGTCTAGTGCGTCTGCCAGTTCCGCCACACCCGCATATAATGTTTTTTAAAAAATGGTGAGCCATGTAGGATTCGAACCTACGACCCTCTGATTAAAAGTCAGATGCTCTACCAACTGAGCTAATGGCTCAAATAAAATGAATGGTGCCGGCGAAAGGAGTCGAACCCTCGACCTACTGATTACAAGTCAGTTGCTCTACCAACTGAGCTACACCGGCAATGTTTATTTGAAAAATGGTGGAGGATGACGGGATCGAACCGCCGACCCCCTGCTTGTAAGGCAGGTGCTCTCCCAGCTGAGCTAATCCTCCATATTATTCGCCTAGCAACGTCCTACTCTCACAGGGGGAAACCCCCAACTACCATCGGCGCTAAAGAGCTTAACTTCCGTGTTCGGCATGGGAACGGGTGTGACCTCTTTGCTATCGTCACTAGACTATTTTAAGACAAGAATTATTATATCACTTCACTTAGCTAAAAGCAAGTGTTTTTTAAACTTTTTTAATAAGTTTTTCTTGTTCTCTCAAAACTGGATAAATTACATTGAAGTTTGTTAAGTAAAATTTGGTTAAGTCCTCGATCTATTAGTATTCGTCAGCTCCGTATGTCGCCACACTTCCACCTCGAACCTATCTACCTCATCGTCTTTGAGGGATCTTACTTACTTGCGTAATGGGAAATCTCATCTTGAGGGGGGCTTCATGCTTAGATGCTTTCAGCACTTATCCCGTCCACACATAGCTACCCAGCGATGCCCTTGGCAGAACAACTGGTACACCAGCGGTGTGTCCATCCCGGTCCTCTCGTACTAAGGACAGCTCCTCTCAAATTTCCTACGCCCACGACGGATAGGGACCGAACTGTCTCACGACGTTCTGAACCCAGCTCGCGTACCGCTTTAATGGGCGAACAGCCCAACCCTTGGGACCGACTACAGCCCCAGGATGCGATGAGCCGACATCGAGGTGCCAAACCTCCCCGTCGATGTGGACTCTTGGGGGAGATAAGCCTGTTATCCCCGGGGTAGCTTTTATCCGTTGAGCGATGGCCCTTCCATGCGGAACCACCGGATCACTAAGCCCGTCTTTCGACCCTGCTCGACTTGTAGGTCTCGCAGTCAAGCTCCCTTATGCCTTTACACTCTACGAATGATTTCCAACCATTCTGAGGGAACCTTTGGGCGCCTCCGTTACTCTTTAGGAGGCGACCGCCCCAGTCAAACTGCCCGCCTGACACTGTCTCCTACCCCGCTAAGGGGCATGGGTTAGAAGTTCAATACATCTAGGGTAGTATCCCACCAACGCCTCCTCCGAAGCTGGCGCTCCGGAATCTCTGGCTCCTACCTATCCTGTACAAGATGTATCAAAATTCAATATCAGGCTACAGTAAAGCTCCACGGGGTCTTTCCGTCCTGTCGCGGGTAACCTGCATCTTCACAGGTACTATAATTTCACCGAGTCTCTCGTTGAGACAGTGCCCAGATCGTTACGCCTTTCGTGCGGGTCGGAACTTACCCGACAAGGAATTTCGCTACCTTAGGACCGTTATAGTTACGGCCGCCGTTTACTGGGGCTTCAATTCGCACCTTCGCTTGCGCTAAGCACTCCTCTTAACCTTCCAGCACCGGGCAGGCGTCAGCCCCTATACGTCACCTTACGGTTTTGCAGAGACCTGTGTTTTTGCTAAACAGTCGCCTGGGCCTATTCACTGCGGCTCTCTCGGGCTTTCACCCTACTAGAGCACCCCTTCTCCCGAAGTTACGGGGTCATTTTGCCGAGTTCCTTAACGAGAGTTCTCTCGCACACCTTAGGATTCTCTCCTCGACTACCTGTGTCGGTTTGCGGTACGGGCACCTTTTACCTCGCTAGAGGCTTTTCTTGGCAGTGTGAAATCAGGAACTCCGGACATACGTCCTCGTCATCACAGCTCAACGTTATAGAAATGGGATTTGCCTCATTTCACGCCTCACTGCTTGAACATGCATAACCAACAGCATGCTTACCCTATCCTACTGCGTCCCCCCATTGCTCAAATGGTAAATAGGTGGTACAGGAATATCAACCTGTTGTCCATCGCCTACGCCTATCGGCCTCGGCTTAGGTCCCGACTAACCCTGAGCGGACGAGCCTTCCTCAGGAAACCTTAGTCATTCGGTGGACGGGATTCTCACCCGTCTTTCGCTACTCATACCGGCATTCTCACTTCTAAGCGCTCCACCAGTCCTTCCGGTCTGACTTCACAGCACTTAGAACGCTCTCCTACCACGGACATCTAAGATGTCCATCCACAGCTTCGGTGAATTGTTTAGCCCCGATACATTTTCGGCGCAGCGTCACTCGACCAGTGAGCTATTACGCACTCTTTAAATGATGGCTGCTTCTGAGCCAACATCCTGGTTGTCTAAGCAACGTCACATCCTTTTCCACTTAACAATTACTTTGGGACCTTAGCTGGTGGTCTGGGCTGTTTCCCTCTTGACTACGGATCTTATCACTCGCAGTCTGACTCCCGTGCATAAATCACTGGCATTCGGAGTTTGTCTGAATTCGGTAATCCGGGATGGACCCCTAGTTCAAACAGTGCTCTACCTCCAGGATTCTTTATCACGAGGCTAGCCCTAAAGCTATTTCGGAGAGAACCAGCTATCTCCAGGTTCGATTGGAATTTCTCCGCTACCCACACCTCATCCCCGCACTTTTCAACGTACGTGGGTTCGGGCCTCCAGTAAGTGTTACCTTACCTTCACCCTGGACATGGGTAGATCACCTGGTTTCGGGTCTACAACCACATACTCATTCGCCCTATTCAGACTCGCTTTCGCTGCGGCTCCGTCTTCTAAAACTTAACCTCGCATGTAATCGTAACTCGCCGGTTCATTCTACAAAAGGCACGCTATCACCCATTAACGGGCTCTAACTACTTGTAGGCACATGGTTTCAGGATCTATTTCACTCCCCTTCCGGGGTGCTTTTCACCTTTCCCTCACGGTACTGGTTCACTATCGGTCACTAGGTAGTATTTAGCCTTGGGAGATGGTCCTCCCAGATTCCGACGGAATTTCACGTGTTCCGCCGTACTCAGGATACACTCAAGAGAGAATGAACTTTCAACTACAGGGCTGTTACCTGCTCTGGCGGGCCTTTCCAGACCGCTTCGTTTAACTCATTCCTTTGTAACTCCATATAGAGTGTCCTACAACCCCAAGAGGCAAGCCTCTTGGTTTGGGCTATTCCCGTTTCGCTCGCCGCTACTCAGGGAATCGATTTTTCTTTCTCTTCCTCCAGGTACTTAGATGTTTCAGTTCCCTGGGTCTGCCATCAAGACGCTATGTATTCACGTCAAGATACTGCTCCATTACGAACAGTGGGTTCCCCCATTCGGAAATCTCCGGATCAAAGCTCACTTACAGCTCCCCGAAGCATATCGGTGTTAGTGCCGTCCTTCTTCGGCTCCTAGTGCCAAGGCATCCGCCATGCGCCCTTAATAACTTAACCTAAAAGTTAGTTATTAAGCCTAAAAAACTTAATAATAAAAAATGTGTTACTTAATTTGCTTCAATGTCGTTTTATCCAGTTTTCAAAGAACAAGGTTTTGAAGATCATTTTACAATGAGCCTTCAAAACTGAACGCAAGACGTTAATCGACAGATCCAAGATCTGTTTCCGTAATTATCCTTAGAAAGGAGGTGATCCAGCCGCACCTTCCGATACGGCTACCTTGTTACGACTTCACCCCAATCATCTATCCCACCTTCGGCGGCTGGCTCCATAAAGGTTACCTCACCGACTTCGGGTGTTACAAACTCTCGTGGTGTGACGGGCGGTGTGTACAAGGCCCGGGAACGTATTCACCGTGGCATGCTGATCCACGATTACTAGCGATTCCGGCTTCATGTAGGCGAGTTGCAGCCTACAATCCGAACTGAGAACGATTTTATGAGATTAGCATACCCTCGCGAGTTAGCGACTCTTTGTATCGTCCATTGTAGCACGTGTGTAGCCCAGGTCATAAGGGGCATGATGATTTGACGTCATCCCCACCTTCCTCCGGTTTGTCACCGGCAGTCACCTTAGAGTGCCCAACTAAATGATGGCAACTAAGATCAAGGGTTGCGCTCGTTGCGGGACTTAACCCAACATCTCACGACACGAGCTGACGACAACCATGCACCACCTGTCACCAATGTCCCCGAAGGGAAAACTCTATCTCTAGAGCGGTCATTGGGATGTCAAGACCTGGTAAGGTTCTTCGCGTTGCTTCGAATTAAACCACATGCTCCACCGCTTGTGCGGGCCCCCGTCAATTCCTTTGAGTTTCAACCTTGCGGCCGTACTCCCCAGGCGGAGTGCTTAATGCGTTAGCTGCAGCACTAAGGGGCGGAAACCCCCTAACACTTAGCACTCATCGTTTACGGCGTGGACTACCAGGGTATCTAATCCTGTTTGCTCCCCACGCTTTCGCGCCTCAGTGTCAGTTACAGACCAGAAAGTCGCCTTCGCCACTGGTGTTCCTCCAAATCTCTACGCATTTCACCGCTACACTTGGAATTCCACTTTCCTCTTCTGCACTCAAGTCTCCCAGTTTCCAATGACCCTCCACGGTTGAGCCGTGGGCTTTCACATCAGACTTAAGAAACCACCTGCGCGCGCTTTACGCCCAATAAATCCGGACAACGCTTGCCACCTACGTATTACCGCGGCTGCTGGCACGTAGTTAGCCGTGGCTTTCTAATAAGGTACCGTCAAGGTACGTTCAGTTACTAACGTACTTGTTCTTCCCTTACAACAGAGTTTTACGATCCGAAAACCTTCATCACTCACGCGGCGTTGCTCCATCAGACTTTCGTCCATTGTGGAAGATTCCCTACTGCTGCCTCCCGTAGGAGTTTGGGCCGTGTCTCAGTCCCAATGTGGCCGATCACCCTCTCAGGTCGGCTATGCATCGTTGCCTTGGTAGGCCGTTACCCCACCAACTAGCTAATGCACCGCGGGCCCATCTAGTAGTGACAGCCGAAACCGCCTTTCAGCATTTTGCCATGTGACAAAATGGATTATTCGGTATTAGCCCCGGTTTCCCGGAGTTATCCCAATCTACTAGGTAGGTTGCCCACGTGTTACTCACCCGTCCGCCGCTAAATCAGAAGAAGCAAGCTTCTTCATCATTCGCTCGACTTGCATGTATTAGGCACGCCGCCAGCGTTCGTCCTGAGCCAGGATCAAACTCTCCATAAAAGTAGTTTGAAAGCTCATTAGCTTTGCTAGCGTATCATCCGAAGATGATATCTATTTTTGTTTTGATCCACCAACAGAGTTGATGTTCAAAAACATTTATTGATTAACGTCTTGCATGTTCAGTTTTCAAGGTTCATTTTGTTTGCCACTTCGTTAGCGACATTCAATATTATATCAGGATAACTTTTCGTTGTCAACAACTTTTTTAAGTTATTTTCAAACCGTTGTTTCAAACTTGTTATCATTGCTTGTTTATCAGCAACTTTTATATCTTATCAAATTCACTACTCAGTGTCAACAACTTTTTTAAGTTATTTTCAAACCGTTTTGTTAGCTAAATTAGCAACTCAATTAATATACCACTATATTAATTCTAATGCAACATCTTTTTTCAAAAAAGTAAACTTATATATAAGTTAATATTAGATGCTTTCAAAAATAGCTTGTCTTCTATTGTAATGAACTTCTTAGTAATTTTCAAACAAAAAGCTAACCACTCTAATAGAACGTAAACAAAAAAGACTCTAGCATTAACTAGAGTCTTTTCTATAAGAAAACCTTAGTATTTAATCACGTGGACGCATTGTAGGGAACAATAATACATCACGTATAGTTTGTGAATTCGTTAACAACATGATTAAGCGATCAATGCCGATACCTAATCCACCTGTTGGCGGCATACCATACTCTAACGATTCAATGAAGTCATCATCCATTTCGTGCGCTTCGTCATTACCCGCTTCTTTTTCAGCAAGCTGCGCTTCAAAGCGTTCACGTTGATCGATTGGATCATTTAATTCAGTAAAGGCATTTGCATGCTCACGACGTACAATGAATAATTCAAAACGATCTGTGAATCGCTCATCTTCAGGGTTTTTCTTAGCTAACGGAGAAATTTCCACTGGGTGACCATAGATAAATGTAGGTTGAACTAATGTTTCTTCTATTTTTTGTTCGAAGAATTCATTAATAATATGACCCACTTCCATAGAGTCTTTAATTTCAACACCATGTTCTTTTGCATGCGCTCGTGCTTCTTCTTTAGACATTGGAGTCCAGAAGTCTACACCTGTTGCTTCCTTAACTGCATCTACCATGTGCAGACGAGTCCAACCTGGCGCTAAACTAATAACATCGTCGCCATATTGCACATCAGTTGTACCTAATACTTCTTGTGCTACGTGAGAAATTAAATTCTCTGTAAGTGCCATAATGTCACGATAGTCAGCATAAGCTTCATATAATTCAATCATAGTGAATTCTGGGTTATGGCGCGTTGACATACCTTCATTACGGAATACACGACCGATTTCATATACTTTTTCAAGCCCACCAACGATTAATCGTTTTAGATGAAGTTCAATAGCGATACGCATATATAATTCCATATCTAACGAATTGTGATGCGTAATGAAAGGACGAGCGGCTGCTCCACCTGCAATTGTGTGTAGCATTGGTGTTTCTACTTCAAGGTAACCATTACCATCTAAGTAACGGCGGATAGCTTGAATAATTTTTGAGCGAGTAATGAAAGTTTGTTTACTTTCTTCACTCGTCATTAAATCTAAGTAACGTTGACGATAACGTTGCTCTACATCTTTTAAGCCATGGAATTTCTCTGGCATTGGGCGTAGTGATTTAGTTAGGAAAGTAAATTCTAATGCTTTAACAGAAAGTTCTCCTACCTGAGTGCGGAAAACATTACCGCGAATACCTACGATGTCTCCTAGGTCCGCTTGTTTAAACAATTCGTATGCTTCTTCACCAATAGCATCTTTTCGAACATAAATTTGTACTTGTCCACCTAAATCTTGAATATGCGCGAAACCAGCTTTACCTTTACCGCGTTTTGTCATAATACGACCCGCGATTACAACTTCATGTAAATCTTCTTCTAATTGTTCTTTAGTAAAATCCACATACTGTTCTTTAATTTCGTTTGATAAATGCGTACGTTCAAAACGGGCACCGAATGGATCTAAGCCGTTTTCTCTAATAGAAGCCATCTTTTGGCGTCTCACCAAAATTTGGTCATTTAATTCTTCAGACACGATATTCACTCCTCATTTTTTGTTCCGCTATGCAGTCCATAATGTACTTATTGTACACAATTTTGCTTAACGATTCACGTCTTTATCATCATTTACTAGTAAATACTTCATAATCCATTAGCTCCTAAAGAAAAAAGCCGTCACTTCAAAGGCGACGACTCGGAGTTCCATTAAATAATATGGATAGCTTTTTCTGCTGCTTCTCGTTCTTCAAATTCTTCTACTAAGGTATTCAGTAATACTCTTAATTCTAACGCTGTCTCAGTTTGGTTAATGGCATTACGTGCCTTACCATTACCGCGAATGCCTTTTAAGTACCACGAAGCATGTTTACGCATTTCACGAACCGCTACAACTTCTCCCTTTAAGGCCATTAGGCGTTCAAAATGAAGAAGACAAACATTAATTTTCTCACGAACACTTGGTTCATCAATTAATTTACCTGATTTCAAATATTCCACTGTACGGTATATCATCCAAGGGTTACCCAGTGCTGCACGACCGATCATAACGCCATCTACCCCAGTTTGTTCAATCATACGTTTCGCATCTTGAGGTGTTTCTACATCTCCATTTCCGATAACAGGAATGTTTACGTTCTCTTTTACTTGACGAATAATATCCCAATTTGCATGACCTTCATACATTTGAACACGTGTACGACCGTGGACAGCAACTGCAGATGCTCCAGCACGTTCTACTGCTTTGGCATTATCGACTGCAAAGACATGCTCGTCATCCCACCCAATACGCATTTTCACGCTGACTGGTTTTTTCACATTATCTACTACTGCCGCTACCATTTCATATACTTTATTTGGATCTAGAAGCAATTTAGCCCCTGCTTCACATTTGATAATTTTATTTACTGGGCACCCCATATTGATGTCGATAATATCCGCCGTTGTATTTTGGTCTACATATTTAGCTGCTTCTACAAGCGTTTCTTTATCGCCACCAAATATTTGTAACGAAAGTGGGTTTTCACGTTCATCGATATAAAGCATACTCATTGTTTTATCATTACGATGAACAATCCCTTTATCTGAAATCATTTCTGCATATACTAAACCCGCTCCAAATTCTTTTACTGTTAGACGGAAAGCCGAATTACAAATACCTGCCATCGGCGCAAGTACTACTCGGTTATCCATAACAATGTCGCCGATTTTGAACGGGTTGTCATTTGTTAATGTCATACTCTGTTTCCTCCATATATGGTTGGTGCTTATTCTCTACCTTTTAATTCGTCCATTTTTATATCAAGCGCTGTCGCTATGATTTGTAACTGTTCTTCTGTTGGCAAACGATCCCCACGTTCAATTTTACCTAAAATTGAAGTAGACATACCAACTTTTTTCGCAAATTCGACCTGCTGAATTCTTTTTAGTTTTCGAAATGCACGAATTCTTCTACCCCAGCGATCGTTTTCCATTGTCGTACGCCTTCTTTCCCAACACTAGATAGCATTGATTGCAACGCTTCGTTTGTTTTAGGATAAATGAGATCTGGAGCGATTTCCAATAATGGTACTAGAACAAAAGCACGTTCATGCATTCTAGGATGCGGAACAATTAGTGTCTTTGTTTGAATATTGTCGTGATTATAAAGCAAAATGTCAAGGTCTATCGTTCTTGGACCCCAACGAATTACGCGCACACGCTTTAACTCATTCTCAATCGCTTGGCACAATTCAAGTGTTTTTTCCGGATTCAACGAAGTACGAATTTGCACAACTATATTAAGGAATGCATCTTGGTCTATAAAGCCAACAGGATCAGTCTCATATACAGAAGACACCGCAACAACTTCCACTTCTGGATGTTCAGTTAGTAACTTGACTGCATGTCGCAAAGTTTGCAATCGCTCGCCTATATTTGAACCTAGCGAAATAAAAACTTCGTTCATTTAAACTCACCTCTTGTCAATTCAACAGATACTTCCCGGTAATGACCTGGAATCGGCGGGTCAGGTTTAATCATTTCTACACGTAACCCTTTTACTCGTCCCTCATATGTAGACAGAATACGAGTCGCTATTTGCTCTGCAACAGCTTCGATTAATTTGTAAGGTTCGCCTTCAACAATTTCTTTGCAAATCATATACACTTCCGCGTAATTCACTGTATATTCAAGCTCATCTGTCTCACCAGCTTGATGTAAATCTACCGCCAGTGATATCGATACCCTAAAACGCTGACCAATAGCAGTTTCGGCAGCTAATACACCATGATAGCCATAAAACTCCATATCTTTTACATGGATATAATCCATTATTAACACTCCACTTCATCATTAAAAATATTATTTCAAGATAAATCTTATCATTCTACATTTGGTTGTTTACCTAATAAGACATCCATCATCCGTGTCATACGAGCGATTTCCTTAACATCATGTACACGTACCATATGGCAACCTTTATCGATTCCGAAGCAGACTGTAGCACCTGTACCTTCCACCCGTTCTGTCACTGGGAGGTCTAAGATATTACCAATCATTCTTTTGCGAGACGTTGCAAGTAATACAGGATAACCCATTTCTACCAATTGCGGCAAAACCTGCATCATCAATACATTTTCATGATGTGATTTCGCAAATCCAATCCCCGGGTCTAACCAGATGTGTGCATCAGGTACCCCAGCAGCTTTGGCTATTTGCAAACTCTTTTCTAAATCAGCTTTTGCTACCTCCCAGAAATTTGCCCCGTATTCTTCATTGTCGCGGTTATGCATTAAAATAATTGGCACATTTAATTCTGCAGCCACACTAGCAATTTCAGGATCGTACTTAGCTCCCCAAATATCGTTAATTATATGTGCACCTGCTAAAACAGCTTGTCTTGCTACTTCCGCTTTATATGTATCGATTGAGATCAATACATTTACCTCTTTACGAAGCTCTTTAATAATAGGTATAACACGAGCTAATTCTTCTTCGACTGAGATTTGAGTATGCCCAGGGCGAGTTGATTCGCCTCCGATGTCAATAACCTTCGCACCATCTGTGACCATTTGCTTTGCTTGAGCAACTGCTGATTCTAAATCGTTATATTTTCCGCCATCTGAAAAAGAGTCTGGCGTTACATTTAATATACCCATCACAAACGTCTCTTTATGGAAGTCGAGTATATGCCCATCGATAGTTAGTGGTATTGCGTAATTGTCTAGGTTCATCAAGGTCTTCCTTTCGCATCATTTATGCTTTTAACATACTGCTCGTGTAGAGCTTTGTAAACCGGCCCGTTATTTCCTAGGAAATTTTTCCCTTGCAAAGAGCGGATTGGGATAAGTTCTTGGACGGACGTTGTTATAAAGCACTCGTCCGCTTGTTCTAGCTGCTCTCGAGTAAAGAACCCTTCTATAACCGTTATTTGTTGCATCACTTGCCCGCGCGTAATACCTGGTAAAATACCAGTTTCAATAGAAGGAGTATATACCTTACCATTCGTCACCCAAAAAATATTTGACGTTATACCTTCCGCTACAAAACCTTCTTCATTCACGAAAAACCCTTCCAAATCAGCTAAAGACGGTACTTCAAATCGAGCTAATACATTATTCGCATAGTGATGCGATTTATGGCGGATTGATTGCTCAGGCGTATTACGTTCTGTATTCAACCATACCGCGGATTTCTCTTGCCCTCTTACCATCCTAGGCAAAGATTTACGAAATACAATAACGGTTGGTTCAGTATAACTTGTTGGCTTTAATCCAATATCATGTGCACCTGCCGATACATTCAATCGAAAATAACCATCTTCTCCATCACAACGTTTATCCAACTCACGAATAACTGCTAACAATTCATCAAAGCTATAAGGCAATACGATATGATAATCATCTAATGCTCGTTGCAACCTTTTACAGTGATCTTCCCAGAGAAATACGTCTCCTTCATAGGTACGAAATGTTTCAAAGAAGCCTAATCCATACAAAAAGCCGTGATCAAATGGCGAAATTCTTAAATCCTCACTCTGTACATACTCTCCGTTCATCCAACACCACATTAATTACCACTTCCTTCAGTAACCTCACAATAGCACTCGATAAAGTTTTGCAATATCTTCTTACCTTCCTCTGTCATAATTGACTCCGGATGGTACTGAACACCTTCAACCGGATAATCCTTATGACGAATCCCCATAATTTCACCTTCTGCTGTCGACGAAGTAATTTCAAGGCACTCAGGTAAAGTCTCACGTTCAACAATTAGTGAATGATAACGCGTTGCTTGAAATGGATTTGGTAGCCCTCTATTTACACCTTTACTATCATGCTGTACAGGTGATGTTTTACCATGCATTAAACGTTCTGCACGAATAACTTTCCCACCAAATACTTGCGCAATTGCTTGATGCCCTAGACAGACACCAAAAATTGGAATGCTCCCTGCAAAATGAGCAATGATTTCTAGACTTCTACCGGCTTCATTCGGACTACAAGGCCCTGGTGAGATAACAATCATAGCAGGCGCAAGCTTTGCAATCTCCTGCACTGTTAGCTCATCATTTCTTTTCACAATAAGCTCTTGTCCAAATTCACCAAAATATTGCACGAGATTATAGGTAAATGAATCATAGTTATCAATCATTAAAATCATACGTTACACTCCTCCGCCATTGCCTTCGCTTGCCATAAAGCTTTTGCCTTGTTTAGAGATTCAATATATTCATTAGTAGGAATAGAATCAATCACAATACCCGCACCCGCTTGTATATACGCCATCTCTTCTTTAATAAAAGCTGTACGGATAACGATATTCAGTTCTAAATCACCGTTGTATCCTAGCCAACCTATCGACCCTGTGTATAACCCCCGACGAACTGTTTCAAGTTCCTCAATAATTTCCATCGTTCGAATTTTTGGTGCACCTGTAATTGTGCCGCCAGGGAAAAGCGCTCTTACTACATCTGCATTTGAACAATTTTCATCTACAATGCCCCTTACATTCGAAACAATGTGCATAACATGCGAATATCTCTCAATCACCATAAACTCATTCACTTCAACGGTTCCATATTTTGAGACACGACCTAAATCATTACGCTCTAGATCAACGAGCATAACATGTTCAGCGCGTTCCTTTTCATTATCAATTAATTCCTGTGCCAATCGTTCATCTTCAACGATATCTTTCCCTCTCGGACGAGTTCCTGCTATCGGCCGAGTTGAAAGCTCCTGCCCTTTTTTCTTCACAAGTAATTCAGGAGAACCTGAAACAACAGCAAACTCAGGGGATTGGATAAATGCCATATACGGAGAAGGATTAAACGAACGTAGCGCCTCATACATTTGCATAGGTTCTGCACCAAGCTCTTTTGCTTGTCTAACGGACAGATTCACTTGGAATACATCACCTTGCGCAATATAGTTTTGCACTTTACGGACAGCCTCTTCAAAAACATCAGCCGATAGAGACACTTGTAATTTTGTTACATCATGCACAACATCAGTAGCCGCACCCTCCGCAAATTTTTGTGATTTTAGCCCCTTCTCTCCTGCCAGTTGCCAATCGCGTTCACGTTTCGCAAGGTCAACATCGCTAGAAGAAAGCTTCATCAAATGAACTTGTTCCTCCGCTACATCATATACCGCCCATTCATCGAATAGATAAAAATACAAATCTGGTATCTGCAGATCATCCTCCGCTAGGTTTGGCAGGTTCTCAATTTTTCGTGCATAGTCGTATGAGATAAATCCTGCTGCACCACCTTGGAAATCAGGGAACTCCACATTAACAGGCAATTTATATTCATCTATTAAAGCTTCCAATAAATGTAGCGATTCTCCTACTCGTGTTTCCTCTTGTCCATCGCGCCAGGAAATCAGTAAGCCGTCATCAGTCGAACGTACTACAGCCATCGGGTTCCATCCTGCCACTGACTGCTGACCGCCGCGGCCACTTTCTAATAACAAATGATATTTTTCATCTTTTACAAGTTCCTTAAACGCATAAAAGAACGACTGCTTGTCCATCGAAAAAGATGGGTAGTTGATTAATGATAAGCTCAAGAAATCTTCCTCCAATTAATTAAATCTATATTTTAACTTAACAAATTTCACTTTATAAATTACACCAACATCTAACAGTATATGAAAATGAAAGTCAGAGAGCAAAGTTCTAGAGAAAATATAAACAAAAATAAAAAAACGGGGCACGAATATGCCCCGCTTAGAAGTTAATGAAGTTGAATTAGTCGTCAAAATGGTAAAGAGGCGTACTTAAGTATCGTTCTCCATTCGATGGAAGAATCGCTAAAACGTTTCTACCTTTACCAAGACGTTTGGCTGTTTCAATTGCCGCGAAAATAGCTGCACCAGATGAAATACCACCTAATACTCCTTCTTCTTTAGCAATTTTACGTGCTGTATCAAATGCAGCGTCATTTTCCACAGGGAAGATCGAAGTATAGATTTCAGTATTCAACACTTTCGGAACAAAACCTGCTCCGATCCCTTGTATTTTATGAGGTCCCGGTTGTGCCCCAGCTAAAACTTGAGAATCTTTTGGTTCTACTGCGATAATTTCAATTTCAGGATATTTTTCTTTTAATACTTCCCCTACACCTGTAATTGTACCGCCAGTACCAACTCCAGCAATAAACGCATCAAGATTTAAGCCATCAAATGCTTCAACTATTTCTGGACCAGTTGTTACACGGTGAACTTCAGCGTTTGAAGGGTTTTCAAATTGTTGAGGAACAAACCAACCATTTTGTTCAGAAAGCTCATTCGCCTTTGCAATTGCACCTTTCATCCCTTCAGCGCCAGGTGTTAAAACAAGATCCGCTCCGTAAGCACGTAGTAAATTGCGACGTTCCATACTCATTGTATCAGGCATTACTAACACTGCTTTATATCCCTTAGCAGCCGCTACCATTGCAAGACCAATACCAGTATTACCACTTGTCGGCTCAATTAATGTGCTTCCTTCTTTTAACTTACCAGCTTTTTCAGCAGCTTCAATCATCGCTAAAGCAATACGGTCTTTAACA
Source organism: Viridibacillus sp. FSL H8-0110 (assembly GCF_038003565.1). NCBI lineage: Bacteria > Bacillati > Bacillota > Bacilli > Caryophanales > Caryophanaceae > Viridibacillus > Viridibacillus sp. FSL H8-0110. The sequence goes on along the minus strand of NZ_JBBOPJ010000001.1, from coordinate 90,077 downwards.
CTGCTGCCCGGGTTAAAGTATTCTAGTTTTACGTAAACATTACCGTCATTTGGTCCTGTTACATTATTCAATTTCACGATTGGCGTTTTACCAATTAAATCTGTTACTGAATTAACTAATCTACTCATCTTTTACTCACTCCTAATTCCTAGTAATTTTATAGGTTTTAAATTATCTTAATTTTACAACCTATTGGTTACGTTTGTCAAATGAAAAACTATTTACTCTACTAAAAATGCAAACTATATTCCTAAGCAACAAATCCCATCCAATAAACTCTAAAGATTATTCCTTGTAGACGTGTATATTCATTCCACTCATGTAAAATAAAAAAGACTACTCTACAATTAGTATGTGCAGAGTAGTCTAGATATCATTATTTTATAAGTCTTTGTCATGTATCAATATGTCTTCACAATATAAATATTTAGGCATTTAATTAAGATACAGACTAACTTAAATTACATTCTTCAGAATAGATTTACTATCATTTTAAGAATTAATTTCTGTTATGAATCCTTCTAATTCTTCTTTTGAGTATTGGTACTTTTCTTGACAGAAGTGACAATGAGCTTCTGCTTTTCCATCTTCTTCAATCATATCACGTATTTCTTTTTCACCTAAGCTAAGGATAGCTGCGCCAAAACGTTCTTTTGAACAGCTACATTCAAATTTCACTGGCATTGTATCTAGCATTTGAACATTATCTTCACCTAGTACAGCTTTTAAGATTTCTTCAGGAGTGAACCCTTTTTGAATCATTTTAGAAACCGGTTCGATTTTCGATAATTGATTTTCAATTTGAGTAATCGTTTCATCATCTACACCAGGTAGCAGTTGTATGATAAATCCACCAGCCGCCAGGATAGAATCATCTGTATTTACCAACACACCAAGACCTACTGATGAAGGTACCTGTTCAGATGTAGCAAAATAATATGTGAAATCTTCTGCAATTTCCCCAGAAACAATCGGCACTTGTCCAGAGAAGAAGTCACGTAAACCTAAGTCTTTCACAACTGTTAATGCACCCTCAGTACCAACAGCTCGGCGTACATCTAGTTTTCCTTGAGGATTCAAATCAAATTCTACATGCGGATTTGTAACATAACCACGAACTTCACCTTGTGCATTCGCGTCTACGATCATCGAACCAATTGGTCCATTACCTTCAACTTTAACAGTGATTTTATCTTCACCTTTTAACATAGCACCCATCATCACTGATGCAGTCATTGTACGACCAAGTGCCGCAGAAGTTGTTGGCCAAGTATCATGACGACGTTGTGCTTCCCCAACCGTTTCAGTTGTACTCACAGCAAATGCACGCACACTATTATTAAACCCTAACGCTCTTACTAAATAATCTCCCACTCTTATATTCCTCTTTTCTTATTGATTTCTCTTATATATTATACGCAATCCCTTTAAAGTTAAAAATGGATCAACAATATCGATAATTGTTGATTCTTTCGCAATTAATGAAGCAACTCCACCCGTTGCAATTACAAGTGGTTCCTTCTTATTCTGCACCTTCATTCGACTAACGATACCTTCTACTTGTCCAACATAACCGTAAACGATACCGGATTGCATAGCAGATACCGTATTCTTTCCAATAACATTACCAGGTCGCATAATTTCAACACGCGGCAATTTAGAAGCACGTGCAAATAACGCTTCTGTTGAAATATTAATCCCTGGCGCAATTGCCCCACCCATATAGTCACCTTTATCATTCAAATAACAATAAGTTGTTGCCGTACCGAAATCTACAATAATCAGTGGCGATTCATACTCATGAAGTGCAGCTACAGCATTCACGATACGATCAGCACCAACTTCCCTCGGATTTTCATATTTGATATTCAGACCTGTTTTCACACCAGGTCCAACAATCAATGGCTCTAGCGAAAAATACTTACGACACATTGCCTCTAGTGAAAACATTATCGGAGGCACTACTGAAGAAATAATAATACCATCTATATCAGCAAAAGATAAATCCACATGTGTGAACAATGATTTAACCTGCATTGCATATTCATCTTCTGTCTTATGCGGGTCAGTTTCCATACGCCAATGATGCATAAGTTTGTCATCGTTAAATATACCAAGTGAAATATTCGTATTCCCAGTATCCATTACTAAAATCATCAACCCAAGCCTCACTTACATACAGTTTTCTGAAAGAATCATAACATATTTTGGCCTAATAAAAGAAGCTGATTGCCTTATGCGAACACAAAGGTCAATCAGCTTCTAATTTAATAGTTATTATTTTTGTTCTTCTTGAATACCATCATTTGATGTTCCATCCTGCTTTTCAGTAGGTAGGTCACTTGATGTTGGATCAGCAGTTCCAAATACATCAAGCTTTTCTTCTTTAACTAAAGTTACATTTTTAGATTCATTACTTTCAAGTACTAGATCAGCCTTTTTACCATTACTTTGGTTATAAGGTCTATCTGGCAACGTTCCGTGGTCTTTTAGATGTTGAATCTGTTCTGCATCTAATGTTTCAACTTCAAGTAAAGTTGTAGCAATTAAATTTAGAAGATCACGATTTTCAGTAAGAATACGTTTTGTACGGTCATATTGCTCTTTTACCATGCTTTGCATCTCTTGATCAATTTCGTAAGCAATTTTATCTGAGTAATTTTGTTCAGAATTGATATCTCTACCTAAGAAGACATTGCCTCCTTGGCTTGAACCAAATTGCAATTGACCAAGTTTATCACTCATACCGTATTCGGTAACCATTGAGCGAATAATACTCGTTACGCGTTGGAAGTCATTATGAGCACCTGTTGAAACTTCACCAAAGACGATATCCTCAGCTACACGCCCACCAAGTAACCCTGCAACTTTATCAAGAAGCTCCGGTTTAGTCATGAAGTAACGATCCTCTTTTGGAAGCATTACTGCGTAACCGCCAGCTTGACCACGAGGGACAATTGTTACTTTATGAACTTTTTCAGCTTCATCTAATATTAATCCAACAACAACGTGACCTGCTTCATGGTATGCAACAATATTACGTTCTTTTTGTGAAATGACACGGCTCGTTTTAGCAACACCTGCAATTACACGGTCTGTTGCTTCATCGATATCTCCCATGTCAATTTTCTTCTTATTCGTACGAGCAGCTACAAGTGCAGCTTCGTTTAATAAGTTTTCTAAATCTGCGCCAGAGAATCCAGGTGTACGTTGAGCAATTGCTTTTAAGTCCACTGATTCATCTAAAGGTTTTTTACGAGCATGTACTTTAAGAACTGCTTCACGACCTTTTACATCTGGGCGTCCAACAGTAATTTGACGGTCAAAACGACCTGGACGTAATAATGCTGGGTCTAGGATGTCTGGGCGGTTCGTTGCAGCGACGATAATAATACCTTCGTTTTCACCGAAACCATCCATTTCAACAAGCAATTGGTTTAAAGTTTGTTCACGTTCATCATGACCGCCGCCTAATCCTGCGCCACGTTGGCGACCAACAGCATCAATTTCATCGATGAATATGATACAAGGTGCGTTTTTCTTCGCGTTTTCGAATAAATCACGAACACGTGAAGCACCCACACCAACAAACATTTCAACGAAGTCAGAACCACTAATAGAGAAGAATGGTACGCCAGCTTCACCGGCTACCGCACGCGCTAGTAAAGTTTTACCAGTACCAGGAGGCCCTACAAGTAGAATTCCTTTTGGAATACGCGCTCCAATATCATTGAATTTAGTAGGATCTTTTAAGAAGTCTACTACTTCTACAAGTTCTTGTTTTTCTTCGTCTGCACCAGCTACATCTGTAAAACGAACCTTTTTCTTTTGATCGTCATACAGCTTAGCCTTACTTTTACCAAAGCTCATTACACGATTACCGCCACCTTGTGCCTGATTCAATAAGAAGAAGAACAGGATAAAGATGATGATGAATGGAATAATTCCAGTAAAGAACTGAATCCATCCACTCGTTTCAGGAGCAGGTAAAAAGTTGATTTTCGAGTTGTTTTTTGCCGCAGCATCAATTTTATCCATTACTGCTTGGTTATCACGAGGTACATTTGTTACGAAAGATTCACCTTTTTTGTAACCCTCTAATTCACCTTTAACGACATAAACCAATTTGTCAGGCTGTAACTCCGCTCGGGTTACTTTGCCTTTATCTAGTGCTGTTATGAACTCGTGATACTGTATTTCTTTCGTCGGTTGGTTCGAGTTATTAAACGTACCAAAAATCCCGATGATCACGAGGAAAATTAATAAATATAATATGGTGTATCGAAATATTCGATTCATCCCCAGCCTCCTCACAAGGTAAACAGAAAAACTATAGTAAATCTTAACATATGAACATTAAGGCGTACAACGAAAAGCATTTCGAAAAAGAAGTTTCAATGTAAAATTGTCAAAATTTTAACATTGTTATTAAAATGAATAAACTTCTTTCTTTAGCACCCCAATGTATGGTAAGTTACGATATTTTTCTGCGTAATCTAATCCATATCCTACAACAAATGCATCTGGTACTTCAAAACCTACAAAGTCAGCTTTTAAGTCTACTTTGCGACCAGTTGGTTTGTCTAATAATGTAACGATTTTAATTGATTTTGCTTTGCGATATTTGAAAAGGTCTACTAAGTAGCTTAGCGTTAGACCACTATCAATAATATCTTCTACGATTAAAATGTCACGGCCTTCAACACTTGTGTTTAAGTCTTTAACGATTTTCACTTCACCAGAAGATACAGTAGCATTACCGTAACTAGTTACATCCATAAAATCTACTTCAACATAAGTGTCGATTCGTTTCATTAAATCCGCCATGAATGGCATCGCACCCTTTAGTACACCAATCATTAAAGGAAACTTCTCTTGATATTCCTCCGTTAAGGATTCCCCAATCTCACGAATTTTAACTTGTAAATCTTCCTCAGAAATTAATACTTTTTCGATGTCTTTTTGAAGCATCTTAGTTCCTCCTTGATTGTATATAGACACTACAAAGTTTGTTGATCTACGATGAAGAATGCATCATCAGTAGAGCGTTCGCAATAAGAAAAACAATTACCTATACGAAGACCAGGAAGTGCAATGACCTCATCTTCTTGCGTAACAATAACTGGCCATTCGTCTCTAAGTGCCATTGGTACCTTCTCGTCAATAAAAATACGAGATATGCGCTTATGTTGATTCAAGCCAAGTAAATTGATACGGTCTCCATTCATTCTCGTTCTGACATATAACGGCAATGGGACTTGCTCAATTTGAAAAAAATAAGTCTTTGCGGACGGGGTAGTATCAGATGGCCTTTCATCAGATAACTTTCCTATGTATACACGCAAATTGTTCGTCAAATTCGTCCATGTATTAAGCGTAACCATTAAAGGCAACTTTTCTACACTTGAAATTTGTTTTTTCTTGATAATTAGCTCATCATATTGACGAATTGCTACAACACCTTTTGGTAAATGCAAAGTTGCATTTCCAGCCGTCGATGAAGTCAGTTCGAGAATAGAATTCCACAGGGTATAACTTTGTACAATTGTTGTATCTTTATATAGATATTTTAATAGTAGTAGAATGATTCTTCTTTGTAAAGCGAGTGGCTTATTTTGGAATGCTTTTATGCAAATTCTCCATGAATCTTCATTTATTATTGCCACAACTTCATGAAAAGCTTCTTGCGCTAAACTTTGCAATAAATCTTCATCCGCTTGTGCCTTTTCGGTATACTGACGAAATGCATCAGCAACACGTGGATTTTCACCTGCAAGTAACGGTACAACATGATGGCGAATTCGATTACGTGTATAAGAATCTTTTTTATTACTAGAATCTTCTCGATAAGCCTGTTCGTTTCGTTGTAAATAAGTATGAATGTCATTCTTCGTCACAGATAAAAATGGACGTATTAGATGCCCGTTTGCAAATGGTCGCTCTCGTTTAATCCCAGTAATTCCGGAAGCACTCGAGCCTCGTGTAAGTGCCATTATGACACTTTCTACTTGATCATCTGCATGGTGCGCAACTACAAGATGCGTACTTGAACTTTCTATCATGATCTTCTCGAAATACCGATAACGCTCTCTTCGGCATATAGCCTGTAAATTCCCTTTCTCACGTTGTAAAATCTCAGGAATAGGTATATCAATAGCATAAACAGGAATGTCACGTTCTTGGCAAAAAGCTTCAACAAATTGACGGTCCCTTTCAGCATCTTCCCCACGCAACATATGATTCACATGAATCGCCGCAACAGTGACACCCAATCGGTCTTTCTCTTTATACAAAAAATGCAGAAGTGCCATTGAATCAGCACCTCCCGAACAAGCAACGAGAAGACGGTCACCTTCATTACATAAATGATAATACTTCATGTATTGATAAGCTTTTTGTTCGAGTTGTTCCATCTTCTCACCTCATTCACTATCTTACCATTCTTTGCTCAGAAATAGCCGCCGAAGATGGTTTAAATAAAGACCAATTTGAAATTTTATGTTCAATACGGATTGCGACGAGTGTACAATCATCATTTGGTACATCCTGACCTCGAAATGCACGTAAAACAGATGCACACATATCCTCAGCTGGGCAATTCTCCAGCTCCTGTAAATGACGAATTAGTTTACTTTCCTGCTCCTCCCAAGACTTATTTTCAAAGAACAGACCATCCGTACACATGAAAATTATATCCCCTGCTTTTAGTGATACTTGATCTGCTTCTACTGAAAATGATGTCATAAACCCTACTGGCTCACTCTTACTCTCTAATCGAATACACCTTTCCCCTCGTACTAAATAAGTTGCCATACTCCCTGCTTTCCAGGACCATAAAGTGCCGACTTGTAAATCCACAAGTGCAAAATCCATTGTCGCGTACATATCACTATCATTTTTCAAAGACATGACATAATGCAATGTATGCATGGCTGTTTCGGGTGCCATTTGATGGTGCATGCATTCACGCATTAATCGAATGAGACGTCTACTTTCCTGATGTGCCTTTTTACTATGTCCCATTCCGTCTGATAACATAACGGCCGTAAGCCCTTGATGAAGTGGGAAAACGGCGTGTGAATCACCAGAGTAAATCGTATTCTGCTTCGAAGACGTATATACATCATAAGACATATGGAATCGAACCGAAGATTGAAATGTCATCTGCAAATGTGGATACGGACTGTCCTTCATAGCAGTTCTCGCGATTTCAAACGGCTCATTAAACACACTTTGTAAAATTGGTAGCACTAAGCGCTCTGCTAATGTTTGATCTGTTTCCCACATGGCCTTTTTCTCTGGTAAACAGCAAACAATTTTCCGATTCCCTGTCTCATTTGATAAAATATCTACTTGAAAATGTTCAATTCCAGCAAGTTTTAGCTCTTCTGATAGCTCGTCCTCTTTATGCTGAAAAGACACTGCTTCCCCCGTCATATCATTCATCACCATATCGATATGCTGGCACATATCCCGCAATTGCAAAGCAATCATCTTACGACCGTGGTAAAACTGACCACTAAGTTGCTTTTTCGAAACCTTCTCCTCCAGTGCGGACAAAAACGGCGCGGACTTCACACATTTATAACGAATTTTTTCATCAAGTTGCAATCTTGTCGCTGCATTCGCAGTAGCACTTGCATCCAGCCATCTCTGCGTTAAATCTGGCATCTCACTTTTACTATTGCTCCAACATTTATCGTACTTAAAGCAAGATTGGCAAACTGCGAGCGGTTGCTCCTGCCTCTCTTCTGCTACAGTTTTGTTCACATTCCCAAAACGATCATGTACAAGCTCTTTCATAAAATCTACGAAGTGATGAAAATCTACAAGCTTCGTATTGAGCCTTTCCGTTAACCACTTCTGCCTTTCTAAAAGCACTTCATCCCTATTTGGATATAATTGATTTTGCCAATAAAGAACCCATTTCTGTGGGAAGATAAAAAATAGTAAGGTAGCAAATGCAATAGACATAAAGAATGTATAATCAAGTGGCAGTGTCGCATCATACAATGAAAAAAAGACACTCGCCATAATGCCCCCTGTGGCAATCCAAAACCTACCGGCATTTTTGCAAACCCCTGCAAATAAACCGGTTACCGCGTAAACTGCCATCATTCCACTAAAAGATAATTGAGATAGACTAAGTATCATACCTGTTAGCACTGCTACAGCTGTCGCTAATGTGACACCGCCAACTAATGCAGATACAAGTATAAGTAAATGCATAGCAATACGTGATACTGATAAGAAGCTAAGAACAACATCGTCCATAGCGGTTAATACCACAGCCCCTACGATCAGTGCTGCACCGAGTCGCTCAAAAGACCATCTGGCCGTCATTAACTGATGCATCGGTAAGAAAAGGATACCCAAAAAGAGTGTCATGAAGATTGCTAATGCACCTTCATATCCGATGTATAGCCATACAAGAATTGGAGGATGCCCATTGTACGAAATATATTGCCAAACTATTTGAACCGTCAAAATACTAAACCCTACTATTACAGGAAGTGGTAATCGTTTAAAAGGGGTTTTTAAAAGGAGTAATAAAAACAACAATTCCAATATATGAATGGTTGTTTGCCCGAAACCTAATGTAAGACTTCCGCACAATCCTCCTACCAATGTCCAACTCATCCACCTTGGATATCTAGTAAATGCAATTGCTGCAATCGGTAGGAAGAATGGTACCGTTGCTTCAAATAACACGGCTTGAGATAAGTAAAAGGAACAAAATAAAAACAAAACTGATAGCCATATTCGGTATTTTCTCTTAGCTACACTTGCCCATGTATTCTTAATTGCTTGATTTTGCGCTATTCCTTCATGCCACATCTTCATAAAACAACCTCCTCCTGAACATTGCCACCATTATAGATTGAATATTCCATAAACTTTGTCTTTTTGTGTTTTCATGAAAAAAAACTTTTCGACGAGAAATTGCTTTTTTTAAGAAAATAATTTCATAAAACAGCTTGACACTTACACACTTTATCTTGTATTATTTATTATGTTGTTTAAAACGGCGGCGTAGCTCAGCTGGCTAGAGCGTACGGTTCATACCCGTGAGGTCGGGGGTTCGATCCCCTCTGCCGCCATAATTTTTTTATCTGGGCCATCTGTGCCAATATTATTTGGCCCCTTGGTCAAGCGGTTAAGACACCGCCCTTTCACGGCGGTAACACGGGTTCGAATCCCGTAGGGGTCATCATAAAAAAGCAACTTTCTCATGATGAGAAAGTTGCTTTTTTATATGTCAAATTAAGTACGGTATATACATATACGTGGCAAATTGTCTACAGAGGTGTCGTTATAGGCGAATTTTAGTTTGTTTGTATTGCATTTAATAGTACAATTCGTCAGGTATAAACAATTAAAAAAGCAACCCACGACGTACTTGGATTGCTCAAAAATCTATTTCACACTTTTTCTACGATTAAAATAGCCAGCAAGTTACCCTCTTCTTGCGCCACGGCCACCACGTTTAGATTCTGTAGCGCGTTTTAGCGTTGCAAGACGATCTTCACTGTCTTTTAAGAATCGTGCCATTTTTTGTTCAAAATTCTCTTTTGGTTGATGACGGTTATCATTACGATCATTTGAACGATTATTATGACGTGGGCGTTGAGGCCGCTCTGGTCGTTCTGCTTGAGGCTTTGCTTTACGAATAGACAAACCAATTTTGCCATCCGCTTCGACATTCATTACTTTAACCTCAACCATTTCTCCAACTTTCAAATGTTCGTTGATGTCTTTTACATAATTGTCTGCAACCTCACTAATGTGCACCAGACCTGTTGAGCCATTTGGCAGCTCTACGAATGCTCCAAAATTTGTGATACCTGTTACCTTACCCTGTACCTTGCTGCCTACTTCAATTGACATAAAAAAAATGCTCCTCCTTAATAAATCAAGCGACTTTGTAAGCCATGTAATCAAATTATGAATCTTAAAACTCGGTTAGATTCTCACTTCTAATTATATCCAACAAAAAAAGAGTGTCAATAAGACTACTCTTTCGAATCCCCATTTTTCTCATCTTTTTCGGTATTTTCTGGAATTGAGAAAATAATTTCACCAGCTTCAGAAAGGAAAAGCTCTTTACGTGCTAATTTGGCGATATAATCATCGTCATTTAGCTTCGAAATTTGAATTTTCAATTCCTCTTGTTGGTCTTGGGTGTCTGAAAGTTTCTGGGTTAGCTCAATTTTTTGCTGTTCTTTTTTAGCGAGTGTCTTCTTTTGATTTATCAATGTAAATACTAGGGACCCCATAACGAGAACAAATGCGATTGTGAAAAGTGCCAGTCTTCGATAAAGACGTATTTTCATGGCTCGTTTTTTCTTTTCCTGCCGTTCCATGGACTCGATGTATTCTCGACGAATGGCAGCAACTGAATTTTCTCCACTAGCTTTTTTGTTACGATTATTCATCCTCGTTATCCCTCCCTAAATAATAATTCTTCTAGCTTCTTCATTGTTATTGTATGTGTATTCTCCATTATAACGAATTTACCTTGATTTTTTAAGCCTTAACTGTTTAGTTTTTTTAACCAATGGCGTAAATGGTAACAGCAGGAGCCTTACAACACGCATTATGGCGCGGATTATCCACCTTATGATCGAAACGAAAAAATTAAAAATTAACCACAATGGCCTAAGTAAAATAATGTATATTAGACGACCTCCAAAGCGAAATACCGATTGGAAGTATAACTGATAACAATAAAAACCTGCGAGCTGTGCTATTGGATCAACAATACGCCATTCACCAGCTCGCACATTAAATAGTAAATAAAAACTAGCTATACCGAGTATAAGCCAAGTTATCAGCTCTAACGCTATATAGCCTTTTCTTCTGAATGACCGCGGGGGTGCATAATATTTAATCGTACGTACTAGATCTATACATGCTGCTCCTACAATTCCACTAGCAATCATGACGAGAAGGCTGAGAAATTGCGCTGTTACGGTCATCCAAATATTTTATGAAGGAAGCTTTTAGACAAGCCGTTGTCTTCGTCATCATACTGTAGCGTCTTCACTGTTCCTTCAAGTGTCAATAAACCCTTGTCTACATCCAAATGGACAATACGTAATTCCTCACCTCTGATGAGTAAATGTCCTTGCGAAGTGTGCACTAAAAACTCTTCTTGATCAAAGCGCTCGATTGATTTCACCGAAGTGACATCCATTCGTTTGCGATTTCTGACCGTTAGCAAATGATCCCCTGTTGGAATTGTGTACGTTGCATTATCCGGCTGTAACGTCAATGATTCCCCTCCCTTGTCCTGTCTTTAAACTATATGCTGCGGACAAACCCTTTATGATAAAACTGCTAATTTCCATTCAGATATTTGTTTATAGATAGGTTTTTCAAAACGCTTTGCAGTCATTTTAGTACTATTTTAGCGTTACCTCTTCAACATTCACTCTTTAAATAGATAGAAGAAACAAGTATAACAATGATTTACTGCATATACCTGCTCATTTCTATGTATCCTTACATAAGATATTCTTATTCATTAATAATTTGTAACTTCCCCCTATCATGTTTACTGGTCAGTGTTACTTTGGAGAACTAGCTTTGGAATTGTCCAATTAAAAAAGTTGTCCTAAAATTTAGTGAATACTAATTTTCAGGGCAACCTCTTATAAAATCATTCAAACAAAATATAGATCAATGCTTAAAATACTATTTCTCTTTAAGCAACATCTACTTTCAAAATCAGCTAGTTCTCATCATCGATAAATTGCGGTTCAATCTTCTCTAATTTCTCCTCTTTTATAATCGTAAACATTCTTGCAGCGTCTTCTTTTTTTACTGTATCTTTCAATTCTTCAACTCGTGCCGTTACAACTTTTTGACCGAATCGGATTGCGAGTTCGTCACCTGCTTTTACAGCAGTACTTGCCTTCACCACTTTACCGTTAATTGTAATACGACCTTGATCGGCAACCTCTTTTGCTAATGTGCGGCGTTTAATCAAACGTGATACTTTCAAAAATTTATCTAATCTCATATTTTATTTCCCTCCTTCTGATTTTGCCTCGTTCCAAAAGGCATCTAACTCTTCAAACTTATAAGCTTTAAAATCTTTTTTACCAGCCATTACTTGCGCTTCAACATACCCAAAGCGACTAGCAAATTTTCGGTTTGCGTGGATCATGGCTTCTTCAGCTGAAATTTTATATACACGTGCGATATTCACTAATGTAAATAGCACATCGCCAAATTCATCGAGACGTGTTTCATTCGTTCCATTCGCTACTTCTGCTCGGAATTCCTGCAATTCTTCGGAGAACTTTTCCCAAACACCTTCTGTCGTAGGCCACTCAAAACCAACTTTTGCCGCTCGTCTTTGATAGTTATAAGACGTTTGCAGTGAAGATGCTGCTCGGTACTCACCTTTTAATAGAGGTTCCGGTATCTCACCATTAGCATTTTCTTTACTTTTAATTTTTTCCCAGTTAGCATTTACTTCTTCCACACTATCTACAGTAACATCACTAAATACATGAGGATGACGACGAATCATCTTAGTGCTTACTGCTTCTAATATATCCTCTAGGTTGAAGAATCCTTCATCTTCACCAATTTGTGCGTGTAAAAATACTTGTAGTAGCACATCACCAAGCTCTTCAATCATATGCTCATCATCTTGCTCATCGACCGTTTGTAGGAACTCATGCACTTCCTCTAGCATATATCTTTTCAAGCTTTCGTGCGTCTGTTGTTGATCCCAAGGACAACCATTAGGGCCACGCAATGTTGAAATAATCTCACGGAAAGTTGACCATTCACGAAGAGCTCCATCACGATTCGTTACTGGAGGCACGTAGACGGTTGTTAAGTTATCAATTTCTGCTGCACGGTCCAATTCGTATAAAGGAACTGTACGTAGCTTTTCGCCTTTTGATCCTGCTGCAGTAACGATTGTAACTGGATAATCCTCACGATATTTTTCCATCAATGTCAGTTTTACTTCTGAAGCGCTGAAAGTATCATATACTTGTGCAATTAATAGATGTTGCTTCATATTCACTTCATGTGATGAGAAAGTTGCTCCATCTACCAATTGGAAGCCATCGATTGGATCGATACGTAATGCACCGAAGATTGGATCTAGGAAACTTTGACCTCCCTCAATGTTAAGCTTTACTTTGCCTTCTTTTTCAGCTTTTATTAATAGTTGAACAGTTAACTCTGCTACGAGTGGATGTCCAGGTACTGCGTACATTATATCTTCTTTCTCCACATAACTTAAAAGCGTTTCTACAATCTCTTCATAAACTGGTCGGAAATCATCGTGCTTTTCATAGATATAGTCAAAGCTTTCAAATTCGATTCCTTCAGTTGCTAACTCATTTAATACTGGGTGGTCTATCGTACGTACATATATTTTCTTTGCCTGCTGTAACTTACGATAAACACCTATTTGTAGCTGTTCAAAGTCACTAGCTCCGAGGCCAATTATTGTCAATTGATGCATAATTTTCACCTATCCTTATTTCTTTCGTTGTAGCCATAATTGATAACTGGCCATTCTGCGTCCAAATGGTAGTAAAAACCAATCCCTACTATTTAGAACTCCACACTTCGCAATGATTGTCAAAAACACAAACGCCCCTATCAATGCTGCTGTGCTTCCAGTCAATGCTGCGTTCAATCGCGAAGGTAAAGAAGCAAAGAGCCACTGCTCGGTAAAATAACTCCATAACAGTACACAAGTTATCATGACGGCTGAGGCAAATCCCATACATATATAAAAACGTGTGGGTGCGAAACGAATTGGTCTAATTTTTTTAAAATAATAGATCAATCCAATAGCTGAACATATTAAACCTAAATTACTAGCATATACCGCGCCTATGATACCCCACCTTATAATAAACAACTCATTACAAAGCACTTTCACTATAAAACCTACTATTAATATTAAAGTCGGTATTTTTAATTTCCCTAACCCTTGAAGCATGGCTGTCAGCGTTAGAATAAGTGACAACCATATAATTTGCGCTACAAATACTATCAATACATTAGATAACTCACGTGTTTCAAATAGCATCTCATTTACATAAGGCATAACGAGCATTAAACCAAGCGTCGCAGCAAAACCAAATAACAAGGCCGTACGATAGGTCAGTTGAATAAACCGTTCAGCTCCTCGCCCATTATCCTTTTTTGATGTATGGGCAACAAGAGGGACAATTGCAAGGGATAACGATGTTGCAATAACAAGCCCGACTTGCACAAGTGGCTGCCCTCTATCGTAAATTCCCTTCGTTTCCATTGCCTCTAAGGTTGAAATTCCACTTTTCGTAAGTGTTTCAAAAACAGTAAATGAATCAACTAGTTGAAAAAACAATAGTAAAAGGCCACTCATACTGACCGTAATGCTTAAAACTGTCAATTCCTTTAATACAGGAAAGATAGCTACCTTTTTCCTTACGGATATTTTGTTCCCTCGCTTAAACTTTTTAAAATACATCCATAATAAAATGATACCAGCTAGTTCACCAACAACAGTGCCTGCCACCGCCATTTGCCCTGCCTGATACAAAGAAGTGGTCGTCGTCATAACAAGCCAAGTACCACCTAAGATGACAAGGACACGAATAGTTTGTTCCATCACTTGTGCATAGGCAACTGGTGTCATCATACCGCGAGCTTGAAAGAAACCTTTATAAACAGCAATCGCTGGCATACATAATGTAACAAAGGAACCTGTACGTAAAAGTGAAGCTAATTCTGGATCGCCCATCCATTTCGCAAATAGATCAGCTCCACAAAATAAAATGATGAAGAAAAGGGTGGATAAAATACATAAATAATAAAATACCACCCGTAATAATTCACCGCGCAACACTCCTTCATCACGATCTTCAGCTTCAGCAAGTAATTTAGAAATGGCGACAGCAAATCCACTCGACGTCCAAACAACGAAAATCGCTATAAATGGATACACTTGCTGATAAATATAAAATCCCTGGTCCCCAACTAAATTTTGAAAAGGGACTCGATACACCATGCTCAGTATTTTGACAAAAAGAGCAGCAAGCGTTAATAAGGCCACTCCCTTCACATATACCTTCATTCCCCACTTCTCAGGCATTTCAAATCCTCTTTCCTATACATCGTTCACCAAAATTCATAATAATCTAAGTGTCATCAGTATAGCATATTGATGCTTATCCATAAAAAACAGGTTATAACATGCCTAAAGAACTATATTTATTAGAAAATCACTTTCTTTATATAGTATTAGATTATTAATAAGTGACTTTTAGTTCAATACCAGTAAAAGCATCCGATAAAATTATTAATTAAAGAGTATAGAGGAGGGATTACTTTGAAGATGAATGTAGCGAATATTAAAACATTTCATAACGCGGCGAAATTTAATCAGCCACATATACTACAAAGTTCATATATCTATGCTGCATTAAAATCAAAACCGAAAAAAAATCGGGTTTTAATTGAAAAAGAAAATGGTTATGTACGTCAGTACCTCGTCAAAGAGGATGGCACTAAAATATTAATTTCCGAAATGCGGGAAGATACCACGAAACAAACAGCTAACCATAATGAATCAAATACCGATGATTTAATGAAGTTGCTTAATTTTTCAAGAATAGTACATCCTTCTAATATTAAAATGATAAAATAAAAAAAGTCTTCCTCGTAAAAATTGCGAGGAAGACTTTTTTCATGTTAATCAAGCATTTGCTTAGCAAGAAAATGAGCAGCAGTTTCAGCTACTTTTTGCTCTGAGTCACCAATAAAGTGCACCTTTGACAATATATAAACAGCGCCAATTGGGTCACCTGACACGATAATTGGTGCCACACAGTAAGATTTTATTTGCTCAACTTGACCTGGAACCAACTCTACAGAGCTTTCATGCTTCTCTACTAGAATGGATCGTTGCATAATACTTTCTTCAGCAAATGATGAGAGCTGTCTATTAACATAATCCTTTTTTGATACTCCTGCCACTGCAATCATTTCATCTCGATCACTAATTAAAGCAGCCGTACCAAGCGTTTCATATAATGTTTCTACATACGAAGTTGCAAAGTCACTCAATTCGCTAATAGGTGAATATTTCTTTAAAATAACTTCCCCTTCGCGATCCGTGAAAATTTCTAACGGGTCGCCTTCACGAATGCGTAAAGTCCTTCTTATTTCTTTTGGGATAACGACGCGCCCTAAATCATCAATACGTCGTACAATGCCAGTTGCTTTCATTCGTGTTGCCTCACTTTCGACAAAATATAGTTATACTTGTCCTAGTATGGTTCACAAATGGGCATTCTATGCAAAAAGGGTATTACTCAGCAACAGGTGCAGATTCTTCCCTTTTTGCAGTAGGCAAAAGTTTCATAATAGCTTCTAAAATATCAAACGGTAATTGTTTATCCATTTTGCGCTCATCTATTGTAAGTAATAGTTGTTGCCCATCCATCCGGAAGCCTACAGCCCGCCCGAACTTCAATGATTCTGAGACAACTTTTGCGCCATCTATATTCGCCGTACCTTGCTCTGAAATTTGAATAGTAATAACTTTATTCGTTTCCTTAATTGAAGTGACTCCTGCTTCCTTCGCCCAAACTTTCATTCGTGCAATACGTAATAAACGTTCGGTTTCAAAAGGTATATCACCAAATCGATCTTGCAATTCATCAATAATTTCAAGATAGTCATTTTCATTTTCCATCGCTTTTACACGTTTATACATTTGAATTTTTTGATAGCCATCTGGAATATATTGATCAGGAATGTATGCGTCATACGGTAAAATTATTTCAATTTCAGGTATGTCTTCTTTTTTCGTACCACTACGTCGTTCTTCTATTGCTTCTTCAAGCATTTGTGAATATAAGTCAAATCCGACAGAATCGATAAAGCCATGTTGTTGAGATCCAAGTAAATTCCCTGCACCCCGAATTGATAAATCACGCATAGCAATTTTAAATCCAGAGCCAAGTTCAGTAAATTCTTTAATCGCTTGCAAACGTTGCTCTGCTACCTCTGTCAGTACTTTATCACGTTGATACATGAAATAAGCATAGGCTACTCTATTGGAACGCCCAACGCGTCCTCTTAATTGATAAAGCTGCGATAAACCCATGCGATCAGCATTGTGTACAATTAATGTATTCACATTTGGAATGTCAATACCTGTTTCAATAATTGTTGTCGTGACCAACACATCATAATCTCCGTCCAAAAATCCAAGAATAACAGATTCTAGCTCAGACTCACTCATTTGGCCATGTGCAAAGCCGACTCGCGCTTCAGGTACGAGCTCTTGGATCTCTTGCACCTTTTTCGCCATATCTTCAACACGATTATATAAATAAAACGTCTGCCCACCGCGTGACATTTCACGCTCAATGGCTTCACGCACAAGCGCACCACTATGCTCCATGACATATGTTTGGACTGGGAAGCGATTTGCAGGTGGCGTTTCGATTACAGATAAATCACGGACACCAACCATCGACATATGTAATGTACGAGGTATTGGTGTTGCTGTTAATGTTAATACATCGACATTCGTTTTTAATTGTTTGATCTTTTCTTTATGCGTCACACCAAATCGTTGTTCTTCATCGACTACGAGTAATCCTAAGTCACGATATACCACATCTTTAGATAAGAGACGATGTGTACCGACGACGACATCTATCGTACCGTCTTTTAACCCTTTTAATGTTTCTGTTTGCTGTTTTTTCGTACGGAAGCGGCTAAGTAAACCAATAGAAACTGCCTGCTCTTGGAAACGTTCTACCATCGTTTCATAATGCTGCTGAGCTAAAATGGTTGTAGGTACAAGGAAAGCTACTTGCTTACCATCCATAATTGCTTTAAAGGCTGCACGAATGGCAACCTCCGTTTTACCATAACCAACATCACCACAAACAAGTCGATCCATTGGACGCTCGCGTTCCATATCGTGTTTGACTTCACGAATAGAACGTAATTGATCTTCTGTTTCCTCATATGGAAACGCCGCTTCAAAAGTGCGTTGTTCATCACCATCTGGAGTAAAGGCAAAACCTTTTTCAGCTTCACGTTTTGCATATAGTTTTATTAAATCATCGGCAATATCTTGTACTGCAGATGACACTTTACTTTTCGCACGTTTCCACTCTGCTCCGCCCAGCTTATGTAGCTTCGGTTCACGGTCTTCAGAAGCAACGTATTTTTGGATTAAATCAATTTGATCAACTGGTACGAATAATTTATCATCTGCTCGGTAACGAATGTGTAAATAATCTTTATGTGATCCCTTTACTTCTAAAGTTTCGATACCGATATATTTCCCAATACCGTGGTGAATATGAACGACATAATCTCCAGGTTTAATTTCGGTATAACTTTTAATACGCTCGGCATTCGTCATTTTTTGAGGTCGCGATTTCTTTTTTTGCTTTTGTTTAAATAGCTCCTCTTCCGTAACAATCGCTAAACGCTGTAATGGGAGTTCAAAGCCAGCTGTCAATGCGCCTTCAATTGCATAAACACCCGCTCCATTCGGTTCCCCGAGTTGTATATGAATATCGTAATCATCCAACACTGTTTGCATTTTTCGCAGACGATCTTTACCTTCCGCCACAAAGAGCACCGTAAATTTCCCTTGCTCCCATCGCTCCATCTCATTTTTCAACAGAGGTATTTGCGCATGAAAATGTTGCATTGGTTTACATGAGAAACTTGTAGTTTTCTTAAACTGAACACCTGAAAATGCACGTGTAAATAGAGCAAAGAATAGTTTTGGTTGTTTTAGCATCGCAAAAATTTCTTTTAGTGAATATGAAGGTTTCACGGCATGCACCATTTTCCCTTCTTCTAGGAGGCTCAAGAACCATTCTTTCTCTTCTTTCTCCCATGCATCCATTACTTCTTGTACTCTGCCTAATTCATCAAATACAACAAGGGCATTTTGGGCAAAATAATCACCTAAATAAGATGGCTTATCATATAAAAGCGATCCATACTTGTTGGCGTAATCAGGTAAGTTACCTTGCTTTAGCATTTCAATATCAGCTTGGATATTTTGATAGAGTGCTTCTTTAACATCTTGCGCTTTCACTTTACGTAAGCTTTCAGCCAATGCATCCTCTAGCTTTTCAGCCAGTATTACTCTATCAACTCGCGTTAAAACGAATTCTGTCGCAGGCAAAATACGTACATCTTGTAGTTTATCAATTGAACGCTGATCATCAGCTGAGAATGTTCGGATTGAATCTACTTCTGTATCGAACAATTCAATACGTACTGGCACTTCCATATAAGGTGGATAAATATCTAAGATACCACCACGTAATGCAAATTCTCCTGGCGTTGTCACCATCTGACCTCGTGTATAGCCCATTACAATAAGCTGATTCAACCATGCTTCCACATCGACATCGTCACCGACTGCCGTTTGAAGACGCAAATCAAGCCATTGCTCTTTTGGAGACATCATTTTACGTAGACCTGCTACTGGAATAATGTAAATCCCCTTTTGTTCATGTAACATATGGTCAATTGTTTCAATTCGTTGCGCTCTTAACTCAGGACTTGCTATCGACATATCAGCTGCGATAAATTCATCAGCTGGATAATAATGTACAAGATCCTCGCCCATTAACTTCACTAAATCATCATACATTTTCTGCGCCTGCAATAGATTTGGCGAGATGATATATACTGGCTTCTCTATAGCCCCATAAATCGTATCTAAAAAGGCTGGACGCGCACTACCAGAAAGGCCCGTAATTAACTGAGGACCATTATCTTGCTGCAAATCTTCCAATAATTTTGTTATATGCATATCTTGAGAGAACAATTTACGTAATATCTCCAAATGAAGCCCTCCTTCCTTCAAAAAAATATAATGAATCTATTTGCTCTATCTATATTTTGCGAGTAAATAGTCTATCTATTTCATTTTTCTTTTCATTCATATACAGAAAAAGGCCTTGGACGCATAGCGCACCAAAGCATTCTTCATTATTGTAGCCACTTTTTTAACGCATAATAGTCTGGAAATTGTTTTAAAGATTCTTCACAATGCTCACAAATACAATCGACCGTTGTATCTCCATTATGGTCTTTATGAATGTATTGTTCTGCTTCCGCTTCATTTAATTGATGTAACTTGCGGACACTCTCTTCTGAATCGAAAGGCAGTAGCCCAACCTCAGTTTCACAGTGCCGACAGCGATAATGAATTGCCATATGCAACATGCCCTCCTTTATAAAAAGTATAGACAGTCACATAGCAATTTATGCTCAATCATTAATTAAATTGATTCATAACATCTATAAATGGCTTGTCCAGTGCATACTCACAAGCATCCGCTGCTTTTTCAAAAGCATCCTGCATTATAGGTTGATCTTCCTTCGAAAACCTTGCAAGAACATAATCAGAGACCTTCATACCAGCAGGTGGGCGGCTAATGCCAATACGAATACGGTTAAAGTTTTGAGTACCTAAATGCTGGATTAATGATTTTATACCGTTGTGTCCGCCAGCACTACCTTTTTGACGCAAGCGTAATTTTCCTTTATCCAAATCTAAATCATCATAAATAACAATGATATCCTCGATATCGATATCAAAATAATCCATGATTGGACCTACACATTCACCAGAAATATTCATATACGTAAGTGGCTTCAATAGCATTACTTTGCCTTCTGGGCGGTGAATAGTGCCGTACATACCATTAAATTTTGATTGATTTAATGATACGCCCCATTTTGCTGCTAATATGTCGATGGTATCAAAACCGACATTGTGATGTGTATGTTCATATGTTTTGCCCGGATTGCCGAGACCAATTATTAGTTTCATAATAGCATCTTCCTTTTCTGCCTAATCCATGCTATTTTATCACATACCGTTGGAAATTATGAAAAAATGCAATTATTAGTGGTTTTTCGACTTTTTCCTAAAAAAAAACGCTCTATCATAAAATGATAAAACGATTTTTTCTATATAGCTATTGTTTCCAATAATCGGCCATTTCCCGGTCGAGATATACCCAACCTTTCCATGAAATATGAATTGTATCACTAATAAAATGCGGCTCGTACTCGTAACCAGTAAAATCAACAAGTGGGAAACCAGCATTTTGCACCTGCTTATTAATCTTCGCATAATATTCTTCTCGACGTTCTTTTGGGAACCCTGCATAATCGTACCATTTTCCATTCACAGGAATAGATACGAACATTGGTTTAGCACCCGCATCCTTTAGTACATCTAAGACCATTTGAAAATCTTCATACTCAGGTGACTCTGTGTAGCTTTCGTGTTTACGGAAGTCTTTGAGTTCATCTAACTTGAACTCTATCTTCTTTTTATAATATTTATCGTTAATAGATAAATCATTTGTTGTAATTCGCTGACTACCATATTCATCTGCATGCTTCTTCAACTGCTCAAAAGATTTTCCAGCAACCATTTCTGGATTTGCATGTAGTTTTTCAAGCGGTTCTGCCATGATGGAGTAATACAAATCTTTTTTCTCCATTAACTTTTTATTTATTAAAGCTACTGGTTTTGCTAAAGCTGCTTTTATTGGGTACTTGACACCATCTGTTACTTCATTTTCATAAATTGTTGATAAAACAAAGTCTCTTTGTACACTATCAAACTGCAAAAGACGCTCCATTGCTTTTTTCTTCAACTGAGGATCCATCTTATTATTCAACGCTAAATCGTAAGACTGCAACATTGAATAGTTAGGTGAGAAATGGAAATCATCAACACCTGTTTCTGTAAACCATTGCGGTGAAATAATAAATACCAATTTCTTATTTTTCAAATTCCCTTCTTGCTCTGCAAAATTCAAAAAATGATGAATGGATTGCGTACCCCCACGGCCATGTAAATACGTCGTAAAGCCTTCGTCATTGGCTTTAAAATAGTTATATGGATGGAATGGATCAAAGCGATTTAACTCAGATGAGCCATAGATTGGGAACATATTCGGCTCTTGTAGTAAACGATTTTGGAAATACTCCCCTTGGAACATTAATGGATTCAGAGCTGTTTTGGAATGTTCTACATCTTTATCTGAGATTAAAAAACCAAGCCATTTATTTGGTATAAATAAAAATACTAAAAACAGAATTACCGCAATGATGAGCGGTAAGAAGGCATACTTTCTCATACACGCTCAGCTAACTGCTCTGCGATACGATTCGGTGTATTCCACTCCTCGCGCGTAAACTCTGTAATCGATACTGAAATACCAAATTTTTCTTCTACTTCTACTAGAAACGTAATAATGCCAAACGAATCTAGTAAACCTTCTTCAAATAAATCAATATCAGGTTGCTCTACAACTACATCTTCCTGACATACCTCTGCTAATAATTCATATACTTTTTGTTTTTCCATCTTAATCTAACTCCTTATTATTTAAATAGTTGTCCAGAGAAAATATAAAATCCAAAGCAAATAAAGTTAAATGTTATAAACACAGATACAACATGTGTCCATTTATTTTTTGGCCATAGTTTATGTTTTCGATTCCACCGATCGAAGAAATCATATCCCACAATAAGTGCTGCATGATACAAGCCATAAATAACAAAATGCCATTCTAACCCATGCCAAACACCCATGATGAAGAATAATAGAAAATAACCAATATTAGAAACCGTATAGCGATTTTTAATCCACTTTTTCTTTGTCATCCAAAATACAAATCGCATATATACATAGTCTCTAAACCAGAATGATAGACTCATATGCCAACGATTCCAAAAGTCTTTAATATTTTTACTAATGAATGGCATGTTGAAGTTTTCTGGTGTTTTAACTCCCATTAAGTAGCTGACCCCTATAGCAAAGGCACTATAACCTGCAAAGTCAAAAAATAGATAAAGGCTGTAAACATACATATATGCTACGTTAGACCAAAATGGTGAATGAATATAAGTTGCGTGATCTGGTAAATACACAAGAATTTTGTTGTAAATTAAAAATGCTAAAATAAATTTGTATAAGAACCCTCGGAAAATACTATTAATGCCTAAATATAAAAGTTCTTTATACTCCTCTTTTGAAAAAGTCTTATTAACATCCTTCTCAAACCTTCTCCAACGATCAATTGGACCAGATGAGACAGTCGGGAAAAATAGTAGGAAGTAAATAAGTTCACCAACTGGTAGTGTCTGCTTCTTCATCAAGCCGTCACGTGTTTCAATAACTATCTGTACGGACTTAAATGTAATATAAGAAACACCAAGGAATCCAAATACATGATTCAAACCGAGTAACGGTAGTACTTTCACAAGCACTAATGGCAATATTGATAATACAACCATCGTACAAAATACAACTGTATTATTACGTTCTTTTCTGTAATGATGATAACCTTTAATTAAAACAATTTGAAAAATCGTAAACAAAATAATAGATATTGCACCGGTTTTCGAATTCCCGAAGATGACGGCCAATATAACAATAGATACAAGCATATTATAAATTTTTGATGATTTACCTAACAATCCAAGAATAATAGTAGGTAAAAGTAAAATGCCAATTAAAAAGAAAAATATAAACGAGCCATATGGAATCATACCATAACCTCAGCTACTAATTGTTTTCTATTTATTTTACCATTGGATGTCATAGGTAACTGATCACAGTAATTAAATTTTCTTGGAATCATATATGCTGGCAAACCTTTTGCTAGTTCCTTTTTTATAGCGCTTGATAATTGATATTCTTTTTCAAAAGCGTGTTCTTTAGGCACGATATATGCTGCTAAAAAATCAATAGCCTCATTTTTATAAATCGGTACAACTACACATGAATCTACATACTGGCATTGTAATAAATGGTTTTCTATTTCTTCGATTTCCATTCTATAGCCATGAACCTTGACTTGGAAATCTGCACGACCACTATAGAAATGTAAGCCTTTTTTCTGATATCCGACATCACCTGTACGATACGCTTGTTGCCCTTTATATTCAAAAAAGACTTTTTCAGTTAATGTTTCTTCTCCTAAATATCCCTTACTAACACTTGGTCCAACAATAATCATTTCACCTTTTTCACCATCAGGTAAAATTTGATCATCCTCATCTATAATAAGCATTTGAGTATCACCTTTTATATAACCTATTGGTAAAGAAATATGATCATCTAATAATTCAGCGGTTACTTCTATTGCTGAAACAGCTACAGTTGCCTCTGTTGGTCCATATGTATTGAAAATGCGTGCGTTCGGGAACAATTTCAATAACTTGTTTGCAACTTCTGTCGGCAATACTTCTCCGCAAAATAGGAACGTATTTAACGACGGTAGCATCCCACTATTAAATTCAGGATTCATTAAACACATTTGTACGAATGATGGAGTGGATGTCCAAACATTTGTTTTTGACTGTGCTAATTGCCCAAACAAAACCTTAGGATTTGCTATCATCTCTTTTGTAATTGCGAATAATGTAGCACCCGTCGTTAGTGCAGGGTAAAGGTCCATTACTGACAAATCAAATGAAAATGGTGCTTGATTTAAAAATACCTTGCCCTCTGTTATCGGGAAATCTTCATGCATCCAATTAACAAAGCTCTCTAAATTTTGAGCTGAAATTTGAACACCTTTAGGATTTCCTGTACTACCAGATGTATAAATAATATAAAAATTATCATTTTCTTTCACCCAAGTAGATGTTGATGTTCCATTGGAGTGTTTAGCAACTATATTTGCTAATTGATCTTCAGACATATAAGAAATTGATGACTCCTGAAGTGAATCTCTTTCTAGATTCTCTGTTTCGATGAGAAATGCTGCACCTGAGCAATTAATAATTTTTTGAATGCGTTCTTTTGGAATTGATACATCCACTGGAATATATGGGTGACCTGATTTTACGACTCCTAAAAAGGAGCTAACCATCATGGGTGCCATATGACCGTATACTATAATAGGTGCTTTCTTCGGGAGATTTAAAGTGGTTAAATACGCGGCTAATGATTCTGACTGTTTCCATAAATCTCCATAACTTAATGTCGCATCTCCATTTTGAAATGCAATAGAATCTTCATTATTTAAGGCTATATTTTGAATAGCCGAAAGTATATTCAATGGTAACCCTCCTAACTTTAAAATTCTGTATATATGAATGGACCGGCATTCATATCCTGAAAACCATATAAGAGAACGAGTAAAATGAGAATCGCCAAGTAATAAATCGTCCGCATACTCACATACGTTACAGTATGATTCCAAAGCTTTCTTACTTTCTCCATCCTATTTACCTCACATTTCTACAATTTAATCATTTACGATACACCATTTCATCTATTATTACAATATCATGTCAATACCATTACATTAGACGTAATGAAGTAAAAGTTGTTCCTACCTTCAACAACATGAAGACCTAAAGACTACATTTTTTCAAATAAATAGTAGTTAGGGTAAAGAAATAGGCTTACCATCCTTATTTATAGATGGTAAGCCTTTTTTTGAAATTTATTTTATCTTGCACCGATAATCTCTTCAGAAGTTGCTTTTTCATCAACTTCTGTTGATTCAGTTTCAACTGTAGGCGCAGATACCGTAACAAGAAGAAAGTCATCCGTATCTAGAATTTCGAATGTTGACGTGCTACGAATATCACCAACAGCTAAAGTGTCACCAATCTCTAACGTTGAAATATCAACCTCTATTGATTCAGGAATATCTGATGGTTTAACTTTAATTGTTACTTCACGATTAGGCTGTTGGAGAATGCCGCCCTCTTTTGCCCCTAATGAATCGCCAGTAAGATTTACTGGTACACTCACTTCTAAAGCATCTGACATATTAACTGCTAAAAAATCTAAGTGAACTAATGTCCCCTTCAATGCACATTTTTGAGCTTCATTTAATACGGCGTTTAATTTTTCACCATCAATTTCTAATGTTACTATGGAATTTTTACCATCTAAACGTAATGCTTTTTCATACTCTCTTGCATTAATCGTAATTGGAGTTGCCTCTGTTTTATAACCATATACCACAGCTGGTACAAAACCTCTTTGTCGAAGTTCAGTTAGTGCAGAATGATTTTCAACCTTACGCTTTTTTGCATGAACTACAGTACTCATATAGATACATGTCTCCCTTCCTAGTTAACATAGTCACATTAATATATGTACCCTGTTAGCTAGGAATTCAAACATTTACCATTATTAATCAAATAAAGTACTTACTGATTTGTTCTCATAGATTCTTACAATTGCATCAGCTAATAGAGTTGCAACAGATAGTTGTTTAATTTTAGGTGATTTTTTCTCATCCGGTAATTGAATAGAGTTTGTAATCACTAATTCTTTAATAACAGAGTTATCAATGCGCTCAATAGCTGGACCTGATAATACAGGGTGTGTACAGCAAGCGTAAACTTCTTTAGCACCTGCTTTAACTAATGCGTCAGCACCGATTGTAATTGTACCTGCCGTATCAATAATATCATCGATTAAGATTGCTACTTTACCATCAACACTACCAACAATATTCATAACTTCTGCAACGTTTGGACGTGGACGACGTTTGTCAATTATAGCTATTGGAGCTTTTAAGCGATCCGCCATTTTACGAGCACGTGTTACACCACCATGGTCTGGTGATACGATAACAACATCTTCTGATTTGAAACCTTTTGCTTTGAAATGATCAGATAATAGCGGTACACCGATTAAGTGATCCATTAAGATGTCGAAGAAGCCTTGAATTTGTGGAGCATGCAAGTCAAGAACGATTGCACGAGTAGCTCCTGCAGTTTCTAGTAAGTTAGCCACTAATTTAGCCGTAATCGGTTCACGTGCACGCGCTTTACGATCTTGGCGAGCATAACCATAGTAAGGTAATACTACGTTTACTGTGCGCGCTGAAGCACGTTTCACGGCATCTACCATAATAAGTAATTCCATTAAGTTTTCGTTTACTGGAGCTGAAGTAGACTGTACGATAAATACGTCACAACCACGAATACTTTCCTCAATATTAATTTGAATTTCTCCATCACTGAAATGTTTAACGGAGCATTTTCCTAGCTCGACACCTACTTCTTTAGCAATTTCTTCAGCTAAAGGTATATTCGAGTTTAATGAAAAGATTTTTAACTTTGAGTTGGCATATTGATACGGCATGATGGCCTCCTGGTAATTTTAATTATTTTAATTTTAGTTTGGTAACATAATTATCTTTATTTTCTTGTCTAGAACGTGCAATTGCTAGTGCGTCAGCGGGTATATCTTTTGTAATTGTCGAACCAGCTGCTACATATGAGCCTTTTCCTACCGTTACGGGTGCAACTAAATTAGAGTTACAACCCA
The DNA here is from genome assembly GCF_038003565.1 of Viridibacillus sp. FSL H8-0110. Classification (NCBI taxonomy): domain Bacteria; kingdom Bacillati; phylum Bacillota; class Bacilli; order Caryophanales; family Caryophanaceae; genus Viridibacillus; species Viridibacillus sp. FSL H8-0110. The sequence continues at coordinate 62,725 of NZ_JBBOPJ010000001.1, read as the reverse complement.
CAAAAGCATTATCTTCAATCACTGTTTTAAACTTGTTTTTCCCATCATAATTGACGGTAATTGTACCGCAACCTATATTGACTTCAGTACCTACTTCAGCGTCTCCTAAGTACGATAAATGAGACACTTTACTACCATTGTCTATTTTTGTTTTCTTCACTTCAACGAAGTTTCCAATCTTCACACGATCGCCCAAATCAGAATCTGGTCGGATATGTGCAAATGGACCAACAGCTGTATCCTCACCGATGACGCTTTCACGTACTACAGAAGAATGGACAGTCGTACGATTTCCAATTCGGCTATTTTGAATATGACTATTAGGACCAATGATGCAATCTTCTCCAATGCTAGAAGCACCTTCTATGATAACACCTGGTTGGATGACTGTATCACGACCAATTTGTGCATCAACGCTTATATATGTGTTACTAGGGTTAATAATCGTCACCCCATTGCGCATATGTTGTTCGTTAATTCTAGCACGCATTGTTTCTTCAGCTTGAGATAAAGCAAAGCGGTCGTTAACACCAAGCGTTTCAGCAAAGTTTTCAGTTACATATGCCGCAACTACTTCACCTTGTTTTTGTAAAATTTCAATGACATCCGGTAAATAGTATTCACCTTGGGCATTATCATTTTTTACAAGTTTCAACGCAGCAAATAACGCTTTATTATCAAAGCAATATGTGCCAGTGTTGATTTCTTTTACTTGTCGTTGTTCAGGAGTTGCATCTTTTTGTTCAACAATTTGAGCAACCTGTTGATCTGTAGAGCGAAGAATTCGACCATAGCCAGTAGGGTCTTCAGCAATAGCAGTTAAAATTGTTGCTTTGGCATGATTAGATTCATGATGCTCGAACAACGCTTTCATTGTTTCGGGGCGAATTAAAGGTGTATCCCCACAAATTACAATCGTTGTGCCTTCTAAATCTCCAAGGATCGGTTCCACCTGTTGAACGGCATGTGCAGTACCAAGCTGTTCCGCTTGTAATACATACTCACTTTTTTCACCAAGTTGTTCCTTTACCTTTTCAGCACCATAACCTACGATCGTTACTATACGTTCAACATCTAATGTTTGAATATGATCAACTACATGCTCAACCATTGGTTTTCCACAAACCGGATGAAGAACTTTATATAATTTGGACTTCATACGCGTACCTTGGCCAGCAGCCAGTATAACGGCATAAACATTCGTCATTTCGCAAGTCCTCCATTTTAGCTGATTTTCTCTTTTGACTATAAAGCAAATTTAGTTAATTTTCAAGGCTTCCCCACTTGACAAAACTATGACAAACAATTTATTATTAAAATCTTTTGTTTTTTTATAAAAAAATTCCAGTAACTATACTTTTAAAATAAAACTTACTTTTAAAGCGTTTATCCCATATAAATAAATAGCAATATTCAAATATCCCTCTAATTTAGTTTCTTTAACACTATATATATGACTAATAAATAAATAGATTTTAAGTCTATAAAGAATATTCACATGCGAAGATTTAATACAAATTTTTATATAATTGTATTATCAGCATAAAAATCTATTAATTATTTCTTATCTAAGTAGTTTGTAGACTCCTATTTCTCTATTTACTAAACTAGCAAACGTAAAAAATTTAATATACACGAAAAAGAGCCCATTCTATATGAATGGGCTCTAAATTTGCGGATTATTGAATTTCCTGATGTTCTTCATAAACCGTCGCTTCTTCATCACTCGACTCTTCATAAGCTTTAAGTACAGCTTCTTGAATTTTCGTACGAGTTCCAGAATTAATCGGATGTGCAATGTCACGAAATTCTCCGTCTGGAGTGCGCTTACTAGGCATTGCTACGAATAGCCCTGCGTTACCATCAATGACGCGAATATCATGAACTACAAATTCGTTGTCAAGTGTGATGGAAGCAATGGCACGCATACGTCCATCAGTTTGTACACGACGTAATCTTACATCTGTAACTTCCATTCTCTCACCACCTCTCATCTAAGATGCCAAAATGACTCTATCTACTTTATTCTATGTAAATTTATAGATTCCTTCTTTTTCCTTATTTATTTTTTAAAAATTTCGAATGTTTACAATCCTATTATGTATTAGTCACTAATTGTCTTTAAATTACTTATTTATCCTATCCAGTTTTTACAAATAAAATGATTATATACAAAAAAGACTATCTAATAAGCTTAAGCTTATTGATAGTCTTTTCATATTTCATCTTTTCTTAAAGCTACTCTCTACTTAGCCGATTACTGCTATGACTTCAATTTCTACTTTTGCATCTTTTGGCAAACGTGCAACTTCTACAGTTGTACGAGCAGGTTTATGCTCACCAAATTGCGCCGCATATACTTCATTCATTGCTGCGAAGTCATTCATATCCGCTATAAACACTGTTGTTTTAACTACTTTTTCTAAAGAAGTGCCTGCTTCTTTAAGAACTGCTTTTAGATTCTCAAAAACTTGGTTTGTTTGTTCAGTGATGTCGCCATCTACAAACTCTCCGGCTGGTGTTAAAGGAATTTGACCTGAGCTATAAAAAACATTATTTAAAATCATACCTTGTACGTATGGGCCAATTGCTGCTGGCGCATTTTTTGTTGCTACTACTTCCATCTTTCATTTCCACCCTTCTAAAAATAGTTTCCCTCACTTAAAGCAATTGTACGATCCTTTTCATTCACTTCTTTTAATTTTACAAGTGAATAATAATCATCTACTAAGCGCTCGTCTAGATGTTCAGCCTCTACTAACACAGCAATACCAGCTAGTGTACAGTCGAATTCCTCTAGCAAGTTTTTCATGCCATTCATTGTACCGCCAACTTTCATAAAGTCGTCGGTAATAAGTACACGTTGGCCACTTTGCATGCTACGCTTTGATAGCACCATCGTTTGAATACGACGCGATGATCCAGATACATAGTTAATACTTACAGTGGAGCCTTCTGTTACTTTGTTATCACGACGTACTACAACTACAGGTACATTCAAATGTCTCGCAATAGCGTGGGCAATTGAAATACCTTTTGTTGCTACTGTCATAATAACATCAATTTCTTTATCGCAAAATGCCGAGGCAAATACTTTTCCTACGCGGTTCATTAATTCGGGATTACCGAGTAAATCTGTCATAAATAAGTATCCACCTGGCAATAGTCGATCTGAATGACTTAACTCTTTTAAGAGCTCTTGCATAACTTCTTTAACAGCCTCTTCTGGCATTTTAGGAATATATTTTACTCCCCCAGCAGCTCCTGGAACAGTCACAAGAAGACCAATCCCTCTTTCCTCAAATGTATCTTTAACAATCGATAAATCCTCACTAATAGAAGATTTGGCCGATTGATACAATTCTGCGAAAAATGTAAGAGGGATCAACTGCTGTGGATGCTCCAATAAATAATGCGTCATGTCTACAAGACGTTCGCTACGCTTCCATTTCATGAAATCCTCTCCTGAACACGAATGATTTATACAAAAAATACCACAATTATACGTATTTAATCAAGGGAATCGCGATCTCCAAGCATACGAATTGCATATACTTCATCACAAAAGCCTCTTAATCCATTATAAATACGACTTACACGGGCCTCATTCTGTACGAGGCCAAACACCGTTGGACCGCTACCACTCATTAATACGGCATCCGCTCCAAAACGTTTCATTTGTTCTTTAATCACTGCTACTTCTGGATGTAATTTTAATGTAACCGTTTCTAGTACATTCCCGACAGTATCACAAAGTAATTCATAATCATCCTCTTCAATGGCTTGAATCATCTGATGTGTATTCGGATGGACAACCTCATCCATGTTTAAACCACCATAAACAGCCGCTGTTGAGACACCAATCGTCGGCTTAGCTAATACTACCCAGCAACTTGGGGGCGCAGAAATTGCCTGTATGCGCTCTCCTCGGCCTGTTGCAAGTGCAGTGCCACCGTAAACACAAAAAGATACGTCGGAGCCAATTTTAGCTCCTAATTCTGCGATTTCATCCATAGTTAGGTTTAAATTCCATAATGTATTTAAACCTTTCAAAGTTGCGGCAGCATCGCTACTACCTCCAGCTAGTCCAGCTGCTACTGGAATATGTTTATCAATAGTAATAGATACACCTTTATCTATGTTGTATGTATCTTTTAATAACTTAGCTGCTTGATAAGCTAGGTTCCTTTGATCATCAGGTACAAAGCGATCTGTCGAATGAATTTTAATAAGCCCATCTTTTCTACTTCTAAGGCCGACTCTATCAGCGAGATCAACCGTTGTCATAATCATCTCTACTTCATGATAACCATCGGGACGTTTGTAAAGTACATCTAGTGTTAAATTAATCTTGGCAGGTGCTTTTACGTAAAGCATAACGCTGCCCCCTTCCTAGCAGGTTTTTATACAAAAAAGTGATTCTATTATTCGTGCTTTTTTCACTGATTATTATTCTACCACAGGAAGACCTTTGTAAATAAACTTCAACCTCACCGTTTGTGAGATTTTTATACCTGTTAATTCTTTATTTTAAAAACGAAAAGCTACCTCACAGTTGAAAGCTCAAGCTGTGAGGCAGCCAATTGTCAGTGCATCAATTTTGGACAATCATCAATCTACTTTGATTTTGCTTCATCAGCTAATTGCTGTTGTGCCATTTCGATTGCTCTTTTGACCATATTACCGGCATCTCGTGATTTGATCCCGCCCCATCCTTCTCGCTCTACTACATCGTAAAATCCAAGGTCTTTTGCGATTTCTTCTTTCAAACGATCCGACATGATACGTTTTCTAGCCATTCGAAATTCCTCCTTAGATGACTGACAGTTATAGTATGTTCAAAAAAAAACAAAAACACTCATAAAATATTCTTACGCAAAGAATACGTTACAAGTGTCCGAAAAAAATATTCGATTATAAATGCACTTACTTGGCAATGACCAATTCTTTGATGTCATCGTCAAATGTAATCTCTACTGCTTCTGTTAAAATATCTGTGTAGCTGTAAGAAACTCGCTCAAAAGCGTTTTCATCTTGATCAAGATCAACTACAAATACTGCGCGATATGTTTCACGTAATATTCCAGCGCGCTCAACCGTTTTCTTGCGACCACCGTTTGCTTTTAATTGCAAACGTCTACCCAAATGACAATCTAACGACTTCTTAATGTCGGCTAAAGTTTTTGGCATTTTCGCTTACACCTCACTATAAACCATTATACACGAGGACATTTAATTCGTCAAGTTAAATAAATTATTTTATCAATCCATCATAGTGATGTCAATTGTTTTTTATTCGAAAATCTATATTTTTTTTACGAGTGTGCTAAGAATGTAACAGAAACGTTTATTGACGGAAGGTAGGATAAAGTGCATCTGCCAATTGACCAAACTCAATAATAGATAAAGTTTCGCCTCGGCGCGTTGGGTCAATACCACATTCAGCTAGTGCCGCTAGAATTTGTTCTTTCTTTTCTTTACCTCTTGGCAACTGAGATTGTAAGTTATTTAAAATTGTTTTACGACGTTGTGCAAAGGAACTTCTTGATACTTCAAATAAGAATTCTTCGTCAATTACATGCACTGGTGGCTCTGCATGTCGAGTTAGCCGAATAACGGCTGAATCTACATTTGGCTGTGGCATGAAGACAGTTTTTGGTACAGTCATCACTACTTCAGCCTTCATGTAATATTGGATAGCTATTGAAAGTGAGCCATAAGCTTTTGTACCAGGTTTGGCAGAAATACGATCTGCTACTTCTTTTTGCATCATTACTACCATACCGCGTATAGGTAATTTCTCCATTAATAATTTTAGTAAAATAGGAGTCGTTACATAATAAGGTAAATTTGCAACTACCATGATGTCTTTATACTTCGCAAATTCCGAACTTAACTCCTCAGCTACATTCGCTTTTAAAATATCCGAATGAACAACTTTTACATTATCATATGGGCTTAATGTGTCTTCTAGAACAGGTAATAAACGTTGATCGATCTCAAATGATACAACTTGCCCTGCAGAGCGAGCTAAATGCTCCGTTAAGGCACCTATACCTGGACCAACCTCAATCGCCACACTATCTTCTGTTAAATCGGCATAACTTACTATGTTACGAAGAATATTAGGGTCAATTAAAAAATTTTGCCCTAAACTTTTTTTGAATGAAAAACCATATTTCTTTAAAATCTCTTGCGTGCGTAAAGGTGTTGCAATATCTTTATGCATTTTGTTCCTCCTGATTTATCTGTGCAATCGCTTCACCGAATTGCTCTAAAGTTATTTGAAACATTTGTAATCGCTTGTGCAATTGTTTACCGTTTGTTGAACCTATATTTAATAACTCACCTAAACGTTCTCTACGTACTTTCGCATTAGGATGTGATAGTAGCTGAGCTACGATTAAATCATCTAATGTGATAATCTGCACATCCTCTGATGCCACTCTAGGTGTATATACGTTTGAGAGGGCATAACGGATATCTTCATCTTTTGCATGTTCTATACCAAGACTTTTACCGTTTTTAGCAATTGTTTTCTTTTTCGGTAAAAACGCATGTTTTACATCTGGCACTCTTTCTTCAATAATAGCTCGAATACGTCTCCCTGGGTAATCTGGATCCGTAAAGACAATGACACCTCGTTTTACTTGGGCATGTTGAATTCGTCGTAGAACTTCCTCTGAAATAGCAGAACCGTTCGTTTCGATTGTATCTGCATGAACAGCTCGTTTAATTGCTGTTGTATCGTCTTTTCCTTCTACCACAATAAATTCTTTTATTTCCACGGATACTTTATCCTCTTTTCTAAAATGTCCTTTGACCATTTTACTGCTATATTACTTATATTGTACAGTAGCTTAAGCAAGAAGGCTCGTTTTCAATCAGTATGACTGCTCCCTATAAAAAAAGCTTTCCTTACAACTGTAAGGAAAGCTTTTCATATCTATATGTTAAACGAGATGTATTAGTTTAATACTTTTATTTTAACTCTTTTGCGTCCCCAATTATAAACAGATTGCTTATTTGAAATAAAGACATCGATTTTGTTTCCTTTAATCGCGCCGCCAGTATCCCCAGCAACCGCATAACCATAATCTTCTACCCAAACTTTAGAACCTAATTTAATAACCCTTGGATCAACCGCAATTACTTTTAAATTTGGATTCTTTCGTAAGTCGATACCAGTAGCTGTTTTACCCGAACAACCATTACAAAAAGCAGTGTAAGCTGTAGCTGTTACATACATAGTTCGACCACTAGACGGCTCATCTGAACGAGATGGTGTCTTAGATTTTGAAACTTTTTTAATTGATGTTAAATATTTTGATGAAACATAACCCGTTTTACTTTTATATTTCACCTTATACCAAGAGCCCTTTTTACCTTTGTACGTCACTTTTTTACCTTTTGGAATTGTCAGAAGCACTTTATATTTTGTGCTTGCACCTTTTCGTAAATTAAGACGACCTTTAGTTTTATAGGTTTTGGCTTTGCTAACTTGTGTAATTTTCTTGTTGCTAACGTCAGTTGTGGAGCCTTTAGAGCCTTCCACCACATCGGTGACTTTTTGTACTCGAACATCATCAAAAGCCGTTGTGTTAGGTGTTTTAGCTAGCGCCTTAGTGTCTGGTTGAGCGCGTTCTATCTCGCCTGACTCAACTATTGGTTGCTTTAAAAAGTCAGCGACCGTAGTCGAAGTGGATCCTGCTATCTTGTTGCTACCATCACCTTGGATGGTTAAATTTAATGCCTGTTCATACGAATTTGTATTATTATTTTTAAAATTCGTATTCACTGAGGTTTGTATTTTATCATTGTCAGATGTTTTAACTCCAACAATATTGTTTTGTGCTGTAACTTCTTGATAATCACCGTTTACCACGGCTGTGTTTGTACTTTCGAATAAATTCGAAGCTACGAAAGCAATTACTAGTGCGATTGATAATACCATCATCACTGCTTGCTTATTCCTCAATGATCTTGAAAACAGGTTTTTCATGGAATTTTTTGTCATGAAAAACGCCTCCTTATCACTCGTTGGATTATATAGACCTTCTTTTTAGCTGTCAACACCTAAGGTTTTTACCTAATTTTGACAACCAGGCAAGTTTTCCTATCCGAAGTAAGGGAGGCGACCTTGCATTTTATTTCGTAATTTTATAAAAACGGTGGGCATTGGCAGTTGTTGCCGATGCTACTTCATCTACCGATATTTCCTTTAGGCGCGCTATTTCTTCCGCAACTAACGGTACTAAAGATGGCTCATTTCTTTTACCTCGATGTGGATGAGGTGCCAAGTAAGGAGCATCTGTTTCAATCATCAAATACTCAAGCGGAATTTCTGTTGCAACTTCTTTTGGTTTTTTTGCATTTTTAAACGTAACAGGGCCACCTAGGCTGATCATGAAGTTCATGTTGATGCACTCTTTTGCAATCTCTACGCTACCGCTATAACAGTGCATAACTCCACCAGTAATTTCCGCATGTTCTTCTTTCAAAATCCGTACACAATCTTCTGTTGCATCACGATTATGAATGACAATTGGTAAATCTAACTTTTGTGCCAACCGAATTTGTTTACGCAATAATTCCTGTTGGATTTCTTTTGGAGATTTATCCCAATAATAATCAAGTCCTGTTTCACCGATTGCTACTACCTTTGGATGAGCTGCTAATTCCTCAATCCATTGTAAATCCGCTTCTGTGCAGTCAATTGCATCGACGGGATGCCAACCTATTGCTGCATACAAAAATGGATATTCATCAATCAATTTCATCGCTTTTTCAATTGTTGGTCTGTCGAAACCTACGACAACCATTTCTTTTACATCAGCGTCTAATGCGCGTTGGATCACTTCTTGCAAATCCTCTTCGTATTGGTCAGCATTTAAATGCACGTGTGTATCGATAAACATCGTCATTCTCCTCACAGTAATTTATTTTAGACAAAGAACAGATTTCAGAGTTGTCATTCATATTACATTTTAATTACAAAGACCCCTCTAATTATTTCACAACCATATAAAGGGATATTTATAGGTGCAAAAAAACAAAATATGATATTTTTATACTAAGGTCACATTCACAAAATACAATTCAGCAAAAAAATATCATATCCATAAATAGAACCAAGAGCCTACTATGTCATGTAGTAGGCTCTTGGTTTTTTTATACAAACTTAAGAAAAAACGCGATTTTTGAGGAATTCTAAACTTCTCCCATCATCAACAATGATTCTATAGTTGTTATTATATATTTATTTTACTTTTGCGCCGTTTTCTAGTTTTTCATCGACAGTCGCTAAAGTTAAAACACCATCTTTACTTCCTGCCAAAACCATACCTTGAGAAAGTTCGCCACGAAGTTTTACTGGTTTTAAGTTAGCAACAACAATTACTTTACGACCAATTAATTCTTCTGGTTTATAATACTCAGCAATACCTGATACAACTTGGCGTTGCTCATATCCTAGCTCTAATTGTAATTTTAATAATTTATCAGCTTTTGGCATTTTATCGCATGCAATGACGGTTGCAACACGAAGATCCACTTTCATGAAATCTTCAAAAGAAATTTCAGGAACATCTTCTTCTTTTTTAGCTAATGCATCTTTTTTAGGCTCCTCAGTAGGCTTAACTGAACCTTGCATTTGTTCGCGAATATAGCCAACTTCTACCTCATTATCTAGACGAGGGAAAATTGGCACACCTTTTTCAATGACTTTTTTACCAGATGGTATTGCACCAAATGTCTCTAGCGTATCCCAAGCCAATAATTCTTCCCCTAATCCAAGCTGTTCCATAATCTGTTTTGGTGCAATTGTCATAAATGGTTGAATCATAACAGCAATTTGTCGTAAGCTTTCTGCTAAATTAGCCATTACTGTTGCTAATTGACCTTTTAACGCTTCATCTTTAGCTAAAACCCACGGTGCTGTTTCATCAATATATTTGTTTGTTCGTGAAACCAATGCCCATACGTCTGAAAGAACTACACTAAATTGCATTTTTTCCATGTTTTCTTCATATTTCATTTTTGTATCCGTAGCTTGTGCGATTAGTGCTGCATCAAATTCTGTTGGTTCTAAACCTTCAGTCGGTATATGTCCATCAAAATACTTGTTCATCATAGAAATGGTACGGTTTAATAAATTACCAAGGTCGTTTGCAAGATCAAAGTTTGTACGTTCGACAAATGATTCTGGTGAGAATACCCCATCCGATCCAAATGGTAACTCACGTAATAAGAAGTAACGTGTTGCATCTAATCCATAACGCTCAACTAACATTTCAGGATATACAACATTACCTTTAGATTTAGACATTTTACCATCTTTCATCATAATAAAACCGTGTGCAAATACTTTTTTAGGTAATGGTAAATCTAGAGCCATTAAGAAGATTGGCCAATAAATTGTATGGAAACGTACTATATCCTTACCAACTACATGTACATCTGCTGGCCAGTATTTCTTAAATAATGTATCCTCATCAGATAAATAGCCTAACGTTGTAATATAATTTGTTAAGGCATCTACCCAAACATAAATAACATGCTTTGGATCTCCAGGAACTTTAATTCCCCAGTCAAAAGATGTACGCGAAACAGATAGGTCTTCTAAACCAGGTTTGATAAAGTTATTGATCATTTCATTTTTACGAGACTCTGGTTCGATAAATTCAGCATTATCTTCGTAATATTTCAAAAGGCGATCAGCGTATTTCTTCATATTAAAGAAGTAAGATTCTTCTTTTACCTTATGAACAGGGCGACCGCAATCAGGACAGTTACCATTGTCCAATTGTGACTCAGTAAAGAATGATTCACACGGTGTACAATACCAACCTTCATATTCCCCTTTGTAAATATCACCGTTGTCTAAGAATTTTTGGAAAATCTTTTCGACAGCGTCTGTATGACGTTTTTCAGTTGTCTGGATAAAATCATCATAAGAGATGTCCATTAACTTCCAAACAGCTTTTGCTGATTCAGCAATTTCATTCACATATTGCTGTGGTTCTTTGCCAGCCTCAGCTGCTTTTTCTTGAATTTTTTGACCATGCTCGTCCATACCCGTTTGGAAACGTACGTCATATCCTCTCAAACGTTTATAGCGTGCAATCGTATCAGAAGCTACAGTTGTATATGCAGTTCCAATATGAAATTTACCACTAGGGTAATAAATAGGTGTTGTTATATAGAATGTTTTCTTTTGATTGTCCACGAAAACTTCCTCCAGTGTTCTACAGTATACTTTCTATTCTAACCAAGTACGAAAAACCTTTCAATCAAAGTTTATTAAATGGCTTTTTGACTTTTTGACGAAAAATGTCGAATATTACTTTTCGAATTCGAGATACTTAAATATAGCAAAAAACTCATGCATTTTAAGCATTTTCGAGGAAATTAATCAAATTCGTATGTAAATTCTACTTAAAGAACGGAATATTTTTGAAATAAAATATCATTTTTCAAACAAAAATAATTGACGTTTATGGCATTAGTTGGTATGATAGTCAACAGACACAGAATATATGTCGAATTTTGACGAAAAATCATAATAATATAGGAGGAATTCTTGTCATGAAATCTACTGGTATCGTCCGCAAAGTTGATGAATTAGGTCGCGTGGTTATTCCTATCGAACTTCGCCGTACTCTAGGCATTGCTGAAAAAGACGCTCTTGAAATCTACGTTGATGATGATAAAATCATCTTAAAAAAATACTTACCTAATATGACTTGCGCTGTAACAGGCGAAGTGTCTGATGATAACTTCCGTCTTGCTGGTGGTAGCTTAATCCTAAGCCCTGAAGGCGCTGAAATCCTTGTAAAAGAAATCCAATCTAAATTAACTAAATAATTTAGAGGATTTAATTATATTCGAGTAACAAGTTATACAATAACAAATAGATTATTACCTATCTTGTTTTTCAAATGTGATTTCATATATAGAAAACATCCGAAATATTCGCAATTTCGGATGTTTTTTTTATTTACAGACCTTATTATTCCACATGATAGGCTTGGTACACATCTCGCTTTGCAAGACCTCTTACTTTTGCCACTTCTTTAATAGCATCTTTAGAAGATAGTTGCTGTTCTTCTATTAACTTATTTATGTGATCGACAACAGTCAACTCATCCCACCAAGCTGCTTCCTCTTCTTCATCAGCATTTACATTACCTTCTAAAACAATACAAAATTCTCCTCGAATTTCACTCTCAATTGCCCACTCTAATGCTTCATCAACTGTGCCTCTTAAAAACTCTTCAAATTTCTTCGTCAATTCGCGTGCTAAAACAATCTGACGATTACCAAGAATTGTTTGCATATCCTTTAATGTATCTTTCAAACGGTGTGGAGCTTCATAAAATAGAATCGTCTCTGGTCTCTTACTTAATTTTTCTAAAGCTTCTTTACGCTCCTTCTTTTGACGACTTAAAAATCCATAGAAGAAAAATGGTTGAGGGATTAAGCCCGATGCTATTAAAGCGGTGATAGCCGCGTTAGCACCTGGAATCGGCACTACCGCAAAGTCTTCTTCAATTGCCTTTGCAGCAATATCTGCACCTGGATCTGAAATACATGGTAGTCCTGCATCACTTACTAATGCTACTGTTTTACCTTCACGTAAATAATTAAGAAGCTTTTCACCACCATACTCTTTGTTATGATCGTGGTAACTAACAAGTGGTGTATCAATTTCAAAGTAGTTACAAAGTTTTTTAGTATTACGCGTATCTTCTGCTGCGATGACATCAGCTTCTTTTAGAATACGAATAGCTCGCATAGTCATGTCCTCTAAATTACCAATAGGTGTAGCGACTAAGTATAAGCAACTCTTATTTTCATGCATGGTACTTTTTTGTGATTTCACAATTCTTCGCTCCTTATATGATTGATCTTCTGTTTACGTGTTAATTGTTTAAATGCGTATTCAGCTCGCATCGCCTCTTGCTTTGTCTCATATTCTTCAAAATAAATGCAACGTACAGGTAAACGTGCTCTTGTATACTTGGCACCTTTTCCTTGGTTATGCACGCCGAGTCGATGTTCTAAATCATTTGTGTAACCTGTATAGTAAGTTCCATCACCACATTCTAGTACATACATGAGATGCTTATTGTTCTTTTCCATATAGCATCTCTCTCACTTCATCTGTATATTCACCATCTTCTCCATATACATAAAGTGGGGGCAAAATCTTTAAATCTGGCTTGCCATCTTTAATTCCTTCTATTAACAATGTATTCGCTTCTTTACCAGCTTTAGGATAAACAAAGCGAATACGTTTTGGCTCCAATCGATTTGCACGCATTGCCGTTATAATATCAAGTAGACGACTCGGACGATGAACAAACGCTGCCTTTCCACCTTGCTTTAACAATTTACTTGCAGAAAAAATCATTTGATCTAATGTTAAGTGGATTTCATGTCTAGCAATCGCGACATGCTCCTTCAAGTTTTTATCACTCGCTTCATGCGCAGGGAAATACGGTGGATTACATGTCACGACATCATACTTTTCCGCGCCAAGTACAGATGCAATTGTCTTCACATCACCTTGCATAATCTCAATTTGTTGTTCTAATTTATTATAATGAACACTTCTCTGAGCCATATCAACAAGACGATTTTGCAATTCTACTCCAGTAATATGCCCTTTTGTTCGAGCACTCAAGAACAACGGAATAGCTCCATTACCAGCGCATAAATCAACAAGCTTTCCCCTTTGATAAGGTACATTTACAAACTTTGCAAGTAATACTGCATCAAGAGAAAACGAAAACACCGACGGACTCTGAATAATGCGTAACTCTTCTGCTAAAAGATAATCGAGCCTCTCATCTTCTTTCAACCACTGTTCCATATAATTACCTCCAACATAGCAAAAGACTGACCTCCACTTTTTGAGAAAATGGAATCAGTCTTTGTTTAGCCGTTTTGTTTATTTAAAAATGATAGGCAGAATAAACAATCCTCGCCCTTACGTGATCCTCCGAAATGGACATGACATACATGGTATCCTTCATGATAAAGACGTGCCAAGTTATCATAACCCTCACCGACATCAATGATTTCTACTTTTTTCGCTGTAACGTCTTTGATAACCTTCCCCTCAGGTTTAGAAGAGAGTACTTCCTCTAGACGAGTGCGAAGATGACGATTCTCCATTTGGAGTGTTTGATGCTCTTCCATCATGAGTGCAACGAATTTCTTCAGTGCCTCAAATTGTTTTTGCATCGATTCTAGCTGTTGTTCGAACTCCATAACAGTATCTAAGAAATTACGGTCCTCCACTCAAGCCACCTCATTATTTCCACTATTGGACAGAACTTTTTTCGTGTTGTAAAATTTCTTCCAATGTATAATCCAAAATACGTTGTTGCTCAGAAAGCTCTACTTGTAGTACGCGCTCTAATATATTCATACCTACTACTTTTCCACTACCATCTGGTGTTGTAATTACAGCACCAATATCAGGCATTTGCTCCCTTGCTTCTTCATACTCGTCGTTTTCATATTTCAAGCAACACATTAAACGTCCACATAACCCTGAAATTTTAGAAGGGTTAAGCGATAAGTTTTGATCTTTCGCCATTTTTATAGAAACTGGCTCAAAATCACCTAAAAATGTAGAACAACATAACATTCTTCCACATGGACCTATACCACCAAGCATCTTCGCCTCATCTCTCACTCCAATTTGGCGAAGTTCGATTCGTGTGCGGAAAATAGCAGCTAAGTCTTTTACTAACTCTCTGAAATCTACTCGACCCTCCGCAGTAAAATAAAAAATAATTTTATTACGGTCAAATGTATATTCAACATCAACTAATTTCATTTCTAGTTCATGTTCTGAAATTTTTTCTGTTGCTGATTCAAAAGCACGTTTAGATTCTATAGCATTTTCGTCAACCTGGAATCGATCGCTTTCATCGGCTGGACGTACAACTTGCTTTAACGGTAGTACAACATCACTTTCGCCTACTTGTTTCATTGGAACAACAACTTTGCCATACTCAATGCCACGCGCAGTTTCGACAATTACATATTGACCCTTACTTAATAAAAATTCTCCAGGATCAAAATAATATATTTTACCCGCTTTTTTAAAGCGGACACCAACTACATTATACAAAGGATTTTCCCTCCTGCAGATTCAGCATAAGCTGCTCCATCATCAGCGTTCGGTTCATGTTGCGCTGTAATTGCTGACGAGCTTGTAATATCGCTTGTAACTGCGTCGATAAACGAGCATATGTCGTCTGCAATGCAACTTTCTTCCAATACGATAACCAATCTGGATACGTACACACTGCTTCGGGATTTGCTTTAATCGCAACAATGTCACGAAATGCAAATAGCAGTAAATCTAATGCCAACTCCATTTGCTCTTTCTCTTTAAATAGTGGCAGCCAATCTTCATGTACTGATAACATAGATTCATGCACATTAGTAAAGGTTGCCTCAACCAATTTTAACACTGTTTTTCGGGCCTGCGCAAACTCATCATCTTTTGATAGAGAAAAAGCTTCCTCTAAATCGCTTGTCACCATGCTAACCGTAGCAGCCATTGAAACCGTAATTCCCTCTGCTACAAGCTCTTTAATCATAGCGTCTTTTGATATTCCTTGAAACTTTATATGTTGGCAACGTGAACGAATAGTCGACAACATAGCATTTATATTATCTGTAATGAAGATTGCCGTCACAATACCTTCAGGCTCTTCGAGAAATTTCAATAATTTATTGGCAGATTGCGGATTCAGACGGTCGGCCTCATGAACGACATATACTTTTCGCCCTGCTTCTAAGCCTGTCTTATTCATTTCATGTAACAAGGCCTCGATGGCTGCTACTTTAATAAATTGACCATCAGGGTATATTTGGTGGAAATTTGGGTGATTTCCTGATTTTATACGCTGACAATTTCGACATGTTTCACATGGAACATTTTTTCGAGGTTCCTCACAAAACATTAATTGCACAAAGAAATGCATTATAGCTTCAGTTCCAGAGCCTTTTCCACCTTCAAATATGTAAGCATGACCAAGTCTTTTTTTATCGAAAATTGTTTGGAGCTGCTTCATCACTACGGGTTGTAATTTTAGTAGCTCTTCAGCTGTCTGCACCATCATTCATCACCTTTTCATTGTTTGAAAAAATCCCGTGCTCCGGGGTTCCGAAAGGCACGGGGTTTATTTACGTATATAAGTTGATTAACAACCCTTTAATTTCGCCTATTTTACTTAATAATTCAACGGAGTCTTTCTCCTGATTTAAAATGTCCTCTGTCAATTCGATAAGCTTTTCATCAATTGTTGATACAACCTTCAATCGTCGACCTTCACCAAAACGATTCCATGTATGCGATTGTTTAAGCTCCATACCGTAATCAACTGCCTCTTTTAAGAAGCGTTTTACAAGCATTTTAAATTTAGCTAAGTCACGTAAATTACGAGATTTGGCAATACGATCGCCAGCTGTTGAAATATCACCTAATAGTCTTGTTAGTTGCTCTGTTTGCAATCGCTGCCCCTGCTTCACTACTACGTCACCAAAACGCGTTACGGGTTGATGATTTTGTAGCGGCTGACGTGATTGATCTAAGCCAGTTCGTAAGTCTTGATTAATTTTCAATTACCAGTCGCCTCCATTATTAGAAATGGTGGAACTGTTCAATCGGTAATACGAAAACGGTAGCTCCCCCAACCTCAACTTCTACAGGATATGGAATATACGAATCTGCATTCCCACCCATCGGTGATATTGGTGCTACCATTTGTTCACGAGCACGACAATTATCACGAATGATATCTAAAGCTTTTGGAACCAATGAATCTTCAGTACCTATAAGGAATGTTGTATTTCCTGAGCGTAGGAATCCTCCAGTACTTGCCAATTTTGTTGCACGAAACTCATTTTTCGTCAAAGCGTTTGAAAGACGGTTACTATCCTGATCTTGTACAACTGCTACAACTAATTTCATCGGCACTCACCCCTTAATTAAATAGGTTCTTTAAATAATTATAACACAAACAAGCTAATTTCTTCATTTTCTTTATAATTCATTTTTCAAAATTTCCCAAACATTCTCAACTACTTCATCTAAACTTTTACTTGCATCTACTATACGAAAACGTTCTGGATTTTGATCTGCTAATAATTTATAGGCTTCACAAACCTTTGTATGGAAAGCTAGGCTCTCTACATCTAAACGGTTAATTTCACGGTCACTATGCGCATTAATTCGTGCAAGTCCCGCCTCTGGCTCTAAATCAAATAATATCGTTAAATCAGGCATTCTATCCCCAATAGCAAACTCATTGATAGAACGAACCCCTTCCATTCCAAGACCTCTGGCATGTCCCTGATAAGCTAATGATGAATCAATAAAGCGGTCACATAAGACCGGGATACCTAAAGCTAAAGCTGGTTCTACCTTTTCCGCAAAATGCTGGCTGCGAGCAGCTGCATATAATAGAGCCTCCGTCCGTGCATCCATTGCTGTATGGGCAGGGTTTAATATGATATCGCGAATCTTTTCAGCTATTTCGTTGCCCCCTGGTTCACGTGTTGCAACGAACTCTTTCCCCTCCCTTTGTAGCCTTTCAACAACCATTTTCAATACAGTAGTTTTCCCTGCTCCCTCTGGTCCTTCAAATGTTATAAATAAATTTTTCTTCATTATTATATGTTCCTCCGATAACGGATTAGTTTCGATTTACTCTATTATACAATATCTATTCTTAAAACCCGTCACTCATGCTTAATTTCATTAATCAAAAAGTCCAATTGCATACTAAATAGTTTTTAATTACCCTATTTCAAATTATTTAACCCTACTACCTTTTACAATAATTGATATCCTGTATTTTAAAATACTTATAAATTACTACTCAATTTGAGGAGATGAAAATCTCTTACTTGATACTAGAATTAATATCAATCGATTAATCCATAATGCAGCCAGCGGGTTATTTAATGATTAAAATATTCTAATAACCATATATACATATATATAAAGTATTAAATCAACCAATTGAATTAAACAAAAGTTAATCGATTGGATAAACAGAGAAAACAACTACAGAAAAGCTCATTTTAACCATAAACGTCTAAGATCACTTAGGCTTTTATATATTTGATGTATTTTATTTTCAAAATCAATAAAAAAGCACAACTGATTAAATCAGCTGTGCTTTGATGTGCCTAGCAACGTCCTACTCTCACAGGGGGAAACCCCCAACTACCATCGGCGCTAAAGAGCTTAACTTCCGTGTTCGGCATGGGAACGGGTGTGACCTCTTTGCTATCGTCACTAGACTATTTTAAGACAAGAATTATTATATCACTTCACTTAGCTAAAAGCAAGTGTTTTTTAAACTTTTTTAATAAGTTTTTCTTGTTCTCTCAAAACTGGATAAATTACATTGAAGTTTGTTAAGTAAAATTTGGTTAAGTCCTCGATCTATTAGTATTCGTCAGCTCCGTATGTCGCCACACTTCCACCTCGAACCTATCTACCTCATCGTCTTTGAGGGATCTTACTTACTTGCGTAATGGGAAATCTCATCTTGAGGGGGGCTTCATGCTTAGATGCTTTCAGCACTTATCCCGTCCACACATAGCTACCCAGCGATGCCCTTGGCAGAACAACTGGTACACCAGCGGTGTGTCCATCCCGGTCCTCTCGTACTAAGGACAGCTCCTCTCAAATTTCCTACGCCCACGACGGATAGGGACCGAACTGTCTCACGACGTTCTGAACCCAGCTCGCGTACCGCTTTAATGGGCGAACAGCCCAACCCTTGGGACCGACTACAGCCCCAGGATGCGATGAGCCGACATCGAGGTGCCAAACCTCCCCGTCGATGTGGACTCTTGGGGGAGATAAGCCTGTTATCCCCGGGGTAGCTTTTATCCGTTGAGCGATGGCCCTTCCATGCGGAACCACCGGATCACTAAGCCCGTCTTTCGACCCTGCTCGACTTGTAGGTCTCGCAGTCAAGCTCCCTTATGCCTTTACACTCTACGAATGATTTCCAACCATTCTGAGGGAACCTTTGGGCGCCTCCGTTACTCTTTAGGAGGCGACCGCCCCAGTCAAACTGCCCGCCTGACACTGTCTCCTACCCCGCTAAGGGGCATGGGTTAGAAGTTCAATACATCTAGGGTAGTATCCCACCAACGCCTCCTCCGAAGCTGGCGCTCCGGAATCTCTGGCTCCTACCTATCCTGTACAAGATGTATCAAAATTCAATATCAGGCTACAGTAAAGCTCCACGGGGTCTTTCCGTCCTGTCGCGGGTAACCTGCATCTTCACAGGTACTATAATTTCACCGAGTCTCTCGTTGAGACAGTGCCCAGATCGTTACGCCTTTCGTGCGGGTCGGAACTTACCCGACAAGGAATTTCGCTACCTTAGGACCGTTATAGTTACGGCCGCCGTTTACTGGGGCTTCAATTCGCACCTTCGCTTGCGCTAAGCACTCCTCTTAACCTTCCAGCACCGGGCAGGCGTCAGCCCCTATACGTCACCTTACGGTTTTGCAGAGACCTGTGTTTTTGCTAAACAGTCGCCTGGGCCTATTCACTGCGGCTCTCTCGGGCTTTCACCCTACTAGAGCACCCCTTCTCCCGAAGTTACGGGGTCATTTTGCCGAGTTCCTTAACGAGAGTTCTCTCGCACACCTTAGGATTCTCTCCTCGACTACCTGTGTCGGTTTGCGGTACGGGCACCTTTTACCTCGCTAGAGGCTTTTCTTGGCAGTGTGAAATCAGGAACTCCGGACATACGTCCTCGTCATCACAGCTCAACGTTATAGAAATGGGATTTGCCTCATTTCACGCCTCACTGCTTGAACATGCATAACCAACAGCATGCTTACCCTATCCTACTGCGTCCCCCCATTGCTCAAATGGTAAATAGGTGGTACAGGAATATCAACCTGTTGTCCATCGCCTACGCCTATCGGCCTCGGCTTAGGTCCCGACTAACCCTGAGCGGACGAGCCTTCCTCAGGAAACCTTAGTCATTCGGTGGACGGGATTCTCACCCGTCTTTCGCTACTCATACCGGCATTCTCACTTCTAAGCGCTCCACCAGTCCTTCCGGTCTGACTTCACAGCACTTAGAACGCTCTCCTACCACGGACATCTAAGATGTCCATCCACAGCTTCGGTGAATTGTTTAGCCCCGATACATTTTCGGCGCAGCGTCACTCGACCAGTGAGCTATTACGCACTCTTTAAATGATGGCTGCTTCTGAGCCAACATCCTGGTTGTCTAAGCAACGTCACATCCTTTTCCACTTAACAATTACTTTGGGACCTTAGCTGGTGGTCTGGGCTGTTTCCCTCTTGACTACGGATCTTATCACTCGCAGTCTGACTCCCGTGCATAAATCACTGGCATTCGGAGTTTGTCTGAATTCGGTAATCCGGGATGGACCCCTAGTTCAAACAGTGCTCTACCTCCAGGATTCTTTATCACGAGGCTAGCCCTAAAGCTATTTCGGAGAGAACCAGCTATCTCCAGGTTCGATTGGAATTTCTCCGCTACCCACACCTCATCCCCGCACTTTTCAACGTACGTGGGTTCGGGCCTCCAGTAAGTGTTACCTTACCTTCACCCTGGACATGGGTAGATCACCTGGTTTCGGGTCTACAACCACATACTCATTCGCCCTATTCAGACTCGCTTTCGCTGCGGCTCCGTCTTCTAAAACTTAACCTCGCATGTAATCGTAACTCGCCGGTTCATTCTACAAAAGGCACGCTATCACCCATTAACGGGCTCTAACTACTTGTAGGCACATGGTTTCAGGATCTATTTCACTCCCCTTCCGGGGTGCTTTTCACCTTTCCCTCACGGTACTGGTTCACTATCGGTCACTAGGTAGTATTTAGCCTTGGGAGATGGTCCTCCCAGATTCCGACGGAATTTCACGTGTTCCGCCGTACTCAGGATACACTCAAGAGAGAATGAACTTTCAACTACAGGGCTGTTACCTGCTCTGGCGGGCCTTTCCAGACCGCTTCGTTTAACTCATTCCTTTGTAACTCCATATAGAGTGTCCTACAACCCCAAGAGGCAAGCCTCTTGGTTTGGGCTATTCCCGTTTCGCTCGCCGCTACTCAGGGAATCGATTTTTCTTTCTCTTCCTCCAGGTACTTAGATGTTTCAGTTCCCTGGGTCTGCCATCAAGACGCTATGTATTCACGTCAAGATACTGCTCCATTACGAACAGTGGGTTCCCCCATTCGGAAATCTCCGGATCAAAGCTCACTTACAGCTCCCCGAAGCATATCGGTGTTAGTGCCGTCCTTCTTCGGCTCCTAGTGCCAAGGCATCCGCCATGCGCCCTTAATAACTTAACCTAAAAGTTAGTTATTAAGCCTAAAAAACTTAATAATAAAAAATGTGTTACTTAATTTGCTTCAATGTCGTTTTATCCAGTTTTCAAAGAACAAGGTTTTGAAGATCATTTTACAATGAGCCTTCAAAACTGAACGCAAGACGTTAATCGACAGATCCAAGATCTGTTTCCGTAATTATCCTTAGAAAGGAGGTGATCCAGCCGCACCTTCCGATACGGCTACCTTGTTACGACTTCACCCCAATCATCTATCCCACCTTCGGCGGCTGGCTCCATAAAGGTTACCTCACCGACTTCGGGTGTTACAAACTCTCGTGGTGTGACGGGCGGTGTGTACAAGGCCCGGGAACGTATTCACCGTGGCATGCTGATCCACGATTACTAGCGATTCCGGCTTCATGTAGGCGAGTTGCAGCCTACAATCCGAACTGAGAACGATTTTATGAGATTAGCATACCCTCGCGAGTTAGCGACTCTTTGTATCGTCCATTGTAGCACGTGTGTAGCCCAGGTCATAAGGGGCATGATGATTTGACGTCATCCCCACCTTCCTCCGGTTTGTCACCGGCAGTCACCTTAGAGTGCCCAACTAAATGATGGCAACTAAGATCAAGGGTTGCGCTCGTTGCGGGACTTAACCCAACATCTCACGACACGAGCTGACGACAACCATGCACCACCTGTCACCAATGTCCCCGAAGGGAAAACTCTATCTCTAGAGCGGTCATTGGGATGTCAAGACCTGGTAAGGTTCTTCGCGTTGCTTCGAATTAAACCACATGCTCCACCGCTTGTGCGGGCCCCCGTCAATTCCTTTGAGTTTCAACCTTGCGGCCGTACTCCCCAGGCGGAGTGCTTAATGCGTTAGCTGCAGCACTAAGGGGCGGAAACCCCCTAACACTTAGCACTCATCGTTTACGGCGTGGACTACCAGGGTATCTAATCCTGTTTGCTCCCCACGCTTTCGCGCCTCAGTGTCAGTTACAGACCAGAAAGTCGCCTTCGCCACTGGTGTTCCTCCAAATCTCTACGCATTTCACCGCTACACTTGGAATTCCACTTTCCTCTTCTGCACTCAAGTCTCCCAGTTTCCAATGACCCTCCACGGTTGAGCCGTGGGCTTTCACATCAGACTTAAGAAACCACCTGCGCGCGCTTTACGCCCAATAAATCCGGACAACGCTTGCCACCTACGTATTACCGCGGCTGCTGGCACGTAGTTAGCCGTGGCTTTCTAATAAGGTACCGTCAAGGTACGTTCAGTTACTAACGTACTTGTTCTTCCCTTACAACAGAGTTTTACGATCCGAAAACCTTCATCACTCACGCGGCGTTGCTCCATCAGACTTTCGTCCATTGTGGAAGATTCCCTACTGCTGCCTCCCGTAGGAGTTTGGGCCGTGTCTCAGTCCCAATGTGGCCGATCACCCTCTCAGGTCGGCTATGCATCGTTGCCTTGGTAGGCCGTTACCCCACCAACTAGCTAATGCACCGCGGGCCCATCTAGTAGTGACAGCCGAAACCGCCTTTCAGCATTTTGCCATGTGACAAAATGGATTATTCGGTATTAGCCCCGGTTTCCCGGAGTTATCCCAATCTACTAGGTAGGTTGCCCACGTGTTACTCACCCGTCCGCCGCTAAATCAGAAGAAGCAAGCTTCTTCATCATTCGCTCGACTTGCATGTATTAGGCACGCCGCCAGCGTTCGTCCTGAGCCAGGATCAAACTCTCCATAAAAGTAGTTTGAAAGCTCATTAGCTTTGCTAGCGTATCATCCGAAGATGATATCTATTTTTTGTTTTGATCCACCAACAGAGTTGATGTTCAAAAACATTTATTGATTAACGTCTTGCATGTTCAGTTTTCAAGGTTCATTGTATTCGGTCGATGTCTAGTCGACTTTTAATATTATATCAGGATAACATTTCGTTGTCAATAACTTTTAAAAAATTTCTTTTTTAGTTATCGTCCTGACAAGTTGCTTAGTTTTAGTAGCAACCTTTATATTATATCAACTTCACTTCTCGTTGTCAACAACTTTTTAAGATTGTTTTTTTAGTTGATCTGTTACTTAAATTAGCAACTTAACTAATATAACACGCTTTATAAGCGTGCGCAAGTGTTTTTCAAAAAAAGTTATAGTAGATTGAAATTGCTAATACAGAGGCTACTCCTGGTATACCTAATAGTGCAACCAACAAGCTAGAGAAAAAGTTAATAGGAACAAACAATCCTGCAAAACCTAATAAATAGTGTAGTGCGAACAGTAGTACAAAAGAAAATGCTATACGAAACCAAAAAATCGATAGCCACTCAATTGCTTTACCCCAATGCTTTCTTGTTCTCATTAATAGGAAGAAAAAAAACAACACCCCTACGAAACCAACAATCGGTTTCCACATCATATATATCCCACTCCTTTTATGATAGTAGTGAAATATATGATTGGGATGCTGTTTTTAATTCATTTTCTTAATAAGATTTTTCGAATACGCGCTTCTTTAAATAGATAGAAGTGTTTACTTTCAGCAATTTTACGCTGCGCGATTGTATCTAGATCATAATCATCTAGTAAACCTTCAATCTCTTGCGTCTGCTGCCAGTCTTCTTTGGTTTCTCTCATTAGAACCACTAACTTCTCATCAAATTCTTGACGTAGCTTTTGTTTACGAAAAAACATCATGTTCGCCCCTTACTTTACAGTTCACGTCTTCCTTCTAACGCTTTTGATAAAGTTACTTCATCAGCATATTCCAAATCGCCACCTACAGGTAAACCGTGAGCTATACGAGTTGTACGTATACCCGATGGTTTTACTAGGCGCGAAATGTACATTGCAGTAGCTTCACCTTCTATAGTAGGGTTTGTAGCTAAAATTAATTCCTGTACTTGATCATCTTGTAATCTTTTCAACAATGTAGGTACATTAATATCTTCCGGGCCAATACCGTCCATTGGCGAGATTGCACCATGAAGCACGTGATATAAGCCGTGATAGTCACGCATTTTTTCCATGGCTATCACATCTTTAGGATCTTGAACAACACAGATCGTTGAAGCATCACGCTGTTTATCCTGACAAATATGACATGGATCCACATCAGTAATATGACCACAAACTGAACAATAAGTTAAGTTACGTTTAGCATCAACTAATGCTTTTGCAAATGATAGGACAGTATCTTCCTTCATTGTTAACACAAAAAACGCCAGTCGAGCCGCGGTTTTCGGCCCGATACCTGGCAATTTCATAAAACTATCAATTAATTTTGATATCGGTTCAGGATAATGCATATCAATTCCTCCTAGAACATGCCGGGAAGGTTCATACCTTTCGTGAATTGTCCCATTGTAGCATTTGTAGTTTCGTCTACTTTTTTAATCGCTTCGTTTGTAGCGATGATAATTAGATCTTGTAACATTTCGATATCTTCTGGATCTACTACTGATTCATCAAGAATTACGTCAGTCACTTTCTTCTCACCAGATATAACTACTTTCACCATACCACCACCAGCTACACCTTCAAATACCTGAACAGCTAGTTCTTCTTGAGCTTCCATCATTTTCTTTTGCATTTTTTGCATTTGTTTCATCATGTTATTCATATTTCCCATACCACGCATATTAGTTTCCTCCTCAAAATAATTAAAATTCACTCTTCTAGTATTTCTACAAAACCTTTACCAAAAAGCTCCTCTGCTTTTGCGACAAGCGGATCCTCTGAAGGAATTCGCTCCTCTACAAAAAGAGGTTCTGTCATTTCGTTTACATTATCTGCAGGTGTTTCTTCTAATGAATGCACCTGTTTGTCCAGACCATGCTGACGAATGAAGTCTGCACGTATTTTCAGCCAATTATCCTCGGGCACTACTACAATTTCATAGGCCACACCTGTTAATGGTTGTAAGATTGTAGACATCGCTGAAAATGTACCATTATTAGTACCTATCGTGCAATAAACTCCCTGCTTTAATTTTAACACAAACGCATTAGAAGATGCTGCCACAGGTTCAGCGTCTTCCAAAAGTGCTGATTGCGATTTTTGAAGTTGGTTTAGCACATCAGACCACGCTGATTTTATCATTTGCAAATCTTTTTTCGTTGCTACTTTAAGTACCTCTTGGATACGACCAACATTAATTTTCATACCACTATCCACTTTTGGTCGTTGTCGTTGTTGAGCAGGTGCTGCATCACGTTGCTGTTGGCCACCTTGTTGAAGTTGCAGAACAATTTGTTCTAAAGAGGCAATTTTCGATTCAAGGTCTGCAACGTTAGGTGATTCGCCGGTAGATTGCGTCATCATTGGACTATTTTCTTGAATAGTGGCTTGAGTGATGGGTTGACCTGGAGCGAATTGCGCCATTTTCAGTAAAGCAGTCTCTAAGTAAATTTTGGAATGGTGTGAAAAACGCATTTCTTGTTGCGTCTTCGAAAGGATATCAACATATCCATATAACGTATCCGTTGTAAATTGGTTGGCTAAAGTTTTGAACTTTTCATCTGACGAGGCAAGCTCAAGTAGATCCTCTAAATCAGGGGCTGTTTGAATTAGTAATAGGTCACGGAAAAATGTGATGAGATCTTCTGATAGACGCACCGCATCTTTTCCTTCACTTATTAATTTTTCTAAAAGCGCTAATACTTGTGCAATATCTTTATCTCCTAATGCTTTTGCTAAATCATAGAAGACTTCCTGACTTATAGACCCTGTCACGAATAGAGCATCCTCTAGCGTTAACTTGTCCCCACTGAAAGATACAACTTGATCCAACATACTCAATGCGTCTCGCATACCTCCGGCAGCAGATTGAGCGATGACCTTCAACGCTTGCTCATCATATTGTAGTTCTATATCTTCTAAAACGATTTTCATACGTTCCAATAAATCAATAGAAGAAAGTCGTTTAAAATCGAATCTTTGACAACGTGAAATAATAGTCGCTGGCAGCTTATGCGGCTCCGTCGTTGCCAATATAAATACAACATGCGCAGGCGGTTCTTCTAAAGTTTTAAGTAGAGCATTAAATGCACTTGTAGATAACATATGGACTTCATCGATGATATACACCTTAAATCGGGCACTTGCAGGTGCAAAACGTACTTTTTCAATAATCTCACGCATTTCCTCCACGCGAGAGTTAGATGCAGCATCAAATTCAATGACATCAGGATGTGACCCATTTGTGATACTAATGCACGTTGCACATGTATTACACGGTTCTTCAGTTGGTGCATGCTCACAATTTAATGCTTTTGCAAATATTTTCGCTGTACTTGTTTTCCCTGTACCACGAGGTCCAGAGAATAAATAAGCATGCGTAGTTTTATTGGCAAGGAGAGCATTTTGGAGGGTCCGTTTAACATGCGACTGTCCTGACATTTCTCTGAATGATTGCGGGCGATACACACGATAAAAAGCTTGATACGTCAACGTTTCCCTCTCCTTTTTTGCCGATTATTTGAATGTATTTATTATACCATAAGAGCGCTTATTAAAGCCGCTCGATACCTTTAGATAAAATAAAAAACTCATTCGCCGAAAACGACGAATGAGTTTGAAATTTGCACGATAAATGCCGTGCACCTTCCTTCGACAGCCGTACATAAGCGTTACTTTTGTCGTTAGCTCTGATTAGGCAACCCTACGGCACATGCGATAAGCCGCTTAATGCTGCTTCCTTCCGGACCTGACATGGTTCGCGGGTACGCATTGCGTAGGACCCAATCGTCAACACTACGTGCAAAAGGCAGACCAAACATACGGACAGCCTTAGAAAAGGACTTCAGTCTCGCTAGAGCGGATTGCGAGTTATAGGACACCGCTACCTTCCCACCTAGCACGGCATCTATTAGTATACGAAGAATAATGAAAAAAATCAATATAAAAGCATGAAACGAAATATTACAATTAACAAAAGAATAGTCCTAAGATCGATTAATATCTTATTTCAAGCGATTTTTCACCTTCTAATTAAAATACTTTTCACTTTAAAAAACTCTGTAAAATAGACCTTTTAAATATTAATTTAATTTTTTTATTAAAAAGTGTTGACGAGATATTTAATACATGATAAAGTATTACTTGTCAGAAAGACAACAACATACTTTCTTCGGAGGAATACCCAAGTCTGGCTGAAGGGATCGGTCTTGAAAACCGACAGGCGGGTCATACCGCGCGGGGGTTCGAATCCCTCTTCCTCCTCCATTTTATTTTTAAAAACACGCGCATAATATTGAGATTGTATTCGTTGCTAAAGTGACGAATTTTTTCTCTAATACATATAGTCAGAAATTTTAGAAACAAACATTTATGTTTGTTTCTTTTTTTATTTATCAAATTGATTAATAAATAGTAAGAGCTCTTCAGGCGAACCTACAACACCGATTTTCCTCTGCTGACTTTTTAACATGAAGCCTTCATCCACAGTATGTTGTAAATGTGCTTGAAGAAAATCATAATAAGAATTGATGTTATATAAGCATACAGCTTTCGAATGCTGGCCTACTTGAGAAAGTGTTAGTACATCAAAAAACTCATCCATTGTCCCCGCGCCACCTGGCAATGCGATAAAGGCATCTGCTAACTCCCCCATTTTAGCCTTACGCTCATACATAGTATCTACAAAAACCAATTCTGATAACCCCTGATGTGTAACCTCTTTCCATTGCATAAAAGTAGGCATAACACCAATTACTTCTCCTCCATGAGCTAATACCTCATCTGCCACTTTACCCATTAGACCTACAATTGATCCTCCATAAACAACCCCAACACCATGTATAGCCAAAAACTTACCGAGCTCTATAGCTTTCTCAGCATATATAGAATTCCTCCCCATCTTAGATCCACAGTAAATTGCTACCCTCATAAAGTGCACCCCCTCTTATTTAAAAATATAAAATAATGCACCTATATATGATTATATTCCTCCATTTCTTATAGTAATTTTAAACATATTATTTATTGCTATAAAAAAGACTGTCATTGAAATGACAGTCTTTTTTAACCGATTATTTACGACGTAAATGTGATGTCTGCTCCATAAAGTGACTAATACGTTCCACAATTACTTCTACTGTATCTGGATTTTTCATCAAATCGTAGTCGTTGATATCTAAACGTAATACCGGACATGCATTAAAACTGTCGATCCAGTTTTCATAACGTCCGTGCATTTCATACCAATAATCCTTTGGTGTTTGTTGTTCCATCGGACGACCCCGTTCTTCTATACGCGATAAAATATCTTCAATTGGCCCTTCCAAGTAAATTAGCAAATCTGGATGTGGAAAATAAGGTGTCATAACCATTGCATCGAATAAGTTTTTATATGTTTCATAATCAATTTTACTCATCGTGCCTTTTTCTTCATGCATTTTAGCAAAAATTCCTGTGTCCTCATAGATTGAACGATCTTGAATAAAGCCACCACCATATTCAAAAATACGTTTTTGCTCTTTGAAACGTTCTGCTAAGAAATATATTTGTAAATGGAAGCTCCATTTTTCGAAATCATCGTAGAACTTGTCCAAGTATGGATTCGAATCGACCTTTTCAAATGACGTACGGAAATTTAATGCATTTGCTAACGCCTTTGTCATTGTCGATTTGCCGACACCTACTGTTCCCGCGATTGTAATAACTGCATTAGCAGGAATGCCGTATTTTTCTCTTAAATTCATGACTCGAAACTCCCTTTTTCTAATGTTTCTTCAACAGTTCTTAAGATTTTTTGTAAATCTGATGGATTTTTCACAAAATCAATTTCATCGCCATTTATTCGTAATACCGGAATATCTGGATTTTGTTTTTCAAATCGTTCAATAAATACATGATAATCCGTCACGAGCTGCTCCATATAGTCTCTTGAAATCATTTTTTCAAATTCGCGACCTCTCATGGCAATTCGTTTCATCAAAGTATCGACGCTTGCATGCAGATAAACCACTACATTTGGACATGGCATGTCTGCAGTTAATATCCGATATATTTCTTCATACTTGTGAAATTCAGACTCTTTTAATGTTCTTTTAGCAAAGATTAAATTTTTAAAAATGTGATAATCTGCAACTACAGCTTTCTCATGCGATAGTATATGATTCTTTATATCTGTTAATTGTTTATAGCGATTACATAAGAAAAACATCTCTGTTTGGAAACTCCACTCATCAATGTCTTCATAAAATTTATTTAAAAACGGATTTTCGTCCACGATTTCTTTCAATAAGTGAAACTGAAAAGTCTCAGCAACTATTTTAGAAAGTGACGTTTTTCCGACGCCAATTGGCCCCTCAACCGTGATAAACGGTACAGGCATCAGAAGTCCCCCTTCATCGTCTTTTTTAGTCAGTGCTTATCATTTTATCATAGTAATAAGAAAAGCAGAAGTGACTCGTTAAGTACAGGTGATTTTATAAAAAGTAACTTATACCCTAAATTTTAATATCATCAATGTGTGCAAAAAAACCCCCAGTATCAACTGAAGGTTTAAATATTACCGTTTTTTCACGTGGAACATTTCTTGTAAAAGTGCCCAGTTTTGAGGGAAGGCAAAACCCATATGCCAATAACTTATACCCCTTAACTTTAATTCCTTCAGCAAATTGAACTTCGCTTCAATAGAACGTGCATCTTCAAACCACACCACATGCTCTACCCCATCACTCCAATAATGGAAGAATGGCGCTTCAGCTATTGGATCATACGAAATCGCCGCATTTTGGTTTCTTGCCAGAGCAACAGCCTGTTGAGGGCTCAATCCTCTTGCGGGCGGATTTCCTGTTTTATATGGTAATGTCCAATCATATCCATATAAATTTTGTCCCATCATTACTTTATCAGCAGGTATTTCGGTTATAGTATATTCTAACACCTGGCGTACTGGACCAATTGGTGATACCGCCATTGGCGGACCTCCGCTATATCCCCATTCATATGTCATAATGACAACAAAATCAACCGCTTCACCTATCCCTTTATAGTCGTGCCCTTGATACCACTTTCCTGGCTGATTTGCACTTGTTTTGGGAGGGACTGCTGCCGAAATCGTTAATCCTTGAGCATGAGCTCTTTGTCTGAACCTGTTCAAAAAATCAACGTAACGTCCCTTATCCTCAGCTAACAAATACTCAAAATCTAAATGAATATCTTTTGCCCCTTTATTAGAGGCCTCTTTTAAAGCTGCTCCAATGATTAAGTCTTGTAATGTAGTATCGTTTAAAATAGTATGTGCTAATGTATCACTAAAAGCGTTATTTTCTATATTTGTTAATACGATGGCTGTTGCCGTCTGATTTGCATTCGCTATCTCTGGTATACTTCCCCAATCTAGCGGTGTAAGAGTGCCATCACGTCGTACTTCATATGAAAATGGCATCATATAAGTTAATAGTGGTGCACGTCTTCTCAGCTGAGCTATTAAACTTTCTGGAATTTCAGCTGTATACCATTCGACATAACCGTTAGTATCGATTGTAGGGCGATTTGGATTTGGCGTTTCAGGTAATACAAGCGCTTGCCCAACAACTAGAACATCTGGATCTGGAATTTCATTAAGCGCAACAATCGTCGCGACTGTCGTATTATGCGCCCTCGCGATATTATATATGTTATCGCCTTGCTTCACTACATAAATCAAGTGCAACCTCCTCTAGCATTATTTCTCCAGTAATATATGCGAATTGGGTTTAAACCGTGCTACACTATTTTGCAAGGAGCGATGAATCTATGGACGTATTAAAAAAAGATCTATACTTTATGCAATTGGCCATCGAAGAGGCAAAAAAGGCTGCATCACTAGGAGAGGTACCAATTGGGGCCATCATTGTCTACAAGGATGAAGTCATCGCCAGTGCACACAATTTACGCGAAACTTCACAGAATGCAGTTACCCACGCTGAACTCATGGCAATTCAACAAGCTTGCAACAAAATTGGTAGTTGGCGATTAGAAGAAACAACTCTCTATGTTACTTTAGAGCCTTGCCCTATGTGCGCAGGAGCGATTTTACAATCCAGAGTGCCACGCGTCGTTTATGGAGCTAGAGACAGTAAAGCGGGTTGTGTAGATTCACTCTATCATTTACTTAATGACTCACGGTTCAATCATAAGTGTGAAGTGACAGAGGGCATTTTAACAGCTGAATGTGGCCAATTATTAAGCGATTTCTTCAGTAGTTTACGTAGTAAGAAAAAAGCTGAACGAGCAACTCCTGTCTCTAAAGTTATACCATTTTCCAAATTAAAATCAGACGTTGAAAATTTCTTATGCGAGTCGTTACAAGGAAAGGTCGAACTTCAATCTGCCACACATAATCAATCCCGTGATGATATACCACACATTTGGTTAACTCTAAATAAAGACCCTATTTTTAATGTAGATGATTTAGCATTTATTAACGGACAAATTCAAGGAAAGTATTGTTCTGAACTACTCTCTAAAGAATTACAAATAGCTGAACAAAATAAAATTGCTAGCTTACATTTATATGAAGCATTTACTCAATACCCTCATTTATCAATTGTAGATGCACTAGCTTCAACAAACCCAATTATCCGTGCATACTCATTACTTGATCGTCGTGTAGGGAAACGTAAATTAAAAAACATGACTGCACCACAGTCTTCATTAGAAAGAAAGTTTTATCATATCCGTTGTGAGGCAGAAGGTATTCACTATTAGACTCAAGGGAGATAACCTATGCAATTTAGCAAAATCAAAAAAAGATACGAAAGCTTTCTTTGTAAAAAGTTGCAAGGTCGCGTGAAGCTTTATGCAACAACATATCGCAAAGCACATGATAACCCAGCAAGTGTTTGGCTTACATTAGATAAACAAAAAATTTTAAATGCAGATGATTTAAGTTTTATCGTTCCGAGGAACATACTGTATGCGCAACTAAAAGAACAACATATGCTAAAACCAATACCATATAATAGAGACTTCAATGTAATGTTAGGATTCCCTGAAAGACGAGCATTAGAGGATGCCTATGATTTAGCTGAAGAAACTTTAATGGAACGAGGAAATTTCGAAAGCTTTTACTTGTATGAAGCAATCATGTACTATATGCAATTATCCATTGAAGAATCATTACTATCAGAAAATGTACTCATTCAAGCCTTTGCAATGTTTGATTACCGTTTAGGAAAACGCAGATTACAAAATTTAAACATGACTGGAGTTCATCCTACTATTCAGCAATTTTATCAAATTCGCTGTGAAGCAGAGAGCATTATAAATAAAACAAAAAAAGGCTAATGCAGGAGAGTCCCCTAGCATTAGCCTTTTCGTTTATAAATTATTTAGTTGGTGCTTGAATTACTTCTTTACCGCCCATATATGGACGTAAAACTTCAGGAATAACTACAGAACCATCTGCTTGTTGATAGTTTTCAAGAAGTGCTGCAACTGTACGCCCAATTGCTAGACCACTACCATTTAATGTGTGCACATATTCAGGTTTTGCCCCTGTTTCACGACGGAAACGGATATTGGCACGACGCGCTTGGAAATCTTCAAAGTTAGAGCAAGAAGAGATTTCACGGTAAGTACCTTGAGCTGGAATCCATACTTCTAAATCGTATTTTTTCGCAGCAGTAAAGCCTAAATCTGATGTGCACATTTTTAATTTACGATATGGTAGACCTAAAAGTTGAAGAACCTTTTCAGCGTGGCCTGTTAATTTTTCCAATTCATCATAAGAATCTTCTGGTTTTACGAAACGCACAAGTTCTACTTTATTAAATTGGTGTTGGCGAATTAAACCACGCGTATCACGGCCAGCAGATCCCGCTTCAGAACGGAAAGAAGCACTATAAGCTGAAAAGCCTTTCGGTAAAATATCAGCATCTAAAATTTCATCACGGAAGAAGTTTGTTACCGGTACTTCTGCTGTTGGGATTAAGAAGTAATCTGTATCCGCTAATTTGAAGACGTCTTCTTCAAATTTTGGAAGCTGACCCGTACCTGTTAAACTATCGCGATTAACGATTACAGGTGGTAACATCTCTTCATAGCCATGTTCTTCAGAATGTAAATCCATCATGAAACTCATTAAAGCACGTTCTAAACGAGCACCTAGACCACGGTAAAATACGAAACGGCTACCCGTTGTTTTTGCAGCACTTTCAAAATCGATGATGTTCAAATCTGTACCTAGATCCCAGTGTGCTTTAACCTCAAAATCAAACTCAGGAATGTCGCCCCATTTAGCTACTTCCACATTATCATCTTCCGTGTCTCCAACTGGTACACTTTCATGTGGAATATTTGGTAAACGCATCATCATATCTTGGAATTTACCTTCCACCTCACGAAGCTCTGTATCCAATGCTTTAATGTCATCGCCGACTTTACGCATATGTGCGATTTCAGCATCCGCATTTTCTTTATTACGTTTCTTTTGAGCAATTTGTTCAGAAACTTGGTTGCGCTCAGCTTTCAATACTTCTGTTTTTGCGATTAAATCACGGCGTTGTTGATCAAGAGTTTCAAATTGATCAAAGGTTCCTAAATCTTCATTACGGTGAGATAGCTTTTCTTTAATTTCCGTATAATTATCACGGATTCGTTTAATATCTAACATATGTCCATTCCTCCAGTTTTGTAAATTCGATAATAGAAATGTATCAAGGTAATCTTACAAAACAATACTTTAGGTCTAGGATATACTAAAAATAAGCAACAAAAAAGCCCTCATCCCCATGAAAGGGACGAGAGCATACCCGCGTTGCCACCCTAATTGATTGCACCTAAATGCAATCCACTTGTTTCATAACGGCTTGTTGGCCGGCCACAGCCTACTAAAGATTCAGCTGAGCAACTCCAGGACGGATTCACAAGGTTTTTTATCGACTTACACCAACCGTCGACTCTCTATAAAAAAAACTTACTTGCTACTACTTCCTATCATCGTGTTTAATTTGAATTTTATCCATACTTTACAATAGATTTCACCGTTTTGCAAGTGTGGTCAAAACACTTTTCTCAACCATCTGCACAAAGTATGCCATGATTCGTTGATCCTCTGTCAATTCCGGATGAAATGAACAGCCTAAAAACTGTCCATCTTTCGCTAAAACAACGCGTCCATTACACTGTGCTAATACTTCAACATTCGATCCCACTGATACAATATGAGGTGCACGTATAAATACTGCCGGGAAGTTTTCACCAATATTTTTTATAGAAAGGGGTATTTCAAAGCTATCAATCTGTCTACCAAATGAATTACGTTCAACAATAACATCCATTACGCCAATATGGGGCGTTTGCTGGCCAATGACATTTTTCGCTAATAATATTAATCCTGCACAAGTACCAAATATTGGTTTACCATCGTCAGCAAATTGACGAAGGGGTTTCATCATGCTGTAACGGTCAATTAGCTTCCTCATCGTTGTACTTTCACCACCCGGTAGTACAAGACCTTCTAGCTCCTTTAATTGTTCTGCATTCTTTACAACAATTGGAACAGCACCAGCTGCTTCTATAGCTTGAACATGCTCACGTACAGCACCTTGCAAACCTAAAACACCGATTTTCATCATCTTACCAGCCTCGATCTTGCATACGATCTTGTGGATTTAAGCGGGAGATTTCGATACCTTTCATCGGAACCCCAAGTTCCTTCGAAATTTCAGCGATTAATTTATAATCCTTGTAATGAGTTGTTGCTTCTACAATGGCTTTTGCAAACTTGGCAGGATTTTCAGATTTGAAGATACCTGAGCCTACAAAAACACCATCTGCTCCAAGCTCCATCATTAATGCTGCATCAGCGGGAGTTGCTACTCCACCAGCAGCAAAATTTACAACCGGTAATCGACCTAAACGGTTGATTTCTAATAAAAGTTCATAAGGTGCACCTAAAATTTTTGCCTCTGTCATTAGTTCATCTGGTGTCATGTTTGCAACTTTACGTACCTGTGCATTCACTTGACGTATATGGCGAACAGCTTCAACTATATTACCCGTTCCTGGCTCACCCTTTGTACGAAGCATCGTTGCCCCTTCAGCAATACGACGTGTTGCTTCACCTAAATCGCGACATCCACAAACAAAGGGCACTTTATAATCGCTTTTTAGCAAATGATATTCTTCATCTGCTGGTGTTAACACCTCACTTTCATCTATGTAATCTACGCCCATTGCTTCTAAAACACGAGCTTCTACAATATGGCCAATTCGCGCTTTTGCCATTACAGGTATTGATACGGCTGACATCACTTCTTCCACAATTCGAGGATCTGCCATACGCGCTACTCCACCAGCAGCTCGGATATCAGACGGTACACGCTCCAGAGCCATAACAGCAACTGCGCCCGCCTCCTCAGCAATTTTTGCTTGCTCAGCATTAA
Source organism: Viridibacillus sp. FSL H8-0110 (assembly GCF_038003565.1). Classification (NCBI taxonomy): domain Bacteria; kingdom Bacillati; phylum Bacillota; class Bacilli; order Caryophanales; family Caryophanaceae; genus Viridibacillus; species Viridibacillus sp. FSL H8-0110. The sequence goes on along the minus strand of NZ_JBBOPJ010000001.1, from coordinate 26,964 downwards.
TTACATCCATAATTACGCCACCCTTTTGCATTTCTGCCATTCCACGTTTTACTCGAACTGTACCTGTTAGATTTGTCATTTCCATCGCCTCCATTTTCTTGTATGATGTTAGTATAATGAAAATTGACCATATAAAAAGATTCAGTTTACACGTAAATCATATGGTCAGAAGAGGTGATATGATGGATATGCTTATGTTTCAGCTAGAAAGAAACTCTATTAAACCTATGTACGAACAGCTTTACGAAGGCATTAAGAAGGGCATTACAGAAGGTACAATACCAACTGAATCTAAACTCCCTTCAAAAAGAAAATTAGCTGAATTTTTAAATATTAGTCAAACAACAATTGAACTCGCCTATGCACAATTGCTAGCAGAAGGCTTTATTGCCTCAATGCCTCGCGTCGGATATTTTGTAGAAGCTGTTGAAGAACTTGCTTATGTAGAAAAAGATATTCAACATCCAGCGATTCCACCTTCCTTATCCCGAGAAACATTTAAAATAGATTTTAACCCGGGACAAATTGATACAGAATCATTCCCATTCCATCTATGGAGGAAATATGCGAAGGAAGCAATTGATGAGCAATCTCAAGATCTATTACTAATTGGCTCGCCCCAAGGAGAGCAAGAATTACGCGAGGAAATTGCAACGTATTTATATCAATCAAGAGGTGTTATATGCGCACCCAATCAAATTGTAATTGGCTCTGGAACAGAACAACTTATGCCTATGATTATTCGCCTCCTAGGAGCCTCTTCTCGCTTTGGAATTGAAAATCCAGGTTATCCTTTAACCCATCACATATTTAAGCAAACAGATCGTCCTGCTATACCGATAAATGTAGATGATGAAGGTCTATTGGTCAATGATTTGGAGAACTCTAAGGCTAACGTTGTCTATGTCACGCCTTCGCATCAATTTCCGACTGGCGCAGTATTATCTGCCCCGCGTAGAGCACAGCTTTTAAACTGGGCTTCTCAAAAGGATGATCGTTATATCATCGAAGACGATTATGATAGTGAATTTCGTTATATTGGGAAACCAATTGCTGCATTACAGGGAATGGATAAAAGTGACAGTGTGATTTACATAAGTACCTTTTCTAAATCACTCATGCCTTCGCTACGTATTGCCTATTTTGTACTACCTCCAAATTTAGTAGAAGTGTACAACCAGGCATTTAATTACTATACATCGACAGTACCTCGCTTTGAACAGCATATTCTCGCACAATTCATGCGAGATGGCCATTTTGCGAAGCATTTAAATCGAATGCGTAAAATCTATCGTAAAAAATTAGAAAAGCTTACAATAGCTCTAGAACCATTTTCACCAACAGTTAAAATTTCAGGTGAACAAGCAGGTATGCATATCGTACTAACAATTTCTCACACAAAAAATGCAACAGAATTGAAAGACTTGGCTCAAGAAAAAGGTATTCGTATTATACCTATTCAGGAATATATGATGGATACAATTCTAAATGGAAAATCGGCACAGTTTCTCCTTGGTTTTGGGGGAATCAAAGATGAAGAAATTAATCAATCTGTGCAACAATTAATGGATGCTTGGGGAATTAAGGCATAATAAAAAGGCAATCGTCGTGATTGCCTTTTTTATATTAGAATATTTTATTCCATAAATCTGAGAAGAAGTTACCAATACCTTTGAAAGCTCGGGAAATCCAGCCAGACTTCTCAACAGTATTTGTAGTGACTACCTCTGCATTATTTACTTCTCCATCGATAAATCCATAATCTTTACCTTCGGTTTTTTCGATTTCAACATGTCCAACAACAGCACCTTTTTTAACAGGTGCGTCTAGTTCTTTTTTATCTAGTACTAATTTTGGTTTATATAAATCTCTATCTGAAGTTTTTACCATAATTGAAATTGCTTCTTTTGTAGCAATATTCACTTTATCTTCTTTACCATCAATTACAGGTATCGATTTTTGTCCTTTAAACGTATAGTTGGCCGGGACAATTTCTTCTGTAGTAAATTGATTGAAACCATAGTCGAATAATGCGCGTGTTGCATCAAAACGAGCTTTATATGTTCCTTCACCTTTAGCATCTACAGCATCTAAAACAACTGCAATTAGACGTGTTCCGTTGCGTGTTGCAGTACCTGTGAAACAGTAACCAGCAAAATCAGTTGTACCCGTTTTTAATCCATCTACACCTTCATATTCAAATACAAGACCCGGTAGCATGAAATTCCAGTTAGACATTTTAATTGCATCATCTGTACCTTCACGGAATGTTTTTTTCGTAATGCTTGAAGTTTTCAATACATCAGGGTGATCTTTTAATAAATGATAAGCTAATTTAGCAACAGATTTTGCGGGCATCTTATTCTCAGCAGTTTTACCAGTACCTGCTGGTTCCATACCGTCTAGTTGTGCATTATTTAAGCCTGTTGAGTTAACGAAAGTATAATTCTTCAAACCCATTTTTTTTGCTTTTTTATTCATCATGTTCACAAATTCTGTTTCTGAGCCAGCAATTGTTTCTGCAATTGCAATAGTCGCTCCATTTGCTGAGTATATTGCCATTGCTTCATACAATTCACGAATTGTATATTCACCGTCAGCACGTAGAGGCACGTTACTAAGTGCACGATTTTGGGAAATTTTATATGCATACTCTGATACTTTATATTTTTGATCCCAAGTAATTTTACCATCATTAATTGCATCTAATAATAGATATTCGGTCATCATTTTTGACATACTAGCAATTCCTAAAGACTTGTCCGCATTCTTTTGGTATAAAATTTTACCTGAGTCTGCATCGATTAAAATGGCACCTTTAACGCGCAAATTCAGCTCGTCTTCTGCATTCGCTGCCTTAGGTATTGTTACAAACATACTTAACAGCAAAGCAGAAACCATGATAAATCGTAACCATGTGTTTTTTCTTGATGTTTTCACCATAATACCTCCATATGTGTTCATATTACTCCTCTTACTCCGCTCATTTTAACATAGATTCAGGGCTCGCAACTACGGTGTATAAAAAAACACCCTTTCTACATCTAGTTTTGACGTAGAAAGGATGGGAAAGTCTCGAAATTATGAGATTGAGTAGTTTGGTGATTCTTTCGTGATCTGAACATCATGTGGATGACTTTCACGTAAACCCGCACCAGTCATACGAACGAACTGTGCATTTTCGCGTAGATCACGAAGATCTTTCGTTCCACAATACCCCATACCTGAGCGAATACCTCCAACTAATTGGTGGATTGTATCTGCTAGAGGTCCTTTGTAAGGAAGACGTCCTTCAATACCTTCTGGAACAAGTTTCTTTGCATCTTCTTGGAAGTAGCGATCTTTTGAACCTTTTTCCATAGCTCCTACTGAACCCATGCCACGATATACTTTAAAGCGACGGCCTTGGAAGATTTCAGTTTCCCCTGGAGATTCAGAAGTACCTGCAAGCAAGCTACCTAGCATTACTACATGTCCACCAGCAGCTAAAGCTTTAATAATATCACCTGAGTATTTAATACCGCCATCAGCAATAATTGTTTTACCTTGTTTACGAGCTTCTGCCGCGCAATCATAAATTGCTGTAATTTGAGGTACACCAACACCTGCTACAACACGAGTTGTACAAATTGAACCAGGTCCAATCCCTACTTTAACTACATCAGCGCCAGCTTCGTAAAGAGCTTTTGTAGCCTCACCTGTTGCAACGTTACCAGCGATAATATCTAATTCTGGGAATGCTGCGCGTATATCTCGTACTACTTCTAAAACACCTTGTGAGTGACCATGTGCTGTATCAATTACAATTACATCTACTTGTGCATCTACTAACTTTTGTACACGAACCATAGAATCTTTCGTAACACCAACTGCAGCACCTACAAGTAAACGACCTAAATGGTCTTTAGCAGCATTCGGGAATTCCATAACTTTTTCTATATCTTTAATTGTGATTAAGCCTTTTAAGACGCCTTCATCATCAACGATTGGTAATTTCTCGATTTTATATTGTTGAAGTATTTTTTCTGCATCATCTAAAGTTGTTCCAACAGGAGCTGTAACTAGATCTTCTTTAGTCATAACTTCTTCAATTTTTTGGGAGTAATCTTGTACAAAGCGTAAATCACGGTTTGTAATAATTCCTACTAATTTAAGGTCTTTATCGTTATTTACAATTGGAACACCGGAAATACGGTATTTACCCATTAAATGTTCTGCATCAAATACTTGATGAGTTGGTGTTAGGAAAAACGGATTTGTAATAACTCCATTTTCAGAGCGTTTTACTTTCTCTACTTGATCCGCTTGCTCTTCAATGCTCATATTTTTGTGGATGATACCAATACCACCTTGACGAGCCATAGAAATTGCCATTGGTGCCTCAGTTACTGTATCCATTCCAGCACTAATAATAGGGATATTCAATTTAATTTTTGGTGTTAAATTAACTGATAAACTTACATCTTTCGGTAATACTTCAGAATGTGCTGGTACAAGTAATACATCATCAAACGTTAAACCTTCTTTGGCAAATTTCGTTTCCCACATTTCGGTAACTCCTCCTGTTTTGTAAAAGAATATTAATTGTAAGATTAACAACGTGACTATTCACTTGTCAAGGACTCTGCGATAAATAAGATTATTTAGAATTGTTCACTTCAATACAGATTTTAAGTCATTTTCAATTTTAGTAGGTGAAGTTTGAGGTGCATAACGAGCTACAACCTTCCCCTCTTTATTTATTAAGAACTTAGTGAAATTCCATTTAATTCCCTCTGTTAGTAAACCTTTTTTCTCTGAAACTAAGTGTTTGAATAGTGGATCAGCATTATCACCCTTTACATCCACTTTTGCAAACATTGGAAAGTTTACTCCATAATTCTTTTGGCAAAATTGCATTGTTTCATCGATATCTGCAAACTCTTGATTATTAAATTGATCACAAGGAAAACCTAAAATTTCAAATCCTTGATGGTTATATTTTTCATACATTGCTTGTAATTCTTTAAATTGTGGTGTAAAACCACATTTACTTGCTGTATTGACAATTAACAACGGTTTACCAGTAAAATCACTTAAATTTTTTTGCTCTCCATCTACCTTTTTAACCGTAAAATTATAGACTACTGTCATGTTCCATACCTCCTGTTAGAATAAATTCTGCCATTCTATTTGATTGTACTTCTTTTAACCATATGTTCTATTTAATATTTGTACAAGAAAAACGAATTCAAATAGAGTATTTATATATAAATCGAGATAGATACATAGGGTTCCTGAATATTCTTTTCATTCTACGTTTAGGTAATGTATTTTAATGGAATATAAACCTTCTAAATTAAGTACAACATTATACTTAATTATAAATATAAGTAATAAAAAAACACAACTGATTAAATCAGCTGTGCTTTGATGTGCCTAGCAACGTCCTACTCTCACAGGGGGAAACCCCCAACTACCATCGGCGCTAAAGAGCTTAACTTCCGTGTTCGGCATGGGAACGGGTGTGACCTCTTTGCCATCATCACTAGACTATATTAGAGAACTTGTTCTCTCAAAACTGGATAAATTACATTGAAGTTCGTTAAGTAAAATTTGGTTAAGTCCTCGATCTATTAGTATTCGTCAGCTCCGTATGTCGCCACACTTCCACCTCGAACCTATCTACCTCATCGTCTTTGAGGGATCTTACTTACTTGCGTAATGGGAAATCTCATCTTGAGGGGGGCTTCATGCTTAGATGCTTTCAGCACTTATCCCGTCCACACATAGCTACCCAGCGATGCCCTTGGCAGAACAACTGGTACACCAGCGGTGTGTCCATCCCGGTCCTCTCGTACTAAGGACAGCTCCTCTCAAATTTCCTACGCCCACGACGGATAGGGACCGAACTGTCTCACGACGTTCTGAACCCAGCTCGCGTACCGCTTTAATGGGCGAACAGCCCAACCCTTGGGACCGACTACAGCCCCAGGATGCGATGAGCCGACATCGAGGTGCCAAACCTCCCCGTCGATGTGGACTCTTGGGGGAGATAAGCCTGTTATCCCCGGGGTAGCTTTTATCCGTTGAGCGATGGCCCTTCCATGCGGAACCACCGGATCACTAAGCCCGTCTTTCGACCCTGCTCGACTTGTAGGTCTCGCAGTCAAGCTCCCTTATGCCTTTACACTCTACGAATGATTTCCAACCATTCTGAGGGAACCTTTGGGCGCCTCCGTTACTCTTTAGGAGGCGACCGCCCCAGTCAAACTGCCCGCCTGACACTGTCTCCTACCCCGCTAAGGGGCATGGGTTAGAAGTTCAATACATCTAGGGTAGTATCCCACCAACGCCTCCTCCGAAGCTGGCGCTCCGGAATCTCTGGCTCCTACCTATCCTGTACAAGATGTATCAAAATTCAATATCAGGCTACAGTAAAGCTCCACGGGGTCTTTCCGTCCTGTCGCGGGTAACCTGCATCTTCACAGGTACTATAATTTCACCGAGTCTCTCGTTGAGACAGTGCCCAGATCGTTACGCCTTTCGTGCGGGTCGGAACTTACCCGACAAGGAATTTCGCTACCTTAGGACCGTTATAGTTACGGCCGCCGTTTACTGGGGCTTCAATTCGCACCTTCGCTTGCGCTAAGCACTCCTCTTAACCTTCCAGCACCGGGCAGGCGTCAGCCCCTATACGTCACCTTACGGTTTTGCAGAGACCTGTGTTTTTGCTAAACAGTCGCCTGGGCCTATTCACTGCGGCTCTCTCGGGCTTTCACCCTACTAGAGCACCCCTTCTCCCGAAGTTACGGGGTCATTTTGCCGAGTTCCTTAACGAGAGTTCTCTCGCACACCTTAGGATTCTCTCCTCGACTACCTGTGTCGGTTTGCGGTACGGGCACCTTTTACCTCGCTAGAGGCTTTTCTTGGCAGTGTGAAATCAGGAACTCCGGACATACGTCCTCGTCATCACAGCTCAACGTTATAGAAATGGGATTTGCCTCATTTCACGCCTCACTGCTTGAACATGCATAACCAACAGCATGCTTACCCTATCCTACTGCGTCCCCCCATTGCTCAAATGGTAAATAGGTGGTACAGGAATATCAACCTGTTGTCCATCGCCTACGCCTATCGGCCTCGGCTTAGGTCCCGACTAACCCTGAGCGGACGAGCCTTCCTCAGGAAACCTTAGTCATTCGGTGGACGGGATTCTCACCCGTCTTTCGCTACTCATACCGGCATTCTCACTTCTAAGCGCTCCACCAGTCCTTCCGGTCTGACTTCACAGCACTTAGAACGCTCTCCTACCACGGACATCTAAGATGTCCATCCACAGCTTCGGTGAATTGTTTAGCCCCGATACATTTTCGGCGCAGCGTCACTCGACCAGTGAGCTATTACGCACTCTTTAAATGATGGCTGCTTCTGAGCCAACATCCTGGTTGTCTAAGCAACGTCACATCCTTTTCCACTTAACAATTACTTTGGGACCTTAGCTGGTGGTCTGGGCTGTTTCCCTCTTGACTACGGATCTTATCACTCGCAGTCTGACTCCCGTGCATAAATCACTGGCATTCGGAGTTTGTCTGAATTCGGTAATCCGGGATGGACCCCTAGTTCAAACAGTGCTCTACCTCCAGGATTCTTTATCACGAGGCTAGCCCTAAAGCTATTTCGGAGAGAACCAGCTATCTCCAGGTTCGATTGGAATTTCTCCGCTACCCACACCTCATCCCCGCACTTTTCAACGTACGTGGGTTCGGGCCTCCAGTAAGTGTTACCTTACCTTCACCCTGGACATGGGTAGATCACCTGGTTTCGGGTCTACAACCACATACTCATTCGCCCTATTCAGACTCGCTTTCGCTGCGGCTCCGTCTTCTAAAACTTAACCTCGCATGTAATCGTAACTCGCCGGTTCATTCTACAAAAGGCACGCTATCACCCATTAACGGGCTCTAACTACTTGTAGGCACATGGTTTCAGGATCTATTTCACTCCCCTTCCGGGGTGCTTTTCACCTTTCCCTCACGGTACTGGTTCACTATCGGTCACTAGGTAGTATTTAGCCTTGGGAGATGGTCCTCCCAGATTCCGACGGAATTTCACGTGTTCCGCCGTACTCAGGATACACTCAAGAGAGAATGAACTTTCAACTACAGGGCTGTTACCTGCTCTGGCGGGCCTTTCCAGACCGCTTCGTTTAACTCATTCCTTTGTAACTCCATATAGAGTGTCCTACAACCCCAAGAGGCAAGCCTCTTGGTTTGGGCTATTCCCGTTTCGCTCGCCGCTACTCAGGGAATCGATTTTTCTTTCTCTTCCTCCAGGTACTTAGATGTTTCAGTTCCCTGGGTCTGCCATCAAGACGCTATGTATTCACGTCAAGATACTGCTCCATTACGAACAGTGGGTTCCCCCATTCGGAAATCTCCGGATCAAAGCTCACTTACAGCTCCCCGAAGCATATCGGTGTTAGTGCCGTCCTTCTTCGGCTCCTAGTGCCAAGGCATCCGCCATGCGCCCTTAATAACTTAACCTAAAAGTTAGTTATTAAGCCTAAAAAACTTAATAATAAAAAATGTGTTACTTAATTTGCTTCAATGTCGTTTTATCCAGTTTTCAAAGAACAAGGTTTTGAAGATCATTTTACAATGAGCCTTCAAAACTGAACGCAAGACGTTAATCGACAGATCCAAGATCTGTTTCCGTAATTATCCTTAGAAAGGAGGTGATCCAGCCGCACCTTCCGATACGGCTACCTTGTTACGACTTCACCCCAATCATCTATCCCACCTTCGGCGGCTGGCTCCATAAAGGTTACCTCACCGACTTCGGGTGTTACAAACTCTCGTGGTGTGACGGGCGGTGTGTACAAGGCCCGGGAACGTATTCACCGTGGCATGCTGATCCACGATTACTAGCGATTCCGGCTTCATGTAGGCGAGTTGCAGCCTACAATCCGAACTGAGAACGATTTTATGAGATTAGCATACCCTCGCGAGTTAGCGACTCTTTGTATCGTCCATTGTAGCACGTGTGTAGCCCAGGTCATAAGGGGCATGATGATTTGACGTCATCCCCACCTTCCTCCGGTTTGTCACCGGCAGTCACCTTAGAGTGCCCAACTAAATGATGGCAACTAAGATCAAGGGTTGCGCTCGTTGCGGGACTTAACCCAACATCTCACGACACGAGCTGACGACAACCATGCACCACCTGTCACCAATGTCCCCGAAGGGAAAACTCTATCTCTAGAGCGGTCATTGGGATGTCAAGACCTGGTAAGGTTCTTCGCGTTGCTTCGAATTAAACCACATGCTCCACCGCTTGTGCGGGCCCCCGTCAATTCCTTTGAGTTTCAACCTTGCGGCCGTACTCCCCAGGCGGAGTGCTTAATGCGTTAGCTGCAGCACTAAGGGGCGGAAACCCCCTAACACTTAGCACTCATCGTTTACGGCGTGGACTACCAGGGTATCTAATCCTGTTTGCTCCCCACGCTTTCGCGCCTCAGTGTCAGTTACAGACCAGAAAGTCGCCTTCGCCACTGGTGTTCCTCCAAATCTCTACGCATTTCACCGCTACACTTGGAATTCCACTTTCCTCTTCTGCACTCAAGTCTCCCAGTTTCCAATGACCCTCCACGGTTGAGCCGTGGGCTTTCACATCAGACTTAAGAAACCACCTGCGCGCGCTTTACGCCCAATAAATCCGGACAACGCTTGCCACCTACGTATTACCGCGGCTGCTGGCACGTAGTTAGCCGTGGCTTTCTAATAAGGTACCGTCAAGGTACGTTCAGTTACTAACGTACTTGTTCTTCCCTTACAACAGAGTTTTACGATCCGAAAACCTTCATCACTCACGCGGCGTTGCTCCATCAGACTTTCGTCCATTGTGGAAGATTCCCTACTGCTGCCTCCCGTAGGAGTTTGGGCCGTGTCTCAGTCCCAATGTGGCCGATCACCCTCTCAGGTCGGCTATGCATCGTTGCCTTGGTAGGCCGTTACCCCACCAACTAGCTAATGCACCGCGGGCCCATCTAGTAGTGACAGCCGAAACCGCCTTTCAGCATTTTGCCATGTGACAAAATGGATTATTCGGTATTAGCCCCGGTTTCCCGGAGTTATCCCAATCTACTAGGTAGGTTGCCCACGTGTTACTCACCCGTCCGCCGCTAAATCAGAAGAAGCAAGCTTCTTCATCATTCGCTCGACTTGCATGTATTAGGCACGCCGCCAGCGTTCGTCCTGAGCCAGGATCAAACTCTCCATAAAAGTAGTTTGAAAGCTCATTAGCTTTGCTAGCGTATCATCCGAAGATGATATCTATTTTTGTTTTGATCCACCAACAGAGTTGATGTTCAAAAACATTTATTGATTAACGTCTTGCATGTTCAGTTTTCAAGGTTCATTTTATCGTGTTGTTTTGACGACTTATAAATCTTAACATTTATATCTTCAACTGTCAACCGCTTTTTAAAAAGTTTTATTTGAAAGTAAAGTTATTAAGTTTTGTTAAGTACGTCTTAGCGACAAGTAATATAATATAACACTTTCGATATAACTGTCAACACTTTTTAATAAAAAATGAAATTCTATCCCTAAAATATAAAACTACTTATCTTTCTAAAGAGTTTCTTCCTATAGAACGACTTAATTAAGGGATAGAATTAATAAAGCTATTCGACGATTAATCTTTCGATATATAATATACGATTCCTTGATAAGTCTATAATTTCTGATGTATCTATTAACTTTACAACTGGACGAGTAGGGGTATCCTTATTTACAAAAACAATTGTTGCTAATGCAAAATTAGATAATTCTACTTTTGTTCCTAACGGTAAATCAGCTATACAGCTAAACAATGTGTGGACAACTTCAATATTAAATTTACCGAATTGCGATTCGCGAATCATTTCTAATACTTTAAATGATGATTCCTTTTCTCTGTATACTCGTTCGCATGTCATAGCATGAAAAACATCAGCTACTGCAATAATATGAGAGTACACAGCAATGGAATTACCTTTCTCACCTAATGGATAACCACTACCATCTAATCGCTCATGATGCTGATATATAGCAATTTTCATATCAGATTTTAAAAGAGGAATATCTTTCACTAATTGTGCACTATAAAAGGGATGTTCTTGAATTTCTTTAAGTTCTAGCTCAGTTAAAGCCCCTGCTTTTTCAAGAATCTTTTTATTTACTTTTGCCATACCGCAATCAGCTAAAGCAGCTGCACTGGCAATTTGAATAATATCACCTTTTGTTAAGCCCATCTTATGCGCAATTACAGCCGAGATTAAACTCAGTGCAACTGAATGATGATAAATATAGTTTTTAGAATCTGAAAGTTCATTCAACGAAAAAATAAGTGCACGATCTCTTAATACATAATCTATTAACGGAAGTATAATAGTACGAACCTTTACAATATCAACTTTACTACCCGCCTGCCATTTAAAAAATTCGGCTTTAAATTCCGCAACACTCTTTCCATATTGGCTAGCAAATGGTGTCATACTTTCTACTACCACTTCATCTTCCTTAACATTATCAGGAACTACCGTAATTTCCTTTTCTTTTTTTTCAATGATTGATGTAGTGAGCACTGGAATTTTTGGAATTTGGAAAGCCTGAAATACAATTAAATGCTCTCTAGTAATTTTAGTATCTTTATATACAATAGGATATTGTGTATTTGCCATTATATCTTCTGCCACAATACTACCCAATCGCAAATCAGCCACTTTCACTAATGTAGCGCTCATATGCACGCACTCCTTTAAAAGATAATTAATTTGTCCTAGTATATATTGTATCTAAAACTTACTTTAATTGTAATATAAATATTCAGTCCTTTTATCAAATTAATTAAATTTTTGTTAGAACAAAAAAACTCCGAGCATTGCACATATAGTGCAGTTGCTCGGAGTTTCTTTAATTTGGTTACATACTTTGTTATTTAATTGGCTCTTCAGCAGTAAGTTCCAATTGGTTTAAATCAGATTCGTTAACCCAGTCTTTATTGTAGTTTTTCACACGTTTGTTAACTGGCATGATTTCTGTGCGGTAGTAAATTGGGAATACTGGCGCTTGTTCAGCCATGTAGACTTGCCAATCCTTAAATGCCTTTGCACGGTATTCTGGATCAATTGCTTCTTCAGAATCAATATTAGCTAGTAATTTATCTAGCTCTGGAGAAGTGAAACGACTATAACTGTAAGATGCATCACGCGCATAAATACCTGATGGAGATGGGTTAGTACCAGTACCCCACGCAGCCATATATACGTCAATATCTTTGTCATCAGCTTTTACTTTATCGTAGAAACTGTTGAATTCGATTAAACGACCTGTTGTTAAAACAACATTTAAACCAGCATCTTTCCAATTTTGCAAGTAAAATTGCATCATAGCTTCATCTTTATCATCGCCAGCCATACCAGCAAGTTTGATTTCAAGTTTTTTACCGTTTTTATCTTCTCGTAATCCATCACCATCAACATCTTTATATCCTGCATCATCTAATAATTTTTTTGCTTTTTCAGGATCATATTTGAATCCTTCTAATGAATCGTCATAGAATGCAGAGAATACTGGTGGAATCAATGAGTTAGAACGTGTACGTAAGCCACCATAATATTCTTCAGCTACTTGCTCAACATCCATTGCATATGCAAATGCTTGGCGTAGACTAACATCTCCCATTTTAGCGTTTGGATCTGTTACGTTTTCACCTTTTTTAGTGTCAAACTTACCAAGTTTAAAACCAACATAAGAGTAAGCCAATTCTTTACGACCTAGTACTGTTAAGTTTTCTAAATCTTTAACTGCATCATAATTCGTTGATCTATACGATGTAGCGATGTCATACTTACCAGCTTTTAGACCTTCTGCAATTTGAGTTGAAGGAACAGTTGTTAAAACAACTTTATCAATTTTAGGTTGGCCATTCCAGTAATGTTCGTTAGCTAAGAATTGTACTGATTCACCATTTACAATTTTATCAAATTTAAATGCACCAAGAGTAACTGGTGTTTTACGGATTTTATCCGATTTGATTAATTCTTTGATTGCTACGTCTTTTAAGTAATGTTTTGGTGCTGCATAGCCCCATAAACCGTCACCACCATTATAAATAGCTGGTGATAATTTTTTGAATGTAATTTCTAAAGTTAAATCATCAATTTTTTTCAAACCTGAGATAGTTTTTGCTTTACCTGCATGGTACTCTGTAGCACCAATAATATTTTTGAAATCCCCATCATAACGAACACCAGTGTAATCTTTGTGACCAATGATCTCATATGGGTAAATAACGTCGTCTATAGTTAAAGGTTCACCATCAGACCATTTTACGCCTTCACGAATTTTAACCGTTACTTTTTTGTTATCAGCGTCTACTTTTAATGAAGCGATACCTTCATCACTGATTAAGAAATCTTCTTTTGTCTTAAAGATTGAATTACTTGCAAAGGCCATAATTTCACTGTCATATGCATCTTCGTATAATTCCGCTGAGAAAATCCCTTTGAACGGTGAATCATTTACAAGAGCGACTTGTAAAGTACCACCTTTGATTGCCTCGTCATTGTTTTCTACAGCTACTGGGAATGCGCTTGTATCTATTTTTTCTTCATCTTTCGGCTTATCCCCGCCACCGCTAGATTCATTTTTCTTGTCTTTGTCTCCGCCACATGCTGCTAAAACTAACACTAAAGCTAATAGCATAGAAACTAAAAACCAATTCTTTTTCTTCATCTTTTTTCCTCCTTTATCATCCTAATCTCTGCCTTGCATCTGCTGAACGACGTAAAGCCTGTCCAACATAATTTATTCCTAACATCAATACTAAAATTAGTAATGCTGCAGGTAACCAAACCCATAACTTCGTAGACAATACTTCGGGATTTGCTGCGTAACTAACAAGAGTTCCTAAACTTGGTGTTGATGGTGGTAAACCGAAGCCAAGGAAGGATAATCCTGTTTCAATGCCGACATTTCCTGCAAAGTTCAATGTCAATTCAACAATAATAAGAGAACTTATATTCGGCATGATTTCTTTGAAAATAATAGTTGAATTACGAGTTCCCATTGTCTTAGAAGCACTAACATAATCTCTTCTGCTTTCTGATAGGGATTTACTACGTATAAGTCTTGCAGTACCTATCCATAAGAAGAGACTCATTATCAATATAAAAGTCGTTACAGTATATTTAGGAATAATTGTAACGAACACGATAATAATCATAGTCGTTGGCAGTGTCAAAAAGAAGTCAATAATACGCATAAATATATTATCGATAAGCCCACCAAAGTAGCCTGTTACTAAACCTATAACAACACCGGCAACTCCAGTGATAATCGTAATAATAATTGCAATTGTAATTGAGTTTCTAGCCCCAATAATTAATTGCCCTAAAATGGATCGCCCACCATGGTCTGCTCCAAGTATAAAGCCGTCACCTGGTTCCGCATATTTACCTCTTATGCTAATACGCATTAATTCCTCTTGATCAATGAAAAATGAGGCTACGTAAATGCCTACAATGATTAACCCTAATAAAATTAAAGAGAACATTGCTAGTTTATCTTTTTTAAACTCCCTTAATATGACTTGGAATCCAGTCGGTGGAGAGCTAATTGTATCTTTTGTCGTGATTGCAGTACTTTCTGTTTGCTGTGTCATCTCTATTCACCTCTCCTTTGTCATTAAGATTCATCATTCTATCCGAATTCTTGGATCAACAATACTCATAATAATATCGGACAGTAGACTACCTAATAATGTTAAGAAGCCGAATAGCATGACAAGCGTTGTAATTACGCTATAATCACGCGATGCAATAGATGAAATAAATAACTGCCCCATCCCCGGGTAGCCAAAGATTGTTTCGATAAATACTGATCCGCCCAATAATCCTGTAATAGTAAATCCGAAGAAGGCAGCGATTGGTAATAATGAGTTTCTAAAAATATGTTTAGTATAAACTTTCGAAATCGGAAGACCTTTACTTCGTGCTGTCTTAACATAATCCATTGATTTCGAATCGATTATTTCCGAACGTAAGTATTGAATTACTCCAGTAGTAGCTAGTAATGCATAAGTGATAGCTGGCAAAAGCATATGATACACTTTGCTCCAGAAATAGCCCCAAGTACCAGGATCGTGAGAAACATCCACCGTTCCGCTAGTTGGGAAAATTGGAATATGATACCCAAACATAAATAAGAAAATCAACGATAATACAAATGTAGGAATCGCATAACTAATAAAGCTATATAAAACAATTCCCTTATCTAACAACGAATCCTGATAGCGTCCAGCCAAAATACCTAACGGAATGGCAATAGCATATAGTAAAACAACACTTAATAACGATAGCCAAAATGTATTTAAAGCACGCTCACCAATAAGTGATGAAACCGCTACTTTAAATGTATAGCTATCACCAAAGTCACCTTGGAAAGCATTTGTAATCCAATTGTAGTATTGGACATACCAAGGATCATAGAATCCAGCTTTTATCCTTAACTCTTCTATTACGTTTGGATCTGTTTCTGGTGTTATTAACCCTGTAAACGGATCACCAGGCATAAACTTCGCCATGACAAAGATAAGTAGACTAAGGACAAATAACTGTGGAATCATAACTAAAAATCGTCTTAATACTGTTTTCCACATTTCAATTGCCTCCTTTTTCTTGCGTATTCATGGCAACCGAATGCGTACTACTTAATTGTTTTAGAGCATAGACTTTGCCATTTTCATCATAATACTTATGTTGTTCCGTTTGATAAAGCGCTTCTACTCCTTGACGCTCTGCTTTGCGTGCAATACGAGTAGAAGGTTCAATATTAGGTATTGCTGATAATAAGCGCTGTGTATATATATGTTGAGGATTTTTATAAACATCCTCACGACGACCAGTTTCAACAAAGCGCCCCTTATACATAATTGAGATATGATCACACATATGTTTTACAACACCTAAATCATGCGAGATAAATAGATAACTCAAGCCATATTCCTGTTGAATATCCTTCATAAAGTTTAATACTTGAGCCTGTACTGATAAATCAAGCGCCGAAACAGGTTCATCTGCAATAATCATTTTTGGATTACAAGCAACTGCTCGTGCAATACCAATACGCTGCTTTTGTCCTCCTGAAAATTCATGCGGATATTTATATTTAGCGTCCTCTGGCATCCCTACAATTGCTAGCAATTCATTAATCCGTTTATTTTCCTCTTGATCACTTAACTTCAAAAAATTCCGAATTGGCTCAGCAATTATATCTTTAATACGTTTTCTTGGATTCATACTAGAATGTGAATCTTGGAAAATCATCTGTATATCTCTGTTATATGGTGAAGTTCTTTCGCGACGTTGATTAGTAACATTTTCTCCTTCATAAATAATGCTACCCGATGTAATTTTCTCAAGTCCGATAATTGCTTTCCCTGTGGTTGATTTACCAGAACCAGATTCACCAACTAGACCATATGTTTTACCTTTTTCAAATTCCATGCTAACACCATCAACTGCATAAACATGATCAACAACTGTATTGAAAAAGCCACCACGAATTGGGTAATGTACACATAAATCTTTTATTTGCATAAAACTCATCTTAGTTGTCCCCCTTCTGCACCTTCGAAATCAAAGTGTTTCCAGCAAGTACATCTTACAAGGTGACCAGGGGAAACTTCATGTAATACTGGGTCTTCCTCATGTGTATCTGCAGCAAGCCACGGAATTCGAGATGAAAAACGGCATCCTTGACGCGGTAAATTTTTAAGTGATGGTACTAAACCTTTAATTACTTGAAGTTTCTCATTTTCGCTATTCATCTGCGGAATTGAGTTAAGTAGTGATCTTGTATAAGGATGCTTAGGGTTATTAAATAACTCCTCTACTGGCGCTTCTTCAATAATTTGACCTGCATACATAACCGCAACACGATCTGCAACTTCTGCAACAACTCCAAGGTCATGTGTAATTAATATAATCCCACTCTTTGTCTCTGCTTGTAATTCTTTCAATAAATCTAGTATTTGTGCTTGAATCGTAACATCCAGCGCAGTTGTTGGCTCATCTGCTACGATAATAGCTGGTTTACAAGCAATGGCAATGGCAATCATGACACGTTGACGCATTCCCCCTGATAATTGGTGTGGAAACTGATTTGCTACTCTTGCAGGATTAGGTATTCCAACTTGATTTAACAGTTCAAGAACACGTTCTGCTCTCTGCTCTTTTGTAAACTTCGTATGGTAAACTAAAGATTCTGAAATCTGTTCACCGATTCGCATTAAAGGATTTAATGCAGATAATGGATCCTGGAATATCATCCCTATATCATTACCACGAATATCATTAAACTTATCTTCTGAAAGTCCCGCAAGGTTTAAATCTTTATAAAGAATCTCACCTGTGACTTTGGTATTGTTTGCAACGTGTAATCCAAGAATGGAAGTAGCAAGTGTACTTTTACCACAACCCGATTCTCCAACAATTGCTAAAATCTCATTTTTATTTAAGTTAATAGAAATATCATCTACAGCATTATAATATGTATCCTTTATTCGAAAACCGGTGTGTAAATTCCTGATGGTTAATAAATTCTCTGAGCTAGCCAAAATGTATCTCCTTTCAAAATCTCGTAGTGTAGATAGAATATTAAGAAAATAATAACAGTGTATTGAGCGAAAATATATACATAAAATTAAATAATATGTAAATTACTTTAAAAAACTCATACAAATGTTATATATTGATTTACATTTTACACACTCATTCCAATTTTAGTCAATCTATTTAATTATTTTTTCTCAATATAGTATAAAAATATGAAAATTCAATCTATTTGTAATGTAAAGCGCTTAACAGCGTCTATTAATCTATTACTTTAAAGTAAGAAAGTATTTAAATAAAATATTTTAATATAATATACAATTTTCTATAGTATTATATTTATTCCTAGAGTGATAACACTTTTTGTCGTTTTTTGTAGAATTATAAATAAAATTTCCTAGAAAAACCCTATAATATTTGGTTTTTTTGTTTATCATGTCACCTCGTCAATTGTTCTTTCCTAAAGCCACAAAAATTACAGTTAATTTCCAATTTTAATTTCACTCTGTCTAATAAAGTTATGAAAATAATAATAAAAAAAGAACCTCGATTAGCTTTAATCGAGGTTCTTCGTATTAATAAATACAATTATTCTGTATCTGTTGGTTCAGAACTTGCATCAGTTTCTTCTACTGTTACTTCTCCTAATCCAGCAGATTCTACATTTTCATCTAACTCTTCATCTTCTTCAGATTCTTTTGCAACTTTTGCAACTGTTGCAACAAGCTCTTCATCGCCTAGACGAATTAGACGTACACCTTGTGTGCTACGTCCTGTTACAGAGATATCATTAATATCCATACGAATCAACATACCGTTAATTGTAATAAGCATTAAGTCTTCTGAACCATCCACTGTTTTCACAGCAGATAAGGGACCGTTCTTATCTGTAATTTGACAAGTTTTAATACCTACACCACCACGAGATTGAATTCTATATTCTTCTTCTGGCGTGCGTTTTCCGTAACCTTTTTCTGTTACAACTAAAATTTCTTGTCCTGGCTCAATCATTTCCATTCCGACAACATAGTCATCATCTTTTAAGCGGATACCACGAACCCCTGCAGCTGTACGCCCCATTGATCGGATGTCTTCTTCATTAAATCGTACAAGCATACCATTACGTGTACCAATGATGATTTCTTTTTTCCCATCTGTAAGACGGACAGAAATTAATTCATCATCTTCACGTAGAGATATAGCTATTAAACCATTGTTACGAATATTAGCAAAGTATGATACAGGAGTACGTTTCGTTACACCAGTACGTGTTGTGAAGATAAAGTAAGCATCATCTTCAAACGAAGGAACGCGTATCATTGCTGTTACTTGTTCATCCTTATCAACACTTAATAAGTTAACAATTGGTAAACCTTTGGCTGTACGACCATACTCAGGGATTTCATAGCCTTTTGCACGGAATGCCTTACCCTTAGATGTAAAGAATACAATTGTATCATGCGTAGACGTATTCATTAGATGTTCAACAAAGTCATCATCATTTGTACCCATCCCTTGAACGCCACGACCTCCACGTTTTTGACTTCGATATGTGTTCGCAGGTAAACGTTTGATATAGCCATTGTGAGTAAGAGTAATAACTGAATTCTCACGAGGAATTAAATCTTCGTCTTCAATCATTTCCATACCGCCAGCAGTGATTTCAGTACGACGTTTATCATTGAAACGTTCTTTCACTTCAAGTAATTCGTCATGAATGATTTTGCGAATTTTACCTTCGTCTGCAAGAATTTCACGTAATTTAGCAATTAAAGCTTGTAATTCTTGATATTCACCTTCAATTTTCTCACGTTCTAAACCTGTTAAGCGTTGTAAACGCATATCTAAAATCGCTTGTGCTTGACGTTCACTTAGGCTGAATTTTTCCATTAGGCCACTTTTTGCTTCGTCACCTGTCTGTGAGCTGCGAATTAAGTGAATAATCTCATCAATATGATCAAGTGCAATACGTAAACCTTCTAAAATATGTGCACGATCTTCAGCTTTTTTCAGTTCGAATTGCGTACGTCTGCGAATTACTACTTTTTGGTGTTCTAAGTAATGATAAAGAGATTCTTTCAAACTCAAAACTTTTGGTTGTCCATCTACTAACGCAAGCATGTTAATACCGAAACTCGACTGCATCGCTGTTTGTTTATATAAGTTATTCAATACAACATTAGAATTTGCATCTTTGCGAATATCGATAGCTACACGCATACCGTTACGGTCAGACTCATCATTAATATTTGTAATACCATCAATTTTCTTATCTCGTACTAACTCTGCAATTTTTTCGATTAATTTCGCTTTATTTACCTGGAAAGGAAGTTCGTGAATAACAATTGTATCTTTACCATTTGATTTTTGTTCTATTTCAACTTTAGCACGAATAATAATAGAACCACGGCCGGTTTCATAGGCACGGCGGATTCCGCTTCGGCCTAAGATTGTACCACCTGTAGGAAAGTCTGGTCCTGGAATAATTTCCATTAGCTCTTCAGTTGTAATTGCTGGATTATCAGAGATTGCTAAAACACCATCAATAACCTCACCTAATTGATGAGGAGGAATGTTAGTTGCCATACCAACAGCAATACCTGAAGCACCGTTGACAAGTAAGTTTGGATAACGTGCCGGTAACACGATTGGCTCTTTTTCATTGCCATCATAGTTATCTTGGTAATCAATAGTGTCTTTATTAATATCACGCAGCATTTCCATTGCGATTTTAGACATACGGGATTCCGTATAACGCATGGCAGCGGCTCCATCACCATCGACAGAACCGAAGTTACCATGACCATCAACTAACATATATCGATAGCTAAAATCTTGCGCCATACGTACCATTGCATCATAAATAGATGAGTCACCATGAGGATGGTACTTACCCATTACGTCACCAACGATACGTGCGGATTTTTTATATGGCTTATCAGAAGTACTACCTAACTCTTGCATACCGTACAAAATACGACGATGTACTGGTTTTAAACCATCGCGGACATCTGGTAAAGCACGAGAGACGATAACACTCATTGCATAACTTAAAAATGAAGTCTTAATTTCTTTACTTATGTTAATCCCCTTAACACCAGGATTATTAATTTCTGACAAAGTGCTTACCTCCCTTCACTAGCTCGTTAAATATCTAGATTTTTCACGTAAACAGCATTTTCCTCGATAAATTGACGACGCGGTTCTACTTCGTCCCCCATCAATTGTTCAAATGTGCGGTCCGCTTCTATTGCGTCATCTAGTTCAACTTGCAGTAATGTACGATGTTCTGGATCCATTGTCGTATCCCATAATTGCTCGGCATTCATTTCTCCAAGTCCTTTATAACGCTGAATACCTGGCTTTGGTAAATTTGGAAGACGCTCTAAAATTTCTTGAAGTTCTTCATCACTATAGCAATATTCAATATGTTTCCCTTGTTTTACTTGGTACAAAGGGGGCTGTGCAATATAGATATATCCCGCTTCAATTATCGGTCGCAGGAATCGGAAGAAGAATGTTAATAATAGCGTTCGAATATGTGCTCCATCGACGTCTGCATCGGTCATGATAACAATTTTATGATAACGTGCTTTTTTTAGTTCGAAATCTTCGCCGATACCAGTACCTATCGCTGTAATCATTGCTCGAATTTCAGCATTGGATAGAATTCTATCAAGACGTGCTTTTTCAACGTTTAAAATTTTACCACGCAAAGGTAATATTGCCTGGAAATGACGATCACGACCAGACTTAGCAGAACCACCGGCAGAGTCACCCTCTACGATATAAATTTCACTCTCATCAGGATGGCGAGAAGAACAATCAGCTAATTTACCTGGTAAGCTAGAAACTTCTAAAGCGGATTTACGTCGAGTAAATTCACGTGCCTTTTTAGCTGCAACGCGTGCACGAGCCGCCATTAAACCCTTATCAACAATTGTTCTAGAAACTGCAGGATTTTCTAATAAAAATCGCTCAAAACGTTCTGAGAACAATGAGTTTGTAATTGTACTAACTTCAGAGTTACCTAATTTTGTTTTCGTTTGCCCCTCAAATTGAGGATCAGGGTGTTTAATCGATACAATAGCAACTAAACCTTCACGTACATCTTCACCTGAAAGATTCGCATCTGCATCTTTAATTAGATTATTTTTACGCGCATAATCGTTAATAACTCGTGTTAAAGCTGTTTTAAATCCAGATTCATGCGTACCGCCTTCATACGTATTGATATTGTTAGCAAACGAGAAAATATTAGAGGCAAATCCAGCATTATACTGCATAGCAATTTCAACTGAAATGCCATCTTTTTCGCCCTTTAAATCAATTGCTTCATGAAGAGGTTCTTTCTTTTCGTTAATATGTTCAACATACGATTTAATACCACCTTCATAGTGGTATGTATTTGAACGTACTTCTTCACCACGTTCATCAGCAATCGTAATACTAATACCACGATTTAAGTAAGCTAGCTCGCGTATACGGTGCGCTAATATATCAAATTCATAAACTGTTGTTTCTTTGAAAATTTCAGGATCAGCTTTAAAGCGTGTTGTTGTTCCTGTTTCTTCAGATTCGCCAATAACTTGAAGTGGCTGATCTGTTTTACCACGACTAAAACTCAAGAAATGTATATGACCATCACGTTTTACATACACTTCAGTTGAAACTGATAATGCGTTTACTACAGATGCACCAACACCATGTAAACCACCAGATACTTTGTATCCGCCACCACCAAATTTACCTCCGGCATGTAGCACTGTCATGATAACTTCAACAGCTGGTTTTCCCATTTTTTCTTGATTGCTTACAGGTATACCACGGCCATTATCGTCAACACGAATCCAGTTATCTTTTTCGATTGTTACTTTAATTTCATCACAATATCCAGCTAAGGCTTCATCGATACTGTTATCTACAATCTCCCACACCAAATGGTGAAGACCTTTAGAACTTGTAGTACCAATATACATACCCGGGCGTTTACGAACTGCTTCTAAACCTTCTAATACTTGTATCTGATCTGCATCATATGCAGCAGGCTGTTTATTTTCTTCCATTGCCATTTGTTCCACCTACTCTTTCATGACATCAGTATGCGTTTTAAATTATTTTACTAACCACTGACCTGTATTAATACTAGGTTTCTTCTACCTCAACAGAACCTTGTTTCACATGAAACATTGCTGCTTCTCGGATTGTATCATGGTCAATTCCTTCAACACTTGTTGTTGTCACAAAGGTCTGAACTTCACCTTGAATAGTATTCAGTAAGTGTGACTGACGGTAATCATCTAACTCTGAAAGAACATCATCTAGTAACAAAATTGGCGCTTCCCCAACTTCTTGTTTAATAAGTTCAATTTCAGCTAATTTGAGTGATAGAGCCGTCGTACGTTGCTGACCTTGAGATCCATATGTTTGTACATCATAGTCATTCACAAGAAACTGCAAATCATCTCTATGTGGTCCAATTAATGTGACACCTCGTTCAAGCTCTCGTGGCAAGGCATCTTGTAACTTCTTCTCTAAGAAATTCGCCATTTCAGCAGTTGTCCAATGCGGGTCCATACCACTTACTGGACGATAACGAATTTGTAATCTCTCTAAATTTCGAGAGATACCAAAATGAATTGGTTCTGCCCACTCCTGGAGTAAATCCATAAATTGAAATCTTTTATGAATAACTTTTACTGCAGCTTGAATATATTGTTCGGTATATACTTCAAACATTACATCTTGCAATGCCGATTTTCCTTGGTTTTTTTTCAATAAGTGATTCCGTTGCTTTAATAGCTTTTGAAATGTTAATAGATCATGTAAATATACTGGAGAAATTTGCCCGATTTCCATATCGAGAAAACGTCTTCTGATTTGGGGACTGCCTTTTACTACAGTTAAATCTTCCGGGGCAAACATCACGACATTCATCTGTCCAATATAATCACTTAAACGGCTTTGTTCTAAATGGTTAACCCTTGCTTTTTTTCCTTTTTTAGAAAGGGTTAATTCCAAAGGTAGATGACCATATTTTTTTTGAACGTCACCTTCTATTTTACCATAATCTTCGCTCCACCGTATCAATTCTTTCTCATTCGAGGTACGATGCGATTTTGCCATCGATAAAACATATATAGATTCCATAACATTTGTTTTTCCTTGTGCATTTTCTCCTAAGAAAACATTGATTTTCGGAGAAAATGACAAGTCTAACGATTCATAATTACGGTAATTCGTCAGCTTTAACCGATCTATATACATGTTATTCTCCGTTCGTTGGACCAGTTATCTGAAATCTCCCTGTCCCAGGAATGTTCACAGTATCGCCAACATATAATTTACGTCCACGGCGATTATCTACTTCCCCGTTTACATAGACATCATTCTCTTGCAAGAACCATTTAGCCATTCCACCTGAGCTAATAGCATCTGTTATTTTTAATAATTGGCCAAGCGTTACAAATTCAGTATCAATAGCAATTTCATTCACAGTTAATTTCATCCTCTTCTATTTTTCTCTATCCCTATATTTTACCGAACTTTTGTTCATAAGTAAAAAGGATAGTCATCGAAACGACTATCCTTTAGTAAAATCAGTTATTTATGACCAGGTCATAAATAATCTTGGGAAATAATTTGCGTCTATCGTTATATCGAAATAGTTATTTTTAGTAAGTACGAACAGGTAAAATCAATTGTAATATAGCATCGTCATGTACAGAGCGAATAATAAATGGTCTCATAGCACCTGTAAATTGAATAACAACATCTTGGCCATCAATTGCTTTTAATGCATCCATCATATATTTTGCACTGAAAGAAATTTTCAATTCTTCCCCTACAAGTGAACTAACTTGAATTTGTTCTTCTACTTTTCCTACCTCAGGTGAATTCGAAGAAATTTCAATCGTGTCATCTTGCATAGTTGTAAAACGTACTACATTGTTACGATCTTCACGTGCAAGTAAAGAAGCACGGTCAATGGCTTGAAGTAAAGAGCGACCATTTACAGTCACATCTGTTTTATATTCTTCAGGAATTAGACGAGATGTATCAGGATAATTCCCTTCTAGTAAGCGTGAGAAGAATAAAACATCATTTGTTTTGAATAAAACTTGTTGGTTTGTCATAACAATATCTACAGGAGTAGTTGCATCGTTCAATATTTTACTTAATTCAGTCAAACTTTTTCCAGGTACAACAACACTAGATTGTTCACTTGGTAAATGTTCTAAAGTAACTTTACGACGAGCAAGACGATGGCTATCAGTTGCAACACATACAAGCTCTCCGTCTTTAATTTGCCAATGAACACCTGTTAATACTGGACGACTTTCACTTGTTGATACTGCAAATACTGTTTCGCGAATAATTGATTTTAATAGATCAGCAGGAACAGTAAATTGATTGTCTTCACTCAACTCTGGTAATAAAGGATATTCAGTTGAATCTAAACCAATTAGGTGAAAGTCAGATTTACCTGAACGAATACGTGTTTGGAATTTTTCTGATACTTCAAATTCAACGTCATTAGTAGGTAACTTACGTACAATCTCATTGAACATTTTTGCTTGCAACACAATTGAACCTGGTTTTTCAACATTGATTAATTGTTCGCCATTTTCTTCAACAGGTATATACGTTTGGATTGTAATATCTGCATCACTACCAGTTAAACGCATTCCTTCTTCGCTTACATCAATTTTTATTCCTGTCAAAATAGGGATTGTTGTTTTTGAACTAACTGCCTTCATGACATCATTTAGTCCATCCAATAAACGATCTCGCATGATATCAAATTTCATAAAATTATACCTCACTTATATATATTATTATTTATTAAAAGATTAATAGATATAGTAGTAGGGCCTGTGGATTTGTGGATAAGTCCAATTTAACGAATAAAATCAGCCTATCCGTGTGTAGACAGGCTGTGTATAAGTATGTTGTTAACTTTCCGGGTTATCCACAGGTTTTTACTTACCTAGCATACTCTTTATCTGTTTAATATCTTGCTGTAATTTCTGATCTTCTTTAAACATGGTTGAGATTTTCTCATGTGCATGGATGACCGTTGTATGATCACGACCACCAAATTCTTCACCAATTTTAGGTAATGAAAAATCGGTCAACTCGCGTGATAAATACATAGCAATTTGACGTGGAAATGCAATTGATTTTGTACGTTTTTTTGCAGTAAAATCTTCTAATTTCACATGAAAGTGTTCTCCAACAGCCTTTTGAATATCTAAAATTGTTACCATTCTAGGTACGGAGTTAGGAATAATATCCTTTAATGCTTGTGCAGCTAATTCAGCCGTAATATCTTGATTTACAAGCGATGAGTAAGCAACTACGCGGATTAAAGCACCTTCTAATTCACGAATATTAGAGTCAATTTGGTTTGCAATATATAGCATAACCTCATTTGGAATATCTAATCCATCAGCCTTTGCTTTTTTTCGTAATATTGCAATTCTCGTTTCTAAATCAGGTGGAGCGATATCCGTTATTAGACCCCATTCAAAGCGTGAGCGTAAGCGGTCTTCCAAAGTTGGAATCTCTTTTGGAGGTCGATCACTAGAGATAACTATTTGTTTCGATTCTTCGTGCAAAGTATTAAATGTATGGAAAAATTCTTCCTGAGTTGATTCTTTTCCAGCTAGGAATTGAATATCATCAATTAGTAGGACATCTACACTGCGATACTTATTACGAAATTCTACAGCTTTGTTGTCGCGGATAGAGTTAATGAACTCATTTGTAAATTTTTCAGATGACAAATAAACCACCTTAGCATTAGGGTTATGTTCCAATACATAGTGGCCAATTGCGTGCATTAAATGGGTTTTTCCTAAACCTACTCCCCCATATATAAATAATGGGTTATATGCTTTTGCTGGTGCTTCTGCAACGGCTAGCGAAGCAGCATGTGCGAAGCGGTTACCAGATCCAATAACGAATGTATCAAATGTGTTTTTTAAGTTCAGCATACCAGGAGAGAAATCTGGACGATCATCTTGTTTTTCTTGAACACGTGGCGATGGAATATCAAAATCATCAAAGCCTGGGTCTTGTTGAACCACAAAACGGATATGCAAATCTTTTCCTGTTAATTCTGCCAAAATAGAAGCAATTAGCTGTACATAGTGATTTTCCAACCATTCACGCCCAAATGAATTTGGCGCTGCAATAGTTACGGTATCACCCTTGTATGAAAGTAGCTTCGTGGATTTAAGCCAAGTTTCAAAGCTTGGTTTTGAGATCTTTTGTTTAACTTGTGAGAGCACTTTGTCCCATAACTCTTCTAAATGTTCCAA